>CAVZYH010000004.1:0-691107 GCA_963779465.1 uncultured Acidobacteriota bacterium | reverse complement strand
TAGCAATACGTAGTCGCCTCAGGTATGAGAACGGTCATTGTTTTCCTTGGCTTGTGCCGAAGTCCGTTCCGGTAATTGTTATCGCACTACCGACGCCTCCATAATTCGGTGACAGGCTTGCGACGCTGGGAGTCAAACCTGGAGTAAAGGTCACGTTGGTGAATGTCGCCGTGGTAAGGGCCGTGTTGCTCTCGCTCGTCACCGCTAGACCGACATAGACGTTCTGCTGCATGGAAATCGTCTGTGTTGATCCGACCTGCGTCCAATTCGTGCCGTTCGCGGAGTAGTAACCACTAAATGTGCCGCCGCTTCGGACCAACTTGAGCCAATAGGGCAGCGCCCCCTCCGGAATCCCCTGGTAAGTAGTGGTTGCGCCTGTTGTGGGCCGATCCAGAAAATAAGCAGTGGACGAGTAATAATCGGCGGAGGCGTTTATGTCATTCGCCGCGAGCGTATTGCGGATCATCAGTCCCGCTAGCGGATAAGTACCACCCTGCAGGCTCGTGACTTCCGCCACGATGGTGCCGTCGCCCAACAAGGGCTCGTACACAAAATGCAACTGATCAGCCGAGGAAAAAAGCCCTAGCCCGGAAGCCTTAACGGTGAAGGTCCCACTCGAATAAGTAGCACTTCCCGCTAATCCCACCGCTCCGACATCCTGATCGAGCCAGCCGGAAGGAAGCGGTTGCGAGGTCACAGTAAAAGTCACGTAATTACTGTCGTTCATGGTAGGGGCAACGGAAACCAGCAGCGCTCCCGAAGTTGCGCCCGCGGGAATTGTGATGGTGATCGAGGTATTGCTCCACGAATTGATCGTTGAAGCCGCCCCGTTGAGCGCTACGAAGCTTCCACTTTGGGTCACGCCAAATCCCGTTCCGCTGATGACCACTTGACTGCCAATCGATCCCGTCGTAGCGGAGACGCCGGTGATGACGGGCGCCGGAATCGAAGGCGTAGTAATCGAAACGTTGTCGAAGGTGACGGTGGCGAGGGTTGTATTGCTGTTGCTGGTCGCGGACAGCCCAATGTAGACATTCTGCGCCATGGGGATCGTCTGGGTCGTTCCTACCTGGACCCAATTCACGCCATCGGGCGCGTAATAGCCGGTGAATGTGCTTCCGCTGCGAACCAGCTTGACCCAATAGGGCAGCGCACCAGCGGAGACATCTTGGACAACAGTATTAGCGCCTGTCGCCGTTCGGTACCAGTAATAGATTGCGTTCTGTTCAAAAGACGAGTAGGCACTCATGGAGCCCTCGGCGAGTGTGTTGCGGATCATCACTCCTGCCTGGGGAGTCCCGGTGCTCGAAAGGCTCACGACTCGCGCAATGATGGTGCCGTCACCCGACAAGGAGTGAAACGCATAGTGAATCTGGTCGGCGGTAGAATAGACCCCTGTACCAGAAGCGTTGATCGTGAAGGTCCCGTTTGCATATGTCGCGCTCCCCGCGATCCCTACCGGGCCTATGTCTTGGTCTAGCCATCCGTTCGGCAATGGCTGCGAGGTAACGGTGAAATCAACGTAATTGCTATCGTTCATGCTGGGCGCAACGGAAACCAACAGCGGTCCCGAGGTCGCTCCCGTCGGGATTGTGACGGTGATTGAAGTGTTGCTCCACGAATTGATCGTTACCAATGCGCCATTCAATGTCGCTAAACTGGTGCTTTGCGATGCGCCGAATCCCGACCCACTAATCACCACTTGGCTGCCGATTGGCCCTGTCGTAGCCGAGAGCCCCGTAATGACAGGTGCTGCGGCCGCAAGCGTGTTCAGTGAAACGTTGTCGAACGTCGCAGTGGTCAGGCTCGTGTCGCTGTTGCTACTCACGGCCAGCCCGATGTAGACGTTCTGCGCCATCGGGATGGTCTGGACCGTTCCTACCTGTACCCAATTCACGCCGTCGGAAGACATGAAGCTGGTGAACCCGTTACCCGTCCTAAGTAGCCCTACCCAATAAGGTAGCGCCCCGCCTGCACCGTGCTGGTAAGTAGTGCTCCCGCCGAGTGCCGACCGGTCCCAAAAATAAACCGTAGTAGATTCATAGGAGGTGAACGCGCTCATGTCATCCGCAGCGAGCGTATTGCGGATCATCACTCCCGCTTGCGGATAGGTGGAACCCTGCAAGCTCACCACGCGCGCCACGATTGATCCGTCTCCCGACAAGGGCTGATAGACGAAATGAACCTGATCGGCAGTGGAATAGACTCCATTCCCTGAGGCGCTGATTGCGAACTTCTCGTTTGCAAATGTTGCGCTCCCCGCAATTCCCACAGGGCCTATATCCTGATCCAGCCATCCGTTTGGCAGAGGTTGCGATGTCACCGTGAAAACAAAATAGTTGCTGTCGTTCATGCTGGGCGCAACGGAAACCAGCAGCGGTCCCGAGGTCGCTCCCGTCGGAATTGTGACGGTGATCGAAGTGTTGCTCCAGGAGTTGATCGTGACCTGCGCACCGTTCAGCATAACCACACAGCCGCTTTGCGACGCGCCGAATCCTGACCCGCTAATCACCACTTGACTGCCAATTGGCCCGGTCGTAGCGGACAAGGTCGTGATGACCGGCGCTGGAATCGAGGACGTGCTAATGGACACGTTGTCGAACGTTGCAGCGGTCAGGGTCGTGTTGCTGTTGCTGCTTACCGCGAGGCCGATGTCCACGTTTTGCGCCATCGAGATCGTTTGAGTCGTTCCGACTTGCACCCAATCCACTCCGTCGGGAGCCATGTAGCTGCTGAATGTGCTTCCGCTGCGAACCAACTTGACCCAGTAGGGCAGTGCCCCTCCTGCACCGTATTGGTAAGTGGTGCTCCCGCCCGTCGTTGCCCGATCCCAAAAATAAACCGTCGTAGATTCATAGGACGTAAACGCGCTCATGTCATTCGCGGTGAGCGAGTTGCGAATCATCACTCCCGCCTGCGGATACGTCGCACCCTGAAAGCTCACCACGCGCGCCACAATCGTGCCGTCACCGGACAAAGATTGATACGCAAAATGAACCTGATCGGCAGTGGAATAGACTCCGCTCCCTGAGGCGTTGATCGTAAACGTTCCGTTGGAGTAGGACGCACTCCCCGCCAAGCCCACCGCACCTATGTCCAGATCTGACCAGCCAGTGGGGATGAGTGTCACCGTGAACAGGATGCCGTTACTCGCCACGCCGTCTGCTGTGACTACTACGTTCCCGGTCGTTGCGCCGCTGGGAACCGTCACCGTGATGCTCGTCGCGCTCCAGCTCGTCGCGTTTGCAGTGATTCCGTTGAATTTCACCGAGCCGCTGCCCTGAGCTGTCCCGAAGTTTGCGCCCGTCAGCGTTACGACTGCACCAACCATTCCGGATGTGATGGAGAGACTCGTAAGGCTCGGGCCTGGCACGACCGTAAAGCTCGATCCGTTGCTATTCACGCCGCTCGCAAACACCACTACGTTACCGGTCGTTGCTCCGGATGGAACTGCGACAGCGATGCTCGTCGCGCTCCAGCTCGTCACCGTCGCAGCCGTCACGTTGAATGTCACTGTGCCGCTTCCCTGGCTTGTTCCAAAGTTCGTGCCGGTTATTGTCACCGCTGCCCCAATAGCCCCACTCGTAATCGAGAGACTGGTAATACTCGGAGCGGAGACCACCGCAAAACTCGAACCGTTGCTGTTTACTCCGCTGGCAAACACAACTACGTTCCCCGTCGTCGCTCCGCTGGGAACCGTTACCGTGATGCTCGTCGCACTCCAGCTCGTCACCGTCGCAGCTGTCCCGTTGAATTTCACCGTCCCGCTGCCCTGACTGGAACCAAAGCTCGTGCCCGTGATGACTACCGTCGCCCCGACTGCTCCCGTGGTAATCGACAGGCTCGTAATGGTTGGAGCGGAGACGACCGTAAAGCTTTTCCCGTTGCTGTTCACCCCACTCGCAAATACCACTACGTTCCCCGTCGTCGCTCCACTGGGAACCGTTACCGTGATGCTCGTCGCACTCCAGCTCGTCACCGTTGCAGCTGTCCCGTTGAATTTCACCGTCCCGCTGCCCTGACTGGAACCAAAGCTCGTGCCCGTGATGACTACCGTCGCCCCGACTGCTCCCGTGGTAATCGACAGGCTCGTAATGGTTGGAGCGGAGACGACCGTAAAACTTTTCCCGTTACTGTTCGTCCCGCCTACGTTTACCACCACGTTCCCGGTTGTTGCGCCGCTAGGAACTGTGACCGCTATGCTTGACGCACCCCAGCTCGTCACCGTCGCGGTCGTGCCGTTAAATTTGACTGTGCTGCTGCCTTGAGTGGACCCAAAGTTCGCGCCCGCAATCGTCACCGACGCACCAACGGCTCCAGTCGAAGGGGTCAGACTGGTGATGCTTGGCGCTGTGGCGAGAGCTTGGGCCGCACAGAATAATATGGCGCAGAGAAGAAGAACCGGTTTCCAGACCCTAATGGGCATCGATACAGCCTCCGGAATTCTACAGACCCGCACAACCAGATGATCTAGTTCAGGAAACCGGCTCTTCTACTGATTGTTGTAACTAATCGTCACAGAATCGGCACCCAGGGCGCGCGATGAGGTCAAACCATGCCCGCTGCTGTCGTAGGTATGCGACTCGAAGATTTTGCCCTGCGAGTCGGTCACGGACGAGATAAAGGAATTGCTGTCGTAGGAAAACGAAATCGTAGATAAATCGGGATTCGTAACTTGGGTCAACCGCCCTTGGCCGTCATAGGCGTATGACAGCGACAGTCCGACATCGGATGTGACCCCGACGACCAGATAGCTTGAGCCGTTTGCGTAGGAAAAGTACAAGTGTCGCGATGCTGGGTCCGTAACCGTGACGAGGCGATCGACCGAATCGTAGGAAAGCTGAGTCGTATTTCCGTTTCGATCGATGATCGAGATCAGATTTCCGCTGGTGTTGTCGAATAACCGCCGCTCGCCATTCTGAAACGTCATAGTCCAATAAGAGGTGCCCTGACTCAGAGTCGCGTTCGCGTTTGCGGGAGCGGCTACGCTTAGTGATGAGCCATTGGCTCCGAACGACCAGAAGCTGCCATCTCCGCGCGCATATTTCATATAGTTATCGCTGCCGAGGAAAACCCGTTCCTCGTAATTGGATCGCCAGTTAGGTCCGAATAGGCCAACCCGAAGAGCGTTCTGGGTGGATGGCCACATGCTATTCCACGTGCGGACAAGCTTAAGTCCACTGGACAAGCCTGGAACTTTTACGTCGGTCTCTACGATGAAGGTGTTGCCAGATGCGAGCGAAATAGGGTGACCCGCAGCCGCTGCAGCACAGGAAGCGCACGTCTCTGCCGCAGCCGCCGCCGGAGGACAAGCACTAGTCATTGCCTGACAGACGACTAGCCAAGGCCCTTCGGGTTGACAGTTAAATATCCATGGAGGATTTGGTCCCGGAAAATTGATATTGCCGTACCAACCCACGCAGGCGCTGCCCACTTGCGCCCCCGCCGGTCCACTCAACACACACTGCAAACCCGCAAAAAGAAGCAATCCCGCGATGATGCTTTTCATGGTTCACACCTCCACACTCCCACGGCTCGACACGAGTAGGGTCTCGATCGAGGTGTTCGACAATTAGTCGGCAAATAATGCAAAAGCTTTTATATGACTAACTGTGTGATGTCAAGCTCGTACTACTAGAACTCTGTGAATATTTTGTGCGCATCCTAATCGGTGAAGCCGAAAACGTGCTGGGCGCGATTCCTTATCCTTTGATTCGGGTGGGGAAACACCCAGGCCCTGCGTTTCAAACCTATGCCGAGACCTGGCTGCAAAACCAATGTATCGGACGGCCGATTCGAGATCTTTCAAAGCCAGCTGAGCACTAATTGCAGATGGAATTGCAGGATTTCATACGGACGGGGACAATCGGGGAAGTCGTGACAAAATAGCCAGTTTCCCGTGCAAAGAACGCGGACTGTTTAGTCTTCGTGAGGGCAGGGGAGATTCGATGCCGTGGAAAGGCGCTGCGAGTTTCAGGTTCGGACGGCCCCGACTTCGAGTTATAGTTAACGTCGAAGACTAGCCTAGAGTTCAAGCTAAACGCTCGACTTTGCGGGCAGCTTTTTCACCAACCGATCCATGATTTTGACAACGCGGGTTCTAAGCTTATATATATTTTCTGGCTCATGAGATTTCCCGCAGTTACACAGCTCGTCATAGCAATCCGCGAGTTGCTTAGGCGTAAGATCCCTCAAACCCAATTCCAGACCAGCTTGCATGATTTCGATGTGGTGGCTGTCAAATTTAAAAGGAGTTTTGCTCATATCTAGCTGTCCGTATCGCCAATCCTGAAAAGCTTTTTGAACACTCAAAAGCTGCCTGCTTGATTTCTCATCCCCAGCTGCATCTCCTTGCATAAGCTCCACAATAGATTTCCCGAACTTGTTGAACGCAAGCCATCCCAACGCCATCTGTCCCTGCCACACCGTGCCCCCTTGTGGGGCATCTTCCATTCCGAATATCGATAGATATGCGTCGGCTTGCGGTCGTTCTGCGGGCGGAATTGCATCATGCATTCGATCGGCCTCTGCGGCCAATTCCGGAGGCAGTTCGCGTGTCAGTCGCTGCGCTTCCTCCTGATCTGCCTTGTTGGGACTGGAACGGAGCTTCGCGACTTGATTGTTGTAGTCCAGCATGCGGACGAAGAAGGGATGCACCTTCTCGCGCCAATTTGTCTTGGTCGATTCTGGGATTTTGATTATCGGCTTCCGTCGCTTCTTTGGTTGGCTCATCGCGGAAATGAAACGTTGATTTGAGTTCCTGGACCTAAGTCTACCACTCCTGTTCGATGGACGTGTCGGCGCGGCTTCCAGACCGGCCTCGCCTTGATACAGGCACATGTCCTCCGAAACTCCAAGAAGACGAATAGTCAAACCTGAAAGGCATCTGGGAAACCCGTGTCCTCGTCCGGAGCAAACCGTACCGCCCCAGAGCGAACCGACACCGGGCCCCGCGCCCGAAAATACCTTCGATTTAGACGCCCTTGGCCGATTTCGAACTCTGTTTGAGCTTCTGGATGACTGGGACGAAAAGGGGAAAGCCGATGAGAACCGACTCGCAGGCCGCCAACGTTAACATTACGTTAGGCGGCTCGGATCGTGGCGGAAACGGCATGGCTGGGAAGTTTTTTCCCTGTCCCGTCTGCGGTAGCAGCCTGGGAATCCGAATTGCACGCACGCAAAAACCGTACTGCGTTTGCATTGATTGTGGAATCCAAATCTTCTTTCGCGGTAAAACCGGTATTTCACGGTTAAATAAGATCCTCGAAAATGAAATCCTTATTGCAGGAGGGGATTCCAATGCCAGTATTGCGACCGTTCTATTTAATCGCATTCAACATCTGAAGCGGCAGAAAGCTGATCTTGAAGTAAAACAAGGACTTATAATTCGCGATCCAGATTTAAAGAATGCAATTCGCGCCGTTGACAATGAAATTGAACGAGTGCAAGGTGAGCTTGCGAAATTGGGTCGTAAAATTACACGGGGGAATTTTAAATGATGACGCCCGCTTTGATACTCGCCGTTATTTACGCTCGCGTTTCCAGCAAAGAACAGCAGCAAGACGGGTTTTCAATTCCTGCCCAATTAAAACTATTGCGAGAATACGCGCGAAAAAACGGTTTTCAGATCATTCGAGAATTCGTGGATGTGGAAACGGCCAAGAAGACGGGAAGAAAGCAATTTGGTGAAATGGTTCGGTATCTGGAGGAAAACCCCGGCTGCCGCGTCGTCATCGCCGAGAAGACGGACCGTCTCTATCGCAACCTCCGGGATTGTTTGACGTTGGAGGATATGGACGCAGAAATTCACCTCCCTAAAGAAGGGCAGATCATTAGCAAGGATTCGAAGTCCCAATCGAAACTGATCCACGGAATTCACGTCGTCCTCGCGCGGAATTACATTGAAAACCTGAAAGAAGAAGTGAAGAAGGGAATGAGGGAAAAAGCCGAGCAAGGCATTTATCCCAGCCGCCCACCACTGGGTTACCGCAACAATAAGCTTGAACGCACCATTGAGGTTGACCCTGCAAAAGCGCCCGTTGCTAGGCGCATGTTCGAGCTGTATGCGAGCGGGCAGTTTTCCCTCGACCTGGTATGGAAGACGCTCAAATCAGAATTCGCAGTTGTTCTCTCAAAAAGCCATGTCGAGAAGCTGCTAAAGAACTCTTTTTACGTCGGAAAGTTTTATTGGGATGGAATTCTCTATCCTGGGACCCATCCGCCTCTAATCAGCCGCAGCCTATTCGATCAAGTACAGATTGTCTTCCGGGGCCACAACCAGCCTAAGTATAAGAAGCGCGAATATGCATTCGGTGGTCTGCTGAAATGCGCTTACGACAATTGCACCGTGACCGCCGAAATCAAAAAGGGTCGCTACATCTATTACCATTGCTCGGGCTACCGAGGGAAATGCGCACTCCCATATTTCCGCGAGGAAGAATTGGGAAGTAGGCTGGGCCAAATCCTTATGGATATTCACATCCCGGATGACGTTCTCGAACAACTGCGGCGGTCCCTGCTTCATGATAACGACCGCGCGGAGGCACATGGCCAATCCGAGAGCGAACGGCTGCGGATCAGGCTGGCGCAGGCACGTCGCCGCATCGAGCAAGCCTACCTCGACAAACTGGACGGCAAAATCACCGAGGCTTTTTGGGAAGCGAAATCGTCCGAATGGAACCAGGAAGAACAGCAGATTCTCATGGCACTCGACGGGTTGGAGCGACAAAGCCCGGAGAGGCTCTTGGACGGTGTCAGGATTTTAGAACTCGCGAATAAGGCTTGTTTTCTATATCTTAAGCAGCCACCAGCCGAAAAAGCGAAATTGCTCCGAATTGTACTTTCGAACTGCAAAATTGACGCCGCAAGTATCGAGCCCACATATAGAAAACCCTTCGACCTGATCTTCCAAAGGGTCAAAAAAGAAGAATGGCTCCCCGGGCTAGATTCGAACTAGCAACCCTTCGGTTAACAGCCGAATGCTCTACCATTGAGCTACCGGGGAACGGGTTTGATGCCGGCCAAGAGTGAATATCTTACGACAGCGGTGCTGGTTGCGCAAATCACGGCGGCGAGGGTGATGAACGCGGTGCGGCGGCGCGTGTTGGGGACATGACGGGTGCTGAGCAATGCCGGCGCGATCACGACTTGCGGGTGGAAAGTTGGCCATGCGGGGATGGTTGCAAGGCGAGATGCTGAGTGAGTGGATGAACGTGCCGTCACCGCGCCGGCGATGCTCAATTCCTTAAAATGCGCTCCCCAAAACACATTGTGTGAGAGACAATTATCCTTGGTTCGTGCGGAAATATTTCGTGGAGCGCGCGCAGTTTTCCGCGGACGATGCGCCGCGTTCCGGTTGTGTGATTGGATTCACGCGCAGTCAATAGTACGTGGATTGTGCCTGCGGAACGTGTACGATTTATTTCTTCAACGCGCCGAAGCAGCGTGGCTTCGCTCCGATTCTGCCTGAAGGGAATCACGGCGGGACAATGGCATTGCTATAAGAGCGCGACGACCCAGCGACAAGGATGAGGTGCAAGAATTGATGGCCGAAAGTTCAGACCCCGCTCAGCAGTTTCCGAATCTGCCGGCGCGAATTCGCGGACTGGCGCGCCTTGCTTACAATGTGTGGTGGAGCTGGCATCGCCAGGCCCGCGAAATGTTTCCCGCGCTGGATCAACAGGCCTGGCGCGAGAGCGACCACAATCCGTTGCGGATGCTTGCGCTTGTGCCGCAGCAGACGCTCGACAACGCCGCGAAAGATTCCGAGTTTCTGGAACGATTCGATGCGGTGATGGCGGAGTTTGAAGCGAACATCGCGTCGCAAACGGGCTGGTTCACGACGGAATATGGAACGCCGCAAGCTCCCTTAGCTTATTTTTCCGCTGAGTATGCGTTTCATCATTCGTTGCCGCTGTATGCCGGTGGATTGGGCGTGCTGGCGGGAGATTACATCAAGGAGTGCAGCGACCTGGCTATTCCCGTGGTCGCGGTGGGCCTGATTTATTCACGCGGCTATCTTTCGCAAAAAATCCGCGATGACGGCTGGCAGGAAGATGACGAAAAGACGCTCGACCGCACGTACGATCCCGTCAAGCTGGTCCTCAATGGAAACAATGAACCGCTGAGAGTTCAGGTTCCGTTCTTCGATCCTCCGGTCCACGTGCTGGTGTGGCGAGCGGATATCGGACGCGTGCCGGTGTATCTGCTCGATACGGAAGTGGAAACCAATCAGCCGTGGGATCGCGCGATTGCTCACCGGCTGTACACCAATGATCCCGAGCAGCGATTGCGTCAGGAAATCGTGTTGGGAATCGGGGGGATGTGCGTGCTGAAGGCGCTGGACATTCATCCGGCGGCGGTGCACATCAACGAAGGGCATCCGGCGTTCGCGTTTTTGGAGCGCGCGCGCGGGCTGGTGGAAACTGGCGCAACTTTCGAAGCCGCCGTCGCGAAAATCCGGGAGACTTCGGTGTTTACCACGCATACGCCACTCTCAGCTGGCACGGACGTCTTCCCGTTTCCGTTGTTCGAAAAATATTTCAGCAGCCATTACGACAAGTTCGGCACGGATCGCAACGGCTTGCTGCAACTGGGAACGAATCCCGCGAATCCCGACGCGGGATTCAACATGACCGTATTTGCGCTGCGCATGTCCAACTTTTGTAATGCGGTGAGCAAGAAACACGGCGAAGTGGCGAGGGAAATGTGGAAAGACATCTGGCCAGACAAGGAAGTGGAGGACGTTCCGATTACGGCGATCACCAACGGCGTCCATCTGCTTACCTGGATGGACCCGGAGTGGCTGCAGCCACTTTTCGCGCAATACGTCAGCCCGGGATGGATCCGCGATCAGGACCAAATGAAGATGTGGGAAGCGGCGGACAATATTCCGGACGACGAGCTGTGGTCGTCGCATAACCGCCTGAAGGTTTTATTGATTGACGAAATTAACGAGCGGGCGCGCGAAGAATGGAAAAAAAAGCGGGTGCGCGCGGAAAGCGTGATTGCGTTTGGCGCGTTGCTCGACCCCGAGATTCTGACGATCGGATTTGCGCGCCGGTTCACCAGCTATAAGCGCCCGGACCTTATTCTTCACGATTTGGATCGGCTGAAACTGATTCTGACGAATCCCTTGCAGCCGGTGCAGATTATTTTTGCGGGTAAGGCGCATCCCTCTGACATTGCGGGAGCGCAGCTGATCCAAAGAGTTTTCCAACTGGCACGCGATCCGAATTTCGCGGCGCGCATCGCATTCGTGGAAAATTACGATCAGCATCTGGCGGCGCGCATGGTTCGGGGCGTGGATATGTGGCTGAATAATCCGCTGCCTCCGTTGGAAGCCAGCGGCACCAGCGGGATGAAGGCTGGCGCGAACGGCGTCCCGAGCATTTCGATTCTCGATGGCTGGTGGCTGGAAGGCTACAACAGCAAGAACGGCTGGGCTTTCGGCGATGACGCCACGGAAGGAGATCGCACCGCGGCGGATGCCGACGCGCTCTATCGTCTGCTGGAAGAGAATATTATTCCGCTCTATTACCGGCGTCCGGACGACGAGATTCCGCACGAATATGTGCGCGTGATGAAGGCCGCCATCAAGAGCGTGGCGCCGCAATTCAGCTCGCGGCGGATGCTGAAAGAATATGTGCGGCAGTTCTACGTGAAGGCGCTGGGCGTGAAGAAAACATAGAGCGCATGCGCGGTGGCCGACAGATGGAAGAATGATCGTTGCCGCGCGGCGATCACGCAGGTGAGAGCTCTTCGCGGTAAATTATTGGGTCGGATATCGTGCTTATTCGAGTGAGCGCCCCGCAACTGATCCCAGCCAGACGGCCGCGAAACCCAGCGTCACGCTGAGAATCACGTTGAGGGACGCGACTAGTATTTTCCCGTCCTGCATGCTGCGGAGAGTTTCGTACTCGAATGCGGAAAAAGTCGTGTATCCGCCGATGAAACCGATCGGAATCAGATAACGCCAATTCGGATCCCAGTTCGCCTTGCTCGCCAGCAGCGTCACGATGAAGCCGATCAAAAACGAACCGGTGATATTCACGGCGAACGTTCCGTAAGGAAAGCGCGTGCCGATTCGCTCGCCCAAGTAACTGCTCACCCAGAAGCGCAGCACCGACCCGACGGCGCCGCCAATGCCGACCATCACATATTTCATCATGATGTAGCGTTGCTCTCCCTTTTGCGCGCGCAAGATCGCAGTGCCGAATCGTGGCAGTGCGGGCCAGCGCTTACATTTTTTTCAGGGAACCTTGCCGGCGACATGACTCCGCGACAAGGTTCTTGTCAGGAGTCATCATCTGCCCCGGCGCAAAAGGGACAGCGGTTAAGGGCGAACTCCTTCGCCACTTTAGTGATGATACTTGCGAGCGGATAAAAGTCAAACGGGGGTCTGCGGGAAAGGTTGTTTCAGTAACGAGGGTTACTGCAGCTTCTGGGTAGCGGCGTCGTGGCAGATCAGATTCTCGAAAATGGCCAGCACGTGCTGGCGGTATTGCACGATCCGTTCCAGCATCGGCCGAAGCTGCGGCGCGCGGACGGTCTCCTTGTCCCATTTCGCCAAGACGATCGCGGGAACCTGAATGTCCTTGCGCAATTCCTCAGCCGAATGGCCGCGGAGAAAGAGGCCGTAGAAAAAGGCCGCCTCGCGCTGCGGGTATTCGAATTCCTGCAGCGGGTCTTCGATCGGGTTTGCCAGCGTCGCCATAATGGAAAACCGCAGTTTACAGATTTCAATGCTGCCGTCAAGAGTCCACGGCGCGAAAGAGCAAATAAACTTCTGAACGTGTTCCACCATTGGACGGTGGTTGTGGAACGAAAGTTGCTACCAATTTAATGTTGGGATTTAAATCGCCGGTGGAACTGTGTCCGGCGGATGGGCTATTGGATGCAGCGCGGCAGCCAACGATGCGGCCACCCTGCAAGCGTAACAGAATCAATGCGTCGCCAGCGCAAATGGGCCCGGGCTTGATGGCAATGCGCCATCCGCGCAACTTTCCGCGGTTTTTGGGGTTTGACTAACGTGGCCGATAGCCTGGCGTGCCGTTTGGGACACACCCAGGCTGCTGCGCCATATTTGCCATAAGAAAGCCCCCACGAGAAGGCCCGGGCACCCGGGCCTTCTTTTCTTCTGCTCCGCGTGCACGCTGGCCGAGGTTCTTCGTTCGCATGGCCACGCGATTCGCGTGAAATTTACCGCCGGTTGCAACGTATCATTTAATAGGGGCCGGCAAAGGGCAGCCAAATGACCGGTAATACAGGCGGTTCAATGATGAGCAAGAAAGTCGTAATTATTCTGCTGGCAGCGGCGGCATGCGTGTTGGCGTCGTCATTCGCGCGGGCTCTGCCGGCGCAACAATCGCCGAATTCGCAATCTACCCCGACGCAAGCGCACGACTCCATGGCTGGAATGGAAATGGGGCAGCACGATTCGGAGAAAAATTCAGACGCCACCAGGGCCGCGAATGATGCCATGTCCGATCACGATATGGACATGAGCATGAGCGCGCACATGTACATGACGACTTTGCGCCCCGCGAGTCCCGCCGATGAAAAACGCGCCGCCGAAATCCTTGCGCAGCTGCGGCCCGCCATCGAAAAATACAAGGACTATCGCGTGGCCCTTGCCGACGGCTTCAAAATTTTCTT
This sequence comes from uncultured Acidobacteriota bacterium, assembly GCA_963779465.1. Taxonomy (GTDB): domain Bacteria; phylum Acidobacteriota; class Terriglobia; order Acidiferrales; family UBA7541; genus Palsa-295. The sequence continues at coordinate 677,451 of CAVZYH010000004.1, read as the reverse complement.
GCCGGACGTGCCGCAGCCGCACTATCACTTCACGAACTACGCTTACGGCTTCGAAGCTGCCTTTGAATTCAACCCGGCGCATCCAACGTCGTTACTGTACAAGAAAACGAAAGACGGCTACGAATTGGAAGGCGCGATGTACACGGCCCGCAAGCTCGCCACCGAAGACGATCTGAACGCGCGTGTGCCGCTGAGCGTGGCGCGCTGGCACAAGCACACCAATCTCTGCCTTCCTCCGAAAGGAGCTTCCTTGCAGCAAGTGGATCTGAAAGAATTTGGGTTCCGCGGCTCGATCGCCACTCAGGAGGCCTGCGAGCAGGCGGGAGGGCGCTGGTACCCGCAAATTTTCAGCTGGATGGTCCACGTATATCCCTACGAGTCCGATCCGTCAAAAATCTGGGCGCACTGATTCCGGCGACGCACCGTTTGTTCCCAAGCGCGAAAGAATCGCTGCGGAAATCTTGCCTTGTGATTGACTGGCGGTTTGTGTAGCCTAGTGGCTGTGAAGGTTAACACCCAATCCGCGAATGCTGCGTGCGTCTGTACCTGTTGTTGTACAGCGATGCACACATGCGTCTGCCGTGCGGGTGGGTAACCCAGAAATTTAAGTAAGCGCAAGAATCGGGATTTAATCAACCCACCACCGGTAGACCCGGTCGGTGGGTTTTTTGTTTTTACGGCGGGGGAAAATGACTTTTGTATCAGAAGACGTGTTGCAACAACCGGAATGGCTGGCGGTCTCGGAACCGCAGAGCGCACGTGTCGCGCCTGCGGCTCTGAGCCACTTGAAGGCGCTCGAAGCGGAGAGCATCTACATTCTGCGCGAGGCTGCCGCGGAGTTTGCGCGGCCGGTAATGCTTTATTCCATCGGGAAGGATTCGTCGGTGATGCTGCGGTTGGCGCAGAAGGCATTCTTTCCGGGGAAGATTCCGTTTCCGCTGCTGCACATTGATACCAGTTACAAATTTCCAGAGATGATTCAGTTTCGCGATTGGTATGCGCAGCATATTGGCGCGGAATTGATCGTGCATCAGAACCGTGAAGCGCTCGCGGCGGGCGCCAACCCGTTTTCCCTGGGCACGCAGAAATGCTGCGGCCTGCTGAAAACGAAATCACTGCTGGATGCGCTGGCCGAAGGCGGTTTCGATGCTGCGTTTGGCGGGGCGCGCCGCGACGAGGAAAAATCGCGCGCGAAGGAACGGATTTATTCGTTTCGCGACGCGCAGGGGCAATGGGATCCGAAGAACCAGCGCCCGGAGCTGTGGAATATTTTCAATTCGCGCATAGACAAGCGCGAGAGCATTCGCGTGTTTCCCCTTTCGAATTGGACGGAGCTGGATATCTGGCTCTACATCCACGCCGAAAGCATTCCAATTGTGCCGCTGTATTTTGCGCGGGAGCACGAAGTGGTGATCCGCGGCGGTTCGATCGTCGTGCGCTATCCAGGCGACCGGCTGCTGCCGGGCGAACACACTGAGATTGTGAAATGCCGCATGCGCTCACTGGGCTGCGTTCCTTGCACCGGCGCGATTCGCTCCGAGGCTGACAGTGTTCCGAAAATTATCGAGGAAATGGTTTCGTTCCGGCGGTCGGAACGCGAAAACCGCGTGATTGACCACGATGAAGAAGGCTCGATGGAATTGAAAAAGCGGGAGGGTTACTTCTAGTGACGCCTGCCGCCCATCAGGAATTGCGTGAGGAGTTCGCGGCTTTTCTGGAGCGCGATTTAGAGAAGGATCTGTTGCGATTCACGACGGCCGGCAGCGTGGACGACGGCAAATCCACTCTGATCGGGCGGCTGCTGCACGATTCCAAATCCGTTTACGAAGATCAACTCTCGGCGGTGAAGAAGAGCCGCATCAATCGCGCCGCCGGTCCGATTGATTTTTCGCTGCTTACCGATGGGCTGCGCGCCGAACGCGAACAGGGCATCACCATTGACGTGGCCTACCGTTATTTCGCGACCGCCCGCCGCAAATTCATCATCGCCGATACGCCGGGCCACGAACAGTACACGCGCAATATGGCCACCGGGGCGTCTACGGCTGATCTGGCTATCGTATTGATTGACGCGACGAAAGGCCTGCTGCCGCAAACTCGCCGCCATGCGTACATCGCATCGCTGCTGGGACTTCCGAATGTGCTGGCCGCGGTGAATAAGATGGACCTGGTGGATTATCGCGAAGATATTTTTCTGCAACTGCAGAGCGATTTTGTTGCGTTAGCGGCGCAGTTGGGGATTCGCAATGTTCTGAGCATTCCCATCAGCGCGCTCGAGGGCGATAACGTCGTCAGTCCCGGATCGCATATGCAGTGGTATCAAGGCCCGACGCTGCTCGAACATCTCGAAACCGTGCCGGTGCGTCCTGCCGCGACGATGGATGCCGTGCGATTTCCGATTCAGTACGTGATTCGGCCGGACTCTGCATTTCGCGGATTTGCGGGGCAGGTTGCCGGCGGCGTGATTCGTCCGGGTGATCCGGTGGTTGCGCTTCCTTCGGGCCAGAAGACACGGGTGCATTCGATCGTCACGTTTGATGGCGAAATCGCGGAGGCTTCTCATCCGATGTCCGTAACGCTACGGCTCGCGGATGAAATTGACCTGAGCCGCGGGGATATGCTGGTTTCACCGCATGGTTCGCCGCACATTTCGCGCAATTTCCAGGCGATGGTGGTCTGGCTTCATCCGCAGCCGCTGGAGCTCGGCAAGAGTTATTTCGTAAAGCACGCGGTGCGAACTATGCGCGCGCGAGCTGTCGCGATTCATCACCGCGTGAACGTCCATACATTTGCGCACGAGCCTGCACAGCGGCTGGAGATGAACGACATCGCTTCGGTCGAGTTCGAATCCGCGAGTCCGCTATTTTTCGATTCCTATGAACGCAACCACACTACGGGAAGCTTCATTCTTATTGATCCGCTCTCGAATGCCACGGTGGGCGCCGCGATGCTGTGCGAAAACCAGCCGGAAGCGTCGTCACGTTCATCGGATCGCGAATTCAACCAACAATACCTCGCGCACACTGCGCTAACTGCCGCGGAAAGATTCGCGCGCCACGGACATCGTCCCGCGATCGTGCTCGCGGAAGGGCGCGGCGCGCTGGCCGGGCTGCTTGAACGTGCCCTCTTTCAGCGTGGATTTGAAGTTCTGCTGGCGTCGGCCGCGGAAGTTTCCTCGCAGGAGCATTTCCTCGCGCTGGCGAAGGGAGCGCGAGCTGCCGGGCTCGTTTTGATCTATTCCGCTGCCGGGCTGGATGTGCCAGCCAAGCACGCACTAAATGTTCTGGCGGCGAAGGACTTTTTCGATCTCACCGCGGAGCTTTTGCCTGCCGACGACCACGCAGCGCTGGAAACGATCCTGCCGCGGTTCGAACTGCTCCGCATACGCCGCGGATCCGGCGATCCGGAGAAGGTGAATTAAATGGAACTCGAACAGATTTCTCACACTTTAGAATCGTTGCCTGTGAATGAAGCGCTGGAGACTCTGCTTTCCGGCGCCGATCCCGACAAAGCCTGCCTCACCTGCAGCTTTCAAGCCGAAGACATGATCGTGCTGCATCTTCTGCGGCAGCAAATTCCAAACATTCCGGTGCTGTTTCTCGATACCGGCTATCACTTCGCGCAAACTTACGAATATCGCGACCGCATCGCGCGGGAATGGGAGCTGCGGCTCGTGAACGTGCTGCCGCAACAGACGGTCTCGCAGCAGGAATCGCAGTTCGGCGTTCTGTACAAATCCAATCCCACGCAATGCTGCCAGCTGCGCAAAGTCGAGCCGCTAATGCAATCGCTGGAACCCTACGAAATCTGGTTTACGGGATTGCGCCGCGAACAATCTCCATCGCGAAAAAATCTGAAGATGGCGGAGCAGCATCGCCTGCCTAGCGGCAAGACGCTCCTGAAAGTGAGCCTGCTGGCGGAGTGGAGCTGGAAACAGGTTTGGAGCTACATCGGCGCGCACCAGCTGAGCTATCTGCCGCAATACGACGAAGGATACTTGAGCATCGGCTGCCAGCCCTGCACCGCCATACCTGACGACCCCAATAATCCGCGTTCCGGCCGATGGGGCGGCAAGAAACTGGAGTGCGGCATTCACACGTTTTCGGAAAAGGCGGAGTGATGAATTTCCTGATCGGATTCCTGATCGCGGCCGCCGTGGGATTGACCGGAATCGGCGGCGGCAGCTTCACGGTTCCTGCGCTGGTGCTGCTGGTGGGATTGCCGGCCAACGCAGCCGTCGGAACCGCGTTCGTCTTCGCGGGAATTCTGCGTTTGATCGCCGCGCCGTTTTATCTCTTCGGCAGACACATCCATTTCCGTTATCTCTGGTTGATGGTGCAGGGCGCGGTGCCCGGATTGCTGGTGGGCACATATGTGCTGCATATGCTAAGCCACGATTCGGGCAGCCCGATCGTGGTGATTCTGCTGGGGCTGATTCTGGCGGCATCGTCGAGCATTACCTTTGCGCCGCGCGTGCAGAATCCCGGATTCGCGCGCAAGAATTCCCGCTGGCTTCCCTGGCTGGCACTTCCTATCGGCGTGGAAGCGGGCTTTTCATCCGCAGGCGCGGGGGCGCTGGGCACCGTGCTGCTGCTGAATTATTCGGAAATGACTCCGCCGCAGGTTGTGGGCACGGACATTCTTTTCGGCCTGGTGCTGGCGGTGATTGGCAGCGCGTTCCACTGGAAATTCGGCGCGATCAACGGACCAGTGCTCACGCAGTTCCTGGCCGGTGGAATTCCCGGCGTGTTGGTTGGGTGCGCGCTGGCTCGCAAGGTGCCCGCGCGAAAGCTGAAGCTCGCAGTGGCTACGATTGCGATCGCAGCGGGATTGCAACTGATCTGGAGCGGCGCCCATACGCTGCTCGTAAACCGGGCGGTAAACGCAACGAAAATCGCGGCGGCCGCGACGCTACAGCCGCGCGACGCCGAATAGTTATTCGACCCGCTTCCTGGTTCTCAAATTTAGACTCAAAATTGTGGCGCCCGTTTCGCTCCGAGAGTTCGAGGCAAAGAGGGCGCGCTCACCGTCCTACGGAATGATGTAGCGCAGCGCGATGTAGGCCACAACCACGTGAGCGTTTTTCGGCGCTCCGGTGGGCACGGACCACGGACTGCGCTCCACATAGGAATACTGATTGATGAGCTGGAGTTTCCCGTAATTCGGATTCGACCAGAGCGTCGGGACGAACCCAATCGTTCCCTCCTGATACGCGCGGTTATTGGTATTTGCCGAGCCGGGAAATCCGAAGCCCGCGCAAGTGAATCCGGAAACGCCATCGCAAGTGGGAGCAGGCGTGGCCGTGGAAGCCAGCAAACCATAATTCCGCTGGAAATACGCGCCGCTGTAGTAGCCATCCAGCAGGAAGCTGGGTTTCATCTGCCATTCAAATCCGGCCACGCCGGCACCAGCGTGCACTCCTGACAGTGAACCATCCGGCTTCACGATTACGTCCGGGCCGAGTCCGCCAATGTAGCGCCCCACTCCGTCACCGTAGAACGAATTGGCAATCAGGTGGAAACCGTCGAACAGTTCGAAATTCAGATTCACCGCGGCTCCGCCTCCTGCGATGGTGTTGGTCGAGCTCGGCGTGTTCAAGTTCTCGTAAACTTTGAAGCTGCGCGACAATCCCGCCACTTCCACGTGAAACAGTTTTGGGCCACGCTTCCAGTCGAAGGCAGTTTTCACGACGACATCCGGCCGCAGGTTGGGCGTCAATGCGTTCGTGCTGCTGCTCGTGGCGCTGGTGCTGCCGCTGCCGTTGTCGAACTGGCCCGGGAAAATGCCAGCCGTGCCGCCGGGGAAGACCACCGAACCGGGCGCGAATTGCTGTGGATTTTCCAGCGACGCGCTCAAAGTCCACCAGCTGTTCGCGTGATAAATCGCGCGGAAACCCGCCTGCCGCGCGAAAACTAATCCGGCCACGTAGTTCGTATCCAGACGCAGCGTGCTGAAGACGTCAATCGGTGCCGGTGACGCTCCGTAGCGATTGGGAGTCAGCAGCGACCACGTCTGACCGCCCACGATTTCCCATTTGTCATGCCGGATGTCGGCGTACGCCAATCGCAAACGGAAGGTATCGCTGTTGGTGCTCTGTTGCGCGTTGGGAGGCTGATAACCATTGAAGTCGGATTCGACGTAACCGGTCACCGAGGTCGAGTCGCTGATGTTGGCGTCCACTTTCAAAGAAAGACGAGTTGCCTGCGACGTGACGCGGAATTCAGTCAACTGCGACTGCGGCACCGTGTTGTTGAAGGGAATGCTCGTAAAATTTGTGCCCAAACCGGTTCCAGTAATGGTGCTGCGGAAGACGCCGGTGAGATCCGCGAAGCCGCCCGGCGTGAAGTCCGCCGTTCCGATCTTGAAGGAGAGCGGATGCTCCATCTGGATTACGCTCACTTGCCTCCTGTCCTGCGGCTGCGCTTGCTCCTGCTCATCTGCTGCGGGTACGTGGATCGTGCGAGCGTCGGGCACAGCCGCAGTGGTCGCCGCCGCTGCAAAACTCGCCGGGGAATTCCCCTTTGCGGTACCGGGCGTCACGTTGAGCGCAGTTTCCAGTTTCGCGATGCGGTCGAGCTCGTCACGAAGTGCCGATCGCTCAGACTCGAGCTCTTGGGTATGTTCAACGAGCCTTTGTGCCTGCGCTTGCACCGTGTCTTTCAGTTGCTGAAGCTGATCCACCAGCGCGGCGTTAGAGGTGGGCGTACTGCCCGGATCCGTGACGGCTGTTTTCGAACCGTCCTTCGTGGAATCGATCGCGTGAGCCGGAGTTGCCGTGTTGGCTTTGTCGTCGCTGCTACTGGCAGCGGCGCGTCCTGCGTTACCGGCAAGCGCAGGGTGGGCAAGAGCCAAAAAGTACAGCGATGCAAACAGCGCAGAGACAGCGATTTTCGTTATCAGTCCCTTGAGTTTCGGCATGGAAGCCTCCTGAGATTAGGGCTTCGAGCCTCCAGTGGACTGGTCGGCCGATCGTAAAGCGCGTTGCTCCGCCCCGTATCGGGGTAGGGCGCTGCAATTGTTTCCGGCTACGTTCCGTTCTTGCGGATTCGCTCGGTCTTGTTCAACTCGACGATCCGCCCGTCGTGTACGGTCAGGACCACGGACCCGTAGCGAATCGCGCGCAGCGCCAGAGCCACTTCGTGCAAGAGCTCGGCCTCGCCCGCCGTCAAACCTTTCTGCCAATCTGTAATGCTGGTGACGCTCATGCCCTTACCTCCCGTCATCGCCAAGGTCTCACGTGGCGCGCCAGCGGCGGCGCGCGTTTTCAGTTCGTCGAAGCAAAAAAAAACCCACCTGCCAGAACAACCTCTGGCGGTGGGATTCAGCTCTGCTGAATTAAGGCCGGATACCTAGATCGTCAGCCTCCCCGCGCCAGAAAACACACGTCCCCGCGCCATACAACATTGGGAACAACACGTGTTTTCTGGAAAACCGCGATTCATGCAAAAAACATACCGGAAATCCAATTCGATTGCAACACACTAACGCAATCGCTGCGACCGGTTTACAGCGGTTTTCCTTCGAAAAAACGGCAAAGCTGCGGGTGGCGATTCGGCGTTTACTCAGGGAACGAGCGCGGTATAGTCGCTGTCTATGCCCGTCACATTTGCTGCCGTTCGCAAGTTCGCGCTATCTCTGGACAACGTCGAAGAGGGCATGTCCTACGGCACTCCTGGCTTCCGGGTCGGCGGCGTGCTGTTCCTGCGCTTCCATCAGGATGGGGAATCGCTGGTGGTACGCACGGATTTTGAGCAGCGCGAGGAATTGCTGGCCGCCGATCCTGCCGCCTACTACATCACCGATCACTACGTGAACTATGAATGGATTCTGGTTCGCGTGGCTCGCGTTCACGCCGACGCTTTGCGCGATCTGCTCCGCTGGGCGCACAAAGCTGCTGCCTCGGAAAAGCGACGCGCCCCCCGCCGCAAGAAGCCTGCCGGCCGCTGAAATCGCTGGGCTATTGGTTCTCGCCTGCTTCGCGCAAACGCCCCGCCGCTTCTTCGGGAGTGATATCTCGCTGCGGAGTGCCCAGCAGTTCGTAGCCCACCATGAATTTTCGCACTACCGCTGAACGCAGCAGCGGAGGATAGAAATGCGCGTGAAAATGCCACTCGGGATGAGCTTGGCCGTCGGTAGGACGCTGGTGAAATCCCATGGAGTAGGGAAAAGAAGTTGCGAACAGATTATCGTAGCGCGCCGTGATGCGATGCAGAATGTCCGCCAGCGCGTCGCGGCCAGATTCCGAAAATTGCTCCAGCGAACCGGCGTGCCGCTTGCTGATCACGATGGTTTCGAAAGGCCATACTGCCCAGAACGGCGCGATCGCTGTGAATTCATCGTTCTCGCAGACGATCCGGTCCTTCTTTTCGCTTTCGATTTTCAAATAAGCGCAAAGCAAACAGATGGAGTGTGCCTGCCGGTACGCGATGAATGAGGCTTGTTCCTTGGCCGGTTCGTTCGGCAGCGTTGCGTTGGCCCAGATTTGGCCGTGAGGGTGCGGATTGCTGGCGCCCATCATGGCGCCACGATTTTCAAAAATGAGGACGGAATTAATGGCGCTATCGCTTCCCAGCAACTGAAACTGTTCTGTCCAGACATCCACGACGGCGCGAAGTTCGGCGTCGGACATTTTCGCGAGCGTGAGATCGTGCCGCGGCGAAAAACAAACCACGCGGCAGGTCCCCTGCTCCGCGCGCGCCACCAGCAACCCTGAAACATTTTCTTCATGCGCCGTGCCGCCGGGCTGCAGCGCCGCGTAATCATTTTCGAAAACGAACGTGCCGGTGTAATTGGGATTGTGTTTTCCACTCGCGCGTTTGTTTCCGGGACACATGTAGCACTGGGGATCGTAGGCCGGCACGTTCTCCGGCGCTGCCGCTTCAGTCTGACCCTTCCACGGGCGGGCGGTTCGGCCGGGCGAAACCAGCACCCAGTCGCCGGTCAGCGGATTCAAGCGGCGGTGCGATTGCTTTTCGAAATCAAACGACGCCACAACACTCTCCCTGAAAATGAGTTTAGCAGGAGGCCGCTTTGCGCGGTTATTCCAGGACTTCGCGCACGCCGTCTGAGGCGCGCACGATATAGATGTCCGGTTTGCGACCAGTCGCTCGCTGGTAGCCGCTCGCGACAGCGGTCTGAAACTCTTCCACCGCGCCGCTGCGCACCAGGCTGATGGTGCAGCCGCCAAATCCGCCGCCGGTCATGCGCGAACCGTACACGCCGGCAATGCCGCCGGCAATTTCCACCAACAGGTCCAGCTCCGTGCTGCTCACTTCGTAATCCTCTTTCAGGCTGCGATGCGATTCGCGCATCAGACGCCCGAACGATTCCGGATCGCCGTGCTCCAGCGCGTCGCACGCGGCCAGCACCCGCACATTTTCGCTGATCACGTGGCGGCTGCGGCGGTACGCCACTTCCGGCAGCAACTTCGCGTAGCGCTCCAGATCCGCGAGCGGCACATCGCGCAGCGCCCTCACTTCCGGCATCTGCTCCGCCAGAATGCGCGTCGCGGTCTCGCAATCCGCGCGCCGCGCATTGTACTCGCCGGCCGCGTGATCGTGCTTCACCATCGTGTTGCACACCACGAATTGCGCATCGGAAAATAGCGGCAGCAGCCGGAATCCCAGCGTGCGGCAATCCAGCATCAGCGCATAGTTCGCGCGCCCGCAGCAGGCGATCATCTGGTCCATAATGCCGCAGCGCGCACCCGCGAATTCATTTTCTGCGCGCTGGCAAATCTTCGCCAGCTCCACAGGACTGCGCGAGAGCCCGGAACTTTCCAGCAGCGCGTAACCGGCCGCGACTTCCACCGACGCGGAGGATGAGAGTCCCGCGCCCATCGGAACTTTTCCTTCCACCAGCAGATTCGCGCCGCCAATTTCCGCGCCAGCAAGCCGCAAGCTCGCCGCCACTCCCAGGACGTACGCGCTCCAATGCCGCTGCAGGCGCAAATTCAGATCCTGCAAATCCATTTCGGCGCGCTCGCGCAGATTCTGCGAATAGACGTGCACGCGCGCATCTTCTCGCGGCGCCGCGGCCACCCAGGTGTACAAATCCATCGCAACGGGCATCACGAAACCTTCATTGTAATCGGTGTGCTCGCCGATCAAATTCACGCGTCCCGGCGCCCGAAATATCCGCGCTTCCTGACCGTACAATTTCTGGAACTGCTCGCGCAAGCTTTGCGCTTCGCGCTGCACCAGACTCGCTGACGACATCGTTTGCCCCGCTGGATCTGGCGTCATGATTCCTGATTTATCCCGAGCGTCAAAAATGGAAAACGATGATCCTTGAAGCTGAAGCGCAAGGCAACGGCGATCTTTTTTATGGGCACGGGAAATTCAGCGTGGATTCGCGCGCAGCGTGACGCCGTTGGTGAATTATGCCGAGACCCATGGGTAAGGTAAATAATTTCCGCAATGCGTGGCGATGGGCAGTGCTGCGTGGGCGCGTGCGTGAGGCCGGCGCCGGGCGATTCCGCGGTTTTGGGCTTCTGCTGGGTGCGGGAGTATGAAACGCGCCAAGCTAAGGTTCCAACAGCGTCTTGATGTGCGACACGATCTCGCGAGCGGTGTTTTGGTTCATTTTTTGCAGTACAGTCTCGCTCGCGAAACGCGCCAGCTGCTGTTGAGGCACTTCGTATTCCACTTCCAACGAAAGCCTGGTGTTCGCGCCGTCGGGCTCGCAGCGGTAAGTCCAAGTGCTCTTGTTGCCGGCGAGAGTCTTGAATTGATACCGCTTGGGCGCTTCCGAGGCTGTGCACTCCGAATGACCGCTGATGACCAGCCCGAGCCAATTAAATTCGAAGTCCCAGGATCGCTTGTCGGGAGAAATATTATTGATGCGGCTTAAGCCGGGAACAAACATCACGGCCCGTTGCGGTTCGACAAACATTTGAAATACTTTTTCGGCCGGAGCTGCTACCAAAGCACTTTCGGTAACTTTGGGCATTTGTCTTGTCCTCCATTCCTCAATTGGAGTAGCGGGCCGATTTCAGCAATGCAGCAGCAAGCAGGTGGCGTTTTTTCTGCGAGAATGCAGTCATATCCAGGCGGATGATAGTCCAGAACGATGTTCGCTGCCAAGCGACGTGCCCCGCGCCTTCGGCGAAGCTGATTTGCTGCCGCTCAACCTGCGAAGTTTCCATCAAAAGATCGAGCGCGTTGCAAAACACCGCAGCCCAATCGCGTTCCCGCGGATGAATGGCAATCCAGAGATGCCGCGAGCTGCGATCCGAATCGCGGGAGTAAACGCGTGCGATGAAGGTCCGGCGCAGGTCAATGATTCGAATTCGTATGCTCATTTTCTCGCGACAAGAATGCTTTGAATTCCCAGAACATCGTAATGGGCGCTTACTTCTTGAAACCCCGCCGCGCGCGCCAGCTCCGCCAGGCGCTCGGCACTTCGGTAGTGCACGCGAAGTTCAGCGATCTTCAGCAGATACTCGGAAATCGCCCGGCGCTGCATGCCGCTGCTCAAGAACACACCTCCTGGGCGGAGCGTCGCAAAAGCCCGGCGGTAAAGAATGCCGAGCTTTTCATCATCCAGAAATTCCGCCAATCCAGTGGAGCTGATAAAATCGGCCGCAGGAGGATAAGTGCTGCCGCAGAGAGCGTCTCCCTCATGAATACGGAAATTCTTCAATCCATTTTCCTCCGCGAAGCGAGCCGCCTTGCACAGGACCTCTGGATCGAGATCGAGTCCGTGAAACGTTACACTGCGCACGTCGGCCCCCAGGTGACGTGCGATGGCTGCTCCTTCCACCAAGTCACGAGGAATTCCACAAGGGACGCTTAGTATGGATAGTTCCACACCACTGCTCCGGCAAAGAAAATGCGCGAGTTCATCGCGCGCGGCGAGAAAGCGGTTGCGCAAGGAGCGAACGGCAGGCATCGCGAGCAAGCGCGCATCCAGCCAGCGACCCAGAGCATTTCTTCCGGAAGCGACATTGCGATAGATGTGATCCGCGAACAAATAGCTTCCCGAGTTCTGAAATCCCTCGCGCGCGAGGTCACTTCCCTGTAGCAAATAATAGAGCGGGAGGCCGGCGATGTGCCCGCGTTTGAGCAGCGAGAGTGGAATCGATTGCGACTTGCGCGTCCGGTTGTAGAATTCGGCCACTACATCCTCAAATTCGCAGGAAGACGGCGATCATTTCCTTCATGATTTCGGGCGTGCCGGCGGCGATAGTGAGAGCGTCTCGATAGAAGCGGCTACACCAGTGATGATCCATGTAGCCAACACCACCGTGCAGCTGCAAGCAACTCGCCACGACGGCCTGAGCAGTTTGGTAGCTGAAAAGCTTTATCATGCAGATTTCCTTGGTGACATTCTCGCCGCGCAACCAGCCGCGAAATGCGTGGTAGTTGAGCTGTCTGGCCGCTTGCAATCGGGTATGCATGTCGGCCAACTGATGACGGATGGCCTGGAAGCGGTTGAGCGTGGATCCGAACGCGGCTCGTTTTTGCAAGTAGCGAAGGGTTTTGTCGAGAGAGTATTGCGCCCAGGAAACGCAAGCCAGACCGCCGAACAGGCGCTCGCGGTTCAGTCCGCTTTGAACGTACGCAAAAGCTTGCCCGCGTTCACCGAGCATATTGCTCGCCGGAACTTCACAATTCGTCAGCGTGATCTGGCCGGCGGCGGAAGTGTCTAACCCGAGCATCGAGAGGCGTTTGATTGACACGTTCTTACTGCTGGCGGGGATCAGAAACAAGGTCATTCCTTGAAGACCCTTAACAGGATCCGTGCGCGCAGCCACGATCAGGAAGTCGGCGATTGCCGCATTTGTGATGTAGGTCTTGGCGCCGTTGAGCCGCCAACCAGCTCGCGTTTTTTGAGCTTTCGTTTGCAGCGCGGCAAAGTCCGAACCTGCGGAAGGCTCAGAGACCGCAACTGCCCCTAATTTCTGGCCACGCAGAAGCGGGGAAAGGAACTTCTTCTTCTGCGCGACGCTCCCCAGTTCGTGCAGCATGGGAGCGACGAGGTTTGCTTGAACAAACAGGCTCAATGCAAAGCCCAGGGATTCACATTTCGGAAGCTCTTCGGCGATAATTGCATTCCGTTCGCGATCCAGCGAGATTAGGTTCTCTCGCGCGCACTCGCGAAAAACAGCGACCGGAAACTTCCTTTGCTTTTCCCATTTTTCGCTTAGAGGCCGAAGTTTGCGTTCGACGAACGACCGGACGTGCGCGCGAAATGCGTCATGTTGAGGTAGAAAATCACGCACCATACTCAACGCGCAGCCGCCAGCGCGTGATTCACAGCTTCGATCACTTCCTGCACGGTTCTCAGCTTCCACATAGCAGCTTCGTTAAGTTCGACTTTGAACGCCTCTTCAAGGGATAGCACACATTCGATTTGTTCGAGCGAGTCCATGCCCAGCTCAGACAGTTTTGTTTCCGGACGTATTTCGGAGACATTATCCATAACGGCCTTGCTAATGATGCGGGTGACGCCATCTTCCACATTTTTCACGATTGCGTCCCGACGGGGAACAAACTGTCTAACTGGGAATAAATCTGGCCGGCGACCTTGCGATCGATTTCCGACCACTTGCGGCGCGAATCGGCCACCTCAGCATTGGGGTATTTCCGTAGAGTTTGTTCCAGCCAAGTATTTTCGCCGCCGCCGTGCTCTTCCTCTTCACGGAGTATTTCTTCCAGCACGACGCGAGCCTTGGGATGGAGGCCGGCGGAATTCAATTGTTCGCCATAGGCCGAGAGGACGCGGTTTTCCAGAACTTCGGACAAGACCAGAAGATCAACGAGCGCCTTGGGAACTCCTCCTTCACGCGAGTAGCGCTCTTGAATCGTGCCCGTCTTTGGATCTATCTCGCCGCCCAAATCAGCAATCACTTCGGTGAGTAATGCAGCGTGATGGGCCTCAGTGGCGCAGTGGCGAGTGATATTGGTCAGCAGTTCCGTGCCGGATAGCGCGCGAGCGAGGCGCCCCATCAGCAGGGCACCGTGCAATTCGCTATTGCGAAAGAAATTCAGAAGCCACATCTCCCGGTCAGTAGGCCGCATGAATATCCTTTTGACTGAATTCGGATATCGAAATCCCGGTCAGGCGGTGCATTTTCTTGTCGAGGGTCAAGATGGCCTGGAAATCATTCTTGGACGAAACCGGCACGCGAGTAACCACATCCGCGCCGACGTGCTTGAAGTTCGCGCCAGCCTCCAACACGCGGCGGCGGGCATCTTCATTGCCGCGGACCCTTGGCGCGAGCAGGTCGTATGCAAATTGCGTATGGCGAAATTCATCTTTCGCGATGAATGCGGTGATCTGGCGCAGCACCGGTTACTGGGCCTGGTGGGAAAGGCGCAAGAAAAAGTAAGCAGCGAAATGCTCGCTGATCATGTAACGCGCAAGTTCGCGTACCGGGTCATCAACATGGTTCTGAATGTTCCGCCGGCGAATCTCGATTAGTTCCTGGTCCGTGATGGGGCGGTAGCCAACAACTTCGAGGTAGCGGTTCAGAGCGTAGAAGTGTTTGTAGGACTCATAAAGTTGGACCGAAAATACCGAGGTTACGTCAATCTGGTTCCAGCACGCTCGAACGAGATTCGTGGTGTAAACCGGGAAGTAGGATTCGATGAGGGCTGAGTCTCGGATCTGCTCCAGCAATTCAGGCTGAGTGAGCGCCAACTCGCGGTCTATGCTATTCCATGAAACATCGCTTTCCAGGATCCAGCGCTGCAGTTCGGCGGTGGTGAGGTATTCATCATAGATCATCGGATTCTTCCACCCGTCGCAGCGCTTCCTTCACTTCATGCCGCGCTATCAACGCCATGCACCAGCGTTCGATGCCGAAAGCCGCACAACCGGAATATGCTGGCTCTCCGTCCGTGAGTGTAACTTCGAATCTTGAGGTGAAAAAGCGTTCGTGCAAATTGAACGACGCTACAGGAACATCTGTTCCTGAAAGGCCCGGCGCCGTGAGCTCGTATTTCAGTTCTTTGATCTGTTGCAGCAATTTCTTCCCTCGCGTCTCAGCGACAAAGAACGGATCGGTGGCGGGGGCTAATTTCACTATCAGACCGAGTTGCTCGGCCCAGCTCGTAATTCTCTGTTTCCACGCGTCGCACTGCACGCGCACAAAGCCGTCGCTGCCCAGGAATACGATCTCCCTCATCGTGAATTCCCACAGATGGCTGCCGTTCGCGGATTCGGCGCGAAAACACCTTCCCTGGCAGGTCAGGAGCGTGTCCCTCGCAAGGGTTGAGTTCATCAGGAGCTGGTAGCAGTGGTAGCAGACTGCGGGCGACAGAAAATATCTGCCCTTTTTGTTCGGGGAATTGACAGCTGAGGCGAATTCCGGGAAGGACTGGAAATACTCGCTGCGAATAAGAATCTCTTCGGCAATGACGGTGGGAAACTGCCGTTCTTCCGCAGCCGCAGCGAGGGCCATATCACAGAACCTGGATTGCAGGGCATGAATCAATGCGGTTTCAGCGGCGCCTAGAGAGAGCAAACCATCATCGGAGATAGAAAAATCGGAGTGCGGTAAAGTGGACGCGCGTGAGTTAAGGATGTTCATCGCTCTGGGAAATTCTTGGCGATCGTTTCGATGGTGCGAAACCGGTCCATAACGATCAGTTCGTCAGGTATCTTCTTGCCCGATCTTACCTCAAGAAAAGCAATCAATCGCAGAATCTTCAGGGAATCAATGCGGCCCTCGTCAAATAGCGCGGTATCCGGAGCGACCTTTTCTTGGGAGCCGGCGAGCAAATCTTCATTCACGAACTTCAGCAGGATTTCGACTGCCGGATTCAGAGGCGCGCTTGGTCCTGTGGCGTCGTTTCCCAATTGTTCTCCAGAAGAAATCGAATCACCTTGGGATAATAGTTGCGAATTGCGGGACGCGCCAAGCCTGAGCGTTGCATGACTAGTTGCGTTGACGCATCGCTAATCAGTTTGGGATATGCCAGTTGTGGTGCGAAGGACTTTAGCACAGCGACAGAGTTCTTTAACACCGACTCGCCCAGTTCCTCCACGGACTTCACAAACAGGTGGAACGTTTCCAGATTCACTATGGCCGGCTTTTCAATGGCGCGCTTCCGCCATGCCGGGCGGTTTTTGTAAAAAAGCTGCAGCGTTTCTTCCAGAAATTGCTCCAGCGAAAAAGCATCGGAGCCGCCGCTGACGTGCCAGGTGGATCCGGGCGTGAATCGGTGCAAAGCTGCGAGGACAATACTCTCCACGGCATAGTCCAGGGCGATCAGATCTACCGGGCTTTCTTTCGTGCCGGGCACCATTGGGGCGAGGCTGTAAAAAAGGAAGCGTAATGCGTAGTGAATGGCTCCGCTTTTTGTTACGGCACCGTCCCGCGAGCGGCCTAGAATCGTGCTCAAGCGTACGACCGTCGTGGGTAAGCGGTGCGCCTGGGACGCGACGAACTGCTCTGCCTCGTATTTCGATTGTTCGTACGCGTTTACAAATCCGGAGTTGTGCTCCAGGTCCTGTTCGCTAATCGTGCCGGTCCTTTTTCCGCAAACGTACACAGTGCTGAGATGGCAGAATGCCTGCAGGCGCGGACAGTCAGCGGCGAAACGAATGATGTTTTCCGTCCCTCCAACATTCACCGCCCGGGCCGCAGCCAATTCGGACGCAAACGAGGTCTCCGCCGCGCCATGAATGATGGTGGTAACGGTTCGTACGACAGCTTGCTTAACATCGTGCTGCAATCCGAGACCGGGCAGCCGCATGTCGCCACGGACTGCATCAATTTTCTGGTGAGCAGGCAGCGCTCCGTTCCTGTGGGTGAAAACAATCACTTTCTCGACGATTTCTTGAGAACAGATCTTTGGAAGCAGGTCCTGGCCCACCATCCCGGTGCCGCCCGTAATGAAAACAGTGTGGCGCATCAGTGTTCGATTAAGGTAGCGGCCCAGTTCGCCCCAAACCCAAAGTTGAATGCGAGCAACTTGTCGCCGGGATTTAATAAATTTGCGGTCATAGCGTCCCTGAGGTTAATCCAGTTATCCGCAGCGATCACATGGCCCTTCCGGGAAATATTGGCCGAGAAGAGCTGATCTTTCTTTACGCCAATGAGATCCAGCAGAATTTCCCAGCTGCGGTAGGAGACGTTGTGGGGCAGAACCATGCGCAGAGCTTCGGGGGCGCACGCGGCGCCGCCAAGAAGATCCTGAACAAGATTTTTTGCGGTGGGAAAATAGGCGGCCAGGAGCTCGTTTTTACGAGCGATGCAATCCCAGTAGTAGCCTTTGGTCACCGAGCGGTGCGCGAGAATTCGATTCCGGGGTGAATTGCGCGTGACTATGAGCGCGCAGGCGCCGTCGGAAATCACGTTGTACAAAATTTCGCGTTGCACTCCCTTCGGTAAAACGTCCGCGCTGACACACAGAACGCACTGCGCATCGGGATTGGCGCGGAGGAAATCTCCGGCGAACTTTACGGCATAGGTCAGTCCCGTACAGCCGGCTTGGCTGATTCCCGTGACGCTGGCGCGGGAGAGACCTAACTCAAACTGTAGTTTCGTTGCCGGATAATTGAAGTTGCTGAGGAAGTGCTCACCTGAAATGTGGTGACTGGAGGCTATCGCGCCGGCATAGAGCAGGAGATCGACGGATTCGGGGCGGATGCTGTAATTGCCGAGCAATGCCGCTGCCGCGCGAAGGGCAAGGTCGTCGGTGGATTCATCGCTGACAAAACATCGCTCAAATCCAAAGCCTCGCAACTGCTCGGCTCGGGACACCAGGAGTCCCGCATCCTCCAGCTCGCGTAGGGAAAGAGACCTGGAGGGCAGAACGTATTCGATCGCGGAAATGCCGAGATTCATAAAATAAGCTGCGATGCTGGACGCCATCTTCCCACAGATACGAGAGCTTATCGAGGAGCGGCCTCGAGGTCGAGACGGCGCGCAAATTCCAAGTGACCACTGATGGCGGACTGGGCGCGTGTTCTTGGCCTTTGTTTTCACTACCAAGCCGGTGCTGGCTTAGCGTTGCGTCGACCTTGTGAAGCCGCATGATTTGTCAGGAGTTAGTGTTCATCACGGTGTTATGTGGATCGCTCTGTCGCGATTATTACAGGCGTCTTGTCTAGAAACCTTTGACAAGCCGCGTCAGGCGAGGTATATCGGTCTCGTATCGACCTTGGGGAAGACTGCTTTCCACCCAGATCGTCTTGCCGCTCAATCTATTTTCGCCTCCGACGGTCGTGAAGTTTTAGATTCGCCCGATGATGGGCTCGCAAGCGAAAGCTCGGCGTTCCTCAAAAATTTCCATCGTCTGGGCCGTGTGCGCCCACTCGAAAGAATCAGCGGCGAATTTTCGAGGAAGGCCCGTGTAAACCTCTCACTGGTCGCTGTCATTGGTACCGGGTCAACAAGGAGCGCATCAATGCATACCCGATGTGAATTTCAGTTGTACGGATCACGCACGGCAGAAGCGAAGCCAGGTGATCCGCGAAGTTCATTTTCGAGCTCCCTGTTCTTGATGTTGCTCCCCGTCGCAGCACTCCTACTCACTGGGCTTGTCGGGTGTGCTGAAAAGGAAAAGCCTGCTCCTCCAGCGCTCCCCGAAGTGACGGTGGCGGCTGTCCTCCAACAGGACGTGCCGATTTACAACGACTGGGTTGCGCAATTGAACGGCCCGGTGAACGCGGAGATCACTCCGAAGGTGCAGGGTTACCTGCTGAAGCAGGAGTATCAGAACGGCTTCTTCGTCAAGAAGGGTCAGCGTTTGTTCGAGCTCGATCCGCGACAATATGAAGCAGCGCTTGACGCAGCTAAAGCGTCGGTAGCGAGGGCGGAAGCAAACTTCGCGAAGTACCAGGCCGACGTCGCCCGCGACACTCCATTGGCGGCACAAAACGCGATTCCGTTAAAACAGTTGGACAACGATACCGCCAACCGCGATGCTGCGGCTGCGGAAGTATTGGCAGAGAAAGCCAATGAGAAGAATGCGGAGTTGAACCTAGCATGGACGAACGTCAATTCACCGATTGACGGCATCGCAGGCGTATCGAACTCTCAGATTGGCGACCTGGTCGGCACCGGTACAAAAATGGCGACGGTCTCCCAGGTCAATCCGATCTGGGCCTACTTCAACGTCAGCGAGAGCGCTTACCTGGGAGTTTCCTCCAGGATAGAGGGAATCATTTCCGGCAAGGTCAGCCAGGATTCCCTCTCCCGCACGCCCGTTGAGTTCATTCAGGCAAATGACGTCTCTTATCCGCAAAAGGGTCGTTTTGTTTACGTCAATCGCCAGATTGGAAGCCAGACCGGCACGATTCAAATGGCGGCTGAATTCGCCAACCCGAATGCTGCGCTTCGTCCCGGCGGCTTCGGACGGGTGCGGATTCAGACGGGCATGAATCGGAACGCGCTACTGGTGCCGCAGCGTGCCGTTATCGAGGTGCAGTCGAACTACATGGTGCTGGTGATTGGATCCGATCACAAAGCCAGATTTCGGCCGGTGAAAATGGGAGAGCGTGCAGGTCCAAACTGGATCGTCAGCGAGGGCTTGCAGCCGGGCGAACAGGTTGTAGCTGAAGGAATTGAACGAGTACAAATGGTGGCAGCTGCAATGCCGCAACTGGCGAAGGATGGCATTCCGGTTGTTGCAAAGCCCTTTACGCCAGCGTCGGCGGGCGAAGGGAGCAACTGACCATGGCGAAGTTCTTCATCAATCGGCCGATCGTGGCGATGGTCATTGCGATTCTGATGGTGCTGATCGGCGTGGTCACAATGCTCAGCCTGCCTACGGCGCAGTTCCCCAACATCGCGGATCCGATGATCCAGGTGAAGGCGACCTATCCCGGCGCGGACTCGCAGACGATTGCCGAATCTGTCGCAACACCCCTTGAGCAGCAGATGTCAGGAGTCACCGGCATGAACTACATGTACTCATTAAGCGCCAGCTCCGGCGGCGGAATGACGCTGTACGTTGACTTTCAGTTGGGGACCGACATCAACACCGACCAGATTCTGGCGCAGATGCGCAGTGGTCAGGCCAATTCGCAACTACCCTCCGAAGTTACACAGCAAGGCGTCATCGTGCAGCCCGGAACCACTGCGCCTTTTATGTTGCTGGACCTGTATTCGCCCACGGGCATTTACGACAACATTTTTCTGGCCAATTACGCCAACATCAATTTGCAGTATGCGTTGACGCGAATTTCGGGTGTCGGACAGGTTCAGGTGTTCGGCGCTGGGCCCTACGCAATGCGCATCTGGGTGAATCCTGATCGCCTGGCAAGTCTGGGCGTGACCGTATCAGATATCACGAATGCGGTGAAGGCTCAGAACAAGGTCAACCCCGCAGGCCAGATCGGGGCTGAACCTGTCCCTCCGGGACAGCAGTTCACTTATAACGTTCGCGCTCCGGGACGGCTGCCCACGGCCGAGGAATTTGGCGAGATCGTCGTCCGCGCTCAGCCCGACGGATCAATTCTGCGCTTGAAAGACGTGGCTCGTGTGAGTCTGGGAGCGCAATACTATTCGATACTCGCGCGCATGGGAACAGCAGGAGAGAACAAGCCCGCCCAGCCCGCGGCCCTCGTTGCGCTCTATCTAACTCCCGGCAGCAACGCGCTGCAGACCCGAGCCGCCGTCCTGAAAATGATGGAGGAGGCTAGCCGCCGTTTTCCGAGCGGCCTGGACTACAACGTCGCGCTCGACACGACGCTTGCCGTCAGCGCAGGGATTCATGAAATCTACAAAACCCTGTTTGAAGCCCTGCTGCTGGTCATCATCGTCGTTTACATTTTTCTACAAGGCTGGAGGGCAACGCTCATTCCGCTGCTCGCGGTTCCGGTCTCGCTTGTTGGGACGTTCATGGTCTTTCCGATATTCGGTTTCTCTATCAATACTCTGTCGCTTTTCGGGCTCGTTCTTGCGATTGGACTGGTCGTTGACGACGCGATCGTTGTGGTAGAGGCAGTGGAACATCACATCGAGCATGGGCTGACGCCCCACGACGCCGCCATCAAAGCAATGGATGAGGTCTCGGGACCAGTAATCGCGATTGCATTGATTCTCGCGGCAGTGTTCATTCCCACCGCGTTCGTTCCCGGCATTACGGGACAACTTTATAAGCAGTTTGCTCTGACCATCGCAATTTCGGTGCTCTTCTCGGCGTTCAACGCACTCACGCTAAGCCCCGCGCTTTCTGCCCTGATGCTGCGTCCGAAGAAGCCTACGCGCGGACCTCTCGGCGCTTTCTTCCGCGTTTTCAACAAGGGATTCGGACATGCCACCGACGGTTATGTGAACGTGTGCAGGCACTTGATCCACAAGGCCGGCTTCGCATTCCTCATACTCGCCGTGCTGACTGTCGGTGCGGGCTTATTCGGCAAGCAGATCCCACAAAGCTTCCTCCCCGATGAAGACCAGGGATACCTCTATGGCGGCTTACAGCTGCCGAACGCCGCGTCGCTGCAACTCTCGTCGGATGCCGCGCGCGAAGTCGAAAAGATCATCATGGACACGCCCGGCGTGCAATACGTCAGCACAGTTATGGGTTACAGCATGTTGAGCGGCGTGAACACCACGTATAGTTCATTCTTCTTCATCTCGCTGAAACCGTGGGAGGAGCGGAAGACTCCCGAGACCAGCTACCAGGGAATTAAGGCGCATCTGCAGCGGGCGCTCTCAAAGGTTCCCTCCGGAATTGCTTTCTCATTTCCGCCGCCGGCAATCCCGGGCGTAGGCACATCGGGCGGCGCAACCTTCATTCTTGAAGACAGGTCAGGCAGCGGCATCGAGTTCCTCGCGAAAAATGCCGCGATATTTGCGGAAGAGGCCCGCAAGCGCCCCGAGCTCGCCGGCGTTCTAACCACGGCCCTGCTCAACGTTCCCCAGGTCGGCGTAAAGGTGGACAACGCCAAAGCAATGACCCAGCAGATACCGCTGAACGACCTCTATCAGACCGTGCAGACATTTATGGGCGGTTCGCTGATTAACTTCTTCAATCGTTTTGGTCTGCAATGGCAGGTATATGTTCAGGCCGATGGTGACTACCGGACCAACGCGGATAATCTCGGCAAGTTTCACGTGCGGAATGCATCCGGCGATATGGTTCCCTTGAGCACGCTTACCAGTACGTATCCTCGCAACGGACCTGAGTTCATCATGCGGTACAACCTCTTCAACTGCGTGCAGATTAACGCCTCGGCGGCGCCGGGATACAGCTCTGCGCAGGCGATGACAGCATTGGAAGATGTCTTCCACAAGACAATGCCCAGTCAGATGGGTTTCGACTATTCGGGTATGTCTTACCAGGAGCAAAGGGCGGCGCAGGGAGTTTCACCCGCCGTCATTTTTGGTCTGGCATTCTTTGTCGTCTTCCTCATCATGGCGGCTCAGTACGAAAGCTGGACGCTGCCCTTCAGCGTGCTGCTGGGCGTGCCAATCGCAGTGTTCGGCGCTTTCTTCGCACTATTTTTTCGCCACCTTGAAAATAATGTGTACGCGCAGATTGGTCTGGTAATGCTGATCGGTCTATCGGCCAAGAATGCCATCCTCATCGTGGAATTTGCCAAGATCGAGTACGACAGCGGGAAGCCGCTGCTCGAAGCAACTTTGACTGGCGCAAGACTGAGACTGCGTCCGATCCTGATGACTGCCTTCGCATTTATCCTGGGCTGCGTGCCCTTGTGGGTAGCCGCCGGCGCGGGCGCGATCTCGCGCCAGGTGCTGGGAACGGTGGTTATCGGAGGGATGCTCGCGTCCTCGATCATCGCTATCTTTTTCGTACCAGTGTCGTTTGATGTTGTGGAGCGTTTCGGCAACCTCTTCAGGAAAGAGAAAGAAAATCCGCAGCCGCCGCCGGCGGTCGGCGCGGCACCGGAAGGGGGCAGCCATGATGCATAGGAAAGAATGCATCGCCCTCACCATTGCGTTGCTGTTCTGCGTGTGTGGGTGCACGGTGGGGCCGAACTACAAACGCCCCGACGTGAATGTCCCGGGCGATTATCGCGGGCTTCCGCAGGGGCCCTCCACCCAAGCAACAAATGAAACATTTGCACAGATGAAGTTGGCGGCCGTGTTTCCCGACGAAGTGCTGCAGAACCTTCTCAAGGAAGCTCTCGTCAACAACTACGACGTGCGCATCGCGGCCACGCGGGTCCTGCAGGCCGGCGCTGATCTTGGAATTACTCGCGCCAATCAGCTTCCCACAGTGGACGTAGCCGGCGGGATCCAGAACCAACGCATGCAGCCAGTGTCCGGAAACGTCACGGCCGGCGCGGTCGCGGTGCAGGCCTCATGGGTGCTGGATTTCTGGGGTCAGTATCGCCGAGCGACGGAAGCGGCGCGCGCAAATCTGCTCGGCAGTGAATACGCGCAAGGATTAGTTCGAATAACCATAATTTCTGCTGTGGCAAACGCCTATTTTCAACTGCGCGCATTCGATTCTCAACTCGACACTTCGGAACGCACATTGGAAACAGACAAAGAGATCGTGAGGATTAACACCATCAAGTTCAAAGGTGGCGAAAGCGCGATTACCGATGTACTGCAGGCGGAGCTTTTGCAAGAACAGGCTGAAGCAGCGATCATTGCGCTGAAGCAAAGCATCGAACAGACGGAGAATCAGATCAGCATCCTGCTGGGTAGAAATCCTGGCCCCATTCTTCGCGGAATCCCTCTCACTCAACAGCCGCACATGCCTGAGGTGCCGGCTGGATTACCCTCTGCCATTCTCGAACGCCGGCCCGATGTCCTCCAGGCCGAGCAAAGTCTGGTAGCCGCGAATGCGAACGTTGGAGTGGCGAAGGCGGCTTACTTCCCCCAGATCTCATTGACTGGCGCCTTCGGCGTACAAAGCACAGCTTTGGAAAGCTTCCTCGGAGGAGGACTCACCACGGCGGCCTGGACGCTTGCGGGACAAGTTGCTCAGCCCATCTTTGAAGGGGGGCGCATAACGGCGAATTACCACCTTGCCTGGGCCCAGCGAGATGAGGCCGAACTGGTTTACAAGCAGACCGTGCTACAGGCGTTTGGTGATGTCTCCAACGGTCTCGTCGGCTATGATCAATCCCAACAACTCCGGATGAAGCTGGAGGAACAAACGGCCACCTACAAGGAAACTGCGCGTCTCGCCAACGTTCGCTATCTGGGCGGTTATACTGCATTCCTTGAGGTGCTGGTGACCGAGCAGCAATATTTCACCTCAGAGATCAATCTGGATCAGGCCCGGCTCACAGAACTGCAGAACTATGTTGATCTGTATCAGGCGCTCGGCGGCGGTTGGCAGCAGTAGAATCGCCTATGAAGTTGCCTGCCCGCGTGAAGGTCGCATGCAGCTCACGACCCTTTTCAAGTCTTGCTTGGCAGACCCAATCTGCAATGGTGCAAGGAATTGTTGCTGTGGGTGAAAGAAATCCAGCGGCGGAAATTCTTGCGCGGCTAGTCGAGAGTTGGCCACGTTCCGAATGCGGAACGTTGGGCCAGCGTCAACTTATTTCCGCTCGGTTGTCTCGACCGCAGCAAGCCTTCGATCCAACTGTAGTGTGGAACGCGCGTCACCTGAATGGAGGAGGCGTTACTCGCGGTGGACAGAGCCAAGACTGGGACAACGATCTGAGGATATTTGCCTGGGCGTCAGTTGTGCTTTTTTCATTCAGGGATGGTGCAGCTGCGTTCCACTGTGAAACTGTGCCGTAATGAACAGCACTACGAGTTACCGCTACGCGCGACAGCTTATATGCTTTTCAGTTTTTTGGATGGCGTCAGCGATCTTCGCGAGATCTGTTTCCGAACTAGGCACATCCAGATCGCCCCACTCTGTCCCGTCTTCAAACGCCCAATGTGCCCCGGTGATGGCGCCATAGAGGCGAGACCCAATTTGGATGTAGCTAGGAAACCTTAGATCAGCGGCTATGCCAGCGCTTCTCAGAAGTAATACGATTTTTTGAAGCCGGTCCACGTTTTGCGAGTACCGGGCGGTGTCGCTCTCCATTTCTTCTCCTGCTAAATTATCTTATCCGATCATCCTCGCGGGGTCGAAGGAAGCGTCTGAAACGTTTCCAATCCGCCATCCAGACAAGACCCAGCGAATTTCCCTCAGAAGTGGCGACAACCAAGGAGCTTCACGGCGGGGTATCAAAGTAGAAAAGGAGCTTCGAGGGTAGCACCGCTAACTTGCGCGAAAAGCCCGAGACACAATTTCGCAATTATCTGCACTCTGGCCGCTCCAGCTCGAACTGCCGTCGGTTTACGTGCTTGTGACTTCTATACCTTGGGCGCGGTAGGGATGCAGGACAGCTTCGTCTGAGGCATCGGTGATCAAACGTGTCAGTCGGGAAGCAGCACCGACGAGGTAAGGCAGGGACGTCCCCATTTTTCCGAGTGAAATCAGGCCGACAACTTCCGTTGAAGCCCCTATCATCGCTTGCTTCACGTGCGCTTCTTCCCGGTCGCCGACCGTTATTCCGACTTCCGGATGCAAACTGCACATTCCTAGAAAACATAGATCAGCGCGAATGGATTCGATTGCTCGAATCGTTTCGATACCTGTCGTGACCTGCGCTTCTTTATGAAGATTTCCTCCGAGCATCAGCACGCTCACTTTCGGATGATCCGCTAACGCGAGCGCAAGCGGCGGGTTGTTGGTGACAATCGTTGCCGAGCGCTCTCTTGAAAGGTAGGAAGCAATTCTTAGATTCGTCGTACCTCCATCAATCAGCACCACCTGACCATCGCGAATCATTTCAGCCGCCGCTCGAGCAATTCCGGTCTTGCTCTCAATATCGACTTGTTGACGAGAAACGAAAGGAACAGGTTCCACTCGGCGAGGCAGGGCGCCACCATGCACCCGTCGGATCTTTCCCGAACGCGCCAATTCGCGCAGATCTCGACGAATCGTGTCTTCCGAGACGCTATATCTACCGCTGAGGTCCGCGGCGAGGACTCGGCCTTCGCTGCCAAGCAGCTCCAGGATGTGCTGGTGGCGCTCTTCCTTCAGGGCGATTTGGTCTGCTTCAGGATCCGGATTCATTCCGCACCATAATGCACGAATGCACTTGAGTATGCATGTTTATGCGTGTATCGTTCGATTTGTGCATGTTACTGCCAAAGTTAGGGCCATACAAGCTCTTTTGCGAAAGCGCCTAAATCGCACGGAATCAGATTGATGCGGCAACCCAGCCTGCACCAGGTACGCGTGAGCGTATCCTTAGTCTTTCTGATCCACGGCCTGATCATCGCCACCTGGGCTTCGAGGATTCCTGCCTTTCAGGCGCAACTGCATCTTTCTCCCGCCGTTTTGGGCAGGTCGCTGATGATGGCGGCAATCGGTTCCGTTTTCGCCATGCCTGCGGCTGGATGGCTCATTCACAAGTTCGGCAGTCTGAGCGTCGTGGTTGGATCGACGTTGGGGTTTGGCCTGGCACTGCCCTTGATCGCCGAATGCAACACGGTCCTAATGCTGTCGGTCGCTCTTCTTTTCTATGGGGCGATGGGTGGTTCGATGGACGTAGCGATGAACACGCACGCCGTGATCCTGGAGAAGCGATATCAACGTCACATCATGTCCTCATTCCACGCCCTCTTCAGTTTGGGTGGAATGGCCGGAGCTGCGTTAGGGGGATTGATCGCTTCGCGTGGGGTTTCGGCCGCGGTTCATTTTTGGGTCAGCGGTATCGTGCTTGTTGCAATGTCTATCCTTGCATTCAGGTGGCTCCCGCTTCCCGCATCATCTTCGGATGCAGAGAAAGTGGCATCCAGAGGAACGATTGTCTGGTCCGTTACCTTAGGTGCTCTCGCACTTCTTGCATTTTCGATTATGCTCATCGAAGGTGCAATCGCCGATTGGAGCGCAATTTATCTTCGTACTTCGGTGCTCACCGGGCCGGGACTGGCCGCTCTTGGATATGCGGTGTTCTCAGGCGCTATGGCTGCAGGTCGTCTGGCAGGCGACTATCTCACTGGAAAGCTCGGCCGCGCGCACCTCGTTTGTTACGGGGCACTTTTAGCCGCGGCGGGACTCGTCTTCGTCTTATTGTTCGGCAATGCGGGTTCGGCGTTGGTGGGATTCACGTGCGCTGGCGCAGGGCTTGCTACGATCATTCCCAATACGTTTGCGGCTGCCGGGAACATTGAAGGCAGCGCACCCGGCCCCAGCCTCGCCCTAGTCACGACTGCTGGTTACGTTGGCTTCCTTGCTGGTCCGCCCCTGATCGGGTTTGTCGCGCAGCTTTCCACCATTCGCGCTGCGCTATGGATACTCGTGGTCTTGAGCGGGCTGAGCGCTTTCGCGTCAACTGCGATGAAAGGAAATTCACCTCTCAGAGGGACACCCTGATATACACCGTGGCGCGATAGCACGCGGCCGCCTAACGGAGGCGGCACGCGACAGAACATCCGACGCGTCATTCGACGTAAGATGTCCGCGCGAATTTCAAGGGATAGGAAGAACGTGCCAAAACTTTCCGGAAAGATGCTGTGGGCAATTGTGGCGGGGCTAATCGGCGCACAGTTAGTCCTGACGCTAATGATGGTTCACCGCGAATCGCTCACGTTCGACGAAGGCAACCACATGTTTGCCGGTTATATGATGTGGCACACCAAAGACTACGGACTTAACCCAGAGCACCCACCCTTCGTAAAGCTGCTGGCGACGGCGCCGCTGCTGGGGAAAGCTCTGTGGGTGCCGGAGTTGAAAGGCCGCGACTTCAAAACAGAGGCGTATCTGGACGGGCGGGACTGGCTTGCGCGGAACGACGGTGACCGGAACCAATTGGTTTTCAAGATGCGGCTGGCGGCCGGCCTCCTGGCCGCAGCGCTTTCGCTGGTGGTTTTCCTGGCGGCGCGGGAATCTTTCGGGGACTGGGCGGCGATTTTCGCACTGACGCTGGCTGCGTTCGATCCGAACGTGCTGGCGCATTCGGCACTGGTGACGACGGACATCGGCGTGTCGCTTTTTTTTCTGGCGAGCACGTGGTGTTTCTATCGTTATGTGAAGCACCCGACGGCGAAGCGGTTGGTGGTGGCCGGCGTGGTGGCGGGCCTCCTACTGGCGACGAAGCATTCCGGAGTGATACTGGCGCCAATCCTCGTGCTGCTGATCGCGCGCGAAATTGTAGCGGCGGAGAAAGGAACGCGGGCGCGGGAGGCGCTGCGCCTCGCGGGTGCGTTCTGCGGGGTTTTTCTGATCGGCGCGCTCGTGCTGTGGAGCTTCTACGGTTTTCGTTACGCGCCGCGGCCCGCGGGACTGCAGATGAGCACGACGCTCGGGGATTATGTGGCGCCGCTCGGGTCGCACATTTCGTGGCTCATCAATCTTGTGGGTCGGCTGCGCCTACTGCCGGAGTCTTACCTGATCGGTCTAGTGGACGTAGGGCGGATGGCGCTGTTCTATCCGACGTTCATCTTTGGGCGGAACATCGCACACGGCGTCTGGTGGTATTTCCCGTCGGTGATTGCGATCAAGACGACGCTCGGACTGCTGATCTTGGCTGCTCTGGCGATCTATGCAGCGGCGACTCGGAAACTGAAATGGGGACGGGAAGTGGATTTTTTGGCAATTCCCGCGTTGTTCTATCTGGCCGTGGCGATGGTATCGGGGATGAACATCGGGGCGCGGCACCTGTTGCCGTTTTACGCGTATTTGTTCGTGCTGGCCGGCGGCGGGGCCGCGGCGCTGGCGGCATCGAACCGCAAGTGGTTCGCCGTGTGCGGGTTGTTGCTGGCGGCGCACGTGGCTTCGTCGCTCGCGGTGTTTCCCAATGCGATGGCCTACGCGAACGAAGCATGGGGCGGCCCCGCGAACGTGCATAAGCTGCTGAGCGATTCGAACTCGGATTGGGCGCAGCAACTCTTCCAGGTGAGAGCGTGGCAGGAGCGGCATCCAGGAGAAGAGTGCTGGTTCGCTTATTTTGCGTATCCTGAGGTGAACCCGGAAACCTACGGGATTAGTTGTCACCATTTGCCGACCGCGGATACGGGCGGGCTGGGAGGCGCGGACAACGTGCCAGCGGTGATTGACGGCACCGTGATTGTGAGCGCCGGGGATTTGTCGGGATGCGAGTGGCCAGCGGCGTCGCTCAATCCGTACGATGCGTTTCGGCGCGCGAAACCAGAAGAAACAATTGACCACGCGGTGATGATCTATCGCGGCCGGTTTGACATGACGCAGGCGGCGGCGCTGAGCCGCGCGCAGAATGCGACAGAAGCCGTGGGAAAGGGCGACGCTGCGGGGGCGCTGGCGTTGGCGGACGAGGCGGTGGCGATCGATCCGTCTTCGATATTCGGGTACGAGGCGCGGGGAGATGCGCTCGCGGCGATGGGGCGAAAGGAAGAGGCGCGGCAGGAGTGGGAGACGGCACTCAGCGAAGTGCGAAAGCTCGAAGCGGGCGCGCAGCCGATGTTCGCGCCGGATCTTGAGAGCAAGCTCAACAAGTAGCTGTCTCCCGGCGCGGATATTTCGAAAAGCTCAAGTCAGAATGCCGGCCGACGGATATTCCAGCGCCGAAGCCGAGGAATAGCAGAAGGTGCACGGATGTCTGAACAAAATAGGGGTAAGACATTCTATTCGTAACTGCATTACGTCGGAATTTGTGAAGTCGCTCAAAGAGAAGCTATCCTGGCGACTCGAAGAAGCGGGGAGGGTTGGCACTGGATTCGCGGTACCTGCTCCGACTTGCTCCAAGCGATTCGGAGCACAAGCGGTTGCGGTGGCGGCGTAAGTAATGGAAAATGATTGAAGCAGCCAACCGTGGGCGTGTAGCTCAGCTGGGAGAGCACCTGCTTTGCAAGCAGGGGGTCACCGGTTCGATCCCGGTCACGTCCACCAACTTTTTTTTCAATAAGATACCGTCGGAGTTTTTCACGTCTACCACCTGCTATTCAGGCAGGGGCACCTCCGTATAAATGGAAAGTCCTTGAATTTGGTAGTTCATGTTGTTTCCTTCTTTAGCCGCGCTGATACGTGTGCGCAATTCGATGATCGGGAGGTCGTCTATTCGGAAAATGGTGCATTCGCGACGACATCGGCAAAGTTGGGGGATGTGTACCCCGCGACATATCGAACGCCGAAATCCCGAACGATGTTGTCAAAGGTGGACTCCGGCTTCCGACGAGCGATGTTGCAAAGGCACTCTTTGAGTCCGTTTTTAAATTCCATGCGCGGAAATTCGGCTCGGATCGCGCCTTGTTTGTCCCGCGGAATTCGATCGAGGCCTGCCCCCAGAACATCCGCCGCTATTCCCGAATGGGTCATAGCCACTTCGGGCTCTTTGTGAAGAGCGATAGATCGTGTGGTGTGAAGCGCGATGGCATCCCAAACAACTTGCATCTGCGGCGTCGAGATGCCTCGCTCCTTCAGAAACGAGCGCGCCGCATTGGCGCCATCCACCTCGAATCGATTTTCCGCTGTATAGCGGTCAGTCAAGCCCAGATCATGCAGAATCGTGGCTACTGCCAACAACTCGGCATCCGGAGCACGTTCAGCGCTTTCTGAAAGCAATACGCCGAATAGCCAGGAGCGCATCGCATGGTTGAAGAGAAATGGCTCTGACGCGCTCCGTGACAAATCAATCGCATCGCGAACCAGAACTGTGTCGGGTACTTTGATTCCTGCTAAAACCATTCCCTACCTCTCTCGCTTTCAGATAGTCCGTGGTCGGCGATTGGCTTAGTCCGCCGTTCAGTTCTCGCTTTTGTTGTGGTCTTAGTGGCCTAATACTCAAACCACTGGCTGAGCGCTTTGACCTTTTCCTCCGTGTACGGCGGGAGCAGGTGCTCGATGGCTACGTCGGGCGGCGATATGAGAACCGATTTCGCATGGGTGAGGGCGTCAAACCCAGCGTTACCGTAGTAGTGGCCGATGCCCGAGAATCCGACGCCTCCGAAAGGCATGGTTTCAATGAACAGATGAATGTTCACTTGGTTGATCGCGCCACCGCCGAAGGACAAGCTCGAAAGGAAGTGGTCGATAGCTTTCTGGTCGCGGCTAAAAAGGAAACCGGAAAGGGGTTTTGGATGCTTCTTCACCTCACGAATGGCCGCATCCATGTCTTTATAAGTAAGGATTGGGAGGATCGGTCCGAAGATTTCGTCCTCCATGATCGGGTCGTCCCATGTGACCGGATATAAGATCGTGGGATCGAGGTAGCGGGCTTCGCGGTCGGCAGAGCCGCCGGCCACGACCTTGCCCTGATCAATTAAAGATACGAACCGGTCAACAGCTTTCGAACTGATGATGCGCGAGTAGTCGTCAGGCCTGCTCTTCGGATCGGTTCCGTACAACTCGATCACGGCCTTCTGGCATTCCTTTACAAACTCGTCGGCAATCGATTCGTGCACATAGGCATACCCGGGAGAGGTGCACCACTGCCCACCCCAGGCTGTTGCGCCCCAGACAATTTTCTTGGCCGCATCCGGGATGTTCGCGGTTGGATCAACGAAAGCGGGATTCTGTCCGCCAAGTTCCAGAAGAATAGGAGTCAGGTTCTTTGCAGCCGCTTCCATGACGATCTTACCGACCTTGACGCTGCCGGTGAAGAAAATGAAGTCGAAGGGCAGCTTGAGCAGTTCCGTCACCTCGTCCTTACTTCCCGTGACGGCAGTAACGGCCCGAGGATCGAAGTATTTCGGAATGAGATCCAGTAAGACCTTGCTGGTGGCGGGCAAACCCTCGGAGAGTTTGAGAATGCAAGGATTGCCCGCCGCAAGAACTTGGCACGCCGGGTCGAAAAGCAGCGTCAACGGTCCATTGAAAGGGCCGATTACCAGAGTCACGCCATAGGGCTCTCGATAGACCTTGGCAGTATGTCCGCTCTCCCGAAGGGCTTTCGGCACGACGACATCTACAGGTTCCATCCACCCTTTCAGCTCTTGCTTCGCGAAGGCGGCGGTTCCAACCGGCGCCATGATCTCGAAGACTTTTTCCTGGCTGGCGGTCTTGAAGTCACTGCTCATCGCAGCCTCTAGAGCCTCGGAGTTCTCGTTGCACAAGTTCTCGAGGCGTGTCAGCTGATCGATGCGCCACTCGTACGACTTGGTCGCGTCCGAATCGAAGTGCGCCTTCTGTTTGTTAAAGATTTCCTGGAATGAATTCATCCAAGTCTCCTTCTGGGACGTTCGGTTTGTGCTCCGTTTTGACGCAGGCTTTTAAACTTGTTTAGGTCATAGTGAGCACTACTCGGAAGCGCGCTTTGCCATCCATCATTCGTTTGTATGCTTCCTCGGCTTTTGCAAGCGGAAGTGTTTCGATCATTGGACGGACATCTGTGAGTACGCTGAAATCAAGCGTGTCTTGAGTCTCGATCGCTCTTCCGGTGAGACTGCCGACAACTGACCGTCCACCGAAGATGAGCGGTACGCCGTTGACTGGGATGGCATCACCTGAGACTCCGACAACCGCAAGTTTCCCCCGAGTTTTAAGGCCGGGAAGCAAGCTACCGATTGCGGCCCCGCTTGGCGCGGTCGCAAGGATGACATCTGCGCCTCCGAGCTTTTGCAGAGCTTCCGCCGCGTCTTCTGCCTTGGCATCGATGTAGATGTGCGCTCCTAATTTCTGCGCCAGGTGCTCTTTGTCGGGGCCCCCACCAATCGCCACGGTGCGCAGGCCCATTTTCCGTGCAAACTGCACGCCAAGGTGGCCAAGCCCGCCCACCCCCTGAATGGCAACGGTGTTGCCGGCACGTGCGGCGTTACGAAGCGCGTTGAAGGTTGTTATGCCGGCACATACCAGAGGGGCCGCATCTTCCGACTTGAGTTCGTCCGGTATCAGGGCAAGCGCGCGTGCCTCGGCAATCATCGTTTCCGCGTAGCCACCGTCAGTTGTGATGCCGGTCATAATTGCATTTTGGCAATAGGCGGTTTCACCACGGCGGCAGGCCTCGCAGGTTCCGTCTTCACCCCCGAAAAATCCAACGCCGACACGCTGGTCGACCTTCCACGCCGTGACGCCAGGACCCACTTCCTCTATTCGTCCGATAACCTCGTGGCCAGGCACGCGCGGATAAGAAAGGTTGGGGAATTGTGCTTCCACAGTTGCCGCATCCGAATGGCATACACCGCAAGCC
Organism: uncultured Acidobacteriota bacterium; assembly: GCA_963779465.1. GTDB lineage: Bacteria > Acidobacteriota > Terriglobia > Acidiferrales > UBA7541 > Palsa-295. Next base: position 644,457 of record CAVZYH010000004.1, on the reverse strand, counting down.
TCGACGCGGATACGCACCTGTCCGGGGCCGGGGAAGGCAACCTTTCTTTCGACCAAGGAGAAAACGCCCGGTGAAGAAATCTCGACGGCTTTGTATGTGCTCGCCATCCTTATCCTCCAACTTCACATTCCGCCCAACAGAAATGGCCCGTTCGCTCGATGGCTTTATATGTTGTGTTCATGGAAGCCTTCGCATCCGAACTGACGGTAGGGGTTGGCCGGGCTGGCTGCAATGACATATAATCAACTTTTCCAGCCATTGTGAAAATCATGCCTAGGCTGACAATGAAACCAATACTGGCAAGCAGGCGCCCCCCCATATCGGTGGTTATCGTTGGGGTACCTCCCGTGGAGGAGCTCGATCTGATTGGTCCACTTGAGGTTTTTGCGGGCGCGAACCGCGTACTCGGAGCGCGGGGCCCTGCTTACGACGTCCGAGTAGTAAGCTTCCAACCTAAACCAATCATTGCAGGCGAATGCGGAGTTTCTTTGTTAGCGCATGGCTATTACCGGAGACTGCGCGAGCCCGTGGACACACTGGTCGTCGTTTGCGGACCGACCTCAAAAGACACACGTGACAGCCGCTTCTCTCATTGGCTACAAAAGACTGCGGGCCGCTCGCGACGAGTGGCATCCGTGTGCGTCGCAGCCTTTGTCTTGGCTGAAGCGGGTTTACTCCATAACAAGCGAGCAACAACTCACTGGGCCTTTGCTGCCGATTTGCAGAAGAAATATCCGGATGTCAAAGTCGATGCGAATCCGATCTGGATACAAGATGGGAATATCTATACCTCTGCCGGAATCACGGCTGGCATTGATCTCGCTCTGGCGATGGTGGAAGAGGACCATGGTGCGTCGGTGGCATTGGATGTAGCGCGCAACCTTATCGTGTTTCTGCGCAGACCTGGCGGTCAGGCGCAATTTAGCGTTTCCCTATCAACGCAAGCTTCGGGACGTAAGGTGCTACAGGACCTTCAGGTGTGGATGGCAGAAAACCTGAACAAGAATCTCTCTGTTGATGTACTCGCCAGGCGTGCTGCTATGAGCCCGCGGAACTTCAGTCGCGTCTTCAGAAAGGAAACTGGCATTACACCCGCCAAATTCGCGGAACGCTTGCGCGTGGAGGCTGCACGCGGACAGCTAGAACAAACTGTTAAGGCCGTCAAGGAAATCGCTGCTTCGTGTGGCTTCAGCAGTTCTGAGATCATGAGACGTACTTTTCTCTCACAACTGCAGGTTACACCTAGCGCTTACCGGCTTCGTTTTCAGCGCCGTAGTCCACCTGGGCCAAGCCGCTCGTAGCGATATCGGAGTGAGGGCGAGCGCGGCGAAGCTTAAGGTGAACTGCTCTTTTTTGGTTCGGAGCAACGTTGGAGCAATCTAAGTATGCCCGAAGGCGATAAGCGCAACCAAAGCGACGACTTAGATTGAAATTACCCTAGCTTTGCAAGCAGGGGGTCACCGGTTCGATCCCGGTTACGTCCACCAATATCTTAGTGGCCCTCTCTAGATCCAGACCTGTTGGCGCACCTCAATCCGCACGCAAACGTTACGTTGCCTGCCACGGCCGTTTCTGACGGCGGATCGCCGTCCTTATTGTGCATCGCGCGCGGTGCCGAGCTGTAATGGAAACGGATGAGCGAACATGGCTTAGCGGGCTGACTGATACCAAAGTATCGCCGATACCATCGTCCAATTGTTTGCCTCCGACGTTTCTGGTCTTATCGGTGCAGGGCGTCCGATTCGATCGGATGTGCATAGCAAGAACAGAGGAGCGGAATATGAAAATAGTGATGGTGTTAACTTCCCACGATCAACTGGGGAACACGGGCCGCAAGACCGGGTTTTGGCTCGAAGAGTTTGCTGCTCCTTACTTTGTTTTCAGGGATGCGGGTGTGCAGCTCACGCTGGTATCACCGAAAGGCGGGCAGCCCCCGATCGATCCGAAGAGCGATTTGCCGGAAAATCAGACGCCCGCGATGACGCGGTTCAAGCAGGACCAGGCCGCGCAACTGGCGCTTTCGCAAACGGTGAAGCTCGCCGACGTGAAGTCGGAAGATTACGACACGATTTTCTATGTGGGCGGACACGGCCCGATGTGGGATCTCGCAGAGAGTCCGGTTTCCATCGCGTTGCTGGAGTCTTTCTACAATTCCGGCAAGCCGATCGCTTTGGTATGTCATTCGCCGGGCGTGCTTCGTCACGTGACATATCAGGGAGCGCCGCTGGTGAAGGGCAAACACGTAACCGGTTTTACCAATGGCGAGGAAGCGGACGTACAACTCACCAAGGTTGTGCCGTTTCTCGTCGAGGATGAGCTGATGCGGCTGGGTGCGATTTTTGAGAAAGTCGCCGACTGGCAGCCGTTTTCAATTGTTGATGGCCGTCTGGTTACCGGGCAGAATCCCGCATCTTCGACCAGCGCAGCCCAAGCGCTTCTAAAGTTATTCGCTGGAGAAAAATCGGCCTCCGCTTAAGTTCCCAGCCGAATTGACGAACGCGAAGGTTCGTGATCGCCATCCATAATATATAGCGGCCAGGGTGATGAAGTTCCCACCTTGGCCGCGCAGCAGCACGATAGAAGCAAGACCAAGGAGAATTCCATGAACCGCGAAATCACGCTGGAAGTTGCGGAAACAATGATTCAAGCCGCGAAAAAGAAATCCGAGGAGTTGAAAATAAAAGAAGACATCGCAGTTGTGGATGCGAGCGGAAATCTGAAGGCGTTTGTTCGGATGGATGGCGCGTGGCTCGGCAGTATAGACATCGCAATTCGCAAGGCTCGAACGGCGCGTTATTTTGATATGGAGACTGCCGAAATCGGGAAGATGTCACAGCCGGGGCAGCCGCTTTACGGCGTCGAACTCAGCAACGGCGGTCTGATCAGTTTTGGCGGTGGAATACCTGTTAAAGATTCGGATGGAACGGTGATCGGCGCAGTAGGCGTCAGCGGCAGCAGCGTGGAGAATGACGTCGAAATCGCTAAGGCTGCAGTGGAGGCCGGTAAGGGCCGTAAGTCTGCGATTGCATGAGGCTGTTGTCGGCTTCGCTCAACTGATTTCCAAGGCTTACAAATACGGAGGAGGATCCAATGGCAACTGTATCCGCAGCTACGAAAGCCGCACAGCTTCGCTTGACCAAGCGGTCGCCCGCCTATTGGCGTGTGACGATCGATAACCCGCCGATCAACGTGATGGGTCCGCAAATGGTCCAGGAGTTTCAGGAAGTCATCAACGCTCTGGAGGCCGATGAGCAGGTCCGGGTCGTCGTGTTCGATAGCGCCGTCGAGGACTACTTCCTGAATCATTCCGATTTCACGGCTAAACTTGAGGACCTCACTTCGATGCCGGCGGGTCCCACAGGCTTGCCGCCTTGGCCGGACTTTCTGGTGCGTTTGACTCGGCTGCCAGTCGCTTCCATCGCTCTCATCCGTGGGCGGGCGACGGGTAACGGCAGCGAACTCACGCTGGCGTGCGACATGAGTTTCGCGAGTCGCGAAAAGACGATCATCTCGCAATGGGAGGTGGGCGTGGGAATGGTCGCCGGTGGCGGCCCGATGGCTCGCTTACCCAGACTGATCGGCCGAAACCGCGCTCTCGAAGTGCTCCTGAGCTCGGAAGATATCCGGGCGGACCGGGCCGAGGCCTACGGCTATATTAATCGCGCGCTGCCCGATGCTGAGTTGGATGCGTACGTAGAAGCGCTGGCGACGCGGATCGCAGGATTCGACAAATGGGCGATCGCCAACACCAAACGTCTGGTCAATACCAGCCTGCCTCCAGACGTCGAGATCGGCGCCGGGTGGGATGCATGCATCAATTCGCTGGGGCGATCAGCCGGCCAGGATGGGATTAAAGCACTGACGGTGCGCGGGTTCCAGAAACCGGGGGACGTCGAAAATCGGCTCGGATATTACCTGGGCCAAATCACGCGGTAGGACGCTGTGCTCAAAATCTACATGCCAGGGTTCTTGCGCGCGCAACACAGGACTGGAGATCGCCGACGACGGGCGAACGACAACTCCTCGGCGTGCGACCTGCACGAGATCGAAGGGCTCCGCAGGAGATCAGTAACTACGTTGCCGGGGACGTTCTGATGGGTTTCGAATCCGTGAACACTCGAGACAGTTGAAAACGACTGAGGGCCGAATCCTAGGATTTCGGGTGTTGGGTTGGTTTCCGATTACGCGGCCTTTTGGCCTCGCGTCTAATCCTCAGGAGGGTATTCGCCATGTCGCATCATTTCGACACGCCTACCGCAAAAGAAGACCCTCGCATCAACATCTGCGACTTCTACTTGTTTCGCGGCCGACCAGGCACAACGGTCATGGCTTTGACCGTGAATCCGAACGCCGGCGTCGGCGCGTCTGACACGTTTCGCGATGAAGGTCTCTACGCGTTTCGATTCGATACGAATCGAGATCTTCGCGAAGACGTCACCTTCAAGGTCCAGTTCGGCGCGCCCGCACACGCCGATGGCGGCGAGCAGCGGCACGTTCAGACCTTCGCGGTGCGGCGCGCCACCGGAGCGGACGCTCCGAAGGGCGCCACGGGCGAACTCATCATTTCCGGGAACACGGGAGGAGTGGTGCAAGCAGATCGAGGCTGCCTGGCGTACGCAGGCCTCGCGCCCGATCTGTTCGCCGCCGACGGCGCCGGTTTCGGTGTCTTCAGAAAAGCTCTGTGGTCCGAAAACCGGTTTGCCCCGGAGGCGTTCCAGGATCGCCAGAACTTCTTTGGTGGCAAGAATGTCACCGCCATCGTCCTGGAAGTCCCCAGCAGCCTGATCGGAACGGGGGCCGTGCAAGCCTGGGCCACCGTATCGCTCCACGGGCACGCGCCTGAAGTGCAGGTATCGCGTTGGGGCCTGCCAATGATCACCCACCTGCTGCTCACCGATCCTTCGCTGCACGACGCATCGGAAAACTACAACCGCGCGGTCCCGGCCGACGAAGTTGCGTTGTTCTCCAAACCGATCCGCGACTTTGTGGAAAAAATCACCGCGCTCGCCCACTCAGCGGCCGACCCATCCGCCTACGCCACGCAACTCCTCGCGCGCCTCTGCCCGGCGGTCCTGCCGTATGAACTGGACACGCCTGCATCATTCAGCTTTGCCGGCTTCAACGGCCGCGGCCTCTGCGACGACGTGATGGACGTGATTCTCACGCTGGTCACGAACACAGCCCTCGGCGATGGGGTGGCGCCCGATGCGGGGCTGATGCGCCCGGATTTTCCCTATTTCGGCGAGCCCCATCCTGTCGCGGCGAATTCCGCGAAGCAGTGAGTGCGATCGCTTACGGGTTGTCCGTCGGCAACGTCACTGCGACTTCCCTTCCGCGTGGGCCTTGGCCAACTTGGGGTCGCCGGCGGGGGGCGCAAATGCATCCAGAATAATGGGAGCTCCAAACGGGGCGCCCGTGGCTCCGCCATCTACCATCAGCTCGACCGCGTTGACGTACGAGGAATCGTCCGACGCGAGGAAGAGCACGGCTTTGGCGACCTCCTCCGGTTCGCCCCAACGGCCCTGCGGAACCGCGGAAGAAAAGAACTTCTCCAACTTAGCGGAATCTTCCGCGGTAGCAGAGGCGCGGGGCCCGCGCTTCCAGATGGGAGTCTTGATTGCGCCTGGCGCGACGACGTTCACGCGAATGTTGCGGGGTGCAAGGTCGGCGGCGATGGAACGTGCCATCGAAACGAGACCACCCTTAGTGGCTGCGTATGCGGCAACGCCAGGTTGGCCCAGGTAGTTATGCACCGATCCAGTAAAGATGATGCTGGCATTGTCGTTCAGCAGGGGCACGGCTGAATTCACCGTAAAGAAAGCGGAACTAAGGTTGACGTGGATCACGTTCTCAAAAATGGCCTCGTCGGTCGAGCCGGTAGGAGTTCGGCCGGAGATGCCGGCATTGGCGAAGACGATGTCGAGCTTCCCGAAATCTTTGGCCAGGGCTGCGAAGAGCCGCTTGCGATCTTCCGCGAGGGTGACGTCAGCGCGGTAGCCGCGCGCGCTCGATCCAAGTTCGGCGATCGCTTCATCGAGCGTCGTCTGATCGCGACCGGTAATGGCGACCTGCGCGCCCTCCGCAACGAAAAGTCGGGCCGTGGCTAGACCGATGCCACTGTTGCCCCCGGTAATAAGAGCTTTCTTCCCTGTGAGCTTCATAACGCCTCCTTGTTGCAGGACGGGCATCCGATGTGACGCCCGTGATGCCTGTCATACATGTAGTTTGATGACCATCGTTGATGGAAGGTGTAAGAAAAATTAGGCGCGATCCCGCGATCGCGATTGCTCCCGGTTGGCGGGCGACCCGGAGATAATCTTAAAGCCCTCAGTAAGGCAGTGACCGGAACCTGCCACTACCAGATTTCGGGACCGAGGCGAGGCTGAGCCAATACCAAAGTACAATGGACGTCCTCCACCGAAACCCGCATCATTTTGTTATGAAGCCTCTTGAGGATAGCGGCGGGCACGAGCGTCCGCTTCTATCCGTGGTTGATGATGACGAGTCCATACGCGAGTCGCTGCCTGGCCTGATTAAGGAGTTCGGGTTTGCGGCTCGAGCGTTTTCGTCCGCGGAAGAGTTTCTCTCCTCCGGTGCTGTCGCTGAGACCAGCTGCTTAATCCTCGACGTTTCTATGCCGGGGATGAGTGGACCGGAACTTCAGCAGGAGCTAAAGCGTCGCGGAGACGAGGTCCCGGTCATATTCATCACCGCTCAAAAAGATGAAAGGATTCGCGCTCGTGTGCTCGAGCAAGGCGCAGCGGGCTTTCTGCTCAAGCCGTTCAGTGACGCGGCTCTGCTTTCGGCCATCAAGACCGCACTGCAAGCCAGCTGAGGGTCCATTGGTGGAATCCTCTTGGGGGGATACAATGAATGCGGCGCGCACACTTAGTTCTTCTGAAGTGCGGGGTTATGAAGCAGGGGCATTACCAATGCCGAGTGCCATCCCCATCGTGTTCATCGTTGATGACGACGTGTCCGTGCGCGAATCGCTCGAACTATTGATCCGGGATGAGAACTGGAAGCCGGTGACGTTCGCATCCGCGCAAGAATTCCTGGACCACCCCAGAAAACGTGTCCCGAGCTGCCTCGTCCTGGATCTTTCACTCCCGGGCCTGAACGGTCTTGAATTACAGAAACAGCTTGGGGTCGAAAATAGCGCTATGCCGATCATTTTTGTTACCGGTCATGGCGATGTGCCGCAGTCGGTGCAGGCCATGAAAGCGGGCGCCTTGGAATTTTTGACCAAGCCCATCAATCACGACGCTTTGCTGAGCGCCATCCGAAACGCACTGCAGCGAAGCAAGATCGCCCTCGCTGAGAACGCGGAGATTCAGGAACTTCGGGACCGCTACGACGCACTCACATCTCGAGAACGGCAGGTGATGGCGTTAGTTGTCGCCGGGCTGCTGAATAAACAAGTTGGCGGCGAGCTTGGTATCAGCGAAATCACGGTGAAGGCACACCGCGGGCAAGTGATGCAAAAAATGAAAGCGAATTCCCTCGCCGACCTGGTGAGGATGGCCGGCAAACTCAAGCCCGCGAGTCCGGCAATTCACTTGGCTTGACGGCATTTTAGCTCGGCTCCGTTCGTCCCGCAGCAGCGTGTGTAATTTTCCTTACGAAATTCATTAGCCCGCACCTCTTCAGGCGACCTCGAAACTGAAACCGCTTCGCAGTCAGCCGCGTCAAAACGAACCAGAGTTTGAGGGGATTGCCGGGGTTGGTTTGCGCGTTCGCCATCAATTGTTTGCCGCCGGGCGATTTCTGCTACCATCCCTCGTAGCGACCACGGGATATCGATAGCTGTGCGACTAGTTCAGGCTATCGCTTTGTCCTAACCCTCCAAGGGCGGTGAAAACTGCTTCCGTTGTCTATCCGATCCAAGACGATGACTTGTTTGATGCGCTGCGCCGAACGACGCCAGGATCGCTTCCGACATTGGGGCGTGGCGGGAATTCTGCTGTCGGCATTCCTTTTTTCCGGTTGCCGCAAGCCGCCACAGCCGGTGACCATTACATATTTCGATTCTGACGGCAGAGGAGTTCCGGGCGATCATCGGATGATTCCGGACGCCTATTTGCAGGAATTCACTCGGGAAACAGGCATTCGCGTCAACGATCTTCCAACGCCAGAGGACTCCGCATCGAAACTCGAACTTGCGATGAAATTGCTCCGCAGCGGCGCCCCGTCCCCTGACCTTTATGGCGTGGACACGATCTGGACCGGAACCATGGGCGACTACCTGATTGACCTGCAACCTTACTTTCCCTCGGAGATCGCCTCGTATGATCCCGCGATCACCGAAAGCTATAGGATACGGGGGAAGGTTGTGGCAATGCCCAACCAGCCGCTGGGTGTACAAGTTTTGATTTATCGGACGGACCTTCTCGCGAAGTACGGCTACAAAACGCCACCCGGAACCTGGGATGAGCTGCAGAAAATGGCCAGCCGGATTCAGGCTGGGGAGCGCGCCACAGGGAAGAAAGATTTTTGGGGGTTCGTCTGGGCCGGAGCGATCGCAACGGACAGCGAACAACTCACGATGGAAGGATTGGAGTGGCAAGCAGCGGAAGGAGGCGGCCACATCATCGAGCCCGACGGAAGGATCAGCGTAAACAACCCAAATGTTATCCGCTCTTGGGAACGCGCGGCACATTGGGTAGGCTCGATCTCCCCTCCCAGCGTGCTTTCCTACACCGCCACGGACGCAGAAAATAAATTTTGGGTTTCGGGCGAGGCTGCGTTTCTGCTCAGCCACGCCATCGTGTATGAGATTTTTGCAGCGGATAAGCCGTTCCGCGACCAAGGGGGAGTGACAAGCGTTCCTGCTGGAAAGAGCGCGCGAGTGGGCACTCTGGGAGGCTACGCTTTGGGGATATCCCGCTTTTCACCTCACCAAGCCGAAGCCGTCAAGTTCGTCCGGTTCCTACTGCGCAAGAATGCAGAATTCAGGGCGAATCATCCTGAGCAGTCGGGCCGAAAGGTGGAGTACTTTGAAGTTCCAACTATCATGAAGGAAATTTATCCTTGGTGGTGCAAACCGGGGGAGACGGGAGGAAGCGAGCTGATTTCGCGCCCGTCGGCGGTTGCGGGATCGAACTATGAGGCGGTCTCCAAAGCCTATACCCGCGCACTACATTCCGTGCTGACCGGGGAGTCCACCGCTCCGGCAGCGGCGGCGGCACTGGAGAATGAGCTCGCTCGGATTATGGGTAATGGCGGAATCCAATTCGGAACAGGTCCGCACTGAGATGAATCGGCTTCGACTCAACATTGGTCCGCGCCTGGTTCTGTGCTTCGGGCTGATCATCGTTTTGATGTTCGCCGGTGACGTAATTGTTCTATGGCAATTCCATATCGTCCAGGCGCAAGCAGAACGACTCGATGAATATGACGAAGCATTGGTAGCTGTCTTGCGTGTTCACTGGGACGTGCTGAAATTTCGCGGCACACTTGAATCGCTTGCGAACGCAAGAAACTCCGAAAATTTGAAGACAGAGACGCAAGCGATGAATGAGGCGTTCGCCGAGGACATGCGAAGCGCCAGCAGCGCGCTGTTGGCTTTGCAATCGGATAACGCTTCTGACCCGACGATTCTCCCCACGCTCGCAGTCGTTCAATCGAACCTGCAATCGGAATCCGCGTCGATGATCGACTTAGCTCAAGCGGGTGATTGGACCGCCTTGCAATTGCGGCTCGCCAACCAAATACGCCCGCTGGAATATTCGATCTCTGCCCTGGTGGAAAGAGTGGACCGCGAAGTAAAGATGGAGCACACCCAAGCCGCAGCTAATATTCGCGAAGTGCAGCAGCGGGTTTTTATCGTGGTGCCGGCCACGGTCGTGCTTACGTTGTTGATTGCAGCATCATTGGGGCTCCTGATCACGCGCAGCATCACGCGGCCACTGGAACACCTCGTTGAAGGTTCAAAGATGCTGGCGCGAGGAGAGTTCAAGCATCGGGTTCCGATCGAGGGAGAAGATGAGCTTGCCCAACTGGGAAGCGTATTTAACGACACGGCGCAACGATTGCAGGATCTTTATGAGAGCTTGCAAAGCAGCGAGGACCGGCTCCGCCGGGTAATCAACACGATTCCCGCTCATGTTTGGAGCTCTCTGCCGGATGGTTCGGTAGATTTCATCAATCAGCGGTTGCTCGAATCCACCGGACTGCCCATCGAGACGTTGCTTGGATCCGGCTGGCAATCGATCGTTCATCCGGATGATCGTACTCGATACATCGCCCAGTGGAGATCGGCATTGGCCACGGGAGAACCCCTCGAGATTGAAGCGCGCATTTTGACTTCCCAGCGTGACTATCGGTGGCTGCTGGTGCGCAATGTGCCGTTGCGTGACGGTCGTGGAACAATCGTCAAGTGGTATGGCACCGGCATTGATATCGAGGACCGCAAACGCGCCGAAGATGCACTACGTAAAGCGCAGGGAGATCTAGCACACGCGAATCGTGTAACCACAATGGGCGAGCTCTGTGCGTCGCTTGCGCACGAGATTAATCAACCTATCAGCGGCGCCATCACCAATGCTTCCACCTGCCTGCGCCGGCTCGATCGCGAGCCGCCTGATATCGAAGGCGCGCGGGCGGGGGCTACATTGATAATTCGTGATGCAAACCGGGCCGCGGAGATCATTAACCGGGTCAGGCTGTTCTTCAGGAAAGGCGTGGTGACGAAGGAGCGCGTTGATATCAACGAGATGATTCGAGAAATGGAGATTATTCTGCACAACGAGGCGGCGCAGCACTCGGTTTTTGTACAGACAGAGCTCGCAGCCGATCACCCGCTGATTGTGGCAGACCGCATCCAGCTGCAGCAGGTATTGATGAACCTGATGATCAACGGCATTGACGCTATGAAGGCCGTTGATGGTCCGCGTCAGCTCACGCTCGGCACCAAGAACGAGAGCAACGAAGAGCTTGTGGTCTCGGTCGCAGATACCGGAATTGGACTTCCCTCGGATCAAGCCAGCCAGATATTCAACGCTTTCTTCACGACCAAGGAACACGGCACCGGCATGGGGCTGCGTATCAGCCGAACGATCATCGAGGCTCACGGTGGCCGACTCTGGGCGACGGACAACCATCCCCGCGGAGCAAGTTTTCATTTTACGCTGGCTGTTTCTTCGGACGCCACGAGCTTGGGCGCCGGCTAACGTTGCAACCCGTCCGCCATCCACTTGGCGAATAGCTCAATGCGGGATTGTGGCCAAGGACCTTCACCTCTTGGTGGCGGGGGCGGCATCACCGAGCCGCCGATTCCGCGAATGCGATCGTAGATCGCGGCCGCGTGCTTTTTGACGTCGTCGTAACTGTCCAGATTAAAGCCCTTCCTCATGCCTTCAATGTCTCGTTCTGTAAAGAGCGGCAGAATGTCCGATTGAAAGCTCGTCGTTTTCGTCATAGCGCCTCACAGATGCTGAATTATGCGGATGTGACGGTCTCCTTCGTGAATCTAAAACTTCCTGTCTCCTGACGTCAAGCTATTGGCTTTCCATTTCAACATTGAACCGAGGAACCTAGGGTGAGTCCCGGCGCGCGCGACGCACCGGGACTGCGAGGAACCTGCTGCTCCCAGGCGCGTCGCTACCCGGAATCGTTCTCGGAAGGCCACCGTCGTTCAGGCGGTAGCGTGCTTTGCAGTTGGCTGCACAATTGAGTGCACTTCGCGCAGCAGACCGGTCTCCATGTCGAAAATAAAGCCTCGCACCGGGACATCTTTTGAGATCCAGGGGTGCGATCTTACCGTGTTGATTTGTTCCCGTGTGTTCTGCTCAGGATCCTTGTAGGAGAAGAATCGCATGGGGGCCGGCGACGAGTCACCGGTGGAAGCGCTCAACTTCGCGTTCAGTTCGGCGTCTGTAAATGTCGTGAACCCGCAGCCAGTGTGGTTGAGAAGCAGTATCTCCGTGGTTCCGAGCACGCGGTTGGAAACAACAAGTTCCCCGAGAACGTCGGCTGTCACCGCGGGTCCACCGGTTCGGATCACGTCTATATCGGCTCGCGGCAGGCCCAAGATCGCAGGGAGATCTGAGAGACGAGGATCCATACAAGTTACAGCTACGATTTTAGGGGCCGGACGCTGCGCGTTTGTTGGATCGTAGGCTTTTGCATAATTGCGGTTCGCTTCCAGCGCTTTATCGATGATGCTCATTGTGTTCCTCCCGACAGGCGAGCGGTGCGGCCAAGCCCGTTTTTAAGATTTCGCTCGTCCGATCGAATCGGCTGCGATGCGGCGATTACACCGGAGATGCTCCAGCGAAACAATTGGACGATGGTATTGGCGATACTTTGGTGTCGGGGCCCCGCGGAATACTTCCTTCCCTTACGGCCAATCCGGCGCCTGGCTCGCAGCCGCGGCCCGATACAAAGGTATTGTCGATACGTTCGTCCAATTGCCCCGATCTGACGCCTCTGTTTTTATGCATCCAGCACATACGAATCATTCCGGTGTGCGCGAACGAAAAAATCCGCAGGAGGACACGATGACTCAAACAAGTGCAATCGCGGCGCAAGGCCAAGGGGCAGTTGGGTTCCGATTCGAGATTCAGCCGAGGATAAACGCAATCAGAGGCCTGCCGTTGGCCGCGGGAAAACAGGATGCCAGCGACGAACATGCGCTGGTCGCCAAGGCCAAGTCAGGACACGGCGACGCGTTCGGCGAACTGTACAACCGTCACCAGCGCAAAGCGTATCGCACGGCCCACCGCATCCTTCGCAATCAGCAGGATGCGGAAGATGCGGTGCAGCGCGCGTTCCAGCGGGCGCTCGTGAACCTGCAACGGTTCCGCGAGGAGTCCACGTTCTCGACCTGGATCACCCGGATCGTCGTGAACGACGCCTTGATGCTGTTGCGCCAGCGCCGCACACGGGAGCCGCTCCACGAAAATAGTTTGGATGCTGCGCAAGATGACGCTCGCGCGGAGATTGCTGATGGCAGACCGACACCAGAAGACATCGTCTGTGCAAACGAGCGCCGCGCAACCGTGCGGCACGCCGTTGCGCAGTTGCGAGAGAGCCTCAGAGTCGTTGTGCTCCAGGGCGAGCTGCAAGGGCTGACCAGCGCAGAGACCGCTCGGCGGCTTGGCTTGACGGTGAGCGCTGTGAAGGCGCGCACATTTCACGCGCGGAGATTTCTGAGGAAGCATCTTGAAGGGAACTTCAAGAGAGCCAGCGCGTTGCGCAAGCCGCAAGAGAGAAGAGCATGACAGGCCGCGTAGAGTGTGCTTTTATTGCGCGGGGGTTGATCGTGCGAACCGAGCGGCATCTAGTTGTCCTGATGTTGCCGCTCGTTTGTTGGTTAGCCGGGCAGGAATTTCCGGCACAGGCGCTGCTAGCTTGGGCGGTGCAGCGTGGCACGGCCTTGCTTAGGACGCCGCGTGCAGCGGCCCGCGCGCGAGAGGATAGTGGCATCTCGCGCATTCCGCCAGACGCGTTTGAAGAAACCAATCGTAGTCAGATTAGGCAGAGGCTTAACGAAGTAGTCGAAACCGGCGCTCCGGGTTTCATTCCGGAAGGAGCATGAACATGGAAGCGAAACCGCAGCCCGAGCAGTCTATGCAAGAGCAACGAATCCGTGCGGCGCTGGATCAACATTGGGCGGCGTCTGATGCCAACGATTTTGAAACGGAACACCGCATCTATCTGGACGACGCGGTGCTGGAATACCCGCAGTCAGGCGAGCTAACCCGTGGGCGAGCCAACATTCAGGGCCAGCGCGCCAGTCAGCCGAACAAGAAGCGGTTCTCTATCCGGCGCATCGTTGGCAGCGGTGAGCTTTGGGTCACCGAATTCGTACTCACATATGACGCCAAGCCGTCCTACACCGTGAGCATCATGGAGTTCAAAGATGACAAGGTTGCGCGAGAAACCCAATACTTTGCGGATCCGTTTGCGGCCCCTGCATTTCGCGCTCAATGGGTCGAGCGGATGGACAAGTAGTCTCGAGGCGCGGGAATTCGCTAACGGCACCACGATTTGCGTTTTGCAGAACAGTTGTCGAGCACAGAGTTAAAAACATCCGATTGAGGAGACTGACATGGCGGTCACAACGGAAATCGCGCCGAATATTTATCGTATCTCGATCTTCGCTCAATGGGGGAATTTGCAGTTCAACCATTTCCTGATAAAAGACGACGAACCGCTGCTGTTCCACACCGGGCTGCGCGGAATGCACACGGAAATTCGCGAGGCCGTCGCAGGGCTCATCAACGTTTCCGAGTTGCGCCACATCAGCTTCAGCCATTTTGAGTCAGATGAATGCGGGTCACTGAATGAATGGCTGGCTGCAGCGCCCAAGGCCGATGTGATCTGCAGCCAGGTTGGCGCCCTGGTGACTGTGAACGACTTCATTGGCCGGGAGTCGCGTGCGCTGGCTGACGGCCAGACGTTTACGACCGGGAAGTACCGCTTCCGCTACTGCCAGACTCCGCATCTGCCGCACGGCTGGGACGCTGGCGTGCTGTTCGAAGAGACGGAGAAAACGCTGCTCTGCTCGGATCTGTTCCATCAGACAGGCGACGTCGAGCCGCTCACCACTGCCGATGTCGTGGGCCGTTCGCGTCAGGCGATGAAGGAATATGAGGCAGGCGTTCTTGCCGAGTACGTTCCTTACACGCCACTCACGGCGCAGAACCTCAAGAAGCTCGCTGACCTAAAACCGAAGACGCTCGCGATCATGCACGGCTCGAGCTTCACCGGCGACTGCGTGCGCGCACTTGACGATCTCAATGTAGTATTCCGCGAAGTGTTTGGCCGGCAGAAGTAGAAGCGACTGGAAAATCTGGTGGGCTCGACTCCTGTGTTGTCGCCTGTTCGGAAATTATCTCGAACAGGCGACCAGTTAACGGCCAGGTAGTCGCGTGACGCGATTGCCGTAGAAGTTGTACTGCGTGCTGTGGAGGGCGTTACAACACATCCTCCGATGGAGGGACGAGAGATGGATTGGAAACGGCTGATCCAGTTTGCGCTGCTGGGTAGCAGTGATTTTGAACAATATGCCATCCTGCTGGTACGCGTATCGATCGGACTGTTCTTCGCGATCTCCGGGGCAAACAAATTGTTCACCGCCGGCGGCATAAAACCTGTTTACGACACGCTCGTCGCGGCCAAAGTCCCGTTTCCTCACCAGACAGCTTATTTCGTGGCAGGCGTCGAGTTCGTTTGCGGATCCTTGCTGGCCGTGGGGTTTCTTTCGAGTCCGGCCTGCGTAGCTTTAATGATCGATATGATTGTAGCCATCCTGACCAACACGCTTGCCACCGTGCCTAAGGGACTTTCCCGTCTCAACTGGCTCGACGATGTCCTCTATCTTCCGGAAGTCCTATACGTGCTCTTTTTCATCTGGCTGATCTGCTCTGGTGCGGGAAAATTCAGTGTTGATTACTGGCTCGCTGGCAAGTTGCTGGGGTGATCGAGCCACGAAGTGCAGCTTGTCGCAAGAAGAGGTCTTGATGGTCATAATGCTGTACCGAATCCAGGAGGCAAAATGGAAATCCCCGTGGTAAAAGGATCGGTCATGGAGCGCGGAAGCAAACTCACAATGGCAATAGCTACGGCAGCGCTCGCCGTGCTCGGCGCTACGGTCAATTACGCGCAGGACCACGCACAGGACAAGTACTCGCTGAAGACTACGAGCGGAATCGCGTTCTCCGACTTCAGGGGATACGAGGACTGGTCGGTGGTCTCTTCCGCCCGGACCGACGAAGTGCTCAAGGTGATCGTCGCCAATCCGACCATGATCAATGCATACAAGACGGGTGTTCCTGGGAACGGCCAGCCATTTCCGGATGGCTCCATGATCGTGAAGCTCCAGTGGAAGCCGAAGAAGAGCACGGAGGCCCCCTTCGTTGTGGATGTGCCAGACGTCTTCAAGCAGGCGTTCGTCATGGAAAAGGATAGCAAGAGATTCCCGAAAAGCGGCGGATGGGGATACGCGGTGTTCAACTACGAAGCCGCATCGGATAAATTCACGGCCGATCCCAGCCCTTCCGACTGCGGAAACGCCTGCCACACGGCCGTGAAGTCCAAGGACTACATCTTTCACCCGTACCAGAAGCGTTGAACGGAGCGCCCCCGGACATCAGCTGCCTCGCGCTGCGCCGCTCGTGGATCGGGCGCCCTTTTCAGATCAAGCAAAGTTTGCGCGAACTAGAGTCGGCCGAGACATCGAACCCACCGAACGCATCGTTTGGCGCACTGAAGAGAATCGATTGCGCCGTCTGAAACTTCGCTCCGCAGCGGCTGGCCCTACGCACCAAAATAGAAGGACTCTAACCAGACGCTGGGCTTCAACGAGGTACGAATGCCCAAACTGCTTTCAGCAAATGTGGGTCTTCCGCGCAACGTCGTGTGGAAAGAGCGCACCGTGCACACCGGCGTCTGGAAGAATCCGGTGACTGGTCGCTGCCGCGTCGGGCGGTTGAACCTCGAAGGGGACGGTCAAGGCGATCTGGCCGGGCACGGTGGTGAGCATCGCGCCGTCTTCGTTTATCAGATGGAATCGTATCGGTATTGGCGGGAGCAACTTAAGCGGAACGATTTTATGTACGGGCAGTTTGGTGAGAACTTTACGATCGAAGGGTTGGCTGATGATGCCGTCTGCATCGGCGATCGCTTTCAGATCGGCAGCGCGCTTTTCGAGGTGACTCAACCCCGCGTGACGTGCTATCGCGTCGGCATTCGGATGAACGAACCGCGGATGGCGGCATTGCTCACAGGCAGCGGTCGGCCGGGGTTCTATTTCCGCGTTCTGCGCGAAGGAGAGGTGGGCGCCGGCGACGAGATCGTGAAAGTGGGAGAGGCGGCAGAGCGTATGACCGTCGCAGAGATTAACGCGCTCCTGTATTTTCCCAATCATCCACGAGATCGTCTGGAGCGCGCGTTGCGGATCGATGCGCTCGCGGCCGGATGGCGCGGCTCGTTTAAAGCGCTTCTCGAGAGTGAGCAGAACGGGACGGAGACGGGCAATGCGGGATTGTCGCCTGCCGCGGCGGCCCATCCGGCCTCGTCAGGATTCCAGTCGCTTGTCGTGACTTCAATTGATCGCGAGTCCGCAGACGTTCTCTCGTTTGCCATGCAGACCGCCGACGGTCGCGAGCTTCCCATGCCTCTGCCAGGTCAGTACGTCGTCGTGCGTCTGAAGCCCACCGCCAGCGGCGCGGCGCTTTTTCGCAGCTACTCGCTCTCGGGTCCGCTTTCAACAGAGCGCTATCGAATTAGTGTGAAGATCGAGCCGGATGGAGCGGCTGGAAAGTACTTGCGCGAACATCTCCGCGTGGGCGACCGTCTGGATGTCAGCTCGCCGCGCGGAGATTTTGTTCTGCAGCCGGGAGAGCGGCCGATCGTGCTGCTCAGTGCTGGGATCGGCGCGACGCCGGTTTTGGCGATGCTGCACGCACTCGCAGCGGCACGCTCCACGCGTCAGGTCATGTGGTTGCACACAGCGCGCGATGGGCAGCATCATCCGTTTGCCGGCGAAGTGCGCGGCCTGATGAGCGCGCTAACGAACGGCCGCAGCTATGTCTGTTACACGAAACCGGATGCAACCGACAAATCCGGCGAGGATTTCAATGCGACGGGCCGCTTCTCGCGATCGGTTTTTGATGAACTCGGACTGCCACAAGACGCTGATGCGTACCTTTGTGGGCCAAACCAATTCATGGCGGCCATGAAAGAGGCGCTCACGGCCTCAGGTGTGGCGCCAGAGCGCATTCACATCGAGATCTTCAGCGGCGGCGAGTCCAGGACCCCTGGCGTCGTCGGCGCAATCGCGCGAGCTCCGCATGTGCCTAGCGAAGCGGCGAACACTGGAGTGTTGATTTCGTTCGCACGGAGTGGCATTTCCGCACACTGGGAAGCGTCGCGGTACGCGAGCATCCTGGAAATGGCCGAGGCGTGTGATGTCCCGGTCCGCTGGGCGTGTCGAACCGGTGTTTGCCACAATTGTGAGAGCGGTTTGGTCTCTGGGGCGGTCGTCTATGATCCAGAGCCACTCGACAAGCCGGCTGATGGCAATCTTCTCGTCTGCTGTTCACAGCCGGCGGGCGATGTCGTGGTTGATTTGTGAAGCTATAGCGTCCTCGTTGACGGCGAGAATCTCAACGCGCGTTCAATAGCGCGGTCCGTCATCCGCGTGAAAGTGGCCTCGCCGCCATTTCAGCTGCCACCTCCACCGACTAATACGAAGGTATTGCCTATACCTTCGTCCTATGGTTTCACCTCCTCGCTTCTGGTGTGATTGCCCCATCGCGGCCGATCTTTCGGGCGCGCGCAACAAACGGCGAGGGCATCGTGAATTTCGCAGCTTTGAGGATGATGACCGGTGGCCGTCCGACGTTCTGCGGCGGCCTGATTGCCCTCTGGCTGGCTCTGTTCGCAGCAGTTCCGCTTTACGGACAGTCTGGCTTGCCTGCTGCGAGCCAAGGAACAACGCGGTACGGTACCGCGACCATTGCTGCTGGGGACGCTTCCACTTCAGATCTTCAGTCGCAGAATCCCTACCTGGGAGGAGTTCCGATCGGTACAGCCAGTTCAACGGCGCTGCCGCTTTCGCTGGAAGACGCGGTGGCTCGCGGTCTACGACAAAATCTTGGGGGTCTGCTTTCCACTGATGCTATTTCTGGCGCGCACGGCGATCGGTGGCGGGCGCTCAGCTCGCTGCTGCCAAATCTCACCACCGCTACCAGTCTCGGCGTTCGCCAAAATGATCTGAAGGCCACCATTGGCATCAATGTTCCCGGCGAACCAGCCATCATCGGTCCGTTCGGAGTCTTCGACGCGCGTGCTTTTCTAGATCAGTCCGCTTTCAACTGGGAATCCATCGAGCGCGCGCGATCTTCCGCCGCGCAAGTGAAATCGGCCCAATACAGTTACAAAAATGCCCGCGAACTGATTGTTCTTGTGGTGGCGTCAAATTATCTGCTGGTGATTGCCGACCAGTCGCAAGTCGAGTCTGCGCAAGCTCAGCGCGACACTGCGAAGGTGCTCCTCGATCAGACGAACGATCAGCACAAAGCCGGTCTTGCGGCCGCGGTTGACGTACTGAGGTCCGATGTGGAGCTTCAGGCACGGGAACAGAGGTTGATCGTCGCGCGCAATCATCTGGCAAAACAGAAGTTGGTTCTGGCGCGCGCGATTGGACTTCCGGCAGGCCAGACGTTCGACGTAACCACGCAGGTGGCTTATCAGCCGCTTACGACTTCAACCCTCGACGAAGCGCTACAACAGGCCTACGCCTCCCGCGCCGATTACAAAAGTCAGACCGAGCAAGTTCGCTCCGCCGAATTGCAAAAGAAGGCCGCTTCCGCCGAGCGTTACCCCACCGTGTCCGCAGTTGCGGACTACGGAGCCATCGGCACCAACCCGGCGTCGAGTCACGGCACGGTTGATGCAGCTGCGGTGCTCCGAATCCCCATATTCGAGGGAGGCAGAATTCATGGAGATAACCTGGTGGCAGATTCCCTTCTGGCGAGGGCCACGCAGCAACTGGAAGATCTGCACGCGAGGATCGATCAGGAGGTTCGCGACGCCTTCCTTGATTTGCAAGACACCGCCGAAGAAGTGTCCGTGGAGAAGAATGCCGTCCGGCTCGCTACAGAGACCCTGAAGCAATCACGCGATCGTTTCGCTGCGGGAGTAACCGACAACATCGAAGTGGTTCAGGCGCAGGAATCCCTCGCGGATGCGAACGACGCGTATATCGCTAGCCTTTACAGCTATAACGTCGCGAAGATCTCCCTGGCGCGTGCCATCGGTTTCGCGGAATCGAATTACGCACAGTATTTGAAAGGAAAATAAAATGCCTGATCAAGAGACGAGGAAGAGTCCAGAAAGTTCATCGTCCTCAACGCGCGATGCCACGGCGGGAAACCCCGCCACGCCGCCGGCCGCCTATCCGAGCCGGCGTTCTTACAAGCGGTGGATTATTGTCGCCGTTGTGGTGGTAGTTCTTGTCGGTGGAGCCTTTCTGTGGCGCTACCTCTCGGGCTTCGAGTCCACCGACGACGCGCAAGTGGATGTTCACCTCTATCCGGTGAGCGCACGGATCTCAGGCTACGTGCTGGCGGTGCACGTGGAAGACAACCAGTATGTGCAGGAAGGCGCCACACTCGTAGAGATTGATCCAAAAGATTATCAAGTCGCTGCAGCGAAAGCGCAGGCAAACCTAGAAACAGCACAGGCCTCAGCTCGCGCCCTGAACATTGATGTGCCAATCAGCTCCGTGGACACTAGCAGCCAACTGAAGTTCACTTCTTCGGACATCGAAAACGCCAAAGCCGCAATCGCCGCCAGTGAAAAACAAGTTGCCGCCGCGCGGGCACGCATCCAGGAAGCCGAGGCGGAAAACGTAAAAGCCCAGGACGACGTCGAGCGCTATCACCTTCTGCTGGTCAGCGACGAAATCCCCAAGCAGACATACGACCACGCGGTGGCCGCGGCACAAACCGACACGGCTGCGGTGACGGCCGCGAAGGCGGACGAGGCGGCTGCCGAACAAAATGTGGCCCAAGCGCGAAGCCGGTTGATCGAAGCGATTGCGCGGGATGAATCCGCGCAAGCCGGACCGCAACGGGTGGCGTCCACGCGCGCCCGCGCGCTTTCGGCCGTTGCCGACGAAAGGCAGAAGCAGGCCGAACTCGAACAGGCTGAGCTCAACCTGGGATACACCAAGGTGTTAGCGCCTGTCAGCGGTGAGGTGACCAAGAAAGTAGTGGTGGGATTGAATGTGGATCCGGGCGAACAACTTCTCACGGTCGTTCCGCTGGATCAAATATGGATCACTGCGAACTTCAAAGAAACGCAACTCAAAGACATGCGGCAGGGACAGAGAGTGAAGATCACCTGCGACTCCAATGGCCGCTCCTATGAGGGGCATGTGGACAGCATTTCGGGAGCCACCGGACCTCTGTTTAGCTTGCTGCCGCCGGAGAATGCTACGGGAAATTACGTGAAGATCGTCCAGCGCGTGCCGGTGAAAATTATTCTTGAGCCCGGCGAAAATCGTGACCACCAGCTTCGGCCCGGCATGAATGTTGAAGCGAAGGTGTACTTGCGATGAGTGCCGCAGCCGCGACCTTTCCTTTGGAGCAGGTTGTCTGGCGTCCTAAGGTAAATCCCTGGTTGATCGGCGCTACTGTTTCGATCGCGGCATTCGTCGAAGTTTTGGATACGAGCGTTGCCAACGTTGCGTTGCCCTACATCGCGGGCGGTTTGGGCGCCAGTTACGACGACAGCACGTGGGTGCTCACGTCCTATCTCGCGGCAAACGCCATCGTGCTGCCCATGAGCGGCTGGCTTGCCGAAATCATCGGCCGCAAGCGGTATTTCATGTTCTCTCTTGCTATTTTCACGCTCAGTTCCCTGCTTTGCGGCCTCGCGCCGAGTCTGCCGGTACTGCTGGTATTTCGCGCTCTGCAAGGCGTCGGTGGAGGCGGTTTGCAACCGCTGGCGCAGGCGATTCTCAACGATTCGTTTCCTCCAGAGAAGCGCGGCGTCGCGTTTGCTCTTTACGGAATCTCCGCGGTTCTCGCCCCCACAGTTGGGCCGATGCTGGGGGGCTGGATTACCGACAGCTATTCCTGGCGCTGGATCTTTTTCATTACCTTGCCGCCGGTTCTCCTGGCTCTCTATTTGACCTATACCCTCGTGGAAGACCCGCCGTTCCTTCGCCGGATAAAACGCGGCGGCATCCGCGTGGACTACATGGGAATTTCCATGTTGGCGCTTGGGGTTGGATCGCTGCAAGTGCTTCTGGACAAGGGGCAGGAAGACGACTGGTTAGGCTCACATTTCATCACTACCCTGGCGATAATCGCAGCGGTTTGCTTAATCACACTGGTCATCTGGGAATGGTTCCGAAAAGATCCGATCGTTGACATCCGGATGTTCAAGAGTTTTAACTTCGCGGCGGCGAACTTGATGATGTTCATGATGGGTTTCATGCTCTTCAGCACTTTGGTCTTGATTCCCGAATTTCTGCAGACGCTGATGGGTTACACGGCGGGACTCGCAGGCCTCGTTTTGTCCGGTGGAGGAGTCGTCTTGCTGGTGATGATGCCTATCACCGGCCGGCTTACGTCAAAAATTCAGGCCAGATACCTGATCGCGACGGGATGGCTGTGCCTGGCTATCGGACTATTCTATTCGGCTCACCAGCTCGATTTATTCGTCAGCTTTCGTTTTGCAATGTGGTTGCGCATCACGCAGGTAGTTGGAGTCGGGTTTCTTTTCGTGCCCATCACCGCAGCAGGTTATATCGGAGTCCCTCCGGAGAAGGGTAATAGCGTTTCCGGAATAATCAATTTCATGCGCAACATTGGCGGCAGCATCGGGACTTCACTCGTGACTACTCTGATCGTGCGGCGGTCTCAGTATCACCAACAAATCCTGGTCGGCCATGCCACTCCGGATACCCCTGCGTATCGTTCCGCATTGCATGCGCTGAGCGCCGAGATCACACACTCCGGGCTTCGGGCCACAGACGCTCACAATCAGGCCATTGCCAGGTTCTACGGCTTGGTGAATCAACAAGCGCATGTGCTGTCTTATATGGATACGTTTTGGATCCTGGGCGCGCTCTGCTCGGTCATGTTCGTTCTCGCTTTTTTCTTGAAGAGGAATGATCCAGGAGCAGGCGGAACCGTGGCGGCCGGGTAAGGACACGCAGGATGGTTCAAGCAATTACAATTGAACGTGAGTTCGGCTGCGGCGGCTCTGAGATTGCTGCGAGGCTTGCCGAACTTCTGGGTTGGAAGCTGTGGGACCACGAACTAACTCACGAAATCGCGCGGTTGACCAACAGCACGCCGCAAGCCGTCGAGAAGCGGGAATGGAAAGACGATCCTACGGTCTATCGCGTCTTCAAATCTTTTCTTCGAGGAGCATACGAGGGAGGCCTGCCGCCAACCGATCGGCTGGAATTGCTTGATGCGCGCCGAATCGCCATTGTTTCGGAGCAGGCGGTGAAGCACGCACTTTCCGGCGGCCCTTGCGTGATTGTTGGCCGGGGCTCGCAATATTTTCTGCGCGATCGCAAGGATGTATTTCGCGCGTTCCTATATGCTTCGCGCACGTCCAAGATTCACAGGCTGATCACTGCCGGAACGCCTCAAGGGAAGGCAATAACGGAAGTTGACACGATTGATAGAGACCGCGCCGCGTTCGTCAAGAGATACCTCAAGCTGAATTGGCCCGAGTATCATTTATATGACGCAATGTTTAACACAGAGAGGGGCGATTCCTACGTGGCAGAAATGCTCGCTCACTCCGCTCAGCAGGTAGCCGGTCATGAGCAGATTTCGATGATCCCAAATTCTCGTTAGCACCCCCTGCTTGATATCTACGTTCATCAAGAATGCCGTGGGAATCGTCTAAGGAGCGAAGCCGACAGGCGGCAAGCTTATGGATTGCTGGTGTAGCCCGCGGCTTGCTCGGCGAAACGCTTTTTGCGCGCATCGTCGCCTGCCAGTAAGAATGACGCGTGGTGAAGTCCATAGGGAACAACGTGGGCGCCGCCGTCGATCATTTCCTGCTTGAGGCGCTCATGAAGCACCGGCAGCTCCGACCAGTGGACCCTGGGGTGGTCGTGATGTTCGAGATGAAAGCCGATATTGAACATGGTGAGGTTGAAAAACTTCGACACAAATATGGTCGAGTGACTCACTGGCCGAGCAGAACTTTTCGGGACGCATCCCGCGTGTTGGACATACATTCCTGAGCCCATCACCAGCGCGTTAGCGATCCAATGCGGCAGCACCCAGAGCCATATGGCCATTACCGGATCGATCCAGAAAGGAATTGACCACAGCGCGATGAATATGGCGAGTTCACGAAACGCTTTGCGCCTAAGGCTGCGACGCGCGATGAGGCTCCTCCAAAAATGAGCCGCGACGCGCCACGGCCAATGCGTGAGCATGTACCGGCGAAAGTCTTCAAATGATCCGTCGGCGTTCTGTTTGGGAAGGGTCCAATCGTCGGTGGTTAATAGACTGGCGTGGTGAACGCTGACGTGGGCGTACTCCCAAAAGAATGAAGGCCAGCCGCCCGAAAACGTCCAGATACGACCGAACCAGCGATTGAGGAAATGCGAGGTGAAGATTGGGCGATGTGAATGGTTGTGGAAGTTAACGCCAACATCTGTTCCGGAGACCCAGCCAAGCACTGAAGCCGCCGCTGCCACAAACGCTACGCGGGACCACGACCCAGTAATGCCCGCGAGCTTCGGGTGCAGGTAGAGCCAGAAGGCGCAAGCGTAGGCTGCCAGGCAAAGAATATGAAAGAGCACGCAATGCAAATCTTGGGGGTGGGAGAGAATATGCCAACGACTGGACGCGACGGCCGGGCTTCGTTCGGCCCGACTCATAGCAACCCCATAGCTAAAATTATCGCGACGACCGTGATCGCCAAACTCACCCAGGGACCCCAAAGCATCACGCCCGCAATGACTGCGATCGCGAAGAGAGGAACGAACGATCTTCCGAATACAAGCCCAGTGTGTGACAGAAACGCTTGCAGTAGATGGCCCAGGGTGTGCTCGATTCCTTTGAGATTGATCTTTACGGTGCAGTGTACAGGCAGCGGGGAAGAACTGCCAGCGCGTCGAGGCTGAGACCTAATACCGGCGCTGCAAATTTCGCTCGCGCAAGATTATCTTGTCTGGGAGTTTTCGGGGGTATTGGCAGAACTGACAGGCGATTGGAGACTACGTTCGACGCTGGAAGCGGAATGCTACGCCTAGGCCAGGCGAGCCGCGGATGCGACTCTGGAGGCCGGCGCGACAGTATTGGTGAATGTCATGCGAATTCCGTGCTTGGGCCGCAGAATGACCATGGGGCGAGCTTCGATTGTCTGGCCTGGGACCAGCTGAAAATCGTATTTTCTTAGCAGATCGCTCAAAATCATAAGGATCTGCAGCATCGCGTAGTTTCCACCGATACAGCCTCGCTGTCCGGCGCCGAAGGGAAGAAAGGTGAAGGGCGCGCGCAGCTTGTCGTTCGCTTTAGTGAAGCGCTCGGAGTCGAAATTCTCCGGATTCTGCCAGTAGCGCGGAGCATGGTGTGCACCGTACACATACACGATGACGGTCGAGCCGCGCGGTATCTCGAGGTCACCAACGCGGTCGTCCGCGACGGCCATGCGGTCGATCATCCAGAAGGGCGGATAGAGGCGCAGCCCTTCCATGATGACCTGAGTTGTAAATTCGAATTTGGGCACGTCGGCGTAGCCCAGAGGCGCTTCGCCGAGCACGGAATCAAATTCCTGCCTTACCCTTTCGAGACAATCCGGACGCGAGCTCAAAAGATAAAAAAGCCACGATAGCGCGTTCGACGATGTTTCATGGCCGGCGACAAGAAGTTGCATGCTCTCGCTCAGGATGAGCCCGTCGCTCATGCCTTCGCCATCGCTGTAACGCGCATCCATCAGAGTCTGCAGCAGATCGTTTCCCGGCGGTTCGTTGCGGCGCTTCTTGATGTATTCGAGGAGCACGGCGTCCGCGCGGGTGCGCATGTCTTCGTGCCGGCGCAGTTCCCCGGACACGGCGAACCAGGGATTCAGATAGGGCTGAAGGGTTTGGCGAACAATGAATTCCTGTACGGTGCAGATGGTATGGCTGACAAGATCGATGTCTTCATCTTTCAAGCGTGCGCCGAAAAGTGAGCGGGCGACCATCGCGAAAGTAATTTTCATCAGTCGAGGATAGATATCTACGGGGCCGCTACGGGCCTGAGCGTCGAAATCCCGCAACGAGTCGGCAAGGGAGTCCTGCATGATTGATGAGAGAGCTTCGAGTTGCGCACGATCGAAGCCTTTCTGGATGAGACGCCGCTGCGTGCGCCAGGCTTCCCCCTCGGTAGTGAGCAGACCTTTCCCCAGGAAGTGGCCCATGCGCTTTACTTGAATATGGGATTTTTGGTAGTTCTCCGAATTGGTTTTTAAGACGTGTTGAATCACGGCAGGGTCAATCGTTACGATCGCTTCTTTGAGGCCACCTAGATAAATCCGGAATGTGTCGCCGAAGTTCTCGGCGTAGCTGGACAAAACCTGCACGGGATTGCGGAACATCGCGCGAGAATCCGCAAAGCAGCGAGATCGGGAAACCACGGGGATAGGAATGGATGAGCTCATGCCCAATCGTCCTGATAGTCGGCTGGCGGCGTAGGTGATTTCACGTCAGTTGTAGGAAGTAGCGCGGCCATAGCTAAACATAAGATGTTCAGAATCAGTTTTCGTTCCCCAGTTGCTTCAAGAGTATCAGATGATGGCGAATTGCCTGAGTCATGGTGGGGTGCTGCCGATAAGGAACGCCAAACTCTTCGGCGGTCTGCTTCACGATCCTGGTCAGCGGAGCATAGTGCGTGTGGCACACGAAAGGGCACAGATGGTGGACGACGTGATGGTTCAACCCGCCCGCGAGCCAGGCGACCAGCGGGCTTTCCGTCGCATAATCTGCCGTGGTCGCGAAGATGTGGTACACGCCGTTGTCAAACTCACCACGCTCCATCGGAAAGTAGGTGCTGTCAATGGTATGCGTCGTCTGGAACACAAGCGTTACAGCTAAGCCGACGAACAAATGGACCAGGAGGAACGCCCCGGCGACCAGCAGGGGTGACTTGCCCAGTACGACCACCGGCAACACAAGCATGTAAGTGAGGTAGAAGGCTTTCCCGATAAAGAGAGTGGCATATTCGCGCAGCGGATGATTGGCGCGTTTCAAATAATCGTGGGACGGGAAGAAGAAGCTTGCGAAGTCCCTGAATAGCACATAGTCGAGCGAGAACATCGCATACACGAACAGCGCATAGAAGTGCTGGAAGCGGTGCCACGGCGCGTGGGATTCATGGGGAGTGAAACGAAATATGCCTCGTCCTGAAAGCGCATCATCTTCGCCGTGGAGATTGATGCAGGAGTGATGGCCGCGATGATGGAGAATACGCCACATGTACGAGCTGATGCCGCACAAATCGAAGACATAGTTCAAGGTTTTGTTAACGCGCGGCCGGGACGAGATGGCGTTGTGGTTGCTGTCATGCGCGATGTTCAGCAGGAGAAACGTCTGCGCGAGGCCGCCTAAAAGGTAGAGGGCAACAAACTTCCATGAATCGGGCCGCAGAGCGTACAGAGCGATCCAGGCGCCCGCGAGGACTGCCAGACCCACAGCGATCTTGACCCACATCGTGCGGTCAGCTTTGTAATTAATGTCGTGGTCAACAAAAAACTTATCCAGGCGGCCACGTAAGACTTTCGGGAAGGAAGAAGAGGTACCAATGGTTTCGGTACTGGACGCCACTGAGGATTCCGATGGTACAAGATCCGGAGTCTCCGGGTCTTGAGTGATTACCGTTTCGGATTGGAACGTCACCGGCGCCTCCGCGACCATGCTAATCGGGCCCGATGCGTTTCGAACGCCGCATCCGGGTCCTGACCCCTCAGCGAACTTGGTGGCGCACCGCCGACAGCCTCGCAGCACAATTTTAATGCGTTGCCGTAAAGACAATCAAGGACATTCGGGGCTGATGATGCCTAGTTGCGTTATGTGAACAATAGGAGCGACGACGCATGGCATTGTCCGTAACGCTTTGTTAATATATAAACGTCAATGAACCATAATGGACCGGGCTTCCAGCAAGAGACCATAAAAGGTCGGCGGAGCTCCGAAATTCCCATTCGCGCCCTTGTGCGCCAAAAAGGAAAACATCCAGTCCCCAAAGCGTCGAGCGACGCTTATGCTGAGCAAAAAATACACGGACATTCTCACCGTTGGCATACCTTTCAGGCCTGCACTTTCCAAATCAATCACGGATTAGCTGGCTCGTTGAGGGGAGATGTTTTGTTTACAGGCTTGCGTTCTATTCAACATCGGAGGATCGCTGATTGATGGCGGCGTCAATTTTAGGCCACCTGGATAGGTTGGCAGATGAGCACCCGGATAAGCTACTTTATTCGTATCTAGACGTAAACGGCGATTCGCTGGAAAGCTACACCTACGCCTCGTTCCTCCATCGAACGGAGGCGATTGCCGGCTATCTGTGGAAGGACGGTCGTTTCGCGCCGGGCGACCGGCTTCTGCTTGCCTACCCGCCGGGCCTCGAAATGATCTGCGCATTCTTTGGCTGCGTGCGCGCGGGATTGGTCCCCGTGCCGGTTTATCCCCCCAGTTCGCGCGGGTTCCAGAGCGCGCTGTATAAGATGGTCCACATCGCCAAGGATTGCCAGGCGGCTGGGATCTTAACGAGCAGAGACTACCAGGCATCCCTCAAGACGAATCTGGCCAGAAGTGGAGTCTCGGCGTGCGGCATCGACGTAGATTACATTTCCGGCCTTCCCTGGATCGCCACGGAAGAGTTTGTGGATGCGATTTCGGACCGGCCCGCTGCGAGTCAATCAAAGATATTGTTTCTGCAATACACGTCGGGTTCGACCATGGAGCCCAAGGGCGTGATCGTAACGCACGAAAACATTCTGGATACGTGTCCGCTGGTTATCGATCATCCCTCGCCGGTCGTGGTTTCCTGGCTTCCGCAGTACCACGATATGGGCCTGATTGGGTGCTACCTGTATCCAGCACTGAAAGGCGGCACGACGTACGGTTTCTCTCCCACGGACTTCATTCAACGGCCGATTCTGTGGTTCGACGCTATGACGGCTTATCGCGCCACCGCAACGGCTGCGCCCAATTTCGCCTATGACTATTGCCTGCGCGCCGGGAGGCTTTCCAAGGAGAGCCTGGAAGCTTGTGATCTGAGCTCGCTTCGCATTTTGATGTGCGCGGCGGAACCCGTAAAGGCGGATACCTATAGAAAGTTTCTGGAAGCGTTTCAGTCCTATGGACTGAAGTCCGAGAGTTTCTATGTCGCCTACGGGCTGGCCGAGAATACTCTGGCGGTCTCAACGGGCGGTCGCAACATCGTTTCCGTCAACAAGCGTGCTCTCGCCCTGGGAACGGCCCGCATGACTACGCAGGTCTCTGAAATCGACGGGGCCACGCAGATTGTGAGTTGTGGAACGCCGCTGCCGGGTCTCGACGTCAAGATTGTGGATCCGGAAGGGCACTTCCCTCTTAAGCCGGGGCAGACCGGTGAAATCTGGGTCGCGGGAAGCGGCAAGTGCCGCGGTTACTGGAACAATCCCGAATTAACTCTCAAGCAGTTTCGCGCGCGGCTGGTGGACGATACTCCCTACGACGAGGGCTACCTGCGCACCGGCGACATCGGATTCGTTCACGATGGCGAACTCTACGTCTGCGGCCGCATCAAGGACATGATTATTCTGCGCGGGCAAAACTATTACCCGCACGATATTGAGAACGTGGTGGAGAAATCATCTGGCCTGATCCGCCACAACTGCGTCGCCGCTTTTCAGATTCAGGAGGACAGCGAACCTGGGCTGGCGATTGTCGCCGAAGTGAAGAATCCCAAGGCGCTTCCCGACGCACGAAAGATCGCCGCCGCCGTCCGAAATTATCTCAACGTGGAAGTTGCCGTGATTTCCTTCATCGCGCCGCGCGCGATTCCCAGAACAAGCTCGGGGAAGCTCATGCGCCATAAGAGCAAGCAAATGTGGCTGGAGGGACGGTTTACCGTTCTTTCCGACTTTTCGCGAGAGAAGGATACCGGGCACTGCGCGTCCGATTGCGACATGCATTCGACTTTCGCTGAATTGAAAGCCAGATATAACCTGACAGGCCGGGAATCGTACAACCTCGTCGAAGCCGGTCTGGATTCCCTGGATCTGGTTGTGTTCATGCATGAGCTCAAGGAACTGCTGAAGGACAAAGGCGCCGAGATGTTGGCGAGGCAGGTGGACATTGGCGTTATTCAGCGCGTCGCCGTGGCCGAGCTGTTTGGGCTCGCCGAAAAGTTGAAGCGCGCTCCCGAGGAGGCGCTGGTTCATCTGCGTCATTCCCTTGCCGCTTTCCGCGAAGAGCAGCGCGCCGCTGAAAAACAGATGATGATCAATGACAGAAAGCTCATCTTCGAGCCTCCTGTGCCTGCGCCCGTGCCGGCAACACCTGTGCCAGATCAGGTGCTGCTCACCGGCGGGACCGGATTTATAGGTCCATTCCTGATGAAAAGCTTGCTCGAACAAACACGGGCGAAGATCCATGTTCTTGTCCGGTCGTCCAATGAAAAGCAAGGCAAGCAAAGACTGCGGGACGCGATGGAGTCAATCGGATCTTGCGATTTGGCTCTGATGGAGATGTTTGAAGCTCGCGTGATCCCCGTCTGTGGAGATCTAGGGCAGCCAAAGCTGGGCCTGGCGCAGGAAGAGTGGGATTTCCTGGCGAGTGAAATTGACACAGTGTTCCACAACGGCGCCACGGTGAACTATCTGTTCAACTACGACCTGATGCGTGACGCGAACGTGCTGGGAACCAACGAGGTCGTAAGACTGGCGTTCGAAGGCAGGGCCAAAGAATTCAATTATGTCTCAACCACCTTCGTGTTTGGTTGGGCCGTCAAGTCAGTCCTGAATGAGACCGACCATAACGAGAACATGGAGCTGCTCGATTTTGGGTACAGCCAATCGAAATGGGTAGCGGAACAGGTCGTTGTGGACGCGCGCAACCGGGGACTTTCGGCGCGGATTTTCCGGCCTGCTCTGGTAAGTCCTTCCGTCACGGGCGGAGGAAACAACTTCGATATCGCCGTTCGCCTGGTTGCGTTCATGGTGAATCACGGCATTGGCGTTGATACTCTCAACCAGGTCAGCTTTGTTCCGGCGGACATTGTAGCGAACAACATCGTCGCAATCTCTACCACTCGCGGTACAGCGAATAAGACTTATCACGTAACGCGAGACGATTATTCGAACATGATGGATATTACCGGGCTCATCACCAAAGCGACTGGCCGGCAATTCGAAACCTTCAGGCTTCCCGACTTCGTTCCCGAGCTGATCCGCCGATGCCGGAAGGAAGATCTTCTGTTTCCGCTGCTGGATTTTCTGGTGGGCTCCGTCGACAACATTTCGGCGATGGAGTTCAAACGCTATGACAGCTCTTCTTATCAAGCGGCGCGTGATGCCTCGGTGTGGGGCAAACCGGACCCGTCTCTGGAAGATACGGTCAACGGGATTCTGAAATTCATGAATCGCAAGGGGATCATTTCGGTGGCGGCTCGTGAGGTCAACCCTGTGTCTGCACGGGAGGGGCTTGTGGACTGGACCGACGCAATATCCGCTACTGCTTCTTAAACACGAGTTTCTCAGTTACCCGCTGTCCTGTTTCGAACGCGCCTGTGGTGGTTAATGTCATCTGCTGCCCGTCCGCGGAAACGACCCATCTATCTTTTTGAGTGACTTGATTGTCGCGCTGATAGCTCGCGTCCACTGTGTGAGGATCGACGAGTTCAAGCGATACAGTATCGTTGCGCGAGTTCTTTAGATCGTATTGCTTCCCGTCAAAATGAGCGGTATAGCTGAAGTCGCCCAGAAAACGGACCCCGCCGCTCCCGTCCGCCTCGATTTTGAGCACCAAACCTTGCCGCAACCGGGTCTTGCTGAGGTCCTGGGTCCATTCGCCTGCGAAGAGGTCATTCGGGACCTTCTTGCCTCCGCTTCGCGTCCACACCGTAATCTTATCGGGGTGGCCTGCGGTCGCAGTCGTGGACGTCAGCTCGTTCCCATCATTCGAAATCTTTTCGCGAACCGTGGCTACTGCAGTTCCATCCTTTTCCTCTTTGACCTCCGCCTGTCTCTTATCAATCCTGCGCAGCTCGATTTGATTGAACGAGAGATTGCCTGGTGCGGGCGATTGGTGGCCGTTCGAATTTGCGGTGAAATCGAGATGGGTTTCGCCGGACATGACGACATGTGACCCAGCATGCACAGGCGTTATGGTGAGCCGGTTCGGCGGATCGAGACTGGACTGCGCAGAGACGAGCGTCCATGAGCCAATCCGCGGATCTGCGGCTCCCGGTTGGATGGCGGCAAGGATTATGAGCAAAAGTAAGGTACGAATGGATCCTCCTAATGGGTGCGGGAAAGTTTAGCAGATTCACGCAGTCCCGTAAGTGAGTGTTGCGCAGATGTAAACTTGCGGAACTGAGCGCGAACGCGGCAACTGGTTCGGACGGAGCACGTCTTTCGTCCGCGTGGTTCTTAGGCGTCACCGCGGAGTTTTGCTGACGACGTTTTTGTGAGTTATGACATCATGATGACTATGCACGCGCGCCGTTTTTGGGTGTCGGGGATCGTCCTCGCAGCAACCATCGCACTTCTTCCATTTTCTTTTCACGCAGAGCGCCGCCTGGAGACTGCAACCCGTGTGGAAGGGAGCCAGGCTGAGATTGTACGGGACGAGTTGGCTAGTCGTTTTCATTCGCCATTTGTGGACCGCGTGGTCCTGGTAATCGAGGGGCTCCCACCGGCGAATTCGGAGGAAGGCGGCCAATCGTTAGGAACCATCGTGGCAGCATTGAAAGAGCAGCCCGGCGTTTCGGGAGTGGTGTCCTATCTCGAGCTGCGCGATCCGATTTTTCTGGGCAAGGAAGGCGGAACATTTGTTCTCGTGGGACTCACTTCTACGGGCGCTCCAGTCGAATCGCTTGTTCCGGAACTTCACCAGCTGGCAAGCTCGCTGCAAAATCAACTGCGCGGCAGCTATCCGGCGGTGAAGCTCGAACTCACGGGCGAGATTCCACTGAATTTCGATATTCGGAAAGCAAGCGCCGCCGACGTGCATCGCGGCGAAAGCCTGGTGATCCCCGCAACCCTCGTGCTCCTGCTGGTGGCATTTGGAAGCCTGATGGCCGCGGTGATTCCGTTGGCGGTGGGCCAGCTCGCGATTGCAACCACTCTGGCGATTACGGGATTCCTAGCGCAGCGGTGGCACCTATCCATTCTGGTTCAGAATTTGGCTACCATGCTTGGCCTGGGTTTGGGGATCGACTACGCGCTCCTGATGATCAGCCGCTTCCGGGAAGCGATAGCCGCCGGGAACGACGGACCCACCGCCGGGACGATCGCCGCACGTCAGGCAGGTCGCACGCTCCTGATTTCAGCCTCCACAGTAGCTATCGGATTTCTAGCGCTCTTGACGGTTCCGATCAGCGAAATCCGTTCCATTGGCGTCGCGGGATTTCTAGTGACGGGAATGAGTGTGCTGCTCACTAATACCCTGGTTCCGGCAGCGCTGGTATTACTCGGTCCGCGAATTGATTTTGGCCGAATGCCTTTTAGAGCAAAGTTGGATGCGCAGCGGGCCGCTCAGACGGGAAATCGCTGGCGGCGATGGGGAAAGGCGATTGTCGCGCATCCCTGGCTTGCCCTGTTTTTGGCGGGCACGCCTTTGCTTTTTCTCGCTGCGCAAGTCGGACGATTGGATACCAGCCTCCCGCGGGGGGATTGGCTTCCGCAGGCGGCGGAATCAGTCCACGCGCTGCACACCCTTGAACGGATGGATCGGGGCGGCGTTGTGGAATCGTTGCGCGTGATTGTAGAACTTCCAACGGATTCTATCGCGCAAACCGACGCAGGGTGGGACGCGCTGGATCGTCTCTCCAAGCGCCTCGCGGCCGACCCTCGCTGTGACCGCGTGATTTCTATTACTACGCTTGCGCAGAGCAACCGATCTTCCCTCACCGATCTTTCGCGAGAGACGCGTCGAACGTTTCTGAGCAGTGACGGACGCGCGGCGCTGCTGGAAGTGTTACCCGCGAGCTCGGTTTCGCTGCGCGACCAGGTGAGCTGGGTGCGGGAGCTGCGCGAGACCGGCGCGCCAGCTCTCACCGGAGTGCCTGGCGCAACGCTTCTCGTTGGCGGCATCCCGGCACTCAACGCCGACTACGAGACGATTATCAGGCAGCGCTTTCCGCCCGTGATGGCGCTGGTGGTGGGCGGTACGCTGTTTGCTCTGCTCTGCGGGTTCCGCTCGATCTTTGCTGCCGTGAAGGCCATCATGCTGAACCTGTTCTCGGTGGCGGCGGCCTTCGGAGCATTGGTTCTCGTTATACAGGATGGACACGGAAGCAAGCTGCTGGGAGTTCCGGGGGGAACCGGCAGCGTGTTTCCGCTGGTACCGATCGTCGCCTTTGCCATCGTTTTCGGATTAAGCATGGATTACGAAGTTTTTCTGGTGGCGCGCGTTTTGGAAGCCAGAAGGAGCGGGCTGAGTGAAATGGATGCTATCCCCGAGGGACTGGCCAGGACCGCGGGCCTGATTACGAGCGCCGCCGCGATCATGATCGTGGTATTTGCGGCATTCACTTTCGGAGATTTCCTGGTGGTCAAGATGATCGGATTTACGCTCGCGATCGCTGTGCTGATTGACGCGACGCTGGTGCGGATTGTGATCGGCCCCGCGCTGCTTCGTGTTGCGGGCGATTGGAACTGGTGGCCGGGCGGGCTCGCCGCGGCGCGCAAGGCGCCAGCGATGCCGAATCGCGAATGATTTCGTGATGCGCTGACACAAAATAGCGGCGAACCGTTGAATAGTTTTGGGCAAGATAGAGAGAGGAGATGGCCCTGGATTGGAAGGAACGCGGAATCAAGATCGTGCGTGCCGGCGAATTCGACACGAACACCCCGCAGACGCCTGGAATGACGCGCGCCGCGGCAATCACCCACGCACGCACTGGCGCAAATCAACTATGGGCTGGCACCGTTGTGGTGCGGCCGGAAGCGAAAACTGGACCCCACCATCACGGGGCGCTTGAGACCGTGCTCTATATCGTGAGGGGTCGTGCACGCATGCGCTGGGGAGATCACCTGGAACTAAGCGCAGAAGCGCAGGCCGGAGATTTCATTTATGTGCCGCCCTACGTGCCGCATCAGGAGATCAATGCCAGCCCGGACGAGATTTGCGAGGCAGTCGTGGTCCGCAACGGGCGAGATCCGATCGTCGTGAATCTTGACGTAGAAACGCCAGAGCCAGCGAGCGAGGGGCGTCCCGGGATGCCGTTCCATCCAAACGGCTGAGGCCGCGCCGTGTAATATGCGCTTGGCATGAACATTCCTGCCGCATCCATCCTCAGCGCACAGCGCTGCAACCAAGTTGCTGCTCGATCATCTAACCTCGGTAGTCCCAGCACCGGTACCTTGAAACAATGAGATGTGTCATCCTACTGACTGTAATGGTTGAGTAGTTCAATACATTTTCCGCAGCAAAACCTGGACCGAACATGGCTAAACCCATTCTGCTAAGTGTTGACGACGACCCCGATGTCCTGCGTGCCATCGAGCGCGATCTGCGCACGAAATACGGTGCTGAATTCCGTGTAATCGGGAGCGATTCCCCCGAAGCGGCGCTCACGCTGCTCAAGCAGTTGAAACTGCGCAACGACAGTGTGGCGTTGCTCCTCGCCGACCAACGCATGCCGCACATGGACGGCGTAGTTTTTCTGCAGGAGGCAATGCACATCTTCCCGGAAGCTAAACGTGCGCTGCTGACCGCGTATGCCGACACCAACGCGGCCATCGGCGCCATCAACCAAGCCAGCATCAATTATTTCTTCCTGAAGCCGTGGGATCCTCCGAGCGAACACCTCTATCCGCAGTTGGATGATTTGCTCGACGATTGGCGGGCTTCGTATCGCCCGAAATTTGAAGGAATACGCGTGCTGGGGACGCGCTGGTCTCCCAAGTCATATGAGCTGCGGGATTTCCTCGCGCGCAATCGCGTTCCCTATCAGTGGATTGATGTCGAGCTCTCGGCGAGCGATCCGGAGACCAAGCGCATCCTCGAAGTTCTGGGACCGGAAGCCGCCAGCCTCCCCATTGTGCTTTTCCCGGATGGTTCGAAACTGCTGGACAGCGTTCCTTCGCAAGTTGCGCAAAAAGTTGGTTTGAAAACTCGCGCGCAAACAAATTTTTACGACTTGGCAATCGTCGGAGGAGGACCCGCGGGCTTGGCTGCAGCGGTGTACGGCGCGTCGGAAGGATTGCACACCGTGATGATCGAGCGCGAAGCTCCGGGCGGACAGGCTGGAATGAGTTCGCGCATCGAAAATTATCTGGGATTTCCCATGGGGCTCAGTGGTGGCGACCTCGCTCGTCGCGCAGTGGTGCAAGCGCAGCGATTCGGCGTGGAAATTTTGGCGCCTCAGGAAGCGCTTAGCGTGCGCGTCGAAGGGCCGTACCGCATGATCAAGATGGCCGATGGCAACGAGATTTCATGCCACGCGCTGATGATTGCCACGGGCGTCCAATGGCGGCGGCTGCAAGCACCGGGAATCGACCGGCTGCAAGGCGCGGGCGTTTACTACGGCGGTGGCTCGACGGAAGCTCTGTCCTGCAAGGGAGAAATTGTGTACGTGATCGGCGGTGCGAATTCCGCAGGACAAGCCGCGATGAATTTCGCCAAGTACGCCGAGCGAGTGGTAATCGTGGTGCGCGGCAAATCTCTATCCAGCACCATGTCTCAATATTTAATAGATCAAATCAACACCATGCCCAACGTGCAGTTGTGGGCAAACGCCAGCGTCTCCGAAGTGCACGGCGAAACGCATCTCGAAGAAATCTCATTTCTTTGTTCGGACACCAATCAGATTGATCGGGTCCCGGCGAGTGCGATGTTCATTTTCATCGGCGCGTCGCCGCGAACGGATTGGCTGGCCGATCTCGTTGAGCGCGACGAGCACGGATTTATTTTGACCGGCCCCGACCTGATCCGCGACGGAGAACACCCGAAGGGTTGGCAGCTCGACAGGGATCCGTTTTTGCTGGAGACAAATGTTCCGGGCCTTTTTGCCGTGGGCGACGTGCGCCACGGCTCTGTGAAGAGGGTGGCTTCCGGCGTCGGCGAAGGTTCGGTTGCAGTGCAATTCATCCATCAATATTTGAGCAAGGTCTAAATGGTCGAAAAATCTGAATTGCTGAAAGTGCCGGCGTTTGAGGGTTTGCCCGATGACCAGATCGACTGGTTCATCAGTCAGGCGCAGGAATTGAATCTTCATGCGGGCGACACAGCTTTCCGCGCCGACGATCCCGCGGACGCGATGTTCGTTTTCCTCGAAGGACAGCTGCAGGTGCGCGGCGAACTCGCCGGCGAAACTGTAGTGATTCCGGTGAAGCCGGGCGATGTGACCGGTGTGCTGCCGTTTTCGCGGATGAAACAATTTACCGTGGGCGCGAAAGCGATCACAGATTCACGGGTGTTGCGCTATCCGGCGTCGCAGTTTCCGGAACTTGTTCACAAAATGCCTGAGCTGACCCAACGGCTCGTTGGCATGATGTCCGACAGGATCCGTGAAACGACCCGGCGCGAGCAGCAGCGTGACCGGCTCGCTTCCTTGGGAAAACTTTCAGCAGGCCTCGCGCACGAGCTTAATAACCCCGCCTCCGCCGCGAAGCGCGCCGCGAGCCAGCTGCGGGAAGTGCTGAAGAAAATCCGCGACGCCAGCCACGAGCTGGGAAGCCGTGACCTGACGGCGGCGCAAAAAGCGGAGATCGAAAAACTGGAGAACGCCTTCGTCCAGAACGACACTGTTCCGCCGGATCCGCTGGCCATGAGCGATCTGGAAGAGCAGATTGATTCGTTGTTGCGCAGCCACGGTCAGAATGACTTGTGGCAAATGTCCGCGGACCTCGCGCGCCGGAACGTTAAGCCGGAAGCGCTGGAATCATTGTTCGCGATTTTGGATGCAGACTCAGCCCGGGCCGCTCTGGTGCGGATCGCCGCCTCCGTGGAAGTCGCGACTCTGCTGAACGAAATCGAGAGCGGCACATCGCGCATTTCCGATTTGGTCCGTGCCATTAAAGAATATACGTACATGGACCAGACGCCGCTGCAGAACGTGGACATCGTGAAAAGTCTGGAAACGACGCTCACGATTTTGAATCACAAGCTAAAGCATGGAGTTACGGTCGAGCGCGATTACCAAAAAATTCCGCTGCTGGTAAATTCGTTTGGCAGCGAGCTAAATCAGGTTTGGACGAACCTGATTGACAATGCGATTGACGCCATGGGCGGCGAGGGCAAGCTTAAAATAAGAACGTTTCGCGACGACAATTCAGTGGTCGTGGAGATTACCGACAACGGACCGGGAATTTCACCCGACGTACAATCGCACATGTTCGAGCCTTTCTTCACCACTAAGGGGGTGGGTCAAGGGACCGGGCTAGGCCTCGACACGGTGCAGCGAATCGTGAAGAAGCATCAAGGCAGTATTCAAGTCAACTCGAGGCCCGGTGAAACTCGCTTTCAGGTTTGGTTGCCGCTGGCGGAGAGCACCACTTAGAACTGATCCGGCAGGAAACTGCTCAAGGCTGCGATTATTTAGCGATTTCAAACAGGCAAGCGCAAGCCGTCGCGTCTCGCTTTACGAATCCCACGGTAACGACGTCGTGGAAAATACGTGTGCGTTTGCTAATCGGTTCCCAGACGATGTTGCATTTCCTCAAGCGTGAATCCCTTGGTCTCCGGATAGAAAAACGACACCATGAAGAACTGCACAACCATCATCGCCGCGAAAAACACGAAAGGATATGCGCCGGAGGTTTTGGCGACGACAGGAAAGAGCGCGGAAATGATCGCGTTCATGATCCAGTGGGAAGAGCTTCCCAGAGCCTGACCCTTGGAGCGCACGGTATTCGGGAAGATTTCGCCGATGTAAACCCACACGACCGCGCCGAGCGGCGCGAAAAAGAAAATGTAGCCCACCAAAATCCATACCAGCCAGTCTTGATTGCGCTGCGTGAAAAAAATCATGGCCACGCCTGCCAGGCAGAGTGCAGTTCCCGCCGAACCGACCAATAACAGGACCTTCCGGCCGAGTTTGTCGATAAAGGTCATCGCCAGCATCGTGGCGAAAAGATTCATGGCGCCGATGGCGACGGCCTGTAAATCACCGGACAGTTTGCTGAATCCAGCTGCCATGAAAATGAAAGGCAAGTAGTAAAGAATCGCGTTGATTCCCGACAGCTGATTGAACACTCCAGTCGTGATCGCCACAAAAATGGGATAGCGAAATTTGCGCTGGAATAGCGGCTCGGAGCCCTGCGATCGCTCCAAGTGAATGGAATCCACAATTTCCTTAAGTTCCTCTTCGTAATTCGATGCGCGCAGAAGCGTCAGTACGCTGCGCGCTTCGTCAATGCGATGCTGCGTGGCCAGCCAGCGAGGACTCTGCGGAATCCCGAATAGCATCACAAGAAATAGGAATGCCGGGGCCGCGGCGACGCCCAGTTGCCAGCGCCATTCCATCGCGCCCATTCCCAGCCTGGCAATGCAGTAGTTCGAAAAATATGCCAGCAGAATTCCCAGAACTACGTTGATCTGAAACATTCCCACGAGCCGCCCGCGTATGCTAGCTGGAGCCAGCTCCGCGATATATACCGGAGCCAGAACCGAAGAACCCCCGATGCCCAAGCCTCCGATGAAACGGAAAATCACCAACGCCGGCCAGTTCCAGGCGAAGGCGCAGCCCAGGGACGAAACGATGTAGAGCACCGCCATCAAGCGCAGGGCATTTCGACCACCCAAGCGTTGACCAATTAAGCCCGCTGTCAGCGCGCCGACGACGGTGCCCCACAGGGCAATCGAAACCGTAATTCCCAGTGACCAGTCCGAAAGGTTGAACACCTGCTGCAGCGAGTGCGTGGTTCCGGCGATGACGGCGGTATCGAAACCAAACAGCAATCCGCCCAGCGCGCCGACGATGCTGGCCTTCAGCAGATAGGAATTCAGTTTCATGCATATACCTCAACGAAATTCTGCAGCACGCTGCCGCACTGCTTGGCAACGATCAGAAAGTTCAAGCTACGCGCCATTCGGAGACACCGTGAACGGCAGTATGCATGCGCCAAGCAGTCCTGCCTCGGGACCTAATTCCGTGAGCGTGACGTACGTTTTCGCCTTGGTCCCGCGCGCAGCGTCGGACTTTTCCGGGTCCGTCATGCGAAATACATAGCTGCGATAGCGCAATTCCTCGAATAGCGCCGGAGAAAACAAATTCCACGAGCTCGATAGGCCGCCGCCCACAACATACAGCGGAAGGTTCAGCGTGTTGACGAGCGCCGCGAGTCCTCTGCCCAATGCGAGTCCCACCTCGTCGAAGATTTTCTGTGCATCACGATCGCCCGCGCTTGCGAGCACGGCGACGTTGCGCGGCGTGAAATCGGGATTACTCTTCTCCAACGCGGCCAATGCCGGCGACTTTCCCTCTGCGATCAATTCCTTTGCTCTGCGCCGCACTCCCGTTGCCGACGCCAATGGTTCCAAGCAGCCGCGAGCGCCGCATCCGCACGCCGCGCCATCCGGCCAGATATTCGTGTGACCCACCTCGCCAGCCATTCCGTTCAAGCCATCCCAGATTTTTCCGTGGAAGATGATCCCGCCGCCAACTCCTGTGCCCAGCGTTATAAAACACAAGGTATCGATGCCGAGAGTTTTTCCTTTGCCGGCAACGCATTCCGCAAGAGCCGCCACGTTGGCGTCATTTTCCACGACGACAGGCGAGCCCACTCCTTGCTCCACCGCTGCGCGCAATTCCAAGCCATCGAAGCCGGGAAGATTGGGCAGGTTTCGCAGCCGTCCTTCGGGCAATTCGATCGGTCCCGGCGAGCCGATCGCGATGCCTTTTAGCGCGAGCTTCGCGGAAAACTTGTCGCGGAGTTTGAGAATTCCCGCGCACATATCCGCAACCACCGCGTCTCTGCCGGCTTTCAGCCGCGTGGGCATCTGGATTGTTTCCAGAAATCCCGCCGCCGGAGTGTATGCCGCGAGACGCAGGTTCGTGCCGCCAAAATCAATTCCGATCGAGAACGAATCCGAGCTCATGTCCGAGTAGCCTGCTCCGTTTGCTGCGATCCTGTATTTCTAAACTCGCCACATCCCGTGACTGTCCGCGGCGCGACACACGTGCCGCATGACGGCAAGCAATGTACACGAATTAGGAAGCGAGAAAACAGGAATTACAGTGGACGCGCGCCGAACCTGAAAAATGAACGGCCCGCGCCCTTCTCACTTTGCCGCTAAGAATGCGCCGGCGCCTCGCTGTGTGGCTTGTTATTTCTGAACGCGAAAGACGCTATATAGAGGTAGCACAGCGCAGGCACAATGAACGCGTGATGGATGCCGATGCGATCGGCAAGCACGCCCTGCAGCTCTGGAATGATCGCGCCGCCCACGATGGCGCAGACCAGCAAAGCGGAGCCTTTGCCGGTCAGCGGTCCGAGACCCTCGATAGAAATCGTAAAGATGCTGGGGAACATCGTTGAATTGAAGAACCCGACCAGCAGGATGCTCCACATGGCCAAATGCCCGAAGCTGCCCATCGAGAGCCCCACCAGCAGAAAGGCCATCAGCGCGGAAAATCCCAATACCGTTCCCGTGCGGATTTTCTGCAGCACAGCCGATCCGATGAATCGGCCAATCATTGCACCGCCCCAGTAAAGCGAAACGAATTTCGCGGCAAGCTGGATCGAGATGTTTCCAATGTTTGGCTGGCTCATGTAGTTCACCAGCATGCTTCCAATGGCGACTTCCGCGCCCACGTAAACGAAAATCGCAATCGCGCCCATCACCAATCGCGGATATTTCCAGATCGAGTCGTGAACCTTTCCATGCGGTTCCACCGAGGAGATCACCGGCAACTTGAATCTCGCAATCACCAGGCCAAGCAAAAAGAGCGCGATGGCCAGGCCGATATACGGAAGCTTGACGGAGGAAGCTTGCTCTAGACGATAATCATGGAGCTGATCGGGTGACATGTTCCGAATTACATCCAGGGCCACAGGCGCTCCGCTCAGAATCAACAGGCTGCCAAACCATGGAGCCAGCGTGGTGCCGAGGGAGTTGAAGGCTTGCGTCAAATTCAGGCGGCTCGATGCCGTTCTCTCCGGCCCCAAGACGGCGACATACGGATTCGCGGAGACCTGCAAAATCGTGATGCCTGCCGCAAGAATAATCAGCGCGGCGAGAAACAACGGAAAGGAAGGTGCGCTCGCCGCCGGAACAAAAAGCAGTGCGCCCAGTCCCATCGTCAACAGGCCGCCGACCATCGCTTTCTTGTACCCAATCCATTCGATCAATTTCCCGGAAGGAAGCGCGAAAACAAAGTACGCGCCGAAAAAGCTGAACTGGATGAGCATCGCTTTGGCGTAGCTCAGATCGAAAATGGCCTTCAAGTGCGGAATTAAAATGTCATTGAGGCAGGTGAGAAATCCCCACATGAAAAAAAGGGTCGTCACCATGGCCATGGCGGGCTTGTCGGTGGAAGTGGGCGCGGCTGTGGCTGCGGGGGCAACGTTCGAATTGGCTATGGACATCGCGTCAGGGCTCTCCCGTTATTCCGTTTGAACTGGCAATGCCGGCTGCTAGGCGCTTTGCAATTCCTTATTACATGGTGCTGATTGCAAGGATGCTTTTCCTGTTGATTTGCGCACCACAAACTCAGGCTCAATCAATATTTCCGCAACGTAATCTTCGTTGTTCTTGATCTGATTCAGCACCGATCGCGCGGCGATCTCGCCCATCTTCAGCAGAGGCTGGCGCACCGTCGTCAGCGGCGGATTGCTGTAGGGAGCCATCTTAATGTCGTCGAAGCCTACGACCGAAATATCGTTCGGGACATGCAGCCCGGCTTCCTGGAAGGCGCTGATGGCGCCCAAGGCGGAATTGTCATTGAACGCAAACAGCGCGCTAAACGGCAATTTCCGGCCGCAGAGGAACGCTTTCGTCGCAGGATATGCCACTTCCGGTGTGGACAAGTCACCTTCCAGATGAATGGTGAGCTCAGGCCGGACCGCGATGCCGAGTTCTTGCGCGACGTGCAAAATGGCATTCCAGCGATCGGTCGAGTCCGAACTATAGTGCGGCCCTTTCATGAACGCAATTTCGCGATGGCCTAGTTCAAAAAGATGCTGGAGCGCGAGCAGGGCCCCGCGGCGATGATCCAGAAGAATATTGGTGACGCCCTCCACCGGGCGGTGACCCGCAATGGCGATCGTAGGCAGAGACATCGCTTCGCCGAGCAAGGTGTCCACCGAAATCAGCCCCTCCACTCCGCGTTGCAAGAGAATATGCGAGTAGCTATCCAGCAATTTCTTGTCGTTGTGATGCGCGACCGTGAGAAAGAAAAAACTGTGCTGCCGAAGATAACGTTCGATGCCGCTGATGATCATCGCCGCATAAGCGTCGCCAAGATCGCGCGTGATCACTCCGATGGTGTAGGTACGCTGCACGCGCAACGAGCGCGCCAAATAATTGGGGCGATAATTCAGCTCGCGCGCGGCCGCCAGAACACGCTTCTTGGTACGTTCTGGTACCGAACGAGCAGCTGCGGAGTTGTTTAATACCGCTGAAACGGTGCCGGGCGTGAGTCCGACATGCTCGGCGACCGCTTTCAGCGTGACGACGCGAAATTTCCGGCCGCCTGGATTCTTGGCACGGCTTTCCATGGGCTGTCTCTTTAAAAATTTCCGGCAGAAAAAATAATCTGAGCTGTGCGCGCGGTCACTAGTTACCAGTTCGCACAGAGAATGAAGGGCACGTCTGCCCTTGGTGCATAATACTGCGAACTGCTGCGGGAGTCATAGCACATCTGCAGCAATTGAAGAAAAGTCTTTAGAAAATCGTTATTTTTATCTTGACAAGAATAGGGCACTTGAAGCTAAATGCTGCGCAGCTGGGTGGTATCGAAAAAATAGATGGGTTGTATCTGGGGTTTTTTGTACAGGGTGGCTTTCGTGGGCGCAGGGGTGTGTCTTGGTGTGTGCAATTCAATTGCCCGCCGTGGGACGAACTCTTGCGTGATTTCTCGTTTTGAGACGTTGCCGTGTCAGCAACTTTTTGACGTGGGCCGGGTGGGCCTAACGTGCTTCTCTTGGGGGAGGAGAAAGACTCATGATTAAGTCTAGGAATCGCTTTCTGTTCGTGCTCGTTGTGAGTGTTTGTCTGTGCTTAGGCGCCATGCTGATGGGCTCGCCGCTTGCGGCTCAGTCCACATACGGATCAATTACCGGCACCATCAGAGATGCTTCGGGTGCTGCAGTTCCGGACGCAACGGTCACGCTGACCAGCGCGACCACGGATTTCAGGGCAACATTTACTACTGGCGCGGACGGCGAATATACGTTCGTCAACCTGAATCCGGGACCTTATACGGTTGAGGTGGACAAGCCCGGCTTCAAACACGTGAAGCGCGCGGATGTCACCGTTCAGGTGCAAATTGGCACGCGCATTGACGTCGCGCTGGAAGTCGGCGCCCAGACTCAGACGGTCGAGGTGACGGCGGAAACCCCGCTTCTGACGCCGAACTCCG
This sequence comes from uncultured Acidobacteriota bacterium, assembly GCA_963779465.1. GTDB lineage: Bacteria > Acidobacteriota > Terriglobia > Acidiferrales > UBA7541 > Palsa-295. The sequence continues at coordinate 600,244 of CAVZYH010000004.1, read as the reverse complement.
CGACGCTCGGTCAAATCATAGACGAGCGCAAGACGAACGAGATTCCTCTGAACGGCCGCAACGTATTTAACTTGATTCTGTTGTCTCCTGCCGCTGTCGCCCAGGGCGGTTCGGGCGGAACGCCAGTCGGCCAGAACCCATTCAGCTGGGGAAACTATCAAGTGGGCGGATCCTTCGCCAACCAGAGCGCGGAGTACTTGGACGGCCAGCCACTGAACATCGGCTACATCAACTTGCCGATTCTCATCCCGACCCAGGATTCGATCGGTGAATTCAAAGTTGAGTACAACAACGTCGGGGCGGAATGGGGCAAGTTTTCCGGCGGCGTCGTCAACTTCAGCACCAAGAGCGGCGGCAACCAGTATCACGGTGAAGCGTACGAATATCTGCGCAACAAAGTGCTGAATGCCACACCGTATTTCTCGGACACGAATCCCCCGTATGTGCAGAACCAGTATGGCTTCACGTTCGGCGGACCTGTCCCGAAGCTCACAAACAAGCTCTTCTTCTTCACCAGTTGGGAACAGTTCAGATTGCGGCAAGGCGCTTCGCCTGAGGTCTATACCGTTCCACTGCCGCAGATGTTTACGCCGAATGCAGCGGGCTTCTATGATTTCTCTTCGCTCTGCACTAGCTTTACAGGGCCCGGAACCACCTGCGCACCTGGAGCGGGAACTCAAATTTACAATCCTTGGTCGACCAATCCGGTCACTGGAGCGCGCGCGGCTTTCCCTGGAAACCAGATTCCCGCAGCGCTGGGTAACCAGGCAGCGATCGCCCTTTATAACAAGCTCTATCCGGTAATTCCCTCGACTTCTGCGGCTACGCAGAACTTTACGGCTGGTGGGTCTATCGGTGGAAACACGAACCAGTTCGTGACTCGCGCGGACTACAACATCAACAGCACCACACGTTTGTATGGCCGCTTTTCCTACTACGGTCTCACAGACCTTCCCACCGACCCCTTCGCCACTGGGTTCTGCGCGGACCGATGCGCGGAGAAGTACCACACGAAGGCACTGGCGCTCGATCTGAACCACCAGTTCTCGACGACCACCATCTTCGATTTCAACGTCTCAGCGAGCCGGTTCGTATATGCCCGAGCGCCCATCAATTCCGGGTATGATCTGACGGATTTGGGTTGGGGATCGGTTTATAACGATCTTTCGTCCTCTTTGAGGACTCCACCCACACCGGCTTTTACTTTTGCAAACGACCCTGGCCTCTCGCAGGGTCCTGGTAGCGCCATCGGAGATCACAATTCGCAGTACAACTTCTCTCCCGTACTTACCTTGATTCGCGGGAAGCACACTATAGCAATCGGCGGACAGCTGGAGATGGGCTATGACAATTATTTCCAGACGAACATCGCCGCCGGCGCGTTCGCCTTTAGCACCAACTGGACCGATGATAATGCTAAGACTCCCACCGCGGGTACCGGTTTCGGTTTTGCCGATTTCTTGCTCGGGCTAGCCGACAATCAAGGCCATTTCGTCAACCAGACTGAGGGCGTCGCCCAAGTCCCTGCACAGGTGGCAGGCAAGCAAACCTACCGCGCCCTTTACGCTAACGACACCTGGCGCGTGACCCCGAAGCTGACTATCAGCGCCGGTCTCCGCTACGAGCTTCAGGGGCCGTGGTCGGAACGCTTCAATGACTTGACATACTGGAGTCCGAACGCACTCAACGGCGCCGTCACGGGTTGCAACGGAGTTGCGGGTTCGCCGTGCACCGGCGATGCTTTTTATGTCCAGACGGGAGTAAATGGCAGCCGCAACAACATTCCGCTGGACAAGAGACAGTGGTCCCCCCGAATCGGCTTGGCCTATAGCTGGGATCAGAAGACCGTGATTCGCGCCGGATACGGAATATTCTTTATTCCGAATTACATTTCCTTCGGCTTGAACGCGGACAACGACGTGATCGGACTGGCCACAACGCCATTCGTCGCGACAACCGACCAATACGTCACACCGTTCAGCACTCTAAACGGCACCGGCGGTTGCGGCCTGGTCGGCGGGACGCCCACTTGCGCTGACAATACCGGTCCATTCGGAAGTGCTGGCTTCGTGCTGCCTCCTGGCCGGAATGCGCAGCCGAGTCTGTCTTCGTTCGTGGCTGCGAACGGCTCGCCAACGCTTGCCCCGTATACAGATCCGAAACCCGGATATGTTCAGCAGTGGAACTTGGATGTTCAGCGTGAGCTGGGTTGGGGTTGGTTCATTGACGCCGCCTACGCCGGATCTCGCGGAGTTCACCTGCAGCAATACAGCACAAACGTTGACCAAATTCCTGACAACTTCGTCGCGCAAGCAGGGGCGCAGTGCCCTGGATTCACCGGGGTAACTACTACGACCTGCACACCGTCAATCGCCGTGCAAGTTGCGAACCCCTTGGCGGGTACTACGAACGGTACGCTTACCGCCGCAACGCTCCCTGCTGGGCAGTTTGACCGTCCGTACCCCCAGTATGTCGGTCTCAATCTAGCCGGTTTTGGCTGCTGCGAAAGCTCGTACAACTCGTTCCAGTTTACAGCCACGAAACGGTTCAAAAATGGCGGATCGTTCCTTGCGGCCTACACCAACTCGAAGTTGATGACCAACACCGACACTCTCACCAGCTGGTTGGAAGGATCAACCGGCGGCGTGGGTTCCGTGCAGGACTACAACAATCTGGCGGGCGAGCGCTCTTTGTCCTCGCAGGACGTCTCGCAGCGCTTGGTGATTAGCTACGTTTACGACCTGCCTTTCGGCCACGGCCAGCGGTATATGGGTGACGCCACTGGAGTCGTGGACAAGGTCGTCTCCGGATGGGGCGTTGACGGAGTTACTACTTTCCAAAAGGGTTTTCCATTGAAGTTTAGCTGGGCCGGCTCGTCTACTCCTCTCGAATCGCTCAACATGGGCATTTCCAACATTCGCCCAGACGCGGTTCAAGGGTGCGCTAAGGGTGCCGGAGGCTCAGGAAGCAGGGCTGCGAAGGTGGATGAGTGGTTTAACACCAGCTGCTTCTCCGCACCGCCGCTGTGGGGATACGGCACAGAAGCCCGCGTTGACTCCAGCCTTCGTGCAGCCGGAATCAACAACTGGGACATCGCCCTATTCAAAACGACGACCTTCGGCCCGGAAAACAAGTTCGGCATTCAGTTCCGGACGGAGTTCTTCAACACCTTCAATCGCGTTCAGTTCGGATTCCCTGGCACAGGGTTCAACGGCCTTAACGACCCGACCGTGCCGGGCCAGACCGCGCCGCTCAACAACGGGTTTGGAACGGTCACCTCGCAGGCCAATAGCCCGCGATTGATTCAGTTCGCACTGAAGTTCTTGTTCTAGCGCGCGAACGGAACGAAGGTGGATGCCTCCCCCCGGCATCCACCTTCGGTTCCAACAGTCTAGGTTGTTTCAGTCACGCCTGAAGAATCCCGCTCCGCAATGATGCCACATGTGTATCTACTTGCTCGCCCCGCGCTTTTGATCGGGCCATAGTTCGCTTAGCCCTCTAGCCGCCAGCTCGATCCGATCCTCCGGCTTCGGGCCGGTCACCACCAGCACATTCCCACGGATACTTATTCCCGTAATCGTCCTCCAATTGCGAGGCGCCGCAGTTGCGAACATCGCGTACGAAGCGGTTTGTGCGCCTCGTGCGTGCAAACAACGGACCGATGGAACGCCAAATAGCGGACCACCCAGAATTGCGTCGCGCAGGCCCAGTGGCATTGGAGAAGTAGCGAATTCCAAGCCGCGCGCTTGAGTTTTTCCGCCCCAGGGAGCGTCTGTACGGGCATAGTTTTCCTCCCAGTTTGCGACCCACGGAAAATCAGACTGCTGAAAGCAATAGCCTGCGAGCAAACCGAGTCGCCAGTTCAAGACCGCGACATACGCCAGCTGCGAATCGCGATCCACAGCCAGCAATGTGGTTGCGATGAAGCCACGGCCGCTGGTGGTAAATGGCCGGGAAATGTCCAGGAAGCCACCGTTAGCGGCCGGCGCATCTGGCCAGGTAAACTCACGATCACTCTCCAGAGCTTCCTTGCCTTCGTAGCCGAGCGGCCAGGTCTTCGAGCGCGTACCCGGCATCAGGCACACACTTTCGCCCGCCTGCAGGAATGGCGGGCCAAACGTGGCGTGCTGCGCCCACTGAAAATAACGATCGCGGTTGGTTTTATTGGTTATGGTCTCGGTGACGCAGGCAACGGGTTCGCCTTCGCGCAGCCTGATATCACGCTGAACCAGCAGTCCGGCACTGGGCGCCGCGCTGCGCACGCTAAGCAGCCCCAGGCCGCGTTGGGAGCCCTTCCTGACGAGCGTCCAACGGCTGGAGGCGACTTCACCATGGAGCGGAAGCCCCTGCAGCGCCTCTTCCTCAGATGGCGCGCCGAAATAGTCCACGCAGAGGGAATGGCCGGCATAGCCGGAGAGGTACTTGCCCGCCGGCGGGAAGCCAAATCTCCGGCCATGTTTTTTTTTGGAATAGCGCTCGGGCTCGATGGTCTGCCAAGACGGTTCCCATAGAAGATTCATGTTTGGCGCAGGTCCCTCTCGAAGGCTGAGAGACGCCAGGTGACCGCCGCCGCGAAGGCAACAGAGCGCGATCTTCTCATTTGCCATGAGCCAGCCAGGACGCTTGCGCCACCGAACCGCGCGACATTCGACGCCGGATCTAGCCTTTTTTGTAATCGCCATTTGACCACTCCTGAGCCGCCCTGAGAAAGCGTCAATTGGGCGGCTGGATTCGCTATTCCTTCAACAAACAGTGCGGCGCGACGTGAACGCAGTCGGTTTACAGAATTTTGCAGATTGAGTTATCACGCGCGCATCAACTCCGGTTGCGGTGGGTCCAAAGTGGTTGGCCCTTGACCCCGAGATCCAGCACCGAGATGTGGTCGCGGCCAAGGTTTGAAACATACAGCTGATCGAAGTTCGGGCCGCCAAAGGCACAATTGGTGGGTTGGCAGAGCAGCAAGTTCTCCACGTCCTGGCAAAGAAGCTCCACGTGACCGCTCGTGGAAACGCGATAAATACAGTTCGAGGCGTAGGTCGTCACGTAGAGATTGCCCGCGGCGTCAAACGCCATGCCGTCTGGGACGCGCACAAGTCCCTCCGCAAATACTTCCGGAGTGCCAGGACTTCCGTCAGCCATGATTTCGATTCTGCGCACACAATCGCGATTGCTTTCCACCACGTATAAATAGCGCTCCTGTGCGTCGAGCGCGAGGCCGTTAGCGAAATGGAACGGACCGGCGGCAAACAGTTCCACCTTGCCCTGATTTGAGTGGCGCCAGACAACACCGTTTCCTTGCTTCCATTCTCCGGAATCGCTGAAGTACAGATTTCCTCGCGAATCGAATACCCCGAAGTTTGGTGTTCGGATCTTGACTCCATCCACGTATTCGGCGACCAGAGAAACCGCGCCTTGCTGCGTCACTTTCATCAGCGCTTGCTTGCGCAGATCGCAGACGTAGATGTTCTCATCACAATCGAGAGCGAGGCCCAGGCAAAAGCCGCCAGTATTGGCGAACTCCTCGACGCTCTTTCCGTCCTGCGAGATTCGATAGACTTGTCCGGCCTCGCCGCCAGCGTACACCGTGCCATCGCGTGCCACGGCAACGCACTCGGGATGATCAAGGCCCTCCACCAGGCGCCGCACTCTTGCAACGGGATAAAGCATCGGATTTTCCTCTCGAAACAAACCGCCAGGGTTTCCCGGCGTCCTGAGAATCGACTATTTCGCTTTCTGGAAGACTTCCGCGAGCAGCGCTTCTTCCGCGTCTAGAATGCTTTCGATCGTCGCCAGGCGCGACTTGCTCGGAACAAATTCCAACCGTCGAATCCCAAAGGGGTCAATTTCGCGCCGAATCAATCGCAGTTGTTCCTCAGTCGGAATTGGGGTGCTCGGTAATGGATCGTCTACCAAAAATTCGCCGCCCGTCTGCCGGCGAACTTCTTCCAGCGTTATTCCTGGGTGAATGCTGATGAGCCGAAATCGCTGGCTCGCGAAGTCCAATTCAAAAGTTCCTAAGTTTGAAATCAGCCGCACTTTTCCTGGCTGGAGTCCGGCCCGAACTCGCGCTTCGTCAGTTAATAGACCTCTCGATGCGGTGCAAAACGAAACCGCATCCACGAAGCGCTCGGGCGAGTGCCGCGTCAGGTACAGTACGAAGTTTTTGTGCAGGTTTGCCACGTCGGCCATTCCGCCTTGCCCCGGCAGTCGCAGACGCTTGCCCTTGCTCTCGATCCAAGCGTTATTGGTGCGCCCGTGTACGTCCACTTGGGCCACGGTGATGACCTCGTGGGTGATCCGCCCGGTCTGGTAATACCAGTGATAGGTCTCGTCCCCTCCCCAGTAGACTTTTGCGGTTTGCCAGTCGAGTGGCTCCGCGAGGGTCAATGACATCGGATGAGACTCAACGTCAACAAACCCACCGTTCAACGAGATCAGCGTCAGCCCCGGAGCGTGGAGACGTTTGGCCAACAAATAGGACACCATGGCGAGCGGAGAAACCGACCCGACAGAACAGATGCTGGAATTATCGTATTCGCGCGCCAGCGCCACAGCGAGGAATTCGTCCACCGTGTACGGACTCGCCGCTTCGATCTCCAACCCGTATTTTGCCAACCGCTCAGGCGTCAGTGCGCGAACCGGAACTTTCGCAGCCCGCCGCAGAAACGTCGCCCGTGGCTCGAGGCAAACAAATCTCGGTTTCGCAACCTCGTCGGTCGGCGCGGCTTCGAGTGAATGGGTTCCCGACTCTACAGTCTTGCATCTCTTGCGCTCATCTTCTTCACGTACGAAACCGATCAGCCGGCGGTAGTCGGTCGTGTAATAAGGCAGGCACGAAGTTGGATACGCGCCCATTGGGACACAAGCCACTGCCGTGACGAAATCGTGTGGCAGCACGTAAGATTTCGGCGCATCTCCTAGCTTTCCAACTTCAACGATTTCCTCAACTGTGAACAGTTTCGTCTTCGCCGCGCCTAACAGGCTAACGTCCAGACCGCGAGCTCCCTGAATTTCCACGTTGCCATCGCGATCGGCCCTTTGCGCGTGAATTAGCAGAACATCGATATCCAAACGACGAGCCAGTCCGACCGGTTCAGCAGTAAAAGGGGAAACGGTCTGCTTCCAAAAGTTTCCCGCGTTCATTAGGTCAGATCCCACCGGCAGCTGAAACGGCATTTCGGGAAGATTGAAGAATGCGGCGTGTAACCCCTGGATCATAGCCAAAGCGGTCCACTCTTCCACTTCGATCCGCTGAGTTTCCAACGCTTCTCGGAATTGCGGCGATAATCCCAGGATATCCAAGCTTGAGAAACAAAAGATCAGCTTCTGGATGGCGTCCGCTTGAAGAAATAATTCGAGCGGCAAACCACCTCCCCAGCTTACATAGGTAAAATCTCGGCGGCCGAGAGCCAACACAGAGGCGATCAGAGCGATCGGGAGACGAGCAAGATGCACGCCGCCAACTCCGATCCGCGCACCACTCGGCACTTCTTGCGCCAATTCATCCAGGCCTAAGATCCGGGTCATGCGAACGCGAAGACCTCCATTGCGGCAGTTTACTAGAACAGCTCGGGAAACGGGTCGCAGTATAGCAGCATAGCCAGGTTCCGCAGCTCGTCCAACAGGTTGCCAGGCCGTGATAAAAAATGGGCATGCTTCAATCGCGCTGTGATACGGTTTCACAAGTCCGAGAGGGCAAAAAACCGAGCGAAAGTTCGTCCGGGATGACTGGCAATTAATTCCTGGAAAGTAATTCGTCCTAATCCGACGAGCTCGTTCTTGGGTAAACTCTACAGGTCACCCAAAGCTAAGTTGATTTTAAAAGCGTAAGCGGCGCCGAAGCTTATCCAGGGAGGCAGCTTGGAACAATCCGAACAAGAGAGGAAACCCCAACTATGCGCCTGAAAGACCGAGTAGCGCTTGTCTCCGCGATGGCCAGCGGCATCGGTCAAGCAATCGCGGAACGGTTTGCGGCGGAAGGCGCTGCGATCATTGGCGTTGATGTTGACGAAAAAGGCGGCATCAGCACACGGGATAGAATTCTCTCGCACGGCGGCCGCATTTTATTCCACCGCGCGGACGTCGGGTCACAGGTCGAGGTTCAGCGAGCCGTGGAAGCCGGCCTGCGGGAATTTGGAAAAATTGATGTATTAGCAAACGTTGTAGGGATCGCCTCCGAAGCTCCGTGCCATAAAATGGAACTGAGCGACTGGGAGCGCATCATCCGCGTGAATCTCACCAGCATGTTCCTCACTTCCAAGTATGTCTTGCCGGGTATGCTCGAGCGGAAGAACGGTTCGATCGTGAATATGGCTTCCGTGCAAGGCCTACTCGGTCTTGCGGGGTATCCGCATTATGCGGCGAGCAAGGGCGGAGTAATCAGTTTGAGCAGGCAAATGGCTCGGGAATATGCCTCAGTGGGAATTCGCGTGAACTGCATCGCTCCCGGAACGATTGATACACCGTTGAACAAGCAAGTTCTGGAACGGGCGGCTGACCCTGAAGGCCTCCGCGCCGTCTGGCTGAAGATGCACCCTCTGGGAAGATTAGGAACCCCTCTCGACGTTGCCAACGCGGCGCTCTATCTAGCCAGTGATGAAAGTTCATGGGTAACGGGTCAATGTCTGGTGATTGACGGCGGAATGACGGCATGCGCGCCGGCTTAATCGAATAATCTACAGGCAATTCCCAAGCCTCAGATCCGCAACTCAGGAGGATAAAAAGTTATGAAGGGACCGCTTCAGGGATTGCGCGTCGCCGACTTCAGTCAGCTTGTGCAGGGACCCAGTGCGACACAACTCTTGGGAGACTTGGGAGCGGACATCGTGAAAATCGAGCCGCGTGCTGGAGAATGGTCGCGCAGCTGGTCCATCGGTGACACCTTCGTGCAAAAGGAGAGCCTGTCTTTTCTGGCTTTCAATCGCGCAAAGAGAAGCATCACCCTCGATTTAAAGGCCGCTGAGGGAAAAGAAATAGCGCTGCGCATCATCAAATCCTCTGATGTACTGATCGAAAATTTTCGTCCGGGCGTCATGGATCGCCTGGGACTTGGATACGAAACACTGTCTGCGATCCAGCCGGGACTGATCTACTGTGCGAGTTGTGGCTGGGGTCAGGATGGGCCGTACCAGGAGCGTCCGGGCCAGGATTTATTGGCGCAATCTATAGCTGGAGTATTGATGTTGAATGGAACAGCGGGCGATCCACCAGTGCCTGTAGGGATTGGCCTCGCGGATCTTACGGCAGGTCTGCACATCACCATCGCTGTGTTGTCGGCGCTATTTGAGAGAGCGCGCTCCGGGAAGGGCCAGCGGGTTGATATCAACCTGTTGAACTCGATGATGCATCTGGCGACGCAGGAATTGACGTTATACCTCAACACGCTGCGCGAGCCGCAGCGCAGCGCCGCTGGAATTGGTCATCCCTATGTCGGCGCGCCCATGGGTGTTTACAAAACACAGGACGGCTATATCTCGGTGGCCATGATGCCACTACAAAAAGTTGCTGGACTGGTGGGAGTGGAGGGGTTCGAAGGAAACGATTCGCGAAACGCTACCGCAGACCGCGATGAAATAAAACGCAAGCTCGAGAAGGGATTCATCAAGAAAACGACCGCCGAACTCATGGAAATATTCATGGCGGCGGATATTTGGGCCGCTCCTGTAAACACTTTTCCAGATGTTGAGCGTGACCCACAGGTGCGGCACAATGAAATTCTCGTGGAATTTGAGCACCCGGTGGCCGGTAAATTTCGCACCGTCGGAATGCCGATCGAATTTAGCCGGACGCCGGGCGAAATCCGCAGACCGCCGCTGCTGGGCGAGCATAAAGACGAAATTCTTGCCGAATTAGGGTATAGCGAAAAGGAAATCGCGCATTTCAAAGAGGCGAAGGTCGTCTAAGTTTCCGAACAGCCGGCAATCCGCACGAGCGAATCGCCGGCTGCAACACGACAACAAGGAGATCGCGCATGATAACCCTTCGGGGGATGACTTGGAAGCATGACCGAGGTCTCGCTCCCATGCTGGCAACAGCCGCCCGGTGGTCCCAGACGCATCCCGACGTTCGCATCGAATGGGAAGCTCGTTCGCTTCAGGGATTCGCCGACCATCCGATCCGGGACTTGGCCGAAGAATTTGATTTGTTGGTGCTCGATCATCCATTTATGGGCACGGTTGCAAGAGGCGGTTATCTCGTTCCGCTGGACAATCACATTTCTGCTGAAGTTCTTTCCAACCTGCGAAGCGAAAGTGTGGGCGCTTCGCACGAAAGTTATTTCTATCAGGGCCACCAATGGGCGCTGGCTATAGACGCCGCGGCGCAAGTAGCTGGATACCGGCCGGACTTGCTGGCGGCGGCAGGGATGAAGGTTCCCGCAACATGGGACGAAGTTTCTGAGTTGGCGCGGATTCGAAATGGATTTGTAACTACGCCGTTGCTTCCGGTGGATTCGTTTTGCAGTTTCCTGACGCTGTGCACCAGCTTCGGCGAAACGCCCTTTGCTGCAGGGGCACAAAAGGTGATTGGCAAGGACACTGGAGAATCGGCTCTGCATCAGCTCAAAGGGCTAGGGGAATACGCGATTACCGAAGCGCGCGGAATGAATCCTATCGCCGTGTGGGAGAAGATGAGTACCACGGACGAGATTGCGTATTGTCCGATCGCTTTCGGCTATTCGAACTATGCGCGGCCTGGTTACCGGCGCGCTCCCATCCATTTTACAAACATTCCCTCCCGCCCTCCCCGCGGACCTGCAGGTTCTGTGCTCGGCGGCGCGGGCCTCGCCATCTCAGCCCGCTGCAAAGAACTTTCGGCTGCCGTCGATTATGCGGTGTGGGTGGCGAGCGCCGAGTGCCAGAAAACGATTTACGTCCATTCGGGTGGACAGCCGGGCAACAGGAACGCCTGGATCGATCCCGCAATCAATGAGATCTCGAACCATTTCTTCGAAGCTACTCTACCCACGCTCGAACAAGCGTTCCTGCGGCCGCGGTTTGCGGGCTTCGTGGAATTCCAATCGCAGGCCTCGTTTGTGATCAGCAATTTTTTGCTGGGAAAATCCAGTTCAACGGCCACATTGGACTCGCTGGATGAATGCTTTCGCAAAGCGACGTCATAGTCTGTCGCTCGTAAACCGATCGTAGAGATTTCTAGCCGATGAAAATCGCGGGAAAATCATGAAGGAAACCTGGCGCTGGTTTGGACCACAGGATCCCATTTCGTTGGCGCAGATAAGACAGGCTGGGGCTACCGGTATCGTCACGGCGCTTCACCACATCTATCGTGGCGAGGCGTGGCCCCTGGACGAAGTCCTCAAGCGCAAAGCTGAAATCGAATCTGCTGGCCTGCTCTGGTCCGTGGTGGAAAGCATTCCGGTTCACACCTCCATCAAGTTGCGCACCGGGCCTTACCGTCAGTACATCGCCGCATGGAAGGATTCTCTTGCCGCCGTCGCCAAAGCCCGCGTCCCGGTCGTTTGTTACAACTTCATGCCTCTGGTTGATTGGACGCGCACGAATTTGATGTGGCGCCTGCCCAACGCGGGATATGCGTTGCGCTTCGATGCTATTGATTTCGCGGCCTACGACTTGTTCCTCCTCGAGCGTCCGGGTGCCGAGCGGGACTACCAGCCGGAACGCGTCGCTGCCGCGCGCACTCGCTTCGCCGCGATGTCTCCGACGCAACAGGGCGAACTCGAGCGCGCCATTATCGCCGGACTTCCCGGCGCGGAATCATCGTACGACCGCAAGGCATTTCGCGAGTCGCTAGCGGCCTGGGCAGGAATCACGCCCGACGATCTCCGTTCTTCCCTCGTCGCCTTCCTGCGGGATGTTGTACCCGTCGCGGAAGATTTGGGCATCCGCCTTGCCATCCACCCAGACGACCCGCCATGGCCGCTCTTCGGTTTGCCCCGGGTCGTCTCCACAGCCGAGGACGTGCGTCACATTTTCCGTGGCGCCGACGCGCCTCCGAATGGCTTGACGTTCTGCGTTGGATCTTTCGGCGCGCGTGCGGACAATGACCTGCTCGCGATGATCCGCGAATTTGCGCCGCGGATTCATTTTGCGCACCTGCGTCAGGTTACACGTGAAGCGGACGGCTCGTTTTACGAGGCCGAGCACCTTAGCGGCAGCTCGGACATGGTCGCGGCGGTGCGCGCACTCTTGGTGGAAGAATCCCGCCGGCGGGGGCAGAACCGCCCAGATCATGAGATTCCCATGCGACCCGACCACGGGCACCTGCTTGCCGACGACATAAGCAAGAAGACCAATCCCGGCTACTCTTATGTCGGCCGGTTGAAGGGGCTCGCGGAACTGCGTGGCCTGGCGCACGGGTTGCTTAGTGCCGTTCCAGATTTAGCAGACTGAACGTGCGGGTGTATATTCGCATTTGCCTGCACCCAAGAAATAAAGAGAGCGAACACCCATGAAGGAATTCGAAAATAAAGTTGCCATCGTCACCGGGACCACCGGGATTGGCCGAGCCATCGCGCTGCGCCTGGCGGCGGACGGCGCGAACGTCGTGGCCTGCGGCATTGATGCAGCCGCAAACCGCGAACTACAGCAGATTTCCGACGCGCAACACGCCACACTTCGCGTCGAGCTATGCGACGTGAGTATTCCGGAGCAGGTCAAAGCCGCCGTCGGCAAAACCGTCGCACAATTCGGCGGCCTGGATATCATCGCCAACGCTGCGGCCTTTCATCCCTTCGGGAATAGCGTTGAAACAGATCCTGAAACCTGGAACCGCTGCGTCGCGGTAAATCTCAGCAGTGTTTATCTTCTCGCGCACTTCGGCGTACCGGAAATGCGGAAACGAGGCGGCGGTTCAATCATCATCCTGGCCTCCGTTCAAGGCTACGCTTGCCAACCTGGAGTTGTCGCCTACGCTGCGTCGAAGGGCGGCTTGCATAGTTTGACGCGCGCTCTCGCTCTGGACCACGCCACCGATAAAATTCGCGTCAATTCCATTAGTCCGGGCTCCATTCGGACGCCGATGCTCGAACGTTCCGCCGCGCATTTTTCTCCGGACTTGCCCCTTGAGACGGTGATCGAGAGATTTGGCGCTGCGCATCCCCTCCGCCGCGTTGGCACCGTCGAAGAAGTTGCCGAGCTCGCGGCATTTCTCCTGTCCGATCGTGCGGCGTTCTGCACGGGCGGCGACTATCTCGTGGACGGCGGCCTGCTCGCGGGTATCGGAGTGCAATGATCGAGTCTCCGGTTTGCGTTGCGCCAACGGGTGACGTTTGCGGCGAAGGCCCTGTGTGGCACGCCGCCCGTCAGGCCGTTTACTGGACCGACATCAATCGCTTCTTGATTCACCGCCTGAATCTGGCGGACTCCACCGTCCGCACCTGGCTATTCGATGAACCGGTCACATCTCTCTCTTTGACCGGTCGCGACGATGTGCTGATCGTCGTCCTGGGCTCGCGTGTGATTCTCTGGGAGCCTGCTACCGATGTACGTCACGATCCCCTGTTCCGGCTCGACGGCTGGCCTGCTGTCCGCTTGAACGACGCGCGCTGCGATCCACGCGGCTCTCTCTGGCTTGGCTCGATGCGCAACAACGTGAATCCGGATGGCTCCTCAAGCCCTGCCGGCGGACAAGATGGCATTCTCATTCGCGTGGACCCGGACGCCACGGTCACGCGCTGGCGAAAAGACGTCGGAATTTCCAACACTCTTGCGTGGAGTCCCGATCGCCGCCGCTTTTATTTCGGAGACACACTCGCAAACGTCATTTGGGTTTACGACTACGACTCATCCACCGGCGCAATTTCGAATGAACGTCCTTTTCTGGATGGCTTCGAGCGCGGACTTCCCGACGGTTCGACAGTGGACTCAGAAGGTTTTCTTTGGAACTGCCGCTTTTTCGGAAATTGTGTGGTACGCGTTGCGCCTGACGGAAAGATTGACCGGGTAATTGAGATGCCCGTGAAGAACATCACCAGTTGCGTGTTCGGCGGCGCCGAGCTCACCACTCTGTTTGTAACTACAGCCTCCGCCGAAGCGCCGCGAGGAGATCGCCTTGCCGGAAGCCTGTTTTCGATGGAAACCAAAGTTCGAGGCCAGCCCGAAAATCGCTTTCGACTTTTCGCTGCCGCGCGCTAGTGGACATGGTCGCACCAAAGCTGTATTACATTGATTCATCTGCCCGTGAGCAACTTTGCGAAATGACAACGATTGAGAAAGGTCCATCATGAAGCGACGTGAGTTTCTTGGCATTGTCGGCGTTGGAGCATTCCACAAATTCGCAGTGCCGAATTTCGACACTGAGCATTGGAATGGCACATCCACAATCGCGGCCGACGCGCAAGCGAGCGAATCGAAGCCGTACGGTTCAGGCCATTTTGGCGAGTGGATTACCGATCAGTTCGGCCTCCCAGCGTATCGGTACACGTGTGATCAGGTCACCGACCCGAAAGCGGTTACTCCCGTGCACAAGCAATGGCGCGGTCCCACCGACCACACCCACCAGGTGGGCAACGATCGCATCATTGCGGCGGTTTCGAACTACGGATACGTGCAGGTTCGCCAGGACGAAGGCTCGCCGAAATTTCTGAACGATTATTTTCCGGAACAATCGCACTTTGGCGGTGGCATCGGCTTCCTCACCGATGGAGAGCAGGTACTCAGCACTTATTATCCCGGACAGGGCGAATCCTTCGACAGGATTATGGGCGAGGGCTACTTCCGGAAAACCGTAAAAGGGCAAAAGTATGCGGTCGATCAGGTGGTTCTTGCTCCTTTTGGCGATGATCCCGTTTTGCTTTCGGCTGTGACAGTCACGAACCACGGCAACCAAGAAGCAAACCTCCGCTGGGTCGAATACTGGGGCTGCCACAATTATCAATTTTCATATCGTTCGTGGATGCAAGCGGAAGTGCTCCATAGCGCGAACGGCGCCGATCTGCGTCGTCAATTCGGAGCCCGCTTTGCCCACGAGTTTCGCGCATTGCCGAATCGCGCGGGTCTGGTCGAAACGCAGAAATTTCTTGGACGAACGCCAGCAGACGAGCAATTGTGGGAACAAGTTCAAGCCTCGCTGCGAAAGGATCCCTCCGGCTTTTTTGGAGGGCCAGTTCCCGACCTCGCGTCTGGAGCGGCGATGGAAGATCTGAATCCTCCGAGCACTTTTCTCGTGTCGCTCGATGGCCCCGCGGACGGATTTGCCACCGACGCCTCCGCTTTCTTCGGGAGCGGTGGCGTTGATCATCCTTCCGGGCTTGCGGCCAAGCTCAACAACAGCACCGGTTCCACGGGTTCTGCGAGCGCGTTGTTGCTGGAGCGTCAGCTGACCCTGCGCCCGCGGGAAAGCCGGACACTTTTCTTCTTGTACGGGTATCTGCCTCAGGGTTTCGAGATGGACGCTTTGGTGGCGAAGTATTCGGCTGATCCCGCGGGATTGTTGTCGCGGTCCAGCGCTGCCTGGAAAGCGGATGGCGTTCGATTCAGCACGCCGGCGGAGCCGTGGGTTGAAAGAGAAACGTCCTGGCACAACTACTATCTGCGCAGCAATCTCACCTACGACAGCTTCTTCCGCGAACATATCCTTTCGCAAGGTCACGTGTACCAATACATCATCGGATTTCAGGGCGCGGCGCGTGATCCGCTGCAACACACCTTGCCCTTTATCTTCAGCAAGCCGGAAGTTGCCCGCGCGGTGATTCGCTACACGTTGAAAGAAATTCAAGCGGACGGGTCAATTCCTTACGGCATCGTGGGGAGCGGCGTTCCCATGCCTGCCATTTTCCATCCCAGCGATCAGGAGATGTGGTTGTTGTGGACCGCGAGCGAATACGTGCTGGCCACGCGCGACAAAAACTTTCTCGACGAAAAGATTCCCAGCTATCCGCGTCAGGTGGCAAGTTCCACAGACCCGACGGTGCGCGACCTTCTGCAGCGTTCCTACATCCACCTCACTCAAGACATCGGAGTGGGGAAACACGGGCTCATGCGCCTCTCCAACGGAGATTGGAATGACGACGTAGTCGTCCTACGCTCCGCGACGGCGTCGCAGGCCGGATCCGGTGAAGGCGAAGTCCGCCAGCAAGCCGAAAGCGTCCTGAACGCCGCGATGGCCAGCTATGTCTTGGACTACTACGCGCGCATGCTCGCGTATGTCGGGGACACGAAGGACGCGGACCAAGCGCGTGCCAAGGCCGAAGCCCAACGCGTGGCCGTTCGTGAGTGCTGGCAAGGGCGGTGGTTCCGCAGAGCGTGGCTTGGCCCGCAGCTCGGCTGGTTGGGCGAGGACCATCTATGGCTGGAACCGCAACCCTGGTCAATCATCGGGGGAGCAGCCACACTTGAACAGCGCGCGACGCTGGTCGCGTCGCTGAACGAACTTGTGCGCAAGCCGTCGCCCATCGGCGCTTTGGTGCAGAGTAAAGGCGATCCCAACATGACCAGTCAAGTGGGCACGTTGACCAATGGAGGAATCTGGCCGTCCATCAATGGAACCCTCATCTGGGCGCTGGCTCTTGTGGACGGCACCCAAGCCTGGGACGAATGGAAGAAGAACTGCCTCGCGCTGCACGCGGAAGCTTACCCGGACATCTGGTATGGCCTGTGGAGTGGTCCGGATACCTACAACTCGGTGTTATCAAAATACCCCGGCCAGACCATGTTCATAGAGCGCTCGCCGGACGATCACAGTCAGCACCCTGCGTTGGGGCTCAACTGGACTGACTACCCGGTCATGAATATGCACCCTCACGCCTGGCCGCTTTACAGCGCTGCGAAATTGCTGGGTCTTGCCTTCCAGGAAAACGGCGTCAGCTTTCAACCGACCCTTCCGATGGCCGAGTATGATTTCACTTCTCCGCTGTTGGGTTTCAAGAAGTCCAAGAATGGCTACACGGGTTGGTACTCACCTTCGGTGGCGGGACACTGGGATTTTGAGATTCAACTCCCACCATCAGAAGCGGCTGGATTGCGTCAAGTAAAGATCAATGGTCAAACGGTGCAGATGTCCAAGTCAGGGCAAGGGATCCGATTTTCCGGCGAGAGTAAACCTGATGCGCCACTTCGGTGGGAAATCAGCTGAACTATATCTGCCGCCGCGCATCTGTGCTCGGCGTAGGCGGGAATTCGCGGCCAGCTAACCCGTGACGGCCCATCCCGCGTCCCCTCGAATCACTTCCCCAGTCATCGGGATGGATTCGTCACTCAGGAGAAACAGCGCGATTCGCGCGATTTCTTCGGCTTCGACGAAATCACCCTTCACCGGCTGTTTGTGCGCGATGAAAGTACGAATCTTGTCGTTCGTCTGCGCGCGCGCACTCATGGGGGTGCGCACCAAACCCGGCGCAATCACATTGATGCGAATTCCCAGCGGCGCGTAGTAGGCGGCAGCCGCAAGGCTCATAGACTCGATCGCGCCCTTGCTGGCTGCATAGGCATGAGTCGCGAAGAATTCTCGTTCAGGAGAGCGTGCCAGCACGCTGCCGGTATTCAGAATCGTACCTTTCCCAGATCCTTCGAGCCAGTGGCGAATTACCTCGCGGCAGACGTGAAAAGTTCCTGCCGCGTGAATGTTCATCATGGCCTGCCATCCCTCTGGAGTGCATTCGTGCAAGGGACCATCGCCCAGCGAGCGCCCGCTGATGCCGGCCACGTTAAAGACGGCGTCGATCGTGCCGAACTTCCGGATGCTTGCGGCCACCGCTTCCTGCACCGCCTTGTAATCGGCCACATCAGCCACCGCGTAGGCCGAAGCTGGAATGTCTTTGCACAGATCCCGGCATTCGCTTTCGCGGTTTCCCACAATAAAAATTCTGCTGCCTCGCCCTGCGGCCAGGCGGGCCGTAGCGGCAGCGATTCCGGACGACCCGGTGATTAGCAGAGTTTGCGCCATTTAGGACCGCGCGGTCATTCGTAGAGATGCCGAAGACTCTTCCGGTAGGCTTCGTAAAACGATTCGAGTTGATCCTCCGCGCTCTGGTTCCCGACGAACTGATGACTGGGAAGCAGCACGGGTTTGTGCTTTCTTTCCAGCAACAGCTGCGCGGTCTCGCAGCGGAGCATGTTGATGATCATCGCGCCCGTCACAGTAGAGACAGGGCCGGTGCGCCAATCCAAACCGTCTAGCTCCACGACGCAATCGCCCGGAGGGCAGCCGTTGTCAATAACGATGTCGGCAAAATCGATCAGCTTCTTGCCGGAAGAATGGGCCGGCTTGGATTGCTCACAATGGGCGCGGGAAACGATGGCAACGACGGGAAGCCCCCGCTGTTGCGCGCCTCGCGCCATTTCCACGGGCACGGGCCTGATTCCGCTGGTGGAAATGACGATGAACGCGTCGTTCGGACCGAAGTGGAAGCCGTTCAAAATCTGATCGGAGTAGCCCTCGTATTTTTCCAAATGCAGCGGAGGGCGCAAGCCATTTGTGCCGATGATGGCGGAATGATTCGAGAGCGACTGTTCCACCAGGGCCACGAATCCCACGAAGCAGCCCTGGCGGGGCGTCATCTCTTCGCACATCATGCGGGAATGTCCGCAACCGAAGAGAAACACCAGCCCACCTTTCGCGATGCGATCCGCGAACAGGCGGGAAGCCTCCTGAATCGGGGCCATCTGGGTTGCTTTTATTTGATTGAGTAAGGGAATAACAGCGTCGAAATAGGTTACGGCAGCGTTCGCACCGCGCTTAGAGGTCTCTGTCATAGGGTTGATTCTGTCATTATGCACAACGATGCGATAATATCGCAAATCAATGACTGAAAAACTGGAAACAGCACGTACTCCGTTGGAAGAAATCTATGCCATCGGTTTGGATGTTGGCGGCACGAACCTGAAAGGCGGGCTCGTGGATGGGACTGGGAAATTGCGTCTGGCCTTGTCCGAAGCTACGCCCCGATCCGTCGAAGGCTTCCAGAAGGTGGCGGAATCGTTTTTCGCCCGGCTTAGTCCGAATGTTTCTGTTCGAGCCATCGGAATAGGATGCAAAGGCGTGGTGGACACCAATACCACACTGTTGGTGCGTTCGCCGGGCGATCTGAAGCATCTGGAAGGACATGTATTGCGCGATCTGGTTAGCGCAGGCGCTGCCGGTAAGTTCGTGTATGCCGACAACGACGCGCGCACCGCGCTGATTGCGGAGTGGCTCTGGGGAGCGGCCAAAGGCTGCCAAAACGTCCTGATGATGACGTTAGGAACCGGCGTGGGCGGCGGAATGCTGATGCAAGGCCAGATCATGCGCGGCGCGCACGGCGTGGCCGGGCACATAGGCCACATGACTATCGATGCGCACGGCCCGATGTGCATCTGCGGAAATTACGGTTGCCTGGAAACTATCTTTTCCGCCCGGGCAATTGAAGCCGAAGCGTTTTCCACGAGGCACCGGCGAGTTGGTTCAGTGCTTACCGATCGCAGCGAGGCTTCCGATTGTTCGCAAGTGTTTCAGGATGCCGCCGCATCCGACGAAGCCGCGCAGTGGATCATCGACCGTGCCACTCTGCATCTAGGCGCAGCGATCGCGAGTCTGATCCACTTAATCGATCCGGAGCTGATTATCTTGGGCGGACAAATCGCCGAGTCCGGCCCGCAATTGCTCGAGCCGCTGCGCGAACAGCTGCGCAGCAGGACGCGGTTCCTGATTGGCCGCGATATTCCGATCGTGTTCCCCCGTGTGCCGTCGCATGCCGGAGTAATCGGTGCTGCCGGCTTGGCGCTGCTGGAAACGGAAGCGCTGCGGGGCTGATATGGATGTGTTTCCCACACAGGGCGCGGAAAGCATCCATTTTGATGTCGTAGTGGCTGGATCCGGATCGGCGGGAGCCACTGCGGCAATCGCGGCCGCGCGTGCCGGCGCGAAAACCCTCCTCATCGAGCGCTTCGGCTTTCTCGGCGGCACCAGCACTGCCGTGCTCGACACTTTTTACGGCTTCTATACTCCGGGTTCGCGCTCCCTCAAGGTAGTCGGCGGCATCGCCGACGATGTGATCAAGGGCCTCCGCGAGCACGGAGCCTGCATGGAACGGCCCAACACGTATGGCGCGGGCACTGGAATTACCTACAACTCGGAATACTTGAAAATGGTGTGGGAGCGATTGGTGCAGGATGCCGGCGCGGCGATCCTGCTGTACGCCTGGATGCAGGAAGCCTCGATTTCAGGACAAAACATTCAATCGCTCACCGTCGCCACCAAGCAGGGCCTGCGAAAAGTAATTGGAAAATATTTTGTTGACGCCACTGGAGACGCCGATCTGTGCTACTTCGCTGGTGCTCCCTGCGAACTGGCGGGCGAACACGAACCCGCTCAAATGCTTACCACCACGTTCAAAGTGGCGAATGTGGACGTGGCCCTGCGAAAGACCCTCTCGAAGAAGGAATTTCACCAGCGCATGGCGGCAGCCGCTGAATCCGGCCGTTTCAATCTGCCGCGCCGCGAAGGCAGCGATCACATCACCCCCGTTAAAGGGATGATGGCGACCAACATGACGCGCGTGCAATCATTCGAATCGCCCGACGGACAATTCCGCAACGCGACTGATCCGGATCTGCTGACCAATGCAGAAATCGAAGGACGCCGCCAAGCCCTGGAATATCTGCGGTTCCTCAAAACGGAAATTCCCGGATACGCTGAATCTGAACTGATCGCATTCGGAACGCAAATCGGCGTCCGCGAGACGCGGCGAGTCCATGGAGAATACCGCCTTACACGCGAAGATGTGCTCAGCGCGCGCCAATTCGACGACCAGATCGGACTCTGCGGAGCGCCGATCGAAGATCACCACGCCGGTAGCGATACCGAATGGCAATACCTTCCCGATGGAAAATGCGTCGGCATTCCGTTTCGTACGCTCATCCCCCAGAAAGTGGAAAACCTGCTGGTAGCTGGCCGCTGCTTCTCGGCGACCCACGATGCTCACGCCAGCGTGCGCTCCATGGCTCAATGCATGGCTATGGGACAAGCCGCTGGAACCGCGGCGGCACTGTGCTCGACGACGCGCCGAGCGCCGCGTGAACTCGACATTCGCCAACTTGAACAAAGTCTGCAGAAAGCAGGAGCGATTCTCCGCAGCTAACAATCATGCCATTCCTGCGCACAGTTCTCGGAGACATCGAGGCGAGTCAGGCTGGCATCTGCTACGCCCACGAACACCTCATTATCGACCCCAGCTTTACAACTTACCGATATCCCGATTTCTTACTGGATTCAGTCGAGCGTGCTTGTGTTGACGTTGCAGAATTCCATGCGGCGGGAGGCCGCACTCTGGTTGATTCCATGCCCTGCGGCGGCGGACGCAACCCCGCAAAACTCGCTGAGATATGCCGCATTACAGGCGTGAATATTGTTTGCCCTACGGGACTTCATCTCGCGAAATACTACGCGCCAGGACACTGGGGCGAGCGTCTGAACGCCGAGGAACTGGCGAAACTGTTCGTCGCCGATATTGAACAGGGCATAGATTCCGCTGATTACAACGGCCCCGAAATTTCACGCACTCCGCACAAGGCCGGGGTAGTGAAAGTGGCCACAGGACAGAAGTATCCCAGCGCACATGAGCGCAAGGCCTTCGAGGCAGCGGCCATCGCACATCAGCAAACCGGAGCGCCGATTCTCACTCACACCGAGCAAGGCGGGGGCGCCTTGGAGCAGGTCCGGCTGTTCGAAGAATTCGGCGTGCCGCTGCAGCACGTAGTAATATCACACACGGACCGAGCCCCAGACCGCGCCTACCACCAGGAAATTCTTTCGACCGGCGTCATACTGGAGTACGATTCCGCGTTTCGTTGGGGGCCGGAAGCAGGCAATCCCACCTTGGATCTGGTCGTCGCCATGGTCGCTGCAGGTTTCGGCCAGCAGGTCGTGCTGGGCATGGACGCAGCTCGCCGAAAATACTGGAAAGCGTACGGGGGAACTCCCGGATTGGCATTTTTGCTGCGCGATTTCGTTCCACGACTAATCGAAGCAGGTTTCACCAAAGCCGACATCGAGAAAATTTTCGTGAGCAATCCCGCAAACTGTTACGCGTTTCGTTCGCTTCCCGCGGACAAAAGGACAGGCCCAATCCATGCATGAAGCCACTCTCGGCTTGCTGATGATTATCGTCGCCGGCGTGATGAACGGGAGCTTCGCCGTTCCCATGAAACTCACGCATCGCTGGCAATGGGAGCATACCTGGCTGATGTGGACGATCTACGGCCTGTTCATTTTCCCGCCGCTGCTCACGTTCTTCACGATCCCCAATACGCTCGCGGTCTATCAAGAGAGCGGGCTGGGCGTAGTAGCAGCGGTCGCGGCGTGCGGCGCGGGCTGGGGAATTTCCGTGGTATTTATCGGCCTTGCGGTTGAAGCCGTCGGAGTCGCGGTTTCCTTTTCCATCATGCTCGGACTTTCCGCCGCGCTCGGCAGCCTGGTGCCGCTTGTCGTTTTTCATAGAGACAAGATTGCCACTCCGGCGGGCATGAGCGTTCTCGGTGGTCTCGCGCTGGTGCTGATTGGCGTGGGCGCTTGCGCCGTCGCCGGCAAACGTCGTGAAATGGCTTTAGGAGCGCGTGCGCCAGGCAAATCGTCCATCGCCATGGGCCTGACCTTCTGCGTTTTGGGCGGCATCGGTTCCGGTCTGGTGAATCTCGGTTTGGTTTTCGGCGCGCCGATCCTGAAAGCAGCCGAAGCGCACGGCGCATCTCGCGTCTCCACTCCAAACGCTGCGTTTCTTCCGCTGATGCTCGCCGGTGGTATTCCCAGCTTGATTTATTGCAGCTATCTAATTTTCAAAAATAAGAATGTCCGTCAGTTTGGCGCTCCCCAGACGGCTCACCACTGGTTTCTCTCCGCGCTGATGGCGCTACTCTGGTTCGCCAGCACAATTCTATATGGCGCTGCCACCACCAATCTCGGCCAGCTGGGCGCTGTATTCGGGTGGCCGCTGTTCATGTCGGTGATCGTCATCACGGCTGCCGCGTGGGGTTTGATTACGGGCGAATGGAAAGGAAGCGGTTCGAATCCACGAATCGTGATGGCGGTCGGCGTGGGAATTTTGGTTGTGGCGATATTCGTGCTTTCGTTTGCAGGGCGGCAGGTGTAGCGGTGCGAGGTTTCTTCAGCTAAATAGAGGCTTCACGTGTGCGATCGGCTTCCAGCGAACAACTTTCCCAGCGCTCTCCGCAGTGCAAAATGTCATAACTCTGTCCGATCGCATCGCAGGCTGCTGCGAAATCCTGTGGGTCCCCCGTGTTAAACGCAAACATTTCGTAGTGACACGGAATCACCGTGCGCGCAGCGATTTGCTTGCCTAATTGAGCCGCTTCTTTCGCATTCAAATTGCCCGCCACACGGCGCTCTGGCGCGCGGCCGTTGATTGGCAGTAGGGCCACATCCACCCTGTGGCGTTGCAGCAGCTCTGCCATGCCGTTGTACAGCAGCGTGTCACCGCTGTGATATACCGTCCACGGGCCGAATCGGACGATGTAGCCGACAAATTCCGGCCCCAGTTCATCATGCTTCGCGGGAACCGCCTCGATTCGAAATGGTCCGGCATCCGTAGACCGGCCGATTTCTAGTCCCACCGGAAGCGACGCGTCAATCCCCAGTCGCCCCGCAACGAAGTTCCGGTTTGCCTCCGCCACAATCAGAGTGATTCCTGTATTGACGCGCAATAGTGGTCCCAGCGTTTCCGCGTCGAGATGATCGGTATGATTGTGGCTCGATGTGACTACATCAATAAAATTGAGAGCTGCCGGATCCACCACGCGCTCCGTCATTCGCACGTGAGGCTTGTCGGTATTGGCGTATTTCTTGGTCAGCGAATCGGACAAGTACGGGTCGAGCAGCAGATGCCGCCCGCGCCATTGCACCACAAAACCGCTCTGCCCCAGCCACCAAAGGCGAAAATGTCCATCGTCGCGGTTGGCTGCCCTGATGTCCGCAAGCAGCGCAGCGTCTTTCAGCAGCGGTGCAATCACGCTAGACCCAATTCCCGGCGCACCAGTTTCACGCCATCTACCATGGACTTGAGCTTTCGCCGCGCAGCCCAGCGCGCCGTTTGGCTCAGTCCGCAATCCGGCGCAAAAGCGAGACGCTCGGCCGGCGCGAACTGCAAACAGCGCCGTACGCGGCCCGCCACGTCTTCCGGCGTCTCGATGTAATAACTCTTCACGTCGATGATTCCCACCGCGACATCCATGCGCTCCGCAATACTCTTGATAATTTCGAGCTCGGCGAATTCCCGGCTAGCCATCTCCAGGTGCATTTCTTCGACATGCATATCCAGAAACGCCGGAAACAGACATGCGTATTTTCGAGGAGCCACCGCGCGTCCCTTGAAGTTGCCGAAGCACAAATGCGTGGATAACCGACAACGGCCGCGCACGCTATCTACCGTCTCGTTGAACAGCTTCACGAAAACGCGTGGATCCTCCCGATGCCCGTAGCAGCTCATCGAAGGTTCGTCCACACAGATTTCCTGGCAGCCTTCGGCAACCAGCGCTTCCAACTCCCGCCGCACGATAGGGACGAGCGCATGTGTAAGCGCGAACCTGTCAGGATAGGTTTTATTTGGGTTAAGGCGCCCACTGAGAGTGTACGGACCGGGCACGCTCGCCTTTAGATCTACGCCCGCAGGAGCAATGCGTTTCAGGCGTCGAAACTCCTCCACGACGCCCAGGCCGCGCGGGGCCGCGAGTTCCCCAGTCACGTCATTTTTCCCGCGCTGGTCGTGCCCCGGAGGTCCAAACCTCCGCTTCGGCAGTGGTTCGGAGGAAATGCCCGTCAAGAATCCGTAAAATGATAGATTGAAATCCAGACGGGTCTGTTCACCGTCAGTGATCGCGTCCAATCCCGCGTCCATCTGATCCTTTACGGCCACAGCCACCGCATCATCCAGCATTTCGCTTAGATCATCGGCGCCGAATGCGTCCAGGTGGTTGGACGCAAATTCCAACCAGGCTGGAAAGGGGTAGCTGCCAATTACTGTAGTACGAAGAGCGCGTGGCATCGGTTACCTCAAGGGATCGCACAACTCTAATTCTTGCACCACAAGCATGGTAATAGGACAGGTATGCCGGGCAACGATTATTCCACAAGGCTCGTTAAACGTCATGTCCATGAATTGCAGCTGCACAAAGCACGCCAGCCGCGCCCTATGCGCTCGCACGTCACTTCTGCTAACCTTGCTTGGCCCCACAGGAGCCCACTTCAGCTCGGATGAACCGCCGAATCACGCGACGCGATTTTCTGGAAATGTGTGCCGCCATGGGTGTTGTGCTGCCTGCGAGCGCCCCTCTATTTGACGTAAAACACCCCCGCGGCCTGGATTTCAACCACGTGAATGCGCCCACGCCGCAGAAGTATCTAATCGAAACCATGGGTGGCGGCGTGGCGCTCTTCGATTACAATAACGACGGTTTGCTCGATATTTTTCTGGTGAATAGCGGGCAGCTCACCAATCCCATGCACGCGCCGGAGACCTTTGACCGGCACGATCCGCGCAATTGGAATCGTCTCTACCGCCAGAATCCGGATGGCAGCTTCACGGACGTAACCAAGGAGGCCGGTCTGGCGAATGCTGGCGACGGCAACTACGGCATGGGCGTCGCAGTGGGCGATTACGATAACGACGGCTTCCCCGACCTGTACGTAACGAACTACGGAAAAAATACGCTATACCACAACAATGGCGACGGCACTTTCACCGACGTAACCGCCAAAGCAGGCGTGGAAGCGGGCGGCTGGAGCTGCTCCGCCGGCTTCTTCGATTACGATAACGACGGCCACCTCGACCTTTTCGTCACGCGTTACATGCTCTGGGACACGCAGCACAGCAAAATTTGCGGCAATGAATGGCAGACGTACTGTCCGCCCGCTGAATTCCCTGCAACGACCAATATCCTTTATCGCAATCGCGGCGACGGCACATTCGAGGATGTCAGTCAGCGTTCCGGCATCGCCGCGCTCAAAGGACGCTCCCTCGGTGTCTCGTTTGCCGACTACGACGACGATGGATTCACCGATATTTTCGTTTCGAACGATGGCATGCGCCAGTTTCTGTTCCATAATAATGGCGACGGCACGTTCACCGAACGCGCCCTGGAAGCGGGCACGGCGCTCACCGCCGATGGCAAGCCGCTTTCCGGCATGGGCACCGTTTTTCAAGACTATGATAACGACGGGCGCCCCGACATCTTGGTCACGGTGCTGCCACGCGAGGTTTACGCGCTGTTTCACAACGACGGCAACGGCTCGTTCAGCTACCGCAGCCTGCAATCAGGCCTGGGCTTGCTGTCTGCCGCGAGTTCGGGCTGGGGAGTGGGCTTTGAGGATTTCGACAACGACGGCTGGAAGGACCTGTTCGTAGCGCAGAGCCATGTGCTGGACAACGTGGAAGCGATTGACCACATGCTGCATTACAAAGAACCGCCTCTGCTGGCACTTAATCACAATGGGCGCTTCGAGCGCGCCGATTCCGGTATCACTTCCGCGATCGCCGGCCGCGGCGCAGCTTTCGGCGATCTGAACAACGATGGTTGGATGGATGTTGTGGTCACTTCCCTCGGGGGCGCGCCGCTCGTGCTCATGAATCATGGCGGCGCTGGGCATTGGCTCTCCATTTCCCTGCGTGGAACACGGAGCAATCGCGATGGTCTCGGCGCCCGCGTGCTGGTGAATGGCCAGGTTCGATTCGCGACCACCGCCGGCAGCTACATTTCCGCCAGCGATAAACGATTGCACTTTGGCCTCGGCGCGGCTGAAATCGCGAAGGTCGAAGTTCACTGGCCCTCCGGCGCCCATCAGATTCTTGAAAACATCAAAGCCGATCAGTTCCTCGAAATCCGCGAGCCGGGAAAATTATGAGCGGCGGACTGCTTTCACTCTTGCTCGCGCTGCAGGCATCGGCCACGCCGTCGCCGGCCGCCCAGCATCTGCACGCCGGAGTGGAAGCCGAAAAAAGCGGGCACTTGGATGCAGCGGCCGCCGAATTCCAGAAAGCCACCGAGCTCGATCCGAAGTTGGCTATCGCGTTCGTGGATCTGGGTGACATCTTCATGGAGAAGCACGACTACGCCGCCGCCATCCCACCGCTGAAGCGCGCCGTCGAGCTTAGCCCCAATCTTGAAGGCGCCCACCGGCTGCTCGGCTACGCGCTATTGGCGCAGGGATACGCCAGCGAGGCAATTCCGCATCTCGAAAAAGCGCATGCCGAAGACGCGCTGGGCATCGCACTCCTGGAAGCGGGAAAATTGTCGGAAGCTATGCCGGTTCTGCAAAAAGCCCTGTCTCAAAATCCAAACGATCCCGACCTTTTGTATTATTACGGTCGAGCTGCCGGCCTGCTCTCCAAACAAGTCTTCGACGAACTCGAAGACCGCTTTCCGGATTCCGCGCGCGCCCATCAGATGATGGCGCAGGATTACGCAGCATTGCGCGATGTCCCCAGCGCCGAACGGGAATTTCTGGAAGCGCTGCGCTTGCGCCCACAGACGGCGGGCCTGCATCTGGAGTTTGGCGAGCTTTACGCGCGCGCGCAGCAATGGGACAAGGCCGCGGAACAGTTTCAGCTCGAAACCGAAGTTCAGCCGGGCAGCCCCGAAGCGTTTTATCGTCTAGGCGAAGCTCTGGTGCAACTCGGAAAATTCCACGAAGCGCGCGAAGCCCTTGTTAGTTCCGATCAACTGAAAGAAGATATGCCGGAAACTCTCTACATGCTCGGCAAAGCCGCGGCGCAGGATGGCGACGACAGCCTGGCGCAAAAGTCGTGGCTGCATGTTCTGAACCTCGAGAAAAACACGGAGCTTGCCGCCCAAGCGCATTTTGGACTCGCTGGTGTCTATCGGAAGCAGGGAAAGGCCGCCGATGCCGATCGCGAAATGGATGAATTTCGTAAATTGCAGAGCAGCGCGGGCCACACAGACGATTCGCCGAAATAAATAATTGCAAGCAAGAGCCGAAGGAGAGAATTGATGATGCCTGCACGCACGAACGCTACGAAGCCGCAACGCAGAATTGCCGTGATCTTCACTTTGTTGTTTGTTGCGCTCGCTGCAGCGCTGGTTCCTTTCGCTACGGCCGCGCCCGACGACGTCGAGCAGCGCGTTGAAGCGATCCTCAGCAAAATGACGCTCGACCAGAAGATTGACATGCTCGGCGGCCAGGACGATTTCTACATTCGCGCCTATCCCGATCTCGGCTTGCCTCGCTTGCGCATGGCCGATGGACCGATCGGCGTTCGCCACGGAGGTCCTTCGACCACATTGGCGGGCGGAATTTCGCTCGCGGCTTCATGGGATCCCGCGCTCGCGGCCGAAGAAGGCGCGCAAATTGCCCGCGACGCCCGTGCGAAGGGCGTGCACTTCATGCTCGGACCGGCGTTCAACATCTATCGGGCGCCGATGAATGGCCGCAATTTCGAATACATGGGCGAAGATCCGTATCTGGCCGGCCAAATCGCGGTGGGATACATCCAGGGCATGCAAAGCCAGGGCGTCAGCGCCACCGCGAAACATTTCATGGGAAACAATTCCGAGTTCGACCGTCACAACACGGATTCCATAATTGACGAGCGCACCATGCGCGAAATTTATCTGCCCGCATTCGAAGCCGCGGTGAAGCAGGGCCATGTCCGCTCCGTGATGGATTCCTATAATTTGACGAACGGCAGCCACATGACGCAGAACGGCTACCTGAATAACGAGGTCTTGAAGAAGGAGTGGGGCTTCGATGGCATCCTGATGTCCGACTGGACTTCGACCTACGACGCTGTGGGTGCTGCGAACGGCGGCCTGGATCTCGAGATGCCGTCCGGGAAATTCCTGAATCGCGAAAAATTGCTCCCCGCAATCAAACAGGGAACAGTCACGGTCGCGACCATTGACGACAAAGTGCGCCGCATCCTGCGCGTCGAAATCCAGTTCGGATGGCTCGATCACGAACAGACCGATCTGACAGTCTCGCGTTACAACCGCGAAGGCGATCAAGTGGCGCTGCAATCCGCGCGCGAAGGCGCCGTGCTGCTGAAGAACGACGGAAATTTGCTCCCGCTCAAGAAAGACGCGGTCAAATCCATACTGGTGGTCGGGCCCGACGCTTATCCCGCCGTGCCGGTAGGCGGCGGCAGCGCTCGCGTAGTCCCGTTTGAGGCCGTAAGCTTTCTGCGGGGCATTAGCGACTATGTCGGAAATGGCGCCCAGGTGTTTTACAGTCCTGGCGTTCCCACCGTCAGCGAAATGTCAGCGGCGACATCTTTCTCCACGGCTGCGTCGGGCGGCACTGCAGGATTAAAGGCAGAGCATTTCACCAGCGAGGATCTGCAGGGAAAGCCATACCTTACGCGCACCGATGAACACATTGATTTCGGGCCGCCGAGCCGGAAGATGTTGCCAGCAGAGGCTTTGTCCTCGCGATGGACCGGCTACTACACGCCGAGCGCAGCCGGCACATACGATATTTTCGTTACTTCGACCGGAGAAGACGGCGGCTACTACCGCGCTTACGTTGACGACAAAATCGTCCTCGACGATTGGACAGTTTCGAAGGAGCTGCTCGGCATCGCGACGCTCTCTCTCGACGCCAAGCCGCACAAAATTGTGCTGGAGCATCACGGAGAGTCCAGGTGGCTGGGCGGGCACTTGCACATGGGAATCACCCAGCATGGTACTTACGTGCTTCAGACCGCGAAGAAACTTGCGGCGAAGGCGGACGTCGTCGTGGTCGCGGCGGGCTTTGATCCCGAATCCGAAAGCGAAGGCGCGGACCGCACCTTCCGTCTCCCTCCGGGACAAAACGAATTGATCCAGGAAATGTCCGCCGCGAATAAGAACACCATCGTCCTGGTTACTTCCGGCGGCAATGTGGACATGACTGAATGGATTGACCGCGTTCCGGCGCTGCTCGAAACCTGGTACCCAGGGCAAGAAGGCGGCAAAGCTGCAGCGGAAATTCTTTTCGGTGACGTGAATCCGTCGGGCCGGTTGCCGGCGACTTTTGAACGCCGCTGGGAAGATAATCCGGTGTACGACAATTACTACCCGGCCGCCGGCACCACCCGCGTCATATTTAAGGAAGGCGTATTCGTGGGCTACCGGGGCTACGAGCACAACGGCACAAAACCTTTATTTCCTTTCGGTTATGGGCTTTCGTACACGTCCTTCAAGTACGATCATGTAGCCGTCGCAGAAAAAGGTGGTTCGATCACGGCAGGCGGCATTAGTATCGCATTCCCTCTGTACCAGATCTCGTTCGACGTGACGAATACTGGAACGCGCGATGGGGCCGATGTTGCTCAAGTGTACGTCGCCGAGGCGCACCCGAAAGTTCCCCGCCCCGCCAAAGAATTAAAAGGATTCGCGCGCATCGACTTGAAGCCGGGCGAGACGAAAACCTCGACCGTCGCTCTGGATGGCCGCGCTTTTTCCTACTACGATGCGGACGCAAAACAATGGCGCGCCGATCCAGGCGAATTCCAGATTCTCGTGGGTCGTTCGAGCCAGGACATCCAACTTCGCGGCAGCATCACGCTTTCGCCGGCGGCCGCAGCTTCGGCTGCGACTTCGGCAAATCATAAATAGATTTGCAAATACGAATATTTCGCAGGGCCTTAGTGCATGGTCGCAGCTGCAGGAAACGCGTCAGTGAGTGACGTCACCTGCATCGCGCTGGTCAGCTGATCGAGCGAAACCGAAGAAGGCGTCTTGAGTTTCACGGTCACTGCCTCACCGGGCAGCAAATCAAAATAATTGTCCGCGGTTTGCACGTCCAGATCGCCGAACGAAATGTAAACG
Organism: uncultured Acidobacteriota bacterium; assembly: GCA_963779465.1. Taxonomy (GTDB): domain Bacteria; phylum Acidobacteriota; class Terriglobia; order Acidiferrales; family UBA7541; genus Palsa-295. Next base: position 569,519 of record CAVZYH010000004.1, on the reverse strand, counting down.
CTGCGTGCGAGCGCGCTCGACCGCAGCGTCAGCGCATACGTTCCCTTGGAATTTTCCAGCGTCTTTTCGATATGCACAGGCGTGGGCAGATCCAGATTGTGCATCGTGTCGAAGAAAATCAGATTTCGCGACACATTTTGTCCTCCAACCGCCAGATCGAACACTAGAAAACTCTTCTTCGGGTCAGCGTTCGCCAACAGCTCCTTCTGATCCAACGTGAAATATATGGCGCTTGATTGCGCGGGCACCTGCACACCCTGCGTTTTCTCCAGCAGCACCTTCCCGGAAAAATCCAGCAAGCGCCAATGGATCTGGCCGCTCAGCGGTTGCAGCTTGTCAGACACCACGTAAACGTCCACCTTTCCGTCGTGCGCGAAGGGCGAAACCAGCACATCGTCGTAGAATCGCCGCGCGTAATACTGCAGCGCCTTCCACCGCCCGTAGTAGTCAATGCTGGCCCAGGAAGCCACCGGCCAACAGTCATTCAACTGCCAGAAAAGCGAACCCATGGTATTCGGCATCTGCCGCCGGAGGTGTTCCGCGCCCACTTTGATGGCTTCGGCCTGCAACACCTGGCTCAAATACACGAACGAAGCGAAATCCTTCGGCTCCGGATACCAGCGCAGCATGTAGCTCAAAATCCGCTCGTTGCCGCCGTGATTTTTCTGGTGGTCCTGCATGGTTGCGGAGTGGATGTCCATGTCGCCGGGCTGCGCAAACGACCGAATGGTGCGCATCTCTGGGAAGGACTGAAAACCATATTCAGACATGAAGCGCGGAAATTGCTGCGTGTACATTTCGATGGGCGCGAGGGCATGCCAGACCTGCCAATAGTGCATATCACCGTTGGTCTGGCCGTCCGGAGGATCTTCAAAATTCGCGCTCGGCGAACTGGCCCAGTACGGCACCGGATTCCCGTAACGCGCGACGACGCCCGCCAGAACGCTGTGAAATAGCACCACGTAATCCGTCCACACTTTTTCGCGATCGGCCGGCGAAACCGCTTCTTTGAATATTTGTCGATCGCCCCAATGCACCCAGCCCGTCTCAATCTCGTTGTTGCCGCACCACAGCACGATGCTGGGATGATCGCGCAATCGCTCGACTTGCTCGATGGCTTCCTGCTTCACGTTGTTCTGAAAATCCGCGCCGCCCGGAACCATATCGCCGCCGAAAATGAATTCCTGCCAGACCATGATGCCCAGCTCGTCGCAGATATCGTAGAAATCGTCCGACTCGTAGTAACCGCCGCCCCACTCGCGCACCATGTTCATGTGTGCGTCGCGCGCTGCTTCCAGAATCTGGCGATGAATTTCCGGCGTTACCCGATTCGGAAAGCTATCGAACGGAATCACGTCCGCTCCCTTGGCGAAAACGGGAATGCCGTTGACCACAAACGCAAAACTCTTGCCCGTCTTGCCGACTTCCCTGCGCAGCTCGATTGAACGCAGCCCAGTCTTTAGGGATGCATCGGCGGCCACTTCACGCCCGATCCGTACCGTAGCCGCGAAACGATAGCGATCCTGCGCGCCATAGCCAAGCGGATACCACAATTTGGGATTGGCGACATGAATCGGAACGCTGATGCGATTCATGCCCGGTTCCAATTGCACGCTCTGCCGAATAGGCGCCGCCGAAGCGCCGGCCAGTTCGCCATAATTGACTTCAACAACCGCTGCCGTGCTGCGGCTCGCTTCGATTTCAAACTCAGCGGCAAGCGCGGCGAATTCCTTGCTCACGCGCTGCTGTTGCACGTGAAAATTCTGGATGCGCAGAACGTCCCAAGTTTCCAAACGAATCGGCTGCCAAATCCCCTCGGTGACGTAGCGCGGCCCCCAATCCCAGCCGTACTGATAGGGCGCCTTGCGGGTGTACGGCGCGGTGGCGACGCCCTCTTCGTTTCCGGTGTTGTTCGTAGTGACCGACGGCAGGATGTATGGAAGCGCCTTCACTTTCGGAATCATGGATTCGATCGGAGAATGAAACACCACGCGCAGCGTATTCGGGCCGGCCTTCAATAAAGTTTTCACCGGCACGCGCCAGCGGCGAAACATATTGTCGCTACTGAGCACGGCTTGATCGTTCACATAAACGTCCGCGTAGGTGTCCAGTCCATCAAAAACCAGGTCCACGTGATCGTGCGCCAGTGTCGCGGCATCGGCTTGAAAAGTCGCGCGGTATTCCCAGTCGGTCAGGCCAATCCACTGCAAGCGCGTGTCGTTGTCCTGGTAAAACGGATCGGGAATCAAGCCGTTGCGCAACAGATCTGTCTGAACTACCCCCGGTACCTGCGCGGGATGCCAATCCTTCAGCTCGGCGCGATCCGTATTGCTCACAGCGCGAAACTCCCACTTCGCGTCGAGTACCCGTGAGGTCGCTTGACCGGTAACGCACGCGGGAATCATCAGAAACAGGAGGGATAACAGAGCTGTCCAGCGAAAATATCGTAGTGATAGAGGCAAGTTTGGGCCACCTCAAGTAGAATGTCGCGTTGGGAATCGCCGTGCCGGCGCGGTTAGAGAATAGATAATGATGCTGGGTGGTGCAAGCGTTTTAAGTTCTGGGCCAGCCCCGGCCGCCTGAGGAGATTGCCTCGTGGAAGATCGTTCGAAAGCCGCGCCGCCGCTGAACGTCGCGCTGCTAGGCTATGGATTTGCCAGCAAGACTTTTCACGCACCGCTGCTGACGCACGTGCCGGGATTGCGGCTGACGCATATCGTTTCCAGCGACAGCGCCAAGGTCAAGAAAGATTACGATGTCGCAGTGCTCGCGAAAGCGGAGGAAGCCTTCGCTCTTCCGGAAATTGATTTGATCGTGATCGCCACGCCGAACATTACGCATTTCGATCTCGCGAGCAAAGCCCTCAACGCCGGCAAGCATGTCGTGATCGATAAGCCCTTCACCAACACCGTCGCGGAAGCGACGGAACTCATCTCCTTGGCCAGGAAGCACCGCCGGTTGCTTTCCGCTTTTCAAAGTCGCCGGTGGGACGCGGATTATCTCACCCTGCGTAAAGTGCTCGCCGATGGCGCGCTTGGCGAAGTCGCCCATTTCGAATCTCACTACGACCGCTACCGTCCTGAGCCGCGCCAGCGCTGGCGGGAACTCCCAGGTCCGGGCAGTGGAATTTGGTTCGATCTCGGCGCGCATCTTGCGGATCAGGCATTGCAACTATTCGGCCCCCCAGAAGCGATCTATGCGGACCTGGAGATGCAGCGCCCGCTCGGCCAAACTGTGGATTATTTTCACGTGATACTCCGCTATGGCCGCAATCGCGTGATTCTGCATGGCGCCTCGCTCGTCGTTGCGGAAACTCCGCGATTCACGGTTCATGGCGCGCTGGGAAGTTACACGAAATGTGGCATGGACCCGCAGGAAGAAGCGTTCAAGCGCGGCGAGATTCCGGGGAGTCCGGGATGGGGCCAAGACCCGCAGATGGGGACGCTAATCACAAAGAAACGCGACGGATTCGAGACGCGGCAAGTTCCGAATGTTCCAGGGAGCTACCTCGGCTATTACGAAGGTGTTCGCGACGCGATTTCGCTTGGCGCGCCCAATCCGGTAGCTCCTGAACAAGCGCTGGAAGTGATCAACGTGCTGGAGACCGGCGTGAAAAGTTCAGCGGCGCGCGCCGAAGTGCCCTTCACCTCGATCAAATTGTGAAGCGGCTGAATCTGTTATGATTTTTTGCGAATCGTTCGTCGCGTCGCGTCGCGCTGCCGCGACGGCAATCTGTTCGATAGTACAATCTTCAACTGGAAACCTCATGACCATTGATCAAGATCTCGAGAAAATCGCGCTGCAGGAAAAACGCCTGCAATTCAAGCAATTCGATTCCGGCGTAGCCTGGGCCGTGGGCAATGCGCTGAAGGCCGCGGCCGAAAAGCGCGGCGTCGCGGTGGCCATTGATATCCATCTCAGCGGACATCAGCTGTTCGCATACGCCATGCCCGGAACCACGCCGGACAACGCCGACTGGATTCGCCGCAAACGCAATGTCGTCGAGCGCTATCACCGCAGTTCTTACGCCATTGGCCTCACGCACCAGCGGGCCCAAACCACTCTGCAGACGAAAACCGGCCTCGATCCAAAAGACTACGCTCCGCACGGCGGCTGCTTCCCGATAATTCTCGCGGGCACAGGATGCGTGGGCACGATCACCGTTTCCGGGCTGCCCCAACGCGACGATCACAATCTTGTAGTCGAAGTGCTTCAGGATTACCTGCATCTGGCGAACGAAGATCTGGCGCTTGGTGCTGCCACCGCTTCCTAAAGGGAGACGATGTATGGCCGCCGAAACATACAGTCCGATCCCCAAGCCGCCGGCGATCCGCGCCGTGATTTTGGATTTTGGCGAGGTCCTTTGCCACGCGCCCTCGGCGAAAAACATCGAACGTCTCGCCTTCCTATTCCACATGGATCCACGAACCTTCCTTCCGATTTATCTGCAGACCCGCGCGCCTTACGACCGGGGCGACCTGATCGCCGGCGAATATTGGCAGCAATTCGCAGTGCAGGCCGGAGTGAAAGTCGGCGCGGATGAACTCGAACAAGCACGCCAGTTAGACCTGGAGCTGTGGAGTGATATCAACGACGCGATGGTGCTCTGGGTCCAGCAGCTGGCCACGGCGGGATTCAAGACGGCGATTTTATCCAACATGCCGGCGGATATGGCTGCGCACATGCGAAAGACTTTCGCGTGGCTCAGTCACTTCGATCACCATATTTTTTCCGGCGAAGTGCGCAGCGTCAAGCCCGACCCCGAGATCTACCAGCATTGCATTGAAGCAGTGGGAGTGCAGCCCGACGAAGCGCTGTTCATTGACGACCGGGAGATAAATCTGGAGCAGGCGCGCGCCGCCGGGATCCGCACGATTCGTTTTCGGTCGGTAGAACAATTGCGCGAGGACCTGCAGGCGCTCGGGTTCCCGATTTTACCGGGGCAATCCGCGACGCATCGCATATTGTCGTAATAGCTCGCGCGGAGCGCCACTCGGTTCAGGCCCGGATTCCTTCCAACAAAAAATGTATCCACTTCGCGGGCTTGTTCATCCAAGCTTGTGGCGGTTCGGGCTTACGCCGAATCGCACCGGCTAATTTCCCATTCGACGATGCGGTAAAGGAGAAACGAAATGGCGAGTCAACCTCAGGTACTTTTAGTGCCACCCTTCACCCGCGAGTCCGCCGCGCAAAAAGTACGCAAGGCCGAGGACAACTGGAATTCGCGCGATCCACAACGTGTTGCGCTCGGTTATACGGTGGACTGCCGCTGGCGCAATCGCGCGGAATTCGTAAACGGCCGCGAGGAAATAATTCAGTTCCTCACACGCAAATGGAACCGCGAGCTGGAGTATCGCCTGATCAAGGAACTTTGGGCGTTCGACGGCGCGAGGATAGCCGTGCGCTTCGCCTACGAATCCCACGACGATTCCGGACAATGGTTTCGCTCTTACGGCAATGAAAACTGGGAATTTAACGCCGAAGGCGTCATGCATCACCGCTATGCATGCATTAACGATCTTCCAATTAAGCCGGCCGACCGCCTCTTTCACTGGCCGCTCGGAGCGCGCCCCGCGGATCATCCGGGACTCAGCGATCTGGGTCTGTAACGAGGCTGGCATTCGCGAACAATACGAACCAATGTAACGCTGCCCGGTCCGGCACGCGCGGCGGCGATTATTTCTTGGCGGAGGTCGCGGGAGCTTTCGCTTCGGTGGCTGCAATCTCCGCGCGGAATTTTGCCGCCTGCTCCGGTTGTTTCATTCCGTCATATTCTTCCGCCAGATCCTTGCGCGCGTTCATCAGCCAGCTCACTTTTGGATCCATCTGCGGGCTCAAAATATCGTAGCCGGCATGGGTTTCGGCTTCCGCTTCCGCGTAACGGCGCTGCCGCAACAGAGTCCTGCCTAGCTTAATTCGCGCGATGCCAGTGTTGATGTGCGCGGGCGATTGCGATTCCACGTAAATAGGAATCGCCTGGCGGTAGAGTTTCTCCGCGCGCGTCCACTGCTGTTGCGCAGTGAACACGCTGGCCAGATTGGAAAGCGCCGTCGCGTACAAATAGTGCTGCTCTCCATAGTCCGTCCGATAAATGTCCGCCATCCGCTCGAAATATTGCTGCGCCGCATCGTATTTATCCTCCTGCAGCGCCACGGATCCCAGTTCGTTGAGCGTGGACGCGACAGTCGGATGCACCTTGCCAAACGTACGCTCCTTGATCGCCAGCGATTGCTGCAGCAGGTCCGATGCTTCGTCATAACGTTTCTGGTAAACCAACGACCGCGCCAAGATCGTCAAATCGGTCGCCGTCTCGGGATTATCTTTGCCATACCAGGCTTGCACGATGTCCAGAGCCTCGCGGTCATACTGTTCCGCCTCTCGGTAGTGGCCGGTATCGAGCCGGATGGCGCCGAGATTGATCAACACGTCAGCCACGCGCGGGTGGCGCTCGCCGTAAAGCTGTTTGTAGATCGCCAAAGCGCGTTGGTTGGTCTCTCCCGACTTCTCATAGTGGCCCGCATAAAATTGCGCGTTGCCCAGTTCGTACAAACTATCCGCAAGGTCGGCAGGCGCGGAGCCCGGAGTAGAATAAAGTTGCACCGTCTGGTCAAGGATGGCGATGGATTGATCGTAGGAGCCGCGATCTTCCAGCACTCCTCCCAGCGCGAGCATGGCCTTCGCCACCGCCGGATCGTTCGCGGGCAAATGGCGCCGGTCTCGATCGAGTGCCTGCCGGATCAGTCGCTCGGCATCGCCGTATCTCGCCTCTGCGTCGCGCAACGACCCGAGCGCCAGCAGTCCCTTCGCTGTCTCTGTGCTATCCGGGCCGTAAAGCGCCTCGCGTTTCGCCAGAGCCGATTCCATCAGCGCGTCCGCCTGCTCGAGTTTTCCTAACTTCTGGTAAATGCCACCCAGCGTCTCGAAAAGTTCCGCCTGCACCGCAGGCTCGGCATCCAGGCTGCGCGCTTCCTGCACGCCGCGATCGAGCAGCGTCACCACGCGCAAATCATCCGCGGGTCCCGCGGAGGGATCCCCTCCCTGAAAGAGATTTAGCATGAAGCGCTGGATGCGCTGCGTTCGCGCCGCTTGCATCAAAGCCGCATTGCGCGCCCTGGTCAATCTCACGGTGTAGAAAATCACCAGCCCAACGAGCAGCGCGAACATCGCCGCAGCTGCGGAGACCAATTGCCAGTGCCGGCGAACGAACTTGCCCAGCGCGTAATGCCATGTGTCGGGCCGCGCTTCCAAAGGCTCGGCATTCAAATAATGATCTACATCGCGGATCAGCGCTTCCACCGACGGGTACCGGCGCTGCGGATCCTTGTGCATCGTCGTCAGGCAAAGCACGTCCAGGTCGGCCCAGGCCGCTCTGCTCGCGCTGACTACACTGCCGTTCGTTTCCGCCGACGCTAATGCCGCCACGGCCGACTTTGCTGCAGCATCCGACGGCCTCTCGGCTTCCTGCTCCGTCAAAACTTTTTCGGCTTGCGCGGGCGTGCAGCTCGACAAATCAAATGGCAGCCGCCCCGCAAGCAATTCGTACAACACCACGCCGAGCGAATAGACGTCACTGTGGATTCCCACCTGCTCGCCGCGAATCTGCTCGGGCGCGGCGTAGGCAGGAGTCATCAGGCGCAAGCCAGTGATGGTCTGGTCCACCAACTCGCCCAGATTTTCCAGGTGCTTGGCGATGCCGAAATCAAGCAGCCGAATGCTGCCGTCGCCTTTCACCAAAATGTTGGAAGGCTTCAAATCGCGATGAATCACGGCGTGCTGATGCGCGTACAGCACGGCCTCGCAAACGGCGCGGAATAAACGCAGGCGTTCCGGGATCGCGCACTTTTTCGTCCGGCAATAATCCGTGAGCGGTACGCCTTCCACATACTCCATGACGAAGAAGGGAGTGCCATCCGGCGAAGTGTCCGCATCGTAAAGTCGCGCGATGGAAGGATGATTCAGCTGCGCAAGTGTGCGCTGCTCCGCGTTGAAGCGTTCACGGCGCGCGGGCGAAACCCAGGCGTCGCGCAAAATCTTAATCGCCACCTCATTGCCAAGATCTTCGCGCTCAGCCAGGTAAACCACGCCCATGCCGCCCTCACCCAGCGCCTGCTTAATTCGGTAAGGCCCGAACTCCTTGAACGGAAGCGGGCCGGACGAGGGATCGCTAAATATCTGGCTCGCGACTTCAGCCACATCGCCGTCGAGCAGCGATCCACCGCGCACATCTTCCTCCAGCAATACCAGAACCTCGCTGACCAGCGCCGCATCATCGCCACATCGCGTTTCTAGAAAAACGCGCTGTTCCGCACGAGGCATGTCCGCGGCTTCGTGAAAAAGGGATTGGACCTTCTGCCAGCGAGTGCTATCCACAATTTCTCTCCCGCTGAAATGGCAAGAAAACGGCGCAGCGATCAGCTGTTACGCCCTGCGAAGTTCGTGAGTCAGCCAGGCCTTCGCGGCTCGCCAATCGCGAAGAACCGTGGCTTCAGATACGTTGAGGAGCGCTGCGGTTTCCGGAATGTCCAGCCCACCGAAGAAGCGGCTCTCCACCATCATCGCCTGCCGCGGATTCATGCGCGCCAGCTCTTCCAGCGCGGTGTTCAGCGCCAGCAGCTCGGCTTCGCCGGAAGGCTTCTGCTGAAACTCGCTGTCAAACGTAACAGTAATTTTCGCCGCCACGCCGCCGCCGCGCTTCCCGGAATTTCGCCGCCGCGCCGCTTCCACCAGCAGTTGACGCATCGCGCGAGCTGCGATGCGCTTGAAATGCAGCCTGGAGGTAGCGCCAACGTCCGGGGATTTGGCAAGCTTCAGCCACGCTTCATTTACCAACGCGGTTGGGCTGAGGGTCGCGCTGGGGTCGCCGCGCCGCACGCTCGATGCCAACCTGCGCAACTCTTCGTAGGTGGCGCTGAACAATTGGTCCAGCGCGTGTCTCTTCGCGGCGGGCGCGCCAGTTTCCTCGGCTCGGAGCTTGCCAGCCCCTTGAGGAGGCTTCGCCACGGTGACGGTTTTTCTTTCGCTTTCGCGCATAGCGTAGTGAAGGGCCATACCGGGGAACCCGTCTCTTTCCTGCGGTAGGTCCCGTCTGTGCACGGAACTGTAGCACCGCGGGCGGCCACGCGGCAACGGACGGCTCCTGCGTCGGTGGGCTTTAGGAGTCCAGCGAGATAGGCCAGCGCGCTTTTTGCGATCAAAAATTGAAATGTCTACTCAGGAGAATTTCATGAATTGTAGATCCATCCGCAGCGCGCTTTTTGTTTTCGTACTAGCATCGGCAGCTCTGGCGGCGGGCTGTGGAGGCGGCGCCGAAGGCAAGTACCGCGATCCCAGTGGCACCATCAACGCCGAATTCAAGGACGGCAAGGCCTACGTAGCGCTCGGCGCCTACGCCGTTGACGGCACGTACAAAATTGACGGCAACAAGATTGTCGCGCGCGGCGATTTCGGACCGATGTTGCCCAGCCCGCTGATCTTCACCGTGAATAAAGACGGCACGATTGATGGTCCCCGCGACACCATGATTCCCCGGCTCGAGAAAGTGAAATAACCAGTGCGGTCCTTCGCGCAAAAGTTTGCGCAGAAAGGAAGCGCGTGATGAGAGCCTATCGCGCCACTTCAACCATGCCATCGGCAGTAGCACTGGCGCTAGCGATGCTCCTCGGACCAATGGGCTGCGGCCACTCGAGTTCCGATAGCTCCGCGGATGAAGGAATTCCCGGCCTCACCAGCGCCGACCGCGAAGCGCAAAGCGCTGCCATGGCGGAACTGCAGCGGCACTGGCGCAAAGGGTCGGATGGCTGGACGACCGCCATAGTTTCCGGCAGTCCATACGCCCCCGATCATTTTCTGCGCCAGTGCCGCGCGCTGACGATCAAAGCCATGGTGCCGCAGGATCTGAGCGAGTCTGACAAACTGAACGGTTTCGAGTGGGTCGGCCGAGCCGAATTCCAGCCCACGTTCTGCCGCAAGGGCGGCGGGCAGCCAGGGATGGTTTTGGACGGCATGTCGAACGTAGTGGTCAGCAAACACAGCGCCCAATGGAGCCAGTGGGTGGATTTCACGCCGGGACCACTGCGCTTCGCGCGGGAGAAAGGCCGGTGGCAATTCAACTGGGACGCCACTTATCTGCGCGGTACGCTTCCGGGACCGCAAGATTTCGCAAATGCGGGCGTGCAGTAGGCGGAGCCGATATCAAGCCACGCATGATGCGTTGCGAATGCCCGCTGCATCCGTCAGACTTCGCTGACTACTCCGCCGCCTTCGCCGCCAGCGCGTCAACCACAGCGATGTTCGGCAGCAAGTCTTGCGGAATGCCGTGCCGCTGCTGCAAATACGCCGGACTATTGTAGGACGCCCAAACCTTCCCTTGTGCATCCTCCCAAACCAAAATCTTCAGCGGCAAGTCAATCGCCGCACTCGGCGCCGCCAGCATGATCGGCGTGCCACCCTTGGGATTTCCGAAAATCAGCAGCTTCGTGGGACGCATTTTCATCCCAACCTTTTCCGCTTCGCCGCTGTGATCCACCAGAGCGAAAAGCGTCACGCCCTTCGCTTGCAGAATACCCTTGAGCTTTTCCACCGTCTCGTCCACCGAATGATTGCTCGCTTTATTGATGATTCCGTTGTCTGGCATGGGTGCCATCGAGGTCATGGGTGCCTCCTCCTTATTCCGGGAACTGTTTCCGGGGGTTGCATTCGCAGAACTACGCACCGAAATCAAATAGACCGTCATCGCTAATCCTACCAATGCCAGGAAAACCGCGATCGCGACAGCCGCTCCCGCAGGGCGAGAACGCGCCGAATCCCCGCGATCGAGCAGCCGCACTAACCGCGCATGTTGCCATCCCGCAAATATATTCACGAATACTCCCGCCGCGATCAGCGCAGTGCCAAACCACAGCGAAAGGCCGTACGCCCTGTCCGACGATGTATTCTGCACTGCTTGCAGCTCTTGCAGGAAAAGTCCGAACCGCGCCACCACGAAGCCGAACCCCATCAAAGCGAGTCCGGTGCGAATCCACGCCAGCACCGTGCGCTCGGCAGCAAGGTAATCGCTAAGAGCGGCGTGCGGATTGCCTTCTACCGGACCATCCATCGTGCCGCCTCCAGTACCAAGGGTTCTGCCCAGCGCGGCGCCGGGAATTGCGCGTCAGCGCCATTCGCACAGGCCGAATTATATTCTGACGGCCAATCCCCGGGCTGTAAATTTATTTCGTGGAAAAGTCGTATCCCGCGCTCGGTGAGGTTCATCCAATTTCTGGCGGCGGTACAGGCGCAGGCTAGCGCGACAGGAGCCAAAAAGTGGCCACCCGGCAGATTGAAGTGCAGCGGTTTACTGTGATTTCAACCAAATCGTTCCAGGAAGTGCTCGCAAAGCTCGACACGGTCATCGGCCACCCCAACATGGCGGTGTTTCGCAACGATATGACCTCGGCGAAAACTTTTGCGGAACTGGAAACTGTCGTGCAGAAAGTCGTCGGAACCGCAGGCTTGATGGAATTCGCGCGTTTCGACCTGGGAGAAGTGCTGCGCAGAAAACTCGGTGAACGCGCGCGAAAGAGTGTCCGCCTGGTGGTCGGTAATCCCATCATCATGGCGCACATGGTGGAACACGTCCCGGATGCCGGATCCTATGCGCCCGTCACAATCCTGGTGGATGAACGCTCCGACGGAGTGCATCTGACTTATGACAAGATGGCGAGTTTCCTCTCCACCTACGACAGTCCCGAAGCGTCAAAAGTGGCGCAAACTTTGGACAGCAAGGTCGAAGCGCTCTTATCCGCGGCCGCTGCCTGATCGCATCACGAAAATTCAGTCTGCAAAGGCGCCAGAGCATTCAATGCCGACACACTGGCGCTCTCCGATGCGAACCAGGACAACCCGGCTAGTCGTTCTCGCCCGAACAGCACTTCGCGTCCGAGCTTTTCGGTTGCAAATAAACTCGAATCGGATCCGCCAGCTGGCCGTCCACGTACTTGTCGTGGTGTTTCACCCACGCCATCGAGTACGCCAGCCCGTTCTCATCGCGCCCTTTCGGCGCCATGTCCAGCCAGTTGTACGCTCCCAGCAGCATGTCCAGCCCGCGACCGTATGTGGAATATGTGTGGAAGATATTCCCAGCGTCGTCCTTGTAGAACGCGCTCGCGCCGGGGCCTTCCTCGCTCGGGAATTTTTGCATCACGTAGTTGTAGTACATCTGCCCGTTGGCAATCTCTTCCTTCGAGAACGATACGTTGTAGTCGCGATTGAAATCGTTTTCGAACGACGAGACCCACTTGAACCGCCAGCCCATGCGCATCTTGAACGCGCCAATCTGTTCCAGCGGCGCCCGTGAAACTACCACCAGCTTCGCGTCTCGCGCCGCCAGATGCGGAACGCTTCCGTCAAAATGATCCGCCAGAAACGAGCAGCTGGGGCAGCCTTCCACCCATCCAGGACCGAGCATGAAGTGATAAATCATCAGCTGGCTTTTGCCGCCAAAGAGATCAGACAGCGACTCTTTGCCCGTCGGCCCGTCAAACACATATTCCCTCTTCACTTTTTCCCAGGGCAGTTCCCGTCGCTGCCGGCTCAGCTCGTCGCGCAGCCGCGTAAACTCCTTCTCTTTGTTCAACAGCTCGGTGCGCGCCGCAATCCACTCCGCATGCGAAACGATATTCGGGTGATCCATCCTCTGCTTTTCTGCTGTCGATTCCATCGTCGTCTCCTTCGTTTTGATCAGTCGAATCTATTGTTGCGTGGTTATGCGAACGGATTTTCGTCCGCGCTGGGCCCATAGATCGAGGGCACCGGAACATCCAGTATCCGCAGGTAAACCGAAAGCTGCCCGCGATGATGATAGGTATGATTCATAAGGATGGAACGCAGGAACGCAATCCGCGGCATCTCCATCATCGGTTTGCCGTTTCTCGTCAGATTCCACATGGAGACGAGCCGGGCGTCATCCATAGCTTTCAGTCCGCTCCGCGCGCTCGCGATGCTCTTGGCGAAAGTTTCCAGCACTTCCTGGCGGCTCTTGGCTTCGGGCTGCCAGAAGTTCGGAGCTTCAGCAGTGTCCTGCGCGGCTGCCGCCACGATCTGTCCCGGGCCGGCCGCGATATGCAACGCCAGCTGTCCTAGCGAAAACGATTTCGGGTGCGGTTTCCAAGCGAGCTTGTCATCCGGAACGCGTTCCAGCACACGCTTGGTCGTCTGTGCTTCCTGGTCGAACTCCATCAAAAGCGCTTCTGCGAGGCTCATAGCTGCTCCTTTCCGTTCGTGTGAGATTTAGTGTTCGGATCTTCATGATCTTGCGAATCGAACGAGCTCCCGTCGTCCGCGTTATTCTTCGCATGCAGCTTCTTCGCGGCGAGCGCCGTCAACCCTCCCGTGGACATGATCCCGGTGATAATCAACGCGGCGCTCGCAATGCACGCTGGACACATACATTTCTTCTCCCACAGCCGTCGTCCCTACTGCGGCCGCCGCTTCGCTTCCGCGTGTTTGCGCACGCCATCGTTCATGTACGTCCAACCCTTCACAGCTCCTTCGCGATGCTCGTCTGCAATCAGCCCGAACGCCAGGTGATGGAACTTGATCAGCGTTCCGCCATCCTCCTCGCTCAGCCGGTACTGCACGTTCGAGCTCACCGGATAAGACATGAACAGCGGCCCATAAAACTCCAGCAGCGTGGGCCGCTTGATCGCCTGCACGTGGCCCCACAAATGGCCATTCTCACCGCCGAGGTCGCGATACCAACGTCCGCCCGGCCATGCTTCCAGCTTCAGCGACATTGGCTTCCCGTCCGGGGTTTCATTCAGCGGTCCCAGGTACTCGAGCAATGAGTCGAACGTTACCTGCAGCGACGCCCGCACGTGAATTTCCTGTGTGATGCTCAACGTCAAGTCCTCAATCGTCCGATTCAACTTAATCGCCGTAGAAGTCATCGTTTCTCCTCTAATCAGAATTTGTCCTGCCCGCGGCTGGAATCGCGCCCTGCCACGCACCGCTCTTTCGCTCTGCATGTTCCTTCACGCGGCTCAGTTGATGCTGCCAGAACCGCTCAAACGTGCTGGTCCACTCGTGTAGAGGACGGATCGCCTCCGCGTTCACTCGGTACATCATCCTGCGTCCCTCCCGGCGTACCTTCACCAAGCCGACGTCCGACAGAACGCGCAGATGTTTCGACACCGAAGGCTGCTCCAACTCCAGCGCCGCCACGATCTCCCCCACCGACCGCTCCTGCAGCGCCAGGTAGTTCAGGATGTCCCGGCGCCGCGGTTCGGCCACGGCGTTGAATACGTCAGAGGTTGTCGCCGCTCGTGCCATGGGCCAACAATACATTCCGATATGGGAATATGTCAAGTTGTTTTTTTAGCGTCCCGATTTTGCTGTTGGGACCCAAGAGGACATCGCGGTTAAGGCGCAGGAAGCAGCAGACGATAGTTGGAGCGCGACGACGGCAGTGCCATAATCTGCGATAGCCTCGCAAGAGAGCGCCTGATGAAAGCCGCCATCCTAAAATCGTCGCAATCTGTTTCAGTACCGCTGCTTATCGAAGAAGTTCCGCGCCCGCAAATCGTCCCCGGTCATCTGCTCCTTCGCGTCCTCGCCTGTGGCGTGTGCCGCACCGATCTGCACATCGTGGAAAGCGACCTGCCTTCGCTGCGGCCACAACTGATTCCCGGCCATCAAATTGTCGGCGAAGTTGTCGCTGGCGAAAGCGCGGAATCGCCCGTGGGTTCTCGCGTCGGCGTTTCCTGGATGGGCGGAGTAGATGGCGATTGCTGGTATTGCCGTCACGCGATGGAAAACCTGTGCGATAAGCCAATCTTTACCGGCTACACCGTGGATGGCGGCTACGCTGAATACGTTCTTGCGCGCGCGGATTTCGCGTATCCGCTGCCGCAAAATTTGGACGCCGTTCACGTCGCTCCCTTACTCTGCGCCGGAATCATCGGATTTCGCAGCTTGCGCGTCGCGGGCGTCGAGCCCGGCGAACGCGTTGGCCTGTTCGGCTTCGGATCTTCCGCCAGCCTCACTATTGCCGTTCTGCAGTCGTGGAAATGTGAAGTGTATGTTTCAACGAGGGGCGTTTCCCATCGCAAATTGGCCGCCTCGATGGGCGCGACGTGGGTGGGAAGCGAAAATGATAAGCTGCCGGTCGAGCTCGATCGCGCCGTCACCTTCGCTCCCAGCGGCGACGTAGTGGTCAGCGCGCTAGCCAGCCTTCGCAAAGGCGGCGTAGTAGCCATCAACGCCATTCATCTCGATCATATGCCGCAATTTGATTACGACAAACTACTCTGGGGCGAGCGCGTAATCCGCAGCGTAGCCAACATGACCCGCGCCGATGCCCGCGACTTCCTCAAAATCGCGCACGACATCAACATTCGCCCGCAAGTCACAGCATTCCCACTCGCGGAAGCCAACGAAGCCCTTCATGCAGTCAAGCTCGAAACCGTGGACGGCGCCGCAGTAATTGTTCCGTGAACCAAGGCGCGTTGCCGCTCCCGAGCCAAAACGCGCTCCCGAACTTCACTTCCCCGACCGCAGAGAGCTTACTTTTCCGACGCGAATGAATCACTTACTGATGCGAACTCAGCATTGCTTGGCACGCATCCTTGACAGCGCTGCCCAGCTCTCGCGTCGAGTTGCTGAAGATATCGTCGCCATCGCGGTTGAACACTGCAATTTTGTTGCGATGCTGCAGCAATCCTTTGCCGCCCTCGTGATCGAGCGTGAGAACGAAATCGGCCTTCGCCAGATTGTTTGTAACTGTGAGTTCCGGGCAACGCTGATTCAGCGTCTTAATGATCTCCGCTGTCTGCGGTCGCGCGCCGCCAGACATCCAGCTACTTGCACCCCAACCATTCTTATTGCCACCTGCCGACGAGCCACCACGCGTTTCCCATGACTGGCTATCTGTGACGAACACGCGTGTCTTGACATCGCCGGCGACCGCGGGATTCGGAACCGAGGTAGGCGTGGGCTGCGGCGTTACCGGTACCGAGTTGGAAGCAACCGGCGCCGAATATGCGAATGTGGTCGGACCCGCCATTGAGACTGGGCTTGCAGCGTCTTGCTTGGACGAAGCCGGCAACACGGCTACTTGCGGAACTGGCCGGCATGCTTGGGTCCCGAATATTGTTTCGCCCTGATATGTGAAGCCGCCGGAGTCCGCCAGATTCCGGCACATCCATTTCGATGGGTCCGGGCTTTGCGCGCTCGCCATGCTGGAAAATGCCAGCACGCCTAGAATTGCAGTGATAGTTTTCATCTCACCCTCATATTCTTGATTTATGTCGTTGGCACAGGCTCTGGGCCCGCTCGGCCAAATATGAAAGGGTGCCCGAAAACCAGCAATGGTACTTTTCTTAATTGGTTAATAGATCATTGACAAACTGAGGGAGTTTCTCGAGGGAGATTGCGCCAGAATCCGCGTGCTGGCCTACGTCGCTGTCTGCCGCTGCGTCGCTACAAATCCAACGAACCAAGTGAGTTACCCAGCTCGCCTTCCCATCGCGCGATCACCGCGCATGCCAGGCAGTTCCCGATCACGTTCACTGCCGTGCGCGCCATATCCATCAGCGCATCAATCCCCAAAATGATGATAATCGGCTCGGTGGGCAGATGAAATGTCGCCGCGGTCGCCAGAAATACCACCAACACCGCCCGCGGCACTCCAGCGACGCCCTTGCTCGTCAGCATCAGTGCGAACACCATGAACAGTTGCTGCAGCCACGTCAAATGAATCCCCGCCACCTGCGCCACAAAAATAGACGCCACCGCGAGATACAACGTTGACCCATCCAGATTGAAGCTATACCCAGCCGGTATCACGAACGCGACGATGCGCCGCGGCACGCCAAACGCTTCCATGCATTCCATCGCGCGCGGCAGCGCCGCTTCCGAAGTGCTGGTCGCAAAAGCGATCGTAGCCGGTTCGGCCACCGCGCGCACAAATCGCCCAACCGGCAGCCGCGCGAATAGTGCGATCGGCAACAACACCGCCAGCAGGAAGAAGACCAGCGCGCCGTAACCGGTAAGCAGCAATTTCCCCAGGGGCAGCAGCACGCTGATTCCCATGTGTCCGACGGTATAAGCCATCGCCGCGCCCACGGCCACCGGCGCGAAATACATCACCAGGTTCGTGAACGCAAACATCGCGGCGGTGAGCGACTCGCAGAAATTCAGCATCGGCGCGCGCTTCGCTTCGGGTATCCGCGCTAGGGCGATCCCAAAAAGCACCGAAAAAACCGCCACCTGCAGAATTTGATTTTCCGCCACCGACTTCGCCAGATTTTCAGGGAAGATGTGCAGCAGGAAATCGTCCCAATGCAGCGGAGCGGTGCTGGGCACCGGCTCCGTCGCCGCTGCCGCCGTTATAGTCAACCCTTCTCCAGCGCGGCTGATGTTGATCGCGCCCAGCCCGATGAAGAGCGCCAGCGTCGTCACGATCTCAAAATAGACCAGGCACTTCACTCCGATCCGACCAACGCTGCGCAAATTGCCATGGCCCGCAATTCCCGTCACCAGCGTGCCGAAAATCAGCGGCGCCACGATCACCTTGATCAAGCGCAGAAAAATATCGCTGAACACCCGCAGATGTTCGGCGAACTGCGGCCGGTCCAGCCCGATTTCTCCCCCCAGCAGCATCGCGAAAAAAATCCAGTAAGTCAGCGATGGTTTGCGCCATCCGCCCGCCGCAATCACGGCCAATCCAACCCACCGTGCCACCACAAACCACAAATGCGGTGTAAAAATTAGCGGCAGGGCGGCTCCGGCCAAAAAATAACAACACGCCAATCGCAGTGAGAGCGCGGAACGCGGGCGGCGGCCCTTCAGGTTGCGAATGATCAGGCTGTGAGGAGGCAGGCGTCGCGGTGGTTATCATGAATCGTTTGCGCGTCCCTCAATATTCCACAGGACTAACTGCATTTAGGCGTTGCGCGGCCCCCACTATACGACTAAAAGGCCCGCAATCGCAGAAGGGTACACTCCCGTATCAATTCACATGCTGTCCGCAATCGAACAATCCTTCGCACATTCGCACAGCCCGGCCGAACTCGTTCGTTATTCGTCGCGATAAAACCTCTAAAATCATGATTTCGTGCGTCTAATCGTTTGGCGTTGTACGTGCCAGCGCTTCAAGGACTTGTGTGAACAAACCAATCGCCCGCTTCGTATCAATAACCATGCTTCATCTCGTTTCAACCAACGGAGAGCCCGAGCATGATGAACCTGCTGCGTGACACCCGCTTTGGATTCCGCCTGCTGCTGAAAAATCCCGGCTTCGCAGCCGTCGCAGTTCTCGCTCTGGCCCTCGGCATCGGCGCAAATACTGCGATCTTCAGCGTCGTCCATGCCACGCTGCTTGCACCGCTTCCCTATCCCCACCCCGATCAGCTCGTGGTCGTCTGGTCGAAGGTATCTGGCGATAAGAATGTCGTTTCCGCCGGTGACTATTTCGATTGGCAGCACGAAAACTCCGTATTCCAGTTTATGGGCACCGCCAACAATTCCAGTTTCAATCTCGCTACCGGCGAACGTCCGGAGCGAATCCAGGGAAATTTCATGACTCCTGGATTTCTCGACCAGATGATCTGCGAAACCCCCTTTCTGGGCCGCTATTTTGCGCCGGACGAAGCCGTGGCCGGCAAAGATCACGTCGTTATCCTCACCAATCAGTTGTGGCGCGATCATTTCGGCAGCGATCCCCACATCATCGGCCGCGAAATCCACATGAATGGCGAAATTTACACGATCATCGGAGTTCGCCCGGCCGGAGAGGCTGATCGCGGCGACGCCAAACTCTTCGTGCCGCTGGTTTTCAAGCCCGAGCAGATCAACCACGATTTCCACTGGCTGGTGATTTTCGCCCGCATGAAACCGGGCGTCACGCTGGCGCAAGCGAATGCGGACATGGACTCGGTCACGCGGCATATCGCCAGTGTTTATCCAAAATCGAACAAGGGCTGGAGCGCCACAGTCGAGCCGCTGAAAAATGATTTCCTCGACCGCGACGTCCGCGCTGCGCTCTGGCTGCTGCTCGGCGCGGTTGGCTTCGTGCTTCTGATTGCCTGCGCCAACGTCGCCAACCTGCTGATGGCGCGCGCTACTACTCGGCAGAAGGAAGTCGCAGTCCGCGCTTCGCTCGGTGCTTCCCGTCAGCGGCTCTTCGGCCAATTCCTCGCCGAAAGTCTTGCGCTTGCTTCCATCGGAGGTGTATTGGGGGTCGCTCTAGCCTGGGCGCTGCTGAAAGCAATTATGGCGATTATGCCGCCGTTCACGCTTCCCCAAGAGGCGGATGTCCGCCTGAATGTTCCGGTCCTGCTCTTCACCGTCGCCGCCACCATGCTCGCCGGAGTTTTATTCGGCAGCGTTCCGGCGTGGCAAGCTGCGCGCATGAACCTGAACGAAGTCATGAAAGAAGGTGGCCGGTCCGCACAAAGCGCCGGGCGCCACGGCTTGCGGCGTTCGCTCGTGGTTGCCGAATTTGCGCTGGCTCTCAGCCTGCTCGCCGGCGGCGGCCTCGCGATTCACAGTCTGTGGAATGTCGCGCACGTTGACCTCGGCTTCCGCACCGATCACATCCTCACCTTCTCGCTTCCTGTCCCGGCCGGCCATCTGACGGATCCGCAACAAATCACAACTTTCTACCGCCAGCTTCTGGAAAGAATCCAGGCGCTTCCCGGCGTCACCTCCGCTTCTGCGTCCGAAGGCATGCCCCTGCAGGGCGTGAATTTCGGCATGCCCTTTCAAATTGCCGGAAAGCCGAACATTGAAGATCCTTCCGCGCGTCCCGGCGCCGGTTTCAGCATGGTTACGCCCCAGTATTTCAAAACTTTCGGCATGAGCATGGAGCGTGGCCGTTCCTTCACCGACCAGGATGCAGCCGGCAGCGTTCCGGTCGCGGTGGTCAACGAAGCATTCGTCAAGAAATTCCTCTCCGGCGTTGACCCGCTCACCCAAACTATCCTCGTCGAGCAATTAATTCCCGGCGTCACCAAACTTGGGCCACCCATCCCCTGGCAAATCGTCGGTGTGTATCACAACGTCCGCAATGGCGGCCCGCGCGGTGATGGTTTTCCTGAACTTGACGTGCCCTTCGCGCAAAGTCCCTGGCCGCAAGCGGCCATCGCGGTCCGCGCGTCCCTCGCACCCGCTTCGCTGACACGCAGCATCGGCGAGATCGTTCAATCCATGGACCCGAACCTGCCGCTCTCGGAAGTCAAAACAATGGATCAGATCAAGGACGAATCGCTAGCCGGAGACCGTTTCACCGCCGCTCTTTTTGGCGGCTTCGCCGCGGTCGCTCTGCTGCTGGCAACGCTGGGGATTTACGGCGTGATGTCTTTCGCGGTCGCGCAACGCACCCATGAAATCGGCCTGCGCATGGCTCTGGGTGCAGGACGCAGCAATGTGCTAAAGCTGATCCTGAAGGAAGGGATGCTCCTCGCCGGCATCGGGCTCGTCCTCGGCCTCGCAGGATCCTACGGAGTCGGAAAAGCGATGCACAGCATTTTCTACAATGTCGGCACGATTGATTTCGCGGCGTTCAGCGCCGTTGCTGCGGCTCTGCTGTTCGCCGCGCTCCTGGCCTGCTTCATCCCCGCCCATCGCGCCACGCTTGTGGATCCGATGCAAGCTCTGCGCGAAGAATGAAGCAGCACGCGCCGCGTGACGAACAGCGTCGCTGACCGCCCGGCTATTCCTTGTGCGGTTGCTGCGCCGTCGGTGGCAACAGTCCATTCAGCCGAAGATACATAGCCGCCCCGCTGTAATGATCCGCGAAATCGTTGGTCAAAGCGATCATGGCGCTCGCGCGCGTCAATGTGAACGATCCGCGCGTGAACACCACTTCACCCAGCTTCGAATCATCCACCTTAGCCAGCGATTGCGTGCAGAAATCGAAAGAAGCCTTCAGCGCTCCGGTCAATTTGTCTTTGCCGTCCGTTTCTTTCAGCTCGTCCGTCTTGGGAGCTTCCACGCCGGAGATCATCGAACACAAGTGAAAATTCGAGTTCGCCATATGCATCACCAGGTGCCCGAAAGTGATTTGCGCGGGGGTCGGCTGGTAACTGTACTTGTCGGCGGGCATTTCGTCCGTAGCCGCAATCAAATTTCTTGATTGCCGCTCCAGGCTGCTGCGGACGGCGGTTGCAACCGGGTTCGCGACCAGCCCGGTTGGAGGCGCGGGGGTTTGCTGCGCGAAAGTTGTGAGTGGTGAAATTGCCAGCAACGCAAAAGAGAGCAGAATTGGTCTCATGTCTTATACCTCCGATGAAAATCCAGCAGGACCAGCATAGACGCACGCGCGAAACACAGCAAGCCGGTCGCTGGCTTTGCAATACAAAGTACTTGACAGGCCCCAGCAATCTGCTACATTTGTCGTATGGCTGTTCCTGAACCTTCGCGTTCTCAAGCTCCCGTCGCCATCGCCGACCACGCGCGCGATAACCTTCGCTTCATCCGCGAAACCATGGAGCGCGCCGCATCTTTTACCGCTGTTCCCGGTTGGGGTGGCGTGGCCATGGGCATCACCGCCCTCGGAGCTGCCGCGATCGCATCGCGCCAGGTTTCGTCTCTCCCGTGGCTGCTCACATGGATCTCCGAAGCCTGTATCGCCATCATAATCGCCTGCTGGACCACCTATTCGAAAGCCCGCCACGCCGGATCGTCTCTGTTCAGCGGCCCCGGCCGGCGTTTCGTGTACAGCTTCGCCCCGCCACTTTTTGTAGGAGCGCTGCTCACCGTGTTGCATCTGCGCTCCAGCGAAATCGGCCCGATTCCCGGCCAGTGGCTGCTGCTCTACGGAACCGGCGTCGTTACCGGCGGTGCGTTTTCCATCCGCATCGTTCCCCTGATGGGCTTGTGCTTTATGGTTTTGGGCGCCGTCGCCCTCTTCTCTCCTTGGACCTGGCAGAACGCGCTGCTGGCGGCGGGCTTTGGCGGCTTACACATTATTTTTGGAGCCGTCATCGCGAGGAAATATGGTGGCTAAATCAGGAGCGTATCGTCGTGAACGTGTTGAGGGCGACGAGCGCAACAAACGAAGTACCTCGGCGGCGCGGCCCGCGGAAAATACGGCCACGAATCTGGACCGCCTGATCCACGAGCGCACGCGCCTGGCCATCGTCAGCGCGCTGGCCGTCAACGAATCACTGACCTTCAACGAATTGAAGGAACTGCTGCGCGCCACCGACGGCAACTTGAGCGTCCACGCGCGCAAACTGGAAGACGCAGGCTACCTTGGCTGCGCCAAATCATTCGACGGGCGCGTGCCGAAAACGGAGTATCGCCTGACGGCCGCTGGCCGCCGCGCGCTGGAAAAATATCTGAACCACATGGAAGCTTTGATCCGCGTCACGCGCGAAGGTTAAGCCGCAAAAAATTTTGCCGGGATACTCTATGAACAAAAGTACTTTGAAGTTAGTACCCCAATTGCAACTCCACGTCGCAATTCTTCTCGACGGCAATGGCCGCTGGGCTTCCTCTCGCGGCCTGGCGCGCTCCGAAGGACATCGCGCCGGCGTCGAATCCGTTCGTCGTGTCGTCCGCGCCGCTCCGGGTCTGGGCATCGGCACCCTCACGCTCTACGCATTTTCCTCGGACAATTGGGAACGCCCGATGAGCGAAGTCGTCGCTCTGCTCGCGCTTCTCGAGCAATATTTTCACACCGAATCCGCCGCGTGCGCCGCTGCAGGAGTTCGCTTGCGCGTCATCGGCCGTCGCGACCGCATTCCGCCCTCGCTCGCGCAAGCCATCGAAGCCGCCGAAAAATTCACCGCCGCCGGCCGCGCCCTGGAATTGCGCATTGCCGTTGATTATTCCGCGCGCGACGCGATCCTCCGCGCCGCGTGCTGGATGCTTTCCAGCCTCGAAGTTTCGCAACGCGAATTTGCGAAGCGTCTCGGCGAAGTCACCCACTCCAGCGGTCCCGCGTTGGATGTGGACCTGCTGATTCGCACTGGTGGCGACCGCCGCCTCAGCGATTTTATGCTCTGGGAATGTGCCTACGCGGAGCTGCTTTTCACTCCGCGCATGTGGCCGGAATTCGATGCCGCCGATCTTACTGCCGCGGTAGAAGATTTTCGCGGCCGCGAACGCCGCTTCGGCCGCTTGCCCGAAGCAGCCGCAAGCTAGGAATCGCTATTTCTCAGCAGATCGCAGGCGCCACATCTCGAACGCCCGCTTGATCACCCGCGTCGCCGTCGGAGTGAGCGAATAACCCTCGAGCTCCTCTTCGCGCGCCCAAGCCACATCCGTCACATCACTGGCCGCCCGCGCCTCGCCGCTTTCCGCCGCGCACAAGTAATCCAAAATCACAAAGTGGTACCGCGTCCTCCCATCCTCACCCGGAAAAATCCGCTCAAACACCTCAATAAATTCCACCACCCGCACTTGCAAGCCTGTCTCTTCCGCCAATTCGCGCCGCACGCCTTCCTCAAACGTCTCGCCCAATTCCAGCATGCCTCCGGGAATGGACCACTCCCCTTCCAGCGGCGGGCTGCCGCGTCGAATCAGCAGCGCACGACCGTCTGCAATCACCACGCCACCCACTCCCACCAGCGGTCGCTCCGGATATTCGCGTTGCACCGTCACCTTTACGCATCCCCTCTCGCCAACGCTTGACACCTGCGGTATATAATAGCCCGCCAGTGGAAGTACACCCAGGAAGGAGAGAAATCTCGTGACCCGATGTCCGGAATGCGACACCGAAATTGATTTGGACGAAGACGAAGTCGAGGAAGGCGAAATCCTCAGCTGCCCGGAATGCGACGTCGAACTGGAAGTGACGCAAACTCATCCCGTGCATCTCATCGTCATCTCCGAAGATGAGGACGACGACGATGACGAAGAAGAGGAAAAGTCCAGCGTGAAGGGAGACGAAGAGGACGACGATGATGACGAAGCAGAGGCCGAATAGTTTCTACCTCACGCTTCACCCTCGCATCTTTTCCGCCTGCCGCGTCATCTGACTGGTTGTAAGCCGGAATGCCGGTTGTCTCGCGCTGCAGTTGCCGCCAAGTTCGGCCGCACGTTTTTCATTTCCAGCTACGAACGCTGGAAAGAACAGGACCCCGTGAAAAATTACATATGGTTGCAGGTTGTAGCAGTGTTGTTCGTGGGTTTACTGGCGGCGATGCCGGCTCGCGCGCAAGACGAATCGAAAGAGCAGAAAAGAGCCGAATCACAATTAAAAGTGCTGCACGGCAGCGTGATTGATAAAAGCGAAAATCCGGTGCCCTCCGGCGTTGTTTACCTTAAGAATGTAAAATCCCAGGCGGTGAAGACGTATATCGCAGACGAGTCCGGAAATTATCGTTTCAGCGGCCTCGACCCGAACGTAGACTATGAAATCCACGCCGAGCACGACGACATGACCTCTTCCATTCGCACCGTTTCCAGCTTCGATAGCCGCCGCGATATCGAAGTCACTCTAAAACTCTCCAAGAAGAAAAGCGGCTAGCGGAAGCAACAATCACCGCCGTAGGAATCCAGGCTGGGCCAGTTTCACTAGCTGGCATGCGTGTCAGCGTCGTGGCCGTTAACCGCGTTCATTTTTAATCAGCGTTCGTTTTTATCAGTGTTCATCTGCGTTCGTCAGTTGTGATTAGTCTTCCCGCCATTACCCAAATCGCTCTCGGCAAAATCTCAAACTCCGCGGGCGCCACGCCCAGCGCCTCCCCATCCCCGTGCACTCGCGCCGCCCGATCCGCGCGCAATGCCACGCGCCGGCAACGATAGCGCGTCACCTCCGGAAACCCGCGCAGATCCCCCGTGGTCAACATAACCGGTATTGCTTCCAGCAAACGCATCAATCCCACTTCGCCCACGATCACCACCTCCAGCAAACCATCATCCATCTGCGCCTGCGGTGCAATGCGCACGCCCGAACCGTAGCTCGTCGCATTCGCCACCGCCACAAACAACGCGCGGCCTGACCACCTTGCGCCATCCATCTCCACTAAAACATTCAGCAGTGGCTCGCGAAAAAATATCGTAAACGCGCCCGCAAGATAACGCGTCACCCCCGGCCAAGTCCGGAACTGCGTGTTTGCCAAATGTGCGGCCTCTGCGTCCAGTCCCATGCCTCCTGCGCCGATATAATGCACCACGCTGCCGTCGCTGAATCGCACCCGCACCAGGTCCACTGCACGGGGGTGCCCGCGCAAGAATTCGTTCGCCGCCTCCACAGGATCGCGCGGAATTCCCAGCGACCGTGCAATGTCGTTCCCATTCCCAGCCGGAAAAAATCCGGCCACTACATCTGTGCCGCGAATGCCTTCCACCAGATGATGAAACGCGCCATCTCCGCCCAGCGCCACCACGGCGCGAAATCCCTCCACGGCCGCTCGCGCCGCCAGTTCACGTACATCTTCGGAACTTTTCGAGTGTGCGAATTTCGCGTTACATCCGCGCGACGCGAGCAAGCTCGCCACTTCCGGCTCGGCGCGCAACGCTCGCCCTCCGCCGGATGCGGGATTCACAATCACGAATGTGTCAGGTTTCATTCCAGAGGTAATAACGTCGCGCAGAAATTCATACCGGATTCGACGATCCGGCCCAGCGTCAGCCTTACTGCTAACCTACCGCCCACCTTGGCAACCCGGCACGCGAAATGCTCCGATCCTCGTCCGGTAATTTTCGTCGCCGGTTTTCAGATAATCGCCAACGTACCAGAACGTGCAATCGTCGCTCGGATCGATGGCCGTCGTCGTGTAATCCTCCCACCGCAGCGTGTTCTTCTGCGCCGCCTCTCCGGTCGCCAGAACGGTTTCGTGAATTGTCAGCACGCCCTTCGGATCTCCGTCACGCCGCGCTGCAAATCGCTGCCCCGCATAATTCGGGATTCCGCCAAACGAATATCCCACCCCAATGTTGCCCTTCTTATCCATCGCCATGCTCGGAATCCAGCGGTAGAAACCGTCCGGCGCATAAGTCCCCTGCTGATAAAGATAAGTGTCCCGCTTCTTGTCCAAGCGAAATTCGTACCAGCGCACCCCTCCTCCACCCGCCTGTGTAGCCACGGAGTGCGCCGCGAGAATCGATTCACGGTTGCCGATCCTGCGATAGACCAGCCGCTGCATAATCTTGTCGCCCTGCACGTCCAGCCGCCGTTCGGTGTCCGGCTGCGGAACGCAATTCGTCAGCTGCCCGTTGCACAGATAATGATACGGAGCCACCGCGATTTTCATAGGCCCATCGGCCTTCGTGTTTGCAGGCGTCGTCCAGTCTACGTGAACCTTCCACACATAAATCCCATCGTCCTCGAACACTTTTTTCAACTGCGTTCCACCGTCCGCCATCATGATGTTCGGCGCGCCGGCTGGCGGCAGTTTCTGGCCGTCAAGATCCGCGTTGTTCAAAAAATTCACGCCGTCAATAATGATGCACTGCTCCGTTGCAGGCTGCCCCAGCAGCATTTTGTTGCGGTCCGCGATGCAATCGTGTTTCTGGATCACGTCGTCGCCAGTGCTGGTCGGCACGTAGTAGCCGTCCGGCCAAATCGCCGGACGCGGATAGTCCGGGAAGAGCGTCCGCTCAAACGCGTAGCGATAGTATGCGCCCAGTGGATCCGGCCCCACGCTGACGGCGTAACACATCGCAAACGTTCCTTCTTTTTTCACGGGGCCCTGATGAGGGGTGTGCGGCGGTGGCTGCGGCGGATTCGCAGGCGGCCCGGCGGCCGGTCCGGGATTATCCACTTCACCGGGCAGCGCAGGCTTGCCTTTGTCTGAGAATTCGCCAGGCGCAATGCGACCGAAGATCGGCATCACAATCAGCCAGCGCTTCGCCAACTGGTCGTACCGAACCACTGCGTCCCCGTTGTCGCGCGCCTCGCACGCGCCGCCAAAACCGCTGAAGATTGCATTTGTCTCCACCGGCCCGTAAATCACCGTCCCGGTCTTGTCATAATGCGCGCCCTTTTTCGAATACACCGCGATCCGCGTGTTGACGATTTGCACGATGTGGTCGGGACCCACTGCCAGACTGTTGTCCGACGGATTTCGCAGCGTCGCGGTTCCCTGCGGCCCGGTGAATCCGGATCCGAGCCCGTCGAAGCTTTCCAGCAGCGGTAACGCCGGCCGCTTGCCCTGCGTTTTTTGCTCCACGGCCGCGCCCGCCGCGGTGATCACCGGCGCCGGCGCCACTTCTTCTGGCTTTTGATCTTGATCCGCATCCGGATCACCAGGCGACGTGCCGCATTCCGCACCTTCACAATCTGGCGCGCCGTCCGTTGCGCCCGAACCGCGCAATGACCGCAGCGGCGGCGAAATATCAAACTTCGTCGCACGGCGCACCGTGACCGCGCCAGTCCGAACTTCGCTCTGCTGCCCCCGCGCGCGCGGCGCAATGCCGCCCGCAGACAGCGAAATCATCACAGCGATTCCGGCCACCGCCGCGCCGCTCGTTTTCCCCGCCCAATTCATGCACGCTCCTAATGCGCGGCCGTTTCGTGCATCGTCATGCTCTGCACGGACCCAGGATCCGCCAAAAATTTCGCCACCACCGGCCCGGTTGAAATGCACGACGGGCTATTGTGGCCGCAATCCGAATCCAGCAACACCACCGGCGCGCGGATCGCATGCGCGAACGCAGTCGCCGTAGTGGGATTCACGGTGTGATCCTCCGGCGAGACGATCACCAGCAGCTTCGCATGCACGCGTTGCGCTGCCTGTTCCATTGTCACGCCAAATTCGCCCGGAATATCCAGCGCGTTGATAGCTTGTCTTTGGCGAATCACGTTGCAAGCTCCCGCCGCATTGGCCGTTTCCGAGCCCCGCGTCTTGGCAAGAAATGCTTCGAACTCACCCGGCGGAGTATGCGCCACGCGATATCCCGGTGAGCTATTGGCCATCGCGCCAATCTCGCTGAAAACACCAAAACCACCCGTCATCGGTCGCGTGCCTTTCCCTTCTTTCCATTCGGGATCCAGCTCCAGCGCGTCAATCTGCGAAGTCCACAGCAACACGTCAGCAGAAGTGGACCGCGGCGAGCCCACGATCGGAATCGCGACGTCCATGAAATCCGGATAGGCCACTGCCCACTCAAACGTCTGCATTCCGCCCATAGAAATTCCCATCACCGCGTGCAAGTGCGTCAGGTGGAACACCTCGGTCGCGAGGCGATGCTCGGACTCCACCATGTCGCGAATCGTAAACGCTGGGAACGCCAGCCGTGCCTGTGTCTTGCTGTTCGATGGCGAAGTCGAAACGCCGTCCCCAATCGCATCCACCAACACCACGAAGTATTTCGTGCTGTCCACCACCTTGTCCGCACCAATCTGCTGCACCAGGTCCTGCGTCTTGCCTCCCAGCCAGGTCGGCCACAGAATCGCATTCGACTTTGCTGCGTTCAGCTGCCCGAAGGTGCGATAGCCCACGTGAAAGTCGTGAATCACCGCACCGCTGCTCAGTTTCAAATCGCCCAACGCCGCGAATTGCTGCGCGCCTTCGGTGCGCTGCTCTTTCGCGGTCTGCGCCGCAGCCTGTGGCCACGCGCTTGCAGCGACGCCGTAGAAAAGTCCAACGAGGAGCGCCAAACTCAGTGCCGATTTCATATTCTGGGATTCCTTCACAGCGTTTTTCGCGCGTGGCCGTGCCGGCAGATGCCGCGTCGATTTTCACTTTCACTTCCGTTCGGCCATTGCGAATATACGCGCACGTTTCAGATTTTCCACACCCAATATTTGAAGATTCCCCCGCAAAGTGAGATGCTACTTTTCCTTCTTCGCCATGGAGGCTTCCCATGACGTCTCGTTTGGCTCGCGCAGCGATCACCCTGCTGATATTCTGCGCTGCTCTCGTATCTACGGATTCGGTGATGGCTCAAGCGACCCCTCCGCATTGGAGTTACAACGGTGCCGACGGCCCGGACCACTGGGGGGACGAGCCTGGCTATGCCGAGTGCAAGTCGGGCAAGCGCGAGTCGCCCATCAATATCGTCGCTGCGCAGCCTGCTGACCTTGCGCCCATCCATTTTGATTACAAACTCGGGCCGCTGAAGGTGATCAATAACGGCTATACCATCCAGTTCAATTATGAGCCGGGCAGCAGCATCACCATCAACGGAACTGCGCTGCCTCTGGTCCAATTCCATTTTCACCACGGCAGCGAGAACGAAATTGATGGAAAGACCCTCGACATGGAGCTTCACTTCGTTCACATGGATGCCGCGGCGAACCGCACCGCCGTGGTCGCCGTGTTTATCAAGAGCGGCGCCGAGAACGCCCCGCTGCGCGATCTGTGGAGTCACATTCCCCACGAGAAGGGAAAAGAAGTGCAGTACAAGAAGGTGGTCATCAACGCCGCTGATCTTTTGCCCGTGGACCAAAACTATTACACCTTCGATGGCTCGCTCACTATTCCTCCCTGCAAGGAGGGCGTCACGTGGTTCGTCATGAAAACTCCCATCGAAGCCTCTCCCGCGCAGATTGCGGCTTTTGCGAAATATTATCCGAACAATGCTCGCCCAATTCAGCCGGCGAATGGCCGGGAGATTCACGAAAGCGATTTCAATTGATTGAAAGTCAGTTTCGTCGTGAATGACTAAGAAAGCTTGCTGGATCACTCCAAGCTGCGTGGGAGACTGCATGAATCGCGAAGTTTCTAGGCCCTTGGCATACGCTGGTCGCATTTCGGCACCACGATGTTTGTGCCGGCTCGCTCTCGCCCTAGTCGCGTGCCTGGGCGCGATTCCGCTGCACGCGCAGCTGCCTCCGGAATCAGACCAATTGCTCCATCGCATGTACGCGTCGCCGGATTTCGAGGTTAAATACTTCGGCCCGGCGCGCTGGCTCGACGATGGCGCGTTCTTCACCACCGTCGAACCATCCGCGACTGTGAAGGACGCGCAGGACATCGTGCGCTACCAGACTGCCACCGGAACACGCGAAGTTCTCGTCTCCGCCGCTAAGCTCATCCCTGCCGGCGAAAAGGTTCCCCTCGCCTTTGAGAATTACGCGTGGTCCAAGGACAAATCCCGTTTGCTTCTTTACACCAATTCCGCGCAGGTCTGGCGGCTGCGCACTCGCGGCGATTATTGGGTATTGGAACTACAGTCTGGCGCGCTGCGCAAACTCGGAGGCGACGCTCCCGCATCTTCCCTGATGTTCGCGAAGTTTTCCCCGGACGGCTCGAAAGTCGCCTACGTCCGCGGCAATAATATTTACGTCGAGGAAATTTCCACCGCGCGCATCACCCAGCTCACCCACGACGGCTCGCAGACCATCATCAATGGCACTTCCGACTGGGTTTACGAAGAAGAGTTGGACGTTCGCGACGCCTTTCGCTGGAGCCCTGACGGCCACCGCATCGCCTATTGGCAATTCGACACCAGCGGCGTGGGAATTTTTAAGCTGCTCTACAATCTCGGTGCGCCCAAGGAAATTGTCACCGGCTTCCCTTATCCCGGCCTGGGCGCATATCCTTCGGTTTTGAATATTCCGTATCCGATCCCCGGCACTACTAACTCTGCCGTGCGCGCCGGGGTCGTGAGTGTAGATGGTGGAGAAACGAAGTGGATGCAAGTGCCCGGCGATCCGCGCGACAATTACATTGCGCGCCTCGAATGGGCCGGAAATTCCAGCGAGCTCGCCATCGAGCACCTGAATCGCGTGCAGAATACCAACGACGTGTTGCTCGCCGATGCCTCCACCGGTGCCGTACGCCAGATTTTCCGCGATCAGGATTCCGCCTGGGTGGACGTGATGGACGAAATTCGTTGGGTCCACGACGGCCAGGAATTTTTGTGGTTGAGCGAACGCGACGGCTGGCGCCACGCGTATCTTGTTTCGCGTGATGGCAAGCGCGTGCAGCTCATTACCCCGGGCGCGTACGACGTGCTCGAACTTGGCAGCGTGGACGAAAAAGCCGGCCAGCTTTATTTCATCGCCTCTCCGGAAAATGCCACGCAGCGTTATTTGTACCGCTCGCCTCTGGACGGTTCGCAAAAGGCCCAGCGCGTCAGTCCCGTCACTGCAGCTGGAAGTCACCGTTACGACATGTCTCCCGATGCGCACTGGGCTTTCCACTATTATTCGCGCGCCGACGTCACACCTGTAACCGATCTGGTCGAACTTCCCGCGCATCGCTCAGCGCGTGTGCTCGAAGACAACTCCGCGCTGCGCGCAAATGTCGCACCGCTGCTTGCTTCGCCCACGGAATTCTTCAAGGTAGACATCGGCGATGGCACCACGCTTGACGCCTCGATGCTGAAGCCCCCCCATTTCGACCCTGCCAAGAAATATCCGGTGCTCGTTTACGTGTACGGAGAACCTGCGGCGCAGACCGTGCTGGACGAGTGGAGCGCGTGGAACAACGATTTCAATCGCGCCGCCGCTCAAGCCGGTTACATCGTCGTCAGCTTTGACAATCGCGGCACGCCCGCGCCAAAAGGCCGCGCCTGGCGAAAAGTTGTGTACGGCGCGATTCATCCGGTGATCGTTCACGACCAGAGCGCCGCGTTGAAAGTTTTCCTGCAATCACATCCGTTTGCGGATTCGTCGCGCGTTGCCGTGTGGGGATGGAGTGGCGGAGGCTCCAGTACGCTGAATCTGATGTTCCGTTCACAGGATCTGTATCAAGTGGGAATGTCGGTCGCGCCGGTGCCGGATCTGCGCCTGTACGATACGATTTACCAGGAACGCTACATGGGCTTGCCGCTGCAGAACGTAGAAGGCTATCGCAGCAGCTCCGCCATCAACTTCGCCGAAGGTTTGCGCGGGCACTTGCTGGTGGTGCATGGCTCAGGCGACGACAACGTCCATTACGCGGGCACCGAGCTGCTGCTCAATCGCCTGATCGAGCTGGATAAGCCCGTGGACTTCATGGAGTATCCGAATCGCACGCACGCCATCAACGAAGGTTCCGGCACCACGCTGCATTTGTACAGCTTGCTGCTGCGTTATCTTGAGGAGCATTTGCCGCCGAACGGCGCTGCGGCGCAGTAGTTGCCGCTGCTGATTTCGGGGATTAGAACTGAAAAAGCCGCCCAGCGGTGCGCGCTGCAGCGGCGCTTTTTCCACGCCCTAATGCGCAATCTTATGGTGCCGGTTGTGGGACTCGAACCCACGACCTAGGGATTATGAGACCCTCGCTCTACCTCTGAGCTAAACCGGCCTTAACGCAATCCTCGATGCTAAAGGTTCGCTGCGCGCAGTGTCAAGATGCCTAACGGGGGCTTTGTATTTTTCGCTCATAGCGGAATGTTTCCGTGTTTTTTGCGGGGGTTGGTGTCGCGTTTATTTTCCAGGGAGCGTAAAGCCGTGATTAATTTAGCGCGGGTGTGGGCTGGCTCGATGACCGCGTCAATGTAGCCGCGTTCGGCGGCTACGTAGGGGTTGGCGAAGCGTTCGCGGAAGTCGGCGATTTTTTCCTGGCGGAGATTTTCGCGTTCGGACTCGGGGGCACGATCGAGTTCGCGTTTGTACACGATGTTGACGGCGCCTTCGGGGCCCATCACCGCGATTTCGGCGGTGGGCCAGGCGAGATTGATGTCGGTGCGAATGTGTTTGGAGGCCATGACGCAGTAGGCCCCGCCGTACGCTTTGCGGGTGATCACTGTGATTTTCGGGACCGTGGCTTCGGCGAAGGCGAAGAGCAGTTTTGCGCCGTGGCGGATGATGCCGCCGAATTCCTGTTGCGTGCCGGGGAGAAAGCCGGGCACATCCTCGAAAGTGATCAGTGGGATGTTGAAGCAGTCGCAGAAACGCACGAAGCGGGCGGCTTTTACGGAGGCGTTAATATCCAGAACCCCCGCGAGGAAGGCGGGCTGGTTTGCGACGATGCCCACGGAGCGGCCATCGAAGCGCGCGAAGCCGACCACGATATTTTTCGCGTAGTGCTCGTGGACTTCGAAGAATTCGGAGTCGTCGGCGAGCGCGTGAATTACGTCCTTGATGTCGTAGGGCTGCTGCGGATTCTCCGGGACCATCGAATTCAACGAAGATGTGACCCGGTCCCAGGGATCGCTGGTGGGTTTTCGCGGCGCGTCGTCCAGATTATTGGAAGGCAGGTAGCTGAAAAGCTCGCGGATCATAGCGAGACATTCGGCATCGTCGCGAGAGATGAAGTGCGCGACGCCGCTGGTTGCGTTGTGCGTCATGGCGCCACCCAATTCCTGCTTGGTGACTTCTTCGTGGGTAACGGTTTTGATGACGTCCGGGCCGGTGACGAACATGTAAGAAGTGTCGCGGGTCATGAAAATAAAATCGGTGATCGCCGGAGAATAAACGGCGCCGCCGGCGCAGGGGCCCATGATCGCGCTGATCTGTGGGATCACGCCGCTGGCGAGCGTATTGCGCAGAAAAATTTCCGCGTAGCCTGCCAGTGATTTGACGCCTTCCTGAATGCGTGCGCCGCCCGAATCGTTCAGGCCGATCAGGGGGGCGCCGGCGCGCATGGCGAGGTCCATGATTTTGGTGATTTTCGAGGCGTTGGCTTCGGAAAGCGAGCCGCCGAAGACGGTGAAATCTTGCGCGAAGACGTACACGAGGCGGCCGCCGATGCGACCGTAGCCGGTGATGAATCCGTCGCCGGGCGGGCGTTGCGATTCCATGCCGAAATCGTGGGATTGGTGGCGGACGAATTTGTCTAGCTCTTCGAAGGAGCCTTCATCGAGCAGCAGGTCCACGCGTTCGCGGGCGCTGAGCTTGCCTTGTTTGTGTTCGCGCTCGCGGCGTTCGGAGCCGCCGCCGGCTTCGGCTTCAGCGTTGAGCTTGCGGAGCTCTTCAAGGCGATCGTGGTGTTTACGATGGGTGGTCATGGGAGGGGTTGGTGAAGAGTGATTGGTGAGTAGTGGTTCGAGAAATAGGCAGAAAAAGTAGCGATTAGAAAATGTTTTCTCGTTTGTTGTGAGCAAGTTAGATGAATATCTAATATTTGGGTAGCGATTAGACCCGCAGGACTCGTGCGGTGTGGTTGGTGATTCGTGGAACGCACAACGGTTGGAACTTGTGCGGAGCGGAAGGGTGGCTGATTCATTCCGTGAGTCGTTCGCGAATTTTTTTGGTGAACCACAGGACACGGTAGCACGTTGTTCGGGAAAATGCGAACGGTGCTGTGTCTACATTCGGGGGCGTGCGCCTGAAGGCACGAACTCAGCCCGGTAAGAAACGAAGAGAGGCCCTTCACCCGCTTCGCAGGTTCGGGATGACGGCTGAAACGCCAATCGGGAGATTGGCGTTCCCAGGGGCCTACGGGGCGCAGGCGTCGGCGGACGTTGCGTCGTGAGAGACGCTCGTTATCGACATCACAGTCGCAGTCGGAAGGGCGGCCAGACCGGACTTCGCGATGATTGTGTTGGTGGCTGGGACGGCTTCGGAGTCCAGGTCGCGCCAGGCTGATAGGTTTTTGTTAAGTTGGGTGCAGGATTCATCCAAGGTGGCTTGGGCGGTTTGGCTGGGGGCGGCGTCGCCGGATTGGATGAAGAAGCTGGTGCGGGCCAGGTCGCGGTTGATGGGGCCTACGCCGGGGGCTTCGAAGGTGCCTTCCAGGATTGCGTCGGCTTTCTTGTCCAAATCTCTGAGGGCGTCGGCGGATGCTTTGGTTTCCGGGCTTGCGGCTGCGACTTTTTCTTCTTGAGCCTTTTCTTCTGCGGATTTTTCGTTGGTCTCGCCGGGCTGCGCTCCGAATCTGGAGGCAGGCTTCTCTTCGAGCGGGACACCGAGAGTTTTCATGCGGTCGGCGATGGCGGCGCGCAGGTTGGTGATCGAATGGAATGCCTTGGTGCTGGCTGCGAGGCCGGAGTCAATGCGTTTTCCGGCGAGCAGCTGCGCTTCGAGGTCTGCTTGCGAGACATGCACGCGCGGATCGAGCGTGATAGTGAGCGGCTGCTTCATTACCGTGCCGTTGCCGATGAAGAAGACTTCGTACTGGCCGGGAACGGCGAGTGGGCCGAGACTCTGTTCGCGCGGGGTGTCAGCGACAAGAGCGTGGTCTGAAATGGTGTACTCGACGTAATCGAGCAGGCCACCGTAGTAGCTGAAATTCAAAGCTTGCGGCGGATCGTAACGCAAATCCCACACGAAACGATTCAGCCCGGCATCTTTTGAAAGGTGCGCTGGGGGACCGAACCAATAATCCGGGACGTTTTTGGGCGTGGAATCGACGGGAGGAGTGAGGCTGTTGAAGCGGCGCACAATTTTACCCTGCGCGTCGTGGATTTCGAGGGTTAGCGGGTTGCTGGGAACAGATTTCAGATAGTAATAAATGATCGCGCCATCGGGCGGATTCTTTGCGGTGGGCTCTTCGGGGGGCAGCGGAGTTTCCTGGTCGTTGTCATAACGAGTGCGGACGACGATTGCGGGCTTCAGCAAATACGCATTGGAATTCGCGATTTCGGGGCCAGCCTGACGCAGAGGCGTGAGGTCATCGAGAATCCAAAGTGCGCGGCCGTAGGTGGCGGCGACGAGGTCATGGCCATGCACAGCGAGATCGCGAACATCGGAGGCCGGGAAATTCAGCTGTAAGGATTGCCAGTGGTCGCCGTCGTCGAAGGAAACGTAGAGTGCGTTTTCGGTTCCGGCGTACAGCAATCCTTTGCGCACGGGATCCTCGCGGATCACGCGGGCGATCCAATCGGGTTGCAAGCCAGCGTTGATTTTCTGCCAGGACTTTCCGCCATCGCGCGTGCGGAAAATGTAAGGCTGCAGATCCTGGCGCGCGTTGAGAACGACGTACGCAGCGCCGGCGTCGTAGTGCGAGGCTTCGATGGCTTCGATCTCGCTGTCTTTCGGCAGGCCGGCGGGCGTAACGTCCTGCCAGGATTGCGAAGCGTCGCGTGTGATTTGAACTACACCGTTGGTGCTGCCGGACCACAGGACGGAGGCGCTGACGGGCGAAGGAGTGAGGACGGTCAGCGAGGTGCGGCGCGGGCGCTGGCCAGTTTCGAAATCGTCTTTGCCGCCGGCGTCGCGTTCTTCCAGTTCCACGGCTTCTTCTTCCTCGTTCAGAGGGGAGTGAGTATTCGTGGATGGCGTCGGCGGCACGATATTGGCTGGCGCGACATTTTGCGCGTGAGGCTGAGCGGTTGGGGCGCCGGGAGCGGCGGCAGGCACCGTAAGGTCCGGACTAATTTGCGTCCAAGTGTTCCCGCCGTTGGTGGTTTTCAGGACGTATTGCGCGCCGAGATAGAGCGTGTGCGGGTCCTGCGGCGAAAAAACCAGCGGGGGCATCTGCGACATGCGTTCTTTTGTGCTGCGGACAAAAACGTGCACGATTTGCCCGGTGGTTTTGTCCCAGCGCAGGATGCTGCCGTACCAGCCGCCGGAATAAACGATGCCGGGGTTCAGAGGGTCGGGGGCGATGTAACAGAATTCGAAACCGCCGATGGAAAACCAATCGCGGTAGCTGATTTCGCCGTAGTCGCTGCGGTTGGGGACGGCGGCGGTGCCGCTATCCTGCTGCGGCGCGTAGGAAACGTAGGGGAACTGATTGTCAGTTATGACGTGATAGAACTGGCCGGTTGGTTGATTGTACCAACTGCTCCAGGTGAGGCCGGCGTCGAGGGAAATGGTGGCGCCCTGGTCCACGCCGAGAATCATGCGCTGCGAATTTAGCGGATCAATCCAGAGGACGTGGTAAT
Source organism: uncultured Acidobacteriota bacterium (assembly GCA_963779465.1). Lineage (GTDB taxonomy): Bacteria > Acidobacteriota > Terriglobia > Acidiferrales > UBA7541 > Palsa-295. Next base: position 532,946 of record CAVZYH010000004.1, on the reverse strand, counting down.
CATCGCCGCCGGGCGCGCCTTTATAGGCTGTGAAATTCTGGCCGCCATCGGTGGAGCGATACGTAGTGGTCTGCATGACAAAAACCATGTCTGGATTTTTCGGGTCAACGTACACCCGGCAGATATAGATATTTCCGGTGATGCGTGGATCTTTGGTGATCTGGCGCCAGTGGGCGCCGCCATCGTCGGAGCGGAATAGGCCGGGATCCATGATGGCGAAGACTCTTTGACCTTTGGTGCCGGGAGCCACAGCGAGACCGACGCGGCCGCGCGGCGTGGAGGGCAAGCCGTCTTCGGAGACGGGCTTCCAAGTGGCGCCTTCGTCGGTGGATTTGTAAATCCAGGAATCCTGGCTGGGAGTTTCGGGAGGACCGGTGCGGAAATCGAAAGGTTTCCAGAGCGCGGCGTAGAGGATGCGCGGATTATCGGGATCGGCGGCCATGTTGGAGACGCCGGCCATGTCGTCTTTGTAGAGAGTTTTGGTCCAGGTCTTGCCGCCGTCGGTGGTCTTGTACACGCCGCGATTTTCGCTGGGGGCGCCGACACCGAGGATGGGATGTCCGAGAACTCCGGCGAGGATGATGCTGGGATTGCGCGGGTCAATTATAACTGTGGCGATGAATCGGGAATCTTTCAGGCCGATGTTGGTCCACGTAGCGCCGGCATCGGTAGAGCGATAGACGCCGTCGCCCGCGGTTTGTTCACCAGTGCCGACGATTATGATTTTGGAATCGGAGGGAGCGATGGCGATGTCGCCGATGGAGGCTACGTGTTCATCGTCGAAGATTGGTTTCCAGGTAGCGCCGCCGCTGGTAGTTTTCCAGACGCCGCCGCCGGGGGTGCCGATGTAGTAGGTGGCGGCGTCGCCGGGTACCCCGACGACTGCCGAGACGCGGCCGGCGCGGTAGGGGCCGATCAGGCGCCAGCGCAGGGCGGAGTAGACGCTGGGATCGACGACGGGCGGATTCGCTGACGACGGCGACGGCGCGGAATTTTGCTGGGCGTGGAGAGTAGTGGTGGCAGCGATTATGAGTACAATCGCGGCGAGACGGCGTTGAAAGCGAAGCAATGTGGTCCTCCGGGAAACAGAGAAGTTTACCATTCTTGGTTTGCGAGTTCTCGTTGGGGTTGAGGTAGTGGCCAGCTGGGGCGCAGCAAGCAGCGCCCCTACCGAGTGCGCGCGATTTCCGCGAGCACGAGTGTGGGATGTCGCGCGCTGTGATTGCAACACCCAAAGAGCCGGCGGGACGCCGGCGCTACAAAAGGAAGATGCTTCGCGATTCGTTAGTGCAGGCCGGACCAATCGTCGGCTAAGAGGATGGAATTGCTGGGATTGGAGGGGTCGTATTTTACGCTGGCGGTTTGGCCGGCCGCTACGCGGCTCAGGTGCTTGGCCTCTTCCAGGCCGGTGATATCTTGCGCGGTTTCGTAAGTGACGCCGGAGATTGAGTAAGTGTAGTAGAGGAGTTTCTGCGTGCCATTGGTGAAGGCGGAGGGGGCGGCGCGTTTCTGAAACATGCCGGGGGATTTTGCGGCGGGGTCGTTCGCGTCGCGAGCGTGTTCGACGATTTCCAGAACCTGGCCTTCGACGATGCGGCCGACCTTATTGAGGTAGGCGCGACGCTGGCGTTCGACGTCGCCCTCGTCTTCGGGCTTGCGGCGAAGCCAGAGCACGAGGCCGATGAGGACGACCACGGCGACTCCGGCGAGCGGGAGCCAATCATGCCAATCATTCAGGAGCTCTTTCAACGCGTGCCTTCTTTTGTGGGTTAATCGTGCGCGGCGATGACGGGATTTCTTAGCGTGCCGATTCCGCCGACGCTGACTTCGACGACATCGCCGGGGACTAGCGGGCCCACACCCGAGGGCGTGCCGGTGGCGATCACGTCGCCCGAATCGAGCGTCATCACCTGCGCGATGAAGCGGATTATAGCATCAACGGAAAAGATCATTTCCGACGTGTGTCCAGACTGTTTCCTGATCCCATTCACGAAGGTTTCGACGCTGACGCCGCTGGGGTCAATTTGGGATTCGAGGATGGGGCCGAAGGGACAGAAGGTGTCGAAGCTTTTGCCACGCGTGAACTGGACGTTGAGTTTTTGCAGGTCGCGGGCGGTGACATCATTGAGGCAGGTGTAGCCGAGGATGTAGGGGGCTACGCTTTCGGTTGGGTGAAGATGATAACAGCGGCGGGCGATGATGATGGCGAGCTCGCCTTCGTGGTCCACGCGATTAGATATGCGCGGGTGGACGATGGGTTCTTCGGGGGCGATTACCGCGGACGGAGGCTTCAGAAAGATCAGCGGTTGGGCGGGGGCGTCGTTGCCTAATTCTTTAGCGTGGTCGAGGTAATTGCGGCCTACGCAGACAATTTTGCTGGGGGCGGATGGCGGAAGGAATTTAATCTGGTCGAGGGGCCAGGTTTTGCCGGTGCGTTCGCGCGTGCCGTTTAGTTCACCGTGAATTTCGTGAACTTTATCGCTTTCGATGATTCCGGCGCGCGGATTGGGATGGGATTCGCGCGTAGTGCGGCTGAGTTCTTGCGCGTCGAATTCCTGGGGTTGGAATCGGCAGAGCTTCATTCGTTTGGCTGCGCGTTTGCAGGAACTGCGGCCGGGTCTTCGATAGGTGCTGCGACCGGCACTTCTCCGGATGCGGCCGCGCTGGCGGGGCTTTCGTTGCCGACGCGATCCACTGCCGTGACTGTGTAGAAGTAGCGGTGGCCCGGTACGATATTCATATCGCGAAATGCGGGAGTACGCAACAGGTCCGGATTTTGTTTCTGGCCACGGGCGCTTTCCTGCTCACTTCGATAGATGTTGTAACCGGCGATATCGTTTTCCGCGCTGATGGACCAGGAGAGGTCGAGATAGGCTGGGGCGGCGCCCTGCGCGGGGACCAGCACGACGACGAGGCCCTGCGGCGCGGAGGGAGGGAAAGTGTCTAGCGGAGTGACTTCGACGGGGGACGAATCGAGCGAATCGACTTGCAGGTCTGGATATTGCGCGACGCTGCGAACGGTGTAGCGGTACGTCTTTCCGAATTGAATTTGGGTGTCGCGGTATGGCGGCGCGGGGGTTTCGTCAATCGGAACGCTGGGGTTTGGCGCGTGGGCGGGTAGTGCACCGGGGGTGGGCGCGGGCGCGGTTGCTTGTGAAACTTCGCGGCGGAAGATCTTATAGAGCGCGATCGGTGGCGCAGGGCCGACGGCTGTTTTTTGCACCGGCGTCCAAGTGAGAATTATGCCTTGGTGAGTGACCTCGGCTTTCAGGTCCGCGATCGGATCGGAGGCGGGCGCGACGCGTAGCGCGGCCGCATTGGAATCTGCCGAGACCTTCTTTGGCGAAGTGCGGGTGCGCACCATGTAAACGGCCTGCGAGTTGGGGTGCTGCGTGAAATCCTCGGGCTGCAGCGCGTCTTCGTAGCGGATTTGGCGGCGGGTATCGTATTGATCCACCATCGCTGACGGAATTGTCACGAGCAGAGTGGGAGTCTTGGGAATGGCAGCAGGCGGTGCGGATGTGGAACTGGGGGGAACGGGTTGAAAATCGCGGAAGATTTCGATGGCGGGCGGCTGCTTGAGCTCGCGACCCTCGACGGAATCCTTGGGAAACGTGAAGGTGAGGATCACGTTGTCGCCTTGCTGGGTGGTGGCAAGGTCCGTGACCGAAGTGGGGATCGGCGCTTTGCGCTCAGAGGGTTCACCGGGAACGCCGCAGCCGGCGAGCAGGGCCAGCGAAGCGAAAATGGAAAAGAGAAAATGGAAAATGGAGATGCGCGATTTTAGAGTTGGCGGCCAGCGAGGCTGAGGGGCCTCTTTTCGAATTTCCATTTTCGATTTTCTAAAGTATGTAACGGCTGAGGTCCTGGTCCTTCACGATATTTGCCAGCTGCTTCTGCACGTAGGCCGCGTCCACTTTAAAGGATTTCTTTTTCATTTCCGGAGCTTCGAAGGAAATGTCCTCGAGCACTTTTTCCAGAATGGTGTGCAGGCGGCGCGCGCCGATGTTTTCAGTGTGCTCATTCACTTTGGCGGCGAATTTCGCGATGGCGGCGATGGCGTCGTCAGTGAAAGTCAGCTTGAAGGGTTCCGTATCGAGCAGCGCGATGTACTGCTTGATGAGCGCGTTCTTGGGCTCGGTGAGGATACGAATGAAATCGGCTTCAGTAAGCGAGGTGAGCTCGACGCGAATGGGGAAGCGCCCTTGCAGCTCAGGTATCAGGTCCGAGGGCTTGGTGGTGTGAAACGCGCCAGCGGCGATAAATAAAATATGGTCGGTGCGGACCATGCCGTAGCGCGTATTGACGGTGGTACCTTCGACGATCGGTAGAATGTCGCGCTGCACGCCTTCGCGAGAGACATCTGGACCGTGGCCCGACTCGCGGCCGGCAATTTTGTCCACTTCGTCAATGAAGAGGATTCCCATTTGCTCGACGCGGTCCACGGCGATGCGCGTGACCTGGTCCATATCAATCAAGCGGTTTTCTTCTTCCTGGATGAGGTAGTCGAAGGCTTCGGCGACCGTCATTTTGCGTTTCTTTTTTTGCTGGCCGAACATGCCGGAGAGCATGTCCTTCACGTTGATGTCCATTTCCTCGACGCCCTGATTGGTGATTATTTCGAAGGAGGGCATCTGGCGTTCGCGGACTTCGACTTCGACCATGCGTTGATCGAGCTTGCCTTCCCGCAACTGGGCGCGGAGTTTTTCTCGTGTGCGGGCCACTTGCTCGCGGCGCTGTATTTCTGTGGGGGGTGTGGTATCTGCGGGGATCGGCGAAGGCGGCAGGAGCAGATCGAGCAGACGGTCTTCGGCGGATTGCTCGGCGCGCTCGGCGACTTCGTCCAGTTTTTCCTCGCGGACCATATCAATCGCGGTCTCGACAAGATCGCGGACCATGGACTCCACGTCGCGGCCGACGTAGCCGACTTCGGTGTACTTGGAGGCTTCCACCTTTACGAATGGGCAGCCGGCGAGGCGGGCGAGGCGGCGGGCAATTTCCGTCTTGCCGACGCCGGTGGGACCAATCATCAGAATATTCTTGGGCAGAATATCTTCGGCCAGCTCGGGCGGAAGTTTCTGGCGGCGAACGCGATTGCGCAGGGCGATGGCGACGGCTTTCTTTGCGAGATTCTGGCCGACGATATATTTATCGAGCTCGACCACGATTTCGCGCGGGGTAAGCTCGTCGAATGACGGGAGCGGTTCCGGCTCGGGCGCCTGAGATTCGTTTCCGGATAGGTAAATGACCATGTCTTTCTCCGATTTCTCCGTCATAGCTCTTCCACGCTGAACGTGTCGTTCGTATAGATGCAGATTTCGCTGGCGATGCGCATGGCTTCGGCGGCGATGTCCTTGGCGCTGAGCTTGGTGAATTTGGAAAGAGCGCGCGCGGCGGCCAGCGCGTAGGAGCCGCCGGAGCCAATCGCACAGATGCCGTCGTCCGGTTCGATCACATCGCCATTTCCTGAAAGCAGGAATGTGGATTTAGAGTCGGCGACGATGAGCAGCGCGTCCAGGTGGCGCAGGGAGCGGTCGGTGCGCCATTCCTTGGCGAGCTCGACGGCGGCGCGCGCGAGATTGCCGTGAAATTCCTGTAATTTTCCCTCGAAGCGGCCGAAAAGCGAGAGCGCGTCGGCGGTGCTGCCGGCGAAGCCCGCGATAATTTTATCGTTGTAGAGGCGGCGGGTCTTGCGCGCGCTGTGCTTGATCACGCCGTCGCCCAGGGTGACCTGGCCGTCGGCGGTGAGCACGACTTTATTGTCTTTGCGCACGCACAGCACCGTAGTGCCGTGCATCTGTTCGCTTTTGTGCGTTATTGGCATCCGACGATTATACCGCGCTCGCGCGACAATGGGCCACTGAGACGCGGGCTCGGTGGAATAAGGCCAAGAAACGCGATGGAGGTACCGAGACACAGGGAAAAGCGAGAGAGATCCTTCGGCCGTCTTGAAGCAAAGGCGCCGGCCTCAGCATGACGATGCTCGCCGCATCGTCAGTTTTTGTCGTTGTTATTGTTGTTGGGAGCGTTCTTAGGCGGTTTTTCTTTTTTGCCGATTTTTGCCCAGCGCTCTTCGAGGGATTCCTTGGTGAAGAAGGAGTCGGCGATATTGGTGTTGTATTCGTATTTATCGAAGAAGACCTGATAGACCTTGATGCCGTTGCGTTCGCGGGTGATCTGAAACGGGGTTTGGATGCCATTGATGGGGTGATAGTTCGAGTAGTATTCGATTTCCTCGTTGCGCATGCGGGTGTTGGCGTTGCGCGTGTCCACGACTTTACGAACGGGCAGGTGGGTGCTGCGGGAGATGGCGATGCGGAAGGTGCGATTGTCGCTATCCACCAGCTCAACCCAATCGGATTCCTGGTAATCAACGACGTCGAGGCCACCGTAACGGAAAATCATTCCGGGTTCGTGGATGCGGCTGCGCAGAATATTGTCTATGTCTTTCTTGATGTCTTCCTGATTCGTCGCCAGGTCGGTGATGGTTGCTTCGGAGACGCCGCCACGATCGAGTTCCCAGCCTTTATCGCCGTTGAAGACGGAGATGATGTTGCGCTTGGGAAGGTTTTCGGTGCGGTCTTTGAATGGCGGCTGAGCGTAGTCTTCGAAATGTCCGAAGCCGTTGAGTTCGCCGGAGTGCCCGAATTGGCTGATGCGTCCAATGCAGGTGACATCGTGGACATTGAGGTACGTGGGGCCGCCGAGCGCGTCAATAGTCTGTTGCAGGATCGCCTTGGCTTTCGCGGCGCTTTGCTCTGGGAGCAGGACAGTATCGTCTTGCGCGAGGATGCGCGGCGCGGCGGACAGGCACGCGGCGGCGAAGAACAGCGACAATACGACGGCGCGAATCAGAGCAGCGCGAGCAATCATGCGGTGCGAGTTCCTTCCGTGCGAAATCGTGCGTGGAGAAATCAGCCGCAAAGCACCGAACCTCCATTTACGTTGATCACTTCTCCGGTGATAAAGGTTGCCAGGTCGGACGCGGCGAACAGAATAGGGCCGGCAATTTCTTCAGCGGTGCCCACGCGCTTCAGCGGGATGGGCACAAGCGCAGATTTCAGGCCGTTCTTGGTGCGCAGGACGGAAGCGGACATGTCCGTATCCACCCAACCCGGCGCGACGCAATTGACGATGATATTGTAGCGGCCCAGTTCGCTGGCGAGGCCCTTTACAAAGCTGATGATGGCGCCTTTTGTGGCTCCGTAATGGGTGTGGAACGCTTCGCCGCGCTGCCCGGCGGTGGAGCTAATGGCCACGATCCTGCCGCTCTTCTGCGCGATCATGTGCGGCACGGAATAGTGGATCACGGAGTAAACGCTTTTCAAATTGACCTGAACCATTTCGTCCCATTCCCGCTCGGTCATTTTTTCGATGGGCGCGTCTTGTTCGTTCCAGATGCCGGCGTTGGCTACGAGAATGTCGAGTCGGCCGAGGCGCTCGCGGGTGAAGTCCACGAGTTTTTTGGCGTCGGCCATTTTGCCCAGATCGGCTTTCAGGGATTCGATGCGCGTACCTTGTTTGCGGGCCTCCTGTTCCACTTGCGCGGCGGCTTCCTTGCTACGATGGTAATTGAAGACGACGTCCGCGCCGGCTTGCGCGAAGAGTTTTACGGTGGCGGCCCCGATGCCGCGGGAGCCTCCGGTAACCAGTGCGGCCTTGCCTGCGAGCGAAATCATTTTTCCCCCGGTGAATGGCGAGTTGAGATCAGTTCAGAGTTAAGAGTTCACAGTTTAAAAATTTGAAGCTGAAAATCCTCGCCCCGATTGAAGGTAGATTCGCCGCGACCTACCTTGCTGTTGTGCCGCGCGCCTGCCGCTACGAATGTACTGGTGCTTTGCGCGCTACAGCTGCCGCGGCCAACTCGCGAAACAGCGACTGTGCGAAATCGTCGGTTGCGACCATGCGTTCGGGATGCCACTGCACGCCGACGATCCAGTTCGCGTCGCCCGTCCATTCGACTGCTTCGATCACTCCGTCGGGCGCGTGGCCCACGACGCGCAGATTTCTGCCCGGGCGGAGCACGGATTGGTGATGCGAGCTATTTACGCGGGCTCGATTTGCGCCCGCCATTTGCGCGAGGCGGGAACTCGCTTCGAACGTGACATCGTGATGCGGTTCGGGGCCTTCATGACCGGTCCAGGCATGCTGAATCTCAGTGTGAATTTCGCTGGGGATATCCTGCACCAGCGGACCGCCGAGGAAAACGTTCAGGCTCTGTACGCCGTAACATATTGCGAGGACCGGTTTTTGTTCGGTGATGGCGTGATCGAGCAACGCGAAGTCGGTGCGCTCGCGAGCGGCGTCGGGATCGGCGGTTTTCGGATTGCGTACGGCGTGAAAGAGCGACGGTTCGACGTCGGCAGGGCTGCCGGTAAGGACGACTGCATCGAGAGTGAGCGCGAGATCCTGCAAATCTTCGGGAGTGAGGCCGAGCGAGATCTCGACGGGCTCAGCGCCGTGCGCTGCGACGGCTTCCACATACTTGTCATAGGCATCGCGCTTGTTGCTAAGTTCTTCTTTTTTAGTGCGATAAGGGATGCCTACACGAATTTTGGCGGCTGGGGCGGGGCTCATGAAGTGTCATCCTACCATTGAGTGGCGGGTGCGGCAATCCTCTGATCCCAGCGGAAGCGGCGAAAGGTTTTGCGGGAGCAGCGATCGTAATAAACGTAAACGCCCCGCCGGCACATTGCCGACGGGGCGTGGCTGGGTGGCTGGGCTGAGTTCAGGATATCGGTAGCTGTTCCATGCTGAATACAGTCCCGCCGGTGCTGGCATTCAGGTACAGCGTGGCGTTGAGTGCTTCCACGTATACCGCTTCGAGCCTGCGGCCTTCGTTTGACTTGTGCAGGAGCAAGGCGCTTTGGGTGGCTGCGCGATTCGCGGAAACTTGGTGCACGCGCATCGTCATGCTCTGGCCGGCGCTTTCGAGCGTGACCACGCGGCTGGTTCCCTGAGATTTCACGGAAAGCAGATACTGTCCTGCCTTCAGATTCTTGGCGCCGCACTGCACGTCGAAGGGCAGTGAGACTTTGCCCTCGAAATTGGCATTAGCTACTCTTGCGGAGGCGAGTCGCGCTGGCTGCGCAGCGGGGGTGGCTTGCGGCGCTTCGAATGGAAATTCGTCGGCGTTAGGCATTGCGTCGGCTTGGGCGTGCGCGGCGGGTGCCAGCATGGAGAAAAATCCCAGTGTTGCGGCAAATATCGAGGCCTTAACGAGAGTCGTCATTTTCATCGTCGTCTCCTTTTTCGCTTGAAACTTTGAGTCCGAATTACTTGTTTTGTTTTTCATGTCGCGTGCAGTTTCGTCCCAAACCGCAATTCGTTCAATGCAAGGAGGGTCCTTTGTAGGTATAACGAAGGTAAAGCCGTAACGGACTGATGCAGCGCGACTTAGGTGCTGAAGGGCGTGAAGGCTTGAGTTCGCCACGTGCGCGGAGTAATATCCGGCGACTAGCTACTGCTATGCGCGACGATTTTCCGTCCGATGGTGGGCTGCGCTTCGACGCCTACCAAGTTGACCTCCGCACCGGCGAGCTGCGTAAGCACGGTCGGAAGATTCGGCTTGCCGGACGGCCCTTCCAGATTCTCGCGCTGCTGCTGGAACGCCCAGGCGAACTGCTCACACGAAAGGAATTGCAGGAACGCCTGTGGTCTGCCGATACGTTCGTGGATTTCGAGCACGGCGTGAACGCGGCGATCCAGACCCTGCGGCGCGCGCTCTGCGATTCGCACAAGAAACCGCGATTTATCGAAACGCTTCCGCGCAGGGGTTACCGGTTCATCGCTGCCGTGGAGGGGATGCAACCGAACGCGGCGATGGCAGCCGCAGCTGTCGAGCACCGCGAGGCGCGCGCTGCCGCCACGTCGGGCGTATTGTCGGGCGGGGCGTCTGGCGCAGCAGCCGGGGCGGCGCGATCTGAATGGGTTGGGCAGATTGCCACTATTCGCGACGAGACCGGCGGGAACTTCGTGCTGCTCCCCGCCAGCGAGGAAATTTTTCACGAAATGCGCGCGTGCGAAAAGGCCAAGGACGACTTGGGGATTTCACTCCTGGTGGCCGCCGAGAAACTTCTATTGATCAACTGTGGGACGAGGGCGCAAATCCTCGATGCGAGCAACGCGGACCTGGGCTGCAAGGTCCGAATCCTCAGTGGGCAGTTCGTCGGCGAAAAAGCGTTCGCGCCGCGCGCCTATCTTGCGGAACTTCTGTAGCATGACGCCGCGACGACGGTAACGGATCACTACGAAGGAATTTGGGGTCCGCGAGTTTCCGGTGCGATCGGGTTACTGGTTTGCGCGCGCCGTCGCCGACGTGCAGAAGCGATCGAATGCGCGGGTTAGGTCGGCGGCGATGGCTTGCGCGTCACGGCTTTCGATGCTGGAGCGCTCCATCATGAAGACCAGCTTGCCATCGCGTAGCAGGGCGATGGAGGGGGACGACGGGGCGTAGCCGGTGAAATAGCCGCGGGCGCGTTCGGTGGCGGCGAGATCTTGTCCGGCGAAAACAGTGGTGAGAACTTCGGGGCGCGCCTGATTCGCAAGGGCCATGGCGATCGCGGGACGAGCCTTGCCTGCGGCGCAACCGCAGACGGAGTTGACGACCACGAGTACGGAGCGTTTTTCTTGCTGTAGGGCTGCGTCAACCGCCTGCGGCGTCCGCAACTCTTGAAAACCTACGCGGGTGAGTTCTTCGCGCATGGGCTTAACGAATTCATCAGGGAACATTGCAACTCCTTGACCGATAATTACGTGCAAATTCTGAACAGAGCGATGCGTCGCGGCGCCGCTTTACCTGGCACCGTCCCACGCGATGTTGCTTATGCGCCGGCTGCCGCGGCTTGAGCGCGCTCTTCGGGCTTCACGAAAGCTTTGCTGGCCAGTTCGATGACTTGCTTCAGATGCCACCACTCGCGCTCGGACATCATATGACCATCGTTGCTCGAAAAATAAATCGAGACGTAGCCATCCGACGACAACGGCACGCGGATGATTAAATTGTTCTTCTGTTCTGCAATCTGATTTTCCGCCACGGCAATCCTCCCCCGTCTTAGGCTGGGTACAGCTAAGAGCCGAACACCACAGCGTGGTTCATTCTCTCGCGTTGGCCGAGCAGGGGCAAGGGCTACGAAGGAATTGGGGCGACGGATGCAGGAGGGGACGGCGAAGCGTATGGCGCGGTCGAGCCGCGCTGGAACGTGACGATACGCTTCGCCGCTTGCTGCTAGCAGATGCCGGCGGACATGGTGACCAGGCCCGAAGAAATTCCCGGAGCGCGCGATGTTGACGGGCGGCGGCGCGGCGGATGCGTCTTGAGCCAGGTCTCATAGTTCTGGCGCATTTGCTCGATGTGATGGGGGATATGCCGTTCCTGCAGATCCACCCAGCGATCGAGGCTGATGGCACCATCGCGCGGATGGTTGACGGTGCCGTCCCAAACTTCCTCGGGCAGAGCGATTAGCAATTGATACGTCATTTTCCTGAGGCGGCGGATAATTTCCAGGGCTTCGCGCGTGCTCTGATGAAAATAGCCGAGCGAACCGGCCCAGCGCGAGGCGTTGAATTTTGCGGCATCGCCGGCGGCAGGCTCGGCGATGTAAGCGCGGCAACGCACGTAGGCGCTGGCTTCGCTATCCGCGAGATGCAGGATAATTTCGTGGATGCTCCAGCGCTCATTGGCCGGTTTATAAATCCACATTTTTTTGGGAAATTGACGGAGCGCGGCCGACAATAAAGCGGGCGCACGGCCGAAAGATTCCAGTTTTTGCCTTCTTGAATCTTGCCTCATAGGACCCTCCCCACTAATTGTGCTTAGACGTACGAGCCGCGAATTTGCTTCGCGTTGACAGATAGATAAACGAAGAAAATGAGCGACTTGTTCAGGAAAACGCCAATTTTCTGAAGGGCAAAAAATCAGGCGTGCGCGCGTGGGAATCCGTGTTCGACGGTGGGACGTCAGGGGTGTTCGCAATTGGAAACGGTGGGCGTTCTTGGAAGTGCGCATAATTCGGAGGAAGCATGGCCGCATTTTTTGGGAGATTGTTACAGATTACTGGAGCGGGCTACGCGGTTCGGGAGAAAACTACAAGCTCACGGAGAACGAACTGCCGCCGGCGTCAGGAGTTTGCTTCCCGACGCGTTTGCTCCAGTAGGCGCGCAATTCGCCCACCAGGTACAGCGATCCAGTCACGAACACCGCGTCGTGCGGACCGGCCAATTGCAGGGCCGCTTCCAGGGCCTCGCCGGGATCGCGGACGACGATCGTATCTTGGGCGTCGTGGCTGGTCATTTCGGCGAGCAGCGGTGCGGATATGGCTCGTGGCTGGCTAGGCTCGGTGAGTACGACAGCGGCAGCGTGAGGGAAAAGCAGGCCGGAGATTTCGTCCACGGCTTTGTCGCGCATCGCTCCGTACACCAGAAATATGCGGCGGCCGGCGTAATTCTCCTGCCAAAATTTCAATAACTCGCGGGCGCCTGCGGGATTGTGCGCACCATCGAGGTAAAGATCGGGCCGGGTGGCGAGGCGCTCCAGGCGGCCCGGCCAATTTGTGTTGGCGATACCTTGCTCGATGGCGGCGTCTGGGATCGGGAAACCACGTTCTGTCAGCAAGCGAGCGGCAATGGCGGCGGTGAGCGCGTTGCGAATCTGAAAGCGGCCGGGCAAGGACGGGGCGAGGTTGAGCTGCTTACGCGAATGCGTGAATGCCGCGACGGCGCGATACAGGCCGCCATCGTCTCGCATGTCGTCCACCTGCGCTGCGGCATCCACTTCCATCAGGCGCGCGTCCATTTCGGTGCAGCGCCGGGCAATCACTGCGCGAGCTTCCAGGCGTTCGCTGGCGCTGACCACCCACGCGCCGGGCTTGATGATGCCAGCTTTCTCCGCGGCGATTTCTTCGATCGAATGGCCGAGAAAATTTTCGTGATCGAAATCAATCGGCGTGATGACCGCGACTTCCGGTTCGACGATATTGGTGGCGTCGAGGCGGCCGCCGAGGCCGACTTCGTAAATGGCAAAATCCACGAGGTGCTGTGCGAAAGCAAGAAAGGCCAAAGCCGTAACGCACTCGAAGAAAGTGGGATGCGCAGTGAGCTTTCCGCAGGCCATCAGTGATTCGATGGAGGAATGAACGCGGGACCAGGCCGCGGCGAAATCATGGTCCGAAATATTTTCGCCGTTGATGCGGATACGTTCGTTGATGCTTTCCAGGTGCGGCGACGTGTACAGGCCGGTGCGCAGCCCGGCGGCGCGCAGGATGGATTCGAGCATCGCCGCGGTGGAACCTTTGCCGTTGGTCCCGGCGATGTGCACGCAGGGTGAGGACCGCTGCGGCTGGCCCAGATCTTCGGAGAGGATCGTGACATTCGCGAGGCCGAATTTCTGGACGCGAGCCTGTTGCGGCGCGGCGAGTTCCCTTCCTAGCGAAAATAGCGCGCGGACGGATTCTTCGTACGTCATTGGGGCTAGCCGACGAAGAAGTCGAGGGCCTGGGCGATGTAGGGCTTCAGTTCCTTGCGCGGGACGACGGCGTCGAGGAAGCCATGTTCGAGGAGGAATTCGGCGGTCTGAAATCCTTCGGGCAATTTCTGGCGGATGGTTTGTTCGATCACCCGCGGGCCGGCGAAACCGATCAGGGCACCAGGCTCGGCAATATTCAGATCGCCGAGCATCGCGTAACTCGCGGTGACGCCGCCGGTGGTGGGATCGGTGAGGATGGAAATGAAAGGGAGCTTGGCTTCGTCCATGCGTCCGAGCGCCGCGGAAACTTTCGCAAGTTGCATCAGGCTGACGACGCCTTCCATCATGCGCGCGCCGCCGGAGCAGGAGACCACGATGAGCGGTTCCTTTTGATCGAGCGACCGGTCTATGGCGCGCGCGACTTTTTCGCCAACAACCGCGCCCATCGAGCCGCCGATAAAACCAAATTCCATCGCGCAGCAGACGACGGGGCGTCCGTTCAACCGGCCTTCGGCGGTGATGATGGCGTCTTTCATGTTGAGTTTGCGCTGCGCTTCTTTCAGGCGTTGCGCGTAGGGCTTGGTATCGGTGAATTGCAGCGGGTCGCTGGAGGCCAGGTCGGCGTCGAGTTCGGTCCAGGGCTCCTCGTCGAGAAGCAACTCCAGGCGGCGCCGGGAACTGAGCCGGAAATGGTGCTCGCACTTGGTGCAGACTTCCCAATTCGCTTCGAGATCTTTTTTCCAAATGATGGCGCGGCAGGAATTGCACTTCGTCCACATGCCCTCGGTGTGGACGCGGCGCTCTTCGGCCGGTGTGGGATTTTCGATCGGTTTTTTTTCGCGCTTGAACCAGGCCATGGGTCGAGGTGTTCTGGGCTGGAATGCCCCTTAAGAAGTTAACAGTTCAGAGTTGAAAGTTGAAAGTTAAAATATGCCACCGCTCGGTTTTCGAAATCAGTAATCAATGCCGCGCTGCGCGAGGATGCCTTTGGTGTAGGGATGTTTCACTTCGCGCATTTCGGTGACCAAGTCGGCGGCCTCGATCAGTTTTGGATGTGCGCTGCGGCCGGTGCAGATCACGTGAACACGCTCGGGACGCTGAGTGAGCGCTTCGACGACGCGCTCGACGTCCAGCATTTTGTAGCCGATCACGTAGTTGATTTCATCGAGCACCACGAGATCATATTTTTCACTGTAAATCTGCGCGCGGCCGAATTCCCAGGCCTCTTCGCACATTTTCACGTCTTCGGGATCGGTTTCCGCGCCGCCAATCTTCACGAAGCCGCGCCCCATCGGGCGAATTTCGAATTTATCGTCGCCGAGCATTTTCGCGGTGTCCAGCTCGCCGTAGTGCCACGAGCCTTTGATGAACTGCACCATCATCACGCGAAGCCCTTGGCCAACGGCGCGAAAAGCAGTGCCGAGCGCGCACGTGGTCTTGCCCTTGCCGGGTCCGGTGTAAACAATCAGAAGTCCTTTGCCTTCGGGCATGCGCTGCGTTCCTTATACGTGTTTCATGACGACTGAGTGCCACAAACTAAATTCAAAGGAGCCGGCGAGACGCCGGCGCTACGAGTGCAGTCCAGAATAGTGAGCGCGGCATGTCAAAACGTCAAGCGACGTGCAGCGTTCACGCGAGGAAGCGGTAGCCGACGCCGCGGGCTGTGAGGAGATGCTTGGGCTTGGAGGGGTCTTTTTCGATGTAGCGGCGCAGGCGGACGATGAAGTTGTCTATGGCGCGGGTGTCGGTGTCTTCGTGCAGGCCCCAGACGTCTTCGAGGATGGATTTGCGGGAAACGGTGCGGCCTTTGCTGCGGATCAGGTGGCGCAAGAGCTTCGCTTCCATGAGCGTGAGCTGGATGGTGGTGCCGTTGACGCGCAGTTCAAGCGTGCTGAAATCAATCGTCTTGCCGTCGAAGGAAAAAACTTCGGAATCAGTCGCGGAGCTTGCGGCGGTGGCAGCTGGACTTGCAGCGGTTTCCTTCCCGTTCGTCGCGCGGCTTTTTGTTGCGGGTTTTTCGGCGACGAGCCACTGGCTGCGGCGCAGCAAACCTTGCAGTCGGGCGAGAAATATCGGCAACTGAAATGGTTTGGGCAGGTAATCATCGGCGCCGGATGCAAATCCTTGCAGCACGTCTTCCGGACGGCCGCGCGCGGTAAGGATTAGCACTGGGACGTAATTGTGGGCCTTGCGTAGGCTGGAGACGACGGCAAACCCGTCTTTGCCGGGAAGCATGACGTTGAGGACGACGACGTCAAATTCTTCGTGCTTTGCGACCAGGCGCTCGAGCGCGGATTCGCCGTCGCCGGAAACTTCCACCGAGTGGCCTTCGGCTTCGAGGTTGAAGCGCAAGCCTTTGGCGAGGTGCGCTTCGTCCTCGACCACCAGCACGCGGCTCATGCGATATGCCTCGGCAATTCCAGCGAGATGGTGGAGCCGCGGCCTTCGCCTTCGCTGACGGCGTAAACTTTTCCGCCATGCGCGCGGGCGACAGCGCGAACAATGAAAAGGCCCAGGCCGGTGCCCTTCACCTGAAAACTGGGACGGCCGGGAACGCGATAGAAACGTTTGAAGATGCGTTTCAGTTCGGGCGCAGGAATGCCGATGCCGCGATCGGTAACGCGCAGCGCGATATTTTCATCGTCGGGAATTTCGATGCGCACAGCGACGTCCACCTGGTCGCGGGAATATTTCACGGCGTTATCGAGCAAGTTGGAAACGGCGGTGCGCAGCTCAACGGGATCACCACGTAGAATCACAGGCGCGGCATTCGCCGAGATGGGATCGAAATGCAGGACGCCAGGCGCCAAATGATGACGGACGCGCGCGAGTTCGATGGATTCGCGAACGAGTTCGGTGAAATCAAGCTCGACGTGATGGCGTTTGCCGCGCCGGTAACTTGCTTCGCCCGCTTTGAGCACCTGTTCGACGGTGCCTAGCAGGCGATCGGTATCGAGCAGCATCAGATTGTAAAATTGCTGGCGCTGCGGCTCGTCCACTTCGCGGCGCTGCATGGTTTCGAGGTACAGGCGGATGGAAGTGATGGGAGTTTTCAGTTCGTGCGTGACGGCGTTGATGAAGCCATCGTGCTGTTCATTGCGGCGGATTTCGCGCACCAGGAAGATGGTGTTCAGAATCATTCCGGCGATGATGGCGGCGAAAAAGATTACGCCGAAAAATAACAGCACGCCTTGGCGCCAATTCAGGATGGTCCAGCCAACCGTGAGCGCGATGGCCAGGGCCACCAGGGCGCAGCCCAGCACGACGAAGAAGGCGATCGTTTTTCTGCGGCTTGGGATGTGCACGGTGTCTAAAGGGGATTGTACCGCGAAGAAGCAGAAGGGCGCGATATGGCGTGGCTGTGAAAGTGCGTCGCTGGGTTTGCACCTTGCCAAGCTGGGGCGCAGCAAGCAGCGCCCCTACCTAAGGAACGCGTTACAGCTCGGCTGGAGCCAAGGCGCGCGGGTTTTCTCGCGTGAGGGTTTTGGCCACGACGGCTTGATTGGCGCGCTTAATTTCGGAAATTTTCGCGGTGTACACCTTTTGCGCGATGCCGAACTTTTCAAGCGCCCAGATGACATACCAGTTGAAATCAATTTCGTACCAGGCGAGGCCGTGCCGCGCGGAGACGGGATGCGCGTGGTGATTGTTGTGCCAGCCTTCGCCCCAGGTGACCAGCGCCACCCACCAGCTATTGGTGGATAGATCGCGCGTCTGAAAGCGGCGCGTGCCCCAGCTGTGCGTGGCGGAATTCACCAACCAGGTGAAATGCAGGCCAATCACGGTACGCAGAAAAATTCCCCAGAGGACGAACTTGACGCCGCCGACGGCGAGCAGAATCAGGCCGAGAACGATCATCGGCAGGTAATGGTATTTGGTGATCCACACGTGGAATTTGTCTTCGGCAAGGTCGGGAACGTAACGCGAGAGCGTGGTGGTGTCGTGATGCATGGATTTGCCGGTGAGGATCCAGCCCATGTGAGACCACCAGGTGCCGTCCACGGGAGAATGCGGATCGCCTTCCTGATCGGAAAATTGGTGGTGAATGCGATGCGTGGCTACCCAGAAAATCGGACCGCCCTCAAGGGCAAGTGTGGCGCAAATCGTAAGAGTGTATTCCAGCCATTTCGGAACTTTGTATCCGCGATGGGTGAGCAGGCGGTGATAGCACATGCCGATGCCCAGGCTGGTGGCAACCCACCACAAAATCATGGCGACGAAAAATGCTTTCCAGGAAAAGAAAAACAGAGCGGCGATAGCGCCGACGTGGAACAGCCCCATGAAGATCGAAGTGACCCAGTTGATTTCGCCGTTGTTCTTCGATTTTTTCTTCAAAACTTCGAGAGACTGGGTCATGGGGGCCTCTGATTGGTCCTTTGTGGTGTTCACAACCTCCCCAGATTAGCAGGCGAGAGGCGGGCGCGTTTGTAATACTTCTGTAATACCGGGTAGGATTCACCGCGATGGTTAGCTGGTCTGAAATGCGTTCAAAACATGGGCAATTGCGTGATTTTGTAGTGGAAGATGAGGAGGCGTCTCAGATTGACGCGTCAAAATAACATGGTGTGTCAGCCTGACGCAGGGGGCATCGGGACACGCTCACGATGCTCGTTCGGCGAAAATTCAGATATGATGTGCGAGGTCCAAAGGATCGTAAAAACTGAGAACCTTGATCGGGAGGAGATGACATGCGGAAAGTTTTGGTGTTGTGTAGCGCGATTTTATTGACTGTGGGTGTGCTGGCCCTTCGTGGCAGCGCGCAGCAAGACAAGAGCCAGCGGCCTAGCCCGCCCGCGCAAGCGGTATTTCATTTCGCGGATGGCAAGACCGTGACGGTGGACTATTCGAGCCCGCGCGCCAAGGGGCGCAAGATTTTCGGCGACTTGGTTCCTTACGGCCAAGTGTGGCGCGCCGGCGCGAACGAGGCGACGACGATTACGACTGACACCGCGGTGACTGTCGGCGGCAAGGCCGTGCCAGCCGGAACCTATACGCTTTTTACGATTCCGACTGCCGATAAGTGGACTCTGATTATCAGCAAGAAGACGAAAAACGAGAAGGGCGGTCCGCTTTGGGGGACCGATTATCCTGGCGAAGCGCAAGACCTGGCTCGCACAGAGATGAAAGTTTCGAAGCTGCCGGCGCCGGTGGAAAACTTCACGATTGCTTTGGATAAAGTGGGGAATGGCGCGTCGCTGCGGATGGATTGGGAGACGACGCGGGCTTCGGTGGAGATTTCAGAGGCGAAGTAGCGGCCGGATTTTGGCGTAGCCATAACTTTTACCGCAGAGACGCAGAGTACGCAGAGAAAACCCGGCCAGTTGTTGCCGGGCGGTCTTGGCGCGTTCTGCGTTTCTGCGGTTTTTTTTTGAGCGATTAGGAAAGATTGAAGGTGGAGCGAATGGTTTCTGCTATGTGGGCTACTTGCTTCATTGCGGCGCCGGACATTTCTTTGTTGGAGTTGCGTTCGCGCAGGACTAACCAGATTCCGGGGCGGTGAACGGATTTGTCGTGGCAGATCGCGCCGGTGAGTTGGGCGATTTCAAGATTCGCAGCGGGCAGCTCGCGATCGAGCAGCGTACGCGTTTCATCGAGCAGGTCTAGGAAGCCCTGCGAAGCGAGCATGGGATCCACGTCGCGGGGGATGGGGGCTTCGACTTCTTCGAGATCGTAGTCCGGCAGCGGGCGCGTGATCATGAATTCGATGGAGGCGGTTGGTGCGCCGGCGTCGTGCGTGATTTTGATTGCCATGGTGCGGATATTCTCCCATAAGACGTTGGCTGGTTACCGTAAAACTCCCTGAATCACGCCGCTGCTGTGTTTCACTTTGGATACGGATGGCCGGCGAGGATGGCGAAGGCGCGATAGATTTGCTCGGCGAGGAGAACGCGAGCGAATTCGTGCGGCATGGTTAGGGTGGAGAGCGAGATTTTTTGCTTGGCGCTGGAGCGTAGTTCGGCGGGGAAACCTTCGGCGTCGCCGCAGAGAAAGACGAGCTCGCGGGCGCCACGGTCGCGCAGATCGCCGAGCCAGTGCGCGAATTGCTGGGAGGTGAATTGCTTTCCGGCGGCGTCGAGCAGGATGACCGTGGCGGCTGGGTCGATCTTTAGCTTACGCAGAGCGGCGGGGCCGGCGTCGCGGAGTTCGCTGATTTCGATTTCGGCGTAGTGCTGGATGCGCTGGACGTAGTCGTTCACCAGGGCGCGAGCTTCGTCGCGGCGCGTCTTGCCGAGCATGATGAGGCGGATTTTCATGTCTTGGCGATGCGCCACGCCCCGCTACAGCAGCCCGAACTTCTTGCGTTTCTCGAGCAGCGTTTTGCGGCTGATGCCCAGGACTTCTGCGGCGCGGCCGATTTTGTAGTGGGTGGCATCGAGCGTGGCCTTGATGGCTTCGCGCTCGAGATCTTCCAGCGAGCGCAGCGGGCCGCCGGGGCCTTGGCTGCTGTTGCCGGCGCGCACAATTTCCGGAAAATCCTCGCAGCGCAGTTGCGGCTGCTTCGTGAATACCAAGGCGTGTTCGACCGCGTTTTTCAGTTCGCGAATATTTCCCGGCCAATCGTAGGATTCCAGTAAGCGAAGCGCGGAGGGATCGAATGCGGCGTCGGGATGGCCGTGCACAGGAGCGATCCGCGCCAAAAAATGAGCGGCCAGCTCGGGAATGTCGGCGCGGCGTTCGCGCAGCGGCGGGACGACGATGGAAAGCACGTTGAGGCGAAAGAAAAGATCTTCGCGGAAACGTCCCGTGGCGACGGCTTTGGTTAGATCCGTATTGGTCAGCGCCATCAAGCGCGCTTCCATGTGCAAGATTTCGGTGCCGCCCAGGCGCTCGAAGGTGCGCTCTTCGAGGACGCGCAGGAGTTTTGCCTGCATGCCGGGGGCGAGCGCGGCGACTTCGTCGAGAACGATGGTTCCGGACTGCGCCATTTCCAGCCGCCCCGGCTTGCGCGCCACCGCGCCGGTAAAGGCGCCGCGCTCATGTCCGAACAATTCGGACTCGACGAGCTCGGACGGCAAACTGGCGCAATCAATTTTCAGGAGCGGTGCGTCGTGGCGCGGGCTGCGCTGATGGATCCAGCGGGCGAGCTGGTCTTTTCCGGCGCCGCTTTCACCGGTAATGAGCACGGTGGTCGAAGCGCCGGCGACTTTTTCGGCAAGCTCGAGAACGCGCCGCGAAGCCGGGTCGGCTGCGATCCAGGGAATGGCTGCGGCGGCGCTCATGGATTTTTACTCACGGCAAAAGGGAATCTGTGCAACACCAGTCTCAGGTTCTCGATTGATGGCTGCCCGGAGAAAACCACGGCGCACAGCCAGAGTGCCTCCCTGCCGCGGGCAGGGCTGTGCCACGATGTCTTCCACGAAAAAAGTAAAGAGCACGTGTGGGAGTAGCTGTGCCACCGCTTCTTTGAAGCGCTCACTGCTGCGTGGCGTTGCCTTCGGATTCGTTGGGGCGCTCATCGTGGGATTTAGGGCGTGCTGCTGAAGGACCGCCGGCAGGCTCGTGAAACTCGATGCGCTCGGCGTTGCGCCACAGGCGCTCAAGGTCATAATACTGGCGGGCGCGTTCGCTGAAAATGTGCACGACGAAAAATCCATAATCGAGCAGCACCCATTCCGCGCTGGATTTGCCTTCGCGATGCGCGGCGCGGCGGCCGTGGCGATGCAGCTTTTCTTCAATGGCTTCGCCGATAGCCTGAATCTGCGGCTGGCTGGAGCCGGAGCACAGCAGGAAATAATCGGCGAACGCGCCAGAGCCGGAAAGGTTCAAGACGGAAACGTCCAGAGCCAGTTTTTCCTGTGCGGCTTCCACAGCCAGCAGAATTTCGGGATCGAGAGAGTTAAGGGTCACCGGTAAAGAGCCTGTCCCAGAATGTAACCCTCCACGGGCGCGGGCACAAGCCCGTGTATGGATTGGCCGCGGCCCAGGCGCATGCGAATTTCGGTGGAGGAGATGTGACTGGAAACCGTGGTGAGCAAATGAATGGTGGATTTGCGCAGCACGATTTTATTGGGATCGTCTGATTTCGCGCGGCCCAATTTTTCGGGGGGAATTACCAGACGCAAAGCCTCGAGCCGAAAGCCGGGGCGGCTGGCGATGATGAAATCGCAAGTGTCGAGCAGGCCTTCGTAATTCTTCCAAGTGGGAATTTCCAGAAACTGGTCGGCGCCGACGATGAAGTAAAGCTGGTCGTCGGGATGTTCGCGGCGATAGCGGCGGACGGTGTCGAAGGTGTAGAAAACATGCGGAGCGACGCCATCGGAAGGCGCTTCGGCGAGGGAGGGATGGAAATCCGGCTGATTGAAGCAGGCGAGCGCAACCATGGTGTAGCGATGCAGAAATGGAGTGAGCGCGGGCTTCGCTTTGTGCGGCGGGCGCGAGGAAGGAACAAAATAAACCGCATCGAGGTGAAAGCGCTTCTCCGCTGCCTGCGCCACCGCGATATGGCCGGAGTGGACCGGGTCGAAAGTGCCGCCAAAAAGCGCGACGGAGCGGCGATGCACAGAGCCGTGCGGTTTATGCGCGGCGTGCGGGCTCAACTCTCCTCCCGGGGCGGCGCGGCGTGAGCTTCTTCGGTTTCAGATTCAGAGTCAGGCGAATCGGGCGACGACACATGCGTGGTGAAAATCGAACCATTCTGCGATTCCTGATTTTCAGCTGGCACGCTAGGCTTGGGAAGCTTGTCGAGCGCATCGGCCATGGCGCGCACCAGCTCGACGATGCCTTCGCCGGTCGCCGAAGAAATCGCGTGAAATTCCAGACCGCGTTCGGCCGCAAATGCGCGCAGCTCTTCGAGGTGGTCGCGGTTGGTGGTTGCGTCCAGCTTCGTGGCCACGACGATCATTGGCTTTTCCGCCAGATCTGGGCTGAAGGAAGCCAGCTCGTGCATGATGATTTCGTAATCGCGGATGGGATCGCGGTCGTTGGCATCGCTGGTATCTACTAGATGCGCGATCAGGCGCGTACGCTCCAGATGTTTCAGGAAACGCGTACCGAGGCCGACACCTTCATGCGCGCCTTCGATGAGTCCGGGGACATCAGCCACCACAAAAGAGCGGCCGTGGCCAGGCGCGGCGTCGGGATCGGCGGAAACGACGCCGAGATGCGGCTCGAGCGTAGTGAAGGGATACGCAGCGATTTTAGGACGAGCGGCGGAGATGCGCGAAATTAATGTGGATTTTCCGGCGTTGGGGAAACCGACCAGGCCGACGTCCGCCAGCAATTTCAATTCCAGGCGCAGCGTGCGTTCTTCACCGGGCTTGCCGTCTTCGTGTTCGCGCGGAGCCTGGTGCCAAGGGCGAACGAAATGAGGATTGCCATTGCCGCGGCCGCCGTGCCCGCCCTTGGCCGCGAGATAGCGCTGGCCGGGCTGGGTCAAGTCGAAAAGCTGCTCGTTGGTATTTAGATCGAAAATTACGGTGCCGACGGGAACTTTGAGCACCAGATCGTCCGCGGATTTGCCGGAGCAGTTCGAGCCTTCGCCATGGCCGCCGCGGACTGCTTTGAATTCGCGATTATAACGGTAGCGCAGCAGCGTGTTGTCATGCGGATTGGCTTCGATGTAGATGTCGCCGCCTTTGCCGCCGTCGCCGCCGGAAGGGCCGCCGCGCGGGACGTACTTCTCCCTGCGGAAAGCGACGCAACCGTCACCGCCGTCGCCGGCTTTAATGGAGATTTTGGCTTCATCCGCAAACACGGGTCACCTGATTTGGAAACGCTCGAAGAAAGCATACGCCAGGGCTGGGAGCAAAGAAAAAAATACGCGCCCTGGAATAGCCGAGCGCGTATCGGAAAACCAATCGTTAGTTGGCTGCGGCGGCTTCTGTCGTAGCCGCAGCGCGATCCGCGCCGCCGACCGCGGATTCTTCCGCCGGGAAGACGCTGATGAACTTACCGTGCGCGCCCTTATCTTCGAAGCGCACGACGCCTGTAATGGTGGCGAAGAGGCTGTCGTCCTTGGCGCGGCTGACGTTCCTGCCGGCCTTGTAACGCGTGCCGCGCTGGCGAATCAGAATGCTGCCGCCGGTGACCAATTGGCCGCCGAAACGCTTGATACCCAGCCGCTGTCCGTGCGAATCGCGTCCGTTTGTTGAAGAGCCGCCGCCCTTTTTATGTGCCATGGCAAACCCCTACGAAATTTGGATGTCGCTGACTTCGACAGAGGTGTAATTCTGCCGGTGGCCGCGCTTGATATTGTACTGACCGCCCGTCTTGTACTTCAAAGTGAGCATTTTCGGGCCACGATCCTGGGCCACGATCTTGCCGATGACTTTGGCCTTGGCGATGTCTGAGCCGGAAGCGAATTTCTTGTCGTCGTTGCGCACGGCGAGAACTTCGTCAAAAGTGACCTTGCCGCCCACTTTGCCTTCGAGCCGCTCGATGCGAATGGTCTTGCCGGGCTCGACGCGGTATTGCTTTCCACCAGTGCGAATTACGGCGTACATGCTGCCTCCTGAAGCTAGTGACAAACCCCAATTATACGTGGCGGTGGGCGGTTCCGTCAACGGAGTACGTAACGTTATTGCGGCCGGGATTGGCATCTTCTCGGCCGGATAGGCTTCCGGCGAATCTGAATACTGGATCGCAAGCCTCGCTGCCGCGGATCAGCAGCAGCGGGAGATGGTGGAGTAGCGGCGTTGCAGCGCGTCGAGATAGAACTCGCTGCGGCTCAGCGGTTGGGCGAATGTGGCATGCGTAGAGCAACTCGCTGCTGGCATTGTTCGGGCATCAACGCTTGCTATTTCCGCACGCGCGACGCGTCGTGTGGAGCGCAGATAATTTTCGTAGGCCGCATCGCCGCTGACCTGGCGGATCCAGCGCCAGATATTTCGTGGCAGATTTCTGACCATTTTCATCTCAGTCCCCTCCTTCGGCCCACCGCGTCGTGACGTATGGCGATTCATGCAGCACCGCTGCTTTCCGTCCGCTGAGGATTGCAATCCATTCGCCTATGGCTTCGATGATTAACACCAGAATCATTGCGGCGAGAGTGGCGGTGACGGCGGCGTCCAGGCGATTATTGAAAATGAGGCGCTGGGTGAGTGTGATTTTGTCGGCGGGAATTGCGCCCGAGGAAATCTGCGCGGTGAGGACCCTGGCTTGCGAGAGAAAGCCGACGCGCGGGTTCGCTGAGAAAATTTTCTGGTAGCTAGCAGTCATGGTGATGGCGACGAGCCAGACCATGGGTGCGAGCGTCACCCAAATCCAGCGCGCGCGGCCCATTTTTAGCAAGATGGTGGTGGCTACTACCAGTGCGACTGCAGCAAGTAGCTGATTGGCGATGCCGAAGAGCGGCCAGAGCGAATTAATTCCGCCGAGCGGGTCTTGCACGCCTTGCCACAGGAAATATCCCCATGCGCCGACCATTAGCGCGCTGGTGGCGAGAATCCCGCCGGTCGAACCAGATTTGCCGAGCGGCTTCCAGACGTGTCCGCCGAGTTCCTGCACCATGAAGCGGCCGACGCGCGTGCCGGCGTCCAGCACAGTGAGGATGAAAAGCGCTTCGAACATGATGGCGAAGTGATACCAGATGCTGAGCAGGCGTTCGCCGCCGATGGTGCCGCTGAAGATTTGCGCCATGCCGACGGCGAGGGAGGGCGCGCCGCCAGTCCGGTCGAGCAAAGTATGCTCGCCCACACGTTGCGCGAGCGCGGACATGGTTTGGGGATCGAGCGCGTAGCCCCAGCCGCGGATTGTGGCGGCTGCGGCGTCGGCCGTCTTGCCGACGATTCCGGCGGGACTATTGATCGCGAAATAGACGCCGGGTTGCAGCGCGCAGGCGGCGACCATGGCCATCACGCCGACAAAGGATTCCATGAGCATCGCGCCGTAGCCGATGGTGCGCGCGTGACTTTCGCGCAGAATCATTTTCGGAGTGGTGCCGGAAGAAATCAGCGCGTGGAAACCACTGATGGCGCCGCAAGCGATAGTGATGAAGCAGAACGGGAAAATTTTTCCGGCGAAGACGGGACCGTTGCCGTCCACGAAGCGGGTTAGCGCGGGCATTTCCAGCGTGGGGCGGACGAAAATGACGCCGATGGCCAGCGCGGCGATGGCGCCGACTTTGATGAACGCGCTTAGATAATCGCGCGGTGCGAGCAGCAGCCAGACTGGAAGCGCGGACGCCGCGTAACCATAAGCTATGATTGCGATCGCCAGCGCGGGACCGGAAAACGTGAAGGCGCTGGACCATGCGGGCGAGGCGTTGACCCACTGGCCGGAGACGACGGCGAGCATCACCAGCGCGACGCCGCCGAGCGAAGCTTCCAGCACGCGTCCTGGGCGCACGTAGCGCAGATAAATCCCCATCAGCAGCGCGATGGGGATGGTCATTGCAAGAGTGAAGGTGCCCCACGGCGATTCTTTCAGCGCTTTGACGATCACCAGGGCGACGACCGCGAGAAGGATGATCATGATGGCCAGGACGGCAAGCAGCGCGATCATTCCGCCGCGCTTGGAAACTTCTTCGCGCGCCATCTGGCCCAGCGATTTTCCGTCGCGGCGAATGGAGCAGAAAAGAATGATGAAATCCTGGACGCAGCCGCCGAGCGCGGCGCCGACGATGAGCCACAGCGTTCCGGGAAGATAGCCGAATTGCGCGGCGAGCGTGGGACCTACCAGCGGGCCGGGGCCAGCGATCGCGGCGAAATGGTGGCCGATGAGGACCCATTTGCTAGTGGGAACGAAATCGTGGCCGTCTTCCAGGCGCTCGGCGGGAGTAGCGCGGGTATCGTCGAGTGCTAAAATTTTCGCGGCGATGAATTTGGAATAGAAGCGATAGGCGACGAGATAGGTGCAGAGCGCCGCGACGACGAACCAGACGGCGTTGAGCGGCTCGCTGCGCTCGAAGGCGATGGCGGCGAGCGCTCCAGCGCCGGCGAGCGCGATGGCGGTCCATAGAATAATTTTGAGGATTGATTTCATATTTCGGCGCGCGCTCCCGGGCATCGTTCTTGCAGCGTGCGGCGCATCGTACGCAAGCGCGGAGAGGGCGTCAATCGAGAGTTGGGATGCGGATGCCGGTGTGTAGTCGTAGAGTTGACACCCGCCATGAGACTCCTGCAGGCGGAACTTCAGCGGCTGAAGCCGCACTGCGCGGCGACGGCAAAATGTCGTGGCTAAAGCCACGACCCACAAGGACTCTTGACTTCTGGAAAGCTCGTTAGGCGTAGGCTTGGCGGCAGGTTTCGTGTTCGCGGCACGAGGGCGGGCAGTTCGTCTTGTCGATCAAAATGTAGTTGTGGCACGTTGAGCAAGCCACGCCGTAAATGGTCTCGCTGAATTGATCGTGAGTCGTGCTGGCGGTGTGTTCGGTACGCGCTTGTTCGCGGCTGATGGCCATGCTGTTGGCTCCGTTACGCTGAAGAAATCATTCTAGCTGAAATCGCGCGGGCAGACGAACGGCCCTAGCGTGGCTACGAGCGGTCGTTCGCCAGTCAATTAATCCGGCGGACAAGACTCACTCTGCCCTCCGCTCTACTTTCGCTCAAGTTGGATTTGAGAGTGACGGAGAATCTGATCCAACAAATCCTGTTGCGCGACAAATCGAAGATCAATACTGAGTTTTTCATCGCTGGCAACCACCTCGATATATCGTTGCCGTTCGTAAAAACGAACTCCGGAAATCCTGTCCCAATCGATGCTTCGAGAAACGAAGAACGCCTTCTTTGCTATCCCGCGATCATTCGTAGTCACCGAACCGGTAGCAAGCCAGGTTCCCAGCAGCACGAATCCAATCGAAATCATGATCAGCCAGATCCCACCCCGACTGGCGAATTCGCGACGAAATGCGATTGCAAGGATCGCGAAAACGGCAACCACTCCAAATCCCGCGATTTGAATTCGCTTCCGTACGCCGTATACGCGCGAGCTGCGAGAAATCCTTGGCTCTTCCCCTCGCTCCTCTTTGAGGAGCCAGCGGGTTAAGAACACGATTACGCCAATCGTGATGGCTTCCCAAAGGATGCCGCCAGTCTGAGAATTCATCGACAATATCTCGTTTCCGGAATGGGCACCTCGCGCTCTCTCAACGCGGAGCCCGATAATAACATCGCTGCGCGCCGTTTTTCGCGAGCCGGAACGGAATCGACCGCGGTGCTGCTACCAGCAGGCCGCAACTCTGTGATAGTTTTTCGGCTGCTGATTCAGTCACCGACAGCTCTCGACAGAATTTGAGGAACGCATGAAAAAGATCACCGTACTTTATTGGAAAACCACTACCCTTCTGGCTGGGACCCTGCTCATTATCGCGCCGACCGTAGCGGCACAAGCCGCCGACGCGGCCAAGCCTGACGTCAGCAAGAAGAATCACTGGACCGCGGAGGATGTGGTCTATCAGGAGGACGCGGGGCAGTTTCGGATTTCGCCGGATGGGCGATTTGCTTTGTGGGTTAAGGGTACTGCCGATAAAGAGAAGGATCTGCGCGTCAGCAATTTGTATCTTTCGAATTTGAATGACGGCAAAGAGGTGCAGCTCACGCGCGGGACGGACGAGGTTTCGCATCCGCGATGGTCGCCTTCGGGCGATACGATTGCTTTTTTGAGCACGCATGCGCTACCCAAGCCGAAACCTGATCTGGCACCGACGCAATTGTGGCTGATGAATGCAGCCGGGGGCGAGCCTTGGGCGGTGACGGATTTCGAGCGCGGCATTCAGCAGTTCGAGTGGCTGGACAACGACACCGTTATTTTCAGCGCTGAAGAGGATCCCACGCTTTACGAGCGGCAGACGAAAGAGCGCAAGGACGATTCGAACGTTGTGGACGATACGGCGCACAGCGCGCCGGTGCGGCTGTACAAATTTTCGGTGAAAGACAAGAAAGTCACGCGGCTGACGGACAACGACGATTGGATCCTGGATTTTGAAGTTTCCCACGACAGGAAAAAAGCGGTGGCCGTGGCGCGGCGGGAATTGAGCTTTGCGTGGGACCAGAAAATTCCGCCTGTAACCTACGTCGTAGATCTCGGGACCGGCGCGCGTACGCAGGTTTTCGCAAACGAGCGCATCCAGCCGAACGAGGTCATATGGGCGCGCGACAATTCCGGGTTTTATGTGGTGGCGCCCTATTCCGATGACCCGCGCTTCCTGGTGGCCGTCGTCGAAAGAGTTTATTTCTACGATCTGGCGGCCGGAAAATCGAGCGAGGTGAATCTGGATTGGGATCGCGGCTTCTCCCGCTCGCTGGAAGCGACGAACGACGGATTTATCGCGCTGCTCGCCGATGGCGTGTACACCAAGCCGGTGCGTTTCACGCGGCACGGCGGCACGTGGTCGCGAAAAACCATTTCCAGCGAGGATGAAAAACACTACTTCAGTTTTGCGCTGGGCGAAGACGGCAAGACTTTGATTTACGAGCACTCCACTGCCAGCGTGCCGACGCAATTCTTCCGCGCAAAGCTCGAAGGCACAAAAATCACTTCGCCGCTGCAGATCACGAATCTAAATCCGACGTTCAAGAACAAGCCCATCGCGAAATCAGAAGTCCTGCAGTGGAAGGGCGCGAATGATGACGATGTGGAGGGCATTCTCTACTATCCGGACGATTACAAAGCAGGCAAAACGTATCCGCTGATTGTGACTACGCACGGCGGCCCGGCCAGCGCGGATCACGATCAATGGGCCGAGCGCTGGGCGTACGCGCCGAATCTGATGACGCAGAAGGGCGCGTTCGTGCTGAAGACGAATTATCACGGCAGCACGGGCTACGGGCTGAAGTTTGTGGAAGCGATCTGCTGCGGAAAATATTACGAGCTGGAAATTCCGGATATTGAGCGCGGTGTGGACAACCTGATCACAAAGGGCCTGGTGGATCCGGATCAGATCGGCGCGGCGGGCTGGTCGAACGGCTCGATCCTTTCGATTCAGCTGACCGTCACCAACCCCGACCGCTACAAGGCGGCAGTGGTGGGCGCGGGCGATGTGGAATGGCTGAGCGATTGGGCCAACGTGGATTTCGGCGAGTCGTTTGACCACTATTATTTTGGAAAGACGCCACTGGAAGATCCGCAGCTTTACATCGAGAAATCGCCGCTTTTTAAAATGGATAAGGTGAGGACGCCGACGCTGATTTTCTTCGGCACGATTGACCGGCAAGTTCCCACCGAAGAGGGCTGGACGCACTATCGCGCGCTGTACACGATCGGCAAGGCGCCGGTGAAATTTATTTTGTTTCCCGGCGAAGCGCACGGGCCGCGGAAATTGACGCACCAGCTGCGAAAGATGAACGAGGAAGAGGCGTGGTTTGACGCTTATTTGTTCAAGACCAAGCTGCCGGCAAACGAAGCGCTGAAAAAAGGCTCGCCGCTGGAAGTGGCATTGAAGCGCTTGACAGTGGAGAAGGTCGGAGCTTCTTACGGCGTGGCGTTTCACCCGCCCACGACGGCGGCGGAAAATCCCGCGCCGGATGTGCTGATCCCCGAGACAGTGGCGCGCGGCGCGATCGAAATCGGGCGGTTTGAAACTACGCGTGCGCAGTTTGCGGCTTTCGATAAGGATTACAAGGTCGAAGCGGGTACGGAAAATTATCCTGCGAACGGCATCACGCTGGAGCAGGCGCAGGCCTATTGCAAATGGTTGAGCGAGTTGACTGCGGAGACCTACCGGCTACCGAGCGAGAGTGAAACGACCGATTTTTACAAAGTGCGTGCCGGTGAAAACACGCTGGATTATTGGGCGGGGTACGCGCTAAATCCCGACGACGTGCAGAGGCTCGAAGCCAAGGTCAAGGAATTGCCGGGTGATGCGCCGCTGCTGCGAGAGGTGGGAAGTTTTGCGGCGGAGGGCGATGAAGGCGAAGAGCTGGTGTTCGACCTCGGCGGAAACGCGGCGGAGTGGGTAATCGCCGCCGACGGCTCCGGCAAAACATTGGGCGGCAGCGCCGATCGTCCTGCGGATAGTAAGGCACAGTATCGCGCGGCTGATCCGGCGTACACCGGATTTCGCGTTGTACACATTGCACCTCCGCCAAAGCCTGCGACCGACGCAAAACTTGAGCAGCGTTGAACGGGAGGCAAGAGGTTCAGCGGCTTTGTGGCGGTTGGAAGATCGGTACTTCAGCGGCTGAAGCCGCTCTGATTCCGTACGGTTTATGTCGTGGCTAAAGCCACGACCCACAAAGATTCTCATGTTCTCCCACAGACTCTAAGGTCGCGACCTACAAGGATGCTCGCGATCTCGTCGCAACGTGTGCGCCGACCGCGGCCATCCAGATTGGCACTTGCGGCTGACGCCGCGCCGATTTAGGCTCGACGGATGACCGAGCCATTCAGCCCCACACCGCGCACCAAAGTTCAACGCCTGCCCGACCGCGGCAGGTACGATCGCGAAACCGTGTACCGCATTCTCGACGAAGGATTCGTGTGCCACGTGGGATTCGTGGTGGACGGCCAGCCATTCGTGATTCCCACCAATTATGCGCGCGTGGACAATACGTTGTACGTGCACGGCTCGTCGGCCAGCCGCATGTTGCGAACGCTCGCCGGCGGCGTGCAAATGTGCGTGACGGTGACGCTGGTGGATGGATTGGTGCTGGCGCGTTCAGCGTTCCATCATTCGGCGAATTACCGCTCGGTGGTGATGCTGGGGCGGGCGATGCCTGTGGAAGATAGCGGCGAAAAGAATCGCGTGCTGGAGGCGTTCACGAATCATATTGTGCGGGGGCGCTGGAACGATGTTCGACCGCCAACCGAATCAGAATTAAAAGCGACGTTGGTGCTGGCGATGCCGCTCGAGGAAGTGTCGGCGAAAGTGCGCAGCGGGCCGCCGAAAGATGACGAAGCGGATTACGCGCTGCCGATCTGGGCGGGGGTGCTCCCGTTGCGGGTGGTGCCGGGTGCGCCGATTCCCGATCCTCGATTGAATGCTGGCCTGGAGCCGCCGCAGAACGTCTTGAAGTATTCGCGATAGGCCGAAGCGGGGTTCGCGAGGCATCAGGGATTAGCGGAGTGGTCGGTTTCGCGCCGACCAGGCAAACCCAATCGACAGCATTGATTCTAGTGGCAGCCGCAACCACCGCCTCCGCAACAACCGCCGCCCCCGCCGGATGATGACGAAGGACGGCCTGCGGATTTTCCGTTCGATGGTGAAGCGAACACGGAAAGCTGAATGGTGTGCTTCGCGCTCGAACATTTCGGGCAAGTGATCGCCTGCGACTGGCTCAACACGATGCGCTCGTAGCGCTCGTTGCAATCATCGCAAACGTATTCGTAAATAGGCATTGTCGCGCTCCATTCAATTCGAAAGAAAATTATAGAGTCGAAATCTTCGACCTGGGTTCATCTCGGGCCCGATCACATTGCTCATAGCAGCTCCAAAAATTCTTCAACTGACAGCTCCGCTTGGCGCAGAATACTGCGAAGGACTGGACGAGGAATGTCGAAGCGGTCGTGGCGAGGCACTGTTACGCGAAGGTGAGTTTTAGCCAGGTGACGCAGCTGCGCGTGGCTTCCGGATTGGTGGTTTATGTAGAAACCAGCTCGCAATAGAGCCGGCAAGATCAAGCGCGGCTTGAGGAGCGGAAGTACCGCGCTCATCTAGGCGCTCAGAGCGACTCGCAACTTCGCAGTATGGGCTCGCTTCTCGTCCGGTATTGCTTCTCCCGACTTGCGCAGACCATCCAGGTGGCAACGAATGGCATCGCGCGCCATTTCAATGGCTTCGTCCTCCGTGCGTCCATGCGTGATGACACCAGGAAGCAACGGAACCGTTACTTGATATCCGCAGGGACTTGTCCCGGCGGACTTGCGCGCCTTGGACTTTTCTTGCGGAACCAATTCGTCCGCGACTGGCAACAGGATGACCGTGAAATCGAACACACGGCGACGGTGCTCGCGCCCATTTCCAGTCGAAGTGCGAATCCGGCTCATTGAGAGCTACTGTAGACGATTGGCAGGCTTAAAGCAAAAAGCAACAGCCCCGGTTTGAGCCGGGGCTGTTGGCCTTTTGTACCCTGCGGAGATTGTTGAGTTCGTTGGTTGAGTTAGTCGCCGGCTACTGCGGCTTCTGCTTCGGTGGTCTCGACCTTAGCTGTGCCGTTGCCGTTCGCGTGGCCATTTCCGTTCCCGTGGCCGTTGCCGTTTGCCGGAGCGATCTGGACTGGCTTTACCGTTACGCCCGGAACCGCGCTGAGGATCTGTTGCATCGAGCCGATTTGCACGACGGGCTCGGTGGACTTCTTCAGCACGAGCTCTTCGTAAATGCGGCGGACTTTGGCAGCCTCTTCGAACGCCTTCTTGCGGCGAATGCGGTCTTCTTCGGCCGCGGTCTGCGGAATATCGTGCTCGAGTTCACGAACGCGCGCGGCATCTTCAGTGTCAATGCGGAGTGAGTGTTCGTAACTCTGCAGGTTGACATTCTTGCCCTTGGCGAAGACGTTGTGTTTGCCGTGTTCCTTGTACCACTGGGCGACAGTGGCGTTCTTGTGCATGTTCTCGATGATTTTGCGCCAGCCCACACCGGTGTTATACGCGCAGAAGGAAATCTCGCCCTGCTGCGTGGCGTAGGGAATGATGCACATTTCAGTGCGGCGGAAATCGTAGTTGAACAGGTCCTGGAACCACATGCCGGCGATGAAGAGGAAGTTCCATGGATCTTCCTTGCGGCGCTTCATGGCGTCTTCGAAGGTGCGGTCGCCGGAAACTTTGCCGTATTTCTTGTCCGCGTTTCCAGAGAGCGCGTACGTCTTATCGAATTTCTTCCACAGATCCTTCAGCCGCAAACTGGGCGGCCCCTGGAAGGGACTGTAATTCTTCAAGACGGCCATCGCCATCATGAAGTTGGAGAAGCTCTTGCCGCGCGCCGCGTCGGTAATTGCCGCGACGTCCTTGGTCAGCTGTTGGGCGTTCAGGAAGCGCGGAACCGGCGCCCATTCCTTGGTTTCCTTGTTGATCATCAACGCCGTGCCGACGCCGCAATTCGGGTGGCAGCCGCAGGAGAGCGAGCCCCATTGCGAATCGGGGCCGTGCACCAGGTCCGAAAAGCCCGCGAACGTGCTGATGAAGGAAATCGGGAACCAGTCGCGGGTGGGTTCGACTTTGCCCACTTGCGTACTGACGTCCTTAGCCAGATGCGAAAGAGTGTAGCGTTGACGGATGCGGCGTTCGGGAGTGATTTCTTCGTCGCGGCCGGTGAAAGAAACGGGCTGGAACGAGACGAAGGAAATTTTCTTGGGGTTTTCCATCGCGAACTTCACGATCGGGCCCACCTGGTCGTTGTTCACATTGTTTACGATGGTGGTGACCAGCACGATTTCGATGCCGGCTTCGTGCATGTTCTCAATGGCGCGGAGTTTCACGTCAAACAGGTTGCCCACCTGGCGGTGGCTGTTGGCGTCGTTGCCGATACCGTCGAATTGCAGGTACGCGTAACGCATGCCCGCCTCGAAAGCTTGCTTGCAGAATTCCTTGCTCTTGGCGAATTCGATGCCGTTGGTTGCGGCCTGCACGCTGTTGTAGCCCACTTTGCGCGCGTAACGCACCGCGTCGATAAATCGCGGGTGCATGGTCGGTTCGCCGCCGGAAAACTGCACAGACATCTGACGGCGCGGCTTGATCTTGGTGGCGTTCTCGAGAATTTCCTGAATTTCGTCCCAGCTCAGTTCGTGGACGTAGCCGACCTGGTTCGCGTCCATGAAGCAGGGATCGCACATCATGTTGCAGCGGTTGGTGAGGTCCACGGTAAGAACGGAACCGCGGCCGTGGCGAACCGTGCTGGAGCCGTGGCGGTGCAGACCTTCGTCGTTGTGCGCCGGAATATCACGGCCGGGGAAATTCTTTTCAATCCATTCCAGGAACTTGGCATCAACGGCCATCAAGTCTTCATATTTTCCGTGAATGGCGCATTCCTTCACCATCCAGACCTGGCCATCGCGCTCGATAATCTGCGCTTTGATTTCGCCGACTTTTTCGTGCACCAGATCGGTCCAGTCTTTCTTCCCATTGATGATCAGATCGCGCGCTTCGCGCACGCAATCGGGACAGAGCGAATCCGTGGTGCGCGGCCAGCCGAGCGTCGGCTTGGATTTTTCCCAGGATTTCAGCAAAGGCTTTTCGGACCACTTTGGCGTGAAAGACGGATTGGGATTGAATTTATTGAAGTACTGAATCGTGTTGAATGTGACGCCGGCCGTCTTGCACAGCGCCCAATCGAAAGTTTTCCAAAGTTTTGTACCTACCGCGTTCGCCATAATTCCACCTTTCCCTTTTTCAAACCAACCGTGAAATGCGCTTTGAATGCCCCGGGGAACGCCCCTACGGATGAACCTCATCCGTAACCAGTTACGGTACCAGAGTTTGCCCGGTTTCAAGGTGGACGTCTAGGAGGGTGCGTCTAAAGGTGCAATTCGGGGGCTGAACGGCACCTGGGAGCAGCCAATGGGATGACCGAAGTACCAGTCCGGACTAGTATTTAGCTCTGATTTCAGTCCAGATTGAGGGGGGTGCGTAGTACGCCGATCGCGAAATGCGCCAAGTGCGCGGCGTCGTCGTCCAACTGGATCCAGCGGACCACGCAGTGGTCTTTCAAATATTGCGAGACTTTCGCTTCGCCAATGCCCAAATGCTCGGCGAGTTTCGTCTTCAGGCCGCTATCGAAAGCAGGGCGTCCGCCGCGAACCGGCTTCGTGGTACTGCGGCCGCTGCCGCGGGCGAGATTTCCCAGGCCGACGCGCAGCGTCTGGCACGCTTCGATGTAGTAGGAAGTTATTTGATCGGAATCCGAAAGCAGGAATACGCCGGGTCCAGCCGGAGCGGAATCCGATTCGTCCAGGCGATGCAGCGGGCTGGCGACCAGGCGGCGCAACATGGATTCCAATTTGGACATGCGAGAAGCCAGGGCCGGATCGCCGGCGCGGCCGTGCGCGGTGCGCTCGGAAGGTAGCATCGGAGCGGCATGCTCAGTGTGCGCGCTTTCTTCGGACTCATGGGAGTCGTGAGGCGCAACCACTGCGGCAGGAATGCGCTCATAGCTATCCGTGTGCGGAACCGGAGCTGGCCGCGAAGGCTGAAATCGCGGCGCAGGTACGCGCGCTTGTGGCGCGGCGGATGACGGTGCGTGAGTCGCGCCGGATTCGGCGAATGCCTGCGAAGGGAGTCCCGGTGCTGCAGGCGCGCCTTTGCGACGGCGGCCTCGGCCACCGCGGCGTCCACGGCGGCGCTTCTTCTTGCCGGAAGCGTCCGTATCGGCGACGCCTGCGCCTGTGGGCGGCGTGGCGTCGGAGAGATGCACCGTCTCTACTTCGATCGCATCTCCGGCGTAGTCCACAGAATCTTCTGGGATCTCGCCGAGCGCCAGACGCGGTTGTGACTCTTCGGAGTCGCTGGCGCCATCGTCATCATGGCCCGACTCACTCTCGGTAACGATGGCTGCGGCAAATACCGGTTCGGGACTGGGTTTAGCACCCGCCACTGGAATCGGCGCGCCCAATCGCGCCAGTGCTTCCTCGGCTTTTTTCTTCCAATCAGCGCGGCGGAATCGTTCCGCTGCAATTGTGTACCACTTCACGGCGTCCTCATTTCGTTCGGCTTTTTCTGCGACGGCTCCCAGCTCCCAGGCCACCATAGCGTCGTGTGTGCGTTGGTACAGCTCGGAAAGTTTCGTCTGTGCGTCGGCGCCGTTCTTCGCTTTGCGAATACGCGCCTGAATTTGCCGCCAATCAGCCATGGCGGCATTGTAGCAGCCGATTCGGGGATAGGCCAATGAAAGCGGTGTCCGGTGGCGGGTCAGGCTACGGTTCTGGCGTCAATCGGGTGCAAGTCAAGGCTGCCATACCTTCGCGTTCAGCGAGGAAATTCTGCGGCGGTTTACGGCGCCACGGATGCTTCGGCATCCTGCCAATATGTATTGCGAGCCCTGAGTTCGAGATCTGATCCGCCCCGCAACGTCAGCTCCAGGGTATGAAGCCCTGGGCTTGGCGATTCCGGGCGGAAGCTCAGCAAGTAGTAATTTGGCACGTCATTCGAGACGGTGAGCAGGCTCCGCTTCAGCGTCGCTGCGTTTGTAAACGCGAAGTATTCGCCGCCGGTTAATTGCGCCACGGACTCCGGCACATTGCGCTTCAATCCGTCTTTCGCGGCGATAAACGCCATGCGCACCAATCGCAACGGTGGAAGCAGGTCACTCGCGCAGTCCAGCGCCTGAACGCGGCGATTTCCGTGCGCGTCGGGGTCGGCGTTCGGGTCCATGCTCATGCAGCCGCCCGCACCGTACGGCTCGTTCCCGTAAGGTGTTCCGCCCGGTCGCGGCAGCTTCGATGCCTCGTGCTTTACGGCCTCTTTCGTCGTGGAAAAACCAAAACTATAAATCGCGGTGTTGGTGTCGCTGACGGAGCGCACGGCATCGTCCAGGCTGGTCTCGCTGCCACCGTCAGCTGTTTCGGTGACAAGCATAATCGCGCGACGGTACCGGGGCGGCACATCGCGCAAGAGGTCAATGCCGAAATTGATTGCGTCAAGTATTGCCGCCCCTTGATCACCCTCGCTCAGGTTGGCAATTGTTTTCGCGGCGGCGTCCGTATCGTCTGTGAAGTCCTGTGCGATTCGAGGTTTGCTGTCGAAGCTGACCACGGCAACGAGATGCCGCACGTCGCCGATGACGGCATCGAGTTCCGAGCCGAGATTTTCGTAGTCGTGCAGATGCTGCGCGCCCTGCCCGCCAGTCTCCACAATCACGACCAGCGCCAGCGGCTGTGAGTCCGTGTGGGTCTCCATATGCAATGTCTGCGGCGCGCCGTTATCTTTGAGGACGAAATCCTCGGCGGTAAGTGAGAACACAGTCTCGCCGGTCTTGGTTTTCACCAATGCAGGCACGAGCACTATAGTTGAGCTCGTGCGAATGCGATTTTCTGACTGCGGAGGGTCCTGCGTTTGTTGTTTACTCGGCGGGTTGGCAGAAGGCTTTCCTTCTTGGCTTTGCGCGCGAGCGGACGGTCCGCCCGTGAGCAGAAGTAGCACGGCGCCGACGCTTACATATTTGAGCAAACGCCCCATGGCAGGCCTTATGTGATTCAACGACGACTGTACCGGTTGTCCATCGCTTGTGAAGCCTACTGGCTAACTCCGGAGTAGTCGCGTTATCGGAGAGTGAAAAACTGGGCGGCCATAAAAGCAACTGCCAGAGATATAGATTGGTTCCGGCTGGCCCGTGGTCGGCTCGCGACAACGCGGACAGGATTCCCCTGTCGGCTGCGCGCTTTATTTGGCGGCGAGCGTTTGCTTTGCCAATTCAGCGCGGAAGTCTTGCTCCTTTTGCGCCACGAACTCTTTGTAGCCCGCAGGGTCGATGAACGGGTTCGCCGCCCCGGCTTTCATTTGCGCATATTTTTGTTCCAGCCCGAAGTAGGCGCCGTGGGCACCGAGGAAAATATCGCATGGTAGTGACTGCAAGACTTCGAACATGCGCTGGTAGTCTGCGGCGATCTGGGGATATTTGTCGTTGTGGACGAGCTGGAAGCCCGGGTTGACGTTGGGACTGCCAACTATCACCACGTTGTAGGTTTTGCCGCCCTCGGTCACCTTCATGGTCCATGTGGTGCAGCCTTTGGTGTGACCCGGAGTAAGGTGCGCGACGAGCACTGTACCGCCGAGCCTAACTTCGTCGCCGTCGTGCAGCACGCGATCTACTTTCGTAGGTGGATAAAGAAAACCGGGAGTGTTGCCATACTGAAAATCGAGCTTGCCGCCGGATTCCACCACAGGCGCGTCGGCATCCATCACCATGTAACGCGCTCCAGTCAGCTGCTTGAGCTTCGCGCTGCCGGCATCGTGATCCCAATGCGCGTGACTGATTAGCAGAATCTTTGTGTCCTCGAACTTGAAGCCGAGTTTCTCGATGCTGGCCTGAATCAGTGGCGCATTCGCTTCCAGATCGCTGTTGATCAGGATGTTCCCGCGCGGCGTCACCACGAGATAATTCGCCAGCCCCTTGCTCCCTACGTAGTACAAGTTGCCAGCGATGTGAAACGGAGGGAACGGCTCGGTCCATTCGGGGTCGGCTTGGGCGAATAGATTCCCCGCACCAGCCAGCACGAGAATTGATACGCCGAAAAAGATCCGGATGATTTGCCGCATCGGGAAACTATAGACCAAACTGCCGGCGCGAGCGAACTTCACAACTCTAGAACGGATTGGAACCAAGCCTCGCAACTCCAACTAAGGCGCGCCACCAGAAAGTGAGCCGTTACTGGTTGACCTGGACCATCCGCAACGTTGGAGATAGACGCTCATTGCTTCCCGCACTGGCGCAGCACGGATTCCAGTGTATAATCCGCCGCATTCGCGTCCTACGAGGCGGCCGATGGCTTCGGACAACTCTTCTTACAAGTCATCCAAATTGTGGGTTCCAGTGTGCTGCGAGCGCGTGATGCGCTGCAATATGTTCAGACAAGCAGACGGCGGTGCCTACGCGGCCCTCGTTTGTACGGTCTGCAACAAGAACATCACGCTGGAGCAAGAGCCTCCCACCGCGGCGGATCAATTCGGTGAAGGCTCGAATATTCTGAGTCTTATTGGATCGCCCAAACCGCCCAAGACGGAAAGAAG
Organism: uncultured Acidobacteriota bacterium; assembly: GCA_963779465.1. Classification (GTDB taxonomy): domain Bacteria; phylum Acidobacteriota; class Terriglobia; order Acidiferrales; family UBA7541; genus Palsa-295. The sequence continues at coordinate 493,954 of CAVZYH010000004.1, read as the reverse complement.
AAAACCGGCCACCGAATCCAGTCGTGAAGATCCGACGCTGTAGTCTTATTTGCGGCTAAGCTGAATCCTTTCCTGCCTATGATTGGCCAGACCATTTCGCACTATCGCATTGTCGAGCAGCTCGGCGCCGGCGGGATGGGCGTGGTATTCAAGGCCCAGGACAGCCGGCTGGAACGCGCGGTAGCGTTGAAATTCCTCCCTGAAAAGCTCGCGCAGGAACCGCAGGCGCTGGAACGCTTCCGGCGCGAGGCGCGGGCCGCATCCGCGCTAAACCATCCTGGCATCTGCACGATCTACGATATTGGCGAGCAGGATGGCCGCGCATTCATCGCCATGGAGTTCATTGACGGCGAAACGCTGCGCAATCACATCCATGGGAAGCCGCTGCCTGTAGAAGAGCTGCTGGAGCTGGGGATTCAAATCGCCGAGGCTCTGGATGCGGCGCACGCCGAAGGAATTATTCACCGCGATATCAAACCAGCGAATATTTTTGTGACCAAGCGCGGGCGAGCAAAAGTGCTCGATTTTGGCCTGGCAAAACTTGTTCCCAAAGGTGTTGCGGTTGCGGACGGCGATTCTGGCGGCGAATCCTCGACCTCCACTTCGATCGTTGGAATCATCAGCGGCACCCCGTCGTATATGTCGCCCGAGCAGGTGCGCGGAGACAATCTGGACGCGCGCACGGACATCTTTTCGCTCGGGCTGGTGTTGTACGAAATGGCCACTGGCCACCAGGCCTTCGGCGGCGGCACAGGGGGCGCGATTATCGAGGCGGTGCTGACCCGGCCGCCGGTTTCAGCCCGAAGCATCAATCCCGACATCCCGCCGGCGCTGGAAGCAATTATTGAAGAGGCCCTGCACAAAGATAGAGAGCAGCGTTACCAGCACACCGCCGAATTGCTTGCGGACCTGCAACGATTGAAGCGAGATATTGATTCTGGCCGCAGAAATCAGGCGGGAGATTCGACATCACTGCTCGCATCAACGGCAGGTCCTGTATCGTCCACCGGCGCCTCGAGATCGCGCGCCGCGACACAGCAAACCGGCAGCTTCCGCGCGCCGCGAGTTTCAAAGACCATTGACTCACTCGCCGTATTGCCTTTCGAAAACGTGAGTCGCGACCCGGCGAACGATTACCTGAGCGACGGAATCACCGGAAGCCTGATCAATAATCTCGCGACAGTGCCAAAACTGCGCGTGATGGCGCAGAGCACGGTGTTTCGCTACAAGGGCCGCGAGATTGACCCGCAAGCCGTCGGTCGCGAACTCAACGTGCGCGCGGTGCTGACGGGAAGAATGATGCAAAGCGGCGGCTCGCTGCGTATTGGAACTGAACTCGTGGATGTGGCGACTGGGTCGCAGCTATGGGGCGCGCAATTCGACCGTAAGCCCGGCGACATCTTCGTAATCCAGGACGAAATCTCCAACGAGATATCGGGGAAATTGCGCTTGCAGCTGACGCGCTCGGAAAAAAAGCGGCTCATCAAGCGGCACACCGAAGACGCCGAGGCTTACCGGCTGTACCTGCAAGGCCGCCATCATTGGAACCGCTGGACGGAAGAAGGATTCTACAAGGCGATCGGGTACTTTCAGCAGGCGATCCAGAAAGATCCTGGCTACGCTCTCGCGTACGCTGGCATCGCCGATTCCTACGTGCTGCTGGGATGGAATAGCTATTTGCCTCCGAAGGATGCGTTCCCTAAAGGCAAAGCGGCTGCCATGACCGCCCTCGAAATCGCCCCGGATCTGGGCGAAGCTCACACGGATTTGGCGGCGGTCTTGTGGCTGCACGATTGGCAGTGGCCGGAAGCTCAAAAAGAATTTCAGCGCAGCCTGGAATTAAGTCCCTGCTATCCAACCGCCAATCATTATTACGCCGAGTGCCTGATGACCATGGGCCGCAACGCAGAAGCTCTCACCAGGATGAAAAAAAGCCTGGAGCTGGATCCTTTGTCGCTCATTATCAATGACGCCATCGGATGGGCGCACTATCATGCGCGTCAGTATGATGAGGCCGTCGAGCAACTGCTGCGCACCGTGGAGTTGGATCCGAATTACCCGATGACCTACTGGCTCCTGGGGCTGCTCTATCGCAAGACCGCGCGCTACGATTTGGCGATCAGCGCCGGTGAGAAGGGCGTGAATCTGTCCGGTGGTAGTCCGCTGATGCGCGCCGCGCTGGCGCAGACTTTCGCTACGGCTGGTGCCGCACAGGAAGCAATTCAGATCCTGGATGATCTGCAGAAGCTGGCGAAGGAAAGATATGTCGCGCCTCATTTTTTCGCCGGAATCTACGTTGGCCTGGGTGAGCACGATCGCGCGATTGAATACCTGGAGAAATCCTACGAAGAACACTGCCACTGGCTTATCTATCTGCACATAGACCCGAGCTTGGACGATTTGCGCAACGATTCTCGCTTCCAGGATTTGTTGCGGCGCGTGGGCCTTCCCGCGGCGTCGGACACGATTTCCAGCTGAAAGAAACCGGATAACAGTAAGCTAATTCGTCGCTCAGTATTTGATTTGGGGGTCATTACGCAGCCCCGGCGCGCTGAAAGCATCATTGAGGTGCGACGGGTTCCGTTGATGGCATGATAGCGCCATGGAGTTGGCGGAACGGACACGCTGGATTTGCGAGCAGGCGCGCGAGGTGGGGTTTGATCTGTGCGGCGTCGCGCCCGCGGATGCTTTCCCGGAACTGGCGCAGTATTCCGTGTGGGTGGAGCGCGGACACGCAGGTGAGATGAATTACCTGCGCGATGAACGTCGCTCGGATCCGCGACGGGCGCTCGCTGGTGCGCGCAGTTTGATTATGGTCGCGCTGAATTACAACTCTCCGCAGCCGTACTCCACTGAGCACGCCGGTGTGCGCGATGACGACTCGCCGCGCGGATGGATTTCGCGTTACGCCTGGGGCGATGACTATCACGACGTGCTGCGTGAAGGGTTAAACGCGCTGGTCCTCCGAATGCATGCGCAGTGGCCCGAGCCTTTTGAGGCGCGCGCTTACGCGGATACGGGGCCGGTGGTCGAGCGCGTGGCCGCCAAATATGCGGGGCTCGGCTGGCTGGCGAAAAACACCTGCCTGATCAACGAGCAGGCAGGTTCGTGGCTGTTTCTCGGCGTCATTCTGACGACACTGGAGCTCCAGCCGTCGCTCGGCACGGGCGAACCGCCCGCCGCTGATCTTTGCGGGAATTGCACGCTGTGTCTTGACGCCTGTCCTACGCAAGCGTTCGTCGCGCCGTACGTGCTGGATGCGCGCCGCTGCGTTTCGTACCTGACGATCGAGCTGCGCGGCGCGATTCCGGAAGAGCTGCGGCCGGCGATGGGCAACGCCGTGGTCGGCTGCGACATTTGCCAAGATGTATGTCCGTGGAATCGCAAGTCGCCGGTGACGCAGCTGGCGCAATTTCAGCCGCGCCGGATTGAACTGCCAGGCCAGGCGAAAAGTGGAAATGGAAAAGCGAAGATGGAAAATGGCGCGACGCTTTACGCGCCGCAGCTGGAATGGCTGGCTTCGTTATCCCAGGCAGAATTCAGCCGAATATTTCGTGGCAGCGCGGTAAAACGCGCGAAGTGGCGCGGCATGGTTCGCAACGCTTGCGTCGCGCTGGGGAATTCGCAGCTGGCGCGCGGCTCGGAAGCTCACGCGCGCAGTGTGGCGCTGCTCGAGCGGCTCGTGGCATCCGAGGATTCGCTAATCGCCGAGCACGCTCGCTGGGCGATGCAGCGCCTGGGCATGCCGCATCATTCGCCGCGCGGCTCCGATTGACTTGCGGCCGCGGATTCCGCTAGCGTAGCCCCTCACGCCGAAGCGCGCGATCGAAAGCCGCAGGAGGCCGTCGCATGAATTTTTCTCACCTGGCATTTTTCTTCAACGCCCTTGGGCCGCAATTCAATTTTCCGCAGGGTCCCGCGGTGGAACTGATCATGCTGCGCTGGCTGCACTTGATTTTCGGGATTATCTGGATAGGCGTGCTGTATTTTTTTAACCTGGTTGGCTTCCCCACCATGAAGCAGCTGGACGCAGCGGCGCGCGGCAAAGTGTTTCCGGTGTTGATGTCGCGTGCGATGAACTGGTTTCGCTGGTCGGCGTTGATTACCGTGGTGCTCGGGCTGCGCTATTACTTCACCATTCTTTCCGCGGACGCGCACAATTCCGGCAATCCCGCGCTGACGCTGCGCTGGTTCGGATGGTGGCTGCTGGTGTGGCTGGCGGCCTTCGCGCTGATTTATCCGTTTCAGTTGCCCGGCAAAGGGCTGCTCGATAATCCGTGGGTGCGCGCGATTGCGATTGCCGCGATTGTGATTGCGGCTTCGTGGATCGTTCTTTACCTGAATAGCGGGCCGGTGGTTTCGAACGCGCATCTGTGCATCAGCGTGGGCGGCGGGCTGGGATTTGTGATGCTGTTGAACGCGTGGGGCGTGGTGTGGCGCGTGCAGAAAAAGCTGATTGCCTGGACGCGCGCGAGTTCCGAGCAAAACACGCCGATGCCCGCAGAAGCGGCGCGACTGGCGCGTTGGGGATTCCTCGCCTCGCGGGTAGGTTTTTGGCTGTCGTTCCCAATGCTTTTTTTCATGGGCGCGGCGGAGCACTACCCGTTCCTAAGTAGCATCGCGAATTGAAATAACTGCACCCGTCGATTACATGCAAACGTCCTAGATGGAAGGAAGGGACGCCACCATGAGACCAGCCGGTTCTAGCCGTCGCGTGATTCTGTTTGGAGCGTTCTTAATTCTTGCGCTAATCGCACTTCCCGCTCTCGCATATCAATATCCGCTCTCCGAATCCGACATCCGCAATGCCTATCTATTGGGTTACGCGAAGGACCTGAACACCACGAATTTCTTCGCGCAGTACACACGCGAGTTCCCGGCGCCGGACAGCGGTCCGCACGTCGCGACGATTACTCTGAAGACGCCGTACGCTCAGGTCGCGGAGTTGGGCCAATCCGCGGTGAATTCCGATGTGCAGGGCGCCGAGGAGCAGCTCGCCAACAAGAAATTTTCGTTGCTGGTGCGCGTAGAAGTTGATGAGACGGCAACGTATCCTGCGCCGGCTACTTCGAACCCTGCCAATCCCGATTCGCTGGTGCCTGATTTTCAGAATGAGTTCAAAATCCAGCTCGTTCAGGATGACAAGAAAATTGACCCGCAATCCACGCGAGTCTATCTGCTTACCTCCGAAGGAGTTTCTCGCGCCTCCCAAGTTTCCGGCGCGATCATCGAACTGAGGTATGACCCTGACAGCGTCAGCCCCGACGACGGCGTGACAGTGAAGGTGCAGACGCCGGACGATCAGCACCTCAAAGCAGCATATGATCTATCGCAGCTTCGTTAGGCGCACGTGGCGGAGCATTACCCGTTCCTGAGTAGCATCGCGAATTGAAATTCGCTGTACCCTTCGGTCACTTGCGCACGTCTCAACTAATAGCACTGGAGACCGCCATGAAGCCAGCCACTCGCTCCGGTTTCGTCATTCTGCTCGGTATGTTCGCCATCTTGACGCTGATCGCGCTTCCGGCTCTTGCGTACCAGTATCCGCTGTCGTCCATCGATATTCGCGATGCATTCCTCATCGGTAATCGAAACGATGATCTGACCGCTGCGCTTTTCGCGAAATATACCAGGACCCTGCCGGCGCCGGAAACGGGACCGTACGTAGCGGAGATTGACCTGGATACTCCCTACCTCCAGGTCGCGCGGCGCGCGGAGGGGGCTTTAAATTACGACTCGCTCGATGCCGTCCAGGAATATCAAGATAAACCGATGGTATTCCGGGTGCTTGTGCAATTCTATTTCACGTCCACCTATATGCCGTTGCCTTTGACGCACACCGTGGGCATCCCCCTCTCACCACCCGCTTACCCGGATTTCTGGAACGACTTCAAGGTGCGACTCATTCAAGACAAGGAAATTCGCCCAAGAGCGGTGCGTGGAGCGGCGATTTATCCTGTATGGGGATCAGACGGAGACGGACCGCCGCCATCGCCTATCGGAGGCAGGATCGAAGTGGAGTACGATCCCGAAAAGATTGACACCGCCGATGCGACGGTCGAAGTACTTACGCCCGACGGGCAAGACATCGTCGTGCCATTCGATCTCAGCCAACTTCAGTAGGTAATCGAAACGCGGCGTGAATGCGAAAGGCTAGGACCGCCAGCGCAGCGTGACGGGGCCGTTTATGGGATGGCGCAGCGGGGCGCCGGTGCGTTGCGCTTCCTGATACGCGGCTTTCAATTCGAAATACCAGCGGGCCTGGCGATCGGCATCGCCAATCAGCATCATGCGGTCTTCGTATTGCAATCCCATGGCTTGCTTTTTGATCACTTCGGTGTCCTGGCGGATGAAGCGCGGGCCGAACACATTAATGATGAACGACACGATCGGAAACCACGGCAGAATATTCCACGCGGCGCAGAAATCCAGGCGGCAGAAATCGCGGCGGATGGGAGTAACCGTGGTGCGGCTGGAAAGCCAGTAACGTCCGGCGCGAATTTGCTCGAAGCGCTGATTGGGCAGCACGAAATCAATCATGGTGGTGGCTGGCTCGCCGGTGAGCAGTTTCAAAATTTTGTAGGGCGCGCTGTTTGCTGACGGCGCGTGCGGGCTCATGCGGAATCCATTGGGGATTGGCTCGAAACTTTTTTCTTTGTTGCGAATGCTGTGGCGGCTGCGCCACCACCAGGCTTGATGCACGAAGGGGCCGTGCGCCGGGTCCATCAGGCCGATGATGGCCTGGTCCACGCCACAGGGCAAGTCGGCATAGAGGTGCGCGATTTTGTAGCTGGAGCTGAAGACCGGCAATTCCGGTGGCGCTGGCGGCTGGTCGTTGATCGCGCGGCCTTCGGGGTTGGTCATGAACGCCCAGACGTAGCCGTCGCGCTCTTCGCAGGGAAAGCTGCCGGCGTAAATTCGCTCGCACTTTAATTTCGAATCGTCGGTGAGCGAAGGGATGGTGCGGCATTGGCCGGTGTGCGCGTCGAACTGCCAGCCGTGGTAGGCGCACTCGACTGACCTGCCGTCGAATTGGCCGAAGGAAAGCGGGAAAGCGCGGTGCGGGCACACGTCGCGCAGTGCGAAGGGTTTTCCGGCGGCGTCGCGGCCCAGGACCAGCGGCACGTCGAGCAGCATCGCGCGGACGAGCTTGTGGCGGCGCACTTGTTCGCTGCGCAGCGCGGGATACCAGAAGGCCCACATCATGTCGTTCGAGCGCCCAGTTGAGCGGGACACATTTGAGTCGTTCATTTTGCGATTCATCCTAGTACATAGTGCTGCTGGAGCAAAGTATGCCGAGAATTCTTGTCACGCATGGCTCGTGCAGAGTATTTTCTGTGCGTGGCAATTCCCGAGGATGATTGGCGCCTCCTTAATGCCGAGTTCTTGAGAGGCCAGAAGTTTCATTTTAAGCGGTACGTGGCGCCGAGACCGGAATGGGATCACGATCATTGCGCCGGGTGCTGGGCAAAGTTCATGGACGTTGATGGGCCCGAGATTGAACGGAACGGTTACGCAGTAACAGCTGAGTGCGAAAAAGGCGAGGATTACTACTGGATTTGTTCGCCCTGTTTTGAAGCACTCAAAGAGCAGCTGGACTGGGCCGTTGTCGCCTGAGACTCTTGAGTTGACGCATCTCCAGATTGCCGATATTCTTGTGTCAGTGACGACTGCGATGTTTGCTGCGTTCTATTAGCGATACCTCTCGACCCCGCCCCGGGGCCATGCTTCCGCGTAGCTGCATCCATTTTCCGATTTCCGTTTTCGATTTTCTGTATCTTTGAGGTATCGCCATGGCGAATTTGACGCTGTTCCAAAAACTCGAAAATATCGAGTCGAAGTATGAAGAACTGACCCAGCAGCTTTCCTCGCCCGAAGTGCACAATGATTCGGCGCGTTTCCAGAAGCTCGCCAAGACACACGCGGACATGGCTGAAATGGTGGCGAAATACCGCGAGTGGAAAGAAATTGAAAAAGGCCTGCTGGGCACCAAGCAAATGTTGGTAGAAGCGGAAGACGCCGAATTGAAGCAGATGGCGCACGACGAAGAACACCTGCTCGAGGCGCGCCGCGAAATCGTCGAGCGCGAGCTGAAATTCCTGATGCTTCCCAAAGATCCCAATGACGACAAGAACGTGATTCTGGAAATTCGCGCCGGCACCGGTGGCGACGAGGCTTCTCTTTTTGCCGGCGAGCTTTTCCGCATGTATTCGCGTTATGCAGAATCGCAAGGCTGGAAGCTGGAAATTCTGGAGAGCTCGCCGTCGTCCATCGGCGGCATGAAGGATGTGGTCGCCGCGATTCAGGGCAACAAAGTGTATTCGAAGCTGAAATATGAAAGCGGCGTGCATCGCGTGCAGCGTGTGCCGGCCACCGAACAGCAGGGACGCATCCACACTTCCGCCGCAACCGTCGCAGTGTTGCCCGAAGCAGATGAAATTGACATCAAAATCGAAGCGAAGGATTTACGCATTGATACCTTCTGCTCGTCCGGGCCTGGCGGGCAATCCGTGAACACTACTTATTCGGCGGTGCGCATCACGCATATTCCCAGCGGCCTGGTGGTTTCGCAGCAGGACGAAAAATCGCAAATCAAGAATCGCGCCAAGGCCATGCGCGTGCTGCGCGCGCGCCTGTATGAAATGGAGCAGAACAAGCAGCACGAAGCCATCGCTGCCGAACGCCGCGATCAGATCAAGACCGGCGACCGTTCGGAAAAGATCCGCACCTACAATTTTCCGCAGAATCGTGTGTCGGACCATCGCATCGGACTGACGCTGCACCAGCTCGACCAGGTGATGGAAGGCAAGCTGGGCCCGATCGTGGACGCGCTCTCGACGCACTACGAATCCGAGCGGCTGAAGCAGGAACTCGTACAAGCGTAAACGTAAGCGCGGGTAGCATAGGCCTGCCTGCGACAGGCAGGCAATCTTGTCCGTGCGGCCTGTTTACCGGATATTCCAAACTGGCTGTGCGCCGACCATCGTGCGAAATTCAAATCCAATGGGCATACGCGCAGCCCTGAAAGAAGGAATGGCGCAACTGCGCGCGGCGCAGATTCCCTCGCACACGCTCGTCACCGAGCTGCTGCTGATGTACGCGCTGGGCCGCGATCGCGCCTGGATCTACAGCCATCCCGAAGAATCACTCGATGCAGCAACTGCAGAGAAGTATCTAGCGCTGATCGCGCGCCGCGCAGCGGGCGAACCGGTGCAATACCTCACCGGGAAACAAGAATTCTGGGGCCTTGAATTCGAAGTCACGCCCGCTGTGCTGATTCCTCGTCCGGAAACCGAACACGTAATGGAAGTGGCGCTCGCCCGCCTGGGCGAACGTGGCATAAAAATTCACATGCAGACTGGCGCGCCACGCGAAACATTGCGCGTCGTCGACGTCGGGACAGGCTCCGGCTGTCTGGCCGTCGCACTGGCATGGGAATTGCCGCACGCGGAGGTGTTCGCCACCGATATTTCGGTGCCGGCGCTCGAGGTGGCGAGCCGCAACGCTGTTCGCCACGGTGTCGCTGAGCGCATCCACTTCTTGCAACGCGACTTGCTCACTGGTCTTGAGCATACTGATCCGAGCGGCGTCGGGGCACGGCACGCGGCCCCCGCGTCGACACAAAATGGACCGCTATTCGATCTGATCGTTAGCAATCCTCCGTACATCGCGCGCAACGAAGCCGCTCAATTGCAGCGCGAAGTGCGCGACCACGAACCGCACGCCGCACTTTTTGGCGGATCGACGGGCATCGAAATGTATCAACGCCTGATTTACCAGGCGCGCGACCTGCTGGGCCACCGCGGCATTCTGGTCCTCGAGCTGGGACACGATTCCGCGGAACACGTCCGCGGGATTTTCGACGCGCAGGCTGGGTGGACGAAAGTCGCGATCACGATGGATCTCGCCGGCATCCCGCGCGTGCTGGCCGCCGAACGTCTGCGCTAGTTTCCGCGAAACATTGTTGCCCACCCTGGACGCACGGTGAATTAAGCTGGGCGGTGCCGCCATGACCAAGCTGGCCCAGTACCGCGCAAAACACGACGCGCCGCTCGAAATTGCAGCGGACGCTTCCGCCTCCATCCTGCACATTGATATGGATGCATTTTTCGTTTCGGTGGAGCTGCTGGCGCGGCCCGAATTGCGCGGGCAGGCCGTGATCGTAGGCGGGCAGCGCGATCAGCGCGGCGTAGTCACATCCGCGAGTTACGAGGCGCGGAAATTCGGCGTGCATTCCGCAATGGCGCTGCGCACTGCCGCGCAATTGTGTCCGCACGCGGTCTTTCTCGATCGTCATCATGAACTCTACGGCCAATGGAGCAATCGGGTAGCGGCGATTCTGGGAAAATACTCGCCGATCGTGGAAATGGCTTCGATCGACGAGGCCTATCTCGATCTCGCCGGAACGGAACGCTTGCACGGCCCACCGCTCGCCGCAGCCCACAAACTTCTGCAGGAAATCACCGCGACGACTGACCTTCCGTGCTCTGGCGGGCTGGGCGCGACGCGCCTGGTCGCAAAAATCGCGAGCGAGCAGGCCAAGCCGCGCGGCCTGGTCTGGATTCCAGTGGGCAGCGAAGCGATATTTCTCGCGCCGCTGGCAGTGCGGCGCGTCCCCGGAATCGGCAAAGTCACGGACGAGGCGCTGCGAGGGCTGGGCATCGAAACCATCGCGCAATTGCAGAACGTTCCGCTCGAACGCCTGGAAGAAACTTTCGGGCAATGGGGTACGGCGCTATTTCGCAAAGCGCGCGGTATTGATTCGTACGAATTTTTCGTGGATGCCGAGCCAAAGTCGCTTTCGCATAATCAAACGTTCGGCGAAGATACGCGCGACCGGGAGTTGCTGGAATCCACGCTCAGCTATTTATGCCAGAAAGCAGCGAAGCGTTTGCGCGATGCCGCGCTGCACGCGCGAACGGTAACCCTCACGGTGCGTTTCGCCGATTTCACCACGATCACCCGCAGCCGCACGCTGGCCGAGCCGTCCGATCTCGACACAGTTTTTCTCCAGGCGGTGCGCGAACTTTTTCAGCATGCATGGAACGGCAAGTCGCTGCTTCGCCTGGTGGGCGTGGCGCTGACATCGTTCTCGGCAGGCTCGGCGCAATTTGATCTGCTCGATCCGGAACGTCGCGAAAAACTCGAACGCCTGGCGCGAGCCACCGACAAATTGCGCGACCGCTTCGGATTCTCCAAAGTACAGTTCGGCGGTTCGCTGCCGATTCGCGAGGATTCCGAATAGGAACTGCGGCAATTTGCGCCCCCGCGCGCGTTGCCGGACAAATCTTCGCTTCGCTGAATCGCATTCGGTTTCTTGCCTTATAATCGCAACTCGCATGGCTACCACTCCGCCGCACACATCAGAAGTGAAACCAAGTCTCTTCCAGCGCTTGCGCGCCTTCTGGGCGCGCTTGACGGAAGGCTTCCAGCTCGAGCAGCTCTGGGGGCAATTTAAATCTGAAGCGCACGAGGGCTACGTCCTGTATTCGAAGGATGTGGACTGGGAAGCCATTGCGCGCGAAAAATCGAAATTCAAGCGGATGCTGTTGTCAGGCTGGGCGCTTTTTCAGGCGATCCTGATGAAGCTTTCGCCGGCGCGGCGCGTGCTGCTGGTGTTCGCGCTGTTGCTGGTGGTTTTTCATCCGGACGTGCGCTGGGGAAACAACGAAATCAATTTTGATTTTGTCGGCGTGGCCGCGCTGATTCTTTTCATGCTGCTGGCCCTGGAGCTGGCCGATCGCGTCACCATGAAGCGCGATCTGGAAATCGCCCGTGAGATTCAACAGTGGCTGGTCCCCAGCGAACCGCCGCAGATTGCCGGCATGGACATTGCCTTTGCCACGCGACCGCAAAATACTGTTGCAGGCGATTACTACGATGCGTTCCTGCGGCCCGTGCCAGAGGCCGGAGCGAGTACGCCGTCGCTGCTGCTGGTCGTTGCCGACGTTGCCGGGAAGAGTGTACCGGCGGCGCTGCTGATGGCGACATTTCAGTCGGGCCTGCGCGCGCTTTCCGCCACTCCTGCATCTCTCGACGAGATCGTCGTCGGCTTGGAACGTTACGCACGCGCGCACAGTTTGGAGGGCCGCCGCTTCACCACCGCATTTCTGGCGGAGATTGACCCGGAGACGCGCCTGATGCGCTACATCAATGCCGGGCACAACTATCCGATCCTTCGGCGCGCATCCGGGAGCGTCGAACGCCTGGAAATTGGCGGCCCGCCATTTGGCGTGCCGCTATTTACGGACCATGAGATTCCCTACGGCGTGGGCCGTGTCCAACTCGAACCCGGCGATGTGCTTTTCATTTTCACTGACGGTGTCGCCGAAGCAGTCAACGATAAGGGCGAGGAGTTCGGCGAGCCGCGGATCGTTCCCGCAATTCTTTCCGTGCCTGGGGGCACAGCTGCTGCGGTTCTGAATCGCGTCATGAGTGACGTGAACACTTTCGTGGGTTATGCGCGGCAGCATGATGACATTACCGCGCTCGTCCTGAGAATTGTGCCGTAACCGGACGCACTCTTTGCTTCAAGGTTCCGGCGGGTCCAGCGGCCAGCAAAAATCTCCAAACTTCCAACCCAGGCGTGATTCCCTCATAATCGCCGCATGAAGGCTCGCGCGTTTGCAGAATACATCTGCCGGACGCTGCTCTCGAAAGGCCATCAAGCCTATTACGTGGGCGGGTGTGTGCGCGACATTCTGCTGCACCGCGAACCCGCCGATTACGATGTGGCTACCGATGCGACTCCGGAACGCGTCGAGCAGATTTTCCCCAACAGTCTGACGATAGGCGCAAAGTTTGGCGTCGTTGTAGTGGTGCAGGAAGCGAAGCCGAGCGATCAACCTGAAAGCGCCGCCTCGACAGTCGAAGTGGCGACTTATCGTTCGGACTTGGGCTACAGTGACGGGCGCCACCCCGATCAGGTGGTGTATTCCTCGACGCCGCAGGAAGACGTCCAGCGCCGCGATTTCACCATCAACGGCCTGCTGCTCGATCCCGAAACGAACGAGGTCCTCGATTTCGTTGGCGGACGCGACGATCTGCGCGCCGGTGTCATTCGCGCCATTGGCCGGCCCGAAGAGCGCTTCCGGGAAGACAAACTGCGAATGCTTCGCGCTGTGCGCTTCGCCGCGCGATTCGGGTACACGATAGAACCGGAAACCATGCTCGCGATTCAGAAGCTCGCTCCCAATATCAACCAGGTTTCCGCGGAGCGTCTGCGCGACGAATTGACCAAGCTGCTGACGGAAGGCGCAGCGCGGCGCGGATTTGAATTGCTGGACGAAACGCGCTTGCTGCCCGAGCTTCTGCCCGAGATCTCGCGGATGAAGGGAGTGGAGCAACCGCCGCAATTCCATCCCGAGGGCGACGTGTGGATTCACACGCTGCTGATGCTCGAAGGATTGCCGCCGGTATCTTCGCCCACTCTGGCGTGGGGAGTGTTGTTGCACGACGCCGGCAAGCCGCCAACGTTCGCGCCGCCTACTGGGCCGAACGGCCGCATCCGCTTCGATCGTCATGTGGAAGTGGGCACCGTGATGGCTGAAGAGATCTGCGAACGCTTGCGCTTTTCCAACGACGACACGGCGCAGATCGCATCGCTGGTGGCCAATCACCTGCGATTCAAGGACGTGCCGCAGATGAAGCGCTCGACCTTGAAGCGCTTCGTCCGGCTCGACCGGTTTGAAGAGCACATGGAGCTGCACCGGCTGGACTGCTCCTCGAGTCACCGCAACCTCGACAATTACGAGTTCATGCGGCGTTTCCTCGCCGAGACTCCGCCCGACGAGGTCCGTCCGGTCCGCCTGCTGACCGGCGACGACCTGGTAGGGATGGGGTTCCGGCCGGGGCCAGAGTTTAAGGAAATCCTGCATGCTGCGGAGGACGCGCAACTTGAGGGGGGTATTCGTACTCACGATGACGCGATGATATGGCTAAGGAAGCACTACCACGTGCAGTGAAATCGGCGTAAGCCTTTTATAATCAGTGAAAATGTAAGGTTTTAGGGAGAAACTGATTCGTTGGCGCTAAAAGCTTAGTGTGATATTATAAGGTTGTCTGCTAAGCTTCAACGAAACTTCAGGAAATCTTTTTCCAGCTTTCTGCATCTAACGTTGTTAGCAGCCGATTAGCTGCCTGATGGGTCTTGTGCTATTGGGGACCCAGGGAGAAACACGGTGACTAAATCTAATAGGGTTATACCGCAAGAACTTCCGATTCTTCCGGTCCGCGATACGGTCCTGTTTCCGGGAGCGGTGCTGCCGCTGCCGGTGGGCCGCGAAAGTTCGCTGGCTTTGTTGAACTCGCTCGAGGGAACCGAGAAGATTCTGGGTGTTGTGGCGCAGCTGGACCCTCGCGTGGAAGCGCCCACCGGTACCGACCTGCACAGCGTCGGTACGCTGGCGAAAGTTCACAAGATGGTGCGCATGCCCAACGGAAACGTAGTCGCGTTTCTGGAGGGAATTGAACGCATCCGCGTGATGGAAGTTTTGGGCTTCACGCCGTTCATCAAGGCGCGCGTGGAATCGCAGCCGGATCTGGAAGATCAACGCGACGCCGAATTGACGGCGCTCGAACGCAACGTGCAGGAATTGTTCCGCGAAGTTGTGGCGCGTTCGCCGCAGCTTTCCGACGACCTGCAAACCGAAGTGATGGGCATTGATTCGCCGGGACGCCTGACGGACTTCGTTACTTCGACGCTGCCTTCGCTGAGCACCATGATCCGCCAGGAATTGCTGGAAACTTTCAGCGTGCGCAAGCGCCTGGAAGCGCTGATCAGCGAATTGACCAAAGAACGCGAAGTGCTCGATCTGCGCAACAAGATTCACGATCAAGTGCAGGAGCAGGTGAACCAAAGCCAGCGTGAATTCCTGCTGCGCGAACAGATGAAAGCGATTCAGAAAGAACTGGGCGAGTCCGACGATGGGCAAGCTGAGATTGATGAATTGCGCAAGAAGGTCGAAGACTGCGGCATGTCCGCGGAGGCCAAAAAGGAGTGCGATCGCGAGCTGAAGCGCTTGGCGAAGATGACTCCGGCGTCCGCGGAGTATATGGTGGCGCGCACTTATCTGGAATGGATGACCTCGCTGCCCTGGAATAAAACTTCCGGGACCGAAGACATCAATATTCCAAACGCGCAGGCCATTCTAGATGAAGATCACTATGACCTGGTCAAGATCAAGAATCGCATTCTTGATTACCTGGCCGTGAAGAAGTTGCAGCCGGGCATGAAGGGTCCGATCCTTTGCTTCATCGGGCCTCCGGGCGTCGGCAAGACGTCGCTCGGAAAATCCATCGCTCGGGCGCTGGGTCGCAAATTCGTGCGCATATCGCTCGGCGGCATGCACGACGAAGCCGAGATTCGCGGGCACCGGCGAACCTACATCGGAGCTTTGCCCGGTCAGATCATTCAAGGCATACGCCGTGCCGAAACGATGGACCCCGTCCTGATGCTGGACGAGGTGGATAAGCTCGGCCGTGATTTCCGCGGCGATCCTTCGGCGGCTCTGATGGAAGTGCTCGATCCGGAACAGAACGCGACGTTCCGCGATCACTACCTCGACGTGCCGTTCGATCTTTCGAAGGTACTCTTCATCGCGACGGCGAACTGGCTGGATCCAATTCCGGAGCCTCTGCGCGACCGCATGGAGATCATCGAGCTTTCCGGCTACACAGAAGAGGAAAAAGTCCACATCGCGAAAATGTTTCTGATCGCCCGCCAAGCAAAAGAAAATGGCCTGGCGCTCGGCGAACAGATCGAATTCACTGATGAGGCTTTGCACGAACTCATCCGCCATTACACGCGGGAAGCGGGCGTGCGCAACCTGGAGCGCGAAATCGGCACTCTAGTTCGCAAGCAAGCGCGGCGTTTAGCGGAGGGCCAGACGGACAAGCTGCTAGTCACGCCCGAAGTGATTCGCGACGTGCTGGGCATTCCCAAGGTGCATCTGGAAAAAGAAGTGGAAGAGCGGGTGCAGAAGCCGGGAGTTTCCGTTGGCTTGGTTTGGACACCGGTGGGCGGGGACATCGTCTTCATCGAAGCGAGCAAAATGCGCGGCGGGAAGACGTTTACGATGACCGGCCATTTGGGCGACGTGATGCAGGAATCCATGCGAGCGGCGCTCACATGGGTTCGCGCCAATACCGAGCGCTATGGAATTGACCCAGACTTCTTCCGTAAGCAGGACATCCATATACACGTGCCGTCGGGCGCGGTACCGAAGGATGGACCTTCCGCGGGAGTGGCGATGGTCACGGCACTGGTGAGCCTGCTTACGGGCAGGGCCGTTCGTCCGCGCGTGGCCATGACCGGAGAAATTTCTCTCTCCGGGATCGTGCTGCCGGTGGGCGGAATTAAGGAAAAAGTGCTGGGAGCGAAGCGCGCCGGAATTCGGGAAGTCATTCTGCCTTCGGAGAACGAGCCGAATGTGCTGGAAGATTTGCCGGAGGAAATGCTGGAAGGCATGAAGGTGCACTTCGTGCGCACGGCGGAACAAGCTCTCGAAATTGCGCTGGGCAAATTCGAGAAGAAGGTGCGGCCGGTAGCAGGCGGGCCGGTCGGCGAAGATCGGCCGCCACTCGCCGGACCGATTCACTAGTCCGCTTCACGAAACTCCAACACCCAGAAAGCGATAAGAGACAGCCAATGAAAGGCCCGGGAACATTCCTTCCCGGGCCTTTTCTTTTTCGCGCACAAAAAGTGATTCCCCTTGCGGCGCGCGGCGCAATCGCGTACAGCTTGAAAAGTTCCGATGCCCTATCGCCCAAGAGAACTGGTGGTGCGCGCACGCGAAGCTGCTGCGCGATTGCTGGCCACTCTGGACCACGATGAACTGGTCCCGCGTTTCCTGGATATGTACGCGGCGGAAAATCGCCGCCCGGGACGCGCAGACCAGCCCGCGCATTACCGCGAACAACTCGAGACGATCCGCCGCGAGGCTTTGCTGGCGATGGTGCTGCGTGCGGAAGCGGCGTTGCCCACTCGTTTGAAAGTGCATGTGACCGTTCGCGAAACGAAACGGCGGGTGAAACCCAAAAAACGTAAAAAATCCACAAAGGCCAAGCGCGCAAAGAAGAAAAGCGCGGGGAAACCAGGGATGGACCTGGCGATCCCGCTGCTCGATCTCTTTCGCGAGGAATTTTTTGTCGCGCTGGGCCAGGCGCTACGCTGGACAGATGAAGACGCGCAGGCTTTCTGGCACGACCTGGAGCTCTACGAAAGCCTCGCAGCGAACGAACCGCGACGCTCCGCAAGGCGCGCCATCGCGTCCGGGCCTTTTGTGGATCGCACAGCGCTGCTGCTGGATCCCTCGCTCATGGAGCAGGCTCGCCGCGCCGCCGGAAAGTTTCAGATGGAACTGAACACCGCGGCCGATCGCGTGTTGCGCGGCGTCTTCTCGCGGCGCCGCACAAACTGATCGCGTTGGCTGATCGTGCGGGCTGATTCCGCCGACGGATCACGATGAATGTGCGCGCCGGCTGATCGGGGCAACCCGCGATTTTACGGTCGCGCTTCGAGCACGAGGTTGAACGGCGTCTCTGTCGCCCGCCGCACTCGCGTGAATCCCGCCGAATGGAGCACTTTCGAGAGCCGGCCTTCGCCAGCCTGCGCTCCCAGACCCAAGCCAACTTCCTGCGAAAGTGAAGCAGGAGTGCACAACATGGTGGAAGCGGAATAGAATACGCGTCCGATCGGATTCAGATTGTCTTCGAGCTTATCATTCGCGAATGGTTCCACGATCATCCAAGTTCCATTCGGATCGAGCGTCTCCAGCACGTGGCGCGCGGCGCCTTCGGGATCACCCATGTCATGCAGGCAATCGAAAAACGCCACGAAGTCATAGCCCTTGCCCGGATATAGCTTCGCCGAGGCTACTTCGAATTTCACGCGATCGGAAACGCCCGCTTTGGCCGCCTCCTCGCGCGCTAGTTCGATCGAGCCTGCGTGATAGTCGAAGCCTACGAAGGTGGATTTCGGATACGCCTGCGCCATCAAAATCGTGGACGTTCCCAATCCGCAGCCGACATCGGCGACGCGTGCTCCCGCTTTCAATTTGGCTTCCGTGTCGCCCAGCGCCGGAATCCATTCGTTGATCAAATGGCCGCGGTAGTTCGGGCGGAAGAAACGCTCAGTTCCGGTGAAGAGGCAGGCGTCGTGTTCGTGCCAGCCCACACCTTTGCCGGTCTGGAATGCGGAGGTGATTTTCGGAATGCCTTTGATCGTCGCTTCCACCGCCTGAAAAAAGCCGGGCAGGAACACCGGACTGCTTTCATCGGCTAATGCCAGAGCTTGCTCCGGAGGCAAAGTGAAGCGGCCGGTAGTGGCGTCGTACGTGATGAATCCGCCGGCGGCCTGTGCAGACAGCCATTCGCGCACATAGCGCTCGGTGGTGTTGGTTTTGGCGGCGAGCTCCGCCGACGTGATCGGTCCTGCGCCGGCCATGGCTTTGTAGAGACCCAGTTTGTCGCCGATCACGATGAGCGCGGTGTTGATCGCGGCGCCCATTTCACCGACGGCTTTCATCATGAATTCGTGCAATTTCGCTTCGTTGACTGCTTGTGGTGCGGTGGCGGACATGAACGTACCTCCTGCATGAGCGTTGGCTGGGAAACGTCTCGGGATTTGGGCCGAGTCTATCGTTGCGTGTAGGGCAAGTCAATTGCGGATGGTTGTGCCACTCGTGCCGCGATTTTGCTATTCTCGCGCCCGTGCAGATACTTTTTTACATTTTGGTTGTAGCGCAGGTCGCCATCGGGTTGTACTCCCTCTGGGAAGGGTTTGCGTGGTTCCAGATGGTGCGGCAGCGCTTGGCGTCGCACGCAGGATTCTACACGCCGGCGACCGCGCTGATCTGTCCGTGCAAAGGCAACGAGCGCGGGCTGGAAGAAAATCTTCTGGCGCTGACGCGCTTCGATTATCCAAACTATGAAATATATTTCACGCTGGCCACCAGCCTCGATCCCGCATTGAAAGTAATCGAGCGCGTGAAGGCCGCGAGCCAGAAGCCCGTGCACATCGTCATCGCCGGGCCGCCCACGGACTGCGGAGAAAAAGTTTATAACCTGCAGCGCGCCGTCGAAGCTTTGCCTGCCGACAAATTCGAGGCGCTCGCATTTACGGATTCCGACGTGCGCCTGCCGCGCGGCTGGCTCACCAAGCTGATTGCGCCGCTGAACGACGGACGAATCGGTGCCACCACTGCCTATCGCTGGATTATTCCCAGCGGGTCGGGAATGGAATCGCTGGCGAGTTGCTTCGCGTCGGCGTGGAATGGCGCGGTGGCAACCATGCTCGGCAAGCCCAGTGGAAATTTCTGCTGGGGCGGCGGCACGGCCATTCGTCGCAAGACCTTTGATGACGTAAACGTGCTGGAGGCGTGGAAGGGTGCGGTCAGCGATGATTTCGCGATGACTTACGCTTTGGAACAATCCGGCAAACCGATCGTTTTCTGCCCGGAGTGTTTCGCCGCCACGCTGCATCCCTGGACAGGCGCGGAGTTGCTGGAATTCACCAATCGCCAGATTCTGATCACGCGCGTTTATTCGCCGCGGCGTTGGCAATTCGGAGCCGCCGCGCATTTGAGCTACTCGCTGACGCTGCTGTACGCGGTGTACGTGATCCTTTACAGCATGGTGGACGTAGATCCATGGGGCCAGCTGCTGCTCCTGACGCTGGCGATTCCGTTGCTCGCGGCGATGAAGGGCGCGATGCGCACGATGGCGGTGAGTGAAGCGATGCCGGAATCGAAAGCGAAGCTGCAGGAATGGAGCTGGGTGGCGCCCGTATTTGCGCCGGTCGTTCCGTTTTTATTTTCGTGGAACTTTATTATGTCGCTGCTGACCAAGACGATCCGCTGGCGCGGCATCCGCTACGAACTGGTGTCGCCCAATATGACGCGCATCATCAAACGCTAAGGCTCGGCGCTGTTTCGGGCTGCGGCGCGAACGCGCGCTGAATTCGGCCCAAATAATAGCCCGTCGCGAATCCTGCCGGAATCGTCAGCCACCATCCCGCGCGTAGGACGCCTTCCGAGCCCACGAACTGAAATAGTAGCGACGCATATTCCCCCGAGAGCACGAGCGCAGCGCGTCGGCTGCCAATTCCCAGCGTCACCACGAGCAGCGGCGCAAGAATTCCGCCAGCGACTGCCCAGTGCATCGCTGTCTTGCATTTCAACGCTAGCATGATTCGTCGCAGCAACAGGCCAAAGAGCAGCGCGGTAGGCGCGCCAAACAAGTATCCGTAAACAATTAAGGTTAGAAAGCCTTCGGTTGCTTCGCGCATCAAGTCTTGCGATGAGATGAGAATCAGGTTCTGGAACCACACGGCGAGAACCATGAAGAAGCAGCCCAGCGCCCAGGCCGCCAGGTAATAAATCAGGCTACCGCGGCGCGTCATATGCGCCGCTGAATATTCGGGAAGTCGAGCCAGACTTTCACGCCGCAGAAATGCGAGCCTTCCGTGCATATCGGTGTGGAAATTCCGGCGCGAAGATGGCAGGGAGGCCCGATATATCGCGCGAGCTCGGGAAAAATCGCGCGGACTTGCTCCACTTCTTCGATCGAAGATTGATAAATCTCTTCTTGCGCGTTGAAGCAGGTGCGCATGGTCCATTTGTGCAGCAGGTGCAGCAACGACCCGGACTCCACCAGGCGAATTGCTTTGGCGTTCGGCAGCAGGTATAGCGCAAATTCCGGCGCCACCCCGCGGTCCAGTAGTTCATTCTTGGCGGTCCACGCTTCTTCCATCGCCAACTGATAAATTTCCAGCGCGCGCGGATTATCGCGAATCAGCATGGGCGTGATGAAATCCGGCGAGCGCGTGTCCGCCAGCGTAAGCAGCGGCCGCGAGCCCGGCACCATGCGATGCCGCTGATCCTGACTGTCGGCGGTGTGGCTGATTTTTTTTGCGAATGTGAAGTTCGCATGTTGCAGCGGGCGCATCAACGGCGCGTGCACGCCGATATTCAAAGTTTCGCGCCGGTAGGGATTGCGCGCCGGATTCAGCATGCGGTCCAGCGCTTCGGCGTCCGGACATTCCGCAGCCGTCAGGCCCACCACGGCGCGGTAGGCGTCTGCCATTACGGGCAACGCTCCCGCAGAATAATCGACGAGCTTGGACGTAAGTCCGGAAAGCTTCGCGTCAAATTCGCGCGCGAATTCGTTCGCAAAGGCGTCGCCGTTTCGCGCGCTATCGTGCCATTCAGGCGGCTCATCCATCGGGGCATTGTCGAAGCGATCGAAAAATTGCGGATCCACGTCACGAACCCGCGCCACCATTTCGCCAATCACGTGCCGCGCCTCGGTGGGCGTGTCGCTCGCGGCCTGCATGCGGTACAGCCGGTGCAGCACGATGCCCGAAATCGTGTGCACCATCGTGGTGAACGCCGCGACCGGCAGAACGTACCGAGCCACTTCAATTGCGCGTTTTTCCGATTGCCGTTCTACTTTTTGCACGCGCTTGGGATGAGACATCGAACTGACGTGCCAGATATCCGCTAGAATTTCGCGCGCGGTCGGTTCCAGCAGCAGCGTCAGCTCGCGATAGTGTTCCCAGGCTCGCGCCACGGCCTTTTCGTAGATAGCGCGCTCTGCTGCGCCAAAGGCGCCGCTTTCCGCCGGAATGTAAGCCTGCGCGCGATCCAGACGAACGTAGCGCTGGCTCTGCTGCTCCGAATTGTAAAAGGGATGCGCGTGCAGGAAGGACCACACAAATTGCCGGCTGATATTTTCCAGTCCAAATTCAAAATGCGCGTGCTGGTAAACGGTGTGATGTCCGCCAAAATAAGTGGCCGAGCCGATCATCACCCGCTGCTTATCGGTCACTTCCTCGGGACCAATCAGCCGCGGCGAATAGCAAGTGCGCGCCGCCGCTATCGCTGAATCGAAAGCGTGCGCGAAATGATTGCGCAGAGTGACGCGCGGCGCGGCCGTTTCCACCTGCGAGCCGAGCGGAGCATTGGATGAATGAGACAAATGCGTGGCCATTTCTACGCGGCATTGTACACCGCGCGGACAGGATTCACTTCAGTTGAACAGCAGCGCTCTAAAAACGCAAAACCCCGAGTCGTTAAACTCGGGGCTTGTGGCATTCCTGTTGTAGCGGCGAAAGCGCTTCGTTACTTCTTCATCGCCGCCGCTTTATCAGCGTACTTCTTCGTAAAGCGCTCCACGCGGCCGGCCGTATCTACCAGCTTCTGCTTGCCGGTGAAGAACGGATGGCAGTTCGAGCAAATTTCCACGCGGATCATTTGACCCTTGAATGTGGAACGCGTGTCAAATTGGTTGCCGCAGGCGCAATGCACCTTCACGACGTGATAATCGGGATGGATTCCTTCTTTCATGGTGCTCCTCGTGGCCAGCCGGTCTGCGCGAGTGCTTGGAACAAGGCTGCACTGTCGCGTCGCTAGGCTAGCGGGAAACCACGATTATACGGCAGGCACAGCGATTTTCCAAGTGGGGGGCGTACGCTCGCCGATTGCGTGAAGCAGGCGATGCTAGATCCTAGGACACGAACGAACAGCCCACACGCGCCCGCCCGCCTTCGATCCGCTGCGTGTTGGTTTTGCGCAGCACCACGCGGACCGGCGGCAAAATCGGCACATGCAGGACTGCGTGAAATTGATTGGGAAGGTCTTCCGGATTTTCCATGAGCAGCGCAACACCCCCATAGCTCAGATCCAACACGGCTGCCGTCTTCTGATTCACGTCCGTGAGAATTGCGTAGGCCTTGGTGCCGGCCAGGGAAACGCGCTCCCATTTGCGTGCCTCGGCATATGTGGCACCGGAACGCGGGGCTTCCGCGGCCGCACGAGGTGGTGTTTGCGACGGCGCCTGCGGCGGCGCGGCCTCGGTCTTCGCTGGCGGCATCATCACCGGTGGACGATTCGTTTGCGGCGCTGCGGGACCCTCGCGCTGTGCCGGTGCATCAGCAGGAATTTCGCGCGGTCCTGGCGTTTCCGGCGGGGCTACTGGCGGTGCCGCGTGCCCGGCATTCTTGAGTTGATAAAGCCGCTGGTCGGCCAGGTTCATCAGCGCGCTTTTCGTTTCTCCGTCGTGCGGATGCACCGCGACGCCGAAATCCAGCGTAACGCCAATCTCCATTTTTAGAGGGCGAATGTCGATCTCGTACTGGCTACGGATGCGGCGGCACAGGGTGATGGCCTGTTCAGGATCGGTCTGCGGCAGCAGCAGCGCAAATTCATCACCGCCGATGCGGAAAGCGAAATCTGACGCGCGCATCGTCTTCCGCAAGGTCGTCGCGGCGAGCTGCAGCACCTGATCACCCTGCAAGTGTCCGTGACGATCGTTCACTTCCTTCAGCTTGTGCAGGTCGAGGATCACGATCGCCAGCTGGTGACCGTAGCGTTTCGCGCGATTCAGTTCCTTGTCGCAATATTCGTCGAACAGGCGGCGATTGTAGAGGCCAGTAAGCGCATCGGTGGCGGCGTTGATCTGCAGCTTCTTGAATTCGTCGTACTCCATCAGGATGGGAACGCGCAGGAAATTCGTCGAGGCCAGCACGTCCACTAGGGCGGTTTTCAGCGCTACACGCTTGCCCAGATTTTCGGCGAGCTCGCGGCGGCGCAGCAGGATGCGCTCCCAATAGTCATTGCTCTGCGCATCGGTGAAATCAATTTGCGCGATGGTGCGAAAAAATTGTCGTAAAAATTGACCGCGAACCGATTCGTCGAGCCCGTCCAGAGTCTCCACTAGGAGATCCAGGAACGAGTCTTCGGCCGAAGGCTGCGGCTGAGAAGCGTCGCCGGTCTGAGACATCAATGGGTTCCGCAATAGTTTTATTGTTCCCGGTGAACCGGGACAGTGCGGGGGCAGAAAAGTACTAGCACGAGAAAGTCCAATCAGAGGCGGGGTCGGTGCCCGAAACTACGCCTGCAAGCTATCACAAACAAACGGCTTACTCTATCCAAACAAACCGCTACTGGAGAAGCAATTCCGAAGAGGCACTCCTGTGGCAAAACGATTCCACTTTCAGCCTGTCTGCACCCCCAGCGGCTGCAAACCGCGGAGCCAGCCTATCCAATCGGCTTTAGAAACTCTACTCCCACCAGGTGTACGTCGCCGGCTTCCTGCTGGCGCTTTACTCTTGCCTGGATCGGAGGCATCCCTGCGGGGACCAAAGCAGAAGAAGTGATGGAGGGCGCGGGAATCGTGAGGGTCACAACCTCACTAACCACAAGTGGCCTTGGACACGTAATGAATGCACCTAACGCACTGATATCAATGGTCTTAGCCAGCTCCAGGAATTGCTCGCCGTGAGCGTCTTTGCCGCGTACGAACAGCGGCACCTGCAAGTTGATTCGCTGAAATCTCCTACGCTCGTCGTACAACGGCGACAATCCCGCCCGGTGTTGGATCGCGCTTTCTCGAATGGCCATTGGTACCCCAGTTTTAGTACTCGCCCTTTGAATCGCAATTTGAATGCAAGTGCGTCTGTGAACTTTATTTTATATAAAGACTTTGTTCACATCATCTTACGGCGTTTACAATTAGACACGTAATTATGACCAAAAGTCGGATGTGTTAATTAACTCCCTAACATTTCCAACATTGTGCAAAGTAGGACGCATTTACCATTGACACTATTTGGGGCCTTTGCGAGCATGATCATCCACGACCTCGTCTCCGGCTGATGCCGACTGGTGCGCGAATGTGGTGTGTTTGCACTCATTTCGACCCGGCCCCGGGAGAGCAATTTGCCCAAAAGCGCCACAGCTGACCAGCAAGCCAATAACCAGCAGGTGCTGCAGCTTGTTTCCAGTCTGTTAGATGCTTTTGACCGCCCTTTGGTCGTTACGGACCGCTCTGGAAAAATTCTCTTCACGAATTTCCACGCGCAAGAGCATTTGAACGCGAAAGGCTGGAGCGCCAAGCCCGATTTGAGTTTGTTCACCGACATTCTGCGTACGGATCGCCACGCAATACTGAAACAGCTGGAAGCAGGCGAACAAGAACTGAACATGCCGATTGATTTCGCGCCGGATGTTCAGCGCGCGCGCGTTCGTTGGCTGCCAGAGCCGGATTGGCTAGTCACCTACCTCGAGCCTGCTCCCGCGGAAACTCCGGCGGACGAAGCCGAGATGCGGCAAACCGTTCAGGAGCTGATGCAGGAACGGGAGATCACTTACCGCAACCTGCTGGCCGCTTATCTTCGCTTGCAGGAAGTGAACCGCCAGAAGACGGTGTTCCTGGCGTCGGCCGCGCATGAGCTAAAGACGCCGCTCGCGGTAATGAAGGGTTATTACGATCTACTGCTGACCGGCTCGCTGGGAAAACTTGACGATCGCCAGCGGGATATCCTGCTGGAATCCAAAGAGAGCTGTGATCGCTTGATCCGGCTGGTTTCTATGTTCTTGAATTACTCGGCGCTGGAAAGCGGCAAACTGATTCTGCAGCTACGAGAAAATGATCTGCGCGATTGCATTAAAGACCTCACCTGCCGCTGGCAGGACGCGTTCCAGCGCGCCAAAGTCCGCCTGGATATTCAGATCCATCCAGAGCTGGGGCCGTTCAAATTCGATTATCAAAAAGTGCAGCAGTGCGTGGCGAATTTCCTGGATAACGCGCTCAAGCACACCCCGGCGCAAGGCTGCGTAACCTTGATTGCCGAACCGCACTTCTGGGAACGGCGCATTTCGGAAGCAGCTCCTTCTTCGGACCGCCGTCGCGGCGGTCGCAACAAGCCCAATAGCGTGCTGGTTTCCGTGTCGGACACCGGGACCGGAATCGCCGCGGAGTTTCACCAGGAGATATTCGAAGAGTTCGTGCGCGTTGATCCCTCTTCTTCAGGGATGGGCTTAGGGCTGGCCATCACCAAACGATTGATCCAGGCGCATCGCGGCAAGGTTTGGGTGGATAGCGTGGTTGGGCACGGCAGCTCTTTCTCATTTCTTCTTCCGACCAACGCAGAATAAGATAGTGGCTGAATCGGAACCGCATTTTTCGGCTCCCTAGGAAAAACGATGGCTGACAAAGAAAGTATTCTCGTCGTTGACGACGAACCGAGCATTCGAAAGTATCTGCAGACTCTTTTGGAAGTGGATGGATACATCGTGGGCGCGGTCTCCAGCGGCAAAGAGGCTCTGGAACGCATTGGCACAGGCGAGCGGCCTGATTACATTGTGCTGGACGTGTTGATGCCAGAGATGGATGGTCTGGAAACGCTGCGCCAGCTGATGCAGGTGGACCGCAGCCTCAACGTGATCATGCTTTCCTGCTCGAACGAAGTCACCACGGTCGTCGAAGCCATTCGCATCGGCGCGCTCGATTATCTGACCAAGCCGTTTGAAAAGCCGGAGCTGGATGCGGCGTTTCTGAAATGCCGGCAGAAGAAGGAACTGCGGTCTGAGAACAAATCGCTGCGCGAATACTGCGAAGCGCTTACCGAAGATCTTTCGTTCCTCGCCGCCAGCCCGCAGATGCTGAAGATTCGCCAGCAGGTCTTGCAGATTGCCCCAGTGGACGTTCCTGTTTTCATCAGCGGTGAAAGCGGAGTGGGCAAGGAAGTTATCGCACGCATGATTCATCTCCGTTCCACCCGCCGCGTGCAACCCTTTATTAAAGTGAATTGCGCGGCTTTGCCCGGCGAGTTGCTGGAGTCCGAACTCTTTGGTTACGAGCAAGGCGCCTTCACCGGAGCAGTCCGCGCCAAGCCCGGCAAGTTCGAGCTGGCCAATAAAGGCACGATTTTCCTGGATGAAATCGCGGAAATGAGCCCGCATCTGCAGGCGAAACTCCTGCACGTTCTGCAGGACGGCCAGTTCTCGCGCCTTGGCGCCCGCGCCGTTGTGAATGTTGACGTGCGCGTTCTCGCCGCCACGAACGTGGACGTGAAAGACGCCATGCGCTCCGGGCGTTTCCGCGAAGACCTCTATTACCGTCTGAATGTGCTATCCATTCACATTCCGCCGCTGCGCGAACGCACCACGGAAATTCCGCTGCTCTTCCGCCATTTCCTGGCGAAGTACAGCGAGAAGTATGCCAAGCCGGCTCCGGATCCTTCGAAGCACTTGCTCGAAGCGGCGCTGCGCTATCCGTGGCCCGGTAATCTGCGCGAGCTCGAGAACTTCGTGAAGCGCTACGTAATTCTGGAAGACGACGAAGGCAGTTTCCGCGAACTTCTGGAAATGACCGGGCAGCAGCATCGCACCGCTCCGCGCGAAGAAGCTCCTCCCCAGAAAGAGCAAGGGCTGAAGGCTCTGGTTCGCGGTTTGAAAGACGAGGCGGAGATGGAAGCCATCGCCGACGCGCTGGAGAAAACAAATTGGTGCCGCAAAGATGCGGCGAAGATGCTGGGCATCAGTTACAAAGCACTGCTGTACAAGATGCGCCAGTTCAATCTGGATTCCGGGCGTGGCGCGCGTTCGGCCGCAGCGAAAGCCGCGCGCGAGGCAGCCGCGAAGGAAGCCACCGCGAAGGAATTGGAAGCAAAAGACGCAGCAACGAAAGAGTCCGCTCCAGCGATTCGCGGCTCCTAGTGCTGCCGCGATAAACTGACGAAATCGCCAAACGCCTGGCGTCCCTGCGCTGAAAATGGGTGCAGCGCGGCAGCCGTTTTTTCGTCTCCATAATTCTCAAAATAAGACACCTCGTAGGCAAACGTACTAGTCCTACCACTGTTGCAAAGAGTTGCATATCTAGAGCACATTCAGCGAAATAGCACTACCCTTCTACCCTCCGCATGGTCTAGTATTCGCTCCGAAATGGGGTATCGGCGATCCCCCTGCTGGGTGGTTTGACTTCGAACCTCCCGTTCTGAAATTCACGTCAACGCTTGTCGCTGTTTTCAAAGGGTTTGCCACCTGCCCTTGGCTTTGCTACTGCCAGGAGCCGGGAAAATAGTCTGGTCACGCGCCAGCGGCAGCCCTGCGAAGTGCATGTCATCTTTGGAAGAGCGATTGCTGCTTCAAGTTGCGGGGAAGTGTTGCACGCCAATCTTGGGACGGAGGATCAGTGGGGATGACGGAGCGTCGCATGGCACGCCGGTATGACCTATCACTACCGGTAAACGTTCGCCTGCCGATCAATCGAGAGCCGGGTACGCACAACGGTCAGACACGTGATATCTCGACGCGCGGCGTTTACTTTATGATGCAGAAAGATCTCGCTCCCGGCACCGAAGTTGATTTCACACTCACTCTGCCGGCGGAAATTACACGCGGTACCGAAGTCTTCGTCCGCGCGCACGGACGCGTGGTTCGCGTGGATAAACAGGACGACGATGCTCCTGAGACCATCGGGGTAGCGGCCGTAATCGAGCGCTACGATATTATTCGCGGAGAGGCATCGCCGATTTAGAATTTTTCTCTACTCGCTCAGCAATATTGTGTGTTTGCTTTTGTTTTCCATGTCTGTTCTGCTGCGTGCAAAGTCGCGACTCCGCGTGCTCGCCTTCGCGGCGAGTTCGCGGAGGTTTTATTCCGTTCACCGCCACCTGTTGGACATAGACTGCATTCTCCGCGTAGGTCGCCCTGCCATCCGCCTCATCCCAGCCGCCAGGAGGGTCCCATGAAGGTTGCGGACTTGATTGCTTCCCGCCGCGATGTCTATTTCATCGCCGAAGGGACCACCGTGCATGATGCGGCCCGTTATCTGCGCGACAAACAAGTGCGCGCCGTCGGAGTGTGTGACCAGCATGGCGTGCTCTTGGGAGTGGTGTCACAAAGCGATGTTTCCGACAAAGTCGCTGCGGAAAATAAATGCCCCGCGTGGATGCGCGTTTCGGAAATCATGACGCGACAGCTGGTGAGCGCCACGCCGGACACCTCGCTCGAAGATTGTCTGCGGCTGATGGAAGAGCACGGCATCTATCATCTGGTGGTGCTGGACCACGCGAAGGGCTTTCGCGGCATGATTTCCGTGACGGACCTGCTGCAGCTCGTTGCCTCCGATCAGAAGTCCCGTGCAGACTTGCTCGAGGCGTTGATCTTCCCGCAACGTTGAGCTGTAAGTTCGCATGTGGTTGCATTCGCACGCTGCGGGGTCTGCCCATATCGGGAATCACCGAAAGTCGGCAGGCGGGCAAGCAGGGAAGCCCGCTTCCCGAAAGTGCCTAGCATTTTCTGACGATAGTACTGTGATTCTCTTCTTCGTGGCCGTTCAGTACTAGTGCGGAAAAGCCTACCGCTCGACCTATCTCCCTAAGAAACAGTCAATTGCGCGAATTCCCACATCTGAATTCGTCTCGGCGGAGTACCAATGCTTTTCACAAGTTTGGCGGTCGATGTGCAATATTCCTGTCGGGGGCGCGGCAAGAGCCCTACTTAAGCTGACTGGACCTCAATGGCATCCGCCGCTGAAGCGAAGCTCGTACCGCTCACCCAAACAGTCGAACTGCCCCCAGCGCACATCTATTTTGGCCCATCCGAGGCCATGCAAGCAGTACGGCAGCGCGTCGAGCGGGCCGCTGGACTGAACGTTCCCATCCTCGTGCTGGGTGAAAGCGGCACGGGGAAGGAAGTTCTGGCCCGATTCATCCACGAGCGCTCCCCCTGGAGTCAGGGTCCCTTTGTCAAAGTGAATTGCCCGGCGATTCCGGCCACTCTGATCGAGAGCGAGCTCTTCGGATTTCAGAAAGGCTCGTTCACCGGCGCGCACGCCGCGAAACCCGGTCGCATGGAGCTGGCGCAGGGCGGGACGCTTTTCCTCGACGAAATTGCCGAGATCGATTCGAGCCTCCAGGCCAAGTTGCTGCATGTCCTGCAGGACGGCCATTTCACGCGCCTCGGCGATCATGAAGAAAGGCGCATGGACGCGCGCGTCATCTGCGCCACGAACCGCCTGCTGCATCAGGAAATCGCGCGCGGAGGCTTTCGCGCCGATCTCTTCTATCGCATCAACGTGATCACCATCACGCTACCTTCGCTCCGCAATCGCCGCGACGACGTTCCTTATCTCGTTGACTATCTCCGGCAACTCTACAACCGCCGTTTCCAGCGCGACGCCGCGCCCGTCTCCCGCGAAGCATTGCAGCTGCTGCAGCAGCGCGAATGGCCGGGGAATATCCGCGAGCTCGAAAATTGCATGGCCCGTTACGTGATCCTCGGCTCGGAGGAAGCGTTCCACTCCGATCGCGATCCGTCCACGGAGAAAAAACCGCTGCACATTTCCTACGAGATGAATGAAGAGGGAAATATCCCGCTCAAGAGCATCGCGCAACAAGTCACTCGCCGCATGGAGCACGACGTCATTTTGAAGGTCTTGCAGGCCAATCATTGGAACCGCCGCAGAACTGCCGAAGTTCTGAAAATCAGCTACCGCGCGCTGCTCTATAAAGTCCGCCAGGCCGGCCTTCCCGCCAAGCGCCCCGCGCGAAAGATGGACCCCTCGTCTGATGGACTCTCCGAGCCTTCGCTGAACGACTAGCGCGCGATCTGCCGCCTAAATCCACAGTTTTAAAAGGGTTTGCCGCGCCTGCGTTGCCCAAATCAGGCTACCTTCCAAACAATCTCGGCCTGGAATGCCCCGGAATCCGTGGGGTGCGCACCCGTGTCTGGTATGAAATCCGACTCGCCATCTTTCTTGCCCCTGCGCGCCAATTCCGCTAGCCTTAGCTACGATGGTTAAGGCGACCGTTAACTCCAAATTACTAAAAGTCTGCATTCTTTCCCCGCACCCCATGGTGCTGGAGGAATTTCGCCGTTTGCTCGAGGAATCCAGTTTCCAGCTGGTGATCCGGCAACTCGATTCCATGCTGGCGCCCGATCTGCGCAACCTGGAAGTTCCGCGGGCTTCGGTGTACGTGATTGACGCACACGCGGCGCGCCAAGCCACCGGAGCATTACTGGGCAATATCCTGGACCACAATGCCGCCGCACGGCTTCTGGTGGTGGGCGACAATCTGAAGGAATCCGACAGCTACACGCTGCTGCGCCAAGGCGTGAAAGGCATTCTGAACTACAAAGAAGCACGCGAGCAGCTTCCGCGCGCGTTGCCGCTGGTTGCATCCGGCGGCTTCTGGGTGCCGCGCGAAGTTCTCTCTCGATTTGTTGATTCAATTCTGAGCACCACGCAAGGGCGCCGGTTGCGCGGTGATTCCCCGGCCGAATTGAGCCGTCGTGAACAGGAAGTCCTCGCCGGCCTACTGGAAAATTTGGCCAATAAAGAAGTCGCGGACCGCCTGCACATTTCCGAGCGTACCGTGAAGTTTCACGTTTCCAACCTGCTGGCGAAATTCGGCGTTCGCCGCCGCGCGGACCTGATCTTGCTCTGCTACCAACGCCGCGGCGCTGGGGTGTAATCGCGCTTTTCGCGTCGTCACGCTCTGCTAGCCGCGCAGTTATATTCATTTCGCTGCTATAATCTTTTTCCTGCTCCCTCCCAGTGCGGAGTCTGCTGCTTTCTTATGGCTACTTTTTACCTGGAAAATTTCGGCTGTCGCGCCACCGAAGCGGATGCTGCGGCGATGCGCCGCGCTCTGCGCAGCGCCGGATGGACCATGCTCGATCAGCACGCTTCCGCTGACGTGGTCGTGCTCAACACCTGCACCGTAACCTCCGCGGCCGATTCGCAAGCGCGTGACGCAGTGCGCAAAATCCATCGCGCGAACCCCGACGCGCGCATTTTGGTCACTGGTTGCTATGCGCAGCGTGCTCCGGAAGACGTTGCTCAGCTTCCCGGCGTTTCCTGGGTGGTGGGAAATTCCCATCAGGCAGAAATACCGCGACTGC
Organism: uncultured Acidobacteriota bacterium; assembly: GCA_963779465.1. Lineage (GTDB taxonomy): Bacteria > Acidobacteriota > Terriglobia > Acidiferrales > UBA7541 > Palsa-295. Next base: position 462,263 of record CAVZYH010000004.1, on the reverse strand, counting down.
TGCAAGAGTTGTTTGCGCCGGACGTACACACGCCGAGCGTTGTCGGCTCCAATGTGGATGTTTCGAGCGATTTCCTCAAGCCTTCGTCGGCGCCCGCGCAAGATTTCGTTCCTCTCGCGATACTCGACACCGAGCCGATGTCTCTTGCGCGCGGCCCCGCCAAAATCCTTACGGGTGACATCTTCGCGCAGACCGCCATGCAGGTAAGTCCCTTGGAAGACAGCGCGGGAGTCCCGGCCGATCGCACCAGGCCGATCCTTAAAATCCAGGATGGCTGCAATAATCGCTGCTCCTACTGCGTCATTCCGTTCGTTCGCGGACGCAGCCGCAGCCTGCCGCCCAACGAAGTGTTGGAAGAAACGCGGAAAGTCGTTGCGGCGGGCGCGAAAGAAATCGTGCTGAGTGGAATCAATCTTGGTTCGTACGGGCGCGATCTGGTGCCACGCGTGGAGTTGGCTGATTTAGTGCGTCAGATTCTGGATCAGACCGCGCTCGAGCAGTTGCGCTTCAGTTCCATCGAACCGCAGGACGTCACCGAAGATTTTGTCGCGCTTGTCGCGGCATCGCTACGCATCGCTCCGCATTTTCATGTGCCGCTGCAGTCTGGTTCCGACCGTATTCTCCGCGCGATGCATCGGTGGTACCGCGCGGCGCATTACGCCGAACGCATCGAGCTGATTCGCGGCGCGCTGCCTGACGCGGCCATCGGCGCAGACGTGATCGCTGGCTTTCCGGGCGAAAGCGACGAAGATTTCAACGCCACCTATGATTTCATCACGCGCCTGCCGTTCACCTATTTGCACGTGTTCTCGTTTTCCGCGCGCCCCGGCACGAAAGCGGCGGATCTCGGCGCGCCCGTTTCGCAGACAGTCACCCGCGATCGAGCGCGAGCGTTGCGGGCCCTCGGTCAACAGAAGGCTGCGGCGTTCCGCGAACTGCATGCAGGACAAACTGTGCGCGCTCTCACGCTGGCTCGTGGAGGCGATAACTGGACCGAAGCGTTGACGGGAAATTACTTGAAAGTCCGTGTCGAAGGCCGTTGTCCCGCGAATGTGTGGTGCGAAGCGCGCATCAGTTCCGCGCACGAAATGGCGGAACGCGAAGAAGTTCTCAGTTCTCGAAGATAACCTCGGCGAGCGCCAGGTTGCCGCTGTGCGTAATCGTAAGCGAAATGTTTTTCACGCCCAGCCGTTCGGCCAGCTGGCCGGCCACTCCATGAAGTCGCAGCGATGGCTTGCCACTCGTTTCGCGCACCACTTCAATGTCCCGCCAGCGTATGCCCGAACGCCATCCCGTGCCCAGCGCCTTCATCGCCGCCTCTTTCGCGGCAAATCGCCCCGCATAGCGCTCGAACTTCCCGCGGAAGCTCTCGCAGTACGCAACTTCGGCTGGAGTGTACAGCCGCTCCAGAATCGGCGCGCCGTGCCGCGTGAGCGCCGCCTCGATGCGGTCAATCTCCGCGATGTCCAATCCCAAGCCCACAATCACATGCGCCTCGCTTCCGAATCGAGCAGGGGAAATGCACATCCTATGCCGCGACGTCGTTAAGTATACCTATATAATGATTGCGCGCTGCAACTCGGCGTGAGCTTCGAACGATCGAAAATGCCCACTCTTACAGCAAAGAAAAAAGCGCCGCGGCGAAAAACCAAGGCGAAGCCGCTGGCTCGTCGCGCGCAGTGGAAATTGCGCCGGCGCGGAGGACTGCAGATCCTGGAGTCTCCGTCACTCGCCCGTATTGCGTGGCTCACGCACGGTTTCAGCACGCGCCCCGGCGGCACGAGTGAATTGGCCACGAATCGCGGCGGCTCAAACGCCAGGAAACAATTCGCGGCTGAAGCATTTCTAAACCTCGGATTTACCGATTGGGATTCACGCGAACGCGTCCTGAAAAATCGCGGGAATTTCTACGCAGCACTCGGTGCGGGCAAAATGCGCGTCGCTGGGTTGCGCCAAATTCATTCCGATGTCGTTCACGTCGTGGGCACGGCCGAATTTCCGCATGGCGAACAAGCCCCCAAAGGTGACGCCCTGATCACTCGCGAACCCGGCGTCCTGCTGACCATCCAGACTGCCGACTGCATTCCCATCCTGCTTGCTGATACCAAGCAACACGCGGTGGCTGCGATTCACTCCGGATGGCGCGGCACAGCGCAGCGCATCGCCGAGAAAACACTCGGCCGCATGCGAATGGAATTCGGCACCCGGCCGCAGGATGTGATCGCCGCGCTTGGACCCGGCATTGGCGGCTGCTGCTACGAAGTGGGCCACGAAGTGGTGAAAGAATTCACCGCAAAGTTCCCGAATGCCCGCGAATGGTTCGCAGACCCCATTGACGCGCTGGAAAATGGCGACAACGATCCGAACTGGTTGCCCTGGCTCAACATGCGCCCGCCGGGACACGCGCCGCCCGCTCCCCGCGCGCACCTCGACCTGATCGCCGCAAATCGCGCCATCCTCGCAGGCGCCGGAATCGCATCCAAAAATATTTCTTCGTCGGGGTTCTGCACCGCATGCCGCACAGATCTCTTCTTCAGTTATCGCCGCGAACACACCACCGGTCGGCTGACGGCAGCAATTGGCATTCGTTCTTGATTCATGACCAACTCGGCGATGGAAGGATTACTGGGCGGGAGAAATCTGTTCGACTAAGGAAGCCGCAGGCGGCGCGGCCGATTCCAGCAATGCCAATTGCCCGCAAGCAGCCATCACATCCAGCCCGCGCGAGTAGCGCACAAACGCGCGCACGCCTTTGTCATCAAGAATGCGCCGAAATTCTTCAGTCCGCGCCTCATCAGGCTTCTTGTAAGGCAGCTCGCCTGGATTCCACGGGATCAAATTCACTTTCGCGCGCAGATTCGCCAACAATTTCGCCACGCGTCGCGCATCTTCCGGCGCATCGTTGAATCCTCCCAGCAACACGTACTCGAACGTCAAGTGTTCCCAAGGACGCAGCGGATAACGCGCGCACGCCGCCAGCAAATCTTCGATCGGATACTTGCGATTGATCGGCATAATCTTGTCGCGCTGCTCGTCCGACGATGCATTCAGCGAAATCGCCAATTTCGGCCGCACTTTTTCGCAGCCGAGCCGTTCGATCGCCGGAATGATTCCGCTCGTGGAAAGCGTAGTGTGCTTCGGTGTGATCGCCATGCCGTTTGGATCAAGCAAGATGCGCAGCGCCGCCATCACAGGCTCGTAATTCAACAAGGGTTCGCCTTGACCCATCAGCACCACGTTCGTCTGCGGCTTCAGCGTAGCGCGATTTTCTTCCAAGGCAATCAGCACTTGCCCAATGATCTCCCCCGAGGTGAGATTGCGGATCAGCCCCAGCGTTGCCGTCAGGCAAAAATGGCAATCCACGGCGCAACCAGCCTGCGTGGAAATGCAAATCGTCTGGCGATTTTCTTCCGGCATGAAAACCACCTCTACCGTCGCGGGCTTCGTAAGATTTGCGCCGCTGCCGGATTCTGCCGCTGGCAGAGCCAATACGTAACGCACCGTGCCGTCGCCGGACCGGTACCGCCGCACGATCTGCGGCAGCGCAATGCATGCCTCTCGCACCAGCCGCTCGCGCAGCGCCAGCGGCAAATTACTCATTTTCGCGAGGTCAAATCGCCGCTCGGCATACAGCGCGCGGTAAATCTGCGCGCCGCGGTACGCCGGTTCGCCTAGCGACTGCATGAACGCGCGCAGTTCTTCCGCCGACTGGCCGAGCAGGTTCACCGGAAGGCGGCTATCGTTCGCAGGCATCTTACAATCATGATAACACGCGGCCGCGCGCTGATTTTCTGCCGCCATCGCAGTCGCGCGGCGATATAATAAGGTGTTTCCCAATCGTACGCAGACGCACCAGGAGGCGCGCCGATGAGCACTCTAACCTCAGCGCAAAATAAAAAGCCGATGGAATCGCTCACCATTGATGAATGGGTGAAGCAGCTCGGCGCCATCCCCGAAAAGGAATTCACTATTCCCCGCGTGCTGGAATTTACCGAGCAGAAAGCCATCCAGCCCGAGACTCTGACTCCCTACATCTTCTACGCCAATAGCCACTACACCCGGAACCTGATCCACAAATGCAAGCTTTTCGAAATCCTGGCGATCTGCTGGAATGTAGGCCAGGTGAGCCGCATTCACAATCATCGCGGCCAGAATTGCTGGATGGTTACGCCCATCGGTCGCCTGCGCGTGCAGAATTTCCGCGTGGAGGATCAAGATGCAGCGCGCGGCAGCTGTAAACTGATCCCTTCCGATTCTTACATCATGGATCCCACTCATCCCGCCGTCGTGCGTCCCGAAGAGCCGGTGCACCAGGTGCAGAATTTGCAGGAATACAATCTGCCTGCCACCAGCGTGCACATTTATTCTTACCCGTACGATTCCTGCGAAGTGTATTCCATTGATAAAGGCGCGTATGCCGATGTCCCGCTGCACTATTCGAGCGAATACGGAAAGCTCTCACCGGACGAAAAACTGATCTAGGTTCACCAACGCGGAACCGGCTTTTCGCGTCGAACGCGCCATGGCTGTCGCTGGTTTCCGCGCTTTTGCAAGGTTCACATTGCGCAATAAAACAATCGTCGCATCCATGACATTTATGGCCCCACCGTGCCACAATGGAATCAGACAACAACATGCCCGACACAAATCATAGTGTCCAGACGGACACCCTTCCGAACGGACTTGTCGTCATCACCGAGCCGATGGAGCACGTACACTCGGTTTCCGTGGGCATCTGGCTCCGCACCGGCTCACGCTGCGAACCGTCCGGCCTGAACGGCATTTCGCATTTCATCGAGCACATGGTTTTCAAAGGCACCACGCGGCGCACCGCCGAAGATATCGCGCGTGAGGTGGACAGCGTTGGCGGAATGCTCGATGCTTTCACTTCCAAAGAAATGGTTTGCTTCAATACACGCGTCCTGGATGAACACCTGCCGAAGGCTTTCGACGTGCTGGCGGACATGGTTCTGGATCCGAAATTCGCCGAAGACGAAATAGACCGCGAAAAATCCGTCATCCTCGAAGAAATTCGCATGACTCAGGACAATCCTGAGGATTTGGTCCACGAGCTCTTTACCCAGAATTTTTGGGCGCCGCATGCGCTCGGCAAACCAATTCTGGGTACGCCGGAAACTGTCTCCGCCTTCAGCCGCGATACGCTGCGTACCTGGTTCAAGCAGCGATACGCGCCGAACAATATGGTCATTACTGCTGCCGGCCATCTGACGCACGCGCAATTGGTGGAACTGGTTTCAGAGCGCTTCGCAAAAGGCACTTCAGCCGGCGCAGACGCCGCGGAAGCCACGCCGCAGGCCGCTTCGCACGTCACTTTGCGCACCAAGCACGAGCTCGAGCAGGTTCACATCTGCATGGGCGTCCCGGCGTTGCCCATGACCGATCGCCGCCGCTTCGGCGTCGCGGTGCTCAACAACGTTCTCGGCGGCGGCATGTCTTCGCGCCTGTTCCAGAATATTCGCGAGCGCCAGGGCCTTGCCTACGCGATCTTCAGCGAGCTCAATTCCTATCGCGACGCCGGTGCGCTTTCGGTTTACGCCGGCACTTCGCTGGACACTGCTTCGCAGCTGGTCCGCTCCGTGCTCGATGAATTCCGCCGCCTGCGCGATGAACCGCTCAGTACCGAGGAATTGCGTCGCGCGAAGGACCACCTGAAGGGCGCCACGTTGCTCGCTCTCGAAGGCAGCGGCCAGCGCATGAACAGCCTGGCGCGCTATCACATGTACTTCAAACGCCACTTCACCGCGCAAGACCTAATCGCACTGCTCGAAAGCGTCACCGTGGAGGACGTCCAGCAACTCGCCCGGGAATTCTTCCAGCCCGGCCGCATGGCAGCCTCCGTCGTCGGCAACCTCAACGGCTTCCAACTCACCCAAGATCATCTGGCCATTTGATTTTCTAAAGTCCTAACTAGCATCAATTCCAACAGAACAGGCGCGGCCTAGTTTCTCTTGCGCGACTTCTGATTGACGCCAGCGCAGCACTTTGCCATCATCCCATTGCGGTGTCGCGCGCAACTGTTTGCCGTTGTGGACGCGATTCGCGGGGGAAGCGTATCTCGTTCCGCGTATCCATTCTGGCGTCGGGCAGCACGGGCAACTCCACATTGCTCGAATCAGGGTGTACGACTCTCCTGATTGACGCCGGCATCGGCAAAAAAGAAATGTTGCGGCGCTTCGAAACTCTTGGCCGCGCGCGCCCCGAAAAAGTTGACGGCATCCTCGTTACCCACGAACACAGTGACCACTGCACTGCCCTCGCGCAGATGTCCCGCGAATGGAAATGCACCGCCTACTTGACCGAGCCGACGCACCGCGAAATCCGCAAAATGTATGGCGACGGCCCGAAAACCAAAATCGAGTCAGTGAAATACATCCGCCCCGGGATTAAATTCGTAATTGGGGATATCGAAATCACGGCATTCACGATTCCGCACGATGCCGCGGACCCTGTGGGATACGCTTTCTGCGCCAACGGAAAAAAAGTCGCCATCGTCACCGACCTCGGCTACATGCCTGAGCTAGTGAAGCATCATCTGCGCGAAGCTGATTTCCTGATCCTGGAATCCAATCACGATCTGGAAATGCTGAAGGTTGGCCCTTACCCCTGGTACATCAAGCAGCGCGTGATGAGCCGCACCGGGCATCTTTCCAACACAATTGTCAGCGAATTTCTGGCCGATTCAGAAGTTTTCGATGGACGCGCGCGTCACCTGGTCCTCGCGCACGTTTCCGAGCAGAACAACACTCCCGATCTCGCTCGTATCTGCGCTGAAGAAGCTCTCGGCCGTCGCCCGGGTGAATTCGCCTTTCGCGGCACCCTGCACGTCGCTTCGCAACGCATTCCGCTCGGCCCCTTCGACCTCTAGTCGTTGCATTTCCAATGAGCGTTTCCACTGCCTAGCGCGATTCTTCGCGTCGCGCCAAACTGCTATAGAACAAATCGTGCACCCCGCGCGTTCTTCCCGTCGCCAGATCTGCGTCGCGCACAATTGCCAATCGCGCGTCGAATAGGTTTTCAGCATTCATCGCGATTCCCGGTGCCACTTCAATCTGCACGAGGCTCGCGCCGCGATGCCCTTCGCTGGCGATTTGCTGCAGGGCGCTGCACTGATAGCACAGTCCCGTTTTGTTGATCAGCGCGCAAAGCCCGTCGTAATCCTCGATCATCTTCGCGCGCGCCGCCGAAAGCCGGTGGCGGAACACCGGCTCGGAAACGCCCAGAATCCCGGCCGCTTCCTGCCCGGTGAATCCCAGAACTTCTTTCAGCATCAGTGCGGCCTGTTCTTCCGGCGACAACGTGCGCGCAATGCACGAAAAACAGAACGCGATGTGTTCGCGGATTTCGAAGCTGAACCCGGGCTGCCGCATCAATGCTGTGAGCCCCTCGACTTGCTGTGGATCAGCCGTGGCTTCCTTCTCACCGATCAATTGCGCTTCCACGCGCCAGCGCTTCTTCGCTCGCAAATGGTCCAGACAAACGTGCGTCGCGATGCCAAAGAGCCAGCTCTTGAATCGTGCTTCGCCGCGATACGTCCGTATGCCTTCCAGCACGCGCAGCAGCACGTCCTGCAACAAGTCTTCGGCGTCCTGCCGCAGCATCACCATCCGATAGATGTAGCCGAAGAGCGGCTTGCGCCATGGCTCCACGAGCGATCCGAACGCCAGGCTGTCTCCCTGCTTCGCTTTTTCCACCAGCTGCACTTCCTCCTGCAGCGCGATTTCCGGCAACGGATGCACAGCCATGTGTTCTCTCCTAAGAAATGATTGGGCCGCGCCAGTTTACAACGAGAAGTAAAACTGGCGCGGCTCCTTCCCGTGCCGCGATGGACTACGACTGCATCAGCGGTTGCGCCAGCTGCAACCGGTTGCCCGAAGGATCGCGAAACGTCGTCAGCCTCACGATGCCCGGAATTTCTTCGATCTTGCCCTCGAACTTCACGCCAGCCGTTTCCAAGCGCTTGCGTTCATGCTCGATGTTTTCCACTCGCAGCACGATCGTGGCTCCCGGCTCTTTGCCGGCACGCGGATTGACGGCTACGCCGATGCTCTCTTCGCCTTCTGCACCGGCGAACTCCGCCCACTGCGGCGCGTCAAACGTTTTCTTCAGACCGAGGACGTTGCCGTAAAACTTCTTCGCGCCTTCAAAATCATTTACGCTGAACCAGGAAACCATCACTTTCATTGTTTTGCTCCTCCGATTGAATTTGGCCTGCTGTGTAGTAAGTCGTTCGGCCGGTCTAATTCCGCCAAACCCATGAAACGATGCGGTTTGTGGTCGACGAGAGCCGCTCGCCCGCACGCTTCCCGCGTCCGCTGAATTTCGGGTATGATTGTTCAGGGAAGTCCCCTCGCCGTTTGTTTGGATTTCACGTGGCCTTTTGTTCGTTGCTGATTTTCCCGAACGAGCGAATGCCTTAGGAGCCAGGATTGATCGCACGTTATACCCGCCCGGAAATGGGCCGCGTCTGGAGTGAAGAGAACCGCTTTCAGAAGTGGCTGGAAGTCGAGCTGGCCGCGAGCGAAACCCTCGCTGAAGCAGGTGTGGTGCCGCGCGAGGCCGCCGCGAAATTGCGCCAGCGCGCTCGCATAGATGTCGCGCGCATCAACGAAATCGAAGCCAAAGTTCGCCACGACGTGATTGCCTTCACGATTGCCGTGCAGGAGTCCGTCGCGGATCCGGAAGCCGCGCGCTGGCTGCATTACGGCCTCACATCTAACGACGTGGTGGACACCGCGCAAGGGCTACTCATCCGCGAAGCATCTCACCTGATCGAGAAAAAAATCGAAGCCCTCGGCGAAGTGCTGGAGCGGCGCGCCTGGGAATTCAAAGACACGCCGGAAATTGGCCGCACGCACGGAGTTCATGCGGAGCCGATTACTTTCGGCCTGAAGATCGCGAATTGGTACGCAGAAAATCGCCGCGATCTCGCGCGCTTTCAGGTCGCCGCACAACAATTGGCCGTCGGCAAAATCTCCGGCGCGGTAGGCACTTGCACACATCTAGGTCCGGAGATCGAAGAGAAAATGTGTCATCGGCTGGGTCTGGCGACTGCGCCAATCACTTCGCAGGTAATCGAACGCGACCGCCACGCACAATACTTGACCACGCTGGCCGTCGTGGCCGCATCCCTCGAACGCATCGCGCAGGAGATTCGCCACCTGCAACGCACTGAAGTCCGCGAAGTAGAAGAGCCGTTTGGTGGAGAACAGCGCGGCAGTTCCGCCATGCCGCACAAACGCAATCCCGTCTCCAGCGAACAAATCTGCGGCTTGGCCCGCGTGGTGCGCGCGAATTCGCTCGCAGCCCTGGAAAATGTCGCGCTGTGGCACGAACGCGATATTTCGCACAGCTCCGTCGAACGCGTGATTCTTCCCGACTCCACGATCCTGGCGGACTACATGCTCCATCGTACGACCGAAATCGTCACGAACATGAAAGTGTTTCCCGAACGCATGTTGCGCAATCTAAACGCCACGCAGGGCCTGGTTTATTCCGGGCAACTGCTGCAGGATTTGGTCGAGCATGGCGCCCCGCGCGAAGACGCGTACAAATGGGTGCAAGCCCACGCCATGGCCGCCTGGGAATCCGAAACCAGCTTCCAGGATCGCGTCGCGGCCGATGCCGGCATCCGTAAATTTTTGGACCAGCAAGCGCTCGCGCACACCTTCGATCTGCATCGCCAGCTGCGCGCCGTGGACGCCATCTTCCAGCGTGTCTTCGGCGCGAAATCCGCCGTCGCGGTTTAAATTACGTCATTGCGGCGAGCTTTATCTTCGGCAAATTGACATTAACGAATGGTGGGAATACAGTCCCGTGACCTTGGGCTGCGGCAGCTTCGTCACACCGGTCCGGGAATTTTCACCAGGACACTCTCGATGATGCCGGCCCGCAGATCGCATCGCAAAGCGCTCGCGGCATGTCTTATGCTGCTGCTCTGTACTTGCGCTGTTTTTCCCGACGAATGGAAGGCACGTCACGGCCTGGTGTTGCCTCCCGGTGCCCCGGATCTAGGCGCTGTGGCTGCGCCGGGCGATGTGTTTCTCCCGGGCCCGGAAAGTCCCGAAAAAAACGCCCAATGGCTCGCCGGCATCAAGCAATGGCGCAAAGACCGCTTGGCTGAATATCATTACGACGGTTCACTGTACACCCGCCCCGAGCTCACCTGGACTCAACACGTCGTTTCTCAGTGCCAGGTGCTCGTTTGGGATCGCTCGTTCTACGATCCTGAAAAACGCGAATACACCGTGGACATTTTTCTCGCGGACCTCGAGCGGCGCATCGGCCCGATTGACGTAGTGCTGATTTGGCCGGGGTATCCGAATCTCGGCGCGGACGACCGCAACCAGTTCGACCTGCTGCGCGACCTGCCCGGCGGAATTCCCGCGTTGCGCCAGGTAGTTGAACAGTTTCACCGCCGCGGCGTGCGCGTCATGTTTCCGATTCTCGCCTGGGATAAAGGCACTCGCGATGAAGGCGCTCCCCCCTCCACCGTCTTCCCGCAGCTGTTGAAGGAAATTGGCGCCGACGGCATCAATTTCGACACTCTGGAAAGCCCGCCCAAGGAATTCCGCACCGCGTCCGACGCGATCGGCCATCCCCTCGCGCTCGAGCCGCAATTCGCCATCCACGACGAATCATTTGCCTGGAGCAATATCAGTTGGAACGATTGGGTGACTTGGGAAGACGTGGCGTATCCCTTCGTCCCCATGGTCAGCAAAGTGAAATGGCTGGAGTCGCGGCACACGGTCAACGTGAACGATCGTTTCACGCGCGACAAAACCGACAGCCTGCAACACGCGTTCTTCAATGGCGAAGGCTACGCCACGCTCGAAAATCTGTGGGGCTTCTGGTACGGCATGACGCCGCGCGACGCAGAGACGGTCCTGCGCATCACAAAAATCGAGCGCGCGTTTCCGGAAAATCTCACCAGCGCGGAATGGGAACCGCACGTCCCGACGCTGCAGGTGGGCGTCTTCGCCAGCTCGTTCTCCACGTCGAATTCCACGCTGTGGACGATTGTGAATCGCAATGAATATGACGTTGCAGGTGAAGAACTTCGCGTGCCCGTGCAAGCCGGCATGCGCTATTTCGACTTGTGGCGCGGAGTCGAATTGGTCCCGCGCGCGAATGGCACTGCAGCGACGCTCTCATTTTCGATAGACGCGCTCGGCTTTGGCGCTGTCCTGGCCACCACCGAAAATCCCGCCTCCACCGCTGAATTGCAAGACCTTCTCAAATACATGGCCGCGCGTTCCGCCCAGCCCCTTTCCGCATATTCACGCCAGTGGAAATTCGTGCCGCAGACCATGGTTCCCTCCGCTCCGACGAAAGTCCCAGCGGCGGCTCCGCCGGGCATGTTGCGTATCCCTGAGGCAGACTTCGATTTCGCCGTGCAAGGAATCGAAATCGAAGGCGGCAATGATCCGGGCGTGGACGTGCAGTATCCCTGGGAAGATGCGCCGCGGCGTTTTCACCGCAAACGCGTGCACATCCCCAGCTTCTATATTGACCGCACGCCCGTCACCAATCAGCAGTTTCAGGAATTCCTGGCCGCGACTAAATACCGTCCGGCCGACGATCACAATTTTCTGCGCGATTGGAAGAACGGAATGTATCCCGAAGGTTGGGCCGCGAAACCAGTAACGTGGGTCGCTATCGAAGACGCGCACGCCTACGCCGCATGGGCCGGCAAGCGCCTGCCTCACGATTGGGAATGGCAATACGCCGCGCAATCTACCGACGGCCGCACGTACCCCTGGGGAAACGATTGGGATGCTCAAGCGGTTCCGCCAGCCGATCACGCTCGCGTGATGCGCGCGCCGGCAAATGTGGATGCGAACGTCAGAGGCGCCAGTCCCTTCGAGGTTCTCGACCTCGAAGGCAACATCTCGCAATGGACGGACGAATTCCGCGACGAGCACACTCGGGCGGCCATCGTCCGCGGCGGCGCTTCCTATCAACCGCGTGGCGCCGTCTGGTATTTCCCCCAGACCTATCGCCTCGATCAACATCAAAAATATTTGCTGATGTCGCCCGGCCGCGATCGCTCCGGCACGATCGGTTTCCGCTGCGTGGTAGACGCGGAGTAATGCGCCATCCGCTGGATCTTGTGCGTCAGTTCGGCTGCGCTTGGACAAAAGAAACGGCCGCGATCGAAACAGCGGCCCTAATTTGAGGAGATTTTGTAGCGGCCGCTCTGTCCCGCGGTTCTCGGGACAGAGCGGCCATCTTTAGGTTTCGGTTCAGGCTGGCGATTACTGCACTCTCTGGATGTATCGTGCCTCAGAAGTATCCACTTTAATCTTGTCGCCATTCCCCACAAACGGCGGAACGTTCACGATCAAACCAGTCTCCAGCTTCGCCGGCTTCATCACCGCGCTCGCCGTCGCTTTCTGGATGCTCTGCTCCGTCTCCACGACAGTCAGGTCCACCGTGTCCGGCAGCAACACGCCAATCGGCTTGTCGTCGTAATATTCGATTTTCACCGGCAGATTGGGAATCAGGTAATCCCTGGTGTCGCCCACGATGTCGTTCTGCAGCGCCAGCTGCTCGTAGTTTTCCGTGTTCATGAAGTGGTGCGTGTCGCCGTCGCTGTAGAGATATTCAAACTGGATTTCGTCCACCACCACTTTTTCCAGCGTCTCTTCCGCGCGGAACCGGAAATCCATCATGTTTCCGTTGCGCAGGTTGCGCATCTTGGTCTGCATTGAACCGCGTTTGTTCCCCGGCGTGCGGTGATCCACGCTATACACCACGCAGAGGTCGCCCTCGTGCTTGATGATCATTCCCGGGCGTAGTTGGGTTGCCTTAATCATTTCCTGCTCCTGATTTCTGGTCTGGAATTCCCCGCCGTCGTATCGTTTCGGGTCCGCTATCTGATCGCGACGGGCCCTGGTGGGGCACAGCGCGCCTGTCGCACCGTATCCGGCGCCAGGCACTCGCCCAGCTCAATCGCCAAGCGCTCCTTCAGCGAGCATTTTGCTCCCCGCCGAAACAAGTATTATAGCGGCCCGCGCCACACACGGTCAAACCAGCATCTGTTTCGGCGCCGCGACGCGAACCGCATTCCGGACGCCAATGCAGACAGACCCGCAACCGCACGTAACGCTTCTGTCCATACTCTGTGATCATCAATTGACATGGCAGTTATCCTTGGACAGAATGTCCCGCTGAGGCAGCGCGCACACTCCCGCTCGGAACCTGAATTCGCAATCGCGGGCGGGGTGTTCGGTCGTTTCGTCACGTCGCGATTCCTTTGCGGAGGCCCCATGAGAACCAAGCGGATAAGGACGACGCTCGTCGCAATTTGTATTGTCGCGTTGCTGCTCCCCGGGACGTTGCCCGCGTCACCCGTGACGCAAGACGATCCGGCACGCGACGCTTTTCAATCCGTACCACCGAGCGCGACCGCCCAATCCCAGGCGCCTGCCGCGCAGAAAAGCTCCGACGCACCCGCGCCCGGTTCACCCTCGCCGAAAAATAACAGCACAGTCTGCTCCGTGAACCCGGAAACCGCTCCGCCTTTAACCGCGCCGATGGCCGCCGCGCTGAGACTCTATCGCACCGGACAATTTGACGATGCCATCGCCGCCTACTACGCCATACTTCCCGCAGGCGGTTCGGAAGCCGCCGCAGCTTACGCGGGCCTCGCGCGCGTGTATCTCGACCAGAACAACTCCACCGAAGCGTATGTTGCGGCGCAAAAAGCAGTAGCACTGACGCCCGACCGCGCGCCCGCCATTGTCGCGCTGGGCGAAGTGTACTTTCGGCAGGGAAAGCTAAATGAGGCGCAAACCGCATTCTCCAGGCCGCTCCGCGCGTGCGATTTGGACGCACGCGCGTTCCTGGGGCGATACTGGCTCTACGAGGTTTCTCTGAATCGGAAACTCGCCAAAACCAATATCGATCAGGCCTATAAGCTCGATCCCGACGATCCCGATATTCAGCGAGCTTACTTGGGCACGTTACGCGGCAAGGAACGAATTGCGGCGCTTCAGGGCTACCTGGCAAGTTCCACGGACGACGATGCCAATTCGCGGACAAGGTTGAAGCACGAGCTCGAGGTGCTCACGGCACAGTCGGAGAACCGGCCAGGGGCGTGCCGTCTGATAACGAAAGTGAAATCAACCGAAGCCAAGCTCGAACCCCTTTTTGATGATCCGAAGCATGTTCGAGGATATGGCCTCACTGTTAAGGTGAACGGAGCGTCGTCTCGGCTGCTGCTGGACACGGGCGCAGGCGGAATTCTCATTGACCGAAATATCGCTGAGAAAGCGGGCGTTAAATCCATCGGAGACATCCACATCCACGGAATCAGCGACGCCGCGGCGACGGCGGGATTTCTCGGCCGCGCCGATAAAATTCAGATCGGCGAGCTTGAGTTTGACGATTGTCTCGTCGAGGTCTCGGGCAAGAGCTCAGTTTTGGGCAGTGATGGCCTGATCGGCGCGGATGTGTTCCGTAATTTTCTCGTGGATATCTACATGCCGGCGCACAAAATGAAGCTGAGCGAACTGCCGCCCTATCCCGACGAGCCGGCAGGCGAAATTTCGCTTGATTCGCAATCGTCCCAGCAATCGGGCTGGCACGATCGTTATATTGCGCCGGAGATGAAGGACTACACTCCGATTTTTATTTTCGGCCATGACCTGCTCATTCCCACCACAGTGAACTCTTCTCTTCCCAAGCTTTTTCTCATTGATACCGGCGCGTTTGACAATTCACTGTCGCTCGCCGAAGCCAAGGAAGTGAGCAAAGTGAGCGCCGAGTACGCCATGGAGGTCAAGGGCTTGAATGGCAAAGTCAAGACGGTGTATAGCGCGGCGAATGCCACCATTCAATTCGCGAACTTCAGGCAGGAGCGCGAGGATCTGGTCACCATCGATCTCACGCACATAAGCGATCGGACGGGCACGGAGATCTCGGGAATTCTGGGATTTGCAATGCTATTCATGCTGGATATGAAGATTGATTATCGCGATGGGTTGGTCAGCTTTAGCGCCGATCCACGATTTATTAAGTGAAATAGAAGTGCTTTGCATGCAGGCCCCGCAAGCGCTGGTACGCAACCATTCCTCACGGATCACCTCAACGAAATTATGGAACTTTGCGCTCCCTCGAACTGAATTAAGCGTGTGGGAAAACACAGATCATATGAATGCCGGCTCGTTGCGGACCACGCCGATCTGTTTTCAATAGCGCGCGCCCGAAGCCACCGCAAACTTTAGGGAGATTAGGTTATGACAAAACGTCGCTTGGGATTCGCGGGTGTCTATCTCGTCGCTTTGCTGTTTTCGCTGACGGCATTTCAGGCTGCGGCGCAGGATGCCAATTTTGTCGGATCATGGGACATGACCGTCACCGGCGGTCGCGGCGGCGGCCAGGGCGGTGGTCAAGGTAGTGGCCAAGGCGACGGTCAGAGCGGAGGCCAGGGTAATGGTCAGGCCGGCGGCGGACACCACGGAGGTGGCGGCCCGCAATCGCTCACCATCACGAAAGACGGCGATAAATTCAAAGTCACTCACAAAACGCAGCGCGGCGAAAACGCTTCTGACGCCACAGTTTCGGGCAACACGATTTCCTGGACCGAGCAGCGCCAGGGACGCGACGGAAACACCATGAAAATGGAATTCAAGGCTACGCTCGATGGCGACACGCTGAAGGGCACCATGAGCGGGGGACAGTTTACGCGCGAGTTCACGGCTGCCAGGCACGCAAGCTAGCGCGGCTTCACGCGCAGGGGCATTTGGGGAACCTTTTCGCAGTCGGCAGAGAATTGCAGTTGGCAAATGAAGAACACTAGTTACGGAGAAAAGAACATGGGAATTTATTCCAAGACTGCATTCGCTGTTCTGGCTCTGGCGCTGAGCTGGGCGCCGCTCCTCGCCCAAGACGCCCCAGCCGACCCGCCGCCTGCGCATCGAGGCGCGTGGGACGGAGACAGGTCACTTCGCGGCTCGATGGGCTCGGGCGACAACGAAGGCCAATGGGGCCATCGGCACGGAGGCTTTGGCCGCAGAGGACACCGGCATTCCAGTTTCGCGCGCTTGCTGAACGATCCATCCACGCGGCAACAAGTGGGCATCACGGACGAGCAGGCCGCCACGATTCGCAAGCAGGAGGCCGATTTTCGCAAAACAGCGATTCGCGATCGTGCCGATCTCGAGGTGCAGCGGATTGATTTGAAACAGCTGCTCGCGGCAGACAAGCCGGATCGCGCTGCGATCAACGGCAAGCTGCAGGAAATCAGCGCTGCGCAATTGTCCCTGCAAAAATCCGCGATTGATTACCGCCTGACCATGCGCGACGCAATTACTCCTGCGCAACGCGAGAAGCTCCGGCAATTGATGCGCGATCGCTGGCGCGATGGCCGTGGCCTCTCGGGTGCAGACGGGCCGGGACGGAGAGGACCGCGCGGTCAAGGTGGCGCTGCGGCTAAGCCGCAAGCTCCGCCGCAGCCCAACGACTAGGCAGCTTCAACTGGGCGCGTCGCGAATAAAAAACGATTCGCGGACGGCGCTGCGCTGGATTCAAGCAGTGCCGTCACACTCAAAAAATCATTTTCCGGTGTACGCCACTCGCCAGATGCTGTTCGATCCGTCGTCGGTTATCAGCAGCGAACCGTCGGGCGCCACGGTAATCCCTACAGGACGGCCCCAGACTTTTCCGTCGACTGTCACGAAGCCGGTAACGAAGTCCTCGTACTCACCGCTAGCGTGGCCGGTTTGGTGCAGCGGTACGCGGATCACTTCGTAACCGGCGCGCAAAGATTTGTTCCACGAGCCGTGCTCCGAAGCAAATATATCGCCCTTATATTCCGCTGGGAATTGTGTGCCCTCGTAAAAGGTTAATTCCAGCGAAGCATTGTGCGGTTGTAGCAAAACGTCCGGCGTGATCACTTTATCTTTCAGCTCCGGATGCTTTCCTTCATGCCGCGGATCCTGATGGCCGCCCATGTACCACCACGGCCAGCCGTAAAATCCGCCCTTCTGCACGTGGGTAATGTAGTCCGGCACCAGATTGTCGCCCAGCCCGTCGCGCTCGTTCACTGAACCCCAGAGCTCACCGGTGTCGGGACTGAATGCGATGCCGCCGCCAGCGTTGCGTATGCCGTAGGCGTAAATTTCCATATCGCTGCCGTCGGGATTGAATTCCAGAATGTCGGCGCGATTTTTCTCCGCGGGAGTCGTGTCCGGATCGTCCACGTTCGAGCCTGATCCCACTGCCACCAGCATTTTCTTTCCGTCCGGCGTGAATTGCACCGACCGCGTCCAGTGAGAAGGTTTACCGGGAACGTCCACGATGTGTTGCTGCGGTCCGCGGGCTTTCAAATCGCCGTTCTGATACGGAAAGCGCACAACGGAATCAAAGTTGCCTACGTAAACCCACTGCGGATTGGGTCCAGGAGGATAAAACGCAATTCCGTAAGGCTGCTTTAGGCCCGTCACGAATGTGTCTGTCTGCTGCGGCTTGCCGTCCGTGGTGATTCCGCGAAATACCTTCACATCTCCGGGTTCGGAATCCGCCACGAAAAAATCGCCGTTCGGCGCCGTCACGATCAGCCGCGGATTATTCAGCCCGCTCGCATATTGCTGCACGCTGAAGCCCGGAAGCGTTTTCGGCCACGCATCGCTCGGACGCGCCACCACTTTCGCGCCGTTGTCCGCCGACTTCGTCGCAAAAGGCCGCGGCAAATCTTGCACCGTGATTTTGCGAACAGTGCCGGGATTCTCGTAGCGATAATCCGTAAACGGTGCATTCGGAGGGGCTGCGGTTTTTGCGGTGCTGTTCTCAGGCGCAGCGCCTGCTTTCGCTGTGGGCGACGGCGGATTCGCGCCGCCCAGCGACTTCAAATACGCGATGAGTTGCCAGCGTTGCTGTTCGCTCAAACTCGACCACGCCGGCATTCCATTGTTCGGATCTCCCTGCGTAATGAACCAGAAGATTGCACCGTCCGGAGCGCTTTGCGTTGGACCCTTGGCCAGCGCCGGGATGTTGCCAGTTCCCTCGCCTTTCGGCCCGTGGCACGCGGCACAATGTCGCGCGAACAAATTTGCACCGGCCTGCGCGGCTGACCGCTTGCCGGCGTACGGGTTCTTAGCCTGTTCGGCGGCTGCTGGCGCGCCGTGGAAGGAAGCTTTCTGTGCGCTGACCGGCAAACACACGCCGATCGCCGCGAATAAGAATGCCGATAGAGCTCCAATGAATGCGGATTTGCGGAGCCTCCAGCTTGCGCTACTTGCGGCGTCCAAGTTGTCCTCCAAGATTTGACGCAATCAATATTTCCAGCGCCGACTCTTAGTTCGGGGCTTTCAACACGCAGCATTCTACCTCGCCAATCAGAGAGATCAAAAAACAGTGATGCCCGTACACCCAGTTGTGCGCGTTGATGGTGTTCTGTTCCGGTCGTATCGCATATTCACGCTGGGCGTGAAGTCCTAATCAAACGGAAACTGCAAATCACACGCGAAAACGCGTGTCTTGGCCGGAATTTCACGGCTCGCTATGCTGTTGACTACATAGACGCTTGCCGTACAAATAGCGAGAATTGTCGCTTTTTCCGTGCACTTTCCCACCAATTGTGTTATTCTTCTTTTGCGCTTAATACCTCGGTTGTGTTGTGCGGCCTCTGGTGAGCAGTTGATCTGAGATTACCCGCCCTTCAGTTCTCTCCGTACGTCTTCAGCGTAATTTAAAACAAAGACTGGCAAGACCAGTTTGCTGTGCCCGCACCCGATGTGTGCAATACGTGTGTGCGCGCCGCGACGGCTTACGCCAGATAGAAGGCAACATCCAGATGGATAGTATTACAGAAACATTTTCACAAATGGCGATCTCCGCCTATACCAAAGAGCGGCTGGCTTTCGCCAAGTTCTCGATTCCCACGCCAGTGCAGACTGCGGCGATCCCGCAAGCGCTGGCCGGGAAAGATGTGCTGGCAACAGCGCAGACCGGCACCGGCAAGACGCTCGCGTTCTTGATTCCAGTGATGGAGCGCATGCTGCAGGAAAAGACGCCGGGAATCGCAGCGCTCGCGCTCGTTCCCACGCGCGAACTCGCCATGCAGGTCGTCGAGCAGTACAACGCATTGCGCGGAAAGCAACTGGGCCCCGCGGCGTTGGTCGTCGGCGGATTGTCCGAAGGGCTGCAACTCACCAACTTGCGCAAGGGCGCCAGGCTGGTGGTTGCGACTCCCGGACGACTCGAGGATTTCCTCTCGCGCAAGCTCGTGCATTTCCGCGATCTGCGCGTGCTGATTCTCGATGAGGCCGATCGCATGCTGGACATGGGATTCCTTCCCGCGATTCGCAGAATCGCATCCGTGCTGCCGAAAGAACGGCAGACGCTGTGCTTTTCCGCGACGCTGGAAGCTTCCGTAGTGCATCTCGTGAAGGATTACATGCGGAACCCGGTGCGACTCGCATTTGGCTCCGTGTTGAAACCGTCCGAGAACGTCCGCGTGCAAGCTTTCGAAGTTGCGAGCGATCGCAAGCTGCCGTTGCTGCATCGTTTGCTTTCGAAGGAAACCGGCCGCTGCCTCATCTTTACGCGCACCAAGCGTGGAGCCGAGCGGCTGTCCATCACTTTGAGCCGCGACGGATTCGCCGCGTCCACGATTCACGGCGGGCGCACGCAGTCGCAGCGCACGGCGGCCTTGACGGGATTCCAGCAGGGGCGCATACGCGTCCTGGTGGCAACCGACCTGGCATCGCGCGGGATTCACGTGCAAGACATCGCGCACGTGATTAACTACGACTTGCCGGACATCGCCGAGAACTTCATCCACCGCGTCGGACGCACGGGACGCGCGGGCGGACACGGCGTCGCTTCCACCCTTTTTGGCCGCGAGCAGCGCTCCGAGCTGATGGCTCTGGAACGCACACTCGGTATCAAGATGGAGCGCATGCGCGCGGAGGGCGATCCGGGAGAGAAACAACCCCCCGCGGTGAAGAGCGCGCTAGAACGTTTTCAGTCCAACACCAAATCACGCATCGGCCAGCTTCCAGGAGAAATCCTGCAAGCGCAGGTGTAATACCGGCCCCAAATCGGTGAGCAGCGCGGCGTTGCAAAACGCGGCTGCGTCCGGAGACAAAGCAAGGTTTTGATTTAGAAAGGTGCAGACAGAAAGCAGCGGCGGCCGCAGTCGGGCCGCCGCTTTTGTTTTTACGGGACTAAAATCCGGGGGCGCCGGTGGAGGCGGGGCGAACTTCGCCGGATTCTACGCCGAAGCGCAGGCGCTCGAGGTAGGTTTGCGCCAGCGACATCAGGCCAGTGTAGAGGTAGCCCCACACGAAGAGCAGCAGGAACGGCACGGTGGCGTAGTTTTCATTTTGCAGCGCGTAAAACACGGCTGCGGCGAAATACAATCCCAGCAGAACTTCCGCGAAGGGCATCCATCCGGCGCTCTTGTGATATTTTTTCTTGGCCCACACGCCATCGCCGTGCTCTCCGGCTTGCACGCTGTATTTCGGCGTGCGCACGAATTCTGATTTCACGCCGACGATCGCTTCCATCACTGCAAGAGCGTTGCGTACGGACAGCCCAATGCCCACGGCCATCACGAATGGCAAATACAAAAAAGTGCGCTTCCATGTTTTTGGGTATAGCGCGCGCTCGGCGGCCAGGTAGAAAGATGAAATCGAGCAGGTGGACGCGAGAAACAGCGGCAGATCAATCACTAGCACCTGAAACCATCCCTGGTAGAATCGCACAATCATCGCCGGCAGCAAAATGATGGACATGAAAACCATCAGCGGGTAGCTGATGTTCGCCGTGAGATGGAAGAAGGCTTCGGCTTTCACGCTGGCCGGAACGTCAGCGCGCATCACGCGCGGCAGAATTTTTCTCGCTGTCTGCATCAAGCCCTTGGCCCAGCGCGCTTGCTGCGATTTGAACGCATTCATCTCCACCGGCAGCTCGGACGGACATTCAATTTCCGGCAAATAGACGAAGTGCCAGCCGCGCAACTGCGCGCGGTAGGAAAGATCGGTGTCTTCGGTGAGCGTGTCGTGCTGCCAGCCGCCGGCATCCTCAATCGCGGCGCGCCGCCATATGCCAGCTGTGCCATTGAAATTGAAAAACAGCCCGGTGCGGAAGCGCGAAGAATGTTCGATGACGAAATGCCCATCGAGCAGAATCGCTTCCACTTCCGTGAGCGCGGAATAATTGCGATTGATGTAGCTCCAGCGGGTTTGCGCCATGGCCAGCTTGGAATCGGCGAAATACGGCACGGTGCGCCGCAGAAAATCCGCCGGCGGAATAAAATCGGCGTCGAAGACGGCGACGAATTCTCCGAGCGCGGTGTTCAGGCCTTCCTGCAGCGCGCCGGCTTTAAATCCTTCGCGATTATCGCGATGAATGTAGCTGATCGGCAGGCCGAGGCCCTGGTAGCGCTCGACGCAGTTGCGCGCGACTTCCTGCGTTTCGTCGGTGGAATCGTCGAGCACCTGAATATCGAGAAGCTCGCGCGGATAATCGAAGGCGGCAACGGCTTCGACGAGGCGCTCGATGACGTAACGCTCGTTGTAAATGGGAAGCTGCACGGTGACGCGGGGCCACTGGGTGATTTGCGGAGGCGGACCGGCGACGCGCTTGCGGTTCTTGTAATAGTTGTAAACCAGCGCGTAACGATGAATGCCATACATTGCGAGAATGCTCATCACGAAGAAGTACGGCAGCATGATGGCGAAATCGAAAGTGTTCAGCTGGTAGAGGCCGCGAAACGGATTGAGCTGGGCATCGGTGTTACGGCGCCAGTAGTCGGAGAGCGGATTGCCGGCGGCGGACGACGTCCAGGTGAGCGCTGAACACACCGCTTGCGACGCCGCATTGTGAAGCCAGATCACTGCGTGCATACCTCCGGGGCTGACTACGATGATGCAGAACGCCAAAACGCGATGAAGCTGGAACGGCCTGGGATTGCTGGGGTATCGCCAAGCTAAGCACATGATTATACGGTGGTAAGGCGCGGTGTCAACGAGGTTAATGTTAGGGCGAAGACCGTGCTGGGCTTCCCCCAATACCACGTTTTCTTGACATTGTGGGCTGCTCGGCTACGACAAAAACAGAACCCGCCACCATCCTGGAGGATTGAGCCGTGAACATTGAAATCCGCGATGCGGCTCTTGAGGCCAGACTCCGAAAGCAGTTGGACGCGACCGGGTCCGGCAGCGTCGAGGAAGTACTCCTGCATTCGTTGGAGACTCAGGACGAGCAGGATCGGTGGCTTCTGGAAAATCGCGACACGATCAACGCGAAGATCCGGCGCGGCATTGAGCGACTCGATCGCGGCGATGTGATCCCGGACGATCAATTGACGGCTTACCTGGCGAAACTGAAAAGCCAGGACTAGATGGGCAAGCGTTTCGTTCTAGCGTCGTTGGCCGCGCTTCATCTCCTCGAAATTTGGGCTTACATCAAAGATCAATCCAGTGTAACGACAGCAGACCAAGTTGAATTAGCCATCCGAGAAAAAATCACTTTCCTAGCAGATTCCCCCGAGGCCGGATACTACCGCAAAGATTTGACGGGCGAGGACGTGAAGTTTTTCCCGGTTTATTCTTATTTGATCATCTATCGCCCAAACACAAATCCGCTATAAATCGCTTCCATTCTTCATGGGCGCCGTGACGTGGAACAGCCCTTCAAGGGTTGTTTCGAAACGGGGGCGCGCGTTGACACGTGCCTGTGTGCCTCTTACCATGGCTGCGGATGCGCTGCGTCGAAGTCGGGCTTGGCCGAGGAGATTCTCTCCGATGAATGTGTCGAGGAACCGTTTGCCGTTTGTGTTGCTGATTGTGGTGATGATGGGAGCCGGATTCGCTTTGCTGGCCACGCAGTTTTCGGCGCTAGGCGAAGTTCACGCGGCGCACGCAGTGCAACGCGGGGCGGATAATCCGATTTTGGCTAAGGCTTACCGGTTTGAGCGGGGGGGATGGATTTACGTGCATCTGGAGGGATCACCGCACGATATCGGGTATCAGCATGGATTTTTGCTGGCTAACGAGATTGCGGATGGATTTGCGGCGGCTAGCCTGGAGATGACGCACAACAGCAATCGCGACTGGGATTTTTTCCGACGGGCCTCGCGAGAGATGCTGTGGCCGAAGATTGATCCGGAATATCAGGCGGAGCTACAGGGAATCGTGGAAGGGCTGCGAGCGCGGGAGGTAAAGCTGGACCTATACGATATCGTGGCGCTGAACGCGTTCATGGAATTGGGCGATTACTACGTACCGTGGCTCGACAAGCAGACCAGTGGGCGAAACAGCGGGCAGACGAATGGGGCGAGCGATGAGCAAGGCGATCGACTGAGCGATCGTCACGGCAAATCGGCAACTTCGGCGACGACGCACGAAGGACACTGCAGCGCGTTCGTCGCTACGGGCAGCTACACGAAAGATCACAAGATTGTGATTGCACACAATAACTGGACGAGCTACCTGGAGGGCGCGCGCTGGAAGATCATTTTCGATATCGTGCCGCAGGCGGGCTACGCCATGTTGATGGACGGCTACCCGGGAGTGATCGTGAGCGACGATGATTTCGGAGTGAACTCGGGCGGATTGATGGTGACTGAAACTACCATCACGGATTTTCACGGCTGGGATCCCAGCGGCAAACCGGAATTCGCACGGGCGCGCAAGGCGTTCCAGTATGCGGGATCCATTGATGAATACATGAAAATCATGCTGGATGGAAATAACGGCGGCTACGCGAACGACTGGCTCCTCGCGGATCGCAAGACGAACGAGATCGCGCGGTTTGAATTGGGCTTGAAGCATTCCAAGGTTTGGCGCACCAAGGATGGATATTTTGTGGGCTCGAATTTCGCGAGTGACCCGGAGGTGTTGAAAGACGAGACCACCTTTGATGCGACGAATCTTGCGGCCTCGGCAAACGCGCGGCACGTCCGCTGGGATCAATTAATGGCCGCGAACATGGGGAAGATTGATACGACTCTGGCCGAGGGATTTCTGGCCGATCATTATGACAGCTACACCAAGCAGACTGGGGCGAACCGGCGCACGCTTTGCGGGCATGGCGATGTGGCGACGCCTGGCGATCCTGGTTTTGCGACAAAGCCTTACAACCCGACGGGCGCTGTGGAGGGGAAGGTGATGGATACGCATATGGCGGAGACGATGAGCTTCGTCGCGCGCATCGGGCATCCTTGTGGCACGGACTTCAAGTCGCAGCCGTTTCTCGATGAGCATACGGAGTATCGGTGGCAGGCGTCGGTGCTGGAAGATATGAATGCCGGGCCGTGGACTTCGTATCACGCGGGAGAACACGCGCCAGATGCACCGGGCCCCACCCCAGCGCCCGCGCAGAAGCCCTAGGCTGCGGTGTCGGGGCTCCGGATTTTCTCGACGCTGTTTCCCCCAGGCTCACCATACCTGCGCCTCAGCTGTAAAATCCGTGCTGCAGCGACTAACGCCGCGCTGTTTTTTTGTGTTTATGTCGCGGCCCTTCGCTCCTGCCGCCAGCGGGCTCTCAGGATGAACTGACGCCAGGACCTACAAAGATTCCGAAGCGACTGCAAAGGCTGGCGGTCTGAAGATCGCCGCTACAAAGTCAACTGCGCCGAGCCGATGAGACGCTCAACTGTTGTGCGAAACGCAGATCCCTCTCTACTTCCCAACCTCGTCCCGCAGTCGCGGGACCGGAAAGAACATGCGCGCGACGCCGTTCGGGATGACACGTCGCTCTGTTATTCGGCGAATTCTGAGTCCTCGACTCGATTCGGGAAGCAATTCTCAAACGGGCTCTGAAGCCTCAACAAACCGCGAGAGCGATCAGTGTACTGGCGCGTTGAGGGCGGCCATTAATTCCACGAAGGTTTCGGCATGCAGCGCTTGCTCGATGGCTTCTTTGCGGCTGAAGAGTTCGCCGGCATCGAGCAACAGATCGTGTTGAGATTGATTGTCCCCGGTAAGAATTAGAATGATCAACCTGGCTGGCTTTCCGTCGCGGGCATCGAAGTCTATTCCTTGAGCGACACGGCCTACCACCACTAAAGGTTCAAGCAACCCGTTGACGCGGGCGTGCGGAACCGCGAGGCCGTTTTCCCATCCGCTGGTGGTTACGCGCTCGCGTTCGCGGACCAGGCGCAGGAATCTTTCCGGTGAATTGCTGGCGGCGTCGGCTGCGGCGATGCACATTTCGTGCAGGACTTGTTCCTTCGTCTGCGATTGGAGCGCGGGAAAGAAAAGTTTGGCATTGACGGTTTCTTTCAGGGTGATGGTGCGGCGGCGGCGAATGAGGAATTTGATGGCGGGCGCGGAAACCAGCGACGTGAAGAGAGCCATGATCACGAGCGCGACGAACATGGTTTCGCGAATCAAGCCAAGCTGGAGCGCGAGGAGGCCGAGGATCATTTCCATGGCGCCGCGCGCGTTCATTGCGAGGCCGACTCCCCAGGAGGTGCGACGATCCATGCCGCCGAGGCGCGCTCCCATGCCAGCGCCGAGGAGTTTGCCGACGCAGGCTACGCCGATGACGGTGACGGTGATGGGCAGATTGAAATTCGCGATGAAATTGGTGCGCAGGCCGATGCTGGCAAAAAAGAACGGGGCGAAGACGTTGGTGACGATGCCGTGGATCAGCTCGGAGGTGCGCTTGCGCAGGTGCGTGGATTCGCCGACTGCGATGCCGATGATGAAAGCGCCGAAGACGGCGTGGATGCCGGCGTATTCGGCGAAAGCCGCCGCGGCGAGAGTGAGCGTGAAGATGAAGCCGAGGACGCCGCCGGGCCAACTGGTGTGGGCTTGGATGTGCGGCAGGAGCTTGTCAATCAGCCAGCGGACTACGGTGAGGGCGAGCACCACGAAGGCGATGACCAGGACGATGGTGCGTTTTACTCCGTCCATGGATGTGCCGCCGCCGCTCATCATGCCGAGGATCATGGAGAAGAGGATCCAGCCGACGAGATCGTCGAACATCGCCGAGGACATGACGACGGTGCCCATTTCACTCCGGAGTAGGTTCAGATCCATCAGGATTTTGGCGATGACCGGAAGCGCGGAGATGGAAAGGGCCGTGCCGACGAACAGGGAGAAGATCAGACGGTCCGCGCCGGGGGCCGCGCCCAGGAAACGCGGAAATAATCCGGCGGCGCCGAAACCGAACGCGAAGGGAATGATTACGCCGAAAAAGCTTACGAGCAGAGCGCTTTTGCCTTGGCGGAAGATGCTGCGCAGGTCAATTTCAAGTCCGGCGATAAGCAGGAAAAATACTACGCCGAGGGTGGTAACAGTCTCGAGTGCGATGGGAACGTTACCGGTGGCGGGAAAAATAAATGCGTAGAGATCCGGTCTGAAATGACCGAGCAGCGTGGGGCCGAGCAGAATTCCGGCCATGATTTCACCGAGAACGGAGGGCTGATCGAGCTTTTGCATCAGCTCGCCGGCGAGTTTGGCCGCGCCCAGCAGGACGGCCAACGCGATGAACATATGCATTATGTCGTGTGGAGCAAGATGCGGCATGCGGTGAGGCCCCCAGCCCGGCGAAAATGCGTCGCGTTCGTGTGTAACATGGGCTTGGGTGTATCGCAACAGAATGCGCGGGTTGGCGGGCAAGATATTTTGGCAGAGTGGAGGTCCATTTTGGGATTTCTACTTGCGACTTCCATTAGCAACCAGGGGCTGGCGCTTTTGCTGATTCTATTACAGTAACTGGTGTCCGGTGGCCTGCTATCTAATTGAGCGCACCACGCTTAGGCGCGCTGGAATTCGTCGGGTCAAGATGCTACAAAACAATGAGCTTGTGAACAGGTGTGTCCGTGGCTGAAAACTGCAGTGCCAAAGGCTGTAAGGTCAACGTGCCCGCAGGGTTGGCGGCGGAGCATCTGTGCATCATGCACTTCACGCTGTTCATTGAAAATGAATGCGCGGAGATGCGGCGAGAAACGGCCCTCGGTAACACCAACCACGAACGTCAGATGGAATTCATCACCAAGATTTCGGGGCGCGGCGAGGCGCTGGTGCACGTGGCGACCAGCGGATTTCCGATGTCCGATGAGCTGAAAGCGCGGGTGCTGAGTACTTTGCTCACGTTGATGAATACGCGGGAAAATATGGACCGGGCGGCGATGCGGCAATCCGCGCTTCGGAGATTTGTCGGCTGATTCGATTCATTCGTTTTCAATCCAAATAAAAACTGAAGTGGTTCAGGCGCCTACGTAGCGTGCGTAGAGTGAGCGCGCGATGGCGGGATCCTTTGTGCCTTTGACGATGGCGCGGCCGTCGGCGAAGACGGTCATTTCATAGGTCGCAATGCGGAAACGGAGCAAGAATTCGTTGTGATGGACTGCGCCGGCGTCGGCGGAGGCTTTGGTGATCCGGCGGCCGAGCTCGTCGAGATCAAGGCTTCTGCGGCGTTCGTGAATTTGGACTGAATCGCGGCCGCACATGGTGATGTGGGGCTGGGCTTCTCCTTCGAGATAGACGAACTCGCGGCGGACGCAGGCGCGGCAATCGGGCTGGCGAGCTACGCGGATGGACTGGAAGCGGCCGGTCCAGACGTCTGTGGAAACGAGGCGGCCGTGCAAATCTTCCGATTTGCCCGCGAGAATCTTTGTGGCTTCGGCGGCTTCGACAGATGCAATCACGCCGACAGCGGCGTTGAGCACGCCCGCGGTGTCGCAGGTGGCTTCGGCGCCGAGCGCCGGGGATTTTTCATCACCTTCCAGCAAGCAAGCGAGGCAGGCGGTTGCACCGGGACGGATCGTCATGGTGACGCCGTAGCTTCCGACGGCTCCGGCATAAATCCAGGGGACATTGAGCGAGATTGCGGCATCGTTCAGGAGCAAACGGGTTTGGAAATTGTCGGTGCCGTCGAGAATCAGCTGAAATCCGCCAAGAAGATCCGCGCAGTTATCGGCGGTGAGGTCTGCGACGATTCCTTCCACTTGGGAGTCGGAATTGATGGCGCGCAGGCGGCGTTCGGCCGCGACGGCTTTTGGCAGGGCCTCGCGCGCGTCCGATTCTTCGAACAGAGTTTGGCGTTGCAGGTTCGAAGGCTCGACAAAATCGCGGTCGATGATGCGCAGGCGGCCGATTCCTGCGCGCACTAGCAAGTTGGCAACCACCGTCCCGAGCGCTCCGCAGCCGGCAAGAACTGCGCTTGCGCCCAGCAATTTCTCTTGGCCCTCGAGGCCGATTCCAGCGAAGAGTATTTGCCGTGAGTATTTTTCGCGCTGTTCGCTGTTCATTCTTGTAGTCTATCGGAGCGGAGGAACTGTTCTCAATTCAATATCATAGCGCCTTTTCGCGTCCGGCAGGCAACGCGGCCGTGCTAACCTTTGCTCTTACCTCCAAGGCGAATGAGAATTTCGTGGATACGGCAAAGCCCGCAAGCCTGTGCCTCTCAGCGGTCCGGGACTTGGGGAACGATTTTGAGTCTCGGAGCGCTGCTGTGCAGCCTCCTTGCCGGTACATCGCTGCGCGCGCAGGAAGCGCAGATCGAAGGGCAAAACGTCGCTGAAATCCGCATTGTAGATGACACCGGAAAACCGGTGCCGGGCCCGGCTACTCCCCTCCCGCTGGAAATCGGCAAGCCATTTGATTTTGGGACGGAACGCGAAAGTCTGCGCGTGCTCTACCGCACAGGCGATTTCGCGGACATCCGCGTGACGACCTCGGCGGCGGCGGACGGCGTGCGCGTGGAATTTGTGGTGCAGCGAAATTTCTACAACAACGTGGTCCGAGTGGAGGGTCTGAAAGAGCCGCCGACGGAAGCGGCCGCGCTGGCGTCGATGCGACTGACACTGGGAGAACCGTTTCGCGAGAGTTCGCTGCGCGAGGCGCTTGCCCGATTGAAGGATACCCTGAGCAGCGAAGGACTTTATGAAGCCGATGTGAAATGGAGCCTCACGCCGCACGAGGCGACGCGCCAAATGGATGTGATCATCACGGTGCAGCCGGGGCCGCGCGCGGTGGTGGGAAGTGTTGTGGTGAAGAACCAGACGCCTTACCCGGATGCGGAGCTGATCGGCCGATCGAAAATCAAGCTGAATAAACCGTTTACATCGGCGCGGGTGACGCGCGCTTCGCAGCGATTGAAAAAGTATCTGGTGAACCAAGGGTACCTGGGCGCGGGAATTCTGATCACCGCCGGCAACTACGACGCGACTAGCAATCTGGTGGCATTGAAGTACGAGGTAACCACCGGCCCGCGAGTGAGCGTGGCGGTAGGCGGCGCGCGTCTCAGTCAGGGAAAACTGCGGCAACTGCTGCCGATTTATGCGGAAGGCGCGGTGGACGAGGATTTGTTGCAGGAAGGGCGGCGCAACATCCGGGATTATTTTCAGCGGCAAGGTTATTTCGACGCGGACGTGCAGGTGAGTTCTCGGGACGATCCTAGAGCGGGCGTGCGGCTGATCAGCTATGAAGTTACCCGCGGCGACCGATCTCGATTGGTGGGCATTTCGTTTGGCGGTAACAAATATTTTGGCAAGGAGTTGCTGGAGGGACGATTGTCGCTGCAGCCGGCATCGTTTGCTTCAAGCGGGAGATTCAGCCAGACGCTGGTGCGCGACGACGTGGATTCGATTCGCGGGCTGTATCTTTCCAACGGCTTTCTGGATGCGAAGGTCACTTCCAGCGTTGACACGAATTACAAAGACAAGAAGGGCGACCTGTTCGTTTCATTCCAAATCGTGGAAGGGCCGCAGACGCTGGTCGAGGCATTGCAGATAGATGGCGTGCACGCGATGAGCAAGGATGCGGTGCTGAACGCGGTGGGATCTTCTCCGGGGCAGCCGTATTCCGCGGCAGCGGTGGCGAGCGACCGCAATAATATTCTGGCGATGTACTACAACGATGGATTTCCAGAGGCGCGTTTTGACGATACGTCTGTGCCGGGGAGCGCTCCGTACCGGGTGAAGCTGACGTACCAGATCACCGAGGGCACGCGCATTGAGGTGTCTAAGGTGCTGCTCACCGGTTATCAATACACGCGGCCGGGAATTATCGCGCGGCAAGTGGTGATTCAGCCGAATGGACCTCTGCGCGAAGGCGACGTGGTGGAAACGCAGCGGCAACTTTACAACCTGGGAGTTTTCACGCGGGTGCAGATCGCGCCGCAAAATCCGTTGGGGAGCGATCCGAAAAAGGTGATGGTGGTGGATGTGCGGGAAGGCGGACGCTACACCATCGGGTACGGATTCGGATTCGAGGTTCTGAAGATCGGCAACCCTTGCCCGAGCGCACCGCCGCCGAATTCGCCTCCTTGCAATCCGAATAGTACACAGATCGCGGCAAGCCCTCGCGGCATTTTCGAAATTTCGCGCGCGAATATGTTCGGCCGGGCGCAGACTCTGACGTTTAAGGTGCGGGCCAGCACGCTGCAATATCGTGCTTTGGCATCGTACACGGCGGACAATTTTCTAGCGAAGAAGGCGCTGAGTGCGGCGCTGACGGTATTTGCGGATAAGACGCTGGATGTGGCGACTTTCACGTCCATCCGTTACGAAGCGCAGCTTCAACTCTCGGAGAAACTTTCGCCATCAAGTTCGCTGCAGTACCGCTATTTTTTCCGGCGCGTGGTTGCCACCAACCTGAACGGAACGATTTCCGAGGACCAGATACCGCTGTACAGCCAGCCGACGCTGGTGTCCGGCATTGGCATTACATATTCGCGCGACCGGCGGGATAATCCCGCCGACCCAAAATCGGGAAGCTTCAACACCGCGGACTTCAGCTACGCAGCGACAGCACTGGGCTCAAGCGCGAGTTTTTTCCGGGCATTCGTGCAGAACTCTTCCTACCATCCGTTTGGCCGCGCCTTTGTGTTCGCGCGTTCGACGCGGTTCGGCGTGGAAGTACCCACCGGAACAACCACCGGGAACGCGCCCACGAATTGCGCCGACGCCACGACGACGGGGCAGATCATTCCGCTGCCGGAACGATTTTTTTCGGGCGGCTCGCAATCATTGCGCGGCTTCAGCCTGAACGAGGCCGGCCCGCGCGACCCGTGCACCGGTTTCCCGATCGGCGGCCTGGCGGTGCTGATATTCAACCAGGAATTGCGCTTTCCGATGAGGCTTCCGATCATCGGTAACCGGCTGGGCGGCACGGTGTTCTACGACGGCGGAAACGTGTATAGCGACGTGGACCACATCACCCTGGCCTGGAAGTCCAGTTCGCCGACGGTTCTGAATTATTTTTCGAACACGATTGGATTTGGCGTGCGCTATGCGACGCCCATTGGCCCGGTGCGGGTGGATTTTGGCTACCTGCTGAATCCGGCGGAATATTCGGTGACGCCGCAGCCTCCGACGGTGCCACCGACACAAATGTATCGCGTGTCTCATTTTGGATTTTCCTTCAACATCGGGCCGGTGTTCTGATGCGACGCGCGATTTTCATTTTTGGTTTGGTGGCGTGGCTGCTGGGATCCGCGACAAACCGCGCCGGCGCGCAGAGCAGCACTTATTCGGAAACGCCGGCGGAGTCGCGTGCCGCGGGAACGTCAGGGGCTTCCGGCACGCAGGAGGTGGATGGCGTCGCGGCGCGCATCGAGGACGACATCATCACCGAGAGCGAAGTGCGTGAACTCAGCGCGTTTCAGATGCTGGTGGACGGAAAATCGAAGCCACGCATGGAATTGATTCGCGAGCTCAGCGATCAATGGTTGATCCGCAGCGAGGCGACCGCGACGAAGTACGCGCAGCCGCCTGCGGCAGACGTGGATCGCGCCTACGCGGAATTCGTGAAACAGTTTCCACCACCGGAGGATTTTCAGAAGCGCTGCGCCAGCGCGGGATTGACGGAAGCGGCGGTGCGGCGAATGGTGACCCAACAGTTATATCTTTCGCGGTTCATTGACTACCGTTTCCGTCCGGAAGCGCAGGTAAGCGACGAGCAGGTGGAGACTTACTACCAAGATGAATTTGCGCCGCAATTGAAAGCGCGCGACGAGGCGGTGCCGCCATTGGACGACGTGGAAGACACCATCCGCGAAGTGCTGATCCAGCGCGAGATCAGCGATCGCGCCGCGAGATGGCTGAGCGAATCGCGAGATCGCTTGAAGATTGACATTGTGTCGCACGGGAGCGGCTCATGAAGGTGCGCTGGCCACATGGGCTGGCAGCGGTGGTGCTGTGGTTCGGCGCCGCAGCCGCGATCGTGTTTTGCATTTTCGAGCTGGGAATCGCGGAGCGTTGGCTGCGTAATTCGCTGGTGCAACAGCTGGAGATTCGGACAGGCGCGCGCGTGGAACTAGGCGGATTTCATTTGCATGCGTGGCGCCTGCGCGCGGAACTGGATAACCTGACGCTGCACGGCGGGGAGGGTACTTCCGAGGCCCCGCTATTTCATGCGGACCGGTTGCAAGTGGGCATCACCGTGCTTTCGTTTCTGCGCCGGGAATTCAAGATAGACGAACTGCTGGTGGATCGTCCCCAACTGAACGTGCGCTTTGAAAAAAACGGCACGAGCAATCTGCCCAGCCCGAAAATTCCGCCAGGCGCGGGTCCGTGGCAGGAAACACTGTTCAATCTGCGCATCGGCAAGGTGGAACTGCGCAATGGCGGCGCGAACATCAACGATCGCAAGATTCCCCTGGAGATCAAGGGGCAGAATCTGTCGTTTCTATTGCAATACGTGGTGCCGGTGGAGGGCAACGGAGCATACGCCGGGAGCCTGAGCTGGAACCAAGTGCAATTGGATTTGCAGCGGGACGTGCCCTTGCGTTTCGATCTTTCCACGAAATTCGAATTGCACTCAGATTCGTTTGAGTTGGACCAGCTGGTTTGGAAGACGCTGCACTCCGAGCTGAATCTGCGCGCCGAGCTGCCCAGTTTCGCCCGCGCGGAATGGAATATGCATTATCGGGGCCGCCTGTCCCTGGAAGACATCCGGAACATATTTCGCGAGCCGCTCACTCCGGACCTGATTGCCGATTTTTCGGGCGAGGCTCGCTACGCTGCAGGTGATTGGACCGGCAGCGGCCATTTTGACGGCCACGATGTGAAAATGCCGTACGAGTGGTTTCATGCGACGAATATAGAGACGACCGGGAATTACACGATCGCGAAAAAAAAGCTGGTGGTGGAAAATCTGGCGATTCGCGCGCTGGAAGGGTCGCTCGACGGCCATCTGGAAATGGATTTGCCGACTCTGGCATTCCGGACGCAAACGCATTTTCATCACGCTAGTCTGGCGGAAGCCATTCATGCGGTGAATAACCCGGATTTCCCGATTGACACGCTGCATTGGGACGGCGGCATTGACGTAGATTCGTACAATACCTGGACGGCTAATTTCAAACATTTTACTACCAAGGGCGAATCGCGCTGGTCGCCGCCGGCGGTGCTTACGCCGGCAATGATTCCTGTGACGGCGCGCATTTTTTACGACTACTCGGAAGACTCTGAAAATTTTGCGCTCAGCGGCAGCGAAATCACCACGCCGAATACACAAATCGAATTCAGCGGAGCGCTCAACGGGTTCGATACCACGCTGGAATTGAAACTGGAAGCACAGAACCTGGTGGAGTGGGACGACTTCATTAACCGGCTGCGCGGCGTCGATGCGGTGCCCACGCGCATTGCCGGCAGCGTCAAGTTTCGTGGGCGCATTCTGGGGCCCATCGCCGGGCCAACTTTTTCCGGGCACATTCGCGCGGCCGACGCGCATTACGATACCTATCAATGGGATGAGATTTACGGCGACCTGGATTATTCGCTGGATGATTTCAAGCTGAGCAAGGCGGTGGTGCGACGAGGGCAGGCCTCGTTCAACTTGGATCTTGCGATACAGCTGGATGGCGACTGGAGTTTTGTTCCGCAGAGCGCGTGGTCGCTGGCGGTGCAGACGGAGCACGCGCCGAGTGACGATGTGCAGGCGATGCTGGGTACAAGTTATCCATTCACTGCGGCGATTTCGGCGACTTTAAACGGCAGCGGGACGAGCG
Organism: uncultured Acidobacteriota bacterium; assembly: GCA_963779465.1. Lineage (GTDB taxonomy): Bacteria > Acidobacteriota > Terriglobia > Acidiferrales > UBA7541 > Palsa-295. The sequence goes on along the minus strand of CAVZYH010000004.1, from coordinate 428,324 downwards.
CGGAGCCAGTGCTGGATGGAAATTTCAATTTCGAGGAAATTCAAACCAAAGGATTGCATTTCGACCGGCTGGGCGGAGAATTGCATTTCGCGCACGACGAGGTAAGGCTTTCGCGCGCGGAGTTGCGGCGCGATACGGGGCGCGTGGCGGGGGAGATTCTTTATCGTCCCCATGAAGAAAATATCGAATTCAACCTGACCGGCGCGGGGATTCAGCTGGATAAGATTCAGGCGCTGCAAAATTCCGCTTGGGGACTTGCAGGACGGCTGGATTTTGCGTTGCGCGGCGGCGGGCCGGCGCGCTCGCCCGCGGGGAAGGGCGATTTTCACGTGCTCGGCTTGAAAATCGGCACGGATGAGGAAGGCGACTTCCACGGGCAGCTGGATTCGGACGGGCAGCGTGTTCGCGTGGCGTTGGATTCGCAGGGCTCGCATGGACAATTGCGGGGCGAACTCAGCGTGGGATTATCGGGCGACGAGGATATTTCCGGGAAACTTTCGGTTATGCAATTCGATCTGGATCCGCTGCTTACGGCGGGTTTGCATCTGAAGAACCTGACGGGACACAGCGTGGTGGACGGAAATTTCACGCTGGCGGGCGCGCTGCGCAAACCGGATTCGATCGAAGTGAATGCGGACATTTCGCAGATCTCTTTGAACTATTTGTTCGTTTCGTTGCAGAACGATGGGCCGCTACAATTCACTTATCACCGGAACGAGGTGCGCATCACGCAGGCGCATTTGCGCGGGCCGGATTCGAATTTTCAGATCAGCGGGTCGGCGCGGTTTGACCGCGAACGGCCGGTACACGTGACGGTGACGGGGGCGGTGAATCTGGCGTTGCTGAAAGGAGTGATGCCGGACCTGCACGCGACGGGGGAAGCGAACGTCAACGTGGCGGTGGAGGGCACGATGTCCAAGCCGCGCATCACGGGGCGAACCACCGTGCGCGATGCTTCGGCGAACTACTCCGATTTTCCCGTGGGATTGAGCCATTTGAACGGGGATCTGGTTTTCGATCGCAGCCGGCTGCTTTTTGAAAACGTCACTGCGGACTCCGGCGGCGGGCAGCTGACTTTGAACGGCAGCGTGACGTACGGCGACGAAGGTCCTGTGCGGTACGAAATTTATGCGCGGACGCCGCAGGTGCGCGTTCGTTATCCGGCGGGAATGAGTTGGTTGACGGGCGGCACGCTGCAGCTGGTGGGGACGACGGAGCGCGCGGTGCTGAGCGGAAACGTGGAGCTCAAGCGCTTACTGTTTGCGCCGGGCGCGGACATTACTTCGTTTTTTGGCGCGTCGCCGGATACTTCCGCGGCGGGGGCTGCGTCTTCGGAGTTCATGCGAAATCTTACGTTTGACGTGGCGGCGCATACCAGTCCTGGGGCGCGCGTTGAATGGACCGGCGCGCAGGTGGAAATTGACAGCGATTTGCATTTGCGCGGGACGTGGGACCGGCCGATTTTGCTGGGGCACATTCACTTGCTGGGCGGCGAAATGTCGTTTCGTGGAAATACTTTCACGCTGACGCGCGGAGATGTGAATTTTGCCAATCCGTTTCAGCTGGATCCGGAACTGAATATAGAAGCGACTTCGACGATCAGCCAGTACCTGGTGACGATCAATTTTTCCGGGCGGGCGAGCAAGCTTTCTTTGAGTTATCGCTCGGATCCGCCTTTGCCGGATACGGACATTATTGCTTTGCTGGCGCTGGGGAGCACCGGGCAGGAGAGCGCGCTGCGTTCTACCGCGGCGGGATCGAACTATGGGGCCACTGCTCTGCTTTCTGAGGCGGTTTCGAGTGGCGTGGGCGGACGCATCGAGCATCTTTTTGGGATCAGCCATTTTCGGATTGATCCTTTTCTGGCGGGGACGGCTACGGAATCGAACGCTTCAGCGCGGGTTACGATTGAGCAGCAGATTACGCGGGATCTTACTGTTACCTATTCTTCCAATGCGGCGTCTGACCAGGAACAGCTGATTCAGGTGGAATACCACGTGAAGCGCGATCTTTCGATTGTGTTTTTGCGCGATATTAACGGGACGTACGGCCTGGACGTCAAGTTCGTCAAGCACTTCCACTGAGGATTGTGGTTTAGTCCGGCATGGCGAAGAGCGACTCCGGAGCCAGACTCACGCGCCAGGGTTGTGATTGCGGCCGGTCGCGGAAACGTTCCCATTTTTCTTTGAATACCTCCGCTTGCAGGTGAGCTTCTCCTTCTTCGGCGCGCGCGGGATCCAGGCTCAGGAATAGCGTGATGCGGAACGGCGTTTCCGAAGCGCGGACGATCCAGCAGGGGAAGATGTTTGGTTCTGTTGTTGATTCGGCGTTGATTTCCAGAAAATCAATGTGGTGCGCGCGGATTCCGACGTATCTCGTGGCTGCGGCCGGCGGGTGCGCGAGGCGCAGCTGGCAATTCCAATCGAGAGCTCGCAGCGTGCCGTCTGGATTCGTCTGCGCACGCGAAATATTTTTGCAGCCTGTGAGGCGCGCAACTTCGGAAGTTGGGGGGCGGCGGAAAATATCTTCTTTCGGGCCGAATGCGGCGACGCGGCCGCGGGTCAGCACGAGCAATTGTTCGCCGAGGCGATAGGCTTCCTCCATGTTGTGGGTTACGAGAAGTGCGGGGCGGCGGAACGTAGCGAATGTTTCCTGGAGCTGAGCTTCCACTTGCCCGCGGAGATGCGTATCCAGAGCTGAGAGCGGCTCATCGAGGAGCAGCGCCTCCGGGTGAATCGCAAGGGCGCGGGCGAGCGCGGTGCGCTGTTGTTCGCCGCCGGATAATTCGCGCGGGTAACGTAGTTCGAGCCCTGCGAGGTGAGTGCGCGAAACCAATGCGGCGGTGCGTGCGGATTGCTCGTCGCGCGGCAAATCATGCAAGCCGAATGCGATATTTTGCGCGACAGTGCGATGCGGGAACAGTGCGTAATGCTGAAAGAGCATGCCGATGCGGCGTTCGCGTGCGGGAATTCCGATGCGCTGAGCCGAATCGAAGAGGGAGCGATCGTTTAACGTGATGCGTCCGCGACTGGGGCGTTCAAGGCCGGCGATGCAGCGCAACAGCATGGATTTTCCCGCGCCGGATGCGCCGAGAATGCTCAGCGGGGTTTCGGTGGCGCGGAAGGCGACGTCTAGCGTGAAATCCGCCAGCTGTTTTTCGATTTGGACTTCAAGAGTCACGTCAGTGTTGCCCCCAACGCTCGCGACGCAAGCGTTGCGCGTGCGTCCAGTAGTAAAGGCCGCCTAGCAGAACGATGGAGATGCCTACATCCACGGCACACCAAGCCATGGCGCGCTGGATTTCGTTGGCTTCCACGGCGAAATAAATTGCGATGGGGATGGTTTCGGTTTTTCCTGGAATATTTCCGGCGAGCATAAGAGTGGCGCCGAATTCACCCAGGGCGCGGGCGAAAGATAGAATCGTGCCGGCGAGCACGCCGGGCCACGCTAGCGGCAGCGCTACTTCGCGAAAAATGCGGGCTTCGGATGCGCCGAGAGTTCGGGCGGCTTGCAGCAGGTACGGGTCCACTTGTTCGAGGGCGGCGCGCGCGGTGATGTACATCAGCGGGAAAGCTACGACGGTGGCGGCGATCACCGTGGCGGGCCAGGAAAACACAACGCTGGCGCCGAACTGCAGCAACAACTTGCCGAGCGGGCCGTTGCGGCCAAATAGTAGCAACAGAAGCAATCCTACGACAGTCGGAGGGAGCACCAAAGGAAGAATAAAAATTCCGTCAATGAGCGCAGCACCAGCACCGGCGCGATTCTGGCGCCAGGCTGCGGCGGCCAGTCCTGCCAGCAGCGTAATGGCCGTCGCGGCCAGGCTGGTTGCCAGCGAGATCAACAGAGGAGACCAATCCATCGCGAGAGGATTGTAGCTGGATCAGTTCTTTACGGCTGATTTTTCGGAGGAGGTGAAGCCGTATTTCTGAAAGACGGCGCGGGCGTCGGGTCCTTGCAGGAAATCCACGAAGGCGCGCGCCGCGGGCTTATTTTTTGAATCGCGCAACACTGCAGCGGGATACAGAATCGGATCGTGGGAATCAGCGGGAGCGATTGCGACGACGCGTACTTTTGGCGACGTGTTCGCGTCGGTTTGATAGACCAGGCCGGCATCGGCGTTGCCCGTTTCCACATAGGTGAGCACGGCGCGAACATCCTTCGCGTAGACAACTTTCTTTTCGAGCGCGGCGAACAGGCCGAGGTGTTCCAGCGTCTGCCGCGCGTACATTCCGGCCGGGACCGTGCTGGTCTCTCCCAGCGCGATCGTCTTCACAACCGAGCCGGTGAGGTCCTGAAAATTGTGCAGAGCCGTGGATTGCACCGGGGCGATCAATACCAGAGCGTTGCCTACGAGATCGTAGCGCGTATCTGCGACGATCAAGTCTTGCGCCGCCAGTTCGTCCATTTGTTTTTCGGCGGCGGAGAAAAATACGTCCACGGGAGCGCCTTGCTCGATTTGACGCGCGAGCGTTCCGGAGCCGCCGTAGTTATAGGTGACGGCCGTGCCGTTGCCGCCGTTCTTGCGATGCTGCTGCACCTGGAAAATCGGACCAAGTTCGTCCAGCGCGTCTTTAAGGCTGATGGCGGCAGACACGGTGATGGATTCGGATCGCTGCGGCGCAGCACCCAGCGTGAAACTTCCCGCCGCTCCCACTGCAAATAAGAAAAGGAGGCTCGCAACGCCGAGCCTCCTCCCGGTGGATCTGGTTCTTTCTGGCACGGACATCGCAACTCTCCTGCGTTACATGGCGCCACGAATCTACTTTTCGGGCGCAGCCGGTTTCAGAGTGGAAGGCGGAGGCGTAGTGGACTTGGCTGCCGGAGCTGGTGCGGCCGGAGCCGGAGCACTTGACGGCGCTGGCGCGGAGCTATCCGGCGGCAGCATCTGCTTCAATTGCGGATAGTCGTCGGCCATACTGCGCAACGCCGCGATCGCGGCAGTATTCTCAATCTGCTGACCGGCGACGGCCATCTGCTGATTCACTTCTGGCATTTCCTTCACGAGGCGCTGGCCGATGGGCGATTCGTAGAATTTGGTCAATGCCTGAATGTCTTCCAGAGAAAAGTGCTTGGCGTATACGGCTACGATCGCGTCATTGACGGCGGTGGGAGGGAGGCCGGATGAAAATTTCTGCGAGAACGTGTCCATGAATTTCGAAAACTGGTCCGCGGGAATCGCGTGGCTGGCGCCGTCGTGCACCTTGCCGGTTATGTAGTTCGCGATGTTTTCGCCCATTTTTGAGGTTTCGGTAATGTCCATCAAGCGGCGGATGGCAGCGTCTTTTGCGGGATCTATTTTTTCGGCCGGCGCGGGTGGAGTTTGCGCGGACGGTGCTTGGGCCGCCGGCTTTGCGGGAGCCGCCTGTCCCGGAGTGGCGTGCGGCGCAAGCGTTGGTGGTGTGCTGGACGCGGGTGCTTGCGCCAGCGCCGGTGTCGCCGCACATAACAGGCCAGCGATCACGGCTGTAAGTAGCTTCATGGAATTCTCCTATTGTTCGCGGCAGGCTCCTCAGTCGTTTCTGGCCTGAAATGCGAATCCAAGAATCGTATCTAACGTGGGCGACAGATGCAATTCGCGGGCGCGATTTGCGGATGCCCACGGGCGGCGGTGGCAGGGCCGCTGCCGGCTGTGATAGCTTTTCAGGTGTGATTATTCTTTTGTGCAGCAGCGGCTGGAAAACTGTGGCGCATGACGTCGCAGATGGCGTGACGCGAGGCATTATGCCCGTGAGCGTCAGGCGGATCTCGCGCCGATGAACGCCGCAGGCAGTTGTTCCTCAGGCGCGGGGCCGGATTTTGCGACGGCGCGGAATGAAATGGTGGCGCGGCAGATCCGCGCGCGCGGCATCATTTCCGCGCGCGTGCTGGACGCGATGGCTGCGGTGCCGCGCCACGAGTTCGTTCCGGTGGCGGCACAAGCTTCGGCGTATTCCGATGAAGCGTTGCCGATCGGCGACGGGCAAACGATTTCGCAGCCGTTTATCGTTGCGGCGGCGGCCAACGCTCTGCGGCTCGACGGCGAAGAGCGGGTGCTGGAAATTGGCGGCGGATGCGGGTATCAGGCAGCGGTGCTGTCGCTGCTGGTGCGAGATGTGATTGTCGTGGAATTGCGGGCGTCGCTCGCCCGCGCCTGCCGCGAGCGATTGGCGCGCTTGGGTTACGCGAACGTGCGCGTCGAGGAAGGCGATGGCTCGCTTGGATGGCCTGCTGGCGCGCCGTACAACGCAATTCTGGTTTCCGCCGCGGCTCCGGCGATTCCTCTGCCGCTGATCGAGCAGCTCGCCGAAGATGGCCGCCTGGTAATTCCCGTGGGCGATTGGGAGCGGCAAAGTATGTTGCGGATCGTAAAGCGCGCGGGCGGACTGGTGCAGGAATCGCTGCTTACCTGCCGCTTCGTACCGTTGCTCGGACGCCACGGCTGGCCAGACAGCATTCCGAATCCGGTCCTGGGGCCGGCAGTGCGATGAACGCACCTGTTTCCACGCCCGAACTTTCCATCGTCATTCCTGCTTACAACGAAGAAGGCCGGCTGAGGCGCGCGCTCTCGCGCATTCGCGAATATTTTGCGGCGCGCCGAGTGCCGTCAGGCGTCGTGCCCGACATAACTTTGGATCAGCTGGAAATCCTGATCGTGGATGACGGTTCGACGGACGGGACCGCGCGAATTGCGGAGGAATGGGCGCGGGAGTTGCCGTGCGTCCGGTTGGTGTCGAACAGGGAAAATCGCGGGAAAGGCTACAGCGTGCGGCACGGCATGCTGGAAGCGCGTGGCCGGCTGGCGCTATTTACGGACGCCGACTTGTCTTCGCCGATTGAGGAAATCGAAAAGCTGCTGGCGGCGCTCGCGGGCGGGCACGACATCGCGATCGGGTCGCGCGCGCTGAATCGTTCGCTGATTTCGATTCACCAGGCGCGTCATCGCGAGCTTGCGGGCATCATCTTCAACGGACTGATGCGCATCGTTACCGGCCTCCCGTTTCAGGATACGCAGTGCGGGTTCAAAATTTTCCGAAGAGAGCCGTCACGGATTATTTTCGAGCAGCAGCGGATTGAGCGTTTTGGGTTCGACCCCGAAATTCTGTTTCTCGCTGAGTGCCACGGATTGCGCGTCGCGGAAGTGCCGGTGCGCTGGGCGCATGACCCTGCGACGAAAGTTCACGTGCTGCGCGATAGCCTGATGATGTTCGGCGATTTGCTGGCGATTCGCTGGAACTGGCTGTTGGGCCGCTACCCTGAGAACGGCGGCGCGCAGTAGAATGCCCGCTCTTATGCGTCGCTGAAAGACTGGCCGCGCGGCTGGTCTTTCGCCAACGGCGGCGGAGCGCTAGGCTCGCTGAAATCCTTCGTCCAATGCCAATTGCGGATTTCAGGCATGTCCTGAAAATGTTCGCGGATGTACGCGTGGTGTTCGTACAATTTGCGGTTGAACATATCAATCGCGTCGGAGGCTTGCGAGCGCAGCCGCGGAACATGCTTGAGGGCGTCAATGGCCAGGTGGTACCGGCTCATTTTATTCAGCACCACCATATCGAAGGGAGTGGTGGTGGTGCCTTGATCGTTGAAGCCGCGCACATGGAAGCGACCTTCGTTCGCGCGGCCGTGCACCATGCTGTGAATAATCCAGCGATAGCCGTGGAAGGCGAAGACCACATCCACATCGCGCGTGAATAACGCTTCGAACGAAATATTGTCCATGCCGTGGGGATGGTCGTCCGGACTCATTAACGCATTTAGATCCACGACGTTCACTACGCGCACTTTTATGCCCGGCACGTGTTTCTGCAGCAGCCAGGATGTGGCGCAGGCTTCGATGGTGGGCACGTCGCCGGCGCAGGCGAGGACGACGTCCGGCTCCGTGCCGCCGTCGTTCGTCGCGAAATTCCAGATGGACGCGCCTTGCGAGCAATGCGCGAGCGCTTCGTCGAAGGTGAGCCACTGCAGTTCGGGCTGCTTGCCGCAGGTGACTACGTTCACGTAATTACGGCTGCGCAGGCAGTGATCGAAAACGTTGAGCAGGCAATTGGCGTCGGGCGGATAGTAAACGCGAACCACTTCGCTGCGGCGCTGCAGCACGTTGTCCACAAATCCGGGCGCCTGGTGGCTGAAACCGTTGTGATCGTTTCGCCAGGCGTGGCCGGTGATGAAGACGTTGAGCGATGCGAGCGGGCGGCGCCAGGGAAAATCTATGCACTGCTCGAGCCATTTGGCGTGCTGCGTGACCATCGAATCCACTACTTGCGCGAAAGCTTCGTAGGACGACCACATACCGTGGCGGCCGGTGAGCAGGTAGCCTTCGAGCCAGCCCTCGCAGAGATGTTCGCTTAAGACTTCCATTACCCGGCCATCGGGAGCGAGATGGTCGTCAATCGAAACTGTTGGCTCCATGGTGCAGCGATTGGTGGCGTCGAACACGGAGTTCAGGCGGTTTGAGTTGGTTTCGTCGGGGCAGAACAGGCGGAAATTATCGGGGTTTTGTTTGATGATGTCGCGCAGGTATTCGCCTAGCTTGCGTGGAGCTTCCGCTACCACCTCGCCTGGTCCGGGAACTTCCAGGGCATAGTGCGCGAAATCGGGGAGATCAAGCGCTTTCAGCACGCGGCCACCGTTCACGTGTGGGCTCGCGCCCATGCGTTTGTTGCCGTCGGGCGCGAGGGCCGCGAGTTCCGGGATCAAGCGGCCGTTCTGATCGAATAATTTTTCGGGTTGATATTTGCGCATCCATTCTTCGAGGAGCTTCAGGTGCGCGGGTTCTTCGCAGACGTTGGAGAGTGGGACTTGATGCGCGCGGAATGTGCCTTCGACAGGGATGCCGTCCACTTCTTTCGGGCAGGTCCAGCCTTTCGGCGTGCGCAGGATGATCATTGGCCAAGGGCGCAAGATCGCCTTACCCTTTGCGCTGGCAGAGCGGGCTTCCTTCTGAATCGCGCGTATTTCCGCGTAACAACGATCGAGCGCGGCGGCTAGTTCTTGATGCACGATCGGGGGATCGTCACCTTCGACGAAATAGGGTGCGTAGCCGCTGCCTCGATAGAACGCGGAAAGCTCGTCGTCTGACCAGCGCGCGGTCACGGTGGGTCCGGAAATTTTGTAGCCGTTCAGATGGAGGATCGGCAGGACGGCGCCATCGCGCGCAGGGTTCAGAAATTTAATGCTCTTCCAGCTTCCTTCCAGGGGACACGTTTCGGCTTCGCCATCGCCGACGACGCACGCGACGATGAGATTTGGATTGTCGAATGCGGCGCCGAACGCGTGCACCAGCGAATAGCCCAGCTCGCCGCCTTCGTGGATGGAATTCGGCGTGTGCGGGCCGCAGTGGCTGGGAATTCCTCCGGGCGTGGAGAAAGAACGGAAAAGCAGGCGCATACCGGCGGCATCTTGCGTGATTTCTGGGTGGACGTCGGTGTAGGTGCCTTCGAGATACGCGCAGGCGTTGAGAGTGGGGCCGCCGTGGCCGGGGCCAGAGATATAGATGATATCGGCGTCAGTCTCGCGGATCAGCCGGTTGAGGTGAACGTAGATGAAATTTTGTCCGGCGGACGTGCCCCAGTGGCCGAGTAGGCGCGGCTTGATGTTCGCTTTGACGAGGGGCTCGCGGAGGAGCGGATTATCGAGCAGGTAAATTTGCCCGACGCAGAGATAATTTGCGGCGCACCAGTAGCGTTGCATTTTGTCGAGGAGGTCGGCGGAGAGCGGACCTGTTGGGGTGGGGGCCGGTTTCTGTGCAGGCTGCTGCTGCGGGGCTGCTATCGCGGTGGATAACTTTGCATCAAATGTGAACATGACATCCTCAGTGCGTTCCCGGCGTTTTTTGGGCGAGAACGGCTATGACGTGTTGCACGATCATTAGATCTTCGTTGGTTTGTATGACGCGCACGTTAACGCGGCTGTCAGTGGTGGATATTACTGCGGCGTTGGCAGCGTTTTGTGCCAGATCGAGGCGAATTCCGAGAAAATCGAGGCCGTCGCAGACTTTTTCGCGGATGATGGGAGCGCGCTCGCCGATTCCTCCGGCGAAGACGAGCGCGTCGAGACCGCCTAGAACCGCGGCGTAGGCGCCGATATATTTTTTCACGCGATAGCAGAATAAATTGATGGCTTCGGCCGCGTGGGGGTCTTGCAGTGCCTTTTTGAGGATTGCTCGCATGTCCGGCGTGGTTCCGGAAACTCCGAGCAGGCCGGATTGTTTGTTCAGCAGCGCGCCGGCTGCTTTCGCGGACATTTTTTTCTCCGCGAGCAGATAGAGAAGCAGGCCTGGATCCAGGTCGCCCGAGCGCGTGCTCATTACCAGGCCTTCGAGCGGAGTAAATCCCATGGAGGTGTCGATGCTTTTTCCGTTTTGTAGCGCGACGATGCTGGCGCCGCTGCCCAGGTGGGCGACGATCACGCGGCCGGCGACCCGTTTCGCGTCGAGCTTGCGGAGCTCGCCGACGATGTATTCGAAGGAAAGGCCGTGGAAGCCGTAGCGGCGGACGTTGTTATCGTAGAACCGCCGCGGCAGCGCGTACATTTTCGCTACCGTCGGCAGCGAGCTGTGAAATGCGGTGTCGAAGCATGCTACCTGCGCTAGCTTCGGGAATTTCTTCGCGACAAATTCAATTCCTTTGATTGCGGCGGGAAGATGATCCGGGTCGAGCGGCACGAGTCTTTTCAGTGCCGTTAGGAATTTCGACGTGATGCGCTGGGGCTCGGTGTAACGCGCTCCGCCATGCACCAGGCGATGGCCTGCGGCGCTCAGTCCGGAGAGATATTCATGTTTGTCCAGCCAGGTGAACATTGCTTGCAGCGCGGCGTTGGAGTTGCGGCCTGGCACTGGCGCGTCGAGCAATGCGGTCCCACTGGCATTGGCGATTTTCAACCGTGCGTCTGCGGTGTTGCTGTAGGCGACTGAGATTGAGAGCAGCGCTTCGGAGCGGTCGCTCGCGTCGGCGGTCACTTCATATAGAGTGGACTTCAGAGTCGCGGAACCTCTGTTCATCGTTATTATGCGCTGGCGTTGCGAAGCCATATCGAATCCATCTTACAGAAACGCGACGCCGTACGCACGGCGGCAGAGTGCGTGCTATGACCGCTACAGCCGGGCTGATTTCGTAACATTCGCGTCGTGGCTGAGCCCGTGACCCATAAGGCTCTGCAAGGCGCAGCACGCGCTTTTCAATTGCGCGTGTGCTCTCTTTTATTTTGTGGATGCCGCGGGCGGCTGCGATTCGTCCAGAAGTTCTTTCAAGTATTGCTGCCAGAGGGTGGCCCAGGTGTGCGTGCCGTGGCCATGGGTCTGCTCGGAAGCCGGGATGAGGATGAATTTTCCGTTTTTTACTTTTTGAATTTCGCGCTCCGCAATGCCTAGGTCGGGCGGGTTGATAAAATCGTCTGCGGAATTGACGAACATCACGGGGGCGGTAATTTTCTCGAGGCCAGCGGAGGGATCGTAGTTGCGTGAGGAATTCACGGCGTAGAGCAGATCGTTCGCGTCGAGAGTTTCCGTTTCGCGCTTCATCACATCCTGCAGCCAGCGGTCGGCAGCGTCGCGAGTGGGCAGGCTTTCCTGCATGGGGAGGGGTGCGCTGCCGGCGATGAGCAGCATGTCCGCGGCGATTTCCAGGCCGGCGCGCGGCTCGGTAGTGTAGTCGCCATTTTGCCACTCGGGGTCCTGGCGAATTCCAGAGATTATCATCTCGCGCCAGAGGCGATTGCGTCCGGCGATTTGCACCGGGAGACAGGCCAGGGGCATGAGCGCGTCCATGAAATCGGGATAGGTTTCGCCCCAAATCCAGGAATGCATGCAGCCCATGGACGTGCCCATGATCAGGCGGAGATGATTCACGCCGAGGCCTTGTTCAACGAGGAGATGCTGCGCGGCGACCATGTCGTCATATTCGTATTGGGGAAAATGGGCGTGCATGCCGTCGCTGGGCTTGCTGGATTTTCCGTGGCCGATGTTGTCGGGAAGGATGATGTAGTAGCGGGTGATGTCGAGCAATTGTCCGGGGCCGTAGAGCACGCCGGCAAATTGGTGCGAGAGAAAATTTCCGCCCCAGCCGCCGGTGCCGTGGAGGATTAGCACGGCGTTGGTGACGCGACCAGTGGCGTCGCGGGTAGGCATGCCGAGAGTGCGGTAGTGCAGGCGCAATTCGGGAAGGGTTTCGCCGGATTTGAAGTGGAAGTCGTGGGCGATGTAATCGCCGTCGAGAGGTTTGTAGGATCCAGTGGCGGCCGGGTTGGCCGGTGCGGGCTGCGCGACTGGCGGCGGGGCCTGTTGCGCGTGCGCTCCCGGTGCAATCACCATGAGCAGCGCTAGAACGATCACTGTGAATCCAAAACATTGTGCCAGGGGCTTCGAAACTTCCAGCGTCGCAGACGGTGTGTTTGCGCTCATGGTCGTTTGCTCCTGGCGCGACACTTTAACACGGGAGGGCAGACGGCTTGTTGCGGTTCGCCGTGGTGAAACGATTCCGGGTTGGTCGTCACTACTGCACAGGGCGAAAAAGAGGAGGCTCGCGGTGAGATACGAGTCGTGGACTACAACATCGAACGGCGGAAAAATTGTGAGGTTCGCTTACAAAGAGCTGTCGGATGGCGTCGCGGGGATTTCCGCGAAAACGGACGGGAGATTCGTGATGATCGTGCAGAGGAGCATTCGCGCGCCCTTAACGCGAAAGCAGGTGGAGGCGGTTTTCGAGCGGGCGAGTCTTGATTGAAGTGGTTGGTGGATTCCGAAAAGTTTCACGGATCGCTCTGACGATTTGAGTGCGAAAAGCAGATCGCTCACCCGCTGGCACGAGTTTGAGAGGACGGCCGTCGCTTCTTTTGGCGACTTGCTAAACTTTTGTGTCGGCGCGGATTCTGGGGCAGCCGGTTACCGCGGTTTTTAGCCAGGGGTCTTTTTCGATCGGGTCGAGGACTGTCTCGATTACTTCCTCGTCGATTTCTAGGGCGGCGCGAAGTTGCGCGGGTAATTGGGGCGCAGCTGAATGCCGTGCGAAATGGAGAGTTCGTCGCGCGCGGCCGGACGGTGCATACTGGCAAGGCGCGTCTGATTAATCAGATAAGTTTCGAGCCAAGAAGAGGACGGCGTGCGAGGGGGAAAGCGGGCATGGCTCAGTTCGGCTCGAAGCTCGGTTACCTGATTCGGCAGCGCAGCCTGCACATCGCGTTGCTGCTTTGGGTGCTGATAAGCCTGGGGGCGCTGTGGCTTTGTCACGGAACGATGCCATTGCAGATTGGCCCTGGTCCGGTCAATCCGCGTGCGCAGGTAATTTTCAGTTCGGAAGCGCTGTTGTTCCTCGTGCTGGAAGCGGGGCTGGTCGCGCTGATAACGCGGCGGCGGCCACTGCCGGATCTGGCAGGGCGCGCGCCGGAGCGCGGAGCAGCGATGCGCGAGACCGTATTCTTGTGGCTTTATGGCGCATTGGTGTTGTTGGCTGGACGCTTTATCGGGATCCATTATTTTGGCGAAGCCATCGCGATGCATCTGAACGGATCACTCGTGGGAGCGACGCGCGTGCAGTCTCCACATGAGGTGTACACGTGGGCGGCTTACAACGGGATTTTGCTCGGCCTGGTCCCTTACGGCGTTTTTCGGCTGCGCGGCTACTCCAATCAGCAGCTGAATCTGAAATCGTCCAATGTAAAAAGCGATGCGATTGTAATTCTGGTGGTGCTGGCCATCGGCGGCCTGCTAGACCTGACCTTGGGGCCGAACATTACGCAGCTGACGCGCCACCAGCAAATCGTCGGCGGCTTGCTCACGTTTGTGGTTCACATGTTCGGCACCGATCTGCCCATCATGATATTTATTTACAGCATTTTGCTGCCGCGCTATGCCCGGCTGGCGTCTCCGGTGACGGCTTTCTTGCTGGGAGCGGCCAGCTATCCGGCGATGCATGTGTTTGAATCATGGACTCGCTACGACTCGTGGTCGCATTCCGTGCTTTCGGTGATCGTGGTTTTCTTGTTTTTCTTTCCTCCCGGAATAATGAAATCGTTTCTAACGATGCGCACCGGAAACGCGTGGGTGCACCTGTGGGGTTTTCACGCCATCTCACCCCACGTGACCGTTGATACGCGGCTGATCGTTCGCGACTTCGATATCCGGTGATGCGTCCTGCGGAAAAAGTGAGGTTGGCTGATTCGGCTGCGATGAATTGCGCGCGCTTTCGGCGCGTGCGGCGCGGTGCTATAGTTTCTTTCGTGAGAGCTCGATGCTCATTGCGGGCGAGATTGTCGGCGGCGATTTTGTCGTTGGGGTTGGTGTTCTCATTTGCTTGTTCGGCGACCTGCGCGAATTGTTTGAGTTCGAGCGCGGCGAGGGCGACGGAGAGTCATGAATGCGGGCACGCGGGGGATGGTGGGACTGGCGCCGCGCAGCATCAGACGCCTTCAAGACCCGATTGCTCGAGGCATCTCCATGCTGGCTTCGAGGCGGTGCAGAGCGATGCGCTTTCGCCAATCCAGTTGAGCACAACCGGCGGCGCGAGCCAATTGCTTACGGGCGCGGCTAGCAGTGAGCTTTTGATTATGTCTTTATCGTTTCTATCGGATTTAGCTCCTCCGCGGAACGCTACGATTTCGCTGCAACGGAACGTTTCCATTCTTCGCATCTGAATTCCTCTGTTTTTGGTCCTTCCTGTTTTTCTGCGTAATCGGACCGTATTTTTGCCTATGAATGCAGCGGCTGCCCGGTTCGATGAAACTGAACCGGCCGCTACAAATTCGAACGCAAGAGACAACGGCAAATTCAAAGGCGCCCGCCTAAAGGCGGCCGCTACAAATTCAAAAGAAGCATCAACAGGGCCAGCGGGGCGCCGGCGCTACTGACGGCTACAGATCTGGAATGGAGGGGATATGCGGCACACGCGCAGGGATTTCTTGCAGGGGGCTGTGGCGATCGGGGCGGGAGCTTTGGCTTCCGGCGATACGGCAGAAGCGCGGGCGCACGTTGATGCAGAAAAACGTCGCGGGTCTGCTGGCGCTGGTGACGCATACCGCGCGGTGGTTACTCCGGATGTGCCGGATTTGGCATTTGAGATGGATGGCGGGGTAAAGGTGTTTCATCTGGTGGCGGAGCCAGTGAAGCAGGAAATTTATCCCGGGAAAATATTGAATCTGTGGGGGTACAACGGCAGCGCGCCGGGGCCGACGATCCAGGCGCGGCACGGCGAGCGCGTGCGGATCATCGTGGACAATCGTTTGCCGGAGCCGACTTCGATGCACTGGCACGGCTTCGACATTCCGTTTGGTATGGATGGCGGGCCGGGACTTTCGCAGGACGCGATTTCGCCGGGCGGGCGGTACGTTTACGAATTCACGCTGCAGCAGGAAGGAACCTTGTTCTATCACTCGCACATGGCGATGCAGGAAATGATGGGAATGATTGGGGCGTTCATCATGCATCCGGCGGAGGCTTACGATCCTCCGGCGGAGAAGGATTTCGCGATCATTTTGCAGGAGTATGCGGTGCTGCCCAACAATCCGACGCCGAATTCCATGAGCATGGAATTTAACTGGCTGACCTTGAATGGAAAATCGGGGCCGGCGAATACTCCTTTGATTGTGCGGTTGGGGGATCGCGTGCGACTGAGATTTATTAACTTGGGTATGGATCATCATCCGATTCACATGCACGGGCACCAGTTTGTGATTACGGGCACGGAGGGTGGGCGGCAGCCGCGGGCTGGTTGGGGGCCGAACAATACGGTGCTGGTGGGAGTGGCGCAGTCGCGGAACGTGGAATTTGTGGCGACGAATCCGGGGGATTGGATGATTCATTGCCACATGCCACATCACATGATGAATCAGATGTCGTCCATGGCGGGGCCAATGACGCGGCGCGCGGGGATGCCGGCGGGCGCGGGGATGGAGCAAGGCATGGGGATGATGAGTGGAGGTGCGGCTACGGCTGCGGAAAATGGGCCGAGTGTGGGGCGCGGAATGGGCGTTGGCTCGACGATGGCGCAGCCGGTTGTGAATGGGGCGATGTCGGCGCAATCGTCAGTACAGTCGTCGCGTTCTTCGCAGGCGCCGGCGCTCGGGATGCCGGGGATGCAAATGGGGCGGGCGGACGTTAGTAAGGATGCAAATTCGGTGCCGGGATTTCCTCAGGATGCGTTTATGGAGAGTCCGGCGATGGCGATGGACGCGATGGTGGAGAAGCCGGAGACTTTTGGATTGCGTCCGGGGTGGAGCGGGTACATGCAGGGGATGATGACCTTGATTCGCGTGCTGCCGAGTGAACGCTACGACGAGATTGTGCGATTGTGCGAGGAGCGGCGGAAGAATGGCGGGGCTGCGATGCCGGGGATGAACGGTCCGAGCGAGAAGCGTTAGACGGGGCGCGTGGTGAAAACGGCTTACGGGAGATTTGTGATGAGACGCGAGACATTTTGGAATCTGTTGCTGCTGAGCATTTTTGCGGGCGCGGTGTGGCCGACTGTGCTGGCGGCACAGACTGTTCCTGCTGCCGATGCACTCCGGCGGCCTGCGCAAGACGCGCCTGCGGCAGCGGCCGGACTGACGTTGGAACAATTGCAGGAGATGGCGCTCGCGAATAATCCGACGCTGGCGCAGGCGAACGCCGGCGTACGTGCTTCGGCGGGGCGTTCGCGACAGGCGGGGCTGTGGCCGAATCCGACGATCGGGTACAGCGGGGACGAGATTCGTGGAGGATCGTACGGCGGAGGCGAGCAGGGAGCTTTCATACAACAGAACGTGATTTTGGGCGGCAAACTGGGGCTGGATCGGAAAATTTTTGATGCGGAGGGCAAGCAGGCGGCGGCGGAAGCAGATGAGCAGCGTTTGCGCGTGGAAAACGGCGTGCGGATTGCGTTTTACCAATCGCTGGCGATGCAGGCGATGGTGGAGACGCGCGCGAGGCTCCGCGATATCGCGGAGGATGCTGCTGAAACTACGCGGCAACTTTTTAATGTGGGGCAGGCGGACGAGCCAGACGTGTTGGAAGCGGATGTCGAAGCGGATCAGAATGATTTGGCGGTGATTACCGAGCAGCAAGAGCAGCAGCGGGCTTGGAGCGTGCTGGCGGCGGTGGTGGGCAAGCCGGATTTGGCTTTGGCGCGCCTGCAGGGCGATCTGGAAAAGTTGCCGGAGGTGAACGCGGAGCAGATTTTGCAGACGATTTTGCGCGATAGTCCGGCGGTGAAGATTGCGCAGCTGGGGGTTACGCGGGCGGAGGCGGAAAGCACGCGCGCGCAGCACGAATCAATACCAGATTTATTCTTGCGCGCGGGATACGCTTATAGTTTCGAGCAGCTCGATGCGGTGATGCCGGCGAAAGCGGTGGGCTCGGAAGCGTTTGCGGAGGCGGGCGTGAACCTACCGATATTTAACCGTAATCAGGGAAATATTGCGGCGGCGGATGCGGACCGCGAGCGCGCGAAATTGGAGGTGCAGCGCGTGGGGCTGGTCCTGCGGCAGATGGCTGCGCCCATCATGCAGAATTATGCTAGCTCGCGCGCGATTGCGGATCGTTATAAGAGCAGGACTTTGCCAAACGCCCGGAAGGCTTACGAGCTTTATCTGGTGAAATATCATGAAGGCGCGGCCGCTTATCCGCAGGTTTTGATCGCGCAGCGGACGTTGGTGCAATTGGAAACGAGCTACATCAATACCTTGGAAAATGTGTGGATCAGCGCGGCGGCGCTGCAGGGATTGCTGGTGACGGATGGATTGGATTTGCCTGCGGCGCCGGGTGAGATGGACCGGCCGGTGCGGGAAATTAATTTGCCGATTGCGGAAAATCCGGGAACGCGGCCGTGAGAGGCGCTCGGTTACGCGCGACTCGTTAAGGAACGAATCACGTATAGGTTTGCGCATCTTGTGGTAATGTTCCGCGCAAACGTGGTGCCCGGCGGTGACTTGTGGACCAGCCCTCAGCTCTCGGCGGCATGCGATTGTGCCAGATGTGCAAGCAAATGCGGTCTGTCGCGCCTGTATCCTTTCATCGCAATGTGGGGATGCTGTTCCTACGGCATACTTACACGCTGCAGGGTGAGTTGTGCAAGAACTGCATGAGTCGCGCGTATTGGGCGTTCACTTGGCGGAACTTCGTGCAGGGGTGGTGGGGGACGATTTCGCTGGTGATTACGCCGATTTATTTTTTCATGAATACGTATAGCTTTGCGGCCGCGCGCTATAAATTGCGCGATGCGCTGGAGTGAGGCCAGCGTTCGGTTCGAGCTGATGCAATGGCCTCGAATAGGGCCGCAATTGCAAAAGGAGATGGCGCGTGGAGACATTGGTTATGCTGCTGGTCGCGGTGATCGCGTTTTTCGTGCTGAGCATTTTCCTGGGATCGTTTTTCACGGTGCAGACGGCGCAGGTGGCGATCGTGCAGAGATTGGGGAAATTCGCGCGGGTGGCGGGGCCGGGGCTGAATTGGAAGACGCCGTTTCTAGAGACGGTGGTGCAGCGGATGAGCATGAAGGTGCAGCAGTTTGAGGTGCAAGTCGAGACGAAGACACAGGACAACGTGTTCGTGCAGATTCCGGTGTCGATCCAGTACAAGGTGATTCCGGATTCCGTGGAGTCCGCGTTCTATAAATTGTCGGATCCGGTGAAGCAGATCGAGTCCATGGTTTACAACGTGGTCCTGGGGCACGTGCCGAAGATGAAATTGGACGATACATTTTTGAATCAGGCGGATATTGCGGGCGATTTGCGGGACAACCTGGACGCTTCGATGAAGGAGTATGGGTATTCGATCGTGAAGGTTTTGATTTCGGACATTGTGCCGGACCAGAAGGTGAAGGCGGCGATGAACGACATCAATGCGGCGCAGCGGGAGAGGGAGGCTACGGTGTCTCGCGCCGAGACCAACAAATTACTGCTCGTGAAGCAGGCGGAAGCGGAGGCGGAATCGAAACGGCTACAGGGCGAGGGGATTGCGAATCAGCCCAAGGCGATCATCGCAGGGCTGAAGGATTCGGTAGAGGACTTCGCGAAGACGGTGCCGGGTTCGACGCCGCAGGATGTGATGCAGCTGGTGTTGATGACGCAGTATTTCGATACTTTGAAGGAGGTGGCGGCGAACGATCATACGAATACGATTTTGATTCCGCACACGCCGAATACTTTGACGGATATATTCGCGCAGATTCGCAACGCGATTATTACGGGAAATGAGTTAGGGCATCATCCGGTGGTGCCGCCTGGAGCCGGCGTGGATGCACAGAAGTGACGTGGGGCGATGTTGACGTGGCGACCGCGAATCAGCGGATCTCAATTACTGCTAGAGCGTCTGGCGCGAGCTGCAGCGTGAGTTGACCGTTCCGGATTGCGGAAGTTCCGGGCTTCGTCAATTGGGCGGCTTGGCGTAGCGTGAGAATTTGCGCTGGCGTGGGATACGCGGGACTGCCCATCGAGGCGTAGGCTTTGAGCAGCGAGCCATGATCGGCATCTACGCGGTAGATCGTTGCCTTGCGATGTCCTGACAGCGAATTTAGCTGCAGCACTACTTCTTTTGCTTCTCCGCCGGCTCCTACCACTGGAGTATTCCATAGCGCAATCACGATGGTGCCGTCGGCGCGGCGTGTGGCGATGATGTTGTCCGCATTTACGGGGATTCTTGTGTCGCCCAGACGATGGAGGAGTCTGAAGGCGTTGAACGCGGGCTTGGGCAGGCCGTCTTCGGCGATCAGACCGTAGCCGCCGTAGAAGGGACGCTTCACGACACCTTGTTCTTCGAAGACGTCAGAAAATGTCCAGTAGCTCATCATGTTGACCAAGCCGTCGCACTGCCGAATGGTGTCGGCCATCCAAGGGCCCATGTAGGTGGAGTCCGTTACGTCTGGTTCGTTCATGTAGCTGGCGTTGAATTCGCTCCAGATGAGCGGGAGATTGGGGCGAGCGGAAGCGGCAATCTGATCGTGAACTTTGCGCACGGCGCGGCAGACCATTTGCGTGCGCGGGATTTGTTCGTGCGTGCCGAAAACGTCGGGGGCGGAATCGTTGCCGTAGACGTGCGTCGACACGAAATCTACCGGGACATTCTCTTTTACCGCCTGCTGGATGAAGCGATCGGCCCAGGCGGCTTGCGCGGTGGCGGGTCCGCCGATGCGCAGGCGCGGGCTGACTTGTTTTAGCGCGCGGGCGGCGGAGTCGTAGAGCTGGAAGTAGGTTTGTTCTTTTGGAGTGCCGGCCCAGAAATCGATATTGGGTTCGTTCCAGACTTCGAAATACCATTGCGAGACTTCGTCGAGGCCATAGCGGTCCACGAGGTGTTGCGCGAACTGGCGGATGAGTTCGGCCCACTTTTCGTAACTCTTGGGGGGCGAGACGTTGGGCTTGTACCAGAAGTCCTGATATTTCGGTTCGGCGGCGAGTTTTTTGGGCATGAAGCTGAGTTCGACGAAGGGGCGCACGCCGGTTTGTAGCAGGCCATCGTAGATCTGGTCCACGTAGGAAAAATTGTAGATTGCTGTTCCGCTGGCATCTTCGTCGTACACGCCTACTTCATCGTGGAAGATGGCGTGGAAGCGGACGTATTTCAGGTCCGTCGCGGATTTTACTTCGCGCAGGTCGTCGCGATAGCTTTGGCGCAGGGAGAGGATGGCGCGGCCGGAGCCGAACATTTGTTCCCAGAAATGGGGGAAGGGCTGGCCTGCCGCGCGGACGTCCAGTTGGATTGTTTCGGCGGCCGGCTGAGGATTTTGTGACGCAGTTTGCTGCGCGGATGCGGTGAGCGCGAAGCCGGCGATCAGAGACCACGCGAACAACGTTTGTTTCATGCGGTGAATCCTCACAGAAAACTAGCGAGCGATAACCGAAGCATCAGGATGGCATAAATTCTTGTGACGCCTCAATACTTTCTGGCGTCGCGTACTGGTGCGCAAAAAGCGGGCTGCTGTGGCATGCGAGGCAGGGCGGCGCAAAGGAAGGCGCTAAACATACACGTCTGTCCGGAGGTATCATTATCCGGTGCCGTCCCCGCGCGGACGGTAACAGAGGACAATTCAGGACAAATCGGTATATGGGTTCCACAGAGTCAAGCCCTCGGGTGAATCGGCGCCTCGATACGTGGAAAGAAATCGGCGCGTTTTTTGGCCGGGACGAGCGAACTGTGAAGCGGTGGGAGACGACGCGCGGGCTGCCGGTGCATCGTGTGCCGGGTGCTGGGCGGGCAAACGTTTATGCTTACACCGACGAGCTGACGGAGTGGCTTAGCGGGGCAAAAATCAACGCGGAGAATGATGCTGAGGCGAGTTCCGGGGCGATGAATGGAGTTCCCTCTTCCGAGATTGAGGGCGAGAGCAGCGTCGAGGCAAACGGCCTGTCGCGCGGCGATATGAATGGGAGCGCGCGGTTCGTTGACCGGCACGTCGGAGACCGACGGAGCGCGGATCGCGTGTTAGCGGGCGAGCGCACCCAGGCCGCAGGGCGATATGTAGCGCTTATTGCGGCGGTGCTGGTCGCGGCGGTAGTGCTGGTGACGGTGGTCCGGCGCGCGCGTTCGGACCGCGCGGTGCGAGCTGGCGCGACGAGTGCGACGAACTCCATGACCCCAGCGGGTGGCACGAGCGCTGGGGCTGGCACGACCGCGCGGCATCATATTCCTGAGCCGGAGGCGGAACAACTTTACCTGAAAGGGATCTACTACTGGCAGAAACGCACGCCGGAGAGTCTGAACCAAGCGGTGGATTATTTTACGCAGGCGGTGGTGCGCGATCCGCAGTATGCGGAAGCGTATGTGGGGTTGGCAAATTGTTACAACCTGCTGCGCGAGTATTCGCGGATGCCTCCGAACGAAGCTTACCCTCGAGCGGAGGCTGCGGCGAAATGCGCGATCGCGCTGGACGATTCGCTCTCTGGAGCGCACAGCGCGCTGGGGTTCGTGGATTTTTACTGGTCGTGGGATGTGGCCGGAGCGCAGCGTGAGTTCGTGCGGGCGCTGACGCTGGATCCGAACTCGGTGAACGCGCATTATTGGTACGGCACGTACTTGCTGCATCTGGGCCGGTATTCGGAATCGCTGGAAGAAATTGAAAAAGCGCAGAAGCTGGACCCCCATTCCACGTCCATACTAGCGGACAAGGGATTGGTGCTGTTCCACTCAGGCCAGACGCGCCAGGCAGCGGACCTACTGAAACAGCTGGTGGCGGCCGAGCCGGATTTTCTCTCTCCGCACAATTACTTGGCCGTTGTGCATCTCGGGCTGGGGGAATACCCGCAATACCTGGGGGAACGCAGAAAGGCGGCGACGCTGTTGCATGATCAGGGGCAATTGGACATCGTCACGGCGGGCGAGAAGGGATTAGCGCGGGGCGGAGCGCAGGGAATGTGGAGTGCGATGTTGAAGGAGCAGCAGCGGCTGCGCGCTGACGGCAAAGAATCGGCTTACAGTTTGGCGCGGACTTATGCGTTGCTCGGACGAAAACAAGAAGCGTTGGACGAATTACAGACTGCTTACCGTGAGCATGAGCCCGCGTTGATGAGCATACGCATTGACGTGGCGCTGGTGAGCCTGCACGATGAAGCGCGTTACCGAGAAATCCTGGCTGAAGTAGGTTTGCCTCCACTGTCGTAACTCGGCCTTGACAAGATTCAGTGGACGAAGTTTAATCTGTTTCCAGTTGTAAGCCAGTTGCAACTGGAGAAGCGGCGATTGCAATCTAGTTTGATTGTTTTCCAGTTGTAAGACAGTTGCAAGTAGGAAAATAACGGAGGCGACCCGCTTTCGTTAGTTTCTAGTTGTTACTGCTTTTCAAGTAGACGGACGGCGATGCTGGTTCGGTTTTCGTTGCCCTCTACTTGCAACCTTGTTGCAGCTGGAATTTAGGCCGGGAAATTTATGATACGCACAACACCCAATCACGTTGGAGTTCCTGCTCACGTTCTGTGGCGTTCCGCTCTGATTTCCTGCTTGCTGTTTTTTGCTTTCCTGCCGCGCGCGGTGGCGCAAGAGCCGCCTTACTTCGTCACTTATTCATCCGCACTGGAAGAGCCGGGCAACCTGGAAATTTCGCTGAAGAACACGCAGGCTGCGCCCGCCAACGGAAACGCGTTCCTGGGCAGTGCGCTGGAGTTCGAGTATGGCGTGAAGGGCTGGTGGACCACGGAGTTCTATCTGGATGGGCAGGCGACGAAGAACGATTCGACGATCTTCACGGGCTTCCGTTGGGAAAACCGCTTCCGGCCGCTGCTGCGCGAGCACTTCATCAATCCGGTGCTGTATGTGGAGTACGAGAACACCAACTTCGCAGACCGTGCCCTGCTGGAAATCACGGGGCACCAAACCGTCGCGGACCTGGTGATACCGAACAACGTAGCGCGCCAGGAGATCGAGCGGGAGATGGAACTGAAGCTGATTTTGTCCACCAACACGCACGGGTGGAATTTCTCCGAGAATTTCATCGCGGAAAAGGATCTGAACGAAAGCGGACCTTGGGAATTCGGCTATGCGCTGGGTTTGAGCCGGCCGCTGAGCCTGATCTCGCGCGGCAAGTCCTGCTTTTGGTGCCGCGAGAATTTCGCGGCGGGCGCGGAAATATACGGGGGCCTGGGCACAACCGACGGTTTCGGTTTTAAGGCTACTTCGCAATATCTGGGGCCGACGGTGAGTTTTGGTATTCCGCGGGGGCCGACGATTCTTTTCTCGCCGCAATTTGGATTGAACGACAACAGCGCGCATGTGTTGTACCGGTTTTCGGTTTCGTATGAAGTACAGCAGGTCTGGAACATGTTCCGGCGGAAAAACTAATGAGCAGGTTACGCGTAAGTGAGAAGTTTTTGATTCGCTGGCGGGGTGCGGAGCAACGGTGCAGGATGGCGTTTCGGGTGACGCTGAGTATGACGGCGCTGGTTTTCTGCATGGCGCTGGCGGATGGTTCGTGGCTGCAGAAAGTTCCGGCCGACTATCACACAAGAGTGAATCCGTACGCCGGGCAGACCGCGGCGATCGCCGGCGGGGCAAAACTTTTCGGAGATCACTGCGCGAAGTGCCATGGCGCGGACGCGTTGGGGCGCGGCACAAAACCGAGCCTGCGCAGCGAACGCGTGCAGCAGCAGGCCACGGCAGGCGACATTTTCTGGCTGCTGTATAACGGCAATTTGCGGCGCGGGATGCCCACATGGAGTGCTATGCCGGAACCGTCGCGCTGGCAAATCATCGCTTACGTGAAGAGTATGGGACGCGCATCCGGTGCGGCGACTGCTGTGAATTATTCAGAGGAGAAATCGCAATGATTCGGCCTAATGCTTTGGTGGCGGGTGTTACTGCTGCGTTGATATTTCTGAGCGCGTGTTCTTCCGGTCAGGCGCCCCAGTTCCCCACCGAGAACGACACGATCAACGCTTCGGAGCAGCAGATCGGCGAGCGGCTTTTTGTGGAGACGCGGTTTGCGGAATATTTTGCGGCGCACATGACTGGAGTAAACGATCCGCTGATCGCGGGCGATCCGGTCGTGGCGCAGGTACTGACGACCAGCGGGACGTTGCCTGGGCCTTTCGCGGGAGAGTCCATCAACTGCCGGTCGTGCCATTTCGTGGTGGAGTTTCAGGGGGTTGCTGGGGCGGGCAACCGGACGTACGCGGACTTTATTGATCACAGCCCGTTGCCGCTGCCGATGGGTAATTTCACTGCGACGCCACGCAATTCGACGCAGATGGTGGGTTCGCTGCAATCGCGCACTGGCCCGACATTTCTTCATTTTGATGGGCAGTTTAGTGATCCCGCGGACCTGGTGAAGAGCACGCTGACGGGGCGAAATTTTGGCTGGGGACCGACGCAGACGCAGCAGGCCATCGCGCACATCGCGAAAGTGATTCGCGAGGATAACGGCATGAACACGCCGGCGCAGGAATACGGCGAGAATCTTCCGTATTCTGTGATTTTTCTGGGAACGCAGCCTGGGATTCCGGCGGACGTGCAGCTGGCGCCGCAGTACAGGCTGGACGTGACGTCGGCGACGGACGATCAGATCGTTGACCTGATTGCAAAACTGATCGCGCAATACATGGCGGGGCTGTTGTTCAAGCAGGACCAGTTCGGGCGTTACTTTGCTTCACCATACGATGTTTTTCTGCGGATCAATCATCTGCCGGTGCAACCGATGGCTGGGGAGAGCATCCCGCAATACAATCAACGGTTGCTGTCTCTGGTGAGTGGCATGAGCAGTCCCATCTTCGTGAACGGAAGCTACGGGCAATTTCAATATCACGCGCAGCCATTTCAATTTGGCGCAACGGAGCTTGCGGGGCTGAAAATATTTCTGCGCGTTGCGAATAACGCGGCGGATGGTTCGCAGCACGCGGGAAATTGTGCGGCGTGCCACACGGCGCCGAACTTTACCGATTTCCGATTTCACAATACGGGCGTGTCGCAGGAAGAATATGACACTGCAAACGGAACCGGCTCGTTCATGAATCTCGCTATTCCCACCCTGGCGCAGCGCACTCAGAATTTCGATCAGTACATGCCGGTTTCGGTCACGCATCCTAATGCCAGCGAAGAATTCCGGCACCATGCGGTGGCCGGGCAGCCGAATTTCGCTGATCTAGGGTTGTGGAACATTTATTTGAATCCGGATGTTCCGAATCCGCAGACGGATCTGCAAACAGTGGTGTGCGCGAATCCGCAGAATTGCACGGCGGACCAGGGACTGGCCACGACTATCGGGCAGTTCAAGACGCCGATGCTGCGCGACCTGGAAGATTCAGCGCCTTATTTTCACAACGGCAGCAAATTGGAGTTTCCAGAAGTGGTGCAATTCTACGTGCGGATGTCGGCGCTGGCGCGAGCGGGGACGCTGCGCAATGCTCCGGTGGAGTTTCAGGGGATGTCGCTGAGTGATAGCGACGTTGCGGCCGTGGCTGCGTTTCTGGCGTCGCTGACTGAGGATTACGACGACGCGTAGAATCTGGCGCGGATTTTTGCATTGCCGGCCTGAAAGCAAGAAGCATTGGTCTATTTACAAACTGTTTACAAACGACGCGATCGTGGCTGCAGCGTCCCAACCTTCCAGATAAAACGATTCAAGATAATCCCTCGCGCTGTTACATCCGATCCGCGGAACGCTGCGTACGAATGACAGCGGAAGTTTTTCTGGGCCGGAAACCTTCTCACCCGGCGCTCCCGCCGTATTTAACCTAAAAAAATCAGACAGGAGCTTGAAATTATGAGTACGGAAAAGGAAAGGGGATTGGTGTGTTCGGAGACGGAGCAGAACCGGATAAATAGCCGGAGAGGCTTCTTGCAGCGGTCGGTGATTGCCGGAGCCGTGGGGGGCGCCGGGCTCAGCGGCCTGCTGAGTGTGGGCTCGCCGACTGCAAAGGCGATGAGCGCCATGGGTGGTGACGACCACGACGAATACCGAGACGGCTCGAAGAAGCGCGACACAGACATCCTGATCGCCGCGGAAATTGCGGAAGCGCTCGCGGTGACGACGTACACACATATCATTGAAACGGCGCCATTTTTCGGGCGCATACCTTCCGATGATCAGGGATACCTACGGGGCGCGCGGCAGGAAGAAATGTCGCACTACCTGCTGGAGCAATCCGTCACGGGCCAGCCGTCTCCGTTTACGTCTTTCTTCTATCCGAAAGGAATGTTCGAAGACGCGCAGACGACTTTGAACGTTCTGGTTACGCTGGAAGATGCGTTTATCGCGGCTTACCTGGTGGGCGTGCGCAATTTCAGTACGCGCGATCTGCGGGTAACGGCGGCGCGCATCATGGGGATTGAAAGCGACCACCGCACGCTGGCGCGAGTGGTGGGGCCTGATGTGGCGGCGCAAGATGGCGGGCCGATTCAGAAAATCACCGGTGCGCAGGGGGTTGCGGAAAGCGTTGCTCCGCCCAATAACAACGGCTACGAGCGCACGCTGTGTTGGACGGAAATTGACCAGGCAGTCGCGGCGCTTACGCCGTTCGTGGATATCACCGCGGCCAAGGCTGCGGGATTCGACGTTGCAAAATCATTTGGTTTCGATCCGTTTACTCCGAAGTTGCCGAATGCGCTGGGAGATTTCAGCTCGTTCGCAGGCTGCTGAATTCGTCTGGGTAGCGGGCGAGGATTCTGATGTCGAACGAGCCTCGCCCGGACTTTCTGATCTAGAAGCGGCCTTGCGGAGTGATGGCTTTTCCTTCAACGCAGTCGTAGCTCTGTCCTGCGGCCGGGTTTTTGTATTCTTCGGATTTGCCGCTGGGCCATTCGATTGTGACGCGATCAATCTTGTCGCGTCTGCCGAGACCGAAAGTTACTGGCAGTTCGGATTGCGAGAGGTAGCTCGAGCCGCCTTTTACCAAGCGCTCCTGGGTTGAGCCTTCGTGTTCGATGCGAACCATGGCTCCAATCGCGTCGCGGTTGGATTTCGTGCCGGTGAGCCGGAAACGGATGCTGTGATTTCCGGTTTGCTGGTCGTTGCGGTAGAGATACGCGGGGCCGTTGTTGGTGGTCATTAATATGTCGAGGTCGCCATCGCGGTCGAAATCGGCGTAGCAGAGGCCGCGGCCGACTTTGGGCTGAATGAACGCTTCGCCCGTGGCTGCGGCGACGTCTTGAAATTTTCCCTGGCCATTGTTGAGAAAAATTTGCGGAGGTTGCGCGTAGCCGACATTGCCGCGAATGTTGCGGACGGTGTCATCAATATGCCCGTTGGCGACGACGAGGTCCAGCGCGCCGTCGAGGTTCGCATCGAGGAACGCGCAGCCGAAACCCAGCGTGTTTTGTGATGCCAGGCCGACCCCGGCTTGGACTGCGACATCGTTGTACGTGCCATTGGCGGCGGGGCGATAGAGGCCGATCATTTCGTTGTCGAAATTGGTGATGGCAACGCCGGGAAAGCCGGAGTGATCGAAATCGGCGGCGTCCACACCCATTCCGGCGCGCGCTTTTCCTTCGGCGCTGAAGGCAATTCCGGCTTCCACAGCGACATCCCTGAACGTGCCATTGCGTTGATTGCGGTAGAGCTTGTTGGGTTGGGTGTCATTGGCTATCAGGAGGTCGGGCCAGCCGTCGCGATCGTAATCGAGCATGGCGACGCCTAGAGATTTTGAGCTGGTGTCAAAGATGCCGGACTCGGCGGTGACGTCCTCGAAAGTGCCGTCGCCACGATTGTGAAAGAGCCAGCAAGTTTCGCCGCGGTACGCTTCAGGCGTGCAGTAGGACTTATGTTTTCCGTCGAGGCTGCAGAATACATCGTGCTCGGCGGACCACTTCACGTAATTGCAGACGAAGAGGTCGAGCAAGCCGTCGCGATCGTAATCGAACCACAGGGCTGAGGTGCTGAAGCCGAGGCGATTGCCGAGTCCGCTTTTGGCGGTGACATCCGTGAATGTGCCTTTGCCGGAGTTGCGGAACAGGCGGTTCTGGCCGACGCAGGTGACGAGAATGTCGGGAAAGCCGTCGTTGTTGTAATCGCCGACGGCGACGCCCATGCCGTACATTTCAACGTCGAGCCCGGCGCGATGGGTGACGTCTGTGAAAGTGCCGTCGCGATTATTGCGATAGAGGCGGAGTGTGGTGCGCTGCCGTTTGTGCTGCGGCCAGTCCATGCCATTGATCAGCAGGATGTCCTGCCAGCCGTCCGCGTCGTAATCGAGGAATGCGCATCCTGAGCCGAGAGTTTCGGGGAGGAGCTTGCCGCCGTAGGCACCGCTGTTGTGATGGAACTGAATGCCTGCGGCGGACGTGACGTCTGTCAGGCGGAAACCGGGACTCGCGGCGGATGGTGCCGCGACTAGCCCGCGTGCGAGCAGTTCGTGTTTGGCTCGTGCGAGCGGACTGGCAGCGAGCCCCGCCATTCCCAGCAGGAAGGACCTGCGATTCACGAGATATTCACCAGACCATTGCGGATGGCGTAGACGACTAGCTCGGCGGTCTTGTGAATGCCGAGCGCATCCATGATATTTGCGCGATGGACGGCCACGGTATTCGCGCTGAGGGAGAGGCGGTCGGCGATGGCTTTATTGGAATTGCCTTCGACGATTAATTGCAGGATTTCGAGTTCGCGCGGGGTGAGACCGGAATCGCGTTCGCCTTTTAGGGATGGTGAGCGCGAAACTTCTGGCGCGAGGACAATTTCACCCGCTGCGACGCGGCGGATGGCCGAACCCAGACCGAGATCGTCCGCATTTTTCAGGATGTAACCGCGGGCGCCGGCGTCGAGCGCCTGGCGCACCAAAGTGTCTTCAGAATGCATGCTGAGCATGAGGATGGCCTGCTTGGGAGATTCCTGGAGGATCAGGCGCGCCGCCGCGAGGCCGCTCATGGCCGGAAGCGCGCAGTCCATTACGATCACGTCGGGACGCAGCTCGCGCGCCAGGCGCACGGCGTCTTCACCGCTGCTAGCTTCGCCCGAGACTTGCAAGTCGCCCTCGTCTTCGAGCATGCGGCGGAAGCCGCGCCGCACCAGGCTGTGATCGTCCACCAGTAGAACGGAAATCTTATCCGACATTCGCCTCGTTGCCCTCCCGCGGAACCCTCATGCGCACCAGAGTCCCGCCTTGCGGCGGCTGCGTGAATTCGATGGTGCCGCGAAGCAGTTCGGCGCGTTCGCGCATGGCTACCAGACCTATGCCCGAGCGCGCAGCCACGGCGACGCCGCCTTTGCCATGATCTTCCACTTCCAAGTCCAGCGCGTTCGGTGAGAACTGCAGGCGCACTTGAGCTTCGCGCGCGCCGGAGTGACGGGCGACGTTGTTCAGAGCTTCCTGCAGCACTCTGTAAATGTGAATGGCCGCGCCGCCGTCGAGCGCGAAGGGCACGCCGGACTTCTGGTAGCTTATGTCAATTCCGGTCTGCTTCTCCACTGTGGGAATGTACCAGTCCATGGTGCTTTCGAGGCCGGTTTCATCGAGCATCACCGGATGCAATGCTTGCGAGAGGCTACGCACGTTGTTCAGAGTAGTTTGGGCGATGTCTCGCACTTCGCGCAAATCGGTGTGCAAAGCCGAGCCTTCCGGGATGCGTTTTTCGGAGCGGGTGAGCAGTGAGCCGATCGCGGTGAGGATCTGGCCGAATTCGTCGTGGAGCTCGCGGGAGATGGAGCGCAGCATGGATTCTTGTGAGGAGATTAATTTTTGCGCGAGTTCGCTGCGCTGCTGGGAGAGCGCTTCGATTCGGGCGAAGAGCTGGCGATTGGCACGAATCAGATAGAGGCTGGTGAGGAGGATCGCGGTGAGCGTGGCGGTGAGAAATAGATAAACCTGGCGTTGCACGCGGTCGTAAATCTGCGCGACTTGGGTGGCGGCCTGCTGCTCGTTTTCGTTGTTCTCCACGAGCAGGCGGGAAACGGCGGTGCTGAGAGTGGACTGGCGGGCTTGCAGCGACAGGCGAATTTGCGCGCGGGCCTCAGCGTCTTTGCCGGCTTGCGCGAGGGCGAAGGTGCGGTCGGCGGCATCCCAGAATTGCGCGAGCGAATCTTTCAGATATTGAGTTTGTTCGGGAGTGCGGCGGGCGATGGTCAGCTGCTCTTCCGCCTGCAGGGCGCTATCGAGGTCGGTGCGAATGCGTTGAAATTGCGCGGACCAGGCGGTGAGGGGATATGGCTCGTCGTTATCGAGCATGTCGCGCATGGCGAGGCCGAGGGAGTTGAGATCGTTCTGCACTCGGAGAAGTTGCAGGGAATCGCGGCGATTGTGCTCGACGAGATTGTTCTGCAATTCGCGCAGGTGGGAAATTTGCAGCGTGATGTACCAGGAATAGGCTATGACGGCGGCGATGGTGATGATCAGGCCGAGAGACAAGCCGGTAGTGGGGGAGCGTTGCGGCGAGCGCGCCATGGAGTGAAGGATATAACGCCAGAGCGATGGCGTACCACAGCGAATACCCGCGCGGCGCTGATTTGAGTGGTCTCGACTGACTATATCTCCGTGCGTTCGATGACGAGTTGCGCGACAAAAACGAAGAGCAGTGCGACAAGCAGCCAAATGATGTTGCTAGTGAACGGCGACACGCTTGCGATCGGCACGGTTGGGACGGGCAGGCTGATTTTCCAGCGCCAGCGCACGGCAATCGCGAAGAACGGAACGCCGAACACAATGGCGATGCTAGCACCGAGGCCGCGCAGACCGTTGCGCAGCCCGACTGTCAACGCGTACGTAAGGCAATAGACGTACAGGCCTTCAATCGCAGCGCCTGCCAGCTGCTGGTTCATCGCGGAATCAAGGACTGCCACGTGAGCTGGATTTTTGCTGTAATGCGCGAGAGTCAGCGAGCCCGCCGCCCAATTAATCAGCGCAATTGCCAGCAGCTGAGCGCAACCGGCGACCCAGCCGGTCCACAGGAAATAGGCGCGACTGCGCGGTTTGGTGAAGAGGAAATGGATTGTCGAGTCGGCGAATTCTTCGCTGGCGCAGAGTGCGCCAAGAGCCAAAGCGACGAACATGACTATCAATGCAAACGTGGAAAGAAACGCTTCCCGCCCAAAAGTTTCGAGCAAGCCCGTCCCAACACAGACTACGGCAGCGACGGGCATTACGATAGCGGCGATGATCGCGAAGACGATGAAGAAAGAACGGGTGTCGCGCCAGCATTTCCAGAAGTACATCACTGCTCCTTTTGCGCGAGCTGCAAGAAGATTTCGCGCAGGCTTAGCGGAGCAACATCGGTAACCGTCGCTCCATTCCGCGATAGTCCAGCGGCGAAGCCCTCCGCATCGCTGGTTACGACGTATTTGCAGAAATTGCCCTCGACCCCGACGGACAAAACTTGCGCGGAGGTCTGCGCAGGGAGGGAGTTGCCGGCAGCGGTGATTAGTCGGAATTCACTTTTGATGTCGTCCAAGCGGGATTGCAGCAGAAGCTTGCCGCGATCCATGAAGCCGGCATATTCGGCAATGCGTTCCACTTCCTCTAGTTGATGGGAAGAAAAGAAGATGGTGCAGCCACGGTCGAGTGCGATTTCGGCCAGCACGTGCATGAGCTGTTCAACCGAAATGGGATCCAGAGCGGTGGTCGGTTCGTCCAGGATCATCAAGTCCGCGCCCTGCGCAAGGGCCAGCAACAGCCAGACCTTGGTTTGATTTCCATTCGAGAGCTTCGCAAAGCGCTGCCGCATAGGAATTTCCAGCAAGCGAGAATATTTTTCCACGGCTCTGTCTGACCATGTGGGATAAAAGCCGCGACTGAATCGCACGAGCTCGGATGCAGTGAGCGAAGGATACAACGACTTTTTCTCGCTGACAAAAGCAGTGCGCCGCAGAATCGCGATTCGCTCAGTGGCAACATTCATTCCTAGCACCTGCGCGAAACCGGCGGTGGGGCGAGTCAGACCGAGCAGCATTTTGATTGTAGTCGTCTTGCCCGCGCCGTTGCGTCCGAGGAAGCCGTAGATCGCGCCACGTGGCGCGTTGAGGGCAAGTTCGCGGACAGCGTGGTTCTGCCCATAGGTTTTCGTAAGTTGCTCTGTGCGAATGGCTGCGTCGTTCATTTGCGCACCCCCAGACGATCGAGCTCTTCCTGAACGAGCTTCAGAATGTCCTCGTCGCTCAGCAGAAGTTGCGCGCCCTCGACGGCAATTTGCCGGGCGTAGGGCTGCAGCCGGCGCACCTTCTCCGGCTTGAGAAATCGTGGCACGTTTTCCGCAACATATGTGCCGCCGCCCGGAACGGCGGTGATGACGCCGTCGCGTTCCAGATTCTGGTAAGCGCGCGCGGCGGTGGTGGGATTGATGCCCAGTGTGGCGGCCAAATTACGGACCGATGGCAACGCGTGGTGCGGTTGTAAGGCTCCCGCGGCAACGGCGTTTTTCACCTGAGCTTCGATTTGCGCGTAGATGGGCACGCCGGAGGACGGATTTACGTGAAACAGCATACTGTATGATTACAGCCATACAGTTGGTTTGTCAAGAGCGGCATGCTGCGGCGGTGAACGCTGGGATCGGGCGGCACAATCCACAGCCAGGGTCCGCAGCTGCGGGCTCGCATGGAGACGATTGGGCTTGGCGCTTCAGTGGACGGGAGTGGGAGAGATTGAGGACCGCTCGGTAACTGATGCGCCGCTCGGATGTGTCAATACTGGATTTCCCGTACGAATTCCTGTAGGATTTCGTGGTTTTGGTCCACCGCCATTTTTCGGTAAGAGCTCAGGAGACCCGGATGCCCAAGAACGACCTCGCACCAAAGACCCTGCTGGAATCGCTCGATTCACTGGTAGCGAAGCACCACCTGCTGAAGCATCCTTTTTATAAGGCTTGGACGGAAGGGCAGCTTTCCAAGGCGGAGCTGGGACTTTATGCGGAGCAATATTACCAGCATGTGCGATCGTTTCCGGAGAATTTGAAGCAGCTGGCAGCGCGCACGAAGAGCGACCGGAATTTGAATTCACTGGTGAATGAGAATTTGGCGGAGGAGCTGGATGCTACGGCGCCGCACCCGCTGCTATGGAGGCAGTTCGCGCAGTCATTGGGAGTGAGTGACGCTTCTTTGGAAGATGCGCGGCCGTTGCCGGGGATCGCGGCGTTGCTGGATACATATGATGAGGTGGCGGCGCAGGGATCCACGACGCAGGCCGTGGCAGCGTTTTATGTTTACGAAGCGCAAGTTCCGGAGATTGCGAGCCAGAAAATTTCGGGATTGCGGCGGTTTTATGGAATCACGGAGCCGCGGGCACTAGCTTATTTTGCGGTGCATGAGGAAGCGGACGTGCGGCATCGCGCGGCTTGGCGCGAGTGGCTGGTGCGACAGAAGGATGTGGATACGGTTGGGGTGCTATGTGCCGCGGAGCGCGGGTTGAAGGCATTGTGGGGCGCGCTGGATGCGGTGTATCCGCAGGGCTGCGTTTCGAAGAACTAGAACAAGCTAGCCGGACGGCCACAGGCTTCGAAATTTCGCTCCCATCACGTTGCGGAATCTCGGAGTAACACCAACCGGTTTGGGAAAAATGCAGGGGCTAATGATTAGTGGCTGGTTGCTAGACACCTCTGACAAGATTCTTGGGTAGTCACAGCGACTTGAAAATTTAGCGTTTACTTTTCCTTCTTCAGTACTTTTACACCGTTGGGTCCGGCGATAAACGCTTCTGTTGCGAACTTCAGGAACAGGCCGTGTTCGATGAGGCCAACTACGTGATCGAGATGGTGCGCGGTTTCCTTGGGGTCGTTCATGGGGCCGAAAGCACAATTGAGAATGTAGTGGCCGCTGTCCGTCAGGTAGGGCTTTTGGTCGTCTCCAAGACGCAGCGACGGTTTTCCTCCCAAATCAGCCAGTCTTCTGGCTGTGACTTGCCAGCCGAATGGCACAACTTCCACCGGAACGGAGACCAGCTCGCCCAGGCATTTAACCAATTTTGTGTCGTCGGCGACTACCGCCATGCGTTTACTAGCTGAGGCGACGATCTTCTCGCGGAGCAGCGCGCCGCCGTGTCCTTTAATAAGGTAGAGCGGGCCACTGAGCACTTCATCGGCGCCGTCAATGGTCAGGTCAATTTGAGTGTGGTCTGCGAACGAAGTGAGCGGGATTTTTTCGGCGCGGGCTTGCTCCAACGTGCGGTCTGAGGTGGGTATTCCGAGTATGCGCAGGCCTTCTGTGGCGACTCTACGTCCAATGGCAGCGATGGCGAACCTGGCGGTGGAGCCAGTGCCGAGACCGACGACCATGCCGTCTTCGACCAGCATCGCGGCGGCGTCGCCTGCCTCTTTCTTCCATTGATCCTGCTGCGAGAGTTCCATCGATCCTTCCAGCGCGAAGTCTGCGACGGCGCACATCATAGCCGTAGATGGGCGAGTTGCCAACATTCGCTCAGTCCGTTGTCGCTGCAAAGTGAGAATGTCCGGTTTGTGCAAAGTAGAAATGTCCGCTTTCATGGAGGGCCGAGGGGCCCATGGAAACGGAGCGAATCGCATTGAGCCAACCAGAACGGGACCGATTGAAAGTGTTGCACCAGGTACAGCAGAGGCAGTTGACGCAGCGGGCAGCCGCCGCGCGGCTGCAAGTCAGCGACCGCCAGGTGCGGCGCATGCTGCTGGGGATTCGCCAGCGCGGCGACGCTGCCTTGATTCACGGATTACGCGGCCGGCCATCGAATCGCAAGCTGGCGCCCCGCTTCGAGCAGAAGATCCTGGCGCGGCTCCGTCAGCGTTATGCCGATTTCGGTCCCAGCTTGGCCGCCGAACACCTGGCCCAGGAAGGTTTCGCGGTAAGCCGCGAGACGCTGCGGAAGTGGATGACCCAGGCGGCCTTGTGGCGTCCGCGCTGCCAGCGCGTGAAAAAGATCCACGTGTGGCGGGAACGCCGAGCCAGTTTCGGTGAGCTGGTGATGCAGGATAGCTCGCCGTTCCGCTGGCTGGAGGAGCGCGGTCCAGCTTGCCAGCTCATCGCCATGATCGATGACGCCACCAGCCGGATCTATGCACGTTTCACCGAGCAGGACAGCACGGAAGAGAACTTGCGAACCCTGCAGGGATGGCTACGGCGCTACGGACGTCCGCTGGCCCATTACACCGATAAAAACAGCATCTTTCGTACCCATCGGCGCGCCGCTATCGGGGAACAACTGCAGGGAGAAGCAGCCCGCTCGCAGTTCGGGCGAGCGCTGCACGAATTGGGAATCGAATGGATTGCGGCGCACAGTCCGCAGGCCAAAGGGCGGATCGAGAGGCTGTTTGCAACTCTGCAGGATCGTCTGGTGAAGGAGATGCGCTTGGCGGGAATCGACAGCATCGCCGCAGCCAATCACTTTCTGGAGACGCGCTTTATTCCCCAGTGGGAGCAGCGATTCACGGTGGCGGCACGAAATCCACGCAATGCCCATCGGCGGCTGGGGCCGGAACAGCACCTGGAAGAAATTCTGAGCGTGCGTGTGGCCCGCCAAGTGGCACAGGACCACACCGTCAGCTGGGAGGGGAATCGTTGGGGAGTGGTGCGGGAAGAAGTTTGCGCAGGGCTGCGGGGAGCCGCCGTAGAGATCGAACGGCGGCTGGACGGAAGCCACTGGTTGCGTTTCCGCGACCGCTCTCTGCACCTGCGCCTCTGCCCCCAACCGCTGCGGCCGCCCGCAAGTCCTTCCGGCCTACGGCCTGCAGGACTTGCGGAAAGAAGCGAGAGACCGAACAACAAGAGCAAACCCAAATACCATGTGCCTGCCGAACACCCTTGGAGAAAACCATGGAAGCGGACATTTCTATCTTGCACAAACCCGGACATTTCTACTTTGCGTTGACACATTCGCTCAGTCCGTCCTCGAAGCTACGTCATTTGAATCCGGCTTGGGATTCCGTGAAGGTGTCGCGAGCGTGAACGAATCCCAAGGGGTTTACATGCACGGCTCCGCGAAAGGGGCGGTCAATATCCGCGATGGCGACCAGGGCGAGCGCCAAGAGAAGTGAGAGCGAGAATACCTGGATGGCGTGAAGTTTGAAATTGTCGGTGCCGAATAAGCAGGAAGACAACGTGGTGATCACTCCACCCACGATCAGGACCGTCCACAGGATTCCGGGTAGCTTCGATTTGCTTTGCAATTCGCGCAGTCGGCGATGTTCCGTCATGTTGGTAAGTTCGGTCAGAACGTGGTTCCAGCTGGTTTGTTCGCCCAGACTCGCGGGTTTGGCCTGCATCGTGGTGGCCCAGAGCTCTGTAACAATGCGATGTCCGCTCAAGCTTAAGCTTCCTTCACCCATGGCGGGCCACTCGTCCGTGATCATCGCATCGGCATATTCTCGCGATAGTTTCTGAATCTGATCGCGATCGGCGGGAGCGAGGCCCTGGGAAAGGCGAAACACGTTGACGAGGCAATTGGCTTCAGCGTCGGCGGTCATTTCGGCGGCATTGTAGTCGGTCCAAACGGCGTAGAGCATGAAGCCCATAATCACGGCGTAGGTGGTGCCCAGGACGCTGACTTGCCAGCCGATGATTTCGTTGTGTTCGCGGCGCTGGCTGGTGGGCCAGAAGCGGCGCATCAGCAATAAAAAGGTGAGGGCGAGCAGCACGCAAAGCAGGACGATGAGAATACTTTGAGTTGCGCTTAACACGACTGAATTCCTCCCTTGCGGGCGTACCAGCGGAAGCCCCTGGGCCAGATATTCTATCCGGCCGGGGGGAGCTTACCAGAATAATTTAGGCCAGACGATGCTCGAGTGGTTGGGTTTTTGGAAAACGTAGAGTGGCGCGAGTAGAGCAGAATAGATGCGCGGGTTAGTCGTCGAGAAGACTGCCACCCGGAGCGGCCGCTGCGCCGGGGATATCGTTGCCGCCAAGAGAAACAAGCAGGCGGCGAAGCTTGGCGCGGTCTTCCAGGTTCATGCCGACCATTTCGAATCCGGCCTGGTGCGAGCGGACGAAGCGCACTACAGCCTGCATGCTGATGGAGCGCAGGCCCGCGGGGATTTTCAGTGTGGCTTCGGTGCCTACGGGAAGTTGCAGTTCACCGCTTAGCAGGCCGCCGTCCAGGCTGAGGACGCTGATCGCGGACGAATACTTTCCCTTTGCCGAGGTGACGACGGCTGGAACGTTGCGCGGGAGGCGCACGCGACGATAGCGGCGATGACGCACGAAATCGCGCTCGGGGATCGGATCGAGCGGCGCGAGCTGAAAAACTCCTGCGTCCAAGCCGGATTGCGGCAGGAATTCCTGAATCCATGCGGGATCGAGTTTGACGAGCGCTTGCGCCGCGGCCATGCGAATTTCATCGGGATACACCCAGCCGAAAGTTTTACGCTCTTCGACAAAACGGCGCAGGTGTCCGGCGGCGGCTGAAGCGCGCATGCGGCCGAGCGCTTCGATGGCCTTCACGCGCAGGTAGTCGGGGCCTTGCGGCATTATCTCGCCTTCAGCAAGGCGTAACAGCTTGGATGCGGTTTCGGGGTCGCCGCACATGCCGATTTCGTCGAGCGCGAGCGGGACGATCATGACGTCGAACATTTCCAGCGAATCGGAGAGAAGCTTGCCGCGCTCGGGAGCTCCGGCAGTGGAAAGCTGCCGCACAACGGCGTCATGAAAGCCGCGGCCGCCATCGCGAAGGCGACGGGGCAGGAGTTCGTCCACGGATCCAGGATCGAGGCGGCTGAGCAGACCGATTACTGTAGCGGCTTTCGCCGGCGCGTCATTCTTCAGCGATTCTTTCAGGTAACGCACGCAGGGAGCGCCCACGGCTTTAGCAAGATGGACGACACTCTCGCGTTCGGTGCGGCGCGAAGTTCGCGCGAGGCGCACGGCGAGGTGTTCGGCCGCAGTTTGCGGCACGCGCATCAGCACGCCGACCAAACCGTCCGGCATAGCATCGGCGACCATCGCCTCTTCGATGAATTCGGGAATGCGATTATCCACGCCGATGCGTGGGCGCAAAGTTTGCACCCAACTGGGGCGCGAGCCTTCCAGGTCGGCGAGCGAATCGAGAGCTTGTTGCACGGCGCGATAGTAACGGCGCGCGGCGGATTCCTGGCTGAGGCGGACAAAGGCGGCACTGAGAAGTGTTTGCAGCTCAGTGTCCTTTTCCGCGGCCATGGCGACGCCGATTTTGGAGATGGTGTCTTGCAGACGCTGGCTGGCGGCCTTGCTGTAGAGTTCAGCGAGCTGCCCTAGGCCGATCGCGGCTTTCTTGCGGGCCTCGGCGTCGGCATTGCCGACGCAGGATGCGTAGTGCAGCAGGATGTCACCGGCGGCGTCTGATTCGCCGCGTCCCATGAGCTCTTCCACGTACTGCTGAACGTTGCGCGGCGGAATGCACCAAGCTTCGGAAGACATCAATACGGTTTTCTTGCCGGAGTCGGGGACGGCGGCCCAGAACTGGCGATCGAGCACGTCGGCATGCGATTCCATCGACATGCCGGCGTGGGCCATTTTTTCTTCGCGCGACTTTAGCAATTTGCGAAGGGTGCTGAGTTCGTTGCCCATGCGGTCGAGCATCTGGCGGACCGCGTTGACTTTCACTTCGCCGCGCTGGAAGCGATCAATGGCGAAACGGATGGCGAGATCTTCAGCGAGGCGCAGCATGGTGCTCTCGTCCATCTTCGCGTTGGGCGATTGCGCGGCCACGGTGGCGAGAGCCTGCTGCAGCGTCACTTGCGCGTTCTGCGGGAGAGCCGAAATCTTCAGCCGCCACGACAGTGGGTCGAGGTCAGGATTTTTGGCCGATTGAGCTTCGCCAAATTGGGCGAGCAATCTGAGCAGGCTGTGCAGCTCGGCTTCTTCAAGTTGGCCGATTCCGCCGGCCAAACCGGAGACGCCTCCTAGACCTGGGCCGGTTCCAGAACCGGAGCCAAATGCCGCCGCTGCTCCGAAAGTTCCCGCGCCAAAACCTGAACCGCCGGTGACTGCACCATAGCTTGTGTCGAATCCCGCGCCAGAGCCTGCGCCACTCGCCGCGCCCGTGCCGCTTCCTCGCGCGTAGAACGAGCCGGGTACCGTTCCGCCGCTGCCGCCGGATCCGGGTACTCCTGGGCCACCGTGTTCACCTTCGGCTGCGGCGATCAACTGGATCATTTTTTCGGGGCTGCGGAACCATTCCTGGATGCGGTCGGCGTCTGCGCCCAGAGTTTTTGCGGTGAGGGTGGCGGCGACGCGCGCGTCGGAAAAGCCGGAGTCTTCTGCAACGAAGCGAATCTCGTTCACGCGGATGCCGGAGTGGGTGCGATGGGCGAAAAAGACGGCGAGGCGATCGGAAAGGCTCCCTGCCTTCGGGCCGGTATCCATGAAGCACTTCACCAGATTAGAGAATTCTTCGCGTTCAACGCGGGGCAGGAATCCGATGCTGGCGACTCCGGAGGCATTGAGGAAATCGGCGAAACTGCGTTCGGCAGGACTGGATTCCAGCGGTACTCCGTCCAGCAGGAGTTGCGAGCCTGAAGCACCGAGCAGCAGACCACCTGGCCCGGCGGCATTTACGGCTGCCTGCAGTTCGGACCAAGCGGAATCGAATTGGCCGGCCGAGCGGGAATGCTCTAAACCATAGAGCCGAGCGTACTTAAGCAGCACGTTCAGGCTGCGGACGAAGGCTCGGGCGTTGGGGATTATCGGCTCGCTCTGCATGGTTAACTCGCGAGAGACAGGTGCCATCTGGTTCGACTCGAGGCAATTGTGTACTAGGACTCATGATTGTGGGAATGGTACGAAAGGTCTAAGGTCGCGGACTAACCAATAGGGAGGGCAGGCGTTAGGAGGCCAGGCGGATTTCGA
Source organism: uncultured Acidobacteriota bacterium (assembly GCA_963779465.1). Taxonomy (GTDB): domain Bacteria; phylum Acidobacteriota; class Terriglobia; order Acidiferrales; family UBA7541; genus Palsa-295. The sequence goes on along the minus strand of CAVZYH010000004.1, from coordinate 388,263 downwards.
TTTTCTGGCCCTCGAGCGCGGGCCTTGCGCGGCGAATCACCTCGCTGGCCCAAAGCTTTTCGCTCAAGAGGACCAGCGAGCCATCTTCGAAATTGCAGATGGCACAGAAGGCGTATCTGGGGAAGGCGGTGTGGTAAGCGTCCACTCCGCGCCGGGCGAGTTCGCCTTCGAGAGTGGGGTCGGGTTCTGGGAGTGGGCCTGCCGCGCGGACGCCGAAGGTTTCGCTTTGAAAACGATCTATTAGTGGTTCGAGGATGGCCAGATCCGGCGCGGGGACCGCGAGGGAGTGTTCGGTGGCCACACGGTAGGGGATCTGATGGCGCTCTAAATAATCGCGCAGGCGATCGAGATGGCTGAAAAAATCGAGCGCCCAGATTTCAGTGCCAGCGATGGCTCTCAGAACGCGGGACCAGATTTTCGCCGCGTCGGCGCCGCGGAGGGGCTCGCGATTTTCGTCGGCTTCGGTTAGCTCTAGCCCCATGGCGCGTACGTCTTCGCCGAGATCGAGAGGTTCAATTTCGAGGAGGTACACGGATTTATTCTTCCGTCGCGCCGGGAAGATCTTCCGCAAGCCCGGACTGGGGGAATTTGTTCTTGAACTCGGGAGATTCTTTGCGAACTTCCAGCCAATCGAAGAAGGCGTCGGGAGTTTCCAGCCAGATGGCGAACCAGTGAGCAATTTCTTCCTTTTGGCCACGCTTGGTGGCGTCCACTTTGTGGTTGCGCGAAATCATCTCGGCGCGGCGGCGGCCCAGGCGCGCGACTTCGCGTACGCGTTCAGCGGCGGCTTGCTCATGTTCGAGCAAAAATTTTCTGAGCAGCTCATCGAGGCGCACCAGGCACATTTCGGCTTCTTCGAGGGTGGAGAAATGGAGCAGGTCGGTGAATTCTTCTTCGTAGCGGCCGTCGGTATCGGAACGCGTGGACCACACCACGCGCAGGCCAGCTTCTTCGAGGACGCTGACGATGTAGTCAGGCGAAGTTTTTCCTTGTGCGCCAAGCTGGGCGATCAATTGGCGGCGAATCTGTTCGATTTCGGCGGGCGTGTAGCGCGGCTTGCCGAGGCTCTCCGCGACTTCGAGGATCAGGGCTTTCTTGGTGGGTGAGCCACCTTCGTGATGCGCGTCTGGGCGAACGGGACTCACGATGGTCCTCGATGAGCGGGTTGTTTCTGGTCGGCCACGGGTTGGGCATCGCGCGACAGCAGGCTGCGATAGCGCGCGACATTGCGATTGTGCTCGGCGAGAGTTTTGCTGAAGAAGTGTCCGCCGGAATCGTTGGCGACGAAATACATGTAGTCGGTGGCCGCGGGAGCGAGAGCGGCGCGGAGAGAGGCCTCACCGGGATTCGCGATTGGGCCAGGAGGCAGGCCGGGATTTTTGTAAGTGTTGTACGGCGAAACGATCTGCAAATCCTTGGCGTGTACGATTTTTACCGGGTGGCCTGCGAGTTCCAGAGCGTAGGCTACGGTGGGATCACACTGCAAGGGGCCGCCGCGCTTGATGCGATTGTAGAAAACGCCGGCGACCAGAGGGCGTTCGTCCTTGCGCGGCGTCTCGCGTTCTACTAGGGATGCGAGAGTGACCACCTGGTCAGCAGTGAGCCCGGCCGGAAGATTCGCGGTGCCGGAGGGGTTCAGAGATTCCCAGACGGCGCGGAAATTCTGGACCATGCGTTTGGCGGCTTGTTCGCAGGTGGTGTGATGCGTGAATTCGTACGTGGAAGGAAAGAGATAGCCTTCGAGGTTCTGCGCTTGCGGCGCGAGGTCGGAGATCTGCGTAGTGTCTTTCGCGGCTTCGAGGAAGTTTTCGCGGGTGCAAACACCTTGGCGGTCGAGTTCGGCGGCGATATCGAACATCGTCCAGCCCTCGGGGATGGTGACGGTGTGCACAAAAATTCTGCCTTGAGCGAGTTGCCAGAAAACTTCGCGCGAAGTTACCGGGTGATCGAAATAATATTCACCCGCATCCATGGGCGCGCGAAAGTGCCAGAAGCTAAAGAGCGCGAAGGCCACGCGGTTGCGGATGACATCGTCCTGACGAAGAATTCCGGCGATCGCCCAGCGCGATTTGCCGTGGGGGATATCCACGAAAACTTTTTCGGGGCGGTGGCCGCGATAGGGGCGGCTGATTTGCGAATCAAGCCAGCCGGCACCTGCGCCGATTGCAGCGATCACCAGAAGAGCCAGCAGGCCAAGCCGTCGCATCGCGGGTTATTCCTTCTCCGCCGCCGCGGGCTGCAGGCGGCCGCGGTGGCGTTCGAGGTATTCGTGCAGGAAGATAGCGGCAGCGACGTCGTCGAGCGACGACGCTTTTCGATGCGTGGCCGATCCTGATTCAGCGACCATTTGCGCGGCCTCCCAACTGGTGAGCCTTTCGTCCACGAGATCCACTTCGATTCCTAGCTCCTTGCGCAGGCGCGCGGCAAAACGCGCGGCTTCCTGCGCCATTTCGCCCGCTTCGCCCGTGATATGCAGCGGGTGGCCCACGAGGATACGCGCGACGCCCTCTTTTCTGCAAATATTGCGAAGGCGGCTGAGGTCGTCGCGGCGATTCGCGCGTTTCATCACCAGCAGCGGCTGCGCGGTAAGCAGCAGTTCGTCGGAGATAGCCAGGCCGATTCGCTTGCGGCCGTAGTCCACCGCCAGAATCCGGCGAGACCTGGATTCCTGCGAGGTAGCAGAGCTATCCCGGACAATGGAACGCGGACCGGCTGTCATATCCTTCGGACCAGTATACGCGATGCGCGGTGCGGAGAGCACAGCGGGAAACGCGTACGGGTTTCGTCGAATGTTTGGCTCAGTTGCCGCAGCTAGGGTTGGCGGCCGCGAACGCTTTTCTCCCAGAGCGGCCAGAAGCCCGCTTCCTGCATATCCTTATCGAGGGCGGTGTCGCGCAGAAGTTGCTCGATTTCGGCGCGGGATTGGCGCGGACCGATGCGCTGCTCGGCGTCGGCCAGAGCGAAGGCGGTGACGGCGGCAATTCCGGAGTGGCGTTTCAGCTCGGCGATATCAACTTTGTCGAACGTGTCGGAGGCGGCGTGATAGTTCAGCATGTAATTGGCCGGGGCTTGATTGCCGACGAGTGTCGGGACACCTTCGATCAGGAAATCGAAATTGTCGGTATCCATTCCGGCGTCCATGGTGAAGTCTTTCACGCCGAGTGACGTGAGCGGCTCGAGCGCGGCGCGAACGGGTGCGACGATGTCCTTGCGGCCACCCAGTGCGTAGCCCGTCACTTTGCCGTTTCCTGAATCAAAAATGATCGCAGCGACCATGTTATCCAGCTCGGCGCGGTGCGCGTGGGCGTAGGCGGCCGAGCCGAGCAGGCCCTGTTCCTCGCCGGTGAAAAGGATGAAGCGGATGGAGCGGCGTGGGATGGTGCCGGAAGCATGAATCACGCGCGCGGCGTCAATTGCCATGGCGACGTTGCAACCGTTGTCGAGCGCGCCAGTGCCCAGGTCCCACGAATCCAAGTGCCCACCGAGGACCACGAATTCATCGGGCTTTTCGCGGCCACGGATTTCCGCGACGACGTTTTCGGAATCCACCGGGCCGGTGATGCGGTTAGGCATTTCGAAATGAACGTGAACTTTTTGTCCAGCTGCGAGAAAACGCGCGATGCGTTCGGCGTCTTCTCTGGCCACGACGGCTTGCGGCATTTTCTCCACTTCGCCATTCACAGCCAGCGTGTGGCGATACAGCAGCAGATTGGGTCGCGACGACATCCAGAGAACGGCCACGGCGTCGGCCTTCAGCGCGCGATCAAGAATGGCGGGACCAACGTTGTATTCGTTCACGAGATCTTCCCACGTGACTAAGAAATTCGAGTGGACCAGGACGATCGCATCTTTCGCGGCGGCTCCTGCTTTCGCGAAGCCGGCGTCATCGCCCATGCCGGCGTCCACTACGTCCGCGGTGAAGCCGCCGTCGGGAGTGGGGGGCGACCAGCCAATGGAAACCAGGCGTACTGGGAACGGCGCGGGGGAAAGAATTTCGAGATGGGTGTGGCCTTCCGTCCAGCCGGTCGGAATCGTGAATTTTTCGGTATGGACGTCGTCAACGCCAGCGTGGCGGAAGGCTTGCACGGCCCAATCCGCGGCGCGGTCGGCTGCAGGCGTGCCGGTGACGCGGCCACCGATGGTGTCGCTGAGGTAACGCAGGTTTTCTTCAAGGGGCGAGGGACCGAGGGCAGATTGAATCATGCCGGGTGCCAAGTCGGCGCAAGATTTTTGCAGGGAGCAGGCGCCCGAGCCTTGCGGGACCTGCTGTGAGAGCGGGGCCGGTTTGACAGGCGGAATCTGGGCGCTGGCTGCGAACGCGAGGAGCAGCAGGAGGTGGACAACGGCCAAGAGCTTGACGGTTCGGTGCAAGGGTTCGGCTCCCTCGTAAGAATTTTCGCTTACGGTTGGGAGGAGTGTAACCCGAAAGCATTTTCAGCGAAGGGAATCGTGATGGTGGGAGAGGGCCTGAGCGGATCGGTCGTGGTTTCTGTTGGATGCAGGCTGTGGATGACTCGTGCGCTCGGAAGAATTTGCAATGCGAGAGCAGTTTCTACCTACGAATTTCGGAGTGGCGGGCTGGGCGGGTCGCACATCTTTCTCATTTTGAGCCACTTAAATAAGTTAGGGTTTGGCAAAGAGCCTGCCACGGCCAAGTCCTGATTGGAGAGTGACCGTCACTTTCTCAATCAGGGTTTAGGGGGCCGGACCGTATCGGCACGGACCGGTTTTTGTTAGTGGCTTATGCGGGATGAGATGTAGACATACCGTTGGGAAACGCAAAATTGCAGATGCAGTTAAATCCCAAAGCTTAGCCGCATGCAATCCTGGGCAAGCAGACGGAAGGCTCACTTTGAAAAAGGTTCGCGTATTTCCAAAGCTCGTTCCCCGCGAAGAAAAACAGGAAACGAACCACCCAAATCTATTCCTCTTCTGTGAATCATCCAGCGGAACGGCGCAGTTTCGCGCGACTGGCAGTGGAGACCTGGAGTGCACCGTGGAGCGCATTGCCGGTTTGCTGGCGATGCAGTGCCTGGTACGCGGGCAGAACCCTGCCGACTTTCAGGTACTGGTGCCGGCGGAGCAGTCGCTGGTGGGGCGGCTGATTTCGCGCACGGAAGAACTGCTGAAAGAGGGGCGCGCGATTGCCTGCCCGACTTCGTTGAGTGCGCGGCAGAGAGAAGTGCTGGATGCGGTGGTGAGCAACCGCGCGAACAAGGAAATCGCTTCGCGGCTGAATATCACCGTGCGCACCGTGAAGTTCCATGTGTCTTCGTTGCTGAGTAAGTTCGGTGTGGAAACACGCGCGGAGCTGGCACGCCGGGCTGCGGGGTTCATGCGGCCGACGCTGCTGGAAAGCGAGGCGAGGACTCCGGCGCAGGTCAATAAGGGCGGCCGGAATTTGGTCCCCGAGCAAGCGATGCAGAAGACGGCGCTGGCGATGGCGAATAATTCGCGCAGCCTGCGGTTTCCCGGACGCGTTCTTACCGCCTAGAATAACGAGGCGACCCTTCAAGAAGAATTTGTTCCCTGCCTAGCGCGGCCGCGGAGTTCCTTTCGCGGGCTAGCTTGCTGGTTTTCGCCCTGCTTCGGTGATCGCGCGGAGTGAAGAGTCGCGGTTCTCGTAATATTTCTGGTAATAAGTCCGGTACTCCCCTTCCCGCACTCCTACTAGCCACTTAGTATTGGTGCGATACCATTCGATGGTTTGGCGCAGGCCGTCGTCCAAAGAGATGGCGGCCTTCCAGCCGAGCTCTCGCTGGATCTTTTCGCAATTCAGGGCATAGCGGCGATCGTGGCCTGGACGGTCTGCCACATGAGAAATTAGGGACTCAGGTTTACCCGTGGCACGAAGCAAACGGCGCGCCATGGTCAGATTTTCGACCACGTCCAACCCGCCGATGTTGTAAACCTCGCCGATCCGTCCGCGCTCGAGAACTGCCTGAATCGCGCGGCAATGATCTTCCACGTGCAGCCAATCGCGCTCTTGCTCGCCGTCGCCGTAAATGGGCAATGGTTTGTCGTCCAGCGTGTTCGCGATCATCAGAGGTAGAAATTTTTCCGGAAATTGAAAAGGGCCGTAGTTGTTGGAACTTCGCGTGATGACGGCGGGAAAACCGAAGGTGCGAAAATACGAGCGGACAATCAAGTCCGAGCTGGCTTTCGACGCGGAGTACGGGCTGCTGGGCTGCATGGGCGAGTTTTCGGCGGCAAATGTGCCGGGGGCCAGGTCGCCGTAAACTTCGTCGGTGGAGACCTGCACGAATTTTTCGATATGGAGCCGGCGCGCGATCTGGAGGAGCACGAAGGTGCCGGTAACGTTGGTTTGGATCATGGGCGCCGGATCGTAGATGCTGCGGTCCACGTGAGACTCTGCGGCGAAATGAATGACGGCGTGGCAGCCAGCCATGGCTGCTGCGACCGCGGCGGCATCGCAGATATCGCCCTTGATGAAGGTGTAGCGCGGATTGCTGGCGACGGAATCCAGGTTTGCGAGGTTCCCGGCGTAGGTCAATTTGTCGAAGTTAACGATGGAGTAGTTCTGAGCCACGCCAAGAACGTGGGTGATGAAATTCGATCCGATGAATCCGGCGCCGCCGGTGACGAAAATTTTCATCGCGCGGCTTCCTGTGGTTTGGCGCAGGCCGAACGATTCATTTTGTTCTCATCCATTTTGCGTTCGTGCGGCCCCGGTGACTGATTATTGCCGGGAACAAATCGAATCGCAATCAAACTATTGCGGGAAGCGATTGGTGCGAACGCGAACGGGCCAATTCAGGACTTGCCTGTTGCTCTGCTGTCGCGAGCGGCCCAACGGTCGAGATTGATCCAAAGGGAGGCTACGAACGCGGCGAGCAGTGAGAGGACTAGGTAATGCAGAGAAAACGAGCGACCGCTGGTGGAGATTAGGAGCCACTCAAGCAGCATGGCGGGAATCAGGACGGCACATGCCAACGACAGGACGGCGGCAGGTCGCGGAGAAGTCACGTTGCTTGTGGCGAGGCCTAGAATTGCGCCGGGAAAACAAAACACCAGCGCGTAGTAAATGTAGTTGTAGCCTTCGAGTTCGCCGGATTTGATCCTGCGCACGGATTTCACCAACGCGGTTCCGGGGCCGAGGCGGTAGGTTGGCAGCACCGTCTTGCCGTCAATGAATAGAGAGAGATTTGAGCCGTCGTAGGTATAGAGGATGTCGCGGCTCTGACCCGCAGTAAACACTCCCGAGATAACCCATGCGAGGAGCGAGTGGTTTGCCGAAAGCGGATTGCGAAACCAGAAGCTCAAACTCGAATCGTCCTGGCGGAGAGTGAGATCAGGAAAACCTGAGGGCTCTGAAATGGAGATAATTTTGCCGTCACGTTCAAATCCCTCGGCGGGAGTGCACAGGACTCTCAGCGTGAATTGATTGGTCTTTGCGAGATTGGCGATCAAGTCCGAAACCGCAACCCTGGATGTGAGCCAGGATGTGCCGTCCAAAGCAAGCAGGCCGGAGGTTGAATTCGCAGGAGCGCTGGGAAACCAAGATAGCTCGGAGGAAATCTGAGTTTGATTGCGAAAGGGCGGGCCAGCGGAAAAATCATAATCCACAAGCAAGCCGGGACTGGCGGTATCCGTCGCCTGACCGGTGGACAACTGCTGCGCGACTTCGCTACGGAGCGCGAGATCCCAAATTTGCACGGCATTGACCGTGCCCTTCCACGGAGATTTTCCCGAGGCATCATTACCCAACACCAGTAGAGCGTCCGAGCGCCAATCGCTCAACCTCGTAGCTTTTTGCAGCTGAAAAGAAGCGGTAAACCACAGTGCGAAGTAGATCAGCAGAACAGCCAAGGTGCGCCAGGGCGTGAGCAGAGGTTCCAGCCATCTTTCACGGTTCGATATCCAATCCAGAACAGGCTTTCCGAGAAATTCGTACAAGCTGAAACCTGCCAGCGATCCGGATGAGTTCGTGAAGATGTCTTCCCATCCCGAATCGCGAGGTGGAATATAGATTTGAAGGAATTCGATGCAATAGGAAAAGACGGCGCCGGCGGCCAGCGCCAGCGCAAAAGTGAAGACGCGCGATTTTCCGCGCTCACGGAGCTTCGCCGCCAGGCCGAAACCGAAAGGAATAAAAAGCAATACGTTCAGAAAAACGTCGAAAAGACCGGCTGTTTTCTCGCTTCTGCCCAATAGGAAGGGAGAACCGCCGCCTGCCACGGCGGCATGGAAATCAAAGCGAAACGGGTAGAGCGTAAGAAACAGGATACCGGCCGTCGCGAGCAGCAAAATTCGGTTCGACCAACCGCTTCCTAGCGCTTTAGAGGATATGTCGACGTGTTTATCCTGCATCGCGCTGGTCTGAGGATTCCTCACAAAATCCACTAAAAGTCTAGCACACGACGCATCTTGGAAGTTTCGTTCGCGAGATTGCGTTAGCACTTTCGCCAACAGTTTCAGGACGACCAGCTGACCCGAAGCAAAACACCTGCGCAAGTCGCTGCCAGCACACGACTACGCGCACCTGTACGGGTGAGTAGGTCAGGTGAGTAATGGGCCGACTGAACAGGCGAAGGGAGTTGAACTAACTCGGTTCCTCTGACCAGTAGTTGCGGCTCTAGTGCGGTCCCTACACTGACCGTGACATGAGAGCCCATAGCCAAGAGCACGTAGTTCGGACCACAGGATCAAGTTCGCAAGCCGGGGCGACGGTGCGCCGTGCATCCACACCGGTCCTTCTGCTCACCACGCTAGCCATGTTCCTGGCGATTGCGGGGCTCTCCAGCTGCGCCGGCTACACGAGTTCGTCGAAAACGCAGGCGTCCGATCCGGGTGCGGGGATACTTTCGCCAAGCGCGACAAGCGTCAGCTTCGGCAGCGTTGCTGTGGGCAACACCGCGACGCAGAGCTTGACCGTAACGAATACGGGATTGGGAACGGTGACGATTGCTTCGGCGGCGTTGACGGGCGCGGGTTTCACGGTGGTCGGCGGGAATCCGGCTGGGACAATAGGAGTGGGCCAGAGCAGCACGATACAGATTCAGTTTGCGCCGACATCCGCGGGTGCGGTAAACGGCAGCCTGACGATTTTAAGTGATGCCTCCAATTCCCCGCTGGCGATTTCGATCACCGGAACGGGTACGCAGGCCGGTTTGACGATTGCTCCCGCCGCGTTGACGTTTGGAAATGTGATCGTAGGACAGAGCGGGACACAGAGCGTCAAACTGACCAACAGCGGAAACTCCAGTGTGACAATCAACCTGGCGACATTAGCAGGAAACGGATTCGGAATGACCGGGCTGTCTTTACCGACAACCTTGACTGGCGGACAAAGCCTGTCGTTCAACGTGCAATTTGCGCCGACAACGAGCGGCGCGGCGAGCGGCAGCATTACTTTCACTGACAATGCGCCAGGCTCCCCTGAGGTATTGAGCATGGTCGGGACGGGCGTGGCTACGAATTCGACCCTAGTCGCCAATCCGGGTAGTGTGGCGTTCGGTAATGTGTCGGTGGGCAGCAGCAGCCCGCAGACAATTACTGTGACGAACACCGGGAATGCCAGCGCGACGATTTCGGCGATTAGCGCGACCGGCACCGGATTCAGCGCAACAGGTCTATCCGTTCCCGTGACACTGGCGGCGAACCAGAGCACCAGCTTTAGCGCGCAATTTGCGCCAACCAGCGTTGGCGCTGTTTCGGGGAGCATTCTGATCACCAGCACCGCGAGCAATCCTACGACGTCAATCACGCTCAGTGGAACCGGCGTGCAGGGAAATCTGACCGCGAATCCGCCGAGCATTAATTTTGGCAGCCTGCTTGTGGGCGCCGGCGGGTCGGTAAGCGTGACTTTGAAGAATACTGGAACGGCGGGCGTGGCAATTTCGCAGGGCAGCGCGACGGGAGCCGGATTCAGCATCACCGGCCTGTCTGCACAAACGCTGGCGGCGGGACAGAGCTCATCGTTTACCGCAAAATTCTCACCAACTACGGCAGGTAGCGCGACTGGGAGCATTTCGATTGTCAGCAATGCCCCGGGTTCGCCGCTGGTGATCGCTTTGTCAGGATCAGGCACGGCTTCGCAGCCTCAGCTAACGATCAATCCCGCCAGCGTGACGTTTGGCAGCGTATCTGTGGGAAGCACCGGATCGCAAACGGTCACGCTGACGAACCCAGGGAACGCCGCATTGACGGTGACTCAAGCGTTGCCTTCCGGCACTGGATTCAGCATGAGCGGCGCGACGATGCCTATGACGATTAATGCAGGCAGCAGCGCTTCGTTTACCGCGAAGTTTTCTCCGTCTGCGGTAGGAGGTGTCACCGGCGGAATTTCAATCGTCAGCAACGCTCCAGGCTCGCCCGCAACGATCGCGTTATCCGGAACCGGAATTGCGGGCCAACTGGGCGCCAATCCATCGAGCGAGAATTTCGGATCTGTCGCGGTTGGCAGCAACGGAAGCCAGACATTCACGTTGACGAATTCGGGATCGGCCACCGTGACGATCTCGCAAGCCACGGTATCCGGCACGGGCTTCAGCATCAGCGGGCTAAGCACGCCGCTGGCGTTGGGCCCGGGGCTGAGCACAACCTTCAGCGCTCAGTTCGCGCCGACAGCGGCGGGGAGCGCAAGCGGGACCATTTCGATCGTCAACGATGGGCAGAATTCGCCGCTGACGATCCCCTTGAGCGGGACCGGGACGCAGCCGCAATTGGCCGCTTCGCCTACCACCGCAGCGTTCGGCAACGTGGCGACGGGGACCAATAGCTCGCAAACCATCAGCCTGACGAACGGTGGCGGCGCAACCGTGACGATTTCTTCCGTGACGGCTTCAGGCGCGGGCTTCAGCACCACGGGGATCGCGGCACCGGTGACCATCGGCGCGGGAAAATCTACGACATTCAACGCAGTGTTCGGACCGAGCGCGGCAGGAAGCGTCACTGGAACAATTACAGTCATCAGCAACGCGCCTAATTCACCGCTTACAATTTCCCTGAGCGGGACCGGGACGCAGCCGCAATTGTCAGCTACGCCCACTACGGCAGCCTTCGGCAGCGTGACGACGGGGACGAATAACTCGCAAACCATCAGCCTGACGAACGGCGGCAGCGCGACGGTGACGATTTCTTCCGTAACGGTCACAGGAGCCGGCTTCAGCACCACGGGGATCACCGCACCGGTGACCATCGGCGCAGGGAAAGCCACGACGTTCAACGCGGTGTTTGGACCGAGCGCGGCGGGAAGTGTGACTGGATCAATCACACTGGTCAGCAACGCACCTAGCTCGCCGACTACGATTTCTCTTAGTGGAACGGGAGTTGCTGCGACTCGCGTACTTGGATTGAGTTCGTCGAATTTGAGCTTTGGAAGCGTCAACGTGGGAAGCAACAGCTCGTTGACGACGACTCTAACCAACAATGGAAATTCGAATGTCACGATTTCGGGTGTAACTGTGACGGGAACGGGATACAGCAATAGCGGCGTCACTTCCGGAGAAATTTTGACCCCGAACCAGTCGGTGACGATCACGGCTCAATTCGCTCCGGCTGCTGCCGGTTTAGTGAACGGCAGCGTGAGCATCGCAAGCAACGCGACGAACTCGCCGTCAGCGATCACGCTTTCTGGCACGGGCGTTGCGGCGGCCGTCCACTCGGTGGCGCTGTCCTGGACCGCTAGCTCGTCCACGGTGAGCGGCTACAACGTGTATCGTGGCACGACAGCGAACGGACCGTACCCGACGAAGCTGAACCCCTCGCTGGTCACGGCGGTGGGCTATTCGGATTCCACGGTCGCGGATGGAACGACCTACTACTACGTGGTCACCTCGGTTGATTCCAGCAATGTGGAAAGCGTGGATTCGAACCAGGCGACCGCCATCATTCCGTAGCGATCGGCTCGGCGAACCAAGATTCGGAAAGCGCAGTAACGCACAGGTTCTAAGGCGGTTCGGAGCAAAGCGGGCGGCCAAACCCATGGTTGCCCGGCGCCGAAGTGCGAAGCCTGTCCTCGCGTACAGGGTAATGCCCCTGTCCCAAGTGTGTACCCTCGGCCAGTAGTTCTGGCAATCTGCCCCATCGGACAATGCGCGTGGTGATTACTCGTGCCCCCATCCTGGAGGGAGTTCGCGTGAACGGCGCGTATCGTTCACGGCAATTTGCTCTCGAATCCACCTTTCGCGCGCTGTGCGGTGCTGTAGCGCTCCTCGTGATCCTGGTGACCTCCGGCTGCGTCGGCGTCACGGGCAAAGGAACGACTCCAACCGTCACAGGCGTTGCGATTGAGATATCGCCGAGTTCCGTGACTTTTGGAAACGTGACGGTCGGACAGAGCACGACGAAGGCGGTTACGTTGACCAACACTGGAACGGAAGCTCTGACCGTTTCCGGTATCTCGGTAGCCGGCACCGGATTCACTGCTTCCGGTCCACACCTTCCAATCTCGCTGGCCGCAGGGCAGAGCACATCGATTTCTGCAGAGTTTAAACCCGCCGCCGCGAAAGCAGATACTGGGACGATCACGATCGCCAGCAACGCCGCCGGCTCGCCTTCGCTCGTCGCCCTTAGCGGGACGGGCACGACGACAACGCCGCCCGCGACACCTGCGGCGCTGACCGCGACTCCTAATTCGATCACATTCGGAAGCGTAGCGGTGGGAAGCGAAGCAACGCAGACGATTCATTTGGAAAATACCGGCGGCGAAGCGGCTGCGATTTCCAAAATGACGATTTCCGGAACGGGAGTCAGCGTTTCGGGAATGACGGCGCCGATGACATTGGCTGCCGGGCAGACTGCGAACCTAACGGTTACCTACAAACCCGTCGCCGCAGGCACGCTGGCGGGCAATGTTTTGATCGCCAGCGACGCATCGGATCCCACGATCACCGTCGGCGTAAATGCAACGGCTACTCTTTCGACGCTCGCAGCCACGCCCGCATCCGTCAGCTTCGGCAACGTGGTGGTAGGCAGTAACACGACTCAGACGATTCGCCTGCAAAATATAGGCACTTCGCAGGTGACGATTTCCAGCATCACGCCTTCCGTTTCCAGCATCGCGATTTCCGGAGTTACCACGCCTATCAAGTTGGCTCCGGGAACGAGCGCGACTCTCACTGCGGCATACAAACCTACAGCCGCGGGCAGTGTAACGGGCAAAATTACGGTTACGAGCAATGCCGTTGGCTCACCAACGATTGTTGATTTGAGCGCAACCGCCGCGGCCGCCACGGTGCAACTGACGCCGAGTGCGTCGAACTTGAGTTTTGGAAGCGTGACGGTGGGATCGTCTGGCACGAGTCAGCTGACGGTGAAGAGCACGGGAAACACCAACGCCACGATTTCGAAAGTGGCAATCACAGGTACTGGATTCGTTCTGGGGAGTTCGGCGGCGAACGTGATTCTGGATCCCAGCCAGACTCAATCCTATACCGTAAATTTTAATCCTAAAGCGGCGGGAGCTTTAAGCGGAACACTAACGATCACCAGTAACGCGAAAAACTCGCCGATTAACATTCCGCTGTCCGGAACTGGGGTTGCGGCGGCCTCTAACCACACCGTGGCGCTCACGTGGGAACGCAGCACCTCGAGCGTGACCGGATATTTCGTGTATCGTGGTACGAAGCCCAGCGGACCGTTTGCGCAGCTGAACTCTGCGCCGGAGTCGAGTCCGTCTTATTCCGATAGCACGGTTTCCAGCGGCCAAGTTTACTATTACTACGTGACCGCGGTGGATTCCAGCAACATCCAGAGCGCTGATTCGAACGAAGTCTCCGTAACCATCCCCGCGAATTAAATCACACGACAACCACGAAACTGCTCGACGTTGCCCGCTTTGATGATGAAGTCGATCACATTGCATCTTCCCGCGCGTAGCCTAAGCATTCCATGGATTGAACACGGGAACGTGGGTGTGTGCGAAATCTCCGACGTTGCGTGAAACGATCGTGAGATTGTTATGAAGTGCCGTCGCCGCCAGCAGACCGTCGACGGTTGATAGAGTTGCTCCCTTGAGTTTAACTGCCGCGGCGAGCACACCCCAACGGTCGGCTACACCCGCGTCGATGGGCAGAATTCTACCCGCGAACCGCGCCTGAAGTTCCACTGCCAGCCAGGTTTCCAGAAGCGTGCGCCGTTTGCTCTGTGCGAGCGCCGCCACACCTTTGCGAATCTCTCCGAGAGTGAGAACGCTCAGATGCAGCAACGATTCGTCAGCCGCTCCCAACCAACTTAGCACTCGCGGTTCGGGATGGACGCGCACGGCCTCAGAAATGCAATTCGTATCAAGCAAAAAACCACTCATAGTTCGATTTCGATTCCTTCGTCTTTCTGTCGATTGAGATCGAGCTCGATGCCTACAAGTGGTGACTCCTGGAAAAACTGCGCGAGATTTCTCGGCTGATGAGACCTGCCGACAAGCTGGTCATATTGCACGTCCGAAATCATGACCACGCTCTCCTTGCCCTGTCGGGTGATCAGTTGGGGGCCCTCAGTGCGGGCTCGTCGAAACACTTCGCTGAATCGAGCTTTGGCCGTTTGAAGTTGCCACGACGGTCCGGGAACCCGAGGAACGCTCGTCTTATCGAGCGCGGTCGGCGTGCCTGATTTGCTGCGCGGTTTTGGCATGTTTCCTCTTTCCAGACACAACTAGTCTGACTAGTCACTGTAGCATCCGGCCTGAGATTTGTCAAGCACCTGCGTGTAAGCGGTCGAGGCGGCCGAATCCGGACGAAAATTGCACCCGGATTTTTTTGGACTTAAAGGCTTTGCGACACAGAACTGAATTCGACGAGTCGCGGTTTAATTGCAAGAGCATCGTGGCTCACGACGCCGTCCGCCTCGCTCGAGCTAGCGCAGAAGTGACGGAATCGCTATAAGCAATCCATGATTTCATCTTGAGTCGGTCCCGGGACGGTCGCATCCGGCGCATTGTTCTCAGAGGTTAATGTGGGTGCGAGCTTATTGTTCGATTCTGACAAAGGCGCAAGACCGGCTACTTGCTCGGCTATCTTCGTGAGCGAGTGCTTCTGTCGTGTTTTTTCGTGACTTGTGGCGTCCGCTGCCCCACGCGAACTGGGAGTCCGTGGCTTCATTTTGTAATTTGTCATTTCTCGCGGAGCGTCGGCAAAGCGTTCTTCTCGCACCGGCGAAACCGCACCAAATGTGGGAGCGTACCAACGGCGAGCATTCACTTCGCTCGACAACTCCACAGGTAGTTGATTTGTGCCGGGCAAATTGGATGGTTCAGAAGCGACCCGCTCTTGGGCTCCAGACCCCGGTGCCCACGGAATATCGCATGGGTTCTTGGGCACACCCCCGGATTCCGAACCGGAATCAGTCTCCCCTCTACTTTTTGCATGCTTTCGCTTTCGCTGTACGTCTTCGAGAAGCTCGATTGCCTTCGTTAGTTGACGGTCCGTGGAAATTTGGTAGCGAAGCACTTTGTCGACAGCCTGACCCCAAAAGGTGTCGTTCCGAGCGAACGCCGCGGATTCAAACCAGAGAACTCGAGCGGAGCGAACCGCTGCGCTAACAACTTTATCTACGAGCATTTCTTCCATGATACCCACGGGCTGGTAGTGCTCGTAAGGATGGATGTTCTGCCTTCAATATCCGCGGACAACCGCACAGTTACATTCACTGCGACCTTGCCACCATCTTCGACAATTGCGGTCGTCTCGTGGCCCGGTATCACGGATCTCAGCGGAAACGCTCTGACGACGAATCTCGACAGCCAGTTCACGACAGCGCCCACGCCGCCGACTTCCGGCCCGAGCATTGTAACCATGCTGCCCGGTAACGGCGCCACCGGTGTGCCGGCGAATGCGGTAATTACGCTCTTCGCAAATGCGCCTTTGAATCAATCAACGGTCAACGGCGGGTTCCATATCGTCCAGAACGGAGTCACGTTGGCTGGAACCACGAATATTACCGGGGGCGGCACATCCATCGAATTCGTTCCAGGCGGCGCGTTGACATATGGAGCGCTGGTGGAAATTCATCTGGATAGCACCATCACGGACCAGTCCGGGAACCCGCTGACAGCGTTTTACGGATCGTTTACTGTGGCGGGCAGTCCGGCGACAACCGCGCCAGTGGTGGTAGCAGTCAGCCCCACCTACGGAGCGACGGGGGTGCCGCTGAACGCGTCTGCATTCCTTCAATTCAGCCAGGCGTTGAAGTCTTCCACAGTGAGTTCGTCCACTGCCTATATGACGGATCAGAACAACAATCTGATTCCGAGCACCGTGACTTTGTCAGCGTCCGGAAACACCATTCAGATCAAGCCCAGTGCGCCGCTTGCAGCCGGCACGTCGCAGTACTCAACTTATTACTACGTGTATGTCACGACGGGCGTGCAAAATTCCAGCGGAGTCCCGCTCGCTGCTTACAACTTCTACTTCTACACGGGCGCGGCAACCGACACGACCGCTCCCTCGGTGCTGGGAGTTGCGCCGACGAACAATCAACAGAATGTCGGGCTGAACGGGCTGGCGGAAGTAACGTTCAGCAAGCCGATCAACCCGCTCACCGTGAATTCGACGACCGTTTCGCTCAGCTACGGTTCCACGCCAACACAGATACCGACGACGGTAACGTTCGACATGACGTACACCTATGTCACGTTCACGCCGGTGGAACCGTTACCTGCGAGCACGACGATGAAGCTAACGATCGGTGGAGTGCAGGACGTGGCGGGGAATTCCGTGACGACGCAGTCCACCACGTTTGTAACCGGGGCGACTGCAGATACAATCGCGCCCACCGTAGTTTCCTATTCACCTGCGAATGGGGCAACGAACGTGCCAACCAACGCCTCGGTGGTGCTGCAGTTCAGTGAGCCGATGAACCTAGCGTCAATAGTTCAGTATTACTGCGCATATCCTTATGCATATTACTATTTTTATTATTCCAACTGCCTGTACGATGCCACGCTTGCCGCTGCAATACCCGCGAAGGTTTCGCTTAGTGGGGATGGTATGAGCGCAATTTTCACGCCCACTAACACGTTGACGCCCGGAGATGCCGTCAATGCCTATTCGTATGGTGCGACGGACTTGGCTGGAAACGTGGAGACGGCCTTCGTCAGCAGCTTCACGGTGGGTTCGGTTCCGGATACAACGCCGCCACAGGTTCTTTCCGTCAATCCGATCAACAACCTTACGAGCGTACCGATCAATGCGGTCGTTCAGGTGTTATTCGATCGTCCCGTCGCCGCTAATAGCCTGAGCGGAGTGACTCTGAAAGCAAACGGATCCACAGTGGTTACTTCGCCAGCGCTCTCTAACGCTAACCAGGTGCTTACGTTGAATACTCCTGATCTTCTGACTCCGGGAACCACTTACACCATAGCAATCAACGGCGTGGCTGATCTGGCGGGAAACACCATGAACACGGCGGTTACCGATTCCTTTACAACCGGCACCGGCGCGATATTGCCGGATCCGACGGTCGTGAGCGTCACGCCGGCGAACGGTGCGACCATGGTTGCGGCGAACTCGTCGATCGTCGTGCAGTTCACAAATCCGATGAACCCGGTGTCTCTGAATACGAGCTCGTTCATACTCACCGAAACGAGCAACAGCGCGGTTGTGCCCGGGACATTCTCTGTTTCGTCGGATGCGAAGACGGTAACTTTCACGCCGACGTCTGCTCTGGCGAGTGGCGGCGTCCAGTACACGTTGACGATTGCGTACTCCGGCAATCTCCAGCCGGTTCAGGTCTCGGACGTCGCTCTGAATCCCGTGTACCCAACCTTCACGTCGTTCTTCCAGACACAGTAGCCCGCAGTTGCAAAGATGTGTATAGCGGCGGAACCGATGAAGACGGTTCAAGGGTAATCGCTGGGCGGAGAAGGAAAACAAATTCCCTCATTCGTTGCTCCGCGCTGGAAGACACCGAAGTACAATTTTTCGAGTTGCTGGAATCCGCTGCGGGCGAACTCCCTATATCCCTGAAACTTTACTCGTTGCCGGAACTTCCGCGAAGCGAAGCGGGACAACAACATCTACACGGCTTTTATCACGGCATCGACGATCTTTTGCACAGCCGTTTTGATGGAATCATTATGACTAGCACCGAGTCACGCCAGCCGGATTTGCGAACCGAACCTTATTGGCCGGCCCTGACTGAAGTTCTCGAGTGGGCCGAACGCAATACGGCTTCGACGGTGCTGTCCTGCGTGGCGGCACATGCTGGTGTCCTGCACAGCGATGGCATTCCGCGGCACCGGCTCAGCGACAGGGAGTTTGGCGTATTCGAATACAAGAAAGTGGTACGCCACGCGTTGACGGATCATGCTGGGGACGCGATGCAAATTCCGCACTCGAATTGGGATGCAGTGCGAACAGATGCCCTGACGGCCTGCGGCTATGAAGTCCTGACGCAACCCGCGGAAGCGGGCGTAGACTTGTTCGCGAAGAAGATAAGAGACAGCCCGTTCGTGCATTTTCAGGGTCATCCGGAGTACAGCGTGCGGACTCTGCTGAAAGAATACCGCAGAGACATCAGAAGGATCTTGAAGAAAGAGAGAGAAACCTACCCGACGATGGCTAATGCGTACTTCGACGTTGGGGCGTGCATCTCAGGTTAGAATGTCGACGGCCAGGTCGCGGACCTGCGCTGCGATGGACGGTGCTGAGGTCAACCCCGGAGATTCGATACCCATCAGCTGTACGACGCACGGAAATTGCGGGTCTCGTTGAATGATAAAATCCGCAACGCGCTTTTCTCCGCGATCGCCAGGTGGGGTCAGCTTCGCGCGGATGCCTGAGTACGCCGGCATGAGGTCTGACGGTTCGAGCTCAGGCAGCAGCAGTTTTGCACCGCGAGCAAATGCTTCGATAGGTTCGCGATCTCGCTCGTAATTGTTCTTGTCGTCCACATAGCGAGCCGTGGGGCCAATGAGAACATTGCCCCAAACTGTTTTTGTCAGGTGCACGCCGAGGCTTACTCCTTCAGGGTGCGGCAGAGGATAGACCAAGCCGCAAATGCAATCCTGCTTCGAGCGCACTAATTCGCAATACTCCCCGCGCACGGGATAAATCTCATGCTTGGCCATCGACGAGCCGAGCATCCTGGCGATTTCATCGGCGAAAAGCCCGGCGCTATTTACCAAACAGCGCGTTTCGATCTCACCTGCCGTACTTATGACACGTACACCATCGCGGGATGCTTCCAGACGTTCTACTTTTGCGTGAACTACGATGTGCGCGCCTTGATCCGAGGCGATGCGCGCGTATGCCTTTACGAGTTCTTCGCTGCTAACGATGCCCGTGGAGGGTATTTCAATGGCTTGAAATCCTTCGACGTGCGGTTCCCGCGCGCGAATGGCCGCACGATCAATGATGCGCATGTTCTCAACGCCGTTGGCCTCGCCGGTTTTCATCAGCGCTACGAGCTTCTCTACTTCCGCGGGCGATGAAGCGACAACCAACTTGCCGGTCCGGCGATGAGGGACCCCGTGTGCGGCGCAGAATTCGTAGGTTAATTGATTGCCGCGGAGACAATGGCGAGCTTTCAAAGAACCCGGCGGATAATACAGACCGGAGTGGATGACTCCGCTATTGCGCGAACTCGCGCCCATCCCGATTTTCGGAAGCGCTTCGAGAACGAAGACATCGCTCCAGCGATTCGAGAGCGCGCGGGCAATTGCGCACCCGACAACGCCACCGCCGATGATCACTATGTTGGCTTGTTCCACGGTTTACAGTGTATCCGGTTGGTCGGGCCGAGGTCTTCGTCCAGACGAATTAGGCGAGCTTCCACTGAGCGGCCCCGGCATTTTTGATCCACTCTGAAGGTTTGTTGCTGGCGAGATCTAAGCTGACAGGAAGGATTTGCGTGAGGCAGGTAGGATTCAACGTTGAGCAGATCGGGGAAGTTTTGAAGCTGGCAGAAGCAGCAGTTCCGTTGGCCGAATTAATTCGGCGGGTGGAAATCCCCGAACAGGCTTTCCACCGACGGAAGCAGCAACATGTTGGGCTCGCCCGTCGGGATCCAGCCTTTCAGGATCGCTGTGGCGCGTTCAGTCTGCAGTAAAAAGCTCGGTTCAAGATCCATTTGGCACAGGAACTCGCCTTGGCTCTCGAGATTGGCGGTGGCATTCCCGGATCGTTCCAGCCACCCACCAAAGCTGACGCTGGCCAAGAAACCGTCGGGATGGGCTGCCGCCACACATCCACTTACAGGTCCAGACTATGAGCCTGCGATAAAGGTAAAGCGGGACCCCAGCCACGAACCATTTGGTATCGGTGGGAACGCCCAATTCCCGAATCTCTGCTCGCCCTTTGTCAAACCACCAAGCGAGAAAATAGCTTTTTTGAATCCGGTTTGGCGGAACCGCGTGATAGACGATGGCGGACGGTTCGTATCGAAGGCGTTCACGTGCCGAAAGCAATCGTTGGCCAAACTCGGTGTCTTCGCTCCTGATCTCGCTTCCGGGGCGGGGGCCTAGCTCGGTTCGAAAACAGCCGTACTTCTCAAACACTTCCCTTCGATAGGCCATGTTGTTACCGAATAAAGGTTCTATCAGTTCACGCGGCTCGTTACCCAGATCAAACATGGCGAGGGGGCCGAGCGCATAACGATCATCGCTCGCCATCCAGCGTGGAGCCGAGAATGTGCTTTCCGGTACGGTCCGTCCCCCTGCGCCGACCCAATTACCTTTCGATAGCGAGGCAGTAAGATTGTGGAGCCATGTCGGTTCGACTGTGACGTTGTCGTCGGTGAAAGCAAGAATTTCGCCGCGCGCCGCTTGAATTCCAGCGTTGAGCGCGTGCGATTTGCCCTGCTTTGGCTCGAACAGATGGCGGAACACCACTGGGTCGCGCCGACAGAATTCCTCAATCACGGAACGCGTGGCGTCACGCGAATTATTATCAACTATCAAAACCTCCCATTGAATCGATTCCGGAACCTTGGAGCGGGCGACGCTCGCCAATGTCTTGGCCAACGATTCGCAGCGATTGTAGGTGCAAATTATGACTGAGAGGTTCATGGGGTGGGCCATGACGTCAGGAGTGGCGCTTGTAGCGCGAATAGGGATTCAATGGCGATCACATCATTCCCGGGAATGGAGATGCAAAGTGGACAATGGCGCCGGTATAAGCCTGGTTGACACCGCTAGTGAGCGTGCGTCCTCTCGCCCATGAGCGTGTGCGGAGACCGCTTCCGAGACAACCGCGCTTGACAGTAAGAAAATGCCCCGAGGAAAATTGCCGGAAGGGTCAGCCGATGGTATGGGAAGCTTGTTCGCGTGATTAGGCCTTTGGTCAACGTTTTTATAAGGTCAGATAATTCCCTTAAAGCGATCCCGGCGATCTGAAAATCTAACCGCAGAATATATTTAACGTAGAATGCCCCGCGTCCGAAAGCATAGGTGAACGATGTCTTATTTTCATCCAATTCCGTTCTTCGTCCGTGGTTATGGAAGACCATCACATCTGGAGAGTAAACAACTTTAAATTTCTTTTTAAGAGAGCGGTAGATGAGATCCAGATCCTCAACGGCCTTGCATATGGCACCAGGGCCAAGCAATGGATCAAATCCGTGGGTGGCCTCGAGGACCGTTTTTCTGAAGGCCATATTCGCCCCGATGATGGAGGGGGTTTCGAACACTTCCGTGGCGTTTGTGACGAGCGTTCGGCGCTTCGAAAGCAAAATTGCCTGATGCGCATCGCGCTGGTCGTAAAGCTCCACTCGCCCGCCGAGGACCGACAATTCCGGAACGGATTCGAACTCCTTTAACATGGTCTCGATCCAGTTGGGACCAGGAATGCAGTCGTCGTCGGTAAATGCGATGATCTCGCCTGTGGCTTCGCGTATCCCGGCGTTCAGAGCGCGAGACTTCCCCGGCTTACATTCCGATAAGTAGCGGAAGACTGGATTGTCCAACGACGTGTACTCGGCCACAACCTGCTTGGTGGCATCGCTGGAGTTGTTATCAATTACTAGCACCTCCGTGTCCGTCAGCCCAGCCGAGCCGCTGATTTTCAAGGCGTCGAGCAACATGCGAAGTTTATCGCAACGATTGCAAGTCGAAACCAAAACGCTGACCCTCATTGCGATTTGCTCCGTGAAATTGAACCGACTCTAGCGGCCGCTAATTGCCCATATCCAAGGCGAATCGAGCCTCTTCGGTGAGAGACGCGCCTTCTGCTGGAGGAACCGTGAATCTGCGCTGGTATCGGGAGGCGGGTGTGACAAAGGTCCAAGTGGCAACGACGCGCGGCTTGGACCTGGAGATCCCACCGCGATGAAGGCCTGTGGTGTCACAAAACAACAGAGTGCCAACCGGTCCTGAGCAGTAGAAGTGCTGGGCAGCGGAAAAAGTCTTGTCGACAAGTTCGCCGGAAGGATACAGATTCGCTCCCGCCGCTTTCCACTCGCCAATCTCCATGCCCCGGCCGCCGACCGCGTTGCTGGTGCCGAGGATATACTCCATGGCTCCTGCGCTCTCGTCGATTTCCGAGAAATACAAATAGACCTTAACCATTTGTTTATCTTCCGGATCGCGGTGCCACTGTTGTGACCCAATTCGTTTGCCGGGATCCATGGGTATGGAATACCAAGCGTCTGTATAGATGAGCTTGGGCCAGAGACCCATATAGCTGCTGACTACGCGAAGAACCGGTGCGCTCAAGCCGATGGCGAGCAATGGATGATTTGCGGGATGAACGGAATTCTCGGGAATCATTTTAAGGATGTAGTCATCCAGCTTGGCTTCGCTCTTGTCCCGAAAAAAACGCCGGAAACGCTCGCGGTTGTGCTCCAGCGAACCCAAGTCCAGCTTGTCTGAGTAGGAAGTCGTCGCAGCACTGATACGATCCGTTGACAGACGAGCAAACTCCCCGATCCTTTCCTGGAGGGCACTCCAGTCGCCAGACTCAATGCCAGCCTGGCCGAAACTTGCGGCGGCGACTCCTTTCGTCGTCAAAGATTCGACGAGTTCCTTCTGTTCAGCGGTGAGCGTTGGAGAATGTTGAACGAATCGTTTCTGACTTTCCGGGTTTTGGGAAATATACCAGGAAACTCTATGCTTCATTCGCAACAACGCGTCCTTCCGCATGTCAGCCTGCCGCATCTGCAACAAGCTAATGCGGAATCTGTTCGCGAGTTTGGCCGCTGGCCCTATCACGGGCATTGCTTTGATGCGAGAACGAAGAGAATTTTTCTGCTCCATCGTGACCTCCCCGCTGTAAGCTCTAGCTCCACCCGAATGCGTGGTTCCTTCCCCTACTTCAGCGATCTCTTCATTCCAATTTCAAACTCAGGACAAGAAGGGTTTCAGTTCATAGTTGGCAAGGCGCGCCCAGCAACTGGTTTTGCAGCAGGAACTAAGCTCCGTGTCACCAATAGTCAGGAAATCGAGGCAGTCTCGATTCCATTGAGATGAGCGTACATTATCTCTTCAGCGCCAGGTTCCATATCTCCGCCATATTGCCAGCCATGCAACATGCGAAGCACTGGCGGTGAAATCGCTCATGGGGATCACGAGCAATTAGCGAGCGCACAACTTGAGGAAGAAACAATCGCAAGGCAATGTTCGGGAGACTGAAGAAGAATCGTGGGATTCCCCACACTTTTGTTCGTCGGCCCTTCTCGCGCATCTGTGCACGCCCGAAGGCGAACCACCATGCTCGAAAGTACTTCTTATTGAGACGATCCGCTGGAATGGAATGGTAAACGACTGCTAAAGGTTCGTACCGCAATCGTTCGCCCCCTGCCATTAGCCGCCTGCCAAATTCGGTATCGTCATTGCCAATAAGGCCGTCTCCGCAATGTCCCAAGTCCGTTCGAAAGCCACCATACTTTTCAAACATCTCCTTCCGGAATGCCATGTTTGCGCCGTACGGCGGTTCCTCCGTGATTTGCCGCGCGGTATCCCCCATATCAAATTGCGCGCACAGCGCGCCACCCTGCCCCCAAGGGCCTTTAAGCGCGAGCCACGGAGGAGGTGAGAATCCTTGTGGTGGAAGAATTCGCCCTCCAGAACCAGACCATTCGCCGTCGCGCAAACCACCAGCGAGATTGTCGAGCCAAGCCGGCTCCACTGTGACGTCGTCGTCAACAAAAGCCAGAATCTCGCCACGCGACTCGCGAATGCCGGCATTCTTGGCTCTCGTATGGCCCTGTTGCGCTTCGAATATGTACCGTACCCGTCCCGGATGACGCTGACAAAACTCGTTTATCACTTCGCGTGTGCGATCCCGCGAGTTGTTGTCTACAACAAGGAGTTCCCAGTCAACGTGGGAAGCGAGAGCAGAAGCGAGCACACTCTCCAGCGCCGTATGCAAACTGTGAGCCCGATTGTAGGTGCAGAGAATTATGGTAACAGCCATTGAGATCTCCTCGTTTTTCTCAGCCGACCGTAGCTGGAGTTTCTCGATTCAAGTGTGTGGGCGAGTGTCGCCGTTGTCGTGGTCGGGTACGGAGGCGTGAAGCAAAGTTGCCAGGAAATTAGTGCACATGGCCTCGGCTTCCGGCCTTGATCGAATCGTTCACTTCTCATTCAGAAATGTACGCTATGAGCTATTTTGCAAAGGAGCGGTACAGACGTTTTCCGACTCGAAGGACTTCAGCACCTGTCCCAAAGGGCATCTTCCGGATCGCGTCTTTGGTGCTTCGCGCCAATCGTCTCAGGCCGTTGATCGCTGGCAGCCGACGCTCATAAGCTCGATCGCGCAAACAGTCCGGAGTTATCTCCATCCATGCAAAGAATGCATCCTCGTCTGTCGGAAGGCGAGCGCGCTCGGCGTCGGTAGGCGAATCAAAAAGTGGCCGGATTTCTAGGAGATAATTACAGATGTGGTCGAGCGCCTTGTCTCGCCCTGGAGCCAGAGCTTCGGTTCCCTGGTAATTTAGTTCCACATCCATGACTCCAAAAACGGATACCAATGGAAAGGGAAGTTCGAATTCAAAAGCGTAATAATATGCCAGGCGGTAAGCCTCACGGCGCAGTTCTCTCGCCGAAAAAGCTCCCAAACTTCTTTCCAAATCAGCCGCGAGCGATTCCCGGGAGCCCACCGTTATTATTTGAGATCCCATCTCGTAAAAATTTCTCGCAGCGAGAACAATCGGTTTGCCCAACATGGCCATCTCGATGCCAGTGGAAGAACCAAAGGTTAAACCAACGTCAGCCTCGTCCATCAAGGCATAGCTGTTCAAAGGTTCATCAGGCATGACGATACGGGTATTGCGGGGAGCAGCTGCTTTCATCGCCTCATAAAACTGAAACTCATCGTTGGCGCGGGTCAGACCTGATTTTCCAGCCAGATGCGGATGCACGCGAATCACGAGTTCGGCATCATTCCTATCCTTGATCCATTCCACCACATCCTGGACCCACGTTGACTGCACTTCATAGGCGCCCTCCAATTCCCTATCCCCGGCAGTCTCCTCGGTGGAAGACGTAAATAAGGCGAGCAACTTTTTGCCCCGGGTAAGATTCAACCGTTGTTTGAGAGTTCCGTCCCAGGTTACGGAGGGATTGTAGACATACCAAGTAAGGCCCTGGCCGTAGCGGCGACCAATCAGCCATTTCATCGTTCGTTCCAACTGCGGACGAGTGAGAGGAACGCTTCCCCAATCACGCCAAAAATCGGCAAATGGTTGAGGACTCCAACATCTGGCATTCGGCTTCACCATAATGTGGCCGGATTGGAAAAACGGAGTTTCGTGGGTCAATATTCTGATGCCATGCTGCTGTAGCAACTCGAAAGCGACGCGGGTGATCGATTGCCGCCCATTGAATAGGAGGGCGCAATCAACTGAGTGGGTGGCGAGATAGCGGCGAAGTCCAATGGCTACGAGCGCGCCGCTCAGGAGGAATCCCCGGTAGGCGTTGACGACACGCCAATTGTTCATGTCCGCCGGGTATTGACGAAAATAGGAAAATACGGAGGACTGGACCCACTCGCCAAGCGGATACCCGAGATATGTTGCTTTGCATATTTCGGACGGCGACAAGCTTTGCGCCCACGCAAAAGCCTGCTCTCTTTCTGGTGTCGTAACAAACTCCCCCAGCCAACGGTGGGGCAGGCCCGTTTCAGCAATCCGTTCCTTGCTTCCCGCCTGACACCATTGGCAAAGTTCGATTGGCCGAGGACGATTGTTGGTCATGGAATCCCAATGCATGTCGCACTCGGGCAAAAGACCGTCGCAGAGAACATATTCGACGGTAGCTCCACGCAGCTGACAAGCTTTGGCAATGGTTCCCTCGTAGAACGTGAGATGAGGGCGCCTTGCGTAGGGAGAGAAGATTAAAAGGTGGCTCATGATTATGAGTATCTATCGATTGACCGTCTCAGGTGGTTTCAGTTTTCCAGGCTGTGCTTACTTCCATTGAATCGGATGTTCTCTCTGATCCGCTCGTAGGCGCCTTGGGACAACGCAACCTGTCGCCGGGCCGCCTCCTGCAACGGCAGGCGCACCTTCTCCGCCGTTTGCCATGCTCTTTCGGCCGCAGCCGCAAGCCGTTCCGATGCGCCCGGCGCACCCAAAGACACGGTTTCGCAACCCTGGCCGAACTGGTCCTGCAGCCCAAGAAACTTTGCGGTGTAGTCGTCTGATGCGCTGAGACCGACTACCGGGATTCCTTGCGACAAAGCAAATACGGCGGCGTGATATGCCCCGGTGATTACGATCCGGCAACGCCCAACCTGTTGGATCACCTTAAATGGCGTGTCCAATGTGAGCCCACCATCTGAACGGTCATCGAATCCCTGCAGGAGCCGTTGGATCGTCAGATGGTCGTTTGCCCAAGCGTGAAAAGCAATGGGAACCGGGAGCAGGGACACTTTATGCCGCCGCGCAAACTCGTGCAGAACCGGCTTCAGCGAAGCTAACATATTGCCGTTGACATTCGAATAGGACGCCACGCGAAGGTTAATGCCGACTGCCTGTCCTGGCTCTTTTTCTCTGGCTTCATACGCGAGCTCCACAGCTTCATCGCCCGTTGTGAGAATCTGAGACGAATTCACGCCTAACGATTTCGCTACGGCCGAACCGCCTCGACCACCGCGCAAAGTGAGCAAGCTTACTTTCGGCAGAATCTTGCGTGCGCGCCGCAAAATTTCTGGGTCACCGAGGGGCCCTAAACCTTGCCCAAACATGGCGACCGGAATGTTCCGATGCATTGCCTCTTCTACCGTATCTAGAGTCGAAATATTCCACTCACGAGTGGCATCGGTGAATCCCCCAGCTCCGCAGACGACGAACAGGTCTGCGTGTTCCATGGCTTCCAGGAAGACATTGACGTCCGGCCTCACGTTCCTGCGATCGCGAATGGTCAGTCTCAGGTCCGCGAGCGACCGAAAAGCGCCTGGATATCGGAGCCGGAAAGTTCTGCTCAAATTGCTCAGACCAACCGACGCCGTCCGGGGCAGAAGCCGGTCGAAGCCCCCGATGATGGCGTCATTCCCGATCCACAAATCTCTTCCGGCTCGCGGCAAGGGCTTTGCCCCAGGACAGAACAGCGCCAAATTGGTTGGAGAGTCTGTAAGGACTTCAATTCGCGCAGATGGCCACAGATGCTGGAGCCGCCTGACTCCCACTTGGAGCATGGAAACATCACCCAGATTCGAGTACTCTGCGGCGCCGGTATTCAGCGCAGTGTCAACGAGAATGCGCATTTGTCCGAGTGCACCGGTTGAATCTAGAGCACGCAAAACATGCTCCTCATTCCGAACAGAGATCACCGTATCAAATCGCCATCACTACCGTCGCCGCCGCTGCCGCGCCAATCAGCAAGCTGACTCGGTCGGTCAGTGCGAAAACCAGCGGGTCTTCGTTCAGGTTCCCGCGCGACGCCAGCAGCCACACGCGGCAGAGCCATAGAATCATCAGCGGCATCATTAGCCACAGCATTTCCGGCCGCCGATAAAGCATTGCCACGTCCTGGCTGCTGATGTAAATGGCGAGCACCACCACCGCGGCAAATGCGCTCGAGGTGCCGAAGCTGCGCAGTTGATCGAGGTCGGCCACCACGTAGCCGCGCCCGTTGCGTGGCGGCGACCCACTCGAGCGCAGATTCTCAAGCTCCGCGAACCGCTTCACGATCGCCAGCGAGAAAAACAGAAACACGGCAAACCCCGCCAGCCACGGCGAAATATGCGAGTGGGTGGCCGTGCTCCCGGCCAGCAGGCGTACTGTGTACAGCCCTGACAGCATGAGAACATCCACCAGCTCGACGCGCTTCAGATAAAGCGAATAGGCTAGCGTGCTCGTCAGATACAGCAACAGCCAGCCCAGGAACGCAGGCGGCAGGAGGCGCGTTCCGGCCAGCGCCAGCAGCAGGAACACGCCGGCCGCGCAAAGCCCGGTAAGGGCCGACAGATCGCCCGAGGCAAAAGGCCGCAGCCGCTTCTGTGCGTGACGCCGGTCCGCCTCGATATCCAGCAGGTCATTCACGATATAGGTGGCCGAAGCAGTCAGGCAGAAGCAGCAGAAAGCCAACAGAGCCGTTAGCAGCCGGTCCACACTCACCACGTGCGACAGCAGAAGGGGCAGAAAAATGAGCAGGTTCTTGCTCCACTGGTGCGGCCGCATCGCCTTTACAAGCGACCCGAAGGGCCTGTTGCGCTCCTCGAACGTCCGCGCCGGTTGAATGCCGCGCGCATTCAGTTTCCTACGCAGGCGCAGGCTAGGATTGGCCAGCAGCGGCTCGGTCGCGTGCTCAAGCAGCGGCAGATCGGGCGTATCGTTGCCTACGTAATCGAACTCACCCGTGCCAATGCAGCTGCGCAGCGCGTCGAGTTTGCTTTTGCCGGTCAGATTGATGGCGCCGTCGCTGCCCAGCACGCCGGCGAAGACGCCCACGTGCTCGGCCACACGCCTCGCCAGCCGCACATCGGCGCCCGTGGCCAGGTACAGCGCGCGTCCACGCGCGCGTTCCTCCGCCAGGAAGATGAGCAGCTTGCCATTATACGGCAGGTGCACAACGTCCAACTCGACCTGCTCCGCAGCGTACGCCTTGAAAGCAGCCTTGCCGTGAAACAGGGGCCGAGCGAGCCCGAAGACCCTGAGCGGCTGCGTGCGCGCTATCGCAAGCACCGAGTCCGCCAGCGTGTCCGACTTCACCAGCGTTCCGTCCAGGTCGACACACAACGGCCTCAACCCCGTCTGCGGCGGTGAGGGCATCTCGAGCAATCCGGCACCTCGATCTAGCATGAACTCGGAATTATTTGTAATAGTCCAAGACTCGCTTTGCCATTTCCGGATCGATCCTTCCAGGATATGTCTTCATTGTTATTTCTAGTTTCCGATCATACAGTTCGGAGGTTCGCCACAAATAATTTCCGAAAATGTAATCATCAACACTAACAAGGCTTACAAGCAACAAAACCGACGCCATTGCGATAGCGAACTGGCGTCGCGTCCCAGCCTCTAAAACACGGCTGGCGCTCAGGAACAAGCAAAAAGCGATTTGAGCCAGATAGAGAGTCCGGTAGCGAAAAATCTGAAAGTGGAGCGCCGCATTTAGAACAATAATCCCAAGGCAGTACCATTGCAGAGTTGTCAGCCTCTTGCTCGAGAGGGTGACGAGTGCAATCGTCGCTATAGCGCCAATCAAAGTTTTCCGTCCAAAGTCCCACTTGCCCATTTCACTGAACAGGGGCACGAAAACCGCAAAAATGTTTTTCACGAAATTATCGACGAGCGAGAACTTCCTCAAATGTTCCGGTAAGTCATCAAATTTAGCGTAGGGAAACACTCCAAATAGATACCCCCCGTTGTGATAGGAAACTGAGTGTGAGCCGAACATGAGGAAGCGCATGAAAAAGTAGACGCAAACTATTAGGGCATACGGCGCACAACGCCTGATCCTGTCTACGTGCGTAGGTGACTTGTGAGCTGCCACAGCAAGCGCAAGTAGCGGCACGATAAGCCCGTTCTCTTTGCTCAACAATGCAAAACAGGACAACAACAACACGAACCATGTTTTGAGGGGTGAATTAAGCTCACTGGATTTAACGACGTGATAAATTAACAAAAGCAGGGCTAACCCCACTTGTAGGTCGGCCCGGTCGGTGACCCATATCGCCGGCGAAACGGTATATAGCGACACCATAAACAATGCAGTAAACAACATGGCCAAAAATCTGTCTTTTTGGATTCGGAGCACAATTAGCAACACCAAAAGGACATTCGCAAAATGCAAGACGAGGTTTATCAATTGATTTGGCATGGCGGATACGCCAAAAAACTTGTAAACCAGCCACAAGGAAATGGGATGAATCGGCCGATACATCCCATATTCGCCACTGACATAAGGTCCCTCGCCCCAGTCACCGACGAGGTATTTCAATGGATTGGATACCTTGGCGACTTGCGATAGGAACCGAAGGTCCGCTGCCTCGGCCGGTGGGAAGGTGAGTGCACGATGGAACGGAGCCACGTACAGCATGAGCAGTACAATGCTGATGCATATCGCATCTGCATTCGTCGCTAACCACGTGCTAAGGTTTCTCCGAACTTTCTGCGGCGAACCTAAGGCATCCGTTGCAATCGAATTTTGAATGCCGCTTTCTTCCAAGCGAAGGCTATTGGATTCGTTCACGCTGTATTTCTCCGATTCTCACACTCGCTTATTGCGTGGAGGCCTGCAAATGCCCCTTCGACTCTTTGTTCGCTTGCCGCAACTCAGCGCGGTTTTCCCATACTTTCTGGAAGGCGGCGACGACATCGTCCAAGTCTTGCCGAGTCATGCCGGGTCTCATCAATTCATGGTTAATCAGCTCGTCGAAATGCATGCTTTCACAAACTGGACAAATCCCCTTCTCGTAACTCACGTCACGGAAAGCATGGCCGCATCCGAACGGGCAACCGTTTTTTCCAAAAGCGATTTTTTGTTGAAACATGGGTTGCAGATAAAGTGGCTTGACATATCCGCCGACGACTTTCACGCCCTCCGTCTCGCGCAGCTCAATTGCCGGCAGTTCTGCCTTGACGGCCTCCACGAAGCGGTTGCGGTGCACCCCTGCGACTTGGCTATTGAATTTCAGAATATGCATATAGAAGGCATGTTCACATCTCGGACGCACTTTGGCCGGCTCGATGCACGGTATGGCCGATAATTTGGATGCCAGATAACTCACGTTCTCCTGTCTTTGCTTTACAAGCGCTGGCAATTTCTTAAGCTGTTCCCTGGTAATGGCCGCCTCAATTTCGTTCATGCGAAAGTTAAAACCAATCATGTTGGTAAGGTCGGTGACGCCTTTGTCTTCCACGACCGCTTCGGCGTGATTCCGTATCAGGCGCATCCTCTCCGCCAAGTCGTCATTATCGGTAACAATGACGCCGCCCTCGCCCGAATGGATATGCTTGTGATAATTCAAAGAGTAGATTCCGATGTCGCCCAGCGTTCCAGCAAACTTATCCTTATATTTCGCATTTGGTGCTTGCGCCGCATCTTCGATCACCCACAAATCGTGTTTTTCCGCGATTTTATTGATCTTCTCTGCGTCGTAGGGCTGGCCGAAGATATCCACCACGATGATGGCGCGAGTGGCTTCCGTTATTCGCGCTTCGATTGAATCGGCGTCCAGACAGAGATAGTCCTTCTCTATATCCGCGAAGACCGGGACCGAATTGAATATCAGCGCCGCGGTGGCGGAAGCGCTCATGGTGTATGGAGATACAATGATTTCGTCGCCGGGCCCGGCGC
The DNA here is from genome assembly GCA_963779465.1 of uncultured Acidobacteriota bacterium. GTDB lineage: Bacteria > Acidobacteriota > Terriglobia > Acidiferrales > UBA7541 > Palsa-295. Next base: position 356,630 of record CAVZYH010000004.1, on the reverse strand, counting down.
CAATGGCTCCCACGGCACAATATAGGCCCGAAGTTGCGGAGTTCACGGTGATAGCGTGCCTGGCGCCAAAATGCTGCGCCCACTCTTTTTCCAGCGCCTGCACTTGAGGACCGCCATAAAAGTCCGGGTGCCAGCCGCCCACAAATCTGGACAGCACTCCTGACCTCATGACGTCGATCACGGCGCGCTCTTCCTCTGGGCCGATGGTGCGGTAAGCCGGGAAGAGTTTTGTCCTAACTTTCGGACCGCCAAAAAGCGCCAGCTTGCTCACCTGTATTCCTCCAGGTATTTCGTGATTCTCTCGGTGGCTCCGAACTCGAACTTCAGATTTGGAGCCTCACCTTTCTTCCCGCTCAAGATTCCGCGCAACGTTTCCTCGAGTTCGTTCTCGGTCAAAATTGAGCGCGCCACGCCCATGCGGTCGAAAATCAGGGGATTTTCCCGCTTCAATCCAATTTGCACGCTGATAAAACGTCTGTCTAGAATCGCTGCTTCGAGCAGAATCATGGAAAACATCCCGATGATCAAATCAGCCGCTTTCAAAAGCAGAGTGGAGTCGGATTCCCGGTCAACGACGACCTTGATCGAGTCGGGGCAGTTTACCAAGGCATTCTGGTAAACGTTCGCTTCGTCCTTCGGATGAAGCCTCAGTACCAGCGTCACTCTAACCGCCATCTCCTCCGTGAGCTTCGACAGACACCGGACCACACTTTTTAAAATTGTCGTTTCGGTATAGCCCCAATAATCTGCTGCCATTCCGTTTTTCCGATGAATACTCGCAATCGGCTGTGACGCGAATACCAACACCAGACCACCCGGGGTTCCAGTCAGCTCTCGCCGCAATTTTTCAATTTCGGCCGGCGTGAACTTGTCTCCGGTTTTGCGAATGTAATCGAAAAAGGGCTGGCCGCTGACCACCAGCCTCTCGCGGCCTATTCCCAGCGCGCACATTTCCTTCCTGGCAAATTCATCCATGATAAAAAAGAAGGAGGGGAGAATCAGCTGCGGTGTGGGAAGTTCAGTCGAGGGATCGCCCCCTTCAGAAATCAAGCGAAGGCGATAATTGGTCCACTGGTCCAGCACGACAAAGCTCGTAATCCCCACGTTTTCCGCCGCCTTCCACAGGTGTCGCTCCGTGAAATCCTCTGAGCTGGTTCCGGTCACAATCAGATCGGGAGATGCTTTTCTTACAAACTCATTGGCCTCCTCCTGTGTGCCGGAAGGAATGGAGTCACAGATGTCAGAACAATCCACGTTCAGCTTCCGATAGATCGACAGCGCCGCATCCTTTCCGTATACGGTGACGTCATTCCCCAAGGCCCGCAATGGTGCAATTAATGGCATGATTGCGTTTGTGCCGCCGGGGTCCCGGGAGAAAAATAGTATTCTCCTCCCCTTCATTCCGCGTGACCGCGCAAAATTCTCAAGCAGGTCTTAACCGTGTCAAGCGATTCATCGAGCGTGGATACCAGCGGTTCGTTCCGGTCCAAGTTATTGCGAATATTGGCGATCGCGTGATAAATCGCTTTCGAGTGCTCCGTCGGGTATTCTGCATCCATGTTCAACGTCCGATGCCCCGCGAATGACCCGTTGTCGCCGACGGAATATTCCTCGATGATCGTTCCAAGATCGCGGATCCGAACCCGTTTCCTTTCGAACGTCAAATCCAATTCAAAAACGTGAAATTGTCTGGAGTCGACGTGGGACAAATAGAAAACACCGCCGCTACACATGGTAAGCAGCGCCGATACGCTGGGGTCGTGGTCGTAGAAATCTACCGTTTCACTAACTTTTGCCACCTTGCCCACTTCGCCCACAAGAAACTGCAGTAAGTCCACCATGTGAGAACCGTTGTGCAACAGTCCTTTGCCGTAATAGCCCGTTCCGGTTAAGAAGGCTCCGTAATTGCCGCTCTTAATGGCTTCGCGTATGCGTCTGATTTCCGGCACGAAACGCCTGGTGTAGTTCACCTGCACTCTTGTTGGGAGTTCACTGTAAATAGTGCGAACGACATCTGCCTCGGCAGGCGTCGTCACCGCGGGTTTTTCCAGAAAGATAAATTTTATGGGCTTTTTCGCGAGAGCCACTAATGTCGCATAGTGCAAGCCGTCGGGCAGACATATTGAAACCACGTCAATCGCCTGTGTCTCGAACAATTCTTCCGTGCCCTTAAAGGCGGCGCCGCCCCAGCGGGCTGAAGCTGCTTCCGCCTTCGCCAATTCCTGATCCACAAACCCGACAATTTCAAATCCTCCGCAGGCCTGGTATCCGTGCGCATGGGTCAAGATGTGCGGACTGGAGGGCTCGTCCATCATTGCGCCGATTCTGCCGGCTCCGATGATCGCTGCTCGATAGGTCATTCCTGATTACAGGTGATCGGATTCCTTTTGTGCATCAGGAATTCCGCGTAAGAAAAGTCTTCCTCACTGTCGATGTCTATGGAGCGTGCGCGATCAATGATTACCGCCTTCGAATCATCAAAGTACCAATCATAATTACTGGCTCGGAAATCAGCCCATCTTGCAATCCGGACCGCTCCAGTAACCCGGTAATATCGGGGCAGCTCCTGTCTATTCTTCTGGCGAATTTCCTTCGACAAAAAATCCTTCATGCTCAACGTCTCATTGAGCGTGTTGCACCAAACCGGGGGCACGTCCACTTCCGTCACGGAAACGACGGATTTGACTCGCGGCTCGTTCTCGAGGACAGAGACCGCGCGGTCGAGATCAGCGCAAGTGGTAAAGGGAGAAGTAGCCTGAATCAAGGCAAATAAATCAAATGTCTCCGCTTTCTCGTCGAAGAAATTGAAAGTATGGTTAATGGCCTCGCGAATCGGTGAATTGTCCCTGGCCATGTTTTCGGGCCGGATAAAAGGAGTTATGGCGCCGTATTCATTGGCGATTCTCGCATAGTCTTGGGAATCGGTATTAACCAGCAGCGTGCCTCCGGCGCGATAAGCCTGTGAACCCAGAACAGCCTTCGCTGCGTGCGCAAATAGCGGAATTCCGCCGATCGGCCGGATGTTCTTGTCTTTCACCCCTTTCGATCCGCTCCGCAACGCCATCATGAACAGTGTTTTCAAAGCGCCTCTGTTGACGGTTGGTTTTCTCGACCAGGAACTGGTTGCCACATTAAGTCGTGACGTCCTCTTGCAGGAGATCCGCCGCGATGAGCTTCTCAATAATCGGATAGAGATTCCGAACAGGGACCTGGATCATGTTGCTGATGTCAATCAAATCGTTGGTTCCGTCCGCATAAGCGATGAAGTTCAATATATCAATCACCTGCCGATGCGATTCTTTGGTGGCGATGGTTGGATACAATCCACGCACCCCAAGCTGGGGTTCACCGAGGCAACGTATTTTGTAAACCCTGTTGCGCTCCAGCAATTCGATGCAGTCTTTATGCACGGCAAAACTTCCCTGCAACCCGGCTGGCGTAACAAACTCCAGGTTATCGAGCGAGGTGTGATATTCGGGAAATTCTCGATATTTCGTGCGCATGAGCGATACCACGGGCAGGTCAACCCCCGGGCTGCAATACTGCCGCTCGTCGCTGCCGCGGTCCAGGTAGGAATATTGCTCAAAATCCGGATGCTTGGAGCGCAGGACGTTCAGCGCTACCTTGTCTGCGAGCGTGGATCCGTTCCGTGATGGAAGGTATGAATAGGCGCGCTCATCGCCCACGCACGTCAGATTAAACCCGGCTACGATGTTCTTCTTCATGGGCTCCAGATTCCTGCTTAAATAAGTGATGGAGCCGATGGTCTCGGGAATAAAAATAATGCGGTAGGTAAACCGGCGTGGCGCGCTGGCAATCCATTTTGCAAGCATGGTTGCCACCACGGGCCCGGACAGCTCGTTGTTCGCCATGGACGGATGGCAAACATACGTTGAGATAAAGATCTCTTCGCTGGAGGCACCCGGTATGATCAACTCGCCATAAGTAAGCGATCCTTGCTTTAACTCGCTGTCAATGAAAACGCGATAAGTGCCCTTCTGCAGTTTCGCTCTCTGGTTGTGCGCAAGGCAAAAACCCCAGCGCTCTTCATAGACCGAAGTAACCCAAGGAATCGCGTCCGGCTGATCCGGGAGCGAATGCAGATGTCCCTGGAGTTCCGCAAGGCTGAGGGATCTGTCCACTGGAGTGGCATAGCCGAGCACGTGCAAGTTGCTCTTCTTGAAATCAATGATCTTTTTCCCCGTGGGATCGAGGACGAACGCGTCGCGGATATTCCATTCCTTTGGAACAGTCCAATCGAAGGCCCTTGTCCCGGAAGGCACTTCAAATAGGTTGAGCGGGATGTGACGCTGAAGAATGCGAAGCGTTTCACGCACGCCATCGCCGGTAATGCTCCGACAGAGGGGGAACAGTTGGGCCATCAATTGATGCATGAACGGCCCACAATGCTCAAACTCCGTGTTGAGTGCTTCGCTAGGCTCTGCTAATCGCATATCGGCGCTTCTTTGGGAGTTGCACCGGCGGCGATGGTCCGGACCTCCTCAATAACTCTATTCAGTTCCTTCTCGCCCAGACCTGCCGAACAGGGGAGACTGAGGGCCTGCCGATAAAGTTTCTCGGCGATTGGCAATTTCGTCGCGCTGCTGCCTCGGTGCGCTCCAGACAGATGAATCGGTTGCCAAAGCGGGCGGGTCTGAATCTTTTTGGAGTCTAGCGAACGCATTAGCTGCCGCGAATCGGCACCAAAAACGGCGTTATCCACCAGCACGGTGTACAGCCACCAGGTACTGGACGCCCATAAAGCTTCCTTCATTGGCGAAATTCCCGGTAGCGCTCGCAATCCCTCGGCATATCTGCTGGCAATGCGCTGTTTTGCCGCGATAAAGGCATCCAATTGTTCCAATTGAGCGCAGCCCATGGCTGCCAGGAGGTTCGTTAGGCGATAGTTGTACCCGATCTCCGAGTGGACATATTCAGTCGGATCGTCCTTTGCTTGAGTGGTAACGTATTTCGCTCTCCGGGCCAACTCCTCGCTTGACGTTACAAGCATGCCACCGCCGCCGGTGGTGATGATCTTATTACCGTTGAAACTGAAGCACCCGATGTCCCCGATCGAACCCAACGGCCGGCCTTTATAGGTTGCTCCAAGGCCCTCTGTTGCGTCTTCGATCACCGCTAGGTTGTACTTGCGGGCAATTTCGATGATGGGATCGAGGTCCACCGGATGACCAAGAATGTGAACGGGTATCACAGCGGATATGCGCCGCCCTGTAACTCGATTATGAAGTGCTCCGTTGTGCCAGTGGCAGCCCCGCTCCAGAAAATCCACGACGCGGGATGGATCCATCTGCCAGTAATCAGGTTCGGCGTCAATGAACACAGGCCACGCGCCGACATAGCGAATGGCATTCACCGGCGCGATGAAGGTGAGGGTCGAGACGAGGACCTCGTCCTCGGGCTTTACGTCGGACAGCAACAGGGCCACGTGCAGAGCCGCAGTCCCGTTTACTGTGGCGACCGCGAAGCGCGTGCCGACCCGCGCAGCGATTTCCCTTTCGAAACGGTCCACGAAGGGGCCGACCGAAGATACCCAGTTGGTATCAAGGCACTCCTTGATGTAGCGCCACTCGTTTCCTTGAACCGCGGGAACCGCCAAGGGAATGAGGTCGGGAGACGGAGTTGCTTGCGGCTTTGATTTCTCAGTGATCATCAGTTGCGGTAGCTGGCGTTTTCAAAGTCACTTATCACATTCTGACGCACGAGCCTGGAAACTTCCGCGATGCCCTCACTTACCGTGCGCGTGATCCGGAATCCCAATTGTTCGCTAATGCGGCTGAACGAAACCCGATAATCTCGCGGATCTTCGGTCTTATGCACGAATTCGACGATGGCACCCGGCGCGTGTGGACGGATTAACTCGACCAATTGCTGCTTTTGGAAATTCTGATCGGTGGCACCCACGTTGAAAACCCGACCAGCAACTTTTACTGGGGCAGTTTCGAGAACCAACTTGATGGCGCGGGCGGCATCCCGCACATGGACATAAGGCCGCCAGAACTGTTCCCCAAAAACCACAAGCCGTTTCTTAACGAGCATTTCCATGGTGAACTCGTTCACCGTTAGATCGAAACGCATCCTAGGCGAAGTCCCGAAAATGGTGGCAAACCGCAGCGGTGTGGGAGACCATCCCTGTCCATCGCCGGAGGCAAGCAGGAATTTTTCAACAGCTACCTTGGTTTCTGCATAGAGGGAAACTGGGCTTAATTCGGATTCCTCATCGACGAAGTGATCTGGATCTTTCATCTTCCCGTAATTGCTGCACGTAGACGCGAAAATAAATCTTTGGACTCCGGAACGTCGGCTTTCTTCGATGAGGGCCAACGATGCCTCGAGGTTCACAGACCGCGCCAATTCAGGATCACGGGCGCATGCGGGGTCGCCGACGATTGCGGCAAGATGAACCACACCCTCCATTCCGGATAAAGCAGACGTTATCGCCGAACGGTCCCTCATGTCGCCGTGCCGGAAGTCGAAGGCAGGGTCCGACCATGAGGGGAGGAGTGGAGCTCCTCCGTGGTTCAGATTATCCAAGACTCTCACGGAATGCCCCGCGTTCAAGAGCAGGGGAACGAGAGTTGAACCGATGTAGCCGGCGCCACCTGTCACCAAAATCTTCATATCAAAATGCTCCGTTGCGAACGTCCTGTTGGGCCTTGGCATAATCTTCGTGCCGCCCCATATCCAGCCAGTATTCCATAATCGGAAAGCTTACGACGGTTCTTCCAGCCTCGATCAGCTTATTGATTAGCTCCGTCATGTCGAAACGTTTGCCGGCGGGAATGAACTCGCGAACCGAAGGTTCGATGAGATAAGTACCGGCGTTAATGAAGAAGCTGAGAGATGGCTTCTCTTCCACCCCTTTAACGTGGACGTCCTCGCAGTCAACGACGCCGAAAGGGACTTGGACCTCATATTTCCTGACGCCAACGGTGAGATCGGCGTGGTAGGCGTGGTGGTAATCGAGCATAGCAGCGAACGGTGCACCCGTTAGAATGTCTCCGTTGATGACGAGCATTGTCTCGTCGAATTGTTTCAATAACTTGATTCCACCGGCCGTTCCCAAGGGGTGCTCTTCCTGCAAGTAATTCAAACGGACTCCAAAAGTTTCCCCATTGCCGAAGTGGTCGGAGATGGCTTCAGGGAGATAATGGGTGGTCACGTTCACATTCCTAATACCAGCCCGTCTCAACTGGTCGATCGTCAACTCCAGCAGAGGCCGGCCGTCGATCGGCAGCATGGGTTTGGGAACTTTTTCTGTAAGCGGCAACAGACGAGTCCCGAAACCGCCTGCCATAACCATGGCAGAAAGGCCCAATTCGCGGTTGGGCTCTATGTCTTGGCTCAGGATCAACTTTTGCACCCTTCCCTGGCTATCAACCAGAGGCAACTGGCTAATGTCATGCTCTCTCATGAGGCTCAAGGCCTCCGACGACGATACAGAGATGGGGGCGGTAACGGGGTGAGAACTTGCGATCGTCGCGCACGGCTCAGTCAAGGGTTTTCGTTTCAGGATCGCCCTCCGAAAATCTCCGTCGGTCAACAAGCCGAGGAGGTGCCGAACCTTATTGCAAATCAAAAGGACGCCGGTAGCCGCCTTGTCGAGCTGGGCCATGGCTTCTGAAATTGAAGCTTCGGGGGCGATGATTACCGCCCTGAGTCGCCGCTCGCTCCAAGCGTGATCTCCTGCAACGGACAGATCCTGGCGTAATATCAAGTCCTGAACGCGACCTGCGGCATCCACAGCAGGCAAATGGTGAATGTCATGCGCGTTCATGATCCGTAGCGCATCTTCCGGAGTTACAGGAGCTTCGACCTTAATCGGATTAAGGGTGGCTATGGCGCTGCATGAATCATCCAGCGACCGGCCTTTCAGGATGGCTCGCCGGATGTCACCATCGGTCAACAGACCGCGAAGTCGTCGGTCGGCATCGCAAAGCAGCAATACACCGATGCCAGCATGTTCGAGTTGCACCATCGCATGCGATATAGCGGTGCCCGGCGCGACGATTGAATCCGCCAGACGCGGCTCTTTCTCAGCGTTTGTCATTTATGCTCCGACGTCTTGGTGGGCTGTAAGACAGGGTCGCTTTTCCGCGAGGCATTGCACTGGTGACGGGAAATTCTAATCAATTTCTCATAGCAGCAAAGATCAGACTGAGATGGGTGCGCCAGCAGCTGCCAGATTCCAGTGCTTTCTGGAAACTTTTCCGGTTGCGGGGTCCATCACCACAACAGTTGTCGATCCGACAGCATTGTTTGCCGCAACTCCGATGGCATTTAGTGCGGCCAATGGAAAGGTGTCCTCATCGAACACGTACTGCCATTGATGAAAGGGCGTATCGATATCGAAGTTATCAAAATGATATGTTCCGTCGACGGTCTTGAGGGCTAGCCAAGGTTGCGGCCCGAAGGTGGGAGTGGCAGAACTTACGGTGAGAATATGCGTGCGTCCGTCGATCTGGCTAACCGACAAGTCAAGTTCGCAGGAGGCAAGCGGCGCCAGATCTAACGCGGCTTGCATTGCGCTAACAGCCTCGCAGTAAAAAAACGGAGTCTGGGGAAAATCCGCAGCGACCCGGTTCAGTAGTTCACGGAAAGCATCGATATCGGGTTCCATGTCGCGGAAATCATGATTCGTGATCGCCAAAACCACGGGCTTGCCCTCAGCCGCTTCCGCAAATGCCTGCCTCACGTCTCGTTCCTGGAGAAGCCGGTAACGCGTGCCGACATTGAGGCAACGAGCGATCCAACGCCGGCAGTCACCGGGTACCTGATAGTCATCGGCGGAAGGATGATAGGGTTCCCACGTTGCCGGAGCTCGACGCCAGTCGCCGAAACGCCCGCCTTCCAGACCAAACTGCACTCCATCTTCCGCAGTATTCACCGTGGCCTGATTCGAAAAGTCAAAGGGAATGTGCTGTTCAAGAAACCAATGACTGTCGGGCCGAATGACGTGAAACCCCGGACGATGCGCGGCAGGAAACCAATGATAATCAATTACACGGCGCGAAATAATTTGATGGAGGCTATTGGACGACGCCCACCAATGCGTGGCCGAACGGTGAGCCTCATGCTTAAAGGAATGCGGATGATAATGAAAATGCAGACCATCCTGCGTTGACCTTGTTTTACGAATTTGCGCGTTGTAATGCTCGAAAACGTTGTGATATCCGATATCTCTGCGCCGTGGGTTCAGATCGTAATCGACGTGATCAACGCAGAACCAGTTGTAAATCCATCCTTTACCTGCCGAGTCGGGAATATGGGTGCGAAACGATTGGGACATCAACTTCGCCAACATGGCATCGACTTTATCCCAGGTGTCGTTATAGGCGAGCAAATGAGGATCCACTACTTTTTGGACGGCTGCTTCGAGACCTTGAAGCGGTACTTCGCCGGACTGTAAGCGCAGCAACAAATCCTGGCTGGCGGGTAAGTCGAGATGGAAGATCTCACGTAGCCGCTCGAACGTCGCATCCACCGATTCGGAGAGTGGCCCCTCCGTGTCGATGCAATGAACGATGTAGACTGGCTTTGATTTGTAATTCGGCACTATCGCGAAATCCCTTTGTCCGGCATTGAAGCAGCTGGGACGCCAACTACCTTTGCTCCCTGCGGTACATCCCGAATCACGAGCGCGCCCGCGCCAACGACGCTCCCCGCACCAATTTGAATCCCCTGGATAACGGTAGCGCCAGCTCCAACGTGTGCACCGCTACCGATGTGCACCGCGCCACATATTGTCGCGCCGGGCGCGACATGGGCGTGAGAATCAATGATGCAGTCGTGGTCAACTCGAGCCCCGGTGTTCACAACAACATTGGGTCCCAACCGACACCCTGCCTGCACGACAGCTCCCGCAAAAACCTGGACTCCGTCCGCAAGCTGCACTTCAGGCGCGACGACGGCTGAGGGGTGGATTACTGTCGCGAAGGAATATTGCTTCTGGACGAACCGCTCGTGGACGTTCCGGCGATTTGTAGTGCAGCTAACGGAGCCGACACCGTTCACGAGCTGGACGCTGTCAGGCGGATGACCCAACACCGCGCTGTCGTTGCCAAGATGACGGGCTCCAAGCAAGGGAGGAAGCTCGAGATCCAGATCAACGAATCCCAGGACGCGTCGCTGGCGCAGGAGAAGTGCACTCACGAGCACCTTAGCGTGACCGCCTCCTCCTATTACAATGACCGGCAATTCTAATGCATTCATCGGAGGATTATAGAAGGTGGTTCCAGTTTAGGACTTGGTCAGCATCTATATCTAAAGCTAGCCTTCGACCAAGCACATCATCTATTTTGTCGGGGCGGATTCCAGTACCAGGCCGCTTCGCGTCCAGGTCCGACTCAGTAAGCACATGACCGCGTTGCAATTGCCGAGTGGTTACCAAGCTGCGGCGAAACTTCTTCCGTTTTTCGAGCTCTGCAGCACTCACCGTTCGTTTGCTATCTCCGAGGGCTGTGACGATGTTTCTCCCCTCCTCGACAATGGTTTTGAGTTGTTCAGGGTTGGCGGAGATCGCGTGATCCCACCCTTCCATGTCTTGATCGAGAGTGAAATGTTTCTCAATCATGCAGGCGCCAAGCGCGATGGCAGCGAGCGGAATCGCGGTTCCCAATGTGTGATCACTAAATCCTACTGGCACATCGAAGGCTTGCTGCAGTGTAGCCATGTTGCGCAGATGAATGGTGTCATATTCCGGAGGGTAGATCGAGACACAATGCAGCAGTAGAATCTGCTCATTGTCTCCCGCACGCACTGCTTCGACGGCTCGCTCGATTTCGGCCAACGTCGCCATGCCCGTGGAAATGATGACGGGGCGCTGTTTGCGCGCGACGTACTTCAACAGAGAGAGATGAATGATGTCCATCGAAGCGATCTTGAAGAACGGCACATCAAGCTTCTCAAGCAAGTCTGCTTCCTCGGCGGCGAACGGCGTCGAACAGAACGCGATGCCGCGAGACTTGCAATAAGCGGCGGCTTCGACATGTTGCTCTGAGGTGAGCTGGTACGCGGTCACCATTTCGCGCAACGAGCCGAAGTGTTTCTTCTTGTCGGAGTAGGAAGTATTGCGAGCATACTCTTCTTCCGCGATGAGCGACTTGTCGGTCCAGGATTGAAACTTCACCGCTTGCGCGCCCGAATCTGCGGCTGCATCAATTAAGCGCCGGCAGAGATTCATGTCGCCATTATGATTGGAACCGATTTCCGCGATGATATACGGTGGGAATCCCGGCCCGACCGGAACACCGTCAATTCTTACTGACTTCATATGGCACTCCGGCGTGGTTTTTCCACATCCACTGCAAAGCAGGCTGCGCGACATCCCACCACCAGACAACCTCCGGCTGCAAGGAGTTGAGGTTGCGAACGTAGTCTTCCAGCTTATTTGGTTGCGAAGCCACCTGTTCGGAGAAGAGTTGAACATCTGCGGCAGCTTCTTGTACCTGTGCCCATCGATCGGGCAGCACATTCTCGATTCGCGAAGTTTGAAGGAGGCGATAGTGTTCCAATACTTTCTTTGTGTCTCGAATCACTTGGTTTGCGTCGAAAGGAAAGCGGATGGGAGCCATGTTCGCCCCATGCTGCCGGTAATCCATTCGTACAACGGGGTCGAACGCCAACCTCGCCCCCATTAACCACGCCTTGGTAGCTAGGAACCAATCAGCCAAGGAGACGCCTGCAGGAATCGGCAAACACCGCCGAAGCAGTTCCGAGCGATAAGCCGAATTGGAGAAGCCAAACACATTATTCCGCGGCAGAATATCGTCTGGAGCGGTTTGCTCGGGAAGCGTAAGAGTCGTCCGCAAATCGTGTCTATTTTGATCGACTAATCGCAAAGCGCATGCGGCGAGTTCGGAGGTCTGCAAAGCCGCCCGTGCCGCCGCGACCCGGGTCGGATGCAAGATATCGTCACTGTCCACCAAAACGACCGTATCAAAATCCTCCACGATTTGTATCAGCGATCGTTGTCGGATTAGCGCCGGAGTGTTGCCGGGTTCCGACGCAACCCAGACCGCGTCCAAGTGCGTGCCAATCGCCGTTTCGACTGCGCCGGCCTCAATTCCGTCGAGACCTATCCAGAGGTGAAAGTCTTGATCGCTCTGTTTCCGCACCGAGCGATACCAGTCCGGCAGGTACACCTCGACGCCCGGATAAATTGTTGTGTAAACAGCGATTCGTTGCATTGCGCGAGACATGCTCAGATGGTCGAAACCGGGGCGTTTAGGGACACGATCGCGGTTGTGCCGTCCGGTAGCTGCCATTCATAAGGAACGACCACAGAAGTAGCCTCAGAGGCGCGCATCCGAAACTCGCCTTTAAAGCCGTAGTCCGCAAGATCAGCCTTTACGCTAAATGATCCAATTTCTTCGTAATCCAGCAAGACATCGTTTCCATTTCTCGCTCTTATAGCCAATTGGACTGTGTAACGTTGCGGCAACAACGGAATCGACTTGAATCTGCACGAAATATGTCCTCTGCCATTAAGGACTTTTGGGCGATGACCGTCCAACTGCATGTTGGCTGTGAAGCAATTGCCTTTTTTACCTCGGACAGCGAGTATGAAATGTGGCTCTTCCAAACGCTCTTTCGCATCGAATGTGATTTCGACGGTTAGATCTTCTCCTGGACAAAACTCGCGCGTCTCCTGTCCTGCTTCATTTTTCAGCGCCACTCGTTCTATCGTCAACCCGTGGGCGCCGCGTAGCTGCGGGACGGAACCGGTCGAAAATCGTGCCATGTAGTCTTCGACGACGTTCTCGACATCGCCGTCTGCTCGAATTTTGCCCCCCTCAAACAGGATCGCGCGGTTGCACAACGTTCGCACAGCATCCATGTTATGGCTTACAAAAACAACGGTTCGGCCGCCGTGAGCGAGATTCTCCATTTTGCCAAGGCATTTTTTCTGGAAGGCGACATCACCGACTGCAAGCACCTCGTCAACAATTAACACCTCTGGTTCAAGATGAGCAGCCACCGCAAACGCCAGCCGGATGTACATGCCGGAAGAATAGCGTTTGACTGGCGTGTCGAGAAAGTCCTCAATTTCAGAGAAATCCACGATCTGGTCGAATTTCCTGGCAATTTCAGCGTGCGCCATGCCCAAAATGGCGCCGTTGAGAAAAATGTTCTCGCGCCCGGTGAGCTCTTGATGAAACCCGGTGCCCACTTCCAGCAGGCTTGAGGTCCTGCCATTGATCCGGAAGCGCCCTTCTGTTGGAACTGTAATGCGGCTCAAAAGCTTGAGCAGTGTGCTCTTGCCGGCTCCATTGCGCCCGATGATTCCTACCACTTCGCCTCGATTGATGCTGAGCGAGATATTTCTCAGGGCCCAAAAGTCCACCTGCCTCAGTTTTGCTTCGCGACGCGATTTGAGCCATGTGCTTGGGGAACGAATCACTCCCTCAAGGACGTGACGCATTCCGTCAACTCCTTCTTTGTGTTTGCCGATGATATAACGCTTGCCGAGATTCTCGACGACGATGGCAGATTCAGACATAGCTTTGACGGTGGACCAATTTCGTCTGACTTAAATCACGTCAGCGAAGGTACGCTCCGTTCTCCGGAAGTACAGAACCCCTGATATCAGAATTGCGGCAACCTCGATGATTGAAATCGCAAGTGCTGGCAGATCCAACCTGTTCTGCGCACCCAACAAGGACCATCGGAAGCCGTCTATGATTCCAACCAATGGGTTGAGCGAATAGAGTAAACGAAAACGTTCAGGCACGACACTGCTTTGAAAACCCACAGGAGATAGATATAAGCCGAATTGAGCGATAAATGGAACTATGAAGCGAAAATCCCGATACTTGACCATTAGTGCGGCGATCCACAATCCAATCCCGAGAGAAGCGCCAAATGCGAGCAAGGTAAAGAGCGGCAAGAGCAGAACAGACATGGGAGGAACGAACCTGTACCAGATCATCAGGCCGACTAACAGAAGCGCCGAAATCAGGAAGTCAACAAAACTGGTGATAACTGAGCTAACCCCGATAATGAGTCGCGGGAAATAAATCTTCGAGATCAAGCTGGAATTCGAGACCAGACTGTTGCCGCTGTCAGAAATTGCAGTAGAGAAGAAATTCCACGGGAGCATGCCGCAAAGCACTAAGAGTGGATAGGGCGTTCCTCCGGACGGCATTTTACCCAGTTTTCCAAAAACGACAGTCAGTATAAGCATCGTGAGTAGCGGCCGAATAATTGACCAGCTCACGCCTACGACTGTCTGCTTGTACCGCACCAAAAGATCGCGCCAGGCGAGGAAGAAGAACAATTCGCGGTAGCGCCAAAGATCTTGCCAATACTGCCTCTCGGTGCGCCCAGCTTCGATTCGCAATTCATCCGGAGGTGTTGCGACTGTGCTCGATAGTTCCATAGGCTCGGTGTAGAGAGTTGTCATGAGCAGCGGAAAGCTTGGAAACTTGGTCCTGCGGTCGACTCTTAAGGCCCAGATAGGCTACCGCCAGTAAAGTCACACGCTGAGTCGAAATCTGACTCTACTATGGCAATTGCTCTGCCAAAGTGGAACAGGTCACGCAGCCACTTCCGAGCGCAAGAATCTTGTAAGTTATTGTTAAATAAACATTTATACTATAATCTTACTCCGGGCGGAGGCCTATTGAGCAGGATGGTCTGCGCCAAGTTAAGTTTGGGGAAGAACTTTTCCACATTCTGGTAAAACTCGGTGAAAGGGGAACAAGCTCTCTGACTTCGTGAGGTGCAGGATCGTTGGAATGAAGTAAGAGGTTTATTTTCTCAAAGATGGCGGCCATTCTCGGGTGGGAGTTGTCGCGTCTCAGCATTGCTGAGGGTCATCAGAACTCCCCAGACTTCTCTTTCGTCTAAGTGTTCCCGGCGACGCGTCGGAGCAGTGCGCGGGATGCAAATTGCGTGCCAGAGACAAATTGCATGAGCGGGCCAAAGCTCCACGCCGCTGGTGCGCCGAGTATGTGTAGACCGGGCATTGATGTCTCGAGTCCAGCCTGAAGCACGGGATATCCATTAACCCGCTGAACGGATTCCACTAGCGCCGGAGCCAAGAAGCCGTACTTAGAAATATCGACGCGGTATCCCGTTCCGAGAACAACATGCTGCACGATGCGTTCGCTTCCGTCGTCAAAGCGGACTTTGGCTCGTTCGCCGACCGTCGTGACGGAGGCGACCGAACGTCCGAGCCCGATCGGAATTTTCTCGAGACGCTGCACTAACCAGCGCGCGCCCGCCGGACGGACAGCGCGTTTTCTCAATTTGTCTTGGAGCGTGCGAGGCAGCTTGCGGAGCAAGTCAGGCCTCGCCATGAGTTGGCTGATGCCCGCGGGACCCACGTCAGTCGGTGCATAGAGCAAATTCCTGACAAAGCCGCCCAAGCGGTGATGAAGCGTCTTCGACGCCCACCCCTGCAGCCATTGGATGTGATGGGCACGAGCGGCGACTTCCACATCGGCTCCGGCTTCATTCAGCAATACTGCTGATTCGAGAGCGCTTTGGCCTGAGCCAATCACGAGTACGTTCCGGCCAGAAAATCGGACAAAGTCCTGGTGTTCGGAAGCGTGGGAGGCCAGCGATGCGTCCAATTTGTCGAACTCGCTGGGACGCCAGGCAAAGGATTGGATGCCGACGGCAACGACAACTCGGCGCGATTGGTACGTTTCGCCGTCTCCCAGAGTTACCCGGAAACCGCTCGGGCCGGTTTCTACGCGGACAATCTCACGTTGATCGAGATCGGGAAGCGCCTGACGTTGGTACCACTGACCGTACTGTACGAATCGTTCGAGCGGTACCGGCGTTGAAAAGTGACTGCCGCTTGCGGTTTGAAATGCCTCGAGTGTCAGTGATTGCGTCGGATCCGCGATACGTGTCGCCGTCCAATTGGAGCGCAACAGCATGCCCCTGGGCATATTGCATTCCCAGAAAGACATCGGCTTTCCGAATGCGCGGACAGTAAGACCCGCGACCGTCCGCAAATGAGCTGCTGCGGAGAGCCCGTAAGGTCCGGCACCGACGATGACAACGTCGCACTTAGAAATTGAGCTCATTTTGGTGATTCACCGTCAGACTTGAATTTTCCGCATCAGCTTCGGAGACGAACGTGATCTCCCAGCAATCAGAACAATTCGCGCCTGCTAGAATCCTCGTTTCATAGTTAGATAGGGAATCAATGCAATTTCAACTATTCCGGGCAGGGGATCTTCCAGGCTGAAAACGGCTTCTTCATCGCAACCGCGAAGGGATCGCAAATAGCCACGTCCCTTGATTTGTCCACCTAGGATTCCCACGATTCCGGTCGGGACATCGGTAAGCAGCCGGACCCATCGGACACCGATCTTACCTTTGCGGGCTTCGACTGTCTGGTTCATCTGGTCGGCAAAAAGAACGTAGGGGAAATCAATTCCTGCTCAACGTCCGATGGTGTGGTATCCCCAAGTGCGGCCGTTTACATCCAGCAGACGATACTGTCCATCGCGAGGATCACGCTTATACTCCACTTCAACCAGACCATAATAATCAATGGCGCTTAGGAATCGCTTCGAATACTCCTCCAATAAGGGTGATTCAACAGTCTCAACGTAGGTGCTGGAGCGGCCAAATTCCAAAGGGTGCTGTCTTTGGCGGCGAGCGGTTAGACTGGCGATAGCGTTCCCCTGCTTGAAAAACGAGCAGTAGGCATACTGGCAAGCGCCGTCGCCCGGAATCAGATCCTGAATCACTATTTCGTCAGCGGGAAGATGCCGGAGTGCGCGTTCGAACAGGCTGCGCAATTGCGCGGAGTTGTTGGCTCTCCAAGCCTTGTCCTTGGTCGCGTAAATGAAGTGTTCCTTGATCGCCGGCTTTAGCGCTACTGGAAAATGACCGTCGATCTGGGAGAGGTCTTCTACACTGCGTGGATACCAAGTGCGAGGCGTTGGGATATCCAACTTATCGGCTAAGCGATAGGTGTTGCGCTTGTCCCAGAGCCACTTCACGGTTTCCCAGGCGGGCGTCGGCACACGAAATATTTCCGACAGCTCCTCGCGATTTTGGGAAAGCGCGGCGACCTGTTCATCGCGCGTGGGATAAAGCACCCAGCCGCGAACCTCGCGCGCCCGTCCAAGGTCAAGGAGGGCCTTCACCGTATCTTTCGCTGCCAATAGCGATGGCACCAGTTGCGCTGTCGCCGTATAACGCGAGTAGCGCGCGATTGACCTTTCATCGTCGATTACGCAGACCGGGACACCGCGACGACCAAGACTGCGAACGATACCGAGCCCTTGGTAGTCCCCTCCGATGACGACGGCTCCAATCCCGTCTGTAGGATGATGATTGTTTGAATTCATTCCGTTCTCGGAGAGAAAGCGCACTTCGTTTTCATAATCATCCCTGGGTAAATGCCTCCAATCAGAACTCGGGGAAACCTGACGCAGTATAAGAGGTCCACATCCGCAAGAACCCGCGGGTGAATTTGATCAAGAATCTGACAATCGCACAGGTGCGTTCACGGGCGCGGCCACGCTCGGATTTTCGCCCTTCTGAAGAAGTCTTAAAACCAGCGCCATCGGAAGGAGAGCAATAACAAAGAAGACGAATCCGCCTTGATGATGAAGTCTCCCGTATAAGAACCCGGGATTCACATAAATGGCCAGTATAGAAAGCGTCGCAATGCGTAATCCATTCTTAAAGATCACGATCGGAACTACCACGGCACATAGGAGCATCCTCTTCCAGTTAGTCCGCAGGAAGAAATGGCTCGCTAAAACCGTTGTGATCAGAAGCGCTAGGGAGGAGCGAATGCCACTGCACTCTTCGGCCACGCGGATAGCGACTCCGGGCAATTCGAAGATAAACCCTTGGCGGAGATATGGAACCCCCGCAATTCTAAAAAATACCTCAACCATGTCAGAGCTGCCCGCCTGCAGAAAGTAAATTATTTTCGAAAGAGCCGGCTCGGGAATCGGAACCATGAACAACAGAAAGAACAGGGGGAAACAGGCAGCCCGAAACGCGCGGACCCCAAAAAACAGGGCAAATGAACCTAGCCAGACAAGAAAGGCTGCCAGCATTAGGAGAGAGACCATATTAAGCGAACCAAGTTGCCACAGCTTCAACTTGCCTATCGCTATTAAGACCATGCCCGGAATGATCAGCGCAGCGCCCAAGATTCGGCCGATCGAAACCTTCGCGAAAATCGCCACTCTGTTCTCAGAGATCAAGAACAGGCTTACTAGCGGGATCAATGGGATCTGTGAAAATGTGTCGTTTTCCCGGACGAGCGAGAATAAAAGCTTCGTTGAATCCCATGCCACAACGAACGGCAACAGACAAATAAGTAGGAGGCAGAGTAGTAGCGGTATCGACCTGTGCGCACCACGGGCACTGCCGGCGCTGAAATGGGGGCTATTGTGAGAAATACTCATGAAGATCTAGGGACCCACCACCGCGCGATCAACCGCACCGGCGATTTCGTAAACGAGGCGATCGCCTCCGACAACGGCAAAGGCAACTCGTGCCCTTTCCGCTTCGGGGCCTTCGATGATCCAACGACCGCCTTCCTGCACCAATTTCATCTGGCTGCGCGCTCGCCACCAACGGTCAACTTCTCCGGGCAATGCCATCCAGATTTTCTCTCGCTCAATCACCTGCTGCAAATATTCAAGCAGTGACTCATAAATTTTCCGTGCATGGGGCCTGATCAGATAATCCGGATGGGTGATGAAACTGATGAGTCCACTTCTCTTGCGAATCATTTCGATCTGCTGTTTCCAAAGATCAATCGAATAGTTGTTCAATATCTGGAAGAGCGAATAATCTTGGATCGTAGTCAGCGGAATCTCCAGTATTTTGCCGACGAAGTACGGGAAGACCGTGCAGCAGCCGCCGCGCTGAGGTTCCAGATGGGCGACATTTGGCACGGACATGTCGTAGGAAAAGTCGTACGCATCATACCAATCGAGATTGCGATACATGACTCCTGCACGAAAGCCGCGCGAGTCGAATTTCTTGACGTACTGATTAATTCTCGTGGCTCGCTGCAAAAACTCCTTCCGCTCCTGATATAACTGCCCATCATGATTCAGGTCGTGTACATTGAACTCGAATCCACGGCCCCGTATGTTCTGGACGTATTCCATCTGAACTTCATAGCGAGCCTCCGGGATGACTTGAAAGGACGCCTTGATTCCGTACGAATCATCAATGTCCATCAGCGTTGGAGTGAAGTCACGGCCGGCGCGAGTTTCGACGTCGTGTGTCATGATCAGGCAATTGGGCGCGCCCTTCGGCCAAAACCAGATGAAGGGCACTGACTTCGCGCCACTTGCTTCCATTAGCTTCCGCAATAATTCCTCGTGAAGAGTGTCCACCGTGAAATCTACGGGCCACGCTGGGAATGGCAGTCCCTCCCAGTCACGAAAATACGCTCTCTGTAGCAGGCGTCGAACTGGAACTGGTAAAAACTGTCTTACAAGGTAGTAAAGCTTGCGGACCGGTTCACTCAAGGCGAATGATTCCATCTTCGGAACCATATTCTGCCGATAGCGTTCCTGGCGAAGACTTTCGATTACCTCAGTAAAATCAAAAGGCAACTGAATCGTCGTCCCGTCAGGGCGGAGATTTTTCAGGGCGTCAAATTGTCCGGAACCTGCCACATCTGGTGCAACACCGGACTGGCTTCGGCCGTAGCAAATATTGTTCGCGCCGAACTGAAAGAAGCCGGATTCTTCAGTCGCTGGGAAGGGGGCAGTAGACACGCCGACGAGCATTTCGGCGGCAACACGGTAGTAGTCCGAGAGACTCTGAGTCACGGTTTAGTTAGGCCTCTTGATTATCCTGCGGAAAATGTTCCGAAAAATCCGAACTGCTTCGCTAGTCGCGACTTTCTCAGCCGCGGCGCTCCTCAGCTCGCACACTGCAGGGCCCATTCAGCGCTCTCGCCAGAGGTTCTTTCGGGCTGGCGCACAGAGAAAAACGAAAGCTCTTTGGGCTTACCGCTTTTCTCTTACCCGATGTGCCGGTAAATCAATCTTCCCGTAATCGCCAGCAATTTTTGCGGCATCGACGAAAATATTCGTTGCGCCACCCCTAGTTTCCAGCTTCCCTGCGAATCAAAGGAAGGGATATTGGGAAATTTCCAGTAAATCAACCGCTTGGGTTTCGCGACCCAATGGTTCTTGAACGTCAGTAGTCCGGAATTAGCTGATTGTGTCCGTCCCATATCAAATTCGAGCGCCCCATCCGATTTCGCCGCGGCGATGGCCCTCCACAAGAGCCACGGTGTTGCCCCGAACCTATTGAAACGCACATCCGAACACCCGTACTTGAAGTAGCCGGTTGTCCCGAATCGCAGCGTGAGAATCGCAGCGATTGGAATATCGTCGTGATAGGCGACTCGGATTCCTAGTGCCTCGTCTTGACACTGCACTAGGTTCTGAAACCAAGCGTACGGCGGGGGCGGCACCCGATGTCGGCCCCGAGTCGTTACGAATAGGTCGTAGAACGCGTTCAGCAAATCCTTCGACGCACCGCATTTTTCGACAAGGCCGGCTCTCTCGGCTCTTTGAATCCGACGCTGAACAGAATCCTTGTCGAAACTTCGGAAGATATCGTCCAGATTCGCGCGCAAGTCAATCACATGTAGAAGGTAGTTCCCCGCAGGCCGAAAACCAATCGTGGCAGCAGCTTCGCCGAAGTCTTCGCTGATTGGGCGGATTTCCACGTATTGGCAGGCCCTACGATCCGCGGCTCCTTGTGAGTAGGACAAGAGCGAGTTGATATCGTCGCCTGAGTCGCAAAGTGGTTCGCAATGATCCGAAAAGGGCAACGATACGAGGCGACGCCCAGTAAGCCAGCTATCAACTTGACAGAATAGTATCCCGTTCTTCAACTCTTCGGTCGGCGATGATGTCGTGAACGTCATCGGCTTATAACCATAAGTGTGTTGTAGCGCCTTCAGCCAGGTTACCGAATGGAACACCGAAGCCTTTGGATGCCGTTCCACTAGTTCGGCCCACCGCGCGTCCTTTGTCGGATCAACTTGATAGAATTTCATCGGACTTTCTAGGAATAGCAGGCCGATTCAGAATCGAGCAATCTGCATCAAGCTTTCCGTTGAACGGTCGCCGCTGTCGGCGCCCTCTGCCGTATTGCGATGGTGACCGCTTAGCGAGTAGCACGTTAGTCGCTGTTGCGGGGCCCTCGCAATTCGGTCGATAACTTCCTGAGCGACATGATTTCCTCTCGTGCGGCAGGTAAAAGTGCAGAGAGCGAATAGGCCGCAGCGAAGCTCAACGCGGTAACGAGGAGCTTCGAAAATATGCGCTCAGGTCTGACTAGATGTAGAGCCAGCTCTCCAAGCAGGACACCGGCGATGCCCAGCGCGATCGGGTACATCAGAGCGCGTCCTATACGCAACAACGTAAGCGGAGTACCGCGAAATGCGAATTTGAGCATCCACGGAAGCGTGCCAAGCAGAACCAAGGAACCGGACAAGGCGACGCCTTTGATACCGTAAGGCAGCCCGATCACGTAACCGGTCACTATGATCGGCGAAATGATTAGCAGGATTTTCAGAAGTTGTTGCGATTGTCCTCGACTTACAAATAGCCAAGTGGTCGAGTCAAGAAGCAATTGTCCCAGCGCGGAGATCGCGAGGATTTGGAAGACAGGCGCGGCTTCTCGCCACTGGTTTCCAAGCACCAAGACAATCACAGGCTGTGCTGCGACAAAAAGAAACCCAAAGACAGGCGCACTAATCCAAAGAATAAGATTCATCGTCCGAAGATAATAGCGGGCAAAGCGCTCTGGATCGTCTTGCGTCCTACTGAAGGCCGGAATTGCGACGCTGCCCGCGGGCCCACTAAGCTGGCGGACGGGCAGCATAAGCAGATTATACGCCCTCGAATACAGCCCTAGCGGGCCGGCGCCCGTGTAGCGGCCAATCAGGACGTTATCCGCGCTGCGACTGATATTGATAACGAAATAGGAAGCGGCTACATTTCCGCCGAAAGCAATCATCGATCCAACTTGAGCACCGCGGCGGGGCAACCCCGGTCTCCAGTTGACCATCAGCCACGAAAGGGTCATCGCGGTAAGATTCAATGTTAACGGGAGAGCCACCAACGCCCAGTAGCCAGCTCCTCGCAGTGCCATCATGATAGCGACAGGGACAGCTACCAGATAGGAAGCCATATCCCGAACAGCCAGGGAACTAAAACGCATCTGGCGCTTTAGAATGGCATCGGGCTGCACTCTTAATCCACCGATGAGAAAGGTGAGGGACACCAGCAACGTGATATTCACGAGCCGCGAATCCCGATAGAACCTCGCCAACAGGGGCGCGAAGGCCACCGTGATGAGCGTGAGTCCCACCCCGATCGCGACATTTATCCAGAACAGGGCGCTGACCTGATCATGGCTAATTTCCTTGCACTGGATCGTGGCTTCAGACAGACCTAAATCCGCAAATGCTTGGCCGAGTCCCGTCACAGTGGAAACCATAGCCACCAATCCGAAGTCAGCCGGAGTCAGCAGGCGCGCCAGCACCACAGTCGCGACGGATTGGATTAGGAACGTACTGCCCTGCGAGGCGACATTGATCATCCCCCCGCGAACAGACCTGCCCCGCAGGTCTGCTTGCAAATGGTCGGTGTTAAGCCCGTCTAACGACTGTTGCTGAACAGGCACGCGGGCTCCTGGGGTCGAAATTCGACTGAAAGTTCGATCGACTCGATGACCCGGTCATTACCGCCGCCGGCGGGTTCATGAGGGATCGCTCTTGGCAACGGGCTTCTTCAAGGGCTTGCGATTCGCGGCTTCCGCGTGAGAACTAACTCGAAGCAAGTTTTCATAAACGTTCATTGTCAGTTGGCAAACGACATCCCACGAATGTCGTTCTGTCGCAAAATCTCTTATACCTTGCCGCCGACTGGCTAGATTTGCGAACAGATCACTCGCGAAGTACCGGTCGATGGTCCTTGCCAAGTCAGCGGGATTTTCGGGTCGAAATACAAACCCGGTCTTCCCCTCAACGATCTCGTCCTTCAGGGCGCCCACATCTGCTGCGAGAACTGGAAGGCCGAAACTGTACCCCAGAAACAAAACTCCGCTCTGATAGATGTGCCGGTACGGCAAGATGAGGACGTCCGCCGCTTTAAAGTAGAGTTCGGTCTCTTCGTCCGGAATGTACTCCGCCCTGAGTAGTATTCGTCCCGCCTGCACATCGTCGCGTATCGTTTCTCGTAGCGCAGTCCAGTAGCTCTCGCAGCTCTTCGGCCAGCCTGCAATGATCAACCGGAAACTGTTTCGCTGATCCGGAATCTGCTCAAACGCGGCAGTAAGGTATTCGAGACCCTTGTAAGGCGCAATGTTGCCAAAAAATAGAATGACGCGTTCATCGTCTCCGATGCCCAATCGCTGCCTCGCCTCGGACGGAGTGAGACGCGTATTCGGAACGGAATTGTTGATCCCGAACGGAATGACGGTGACCCGATCCGCCTTCACGCCAAATTGCGCGGAGAGCTCATTCTTCATCTTGCCTGTGTGAACGAAGATATGGTGGGCAAGCCGATATTGAATTCTCAGCGTGAGTCGGTTGAGGGGCGTATCTTTGGAGTCCCGAACCGCTGCGTTTACGTTGTGCACGGTAAGAACTACTTTTTTCCCCAGCAGCTTGTAGTAAAGCATGAGCAGCGTGCGATCAAAAGTTTCTATTTTGTTGTTCCACAAAATATGAAAGATTTTCGGTTTAGCTGTAGCCGCATAGCCGATCAGCTTGGCGTAGTATCGCAATACCCTCGAAACTTTTTGGGCCAAGCTGACGTCGGTATTTTGATCGCCTCGCAGATTTAGAAATCTTACTCCGGACCTATTATGGTATTCAGGAAAATCCACGTAATCGCTGCCAATCAGATCCAAAGCGGCTCGTTTGGAGATGAGCTCAGTTGCCAAGCCGAATACGTAAGGCCGGTCCCCGCCACCCGTGAGCAGCGTCACCGAAATGTCGTTGGCTGTGTGGGACGCACATGCATCGGGCCAATCTGCGGCCTCGCGAACCACATCATCCTCGTGGATTTGAAGACTTCGTTTCACGCCGACGCCAACCTCTCTTCCAGAATCTCGCAGATGGCGTGACCGATGGTGATATGCATCTCCTGCATCCGCGGAGTCGACTTGGTTGGAACGCACAAGCAAAGATCGCACATGCCTCGCATTTTGCCCCCGGTTTCACCCGTCAAGCCGACGACGCTGACCTTACACTCGCGAGCTGTCTCGATCGCGCGCAGAATATTAGCGCTGTTCCCGCTCGTGGAAATTGCCAACAGCACATCGCCGGGGCGGGCGTGAGCCTTGAGCTCGCGCGCAAAAACGTGCTCGTAGCCGTAATCATTTCCAATCGCTGTTAGCGCTGACGTGTTGACGTGCAGAGCGAGCGCGCGAAACGGGTGCCGCTCAAGAAAAAAGCGGCCCGTAAGTTCTGCAGCGATGTGCTGCGCATCCGCCGCTGATCCGCCGTTCCCTGCGATGAGCAACTGTCCGCCCGCAGCCATCGAGGAAAATATTAGATCGACGGCGCTCGATACGGCTGAGGCCACGGTTGGAAGAGTCTTGGCAACTTCCAAGTGCTCGCTCCAGATAGCCATAATCTTGTCTTGCTGGTTTGAACTCGCCACGCTCGTGCGCTCCTGTTCTAATCCTCTCGCACGGCGCTTAAGGGATCGCTCGCAGTGATGTCCGTCGCGCCGCGACTTTCGAAGTCAAACATTGCTTTGTCCCAACGTCTTTTCAATATGGATTTTGATTCTGGGAGCACTCTTTGCGCCCATTTGGCGGCGTCCCACCCGAACACCGGCTTCATCCACGCAAATTTCCACCGTAAGCGCGGCTCTTCTAGGTGGCCATGAAGCTGCGCAGCCAGTTCTTGCATTTTTACGACAATATCCGGCCGGTCAGGGTAGAAATTGTCGTACCAGTTCTGCAGGTATGTCAGACAAGCTTTTCGAGTTCGTTCGCTGTCCTCAAGTGATAAGAGATATTGTACGTGCAGTCTCATTGAAATGAACAACGAGTCTCTCTTGCTGTCCGATCTGCCAATATAGCTGATGCGGTTTGAGTCCGAGGCCCTGTAATACACCCTGCCTTCGGGTACGAACCGGGTGCCTTCCGATGCCAGAACCACGCGCGCAAAATATTCGCCGTCTTGATCGTACTGAAGGCGAGTGTCCCATGGGCCCGCAGCCTCGACCAGTTCCCGGCTCACCAGCCAGGTAGCGTTTTGCATGTGCAGGTTCTCGCCCATCTTTCGCAGTAGCCACTCCACCGGCGATAAGTCGTGCCAAAGGGAGTTTGGAACGAAGCGGGCCTGGCTGGTTCGATAGTAGAAGTAGGCCCATGGTGAAGAAAGCAGGAGTCGCTTGCTGTCTCCTTCCCGCAGCGCCCCCAGTTGTCTTTCGATCTTGTCCGGTGCCAGGACGTCATCCGAGTCGAGCTCCTGGATATAATCACCCTGGCAGAGTTGGTAGGCGTAATTAACAGCCCCGCAGAGTCCCTGATTGGGCGTGGACACAACCTTCACCCCTTTCGAGGCGAATCCTCGCGCCACTTTGGCCGTTCCATCCGTGGACCCGTCGTCCACGACGATTATCTCCTTCCGCTGCCAGGTTTGAGCAACCGCGGATTGCAACGTGTAGGCAACCCACTCCTGGGCGTTATAGGCGGGGATCAGAATTGACACTAACGGCTTCATTGGAGTCGGGTCCTCGTTCAAAAGACTCGGGTCGCGAGACGGCTCCCAAGTGCCACTATTCAGGATACTTCCAGTCATGCGCGACAGAGTAGGCGTTCGCGCTGGAACCTTTAACCCTACCACCGACCTTCATTCGCCTGCATCCAAAAGTCTTTGGGCTGGTAGTGATTGGAAGGACACTCGAACAGCCAGAGCGTGTAACATGGCAGCTGTCCTAAGACTGTCCGCCGGTACAGTGGATTTTGTCATCGGCTGCGCCCAATATTGATCCAGAAAAGCCAAAAGATGCGGAGTGCGCAGAAGGTAAGGGACGGTGCCAATGACCAGATTAAAATGGCTGTTATGCGCGTTTCTCTTGACCGTTGCTTTAGGTCGAGAAGCGAAGGCTAATACCATCTCAGCCTCATCGTGCAATACCGGCGATGTGCAGTCGGCCATTAACTCCGCCGCTGAAGGCGATACCGTAAACATTCCGGCGGGCACATGCGCGTGGACTTCCGGTGTCACGATATCCGGCAAGGGGATCATCGTGCAAGGGGCGGGCGGTGGCCGCATCATAGCCTATAGCTCCAGCACGCTCACAGTTGCCACTGGCTCACAGACGCTCACCGTCGCAGGGACAAACGTATCAGGAACCCCTACAACAACTTCTGTCGCTGGCGTTCCGACGATCGCTAGCGGTGAAACACTGAAAATATCCGAGACAGGGAATCGGCAGAATTTCATCCAAGGAACGGTCACGAGCTTCAATTCATCTACTGGGTCACTGGCGATGAGTATCACCTCCACCGGCGGAGCCTGCGGCAACAGCTCTGATAGCGCTTCCATCTCCAACTGCGCTCGCTGGCTCATCGCCACGATTCCTCAGACTGTATTCATCAACAATTCCAGCACTGCTCTGTTCTCCGTAACCGAGGACAGCTCCGTTCACACGAACCTGAGCGGCTTCAAGATTCAGGAAGGCACAGGAAGCGGAGACGGGATAGATATCATCGCCGGAGGTGGCGCGGCTATCGTCGTGCAAAACTGCTGGATCGAACAGACGGGTGATGTCTCAATTCACTTCAACGTCAACCGGGGAGTGGTTTCCAACTGCTCATTCGATGCAACACCTTTCTCGCAGGCTAGTATCGCTATTGATCCACAGCCCTTTGACCAAACCGCATGGAACACGGCAGGATACTGGGGAGCGCTTGACACTACCGGCCAGAACAACGTCTACATTGAGACGAGCGACTTCCACGCCTACCTGCTCGCCTCGGATAACGACGAGGGTGCGCGTACGGTCTATCGGTATAACACCTTCAACAACGCTGGGCTGGGGGGGCACGGCGCAGACACCGGACCATTCGGCGCTCGCTACTTCGAGTTATACAACAACGTTATGGTGTTCAACGGCTACAACACTGGCGCAACTTTCCCAATGAATCAGTGGGACTATGTGCGCGGTGGCAGCTTTGTCGTGTACAACAACACGATTCCAGCTTTGCAGTCCACGGACTATGGAACGAAGTCTGACCTCAATCTCACTGTGATGAATCTCCAACGGAACTCCAACGCTGTCACGCAATTGACTTGCTGGGGAGCAGGAAATGGAACAGCAGGATATTTCGCGCCGCACCAAGTCGGTCGTGGCTATATCAACGGTACATCCTCGACATTGATTGGTGGTGTTGGTGCCGCAACAGAGATCACTTACTCTCCGGCAGGCTATGGCTTTTCCGTACTGCAATCCGTTGGAGACTCCGAGCCGGGGTATATTTGGGGAAACAGCCGCGTGCCGCTTGGCAATACGGGAATATCGGACTATGGGCTTGGAAATTCGAATAGTTGCCCTTCATCTCCGACGCCCGCAACGTCAGCGAATTATATCCTCTCCGGACGTGACTATTTCAATGGTACAGCTGCCAAGCCCGGCTATACGCCCTTCACATACCCGCACCCACTCACCCGAGGCCAAAGTTCGGCAGGAAATCCGCCTGTCGCCGCGCCATCGAACTTGACGGCTACGGTCCAATGAACCATTTGCGAGCTCCTTCCTGTTGAAGGGTATGGAATTTGAGCACGCGTGGTTCGGAAAGGGCGGCATCGCCAGATCAACGAGTCGCCTGGAGTGAGGAACAGGGACTGCCCGACTAACTCGGAACTGGCGATCTATCCTCCCTCGCAGTCACGTCAATGTGCCATTCCAGCAGAGTAGAATCGGCTTCCGATCAACTACCGTTGTCGCTCGGAGGTCTTCCAAAAGACTTCAACGCTTTCGTCCGCGCACGAATCGAGAAAGGCCGAAATTCCTCGACTCGAAGTCCAGTCCTTTAATACCAATCCTCGCCTACAATCAATCGCATAGTTGAATTGGCCCTCCGGGGCTAGTTTTGTCAGTACTCGTACGCACTCCAAACCTTCTTTCTTAAATTCGGGAAGATTGACCTCAAACGAAAGGTAAGGAACGGGCCGCCGCATCCCGCGCAAAACGCTCAGTTCGTGACCCTCCACGTCGATCTTGATAAAGAAAGGCGCGCCATGTGCAACGATCAGTTGCTCGATGGTTACAGTCTCGACCTGCCTCGACTGCTCAAAGCCAAGCGCGTGCCCAAATCGTTTGTCATCATCTTTTAGGGTGTCTGCCCATTTCCTGCTCAGCGTGTTCTTAGCACTTCCGGGGGCGTCGATCCACATGGTTTCAGTCGAGATCCGATCGCTGACTGCTTTCGGAACGATGACAAGGTGTTTTTTTTTCAGCCGGAGGTCTAGGAATTTCTGCTTCAGGGTTTCTTGGTTAGTTTTGTCGGGATCGACGGCTACCACCTTGGCACCGCACCTTAAGAAAATGTCAGACTTATAACCCTGATTGGCGCCGACATCGAAAATCAAGTCGCCGTTCTGAAAGCCATCCAGCAGAGTGCGGTAAAAATCGCTTTCTTTTTGCCTGTCGTCGATGATTTGCCGATCGGCAACATTCCAATATAAATCGTAAATCCACGAAGCCTTCGCGCGCTCATAGACACCAAAGCGCTTGAACAATCTCCGTAGATTTTCCTTGAGATTTCCGGAGTTGACTTTGCCGCTCATTCGGGCTTCCTCCGCACGGATGCCGAGCTCCGCGCAGCCGAACAGAACAGAATCATTGCATTCCACGGATGTGGGTCAGTTTAGATTTAGAAAAAGCCGGTGGAAAAGCTCAAGGGTCAAAACCTTGTGGATCTCATTGGTATGGTTCCGATTACCCTTGAGATGGCCCCGAACCAGAGCTTCCAGGCCTTTTCGATCAATATACGGCCTGGCAAGGCTGCGCTGGTCTAGCAGCATTTCCCGGACGTAACCGGCGAGAGCATCTCGATACCAGACCCGGAAGTGCGTGGGTTTGTGTCTCCCGAGAAATAGACGTTCGAGGCGAAGGGCGGAAAAGGCATGGTCTATCTGCGCCACGCTCTGAGGCATGCCCATGTCGTACGCATACTCGGCCTTAAACTGGAATTCGAGGAAATTTCTATGCGCAGCACGCACAAGGAGCCCGCGCTGGCCTGCCAGCCCACGGTCAGTTGGAATCTGCAGCAGTTCTTTGTTCCCATCATCAATCAGACGCACGGAATCCTCGTTCCTTCCTAGGACTGATTGAGGCGCTCGATATACCGTTCGGATCAAATCATTGTCGAAAAATGGAGACCGCAGCGCAAGCTGAGTCTGCTCCAACCCTACGACCGCTTGATAGTCCCAGGGAGCTTGCTTAAAGACAGTGAAGGAAAGTCGATTTCCCCGAATCAGCTCTCCGTGAGTTTCCGCGGCTTGGCGGATATAGGCACTAAACTCACGATGAAACAGTCCTGGCATAGGTAGTACGGCCTTTAGATGCCCGACTCCCCGGAGGATCTCACCGCCATAATCGCCCGTCATCCTCACAGGAGCAACCGCGCGCGCCCTCTCGTTCAAATAAAGATCGGGTGCACGACTCACATCTAGGCCGCCGTCGGCGATGTAGACCGCACGCTCAGCATAATGCGCAAAGTTGGAGATAAATTCGGTGCCCACTGGAATCACCTGGTGAGACTGCCCGCACATGCCAGCCACTTTTCGGCTTACCTTAACGTCGTGAGAGTCGCGGAACATTCCACCGAAGGTATAGCACGGCAACGATCCTGGCGGGCACTTCTGCCAAGCCATAATCATTCGGGTGTCCAAGCCGCCCGTGAGTGACATCGCGATCCGCTCGGTACCATTGAAGTACCGGGGAAGATTCTGCGAGAATGCGTTCCGGAGTTCTCGATAGTACGATTCAGAATCTAGTTTTTCTTGCTCTTCCCACTCTCGCGGGTGGAAAAAAGTGTCCTTAGTTTGGAGAACTGCACCCTGAAAGGTCCAGGCCGAAGCTTGCGGGAGCACCTGAATGCTTTCAAACAGTGTTCGATTCTCTAAAACCGCGCCGCATACGATGAATTCTCCAACTCCACGTGAGTCCACTCTTCGCAGTTCAGGAAGTACCGCAAGAATGGCTTTGGCCTCGGCTGCGAAATAGAACGCGTCCTTCGACTCGTGGTAAAAGACCCGGTTCATTCCATAGCGGTCGTTGAAGAGCATCGCGCTTCCACGAGTTCGGTCCATGAGAAGCCCGTGAAACTTGCCATTCAATCCCCGCGGGAATGATGGATCTTCTTCGTAGAGGTGTGCCAGGTATGATGGCCCGACGGGAGCGAGCGCATGTCCGCTATTCTTGAGGCGCAGCTCCGTGCCGGGCTCTGGGAATTCCTCGCCCGCAAACACAAGGACGACGTCACCTCGCTCATTTCGCAGCGGCATGCCGTCGGAAAAAGAATTTCGTCGCGCGACCCAGCCGACATACACCCCCAGCCCCTCGTCGACCCAGGTGCCGGTCACATAGAAGTTTTCGTGACCGAGAGCCTCGACCATTTGGAAAAGCTCGCGTTTCGCTCGCTCGCGCGGCATCCGCGTAATGATCCCAACGATTCCCGGCACTATATTCCTAGAGAGACTCTTTCGAGATATTGAGCTTGCGACCGTACCAATAAGTTCTAAGTTTCAAGAGTTGAGACACTACAGGAGCGGGTATACGTTGCACGAGCTTTTTGTGGAATCCTAAACTTAATGCAAGTTTCCCTTTGAGCGTCAATGGAATGTAATATCGTGGCACGAGGACCTGTTCGAAGCCGTTTCGCCGTTTGAATTCGGTGAGGGTGCTTTTGGGGTCATTATAGATGTAGTTGCAGTACATCAAATACGAAGCTCCCTGTTGCTCGC
This sequence comes from uncultured Acidobacteriota bacterium, assembly GCA_963779465.1. Lineage (GTDB taxonomy): Bacteria > Acidobacteriota > Terriglobia > Acidiferrales > UBA7541 > Palsa-295. Next base: position 325,642 of record CAVZYH010000004.1, on the reverse strand, counting down.
ACACTTCCACAGCCTTTGCAATCAGGGCGTTCGCCGGCCTTTTGTCATAATGCTTCATCATGGAGAGCAGCTGCACCACGCTCGCCACACGATCTGCGTGAATGATCCTCATAAAGCCAATCAGTTCATTCTCATAGTACGCACCGAGGAAGGTATTTCTTCCCGGATAGGTAGAGTTTTCACGCTTGACATCGTCGAAACTCTTCTGAAAGTGCCAAAATTCCCTGCCCTGTCGAATCGGCGTTTCATCATTGATCCCACATATGCCGTTCACAAATGTGTCGTCGAATTCAGACAACTTGACGACGATGCCGGATTTAGCCGACTTCTTTACAGCCCTACGCACACTCGATTCGACACGTTTCTCCCACCAGTTGGAATAGGTTGTGATGGGGATTACGGCCAAATTATCCCACTCGATATGATAATTGTGGCTCGGCGTCGTATGTGGAAGTTTCTGAGCGAACGTGAAGATGTCGGCGTTCGGCCCACGCTCCTTCAGTTGGGCGATGAAGGCGTCCGGATTCGGGACGGTTTCAGCTTCGACAAGTTCTTCGTCCTGAACAGCGACTATCTTGAGCCATTTGCCGGTAGTGATTACAGTTCTGCCATCAATCTGTGCCGACGGCACGCGTACGATCTTTCCTCTAATAGCGATCTCGGTGTGGCTCATTGTCATAGTTTCTCGCGAAGTTCGAAAGTACCGTTAAAAACAGCATCCGCGGCCTTGAATGTCGTCAGATTACCGCTGGTTACTTGCGGCATGTAGCCGCGGCTCGCCGACTCGTCGGTTCATTCCGGGGTCGCCGAACGGAGCGACATTTCGCACTCGATCCTCAATAGTTGCTGGGACGGAAATCGACCCCAAAAGAAACACAACCCACATCAAGCCGCTCCTGAAGCCCGCCTCAGTGACGCAGTAGAAGAGCATGATCGTCCACAAGGCCAGGTTAAGCGAGGCCAGGCTGAGGCAAGACGTGAGCTGCTTGCAGATATTCCGATAGCCCGAGATCAAGAAACCTGTAATAAGGATGACTCCGATTACGCCTAGGTTGAGGTAGACCTCGAGGTAGCCGTTGTGGGCCTCATTCAGGTGTCCTACGCCAGCCTTTGCCCAGAACCATTCGAGCCGGGAGCCCATCCAGAAGCTTTCATAGCCGGTCCCAATGAGCGGATTCGTGTGCATGCCCAGAAGAAATGCCCATATTTTCGTTCTGTCAGTGAGCGTGGGGTCCTTGCCCACGGCACCAGCCATCGCCCCGTTCAAGTTCAAGCCATATGCTAGAAGCAAATAGAGAACGAAAGTGGATGGAATCAGCACCTTTAGAAATCCTGGATGGCGCCGGAAGAATTTGCTGTAAGCGGCCACAACCACCAGGCAGCCGAGCAGCATGCAAACGCGGCATGTCGCACTGTTGGCGGTATTCAATACCCACAGTGACATCACAAAGAATCCCATGTTCACTCGAATAATCCGCTTGGTCCGAGGGTCTTTACGATCGGACCACCGTGCGACCGTATCCCAGAAAAAGAAGAGTCCGCACAGCAGGGCGTCGAGTCCCAGCAAATTTTTCCCTGTCGTAGCTCCCACGTACATCCCGATACCTGACCAGGGGTCGAACATTCTGCTCACGCCGGGAAAATACTTGTCGAGCACAATGGAGAGTGGAATCAGCAGGTAAGCTAGGCGTCGAAATAGCGTACGCACGGCTTCTAGCGGACGCGGATCGGACAACACGACTATAACCACAAAATAGCCCCCGAGATCTCGAAACCACCGCTTCAGAGCGACGAGCGGGAAGTCAGACCAAACAACGCTGAGCAGCGCGAAAAGAAGAAATGCCATCAAAGCAAGGTTGCGCGCAAAGAAGGTATCCCATTTGAAGGATCGCGATATCAGGATGCCAAACGCAATCAGTATCAATCCAAAAAAGATAGTGCGATCTATGGGATTCCCTTCCTCCATTGCTTGGGCCTGCGACCCCACCTGAACACCCAGCCATTGGGAAGGCAGGCGCGACCCCATGATGAACATCCAAATCACCGGCACCCATAACGCTACGGAGACACCAGATTCCTTGGCGGGGTCCCACCAAAACAGCGCGACAAGAAGCACGAACCAAAGGACCAGCGCTAGGAAGGGAGGCATCGTCTCCCTTCCCGCGTGGTTGGCTGAATTTGCTGGTCAGCATGTACCGCTCGCCTACAAGCAGTCCGAACATCGGCGCGCAGATCCCCTAGAAGTTGTAAGCCTGACTGAGCGGCGATCTCCGGGGAATCTAACTTCCGGCCTGCCGTCACTCCGATCGACGAGTTCATCACGAATCGATCCCTGTCGCCGTCTTTCCGGCGGGAACTCGATCCGAGTGAAAAGAGAGCCGATCCTTAGCTGTTCTGGTGCTCATTTGCTCGAAGATGGCATCCATAATTCGGGCCGTCAGTAAAATCTCACGATAAGGAATGGGCAGGGGCGCGTCATCTCGAATCGATCGGTAGAAGGACTCGATGAGATACTTCATCCCCGAATCCACGTGGAAGTCACTGCCCAAAAAAAGTCGGGCGTTGCCAAAGAAATTCCGCAAATGCTGCTTCGCAAACAGCACCGGGGGAATGAAATGATCGGCGTAGCTCTTGAACTTCTGGCCGCGAAGCTTGATTAAGATCTCGTGATCCTGGTCAAGAACCAGTCCGTTCTTCGGGCCATAGACTCGAAGCTCGTGAATTGCGGGCCTGATTTGGGAAGAAAAGGTGAAATAGGCTGTTGTTCCCATTTCCTCGCTGATGATAACGCGGAGCTCATCCACGATTTCGGTTTCGCCTGCTTGTTTCAGAAGCTGACTCACAAAGCCGTGCGCGATCACGTTAGGCGCATCGCTAGTTAGAAATTCTGCGATCCTGGCGACCCCATGGCTGATCACATTCTGCAGTAGCTTTCCTGGCAGTCTTCGCACCCAATGATTCTTGTCTCCAAAGAGCGCGTGCGCGTAGCTGGGATCACCAAGATCGTACGAGTAGTAACTTTCCATGTGTACGGCAGGGCCGCCTAAATAGCCGCTCTGAACCAAAGATCTCATGCGGCGCGCCACATGGCTGAATTGGTCGTTGTGGCCTACCGTTAACTTGACTCCCTGTCCTTCGGCCAAGGCCACGAGATGTTGCGCTTGCTCCGCATAGAGCGTGAACGGTTTCTCGACATATACGTGAGAACGCTGCTCCAGGCAAAATTTAGCAACGTCGAAGTGACTTTCTGCCGGCGTGGTGATGTGTATTACATCCGGTCGGGCCTTATCCACAAGTTCTGCCAGATCGGTGAAGTAGGCTTTAACGGGAAATCGCTCGCAGAGCTGCTTGGCCATCAGTGGCTCGCGATCACACACCCCGACGATCTCGCATCCTTCGATTCTCCGAATCTGCGCCGCGTGGGAATCAGCGATCTTGCCGCATCCCACGATCGCGACCTTAAGCATATCGTCCACCCCGTCCACAGGCTTCGATATACCGTCGCAGTCCTTCCGCAGTTGACACTCTTGGTTTCCACCCCAGCCGAGACTTTAGCTTCTGGTTGCTGTAGCGTGTCTTCTTCCACTCCGCGTGCCAGCGCCTCCGATTGAAGACCGGTGGCAATTGCCCTTCTGACCATTTCGAATACTTCTCCCATAAATAGCAGAGCGCATAGCTCATCACGTGGGGTACATAGATGGACTTGAACCGTCTGGCGTTTTTCTTGTAGCGACGCAGGAACTGTCGGCTGGAGGGCAGATCATCGTCCACGACGTTGAACGCCTCGCCGTCCACTCCTTTGACTAAACCGGCCAACACAATCGCCTCCGCGCAGTTATCGACAAATGTAAAGGGTACGGTGTTGGAGCCGCCGAGATGCATGTAAGGTCCGAATGCATTAATACCGACTCGCCCCGTGATATCGCTTTTGGTCGCGCCGTACACGCTACCAGGTCGAACCAGGACGTAAGGGATTCCATGATTCTTGCCGTACTCAGTGACGATTTGCTCTTGTTTAACTTTTGCGAAGCAATATGCTTCTCCGCGTAGCTCTGGATGTTCTTCGACCGGGCACGATTCGTCCAAAAGCCTTCCGTTGGGTTTCTGGCAGTTGGAATACACGGCAAACGAACTGACCAGCACAAATCGTCGCAAGTGTGCGGAGCGCAGACTGCCATCCATAAGATTTCTAGTTGCCACGACGGAGTTCAAGAACGCATCAGGGAAGGACTTTTCTCCAGTCCCGGCGGCCAAATGCAAGATGACGGACACATCCCTGCTGGCTGCTTCACAATCCTGCCGTGACAAAAGATTGCCGGATATCAGTTCAACTCGCACGCCGGGCGGTTGACGCTCGATAATCGCTTCAATCCCCGAGAGGTCGCTCGTCGGCCGAACAAAGCAGACAACATTGCGAAAGCCGCGATCCAGCAGGGATTGAAACACCCGTGCCCCGATAAACCCGGCTGCGCCGGTTATCAGGATCCGGTCGTTCGGGCCGATTATGAAATCGCAATTGAGAGGCAAGCCGTTGTCTTGGCTTACGATTGGGATTGCGGACGTGTTCATCCCCGGGCCTCGGAAGGAATGCCGTCTTCAATGCGTTGGTCAATTTTCATGTCAAGAAATTCCGCCGAACCTCGAGTGCTCGCTGGAGCCGACTTTCGCGCGCTGTGCACTCGCACTCGCAATTCAGGAAGATTATGGCACTGATCAGCCGAGAGCTTGACTCGGACGGTTCGCGGTTCCATCGCGTCAGTTTCAAATCCCGCAGCCCGGCGGTTGCGAAACCATGAGGTAGCCTGACCTGCGGTGGCAAACCACGCGCCGCGACTCTGCAGTTCCTCGATCAAGTCACGATAGAATTCGCCCCAGAGTCTTTCCGGGGCGAGGCTCCGATCGTGCCAGTTGATCGTTAGAGTGCCTCCAAACCTAACTACATTTTCCAAAATCGGTGCAAGGAGCACCTTGGCTTGCCCTGGAGAAAGCGCGAGATGGCTGGGGTAGAACAGAGCCGTGTCCATCACGTGGAGCGGCAATTCGAGCAGCCGGGTCACCCCGAGCGGCTTATATACCTGCGTTGTGCCGGCGCGATATCCCACCGTTCCGTTGTAGCCGACAGTCGAGTCGTAGGCCGCGCCGGCCTGCTCCAGCACTAAGGGTGATTCTTGATCAAAGTAGAGCCAGTGCATTCGCACGCCGACTTCAGAGGCAGGCGTGAGCTTTCGAATCTCTTGCAGTTCTTGCCGGCCTTTGGTGCCATCGAGCCAAGCATCAATCCCGTGCAGCCCGACTTCGCAACCCGCAGCAGTCAGTTTTCGGATCGCGTCCTCGATATCCTGAGCTCCATAGCGAGCGGCGCGCATCGTGGGCGCCGGACCATCCGATTTACGTCCGGGTTGGCCGCTGAACGGAATCACAAAAAAGGTCGAGCGCAGACCTCTTTCCACCTCCAGATAACTATCGTCGAACTCGCGCCAGAAATCTTTTGCCAGTCCCAGGTGGACGAGTGGCAGCTTCAAGGCTGCGCCAAAATTCCTGAACAGATCCGATACCGACAGGCGCCCGCGAAAGAGTTTTCGCAACGAATCAAAAGTCGCACGATATAAAAAGCCGAACATCGTGTGATCCCATTTGTGCGGGCGAATCGCAGGATGGTCAACATCGTGGGTCAGGCAAGCCACAAATTGATAACCGTCCGGGACCGGTGGTATCTCGACGAAGGGAATTCCACGCGCGGTGATCAAGTCCCGAAGGAGCGCGATGTGCAGGTCCAGCGCCGGGAGACCGGCATTGGCTACTGGTTGACCTGACGTCAGCAATGTGCGGACCTCACTAAAGAGGTCGTAACCAATGCGCGCTACAAGTTGGTCGCTTGATTGACTGAGAAAACCCACGCACTCAGCGGAGCCCTCAATCGTTAATAGCTCGTTCCCTTTCTCATGGAATGTCGCGATGTCCCCGTAGATTGGAATTCGGTCTTGCTTGTGAGAGAGCACATGAGCGCTCCCCGAGGGCTTCGACGTTTGGGTTGTTTGTAAATCGTCGAAACGCGTCTTTTTGCCAGCGTATAGGACTAAAAAGTTCGCGGCGGCTTCGAACGGCCAGTCGTCCGCACAGAGCAGAACGTCATACCGTTGACCCGTACGATAAAATTCCCACGGAGTCTTGAACAGTTCGAAGAACTCGCGAACTACATCGGCTTCCGCAGGATCTGCAATTACGCCAATCATCGCGAGCGCTCCTAGCTCAACGCCGCCACAGGTTCCGCATGCGCCCGCAGCCATTCCTCAAATACGACGAGACTAAATAGAATCTTGTGATTGTCGTTTGCACCAGAACGATGTTGTTCGTAAATTTGCTTTACTGCAGAGGGGCGCAGGTAGCGGTAGACTTGACTGTCTGCATCCAGCAGATTCTCTTCCATCTTCTTTTGCGCTGTTCCGCGAAACCAATCATCCACCACGTTCACGCCAAATCCTCTTTTTTTCCTTTCCAGGATCGTCGCAGGAAGAAATGCTTGGCAGACCTGCCGATGCAACCATTTTCCTGAGCCATTGCGAACTTTCAAGTTCGAAGGCAGTCGTTCGGCAAACTCCACGATCTCTTTATCCAGAAATGGCACACGTACTTCGAGACTGTGAGCCATCGAAAGCTTATCCGCGTACATGAGAAGCTCATCGGGAAGCGTCGATCGGAGTTCCAAAAACTGGAAGCCCCCAAGTTCATCCGTCTCATTCATCAGCGGTGCCAGATCCTGCCACGCATCGAGGATCTTGTCGCCCGGAGCAGGCGGAAGAATCCCGTCCTGAAACAGTCCATCAATTTCGTTTCCCGGCATAAGCGATAATACGTTCTGATACCTTCTCATCCGGTCGGGAACGTCCAGCGAATGGAGGCCTCTTTTCAGCATCTCATTCCGTGGCAGCGCAGATATGACAGAGCCAACGGCGGAGCGCACCGGTCCCGGCAAACCTCCCCAGAGCGCGCCATACCGAACTCCTATGTGACGTTTATAACCACCGAACAACTCATCGGGACCTTGGCCAACCAACGCAACCTTGACGTCTTCCCGCGCCCGCTTACAGACAAAGTACATCGGGACGATGGACGATGACGCGATGGGCTCTTCCAAACTGGCGACGATATGCGGGAGTGCGTCCTCAAAAGTTTTTCTGTCCAGCATTACCGCAGTATGTTTTGAGCCAAAGATCGCTGCGGTTTCGGCCGCGTCTTTCAACTCGTCGTCCGTGTAGCTCGAACCGTAACCGACCGTATAGGTGTGCCACGATTTCCCGTAAAGATTCATTAGGGCGAGCAGCAACCCAGAATCAACGCCGCCGCTGAGCAGGAGTCCGAGTGGCACATCGCTGAGCAACTGCCTTTTCACCGACTGCTTGTAGAGTTCAAGCAGCTCTTCCCTAGCTTCGTCCACCGACTTCAATGGTGAAAATGGTTTGGGCTCATACTGATACCAGCGGCGCAGACTGTAGCTGCCCCTCTCAAAGACCAGCATGGTTCCCGCGGCAAGTTTTCGCACGCCACTGAAAATCGTGAAAGGCGACGGCGTGTAGCGATACCGCAGGAAGAGATTCAACGATACCGGATCCACTTCAGCCTTTTCGTTTTTCGTCGCAACGACAGCGCGAATTTCAGAGCCGAAGGAGACGCTAGCTCCATCAATCTTGTAATAAATCAACTTGATGCCGAACGGATCCCGGGCGACAACCAGCCGCTGCTTGTTCACATCCCAGATCGCTAGTCCGAACATCCCATCGAGGTGGTTAAGCACCTTGTCGCCCCACTGCTTATATCCGTGAATAATAACTTCCGTGTCGGACTTCGTTCGGAATACATGCCCGAAACCCTCTAGTTCGCGCTTCAGCCTTGGAAAGTTATAAATCTCGCCGTTGAATATCACCCAGACGGATTCTTCCCGATCGGACATCGGCTGATGCCCGCCCGCAAGATCAATAATCGAGAGCCGACGAAACCCAAACCCTAGCGGTCCTGCCAGGTAATAGCCTTCATCATCCGGGCCGCGATGGGTGATGCTCCGCGTCATCCTCTCGATGTCCTGACGGAGCACCGGAGCGCGACCTCCAAAGTTATATTGTCCGCAGATCCCGCACATAGGTTTGTCTAGTTCCGTCCTACAGACTTGGATTCTGAATTTGGTGCGTGCCGAAATAACAGGAAGCAAAGGCTGCGAAACAATTGTGACTGTGCCCAGCGATGCATCGGCACATCGTCCCAGCCGAGCAGAAGCTGCCGGCTTCGGAAGGAGCCATCGGCCTTGTGCCATCCTTCCAGATTTATGACTTTCGACATAATCGTGTCGAGTGCGGGGAATCGGCCTTCCAGCAGAACTCCTACGTTGATGCACTCCGCGTAATCATACAGTTCCCGCTTGTACACGGTCATTCGAGGCCGGCGCGAGAAGGGTTTGGGTAATCCTTGCTCATCAAAAAGATTTTTCACGTAGTAATCCACACCGCTTTCAATCGCCTTGGTACATTGCGGATTCCCGGTGATGGCTCCAATCTTCGCGAGGGCTTTCAGCACAAAGCAGGTGTGGAAGTGGTCTATGAAAAGTCGATCTTCGTCCGTCGAGTACGGCCAAGACCCGTCCGTATTTTGAGCTTCTAGAACAAACGCGAGATTTCTGTCCGCGATCTTCCGATAGCTTTTCTCTGAGAAGTCAACGGAGGCCGCCGTCAGGAGAAATGCGCGATATGCGCTCGCGTTGATGACCCCGCTGGAATTCTCGGGTCCGGGCTTATAACAAACGGCAGACGCATTCGCAGAAGTTTCGAAATCGTTGTAGTCCAGAACTGCGTGCTGTGCAATTGACCGCATGATTTCCAGCCACTGCGGGTCCTTATCGATCTGGTAAACCTCGCGAAAGGCTTCGTAAACGTAGGGAACCGTCGTTATCAGCGGAGTCGCTTGCCACATCGTTCCGCGTTTAGTTTCCCAGTTGAAAGGATATCCCCAGCAGTAATGCTCAAAGCCGGACGACCTCGTTGCCTTCAGGACTTCAAGAAAATGGACCGCCCGCTGGTAGTATTGCCTCTGCCCAAGCGCCCGGGAAAGAAAAGCAAAACCCATCGCATAGTGCGCGTCGGCGATGGGAAATCTCTGCCGTTTCCAGAAGAGTTTGCGCGCCGATGGAAAAAAAGCCTCGCTGAAGATCATGGGAGAAACCGCTATCGTTCCCAGAAGCGGTTTCTTGTAATACAGCGACTTCGCGGCGCGCGCTAAATCACTCGCGAAAAAACTCTGATGATCGTAGGAAGTCTCGCCGAAGCGATTGAGCCACTCCGTAAACCGGAGGACGGCCGCTTGCACTTGTGCAATTTGAGTTTCGTTCACGAAGCTGGCGTGGTCGACGAGCAAAGAAACACCTATTCCGGAAGGACTTTGAATTTATCGATCGGTCTAAACGTCAGCAGAGATTTCAGAACGACGGAAAGCTTTTGCATTTGCTCCTTACGATGAAACGCGATGAGCTGCTTCGAAATGGGTCTGTGAACTCTGCGCACCATCGCCCACCCGTAACCCAGCCCAAGAGCCAGTCCATCCACAATATAAGGAGGTTTAGACAGCCGATACGTAACTCGAAACAGCTCCCAGACCGGATGACCACCGAGATAGTAATCCTTCTCTCCGTACGAAAAAGACGATGCCAATACGCCACGTTCGGCCGTGCCCAGATGCCTGAAATGGAAAAACGACTTCTCGCGATAGGATCGCGTTTTCCAACCCATCATGCGCGCGGTAGTGACCGCAATCCAATCAATGCCGCCGGCCTTATTCGCAAAATATCCGCCAATTTCCTCGAAACATTGGCGCCGGAATACCTGGACCTGGCCGGAAACATGGTTTTGTCCTTCAAAACTGCTCGTTTCCGAACTGTAGCCGCCTTCCTCTTTGAAAATTGTCCCGGCGACTCCCAGACGAGGATCTTCTTTGAACTTATTCAGGAGAAACTCAAAATGATCCTCATCCAACCCGACGTCTGAATCCAGGTTGCCGATGATTTCGTACTGAACGCCCTTCAGCTTTTCCTGGCCAACATTGAATGCGTGAACTTTAGCGGCAAAATCTCGCTCTTTGCGGACCGGACGATTCACGACCTCAATCCAGCTATGGCTGGCGGCATACTTCTCTGCAATGCTGCCGGTCGCATCGGTGGAACCGTCGTTCACGATCACCCATTTCACCGGCAGGACAGTCTGACGAATTACGGACTCGATCGTCTTCGCGATGAATGCTTCTTCGTTTCGAGAAGGGGTCACCAGAACATAAGGCGGGAGGGAAACCCGTTGATCCATTTTATCCTCACTCATAATCGCAACCGCCGCACAGCACTAACCCGTGTAGTCAAGCAGGCCGCCTGTCGCTAACTTAGTTTATTCCTGAGGAAGCAGGGGCAGGGTCTGCGGTTTGAATTCGCCTGCGTGCTAGTTAACCCCAGGGCGCGGCTGTTGGGCATACACCTCTGACCGCTCCGTGGTGAGCGACTCGTCATATACCTCTTCCGGCTCGTATACAACGACGTGGCTACCTCGATTCGAGAACTTCATCGGTACGCAGAGCAGGTTCTTCAGCCGCATCCGCAATTCGTTACGACGTTCAGGTGGCACGAAGAACAGCATGAAACCGCCGCCACCCGCTCCGAGAAGCTTGCCTCCCAGCGCCCCGGCGCTGCGTCCTGCCTCATAGATCTCATCGAGGTTGGTGTTGGTGATCTTTTGCGTCAGGGTTCTCTTTAGCTGCCAGCTTTCGTGCAGCAAATGCCCAAATTCATGTAGCGAGCGATTTGGATTTGTGACGATGGCTTCGGCTTCGCCTACCATCTGATACATCAGGTCCAACTCGCGCTTGCGTTGTGGAGTCGTTCTAATCTGCTCTTGCGCAATCTCTGAGGCCGTCCGGGAAAAACCCGTGAAATAAAGCGCGCAGTGTTGCTGCAGCACTGCCAATCGGTCCGGCGATGTCAGAACCGGTTTGACCTCGAAACTGCCGTCCACATTGAAGTTGATGCGGTTGAAGCCTCCGTAGGCAGCGCTAATCTGATCTTGCGACCCCACCGCCTCTCGAATCACTTCCTGCTCTACCTGGAGAGCATCAGTGGCGAGCGCGTGCTTATTGCGCATCTGGTCTTTCAGCGCATAGAGAGCGAGCAAGAGCCCTACCGTAAACGCCGAGCTCGTTCCCAAACCAGTCCGCGCAGGCAAATCGGCGACGTGGTGAATCTCGACCCCTTCGTCCACTCCCAAATACTTCAGGCATGCGCGGACTGATGGATGTTCGAAGGCATCGTTCTGGGTGACATTTTCAATCCGCGAATACGAGACGCGGCTGTGGTATTCGAAAAATGGCGGTAGGCGCCGGCAAGTGATGTAGCAGCATTTATCGATTGCAGTGGATAGTACGGCACCGCCAAACTCGCGGTACCAAATCGGATAGTCGGTGCCGCCGCCGAAGAACGATATGCGGAGCGGAGTGCGTGTGGTTATCATGTGCTTCGTTTCCTTTTTTTCTGATGGACGATCGCGATCCGCGCGGCGGACTTAACTGGTCGCAGGGGCCGTCGAAATCGAGTCGATTGCGACCCCTTCCCGTTTCAAGATCTGGCGAATCGCATCAAGAAGGGATGACGCGCTGATGTCAGCAGTGGTCGCCGCTTCAGAAATGCGTGCCCTTTCGCTGGAGGTCACGTCTGTTGCGATTACTCGAGCCGTCTTGCATCCAGCGTTTGCGCCAGCCGCCACATCGTTATCGGAATCGCCGATCATCCACGAGGTTTGTAGGTCAATCCCGCGCGAACGCGCTGCGCTTAGTAACATCCCTGGTGCGGGTTTCCGACAGTCGCACGGAGGATCGGTTTCGTGCGGGCAGTAATACGTCGCATCGATCTTGGCTCCGGACCGCTCCAGGACGCCGGTCATCCCCTCATGCATCGTCTGCAGGTCGGCCTCGGTGATCAGCCCTTTAGCGACGCAGCGCTGGTTGGTGACGACGATGACGGAATATCCTGCGTGGTTCAAAAGCGCGATGCCTTCGGCGACTCCGGGAAGAATATGAAAATCTTCCCAGCGGGTAATGTAATCACCCTCCGGAGGCCTTTGATTAATCACCCCGTCGCGATCCAAGAAAACTGCTCGGCTCAACGCGCCACACCTGTTCGACCGATGTTAGCTCCAATCACGAATTTGGCGAAGCTGCCTGATAAAGACTCTGGCAGAGCGTCTGTGCCCGGGCGTAATCCTCAGGTGTGCCAATATCAATGAACATGCCGTGCTGCTCGAGAGCGTACACACCCTGTTCAAGCACTCGCGGAAACACATCCTTTTCAAAGCTCACTTGGCCCTGCGGCACTTGGTCAAGCACAGCGCGGTTGAAAACATATACGCCGCCATTTATCACGCCGGGAGCGGCGCTACCCGTCTTTTCGCTAAAGCCCACGACGCGGTGATTGGCGTCCGTATGCACCGTTCCGTATCGCGCCGCATCTGGAACTTTGCGCACCGCCAAACTCACTAATCCCCGATGCTCGCGATGAAATTGAATGAACTGGCGTAAATCGAGCTCCAGAAACGAGTCGCCGTTCATCACCAGGAAGTCCGAAGCCTGCTTTAGGTAACCTTCTGCCAGCTTCACCGCTCCCGCTGTTCCCAGCGGTTGCAATTCCTGCGAATAATCAATAGCGACGCCCCATTTCTTACCGTTGCCGAATTCTTCTTCGATCTGGCTGGCAAGGTGACCTGTACACATCACGATTCGGTGGATACCCTGCGAGCGCAGCTGCAGAACGAGCAACTCAAGGAAGGGCATGTTCCCAACCCGCGCCAGGGGCTTCGGTGTGGATGGCAGCACGGATTGCAAGCGCGTCCCGAGTCCGCCCACAAGCAGGAAGGCTGGCGTATCTCGTTGCGCCGTATTCGATCGCCCGGGAATAGTTGCTTCAGTCATCACTTTCGTTCGGCAACTCACTTTAGATTCCGCAAAAAAATCGCATCGCCGGATTTTGACGTCAAAGCGTCGCGTCCCAGTATCGCAGCATAGACTCCAGCGTCTGTTCGATCGAATTCATCGGTTTCCAACCCGTGTCCTTGCGAATCTTCCGCGTGCTGCCGAAGATAATTCTTTCGTCAGACGGACGCATCAAGCGCGGGACGGGCCGGATCTCTGCTTTCACACCAGACAGCCGAATTGCAGTGCGCAACAGGTCACCGATTTCATGCGTCGTGGTTGCGCACAGATTGTAAGCTTCGCCGTGCATTCCTTTCATCGCCGCGAGGTAAAAGCCGCGCACTGTGTCGTTCACATCCAGGAACGCGCGCCGCGGTTTCAGATTTCCTACTTCAATCACCGGCCGCTGCTGGCCTTTCTTGATTCGAATCAGCTGGCGCACGAAATCCGAAGGCGCGTCGCTAGTCTTCCCCGGGCCGGTCGTGTTGAAAAGCCGCAGATTAACCGCCGGGATTCCGTAATCCAGGAAATATTCGCGCGCCAGAAGTTCCAGGCACACCTTGCTGATCCCGTACGGATGCAGTGGCTGAAGCGGCTGCGCTTCCGCCACAGGAATAGCCGACGCCGGCACGTGGCCATATTCGGCGCTGGAGCACGCCGATACCACTACCGGATGCCGCTTCAAATGGCGCACTGCCTCGAACAGATACAACGAGCCCATGATGTTGGACTCAAAAGTCTGGACTGGATTCGACCATGACAGCGTCGGCAAGCTCTGCGCCGCGAAGTGAAATATGTGCGTCGGTGGATATTTTTCCAAGACTTGCGTAACGCGTTGGCCGTTCCGCAGATCGCATTGCGCGAATTTCAGATTCGGCAGCTTCGGAAGGGACGCAGGGGCGTCTTGCAGATGTAATCCGATTACCTGCCAGCCCTTGGCCTGCAGAAATCGGACCATATGCGAGCCGATAAATCCCTCTGCTCCTGTTACCAGCGCTGTCTTTGTCATTTGAATCGTCAAATCCTAATCTTGGTGCAGCGCTGCGGCCAGATCAAATGCGGGAAGCATTCCGCTCGCGCTCGATGCCATCGGCACGGAGCCGCCCACAGCCGTTACGCGTGGTTCAGGATTCCACTCACGCGGCTGACCAACGTCTCTTTCTCTCTCTCCCAAGTATGCTCAAGAAAGGTCTTTTGACCTTGCAGCACGATCTCCAACATCTCGGACGGGTGGAAGTACGCGTATTCGATCTGTTGCGCCAGGTCGTCGGCATTTCCGGGCTCGAAAAATAGCAGGGAATCCCTGCTGAAATAGTCGCGTATACCCTGTGTGGAAGGTGCGATCACCGGTTTTCCAAGCGCCAGATACTCAAAAACGCGGGTGGGCGTATTGATCTCCGTGAAAGCATTTCGGTAGTTCGGTATTACGCCTACATCGCACTTTTCGATTTCCGGTATCAGATCCTCGAGTTGCTTTCGCCCCAGATAATGAACGGCGTCGTGCAAGCCCATGTTTCGGGCCCTCTCCATGACGCGCTCCAGGTACGGGTTGGACGTGCCGAAAATCCGGAGTTCCGCTCCAGGAACGGTTTTCCGTACTCGCGCCAGCGCGTCGACAGCCACGTCCAGCCCGTTCCGCTCAACCAACGACCCGTGATACATGATGACGAAGGGTCTATCGGCCGCTCGTTGCGGCTGGCTGTCAGGCTTTGGTACGTGGAACGGGAAAATCTCGTGATCTGGTGCGTTCATCACTACCGCAATCTTCTCCGCCGGACAGCTGCGCGACGAAAATATTCTTTTGCACGCGATATTCACCGTCACCGCCAAATCTGTCCGCGCGATGCTCCACTTCTCAATTCTCTTCATCAGTTGAACGCTGCGATTCGCTTCGGAGACGCCAAAAATCGTCATCATGAGTTCGGGCATCGGATCGTGCAAATCCAGAACCACCTTCGCTCCCAGCGCCTTGGGTATTAGTGAGCTCAGCACAAGTATGTCCGGCATATTGTGCACGTACACCAAATCATAGCGGCGGCGCAGCGAACGCGCCGCGAAGATCAGAGATGTGATTAAGATGAAAGCCCCATATCGGAACCCATACTCTAGCTTCCCGCGACGGGGATGTTTCAGGGGAATTCTAAGCACATTCACGCCGTCGAGAGTTTCCCGCCTGGCATCATCGCCGTGCGCAAGACAAATCAGGTCTATCGTCGCACCTTCGCTTACCAGAGCATTCACGCAGCGACGCGGCCGAGGATCGAACGGGTAAGACGAAAAAGTCACCATTGCCACGCGCCGTCCTGCGAGCCGCTTGCTGCCGGTGCTCATCGCGGACGGACCATTCGAATTCGATTCGACCGGTCGGGCTGTCAGCGAACTAGTCATGGTCGGTGCGTATCCAGAACCGCGTAAAGCGGGATTGAAAGAATCGAAGTTCGAAGCGGCGAGTTCATCCTCTGGTTGGAGTCGCTTCGGCTTTCGGATTGTCCTGTTTTTTGCGCGCTTCACGTTCAATTTTCGCAGTATTGGAGGTCCGGATAGCTTGCAACAGCGCGGAATCATCAAACTTACGCAGGATTTCGATATTAGGCATCACACAGTGGCCGCCGATGACTCCGGGGAAGTATTTCGTGCGCGGAAAAAACGGAATTTCTTCATAGAAGGCGCAGGCTTCTTCAAAGCTCTGGCCCGCTTGATCACAATACCTCTCAACTTCCTGCGCCCAGGCGATCATCAGGCCAAAGTATGTCGTCTCGCTCAACTTCGCGATCTCGGTTGCTTCAGGAGCCGACAAGATTCTTGTCTTCAAACCCGCACCCTCGAAGTGCTCGGCGGCGAACTTGCCGCTGGCTGAATCCGTAGGGCCGATAAATTTCACATAGCTCTGCAGTTCTTCCAGCATACGGACGTGTTTGCCACGCACGGGGCTGTGTGCCAAGGCGGCGCCGCTTCGCTGGGCCACCGCTCGTGTGGTTCCAACCGCGACGGTGCTGTTGATCACCGTCAGGCGCGGCTTAAAGAGTTCAATGTAGCGTGCGGTTTCGCCAATAAAATCCTTGATCTCGAAGGGATAGCAGATGTGCAGGACGTCCACTTTTCCCAGTGGTCCGTCAGGCGGCACGATATCCACACCGATCGTCTTGTAATGCTTGGAGAGCAGTTGGAGGAGAGGCTTACCGACTTCTCCGAGCCCAATCACAACGACGCTATTTTGTTCCTTCACCGCTCGCTCCTTAAAGTACTTCGCAAAATTGTGACCAAGAATCGCGAATCCGCGTGCAATTTTACAATGGGACGGAAGGCAAAAGAGATCGCGTGTTCAGGATGTGAGCGCATCTCACACCTCCCTGCGGGAAGCTTTCGAGGCGACTTTTACGAGGGCGCGATCGAAAAAGTATATCGCTACGAATCCATCTACTTCTCGGCGATCATGGTAATGGTACTGCCGTGCATTGAGTGGGCTCGTGCCCTTGACCTCGCGCCAGCGAAGCCCCGGAATCGATAAACACCACTTAGAGTTGGAAAAACATCTCTAGCGAAGGGCGCCGACGGCCGCAAATTCCTGGATCTTCTGGACGACGCGCGACTGTGCTTCGGCCTGAAGCTGGGGATACATCGGAAGCGAGAGAATCTCCAAAGCAACTTTTTCGGTGACCGGGAAGTCGCCGTTTTTGAACCCGAATGCTCTGTAGGCCTCTTGCAAATGGAGAGGAATCGGATAGTGGATGCCAGTGTCGATCTTGGCGTCTGCGAGGTGTTTCTGTAATCCCTCGCGGTCTGCCACTCGCACCACGTATAGGTGATGAACAGGGCGCGACCATGACGGGCAGTGCGGCGCGATGACGCGATCCGCCGATGACAACATTTCGTTGTATCGCGCTGCCGCCTCCTGACGCTGGCGATTCCACTCCGCCAGATGGCGGAGCTTCACGCTGAGCAAGCCCGCTTGCAGGGAATCGAGGCGACCGTTGTATCCTTCGATCTTGTGGTAGTACTTCTTGGTCTGGCCGTGCTCGCGCAGCATACGAATTTGGCGCGCTACCTCTTCGCTGTTGGTGGTAACGGCGCCGGCTTCACCGCATGCCCCTAGGTTCTTACCTGGGTAAAAACTGAAAGCTGCGGCGTGACCCATCGATCCCGCTTTCCGCCAGCGATTTTCCTTCTGCGAGAAATACTCAGCGCCATGCGCCTGGCAAGCATCCTCCACTACAATCAAGTTATAGCGGCGAGCCAAGTCCAGGATCGGATCCATGTCCGCGCACTGTCCATAAATGTGCACTGGAACAACAGCGCTCACGGGAGCGCGATATTTTCTGTGGTAAGGCTTCCCCGTCTCGCGGTCCACGTAACATTCCCGCTCGAGATATTCACGCAGCATCGCAACGTCCATCGAATACGTCTGCTCGTCGATGTCAACAAAGTCGGGTCTGGCACCGGCCTGACTGATCGCTTCCGTGGTGGCGATGAAGGTGTGCGGGACGGTGACGACGATGTCACCTGCTTGCACGCCAGCAGCCATCAACGCAAATCGGACGGCGTCCGTGCCGTTCGCCACGCCCACGCAGTACTTCGCATCGCAGAATGCCGCGAATTCGATTTCGAAATTCTCCACCATCGGGCCGCCCACGAATCCCGCGGTCTGCAGAACTTTCTGAAAAACGGCAGTGAGCTCAGGCTCCAGCTGCTGGTGCGGGGTGATCAGATCCAGAAACGGAATTTTTTCGTTAAGGGACATTATGCGATCCTCGACTTTTCGGTAACGTACCGCAGAAGCTTTGCGGGATTTCCTGCGACGATTGCGTTCGCCGGCACATCCTTGGTCACTACGCTTCCGGCGCCGACGATCGCATTTTCACCGATCGTAACGTTTGCCAGGATCGTTGAACCCGATCCAATCGAAGCGCCCTTCTTCACAGTCGTCGTTTCAACTTTCCAGTCCGCTTCGGTCTGCAATTGGCCGTCTGCAACCGTTGCTCGCGGATAGGAATCATTGATGAAAGTCACGCTGTGGCCCAAAAACACGCCGTCTTCGATGGTCACGCCTTCACAGATGAAGGTGTGGCTAGAGACTTTGCAGTTCTTGCCCACCGTGGCGTTCTTCTGAATCTCGACGAACGCGCCGATCTTGGTGTCGTCGCCCACCGTGCAGCCGTACAAATTGATGAACTTCGACAGCTTGACGTTTTCCCCGAGCTTGACGTTCGGTCCGATCGCGACGAATTCGTTCATAGTTGGATGATTTTTCCTTTCTGTTGGAGAGACTGGTCGGCGGCTTCAAGCATCCGCACAACGTGCAATCCGGCTACACCGTCGTTGAACGGCGTCTTGTCGTTCATGATGCAATCCACAAAATAAGCTGCCTCCATCTTCAGCGCCTCGACCTGTTCCACGCGCGGCGCCCACATATCCCCGGAGCGATAGCTGACCAGCAGTTGATACACGCCGTCACCGCTCATCTGCACGCCTTTGTCGTACACCTTCAATTTTTCGTCGGCTTCCAAGTCGTTCCAAACCATCATTTTCTTCTCGCCACCGATCAAGGTGGTGCGCACCTTCACAGGTGAAAGCCAGTTGACGTTGATGTGCCCGATCATGTTGTTCGGGTAATACAACGTCATGAAGGCAATGTCCGCGACGCCGTTCAGGTGGCGCTCACCTGTAGCCACCACGGCTTCCGGCTTTTCCTTGATCAAATAATCCATGATGGAAAGGTCGTGCGGCGCCAGGTCCCACAGCACATTCACGTCGTGCTGGAACAGGCCAAGGTTCACGCGCGTCGAATCGTAGTAGTACAGTTCGCCTAGGGTTCCATCGTCGATCAGCTCCTTCATGCGTTTTACGGCGCCGGTGAACAAGAACGTATGATCCACCATGATTTTCAAGTGCTTGCGATCGGCCAGCTCGATCAATTCTTCGGCTTGCGCCGTCGTGCAGGTGAAGGGCTTTTCGACGAACACATGCTTGCCGTTTTCCAGAGCCGTCTTGGCCAACTCGAAGTGTGTCCACACCGGCGTCACCACCGCGATGGCATCGATTTCGGGCGAAGTTAGGAGCTCGTTAAAATCGCTGGTGGTGGGCATTTCGGGAAATGCCATCCGCACCCGTTGCAGAGACTTTGGGCTCTTGTCGCACACCGCCACGACGCGCGATCGTTCCTGTCCATGAAAGTTCCGCACGATGTTCGGGCCCCAGTAGCCATACCCGATCACACCGATTTTCAGCATGTTCTCGGAAGACCCATGCCGGGCCGGACTCTTCGTCGCAGACTCGTCGCTTAAGCTAATCGCCATTTTTCTCCGCCTTGAGAGTTAATGATTGGAAGGAATACAGCAGTATCGCTGAAGGAAACCATTCGCGCCCGTGGGCTAACACTCCCAAGTTCCGAGCGTTCGGGCCGTTCCGTTCGGTAGGAGTGTCGTAACGCCTACAAGGCCCTTTGCGGACTTGACCGGTCTAGTAGGCGCCATCGCCGGAAAAAACCGCGCGGGGCGTTTGCAGTAGAATTTTCACGTCGAGCATCGGAGACCATATTCTGGAATATTTCAAATCCAGCCGGACCATTTCGTCAAACGTCGTCTTGCTTCGCCCGTGCACTTGCCATAATCCAGTGATACCAGGGCGAGATTCCAGCAATCGGCGGCGGTGCCAGATGTCGTAGGTTTCCAGCTCATAAGGAATCGGAGGCCGCGGTCCGACCAAGGACATCTTGCCTTCCAGGACGTTCCAGAACTGGGGAATCTCATCGAGACTGGTGCGCCGCATGATTCTGCCGATCCAGGTAACACGCGGATCATTGGTGAGTTTGTAGGTTACTTTTGTTTCCGGGCCGCTTCCCGCGGGTGTGGCCTTGCCGGCAATAAATTTCTTTACGTATTCTTTGTGGATAGCTGCGTCCGTCGAAGCGTACATCGAACGAAACTTCAGAAACTCGAACGGTATGCCATACCGACCGACGCGTTCCTGCCGGAAAAATATCGGCCCCTTTGAAGTGAGCTTCACCAAAATCGCCAGCAGTATAAATACCGGTGAGAGGAAAAAAAGCGCCGTAGACGCGCCCACCAGATCCATCCCGCGCTTTATTAGCAGCGATAGCTTCTTTCGTTTATCTACCTCGAATAAATCCGGGTACAGTTCGGTATCCACCGGCTTCGCATGGCCATTGCCGTCCCAGCCATCGGGAAAAGCGTAAAATGATATTTGAAAGCTGTTGAGTTGGCTGCCCCGAAACGCCCGCTGCAATTCCGCGGTCATCTTAGCTTCGATGATTTTTACGGCGGTGCTGACCGCGCAATCGCCAAACTCGGTGAAAATCACACCGAACACGGAGTTGGATTCGAACCATCCAGCCACGTCCGTCTCGCGAACGCTCGCTCCCAGCACTACGGCAATCTGCTCCAGCAGAGCTTCCGTCTTCTTGCTTTTCAGGCTCTTGCTGTCGATCAGCATCAGAACCAGATGCTTGCGCGATCGCTCCGAACGTTTGCGTTCCCGGCTCAACGTTTTGCGAAAGTGCGCTTCGGAAAGGAAACCGACCAGCGCATTCGAGCCGTTCTCAACGGTCACGGTTTGTTTCTTCGCGTCCGATTCAGCTCCGGATTTCAGGTTTGATGCATCACTCACGAAAGTTCCTCTTTGGGCGGCAATTTCTACTACGATTCGTTTCGTGCTTATCTTTACGATCGATTCAAGAAGAAACAGGCATGTGTGGTTCCGCAGAATTTGCGTGCTGTGATTGCCGCGACTTCGGCGAGGTGATGGCTGTGACCAGGGCCGAATCGATTTCTACTGCCACGGAGCGCTGTAGCAGCGTGACCGACAGAACCAGCCGATGGCTGCGCCGCACTTCCGTCAAGATGCCTTCCAACCCAAGCAAAGGACCGGAGTCAATTCTCACGCGATCGCCAGCCGTCAAGAACGGCCAAGGCTGCTGCGGTGCACCCGCGGCAACCACAGTCTGTAATGCGCGAATTTCAGATTCGTCGACGGCAACTGGGCCATTCTTGAAACCCACGATCTGCATCACGCCCGGCGTTTTCAATATCGGAAGGCGATCCTGCGGATTGAAGCGGCAGAATAGGTAACCAGGAAACAATGGAGCGTTAGCTTCCTTGATTCGATCAGACCACCGTTTTCGCACCTTGTAGAGCGGAAGAAATCGTTCATATCCCTGTCCGCTGAGCTGCTGAGCGACGCCCGCTTCATTCCTGGTGCGCACCTGCAGCGCGAACCAGGGAAAAGCGTTAGCCTGCCCATCATTTGGGCTGGAAAGACGGGGCTCGATCTGGATTACCTTGTTCATCGTCAAGATGCGCTACCGCCATGAGAGTCACATCCCGACTCCCACGTTTCTATCTGAGTTTTGCACGACTGTTGCCACTGCCCCGAAGTCTTAGGAAATTCCTAAATCTATGAACCGAAACGCCTTACTTGTGGCATTTTCCGAGAACTTGCCAGACGCCGCCGTACTGAGTCTCCTTGTTATGAACATTGCTATCCCAGAGTTGCAATTGTTTTCCTCGCCGTAAGCCGCTAAAAACAAAAGCATTAAGTAAACTGTGTGCCACTTCCTGCGCTCCGGCCTGTCTCAGATCCCTGGGCACTAGCTGGCTCCCGCGTGGTAGCGAATCAGGATGGTGCCGACTTCGATTCTACGTTATGCCCATATCCGTAGCCATATCCGTAAGTCGAAGAATAATAAGCCCCATAAGCGTGCTGCGGTCCGACGGCGTTCAGCACCACACCGACCACGTTTCGACCTTGCAGCTCTTGACAGGCTCTTTGCGCCGTCTCCGCAGGGGTCTGGCCCGCTCTAACGACGAGCAGAACGCCATCAACGAGATCCGCAAGGAGACTGGAATCCGCTACAGGCAACAATGGCGCTGAGTCAAGGATCACCCAGTCAAAAACAGGGGACACCCGATCGAGCAATGTTCTTAAGCGGCCATTCGAGAGCAGCTCACTTGGATTCGTCACTTGATTTCCACCAGGAATGAAACAAAGATTCCCTTCCAGGCCGTGCTGAATAACTGCCATCTCGTCAACTTCGCCGCGTAAGTAGTCGGTCAAGCCTGGGGATGCCGGAGCCCCCAGCGGAACATGCAATCGAGAGCAGCGCAGGTCTGCGTCAATGATTAGCGCGCGGCGATCCGGCTGGCGTACGATCGCCTGTGCAAGGTTATTGGTCACGAACGTCTTTCCTTCAGAGGGAATGGAGCTGGTAACCAATAGTGTGCGCAACGACTGAGAACCGCGCATCTGATATAGGCGCGAACGCAGCGTACGAAATTGTTCCGAGCCGTGCGCCGTCAGCGCGGAGTT
Source organism: uncultured Acidobacteriota bacterium (assembly GCA_963779465.1). Lineage (GTDB taxonomy): Bacteria > Acidobacteriota > Terriglobia > Acidiferrales > UBA7541 > Palsa-295. Next base: position 303,340 of record CAVZYH010000004.1, on the reverse strand, counting down.
GATGAAAACATTCACGCTGGGATCCAAATGCCACTGCGGGTGCGCGCAATGTTTGCGCAGATCATCGAATCGCAGATACCCCGCGGAATGGGCTATCAATTCCTCGGTTGGAAGCGAATGCTGTTCTTCGCTATCGAGCCTGGCGACGGTTGGCATCGTCGAGCTCGTGGCTGGCGCGGCGGCGAATACACCGCCCGCGGCCGCTTGCACGCTGGCCCTTTCCTGCTCAGCTTTTTTTAATGCTTCGTGAATGCGACTCATGGTTTCCTTTCGCGCGTAGCAGAAGGCACGATGTTGGCCTCGCGCAGACGACCGAGCAATTCGTCCAGATTCTGGAGCAAGGCTTGTGCGTCTACGGTTTGGCTTGTGCCATTAGCGCCGTGAGCCGCCAAAATGGGTTCGATTTCATCCAGTTGGAATTCGCGCGCCACTTCCTCAACCAGATGAGCCGGAACGGGGCGCAGATGATCAACGTACGCGTTGATCAGAGCATGCTCGCATAGTAAGTTCACTACACGGGGAATGCCGCGTGAATATAAATTCACGGTCTCAATGGCTTCCTTGGAGAAAATGGGCTCACCATTGGCGCCCGCGATGCGCAACCTCTCGGCGATGTATCCGAAGGTCTCCTCGAGGGTAAGCGGTGAGGTCCGGCACCGCAGCGTGATTCGCTGCCGCAGCTGGCGCAGTTGCGGAAGTTTGAGTTTTTCTTCCAATTCAGGCTGACCCGTCAGCACGATCTGCAGCAGTTTCTCCGTGGACGTTTCCAGGTTAGTGAGAAGACGTATTTCTTCCAGCACTTGTAGCGACAGGTTCTGGGCCTCGTCAACGATGAGAACTGCCGTTTCCCCCGCGCGATATCGCTCCAGCAGCCAGTGATTCAGCTTCAATAGGACCTGACTTTTGTGCCGCGATTCGACCGGAATTTCAAAATCGGCCATCATGAAATCGAACAGCTGGCTTACGCTGACCTGGGAATTAAAGACAAATGCCGTTTTCACACGCTGTCCGTGCAACCAGTCCAGCAGCCGATTCAAGAGCGTCGTCTTCCCGGTGCCGACTTCTCCCGTCAGCAAAATGAAACCTTTACGATTTTGAATGCCGTATGTCAGACCCGCCAGCGCTTCCTGAATTTGTTTCGTCAGGAACAGATAGCGCGGGTCCGGATTGACGTTGAACGGGCTTTCGCGTAGTCCAAAAAATTTCTGGTACATGTTTTCTTATGCCCTCGCCCCAACTTCTACGCCGGCGTCCGCGGATTTCTGATTCACAGCAGCCTTTCCATTCTTTGCCAGCAGCGGTTCGATTGCCGGGACCATCGCCAGCACGGGCAGATGCAGGCTGAACTCCACGTCCCGTTCGGTCTTGAAGGACGTGTCCTTCATTTCTAGCAGAAACGCAATTCCCAGCCCGAGGCCCAAACCGCCGGCCAAGCCTCCTAAAGCAAACATTGGGCGATTGGGGAACGTCGGCTTGTCTGGTAAGTTTGCCGGATCCAGCACCACAAACTGTTCACCTTCCTGCTTGCGCTCCAGGTTCACGGCCTGTTGCGAGTCGGTGAGTTTTTTCTGCAGATCGTTGTAGGAGTCCAGTGCCGTCTGGTAGCCGCGCGTCAATTCCTTATACTGCTGCTCTACGGCTGGGCTTGATTGCACGCGCGACTGATACAGATCGATCTGTTTGCGGATTTGTTCCTGCTCTTTTGTTTTCGCCGCAATCATCAGGTCGTCATTGTGAAGTTGGGCGCGAAGTTGTTGAATCTGGGCCGGCTCCGTAGATGTTTTGATACCCTTGTTCGGGGCGCTGGCTTTGTTCGGACCGTCATTCTCGGCGATCTTTTTCTGCAGAACGACAATGTCGTTCTTTGCTTTGATCACATCGGGGTAATCATCGGTGTAGCTGGACTGCAACGTGGTCAAGTGCGCCTGTAACGCGATGAGTTGTTGTTCCAGTGTTTCTGGATTGCGTCCGGTCTGCGACGACTGCCAAGCTGACTCTTGCTGGGTGAGGAGCGATTCATTGAACGACTTGTCCTGTTGCGCGCGCGCGAGCGCCTGAGTCGAGGCGTCCAGCTGTGACGTCAGTCCGGTCAGCAGGTTTAGATTCGTCTGCTCGTCCTCAGGTAATTCACCGATGTGCCGGCTCTTAAATTCGGCAAGCTTGGCGTCTTGCTCGTCCAGGTTGGCCTTGGCACTGGTCAGCTCCGTCGCTAAGAATTGCGTCGTCATTTCGGAGTGCTCTTGGCGCAGCCGCAGATTCTGCTCGATGAACATCGAAGTGATGGCGGTGCAAACTTCCTGCGCATGGCGCGCATCGTCGAGCGTGACGGCAACATAGAATCCAGGCAGTTGACCGGCGCGCGTCTCCGTCATCGGCGCGATCGGTGTTATATCGATCGTTTTCTGCAAGCGTGCGACCAGTTCGTCCATGGACAGCCGGTTGACGTCTTCCGGATACAAATTGAATTGCCGGATGATCGGCTCGAGGCGTGAACGGCTCAGGATCTGCTGCTGCATGCTCGAAAGCCGCTGATTGATGTCTGAGGTATCCAGCGATTCCACGATCTTTTGGGGAACAGACGGCTGTTCGATGATCACCAGCGTCTGCGACTTGAACTTATTGGGAAGGAATCGCGACACTCCATACGACAATGGCGCTCCGACGACAGCAAGTACCACAATCAGAACCCAGCGGCGCCGCAGCATCGCAATGTAGTCTTCAGGCGTCAATTCACGCGTAGCCATTCCAGCCTCTTTCGCCGAGTTCCGGCGCGATCACAACTTCTCAAAATGGGATCGGTTGCTTGTGCAAGTTCAAACCAAACATAATCTGATTACGAGTAATGTTCGTCGTACACGCGCTGCCAACGCAACCACTCGTGTTGCTGTTCTGATATTGCAGCTGATAGTTGGCAAAGATATCGAGCGAGCGCCCGATTGTGTGCGCGACATTCACCCCCGCAAACCAGTAAGAATAACTTTGGGCTTCCGACGAGCCTGAGCTGACGGCAATCCCTTTATTGCGCGAATATCCCGCAGTGAAACCCACGTTGAATGTTCGCGCGACCCGATCATTGATACTGCCTGTCGCGACGTCAGTTTCGGCCCCGGCCAAAACGCCCGAACCGCCCGACACACCGTGATTGTAGCTAGCGCTAATCGCGGCTCGTCTCAGCTGGTATTGGAGCGCAGTATTCAGCGTCCAATATAGCTGCGATGTCGAGGTCGTTCCTGAGGCCGTCGAAGTCGTCGAGTTCGTAATGGGGAAGGTGGATGACGCGAATTGAGGACCCGCAGAAATCTGAAACGCCAGTTTGCCCGTAACCCGCCGGGCGTATGAACCCTGGATCGTATTCAGATTCAGCGATTGATCGACATTGCTATACCTAAACGCGCTAAAGTTGTAAGAGACTGCGACTGTATTCTTTCGGCTGATTTGATAGTTGTAACCCGCTTGAAAAGACGCGTCACCATAATTCAAGAGGTTGTCGTCGAAATAGTGGAGTAGGGAATAGCCGCCTACAAGCGTCAGTGAGCTCCTGGACGTGAGCCGGGTATCCAACTCGACGGCCAAGGCGTTCGCAAGATTCTGGCCTTCGGGCGTAAGGATCGATTGACCGGGTGTGAAGCCCGATCCTACACCGCCGCCGGTACCAACGCCTGGCAAGCCGGCCCCGGTCGTGCCAGCGAACCCGAACGATGACTCCGGCAAGTAACTCACCTGGTCAAATACAGATAGCGTCGAGCGACGAAATGAGTACTTATCCTTGAAGTTCAGTTCTTGGATCACGCCATTCGTTGCATCGCTATTGCCAGTAGAGAACATGCCTCCACCCGTATAACTCACCAGTAGGTCGGATTGCCCTGAGATCTTATGAATGTCCACTCCGCCTAAGAGCGAGGTCCATGTGCCCCAAGAACCATTTCCTGCCGAGGTGGATCCGGGGTTGGAGTCAACAGTTTCTGACAAAGCCATGCGCGGCTGCCAGTAGCTATGCTCCAGCGCCATCGTTCCCAGCGACAAATCCTGGACGCCGGTGAGCGATCGCGTGTCGGGTTGCATCAGCTGCGGATTGGGTGCTTCATCCTGGTCATTGTCCGCTCCAGAAGCCAACGGAGAACGAATTGCCGGTATCGGCTGGCTGGGTTGCTGCCCCTGCTGCTGATCCTGAGGGTTGTCAGCGGTCTGCTGCGCACGAGCCGGAGTACAGCCCAGCAGCGTGAGCCAAATTCCGCCGATCGAAATGTATCTCAAAGTACGCATGCGTTTTTCTACGGCACCACGATCGTGTCGCCGGCTTTTAGCAAAATATCTTGTTCGGGCTTCTTGCCGCTGATCACTTCTTTGTAATTGAACGGGTATTTCGTCTCCTTGCCGTTTTCAAGTCGGCGAACAAAAATACTCTTCACTTTCGCGAACTGGGTGAACCCACCGGCGCTGGAAAGAGCCTGCAGCACCGACATACCAGGGATCAGCGGAAAAGCTCCAGGACGCGTAACTTCGCCCAGTATGTACACTCGCTGGCTATTGATCGTCGTTACGATCACCGTCACCTGCGGATTCGTCACATACTTCTTCAAGCTCTCCGTTATTTGTGTGGCCAATTGCGCCGGTGTAAGACCCGCGGCTTGCACATCGTTCAGCAGCGGCAGCGAAATCTTTCCGTCCGGCCGCACCGGCACCACCCGCGAAACGTCCGGCTCTTTCCACACGTTGATATCCAGAACGTCCTGCGCGCCGATCACGTAGTTTGGGTCAGCCGTTGCGGATTTTTTGACTGTCTCGTCCGCCATTGCTGGGACGGCCGATTGCGCAGTCTGGTGGGAACTGGTTGTCCCTTGCGCTTTCGCCGGCACAACAGCCAACATCAAAAAAATTCCCAAGTAAAATTGCCTTGCTCTGAACATAGCGTCTCCTGCGTAGCTAGTCGGCTTCGGAATCCTGCACGCCGATTTGTTTCAGTTTATACAGCAACGACTTATAGCTGATCTGCAATTCCTGCGCTGCTCGCTTGCGATTCCAGCGGGTGTGTCCCAGAGCCTTTAGAATCAGCTGGCGCTCCGCGTCGCGCGATGCCGCTCGGGATGCGGCCTTCAGCGAATAACCTCGATGTTCAGGAACTTCCAGCGCGGGCGGTTCCGGAGCTGCGGTCAGTTCCGCGATCGCAAGCTGTTCGTCGCCGAGTGCCACAATCTTTTTCACCACGTTCTCGAGTTCGCGAATATTCCCGGGCCACGCATGATCCAGTAACATCCGCAGCGTGCGCGGAGTCAAAGAAGGGCGCGGGCGTCCAAACTGCACTGCATGCTTGCTCAAGAATGATTCCACGAGTATCGGAATATCTTCGCGGCGATCGCGCAGCGCCGGCAGGCGCAAACAGACTCCGTTGATCCTGTAGTAGAGCTCGGTGCGAAAACGTCCCGCGCGGATTTCTTCATCCAGGTTCCGGCGGGTGGTGGAGATCACGCGCGCGCCCAGCACTCCACTCTGCGATCCGGCATATCCATCCGGCAGGGCGTACAAAAGATTGCGTTGGCAAGCAGAGTCCAGCTCGCTGATTTCATCGAAAATCACGCTGCCCGCGGCTCCCAGACTTGAATCGTTGGTGCGGTCAGCGCCCGTTCGCAACTCGGCAGAAAGCTGTGCGGGATCCATCGCGGCACAGGAGACCGTAACCACTGGTTCATCGCAGCGCGCGGAAAGCCGGTGCAGCCTGTACGCAAACATCGCCTTCCCGGTACCGCTTTCGCCCAGGAACAGAACAGGGATATTGGTAGGCGCAATTTCCGCAACGACACCTTCCAGGGTTTGCATCGCCGGGGACATGCCCGTGACGAAACCCCAATCCTCGCTTATCATTACGCCCTGAGACCCGTTCGTGGTCATCGATTCATAGCCTTCGCCATTCATTTTTCGCTAAGTTGCCGCCCGAGCCGATAGTACTCCTGGATATTTAGCTAAGACTGCAATGCAGTTGCCACCCCTCCGCGCCATCCCCGGTGCCGGGGTGTATTAATTTAAGTCCCTTATTTGCAATAGATAATGGAGTGTCCGTGGACGAACGCAACTCAACTCGTTGGATTCTTCGCCGTGGAAATCCCAGCGATATTCCACGAATGAGCAAAATACTTTCCCTTTGTTCCTGTGTTTGGAGCGTTCCTTGCCTCGAATGGTCAGGATTGATCGGCGATCGCTGTATAAGGACCTAATATACTCATAATAAAAGCTTTAAGTTGACTGTGCGAAGCGTACGCCTTGCTTTCGAATCTTGGCCTCCAGCAGCTCGAGTTCGAAGCGGTGCGAGGTTTCGTCAATTCTTTCCAGTAGGGTCCTAAGGTGCTTCCCAATATAGACTTAAGCCCGTTCCACATTCGGCAACACCTACACATCTCAGCGCGCTGGATTGCTCCCCCTCAAAGGTGTAGGATTTGCTGATTCCCAACGGCAGTTGTCACCGAGCGAGCGTGCGATGAACCTCACTAGACTCCGTTCCATTTGGCTTGCCGCACTAATCACAGTAGAGATTCTCGCTGGCTGCACTCGAGACCCCAACGTCCTAAAACAGAAGCACTTCGCCAAAGGTGAATCCTACTTTCAACACGGTCAGTATCGCGAAGCCGCCATCGAGTTTCAGAACGCGATTCAGATCGATCCCAAGTTCTCTGAAGCACATTACGAACTCGCGCAAACGTATTTGAAAGAGGGCGACTGGCTGCACGCCTATCAAGAACTGGCGAAGACGGTTGAAATTAGTCCCAACAATCTAAAAGCTCAGCTGGACTTGGCTGACCTGTTGCTGGCCGCGGGCAAGATTCCCGAGGCTCGAAGTCACGCCGCAATCGTATTGCAAAGCGAGCCGCAAAATGCCCAAGCACAAACGATAGTGTCCCGCGCCGACGCTGCACAGGGAGATCTCGCCAAAGCCGTAACTGAAGCGCAAGCCGCGGTCCAGATGGATCCGGGCCGTTCGGAGACCTTTCTTAATCTTGCTGTCATCCAGGAAAAATCCAAGGATGTAAAAGGTGCGGAACAAAGCTATCTAAAAGCCGTTGAGCTGAACCCGAAATCGTTACCCGCCCTCCTTTCTCTGGGAACTTTCTACCAGCGCCAGAAGCGCTGGCCGGATGCGGAAAAGCAGTTTCAAGCCGCGATTGCGCTGGATCCGAAAAGCGCCGCGCCGCGCGCGTCCCTGGCTGGTCTCTATTTAAATGAAGGAAAGCCCGAAGCCGCCGAGAAATCTTTGCAGGATGCCAAAAGCGCTCTCGCCGATAATCCCGCCGGATACCGGATGCTCGCGGAATTGTATTTGGGGCAGAAGCAGTGGGACAAAGCGCTTGCGGAACTAGCTTCTCTTTATTCAGAGCATCCCAAAGATGCGATCGTCGGCAAAATGTACGCCGAACTCTTGCTCCAGCAGAATCGTGTTGATGAGGCAGCGAAAGTTACGGACGCGCTGCTGAAAAACGCCCCGTCCGATCCCGGTGCGTTGACGCTGCAAGGCCAGCTCTTGATTCGTCAGGGAAAAGCCACGGACGCCGTTCACGTATTAGAGCAAGTCGTGAAGAATTCTCCAGACAACGCGGCGGCTCACTTTCAACTGGGAATGGCGTATGCCGCTACACAGAATATGGGCCAAGCCGAGTCCGAATGGCGGCTGGCGTCTAAACTTCAGCCGGGAATGGTGGAACCAATTCGTGCCCTCGCGGCCCTTGCCTTGCGCCGTGGAGACGAGGCGCTGCTCGAAGAAACCGGCGGAAAGCTGATGATGCTCGAACCGCGTTCTCCGGAAGGCTACGTCCTGCATGGCCACGCTCTGCTGATGAAGAAGGATCAGGCGGGCGCGGAAGCGGATCTGAAGCGGGCGATTGGCGTCGCCCCGGACAATGCAGTCGGCTATGCCCGGATGGGAGATTTGCGCGCGATTCAAAGAAAACTGGACGAAGCCCAGAAATATTATTCCGAAGCGTTGCAGCGGAACCCATCTGCGATTGATGCGCTCACGGGTTTGGTAAATGTCGCTATCGAACAGAAACAGCCGGCGGTTGCATTACGCATTGTTCAGGATCAGATTGCGAAGGTCCCCGAAAACAGCGCCTTCTACGTCCTGCTTGGTCAAGTGGAGCTTCGCAATCAGGATTCCGCCAAAGCCGAGCAGGCTTTCCAGAAAGCCGTGGACCTCGACAAGAACAACGTCAACGCGCTCCTGATGCTTTCCAGCGTGCAGATTTCCCGTGGCTCGGCGGATCAGGCCATCGCCGGGTACCGCAGCGCTCTGCAGTCCAATCCTCGCGACATTCGCATCTACGTCTCGCTAGGCAGCTTGCTCGAAACACGCAATCAATGGGAAGAGGCCGAAGATCTGTATAAAAAAGCGCTGCAGATCCAGCCGGATTATGCTCTGGCTGCGAACAATTTGGCTTACTTGATGCTGGAACACGGCGGCAACGTCAACGTCGCGCTTTCCTTGGCCCAAATCGGCCGCAAAGGTATGCCCGATTCACCGAATTCTGCCGACACTCTTGGTTGGGCCTACTACCAGCAGGGCGTGTATAACGCGGCTATTGACCTGTTCCAGGAAGCCATCAAGGCACAGGAATCGGTGAAGGGCAGTCCGGAAAATCCCACGTATCACTATCACCTCGGTATGGCCTACCTGAAGTCCAACAATTTCGACATGGCCAAAAAACAACTGCAGTACACGTTGCAAATAAGTCCGAATTACAGCGAAGCCGGCGAAATCAAGAAAATCCTCGCTCAGTAGCATGCGCGGAAAATTGCAGCGCGCGAAATAGTAAGCCGCTAGACTCGCCCACTGACGTAAAATGCGCTCGCCATCATGGATCCCAAAATCAAGCAGAAGGTCCTGCGGCTCCTGACCAACGGCATGTATGTCCTCACGTCGCGCAGCGCCAAGCGCTTCGGTGCCGCCACAATTACCTGGGTATCGCAAGCCTCCTTCAAGCCGCCATTGTTGATGGCCGCACTACGAAAAGATGGCAGCGCGTTTCAGTGCGTCGTCGAAAGCCGCACTGCCGTGCTTCACGTCCTGGACAGCGGCCAGCAGGATATCGCGCAGAAATTTTTCGCCGCGACAGAGGAATTACAAGGATTGTTGAACGGCGAGCCGTATGCTCAAGGAACGACGGGCGCGCCAGTCCTGGACAACCTCGGCGCCTACTTGGAATGCAAGGCTCTGGAAATTCACGAAAAACACGGCGACCACGCCATCGTGGTTCTCGAGGTTCTGAACGCCGTGCTGCGCAGGGATGTCGTGCCGCTGACGGTTACGGGCTCCCCCTGGCAATATGGGGGCTAGTTGGCCTCGAGGGTTGCAAGTCGGATGATAAGGCGATGGGCTCGCGTCGCGCGACAGATAGCGGCCCTGTAGGTTACCCAAGATTGAAGGTTCGTGCCAAGCGGTTGCCATTCCGCGTGAAGACTGAAGGTGGCGTTGAACTTCACGGTATGGGATGGCAGTTCGCCATCGTGAATTGTGAACGAGTTCCCACCACGCCCGACGAAGCACCGTTTTCTTATTTCCCATTCCTCGCGGATGCGGCTGAACATCCGAAGAGTTCCAAGATTTCGGAGGACGAAGGGTCGAAGTTCTCGGCGGCGAGGGTTGCGGTGATATCGGCGCGACGTCGGGAGGGCATGCTTCATGGGTGGCGTCGAGATAACTTTTAATTATTTGGCGGGACGGCCCGCCGGAACATCGGCTTTGAACCGAATCCTTTGAACTTCGCTAATTTTACGGAGTCAGCTTCGCACCTCTGCGAGTTGTATTGTTCGGAAGCTTACACATCGTGCCACTGTTATCCGTCAGTGTCAGCCTGCCAACGGAATGTGGTCGTAGCTGAATATGCCAGCATGCACGCGATCCCCGTGACCAGTAGCAGCGAGGTGAAAGGCTCTGGCGTGTTCATCGGAGGAGGATCGCTGAATTCTAGAGTTCCGTACGCGAAATAATCCGGGGTGGCTGGAAATGCGTACGATATGATGTACATGTCCGGATCGTTACCAGGCAAATAGAACACGACGGATCCAGGGAGCTGAGGCGGAGTGCTAGTCAATGGGTACGGTATGTTGCATCCTTCACAGAAGTAGACGGGCTCCGTAGGCGAAAAATCTTGGAAAGCTTCCGGAGCGGTAGGAGCACCGACATCGGGAACGAAGCTAAATTCCAGAATAGGCCCGTTGTAGGGGTCACTGACCACGGTGCCTGTGCCAAAAGATGGAGTGGGAGCGTTCGTCGACTGCTGCAAGACGTTGAACGTGATTGTGTACTGCGAATCCGCACGAGCGAGACCTGCGAAGAACAGGATGACAAATGCGACAGCTAGTTTCAACTTCATGGATTCTACTCCTGAGGCTGGTGAGTCTATTACCTGCACTCGTATGCCCAACTCCGACGGAGCTGGAAGTCGCTGAAAAGTCAGGCATTATTTTTCCGGGTTTCGGCTGCCGCTCGAAATACGTGCCAGTTATGTGCAATTACCTTCTTATTTGATATTTAAGGCATGCAGAGTCTGTCGTCGTTGGCGGCGCCCGGTAGTGACGCAACCGTGCATTTCGTTTCATCCTCAGTTCTGTCGCGAATTACTATCATCGTGCGGGGAGGCAGACACGCACGCAGGATGGCCCGAAGAAAAGAAAACGCTTTACAGAAACAGTGAAAGGGACCCAGCACGAAGTATGCGAAGCGTGTATCGTTTGGGTCCGGCGTAACTGGGATCGATGCGCTCTAAATGACCCGCACTGCCGGAGATTATCACGGAAGAGGTTCTCGAAGAGTGCTCGCACGGCAGTACGAAGATTCGGAAAAATAATTTGCTAGCGATTCCCGCCGGTGTAGCTAAGTCCTCTCGATGGGTGACGGGATAGCTGGCAACTCCGATTTACGTCGGTGGGGGGAGCGAGAACGGGCGCGACTCCATCGTACGAATCTTCGATGCGAAATCTGCTCAAGGCCCGTATAGCGCGGCGACCGCCGCGGCCTTGGGCGCGGTGGCGACGAACCGCGCTTGATTCGCAGACATGTGTTCCAGTGGCTGACAGCTCGCGGTAAAAAATCCGTCGTGCGGTAACGGGGCTCGGCTGCTTACATCAGCCACATCTGGCTTCAAAAGCTGGTCCCGAAATTCATGGCCGACTCCAGCGAAACGTGGCAGCTGCAGGTAGCGAAGGGCGGCCCAAATTCAGAGAGCTCACTCGGGCGCGCGAATACACCCGCCGCTTCCGGCGCCGAAAATGGTTACAGCTCAGGTGCGGATTCGGATTCAGGCGCGATCCGTAGTTCCTGTTTTTTCTCCGACCAATTCTTGAGCCCGTTCCAGCAGCAACTGTAGCTCGTCCAAACGTGATTGGGGTAACTCACGGAGACCTGATGCAATTGCCTTGAGCTGGTCTAGTCTAGCAATGAAGATAGGTATCAAAGAGAGTTCGGGTGTCGGTGCCGAAGATGCCATAGGGGCCTCCAAAAGAATTACGCCTGCTGTCTTCGCGAACTAGAAATGAATGACACAGAATTATAGCAGGCTCATCAAAACTGTACCTCAGATTTGCGACCACTGAATATGCAGAGTTCGATTGGGCTACAATAACCTAACACCGAGTCCTGTTCAATTTTGCACACTTTCGGTTTCCTTGCAGATCGTTTCCGGTCGAAGGAGAATTCGGGCATCCGCCACGCAGAGCTCTTTCAGAAGAGTTGTACGAAGCGATTGAGCACTCATCGAGAACTTAACGCCAACTTTTCAGATAAAGCACTACGCTAACGTCATCACAGAGCAGCCGCCGAAAAGCTCGTGACAAGCAAGCTTCTGGTGCAAAATTTGCCGTCTGTCTTTTCAGGGATCGATTCTGGACAGAGTTGCACCCGATCAGCGGCCCACTATCTGCTCACTCTCGTTGCCCTCATCACCAACCGAGCAATCGGGAGGAGAAAGTCTGGAGTGAGACGTTTGTAGTGCTCCCCACTCAAACTGGACACCTCAGTTAGGTAGAATCAGGGCCTCCAACAGGAGGCAACATGGGCAGGAAACCACGCGTAGCTCGATCCCCCGAAGAGAAATGGCAGATTGTGCAGGAAGGCCTTAAGAGCGGAAACGTCTCGGAGACGTGCCGGCGTCACGGAATCGCTGCGAATCTGTTCTATCGCTGGAAGGATGAAGCGGAGCAGGGAGCGAAGGCAGCGCTTGGGGGGAGAAGCGCTGCCGCGGCCGAAACCGAGAAGGACCATCGCATCCGGCAACTGGAGCGGACACTGGGCCGCAAGGCGCTGGAGATTGAGATCTTAAAAAACGTCGTGGGGGAGTGAGCTGCGGTGAAGTTCACTCCCAGGCGCGCGAGATGGTGACGCAGGGCTACACGGCTACGTTGGTAGCGGCGACCCTGGCCATCAGCCGGTCGAGTCTGTACTACCAGAAGAAGCCGCGAAGCAGCCGGGCGGACCGCACTTACGATGAGCAGATCATCGTGGCGTGCGGAGAGAAGTTGGCGTACGGCTATCGACGAGTGGCCTGGTGGCTGCAGCGGAAGAAAGGCCTGCCCGTGAATCGCAAAAGAGTACTGCGGGTGATGCGCGAACGTGGGTTGCTGGTGCGCTCACGTCGTCTGCGCGCACGCAGGAAAAAAGAGTGGGGCCGCGTGGAAGCCGCCGAGCCGAATCAGATCTGGCAGTCGGACATGACCAAGATCTGGGCGGGTCCGGCCGTGGGCTGGTCGTACCTGGTGTGCGTGATCGACTGCTGCACGCGGGAAATCGTGGGATGGAATCTCTCCCATCGCTGCCGGAGCGAAGACGCGTTGGCGGCGGTCGAGCAAGCGGTGCTGGCACGGCTGCCCGAGGGCAGCCGCGAAGCCAACCTGACGCTGACCACGGACAACGGGACGCAGTTCACTTCGTCGCGGTTCTTAGAAACGCTCGGGCGTCTCGGCATCACGCACCGGCGGACGGCGTATCATCACCCCGAAGGCAACAGCTACATCGAACGGTTCCATCGCAGCTTGAAAGAAGAGGAAGTCTGGACGGCGGAGTATCGCAGTGTGGAGGAAGCTCGAACTTCCATCGCTTGCTGGATCCAGGAGTACAATCACGACCGGCCTCATCGCGGAGTCGGAAATCGTACCCCGCGAGAGGCATTCTTGAGTTTTGCAGCTGTACTAAAAAACGAGGCCCTGACTGTCTAAATTGGAGGGGAGCACTACAGAACATTCTCTACCAATCGTGCGACAACTGCGACCAATAGTTCTGCGGCGGCGAGTGCGCTACCCAAAATAGCTCTCGCGAGGGCACGCATGTACTCGTACAGCTCGCAAAATGAGTTCGAATCACCGTGCGCGCACTTATGCGCATATCCTTGACAGAATACGAGACGAGTACTCCGAACGCTACGTTTCTCGGCCAGATGTTGTGGCGCAACTCTAAGCCATGGCACACGAAGAAGATTTTTCTACTGGATTCCGATAAGGAATCAAAAGACCTTTCTCCAAACGTAGGACAAAGGCCGCCGAATGGCGGGGCGCCCGTTGAGTGAAACGCCGAAGCAAATTTAGCGTCAAATCAAGGTATTCCCTCGCTGTCAAGGCGTCAAGGGGTTTCCCCGACGGAATCTTCAACGGGAATGTAGCTCACAGCAATCAGCCATGAGATTGCGATGTGAACGGCTCACGACTCGCGCAGCGGTCAAAGGATCGCCGCCTTCTGTGCACTCGCGTGAGAGTGGCCGTGTTATTGAGGGTTTTGAGCGCAATCGGAATTTTTCGCCAACTATCCTTTGAATGCCGTAAAGGTTTCAATGGAATGGGACGGCACGGTTGCGGAAAACGAGCCAGAGGAAACAGTTATTACTGTTTGCTCGGCGAGATTTGCACTGCTAGACGTGAGATGGGGAATAACTTTTGAACCCATAGTCGTCCCTACCGAGAACGTAACTGACACGGGGCTGCTTCCGTTGTTCACCGCCACGACGGTGCCACAATTTCCTGTGGGGTTTGTGAACGCTGTGACCAGCAGAGACGTGGACTTCGTGACAGACACCATGTGCCAGCCGGGTAAGACAAACCTGCTCCAATTGCCGATTGCGTAGGCCCGCTTGGCGATATTGTTGTTCTTATCGGTGAGCGCCTCATTGTCGTCAAAGTCGCCATTGGCATCGAGTAGCCAGTATCCCCAGTAATTCACCTGCGCGTTCGTCAAATAGTAGTGAATCTGCGATGCGTAGTTGAGGGCGCTCGTGATAGTCCCATCGTAAGGATTGGTATCTGAGACCTCGGTCTGCCACACGTGCTGCCCGGTATCATTTTTGAAGGATAGTGGACCGTTGGGCTGCAGAACTGCATACCCGTGAGAGGCGACGATGGAAATGTCCACTGCGGTCGTGGCATCGTCCATGGGCCCCGCCGCCATGTTAATTCCCCACGGCGTGTCCTCAGCAACCATGATCTTCACGCTGGAATAGCCGGCCGCGTTGAGAGCTGAACGGAGGTAGGGAATATAGTCGCGCAGTTGCCTCCTTGTCCACACGCAGCTCGGGTAATGAGTGCTCTCTTCCGGCTCGTTCTGCGGACTGATCGCATAAATCGGAACGCTGTAAGTACCTTTCATTAATGTCACAAAAGCGGTCTGAATATTAGCTAGGTTCCTGTAATTCGTGGGATTGCCAATCATATTACCGCCCGTCTGAAACGCTCCATTGTCCTTCATCGAGCCTGGAGGACTCAACTCACTCGCGAACACCCTCGCTCCCCTCGCCACTGCGGCTTGAGCCATTGAAAGGTCTGAACTGGCAATTGTCGGCCCAGAAGGCACAGTGACGCAGCTTCCGTTTCCGTTTGGAATCGTTGCTTGATCTGTCTGGCAAGCTGTCAGTTCGGGGTAGATCTGCATCCTGTACCATTGCAGGCCAATCCCCGAAGAGGTGTAGAAAAAATTCATTTGCGCGGCAGTTAGAGTTTGAAGCTGGCCAGCTCCCGCCGCACCGAAACCATCAATTGTCTGCCGGGTGCTTGACCAATTGACGGTTATTGTCTGGGGGGCGCAGGAAAGAGCCGAAGACGACAAAAGGATAACCGGAAGCAAAAGGTATCGCCGCATCGTCACCTAAGTGCCGCTGGCTACCCGGAAGGATTGCGAGAAATTCGCAACTACATTCTGGTCACCGGTGGCAGTCCTCAATATAGTGATCTCCCCATTATTGGGTGTTCACCGATAACAATCGTTCTGTCCGGCCATATCCCCACAGTCTACTGTAACTGTTCCAAATGAGCCTTGCCAAAGAACTTCGCTTGAGCATTCTGACGATATCCCCACGTCTTACAGACTGCACACTGCACCATCCGCTTGCGGGCGGGAGATCTCGCAGCAGCTATTCGGTATCAAGCGCTTGTTTCTTCATGCGAGCTCGATGGACTACCCCGTGAGCAGCGCATCGCGCTAGGGCCCGGTTAATGCCGCGAGCTCAACCGGTGGATGGAGCACCCTCTAGTCTAAAGCCGCGTACAAAGGTGGTGATTATGACCCAAGAGAAACGATTTGGACTTTCGGCGGCGCACAGAGCGACGCGTAGCGCTGCTGGAGGGTGGGACAGTCGTTACACGAGATCGGGGGCGCGTATAGTCTATTGATAGCGCTAAACTTACAGCGGTAAAAGAATCGGAAAACGGCCTAAAGATTGGGGCTTTTTCGGGCATCGGACGGGCGTTAAATTCTGCGCGAAGTTCCGTGCCACAGCCATTCCCGGCTTTTCGCGCCTCATGGAGAATTCCTATGAACTTGTGCTCTGTCCGATTCGTAGTCGTGGCGACCGAAGTTTATCCTGCGTAGAAACATAAATATGAATCTGTTACTTAACGTCTGTTAATGGTATATCTCCCCGAGTTTCCTCTGCGGATCATTCTACATGTCCAAAGTCAAACGATATCTCGACGAGTACGGATTGCTCGGGCTTGCCCAAATCGTGAGCAACAAATGCTGTGGATTCCCCAAGACCATATTGGCCTATCCGCCGAAGTTGGGCCATGCCGTGACATTGCGATTGCACACGTCAGATACGATGGTGTTTGGCAACGTCGTTATCAGTGAGGAGTACAGCTTCGGCGTCCCCTCTTCCGCTAAGGTGATTGTGGATGCCGGCGCGAATATCGGGCTTACCTCGATTTTCTATGCCAAGAGGTTTCCGAACGCTCGAATCTTCTCGATTGAAGCGGAAGCTTCGAATTTCCAACTGATGGTCAAGAATTCACGACCGTATCCCAATATCATCCCCATCCATGCGGCTGTGTGGGGCAGTGAAGGCTTCGTTTCTATCGCCGACCCGCTTCCTGGAGCTTCTGATAAGTGGGGATTCACGGTGAGCAGCAAACCCGGAGAGGTCCGGTCAATTACCATCCGATCCTTGATGCGAGATTTTGGTATTGACCATATCGACTTGCTTAAGATCGATATAGAAGGTGCGGAAATAGAAGTCTTCGAAGGTTGCGACTGGCAGGATCGACTCCATTCCATAGTAATCGAACTGCATAACAGTTTTAGGCCAGGCTGCTCGGACGTTGTGAACCGTGCGCTGCAAGGCTTCTCCCGAACCACATCCGGCGATCTTACGTGCTTTCGTAGATGATGGATTTTTGTTGGGCCGGTTCATGCGGCAGAATAAGCGGGCGCCCCACTGAACCCGGCTGTTGAGGCAGACCTGACTCAGGGTCCGCGCGGTGGCGGCGGATCGAACTTCACCGGTTCCTGGAGCGGTACTGGGCAGGAAACATGTCCTCAGTAATCGCAATCCAATAAGCCGGCGTCGATCGAAAATTGGAGCGCTTCCGCTCCCGTCAGAAGTGTTTCGGTCTAGAGCTCAAGGCCAAAAAGGTCCGGCGCGATGCGGGCCTTTTTGACTTTTTTTCAGGCATTGCTTTTTTGAGCTCAAATGACACCACACCCAAAATCCTCATTCGCTTTGTCCACGGACCGCCAGATCGCTATTGGGTACAAACCAATTCTCCCGAAAACAGATAATCAGACGGGAGTGTCGATGGAACATGCCATCCTGGCGGACCACAGTCTCTTGAGCTCAAACACTAGTTACTTCGCTTGGCGCGAAATAACTATTCTTCGCCAAGCTCAGACCGTGCGGGAGCTTCGGCTCGGAGATGGGTATTCCGATGGCACACATTGCAAAGCGTGATGAGATATTCTTCAATATCTCGTCCCAGTTGGCTGCGGGACTGGATGGGATGAACCTGAAGATGTTTAGAACCACCGCATTGCTGTCAGAGCCCCCGATATTCACTGCAGTCAACTGCATCTGTTTCATAGGGAATTACGCGTCGTATCCGTCCGGATGACGCCTGTTCCACTGCCATTGGGAACGGAGTATCGCGAGCAAATCAGACCTCACCGGCTGCCAGTTCAATACCTTGGCCGCTTCGGTAGGATCCGCTACCAAACGTGCCGGATCGCCAGGCCGACGCGGCATAAAACGAATCTTAACATCCCTTCCAGTCACTCTTCTGGCGGCGTTAATTACTTCCAATATCGAAGAACCCACACCAGTCCCGAGATTCAGGAATTTCGAATTACCACCCTTTCGAAGATGGTTTAGAGCGCGCGTGTGGGCGTCCGCGAGGTCGCTGACGTGAATGTAGTCTCGGACGGCGGTACCGTCCGGAGTTGGGTAGTCATTTCCGAAAACGAAGATCTCCCTGTTTTCGTCGGCGCATGCAGCCAAGACATTTGGCATCAGGTGGGGCTCAGGCTCGTGATGGTCGCCGTTCCTGGTGGTGGCGCCCGCTGCATTAAAATAGCGCAACGCCACAAATTGCACTGCATACGCACGGTTATAGCTATCCAGCAATCTTTCTATAATGAGTTTTGACCAACCGTATGGGTTCGTGGGACGCTGTGTGGCATTTTCGCGTATCGGCAATTCCCGCGGTTCGCCATAGGTAGCGCAAGTTGACGAGAAAACGAAATGGCTCACTCCAGCGCCCAATAGAGCGCGCATTAAAATTATTCCCTGCTCGACGTTGTTCTCGAAATAAGCGGCAGGCTTTTCGACAGATTCTCCGACATACGCGAGCGCGGCAAAATGGATGCAAGAATCGACTTTGTGCTCTCGCAAAATGCGGTCGATCAGAACGTGATCACCCACTCGGCCCTGATAAAAAGGCACTCCCACTTCCAATGCCGCGCGATGGCCGCGAGCAAGATCATCCAAAACAACAACATCTTCGTTCGCTGCCCGAAGGCGCTCAACGGTTACGCTTCCAATATATCCTGCACCGCCCGTCACAAGGATTGCCACGGTAACCCCTCTCGTCCTGGTTTCTAATTCCTTTCCGCTTTATGACAAATCTCGCATTTCGTGCGGCTCGTTCGATGCACAAGATTTCGAACTTAGACCCAGCCGTAAACCCGACAATCCGTGCGCACCTGACAGGATCCTCAGACGCCTTCGTTGCAAATCCTCCCAAACGCTCGTGTCGCCGCGCGACCGGAAACACAGGTACGGTATCGACTCGAAAAACTTTCGCTGGGGAAAACGAGATAATCGAGGAACCGCAATAATATCTGATGCTTGTCGCGTGATCAACCGCCGCGTCGTAGAGATTGTTGAGTTTGGGTATGCGATGGAACAGTTTCCATAAATCCCGACGAGCACGGTGCAGCGGGTGATTCGAGCGTTCGGGTGACGCGCTCGGCAATCGGTACCGCACTGCACTTCTAGCGGGTCGATGTATGCGAATCCTGGCCTAGGTGCCCGCGCAGCCCCCGAACTACCTTTGGGCTATTACTGCTCGTAGATTCCCTGGCAGTCGGACTCTTGAGTCTCGGCAGCCGACGTAGCGTGCGCCTCGGATACAGCTTTCGTTGTTTCGTCGGAACCCTCGTTGGCGAACTCCGAACTCGTCGTGCTTCTCATTCGATATCTAGCTCCGACCAAGCGGAACGCTCGGGTTGGCGGTGGGCGCGCCGATGGCAAGCACTACAGAGGGTGATGAGCTTTTCTTCCAGGTCGCCTCCCAGCTGGCTGCGCGACTGCCGGTGATGGACCTGGAGATCTTTGCAACTTCCGCATCGTTGGCATCGCCAGCCATCACGCCGGAGCACTTGCTCGCGGAGCCCCCGGTAGGTAGCCAGGTCCAAGCGAATTCTGGGTCGTCCGGCCATGGGCCAAGGTCACGACGCCTTCGGTATGCGCAGCAAGAACTCCTGCCGCTGTGAGTTCGGAAGCAACGGGTAAATTCGGCTGAGCGCCAAGAGTAGGGAATCCGAGCTGGCGGAGCCGTCCAGGTTCGCGCCGGCCAGAAAATCCGCGCAGATCATCTCCAGACTATGGCCACGCGTGTTTTGACCACCGAGCATCAGCGAAGCGGTTTCGAGCGCCTGCTCGATGACGGTCAGTTGGCTCTTGTAAACCTTGAAATAGAGCATCTCCCAAGGCTCGGTCTCCCTACCCGTGAACGTCGTGCACGTCGTGAACGTGACGCACGTCAACCCAGGAGTCTAAAGCTCCGGACAGGCGTGGAGGGTGACTGATTCATTCTCGGAATGCATGGCAGCAAACCGTCATCTGGGAGCGCGCCTGTTGGAATCTCGTTGAGCGGCGATGGCGAACTCCATTATACTTACATGATTTGCCAAGGTAGAGGGAGCCACAGACAGTCATGTTGAAAAGCATTCAGCAACGGGACCTGGATCGAAACCGCTGGGTCAAAATCGGTATGAGTGTCCTGCTCGGGGTCATCTGCTTGAGCATGCTGACCTATTTGATCCCTGGGATGGGCAGTGCCGCTTTCACCACTAGTCCCGATGCCGTCGCTACCGTAGGCGGACAGAGCATTACTGCCACGGATGTGCAACGCCAGTTGAGTGCCGCGCTTCACGGGCAGTCGCTCCCGGACGTTTACAAAGCGATGTACACCAAACAAGTTGTGGACCAGATGATTCTCAAGCAAGCGCTCACTGTCGAGGCGCAACGCCTTGGCATCCGCGTCACCGACCAGGAGCTCTCCGATCGAATTAAGCAGATTCTGCCGGCCGCCTGGAACGGAGACACCTGGCTCAAAGACCGCTACACCACCGAGGTCCAGACTCGTACCGGCATGTCCATTCCGGAATTTGAGGACTTTCTCCGCGATCAAATGCTGCAGGAGAAATTTCGGCAACTGGTCACCGACGCCATTACCGTAAGCCCTGCAGAAATACAGGCCGAGTATCGCCGTCGCAACGAAAAAGTTCAGATCGAATATGTTCTGGTAAAGCCGGCCGACCTCGCGTCCTCGATTCAACCGACGGATGCTGAGCTAACGGCCTACTACACCAAGCACGCGGGGCTATATCAGGTTCCGGAGAGGCGCTCGGCGCGCTACGCGCTGCTGGATCTCGCAAAACTGCGCGCCACCACTACCGTAGGCGACGATGCTCTGCGGGCCTACTACAACTCCCACATTGACGAATACAAAGTCGAGAACCGCGTCCACGTCGAGCACATCCTGTTCAAGACCGTCGGCAAGACCGACGCGGAAATTGCCGAAATCCGCCAAAAGGCCGAAGGCGTCCTGAAACAAGCCAAGAGCGGCGCGAACTTCGAAGACCTCGCCAAGAAATTCTCCGAGGATGATGGCACGAAACCCAAGGGCGGCGATTTGGGCTGGATCGTTGAAGGCCAGACGGTACCGGAATTTCAGCAAGCCGCTTTTACGTTGCCGAAGGGCTCCATCTCGGAATTGGTGAAGACGCAATACGGTTTTCACATCATCAAAGTCCTGGATCACGAGCAAGCGCACACCAAATCGTTCGAAGAAGTCCGCAGCACTATCGAGCCGATCGTGCTCGACGAAAAAGTCAGCGCTGCGGCCAACGATTTCGCCGAGAAGATCGCTGCGGCGATCCGCCAGTCGAATCACCAACCGCTCGACGACCTCGCGAAGAAATTCAATCTCACTGTTGTCGAACTGCCTCTCGCCTCGGCCACCGACCCGCCCATGGCCTTCGCCAATTCTCAGGATGTGCGCACCGCAGTCTTCCAGTTGCGTCCCGGTGAATTGAGCCAGCCCCTCCAGACTCCGCAGGGTATCGTGATTGTTACCCCGAAAGACGTGCAAGCCGGGCATCAGGGCAGCTTCGCGGAATCCCGCGAGCGCGTGCTTGCAGATTATCAGCAGGAGAAATCGGTCGAACTCGCTAAATCCAAGGCCGATG
Source organism: uncultured Acidobacteriota bacterium (assembly GCA_963779465.1). GTDB lineage: Bacteria > Acidobacteriota > Terriglobia > Acidiferrales > UBA7541 > Palsa-295. Next base: position 282,141 of record CAVZYH010000004.1, on the reverse strand, counting down.
AGCTCGCAAAGCGTGCCAAGGGTGGCGAAGACTTCGACAAGGCAGCAAAGTCCCTCACTCTCGACGCTAAAACCTCGGAATCCCTGTCGCGCACTGGTACGATTCCAGACGTTGGCTCCGGCCAATTGATTGAGGCCGCCTTCGCGATGCCCGTGGGCCAAATCAGCGATCCCAAAAACGTCGGGGGTTCCTGGCTCGTATACCGCATTGTTGCTCACGAGCCTGTCAACGACGCCGCAGTGGTGCTGCAAGCCGACCAAATCCGCCAGCAATTGCTCCAATCCAAGCAGGGCGCGGCCTTCGATGCGTTCCGCGTGGCTCTTGAGGACCGGCTGAAGAAGGAAGGCAAGCTAGTAATAAATGCCGACGCGATGAAGCGTTTAACAGGCTCAACATCCTTGTAAACGATTGAAAATAAACACTTTAAATGAATCTTACTCTTCACTTGCCGTCCGCTACCCTCTTCGCTAGACTATTTCTATCCGCAGAGCCTGCCCCGTAGCCAGCGGGGTCCTCTTCCCTGATCACTCGGGGATCATGGGCAGTTGCCTTCCAGCCCAGTGTCGCCTGGTGTTCAAAAAAAAGACGTTTTGAAGGAGCATTCCTATGGCGCAGAGAAATTCTAGGGCAGGTAGGCCGATGGCGGCTGTTTCGGAACCAAAGCGCGGACGTCATTCGGCAGGTTCAGCTGCGTTGGCCGGTTCCGGCGGAAATGGGAAGTTGAGGAGCATGATGTCCACCAGGAGCAGCATGTCTGGGAACCTGTACCACTGTGCGATGGAGAGGAACCAGAACGGCAAGTACAACATCCGCATCCGCGTGCAATTCGAACGCGGCGGATGGGCTTTGTCCGTCTATTTCCTCGCGTCGTCATTCAATGCCGGGATGAAGAAGCTCGAAGAATCGCTGCAGCTACTGCAGAAAAGCGAAGAGCGCCTGCGGTTCTGGGGTGTGGAACGCACCGACGATCCGAATCTGGCCGGTGATTTGTTGCAGGAATCCGGCTTGTGGCTGGACCGGCGCCGCGAATTCCCTCGGAAAGTCGCGGAGATGAGCGTGGCGAGCCAGCGGCCCGTCGCTGCTTCGCTGCTCGCGCCTGTACGGCGCGTCCTGGCGGATTCAGTCTCCCAGGAGCGCGAACGAGCGGTCTCAGCTGCGGCAGGCGACTAAACGGCGGAAATCGCTAAACCATCGAACCATTGCGGAATGCAGCTCTATTTCTCGCGTACCAGCACTTCTCCCTGCGCCAAAATTACGTCATTCAACGACAGCTTGTACTTATAAGAGCCCGGGTTCAGGCCCGGGCGTAGCGGCCCGCTCACCAGCCGCACCCCCGGTGGCGCCTGGAACACGTTCGAAGAGAATGGGCAGCGCTGCGAGTCGAACTCAATCTTGATATTCCCCGCGTTCGAGATCCACTCCGCCTGATCGCCCTGATCGAGCACTACCACTTCCGGCAAAACCCCAACTAGAACGCGCTTCTCCGTCAATTTGTCCTCGATTCAGTTTCCCGTGGAACATACTGCCTACAGCACGCCCTTTATGGCTTCAACGATATCGCGGGCCGAAATTCCAAACGCATCCACTAGCTCTTCCGGCTTGCCCGAATGAGGCATTCCGTTCACCGCGACCAGCTTGAACTTTGCCGGAGATGCGCCTGCGGCAGCCAAAGCGTGCAACACGCCCTCGCCCAGACCGCCTTCCGGCCAGTGATCTTCCGCAGTTACCAGACGCCCACCAGTCGCAGCAACTTCCGCAGCCAGCGCCTTTCCATCCAGCGGTTTCACGCAGTACAGGTCAATCACACGGATGGAAGTTCCCGCAGCCTTCAACTGATCCGCCGCCTTCAGCGCTTCGTGCAGCGTAACGCCTGCACCGATCACCGTCACTTTATCGTCCGCGCTCTTCCGCAGCACCTTGAAACCCGGGATGGGGAATTTCTCGTCTTTCGAGTACAGAATCGGCATCTTGGGTCGCGAAGTACGCAGGTAGTTGATGCCCGGCCGTCGCGCCATGATCTCCGTGATTCGCTCCGTCGAAACAGCGTCGCTAGGATAGAACACAGCGGAACCATGAATCGCGCGGAACATCGCGATGTCTTCCAGCGCCATCTGCGACGGGCCATCTTCACCAATCGAAACGCCGCAATGCGAGCCGCACAAATTTATGTTCGCCCGGCTGATCGCCGCCATGCGCACATTGTCATACGCGCGCGAAAGGAAGCACGCGAATGTGTCAGCGAATGGCACCTTGCCGCGAGCCTGCAGCCCCACCGCAACGCTTACCAGGTTTTGTTCGGCGATGTAGCCCTGCCAGAAATGGTCCGGATACGCGTCGCCAAACGTTTCCGAGAACGTCGAGTTTTTTACGTCGCCTGATATCGCCACCACATGCGGATTCGCGGCTCCCAGCCGCTTGAGCGCGAATCCGTACGCTTCTCGCGTGGCAATCATGGCGTCCGCCGCATAGTCCGGGGGTGGCGGCGCGGGGAAATCCGGCGGCGTCGGTAGAGGAGTGCGCTCATATGATTTTCCGGGATCGGGAGGAACTGTCGGTCCCCCGCCCATTTCCTGAATCGCCGCCGCAAGCTGTTCTTTCGAAAACGGCTTGCCGTGCCAATTCAACTTGTCGGCAACCTGGCTGAAACCATGTCCCTTAATCGTCCGTGCGACGATCGCTTGCGGTTTGCCCTTCACCGACTTGGCGCGATCCAGAGCCGCGAGCACCGCAGCCACGTCGTGGCCGTCAATCACTTGAGTGTCGAAGCCCTCCGACTCAAACTTCAGCCGGTAGCGCTCCATGTCGTGCTGGTACATGGTCGGTTCGCTTTGTCCCAGCCGGTTGATGTCCGCAATTACCGTCAGATTATCCAGGTTGTAGTGCGCCGCGAACGCCGCCGCCTCCCAAACCTGCCCCTCGGCCAATTCGCCGTCGCCGGTTAGCACGTACACACGCGTAGGACTCTTATCCATTCGCGCGCCAATCGCCACGCCCGCACCCACCGAGAGCCCTTGCCCCAGCGATCCGGTCGCGGCATCCACACCATGAATCCGCGGAGTCGGGTGGCCTTCGAGTTCGCTCGAGAATTGCCGCAGCGTCATTAGGCGCGAAACCGGGAACACCCCAGCTTCAGCCAACGCAGCATAGAGCACCGGCGCCGCATGGCCCTTGGAGAGTACAAACCGATCATTGTCGTTCGAGTTGGCGTTCTTGGGATCAAACTTCATCGCGTGGAAAAATACGCCGGCCACCAGCTCGGCGGCCGACATGCACGAAGTAGGGTGTCCTGAGCCTGCAGCCGTTGTGGCCATCATCGAATAGATGCTCAGTAGTTTGGCTTTTTCTTTTACAGTGCTAATAGTGGCGGCGGAAGGTCCCGCGGAAGAAGGCGCGCTCATGACAGCTCCTTTAACCATTCAGAATTCGATATGATTTTACCCTTTTCGGCGGCATCTGACGAAACTGTAATTTTTGATGCCCGAGAGCTTCGAACGGTGACAGACGATTTGCGTTTCGTCCGACCGAATTCGGAAATCGCACGGGTACCAAATTCTCTAGCCCGTGTCCGAAAGGTTCGCGCCTTTCGCCTCGCGCCCGCTAATCGTCACGACCACCACCAGCGCCGACACCAGTACCGCTGTCCACGCCAGCACCGGCGCGAAATTCCCGCCGAAGTAATGCTCTGCGAGTTTGGATTGCACCACCGAATTTCGGGAAGCGAGCAGATTGCCCAGCTGATACGCAAGCCCGGGAAATGTGCCGCGCACAGCCGGCGGCGATAATTCATTCAGGTGCGCCGGAATCACTCCCCACGCACCCTGCACCATGAACTGCATCAGGAAGCTGCCAAACGCGAGCACCGCCGCGGTGTGAGGGTAAATCCACAGGGGGATCATCGGAATCGTCAGCGCCGCGGCGATTACGATGGTCTTCCGCCGCCCCAGCCGCTCCGACCACGAGCCGAAACAGATTCCGCCCAGCAACGCGCCGACGTTGTACACAATCGCGACCAGTCCCACCATCGCCGGTGAAAAGCCGCGATTCTTTTGCAGAAACGTGGGATAAACATCCTGGGTGCCGTGGCTGTAGCTGTTGAACGCAAACATCAACACCATCAAGAAAATGAATGTGCCCAGGTATTTCACGATATCTTTTCCCAGGTTTCGCTGCACTCCTACGGCTGCCCCGCGGCCCTGCAGCCATGCGGGCGATTCTTCCACCTTCGTGCGAATGTAAATTACCAGAAAAGCCGGCAGCGCGCCGACCACGAACATTCCACGCCACCCGATGAAGTGAAATAATGTGCCGTACAGCAGCGCCGCCAGCAGGTACCCCACCACATATCCTTCCTGCAGCAGCCCGGAAAAAAATCCGCGATTCTCCGCCGGCAGGGTTTCGAACGCCAGCGCCGCGCCGACGCCCCACTCCCCACCCATCGCAATGCCGAATAGCGCCCGCATGATCAGGAAAACATGCAACGATGGAGCGAACGCGGAAGCCAGCTCGAACGCCGAAAACGCGACGATGTTTATCATCAGTGCGGGCCGACGGCCGTAACGATCAGCGATCGTTCCGAAGAGAAGTGCACCGACGGGCCGCATTGCGAGCGTTAGGAAAACCGCTTCGAAAACAGCGGAAATCTGCGCGTGGAATTCCGTGGCAATCGCGCCGACACAGAAAGTCAAAATGAAAAAATCGAAAGCATCGAGCGACCACCCTAGAAAACAGGCGATGAACGTGTTGCGCTGCGCTGCAGTCAGGCGCCGTAAATGTCCTAGAAGTTGGATAGCTCGCTCCCTGACAGCATTTCAACTAAATATCGATTGCCCCGGCAACCGAGCGCGCGAAATACTGCGAGCTCAGCGACGGCGGGTCAAATGTGGAAACGCGAGGGCGTCTGAGACCCGCGCTACCTGCGCCATTTCCGCCACGTCGTGTACCCGAACGATGTGCGCGCCTTGCAGAATGCTCGCCGCGACCGTAGCTGCCGTGCCCCAGATTCGGTCCGCTCCAGCGCCGGCGCGCACTTCACTCCTCTGCAGTGCCTTGGCGATGAAACTTTTTCGCGACGTGCCCACCAGCAACGGATAGCCCAGCCGCGCCAGTTCCGGTAAACGCGCCAACAATTCGCAATTCTGCTCAAAGCTCTTGCCAAAGCCAATCCCCGGGTCCAGTACGATCTGCGCTTTCGCCACTCCCGCTTGCCGCGCCAGAGTCACCGCATGACGCAGACCCTTTATAACGTCGCGCAGCACATCGCGCGCAAACCCGGCTGTCTGCATCGTCCGCGGCTTTCCTCGCATATGCATCAGGATGAGCGCCAGCTTCCGGCGTCGCGCTACTTCCGCAATTCGCGGATCATTGCGCAGCGCCGTCACATCATTCACAATCTCGGCCCCTTCTCTCGCCGCCGCTTCTGCCACTTCTGATTTGCTGGTATCCACGGAAATCGGAATGCGGATCTTTCCCCGCAGCTTTTCAACTACGGGCAATACGCGCTGCAATTCCGTTTCCGCAGAAACGCCCAGCGAGCCCGGACGCGTGGACTCCCCGCCCACGTCAATGATGTCCGCGCCGGCCGCCTCCATCGCCACAGCGTGTGCGACCGCCGCATCAACATCCAAAAATAATCCTCCATCGGAAAAACTGTCGGGCGTCACATTCAGCACGCCCATCAGCAGCGTGCGCTTACCAAGTGCCAGCGTCCGCTCGGGCAATCGCAATTGAAATTGTCGACGATGAAACATCGTCCGCTATTGAATCACGGTTTTCGCAAAAGCCTAAGCGCGCGCATCGATACGGCCGTGAAATTCGGGATGACAACGGAAGGCAAGATCTACGGCCTCGCGGCTACGTAGTAGGAAGACCGATTGACTACGGTCGGATCGCCGTGATCAATCACCTGCACGCGCAACTGATGCCAACCAGGATGCGGTGGTGCGCCGGCATTGTTCGCCGGGGCGAATCCCAGAGTGTATTCCGCGCGAATCTTCAGCGCGATCTGCCGGAACGTATCCGCGAGCGATTCCGCCTCGCGTAGAAAGTACAGCTGGCCGCCGGATCGTCGCGCCAATTCTGCGAGGTACAGCGTGTAGGCGGGAATGCCAGATTCTTGCGCTGCGTAAGTCAGCAGCGTCTGGCTCGCGTGCGTCTGCACCCAAGCCGGTGTCATGATCTTCGGCCGGCTTTCGGTGGACACCGCAAACACTTCAATATCCTCCGCCGCCAGCGCTCGCGTCACATCGTCAAATGTAACCTGGTCTGTCGGCCATCCTGGGCGTGGACCCGCAGTCTTAGGATCGAGCGTCAGGCCGAGCCCGCTATCCTGACCATCGGTGAGCAATACGATCGCTTTGCGACCGGTGCGTCCTGCGAACAACTCGCGCGCGGTCAAAAACACTGCCTGATAAATATTCGATCCGCCGGTATCCTCCAGCAAAGAGCGTGCGTCCACCCGCGCAACCGCTTTGCGGATCAGCCCCCAATCACCGGAGAAAGGAAGCTGCAGGTAGGTGTGCGCCGAAAAATCCAGGATCGCGGTTCGATCGGAAGACGAGAGCGCATCCACCAGTGCGCGTGCCGCGTTTCGCATTTCGTCGGACTCACGCAGAACACTGGGACTCGCGTCAATCACGATCGCCACGCTGGCTGATTCCGTGGAAGCGTCAAAATATGTGAGCGGTTGTTGCACGCCGTCGTCAAAAACTCGGAAATCCGCGATCTGCAATCCGCGCACCGCCACGCCGTCCGCGCCGATCACGCTGCACGTCACCGGAACAATCTGCGTAACCACGGAGATCGCATGCGGTTCAGTTGACGATCCCTCGCTGGCCGCGCTCTTCGGTCCAGCTCCGCTCGTTGTGCCCCTTGCCCGAACCGCCTTCAACTCGCCGGTTACAGGATCGCGCTTCCAGGTTACGTCCTCGTCCAGGCGCCGCGGCCGCGACAGTTTTGTTTTTTGCTGGGCCTGCAGGGTAATCCCTGGAAGGGCGAGTGGAGAAGCCAGAAGCGCCAAGACCAATGCAAGCCCGCACGCCCGCAAGCGATGACCGCGCCGATGCGCCAGGCCTCTGCGGACAATCCGGGACAGTGGCATCGCGCGTCTAGTCGAGGTCAAAATCGCGCAGCGGTTTTTCGATCGGGCCGTCCTTCGCCTTTTTCAAACCTTCGGCGAATTTCCGCGCCAGCACGTCTTCCTTCGATTTTTCCGCTTCCACGGATGCGCGGAATTTCGCTTCCACCGCGTCCACCTGTTGCCGCAGCAGCGCGGCCGTATCGTCCAGGTCCACCGAAGGCGGCGGCTTCGGCGGCGGAACGTGTGACAACACCGCGCCGATCTCGCGATCCACCGTGAGTTTCGCAGAGCAGCACGGGCAAGTGACCGTAAATGTGTCCAATGGCTTCTGAGTCATACGCGCATTTTACGCCCATTTTGGCATACCAGATATTCCACGTGAAACACCGCATCCCGGCATCGTGGCCACGTTCGTGCTAAAGGTTTAACCGTACCGGCCGATGACTAGATTACGTCGAGGTAGCGAACTGCGTAAAGTGCTTGGATGCAACAAGCCGGCAGTTCATCGGCATTTGTTCGCAAACGGCACGGAAACTTTTGCACGGCACTCTGATTTCTCCGATTTCGGATGCTATCCAACCACTGGCCGGGTGAACCCACATTGAGTGCACAAATCAAAGTCGTTCCAACACTGCGGCTGTCTCTACCAGAACTCCTCAAACCGGAGCCCGATCGCCGCAAGCGTAAGCGCGGCATGTTTTCCGTTCCGGTGCAGATTCGCGGCGGAGTTGGAACACTTGAGGTGTTTGAAGATCTCGTCACCAGCCTGGACGTCTCGCGCGATGGCGTGCTGTTGTCCACTGTGCGCGGTGGATATTCAGTCGGTCAAAAGCTGCACGTGTCCTGCCCTTACTGGTGCGCGCCCACTGCGATTAACGTTCCGCGTAACGCGCAAGTAGTCCGCAACGTGCTTCTGCCGAACTACACCTACGCGCTGGCGCTGCAATTCATGCCGGGAATTTGCGAGGAAAGCTCCTGGAGTAATTCGCCGTCACCTTACCCGAACCAGGTGCGTGTACTCTGCGTTGAATCGGATTCCACAACCTCGTTCGCGCTTCGCGCCATCCTGGAAAAAGATGGTTACCACGTCGTGGCGGTCTCCACCGCAAAAGAGGCGCTCGACATTCTCAGCAGCGAGGCTCCCGACGTAATTCTCGCCGAAGCAGAGTGCGACGGCCAGGAGATCTCCGGGAAGGATCTCTGCGCGATTGTGAAAACTTGCCCGCGCTTGCAGCACATTCCCGTGATTCTGCTCACCGCCTCCGCGATGCCCTCGGACTACGCCACCAGTCACGAAATCGGCGCCGTCGTTTGCATGTCCATTCCCTGCAGGCCCGAACGTCTTCGCAGCGCCATACATCTGGTTGCGGCGCCGCCCGCGCTCTGCTCGGTGTACAGTGCGCGCTTCAACGTAGCAGCTTTTGTGCGCACGTCGTAACTGCGCTCTCCCCCGAGCTGTCCTGCGGCTTCGCACGCCGCAAAAAAAAGAACCTCGTCTCTTTCGAGACGAGGTTCCAAAAAAATCACATTGTTACTTGATTGAATCTAAGCCGGAGCCGGTTTTTCGCCCTTGGCCAGCCCAGGAATCGGCCGCGGTTCGGGCCGCAGTGAAAGCTGCGGTTCCTTCGTCGGCACAGGCGGCGCTGCGGGGGGTGGAGGCGGTATCTTTTCCGGCAGAGGCTTGCCTTCCATCAAGAGCTTCAATTCCACGGCGTCCAAAACCTCGCGATCCAGCAGAGCCTGCGCAATGCGCTCGAGCTTATCGCGTTGCGTCTCCAAAATATTGCGCGCCTTGCTATACCCGTTGGTGACGATGCTGCGAACTTCTCCATCAATCTTGATCGCCGTATCTTCCGAATAATCGCGGTGCTGCGCGATCTCGCGGCCCAGGAAAATCGCCTCTTCTTTTTTGCCGAAGGTAAGCGGCCCTAGAACGCTCATGCCCCATTCGCACACCATCTGCCGCGCTATTTCCGTGGCGCGTTCGATATCGTTCCCTGCGCCGGTGGTAATGTGGTGCAGGAAAATTTCCTCGGCCGCGCGTCCACCCATCAATACGGCCAGTTGTGCTTCCAAAAATTCCTTGGTGTAGGTGTGCTTGTCGTCAATCGGCAACTGCATGGTGACTCCCAGCGCCATGCCACGCGGGATAATCGTCACCTTGTGCAGAGGATCGGCGCCCGGCGTCATGGCCGCCACCAGCGCATGTCCCGCCTCGTGATACGCCGTGTTGCGCTTTTCTTCGTCGGACAAAATCATGGACCTTCGCTCGACGCCCATCAGGACTTTGTCCTTGGACATCTCGAAATCCACCATCGCGACGAATTTTCGGTTTTGCCGCGCCGCCCACAGCGCGGATTCGTTCACCAGGTTCGCCAGATCAGCGCCCGAAAATCCTGGCGTGCCGCGCGCAATCACGGAAAGATCCACGTCCTCGGAAAGGGGGACTTTGCGCGTGTGCACGCGAAGAATTTCTTCGCGGCCCTTCACGTCAGGTCGCGGCACCACCACACGCCGGTCGAAACGGCCGGGCCGCAGCAACGCCGGGTCCAGCACGTCAGGACGGTTCGTGGCCGCGATCAGGATCACGCCTTCGTTCGATTCAAATCCGTCCATTTCCACCAGCAACGCGTTCAATGTCTGTTCGCGTTCGTCGTGACCGCCGCCGAGTCCAGCTCCACGATGGCGCCCGACCGCGTCAATTTCATCAATGAAAATGATGCACGGCGCATTCTTCTTGCCTTGCTCGAATAAATCGCGCACACGGCTCGCGCCTACGCCCACAAACATCTCAACGAAGTCCGAACCGGAAATCGAAAAGAACGGCACGTTCGCTTCGCCCGCAATCGCCCGCGCCAGCAAAGTCTTGCCCGTTCCCGGAGGCCCCACCAGCAGCACGCCTTTCGGAATGCGTCCACCTAGCTTCTGGAATTTTTGCGGGTCCTTCAGGAAATCAATAATTTCATACAACTCTTCCTTCGGCTCATCAATTCCCGCCACGTCCTTGAACGTAGCCTTCTTCTGCTGCGCCGTCAGCAGGCGCGCGCGGGATTTTCCGAAGCTGAGCGCCTTGTTCCCGCCCGCCTGCATCTGCTTCATCATGAAAACCCAGAAAAGAACCAGCAGCAGCAGCGGACCAAAATTCACCAGGAACGTCAGCCAGTCGGCGTTCTTCACTTCCTTGTAGTTATAGATGACGTTGTGGTCCTGCAGCACCTTGGTCACATCCGGAATGGCGGTGTTAGCGATGGTCACGCCGCGGAATTTCCCGCCTTCGCGGTACTCGCCCTGGAGCTCGGCGCTGTTCGGCGAAAGGTAAATCTGCACGTCTTTGACTCCGTTGTTCTGTACCTTTGCCAGAAAATTCGTGTAGTTAGGTTCATCGTCGTGCGCGGACTGGCCCCCTGTCGAGGCCATCCTCCAGAGCACCACAGCCAGCAAAATCATTAAGAGCCAGAATAAAATTGTTCGGACTGTTGAATTCACCTTATTACCTCACCTGTTGCAGCCTAGCCAAAATAATTGCGAAAATCGTTCTCATCGCAGCTTCAATCGTTTAGATGCAAAACCGCACAAGAGATATTCAACTTACTGGCTCGCCTTCGGCGGCCTCTTCAATTACTACTCCCGCACGCGTATTTTCTTTCGCGCGGAAGTCTTCGGCAGCCGGCATCCCATGGGCCCAAATAACCCGCCCGTCGCTTTCCAGCACGGGCCACGCTGCACGCTCGCCACTTGGAACACGCCCGGCCAGGAACATGCTCTTCAGCTTCCGTTCATGGCGCCGGCCATGCGGCCGATAGGCGTCGCCAGGCCTCCAATTCCGCAGGATCAAAGGAGAGCGCAGGAGGTCTGCATCGAGGGCGTTGGCGTCCTTGCTAGTGTCGCTCTCTGTCACAGGCCAGTCAATCACTTTCAGGCGGAAGCACTTTCCTAGTTCCGGAATGGAAACAGTCGCCGTTCTACGCAGCGGCAGGCTCACAGTATACTCATACGCGCTCGCTTGCTTCGCGGTTCCGTCGTCGGTATTTCGTCGAGCAACTTCTCCGCGGCAATAAATCAGTTCGCCGAAAGTTCGCCGCACGGTAATTCCACCAGGAAGTTCTACGCGGTGGCCGCTGCTGGATCCGCTAGCGAGGCGCATTACCTGCTCGACATGGTTTGCACTCAGTTCCCGCCGGTCACCCCGCACCTCTTCATAAAGACGCCGAACCAACCGTTCCGTAAGCATGCGCAACGGCCCGAATTCATTGCACTTCCGCGATGCGCGATTTTGCCCAGCAGCCATTTGCAGCTCGAGCGGCGCCAACATGTCACGTGCCGCGACGCGGACATCATCGCCTTCCCTGCGTGCCAGCGCTTGAAATCGGTCCTCGACGAGCGCGTCCCAGAAATTTCCTTCTTCTCGCGCCAATCGGGCCAGCTCACCCAGGTGGCCGACAATCTCAGCGGAGAAATTGGCTTCGATCACCGGCAATAGCTGCTCGCGAATGCGCGCGCGCGTCCGCCGGACGTCTCGATTCGTGGAATCTTCCCGCCACGTCTGACCGTTCGCACGCAGATAATCGCGCAGACTTTCCCGGCGTGTGCCAAGCAGCGGGCGCACGATGGCCCCGGCAGCTGGATAAATTCCGGCGAGGCCTGTAGGGCCGGTTCCGCGCATCAGGTGCCCCAGAAGCGTCTCGGCTTGATCGTCCGCCGTATGTGCCACGGCGATGTGCGTGGCTTTCCCCTCATGAACTACGTGGTCGAAGAATGCATAGCGCAGCCGTCGCGCCGCGTCTTCCAGGTTCCACCCTTGGCGAGCCGCCTCCGCTCGCACATCCTCGCGCCCAATCGCGAATTCCAGCTTGAAAGTAGTTGCCAGCTCCGCGACGAAGGCGGCGTCTGCTTCGGATTCAGCCCCGCGCAGCGCGTGATCGAAATGCACGACCGCCAGAGTGATTCCCAATTCGTCGCGCAAACGAACCAGCAGCCGCAACAGCGCTACCGAGTCGGCGCCTCCCGAGACAGCGACGCCCACACGATTTCCAGCGCTCAACATTCTCGAAGTTCGAATGTTTGCCAACACGGATTGTTCTAGCGGGACTCGCATCAGCCAGTTTCCCAGCGCCGTCCGGCGCCCTCGGGATCAGGATATGGCCATGGTAACAGTGGGATTGCTCAGGGTCGAGAGCGGTGCGAACGCGAGAAGAAGAATCCTCCGCAGAACCGCAGGAGAATTAAAGCCGATCGGTAATCTGCTGTGTAAACAGATCTCGACTGTAGGAAATGCGCCGGTCGAGCGCCACGGCGGCAAAATAAGAGCAACTCTGACGCTCTTGTTCGAGCCAACTCGAAAGTCGCGGAGCCATCGGGCGCGAAACGCGGTTCAACGCCGCCAGCAACCCGTAATAAGTTCCCACGGCGCGAATCTCAGACTGGTCGTCGCCACGCTCCGGACACAATCGCACCAACTGCAGCAGACGATTGAAGTCATCAGCGCCCACTTCCTGGTCAGCGATGCCGGTCACCTCGCGCACGCGATCTGATAGCGCGATATTCTTGCTGGAAGCCAGGATCGAACGGCAATACGACACGAAGAACTGCATGAAAATCGCAGCCGAAACTACGCAGATGAGCGCCGCTATCATCGGGCTCTCACCATAAGTCGCGCCGGCTCCAGACGAGCGTCTTCCTGCATGTGTGTGAACGTGTAGGCCCATGCCAGGGGCAGCCACACTCCCACCAAAGGTGGAAACCACCGCAGGAGATTCGGTTCCAGCCCCGGAAAGAGGTTGCGCAGCGCGTACGTGCACGCATCGGCGCTGAAATAGATCCCCAGCGCCAAAACCAATTGGATCAGCCGTGTGCGCGTCTCACGCAACTTCAATATGGCGCCCCACAGCAGATATGTAAGTACCACTCCCACGAAATAAAAATTCTGGCCGATCTCCACAACGAAATGACTCGTCAAGTGCGTTCGATTTTGATGCACCACCGCGTACGAAAACGCGGCCGTCAGAAGTATCAGCATCACGGCGGCCCCGCGGATGTATTTGCTCACACCCATTTCCGCGAACGTTTCCTGGTAGAACTTGATGATCACCCAGAACATTAGAACGTTCAGTAAGCTGTCCGTGTAGTAGTAGAAATAGACGTATGTCGTGGATTCAAAGCCGAAATGGTGCACGCAATAATAAAGGCCGCAGGTAACGAAGGCGTCGCATAACATATAGAAGGCAATGGGGAAATAGCGGAAGGCCTGTTTGCGGGAGAGCAAATACACCACTACGCCGATTTCCGCGAGGAAACCAATTATCCAAATCAGATAATCGAGTGGTCCAAGCATTTAAATTCGCTTCCGATGCCTGGCCACTCAGCTCCCCCTTTCAGCGGGAGCTCCCTGAAACTAGTTCCAGGGTGTGGGCGGCACCGGGGCCGATGTGCTCATCCAAGGAGTCGGCGGCACAGGAGCCGACGTGCTCATCCAAGGAGTCGGCGGCACGGGGGCCGACGTACTCGCCCAGGGAGTTGGCGGCACAGGAGCCGATGTACTCGCCCAGGGAGTCGGCGGCACGGGAGCCGACGTACTCGCGACAGTAAGACCCTTCAGACCGACGGCGCTGGCCAATACCATCATGGCCAAAACCGAAGCAACTAACCACTTACTCATTGACCCCTCCGAGTAGGGAAACTACGCGGCGGAGTCTATAAGTGTTTAGTTGCCGTCAAGAGGTAAATTTTCGGGGCGTGTGCCTAAACAGTACACACCCCCACCTCTTGGCTGTTTTCAAGCCTTTCCAGATCGTGCTCGTCAAATTAGCGTTTAGGATTGTGTACGGTCAATGTTACCAAAGTACTGTTCCGCGCCGACTTTCCCTCGGAGGGAGGATCTCCGAAATTACGTAACATGCGCGTCGATCGGCCCGTCCTTCGGCAGCGCCGTTCGACTTCGCTGATCGGCCAAAACTCTTCTCGCTGTGAGCAGACTCTGCTAACATACATGCGCAAGTAACTCGACACTTGAATCTGTCTGGAGCGACGCAACAATGGCACTAGCATGTGAACTGTGCGGAAAGAAGCCGCTATATGGAAACGCGATCAGCCACGCCCACAACGTTACGCGGCGCCGCTGGAATCCGAATCTACGGCGCGTCAAGGCTGTGATTAAAGGCGCTCGCAAGCACGTCCGCGTCTGCACCTCCTGCATCCGTTCTGGCCGCGTGCAAAAGGCCGCGTGAACTCGGCCCTCCCCTGGAAGGAGTCCTGCTTGTCACGACGAATCTTGGCAATCGCGCTCCTGGCCGCGGGTGTGTGCGTGGTCGGTTGCAAGAAGGAAACTGCGCCAGGTCCAGACGTCTGGGCGGTCGTGAATGGCAAGGAGATTCAACGCGCCGAAGTAGAGAAATATTTCCGCACACGCGTAAACGCGGAAGGCCCCGCGCCGTCTCAGGAAGAAGCTCTTTCCCTCAAGCTGAATATCCTCGACGAACTAGTGAACAATGAAATTCTGCTCGAACGCGCCAACAAACTGAATCTGGTCGCCAGCGATGCGGAAGTCGAAGACAAATTCACCGAGTCCAAGAGTCCTTTTACCGAGGAAGAATTTCAGAAAAAGCTGAAGGATTCAGAACTTACCGTGGACGATCTAAAGGGAGACATCCGGCGCCAGCTCTCCGTGCAGAAGCTCCTGAATCGCGAAGTGGTCGCGAAGATTTCGATCACAGACCAGGACGTGCTCGATTTCTACAACAAGAATCGCGCGCAATTCAACGTGGCGGAACTGCAGTTCCATATCGCGCAGATTGTCGTGACGCCCCATCCCGACGCTGCCGTGCACAACCGCAAGAACGACAAAGCCACCAGCGAACCCGAAGCGAAGCGAAAAATCAGCCTGATTGAGCAAAAGCTTGCAAGCGGAGCTGATTTTTCACAGCTGGCAATGGATTATTCCGAAGATTCCACGGCTGCAACGGGCGGAGATCTCGGCTTCGTTCCGGAATCTGCCCTGAATCAATCCGACCCACTTTTGAAGAAAACGGTTTTATCTATGAGGCCCGGCGACGTTACGCAACCAATCGGTGTGAAAAACGGCGGCTACCGCATTCTCAAGCTGATCGCCAAAGAGCCCGCCGGCCAGCGCGAGCTTTCCGATCCGCAAGTGCAGCAATCCATCCGCGACATGCTGCGCAATCGCAAAGAGCAACTCATACGCTCAGCGTATATGATCGAAGCGCGAGACGATTCGCGTGTAACCAACTATCTGGCCAGGCAAATTCTGGAGTCTGCAGGAAAGCTTCCCGCCTCAAAATAAGCCGTAAATCGCGACACAAATCGGACTGCGCGATTCAGGACATTCGGCGTTTGCTGATGTTTATCCGCGGCTAACGGTGTGCGCGAGAGGGCGGCCTGGACGAACGATCCGGGCGATGAAAATTGCAATCAGCCCGGCCAAGGGGCTCAATAGCAGAGCAGCGACGAATCCCTTCCAGAACGAGAACCCTTCCTTTTCCATCTTCGCTGCCGTGAGCGCGCACGCCATCGTCCAGAATAACCCGACGATTGCGAATAACAGCCACGCTGCCAGCGTAGCAAAATGCACATGTGGAAACATTCCGAATCCCCCAAGTTTGCCTGTGCTTCTAGATTCGGGACCCCTGCCCGGATTGCAACCATTCTCACCGGACCAAGCGGGTGAACAAAGGCGCGAAAAGCAAAAGGGAACTTAAGGGTTACTAGTATCGAATCTGAAACCGTCGTTCAGCTCACGATGGCCACTACCTCTCCTGCGGTGACGGTCTGGCCTTCCACCACCGCCACCCTGTCAATCGTTCCGGACTTAGGCGTGCGGATCTCATTCTGCATCTTCATTGCCTCCACCACCACCAGCCCTTGGCCCGCCCGAACCGCATCGCCCGTTTTCACCAGCACGCGCACGATTTTCCCCGGCATGGGAGCCAAGACCTGCTGCCGGCCCTCCGCCTCCACAGTGTTGCCGCGCTTCCTTCGCCACTCACGTTCGTCTCGAATTACGATTCTAAGTTCCCGGCCGCCCGTCGTCGCTCGCAGCTCCGTAGCGAAGCGTTCCATGCGCACTTCGAACACCTTTGCGTTTATCAGAATCGAATAAACGCCGGGCGACACCTCCGCCGCATCCGCCTCCAGACGTCGCCCATCAATCGTCCAAACCGCACGCCCGCCCGCTTGCGTCAGCTCTACCTGACGCTTTTTACCGCCGATATCAATTTGCAATTTCACAATGGCTCCGCTCAGACTCACGCGTTGAGGTCATTGCTGCGGCTCGCGATTTACTTGTTCCCGCCGGCTCTCTGATTTCCACCGGGATTCTGCCGTGGCGGGCGCCGTGGAAGTGTTCGCACCGCCCGATTGCGATGTGTGCCACAGGAACGCGGCAATCGCTGCAGCGTGCTCGGCCTGGGCTTCTTGTTCGCCGCCGTCCCGACTTTCCGTAGCAGCCTCGGCGCTCAGAAAATCGTCCAGCCAGCGCGTGTAAATCGCGCCTTTCTGAAAATCAGCGCTGGCCAGAATGCGGCGGAACAGCGACACGTTGGTTTTGATCCCGCTCGCGTAATACTCTTCGAGGGCGCGTCCCATTCGCGCCATCGCTTCCCGGCGATCGCCACCCCACGCAATCAGCTTGCCCAACATCGGGTCATATTCGTTTGGCACCGTCCAACCCGCGCAAATTCCTTCATCCAAGCGAATCCCGGGACCCGTTGGAACTCTGCAATCCAAGATTTTCCCGGGTGACGGGAAAAAATTGTTGTCCGGGTCTTCGGCATACATGCGGCACTCGATGGCATGGCCGCGCAATTCAATTTCATCCTGCTGGAACGGAAGTGGTTCCCTAGCGGCGATGCGCATCTGCAACTTCACCAGATCCAGCGACGTCACCATCTCCGTCACGGGATGCTCCACCTGCAGTCGGGTGTTCATCTCCAGGAAATAAAAATTCCGCTGCGCGTCCACCAGAAATTCCACCGTGCCCGCGTTCGTATAGTTTCCCGCGCGCGCCAGCTTCACCGCCGCCTCGCCCATGGCCTTTCGCAATTCCGGCGTCATAAACGGCGATGGCGCTTCTTCAATTACTTTCTGGTGCCGTCGTTGCACGGAACATTCGCGCTCTCCCAAATAAACAAAATGTCCGTGATGATCCGCCAGAACCTGAATTTCGATATGCCGGGGCCGTTCCAAGTATTTTTCCATGTACAGCCGCGCGTCGCCGAACGCGTTCTGCGCTTCGGATGCAGCATCCCGCCAAGCGGACGCGAGTTCGCTCTCGCTTGCGACACTGCGCATTCCTTTTCCTCCGCCGCCCGCCACCGCTTTCAAAATCACCGGGAAACCAATCTCGAGAGCAATTGTCGCCGCTTCATCCGCATCCTCGATCGGGTCCAGCGTGCCAGGCACGGTAGGGGCGCCTACATCCCGCGCGATATGCCGCGCCGCGGTCTTCGATCCCAGCTGCTCCATCGCGTCGGCCGACGGTCCGATGAAAGTAATCCCCGCATCCACGCATGCGCGAGCCAGCGCCGGATTTTCCGCCAGAAAACCGTAGCCGGGATGAATTGCGTCGCAGCCCGCGGAGCGCGCCACGCCGATAATCTTCTCAATCACTAAATAGCTTTCGCGCGAGGGCGCCGGCCCTATGGGGTACGCTTCGTCCGCCAGCCGCACGTGAAGCGACGCGCGATCGACGTCGCTATACACCGCGACGGCCTGCACGCCCAGTTCCCGGCACGCGCGCACGATGCGCACGGCGATCTCACCGCGATTGGCAATCAGGACTTTCTTGAACATCACAGCGCTCCATGCAAAAGCGGGATTCTAGCATCTTGGCCCCTGGCCTGCCTGCACCAGCACGCCGGACCGCACCGAACCGAGCCCAAGCACGTTCAAACATGCCCGAGAACAGCCCTGTTTCGTTGACACCCATGTAAGCCGCTGTTAGATTGCATACTTTGTGCTCATAGGGCGGCCCAATATAATTCTCAATGTTATCGTTAGACGCGTTGTCTCGATGGCTTCGTTGGCAGCGATGCTCACGTCCGTCTTCGGCTGTGCGGTCAGTCACAAGACCGTCGTCAAATCGTCCGCTGCGCCCGCGACGCTGCAGACCGCGACGAAAGCCCAGTTGCTCGACGCCTACAATCGCCAGGCGCAAGCAATCCAGTCTCTAAACTCTGGCGTAACTATGAAGCTGACTGCGGGTTCCGCATATTCCGGCGTAATCGAGCAATACCATGAAGTGAACGGTTTTATTCTGGCATCCAGGCCCGCCAGCATTCGCGTGATCGGCCAAGCGCCGGTGGTTGGCAAGAATATTTTCGACATGGTCAGCGACGGTTCGACTTTCAGCATTTATATACCGTCGAAGAATAAATTTATCGTCGGTCCAGCCAATCTCGAGCGCCGCGGCGAGAAGCCGATCGAAAATCTCCGGCCGCAACATCTAGTGGACGCACTCTTCTGGCCCATGATCGCAGAAGGCACGCCGGTTTTATTCGAGGAAGCGAGCGAAGGCGCATCGCGATTTTACGTGTTAACCGTGGTCAAAGCGGAAACGGCGCCATCAGCACCCGGCCCTGGCGACACCGGGAGCGCCGCGCCGAGCCAACAAGGAAGTTCGCAGCGCACGACGGCCAACTGGGAAATCGCGCGGAAAATATGGTTCGATCGCGCGGATCTGCGCGTCGCAAGGATTGAGAATTTTGGCCCTAGTGGTAAGGTGGCTTCGGACGTGGCCTACGCAAATTGGCAAACCACGGCTGCTACCAGCTATCCGTGGCAGATCAACGTCACTCGACCCAGCGATGACTATCAATTGCAGATTACAATCAAGAAGCTTACTGTGAACGAGCCGATTGCGGCAGATCGCTTTTCCCTGCCGCAACCGCCCGGCACGGATTTGATCAACCTCGGCGAAAATGCCGGCGGAGATTCTCACCAAGACTCTGGGCAAAGCCCCAAGGAGCCGCAACACTAGCGCGTTCACAATTTCCTGAGCGCGCCCAATATTTATGATCCGTTACATGATTGTTCAAAATGTCCTGCACCGGCCGCTGCGCACGTTCATCACCGTGCTAGCGGTCGCCGTCGAGGTCACCCTCGTCATCATCGTCGTCGGCCTCACCAGCGGCCTGCTCTCGGAATCGGCCAAGCGCATCGAGGGCGTCGGCGCGGACATCATGGTCCAGCCCCCGCAAGCTTCCTACCTGATGGCCTTCAGCGGCGCGCCCATGCCCATGGCGATCGGCGACAAGCTGAAGCAGCTCGAATACGTGCAGGCCGTGGCCCCAGTCCTGACGCAGTTCAATACCAGCGGCATCGAAATCGTTTATGGCATCGACCAGGACAGTTTTCACGCTGTTACCGGCGGTTTCGTTTTTCACGAAGGCCATGATTTGCAGGGGCCCGACGACATCCTGGTGGACGATGTCTATGCTAAATCGAAAAAAATAAAGCTCGGCCAGACCCTGCAACTCTTTAATCACGATTTTCACGTAGTGGGCATCGTCGAGCATGGCAAGGGGGCGCGCCTTTTCGTCTTCCTCTCGACGCTGCAGGAAATGGGTGGCGCGCACGACAAGGCATCCGTCTTTTTCATCAAGTGCGATCGCACCGATCACACTCCGGCAGTAACGGATGAAATCAAGCAGCTTCTGCCTCGTTATGAGGTTCGCCCGCTGAAGGATCTCATGTCGCTGATGACCTCCTCCAACCTCCCGGGTTTGCATGCCTTCATCAACGTGATGATCGGTATCGCGGTGGTCATCGGCTTCCTGGTGATCTTTCTCTCGATGTACACCACCATCATCGAGCGCACTCGCGAAATCGGTGTCCTCAAATCCCTGGGCGCGTCCAAGGGCTACATCGTGCGCATCGTCCTCAGCGAGACGACCCTGCTGTGCATCGGCGGAGCTGTGGGCGGCGTCGGGCTGAGCTACCTGATGAGCGCAATCTTCATCAAGCTGTTCCCGACGCTCACAATCCTGATTACCGCAGTATGGATTCTGCGCGCCGGGTTGATAGCCGTGGTCGGCGGCCTGCTTGGCGCTGCCTATCCCGCTTTGATGGCCAGCCGCAAAGATCCCGTCGAGGCTCTGGCTTACGAGTAACCCGATCTCATTATTCCGCGCCGCTCCAGGCATCCGCGTCGATTTGCGCCCGTCTGTCCGCGCTAGGCATATATGCTAAAGGCGACTAGAATATTTCCGTCCTCGGATTCGCTGACGCTTGCAGGAGAGCGGCTGTTGGAGCCCATACTCAAGACTGAAAACCTGTGGAAAGTTTATCGCCAGGGCAAAGTAGAGGTTCCCGCCCTGCGCGGCGTCAGCATAGACATCTTTCCCGGTGAATTCGTCTCCATCATGGGTCCTTCCGGATGCGGCAAATCAACCATGCTGCACGTAATCGGCGGCCTCGCGCAGGCTACTTCTGGACGCGTCCTTCTCGATGGCAATGACCTCACTACCATGAGCGATTCCGCGCGCACTTTGCTCCGCCGCCACAAAGTCGGCTTCGTCTTTCAACGTTTTAATCTGCTCCCTACTCTTGATGCGTACCACAACATCACTCTGGCCCAGCACATTCACGGAAACGGATTCGATCCCCATCGCTTCCAGGTCGTCGCCGATCTGCTCGGCTTAAGCAGCCGCCTGAAACACAAGCCTTCGGAACTCTCCGGCGGTGAACAACAACGCGTTGCTCTCGCGCGCGCTATCGTCAGCGAGCCAAAAATCGTCCTCGCCGATGAACCCACCGGCAACCTCGATACCAGAAGTTCCGAAGCCGTCCTCGGCCTGCTCCGCCAGCTCAATCAGGATCTCGGCCAGACAATCGTCATGATCACGCACAATCCCGAAGCCGCCGCCTACGGACATCGCGTCCTGCATATGCGTGACGGCGAGGTTGTGGACGGTTCCTCGGTTCACTAACATGCGCACTTTATGGCGAGGCATTGTCAGCACTATTTTCTGGTCCTATGAACGCGGCAGCTGGCCCTACGACCTGGCCGTAATTCTCATAGTTATCTTTGTACTCGTCACTCCGACGCGCTGGTTTCACGACCAGCCCCAAACTACCGCTCAGTTTGTTTCCAAAGTGCAGCTGCAATCGGAAGACGCTGCCAGTCAAACGCATACCTATCGCCTGGACGCCACCGCTCTACCAGTTGAGAAGCGCGCAGCGCGCGCCACTCCTGAACTCGAGCGCGAGACTCACGACATCCTCGCTCGCACCGTTGACGACCTCAAAGACCAGACTTTCCAGGTCGTGCATATCGAACCGGTGCCCGCCCAGGACGGCTCGATCCTGTACTACGACGTCACCGTACACCCCTCCCCGCTGATGTAACCTTTTCTGCCTGACCCTGGCTCTCTTGGAACCCGTCAAGCTACCAACCACGTCTAACCACGTGTAGTATTATGAACGCCTCGTTAACGCACCGGCCATCTGTGAGGGACATGATTTGATCGTAAAACGTTTCGTCTTGGGAATCGCGCTCGTCGCCACCGTTTCGACCGCATTCGTCAGAGCATTTCCTGCGGCCGGCCAAAACCACAGCCCGGCGACACTGGACAGCACGCTCAGAGAACTCGATCGTTCAGCGAAGGGTTTTCACAGCCTTTCGGCCGATGTTGAGCGCACCAAAGTCACTGTCGTGGTTAACGATCGCTCCACCGAAACCGGCAGCATCCTGGTGCACGACGACAAAATGCTTCTGGAAATGAAGCCGCCTGACGCGCGCACCATTCTGCGCACCGGCGACAATCTCTACATTTACACACCGGGATTGAAGCGCGTCGAAGAATACAATCTCGCGCAGCATCGCGCCCAGGTGGACCAGTACCTGCTGCTCGGCTTCGGAATGCAAGGCAAGGAACTGCAGAAGTCGTACTTGGTAACGCTGCTCGGTGAGCCTACGCTGGATGATAAAAAGACCGTCGAGCTGGAATTAACTCCAAAATCTCAGGAAGCCCGCAATCAAATCTCCAAAATTCAAATCTGGTTCGACGAGTCTTCCTGGCTTCCGGTGCAACAGCAATTTAATGAGACCGGTTCCGGAGATTACTTCGTCATTCGCTATTCCAAACTCGTCCGCAATCCTGACGTTGGCGATGCGCACTTCAAACCGCACTGGCCCAAGGGCACTGAAAAAGTAAAACCTCAGGGCTAGCGCCTATTTCGCTGCTTTCCGTCGTTGCTTTTCGTTCGGCGCGGCTGATTCGTGCTTCAGCAGCGCGAGTTTGCGTTCCAATCCCCAGCGATAGCCTGCCAGATTGCCGTCCTCGCGCACCACGCGATGGCACGGCACCACCACGGAGACAGGATTGGTCGCGCAGGCCCGAGCCACCGCTCGAATCGCCGTCGGTTTGCCAATGGCGCGCGCCACCTGGCTGTAAGTCCGCGTCGCGCCGTACGGAATCTTCCGCAATTCCTCCCACACGCGCCGCTGAAATGCTGTCGCCTGCACATCGGTCGGCAGGTCCAGGTTCGGTTCGCGTCCCCGCAAGTGCTCCAGTATTTTTCCCACCCATCCTTCCAGGCCATTTCTATCGCGCTGGATCTCCGCGCGTGGATATTCCTTTCGCAGCGAGCTCTCCAGCGGCCCGTCATCTTTTCCCAGATATAGCGCGCTGATCCCGCGGTCTGTCGCACCGACGAGCAATCGTCCCAGTGGCGAATTTACGATCGTGTAATGAATCTTCATTCCTGCTCCGCCTTGCCGATAGGTGGCAGGCGTCATCCCCAATTGCGCCGGAGCGCGTTCGTACAATCGGCTGCTCGATCCAAATCCTGCGTCGTACAATGCTGTAGTCACGTCGTCTCCTTTTCGCAACCTCGCTTTCAGCCGCCGCATCCGTCGCGCATCGGCATACTGCCTTGGTGAAATTCCCATCACGCTGCGGAACGCGCGTTCCAGTTGGTGCGCGCTCATCCTCGCAGCCGAACTCAGCGTGCCCAGCGTCATCCGTACCTCGCGCCCATCGCTGTCCGCAACCCTTCCGCCATCCGCATCAATCTGCGCTTCGATCTCCCGGCACACTCTTGCCACCACTGCCGCGCGCGGATCACTCAAACGCGCCAATCGCGGCCGGCATCTCAGACAAGCGCGGAATCCTCGCTGCTCCGCCGCATCCGGCAACGAAAAGAATTCTACTTGCTCGCGCCCCGGCTTGCGTGAAGGGCAAGACGGCCTGCAATAAATTCCCGTAGAGCGCACCGCGTACACGAACGCGCCGTCCGCGCCACGATCGCGCGTCTGCACTGCATGCCAACGCTTTTCGTTGGGCCGCATCGTGTGCGCCGCGCCAAGATTCGAATTAGAAGTTCTCGCCATCAGTTCAATCATTGTGAGCCTCGCTCTCACCTCCAAACTAGCGAAGCTCGACCGAAGCCGCTATCCGTTTCTAGCGCGCGAAATTTTACATCTGGCTCAACAATGTCCAATGTGCCGAAGGCGAACATCCTTTCGCTTTCGTTTGTCTTTCGCGCTCAGCGAACAAACAACAAACGCGAAATCCTAGCCTTACCTCCAACCCGCAGCCGCAACTCCCGCCAAATCATAGAGTTCTGTGCCCCCTGGGGTATTGCATCATACGGCACGTCCTCATCACTTCGCTTGACGCGGTTCCAGACTCCGCGCATATTCGCTATACTTGCTTGGGGGAAGTTTAGGCTGTTCTTGGGGGATAGTACATGGGGGCTGCTCCGGATTGGTTGGGGCCGCGGTCGGTTGTCTCGCCGCTGCGTGAAGTTGAAAGCCACACAGTAAGCGTAGCATCTCCAAGTGGGAAGCCTGGGCCACAGCGTTTTGCGCGAGTTCCGACGCATGCCATCGGCGTCGCGCGTGAACGCCGCAACAATCCGCGCGCATCGCTGTCGCTGCCGCTCCGCCTTACGCGCGTCGGCGATCATCTCGAACCCATTCCCGTCACCCTCGTAACCCGCAACATCAGCTCCAGCGGCGTCTATTTCCTCGCGCCCCGCGATTTTAAGCCCGGCACGGCCATCGAACTAGAAGTGGCGCTCATTGAGCGGCCGCTGGGCCAGGGCAGCGTTCAAATGTGCACCGCTGCGCACATCGTGCGCGCCGAAGAAGTGGATATGCCCGGCTGGCGCGGTTACGCTGCCACCTTCGACGACTTCGCACTGCGCCGTGACGACATCGTTCCGCTGCGCTACCGCAGTCACTAACCTAGGCCAAATAATTCAAATCCTCCGAGTGCCAGGCACTCGGAATCCGTCCGCGATGGTGAAATCTTTCGTCCCGCTACCCGGTGCAATTTTCCCCCATGCCCCCGCGCATCCGTCACAATTTCCGCCATTTTTCCCAATCACTTAGGTCTGATACGATTCCGTCACCGTGAAAATCGCACATTTTCCCATCCGCGCGGTCCTGTTCGATTGGGATGGCACGCTCCTGAATTCTTACGAAGCCGACCTCCGCGCCTATCTCTCGATGTTTCACGCCCTGGGCATCAAATGGACCGAGCGCGAACTCGCACAACACTATTCCCCGAATTGGCTGCGGGTTTACCGCGCCGCCCAGCTCCCGCGCTCCAAATGGATCGAAGCGGATCGCCTCTGGACCCGCGCTTACAAACTCGAAAACCCCTCGCTGCTCCCAGGCGCGCGTCGCGTGGTACGACTCCTCGCCCAAAAATATGAGCTCGGCATCGTCACCAGCGGAAACCGCCCACGCGTTCGCCGCCAGTTGCGCGAATTCGAACTAGCGGGCTATTTTTCTGCTTGCGTCTGCAGCGAAGACGCCGCAAAGCGCAAACCGCACCCGGCCCCGCTACAACTGGCACTAAAACGCCTCCACCATGGTCCGCAGTATTGCGTTTACGTTGGCGATACGGCCGAAGACATCGAAATGGCTCGTCGCGCCGGCGTGCGTGCCATCGGCGTTCTCGGGCCGTTTCCCACCGCCGCCCGCCTGCGCGCCGCCAAACCCGAAGTCCTTCTGCGCTCCGTCCGGGAGCTCCCTCAGTATTTGCGAACCACGTCGTGAGGCCGGTTGGTCGAAGCCCCGTGGTTTGGAGCGTCGCCAACAGATGATGTGTGCTTGATGGGCAGAGACTATCGCTTTGGAGGGGACAGCGGAACGCTCGATGACGATCCTGGATCCGTCGCAGGTGCCGCCGTAGCAGCACCGCCCGGCTCAGCCGCCGCGCGCACTTTAAAATCGGTCGAATGAACTACCAGCCGCAGCGGCATATCTTCGTTCCCATCGCTTTTGTAATAATCATCGGACCGGGTGTAAGTCGGCAGCCAATATTTGCTCTGGAAATTCTCGCGGTATGTTTCAAACATTGTAAACGGCAGCGCCGTACCGTTCCCCTCCAGCTCACTCACATATTTCCCGTAGCTCTTCACGATCGCGAAATCACGATCGTCAATCCAAATCACGCCTTCGAAGTACCGTTTCTTGCGGCTCAATGTCTTCGGTTTCACCTGGAAAATATACGTGTTCAACTGATCCAGCTTTTCCTGCCCCGCATATTTGAAGCTGTAGTTCTCGATCTCCCCCGCCGTCAGCGGAAATTCCGGCATGCCCGCGATCACGCGCACGTCTTCCAGCGAAAAATGCATCAATTTCAGGCTTGTTTCCGCTGGTTTCGTTACCCGCATGTATCGCAGGCCGTCCGATTTCACATACGTTTCGGCCGTCACGCTAAACTTGCCGCCCGGGTCGCTCAGTTCATCCAGGCGAATCGATTGCGTGAAATCGTACGTGTCGTACGCCTTCTTCATCACGTCTTCATTCGCCGCGAACCGGTGAATGATCTCCTCAATCGGCAACGGTGGCGGCCCGGGATGCGGCTCCGCCGGAATGCGCTCCACCTTGAACGTTGGCGGCGGCGCCTGCGGCCCCAGATCTTGCGCGCGCAGGCCGCTCGCGTTGAACAACAGCGCCACAACACCGGTAATCATCAGGCGGGCCGTCCGGCATCGTGCCAGCAAGCCAAAAGTTCGCCGTATTTTGGAAAATTCCAGCATTAAACGTTGGATGCAAACAAGGTGCTCTGCGTCTAGCCTCGGGGTCGCTTTACGAGCGCCGCTAAATGCGCTCCCTACCATCCTGGAGCATTTTATCGCGGTCTCGCCAAATACGGCAGCTACATCGGCACCCAGGTAACGACCGCGAAAATCACGACCTGCCCCTGCCGCGCCTCTGCTAAAATCACGCGTTTGCGGATTATGCTTCCGCATTGGCCATGCTAGATACGCCGCAATCCCATGCATCGATGCGCTATTTCGTCAGTGGAATCGTGCAGGGTGTCGGCTACAGATATTTCGCCATGCGCGTGGCGCAACGCCTCGGGCTAGGCGGCTATGCGCGAAACTTGCCCGATGGCCGCGTCGAAGTTTACGCTGTCGGCAGCGCATCCAAACTTGGCGAACTTCGCAAAGAGCTGGAGCGCGGCCCCCAAGGCGCCTCGGTCGCAACCGTCACCGAAGAAGTAGCGCCGCTGAACTCGGAATTCGTGAAAGGATTTTCGATCGAGTACTGACGCGCAATCACGAACGCTCGTCTTAGCGCGAATAATTTGATGAGTCAGTCCGAAATCGCATTACAAAACGAGGGAGAAGAATGACCGACCTGAAATCTCTGATCCGCGAAATCCCCGATTATCCCAAGCCGGGCATTCTATTTTACGACCTCACCACCCTGCTGAAAGACCCGACCGGTTTCCATTCGCTCGTTGATCAGCTCTGCGAACAATACAACGGCACCAAGGTGGACATCGTCGCCGGCATCGAAGCCCGCGGATTCATTTTCGCCCCCGCGCTGGCCTATCGCCTCGGTGCCGGTTTCGTTCCCGTCCGAAAACCAAAAAAGCTCCCCGGAAAAACCACCTCCGTCACCTACCAGCTTGAATACGGCACCGATCAGCTCGAACTCCATCAAGACGCGATCAAACCCGGCCAGACCGTCCTGCTCTGCGACGACCTCCTCGCCACCGGCGGCACCGCCGCAGCCACCATCAAGCTAATCCAGCAACTCGGTGGCAAGGTAGCCGGCGCAGCCTTCGCTGTAGAACTAACGTTCCTGAATGGCCGCGCCAAGCTCCCCGGCATCCACGTCTTTTCATTACTAAAATACGACAAATAGAATCGCGCCGTGAATTAATGCGTGAATTGAAAATCAAATCCAGAAGATGTCGAAGGACGTGAGCAGTTATCTCTTTACGGTTTTATCTGCGTTCATCTGAATTCATCTGTGGTGCCTTTGACTTGCTCTCCCGCGCCGATCCGCGATTTCCCCCGCGCTGCCGCACCACCTCAAATAGCATCACCCCAGCGGCCACCGAAACGTTCAGCGACCGCACCGGCCCAGCCGTAGGCAGCGAAACCAGAAAATCGCAGCGCTTGCGCGTCAATTCGTGCAATCCTTCGCCTTCGCTTCCCAGCACAATTCCAATCGAACCCTTCAAATCCACTTCCGTATACTTTTGTTCCGCACGCTCGTCGAGCCCCACCAGCCAATAGCCCGCTTCTTTCATCTCTTCCATCGCGCGCACCAGATTTTTCACCCGCGCAATCGGCAGATGCGCCAGCGCTCCAGCCGACGCGCGCTCCACCGTATCAGTAAGACCTGCCGCCCGCCGCTCGGGAATCACCACGCCGTTCGCCCCAGCTGCGAGCGCCGTCCGCACAACCGCACCCAGGTTGTGCGGGTCCTCGACTCCATCCAGCAGCACCAACAATCCCTGCGGCGTCTGCGCGGCAAGCAAATCCTCCAGCCCCATCGCCGGTTTCGCCGCGCCCAGCGCCGCCACTCCTTGGTGCTCGCGTGACCCGACCAGCCGGTCAATCTGCACCCGATCTTCAAACCGCACCGGCACGCCCTTGGCCTTCGCCAGTTGCACAACGGCCTCCACGCGCTCGCCGTGCCGTCCGCGCGCGACGACGATGCGGTCCAGCGCCCGCCCCGCCGCCAGCGCCTCTTCCACCGCATGAAATCCCGTGAGCCAGTTCATCGCCATCCCATTCGTCTTTAGGCCGCGCACGCGTCGCGGCCATAAAATTTCATACCCTGTGTTTTCTCTGCGTACCCGCGGCGAACTCAACCTTCCAACGTCGCTATCGTGTGCGCCGCGATCGCCTCGCCGCGCCCGATCTCGCCTGTTCCTTCATTCGTCTTAGCCTTCAGATTAATCTGCTCTTCCGCAATCCCCAACGATTTCGCCAACGCCGCGCGCATGGCAGGGAAGTACGGCCCCAATTTCGGCCGCTCGCAAATCACCACCGCGTCCAGATGACTGATGCGCAGCTTGCGCTCATCCAGCAGGTTCCGCGTGTGCTCCAGAAACAAAAGGCTCGCCGCCCCCTTCCACTTCGGATCCGTATCCGGAAAATGCGTCCCGATGTCCCCCAGGCTAGCCGCCCCCAACAGCGCGTCGCACAAAGCGTGCGCCAGTACATCGCCATCCGAGTGCCCCACCGATCCTTTGTCGAACGGCACCTCGATCCCGCCGATCATCAGCTTTCGCCCCGCGGCGAGTCGATGCAAATCGTAGCCAATTCCCGAACGTGTCATTCAGCTTCCTTGTGTAGAAGTTAGGAATTTCGCGGCGAAGAATTCGTCAGCGCGCCGCTTTACGTTCCTGCTCCAGATAAAATCGCGCCAAATCCATGTCCGCCGGCCGCGTAATCTTGAAATTTCGCTCCGAGCCCAGCACCACAAACACTTCGTGGCCAAATCGCTCCACCAGCGCCGACTCATCCGACGCCAGCATCTCATCCGTCTGCGCCTTGCGGAACGCATCCCGCAACAGCGCATAGGAAAATGCCTGCGGCGTCTGCGCCAGCACGATGCGTTCGCGCGGAATGGTCGTGGTGATCAGCGCCATATCTTCCGGCAAGGTCGCTCGCTTCACTTCCTTCACCGTATCAATCGCTGGAATACCCAGAATCGCCGCGCCACGCTTGCGCGCTTCCGCGATCACCCGATCCAGTTGCTCAGGCGTCACAAACGGCCGCACCGCGTCGTGCACCAGCACCACTTCGGTCGCGGGATCCACCTGTGCCAGCGCGTTCGCCACAGACTGCTGCCGCGTATCCCCGCCGTGCACCACCCGCGCCGGTCTGCCCAGCGCAGCCTTCGCAACTTTGTCCTGCAGAGACACCACATCGTCCGCGCGCGTGGAAAGGAAAAAATCAGTGATGGCGCTGCAAGCAGCCAGTCGGCGCAACGTGAAAATCACCAGTGGCATCCCATCCAGTTCGAGGAATTGCTTCGGCATCTCGGCGCCCATGCGGGTGCCCAGACCTGCGGCGGGAATGATGGCAGCGACTCGGCCCATAAAAGGGAAGACAGTCTATCGCAATAAAGCGGCCCAGCACAGGCAGACTTGGTTACTGAGGGCAACCCGAGCGATGGCGGGAATGATTAACAGAACGGCGCACCAACGAAAAGCAGTTGTAGAGGCGCACTTCAGTGCGCCATTGCTGAAACGTCGCGGATTACCCGCCGCTAGCCCCGGCCAGTTTCAGGATAAAGCGGCCGCGCAGGTCGCTCGCCCCCAGGCGTAGCACCTTCGTTCGCCCGAGGCGCCGACGGAGGTTCAGCGTGCGGCGCACTCTGTCCCGACCCGCGAGGAATCTGCTGCTCGCCGCGCTCGTCATACCGTCCGAAGATCATTTTCCCCGCAGTAGTCTGATGCACCGAAGTCACCGTGATGTCGATGGTCTTGTTGATCATCTTGCGTGCGCCGTCCACCACCACCATGGTTCCATCATCCAGATACGCTACGCCCTGGTTGTACTCTTTCCCCTCGCGCAATATAAATACGCGCATGGTCTCGCCCGGCAGCACCACCGGCTTCAACGCATTCGCCAGCTGATTCACATTCAAAATTTCGATCCCCTGCAGCGCCGCGACCTTATTCAAATTGAAATCATTGGTCACGATCTTCGCGTCGTAGCGCTTCGCCAGCTCAATTAGCTTCAAATCCACTTCCGGAATCTGTAGAAAGTCGTCGTCAGCGATCTGCACTTCCAGGTGCGCCATTTTCTGAATCCGTTGCAGCACTTCCAGCCCGCGCCGCCCGCGTTGCCGCTTCAATGGGTCAGCGGAATCCGCCACCAATTGCAATTCGTGCAGCACAAACTGCGGAATAATCACCGTGCCATCCAAAAACTGCGCGTCCGCAATGTCCGCCACGCGCCCATCTATAATCACGCTGGTATCCAGCACCTTGAACGAGTGCTTCAAACTCCGCTCGCTGCCGAACAGCCCGCCCAGCGCCTGCAGATTGAGCATGTCGCCTTTGTTCGCCCCCAGAATCAATCCGATATAAGCCATCACCAAAAATGCCGCCAGGCTGAAGAACGACCGCGTGCTCTCCGGCATGATGGTATGCGTCAAAATCAGCGACGTCAGGTACGCCCCGAGCAACCCCAGGATCGAGCCTATCGCCGCGCCAATCAGCCGCCGCAAACTCGCGTGCCGCAGCCTCAGCTCGAATAATATGACTGCCAACCCGAACAGAAATCCCGTGGCCGCGCCAGAAAGGGGCGTCACGCTGAACGGCCGAAAATGATATCCCGCCGCGACGCACACCGCCATGAACACGATCCGTATCCCCAACATGTCCCAGAACGTCCCGACGTGCTCGTGCGTAGCTCGCGACGGCGAGGAAGGGGATGCCTGTTTGGGTAAGTTTTCGGGGGCTGCTACGGCAGGAAGGCGATTCTGATTCCCAGGGTTCCTCTGCATGTTTCCACCTTATAAATATGAATAAGACGAATCGCGCCTCTTAGTTCGTCTCGAGCAACTTTTCCGGCCTATGAGATATTGGAGCGCCCCGCCGGGATGATATGACCTGCTTTATGAAATCCTTATGAATTGCCCAGTATACCACCGCGCAGGAATCCCCAGTCAACGGGCTGTGTTCGCGCCAGACAACTCGCAACGATGTTCGACCGCGGCAGCAGGAGTCGTTGGAGCATCGTCGCGGTCGCCATCAGAGGGCAGCTATATATTTAGACTACTTCACGGCCGAATGGTTAGGGTCCCGCTCCGGTAGCTCGAAACCTGTGGGGAATGACTGGTGGCACAGCCGTCTCGAGCGAGCGGTACCGCACAAACCGCTTGAGACTTAACTCGCGCAGAGCCGCATTTATTTTATTTTGGCGACGCGTCCTTCAGTAGGAAACTTCTGGAATTGCAGTGCGTCATGCCCCGGAACCACGCGGTCCGGCGATCCGGCAAGCTCAATCATTCGCGCCTGCGCCGCAATGTTGGCCGGATGATCGGCGTCGCTAAACGTGGCGCTGGGCAAATGAGAAGACAGGTTGAGATAAAAATAGCAATTGTCCGAAGCCAGCACGAATGTCGGATTGCCTGCCACCCTCAAATATTGCGACGCATAGGTGTGCCGCGCCCCGGTGTAAGCCCGAATTCCCGGAAAAATTTCCACGTTATCGCCATCCACCAGATGCATGCGCCCTTCGGTATTCAGCTGCACCAACTCCTTCGCGTCTGCCGGATCAATCCCTCCGTGGTCTCCCCCCGGCTGCCAGGCGTCCATCGTGTAATAGCGATATTCTGCTTTCTGAATCCACACACTCGCCTTCGGAAACAGGTCCATCCCGCCCATGTGGTCCCAATGGGCATGGCTGATCACGATATCCGTCACCTCTTCCGGCTGCACGCCCGCGGTTTCCACCGCTTTGTCGGGCTGCAGATAATCCTTTATCGGAAAATCCTTAAGAAATGTGTCCCGATGAAAGCCGCTGTCGAACAGAATCGTGCGCCCTCCGCCCCGGATCAGCCAAACCACCATCGCAATTTCGATTTTCTGATCCTTAGGACCTCCGACAACCAGCTCGGACACCGGCACGTCCGGCACACTAGCGTAACGTATCGCCTGAATCGAATACTCCGGCGTCGCAGAGGCTCCCAGCAGCGCTGCAAACATGACAACGATGAAAAAGGGTTTCATCTCGGCTCGATAATACGGGGAACTGCTTGGACTTCAAGAGGGAAATCGGCGATCAGATATAGAACTTCGGCACGCGCCGCCCCAACGCGCACAACAAATCAGACGTCACCGTTCCAATCTCGTGTGCCACTTCGGAAACTTCGATTGCCGCGTCGCCATCCTTCCCGTAAATCGTTACCACGTCGCCCAACGCAGCCTCCGGCACATCGGTCAAATCCAGCGTAGTCAAATCCATGGATATCGTTCCCACCAGCGGCACGCGCTTTCCGCGAACTAGCGCCCAGCCGCGGTTAGTCCGCGCCCGCACGACGCCATCGGCATAACCCGCGTTGATCACCGCGATGCGCGACGGCCGCTTCGTAACAAATCGCGCGGCATATCCCACCCCCTCTCCCGCCGGCACATTTCGCAGCGAAATGATGCGCGCCCGCAGCGAAAGGCAGGGCTGCAGCGCCACCTGGCCCATCACTTCCTGCTTTTTCTGCGGCGGATCAAACGACTGGTAATACCCGTAAAGAATCGCTCCAGGGCGAACCATATCCGCCCAAGTGCTCGGCCGCGCGCAAATCGCCCCGCTATTTGCCATGTGCACGATCCCGGGCGAGACGCCCAGCGCGCGCAACCGCGCCAGGCACGCCAGAAAAACTTTCTCCTGGTCATTCGTCTGCTGCGCCGTGAAATCTTCCGCGGAAGCGAAATGCGTGAAAGTTCCTTCCAGCTCGATGTGCTTGCACCCAGCCAGCGCCCGCGCGAAACTGTCCACTTCATCCGCGCCAATCCCCAGCCGGTTCATGCCGGTATTGATCTTCAAATGAAATCGCACCCGCGATTTTCCGCTCGCCGCCTTCGCGCTGCGTTCCAAATGACCCAGATCATCCACGCGCGTCACCGTGGGCGTCAGATTGTTTTGGATCAGCCGCTTTTCTTCCCCCGGCCAGAAGCCGGTCAAAATCAGAATCCGTTTGCGGATGCCCGCCTCGCGCAGCTCCACACCTTCGTTCGCGCAGGTTACGCCGAACCACTCCGTCCCGGCCTTCTGCAGCGCCTTCGCCACCGGCACCGCGCCCAGCCCGTAGGCGTTCGACTTCACCACCGCCAGAATTTTTCTTTGTGAGCCCACCTGTTTGCGAATCGCGCGCAGGTTATGCAGGATGGCCTTCAGCGAGATTTCCGCCCACACTGGGCGCCCCGCAAACTTAATTATTCTCGTCATCGACGTTTAGAATGCCAGACTCCTCGTCGCGCACGCGAACGAATTTGCCATTCGCAATTCGCTTCGCGCCGTTTAGGTAAACATCCAGATTGGATTCTTGCAGGACGCCTGCCATCGGCGCGTTTGCCCGCAGCCTTCGAGCGCATTCACCGTAAGCAGCAGATTAAAATAGGGTTACGGGGATGTCGGCACGGCGAAGCAGCGCTTCTCACCAGGATCACATCTCAAACGTTGCAGCCATTCCGACACGTGCGTGGTTCCGCGCGCACAATCCAGCCCAGCATCACTCCTCCGGCCCGCCCCCCGCGCTCCACGCATCCGGCGCCGCCTCTTCAAATCGCGTATGCCGCGCCAGAAAAACAAAATTCAAATTCCCCGTCGGACCGTTGCGCTGCTTGGCGATGATCAATTCCGCCTTCGCACGGTCTTCATCCGGCAAATCCGTCTTGTAAAAATTCGGCCGGTTGATGAAAAGCACAACGTCCGCGTCCTGCTCAATCGCGCCCGATTCGCGCAAATCGGACAATTGCGGCTTGCGGTCTTCCCGCTCCGGCGCGCGCGTCAATTGGCTCAGCACTACGACGGGCACTTTCAATTCCTTCGCCAACCCTTTCAGCGCTCGCGACATCCCCGAAACTTCTTCCTGCCGGTTGCTCTGCCGTCCCATGTTCGTCGGCACCACCAGCTGCAAATAATCCACGATAATCAGCGAAAGCCCGCGATCGCGTTTCAGCCGCCGCGCCTTCGCGCCCATCTCCATCACCGTCGAAGAAGCGGAATCATCAATCCACAGCGGAGCCTCCGCCAAATTTGTCAGCGCTCCGGTAACCTTCCCCCAGTCGTCGCGGTTCATGTGCCCGGTGCGGAATTTGTGCGCGTCCACCCGCGCTTCGGATGCAAGCAAGCGCAGCAACAACGATTCCTTCGACATTTCCAGGCTGAAAATCGCCACTGGCTCGCGATGCCGCACCGCCACATTTTCCGCGATGTTCAGCGCCAGCGCCGTTTTTCCCATCGAAGGCCGCGCCGCCAGAATAATCAGCTCCGAAGGCTGCAGACCGGCCGTTTCGTTGTCTAGATTTGCGTAGCCCGTGGCGAGGCCGGTGATCCGCCGCCCTTCGCTGAATATTTTTTCCAGCCGCTCGAAATTATCGCGAACCAGTTCCTTAACGCCAATCAGCCCGGCCTTTACCCGGTCTTCCGCCAGCTGGAAAATCACCGACTCGGCGCGGTCCAGAATCACGTCCGCATCATCGCCTGCCGCCAGCGCCTGCTCCTGAATCGCCGACGCCGAAAAAATCAGGTTGCGCAGCACCGATTTTTCTTTGACGATCCGCGCGTAATGCTCCACATTCGTGATGCGCGGCAGCCCGTCTGCCAGCTGCGATAGGTAAGCTATTCCACCCGCGGCTTCCAGCTCGCCGCGACGTGACAGATCTTCCATCAGCGTGACGATGTCAATCGCCTGCTGCTTTTCTCCCAGCTGCACCATGCGCTCGAAAATCTGCCGGTGCTGCGGCAAAAAGAAATCATCCGACCGCACCTTCTCGATCGCTGCGTTGAGCGCGTGGTTATCCAGCAGAATCGCGCCCAGTATGCTGCGTTCTGCTTCCAGATTGTGCGGTAAGGGTCGTTCGAGTGTGGCGTCGCCTGGCATGGTCTGTGTTTGTGCTCGAATATTACGGTGGCAGAGTTACGGTCGCAAGCTCACGATTGCAATCTTACGCCCGCTTCGACTCCTCGACAACCGTACCACCCTGTGCAATAAATCGGAAAAGTGGAAAAGCCCCGGCGCAAAAAAAAGGCGTCCCGAATTTCGGGACGCCCTGTGATCTCGCGATTCTTAAAATCCAGCCGCCAGCAAGTGCAAGCCGCGTACTACGAAGGCCGGCCTACTCTTCCTTCTTCACCGCTACCTTTACATTCACGATCACTTCGCGGTGCAGCTTCACTGGAACCTCGTACGCGCCCATCACCTTGATCGGCTCGGCCAGCACGATCTTCTTCCGGTCAATCTCAAATCCCTTAGCCGCCAGCGCTTCGGCCACATCCAACGACGTCACCGACCCAAACAGCTGGTCGTTCTCTCCAGCCTTGCGCGTGAATTCGAGCGACACCGCCGCGAGCTGCTCGCCCTGCTTCTGCGCGGCATCCTTCTCGGTGGCTTCCTTCTTCGCGAAGTGTGCCCGCATCCGCTCCAGCCGCTTCAAGTTTCCAGCCGTAGCTTCCAGTCCCAGCTTGCGCGGCAACAAAAAATTGCGCGCGTAACCCTCGGCAACTTCCACCAACTCGCCGCGGTTTCCCAACTTTTCCACGTCTTCCTGCAGAATGATTTGCATTGTATGCGGACCTCGAATCCTTTAAACGTAGCGCCGGCGTCTCGCCGGTATTTTTTGTTCGTTGCCTTACTGCTACTGCGAACTACAATTCCGCCGCGAACGGCAGCAACGCAATATTCTGCGCCCGCTTGATCGCCACGGTCAGCCAACGCTGATGCCGCGAACAAGTCCCGGTCATGCGGCGCGGCAGGATCTTCCCGCGTTCCTGAATGAACGGCGCCAGAATCTCCGCCTTCTTGTAGTCAATGAAGTCGGCCTTATCCACGCAGAACCGGCAAACCTTCTTCTTGCGCACGAAATTCCGCTTCCCGCGCTTCGCTGGTCCGCCAGGCCGTCCTCCGCCTGGTCCTCCGGGGCCGCCGCCCGGTCCCGAAGACCGCATCCCTCCCGACGAGGGGCCGTGCGATTGCTGCTGTGGTGCGTTTTCTTCTGCCATTCAAGTCTCCTGACTAATTTCCCGTCGCTCGTTCAATTCTCGAATCTGCTTTCGGAAGGGCACGGCTTCAGCCGTGCTAACAGCCACCGAAAAGCTAGGGCTTTAGCCCCTGAAGCCAATTTCGCTCCAGGCTGCGCAAGCCGTTCCTACGCCGTCGGTGCAGACTGCTCGCTCGGCGGTGCAATCGGCGCAACAGGCGCCGCCGGTGCAGGCACCGCCTTACGAGGACGCCGTGCCGCACGACGCTCGCGGTGCCGCTTCAACTTCTCCTGCCGCTTCAATTCTTCGTCCAGCCGTACGGTCAGATACTTGATCACCGGGTCCGCCACCTTCAACCGGCGCTCCAGCTCCTTCACGACTTCGCCGTGAGTGGTTTTGATGACCATGTACACGAAGTACCCCTCGTGCAGTTTCTGCACGCGGTACGCCATCCGCTTCCGGCCCCACTTGGCGACCGACTCGATCTTCGAGCCCTTCTCCGTCGCCGTGCTTTCCAAGGTCGCAATCACCTTGTCAATGTCCGCTTCCGGCGTATCCGGCCGGCAAATAAAAATCAGGTCGTACTGACGCTCTTCCATATGTCCTCGATTCCTCGTCTTCTCTTTCCCAACTTCTCTCAACTAACTTCCGAGCCCTAAAACCAAAAACCGTTCACTCCGAATCTTCTTCGCCAACTTCAACTCGCCGGTTGAATTTCGCCATCGCCTTCCCAGCGCCCTCAGCCACGATCAATTCCACGGCTTCAGCAGCATCCACCACCATCTGCGCCGCGATCTCGCGCTCCGGCTTCCGCATCGTCGCGAGAACGTATTCCGCCATGCCCTCCAACGGATATTCCGGCTTCACTCCCAGCCGCACGCGAATAAATTCGTTCGTCCCGACTGAAGCTATGATCGACTTCAATCCGTTGTGCCCGCCGGCGCTGCCTCGTTCTCTGATCCGAAGCATGCCCCACGGCAACGCCGCCTCGTCGCTCAGCACGATCATTTCAGCGGCCTTGCACTCGTACCGCTCCAGCAGCATCCGCACCGCTGTTCCGCTCAGATTCATCATCGTCTGCGGCTTGGCCAGCACCACTTCATTTCCCGCGATGGTCCCGAGCCCAACGTACGATTTCGCTTCAGGCCGCGTCACTCGAATTCCCGCGCGCCCGCCCAGCGCATCTACCGCCAGAAAACCCATGTTGTGCGGCGTGAACTCGTATTCCGGGCCAGGGTTTCCGAGGCCGACGATAAGTCTCATTTTTACCCTGAGCGTCCGCCGCTAACCTCGAGCATGCAAACCTACTTCTTCTTCTCGGACTTCTCGGCTTTCGCAGCCGGAGCTTCCGCTGCGTCGCCTTCTTCCCCTTCCACTTCCTTCTTGCCCTTCTTCATCACTTCCGGCTCCGCGGGCGCCGCATCCGCCGTCACTGCCGCATCCGCAACCGGTTCCTCTTCCTTCTTCAACACAACCACGTGCGCGATCACGCGAACCGGGTCCGTCAGCAACTTGATCTTCGCCGGGTCAAATGGCAGATCAGCCGCGCGCAACTGTTTGCCGATCAGCATCTCGGTCACATCCACTCTGAATTCTTCCGGGATATCCGCAGGCAAGCATTCGATTTCCACTTCGCGCGTAACCGTTTCAAACACGCCGCCCTGCATCTTCACGCCTTGCGGCTCGCCAAACGTGTGCACCGGCACCATCACGCGCATGCGCACGTCCATCGCGATGCGGTACAGATCCACGTGCAGCAATTTGCCGCTCACCGGATCCACCTGCCAATCCTTCACCATCGCCTTTTCGGCCGCACCAGAAGCCACTTGCACCGTAAAGATGGTGTTGTGTCCCGTTTCCGACCGCAGAATTCGCGCCACTTGTTTCGCGTTCACGGATATGGATATCGAGTCCTTCTTCCCGCCATACAGAATCGCCGGGACCATCCCGGTCAACCGCGTGCGCCGCGCCGGACCTTTCCCGCGCCCTTCGCGTACTTGCCCTTCGATTGTAAAAGTCTCCATAACTCCCTCGTCGCGCCGGCTGCTCTTCGCTGCGTCTCGCCGGCAACCTTGAATTCCCAAAAATATGCCGGCGCAAAGCCGGCCCTGCCACCAGACCAATAATTAGATAAACAATTCGCTGATCGAAGTCTCTTCGTGAATCGACTGAATCCCGCGCGCCAGCAAAGGCGCCACGCTCAATGCCGTAATCTTGCCCAACTTCTGCGCCGCTTCGCTCAGCGGAACCGAATCCGACACCACTACAGCCTCGATCTTCGACTTCGCAATCCGCTCCACCGCCGGCCCCGAAAGCACCGGATGCGTGCACGCCGCAAAAACTCTGGTCGCGCCATGTTGCAGCAGCGCTTCTGCCGTCTTCACCAGCGTTCCCGCCGTATCAATAATGTCGTCAATCACCAGCGCCGGCCGTCCCGCCACGTCGCCGATCAGGTGCATCACTTCGCTCACGTTCACATCAATGCGCCGCTTATCCACGATCGCCAGCGGCGCGCCAATTCTCTTCGCGAAAAATCGCGCCCGCTCCACGCCGCCCGCATCCGGCGATACCACCGTGATCGATCCCAAATTCATCTTCTGAAAATGTTCCACCAGCACCGGCGACGCAAACAGGTGATCCACGGGAATATTGAAATATCCCTGAATCTGCGGCGCGTGCAAATCCAGTGTCAGCACCCGGCTCGCTCCAGCCGTTTCCAGCAAATCAGCAACCAGCTTCGCCGAAATCGCCACTCGCGGCCGGTCCTTGCGATCCTGCCGTGCGTACGGGTAATACGGCACTACCGCCGTAATGCGCCACGCCGAAGCCCGCTTGAAAGCATCAATCATCAGCAGCAACTGCATCAGATTGAAATTCACCGGCGTGGAACACGGCTGCACCACGAATACATCCGCGCCGCGCACGTTCTCTAAAATCTGATAGCGCGTTTCGCCGTCGCTGAATTGCCCGTGTTCCGCTTCGCCCAGCGGCACGCCCACGAACTTGCAAATCGCTTTTGCCAGCGCGGGATTTGCAGTGCCGCAGAATATTTTGAATTTATCGTCGGTCAAAAATCTTCCCTCAACCGTTCACACTCGGGCGCGCATGCGCATCCGCACGCCAACCCAAAGCACGGCCATAGTCTTCCCTGGATAGGGTTTTAACGACGAAAACCGAATCTTCCGGGAACGCACGAGCGGCTCGGCGCGCACGCGCTGGGTTTCGGAATATTCCGAACACCGCCGACCCGCTACCCGCCAGCGCGGCATCTGCGGCTCCTCGCTTGAGCAATCCGTCCCGAATTTCTTCCAGGCGCGGATGACGACTGAAGACCGGCCCCTCGAAATCATTCGAAAGGCCTGCCCCCTGCCGGCTCCAGCACAGAGCGCAGAACCCCCAAATTTTAGGGGGTTCCGGCCGTTTTGTCAATTCCGCAGAAATCCACTGGAAGGCGTCCTTTGTGCTCACTCCGATCTCGCGCGGAGATACCACCACAATCGTCTGCTTCGGCGCATTCGGCAGCGGATAGATCTCATCCCCGCGATTTACCGCCAGCGCCCTCCCTCCAAACAAAAAGAACGGCACATCCGCGCCCAGACCCGCCGCAATTTCCATCAAACGCGCCAGCGGCACCTTCGCTCCGGTCAATCGCAGCATTCCGATCATTGCCGCAGCTGCGTCGCTCGAGCCGCCGCCCATTCCGCGCGCCACCGGAATCCTCTTTTCCAAATGCGCGCTAACGTTTCCCTGAAATCCAATCTCGCGTTGCATCGCGACGACCGCGCGCGCCACAAGATTCTCAGGACCCACTAACTCTGGATCGTTCGATGTTAGAAAAAAGTGAAAGCCTGACGAACCGGGCTCAAAAGAAAGCTTCAAAGTGTCGCGAAGCGAGATCGCCTGGAAAATCGTGCGCAGCTCGTGGTAACCATCCGGCCGCCTACCCATCACGTGCAGACACAGATTGATTTTCGCAAACGCCGGCAGGCGCACCGATTTTTTCCTAATTTTCGCGCGAGTCATGCGGGGGAGCTTACTGCGGTTTTGCCGAATCCGGCGTGGTTTTTTGCGCCGTGCGCCGTTTCAGATTCTTCAGCTGCGCGTCCAGCTCGTTCACCTTATCCGATTCATAGTCCGCCGGCACGGCCTTCTGCCACTCTGCCAGCGCGCGTTCCCAATAAATCGCGGCCTGATCGCTCTGTCCCAGCTTGGCGTAAACGTCGCCCAGATGCCCCAGAATCGTCGGATCGTGTTTCTGCCGATCGGCTGCCTTGCGCAGACTCTCTTCGGCTTCGGTCAATTTATTTTGCTTGTAGTAAGCCCAGCCTAAGCTGTCCAGATAAGCCCCATTGCTCGGCTCCTGCGTCACTGCCTGCTTGATCATCGCCGTCGCTTCTTCCAGCCGTACTCCGCGGTCCGCCAGCATGTAACCGTAATAATTCAGCACCGAAGCATTGCCCGGGTTCACTTCCAGGGCTTTGCGGAATTCCTGCTCCGCTTGATCAAATTTCTTCTGCCGCTCATAAATTGCGCCCAGCATGAAATACGCGGTCTCTTTATCATCATTTCCCCGCGCCATTTGCTCGGCCTTCTGCGCCGATTGCTCCGCTTCGGCGTACTTCTTGCCGCGCTCCTGCACCTGCGCCAGGTTCAAATAAATCTCCTGGTCGCTGTCGTTTCCTCTTAGCAAGCCGTCAAGCAACTTCGTCGCCGCATCTACGTCCGATTTCTCGCCGTACAGCATCGCCAGCGTCACCGTCAGGCTCGGATCGTTGGGCGCTGCCTCCAGCGCCTTCTTGGTTTCGGTAATCGCGTGGTCAAGGTCGCGGCTCTCTCTGTAAGTATCAATCAGCAGCATTTCCGAGCGCTTTTGCGCGTCAGCACTCAGCTTGCCCATTTCCTGGTAAGTCTGAATTGCCAAGGAATAATCTTCCTCTTCGCGGTACGCGTGCCCCAGCTGCTCGTAAAGAATCGCCAGCGCGTTTGGACTCGTCTCCGAGGTCACCGAACTGTCCGTTCCGTTGTCGGTAGATGCAGCCCCGCCCGGATTCCGCGCACTGCTCGATTGGCTCCTCATCCCGGCGATCGCGTCGCTCAGCACCTTCACCGCGTCGTCGTAACGCCCCTGATCCTCATACAGCAGCGCTTCGTTGTACAAAACTTCCAGGCTGCCCGGAGCCAATTGCTTCGCCCGCAGCAAGCTCGCCTCGGCCTGATCGAATTTCCCCAGCCGCCGGTACAACTGCGCCATCCGCAAAAAATTTTCCGAAGTGCTTGGCTCGATTTCCGTCAGCCGCTTGAACTGCTCCAGTGCGTCCGCGTACTTGTCCTCCGCCATCAACGCTTGCGCCAGCCCATGCAAATGGCCCGGATCGTCCGGATCTTCTTCCACGGCTTTGCGGTATGCTTCTTCCGCCTTCGGATAATCCTTCGCCTGCGAATAAGCGTCGCCCAGCAAATCGTAAACTTCCGGCGAAGAAGATTGCCCAGCCGCGTCCGACAGCAGCTTCACCGCCTCCTGCGAACGGCCTTCGTCCATCAACAGTTGGCTCAATTGTTCCAGCGCCGGACCGTTGCTCGAATCACGCGCCAGCAATCCGCGTAACACGGTTTCGGCTTCGCTATGCTTGTTTTCAAAACGATACAGCCGGGCCAGCCACAGCGCCGAATAAACGTCGTCCGGCTGAATTTTCAGAATTTGCTGGAATTGCGCGATCGCCTTTTCCAGCGTTTCTTTCTGCACATCGCCCGCGCTCAGATCACCCAGCTCCCGAACGTAAATTCGCGCCAGCAGCCGGTGCGCATCCACATTATTTGGATCGCCCTTCAGCGCCGCCTGCGCCTGCTCCACCGCTTCGCGCATCCTTTGCGATTTGGCGTAAATCTCCGCCAGTCGTTCCTGGATCACCGGCGAACCAGGCGCCAGCTCCAGCGCTTTCTTGTACGCTTCTATCGCTTGGGTCGCCAGCTCCGCACGACCTGTCAGCTCATATTGCTGCTCGTCCACATGCCCCATGGTGTAGTAGTAATAGACATCGCCGCGTGTGCCTTGATCGCCGGGATTGGTTGTCGTTGCGGCAGCGCTCTTA
This sequence comes from uncultured Acidobacteriota bacterium, assembly GCA_963779465.1. GTDB lineage: Bacteria > Acidobacteriota > Terriglobia > Acidiferrales > UBA7541 > Palsa-295. The sequence continues at coordinate 240,045 of CAVZYH010000004.1, read as the reverse complement.
CTGGCCTCCGCGGTCTTAGGAGTGATCGGTGCAGGCGTTCCAGGCGAGGTGTTCTGCGCGCGCGCGGCGGGTGCCGTCGCGAAAAAACCTATGAATGACGAAAGTACGATTCCTATTATTGTTTTCATGCGTCCGTCGCGAAACTCCATTATCGTACAGCGGCCCAAACCGGTCAAAGCAATACGCGGCGCCGGTTCTTCCCGTTAGCGCACATTCCTTGGACGCAAACTAGCCGCGTTAGGATACCTCCGTGATAGAGTTTTCAGGAAAATGGCTCGAATCGTCGCAAAACTAAATAACGCCAGCGCCAATCCTGTGGGAAAATCTCACCCTGGTATCGCTCGGAGGCTAAGGGTGTTGCGCTTCAGAATCGGTGCAGTCCTCCTGCTCGTGTTAGGCTCGGCGCTAGCTTTCGTCGTCTCTTCGCCGGCAAATTCCGCGCAGCAATCCGCTGCAGCAGACTCGCAACCGAAATCAACTTCGTCCGCTGGGCCCGCCGCCGCGGCTACGCCACCTCCGCTGCAATTGATTGCCAGTCCCAAGCTTTCAGACCTTGCTTGGCTCGAAGGCCGCTGGCGCGCCGACTGGGGCCCGCGAATCGCCGAACAGGTTTGGATGGCGCCCAAGGCCGGCATGATGCTGGGTGATTTTCGGGTCATCGAGAACGATAAGGTGTTGGTAATCGAACTTTTCACGCTAGTGGAAAAATCCGGCGGCATCAATTTTTATTTCCGGCACTTCACGCCTGAACTCGTGCCCTGGGAAAAATCAGATGGGACGCTCCTGAAGCTTGCCACCGCCGACGCGAAAAGATTTGATTTCGAAAATCCCACGAATGGCAGGCCCAAGCGCGCCATCCTCACCCGCATTGACCCCGACACTTACTCTGCGCGCTCCGAAATAATTCCAGAAACCGGCGATCCCCAGGTCATCGAAATCACTTATCATCGTCAGCCGCTCGCCGCTGTCGCGCCAAATTCCGGAGCCGGCGCGCACCCCAAGAAAAAATAAAATCTCCGGCGAACGCACGCGTCAGTAAGCGCAAAATAAAATCCACGCCGCCGTTTTCAGCAACCACCGCGAACATCAATGCTACGGTAGGGGCGCTGCTTGCTGCGCCCCAGCTTGCCACGGTGTCAACCGCATCGTACGCGCGCAATTGTTTTTACTCTGTGCCGTCCGGCTCTCAGCAAGGCCCTCTAGTGCCGGAAATGCCGCACGCCCGAAAAAACCATCGCCATTCCCAACTTATTCGCCGCCGCAATCACGTCCGCGTCGCGCACGGACCCACCCGGCTGTATCACCGCGGTCGCGCCTGCTCGTCCCGCTTCCTCCACGCCATCCGGAAACGGAAAGAATGCGTCCGATGCCACCACGCTACCCTTCAAATCGAGCCCATTCGTCGCCGCCTTGATCACCGCAATCTTCACCGAATCCACCCGGCTCATCTGCCCCGCGCCGACGCCCACCGTCTGCCCCTCGCGCACAAACACAATCGCATTCGATTTCACATGTTTGCAGACTTTCCAGCCAAACAGCAACGCGCGCGTTTCCGCCGGCGTCGGCGCGCGCTCGGTCACTACTTTTAAATCCGCTTCCGCCAGTTCGTGCCGGTCCGGTTCCTGTGCCAACATCCCACCGGAGATGCGTTTCAGATCGAGTTCCTCCACCGCTTCACCGCTCTGCATTTCCAGCAAACGCAGATTTTTCTTCGCGCCCAGTTTTTCCAGCGCCGCCGCCGCGTATCCTGGCGCCACAATGCACTCCACAAACAATTTTCCCACTTCCTCCGCCGTCGCCGCATCCAGCGCGCGATTGAACGCCAGCACCCCGCCAAACGCCGACACCGGGTCGCACGCCAGCGCCTTCACGTACGCTTCCACCAACGACTCCTGCTCCGCCGCTCCGCACGGATTGTTGTGCTTTATGATCGCCACTGCCGGCCGGTGGAATTCCTTCGCCAGCGCCCACGCCGAATCCAGATCCACCAGGTTGTTGTAAGAAAGTTCCTTGCCCTGCAGCTGCTTCGCGCCCGCGAGGCCAGCCGCCGGATATCCCGCCGGGATATACAGCGCTGCGGCTTGGTGCGGATTCTCACCGTAGCGCATCGCCTGCCGCCGTTCCAACTCGATATGCATCCGCTGCGGCAATTTTTCCAGCGCGCCGATCACAATGCTGCCCCCCGCGCCGTCGCTCACGCTAAGCCGCTCCAGCTCCGTCGCAATTTCTCCATCGTAGCGCGCTGTCCGCGCATACGCCTTCCGCGCCAGATTCAGCCGCGTCGTCAGGCTCAGTTCGCCCTTATCGCGCAACTCCGCGGCAACCGCCGCATAATCCCCCGGATCAGTCACCACTCCCACGCTCTGAAAATTTTTCGCCGCCGACCGCACTATCGCCGGGCCGCCAATATCAATATTCTCGATCAATTCCTCCGGCGTCACTCCCGGCTTCGCCGCCGTCGCCGAAAATGGATACAAATTCACCACCACCAAATCAATCGGAACGATGCCGTGCTCGCCCACCTGCTTTCGATCCTCGGCCTTCCCCCGCTGAAATAAAATTCCGCCATGCACTTTCGGATGCAACGTCTTCACTCGCCCTCCCAACATCTCCGGCCAGCCAGTCAACTCCGCCACGTCGCGCACCCCGACGCCGCCCTCGCGCAACAATCGCGCCGTGCCTCCGGTTGAAACAATCTCCACTCCCAGTGACGCCAGCTCCCGCGCAAATTCCACCACCCCCGTCTTGTCAAATACGCTGATCAGCGCCCGCGCTACCCCATGTTCCGCCCCACGTTCTCCCGCCACGATAATTCCTCCAGTCAAGAAAGCCCCGCCAGTGTAAGCGTTCACGCAAGAATTCGGAAGGGCATCGCTGCGCGGAGAAAGATTCGTGCGAGGCAGGTGACGTAGTCGCGCGGAGAAAAGAAATTATTAATGAAGGATTCGTCGCGCTAGGGATTACAGAGGAAAACTGTTAACTCGAAACTCTCGCCTTCAATTTTACGTGCCCGCCCTCAATGCTGACGGTGTACTCAATCTCGCGTCCACCCTTCTCCTTCAAATCCTTCGTCTTCTGCCGCACGAACCGCTCGAAATCCTTCAGACTGGGCACGCCAGCCTTCTCTCCAGTCTCCGTGCGCGCTTCCACCAGCCGCTGATAAAGCTTCTCCACCTTCTCCGTCTCGTGTTCCGGATCGGAAAGCGCCAAAGCAAAATCAGCCGCGTGCCGCACCTCCGCCGCTCGCGCAGCTGCATCCGCCGCCGCGTGCGCGATCGCCGTCGCTGACGAAACGCCTACGCTCGCTTCCTCCGCTGCCGTCTTCACTGCAGTTTCCGCCGCGACCCGCGTGCGCATCGCGTCTTCGGCAGCCTTGCGCTGTCGTTCACCTTCGATGGCCTTCGCCGCCGCGCCGTAATGATGTTGCGTGGTTCCAGATTCCTTCTGGATCAGCTTCTTCCGCCACATGTCCTGATACTTCGCGTACGTTGAAGCCAAATTGCTGTAGCGAAATCGTTGCCCTGAAGAAAGGTCGCCTGACCGGTCCCCATAGCGTTTCAAATTCGTCTCCAGCCGCCACTGTGTATCCGTTGGAGGCCGCGAACGCCCGCCGCCGAAGTATTGCTCAAATTCAATCTTCAGCGTGCGAATGTCCCGCTCGATTTGTCCGAGTTCTTCGTCAATGGTCGCCATAATTTTTCAAGCCGAGCCGAGACGCGGCGCCCTTCACCTGCCCCGGCACAAGCCTGCCGCAGCCCGCCGGCGTCCAGCTTTCAGTTGTCCGTATCTCCAGCCTAGAATGCGCAATCGGCGGCGTCAATGTGACCCTCCGCCCCTATGTCGCAAAGGGAAATGGCTCCCGGAAAGCCTTCAGTTGCCAGCCCTTATCACACTGTGCTCAAATGCCTTAGCGATGAGCCCCGTTCCAGAATCCGTGGCCAAATTGCAGAAGGATTCAAGCGCCCGCCTCCGCGCCATCCCTTCTGTGGACGAGCTCCTCCTCAACCCGCGCCTCGCAGCCCTGGCCGAAGAATCCGGTCGCGCTCTCGTCACCCAAGCCGTCCGCCAAGTCCTGGCCGACTTCCGCGCGCGCCTCAAAGGCGAGCCGCAGCAATCCGCTGTTCCAAATCCGGAATCATTTGACTCGGCTGAGTTGGTTGCCGCAGTCGTTGCAAAAGTTGACGCCGCCGTCGCGCCATCCCTCCGACGCGTCATCAACGCCACCGGCGTGGTCCTGCACACCAACCTCGGTCGCGCGCCACTTTCAAGCGTCGCCATAGCGCAAATTGCCGCAACCGCCGCCGGCTATTCAAATCTCGAATACGATGTCGCTCGCGGCGAGCGTGGCAAGCGCGATATCCACACCGCAAGCCTTCTCGCGGAAATGGTCGGCGCCGAAGCCGCCATCGTTGTCAACAACAACGCCGCCGCCGTTTTTCTCGTCCTCAACACGCTCGCGAAAGCCGCCGAAGTCATCGTCTCCCGCGGCGAGCTGATCGAAATCGGTGACGGCTTTCGCATTCCAGACATCATGGCCGAAAGCGGCGCGCTACTCCGTGAAGTCGGCACCACCAATCGCACTCGCCTGCGCGACTACGAGCGCGCCATCACCGACCGCACCCGCCTACTCCTGCGCGTGCATCCTTCGAATTTCCGCATCACCGGATTCACCGAGCGCCCCTCGCTCCAGGAGCTAGTCGCGCTGGGCGAACGCTTCCATCTCCCCATTTACGAAGATCTCGGCTCCGGCTGCATCGCCGATCTCTTGGCCAGCGGAATTGCAGAGCCCGTCGCCCGCGCGAGCATCGAAGCCAACGCCTCGGTCATCACTTTCAGCGGCGATAAATTGCTGGGCGGTTCTCAGGCGGGAATCATCGCAGGCAAAAAAGAAATCGTGGAACGCATCCGAGCCAATCCGCTCTTCCGCGCGCTCCGTGTGGATAAGCTCACCATCGCGGCCCTGGAAGCCACGCTGCAATCCTACCTGCGCGGTGCCCTAGACGAAATTCCCACGCTGCGTATGATCCGGCTATCCCAGGAAGAAATCGCCATCCGCGCGAACAATTTCTGCGACAAATTTCGGCCTGCGCTACCCGCGGATGTGAGACTGGAAATCCGTCCCGGATTTTCCGTGATCGGCGGCGGCTCTACTCCCGATCAGCAACTTCCCACCACGCTGATCGCCATCTCCACCCCACGCCACTCCGCCGCACAAATCGAAGACCGTCTGCGCAAGCCACGAATCACCAACCTAGCGGCCGCAACATCGCTCACCGCGCCGCCTGTAATCGCTCGCATCGAAGACGACCGTCTAATCCTCGACCTCCGCACGGTGCACTCCGACGAAGAAAACGAAATCGCCTCCGCGCTAGTAGCCGCGCTCGCCTAAAGAAGCTCTCACAACCAAGCGGCATGTCATCCCGAGCGCAGCGAGGGAGCTGCTTTCCTTAGCGTCGAGACAGCTGAGAGTTCGGGCGGAGTTACTGAGGGACTGCAATCAAATCTAGAGTTGGCAACTCTGGCGGAAGGAGGAAGCCATTTTCGTATTCTCTGCGTCTCTGTGGCGAATCAAAGCCTGTTGATCACGCTTGCCACGCACCCAGCCCCAAACCCATTATCAATATTCACCACGCTTACATTCGAAGCGCAGCTGTTCAGCATCGCCAGCAGCGCCGTCAACCCCCCAAAACTCGATCCATAACCAGTACTCGTCGGCACCGCGATTACCGGAGCCGCCACCAGCCCCGCCACCACGCTGGGCAGCGCCCCTTCCATTCCCGCCACGCAAATAATCACCTTCGCCGCCGCCAATTTCTTCCGATGCTCCAGCAAACGGTGCAATCCCGCGACGCCCACGTCATAAATCGCTTCCGCGCGATTTCCCATAATCTGTGCCGTCACCAGCGCTTCTTCCGCCACAGGAATATCGCTCGTTCCCGCAGTCACCACCAGAATCAAACCCTTCCCGTGATTCGCCTCGCTCCGCGAAATAGTGATCGCGCCCGATAGCTCGTGAAATCGCGCCGCCCGCGCCACCTTCTTCACCGCTGCAAAACTTTTCCGATTCCCGTGCGTGATCAAAATATTGTGCGATGCCTTCGCCCGCAGCATTCCCCGCGCAATCTCCGCCACCTGCTTCGCCGTTTTCTTCCGCCCGAAAATCACTTCCGGAAATCCCTGCCGCAACGCGCGATGGTGGTCAATCTTCGCGAATCCCAGATCCTCGTATGGCCATTGGCGCAGCTGCTCCACCGCGCGTTCCACTGGCAAACTCCCGCGCTTCACCGCCTCCAGAAATTTCCGTACGTCTGCCTCATCCACGATGTGCCCTCGGCAAGCGCCGCTCTAGTTCTCGGTTTTTCCCGTGACGTCCACCACGCTCACCGTCCCATATTTTTTCAGCACACTTTCAATTTCCTTGCGGTCCCCCACGCAAATCCACTGCAGGTGATCCAGGTCCACGAATCTCTTCGCCGACGTCTGCACCCCACCCGCATCAATCGCTGCAATGTGATCCGGGTACTCGTCCCAGTAATCCACCGGCAAGCCGTAATACTGCACGGTCAGCCAGTCGCCCAGAATTTCTCTCGGCTGCTCCAGCGAAAGCGCGAAACTCGCGATGATCGCCCGGTGTGCATCATCCATTTCGTCCTGCGGTACTGGCTCGTTGTTTATTTTCTTAAACTCATACAGGAACCGGTCCATCGCGTCGCCCGTCACCTGCGTGCGCACCGGCGCAAACGCTAGCCAGTCGCCCGGATAAATCTCCGCGTTGAACCGGCTGTAGCTCCCATACGTCAGGCTGTGCTCTTCGCGCAAATCCAAAAACAGCCGCGCTTGTGGCCCGCCTCCCAAGACTTGGTTCATCACGTCCAGCGCATAATATTCTGGGTCGGTCCGGCGAATGGCCCGGTCGCCCACAATAATGAAGGACTGCACCGAAGCCGGACGATCCACCAGCGTAATTTTCGTCGCCTGTGGTGTCACCGCCGCCGCAAATTTCTCGGGAGCCTCCGCTGCGCCCGTCCACGCCCCGAAATATTTTTCGATCGTGGCGCGCATCTCACTCGCAGTGAAATCCCCGGTTACGCCCAGAATCGCGTTCCCCGGCACGTAATGCTTCTCGTGAAATCGCTTCAAGTCCTCCACGCTGACTTTCTCGATCGATTCTTTTGTCGCGGACGCCAGTGCCATCGGCGTATCACCATAGGCCACCCGCTTGAATCCCTGCTGCGCGAGAAATTGCGGATTCGAAAGCCGCTGCTCCAGGCTCGCCCCCTCGCTCTGCTTGAATTTGGCCAGCTCGCTTGCCGGAAAGTTCGGATGCAGCACCACGTCGCTCATCAGATCCAGAATTTTCGCGGTGTCGGTAATCAGCCCCGAAGCATTCACCGACGTATAGCTCACGCCAAACCGTGAACTCGCGTCCAGCGTCGCTCCCAGCGAATCCACTTCGCGCGCGATCTGCTCGCTTGTCCGCTTCTCCGTCCCTTCGCGCAACATGCCCGCCGTGAACGACGCCAATCCCGGCAAGTCGCGGGGATCCGCCAGCTGTCCCGGACGAATCCACATCGTGAACGCAACCGTCGGCAGCTTGTGATCTTCTTCCAGCACAATCGTCAACCCGTTCTTCAGCTTCACCACCGTCGGCCGCGGCAGCTGCACGCGCAAAATCTCCTTATTCACCGGCGCTCTGTCCAGCTTCTGCATCGAGCTGGCTGGCGCGCTCTTGTCCTGCCCTTGCGTGCACGCCGCTCCCGGAAGCAACAATCCGGCGCAAGCTACCAACGCTGCTGATGTCATGACCGCTGCTCGTGAAAACTGCAAGATCTCGGCGAACCTCTGCATCGCGCCCTCTCTCATTGCGCCCCCTTCGACGAAGCCTTCTCATCCGCCGCCGGATAAGTGATCACCACCGCGCGCTGGTCCGTCACCAGATATTTTTTCGCCACCGCGTTCACTTCCTCCACAGTTACCGCGTGTTCTTTGTCCACAATCGTATTGATCAGGTTCGGATCATTGAAATAAACCGTGTAATTACCGATCAAAATCGCCGTAAACAAAGCCGAACGACGCCGCTCGATGAACTGCCGCAGCAACTGCGATTTCGCTTTCGCCAGTTCTTCCGGTGTCACTCCGCTCTTCACCACCGTCGCGATTTCTTCGTCAATCGCGTTCGCCAGGTCTTCCAATTTCACGCCCGGCCGCGGATTCGCCGAGATGTAAAGCTGGCTCACGCCAATCCGTGCGTCCGCCTGCACGCTCACTTGCGAAGCCAGTTGCTTCTCCTTCACCAGCCGCTGGTAAAAACGCGAACTCTCGCCCTGTCCCAGCACGTAAGTCAGCTGCTGCGCCGCATAATTCTCCGGCGTGTTGCCCGCCGGAATGTGGTACGCCATGTCAATCTCCGGCAAACGCGCCAGCGGGTCGTAAATCACTTCGCGGCGCTCGCCGTAATGCGGCTCCTCGTTCAAATCCACTTTCGGCGGGGCGGGCTGCGCGGGAATCGCTCCGAAATATTTCTTCACCTTGGCCAACGCCTCGTCCGGATCGAAATCGCCCACCAAAGTCAGCACCGCGTTATTCGGCGCGTAGTAAATCCGGAAAAAATCTTTCACGTCGGCAAGGCTCGCCGCGTTCAAGTCAGACATGGACCCGATCGTCGAATGTTTGTACGCGAAATTGTCGTAGGAAAGATTATCCACATCCAGCTCCGCCCGCCCGTACGGTTGATTGTCGATTCCTTGCCGCCGTTCTTCCTGCACCGCGTGGCGCTGATTGTCCAGCTTCTCTTGCGTCACGGTCAGCGCGCGCATGCGGTCCGCCTCTAGGAACAATCCCAAATCCAGCTGGTTTTTCGGCAGCTCTTCGAAATACGTGGTGCGGTCTTCGTTCGTGGTGCCATTCATTCCGCCGCCGTTGTTGAACACCAGGCTGTAGTGCTCGCCCTTGCCCACATTTTCCGAGCCTTCGAACATCATGTGCTCGAATAAGTGCGCGAACCCCGTGCGCCCCGGCCGTTCGTTGCGCGCGCCCACGTTGTAGCAGACGTCGATCCCGTAAACCGGCGCCGAATGGTCCGGCACCAGGATCACGCGCAAGCCGTTCTCCAGCTTCACGTCGCGAAATTCCAGCTTCGGCACCTTCACGCCCGCGCTCGCCGCCTGATCCTGCCCCGGCGCCGCGCTCAACACCCCTCCCAATCCCAGCGCGAACCCCAGCCCCGCAATCGCGGCTGCGCGCATCTTCGCCATAACATTCATTTCGAAGCCTCCCAATAGCGGCAGGTATTCTCCACCTTTACAGCGTATGACGCAAACGCGCCCATTTAGATAGCTGTCGCCTCACCCGCCGCTCCCGCAATCCGTTTTTCTGCATACAGTCGATTGATCCGCGGCTGAATAAACCACACGCCTATAACGGCAAAGAACAGAAGAAGAAACGGTCCAAGACAATCCCAGAAAGAAGCGCGCTCGCCGGTCTCCGCGATGACTAGGCCTTCCGCTACGAAATACAGGTTGCAGAGCATGCAAAAGCCGCCGAACAGATGCAGTGGGATTGTGATGATAAGCAACTTTCGGTCAATGCTCTGGAACAGCGCGACGGACAGCGGCGCGTAGATCACTGAACAGAGGATAGTGAAGATGAAAAATTTCTTCTTAAGCTTGAGCGCTGCAGGCACAACCGACACCAGAAAAGAGCCGAGAGACCATAACCACAAGAGAAAACACCAAGTAGCCACCGCCGTCGCCATTTCCGTCAAAACCGAAGCCGCCCCATACGTCTCCTGCGACATCCCAGCCGGGGCGAGATTTCCAATTACCAGGGACTCCCCGACGGCGAAAAACACCACAAACAGCAAAAAGATCTGCCAATGTTTCGCCCGGACGAAGAACCGTTCGATCCAGTTCATATTTCCCCGCCTCAGCCGGACCTAAGTCCTCCCCGGCTCGCCAGCGACTCTCGGAAATCCACGCACTCTTGTCAACATTTAATCCCGCTGCTCCGCTGCCGTACTCCGCCGTCCCTCACCTTGACTCCGCCGCGACCCGACACCTAAACTCATTAATTCATCAACGACACATGCCCAAATCCAACGGCAAAATCATCACTGTCGGAATCACCGGTGCCAGCGGCGCCGCCTACGCGCAATCCGTACTTCGCCTACTCGACGCCGATTCGCGCGTCCAGCACGTCTTTCTCGTCTCCAGCGAAGCAGGCATGCGCCTGCTAGCCACGGAACTTGGCGTGGTCCCGACGGGCCCGAAGAAACTTCCGTCACTTCTCACCGGCACCGCAGCAAAAAAAATCGAGTATCTCCCCAACAAAGACATCGGCGCCAGCATCGCCTCCGGCAGCGCCATCGTGGACGCCATGGTCATCATCCCGTGCTCCGCCGGCGCGCTAGGCGGAATCGCCGCCGGAACCGCGAGCGACCTGCTCGCGCGCGCTGCCGACGTCTGCCTGAAAGAGCGCCGCCCGCTGGTCCTCTGTCTGCGTGAAACTCCGCTGAACCGCATCCATCTGGAAAATATGCTGCGCGTGCATGACGCGGGAGCGACCGTGATGCCCGCGATGCCAGCCTTCTATTACTCGCCAAAAAAAATAGACGACCTGATCGAGCAGTTCGCATTTCGCGTCCTGGCGCAGCTCGGCCTGCCGCAAGAAAAACAATATCGCTGGAAAGGTGGCGCTGCAGACAGGGCACCGGCTCGAAAGAAATGACCAAGAACCGCATCAGCATCGTGCTCGAAATGATCAAATTCGAGCACTCCGTTTTCGCGCTACCGTTCGCGCTCGTAGGGGCCCTGCTGGCCGCGCGCTCCGCCAACGCTTTCCCCACCTGGCGCCAATTACTCTGGATCATCGTAGCCATGGTGGGCGCCCGTTCCGCCGCCATGACCATGAACCGCATCGCCGACCTCGAATTCGATCGCCGCAATCCCCGCACCGCCAATCGCGCCCTCCCCAAGGGCGAGCTCTCCGTAAGTTTCGCGGCCGCATTCACCGTCATCGCCTCCGCGGTCCTGGTCTTCGCCGCATGGCAATTGAATCCGCTCGCGCTCAAACTTTCCCCCCTAGCGCTCGCCATCCTCTTCTTCTATTCCTTCACAAAACGCTTCACCGCCTGGTCCCACTTCGTGCTCGGCTTCGCTCTAGGCATCTCACCCGCTGCCGCATGGATCGCCATTCGCGGCTCGCTCGATCCGCGCATGCTGATCCTCTGCGCCGCGGTCACCCTCTGGGTCGGCGGATTCGACGTTCTCTACGCCTGCCAGGACGTCGAATTCGACAAAACTGCCGGCCTCCATTCCATCCCCAAAAAATTCGGCGTAGCCCGCGCCCTCCTGATCGCTCGCGCCATGCACCTAATAATGGTCGCGCTGCTGATTTGGCTGGCCGTCAGTTTTCATCTCGCGTGGCCGGCCTGGGTGGGCATTGCGGTAGTAGCCGCGCTGCTAGGCTACGAACACTCGCTCGTTCGTCCCCACGACCTCAGCAAAATGAATGCTGCGTTTTTCACCGTGAATGGCTATATTAGTTTGTTGTTCCTGCTCTTCTGGGGCGCGGCCACGTTTGTAAATCGCCCCTGAACCCGAGCCCGAGAACGCGGCAAAGGAATTGTGATTCGTAAATGGATCTGAAACTACACACTCTGCAAGTAAACGACGCTCGCCTCAAGCCAGTAGCCGCAAAAGTTCTGGCCGGCGAACGTCTCAACGCTGAAGATGGCCTCGCGCTCTATGAATCCCATGATCTTCTAGCGGTAGGCTGGCTCGCGAACTTTGTCCGCGAAAAAAAGCACGGCAACGTCACCTATTTCAACGTTAATCGCCACATCAATCCCACCAACGTCTGCGTCGCGCACTGCAAACTCTGCGCCTTTGGCCGCTCGCCCGATTCACCCGGCGCCTACAACTTCGCTCTCGAAGAAATCTACAAACGCGCCGGTGACGGCGTGGCCGAAGGCGCCACGGAATTTCACATCGTCGGTGGCCTGCATCCCGACTTGTCCTTCGACTATTACCTCACCCTGATCCGCGGCCTGAAAAAGCGCTTCCCGCAAGTGCACTTGAAAGCCTTCACCATGGTCGAAGTCGGCTACTACGCGCGCATTTCGAAGCTCTCCATCCGCGACACGCTGATCGCTATGAAAGATGCCGGCGTAGATTCGTTCCCCGGCGGTGGCGCCGAAATTTTCCACCCCCGCGTCCGCAAAATCATCTGCGATCACAAAGTCAGCGGCCAGCGCTGGCTGGAAATCGCCCGCACCGCGCACGAACTCGGCCTGCACTCCAACGCCACCATGCTCTACGGCCACATCGAAACGAACGAAGAGCGCGTGGATCACCTGCTCCAGCTTCGCGCCACGCAAGACATCACTCACGGCTTCGTCACCTTCATCCCGCTGGCGTTTCATCCGGCGAATACCGGCCTCTCCCATCTTCCGGGCCCCACTGGCATGGACGACCTGAAGGCCATCGCCGTCTCGCGCCTGCTGCTCGATAATTTCGATCACATCAAGGCCTACTGGATCATGCTCACTCCGCGCATCGCGCAAGTGGCCCTGCGCTTCGGCGCCAATGATCTCGACGGCACTGTCGTCGAAGAAAAGATTTATCATGATGCCGGCGCCACTACTCCCGAGTTCATGACGCGCGCCGAACTCGAACGCCTCATCTGCGCCGCCGGACGCGTCCCAGTTGAGCGCGACACCCTGTACAATCCCGTGGACCGCATCAAAAATCCGATGCCGCCTCCGCGCATTTCGTCCAGTCGCACCGACGGTTTCGTGCCCGAAACATCCTTAACCCTCAACGTCTAGATTCCTCCATCATGGTGCAAAACCTTCGGAGCCCAGTGGAAAACGTTCCGAAACCGTCGGACCCCGGTGCCGCGCGCCCAATTGAAAACGAATCGCGCCTCGAAGCCCTCATCGGCTCCATTGACGAAATCGTTTTCGAACTCGCGCGCGACGGCACATTTCTTAATATTTGGACTACCAATGAGGCGCTTCTCTATCGCCCCCGCCACGAATTGAAAGGCAAGCGAGTTTCCGAAGTCATCGGCGAAGATTTTTTCCGCCCATTCGCCATGATTTTCGACAGAGTTCTCGTCACCGGCCGCGGTGAAGAACTCGAATATTCCCTCGACGTCCCTGCCGGTAGGCGCTGGTTTCTAGCCCGTATGAACCGCGTCCCGTCCGCCGCCAACGACCAGTACACGCTCTGCCTCGCCGTCCGCGACATCACCGGCCGCAAACACGCCGAAGAAAAATTGCTCGTCTCCGAGGAAAAATTCTCCAAAGCTTTTCACCTCGGACCGGACGCGGTCACCATCACCTCCACCGAAGACGGCCGTTACATCGAAGTGAACGATAGCTTTCTCCGCTTGACCGGATATGCGCGCAACGAGCTCATCGGCCGCACCGCGGTGGAGTTAGGCGTCTGGGCCAATCCCAAGGATCGCCAACAGGTCGTTGCGCTTCTCAATCGCTCCAGCGAATTTCGCGATCTGGAAATCCGCATCGCGATTAAGTCCGGCGAAGTGCGCACCGTGCAGATGTCCGCGCACACCATCGAATTGGGTGGACAGACTTGCATACTTGCGATCATCCGCGACGTCACCGAGCGCCGCGCCCTCGAGCTCCAACTCCGCCAGTCGCAGAAAATGGAAGCGGTCGGGCGCCTCGCCGGCGGCGTCGCTCACGATTTCAATAATTTACTCGTGGGGATTCTCGGCTACAGCGAACTGCTGAAGAAAAAACTCGCCGAACAAAGCCCTCTGCTGCGCATGGCCAACGAAATCAATTTCGCTGCCATGCGCGCGCGCGATTTGACGTCGCGCCTGCTGGCCCTCAGCCATCGCCAGGTGCTGCGCCCCGCCGTGCTGGATTTGAACGCGCTGGTACGCCAGTGCGAACGGCTGTTGCGCCCCGTTATCGGCGAAGACGTCCGCGTAATCCTGCGCCTCGATCCAAAAACCGCACATGTGAAAGCGGACCCCGCTCAACTCGAGCAGGTCATCCTCAACCTGGCGCTCAACGCGCGCGACGCCATGCCCGACGGCGGCACTCTCTCGATGGAAACGTGCAATATCCAAGTAGATGCCGCGCTCGCCCGCCTGCACCCCGGCCTGATCCCGGGCTACTACGTCCGCTTGTCCGTTACCGACACCGGACACGGAATCGCCCCCGATGCAATGCCGCGGATCTTCGAGCCGTTCTTCACAACCAAAGAGGTCGGCAAAGGCAGCGGCCTGGGTCTTTCGACTGTCTACGGAGTTGTCAAGCAAAGTGGGGGCTGCGTCACAGTTTCCAGCGTGCCAGACAAAGGTGCCACGTTCGGAATCTATCTTCCGCGCGCCAGCGAGCTGCCGGAACGCAAAACTCCCGCGCCGCCGGTCACAGCATCCAGCACTGGAACGGAAACCATTCTGCTCGTCGAAGACGAAGCCATCGTGCGCGATTTGGTCTGCGAAATTCTGAAAGAAAGTGGATACGTCGTCTTGTCCGCAACTTCCGGAGCCGACGCCATGAAAATTATTGACGAACAGGCCGACCCGATTGACCTGCTGATCACCGACGTAGTCATGCCCGAAATGAGCGGTCCAGAACTCGCCAACATCCTCCGCCGCGCCCGCGGCGAAATGAGCGTCCTATATATGTCCGGTTACACCGACGATGCCGTGCTGGTTCGCCAGGGCCTGCCCGAAAACAGCGCCTTCGTCCGCAAGCCTTACACCCCGCATCAATTTCTGCAGAAAGTTCGCGAGACCTTGGACGCCGCGCCGCGCCGCGCGCATTAAGTCCCGCCATCAGCGTCGTTGCGTAGTTGGAAATCACAGTGCTACATCAGCTATGTCGATTCAACCCAGGAATTTGCGGCGCAAAGCATGCGGCCGTACGCTGACGCAGTGCTGCAGCAAGTTCAAGAGCGCTGAATCAGTTCTCAGGCGTGCGGGTGGGATTTATCGTACACGGCCATCAACTGCCGGATGCTCGTCTGCGTGTACCTCTGCGTCGTCGAAAGGGAAGCGTGCCCCAGTAGCTCCTGAATCGCGCGCAGATCCGCTCCGTCGTTCAGCAAATGCGTCGCAAACGCATGGCGCAACGAGTGCGGATGCAGATCCAGATTACTTCCCGCCAGCAGGCAATATTTTCTCAGGATGTAACGCACCGCGCGGTCCGTCAGCCGCCCGCCCCAAGGATTCAAAAACACCGCTTCGGCGTTGGGAGTCCCGTGCGCGTCCTCAAGAATCCGGTCGCGCACCGGCCAGTAAGCCTCCAGCGCTTCCTGCGCCTTTCCGCCGTAAGGCACCACACGCTCCTTGCGCCCCTTCCCAAGCACGCGCAGCATCTGCCCGGCCCTGTCGAAACTTCCCAGGTTCAGTCCCACCAGTTCGCTCACGCGCAGTCCGCACGCGTACAGCAATTCGATCATCGCGCGATCCCGCCGAGGCATCAGCTGTGCTTTAGCATTTTCCTTCCGCGATGTTTTTTTTGCGTTCTTCTTGCGCGCAGGGAATGATTTGGCGGCCGCGCTGCCGGGCAACCCATCCAGAAAATTATTGATCTCCTCCGCCGTTTGCACTCGTGGCACCAGCTTGGGCAGCTTCGGCGTGCTCACCAGCGCCGCCGGATTCGTCCGCGTGTATTTCTCCCGCACGCAGAACTTGAAAAACGTCCGCAGCGCCGAAAGTTTCCTCGCCACCGTCACCTTCTGCAGATTCCGGTCATACAGCCAGCTCACGAATTCGCGTATCACCCGGTGGTCCACTTCCGCCAGCGGCAGCGTCGCCGCTCCCGGCGGAGTCAAAAATTGCTCGAACAACTGCACGTCTCCGCCGTAGTCGTCCACGGTTTCCGGCGACGCGTTGCGCTCATAGCGCAGATAGCCAATAAATTTTTCGATGATCTCTTTCATCAGAACATCACGCGTTCGCGGCAACCATGGTGTCCGCCCATCCAGCGCCGCGAAAGATTCATAGCAAGCCTGCCGGCAAAGCACTGCATCCGGCGGTTTGCAACCCAAGCACCTCGGACAATTTCGTTACAACGTTTTTACATAAGCTATTAACCACTTTAGTCCATAAAACTCGAACGGGTCAATCGAATCGAGCGGCCCGCTTTTTTACAACCACGGCTGCTCGCATTCGCCTGGGGTTAATCGCCACCGCACAATTTCCGGCGGCGGCGTGGCACCGCCCCACCCCGGCAGCTAGACTCGAATAGGAGGCATCTGCCGTCATGAAAGAAAACCTGGTCTTAGCCTTCGTCAGTTTCCTGCTGCTCTCGCAGGCGGCTTCCGGTCCAAGCACGCTGAAGTCCGCGACCTATCGCTTCGACGACCTCGTCGCCCAAAAAGAAGCGAACGCCACGTTTCGCCCCATTCTCGACGGGCTCACGCACAGCGGCTACCGCATTGATGTCCACGAAGTGTTTCTGCTGCCCGGCAGCAGCCCGCACCACGGCCACCGTCACCAGCAGGAAGTATTATTCCTCGTCAGCGAAGGCGAGTTGCAGGTGAGTATCGCCGGCAAGACCACGAAACTCGGCCCCGGCTCAGCAGCCTTTGTCGCTTCCGGTGACGAGCACGACATTCAAAACACTAGCAACAGGCCCGCGCAGTATTTCGAAGTCCTGTTCGAGGCCGGTGCAGGCCCGAAAGCTTCGCATTAACGCAACGCCGTCTCGTCCCACAACGCGTCGGCAGGGGCACGGCACGCCATGCAGCCGAGCCGCCACATTTCAAACCGAATTGTCGCGCAATTCGCTCTGAAAATTACTTGTGCGCGAACCGCTGGCGTTGCGCGGGCTGCACCTGGAACTCGCTCGCTTCCATCACCGGAGCTGCCGCCGTCACGTACGTCTGTGAAATGCGATCCTGCCACGTGAAACGATCTTCATCCCACAGCGACCACAGAAAGCCCAGCATCATCGTCGCGCCGGAGAGCAAATAGCCAAAACTGCGCCACAGCAGCTGCCGCGTGTCGGGCAAACTGCCATCCAGCCGCACAATCGTCAGTCCGCAAACTTGCATTCCGGGCGTAGCTCCCGCGAAAGTCGTGAACAGAAAAAAATACTGCGCGTAAAAAAGGTAGAAAGTCGCCAGATATACGATGGCGTCCACTTTTTCCAGCACCAGTTGCCCGCCCAGCGACCGGAACAAGCCCAGAAAACCCGCGTACGTCAGCGTCAGAAACAGCAGATCCAATGCGCCCGCGCGTCGCCGTTCCGCCAGGCTCGCTACAGGCACCAGCGCCGTTTGTGGATGCGCCCGGTCGTCCGGAAAGCTCGTGAAGTCCAGCTCTGGTTGGATGTTGATCTCCACGCGTTCATTTTGCAGTTTCCGTTGCACCGCCCGCTGAACAGGTCGTGGCAATGCGCGCGCCCGCTGTCGTTCGTAAAGCTCGATCTCCTCGCTTTCGCGATCGTCTTCTTCCAGTGCCGTAGCCGCGCGCGAAAATGGCAGCCCCGATTGAGAATCGTCCGGACGCAACCGTCCGCGGCGGACGCGATACGCCTCCAGCCGGCGCGAAACTTCTCGTCGCCATTCGGGTTCTGCGGTGCTGGCAGGTTCGGGTTCGTCGTACGTCTCGGTTGCACCATGAAATCCATCTGGCGCGGACACACTTACAGCTACAGGCTCGGAATTATCGGTGGGCTCGGCGAGAGGTGCATCGCAGAACGAGCAATTTTCGACGTCCTCGAGCAAGAGGGCGCCGCAATGCGAGCATATTTGTATCACTGGTCCGTTTTGCGCTGCGGTATTCCAGTGAAGGAACGCCGCAATGGTAGCACGCGACTGGAGCACCGCGTCCAGCACGGACAGCTTTACGCCCGAAGTGTTGCGTATCAGGCAACCCGCGCGCACCCGCTCCGCTCTGATTGAATTGGCAACGCAGCGGCCGCCCGCGTATGCCGGAGCTATGGGCTGGCCGCCGCTCACTTGACCTTGCCGTAAGCGCTCGGCGCCACAACCGGACCGCCCGCGGACACGCACGCCGCCGCGCCTCGCTGATTGCGGCTCCGCAGCACGCGTGTTAGGCTCGAATTTCTTTTTTGATCACAGGAATGTATTTTTCACGAGGCATGCCGAAAGCGACGGTCTTGCAACCTCTTCGCAGATACGTTCTTCTCTCGTTGCTGCTGCCGGTCGCGCTCGCAAACTCGTCTCTGGTGCACGCCCAAGATTCCGCCACCGTGCTCCACCAAGCCCCGCAAAAAAAACCGGCCAAGCCTCTCGCCAAAAATGCATCCGCAACCCCCGGCGAACAAGCCACCCTCGAAGCAAAACAACAGCGCCAGGTCGGCCAAGTCTTCTACGCCGATGGCGACGTGGATGTCCGTTACCAGAACACCCGCCTGCGCGCCGATCACGTCGAGTACAACGAAGCTACTCAGGTCGTCATTGCCCGCGGCCGCGTCCAGCTTGATTACCTCACCCAGCACCTCGAAGCCACCGACGCTCGCTATGAACTCTCCACCGGACGCGGCACCTTCCACAACGTGCGCGCCACCTTTGCCGTGCAGCGCCGCCCACCTGCACCCCCGCGTGAAGTCAACGCCATGATGCGCCAACCCACCCAGACGCTCCTCATCAGTCCCAATCCCATCTATTTCGAAGCAGAAGAGGCCGAGCGCATTGATGAAAATACCTACGTCGTCCACCACTCGTGGATGACGGTCTGCGATCCCGACAAACCCACTTGGAAGTTTTATACCTCCAAGGCCACCGTTTACATCAAGACCTCTATTCATCTAGAAAACGGCAACTTCCGTCTGTTTTCCGTTCCGGTCTTGTATGTGCCCTACGCCACATTTCCCGCGGAGAAGCAGCGGGCCTCCGGCTTTTTGCTTCCTGATTCCGGCGAGAGTTCCAGCAAAGGCTTTATTTTTGGCGACGCCGTGTACTGGGCTCCCACGGATTGGGCTGACTTCACCTTGGGCGCTAATTATTACAGCCGCCGTGGCTGGGCGCAGAAGGCTGCCTTGCGCATGCGCCCATGGGAAAACGCGGTCCTGGACGTCAGCTATTCGGAAGTCGAGGATCGCGGTCTTCCGCAACCCACAGGTCCTCCCATCAATCAGGGGGGCCTCGAAGTACGTCTGCTTTTTACCGCGCTGCTGCCCAATGGCTGGCGCGCCGTCGCCGATCTCGATCACTTGTCCTCGCTCACTTACCGGCTCGCGTGGAGCGAGACCTACGTGCAAGCCGTCAACTCGGAAGTCCGCAACAGCGCCTTCCTCACCAATAATTTCCGCGGCTTCAGTCTGAATTTCGCCGCTCTCAGTTATCAGAACTATGTCAACGCCACGCCCTCTCAGTACGTATCGTTGCGCACCGCACCCGAAGTACGTTTCGGCTCGGTGGATCAGGCTCCCTGGCAGAAGCTGCCGTTCTATTTCTCCTTCGAGGCATTTTCAGATGCTGCCCATCGCTCCAACAACGTCACCGATTTCAGCACACCCAATTTCGTCGAGCGCAGCGAGATTGCGCCCACCGTTACCATGCCTTTTCACTTGGGTCCGTGGCTGAGCGTTACCCCGACCTTTACCTTCCGTTCCACTTATTACGGCGGACAAATTCAGAACGGCTCATTCGTTGACGTGGGTTTCTTCCGCAACACCGAAGAACTCTCCGTGGATATTCGCCCGCCTACGCTCGACCGCGTGTGGGAGTCTGCGGATTCCGGTACCAAGTGGAAACACGTCATTGAGCCAGAAATTGTCTACAACTACGTCAACGGCGTCACGGATTTCAGCCGCTTCGTGCGCTTCGACGAAGACGAAACCCTGACCAACACCAACGAATTTGAATACGGAGTCACCCAGCGGCTCTACCGCCGAAAGAAAGACGGCACTGCTGAGGAAGTCGTCAGCTGGAAGCTGGCGCAGAAATATTTCTTCAATCCCACTTTTGGCGGCGCGCTGGTGGTCGGGCAACGCAACGTCTTTCAAACCACTGACGCGCTCACGCCGTTTGCCTTTGCCAGCCAGCCCTACCAGTTTTCACCGATCGTCAGCGACCTGCGCATCGAGCCGGGAAAACATTTCGATACGCAGTTCGTCGTCAATTTCGATCCCCGCCACGGCCAATTAAACGCCATCGGCACCCTGCTGAAGTTGAAGCCCTATAAAGAATCGTTCATCACGCTCGCCCATTTTTCGGTGTTGAATCTGCCCACGCCTCCCGAAGACAATCCTCCCGATTTCGTCTTCGAGCCCCGCTCCAATCAGTTACGCGCCCTCATCGGCTACGGCGATCTCACCCGCCGCGGTTGGAACGCCACTTTCGGCGCCAGCTACGACCTCACCGAGCATCAGTTTCAAAACCAGGTCGCCGAGGTCAGTTACAACAGCTCCTGCTGCGGATTCGGCGTCGGCTATCGCAAATTTTCCTTCGGCAACATCCGCAGTGAAAATCAATACCTCTGGGTCTTCCGCATCTCCAACCTCGGCTCCGTAGGCACGCTCCTCCGCCCCGAAAAAATATTCTGAATTGCTTGGTCGAGGGAGGATCAGTGTGGGACATTACGTCGCGTTCGCGTGCGGAGCGAAGTCGCGCGAGAACTGGCCGGCGAAGCAACAGGCCTTGGCGCTGCGGGAGAGGCATGCTGAGTTATTGGCGAAATAATTAGGGAATTTCTCGACGGATGTTATCCCATAACGTTATGCGCCTACCGAAAATTACAAGTTCTCCGGGTCGGGGACTCATCGAATACCCAATTCCGGGCCGCACACAGTAGTTCCTGCCGACGACTCCGCCGTTTACAACATGATCGGTCAAGAATTGAACCTCGGAGCAGTTCCCGAACTCATGGGCGCCAAACAGCAGCCCAATCCGTTCCGGAAGTGGATCGGCCAAATGAAAAATAGCAATTCCTCGGGAGTCTGTCCGTGCATCAGACAAACGCCTGGCTTTATTTGTTCCCTCTAAGACTTCAAGTCCCGCCCAGATATGTGTCAGCGGTTTCCCGCTTCCGGCATCAAGGATGCGCACTGTGATGTCATGCCCTGATTGCCCCGCGCATCCCGACGGCAGCGCGGCAACGAATGCGCAAGCGAAGATGAATCGTCGAATCGCACCCGACATTTACACCTCCCGGCGTGTGTTCAAATGATCAGGCGGGACGCCGGCGCTATGCGATTTCCGGCACTTCTCCTCCGCGCTGCATCACCCACTGTCCCACCAGCCAACCAATGGCGCCCACCACAATTCCCGCCAACACATCCGCGATGTAGTGGTACCGCCCGTAAACCGTCGCCACGCACATACTCAAAAAAAACGGCAGACAATTCCAAAATAACCAAGGCTTGTACCGCCGCGCTGCCAATAGCGCCACCATTGATCCCGCCACATGCGCCGAAGGAAACGCCCCTCCGTGCACCCGCGCAAATCGCTCAATAAATTCGATCGCCGTCGTAAACGCGCCACCCTCAAGCGGTCGAAGATTCAGCGACGCCAGCTCAAAGTAAGGACTCTCCACCGGAAATAAAACCGCAATCGCATACACCGAATAATGCGCGATCGCCGTCGCAACCATCACGGTCCAGAACGCGACGCATTTCCCCTGCACATAAAGAATTGCCGGCAGCATCACCAGGTACAAAAAATATGTCATGTAAGAAAACTGCATGAAATCATTCAGCCCAGGATTCGCAAATCGCGAAAGCCAAGCCGCCGGATGCACGCCGCCAATGTTGTAGTCAAACGAAATCAGCCAATGATCGAACCACCCCGGAAAAATCGCATGTACCAACCCCTGCAGCTCCTCGAAAAAGAAAACGTAAATCGCCAACGGATACCAATGGCGCGCGAATTGCACAGCGCAATTCTCAGAACGCGTCGCTACCCTCGCAAGCCACGCAATTCCCACCCCGATCGCACAGTGCACCGCAAAATAACGCCCTGCGTGCGAAATATTTCGGTGGAATACCGCGAGCAGCCCAAGCGTCCAACCCAAATAAACAAGTGTCACCCACTCAAACGCGCCACAAGCGCTCCACCCCTCCGCCAGCCAACGTCGCACCACGCTCCAATGCGCGCCCTCGGTCGCGGGCCCAAACGCTTCGACGCGGGAATCCATCTCACAAACGGCCGACCCGGAAGGGCGGGGCTTCAGCCCCGCCGTATGGGTCCGGAAATAAGGGGCTTTAGCCCCTGAAGCCGCGATTTTCGAGTACGGCTGCACGCGTGCAAAATTTCCCATTTTGAAGTCGCACTCGTAGGTTCGGGTCTCAGACTCGCCCCTACAAATCGCGCCGCCGCGCGCCATTTTCATCGCGCAGCCTTCGACGCAAGCTGCCGCGCCCCCGCACTCGAAATTCCACCAAGAGTTTTCTCCCAGCTGCGCGTCCGCCACCCGCGCTTCCGCGCCACCCGCGCCAGACCGCGCGTAGGATTCACCGCAACTACATTTCCAACAGCCTCAAGCATCCGTAAATCGCCAAGACTGTCGCCGTATGCATAACTCCGCGAAAGATCGATCCCGTAATGCGCGGCAAGCTCCGTCACCGCGCGCAATTTCGCACCGCCGCTCATGTGCTCGCCAGCGATCTGCCCGCTCCACACGCGCGCACAACCCGGCGCAACCTCCAGTTCCGTAGCGCGCACCTCAATCTCAGTCGCAGCCCATGCTGCAAGTCTGCGCGCCGCCACGTGAGCCAATGGCGCCAAAGTGCCAGACACAATAAACAAACGATGTCCCTGCGCGCGGTGCCACTCAATCCGCTGCAGCGCTTCGTCGAAAAACCCCAGCGAACGCCCGGAAATATATTCCGCAGCCAGCGATCTCTCCCAATCGCTCACCAGCTCCTCGCTGATTCCGCAGAGATACCGCTTATTTCCCTCGATAGCGCCGTGCAGATCTCGCCAGATGCTTCCAGCAAATCCCGCCAGCCACCTTCCCACATGCGCACTCGATATCTCATCGCGCTCCAGCAAATATCCGATGAACCGCCACTCCAGCGAAGGCGCGGCCAGCAGCGTGCCATCCAAATCAAAAAACGCACCAGCAGCTTCTCCACCAACATCCGTCCCAGTCACCGTATCCCCTCAATCGCCGCAGCCCGCGCTGGAAGTTTCCGTTCCACCGCGCCAAGATCAAGATGGCGCCGCCCCTCCCACACCACCGGCACAGCGCGCACAACGCAGAAAACTCCCGCAGCACTAGCCAGAATTTGCCCGGCGAGCAAAAGCGAAGAACGCACGCTCGCGTCCAACCAACTCACGTGCCCGCGCTCGACCGGCACCAGCAATCCCAGATAACAAAAACACACGCACTTCAAAATCGCATAAGCCGCGCGACTTTCTCGCGAAGCCACCAGCGCCCGCCCCCACCGAGTTTCCTGCATCGAGCTGTTCCCAAATCCGCTCCGACCCGCGCGCGTCGCCAGCCCGCGCAGAAAATCAATCACCGTCCCGCGCACAAAAAACAAAATCGGCAGCCACAGAGAAATCAACCCCGCCACCGCAAAAAACGTGAAAAACAAATTTTCCACCACGCGGTCGCCCAAGATATCCAGCTGCGCCCCCAGCGGCGTCGCCATCCCGCGCGTCCGCGCCAAGTAACCGTCCACCCCATCCAGAGCAATCGCCGCAATCGTCAGCGCCACCGCCGCGATGTCCGCCGCCAGCGCGTTGCCGAAAAATGTGAAAAGTCCTACAGCCGCGAACGCCGCGGCCACTCGCGCAGCCGTCACTTGATTGGGTGTCATCGCGCCGCTCCCTTCACCGTCGAGCACAGAATTTTGTGGGCCCGCCACCGCGAGCAGCAAAATTTCAGCCGCTCCCGGCTCCAGCGGACGGGCCCGTGCCACCCGTAATTGCACTCGCCGTGCCACCACGCCGATAGCGTTTAGTCGTGTTTTGTCAGATACTTAGCGCGAACGTGTTAAGCCACAACCGCCGCCGATCGCTGGTTTTTGCCGACACCTGACGGTTTTCCCCGCTGCTCCGGCGAAAGCGCGAAAAACCTCAGCCGAGCGTCCAAAGGATGTGGGAAAATTACAAATTGCAGACGCATCGTTGCTCCGTCTGACACATCCAACGAACCGGCAGCTCAAGGACTCGAACTAATCGCATGGACGTCTCAATCTTTGCCGCGTTTCTCGCAGGCCTCGTCTCATTTCTCTCCCCATGCGTCCTCCCGTTGGTGCCCGGCTACATTTCCATGCTCTCGGGCATCGGCGTCGAACAACTCAAAGAAGGCAAAACGCCCCGCGCCGGCCTGCTCGCCTCTGCCCTCGCATTTGTCACCGGATTTTCCGTGGTCTTCATTTCCTTCGGAGCTTCCGCCAGCGCCGTCGGCTCCTTCTTGCTACGCAACCGCGCCTCGCTCGCGCCCGTCGCCGGCGCGCTGATCGTCCTTTTCGGCCTGCACCTCACGGGCCTGCTGGCAAAAATTTCCGTCCGCGCAGGATTGCTCATTGGCGTCGCGCTGGTCGCTGCCGGAATCGCTCTCGGCCTTCGCGCAGGCTTTCTCCCTGTGTGGCTGAAGCCCATACATTTCATCGCCATCGCCCTGATTTTTCTGCTGGGTCCTTCGCTCTCTCGCTGGCTCAACCGCGACGTTCGTTTTCAGAATCTCGGCGGCCAGCCCGGAGCCGCCAGCGGATTTCTGATGGGTTTCGCTTTCGCCTTCGGCTGGACGCCCTGCATCGGCCCGATTCTCGCCAGCGTCCTGGCGGTCGCGGCCACGCGCGACACGGTGTGGCAGGGAATTTTTCTGCTTGCGGTGTATTCGGCCGGACTCGCGATCCCGTTTCTCGTCACCGCGCTTGGCATCGGCGGCTTCCTGCGCTTTTATCAAAAATTTCGCCGCCATCTGCACACCGTGGAGGTTTTCAGCGGTGTTCTGCTGCTCGCCGTGGGCGGCTTGGTATTCCTGAACCGCCTCACGTGGCTGTCAGGCAAGCTCGCGTTTCTCAATAAGTTTTCTCTGTAATGGGAGCATTGCGCATGCGCGTATCGCTGAAATTTTCCATGATCGTCATCGTCCTCGCAGCCGCCGCCGCAGTCGCCTTTACAGGCTGCAAATCCGGAGGCAGCCAGGCCGCGGCCCTTCACACCGAAAAACCGCTGCCCAACGCGCCCGATGTCACCTTCAAAGATCTCCAGGGCAAAGACGTCTCCCTCGCCAGCCTCAAAGGAAAAGTCGTAGTCGTGAATTTCTGGGCCACCTGGTGCGAGCCGTGCCAGGTCGAAATTCCCTGGATGATCGGCTTCCAGAAAAAATACGCCGACAAAGGTTTCACTCTGCTGGGTGTCGCCATGGACGAGGAAGGCAAGAGCGTCGTCGAGCCTTACGTACAAAAAACGCAGTTCGATGTGGACGGCCATCCCACAACCATGAATTATCCCATCGTGCTGGGAACTGATGATCTCGCGGACAAATTCGGAGGCCTGCTCGGCCTGCCCACTACCTACGTAATCACCCGCGAAGGCAAAATCGCCAAGCGCTACATCGGCCTCGCCACCGAAAGCGATCTCGACAAACTAATCCAGTCATTGCTCTAACAACTCAGCACGCGCGTTCCTTGCTCCCGCTCGCGCAACTGCGGTAACCTCCCAGTATCGTGACCACAGCCATGATGAATGAACACGAATTCGCAAAAAAATGTGACGCTACCTTTGAAGCCCTGCGCAACCGCCTCCTCGAACTCGGCGATGCCCACGATTTCGAAGTAGAAGGCGGCAGCGGCAAACTCGAAATCGAATTTGAAGATGAAGACGAAACCCGTTTCGTCATCAGCCCCAATGCCCCCGTGCGCCAGATCTGGATTTCCGCGCTCACCACCAGCTTCAAACTCGGCTGGTCCGAATCCGCGCAAGCCTTCGTCCAGGAAAAAACCGGCGAAACCCTGAACCAGGTCATGAGCCGAATCCTCACCGAAAAACTAGGCACGCCAATCGAGGTTTAGACCAACGATGCAGATCACACGGACAATCGTTTCTTGTGCGTTGCTTCTGGCTTTCGTTGCCGCCAGTTTTACGCCGAACGCAATTTCAGCCCCTGCCGCACAAAGCTCAGCCGACGCCCCCGCAGCTCCCGCGTCCATCGTGAAACCCCGCGCCTTTGTCTCGCTAGCCCCCGTCCCGCGCGGAAAAGAATTTCAAGTCGCCATTGCGGTCGATATAGCCAACGGCTATCACATGAACTCGAACCATCCCACCGATAAATATCTGATACCCACAACTCTCACGCCGAAACTTCCCACCGGTTTCGCGCTGCTCGACACCATCTACCCCGCCGGTCGCATCGAAAAATTTTCATTCTCGCCCGACAAAGGTCTCGATGTCTATTCCGGCAGCGTCACCCTGAAACTCCGCCTGATCGCCCACAACGACGCCCCCATCGGAGCCGTAACCTTCCCCGTCACCCTCCGCTACCAGGCCTGCAACGACACTACCTGCCTCCCCCCGGTAAGAGTTCCAGTGGACGTTCGCGTGGACGTCGCCGCAGCCGGCGCCGCAACTCACGCCGCCCACCCCGAAATTTTCTCCGCCGCTCCTGCGAAGTAATCTCCGCGCGCCAACGCCCGCTCTCGCCGTGACCTGTTACCAACCAGGGCGGATTGATCCGGAAGGGCGGGGCTTCAGCCCCGCCGTGAAGCTGGCGATGAAAAGGGGCTTTAGCCCCTGAAGCCTTCTTTTTAATTATTCGTCGAATACCGAGGATTCTACCGCGAGGACAAAAACACCAACGCCCGCCTTAATCGCGCCAACACCCGCTCCCTACCGATCACCACCATCGTGTCAAAAAGCGGTGGTGCCACAGCCCGCCCCACAATCGCCACGCGCGCCGCATTAATCAGCAACCCAGCTTTCACGCCTTCAGCCGCTGCCACTGCGCGCAAAGCAGCATCGCAAGCGTCATGATTCCAGTCAGGCAAGGCCGTCAGCGCCTCGGTCAATTTCGCCAGCAGCCCTCGGACCTTCTCATCCTTCCAGAATTTCTCGCGCGCTTCCTGCTCATATTCAAACTCATCCGTAAAAAATGCCCGCGCCCACCCCGTAAAATCCGTCAGCAAACGAGTCCGGGGCCGTATCAAATCCACCGCGTGCGCAAACCAAGCTCGCTCCGTCGTCGCCCACTCATCCCTCCACAACCCCGCGCGCCGCAATTCCGCCTCCACAAACGGCAGCAGCTCCTCCACCGGCGGCTTCTGCAGATATTGTGTGTTGTACCACTCCAGCTTCGCGCGATCGAATATCGCATTCGTCCGGCTCACGCCCGAAAGCGCGAACCGCTCGATCAGTTCCGTAGTCCGCATGAATTCGCTGTCATCGCCCGTGGACCACCCCAGCAAAGCCAAAAAATTCCGGAACGCCTCAGGCAAAAATCCTTCGTCCGCATAAGATCCAACGCTGGTCGCCCCGTGCCGCTTCGAAAGCCGCGTGCGGTCCGGACCCAAAATCAGCGGCACGTGCGCAAAAATCGGCGGCGCCGCGCCCAACGCGTGATAAATCAGCACCTGCTTCGGCGTATTCGACAAATGATCCGCCCCGCGAATGATGTGCGTGATGCGCATATCAATGTCATCCACCACCACGCTCAGCTGATAAGTAGGCACGCCGCTCGAACGCAGCAGCACGAAATCCTCAATGTCCGCGTTCTGTATCTCGCGCGGCCCAAACACCGCATCCTCGAATTTCGTCACGCCCGTGCGCGGAGTCTTGAACCGGATCGCCCGCGCCGCACCTTCCTTCTCCTTCGCCGCGCGCTCCGCATCCGAATAATCGCGGCAAGGGCACGCCACGGCCTTCAAAGTCTTCGGTCCTTCGTCATCCCCTTCGCCTTCGTGCTCCTCATTCTCCGCCGCGGAATAATCCCCGCCCGCATACGCCGTGGCCTTGCAGTAGCACGCGTAACCCACCCCACTCGCCAGAATGCGTTGCGCGGCGGCCCGATACATTTCCCCGCGCTGCGACTGAAAAAACGGCCCCTCGTCCCACTCAATTCCCAGCCACTTCAGCGCCACCAATATTCCGTCCACCAGCTCCGGCTTGTTGCGCTCCACGTCGGTGTCTTCCACGCGCAGCAGTAAAGTCCCGCCCTCGTGTTTTGCGAAAAGCCAGTTGAACAAAGCAGTGCGCGCTCCGCCCACATGCAAATATCCTGTCGGAGACGGCGCAAAACGCACGCGCGGTTTTTGTGCGGCACACATTCTGTCGGATTCCTTTCCAGTATGAGAGTCATTCATCTTATCGGAACCACGCTCCAAAATCGAGTCAGCTCCAAACCGAGCCCGAGCTCCTAAGCCCAGCGATCCGGTCCCTTCATTTCGGCGCAACTTCGAATTTTTCTAGCCACTGGCCACTCGTCACTAGCCACTGCCTTTATAATCAAACGTGACCAATTCTGCCGCCCTGCGCTCTAAAAAATGCCGGGAACCTTTTTCCCGCGCCTGCGTATCTAAACCTGGGCCCATGCGCACACGTCTGCACACTCTGCTGTTGCAGTTCGCCTTGCTCCTCCTCTGCGGGGCCACCCCTCTGCACGCCCAGGACGCCGCCAAAATCCTGAATCAATACGTCCAAGCCTCAGGCGGCTCGCGCGCGCTGACGAAGATCCAAACCATCAGCCTGGAAGGAACAGTCGCCGCCCAGAACGGTGCCAAACCCGGCGCCTACACCTTCGACGTGAAACTCCCCAACCGCTATTACTCCGAAATGGTCATGGGCGACCAAAGCTGGATCGAATCCTTCAACGGAAAATCCGCCTGGCACCAGAACGCCGCCGGCGAATTCTCCACCCTCGTCGGCCCCGAAGGCCTGCAACTCGAAGCCGCTGCCCGTTACTACAACTCGCGCCTCCTGAATCCCAAGAAGAACAAGCTCGTCATCAACTACGTCGGCCCCGCGCAAGTCCGGGGAAAAAATACGTCTCAGCTGGAAGTAACCATGCCCTCAGGCGTCAAGTGGCAAGTTTTCTTCGACGCCCAGTCGCATCTGATCGTGAAAGAATCCGCCGAAGTAGGCGGTGTAAACCAGGAAATCCTCTACGATGACTATCGCCCCGAAAACGGCGTGCAACTCCCGCACAAAATCGAATTGCATCGCGGCTCAGCGATCTACTCGATTGACGTCACCCGCGCCGCTATCAACGAACCCGTCGGCGAACGCGTCTTCGATTTCCCCAGAAAATCGCAAGTGCAACTCCCCGACCTGAAAGCCCTCTTCAAACAAATTGACTCGAACCAGCAAGCCCTCGACAAAATTAAAGAAAATTACGCAGGCACCAAAATCGAAGAAGAAACCGAATACGAAGGCAACGGCAAGCCCAAAAAGCCCGACGTCCGTGAATCCACATTCTTCTACCTCAACGGCACCGAAGTCTCGACCCTCGTCAAAATCAACGGCCAGCCCCTCACCCCCGAAGCCCAAAAAAAGGAAAACGCCCGCGTCCTGAAGCAAATTGACGATCTCGAAAAAAGCGCAAACAAGAAGGCAACCACGGGCGAAAAGGACAAGCAAGAACAGAAGGAAGAAGAGGACGAAGACGTCTCCATTGATGCGTTTCTCCGTGCCTGCCAGTTCGTCAATCCTCGCCGGGAACGCTTCCGCGGCCAAGAACGTCCTGGTATTCGACTTCGAGCCCAACCCCGAATTCAAAGCCCGCACCCTAGTCGAAAAAGTCATCCAAAAACTCGGCGGCGTAATCTGGATTGACGAAAAAGCCCTCGACGTCGTCCGCCTCGACGCCTTCTTCGTCAACAATATGAAATTTGCTGGCGGCCTTCTCGCCGACCTCCAGAAAGGCACTCGCGTCATCCTCGAACAGACCTACGTCAACAACGAAGTCTGGCTGCCAACTTACGAAGAAGTCCATATTGACGTACGCGTCCTGCTGGTGAAAGGCATCAAAGTGGACGGCGCCACCCGCTACTCAGATTACAAAAAATTTAACGTCGAAACGCTCTCAACGATCGGCAAGCCCAAAGCGTCTGCCGATCCCGCCCCGGTTCCCTCCACTACGCCGACAAAACCGCAGTAAAGCGCGGCCGAAACCCGTCCTGCAAACCTACGCAAAATACTGAGCCAACGAGAGTTGGTACCCCAGTACTGTTGACCTCGACGTCCACAAATCACATAGTCTCCTCAGGCCACAGCAAGCCGGGCCTAGGCCAAGCAATGTGCATTCTTGGGCGGTATTCGACCAATCCGCGCCCGCCTTTTCGCCTCCCTCGGGCGCTCTCTAGTACAGGTGACCGCCACGAAACTCGTCTGGACACTCGCCCGAACGCCCGTCATTTTTCTGCTATTCTCAGGAGAAATCTGCACGGCCCTGTTTATGGAGTTTTGAGTTGTTGAGTCATCTCAATACGAGTGCGGTCGTGCTCCTCGCCGGCGCCTTTCTGCTCGGCTTGTTCTTCGTCTACGTTTACCAGCAGAAGCGTCAGACCTACCTCCTGATTTGGGCCTCGGGCTGGTTTTTGGTCTCGTTCTACTTCGTGCGCTCTGCTTTCGCGGGCCCCGCGTCCCTTTCCCCTTGGGTTGGCGTCGTCAACGAGTGGGTCATGGCGCTCGCCGCTCTCGCGTTCTATTGTTCAGCCCGTTTGTACGCGCGCCTCACTCTCTCCGCGCGCCGCGTCGCTTTGGCAGCCGCCGTCGCCGCGGCATGGTCATTCGCCTACACCCGCGGTTGGATTGCTCTCGAGTTAGCTTTCGGAGTCGCTGTCGTCTTCTTCCTCACCGCGCAGGTTTTCTGGCAGGAAGGCCGCAAACAGGAATCACGCGCGGATAAGCTGCTCGCCTGCACGTTCGTAGCAACTGGCGCTTTGCGCCTGCTCTTCATCTTCCAGGCGCGCCTTGGCCCGCTGGCCCATGCCAACCTGCTGCCTTTCGCTCTGCTCGCCGAAATTATCGGCGGCGTCCTCATGCTGATGGCCGTCTATGACGAAGAACGCCGCCGCGTCGAACGCAACATGCTCGCACTCTCCAATCTGAATCTCGCCACCTCCAGCTTTGCCGGCGGCGAAATCCAGAAAATGCTGGCCCAGGCGCTCGATCGCGTCCTCAACGTCGTGCGCATCCCCGCCGGCGCCCTCATCCTCCACTACGGCGACGAAAATGGTCCCGCATCCGTTGTCGTCACAGGCCTCGATGATTCCTTCTGCGCCGCCGTCCAGGAAAATAATCTCGACGATTACGTCGTCCGCCTCGTCGCGCGTCTCGGTGGACTCGTCGTCCTCCGCGATCTCGCCCGCGACTCCAACTGGGTCGCCCTCGAAAAAGAAGAACCCTTCCGCCACATCCGCAAAATGCTGCTGGCTCAGGGTCTGCGCACCGTGGTCGGCATCAGCCTCCAGGCCAAAGACCGCGTCTTCGGAATGTTGCTCCTCGGCACCCCGGACAATCGCAATTTCGCTCCTCCCGAATTGCGCCTCCTCCTCGCCCTCGGACACCAGATCGGCATGGCCGTAGAAAATAGCTATCTCATCCAACAGACCGCGCGCCGCAGCGAGGAACTCCACATCCTGAACGAAATCGGCCGCGCCTTGAGCTCCACCCTCGAGCCAGATGCGCTCTTCGGCCGCATCTATTCCGAAATGCAGCGCCTGCTGGACGTCAACAGCCTCTTCATCGCCTTCTACGATCGCAAATCAGAACAGATTCGTTTCGAAATCGAAGTCGTCGAGGGCGTGCGTCAGCCCAAACGAACGCGACCCACAGGAAATCACCTCGCCGAACACGTGGTTCGCACCGTTCAGCCGCTGTTGATCCGCGAACAATTCGCCGAAGAAACCGCGCGCCTCGGTTTTGAGCCCAACAAACAGACCGGCTCGATGTGCGCCGTTCCGCTCATCCTCTACGACCAGGCCGTCGGCGTGATGGCCGTGCACAGCGCGCAAGAGCGCGCCTTCGATGAAGGCCACGTCGAGCTGCTGCGCGTCCTCGCCAGCGAAGCCGCGGTCGCCATCGAAAACGCTCGCCTCTTCTCCGAAGAACAAAAGAAATCCAAGCAGTTGATGCTCATCAACAATGTCTCCAGCCACGCCATCACCACTCTGAATCCCGAAGAGATGCTCGCCAAGATCGCCGCTGAAATTGAAAACGCGCTTACCTACGATCACATCGGCATCGCCATTCTCGAATACTCCTCCAAAGAACTCGAGATCCAGGCCGAAGCCGGCGCGCGTCGCGACGCTCTCGGTCGCCGCATTCTCTTGGGTGAGGGACTGGTAGGTCAGGTAGCGCGCTCCGGTCAAATCATCGCCGTCCCGAAAGTCGGTCCGGATTCGCCCACCCCGGTTCTCCCGGGCACTGCGTCCGCCATCGCTCTCCCCGTCACCTACGCGGAAAGCCTCCTCGGCGTGCTCTATGTCGAATCGTCCAAACCCTGTGAATTCGCCGACGAAGAAATTCGCCTCCTTCGCACCCTCGCCGATTTATTCGCCGGCGCTTTGCACAATGCCGTCACTTTCCAGAAAGCTCAGGAACAAGCCATCACCGATGGCCTCACCGGCGTAAAGACGCACCGCTTTCTCATGGAAGCGCTCTCTTCCGAATGGAAGCGCTCCACTCGCGCCAATCGACCCTTCGCTCTCGTCCTCATGGACCTCGACCGC
Source organism: uncultured Acidobacteriota bacterium (assembly GCA_963779465.1). GTDB lineage: Bacteria > Acidobacteriota > Terriglobia > Acidiferrales > UBA7541 > Palsa-295. The sequence continues at coordinate 207,467 of CAVZYH010000004.1, read as the reverse complement.
TTCAAATTCGTCAACGATTTCTACGGTCACCTGGAAGGCGACGTCGTGCTGCAGCGCGTCGGACACATCCTGGAACAAAATTGCCGCCGCTCCGACGTCGTCGCGCGTTACGGCGGCGACGAATTTGTCATCCTCATGCCCGAAACCAGCGTCGAGCAAGCCATCCAGCTCGCCAGCAAGCTCCGTGGCTGGGTCGCTGCCGACCCGCTCCTGCGCGACAAAAATATTACCGCCAGCTTCGGCATCGCCGGTTTCCCGGTTCATGGCTCGACGCCGCAGGAACTGATTCAGGTTGCGGACTCTTCCATGTATTTGTCGAAACACCAGGGCGGGAATTCCGTTTCCAGCGCCGAACAAGGCGACCCCAAAGACACCAAGCGCTGGAAAAAAGATGTTCTCGAAGCCTATCTCGGCGTCACGCTCAAGCGCCAATTCTCCACCGGCCCCGATGCCTTCGACGAAATCTACCGCCGCCTCGAACAATTCACTCGCTCGCTCATCGAGCACGGCGATGGCGATGCCGGCGATCCCGTCCCTCCCGCCGTCGTGGACACCGTCACTTCGCTGGCGCTAGCCATTGACGCGAAAGACCGCTACACCCAGGGTCATTCACAAAAAGTTTCCGCGTATTCCGTCATGATCGCGCAAGCCCTGCGCATGAATCAGGCCGAAGTCGAGGAAATCCGTCTCGCCGGTTTGCTGCACGATATCGGAAAAGTCGGCATTCCCGAAACCATCCTGAATAAGTCCGGCCCGCTCGACGCTACCGAATGGACCACCATGAAAACCCACACCGAGCTGGGCGCAAAGATTCTCGAGCCCCTGGCCGCCATGAATCGCATCCGCGAAATGGTTCGCCACCATCACGAATTTTACGATGGCACCGGCTATCCCGATCGCCTCACCGCCGATCAGATTCCCCTCGGCGCGCGCGTAATCGCTATCGCCGACGCGTACGACACCATCACATCCGAGCGCACCTACAAAAAAGCGCGCAACCCCGAAGAGGCCTTCTCGGAACTCGAACGCTGCGCCGCCAACCAATTCGACCCGGAAATCGTCCGCGGCTTCGTAGAAGCCATGCGCCGCGCCCCCCAACAACAAATAGCCGCCTCCGTAGGCGCCAGCGAACCCGACTCCCTCAGCTCGTAGCCCCGGCGTCCCGCCGGCTCCTTTGCAGTTGCCTTTGACTTTGTGAATCGCGCTGCAGCGCGATTCATCCTGAGATCCCGCGGTGCGGGATCGAAGGGTAGCCGCCGCCTGCTTTTTCTTCTTAGGCGGGCGTTGTCGACGCAGCCGTTGCATTTGACGTTGCCTTTGAATGTGCAGCGCCCGGTCCCGCGAAGCGGGACCGGGCAGCAGTTGCACAAGGTTTTCTCTGCGCCTCTGCGGTAACGCCTCTATCCTTCTGCGATTTTCCTCCGCCTTTCCTCCGTGACCTCTGTGTTAAATCTTTTGACTTCCTCGCAACGCATCGCAGCATTCGCCGCACCACTGGACGCCCCACCCATTCCCCGCTAAAGTTTAATCCGCAAATTTCCCAAGGAGTCTCTCCATGCAAACCGCAACCGTAAAATGGATCGCCCGCGAAGAATTCCAAGCCACCATGCCCTCCGGTCACACCGTTCCCCTCGACGCCGACCGCAAACACAACACCGCCCCCGGCCCCATGGAAATGCTCCTGGGCGCACTCGGTGCCTGCACCTCAGTAGACGTCGTCTCGATCCTGGAAAAAAAACGCCAGAAACTGTCCACCCTCGAAATCGAAATCTCCGGCGAACGCGCCAAAGACCCTCCCTCCGTCTGGACCAAAATCGAAATGTTCTACCGCCTCTCCGGCCAACTCGATGAAAAAGCCGTCCGCGATGCCATCGAACTAAGCCAAAACAAATACTGCTCCGTAGCCGCCATGCTCCGCAAAACCGCCACCATCACCTACCGCTTCGAAATCCTCCCTCTATCATCGTAGGGGCGCGGCATGCCGTGCCCACCGCATTAAGGAAATGCCCATTGTTCGCGGCGCCCGGGCCTGGGCACGCCGATCTCCCGGTCGGAGTACCGCACTGAACCGTAGGCAGTAGTCGGTAGGGACGCTGCTTGCTTAGCCCCATCTTGCCAAGATGTCAACAGTGTCGCCGGTATGCCTCGGCATTTCTCCGCGCCCTCTGCGTCTCTGCGGTATTCGCTTCTGCATTTCTCCGTCTCCATCGCGCCAAATTCAAATTGTGCCTGTAAACCTTCGCAGCTCTCCGTCCCCAATCGAAAACTCCCCGACGCGACAATCTCTTGTCCACCCGCTGCGAATTGCATACAATCGCCAGCTACACTTTTCAATTTTGTATTTTCTATTCTTCCTGGGGGAATTGCATGGGCCGACGCATCGCTGCAAAAATCACCGGAGTGGCCGGATACGTTCCGCCGCGCGTGGTCACGAATCTCGATCTCGAAAAGCGAGTCGACACCAGCGACGAATGGATTCGCACACGCACCGGAATTCGCGAGCGCCATTACGCTGACCCCGGAGTAGCCTCTTCCCATCTCGGCGCCGAAGCTGCCCGCAAAGTTCTCGCCGCCCGAGGCGTCAGCCCAGACGACGTCGGCCTCATCGTCGTCGCCACCGTCACTCCAGACATGCTTTTCCCCGCCACCGCCTGCCTCATCCAGGATCGCATCGGCGCGAAAAATGCCTGGGGCTTTGATCTTTCCGCCGCCTGCTCCGGCTTCCTCTACGCCCTCACCGTCGGCGCCCAATTCGTCGCCAGCGGCGCCCACCAAAAAGCACTGGTCATCGGCAGTGACGTAATGACTTCCATTCTCGATTACACCGACCGCGCCACGTGCGTTCTCTTCGGCGATGGCGCCGGCGCTGTACTCATCGAGCCCACGACCTCGGACTCCGAAGGGATCCTGGATTTTATTCATGACGTGGACGGTTCCGGCGGCTGCAATCTCTATATGCCCGGCGGCGGCTCCCTGCATCCCGCTTCGCAGCAAACCATAGACAACCGCATGCACTTCGTCCATCAGGAAGGCGCGCAAGTCTTCAAATACGCCGTGCGTCGCATGAGCGAGCTCGCCGTCGAAATCCTCGAACGCAACGGCCTCACCAGCAAGGATCTGGCTCTGGTCGTCCCTCATCAAGCCAATCTGCGCATCATTCGCGGCATGCAGGAACGCCTCGGCGTGGACGATTCCAAGGTCATGGTCAACATAGACCGCTTCGGCAACACCACTGCCGGCACCATCCCCCTGGGCATTACCGACGCAGTAGAACAAAAACGCCTCCGCAAAGGCGACCTCGTCCTCCTCATCGCCGTAGGCGCCGGCTACACCACCGGCGCAGTCCTAATGCGTTGGGCGTATTAATTAAGTTGAATTGATCCCAAGGTGGGGCAGGTCCTTCTCAACATTCCGCGAAATGATTAGGAGAGGCGCCACCAGCCGAGTCTTTGTCAGCCCGGCGGCGGCTTATCGATCGTGGGTAGGGGCGCTGCTTGCTGCGCCCCAGCTTGCCAAAGCGTCAACGTCGCGACGGGTTCGTAGTTGCCACCCTCCGCCTGAAATCAATGTCCGACGATCACCAAAACCGGATGCATATCTCCAGTGGTCGTCGTGATCATCACCATCTTTGTCGGCGACACAATATAGAACGCCGCAGTGGAAGCCGCCGGCGGCGTGAAAGTAGCCGTGCCACTGCCGTCCGTCGCGCCCGTGTTGGAAAGCACATACGTCCCAGTCACCGCCTCCGCCGACGTATTCGCTGATGACGTGCTCACATCCTGCACTCCGTTAATCGTCGCAGGTGTCACCGAACCATCGAACGTCAGGTATCCCGAAAAATCCTGATCCGCGCTTACCGCCGGCGCCGAAGTTCCCTCCACAAGGGTTCCATTGATGCTCGCTGTCGTGAAAGAACTGAGAGTCTGCGTATCCAAATGCCCGGAAATCGGCCCGCCGCTCAGCATACTCACCACAAACGCTTCATTGTCGCTGACTAAGTAGAAGATAGGCTCAAACACTCCGTTCACCGTGAAGCCCGAGGTGTCCACGCGCCCGAACTGATCAGCCGTGTACGTCACCGCGAATGGTGTGCCGTTGGTGCCTGAAACGACTCCCGCCTCGTTGTCTGTGAGTGAAATCTGAAAGCTGCCCGAACCCGAGCTCGACACCATTTGTATTACCGATACATATGGCACATAGCTGCCTGCCAGCACCGCGCCGCTCACTCCCCCAGCCATAGCACCACTCATCGAACCGGTATTGAACGGCTGCCCAATTTGCTGCTTCATCTCTGCGATGGTTATGTTCGGCGTGTTTCCATTCACTGTATCCGTTTCAATCATAAATGCATCGCCGAAAGAAATTGGATACACGTCGTAATTCGGATTCGCCAGCCCCGAAGAAGAAAGCCCGATCGTGCAATGCGTCGCGTCCGGTCCCGATTGATAAACTCCCGAAACCGACGGATCAGAAAGCACATCGTTCGGCACGTTCGAATCCATTTCCGCACTCGACAGGCTTCCTTGTACTCCCGGTGCAACCGGCGGCGTCGCCGTAAACGTTCCCGCAAACGCGATCGGCCCGGCGCCACCCGGAGCAAATGTGCTGGCATAGCCGGAGCCGCCGAAGGCGAACGTCCCAGCATAAGTATTCGTTCCCGTGCCAGTGACCACGCAAGTGGAAACGCTCTGTGCCTCCAGTCGTCCGGATCCGCGCGTCACCACCGGTGCAGCGTCAAACTCGATCAGCCGTCCATGCCCCGAACCGCCCGTATCAATCGCAAATGCAAAAGTGGGCGAGCCCGAGACGCTCGTGAACGTGATCGTCCCGCGTCCATCCGTTCCCGTCGTGTAAGTTCCGGTGATGTTCTTGTACAACGTGTTCAACTGCAAGTTCGTGATGTCCGCTTCTCCCGTCGTGATATTCCCATTGCCGTCCGTGGTAAACGTTCCCGCGGCCGCAACAAATCCCGACGTATTGTTCCCGCTGAAGCTGAATGCGTACGGCCCGGTAAGCAGCGTCAGATTCTGCACCGGGTTCACCACCAACGTGAACGTGTTCGTGATCACCGGTGCAGGATTCTCGCTGTCCGTCACGCTGATGCCGAAGCTGTAATTGCCCAATGTCGTCGGCGTCCCCGTCAGGTCTCCCGCGTTAAGTTGCAGGCCCGGTGGCAAATTCGAACCAGCAGCCAAAGAAAACGCGTAAGGCGGTGTTCCGCCGGTCGCCGCAAATTGCACTCCGGCATACGCCACTCCCACCGTCCCCGCCGGCAACGGCGATGTCGTCGTAAACGCCAAACTGCTCACCACAATCTGCAGCTGTCCCGAAGTACTCGAAGCCCCTGTAGCATCCGTCACCGTCACAGTGAACGTGTACGCTCCCGCCACCGTGGCCTTGCCGGTGATGTTTACCGTATCAGTCTTGCTCGAACCGAGCGCCAATCCCGTCGGCAGCGTCCCCGACGACAAAGTCCACGCCAGCGGCGGCACTCCGCCTGTCGCCACGATCGGCGCGCTGTAAGCAGTATCCAAAGTCGCATCCGGCACCGACGTAGTCGTAATCGAAGGTGGCGGTTCGATCTTCACCGTCAATGTCGCCGACTGCTTCGGAAAATCCACCGACGTAGCCGTAATCGTCACAATCGTCTCAGCCGTCACGGCACCCGGTGCTGCAAAGCTCGCTGTACTCGACGTCAGCTGCGTCAGCGTCCCCGATCCCACGCCCACCGGCAGCAAAGTAAACGTCACCCCGCCATTCAAATTCGTATCATTCAACACTGTCGCGCTAATTAACGGAATTGTCCCGCCCTGTCCCAGGTACATCGTTCCGCTGGGCGAAATAGTCACTTTGTTGAACGTGGATGGTGTGCCGGAGCAAGCAGAGAACTGGAGTAGGGCCAAAACTATAAATGCTAGCAAGCAAGTAAATCTGGCGCGGCTCTTCATGGCGCCTCCTTCGGTCGGCACACACCTGATAGCTGTTGGAATCACCCACATTATTTAGGCATGAAAACCCGCGCCCCCGTTGGGAAATACCCGCCCCGAATGGCGTATCAGGTAACTGGCTGGTAGGACAGAGTGGCTGGAATTCGACGAAGTGTAGAAGCCAAACCTAGAGCGAAGGTAATCGTGCGAGGGCTAGTAAGAGCGAACCTCAGCTGCCAACTCCTGATTGCTGCGCAACCGCTGCGACAACACCGCAGCAGTATATTGCGTACACAGGGCCATCTCGCGGCTCGTCCAGCCTCCAAATCCATCCGCGCCCGGCGCCACAATCAAATCTCCCAGTCGGCTCATAGCCTTCAGGAAGCTGTAATATACTCGAACAGAGCGCAGGTTAACCCGCCCCCGCTTCAAGTCCGGGCAAAGCCCCTGCAAACTGGACATGTCAGCGAAGTCCTTTCCATTCAGCAGATTACGGGAGACCTCCGCCGTCAGCTCCGCCTGATCGCCCACCGGCTCGGTGGCTATCGTCCTCAGCAACCCAGCCCGCCAACTAAACACGGCGAACTGAATCATCGCTGCGAAGCAGATCACGAGAATGAAGGCTGATATAAACATGTTCGACCGCACCCAGTTTGCCGTACCCCTCCGCCCGCGGCAATAGCCCGTCGGTACCAATCCACGTAGCCCCGCTGTGTAAATCCGTATGGCTCCGCCGAATCGAATCTCCCATGTTGTCCGCCGCCGCATTCACTGATACCTTGTCTCGCGCACTTGGGATCGCCAATCTCCTGATTGGCGTTTTTGACCTTATTCGCATCGCGGCGAGCTTAACCTCAACGCAGTTGACGTAGCATGTGCCGTCGCTCTTGAATTTGTGAACCGCGCCACAGCGCGATTCATCCTGAGATCCCCCAGAGCGGGATCGGACAGGTAGCGGCCGGTTCAGGTTCATCGAACCAGGCAGCCGTTGCTTTCGATTTCATAGCGCTGACTCTGCGCACAAACAAATCCACACCCACCCAATTCAAGAGGAGCCCAAAATGCCCGCAACATCAAAATCCCGCATCGCCCTACTCGCTGCAGTAGCCGTACTAATCTGCACGGCCGCAATCTCGCGCGCCTCCATCGCAGCCCCAGCAAATCCATCCGACGAAGCCGCCATCCGCGCCGTCCTCGACATGCAAACCGCCGCCTGGAATCGCGGCGACATCGACACCTTCATGACCAGTTACTGGAACTCAGAGCAAACAGAATTTCTAGGCGCGAGCGGCATCGCCCATGGCTGGCAAGCAGTCCTCGACCGTTACCACCGTTCCTATCCTGATCGAAAATCCATGGGCACCGTCTCCTTCTCCGATCTGGAAATTCACTTGACCTGCGCCGACGCCGCCTACGTAGTAGGAAAATTCCACCTCGTCCGCGAATCCGACCAACCCTCCGGCGTCTTCTCCCTGGACTTCAGAAAATTTCCCGAAGGCTGGCGCATCGTCCTCGATCACACCACCGCCTTTCCATCCGCCGCAGTTGTCCCAGCGGCGTCTCACTAAGTGGTCGTACGGCATTTCGTAGCGGCGGTCTTTAGACCGCCAGCCTTTGCATCCGTGGGGGCACGGCGTGCCGTGCCCGCCCGCGTCTTGCCTATTGAACATCGGTGGGGACTCTGCTTGTGGATCGCCCCGACGAGCTCCCTCTCTGTAATTGGAATTGCTCCTCCCGTATTCCCCAACGCCCTCTTTTCGGCGATAATGAACCGGCCTAATCACGACCAAGGAGCCTTCCATTGCGCGCAGTAATCACCGGCGGAGCAGGTTTTCTCGGCTCGCACCTTTGCGAGCTGCTACTGGAAAAAGGTTGGGAAGTTCTCTGCCTCGATAATCTAGTCACCGGCAGCGACTCGAACGTAGCCCACCTCCTCCCCCATCCCAAATTCCGCTTCGCGCATCAGGATGTCTCGCGCTACATCGAAGTCCCCGGCCCAGTTGATGTCGTCCTGCATTTCGCCTCCCCCGCCAGCCCGCCCGACTACCTGAAATATCCCATCCAAACTCTGAAAGTCGGCGCCCTCGGCACCCACAATTCCCTAGGCCTCGCCATGGCCAAAAATGCCCGCTATCTCCTCGCCTCCACTTCCGAATGTTACGGCGACCCGCAAGTCAGCCCGCAACCCGAAAGCTATTGGGGCCACGTAAATCCCGTCGGCCCCCGCGGCGTGTACGACGAATCCAAGCGTTATGCCGAAGCCATGACCATGGCCTATCACCGCTATCACGGCCTCGATACCCGCATTGTCCGTATCTTTAATACCTACGGTCCGCGCATGCGCCTCAACGACGGTCGCGCCCTCCCCAATTTTCTCTACCAGGCGCTCGTCGGCGAACCCATCACCGTTTACGGTGACGGCAAACAAACGCGCAGCTTCTGCTACGTCTCCGATCTGTTGGCCGGGATCTACAAGCTCCTCGAATCCAACGAGCACGAGCCCACCAACATCGGCAACCCCCAGGAAATCACCATCCTGGAATTCGCCGAACGCGTCCGCAAACTAGTAGGCGCCACCGCGCCCATCGTGTTTCATCCACTGCCGCAAGACGACCCGAAGCAACGCTGCCCCGACATCACCAAAGCCAAACGCATCCTAAATTGGGAACCAAAGGTAACCCTGGAAGAAGGCCTGCAACGCACCTACGAATATTTCCGCGAAAAAGTAGCCCAATCCACCCCAGCAAAATAATCGCACTGGGACGTAGGGGCACGGCATGCCGTGCCCGCCCCAAATACTACCAAGGACACCAATACTCGGTAGGGGCGCTGCTTGCTGCGCCCCAGCTTGCCATCGCGTCAGCCCCGCGACGCCACTCTCTTTGATTTCTCCAATCCTGGGAACTGCAGCAGCGATGTTGGCGTTGCCTTGTAGCGCCGGCGTCTCGCCGGCTCAGTTGCCGTTGCTTTTGAATTTGTGGCGGCCGTCTTTAGGCGGGCGAATTGCCTTAGGGGGTCGACAATTTTTTAGGTTGTCGCTTCGGTCCGACACCGAAGGCTCGATACAGCACCAGCGCGAAAATTCCAAACTCGCTTCCGGCGGTTGTGCCAAGCAGCACATATCGGTTTCCGCCCACGGCCGAGAGGAAAAATATCGATGCCGCGAAGACTACTAGAAATGCCGAGAGCATTGCCCAGAACATCGGGAACTTCCGGAGCTGCCAGTAGTTTTGCAGAATAAAAACCAATCCAAGCGTGGTCAAGAAAACCGTTCTCGCGTCTCTCGATCGTAACGCTTCGATAATGGTCTGAGTCCATCGCGATGGTCCGGAAACAGCCACGATAAGAAAGGCTACTGCCACACACAAGACGACAATAGCTGCACCGATCCCGGCTCGCCTTTGGGACTGCAGATCTTCGTCATTTCGGAGACTTCGAATTTCGCGCCTCGAACTCTAAATCGCTTTGCGATACGAAAACTAATCGGGCCTTCCCATCGAATAATACTCAAATCCATGCCCCTTCATCTCTTTCCCCGATAGCAAATTCCGCCCATCCAATATCAAAGGCCGCACCATCGAATCGCGCACTCTCCCCCAATCCAGCTTCCGAAATTGCTCCCACTCTGTCGCGATCAGCAAAGCCTCCGCGCCCTCCGCGGCTTCGTAAGCGTCCTTTCCATACTGAATCTGCAGCGCCGGCCGCGCCTTCTCCATCGCCTCTGGATCGTACGCGCGAATCACGGCACCTTCCTTCAACAGCGCGTGGATCAGGTCAATTGCAGGCGCGAATCGTATGTCATCCGTATTAGGCTTGAACGCCAATCCCAGCACCCCAATCTGTTTTCCTTTCACCACCCACAACGCCCGTCGAATCTTTTCCACGAAAAGCTCAATGCGCCGTTTGTTGATGTTTTCCGCTTCCTTCAACATGGAAAAATCCACTCCGGATTTCTCCGCTAGGTGTACGAACGCCTGCAAATCCTTCGGCAAGCAGAATCCACCAAACCCAATCCCCGCATGAAAGAAACTCGGTCCGATGCGCGGGTCCATCCCCACCGCGCGCACCACTTCCTCAATATTCGCCCCCAGCTTTTCCGCCAGATCGGCCACCATATTCGCGTAAGAAATCTTCACCGCCAAAAACGAATTTGACGCGTGCTTGATCAACTCCGCGCTATTGATCGTCGTCACCAGCCACGCCGGCAGTGGCACATCCGGACATTTTCCCTTGTGGATGGGGCATGCAAAAGTCCTCTCCAGCACCGGCCGGTAAATTTCCTTCAACTGTTTCTCGGACACTTCGTCCTCAACGCCCACCACAATCCGGTCAGGATGCAAAAAATCTCCCACCGCCGTTCCTTCACGCAAAAATTCCGGATTCGACGCCACTCGGCAAGTCACGCCGGTCTTGCGCCCATACACCGCCAGCGCACGTTTCAATTCCTGCCCCGTTTGCGCCGGCACCGTGCTCTTCTCGATCACCAGCTTCGGTGTGCGCGCCTCCGTTGCCACCAGCCGCGCTACATGATCAATGGCACTCAGGTCCGCGCTGCCGTTGGGTAGCGGCGGCGTCCCCACGCAAATGAAAATCGCTTCACCGAACTGAACCGTCTCCGCCGCGTTCGCGCGAAAACTCAGTCGTCCTTCCTTGCGCGCCTGCTCGATCACCACGTCCAGCCCCGGCTCGTAAATCGGCAGCCGCCCCGATTCCAGCACTTTCAATTTTTCCGCGTCGCTGTCCGTGCACACTACCTCGTGGCCCAGGCCTGCCAGGCATCCACCCGTCACCAATCCCACATAACCCGCTCCAATCACCGAAATCTTCAATGTCCGTTCCTCCAAGAACCTGCCTCGTGCCGCGCACGTCCAAACAATCAATGTTATACGCGGAAGCCGACGCGCTTATCAGAATCGCAGCGTTTGTTGCCTATGCCCAACGGTCACTGCAAATGCGGCCGTACCGGCAGCCCCGCCCACACATTCAGTAACCCCAATGATTCCCGTACCACCGCCAGCACATCCTGTGTATTCCTCCACCAGTGGTCCGCATCAAACGGGTCGCCCGACGCCGCGCGCACAATTACCCGCGGATCATCGCCCACTAGTTTCCTCCACAGCGCCTTTACCCGCCGCGTATGCTGCGGCGACGTAACAATAATAACGGTGTGCGTCCCGTCCCGTCGCATATCCCGCGCGATCTCCTCCACCTCCTCCTGCGTATTGGCGATGGCGTCCGGAAAAATCCGTATCGCCGAATTCGGCACGCCCTCCCGCACCAGGATCTCCCGGTTGTATTCTTCTTCCCCCACAAAATGAATTCCCAGCGCCGCCAATTCCTCCTGCGGTCCTCCCGGCCGGCTAACCCACACCGCCGGCGCGTACCCAGATTTATAAATGCCCGCCGCGCCCTCCGCGCGAAACGGCAACCCGCCGCTAAGAACTACAATCACGTCAGCCTTGCCCACCGGATCCTCTCGCACCAGCCAGTGCCCCGCGTTGCGAAACACCACCACGCCAATCACCACCACCAACGCCAAAATCGCAAATAAGCCAATTCCCGGCCGTCGCCGCCCCGAAACACCCGAAGACGACTTTTCGGTGGCTGACATTGCGACCTATCGCTTCTCCAAAAGAAAATTTCCCGCCACCAATGCATCCGCTCCCGAACAGAAATAACTCCGCACCGCATCCCGCGGCGTCACCACCAGCGGTTCTCCAAACAAATTGAACGAAGTATTCACCAAAATCGGCGCCGGTGTGTTTTCCCCCGAACGCTGTAGCAACTTCCAGAAAAGCGGATTGTCTGCCGCCCGCACCACCTGCAAACGTACCAAATCATCCGGCAGCAAAAATCCCGGCGGCAAATCCTCCAGCAACTTGCGCCCAGCCGCATTGGCCTTCGCCATCGTGGTAAGAAACCGCCCATTCGCCGAACACTGGAAATATTCCGCGCAACGTTCTTCAGGAATCGCCAGCGCAAACGGCCGAAACGACTCCCGATGCTTCACGTAATCGTTCAGATTTTCTTTCGCATAAGGCGCCCACGGCGACGCCAGCAAACTTCGATTCCCCAGCGCCCGCGGCCCAAATTCCGCCGCTCCCTGAAACCACGCCACAATTTTCCCCGCCTGCAATAACCGCGCCGCTTCGCTGAGCTTCCGCTCGTCCGAATCGCACCAATGATACGCGGCCTTGCAATTCTCCAGCACCTTCTTGATTTCTTCGTTGCTATACGCCGGCCCCCAATAAGGCGCCGCCATCGCCGCCAGTCGCTCGCGCCCCAACTGCTGATGCCAGACCAGCCACGCAGCCCCCAAAGCCGTGCCTTCGTTCCCAGCAGCAGGCTGCACAAAAACATTTTCAAATCCAGCGCCCGCCTCAATCGCCGCCACCAGCAACGGATTCAAAAATAGCCCGCCCGCCAGACACAGCGAGCGCTCCTTGAATTGTTCCCGCAGCGCCGCCAGCCATTCACACAAAATAATCTCGCAAGCCCGCTGCAACCCAGCCGCAACGCGTGCCCTCAACCCCTCAGCCACCCGCGTGTCCGGCGCATCCTCCGCCGGCTCGTGCGCAATCCCCGCGCGCCGGTAAAACTCGTGTGTGAACGAAAGCTCGCCCGCAAATCCACGCCGAAAATATTTCGCGTTCAGATGCGCAGCGCCGCGTGGTTCGCGCCGCAGCATCTCCAAAAACAAATCCGTAAACTCCGCAGCACCCGCCGCCGAGCCGCCCTTCGCCCCACGTAACTCGCCGCCTTCACCACAAATGCCCAGCCACTGTGTCTTGTGCTCATCCGCGTGCGCACGAAACCCCAAGAGCTTCGTAACCTGCGAATACACCCAAGCCAGCGAATGCGGCAACGCCAGCGAAGCAACCTCGCGCAACCCCGTCCCCTCACCGATTCCCACAAAACCAGCCCGCCCGTCGCCCTTCTCGTCCAACGACACCACCAGCGCGCGCTCAAACGCCGAAGCGTAATACGCGCTAGCCGCGTGGCACAGATGATGATCAAACGACGCCACACGCCCGTCCGGCGCCCCCGCCATCTGCCGCACGATCCGCACATTATTCAACTCGCGCCCCAACTCCCCCGAAGCCTTATTCACAAAGTACCCGCTGGAAACCGGCGCCAGCGGCGCCAACTTCGCCCGAAACGCAGCCTGCCTCTGCCAAGCCCGCCAAGGATGGCTCGCAATCGCCACATGCGACACATCGCGCCAACCAATCCCAGCCCGCTCCAGGCAATATCGAATCGCCTCGCGCGGAATTCCTTCGATCGTCCGCGAACGCGCCAGCTTGCTCTCCTCCATCGCCGCCACAATCCCGGATTCCCCCAGCAGCGCCGCCGCCGAATCGTGCCCCATCGCGGAAATTCCCAGAATGTACACGCTACACACCTTCACGCAAAGAGTTCATCGAACTGAAGGGAACGCAAAGAACCACACCAGGGAGGGTTTTCAACAAAAAATTCACGCAAGCAGCCAACGCCGCCACAAATCCCTACACGCGCGACCGGCGCAAACCGCGCAACGACCGGCTGTGCGTCAACAACCCGCGCAGCCCCAGCAATATCAAACGCGGCTGGCTCAAACAAACGCGCCACAAAATCTTCCATGCCTCATCGCGCGAATATTCGCTCAACGACTGCTTCGCCGGATCATTCAACAAATCCACCAGCTTGCTGTAATCATCCTGCTGAAATTCATGCAAAGAACGCCGCAAAAGCAAATGCAGATCCAGCTCGCGCCGCAATTTCCGCAGCACGCCGCTCGACCCGCCATTCAAAATCGCCTCCGCCACGCCCAAAGCCCCGCGAAATCCCGTAACGATCCCGCCCACGGTAGTCACCTTCACCTGCGCCGCCGCATCCCCCACCAGATAAACCGACCCATGCCCCACCTGCCGCCGCACCGGCACCCACCCCGTGTACACCGGAATCCGCGCCCCCTGAAATTCCACCGGCGTCAACCCGCGCTTCTCCAAAAAATTTTCCAGCAGCCGACGAGTCTCCGGCCCCGTCTCTCCAATCAATCCCAAAGCCCCGCGCGTCGGCGATTCCGGAATCAACCAGTAAAAATAAGGAGTGTCCTGCGGCACGAACCACACTCTCGCAGTATCCGGCGCCATATCTTTCGGCAGCGGCACAATCGCCTGCACCAGCGGAGCGGTTTCCAGCGGCGCCCAACCCGCCGCACGCGCCACACGACTCGCCGCCCCATCGCCGCCAATAATCGTGTCCGCGTGAACTTCTTCGCGGCTTCCGTCCGTACAACGCTCCACTTCCAGCACCAGCCCGCGCCCATTCGAATGCAGCGCATGAAACCGCCGCCCCAGTTCCAATCCCGCACCCGCCCGCCGCGCCTCTTCCGCCAATCCCTGTATCAACGCCCGCCGCTCGATAATCAAATCCGGCTGCTTCAATTCAAATGTCGCCGACCGCCCATCCGTAAATAATTCAAACCGCCGAATCTCATTAACGATGCACCCTTCCGCCGCGCGCCCCAACAAAGTCCGCATCCGGTTCGTCACAATCAACGTCCGTTCCGTCGGCTCCAGCGTCTCGATCCGCTCGAACACGCGCACTCCCACGCCCTGCCGCGCCAGCACCGACGCGGTCAGCAGCCCCGCCGCCGATCCTCCCACCACCGCAACGTTCCGCGCAGCGCCGTGGTTCGCCGCCTGAGTTTTGGGCGTAGATGTATTTTTCGTTCCGCGTGAGTCGAGCGCCATGTTGTGCGTGTGCAGTCAGCCCTATGAGCAGTTACGATTGCCAGTCACAATTACCAGTCACAATTACCAGTCACAATTAGAAGTGCGCAAATATCGAACAGTCGCAAACCAAACCAAAACAAAGCCAAGCCGCCTCGAGCGCGCCACGCTTCGCGCCCGCAAGCTGCTCCACTCCGTCAACCGGCCTTGAAGTATATCCCACCATCTAATCCGCGCCAAAGCCCAACGCTCCCCGCAGCTCCAACTCCGCGCCACTCTTTCGCCCGCCCCTTCGCCCATCGTTGCGAAACCTGCATGCATGAAGCCGTCGCATCTACACCAATCACCCGATGCACATTTCCCCGCTCCATTTGTAAAGTACCCCTAGCACCTAGCGGCGCGAATGAGCATCCGTCGCCGCTCGACGCGATTCGGCGTTCGCGGTTTCAAACTCACTGCGAGGCTGGAGAATCTTCGTCGGTCTTGGCAGCACAGTCAGTGTAAGCGCTCGAGAATCTTTGTGGGTCGTGGCTTTAGCCACGACACAAACCGTGCAGAACCCAAGCGGCTTTAGCCGCTGAAGTTCCAGCTTCGCAGCCGGGACACAGACTCGAAAGAGGTCCACAAATCAATGTCCGAAGTCCGCATCCTGATCGCAGACGACAGCCTCACCGTACGCACCGGCCTGAAGATGCTCCTCGCGCTTCATCCCGAATGGCAAGTCTGCGGCGAAGCCGAAGACGGCCGCGACGCCGTTAAAAAAGCCGCCGAGCTTCAGCCCGACGTAATCCTCCTCGATATCTCCATGCCCGCCATGGACGGCCTCACCGCCGCCGAACTGATCCGCCGCGACGCTCCCCAAGCCGAAATCCTCATCGTCACCCACTTCGAATCTCTCGACCTCGCCCGCTACGCCGCCCAAGCCGGCGTCCGTGGCTACATCTCCAAATCCCGCATAGCCACCGACCTGGAAAACGCCATAAAAGCCGCCGCCCTCCATCAATCCCCCTAACCCCGCATCAATCTCCGTTGCTCTTCATCAATTCCGTTACGCTGCATGAATCGCGCAACGCCTCATAATTGTTGTCGTCAACGTCGCTCCGACGCTCGACCGCGCCCCCCACGCCTCGTCGTCATCCTGATCCCGCGAACGCGGGAGAAGGATCTCTCTTCGCTTTTCCCACCCGCCACATCGAAGAGTTACGTGTCATCCCGAACGCAGTCCCGCGCTTTTGCCTTCCCGCCGCGGTTTGGCGGGCGCGGGACGCAGCGAGGGATCTGCTTTTGCCACTCACCGCTCACCCCTCCGGCCCGCCTAAAACATTCTCCCGTCATCTTCTCCACCAAAGACCGCCGCTTCACCCTGAGAACCTGCCGGTGGCAGGTTCGAATGGGATTACCCTGATCCCCGCCATCCTCCGCCACATCCGAAATCAAAAACCCCACCACCAATAAATCCCCCTCGCCGCCCCGAGGCTTCGGCAAACCGCTCGGCCTCTACGTGGTGCTTTTCTTTCTCACCGCTCAAGCCATCTCTTGGCTGGCATTCAAGCAGATTCCATCTCTAGCAGTCCTCGTCGGCGGACTCTTCATCCTCACAGCCGGCATAATCATCGCAACCGCAAGCTTTTAAGGTCAGTCCGCAGTTGAGCTATCGCTGGCGCGCGAGGATGGGCCACGCGGAAAATCAAAGGCGCCGGTCAGGGTCGCCTGAAAGGCTTGGCCTCGCTCCTTTTCGCTTTATCTTCGCCTTTGTTCTGGATACACTGAAAGCGTGAACATCGGGGGTTACGATGCCCCGATTCGCCGTACTTCCTGAGAGCCCCGCGATTTCCAGCGCGCTTCCCAACCGAGGCGGTGAAAGGGGCCAAGATTGGCTATAATGAAACACCCGCAAGGTCGAGAATGCCTACCGATCCCACGCTCATAATCGATCTAATTTACAAGAATGCGAAAGAACAGAGTTCGTTGCTTCCGCAGATCACGAGACTTGTGAAGCTCATGTATCTCGCGGAGGTGGAATATTTCCGCCAAGAGCGCCGAAGACTCACCGATCTTGACTGGAAGTTCTATCTTTTCGGGCCGTATCCAATGTCGTTTGAGAGTGTCCTTGGGGACCCGGAAATCGAAACAAACGAATGGAAAAGCGGCAAAACATCCAAACAGATTTTTCGGGACGAGGAATTATTCATGAGGGCGCGTGCGGACTTTAGGACTGAGACAATCATAAAGGGGATCGTAAGAGATTGGAGCGACGCGGACTTAAACCAATTGCTCGATTTTGTCTACTTTGAAACGGAGCCGATGCAAAACGCAAGACGGGGTGAGCAACTCGATTTCTCCACGGTTCAGCCTTTAACTCCGAAGAAGTTCCAAATCAATCTCGACTCCGAAAAAGTCAGCAAGCTCAGGAAGCAGCTAACTGAGCGCGCGAAGTCCTATGTCGAATTGCGCCAACCAAGCTCGCCGTCCGACGAGCTCCTGAGGAACCTCGAGATTTGGGACCAGGAGGAACCGAACGGCTTCCCATCGGGGCCTTGCAAACTTCGAATAGACGACTTGGCGCCTGAAGAATGAAACAGAGCCTATCCAACCTTCTCTGCTCAAATTACTACAAGTTTCTTCGTCCGACAGGCACGTCCCCCGCGCCCCTCACACCGGGCCAAATTGTGTTCGCTCACACAGTGTACCCACCCGCAGAGCCATGGATTCTAAAAGTAATTAATTACAACGCCTTTGATGCGTCGAAATCGCAATATGAGGCAAAGCGGTTTCAACCAACCGACCGAAGTCACATGCCAATCGCCGAACTTGGACTTCGCAGCGACGAAAACTACTACCTTTACAAAGGAAAGGAACGACCTCTTATCGTTATCCGGGCAATCGGTTCCAGGTGGTTGAATCCGCTCCACGATGAGACTTTGTACGCGTGCGCTCCGATTTTTAGCTTCAAGCCCCGTCACGACGAAGAGTTTCGGATAAAAACAATGGGGTTCGACTTTTCAAATCTGTTTTACTTGCCCTCGCATGCCAATGGTTGTACGGAGGAAGGGGCCGCAAGGTTCGAATTAATGCAGCCAATCGCGCGCAAATCCCTTCATAGCTACTTTAAGGGCTCGCCGTCGCAACCAGTCGCGTTGTCAGATGAGGCATTCGCACTGTGGGTGAATCACTTGGGTAGATTTCTGTTGTCGAAGGATCTCGACAAACAGATTTGTGAACAAATCGACGTATATCGCGCTCTCGTGCTCGAAGCGCTCCGGAAGCAGCAATCTCCTTAGGGTGCGCCGCCCGCCCCGGGTGTACCCCACCAGGTAGCCCAGCCGTCCGCCTCGATCAAAATGAAATTAGCCGTGCGGACAGCGGCGATCGTGGTCGCAAACGCCGACACGAGGCACACGCGGATAGCGAGCAGGATCCGTCTTCCTTGTGCGCCGATAGAAAACTTTGTATCAGGCATGATGCGGATCACGCGGAGCAAGGCACGTGCGTGTCGAAAGCGTCGAGCGACGCGAATAACTTTTTGCAGCGAGGGCAGCAGTAGCCGCCTTGTGCTGACCTCGGAGTGACGTGCTCGCTCGGATGGCCTTCCACGCGGATGCACTGACCGCTCGGGCTGGAGTCCACCAATACCGTACACTGGAATTTTTTCATCGTAGGAACCTCCGCGCCACCATCATGCGCCTGATCGTTTGGCGGTTCCGCCAAATGCGGCCGGTACGCGTAGCGAGAAAGCATTTCCATGAATGCCTCGGGCGCTGTCATAGCTTCTGTCAGGAGCCTTTTTGATAACAAGGCGACAAACAAGGCACAAGAACGTGCCTGGCAGTTGATCGACCGGTAGGGATTGAATTCAATGTCAGTGAACCCGGCATATTGTTTCAATGCGGAAAACTGTTCCTGGCACGGATAGATAGCGCTAATGTACAACCAATCATAGAAAGATGTCTTGGGCTCGAGGGGGAATGATTTGCCTTCAAACTCGAAGCCGATCAGCCTTCCTGACTCTTGAAGCCGAAGGTCCCGCCTGGCGCTTTTCACATCATCAGCAGTGTACAGATCGGTATAGGGCCCGCCGCCTTCGAAAACCTTGCTCCCTTGGAAAGCACACTCCATCGGAATCTCACCGAATTGCCAAGTATTAACTTTCAAGTTGAATGCACTTAGGTACTCGCCGAGCGGGCTTTCCGACTTAGTGGAGACCTCAAGTAGGGGGGAAAATCCTCTCTTGGCCGCGGCGGCATGCAGCGCAGCGACGTTCTTTTTCTTCTGGATTGGGGCAAACCCTGCGTTCCACTCCAATTGGCAAAATATTTCTTTGACCAGCTCGGGCGTGTCCGGCGACGGGATAAAGATCGGTCTCTCAGCCATTTGGGAAATTAAGTATCATCCCGAGGGGGACGTGCTTAGGCACAAGAATCTCGTATTTTTCGACTTCCTGCAATCTTTCCTGGATTTTCGGGTCGTTCCAATTCTTCCATCCACCGTACAACATGTCAAAATCGATGATGCCCATTGCATCGTCAATGGAGTGGGTGTCAACCCCTGCCTTGTTTGAGACACCCGCAGTGAATCTCACACCTTCGGATTCGAGCATGTCCGTATTAACTTCTAGAAAAATGGACGTTCTGATGCGACCGTCAACCCTCGCAACATATTCCATTGGATGCGTTGGCCGGAGGCAAAGATGGACGTAACTGTCCATGGCTTTCTGTGCATCGGCCTCATGGCTCCACTCATTCCCGCCAGGTGCCGGAATCTCAATCCCCATCTTCTGTAATCGAGCATAGGAAAACAATCCCCCCGTTGCTCGAATCGAGGGAAGGTTCCGACGATCCGTGAAGTGGAATAGGTTCCTAATCATCTTCGTCGTCATGGGCCGTCGCCTCCATCGATGCACCGCAGTTGTGGATAATCGTTCTCGACTCGTCCCCGAATGAGTTGAAAACAGTCAAAAAGAGCCGAATGGAGTTGAATGCAAGCGAACGGTATCACACTTCAGGAAAAGCAGTTTACTGATTTCATAAGGTATATGAGAAGTATCGACGCCAATTAGAAAGGGCGGGTGGCACACCCTTCCACACCACCCAAACCAACGCAGTTGAGTTTCCGGGTGCCCGATCCTTCGCGCCCTCGTTTCACGCGAAGGGTGGGGTCTAGACGGCGGGTGGCACACCCTTTCACACCGCCGAGACCGCGGTCTTTAGGTATTCAGGGTGCCGCACTCTCGCCGTAGGCGAGGGTGCGGGTTTAGGCTCAACGCCGTAGCGCCCTCACGTCCGCGAGCCCCCACCCCTCAGTTTGCACTTGAATTACCGTAACGACTGTGTTATCATCAGTCGTGCGCTAATTTCATCACCACAAGGGGGCTACATGGTCCATGCTGCTCGCGCCACAACAGCCAGCGCGACAGCCCCACCCTCCCCTCGCCATCTTCTAATCAACGTCACGGCGATTAGAATCGCCCGCAACTCCCCTGAACACAATACTTTGAATTTTTCTAATCGACCAGAAAATGCATGTTTCGGCGCGCGCCCTTCACGCGTTTCGCGCACCAGGCATCATGAATCACCGGTCGCGGGATGCGGGTCGCGATTCACGAACCACCAATCACCACCCACTAATCACGCAATGTTAATCGCTACCCAATTATTAAATATCAGCGTAACTCGCTCACAACAAACGAGAAAACATTTTCTAATCGATACTAAGTACGACACTTTTGCGCCGGCTGCGCACCGCAAAAATTGCCTCCCCATATTTCTAACCGCAACAGACCCGAATTCAGAAAATTGCCAATCTCCTGAAAACAAAAGAGAAAAGATTTTCTTACCGCAACAAAAAAAGCACTGTGGCAAAGGCCTGTCCGCCGCGGCGGGCACTCTTGCCTGCCTGCCGCAGGCAGTCCTATGCAACTGGCGCCGCAGA
Organism: uncultured Acidobacteriota bacterium; assembly: GCA_963779465.1. GTDB lineage: Bacteria > Acidobacteriota > Terriglobia > Acidiferrales > UBA7541 > Palsa-295. The sequence continues at coordinate 186,898 of CAVZYH010000004.1, read as the reverse complement.
TCGCGAATCACCAATCACTGTTCACCAATCACAACTCACAAATTATTCGAGGACGTCACGACGCCGAGGTCGGCTTATGCAACTTGACCTGCCGTTCATACGGCAGCGCTTCGAGGACGAACACAGCGGCAAGCGCACCAACTACGAGGAGCCCAGCGAGGGTGTATACAGCAGTAGCAGAAAAATTCGGGACAGCGAGAGCCAGCGCCCCCAGGAAGATCGCGAGCGCGTACATCACCAGCACAGCGCCGCGATGCCCCAGGCCCAGATTCGAAAGCCGGTGCGCAGTATGGTCCTTGCCCGGAGAAGTGAAAGGCAGCAGCCCCCGCCGCGCCCGCGAAATCGAAACCAGCGTGGTATCAAAAATCGGCACGCCCAGAATCAGCACCGGAACCAGCCATGTGTGCGGGAACAGCGCCCCCTCGGGACGAATTTTCAGCCCCAGCGTGGCCATCAGGAAACCGAGCAGCATCGCGCCGCCGTCACCCATAAAAATCTTCGCCGGATTGAAATTCCAGCGCAGAAACCCGAGCGCTGCGCCCAAAGTCGCGGCGGCCAGAGTGGAAACCATGGTCTGCCCGTTGGCATACGCCGAAATGGTGAAGAACCCGGCCGCAACCGCGGCGATGCCCGCGCACAGGCCGTCCATATGATCCAGAATGCTGAACGCGGCCGTGATGCCCACCACCCACAAAACCGTAAGGCACCAATCCAGAACCAATCCGCCGAAGCCCGGGATGAATTGCGAAAAAAGTTGCGCGCGAATCCCCGAAGCAATCAGAAAAACAGCCGCCAGCGGCATGCCCACGAAAAGCTTTACCTGGTGATGCAGCAACCCGCCATCATCCAGAAAGCCGACCAGCGCCAGCAGCGTAGCGCCCGCCAGAATCCCGATGATTTGCTGCAAAGGCGCGTCATGCCGCGTGAGCAGCACCGCGAGGATGAAGCCCAGGTAAATCGCGATCCCGCCGAGCAGCGGGATGGGATTCAGATGAACTTTGCGCGGCCCGGGCTTATCCACCATCCCGTAACGCAGCGCCAGCTGCCGAATCGGCACAGTGAGGCCCAGCGACGCAAGCAGCGCCACGGCGAACGCGATCAGTTCAGAGTGCTGAGACATTGCGGCTACGACTCACTTTCGGGGCTGGGCTGGGGCAACCGATTCTACGATGGCAACGAACCGCTCAAGCTCATTAACTCTAGCATATTTGGCCGCCGTTTCTCGCGCGCGACGCCCCATTTCCGCCAATCGCTCAGGCTGCGCGCGGAGTTCGCGGATGGCCGCAGCGACCGCCGCAGGATCGTCGGGATCAACAGCCACACCGCACCCCGATTCGACAACAATCCGCGCGGCATCACACTCCGCCGGCGCGATCACGATGATTGGACGCCCCGCCGCAAGAATCGAGTACAGCTTGCTGGGCACCACCACGCCCTCCAGCCCGCGCTTGACTGTAACGATGTGCACGTCGCCTGCCATCATGACGTGCGGGAGTTGGGCGACGGGCCGAAACGGCGCAAATTTTACATTTGGCAAATCACGTGCCGCCGATTCCAGCCCCGCCCGGTTCGCGCCATCCCCAATAAACACGAACCCAGTATTTTCGTTGCGCAAAATTTTCGCCGCCGCAAGCAAAGTTTCCCAAGCCCCGTAAAATCCCAAATTTCCCGCGTGCAGCACCACGAACGGAAATCCATGCCGGATTTCCTGCACAACAGGATCGCCGCGATCAGGCATTGACGCAGCACCGGATCCCGGCGAGACCGCGGGCGAGCCAACGGAAGTGGTTGCAGGCGAAGTCGCGGGAGCACTTGATGGCGTTGTCCCGTCGCGCACCACGACAACGCGCTCCGCCACAACGCCCTTCGCCAGGATACGCTCCCGCATGTCATCACCCAGTACAATCACGCGCGCAGCCTGCTTCAACGCCCGCCGATGCAGACTTTCCCACCGCGCCACCCATTCGCCCGAACGCACGATGTCCCCGCCCACCGCCATGTCCGGGTACAGGTCCCGGATGTTGTACACGAATGGCCGCCCCGCCAGCCGCGCGATGAGCGCCCCGGCGATCCCCGCGACGGGAGGATCAGTCATCGCCAGAATAATATCCGGACGCAGCGCCAGCGCCCGCGGCACAGCCAGCGCGAGATACGAAAGATAGTTCGCAACACGCCGCGGCATCCGGTGACGCGGAAATGCGGTCGAGCCGACACATTCGACCGTTACTTTGTTGCGCGTATCTCGGCGGAGCAGGGCGTAGGGGTAGCGCGCATCAGGATCATAGGATGGCCGGCCGGCGACGACAGTGACTTGATGACGTTGCGCCAATGCCTCGGCGACTTGCGCGGCCATTTTTGCGGTGGCCGAAGTGTCGGGCGGATAGTATTCGTTCAGGAGCAGGATGTGCATGCAGGCGATTTATTTTGCGCGTGTGGCGCCGCTAGCAGCGGATTCTCCGCTGCCTGCGGCTACGGATTTTTTCTCCAGGACGAAGTTGCCCATCACCAGCACGTCCATCTGCGTGCGCTGGAAGCAATCGAGCGCTTCTTCGGGGCTACAGACGATGGGCTCGTTGTCGTTGAACGACGTGTTCAAGACGACCGGCACGCCGGTGAGATCTCCGAAGGCGCGGATGAGTTTCCAGTAGAGCGGGTTCGCGGTGCGGCTGACGGTTTGCAAGCGCGCGGTGCCGTCCACGTGAGTAGGGGCGGGGATCACGGCGCGTTTTTCGGGACGCACGTTGTAGGCGAAAGTCATGAACGGCGACGGATGAGTTTTTTCGAAAAATTCGCCGGTGGCTTCCTCGAGGATAGAGGGCGCGAAGGGGCGGAAAGTTTCGCGATGTTTGATGCGGCGATTCAGAACATCTTTCATTTCGGGTCGGCGCGGGTCGGCGAGAATGCTGCGTTGGCCGAGCGCGCGCGGGCCCCATTCGACGCGGCCTTGAAACCAGCCGAGGACTTTGCCTTCGGCGATGTGGCGTGCGGTGACGCGGAGCAGAGCGGCTTCGTCTAGATTTTCGGCGATTTGCAGATCGTCGCCGCCGGCGGCGGTTTCCACTGCGGCGCGGATTTCCTGCGCTGAAAATTGCGGGCCCCATCCGGCGTGGTCCATCACGAATTCGCGTGGGCGTCCGAGGATTTGGTGATTCACCGCGAAGGCAGCGCCGACGGAAAGTCCGGCGTCACCCGCCGCCGGTTGCACGTAAACGCGCTCGAACGGCGAGTGATCGAATATTTTTCCGTTGGCGACGCAATTGAAGGCGACGCCGCCGGCGAGGCAGAGCGATTTTTCGCCGGTTTTTTCGGCGAGGGCGGTCCAGTGCGCGGCGAGGACTTCTTCGAGGGCAGCTTGCATGCTGGCCGCGAGATTGTGGTGGCGCTGCTCGAGCGGTTGGTCGGGCTGGCGCGTGGGGCCGAGGCGTTTTTCGAGATACGGGGAAAAAAGGCGGCCGAGAACGGGAGTGCTGTTCGAATCACGCCAGGTCATGTCTGCACCCTGGGTCTGGTGCGTGAAATACTCGAGACCGAGCTTGAAGGAAAGCGGCGCGTCCACGTAAACGATACGGCGAAATTCGTCGAGAAATTCCGGCTGGCCGTACGCGGCCAGGCCCATCACCTTGTATTCGTCGCCAAATTTCCAGAAGCCGATGTATTGCGTCAGCGCGGTGTAATACATGCCGAGCGAATGCGGAAAAGTGATTTCGCCGAGGGGCGTCATGCGCGGGCCTTCGCCGAGCGCCCACATGGAACTGGCAAAATCGCCGAGACCGTCGGCGGAAAGGACGGCGGAGTGCTCAAAGGGCGAGACGAAATAGGCGCTGGCGAGGTGCGCGGTGTGATGTTCGATGCGATGGAATTGCGCGCGGATTTTTTCCGCCGGAGTTTCGAAGGCGGCAGCGAGATCTTCGTGAATTCCGGCGAAACGTTTCATGACGCGCGCGCGATCGAGCGCGAATTTGGGCATGCGCATCGCGAAACGCAGTTTGGTGCCGAGGCGCGCCCAGGGATTGCGGGGGATGGCGATGTGGTCCACTTCGGAAAGTTTCACGCCGGCTTGGTCCAGGCAATATTGGATCGCGCGCACAGGAAGGCCGGCCGCGTATTTCACGCGGTTCAGGCGCTCTTCTTCGACGGCGGCGAGCAGGCGGCCGTCGGCGATAATCGCGGCGGAGGCGTTGGCGTGGTATGCGTTGATGCCCAGGATGACCATCTGGATTATTGTCGCGGAAATCAGGCGCGGTGTCTCAGGAATAAATTGAAAAAGTATGTGGCGACTTGGGGGCTGACGTTCACTTGGGCGGAGCCGGTTGTGGACCGCGCAGTCGTGTGCGCACGATATCGGACCGAGGTTGCGGTTCAATGAAACCGCCGTAGAGACGCTACGTCTTAAAGACGTAGCCCCACCTGCGGCCCGCCAATTCGCGGAGCGTAGGAGGAGGGTCGGAGCCCTGAGAAGCGGTGCCCTTTTTGTTCTGATTTGGAGCGTGTTTCCCCATGAATCGAACCCAGCGATTCCTTTGCGGGACTTTCTTGGCGTCTGTGCTTCTTAGCGCGGCAGCCTTTGCGCGGCAGCCGTCTGCCGCCAGCGACGATTGGTTACCGATTCCTCCCGCGGACCTTGCGCTGAAGGACAATCCCGCCGATCCCGGCGCAAGCGCCATGATCCTCTATCGCGACGGCGAGGTGGTGTCTCAAGACTTCTCGATTCACGAATATGTCCGCATCAAAATCTTCACACAGGAAGGCATAAAGGAAGGCGACGTCAAATTACCCTTCGCCAGACCATACACGGACATCGTGGATATCCGCGCCCGGACGATCCATCCGGATGGCAGCATCGTCAATTTCGATGGCAAAGTCGTCGAGAAAAACACCCGCAACGCCAACGGCTTTCAATATGGCGCGAAAAGCTTCACGCTGCCGGACGTTCACCCGGGTAGCATAATCGAATACAGATACCGCGAACAGCGCGAATCGTCTGTGTACGTCAACGACGCCCGCGTGCGCAATGACTTGCGGAACAACCACCAACCCAATTATTACATTACCAAGAGTTGGACGATCACCGGCCATCTGTATACGCGCGACGCGCGCTTCAGCATTAAACCGTACGCTCATATCTCTGAGTTCGCCGATATATACGCCCTGCCGCTGGCCTATCACGAGTACGGCCTACCGGCTGGGACCATTCCGGTGAAGCAACCCGACGGCAGCTATGCGATCAACGTACACGATGTTCCAGCCTTAGAAAAGGAACCATACATGCCTCCCACCCGCACCCTCCAAGCTCAGGTGGGTTTCTACTACGTCGCTGCGAACACTCCCGAGAACGAGACGCCGGAACAGTTCTGGAGCCGCACGGGGAAAGCCTATTCAGACGTCATAGACCAGTTTGTGAACAAGAAAGGAGCGCTCGATAGCGACTTGGCGCACACCGTCAGCGCCGCTGATCTCCCCGAAGTAAAACTCCGAAAAATCTATGCGAGGGTACAGAAAATCCGCGAGCTCCGGGTGGAAGAGGTGAAATCGGATCAGGGACAAAAACAGGAACAGCTCAAGCCCAATAATAACGTGGAAGACGTCTTGAAACACGGGTACGCCACCGGCCGTGAGCTGAATTACACATTCGTGGCGTTGGCACGCGCCGCCGGATTTTCAGCCAGCGAGGTTTTCGTTGCGAATCGTAACAGGGTCTTCTTTCTTCCCGAAAAGATGGACCCTTCTCAGCTCTCCGCGGACATTGTTTGGGTTCACACCGACACACAGGATTATTATCTCGATCCAGCTTCGAGCGCTTCGCTCTTCGGAATCCTCCCCTGGTATGAAACGGATACCGGGGGAGTACGCTGCAGCAAAGCGGGCGGTGAGCTTGTAACCGTTCCTCCTTCACCCTCCAGACAGGCCACGATTACCCGCACTGTTGAGCTCGAAATCGACTCGAGCGGACAAGCGACCGGAACGGTCCGTATGGAATATACGGGTCAATCCGCCGCCTCCCGACGCGCGCGCTACCGTGGGAAAGATGAAGCAGGCCGCCGTCAAGGCGTTGGCCTCGAAATCCAGCGTTGGTTGCCTGCCGGCTCCACGTTTGAGGTCAACGCGATCGCCAATTGGGACAACATAGACCTCCCGCTGTTCGTCGATGGGACCACGAAAGCTCCCGGTTTCGGAATGCCCAACGGCCGCAGCATGCTTGTTCCGGCGTCGCTGTTTCAAACTTCGCAGGCCGTCGCCTTTCGAGCGGAAAAACGACTTTACCCCATTTATTTCGACTACCCATTCGAGGAAACTGACGACCTAACACTCCACGTTCCGACGGGGTACAAGATCGAATCTGCTCCCGCGGCCAGCGAGGCCAAGCAGGTCGAGCCGGGCATGTTGTCCTATGAGATATCCGCGACGCAGCAGGACGACGCGGTGGAAGTAAGACGCGCGTTTATTCTTGATGGTTCGCTATTTCCAGTTGCCAGTTATCCGGCGCTGCAGAAATTTTTCAACACGATGAAAACCGGCGACGATGCACAAATTGTTCTACAGAGCGCGGAATCCGCCAAAAATAAATAGATCAACGGTCGGGAGGCCACCCGTAAAGCCTAACGCGTTCGTTTGGTGGTGTGGATGGGCGGGCCCGCCGCCCGGCCATTTTTCTCCTATCCATTTTCAAAAACTGCTCATTTCACGCTGCCTACTATGAATAGTTCTGATAACTCCTGGGTGTCGGAGTACGCGTAGGCTTTTCCGTCGGGCGTGTACAGGACATTTGAAATGGAGGTAACGCCCGCGGTATCGGCTGGCGCCAATTTCGCGACCAGTTGGCGTTTCCCGGTGGTCAGGTCCAAGCGGTAGACCGTCGCTGAAGTTTTTTCGTCGTGATATACGTACGCTTCCTTGCCATTTTTGGCCCAGGCAATCCACACATCATCCGGCATCAGTCCTGCGACGTCTTGCAGGGCGCCGCCTGCCAGGGGATACAGCTTCGCGTTTCCGTTGGTGTCACGCGCAAAGAGAAACTTCCCGTCTGGCGAAACCAAATGCGTTTCAAAGTAATAGGACTTCACTGTAATTACCGGCGTCACCGCTCGCGGCGGTCCGCCAGCAAGGTCCTGCAAGTACATGCGAAATCCATGTCCATCGTCTGCGCCATAATAAAAGCTCTTCCCGTCCGGCATCCATCCCATCGACTGTACGTTCTGGATTGCGCCCACTTCGAATCTGTGAATTTCTCCCACCCCGATCGGCACCACCGACGGCTTGCCCGTTCCTACAGTGATTCCTTCCACTGCCAAAACCCGCGTTCCATCCGGCGATAGCACCGGCTCGTCCCAGGTTCCTAACTTCACCGCGGGAGAGCCGTCGGTCTTGCGCACAAACGCGAGTGCGGAGACCCCTGCCGCCTGTCCCCAGTCCGCGAAGGACACCATCTTCCCGTCATCTGTGATGTCTCGCAATTGCGCGTAATCCAGCCACGAGAGGCTTCGTTCGGATTTCTCGTTCGCGCCGCGGTACATAATGTCCGATTTCCACAAGTCCTTGGACAGCAAAACTCCGCCGTCACGCGAAATGTCGTGCAAGCGCACCATCCCCGGCAAGCGCAGCACGATGCGTTCCTGGCCGTTCATGCGCAGCGCATAAATCGCGTCGGCCCATCCCGTGTCCGTGGTTCCCGCCAGCCACACTTCTTCGCCGGACGGTGGCCAAGCGACTCCTTCGAGGCTCACATACAATCGCGAATGCGTTACCTCTTTGCCGTTAGCATCCAGCACGAACACCCGGCCGGCATCTCCCCACTCCCCTACAAATTGTGCAAACGCGAGTGACTTTCCGTCCGGTGCGATGCGCACAAACCCCAGCGGCGTAGAGCTCTCGTAGATCACTTTTCCGCGCGGATATTCCACGCGATACTTTCCCTCGGTGTGGCGGACAAGCGCCATCTCACTTCCATCCGATGTCCAATCGGCGGCTACTACTTCTTCTGCAATCTCTCGTGGCGCGCCTCCGGAAATCGGCACCAGCGCCAACGTGCCTTGGCAATCTCCGATGTATCGGTTCCTGCAGCCGATTGAGATGGCCAAGTCCTTCACCGAGGCAGCAAACAAGGTGGAATTCAGCAGATTCAGCGCGCGCGACTCGGGGCTGCCAGGATCCGTGGAATAAATCTGCAAGGGCTGTCCATCCCAGCTCGCGCTGTACACCACGGATCGTCCGTCGGGCGCAAATCGTGCCGCGTAGACAAAGCCGCGCTCAAACGTCAACTGCTTGTACGTGGGGATTGCCGCGTGGCCTGCGTTGCGGTGGTACAGCCACGCGCCTGCTGCGATGGCAATCGCCAGCGCGGTCGCAAGCACCCAAGGCAAAAGGCGCAGCGATTTGTTCGCCGCTGACACGTCGCTGGTCTGTGTTTCCGCGGTGGGAATTTCCGCGATTGGATTTTCGGCGATCCACTTCAACTCTAATCTTATGTCGCGGGCAGACTGGAAACGGTCGTCTGGATTTTTCTGCAGGCACGTGCTGACCACGCGTTCGAACGCTGCTGGCGTCAAGGGTTGCAACTGGCGGATCGGCGGCGGGTCTTTTTCGAGGATTGCGCTGGCCACGCTGATCTGGCTCTTGCCCTCAAAGGGCCGCTGGCCCGTCGCCATTTCGTAAAGGACCGCGCCCAATGCGAACACATCCGAGCGCGCGTCCGCTTCTTTGCCTTCAATTTGTTCCGGCGACATGTATTGAATCGTTCCGATCACTTGCCCTGCGCCCGTTAGCGGCGAGATCGGACTGGGGCCGCTGATTGTCTCGGCGGCAGAAAGCAGCGGCGCGCTTCTGCTGGCGCCGCTGCCCGCAGCGCTGGCCTTCGCCAATCCAAAATCCATGAGTTTGGCCCCGTTTTTCGTCAGCATGATGTTCGCGGGTTTCAGATCGCGGTGAACGATTCCGGCGCGGTGCGCTACGTCCAGCGCTTCGCAGACTTCCATGCCAATTTTCAGCGTCTCCCTCAGCGGCAGCAGGCCTTTGCGCAATTTCTCCGCCAGCGATTCGCCTTCTAGATATTCCATCACTAGAAAGTCCACGCCATCCTGATGTCCTACGTCATGCAGCGTGCAGATGCGCGCGTGGTTCAGCGAAGAAATTGCGCGCGCCTCGCGTTCGAATCGTTCGCGCAATTCCGGGCTTGAGGAAAACCGGGCCGGCAAGACTTTGATCGCTACCTCCCGCCCCAGGCGTGTATCTTTCGCGCGATAGACCTCGCCCATTCCGCCCGCGCCTAGCGGCGCGATAATTTCGTAGGGACCGAGTCGTGTTCCAGCTGTCAGAGTCATCGTGCGCGATTATACAGAAGCTTTCCAAGTTCGGGGCGGGTGGCTCACGCAGCGCGCATCGAAAGGAGTGAAATGAGGGTGAACGCAAAAAGGGCGGCCCGCGTCGCGTGGGACCGCCCTTTTTGTTTGCTGCCGCTTGCTGCTGGGACCTAGAAGCTGAACTGCAATTTCGCCTGGATGATGCGCGGCGATGCGTTGGCGCCCAAACCTGATCCGAACGCAGTCGTGGGAGGGTTCACCGTGGCCACGACGCTTCCGAACAGGGCGGGGTTGCTGACGTCCGCGACCGGAGCCTGGAAGTTAGGGTGATTGAATATGTTGTAGAACTGCGCTCCGAATCCAACCTGCCCTCTTTCCCAGCCCGGAATTTTGGTTTGCTTCATCAACGTGAAGTCGCTGTCCACATAGAGTGGGCCGCGGAGTTGGTTGCGCGTAACGTTACCGAAGCCTGATGGTGAGGTGGTGAAATCCGCGGTGTTCAGGCAGATCTTCTTCTGTGGCTGGCCCGCTGCGCACGTGACGTACAGATTCGCGGAGGAAATCTGGTTGGCGAAGATCGTGCCGGGATAGTTCTGGCCCAGAAGAGCTCCGCTGGTGCTGAGGTCCACTGGCGTGAAGGGCAAACCGCTGCGAGCGAAGACCGTGCCAGAAACCTGCCATCCGTCGGTAGCCGCGTGCCAGCCACGATCGCGGAGAAGCTTGCGAATCGGCAAGGTCCAGACGTAGTCGCCGCTGAGATAGTGCCGGACGTTGTAGTCGGAATTGCCATAATTGAATTGGCGGGGATTGAACGGATTCTCCGGGAAGCTGATGGCGCTATTGGTGGCGCCGTAGGCAGTGCTGACGAAGGGCACGCCAGGATTGCCGCCGTTGGAGTAATCATCGAGCGCGTGGCTGTAAACGTAATTGACCTGGACGATTCCGCTGGCCCAGCGGCGCGTGAAAGTCATCGCCAAACCGTTGTAGTTGGAGACGCCACCGGTAATGGTTTGGGTGACGGTTCCGAAACGTTGGTCGAGCGGAGTGAGCGGAAGGCCGTTGAAGCCATTGGTGAAGCCTGGCGTGCCGAGCGGAACGGCGGCGTTCAGGCCATTATCGAAAAACAATTCGTGAATGCCGTGATTGCCGACGTACTGAACATCCAACGACATGTTCTGACCGAAGCTATGTTCTACTTCGAGGCTCCACTTCTGATACTGGGGATTCAGCGGTTTGGCCGAGGCCGAAAACAATGCCGGCGGAGTGAATCCCGGAACCGTGGCGGCGATTTCAGGGAACGTGGCGCCGTTGCTGAAACCCGCAAGGAACGCGGCGTTCGATGCGGCGGTTGCGGCGAAGAGATTGTTCACCTCGCCCGGTGCGATGTTAGGCGTGGCCGGCGATGAATTGATCGCAAACGCGTTGAAAGCCGGAGAGTTTTGCGCGAAGTTGTCCACTACGATGCCGGGAAACGCGTCGTAGAAGATGCCGATTCCTCCGCGAATTACCGTGTCGCCTTTCATCCCGAACAGATGCGGAGTGTAAGCGAAACCGAAGCGCGGCTGGGTCGCGACGGTGGTGAGGTACGGCAACGCTTGCCTTCGGCCGGTCTGGATGGTGGCGTTGTAGGGCGTGTTCACGTCGTGATCGAGCGAGAGGAAGGGTTCGAACGGAGCTGCAAAGCAATTCGTGGTGCAAATGGGATTGGAATTATGTTCGAGGCGCAGGGCGAGAGTGAGCGTCAGGTTGCTCCTAATCTTCCAATCGTCTTCCACGTAGCCGCCCAAGTTGTAGAGTGCGGCGGGAAATTCGGTGGACTTGGTGAAGGATTGCGCGAGGTTGCTGACGCCTCCTACGGCTCCGGGATCAAAACCTCCAAAGAAGAAGGCGCCCAGGTTCGCAGGCGTAACAACTCCATCGGTAAACAAGCCTAGGTCGAAATCGGTGACGTTGTCGCGCCGGAACTTCAGGCCGACTTTCAGCGTGTGCACGCCGAAGGTCTTGGAGAAGTCGTCGGATACCTGATATTGGGTGACGTTGCGGCCTTCCGGCAATGCGTTGCCCAAACCTAAGAATCCGCCGAGGGTCTGGAAAGCGCCGTTGGCGAAATTCAGGAGCGTCGGGAATGCGGCGAGTGTGGCGGTGCGATTGACGTTGTCAAATACAGCCGAGTACCACTGACCCGAACCGATGAACTGATTGACCGCGTTGCCGGCGAACGCGTGCGTCCACTGAAATTGGCCTTGATATTCGGGCTGATCGCTCTGCGCGTTGAAGATGGGATTGATCGGATCGGTGACGGAAGCTTGCAATCCGTGTTCTTTCTGGATGCGAGTGAACATGCGATCGTTATTGCCGATATTCCAATCCACGCGGCCGGCGACCAGCCAATCGTGCGTCATGTTGCTGGCGATTGACGTGAGAGTGTTGGCGCACGGCGTGGTGGTGCCGAAAGTAGTGCCGGCGACGGCGTTGATATCGGCCACCGAGCCGTCACAGCCGAGTCCCGCAGTGGTCACCGGCGTACCAGGGCCGCCGGGAGTTCCGGCATACAGCGAAAGGATATTGTTGTAGAAGGTGCCTGTGGGGGAATTGGCGCCGTACGTTGTATTGATGTAGTTCTGCGTAGCAGCGGCGAATTGCGGGCTGGGAATGGAGATGGTGGTCCCGCCCGCGGGAATGAATAGGTACAAGCCCTCGGTGTTGAAATAACCAAAGACTTTGTTCTTCACAATTGGCCCGCCGATGTCGGCGCCCCATTGATTGGCGTTTACGAAGGAACGCGGAACGCCGTCGGCGTTATTGAACCAGCTGTTGGCGTCGAGGACGCTGCCATTCCAATAGTAGGATTCCTTTCCGTGCCACTGGTTGGTGCCGCTCTTGGTGACGAACGCGACGTTTGCGCCCGCCAACGTTCCGTATTCGCCGGAATAGCCGTTGGCAGTGACGGATACTTCCTGCACTTCGTTGTTTCCCAGCGTCAGGTTGGTGGCGCCGGAGTTATTGAGGCTGAGGAAGGGATCGTTGTCATCCATGCCGTTGAGCGTAAAAAGATTTGCGGTTGCGGAGATTCCGAAACTGGAGAAGTTTCCGAGGCCGCCGCCGGCGGTATTCGAGACTGAACCGGTTGCCAATTGCGCGCTGTACGTGATGTCGTTACCGGGATTGGGCATCTCTTGAATCTGCTTTTCAGACAAGGTGCTGGAGACGTTGCCATTTTCGGATTCAACGAGCGGGGCTTCTTCGGTGACGGTGACTGTGGAGTTGGACGATCCGACGGTGAGATGCACGTCCGCTGTGGCGATTTGCCCGAGGCTGACCTGCACGACCTGCTGCGAGGTTTGAAATCCCGCAGCGCTGGCGGTTACCGTGTAACTGCCGGGCGCCAGCAGGAAGAAGCGATACACGCCATCCTTGCTGGTGGTGATGTCTTGCGAAGTTCCGCGATCATTGCTTTTGAGAACAACTTTGGCAGCGGGCACGACGGCGCCGCTGGCGTCTGTCACCACGCCAGCAACGTCGCCGGTGGTCTGGGTTTGCGCAGCCAGTCTGGCGGAGTTAAATGATAGCGAACAGAGAACGGCGAATAGCGCCGCGAGGCGTTTGAGGTGCTTCCGGTTCATCTTCGTAGCTCCTGTTGCAGCATGATTTGGGCGGGAGGATCGGCACGAATTCCAGTGTGCGCGACGCCCTCGCGGACACATATCCTTCCCACTGCCCGCAACAGGAAAAGCAAGGTATCTGCCATATTGGATTGTTTTTTTATTTGGCTGAAAACATGATGGTTACAGGGATATTCCATGTAAGAAATAAGCAGGCTTTCCGAGTTCTAAGATGCAGGCCGAAGCGTATATATGACGCTTCGCATACTCGCTGTGCTGAAATTCGGACAGGGTGGCGCACGTTTGCAGATCATGGCGTGCGCAGTTGGATTTAAGGGTGTCGCAGCGTGCGGTTTCTCGCGGGGTAGCAGTTCAGCCGCGGCGTCGCCGAGGCCACCGCTCCAAAAATCTTTGCGAGTACTGAAAGCGCCTGATGGTTTCTATGTGTGGGAAACGGGCGAAAGCTATTCCATAATGCTGCGATCGTGAAAGCTTTTAAAAAATGATGGAGCGTGTGTTTATATGGGGCCTAGGCAAAACAGATTGTGACGTAGGGAGACGTGGGACCACTACTTCAGGACATTCGCTATGGTTTTCGGGGGCTGGCAAAATCTCCCGGATTTACTGCTGTCGCGCTGCTCTCGCTGGCGATTGGGATCAGCGCGAACACGGCGATCTTCAGTATCGTGAACACGCTGTTGCTGCGTCCGCTTCCCTATAAGGACGCGAGCAGGCTGGTGATTTTGTGGAACCGGTCGCCGGGCTTGGGGATTACCGAGGACTGGTTTTCGACGGCGCAGTACTTCGACATCAAGACATCGCATCACGGATTCGAAGAAGTAGCCATCGCGATTGGTGGTAATGAAAACCTTACAGGCGACGGGAAAGCGGAGCGGGTGGGCACGATCCACGTGTCTGCAAATCTTTTACCCATGCTCGGAGCGGCACCGGCCAGCGGCCGTCTGTTTGTATCGAGCGAAGACGTAAAGGGCAGCGCCGGAACGGCGATTCTGAGTTATGGCATATGGGTCAGGCGCTATGGCTCGGATCCTCAGGTCATGGGGAGAGCGCTGACGATCAACGGACGAACGTATCAGGTGATTGGCATCCTACCGCGCAGATTTTCTTTGCCGCGCGAAGTATTGCCAACGCTGGGGGGTGCGGAACAGGCTGAGATACTGCTTCCGCTTCCGCTGGCACCGGATGCTGCGCAAAACCGGGATCATGAAGACTACAACATCATCGGCAAGCTGAAGAAAGGTGTGACACTGCAGCAGGCGCAGGCCGAAATGGAAACGATTACTGCTGGCCTGCGGCGAGACCATCCTACGAATTATCCCCCGAATGGCGGGCTGACGTTCGGCATCGTTCCGCTGGCTGAACAAGTAGTGGGCGACAGCCGTGGCGCACTGTTTGTGCTGCTGTTTGCGGTGGGTTTTGTGCTGCTGATCGCCTGCGCGAATGTGGCAAATCTCCAGCTATCGCGAGCGCTTGCACGGCAGAAGGAAATTGCAGTGCGTATGGCGATTGGGGCGAACCGCGTGCGCGTCGCGCGGCAACTGCTTACCGAGAGCCTGTTGCTCTCGCTGTGCGGCGGGGCCATTGGAGTCTTGCTCGCGGTGGGCAGCCTGAAATTGGTTCGCATGCTGGGGCCGGGAAGCGTTCCACGCCTGGACGCAATCAGCATTGATGGGCGAGTTCTCCTTTTTACGCTGTTCATCTCTCTGATTTCCGGGGTGATGTTCGGCTTGGCGCCAGCATTTCGCGTTTCGCAGATCGATTTACATTCGACATTGAAGGAGGGAGGGCGAGGTTCCGCGGATGCAGGTGCGATGTGGGGGCGCGGAAAGAGCCTGCGCAAATCGCTGGTTGTCTGCGAGCTCGCGCTTTCGGTATTGCTATTGATTGGAGCGACGCTGTTGATCCGGAGCTTCGCGAATTTGCAAAACGTTTCCCCAGGGTTCAATTCGAAGAACCTGTTGACGATAGAACTGACGATGACTGGCAACGGATACCGCCAAGACCTGGCGGTGCTGTCCACATACAAACAAATCATGGAGCAGCTGGCGCATCTTCCGGGGGTGACGCATGTGGGAGCGATTTCTTCGCTGCCGTTAAGCCAAATGTTCGCTTGGGGGCCGATCACTGTGGAAGGCAGGATTCCGCCGCCGGGTGAGAATTTCATCAATGCGGACGTGCGGGTGATAACCGGGCATTACTTTGAGGCGATGCAAATCCCGCTGCGCGAGGGGCGTTTCTTCGATGAATCTGATAGCCAGAGCAGTACGCCGGTGGGAATTGTGGACGAATATATGGCTGAGGAATTGTGGCCCAAGCAGAGTGCGCTGGGAAAGCGGGTGCACAACGGCGGCATCACGGACAAAGACCCTTGGATCACCGTGGTGGGCGTGGTTGGGCGAATTAAACAATACACACTGGATTCCGATTCGCGGATCGCCATTTATTATCCGCAAACACAGTTCGTAACCAACGAGATGAATGTTGTGGTGCGCAGCAGCGGCGATCCTGCCGCGTTGTATTCGGCCGCGCGCAAGGAGATTCAAAGCGTGGACGGCGATCTGCCAATTTTCCACGTGGTGACGATGGAGCAGCGAGTTCAGGAGTCGCTGGCGCAGCGGCGATTTGCAGTGTTGTTGCTCAGCTTGTTCGCGGGGCTGGCGGTGGCGCTCGCTATGGTTGGAATTTATGGAGCGGTTTCCTATGTGGTGAATCAAGGAACGCGTGAGATTGGGATTCGGCTGGCGCTGGGAGCCACGCCGCGCGCAATTTTGCATCTGGTGATCGGGCGGGGCATGGGCTTGGCAATTCCCGGCGTGGTGATTGGTCTGCTTGGCAGTCTGGCATTCACGCGGATGATGCGCGGGCTTTTGTTTGGCATCAGCCCTATAGACCCTTTGACGTTTGTTGGCGTTCCTTTGCTGCTCGCGGTGGTGACGTTTCTGGCCAGTTACATCCCGGCGCGGCGTGCAACGCTGGTGGACCCGACGGTTTCGCTGCGTAGCGAGTGATAGAGAGCAGGGGAGCTATGAATTAGAAGAAATATCGCCTGTTTGGCGGGTTTGAGAGATTCGGACAGGGTGTGAAGCTGCACACCGTGAACTTGTTTGCGATTCCACAAGCGACGACACCTGCCTCAAAAAAGCGGGCGGTCGCTACAAAATCAAATTCAAAATCAATTCCAAACTAGAGTCACAGGCAATGGCGTGCGGCCAAATTCTGGATTTGGCGTGGCCCAATCTCAGGATGAATCGTGCTGTGGCGATTTGCGGAGGGCTAGGAGCGTTTTGGCGGTGCCCACGGTTCGAGCCAGAAATCGAGATGAAGCCAGAGGCTGTAGGCGTATGGCATGAAGAGCAACGAGAGCGGGACTGCGAAGAGGACCCAGACGGCGAAGCGAACGATTTGGGAGACGGATTTCATGTCGGGCAGATAAAGTAATGCGAGAAAAACGGGGATGACGACGGCAATCGTGAAGCCGTAGGTGAAGATCATGCCGCCGATGTAGTAGCCCTGCTCGCGGAAGAAGGAAAGACCGCAGTGGGGGCACTGCGGGAAAATTTTATTTGGCCAGCGAGCGAGGACGTGGCCTTGCTGGCAGTAGGGGCAACGCAGGCGGAGCGCGCCGCGAACGGCATTGCGAAAGGGAGGGCGGCGTGCGTTTTGCATCTTGGCCAGTGGAGCAGCAACAGTGTACCCCGATCATTGAGGTCGGGGATTGGGATGTTGCTACGGGTGGCGCACTGAGGTGCGCCGCTACGAAAACAACACCGAAGCGAAGGCTGCCCGGTTCGATGAACCTGAACCGGCCGCTACAAAATCAAAACCAAAGGCTAAGTCAGAGTCAAACTAGTCCGCCCCAAAAGCAGGCGGCCGCTACCGTTCGATCCCGCGCAGCGGGATCTCAGGATGAATCGCGCTGCAGGGCGATTCACGAACGCAACGGCTTGGCAATTGCGGCGCAGCGCGATTCACAATCGCGGAGTCAACGACGAAGGAGCGCGGGCCGTGGATGGTATTCAGCCGGCGGGGACAGCGCGGTCTTTGGCCCAGGATCTTATGGCTTGGATGTCTTCGGTACGGGTGACGCTTAGGGGCTGGGTGTTTTGAACTTCGGCGAGGAGGATGTCGGTGGAGAGCTGTTGTTTTTGGCCGAAAGCGGTGTAGAGGCCGGAGGCGATGGCTTGTTCGATTTCTGCGCCGGAGAAGCCGCCGGTGGCGGCGGCGAGTTTTTGCAGGTCGAATGCTGCGGCATCGCGGCCGCATTTTTTCAGGTGAATGGCGAAGAGGGCGGCGCGCACGTCCGCATCCGGTAAATCCACGAAGAAAATTTCATCGAAGCGGCCTTTGCGGAGCATCTGGGGCGGCAGGTTGGAAATGTTGTTGGAGGTCGCGGCGAGGAAGACGTTGCTCTGATGATCTTGCATCCAGGTAAGCAGCGTGGCTAAGAGACGCTGCGACAGGCCCGCGTCGGCATCGCCGCTGGAGCCGGCGGAGGCGAAGGCTTTTTCGATTTCGTCGATCCACATCACGACTGGCGCGAGTTTCTGCGCGAGGTCGAGGGCTTTGTGCAGGCGCTTTTCGCTTTCGCCGACGTACTTGTCGTAAAGCGAGCCGGCATCGAGGCGCACCAGCTCGATGCCCCACTCTCCAGCGATGGCGCGCGCGGCCATGCTTTTGCCGCAGCCTTGCACTCCGGTAATCAGCACGCCTTTGGGAGGGACGAGGCCGAAGCGCTGGCCTTCGGGAGTCAGCGCGCTGCGGCGTTTATCAACCCACTCGCGCAAATGTTTGAGTCCGGCGACATCGGTAAACGTGGTGTCGCGGCGAACGGGCTCGAGCACGCCGTCGGCCTGGAGCGCGGCACGCTTGGCGTCCAGCACCGCGTCGAGAAGGGCGGCGTCAGCTACGCCGCTCGCGAGCAAGCAGCGACGAAGAGTTCGCGTGGCTTCGTCTTTGGTCAAGCCGACCAGATTTTTTGCGAGCTGCGCGATGGCGGGAGCGTCGAGAGTAATTAGGGCGCGATGATCGCGGCTGGTCTCGGTCAAAACCTGATTCACGCACAAGGCTAATTCGTTTGCGTCGGGCAATCCTAGTTGGAATGGGACGGAATCGCCTTTTAGTTCGGGCGGCAGTTCGATCGCAGCTGCGGCGATGATGATGGACCGGCGCGCGGTGCGGAATTGGTCTGCGAGATCGCGCAGGCGGCGGCTGATGCGGTCGTTGTCGCAATAGCGGACAAAATCGCGGAGCAGAAAGATGGCATCGTCTTCGATGAGCGCGATATTGGCGAGCGCTTGTTCGGGCTGGCTGGTGCCGTAGAGCGCCGCGCCGCTGAGTTTGGCGAGGCCGGAAGTTACGCTCCAAGTGTAAAGGGGGACGACCATCTGGACGGAGATGGAGCGCAGCAGGCCTTCGAGGCGTTCTTCTTCCGTGGTTTCCACGGTGATGATGGGATTGAGGGAATTGATGAGGAGCAGAAGTTCGTCGCGCTTGGAGTTTTGGGCGGACTGCGTTGTGGCGCTTTGAGTTTTGAGATTGTCGGGCAAGTGCAGGACCTCGATGAATTAGATGCTGTGCACTATGCAAGATGATGAACGCGTGACGACTTAGGGAAGAGTATCAAAGTTGAAAGCGGCATGCGGTTGGATTTCCGGCGGACTGCTCTAGTTTGGCAATGGTAGGAGCGGTTGATGAGCATGAGCTCGCTGCATCATGCTACCTAGCCTTTGGGACGCTGGCGCTATTAAGAACAATGGCGCATAGGCAAGATTGCCTATGCTACCAAAGTGGGCTTAGGCGACGTGAGTTGTTGCGGCGTGTTGCTTGGGCTCGCTGGAAGATTCTGGGACGCGGAGATTGCGCTTGGCCCATTCGTTTAGAACGTAGAGGCTCCAGGGGCGCGACCAGGTGGTGCGGCCGCGGAGGAAGTCTCTCCAGACGGCTTGCGCGAAGCGGCCATCGAGGCGGGATTCCAGAGCAGGCGACCAATCACGGAGTTGGGTCGCGACGCGTTCACCTAATTTGCCGCGCAGCCAGGTTTCCCATGGAAATGTGAAAGTGCGTTTGGTTTGGCTGACGATTTCCTGGGGCAACAAATCTTTCAGCGCCGCGACGAGCAATGCTTTTGGGCGCTCGGGATTGCGCTTCAGCGCTTCGGGAAGTTCGAGCACATATTCGACGAGCGGGCGGTCGAGGAAGGGAACGCGCACTTCGAGAGAATGATGCATGCTCATGGCATCGGTGTCGCGCAGCAGCGTGTTCACGAGGTAGGAGCGGAGTTCGAGCCAGGAGATGCGGGTGAAGCGGTCCATGGGGCGCGATTGGCGGGTGGCTTCGGTGAGCCAGCGGGACCAGAGCATGGCGTCCCATTTGGCGGAGTCGTCACCTAAGCGCGAGACGACCGTCTGCGGCGTGAAAAGCGCGCGCGTGAAAAAATACGGTGAGGGAAGCAGATTGGGGTCGAGCCATGCGGAGAAGGCCTTGCGAAATGCGTCAGGAGAGCCGCGATAAACTTTCGAGCGTTTGATGCCAGAGGTTGCAAGTTCGCGCGCGAGTTTCGGGAAGAAGCGGGCCATGGTGGTGAGGCGCGTGACTTGCGCGGTGGCGCGAAACGAAGTGTAACCACCGAAGAGTTCGTCGCTGCCCAGACCGGAGAGCGCTACTTTTAGTCCCGCCTGGCGCGCGGCCCAAGAAACGAAATACGTGTTGACGCCGTCCATGCTGGGCTGATCGAAGGATGCGATGGCTTCATCGAGGCGCGCTTCCATTTCGCCGCTGGATAGGGTCATCTCGCTGTGTTCAGTGCCCAGGCGCTGGGCAGTCTTGCGCGCGATTTCGGCTTCGCTGAATTCGGCGTCGGGGAATGCGACGGTGAAAGTATGAATGCCTTTTTGCACGTGGCTGGCGAGGGCCGCGATGGCGGTGGAGTCGAGGCCGCCGCTGAGAAACACGCCTACGGGAACATCCGCGACGAGATGACTGCGGACTGCGTCTTCGAGGAGCGAACGAACTGTGGTGGCGGCGGAGGCGAAATCTTCCTGGTATGCGGTTCCGGTTTCGGCGTCCTCGTTCTGATAAAACTCCTTGGTGAAATTCCAGTAGAGTTTTGGTTCGGGAGTGCGGCGCGGATCGTTCGCGTGAATTTTCACGAAATGTCCGGGCGGAAGAGAGAGCACGCCTTCGACCATGGTCATGGGCTCGCTGACGGAGCCGAACAGCAAATACGAAGGAACCGCGGCAGCAGAAAGCTGAGGAGAAATGCAGCCGCTGGCGAGGAGCGCGCGGACTTCGGAAGCGAATAACAGTCCTCCGCCGCCCATAGCGTAATAGAGCGGCTTGATGCCCAGTGGATCGCGCGCCAGAAACACCGCGGATGCGGGGCCGCCGCGACCTTGCGGCATTTCGATAATCGCAAGCGCGAACATGCCGCGCAGTTTGGCGGCGGAATGTTCGCCCCATTGTTCATAGGCATGGACGATTACTTCGGTATCAGAGCGCGTCAGGAAAGTGTGGCCTTTGTTTTCCAGTTCCTTGCGCAGTTCGCGGAAATTGTAAATTTCGCCGTTGTAGATGACGGCAAGCGTACCGGTTTCGTTCCAGATGGGCTGCGAACCGCCGGGAAGGTCAATGATGCTGAGGCGGCGCGAGCCAGCGACTACGGGTGGGGCGACGAGAATTCCCTCTTCATCGGGGCCGCGATGAACGATGGCGGCGAGCATGCGGCGGACGATGGCCTCGGGATTTCGTTGCGGGTCTATTCCGATGGCGCCGCAGATTCCGCACATGGCATCAGCTCGCGGAATTCAAGAACGCGCTGCCGGCACGGCGCAATTGCGTGCGGATGTGCACGTGAGGGATGCCGAGGCGGTGCTCGCCGTACCAGCGCAGGGAAACCCAGAGCAGCAGCAGGAAAATCACCAGAAGAATGGAGGCGACCGAGGCGGCAAATGATTCGCGCTCGACGAGCAGGGTTACGGTGGTGGATTCATCCCAGCCGGGCAGGACGCGGTCCAGAAGTCGCCGCAACGGGAGGCCGAGAAGATGAATGCGCCCGACGCGGACGTGTACGGTGCGGTCGAAAGTGTAGTTGGGGTCGTAAGCATGAATGTTGCCAGTGGCTTCGGTGAAGATGACCGGGTCGGTCAGTTGCTCGCGCGTGAGAGTATTGCCGTGAGCATCGCGCAGTACGAGGCGATAAGCGGGATCCACGATGATCCAGCGGCCGTCTACCAGCACTTCGGCGACGACGTGCTTGGTCATCACGTTGGAATCAACCAGGAGCAGGCGGCGAACGCCCATGTGGCCGGTGTCCATCAGATTAATGAAAGCATTGGTGGCGGTTCCGCAGACCTGGAGCAAGGCGTCGTAGTTGAGCGTGTCGGTGGGATCGCGGTCGGGAACAGACGGCGACGGGCCATAGGGCAGGCGCGCGGGGCCGTGCGCCATCCAATTGAGGACAGCCTGGATTTTTTCGTCTCCGGGCGCGGTGGCGGGGACGATCGCATCGGAGAAGCCCTTCAGATAGCGGCGCGTGGAGTATTCCCAACCGATGGAATAAATCGCGGCCACAATCGCGAAGATCAGCAAAACACCGACGGCGTACCACACGAAGCGAAACAGGCGGTGGTTGCGATTCCCCTGCGGCGAGGAAGAATCGGACCATTCCTGGGAGCCGGATTGACCGGCATTGGGGAGCCGTTCGGTTGGCATGGTGGTGTGAACTGAGTTTAGGACGCGATCATCGCTCATATGGTTTCCGGTCTTTCCGCGACAGCCATTTGTTTGACCTTCGGCGACGGCGCGCGACGGTTTCAGGTCGTGGCAGGCTCTTTCTGCGCATCTTTCTGTACAATGAACGAATGCACGTTTTGGCCGCGATTTTCTTCGTAATGGAGGACGCGGCCTCCGGCGACGGCGCACCAGCCTTCGACGAGATTGCGCGGCAGAAACGCGACACGTGGCGTGACGAAATAATCGAAGAAAAGGTTGCGGGCGCCCGCCCAGGTGCGTTTGCCGCCGGAACGCAGGAAATGGACCAAGAAATACGGGACGCGAAAAAATAATACGACCAGCGGCTTCGACCAATCGTGGCGCAGGCCGGCGCGAATCCAAGCGCCCGGAAATTGGTAGAGCAGGGGATATCGTCCGGAAGGCTTGTACACGGCCAGATACATCTGGCCGCCGGCTTTCAGGATGCGGAAATTTTCGGCGAAGGCCGCTTGGGGATTTTCGGTGTGATGTATCACGCCGTCTGAGATTACAACATCGGCGGTTTCGTCGGCGAAGGGAAGATGCAAATTATCGCCGACGGCGCCGGGGCGGCCATACCGCTGGATGGCAAGGCCCAGAGAAACGCGGCTGCGATCGAGTCCGATGCAACGAATGCCGCGCCGCGCGAGGAAGCCGAGAACGCGGCCGGGGCCGCAGCCGACATCCAGGACAAGAGATTGCGGATCGAGCGCGTCAATTAAGTCCACGAGCGGGGCGGAGACGACGGTGCGAATGTCCTCCGAGGCGCCGGCCGGAGCCCAGTCGAACGGATGCTGATCGTAAAAAGTTTGTTGTTCAGTTGCGGCCATTTCTCGATTCCAACGCGCGTGCGTAATAGCCTTCCATCTGTTCCGTCAGACGATCCCAACCGAGTTGCGCGGCGACGCCCGGGCAGCCTGCTTGCAATTTCTGATACAGCGAGCGATCAGTTAGCAGTGAGCGAATGGCAGCGGCGAGCGCCTGTCGTTCCGGGGCGATCACCAGGCCGGCGCGGCCGTCAATCAGGGAGCGGATGCCGCACGCGTCTGTGATGATCACCGGGATACCGCTGGAGACTGCTTCCGCTGCGGAATTCGCGAAATTTTCGTAACGCGAGGGAAGAACGAAAAGGTCGGCGTCGGCCATGACGGCAGCTTTGTCATCATCGTATAAAGCGCCGGTGAAAATCACGCGCGATTCGACTCCGGCGTCGGTGGCGCGCTTGGTGAGGTGCGCGAGGTAGCCGGGTTCGCCTTCGGGGCCGGCGATTACCAGGCGGCCTTGGGCGGGGCAAGCTTGCGAGAACGCATCTATTAAAATGTCCGCGCTTTTGCGGGGGATGAGGCGGCCCAGAAACAGGAGGAGCGGTTCGTCGGGCGGGATGTTCCATTTTGCGCTGAAGGCGCCGCGCGTGGTAGGGGCAAGAGAGGCGGCGCGGTCTATCCCGTTGTAACGAACGACGAGCTTTTCTCGCGCAACACCGTCTTGGAGCAATTCTTGCTCTTCCATTTCGGAGGTCGCGACAATTTGCGCGGCATGGCTCCAGTAGGAATCGCCCAGGCTGCGGTGCCAGACGCGTTTCATGCGAAAGCTCCGGTCAATCGGGCGATACATGCCCATGGGCTCGATGATGTAAGGAATTCCCTGGCGCCTGCAGAAATAACTCACCGCCGGTCCGAGTAAATCGTAGAGGCCATAAAAATGGACCAGGTCGAAGTGCCTGAGGGAAGTCCGGCAAAATCCTATCACATCCGGATTGACGGTCAGCGCGCGATAGTTGGCGAGGGTGGAGAGATAGACGGCCTCTACGCCATTTTCTTCGGCGCACCAGCCCCAAGGGCAGGGCTGGAAATTGATAGCGGAGCCGTTGAGCTTGCGCAAGCCGAGGTCCGCGGTAAGAACTGTGACCTGATGGCCGCGCTGGGCGAGGCCGCGCGCGAGGGCGCGCACTTTGACGACGGGGCCGCCGCGGTCTTGAAACGGGAAGTACGATTGAACTGCCATTAAGATGCGCATTCTGTCCGGAGTTCTCGCGATAGCTCTTGGCTGAGGCTTCCTGTTTGCGGGCTGGACCGCCGCCTCGGAAGGGATAAAGCTGAGGATACTACGGTGAAGGGAGGGAATCCAGACCGCAGGCTGCGAGGATGGCCGCGAATTGGGACTGGAAGAGATCGAAGCGATATTTGTGGCGAACGATTTCGGCGCCGCGCAGGCCGAGGGCTGAACGCATGGAGCTGTCGCGCAGAAGTTGGTCGAGCGCCTGGATCAGCGCGGTTTGATCGCGCGGCGGGATTAGCAGGCCGTTCACGTTGTGTTCCACGAGGTCGGTTGAGCCTCCGGCGGCGGCGGCGACGATCGGCTTTGCGAAGGCCATGGCTTCGAGGAAGACCAGGCCGAAACCTTCGCCGGTGCTGGGCAGGGCGAAAATGTCGGCGCGCGCGTAGCAGGCGGCGAGTTCCTGTTTGGAGAGGTTGGAGAGGAAGCGCACGGCGGTGGTAACACCCAAGTCGGCGGCCAGTTTCTGAAGCCGCGGTAGATCGTCGCCCGCGCCTACTGCCGCGAGAGTCAAATCCTTGTGCGTGGTGCGGAGTTGCGCGAGGGCGCGGAGTAAATCATCTGTACCTTTATATTGTTCGGACGCGGCCGAGCGGCCGACGGTGAGGATTACAGGGCTGGGCGGGAAAGCTTCAGGGGCTGTGAGAATCGCGGGGGCGTCGGCCATGCTGAGAACTTCTGGATCGAGCGGCCAGGGAAGTTTGCGAATTGTTTCCGGCGAGACTTGCTGCACTTCCGTGAGTTTTTGCACCGTGGAGGTGCTGGCAGCGAGCACTATATCGGCGGCGAGCAAGGCTGCGTGGCGGCGAGGGGGCAGTGGTTGCCAGACTTCCACGCCGTGAGCCATGACGATGACTTTTATTTGCGGTGCGAGGCGTTTCATCCAGACGGCGATGGGGGCGAGATTGGGATGGGCGGCGAGAACGACGCACGGTTTTTTCCTGGCATTTTGCAGCGCGGAGAAAATAAAACGCAACTTGGAGCGGCCGTGACCGCGGAAAGCGAGTTTGTGTTCGCCGGCTGAAAATTCGTGAGAGCCGAGGGGATCGTTGAGGCCTAACAGCGCCGGGGACCAGCGTTTCTGGATTGAAATTTTCAGCAACGCGCGAACGGTTTGGCGACTGACCTCCTGAATGCCGCCGATGCCGAGCAAATCGGGGAAGAGGCCGACGAATTGAATGGGTTTCTGAGCGTTTCGCGAGGCGTTCATTTGCGAAAGACGAAGACGGCGTGAGTGCCGTATCGCCCGGGAACGATTTTTTCAGTGAGAGGGTCGGCCCAAGCGGAGAGGATTGCAATCAGATGGCGAATTCCCCAATAGAGCTGGCGGCGA
This sequence comes from uncultured Acidobacteriota bacterium, assembly GCA_963779465.1. Classification (GTDB taxonomy): domain Bacteria; phylum Acidobacteriota; class Terriglobia; order Acidiferrales; family UBA7541; genus Palsa-295. The sequence continues at coordinate 161,846 of CAVZYH010000004.1, read as the reverse complement.
GGCGCGGCCTGACGCGTGACTGGCTGACTGGGCGGAATATCTGCGTCGCCTGCGCGTGATTTTAAATTTAACAATTTGTGCACGATGATCAGAAACAGGCGATCGGGCAGAAGAAATTCCTGCCCAAACCATTCAAGCAGAGTGGCGCCGTGCGAGGTGAGCTGCTGAATCCAGTCCTGCGGCGTGCGCGAAAAAACATGTCCGCCTTGACCGATGAGCAGCTCGATCAGAATCAAGCGGCCGCCGGGTTTCAGCACGCGCAACATTTCGCCGAGCGCTCGCGGCTGGGAAGCGAGGGGAATGTGTTGGACGACAGTGACGTCCGAGACGGCGTCGAACGATGCATCCGGGAATGGCAAGCGCTGGGCATCGCCGGCGACGAGCGGAGCAGCGATGCCATGTTGGCGAGCGGTGCGCAACATTCCAAGAGTGGCGTCCATCCCCATCGCACCGAAGCCACGCTCCTTGTAGCGCCGGAGCCAGCGGCCGGTGCCGCAGCCGATATCGAGAAATCGCGCGCCCTGCGGAATTTGTGCGATGGCTAGGGCGCGGCGCATGGCCTGAAATTGCAGGTTGTCAATCAGGCGGTTGTACCACGCAGGCGCGTCGGGATGCAGGACTGGAGCGAATCCGGTGAGATCGGCGGAACGAAAGCTCTCCGCTACGCCAGCCCAATATTCCTTTGGGGAGTAATCGGTCATTTTTGCGCGGCGATGGTGCCGGCGCCTGATTCGCCGGCCAGGGTGGCTGCGGCCGCGGGAGCTCTGTGGCGCAGAATTTCTTCAAAAATTGCGGCGAGCTCGCGGCCGTTGCGTTCCCAGGAGTAGGCGCGCGCAGTTTCGGCGGCTTTGGCGCCGAGGCGGGCGCAAAATTCGGGATGTTCGCAGAGCAGGCGGATCATGGTCGCGAGCGATTCGGCGGATTCTGGATCGTTCAAGATCAACCCGTCCGCGCCATCGGTGATGATTTCGCTGGTGCCGTTATTGGCGGAGACAATCACGGGCAATCCGCAGGCCATAGCTTCAGCGGGAGGCTGCGCGAAGGTATCTTCGAGCGATGGTCCGACGTAGGCGTCGGCGGCAGCGTAATAAAATTCCACGTCGCTGCGCTGCGGGAGAAAACCCACGCGACCGTCGAGTCCTGCATCGCGCGCAGCCATCAGGTAGGGCGCGGGATCTTCGCGGCTGACGACGAGCAGGTCAATGGGCAGCTCGTGCAGAATTCGCAGGGCTTGCACGATGACGGGCAGGCCTTTGTTGCGCGCGTCATTGCCGACGAGCAGGAGCGCAAAACGGTCTGGCGCGAGGCCTAGCTCGTCGCGGGCGTCTTCGCGCAGCGCGGCGCGTCGCGCGGGATTGAAGATTTCGTGATCGAGGCCGACGTAGACGACGGGAAGTTGTTCGCGCCGACCGTAATATTTTTCCAGAGCAGTCGCGGTGTGCCGGGCGATCAAGACCAGCGGAACTCCTGGCGGAGAATAGAGGCGGCGCTCCAGCGCGCGAACCAGGCGGTAGTACAACCTGCGATGAATCACGCGAGGCCACGCCAGGATTGAATTCCGCGACAATTTCAGGCCGGCCTGGATGCCTTGGACGTATTGGGCGAAGACGATGTGCACGGAGATGACATCTGCATCCAGGCAATTTATGCCGGGACTGTACACGAGATCGGGGCGGACATTTCTGAAGCGCGAATCCCAGGCGCGCCATAAGCGATTCGCGGCAAACCACCACAAATAATTCAGCAGATGCGGGCCGGGCATTTTGGGAATGCGATGCCAGGCGACTTTCGTTAGATCGAGGTCCTGCACATCCTGGCTGTAGATGTGAATTTCGTAGGTGGCGGCGAGTTGCGCAATCCATTCGGTGACGCGCCGCTCGGTGCCGTGGCGTTTATCAACGAACGGCGAGACTACTGCAAGACGGGTTTTGCGAACGGCGCCAGGCACGCTTCAGATTCCTACCTGCATGATTTCACACCAGGACGCCAGCACAAACACGCTCCAGAGCCGCGACCAGCCGACTGATTCTGGCTTGCGGAGATATCGCTGCCACAGGCGGCCTACCGCAGCCGGATCGAGCACGCCGGCGGTTGCCAGACGCTCGGGAGCAAATGTAGCGCTGATCGTCGCGCGCAAATCGTTTCCCAGCCAGCGAGAAAACGGGAACGTGAACGTGCCTTTGGGGCGGCCTTGCAAGTCCGCGAGCAAAGCTGGAGGAAGAATCCCCTGCATCGCATGAAACAGCAATCTTTTCTTTTGCAGGCGCAGGGATAGCGGCAGGCGCATGACGTATTCCACGACGGCGTGGTCGAGAAGCACTGGACGAACTTCGAGGCTGTGGGCCATGCTCATGGCGTCACCGTCACGGAGAAGGCGCGGTTCCAGGTGCGCGGGAAAATCGAGGAAGGCGACGCGCTCGGCGAGATCGTGGCCGACGGTTTCGCGAGCCCACTCGGAGATGTGCGCTGCGGCTTCGGAAGTGCCGTTGCTTGCGGCGAATGCAGGCGTCAGAAGCTGGCGCACGTCGCGTTCAAGAAACAGCACGCGGACGGCCAGCTGCGCGGCGACGAAGGGATCGTCCGCGCCTACCAAATAAGAAAGTTTGCGCCAGCGAAATGGAAAATCGGCGTGATCGAATAATCCGCGGCCGGCGAATTGCGGAAATGGCCGCAGGCATCCGGCAAGATGCGAAAAACGATCGAACCACGCGAGAGATTGATAACCGCCGAAAAGTTCGTCACCGCCTTGACCGGAGAGCGCGACTTTGAAGCCAGCTGCTGCTGCGGCGCGTGAAATCCAGTAAGCGTTGAGGCCGTCCACGGTGGGCTGATCCATCGCCCAAAAAGCGTGGTCGAGTGAACCGGCCATTTGTGCGGCGGGCAAGCGAATCACTTTTCGCGAGATTCCCAGTAGATCGGCGGTGCGCTGGCTGGCGTCGGATTCGTCGAAAGATTTCTCCTCGAAGCCGATGGTTAACGCTGTGATGCGGTCGGCGCCCGCGTGTTGCATCAGCGAGCCCAGTACCGCGGAATCGACTCCGCCGCTGAGGAAGAGCGCGATGGGGACGTCGGACATCAGCTGCTGACGGCTGGATTCGAGCAGCAGAGCGCGCAGAGTGGAGGCGACTTCTTCCGGCGACGCGTTTTCGTGTTCATCGGTTGATGACGGCAGATTCCAATACGATTGGGTGCGGAATTCGCCATCGCGCCAAATACCGATGTGGCCGGGCGCAAGCGGCTTCACATTTTGAATAGCGGTCCATGGCGCGGGGATGTGGCCTAGTTGCAGGAACGCGCGAATTCCAGCCGGATCGAGTGTGCGAGGGACGAAGCCGGAGGCGAGCAGGGCTTTTATTTCAGATGCAAATATTAATTTGCCGCCCAGCGCGGCGTAGTAGAGCGGCTTGATGCCGAGACGGTCGCGCGCGAGGAGAAGTTTTTCAGCGCGCACATCCCAAATGGCGAACGCAAACATGCCGCGGAGCTTCTCGACGCAGCGATCGCCGTACTCTTCGTAGAGGTGCAGGACGACTTCGGTATCGCTGGAAGAGCGGAATTGATGGCCGCGGGCGGCGAGTTGGGGGCGCAGCTCGTCGGCGTTGTAACACTCGCCATTATAGGTGATCCAGACGGTGGCGTCTTCGTTACACATCGGCATGGCGCCGCGCGCGCTGAGGTCCACGATCGCGAGGCGAGTACTGGCGAGCACGCAGGCGCCGAAGTCGCGCACGGCGGAGCCATCCGGCCCGCGATGGCGAATGGCCGCAGCCATTTTTTCCGCGGCCGGTGCGTGCTGGGGATTTGCTTTCGAGGAAGCTATGCCTGCGATACCGCACATTTTGCGATTAGCCCATTCTCAGAAGCTGAATCCGCCGCGATGCTGCGACCGGTAGGTGGATAGTTCGTAGTAAGCCGGCGAAGCGTCCTGGATTTCCGGGAGGCGAAACAGAATGCCTACCCAGAGCCATAGATACATATTGCAGACAAAATTCTGGTACGCGGACATTCCGCCGTAGGTCATCGGAAATAGCAGCATGAACGCGTACCAAAAGAACGCAAAGGCAATGGGAAAGAACCGAGTCTGACGCAGTCGCCTGACTACACTCCAAGCGGAGTAAATCAAAGCACTGGACCAGAGAATCCAAAGAAATGGCGCGAGAATTCCCATCTCGATGATCATCACGCCGTATCCTTCTTCCACCCAGATCTCGAGCGGGCGAACTCCTAGAATTTTGGCGACGTATTGAATGCCGAGGGAAGCCGTTCCGATGCCGTTGCCGACCACCCAATGAGGATTGTCGAAGGCACCGAGAAGATTTTTGATGGGGTAATCCCAGGCACGGCCGCTCACTTCGTAGGCGGAACTGGAAGGATTGAGAGTTTCGGTGTAGAAGGCGATGCGCGGAGCGATCTCGCTGGGGAACAGGAGGAAGATCAAGGCCAGACCAAGGCAGGTGGCGGTGGCGGTGGTGCGGATGGCTTTGATGAGGCGGTGCGCCTGGCGCCAGCGCCAAGGCGCGCCCCAAAGAAAACCGGCGGCTAGGACCAAGGTGGTGATGCATCCGTAGGCGATGGCGCCGCGCGAACCGCTGAAAAGAGTGCCTCCCACCAGCAAGGTAAGCGCGACGAAAACAAGTTTGTTGGCCTTTCTTGTGGAAAGCAGCAAATATCCAGCGGCGCCCAGGGTCAAGACGATGGCCGTCACCAGGTATAGCGCCAATCGCCCCGCACTGACGAATACAGCAGTCGGTAGCGACATCATCTGGTTTGTAATCGGCGAGAAACGGTCCAGCTCCCCCAGTTCGCGAAGCTCCGGCGCGAGATTCGTGGGATTGAGAAAGGAGTGGCCGACGATAGCCTGGATTATAGCAATCGCGGAAATCACACCGGCGAGCGCCAGATTGGTGACCAGAAATTTCCGTAGGTCTTCATCGTTGCGAATCAATGCATATCCCACATAAACGAGCGGGATATAGTAGAAGTACAATTTAAACCCGAGCAAGCCATAAAGTACGTGCGGCGAGTTCTGATTGAATATTTGGATCAGGCCGAACCATAGAAAAACCATCAGCGGCAGAATGAACGGAGGACGAAAGAGTTTTTCACGGCCGCGGCGAACCTGAGCAAAGAACGAAATATAAACGAGCCCCACCAAGATATCCTTGCCGAAGTAGACGGCCATGTTGTTGCCGAGGTACTTGCGGACCAGGTCTTCGAACAGCAACCACACTAGGAACATGTAAAACCCGGTGCGCCAGCTACGCAGGATAGTGATGGCCACCCAAGAACCGACCACTCCAAACGCGACAAACTCGATGGGGCGCCAATCATTGGTGGCGACTTTGCCACCAATCTGCCAAGCCAGCCAGATGCCGATAAGAAAAACGCTCAAGCCGATTATGGCTTGGCTACGGACCGCGGGCACGCGACTGTCAATCACTGAGTAACCTTTAACCCTGGCGGCATGGAAGAACTACTTTGCCAAACTAGACGGCTCGAATCATTGTACGACGGACCACTCTGCCACAGGACAGATCCGTAGCTACCCACGCAAGCCAGATCCTTCTGCCCAGATTTTGTCCGATGCAATGCGCTCAGGAGAATATCCGCAAGAACACAAAAACTGCCAGCAGTCGTGGTCCAATGCTTCGGAATGGGTGGAAAGAAAAATCAGGGGCCGGAACTTAGCGATTGTCTGCCGGCCTCCCGTCAAGAACGTCAATTTCCGCGCCCTCCGCGTTGATTTTTATGGCGCTCGGTGGCCGTGCAGTGGAACAGAATTCGTCAATCGAAATGGTTTTCACTTCCAATGCGCCAGATTCGGAGAGATGGCCAGCCGCATTAAGATCGGTCGGGTCAAAATGCAACGAGCCGGCGCAGTTGGAAACTGCGCCCTCGACCACCGTGCAGTTCTGAAGGTGATTGATCGCGATGTGCTGGCGCAAATATTCGGCGTTTCTTGGGAAGGGTTCGAACGCGTACACGTGGCCAGTCGGCCCCACTCGATCGCTCGAGAGCAGGGTGTAAAGGCCCACGTGCGCGCCGATGTCATACACCACATCACCGCCTTTCAAACTTGAAGCGAATCGTTTTTGATTCGGCAGCTCCCAGTAACCGAGCCAGAAACCATGCGCACTGGAATCGGCAATCCAGCGTTTTCCTCGAGCGGGGCCGCGAACGACGCGAACTACCGCATGTGGAGGGATGAGCTTAAACGGGAGGCGAATGATTTTCCCGAGCATGGTCCGGTGCGAAATTCTTGAAGGATCCACGAGTGTCATTGTCCAGAAGGCCATAAGAACTTGTCAAGCCAGGTCGAGAGCGCCTCACGAGCTCGGCGGTTGCCGCTGTGGCAATTTGAGTTACTGATCACGGCGAAGCTCACCGTAAAGTTTACGATAAAGACGGACGTGCTCTTCCACCATGCGGCCTTGCGTGAACATCTCCAAGGCGCGCGGCCGGGCGCTCGTGCCCAATGCCGTCGTGCGCAACGGATCGTCGAGCACCTCGAGCATGCAGGACGCGAGCGCATTCGCATCTCCTGGGGGAAACTTCAATCCCAGACCATCGACCACCAGGCCGAGACCGCCGATGTCCGAGGCGATGAGCAGACGACCCGCCATCATCTGCTCCATGGCCGCCAATGGTGCGACATCCTCGCAAACGGAAGGCATCACGATAGCGGCGACACCTTGGAGTACACGCGAGACATCCTGCGCCGGTACGGAGCCAACAAATCGCACGTGCTCGGTGAGGCCATATTCCCCTGCCAAATTTTCAAGGTTGCTTCGTTCGGGGCCGTCGCCCACAATCCTGAGCCGGAAATTGTGACCGCCGGATAGCAACTCGCGACTCGCGCGCAGGAGCACCTGCAGGCCCTTCTCTGTTACTAATCTCCCCACATAAGCGAAGCACGTCGGCTGCCGTTCGGACGAGAGAATCTGTTCATCAGCAAGATTCGTCGCTGGCACGCCGTTCCATATCGTGGTGGTGCGTGGAAGTTCCACGCGTTGGGCGACGTGAGGACTGACTCCTACGTTAATGGTCGCGCGCAGAGCCAACCAACGACGGGGAAAAGTGAACAACAGGCTGCGAATGCTTCCGGACAGCCCCATTTCCTGCTTGTTGCAGCGAATACATTCAAGGTAGCGTCCAGCCATAAAGTGGCCCGGGCAGACGGCGTGGGCGGGTTCATACACGAGAATGCCGTTTGGGCAAACGGACTGGTAACCGTGATGTTCGAGCACGGTTCGCTTCCGAAGCATCCATCCGAGCGCGAGGGGGATGAGAGACGGTCCCGCGAGGTCGATGATGTCCGCCCAGCGGAATAGCGCGATTAATTGGCATAGGCTGGGGCGGCGCAGCACACGGAAGGGAAAATGCGAATCGTCCATTCCGTTGGCGTGCGTTTGCGTGATGAAGACGACCTCGATCGAGTCGTCGGGATGCGTTTCACCCCATTTCGCGAGGCCGGTAGCGAGCGAGAGAGTGACGGTCTGGACTCCACCCACCGAGGGGAACCAATCGTGAGAATAAAGAGCCAGCTTGATCTTCAATCGGATGTCCCAGCGAAAAATTCGGCATAGGTTCTGCCGGTAGCGTCCCAGGAGAGGTAATCTCGTTGCACACGCAAATTCTTTTCATGCATTTCGCGCCAGAGTTCCGGATTCGTGAGGATTTTGCAAAGCTCGGCGCCCAGGGCTTCCTTATCAGCGAAAGGAACCAGCGCGATGCCGGCTTCCTCGATGACGGTGCCTTCGGACGCACCCGCGTAACCGATGACGGGGAGGCCGCAGGCGAGTCCGTGGATAGCGCTGCTGCGGCGAAGGTAAAGGCGTCCGCGGACGCCGACCAGCACGTCGGAATCGCTGAAGATCCGCGTCACTTCGGTGCGCTCGCATATTCCGAGATTGCAGACTTCGATTGGCGTGCCGTGGAAGGCGCGGTCAATTTCCACTTTTGCTTCGACGGTGCCGCGGCCCAGGAAAATTACACGCAATTGAATTCCGGCAGCGACCGCGGCACGCGCGGCGTAGGCGATCTCACCAATTTCCCGCTGCTGGTGCGGAGGTTCGCTGACGCAAAATACCACGACGGTTTTTCGCGGGTCGCTCTGAATGCTCTTTGCGGTCCTGGGCGCCAGATTCTCGGGAATATTCGGAGCCAGCGGAATGTACACGGCGCGTCCAGGCGTGCGTGAGAGCCAGGGAAAACCGTCCATCGGCACGGTAAGAACACTTTTCTCCGTGATCCGATGCAGAGTCCGCACGGTCCAATCCTGAAACGCGCAGCGAATACGGTCAATTAGACGAGGTCCGCTAGCTCCTGAGGGCTCGTGAAGCAGAACGGCGCAGCGTGTACCACGAAGCTGCAGGATCGCAACGGCAATGAGCGCGCCAATGGGGAAGCCTCGCCGCGACCATCCTAGGGCTGTATATTGCAACAGAACCCACTGGCCCCGCCAAGCAGCGCTTTCGCGAAAGAGATTTAAAAGAGCGCGAAACCAGCCGATCTTCTCCCATGGCACGCGCGCCAGTTGCACTTCAAAACCATGTTTCGGGAGCTCGCGACGAAGGGAATTGCAGTACTCGGTCACCCCGTCCAAGTTTCCGTCGCGACGAGCGAGCAGAGGGATCAGCAGGGGCATTGCGCCCCCGGAGCAATCGCGGTTGCACAGCGGTGCGCGTTCATAGAATCTAACGCCACTACCTCCGGTAATCTTTTTCGCGAGCACGAGCACAAACGAAAATCATTGTTTCACAGGGACGGCCAGCACGTGAAGCTCGTCGGCCGCAGTGAACTGATAACCGCAGCGGCTTAGGATGGAGCGCGCGGCCTGATCGAGCGCCGGTGAATGCATTTCCATGATGAGCCACGGGCGGCTAGGCGATTGCAGCAGCTCCGTGGCGCCGCGCAGAGCTTCCACTTCGGCGCCTTCGATGTCGCATTTGATCGCGTCGGGCGGGGGCGCGGTCTGCGTGAAGTCATCGAGCGAGACGCATGGGATCAGCGCGCCGGAGTCCGACGGCGCGTGTTCGACGAATTTTCCGACGCCGTGGTCGGGCGAATCCGCGCTTGCTGCGACGAAACTGCGATTGCCAGAGGTAGACCAAATGCCCGATTCGACTACGGTGACGTTGGTGAAACCGTTGCGCTGAATATTGCGGCGCAGACTGGCTGCGTTTTTGGGATCAGGCTCGAAGCTGAAAACTTTTCCGGCGGCGGTGACCAGCCGTGCGGCCAGTAGCGTGAAGAGTCCGAGATTCGCACCGAGATCGTAGAATACCATACCGGGGCGCAAGTGTTCCGCGAGCGTAGCCTGCACGGCCTGCTCGGCTTCTCCAAGAAGATAACTTTGTCCGGTCCTGGGGTTCAGTTCGAGCCACAGTCCGGCAGCGGGGCCGTTTTCCACTTGCGCCCAGACCTTCTGATCCATGGGAAGAATGCTGTGGCTCACACGATGAATCAAATTGCCGACGAAAGGGAGGTTGCGCAGCGAGCGCAGAGACGCCGGTGTATGCAACAGCAGATCGCCGACCCAATCGCGTGCGCGCGGCATTTTATTTTTCCACCACGAAGCTGCCGATGATCAGTGCGTCCATGCCGGAGCTGAAAAATGTGCGGATGGCGTCGGTGGGGGAACTGACGATGGGCTCGCCACGCAGATTGAAGGACGTATTCATGACCACCGGCACGCCGGTGCGGCGGCCAAATTCGCTGATGAGCCGCCAGTAGAGCGGATTCACATCGCGTTCGACGGTTTGCGGGCGTGCGCTGCCATCCACGTGCGTGACCGAAGGAATCACGCTGCGTTTTTCGGGGCGCACTTGCGCGGTGAGAACCATGAAGGGCGAGTCGGTGGCGGATTCCAGATAGTCTCCAGCGGCTTCCTGGAGGAGGGAAGGTGCGAAGGGACGCCACCACTCGCGGAATTTTACGGCGTTGTTCACTTTCGCGTTCATTTCAGGATCACGCGGATCGGCGAGGATGGAACGGCTGCCCAACGCGCGCGGGCCAAATTCCATGCGGCCTTGAACCCAGCCGAGGATTTTTCCATCGGCAAGCAATGCGGCGGCTACGGCGGCAGGGTCGGCTACGCGCGTGGCGCGAATTTTGTAGGTGGCGAGGGCCTTCTCGATTTCCGCGTCAGAGCACTCGTTGCCCAGATAGGCGTGGCGCATTTTGCGGACGGGGAGCTTTTCGCCCGCGTCGAGAGTCGGCCCGAGCACGGCGCCGAGGCAGACACCATCGTCGCTGGCGGCGGGCTGCACGAAGATACGGTCAACGATCCCGGAGGAAAGGATTTTTCCGTTAGCTTTGGAATTGAGCGCGACGCCGCCGGCAAGGCAAAGATTGCCGCAACCGGTTTTTGCGACTGCGGCCTGGGCCAGAGTGATCATGGCCCTTTCGCACATATCTTGCACGGCAAAAGCCAAATTTTTGTGGCGCGCGTCAATTTCGGATTCGGGGAGGCGGGGCGGACCCAGGCGCGGCTCCATGGCGCGAAACGGATCGGATTCGGGAGCGATCAGCAGATTAGTCGCGACGCGATAAGGATTTTCTTCCGGCACGATGAACTCGCGCAGATCGATTCCGGGCTCGCCGTAAGGAGCGAGGCCCATCACTTTCCATTCGTCGCTGTACGGAGTGAAGCCCAGAAAATAGGTAAACTGGGCGTAGAAAAGGCCGAGCGAATTGGGCCAGGGAATGGTCCAGAGATGTTCGAGGCGCCCGTTGCGGCCGCGCCAGACCGAAGTGGCTTCGGTTGCGCCGCGGCCATCGAGAACCAGAATGGCCGCATCCTCAAATCCGGAATAGGCGAAGGCGCTGATGGCGTGCGCCAAATGGTGATCCATAAAACGAAATTGCGCTTTCGAGGGGCCGAAGAGGCGTCGGAAATGATTTTCGCCGCCACGCTGGTGGGACATGCTGAGGAATTGCCGCGTGGAATTGAGTAAGGCGCGAGCGTCGACACGCTGCCGGCCTGTGGCGTAGCAGCGCAAATCGTGTAAATAGGCAGCGCGCGGACGAGGCCAACCCTGGCACACGTAATCCACTTCGTCGGCGCGAATGCCGGCGAAATCCAGGCACGCGCGAATTGCCATGGCGGGAAATCGCGCGTCGTGTTTCACGCGGCTCAGGCGCTCTTCAGCGACGGCGAACAGCACTTCTCCATCGCGCGCGATGCACGCCGAAGAATCGTGCATCTGCGAATAATTGATTCCGATCGAGATCATATTGCGAAGGCTCCGCCGGTGCGCAAAAAGTGTGGCGCGAAACTAGGTGCGATACGGCCAGATTGCGCACGGGCCATTTCAGCGAGTCCTTGAAAACTATTTTCGCCGCTGGACAACCAGAAGCGAATGAACTTCTTCCACGATAGACCAGTCCGGCGAAGTTCTCTTGCGAAACAGCCGGTCAACAAGGTTCACCGGCCCGTAAGCGGGAGTGGTCCAGCCGCCTTCAAAAATGCGCGCATCGTGGAAAATAACGACACCGCCCGGCTGCAGGAAACGGCTCCAATTATTCCAATCGTCCTGAACGCCGTTATCGGAATGGTCGCCATCAATCACGAGCAAATCCAGCGGCTCCTTCCAGTCCTTAGCCACGTCATTACTAAACTTTTCGATCCATATCACTTTGCCGCGCAGACAGGTTGACACGATCTTGTGCGCGGCTCGCTTGGTGAAATTCAGGGCGCGCAAACGGCTCAGGTGAAATGGATCGATCAAGTACAGTGTGCCGTCAGGTGACATCGCCTCCCGCAGCGCCAACGCCGAAACACCCTCGGCTACCCCAATTTCGGCTAGCGTCTTGCGGCCCGTGGCCCAGCGTTGCAGCGCGGCGTGCTCCGCGGCCGTATGCTGCGCGACAAACGGGCGCAATCCCAACCACGCATACACCGAGTGAGGGAAGGCAGTAGCCAGTTTACTGGAATACTGCAGTTGCGTGTCCGATACGCACGGCAGGTTGAGCACCGCGTATTTCAATTCTGCGCTCCTTTACGCGCGGTGGCGAGCAGCAAAATACGCTCGAGTTTTTGCGCGATGATCGGCCAAGTGTGGCGCCGCGCGGTTTGTTGCGCCGCCTCTCCTAATTGCCGGCGCAGATCCCGCGAGCCGCACATGCGCTCCATGGCCGCGGCGAGCTCAGTTGCCTCCGCGGGCTGCACCAGGAGCCCGCTGAATTCGTCCTCGACAATATCCGCCATTCCCGGAGCGTCACTGGTGATGATGGGCATGCCGGTAGCCATGGCTTCCAGCAGCGTGAGAGGCATGCCTTCCGCGAGGGACGGAAATACAAAGACATCGTGCGCGGCGTATAGCGCGGGCATATCCGCGCGCTTCACCAGGGGGATTACATTCACGCGCTCGCGAACTTGCGGAGCGAAAAAGCTCCTGACCTTTCCTTCGGGCAGCATGCAACCGGCGACTGCAAGAGTTATGTCCGGGACTTTGGAGCAAAACAGTGCGAACGCTTCCGCCAGATAGTGGATTCCCTTGCGGTCGATCCAGCTGCCGACGAAGAGCAGGCGAAGCCTGTGCCGCGCGTCGTAATCCCGCGGGACAAAAAAGGATTCTTCCACGCCGTTCGGGAGATAGCGGACCTTTCCGGCGGCGCCGCCGTGCGTGAGCTGCGCGATGACGCTGGCGGAGCGATTTGCGACGTCTCCATAATCCGCGGTGCGGATCGAAAAATCGTACATGTTCTGATGATAGAGGCGATGCCACACGCGGTTCTTCCATCCCAGATTTTCGGCGCGCCCTAAACGGTATTCGCGCAACACAATGTAGCCGTACCATTCTTCCGAGCCCTGCATCGTGAAAACGTACGGCGGCGCGCCGCGCGGGCGCAGCAATTTGCGCCACACGCCGTAAACGCAGCCCCAGGGCGCGTGGAGATTGACAACGTCGTACACTTGCCGGTCTTGTAGGATTTTTTTGGCGACGCGGTGCGCAAAGATCAGCGCGTCGAATCGGCCCGCTCCGCCGCATCCCGGCAGCAAATCGTCCAGAAACCAGCAATCCACCGTATGGCCCCGCTTTTCCAGCTCGCGCGTGTGATTGAACACGACGCCGGCGGCTCCTGCTTCCCGCTGTCGCGGAACACCGATCGCGATCAATATGTTCACCTAGTTTGCCTTGGCGTTCTCGGCCATCACGAAATAATGGAAAGCGAAAGGGCTCAGAATCCGGCGCAGCACGCGATTCGTTTCCAGGGACGCGACGATGATGGGATCGTGGCCCGGGCGGATGGGGAATTGATGCACCGTTCCGTCCGAACGAACGATGCGCCATCCGGCGTTTCGCAACAGCGCGCGAATCTGCGGGAAAAGAAATACCCGGTCAAAAGGCTGGTCTGCTCCGGGCGTGGCCCTGCGATTCCTGGCGCGAGCGTAAATATAATAGAGCCCCATTAGATTAAAGTAATTTGGCGTGGTGAGGAAGAGCTTGCCGCCGGGGCGGGCGACGCGCGCCATTTCACGCAGCGCTGCCGAAGGATCCGGCAGATGTTCGATTGTCTCGCAGGAAACGATGATGTCGAAGGAGCTGGTGGAGTACGGCAGATTTTGCGCGTCGGCTTGAGCCAGTTCCAGGCGAATGCCGGGCTGAGATTCCGCACCGGCGGATTTTCCGCGCGCGATTTGCAACGCGGTGCTGGAGAAATCCGCGCCAAACATTCGCGCGCCACGCGCAGCCAACAGCCGGGAGTAGCCGCCGCGGCCGCAAGCCATTTCCAGAACGCGCAGACCCTCAACGGAAGGCAAGTATTCGCTTATTAGCTTGTACCACGGGCTTCTTGCGTCGTGGCCTTCCGGCGATGCGTCGAAAACTTTCTGATGCCAATCGTTGTATTCAGCCGCGAGGCTCATCGGTCCGCCCGCAGCTGTTCGTTAATGTGAGAATCGCCGAATGCATGCGGCGCGCGCAAGGGCACGTGGGCGATTTTGCTTCGTTTACCATGGTTCAAGCTCACGGTTTCAGGGCGATGCGACCCGTATAGTCAATACGGTTCAGGAGGATAGGAATTCGGTTTTGTGTAAAGTACTCATCACAAGCTTGCCGGGCCCCTTTCCAGTGGCCATAGTCGTCAATGATGATTGGGCCGCGCGCGGCAAGGCGCGGGAACAAATTTACTAGCTCATGTTTAGTTGACTCATACCAATCGGTGTCCAGGCGCAGAAGCGAGATCGATTCCGGCGCGTACTTGGGAATCGTGTCTTCGACTTTGCCCACGACGAAATGAATTCTTTCTGGCGGATAACCAGTCTGATAGAGCACTTTCTTGACGGCTTCGACAGGAGCGTCGCCACAGTTGAATGCGGGATTGGTTGCGAGCAAGTCGGCGGCCTGCTTGCCGGAGTAATCGAGGTCTTGCGACGTTGGTTCGGACATGCCCTGGAACGTGTCAAAGAGATACAGTTCGCGGGTCACGTCCTGCAGCTGCAGGAGGGTCCTGGCGACGGCTGCCATGCTCCCGCCCTTCCACACTCCACATTCGACAATGGCGCCCGCGATCCCACTGGTGCTGACGTAGCGCACCGCTTGGATAAGAGCATAAATTCTTTCTGCGCTGGTCATGGTCCAGGGTTGGACAGCCCGGATAATAGCGCTCTCATCACTGCGAAAGTCGGGAGGGAATTCCTGAACCTGCGCAGTAAATCGAACCAGGTCGAGGCCGAAAGTCCGAAACGATTTGTGGATAACAGTTCTAAACATGGATGTCTTCGTGATGCTCATCAGCGGTCCTCATCGGCGTGTCCCTACTTTGTTCCAGGTGTGACATTTCGGGAAAAGGCAGCCAGCGGCCGCGGGCGCGCCGATAGAAATTGCTCCGCGAGAGTTTATGTTGAATTGCGTAATAGAACCTGGGCGGCATGGTGACGGCGGCCAGTAGCGTGACGCCTTTGAATACGCGATGCAGAAGCGAGGCTTCCGGATGAGACACTTCGTAAATGGCGCGCTCGGCCTTCACGGTTTCCCAGGACCAGCCGCCGTCAATCATCAGACGGAGCTGATCGGACTCAGCATGACTAAGTGCGACGATCGTTCGCACCAGTCTCGGAGGAAATTGGCGCGCGCGGAGCTCGCGATCGAGCGCGTGATAGAGCGCGGACAGAACCGCCTGCTTGCGCCGGATCAGGCGCACATCGCCGCCGAGGTTGTGAAAGCCATTGGATTCATGCAGGCGATAGTAGGTGAGTGTCTCGGGAAGAATCCGGGCGCCGGCGAGCACGGATGCGAGAGTGTACAGGTATTCATCTGCCTGGACCACCAGAGTTTCGGGAACGAGACCGATTTCGCGGAGGAGTTTAGTGCGAATGGCCATGCGGCTGGTGCCGAGGAAAGCGCCGCGACGGCGAAACAGAAGCGCGCCCTCGATAGAGTTGGCCTGGAAGCGGAAACCATCGCGGAGAGTTTCGGATTGTTCGCGGCCATCGAGATAGGTCATGACGATGCCATGGCCGACGATGCCGACGGCCGGATCGGCGCTCATGGCCTGCAGAACGCGAGTCAATTTGTTGCGTTTCCACCAGTCGTCGCCATCGAGGAATGCGATGATTTCGCCGCGAGCTTCGGAAATTCCAGCGTTGAACGCGGAGGCTTGGCCGCCATTTGCTTTGCGCAGCAGACGCACGCGCGGTTCGAATTTGCGCACGATTTCCGGAGTGCGATCGGTCGAGCCATCATCAACCACCAGAATTTCCATGTCGCTCGTGGGAAAATCCTGTTCGAGAACGCTCACGATCGCTTCTTCGATGAAGCGCTCGTGATTGTAGGTGTCAAGCAAGACGGTGACGAGCGGCGCCGGCATGTTAAATTCCTCGCTCGCTGGATGCGGCAGGAGTTGGGCAGTGCGCAGCGGTTCGGGCGGCCGATGAACGGCGTCGCGCGAGACAATAGAGATAGAGGCCAGTGCGGCCGCGCAGTCGAAGATAGGGCAGCAGCAGAGCCGCAAGGGGCAGCAGCGCGTGATATTTCCAGCTCGCGACGCGGGCTGCAAATCCGTGGCGCGGATCGGTCTGGATGCCCTGTACAGTGCGTTGCACGTCGCCGTGCGCCAATTCGCCCAGATCGGAAAGGGCTGGCGGTCGCTCCCCGGCAACGCGTGTGAGCAGTCCAGTACGAATTCCCGTGCTGAGGATCTGCGCAGCGCGATGAGCTTTTAAGGGTTCCTCACGCAGCGAGAGCACTTCGAATCCGTTGCTCTCGATAAAAGTTTTTAAGGCGGCGGGGCTCCAGCGCGTCAGATGATTGGGCGGGTAATCGAGCGGATCATCATCGATTTGCCAACGATTGCGATTGGGGACGCTGAGCGCAATGAAGCCACCATCATTCAAGAATAATTTAGCGGTATCGAGAAACGCCTGCGGATCTTCCTGGTGCTCGAGAACTTCGAAAAACGTGACCGTTCCGTATCGTTCTAGCGGATGCGCCCGCTGAAAGTCGGCTGGCACAGCAGCGAATATGTTGCGCAGGCCGTAGTGCTGCTGCGCGAAACGGACAGCGTTCTGATTGGGTTCGATTCCGGTGACGTTGAAGCCCGCGTCGCGAGCGGCCGCGAGAAAATTTCCGGTGCCGCAGCCCATATCGAGCAAGCGGCCATTTTTAGGCGCTTGGGGATCGCCCAGGAAAAAAATGTGGCCGGGCTCCAGCGGCATCACGGTGCTGTCGCGCCCTTGATACGCGGCTTCATACCACGCTGCGTCCGGCATTTTCAGCGGATGCCAAAAATGCAGATCGCAGCCGGCGCAAGCATACAGCGCGGACTGGTGCGAATGCGCCAGCGGCGCCGATTCCGCAGGGCAGCCGCACGCGGGGCAGTGGCGGGAAGTGCGCGGGTCCGCTATTGGGGCGGACTGCGCGAGTGCCGGATTGGGCGCGGCGTGGCTCATGCGCGAGTGACTTCCTTGCGCGCGGTGAGTTTCAGATTCGCCGGAATGTTCGTGATGCCTGCCCAGGCGTCCTGCTTGTGCGCGAGCAACTGAGTATCCACCGCGAGAAACGGCACAGCATTCCAGGCCTCCAACATTCGGCCGCCCGTCAAATTATTTCCGCCGTTGAAAAGCGAAGAAAGAATTGAATAGCTTCCCGGGCGAAGTGGCAGACAGGGCAACGTGATCTCGATGTGTTGGATGCCGGGTTCGAACGCCAGATCATCGAAGCCCCAGCTGGCGACCAGAGTTGTGGCGTCGTTGTAAATGTGCAAGCCGAAATGTCCGCGCCGAATCGGCTCTTTCACGTTGACCAGAAAGCTGAAGGTGGTCTCGCGCAAGCCGTCTTGCAGAATATTGCCGCCAGTGCCGAGTTCCCATCCCAGAAAAACGCCCTCGACACTTGCGCCGTCGTCGCCTTGCGCAGCGCGCATGGAGGTCTCTTCATACGCGGCGATCACTTTTCCGGTGGGGCCTTCCTCGCGAATTTGACCGCCATCAATCCAAATGATGCGTTCGCAGAGGCGGCGCATCTGACCCATTTGATGGCTGACGAAGACGATGGTGCGGCCGCTCTTGGAAATGTCCTGCATTTTGCCGAGGCACTTTTTCTGAAATTCGATATCGCCGACGGCGAGGACCTCGTCCACCAGCAGAATTTCCGGTTCCAGATGGGCGGCGACGGCGAATGCCAGGCGCATCTGCATTCCTGTGCTGTAGTGCTTCAGAGGAGTATCGAGAAAACGCTCAACTTCGGCGAACGCGACGATGGCGTCCTTTTTTCGTTCAATTTCGCGTTTGCGCATTCCGAGGATCGCGCCGCTGAGGTAAATATTTTCGCGGCCAGTGAGCTCGGGATGAAATCCCGTGCCAACCTCCAGCAGGCTGCCGACACGACCGTGAATTTCGGCGAAGCCGGTGGTGGGCCGGGTGATGCGCGCGAGCAGCTTCAGCAGGGTGGTTTTTCCGGCGCCGTTGCGGCCGATCAGCCCGACGACCTCGCCCTGTTTCACGTCGAGGGAGACGTCGCGCAGCGCCCAGAGAAAATCCTTGGGTTTGCGAGGACCACTGCGCTTGAAGGGGGCGGTGAAGGCGCGGGTGATTACGTCGCGCAGCGCGAAGTAGCGCTCGCGTTCGCCGACGCGATAGCGTTTGCCCAATCCTTCGACGTGGATGACGGATTCAGTCATTTCTCTAGGCCACGTCCGCCATGGTGGTTTCCATTTTCTGAAAATATGCGACGCCGCTCAAGAGCACGACCACTACCATGGCGGAGGAAATGAGGAGCAAGCGGCTGGGCGGTGTGCCGCGGCCGGTGAGCGACCAGCGAAAACCTTCGATCACTCCGGCCATCGGATTCAGGCCGTAGAGCCAGCGCCATTTCTGCGGAACGCGCGAGCTGGGGTACACCACCGGGGAAGCGAACAGCCAGAATTGCACTAGGAACGGCAAGACGTAGCGCACGTCGCGATAAATCGCGTTCATCGCGGAAAGCCACAAGCCCACGCCCAGCGCGAGCAAGATCGCCAGCAGCAGGAAAGCGGGAAACCACAGCAGCGCCATTGTGGGCTGAATGTGGTAGTAAATCATCAGCGCGACGAACATCAAAAACGAGACGCCGAAATCCACAAGTCCGGAAAGCACGGCAGAAAGCGGCAAGGCCAGGCGCGGGAAATAGACTTTGGTAATCAGGCGCTGGTTTTCGACCATGGTCATGGTGGAGTTTTGCAACGCGGAGGCGAAGTACATCCAGGGCAGCAGCGCGCTGTAATAAAAAATAAATAAAGGCAGGCCGTCGGAGCCGAGGCCGCCGAGCCTGCCGAAAAAAAGGCTGAACACGAGCATCATCAGCAGGGGTTGCAGCACGGCCCAGGCTGCGCCGATGGCGGTTTGTTTGTAACGGATTTTAACGTCGCGCCAGACGAAAAAATAAATCAGCTCGCGAAAATCCCAAAGTTCGGCGAAGGGCACCACCCACCAGCGGCTGGGCGGCGTGATGCGCAGCACCGGAACTGGCGCATGCGCAAGCGCGGTGGACTGCGTAGTGGCGCTCATTGCGTTGGCCCGGGATCGGCGGGTTGCGTGGACTTGAGGCGTTCGAGGTCCTGCTGCTCGATGCGCCCCATCATTTGCTTGCGGCCGGTGAGATAAGTTTCGAGAGTGCGCGCGGCCTGTACCGGAACCACGGCCACCTGGTTGTAAGCGGCGTCATGCCAGGAAATTGGTCCGCGCGCTGGTATCAGGTGCGTGCCCCACTGAAAAACAAGTCCCAAATTCCAGATGATCAAAGCCGTGGTGAGAGCCGCAGCCAAAATCTCCGCGCGCCGCTCTTGCAGGGCTCCGGCGAGCCAGTCGAAGAACGAAGCCAGGCCGAGGATGAATAGCGGCGTCAGCGAGACGAAGAAGCGATTGCCGAACGAAGAAATGCCCGCCCAGTCCTCGTAGCATCCGATGGCGTAAAGATAGAATGCGAACGCCAGCACACAATAGGCGCTGAGCGCGCGATCGTGATTTTTCAGTAGAAACAGACCAATCACCGCGAGCAGCGCCACCGGCGTCCAACTGAAGAGGCCGTGCTCGGAAGAAAAGCACACTTTCAGAAGTGCGGGCGCAGTTAAATCCCAGTGCGGGCCGTAGCCAAATTCCAAATAGCCGCCGTAAATGATTCTCTTCACGACCAGCGTGGGCAGGAACGCCACAAAGGCCGTCACCGCGAAGAGAACGTTCTGCAGAAAGAGAAGTCCCACGGATTCGAGTTGCCGCGAGCGGATATCCTGCCAGTAGCGCGCCAGCGATTCAGCGAGTGGCACGATCAACAGGACCGCGCAGACGTAATAGACGTCCATCATTAGGCCGGAAATCAAGCCGAGGACCAGCCATTGCATCCAGCTGCGATCTGCGCGCGTGCGGTCCCAATACCAGAAGAATAGCGCCACAGCGAAAGCGGACTGCGCGTGCGACCACGAAGGATTGAAATAAATGTAGACCGGCAGGGAACTGGCGAACCAGATGCCGAGGCAGCCCAGGAAAGCCCAACGCTCGGGGAAATATTTTTTGGCCAGCGCAAAGGAAAGCAAAATTCCCAGGAAACCGTAGATGGCGGTGGCGATGACCACTGCGAAAATATACGGGAAAGAAAATCCATCCGCGGGTGTGTGCCCGCCGAAGAGATGATTGATTTTTACGCCTGCATGAGCCGCGATCATGAAGGGAGCCCACAATATCGCCGGACCAATCGAGAAATGATTATCCAGGTGACCGTTGGAGGTGAACTCCTCAGGCAAGAGCCGGTTCTGATCGTCCACCCGCCCCATGCGGAAACTGGAATTGGCGCGCAGCCAATCCTGGCGGAAATCGAGATTGTGCTGAATCAACGGCGCGCGTGCGAAGGCGTAGTAGCCCACGCCGTCGCCACGCACCCAAGGATTCACCAGGGGGAGCGTGCAGATAAAAATGAGCACGAGGATTTTTTCGTATTTGTGATTCGTGAACAAATTAGCGCGCGTTTCCTTGAGCTGTCGCGACCCATGCCGGTTTCGTGGCCCCTGAGTTCGACACGTGCGCTACGACTCCCGATTCGCATCGGGCGCGCAGCCATCTTCCTTGCGAAATATCGCTATCAGGGAAAGCGGCGGAAGAGGAAGCCACGGATCGAGCACGCGGAATAGCGGTGTCAGCAAGTTCAACAGACGGATTTGGGCCAGGCCGAAAGTTCTGCGGCGCAGGATTTTGCCGTTCAACCACCAGGCGACCACTCCAGTGCGGTTGAATTTCAGCACGCGTTCTACTTTGAATCCGGCAGACTGGCCGACTGCAATAAGTTGCTTTTCTGTGTAACGTCGGCAATGTCCGAGCACTTCGTCCAGCGTGCCGAACAGCTTCGGGCCGCAGGGAACTAGCACGACTGCGGTGCCGCCATTTTCCAGAGCGGCATAAACATTCCGCAACGCACCGGCGTCATCGGCTAGATGTTCCAGAACGTTCAGGAAAATCACGGTGTCGAACGATTGCTCAGCGGGGAAAGTGGTGGCGTCCGTCGCGTCCACGTGGCCGACGCGCAAGTACGGCCGATTGGCGCGCAGCCGTGCGAGATTGTCGAGATACGCTGGATTGATGTCCGTGGCCCAGTAGGACGCGCGCGGAACCAGGTGCGTCGTCAGATTGCCGATTCCTGCGCCGAGTTCGAGGACGCGGCTTCCGGCGAACGGCCGAATTACGTCCGCCATCCAGCGCGAGAAGCGGGGGGCGCGATTCAAACGCAGCAGGATTTCTCCGCCATGCCCGTCGGCCGCGTAGATTCTATCGGACGCCGCGTAGCGGGCGATGGCCCATAGCGCGCGTACGCCATCTTTCCAATTGATTTTCTTTCCTTCGGCGTAGGTTCTGCCGGAATAGCTGATGGGGACTTCGAAAATGCGGGCGCCACGTTTAGCGAGCTTGATGCACAGCTCCGGCTCGACGTCGAAGGTGGAGCTTTGCAGCGGAATGCTCTTGAGCAGATCCGCGCGCATCATTTTGTAGCAAGTTTCCATGTCCGTCAGATTCAAGTCGCAGACCAGATCGCACAACAGCGTGAGCAATTTGTTGCCCAGCTCGTGGCGGAAGAAAAGCGCGCGCTTGTAACCGCCGGGCATGAAGCGCGAGCCAAAGACGGCGTCGGCATCTTCGTAAAGGAACAGGTCTACCATCTGCAGCAAGTCGCGCGGATGATACTCAAGGTCGGCGTCGTGAATCACTACCAGGTGCGTATCCACGTGTGCGAGCGCGCTGCGAATGGCCGCGCCCTTGCCCATGTTCTTTTCGTGACGCAGCCAGACCCAATTGAATTTCTTGAAATCCTCGCTGGATTTCAGATGCGCCTGAAAGCGCCGCGTGGCTTCGGCGGTGCCGTCCGTCGAGCAATCATCCACGACGATCACGGTGATGCCCGTCAAACGCGGCGATTCGTCCAGAACAGACAATGCCTGCAGGCTGGCCTCGATCAAATATTGCTCGTTATAGGCTGGGACGATTACGGAAAGCGTGGTGCTGGTACGATTTTTGCCCGCAGCATCGGTGTTCGGGGCAGCGGCGCCCGCAGCCAACCGAGGGCTGGCGTCAGCGACCTGGTTTTTTGTAGGCGTAGTGCTCATAGTTCCCAAGTGAAATTTGTGCCGGGCAATTCGCCGGACACGCGTGTATCCGGTCTGCGAAATATTAATCCGCGGATAGCCCTGCGACAGCGCGACCTTCCGCGGCGCCGGCGGTTACGCTCTTGGCCATGCCTGCTTCCTGCTTGTCGCGGAAATAGGCGATCACGCCGTCCACAATTTCGTTCAAAGAAGTGGACGGGCGGAAGCCGGTGAGCCCCACTAATTTTTCCAGTGCCGGCACGCGCCGCGGCATGTCTTCAAATCCCGGTTCGTAGGCCTGATCGTAGGGGATATGCGTGATCGGCGATTTACTGCCGGCGCGCTGCTTCACCAAAAGCGCCAGATCGTTCATGGAAACTTCCTCTGTGCTGCCGATGTTGACGACTTCACCGATCGCTAGCGGATTGGCAAGCAGGTGCAGCACAGACTGCACGCAATCGCGAACGTCACAGAAACAGCGCGACTGCTGGCCGGTGCCGTACACGGTTATGGGTTCGGCGGCGAGCGCCTGGCGCACGAAATTCGGCAACACCATGCCGTAACGGCCGGTCTGGCGCGGTCCGACGGTGTTGAAAAAGCGCGCGACAATAACAGGAAGTCCCTTTTCTTTCCAGAAGGAGAGCGCCAGGAATTCGTCCAGCGCTTTGGAGGCCGCATAGCTCCAGCGGCCCTTGCTGGTGGGTCCCAGCACCAGGTCGGCGTCTTCGTGGAATGGGACTTTATCGCTCTTACCGTAAACTTCCGAAGTGGAAGCAGTGAATACCATTTTTTTCTTCTTGGAAGCCGCATCCAGCACGTTCTGAGTGCCGTGCACGTTGGTTTCGATGGTACGCACCGGGCTTTCGACAATCAGGCGCACTCCCACGGCCGCGGCGAGATGGCAAACCACATCGGATTCATCCACCAACTCGGCCAGCAAATGCTTGTTCATGATCGAATCGAAAATGTAATGAAAACGGGGATTGGCTTTGAGGTGACGAATATTTTCCACGCTGCCGGTGGAAAGATCATCCAGAACAAAAACTTCGTCATCCCGATTCAGCAGTGCTTCCGATAAATGAGAGCCGATAAAGCCGGCGCCGCCGGTTATAAGGTAACGCATGATGACACCTCTAGGTGGAGGGTCCGTGTGATTCCCCGGACTCCGTTGGAAATCTGGGACTCTTGCCGACATCTTCGCCATACCCATAGCCGTAGGCGTACGGGTAGTAGCGGTATGAATAGTAATAATCCGGAGCGCTGGAATCGACGGCGTTCAAAACCACGCCGAGCAGGCGGCATTTCACTGCGGCCAGCAAATCTCGAGTGCGCGTGAAGGCCTCTTTAGGCGTTTCGCCACTTCTTACCACCAGCAGCACGCCGTCGGTGAGCGCGGAGAGAATCACAGCGTCGGTGGCGGCCATTACCGGGGGCGAGTCAATCACGATAAATTTGAAGCGGTGGCGGAGCTCGACGATTGCTTCGCGCATGCGGTGCGAAGAGAGCAGGTCGGCCGGGCTGGGCGGCACAGGGCCGGTCGTCAGCGCCACAAGATTATTTATTGTTGGATGAGGGATGGTGGCTTCGTCGAGAGTCGAGACGCCCGCGAGATAGGAACTCAGGCCGATCTCTTTTCCGATGGTCAGGTTTAAGGCGCGGCGAATACCCGGCTTGCGCAAGTCGGAGTCCATTAGCAGTGTGCGGTCGCCCAATTGCGCGAGCGTGACCGCGAGGTTCACTGCAGCCGTCGTCTTACCTTCGCGCGGCAAGGCGCTGGTTACCAGGATCACCTGCGGCGGATGATCGGCTTGCGACAGCAGCAGCGAGGTGCGCAACGCGCGGAAAGCTTCAGAGATTTGCGATTTGGGCTGAATGTACGAGAGCAATTCCACGCGCGGGCCAGAGGCGGATTGCGGCGCCGCTTCGCGAGCGAGCCGCGAGAACCGGCTGTGGCTGGTGCGCAGACCCGGCAGTGAAGGCACGACGGCCAGAGAAGGAAGACCGGTCAGCGCTTCAATGTCGTCGGGAGATTTCACGGTGTTATCGAGATATTCGCGGAACAGCGCGAGGCCCACTCCGCCAACCAAGCCCACCAAAACCGCGAGCAGAATATTGCGCGCCTTCTGCGGCCGCGAAGGACCGGCCGGCGCCAGCGCAGGATCCACCACGCGAATGTTGCTGGAGCGGAGGCCAGCGGTTATGCTCGCTTCTTTCAGCTTTTGCAGCAGGCCATCGTAGAGCTGCTTATTGGATTCCGCATCGTGCTGCAGAATGTGATATTGCACGAGTTTTTCGGCCAGGTCGTTGGCTTCGGCCTTCTGTTTGTCCAGCGCTTCTTGCAGCAGTTCCACGTGGCTGCGCGCCGTCGAAAATTCCTGCTCGACGCTTTCCACCATTGTTTTTCGCGCGGCCGCCAGATTTCCTTCCACTTCCTTCTGCTGCGCTTGCAGCCGCACCACTTTGGGATAATTTGGGCCGTACTGATCGAGCGCTTCGGCGTACGATTCGTCGAGATCCGATTTGCGCTTCAGCAGGCTGGAGATCACATCGTTGTTGCGGGCCGCGGGCAGCGCGTCCACGTTCCCGGAGATGGCCATGCGATACAATGCTTCCTTCTGAGCGACATCGGTTTGCGCGTCAGTGACTGCTTTGCTCAGGTCCGCCAGCTTTTCCGTGGTGATGTCCTGCTTCTCGTCAATCTGCCAGATCTGATTTTCACGCTGGTAAGCGATGCGCGCGTCTTCGGATTTTTCGACTTTAATGCGCAGTTCTTCCAGCTCGGCGGAGAGCCAGTTGGACGCCTGCGTGGTCGCGTCGTACTTGCTGCGGAAATTTTCCTCAACGTAATTCTGCAAGTGGGTGTTGACGACCTGCGCGGCCAGCTGCGGATCCTCAGCCTCGAAATGTACTTCGATCAAGCGGCTCTGCGGCACGCGCTTTACCGCCAAACGTCCCAGAAAAGCGCCCAAGATCGCGGGGCGGCTGGCGGTCGGGCTGGCGTGTTGCCAGGCAATGGAATTGGGGTTGCCGCCAAACTCCGGATAGCGCGCGAGGTCCAGGGACTTGATCGTCATCAGCGCCAGAGTTTCGCTCTGCAGGATTTTGGTCTGCGTTTCGATGTAGGTTTCGGTGTCTTCGTATTCGCCGTAGGAATTGGAGTCCGGGAAGGGCTGCATGGACTGCGCTTCCTTATCCACTTCCACGCGCGCCGCCGCTTCATAGACCGGTTTCATCTTAAAAGAAGCGATGGTGACAACCGTTACGACGGTAAGGAGAAAAGTGAGGATCAGCCACTGGTGCTTGCGCAGGATGATCAGGTAGTCGAGCAGGTGCGGCTCGCGCGGAACCTGATCCCATGGCAGCACGGACGGCGCCGGAATCACGGTCAATGCTTCGCCGGGCTTCCGGTCGCGAACGCTAGGCACGATTCTGGATGGCTCTTCCATTTACCCCTTCATTCCCATTTCCGTGGACGGTTGCGGACGCTTGAGTTAGTAAGCCGTCCGGTAAATGGCGACGGAGGAGCCGATACTGATGGCTGCTTCCGCGCCGCGCGCCAGAACTTTCAAGCCCTTGCTGTCGGGGATATAAAGAACGTCATTCGAATTCATGGCGACGTCCTGCGTTTTCTGCTTTTCGATCTGCCCGATTTTTACCGGGATCACGTCTCTTTGACCCGTGACTGGATTGGCGCGCATAATCACCGCGCTGTCCGCCTTGGCAAAGCCGGTCAATCCGTGGGCCAGGGCCACTGCTTTCAGCACGGTGATCTGCTCGCCGTGACTTTGCAGCACATAGCCGCCCGGTTGCGAGACGCCCGCGCCGGTGACATATACGATTCCGGCGCGCGGCACCGAGATCACGTCGCCGCCGTAGACCAGAATGTTGTAGGCCGAATCGCCGGATTCCAGCAGGCTCTGCAAGCGAATCGTAATGATTTGCGGATTTTCTCCGAGCGGATCTTCCGGAGTAGGCGTGCCCGCGACGGCGCCGCCGTTACCGCTGGCGCTCGCTCCGACGACGGCGGCCGCGCTTCGTGCTGCGGGAGCGTTGGGGCTGCGCGTGACGATCACAACGCTGCCGGCATCATCGGTAATTCCGCCGGCGCCCGCCAAAATCTCCAGCAGCGTGGTAGGGCGGATCACCTGATAGACCATCGGCCTTTGCACCGCTCCGACTACCGAAACCGGCTGGCTGTTCTGCTCTTTTACGAAGACGGATACCTGCGGATGAGTGACCAGGCCATTTTCAATTAGCAGCTGTTCCATTTTCTGTTCGAGCTGAAATGGCGTTAGCCCCGCCGCAGTGATTTTCGACGGGATGAGGGGATACGAGATATCCCCAGCATCACCAACCCGAACATCACGGGAAAGTTCCGGCACATCGAAAACCTCAATGTGCAATAAGTCGCCGGTACCCACGGGAACGTCGTGGGGCTTGAGGTGATTCTTCGCGGCGAGTTCCTGGATTTTCTCGTTGGTCTGTTGCGGAGTTTCGGTTTTTTGCTGGGTGATTTGCTGGGCGTGCAGTACCGGAACGGTACACAACACTAGAATGGATAAAAATGAGACGAGCTTCGCTCGGGGACAGCCCGCAACGCGCCGGACCGCCCATTTCATGGCCATAGATAACATCGCAAACACTATCCCTTAGCGGGTGCGCTACTGTCAACCCGCGAAATCCGGTCGAAAAAGGAACCAGAGAGGGCGAAAATAGAGTAGCAAGGTCTGAGGTTCAACTGTGCCACTTTCGCTCGCAGCCGTGTACCTCTAAGCACGCTAGTCGCCACCGAAGCTGCGGATTGCTCGCGGGGTGAGTCGGCGCAGCTGCCCCTAGGTGTTGCACGCGGCGCTGGATTTCTCCGGCGTCGCGCGCTGCTGCGGACGGTGACGAATCACTTTGCGGAATTTCCACCTTGTGCGAGCGTCCATACTTCTGTGGGAACGGCGAGCCGACGCACTCATGGTTCTTCCAAGTTCGGTTGTAGCGTTTCGGCAGCCACCGGTTTCTTTGCCATTTTGGTTTTTTGTATTCTGCGCTCCGTCCAAAATGGGAACAACCCTTGGCCTGCAACCGCCTGCGTTCCTAGCGTGGTATATTCCCGAGATGACCCGCGACGTAAGTAGCGGCTGAGGCAATCCGGGTCAGGGCGGGTGGTCTTCGGTGCGGATTAAGCGGCTCGATATACTGCGATGCGCGGCGATCCTGCTGGTGCTGTTCCATCATACGCCCGTTCTTCCCAGCATCGCTCAAATGGGCTTCGTTGGCGTGGATCTGTTTTTCGTGCTGAGTGGCTTCCTGATTTCTGGACTACTGTATAAGGAGTACCTCAAGCGCGGCGCGATCAGTTTTCCGCGTTTTTTCATCCGCCGTGGGCTGAAGATTTATCCGGCGTTTTACGTGATGCTGCTGGTTACATTCATCGCGCAACTCCTCGCCGGAAAACTTTCCACTTGGGGCGCCTACGCCCGCGAAATTCTGTTTGTGCAAGACTACAAGTTCGGGATCTGGATGCATTGCTGGTCCCTGGGAGTAGAGGAGCACTTTTACATCCTGCTGCCGATTCTGCTGTTACTCTTGATTCGCTTCGCATCCGATAGAGCGAATCCGTTCAAGGCCATTCCCCGGACTTTCCTGGTGGTGGCCGTCACGTGTTTTGTGCTGCGCGTCGCCACCGTTTACTTCACGCCCACGGCGGCCTACTACGGCGCAAACATCACGACGGGCACGCACCTGAGAATTGACGAGCTGTTCTTTGGTGTTTTGCTTGGTTATTGCTATTCTTTCCATCGCGAGAGCTTGGACGAATTCATGCGTCCCACGGCGACCCGGGTGAAGATCGCGTTTGGGAGCGCGGTTTTGCTATCTACCTGTTTCATTTTCCCGGGGACTGGTCGCTTTTTTGTGATATTTGGCCCCACTATCCTCTATCTCGGATTTGGCGGCCTGTTGCTTCTGTGCGTGTATGTCCGAGACGTGCTTCCGGCGCGTTTTGCCGGCCCTCTTGAAAAAGTTGGTACTGCGGCCGCTTTCATCGGCCTCTATTCCTATTCGATTTATTTGTGGCAAGGCATCGTCGGAGTGTACGCGATTCGCGGCATGGAGAAGTACTTACACTTCGAGCTGACCGCACTACAGCGCTTCGCGTGGATTTTTTTCGGCTGCATTATTTTCGGAATTGTGATGGCCAGGCTCATCGAATTTCCTGTACTAAAGCTGCGCGACAGGTTTTTCCCGCCAGTGACGACGTCGGTGATACCGCCGCCTCCAGTCGAAAATCCGTACGAGGCATTGGCATCACCCAAGGACGCGTGAAGACCGCAGGCTATTCCAAATCAAGCTCGGCGTCTCGCTCGCGCACCCGTTTGCGTGTGCGCACCGGGGCGCGTTGGGAAGAAGGCAGTGGTGTGGTGGTGGCGAGGTGGGCGTTCAGCAGAAACAGTAAAGCATTGGAGGGAATGTGCAGGTTGAAATCAACCATGCTGTGCAGCAACAGCCCGCAGAGCGCAGCGATCGCGCCCGCATGGATCGCGCGCGAAAAATGGCCCTGTTCGGCGATGAAGCTCTTGCGCGCGTCGCGAATTAGAATCCAGAGGAACGCCAAGCCGCACAGGCCTCCCAGGATCCCCATCTCAGCGAGCAATTCCGCGTAATCGTTGTGCACGTGGTCAACCACAAGGCCGTCATAGGCCACTTCGTAGCGCGGAAACACCGCGACCAGCGAGCCCAATCCCGCGCCCTTGACGGGATGATCGTAAAAAACGTGCATCGCGCCCCGGAGCATGGTGCCGCGGCGTCCCAACGAGACGTCGCCCTTATGCAGGGTCGAAAATCGCTCGATCGCCTGGCCGACTCCCAGCCATGCCACAAGCGCCAACGCCGCGAATCCGACAATCGCCAGCGCCACCAGCCGCGGACCTTCCGGAGCCTTGCGAAAGCGCGCCAGCAGTGCCAGCACGGCGAGTTCAAATCCGAAGCTGACGATGCCGCCGCGCGAGCCGGAAAGAATCATGGCGCCGATGGGAACAATCGTGAGCAAACCGGTTAGGGGGATCATGTCGCGACGCAGGCCGCGGAAAATCAGCAGCGCCAGTCCGGCCGGAAGAGTGAGCTCCACAAATCCGGCAAAGTGATTGCGGTTCACGAACGGGCCGAAGGGATCGCCGCCCGCGCTGAGCGTGCGCAATCCATAAATTTTCGCGTCGGAGGTGAAGTGCTGCACGATGCCCAGCAGCGACACCGAGAAACACAAGAGAATGAGGAACCATGCGAGGTTCGTCAGATCGCGACGCTCGCGAAAGGCCTGCGTCGCCAAGAAAAAGATCAGCAAGTACGAAGCGAGTTTCAGCAGTTCGACGCGCGTCAGGAACGGATAGGGCGTGGCGTGCAAGAACAATTGCGCGAGCCCGATTGCGAACAACCCCAGCAGCGGCCAATTCAGGGGGTTCCAGTGAATCTCGATGCGGTGATTGATAAAAACCAGCGCGGCCCAGCTGATGAACAGCACACTCGCACCAATCTCCAAGACGGAGCCCGACCAAACTTCGACTGCGCCGAAAGCCAGTACGGAAAACGTAAACAGAAAAAACAAGCCGCCGCGGATCACATTCATGGTGACGGGTTCCCCTGAGAATCCGCGGGAACGAGCGACACATCCGCGATCCAAACCGTGCCGCTGAGCTTATTTTCAAAAAGGCGGCTGCCCGTACGCAACAAACGCACCAGCAGGAAATGCGTTTCGCGGCCGGTGGTCACATCCATGTCGAGCGCCGTCCAGTTGTGCGAGCCCGTGAAATTATCAGTCAGCGCGTTCACGGCATCGTTGTGATTGGGGTCCACCAGCGAAAAGCGCATTCCGCTTTCGGTGGTGATCTCTTCCGTGCGCATCAAGGCACGGAAGTGGTAGGTGTGCGCGGGCTGCACCGGAACGTACTGCATTGGTTCGGTGATTTCCAGGTTGAGGCCGCCGCCGAAATCCAGCCGCACGGCGCGCGCTCCAGAAGCAGGTGGAGCGGTATCGAAATCAACCGCCACGCCGATAGGAGAGTTCCAGCGCCAGCCTAAACCGCCATTGCTGAAGTCGCCCGCAAATCCGCCGTTCCACACCAGCGAATGATTCAGCGGCTCTTCGTGCGGCAGGCCCGCGGCGGTGAGCGCTTCGACCCAGACCTGCCTGGCGTCAGCGGCGCGGTCGTCCAGGATCAGTTCGTCGAGGAAAGGGAAAGTTCGCGGCAATGCGACGACCTTACCCAACGAAATCAGCCGTCGCCACACCACCAGCGCGGGATCCGATTGGCGGATCGAGGAGAAAAAATTCAGCGCTTGAATGTAAGCGTCCACATTCGCGGGTAATACCTCGTCCAGCAGAACATTCACATCGCGGCTCGAGCGCCATACGCGCGAGATCGCGAGGGTCAGCATTCTGGGATCAGACTGCACCGCATGATGAATTTCGGCGTAGCCCTGATCTTCTTTTCCCTGGCGCAGCAGAAAGTTTCCGTAGTTCCAGGCAACTTCGGCGGAGAGCGGGTACACAGAGCGCGCGCGTTCAAAGGCGTTTTGTGCAGCGCTTAAATCTCCATTTTCTTCGTAAGCGCCGGCCAGGTTCATCCAAAAACTGGCGTTGAGTGGATCTTCCTGCACGGCGCGTTGGTAATCCGCGAGTTCCTGTTGTGGGTCAGCGTTCGCGAAATCCAGTTGCCTGTAGCGGCCCAGAAGGTCCCAGGCGTCGGCGTCGCCGGGTTCGAGCGCGACGCCCCGCTCGATGATTTCCAGCCGGGCGGAATGAATGCGATGGTAAGCGAGCCAAAGCCTGGTTGCCTGGTAGCTGAGTAATGCGCCGGCTGCCAGCGCCAATACCAGAATCGCGGGGCGCGCTGGGACTCCCTGGAGTGATGGCTGCACAGGGCCGTAATGTCCTATGACTATCGGTAGTTTCGCAAGGCCAAATTCCAACACCTCGGCGCGAAATAGTACGGTGGGCACGAATGTGGGGCGGTCCGCATGCGCGAAAGCGCGCTCCGCGGCATTCGCCATTGCCTTAGTACGTTGCGCGCGGAATCACGCGCCGGAAAACCGGCGCCTATTTCTGACCGAAGCGATAAATGATTCCCACAGCAGCGCGGTAATTTCCTTGGCCAGTGCCGCCATATACGGAGGCATTAATCTGGTTGAAATTGGTATGTTCGTAGTCCGCTTCGATCAGGCGAATCGTCCAGCGGGTTTTGAATTTCACGTCGATACCGCCGCCGCCCATCCAGGCAAAGCCCCATCCCCAATGACTGTACGGATTGAAGCCGCCCTGGCTTTCCAGGTTGTAACCGGAGTAGCCGGGTCCGAGGAGAATTTCGCCGAATGGAGTGATCTTGTGGCGGTGTCCCAGCGGATAAATTCGCGCTCCAAACATCAGCGTGTAGAGTTGCGTGTTCCCGTTGATGCTGTTGATGTTGTAAACCCCGGAAAGATCGCCAGCCACGCTCAACCAGCGGAAAATGCGATAGTCCCCGTACATCGAAAATCCATTCATGTTCAGCCGTTTGCTGGTGGCTTGCAGCAGGGAGGTGTACATATACCCGCCGCCCAATTCAAAGTTCGCGCGGGTCGGCTTGTCCACATGCGGCTTGGAAAGATGCGGCTTGGGAATGCCGAACAACATATTTTCCGGCGGCGGACTCACCGGCGCGGGACTAACCGGCAAAGGCCCGAACAGCGACAACTCTTGCGCCGAGACACGCACGCCGAAGATTGCCAACAGCAACAAAATTCCCGCTACCTTAGTCATCAACTTCATCAACCGCGTCCTCCAGTAATGGCTTGGTGTAGAGCGTCCTTACATTGTGCGAGTTTTCAGATGCGGGCGGCCGGTAATACGTTGGCACGCGGCGGCTCACTAGGATAGATGGAAAGCCCCGCAAAGTGTAGTGCCGGCGGAAAATCATCTGAAATCGAAGCAGGGCCGGTTCGGATAGCGGCTGAGCGCCCGAGCCAGAGGGAAGCGGCCTATCGAAGCAAGCTCGCGGCGGAAGAGCCGGTGCGCAAAAAAAGGCCGCGCGCCTTGAATAGCAGGGCGCGCGGCCTGAACTGCAGTTGAGTTAAGTTTTATTCCGTGATGGTTACGTTCACGGTGATCACGGGCTTGGTGACGGTTCCCGAGGACGGCGTAATCGCGATGGTTGAAGCCTTTGATCCCCCACCGGGATTTCCCGAGCAACCAGCCACGAGTACGAACACCAGCATCGCGCCCGCCATTCCCAGCCGCGTGCGGAATCGCCGCACTGAAGGAAGCATAAACAGCAGGGCCATCGCCATCATTATGAAGAGCACCTGCCGCAGCAGCGCGGACGGCGGAGCCTTCAAGGATTGTGGCGGCACGATGAACGAAGCGGCAGTGATGGCTCCATTGGCGGTTGCACCCGGAGCCGGAGCTGCGTTGGTGGTTGGCACCGAGCAAGAAGTAATCAGCATGGCCGGAGTGCAAGCGAAAGATACCGCTCCGGTAAATCCGCCCAATCCGGTAGTCAACACTGGGAACGAGCCGGTTGCGCCATGGGCCACGGTGATGTTTGCGACAGAAACCGAGAAGTCCCATGCCGGACCAGACAGCGGTACAGTCGTGACGGTGCCGCCAGTCTGGGTAATCGTGAGGCTGCCCGGAACCGGTCCTGGGGCAGTAGCCGCAAGTGGGGCGAACGTGACGGTGACCACGCACGCGGGTCCACCCGGAGCAATAACGATTGGGAATGCGCCGTTATTGCAAGGCGCAGTCATGGAGGTTTCGGTGAACAATCCCGCTGGGGTAGCGATCGACGCGATGCTAAGCGGCGTGTTGCCAGTATTGGTGACCGAGACGCTTCCATTGCTCGTCGTTGTGAGCAATGCGCCCGGCAGAGTCAAGCTGCTGGGCGTAACCAGGATGCTGGGTGTTGACGCAGAACCGTTGCCGGAGAGCGCCACGACCATGGGATGATTCGGGCCGTCCGAAGCGTCCACGATGTTCAGAGTTGCGGTTTCGGCCGCTGCAACGGATGGAGTGAATGTCACACCAATGCTGCAAGAAGCGCCGCCGGCGAGTGAGGCGGTGCAAGGTGTCGTGCCATCTGCTGCTCCCACAAAGTCCGCGTGGTTTGTTCCCGTCGTCGTGGGCGGAAGCGTCAAGCCAATGGCCGATGCGGTGTTGTTCGTCACGGTGACGAACTGCTCCGTTGAAGGAACGCCAACCAGCTGCGTTCCAAAGTCAATGCTGGTAGGAGACACGCTAATGGTTGGCGTCAGCGGCAATTCAGCGACGAAAGCGTTGGTTGCGCCTGCTGCTCCCAAAGCGGTCTGGAATGCTCCCGCGGAGGTAAGCATGTCCGGCGACGTCATATATCCCGCGATATACGCGTTGGAGCCAGAGACCGCGATGCCCTGAACGCTGTCCGCAGTGAGCACAGTGTTCGCGGCCTGCCCCGTGAAGTATGAGGAATAAACCAAGTCGGCGATGCCTTGGCCGTTGGGGCTAATTTTGGCAACGAATCCAGCGCCATTCGGATTGCTGCGAGTTCCCTGCAAGGCTCCTTGCGTAATGGGAAAATCAGCTGAACCGGCCAGGCCGCCCACGTAGGCGAGGCCGGCTGAATCGGATGCGACGGAGTAGCCGGTGTCGCTGGAGGTACCACCCAAGAACGTGGAGTATTGCAACGTTCCCGTGAGAGTGTTGAGCATCGACAGGAACGCCACACCGTTGACCACGCTTCCCGCGGGGGGAATGGAGCCGGCGGTGTGCGGGAAGTTCGCTGAAGAAGTCGTGCCGGTAATGTACGCAATCTTGGTGACGACGGCTGGAACGCCTGTTCCCAGAGTCACTCCAAAGGCAGCCTCCGCACCGGGGTTCCCGCTCAAACAGTGTGAGTACGTGAGGGTTTGTGCCACAGTATTAACTACCGAAATGAAGGCTGAGCCGCTTCCATTGGCTCCGCACGCGGCGCTGCCGGCAATCGCCGGGCCAGCGACAGGGTAGTCAGTGGACATCGTTCCACCGACGAGGTAAGCGCCGCCGCTCGCATCCACCGTGACCGCTTGGGCGGTATCGGCAAATCCCAAGAGGAAGCCGCTGCCAGCGCCGGAACCGCCGATGTACGTTGAGTATAGTAAACCTGGAGTTCCGGAGACTGTGGGATCAAACTTCGATAGAAACGCGTTTCCCGCATCACCCGTGCTGGTCTGTCCCGGGGTAATTTGCGTACCAACTTGCGGAAAAGTCGTGGATTGCGTGACGCCCACGACATACACTTTTCCCCCTGCGTCAACCGCGATACCAAATCCTTCATCGTTAACGTCGCCACCCAAATACGTGGAATAAGCCAGTTGTGCTAAGCCGGAGGCAGAGGGCGACAGCTCGGTGAGAAACGCTGCTGATTCGGCAGTGACGCTAGCTGGAGCGACGGGCTGATAGGCGGTCACCGTGGTACTGAGTGGGAAATCGGAAGAGCCCGTGAAGCCCGTCACGTAAATATTCGGAGGCGAAGCCGCGTCCAACGCGATCGCAAAAGCCTCATCGCCGAAGGCATTTCCGGTTCCGCCCAAATATGTAGAGTAGACAAGCCCCGTGCCGGTTGGGTTCAATTCTGTGACGAAAGCCGATCCTAGCGTGGCGACATCGGCTGGCGCCGCAAGCGCATTCATCTGTGGAAATGCCGTGGAGAAAGTCTGGCCTGCGATGTAAGCGTCACCGGCCGCGTCTAACGCGAGGCCCAGTCCAAGATCGAAGGACTCGCCGCCGATGTAGGTGGAGTAGTTCAATACCGGATCAATCGTGAGAGGCTGCGTGCGATCGTAGGTCCCAACCGCGAAGCGAATCTGGTGGTTGTTCGTAATCGTATAATTACCGGCGATCTCCCGTCGCTGGCCGTTCACTTCCTGATAGACGACCGGCTTCTGCAGCGCGACTTTTCCAGCTGCCACGCTCATCAGCACATCGCCTTGCGAATCGAGCTCGAGCCTGCGCGCGCCGGAGATATTGAGCGCGATGGCCTTGGGGTCCGCGCCGGGCGCTACGATGAAGTCGTATTCCAGACGATGTTGCCGTCCGTAGAAAAGCATATCCACGCCGGGATAAATTTCCTGGTAGCGTACCGCTTCGTAGGAAGGAACGTCGGTGTGCCACTTCTTGGGATCGTTGCCGATAAAGTAGCTCGTCTTTCCAGGCAGTTGTTTCGTTCCGGTGATTTCCGCGGCCGGATTTACGCCATCAAAGTGCATGCGCACAACCGAATTTTTCGCCACGGCATTTGGTTTGCGACGCGTGCGCATCGCCAGAGGTGACGTTCCCTTCGCCGATTTCGCGCCGGTGGCGGGCTCGCTCAAGGTGAGTACCGCCTCCTGGTTCGTCAAGAACAATTGGTAGCCCTGGCCGTGCGCCAGGTAGCGGACTTCGGGGGCCGTCTGCCCTTGGTTGGCTTCGAACGCGAGAGGGAGTGCGCCGTACGCGCGCGTCAGGTCTTGCTTTTGCGCGGCGGAAAGCGCCGTGGCAGGCTGTATCGAGGCTGCGGTATGATTGCTCGCAGTCGGCTGGGATGAATGCGTGCGGTGTCGCATGTGTAGCGACAAAACTAAAGCGAGGATGGCCAAGGGCACGCCAGCCATGAATCCAATTCTTACCAGCGGGGATTTCGTCTGCATGGAGTTTCTCCTCAGTTTGATTTTTCTGGAATGAAGTTTGGTGAGCTAAAAGGGGCTGTAGCGGCGGCCGACGGGAAACGGTTTAGGAAATCGTCAACATGCGAACAAGCGTTCACCCACGTTCTATGGCGAAGGCGCCGATTCGTGGGGGACGGACACGCCATTTGAAGGTGGATGGTAGCACAGCTTCGTTGGACGGGAAACCAAAGGATGGCCGCGTATTCCACTACATGGTATTCAAAGCGCTACTGTCTCGCAGCGGTACATACGGCGGCTCAAAATCATCGTTCTAGACGCGCGCGGAATTCCGTGTCCATAGTTTTTGCGCTTCCTCGTTCAGTAGTTCGCACAGTTCGGGCAGCCGGCTGGCATCCTGATGCGCGCAGAGCCCACGGATGGGAACACTGGGGGCCAGGCGCGCCAGGATTTCAAATTCTTTCGCGCGCATGGCGCTATCCAGAGTGTTTGTCGCGAAAGTATTGGCCACGAGCGCGAGGAACGCCTTCTGCGGCGCCAGTGCTTCCACCAGGGGCGCGGGATCGCCACGGCGGTCGCCCAGAATATAGATCGCAGCCAGCGGCAAAGCTCGTTCCGCGAAACGCAATTCCTGTGTTCCCAGTGAGAGGAAGCGCTTTTCGTAATTCGCGCTGAATTGCGGCAGTGCGTCTGCTGAACCGTAAAGCGATTCGACGGATTCAGGCCACAGGCACAAATAAGGATACGCGGGATGAACGAGGAAGGAGCCGTTATGCTCGGCCAGCGCGACCACGTCATCGGAGAGGATGGCGTGACCGTGGCGCGCCAGTGCCGCCGCCGTTGTTGACTTTCCCGCTCCTTCGGAGCCCACAAACGCCACGGCCGCATCGCCAAACGCCACCGCGCTGGCATGGAGACAAGTGACGCCTCGCAATCGCAAAAGCAATCCGAGAACTGGTCCAAGAAGATAAGTTGCCATGTCTTCGATGGTCAGTGTGCTCGGCCAAGTCGCCCAAACTTCCGTCCCGTCGCTAGCCAGCCAGAATTGCGATCCATCGAAATATTCCAGCCGCAGATAACGGGAGCCCGCAGCCTTCCAGATTTTCAGAGTCGGCTCGCCTGCTTCGTCCTTATATGAATTGGCATAGCTCAGCTCTTCGGGACCGGATGCAGATAGCGGGCTGGCTTGCGGGGAAGCGTTCAAGTGAACTGACACGTCGGAATCGCTCGACGCATCAACCGACGCAGTAAGTTCACTACGCGCCGGAACCAACAGCGGGATGGGAAGATCAGAGCGGAGCGAAAGGCCGAACACGGTGTAAGTGAAATTCAGTGCGGTCACCGACCCAATTCCGTTTGCAGGCTGGAACGACAATTCGCTTGGCTTTCAGTCGTTCCCGAGTCTGCCGCTACCCGATGTCCATTCAAAAACTGCCTGGCGACGGTGATTGCAACCATTCAAGATGCTTACCTGGATTCTTGTGTGGCTAAACGTGGGTCTTCCCGCGCGGAAATCGTCCTCCGTCGTTGTTGCCTCTCAGCCCCTTCTTTTGAGTGAGTTCCTGGACGGTACCGTAGACAGTTATGATTGGAGATGAGTACGGCTTCTTATAATCCCGTATAACGGGCTTAAGCATTGCGAACCTCCGCACGCAAGTTATACCGGACCTTGCGCGTTGACTGCAACCAAAAGTTGAGACAAAGCGGGCGAAGCGCGGAGTGAGCTTTCTCCGCGTGCGTTTCACTATGAAACGCCGCCATCTCCGATTTGTTAACGTAGGCGTCCATTTCTCCGCTCCAATCGGAATCCTGTATCCAGTTCGTCCGTGATCGTCGCAGGTGTTCCAGCAGCGGACTGCCCGCAAGAGGCGCCTTCCGTCGCGTACGCACGGATTCAGGCAATCGCCCCGCCACAGCCTCGCGCAAAAGCTGTTTATCGAAAAATAACGGAAAAGGCGGAAGCGCCAGCATGAAATTCACGATCCGCAAATCCAAAAAGGGATGCCGCACCTCCACCGCGCAACGCGTCACTCCTGCATTTTCCAGTTCGAACATGGAAGACCAGTGCGGTAAAGAGAGTGATGCGTGTGCCTTGGGAAGAATCGGATGAGGTCGGTGGGCCGGAAGCTCGCTCCATTCCCTTGACCGCTCCTGCAGGTTCAGACGGCGCGCAAAGTCTGGTTGCAGCCAGCCTGGATATACGGGCGCAGTTGGATCTTTCCCGAAAAGGCCCAGTGCGCGGCGCTTCAATCCAGGAACGACCGAAGCCCTCAGTGACAAATAACGGGAAGTTTCCCGTAATAGGCTGATCCACTGCCCCTCGCGCATCAAGGAGCGCGCAAACGGCCACATTTCAAAGTGCATCAGGTTGTCAGCGCCCTCACCTGAGAAAACCACCCGGCAATCGGCTGCGATCGTGCGGAACTGATCGAACAGGCCCGCAAAGAAGGGATCGTCAACAGGTTCCGGCGAGCTGATGCCCGGCTCGTTCCAGCGCTCGAACGGCTGCAGCCTGTCCATCGCAATGGTCTGGTGCGGGATCTTCAAGAACTCCGCCACTTCGCGCGCGAAGCGGCCGTCTTGGTCTGGAATCAAAGACTCATAGACCA
Organism: uncultured Acidobacteriota bacterium; assembly: GCA_963779465.1. GTDB lineage: Bacteria > Acidobacteriota > Terriglobia > Acidiferrales > UBA7541 > Palsa-295. The sequence goes on along the minus strand of CAVZYH010000004.1, from coordinate 123,555 downwards.
CGGTGTAGGCGCGCAAATCTGTTGTTCCGCCGGGGCCCCCCGCCAGCTCGCGCACCGTGGTGGCGACGGTCGCGGAATCCAGGCCGCCGCTGAGCAAAATTCCGGCGCGATCCACGCGCATGCGATCGGCCACGGCCGCTTGCAGCAGAATCTGAAAATGTTCCACGTAATCTTCGGCGCGTTGATAGCGGATGTGCCCTGCGGTGGGCGCGGACCAATAGCGTTGGATGCGCAGCCCGTCGGAGCTGACCGTCATGGCATGTGCCGCGGGCAGGCGCCGGATGTCGCGGAAGGTGGTAGTGGCGGCGTCGCAGTTCAATCCAAATAGTAAAAAATCACCGATCGCCGCGTCGTTTAAGTCGTCTGAAACGCCGGGATGCTGCCGCAGGCAGTCTAGCGTGTTGCTGAAGAGAAATAGTTCACCCAGCTCGGAATAATAAAATGGCTTCACGCCGAAATGATCGCGCGCGCAAAACAGCAATTTCTTGCGCGCGTCCCAGATCGCAAATGCAAAATCCCCGCGCAAATGTTGCACGCACTCCGCGCCCCAGGCTGCATACGCGCGCAGAATCAGGCCAGAATCGGTGACTGCGCGGCCCGCGGAACCTTGTCCCTGCTGGGCGAGTTTTTTTTCCAGTTCCTCGCGGCAGTCAATGCGCGCGTCCGCGGTGATCCACAATTTTCCGTCGAGGCTCGCCGGCTGCTGCTCAATTTGCGATTCGCGGGTGGTGCGCAGCATCGCGTGGCCCAGGCCAATCGCGCCCTGCGACCACGTGTCACGAGCGTCCGGCCCACGAAAGGAAAGAAAATGCGCGAGCGCCTGCAGCAGCCCGCGATCCACCGGGGCTCCGCTACGCTCGTAAATGCCAACGATGCCACTCAATCGGTGCGCGCCTCCAGGGGCGTAATGGGGCCGTCGAATGGAACGAAATGCTGGTGCTCAGCGCTCGCGTCGTTCAGTACCGCGGAACCTACCTCCACCCACGCGTGCGCTTCGAAGCGCTCGAATTCCTTGCGCGCGCCGATGCGCAACTCCGCTGCAATTCCGCGCCGCCGCAGCAGCCACCACAGCACCAGCGACTGCTCCAGGCAATTCGTCTCAAAGAAAAAATTCCGCGCCGCCGCCGCTGCCATGCGCGCGATCTCTTCCGCTGCTCGCCGTTGTGATGCGTCCTCCTGCCGCGCGGAGGTTCTCAGGGAAGGACCCAGCCATGCCAGCACATTCTTCCAACGGCGAAAGCCCGCGAGCCGCAAGCCCACCCATGTGGCCAGCAGTCCGCCGCCGGCTTCCAGCGCGAGGCCGCGCTGATAGCCGCTCAGCTGGCAAAATCTGTGCCAACGTTGCATCATGATTGCCTCATCGGCTCGAGCTCCGCAGTGGATTGCGGAGCTCGCTGTATCGTTTTGAACCCGCGTGGCGTTGCAAAGTCGCGCGCCTCACGCACCGGCCGCCATGCCTCGCACTTCGATCAATCCTTCGCTGCGCATGGTTTCCAGCAACGCCAGCAGATCGTTTCCGCAGCGCGTGGCATCCACTTCATATTCTTCCAGCAACACATTGCGCAGCTCGGTGATGCTCGTCGGCTGCTTCAACAAGTTCCAGACGCGCGCGCCTACCGGATTCATGCCGTAGTAAACGCTGTTCTTCAGATTCAGAATCGCGGATTCCTCACCGAGAGGACACGAGACCTGTTCGGGTGCAGCGACAACAATCGTATGTAAGGAGAGAGGTGCGTCCATTGCGGCCGCTCCCGTGGTATTTGGGCTGGGGCAATTCTTCCGCCTGAAAGCTCGGCGACGGATGACCGGTCCGATCCACACGCCCTGCGGATATCGATTCGACCGCCTCCATTCTACTGGCACTCGCCCCGAACAGCAATGACGGAACTGGATTCGCCCTGGTGATATCAGTTATAACAATCGTAATGCCTTCGCCTGCTATTTCCGTCGAGGCGCTCGAAAAATATTTTCCACCGGCACATGCTGGGTGGCGCGCGCTGCTGCAACCGATCGCGCGTCTCAGCGAACGGGCCCTCGCCGGAATTTCCTTCTTGGTCCAGCCGGGTGAGGCAGTTGCAATCGTAGGGCCGAATGGCGCAGGCAAGTCCACCCTGTTGCGCATTCTCGCCACGCTGATACTTCCTACCCGTGGCCGCGCCGCAATTTCCGATTGCGACGTTGTACGCCAGCCAGCCGGCGCGCGGCGCCAGTTTGGCTATCACACGGGCGGCGACGAAGGTTTCTACACTCGGCTGAGCGCCCGGGAGAATCTTGGTTTTTTCGCCGCCATGAATAACATGTCTCGCGCCGAGGCCCGCGCGCGCATCACGCTCACCGCCGAACGCATGGGCATCGCCGCGGACCTCGACCGCCAGGTGCGCACACTTTCCACCGGCATGACCCATCGCGTGGGTCTGGCGCGCGCGCTGCTACATCAGCCGGCTGTGCTGCTGCTCGACGAGCCTACGCGCAGTCTGGATCCGCTGGCGGCCGCGGACTTTCGGCGCTTATTGAAAGACGAGCTGGTGCGCCAGCACGGAACCACGCTGCTTTTCGCGTCGCACACACTGAGCGAAGTCGCGGAAGTCGCGGACCGCGTGCTATTGCTCGATGCAGGACGCGTCGCAGCCTTCGATTCCCCTCAAGGCCTGTGCGCAACGACCGGCGCAACAACTCTCGAGGGCGCGATCACACGTCTCGCGCGTCTTCCGTCGCCGGTCGAGTCTCCGCTATGAACCTGGCGCGCCCAGTGCGGAAGGTCGCCGCCTTCTTCGCCCGCGATTTTGCCATCGCCCGCGGATACCGCGGCGCGCTGGTGCTCGAAACGCTCGAAGCCCTCTTCGGAGTCGCGACGTTCTACTATCTGTCGCGCTTCGTCTCCAGTCCCGAGCTTTCCAGCGCGCTGCCCGACGGCAGCAATTATTTTGCGTTCGCGCTGGTGGGCTTCGCGTTCTTCGATTATCTCAGCGTCTCGCTCACTGCTTTCGATTCCAGCATCGAAGAAGCGCGGCAGAATCGCACGCTGGAAGCCTTGCTGGTGACGCAAACTCCGCTGCCGGTGATCCTCGCGGGCTCGGCGGTTTATCCCTTCACCGCGCTTGCGCTGCGGACCTGCGTCTATTTTGGATGGGGCGTGCTGCTTTTCGATTTCACGCCGCGCGCGGCGAATTGGCCGGGTGCAGTCGCGATTCTCCTCGCCTCCGTTCTCGCGTTTGCCGGCCTGGGAATCATTTCCGCGAGCTACGCCATTCTTTTCAAGCGCGGCAATCCCGCGAAATGGCTGGTGCTGGGAATTTCCGGTTTGGTGGGAGGCATGATGTACCCTGTCAGCGTCCTGCCCGGCCCGCTGCGGTTTCTGGCGCGCCTAATTCCCGTCACCTATTCACTGGAAGGAATGCGCGCGGCGCTGCTGGCGGGCGCCGGGTGGCGCGAGCTGTGGCCTTCGATAGCGGCCCTGCTAATTTTCGCCGCGATCCTGATCCCGCTCTCGTTCCTGATTTTTGGCTGGGCGCTGCGGCGCACTAAAATTACCGGCACACTGACGCATATCTGAGCATCGGAATGTCTCGCTAGACTTGTGGTGCGGCCTCCCCTGGCGTAAAGTTTTTCCATGAGTGAGAGCACCACCGTGATGAAAGTTCCTCTGCTGGACCTGCAATCCGAATACGCGGAGCTGCGCGACGAAATTCTTCCGGCGCTCGACCGTGTCTGCAAGAGTGCCGCGTTCGTGCAGGGCCCGGAAGTCGAAGCCTTCGAGCGCGAATTCGCCGATTTCTGCGGCGTCAAGCACTGCGTCGCGCTCAGCAGCGGCACTGCTGCGCTGCATCTAGGTCTGCTGGCGCTCGGCGTGCAGTCTGGCGATGACGTACTCACCACTCCCAACTCTTTTCTCGCCACGGCCGAAGCCATTACCTATTGCGGCGCGCGCCCGGTGTTTGTGGATATTGATGCCACCACAGCGAATCTGGATCCGCGCCTCATCGAACGCGCTATTACGCCGCGCACGCGCGTCATTCTTCCGGTGCATCTCTACGGCCGGCCCGCGGATATGGATCCCATCCGCGAGGTCGCTGCGCGACGCAACCTGCGCATCCTGGAAGACGCTGCGCAGGCGCATGCCGCGCGTTATCGCGCACAGCGGGTCGGCTCGCTCGGCGTGGCCGCCGCGTTCAGCTTTTACCCCACGAAAAATCTTGGCGCTTACGGCGAAGGCGGCGCGCTAACCACTAACGACGACGCGATCGCAAAATTCGCCCGGGCGGCGCGTTCCCACGGGCAGACCGCCCGCTACAACCACGAATTTCCCGGCTACAATTACCGCATGCAAGGATTTCAGGGCGCCGTGCTGCGCATCAAGCTGCGTTGCCTGCACGCCTGGACGCAAAAGCGTCGCGAAATCGCGAAAGAATATCGCCGCCTGCTCGAAGGTGCGCGCCTGGAAATGCCGCACGACGATCCGCGCGACGAATGTGTTTATCACCAGTTCGTGATTTATGTGAGTAATCGGAACTCCGTAATCGCGCAGCTCGCCGCGCGCGGCATTGAAACCGCTGTGCATTACCCCAAGCCTATCCATTTGCAACCCGCATATTCCGCGCTAGGCTATCCCGCCGGAACGTTTCCAAATGCCGAACGTGCCTGCGACCGCGCCCTAAGCCTGCCGCTGTTTCCCAGCATGACCGCCGCGCAAGTAAATTACGTAGCCGAGGCAGTTCTGGAAGTTGTCACGAAAAGGTAAAATCTCCGCCTGCTCGTACCGCCTCCTGGTGCGGTATTCGATTTTGCTGGCGCGCGCAGCAGCGAGGCATGCAACTAACGCGCCATAATCCCCATCAGAACCAAGAAGCCGGCGCGCCGCGTCCGAGTGCTACTTATGTCGTGAGCATCGTTGTTAGTTTTAACAATAGGCTCCGACCGTTGCGTCGAGTATCAACAAAGGGACAGGTGATTGGTACGGCTCAACGCAATAGTGCTCAGGCGGGGATTAATTTCTCGTGCTGGACGAACACGCAGGGTGGGGCGCGTGCGAAGTTGAGCTCAGCTGATGTGGGGCAACACCTGAATCGTCTAAAATAAAAGGAGATTCACTTGAGAATTGCAGGCGCAACACTTCTTGGAATTTTTCTGCTGTTAGGAACAGCTACGTTCGCGCAAGACAGCCCCAAACTTGAAGTTTCCGGAAACTACTCGTACATGCGCTTCAATCCACAAAACAATAACATTTCCGGCCTCGGCGCCTTTTCTCTCAACGGCGGCGGCGGCGCGGTAACTTATTTTCTGACCAACCTGATCGGGATCAAAGCTGAATTCGAGGGATACGGCAGCACTACCAGAACTTTTCCCGGTGGCGCTCCGGTCTCCGGAAACCTGTTCACATACAACGTGGGTCCCGAAATCAAATTCCGCACCCCGCATTTCGAGCCTTTCGCGGAGGCGATGTTCGGCGGCGCCCATTCCAACGCATACGTAAATATTTGCAATGTGGGCGGCGGTTGCATCAATTCTCCATCCAACAATGCCTTTGATTTCATCATTGGTGGGGGCGTGGACGTTCCGATCAATAAAATGTTTGCCATCCGTGCAGCGGAGGCCGATTACGTCTTAACGCGTTTCGGCAATTCGTTCACCGGCGGCAACAACAATCAGAGCAACTTCCGCATCCAGGCGGGCGTTGTAATCCGCTTCTAAGCGGACGGCGAGCGGTAGGCCCGCCTCTGGGCCGGCTTGTCGTCATTCCATCTGACCTCCGGGCGATACCGAGCGCCCGGAAGCCCCGCCCTTCGGTTTCCGAAGGGTGGGGCGTCGGTTGGATTGGCGACGCGGCTTGCTGGGAACGTCACGACGTATCCTCGTCGGCTGTGCGGCGTTCTCGTAGGTACAATTCCGCTCACGAGGCCGCGGATCGTTAAGCGAACTCACAGTATTGCGGGGACCGTGGAAGAAGTCCCCGGCTCGCCCGGCTTGCGCGAAGCGCGGTAGCCCAGGTCAAAAGAGTTCAAGTCCAGGGCTGTATGCAGCATCATCGCAGGTAGCAGCGAGCCACCGAGGAACGCGATGGCCGCGAACAACACCCCTCCAATCGCGGTACCGCGCACGTTCCGTGCACCAAGATAAATGTGCCCGAAGCCGAACAGAATTGAGCTAGCCACGATGGCGAAGATCACACCGAACCGGGTGCCCGGCCAGAAAGCCAGAAAATACCAAATCACGAATCCACGGAACATCAACTCCTCGCAGATTCCCGCGGTCAATGCGAGCAGAATCACGCCGCGACGCTCGCCTTTCGTGCGCGGCACCAGCGGATCGGCGTGACCAAGCGAGCGGCGCACCAGCTCCGGCCAGTTTGCTCGCGTGAGCAGCGCCCGTCGCTGCTGCAACAGCAACGCCAAGATCAGCGCGAGGAATCCGAACGCAATTCCCAACCGCAGCAATGTGCTGGGACCAAGCAGCAGCGCAGCCCAAGGCCGTCCCCGAATCACCCACAACGCGATGATGCACGCGCTGAACACCCATTGCGGCACGATGCTGTTGCGGTAGAGGCGCGCCCGCGCTGCAGGAACTCCCGCGGCGATCGCCCGCACCGATCGCGGGTAATACCAGAGCCACTCCGCCACGGGCCAGACCACGGTGATCATGATCAGCAGGATGTGATCGAGCAGGTTGTGCGGTCCGGTCATGCGCGCCTCCCGGGGCATCGCGTTCATTGCGCTCGCCACGCTCATTGAGAGCGGCGATTTGGAAAGGGTAGTCACATTCCCATGAATAGTCAAATATATTTTACTATTCGATTGTTTGCTAGAATTCGAGCCGTAGTCGCGCGCAGTCGCACATCTTTCAGGAGCTGGCCCTGGCCATGAGCAAGAAATCCAAGCTACAGAACGCGGCGCTTCCTCGCGGCACGCAAACCCTGGCAGACTTCCAGCAGATTCGCGCGCTGGCGCATCCCCTGCGCATGCGCATTCTTGGCCTGCTTGTCCGAGAGCCTCGCACCACCAAACAAGTCGCCGATCTGCTGGGGGAAAATCACACCAAGCTGTATCACCACGTCCGGGAGCTCGAGCACGCAAAGGTAATTCGCCTGACCGAGACGCGGCAGAAGCGCGGAACCGTCGAGAAGTATTACCAGGCAACCGCGATGCTGTTTCGCGCGGCACCGTCGCTATTGTCGCCGGCGCGCACGGCCGCCGAGAAACCGTCGGACGTTGAAGCTATGCTGAACGCACTTCTCGATGCCGCGCGCGCCGACGTGGGCGCCGTCGCGCAGAAGGATGGATTTCGCCGTGGCAGGCAGAAAGGACTCATCGCGGCGCGCCTGCTGCTAAAAGGCCCTCGTGCAAAAGCGCTGAAGGCAGCGCGCCGTCAAATCGTCCGCTCCATCAACGCGCTGGCCGCCCAGGAATCAAAAGCGCGAGCAAGCAAAGGCCCGACAGGGAAGGAACGCAAACGAACGTACGCGCTCACTTTCATGCTATTGCCTACAGACGGATTTTAAGCCGCCATGCGGCGCGTAGCATTCGGCAGGGATGTACCGGCGGGTCCGTCGCCGAAAAACTCCAGCGTGGCTTCGTTGTCTTTCGCCCCGCCGTCGCGAACGAGCCGAGCGTTTTTGCTTACGGTCTCATCTGGTGAGGGTTTTTGATGTCTATCGCGTAGCACGATTCTTCTGACTTCGGTTTTCCCTTTTTGTCGCTGGTCGTGTACGGAAGACAGATGACGCGGAGGCCCTCTGCCGTGGTGGTGTAATCGCGATAATTGAAATGGGTATCCTTTTCGTGAAGCAGGCTGTCAAGCACTGCTGGCGCGAACCCATCATGTCGCTTGTCGGTAAACCGCGAAGCGAAATAGATCGGGCCATCGGGGTCTAGTCTGACGTACGGCAAGTAAGGGACGGGGTTGTCAGTGCAGCTGAGCTTTCCCGCATCTGCATCACAAGCCCACTCATAGTGTCCACCGAAGGAATCCACGCGCTGGACGGACTCGTAATGAGTTGGCACGGCAATCGCCATACCCTGCTTGTCGTAGGTTTTAGCTGCCGAGTCATGCTTCTTCCCCGGAGCAGTAAGCGCCAACGAAGTGATAAGCGCAATCGTTGCTGCGACCTTTCTCATGACATCACCTTTGTTGCGGCGGATTGTGCCGTCGGTGCGAGCGAGAGCAGGTGCATGGGCATATAGCCAACTGTGGAGGGTACTTGGCTAGAGGCAAGTCTATTTCCATCGGCCGCGCGCCGCAATTCGCGGGACGGACGGAGCTGCAACAATGATCCTTGATCCGAGCGCCGCGGATTCGTTTGGATGCGAGCACTACTCAAGGATGTCCAGCACGAATCGTTTCCGCTCTTTCATTCCCATCGCGCCGAGCAGAGTACGGATCGATTGAGCCGTGCGTCCCTTCCGCCCGATCACTTTTCCGAGATCGTCGGGATGAACCCGCAGCTCGAACACAGTCACTTGCTTGCCTTCGACCACACGGACCTGAACATCGTCCGACTTGTCCACCAGCCCCATCGCAATCGCCGCTATTAGTTCTCTCACTGGTCCCCCTTCGTACCCTTGCCTGTCCGCGCCTTTGTCGTTAGAAGACTCGTCGGCCATAAAGTTCAAACCGAACAGCTAAGCTTTCCTGTTCCCCGCTATTTCTCATCTCAACCGTGCGCCACAACTTCACTTGCCCTTGCTGATGAACGAGACTGTAGCCGCAATCTCACAGAATTGGCTTTGGGTCGGTCGCCTTTCCGACGTCCAGAAGCGATTTCAGTTCCTTCACCAGCTCCCGAACTCTTTGTTCCTCAGTCAAACGGAGTTGCACCAGGTAAACCTTAATCGCCAGGTCTTTCAGCGTCTCTGAGAGGTCGTCCAGTGGCATCGCATCCCTCCAGCATTTCTCACTGGCATCACGCAGAAGTGAGATCTGAAATTGGTCGCCGAGCGACAGCGCGCAAACTGTCGCCGATAGGTTGTGGTTTTGGAAGCTTCCCTGGTTCTCTCCCATCGAGGCGAAAGAATTAGCGGAAAGCCCAAGTAATCAGGAGTGGTGAAGTTCGGAAGGGGGAGCGCGTCCGGCGTAAGACGTCTGGAACGGTTCGGGAGGAAATCCTGTAGTCGAGTCCAAGCTCAAACTCGCCGGGAATCGCTCAAACGCTGAATCGTTTTCTTCCGGGCAGATGCCAGCGCCCGGTCTCGGCGATATGCCGAGTGCATCCGTCGCCGGATTCGATCCGCAAAGCAAATTTGCGTTGCAATCGCGGAATGCTCCAGGAAATGCCGCGACTTCTGCTCGTGAAAAAATGCCGTGGCCGTGGTTAAGAAATACGGCTACAGGTTGTTTGCGCCATGCCGTGGAGACGACCAGGTCAACACTGTTATCTCCATCCACGTCGCGGGCCTCGATCAGCAGGCCTCCAATCGGGGCAACCAGATCAATTGATCGTCGTCCGATCTCCGAAAGGTATATTTGAATTGAGTAATCGGAACTGACGGAGCCGTTTCGTCCCGCTTGGATGCTGGCGAAATCTGGACGACGGTCGCCGTCGAAATCGGCGATCGCAAATGTCAGGCCGGGTCCCAGCGACGTAGCGGAGAGATTCTCAGCATGCGCCCGCGCCGCCATCCCGCCCCAGGCCGGGCCCAATAGCAGAAACGATAATGCGAACCCGATCACCAGGCGTGATCTTCTTTCGAGACGGTCCCTTGCCATGCTGAGAACGCCAAGCTTGCGAGCGAAGTTGTCCACGGCACTTATCATGAGCTTCTTAGGCCCGACAATACCATTCGTTAATCCCATTGGCGAACGAGAATTTCGGTCCAGGTGGCCCCGTGAACAAGTCGCATCGCGGCGGCGCCACGCCCGGGAGGTGCCGGGCGTAAACGGCGCTGGTACGTGTGGTTGAAATGCGGTCAAGCGTCGGCTTTCAGGGTTGCGGGAATTTGCATGGGGACAAGAAAGTTGCTGGCGAGAAGATAGGCATACAAGTGTCCAAGAGGCGGCGCGTGCCGCAGCTGGTCGGCCGAAACCATGCCATTCGTCTCACTCCATTCCCAACCACTCGCCGAAATACCCTTCAGTCTATCGCGCAGCTCTGTCGAGCTCATTGGATAAGCGTAGATGCGCACGTTCTGTGCGAGAAGCCGTGCTAGTGCTTCCAGGAGCCTCCCGTCAAGATTGCCGTAGATGCCTTCAAACGCTTGAATCATCAGGGAAAGGCCAAGGGCAAAGCGTACCGGCGCTTGCGTATAGCGGCTGACGAGAGTTTTCATTTGGTAAAGCTCGCGTTGACGAAAGAGCAGCACATCGCCGCCAGCAGCGAGAAGCGCATCGATACGGCGAAGCAAATCAGGGACCTCTGGCGCTGGTTCGTTCGGCGTTAGCGCAGCAGCCGTGAGGCAAAAAAAACCGGCGGGCGCGACCTTTGCGTCGCCCAGCTCCTTTTGAAGCTCCTGAATCGCCGCGGCCAACAATCGCATGTGAACCCGCGAATGAGAAGGATCTCCGTGGCCAAAATACCCCGGGGCTAGCACCAGGGCTTTCTTGTAGAGAGCCTCGGTAGGAGGGACTGGGGGGCCCTTTGAGGGGAAAAATACAGCCTCGGCGAATCCTTTCACCACCAAACGGGCTAACAGCGTACGGCGATCCCAACTTTCGAATGCGGGCCCGCGAAGATCCATGTAGTCGATCTCGATTCGCTCCTTGAGGACGTCTTCTCCCAAACCTGCCAGAAATGATTCCTCGACTTGTGATTGATACAACGCGCTGTAAATGAGATTGACGCCCAGAATACCGATGGCCTCCTGCTGCAGGACATTCGAGGGATCGCGCATATTGATGTGCAGCAGGACGTTGTTTGCGGGGCCTCCTGGCTGCATTTGAAAGCGAAGAGCGACCCAGCCGTGCGCGTCGTTCGTGCCCGCGAAATTGCGCGCCGAAACGGTATCAACGAAGGAGAAGAAGCGCGTATGCGAGCCACGGTTAGCGCTCAACTGCGCAAGAAGCTCGGACCATTCCTTGTCCAGCATGGCCTGCAAGCGCTCCCTGGATACGTAGCGCGATCCGGAGCCATAAAGGTCGTCGCTGACTTCCTTGTCGTAGGCGGAAATAGTCTTGGCGACTGTGGCGGAGGCGCCTCCCACGACGAAGAACCAGTGCGAGACTTCCTGTCCGGCGCCGATCTCGGCGAAAGAGCCGAAGGCGGACGCATCGAGATTTAGTGTGAGCGCTTTATGGTGAGTGTCGAGCTTTTCAGCAGGAGGCATAGTCAGGCTCCGGTCGGGAGTGACCTTCTAACAGGAGCGTAGCATCTGTGGCGAACAAGCGAAACCCGGCACGCCTGCGAATTTTACAGCGCGTCTTTGCGCGGATTCGATGATTCCGAAGTGTCGCGATTGCCAGTCTGCGTAAATCCGGCGACGTTGCCGGCGCCCGCTCCATTGGCCGCGCGTTCGCGCAGCATTTGCGCCAGGCCATCGAAGACTTTCGAGCAGGAATCGCGCAGCGCTTGGTCTGCCGAGCGCAGCAGCGATTCGATTCCGTTCTGCCCATGTTCGTTGAGCCGACGCACTGAAGCCATCACCCAGGAATCGGCCGTGGTCTGCAGGCGATCCTGAAACTTTCCAGCAGCTTCGCCGCTGGCGCGTTCCAGCTGCGCGGACCATTCGCTCTGATGCGTGTCGCGCTCGCCGCGAAAATGCTCGAGGGCGGACGCAAATTCCGCGCCAAGCGCCGCACGCCCTTCGCCGACGCTCGTTTCCCACTGCGATGCCATCTGCGCACGAAAGCGTTCGACCGAAGAAAAGGCGTTCGCGTCCAGCTGATGCAGAAGCTGTTGCGTGGCGTGGTCAAACTCCTCCGCGCGCACGCGCCGCGTGGTCGCCGTCGTGGCGCCAAACTGCGTGGTTTCGCGATCTGATACTTCGTGCAGCAATTGGCCGAAGGAAGCGGCCGCAGCTTCCGCCGCGCGGTCCAGATCGGTGCGCGTGCGCGCCAGCACTTCTCCGGCAACGCCTTCCACTTGCGCCCGAATTTGTCCCAGATGTGCCGCGGACTGCGCCGCCAATTGCGTTTCGAATTTTTGCCCCGTGTCCGCGCTCCGCTGCCCCAGTCCTGCTTCGGCAGTTATAAACGATTGCTCTACTAGCGCCTGCAAACGCGCCCGCGCCTCTTGCTGCAGCCATTCGGAAGTGTGCCCGATGGATTCCGCGGCCGCATGCGACGCACGCACTCCGCTCGCTTCCAATTCCTCGGACCACTTGGCCAGCGCATCCTTGCGCGCCGCTTCAAAATCGGCATGCAAACTCGCCAGCGTTCCAGCAACCTGCGCGGCAACTTCGCGCTGATTATTTTCGGAAACCTGGCGCAACCGCTCGCGATGCAAGCGCAGACTATCTTCCAGCTGCACTTCGCGCGCCGCCAGTTCGTGCAGCAGCGCCGGCACGCGCTGCAGGTGCGGAGCCAGTTTGGCTTCGGCTTCCGCCAACGCGCGCTCCTGAAACTGGTTGCTCAGCGTATCCAGTGCCGGCACCGCGCGCGACGAAACATCCGCCACCAGATTTTCCATGCGGCGATGCATCTCCGACGTTTGCGCGTCCAGAATTCTTTCCAGGCGCCGGTGCAGTTCGTTCACGGTATCCTGGCTCGCCGCTTCCAGCTGCGCTGAGAATTCCTCGGTGCGGTTGGCCACTTGCTTCACTTCGGCCAGCGAACTGCGCGCCTTCAGCACTTCCTGCTCCAGCGCAGACTGAATCCCCGAAAACGTTTCGCGCGCTTCGGCTGCGGCTTGCGCGAACGGCTGGCGCAGTTCACCCAGCCGCTCCGTCATTTTCTGCTCGGCGCTGCGCAGCGTTTCCTGCGAACGCTCTGAGAGCTGATCCACCATCCGATGCAAATTATTGTCCAGCGACGATTGCAGCAGCTCGTTCCACTGTCCCTGCGCCACCGTCATTTCCGATTTCAGGCGCTGCCGCCAGACGCCTACCGCGCTCTCTTCCGCCGCGATTTCTTCCTTCGATGGCCCCGCGGCCTTGCTCGTGCGCGCCGCGTCGGCCGCCTCCAGTTGCAGCAACGCTCGCGCCATCTGGCTGGTGGCTTCCTGCGCGTTACCGCTTTCAGCGCGCAAAGCTTCGGCTTGGCGGGTGATTTCGCCCAGCAGCTCGCGGGCTTGCCCGAATTGTTCGTCGAATCCCGATTTCAGCGTGCCGAGCGCTTCATCCCGCTTCGCAGACACTTGCGCGAAAAATTCCTCGCGCGCGCCGGCTTGTAACTTTTCGATCTCGCTCTTCCACTTCGTGAAAAGTTCTTCAGCGCTGCTCGTCCGCGCGCGCGCGCTTGCCGCCGCGGTTTGCAATACTTCCTCGCGGGCCTGCTCGGCTGCCGCCAGCACCGCGTCCTTCGCTTGCCGATCCAGTTCCGCGCGCAATTCGCGCAGCAGAGGACTATCGGCCGCCGGCGCGGCTGCAGCTTGAAGCATAGCTTCCTGCCCGGGCTCGTGCGCAGCAGCAGGCGCAGCGACTACATGAATTTCGCGCGAATCAAACTTCACTTCCGTCTTGGAATGGTCCATGGAATTCCCGATGTCCCCCGCCGTCGCATTCGTTTCCGGCCGTTCGCTGAAGCGTGGGATTGATCTTGCAGGTGGATTTGCGGATTCAAGGCTCGCCGCCGGCGCGCTATTCCATTCCGCAGCGCCGGTTCCCCAGATATTCGCCGGGCTTTCCAGCTCCACGGCAATCTGAAAAAAATCGCGAATCGAATGCGGCCGTTGCACCCATGCAACGCGCGCGCGCAACGTGGTGCGCGAATTTCCCGCCGGGTCCGCGCCGGCACTGGTGCCCGCGTTCGCCTGCGCCACTCCCTGAGCGACCGCATGAGACGCTCCGTGAGCGGCCGCGGTAGGAAGGTCCAACGTCACCCAAGTATTCCGCGGCAAATGATGCTTGGAGGTGTAGCGGCATCCATGCAAATTAAAGGCGAGCGTAGAAGTACGTTCTTCAAACGGCTGCCCGAGCAAATCAATCCCGCGCACGATTAACGGCAGAGATTCCGAAAGTCGTTCGCTGCGGCGTCGTTCTGTGCTGGGCTGGTTCAAATCCACTTCTCCACCGGTTTCCCCTGAGGGTTTCCGCGATGCGTTGTCCCGCTCTATCGCGATGCGTCAAATCGCGCGCTACGCGAAGCGATGAGCGAGAGAATAGCACTCCTCAACCGACGAATCGAGCAAAGAAAGCGGGCCAAAACGGGAATTCCGCAGGAGGGAAAACGCACACGGCAGTCGCCTCAACGCACGGCCGCCGACCTGCCAGGTACCTGCCAAATAATGCCCTACTACTTCTTCTTTTTACCCACAGACGTGGCTTGCCCGCCGCTCATCGCGTTCAAACCATCCAACGCGTCCTTACAGAGTTTTCCCGTGGAAGTCTCCGCGCCAGTATCAATACACTTCTGATAGGCTTCGCCGGTTCCTGGGGGAATAATATATGTCATCTTGTCGCCTTCTTGCTTGGTATCGATCGTCGCGGTCAACGCGCTTCCCAGCATGTACCAGGTGATTTGGTCCTTCGGGTCGGCTTGCGCGGCTTTTTGCAAGGGGGCGACTGCTTCCTTCATCCGGCCCTTATTGCTCAGCACGATGCCCAGATTTTTCCAGCAGTTGGCGCCAGACGCGGGATCAAGTGCTGTCGCCTTCTCGCAGGCCGCGCTCGCGTCCGCAAACTTGGCATCGGCATCTTTCGGATCCGTGGACGCTGCACCTGCGTTTGCCAGATTGGTTGCTAGTCCCACGTAATAACCGCCGATCGGTTTCGTATCAATCGCCTTCTGAAACGCGTCGGCCGCATCCTGATACTTTCCGGCGCATTCGTTCGCATTCCCCAGGTTTCCCAGGATCATCGCGCGGTTGTTCACCTCTTTCTCACCCAGATTCTGCACCGCTTGCCCGAATTCCGTGGCCGCCGTCGTGCAGTCAGTCACGCGCTGCGCTTGCAACGACGCTTTCTGGTCCGCCGGCGCCGCCTTGATCTGCGGCTTCAAATCGTTCCCGGCGGTCAGCGCTGCGACGCCTGCGTCGAAATGCTCCTTCATCATTTTGAATTTATCCTCGGTTTCTTCCTTCTTCTTGGCTTCTTCGGGATGCGCCGCCGCCGATGCCGCCGCCACTTGCTTCAGGTCCAGCTTGTAGTTGTTTTCTTGGCCGTCCTGCACCTGGTATTTTTCGGAATAATTCAGGCTCACTAGAGTGATGACGTAAATTCCGCTGCGCATTCCGAGCTGTATGAATTTTCCGTTCTTGTCCGTCTTTAGGTTGTACACCTGGCCCGTTTCCGGATTCTTGATGGTCACCGCCTGGTCCGCGAAAGGCTTTCCATCCTTGTCCAGAATTTCGCCGTTCAGCCGGCCCGTGCCTTGCGCCAGCGCCGTCGCGGCCAGCATCGCCACCAGCACCCAGGCCCCCAGGATGGAAATTACTTTTCGCATGTGTATAGCTCCTCCGCCAGTGAATGGCCGCAGCCTATCATTCTTTAAGTCTTGCTTCCGCGCGAACGGCAGACACTCGCGTCTCCCAAAATATGTCCGCGCGCAACGGGCCACTATCGCATATTCCGTTCCAGATTTTAAAATTTTTCAGCGGGGGGCATGGCCATTCCAGAATTTTCAGCGCCCAGTCTCCGGCCCGCCCGGCCCGGGAGTTTGCGGCGCGCTCGGCCGTCGCACGGTGTAGACCACCACCGCTACACCCACGGCGATTTCCAGGCAGCCGCCGATGACCGCGGTGTGCCAGCCCCATCCCAGCGTCAGCCAGAAAATGGAAACCAGAAAAGCCGGAATCGCGATGATCAAAAATGCCCGGTTCATTTCTCGCTGCGTTCCTTGCCGTACGCTTGGCCCACTACGGCCGATACGTCGCCGCCGTCACGTCCGATTCCCACACCGTAATACTCGCAATCGCGGCGCCGTTCGCCGTCGTGCGCATTTGTTGCGCGGTTTGCTCGTAAATATGCCGCGCGATATTTTCCGCCGAAGGATTTAGCACGTCAAACGGCTTCAGTTCGTTCAGATATTTATGATCCAGCGAGCGAATCACGCCCTGAATCACCTGCTTCAAATGCACGAAATCGTACAGCAGACCTGTCGCATCCAGTTCCGGACCGGCCAGCGTCACGCGCACTTTGTAATTGTGCCCGTGCAAATCTTCGCATTTTCCCTTGTAGTTCCGCAGATTGTGCGCCGCGGCAAACGTTTCGTCCACGCTCACTTCGTACATCGGCCTTCCTTAGTCGGGATGGTTTTCCATGAATCGCGCGACCTCGGCGATATCCTGCGTGGTTGTGTAATTCGGCAGGGACTCGAGAAAAATTCTACCATACTGCATACGCGAGATGCGGTTATCGAGTATCGCCAGGATCCCGCGGTCCGTCTTCGAACGGATCAATCTTCCAAATCCCTGCTTCAGCGCCAGCACGGCTTCCGGCACCTGATATTCCGCGAAGGGATTCCGCCCATCTTCCTGCAAAGCCCGCACGCGCGCGGCGACGATCGGATCGCTTGGGACAGCGAACGGCAGCTTATCAATGATCACGCAGGAAAGCTGTGTGCCCGGCACGTCCACGCCCTGCCAAAAACTCGCGGTCGCGAACAGCACCGCATTCGGCGTTGAACGAAACCGCTCCAGCAGAATTGACTTCGGGGCCGTGCCTTGCAGCAGCATCGGAAATGGCAATCGTCCCGAGACCAGTTCGTGCACGCCGCGCATCTGCGCATAACTTGTAAAAAGACAAAATGCGCGGCCCTTTGAAATTTCCAGCAGCTTGGTGATTTCCTGCGCCGCGCGCCGCGAAAACGATTCATGCCGTACGTCCGGCATATCTGAAGGGATGTAAAGCAGCGCCTGCTCGTGGAAATCGAATTCGGGCGGCAGCACTTTTTCTTTCGCGGGCTGCAGCCCCAGCCGCTGCTTCAGAAAATCGAAACGTCCGCCCACCGCCAGCGTCGCGGAAGTCAGCACCACCGTATCAAACTGCTCGAAGAGCTTTTCGCGCAGGATTTCGCTCACGTCAATCGGCGTCGCGGTCAGCACGATGCCCTTGCCGCGCCGTTCGTACCAATAGACGTAGCTTTTTTCCTCGCTCTCCAGCAGAAATTCGAATTCGCGCCGCAAATCCGCGCCACGCCGCGCCAGCGTCACCACTTCTTCCGGTTTGGGGTTGAGCGCCGAAAGCTCCGTCTCGATGCGCTTCACCGCCGCGGACAAATCCTCGAACGCCTCGTGATTCCTTTCCAGAAACGATTTGCGTTCCGCCGGGCCGAACGGGTAGCGCCCTTCGCGCTCCGGAAAATGCTCGAAAAATGTCCGCGCTCGTTCGCGCACTCGCATCAAGTGTTTGCGCAGCGGCGGTGCTTCGATTTTCAGCAACCGCAGCATCGCTTCCGTGTCGCGAACCAGCTCTTCAAATTGGTAGCTCGAAACCCGCCTTCCGAAATAATCGCTGGCCACGTCTTCGATCTCGTGCGCCTCGTCGAACACCACGGCCGAATATTCCGGCAGGATCGAGCCGAAATCATCCTGGCGTATCGCCAGGTCCGCGAAAAACAGATGGTGATTTACGATGATCAGGTCCGCTTCTTGCGCGCGCTGTTTCATCGCCGTCAGAAAGCAGCGCTGAAATTCAGGACACTTCTGCCCGGTGCAAAGGTCGCTGCGCGCGTCAATGCGGTGCCACAATTCGGCGTCGTCGGGCAGAAAGGTCAGCTCTGAGCGATCGCCCGTCTCCGTCAGCTTTTCCCAGTCGCGGATCTGCGCGAACCAGTCCACTTCGTCAATGCCCTTCAGCAGCGCCTGCCCCTCGAACTGGTGCACTTTCTGCCGGCACAAAAAATTGTTGCGCCCCTTCATCAGCGCCACTTTCAGGTTCGGCGCAAAATATTTCTGCAGGAACGGCACATCCTTATTGAACAATTGTTCCTGCAGGGATTTTGTAGCTGTAGAAATCACCACGCGTCGCCCGCTGCGAATCGCCGGAATCAGATAAGCGAGTGTCTTGCCCGTCCCAGTGCCCGCCTCGATGATCGCGTGCTGGTGCTTCTGAAAAGCCTCATCCACGATTTCGGCCATGGCGAGCTGCGACGAACGAAATTCGTATCCCGGGTGCCGGCTCTCCAAAAGACCGCCAGTCCCAAAGATCCCCTCGATCGTCACTTCCTCGGATTTTGCAGCAGTAGCAGCTTTTTTCGCCATTGGGTGAGGTGGCACAACCAGAAGTGGCTGTGCGCACTGAACCTAAGATATTACACGCAAGTAGGGCTGTTCGCTGCGGGATCGAAGTGTAGCGCTGGCGTTCCGCCGGCTCTTTTGCCACGTCCTCGCACCGGTTCGTACCGCCGGTGTGTTACGTGTTAATGTAGAAGCCTCGCACGCGCGCTGTGCAACTCAAATGACCTCCAAACTTCCCTCCATCGTAATCGTCGGCCGTCCCAACGTCGGCAAGTCCACGCTGTTCAATCGCCTTACCGGCACGCGCCGGTCTATCGTCACCAACGAGCCGGGCATCACCCGCGACCGCATCTACGGCACCGCGAACTGGGAAGGCCGCAGCTTTGAAGTAGTGGACACTGGCGGAATCGTCCCCGAAGACAAAGCCGGCATCCCCGGCGAAATACTGCGCCAGGCCGGCGTCGCAATTAAAAATGCCACGCGTGTTGTGCAAATCGTTGATGGCCGTGTCGGCCCCACGCCGCTCGATCAGGAACTCGCGCAACTGCTGCGCCGCGCCGGGAAGCCGCCCATTCTCGCCGTCAATAAAGTGGACACGCCGCAACAGGCCGTGGACTTTTCCTCGCCCTTCTACGAACTCGGCGACGAAGTTTTCCCGATTTCCGCGGAACACGGTTTCGGCGTGGACGTGCTGCTCGACGCCCTCACCGAAGAGATTCCGAAAGGCGAGCCGGAACCGGAAGCGCCGCACGTCAACATCGCCATCATCGGCCGGCCCAACGTCGGAAAATCCACGCTGCTCAATCAGCTCGTCGGCGCGGAACGCTCGATCGTTTCCGCCGAGCCCGGCACCACGCGCGACGCGGTAGATACAGTCGTCGAGCGCAACGGCAAATCCTATCGCTTCCTTGACACCGCCGGAATTCGCCGCAAAGGCAAAACCAAGCTCATCGCCGAAAAATTAAGCGTCATCATGGCGCGGCAGCACCTGGAACGCGCGGACATCGCTCTGCTGGTCGCCGATTCCGCGCAGGGTATCACCTCGCACGACGCCACCATCGCCAGCTACGCCGAGCAATCCGGCCGCTCGGTGATCATCGTCATGAACAAATGGGACCTGGCGCTGGAAGCCGCGCAGAATTTATCGTCAGAGAAGAAAAAGCGCGGCGGGAAATTCGTTGCGTTTGCCGCCAACGAGCTTGTGCAGGATTACGAGCCTTTGGTTCGCGCGCGCTTGAAGTTTCTTTCCTATGCCCCAGTGGTTTTTCTCTCAGCCAAAACCGGCGAGAATATGGATCGCCTCTACAACTTAATTGACAAAGTCGTCGCCGCTCGCAACAAACGCATTTCCACCGGCGAGCTGAATCGCTGGGTCGCGAAAGTGGACCTCACACGCGGCACTTCGCCGGCCAGCCGCGAAGTGAAGATTTTTTACATTACGCAGGCGAGCACCGCGCCACCGACTTTCGTGCTGTTCACCAATCAGCTCAAGCCGTTGCACTTCAGCTATCAGCGATTCCTGGAAAACGAGTTGCGTAAGGAATTCGGCTTCCTCGGCACGCCCATCCGCTTCACCCAACGCCTGAAAAAACGCGGCACGCGCCACCGCGAACGCAAAGACCCGCGCAAATCATGAGCCCCGGCCAAATTGCAGGGGTTGACACCGCAGAAAATCAGCCTACGATACAAATTGAGATGGCTAGCGCTGCCCCAGCACCGGATGCCGTACCCATGGACGACACCCAAGAGAAGAGCCTATTTCGCATCGGCGAAGTCAGCCGCTTGACGGCGACCAAGGCCTTCGTCCTGCGCTATTGGGAAACCGAATTTCCCATGTTGCAGCCCGTGAAGAGCCCCAGCGGCCATCGCCTCTACCGCCGCGAAGACATCGAAACAGTCTTTGAAATCAAGCGCCTGCTCTACGAAGAGGGTTTCACCATCGCCGGCGCGCGCAAACACTTCGAAGAGCGCGGCCAGGAACATGGCGCACACGGCGAAGGCTCAAGCTCCAACGCCGCTGCGGGCAATGGCGGCGCAGTTGGTTCTGCCGCGCGCGCTTACGCAGCGCCCGCCCGCCGCGAAGCTCCCACACAGCGACAGCGCAAATTTCTCCTCGATTTGCACGAAGAACTCCTCGCCGTCTTGACCCTTCTCGAACGCGAGTGATACGCTACAAACGGTGCAAGCGGTCGGGACGTAGCGCAGCCTGGTAGCGCGCACGCTTGGGGTGCGTGAGGTCGCTGGTTCAAATCCAGTCGTCCCGACCATCTTCCTTTCCGCCGCTCATTTGGAATGTAATTTTCGAAAGGCGTCACTCATCCGCATCGGTTTCTCATGCCCCATATTCTGATTACCAACGACGACGGCATCCACGCTCCCGGCCTGCGCGCGCTTGTAGACGCGCTCAAAGACGACGCCCAGCTCACCGTCGTCGCTCCTTCCCGTGAACGCAGCGCCGCTGCGCAGTCGCTCACACTGCGCCAGCCCATCTACATGGATCAGCTCGCCGCCAACGAGTACGCCATCGAAGGCACGCCCGCGGACGCCGTGATCCTGGCCTTCAACGCCATCCTCAAGGAAAAGCCGGACCTCGTCGTCTCTGGCATCAACCGCGGCGGAAACATGGGCGAGAACATCTACTACTCCGGCACAGTGGGCGCAGCCATGGAAGGCGCCATCAATCGCGTGCCGTCCATCGCAATCTCCGTCGCCTATCGCGGCAAGGAGTTCGACTTCAAACCCGCCGCGCAGTTCGCCCGCATTCTAGCTCCTCTGATCCTCACAGAAGGCCTGCCGCCGGGAATTCTGCTGAACGTGAACGTACCGCAAACCTGGAACGGTTCGGTGCGAGTGACCCGCCAATCCTCCAAGATCACGCGCAACCTGCTGCAACCCGGCACCGACCCGCGCGACCGCAAGTATTTCTGGTTGCACGAACAGCAGCGCATCGAAGACATCGAGCCGGACACCGATCTCGCCGCCATCCGCGACGGCGCAATCTCCATCACGCCCCTCGAGCTGGATCACACCCACGCCCCATCGCTCGAACATCTCTCGCACTGGACCAGGCTGCTGGAATCCGTCGTCAAGCCTTGATCGCGCGTCCGCGAAATTTCCTCGCTCGACTCATAGTCAACTCGCTGCGCCAGTTTTTTCGCGCGCGCTCGTCCTCGCTGCTAACTGCGTTCGTCACGTGTGGTAGCCTTGCACGCGCAGAGGAAACCGTGACGTGAAGAGACCACCAAGATTCGTCTTCGTAGCACTGAGCCTGCTGACTGCAACGATTCTGTTGTACTCGGCGATTGCGGTCCGAGCCATTGCGAACGCTCCGTCGCAATCACAGGCCGGGGGCCGCACCGTAACCGTTCGCGGTACAGTTACCGATCAATCGGGCGCGGCAGTCCCGAACTCTAGACTGACGTTCGCCGCTGGTGACATCTCGGTCGATACTAGGAGCGGGGGGGCTGGTGCTTATACGGTTACTTTAGCTACAGGCTTGTACAAAATTCACGTTGAGTCTGATGGGTTTTGCCCCATTGATCAGACAGGCGTGGAAATTAAACCGGGCTCAGACGTACGACTCGATTTCTTGCTGAAGGTCATGACGGGACATGGTCCCGTCTACGCCGTGACTGTGGCCGAGCCGACGCCGCCTCCGATTGCGACGAAATTATCCGATTCATCCGCAGCCGCGACCCAAAATTCCGCTTATCCGCCGCAATACGCTTCCATAAAAACGGTTCAGGCGGGGATCCCGATGAAAGACGGCGTGCGGCTTGCGGTTAACCTTTATATGCCGGATGGTCCACTTCCTTCCGCGCGTCCGGGCGAGAAATTTCCTGCCATCCTCGAATACTTGCCGTACCGCAAAGATGATTGGACTCTCGCGCGCGACTGGGATCTACATTCTTATTTCATACGGCGCGGCTATGTCACGGCGCGCGTGGATATTCGCGGCACTGGCGCGAGCGAAGGCGTGCCGCCCGACCGCGAATACTCCGATCAAGAGCAGCAGGATGGGTTGGAAGTGATCGCGTGGCTCGCGAAGCAGCCGTGGTCGAATGGCAACGTGGGAATGACGGGAATTTCCTGGGGCGGATTCAATTCCATCCAGATCGCGCGGCTGCATCCGCCCGCGCTGAAAGCCATCATCGCGATGTGCGCCACCGAAGAATTATTCCACGACGACATCCATTACATTGACAACCTGATGCACCTGGACGAATTCGAGCTAGGCATGGACCTGCAGCTCGGCCTGACTCGCGCACCGGATTTTCCCACGGATGAAAAATCTCTCGCGACGCGATTCGACGCCAAACCCTGGGCTTTTCTCTACCTGGAGCATCAGCGCGACAGCGAATTCTGGCGCCGCGCGTCTGTCGCGCCGAATCACTACGACGAGTACACAGTTCCGTCCTTCATGATCGGTGGGTTCCTCGACGGCTATCGCGACAGCATCCCGCGCTTTTTCGAACATTCGAAAGCGCCGATCAAAGCGCTGATCGGTCCGTGGAATCACACTTTCCCGCACGAAGCCGAGCCCGGCCCTACGATCGAATGGCGTGTGGAAGCGGTGCGCTGGTGGGATTATTGGCTGAAGGGAATTCAAGACGGAATCATGGACGAGCCGCGCTTCGAAGTTTACATGCGCCACTGGTATCCGCCGGATCCCAACATCGCGGAAATTCCCGGCGAATGGCGCGCGGAGAAAACCTGGCCGCCCGCGAATACAAGCAAGCGGACATTTTTTCTTCAGCCGAATTATTCTTTGGGTGATGCGCCTCCGCCCGCGCTGAGCATTGGGGGCCACCAGTTGCAGTATGTTCCGTCCATCGGCAGCGAGGCCGGCTTCTGGTGGGGCGATCTCACCGCGGACCAACGGCCAATTGACGCGTACAGTTTGGTTTACGATTCCGCGCCACTCGTGCAAGACACCGCGATCCTCGGTTGGCCGAAGGCTTTCTTGCAAGTTTCTTCCAGTGCGCCGCTGGCGGATTGGTTTGTACGCCTATCTGACGTGGCGCCCGACGGCACGGTGACGCTAATCACCGGTGCTGGACAGAGTGGCGCGCAACGCGAGTCCGCCGCGAATCCCAGCGACCTCGAACCCGATCACAAATATGCGCTGCCGATCGAGCTTCACGTCACCAGCTGGGTTTTTCCAGCCGGCCATCGCATTCGTCTGGCGGTTTCGAATGCGTTGTGGCCGATGATTTGGCCCACTCCATATCCGATGACGACTTCTTTGTGGCTCGGCGGCCCGAACACTTCGCGCCTGGAAATTCCTCTCGTTCCGCTGGAGCCGCCCGCGCGTCCTCATTTCAACGCGCCGGAAAAAGAAACGCCGCTCGCCGGCGTGACCACTGAAGGCGACACCTGGCCGCCACAGGATTGGACCGTCACGCGCGATGTGTTGGCCGGTTCGACGCGCGTCGCATGGAGCGGCAACGATTCCAGCGGATATCCGTGGGGCAAATTGAAAGACCACGAGCAGATGAGCTATGTGGTGGCGGACGCCAAGCCCGCGGTGAGCGAAGTGCACGGCGAAGGGTCCACCACCATCGAACTCCCCGGCCGCACGCTGGTCTGGAGCGTCGTGCTGAATCTGCGCAGCGACGCGCAGAATTTTTATTATCATTTCGACCGCCATCTGACCGAAAATGGAAAGCCGCTGCGCGACAAAACCTGGGAGGAAATAATTCCGCGTGATCATCAATAGCGCCTTCATTCGCTGGAGCGTTCGGTGAAGAACACCGCCATTCTGCTGGTCAGCTGCCCCGACCAAAAAGGTCTGAACGCCGCGATCCACGATTTTATTTATCGCTGGAACGGCAACACGCTGCACGCGGACGAGCATCTGGATTCCGAACGCAACCTTTTCCTGATGCGCGTGGAATGGGATCTCGCGGGCTTCACCCTGGACATGCGCGAGTTCGCGAAACATTTTCAGCCCGTCGCCGATCGCCTGGGAATGAAGTGGCGCGTTGCGCTCTCCAGCTACCGCCCGAAAGTCGCGATTTTCGTGTCGCGTTACGATCATTGCCTGGTGGATTTGCTCTATCGCCAGCGCAGCGGGGAACTGGCCTGCGACATACCGCTGATCATCAGCAATCACGCGGACGTGCAGCGCTGGGCCGACTTCTACGGTGTTCCGCTGCACGTGATTCCGGTGAGCAAGGAAAATAAATCGCAGGCCGAGAGCCAACAGCTCGAATTGCTAAGGCCGCACGGGGTTGACCTGATCGTTCTGGCGCGTTACATGCAAGTTCTGTCGTCGGACTTCATCCGCCAGTACCCGCCGCACCACATCATTAATATTCATCACTCATTTCTGCCTGCGTTCGTCGGCGGCAAGCCGCACCAGCAAGCATTTGATCGCGGCGTGAAGTTGATCGGCGCCACCAGCCACTACGTCACTGAAGTTCTCGACGACGGACCGATCATCGAGCAGGATGTAGTGCGCATTTCGCACCGCGATACCACCGAGGATTTAATTCAGAAGGGCCGCGACCTGGAAAAAGTCGTGCTCTCGCGCGCGGTGCGCTGGCACATCGAAAATCGTATCTTGTTGTACGGCAACAAGACCGTGATTTTCGACTGATGACGCGTCAGCGACGTTAGCGATGAAAAAGAAAAAACTGTTTACCTTGATTATGGAACATGCCGGCGGAACGTACATTTCCCAGGTCTCGGCCACTTCTCCCTCTGCGGCGCTGCTTGATTGGATCGCGAAGGTCTCTACCAAGGAGCTGCACTCGTGGAGAATTACGCGAAGCGAGCTTCGAACGATGGCAGAAGATGAACCGATTCCCATCACAGGCTGCCCAGGGGTGTGGTGCATCACAGGTTCGACCAAAAAAGGACTCGCGCTCGTCAACATCGTTGCCACCGAGCGATAGGTGTAACTATCCGGGCAGTGAAGCCTGATTGAGCGTCTAGATGGCGTTCCAACTTTCGGTGTGCTCAGCGTGCGGCGACGGCTCTCGTATCGTTCAAATCCGCAGCCAGCAAGCGATGAAATAAATGTTCGCCCGCCTCGCGTCGCACCGATAGCCGGCCCGCCTGATACGCGCGCGAACTCAGGCCGCGTTGCACTCCATCGCAGATCACGATATCTTCCTGCTGCACGCGCTCGCTGACGCCCATGCTCTCGCGGATGTACGGCATTTGTGCTTCGCTGGTATCGCCAAAATAAAAGTCGAATATAACTTCGCAGCGATCCACGCCCAGCGGGATCACCAGATTGGTATCGAGATATCCCTCGTACCAATTCAGCATGAAATTCGGATACTGCCAGAAATAATACGCGCGGTCGCCTTTGCGGGTGGCCGCGGCGCTGGCCTCGGAACTCTTGTCCACAGCCACGGGGCTGGATTGTACGCAGCAGCGATCCACGTTCTCAATCGTGTAGTTGGTGTAATCCAGGACGCTGTTCAGCCCTTTGTGCATGTGCGGCACGTGATAGCCGCCGTCCAGGAAATTATCCACGTACACTTTCCAATTACACTGTTGGATGTAGCTGCGCCGCTCGACAAATTTCAGACCGCCGAAATTCAACGGCTTCGCGAGTCCCACCAGGGCGCCCAAGAAATCCCGCAGCGACGCCGCATTCGGATCCAGGTTCACAAAGATGAAATTCTCCCAGAGCTCGACGCGAACCGGCACCAGGCCGTTCTGCGCGCGGTCAAAGTTGCACACGCCTTCGAATTCCGTCATCCCGCGCAGCTCGCCTTCGAGGTTGTACGTCCAGCCGTGATACGGGCAGCGCATGTGCTGCGCGTGGCCGCATGGTTCGTTCATCACAGTCATCGCGTGATGCCGGCAGACGTTGTAGAACGCGCGCAATATTCCATCGCCGCCGCGCACGGCGACGATCGGTTCGCCGGCGACGGTCGCCGTCACGTATTGTCCTGGCTTTTCCACCTGCTCTGTGCGCCCAACCGATTGCCATGTGCGCGAAAAAACATTTTGCAGTTCCAGCTGCGCGATGCGCGCGTCGGTGTACCACGGCGCGGGGATCGTGTATGCGTCGGGCAGAGCAGCAGCGGCGTTATAGGACGCGAGAATCTCTTTCACGGTCGGTTCCATGCAATTCTCTCCTCAAGAATTAGTGCAGTTGCGCGCAGTACGCAGCCGCAACGATGCTTAAATGCCGATCGCGCCGCGCAGCACCAATAAAAACTGGTTGATGCGCGCCTGATTTTTTGCGGGATCGGCCGGATGAGGAAAAAGCCCGGGATCGAGTTCTTCGGTCAGCAGCGCGTCCTGAAAACGCTCCATGGTCCAATCCAGAATCGAAACGATCAGCGGCGCGTCAATGTCTGAGCGCACTTCGCCGCGCGCGATTCCCAACCGCACGAACGCGGTGCTGCCGTAGGGATCTTCCGCCAGCAGAAAACGATTGATTTCCCGCTTCAGCGCCAGGTCCACTCCGTAATTTCCCAGCAGCGCCACGCGGTAGGGAATCCAATCTTCACGCACCAGGCGTTCGGTGCGCAGCAGCCAGTAGCGCAAAATCTCGAAAAATCCCTTTTCCCGAATTTGCGACGGGCAATCCAGATATGCCGGAAAAGAACGCACCGCTTTTTTATACGCTTCCAGAAATAACCCGCCCTTACTGCCGAAATATTGAAATATCGAACCTTTGGCGACTCCCAGCTGCGCCGAAAGATCTTCAATGCGTGCAGCGTGATAGCCATGCTCGGCAAAATGGCGCAGCGCGGCGTCCACAATGCGCGTGCGCTTGGCTTCCAGACGCGGTCCTGGCGTAATCGGCCGCACGTCAGGATTCAGCACGCTGCGTGGCGCTTTTATGCGTTGGTGTGACCGCAGGTCATGACCAGACACTGTCATTGGCTTATTTCTCCAGTTATGCTATCTAATCTCAGGCCCAATTTCTTGTGACTGGCGGTCATACTAATCCCAGATGCCTCCGCAACGCAAGTCCTATGATGCGATCGTCATCGGTGCGGGCCACAACGGCCTGACGGCGGCCGCGTATCTTTCGCGAGCTGGATTTTCCACGCTCGTCCTGGAGCGCCGCGAAATTGTGGGCGGCTGCTGCGTCACGGAAGAAATCGCGCCGGGCTGCCGCGCTTCCACCACTTCCTATATCGCTAGCATGCTGCGGCCCACGATTATTCGAGATCTCGATCTCGGCGCGCACGGGTTGAAAATGGTGCCGTGCGATCCCGGATTGCTGGTGCCGTTTCTGGATGGGCAAGTGGTGCCGTGGTGGGCTGATCGCGAGCGCGCGATCGCCGAATTTCGCAGACTTTCGCGTCGCGACGCAGAGACTTTCGTGCGGATGGACGATCAGCTGAAAAAGCTGGCACGTTATCTCCAGCCGTTTTTTCTGGAGCCACCGCCCGATCCCATGCAGCGTGGCGCCGGGGGCTGGCTCGAACTGCTGCGAGTTGGAAAAAGATTTCGCGGGCTGCAGGGCGAAGAAGCTGCGCAGCTGGTTTCGTTCCTCACGGGCAGCCTCGGCGATTTTCTTGATCGCCATTACGAATCCGAAAAAATGAAGACGATGTTTCTGGCTAACAATGTTTACGGGAAACATGGTGGCCCATACGACGCCGGCTCCGCGCTTGGATTGCTGTTCCACTTGCTGAGTGGGGGCGACGGAGAAATTCAGGGCTTCTACGGCCACGTAATTGGCGGCATGGGCGCGATCACCGAAGCGCTCGCTTCTGCATGCCGCAAGGGCGGCGCCGAAATTCTAACGTCCGCACCGGTTGCGAAAGTGGATGTGCGCGATGGCCGCGCGCGCGGAGTCGTTCTCGAAGACGGCACGGACATTTCCGCGCGCTTCGTGCTGTCGAATGCCGATCCCAAACGCACGTTTCTCGGGCTCGTGGAGGACCGCGAGCTGCCCGACGACTTTCGCCACGCCGTAACCGGCATCAAGATGGACGGCCCCTGCGCAAAAGTTAATTTCGTCTTAAGCGAGGAGCCTCGCGTTACCGGCATGCCTCGTGATTGGCCCGCGTCGCAGCGCGCGCTTTTCACGCTGGTGCCTTCGCTTGAGTTCGCCGAGCGCTGTTACGACATCGCGAAGTTCGGCGAAATTCCCGAAGAGCTGTGGGTGGATTGCGTGGTCGCCTCGAACGTGGATACCACGCTCGCGCCACCGGGAAAGCATGTGATGACCACGTTCATTCAGTACGTCCCTTACAAATTGCGCCACGGAACCTGGGACGAAAAGCGCGAGCTTCTGGGCGACCGCGTTGTGAAAAAAATCGCGGAGTACGCGCCCAACGTGCCCCGATCCATCATCGCGCGGCAGGTGCTCACGCCACTCGACCTCGAGCGCACCTACGGACTGACGGAAGGAAACATTTTTCACGGCGATCTGTCGCTCGAGCAGCTTTTTTTCATGCGCCCCGTTGCAGGATGGGCGCAGTACCGCACGCCGATCGCTGGACTCTATCTGTGCGGCGCCGGCGCACATCCCGGCGGTGGCGTCACCGGCGCGCCGGGATACAACGCCGCGCATCAAGTGCTGCGCGACAGCAGACGGGGCAAAGCAAGAATGGCGGGTGCGTAACGAGGCATTCGTCCCCGGCGACTTTAGAGTTTCATAGGAGCCGCGCAATTGCGCCGCTCCGAAGGAGTAACAATGGCAAGCGGCAATAAAAAAGGCATCCTCGAAAGATTATCCGAAGGAGTTGTGCTCGGCGACGGCGGCTACCTGCTCGAACTGGAAAAGCGCGGAAGGGTACGGGCAGGCCCGTTCACGCCGGAAGTTGCGCTGAACAATCCCGAATCGCTCCTCGAGCTGCATCGCGAATTTCGCGACGCCGGCGCTGAAGTTCTGCAAGCGCTCACGTTCTACGCCAGCCGCGATAAACTCGCGACCGTCGGCATGGGCGAGCGCGTCGAAGAGCTCAACCGCGCCGCAGTGCGTATCGCCAAGCAGGCCGCGGGCGATCGCTGCCTCGTCGCCGGCAATCTGAGCCTCACATGGATGTACGAGCCGAACGACAAAGCCGCGGCCGACCGCGTGCGCAAAACCTTCGACGAGCAACTCGACGTGCAAGTGGCCGAAGGCGTGGACTTCATCATTGGCGAAACATTTTCGTTCCTCGGGGAAGCGCTTTTGGCCGTTGAACAAGCGAAAAAAACCAAATTGCCAGTGATGGTGACGGTGTGCTTTGAAAATGAAGACATCACGACCGATGGTAAATCGGCCGCGGACGTCGCGCGTGCTCTGAGCGATGCCGGCGCAGATGTTGTCGGCATCAATTGCCTGCGCAGTCCCGAACACACGCTGCCGCTGATGGCTGAAATGCGCCAGGCGGTGCCGGGCTACATCGGTTGCCAGCCCGTTGCCTATCGCACGACGCACACGCATCGCGATTTCACCAGCCTGGCGGCGTTTCCGGATCAGCTCGAGCCCTACCAGCTCACTCGCCGCGAAATGGCGGAATACGCCGTGAAAGCGCGCGAGCTCGGCGTGAATTATATCGGCGCGTGCTGCGGCGCGGTAGCCACGCACATCCGCGAAATGGCGCGCGCGCTGGGAAAACTTCCGGCCGACGAGCGCGTCTGGAAAACAGGCGGAGAGAAGCCGATGTCCGCGTACGAATATTACGGCCACGACCAGAAAGCCAAAGCGGGATCGTAAAAAGCGCAAGCACGGCGCTTTAACGAAGAGGCGCTGGTTGCCGCACCGCGAATCGCACTCGCTTTTCGGCGCAATCTCGGCGCATGATGTCCGCCTCATGCTCAACCGACGCGGAGATTTCCGCCCATGAGTGAAACGCCGGCCACCAATCGCCCGCACCGCGCGATGGGCTTTCGCGATCTGGTGCTGTTCTACATCGTCACCGGCATCAGTCTGCGTTGGATCGCCACGGCGGCCACCGTCGGAGCGAGCGCCATCATCATTTGGCTGATCGCCTGGTGCGCGTTTTATCTTCCGCTGGCGCTTTCCGTGATGGAGCTCTCCTCGCGCTATCCGCAGGAAGGCGGCATGTACATCTGGACGAAGCGCGCCTACGGAGAATTTCCCGGTTTCATGACCGGCTGGACTTATTGGGCCAGCAATCTTCCTTACTTTCCCGCGGTTCTTTATTTCGCTGCGAGCAACGCACTATATATAGGACCAGCAAGCTGGCAATCTCTCGCCAATAATAAAACCTATTTCCTGCTGTTCGCGCTCCTCGGACTGGCACTCGGGACGTTTCTAAACGTCATCGGCCTTTCCGTCGGCAAGTGGCTGCACAATCTGGGCGCAATCGGCACATGGCTGCCCATCGCGATCCTTTTCGCCATCGCCGCCACCGCCTGGCACCGCTTCGGATCCGCTACAAAATTCACGGCCGCCAGCATGGCTCCGCACATGCACTTCCGCGACGTGCTCTTCATGGCCACGATTGTGTTCGCGCTCGGCGGCTCGGAATCTGCTTCGTTCTTAGGCGACGAAGTAAAGGACGCGCGCAGAAATCTCCCGCGCGGATTGCTCGCCGGCGGCGCATTCGTCACGAGCGGCTACATCCTCGGCACTGTCGCAGTGCTGATCGCGTTGCCTGCCAGTCAGGTGAGCGGATTGCAGGGCATCATGCAGGCAATTTCGCAGTCCGCGGAGCGTGTCGGTTTTTCCGGCATCGGTCCAATCGCGGCGCTGCTGATCACCGTCAGCAACCTGGGAGCGCTCGGCGCGTGGCTGGCAGTTTCGGCGCGGCTGCCGTTCGTAGCCGGACTCGATCGCTACCTGCCGTCCGCGTTCGCGCGAGTCCATCCGAAATGGGGCACGCCTTATGTGGCGCTACTGGTGCAAGCAGCTTGCGGCGTGATTTTTATTGTGCTGGGCCAGGCTGGAACCAGCGTGTACGGCGCTTACGAAGTTCTCGTCAGCATGGGGATCATCACTTACTTCATTCCGTATCTTTTTGTGTTTGCGTCGCTGATTCGTTTGCAGCGCGAGCCGCACGGCCCCGAAGTGATGCACATTCCTGGCGGCCGTCCAGCGGCAATCGCGCTCGGCGTGCTGGGATTTACGACGACGCTGGTCACCATCGCGTTTTCAGTGATTCCCGCGGATGACGAGCCGCACAAGATTTTGGCTGTCGTGAAAATTGTGGGACTTACGGCTCTATTGCTCGCGGTGGGAGTGTTCGCGTTCGCCGGGGGGAAGTCGCACGCGGCGAGAACCGCTGCGTGATCTCGCGTGCAGCACTCGGCATCCAGGATCTAGCTTTCGAAAAATCGCGGAATAAAATTCGCCGGCACGTGTTTAGCCTTCGGTCGCCTTGCCCGCCGGATTGTGCCATCCACCGATAGCCGCCGCTAAATGATTCGCCTCGACCGGTCCCCACGTCCCAGGCTGATACGGCTGCACCGGAACGATGTCGCCCAGAATCGGCTCTACAATCGCCCAGGCCGCTTCCACCGCATCTTGTCGCACGAAAAGCAGCGAATCGCCCTTCATCGCGTCAGTCAGCAGCCGCTCGTAGGCCTCCATCTCGCCGGTCGCCTCAGACGAGACCGCCGAAAGTTCCGTCTCCATCGTTTGCAGCCTTGGACCCGGACGTTTCACGCGCGCGCCGAGGCTCAACGACAAATCGGGCCCGAGCCGGAAGCGAAAATAATTCGATCCAGGCGGCAATTTCGTCAGCGGCGGTTGGCGCAGCTTCACGAACACTTCCGTCGCCGTCACCGCCAGACATTTTCCCGCGCGAACCAGAAATGGCACGCCGGCCCAGCGCCAGGAATCGACTTCCAAGCTAACGGCCGCATACGTTTCCACTTCTGAATTCGGCGCGACCCCAGGCTCCTGGTGATAGCCCGCGAATTGCCCGCGAATCAGGTTGGTGGGATTAATCGGCGGGATCATGCGGAAAATTTTCACTTGTTCATCGCGCAAAGATTCCGGATACATGCTGGTCGGCGGCTCCATCGCCAGAAAGCCCACCACTTGCAGCAGGTGATTTTGAATTACATCGCGAATGGCGCCCGTCTCGTCGTAAAACTTCCCGCGCCCCTGCACGCCGAATGATTCCGCCATGGTGATTTCGACGCTGTGAATGTAGTTGCGATTCCAGATGGGCTCCAGAAAAGCATTGGCGAAGCGGAACAACAGTAAATTTTCCACCGCTTCCTTGCCCAGATAGTGGTCAATGCGGAATATTCCGGATTCCGGGAACACGGATTGCAGAATCGCGTTCAGGTGCTGCGCCGATGCCAAGTCGTGGCCGAATGGTTTTTCAATGATCACGCGCGCATTGGTGGCGCAGCCCGATTTCCCCAGACCCTCCACCACCGTGGCGAATAGACTCGGGGGAATTGCCAGATAATGCGTGGGGTTCTTAGCACCGGCGAGCGTCGTGCACAATTGTTCAAACGTTTTGGGGTCCTGATAATCGCCATCAATATATTTCAGCAGTCCCACCAGTTTAGCGAAGGCCGCTTCATCCACGCCGCCGCCGAACGTGGCAATGCCGTCGCGCGCGCGCTCGCGCAGCTGCTCGAGGTTCCAGCCGGCCTTGGCCACGCCTATCACCGGCACATTCAGGTTGCCGCGCTTCACCATGGCCTGCAGCGCCGGAAATATTTTCTTGTGCGCCAGATCGCCGGTGGCGCCGAAAAATACCAGCGCATCCGACGGCACCTTGGGCCCGGCGATGGTGCTCTTCACTTCCAGATTTGCGCCATTTGCAGAGGTCGTGTCAGACATCGCTCATCCTTATGATTTCTTCTCGTGATGCCCGCCGAATTCGAAGCGCATCGCCGAAAGCAGTTTGTTTGCGAAATCCGATTCTCCGCGCGATGTAAATCGTTCGAACAGCGCGCTGGTGAGGACCGGAGCCGGAGTTCCTTCTTCGATGGCCGCCTGAATCGTCCAGCGCCCTTCGCCGGAATCCGAGACGCGGCCGGAAAAATCGTCCAGCGCAGGAGATTTGAGCAACGCGATCGCCGTCAGGTCCAGAAGCCAAGATGCGATCACGCTGCCCCGGCGCCAAACTTCGGTCACATCGGGCAAATTAATGTCGTACATATAGTGTTCCGGCGAACGCAGCGGCGTGGTCTCCGCATCTTGCACCTGTTTTACTTTCCCCACGTTGGCGTGGTGCAGAATATTCAAGCCCTCGGCGTACGCGGCCATCACGCCGTATTCGATTCCATTGTGCACCATCTTCACGAAATGGCCGGCGCCGGAAGGGCCGCAGTGCAGGTAGCCTTCTTCGGCTGTGCCGGGAACTTTGTCGCGCCCCGGTGTGCGCGCGATATCGCCGCGTCCGGGAGCCAGCGTTTTGAAAATCGGGTCGAGGCGCTGCACCGTCGCCTGTTCTCCGCCGATCATCATGCAATAACCGCGCTCCAGACCCCACACGCCGCCGCTGGTGCCGACGTCCACATAATGAATTCCCTTTGGCGCGAGTTCCTTGGCGCGGCGAATGTCGTCGATGTAATAGGAATTTCCGCCATCAATAATAATGTCGTCCTTCTGCAGCTTGGGCAGGAGCTGCGCGAGCGTCTCATCAACCACCGCCGCAGGCACCATCAGCCAGATCGCGCGCGGCTGTTTCAGTTTGGCAATAAAATCGTCAAGCGAATTTCCGCCCGTCGCGCCTTCTTTCGCGAGTGCCTGCACGCTCGCCGGCGACATATCAAAAACCACGCATTCATGTCCGGCCTTCATCAACCGCCGAACCATGTTTGCGCCCATCCGCCCTAGACCGATCATTCCCAATTGCATATTAGAACTCCTTTCGCACGATATGATTCGCGCGCGCGGATTAACGTCGCAGGATAGCCGAAAAAATCAATCTCTACCCAACTTCGTATTTCCGAGTCCCGCAGCATCAAAAATCACCGCGTTTATTAAGCCATACTTCGCGGCTCGG
Organism: uncultured Acidobacteriota bacterium; assembly: GCA_963779465.1. Lineage (GTDB taxonomy): Bacteria > Acidobacteriota > Terriglobia > Acidiferrales > UBA7541 > Palsa-295. The sequence goes on along the minus strand of CAVZYH010000004.1, from coordinate 89,505 downwards.
GCATAACTCGAATCTCGGCGCCCCGCGAACCGCTCCTCCGGCTATTAACCCACGTTCATATCTATCGGAAGTTACGCTTTCAACATTACGGTATGACGCCGCCGCGAGCCCCCTCCGCAAACGCAGTAAACTGTGCGCTTACATTGCATGCCGAAGACTTGCGCGTTGTCCTGCTTCCCCTGAGCTTCGGTGCTGCGAACGCGCCGAACGCGGCAAACAGATTCTTGAGGTCCCTGGCTTGAGCGTCACAGTCGAACCGATCGCCGCCCCACCCCCTGCGCCGCCCGCGCCTGCCTCTCCATCGTCGGGCTCGTGGATATACGGTCCGTGGCTCGATTTGCTGGTTGGTTGCGGCGCGTGGTCAGCTCCACTCCTCGCGGTCGCGCTGCTGATGGCTCCGGCGCACAATCACGCCTGGGCGATGGCATTTTATCTCCTGGCCATCGTGTTCAACTACCCGCATTTCATGGCCACGATTTACCGCGCCTATCACACGCGCGCGGACTTCGAAAAATATAAATTCGTCACCTTGAACGTCACGCTGCTGCTGGTGCTCACCGGCATCGTGATGCACGCCTCGCCGCGATTTTTCCCATGGCTCTTCACGCTCTATATTTGCTGGAGCCCCTGGCATTACTCCGGTCAAAATTATGGCCTGCTGATGATGTTCGCGCGACGCAGCGGCGCGGAAATCACCGCCGGCGAAAGGCGCTGGCTGCGGGGCGCGTTTGTGGCGTCATACTTGATGCTGCTGGCGAGCTTTGAAACCGGCGGCTCGACGGATCCACTGATTCTGTCGCTCGGCCTGCCTTCAAAAAGCACGTTCCCTCTGCGCGTGGCGTTCGGCGTTGCGTTTGCGATTTTCACATTTCTCGGGTTCCGGCGCTTGATTCGTACGATTGGCGCGCGGACTCTGGTTGCGCCGCTCACTTTGGCCTTCACCCAATTCCTCTGGTTCGTGCTGCCCACGCTGCTCGAATTGAATTCGGCGTCGCAGGTGCCGCAGACGCGCTACAGCAGCGGAATCCTGGCCGTTCTACATTCGGCGCAGTACATCTGGATCACCAGTTACTATCAACGCCGCGAAGCGCGCGCTGCTGGACAGAAGAAGTGGCACCTGGCCGCCTATTTTGCCACGCTCGTCGCCGGAGGCATCGCGCTGTTCATCCCCGGTCCGTGGCTGGTGAGCTATTTGTTCCATTACGATTTCACCACCAGTTTCCTGATTTTCGTTTCGCTCGTGAATATTCATCACTTCATTCTGGACGCGAAATTGTGGAAGCTTCGGGACAAGCGTGTCGCCGCGCTGCTGGTTGACCCGAGCGGCAAGCCTTCAGCGGTAGCTGCCAACCCGGCTCTACGCCCTGCATCGGGCTCCGTTCGAGCGCTCGCCGCGCGCGTTTTCTTTGCTCCTGCTTTCCGCATCTCCCTCGCTGTGCTGCTATTTCTCTGGGGCGGCTTCGACCAATTCCATTTTGCGCTGCGCACCGACGAAGGAAATCTTCCCGCGCTGCTGCGCGCTGCGCAAATCAATCCGTACGACAGCTTCGTCGAAGAGCGCATCGCCCGCGCCGAAACGGAGCAGGGACGACACGACCAGGCTGTCGCGGCGCTCACGCGCGCCGTCGCGCTCAATCCCAGCAGCATCACGCTGCAGCAAGCGGCTGCCCGTGCGCTGATCGCCGACGGCCGCTACGAAGATGCCTACGCGCACTACCAGAAAATGCTGGAGCGGTTCCCGCGCGACACGGATGCGCTGACCAACTACGGTTTGCTTGCCGCGCGCTTGGGACATTCTGAGGAGGCCATAGATTCCTGGCAAGAATCGGTGAACTTGAAAACCGATCAGCCGAACGCGCACCTTTATCTTGCGGAAGCATTCGACCAGCGTGGTGAACCGGCCGCCGCCGCGCGCCATTGGAACTTGTTTTTGCAATACGCCGCCGCAAATCCGCAGACCGGAACGGACGCGCCTGCTTTCAGCCGGCAGCAGATCCTCGCCGCCACGATTCAATTGGCCGATGATGAATCGCGCATCAATCAGTCTGCCGTGGCACTCGCGCACTATGGCACTGCCATCACGCTGGCGCAGCAGTTTGGTGACGCGAAATTGGAAAGCCTCGCGCTCGCGCATCGCGCGGATCTGCAGGCCAGAAATGGCGATGCCGCTACGGCTGCGCAGTCCTATCAGCGGGCGCTGGCGCTCGATGCTCAGACTGGCGACGCGCAAGCTATCGCGCTCGATTGGTTCAACTACGGACAATTTCTGTACAGCCACAATGCGCCGGACGAATTGGTTTATGCTTCCTTGCTACATGCGGAAAATCTGCTGAATGGCACGTCCGGCTCCGCGCTGGACACGGTGCATACCGCTCGTCGCCAGATGGAAAGCAAAATGGGAGCAAAGGCGGCCGGTGCTGCGCAAAAAAATCTGCCGGCGGAGCTTGAGCGCGCTGCGAATTTCGCTCCGGCCAGTCACTGAAATACCGAAATAACGTCGCCCTCAGCAACCGCAAACCGTGTAAAATTCGCAGACCGATGACCATTCCCGCCGAACGCCAGGACACGCGCAAGATGCGCGAGATGTTCAGCAAGATCGCGCCCAAATACGATTTCATCACGCGCGTCATTTCCTATGGCATGGACGGCCGCTGGAAACGCCTCGGCGTGCTGGGCGCGTCGCTGCCGGAAAATGCGCTGGTGATGGATCTCGCGTCGGGCACTGGCGATTTTTCCCGACTGGTGCGCGAGCATTTGCCCGCTGCGCGTCCGGTCGCGGTGGACATCACCGAAGAAATGTTGCGCGTCGGGCGGCGCAACGGTCTGGAGGAGGCGGTTTGTGCGGATGCCACTGCGTTGCCATTTGCCTCAGCTTCGTTCGACTGCGTTTTCATCGGCTACGGTCTGCGAAATTTTCCGAATCTCAACGCCGCAGTGCGCGAAATCGAACGCATCACGCGACCGGGCGGCGTGATGGTCAGTCTGGACTTTTTTCTTCCAACGAACCGCGTGTTCCGTCAACTGTACTTGGGGTTTTTGTATTTGCAGGGCGCCTTTTGGGGCACGCTCTTGCATGGCCGGCCACGCACTTACACTTATATTCCAGATTCGATCCGCAGCTTTCTCTCCGTTAAAGAATACTCCTCACTGCTGCAGCGCACCGGGTATCATCGCGTCGATGCTCGCGAGTTTATTTTCGGCGGGATCGGATTGCTTTGGGCTGTGAAACGTTGAATTGCAGGGCTCCGTTGTGGCGGCGCGACGCGCGTAACTTGCCGGCATCCTAATCCGTCGTCCATCTAGTTTTCCAGTCGAAATCGCGTCGAAGCCAGGTGATACAGTCGCCGCCATAGCAGCCGATTGATCGTCACCACCATCGCGGCCATCAAAATCGTCGCCGCTAGCAACACGCGCGTATTTCCCGTGTCCGTCGCATTGCTGATCACCGCTCCCAGCCCGGTTGTCAGGTAGGTATGCCCGCGAAATTTGAAATATTCCGCGACGATGCTCGCGTTCCAGGCGCCGCCCGATGCCGTCACAAATCCAGTGATCAAGAATGGGAAAATTCCCGGCAGTAAAAGTTCCCGCCAACGCTCCGTGCGGCCAAAACGAAATACGGAGCAGACTTCCTTTAGATCAGTGGGAATCGCGATGGCGCCGGCGATCACATTGAACAGGATGTACCACTGCGTACCCAGCAGCAGCAACATGACCGAACCAATTCCCAGTCCGCCGCCCGCGCGAATCAGCACCAGCAAAATAATCGGAAAGAGCGCTGTCGCTGGAACCGACGCCGCCACCTGCGCGATGGGCTGCGCGATGGCCGAAAGCTTGGGTTTGAGGCCGATCAGGATTCCCACCGGAATAGTCCAGAGCGCGGCGAGGAACAAAGTGAACGCGACGCGGAGAAACGTCGCGCCCGCCCCGAGAAATATGCTGCGCAGTTCCTCGCGCGTCAGCTGCGTCAGCAGAATTACCATCTTCACGGATTCGTACACAACCCCGGCAACCAGCGCGACCAGCAGCAGGCGGGTGAGCCACTGAAAGGCGCTGCGCGTCGTGCTTCTCGGGTCTTCCGTAGCGTGGCTGCGTGCGAAATGCAAACTCAGGTATTCGCGCGCGGGCTGTACGGTCAGACGCGAGAAGAACGGTAGAATTCTGGAGCTCCGCAGCAGATCCAGCACCGCCGAGCTCGGCGCATCCGTGGATTCTACTTGCTCGAATTTGAATTTCTCCGCCCACGCGATTACCGGCCGCCACACCAGCTGGTCAATCACCACGATGATTCCGATCATCACTCCCATGCCCCACCAGATCGCACGCGTGTTCCCGGCATTCGCTGCGGTCTGCAGGTAAGAACCCAAGCCCGGCAGGCGCAAATCGCGATCGCCCAGCGTGAACATTTCGCACGCCATCAGAAAAAACCACCCGCCCGCCACAGACATCATCGAATTCCACACCAGCCCGATGATCGAATACGGCAGCTCCATCTGCGTGAAGCGCTGCCACCAGCTCCAGCGGTAAATTTCCGCCACTTCGCGCATCTCGCGCGGAATACTCTTCAATGACGAATAGAAACTGAACGTCATGTTCCACACCTGCCCCGTGAAAATCAGCAGAACGGACCCCAGCTCCACGCCCAATTGGCGCGTGGGAAAAAGCGCCACCATTGCCACCATCACGCCGGGAAGAAAACTGAGCACCGGAATGGATTGCAGCGTATCCAGCAGCGGCACCATGAATTTTTCCGCGCGCGCGTTGTACGCCGCGATGTATCCGTACAACACCGTGAACACAAGGCTCACCACATACGCCGCAGTGATGCGCAGCACGGAAAACATCGCGTATCGTGGCAGCGCGCTCGGTTCCAGATGAATTTCCATCGGCGCGCCGGCCGGCGTCATCCAGTAATGCGTCATGGAAAGCACTGCGTAGAAAAACGCTAGCGCCGCCAGCAGAATTGGCAAATCACGAAACAGGGAAGGCGCGTTGGACGGAATCGTTCCCCAAGTCAGCGTGCGGGTGGAAGCTTTTTGCGTCTCGCCAGGCATCAGTGCAGGGAAGCGCTTTCCGGAGAATTTTCGCCGTGATGCTCCGGCGAATGCAGGTGCACGGTGTCATCCTCGGCATCATACGTGAAAAGTTCCGCGTAACGACCCCAGTTCAACGCGGTTTCAATCTGCTGCTCCACTTCCACTTGCGCGAAACGCTCGTCGAGCAGATCGCGGAAAAATTCCACCGGCATGGTGTGATTCGATTTCTTCTGCAGCGTGGATTGAATCTGTTGCAGCAGCGAAACGTGCGCCAGCACCGCTTCGCGAAACAATATTTTCCGCGTAGGTATATCCGCCTGCGCGAACGCGCGCCCGTTCTCCGTGACGCGCACGTCGCCTTCGTGCACGGTAGCGAAAGCCAGCAAGGTCGCGGCATCGAGAATCGGCAGCAGGTCGTCCACCTCGAGCAGCAGTTCCTCGGCGATGTGGTACATGTCTTCCTCGCCGCCGCGATCGTCCAGCAGCTCCAGCAAACCGCCGATGCCGGCAGGCCGTGAATGCGGCAGCATCTGCGCAGCTGCTTTTTCCTTGTGCTCGGTTTTCGATGGCGGTGCCAGCTCCAGCTGTGGCTGGGTCATTACTTTGTAGATGTAATCCACATAAAGAACGAACGCCGCGGACTTGCGGTCGCGCGGATGTTGCAGCGGCACGCGAAAATCCGCGCGTATTTTCGCCGGGTTGCGCCCCAACACGATGATGCGATCCGCCAGCAGCACGGCTTCCTCAATATTGTGCGTGACAATGAAAATGCTCTTCGTGGGAACTTTCTTCGCCAGCCACAGCTCCAGCAGCTCACCGCGCAGGTTTTCCGCAGTCAGCACATCCAGCGCGGAGAACGGCTCGTCCATGAACAAGATTTCGGGCTCCACCGCCAGCGCCCGCGCAAAACCGACGCGCTGTTTCATCCCGCCCGATAATTCCTTGGGATATGCGGATTCAAATCCGTGCAACCCGACGGAAGCCAGCGCCCGCAACGCCTTGCGGTGCCGTTCGAAATGCGTGATGCCCCGCGCGAGCAAAGGTGCTTCCACATTCTCCAGCACCGTGAGCCACGGAAAAAGCGCGAAACTCTGAAACACGATGGCCACGTTCGGACGGCACCCATGCATCGGCTTCCCGTGCCACAAAACTTCTCCCGCAGTGGGAGCTGCAAGCCCCGAAAGAATTCGCAGCAGCGTGGATTTTCCAGAACCCGACGGCCCCAGCAGCGCGATGATAGTGTTCGGCTCCACGGAAAAATCCACCGGCGCGATCACTTGAATCTGCCGTCCGTCCGGCTGCTGGTAACTTTTTTCGATTTGCCGCGCCTGAATAATAGGCTCGGTATCAACGGCAGGTAGTGCGAACTCCGTCGTCACCCCGCCGGCACCGGTTCCAGCACCCGGCACCGCGCAGTACGGCGCTCCCGTACCCGCTTCCGCCAGTTCGTCCATCAGGCACTGCCACGCCTCTTCCGGCAGTGCGTCCAGAAAATGATTGCGCTCACCCGGCGTCATCGCTTCGATCGCCGCGCGCATTTCTTGCGACGGCAATGAATGGAGCAGCACGTAGGCGTGGTAATACGGCAGGTGCACGATCAGCGACGCAGCCAGTTCCACCGGCATCGCGTGAAACAGCGCGCGCTGCTCATCGTACGGTGCGCTCAGAAAAAAATCTGCCGCAGATGTAGGATCCGCTTTCCGCAGCATCTCGACCGCCGGACCCCACTGCCGTTGCGCCAGCAGGTTCCGCAGCTTCTGTGTATCCTGGTTATTCATTTGCGCACGCAAGAGCCTACTACGATTTCACGAACACTGCGACGCCCTGAGAACGTGATGCGGCGGCCCATGTTACAGAATCGTGACAGTCGCAATCCGATTCCCGGAGCCCCAAGAATTTCCCGCACGGCATTTTCCGGACAATATCTCATCGCTGTGCCGAAATCGCGTGCGATGGAATCGTCCCGATAGGATTGGCGCGGCCTGTACCGTTCCGAAACGTACGGTTCGCGATGGAACCAATCGCACCTCGCAAGAATTATCGCGATCGTCCGTTGAGCCGCGAACTTTCCCTCCATCGGTCTCTGGTCTCAACCACTTAACCCGAATGAACGAACCCGTTCACCGTGGCCGGTATCGTGCAGTGGACACTGGAGCCCAACTTTGCGCGTGGGAGCACTCGTGCGTACCGCACGTCAGCGATTGTGCACCCCCGCGCCAACGCTAACGCCAAGAGGAGCACCGTGGAGCCGACTAACCCGCAAAAGCGTAAATCCAAACGAAGCAAGCCGATTGATACCGTAAAGACTCACTTGCGGCGCATCGAGCGCCGAGAGTGGCAGTTGTGGATCGTCGCCATTCTCGTCAGCTTAGTTTTGCTGGCTGGCTTGATGGCTTTCATCCTTCCCGGCCTCGGATTGCAAGGATACAAGTTCCAGCTTCACTTGCTACCCCCAGTCGTGCAGGGTCTTGTCGCCCTGGTTTTGATCTTCGACATCTACACCATCTTTCAGCAATTGCAGATTCATCGCATGCGCGGGCGTCTGGCGGAACGCGAAGAACTTTTCCGGCTGATCAGCGAAAACGCGGCGGACATGATCGCCGTCGTGGACATGGACGGCCGCCGCATTTTCAACAGCGACGCGTATCAGAAAATACTCGGCTACTCCGCCGAAGAACTGAAGAACTCGTCGTCCATGGATCAGATACATCCGGACGACCGCGAGCGCGTGAAAGCTGCCGCGGCCGAAGCGCGCCGCAGCGGCGTCGGCAAGAACCTGGAATACCGCATCCGCCACAAGAACGGCACGTGGCTGGTGCTGGAGTCGACTTCCAGCGTCATTGGCGACGCCGGCGGCGTTCCCGAAAAACTGGTCATCGTCAATCGCGACATCACCGCGCGAAAACAAGCTTCGGAAGCGCTGCGCTTGTCCGAAGTCAGTTTTCGCTCCGTGATTGAAAACGCGCCCTACGGTATTTACCGCGCGCAGGCTTCCGGCAAATTGCTGCTCGTCAACCCCGCACTACAGAAAATGCTGGGGTACGAATCGCAGACCGAGTTGCTGCGCTTGAATCTCACCACGGACGTTTATGTTGACCCGCTCGAACACCAGCGCGTGAATGATCTGTTCACCAACCAGAAGGATTTCACCGACGTACAAGTGGATTGGAAACGCAAGGACGGCACGCCCATCAAAGCGCGCTGCACCGGCTGGTTCGTAAAGTCTGCAATCGACGGCGCGGCATATTTCGAAGTTTTTGCCGAAGACGTCACTGAGAAATGGCTGCTGGAGCGCCAATTGCGGATGGCGCAAAAAATGGAAGCGGTCGGCCGCCTGTCCGGAGGCATCGCGCACGATTTCAATAATTTATTGGGCGTGATCATCGGTTATAGCCAGGTGCTGAAAAGGACTCTGCCGCCGGCAACCGCATTCCTGGAGCACGCCGAAGAAATCGAGAAGGCCGGCCAGCGCGCTGCCTCTCTTACGCGTCAATTACTGGCCTTCAGCCGCCAGCAAGTTCTCGCGCCCGCCGTGCTGAACCTCAATTCCTTGATTTCGGAAATGGAAAAAATGCTGCCACGCCTGATCGGCGAAGATATCGAAATTGTCATGGCGCTGGATCCCGCGATTGGCCGCGTCAAAGCCGATCACGGACAACTCGAGCAGGTGGTGATGAACCTCGCCGTCAATGCGCGCGATGCCATGCCCGACGGTGGGAAGCTCGTAATCACCACCGCCAACGTGATGCTCGACGAAGCCTGGACTCGCTCACATCCCGGGTCGAAAGCCGGCGATTTCGTAATGCTATCTGTCGCCGATACGGGCACCGGCATTGACTCTGAAACCCTCGCGCGCATTTTCGAACCTTTTTTCACCACAAAGGAACGCGGCAAAGGCACCGGCCTGGGCCTCGCGACTGTGTACGGCGTGGTGAAACAAAGCGGCGGATACGTTTGGGTGGTAAGCGCACTCGGCAAAGGCACATCATTTGAAATTTATTTGCCGCGGATTGAGGAACTGGTGAGCGTGCCCGAGCCTGTGGCGCCTATCGTCGAGGCTTTTCGCGGAGCGGAAACCATACTGCTAGTGGAAGACGCCGACGCGCTGCGCAAACTCACGCACATGCTTCTGGAACAGCACGGCTATCACGTCCTGGTTGCGGCCAACGGCGCGGCGGCGTTGCAATTGGTGGAACAAAAACCCGAGCGCATCAATCTGCTGCTCACCGACGTGATCATGCCCGGCTTGAACGGCCGCGCGCTCGCCGGACGCCTGGAGCTTCTCCAGCCCGGGCTGAAGATTCTGTACATGTCCGGCTACACGGACGACGCGATCATGGATCACGGCGTGTTGGAATCTGGCACGCACTTGCTGCACAAGCCTTTCAGCGAAGAGAACCTGATCCGCAAAGTGCGCGAAGTGTTGGACGCGGAGACCGCCGCTACGGTGGTCCCCGCGGAGCCGCTGATTCTTACCAGGACTTGAAAACGGATTGCTTGCGCAACAGGAGGCAGCACGAGCGATGAGACGACTTTTGATTGTGGACGACGATGAGGCCATGCGCCGTCTCTTCCGCCTGAATCTATCGGACGATTACGAAATCGTTGACACCGACGATCCCGCGCAGGCTCTTGCTTTGGCGATGGAGCATAAGCCCGATGCCATCCTGATGGATTTGCGCATGCCCAAACATTCGGGCCTCGGCCTGTGCCGTGCTCTGGGCGCCATCAACAAAGCCCAGCCCGTTCCTATTTTTATCGTCAGCGGCGAGACCGCCGCTGAAATCAAGCAGTCTTGCACGGACATGGGCACGGCTGGTTATTTCGAAAAGCCCGTTGATTTTGACGCTCTGCGGACTTCGCTCGTGAAAGTAAAAAGGCAGACGCAAGTTCCGCGAACCGAGGTTCGCGTGCAGATTCGCGTCGAACTGAAACTCTCCGGAACCGATATCCACGGAAAGCAGTTCACGGAAAATACTTTCACCGAGAACGTCAGCGTCAGCGCATTCCTTTGTGCTTGCACCGCGACTCTGGCGAAAGACTCACTGGTCGAAGTTTACGTCGTGAAGGGATCAGATAAGCCGGTCGGCAAAGCGCGTGTGGTTCGTTCGGAAGAACGCGCGGGAAATATCTCGCTCTACGGTTGCCGTTTTATTGAGAAGACCGGAGAGTGGATTCTGAAGTAGCGGGATACGTCGCACGCACCAGACATGACCGTCATTCACCAATCCGTGATCACCGAAAAATCCGACAATGCCGCCAAAGCGCCTCCGAGCGCCTTGGAGTGCGCACCGGCCGTTCGCGTGTTAATCGTGGACGACGACCCCGCGCTTCGCACGATCCTGTCGGTCATGCTGACGCAGTCGGCTTTTCTGTGCCGCACCGCGGCCAGTGGCGAAGAGGCGCTCCGTCTCCTCGAAATCCAGCCAGCCGACGTCGTAATCTCGGATCTGCGCATGCCCGGTATTTCCGGCATGGATCTCCTGATTGAAGTTCACGAACGCTATCCGCGTCTGGCTTTCTTGATGGTCACGGGCGAGGATGAAACGCGCGTCGGCGTTCGCGCCATGCAATTGGGCGCAGACGACTATTTGCTGAAGCCCTTCGACGCGGATGTCGTGCTCGGCAGCCTTCATCGCGCGCTGCAGAAGAAAAAGCTCGAGCGTGAAGTGCAGGAATACCGCCTGCACCTGGAAGAAATGGTTTCCCAACGCACGCAGCAATTGCGCACCGCGCTGCAGCAGACCGAGCGCAGTTACGAAGACACGCTGGAAGCTCTCGGGGCAGCTATTGACCTTCGTGATAGCCCTACCGCCGGACATTCGCGCCGCGTTTTCCTTTACTCCATGGAGCTAGCCAAGTCCATCGGCGGTCTGGAACCGGAAATCAGAAGCATCGCCATGGGCGCGTGGCTGCACGACATCGGCAAGCTCGCCATTCCTGACAGTGTTCTGCTCAAGCCCGGTCCACTCACGGACTCGGAGTGGGAGATCATGCGCCGCCACGCCAGAATCGGGTACGAACTTGTGAAAAGCATTGCGTTTTTGGCTGGGGCTGCGGAAATTGTCCTGACGCACCACGAGCGCTTCGACGGTTCAGGCTATCCGCAAAAGATGAAAGGGGGCGAGATTCCATTTGGCGCCAGAATATTTGCCGTCGCGGATACGCTCGATGCGATGACTTCCGATCGGCCCTATCGCTCCGCGCTTCCGCTGCAGGCGGCCCGCGACGTGATCGAGCGCGGTTCAGAAACGCTCTTCGACCCGCTCGTCACCGCGGCGTTTCTGCGCGTCCCGAGCGAGACTTGGGAAGCCATCGCCAAACAAACGCTAACCGTTCAGGCCAGTGCGGTGTTGGCCGTCGAAAAGATCCCGGTTCAAATTACCTAGCGGGACCTCTGCGTTCCTGCCGCAATTTCAAAACTTTCGCGACCATTCCTTCGGCCAGCGCTCCACCACCACTTTCTTATCCGTGTAAAATTCCACCGCATCCCGCCCCTGCCCGTGCAGCACGCCCAGGAAACTGTCCCGCCACCCGCTGAACGGGAAATAAGCCATGGGCGCGGCCACTCCGATGTTAATTCCGATGTTACCCGCCGGTACTTCGTAGCGGAATTTTCTGGCCGCGGCGCCACTGCTCGTGAAAATCGAAGCCATATTTCCAAATGGGCTGCGCGAAAGCGTCTCGATCCCTTCTTCCAGCGTGTTTGCGTGGACCAGGCTCAGCACCGGCCCGAAAATTTCCGTCGTCGAAAGCGCGCTCGCCGCCGGCACTCCATCGAGCAGCGTCGGTTTCAGAAAATTTCCGCCCGACGCCGAGCCGTTTCCAGAGCGGCCATCCAGCAAGACCTTTGCGCCATCGCTCACTCCCGCCGCGATCAACCCCTCGATCCGCTTCTTGCTCTCCGCCGTAATCACCGGCCCCATCTGCACATCTTTATCCAGGCCGTTCCCCACGCGGATCGCATCGGCAACCTTGGCGATGGCCTGCGTAAATTCGTCGCGCGCCTCGCCCACCGTCACCGCCACGGAAACGGCCAGACAGCGCTGCCCCGCGCAACCGAAGGCGCTGTCGCTCACGATGCGTGTCGTGGTTTCCAGGTCAGCATCCGGCAAGACCAGTACGTGGTTTTTCGCGCCACCCTGGCACTGCACTCGCTTCCCGAATTTCGCCGCCTGCGCGTAAATGTATTTCGCCACCGGCGACGAGCCTACAAAGCTGATCGCTCGCACTTCCGGATGCTCCAGCAGCGCATCTACTGCTGCCTTGTCTCCGTGGACCAGGTTCAGCACTCCCGCCGGCAATTTCAGAGCTTCCATCAGCTCGAAGGCGCGCTGCATCGTGAGTGGAACCTTTTCCGACGCTTTCAAAATGAATGTATTCCCGCACGCGATTGCGTAAGGCAGAAACCAGAAGGGAATCATCGCCGGAAAGTTAAATGGCGTGATCGCCGCCGTCACTCCCAGCGGTTGCCGGATCATCATCTCGTCGATTCCAGACGCCACGTCTTCCAGGTTGTATCCCTGCATCAAAATTGGAATCCCGCAGGCCACTTCCACGTTTTCGATCGCTCGCCGCAATTCGGCGCGCGATTCGCCCACCGTCTTCCCGTTTTCCTGCGTGCAGATTTGCGCCAGTTCCTCTACGTGGTCTTCGAGCAGCTGCTTCAGCTTGAATAAATATTGGATTCGATCCTCGGGAGGCGCGCGGCGCCACGCCGGATAAGCGGCTGCAGCAGCCGCGACGGCAGCGTTCACATCCTCCTTCAAGGCAATCGGCGCACGCGCCAAGGTTTCTCCGGTAGCGGGATTCACTACATCGCGATACGCAGCGGTCTTGCTGCCGTGCCACTCTCCCCCGTAGTAATGAGTCAGGTCGCGTTCGCTGATCATGTGGTATATCCCTCTCTGGTGCTGAACGGCGCGCCCAAATCATGCTCACAATTGACAACCGGGCGTTCCTTTGCCATAGTCTCAAAGCGGTTAGACAAATACAATGCCTGAGGCGTCCATTCCCCGACCGCACCTAACGGAGGAGAAAACTTGAGCGAGCCTAGCTTTCTCGTCCATTCCGTCAACTTGCCAGAGCGTTCCGCGGGCGAGCTGCTATCTTTGCCTCGCCAGCAAGCCGGCTGGGAATGGATGAGCTTCTTCGTGCGCCGTTTGCAGCCGGGCGACGTCTTTCGCGCGCGCACGGATCACGAGGAAGCGGCCTTTGTTCTGCTCGGCGGCATCTGCCAGGTGGATTGGGGCCAAGGGCCCACGCGGATTGGAAAGCGCAAAAATGTGTTTGACGGTTTGCCGTACGCGCTCTATCTTCCCACCGGAAACCAGGCGGTTTTCACGGCCGAAACAACTTGCGAAATCGCGGAATGTCGCGCCCCGTCTGAAGCTCGCCTGCAACCCAAGCTGATCACGCCCAGCGACGTCGTCAGCAGCCTGCGCGGCGGCGGAAATGCTTCGCGCCAAATTGTGGATATCATAACACCGGCTTTTCCAGCAGATAAGCTTATGGCAATTGAAGTTTATACGCCCGGCGGCAACTGGTCCAGCTGGCCTCCGCACAAGCACGACGTCCACAATCCGCCGGCCGAAGTGGATCTGGACGAAATTTATTACTACCGCCTCCGCCAAGCGGATGGATTCGCCATGCAGCATCTTTATTCCGGCAAACACGGCGCTGATCAAACTCTGAAAGTCAAAGATGGCGATACGGTGCTGGTGCACAGCGGCTTTCACCCAGTGGTCGCGGGCCCGGGTTACGATGTTTACTATCTGAATTTTCTCGCGGGCTCGGCTCGAGCCTTGACCGTCACCGAAGATCCCCAACATGTATGGATCCGTTCCACCTGGAAGGACACCGACCCGCGCCTTCCTCTCGTGAAGGAATAGTCGCGCCGGAAAAGGAAACCCATGCGGATGTCCTGCGGCCGGAGCGATGGCAAATCCACCAACCAAGCGCCAGAAAGTCCGCGTACGCGTGCATCCTCTCGCTACTCTTTCTTCCAGTCAAATTATTATAATCGCTTAGAATACCGTCGCTCATTTGGCCTTGTGTACGCCGCGGCGTGCGCCGCTCTTCGGTCGCGTCCCGCAGTAGCGCAGCCCTGCCGTCGCGTGGCTTCGGGCACGCCGATCCGGCCACTGAAACCTCAGGCTTTCCTTTCTCTGGTGCAAGGACGACAATCGTGCCAGCAGCAATTCTGGGGCGTCACACCATTGAGAAGGGACATCGCCCAATGACGCTACGTCTCACCGCGGCTCAGGCCACCATCGCGTATCTGAAGAATCAGTTCTCCGAGCGCGACGGCCAGCAATTCCGCTTCTTCGGCGGCTGTTTGGGAATTTTCGGTCACGGCAACGTCGCCGGCCTCGGCCAGGCCCTCGAGCAAGATTCCGGATTGCGCTACTACCTTTTCCGCAACGAACAAGCGATGGTCCACGCCGCAACAGCATTTGCGAAAACAAGTTTTCGCATGCGCGCGCTGGTCTGCACATCTTCCATTGGACCAGGCGCGACCAACATGATCACCGGCGCAGCGACCGCTACGGTTAACCGCTTGCCGGTGCTGCTGCTGCCCGGCGATATATTTGCGCGCCGCAATGTCGCTCCAGTTTTGCAGCAACTGGAGTCGCCGTCCGCACAGGATATTTCCGTAAACGATTGCTTCAAACCCGTCTCGCGCTACTGGGACCGCATCCAGCGTCCGGAACAGTTGTTGACCTCGCTCCCGGAAGCTATGCGCGTCCTCACTTCCCCCGCGGAAACCGGCGCCGTCACCATCGCCTTTCCGCAGGACGTCCAGGCAGAGGCTTTCGATTTTCCCGAAATGTTTTTTGCGAAGAAGGTTTGGCTGATTCCCCGCAATCGCTGCGATCGTGATCTCCTGCAGCGCGCCGTCGAGTGGATTCTTGCCGCGAAGAAGCCGCTCATTGTCGCCGGTGGAGGCGTGCTCTATTCCCAAGCCTCCGAAGCGCTCGCGCAGTTCGCGCAAGCGACGGGCATTCCAGTCTGCGAAACGCAAGCCGGCAAGGGCTCTCTGCCTTTCGATCATCCGCAGCAGCTCGGTGCCGTGGGAGTCACCGGCACGCCCGGCGCCAATATCGCTGCGCGCGAAGCGGATCTGATACTGGGCATCGGTACGCGCTACAGCGATTTCACCAGCGCGTCAAAAACCGCATTCCAGAATCCCGCCGCGCGCTTTATCAACATTAATGTCGCGGAATTCGACGCGTACAAACACGCCGCCCTGCCGTTGATCGGCGACGCGCGCTTGACGATCACAGAAATGCAGCAATCCCTCGGCAAATTCTCCCTCGAAGAAACCTATCGCGCGAAAATCAACGAATTCCGGGCTCGCTGGGAAAATGAAGTAGACCGCATCTACGGAATTCAGCAGTCGCCGCCCATCACCCAGGGCGAAGTCATCGGCATCGTGAATAATTTCACGAAGCCCTCGGACATCGTCATCTGCGCGGCCGGAAGCCTGCCCGGAGACTTGCACAAGCTTTGGCGCACTCGCCAACCCGGCGGCTATCACATGGAATACGGTTTTTCCTGCATGGGCTACGAAATCGCTGGCGGCCTCGGCGTGAAAATGGCGGACCCAACCCGCGAAGTGTACGTACTGATCGGTGACGGCTCCTACCTGATGATGGCCCAGGAAATCGTTACGTCGCTCCAGGAAGGTTGCAAAATCAACATCGTGCTTCTCGATAATCACGGCTTCTCCAGCATCGGCGGCCTCAGCCGCGCCTGCGGCAACGAAGGCATGGGCACAAATTATCGTTATCGTCGCAGCGATAAAAACGGTGGCAAATACGATGGCGACCCGCTCCCCGTGGACTTTGCCGCAAACGCCGCGAGCCTCGGCGCCTGGACCGCACGCGCCCAAACTGCGGACGAACTGAAAGCGGCCCTCGCCGCCGCACGCGAACAGCGCCGCACCTCAGTAGTCGTCATCGAAACCTCTTACGACCAAAGAGTTCCTGGCTACGAATCCTGGTGGGACGTGCCCATCGCCGAAGTTTCCGAACGCGATAGCGTGAAAGCCGCGCGCCGCGACTACGACGAAGCGCGCAAGAAGGAACGTTTTTTCTTTTAGCTTTTCTGAAGAAGTAAGTGTTCGCTGCGGTCGTATTCGCACAGCCGTCGCAAAAGTTTTCTTTGAGACTCGGGGCAGAGAGAGGTAAGGGTGGAAACATCCGCAGGCGCAGCGCAATCCACAGCACCCAAGAAACCTCATCTTAAGCGCGCATTAGGCCTCTGGGACTTGATCTACTACGGCATCATCCTCACTTCGCCCATTGCTGCCGTTCCGCTTTTCGGTGAGGGCCAGGTCCTTTCGCACGGCCACACGGTGGCCACCCTTCTGCTCGGGATGGTCGCGATGTCCGTCACCGCTGTCAGCTTCGGCCGCATGGCCAGCGTCTATCCATCCGCAGGTTCGGTGTACACCTATATCAGCCGCGAACTGAATCCGCACTTCGGGTTCGTCGTCGGCTGGGCGATGTTCCTGGAATATCTTTTCCAGCCCATCCAGAATGCGCTCTACGCCGTGCTCGCCATTCAACGCATGACGCCGCGCATCCCTTTCGCAATTCTGGCCGCCGTAACAGTGGGGTTCATCACAATCCTCACGGTGCAGGGAATTAAATTCACTGCGCGCACCAACGAAGTCCTGCTCGGCTTCATGCTGCTGGTCACCACCGTGTTTATCGTCGAATCGTTCCGCTTCATCGTCTTGCACCAGCATGTCGCCGGGCTGTTCTCCATGCATCCGATTTACAATCCAGCCACATTTAATATCCGGGCCGTCGCCGCCGGTACTTCGCTCGCCGCGCTGGTGTTCATCGGCTTCGATGGCGTCTCGATCCTCGCGGAAGAAGTTCACAATCCTAAGCGCAATGTGCTGCTCGCCACTGTGCTGGTGGTAATTTTCACCGGGCTATTCAGTGGGCTGCAAGTGTATCTCGCGCAGCGCGTCTGGCCGGACTACACCACGCTGCAAAATCCGGAAACCGCGTTCATGGATGTGGCGAGGATGGCCAGCGGTCCCGCGTTGTTCGCCGCGTACGGCGTCATGCTGCTCGTTTCCAGCATTGCCTGCGGGCTTGCCGGGCACGTGGGCGCGTCGCGCCTGCTCTACAGCATGGGCCGCGACGACGTGCTGCCGAAAAAAATCTGCGGCTACCTCAGCCCCAAGAAGAGCAATCCGGTTTATAACGTCTGGATCGTCGGAGTCCTCGCCTACATCGGCGTGATCACCATCCCGTGGGAACACGCCGCGGAAATAGTCACTTTTGGCGGGCTACTCGCCTTCATGGGCGTAAATCTCGCGGCCTTCCGCCATTTCTGGTTTTCGCGCGAAGCAATCGGGCAGCGCAATTTCTTCGTGGACGCCTTCGTCCCCGGCTTCGGCTTCGTTTTCTGTTTTGTGCTGCTGATCAGCCTGCAAACCTGGACGAAGTACGCCGGCCTGGCTTGGCTGGTGGTGGGAATTCTCTACGGCGGTTACAAAACGAAGGGATTCACCCGCAGACCAAAATTAATTGACTTCAGCGAAACGTAATCCGCACTGCCAGCACAACAAAGGTGAGCGCCGCTACCGCAAATCCCGCACCAACGCGCTGCTTGCTTTGCCGGCGTCGCGCTCCGCAGATTGTCCGCGCGAAACATGCAGCGCAAATCCGCACGATTCACGAATGCGCAATTCCGGCGGCAATTTCTTCACCGCGGCCTTGCTCCGATCTCCTGAAATGCGCCGGATCAGCAGTTCCGCCGCCTCGATCCCGAGTTGGTGCTTGGGCAATTCCACGGTCGTCAGCCGCGGCCGAAAAACTCCCAGCCACGGATAGTCGTCAAAACTCACCAAGCCAAAATCCTCCGGGCAGCGCAAACCCATTTCTTCCGCGGCCTTCAGCAATCCAACGGTCATCAAATGGTTCGCCACATAAATTCCGTCGGGCCGGTGCGAAAGCAACGCATGCCCCGCGCGAAATCCCGATTCGATCCGGTAATCTCCTTCAATATCCAATTCCGGTTCGTAAGGCAGCCCCTCCGCCTTCAAAGCGTCGCGAAAACCTTCCCAGCGCGCTTGCGCATTGCTCACCTTGCGCGGGCCGCCGATCAATCCGATGCGCCGTCTTCCCGAACGCGCCAGGTGGGACACCGCGTCATACGCGCCCTGATAGTCGTCGGTGATCACCGCGTCATTCGTCAATTTAGGATACGTGCGCATCACTAGCACAAAAGGGATGTTTACTTCCTTGATCATCTGCCGCAGCGACGGACGAAAATCCTCCGCGGCCTTCGTCAGCAGGATTCCATCCACGCGCTTCGATAGCAGCAGCTCGACAGATTTTTCTTCCTTCGCAAGACTGTCGTCGCTGTTGCACAGCAACAAATTGTACCCGTGACGTTGCGCCGCATCCTCCGCTCCTCGAACCACCATCGGAAAGAAAGGATTGGCGATATCCGGTACGATCATGCCGATCGTGTGGGTCCGCTGATTCGCCAGGCTCCGCGCAATCAGGTTGGGCCTGTAATTCAGCCGACGGATCGCCGCTTCCACGCGCTTGCGCAACTTCTCGCCCACATGGCTTTTGTGATTCACGACCGCGGAAACCGTAAAGACGGAGACGCGCGACAATTTCGCCACATCGTAAATACTCGCGGTCTTTCCCGCCTTCTTGCGCCCCGCTTTTTTCACCGCAGTCATCCGTTTGGGCCTTGTACTAAAAAGTAAAATGCGCGCCCCTATTTCACCCGCAAATTGGCTCCGCGAGCCGCGCCACTCAGTAGTTTATGACAACTGGCTGCTGTTTTCGCGCCGAGTTATAGATTGACTCAAGAATAACCACGTCACGATGCCCCTGCACACCATCGCATTCCACCGGCTGCCGATTCTGAATCGCCGAAGCCAGCTCGCTCAGCTCCAGGCCAAACTCGTCAACGATCGGAAACGTCCGATCAATCGCGCGCTTTCCAATCTTCGCCGTGAGCCGCCGCACCTGATCGAATGGAAACGCAGGAGTTAGCGACGCCCATCCTTTCGTCCCCTGCACGTATATAAAGGATGACAAAACCGCGCCGTAGGACGTGCTGCCTTGCGCCACCAGTCCGCTGGGAAACTGCATGCGAAACGAAATCCCTTCTTCGACGTCCCAAAAGGTCACGGTGTCGCGCGCCCAGCTCTGCGCGCTAACTTCCGCCGGATCTTCCTCCACCAGCCAGCGCGTGGTGTTCACGCAATACACGCCCAAATCCATCAGCGGCCCGCCGCCCGCCAGATTCGAATCGACCATCCACGCCAATGACTTGCCCGGTAGATACAATTCGCTGAACGCGGTGTGAATTACGTCTATCCGTCCTAGCGCGCCACTTTGAATTAATTGCTTCAGGTAGAGAGTGCTGGGCTCGAAATACTTCCGGTACGCGGTCATTAGAAGCACGCGGTTGCGCCGGCAAGCCTCCACCATTCGCGCAGCCTGCTCGGTAGTGGCTGCCAAGGGTTTCTCGCACAACACGTGTTTGCCGGCCTGCGCTGCTTGTACCGTGAACAATTCATGCAGGCCATTTGGAGTGGCCACAAAAACCGCTGACACTTCAGGATTCGCCAGGCACTGTGCGTACTCATCGTTGCTGTAGTGCGCGCTGGCCTTAAATTTGCGGGCCACCCGCGCGGCCTTTTCCTTATCTCTGCTCACCACCGCGACCAGTTTGGCATTCTTGGACTTCGCGAAGCTCGGCAGGACAAACCCTTGCGCGATGGTACCCAGTCCGACGACCGCGAACCCAACCTTTTTTCCGGCAGCCATGGATTGGACTTCTCCCAAGAATTCGCGACGCCAGCGCTAATCGTTTTCGAATCTGCAGCAGAGCACTTCAGCCCGTCATATGTGGCGCGGCAATCGCTGCCGCCGTGGTTCTGGCATCGCAGTCCAGCTAACTCTCGCGGTCCGCGCGCCCCAACCTCTGATTTCGAATCGCCTTGTGATCCAGGCCGCGCAGTTCTTCGCTTGCGCCCAGCACTTTTTCAATCGCATCCGCAATCGAGTCCACGTCCGCGACGCTTCCCACAAACAACTGGTGCGGAAACCACACCGCCTCATGGTAAGCGGCGCGATCCGCCACCGGGCATGAGTACATATTCCGCAGATCAAGCGGCTTCTCGCGCCCCCAACTCAGAGCAGGGAAATCCTCCGACTTCACCGGGAACAGCGAGCTTTTGTAAACTGGCTCGTAGAAAAGTCCATCGCAGGGAATGCCTTCCAGTTGCAGCGCGCCGACAAACGCCGCGCGCGGAATGTCGTTCGCCTTGTCCGCAAAATATTTGAACATAAAGCCGTAGGGCGCGAGGCGCGTAATCCGCGGTTCAGGCTTTAGCAATTTGATTGCCGGGTTATTTTGCAGCCGAGATTCGAAGTGCTTCACATTTTTCTCGCGCGTTGCGGCTTGTTGCGGCAGCCGTTCCAGTTGAGGTCCCAGCACCGCAGCCTGCAGTTCGCTCAGCCGGTGATTGTATCCGATGATGCGGTGGTGATATTGGTCCGTCAGGCTGGCGCGCCCCGCGTTGATATAGCTCTGCACCAACTCCATATATTCCAGCGTGTTGGTGATCACCGCCCCGCCTTCTCCGGAGGTGATCAGCTTGCTGGATTGAAAACTGAAAGCCCCCAGATCTCCCATCGAGCCGGCGCCTTGCCCCTTCCACATCGCACCGTGCGCGTGCGCGCAATCTTCAATCACTTTCAAATTGTGCTTCTTCGCGATGCGCAGAATTTCGTCCATGTCCGCAAAACGCATGCCCAGATGGACGGGTAGTATCGCCTTGGTCTTCGGCGTGATGGCCTGCTCGATCAGCTTCGTATCCAGGCAATATGTTTCCGGATCCACGTCCACGAAAACCGGCACCGCATTGAGCAACAGCACCGGACCGACCGTTCCCTCCCACGTGTACGCCGGGACGATCACTTCATCTCCCGGGCGAATCTGAATCGCTTTCAAGCACGCCTCGATCGCCACAGTCCCGGTGCTCACGCACTGCCCGTATTTCGCGGTCTGGAATGCCGCGAATTTCTTCGCGAACGCATCCGCGTATTTTCCGGGGAATGGCTGGCCGCCCCATTTCAAGCTGGTAAAAGCATCCTCCAGCGCCGCGAATTCCTCCTTCGTGGCGACGGGCCACGGAGTGAAAGGTGTCTTGCGTACGGGTTCACCGCCGGTGATCGCGAGTTTTCCCACGTGCCAGTCTCCTATTTCAGAATTAGATTTAGCTGATGATACTTGCCTTAGTGGCGGCGCACTTCAGTGCGCCATTTCTGGCATAGCGATGCCGATCTTGCACCCACCATCACGCCGCGCCACTACGCTTCTGGATTCGGAATCAAAATATCGCGCACCATCGCATCTAAATCATGGCACGCGGTAATGAACTGCCGCAAAGTCCGCCGCGTCGGCGCAAATGAATCGAATTCCTCGATCGTCAGCCCGCCCTCGGTATTCGCGCGCCGGAAATCCGCGAATTTTCTGGAAAGTTCCTCCACGATCTCCGCCCGCACTGCTTCATCAATCCGCGAACGCACCTCGATATCGCTCGCATTGAATCGAACTTGCCAAGAACACGGCGGCGAAATCACCATGTCTCCGCCAATGAATTCGCTCCAGTGCATGTGATTGCGGAACGCCGCCGAAAGCAGCCGGGCGCGATAGCCGCGTTCCTTAAATATCTTGTAAGCCTTCTTCAGCACCGCCACTCCCGCCCACTCCAGATATCCCGGATCGATTGTGATATTTTCCTTTTCCATCACGACTTTAAGCCAGTCGTCCAGACGCCCCACCATCAGCGTGCATACCGGTCCCATGCTCGCGATTTCCTTGCCTTCCTTCGCGCGCCGCTGCAGGCCGCGCTCCACGGCTTCTGCGACGGCGATGCACTGCGGCAAACTGAACGACACTGTCGCGTTGATGCTCACTCCGCGGTAGGTGGCCTCTTCAATTGCCGGAATTCCCGCGCGCGTCACAGGAATCTTCACGATCATGTTCGGTGCGAGCTGGTTGAATTCCACCGCCTGCCTGACGATCGCCTGGCTGTCGCGAAATAGCCGCGGGTCGGTCTGAATTGAAAGCCGTCCATTCCGGCCGTGCTGCGCATCGAAAATCGGCTTCAGCAGAGCCGCAGCGCGGATGGAGATTTCGCGCACCAGCTGCCACGCAATCTCGTCCTCCGTCGCCGTAGGGAGCTCTTTGATCAATTCCTGCATGCGTCCTTTCCAGTAACTCATCTCCTTCTTTAGTATGCCTACCACAATCACCGGATTGCACGTCGCCCCCACCGCGCCATGCTCGATCGAATAGGTCAACTCTTCAATCGATGCGGAATCGTTCCACAAACAGGTCGGAGTGGTTTGCGTCATCTTGTGCAGGGGACTTTTGTAAGCAGTTTCAGTGGCGCGCGTCATGTTGTCCGTCCATCAAATTGCGGCGGCGTCCCGCCGGCTCTTATCTCATTTGCAACTTCAGCGAATCTCGTTAGCGTCGGGCTTCTCTAACTCACGATGCCGCCCGAGCGTCCGCGAGCGCCACCTCAATCGGTTTCGCCTGCAAATAAGATGTTTCAGCAGCGACAGCAATGGCCAGCGCTTTCAGTCCGTCATCGCCCGTCACACGCGGCGCAAGATCGTGCAGCATGTTGTGCACAAAATCCCGCACCTCGGCGAGATACGCATCCGCAAACCGCGACAGAAAATGATCGGCCAGCGTCCGCTCGCCACCTCGTGCCGTAAGAAAAACGGCCGGCGCGTGTTGTAGGCTGCCGACAAAAATTGAGCCCTTCGACCCGATGATCTCCGTGCGAACGTCATAACCATAAACAGCCTGCGCATACGATTCCACGTTTCCAATCGCGCCGCGACGGTAGGAGAGATTCACCACGCTCGCCACCAGATCTCCGTACTTCGCCAGCTCCGGCCGGATCGTGGCCGTCGTGTAAGCATGCACCGCGCTCACTTCGTCCTGCATCATCCACCGCGCCAAATCGAAATCGTGAATCGTGTTCGTATAAAAAATCATCCCATTGATGCGCGACTCGTACGCCGCAATGGGGCCCCACTCCTTATCGCGCCCTAGCGATTTGAAAATCACCGGAACCCCGATTTCGCCGGCTTCGATTCGTTTCATTGCCGCCGCATAAGCTGGGTCGTAGCGCCGCATGAAACCGACTTGCAATCGCCGCCCCGATTTAGCCACCGCATCAATTGCCCCGCGCGCATCTGCTAAATTCAACGCCAGCGGTTTCTCGCACAGCACGTCTTTCCCCGCACGCACCGCAGCTTCCACCGCTTTCGCGTGAAATTTGTCCGGCGTGGCGATCAGTACCGCATCCAGATCCTTGCGCTCCAGCATCGCTTCCAAACTGCTGTACCAGTTTTCGATCTCGAGTTCTTCCGCCACCACTCGCGCGCGCTCCGCAGACGCGTCTGCAATCGCCACCAGTTGCGCCTCCGGCACGAGCCGCCGCAGATTCTCCGCGTGGCGCTTGCCCATTTCCCCAACACCCAGCACTCCCACTCCCAGCTTCTTCATTCAAACTTCTCCCTGGCAGCTTTGAATCAGTCCCGTGAACGCGGGCTCCGGCCCAAAATCACAGCGGCATTTCCGCTCCTAACGCGCGCCTGCCGCCAATCCCAAATCGCTCACAACTCCCCGCAAATATTTCAAACTCGCCGCTACGCTCTCAGCCGGCGGAATCGGCGTAGCGCCGAATTTCACATCCTGCTCCACCACCGACCATCCCGAATATCCGTTCTTCACCAACGTGCGGAAAAACGCCGGAAAATCAATATCGCCTTGCCCAATCACGGTGAAGACTTTGTGCTCGATGGCCTCTTCAAAAGTCCATTTGTTGCGCCGCGCTTCCTCCAGCACCTTCGTGTTGCAATCTTTGATGTGCACAAAACGCAGCTTGTTCTTATATTTCTCCGCCTCTTTCACGGAATCGCCATAGCCGTAAACGCAATGTCCCGTATCCAGACACAACCCGACATTCGTATGCGAAGTCGCGTCGTAAAACCGCTCGCACTCTTCCGGCGTCTCCACATAGGTCGCCACATGCGGATGAAACACCAAATCCAGGCCAAACTCGTTCGCCACCTTTTCCGCATCCGCCACGATTTTCCCGATGTGCTTCCATTGCTCCGCGCTCAAAGTAGGACAATCCTTGTCGTAAGCACGTCCGGAAAACGCATTGCGCTCCGGCGATTGATCATCCGCAATCACCAGAAACGGTGCCTTCAAAGTCGCCAGCAGATTTCCCACCTTGCGTATCCGCTCCATCACCGCCTGGCTCGCCGCGGGATCCGTCATTTTCACCGGCACAAACGATGCCAGCAGCTTCAACTTTCGTTTTTCCAACTGCGGCTGAAGAATTTTCGGATCGGTGGGGAAAAATCCGTACGGCCCCAGCTCCGATCCCGCGTACCCAGCTTCCACCATTTCATCCAGCATCTTTTCGTACGATTGCTCCCAAGACGGCCCCGGATAATCCAGCACTCCCCAGCTATCGGGTGCCGAAGCAAATAGAAATCGCTCGCTGATTGCGCTCATGCCTTCCTCTCCCTCGCCAAATTGAATTTGCTTGCGCAGCTCCCACCGCGATTATCGCCACGGCTCCAGCACCACTTTCATTGATTCCGCTTCCACGGATTTCTTCATCGCCAAATCCACGTCCCGCAATCCATAACGGTGCGTCACAAATTCCCGCAGCGGATAATTCTTCATATAACGCGCCATCTGCCGCATGCTCGGCCCATAAGCCGCCGGCTCTTCGCCACCCACGCCCAGAATCCGCGCATTCTTCGCACAAATATGCCGGTGCGGGCTGATCGGCACCTCGCCCAAATCTGAAAAATTCCCGGCCTCGACTAGCAATCCGCCGACGCGCAACATCTCCAGCGCCTCCGGCACCGCTTCCGGCACTCCGGCACATTCAATCACCATGTCCGCGCCGCGCCCGTGCGTCAAATCCTTCACCATCTGCAGGCGCTCTTGCTTCGACATGGTTCCGACGTTAACCGCGTAGTCCGCGCCCAGTCGTTTCGCAAAATTCAAACGGTACTCTGACTTATCCACCGCGATAATCGTCCCCGCGCCCAGCATGCGCGCCTTCATCAGAAAACACATCCCCAACGGACCAACACCGAGCACCACCACCGTATCGTCAAAACGAAAAGACTCGTTCGGAAACGCGGACATCTGTTTTGCGCGGTCCAATCCCACCGACACCGCGAAAATTTCCGTCAGCACCGCTACTTCCGAAGGCAAATCGTCCGGCACTTTCACCAGAAAGCTTCCCGGCACCACATACATGTACTGCGACCATCCGCCGAACAGGTAAGGTGGATTCTTCGCGCTTAAATTATTCCCATAATCCGTGGTCTTCTCGCAGCAATAGTAAGGAAAATCGTGCCGGCAGTAGTAGCACTCGCCGCACGCCACATTCGCGCCCACCACCACGCGATCTCCCTCGCGCAGCGCCACGCCTTCGAAGTCCGCGTACTTCCCATCGCCGCCGATCGCCGCAATCGTCCCGACATTCTCGTGTCCCTGAATAATCGGAAATTCCAGCTGGCGGCCGCCGTACTGCGCGGTGTAACCCTGAAACGTGTGCTTGTCCGTCCCGCAAATCCCGGACATTTCCATGCGAATCAGCACACAACCAGCAGCGGGCTCCGGCAGAGGGTATTCGCGTATCTCGTACTTCCCGGGTTTTACTAACGTCGCTGCCAGAACGCCTGGGGCCGGCATAATCGTGTGCTCTTCGTCCTGCCAAATCCAGCTGAGTTCCGCTACGAATCCGCCGTGCTTCTGGCGAAAAAAACCGCGGGGAACCGTGGTGTTCCCGGATCCCCGCGGGATGTGGTGCGTTCGCTGACCCTGCCTCCGCTCCTGTTAGAAGTTCAGCTTCAGAGACAGCTGCCCGATGCGCGGCTGAGCGGCGCCCGCGACGACCCCAAATGATTGCGATGTCGCTGCGCCCGTCCCAATGTTAAAGCCGGTAATTCCGCTCGGTGTTAAGAACTGAGCGTGGTTGAAAATATTAAAGAACTCAGCGCGGAATTGCAGGCTGAACCGCTCGGTGATCATCGTGTTCTTCAGGAGAGCAAAGTCCCAGTTGTTAATCCCTGGTCCATGGAAGTACCGGCGCCTTGCATCTCCCTCGGTCCCTAGTGCAGAAGGTCCGAATGCCGCGGGGCTGAAGTAATACCCCTGAACTCCATTAATCACCTGTCGCGGATTCGTTTTGTCCAGCGGTCCCACTATCTGCGGCGTGTCCACAGGAAGTGTGATCGGTCCACCGAAACCGGTCCCGAGCAACGATTGATCGTCCGTTTCGACCAGCGTCACAGGTAACCCGGTAGCAAACTTCGTGATCCCGCTTACGATCCATCCGTTGGTCAGCCGCTTTGGCCCGTTCAATTTATCAATTGGTAGCGTGTAGCTGTAGCTCGCCACGAAATTGTTCGTGCTGTCAAATGCGGAGAGGCCGCGGCTTAGCCGGTGGTTAATAGGATTGATCTGCTCGCCGTAACCGGAAGAATCGTCAAACGATTTGCTCAAGGTGTAACCGACCAACGACTGCAGGCGTCCGCTGGTATGCTGCCAGCTGACCTGCATCGAGTTATAAGACGAAGACCCCGCGGTGATGAAATACGAGTCGTTGCCAAACGGAACAATCGGCGTACCGCCTGGGAGCGTCGTACCGGGGAAATTTAGTCGCGTGCCCGGCTGAAAACCACCGCCCGGGAGAGCGTAAACTAGATTTTCGTTCCCGGGGCCGCATGTGGTATTCGTCGTTCCCACCGCAATCGCGCCTGCGGTCGCAAGTTGGAGGCACAGCGACGGACTTCCCGGATTCGCGGATTCCGACGAAAGCAGCCGGTGCGCTTGCGTGCCCACATAACTCACGGTCAACAAATCCGCCCGCGTGAGTTGATGTTCGATCGACAATTCGTATTCTTCCGCATACGGCAGGCGGTTCTTATTGTAGAACGCGGGCGAGCTGCTGATCGTCCCGAAAGCGTTGAAAAAATCGGTCAAGTTATCAAACGGAGGGCCGCTGGCAGGGTTCTTCGCCGAAAAATAAAGCGGCGGCTGGGTCACCGGGAAAAAGTTTGTAATCGAATTACCCGCGGCGCGGTTGGTAAACGGAGCAGCAAAAGTCGGCTGATTTTGTCCAGTGTAGTTTCCGAACGGCGCGTCGCCAATTTCGTTGAAGTCCGTGGCGCCTTCAAACGTGCTGTAGAATATGCCCCATCCGGCGCGAAGACTCGTGGTACCGGATTTGCCCAGTATCTTGCCGAGCAAGCCGTCATAGTCGCCGAATGAATACGCCAGGCCGAGCCGCGGCGCAAAGTTGTTCCAACGCGTGGGTGCCAGCGTGCTCGGAACGCCTGGATCCCCCGGGAACACCCACCCTGTCGGTGAGCCGGGGAAAACAACTGATTGTTCGCCGGGAATCAAAGTCTGAATTTGGTTGTACTTTTCTTTCCAAGGCGCGCTGACGTCATACCGCAGGCCATAATTAAACGTCAGATTCGATTTTATGCGCCAGCTATCCTGCCCGTAGAAACCCAAATAAAAGTTTCGTCCGTACGAAGGGTACGACTGCCCTTGCACGTACGAACTGGGCGCCCCCAATAGAAAGTCAACGAAGTCATTCCCGGTTTCGCTGGTTTGACCGTTGAAATTGCCGCCGAAGAAGAAATTCCCGTTCGAAACGTTATCAATCAAGTCTTCTTCGAGCTGGTCGTAATGGTACTCTCCGCCGAATTTCAGCGTGTGTGTTCCCACAATCCTGCTGTAGTTGTCCACCACCTGATAAATGTTATCGATCAGGCCGTTCGGGCGACTCGGCACTCCGATTACGAAGTCGTTGAAGTCAATTTCCGGAACGCCTTCGAGCGATGGCACCAGCGGCACGATGCCCGGAGCGCCGCCTGCGCCGGAAGCAAATCCCAGGCTGGCGAGTGTTACTCCCTTTCCGCCCTGAGGTTGATTGAACAAAGTATCGAGGCGGAAATAACCCAAACGAAATTCATTCACGGACGCGGAGCTGAATGTTTTCGTGTCGCCTAGATTTACGTTCTGAGTCGTGCCATTCCCGGCTACGTTGAATCCCGGGTAGAGTGGCGCGTTCCCAGGCCAGTAGGGACTGGTTTGGTTATACTTGTCGAAATAGTAGTAGGCCGTGAGAAGTCCGAGCCCGGAGTTGGCGTCTAGCCGGCCACTGAACTTGTTGTCCGTCAGATCAATCGCCTCGGAGCTATTCAAATACTGGCCCGTGCCGTTTGAGCCGATCGCCTGATTGGCGGGCAGAATGTATGGCAACAGATTCGCGGAGATC
The DNA here is from genome assembly GCA_963779465.1 of uncultured Acidobacteriota bacterium. GTDB lineage: Bacteria > Acidobacteriota > Terriglobia > Acidiferrales > UBA7541 > Palsa-295. The sequence goes on along the minus strand of CAVZYH010000004.1, from coordinate 61,068 downwards.
GGATTGAATGACGTTGGCGACAGTTGCGCGTTGGGGAACACGCATTGCGTGGGGTTCGTACAGCCCACCGTGTAATAGGGCTCATTCACCGACACCGGTTGACCCAGTTGCGTGGTCAATTGCGACGCCCATGCTGGACCAACTACCTTGGAGCCGAGCAGGGTGCTGGCGATTCCCGATAAATCCCCACCCTCAGTGGCTTCGCTGGGAGCTCCGTTGATTATTTGGGTCTGGCCTTGGACGACGCGGTTTCCCTGATAGTCGGCGAAGAAAAAGATCTTGTCGCGCTTGATCGGGCCGCCGAATGTGCCGCCGAACTGATTCTGGTGATAGGCGCTGCGTTCTCCTTGCGCAAAATAGTTCGCGGCGTCGAAATCCGTATTGCGCACGAATTCGAAAAGATTCCCGTGGAAACCGTTAGTGCCGGACTTGGTGACCACGTTAATCAGCCCGCCGCTGTAATTGCCGTATTCGGCGTCCGGATTGTTTGTCAGGATGCGAAACTCATAAATCGAATCAAGGTTGGGAATCGCTCCAGCGCCGGAAAATCCCAGCTCCTGCACCAGTATTCCGTTCAGGATGAAGCCGTTTTCCGATTCGCGCATGCCGTTCACAGAAACCGCGCCAGAATCCAAATCCCCCGACACCTGTGGCACCGCAAAACCCGCCGAAATAAATGGTCCCGCGTAGGCTCCCGTCATTTGTGAAGCCGTCTGCGCCACGCCCGGCTGCAAACCGAGCAAATCGGTATAGCTCCGCGTCACCAGCGGCACATCGGTCATCGTTTTGCCGGTGATCACGTCGCCCATCTGCGTGCTTTCGGTATCTACGTGCAAAGCGTCGCTCGACACCTCCACCTTCTCCGTCGTGGCGCCCACTTGCAGTTGCACGTCAATCGTCAATGCCGAGTTCACATCGAGGACGAGTCCCGTTTGCGCGTAACCCTTGAATCCGCTTTGCTGCACGCTGATCGTGTAATTTCCCAGCGGAAGTGATTGGAAGGAGTAAAATCCCTGTGCGTTCGTCGTCAGCGAGGTAGCTATGCCCGTTTCCACGTTGGTCGCGGTCACCGATGCGCCGGCCACCACTGCGCCGCTGGGATCAGTCACCGTCCCGGAAATGCTGGCGGTCACGCCGGCCAGTAACCTGCCGGAAGTGAACAGCGCCAACGCGAAAACCAAAACGCTCAAATATTTCCCAAGTCGTGTGCTTCGCATTCCCCACCCCCAAGTTTGTTGACGCTCGATCGAATCGGACTTTGCGAGCCGGCGAATCTTCGGCTCATCCCCCTGCGATTCCTTCTCCGTTCCTGCGAGCGAAAGCGTTAAAAGAGTCTAACCGGTTATTCCTTGGAATGGCTTATAGTGTAGCCTCTACCCTTTGTCAAGATGTTTCGCGCCTGCAACAAGGCGGTCCAGGTTCCCGCCAGGCGCATGACAAGAACATGTCTGTTGATACTTATGATCGCCCCGAAAATCGCACTGTTCCGGCGCTTCTCTCCTTCTTCCTTCGCGTTTCTACCGATAAACACGCTATTTCTCAGCTCTCCTCAGTAGTCTGCTAGTGGCTGTATTCGCTTTTGCTCGCGGGCATGGCGGGCCTTGCCACGCTACGCACCGAGCTCACTGCCGTTCATAGCCAGACCTATATAACCGATTAGAAATACAAATCATGAGCGGACGGGCGCGTCGCTCAAGTGCAGCGCCGCGAAACCGCAGCTTCGATGCTTGATTTACTTGTTGTCAGGAACGATGTTGGAGGCGGGCCAGTGCGCCGGCTGCGCGTTGGTGTTCGCGGTGATGGAGACTGCACCGTCGACAGGTTTCACGTCCACGTTGTAGCCGTCCACTTCAATCAGCGGCGAGTCTCCCTGCAGATCCTTCGTGGCCGCTTCAACGGAAACGGTCGCGGATTCGCCGGGCACCAGCGAAATATAATTGTCGGAGTAAAAGACCGGCAGCACGCGCCGGCCGCTCTTCTTTTGATGAAGCTGCAGGTGCGACATCAAAGCGACGTGGCTCGTGTTGTTGTGCAAAGTTACAGTCAGCACGGTATTATCGCCCTCGACGCGCGCGCCGGCTTCGGCGTCAAGCGTCACTATAGGCAGATTCATCAGCCCTTCGAACTGATCCTGCGCCACATGCTGCCAATAAAAATTGCTGGAGAGCAGCTTTCCGCTCGCATCCATAAGTTCGAGCTTGATGAAATATACCGGGCTGATGCGCGCGCTCACATCGATCGTCGCCGCCTTGACCGTGCTGCTACCCGGCACCTGCACCACCGCATAAGTCTTTTGTGAATCCGTCGTGCCGTCCAAACGATAAATCAACGCCTTCACCGTTAACGCATTCAGCGAATCCGGGCGATTGTTCACAACCTCGATATCCCGGTCTTCTTCATTCAACTGCACATGGACAGTTTCCGATGCCTTTTTCACGGCGTACAAAGCAGCGTTGGGCTCCAAATCATAATGATAGAGCTGCCAAACAAAGCTCGGCTGCGCCGGGTGACTCATCCAGGTAATCACGCCCGTAGTGGTCTTGAACATTTCCACGTTGCGGCCTTCATACATCGCGCGGAAAGCTTCATAGGTGGCCAGCTGGCCTTTCTGCACGAAATCGGCAAGATTGCGAATGTGCCCGTAACGCACGGCGAGAGAAGTGGGGAACTCATTGCCGCGTTGCGCGCCCGCTGCCATGTCGTGCTGCGCCCAATCGTCGTTGATCGTCTCCCAATCTTTTTGCGGCATCATCCCCTGAATGGATTCGATTGTCGGAATCGAAACAGAGCCAGTCTCGGTCTTGAAGCTTTCATGGATCACGTAGAAAAAGCGCGGCGACCGCCAGTAATAAGGGCCATGCGAGGCTACTCCGCGTCCGGCCGAGGAATTCGATTGATACAGCCGCGTCGAATCCAGGCGAGTCATCAGCGTCTGCAAAGTGTCATCAAGTTCTTTCGGCGGATAACCTTCGTTGCGCGCGCACCACAGCGCGATCGATGGATGGTTGCGGTAGCGCTGCACTTTATCCGTGACGTTGGCGAGATAGGTGGGGATGTCGCTCACGTCGGGGCCGTCGTTCGGATTAGGTTGAAAGAATTCATCCCACAGCAAAATTCCGTACTTGTCTGCCATGTCGTAGAAATCGGGACTTGTGCTTTGTCCCACCCAGTTGCGGATGATGTTCAGATTCGCCAGCGCATGCATGTGAAACTGCGCGTCCAATCTTTCGCGCGGAATCCGCTTCATTCCCTCGTCGAGTCCCCAATTTCCACCGCGCGCCATCACCCGAACTCCATTCACTGAAAGCGTGAGGTTTTCCGACCCGGCGACCTGGTATTCGATCTTGCGAATGCCAAACTGTTGCATATTGCTGTCCGAGGGAGCTTTTCCGATGTCGAAACGCAGCGTGAGTGTGTACAAATTCTGCGGACCGTAACCGTTAGGCCACCACAGTTTCGGATCGGAAACATGCAATTCCGGCGTGGACTTGCCGTCCAGCGCGATTGCTTCCGCGCCGTTCGCCGCAATTGTCAACGCTTTGTGGAAGGTAATTTCACCGTCGTGCGAATTCGGAGCCTGTGCGTCCTGTCCCGGTGCGCTTTGCAGTCGAATCACGCCCGAAAGCGTCCCGGTGACCGGCTTTGCTGATTTATTTTCCAGCGTGGCGGAAATGTGCAGATCCGCCGTGTCGTGCGCTGCGGACAGATCGCTCGTGATGAATGGATCCTTCACCAGCACCGGGCCAGTCGCATCCATAGTGACCGGAAGCCAAATCCCCGTGTCGCGATCGCGAATCGCGGGAAGCCAATCCCACCCGATCGTGGAAAGAAACGTGGGACCATCAATGGCCGTCTCGCCGCCGTTCTTGCCTACGCCGAGCGCAACGTTATGTTCGTGCGGCACACCAGGGTGCGGCTGTGGCGCAACCAGCACAGCCAGCACCGCGCGGCGCCCCGGCTGCACAAATTGCGAGACGTCGAAATCCCCGCGGATGAAAGCGCCGCGAATGGTTCCAGCCTCGTGGCCGTTCACCCAGACTTGCGCGCTATAGTTGATGCCGCCGAAATGAATCCAGGTATGCCGCCCTTTGTACGCCGTCGGCACACTGAACGTGGTGCGATACCAATAACTGGTCTTGTTCAGGCTCTCCGGAATCGCGCGCATATTCTCGCCATACAGCGGTTCCGGGTAAACGCCGTTGTTCACCAGCGTGGTCAGCACGGTTCCCGGAACGGTCGCGGCGTACCAACTCTGCGGCTCGAATCCGGCCGTCGAAATCTTCGAGCCTTCTGCCACAACTTTCGCGACGTCCTGCATCTTCCAGCCATCAATCGTTTGTGTTGTCGCCTGCGCCCAGAGAGATTCCGGAACGACAAGCGCAAGCAGAGCAAAAAGGCACAATTTCATCGGCGTGATTCCCCTTTTGTGGGAAATTTACAAGAAATAATTAGACGGCGTGTCGGTAATCGCGGTTCCAGCCCGTTGCCGCGCGTCTCGGCTATCGCGTATTCACCAATTTATGACGCCGGCACAAACCGTACGCAAACCGGCGACGGCACGTGCAGCTCCGGTCCGCTTCGCGTAAGGTGTCCGGTGCTCGGATCTACGCGGAACACCACGATATTGTCTGAATCCTGATTTGCCGCCAGCAGCCACGCTCCCGTAGGATCGAGCGCAAAATTCCTCGGTGTTTTTCCGCCAGTCGAAACAATTTCCACAGGCGTCAACCTGCCGTCTTTCCCGTCGACTGCGAACACCGCGATGCTGTCATCCCCGCGATTCGACGCAAAGAGAAATTTGCCGGAAGAATGCATCTCAATTTCTGCCGCTTCGCTCGTTCGCGCAAATCCCTTCGGCAGCGCCGAAACAATCTGCAATGCACTGAGCGGGCCGGTCGCCGCGTCGTAGGCGTACGTCACCACCGTGGATTGCATTTCGTTGATCACATATAGATATCGGCCTGCGGCATCAAACACCAGATGCCGCGGCCCAGCGCCCGCCACGACTCGCGCGATTTGTGGATCGCTGCCTAATGTCCCCGCAGTCGCATCGAATCGGTACACCAGCAGCTGATCGAGCCCCAAGTCTGCAACAACTACAAAACGATTGTCCGGCGAGAACGCGGCCGCATGCGCGTGCGGTCCCTCCTGGCGCTCCTTATTCACGCTCGAGCCTTTATGTTGCACGAACGCCGTGGCTTCACCGAGTCGCCCATCCTGCAGCACCGGAAATACGGCAACGTTCCCTGAATCGTAATTGGACACCAGCGCGTATTTGCCGCTGCGATCCAGCGCTATGTGCGCGGGCCCTTCACCACGCGATGCAACTTGATTCAGTAGCGTGAGCTTCGCAGTCGCCGGCTGGATGGCGAATGCGCTCACCGCCCCGCTGGACTGGCCATTGAATTTCGAAATCTCATTGACTGTGTAAAGATCTTTCCCGCTCGAAGCGATCGCGAGAAATGAAGGAGCCGTGGTTTCGGCCGCCAGCCCTAGCGAGGTTGACTCGCCCGTCGCTGAATCGAAGCGGTACGCATAGATTCCCTTGCTCCCGTGGTCCGTGTAGGTGCCAACATAAAAAAGATATTTCTGTCTCGCCGCGTCCGCAGCATTTCCAACTACGGAAAGCGCGCTTAGCGCCAGTGCCAGCAGCGGCACCAGAATCCAAGCTGTCGAGCGGCGGCAAGATCGCGTCAAAGACATTCGCAGCACCTCGAAAAGTTTTGCCTGCCGGAACCGAACGCTCCAGGCACTACCCGAGCGCCTCATTCTCCACCGGCTCGGGAATCGCCTCAATGCGCCCCAGTAAGAAGATATAACCCACAATCCCCAGAAAAAGAATCACGGTGCAGCTAGCGAACGCTGCCGCGAAGGAATGTGTCGCAGAGACAATGTAACCCGTCACGACGGGCGCTGAAATCGCGGCGATCTGCCCGCACAAGTTCACAATCCCACAAACTCGCCCCACGCTTTCCCGCGGCGCAATCAGCGAAGGAACCGTCCAAGCTACGGGCGCGGCAGCGGCCAGCCCGCCCAGCGCCAGACTGATCCAGACCAGCGCGGCCATCGGACTATGCGCCCGCGTCGTGCCCAGAATCGCCAGCCCCATCGCCATCCCGCCCACCATCACGCTTTGGCGAACTCGGCTCGCATTCCACCCACGCTGAATCAAAGCGTCCACCAGCCATCCGCCCACCAGTAAATCTGTGAAAGTCGCCCACAGCCACGGCACGCTGGTGTAAAAAGCGGAGTGCAGCAAATCCACATGCTGCGAAATCGAAAGATAACTGGGCAGCCAATTGAGCAGCAGAAAAAAAGTGTAACTGTAAGCGGCCCATCCCAGCGCCAGGCCGTACACTTTCCGCTGCCGCAGCAGATAACCGAGCGAAGCGCCTCGTTGCACGGCTGTCGCGTCTTCCGGCTGCGCCCCGTCCGCCGCCAGAAATTGATATTCCTCAGGAGAAAGTCCGCGGTCTTCGCCGGGATTGCGGTAGACCGAGTAAAACAAAATGAAATAAAGAAAACTAATGAGGCCCGTCGCCGCAAAACTCCACCGCCACCCAAAATGCCACACCAGCAAACCGATGAAGGGAACTCCGATGGCGGCTGCGAACTTTGCTGCCGCATCGGTAATGGCCATCGCCAGGCTTCTTTCCCCGCGGCCGAACCAGTAACCGATCGCCTTGGCATTCGCGGGAAACGTAGGCGATTCGCTTACCCCCAAGAGCAGCCGCGCTCCGAAAAACCAATTCAGTCCCGGAGACAACGCGCCTCCAAAGGACGCGAGACTCCACAAAAAAGTGCTGACCCGCCCCACGCGGCGCACTCCCAGCCGATCCAGCAGAACCCCCGCCGGCATCTGCATCAGCGCATAGGTCCAGCTGAACGCGCTGGAAAGATAGCCGAACGCAATGAGCGACATTCCGAAAGAAACGTTGAGCGCCTCGCGGGAAACCGAGAGGTTGATGCGATCGAAAAAGTTTACCAAGACTCCGAGGGCTAGCAAGAATGCGATGCGCCATCGCCTGCGCGGTACTCTCGAAGCGCTCGGATCCGTTCGCGGCAAAGAAGCTCCGAAAAATAGGGAATATCAAATCGTCTCGCGACGCGGCTGGCCCGTTCCGCTTCGCAAGCACTCGTCGTGCTCTTGCCTGGACGCCCGCAACCTCAGGAAGAATGTGTCGAAGCGGAAATCGTTGCAGGCTGCGCCCAGAGTTCGGTGATTTCTTCCAGGCTGCGCCCTTTAGTCTCCGGAACCAGCCACCCTACCAGGATGATCGTTAGCAGCGCGCCGCCGCTGAAGCACCAGAAAGTTCCGTCCGAGCCGAGATTCTTCTGCATCACCGGAAATAATTGATTGCCGAGATACCCCACCAGCCACAATGCCGTAGTAGCGATGGACATCGCGCGCCCGCGCACCTTCGTCGGATAAATTTCCGAAATAATCACCCAGCAAGCCACGCCGTTGCCCACCGCATGCCCTGCAACAAAACTCATCACGAAAATCAAAATCGCCACGCCGCTGCCGTGCGCGTAATAAAGCCACCCCACTGCAGCGAACGAAAGAAATTGCAACGTGGTCCCGGCGAGGATCAGAGTTTTTCTGCCGGCGCGATCAATCAGCCACAACGCCACAAACGTGAACAACAGATTAATAACGCTCACCATCACCGATTGCCGGAAAGCATCCCCGGTGGCGGCGCCCGCGGACCGAAAGATCTCCGGCAGGAACGAAAAGAGCGGCGTGATGCCGCTCATCTGCTGCAACCCGGCCAGCATGATCCCCAAAAGCAGCGGGCGGCGAAACGTCGTGAATAGTTCCGCGAAGCGCCCTTCTTCCAGCGAAAGTGTTTCCTCAATCTGGCTCGCCTCGCTGCGCGCCACATCGGGCCCGTTGATTTCCGTAAGCACGCGCAACGCCTGCTCGCGCCGTCCCTCCTTCATCAACCAGCGCGGACTTTCCACCGCAGGAATGATCATGATCCCGAAAAGCAGCGCCGGCACGACGCCCGCAAAAAACATCCACCTCCATCCCGTCGCCGTATTCCACGCCTCATCTCCCATGCGCTGAATCAGCATGTTCACGAACACCGCCGCCAGGATCCCCACCACGATTCCCATCTGATACAGCGTCACGCACCGGCCGCGCACCTTTGTGGGCGCGATTTCCGCGATATAGTTCGGCGCAATCACTGATGCCGCGCCGATTCCCAACCCGCCCAGCAGCCGCCATCCGACAAATTGAGTCAAACTCCCGGCAAAAAGCATCCCGCACGAAGAAAGCGTGAAGCAGATGGCGCAAAGCGCGAGGCCCTTTTTTCGGCCAAGAAAATCCGCCACCGTTCCCGCGCCTGCGCAACCGACCACGCAGCCAATCAAGGCGCATCCCGCGGCCCAGCCCACTCCTGCCGCATCCAGATGAAAAAGATTTCGCAAATATCCAATAGCGCCACTAATAACGATATTGTCGTAACCGAAGAGCAGCCCGCCGAGCGTCGATACTGCCAAAGCGATGGCGAGAGGTGTGCGCGAATGAGCCGAAGGACTGACCGCGGAAGTCGAACTCATTTATCTCCAGAAGCAGCAAGCGACTTCCCGCCACTTTTATCGGTCGCCGATTCCAGCATGGCTTTCGCCGCCAGCATGTATCCCAACGTGTGCGCCATTCCCGCGTGCCACGGCGCGGCGCAGGTCATTTGCGGTGTGTGGTCCGGAATCAACACGCCATCGAAATGGTTCCGCTGCAGAATCGCCAAGATGCGCAGCATGTCCACTTCGCCTTCATCAATAAATGTTTCGCGGTAGCGCGGAACTTTCCCCACCACATTGCGCAGGTGAATGTAGGCGATTTTGTTCTGCCTGCTATAGGAATCAATCGCGTCGTAAATATTGTCTTCCGTCATTTCCGCGAGTGTCCCCACGCAGAGTTCCAGCATGTTGCTGGAACTCGGGACCAGGTCAATCAGCGTTTGATACATCCGGGGCTGATATACCAAACGCGGCTGCTGCCGCATGGTCGGCATCGGAGGATCATCCGGATGCGCGGCCAGCCGCACGCCGGATTTTTCCGCCACGGGAACTATTTCTTCCAGAAATCTTTGCAGGCGCTTCCAGAGTTCCTCGTGAGAAATAGCAGCCAGCGTCCCGGGCGCCGCATCCGGATCGTAAATCATGTTCCAGATCGTCCCGTTCGGAATGGGCACCTCTTCCGCGGGACCATCCATCCCCAGCGTCACCGCACCGCCGCGTCCTGCCGCTGCGGTCACGCGCCCGCATACGCCGCCAAGGCTGAAGTTGTAACCCAGCACCGGCACGCCCGCCTCGCCGATGCGGCGAACGATCGTTTTAACTTTTTCAATTTGCTGCGCGCGCTTCGGCCCATCCAATAGAATGTCGTGCCAGTGCGCCGGGTCCAAATTCTCGATCGCCGCCAGCGTCAGTCCTGCATCCTCTATTCCCTTGCGAATATTTTCGATCTCATCCACGGTCCATAATTTTTCCGGGTCGCCCGCCACTCCCCAAGGTTCGTATTTCGCGCCAGTGGGCTGATTGTTCGTGGGATTCGATGCACCTTGCCGGAAATAATCCACCAAATGAATCACCACATGCGTGCAGCCCGCCTGCCTCGCGAAATCGTAGTATTCGCGCGTCAGCATGTGCCTATAGAGGCCCAGACCGATTTTCATAGCCGGTTTCCGATTCCCCCGCCGTAGTCAGCGCTGAGCACTTGCCCGTTAATTTCGCCGGCGAGCGGCGAACACAAAAACACGAACGCGTCCGCGACTGACTCCGGGCTGTTGCGCCGGCCCAGCGAAACTCGCAACACGAATTCCCGGTAGGCTGCATCCTCTTCGAATACCTTCAGCGAACTCCCCGCCGCCACATTTCCCGGCGAAACCACATTCACGCGAATGCCCGTCGCGGCATATTCCAGCGCCAGGCAGCGCGCGAAATTTTCCAGCGCCGCCTTCGCCGACGCGTACGCCGGAATTTTCGTGTGCGGCATGCGCGCCACATAAGAAGAAGTAAAAATCAAATGCCCCGCGATCCCGCGTTTCGTCCATTGCGCCAGCGTCGCGCGCGCCAGATAAGTCTGCGCAAAATAGTTGAAGCGAAAAATCCGCTCGTACTCCGCCGCGGATGTAGTGGCGAAAGGATGCAAGCCGCAGCCGCCCGCGTGCCCTAGCACAGTGTCCAACGCTGGCCAGCGCTCGAACGCCTGCTCGACGAGTCGCCCCACGGCGCCCGCGTCCGCCATATCAGCCGCAAAATACGAATACGAAGCGCACGGAATCTTCCACTCGTCCAGCGTGCGCTGCGCTGCTTCCTCCGCCTTGATGTCGGTGAGCGCCAGCGTCGCTCCCGCCTCGCCCAATCTCCGCACCATGTGTTCGGCGATGGCTCCGAGCGCCCCGGTCATCAGGATGGTTTTTCCGCTCAGGTCTATGGCAATCATCTTCGCTTCACTCGCTGTATCACTTTTTGCGGCATCTCCCGCTCCTACATGATTCCGAACTTCTGAAATGCCTCCACCGCGCTGCTTCCTCCCTCAATCGCCTTCTTCACCAATTTCTCGCCGCGCGCCTTTTCCAGCGAGTTCGCAAACACATCTTCCGCGGCCTCGGCGGGAATCACGCAAACTCCGTCAATATCTCCAAACAATATATCTCCCGGCCGCACCAGCACCCCGCCAATCTCAATTGGCACGCGAAAATCCACCACCTTATAACGCGGCGCCGAATCCTGCCCATACGAACCAAAACAGAAAGTCGGAAAATTCATCTTCAGAATGCTCTTCGTGTCGCGCACATAGCCGTTCACCACCGCGCCCGCCGCGCCCAGCTTGATCGCGCGCGTGCTCATCAATTCGCCCCACAAAGCATTGCGCGGCGAAGAACCGGTATTCAGATAAATCTCGTGCCGCCGCAAATCATCTAAGGCTTCGAGCATCAGCCCGAATGGCTTCTCCATCAGCTTGTTTGCCGAACCAGAAACTTTTTCGGCGAATACGTCTGTGGAAAGCACCGGCATCGCGCGCCCGATCGTGACCATCTCGCCGTGCAACGCCTGAATCTGCGGCGGCAGGAACTGGTGCAGCAGTTGCAGCTTGTCCATCACGTCGCCCACCACGCAGGTAAATAGTTCCCGTCGCACCAGCGCAAAAAGCTCGTCGTCGTTTTTCCACAGTGAAGTCATTCGCAGCCCCGGCCTTCAAACAAAGTCTCGCACTTCCGTTCAGTCTTGCTTGAGCAGCAGCGCAGCCTGCGCCGGTACGATGCCGAAAGTTTGCGTCAGCGGAGTGTCCCGCGAAGATCCCCCCACAAACACCCGGTATTCCCCCGGCACAATCTCCCACGCATTCCGCGCATCGTTAAAAATCGCGAGCTCTCTCGGCTCAATGCTTACCGTCACTTCCTGTGCCTGACCCGGACCGAGCTTCACCTTCTTCCATCCCACCAATCGCTTCGGCGGTTCGCCCGCACTCGCCGGCAATCCCAAATAGACTTGCGCCACTTCAGCGCCGGCCCGCCCGCTGGTATTTTTCAAAGTGAACGACACGCTGACCTGCTGCGCAGATTCAACGCGCAATCTCGAATAAGCGAAGCTGCTGTAAGAGAGCCCGAAGCCAAAAGGAAACAGCGGCTCCTTGTTTTCCGCGTCATACCACCTGTAACCCACCTTCATCCCTTCGCTGTAGCTCACGTCGAAAAACGCGTCGCGCTTCTGCATGTCCGCAGTCGGATTTGATCCAGCCGGCGCCGGAGGCGGCGCTTGCAGCACCAGCCGCGGCAAATCAGCTTCGCTCTTCGGGAACGAAAGCACCAATTTCCCCGACGGATTCACGTCGCCAAATAAAATGTTCGCGATAGCCTCGCCGCCGCGCGCGCCCGGATACCAAGTCTCCAGTACGGCCTTCACGCTGCCTAGCCACGGCATCAGCACCGGATCGCCATTCTCCAGCACTACAATCGTGCGCGGATTCGCCGTCGCGACCTGCCGGATCAATTCATCCTGCTCGTCCGGCAGCACCAGATTTTTCAGATCCGCGTTTTCGTGCGTGTGCTGGTACGCGAAAACGATGGCCACGTCCGATTCGCCCGCCAGCTTCGCTGCCTCCCCAGCATTCGAGCCCGACGCAAATGCAATCTTGGCAGTAGGGCTCTTCGATTGAATCGCTCGCAGCGGTGACGACGGATCCCACACTTGAATTGCCAGAAATGCGTCAACATCATCGTCCGCCACTTCCTTCGGCGGCACTGCGTTTCCCCCCACGGGATTCACCTGCGCCGATCCCCCTCCCGAAAGCACGGCGATATCGGCGTGCGAACCGATCACCGCGATCGAACGCACCTTCGACGCATCTAGCGGCAATAGGCCGCCGTCATTCTTCAGCAGCACCGTGCCCTGTTCTGCGATGTGCTGCGCGATGGCCGCGTTCTTCTCCACATTGATCGGCCTCACCACCGGCGGATGGTCCATCAATCCCACCGCGAACAGAGTGCGCAAAATACGGTGCACCATGTCGTCCAGCCGCGCCATCGGCACTTCGCCCTTTTCCACCGCATCCTTTAAATGTGCGGAAAAGTACTCGCTCAGGAAAAATTCCTGATCGAGTCCCGCATTTGCGGCCTTCACGGTGCTATGCGTTGCGCCCCAGTCGGACATCACCCAGCCCTTGAATCCCCAATCCTTTTTCAAAACTTCGTTCAACAGGTAGCCGTTCTCGCAGGAATAAACGTCGTTCACACGGTTGTATGCGCACATCACCGTGCCCACGCCCGAATCCTTGATCGCAATCTCAAACGCCAGCAAATCAATTTCGCGCATCGAGCGCTTGTCCAGGTTCGAACTCACCGTGAAGCGTCCCGATTCCTGGTCGTTCACCGCGTAATGTTTAATGTCCGCCACGACGCCCTGATCCTGAATCGCGCGCAGTTCTTGCCCGGTGATTTTTCCCGCGAGCAGCGGATCTTCTCCGTGATACTCAAAATTCCGCCCGTTGCGCGGGTCGCGCATCACATCAACTCCGCCGCCCAGTGACACATTGAATCCCTCGTCGCGTGTTTCTTCCCCGATTACTTGCCCTGCCTCATATCCAACCTCCGGATCCCAGCTGGACGTCTCCGTCAGCGACGATGGCAACGCGGTTGATTGCCCATTCTTGCGATGCCCCAGGTCCGTTACGCCCAGCCCCGCGCCGATCAAATTCAAATCCGGAATGCCCAGTCGCGGTATACCCGGCACGAATCCGTCGCCACCCAATGCGCCCGCGGGCGCCGTGGCCACCAACCCCTTCAGCGCCGCGCCAAAATAACCGTGCACCAACTGGATTTTTTCGTCGAGCGTCATCTGCTTCACGAGCAGATCCGCGCGCTCGTCCGGCGTAAGTTTCGAATCCATCCATGGCTGGCTCGCGTTCTGAGTCTGACTTTGGCCTCGCAGCACAATCAGAGCAAACGCAAAAACACCACAAAGCAAAACCCCAACGAATCGATTAGGCATTTTCATAGGCTCTCTTTCAGCAAGCACGCGGCACAAGCAACTGCATACGGTATACTATTCACTCTGTCGAATCTAGCGTATAATCCGGCATCTTCTCCGCTGGGCAGAGGTCCGCAATCATGAATCTCGCTGTCACCATCCTTCCCACCGTCACTCTCAAATCCCATCTGGTCGCCATTCTGCGCAACGCCATAATTTCCGGTAAATTCAAGCCGGGCGATCGCCTCAACGAAACCAGGCTCGCTCGCGAATACAGCGTCAGTCGCATTCCAGTCCGCGAAGCTCTGCAGCAATTGCAGGAACAGGGCTTGGTGATGAATCACCCCCGCCGCGGGATGTTTGTAAACACGCTCAGCGATGAAGATTGCCAGAAAATCAATGGCCTGCGCATCATTCTGGAGGCCGAAGCCTTGAAGCTATGCCGCGCCCGCCTCACCGCGGCCTGCGAGAAGAAGCTATCGGAATTAGTGAAGAAAATGGAACGCTGGAAAGCCGGCTCGGAAATTGACGCTGCCGCCCTGGATCTGGAATTTCATCGCACCATCTGGAGCAACAGCGGCAACGAGTACCTCGAGAAAGCCCTGAATTCTTTGGTCCCCGTCCTCTTTGCCCATCAGGCTCTGGAATACATCACGCATGATCACCTGCGTTGGCCGTTGAAGCATCATCGCGCGCTCTTACAGGTAGTGCAGGGCAAATCGAAGCAAACTCCCGAACAGGCGATGGTCACCCACCTGAAGCTCCGATACACGAACCCCGAAAGGTTTTCGAGTCTGGGCGCAAAACACTGAAACCTCCAGTTCGGGCGCGACCATGCCGCGGCTGCTTTCGTTCTGTTTCGCGAAATTGCATACCGTATGCCAACGCGCGAAGAACTTCCAACATTCGCCGACGTGAAATAGTAGCTAGCCTCAGCGATAATTGGCATTCCACTGTTGATGATTGATGAAGACACGTGCGGGGGCCGATGCAGCCCAGTCCACCGAGCTTGAGTCCGCCTGATCCGCTCGAAACTCCCTCCGCGCAACCCTCGCTGGCCCCAACCAGCAAGCTGCTTCCGTGGCTGATCGCAGTGGCGTTTTTCATGGAGTCGCTGGACACCACAATTCTCAATACCGCCGTGCCAACAATCGCGGCGGCGCTGCACGTCGCTCCTCTCAGCATGAAGTCGGTCCTCGCGAGCTACACGCTGAGCCTCGCGATCTTCATTCCCATCAGCGGCTGGATGGCGGATCGCTTCGGAACGCGCCGTGTCTTCGCCTCGGCCATCGGCATTTTCAGTCTCGGGTCATTTCTCTGCGGCATGTCCACCAATATTCATGCGCTGGTCGCGTGCCGCATCCTGCAGGGCTGCGGCGGATCCATGATGGTGCCCGTCGGCCGGCTCACCCTGGTGCGCACCTTCGCCAAATCCGAATTAGTTCGCGCGATGAGCTTCGTCTCCATCCCCGCCTTAATAGCTCCGATGCTGGGCCCAATCGCCGGCGGCCTGATCGTCGGATATCTTCACTGGAGATTTATTTTCTTCGTGAATATTCCGATTGGCCTCGTTGGCTTGTACTTGGTTTACCGTCATCTGCCGGACTACCGCGAACACACTGATCCTCTTGATATAACCGGGTTGGTTCTTTTCGGGTCAGGCGTGGCGCTGCTTTCTTACGTGCTGGAAGTATTTGGCGAACATGCGCTGAACGCGCTCGAAGTTTTGGGCCTTTTGGCCGTTTCCATCATGCTGCTTGCGGGCTATGGATTTCACGCCGACAGGACCGCGCATCCAATGCTGCGTCTCGCGCTGTTTCGCATTCGCACCTTCCGCGCGGCGGTCACCGGCAGCTTCGTCACCCGACTTGGCATCGGCGGCATTCCGTTTCTCTTTCCCCTTCTCTATCAGGTCGGACTTGGATTCACGCCAATTCAATCCGGCCTGCTGCTGATTCCCCAGGCAATCGCTTCCATGAGCCTGAAGCCGGCGATGCCGCGGATCCTCGCGCGATTTGGCTACCGCGCCGTGCTGGTATCGAACACGCTGGCCATGGGCCTGCAGATTTTACTCTTCGCAAACATCGGGAAGAGTACGCCGATATGGCTGGTCGTCGGCGAGGTGTTCTTGTTCGGATTCTCTACCTCGCTGCAATATACCAGCATGAACACGCTCGTCTACGCCGACATTGACGAGCAACAGGCCAGCAGCGCGAGTTCCATCGCGAGCACAGTGCAGCAGATGTCCGTCAGTTTCGCCGTGGCGTTGGCGTCACTGGTAACCGCGTTCTTCATTCCCGATCGTCACACTTCCAGCGCCCCGCTATTTATTCACGGCATCCACCGCGCATTCTTCGTCCTGGGGGGAATGACCATCCTCTCCACAATCGTTTTCCGCGAATTGAAACAAGGTGACGGTGATTCGGTGAGCCAAAAGAAGGAACTGCCCGCAAGCTAGACCAAAGTGGTTGAAAAGCGCGAATGCACAACGAAAAAAAAGTGGAAAGTGGTCGGGGCGAAAGGATTTGAACCTTCGACCTCCTGGTCCCGAACCAGGCGCGCTAGCCAGGCTGCGCTACGCCCCGACCGATTACGCACGTGTGCTATGAAGCCCACGCGTGAACCGAACTAGAATAGCACAGCTTTTGCGGTCGCGAGCATTTACACCAATCATCCCTGCGCAATTGGCGTTTTCGCCTCGGCCAGCCGCACCAATTTCGCCTCCGTAATCGAAGGAATCGCGCGAATCGTCTGCAGCACCGACGAATCCACCACGCCATCCAGTCGCACCAGCGCCACCGCTTCCGCGCCATGCACCGGCTGCCGTCGCCCCAAGGCAAACGTCGCGATGTTCACGCCCAGATTCCCGAGCGCCGTGCCGATTTTTCCGATCACCCCCGGCACGTCACGATTCCGCGTCAGCAGCAAAGTGCCCTCAAGCGGCGCCTCCAGTTCAATCCCATCCAGCAGCAGAATTCGCGGTGAACCATCCTGCGCTACGGTCCCTTCCACAGTCAGCGCGAGCCCGCCGTTCTCCGCCGCCACTTCCAGCGTGTTCGGAAATCCTCGCTCGCGCCGCCGCGTCGTCTCTTCCACAATCAGCCCGCGCGCCGCGGCTGCCTGCGAGGCATTCACCAAATTCACTTTTTCGTCGAGCACCGAGTTCAATATCCCAATCAGCACCGCGCTGCGAATCACATGCGACCCCAGCTCCGCCGGCTCGCCCGCATAACGAATCCGCACCCGGCTGAAACTCGCCGAAGCCGCAGCCTGTGCCACGAACGCCCCGAGCCGCTCGCCCAATTCCAAATACGGTCGCAAGCGCCGGTACTGCTCCGCCGAAAGCGCCGGCATATTCACCGCGTTGCGAATTAATCCCTCCGCCAGATAGTCGCGCACCTGCAGCGCGATCAGCGTCCCCACTTCTTCCTGTGCCTCCGCCGTCGAGCCCGCAATATGGGGCGTCGCAATCAAGTTCGGCAATCCAATCAACGGCGAATTCTTCGGAGGCTCCGTCGCAAACGTATCCACCCCCGCGCCGGACAACTGCCCCGACTTCAAAGCCTCCGCCAGCGCCGTTTCGTCGATCAATTCGCCCCGCGCGCAATTGATCAGCCGCGCGCCCTTCTTCATCTGCGCGAACGCCGCCGCGTTCATCATCTTTTCCGTCGCGGCGCTCAGCGCCGTGTGCAACGAAATCACGTCCGATCGTTTCAGCAAATCCTCAAACGAAATCAGCTCCACTTCCAATTCTCGCGCCGCCGCCGGCGTCACGTACGGATCGTAAGCCAGCACTTTCATCTCCAGCGCCCGCGCCCGCCGCGCCACTTCCGACCCCACGCGTCCCAGCCCCACCAAGCCCAGCGTCTTCCCGCGCAATTCCATCCCCGACGAAGTTTTCTCCCACCGCCCCGCGTGAATCGCCGCGTTCGATTGCGCCACCCCCCGCGCCAACGCCAGCAGCAGCGCAAACGTATGCTCTGCGACGCTCACCGCATTCCCGCCCGGCGTGTTCATCACCAGCACGCCGCGATGCGTCGCCGCATCCATATCCACGTTGTCCACGCCCACGCCCGCGCGCCCCACCACGCGCAACTTCTCCGCGCCATCCAGCAGCGCGCTCGTCACTTTCGTAGCGCTGCGCACGATCAACCCGTCGGCATTCGCAATCTCACTCGCCAGCGCCGCAGCCGCCGGCAACACAATTTCCCAGCCCGTTTCGCGCAACAATTCAATTCCGCGCTCGCTGATTTTATCCGCCACGATTATTTTCATCTTGGAAGCCTAATGGCTGCCCTCCGCAGAGTCAAATCTGTTAAGCGCATACACCAAATCCAAATCGCGCGCAGCAATTCCAAACGCAATCGCAAATGCAGCCACTCGCCATAATCAGTCCGTGTGGTATTCTGGCTGCACTTCGGGGGACAACCAATGGGATACATCGAAAAAATTCAGAGCGACCTCACCGCAGCCATGAAAGAAAAGGACGAGCTGCGCCTCAGCGTCCTGCGCATGGTCAAAAGTGCTCTAAAGCTCAAAGAAATCGACAAAATGCGCCCGCTCGACGATCTCGAATCTCTGCAAATCCTGCAAACGCTCATCAAGCAGCGCAAGGAATCCATCGAGCAGTTCACCCAAGGCGGCCGCAAAGATCTGGCGGACAAGGAAGCCAAAGAAATCGCCATCATCGAAAAATATCTGCCCGCCGCGCCCAGTGACGACGAAATGCATCGCGCCGTCGAGGAAGCCATCGCCGAATCCGGCGCCGATTCCCTGAAACAAATGGGCGGCGTCGTAAAAGCCGCGCGCGCCAAGCTCGAGGGCAAATCCATTGACGGCAAAGTTCTCAGCGACAAAGTCCGCGAGCGCCTAACTGAAAAAGCCGCGGGCAAACCGTAATAGTAATCACTAAACTAACCCGTCTCTGGCCCGACAGCTAAATCAGGCAGGTGCCGTGCCGCTACCAGAAACCATCGCCGTAAAATACACGGAAGAAGAAGCCGAATACCTCAGCATGCGTCCGCTGGTCCGCCAGACCTTCCGCGCGCCAGAACTCATTGACATGATCGTCCAGGTCGCCGGAAAAGATTCCGCCCGCGTCCAGCAGATCCTCCGCGCCGGCACCATCGTCTTCCATTCCTTCCGCTACTGGTGGCCGCCCTTCGACCCCGACCTCGCAGCCCTCGCCGAAATCCTGGCGAAATATCCTGACGCCGACCCCGCCCGACCCTTCCGCGCGCAAGATTGCTCAGAAGTAATCCTCGAATCCAGCGGCTCCCCCCCGCGCCATTCGCTCAGCGTCACAAAAGAATCCGTCGCCAAAGCCACCAACCCGCTGCAAAAAATCAGCCGCGCTCTCGGCAACAAGCCCACCTTCTGGCAGCAAGTAATGAACTTCGCCGAAGAAGCCCGCCCTCACCCCCGCTACCGCGAATATTCCTACACCCGCCGCGCCGACCTCTACTCCATCGCCCTCACCCCGCAGCAAATCGCGCGCCTAACTCAAGACGCCGCCCGCCACGCCCCCCGCGCCCTACGCGCCGAAATCCTAGAGCCCCCACCCATTTCCCAAATCGTTTTCGTCTGCCCCCGCCCCACCGCGAACTGAATCGCGCTCCGTGCGCTCGCGTCCGCCGCGAACCCGTCGTCCTGCCTGCCCCGAGTGATTTTGCGAGGGGAACCCGCGCAGCGGGGTGAAGGATCTCTCTTCGCCTTATGTCCTGCCCAGCCTCACACCGGCCGGTAAATCGCCCCAATCACAACCCCCACCACCACCCACTCCACAAAGTAAGCCACCGACTGCTGCACCGTCAGCTTCCACCCAATATTCAAATTGACAAAGTTGTGCACCGTGAACGCCCCCATTGCAAACACTCCAATCAACGCGCCAAAACGCGCCCCCTCCACTGCTCCCGAACCCCCGTGGTACCCCATCGCGTAAATCACCGCCAGCGCCACAATCGAAACGAACATCGCCGCCATCCCCGCCGGCATCACTTTCATAATGCTGTCGTGCGGCCGGTACACCGAGGGATACTTCTGGAACTCCGTCTTCATCCACGGCATCGCCACAAACATAATTCCCCCCGACGCAAAATACGCCACGAACGCACCCAGCCCCGCCAGCCCAATTCGCATCCAGTTCATCGGCGCTCCTTTTCATTGGAACCCATCTCATACGTGGTCAACCCGGAAGGGCGGGGCTTCAGTCCCGCCGTAAGCCCGCGCAAACGAGGGGCTTTAGCCCCTGAAGCCGCGTTCCCTAATCGCAACGCGATCTTTATGAGACAGGTTCCGCAGATTTTGCGCCACACAGGCGCGCGACCCACCCACGCGCCGTGAGCATCCCACAAAACAGAAAGCCCCGGAAGAAAGAAAATCCTCTCTTCCGGGGCAGTGCTGGGCTGGGCCGGGCTGGGGCCAGATCGGCGGACGGGGTTTCGGCGGCAGCGATCCGCCGATATCCTCGCCTATCAATACTTCAAAGGAGGCAGCGGCTGCGGATTCAGCCTCACCGTCGGCTTCACCGATTTCAATCCTGCCCCCGCCTTCAATTTCTTGCTGCGTCCAGACGCCTTCGCTTTTTTCGCTTTCATCAGAGTCTCTCCTCTGTTCGCGTTCCGGCTGCTTGCCTGGTCGCCTTCCAGCTGCTTGCCTCATCGCGTTCCAGCTGCGTGCCACCTCAACATCTGGCTGCGAACCGTTTCGCGTTCTACCGTGTTGCACTATCCCTACATGCAACCAGCGCGCCAATTCCAAGCCAGGCGTCCCAAAACGCCATGCCCCTGTTTTTTCACCACTTGCCGTCCCATCGAGCACCGCGTGAACTGCCGCTTGGCCCCTAATAGCCCTCGCACGTCGGTGAATTTCTCAACCCCCCCGTTGAAATATTCAACGATTCCACTCATCACGCGAGCGGCTGAACGATCTGAGCGGTGGCTCGTCCGTGGCCGTTCAACGCGGTCCACAATACTCGAGCGGGTGCCCCACCCTTCCGTTCTTGAAGGGTGGGGATTTTCCGCGCCAAGACTCACCATCTCAGAATTCCCAGCTCAATCGACCGCATCCATCGAAAGCAACACATTGCCCGCACGAGCATAAGAGCTGTAGCTGCTCCAAATCCAATCTCCGGCCTGCGCCACCAGGCCGCGCTTCACCGGATTGTTGTGCATGTAGTGCAGCTTTTCGTTTTTCTTCTGCCGGCTCCAGACGTTGAAATCGTAGAACCGAGTTTGCCAGAATCGCGGCAGCTCCGAAGTCCTCGCAGTTCGCCGAAGCTGGCGAGAAACCCGCTGCTTCAACACCTGCACAACAGTCGAAGGATTTCCGATCCGCGGCTCGCCAATCAAGAGGTGAGCATGCTCCGGCATCACCACGTAACCCACAATGGAAAATTCGTAACGTGCGCGAACCTCGCCCACTATCTCCACCAGCAGATTGCGGGCGCGAGCCGATTTCAGCAGGGGCAAGCGGCGGTAGCAGCTGAAAGTAATGAAGTGAAGATGGTTTTGGCCGTACCGGCGCTCGAGTCCTTTGGGCATAGAATCAAGTCAAGAACCCCACCCTTCAGAAACGCAAGGGTGGGGCACCCTCTCGCGGTGATTATACGCCGCGGTTAATTTATCCCAGAGATATCACATCGCCAGCAACACGAAGGATGGCGCACCCGGCAGGTGGACCTAGGAGAAAAAACGCCTACGACGCTTGATTGGATGTTGACGCGAACTATGGACGGTACCGGAACGACGGCACCCAGGGAATTAATTCACCTGCTGTCTGCCGTTCGAGATCAGCAATTAAAGCAGATGGAAATGGGAGCGCCAGAGCCTGCGGACGAGACTCTTTTCGACCGGAGTGCATTGAAGGCGGCGCTCCCGGAAGTATCTAGAGTGCGTTACGAGCAGACTCTCTGTGCAGAGCACCCGGCCCTCAGATCAATTCTCGACAAACTGGAGGGCGAGAAAACCCAGCAAACCCGTGCGTCACTCGCGGCAATTTGGCGTGTCGCCGAAGCAGATGCGCTCGCGAAGGCTGAAAAACTGGCTGAGGTGGGTTTTTTTCAGAAACGCGGCACGAAAGATCAACCTCTATTCTGGGTGCCCTTCTTATACCGCGACGCACTGGATATGGTGCAGGGACCAGCCTAGGGCGGATTGAATTGGCAGGTTCTTCGAGACTGGTCCCGGCGTGTCTTGAATCGTTGTACAATTTGGTATGTCCTGGGCGGTTATAATCGCTGTGTCCCTGCTGCTTCCATTTCTGTTCATCTGGTCAATTTGGTCAGATGCGCACAAACTCGGCTGGACGGCAATCAGCAAGGACTCGCGCATGATGTATGTCGATGCCATGAAGACCGTCGCATCGGCAGGGGCCGTAGCTGCGAGCCTGGTATCGGCCGTTGTATCCACTTCGGCAAAGACCGTTCTAACCTATCGGCCGATTCCGTCGACGGCAAAATGGTCGGTCGTGCTCCTAGTCGCAAGCACACTCTCCTCCGTCGCTGCGATCCTGGTGCTTACGCGCTGTTACGATCGTGCACGCGCGCGGTTCCCAAAACATCCGTTCTACCTGGCCGCGGTTGCTAAAGGATTGGCCATCGACATCGAGCAGGGAGAGCTTCTCTGGCCTGAGCTGAAATTGATTCTAGTACTCGCATATTTGGGCCTAGTCGGATTTCTGCTCGGCTTTTTGTTACTAGCGCGTGTCGTTTTTCTCGTCTGAATCTGCGATTAAGCGTCGGCGGGTGGCACACCCTTCCGCACCACGCAAACCAACGCCGTTGAATTTCCGGGTGGCGCACCCTTCGGTTTTGAAGGGTGCGGGTTTAGACGCAGGCGGGTGGCCAAGCCTTTGAGGTCAGCGGAACCGGCGCCGTTGATTTTAAGGGTGCCGCATCCTCGCCGCAGGCGAGGGTGCGGGTTTTGATGCAGCGGATGGCCAGCCCGCCGCTACGCAATCTCGGAGCACCGAACGGAGTTCACAAATCGCCCGTCGTCGCCTTTTGACGCCCTAAGGGCCGCAGCTTTTACGATTCTGCGTTTAACCACCCGCAAAGCTTCAGACGCCACAGGCATCGTGCTCAGCTCCTCGCTATTCTCAGGACTGTCATCCAGCTCCTGCCGCCGCTTGAACATGGCTAGCTCGGCTTCCGGAACAAGCCGAGCTAGCTTTTCAGGATCAGTTTCATCCAGCGCTTTCAGCAATAGTTCTTTCCAGATACAAATTTGAGATCGCTCAACGAATCCCCCAGGCTTACAAAGACCGTATGAGCCAAACGATCAGACAGATAATTAGTAGAGTGCCCAAGAGCCCATATCCGAACATTGCAGCCTCCTCCGAGAACAAAATCCTCGGCTGATGATTAACCGATATTGACTTCGAACATCAGAGAAGGATTGCCGTAGGCCACTGCGTACCACAGCCCATCGGCTCCCATAACGAAGTACACGTCCTGCTGGTAGAACCACGCTGGGTATGACCCTGCATAGAACCAATAGCCGCCGTAGGAGTACTCGCGGCGTCCGTTGTACATGCGCCCACCGTTTGACTCAAAGCGAGCATGATGGTCTGGACCAAAATGGCTTTCGCTATATACGTGTCCGGCGCTGTCTTTCTGGCCGTTCCGTGCGTACTGGCCCTGTGATTTTTGCGGTTGCGCTTTGGCTTCTTGTGGATGCTGATTTTTCTCTTCGGTCTGCTGAGTCTTCGCCTGCTGTTGCGGTTCCTGCTTCGCAGGCTTGGCTGCTTCCTGCTTTGCAGGCTTCGGCTGCACTTCTTGTTTCTGTGGTTTGGCTTCTTCCTGCTTTACAGGTTTTGCCTGCTCTTCTTGCTTCTGTGGCTTGGCCTGTTCCGGCTTTGCAGCAGGCTTAGCCGGCTCCTCATGCGGGACCGGCTTGGCGCCCTCTTCCTGATGCTCTTCCTGCGCGAACGCCGGAACAGTCGCTCCGACAAGCAAAAACAGGGCCGTTGTGCCGATCACTCCGAGTACTTTCATGCGCGTTGCCTCCATTACCGAAATTCTGCGTGGAGGCCAGAATAGCGAGAGCCACAACCGAAAGATGTTCCATTGTGGACACCTTTGGGGCGGATGCGACGCCCAGGCACTCGAATCCCGTCGCCACAATGCTCGCCTTGAAGTGATTTCAGCCCCCATGGTAGTGTCGCCGCATGCGCCATGTGATTCCGTCCGGAGGAATTGTGATCAAGATCTGCGTTGTGATACTTGCTGTGTCGCTTTTCTTCCCGACGCTGCGCGGGACTGCTCAACAGGCGTCCACTGCCCCCAATGCAGCGCAGTGTCAATCGGACGCCGCGATATGGCTCCCCACACTACAAGCTCAAGGCGGCACGATTTCGATAACTTACGAGACGCTCGGCAGCTGGGTTGGCGAGATGATGCAATGCCGGGACGTTGATCCTGCCAATCGCCAGAAATACTTCGATGTGGCTTCCGGAGCCGTCGCCGAGAGGGCCAACCGCGAAACGAACTACCTTGTCCGGCACGGTTTCTACCAGCAGTTTCTAGCCGAGGACGTCGCGGGCAAGCGCGGCCTATAGCTGCGGCTTCAGGCATGTGTAGCTGCGGACTTCAGACCGCCATTGGCGGGCGCCGGCGGGCGGTCAACCCGCCAAGCCATCAGCGTCCCAATCTTTCTAGGTCGGGGCTTTAGTTTATCCTGAGGCCCTGCCGCTGGCAGGGGTCGAAGGACTCCGACAAAAATCCATCCCGCGAAGCGGCATACCTTTCGCGGCGCATTTCCCGCGAGTCTTCGAGTCGCGCTGCCCCGTCGAGCGCGCTCCGTCCCCGCGTCGTCTGCACGCGCTTCCGGCCTTTGAATTCCCTGCCGCGAATTCAGCGCGCGCCGCGTACGACCAACATAAACATTGCCCTCCAGCATTTAAAAAACCTGTACCAAACCTGTCCATCACAATTCTTACAGGTTTGTCAGTTTTCGTTCAGCTCGCAAGGGTTCTGTACCTCGTCTGCCCCTCTGACCAGCTGTTTTCGTCGCCCCGGCGCGCTACACTCGGACGGAAAGTAAAATATGAACCCGCACACACGATCGCGGCATTTTCCAGCGCGCCGGAGCTCTCCGGCGTTTACTGTGGGAGACTTTCCATCTCCGAATTTCGCCTGTTTCCGTAAAAGTTATGCATTATTAATCGCTAGTCGGCCAATTATTAAAAGTCGGCGCAAATGACTGAAAATAGACAACAGCGACCGATGTTAATCGCTAGTTTTTCGGCGCTTTTCGCCGCAACGCATGGGTTTTGCGCACCAGAAAACTCCACGCATCGCGCGAGCATCCGCGTCCGCGCCCAAACCTTTTGCACCGCGTATTCCTCAACCTGCACAACCCTCCTGTGGATATCACTGTGGATAAAGGCCCCCTCCGAACAGTGAAAAACCCCAACAAAATCAACGTTTTAAATATCATCGGCCAGCGCCACATTCGTACTGTCATGTAAACAAGCCACTTATTACGCTGTCGAAGTCCGAACCTGCCCCGCCGCAGTCCCTCGCTCCCATTGTTACGCCCAGATGGAATATGCACAGGTCCGGGGCGGCATGTTCCCTAAACGTCACTAGCATAGGGATTTGCCTTTCTAGCCAACAGTACGTATTTACCGCAATTTCTCATTTTTCACCGCAGGACGCGCCGCCGCCGTTGACTCGCTCCCTATGCGGGACTATAGTGAAGCGGATCTTTGGAATTCGCACCGCCCACGAGCCAAGGGTTTTTCCGGGGACTTCATGAATCTGCCTAACAGCTTGACGACCCTGCGGATCTTTTTTGTTCCGCTGCTGGTCGTTGTGCTGCTCACCCGCCAGCCCAATTTTGATTTCTGGGGATTGCCTATCCACTTCGAAGTGCTCGGCGTGCTGATTTTACTGGCGGCCGCTGCGACGGACATGATGGACGGCTACCTGGCGCGCTCCCGCAAAGAAATCACCACGCTGGGAATTCTGCTCGATCCCATCGCGGACAAGCTGCTGATCTCTGCCGCATTCATATCGCTAGTGGAAATGGGACTGATGCAGGCCTGGATGGTGGTCATCATCATCGGACGCGAATTTATGGTGATGGGCTTGCGCGAAATCGCATCGGTGGAAGGCCTGATCATTCCCGCGTCCCCCCTCGGCAAAGTGAAAATGATCCTGCAGGTGCTGGCCGGATGCACGGTGATCCTCACCGCGAATCATCCCGCGCTGAAATTGGTAGGCACGGTCCTGCTGTGGCTGGTTGTAATCAGCGCGGTAGCGTCGGCAGGGCATTATTTCCAGATGTTCTGGGCCCAAATTAATTTTCGTGTGCAGCAGCGCCAGCGGCAGCGCGGCGCGTTGCTCGTGAAGCCAGAAGAAAAGCCCCAGGATGTCCTCACTCGCTGAACGCGAGAAGCAGCAGCTGCTGCAGATCGCCCGGAGCGCCATCACTCAGGTTGTGCAAGGTACGCCCCCGCTAGTGGAATGTGTCTTCGAAGAAATCTTGCATCAACCAGCAGGCGCGTTCGTAACGCTCCATCGTCGCAAGCGTCTGCGCGGCTGCGTAGGCCAATTGCCCGGACGCGACGCACTCGCCGAAGTAGTCGCTCACTGCGCCCGCTCAGCTGCCCTGCGCGATTCCCGCTTCGACCCGGTTCAGCCAGCCGAACTAAGCGAGATCGACATCGAGGTTTCAGTGCTGTCGCCGTTGGAAGACGTGAAGCTAGAGGCGATCGAAGCAGGGAAGCACGGTTTAGTCGTCAGCCAAGGCAGGCAGCGCGGAGTGCTGCTCCCGCAAGTAGCCACTCAGTTCAATTGGAGCCCGCAACGATTCCTGGAGGAAACTTGCGTGAAAGCCGGCCTGGAACGCGACGCCTGGAGAGATCCCGCGACGCGGATCCAAGCCTTCACCGCCGAGGTCTTCAGTGAAGCGGCCTCGGCTTCTGCGTCGATGCCGCGGAAGCCGTAGCCGGATTGAATCAGTCCGGCTTGGAGAAGCTAGCAGCCCGGCTGCAGCCTACTCGATCTCCACGTAATCCCCGACGAAGAACTCGCGCAAGCTGAAGGTAGTCAAAACCGTGGATGAATTCGTTCCGGTCCTTAGTACAATACCCTCGCCGAGGACTTCGCGCGGCGTGTTGTCCCACTTCCACTTCGCCGGAACGGAGCCAAACCCGTATACCCTGCCGAACACCGTAGCTTCCTTATCGTTGTCGAACGCAGCTCGCTTGGTTTCGTACGCCAGCTCGTGCTCGGTGCCGGTGTAGCGGAAGATGCGGAAGTAGTCGCCTACGTGCACGCCCTCCTGGCTGCCCAGGTTCACATAGAAGACGTCATTCGTACCCAGTTCGACCGAGAACATCTTGCCAATCATCACCATCGCGGTGGCTTTGCCGCTGGGAGGCGCGAAGCGGTCGAAATTGCCCTCGGGTTTCAGGGGCGGCGTGGGGCGCTCCTTGAACGGCAGGATGATATCGCCACGCTGCACGTAGCTGCAGGAGTGTTCCACTTGCGCGACAGAAGTGTCGGGCTGGGTGACGACAACGCGCACGCGGGATTCATCTTCCCACCAGGTACCCAGCTTGCGGATGATCGCGAACTGCCACTTTGCCCATTCCACTTCGGTGGGGTCAACGACAGGCCGTATCACCGAGAATTCGTCACCAACCTTTACACCCTGGCTGGCACCCTTGTTGAGGTACACATAGTCGCCTTCCTGGAAGGTAATCTTGTAATTGGAGCCTTCGCCGGTGATCACATAGGAGTCCTGGGGAACGGACTCATTGGTGATGGTCCCGGAGCAATAGATGTCCTTATAAATGGGCACAGAGGCCGCGGTCTGCGCTGAAGCGGCGACGCCGGAAAGGCTCAAAATCAGACTGGCAAGGACAATTTTCCCACGCATAATGCTTGCTCCTTTGAATATCGCGCGCCGCGGAACAGGCGCTCAACCCACAATTAGCCCGATGTAGCGACTGTAATGGACGTACTGGGACTCGTCAAGACAATGGTCCGACCCGCTTTACACATTGTGCACCACATGGTACAAGCCCTGTAGTACCTGTACATTAGGACAGGGTGCCCCAGAATTCGCGAGAACCGACGCTCGCGTCAGTGATCCGGATACGGCCCAGCCGAAAACAAGCCCAATGATTGCAAAAGACAAAATCTGCGCCGTGGTGGCTGCGGCGGACGCCACCGGGATGTGGAAGCAGCTGATAGCGGCGCTGAATATGACGCGCACGGTCGAATTGCGGCTGGATTGGCTGTCCGATGACGATGAAATGAAGAAGTTGCTGGCGCGGCTCGCAAAAAAGCGGCCGCGCGGGACGTTGATCGCTACTTGCCGACGCCGCGTTGCCGGCGGAAAGTTTCGCGGCACGATTGCGCAGCAGCTCGCGCATCTGGCGGTGGCGGTGCGGTCGGGTTGCGGCTGGTACGATCTGGAAATCGAAAGTTCCTCGCGGTGCCCGCTGGAATTGTTGGACGTGCTGCTGGGCGAAGGGCGGCGGATTGCTTCGGCGCATTTTTTCGGGCGGTCGCCCAGGAATTTGCGGCGCGTTGCAGCTGATCTGGGACGTGGCGCGCCTGACGCGATCAAGATCGCGGTGCGATGCGATTCGCTGGGCCGAAGTTTGGACGTGTTGCGGCTGGCGCACGGGCGACGAAACATGATTGCCGTGCCAATGGGCGACGTGGCGATGCCGACACGCGTGCTGGCTCTGCGCGAGGGCAGCGAGCTGACTTATGCACCAGTGGAAAATGCGACGGCTCCGGGGCAAGCGACGCTCGATGCCATGAAAAATTTGTACCAAGCAGACAAATTGCGCCGGAAGACGCGGGTGTACGGAGTGATCGGCAATCCGATTGGCCATTCGCTTTCGCCGGTGCTGCAGAACGCGGGTTTTCAGGCGCGCAAGATGGATGTGGTATTTCTCCCGTTCCTGGTGCGCAATCTGCGGGATTTTCTGCGCAGTGTTGGGCCGCTTGGAATTGCAGGATTCAGCGTGACGCTGCCGCACAAGCAGGCGATTCTGCGACATCTGGACGATTGCGATCCGATGACGGCGGCGATTGGCGCGGTGAACACGGTGGTGGTGCGCGGCGGCGGAAAATTGTACGGCTACAACACGGACTATGTGGGCGTGCTGCGCGCGCTCGAGCGTCGCATCCCGTTGCGTGGCAGCCGCGCGCTAATATTTGGCGCAGGCGGCGCGGCGCGCGCGGTGGCGTTTGCGCTGGCGCAATCGGGAGCGTCGGTTTGCGTTTGCGCGCGCCGCGCGCCGGCTGCGAAGGCGCTGGCACGGGCGGTAGGTGGCGAAGTGGTGGAGCGTCCACGCCTGCGGCGGGAATTCTTCGACGCGATCGTCAACGCGACGCCGGTGGGGATGCATCCCGCGGAAGGGCGGTCGCCACTCGAAGCGCGCGAACTGAATTGCCGGCTGGTTTTTGATCTGATTTACCGGCCGCGCGTCACCAGGCTGATGCAACTCGCGGCTCGCCGGGGCATCGAAACGGTTTCGGGCGTGGAGATGTTCGTGGCGCAGGGCACGGCGCAATGGGAAATATGGACGGGCGAGCGAGCGCCGGTGGAAGCGATGCGCGGCGCGGTGTTGCGCGCGTTGACCCGCGAAGAGAAAATGGCCAGACGATGATTCAGCCGGATTTCAAAACGTTCAGCAAGCTGGCGCGGCAGGGAAACCTGGTTCCGGTGTACGAGACGTTCACGGCGGATCTGCTAACGCCTGTGGGCGCGCACTTGCGCCTGGCGCACAATGCGAAATATTCGTTTCTGCTGGAGAGCGTAGAGGGCGGCGAAAATATCGCGCGCTACACCTTCGCGGGCGCGAACCCGCAGGAAGTTTTTCGTTCTCATGGGTGGAAGTGCAGTTTGGAAACGGGCGGCAAGCGCAAGAACTTCAAGGCCAACCCTATCGAGTATCTGCGGCAGCTCACCGAGCGATATAAGCCAGTGCGCGTGCCAGGCCTGCCCCCACTGATTGGCGGAGCCATTGGATATTTCGCGTACGACATGGTGCGTTTGGTCGAAAAAATTCCGGCGAGCGGGCGCGACGACCTGAACCTGGACGATAGCGTGATGATGTTCTACCTGGGCCTGGTGGCTTTCGATCACGTGCAGCATCGCGTGTGGGTGATTCGCAATGTTTTCACGGAAAGTCCGGGAAGCCTGCGCGCAAAATACGATGCCGCCGTGCGCGAAATTCGCCGCACGCGCCGCAAACTGGAAAGTCCATTGCCGCAGCAGCGCCGCGCGCGGCGAGGCGGGCCGCTGCGCGTGGAATCGAATTTCACGAAAGCGCAGTACATGGCTGCGGTGCGCAAGGCCAAGAGTTACATTCGCGCCGGCGATATTTTTCAGGTGGTCCCCAGCCAGCGATTCTCGGCGCGCACCGGCGCCGACCCGTTTGAGATATATCGGGCGCTGCGCGTGGTGAATCCGTCGCCGTACCTTTATTACTTGAAGCTGGACGAACTCGCAGTGGTGGGCAGCTCGCCGGAAATGCTGGTGAAGGTGCAGGGGCACAACATTTCCTATCGTCCTATCGCCGGAACGGTGCCGCGCGGGCGCAACGAAGCGGAAGATCGCGCGCTCGAAACAAAACTGCTCGCGGATCCGAAGGAGCGCGCCGAACACATCATGCTGGTAGATTTGGGCCGCAACGATTTGGGCCGTGTGTGCGAATACGGCTCGGTGAAAGTCGAGCGCCTGATGTTTGTGGAGCGCTACTCCCACGTGATGCATCTGGTTTCCAGCCTGCGCGGGCAATTGCGCCCAGACGTGGATTGTTTCGATGCGCTGATGGCCTGTTTTCCCGCGGGCACTTTATCGGGCGCGCCGAAAATACGCGCGATGCAAATTATTGACGAGCTCGAGCCCACACGGCGCGGCATTTACGCGGGCGCGGTGATGTACCTCGATTTTTCCGGCAACATTGATTCGTGTATCGCGCTGCGCACGATGGTGGCGAAGGGCGGCCGCGCCTACATTCAAGCGGGCGGCGGCGTGGTGGCGGATTCGGTGCCGGAGCGCGAATATCAAGAAACGGTGAACAAAGCGCGCGCGCTGGTGAAGGCGCTGGAAATTGCGCATCGCGGCGAGAACGGAAGCCGCACGGAATAGGATTTTGCAACGGGCGTTCTCAGACCGCCGGCGATTCGTGGCGTAACACCGATGGCGCACTGAAGTGCGCCGCTACCAAAGCTTTCGAGTGCACGGTTAAAAAGTTAGAATATGAGCGTCACATGATTCTGCTGCTCGACAACTACGATTCGTTTACATACAACCTGGCACAGTACCTTGGCCAGCTGGGGCAGCAGCTCGACGTGCGCCGGAACGATGAGATCACGCTGGATGAAATCGAGGAAATGGCGCCGGAGCGGATTGTGATTTCACCGGGGCCGTGCACGCCGAAGGAAGCGGGCATCAGCGTTCCGCTGATCCAGCGTTTCGCGGGGAAGATTCCGATATTGGGTGTGTGCCTGGGGCATCAGGCGATTGGCGCGGCGTTTGGCGGGCGGGTGATTCGCGCGGCGAAGCTGATGCACGGAAAAACCAGCGAGATCGAGCACGACGGGCGGACTATTTTTCAGGGGTTGCCGAAGCCGTTCCTCGCTACGCGATATCATTCGCTGATCGTCGAACGCAAATCGCTGCCGCGCGAACTGGAAATATCGGCGGAGACGGACGACGGAACGATCATGGGTTTTCGTCATCGCAAGTTGCGTGTGGAAGGCGTGCAATTTCATCCGGAATCGGTGCTGACCTGCGCGGGATTCGATTTGTTGAAGAATTTTTTGAGTGTTTGATTTGATGCGGCGGTGCGCAGTGCGCGAGAAGCGAAGAACGAGTGCGCCCGTCACTGAAACTCTTCTGCTCTGCGTGGTGTTCGGCGCGTCTCTTCTGTTTGCACGCGCGGCCGGCACGAGCGCGCCGCGGCCATCGCAGTCGGAAAAAGTCCTCGGACAGACTTATCTTGGTTTCGATGCGAACGATTATCCCGGCGATGACGCTTTGCCCGGCTTGCGACGAACCTTCACGTTTTCTGGATATTGGCTGAACGCACCGCCCGGCGCAAAAGCGAATTCCTGGACCGGGAAGCGTGCTGAACTACTGAAAAACAGCTTCGGTTTTTTGGTGCTATTCAACGGGCGCTTATCGAAAGAATTGCAACCCCCGGTGGATCCAAGCGATCTGGGTGCGCGTGACGCGGAAGTAGCCGTTGCGGCGGCACAGCGGGAGGGATTCTCTGCCGACACTTTCACGATAATTTATCTGGATATTGAAGAGGGCGGCCGAATGTTGCCGCCGCAAATTAATTACATTGAGGGTTGGAAGTGCACAGTGGAGTCGAGAGGCTTCGTCGCAGGAGTTTACTGCTCGGGAATGAAAGTGAAAGAAGGCAAAGGGCAAACCATCACGACGGCTGACGACATTCACGAGCGCGCGCCGGTGATGGCGTACTTTATTTACAACGACGCGTGCCCTCCCTCGCCGGGCTGCGCTTATTTGAAAAATCCACCGGAGCCATCGCAGAGCGGGTTTCCCGGCGCGCGCGTCTGGCAGTTTGCGCAATCACCGCGGCGGCGGAATTTTACCGGGCATTGCGGAGCCACTTATAGTTCCGATGGCAATTGCTATCCGCCGGTTGGCACCTCGGCGGGTCGTATTTTGCTTGATCTCGACTCTGCGGTCTCTGCCGATCCGTCTAGCATGGTCGTACAGTCCATCAAGTGAATCGTAGCTTCAGGGGCTAGAGCCCCTTCAAACGCTCGGCGTGATGGCGGGGCTGAAGAGTGTGTGTGGGAACTGGAAAAGCGGAACTTCAGCGGCTAAAGCCGCTCGGATTCAGCGCGGTTTATGTCGTGGCTAAAGCCACGACCCACAAAGATTCCCGCCCTCTCACACTCACTCCGAAGCCCCGCGCTTCCGCGTGAACCAGTTGTGAAATGGCTTGGATCAATTCGCGAAGCGGATTGCAATCAGGATACGGATTGACTGTGGTGGCCTGCGGTGGATTGTGAGAATGCCACGAGCGCTTCGAGCTTGGCGCGGGCAGCGCCGGAATCAATGGAGTCGGTGGCGAGGCGCACGCCATCGAGAAAATCGGTGGCGCGGCCTGCGGCGACGATTGCGCCGGCGGCATTGGCCAGCACGATTTCGCGATGCGGGCCATGCTCGCGGTAGAGCAGCGAGCGTCCTAGAACCTTGTGGATGATCTCGGCATTGTGTTGTGCGTCGCCACCGCGAATGGCTTCGAGCGGCGCACGGCGGAGGCCGAAATCTTCGGGCGCGACGGTGTAGCTGCGCACGACGCCATCGCGCAATTCTGCAATGGAGGTTGCTCCGCTGATGGAAATTTCATCCAGGCCATCGGCGCCGTGAACCACCAGCGCGCGTTGCACGCCCAATTCGCCGAGGGCTTGCGCGACGAGTTCGGTGAGGCCGGCATCGTACACGCCGACGATTTGCGCGGAAGCTCCGGCGGGATTGGTGAGCGGGCCGAGCAGATTGAAAACGGTGCGCACACGCAGTTCGCGGCGCGCGGGAATCGCATAGCGCGTGGCCGCGTGCATCGCGGGAGCGTAGAGGAAGCCGATACCGATCTGTTCGATGGATTCGGCGACGCGTTCGGGCGCGAGTTCAATTTTTACCCCGAGGGCTTCGAGCACGTCCGCGGAGCCGCAGCGCGAGCCGGTGGAGCGATTGCCATGTTTCGCGACGCGCACGCCTGCGCCGGCGACTACGAAGGCGACGGCGGTGGAAATGTTGAAGGTGCCACGCGCGTCGCCGCCAGTGCCGCAGGTGTCCACGAGCACTTCGTCAGGATGTTTGCGGCCGGCGGGAAAAATCGGCGTGGCGTGGCGGCGCATGGCGAGAGCGAAGCCGACGACTTCGTCAACCGTTTCACCTTTAATGCGCAGCGCGATCAGCAGCGCGGCAATCTGTTCGGTGCTGGCGTGGCCGGAGAGGATTAGTTCCATCGCGGCTTGGGCTTCGGCACGCGAGAGGTCTTCGCCTTTTATGAGTTTGTCGAGCGCTTCGTGAATCATCTTCGTGTGTGTGTTTAGCCGCGCGGCGACTGCGGGGCTGCGGATTTTCGCGCGAGGCAGCTCCTTGCCCGTGCCGCATCTTCCAAGTAAACTAAGTCGCTTTATTTGTCCTCGAATCTTAGCACTATTCAAGGCGACCTTCAGGAAGCCGATGGAGCTGGAATGAAGATTCACGAATATCAGGCCAAGGGTATCCTTGCGAAATTTGGCGTGCCGGTGCCGCGCGGAGAAGTGGTTTTTAAGAAGGATGAGGCGCGGGCGGTGGCGCAGCGGCTGGGAACTTCCGTGGTGGTGGTGAAGGCGCAAATTCACGCGGGCGGACGCGGAAAGGCCGGCGGCGTGAAGCTGGCAAAATCTCCGGACGATGCTTCGACGCTGGCGGAACAAATTTTGGGAATGAAATTGGTGACGCCGCAGACGGGGGAAGAAGGGCGCATCGTGCGGCGGTTGTTGATCGAAGAGGGGCTGGATATCAAGCGCGAACTTTATTTGGGAATTTTGGTGGATCGCGCGCTGGGCGCGCCGATTTTTATGGCGAGCGCGGCGGGTGGGATGGAAATTGAGGAAGTGGCGAAGGATCATCCGGAAGCGATTCTGCGCGAGAAGATTGATCCGGCGACGGGGTTTCAGCCATATCAGGCGCGCAAATTGGCTTTTGGTTTGGGGTTGACGCCGGAGCAGGTTGGCGCGGCGGTGCCATTTTTTCAGGCGCTATACCGCGCGTTCATCGAGACGGACGCTTCAATGATTGAAATCAATCCGTGCGTCGTGACGGGCGACGGGAAATTGGTGGCGTTGGATGCGAAAGTGACTTTTGATGACAATGCGCTCTATCGGCATCCGGAATTCAAGGAATTGCGCGATCTGGAAGAGGAAACGCCGCTGGAAGTGGAAGCTTCGAAATTCAAATTGAATTACATCAAGCTGGATGGCGACATTGCCTGCATGGTGAATGGCGCGGGATTGGCGATGGCCACGATGGACATTATTAAGTTGAGCGGTGGGAGTCCGGCGAATTTTCTGGACGTTGGGGGCGGGGCGTCCGAGGAGCAGGTGAAGAACGCGTTCCGCATTTTGCTGAGCGATCCGAATGTGCGCGCGGTGTTCGTAAATATTTTCGGCGGGATCTTGCGTTGTGACGTGCTGGCCAGCGGTGTGGTGAGCGCGGCGAAGGAATTGAAATTCAAAGTGCCGGTGGTAGTGCGGATGGAAGGCACGAACGTGCAGCGGGGCAAGGAAATCTTGCGTAACTCTGGATTTAATTTCGCGGTCGCGGAAGGAATGAAGGATGGCGCGGAAAAAGCGGTGGCGCTCGCGGGAGGGGCACGATGAGCGTGCTGGTTGATAAGAATACGCGGCTGATCGTGCAGGGAATTACGGGACGCGAGGGAAGCTTTCACGCGCAGCAGATGCTGGATTACGGAACGAAAGTCGTGGCGGGCGTGACGCCGGGAAAGGGCGGGTCCAAGCATCTGGGCGTGCCGGTTTTCAACACAGTGGCGGAGGCGGTGAAGGCTACGAAAGCGAACGTGTCGGTGATTTTTGTGCCGCCACCGTTTGCCGCGGACGCAATTCTGGAAGCGATGGATGCGAGTTTGCCGTTGGTGATTTGCATTACGGAAGGCGTGCCGACTTTGGACATGGTGCGCGTGGCGGCGGTTTTGAAAAATTCGCGCACGCGATTGATTGGACCGAATTGTCCTGGGATTATTTCGCCGGGAAAATGCAAAATCGGGATTATGCCGGGATCGATTCACAAGCAGGGGCATGTGGGCGTGGTGAGCCGCAGCGGAACTTTAACGTACGAGGCTGTGGATCAGTTGACGCGCCTGGGGATTGGGCAATCCACGTGCATTGGGATTGGCGGCGATCCGATCATCGGGACGAGTTTTCTGGATGCGATCAAGATGTTTAATGAGGATCGCGATACGCATGCGATTGTGCTGATTGGCGAAATCGGCGGCAACGCTGAGGAAGTGGCGGCGGAGTATATCAAGAAGCATGTGCGCAAGCCGGTGGTGGGATTCATCGCGGGGCAGACGGCGCCTCCGGGGCGACGGATGGGGCATGCGGGGGCGATTATCAGCGGCGGGCAGGGGACTGCGGCGGAAAAATATAAGGCGATGAGGGCGGCGGGGATTCGCACGGTGCAAAGTCCGGCCGAGATTGGGCACACCATGGCTGCCGCGCTCGGGAAATCGAAGTCGAAGTCCAAGGCAAAACCCGCGGCGAAGAAAAAAGTTGGCGCTGCTAAATCAAGGAAGTCTGCGAAGCAAAAGAAGTAGGGCGTGGCGCATCGCGTTGCGAGCGCGCGCATCATTTTAATTCTGGGAGATGAATCGAATGGCTGTCGAGCGAACTTTGGCAATTGTGAAACCGGATGCGGTGGGGCGCGGGCTGACCGCGGACATTCTTAGCCGTGTGCATGCGGCGAAATTCAAGATCATTGCCATCAAATCTGTGCGTTTGACGAAGGCGCAGGCCGAAGGATTCTACGCGGTACATCGCGAGCGGGGATTTTTCGGCGAGCTAACGGATTTTATGAGCTCGGGCAAAGCCGTGGTGATGGTGCTCGAGGCGGAAAATGGAATTGTGAAGTGGCGCGAGACGATGGGCGCGACCGATCCCGCGAAGGCCGCAGCCGGCACGATTCGCAAGGAATTGGGCCAGAGCATCCAGTTTAATTGCACGCACGGTTCGGACGCGCAGGATACGGCCGCGTACGAGATTGGATATTTTTTCTCCGGGGCGGAGCTGGTCTAAGGCGTTCGAGCGTGCATGGTTTTGGCGGATCTTGCGCTGCCGCGCGTATGAGACCGACTAAGCGTTGAAGTTCCAGCAGGCTGAGGCGCAGCTCTTCGAGCCGGTGCTACCGGCTCGAAGGACGAAGTAACCCGCGGCGCGATTCACAAGCAGCGCTCCCGCCAACTCCGAATAAACTCGCCTGCCGATTGCGACTGCTTCCTAGAAATCATGGGTCACGCTCTGTGCCACCGCGAAATTCCTGTGACGCTAACGGTTGGGGTTAGAATGGACCTCTGAGCGCCACCCAGCCATGGATGCATTACGCGAGACCGGGAAAATTCTGATCGTGCTGGGAATTGTGCTGGCCAGCGTCGGCGCGCTGTTGGCATTTAGCGGAAAATTGCCGTTTCGGCTGGGACGTTTGCCGGGCGATGTTGTTTATCAGGGGCGAAACGGCAGTTTTTATTTTCCGGTGGTGACTTGCATTTTGTTGAGCGTGGTTTTGAGCTTGCTGATGTGGGTTGTGAATCATTTCCGCAGATAGAATTATGAGCCAGACATCACTTTTCAATTTGATGCCGGAGCGGCGGACCTGGAAGGTCAGCGAGCTGACGGCGCGCATCCGAGAGTTGCTGGAATCGGCGCTGCCGGAAGTGTGGGTCGAGGGCGAAGTATCGAACTGCCACGCGGCACAGTCCGGACATTGCTATTTCACGCTGAAGGATGCGAAGTCGCAGATTCGCTGCGTGTGTTTCCGCGACCAGATGCGCGGAATGAAATTCAAGCCCGAGGATGGACTGCACATCGCGGTGCGCGGCGCGCTGAGCGTGTATGACGCGCGCGGCGAATATCAGATTTACGTCACGTTGATCGAGCCGGTGGGATTGGGCGCGCTGCAACTGGCGTTCGAGCAACTGAAGAAAAAGCTGGAGCTGGAAGGATTATTCGCTGCGGCGCGCAAAAAGCCGCTGCCGGTGCTGCCGCGCTGCATCGGAGTTATCACCTCGCCGACGGGCGCTGCGATTCGCGACATTCTTCGCGTGCTGAAGCGCAGATTTCCCAATGCGCAGGTGAGTTTGTATCCGGTGAAGGTGCAGGGCGCGGGAGCGGCGGCGGAGATCGTGGAAGCGCTCCGTCATTTCAATCAGACGAAAACGGTCGATGTACTGATTCTGACGCGCGGCGGCGGGTCGCTGGAAGATTTGTGGGCGTTCAACGAGGAAAGTTTGGCGCGGGCAATTTTCGCGTCACGGATCCCGGTGATTACGGGCGTGGGGCACGAAACGGACTTCACGATTGCGGATTTTGTGGCGGATTTGCGCGCGCCTACTCCTTCGGCGGCCGCGGAAATCGTGGTGAAGTCGCGGGAGGAATTCGAGCGGCACATCGCCGAGTACCAGCGCCAGATCGCGCACTACATGCGTTACCGGCTTTCGCAGTGGCGGCATCGCGTGCGCGATTTGCAGACGCACCGGGGATTCCGTCAGCTGGAACTGGTGCTGCGCGACCGGCGGCAGCAGCTAGATGAAATGGCGAACTCGCTGGCGATCGGTTTGCGGCTGCGGCTGGCAATGGCGCGGCAGCGATTGACGGAAGCGAACGCGCACATTGCGTCGTTTGATTTGCGCGGGCGCGCGGCGGTGCTGGCGCGGCGGATCGAGCAGCAGCGCGGTTTGCTGCGGGCTGCGCTGGAACGACTGGTGGCGCGGAAACGACGCGGCTTCGCGACGACGCAGGTGCGCTTTGCGGCCCTCGATTTGCGCGCGCGAGTAGGACATTTGCGGCGGCGGTTAGAACGCGATTCCGCCGACCTGCAGGTGCGAGTTGATCGTCTGCTGATTGCCAAACGGAGAGTGCTGCAGGCAGCCGCACTGACTCTCGATGAGCGCAGCCCGCTGAAGATTCTGGAGCGCGGTTACGCGATTGCGTACGACGCGTCGGGGAAAGTGCTGCGTTCGCCGGATCAGGTCGCGCTAGGCGAGGATATTTCAGTGCGCCTGGCGCGTGGTGAAGTAGGGGCTACCGTTCGTGCGAAGAAGACCACGTAGTCGCGCGCTTATCGATACACTTCGCGTCGGTGACCAACAGTGACCACCGTTACAGATCGGGCCGAATCATTAATATCGTAAACCACCCGATAGTTGCCGGCTCGAATCCGCCAGCTATCGCGTCCCTTCAGTTTTTGGCAATTCATCGGACGCGGATTGTCCGAGAGACCGTCGATAGCGCGCTTAACTCTTTCAAAGTCGGATTTGGAGAGCGCAGCGAATTCGCGGTTAGCGCGAGGCAGGAAGAATACCGAATAGCTCACTTCCGTGAATCTTCGATCCTTCGCAAAACCTGCTCGTAGGGAATGGGCGTCCCACCTTCTTCCTTGGCGGAATCGTAAGCTCGAATGGCTTCGAGTTCTTCAGCGTCCTCGATCAGTTTTTCATACTCCCTGATATCGAGCACGACGCGCACTTTTTGACCCTTTTTGTTTTTAATGAACTTTGTGGTCGGCATTGTGGACCGCTCGACGCAAGTTTACTCTCCGCCGCGAGTCGAGAGCAATAGGACTATTCCTCGTCGGCGGCGCCACCGGAAACTTTCAGCACAGCCAGGAAAGCCTCCTGGGGGATATCCACTCGGCCAACACGCTTCATGCGCTTCTTGCCTTCTTTTTGTTTTTCGAGGAGTTTGCGTTTGCGGGAGATGTCGCCGCCGTAGCATTTGGCGATCACGTTTTTGCGAATGGGGCTGATCGTTTCGCGAGCGATCACGCGGCTGCCGATGGCGGCCTGGATGGCGATTTCGAACATCTGGCGCGGGATGAGTTTGCGCAGGCGCGAGACTAAATCGCGGCCGCGTTCGTACGACTGATCGCGGTGGCAGATCACTGTGAGCGCGTCCACCGGCTCGCCGCCCACCAGCACGTCGAGCTTCACCAAGTCCGATTCGTGATAGCCGGACAAATGATAATCGAGCGAAGCGTAGCCGCGCGAAACGCTCTTCAGCCGGTCGTAAAAATCCAGAACAATTTCGTTGAGCGGCATTTCGTAGGTGAGCATGATGCGCGTGGGTGAGAGATATTCGAATTTCTTCTGCGTGCCGCGTTTTTCTTCGCACAGCTGCAGCACGCCGCCGACGGATTCTTCCGAAGTAATGATCATGGCGGTGAGCATCGGTTCTTCGATCTTCTGAATCGAGGCGGGCGGCGGAAATTTCGTGGGGTTATCCACTTCCATCACTTCGTTGGCCGTGGTGGTGATGCGGTATTGCACGCTGGGCGCGGTGGTGATCAGGCCGATATTGAATTCGCGCTCGAGGCGTTCCTGCACGATTTCCATGTGCAGCAGGCCGAGAAAGCCGCAGCGAAATCCGAAGCCGAGCGCGACGGAGTTTTCCGGCTCGTAGAAGAAAGCCGCGTCGTTAAGCTGCAATTTTCCCAGCGCGTCGCGCAACATTTCGTAGTCGCTCGCGTTGACGGGGAAAAGGCCAGCGAACACCATCGGCTTGATGGCTTCAAAGCCTGGCAGGGGCGGCGCCGGATGCCCGTCCTCGACGACGGTGTCACCTACGCGCGCATCGGCCACGCGTTTGATGTTGGCGATGATGAAGCCGACGTCACCGGCCGCGAGTTCCTGCAGCACCACGGGTTTCGGCGTGAGTACGCCGAGATTTTCCACTTCATACACTTCATTGCTCGACGTGAGGCGAATCTTCATGTGCGGCGCGAGGCGCCCTTCCATCACGCGCACCAGCACGACGGCTCCGCGGTAGGAATCGAACCAGGAATCGAAAATCAGCGCGCGCAGGGGAGCGTCGGCGGAGCCTATCGGGGCAGGGACGAGACGTACGATCGCCTCGAGAACTTCATCTACACCCAGGCCGCTCTTGGCGCTGATGGGCAAAGCTTCGTCTGCCGGAATCGCCAGCACGTTTTCGATTTGTTCCTTCGCGTAATCAATGCGCGCAGCGGGCAGGTCAATTTTATTGATAACGGGAATGATGGTGAGATTGTGGCGCGAAGCGAGAAACGCGTTGGCCACAGTTTGCGCTTCGACGCCCTGGCTCGCGTCCACCACCAGCAACGCACCTTCGCAAGCAGAAAGTGCGCGAGAAACTTCGTAGGAAAAATCCACGTGGCCGGGCGTGTCAATCAAGTTCAGGCGATATTCGTGGCCGTCGCGCGCGGTGTAATGAAGGCGAATGCTCTTGGCTTTGATGGTGATGCCGCGCTCGCGCTCCAGGTCCATCGAATCGAGGACCTGCGAATGCATTTCGCGCTGGGTGAGCGCGCCGGTGAGTTCCAGCAGGCGGTCGGCCAGCGTGGATTTGCCGTGGTCAATGTGCGCAATGATGCAGAAATTGCGGATGTACTGGGGATCCATGTCTCTCTGTGCGAATGCGCGGCGCCGGCGATTGTGCTGCACGCTCTGCGCGCGGGCGATGCGCCCTTCAAACTATCGAGTTTGCCACACAAGGGCGGAAAATCGAAATTGGAAAGGGGAGGCGGGCCGTTTGTGGCGCGTCCAGAATTGAAAGTTGGCGCGAGATTCAGACACAGAGCCGCGCGGCAGGTCGTTGCAACCTGTACCACAAGTGCTGTAGTCGGGTTAACGGCACGGGTGGTGTCTTAGCATCTTCGCCGGTAGTCTCGGATTGCCTGTGGGAAGCTGATATCGTAGGCTGTAGCCGGTTTGCGAATGATGATGGGGCGTGACCGGCAGTCAGAAGGAACGGCGGGTTATGAGCGGAAAGGCAGGCTCGTTGTCGAAACTTTGCACGCTACAATACTTTCAGATCCTCTACACACGCTCGGCGTGGCCCAATTTACTCTGCGGAATTAGTTGGTTGCCGGCAGACGGACCACGCGCGGCGAAAGCTCCTCATTGAACACCACGGCCCAGATCGTCGGAGTGCAAAAAAAGTCCCGAGCGCTGAGGATTCTCGGATACACGCTGGCGACCGCCTGCCTCATTTGGGTGCTGCACGATTTTCATCTGATGCAGTGGATACGCGAACTGTCGCGCGTGGATTGGAAGTGGGTAGCAATCGGGATGGGGTTCGACGTGCTGAGCTACGGAGTGCAGGCGCTGCGCTGGAAATGGCTGTTGAGCCCGTTCGGGAAAGTGAAGTTGACGCACACGATCCGTGCGGTATACGCGGGGCTTTTCGCCAATCTGGTGTTTCCGCTGCGGCCGGGCGAATTGCTGCGCAGCTACATCGTGTCGGATGCCGAGGACATCACGCTGGGGCGCGTGCTGGGATCGGTGGGCGTCGAGCGGCTGGTGGATTTGGTGATTGCTACGGCGTCATTGGCGGTGGTTTCGCTGCTGGTGGATTTGCCCCAGAAATTCCGCAAGGTGGCAGATACGCTGGGAATCGTCACACTGGTGTTGCTGGCGATCGTGGTGCTGATTATTTACTACCTGGAAGTAAAACTCTCGCAAAATCCAGACATGAATTCCGGACCGCGGCATCTGCCGGGAAAATTGATGCGCGCGCTATTGGGATTGCACGCCATGGGCACGTCGCCGAGTTTTTACGCGGCGGTGTTTGCGTCACTGTTGATGCCGGCGTGCCAGGTGCTGGGGCTGTGGGCGATGATGAAAGCTTATAACTTGCGGCTGCCGTTTCTGGCGGCGATCGTGGTGCTGCTGATCATTAATCTGGGCGTGTCGTTGCCGAACGCGCCGGCCAACTTCGGCTCCTACCAACTTTTTTGCGTCCTGGGATTGAGTGTCTTCAATGTAGAAACGCCGACGGCGAAAGGTTTTTCGTTTTTCGCGTTTCTGGCGCTGACGATTCCGTTTATTTTCCTGGGATTTGCGGGATTGGTGCGCAGCGGGCTGTCGCTGAAATCCATGCGCGAGAAGGTGAAGGAACTACCCAGCCAGGCGCGCGCTAGTGGGCGCGTGTAGGGTGGACCTGCGCAGCCCGGACGCGCTCAGATGTGCGTGAACGGCTCGCCGTCCGTCCCCCCGCCAGCTAACCTCCAGTTGTGAACCCTTAAGTGTCCCTCTTCAAATCAGGTGTCTTTTGTGGTGCTTCTGAGCACGCAGGGCTGAATTCGTTTTGAGAGGGGCTTGGCGTCCGGTATATAGTGGATGTTCGACCCGCGCGAAAAAAATCGGGACCCGTGACGTTGTCGCGGCAAAACTCGCGGGCGGACTTCCCCAGCGAGCCCGCATACCCGAGGAACGCGCCGTTTCCCATGGCACAGGACATTAACAAACATCTCGACCGGGCGCGCAAGAGCCTGGAGAAGAACAAGCTTCGCGAAGCCGTCACCGAGTATCAGGCGGTGCTGGAAGAGGCTCCCGCGCATCAGGAAGCGCTGCAGGCGCTGGCGGACATCTATACGCGCCTGAACGAGCCGGCGCTGGCCGCTGAATATTACGGCATTCAATTCGACCGCTTGATCGAAACGGGCGATGGCGCCAAGGCCTCCGCTGTTTTCATTCGTTTTCTGCGCACGTTTCCGCAGCCTGCCGACCGATTGATGCGTTTCGCTACTTTGCTGCAGAAGCAGAACCGCGTTTCGGACTCCATCGAGCAATTCGGAAATGCCGCGGAGCTTTACGTCAAGGAGCAACGCAGCATCGAAGCGCTGGCATGTTACGAAAGCATGGCGATCCTGGATCCGGAAAATCCGCAGCGCCATATCGTCTTGGGCGAACTCGCCGAAAAGCTGCGCCATGCGGACATGGCGGCGCGCAGCTACGTGCGTGCGGGGCAATTGACGCTGTCGGTAGGCGCGCTGGACGAAGCGCTGGAATATTTTGGGCGGGCGCACGTGCTGGCTCCGCAGGACCGGGTTGGCGCGATGCTCTTCGGCGAAGCAAAGTTGCGCAAGGGCGATGCCGAAGGTGCGGTGATGTTGCTTGAGCCTTTTGCCGCCACCGAGCGCGATGCCAATTTCTTGGCGCTTTACGGCGAAGCGCTGCTGCGTACCGGGCGATTGGACGCGGCGCGGGACGTGTTCCAGGCCTATTACTCGCAGAAGCCCGAGGGCTTCGTAAAATTATTCGAATTGGCAGCCGCGTATATTCGTGCGGGCCAAGATTCCAAAGCAGCTGCGCTGCTGGTACAGACCAAAGAGACCATGCGCGCGCTGCGCAAGGAAGTGGAACTGGCGGCCAACCTGGACCGGCTGGCGGCGAGCTATCCGCAGTCGTTGCCGCTGGCGGAAGTAGTGGCGAAGTTGTACGAGGAGCTGAACCGCGAGACGAAATATTTCGATTCGCTTGTGAAGTTGTTCGATTTGTATTTGGGCGCGGACCGGTTGAAAGAAGCCTGCGAATCGCTGGACCGGCTGGTGGATATTGACCCGTACGATTACCGGAATCATGAGCGCATCGCGAAACTGGAAGGCAAAGCCGATCCTGGTTTTCTGCAGAATATTCTGGCGCGCGCGGCGAAGGCGGCGACAGTTTCCACGCGCACCGACGGATTTACGGGAGCAGGTCGCGAGCCTTCGGAAGCCGCGGCTGGCGTGCCGGAAGAAGTGCGCGCGCAGCAGGCGCTGGAAGATCTGGTGGTGCAGGTGGAAATTTTCCTGCAGTACTCGTTGCAAAGCAAGGCAGTGGAAAGGCTGGAGCGGATCGCGGAACTTTTTCCCGGCGAGGAAAACCGGAACGAGAGGCTGCGCGCTTTGTACGAACGAGCGAACTGGTGGCCGAAAGGCGGAGTTCGCAAGCCCGCGGCAAGAGCCGCGGCACCGGCGCCCTCTCCCGCAGTGGTGGATGCTCCCCCGCCGCTGCAGCCCGCGCAGCAATTGGAAGCCTACGGAACGCAGGCCCCTCCGACAGCAGCGGAAACGCATCGAGACCTTGCGGCCATCGCCGAAATCAATCGTTTGATGTACCGGCAGCCCACGCCGCGCGAAGTGCTGGTGACGACCGCGGCGGAAATCGGGAAGCATTTGCGCGTTAGCCGATGTCTGGTGGCGGTGGGAGCTCCGGGAGAGGGCGCGCAGGCAACAGCGGAATATGCCGCGCCAGGATTCGCCGCGGTTGGCCCGCAAAAAATTTCCAGCATCGTGGGGATGGTGACGCAAGTGACGCCTGATTCCATGGGAGGGGTGGAATTGCAGGCGGCCAGCTTGCCAACTTTGCGCGAATTGGGCCTGGAATCGGCGCTGGGCGTCATGCTGACGGACAAAGAGACGCAGGCGCCTTCTGGAGCGTTGCTGATCGGAGACGCGCACGGCCGGAAATGGAAGCCGAACGAAAGTTATTTTCTGCAGGCGGTGGGCGACCAGCTGGTGATGTCAGTAAATCACACGCGGCTGCGTTCGCTGGTGCGTTCGCTCGCGGTGGCAGACGAAAAAACCGGCTTGCTGAACCGCGGAGCCTACATTGATTGCCTGCTGGTGGAATCCAATCGCGCGCGGGCGCAGAACACCGCGATTTCGTTGATTGTGGTGCACGTGGACCGC
Organism: uncultured Acidobacteriota bacterium; assembly: GCA_963779465.1. GTDB lineage: Bacteria > Acidobacteriota > Terriglobia > Acidiferrales > UBA7541 > Palsa-295. Next base: position 16,360 of record CAVZYH010000004.1, on the reverse strand, counting down.
GGCGGCGATCTGCTGCGCCAGCATGGAGACGCGGCGGTGGATCATTACATCGAACAACTGGCGCGCGGGCTGTCTTCTGCGATTCGCCAGACTGACGTTGCCGTGAAATATACTGCCTGGTCGCTGGCGTTCATTTTGCCGGACACTTCGCTGGATAACGCGCGGGCGCTGGGGGAAAAGCTGCGCCAGCTGGCAGGGTCGGTGCGTCCTTCGTGGGGCACGCCGGATTTGACAATCAGTGCCGTAGTGGCCGAAGCTTCTTCACGCCCCGGCGACGAAACCGAAGATCGCGTCACCGAATGGATCAATCGCGCCGAGGCCGGGCTCGAAGATGCGCGGCAACGCGGCGGCGACACGCTCGTAGCGCTTTCCACGCCTTAATTCTGAATCACCCCGAGGACACATGTTCATTACTGATGCTGTGATTTTGCACGGAGCACGCACGCCGATGGCCCGCTACATGGGCGCATTCGATTCGACGACGGCGATTGAGCTAGGCGCGGCCGCCAGCAAGGAAGCGATTCGCCGCTCGGGCACGGAGCCCGCGGATTTCGACCACGTAATTTTTGGAAACGTGATGCAGACCAGCGCCGATGCTTTGTACGGGGCGCGCCACGTTGGTTTAAAAGCCGGATTGCCTATCGAAACTCCAGCCGTGACGGTGAATCGCCTGTGCGGCTCGGGAATGGAATCCATTACGCAAGCCGCGCAGCGGATTTTGCTGGGCGAAGCGCGCGTGGTGCTGGCGGGCGGGATGGAGAATATGTCGCAAGCGCCGCACGTGATTCGCGGGGCGCGGGCGGGCTTCCGGTTGGGCGAAGGCAAGCTGGAAGATTCGCTGATGTCCGGACTGTTTGACACGTATTGCGGCTTCAGCATGTCCGAAACGGCGGAAAATCTTGCGGCCGAGCAGGGAATCACGCGCCGCGCGTCGGATGAATACGCGTTGCGCAGCCAACAGGCGGCGGAAGCAGCATTCCGCGCTGGATATTTCAAGGACGAGATCGTCCCAGTTGAAGTGAAAAAAGGAAAGAAGACGACGACGGTAACCGAAGACGATCACCGGCGCCCGGAAACGACCATGGAAGCGCTGGAATCGCTGCAGCCGGCGTTTCGCAAAGATGGCATCGTGACTGCCGGGAACGCCAGCGGAATCGTGGACGGTGCGGCGGCGGTGGTTGTGACCCATGCGAAAATTGCAAAAGAGCGCGGCTGGAAACCGCTGGGAAAAATCGTCGGTTGGGCGACGGCGGGCGTGCCGCCGCAGGTCATGGGAATCGGGCCGGTGCCGGCGATCCAGAAAGCGCTGGCATTGGCGGGTTTGAAAGTGGAACAGATGGATCTGGTGGAAGTGAACGAGGCGTTCGCGGCGCAATATCTGGCAGTGGAAAAAGTGCTGGGGCTAAATCGCGACAAAACTAATGTGAATGGCGGCGCAATCGCGCTGGGGCACCCGCTCGCGGCCACTGGCACGCGGCTGGTCCTGAGCTTGCTACTGGAATTGCGGCGGCGCGGCGCGCGCTACGGAGTCGCGAGCGCGTGCATCGGCGGCGGGCAGGGCATCGCGGTGATTGTTGAATCGGTTTCCTGAGCATGGCGGCATAACGCGGCAAAGCACAGCCGATTCGGGTACCATACCAGTGTTAAATTCCGGAAACTTACGGCAAGGAAGATATGGCATACGATAATTTACTGTTCGAAGTGAGCGAGCAGATTGCGCGCATTACTTTTAATCGTCCGAATGTGCTGAATGCGCTCAACCGCAAGACCATGGATGAGCTGGGCGATTGCCTGAAGAAGGTGCGCGCGGACGATGCGATTCGCGTGCTGATTCTCACCGGCGCAGGCGAAAAAGCGTTCATCGCTGGCGCGGACATCAACGAACTGTCGCAGCAGACTCCGGTGAACGGCCGGGAATTTACTTTGTACGGGCAGGAAATTATTCATCGCCTCGAGACGCTGGGGAAACCCGCGATTGCCGCGATCAATGGATTCGCGCTGGGCGGCGGATGTGAGTTGGCTCTGGCGTGCACGCTGCGCATCGCCAGCCGCAACGCGAAGCTCGGACAACCGGAAGTGAAGCTTGGAATTATTCCCGGTTACGGCGGTTCGCAGCGGCTGCCGCGTTTGTGCGGGAAAGGTGTGGCGCACGAATTGATCCTGACGGGCGAGATGATTACCGCGGAAGAAGCATTGCGCGTCGGATTGGTGAATCGCGTCGTGGAACCTGGCGAGCTGCTTGCAACGGCGGAAGCGATCGCCAAGAAAATAATCGCGAACGCGCCGCTCGCCGTGAAGTACGCGTTGGAAGCAGTGGAGCGCGGGATGGAAATGCCGCAGGAAGAAGGTTTGTACCTGGAGGCCACGCTTTTCGGATTGTGTTGCGCGACGCAGGACATGCGCGAAGGCACACGGGCGTTTCTGGAAAAGCGGCCGCCGAAATTCGAGGGGCGCTGAAGAATGGCCGAGAAATTGAAGCCGGCGAATTTGCGGGGCGGATTGGACGCAGCGGGTCTGCGGATTGGCGTAGTCGCGAGCCAGTTCAATAATTTCATCACGGACCGGCTGCTGGCGGGCACGCTCGATGCGCTGCAGCAGGCCGGAGCCACTGAAGAACAGATTCAGATCGTGCGCGTTCCCGGATCGTTTGAATTGCCGATCGTTGCGAAAAAACTGGCCGCCAGCGGGCGATTCGATTCCATCATTTGCATTGGCTGCGTTTTGCGCGGGGAGACTTCACACTACGACGTGGTTGTGTCTGAAACCGCGCGCGGCATTCAGCTCGCGCAGCTCGATACCGGCGTGCCGCTCATTTTTTGCGTGTTGACCTGCGATACGCTGGAGCAGGCGATTGATCGTGCCGGGCTGAAATCGGGCAACAAAGGTTACGAGGCGGGGCTCGCGGCTGTGGAAATGGCGCAGTTAGTGCGCAAGATCGCTGGAGAGCCTACCGCGGCATCCGGCGGCGATTCGAAGAGCGCTTCGCGTCGCGGGCGGCGCCGTTAGCATGACGCTGCGCCGCAAATCACGCGAGTTCGCGCTGCAAATGCTTTTCGAGTGGGACATGACGCGGCGCAAGCCGTCACTGGTGGAGCAACATTTCTGGAAACAGGCGCGCGCGGCGGATTCCACGCGCAAGTTCGCCAATCAATTGTTCGAAGGCGCGGTATCCGCGGTGGAAGCGAGCGACAAAACCGTCGAAAAACTTTCCGAGAACTGGAAGCTTGAACGGCTGGCGGTGGTGGATCGCAGCATCCTGCGCCTGGCGATTTACGAATTGCGCTTCGGTACCGCGCCGGTGAAAGTGGTGATTGACGAAGCCCTGGAGCTCGCCAAGAAATTTTCCTCGGCGGATTCTCCCGCTTTTCTGAATGGAATTTTGGACGCCGCGAGCAAGAGTGTCGAGCCGGCGCATCCCGCCAAGAAGTAGAATTCACCTAGGCTTCGATGTGGCCTTCGAAAATGCGCACGGCCGAGCCGCTGACTTTCGGCGTGAGTTTTCCCTTGTCGGCCATCACTTCCACGTGAATTTCGCTGGGCCGGCCCATCTCCACGCCTTGCGTGATTTGAAACCGCTCGTCGTGTTTCAATTGGCCGTGATGCACCAGGTACGCGCCGAGCGAACCGCCGGCTGAGCCTGTCGCGGGATCTTCGATCGTCCCCCAGGGAACCATGCCACGCGCGTAGGCGCGTCCGCGGCCACTCAGCGCAAAACAATAAGCCATGGTGCCGTGCGGCGAAACCAGATGGGCGAGCGCGGGCATGTTCATCTGGATTTTCGCGAGTACCGCGCGGCGGCTCACCGGAACCATGAGGTTGGAGATTCCGGTGGAGACGAATTCAATCGGCAGCGAGGGCGTAAGGTCGCTGGGCTTCAGACCGAGGGACCCAGCGAGTGCGGCGCGGGTGAAAGGCGCGCGCGTGAAGCGAGCCGGCCGTTGCGTCATGGTGACCCGCACCGGACGGCCATTGTGAAAGGTTAATTCCACGGGAAGAATTCCGGCGCCGGTTTGCTGCAGGATGTGCACGCTGCCTTCTGAAGCGGGGACGACGCCCAGTTCAGCGAGCAAAAACCATGCGCCGACTACGGGATGGCCTGCCAGCGGCAGTTCGCGCGTGGTAGTGAAAATGCGCAGGCGTGCCAGCGCACGATTATTCGTGGGCCGCTGGATGAAGACAGTTTCGGAAAGATTCATCTCGCGCGCGATGGCTTGCATTTTCGCGGTGGGGATGCCGTCGCCATCGATAACGACCGCGAGCGGATTTCCCGCGAAGGGCTTGGTGGTGAAAACATCGAGCGTGTAGAGTCTGCGAATCATGTAGCTCCGCTTTCTGGCCCGGCCCGGCAGCGGGCGCGCGCAATATTGATGAATGACGAATGATAGCGCGTTCCTCGGTTGGCTCCGGGAAATAAACTCCATCCGCCGGGCGCGGCAAGTAGCGCTTCGGTAATAGCTGAAAATTGTTTTGGCTTAGAGGCGTTGCAATTCGACGCGGGTGCGCTCGTTGCGGACGTTGCCCGTGTTGAGAGTTGTCTTCGGCTCGATCAGCACCACGTGCACTTCCTCATTCGCTTCGGGTTTGTGCTCCACGCCCTTGGGGACGATGATGAATTCACCCGGCTGCACCGAGACCTCGCGGTCGCGAAAATGCATGCGCAGGCGGCCTTTGACCACCAGAAACATTTCGTCTTCGTCGTCGTGATGGTGCCAGACGAATTCGCCGGTGAACTTCACGATCTTCACGTAGGAATCGTTGAGTTCGCCGACGATTGTTGGACTCCAGTATTCTTTCACGCGGGACAGTTTTTCATTCAGATTTACTGATTCCATCTCCATTCTCCTTTTGTGCATTTGCCGCGAGCCACCGCCCCGGAAAGCTCGCTGCGTGCTGCTTACAATTTTTGTACCAGCGCCACGACGGCGTCGAGCACGCGCTTGGTGGTTTCCGGACGCGTGGTCTCGGAATAAATACGCAGCAAGTTTTCTGTGCCGGAGGCGCGCAGTATCAGCCAGCCGATGTCGCCCAGGTAAACTTTGACGCCGTCGAGATTTTCGCGGCGGGTAATAGGCCAATCGAGCAGCCGCTGGAGATTCGCCGAGGAAAAATGTCCGATCGCTTTTTCCTTCTGGCCGTTTTTTACGTGCAGGTCCACGCGGTTGTAATAATGTCCGCCGAATTCTTGATGCAGCAGGGCGACGAGCTCGCCAAGGCTCTTGCCGTGCCAGGCCATTACTTCGGCGAGGAGCAAAGCATTCACGGTGGCATCGCGTTCGGGCAAGTGCAGCTTGGTTCCGATGCCGCCGCTTTCTTCGCCGCCTAGCAGGATGTCGCTTTCCAGCATGCGGTCGCAAATGTATTTGAAACCGATGGGGGTTTCCCAGACCTGACGGCCGAATTTCGCGGCGATCTTGTCGATCATTTTCGTGGTGGAAAAAGTTTTGGCCACCGCGCCTCCGAGCTTGCGCGTGCCAGCCAGGTGCCACAGCAAGATCGAGAAAATCTGGTGCGGATTTATGAAGGAGCCGTCGCGATCCACCGCGCCGATGCGGTCGGCGTCGCCATCCAGCGCGAAGCCGGCATCGAATTTACCTTGCACCACGACGCGCTGCAGCGCTGCGATGTGCGGCTCGATCGGCTCCGGATTTACGCCGCCGAAGAGCGGGTCGCGCGTGCCGCGAATTTCTTCGCAGGCGATTTCGTGGCGGCGGAACAGGTCGCGCAGCAGGCCGCGACCCGCGCCATGCATGGGATCAATCACGAAGCGGAATTTGGCGGCGCGCAGGCGATCCCAATCTACCAGGGCGTCAAGCGCTTCCAGATATGGTGCGCGCAGATCGAGCGAATGAAGCAGATCGGCGCGAGGTGGGAGAGCCGGAATGCCTTCGCGCTGGACTTTCGCCAGCTCCGCTTCAATTTGCGCGACGATGGCGGGCGACGCGGAGCTGCCGTAGCTGGCTTTGTATTTTACGCCGTTCCATTGAAAAGGATTGTGGCTCGCGGTGATCTGGATGCCGCCAGCGGCGCCGCGAAGTTTGACGAGGAGCGAAAGCGCGGGCGTTGGTGCGGCTTCAGCGGCCAGCCACACGGGGATGCCCGCTGCGGTAACCGTTTCTGCTGCGGCGCGCGCGAAACGATCGGAGCCAAATCGCGTGTCATAGCCGATCAGAATGCCGGCGCCCGGTTTTTCCGCACGCACTGCGTAACGCGCGATCGCGTGCACGACCTTGCGCACGTTCTCGAAGGTGAAATCTTCGGCGATGATGGCTCGCCAGCCGTCGGTGCCAAATTTAATGTCGCTCACGGTAAGCAGTATAAGCGAAGGAATTTCCAGGCGGAAGCTGCGTCAGGTAATAAAGTGATTCGTATAGGGCGCCAAAATGGCGGGTGCTACAGCAGGCGCGCGAGCTTCTGCTGCTCGAGATATCTTACGATTTTGCCGACTTCCTGGGCGCGGTCGCGCGGGCAGAGCAGGATGGCGTCGTCCGTTTCCACCAACACGAGATCGTGCACGCCGATCGCGGCGATGAATTTTCTGGGCGCCCAGAAATAATTTCCATTGGCGTCCAGTGTGAAGGATGCGCCGGGGGAAACGTTTGCGCCGGGTTTGGACGCGAGCAATTCATACACTGCGTTCCACGAGCCGATATCGCTCCAGCCGACTTTAGCGGGAAGGACCGATACGCGCGCACCGCTTGCGGGGCGAGTGGCAGGCTCCATGATGGCGTAGTCCACAGAAATATTTTCGAGGGTGGGATAAATGCGTCGCAGCGCCGCGGCGTATTTCTTCGTGCCAATAGTTTCGGCGAGGCGCATGAGCGCGGAATGTGTGGCGGGCAGGAAGCTGCGCAGGCATTCCAGATACGTGGAGACGCGCCAGAAAAATATTCCCGCGTTCCAGAAATATTTGCCCGAGGCTACGTAGCGGCGCGCCACGGCGAGCGCGGGCTTTTCCGTAAAGCGGCGAACAGCCATTGCGCGGACGCCGCGAACGCTCGCAGCAGGCGAGCCAGCTTCGATGTAACCGTAACCCGTTTCGGGTCGCGTGGGTGGGACCCCGAAGACCACCAGATTGCCTGGAGTACAAGCCAAATCCAGCGCGGCGCGCACGAGCTGGCGATAGCGTGCGGCGTCGGCGACGTAACTGTCCGACGGCAAGACGGTCATCAGCGCGTCGCCGTGTTGGTGCTGCAGATGAATTGCCGCAAGCGCAATGGCCGCGGTGGTGTTGCGACCAACAGGCTCGGCGAGAATCTGCGCGGCCGGAACTCCGCGAAGCTCGCGCCGCGCCGCAGCAGCCTGTTCGATATTGGTGACCACCCAGAAATCGCGCAAAGCGAAAATCGGTTCCAGGCGCGAAACGGTTTCGCGCAGCATGGTCTCGCCGCCGGTGATGTTCAGCAGCTGCTTGGGCGTGCGCGTGCGGCTGCGCGGCCAAAAACGAGTGCCGCGTCCGCCCGCAAGCAGCACGGCGCATGCGGGAAGCGACTTACGATTTGACGCAGCACGCTTTTTCACGGATACACCACGCGCGACAACGCGGCTTCGCTGACGCCTTGAACAATCAACTTGCGCGCGACCTCATCGAGAGATGCAGGAACGTAAGCGCGGAGCAGCGAAGTTCGCTCGCCCGGCGCCAAATGATACGCGCCGAGCTCGGCGGGAAGCAGCCAGGTTTGCGCCGGCGCGTATTTCACGGATTCGCCGCTCCACTGAATCGAGCCGCGGCCTTCCAGAAAAGTCAGCAGATCGAAATGTTCCGGCGCGGTGGCGGCGGCCACTTTTTCCACGAATTCCCATTTTTCCACGGCAAAATAGCGGCAGGCGACAAAAAACGTTTCCGTCACGCCGTCGCGCACCATCCGCGCCGGTTCGATTTTTCCACCATGCTGTTCGCCGAAGCGCATCACCTGTAAAGCTTTTTCGATATGCAACTCGCGCGAACGACCCCGCGCGTCGCGGCGATTGTAATCAAACACGCGATAAGTAAGATCCGAATATTCCTGAATTTCGCAGAGCACCAGACCGGCACCAATGGTGTGTGCCGTACCGGCGGGCACAAAAATAGCTTCTCCCGCGCTCACCGGCACGTGCTGCAGGCGATCCTCGGCCGAGCCATCCTCGATAGCGCGCTTGAATATCTCCGGCGTGACGCCGGGTTTCAGCCCGGCCAGCACTTCAGCCCCGGGCTGCGCGTGAATCGCGTACCACATTTCCGTCTTGCCGCGGCCGCCCGCTGCCTTTTCGTGTCGCGCCGCATAATCATCATCCGGATGAACCTGCACGGAAAGTTTTTCGTTCGCGAAAATAAATTTTACGAGCAGCGGAAACTGCGCATCACCGGCGCGGATTTTCGTTCCAGTCCATGCCGATGGCAAAGTGCGCCACACTTCGCCAAGCCTCTGTCCCGCGAAGGGGCCCGACGCGAAGCGACACTCCACTCCGGTCATCCACGCTTCGCCCAAAGGCTCGGCCAGATTGGATTTTTCAGGAAACAACGGTGCGAGAGTGCGTGCCCCCCACGGACGCGGGCTGAAAATCGGCTCCAGCCGGGCGGGGCACAGCGAAGCGGTGCCCGGAATCACGCGGCCTTACCGAAGAAGCGCGCCAGGCGGCGCAGACCTTCGTCGATGCGCTCCATCGAGGTGGCGTAGGAGAGGCGCAAAAATCCCGGCGCGCCGAACGCCTCGCCCGGAGTGACCGCGACGTGTTCGCGCTCGAGTAGTTGCTTCGCGATAGCGGTAGTGTCCGGCATCTGCGGATTGAAATGCGCCGCGACATTTGGGAAAACGTAGAACGCGCCCATTGGCGGTGTGCAAGTGACTCCCCGAATCGTGCGCAGGCCGGCGAGAATATGTTCACGCCGCCGCGCGTATTCCTCCTGCATGGCCGTCACCGTATCCATCGAGCCGCGCATCGCCGCGAGCCCGGCGTACTGGATGATCGAAGTAGGATTCGAGGTGGATTGGCTCTGCAGCTTAGCAATCGCGTCCACTAGCGGCTTGGGCGCAAGAATGTAGCCGAGGCGCAGGCCGGTCATGGCAAAAGTTTTGGAAAACGAGCCGGCGACGATCAAGCGATCTTTAGGCCCGGGAATGCTCGCAGCGGAAAACGGCTTCGCGTCCTTGTAGACGAAGTGCGAATAACACTCATCGGAAAGCAGCCAGATATTGTGCCGGTTGCAGAAATCCTGCAAGCGAGCGAATTCCATCGGCGGAATCACGGAGCCGGTAGGATTGTTCGGCGAATTGGCGATAACGATTTTGGTCTTCGGCGTCAGTGCCGCTTCCACCTGAGATGCACGCAGGGTGAAGGAATCGTTCTCGAGCGTCTCAACGAAGACGGGCGTTCCCCCGGCGTATTTCACCATGTCCGGATAGCTGACCCAGTAGGGAGAGCCGATAATGACTTCGTCGCCCGGATTAATCAGCGAGCAAATCGCATTGAAAATCGCGTGCTTGCCTCCGACGTTGACGACGCACTGCGACGGCTCATAAGCCGATCCCAACTGCGCGGCATGCCAATCGCAGATTGCTTGCCGCAGCGGAGCGATGCCCGCCACAGGCGTATATTTCGTGCGATTTTCCTCGAGCGCCTGGATGACGGCGCGCTTGATGTGTTCGGGCGTGGGAAAATCCGGCTCGCCGGGGCCGAAGTCCGCGACGTCAATGCCCTGCGCCTTCAGCTTCTCCGCTTCCTGCAGCACTACCATCGTCGGCGAAATGCTGATGCGATTGACGCGATCCGCAAGCTGAATGGTTTTTTCCATTTGTTTTTCCGTAGCCAGTTCCATCACGCTCTCCCAGGAATACCCAAGTGTACAAAGGCAGCGAATTCACAGCGCAGCCGGAATCCCGCCGCGACGACCGCCCGAGGAACCTACTTGAACTTAGCGCCGAGCCGCTCCTGCACGATCGCTGGAACAAAATCCTTGATAGGGCCGCCGAGCCGCGCTAATTCCTTCACTAGCCGCGAGCTCAGATAACTGTATTGCTCGGCCGGCAGCATGAAAACCGTCTCGATGTCGGGCTCGATCTTACGGTTCATCATGGCCATCTGCAGTTCGTATTCGTAATCGGATACGGCGCGAATGCCGCGCACAATGACGCTGGCTTTTTTCGCGCGCGCGTAATCCATCAGCAGTCCGTCAAAGACGTCAATCTCGACATTCACCCACCTGAACGTCGCCGTTTCCAGCATCTCGACGCGTTCTTTCTCGGTGAACAGCGGATCTTTTTCCAGATTGTGCGCGACGGCCACCACGAGCTTGTCAAAAATATTGGACGCGCGGGTGATCAGGTCCAAATGGCCATTGGTGACCGGATCAAACGAGCCGGGATATATTGCGGTGACGGGTCTGAAGGCGCCGGAATCCATTCGATGAGCGATTCTAACCTAGATAGTCCTTCGCTGCGGCGGGAAAAATCTTGGCGTGGTAGTGGCAACCTGGCCCAAATTGGCTGCGATTGACGCGGAACGCAGCTCCGCGAGTGATGCGCCCTGCCCTAAGGACTGCTGCGCATCTGACGCAAGTTTGTGCGGATTCACTTGACCCACTCAACGTTCGGTAGCTGCAGTTCGGGTATGCATTTGCCCCGTTGAGCGCCCTAGAGTTGACCACTGCGACTAAAATGGTCGTTGTTTAAGGTATTGCGCTGGTTGGGGTTGCGGCAAACGCGGAACTTGACTTTTCTGCTGGGCAAGCCGTAGAATGCATATGCGACCGTATCGGTCGCATATGCATCTATGATGAAGCTATCGAAGAAAGCCGATTACGGACTGATTGCGCTGAAGCATTTAGCGATGCATGGCGGGCGAGGGTCCTGTAGCGCGGGAGACATCGCCGAGCTCTATAAGATGTCCACGCCGCTGATGGCGAAAGTGCTACAGAAACTGGCGAAGGTTGGTTTGGTTGCAGCGCGGCACGGTTCGAGTGGCGGCTACACGCTGGGTCGCGACGCGTCATTGATCTCGGCGCTGGATGTGATTAAGGCGATTGACGGACCGCTGTTCATCACTTCCTGCATGACTTCGCACGGGGCGTGCGACGTGACGACGACCTGCTCGATCCGCGAGCCTTTGCGGCGCGTGAACGACAGCATTCTGGAAGTGCTGGGCAAAGTCACGATTTCGCAGATGACGGATGAGGCGCCGCTCTCGGAAATGGTCGAATTGCGCGTCTGAGGGAACGGCAGCAAAACAAGTTTTGGGGTAGCGTTACTTGGGCTGGCGGCAAAAAACACTGAACGGGGTTGAGGAGACAGAGAATGGCGATCAAGCTTCCAATTTATTTTGATAATCACGCGACCACACAGGTGGATCCGCGCGTCGTCGAAGCAATGGTTCCGTATTTTACTGACAAGTACGGCAACGCCGCCAGCCGCAACCATGAATACGGCTGGAAGGCTGAAGAAGCAGTGGAAAATGCGCGCGGGCAGATCGCCAAGCTGATCAATGCCACGCCCAAAGAGATTGTGTTCACCAGCGGCGCCACGGAATCGACAAACCTGGCAATCAAGGGCGTCGCCGAAATGTATCGCGAGAAGGGCAATCACATCATCACGCAGGTCACCGAGCACAAGGCGACGCTCGATACCTGTAAGCGTTTGGAGAAAAACGGCTACGAAGTGACCTACCTGGCCGTGCACAAGGACGGCCGCATCAGCTTGGACGAACTGCGCAAGGCGATCACGCCGAAGACGATCCTGATTTCGATTATGTACGCGAATAACGAGATCGGCGTCGTGCAGCCCATCGCGGAAATCGGCAAGATCGCGAAAGAGAAGGGCGTCTTCTTCCATGTGGATGGCGTGCAGGCCGTCGGCAAGATTCCCGTGGACGTGCAGAAGGATGGAATCGATCTGATGTCCATCTCCGCGCACAAAATTTACGGGCCGAAGGGCGTGGGCGCGTTGTACGTGCGCCGCAAGAATCCGCGCGTGCAACTCGCAGCGCAGATTGATGGCGGCGGCCACGAGCGCGGCATGCGTTCTGGCACGCTGAATGTGCCGGGAATCGTGGGCCTGGGCAAGGCGTGCGAGCTCTGCGGCCAGGAAATGGCGGCGGAAAGCGCGAAACTGTTCAAGCTGCGCGAACGTCTGAGAGAGTCCATCATGTCGCGGCTGGATGAGACGTTCATCAACGGTTCGATGGAACATCGTCTGCCGCACAACATCAATATCAGCTTTGCGTACGTCGAAGGGGAATCGTTGCTGATGGGCATCAACGACATCGCCGTGTCCAGCGGCTCGGCTTGCACTTCGGCGACTTTGGAACCCAGCTACGTGCTGAAGGCCCTGGGCGTGGGCGAGGATCTGGCGCACACTTCCATCCGTTTCGGCCTAGGACGCTTCAACACGGAAGAAGAAGTGGACTATGTGGCGGATCGCGTAGTCGAGACCGTATCGCGTTTGCGTGAACTTTCACCTTTGTATGAAATGGCCAAAGAGGGAGTAGACGTCAGCAAAATGAAATGGCAGGTGGCAGCGGAATAAAAATCGTCTCAAAAGGGGGGAACGTGATCTACGAAGGCACAGTCGGCGTACATCGTACGTTCAGCGGCAACACCCCGGTATTTGACGTATTTTTCGCTCCTAACGTAGATGGCGGCGCGTGCAACTCGCGGCGCTTTCGTGACCTGGAAGAGCTGGCGGACTTTTTGGAGTTTCTGAAGTTGCGTGAAGAAGTGGTAGTGCGGACGCTGGAGGAAGTTTGCGCCGGACGTTCGGCATCCATCGCGCATGTGACTTTGTCGGATCGTGTGATTGCGGAAGAAGGGCTGGATAGCAGCGTTACCATGAAGAGGAGAATCAACTAATGGCGTATAGCGATAAAGTAATCGAACATTACAACCATCCGCGCAACGTCGGCTCGCTGGACAAGGCCGATCCGAACGTGGGTACCGGGCTGGTAGGCGCGCCGGAATGCGGCGACGTGATGAAGCTGCAGATGAAAGTGAATCCGCAAACGCGCGTGATCGAAGAGGCTAAGTTCAAGACCTTCGGTTGCGGTTCAGCGATTGCGAGTTCTTCCCTGGCCACCGAATGGGTGAAGGGCAAGACGGTCGAGGAAGCGCTGGCTATCAAGAACACGGACATCGTCCGTGAACTGGCGCTGCCCCCGGTCAAGATTCACTGTTCGGTGCTGGCGGAAGATGCCATCAAGGCCGCGCTCGGCGACTGGAAGAAGAAGCAGGGCGAAGCGGACTTGAAGCCCGCAGAAGCCGCCACGGCGCATAACTAAACTGCAATCTGTTTGCTGCTGCGCCGCGCACGGCGAGAAGTGCGCGGCCTCGATGCAAATAGGACGATGATGCAAGCAGGACAACGATCATGATTCATGTATCCGAGAAAGCTGCGGTAAAAATTCGCGAGCTGCTGCAAAAAGAAGGCGTGCCGGCCGAATCCGGCGGACTCCGCGTCGGGGTGCAGGGCGGCGGATGTTCGGGGCTCAGCTACGCGATGCGTCTGGATACCGAAGCGCGCAACCGCGACAAAGTGTTTGAAGAAAACGGCGCGCGCATTTTCGTGGATCCTAAGAGCTATCTCTATCTTCACGACACCACGCTGGATTATCACGAGGACCTGATGAAGCAGGGCTTCGTCTTCCAGAATCCCCAGGCGGCGCGGAGTTGCGGATGCGGTAGTTCGTTTACCGCGTGAACTGGGCATCGCGCGGTAAGCGTTTTACGCAGAGGTATTTCTCTCCTGTGCCATTCGCGCTCTTCTTTCCTCGGGGGCGCGCCCGGACGAGACCAGACCCATGAGCGTTCAACGATCCCAAGATGCGCAGGCCGAAGGCATCCCGGTCACCAGTTGCTGGAACTGCCGCGCGGCTGTGACCGGCGCGCATTTTTGCGCGGCTTGCGGAAAAATGCAGCCGCTGCCGGCGGGCGCGAGTTACTTCGCGTTTTTCGGATTGCCGCAGAAGCTGACGATTGAACCAGCGTCGCTCGAAGGGCAGTTCCACATGCTGAGTTGGAAGCTGCATCCGGATAATTTTGTGCGCGCCAGCGAATTCGAGCGGAATTTGTCGCTGGAGCGCTCTTCGCAGCTGAATGACGCCTATCGCACGTTGCGCGATCCGATCGCGCGTGTCGAATATCTGCTCGAGCACCTCGGTGTGCGCAAGGAAGGCACGACCAAGCAGCAAGCGCCGCCGGAATTGCTGGAAGAAGTTTTTGAGCTGAACGAATCGCTCGACGAATTGCGCGAGGCGCGGGCAGCGGGCGGCGATGTGGCGGCGTTGCCCGGCCGGCTGGAAGCGGCGCAGCAAATTTTTCAGGAAGCTTGACGAAGTGGACGCGGAACTAGCCGGCCTCGGCACGGAGTGGGATCGCGCTGTTGATTCGGTGGCGATGAGGCAAAGAAAATTGCGCTGCTGGCGCGCATGAACGAAGTGCTGAATCGCCGCGCCTACATTCGGAATCTGGTGGAGGGCGTGCAGAAAGAATTGGGGAGACTGAGCGGACGATGGGACGCGTGGTTGGGATCGATCTGGGCACGACATTCAGCCTGATCGCGTACCTCGACGCGCAAACGGGCGAGCCGAAGTGTATTCCGGGGCCCTACGGCTCGACGCTGTGCCCGTCGGTCGTTAGCGTGGATCGCGACGGCAGCGTAGTCGTTGGCGAGCCGGCGCGCGCGACGCTGCTGACGCAACCTGAGCGCACAATCTACTCGGTGAAGCGTTTGATGGGGCGCGGCGTTGCGGATGTGCAGGACGAGCTTAAGATTTTTCCTTTCCGCATCGATCCGGGCAGCGAGAACGTGATCCGCGTGCGCCTGGGCGACAAGCGTTTCACCCCGCCGGAAATTTCTGCGTTCATTTTGCGCGAGCTGAAATCCTGGGCCGAGGCCTATTTCAAGGAGCCGGTGGATCGCGCGGTAATCACCGTGCCGGCTTATTTCAACGACGCGCAGCGCCAGGCGACGAAAGATGCCGGGCGGCTGGCAGGACTCGAAGTGTTGCGCCTGGTGAACGAACCCACGGCGGCGGCGCTGGCCTATGGCCTGCACGAACAGAAGCGCGGCCACGTGGCCGTGTACGATTTTGGCGGCGGCACGTTCGACATTTCCATTTTGAAGCTCATCACCACCGGCGAAGGCGATATCTATCAGGTGCTCGCGACCAATGGCGACACGCATCTGGGCGGCGACGACCTCGACAACGCGCTGATGGATCTGGCGCGGCGGAAATTCGGGAAAAATTCGGCGTGGAATTCGATCATCGCGGCGAAGCCATTCAGGCGCTGCGTAAGAGCCTGATCCGCGCGAAGCACGAACTCTCCACCAGCGGAAAAAACCATAGTGCAATTGCCGCTGGAACGGAGCGCCTGACATCCGCGAAATGACGCGCGCGGAATTCGAAGGTCTGATTCAGCCGATCCTCGCGCGCACCATGGGGCCGGTGAAAATGGCGCTTGCCGATGCGAAGCTCACGCCGGATGAAATCGATGAAGTCGTGCTGGTTGGCGGCTCGACGCGCATTCCGCTGGTGCGCAACACGGTAGGCGATTATTTCGAGGCGCGCCGCATAGGGAACTGGATCCAGACGAAGTGGTGGCGCTGGGCGCGGCGGTGCAGGCGAATATTCTCGAGACCGGCGTGAAGACCATGCTGCTGCTCGACGTGACGCCGCTTTCGCTGGGCATCGAAACCATGGGCGGCGTGGTGGCCAAAATCATTCCGCGCAATTCCACCATTCCCGCCAGCGCGCAGGAAATGTTCACCACCGGCGTCGAGAATCAAACGGCATCGATGTGCACGTGCTGCAGGGTGAACGCGAACTGGCGAAGGATTGCCGTTCGCTCGCGCGTTTCCAGCTGAGGGTGCCGCCGGGACCGGCGGGCCTCGCGCGCATCGAAGTGAAATTCCTGATCGATGCCAACGGCATCCTGCAAGTGGCCGCGCGCGATCTGCGCACGAACGGAAGAGCATACCATCGAGGTGCAGCCGAGCTACGGCCTTTCGGATACTGAGATCGAGCGCATGCTCGAGGAATCCATTGAATATGCCGAGCAGGATTTCGCCGAGCGGCAGGTGATCGAAGCGCGCAACGAAGCGAGACGATTCTCGCCGCGACGGATAAGGCGCTGGCCGACCCGCGATCGCAGGAGATTTCAGCTACAGAACGAAAAGCCATTACGGAATCGGAAGCGCAATTGCGCGCGGCGATCGCGGGAAGCGATTACAAATTGATGCGCAAACGAATTGACGAAATCAATGCGGCCACGGCGCACCTGGCCGAAGTGCTGATGAATGGAGCGCTGCAAACCGCGTTCGAGGGCAAGAACCTGGACGACGTGTAGGATTGCGCGCGCGCGAGGGATAGCAGCTGGTTTTGCTCGCGATGAAATTTT
>CAVZYH010000003.1:0-59998 GCA_963779465.1 uncultured Acidobacteriota bacterium | reverse complement strand
GAGTCCGGCATCCAAGACCAGATCTTCCGTTTGCCCTGCACGAGGTGAACGGTATCTGTACAGGAGCGGCAGTAACCCTCTGAGGTATGGCTCATGCTGTGCCCTCCCGTGGGGATTCCGGGCCGGTCGTGAAGGTCGCGCCGAACACGATGGTTCCTCTTGTGCTGAGCGCGCAGTGGCGGCGACCGAGCCGCCGCCACTGCCTTCGGTATCGCATCAAGTGCGCACTGGTATGCGAGTCATTGAAGACCGTTCTCGATGCCAGCACCCTCCTGGACGGTCCAAGCCTTAGAGTTGAGACCATCCTCCGTCTACCGGAAGCTCGGCGCCGGTCGTGTAGGTCGCATCGAACGCGAGGAAGAGGACGGCCTTCGCGATTTCCTCCGACGTCCCGAAGCGCTTCATCGGGACCATACCGGTCATCTTCTCCCTAATCTGGTCGGCCTCGCCTTTACCGGTAAACACTTTGCCGATGATCGGCGTGTCGATGGGGCCGGGCGTCACCGCGTTGACGCGAATCTCGCGAGGAAGCAGCTCGGCGGCGAGCGTCCGAGCGAAGGATCGCAGCGCGGCCTTGGCGGCTCCGTATGCGGCGTTGCCGGACATTCCCTTGACGTTGGCGATTGAAGTCGTGAGAACGATAGAGCCTCCCCGGTTTATTAACGGCGTGAGCTTCTGCATAACGAAAAGTGGCCCTTTGGCGTTCAAGTTAAACATCTCGTCGTAGACAGCCTCGGTCATGCTTTCGAGAGGCGCTCGGATGCTGAACCCGGCGTTGACGAAGAGCAGGTCGAAGGTGTCGAACTCGGCCTTCACCCGAGAGGCGAGGGCGTCGATTTCCGTCAACGAACGGGCGTCGCTCGAAACCACGAGGGCGCCCTTTCCAAGCTCTTTCTGCGCCGATTCCAGGCCGGCCTTCGAGCGACCCGTTACTAGAACGCGCGCGCCCCCATCGAGGAGCATCTTCGCCGTCGCGAGCCCCATACCGCTCGTGCCGCCGATAATCACCACCTTTTTACCTTGATACCGTTCCATATGTATTCTCCTCGCGAGGTTAGGGTTGCTTTGCTGATTTTGAACTGTTTAGTATGATAATCAGGCGCGGAGGCTGCGGTCAAGGGATATTTGAACTATGTAATTCAAAATTCCCTAGGACCCTGTGGACGACCATCTAGCTCCGCAATCGCATGCTGATTCTGGTCACCGCAACCATTTCGCCGCGACCGGCGCTCCTTCAGGACACCGCGCTCAAGGATGCTGGGTGAGACAAGTCGACGCCGGAGACGTTGACGACGGCCTGCCAGGCGGCTTCCTGACTGGCGCGGTCGTGGAGGTGTGGGTGGCGCTGCGCCTCAATTGGGCCTGAGAACTTCCCTTGAGCCGAGGCGAAGAATTGCCCTGAGACGCCGGTTCCGAACTCCGACGCCTGGAGGTACCGACGGGCCGCGGTCTCCGGCGTCTGATTCATGCCGGGAATGAGGTTCACAATTGGGATAAACAGATACTTCAACAACGGGCCAGCGCTTCGCACCACCTTGGTGTCGGTCGCCCCACCGGGCGAGACAGCATACACGGCCATGCCGGAGGGTAGCCGGCGCGCCAGTGCCGCGACCCACCAAGCGATAATGAGCTTCGCGTCGGCATACGCGTTGTTGGGCACGTACTTCACGTTCGGCCCGTTGCGAATCAGGGCTTCCACAGCGGCGGTTCGGTCACCCCGGTGGTATTTGGCCGCAAAGGCCGGCACGTCGGTGTACTTGAACATGGGGACGCCCCCTCGGGCTGGCTCCGCACCGGCGATAACAATCCGCGCGTTGGGGCTCAGCAGGTTGGCGCGGAGCAACCCGACAGTCAGTTGATGATGGCCGATCAGCGGGGCCTGAGACGCCTCGACGCCCGCCGCAGTGAGCACGCGCTTCTTAAATGGGACTAACCCTGCATTGAGCAGCAGGAAATCGATCGGCTGACCGCGCTTGACCAGCTCGGCGAGGGCGGACTGAACGCTGGACGGCGAGTCCAGATCCAGCTCCAGCGGCGTGAAGACCTTTTTCTTGGTCTCAGCCGCGAGTTGAGCAGCTGTTTGCTGGACCAGGGCCAGCCTGCGCCCGGTGATGATGACTTGGCGGTAGCCCTTGGTGGCGAGCATGCTGGCTGCCGCATAACCGAGCCCAGACGTGGTGCCGGTGACCAGAGCGATCGAATGTTCCATGGGCGTCTCCGTGGTAAAGGGTGAAGGTCGAGTCGTGAGGCCCCGCGAAATCAGGGCCGGCTTGCTAATTTCGAACTATTCGGTTATATATTGGGGAGATGGAAAGTGTCAAGGAATTTTGAACTAAATGATTCAAAAGACCGCTAGACCGCGGGGTCGACCGCGCAGCTTCGACGAGACGGGGGCGCTGGAGAAGGCGACTCAGGTGTTCTGGTCGAAGGGCTACGACGGAGTGACGATTGACGATCTCGTCGCAGGGATGGGTGTGGGACGGCCGAGCCTGTATGCCGTCTTTGGGGACAAGCGGGCGATATTCTTGCGCGTCCTTAAGGCGTACGCAGAACGGAAGGGCGCAGCAGCCGCGAAGGCACTGCTCTCGCCACAGGGTCTTCGCGACTCGATCGCGGGCTTTCTGAAGTACGCCGTCGAAAGTGCGACTGAGAAAGGGTCCGCCCTGGGCTGCCTTATGGTGTGCGTCGCGCCGCTTGTGAACGACGCTGAGGTTCAGCGGTTCCTGCAGAGCGCGGTCGCCGGCGGCGCGGCGCTCGTAGAGCGTCGTTTCCGGGACGGGATCTCTGCAGGAGACATCCCGCCCGACTTTCCTACAGCCGTGCGCGCGATCCAAGTCACGGATTTTGCTCGTGGCCTGACCATGCGTGCGCGGATAGGCACGCCGCGCAAGTCGCTCCTCAAAGATGCTGAGGAAGCGGCCGACTTGGTGCTCCTGCCGCGGCGCTGGGACAGTCGGAGCGAGTAACGGAGATCCGTTCGTATGTCCGGAGGGCCTTACCGCAACTGCTGATATTTTCGCGAAACGCTTCGAGCAGGAGATGAAGGCGGGGCGGCTAACTCGCACACCCTCTGCCAAGGTGCGAGGCTGAGCGCTCGTTGACTTGATGCAGGGTTTGCAGCTTCGCGCCAAGGCCGGTATTGCGCGCGAGTGTTGCGCCGACCCTCTGAACCCGCAGCCCTTATCGGAAACTGCCCCACTATCGCAGCTTCTCCGTGGTACCCAAGATGCGGCTTTCGTAATACGATTGTCCTCTCATGGCCTTTCGACACGCCGTCGCTCCCCGTCGAAGCGGCAACTCCGCTGCATTACATCCGCGCAAGCATTCGCATCATCCGAGGTGCTCCCATGTCTCATTACACCAGACGTGAATTCCTGAAAACCGGGCTCGCCGCCGGCACTCTCGCCGCCACTGGAAGCCTCTCGCTCGGCGCCACGCGCCAGACCGCAACAGACTGGATCACGCTGGGAAAATCCGGCGTGAACGTCACGCGCCTCGCCTTCGGCACCGGCAGCATCAGCGGCTTAGTGCAGCGCGACCTGGGACAAGAAGGATTCACCAGCCTGGTTCGCTACGCCTACGACCACGGCATTCGCTTCTTCGAAACCGCCGAGTCCTACGGCGACATGCACCGTATGCTCGGCATAGCGCTACAAGGCATTCCGCGCGAAAACTATCGTCTGATGTCCAAAGTCACCACCGTGCCCGGCGTGGATCCGCAACAGAAATTCGACGAGCTGCGCAAACTCGCGAACACCGAATATTTCGACATCATGCTGCTGCACTGGCAGCACACCGCCACATGGCCCGCGGACACCGCCAAGTGGCAGGATGGAATTCTCGAAGCGCAGTCGAAGAAAGCCATCGTGAGTCACGGCGCTTCCGTCCACGGTCTTCCAGCTCTGCGTCAGGTTCCAGGAAATAAGTGGCTGGACGTCGCCATGATCCGCGTGAATCACAAAGGCACTCGCATGGACGCCGAGGATTACAACACCGCGGGACTGGGAAACGTTCCCGAAGTGGTCACCCACGTCAAGCAAGTGCGCAAAGAAGGCATGGGCGTGATCAGCATGAAGCTCGTCGGCGAGGGCACATTCAACCGTGAAGATCGGCAGAAGGCGATGCGCTTCGCCTTCCAGGACGCCGGTGTTGATTGCGTCACCGTTGGCTACAAGAACACCGCAGAAATTGACGAAGCCATCGAGAATCTGAATCTGGCCCTTGTCTAGCGCTGCCGCATTTACCGGCCCTGTGCGCGCCGGCGGAATGTAATGTGACCTCCCGGTAACCTCCCGCGTCCGAAAATCCTTGCGACCCAATCCGGATGGGCGCATATCTTCCTTGGGGTGCGTGTGGGCTGGGCAAGGTTTTTCTCCTGGATTGGAGGGAGGCGCGGCCGCCGATTTCACCAACAGGCGACCAAAAAAATGAACGGTTCTCTGGACGATCAACGCCGCGCGCAGCGCTTGCCGATTTACCTGCCCGTGCAGGTGTACGGCAAACTGGATGGCGAGCCCTTTTCCGAAAACACGCAAACCCTCAATGTCAGCGCCTGGGGCGGACTGGTTCCGATTTCCGCCAGCATCGTGCGCGCTCAAAAATTGATTCTCACCAACCTGCAAACCGACCAGGACCTCACCTGCCGTGTAGCTCGCCTGATTCGCAGCGAAAGGGGCCAGGTGCTCGCGGGCTTGGAATTTCTGCAATCCGCACCGGGCTTCTGGCGTTCGTCCCCCGCGGGAAGCCGCTCAGCCCTGCCGATCACGCCGAAATACCATCGCAGGCGCCGCTACTCATTCCCCTGATTGATCCGGCGATTTGTTCTCCAACATTGCAAACTTTCAGATGTAAACTCGCCTGCGTGCAAATAAAATCTATCTTTCGTCGAAGCCTGCAATAAAAAACGAGGTGAATGAATGATGCGCCACTCCGAACGCGCGATAGCGGCTACAAGCTCTGATCATTCTCAGTCACGCGCCGTGCGTAACCGTCGAATTGCCCCCACGGCTCATGCTCTGATTCTCGCCGCGTTCCTCCTCGCCTTGCTCTTGCCGCTCGCCACCGCGCAATCATCGCCCCAGGCAGCGGCTGCCGGCCCCACGCAAGATTACCTGGTCTACGTCGTCTGCGAAGCCGCGGACAAGGTCGTCCTGCTCCGCTTCGGCCCGCACGGTTTTCACGTAGAGCACGAAACCCACATCGGCCTGCTCCCAGTAGATATCAACGGCCCCCACGGAATCGCAGTTTCACCCGACAAGGAATTCGTGTACGTAGCTGTAGGCCACGGACTCCCCGACGGCTCCGCCTGGAAACTGAAAGCCGGCACGGAAGAAGTAGTGAAGTACACGCCGCTCGGCCTCTTCCCCGCGACTGCCGACATTTCCAAAGACGGCGAATTTCTCTACGTCGCCAACGCCAACTTCCACGGCGACCTGGTCCCCTCTTCGATTTCCGTGGTAGCCACCGAAGCAATGCTCGAAGTAAAACGCATCTCCACCTGCACCATGCCCCACGGCTCGCGCCTCAGCCCAGACGGCACCAAGCATTATTCCGCCTGCATGATGGACGACATGCTCGCCGAAATTGACACCCAGAAATTCGCCGTCTCACGCTATTTCATGCTCTCGGCAGGAAAAGAAATGGGCATGGAAGGCGCGCCGCAATCGCAAATGAAAATGGCCGACCTCACCTGCGTCCCCACCTGGGCCCAACCCTCGAACGACGGCTCCGAAATTTACGTCGCCTGCAATAAATCCAACGACATCGTGGTAATAAACTCCGTCACTTGGAAGCTCGTCAAACGCTTCCCCGCAGGCAACGGCGTTTACAATCTGGCAATGACCAAAGACGGCCGCCTCATTGCCACCAACAAGCGCGGCCAATCCGTCTCCATCTTCGATCCAAAATCCGGCAAAGAACTGGCGCGCCTCCCCACCAAACGCAAAGTGGTCCACGGCGCTGTCGTCACTCCCGATAATCGCTACGCATTCATTTCGGTCGAAGGCATCGGCTCCGATCCCGGCACGGTAGAAGTGATTGACCTCGACGAGCTCAAGACCGTAGCCACACTCGACGTCCCCACCCAAGCCGCCGGAATTGACGTCTGGAAAACCGAGCCGAGCAAGCCGTAGCGAAGTTCAATTTTTGTTCGGAAGCGCGTCCCGCAGCGGACCGCGATCTGCGAATCCAGGCGCCCGCGCAACGCTGGAATTCAATTCGGCAGGTGGCCGCTCCTCTGTGGAATTTCCGGCGAGTTGTGCCCTGACTCCGGACGATACCGCCGGCCGCCTGTATCTCTAAACCATTGAAATGCATACAGTTATAATTCCGACGTAACAAATCCACCCATGCCACCAGAAATTCACAGCTTCGCCGTGGAATTCACAGGATGCAGCTACTTTCGTACGTGCCAACATTGTATAATGTCCTTTCCAACCCAAGACAAACCGACTTTGAACTGAGGTGTCCCGTGACCCAAGCGACCGTAACGCAGCAATACTCTGGAGTCTATTGTCGCGCCTGTGGTGAGCCAATTTCGCTGCCCGCCCGAGCTGAAAAGGCCCTAACGGCGCAGCAGGCGGGCACATCCGAAGCGGCCGGCGAGAGCCAGCCGGTAGTTTTTAATTTGCGCTGCAAAGCCTGCGAGAAGGAAAATTTTTACGGCGGGAAAGATGTCTCCAATATCCACGGCGCGCCAAGGTTGGCCCGGCCTCGTGCGCGCGCGACCACGCAGCTGTTGCGCCCAAACCTCAAACTGACTCGAACCGCGAACGCCTAGAATCTCCCGCCGCACGGCGCGCAATGCTGATCCGGAACTCTTTGAATCCACAGAGTCCGGAGAAATTGGGAACCCGGTAACAGACGACTCGCCGGGCCCCAATCCTGCCGGAATCCAAATCAAATCGAAAAATCTTCAGCGACTACTTATTTCCCGCCGATTGCTTCGATTCGTTGTACGGAGAATTCCTATCCAACACCCGAACCAGGTGACGGCCCGAAGGAGGAACCTTAACCACTCCGCCAAACACGATTTCCCTGGAGGTGAGTTTGCGCCCATATACATCCTCGTTGGCGCCATCGTCCGGACGCAGCGTGGATCCTTCCAGCGATACTCCAGCAAAAACTCCACGCGTGCGCGAATAACTCAAAATCTCGGCGCGCATGAAGGCGTCGGTGCTCGCTGCAGCGTCGCGGCCCACAGGGCCCGCGGCGATCGAAGCATCTCCACCCAGCTTAACCTTGCTGCTCAGAATGGATTGCGCTCCCCGGTCATTCATGATCAGCAGCACCAGATCAGTGGCTTGTCCGCCGATCTGGAATCCCACGCTGCCGCCTTCCAGCGCCATCATCGCCGGCGCGCCCCACGGTCCGTGAAATTCCTTGCCCGTGCGGCAAACCATTGCACCGCGGCCATAGCTTGCGCCCACCACGAACGCCGCCTTCAGCACCGACGGAAACACGATCACACATTCCGCTTTTTCCATTACGTCGTGCGGAATGTTATCCGGAATGTTCATAATTTCCTGCATCACCACGCCGGAATTTTCCAGGCGCTTTTGTTCCTTGTTGTCGGCATAAACGGCCGACGTTGCGAGGAGTCCCAAACAAACGATGAGAATCGATTTGCGCATAATTGCTGACCTCCATGATCAGTGTTGCGGCCGCGAAACTTGTGATCTCCGAGGCCTGTGTGAAGGCGCTTCGCACCACGCCGTGAGCCGAGGCTAGCCGTTGAATGAAAAATATTCGGCAACGATCCCCAACCGGAAACTTCCGTTACGATTTTTGCCTGGTGCCAGCGAAAAGCAGCGCAGCTCCGGCCAGAATTGCGAGGCCCCCGAAGATCGGAGGAAGGGGTATGTGCTTCTGTTCGTCTGCGGTCGCGTGGATCGGTCCTACATCCAGAATCGTTTCGCGATGCGTGTAATTGATGCCCTGGTACGCCAGTGCCAGCGCACCCAGAACGATCAACAGAATGCCCGCCAGTGAGATTGGTCTCATGAACAGGGCTCCGCGATCAATTCACTACGCTGCGGCCTTGCAGCAACCGAATCACCAGGACCACCACCGCCAGCACCAATAAAAGATGGATGAACCCGCCCATCGTGTAGGAAGTGACGATCCCCAGAAGCCACAAAACCACCAAGATCACAAAAATTGTCCAAAGCATGTCAGCCCCCATCCCTTTTTCGTGGTGCGCGCCAGAACCCCATTCCCGTAAATCTAACCAGCTCACGCACTCGCGAATCAGCCCCGTCGCTACACTCGAATCAGAATAGTAGTTGGGACCGCCGAGGGTATCTGTTCTGTTGTGCACACATCTGATTACTTGGTACTAGGTCAGTTTCCGATTCCCCGGCTGACCAGGCCTTGCGAACACCTAGCCCCGGCCTTCGTTGAAATATTCAACGCTTGCTGATTTTTCCAACGCTCCAGCATGACTGGCGAGTCGTTCCGGCTCGGCCTCCGCTCGGAATCGAGACGGTTTAGCGTACCTCCGGCGAAGCCGTGGACATTGGAGCGGTTATTGCTTATAAGCATGGCGACCGCGCACGGGGCCATCCGAACGAGGAGGAAACCATGGCCGGGAAAAAAGTATCTGGTAGGGCAAAGCATCTGACGAATGGGCAAACCGTTTCTGCGGTCCTGCTTCTAAAGGCGATTCAAGACGTACTCGGATGGAAGATCATGGCTGGATAAGAATTTGTAGGAAAGCTTTAGTCGCACGCTTCACAAACTCAAGACACGGAGAAGAAAACAATGAGCGTAAAAAAGGCAAAAAAGACGAACAAGCATTTACACGCAGGAAAGAAGCTCGGCGCGGTGAAGCCACTCAAGAAGGGCAAACAAGAGTACATGGAAATTAAAATTAATGAAGTTCTAGTCAGTAATTACTAGCCGTCCTGAGCATGCGTCGCAATCTCTGGAGGCAACTGCGGAAAGACCGCTGCCGAATCCGCTGCGGCCAGCGGTCTTTCCGACCTCCCGCAATTTAGTTCTGCGTTCTCGAGTCCTCAGAAAATCTCCGACTCCGCGCCGGTGCCAACAAACACAAACCGCCGTTCGCAATCAGCAGGGGAAGTAATTCTCGTGATAGAAAGGCCTTCTACACAGCTCAAAAACTTCTTAAAAGTGCGGTGAAGGTTCTCGCTATTATGATGGAATGAGCGGCGAAAAGTGGTTTCGAGCGGGGCAACTGCCGAACTCCTGATTAGCGCCGGTATCTGAGACTCACCCACTAGCTATTACTTGAGAGGTTGCTCAGAACGATTGAGGCGTCTCGGCGACCGGCGATTCCAGCGGCAGTCGGCCAATCTGCCGGGCTCGCACGATGAAGCGCTTTGGCGCCGAACCGACGTAGTAGAACGGATAGCAGGTAACCAGCGTCAGCGTATTTTCGCCAGTCGCTTGCAGCACTCGGACGTCGCTCGGCCACACCACTTCGGTTGATTCCACTCGATACACGAACTCGCCGTCCAGCGTGCCGAGCGAAATTGCGTCTCCCACCTGAATATCTTTTAACGGGCGGAAAAAACCATCACGATGCCCCGCCAGCGCGACGTTCCCAGGCTCGCCCGGCATCGCCGTCTCGGCAAGATGCCCCACGGCGCGTTGCAATATTCTGGCTGACTCCCCTTGAACCACGATGCTTTCCAAACCGATGCGCGGAATCTTCATTTCTCCAATTGCATCGCCCGTCGCTACCGGGTGAGGCCCGGGAGTCGCGCGCCGATTGGAAAATTTCGATTCTTCGATCGCTTGGTACGCTCGCGCATCCACGAAAATATAGCTGGTGTAACCCAGCGCCAAAAAACCGAAAGTCAGAAACAAATAGTACGCGCCGCGAAAGAACAATCGCCTCCAGTTCGGGCGCCGCCTTGCGATGCGGGGGCGCGCGTTCACTCTGCGCCTTTGGCCGCGCCAGCCGGCGAAGACTTAGCTTCGACCGCGGAATAACCCGTGCGCGTACGCGCGCGCAGCTTGCCTCGACCTGGAGCAGATACTTTCACCTCTATTTTCCGGAACGCCTGAGCGTCGTTCGCCTTTTCCGGCGCGAAACCCAGCGTGTATTGATCGCGAAGATCCCGGGCGATCTGCGTCGAGATGCTGCCCACAGTACTCTTGCTGTCTGGGAAATACGCAACGCCGCCCGTAGCTTTGGCGAAATGGCGCAGCACGGTCGGGTCCACCTCTCCGTCCTCTCCGATCAGCCCGATGGAATAGATCACCACCTGTGATTTCTGCGCCAGCTTCAGAACCTGCGAAAGTTTTTGCGCACTGGCGTTGTCTCCGCCGTCGCTGATGATGATCAGCGCCTTCCGCGGGTAGTGGCCAAGTTGCAAATGGAGCAAACCCTCGGCCACGGCATCGTACAGTGCCGTTCTGCCGCGCGCGCGCACCGCGGAGACCGCTTTGGCCAGCTCTTTGGGGTCGTCCGTGAAGGGCTGGCCGTTCAGAAGCTCCACTGATACTTCGTCATTGAAATCCACCACGAACATTTCGTCGCGCGGATTCCCCGATCGCGCGAAAAAAGCTACCGCGTCGGCTACTTCCGGCAGTTGCGAGCCCATGCTGCGGCTGTGATCCACAATCAAGCCGACGGTAATAGGAGTGTCGCCCTGCTGGAACAGCTCAATCTTTTGCAAACGCCCATCTTCATACACGCGGAAGTTCCGCTCCCGCAGCTCCAACACCGCGTTGCCCTTCGTATCCGTCACGTTGACCGGCAGAACCACGAGTTCCGTCTGCACGGAGATTGCGGGTGTGGCGGGCGGCGCAGGCAGGGATTGCGCGAAGCCCGCGCCCCCGGAACAGAGTAGTGCCACGGTGAAAACACCGCAGCGGCAAATTCGTTGGCGGGATCCCGTTCGAGATTTGAAAGTCACAGCAAAAGCTCCTTGCGCCGCGGGATTGCGACGATCATTCGGCCCCGCGGCGCACCGGAGTTTGTTGCGTTGCTGATGATTAAGCGAGTCGCTTCGCAAGTAATGCAGCCAAGAGTGACGCCAAGCCCAGCAGCGCGTACAAGGGCTGTGCGCTGGCAGTCTTTGGCAACTCTGCTGTCGCCACCGCTGGCGCAGGAGCCGGATCGTCAGCAACTGGCGCAGTGGTTTGGACCGCTTCCGTTACCGGGACTTCCCTCTGCTCCGGTGTGATGGCTACGATCGCGACCGTATTCAGGTCCGTCGAGTCTGCTGGCAGTGCCGGAACTGGTTCTTTGATCGCGACAGCCAGTTCAGTGGCCCGCTGCTTTGGATATACAAATTCCTGTCCAAAATTATCACCCGGGTAAAACCAAGCCTTCAACGCATCCGGCGCATCGCCCGGCTGCTCCGCGAACTTCACCACGGTGCGGCCCGTCGGTTGCAAGCGATAGTCGTTAATCGTCAAAATTGTGGCGATCAGTTGCGTGCCATCGGCATTGAAAACCTGCACGATGTGACGATCGGAACGCGAATCGAGCAGCTTGAAAGTGTAGGTCCCGGCGGGCAGGATTTGCCCCGGGATTTCGACCGCTTGATTGAACGTCATCACGGTCTTCTTATTATATTGATCCGCACGCGCGCCTGGAGCTGAAACAGCGCCGACGAATGACAATGCGGCGACAACCAGAACCGTATTTACGATTTTCATCAAGATTTTCTCCTGGGAAAGAATAAGAATTACTGGTGCCCGAAGCGGTCTACTGACGAGAACCACCATGCTAGTTACATCGGCGGGGCAGGTCTGTACTTTAGTGCGCAAACATGCAGGTTCGTCTGCTGTTCACCTTGGCGCGTCCGCTGAGAAAATCGAAACCAGCGTAATTGCCTTGGATTGATCGAGATCAGCGAGTGCGCGCGCACTTGACGTTGTTTTTGAATTTGTAGCGGCCGCCTGCTTTTTTTCAGGCCGGCATGGTTGACGTTGCCGCTGCGCCTTGCCGGTAGGACGGGCGCGAATGTGCGCCTTCGAGGGAACTCTTCCTACTCGGATGTCATGAGGTCACAGACGAGCTTCTGCGCCTCTCTCATTCTGTCTTTGTAAAACGCGGGGCTGCTCAGCACCTTCTTCGCGTCAACGCGCAGCTGCTGTCCCACGCCTTTCTTCGACAAGAATAGCGACAAGGCTGCGTACGTCTTGATTTCCTTCTCCAGAAAACTCACCACTCGCTGATTCGACTCATCCATCGCTAACCTCCGAGCCAATCAATCCGCCCTGTCCGGAATGTTTAAGTCCCCACCCGCATCCGCGACAGCGAATGAAACAGTCCAAAAATGTTCAGCAGCCACAAAACCGTCACAATCACCACCACCGCGTTCAAAATTGATTTGATTGACCCCGCCATCGGTATGAAATTGTTCACCAACCACAGCAGCACTCCCACCACGATCAGCACCATCAACACTTGCAGTAACGGCATAATCTTTGCCTCCTTTTCTCTTCGCAGGCCGACACTCCGGCCCGTCCCAAGTTGTTGCGCGCAATTTCTGGTTTGTTCCAAAACCTACTAGCGGCGGCTCGACCAAGAGGAAATCTGCGATATCAGGCGTGATTCAGATGAAGGTTTCCAAACTCGCACTCGCCCCGCTACTTTCACTTCATCCACGGCAACATCTTAGAGCGCTCCAATGCGCATATCTGTTCACTACTGCACACAATTCCAAAATAGCGACACGCAACCTACGCGATCAGCACGATTTTTCCGCACGCTCCCCCAGCCGTTACTCAGATCTTTACCAACGAAGGCGCCGCCCTCCCCGCCAAAACCGCGTCAATATTATCCAACGCCAGCATCCCCATCGCCGTATTCGTCTCCAAAGTAGCGCTCCCAATATGCGGCAGCAAAAAAGTATTCCGCAGCCCCACATACCCAGGATGAATTTTCGGCTCCCCCTCAAACACATCCAGCCCCGCCGCTGCCACCCTCCCGGTCTTCAAAGCCGCGATCAGCGCGCCATCCTCCACCAACCCTCCCCGCGCCGCATTGATCACAATCGCCCCCGCCGGCAGCAGCGCAATATTCTCCACATCCAGAAAATGATGCGTCTCCGGCGTATGCGGCGCATGCAAACTCAAAAACTGGCTCACCCGCAGCAATTCCTGCGGCCGCGCATGAAACACCGCGTCTCCCTCCAGCTCCGCCCCCAGCCGCTTCCGATTCGAATAATGTATCTTCATCCCCAACACCCTTCCTCGCCGCGCCACCGCCTGCCCGATCCTCCCCATCCCGAAAATCCCCAGCACTTTCCCCGCGCAATCCCATCCCAGCAGCCGCGGCGCATCCGCTTTCGCCCACGCCCCGCTGCGCACCAGTTCCTGCGCCTCATAAGCCCGCCGCGAAGCCCCGAGCAGCAGCAAAATCGCCACGTCCGCCGTCGCGTCGTCCAACACGCCCGGAGTATTCGCAATCGCAATTCCCCGCGCCGTCGCCGCTCCCACATCAATGTGGTCGTACCCCACCGAAAATGTCGCAATCACCTTCACGCTCGCTGCCACCCGCGCGAAAAATTCCGCATCCAACTTCGCCGGCGGATTAAAAAAAATCGCATCCGCCCCCTCCGCCGCCCGTAACAACTCTTCCGTCGGGTTCGCCGCGGCTCCAGCCGGCGCGTCTGTCGAAACCCGCCGCACCGTGTAATCCCGCGCGATGCGCCTTTCCACATCCTCAGTAAAATGTCCCAACACCACCAGCATCGGTTTGCTCAACTCGCACCACCCTTCCCGCGCCACCAGATTTTACCCAATTCGCGCCCACGAGCCTGCAAACGAAGCCGTTCTCTCGCCGTTGACTCTGTAGCGGCCGCCTGCTTTTGCCTCTGAGGCGGGCGTCTTTGCCGTTGCCGTCGTAGCGGCGCACTTCAGCGCCCCATTGTGAGCCCAATCACCACCAGCTAAAATCGCGCGATCCCAAAAAACGCCGCCACAAAATGCCCTTCCTCCTACGCCCAGCCGCCCCCGAAGACATCCCCCGCCTGCGCGAAATAATCCAAGCCTCCGTCCGCACCCTGCAAGCCGCCGATTACACCCCAGCCCAGATCGCCGGCGCGCTAGAATCCGTTTACGGAGTAGACACACAGCTAATCGCCGACGGCACCTATTTCGCCGTCGCGCATATAGACGAGCCCGCGGAGCCTGAAGGTTTTGTAGCGGCGGTCTTCAGACCGCCATCACAGCCGCCCGCCACGCCGCCCGGGCCGCTGCCCGCCATCGTCGCCTGCGGCGGATGGAGCAAACGCAAAACCCTCTACGGCGGCGATCAATTCGCCCAACGCGAAGATTCGCTCCTCGATCCCGCCCGCGACGCCGCCAAAATCCGCGCCTTCTTCGTCCATCCCCAATGGGCCCGCTGCGGCCTCGGCACCCTGATCCTCGCCGCCTGTGAGGACGCCGCCCGCGCCGCCGGTTTCACCCGCCTCGAAATGGGCTCCACTCTCACCGGCGTCCCGTTCTATCGCGCCAAGGGATATGTGGCACTAGAAAATCTGCAAGTCCCCCTGACCAACGGAGAAATGCTCCCCATCGTAAAAATGTCGAAGGAAATCAAACGCGAGTCCTAGAGCGACGCGCCACAAACCTTGGCGAGCGCGGAACGAAAACTGTGGCGATGAAAAAGCGAGGAATTTAATTGCGATGAATGCAGCGGCAGTGTAGTTTTCCTAAGTGTGAACTGTCGTCCGGACAGGTTGTGTATCGCGTGCGCCGTGCGTTACCATCCGCAGCGTCAATACGAATAGCACGACAATGGATACGCTGACGCGAAACGAGCGCAGTGCACGAATGGCGCTCATCCATAACAAGAACACAAAGCCAGAACTGCTGGTGAGGAAAATTGCTCGTTCATTGGGATACAGACCGCACCTTCATGTCCCCAACCTGCCAGGAAAACCCGACCTCGTTTTTCCGAGACTCAGAAAGGTCATCTTCGTGCATGGTTGTTTCTGGCATCGACACCCGGGCTGCGGGCTCGCTCGGCTACCGAAATCGAGACTCAGGTTCTGGATGCCTAAATTGGCGGGAAATCGTCGCCGAGACCTTCGGAACATCGCTTGGCTGCGTCGCCATCATTGGAGCGTCAGCGTGCTCTGGGAGTGCCAATTGAGAACGCCTGCCCTGCTAGAGAGCCGGATTGGGAAATTTCTGGAGCGCATGAATGCAAAGCGTTGAATTGTACGCAGGTGCCGGGGGACTCGCACTCGGAATTAGCCGCGCCGGTTTCAAGCATCTCGCGGTGGTCGAATTGGACGGCGACTCGTGCGCAACGATACTGGAAAATAAACAGCGCCGTGTCGAAGACGTTCATCGCTGGCCAGTGTTTAACTGTGATGTGCGTGATTTCGACTTTGGCGCGGTGCCAGAAGGTATTGAATTGCTGGCAGCAGGCGTACCTTGCCAACCGTTTTCAATAGGCGGTAAGCACCGGGGGCACACCGACGAGCGCAACCTTTTCCCGGAAACAGTCGAAGCGATTCGTCGCGTGAAGCCGCTAGCTGTGCTCATTGAAAACGTGCGTGGCTTAGTGCGACCGTCCTTCGCGAAATACTTCGGCTATATCGAACTGATGCTCACCTATCCAGAAATAAATCGCAGGAATGAGGAAGCGTGGATCGAACATCTGTCGAGGTTGGAACGGTATCACACGCGAGGGCGGCGAGAAGGTTTGCATTACAGAGTGGTTCACCGAATCCTGAATGCAGCGGACTACGGTGTTCCTCAGAAACGAGAGCGACTCTTCATGGTCGCGATCCGCGCGGACCTAGGGATCGAATGGTCTTTTCCGCCTCCGACTCACTCACCAGAATCGCTTTTGTGGGCGCAACACTGTTCTGGCGAATACTGGGACAAACACGAGGTTTCGAAACGGTTGAGACCTGCGCCCGGTACAGCATTGAACGAGCGCGTCCGCGCGCTAAGAACTCGCTTGATTCCACCGACGCTAAAACCTTGGAGAACAGTCCGAGACGCGATTGCGGACCTTCCGAAATATTCTCAAAAACGCTCGACGGATGAGCCTGGCCTAACTCACTTTGCCATCAGCGGAGCACGCAGGTACGTCGGACACACTGGAAGCCCGCTTGATGAGCCGGCGAAAACCCTCAAAGCGGGAGTGCACGGTGTACCGGGCGGCGAAAATATGCTGGCGTTGCCAGATGGATCAGTGAGGTACTTTACGATACGCGAAAGCGCTCGTTTGCAGACGTTCCCTGACTCTTTCGTGTTTCCGAATTCGTGGACCGAGAGCATGCGTCAAATTGGCAACGCCGTCCCGGTACTGCTATCTGAAACGATTGCGCGCAAGCTAAAATCCACGCTGCCGCATAACTGAGAACTACTTTGGCGGAAAATCGGTGTCCCACTTTGACTTCTTGATGCCGGGCCGGCCCGCTCCCGGGACATGGCTTCCGAAGCCGCTTGCGTTCCACTCCGGCTCGTAGCTCTGAATGAGCGCATGTTCACCTGCTCGAACAAACCAATCGCTTTCGATGATTACAAATCGGCACGTCATTTCCCTAAGGCTGATATTCTTTCTAGATGCAATTTTTCGCGCGTGCTCGGCAAGGCGTCTCCTGAGCGTGGTTTGCATCGCCTTCCCCGCGTATACAAGCTTGCCCTTTCGATAGAGCGCGTAGACACCCTTTTCAGGCGGAGCAACGTCTTCGGTTAGTGGATGGGCGGGGCTTGCTTCGAACTTTTCGACCAGCTGCGCGGTATAGGCCTTGTCAAATTCGAAAACAAACTTGTGTTTGTCGCACATCGGGGACAGAGTCTACACCCGACCCGGCTATTGCACAAACTGACACGACAAGTGGCCGATCCTTTAACGTCACCCAAACGAACGCCGGTGAATTTCCGGGTGCCGCACCCCTTCGGTTGTTGAAGGGTGCGGGTTTAGACGCTCCGCCAGCGACCAACCCAACGAACCACACCCTCAAATCAACCCGGGCGGGTAGTCAAGCCTTTCCTGCCGCCCAACCGCACCAAAAAAAAGGCGCGAGCCAAAACGGCCCGCGCCTCCTGAT
Source organism: uncultured Acidobacteriota bacterium (assembly GCA_963779465.1). Lineage (GTDB taxonomy): Bacteria > Acidobacteriota > Terriglobia > Acidiferrales > UBA7541 > Palsa-295. The sequence goes on along the minus strand of CAVZYH010000003.1, from coordinate 42,998 downwards.
TCTACTGCCCGACTTACTTCTCGCACCCATTGCAGGAAGCACAACACTCCGCGGAGTCGCAGCACGATGTGCTCGCTGCCCTCACCGCTCCTGCAAACCCAAGTGCGATCACTGCCAACAACAGAACTGCCGCTAGCTTTTTCATGGATTTTCTCCTTTGAAAATCAAATTGGTTTTTGCCGGCCGATGGGGATGCCATCAGCGTTAGAAACCGGGCAAAACTTCCAAAATGATTTCTAGATGCGAAGCAGGTGGGTTTCGAGGAGCGTGTCTCTGCCGCTATGCCAAACGGACGGAACAAGTTCCGCTGAGTGATAAAACCGAACCGTCGGCAAGCTAAAATGAGATTCAAGAACGAAATAGCGCGCAGGAGAAATTTGCAGCGCCGCTGTATCCGGTTTCGACGCGACCGTAACTTCCACAGGACAGCACGACATCCCGCCACCGCGAACCGGCTTTCGGTCGTTATGCTGTGCTGGCGCGTTGCCGCCACTATGATGCGGGCAATTCGGCATGTCCGCCATCACGTCCGGCTGACCCTGTTCGACTGCACGCTCGTGAACCGAAGCCGCGCCGACCGTCGAAACTTTCGTCGTGGAAACACTGAGCGGCCCGGAACTCGCGAGGCTCGGAAGTGTGCAGCCCATCAGGCACGCAAGAACCGCCAGCCACACAGCAAGTCCGGCGGCCAGCGTTGATCTCAACTTGTTAATCGGCGAACGCATCGTTGATAGCCTATACCCGTCGAATCGCTAAAACAACCTTGCGGCGTGTGGGACACCCGCTACGCCTTAGGCACTTTCATCGAAGCAATCAAAGTGTTACTCAGAATATGCATCACGCGCACCTCGTTTACGGTTTGCTTCGCTAGCTCTCTCAATCTCTGAATTGCGTTTTCATGGCCCGATACCGTCTCCCGCCAGATAGGGTCGCCATTTGGCATAACTTCAAACAAGTCGTAGTCGCGCTCCATGCGTCTCCTTGTCGGGTGGGTAACATACCATGCCACCAAAGCCTCACCGCTGTCTGTCCTACAATGAACAGCTACGGCATTGGCGGCTGCCCACCCTTCCACGCCCCCAACAAACACCGTCGGATTTACGGGTGCCCCATCCTTCGCGCCTTTGTTTCATGCGAAGGGTGGGGGTTTAGACGCCCCACCATCGGCCAACCCAACAAACTAGAACCCCCGAATCATCCCATCCACTAAGTTGTACAGCTGTTTTTTCGTTTCCCCAGTGCTACCTTGGGCCAGGAGGGAATTATGAAACAGCACGTTCAAAAATTTCGCGACGATCGCTTCGCCCGCGCCGCACCGCTACATCCCCTTTCCCATATTTCTAACCGCAACACACCCGAATTCAGAAATTTGGCAAACTAATGAAAATAAAAGAGAAAAGATTTTCTAACAGCAACAAAAAAACGGACTCTGGCACAGCTGCTCTTGCCTGCCCTGAGTATATGCGAGGGGGCTGCGCTCTTCGGTTTTGTGCGCGTTCAGTCTTTCTCTCGGTGGGAATTTTCGAGGGACTGCGGCGTCACAGAGCAGTCGAGACAGAAGTACCGGCAGCGGCAAACACCGAAGCCATTTCAGCTCGCGCCAGCGGCAAAAAGCGTTCCACGACGCCCGCATCGAATTGCGTTCCGCTCGCTTCCAGCAACCGCCGTTCCGCCTCTTCAAACGGCAACCCCTGCCGGTATGGCCGCGAAGAAACCATCGCGTCAAACGCATCAATCACCGAAACGATCCGCGATCCAATCGGAATTTCCTCGCCGCGCAGCCCGCCCGGATAGCCCTTGCCGTCATAGCTTTCATGGTGATGCAGAATGATCAAGCTCGCCCGCTCCATGCCCGGAACCTGCCGCAGCACCGCCCACCCATATTCCGGATGCTTCTTCATCAGCTCGTATTCTTCCGCAGTCAGTTTTGCAGGCTTGTTCAAGATAGCGTCGGAGATCCCGATTTTGCCGATGTCATGAAGCAGCGCCGCAACTTCAATGTCGCCCAAGTACCCTTGCTCCAGTCCCAGCTCGCCGGCAACGTGCAAAGCCCACTCCGCCAGCCGCGTGCTGTGTACCCCGGTATTCAGGTCCTTCAAATCCAGCAGCTGATTGAACGCGCAGATCAAAGAACTGCGCAGCGCCGCAATCTGCTCTTCCATTTGCTTCACCTGAATCCCAGCAGAAACCCAAGGCGCGGCGATCTTCCCAAGCGCAGCCCGGGAGAAACCCGCCGACTCAGGCGCCGCAACCTCGATTGGCGGAATCGGAATCACCGCGCCTGCCAGTTGTGCTGCCACTTGTGTGGCCGCCAGTGGATTGTCCAGCTGCATCGGAGTTTGCATTCGATCCTATCGCGCTACTGCAGCAAGCCCTGGAGCGGATTGAATGCCGAGAGCGATCCGTAAACATCCAATCGCCCATTGCCCATGTTCACACCAATCCACTTCGCATGAGCCACGGCCCAAGACGCTTGGTTCTCGCTGGCGCCGGACTGCATGTTGACCAGCAAAGACGCGGTTCCGGCGACCATCGGCGAGCTGAACGACGTGCCCCAACCCGCGGCATACGTCGCGAACGGATAGGTAGTGATCACGCCTTCGCCAGGCGCCGCCACCCACACGATCTGGTTGCCGTAGTTGGAGAATGTAGTGCGCTGGTCCTGGTTGTTCGTCGAGGCCACGCCCATCACGTTCTGCAATCCAGCTGGATACACCATCTCCTGCTTCCCGTCGTTGCCCGAAGATGCGGCCATAATCACGTTGTGGCTGTTGGCGTAGTTGATCGCGTCCGCCAGCTCGGTGGAGCTTGAGGTCAGATCGAAGCTCATATTGATTACGTTCGCATGGTTCTGCACAGCGTAGTAAATCGCCGCGAGGATGTTTGAGAGCGATCCGTTTCCGCTGGCACTGAATGACTTCAGCGGTAGCAGCTTCGCTGTCGGCGCGACCAGGTGAATCACGCCCATCACCATGGTGCCGTGTCCAAACGCCGCGTACTGAGAACCGTCCAACATCGCGGCTGTGTGCTGATCGAGCATCGCCGCGGTGTGCTGATTCACGTAGGCCGCAGCGCAAGTCGGACACGGCGGCGGCGCCGACATCGAGATATCGTTCAGCTCTGATCCACCTGGCTGGTTGCGGGTAAAGTCATATCCGGGAAGCAGGACTCCTTGAAGCGCTGGATGATTCGGATCCACGCCCGTGTCTATGTCCGCGACAATCCCGGCACCGCTAACATTGAACACGCTGTGCGCTTGAGCGACACGTATGATCTGCGCCGCCGGTTGATTCACATATCCATGTGTAACCGTGGTTCCGTAGTAGTTGACCGGAGCGTTGTCCCAAAGTCCCTGAGGAGCGGTGGAGGCAGTAGCTTGATTATTTACGTTCGGTGGAATCGTAAGAGTTTGATCGGGCTCCGCGTCGAGAATCCCGTTCACGAGATTCAGCACATTCGCGAGCAGCTGCGGCAGCAGACCCTGCGCCGGCCGCACCAGAAAAACTTGACCGACGTTTCCATCCAAATTGCCAACTACGCTGCAGCCGTTGGACAGGCAAACATTCTTCAATCCGAGAAGGCCGAGGTTCGTGCGGACGATCACTCCCTGTTGCTGACTCTGACCGGTGAGCACCTGACCGACGGTGCTGAGCAGGCCGCCGAGAAGCCCTTGCGCACTGGCTGGCCGACCCCAGAGACCCAGTGATAGAAGGATAAAGATAGCGATTAGACGACGCATGATTGCGACTGCTCCTTTTGAGTGCCTGCCAGTAGTCCCGTTGCCATGAAGATGTCTCCGCTCCATTTTGGTTCGGGCGACGAATTCCGAGCAATGGTACAGACGGCTACTTTCGGCACTCCCTGCCTCAATCCTTAGTTCTAGTACCCTTTTTCTTGATTCTCGAAGTCTTCCTAACTTTATTATCGTCAGCCACATGCGGAGTATCTTCCAGCGACGTGAACGAGGGTTCGACAAGCTGGAGGCTCACCTCGTGCCCGTCGGAAAGAGCGACTACCAAGCGGATACCGCTTTGCAGGTCGCACTCGATCTGAAATTCGCCGAACTCGCTGGTGACTGATTCTGCAAGTATTTTTCGGCCCTTCAGGAGGCTAATCGGCGCTGCCGAGACGCGTTCATCGGGATCGGCGGAGTTGAGAACCTGGCCGATCAGAACCACCTTTTCGGAGTCCAATTGCGGCTCGATCCGGACGTTGATTCGATAATCACCGGCTCCGTAAAGCAATTGTTGTGAGGCGCTTCCGGACGATCTCACGCCCGCGAGCAGCGGACTGCGGAAGCTATCGAATAGCAGCGACGCAACCAGCGATTTCGAGTGACTTGCGCGGCGGGTTGACCGGTTAATGAAGCTGGCGTTTACTGTCCGCACGGCACCGTCGGATGGTGTGTATGCAGGCTCGCGCCGCGCAACTTGCTGTAAACGCTGCCACATGCCTAGCTCCTTTGAGCAGTGCGCACAACCGGTTTCCATGTGGCTTTGCATCTCGACCTTTTCATCCTCTCGAACCACGTTTCGCGCAAAATCAACCCACTTTTCCAACGAATAATGTGGCATCCCATTCCCCCGAGCTCGATTTTTCAGCTTTGCCCAAATAACAGCCCCGGTGCGTATCTGCATCACCAACTCATAAGGGTGGGCACCAGGTGAAAAAATATAGGGGGTAGCGAAAAAAGTTGGCGGAGTTCAGACGGGGGAGACTTTGCCGATAAGTGCAAACGGTGCCCAGTGATAGGGGTGGGGGTAGGTTTCGCGCAGTTCGATCATGGCGCTGCGCAGCGCGGCGGCTTTGCCCTGGCCTTCCTGGAAGCGACGATAGAAACGCGTCATGAAATCCGAGGTGCTTTGATCGTGCACGTCCCAGAGAGTGAGGAGCAGGGAGTGCGCTCCGGCATAGAGGAGGCCGCGGATGAGGCCGAGCAGTTCATCTCCTGGAGTGACGACGTTCATTCCCGTGGCGCAGCCGCTCAGCGTAACCAGTTCGGCATTGAGCTTGAGCTGGTAGAGGTCGTAAAGATTAAGGTAGGCGTCGCCGAGGCGAATTCCGGAGAACATCGGATTGTCCTGCCGAAATTTGCCGTGCGTGGCGATGTGAATCAGCCGGCTTTGCAGACCTTCGTCACGCAAAAGCTGCTCATTGGCTTGGGCGCCTACAAACAGTTGCGCGTCGGGCAGAATTTTCGCTACGGCGCGAACTTCCTCGAGAATCAGCGGAGCGCGGGCGTCGGGAATTCCTAGAACCAGAGAGCGGCCGGTCGAGTGCGCGGGCTTTTCCTGGCAGTGGGCAAAGATACTGGCGCTGGGGGCGTACGAGATTGTGAAGGAATCGATCAGATAGCCGGTGCCGTCCAACAAAGCATGAAAAGGAAGATAGTGCAGCACACCATGTGGCACGATCACGAGGTGGCGGGCAGACAGATGCGCGCGAACTGGCGCAAGGATTTCTTCGTACAACTGGCGCAGATGGGATTGCACGACGCCCAGCATGGATTTTTCGAAGGTGCGCGCGTAATCCGCACCGAGCCTGAATTTTGAAATTTGGAAATGCAACATGCGCAGCAAGTTGATAACGCGCGACACTGGGGTGAGCGGCACGATTTTCAAGTCGTCTTGCGTCACCACCGCGGCAATGAATTGATCCTTCAGGCTGAAATATTCGATGAGGGCGGAGTGCTGCGGCAAGCTCGCGCGAATGGCATCGAGCGACCTGATTGCAGGGCCGTGGGTGGCGCTTTCTGACTGCGGCAATTCCCGCAGGACGTGCAGCAGCTCATTTTCGTGAGCCAGTGCTTCTTTCTGTAGTTTTTCGATGCGCTCGGACGAGGGTTCTTCGGCGCGCAACTGTTCGATTTCGATGCGGCGGTAATACCAGTTGAGTTCTTCGCGCATTTCGCGGATGCGGCGCACCAGATCGCTCTGTCCGGCGTCGGCCGGGCGGATCGCGGGGCCGGAGCGCATCAGAAGTTCCGCCAGGCTGCGCGATTTGGCCATTTCGATATAGCCGAAGGACTCCGCCGTTCCATCGGGCCTTTCCGCGCGCATCAGGCAGAGTTCGACCAGGCTTTCGTAAACTTCCAGGCGATTTTTCATGAAGGCGATTTTCAGTTCTTCGCCGTGCAAGCTGCTGCGCAGAGTCTCCAGCGATTCGCGCGCTTTCTGGCACGAGTCGTAGGCGCCCGCGAAATGTCCGGAAGCCTGCTGGATCTGGCCCATCAAGAAATGCGCCTGATAGTGGAGCACGGGAGCCTCCAGACGCGCGAGTCGGTCGATCGCGCGTGCAGACTCCGCTCGCGCGTCGGCTAGTTCGCCGGTGCGCAGAGCGAGGCGCGCGAGTAGGAGGTGACAAAGGACGGCCTTGCTGGGAAGGAAGGAGCCGTCGAAGAATTGCGCCGCAGCGGAACACAGCCTGCGCGCCTCAAACAGGCGGCCTTCATTGTAAAGAAGCACGGCTTGGTACAAATCCATCAGCCAGGGCCACACGAGGTTCTTTTCGCTGACAAATTTCGCGCGGGCTTGGGCAAATAATTCCAGCGAGCCTAGCGCTTTTCCCAACTGGCTGGAAGCCATGGCTTCATAGGCATGGCATTTTGCTTCCTCGTATCCCATTCCCAGCTTCTGGAAACGCAGATAGCCTTCGTGAGCGGTTTCCTTGGCTTCGCTGCTGAGATTCAATTCGAGATAGATTTCAGAAAGGTCCAGATAGCAGAGCGCGAGCACGTGCGCATCGCCATTCCTTTCGCATTCCACGCGGGTGGCGCGCAGCATCTCGATCGCGCGACTGTATTCGCCGCGAAGATAATAGAGGTAGGCGATGTTGTAGTCGCTTTGGGTCACGAGCAGCGTCATGCCGTGGCTGACGCACATTTGCCGAGCGCGCTGGTAGGTGGCGAGCGCGCGAGGGAAATCATTCAGCGTAATCAGGCAGACAGCCATGTTGTAAAGCGCGACGGCGAGGCCTTCGGCATCGCGAAAAGGCAGCAGCATCTCGTAGGCGCGCTCGTAGCAGGCGAGGCCCTCCTCGAAACGGTCCTGGCGGTGATAAATGTTGCCGAGATTGATCTCTACGTGGGCCCAACGCTTGTCGTCGCCCAAGTTGCGAAAGATTTTCTTGGCGTCTTGCGCTGCCGTGAAAGCTTGATCGTATTTTCCGAGCAGGATGAACGGCTGAATGGAGGGAATTAATGTGCGGGCTTCTTCTTCGGGGTTGCCAATTTCGCGAAAGATTTGCAGGGCCTCGGCATGAATATCCAGCGCCTGCTGATTTTCGCCCAGCATGTACAGGGCATTGGCTTTAGAGCGGAGGCTGCGACCCAGAGCCTCTTTATTTTTCAGGCGGCGCGCGATGACGACGTTGGATTCCGCAAGAAAAAGCGCTTCGCGGGCGTTTTCGCGCAATTTGCCGCGCACTACTTCATTCAGTTGCTGGACGACGTTGTCTTTCAGCAGCCGCGGATGGGAGGTTATGAATTTGGCTCGGCTGGAATCTGTCGCGAGACTTGCGAGCTCGCGCAGCAACTTCTGAGGCAGCGGAGGTGTTTTGTTTTGCTGCTTCACGCGAATCCCGTTTCCAGCAGGCGTTTGCGCAGTTTTTCCAGGCAGCGCTGGCGGATGAAGCCGATCGAGCCGACCGCGATTCCCAGCGATGAGGCAATTTCCTGATAGGGGCGCACGGGCTCGTCATAGAAAAGCATGTGGACGAGCTGGCGGCAGCGCGGAGGAAGCTCGGCCATTGCTTGGCGCAAGCTTTGTTCGTCTTCGGCCTCGCGCAAGATGTCCTCCGCTCGGGACGGAGTGCTCCTTTCGAATTCCCTGGCGGTTGGGTCCAGGACGTCGGTGCGTTGCTGCTGCTGTTTGCGGTGAAAACATTTATGCGCGGTTACCTGCATGATCCATTTCGGCAGCGCCCGCACTTTGCGCAATTTGGGCAGTTCGGACAAGAGATCGAGGCACACAGCCTGGAAAATGTCGGTGGAGTCGTCCGCGGAGAAGCCGTATTTAATGGGGATAGAAAAAATGAGGTTCTTATATTTGAAGATCAGCGCGCACCAGGCTTCTTCGCTGCCGCCGATACATTGGCGGACCAGGCGCGCGTCGTCCAACGCCGGAAGTTTTCGGGTGGCAGTGCGGATTGGGCTCATCATCTATTGCACGTAGAGCTCTTCGATATTCCACAGAGCGTAGGGCACCAAGATTGCGGGGCGGAAATTTCCCACGCGATTGGCCGCGCCTACCAAGATATTGGGGCTGACCAGACAGATCACCGGCAGTTCTTCAGCCACGATTTCCTGCACGCGGTCGTACAGCTTCTTACGCTTGGCGTAGTCCAACGTGACGAGCTGTTGTTGCATCAGGCGATCCATTTCGGATTCCCACGGCGTGGCGGGCTTTTCCTGGCGAGGGTGCCAGAGGTGGGTTTCGCCGCTCGATAGCCAGACGTTCATTTCCGACGTGGGGTCGGCGTCACCGCTGACTAAACCCATCACGGCGGCTTCGTAATTGTGGGTGTTTAGCAGGCGGTCCACCATTGCGTGAAATTCCAGCGGGACGACTTGAACTGTCATACCCAAGTGGCTCAAATCGTCTTGAACGATGGTGGCGATTTTTGTGCGTTGCGCGTTTGAAGAACTGGTGAGGATGGAGAATTCCACATGATCGCCATGCGAATCTACGAGGGAGCCGTCGCTTTTCCAGGAGAAGGCCGCGGATTTCAAGAGCTCGCGAGCGCGATCCAGTGAACGCGCGGGATGCGCAATGTCTTCGTCAATCCACAATTTATTTCCGGGCGTCACCTGATCCCAAATGGGCGTGGCACGACCGCTATAGACCAGGCGTACGATCCCTTGGCGGTCAATCGCGGAGGAAATGGCTTGGCGGAAACGCAGGTCCTGAAACCAGGCCTGTTTCTTGGCAATTTCGGCAGGAACATCCGGGTTCGGGCCGTTGAGATTGAAGAACAGGAAATTGTATTCGAGGCCTGCGCCGAGATCGTCCAGGTGATAGCCCTTTCGCGATTGCTGTTTTTGCAGGACGGCGAAATTGTCCGCGCTGAAGCGGCTGAGCACGTCGGTGTCGCCGGACTGGAAACGGATTACCTGCGCGTCTTCACCGGAAACGAAAAGGAACGTGACTTCGCTGAGATAGGGCAATTGGTTTCCGGCACGATCTGCTTTCCAATAATACGGATTACGTTCGAGAACGACGTGTTGCCCGGCGACATATTCCTTTAGACGAAATGGGCCGAGGCCGGCGAATTGGCTGGGCGGCATGGAAAGAGTCCACGCTTGAGAAAAGGCGCCGGAGCGATAGTTGGTTTCGAGCAAGTGGCGCGGCAGAATTGCAATGCTGTCGAAGAGGCGCTCGGCGGCTGCGTAGGGTTGCGCTAGTTCGAAGCGGACGGTGAAGTCATCTACTTTCACGACGGTGATGGGCTTTCCGCCTACGATTAGCAGATCGCGCTGCGACGAGTCTACTTTTTCATCGAGGTAAACCTGAAAGCTGAAAATGACGTTGTCCGCGTTGAACGGTTGGCCATCGGAAAAGCGCACGCCGCGGCGAAGTTGCAGCGTGTATTGGCGGCCATCGCGCGAGACGATCCATGATTTTGCCAGCGAGGGTTCGGTTTTGAGCGAGCCGCGATTGATGTGAATCAGATCGGCGGTGAGGCAGCGAATCACGTCGCGCGACGGTTCATCGAGAGCGAGGGCGGGATTCAGAGTTTTCGGTTCCGAACGCAGAGCGACGACGAGCCGGCCGCCTGCATGACCGGTGGAGGCGCCGGCTGCGATCATTCGATCTTCGCCGGGCTGCTGCGGCCGTGCGCGCGCGACCGAGCAAACGCAGAAGACGATTACAGCGACGAGGCACGCGCGCGATATTCGGATTTTCCCCATCTATCAACTCTTAACAGAGATTTCGCATATTTTACAGCGGGACGGATTTGTGAAGTTCCTGCAGAGCATCGGCGGCGGCGTAGAAAACGAGGAAGAGCGGGATCAGGAGGAGCGCGGGCAGGAACATCCACCAGTAAGAAGAAAGAACCGAATATTGTTGCAGCGAAGAGAGCAGCGCGCCCCAGCTGGGCATGGGTTCGCCGACTCCGAGGCCTAGAAATGTGAGAGTGACTTCGGCTAGAACATATTGGGGAACGAGGAGCGTGATTTGCGTGAGCAGGACTGCGTAGGTTTGCGGAAGGACGTGGCGGCGGAACAGATAGGCGTCTGATGCGCCGAAGCCCCGGGCTGCGAGGACGAAATTGCGTTCTTTGGCGCTGAGGACTACGCCGCGAATCAGGCGGGCTGGACGCGCCCATCCGATCAGGCCGATCACTGAGATCAGCAGCAGGAAAACTTGCCATTGCGAAATGTGGAGAGGGAGCGCGGCGCGTGCTGCGAATAAAAGGTAGAGCCAAGGTAGCGCGAGGAACAGTTCGCCGCCGCGCATGAGGATTCCGTCGAGCCAGCCACCGTAATAGCCGGCGATTCCTCCGGCGAGGATTCCGATGGAGACGGAGAGAAGAGCGGCGATGAGGCCGGCGAGGAGAGATATTTGGCCGCCGCAGAGGAAGCGGGAGAATTGATCGCGACCGTATGCGTCTGAGCCCATCAGGAAAATTCGCGCGGGTTCTGCAACGCCGAAGAGATGTACGCGCGACGAGATGAGGCCGGCGATTTTGTAGGGGGCGCCGGGGACGAACCAGCGCAGCGGATAGGATTGTTCGGGGGGGGCCTCGGCGATCGGTGGGGTTTGGTTGGACTCGCGCGGTCCGTAAACGAAGGGGCGAATGCGAAAGGCTCCGCGCGCATCCACAAAATGGATGGCGGTTGGAGGTGCGAACGGAGCGTCGCGGTCTTGTGCTGTGAAATCGTAGGGAGCGAAAAAGCCGGCGAGCAGGACTATGCAGGAGAATGCGGCTAATGCGGCGGCTGACCAGGCGAGGGTGTGGCGTTGCGTCAATTTATTTGCTCCGTGCGGATTCGCGGATCTGTTGCGAAGAGCAGCGCATCGGCGACGAGATTCCCGGCGACTAGAAAAATGGACGAGAGCATTACCGCGCCTACGACGACATAAACGTCTTTTGCCAGGATCGCGTCCACCAGCAGAGGGCCGACGCCGGGCCAGCTCAGCACAACTTCTACCAGGAGAGACGCGCTCAACATTCCGGCGATTGAGTAGCCGAAAAGAGTGATCAGAGGGTTGGCTGCGACGGGCAGCGCGTAATGAAGCAGGACGCGGCGTTCAGGAATGCCGTGGGCGCGGGCGGCGCGGACGAAGGGAGCGTCGAGAACTTCGATCATGGCTGAGCGAATGTGCCGGACCAGCGGCGGCAGAGTTGCCAGCACGAGCCCAAGCGTGGGCAGGAAAAGATGGGAGGCGAGATCTTTCAGTTTGCCGGCGATGCTCAGGTCGTCGAAACCGGCGGACGTCATTCCACCGGTTGGAAACCATCCGGTACGCACGGCGAGCAGAAGCAGCGCGAGAAACAGGACCACGTCTGGAATTGTGAGCAGTGAAGAAGTGAGGATTCCTCCGGCGCGGTCGATCGATTTTCCACGGCGGGCTGCGGTCCATATTCCGAAGGGGATCGCCAGAAGCCAGGCGAGCAGCAGCGATGCTCCGGTCAAGAGCAGGGTGTTGCGGGCGCGGACGGCAAGAAGCGGGGCGACGGGAGTACCGTAGGCGAAGGAGAGGCCGAGGTCGCCGCGAAAAACAGAGTGCAGCCAGTGCTCGTAGCGAATGGGAAAAGGTTGATCGAGGCCGTATTGCGAGCGCAGCGTGGCGACGGTGTGCGCGGAAATCTGTGGGTTGGCGGTGAGAGGCGTGAAGAAGTCGCCGGGCGCCAGTTGCAAAATGGCGAACGAAAATATCGAAACGCCCAAGAGCAGAACGATTGAGTGAAGCAGTCGTCGGGCGAGGTATCTCATGGCGGCGGTTAGGCGGAACGCTCGAGCAGGATGGATTCCACGGAACGCACGCTGGCGAGGAGTTCCCTGGTGTAGGAATGTTCGGGTGAAGCGAACAGTTTACGCGTGCTTTTCACTTCCACAATCCGGCCCTGGTACATGACGGCGACGTTGTCCGCAAATTCAGAGACCAGCCTCAGGTCGTGCGAGATGTGCAGGAAGCTGAGCGAGTGCGCGGCTTGCAGGTCGGCGAGCAATTTCAGGATCAGGGCCTGGTTGGCGGCATCGAGATTTGATAGTGCTTCATCCAGAATCAGCAGGCGCGGGCCGAGGGCGAGGGCTCTGGCGATTGCGAGGCGCTGGCGTTGACCACCGCTGAATTCGAGAGGCGTTTTGCGTTCCCAGGCGGGGTCCAGGCCGACTTGCTCCATTAATTGCAATGCTCGAGCGCGGCGTTGGGATTTTGTTCCCTCGCGCTGGATCATCAGGGGCTCCGCGATAATTTCGCAGGCGGTCAAACGGGGATTTAGCGCCGACGATGGATCCTGAAAAATCATTTGGACTTCGCGGCGTATCGGGAACAGTTGCTCGCGATCGAGCGCCAATAGATTCTCGCCTGCAAGTTCGATTTTTCCGGTGCTGGGGCGTTCCAGTAACGCGATGCAGCGTGCGAGGCTGGATTTGCCAGCGCCCGATTCTCCTACCAGCGCGAGCGTCGTGCCTGGGAAGAGGGTCAGAGAAACGTCCTGAAACGCGTTGACTACGATTTTCTGGGGCGAGAAGGGGCGGCGTTGCACGTATTGCTTGCTCAGGCGGGAGACGCGCAGGAGCGGCTCGAATTGATTGGTGTTCGATAGCGGCTTATCCGGTTTCATTCTCTGTCCTAATAGTTTTCGCGGTACGGCGCGATCAACATTTACGTGACCATCTCAAAATCGAGATCTTCGGCAACGCTCGCGGGTGCCGAGCTGCGCAGCATCGCGCGGGTAATGGAGTGCGACGGATTGCGATAGAGCTGCTGGAACGACCCTTGTTCCACGACGCGGCCGTTTGCCATGATCACCAGGCGGCCGGCGAGGCTGGCCTGCACTTCCGGAGCGTGGCTGATCAGGAGAATTGAAATTTTCAATTCGCGCTGCAATTTCCGCAGGAGTGCCAGCATTTCGCTTTGTGTGCGCGCATCGAGCGAAGCAGCCGGCTCGTCGGCGATCAGTAATGCCGGATTACAGGCCAGGGCCTGCGCGAGGACCACGCGTTGGCGCTGGCCGCCGCTTAGCTGGTGTGGATATGCGGAAAAAAGCCGGGGCGAATCTGCAAGGCCCACGCGAGCGAGCGCTAGTTCCGCTTCCGCGCGGCAGCGATGCCATTTCCAATCGTTGTGGGCATGAATCACCTCGGCGATCTGATCTCTTATTTTCATTACCGGGCTCAGAGCGAGCTCTGGTTCCTGAAATACGAGCGAAATTCCGGTGCCGCGGATGGCACGAAGAGAATTGCGGTCCTTCGAGAGGAGTTCTTCACCGCGGAATTGAATGGAGCCCGAAACGTGAGCCTGATCCTGCGAAAGCAAGCCGAGCAATGCGAGCGCAATACTGGTCTTTCCGGAGCCGGATTCGCCCATCAGGCCCAGGACTTCACCTTCGGCGATTTCAAAGCTGACGTTTTCCACGGCGTGGTGCTGGGTCGAGGCAGCGCCGCGATAGGAGACATTCAAGTTCATCACTCGAAGCAAAATTCGCATCAAGTCCTTCTTGCGGGATGGCGCGCAGCGAAAATTCCTGTTAGCGCGAGTCTGTAAGAGTGAATCGAAGCGTGCGCGGCCGCCCGACACCCAAGCGAGCGCCGCCGAGACCTGTTGCAGGCTTCACATATAAAGGTAGGTGTGCGGCACGCTGGTGTCGATGGACCGCCGGCCGCTGATAGCCGTGTAAGTTACTGGTACGGAAGTACTAAGCCAGCCAAAGCGAATGAGAAAACATGGCAGAGTTGCCGCGGGCAAAGCGCTGGTTACGGGCTCTTGCGCCAGACGAGGGTGAAGTCGTCGGCGGACTTTAGGGGAACTTCCACTCCGCCGTCATCCCAGCGGATGCTGACCAGTTCGTGGCCTGCCTGTGCCGCGACAACCGCGGTCACTGTGCCGGGTTGTTCCCATTTGTTCTTCACGTAATCGCCCTTCTTAGGATTTTCGCCACTCCCGTACGGCATGGTCTCCTCCGTTTGCCTGGTCGAAGTTCTTGCGAACTTGGCTGAGTTAGGAATTAACAAGTCACGCGCGGCCGATTTGCCCTTGAAGCAGGATTAAATTGTGCGGCCAGCGCGTCGTAACTACAGCTCGATTGCGTCCGGGTGCGCCGCGATCCGAATGCGATCGCGAACTACGCGCACGGTTTACCGGTCAACTTGCCGGTCAATTTATCGCTCGGCGAATCGAGTATTTAGAGGATGGAAACGGCGGATGGTGGTGCGCGTCCAGCGGAGGAAAATAAGAAAGTGTCGGCAGGGAAAGCCGGGACGGAGCGGAGAACCAAGCTTGTTGACGGGCGTTCCTGTCGCGGACCTGTCTCGGTTTCGTCAACGCCGGCGCGCGATTGCGGGGGTAAAGCAACGGCGGCTGCCGCTTGCCGCGCGGCAGCGGCCCAACGGGTATTCGAGTCGCTGAATACTCCGGGGAAAGCGGTTGGTTCGGCGCGCGAAAAGCTGCCGTGGCCGTCGTTCAGAAGTATAGCGACGGGCTGCCTGAACCATGCGGTGGTAAAAATCAAATCAACGGCGTGATCTCCATTGACGTCACGCGCTTCGATGCGCAGGCCACCGGGTGGCGCGACAAGTTGCAGGGATTGCCGCCCGGCGATGGAGAATTGAAATTGAATCCAGTAGGTGCTCGGGCCGGAGGCGCTGTGTCCGGTCTGAATGCTGGCCAGGTCGGGGCGCTGATCGCCGTCAAAATCGGCGATGGCGACCGTTAGTCCAGGTCCAGCCGAGGCGGCCGCTCCGTTTTGAATTGCTCCGCCCTTTGCGATGCTGTTGCCCGCGCAGATGGACAGCACGAGCAACGAGACCCAGAGAAACGGGTTGCGCAGATGCCAGCAGTTGTTCCTGAAGGACATTCGGAGGTCGAATTTGCGCGAGAACCTGGCCACAGCGTACTCCCAAGTGAGGTTAGGTTTGGCGACTATACCATTCTGGAAGTCGCCGGAAAAGTAGCGGAAACGTAACGCTGCAGCGATGCCGCGGTTCGTTGGAGCCGGACACTCGATGGCGATCACGTGCGTGGTGGCGGCGGCTAATCCGCTTCGCTGGGAGCGGGACGCGCGCCTGGCGCAAGATTGTCACGTTGCTTTCCCTGGAAGCGAAGGCGGAGGCGGTCAAACTCCAGATAGACGACCGGAGTGGTGTAGAGCGTGAGCATCTGGCTGAGAATGAGTCCGCCGACGATGGTGATGCCGAGAGGGCGGCGAAGTTCGTAGCCGGTGCCGGTTCCCAGCGCGAGCGGCAGAGCGCCCAGCAGCGCGGCCATGGTGGTCATCAGGATTGGGCGGAAGCGCAACATGCAGGCTTCGAAGATTGAGTCGCGCGTGCTCTTCCCTTCCTCGCGCTCGGCCTGCAGAGCGAAGTCAATCATCATGATGCCGTTCTTTTTTACGATTCCGATGAGCAGCACGATGCCGATGATGGAGATGATGTTCAGATCCTGCTTGAAGAGTATTAGTGCGAGCATCGCGCCTACGCTGGCCGGTGGCAAAGTGGAGATGATCGTCCAGGGATGGACCAGGCTTTCGTAAAGGATGCCGAGCACGATGTAAACGGCGAACAGAGCGGTGACGATCAGCCAAGGCTCGGTGCTCAGAGATTGCTGGTAGGCCTCCAGCGTGCCGGCATAAAAGCCCGTCAGCGAAGAAGGCGCGCCGAGGCGCTTTTGCATCTGGTTGATGGCTAGAGTTGCGTCGCTCAACGAGACGTTGGGCGCGAGATTGAAGGACACGGTGACCGAGGGAAACAGGCCGGTGTGATTGATGGAAAGTGGCGTGGTGTTGGCTTGGCCTTTGGCGACGGCGATCAAGGGAATATTGCCCCCGGTGGCGCTGTGAAGATAGATATCTTTCAGGCCTTCGGGGCTTTGCCAATACTGCGGAGCAACTTCCAGCACCACGTAGTATTGATTCAGCTGGGTGTAAATGATGGAGACTTCGGATTGGCCGAACGCGCTGTATAGCGTGGAATCGAGCGACTGCACCGTGAGGCCCAGCTTTGCGGCGGTGATGCGATCGTAGTTCAGCAGCTCATCGAGGCCGCCATTTTGTTGGTCTGAACTCACATCTTGCAGACCCTTCAGTTTTTGCATCGCGGTCAAGAGAATCGGCGCCCATTTGTAGAGATCCTGCGCGTTGTCCGATTGAATCGTGTACTGATAGAGGGCGTTGCCGGAGCGGCCGCCGATGCGCAGGTCCTGGACGGCCTGCAGGTACGCGGAGGCGACGGGCAATGCGTTCAGCTTGGGGCGCAGGCGATTGATGATCTCCGCGGCGGTGACCTTGCGCTCGGCCAACGGTTTGAGCGCGACGAAGGCGGAGCCGGTGTTTGTGGCGCCACCGCCCCCGGTGAATGCGATTACGTTGGCGACGGCGGGGTCTTTCTTGATCACGGCACCGATTTGTTGAATGGCATTGTTCATCGCGGGGAAGGATGCATCCTGCGGCCCGCGTATTGCGCCGGAGAGCGCGCCGGTATCCTGCTGCGGGAAAAAGCCCTTGGGGATCTTGATGATAAGGAGGACGTTGAGCGCGATGGTGATGAACAGCACGATCATGGTGAGCGCGGGATTGTCCAAGACCCAGGTGAGGGTGCGGCGATACAAGGAAAGCATCCCTTCGAAGAACCTCTCGCTGGCGTTGTACATGCGGCCGTGCGCTTGGGCGCGTTCGTTGCGCAACAGGTAGGCGCACATCATCGGCGTGGTGGTGAGCGAAATGATCATGGAGACGACGATGGCGGTGGAGAGGGTGATCGCGAATTCGCGGAAGAGGCGGCCGACGATTCCGCCCATTAGCAGGAGCGGAATAAAAACGGCGATGAGCGAGATGCTGATGGAGAAGACGGTGAAGCCAATTTCTTCGGCGCCTTTCAATGCGGCGGCAAAAGGCTTCATGCCGTTTTCCAGATGACGCGCGACATTTTCCATCACCACGATGGCGTCGTCCACTACGAAGCCCGTGGAGATGGTGAGAGCCATCAGTGAGAGATTGTCTATGCTGAATCCGCAGAGATACATCACCCCGCAGGTGCCGATCAGCGAGACCGGCACGGCCACAGCGGGGATCAATATAGCGCGAGCGTTGCGCAGAAAGACGAAGACCACCAGGATTACCAGGACGACGGAAATCAGGAGGGTCTTTTCAACGTCACTGACAGATGCGCGGATCGTGGTGGTGCGATCCAGAACCACGGTGATATCAATGCCCAGCGGGATGGACGCTTTGATATACGGAAGTTGGGCGATTACACGATCCACGGTGGCGATGATGTTGGCGCCGGGCTGGCGGAAAATAATGACGTTGATGGCGCGCTTGCCATTTAAGTAGCCGGCAGCGCGGACGTTTTGCACGGAATCGGTCACTTGCGCGACGTCGGAGAGGCGGACAGCGGCGCCGTGGCTATAGCCGACAATGAGCGGCCTGTAGTCGGCGGCTTTGGAGATCTGGTCGTTGGCGAGGATATCCGCGGTCACGAGGCCGTCGCTGAGCTGGCCTTTGGCGAGGTCGGAATTTTGCAAGCTGAGGACGGATTGCAAATTCGCGAGAGTGAGTCCGTAGGCGGCGAGCTGGGTGGGATTGGCATCCACACGCACAGAGGGCAACGCGCCGCCGCCCACGCTGACCTGGCCGACGCCTTGAATTTGCGAAAGCTTCTGCATGATGACGGTGGAAGCCGTGTCGTACACGCTTTCGGGGCCGTATTTATCGGAGGTGAGGCCGAGGATCATGATGGGCGCGTCGGCGGGATTCACTTTGCGATAGGTGGGATTGGATGGGAGGTTCGCGGGCAAATAAGTTCGCGCGGCATTGATGGCGGCCTCGACGTCGCGCGCCGCGCCATCGATGTCGCGACTGAGATCGAACTGAATGGTGATGGAGGTGCTGCCGAGGGTGCTGGTGGAAGTCATCTCCGTGACGCCGGCAATGTGGCCGAACTGGCGCTCGAGAGGAGTGGCGACGGAGGAGGCCATAATTTCGGCGCTGCCTCCGGGCAAGCCTGAACTGACTGAAATCGTGGGAAAGTCCACTTCCGGCAGCGGGGCTACCGGCAGGACTTGATAGGCAGTGGCACCGGCGAGCGCAATCGCCACTGTGAGCAGCGTGGTGGCCACCGGACGGTGAATGAATGGCGCGGAAATGTTCATGCGGGGCCTGGGACGTCTGCATCTGGAGCGTTGGGCGCTTCCCTGTCAGCAGTATTCTCGTTTTCGGATTTTGGAGAAAAACGCTGGGCTAGATTGTCGAAGAAAATGTAGATGACCGGAGTGGTGTAGAGCGTGAGCGCCTGGCTGAGGAGCAGGCCGCCGACCATGGCGATGCCCAGCGGGCGGCGCAATTCAGAACCGAAACCTGTTCCGAGCGCGAGCGGAAGGCCAGCGAGCAGCGCGGCCATGGTGGTCATCATAATGGGGCGGAAACGCAGGAGGCAGGCTTCGTAAATCGCGTCTGTTGAATTTTTTCCGTGCTTGCGTTCCGCTTCCAGCGCGAAATCCACCATCATGATGCCGTTCTTTTTTACGATGCCGATCAGCAGGACGATGCCGATGATTGCGACGACGCTTAAATCCTGGTGAAAAATGATTAGGGCGAGGAAAGCGCCGACGCCGGCGGAGGGCAGCGTGGAAAGAATGGTAATCGGATGCACAAAGCTTTCGTAAAGCACGCCGAGCACGATGTAAACCGTGACGAGCGCGGCGAGAATCAGCAGCGGCTCATTGGCCAGCGAATTTGTGAAGGAAGCGGCGGTACCTTGAAAGCCAGCTTGGAGGCTGGGAGGCATGTGCATGTCTTTTTGCACTTTGTTGATTGCGGTGATGGCTTCGCCCAGAGCGGCGTTAGGCGCGAGATTGAAAGACGCGGTGATGGCTGGAAATTGGCCTTGATGCGTGATCACCAGCGGCTCCATGGTGTTTTCAAAATGCGAGAAAGCGCTGAGCGGCACAGCGTTGCTCATGGAGGAGCTGGTGTTGCCTGCGGAAGTTGCGCCGCCGCTGGACGTGGACGAGGGAGTCGGCGACAGCGCGTTCAACGGAGGAGTGAGCGTATTGGCGGATGGAGTGTAGAGCGCCGAACCGGTGAGCGCGTTCGAGCCTGCCGACGAAGAGCTGGATGAAGCGAAGGAAGAACTAGCTCCTGCGCCGCTGGTGCCGGTGGATGCGTTGGACTGGATGTAAATGTGATTCAGCTTGTTGGGGTCCTTCTGAAATTGCGGCTGGCTTTCCAGCACTACGTGATATTGATTCACCTGTGTGTACATGGTGCTGATTTGGCGCTGGCCGAAGGCGTCGTACAGAGTGTTGTCAATCGTGGCGGGCGCGATGCCCAATCGGCCGGCGGTGATGCGGTCAATTACTAGAGTTACGGCGAGTCCTCCTGGTTGCTGATCGGTGGCGAGGTCTTCCAGTTCCGGCTGCTCTTTCAGCTTTTCCATGAAGCGATTAGTCCAGAGATTCAGTTCGTTGGCGTCGGAATCTTCCAGCGTGTATTGGTATTGCGTGCGGCTGACGCGGTCGTCCACGGTGATGTCTTGCACTGGTTCCATGAAGAGCTGGATTCCCTGGACTTTGTCTAATCTGGTTTTCAGGCGGCGGATCAGATTTGATGCACTTATCTTGCGCTGGTCGAGTGGTTTCAGATTGATGGACATGCGGCCGCTGTTGGTGGTGATGTTGGTGCCGTCCGCGCCGATGAATGATGAAATGCTCTCGACGGCGGGATCTTCCATCACGACCTTGGCTAGTTCTTGCTGTTTTTCAGCCATGGCTTGCGAGCTGATGGAGGCCGGGGCTTGCGAGATGCCCTGAATTACACCCGTGTCCTGCACGGGGAAAAAACCCTTGGGGATGATGATGTAGAGAAAAATTGTGAGCAGGAGGGTGGCGACTGCGACCAACAGAGTAATGGTCTGATAGCGCAGAACGAATTTCAGAGTGCGGCCGTAGAACGCGATCATATTTTCGAAGACCCGTTCGGAAGCTTTGTAGAAGCGGCCCTGCTGATCTTCGGGCGTGTGGCGGAGGATTCGCGCGCTCATCATTGGAGTGAGGGTGAGCGAAACCACCGCTGAAAGCACGATGGTGACGGCGAGGGTTACAGCAAACTCGCGGAACAGGCGACCTACTACGTCGCCCATGAACAGCAGCGGAATCAGGACCGCGATCAGGGAGACAGTGAGCGAGAGAATGGTGAAACCGATTTGCTCCGCGCCTTTGAGTGCCGCTTCCATCGGTTTATCGCCTGCTTCGATGTAGCGCGAAATGTTTTCAATCATGACGATGGCGTCGTCCACCACGAAACCGGTGGAGATGGTGAGGGCCATCAGCGATAAGTTGTCCAGGCTGTAGCCCAACAAGTACATCACGGCGAGGGTGCCGACCAGTGAGAGCGGCACTGCTACCGCTGGGATGATGGTGGCGTAGAGGCTGCGCAGGAAAAGAAAGATGACCAGCACGACGAGGCCGATGGTGAGAAGCAATTCGAATTCTACGTCGGAGACAGAGGCTTCGATCGCGGTGGTGAGATCGGTGAGCGTGGTTACTCGAATGCCGGTGGGTAGATTCGCTTCGAGCTGCGGAATTAATTGCTTGATGCTTTTCACCACGCTGATGGTGTTCGCGCCGGGCTGGCGTTGGACGTTCAGAATTACCGCGGGGGTCTGATTCATCCAGGCGGCCTGCGCGTTGTTCTCGACGCCATTCACGATGGCGGCTACGTCTGGGAGCATGACCGGCGCGCCATTGCGATAGGCGACGACGACCTTTTTGTAATCGGTGTTCGTGACCAGCTGATCGTTGGCGTCAATCTGGTAGTCCTGTGTGGGACCGTCGAAGTTCCCTTTCGCGGCGTTCACGCTGGCATTGGTGAGCGCGGAACGCAGGTCCTCCAGGTTGATGCCATAGGACGACAGCGCGGTGGGGTTTGCTTGAATGCGCACGGCAGGTTTTTGTCCGCCGCTGATGGTTACGAGGCCGACGCCACTGAGCTGGGAAATTTTCGGGGCCAGGCGCGTGTCCACCAGATCTTCCACTTGGGGGAGCGGCATTGAGTTGGAAGTGATCGCCAGGGTGAGCACCGGCGCGTCGGCTGGATTCGTCTTACTGTAGGTGGGCGGCGCGGGAAGGATGGAGGGCAACAGGCTTTGCGACGCGTTGATCGCGGACTGCACTTCTTGTTCGGCGACGTCAATGCTCTGCGTAAGATTAAATTGCAGCACAATTACAGAAGTGCCGCCGGAGCTGGAGGAAGTCATCTGGCTTAGGCCCTGCAGCTCGCCGAATTGGCGCTCGAGCGGGGCCGTTACTGTGGTGGCGACTACCGTCGGACTTGCTCCGGGATAAAACGTGAGTATCTGAATGGTGGGATAGTCCACTTCGGGCAACGCGGAGACCGGCAATTGCGTATAGCCGACGATGCCGACGAGCAGGATTGCAGCCATCAACAGAGAAGTAGCTACGGGTCGCAGGATGAACGGACGAGACGGACTCACGGAGCGCTGCTCCCAGTGGTGGTGGCTCCGCTGGCGGCGGTTGTGGTGGTGCTAGTGGCGGGCGGCGGATTAGAAACGACGACTGCGATGTTGTCCTGCAATTTATCGAAGCTGCTGGTGGCGACCACGTCGCCGGGGTTGATGCCGTCCACCTGAGTGATGCCGGCCGTGGTGACTCCTGGTTTTATGCTGCGCATGTGCGCGACATTGTTTTGAATCACGTACACGAACGACGCCTGGCCATTTTGTTGAATGGCGGACGACGGGAGCAGCGTAACGCCCTGCAGTGTATTCACCAGCAGCTTCGTGTTTACAAACTGGTTGGGAAATAGCAGATCATTGGAGTTGGCAAAAACTGCGCGTCCCTTCACTGTTCCGGTCGTGGTGTCAATCTGGTTGTCGAGCGTTAACAATTGGCCGCTGGCGATTTTCGTTTGCGCCGTGCGATCGAAAGCGTCCACGCTGAGTTTGGCATGCGCGCGCAGGCGATCTTGCACGGCGTCCAGACTATCTTCGGGAATAGTGAAAATTACGGTGATAGGCTCGAGCTGGGTAATCACGGCAAGTGTGACCGTGCCAGCCGATTCCACCACATTGCCGGGATCGACCAGCCGCAAACCCACACGTCCGGCGATGGGAGCGGTGATGTGGCAGTACTCCACCTGCACCTGATCGAATTGCACCGTTCCTTCGTCGATCTTTACGACGCCCTCGTCCTGCAGCACCAATTTTTCCTGGTCGTCCAGGATTTGTTTGGCAATTGCGTTGCGCGCCGACGCTTCCCTGTAGCGTTCCACATCCATCTGCGCTTGTGCGAGCAGGTTCTGATCGCGCTGCAGCGCGCCTTGCGCTTGTAAAAGCGTGGCGCGGTAGGGACGAGAGTCAATGTCGATGAGCGAGTCGCCTTTCGCGACCCGTTGGCCTTCGGTGTAGTGCACGCCAATGATTATTCCGGTGACTTGCGCAGTGATTGATGAGGTGTAGACCGGAGTGACAGTGCCGATGGAATCCAGGTAAACACCGATATCGCCGTTTTGCGCTGTGGTGGTGGTGATGGTGATCCCGGCGGGGCGAACCTTCGCGGCGGCGGCTTTTTGCGCATCTTCGTGATGGTGATAGAGCAGCAGGATCGCAATCAGCAAGACCAGAAGTGAGAGGCCCCACCAGACGAATCGCGAGACCCTATTCCGGGGATGTATTGGAGGGGGAGCGGCGGGAACCGGTGGATTTTGATAATCAGGGATGCTTGAGGAGGTTTCTTTTCTCTCGGCGATAGGAATCTCCCTTCCGATCAGCGCGCTCACTCATGGTACTGCTCGCACGCGAGTCTCCATAACACTAATAATCGCAAAGCGGGCAGTCTCCTGTAGTTCGTTGTGCATGCGAGAGGGTGGTAAATTCCCAGAGACATGAACTTGGAGGAAAACTCTAAACCCGCGTCAGTCCATTCGTCTAGCGGCGTAAGGTATCGAATAGCTGCAGCACGCGGATTTCGAGCGGGGAGGAGCGGCCGTGCCGAAATTGGAAAAGGTCGTGAGCAGCGAATGGCGCAGAGCTGGCGCCCTCGCGCTGATTTCCGGGTATGTGGACTCCTATACGCTTTTGAAATTCGGCGTTTTCGCTTCGTTCATGAGCGGCAACACGACCACGGGAGGCTCACTGGCCGGACAGGCCAAACTCGCTGCGGCGGGACATAGTTTGCTGCCGATTCCGTTTTTTCTTCTGGGCATCTTTCTGGGGACGCTGGTAGCGGAAGCTGATCAACGTCGCGAGCTGCATCGGCTTTTCGCGTTGGTCGCAGCCCTGCTGGCAGTTGGCACGGCTGCTGCCTACTGGGCATGGCCAAGTTGGTTGAGCATCATGATTCTGAGTTCCGCAATGGGCATTCTGAATACATCCATCAGTCACGTGGGTGGACAAACGGTGAGCTTGGGCTTTGTGACCGGAGATTTGAACAGCCTGGCTCAGCACGTCGCTTTGGGACTTAAACGCGCGCCGCTGCCACAAGCGCAGGGTTCTTGGGATACCCGCTGGGCGCGCGCCATTGTGCTGGCCGGGATATGGACTGCGTTCCTGAGCGGAGCAATCCTTGGAACAGCATTGGCGTCCCGCTTAACAGTGTGGACGTTGTTGGTCCCTAGCGTATTGTTGTTTGCCTTTCCGCTGCTAGACCGGACCACACCGCCATCGCGCAGCTAATTCGCCGACTTGCGAGCTGCTTCAGGCCGCCGCTCGGGAAGGCTCCAATCGGGGCGGACGTAATGGCAGGTGTAGCCGTTCGGAATGCGCTCGAGGTAGTCTTGATGTTCGGGCTCGGCTTCCCAGAATTCAGCTGCGGGCTTTATTTCGGTCGTGACCTTTCCGGGCCAGAGTCCCGAAGCATCAACGTCCGCAATGGTTTCCTGCGCAATGCGTTTCTGTTCCTCAGTTGTATAGAAAATGGCCGAGCGATAGCTGGTTCCGACGTCATTTCCCTGACGATTCTTAGTGGTCGGATCGTGAACCTGGAAAAAGAATGCCAACAGCTGCCGATAGCTCAACTTCTGTGGATCGAAGATTATTTCGATCGCTTCGGCATGGCCCTCGTGGTTGCGATATGTTGCGTTCGCAACGCTGCCTCCGGTGTAACCGACCCGCGTGGAAATCACGCCTGGCCTGCGGCGCAGTAAATCCTGCATGCCCCAGAAGCAGCCGCCGGCGAGAACAGCCC
Source organism: uncultured Acidobacteriota bacterium (assembly GCA_963779465.1). Taxonomy (GTDB): domain Bacteria; phylum Acidobacteriota; class Terriglobia; order Acidiferrales; family UBA7541; genus Palsa-295. The sequence goes on along the minus strand of CAVZYH010000003.1, from coordinate 18,633 downwards.
GTTCTTGTTCGTGCGATGACGCCATGTATTTACTCCTTTTCTTGCTGTGCGAAGAGTTTGCGATATTCGCCATAGCCTTCGCTTTCGAGTTCGTCGAAGGGGATGAAGCGCAGCGAGGCCGAATTGATGCAGTAGCGCATGCCGCCCGCGTCGGTGGGACCATCGTCAAACACGTGACCCAGATGGCTGTCGGCGTGGGTTGAGCGCACTTCGGTACGGGTCATGCCGTGGCTGATGTCGGACTTCTCTTCCACGTTTTCTGGATTCACCGGCTTGGTGAAGCTCGGCCAACCGCAGTGACTGTCGAATTTGTCGAGCGAAGAAAAAAGCGGCTCGCCGGAGACGATATCCACGTAAATGCCTGGTTCGTCGTGGTCCCAGAAAGCATTTTCAAAAGGCCGCTCGGTTCCGCTCTGTTGCGTCACTCGGAACTGTTCGGGAGACAAACGGGATAGGGACTCTGGGTTCTTCTTATATTCCGGCATCTGACCCGCTAGCTTATGAAATTGGCGCCGAATGATACCATCGGCTCGGCGATCTCGCTGCGCCTACGCCGATTGGATGGTTTGCGTGTGCGCAAGGATGCAAAGGCCAGTCATAACCAGCGAGGACCATCTGGGGGGCGCCGCGCGGGCTGTTTGCCCAGGCAGATCCAATCAATCAGGAACCATTCACCGTTCTTCAGAAGAAGCTGCTTGCAGAGCGGCGCCGGGTCCGGAGTTTGAGACGGAAAGGGGAGAGGTGAACCACTGTGTTGAGGCTGGTTGCCAACTGATAGAAAAGTGGCTCGCCCTAGAGGACGATTTCAGAACACTCGCGCTTAGTCAGATCGTTGCCGGACTGCCAAGGATCAGCCTGTCGTAAACGTACGAAGTGACCCCACCCTGCGGCTCGGTCACGGACAGGCGGTTGGAGAGTACGGACACTCCGGAGCGACAGGCGGAGTGAGAATGGAGAATGCAGAAATGACAGAAGGAAAGTCAACGACCGCACCCTCGCCTGCGGCGAGAGTGCGGCACCCGGAAATTCAACGGCGTTCGTTTGGATGCTGTGGAAGGGTGGCCCACCCGCCCGACCATTGTCTTTTCGATTTGTAACACGCCGGAACGACGGAGAATGGCTCGCCCTAGAGGACGATTTCAGAACTCCTGAGATTGGCCAGATCGTCGCAGGACTGCCACAGTTCGACCTGATCGTGCACTCCCAGCTGGCCGACTTGGCGCACTGAAAAACGTCTACAAAGTTAACGGAGCAACAACCTACGCCATTCGTCCGCAAAGAAATTGATATTTTCGTCGTAGAAAGCTATCCCACCGCAGGTAATGATCCTATGGTGTTTGAATTTCCCGCTCTCGCCAAAAAAATGAGGTGACGGTGTTTATATCCCCCATTTGAATCGTAGTATCCAGCGCGGCGGTGGTCCGCTGGAGGAACTACTTGGGGATGTCGCGCTTAATCAGTCGGAGGTGAATCGTTGATGAAAGAGCAGCAACAAAGAGCAAGAAAATTATCCCAAATACAAGTCGGCCGTCTACGAACCTCAATGACCGAGCAAGGGTGAGTACCGCAGCGCTTACCCCTAAGCAACAAAACGTGACCCAATAGAGAACGGCTCGGCTGATGAGTGGAAATCTCCGCTTTGTCCAGATAGCAGTAGAAAAGTAGAACAGAGTCAGTCCAAGAGCCATGCACGCGTAGCCCGCAGTCGGATTGGAATTCGTGAGATTCCAACCTCCCAGTACGAGAAAGAATCCGAAAAACAGATCCATTCCGTTTAGAAGGACACCCACGGCAACAGAGGGTATCTCTTTGGCTGTCATTGGCAGCGACTCAATCATTTTGACTTAAACTCCTGAAGTTGAGAAACCGTGCCAATCATGGCTGCATCCGCGATGCCGGAGTTATAGACCACGTCGGTGTCCGGAGTTGTTCCATGAGTGTAGTGATCGAACGACGACCACCCACTGTGTGCCCATGCGTCTTGCTGAGAATGCAAACCCTCACCTAAAGCCCGAAGGCTGCATGTTTGCATCGCATTGTTGTGTAACTGGTCGAGCATTGCCCCTGTCAGGAAATGGGGACCTCGCAGTTATGAACGTGGAGCAGCTATCGGGTCGATCAGTATGGGAAGAAGAGCGTATGTATGCCTGCTCGGGAAACCAAGTAAGAGTCCGATGCGACGGCTGGTCGAGACTTCGTCCAAATCCGCACCCTCGCATCCGGCGAGAGTGCGGCACCCAGAAAATCTCAAAGGGTTCAACCAGCCGGTGTCGAAGGTTCGGCCACCCGCCCTTGGTCATTGACTTTCTCCCGCGCGCGCAGGAACTCTGCCCATCAAACTGATTCCCGTTGCGTCAGGTATCCCGAAATAGGCTAGCGAATCTCTATCGTCACTGGCTCCCCAAATTTCTATGTTGCGATGCAGAGTAGGAGCTCGGGTCGGTACCTTGGTCCACCCTTCGGGTCGCTGTATATAGATCACCTCTGACCGATCTGGCTCTGCCAGCAGAGTCCTGCCATTTATCGGCGCATTTAGTATCACGATCGCCAGACCTTGCTTGCCTTCACCCTGTCGCGATAGATGCAGAATTCGATAATTTCCTTGGAGTCCTGCCGCGTGGATCGTTTCGAGCACCTGGCTTGCAGACCTCCCAGCCTCCGACTGAGAATCAAACCCGACCTCTTCTTGCTGCATCGTTACACTCGCCAAGTCCTCAGGAACTACGATTGCGACGGTTAATATTTGATTATGGGCAAGGAAGTTAAAAGCGGGTGCGGGTAAGGCGATGGCGAGCGCGCAAACAACGGTGGCGCTCGCTAGCATCTCGAAGCTCCATCGGTTCAGCGCCAACAAAAGGCCTGCTACGGCTACCGCGACCCAGCAGGCAAGCGCTTGGATCGCGAGGCTCAGAAACCCCAGCCCCACCGTGCGCTGAACCAAGTACCAATATACGCACCCTAGCGCAACACCGACAGTCATCAACACTAGCGATGAGCTGAAGCGTTTTCGCTTCGCGTTTGGCTCGGGCCATACCGCCGCGACGCAGCCCAGAAGCAAAACCAAAGGAACCGTAAGCTTCAGCAGGTGCCAGAGGTTGTCCATGTTGCGGCCTAGTCGGAATCCGATGGCGTACGAAATGAACAAGATGATTACAGCGATTGCTAGCCCGCACACGCTAACCAGAACAGACCGTCCTAAGCGGCGATACACGAGGGTCCCTCCAGAGTCGATACATCAACTTGATAATTGTCTTGCGGTGACGATCCTCGCACCGCGCGGTTCCAATTCTTCTGAACGCATTACGTCTGGGAAGCACATCTCGCAACAATTATGTTGCGCCGCCATAATGCCTGTTCATTTTTGGCTACAGTGCTCACAGCACGTGCAGAAGGCGAATCCTCCAAAAACCGTGGCACCCTCTGGGCATTTCGTGTAAGTGACCTTGCCCTGCGTTTGTGCTTCCTCACATTTGCGAATAAATTGGCTTTTGAAATTGACCCAATCCGATTCGTATTTACCGTTATTGGCAACGGGATTTGGGCCAGCGTCATAGAAAAGCCTAGTGTCCCCGGGGTTGCAAACGTTCACGGGGGGCACTTGCGGATCGCTCGGTCTCGGCTGGGGAGGGGTCATGATCCAATTGAAAATGTGGTTGAGCCAGTTCCAAAACCAACCGTGGTCTGGCGCTGACGGTTGTTGTTGTAGACCAAATGGATCGGCGAGCAAGGCTGGGTTGTTGGACACGTATCTGTAGAAGTTCAGTTCTGCCCTAAACTTGCTTGGGTCCTCGCTTATGAAATGCCCGACCTGCGGATCGTAGTATCGGGCGCGGTAGAAGTAGAGTCCAGTTTCGGGATCGAGCTCACGCGCGGTGTATTCGAATCGATTCGCGATGGAACCGTTTGAGGCAGTCAGGTTGCCGAACGAATCGTACCTGTAGGTGTTGCTCAATGCTCCTGCCGACGTAGTGAGCGACGAAACGGAGTCCAATCCATCCAGCGAGTAGTAGCTCGTTGTGCTAGCGCGAAGTTCCGCCAAAGGCTCATCGATGTTCTGCGTCATAATATAACGTGCGAGGACATTTCCGTTCTGATCCACGTCCGCGACCGCGTTATTTCCATCGTACAGGTAGTTTGTCGTCGTGGTCGTCGAGCCCTGTGCGAATGCCTTCTGCACGCGACGGCCAAGCCCATCATATTTGAATGCTAGCGTGCCGCCCGCGCCGGGCAGCGTCATGCTTGTTAGCCGGTTCTCAAAATCCCAGCCGTACGTTGTGGTGCCTGCTGAGGTGACCTTGGTCAACGTGTTGCCGTTGTTGTCGTAGGTGTAGGTCGCGCTGGGAGTGGAGGTTAATTCATTCGACGAATTGACGCTGTACGGCGACACGCCTAGCGAACTCAACCGGTTACCGACCGGATCGTACGAATAGCTCTCCGTCGTGTTCGTCGCCTGGGTCACTTGCGTCAGCTCGTAGAGAGGATCATAGGTATAGTTCGACGTCACATTTGCGTAGTTGTCGGTCTTCGCCGTCCTGTTCCCAGCAGGATCAACCGTGTATGTTGCGCCGTCAATAGTACTTGTGCCTACCTGGTGCAGCACCGATAGCAACTGCGACAGATTATTGTAGGTGTAGCTCGTAGTGACGCCGTTCGGCCGTGTCATCTGCGTGCGGCGGCTCAGCTGGTCGTAGCTGAAGCCAAACGAGCCGCTGCCAAATGCTGTTGGCGGTGTAAGCGTGCTCAACCGGTTCAACGTATCGTAAACGTACGACGTGACGCCATTCTGCGGATCGGTCATAGACGCGCGGTTTGAATCGGCGTCATACGTGTAAGCGTTCGTGTAGGTCCCGGTCACGAAGGTGTACTGTGTCGTCGCTCCGACCATCCGCCCCATGTTATCGTAGGCAAATCCATAAGTTCCGGTCGGATCGGTGACCTGCTGCAGCTTGCCCACCAAGTCGTAGACGTATTCTACGTTGGTCGAATTCGGGTAGTTCTTCTGCGTCAATCGGTACAAATCGTCATATACGTAGCCAATCGTTTGCCCGTTGCGGTCTGTCTTGCTGGTGAGGTTGTTGGCAGCGTCGTAGCCATACTGCTCATAGTGAGTCGAAGGGAATATAGTTTGCATAACTCTGCCGTAGGCATCGTAACTGAACGAAGTTGTGTTATTGTTCGCGTCTTCGATGCTGAGCAGATTATTTTCAGTGTCGTAGGTATAAGTGGTGACGTGGTTGTTGGGATCTGTGACTGACGTGACTCGGTCCGCGTCATCATAAGCATAGGTTGTTTTTTTGCTGTTTTGGTCTGTTGCCGACGTGCGGCGGCCCCGGTAATCGTACGCGAAAGTCGTCGTCGCATTGCCCGGATAAGTAATCGTCAGCAGGCGGTCCCAGGAATCGTACGCGAAGGTGGTCTGATTATTCATCGCGTCTGTGACGCTGGTGCGGTCGCCCTCAGAATCATAGGCGTAGGTTGTGACGTTGTTCTGTGGATCCGTGATCGTGTAAATCAACCCAGCTGTTGTGTAGGCGAGCTTAGTGATCCTGTTCAACGGATCGGTGATCTGCGTCAACTCGCCGAGCGAATTGTAGGCGAATTGTGTGACGCTGGCTGCCGTGCTGCCGTTTGGCCCGGGAGTGGTCACCGTCAGCAGGTTCCCGTGCGCATCGTATGTATTTGTGGTGACGTTCCCAAGTGGATCGGTAACAGTCAGCGGCTCACCAAAGCTGTTATAGGTATACGAAGTGGTGGCATAGCCCGAGTTCGCCGGACTAGAAGCAGACAAATCCGCACTGCGGCAACAACTAGATGACGTCCAACGGAAGATAAACGAATCAGCAGCGCGGGATTTTAATGCGGAACTGTTGCAGCGGACCTTGCGGGACTTTCGCAATGCCTTCAATACTCTCGCAGCCTCGGAACAATCCGAGGCGTTGCAGTGTGTCCTAAAGACTGTGACGGTTCATCCCCAAAAGCTCGACCTGGAGATATTTGAATTACAGGAGTTTCTACCAGGTTCGCAAAATCGTAAGGAGTGGCTCCCCGGGCTAGATTCGAACTAGCAACCCTTCGGTTAACAGCCACTTGAGTAACTTAATCACGGTTTGCCGGAGCGGGAGTTTTTCGAAGGGAATCAGCAAGTTGCGATGAAACTCGATGAGTCAACTTCTCCTCTTCATTCACCTTTTGTTCGCAATTAATCGTAAATTGCCGCAACTTCCGTGACATTTTCGTGACAGGCGACCATTCGGCAACGACCGAATCCTCGATCAACTGCTGAACTGATTGCAGGTTCAATGTGGCAGGGATCGAACCGGCGCCCCCCTGCTTGCAAAGCCGAACGATCGCCTACAGCAGCTCCGTTAATCTTCTTCAACTACTAACGTCTCCAACAAATCGGGGAATCTGCTTTTCGCTCAAAGCTAACTCCAATCTGTTGAAAACGATGCATTCTTGCACAGTTCGTACACAGGAGGATTTCCGGGACAACGTGCACAGTGAACCCCTCGGTGAGGCAAAAGTGCGCATCGTCTCTTCTTGGATTGGGCGCGAACCGAGAATGAGGATATTCGAAGACCGCCGACCATGCCGCTGCTTTACCGGTGACTCTCGCCGCTCTGCGGAAGAAACGTCTTGCCCTTCTTCACGATGAACGTGCGCAGTGCGCGGCATGCCGGCGGCAGCTCGCGGTCCGCGCGATTCACCACGAACCATTGCCGCACGATCGGCAAGCCTTCCACTTTCAATACCACCAGCCGCCGCGCCGCCACTTCTGACGCGATGGTATGCGCGGAAATCAGTGAAAGTCCCAGGCCGGCCATCACCGCCTGCTTGATGGTCTCGTTCGAGCCCATCTCCACAGTGATTCTGGGCGGCTGAATCATCTCCGCGTTGAAAAAATATTCGAAAATATTCCGCGTCCCGGAACCTTCCTCGCGCACGATGAATTTCTGCTTCGCCAGCCCGCTCTTGGAAACGCGTCGCGCGCGCGCCAGAGGATGCTCCGCCCCTGCAATCATCACGTGCGGGTGCGGTCCAAACGCCGCGCTCTCCACTCCGAAGTCGCTCGGCGGCCGCCCCATCACGGCAACATCTATATCGTAGTTGCGCAGCGACTCCACCGTCTCCGCGCGGTTGCCCACCACCAGCTTCAGGTCAATCCCTTCATGCTGCCGCAGGAACGCGGCAATCAGCTCAGCGGCAAAATACTTGGCCGTGGAGACTGCGCCGAAACGCACTCGTCCGCCGTGCAGCCCTTTCATGGCATCCAGCGTGTCGCCCAGATCAGCGATCACCCGCTCGATGCGCGCCGCGGCGGCGACGGCTTCGCGCCCGGCGTCGGTCGCACGCAGGCGGTTCCCGGTGCGGTCAAAGAGCGGCAGCCCGGCATCCTCTTCGAGCAGCTTAATGCGCGAGGTAAGCGCCGCCGGGGTGACGTGCAAAGCGGCGCCAGCTTTGACCACCGTGCCGTTGCGCGCGACTTCGTGGATCGCTTCGAGCTGCTTAAAAGTGAGGTTCTTCATTTTGTCCACTTAATTTTCTTAAGTCTAACGGAAATTATATTCAGTTTTATTGTTAGGCGCAAGCTGTTACGTTTTTACCGTGACTGCGCAGCGAGGAGGCACGGCCATGAGCGTGAACCTGACATCACCGCACGACAAATCCCTGGACCAAAAGTCCTCGACGGTGCGCGGCAAGGACCGTTACAAAGCCGGCGTGATGGAATACAAGAAAATGGGCTACTGGGAGCCGGAGTATGAGCCCAAGGATACGGACATCCTCGCTCTCTTCCGCGTGACACCGCAGGGCGGCGTGGACCCCATTGAAGCGTCCGCAGCGGTGGCGGGAGAATCTTCGACGGCGACGTGGACCGTGGTGTGGACCGACCGCCTGACCGCCTGCGAGAAATATCGCGGGAAATGTTACCGCGTGGAACCGGTGCCCAACGCGCCGGGCTCCTACTTCGCGTGGATCGCCTACGACCTCGATCTCTTTGAACCGGGCTCCATCGCCAATGTCTCCGCTTCGATCATTGGAAATGTTTTTGGCTTTAAGCCGCTGAAGGCATTGCGCCTGGAAGACATGCGCATGCCCGTCGCGTACATAAAAACTTTTGCCGGGCCGGCGACGGGAATCGTCGTGGAACGCGAACGGCTGGATAAATTCGGCCGGCCGCTGCTGGGCGCGACTGTAAAACCGAAACTCGGGCTTTCCGGGCGCAATTATGGACGCGTGGTGTACGAAGCGCTGAAGGGCGGCCTGGATTTCACCAAGGACGACGAAAATATCAATTCGCAGCCCTTCATGCACTGGCGTGACCGATTTCTGTATTCGATGGAAGCAGTGAATCGCGCGCAGGCCATGACCGGCGAAGTAAAGGGCACGTATCTCAACGTCACGGCCGGAACGATGGAAGACATGTACGAGCGCGCGGAGTTCGCTAAAGAGTTGGGGTCGGTGATCATCATGATCGATCTGGTGATCGGCTACACGGCGATTCAGTCCATGGCGAATTGGGCGCGACGCAACAGCATGATTCTGCATTTGCATCGCGCGGGACACGGAACCTACTCGCGGCAGAAAATTCACGGCGTTTCCTTTCGCGTGATTGCGAAATGGATGCGTCTGGCCGGAGTGGACCATATCCATGCCGGAACGGTCGTGGGGAAATTGGAAGGCGATCCGCGCACCATTCGCGGCTATTACGACATCTGCCGGGAAGATTTTGTGCCGCAGAAACTCGAGAACGGCGTCTTTTTCGATCAGCCCTGGGCTTCGCTCCGCAAGCTCATGCCAGTAGCCTCGGGAGGCATTCACGCCGGACAGATGCACCAGCTGCTCGATCTGCTGGGTGACGACACGGTGATGCAATTCGGCGGCGGAACCATCGGCCATCCGGCGGGAATCGCAGCGGGCGCCACGGCCAATCGCGTGGCGCTGGAAGCAATGGTGCTGGCGCGCAACGAAGGCCGCAACATCGCACTCGAAGGTCCGGAAATTTTGCGAGCCGCCGCGAAGAATTGTCTGCCGCTGCGGCAGGCTCTGGAAATCTGGAAGGATGTCACGTTCGATTACGCGTCCACCGACACGCCGGACTTCGTGCCGACCGCGACCCTGAGCGTTTGAAACTTTGTGTACGGGAGATGGCGCAATGCGATTGACGCAAGGATGCTTTTCATTTCTGCCGGACTTGACCGACGAACAGATCAGGGCGCAGGCGCAATACTGCATTGACAACGGCTGGGCCGTGAATCTGGAATTCACCGACGATCCGCATCCGCGCAACACCTATTGGGAAATGTGGGGCCTGCCAATGTTCGATATCAAAGATGCCGCAGCGGTGATGCTGGAGCTGGCGAAGTGCCGCAAAGTTTACGGCGACCGTTACATCCGGCTTTCAGGCTTCGATTCCACACATGGCTGGGAATCGCTGCGCCTTTCGTTCCTCGTGAACCGCCCGGCACACGAACCTGGCTTCAAACTCATCCGCCAGGAAACGGAAGGACGAAGCATCCATTACACCACGCAGGCTTACGAAACCGACCGGCCCGAGGGGCAAAGATACCGGTGATGCGCGCGACGGCGACTGCAGCGCCCGCGCGAGCTTGCGTGAAGGAAATTCTGTGACAGAAACAACCCGATCCTACGAACATCCGGGCATCACCGATCCTGTTGCGGACGAGCAGCCGCCGGGAACGGCGGCGTTCGCGAAGCCAGTTGGCGCTGTCGCCGCTGCTGTGACTGCTGCTGGCGGCGAATCGTCTGTGGCGATGGTGGATCTTACGCAAGAACTGACGGAAGCCGGCGTCGAAGACGTGCTGCGTGAGCTGGACGACGAATTGATCGGCCTTGCTCCAGTGAAAACGCGCATCCGCGAAATCGCGGCGCTGCTGCTGGTGGAGCGTGTGCGGCGCAAGCTCGGATTATCGAGCGAAGCGCCGACGCTGCACATGTCCTTTACCGGAAATCCCGGCACCGGGAAGACCACCGTAGCGCTGCGCATGGCGCACGTACTCCACCGGCTGGGATTCGTGCGCAAAGGTCATCTGGTTTCGGTGACGCGCGACGATCTGGTAGGTCAATATATCGGCCACACCGCGCCGAAAACCAAAGAGATTTTGAAGAAAGCCATGGGCGGCGTACTGTTTATTGATGAGGCCTACTATCTTTATCGTGCCGAGAATGAACGGGACTACGGCCAGGAGGCCATCGAGATTCTGCTGCAGGTGATGGAAAACCAGCGCGAGGATTTGGTGGTGATTCTCGCGGGTTATGCCGATCGTATGGAGAGATTCTTCAGCAGCAATCCCGGCTTTCGCTCGCGTATCGCGCATCACATCGATTTTCCAGATTATGCGGAAGGCGAATTGCTCGAGATCGGAGAATTGATTCTGGCGAAACAGAATTACAAGCTCAGCGCGAGCGGAAGAGAAGCGCTGCAGCGCTACATCAACGCGCGAAAGCTGCTGCCGCACTTTTCGAATGCGCGCTCGATTCGCAACGCGCTGGATCGCGCTCGTTTGCGCCAGGCTAACCGCATCGTGCGTTCCGCGGGCAGCGCGAAAATCACCGCCGACGATTTGATGACCATCGAGGCTCTCGATTTGTTGGCCAGCCGCGTGTTCGGGCAGCAGGCCGCGGCCAGCTCCCCGCTGAGCGATGAAGCTGAGGAAACCTTTGATTGATGCGGTTGTTGTTACGTCCCGCCGTGACTCTGTGCTGACGGGCGCGCGCCAATTCTACGATTGATGGATTCCTTCCTTTTTTCTTTCTTCGCTAGCGACGGCATTCGGTTACTCTGTCGTGCCGGAGGACTCGCTGGATTTTTCTAAGGATCCCATGCCCTTGCAAGCTCTGATATTCGATGTGGACGGCACGCTCGCCGAAACCGAGGAAGTGCATCGGCAGGCGTTCAATGAAGCATTCGCTGCCTTCGGATTACCTTGGAACTGGGAGCAGCCGCTCTACAAGGGGCTCTTGCAGGTCACCGGAGGAAAAGAACGGATTCTTCATTACCTCACGAACTGGCACCCGCAGGATTTCGCGGCAGTGCGAGAAAAGATTTCCGCGATTTACGATTTCAAGACGAAGCGTTATTCCGCAATGATCCTTGCCGGAGCAGTGGCTTTGAAACCAGGAGTCGCGCGGCTGATCGCGGAGGCCAAATCCGCCGGAGCGCGTCTAGCAATTGCCACCACCACGCATCGCGACAACGTGGAGGCGTTGCTGCAGCACACTTTGCCCGTGCACGGCGCGTTGCTGTTCGATGCCATCGTGGCCGGAGACGAAGTCAGAGCGAAAAAGCCCGACCAGGAAGTGTTCGATGCCGCGTTGCGGAAACTCGGATTGTCGGCCGCGGACTGTGTTGCGTTCGAGGATTCCGCGAACGGCTTGAACGCGGCGCGCGGGGCAGGCCTGCGAGTCGTGGTCACGCCGGCCATTTACACCGACGACGACGACTTCAGCGGCGCAAGTTCAGTCGTTTCCGATCTCGGCGAGCCGGGCAAGTCGCACCGGCACCTCGCAGGATGGACGTGGCCGGACGGCTACGTGAGCTTCGCCGGCTTGCAGAATCTCGCTGCGAAAAATCCCTCCTGAAGCCCTGTTCCAACATTCACTTTTTCTGAGTGTTTGTGCAATTATATTCAGTTTTCTTTCCAAGGGACGCCTGTTAGCGTTTAGCCATGGCACTACCTCAGGCTTCGCCAATCCGACCAGCGGGCGCCACCGTCCTTAAGCGTCCCGCGGAAAAGACGCCGGCGACAATCGCGCGCGAAATGACGCTCGAGAACTTCCTTCGCGAGGCGGCGAGGCGCAGCAACAGCACCCATGTGCGGGCAGCCGTGGAACTGCTGGGGATCATAGCCAAGGCAGGCATGCGCGTTGCGGAGGTCGTCGCGCTGGGCCATATCGGGGGAAGCATGGCAGCGCCGACGGGCACCGCAAACTTCGACGGCGACGCGCAAAAGCGCCTGGACATAATGGCGAACGAAGTTTTTATTCAAGGCATGCGGCGCGCTCCCGTGGCGGCGATTCTCTCGGAGGAATTGGCGCACCCGCTCGCGTTGGATGCGGCAGCGCCCCTGGCCGTGGCAATCGATCCGCTCGACGGCTCGAGCAACATTGACGCGAACGTATCCATCGGGACGATCTTCGCGATTTTTCCCGCTGTGGAGAACGCACTGGATCCGGCGCAACACTTCCTACGTCCGGGCCGTGAGCAAGTAGCCGCGGGTTTCCTGATCTACGGGCCGCAAACTTCGCTGGTGCTCACCATCGGCGAAGGCGTGCAGGTGTTTACTCTCGATCGCCGCGCTGGCGAATTCCGCCTGGCGGTTCCGCAGCTCGCGATCCCGCAAGATTCGACTGAATATGCCGTGAACGCCGCCAACTACCGCCATTGGGATGATTCGATCCGCGCCTACGTGGACGATTGTATCCGCGGCGCCGACGGGCCTTTGTCGCAGGATCACAATATGCGCTGGATCGCATCGCTAGTTGCGGACGCCTACCGCATCCTGGTGCGTGGCGGCGTGTTCCTGTATCCCGGTGATCAACGACGCGGTTACGCGCGCGGCAGACTGCGCCTGATTTACGAAGCGAACCCGATCGCACTCCTGATTGAGCAGGCCGGCGGGTCCGCGACCGACACGGTGCAGCGCATCCTCGACATTGAACCGCGTGAACTCCACGCCCGAACTCCCATCGTGTTCGGCTCGCGCGCCGCTGTCGAACGAATCAGCCAGTACCACACCGATCCGCAGTTTTCCGCCGAGCGCGCCCCACTCTTCTTCCAACGCGGGCTGATAAGACGCTGACCAGGGCCCGCGAACATGTCCAGCAGGAATCCAATTATTTCCGTTACAGGCTCATCCGGCGCAGGCACCACGTCGGTGCGCAACACGTTCGAGCAAATATTCCGCCGCGAGAAGGTGAAGGCCGTTTATCTCGAAGGGGATTCCTTCCATCGCTACGACCGATTTGAAATGCACAGCGCCATGGCTGAAGCAGCCGCGCAGGGCGATCACAATTTCAGCCACTTTGGCCAAGAAGCCAACCTGCTCGAGGAACTCGAAGCCACGTTTCGCGGGTACGGAGAGAACGGCCAAGGGCGCATGCGGCATTACGTGCACGACAGCGCGGAATCAGAACAATTTGGCGCGGCCCCCGGAAAATTCACGGATTGGCAGGCCATTCCGGAGGGTAGCGACCTGCTTTTTTACGAAGGGCTGCACGGAGCAATCGTCACCGACAAAGTGAACGTGGCGAAATATGCGGATTTGAAAATCGGCGTGGTTCCGGTTATCAATGTGGAATGGATTCAGAAAATCCACCGCGACCGCGCGTCACGCGGATATTCCACCGAAGCAGTCACCGACACGATCTTGCGGCGCATGCCGGACTACGTGCGCTACATGTGCCCGCAATTTTCCGTCACGGACATTAATTTTCAGCGCATTCCCACCGTGGACACTTCGAATCCCTTTATCGCGCGCTGGATTCCCACGCCGGACGAATCCATGGTGGTGATCCGTTTCCGCAATTCCAGCGGAATCGATTTCTCGTATTTGCTGGCGATGGTTCAGCACAGCTTCATGTCTCGCGCGAACTCCATCGTGATTCCCGGCAACAAGCTAGATCTGGCGATGCAGCTGATCTTGACGCCTTTGATTCTGCAATTGGTTGAACGCAAACGGCGAGCGTCGTGAGGCGCGCGACCTTTTCTTAACAGTCGAGCATCCGCGCTCCTCTGCAGGCCGCGACCTCGCGCGTTGTTGCCGCCAATCAATGGCCCGTGCAGTGCGCCGCTCGCACGTTGCCCATTCCTTAATGGTGAATGCTGTTTGCGGGAGTCAAATTCGCAGAGCGCGATGTCGCCAGGAACCTCTCGGATCACCTGGTTTGTGACCCATCGCCGCAATCTCCGAAAAAGACTAAACCACAAATTCCGGATTCAGTTCGCGACCGACCGAAAATTCGTAGCATATCTGACCATCTGCGAACGCGATTCCCGAACCTCATATCCTCCGGGCCAGTAGTCGTTGAGCGACTCTACGAGTTGCACAGCCTCTTCAAGTTCATCGCGGGACGCCACCTGTACGAACTCGCCATTCTCAAGCTGCTTAAACGCCGTATACATAGGACCAGCACCCCTTTGTCTTAGTTGAACCCGTTCGGCTCAAAAAAAGTAGCGCTCCTCGCGGTAGGTAGCTGTGATGGAGATCACGGTTCAATCTGACATAGGAACACGTCGGCGTGACACGAGCCTCGTTTTGCGACGGGGTCGGCCGACCGACAAACCGGAGATGTTCGGTAGCGCGGCTTCATGGGAGTCATCGGTGCGCAGTCGCGCGACTTCGTGATTTGATTTTTCTTCGTCCGGGTTAGCTGCGAGTCGTACTCTGCGGAGAGTCAGTCCTGATAAACGTTAATCGGGACTTAGGCTTTCTGATCATCGCGAGCGATGGCCTTGGGCGCTACTTCAGGCTGACGACGTATGCGACGAGCGCTTTCATCTCGTCTGGCGACAACTGCGGCGTGGGCATGCCTCCGGCTTTCATCTTGGCGGTCGGATGGCGCAAGAGCTCCGTGATCTGATCGCTCGAGAACTTCGTGCCCACTCCGATGAGGGCGGGCCCCGCGGCCGTGCCTACTCCGCCATCGCCATGGCACGCGGTGCAGTAGTGCGACTCGAAAATTGCTTTCCCTTTCGCAGCAAGCGGGTCGGCCAGCGCCACGTTGGCCGCGGCAAGTGAAGCAGCGGAAAGCTCGGGCTCGAATGGCTTGGCCATGTAGTCAGCTTCTTCTGTTTTTTGCTTGGCGAGTTGCTGCGCCACTTCGGGGTCGTGCTGGTCCAGATATTTGCTGCGCAGTCCCAGACCCAGTAGTGCAGACATTACGAAGAAGTAGGCGGCCATTGCGACTGGTCGTTTCCAGGGACGGCGCTCGATACCACGATCGAGAAACGGCAAAGCAATAACGCCGAGAGCCAGGATCGTGGGTATCACCAGCACGCCGATCACGGACGCGGCACCGTGCCAATACTTGAGCCACTGAAAGATGGGCAAGTAATACCACTCCGGCCGCGGGATGAATTGCGCGTCCGCTGGATTCGCGGGCGGGCCAAGCTGGACCGGAACGAAGAATGCGAGGCATCCCAGGCCGATGATCAGCAGCGCGGTCAAGGACAGGTCCATTACGATCTGGCGGGGATAGAAAAGCTCTGATTTCTGCTTGGGTTCAAGGGGATCCTCCGTGAACGGCCCAGCGGCCCCGGCTTTGCGAAAAAGAAAAAAGTGCGCGGCGACCAGTGCGAAGATGCATGCCGGAATCAAAAACACGTGCGCCACAAAAAAGCGTGAGATGGTCAGCGTGCCCATGTCCGTGCCGCCGCGCATCAGGCGTTTTACACTCTCGCCAATCAAAGGTATTTCGCTAGCGGCGTTTGTGCCTACGGCCGTGGCGAAGTAGGCCTTCTGGTCCCAGGGGAGTAAGTAGCCGGTGAAAGCCATACCTAGAACGAGCGCGAACAGCACGCAACCGGAGAACCACAACAATTCGCGGCGGCCCTTGTACGCGCCGTACAGGTACGTTTGGGAAATATGCAACAGCAGCACGATAATCATCGCGCTCGCGCCATAGGAGTGCAGTCCGCGAAGAAAGGAACCGGCAGTGACGGATTTCGTGATGTACGCGACCGTGGTATGCGCGTGATCCGCCGAGGGAACGTAATACAGCGCCAGGAACACTCCCGTGATGATTTGCGAAAGGAATACGAACAAGAGGCCAGAGCCAAAAATGTAAGCGAGCCGCGCTCCACCGGGAATGGGCTCGTCCAATGCGCTGCGCAGCACGGAATCCAGGCCGGTGCGATGATTCAGCCAGCCGCGAAAACCTGTAGTCACTTCCTGTGTCGCGTTTTCTTTTTTCCCGTCAGCCGGTTGCACTTGCCGAGCGACTCCTTGACGTTTTGCTAGCCTATGACTTCCTTGTCCGCCACCAGTTGCCGGAAATATTGGAATCGCACCAGAAGCTGGCCATTCTGCTCGACTGTTTCGAGCGTATCCATTCCGCGCAGACACGGGCCGCTGATCCGGCTACCATCCAGCGCGTAGACGGCCCCGTGGCACGGGCATACAAATTCCTGCTCGGCGCTCACCCAGGGCACCGTGCAACCCAGGTGCGGGCAAATCGATGAGAGCACCAGCAACTGGCCCTGGTTGTTCTTAGTTATGTACACCGCTTTTTCGGATATTGCCTTGCGCCAGCCGTCCACCTGTTCGATCTGAATCGTCCGCTCCACCGGCTCGCTCAACGAGGAAAATTCGCTCAACAATCCGACGGGAGACGCCTTCAGTTCGGTCGTGCGGCGCAAGAGGGGAAAAAGTGCGAAACGGATCAACGGCACGGCGAGCAGTGCGCCAACGCACAACGAACCCAGCGCAAGTAGAGTTCCCAGAAACGATCGCCTCTGCTCATCAAAGGGTTGCGTCGTGGAAAATTTCCAGCGTGGCGTGTTTCCGGCGTCGTCCGCACCTATCTTCATTGCATCCCCCCCAGATATGTGTTTCCCTGCGAACGTCGAATGCCATGCTAGCGGCCAACCGCGTCACAGAGACGTTTTCATTTCTTGGGGAGTTGCCGAATGTAGGCCACGAGCGACTTGATCAAATCCGGAGAAAACTTCGAGCCGAACGCGGGCATCTTGCCGCTCCCTTTGGTGATGACGGCGGTCAGCTGCGCATCGGTTTGTTTTTGCACGTCGTCCGATCGCAGGTCTCTGGCCTTCAGAGCCTTGCCGGTGGGTGTATTGGCGCTGCCATCTTCGCCGTGGCACAACGTGCAGTTGGCCTTGAAGGTTTTGGCAGCGTCGTTCTGCGCTCGCAGGTCTGAGGGGAAAGCCAGAGTCGCCACAAAAATGAAAATCGCCGCGGTTGCCGTACGACCGATGATTTGCTGCATCTGGTTTCTCTCTTTCGCTCGGGAAGGATTTCGCAGAAAGGCTCCGGGACGATTCCGCAGCCCCACCCGTCCGAAGCGCGACGACGAACTGGAAAGGAGTTTACCGCAGCAGTGTCATCGCGTCGTGTTCTTTTCTCCTGGGTTTCGCGCACGCACGGGCCAGCCTTAACGGCGGCGCACGCGGAAACAGAGCTCGGGTATCGGACAATGATTTTCCTCGCATTTTTGCATATCATGCTCTCCAGCGTCCTCGACCGAAGAGGTTCCCAGAGTGCCCATTGGCAAGAACGAGCGACACCGCACCGAACGCATCGGCTGGTTGCGTGCGGCGGTCCTTGGTGCGAATGACGGAATTCTTTCCACATCGAGTCTGGTGCTCGGGGTGGCGGCCTCGCGTGCCACTCACAGCAGCGTCGTGGTCGCAGGGATTGCCGGGCTGGTGGCGGGGGCCATGTCGATGGCGGCTGGTGAATACGTGTCTGTCCACTCGCAGGCAGACGCTGAAGAGGCGAACTCGAAGCGGAGCGTGCGGAACTCAAAGCAGACACAAAGGCGAGCACAAGGAATTGACGGGATCTATGTCGCCCGCGGACTCGGTCCGACGCTCCAATTAGCGATCGCTACCAGTTAATGGCCCATGACGCGCTCGGCGCGTATCTCGCGACGAACTCAGGATCTAGACATTCTCATTGCGCGGCCAATTCAGGCTGCGTTCGCATCGGCCAGCAGCTTCGCTGTTGGAGCGGGGTTGCCCCTTCTTGTTACCGCCGTCGGCCCGGCAGCGTCCCTGATTCCTCTTGTTGCCGGATTTCACTGGGTTTCCTCGCGATTCTAGGGGGAGTGGCCGCGTACGCCGGTGGCGCAGGTATAGCTGCGGGCGCAATTCGCGTTACGTTCTGGGGTGCATTAGCAATGACGTTAACCTCGGGCGTCGGGTTGCTGTTCTTAATCTTTGCTCACGGGTTAACTCCTGGCGCTGCGCGTGACCGCAAGTTATTTTAGCCCCCTTCTTCGCTTTTATTGACGACGCAGATGTTTTAAGTTTTATTTTTGGCATGGCGGCGCCCGCAGGACGCCCGCGGATTACCGCAATGGACGGTAGCAGCGGTGTGGAGAGGGTCAGTGGTCGGCGGCAGACCTTTTTTTTTGACCACTCAGAGGTCTCGGGTTTCTGTTTGATTCACCCTGTTTCCGGCGCTACCCTTCCCTACATGTACACACAGTATACACCTGGCGGGCGCCGCCGACTGTCCAGGTCTCGATACTCCGAGAGCGCCTCTGTTGGGTAATGAGGAACTCGAGACGAGAAAAAGAGAAAAGTGCTCTGAAGCGATCCAAACAGCGCAACACAGTACCAATGAACAGCAGATACACACTTAGGCATCTCCGGGATCATAGCCTGTATCTAAACTAAAAAAAGCAGGGATCTGAACGTGGGATACGACAATCACGGCAAACCAGAACGCAAATCAGGTCGAGCTGGATTTGTGGATGCCCGGGTTGAAAATTCTTCGACGTCGGTGGGAAAATGAGCAGCACGATAGCAGGAAGAGTGAGGTATAAGAGAACAAATCCGCCACTGACGCCCCTTCGGCCAGAACGATCCCGCACCTCCGGCGGTAGACAATAGGAGCACCTGTGAGTCCCACGTCACGATAGGTGCCGATT
>CAVZYH010000002.1:10000-1757317 GCA_963779465.1 uncultured Acidobacteriota bacterium | reverse complement strand
GTCAACTACCGACACGCCTGAAACTAAATGTTCTCGGCGTACTCGATCATCTTTTCGCCTTCTTTCAGCCGCACATACGCCTTCTTCCAATCGCTGCGGAAACCCTCAGCGCGTCCCCGCCGGCGGAACTTGCCGTGAAAAATTGCCGTGCGCACGTGATCTACCTTCACCTTGAAAACGCGCTGCACCGCTTCCTTGATTTCGGTTTTGGTCGCGTCCTTCGCAACTTCAAAAACGACCGTGTGCTGCGTTTCCTTCACGCCCAAACCCTTTTCGGTAATGATGGGACGCCGGATAATCTGATAAACCCTGTTCTCCATCGCTTATCCCTTCTTCCCTTTGGGCTTGGCTTTGGCCTTGGCTTCTTTTTTCACCGCGGGCTTCTTCGCCGACTTTTCCGTTTTCGCGGCCGTAGCCTTAGTCGGAGCTTTTGCTTCCGCGCCCTTGTCGCTCACTGCCTTTTTCGTCGCCACTGCCGGAGCCGACTCGATCTGTACCGGCACCTCCGGACGCGTCGCCGAAAGCGAACGGCTCAGCTTAGCCACCGCTTCGCGCGACAACATTACATGCTCATGCCGCAACAGGTCGTAAGGTTCCAGCGCCGTCGGCGGTACCAGCGTCACACCTGCAATGTTGCGGCTCGCGCGTTCCAGATTCACGTTTGCGCCGCTTTCCACCAGCAGGTACGTTTCAGTCTCTTTGTCCAACTTGCCCAGCATCTCGCGGAACGCCTTCGTCTTGTGCGTATCCAGCGTCCAGCCGTCCACCACGGTTAATTTCTGCTCCGCCACTTTCGCGGACAGCGCCGAGCGCAGCGCGCCCAGAATCATCTTCTTCGGCAGCGCGTAGTCGTAACTGCGCGGCACCGGGCCGTGCACCGTGCCGCCGTGCCGCCACAAAGGCGACCGGATCGAGCCGACGCGCGCGCGTCCCGTGCCCTTCTGCTTCCACAGTTTCTTGCCTGAGCCGGAAACTTCGCTCTTGTCCTTCGTCTTGTGCGTTCCGGCGCGCTCGCCCCGCAGATGATGCCGCACAGCCTCATGCAGCAAGTTCGCATTCACCTTCGCGGCAAACACGTCGTCGGCCAGATCAATCTGCCCGACTTTCTTTCCTTCCAGGTTCTTTACGTCCACAACAGGCATCGTGTCGTCTCTCTCGCTTACAAATTTCGTTTACAGATGCGCCTTAACCTTGCGAATAAAAATGTAACTGCCCTGCGGCCCCGCGACTGCCCCGCGCACCAGCAACAGGTTCTCTTCGGAATCCACTTTCACCACCCGCAAATTCTTGGAAGTCTTGCGTTCATGGCCCATATGACCCGGCATGTGCTGCCCCTTCCACACGCGTGATGGAAACGAGCTGGCTCCGATTCCACCTGGAGCTCTGTGAAACATTGACCCGTGGCTTGCGTCGCCTCCGCGGAAATGCCAGCGCTTCACGCCGCCCTGAAAGCCCTTGCCCTTGCTCACGCCGGTCACATCCACCAGCTCGCCCACCTTGAAATTCTCCACCAGCACACGATCTCCGGACTTGGCTTCGTCCTTGGCATCGTCAATGCGAATCTCTTTCAGATAACGCAGCGGCGCCACATTCGCCTTCTTGAAATGTCCGGTGCGCGCCTTGTTCACGCGTTGCGGCTTGATGAATTCCACCAGGCCCAGCTGCACCGCGTCATAGCCATCGGTGGTCTTCGTGCGGCGCTGCACCACGACGCACGGGCCCGCCTGCAGAACCGTGCACGGAACTGCCGTGCCATCTTCCGCGAAAACCTGCGTCATCCCCAGCTTGATTCCCAGTATGCCGTTGACTGCCATCTCGCTCTCTCGTTCCTTCCGCCCAAAATTTCGGGCGGGTCAATTTCAATCGCCGACCGTCTCTAGCCACCAGCCACTAATCACTCGCCACTGCCTTTTTCAGCAACCGCAGTAGCGCTTACTTCCCGGTATGCTCGCGTCCGAAAGCCTTGATCTCCACATCCACACCCGGCGGCAGATCCAATTTCATCAGCGCGTCCACCGTATCCGGCGTAGGTTCCAAAATGTCAATCAGCCTCTTGTGCGTGCGCATCTCAAACTGCTCGCGCGATTTCTTGTCCACGTGCGGCGAACGCAACACCGTCCAGCGGTTAATAACCGTCGGCAGAGGAATCGGCCCGGCCACATCCGCCCCGGTGCGCTTCGCGGTGTCCACAATTTCCTTCGTGGATTGATCGAGAATGCGATGATCGTACGCCTTCAAACGAATCCGAATTTTTTCTCCGTTTGGCATAATTACTCGATTATCTCGGCAACCGCTCCGGCGCCCACGGTGTGCCCGCCTTCGCGAATCGCGAAGCGCAAGCCCTTCTCCAAGGCTACCGGTGTAATCAGCGTAATCTCACACGAGATGTTGTCGCCCGGCATCACCATCTCCACCCCGGCCGGCAACTTCACATCCCCCGTCACGTCCGTCGTGCGGAAATAAAACTGCGGCCGGTACCCCGTGAAAAACGGCGTGTGCCGCCCGCCCTCTTCCTTCGTCAAAACGTACGCTTCCGCCTTGAACTTCGTGTGCGGCGTAATCGATCCCGGCTTTGCCAGCACCTGCCCGCGCTCTACTTCATCCTTTTCCGTGCCGCGCAGCAGCAACCCCACGTTGTCCCCCGCCATGCCCTCGTCCAGCAGCTTGCGGAACATTTCGATTCCCGTCACCGTCTTCTTCATCGTCGGACGGAAACCCACAATCTCAACTTCTTCGCCGACCTTCACTTTGCCGCGCTCGATTCTTCCCGTCACGACCGTGCCGCGGCCGGAAATCGAGAAAATATCCTCAATCGGCATTGCAAACGGCTTATCAATGTCCCGCACCGGCTGCGGAATGCTTTTGTCCACAGCTTCCATCAATTCCAGAATCGACTTCTCCCACTTCGCGTCGCCTTCCAGAGCCTTCAAAGCCGAACCGCGAATCACCGGCAGATCGTCGCCAGGATATTGATAGCTCTTGAGCAACTCGCGCACTTCCAGTTCAACCAATTCCAGCAGCTCGGGATCGTCCACCATGTCGCACTTGTTCAAGAACACCACGATGTATGGCACGCCCACCTGCCGCGCCAGCAAAATGTGCTCGCGCGTTTGCGGCATCGGACCGTCCGTCGCCGCCACCACCAGAATCGCGCCGTCCATCTGCGCCGCGCCCGTGATCATGTTCTTCACATAATCCGCGTGCCCCGGGCAATCAATGTGCGCATAGTGCCGGTTCGCCGTCTCATACTCCACGTGCGAAACCGCGATCGTAATGCCGCGCTCGCGCTCTTCCGGCGCGTTGTCAATTGAATCGAACGCACGGAACGCCACCTTCGGATTGTTCTTCGACAGCACCTTGGTAATCGCCGCCGTCGAAGTCGTTTTGCCGTGGTCAATGTGACCAATCGTCCCAATATTCACATGCGGCTTATTACGTTCGAATTTCTCTTTCGCCATTTCGCTCTCTGCTCCTCAAGTCATTTACCCACGTCAAACTGTGCTGAATGCTAAATTCCCAGCCGCGCTTACTTCTTCGTCTTTTCCCCGCTGGCGCTGCCAATAATTTCTTCCGCGATGTTTCCCGGAACCTGCTCGTAATGCGAGAAGTGCATCGTAAAACTGCCGCGCCCCTGCGTGCGGCTGCGAATCTCCGTGGCATAACCGAACATCGCCGCCAGCGGCACGCGCACATTAATAATCTCGGTCCCGCCGCGCGATTCGCGTCCCTGCATCTGTCCGCGTCGCGAATTCAGATCCGCAATTACGGGTCCCATGTAATCTTCCGGCACCACCACTTCCACGCGCATGATCGGCTCGAGCAGCTTCGGGTTCGCGCGCTTGCAAGCATCCTTAAATGCCATCGATCCCGCAATTTTGAAAGCCATTTCCGAGCTGTCCACGTCGTGGTAGCTGCCATCCGTCAACACAACCGCGGCATCCACCATCTCGTATCCGGCCAGAACGCCCGTTTCCATCGCCTCGCGCACGCCCGCTTCGATGGGCGCAATAAATTCCTTGGGAATCGCTCCGCCCACAACCTTATCCACAAACAGCAGGCGATGTTCCTTGTCGAAGTGCCACTTGCCGCCCTTGCCGCCCGACACTTGCTTCGCCAGTTCGTCAATTTCGTCGGTGGACATCTCGTGCATATCTTCGTGATTGGAATTCGCGAGCGGATGCACCGTCAGCACCGCGTGGCCATACTGACCGCGGCCGCCAGTCTGCTTGATGTACTTTCCTTCGCCTTCCGCCATCCGCAAAATCGTTTCGCGATACGCCACCTGCGGCCGGCCAACATTCGCCTGCACGCCGAATTCGCGCATCATGCGGTCCACGATAATTTCCAGGTGCAGTTCGCCCATCCCGGAAATTAGTGTCTGGTTCGTATCGTGATCCGTGTGTACGCGGAACGTGGGATCTTCCTGCGCCAGCTTGCCCAGCGCAGTGCCCATCTTTTCCTGGTCCGCTTTGGTCTTCGGCTCGATGGCCACCGAAATTACCGGCGCCGGGAAATCAATGTTCTCGAGCAATACCGGCTTTTCTTCATCGCACAAGGTATCGCCGGTCGTCACGTTCTTCAATCCGACGCACGCGGCAATGTCGCCCGCTTCGATGGTCTCAATCTCTTCGCGCTTGTTCGCGTGCATGCGTAGCAAACGCCCAATGCGCTCGCGCGTCTTGCGCGTCGAGTTGTAAACGTTCTGCCCCGCCTTCAGCACGCCGGAATAAACGCGTATGTAAGTCACGTGGCCGACAAACGGGTCGGTCATAATCTTGAATGCCAGCGCCGCAAACGGCTGATCGTCCGCCGCGCGCCGCAAAATCGGCTCGTCGCCGTTCGGATCGGTGCCTTCAACTGGAGGAACATCCGACGGAGCCGGCAAATAATCCACCACGGCATCGAGCAGCGGCTGAATGCCCTTGTTCTTGAACGCGGAACCGGCCAGCACCGGAACGAGCTTTAGCGCAATCGTCGAACGCCGCAACGAAGCGCGCAGCTCCGCAGGCTCCAACTTATGCTGTTCCAAATACTTGGTCAGAATGGCGTCGTCGTGCTCAGCAATATACTCCACAACTTTTTCGCGATGCTCTTTGTAAAATTCCGGCGTCAGTGCCGAAGCCTTCACCGCAACTTCCAGCGCCGGATGCTCTTTCAAATAAGCTGCGTCCCAAAGCTTTTCCAGCGGGAGCGTTTCGTATTCCGCGCCCAGCGTTTCGTCTTTCCAGATAATCGCGCGCTCTTCAATGAAATCAATTACGCCAATAAAGTTCTCTTCGCGGCCGATCGGGAATTGCAGCGGCACAGGATGCGCCGAAAGTCGCTGCCGCATTGACCGCACCGAATGATCAAAATCCGCGCCAATCCGGTCCATCTTGTTGATAAACGCAATCCGCGGAACGCGATACTTGTCAGCCTGGCGCCACACTGTCTCGGACTGTGGCTGCACACCCGCTACCGCGTCGAAAATTGCTACCGCGCCGTCCAGCACGCGCAGCGAACGCTCCACTTCCACCGTGAAATCCACGTGGCCCGGCGTATCAATAATGTTAATGCGGTATTTCTTGTCGAAACGCACCCAGGACGCGGTCGTCGCCGCGGACGTAATCGTAATGCCGCGCTCGCGTTCCTGCTCCATCCAGTCCATCACCGTGGTGCCGTCGTGCACTTCGCCGATCTTGTAAGTCACACCCGTATAAAAAAGAATGCGCTCGGTTGACGTGGTCTTCCCTGCGTCAATGTGCGCCATGATCCCGATGTTGCGGGTCTGATCGAGTTGTACCAGTCGTGCCATGCTCAGTTAGGCCCCGTGCTACCAGCGATAGTGGGCGAACGCCTTGTTCGCTTCCGCCATGCGGTGCACGTCCTCCTTTTTCTTAACCGCTCCGCCGCGTCCGTTTGCGGCGTCCATGATTTCTTCCGCCAGCTTGTCCGTCATTGTCTTGCCGCTGCGCGTGCGTGAATAGAGCACCAGCCAGTGAATGGCCAGCGATTGCCGGCGAAACGGATTTACTTCCACCGGAACCTGATAGTTCGCGCCGCCTACGCGCCGCGTCTTCACTTCCAGCACCGGCTTGCAGTTCTCAATCGCCTTCTTGAAGAGCTTGAAGGAATCGTCGTTCGTCTTCTTCGCCACCTGGTCCATGGCGTTATAGAAAATCGACTGCGCCGTGGCGCGCTTGCCGTCGTACATCATGCTGGAAATGAACTTCTGCACCAGGTCGCTTCCGAAAACCGGATCCCCTGGAATCTTGCGGCGTAGAACCCATCCTTTACGTGGCATCGTTCCGCTCTCCTACTTCTGTGCGGCTTTTGGCCGCTTGGCGCCGTATTTCGAGCGCGCTTGTTTTCGATTTTCAACGCCTGCTGCATCCAACGTTCCGCGCACGATGTGATAACGCACGCCAGGCAGATCCTTCACGCGGCCGCCGCGCACCAGTACGATGGAGTGTTCCTGCAAATTGTGGCCAATGCCGGGAATATAGGTGGTGACTTCTGCGCTGTTCGTCAGGCGGGCGCGCGCTACCTTGCGCAGCGCGGAGTTGGGCTTCTTCGGCGTCTGAGTGTAAACACGGACGCACACTCCGCGCTTTTCAGGACAACCATCCAGCGCGGGTGATTTGGTCTTCACCCGGATCTTCTCCCGGCCGTTACGCACGAGCTGTGAAAACGTCGGCACGCTTTCCCCCTGTTTCGAAAAACTCGTTCAAAAAAAACGTTTCGAAAAACACGCCAGTTGGAAAAACTTCGCGCAAATTTCCGCGCACGGCAAATAAGCCCGCGCAGAATTCGGCGAGTGAATGATACGGAAAAGGCGCCACACCCGAAGGAATTACCAGGTACTCCGCGAAAACGAGTCACCCCAAGGAGTGAACTGCATCTTCTACTACTCTGCGGAGAGGCTCACACGGCTTTGCGGGGCTGGCGCCCCATTTCGGCCGCTCTTTCCTGCCCCGTTCCGTCGCTCTTTGTTCCGGGGCACGAAAGACTTCCCTAATCACCACTGGGTCCAAAGACCCTCAGACAACCGAGGAAGTATAAGAGAATCAATGGGTCTTGTCAACTCGATTCCATCCAAAAAATAAATCCGCCCGGTTGGCCTGTTCCTTGCTCTTCCACAACGTCCTCGGACCGCCACCCCCTTACTCTTCCTTGGCCAGCCCGTCAAGAATCTCCGTCCCTGTTTCGTCAGGAACCGCGGCAGAGGCCGGGCGATGATGCCATCTCAAAATGGGAAATAGTGGCCAGCCAAGCTGACAAGACTCCTATAGGATAGATTATAGGGTACTTACAAGAAAAACCCCGCCCCAACTCGAAACCGTGCCCGTCCCGCCTCGTCGACATTCCCGCCGTTCTCCGGCGCGACGGCCGATCGCAAGCCGTTTCATCATTGCCTACGCCGCCCAGCCGTACCGCTTTACCGCTCCTGCCAACGCACCTACACTGCTTACGTCTAAGTAATTTCCACAGGGAGTACGGATGACCAGATTTTACACCGCTGCATTCTGCGCGCTTCTTTTCTCATCGCCCGCTGCAGCGCAGCAATCAAATTCCACCCAGAACTTAGCCCCGGCCGCCCCCAAAACCGCGCCGCAGAAATCAGCACCGACGGATTTCTCCCAGGAGCCCTTCGTCATCGAGCAGTACCACACCACCGCGCGTTTTGAAAATGATGGCACCAGCGAACGCGATCTCGCCGTGCGCGTCCGCGTGCAAAGCGATGCCGGTGTGCAACAACTTGGCGAGCTCGTCTTCGGCTACAACTCCGCCAACGAAGTAATGGACGTCCGTTTCGTGCGCGTGAAAAAGAAAGACGGCTCGGTCGTCACCGCGACAGCCGACGCTGTGAAAGACATGACCGCCAGCGTGGCCCGCGATGCTCCCGAATACACGGACTACAAAGAAAAACACGTCACCGTGCCCTCACTCCACGCCGGAGACACCATCGAATACGAAATCACAACGCGCACCGTCACCGCACTCGCGCCCGGAAATTTCTGGTTCGACTACGCCTTTGTAAAAGATGCGATCGTTCTCGACGAGCGCCTCGACGTCAACCTGCCCGCCGGTCGCGTGCACAAATTTATAACCGCGCCGAAGATTGAGCAGGCAACTGATTTCGCCTCCGATCGCGAAATTCACCACTGGCAGCATGCCAACCTCACGCGCCCTCCGGAATCCGAGCAAGCCAAGAAAAAATCGCAGCCACCCGCGGAGCCTCGCCCCGACGTGCAATTCACCACCTTCGCTTCGTGGGCGCAAGTCGCCGAGTGGTACGCCAATCTTGAAAAAGGACGCACTGATCCTACGCCCGAAATCCGCGCCAAGACCCAAGAACTAATCCAAGGCCGCGCCACCGAACTCGAAAAAATCGCCGCCCTCTACGATTACGTCGCGAAAAATATCCGCTACGTCAGCCTCTCCTTCGGACTCGGCCGTTACCAGCCGCATTCCGCCGCCGACGTTTTCAAAAATCAATACGGCGATTGCAAGGACAAGCACACCCTGCTCGCCTCCATGCTGCAAGCAGCCGGCATCCCCTCCGACGCCGCCCTGATTCCCTTCTCGCGCAAAATAGACCTCGACGTTCCCTCGCCCTCGCAATTCGACCACATGATTACCGCCGTTCCCATCGGCGACGAATTAATCTGGATGGATTCCACCGCCGAAGTCGCGCCGTTCCGCCTGCTCTCCCCTCCGCTGCGCAATAAATCCGCTCTGCTCGTCCAGCCCGATGGCGCCGGCAAAATCGTCCAGACTCCCATGGACCCGCCGTTTCTCTCCACACAACACGTCGAAATCGAAGCCCGCGTGAACGACCTCGGCAAATTATCCGCCACGCTGCGCTATTTCCTGCGTGGGGATAACGAATACGCCCTACGCGTCGCGTTCCGCCGCACACCCGAAACCCAATGGAAAGAACTCGGCCAAACCATCGCCGCGCTCGATGGCATCAAGGGCGAAATCACCAACGTGAAGCCGAGCGATCCCTCCGACACTGACAGGCCGTTCGAACTCGATCTCGATTTCGCGCAAGCAAACTATCTCGACTGGTCCAGCAAAAAATCCAAAGTCGGCGTTCCGCTCCTCGCCATCGGCTTGCCTGACGCGAACGAAGATTCCACCGACCCAATCCACCTCGGTAGCCCGCTCGATGTCACTATGGACCTGAAAATGACGCTGCCCGAAAATTTCTCGGCCCGCGCTCCCGTCGCCGTTTCAGTCGAACGCGATTATGCCGATTTCAAATCCAGCTATCGCTTCGAAAATCACGTTTTCACCGCGCAGCGCTCGCTGAATTTCAAAATGCGCGAACTCCCCGCCGCGCGCGTCAGCGACTACCTCGCCTTTTCCCGCGCCGTCGAATCCGACGAAACCCAGCTGCTCACCGTAGAAAATTCCACCACCGGCGCGCCCACAATTCCCAGCACCGTCAGCGCCGATGAACTCCTCGAGGCCGGCATCGCCGCGCTCAATGCCGGCAACGTGCGCGAAGCCATTCCGCTGCTGCAACACGCCGTCGAGATTGATCCCAAAAGCAAGCAAGGCTGGAACGACCTAGGCCTCGCTTACCTGCGCCTCGGACAATTCGACGATGCCGCCGCCGCATTCCAGAAACAAATCTCCGCCAATCCCTACGACGAGCACGTTTACAATTACCTGGGCCTCACGCTGCAACAGCAGCAGAAATTTCCCGAAGCCGCCGACGCGTTCCGCAAACAAATCGCCGTGAATCCGCTGGATCCCGTAGCCCACGCCGCCCTCGGCGCACTTTTCCTCGAACAACACAAATATTCCGAAGCCATTCCTGAACTCGATAAGGCCACGGTACTCGCGCCAGAAAACGCCGAACTCGAAGTCAGCCTCGGCAACGCGCTTCTCAACACCGGAGAAAAAGATAAAGCACTGGAAGCATTCGAAAAAGGTGTGGAGCTCTCGCAAACGCCCGTGGTGTGGAACAACGTCGCCTACGCTCTCGCCGAGCACAATCTCGAACTCGACAAAGCCGCGCAATACGCAGAATCCGCCATCGCCGCCACCGCCGCAAATCTCCGCAACATCGAGCTGTCGCACCTTTCGCTCGACGATCTCAATCAGGTGGCGAGCATCGGCGTCTATTGGGACACTCTCGGCTGGGTCAATTTCCGCAAAGGCGATCTCGATCAGGCCGAGCGTTACGTCCGCGCCGCCTGGCTGCTGAATCAGCACGGCGAAGTCGGCGACCACCTTGCCCAAATATACGAAAAACGCGGTGACAAGCAGCAAGCCGCGCGCATGTACGCCGAAGCCATCGCCGCCCCGCATTCCGTGCCCGAAACTCGCGCGCGCCTGATCGTTCTGCTCGGCGGAAATGCCGGAATTGATGAGCTCGTCGCGAAAAATAAACCAGAGCTCACGAAAATTCGCGTTTTCCCGGCAGGAGATCTGCTGAAACAAAACGCCCGCGCCGATTTTTTCGTTCTGCTCTCTCCCGGCGCAAAAAATCCAAGAGTCGAAGCAGTCAAATTCATCAGCGGCAGCCAGGACCTGCGCCCCTTTACAGAAAAACTTCGCGCCCTGGATTTCGGCCCCATGTTTCCAGACGCCTCGCCCGCCAAGCTAGTCCGCCGCGGCACGCTCGCTTGCTCAGGCACCACCGGCAGCTGCACCTTCACCGTAATTCTTCCCGAAGACGTCCGCACCCTGAACTAATACAACCGAGCGTTTCCTGCAGGGAGGCGTAGGGGCACGGTATGCCGTGCCGGAGAAGGCCGACCCGTGGGAACGCCAATCTCCCGATTGGCGTTCTTGCCGTTGACGTTGCTTTTGTGGCGGCCGCCTTTAGGCGGGCGTCTTTGACGTTGAATTCTTCGCTACTGGAAATCGCACGACGAGGAAAACCGGAAACGAGGCAATCTCGGAAGTTCCCACTAAAACAACCGCCCTATTTGATCTCCATAACTTCCTTCTCTTTCGCCGCAGACAAATCCTCAATCTTCTTCGTCTCCGAATGCGTCACCTTCTCCAACTCATCCAGCGATCTCTTCCGCTCATCCTCGCTGATTTTCTTTTCCTTCTCCAATTTCTCCACGCCTTCTTTGATATCCCGCCGAATATTCCGTATCGCGGTCCGGTGATTTTCCAGCACCTTGTGAATGTGCTTCACCATGTCTTTGCGCCGGTCCTCCGTCAAAGTCGGAATCGGCACGCGCACCACCTTCCCGTCATTCGTCGGATTCAATCCCAGATCCGTCAAGCGTATAGCCTTGTCAATCAACGCCACCGCCCCCGGATCCCACGGCGAAATCACAATCGTCGAAGCGTCCGGCACGTTCAACGTCCCCAGCTGGTTGATCGGCATCGGTGTACCGTGATAATCCACGCGCACATGATCCAGCAGCGCCGTGTTCGCGCGCCCCGTGCGCACGCTCCCCAATTCCTTGCGGAAATCCTCCACGGCTTTTTCCATGCGCGTTTTGGCCTGCGCCAGCGCTTCTTTACTGGTGGCAATCACGGTCATCGAATCGCTCGCCTCCGCCGTCCATCTTTCACGCCATTGTGACCACTGAGCCGACCCGCTCGCCCAGCACCACGCGCTTCAAATTCCCCGGAACGGTCATATTAAACACCACGATCGGCATTTGGTTATCCATGCACAGCGAGATCGCCGTCGCGTCCATCACCGAAAGCCCTTTTTGCAGCACATCCAGATAGGTGATTGTTTCAAATTTCGTCGCGCCCTTCACCTTTTCCGGGTCCGCGTCATACACGCCGTCCACGCGTGTAGCTTTCAGAATTACCTGTGCTTTGATTTCCATCGCCCGCAAAGCCGCCGCTGTGTCCGTGGAAAAATAAGGATTCCCGGTGCCCGCTGCGAATATCACCACGCGGCCTTTCTCCAGATGGCGCGTCGCGCGCCGCCTGATAAACGGCTCCGCCACTTGGTGCATTTCAATCGCGCTAAGCAATCGCGTATGGCAGCCTGCCTTTTCCAACGCGTCCAGCATTGCCAGCCCGTTGATCACCGTCGCCAGCATGCCCATGTAATCGCCGGTCGCACGATCAATCGCCAATTCCTTCTGCCGCGTCCCGCGAAAAAAATTCCCGCCGCCCACCACGATCGCCACCTGCACGCCCAGATCGCATATCTCTTTCACCTCATGCGCCATGCCCTGGATCGTTTCAGCGTGAATTCCGGATTCCTGCGGACCCGCCAGCGATTCCCCGGAAAGCTTTAGCACGAGCCGATGATAGACCGGACCGCCGTTCGGGGCAGTCAACTGGCCCGCAATGGATTGAATTGACGCCTTGCCCTTGGAAGTCGCGCTTGCCGGAACCGTCTTCGCCTTGTTTCGTGCGGCTTTTTTCGTCACGGATGAGCCAGCCCCCTGGCCGCGCGTATTTTAGCAGAGAATCCCCGCAACCTCACGCAACAAGCTGTCCGCGCAAAAAAAATCCGCCGCAATCGCGGCGGATCGTATAGCTCTGCACTTCACACAAAAACTATGCGCTCGGCACAGCTCCCGGCGCCTCGGCCTCAGCCGCTCCCGCCGTCCGCTGCGCCCCATCCATCTCGCCCACCTTAAATCTCGAAAAGCGGCGCACCGCAATATTCTCGCCGATCTTCGCGATCGTGTGGTCGATCAGCTCCTTCACCGTCAACCCCTCATCCTTGATGAAGTGCTGCTCGTACAAGCAATTCTCTTCGTAAAATTTTTCCATCTTGCCGCTGACAATCTTCTCGATCACCGCTTCCGGCTTGCCCGTCGCCTTGGCCTGTTCCTTGTAAATTTCCCGCTCGCGGTCCAACGTCTCCTGCGTCACTTCCTCGCGCCGCAGAAAACGCGGATCCAACGCCGCAATGTGCATCGCTACGTCGTGGCACAACCGCTGAAAATCATCCGTACGCGCCACGAAATCGCTCTCGCAGTTCACTTCGATCAACACGCCGATTTTCCCGCCCGCGTGAATGTAGCAGCTCACCAATCCCTCGGACGTTGCCCGCTGCGCCTTCTTCGCCGCCGTCGCCTGCCCCTTCTTGCGCAGCAAATCAATCGCCCGCTCGATGTCGCCGCTCGCTTCCACCAACGCCTCGCGGCACGCCGCGAAACCCACGCCGGTGCGGTCGCGCAGCTCTTTCACTTGCTGCGCTGCAATATTCGGTTTTCCGTCTGCCGTTGCCATAATTGTACTCAATTCCTTTTTATGATTTGGGGACGAACTCCGCGTGTGGCTGGACCGCCCCGCTCAACTCCAGCGATTGAAAATCAAAACGCGAGGAATCGCTCTTACCGAGGCTGCGTCTCGTCTTCGGTCGGCACGGCTGCAGCGGCTGCTTCTTCGCTCGCCACCACATCACCCGGCTCCCCTTCCACGAAATCGCCTTCCTGTTTCTCGTAAACTTCGTAGGCGCTGGTGTCCACGTAATCCACGCCTTCTTCGCCGCTGCCTTCAATCGCCTTCTGATCGGCGATTTGCGTCTGCTCGAAGGATTGGTGGCCCACAATCACCGCATCCGAAATCTTGGAAGTGAACAGGCGAATCGCGCGCAACGCATCATCGTTGCCAGGAATCACCCAATCCACCAAATCCGGATCGCAGTTCGTATCCACAATCGCCACCACCGGAATGCCCATGCGGCGCGCTTCGTGCACCGCGATCAGCTCCGCGTTCGGATCAATCACAAACAAAGCATCCGGCAGCGTGGTCATGTTTTCCACGCCGGAAAAATTCTGCTTCAAATGTTTCAGTTCGCGTTCCAGCCGCGCCGCTTCCTTCTTCGAAAACTGCGCCATCCGCCCGTCTTCCACCATGCCCTTCAGCAATTTCAATCGCTTGATGGATTTCTGCAGCGTCACCCAGTTCGTCATGGTGCCGCCCAGCCAGCGGTGGTTCACGTAGAACATACCGCAGCGGTTCGCCTCTTCGGCGATGGCTTCCTGCGCCTGGCGCTTCGTCCCGAGAAAAAGAACTCGTTTGCCTTGCCCCGCCAGCTCCGCGACGTAACGCGCGGCGTCGCGGAACATCTTCAAGGTCTTCTGCAGATCAATAATGTGGATTCCATTGCGTTCCCCGAAAATATATTCCTTCATCTTCGGGTTCCAGCGGCGCGTCTGGTGGCCAAAGTGAACTCCAGCCTCCAGCAGCTCTTTCATCGTGATTTCGACTCCCAAAGTTCCTCCTCTCGTGAAGGGATGCTTATTTCCCCGCGGCTCGCGTGCAACCGCTAGGGCAGCATCCTTTTTTGCCGGTCCCTTCCCGGCCGTGAATTAGTCAAGCCCCAATACCTCGAAGCCTGATCCGTACCCCGCAACCATCAACTGATTCATCATCCTGAACCCGCGAAGCGGGTGAAGGATCTCGCTTCGCCTTCAGCCGCGCCCAGCTACCAGCAGCGAACTACCGCTTGCTGAACTGGCTTGCCCAGAGGACCCGACAGAGTCGGGTCCGAAGGGAGCCGGCCACTTTACCGCTTACTGAACTGGAATCTACGTCGCGCGCCCTTCTGTCCGTACTTCTTGCGTTCCTTCATGCGCGGATCGCGCGTCAAAAATCCATTCTTGCGCAGCGCCGGGCGCAATTCCGGGTTCAACCTCGAAAGCGCGCGCGAAAGTCCCATGCGCACCGCTCCGGATTGTCCGCCCACGCCGCCGCCCTTTACAATGCACTTCACTTCCACCTGGTCCAGCATCTGCGTGAACTTCAGCGGCTCCACGGCCGCCGTATTCCACGCCACGTTGCGGAAATATTCATCCACCGGGCGGCCGTTCACCGTGAACCGCGCCGCGCCCTGCTTGATGTACACGCGCGCGATGGATTCCCGCCGGCGCCCCGTGCCATAAAATTGTTTTGCCGTTCCTTCCAGCGAACTCGCACCTGAACTCAAAGTTCCTCCTAATTATTCCCCAGCGCACTCCGTAAACGAAGCATCGCTAGGGACAGACCTGAATCGTCCCTGCGGACCAATCCGCGGAACGGTTTTTTTCGGTTCCCGTGTACGAGGTTACAGCGAGAGTGGCTGAGGCTTTTGTCCGGTGTGGCGGGCGAGGCCTTCACTTCCGGCATAAACACGCAGCTTCTTTGCTCGACGCGCGCGCAGCTTGTTCTTCGGCAGCATTCCCAGCACCGCCTCGCGCACAACCTCTTCCGGCCGGCGTTGCAGCAACGTGCGGATCGGCACTTCCTTCAATCCGCCCGGCCAGCCGCTGTGATGACGATACAATTTCTGATCAATCTTGTTGCCGGTTAACTTCACCTTCTCCGCGTTCACCACCACCACATGATCTCCGCAATCCAGATGCGGCGTGTACGTCGGCTTATCTTTCCCAATCAGCAAACGCGCAATGCGCGTCGCCAGCCGCCCCAACACCACTCCCTCGGCGTCAATCACGAACCAGTTCTTCCCTACCATCAACTCTTCGGCCTCGCGGCCTCTTGGAATGTACGTCGGCATCTCTGCAGTCACACCTTTCCGTCTAAGGACAAACAACGAGTCTAAAGTACGTCGCGATGTATGTCAACGAGGACTAGCATGCGGAAAAACAAAAAGCAGGTCGTGACGGAGCGCAACACAACGAAGGCAGCGGCGGACCACCCCAGGCGGCCCGCCACCTTGCATTTCGCAGAGGAACTAAAACTAGGAAGCAGTCGTCGCCGCTGCGCCATGCTTCGCGCGCGAAAACGCCTTGCTGCTGTCGTCGGCTGCGTCGCCCGTCTTGTCAATCTCGATCGAACCCTTGAAATAAGCTCCGTCCTCGATCGAAATCCGCGCCGTGGTCAAATCCCCCACCACCGAGCCGTCCTTCTTGATCTCAATTCGGTCGCGCGCGCGCAGGTTGCCCTTCACGTTGCCGTAAACCACCACTTCGCGGGCAATCACATCCGCCGTCACCTTGGCGCTCGCCCCCACCGTCAGCTTGCGGTCTTCCAGCTGAACCAATCCCTCGACCGTGCCGTCAATCAACAGGTCTTCATTCCCGGTGATCTCGCCCTTTACATGCAGGCTCGAACCCAGCCGTGCCGTGTTGCCCGAACTTGTGTTCGGATACGTCGGATCATTCGGTGCCATTGTCTTTGCCTCCCCAGGATAAGCCGGTGCGTTTGCACTCGGTACGGTTGGTTTAGCCGGTTGCACTTGCTGAGACGGTTGCGGCTGCTGCGGGACCGCCTTCTTCTCCGGAGCCTCCGGTTTCTTGTCTCCCCACATTTACCCTCCTACCTTAGGACCCAATTTCG
Source organism: uncultured Acidobacteriota bacterium (assembly GCA_963779465.1). Classification (GTDB taxonomy): domain Bacteria; phylum Acidobacteriota; class Terriglobia; order Acidiferrales; family UBA7541; genus Palsa-295. Next base: position 1,741,102 of record CAVZYH010000002.1, on the reverse strand, counting down.
CCCTGCCACGAACAATATCGCCTATTAAGGACCGGGGTCTCTGAATGTAGTCCCACGCGCCATCCGTGCCAAACCCAAAATGGGACAAGTGTGTCCGGCGAGATAACTCCACCGGTCAAGCTGGGGAACTGCATCCTAGAACTTTAAAACTCAAACCGCAAGCGAGATTTGTCTCTACGGTCCGACGCGCCCTCTGTCTGGGGTAGGGGCGCTGCTTGCTGCGCCCCTACTTGCCACGATGCCAAGCCGGCCGGCTCCTCGTAATTGCTTCGGTCGCGGCGCTTTTGACTTTGACTTCGTAGCGGCCGCCTTTAGGCGGGCTCCTTTGGCTTTGGCTTTGGCTTTGGCTTTGGCTTTGGCTTTGGCTTTGGCTTTGGCTTTGGCTTTGGCTTTGGCTTTGGCCGACTCGCCGCCAATCCTACAAATACCTCTCCTGCAAAATCGCCACGTGATGCGCCATGTGCCCCGCGATCATGTACGCCAACGCGTTCACCGTAACCAGGTTCCCGCTCGCCATGCCACTCCGCCGCCACGCCTCGCTCGGCAACTTCCGAAACAACGCCAAAGTCGCGCGCCGCACATCGCGAAACTCCGCCACATGACTAGCCCAAACATACTCATCCGCTCGCGCCGCATTCACACCGATGTTCTGGTCAAAACTAGGCAGGGGATCGTGAAAATCGCGTCCAAACCACAAAGCGCGAAACGCGAACGCGCGCTCCGTATCATTGATATGGCTCAAAACCTGCCGGATACTCCACTTCTCCGGCGCATACCGATGCAGTGATTTTTCTTCGGAAATAGATGCCAGAAAGGTACCGGCATCCTCGCGCTGTCGCTCCATCACGCCAAGGATGTCGTCTTGTGGAATGCGATCAATATAAGTGAAGTAATACGCCGCGGCTTCCGTGCGTTCAGGCCGGCCCATCGCAGATCTCCCGGCCCAAATCTTAATACTTGCGCAGCACGCCCACAACCCGCCCTTGAATCTTCACGTCCGTGCCCTGCACCACAATCGGCGCCATCGTCGAATTCGCCGGCTGCAACCGCACTTTCCCGCCCGGCTCCCGGTAGAACCTCTTCACCGTGGCATCATCCTCACCCACCAATGCCACCACGATCTCTCCAGGGTTCGCCACCTGCGTCTGCTCCACCACGATGTAATCCCCATCCAGAATATGGTCGTCGCGCATGGATTCGCCTTTCACCTGCAGCACGAACGTATTCTGCCCGCGCGCAAAATCAGCCAGCGAAATCGTCTCATTCGTCTCCACTGCTTCCAGCGGACGCCCCGCCGCGATCCGCCCCGCCAGCGGCAGCTCGATTACGTGGCGATCCAGCACCTGCTCGCGAATCGGCTTCGGCAGTTGCACCACTTCAATTGACCGGCTCTGGTTGTACCCGCGGCGAATGTAGCCCTTCTTCTCCAGCGTCGAAAGGTGCTTGTGTACTGTCGCCAGCGACGTCAGCTTCAGCGCGTGCGCAATCTCCTCAAAACTGGGCGAATACCCGTTCTTGTTGATGAACCCCACCAGGTAATTCAGTACTTCTTTCTGCCTCTTCGTCAGCGCCATTATCACTCCCCTCTGGGCCCAGCCTGAAGCTTACACCCTAGGCGAACCAAAAGCGAAAGTCAATGGTACTCTGGGACAGGTTCGGTCCAGCCTACTCCCACCTGACTTCCCGCGACGGCCAGTGTCCTTCGTTCCAGACACCGGAATGCATAACCGTCGCACCGCTCATCGCCTCGACCCTGAGCACGCGCCGCTCGTCACTATAAGTACTCAAAAAGAAATTTAACCTGCTGCTACTCGCCATTTGAGATATGCTCGACGCTCACAGAAGATATATTTCTCAGGAGTGGCCGTCATGAAACCCGTTAGTTTCCTGGTACTGTTCGCGCTACGGGGGCAATGCACGAGAATCAAACTCTGGGCGGTGGTTTTTCTCTTTGCCGTGACCGCAGCCCCGACCCTCTGTAACAACAAGCCCGTGCAGGAATGCAAAGTGACCTTCGGAGTGGTTTATCTTGACAGACTAAACAATACGAACAACGGAATCCCGCAAAAGGATGTTAAGGATGTCGAGAAGAAACTAAGTAAGTTCGGTGATGTTTGTTACGCCGCAGACCAGAAGCCTGACCTAATCTTCTTCATCCATACCACCCCCGCTGTTTACCATGGGACGCGCGTCTATACGGACAATTCAACGTCAGCCGCAGCGGTGACCGACGGCAACGGCAACTCAGCAGCAGCTGCTGCCTCCAGTTCTACGACCACCGCTGTGCCCTACACGGTCGACTACTCAGTGTTCATACTCGACATTGAAATCCCGCAACCAGACGGTTCATTCAAGATTCTGCGGACTCTCGACCAGAAGGGCCTCTACAACACTCTTTATGGCATCGGGTACGGCAAAGGTAAGCATCCACTTCCCAGCGTAATTGTGGCGGCCGCACAATGGTTGCACGACAACAATCTAGGAAAATAGAACAACCCCGTCTATTCGTTGATTGCATTGCAGCGAAGCAAGCGCGAGGAGTCGTACGCGCCGGAACCCCGCTCACAGCCTACGTAGATCAAGACATCTGGCTCGCACCAATCAACTAACTCGACGAGCTGCCACCTGAGCTATCGCCCGCCACCGATCTCCAGTATCGTCCCGGTCGTATACGAAGACGACGCTGAAAGCAGCCACAGCACACCCTGAGCAACTTCAAGCGCCGTGCCCGGCCGTCCCATGGGAACCGTATGCGCCAAGCGCTCCAGACGATCCGGCACGCCATTGGCAGCGTGCAGCTCAGTCTCAATTAATCCCGGCGCCACGGCGTTAACGCGAATTCCCTCACTCGCCACTTCTCGCGCCAACCCAATCGTAAAGCTATCAATCGCCCCTTTGGACGCCGCATAGTGCACCCATTCCCCGGCGCCACCCGTCCTCGCAGCCAGCGACGAGATGTTCACGATGGATCCGCCCGCTCCGCCGTAGCGCACGGACATGCGCCGAACCGCCTCGCGCGAACAAAGTATCGTTCCCGCCACGTTCGTGGCCAGGACTTGCGCGATTGCCTGCGCCGGCACCGCATCCACTCGAAATAAGCCGCCAGTGACGCCCGCGTTGTTCACCAGCCCTCCGATCTGCCCGAGCTCGCGCACCGAAGTCTCGAACAGACGCAGGATTTCTTCTTCACGGCCAACGTCAGCATGAATCGCCACGGCCCGCCCGCCGCCTGCCACAATGTTCCGTACCACCTCTTCGGCCCCGGCCCGATTCGTCAAAAAATTAACAGCCACGGGGAAACCGTTCGCGCCAACCAGCCCGGCAATCGCCGCTCCGATTCCGCGGCTCGCCCCAGTGACAATCACAGCTCCACAGCTTTGCTCGCCGGGAACTTGTTTCGACCGTTCTAGCATTTCGGCACTATATCAAACACGATTGACTACAGAAAACGGTGAGCCTTACAGTCAGTAAAGGCGCTATAATTCTCGGCAACAAGTGCCCGGGACCTCGTGGCGCGGTTTTCAACCGCATCGGATGGTAGACACCATGTCAAAGATCGATTCGCTAAAGGCGCAAATCGAAAGTCTTCCGAGAGAGGAATTTGCCGAGATTTTTCGGTGGTTATCGGAAAAAGATTGGGAAAGATGGGACCAGGAAATCGCCGCCGATTCTGATGCCGGAAGGCTTGATTTCCTGGAACACGAGGCCCGTGAAGAGAAGGCCAAGGGAAAACTCAGGGATCTATAGATGCATCGCGCTACGAGCCGTTTCTGGATTCTTCTTGCTCGCCTGCCGGAAGGAATCCAGACGGTAGCTCAAAAGAATTTCGAACTCCTTAAAGACAACCGCCCCATCCCTCACTGCACTTCAAGAAAGTAGGAAAGTTTTGGTCTGTTAGGGCCGGTATCAATCATCGCGCTCTGGCTGTCGAGGACGGTCTGGATTATGTCTGGTTCTGGATCGGTCCCCATGACGAGTACACCCGGCTGATCAAACCGCGCGGTTAAGGAGTAGCTGCCACTGTAAAGAAAAAGTGCGCTCAAACCTGCTGCTAATCTCCCCCCGCCAGCGCTTCCCTCTTCCGCCGGTATCGCATCAACAACATTATCGCCGTCACAGCCACCGCCACCCCAATCGTCACGTACAACGCCACCTCGCCATGCGCCAACACCACCGCGAAAATCTTCCGCCCGTACACCGCTCCCAGATACGCCAGAATGCAATACCGCACCAGCCGCCCCAACGACATCGCCACCAGAAATTTCTTCTGCGAATACTGCAACGCCCCTGCCGCGATTACAAACGGAACCATCGGCATCGGCGGGGGCAGCAGCGCCGGTAGCGCAATGGCCCCAAAGCCCCAGCGCTCGAAAGTTTGCACCACTTTCTTCGCATTGCGCTTCGAGAGCCTGTCGTGCAACGCTTTGTCCCCGCGATTCCGCGCCAGCCGGTACGTCACATACGCGCCGATCACCGATCCCACCGTCGCCATAACCGCGTAATACGGCCACCACGTCCGCTGATGCGCCGAGAGCACAATGGTCATAGCATCCATGCTACCCGGCACAGGAATCACCGAGCTGTCAATCAATCCCAGCAGAATCAGCCCCGGCCCTCCCAGCGCCAAAAACCAATGCCTCACCACATGGGCAGTCGTAGGCGCGGCCTTCGCCGAATTTGCCAAGCTGAATTTCATCGCAATGCCGCTCCCATCCTCACTGAGGTTCGGTCCATGTAGCGGCCGCTTCGTCCCGCGTTTTTTGGGACGAAGCGGGCACCGTTCCGCACACGCACATCCGCGACTTCTGTGCCGCAAACTCTCGGCACACCGAGCTATCACTAAGACGTTACCGAACTCCCCCAGGTTCCCCACCGATTCCGGCCGCACACGAATGCCCATCTTGCCACGCGGACATCCCAACTCTTACGAAACATCATCTTAGTGTGTACAGGGCAAACTTACGCTCATTGTGGTAGCCTATCATCGGACTTGGGCACTCTGTCTTCGGAGTTATGCGAGAAGAAGCGAACCCGCGCAACCCTTTGCGCCGCGCAGTTGACTACGGCGCCTCACAGTTCCCCATTACTTTTTCCCGTTCTGATTCTCATGAATCGCCTGACTCTGCCTCCGCTTCCTGCCGGGCGCTTGGCTGCTTAAATTCGTCAAAATCCGTTCTGCGCCTCGCATGTCTATTCAATACAAATGGAGCAAATGAAATCTCGGCCACACCCGTAAGTCCTTTCGTGCCAATAAAAGTCCCACTTCTATTCAATACTTTTGGACGCATCATCAACCATCGCCTCCCCTGCGTTTCCCGTCCCAAGAACAGGGTTGTCGGGCGATTCTTAACATCCAACGCCGCGAGGGCCAATTAGGAATGTCTACAACTATCTCTGAAATCTTGGGTCGTAAAAGAGAGACGATCGACAAGGCAGTCATCCGCTTCTGCGGTGACTCCGGTGACGGTATGCAGATTACCGGCAGCCAGTTCACCAATACCGTCGCGCTGTACGGCAATGACCTGGCCACATTCCCGGACTACCCCGCCGAGATCCGCGCCCCCGCCGGCACCCTGCCCGGCGTCAGCGGCTTCCAGGTCCACTTCTCCTCCAGCAACGTGTACACGCCGGGAGACAGCGTGGACGTCCTGATCGCCATGAATCCCGCCGCGCTGAAAATGAATCTGGCGGACTTGAAAACGAACGGCATTCTCATCGTCAATTCTGATGACTTCGGTGAAAGCGATCTGCGCAAAGCGCAAATTACCGTCAGTCCGCTCGAAGATCATTCGCTCGACGGCTACCGCCTTTTTGCCGTTCAGCTCACCAAGCTCACGCGCGCCGCGCTGAAAGATGTCGGCCTCGATGCGAAGAGCATGGACCGCTGTAAAAATTTCTTCGCTCTCGGCATGTGCTATTGGCTCTACAACCGCTCCATGGAGCCCACCCTCCGCTACCTTGACGATAAATTCAAGAACAAGCCGCAGCTGGTAACCGCCAATAAACTCGCCATGCAGGCAGGCTACAGCTTTTGCGAAGCCACCGAAGCGTTTCAGATCAGCTACGAAATTCCTCCCGCCAAATTGTCGCCCGGCACCTATCGCAATATCAGCGGCAATGCCGCGCTCGCACTCGGATTCGTCGCCGCTTCGCAGCAAGCCGGCATCCCGCTGTTCCTGGGTTCGTATCCGATCACGCCGGCTTCGGACATTCTTCACGAACTCTCGATGTACAAAGATTTCGGCGTCACCACCTTTCAAGCCGAAGACGAAATCGCCGCCGTCTCTTCCGCCATCGGCGCCTCCTACACCGGCGCGCTGGCCATCACCACCACTTCTGGCCCCGGCATGGCGCTGAAAACCGAAGCGATTGGCCTGGCCGTTGCCGTCGAACTGCCGCTAGTCATCTGCGATATTCAACGCGGCGGCCCGTCCACCGGCCTACCGACTAAAACCGAACAAGCCGATCTTCTCCAAGCCATGTACGGGCGCAATTCCGAAGCTCCTGTTCCGGTGCTCGCGCCTTCATCGCCCGGCGATTGCTTTTGGATTGCCATCGAAGCCAGCCGCATCGCCATCAAATATATGGTGCCCGTGATTATTCTCTCTGACGGCTATCTTGCCAACGGCGCGGAACCCTGGAAAATTCCCACGATCGCCGAGTTGCCGCAAATTCCCGTGGTCTTCGAAACCAATCCCGAAGGCTTTCTCCCTTATCGCCGCAATCCTTCCACCCTGGCGCGCCCCTGGGCCATTCCCGGCACTCCCGGCCTGGAACATCGCGTCGGCGGCATCGAAAAACAGGACGTCACCGGCAACATCAACTACGAACCGCTGAACCACGAGCACATGGTTCGCACCCGCGCCGAAAAAGTTGAAGGCATAGCGCAAGACATTCCGGAAATCGTTCCCGAAGGCGATCCGTCCGGTGATTTGCTAATCGTGGCCTGGGGCTCTACAGCTGGACCAATCACTGCCGCGATGAAACCCATGCGCGAGAAGGGCCATCGCATCGGCCACGTCCACCTGCGCTATCTGAATCCCCTGCCGCGCAATCTCGGCGATGTTCTGAAGCGCTACAAAAAAATTCTAGTCCCGGAAATGAACATGGGTCAGCTGTCAATGATCCTGCGCGCAAAATTTCTAGTGGACGCCGAAAGCTACGGCAAAATCCAAGGCAAGCCCTTCAAGCAATCAGAAATCGAAGCCAAGATCGAAGAACTGCTCGACTAAGTAGCACCTTTTTTCGCCGATGAATTTGTTGTCGTAGCGGCGGTCTTTAGACCGCCAGCCTTTGAAGCTGAATTCGTAACGCCGGCGTCTCGCCGGCATTTAGCTTGTGAATTTGTAGCGGCCGCCTTTAGGCGGGCGCCTTTGGGGTGATCGAAAAATGACCACGGCCACATTACCGATTTACACGAAAAAAGACTTCCAAACCGACCAGGAAATCCGCTGGTGCCCAGGCTGCGGCGATTACGCCATCCTCGCCGCCGTCCAGGCCGTCTTCGCCGAACTCCGCGTTCCCCGCGAAAAATTCGTATTCATCTCCGGCATCGGCTGCTCCAGCCGCTTCCCCTATTACATGAACACCTTCGGTTTCCACACCATCCACGGCCGCGCGCCCGCGATCGCCACCGGCGTAAAACTGGTTCGCCCCGATCTCGATGTCTGGGTAGCTACCGGAGACGGCGACTCTCTCTCCATCGGCGGCAATCACACCATCCACATGCTGCGCCGCAACGTAGGCCTTAAAGTCCTGATGTTCAACAATAAAATTTACGGCCTCACCAAAGGCCAATACTCCCCCACTTCCGAAGTCGGCAAAAAGGCCAAATCCACTCCATTCGGTTCCGTGGATCGCCCCTTCAGCCCGCTCTCTCTAGCGCTCGGCTCCGAAGCCACGTTTATCGCGCGCTCTGTTGACGTCTTCCAGCAGCACCTGAAAGAAACCCTCAGAAAAGCGGCAGCGCATCAAGGCTCCGCCTACATCGAGATTCTGCAAAATTGCAATATTTTCAACGACGGCGCGTGGGAAACGATCACCGAAAAGGAAGCTCGTAGCGAACAAGTCGTCCAGCTAGAACACGGCAAGCCGCTAATCTTTGGAAAAAATCGCGACAAAGGAATTCGCCTGGTGGGCCTCGACCTGGAAGTAGTAGCGCTCGGCAACGGCATCACCGATAAAGATTTGCTGGTGCACGACGAGCACAATCCGAATCCCGTGTACGCCTTCGCCCTTTCGCGCATGGATTCCATGCCCGGATTCCCGACGCCCATCGGCGTCCTCCGCGCACTGCAAGGAGTGCCGCGCTACGAAGATCTGATTCAACAGCAAATCCGCGACGTAATCGCCAAAAAAGGCAAAGGCGACCTGGCCAAACTCCTGCGCGCCGGCGACACGTGGGAACTAAAAGCGTGAGTAGCGCCGGCGTCCCGCCGGCTCCTAGCATTTGAATTTGTAGCGGCCGCCTGCTTTCGCTTTTTAGGCGGGCGTTTTTGACTTTGATCTCGACTTCGATTTCGAATTTGTTCTTGAATTCTTTGGCGTCGCCGCGCTGCTAATTTCGCAACTTTCGTTTTTTCCCCGTCGGATCAATCGGCAACGAAGCGGTTTTCCACTCCACGCCCACAGGCCTTTTGCCGATTCCCGCAACGTACAAAACTCCTTCCGTCACTCCATCAATCTCCAAATCCCGATCAATCTTCGAATCCGCCATCGCCATCGTGCAAAACGGCGCAAGCCCCAGCCAAGTCGCCACCAGACAAAACGTCTGGCACAAATGCCCCGCCTCCGCCAGCACCACGCGATAAGCGCGCGGATAGCGATATTTCCACTGCGTCCGCGTGAACACTCCAGTCATGAACACAAACGCAGCAGCTTCCGAAAACCATCGTTGCCCCATCACGTAATCCGACATCCGATCCCGCGTCATTCCGCGTCGCAACAATTCCAGCCTGTGCCGGGTAGCGTCATAGTGATAAATCCCCGGAGAAATTCCATCCACATCCCGCGCGAGCACATACGCCTCGATCGGATGCAAAGCGCCGCCCGATGGAGAAGTCTTCACCGCGAACCGCCCCAGCGGCGGCACGTCAACCCACTCGCGCACTCCCCACGTCAATCCGAGCAGCGTCGCTAAATCCGCAAGCGCGAGCTTCCCCACCGCAAATCTTCGCCAAGTTCTTCGCGCCGTCAGCACGCGAGTGAATTCGCCTTCCACGCGCGGCGGTGGCAGACGAGTCTGCTCAGCCCGCGAATAATGTTTCACTGGCACAGGCATCGCCTTCTCGTGCGTCAACTCTTCCATGTATCGCCCCATGCCAACCAAGTCAGCTTCAAACGGAAGATCGCGCCCCGTGAAGTGAAAGAATCCAGCTGCAGGATTCCAATCTTTCCACGCAGCCATCGAATGTTCGAGGGGTTGTAACTTACGGTCCGAACGTTGCAGCAATGAATGTCCCGCCAGCTGCTTAAGAGCCTCGCGCAAAGACGCTGTCGAATACTGCGGAAAGTGGCGGAAAAGCGCGTCAGCAGAACGCCAACGGCTGAAGAAATTCAGCACTTCGGTCGCGATCGGCGCGGCGCTGACGCCTTTCCCCGTCGCGTAATTTTCGAAAATCAGCTCGGCATCTTTCCAGTAGGAAACTAAGAACGGAGAACGCCGGAAAAGCACCCGTTTTGCTTTAGGCATTCAGGCTAGCCCGGTTCCACTCGCCGCGAGACCAAATCACAGCTCTCCTGCGCGCTTCACTTCGGATTGGTCGTGAACCACTGCCCGTACGGCTGAATCGGCCCTTTCCCCTTCGGGCAAGGAAAACGCAGCAGACGATAGGACTTTTCGAGCATCCGCAGGTTCAGATCGATTTTCTTCTTCTCGGCCTCGCTGACTTTCGGCCGAATGGCGCGCAACTTCTTCTCCGCCCTGCGAATTGCGCTGGTAATGGGATGAACTGAAAAAGCAATCTTAGCCATATGAGTGGTCCTCCTGGCATTTCAGACTTCACGGAACGGCAGCGCTGCCGGTTTCAAATCGCTCGCTACGGCGCATCTCGTTACTTCTTTTTGGGTTTGGTCCTGAACGTCTGCGCGTAATGTACCAGCGGTCTGCAGAATTGCTGGATCTCTTTGCCGCACTCCACCAGCCGCCGCAGTTCCAGATCAATTTTTTTCTGATCGGCCGCAGCGACTTTCCCGCGAATCGCCCGCAGCTTTTTTTCCGAATTCTTGATTTCCTTGGTGATGTTCTTCAGCGTGAAGCTAATATTGGCCATAGGTATCTCCTGGAAAGATGATGTTCAACTTTCACCATTGGGAAAACTCAGGCCGATTCCGGGGACTCTTCGAGGAACGGCGGAAGTGTAGTTGACGCCCGCCATAGCGTCAAGAAAGATTGCGCCGCAAACGCTTCCCGCGGGCAGGCAGACGCGCGCAGCGAATGGAGCGTCATTGATTGCGACGCGTGAGCCGGAATCCGTCGCGGTTATCACTTCGCATTTCCATTTTCGGGCGCATAGGGCAACCCGATGCGCTGCACCAGCGCAGCAAATCTGGGATCGGAATGCAGGCTGGCAAATCGCGGATGCACGGCGATATTGATCAGCCGGACCGAACGTTCGTCGTATGCTTTGTCCAGCCACTTGAATGCTTCGTCCTTCTGGTCCAATCCCACATAGACCAGCGCGATGCTAAGCGGCGAAACATACTGCCGCGAGGACATCTGTAAGAGTTCGCGCAGAGTCCCCTGCGCCTCAGTTTTCTTTCCCGCCACCGCGTAGGCATTCCCCAGCTCAGCCTTGAACGAAGTTTCGTTTCCAGAAAGCGCCAGCGCCTGCTGCAATTCCTGCAACGCCTTGCCGTATTCCGCTTGCGCCAAATAAGCCTGGCCCAGATATCCGTGCGCCACCGCGAAGCTGGGATCCATCGCCACAGTCTTCTGCGCTTGGGCCGCAGCCTCGCCGTATTTGCCGGCCAAATACAGAACCCACGACAAATTCGCATTAATGATCAGCGAACGAGGGTCTAGTTCCTGCGCCAGCTTGATTTCCGAAATCGCTTCGTCGCTTCTGCCGGCGGACGCCAGCGCCAGCGCGTACCAGTGGTGACTGATCGCCTCGCCAGGATTTAACTCAATCGCCCTCTTGAATTCATCCAGTACGCCCGGCCATTCCAGCCGATACGCCCGAATCTGTCCCAGCACGGTGTGCGCGTAAGCGAGATTGTCGTCCAGCTGCAATGCCTTCACCGCCGCGGCTTCCGCCTCCGGCAAGACCTGCGATGACGGCACATCTTTGTAATCCGCCGCGAGCGTCAATGCTCCCGCCAGTCCCGCATAGGATGGCGCGTAAGTCGGATCCAGCTGAATTGCCTCGCGATAGTCCGCAATGGCGTCCGTCAGCGCTTCACCGGTTCGTTTCGCGACGTAGTAATTTCCTTGCAGGTACGCGTCATACGCGGCCGGAACCACGGTGCGCGTTTTCGCCAGGCGCTCCTGCTCCGGCTGCGTCAGCTGAATCTGAATTTGCGTCACGATGTCGCGCGCCACGTCGCTCTGCAGCGCCAAGATATCCGTGACGGTGCGTTCGTAGCTGTGCGCCCAAAGATTTTGGCCGGTTTGCGGTTGCACCAGTTCCGCGGAAATGCGCACGCGATCGGCAGAGCGCAACACTGAGCCTTCCACCAGCGCGTCCACGCCCAATTCCTGCGCGATTTGCGCGGGGCTTTCGTGCTTGTCCTTGTACTGCATCACCGACGTGCGCGAGATGACGCGCAGTTTCTTGATCTGCGAAAGTTCGGTGATCAGCGCGTCGGACATTCCGTCGGCGAAATAGTCCTGCTTCGGATCGCCCGTGAGATTTTCCAGCGGCAGCACGGCCAGAGATTGAATGGACGCCGCGCCCACGGCGGGCGCCCCGCGCCACTTGACCTCGACCAATTTCCAGACGAATGCGGTGATCAACAGCAACGCCGCGGCGATCGACGAAACCAGGACCGCGCGGCCGAACCGCGAGCGAGGCGCTGCGATGGACGGAAGAATGACCGATGCTTGAATCGCGCTAGCCGGTATCACCGCCGAATTCGTGCGCAAAGCTTCCAGCGCCGCGCGAATTTCGCTGGCGTGCTGATAGCGCTGCGCCGGCTCTTTCGCCAGGCAGTGCTCGATCACCGAGCGCAGACCCAACGGCACGTTGTCGCGCAACGGCGGCGGTGAATCGTGCAAGATCATGGAGCTCAATTCGTACGAAGTTCTTCCACGGAACGGCCGCTTGCCATTGGCCATCTCATACAGGACCACGCCCAGCGCCCACACATCGCTGCGCGCGTCCGCCGGCTCGCCCCGAAATAATTCCGGCGCCATGTAATGCATTGTCCCCACAATCGCGCCTTCCGACGTGAGCGTGCTGATGGATTGCGTCTTCAGTGTGATCTCGCCCGGAGTCATGTGCTTCGCCAGACCGAAATCCAGCACCTTGACGCGACCTCCGGGCATGATGATCACGTTGGGAGTTTTCAAATCGCGATGAACAACGCCGCGTTCATGAGCATGCGCCATGGCGTCGGCGATTTGTTCGCCGTAACGAATCACCGTCTCCACGGGCAGCCCGTCTTCTGGAATTTGCTCCGCCAGCGAACGTCCGCTGACGAATTCCATGACGATGTAGTTCTTGCCGTCCGCTTCACCGACGTCATAGATGGTGCAAATGTTGGGATGGTTCAATGCGGAAGCGGTGCGCGCCTCGCGAATCAAAAGCGCGCGCGCGTTTTCGTCGTGGTTCAGCTCGTCGGGCAGGAATTTCAGAGCGACGTCGCGGTTTAACCGGTCATCATGCGCGCGATAAACCACGCCCATCCCGCCGGCGCCGACTTTTTCGACGATTCGGTAATGCGAGACGGTCTGGTCGCTCACGTGTGCAAGCCGCTCAAACGAGCATCTTAGGCCGCCGCAGAAACCCAAGTCAACGCGGAAGCCACGGGCGGTTTCGAGTTCTCGGCTCTTGGCCGTTCCATATGCAAACAGGCCCGGGAGTTGACGGTGGATCAATTTCCGCTCGCGCGACGTGGCAGCACTCAGCGTTCATCGCCGGGTTGCCCCTACTTCGGACCGCCCCATCCCTTGCTCGTTAGCCATTCCCGCCACCAGCTATAATTCCGCTCCAGCTTCTCTCGTTCCTCCGCGGGCAGTTCAGGAGCTGGCTCAGGAACAGGTCGCAGCGGCTCAAGCCCTACTTCGGCACGCAATGCGTTTACGTTCTCAGGGTCAGCAATCGTCCACGGGCGAGCACGTCCATCCCTCGGATCATCGATCCATTGCGTACCGTAACGTTGCGGCTGGCCCTCATACATCGCAATTCGGTCCTCCAGATAGGCTGCGTGCCACGCAGGAACATGACCCTCGGCAATGGAGGTACGCAACATCTTCAAAACATATCGCTGAAACTCCGGTTCACCGATTGCATGCTGAGCAATCAGCCACGCTGCTTCGCAGCCGTCGTTCCCTGCGATGGCTTCGGTTGGCCAGCCGTGCAAATCAATCAGCTCTCGCAAACGGTTTGCATTGCGCTTGTGCACAGCCTCCATTCCCGGAACATATTCGCCGCCCAGCTCAGCCGAGGCGATTAGTTCCTCGCGCACGCGCAAGTCTTCATCCCGCATTGCCTGCAATTCTTGGCGCAAGCCATCGGTTAGCATCGGTGGGTTCTACCTGACGAATTCGCGCATTCTAAACCTAACCAACTCCTGGTGCTGCACGTTAAGGTGAAATCCCTGATCGACACGGTCACCGCAGAGGTGAAATTCTGTTACGGCAAATGTCCGATCACGCAATTAACGATACGAGTGAATTTCATCAGAGAAAAATGCAAAATGCGTCACAGCTGAAAATTGTGTGGCGCATTGTGCCATCGGGCGTGAGCGCGACCTGCGGCGGGCGGGGCGAAATTACAGCGGGAGGCCGAGCTTGTGCAGTAGCGCGGGCCAGCGCGGGTCAGACTGCAGGTGGTCGAAGGCTGGGAAGCGAATGACAGCGGTGATCTCGTCGTCCCGGTCGGCTAGGGCCATTTCGAGATATTCGAACGTCTTGTCGCGATTTCCTGCCATAGCGTAGGCGACGGCCGCGTTCGCGGGCATCTTGCCGTCGCTGATAGCATCCATGAATTCAGCGTAACCTTTCGCGTCCGGGCTCCACGAACGCATGGACAGCGCGTCGCCCGGCGGACCCGCTTTCTGCAAGGTACTCACGGCGTCGGCAAACTGGCCCTGCGTGGCCTCCATCTGAGATAGATAGAAGAGCCCCGGCCCGAAACCAGGATCGCGCTGGAAGATCTGATCAAACTGCTCTCGGGCTTCGGGATAGTTGTGAGCGTCCATCAGGGTGAGAGCGTAGTTCGTCTTCACGATCGCCGCAAGCGGATCGAGAGCAAGCGCGAGGCGGAACTGCTCGCGCGCTTCGTCGAGGTGATTCATCGGCATCAGATAGTTGAAGGCGTAAAAATAGTGCGCGTTCGCGTTGTTTGGATTCAGTTCGACCGCACGGCGAAACTCCGGCTCCACAGCGGTCCATTTCCAAGCGGCCGCCAGCGCGTTGCCGCGCGCCACGTGCGCTTCGGAGCTGGTGTCGTCCAGCTCCACCGCTTTTTGTGACGCCTGATCCGCCAGCGGCAAGGATTGATCCGGCGGAATCAAGCGCCCGTAACCCGCGGCGACCACATAGCTATTCGCAAGCCCTGCCCACGCCAGCGCGTAATTCGGATCGGCGGCCACTGCCTGGCGGAACAAATCGACGCTCTTGAGGATTCCCGGCTTCGTGCGCCCGTACAACTGCTGCTGCGCTTCGAGGTACAAGCGGTAGGCGTCGGGATTTGTGGTGCCGGCGCTGCCTATTTTTGCCTCCGTGTTGCCACTCGCATTTACATTTAATTTTTTCGCGACGTCGCGAGTGATGTCGCTCTGCACCTGCGTGACGTCAGCCATCTTACGCTCGTAGTGCTTGCCCCACATTTCCGAGCCGTCCGCGGTGCTGACCAGGTCCGCTTGCACCGCCACCGTATCGCCATGCTGCGTCACGCGGCCCATCAGCACCGAGCCTACGTTGAGATCCTTGCCGATTTTTTGCGGATCGTCAGCGCTGTTCTTGAAGCGGAAGACGGTGCTGCGCGCCATCACTTTCACGTCAGGCAGTTGCGAAAGCGTGCCGATCAAGCTTTCGGTGAGGCCGTCGCTGAGATATTCGTTGTTTGGGTCTGAGGTGGCATTTACGAATGGCAGCACGGCGATGGAAGTGACTTTTTCAGCGGACGAGCGGCCGTGCAGGAAGTAATAGCCGCCGGCGATGGCAAAAGCGAGCGCTGCCGTAACGGCGCCGCCGATCCAAAGTTTGCGCGAAGCGCCCGCAAGCGCAGCGGGCACCGTCGTGGAACCGGAGAGTGTTTGCACTGGTGATGGGCCACTCGTCGCACTTACACCACCGGCCGCTGCGGAAACGGTGCCGGACGAGTCGCTGACGCGCGTGGAACGTCCGGAATCCTGTTCGCGCTTCAGCCGCGCGAGGTCCGCGCGAATGTCGGCGGCGGACTGGTAGCGCAGATTACGGTCCGTCTCTAGCGCTTTGTTAATTATGCGCTCGAGCTCCGCAGGCGTTTCGGGATTCAGCCGCACGGGAGCCGCCACCACGCCATCCAGGATCGCTTTGAAAATCACTCCGGAGGTTTCGCCGCGGAAAGGCAGCGTGCCGGTGGTCATTTCGTAAAGCACGGCGCCGAAGGAGAAAAGGTCGGAGCGGCAATCGAGTTCCTTGCCGCGGACTTGCTCGGGCGACATGTAAGCTACAGTGCCCATGGTGCTTCCGGGGCTGGTGAGATGCTCTGCGGGCGCGTCCAGGGTGGCGCCCTTGCTGGTGTCCACGGGGATTTTGGAGGCAGAAGAGCCCGCGCCGGTGAATGTCACCTTGGCGAGACCAAAGTCAAGAATTTTGGCGTGGCCGCGCTTGGTGACAAAAATATTCGCGGGCTTGATGTCGCGGTGAACGATGTGTTCGGCGTGCGCAGCGTCCAGCGCGTCGGCGATTTCGATGGCGAGAGCGAGCAGGTCTTCGATGTCCACGGGGCGGCCGTTAATGCGGTGCTTCAGCGTCTGCCCATCGAGAAATTCCATAGCGATGAAGGCCTGGCCATCCTGCTCGCCGATATCGTAAATCGTGCAGATGTTGGGATGGTTCAGGGCGGAGGCGGCTTGCGCTTCACGCTGGAATCGCGCGAGAGCTTGCGGATCCCCGGCGACATCCTGCGGCAGAAATTTAAGGGCGACGAAGCGCTTGAGGCGGGAGTCTTCGGCCTTGTAAACGACACCCATGCCTCCGCCGCCGAGCTTTTCGTTGATGCGGTAGTGGGAGAAGGCCCGCCCGATTGGAGAAGACGCGTCCGGCATGTGGGCACAGTTTAGGTGGGAGGAAGAAGCAAGTCAACGAGGAGAGCTCGCAACCCACAGAAAACACATCGTGGCGAAACGCTCTAATCGACAATTTTTGCATGTTTGGATATTTCGCGGAATCGGTCTCACCGTGGCTCCCCGCGATCAGCACGATGGGGCGTTGCCGCTGGTCGGCCACGCTATCAGGCCATCTACCAGGCGCGCTAGCAGAGGGTTAGTTCGTCGGAACCGCAGCAGCGGGATGGGAAAGACGCTGGCACGGAATTCTTAGCGACGGTTGGGGAATGCTGCGACGGCAGTGGCGGCATCAGCGCCAGCGCGTGGTCGCGCGCGGCTGCGAATTCGTTCCAGTCGCGCTTGGATACTGGGTCGGATGGCGGCAGCGGTAGGCGCTCGAAATTCAGGAATTCCTTGCCGCGCTGGATGCGGAAATCCAGGTGCGGGCCGGTGGCGAGGCCGGTCATGCCGACCAGGCCAATCCGCTGGCCCTGCTGGACGCGTTCGCCGGACCGTACCAGCACGCGGGACAAGTGCATGTAGTAGGTGGTGTAACCGTTGCTGTGCTGAATCTCGATCAGGTTGCCGGCGCCGCCTTTTCTGCCGGCGAAAATCACGCGGCCATCGCCGATTGTTTGCACGGGCGTGCCGGTTGGCGCGGCGTAATCAATTCCCAGGTGCGGGCGGTATTCTTTCAGAATAGGATGATAGCGATGCTGGCTGAAATGCGAGGTAATCACCGCGGCAAATTTCAGCGGCGAATGTAGAAACGCCTTTTTCATGGACTTCCCTTCGGGCGTGTAATACGCGGGTTCGCCATTGGGGCCATGAAAGAGGACCGCGCGGTAAGGATGCGGGCCGTTGTTGTACTCCGCTGCAAGAATGCGTCCGTAGGAAACCACTTCACCGCTGTCGAGCGTTTTCTTTTCCACCACCACGCGGAAAGTATCGCCCGGCCGCGGATCGGTGTAAAAATCCAGGTCCCAGCCGAATATTGCCGCCAGGCGCATGGCCAGTTCCGGCCGTTCTCCTGCGTCCAGCACGGCATTGAACAGCGAACCGTTCACTTGGCCAACGACGCCTACTTCCTCGGTTTCTGACGGAATGGTCTGAACCTCGGCGTGAAAATCGTCACCTTGCGGCCGGATGTATAGGACGCGATCGGCATCTATGCGATAACGCACTTCGCGCAGGTCGCCCAGGCTGGAACGGCCCACGACGAACTTGTTTCCCGCTCGCAAGTGACGCAGATCGAAGACAGATTGCGCAGAGGCCATCAGGCGCGTGGCAGCGTTCGATGAGAACCCCATGCTCTGAAGGAATGCTGGAAACGGCTGGCGCGCCGGGACTGCCGCTTCGCTGAACAGAACCAACTGCTCCTGCATGCGATGAGCATCTTCGCGCGAAGGAGACGGTTGAGTCATCACCTGGTAATCGGCGGCGGAGCTGCGGAAGTATTTCACGCCGACAACGCCGGCTGCGACTACGACGACAGCGACCGGCAAAATGCAGATAAGAATCTTGAGTTTATTTCCCATAATTCCCTAAAGCGAATAATTTACGAAGCTGGGAGCATAGCGCAATGCGAAGCGGGACGTGAAGTGAAATGCTGCGGATTTGTTCATCGGGTAACAGGCGGAACAGGAGCTGAAGCGCGCCAATTCAAAAGCTGTGAGTCGCAGAGACGCAGAGCAGGCAGAGAAAAACTGAGGCAGCAGAATTTGTAAACCGCCCGTCGTGACCGAAATTCAGTGCGAGGCGCCCGCGGCCGTATCGTACTGCGCGCGGCGCGCGGATTCGGCAAAATAATTTCGCTCGCGCAGCCCGTGATAGATACGGCCGGCGATTTCAGAGGCATGCGGACCGCTTACCGCGCGGCCGCCTCCGCGAATCAGAACCACCAGCACGATTTTCGGATGCGCCTGGTCGGCATAAGAAACAAACCAGCCGAGGCGTCCGCCGAGCGATTCGTCGTTGCACGTGCCAGTCTTGCCCAGCGCCTGTTCGCCATCCGGATCGTAGCTTTGCTTCGCGGTGCCATACATTACGGCAGCCAGCATGCCTTCGCGCAAATCGGGCAGCAGCGGCGCGATATCGAGTTGCTGGCGCACGCGCGGCTGAAAATTTTGACGCGCATCCGCGGTGCGCGGATATTGCAGGTAATACTGCGTGCCGCCGTTCGCAAGGGTGGCCACCAGCGACGCAAGCTGCAACGGCGTGAGACGTATGCCTTCGCCGAAACTGGACATGCGGGCAACGCCGCCGTAAGCCGGAGGCACGGAAGGCACCAGGCCGGGCTGCTCTTCGGGAATGTCGTAGCCAGCGCGCTCGCCCAAGCCAACCAACTTCGCGTACTGATGGACGCGCGGGAAACCCAGGCGCGTGCCGACCTGTTCAAAATAAACATTATTGGAATGCGCCATCGCTTCGGTGAGGTCCATGTAGCGGCGATGGCCCACTTGCAGCATGGTGTCGCGAGTGATCACACCTTCCTGCAGGCCTGCGAGGGCGATCACCGGCTTGATTGTTGAGCAAGGCTCGAATCCGGAAGAAAACGCCATCTTCTGATTGACGATGGTCAGGATGCGGCCGGTGGAGGGATCCATAGCGAGCACCGAGCCGTTCGCGTGGCCCAACGCGTTGACAGCGATCTGGCGGATCAGCGGATCGTCGTAATCCGCGTTGTCGTTCTTGGTGGGATCACCGTAGGCCGAAATGCCGGATTTTTTGTGGCGCGTGGTGGAAGTCGCAGGGGCCGCCGCCGCAGCGACTGCAAAGGTCGCCGCGAGCAAAAGGCAAATGACCGGGACAAACTGTCTGAAGGCTGGGCTAGGTTGCATCGAGTCCTGTATCGGCCTGCGAATCGCATACTTCAGCCGAGAGAATTCAGTTTACGGAAGGATTAGAGGGAAGCGCAACTGTTAAGGAAGAGAACGTTCCTACGCGGCATAGCTGGACGAGAGGACAGATAGCCTGCGGCACTGGACATCGGCGTCACCAGGCTGTGACGCGGAGTGCGGGGCGGCGAGAAGCCGCCCCACACTCACTGCGAAATTATTCTTTTCACGGAGCTGCCGCGTTTGAACCTAGCGACCCGAGCGACCCTGCGAGGAAGCAGTTGCAGCCGCCGCTTTCGGCGGTTGCTTGGCTGCGTCCGCGACGGCCAACTTTTGGGCTTCGGCGGAAGGCTTGCCGTTACCATCAGCGGAAACGGCGGGATGCGCGAGCAGCCCTAGCGCCTTGCGCAGATCGTGCTCGATCTTGCCGCGAATATCGGTGTTTTCCTTCAGAAATACGCGAGCATTTTCGCGGCCTTGGCCCAGGCGTTCGTTCTTGTACGAAATCCAGGTGCCGGATTTTTCCAGCAGGCCGTTGGTGACGCCGAGGTCAATCAAATCGCCTTCACGCGAGACGCCTTCGCCGTAAATGATGTCGAACTCGGCTTCGCGAAACGGCGCCGCAACTTTATTCTTCACGATTTTCGCGCGGGTGCGCGAACCGATGACGCGATCGCCTTCCTTGATGGATTGAATGCGCCGGATATCCACGCGGATCGAAGCGTAAAACTTCAGCGCACGACCACCAGTGGTAGTTTCCGGATTGCCGAACATGACGCCGATCTTCTCGCGGATCTGGTTGATGAAGATCAGGCAGGTCTTCGATTTCGAGACGATGGCGGTGAGCTTGCGCAGCGCTTGCGACATCAAGCGCGCCTGCAGGCCCATCTGTGCATCGCCCATATCGCCTTCCAGTTCAGCGCGCGGCACCAGGGCGGCCACCGAGTCCACTACAATAATGTCCACTGCGTTTGAACGGATCAGCGCTTCGGCGATTTCAAGCGCTTGTTCGCCGTTGTCCGGCTGCGAAACCAGCAGGTTGTCCACGTCCACGCCCAGCTTGCGCGCGTAAGAGGGATCCAGCGCGTGCTCGGCGTCAATAAAGGCTGCCTGCCCGCCCAGTTTTTGGGCCTCGGCAATCACATGAAGGGTCAAGGTGGTCTTGCCGCCGGATTCCGGGCCGTACACTTCTATTACGCGTCCGCGCGGGAAGCCGCCAACGCCCAACGCCGCGTCAATAGAGATCGAGCCGGTGGGGATCACGTTCACAGGAACCAGGACGTCCTTGTTCCCCAAGCGCATGATGGAGCCTTTGCCGTACTGCTTTTCAATCTGCGAGATTGCCAAATCCAGGTTTTTTGACTTTTCGTCGTTCACAGTGCCACCTCAAGAGGAGTATCTGTTTGGTCTTAGCTGGAGACCGAGGCGGAGTGAGTCTAACACTGAGTGCCCGTTCCCGGCTCGGCCATTTCGAGGGTCATAATATCACTAGGCGAACAAAAAGCAAAAGGTATTTTTTACGTCCGTTCCGCGCAGGGATGATAGGATTCGCAAACCATCGGTCTGAAGTGCGATCCGGAAGTCGGAGTGAGGGACCTGGATATGCATATGACACGCGTGGATTCAGACGAATTGATTGTCCTCTCTGTGTTTCCTCTCATCGTCGCGGGAGCGCAGCATCTCTTGGCTTGGCTGCATTATCGCCGAATCAACCGGGATGCGCCGCTCACACCATATCAACGACGGCTGACGATGTATTTGGACTTCTTCATCCTCGGAATGGGTTACGCAATGGTCCTCTCAGTCGCGTTTCAATGGCCAACACAAGTCTGGATTGGGCTTTCCGCAGGTTGGGCTTTTTCTCTTTTTTGGATTTACAAGAAAAAGCGGGAGAGGAAAATTCTCCCCAATGCGCCGCTCGGCTGAATCAAATCGGACGCGATTCGCCGGGCTACGAATACTTGTAGAAACCGCGACCGGATTTGCGGCCTAGCCAGCCGGCGGCTACATATTTGCGCAGCAGAGGGCAGGCGCGATATTTGGGATCGCCGAAACCGGTTTGCAGCACTTCGAGGATGTTCACACAAACGTCCAAGCCGATGAAATCAGCAAGCTCCAGCGGGCCCATCGGATGGTTCATGCCCATTTTCATCACCGCGTCCACGGCTTCGGGAGTGGCTACGCCTTCCATCACCGCGAAAGCGGCTTCATTGATCAGCGGCATGAGGACGCGGTTGGACACGAAGCCCGGAGCGTCGTTCACTGCGACGGGTTTCTTCTCGAGTTTCTCGCATAGCTGCGTTGTGGTCTGAAAAGTGTCGTCGCTGGTGGCCAGGCCGCGGATTACTTCCACCAGCGCCATGATCGGCACGGGATTCATGAAGTGCATGCCGATGAATTTTTCCGGGCGCGAGGTTTGCGCGGCGAGTTGCGTGATGGAAATTGAAGATGTATTGCTGGCGAGAATCACCCCCGGCTTGAGCACTGCGTCCACATCTTTGAGCACGCGGAGTTTCAGGTCGAGCTGTTCGGGGACGGCTTCGATGGCGAAATCGGCGGCGGCCAGCGCGGAGACCTCGGTGGTGGGCTGGATGCGCGAGAGGGTGAGCGGCTTGTCGGCCGCCGTGATCTTCTGTTTCTTCACTTCGCGGTCGAGGTTCTTGCCGATGGTTTCCAGACCGCGTTCGAGGAAGCGCGCTTCGACGTCGCGCAATATCACGCTGTAGCCGGCGCGCGCAAAGACGTGGGCGATGCCGTTGCCCATAGTGCCGGCGCCGAGCACAGCGATTTTCTTAATCTGGTCGAGTGACATAGGTGCTGATGATAATGGAAATTGAGGAGCTAAAGGAAGCAAAGGAAGTTGACGAGATTGCAGAGCTTCAGGAAACGCGGCGCGAGCGGCGAAGATGCGAAGGCTTCGACGCGAGTGCGAGCCAAGCAATCAGCGATGCGAGTTTCTCGTCCTGCGACCATGGCGCGCCGAGGGGACGGCCAAGATCAGCGATACGCCGCGTAAGAGCGCTCGGCGTGAGACGCAGAGTGCGTGATCCCTCATTTAGGAGTTCGCGTTCCTTCGCGGTCTTACTCAAAAGGCCGCAGCGGGCGCTAGCGTGGAGCAGCGCGTCGCGAAATAGTTCGCCGTCGGCCGTGTGAATCAGTGCGTGTGACGCCAGAATGTCTGGCAGGTTTGGCAGCGGCCGTCCCGAGGCGAGAACGAGACCGCAACGCGTAATCCGGTAGCCCTGCTCGTGCAGACTTTCCTGGAGTCCACGGACCGCGCGATAGGCGAGGCTTCGCGCGTGAGTCTGGACGCCGACGACAAAGGCGCGTGCTTCGTCCAGCGGCAATCCCTTGGCGGTATGGTAAGGCTGCCGAAAACGGTACGTGAAAGTTTCCACCAGGTGAATTCGTTGCCGCGCCAAAATGCACGGCGCACCTTTGGATACGGAGAGCGCGACGAGCGCGGTCCAGCCAGAATGGGCGCGAAATCCAAGCGCCGCAGATTTCATGGGCTCTCCTTGGCGGCAAAGTGCCGCGACACCGCAGAGGATGTCGAGGCGCTAAAGGAACCATAGCAAGCAAAGTGACGTCAAGCAGCGCTGAATGCAGGTGGGCTGGCCGTACGCGTCGTCACGCATCCGGCAGGTGTGGCACCCCGAATAATTCGAACTGTCGAACTACATGCCGGGATACTTGCCGAAAAACATCAGAATGAAGTCAACGGTGTCCGCCACGCCGTGGGCGACGATCGGAATGGCGAGGTTCCGCCCGGTGCGCAGATAAATCACGCCGAGAAGCAGGCCCATCAGGCCCTCGTCTATTGCGCCGGTGAGTCCTTGATATGCGTGTGCTAGGGCGAAGCCCACGTGAACGGCGATCAGGCTGATGAGCCAGGCGCGCCGCGTGCGGTTGAACAGATCGGCGACGCGATTCATCAGGTAGCCGCGGTAAACCATTTCCTCGCCGAAGGCGGCGAGGGTCCAAGCGAGCGCGATGAACAAAAGCGTCAGCTTCAGGTTTCCGATCAGCGGGCGAAAATCTTCGAGGTCCGGATTCTTGCCCAGGATTCTCACCAGCAGCGGCTGGCTGACGAAAAGCTCGAACGCTTCCATAAGGACTCCCGCCGCGATGCCCCATGCGAGCGTGGTCTTCCAATCACGAAAAATGCTGAGGCCCACGTCTCGCCAGCGCAATCTGCGCACCCAAAGAGAGAGCCATGCAAATAGCAGCAGGTAAGGAGTCTTGCTAAAGAAGAGGAGATGCCTGAAATCCGCGTAGAAAATCAGCGCAACGACGATTAATTCTGCGATCGCCAGCCATTTGCTTTGGCGCCAGCTGGTCGCGCTCTTCCGCGGTTCTGGGCCGCGGCTTTCCGGCGCTGATATTGCGGAGGTCTCGCCGCCGACGATCTCACTCACGACCACCTCCTATATTTCGCACTCGTTCGGCGCGTTAGCGGTGAGGAAGAATGCTTGGCCGGCGATATCGTCGCGCGCACCAGACGGCGAAGCGCGTGCTCAACATCACCAGGCCGAATCCTGCGACCAAGCCGAGCGGCACAATCCACCAGCCCAGGAGCTCCCGGCCGGCCGGTATGCTGCCGAACCCAAGCCGCACCGAAATCTCCGAGTCGCCCGCGCCGTTAGGAATGATCCAGAGGCCCGCAGTGTGCGGATGAAATGGTTTCAACAGCGCGCAGAGCATGAAAACAAATCCGAGGAAGTATCCGGTGAGCGAACCGAGCAGTACGCAGAAACCCGCGACGCTGAGGCTCGCCCAGCGGAATAGGCCCTTCAGGATCTGCAGCGGCGAGCGGCTGACCTCCGCCCGCGCGAGCAGGTTCTCGGTGATGTACTGGCTGGCCAGATCTTCCGGAGTGCCTAGCGCTGCGAGTGCGGCGTCCACTGCCGCGACGTTGGCAGTTCCGGTCGTCGCTACCTTGTCTGCAATGTGACTGCGCAATTCGTCAACCACCTCGCGAACTTCGGCTTGGTTGAATCCGCGCAACCGGCCGCGCAACTTCGAGAGATAAGCTTCGATCCGCTGTTGCCCGTCGTCTGTTATCGTGACCATCTACTTCCCCCTCGCGAGCGGAGCGAGCAGTTTGCTCACGCTCGAAGAGAAACGCGTCCACATTCCCGCCATTTCGCGCGCGCGCTCTTTTCCTGCAGCCGTAAGCGCATAATATTTTCGCGGGTGCCCTGTCTCGGATTCCACCCACTCGCTGCGCACCAGCCCGAGCGCCTTCAGCCGGCTGAGCAGCGGATACACCGTGCCCTCAGAAACAATCAAATCGGAGTCGGTTTCGAGGAGGCGAAGGATTTCCAGGCCGTAGAGTTTTCCGTCCCACAACGCTGCGAGGATGGCCAGTTCCAGACAGCCTTTGCGGAGTTGTACTTCCCATTTGTCAGCGGATTCGGGGTCGCTCGCGCTGCGCGGCTTCATTTCAGAGCATACCTTGCATTACAAGGTATGATGCTGTCAAGCGTAAAAACGGACGAGCTGATCAGGACAATCACCAGCAGCGCCGAGGGACTAGTGGACGGGACTAACCGGTCGGTGCCGTGGCGGACTCTGGCTACGGAAGTTCGATGGCGAGGGCGACAGCGTTGCCGCCGCCGAGGCAGAGGGCTGCGATGCCGCGCTTCAAGCTGCGGCGCTGCAATTCGTAGAGCAGCGTCACCAGGACGCGGGCGCCGGATGCGCCGATCGGATGACCTAATGCGACCGCGCCACCGTTCACGTTTACCTTTTCAGGGTTGAGTTTCAGCACTCGGGTTACGGCGATGGCTGCCACCGCGAAGGCCTCGTTCAATTCGTAGAGGTCCACGTCTTTATCGCGGTCCCAGCCTGTCTTCTGCAGCAGCTTTTCGACGGCTTCCACCGGCGCCATCATCACCCATTTAGGCTCGACGCCGCTGACGGCTTGCGCGACGATGCGCGCCATGGGCTGTTTTCCGAAGCGCGCGGCATTTTTTTCGCTGGTGACGATTACGGCGGCGGCGCCGTCGTTCGTTCCCGGCGCGTTCCCGGCCGTTACGGTGCCATCTTTTTTAAATGCGGGCTTCAGCTTCGCGAGAATTTCGAGAGATGTATCTTCGCGCGGGGATTCGTCGGTCTTAATGACTACGGGCTCACCCTTCTTCTGCGGAATTTCCACGGGAACGATTTGCGCGCTGAAGAAACAGGATTTCATCGCGCGGATTGCTTTCTGATGGCTTTCGAAAGCGAACTGGTCCTGTTCCTCGCGCGAGATTTTATATTTTTCCGCGACCAGCTCGCCGGTGACGCCCATGTGAAAATTTTCGTACACGTCCCAGAGGCCGTCGTTGATCATGGAATCAATCATTTCCTGATTGCCCAGGCGGAAGCCGCTGCGCGCGCCTTTCAGCAGGTACGGGCAATTGGACATGGATTCCATGCCACCCGCGACAACCACTTCGGATTCGCCCAGCTGCACCGCTTGCGCCGCAAGGCCGACGGCTTTCAAACCAGAGCCGCAAACTTTGTTGATGGTCATGGCCGCGACGCGCGGGTCGAGGCCGCCGCGCAACGCCGCTTGACGCGCGGGATTCTGGCCGAGGCCGGCTTGCACAACGTTGCCCAGGATCGCTTCGTCAACTTGGTTCGGCTCGATGCCGGCGCGGCGCACCACTTCGGCGACGACTTTCGCGCCGAGTTCCGTCGCAGAAAGTGGCGCGAGGTTGCCCATGAATTTTCCGATCGGCGTGCGCACCGCACTTAGGATGACAGGTCGTTCCATGATGATTGCTCCTTCGGGCTTGCTCGGCCAGAAATAGAAGTATAAGCGCCGGGCGAAATGCGGTCAATTTTGCTGATGTCCGTAGTCTTGGTGCATTCTGCAGCACCGGCGCGACTGATGGCCGATGCAAGGAGACGAGAAACAACACCGGAGAAGCCGTGGACCTTCGCCTTCCGTTCGCCCATGGAGAACTCTGTTAAGATAGTCGTGCGAGAATTGCAATCCATGAAAGGCAACGAAAATTCGGAGCGGAATGCCGGCTTGAATCCGGCGCAACGCGCGGCTGTGGAGCATGGCGATGGGCCGCTGCTGGTGGTGGCGGGCGCGGGCACGGGCAAGACGCGCGTGATTGTGGAGCGGATTCGCAATTTGCTGGAGACGAATCCGGAGTTGGCGGGCGAGAGCATCCTGGGACTCACGTTCACAGACAAAGCTGCCGGCGGGATGAAGCACCGCGTGGTGAAAGCGATCGGCGAACGTGCAGAGGGCGTGTGGCTCAGCACGTTTCATAAGTTTTGCCTGGAAAAGATTCTGCAGGCAACGAATCCGGATGCGCAGCCTCTGGATGAAATTGATCACAAGATTTTGCTGCGGCGGCACATCGGCGAACTCGATCTGAAGCATTTTCGCAGGTTGCAGGATCCCGGCGAATTCATCAGCGACTTCGTGAAATTCTTTTCGCGCTGCCAAGATGAACTGGTGACGCCGGAAGATTACGAGCGATTTGTCGCGGGACTGCGCAAGAATCACGAAGCCGGCAAGAAATTGCTGGAATCCGACGCACTGCAAATCGCGGAGGATGAAGTGGCGCGGCAGGAGGAACTGGCGCGCGTCTATCGCATCAGCGAGCGCCTGCTGCGGGAGCGCAACCTGCTGACGTTCGGCGAACAACTTTTACACGCAGTTCAAAAGTTGCGCAGCGACGCGGCGCTGCTGAAACAGATGCGCGAGCAGTACCGCTACATTCTGGTGGACGAATTTCAGGATACCAATATCGCCCAGCTCGAACTGCTGTGGCTGCTCGCCGGCGAACGCGGCAACATCGTCGCGGTGGGTGATGACGATCAGGCGATTTATCGCTTCCGCGGCGCGTCGTTTGGCAGCTTCACGATTTTTCTGAAGCGCTTCTGCGGAGTTACCGACGCGAAGCTCGGCCCCGCCACGAAGAAATTCCTGGTTTCGCTTTCGCAGAATTACCGCTCGACGCAGCGCATCCTGCGCGTGGCCGGCGAAGTGATCCGGCACAACGAAAAATCACCGCTGCTGCCGCCCAAAGCGCTGACCACCGAGAATCGCGAAGGCGAAAAAATTCGCATCGTGGAATTCGGCATGCCCGAGGAAGAAGCGTACTGGGTCGCTTCCGAAATCGAGCGGCTCCATACGGCGGGCGCGCCTTGGCGCCACTTTGCCGTGCTGTACCGCAAGCATACGCACCGGGAAAAGCTGGTGGATGAATTGCGTCGGCGCGAAATTCCCTTTGTGATTCGCAAACTATCCATCCTATCCAGCACGCTGGTGCGCGACCTGCTCGCTTGGCTGCGATTGATCGTGGTGCCGGGTGACAATGTGGCCTGCGCGCGTGTGTTGGCTGCGCCTTACTGGGGCCTGGAGCCGCGCGACCTGGTGCGCCTGGCGGAGCGCGCCGAGAAAAATCATCGCCGGCCTCTGGGTGACGAGCTGGAAACGGCGCAGAACGAAGCGCCGTTCAACGAGCGCGGACGGCTCGGCGAACTGGTGCAGTTGCTGAACCAACTGCGGCAAGGCGCGAAGCGTTCGAGCGCGACTGAGTTGCTGGACGAATTGATCGCCGGGCTGGCGCTCGCCCCGCTGCCTTCGGATCAGGATCGCTACTACCTCGATCGCTTCGTGAAATTTGTTAAGGAGTGGGAACGCAAGAGCGAAGGAAAGCAGCTGCGGCATTTTATCGAATACCTCGCCTATTTTTACGAAGCGGGTGGCGACATCACGCTGGAAGAAGAAATTTCCGACGATGCGGTGCAATTGATGACTGTGCATTCCGCCAAGGGCCTGGAATTCCCGCACGTTTTCATTCTGCGCGTTTCCAAGAACGACTTCCCTTCCGGGCCGCGCAAAGTTGTTTTCGAATTTCCGCCGGAGATGATGAAGGAAGAACAACCGAAGGGCGATTTTCAGATTCAGGAAGAGCGGCGGCTTTTTTACGTGGCGTTGACGCGAGCGGAGCGACAACTAACGCTTTCAACGCTGGTGAACAAGCGCAAGAAGCCGTCGCCATTTCTCGACGACTTCCTGACGAACGCGAAAATCAAGACTCTGGACACGCATCAACTGCTGCCGCAGGTGCATGTGCCCGCGGCGCTCGTAACTGCCGGGCCCGAACCTGATTCGAGCGACCCAACGCAACTTTTTCCTCCCGGCAGTGAACCATCGCGAGCATATTCGCGCGTGGCGCTGTGGGCGAATGCCTTTCATCCGCCGCGCCCCGAACCGCTGCAATTGAGCGCCTCGGCGATTGATGCTTACGACCGCTGCCCGATGCGCTACATGTTCCAGTACGTCTGGGGCATTCGCGGCGGCGCACACGCCATGGCTACGTTCGGCAACGTGATGCATCGCACCATCAAGGAATTCGTCGCGGAATATGGGAAGCGCAAGAAAGTTCCGCTGGCGGAGGTGCTCGGGATTTACGATCGCGAGTGGTCTGCCGCGGGATTTATTGACGAATATCATGAAGAGGAATATCGCAAGGCGGGGCGCGAACAGCTCGAAGCGTTCCATCGCACGTATTGCGGCGCGCCGGCCGACGTGCTGTACCAGGAAAAAACTTTCGAGCTGCCGCTGGACCACGATGTGATCGTCACGGGGCGGATGGACCAGGTGAACCGCCTCGACGGAAACCAAGTAGAAATTATTGATTACAAGACCGGCAGGCCGAAGGACGTGAAAGCTGCGGCCAAAGATTTGCAGCTCGGCGTGTACGCGCTAGCGGCCGCGGAAGTGCTCGACCTCGATCCGGTGCGCCTGGTGTTTTACAACTTGATGACGAATGAAGCGGTGGCCGCGACACGCAACGCCAAAGCGTTGAAAGAGACGAAAGAGAAAATCGCGGAAGTGGCAGACTTGATTCGCGCGCGTGAATTTTCCGCGAAGCCGGGATTTGGTTGCGGTTTCTGCGACTACAAACCGCTCTGCCCCGCGCACGAGCAGCTAATTTCGATCCGGACTGCCCAACAGCAAGCGGGCGGGCAAGAAAATACGGATTCCTAGCTGTTGTCGAGGTCGCGCGACGTGCGAAAATCGCCGGTGGAAATAAAAACGGGGCGTCGCGATTGCTCGTGACGCCCCGTTTCATTTCCCGATTGGGCTTCTCTGCCTGACTAAGCCCGGGATGTTCCGCGCATGAACTACGGTGGAACATTCTCCCCGCGATTCAGCGGCGCCGCAAATTTCACAGCGCGCTCGATTCGCTTCGTCAATCTATAAAGGCCGCCGCCGTTGAAGTCAAGCAGAAAAACTTTTGCGCCAGCGCGATTTATCAAACGTCAAAGCGTCACACGGCGTCCGGTTCGCAATATTTAATGCAATCCGCTCTGGTAATAGCCCTGGCGCGCGGTTACGTCCAGCTCGGGGCGGCGCACGCGCACCTCGATGCTGTGAAAATCCTTGCTGCGGTCGGTGTCTTGCGGTTGAAATGTGATGGTGTACTGATTGCGAGCCTGCTCGGTGACGGAAGCGTAGAGATTTTCGAGGCCGCGATCCTTACCCGCATAGAAAGTATCGCCGCCGGTGGAGGTGGCGTATCTTTCCAGCCGCGTGCTTTCTTTCTGGCCGAGCGCGTGGCCCACGGAAATAGAATAAACAGAAACATCGGACTTCAGCAGGAGTTGCAAAGTCTGGTCCAGCGTGTGTTCGTTGGTGCGGGAATTATTTCCGTCCGAAATCAGGAAAACAATCTTGCGGCGGTCGCGTCCGCGACTTTTGAGCATCTCGCCCGCCGCGTACACCGCGTCGTCCATGTCCTTATCCTGTTTTTGCTGTTGCACGCCAAGCGTCGTTGGCGCTCCCGTTTCCAGCGAATGTCCGTTGGAAGTCGCGCCAGACGTCAAGGGACCGCCGACGGGCGAGCCCGGATAGTGCGAGTGCAGATCCAGGCGCTTGAGCTGGGTGAACAGCAGGTCGTTGTTGAAGGAAAATTCCGAGACGGTATTGGGAAATTGATCGTAGGTCACGATGGCGACTTCATCGTTGGGCCCGAATCCGCCGGAAATCGCAGCCAGGCTTTTTTGCACCTGGTCGGCGGACTTGATCGAGAGATCGTCATCAATCAGCACGACGGCAGACAGCGGATAAGGGTCGGAGGTAAAGAAAACAATTTGCTGTTCCACGTTGTCGCAGAACACGCGAAACTCGTCCTTTTGCAAATCTCCGATCAGCTGGCCGTCGCGATTCTTCACGGTTACGGGAACGATCACCAGGTTCGTACGGGCCTTGATCGCCCCACGTGAATCCGCCCCTTGCTTGGAATTCTGCTGCTGCTGGGCCGGAGACGACTGCGCGGGTTGCGACTGGCCGGTCTGCGGCTGCGGAGTCTGCACCGGCGGAGCTTGCGCAGGAGCGGCGGGTTTCGGAGGCGGCGCCAACTGCCCCGGCTGCACGGGCGGCTTGGAATCCTGCTGCTGAGATCCGGGGCCGGCGGACTGCCGAGCACCCGCAAGAGTGCCGAAAAGTAATACAATACCCAGCGTCGAAATTAATCGCGTCATCTGAGATTCTCGATTCGGCCGGACGGAGCCATTTTTAGAGTCCTGCTCGCATTTCGCAGCGGGCTACTTGCGCAAACATCCGCTGGCGCGTTCGGTGCATCGTATCAGACGCTACCGGCTACAGGGAGATTATACAATGCGGCTGACCAGCCTCGCGGCGGGCATTTTCACAATTGCGTTGGCAGGGTATGTAGGCGTTACGACGGAAGCGCCGGCGAAGGGCGCGGCCCGGCCGACTGCGCACGCGCGGTTCAATCAACCGGCGGGGCAACCAGCGGGCCAGCCGTTCATGCAGCAGAATGCACCGCAGGATCAGGGGCAGGGGCCTCTGAAAATTACGACCAACGTCGTCAACGTGTTCGCAACGGTGCGAAATAAGCAGCATGGCATCGTCACCGATCTGAGCAAGGATGATTTCAAGATCACCGAAGATGGCGTTGAGCAAAAGGTGGAATTTTTCTCGAGAGAAGTGAATATGCCGATCACGCTGGGCCTGCTGATTGATACCAGCGCCAGCATGGATCGAATGATTGACGCCGAACAGGACGCCGCTTCCCGATTCCTGCGCGAGGTAATGCGCCCGAAGGACGAAGCGATGGTGATCACCTTCGACTTCGACGTGGACTTGCTCGCCGACTTCACCCAGGACACTTCGGTGCTGTCCGCTGCGATTCGCCGCGCGCGGGTGAATTCAGTGGGCGGCGGCGGCGTGGTGACGCCCGGCACAATTCCGCAAGGCAGCAACGCGGGCGGCACGGATCTTTACGACGCGATTTACCTGGCCTGCCATGATGAATTGGCCACCGAAGCGGGACGCAAGGGAGTGATCATTCTGACCGACGCGGAAGATACCGGCAGCAAATTGCGGATGCAAGACGCCATCGAAGCGGCGCAGCGTTCGGACGCGGTGATTCACGTTTTGTTGATCAGCGATCGCATGGCGACTTTCGGCACCGGCCCGGGCGTGGCTCACCGCATGGCGGAGGATACGGGCGGCCGCGTGATTGACGTGCACAACGAAAAGTCGCTGGAGAAGGCCTTCGACGAAATTTCCGAGGAACTGCGCTCGCAGTACGTGCTGGGCTACTATCCCCTCAACCTGAAGCGCGATGGCGGATTCCGAAAGATCCAGGTGACGGTCAACCGCCCCGATGTGAAGGTGCTGGCGCGCAAGGGTTATTACGCGCCGTTCAAGTAGCGGTGGGCCCGCGCTGCTGATTTACGGCTTTTGATCTACCGCTGAGACGCAGAACGCGCAGAGATAAGCGCGGCGGAAGAGCGGCTTACTTCCCTGGAGATGGCGGCACGGTGGGCGACGTGGCGTAATAACCTTTGCGAGTGCGCACGTTCAGGCCCTTGCGGTCTGTCTGCACGTCAATCTTGCGGTACTTTCCGGTGGATTGCGGATTCGACGGCGAATACGCGATGAAATACTGGCTGCGCAGTTCTGTGCCGATGTCCACGAATGATTGCGCGAGATCGTCCACCTTATAGGGATAGAAAACCCGGCCGCCGCTCTGGTCCGCGAATTCCTCCAGCACTTTGTCGCCGCCTTCCACGTGCATCTTGCGCGGCTTGTCGCCGTCAATGGCCAGCCAATCGGTATTGGTGCTGACGCAATAAATCGCGGCCTCGGCGCGGATGGCTGCTTCAACGGATTCACTCAGAGCGTGATCGCTCAAATTGTCGTCACCGTCGCTGATCACGATGAGCACGCGGCGCACTTCAGGATTTGGCCCCTTGGGCAGCGGCGGATTGGAAAGCTTTTCTGCGGCGCGATAGATGGCGTCGTCGAGCGCGGTGCCACCGCCAGCGCGCTGTTTGCGAATCGCATCGCTGAGCAGCGCCAGGTCGCCAGTGTAATCCTGAATCACTTCGGGCTCGTTATCGAAGGTCATCAGGAAGGCCAGGTCCTTGTTTCTGCGAATCACGTGCTGCAAAAAATCGTTGGCGGCTTCCTTTTCGAATTCCAGGCGCGGGCGGATGCTATTGGAAGTGTCCAGCAGGATGCCGATGCGCAGGGGCAAATCGGTGTCGCGCCCGAAGTAGCGAATTTCCTGCGGTGTGCCGTCTTCCAGAACTTTGAAGTCAGCCTGATCCAGGTCGGTAACGAATTCGTGGCGGCGATCCATCACCGTGGCGACGAGGTGCACCAAGCCCGTGGTGGATACGATCGGCGGTGGGGCGGCCTGCGCACCCGCGGGCTTCGCGGGGTTCTGCTCCGGATTCTGCGCCGGCGCTGCGCTGGAATTGGCGGGCGGAGGAGGTGGTGGCGGCGCTGGCGACGGAGTTTGTTGCGCGGGGGTGGCGCATGCGAAAAATAGGAACAGCGCAGGCCCCAACAATATTGAGCGCGAGGCAATTGTACGCAGAGTTTTCACGCGAATTATCATAGGTAATCCCGCAACGCGGCGTCAATCCCACCCGGCGCCGATTTCGTGAGTGAGCCAAGAGTCCGTAAGTACGCCAGCAACTCTTGCGGCAATGGCGCGCGAAATTCCATGCGCTGGCCGGTGCGAGGGTGTTCTAGTGCGATGCGCGCGGCGTGCAGAAAGTTGCGTCCGAGCGAGGGCAGCTGCTCGCGCCCGATGGATTCCTGATGCGGCGCGCCGTAGAGGGTGTCGCCCACGACGGGAAGCGCCAGCGCCGAAAAATGCACGCGAATCTGGTGCGTGCGACCGGTGTGCAGGTCCGCTTCGATCAATGAAAATGCGCCGAGGCGCAAAAGCAGGCGCCAATCGGTGCGCGCTTCGCGGCCTTCGTTGCGGCGAGCGGTCATACGAGAGCGGCGGCGCAAATCGCGCGCCACGGGCAATTCGATGCGCCCTTTTTCACCTTTGGCGCTGCCGTGTAAAAGCGTCAGATACGTTTTCTGCACGCGGCGGGCGCGAAATTCTTCCACCAGCTTCAGATGGGCGGCGTCGTTGCGCGCGATCACGATTGCGCCGGAAGTTCCTTTGTCCAGCCGATGCACGATTCCGGGGCGTAGCGGTCCACCGACGCTGGAGAGGCCTTTTTCGACGCCGAAGCGATGCAGCAGCGCGGCGACCAGCGTGCCGGTGTCCGCACCCGCGCCGGGATGAACGATCATTCCGGCCGGTTTGTTTACGATGGCGATGTCTTCGTCCTCGTAAAGTATGTCGAGCGGGATATTTTCGGCTTCCACTCCTGGCAGCGGCGGCGCGGGAATTTCTACGGTGATGGTTTCGCCGGATTCCAGATGATGCGAGGGCTTCTTGGTGATGCCGCTGACGCGCACGCGGCCTTCGTCTATCAGCGTCTGCACGTGCGTGCGGCTGACGTCTGGAAATTGCGCGGCGAGAAATCGGTCGAGGCGCTGTCCGGCGTCCCCCTCGGCTACCATGAATTCGTGGTGACGAAGAGAATCGTCTGGTGCGTCAAAATTGTCGTCAGTGTCGGTGTCAGAATAATCGTGCATGAAGGGATTCGTTGATCCTGTTTCGCGCTGCGGCAAGCCGCTGCACTTTCCCAGTCCCGCCGGAATGGCCAGCTCTAATCGCCCGCTGCGGCACGCGCCGTAGTCACCGGCTGAATGGGCGCCTTACCTTGCAGGCCGCGCCACCACAGGAACGCGCCGGTGAGGATCAACACGAGGCTGGTGATCTGCATCAGCGAGATGCTGTCGTGAAACATCATGGTGCGTCCGGGATCGCCGCGAAAGAATTCGATGATGCCGCGCTCGGTGCCATACAGCATCAGGTAGGCGCCGAAAATTTCGCCCACGAAGCGTTGGCGTTTGCCCAGCCACATCAGGAAAAGAAAATTCAGGAATTCCAGTGACGCTTCGTAGAGCTGCGTCGGATGCAGATGCACTCCCAGCGGCGTACCGGCCAACTGCTCGGCCATGGGATTCTTGAACACGACGCCCCACGCAACTGTTGTTGGTTTGCCGTAGCAGCAGCCCGCCGCAAAACATCCCAGCCGACCGATTGCGTGACCGATCGGTAGCGCCGCGGCGCAAGTATCCAATGTGGGCAGCAGCGGCATTTTCTGAAAATGGGTGTAGAGCAAAATTGTCAGCACGCCGCCGACGACGCCGCCGTAAAACGTGCCGCCGGATTGAAACGTGGCAACGCTGAAAATGTAGCGCGGATTCGCCATGTAAAAATCCCACGCGCTCAGGATGAGCCAGATTTTCGCCACCAGCAGCGCCACCAGAACGAAATAAATTCCCATGTTCCACAGTTTGTCGGGATCAATGCCTGCGCGGGGCGCCTGGCGGCGGCCGTACCACAGGCTGATCAGCACACCCGTAGCCACCAACACGCCGTAGGAATAAATCGGGATGCCGAAAAAATTGAAAAGTATCGGATGCATGCCTATGCCGGCTCCTGATTAGGATGCGCCTGCTCGCGAAAGAGTTCCAGCACCACCAGCGCGGCGCCCAGCACGATCGCAGAATCCGCCAGATTAAACGTGTACCAGTGATGCGCGCCGATGTGGAAATCAATGAAGTCGGTGACGCTGTGGCGCAGCAAGCGGTCCGCCACATTTCCCAGCGCGCCGCCCAGAATCAGCGCGAGGCCGCATTCTCCCAAGCGGCCGCCCGCGCGGCCGGTGGCGAGCAACCAGAGCAGCGTGGTAATCACGGCCACGGAAAAAGCGATCAGCAGCGGACCTCTCCAGGGATTTTCGGAATCGGCGAAGAGGCCGAACGCGACGCCCGGATTCGTGGTGTGGATCAGATTCAGCAAGCCGGGAATCACCACGCGCAGCGAACCCACCGCCGTATGTTTTTCCACGGCGTGTTTGCTGATTTGATCCGCCGCAAGTGCGCCCAGCGAAATGATTCCCAGCACAGGTCCACGAAAACTCGAGACTGTGGACATCAGGACTGCGAACTCCCGGCGGCCAGTCCACCATCGCGTTCGATTTCATTCAGCGCGGCGACGCAGCGTTCGCAGAGGGTGGGATAATCCGCGCTCTCGCCGACGTGGGTGGAGTAATTCCAGCAGCGCTCGCATTTCTTTCCGAGCGCGCGTTCCACACGAATCTGCAGGCCTTCGATGCCGCTGGTCGCCGCGCCGTCTGCTTTTCCTTCCGCTATCTCCACTTGCGACACGATAAGGAGCCCCGGCAGGTACGCCGCGTACTTCCGCAGCAGTGTCGCCAAACCCGTATTCGCCGCGAGCGTCACGCGCGCTTCGAGCCCAGACGTGATCGTCTTCGCAGCGCGCACGGGCTCCAGCGCTTTCAGCACTTCCTCGCGGACTTGCAGCAAGCGATCCCAGTTCTTCGCATGCACTTCGTCCAGCACACGCTCCAGGTCGGCCGCAACCGGAAATGTCGCCATGTGGACGCTTTCTGGCTCGGAAGCGGCGCGCGGCAAATGTTTCCACACTTCTTCCGCGGTGAAAACGGTGATCGGCGCGATCAGCCGCAGCAGCGTGCCAGCAATGCGGTACACGGCGGTTTGCGCGGAACGCCGCCCACGGCTTTTCGGCGCGAATGTGTACAGGCGGTCCTTCAGCACGTCGAAGTAAAACGAGCTGAGGTCCACCGTGCAGAAATCGTGTAACGCGTGATAGACGCGATGAAATTCGAAATTGTCGTACCACTCGCGGCACTCGCGCGCCAGAGCGCCGGTGCGCCGGAGCATCCACGCGTCCATTTCCAGCAGGTCCGCATCGGCAACAGAATCGCGTGCCGGATCGAAATCGTAAAGGTTACTGAGCGCGAAGCGGAACGTGTTGCGGATCTTGCGATAGGCTTCCGCCAGCTGCGTCATCATCGCTTCGGAGATGCGCACGTCCGCGGTGTAATCCTGCGAAACGACCCATATCCGAAGCAGATCCGCGCCCCACTTCGCGCAGATTTCCGCAGGATAAATGGCGTTGCCGAGCGACTTGGACATCGGCGCGCCTTTTTCATCCAGCGTCCAACCGTGCGTCACAACTTCACGATACGGCGCACCGCCGCGCGTGCCGATGCCCACCAGCAGCGAACTCTGGAACCAGCCGCGATACTGGTCCGGACCCTCGAGGTACACGTCTGCCGGCCAGCGCTGATTGTCGCGCGTCAGGACGGCCAAGTGCGTCGAGCCAGATTCGAACCAGACGTCCAGAATGTCCGTTTCCTTGCGCCATTTCGCGTGGCCGCATGAACACTTTGTTCCCGGCGGCAGCAGCTCTTCGGCCGTGCGAGTGAACCACACGTCCGCGCCTTCGCGTTCGAAAAACGGCAGCACATGGCGCAGTGCGACAGGATCTTTTAGTTGCAACCCGCAAGCATCGCAATAAAAAACGATCAGCGGCACACCCCAGAAACGCTGGCGGGAAATGCACCAGTCCGGGCGCCCGGCGATCATCTCGCGCATGCGTTCGCGGCCCCATGCGGGCAGCCATTTCACTTTTTCGATTTCTTCCAGCGCGCGCGGGCGCAGCGCCGGCGCTTTCGGCGCGGGAATCGCGGCCGAACCAGCATCCATCTGAATGAACCACTGTTCGGTAGCGCGGAAGATCACCGGATTGTGGCAGCGCCAGCAATGCGGATAGCTGTGCGTGATTTTCTTTTCACCGACGAGCATGTCGCGCTTCTTCAATAGCTCGATGACGATGGGATTCGCTTCGAACACTGTCTTGCCCTTGTACTCCGGCAAGCCTTCGATGAAGCGGCCATCGTCGTCCTGCGGCGCGTAGGATTCCAGCCCGTATTTCTGGCCGGTGCGGAAGTCGTCCGCGCCGTGCCCCGGAGCGGTGTGCACGATGCCGCTTCCCTGATCGAGCGTCACGTAATCGGCCAACACGCCGGGACTCTGAATATCGAGAAACGGATGCTGGAACTTCACGCCTTCGAAGTCCGAACCTCGCCATTTGCCATGCACTTCGTGAACTTCGATGTGCAGTTCGGTTTCGAGCGCATTCACCCGTTCTTTCGCCAGTAGCAATTTCCCGGCAGACGTATCTGCCACGACGTACTCGAACTCCGGATGAAAAGCCAAAGCGCGGTTCGCGGGCAACGTCCAGGGCGTAGTGGTCCAGATCAGCGCTCTGACGTCGCCATCCAGGCCCAACTCTTTCGTTTTCTCTCCGGCAACAACCGGAAACCGAACCCAGATGGAAGGGCTGGTGTGATCCTCGTATTCCACTTCCGCTTCGGCCAGCGCCGTACGGTCAAAGATGCACCAATACACAGGCTTCAGACCGCGATAGACGTAACCCTTCTCGTAGAAATCCAGAAACGCGCCGGCGATCGAAGCCTCATCGCGCGCATCCATGGTCAGATACGGCCGGTCCCACTGCCCCAAGACTCCCAAACGCTTGAATTCGACCTTGTGCTTCTCAACAAACCCCGCGGCGAACTGCCGGCACATGCGGCGAAATTCCGCCGCCGGCACTTTGCTGGTCTTGCCGCCCAGTTCTTTTTCAACTTTCGTCTCGATGGGCAAGCCGTGGCAATCCCAACCTGGAATGTAAGGCGCGCGAAACCCAGACATGGTCTTGGATTTCACGATCATGTCTTTCACGACCTTATTCAGCCCCGTGCCCAGATGGATTTCACCGGTGGGATAAGGCGGCCCGTCGTGCAGCACAAATAGCGGCGCATTCGCGCGCGATTCCAGAATGCGGTAATACAATCCCTGAGCCTCCCAAGCAGCGAGTTG
This sequence comes from uncultured Acidobacteriota bacterium, assembly GCA_963779465.1. Classification (GTDB taxonomy): domain Bacteria; phylum Acidobacteriota; class Terriglobia; order Acidiferrales; family UBA7541; genus Palsa-295. Next base: position 1,702,717 of record CAVZYH010000002.1, on the reverse strand, counting down.
TTCCGGCTCGCGTTCGGGCAGCTTCGCCTTCATCGGAAAATCCGTCTTCGGAAGATTCAGCGTGCTTTTCAGGTCCACAGGTTTAGCCATCTCTAGGGGTTCGGAAGCCTTTCTATCTTGCGAGATAGAGTTGCGCGCGGGGCAGCTGAAACACCTGGCTCCGCGTCTGGTCGAACGAAGCGCAGTTGTGAGTTGCTGCACAACGAAACTTGCAACTCGTATGTTACAATGGTTTTTGAATGGTGTCAGCCGCACGCCGCCAGACATCCTTTTTCGTGGCGGTGCGTCTAAGATTACAGAGGACCGCGGCAGGAGACACAGGCAGCTCAAATGGCAGACATCCCAACGCCAATCAGCGAAGCAGGCGGCACTAAGGCAGAACCGACCCTCCAGATCGGCCGCTACAAGTCTCCCGTAGCGGATTCCGAACTCCAGAATTTCATTTCCAACATCAGAGATTTCCTCTTCGAACGCCCTGTAAACACGAAGGGCATGAAGCCCACGGTATTCAACACTCCCGGATTCGGTGAAAGCCTGCGCGACAACCTGAGCGAGTTTTTCGCGCCGGCGCCGAAAGGCCCGGTGAATTCCGACCTGCTGATCAATTGGAATGCGGGGTTTAGCGGCTTCTGGCAGAACTTGCGCGACATCATTTCGCCGCCGAAGCTGGCTCCTCTAAAGACCACCAGCCAAGCCGTGGCGGTGCCGGAGCTGTGGTCAAAGAATACCCAATTCACCCGTGTGCAGGCGCTGTCTCTGGCTGTTCACGTAGTGATTCTGGTGCTGATCATCGGCCCGTTATTGCTGGTGCTGCCTTCGCCTTCAACCACCAAAGCCAATTCGCAGGTCGAGATCACCACTATTTCGCCGTTCTTGCCCAAGCTGCCTCCTGGCACAAAGAAAGCCGGGGGCGGTGGGGGTGGCGGCGCGCACGATCCATTGCCCGCGAGCCGCGGCAAACTTCCAAAATTCGCGATGACCCAGTTCACTCCACCAAAAGTGGTCACGAATCCGAATGCGCGCTTGGCGATGACGCCCACGGTTCTGGGTCCACCGGAACTGAAGCTGCCCAGCCCGAACATGAATAACTGGGGCGACCCGCTTTCAAAAGTGATCAACGATTCGAACGGCCCGGGCAGCGGTAATGGCATCGGCTCCGGAAATGGCACCGGCGTCGGCAGCGGCAGCGGTGGTGGCGTTGGTCCCGGAGAAGGCGGCGGCACCGGCGGCGGCGTATTCAACGCAGGCACGGGTGGCTATGGCACTCCAATGTGCATTTACTGCCCGACGGCGCAGTACTCAGACGAAGCCGTGAAGGCGAAGTATCAGGGCACGGTACTGCTGGTGGCGATCATCACGGCGGACGGCAAGGCCACTGATATTCAAGTAGTCAAAGGGCTGGGGCTGGGCCTGGATGAAAAAGCAATCGAAGCTGTGCGAACCTGGCGGTTCCGGCCGGCTGCAGGACCGAATGGCAGGCCCGCGCCGGTGCGCCAAACCATCGAAGTAACTTTCCACCTCTACTGATCGCTTTCCGCCGCCGCTGGCAGGCCGGTTGCAGGCGTTTACCTTCACGACCATCCCATATCTGGGCCCCCGCGCATCTGCTACGATGGGCGCTATGAAAATATCTACGAGGATTTCGATTTCCACGCTCTCTATGCTCTTTCTCATCGCGGGCGTGATGGCGAAAGCGCCGCACGCGGCCGCGCAGACCGGCACCGTGCAATTCACGGCGCGCGTCACTCCCTCTGCGGGCGAAGACGAACCCGTGCGCACCCTTCCCTTCTATTTGCTCAGCAAGAGCTACGCGGATATCCAGCAGGAGGCCGAAGCTGCCTCGCCCGTTGCCAATCAGGATAAATTCATAGATGCGTTGGACGTTTCTAAACAACTGAAAGCCTGGATGAAGGCGAACCACCGCGTCAATCTCTCGGGCGAAGACTTCACCAAAATGCTTAAAGCGGACGACATCATGAACGTTCCGGAATTTTACACAGCCTACACGGAGCGAATGGTTGGCGATCATGCCGAGGGCTTCCCAACGCCAAAATACAAACTCGAGGACCGCGCCAAGAATCCGGCGAAATACGATCTCCAGGTCACCGAATACCACGATGCTATCCGCGCCTTCATTATCGCTGATCCGGAAAGCAAAGATGGTTTGGACCTGAGCCTAGATCAGGTGAATCCCGGCCACAAATGGGACATGCTGAAGGCCAAGCACGCGGCGGAATTGGCCCGCGAAACCGCGGACCTGGCGCGCGGAAAATATCTGGTGGCTCGCGGTGATACGGATACGCAAGGCCAGTGCGCGCTGCGCGGAATTCCTCCTGGGAATTACTGGCTCGGCACGCTCAATATCGAGGCAGTCGTAGGAGACGCGCGGGAACGGTGGGACGTGCCGGTAACGGTCCGCGCCGGCCAACCGAGTTACGTCAATCTCACCAATATCAACGCTGTGAAGCCCGCACTCGTCACGGCACCCTGACGGCTGGCGATTATGACCGATGCAGACGGCATCGCTCGATGGATTCAGGATCTCGCGGGCTCGGACGCGCGGCTCAAGTCCGAATCCGGCATGAGGCTTTACCTTGCAGGCGTGAATCTGTGCACACCACTACTGAGCCGCTGGGTTTCCGACCCTGAATTCCGCGACCTGAACTTGCCAGGCGCGCCTGCGGACGCGACGCATGCACGCTTCGGTCCATCCGCCATCGTCGTAGGTATCGCCGTGCAGCCCGAAACCTTTCAGAAGATCCGCGCGGCCAATAATTCTCCGAGGCTTGCGCACGTCCCAAATGATCAGGATGCGCAGGAGTTCGAGTTGCACCTCGATGCCTCCATCGAATTCGATATTCTCACTACCAGCGAGCCTGGCGGCCCGGGCGCGATTTCGCGCTTCCTGCAAAAATTCGGGGAAGGAATCCAGCAGATCGAAATTTACGTTCGCGATGTGGATCGCGCGACGGAAATCCTGCGCACACGTTTCGCGCAAGAACCGCTCTATCCTGCCACACGCCCCGGCGCCGACGGCACTCGGGTCAATTTCTTTCTGGCCACCGGGCCGGACGCGAAAAAGGTTCTCATCGAACTGGTGGAAGCCGCACGCTAGCGAGCGGGGACTCCTTCGCCGCGGGTATCATTCATCAAATCAATTCACCTCATCCAATCGCGCGATGGTTCCATGTAACCTGCCGTTCATTTGCGCGTGATACAATTCGGGAACGCCCAACGTTCACAATTAATCCGCGTCTGTATCATCGGAGGAGCCACACGATGCCGTTCGTAAACGAGATCGAAGAAGCCCAGGCAGATGGGCGCCTGCGTGAGCTTTATGCAAAAATCGAACAGAAATTGGGATTCCTGCCGCACTACTTCAAGACGCTGGGGGCTAAGCCGGCGGTGATCGAAGCGCAATTGCAAATGAGCGACGCGGTGATGACTGACGGCGCTCTTTCCATGATCGTGAAAGAGCAGATCGGCCTGGTGGTCAGCGGCATCAATTCTTCCGCGTATTGCGTCATGTTTCATATGGAGTTGCTGCGGCGCTTCGGCGTGGAGAAGGCGCTAGCGCGCAAACTCACTACCGATTACGAAAATGCCGCGGTGGATTCCAACGTGAAGGCGCTTTTCCGGTTCGCGGACAAATTGACGCGCCATCCGGACGACATCGAGGAATCGGATACCGATGCGGTGAAGAAGGCTGGGTGGGATGACGCCGCCGTGCGCGAAACCGTTCTAACGGTTGCGTATTTCAACTACATCAATCGCGTATCGCTGGGATTGGGATTGGTCTCGGATTTCTGACAGCCACGCTTCGCGAGTGCGAAGTGCCGGCAACTATTCTCCGCTCTGCTCGATCAGTTTGGCCACCAGCGCGGTCCAGCCGGTCTGATGGCTGGCGCCCAGTCCCGCGCCATTATCGCCGTTGAAATACTCGTAAAACAAAATCAGATCGCGCCAGAACGGATCATTCTGAAATAATTCCACGTCGCCGTACACCGCGCGGCGCCCATCCTTCGCTAGAAAGATATGGGATAGCCGCCGCGAAACTTCGCGGCCAACTTCCCACAATGTCTTCTGTTGCCCCGACCCCGTGGGATATTCCACCTTGAAGCCATCGCCGTAATAGTGATGCACGCGCTGTAAAGATTCGATCAACAGGAAATTCAGCGGGAACCACACCGGCCCGCGCCAATTGGAGTTGCCGCCGAATAAGTCTCCCGTTGATTCAGCGGGCTCGTAATCCACGGCCTGCGAAAGCCCGTTCACGTGCAAAACGAAGGGATGATCCTTATGATATTTGGATAGCGCCCGCACCCCGTGCGGAGAAAGAAATTCATTTTCATCCAGCACGTATTTGTAAATCCGCTCGAGCTTTTTGCGGTTGGCGATGCTCAGCAGCAGACGCGCGCCCTTATCCGTGCGCTGACTCTTGTCCACGTGCTCGGAAACGTCCGGATTGTGCGCCAGAAACCAATCCATGCGCTTGCAGAAACTCGGCACTCGCGCCAGATCTTCGGGCTCGAAGCTCTCCACCGCGAAGAGCGGGATCAGCCCCACCATGGAACGTACTTTCATCGGCAGATGATTCGTAGGCCCCAGGTGCAGCACGTCGTAATAAAAACCATCCTGCTCGTCCCAGAGGCCGATTCCTTCGCCGCCGATGTCGTTCATGGCTTGCGCGATGTAAACGAAGTGCTCGAAGAATTTGCTGGCCACATCCTCGTACGCGGGGTCGTCGTGCGAAAGCTCCATGGACATGGCCAGCATGTCCAGGCAAAACATCGCCATCCAACTGGTGCCGTCCGATTGCTCGATAAAATTTCCCGGGCCTAATGGTGACGACCGGTCGAATACGCCGATGTTGTCCAGCCCGAGGAAGCCGCCTTCAAATACATTCCTGCCTTCCGGGTCTTTGCGGTTTACCCACCACGTAAAATTCAGCAAGAGTTTGTGAAACATGCGTACCAGGAAGTTGCGATCCTCCTTGCCTTCCACGCGCCCCGCGATTTTATAGACGCGCCAAGTGGCCCACGCCAATACCGGCGGATTCACATCGGAAAAATTCCATTCGTACGCGGGAACCTGTCCGCTGGGATTCATGTACCACTCGCGGTGGAACAGAATCAGCTGATCCTTGGCAAATTCCGGATCAATCAGCGCCATGGAGACGCACTGGAACGCCAGATCCCACGATGCATACCACGGGTATTCCCACGTGTCCGGCATTGAAATCACATCGGAGTTGTAGAGGTGCGTCCATTCATGATTGCGGCCGTTATAGCGAGCCGGATCGGGCTTCGGCTGCGTCGAATCTCCTTCCAGCCAGCGGCGGACATCATAGTGATAGTTTTGCTTGCACCACAGCAGGCCCGCGAAAGCCTGCCGCTGCACGCGACGCGCATCTTCGCTCAGCTGCGGGTCAATGCGCCTGTCGTAAAATTCGTCCGCCTCTTTCTTGCGCTGTTCGAAGATGGCGTCGAACGCCGGTCCGAAGATTTCCCGCGCGGGCGTGCGATTTTCCGCAAGGTTCTGGTCCGTCAGCCGCGCGCGGATGGTCCAGCATTGACCCGGAGCGATTTCCGACTCGAAATGCGCCGCGGCTTTTGTGCCAGTCATCGCGGGGTTCACGGCGCCTTTTTCGCCGTTGATCAGGTAACGGTGGAAAGCATCCTTCACGTAGGGAGACTTGCTCTTCTGTGCGAACAGCCGCTCCATATTCGTTTCGTTGTCGGTGAAGAGCGGCTCTGGATTTCCTTCGATCAACAACCAGCGCTGGCCGTAATGGAATTCGGTGAGTTCGAGTAGCTCCGCTCCTTCGTATCCCTCGACGCGCTTCGCTTGCGGCGTACTGTACTGATCGCCCCAGTCCCAGCGATTGCGGAACCATAGCGTAGGGAGCAGATGCAGCCGTGCCGGTTCCGGGCCGCGATTCCAGGCGGTGATGCGCACCACAATGTCTTCGTACGTGACTTTCGCGTATTCCACGAAAATGTCGAAATAGCGATTCTCCGCAAACACTCCGGTGTCAATCAGCTCGTATTCCGGCTGGTGCCGCGTGCGTTTGGCGTTTTCTTCGCGAAGCTTGTCGTACGGGAATGCTGCGTGCGGGTATTTGTATAGAAATTGCAGGTAGGAACTGGTGGGCGTCGCGTCCAGGTAGTAGTAATACTCCTTTACGTCCTCGCCGTGATTCCCTTCGCGGTTCGTCAGGCCGAATAGCCGCTCTTTCAGGATGGGATCTTTTTCATTCCACAGCGCCAGGCCGAAACAAATATGCTGGTGGCGGTCGCAGAAGCCCGCGATGCCGTCTTCCCCCCAGCGATATGCTCGCGAGCGCGCGTGATCGTGCGGAAAATAATCCCACGCGTCGCCGTTCGCGCTGTAATCTTCGCGAACCGTGCCCCATTGCCGCTCCGCCAGGTACGGGCCCCAGCGTTTCCAGTGTGCGTAGCGCTCGGCGCTGGCCCGCAGCCTCTGCTCTTCGGCTGTCAACGTGGGTTCCATGCTCATCCTTTATCGGCCGAGCTCGGCAGACTGATGATACCGGGCTTCGTGCCTGGGAAGCGTGCTGCGGAGTTTAGCGGCGGCGCGCAATCCCGAAGAACTCTACCCGCTGCGGCAGCGTATTGGCAAGCGCGCGGCTTGCCCGCATACTCTGATACGCATGGGCGTTTCGGCGGCTGCGGATTGCACACGCAATGCGCGCCAGTGGCGCAAGAAGCGCTCGATTCGGTATTCTCTGGCGGTTCGCTGTGGCACCGAGCTGTTGGATCCGGTAATTTTCAACGGGACGAAAACCATTCACTCGAGCGTAATTACCGAGCCCGCGTCGCAGCCTGCATCGCACGCAACCGCAGACTCGCCGCGGTTGGCGCTGCTGCTCGTGACGGTTGCGGCGACGGCCGTGATTGCTCCCATGTTTTTTCTCGGCAATGCGTCTGGTCACGATTTCCAGTTTCATCTGGCTTCCTGGCTCGACATTGCGGGGCAATGGCGCCAAGGCACCTTCTTCCCGCGCTGGGCTGAATGGGCTAACTGGGGATATGGCGAACCGCGCTTCGTTTTTTACCCGCCGGCCTCATGGTTGCTCGGCGCAACGCTTGGTTCCCTGCTGCCTTGGCGGATGGCGCCGGGAGCATTTATCTGGCTGGCGCTCGTGCTGGCCGGATATTCAATGTGGCGATTTGCGCGCGAATGGCTATCGCCACGCGAGGCCGCAGCCGCTTCGGTCCTCTACGCCGTAAATCCGTATCACCTGATCATCGTGTACTACCGCAGCGATTTCGCGGAACTGTTTGCCAGCGCTCTGCTGCCTCTCGCGCTGTGCGGCATGATGCGCCTGTTGCGCGATGGCTGGCGCGGTCTGCAATTTCTCGCGGTTCCGTTTGCGCTGATCTGGCTGGCAAACGCTCCCGCCGCGGTGCTGGCAACTTACTCGCTGATGCTGCTGTTCTTTGTTGCGTCCATATTGCGGCGTAGCCTGCGGCCGTTGCTCCTCGGCGGCGTCTCCATGGCCGGCGGTTTCGGCCTCGCCGCTTTCTACATTTTCCCCGCGGCTTATGAACAGCGCTGGGTGCAAATTCGCCAGGTTCTCACCGATCTTCTGAGCCCGGACCAGAATTTTTTATTCACTCACGCCATAGATCCGGAATTCATGTGGTTCAACTGGAGAGTTTCCTACGTGGCGATGGGCGTGATGCTGATCACCGGCGTCGCGGCGGTAATCGTTTCGCGCCGCCGCCGGGAGTTTCCGAAAATCTGGTGGATGCTTTTCTCCCTGGGCGCCGCCGCCACGTTATTAATGTTCCCACTTACAATGTTCTTGTGGCGCGTGCTGCCGAAACTGGAATTCGTGCAGTTTCCCTGGCGCTGGCTGGGAGTGCTCGGTGTTGTCTTCGCATTTTTCCTCGCCGGGTCCATCGGGCGGGCGAAGCGCCCTTGGATTGGCGGCCTCGCGATGGCCATCACCTTGACCACGCTCGCTGCCGCCCTGGTATATGACGGATGGTGGGACAGCGAAGACATTCCGGTACTCACCAAAGCTATTCAGTCCGGCCGCGGCTACGAGGGCACCGACGAATATCAGCCGCTCGGCTGCGATCGCTATGAACTACCGGGCAGCGACCCCGAAGGCGAAATAATCGGCAAGCCAGCGCCGCGTATTCAGGAGTTTGTCGTGGAAACAAGGAGGTTCAGAACGTCGCCAGACGGCATGGTGCGCATCGAGCGCTGGACCGCAAACGAGAAACGCTTTTCGACGCAAGCCGCCACTTCGGTCACGCTGGCACTACGCCTGCTGAATTATCCGGGATGGCGCGTGCAAGTGGACGGCGTATCCGCTCAGGCCGGAGCAGATCCAGAAACGGCTCAGGTGCTGATAGCGCTTCCGGCGGGCGCCCATCGGGTCGAAGTGCAGTTCAGCAGCACGTGGGATCGCATTGCGGGAGCCATGATTTCTGCAATATTCGCTCTACTGCTCGTTACGTATATTTTCTTCACTTGCGCGCGGCGAAAATCATAGGGGCGCTCGACGTCATTTGCTCCGGCTACGAACCGCGGTACAACTCAAACGGTGCCCAATAGAACGGCCGACGATAGACGCCGCCGGAATGTAGAAGCGCCAGCTTCGCGTCGCGCAGAGCCGCATCGGGCGGGACACCCTTGCCGATTTCGGAATATAGATGATCCATCAGCTGCGGCGTGGAATTATCATTCACCTCCCACAGCGCAGCGATCACGCCATGCGCCCCGGCGCGCAGGAATGCCCAAGACAAACCGACCAAGCCCTCCCCTGAATACGTGCGCACGCCTTCGCCGTGGCACGCGGAAATCGTCACCAAGTCCGCGTGCAGAGGATGCTGAATGATGTCGCGGGCGTAGAGCTTGTAGTCGTCACCTTGTTTGGAAAGAATCACCGCCGAATCGAGAGGACTGGTGCGGCTCGCGGTGCCGTGCGCCACGAAATGAATGTAGGAAAAATCGGCGGGCTGGCTCTTCAGATACGAATCGGGCGTCGCCTCCGCGCCGGATAAAACCCTGCGCTCCGCCGCGGGGAAATAACTCTCAATCCCCGCCATTTCCGCCGCAGCCTGCGGCAATTTCGGAAATTCCGCGTCCGGCGAAACCGGATCGCCCACCAGCAAGAGCTTCTTTGCAGGCGACCCGTGCCGCGAGGCCCCTGCCAGCAATAGCGTCAAGGAATTGGCGTACGATACATCTGCATCCTCGATCCAGTAATGCAATTGCGGCGCGGGCGCGAGCAATGTTTCGAAATTCAGCCCATAGAGGCTGCCATCCGGCAATATCGTGACCCGCGCCCCCTTCGGAATCATTTTCGCAGCCGGCGCGACGAGCAAATCATAAAGCTTGCGCCCCGCCGCATTCTGCGTCTCCAGCACGTCGCGCGACCCCAGCACCGCCTGCCGGTAAGATTGCACCAACGGGTCAATCTGCGCCGCCGGCGGCAACGCAAAGAGTTCCATCCGTTCGGCCGTGATCAACCACAAATACGAATGGTCGGTACCCAACCAATAATCGAGCAGAACGGCATTCGCCTTCCTGGAAAACTGGCGCGAGTTGAATACCTTGTCAGGGAAGCGGGCCGCAGGTGAACTGATTCCAAGACCCTCAGACAAAGTACGGGCTCTACTAACCTCTGAAACTTCTAGTGCTAACTCCGTTTTTCCTTCCGAAGCCAAAAAACTGACGTAATCGTCATAAACGCCCACGACCCCTGACACAAATGACAGTCGGAATTCTTCATGCCTGAGCGCTGACCTGCTCGCGTCGAGCGTGGCCATCGCTCTTCGAAAATATTCATCAGCTTTCACCGGCTGACTCGCATCCGCGTACGCCTTGGCGAGACCGACCTCCGCCTGCCAGTGCACGTAAGAGTCCGAATTGCGATCGGCGATCACTTCGCCAAAATCAGACTCGGCGCGGGGAACGCTGTGTATGCCGGCTGCGATGTATCCGCGAGTCATAAGTGAATACAGTTCCATGAGGCGATCGTGATCGGCGCGTTCGAGCGCGAGTGCTTCGCTATCGTGCTGCTCGGCACGGTCACTCTGGTCAGTCTTGAGCTCGACAACCGCGAGATTGTTCAAACAGACCGCGGCCACCGCATTGTTGTGCATCTTATTCGCAAGGCGGAGAGCCTCAAGGTAATCGCGTTCAGCGGCAGCATAAGAGCGCTGGTGATCCTCAATTGTCCCGATATTTCGAAACCAAATCATTTCGTCCTTGTCCACGGCCAGTTGCACCGCCGCGTCCTTGGCTTCGGTGGTCAGGGTCAAAGCTTTTTCGTCATCACCCATTCTGTAATAGCACCAGCCCATATTTCCGAGCGTCTTCGCCGTGATCGCTCGGGCGCCAATTGTCTGAGAAAGCTGCAGGGACTCAGAGTACCAATCAATTGCTTGGTCGAAATAGTCTTCGTACATCAACACCAGGCCCAAGCTCCCTAGAGCCTTGGCCTCGATGAAGTACTGCCGATTTTGTTGAGCGCCTTGGAAAGCTTGATGAAACGATTTCTCGGCAGCAGAGTAGTTGCCCTGAAGGAATGCTAGTGTGCCGCGCCCGAGAGCTACTTCCGCGAGCAAGGTTGGTGCGCCCACCAGGGCGAGGTTCTCGGCTTTGGCGAGGTGCTGTTCCGCTTCTCCGAATCGCTGCAGGCTGCAATCAGCGAGTCCTTCGAACATTTCCTTGCGAACCGCGATTTCACTATATTCCAAGTCGGCAGGCAGCGGGGCGTCAAGCAGCGCGAGAGAGTCCGCACTCAATCCTCGCGAAACTAATATTTCAGCTTCCAGAACTCGAAACCGCCAAGCCCACTCGGGCTTCCGGTCTGCATACTCGCGGTAAGCCGCGTCCGCATCCTCGGACGCTCCTAAATGGTCGCCGTGTTCGAATCTCAGGCGCGCGTCTTGAAGCCTTTTCGCGGGATCGACTTGGAGCGGCTTATGGCAGCCGCATATCCCGAGGCATATAATTGCGGACAGCACCCAAATCAGGGATACGTTGATCCGCCGCCTGCGCCGCCCGGACCGTTCGTTGACCCGCCCACGGCCGAACCCAGTTCCGCGCGGAAAGTGGAAAGCTCGCGCTGATTGCGCTGCAACGCGATTTCCCCAAAATAAATCTTGCCGAATTGCGGCACGACCACGACGTTTCCGTATATCTGGAGTTCCGGACAATTGCACTTGATTTCCTTGACCACAGTACACAGCACGATCCCTTTCGAACCAAACTTGTCCTTGTCGAACCAGTTATACCGCTCGTGGAGAAATTCCGGTACGTCGGATTTAGCCTTAGGGCCGAGCAGTCGCGTTTGCAGCATCTGCTGCGTCTGCTGATTGCCCTGGTATTCATCCGTGAAGGATTTGAAGGTACCGAGCCGGCGGAATAGGTCGTTATCGAACTCGACCTCGACCCGGCAACCGGCGATGCGCAGGTTTTCGATTCGCGTCCCGAGAGTGAGCACTGTCGGCTCGGGCTCGTCTATATATTGTTTGGAGGACACACGGGCAACGACTCGATCGGCCGTGACCATGTCCAATATGTTCAGTCCCTCGAGGGTTGCGCTAGCAAGCGCGTTATAGCTGCCATCTCTTTCGTTCTTATTTCCGCTGACCAATGTATGGGCCGCACTGTACGTGAAGACTTCCTGCAGACGGAAATTCTCAGCGCGTGCCTTCTCGAAACCGCCCGTGGTCGGCAGCGCGCTTCCGGCATGGACCTCCTTCGAGTGCGCAAAGGGACGATCAATCGCACCGCTGAAACCGTATGCATGCGCGTTGTAGATATATGTTTTCTTGATGGGGTCGGTTGCCATCGGAAGTATCCTCCTGCTTCAGGAATGGATTATTTATTGCGAAACTACGAGTGTGAATGGGTAGCGAGCCACTTCGGTGGCACTGCCTGCCGCGCTGCCCTGCGTCCCAAGACCGCGGACGACGACTACGTGGTTCCCAGGTCCCAAGCTTGACGATGGAATCAGCAACTGCACGGGATTCTTAGCCTGTTCGGCGGAAATGTTCAAGGAAAATTCCGCGGCGCCGCCGCTATTCTCAATTTCACAGATGTACGAGGAGTAATTCCCGTCCGGAGGAATATCAAAATACAAGCTGAACAGCTGGCCCGGCGCAACCGTCACCGTGAGAGGTTCCCCGCCGCGCGAATCGGCCGCCAGCAACGAAAACGAGGTGAGCGCTTGCGGCGCGGCGGCTGGCAGTGCAGCAATCGATTGCGTCGCTGTCCCCTTCAGCCGCGGAATCACCAGAAAAGTCTGGTAGGCCACTAGTAGCAGCAGCGCGGCGAACACTGGCACCGCGAAGCTCGGCCGCAAGAACGCTCCCAGCCAACCGCTCGCCGCCGGCCGCTCGGCCTTCGTGCTCACTGGCAGACGGACGGGCGGCATAACGGGCTCGGATCCCATAGCCGCCCGACTATTCTCAACGAACGCCGCCGCCAGGCTCAGTTCTTCCGCGCATTCCACACAATCGAAGAAGTGCTCCTCGTATTGTTCGCGGAGGTCTCTCGGTAGTTCCCCGAGCACGTACCGCTCAGCGGCTTTCAATTGGATAGCTTGTAGGTGTTCCATGTATTCCGTCCTACTAGTAGTGTCGCGCGACCCCGAATCGTTTCACGCCGTTTCTCTATTGTTTCGGCGCCCGGGCGGACTCCGCACCGCTTTTCTCATAGAAAACGCGGAAGTTGTGCTTGGCGCGATGCAATAACACCCGCAAATAATCGCGATCCACGCCGAACTCCCTGCAAACCTGGTCTTTCTCCTTTTCTTCCAGGAAGATAGCGCGCAGGAGTTGCCGGTCCTTTTCGGAAAGCTGATCAAGCACCTTCCTGACCTGCTCACGCGTCTCCTTGCTTACGAGAAAGCCATCCAGGTCCAGGACGTGGTCCACGGGTTCCGCGGTATTCTCATCCAGATCTAGCTGCGTGCCGTGCCCCGACGACCGGTAGAACTCCTGCAACACATTGTTGCAAACGGAGTTAACGAACGCTCCCAGCCGTTCTGGCTGGCGGATTCCGCTTTCGGAACTCATCGCCTTGAATACCCGTAGAAATGTCTCCTGCGAGATATCCTCTACAGCCTGTGAACCGCGCAAGCGCGACCTCAGTTTAATGACCAGCAGTTTTCGGAAGTATGCAACGAAGTGCTGCTCCGTCGGGAAGTCTCGTTCCCGGAGCCGTTTAAGGTAGGCCTCATCAAAGGAGAAGAATTCCACACGCGCCTCGAAAGGGAACCGAGTATATCCCGCCGTGGATGAACAGCGCAATCGAACGCCGGTACAGACCGAACGGTACCATCCGGTTGGGAGGGGGACTTCGATACTGAGGTCCTTTGTGCCCCGCCCTCGGCAAATTATTTCGTTCGCGCATGAAACGTTTAGCTCCAGCAGCACACTACCTATGCGTACTTGTACTGAGATCGGATTGGGAGAACAGATGGCCCAGTCCCAGCGATGGCGTAATGCCGATGTCCTTCCCCCGGGCGCGCTCCGGCCCTGACGGTCAGGGAACCCCACCGGGGTGCGCCTCCCCATCTGCGCCCACCTGGCAATCGGGCGGAAGCGAGGATTTTTCTAAATGAGCGCACACACATATTGGGAATTGGACGCGCCGCCGAAAGCGATCGGCCACCCCGGCTCCGGTCTGGCGCGTCTCTTCTTGGGATCCAATCAAAACACGGAGGCCGCAAACTTGAATGCACGTGCGGTGGAATTTATTGCCAAACCAGGAAGAGAACAGCAGCTGCGGAACTGCATGCGCCGGGAGGTCGCTGAGTTTTTGAAGCGGCAAATCGGTTTCGCCGGCATTTTCGTGCTCACCTCGCACAAAGAGCCGCGCCTGATTCGTGTGCTGAGCCTCTGGGATACCGAACTGCAGGCCACCGAGAACCACTGGGAAGATTCACCGGCAGTGCGCAAACTCGTGGCGGCGCTGATTGACGTGCGGGTGAAAGTTCACACGTACGAAGCTGAGTTGCCGGAATCCGCCGGCGCCGCTCCGCGCACCGGAGAAATGTCTGGCGTGCGCATGTGCTGATGCGAAACGCAAACGCCGAATGGATCAACCGCGTAGGTAGCGTCACCCACACGCAATTCGAGGCCTTGGGACCTATGAACCTGATGAACGAAGATACGCAGCAATTCCCGGATGAAAAGCAAACATCCGACGGACAGCAAAACCGGCCATCCACCGCGCACAAACCTGCCCGCTGCGATACTGGAAGTTGCGGGCGCCCTGCGATGTCCTCGCTGGAGCTGAAACATCTTTGCGTGGATCACTTCATTGCGCGCTGCTACGAGCGCCTGAGCGTGTGCAGCGCAAACCGCTTCTCGGATCCCGATGAAGCCGCGTCCGTTTCCATCGACCGTTTCCTGCATTGCTGCGCGCAGCAAGCCGCAGGACTGGTTCATCCCATGCGAGGCTTGGACAATCTGGAACGCGCTCGGCTCTTCGACATTCTCCTTTGGGCGTCCGAGCTCGCCGCGAAAAGAGGCGAGGCATGCCCGGCGAAAATGTCGGCGCGATCCGGCGGTTGCTAGCGCCCTCTGACGGTTTCGTTTCGCTGAAAGGTATGCAGGGTCAAGGTATCGCGGAGAACCGCGACTAGTTGCGGCGATTTCGAGCGAGCCCGCCCTCTGAAAATGATTGCTTCGTCTTGATTAGAAGGTTCCAAATCTTCGTCACCGCCTGATCCGGTACACCGCCCCCTCAGATGATGTAGAATCTGCTGCGACGCGAGCGATTTGCACGCGGGGAAGGCGCAGCCTAAGACGGCGCACTTTCCATCAGAAGCGTGCACAGCCAATTATTCCGTGCGGCATTTATAGGGTGCTGAGTTCTACGTGCGACTGAACCACCGGAGTTAGCCGCAATCGAGTTGGAATCGGGAGGAATCCATTGAAGCCACGTCGCGTCTCCGCGGACCTGCTGTTAACGCTGCCTCTTGTCGCCTTAACTCTGTTATACGGTTGCAACACCAGCTCGACGGCTAATGCGCGCTCGCAATCACAAGCTGCCGCGCAACCCGCGGCGCCGCCGCAACAGCTCACTCCCGAAGGCCAAGCTTCCTTGCGCGCTATCATTGACGCGGGAAACCTCGCGGACCTGCGCTGGCCCGACTTCAGCGATTACGGCAAGCTCGTGAAGGAATTTTACGATTCGTACGGCAATTCGCTGCCGTGGGTCCGCGGCATGCAGCCAACTCCGCAAGCGCAACAAGCAATCGCTATCCTTCTGCAGGCCGACCAAAAAGGATTGTCCGCTGAAGACTACGACGGGCCGCGCTGGCACGACCGCCTCGCAAAACTCAAACCGACGGGGTCACAACCAACGGAAAAAGACGCCGTGCAATTCGATGCCGCGCTAACCGTTTGCGTGATGCGCTACATTTCGGACCTGCACATCGGCAGGATCAATCCCAAGCATTTTGATTTTGACCTCGATGTTCAGGCCAAGAAATATGATTTGCCGCAATTCGTTAAAGAAGATGTTGTGGACGCCCCCGATGTTGCCGCCAACCTCGCTCAGGTCGAACCTCCCTATCCGGGTTACCAACGCACCATTCAAGCCCTGCACGCCTATTTGCAATATGCGAAGGAATACAACGGCCAGCCTCTTCCCGCCATTGGAAAGACGATCGCCCCAGGCGACAGCTATACCGGCGTCGCGCAGCTCGCTCAATTCCTCCATCTGGTCGGTGACCTTCCCGCTGACGCAAACATACCGGCGGACGCCACGGTGTATCAAGGTCCCCTCGTGGACGCGGTGAAACGCTATCAAGGCCGCTTCGGCCGCACCGCGGACGGCAAAATCACTGCGCAAACTTTGGCTGATCTGAACACGCCGCTCTCCGCTCGCGTGCAGCAGATGCAACTCACCCTGGAGCGTTGGCGCTGGTTGCCCATCGGACTTCACGCCGCGCCGGTCGTCGCGAATATTCCGGAATTTCGCCTGCGCGCGTACGATGAAAACTTCAAAATCGTCCTCACCATGAATGTGGTCGTCGGCAAGGCCTATGACCACGACACTCCAGTGTTTGCAGACAGTTTGCAGTACGTGATATTCCGGCCTTATTGGAGCGTTCCCTACTCCATCGCCAAAGCCGAATTCATTCCGAAAATTTCGCGCGATCCCGACTACCTGGAAAAGAGAGGTTTTGCGGTGGTGGACAGCCGCCAGCAAGTCGTCGCGTCTGGGCCCGTCTCGCCTGACGTGCTGCAGCAGCTGCGCGCGGGCAAGCTATTCATCCGGCAAAATCCGGGACCCAAGAACGCACTTGGGCTCGTAAAATTTATCTTTCCGAATAGCTACAACATCTACATGCACGACACGCCAGATCAGGTATTTTTCTCAAAGACGCGCCGCGATTTCAGCCACGGCTGCATTCGCCTGGAAAAACCCGCCGATCTGGCAGTGTGGGTGTTGCGCGGCAATACCGGAAGCTGGGACATGGCTCGTGTGCGCGCGGCTATGAATGGAGACGCACCGCAGCAAGTGAATCTGGCGCGTCCGATTCCGGTCTTGATCCTGTATGCCACGGTGATCGTCACGGAGGATGGAGTGGTGCACTTCTACGACGATATCTACGGGCACGACGCAGAGCTTGAGAAAGCTCTCGCTAAGGGTTATCCGTATCCGGGCTAGCCACTTGAGCTAACCAGTCAGGTTAATCACCAGTGATCAGGTTGGCGGGACAATCGAAACACCACTGGCGCACGCGGCCAGTGTCCACATGGATGAAATCGGAATGAGGGTAATAGCCCACGCCGCCGCGACGCAACGCCAGTGCGGCTCGACGCAGAGTAAGCGTGTTAACGCCCGGCATGCGCAGATCAATCGCTTCCGCCTGAATGTGCAGGCTGTTCTTCGCGACTCCAGTGGTATGGGCGCGCAGCGATTCGTTCGTGGAAGGCGTGCGATAGCCGCAGACAATATCTATCTCGCCGGAAGGATGCCCGACCGACGCCGTCAGGTCCGCGAGAATATCGTACAGGCGCGGATCGAAATGCCGCACTTCGCCGGTGTTATGGTCGCGCAGGAAATAATCCAGCTTCGCAAGAGCGCCGGGAACGTAATCTTCTCCGCGCCGGAACATTATCTCGAGGCGTTCGCCCGTGTGCGTATTGTAAAGCCGCAGCACATGTTCCTGGCCAGGCTCTGAGGACACGTCGCCAGCCTGAACGCAAGCGCCGCTCAGCGCCAGCATCGCCCCCACCATCAATGCTAACCGCGAAATCTTCACAAACAGGCCCATAGCTTCCCTCTGACCTCAATTTTAACACAGCTGGATAAGCAGCAAAAAAATCTTGGATCGCGGTTGTCCAGTCTTTTCATAGCATTGCAGGGAATTTTACTGCGTCTTAGAAGTTGGCTGGGAGGCCTGGACTCGAACCAGGATAATCAGATCCAGAATCTGATGTACTGCCAATTGTACGACCTCCCAGCCGAGAGGGAGACAACAAAAAAGGGCCGTTCGCACGACCCTGATCTACTTTACTGACTGATCGGATTTTCGTCAACCACCTGCAGCGTATCGCCGCTCGAATTCCCGCGTTTTCCACAGAATCTGCGCCCCGAGGGCGAGCCCATATGCGCTTACGACGCCACGCGCGTCACGAGCTGCGACTCCGCTGCCATTCGCCTCTCGCCAGCTCATAGAAGTTGATGATGCGGCCGCGCCCGGGAATCAGTTCGCGCCGCACATATTTGAATCCGCACTTCCGCAAGATATGTTCCGACGCGGTGTTGCCTTCTTCCGCATCGGCCTCCACGGATTCCAATCCCAGGCGCGTGAATGCAACGTCAATGAAAGCCCGCGACGCCTCCAATCCCAGGCCTCGTCCCCAATACGGCCGCGACAAATAGTAACCAAGGCTCGCGCCCACCCCGTTCCCGGGAGCCCGCAGGCCGCAACATCCGATGTACTTCCCTTCTTCCTTGAATTCTGTCGCCCACAAGCCGTAAGTCTCCGCCGGTCTGCCCAGATATTGCTCGCGAAAACGAGAACGCGCTTTCTCCACTGGCCACGCCTGCCCTCCGACGTATCTCCGCACTTCAGCGTCCGTGTGCATGTTCACAAAATCAGCCTCATCGCCGGCCTCGTGTGGCCGAAAGAGCAAGCGTGCTGTCTCGAGAAAAATCATCGTGCCCACCAAACGGGTGAAAACTTTATCACGGCAGCATAGGCCCGCCGCCCCAAACGGCCGCTTGCCCCGTAGCGAACCATTAAGTTAGGCTCTCCCATCGTGACGCCTGAAACTGAACCCAATATTCGCGTCGGCACGTCCGCGTTTACCGCTGCCGGTTGGGAAGCCGCATTCTATCCCGCTGGAACGCAGCCACGCGATTTTCTCACCTACTACGCCACGAAATTCAACACTGTCGAAGTGGATAGCACTTTCTACCGCACGCCGGCGCGTTCCACCGTCACGGGTTGGGCTAACAAGACACCCCCCGGCTTCGTATTCTCGCTGAAAATTCCCCAATCCATCACCCATGAAAAATGCCTGGACGATTGCGACGAGGAATTCAAGACATTCGTGGACACCGCGGAAATCTTGGGCAAAGACAAGCTCGGCCCCATGCTGTTTCAGTTTCCTTATTTCAATCGCACCAAGTTCAAATCCGGCGCCGAATTTCTAGCGCGCCTGCGCCCCTTTCTGCAGAAACTTCCTAAAGACCATCAATTCGCCCTGGAAATCCGCAACAAGAATTGGCTGGACGAAAATTTCGTGCAGCTGCTCCGCGAACATCACGTCGCGCTCGCGGTGATCGATCAAGCCTGGATGCCGGGCGTCACGGAATTGACCGGCCGCCTCCACCCCATCACTGCGGACTTTACCTACGTCCGGTGGCTCGGCGACCGCAAAGGCATTGAAGAGCAAACCAAAACGTGGGACAAGACCATCGTAGATCGCCGCCCCGCCCTTGCGCGCTGGGTGGACTACTGTTACCAAACCACCCGTCGGGGCATCAAAGTGTACGCCTACGCCAACAACCACTACGCGGGCTTCGCGCCTGCTACGGTCGCGCTGTTTTGGGAGCTTTGGGAAAAGCGCCGGGCGAATACCTGACATGGTCCGCGCCGGCGGCGATGTGAGTAAAATGGTGTCTGAATGAACGAGATTCTCAAGCAGGCGATGTCACTGGGGCTGGTCGAGAAGTGCGTCGCCGCGATTATCGGAATCCTAATCATTCATGGCGCCTTTCACCTGCTGGAGCAAACTCTTCCCCGGCGTTTTGGCCGCGCCGATGCGCGCTATAAAGTTCGCAAGTTTGTCGTTTTTAGCGGGTACCTCGCGATTCTTCTCTTCCTGGCGATCCTTTTTGAAGATCGCTTAGGCCGCCTCAGCTTTGCCCTCGGCGTCGCCGGCGCGGGCGTCGCCGTAGCTCTCCAGGATCTCCTGTCCAGCATCGCCGGCGCGTTCTCCATCGGCTTTTCGAAGCTGTACGTCGTGGGAGACAGAGTTCAGATCGGCGAGACGCGCGGCGATGTGATTGACATCGGCCTGATGCGCACCACTTTGATGGAAGTCGGCAGCTGGGTCGGCAGGGATTTGTACAGCGGACGCATCGTGCGCATTCCCAATAACGCAGTCCTGAAAAGTTCAGTCTTTAACTACTCGCAAGGATTTCGCTTCATCTGGGACCAGATTAAAGTCGTTTTTACCATCACGAGTGACGCCACGCTCGCCAGGGCCACGCTCTTGCATGTGGCCAACGAGGTGATCGGCCAATATCTGGTCGAGGCGCAGAATTCCTGGAACGCAGTGAGCGACGACTATCGCACCGAAAATCCGCCCATCGAGCCTGTCGTCGCTCTCGCCGTGAATGCCGCGTCTTTGGAATTTACCATCAACTACGTGGTGGACTACACCAAACGAACCGAAATGCAGGATCGCTTCTTCACTAAAATCGTCGAGGAAGTCGCGAAAAGCGATGGCAAGTTGGCGTGGGCGTCTTCAGGAGTCACCGTCATCAACCAAGCGCCCAATCCCGACCCGCTCGCTACGCGCGCGCCGAATTCTCTCCCCGTCGCGCCCCACCCCGCTGGCAGCCGCTGAGTAGTCGGCGCGACAGAGTATCTCTTTCAGCCGCAACCTTATGTAGATGACGTTCCGGCAAATCGGCAGCGCAATCGCGCCGGCCGCGTGTTTCGTGAACTCGGTTCCCCGCGAGGCCGCTTACTCCTTTGCCTCGGCTATGCTGCGGACGCGAATCATGTCTGAGCGGCCGTCCAGGACGCCGGTCACTACCACATTTTTGCCAAGGTATTTTTGCGCCTGCGCTTGGTCATCCAGGTGATACCAGACGTCGTTCGCGTCGTCGCGCAGGATGAATCGGTCGCCATTCTGCGAAACGATCTTGCCGGTAAAAGTCGAGGCCGATGGTTCGTCACCAGGCTGAACCAGGATGTAGGCTGTTGGAGCAACAGAAGCTCTCAGTTGGCTGGATGACACGCCTGCAATCAGGAAAGCAACACCAGAAAGAAGTAGTAGCGCGAAGCGCACTGCTGAAGGCTGAATCACAACCCACCTCTCACGAAAGAATAGGGCGGGCGAACAAATGGTAGTAGCGAAGAGAATTTCCTTCTCTCAGATAATCCCTGTAAAAGACAGCGAAAGCTCGCTGTAGGCTATGGAGGCTCGACAAGCTGATATTTTTGGATCGTAGGTGATCCAGCCCCGAATTGGCACCGCCGCAGTTAGGGCAATGTTGACGGAGCTACGCCAGCGCGGCGAGCAGCGTCTTCATTTTCGCTGAGGGCGTTTTGGATCTGGGTGGCGCGCTGGTCGAGCGTTTGGATCCGGTTGGTGGTGAGGTTGCCGCCCCAGTTGGGAGTTACCGGCAGAAGCGTGATTCCCTGAGCCGCGGCCGCGTTCGACATGTCCGCCAATTGATTCTGCACGCCGTCCAGTTTGCCGATCAGCTCACTTTGTGTTTCTCTCAGCACCGCGCGTTCCTGTCCCGGGCTCATAGGCCGCTGCGCCGCCTGCAGAATCGCCGCTGGATTTTGAAATACCGCGGGCGACACCCCGTTTTGCCGGGCCGTATCCTGCAAGGCGTCAATCTGCAGCTCAATTTCACGCCTGCGCAATTCCAACTGCGCGATCGCGTTGTCGGTGGTGATGCCGTCGCACGGCGCGTCGAATTGCAGCCCGACGGTTAATCCGGGACCTGAGCCCGTAGCGCGGAAATCGCGCAAGCTCGCTTCTCTGCTGCTGATGCTATCGAGCTCCGCGTTAAGCGATTCGAGCTGCGTCGCGTACCACAGCGGGTCTTGTTGCGGGCTGACGGACACGATCGTCACGCGCGTAGCGCGAGACACAGCCACTGGCCTCCGCACTTGAACCGCAGCGGAATTGCTCGCGACCGGTGGCTGCGCAGGGTTGGCAGCCGCTTGCTCCTTCGGCCACATCTGATCAATGTCGTCGTTGGTGAACACTTTCCGTTCGCGGTCCGGATGCGTCGCGGTGGGCACAGGCGAGGCGGTCGGCGCAGCCATCGCGGTTGACGCCGGGGTCGCTGGCTTGTCGTCGCCGGAAGCAAACGCCGGACTCGCGATCACAACTGGGAGAGCCACGGCGAGAATCGCCGCGAAAAGGGATACTCCTCGCATCTTGTTGCGCATGGACGTGCCTCCGTCCCTCAGTCCGGGAATTATGGCACCGCGCCGAGCGGATGTAAATGCGGACCGGTAGCCAAAACGGCACCTGCAAACCCCGAGCTGGTGCTTTAGCCGCTCCGGATGGTGCAGCTGCCGCGATGGACCCATGGTGCTATCCTACTGTCATCGAAATAATCGGGAAGGAAGGCCCATGAAACTGGATCCAAAAAAGACCGCTCTGCTAACTCTCGATTTTCAGAAGGGAATTTTTGGATTTGTCCCCGCAGCCGATGCCGTCGTCCCCAACGCGGCCAAAGCCGTGGATTTTGCGCGCAAGAAGCAATTTCTGATCATTCACGTGGGACTGGGATTCGCCCCCGGCCATCCTGAACTTCCAGACACAGAGTCGCGCTGGAAGCGGCTGAAGGACAACAATCTTTTCGTCATCGGCACACCATCCGCCGAATTCCACAGCGCCGTGGCGCGTTCCGAAGATCTCGTTGTCTATAAGCAGCGAGTCGGCGCGTTTTCGGAGAACCAGCTCCACTTGATTCTGCGTTCGCGCGGCATCGAAAATCTAGTGCTCTTCGGAATTTCCACCAGCGGTATAACGCTCTCCACGCTGCGGCGCGCCGCTGACCTGGATTACCGCTGCGTCGTCCTGCAGGATGCCTGCTTCGACGCCGATCCCGAAGTTCACCGCGTGCTCACGGAGAAAGTTTTCCCGGGGCAAGCAACGGTCCTCACCGTGGACGCATTTATCGCCGAGCAAGACGAGTGAAGAAACGCTTACTTTCGCGAGCAGCGCGATAATCAGCGCGCCGCGACGCGTCGACGCCATGCAACTGCAGCGCGATCGAATTGCGTATGAAGAGCGACAGGTGTAATTTATCCGTCGGTCGGTTCGCACTTCACAATGGACTGCGCGCTGAAACTCATGAGGAGGCAGTTTATGCGCCGAGCAATCTATTTGGCCCCGGTTCTTGCCGTGGGACTGGCACTGATGTGCGTTGCGCCTGCGTTGCACGGTCAAGATTCGCGCGCCGAAATTCAAAAGCGCCTCGCTGCGGAGTTCAAGCGCACCAAGATGACCGCGGATCGTTCGGATATTGCGACAGCCGGCTCCGTGCTGGATCTGCATAAAGACGGACTGGTGATGTGCAGCACCGAAGCCATCGCATCGCCAACCAACACTTACAAGAACGGCGTGATCTCCTTCGGCTTCGGCGCAAACATGGCCTGGGGCATGGCGCTCGCTCCCGCCAATCAGCAAACCACTGCTATTCCGCAGCGCAAATTCGTCACGGGCGAAAAGTTTTGGGTTACGGAATATGTCGTGAAACCGGACGGCGTGGTTTTTCAGTTTTACAGTGATCCTTATAACGACGTGCGTTACTACGGCCAGCTAAAATTTCCATTTGCGAAAAACATTGCCCCTCCCGCGGACGAGGTCATGAAGAGCATCGAGGAAGTGATCACCGCGGAGGCGGACACGCAGGAGGCAGCGCCTGCCGAAAATGCCGCTCCGGCGCAGCCGGCCGCGGCGCAACCAGCCGCGGCCCCCAAGACCATCGCGCTGGGCCAAACCACAGACCAGGTCGTCGGAATCCTCGGCCAGCCGCAAAAGATCGTCAACCTGGGCGCGAAGCAAATGTACTTCTATCCCGACATGAAAGTGATCTTCACCAACGGAAAGGTCACCGACGTCCAGTAGTGGCGCGCGCTGCGCAAGCGAGAGCCTCCTCGATCAAGATGGTACGAGCGGGCGAATTGGGCGTATATTTGGCGCGCTATCCGGGCCAAGAAGCAGGTTCAGGGCAAACGCAGTCCGAATTAGAGCGCAACGTTGAGAGAGCAATTAAATGATCGTGGACCGGCATGGAAAGTTCGTAACTGAGCTAACAGCAGATAATAAAGCGGGCGAAAAGAAACTCGGACCTTGTTCGCGCTGTGCAGGGCGCGGCACCATAACCGTGGATTCAGGAACAACACTTTCAGGCCCGGCAGAACGCGAATTCCGCGACAAGACCGTCATCTGCCCTGAATGTCTCGGGCTCCCGCCTGAGGCCGCCCCACCGGCCAAGTGAGCGGCTTTAGACTTTCAGGGCGATGCGTCACTGTTCGCCAACCGCTACTGACGCCTCACACTGCCGCGCGCTGGTGCGCCTTTTCCTCTGCGATGCGGCGGCCTACTGCTGGTGCGATCATTCGGGCTTCGGCCATTAGCTGCGCGAATTGATCGGGGTACAGGGACTGAGCGCCGTCGGAGAGGGCGCGCTCGGGGTCTTGATGGACTTCGATCAGCAGGCCGTCGGCGCCGGCGGCTACTGCGGCGCGGGCCATGGCGCCGACCTTGTCGCGGCGTCCGGTGCCGTGCGACGGGTCGGCAACCACGGGCAGGTGCGAGAGCTGCTTGATCACCGGGATCGCAGCGATATCCATGGTGTTCCGCATGTAGGTGTCAAAGGTGCGTATGCCGCGCTCGCACAAAATCACGTTGTAGTTTCCGCCGGACATGATGTATTCGGCGCTCAGCAGCAGTTCTTCGATGGTGGCGGACATGCCGCGCTTCAGCAGCACCGGCTTCTGAATTTCGCCGAGCGCGCGCAGCAGATAATAGTTCTGCATGTTGCGGGCGCCAACTTGCATCACGTCCACGTAGGGCAGCATCACGTCAATCTGCGACGGGTCCATCACTTCGCTGACCACCAGCAGCCCGTTGGCGTCTGCCGCGGCGCGCAGTAGCTTCAGCCCTTCTTCGCCGAGGCCTTGAAATGAATAGGGAGACGAGCGCGGCTTGAACGCGCCGCCGCGCAGCAGTTTCGCTCCGGCGCGCGCCACCTTATCGGCGATTTCGCCAATCTGCGCGGCGGATTCCACCGCGCACGGCCCGGCTGCCGCCACAATTTCCGTGCCGCCGATGGAAACGCCCTTGCCCAGCTCGACCACCGAGCCTTCGGGCCGAAAATTTCTGGACGCGAGCTTGAAGGGATGCGTGATGCGGATAATTTCTTCGACGCCTGGAGCGGCCTGCAGCGCTTCCAGTTCCCCGCGATGCTTTTCGCTTTTGCCGACAACTCCAATCACGGCTCGTTCCTCCCCGCGGCTCAGATGCGCTTGAAAGCCGCACTCCTGGATGCGTTTCACGACGTGGTCAATCTGCTCTTCGGTTGCGTTTACGGCCATGTTGATGATCATTGGATCCCCTCGGAGGCAAATTTAGCGGCAGGCGCTGTTTCCGCCGATTTGTACGAGCCAAGAACTTTCAGTTCCACCGCTTGCTGCGCGAGTTCGGCGAGCGCTTCCCCGAATTCCGGATCGCTGGCTGCGGCTTGCAGGTCGAGATAGAAACGGTACTGCCAGGGGCGCCCGTGCACGGGGCGGCTTTCGATCTTCATCATGTTGATGTTGCGGCGCGCGAAAGGCTCGAGCGAGTGGTGCAGGGCGCCGGGCTTGTGGGCTAGCTGGAAGACGAGCGAAATTTTGTCTGGAGCGGGAAACTCCTTGGGAGCTTCTGTTGACGGCGCGAGCAAGAAAAAGCGCGTGTAATTTTCGCGGTCGTCTTCCAGGTGCTCTCGCAGGATCACGGCGTCGTAAAGCTCTGAGGCGCGCTTGCTGGCGATGGCCGCGCGCGTGGGGTCGCCGATGCTCATGATTTCGCGCACGCTTCCTGCTGTATCTTCGGCGGGAATACGCTTCAGGCGCGGATGCTCGATGAAGAATCGTTCGCACTGGGCTAGCGCCACCGGATGCGATTCCACCGACGCAATCTGTTCGAGGGACGCTCCCGGCACGCCGATCAAATTGTGCACGATCGGAATGATTACTTCGCCGACGATGTGCAGGCCGCTTTCGACGAGCAGGTCGAACGAACGATGCACCGAGCCTGCCAGGCTATTCTCCATCGGCGCCAGCACGTAATCCGCGGCCTGGTTGCGAATCGCGGAGAACGTCGCGTCGAAAGTGGCGCAGGGCACCAGCGTGACGTCCGCGCCGAGCAGTTTCAGCGCGGCTTCTTCGCTGAACGCGCCGCGCTCGCCTTGAAACGCGATGCGCGCTGTGGCCACGCTTCTCATGCCGCCGCCACTTTGCGCCGCTTTTCCGGCAGGCGTGTCTTGCCGCGTCTGAGAACCTGCGTCGAGCCCAGACCATGATCTGCCTGGATGCGTATGGATTCGTGCAAGATCTGGCTGTAGATTTTACCAACGGCTTCGCTATCGAGCGGACCGGGATTCAACTTCTTCATGCGCGTCAGGATTTCCTGTTCGCGCACGGGAACGCGCAAGGCGATGCCGCGAGCGCCCTTCAGACGGCCCACTTCGAGCGCAAAGCTCGCGCGCACGTTCAGCAGGTGCAGTAGAGTGGTGTCAATCGCGTCAATTTTCGCGCGCCAGTCGCCAATTTTGATTTCACTCATCCCGCTTCTCCTGTCCTATCAGCAATGAAATGACCCCAAAAACAAAAAAGGCCGCGTTCCCTTTGAGGGTCGCGGCCGGCTTAGAAGACTTGGTGCGGTTCTAGTTGCTACGTGCTAGGTGATCCGCGCGCGTCTCGCCGGCCCGCTCCCCGTATATGGGAAGCGGCTGGTAAAAGCGAAACGGTAATAAAACCTATTACCCACGCGCCTTGTGTCCTTTTGAATCCCTAGCAAGGCCAACTATACGAAAGCAGGGCGCCGCCGTCAAGCGCCGTGTGCGGAAATCTCATATAAGCTTCATTTATGAATTCGCCAAGAATTACAAATTGGACTTATCTGCCCCCTGGACGCCTACTAATAAAGACGACATGCAAAGCGACGCCATCAAGAAGGGGATTTCCCGCGCGCCCGCAAGGGCCATGCTGAAAGCCACCGGCCTCACCGACGCCGATTTGGCGCGCCCGCTCGTGGCCATCGCCAATACCTGGACCGAAGTGACTCCCTGCAATTTTCATTTGCGGCAGCTGGCCGAGCGCGTGAAGGCCGGTGTTCGCGCCGCGGGCGGCACTCCCATCGAGTTCGACACCATCACCATTTCCGACGGCATCACCATGGGCACCGAAGGTATGAAGGCATCGCTGGTATCGCGCGAAGTGATCGCCGATTCCATCGAGCTTTTCGTGCGCGCGCACGCGTTCGACGCGGTAGTGGCAATTTGCGGCTGCGACAAGACAATTCCCGCGACAGTGATGGCGCTGGCGCGGCTGAACCTCCCTTCCCTTTCGCTTTATGGCGGCTCGATTCTGGCCGGCCATTTCGCGGGGCACGAAGTCACGATCATGGATGTGTTCGAAGCAGTGGGCGCGTGTGCCGCGGGCAAAATGACCGAAAAGCAGCTCGGCGAGTTGGAGGACGTGGCGTGTCCTGGCGCGGGGGCGTGCGGAGGGCAATTTACGGCCAACACGATGGCCACGGCCATCACGTTCCTTGGCGTTTCGCCGATGGGCGCAAACGAAATTCCGGCGACTGATCCACGCAAGGATAAGGCCGCGTTCGATTGCGGCAAGCTGGTGATGCAGCTGCTGAAGGACGACATTCGCCCGAAGCAAATCATCACTCGGGAATCGCTGCACAACGCGATCGCGTCGGTCGCTGCTACCGGCGGTTCCACCAACGCTGTGCTGCATCTGTTGGCGATTGCTTCGGACGCCGGCGTGACGCTGACCCTGAAAGATTTCGATGAAATTTCGGCAAACACTCCGATTCTGGCGGACTTGAAACCGGGCGGGCGTTTTAACGCGCCGGATATGTTCCGCGCCGGCGGGATGCGCCTGCTCGGCAAGCGTTTGCTGGAGGCCGGCTTGCTGCATGACGGGATCACCACGTCGGGCCGTAAGCTGTTCGAAGAAATTCAGGACGCGACAGAAACGGCGGAACAGGAAGTAATCCGGCCGCTCGCCCATCCTTTGAAGGCCGACGGTGGTCTCGCGATTTTGCATGGCTCGATTGCGCCGGAAGGTTGCGTCGTAAAGCTCGCCGGGCACGAGCGTGTGCTGCACAGCGGACCTGCGCGTGTGTTCGATTCCGAGGAAGCTGCGTTCGCAGCGGTGCAGAGCCGCCAGATTCAGCCGGGCGACGTGGTCGTCATACGTTACGAAGGGCCGAAGGGCGGGCCGGGCATGCGAGAGATGCTGGCTGTCACCGGCGCGCTGGCGGGTCAAGGAATTGATGGAAGCATCGCGCTGATTACCGATGGGCGATTCAGCGGCGCGACGCACGGGCTGATGGTCGGCCACATCGCTCCGGAAGCAGCGAACGGTGGGCCGATCGCGCTACTGCGCGACGGCGACATTATTACTTTGGACGTAAAGGCGCGTCGGCTGGACGTCGCGGTCAATTTGGAAGAGCGCCGCGCGCAGTGGAAACCGCCCGCGCCGCGTTACACCAGCGGTGTCATGGCCAAGTACGCAAAACTTGTTACATCGGCATCGCTGGGCGCCGTAACCAGCGCCGCGTAGAAATTGCAATTACAAGGAGAATGACGATGGCGAAAATGTTCTGGGACACCGACACGAATCCGCGAGCGCTGGAAGGAAAGCGCATTGCCGTGCTGGGCTACGGCAGCCAAGGCCGCGCGCACGCGCTGAATCTGCGCGACAGCAAATTAAATGTGACGGTAGGACTTCGCCGCGGCGGCCCCTCCTGGAAACAAGCCGAGCAGGACGGCTGGAAGCTTACCGGTCCGGCGGAAGCAGCGGAAGGCGCCGATGTAATCGTGATGCTGGCGCCGGACATGGCACAACCAGCTTTGTATCAGAACGAAGTGGCGCCGAGCTTGAAGGAAGGCGCGATGATTTTATTTTCGCACGGCTTCAACATTCATTACGGGCAAATCACGCCGCCCAAGACGGTGGACATCACCATGGTCGCGCCCAAAGGCCCGGGAAATCTGGTGCGGCGAACCTACGAAGGCGGCGGTGGCGTGCCCTGCTTGCTCGCGATTCATCAGGATGCTTCGGGCCACGCGTTCGATCGCACGCTGGCATATGCTAGCGCGATCGGCGGAACGCGCGCGGGGGTGATTCAGACCACTTTCGCGGAGGAAACCGAGACGGATCTGTTCGGCGAGCAGGCTGTGCTGTGCGGCGGCGCGCGCGAATTGATTCAGGCGGGCTGGGAAACTCTTGTGGAAGCCGGATATCAGCCGGAAGCCGCGTATTTCGAGTGTCTCCATGAACTGAAGTTGATCGTGGACCTGATTTACGAAGGCGGTATCGCCAAGATGCACCAATTCGTCAGCGAGACGGCCAAGTACGGCGACATCACCCGCGGTTCGCGCGTAATTGACGAGCACGTGCGCGAAAGCATGAAGAAAATTCTCACGGAAATTCAGTCCGGCGCGTTCGCCAAGGAATGGATCCTGGAAAATCAGACCGGGCGGCCGGTTTACAACAAGCTCCTGGAAAAAGACAAGAATCATCCGATCGAAAAAGTAGGAGCTGAGCTGCGCGCGCAAATGTCCTGGCTGAAGCCGGAGACGGCGGCGACCGCAAGAGGTGCCAAGTGAAGGGCGCAGAATTTTTGGTGAGGGCTCTGGAGCACGAAGGCGTCGAGATAATTTTCGGTTACCCCGGTGGCGCGATCATGCCGGTGTACGACGCGCTGCTGGATTCCAAGATTCGGCACATTTTGGTGCGCCACGAACAGGCCGCCGCGCTCGCCGCGGACGGATACGCGCGCGCCACCGGAAAAGTGGGCGTGTGCATGGCCACGTCCGGCCCCGGCGCAACCAACCTTGTGACGGGAATCGCGAACGCTTACATGGACTCTGTTCCCATGGTTGCGATCACCGGACAAGTGGCCACTTCTCTGATGGGCACCGACGCGTTTCAAGAGGTGGATATTTTCGGCATCACCCTGCCCGTCGTAAAACACAGCTTCCTTGCGAAAACCGCGGCGGAACTGCCGCGCATTGTGCACGAAGCATTTCGCATCGCGCGCTCAGGACGTCCGGGCCCGGTGCTGATTGATTTGCCGAAGGACATCGCCAACACCGTGGCCGAATATGAATTCCACGAGAACGCTGCGAGCGAAGAAAGCGCCGAGCCATCCAAGGAATCCATTACGCGCGCGCTCACACTGATGCGCGAGAGCCGCAACCCGGTGGTTTATGCCGGCGGCGGCATCGGCATGGGCAATGCGATCGAGGAATTCCGCGCGTTCATTGCAGCCACGCGCATTCCGGTCGTCGCGACGCTGAAAGGCCTGGGCGCGCTGCCCACCACGCACGAATTCGCGCTCGGAATGATGGGAATGCACGGCACCAAGACTGCGAATCACGCCGTGCAGACTTGTGATTTGCTGATTTGCGTGGGCGCGCGATTCGATGACCGCGCCACCGGCCGGCTGAACGCATTCGCACCCAACGCCAAAGTGATTCATCTGGACGTGGACCGCGCGGAAGTAGGCAAGCTGCGGCGCGCGGACGTTCCGGTGATCGGCAACTTGCGCCATGCTTTGAAAGCACTGACGTGCAAGCTGACGGAGATCGAACCGTGGCGACGTGAGTGCACCGCCTCGAAAGAAACGCACGCGTGGGATTACGCCGCGCCCGGCACAGAAGTTTACGCCCCCGGATTTCTGAAAGAGCTCTCGGATCGCGCCGGCGATGATTCCATCGTGGCTTGCGACGTGGGCCAACACCAGATGTGGGTGGCGCAACATTTCCATTTCAATCGCCCGTCGCAACATTTGAGCAGCGGCGGCCTGGGCACCATGGGTTACGGCTTGCCCGCGGCGATTGGCGCGCAACTCGCATTCCCTAACGCCACGGTAATCAATGTTTCCGGCGACGGTTCGATCATGATGAACCTGCAGGAGCTCGCGACGCTGCGGCGTTACGATTTGCCGGTGAAGATTGTGCTCTTCGACAATCGCGCGCTGGGCATGGTGCGCCAGTGGCAAGAATTGTTCCATGACAAGCGGTACAGCGAAGTGGATCTCTCCGACAATCCTGATTTCTGCCGCGTCGCCGAATCCATGGGCATTCCCGCATTTCGTGTGGATGATCGCGGGGACGTTTCCAGCGCGATTGACCGGCTGTTGGCAGAACCCGGTCCGGTGCTCGCGCACGTGCTGATTCATCAGGAGGCGAATGTTTGGCCGATCGTCGGGCCGGGCCGTTCGAATTCTGAAATGCTGCACCAGCATGAAGTGGCGCGCGAGGTTGCGCGGTGAACAAATTCACCCTACAGCTGCGCGCGAAACAGAGCGAAGGCGCGCTGGTGCGCATTTTGGGAGTGACGCGCCGGCGCCGTTTCGACTTGCTGCATTTGACCGCGGACACATCCGAGGACGGGCACTTTCTCGACGTGCAGATGACCGTGCAGGCTGATCGCGCCGAAAATACGCTGGTGCGGCAGATCGAGAAGCTCGAGGACGTCTCGCAGGTAGTAGTCGTCGAGCCAGGTGATGTCGCCGGCGAAAACCGCGCGGCGCGTTCCACCGCGCGCTGACTGACGAATTTCGCTGATTTGCATTAAACTATCGCGTGCCTTCGACGACTAGTGCAATTCCCTTCTCACGTGTAGCCATCCTCGGAACCGGCCTGATCGGCGGCTCGTTCGGGCTGGCGCTGCGCAAACATTTCCCGGACATTTCAATTGTAGGATTCGATCGCGAGGAGACTTTGCAAGCGGCACTTGCGCGCGGAGCCGTGCCGGAAACCGCGCACGATGTTGCGGCTGCAGTGCGCAGCGCGGATCTGGTCTATGTGGCTCTGCCGATTGGCGCGACGATCGAGGCGCTCCCGGCGATTGCAGGTGCAGCAAAAGACGGCGCGCTGGTGACGGATGCGGGAAGCACCAAGACGATCATCTGCCGCGCGGCGAAAACTTTTTTTGCTGGTGGTGCGCGTTTTCTTGGCGGGCATCCCATGGCCGGGAGAGAAACTTCCGGGATCGCGCGCGCCGATGCTGGATTATTTTCTGGTGCGCGGTATGCGTTGGTTGGTTCGGAAGACGATCCAGATCCGCGAGTGCAGGGATTCGCATCGCTGGTGCGCACGCTGGGAGCGGAGCCGGTGTGGTGCGATGCGGAGACACACGATTGGGCTGTCGGGATAGTTTCGCACCTGCCGCAGCTGCTGGCAGTGGCGCTGGCGCGCGTCGTGCAAGATGAAACGGATGAGACCGGTCTGCCGCTTTCGCTCTCCGGCCCGGGATTGCAGGACATGCTGCGGCTTGCGGGCAGTCCTTATGGTTTGTGGCGCGACGTGGCGCATACCAATACCGAAAATATAGCGCGGGCACTGGACCGGCTGGAGCAGGCGGTCGAGTACTTGCGCACGCAGCTGACTTCCAAGGAATTGGAGCAGGAATTTCTGGTGGCGAATGACTTGTACAAGCAGCTGAAGAAAGCGGAGTAAGCTACTCGCGCGGCGCGGTTGGAACGAGACGTTTGTCGCGGACATAGAATTCGCGGCCGCGCCAGTGGATGCGTTGCGGAAAGAAGCTGGCGACCCAGACGACGAACGCGAAAGCGTCGCGCAGCGGTAGCAGCTCCAGATGTTGTCGCACGCCTGCGTCGCGCATGCCGTACACACCGACGATCCACGCTGAAATACCCCGCAGCAGCAAATAGCCGGCGAGCAAGCTGATCCCCCACGCCGCAGACGGCGCGACAATTGCAGCCAGCAAAGTAAGCGGCAACGCCTGCGTGAAAATCAGCCCAAGATGCCCGGCGGGACGCGAGAAGCGAATGCTTACGTTCCAACGCAGCTGGTGGCGAAAGGCGTCAGTTAGCGTTTGCCGCGGATACACTATGGAAACGGGAAACGTGCTGAGCTCGACGCGATGGCCGCGCGCGGCGATGCGATTGCCGAGCTCGTAATCATCGGAAAAATGGTCCACCAGGGATTCGAAGCCGCCGATTTCGGCGAGGCGGGTCTTGGTGGTAGCCATGGTGGCGCCGAGCGTGAAATTCACGGGAGCGAAAAGCCACGCCACCAAGACTCCCGCGGTAAAGTCTGTGCTGTTACCAATCGCTTCCAGATTTGCGGCAAGCGAGCCATCGGTGAGGCCGCGATAGAGGCAAGTGACCGCGCCGACGGAGGGATCGCGAAAGGGCGCGGCGATTGCGCGCAAATAATCAGGCTCGACGCGCACGTCGCTATCACTGACCGCCAGAATTTCGTGACGCGCCTCGCGAGCCATGCGGCAAAGCTTGTTCACTTTGTCGCTGACGCCCAGCGGCTCTGAGCCGATCAGAAGATTAATGCGGCGATCAGGAAAATCACTGGCCAGCTTCGCGATCACCGGAATCGCGGGATCCAGTTCGTCGCTCACACAAAACAATATTTCGTACTCCGGATAATCCTGCGCGCAGAGGCTGGCGTAATTCTGGTAGGTTTCGCGGTCCAGTCCGTAGATCGGTTTGAGGATGCTGATGGGCGGCGTGAAATCGAAATCGCCCCGTGGCGCGCCGACATCACGGCGCCGAAAAAACCGCAACGCCGCGACGATAGCGACAAGGTAATAAGCGAACGATGCGAGCGCCAGTATAAGCAGCGCGTCGCGAGTCACAGTCCAGGCCATCAGACTCGCTCTGTAGTTCGCGGCGGCGTGTAACCCACAATCAAAACGCCCATGCAGAGCAGCGCAATCCCGGCCCAGCGCAACGGGCTGACAAATTCGTGCAGAAAAAAATGCCCCAGCAGCGCCACGATCACGTAGGAAAACGAAGAAGCTGGCTGCACGAAGCTGAAATCCGCCCAGGAAAGCACCAGAGTATAGGAAATAAAAAACGCGAGCAGCAGAATCACGCCCAGCCACACGGTGCCGGAAGCAAACGCTCGCGCAAAGAAGTGAAACACGGACGCGGGATCCTGCATGTTCAAAGCGCCTACTTTTTTCATGCCGCCGGCCAGAAACACGTCGCCCAGCGGGCCGAACGTGACCATGAACAAAAGGAAAACGTAGGTTTTCAGGTGCAGGCCTTGCGAAGACGTCATGCGCCCTGTGATTCGCCCGCCGCGCCGGAAGTTTGCGGCTCCATGGGGGGCGCTTGTACTTGCACCACGGCTCTTTTCTGCACGCCTTTTTTCGCCACCTTGCGGCGATCGTGGCGCAGCTTCATGAAATCCACGGCTTCGTGGAACAGGCGTTTGCGTTCGTGGGAATCCCACAGGGCTTCGCGCACGATGCGCCAGGCCACGCGGGGACGGAAATAATATTCGTCGTAAAAGCGGTTGACGGATTCGACCATGTATTCCCGCGAGAGATGCGGGTACTGGAGGTGCGGAAGCTGGTGGCCCATGTCGTCCGTGATGGCTTCACCGGCGAGAAAACCTTCACGCATCCCCTGATCGTAAAGTTCGGTGCCGGGGTAGGCGTGGGCCATGGAAACCTGAATCGTCTCGCAATCGAGTTCCTTAGCGTAGTTGATGGTCTTCTCGATGGTTTCTTTGGTTTCGCCCGGAAGCCCGATGATGAAATCGCCGTGCACGTGGATGCCGACTTTCTTGCAGTTCTGCACGAAGGTGCGGCCCATTTCCACGGTCGCGCCTTTTTTCAGGTTCTTCAGGATTTGCGGGTCGCCGGATTCGAAGCCGACGATTAGCAGACGCGCGCCCGCGTCCGCCATGGCTTTCAGAGTTTCATAATCGCTGTGCACTCGTGCGGTGCAGGACCATCGGAAGCCCACCGGTTTGAATTCCTTGCAGAGCGCGAGAACGCGATCTTTGCGGATATTAAAGGTATCGTCGTCGAAGAAAAATTCCTTCGCTTGCGGGAACATTTTGTGCGCTTGCTTGAATTCGCGCGCCACGTTTTCCACCGAGCGCACGCGCCAGGCGTGGCCGGAAAGCGTTTGCGGCCACAGGCAAAAAGTACAAAGAGCAGGACATCCGCGCGAGGTGTAGAACGAAACATAAGGATTCAGCAGGAACGGCACATTGTATTTTTCGATCGTGAGATTCTTCTGGTAAACCTCGGTGGCGAAAGGCAGCGCGTCCAGTTCCGCGGTTTGCAGCATGGGTCGCTGCGGATTGTGCACGACTTTTCCGTCCTTCAAATAGCTTGCGCTCAGAATTTCGGAGAGCGGCTTGCCCTGCGCATATTCAACCACGGAAATATCAAACTCGCCGCGCACCACGAAATCAATGTCCGGGCTCGCGAGCAGGCTTTCCGCCGGCTTGATCTGCACCTGGGGCCCGACAAAACAGATTTTCAGCCCGGGCTTTTTTTCCTTCATGGCTCGCGCCATTTTCAAGTCGCTCCAGAAGCCCACGGTAGAGGTGAAGAGCACGACAAACTCGTAATCCTGCGCTATCTGCACTACTTCTGCGGGCGTGATGTGGTGTGGAGGGCCGTCGAGCAGCCGGCTGCCTTCGAGCATTCCGGCTGGATAGGTGAGCCATACGGGATACCAGTACGATTCGATTTCGCGCGTGGCGGGCCAACGCGAGCCCGCTCCGCCGTCAAACTTTTCAAAGCTCGGCGGATTCAACAACAACGTTTTCATTACAGATGCCATTTACAATAACCCCCTCAGGGCTTCCAGAAAGACATATGAACTCCAGCTTAACTACCAAGCATCAATTTTACTCGATTTCCACAGCCAGCCCAAGCCATGCTTTTCGCGCACCGTGCTACTGAAACACCTTCGCCAGCTGGCCGGTGGCCCGCAACAGCGTCAATTGACTCCGCTGGCGCGCGAAATCCGCGTCCAGGAAGCCTACAAACTTGTCGTTCTCATCCAGACGGACCGCTTCAACGTCGCGCAAGGTGGCGCGGCCCTGGTCGAATTTCGCCTGGGTCAGCTCCACGGTTTCCTGCGCCAACTTCAAATCCAGGCGCGCGACTTCGTAGGTTGCCTGCAGTTCCCGCACGTCGCGCTGTTTCTGGAGCACGTCCTGGCGGACTTCCTGCCGCTTATTTCCCAGCGACAATTCGGACAGCTGCAATTCGCTCTTGGCCAGCGCCACTGTCGCGCGCGTCTTGGAGGAGAACAGTGGAATGCTAACCTGCACGCCGACCGCAAAATTATTGGCCTGGTATTGGCCGCTGTAATATTTCGTGTAGTTATTGAAATTGGAGAGAACGCTGTACTGGCCGATGACGCTCAGGGTCGGCCAATAACTGAGCTTGGCACCGCGCAAGATATGTTGCCGCGCCACGCGGTCATTTTCCGCTTCTTGGATGCCGCGGTCGCTCTGAATCGCGAGGTTAGCGAGTTCTGCTTCCTGCATGTCGGTCGCGAAAGAGGGTTCTGCGGTGTCCACTTCAATTGATTGGGTGTCGGCGACGCCGGTCACATTGCGGAGCTGCTGCGTAAGAGTATCGTCGCGGCTTTCGAGTTTGATGATGCGCTCCTGGACGCGCGCCGCGGTCAATTCACTGCGAGTCACTTCGATCGCCAGTTCCTGGTCGGCCGCGACGCGCTCGCGGGTTACGCCCAGAATTTTCTCCGCGCTCACTTGTTCCTTGCGCAGCAGCTCCAGGGAATGGCGCACCTCGGCGAGTTCCAGGTAGGCGACCGCTGTGCGCACAATCACGTCGTCGTGCGCGCGATCAATTTCCAGCTTCATGTTCTTGGCGTGATCTTCCGCCGCTTGCTGCTGAGCTTTCAGCACGGGATCGAAAATCGACTGGCTGTAGTTCAATTGGAAGACTGCCGGGGGTCCGCCGCCGATGGTTGGAAAACCGTAGGTATAGGCTGCGCCAGACCCGGTGTAAAGATTGGGCCGGAACGCGGAGCGATCCACGCCCGCTTCATTTAGCGCGACGGTATATTGCACGCGCGCCAGCGCCAGTTCGCGGCTATTCTGCAGCGCCAGCGCGACGGCTTCGCGCATACTGAGCTTGCGATCTTCCTGCGCGCGCGCTGGAAGCGCCGCGCCCAACACGATCAGCGCCAGCAGCACCGCCGGAATTAAATCCGCAAGCGATTTTCGAAAGGCCGTTCTATTCATAACGCAACGATTCCGTAGGCTGCAATCGCGCCGCGCGATTCGCCGGAAGATATCCGAACAAGATTCCCGTGGAACAGGATACCAAGAACGCCAGAACCACCGAGACCCACGACACCGGAATATGCACGCCCGCGCTCGCTAGTTCCGGCACCAGGCTGATGAAAACGTTCGCGACGACCGGAATCGCCACGGCAATCGCAATCCCCACTAACGCGCCCGTCCCGCTGATCAGAAATGCTTCCATCAAGAATTGATACAGGATGGCAACGCGCGGCGCGCCGATCGCTTTGCGAATGCCGATCTCGCGCGTGCGCTCGGTCACCGTCACTAACATGATATTCATGATTCCAATGCCGCTGATGGTCAGCGCGATTGTCGCCACCACAATCAACAGCACCGTAAGCGCCACGGAAATCCTGCGCGCGGAATCCAGCAACGAAGCCAGATTTTCCGTGAGATACTCCGCGCCGCGCCGATGGCGGCTACTCAATAACTCGCCGACCTGCTTGGTGAGCTCGGGAACATTTTCGGGCTTGTCCGCCTGCACGTAAAGCGTGCGAAGGTATTCTTCACCGGTGTAGTACTTGATGAGCCCGATCGGCACGATCACCGAATTCCTGGTAACTTCCGTCAGGCCAAAAGTCGCGGTTCGTTCGTGAAACACACCGATCACCGTGAAATGCAAATCTCCTAAACGAATGTCCTTCCCCAACGGATCTTCATTGGGAAAAGCCAATTCAGCGAGTTCTCGGGTGATCAGGCAGACCTTGCTGCGCGAATTCATGTCGTCCTGATCAAAATAACGCCCGCGGAGAATCAGGAAACGGCGAATGGCTTGAAAACCTTCGGTGACGCCCACGAGACTGACCGGGCGGCTCACTCCACTGACCACGAACGTCATAGGCATATCGTGCGAGCCCGCGACGACCTGCACGTGAGGAAGTGTAGCCTTGGCGGCGTCCATGTCCGCCAGAGTAATCTCGTCACTCAGTGTGGTGCGCTGCGTGTCGCCGGTGTGTACCAGCTCTGAATGAATCAGATTCACGCCAACGCCTTCAATCTGTCCTACGACGTAGCGTTTTCCCACCAGCGCGACAGTGACCACCAGAACAATGCAGGCGCTGCCGATAATCACGCCCAGCATCGTGAGCATCGCGCGCACTTTATTGGTGCGCAGCTCCTGCAGCGCCAGGCTCCAGGTTTCGGCCCAGAGTATCGGCGTGCCTGTCGGTGCCGGCGAAGAAGGAACCACTACGGGATGAGATGCGGCCTGACTGACGCGAGTTTCCAGTAAGTCTTTCACGGATTATTTAATGCGCGGACTTTGCGAGCTTGTCCAGCCGCGCTTTTGCGTCCTTGTCGCCGGAATCCAGTTGCAGTGCGGAGCGATACTGCTCGGCGGCCTCGCTGCGTTTTCCTTGCGCTTCGTACACGCGGCCCAGCCAGACGCGCGCCGCCGCGTGCGAGGGCCAGTCGCTGCGGTCAGGAGTGCTGGCCAGATACGCCTTCAGATATTTTTCCGCGTCGGCGAGATTCGAATTGGCGAGCGTCAATGCCGCGCCCCGCCAATATCCCAGTCGCGGATCGTTCGGAGCCACCAGCGCAGCAGCCTGAATCGCTGTTTCCATATCAGCTGGCTTATTTTGCTGCTGAAAGAAAGCGATCACTTCCAGATACGGCTCAATCTTGCCGGGCTTGGCGACCAGAACTTCGCGGTATTCCTTCTCGGCAAGATCCGGCTTCTTCAATCCGTCCATATCATAGACGGCGCGCGCGAGATGTCCGGCGACAGGGTCGCGTGCCGTGATGGCGTCTACCTGCGCTTTGGCTTCGTCCTTGTTGCCACCCACCACCCACGGTGCCTGCAAATCGTATTCTTCCAGATCGCGGCGCGCCGCCAGATTGTCCGGATTCAGCTCCACTGCCGTTTCGAATTCCTTTTTTA
The DNA here is from genome assembly GCA_963779465.1 of uncultured Acidobacteriota bacterium. Taxonomy (GTDB): domain Bacteria; phylum Acidobacteriota; class Terriglobia; order Acidiferrales; family UBA7541; genus Palsa-295. The sequence goes on along the minus strand of CAVZYH010000002.1, from coordinate 1,664,241 downwards.
CTTTCCGCGCGTATGAAAAACTGCGGTCGCGGTCCGCTTTGCCGCCGTAAATTCTTCCTAGCCATTGATGGTAAACGGAATTTTTAGGATCGAGCGCGATGGACTTCTCACCCGCAGTAATCGCATTGTCATAATCGCGGATTTCGTAATAAGTGCGTCCCAGCCAGTAGTAAGCCTCCGCGCTGCTGGAATTTTGCGTGATGGCTGATTGCAGCGTGGTGATCGCCGCGGAATAATTCCCCGCGTTGAACTGCCGTTGCGCGGTCTGCAGCAGGGCTGAATTGTCGGCTGGCATCGCCGCGGCCGCGAGGAAATGTGGTTCGTTCATGGCGCGCCCGGATCGAGACACGCCATGCAGCGCGGGTGCGCTAATCGCCAGAAAAATCGCCGCGGCCGGGGCCGCCGCGCGAACAATTTTCGCGATTTCCGCGATCCTCGCGCCATTCTCATTCCCCGTCGTCATTTACCCTCCGCAGGTCGGACCTTCATGCCATCGCGCAAATCCACATCTCCTGGCAGCGCCACTTTGTCACCCAGGTTCAATCCGGCGATCACCTCGTATTTATCGGCGCCGGCAACTCCAACCTTGATATCCCGCCGGTGCACCGCGTCCCCATCGTAGGCCAGCACAAAGTGTTGCCCCTGGTCGTAACGCACGGCTCCCCGTGGAATCACCAGAACCGAGCGCTGCTCGTGCACCAGAATACGCACTTCTACGTTCACATTCGGCAGCAGCTCGACCTTGTCGTTATCCACCGAGCACAGTACCTCGCCCACGCTGCGCGATCCGCGCGCCACCACCTGCTTGGGTACCTGCTCGACCTTGCCGTTCCAGATGCGGTTGGGTATCGCGTCCCACAGAACCTGCACGCCCTGATTCTGGGCGAGTGAACCCAAATCCGGTTCATCCACAAACGCGCGCACTCGCACGTGGTGCAGATCCGCCATTTCCGCCAGCACGTCGCCCAGCTTCACGAAATCGCCTTTGCGCACCGGCAGAGCATAGACCGTGCCCTCGGTCGGAGCGATCACCGTGGCCGAACGAACTTTCCCCTCTAGAGCGGCCACCAGGTCCTGCTGCTGCTTCACGCGCAGGCCGGCGCTTTCCACATTTACAGAAGCGCGCTGCTCCAGCGCTGCCTTCTTGTGCTGAAAAGTCTGCAAGTTGGCGCGCGCGGTCGTCAGTGCCGCCTGGTTCTGCGCCACTTCGTCCTGCGTGGCCGCACCCTTGGCGACCAGCTGGGCCAGCGCCTGCTGGGTGCGTTCCAGGTTGGCCACTTGCGTTTCCGCTTTCTGCAAATCCCCTTGCAGCTGCGCTACGTCGTCGGGAGGCCCGCCGGCGTGTGCATTGCGCAGATCTGTCTGCGCTGCCAGCAAATCCGCACGAGCTTGCGAAAGCTGCGCGCGAACATCCGCGGAATCCAAACTCAAAATCAGCTGGCCTTTGTGGACGGATTGCCCTTCGGTAGCTTTCACTTCCGCCACAAACGTCGGAAATTCCGCGCGCGCAACCGTCGGTGAAATCGGCTCGACCTTGCCGTTACCAGTGATTGACGCGGTCAAATCCTCGCGCGTGACACTCACGATCTGCACTTGCGGCGCTGGACCGCGCTCCGCCAGCACAATCAGCAACACCACACCCAACGCTGCGGCAAGACCCGCAATCACCCACTTTGGCTTGTTGCTTTCCGGCATGTAAGAGCGCGCACCGCTACGGCGCAGGCTTCCCCCGAAGTCGTAAAATTGTAGCAGACCCTTTCCCGGCGTGCCCGCGCAAACGCGCAAAGGTGCTTAGGCCTGCATGCCCGCTGCTGCCGCTCCGAATCCGCGGCAACCGGCCGCCGTCGGTTTGAATGAATAGTTGCGGCGGCCGGTGGGATTCTCTTCATGTTAGAATCCGCCCATGAGCGAGCCACAACATACTCAGCACTCCGCGCATGTCACCGAGACCAAACCCGGCGAAAAACCCCCGGCGAAAATCCATCGCGTGTGTATTGGATGCAACAACATGTTCGAAGTGACGATGGAAAATTACGAAGCGAAGCACTGCTCGGTCTGCCACAAGGGCTAAGCGGCGGTAAACGCCACGGCGTGACTCGTCGCGCGGTCGATTGCGGCAGTCAGACTCAATTCCCCTACAACTGCGGCGCACCGAATTTCACTTTACCGCGTCTAAAGCAGCCAGACGGGATTGCAGGCGCACCCGGTGCACCCGGCGCAGTTGGAGCGCTGCCGGGCTCGCGCGCTACCGTGCCTCGCCTGCGCCGAATCCCCGTAGATGCTAGAATTCACAATCGGATGAGCGCCGACTCCTTAATCCACGTCCACGAACTCTCGAAACACTTCCGCACCTTCAAGCGGCGCGAAGGCGTGTGGGGCTCGATTCAAAATCTTTTCGTCCGCGATTACCGCACCGTGGCCGCGGTGGACCGCGTCGGCTTCACTATCGAGCGCGGCGAAATGGTCGGCTACATCGGGCCCAACGGCGCCGGAAAATCCACCACGATCAAGATGCTCACCGGGATTTTGGTGCCCACCAGCGGTGAAATCCGCATCAACGGTTACGTGCCGTACCGCCAGCGCCGCCAATACGTGAAAACCATCGGCGTGGTCTTCGGCCAGCGCACCCAGCTGTGGTGGGATATCGCCGTGATCGAATCGTTCAAACTGTTGCGGCGCATCTACGACGTCTCACAGCGCGATTTCGACGCGCGCATGGAACACTTCGACGCCATCCTGAATATTCGCGATTACCTGCACACGCCGGTGCGCAAACTTTCGCTCGGCGAACGCATGCGCTGCGATCTGGCCGCCGCGCTGCTGCACAACCCGCCGTTGCTGTTCCTCGACGAGCCCACGATTGGGCTGGACGTGGTCGCCAAAGACCATATTCGCCATTTCCTGCGCGCCATCAATCGTGAATTTCGTACCACCGTTCTGCTGACGACGCATGACCTCGACGACATCGAGGAGCTTTGCCGCCGCATCATGATTATTGATCACGGCAAAGTCCTTTACGACGGGCACCTCGCGCAACTGAAGCAACAATTGCTACGCACCAAGCAAATCAAATTTGTTCTGAAGGACCGCACGCAAGCCGACTGCCTTGACGCCTTCTCCCGCGACGGCCTGGAAGTGGATCAGGTGGACGAACTGACGTATCGCATCCGCTTCGATCGCGTGAAAGTTTCGACGTCCGATTTGATCCGCAAGATCCTGGATGCCGTCGAAGTCCGCGACCTGCTCATCGAAGACGAACCCATCGAAGAAATCATCAAACGAATCTACGCCGGCGACGCCCATCTTGAGGTGAGCGTGTGACGCCGTTATTCACGACACGAAGTATGCCGTCGCTGTTTTTCGTGGCACTCTCTGCTGCGCTGGCGGCTCCCGGGCATGCTGCGAAGAAAACAACGTACGAGACTTTCGTGGTGTTGCCCGCACATCGATTTCAGACAGACGGTATTTGCGGTGATCTCTCGGGAAAGGCAAGTGCGGGCAAGTTTTTCAATGGATTGCAGCGAATTGAGACAGAACAGGGCATCGAATTCCGTAGAAAATCAAAAATCGTGCACGAGTTTCCTGACGAGATCGAATTCTCGCTGGAAGGGGCGATAGGGAGTTGCCCCGCCTCTATTCCGAATTCTGCAACGAGCACTGCGCTCAACGAATTTGTCAACAACGTAAAAGTCACAGCGGATTGGACCGACGGCGACAACAGCAGGGCGATCAGCAATCTATCAGTGACCAAGATTCCACCCATTACGGGCTGGTTTAGAGAGTCTGAACAACCTCGATGGGGACTCTCGATCAAAATTCCTTCGAACGGCGTATCCATTTCAAACACGTTGGACGTGTCGGTTCTCTCCGAGAGCGGGCACAAAGTAATGAATTTCACGTTCGCTCTATGAATATAGACTGTCAACATAGGTTAATCGTCGCTCGGTGGAAAAAACGCCCATGAGCAGCTGGGTGCAAGCGCTGGTACCCTACGCGGAATTTTCGCGCGTAGGATTCGTCAACATCCTCGCGTTCCGGCTGCGCTATTTCACGGGCATCATCACTTATTTTTTGAACGTCACCGTGTACTACTTCATCTGGAGCGCGGTGTACAGCGGCGGCCTTTCCATCGCGGGATATAACCTGGCGCAGATGATCACCTACGTGAGCGTCGGATGGATGATTCGCTCGTTCTACTGGAACACGATTGACCAGGAAATGGCGTACGAAGTGATCGAAGGCAAGATCGCAATGGACCTGATCAAGCCCGTTTCCGTGCAGTGGATGTGGATTTCGCGCGCGATCGGTGAGTCGGCATTTCGGCTAGGGCTTTTGACGCTGCCCACGGCCGTCGTCGTCGCGCTCGTATTTCCGGTGCAAGGGCCAGCGTCGCGCGAGAATTTCCTGCTGTTCCTCGTGGCTGTGCTCGGCAGCTTCTTCCTGATGGCCGCGATTAATTTCATGATCGGCACTTGCGCGATTCCGCTGAAGTCAATTCTGGCGCTGATTCGCGCAAAGTATTGGCTGATCGAGCTGCTCTCCGGCCTGCTGATTCCCATGTCGTTTTTCCCGGACCGCGTGCAACGGGTCCTGGCGTGGCTGCCGTTCGAGCACATTGCTTACACGCCGCTGCAAATTTATCTGGGCAAACTAGACCGCTGGACGGCTTTGCGCGCTCTGGGAATTCAGTGGCTGTGGGTGATCGCGCTACTGTGGCTCGCGCATGTCTGGTGGGAGCGCGCAGCGCGCAAGATCACCATTCACGGGGGATAGATCGTACCGAACGATGCCAACGTCAATTCCCATTACCGAAAAGTCCGGCATCGCCGGCTTCCTGGCCGCCACTCAGCGGCATTTCGGCCTGTTCTTCGATTATTTCTCGCAGTACGCCAAGGTGCGCGTCAGCTATCGCGGCGATTTCTTCATCAGTCTCGCAACCAGCTTCGCCGCCACAATCTTCGCGCTCAGCTTCGTCGTGGTGCTGTTCCAGAAAGTTCCGCAGCTTGCCGGCTGGCGCTTTGAAGAAGTGCTGTTCCTCTACGGCTTCTCGCTGATCCCCTACGGCATCTTCAACATCATCAGCCTGAACCTCTACGATTTCGGTAGCACCTACATCATCGAGGGAAAATTCGATCGCGTGCTGCTGCGGCCGATTTCCTCACTCTTCCAGGTGCTCTTTGAAACCTTCCGCATCGAATCACTGCAGGAAGTCGCGACCGGAGTGTTCTGCATGTGGTGGGCGACGCACCATCTGGGCCTGGCATGGACTCCCACGAAAGTCGCCATGCTCTTTTTCTTCGGCCTGTGCGCCGGCGTCATCTATATATCGGTCTTCCTCATCCTCAGCACGGTCTCGTTCTGGTTCGAAGATCGCATCGGCGTCCACCCGCCCGTATGGAACGTGATGGCCTTCGGCCGCTATCCGCTTTCGATTTACAGCGGTGTAGTGCAATTCTTCCTCTGCTGGATTATTCCCTTCGGCCTCGCGTCGTTCTACCCCAGTGTGCGCATGCTTGGTCGCACCATCTCGCCGCAATACGCTCCGCTCGTGCCAATAGTTGCATTAGTGTTTCTCACCATCGCAATCTCGCTCTGGAATTTCGGCACGCGCCACTACTCTTCGACGGGAACCTGAAGCCTACAGGAGGGAGAATCTAAGTAACTTTGATAATCAAAATCACGCGGTCGTCTTCATGCGTGCCGCCGCGCGAGAACGTATCCACGTTCGTCATCACCGCTTGGACGATTTCCTGCGCAGGCAGATGGCGCTCGCGCGTCACCAGTTCCACCAGCCGCTCCGTGCCAAATTCTTCTTCCGAGGAATTATTCGCTTCGGTGATCCCGTCAGTGCAGAACACCACAACGTCGCCCGGATGCAACTTCACATGTCCGCGCTCGTAGCGGACGCCCGCGAAAAGTCCCACCACCATTCCGCCCTCGGTGAGAAATTCCACGTCGCCATTCACGCGCACCACCGCCGGCTGCACGTGCCCGGCGTTCACGTAATGCAGCGTGCGCCGCGGCTGATCGAGCAAGCCCACGAACATGGTCATGAATTTCTGCCCGCGCGTATCGGCCAGCATCATGTCGTTCAGCGATTCCACCAGGCGCTCCAGCGAATGCAAGTGCGCCAGCAATGCGTGCAGCGTCGCCTGCAGGTTGGCCATCACCATCGCGGAGCCGACGCCCTTGCCTTCCACGTCCGCTACCACAGTGAGAATCGTGTCCGGCGCGAGCGCGATGAAATCGTAATAGTCGCCACCCACTTCGAGCGATGGCCGGTGCGCGACGCCAATCTCAAATCCATCCAGCACGGGCGGACGCTCCGGCAGCAATCCCAGCTGAATGCTGCGCGCCAAAGCCAGATCGCGCTCCATGCGCTGCTTGTGCAGCAGGTCGCGGTGCAGCTGCGCGTTTTCCAGGGCCAGCGCGACGTGATCCGAAATCGCGCGCAACAAATTTTCATCCGCTCGCGTGAACGGACCGGATTTTTTGTTCAGCAATTGCAGCACGCCTATCGTCTCGCCGCTCTTGCTGCGGATCGGCAGGCACAACAGCGACTTGGTGCGGAAGCCAAGCCGTATATCCACTCCGGATTCAAACCGCGGATCGGCGTAGGCGTCTTCCAGATTTACAGTCTCGCTGTGTTCGGCCACCCAGCCGGCAATCCCGCGGCTGATCGGCAACCGAATTTCATGCGTATCGAGTCCCAACCCGACAAGCGACCAGATTTCATTGCGCTCGCGGTCCACCAGAAACACGGTCCCGCGCTCAGCACCGGTATGCCGCGTGGTCAATTGCAAAATAATGTTCAGAAGCTCGGCAAGATCCAGCGTGGAATTCAGACGCTTGGTGGCTTCCACAATCGTCGAAAGCTCGATCACCGCGTGGCGCCGCTCGCTGCTCTCCAGCGCCACTTCCGCATAACGCCGGAAAAGCTCCAGCCATCCGCGCGTTCGTGGATCAAGCGGTCCCTTCGGCCGCGCCTCCAGAATTCCCACCGGATGCTCGCCGTGTCCCAGCACCCATGTGCAGCCGTCGCCGTTTGCCACCGAACCGTTGCCTTGCAGAATCTTTTCGATGCGGGCTGCGTCCGGCTTGGGAAGCTCGCCGCTTTCCTGCCACACCGATACCACCCCTCCGACCACGCGCCACAGCCGCGCCCCCTCCAATCGCCCTGGCGCCGCCAGGATGCACACCATCTGCGCGGCAAGTTCGCCCGGCTCGGTTTCCGGATTGAGCGTCGCCACCACCTGCTCGAGCGTCTCGAGCGGCAGGCCGACGTCGCTGGGCGGCGCGGATTTACGCTTCACGCTACGTTTCCCTTGTACTGAATCACCAGGATCGTAATGTCGTCAGACTGCGCGGCGCCTTCGGTGAATACGCGCATGCCTTCGCGGATCGCGTCGCCCAGCTGCGTCACGTTCTCGCCGGTAAAATCTTCCACGATCTTGCGCAACCGGAATTCTTCGAACAACTCATTGCGATTGTTGCTGGCTTCTGACACTCCGTCTGTATAGATCACCAGAAAATCGCCCGGCTCGAATTGCGCACGCGCGCTCTGGTATTCTGCTTCGGAAAACATGCCGACGGGGAAATTCGCGGAGCCCAGGCCTTCCAAACCGCCCGCCTTGCGTTTCAGCAACGGCGGCACGTGGCCTGCGTTCACATACTCAAACCGGCCCAGCTTATCCAGAATTCCATAAAACACGGTAGCGTAGCGGTCTTCGCCAGTGCGCTCGCACAAATATTGGTTTACACGCGAGAAAACTCCCGGCAGCGAAATATCCATTGCAGCGGTGGTGAAGAAAACGCCCTGCAGCAGTGTAGCCAGCAGAGCCGCCGTAACTCCCTTCCCCGAAATATCGCCCACGAAAAATCCGTGGCGCCCGCCGCCCAGCGAAATCACGTCAAAGCAATCGCCGCCCACGGAATGGCACGAAAGAGTCGAACCAGCCACCGCTACGTCCGGCAAATCGGGAAGCGATTTCGGCAGCAACTGCTTCTGAATCTGGCTGGCAATCTCGATCTCATGGTCCAGGCGTTGTTTCGCGCGCGACGCGGCGAACAAGCGCGCGTTCTCAACGACCGTCGCGGCTTCACGCGCCAGCGTGCGCAATACTTCGCGGTCCAGATCCGTGAACGCGCTGGATGGCACATGGCTATCCAGATACAACACGCCGAGCAACTCGCCTTGCCGAGTGGAAATAGTGGCGTCCAGCGTTTCGATCACCGGCAGCTTGTCCACCGGAATCGCGATCACCGTGTGCAGCTCCAACCGCGCGACGCTCTCCTGCTGGCTCATCCCGCCGTCTTCGCCCGTGTCGCTGACGATCAATTCGCGCCGCGTCTGCGCCACGCGCTTCACCACGGATTGCGAAACCTGCAATTGATCCGGGCGCAACGTACGCCGCTGCGCATCGCGCGCCACGATCATCTGCAGCTCGTGCGCTTCGTTCGCCAGCAGCAGCACGCCGCGCTCGGTGCGCGTCACTTGAATCGCGGCGTCCACCACTGCGGTCAGCACATCTTCCAGCGACAGCCCGGTGCCAAGCGTGCGCGCCACCTCCAGCAGCACGCCCAGGTGATATAGCTCGCGCGAACCCGAATGTGTGGGCGCCGGCGCTTCCACGCGCTCCACTAACTCCTCGATCGTCGCGCCTTCGCCCAGGAATTCCAGCTTGTAGGAGTCCGCCATGCCGAAATCCACTTGGTCTTTCGGCTGCAGTTCGTGCTTGATCACCTTTTGGCCGTTGACGAACGTTCCATGGCGGCTGCCCATGTCTTCCAAAACCATGGCGCCGTTCACGGAAAGAATCTGAGCCTGCTCGCGGCTGATGCGGCTGTCGCGCAGAGTCAGTTCGTTCCCGGCTTGCCGTCCTATGCGGAACGGCGTGGTGGCAATGGCGACTTCCCTGCGAACACCATTTGGTTCAATAACGACGAGTCGTGCGGCACGTGGCATCGGTTTTAGTTGCTTTCTCGGGGCGCCCGCAAAGGTACAGCCCGCCCAGGAGCGACCTCGCTGGCACCGCACATGGTAGGTAAACTCGCGCCCGAAGTAAATAGCTGGCGCTGCTTTCCGCTCTTTTCCCAAGGCAGCTCAGGATCACACTGGGCCCCGCTGTTGCCGTGGTTTCTCCACCCATGTAGAATTCACTGCGGTCTACAGAAAATACGTTTTCGATCTCCGACAGGGTCTTGCGCCGGGGCGCCGGGCGAATTTTTGCCGTTCGAATCGCTGCCAACGAATCAGGAGACTGGATGATCAAAGCTGTTGCCGTCGCGGTGCTGATTGCGGCGCTGATGCCGCCGGCGCCAGAGGCCGCAAAAGAATGTGGCCGCGTGGAAGACGCCGGCCGGGTGATGAAAGAAATCATGAACATCCCGGACGACATTCCCAAAAGCGTCATCGGCAAAGCGGAGTGTGTCGTGGTGCTCCCTTCGGTGGTGAAATTGGCCTTCGTCCTGGGCGCGAGCTACGGTCGCGGCCTGATGACCTGCCGCAGCGGCCCCAATTTCAAAGGTCCCTGGGGCGCACCGACGATGATGGCCCTGGAAGGCGGAAGTTTCGGCGTGCAACTCGGCGGTCAAGCCACGGATTTTGTGCTGCTGCTGATGAACGATCGCGCCGCCAGCAGTATTCTCACCAGCAAAGTGAAATTGGGCGCCGATGCTTCGGTGGCCGCGGGTCCCGTAGGACGCAACGTATCCGCCGAAACCGACGTGACCATGCACGCTGAAGTTTTTTCCTATTCGCGTGCGCGCGGACTTTTCTTCGGCATCTCGCTGGCAGGCTCTACGCTGCGCCCGGACAACAGCGCGAATACAGTTCTTTACGGCGCACCAGTGAACGCTCGCGATATCGTGCTCTTCGGCAAGGTCCCAACGCCCGATTGCGCCCGCGTGCTGATCGCCACGTTAAATCAGAAATCGCCGAAGAATCTTTCGGGGGAATAACGCGGGCAGCCTTTGTAGCGGCGGTCTTAGACCGCCATCGGTCAGGAGCGCACCACGATGATGCACGGACGTGCGCCTCTACAGAGTCAAGACCCTGACGCGCCTGCATTTTTTGCAAACTGAGCTAGCCGTGAAATTTTCACGCACTCCCACCGTTCGTTTTCTCGCCGCGGTAATCCTGCCCACGATCTTCGCCGCTTCCTCGCAGCCTGCGAGGGTGCAGTCATCCCCCGCCAGCGTCACCTCCTACCAAATTGACGTGGACGCCGCCAAACAGTGGATCGACACAAAAATTGACCTGCGCGCCGGCGAAAATCTGCGCCTCACCGCCACAGGCACCATCACCTACCCCGCGGATAAGAAACATCCCGACGGGCGAACTTTCGGTCCTGACGGACTTCCACGCGGCTTCGGGGATTTGATCCATGACTATGCCGTCGGCGATGCGGGGCACGGCTCGCTGGTCGGACGCCTCGGCGATGACGATGTCGCGCAGCCGTTCGCAGTAGGCGCCAGCACAGACTACGAAGCGCCCGTCGCGGGCCGGCTATTTCTAGGAATTAACCAGAGCCTGCGCGACGCAGAAGGCGCGAAAGGCAACTTCCAAGTGAAAATCCTGGTGCTCAATCCAGGCCAGAGCACCGCCGCAGCGATGGCCGTCGGCGGCCCGCCGGAAACTCCGGTACCTTCCGTCACCACCGCGGTATTGAGGAAGATTCCGCGACGTGTTTCCGACCCGCAGGGCAAGCCAGGAGACATGGTCAATGTCCTGCTGGTCGGCACGCAGGAACAAGTGCTGCAAGTCTTCGCGCGAGCCCGATGGGTGAGCGTGGATCGTACCGTGCAAGACGCCGTGGTGAACGCGGTGATTGATTCGCTCGAAAAAAAAGATTACCTCACCATGCCGATGAGCCCGCTCTACCTCTTCGGCCGCCCGCAAAATTACGGATTCGCGCACGCCGAGCCAGTGCGCGTCGCCATGTCTCGCAATCACCTGCGCGCGTGGAAATCGCCCTACGTTGTGGATGGCCGCCCGCTGTGGTGTGCAGCCGCCACGCATGACGTCGGCTTTGAGCGCGATGAGCGCAACAACAGCGTGACCCACAAGATCGATCCCGCGATTGACGGCGAGCGCGAGTACGTCAACGACACACTCTCGCGCACCGGCCTGGTAACGCAGCGCACCCACGTCACCCCCGCCAATCCGCTCACAGAAGCCAGCACTGCCACTGGTGGCAGCTTCCACTCCGACGGCCGCATCCTCGTGCTGGTCCTGAAAGACGCAAACCCCTCCAGCAAAGCCAACTGAGCGCCGCTTCTCTACCGGGGCTAAATCTGCGCTCCAAGCCAATGTTTGCATTCGCCGCACATTGGATCATCCAGTCGCCTCACATGTGGGCCAAATCCGCATATAATTGATATTACCGAAGCGATAACCATGCACTTTGACGCCACTCAATTTCTCACTTTTGGGCTATTAGCGGCCTTCGCCGTATGGCTGTGGAGGTTTTCGTCGATTCTCAGAAAGACTCCGCGAGAGATGCGCGCCGCTGCTCTAAGGGGTTCGGCGCGAGCGATGGGCAGTGAATTCTGGGAGCAGGGGAATCCTTATCAAAACGAGCTCGCGGACGCGTTCGCGATCGACCCAAACTCAATCCAGCACACCCTGCAATGGCCGAATAAGCACGTCCAGATTTTTTCGTTTCAGGAAGTGCATCACCTCTCCAAAGGCCGGACGTCTTACCTCTACTGGGCAGGCTACCGGTTTAACGACCATTCTTTCCCGAAGTTTGATTTGAAACCGACTCGCACCGCGTCCTTCTTGCGTCGTGGATGGTGGCGGAAAATTTCGCTGCCCGGTCAGATCGAGTTCGAAAGCCGCTATACATTGACGGGAGAGAACCGCGCCTTACTTGAGCAATTCTTCACACCCGGCCGCTGCGCAGCAATCTTATCCCAGGAGTGGCCTCGCGGGATCAGCCTGAAAGCCGGCGGCAATTGGCTGGTGGCCCATCGCGAAACATTCTTCCACGCCACGAGCGAGTCCGACTCCGAAACCAGCGTGGCGAAAGAAATACAAGATGTGTCGTCTCTGGTGACGGGAATGCTACCCGTCGCGGAAGCGCTCACCGATTCACAACTCGTCGCGCAATCGCAGAGATACGTTGGGCTTTATCAGGCGAGTTTGAAAACTGGACGGCCTTTGTGGAATCAATTGGCGTTTCTCCTTTTGGCCATTGCCATCGGCGTCTCAATTCTATTGTCGGTCGGTTTTCTCGGGCCGTTGTGGGGACGATTTGACAATACGATTCTGAAAACTGAAGCGAGGCGATACCTGTTCGCCACTCTCTTCATTTCCCTGTCATTTGTGATCGGAGAGTGGCTCGTTCGTGTGTACAGGAAGGCGAAACAGCGAGCGGCGACTCAATTGGAAGCTCAGTACTCCGTCATTCCGAACTAGCTTCGACTTAAAACTGCCCGCCACGACGGAGGCGTTTGTCCCGGCCAATCCCTCACTCCTGCCGACTCGCGTCATCGGAAGCTGACCCACCTTATGATTTTCCGCAACAGTGGCACCCAGCGCGCTCATCTCCACTTATGGGACTCAGCCCACCGTCACGTCGCCAAATGCATTGCCTCGGCGCGCGGTTTCACCTATGATGGTCGCCCCGCCCCTAAGGACCCCTATGACCGGACCATTCTCCAGTTTTTTTGGTCTGCGTGACAATCCTTTCCGGGCTAATCCGGACCCTCGTTATTTGTTTCTCACCCGGCAGGCGAAGAAAAACCTCGATCAGATCATCGAAGGAATTCGCACGCGTAAAGGACTGCTATTGCTTACCGGGGAAGTCGGCACGGGCAAGACCGTGCTACTCAATCGACTGATGGAGTGGCTCGAGCATGAGCACCTCGCCAAAGCATTCATTTTTAATTCGCACGTGAAGGCCAGCGAGATGCTCGATTTGATCATCGCGGATTTTGGTGTTCCCTTTAACGCACAACGCGGAACACCCCTGGCGCACCTCCATAGTTGGCTGCAGGATCGTCACTGCGCGGGCCAGACCCCAGTATTGTTCGTTGACGAAGCGCAAGGACTCGGTCTGCGTGCGCTCGAGGAACTTCGCATGCTCTTGAATCTTCAGACCGCACAGGGCAGCCTGTTGCAGATCGTCCTCTGCGGCCAGCCCGAATTCGAAGAAGCCTTGAAACGGCCCGAGCTACGCCAGCTGCGCCAACGCATCGCGCTGCGTTGCCGTACCTCACCGCTGACGCTCCAAGAAACTCAGGGTTACATTGATACACGCCTGCGTCTCGCGGGCAGCTCGGGTGCCGCGGTTTTCCACCCCGAAGCGGTGCAGGCATTGTCGCATTATTCGCGCGGACTCCCGCGCGTACTCAATGCGCTCTGCGAAGAGTCGCTGACGCGGGCCGCGCTCGAACAAATCCGTCCCGTGCCAGGGCGCATGGTCAGTGAAGCTGCGCGCGAACTTCAATATGATGAAATCGGGCCGTTCGTCCCGCTTTCCTCTTCGGATGACGCGGCCTTTTCAGGTCTCTTTAGACGCCTGCCGGATTTTGCAGGAAGTACGGAATTTTTCGCGGCGGCAGCGCCACTCACCCAAATCGCGCCGCTCGATGTCCGCGCTCCGGGCATCCCCAATGGCGAGCCGGAGCATCTCGCAAGGGCCGCCGCCGCGAGCGAATCCATGCGTACGCCATTCGCTCAACCTGCGGCTCGCTCGTCATCTCCAGAGGCTGGTCCCGGCACGCCACGAAATTCACACGCCCCCATCGCGTTTCGCTCACCGAGTCAACGTCAGTCCCCGCCGTCTCCGGATTCGAACGAGTTTGTTGCCCGCCTTATTTCGGCGTCCAAAACTGCCGTGCCGAGCGAACCGCGAATCGTTAAACGCGCTGCCACTCCGGCCCCGAATGGACCTCTTCCGCCTGTGCTCAAAGAGGTGGCGAAAAAAGAAAATGAGTTCCGCAGGCACTGGAGGCGCCATCACGTCGCCGTGACGAGTTACGTTGAATCCGCGATGTCTGCGATCGCGTCGGCATCGCGAATTCGATTGGCGCAACTGCGAACGCACGCTGTCTCATTGTCCGGTTCTCTCTCCGCACAATTGTCAGTGTGGCGAAACAAGGACTGGAACTTCGTCAGAATCGACTTCCAGTGGCCTGCATTTGCATCGTCATGCCTGAAATGGTTGCAAGCTCCGTCCCATGCAACAGCGCGTCGCCGTGCGTTGCCAGAGCCACACGCACGCGCGCCGCTGACCGAGTCGTCCGCGCGGATTCTGGCAGTATACGCTCTCCGCAGACATACGTTGCTTCGAGCAGGCGGATCGAAAGTCACCGGCAGCCTCAAGAAACCGCCGAGTGTCAGCACCGCGATCTTGCATTGGCTCCAAGAGCCTAGCCACTCCGTGCGCGAACACAAGCCGCCGCGCACGCCTGGTACCCATCTCCCTTAGCGCCGTCCAAAACGCGGTTTTCTCAAAAGCCGCCCGCTCTGAGACTGGGTTCGCGCCACGTTGACGCCCCCCGCGCTCCCACCCTATTATGGCGCTGGCCATAACACAGGAGACGCCTCGTGAAACTCAGCCGACTTGCGTTGCTGCTCGTATTCTCGATCACCGCGCTCGCTGCTTCGGATTCGCCCGACTCGCGCGAAATCACCGACCCGAAATCCGTCAGCTCCCTGCCCGCCCTAGGAGCGATCCCGATTCCCGTGGACGATCTTTTTTACACGCGCTCTGTGGGCGGCGGCGCCTGGTCGCCAGACGGCAAACAGATCGTCTTCAGCACCAACCTTACTGGCCGCAACAATCTGTGGAAAGTCAGCGCCGCGGGCGGCTGGCCCATCCAACTGAGCCAATCCGACGATCGCCAGTCCGGCGCCACATGGTCTCCGGACGGGAAATGGATCGTCTTTCAGTCCGATCTGGGCGGCGGAGAAATTTACGATCTCTTCGCGATTCCCAGCGACGGCGGCGAAGTAGTGAACCTCACCAACACTCCGGAAATTTCCGAAACCAGCGCGGTATTCTCGCGCGACGGCAAGACCATCGCCTTCGCATATAAACCGAAGACCGCGTCCGCCACCGATATCGCCGTCATGGACTGGAAAACGCGCGCCGTGCGCAACTTGACCCAGGAAAAAACCGCGGACCATCTCTGGAGCAACGCGATCTGGAGTCCGGACGGAAAATACATCTATGCCACGCGCTTCAACGCCGGCTTCAGCGATTCAGATGCCTATCGCGTTGATGCCGCAACCGGTGCGCAGGAAAATTTGTCGCCCCACGAAGGCGATCATCGCACCATGGCTTCTTCCATATCGCCCGACGGCGCGACGCTGCTCGTAGCTTCCGACCGTCCCGGCGGTTACAGCAACATCGCCCAAATTGACGTGGCCACAAAAAAACTCACCTGGGTCACTGACCTGAAATGGGAAGCAAACGCCGGGGATTTTTCGCCCGACGGCAAACAATTCACGTACGAAGTGAACGAAGACGGACGCACTGACGCCTATCTCGCGGATACCGCTACGCGCCATGGCAGCAAAATCAACTTGCCCGCCGGCTTGAACAGCTACGCCGGAAATCCATCGCCCTTCGCGCACTTGGGCGCGCGCGTGCTGGTCTCGCACCAGAGTTCCACGCAGCCCGGCGACCTGTGGGTTTACGACATTGCGCAGAAGTCAGCGCGCCAGCTCACTTTTTCCGCCATCGCCAGCCTCACCGCCGCGAAAATTCCGCCTTCGCAGCTGGTCCACTACAAGAGTTTCGATGGAAAGATCATCAGTGCTTTCGTCTGGGTGCCCTTCAATCTGAAACGCGACGGCTCGAATCCCGCCATCGTGCTGCCCCACGGCGGACCCACTGGCCAGACGACCGATTATTTCAATCGCACGGTCGTCGCGCTCGCCACGCGTGGCTATATCTGCATCGCGCCCAACGTCCGCGGGTCCACCGGTTACGGCATGGCTTTTCAGCAGGCCAACGTGAAAGACCTGGGCGGCGGCGACCTGCAGGATGAAATCTACGGCGTGAAATTCCTGGAAGCCACCGGCTATGTGGACTCCAAAAAAATCGGCATCACCGGCGGCTCCTACGGCGGTTATATGACGCTGATGGCCATCGGCAAAGCGCCTGACGTGTGGGCCGCGGCTGTCGAAGAATACGGCATCATCAACTGGCTCACGATGTTGCAGCACGAAGATCCCTTCCTGCAGCAATACGAAAAATCACTGCTCGGAGATCCGGAAAAAGACCGCGCGATTTACGACTCCGATTCTCCCCTCACCTACATCAAGAACGCCAAAGCCCCACTGCTGGTGCTGCAGGGCGACAACGACATCCGCGTGCCGAAGGAAGAAGCCGAGCAAGTAGTGAAAATCCTGCAGGACTCCGGAAAAACCGTGGACGCGCATTATTACTCGAACGAAGGCCACGGTTTCGCCAAACGCGAGAACCAGATTGACGCAATTCGCCGCACCATTGATTGGTTTGACCGCTACCTGAAAGGCTCGAAGTAGCGTCTAACCGGGGCAGAAGCGGCCAGGGGTGCTAAGGTGCGGTTTCTGCCTCGCGGTTTTGCCATCGCCATTTGTGTAACTCTGTTCGCATTTGCGTTCGCATCCGGGTCAGGCTCCGCAGCTGCGCCCGAATCCACACCGAATTCAATCGCGAAAATTCCCCTCGCAATCACTCACGTCACGATCGTTAATCCGCAAGGCCCGCCGCAGCAGGATATGACGGTGGTCGTCTCTGCTGGCGTAATCGAATGGATCGGCAGTTCAGCTGACCGCAAACGTCCGGCGCACAAAAATGAACTCGAATTCGACGCGCGCGGAAAATTCCTCATCCCCGGCTTGTGGGACATGCACACGCACGTCGCCGGAATCAGCGCAGACCCTTCATGGTCGAAAGACGTCCTGCTCCCGCTGCTCATCGCGAATGGCATCACAGGAATCCGCGATATGGGCGGCGACCTCCGCGCACTACAGGATTGGCGGCGCGAAATCGCGTCCGGCGCGCTTCTGGGTCCGCAAACCGTCGCTGCCGGTCCAATGCTCGTGCCTGCGCCGCCTCCCGGCAAAGCGAAATCCGCCGACCCATCCGTTCTGGAAGTGGGCACCCCCGAAGAAGCTCGCGCCGCGGTCGATCAGCTGCAGAAACAAGGCGCTGATTTCATCAAAGTCATTCAGTTGTCGCGCGAAGCCTATTTCGCGATGGCCGAAGAATCGAAAAAAGACGGCATCTCTTTCGCCGGACACGTTCCGACCGCCATCACAGCAACCGAGGCTTCGGCCGCCGGCCAAAAAAGCATCGAGCACATCATCTACAGCTCGCTCGCGCTGGATTGCTCATCGGAAGACGCAGAGCTGCATCGCCGTTTGCTAGAGGCCACCGCGAAAAGAGATCGCTCCGACGCAGCCGTGTACGACGACGCAGACAAAACTTTCTCACCTCAGAAAGCAGACGCGCTGTGGACCACTTTCAATCGCAATGGCACTTGGATCACACCCACGCTCTACTCCATTTCCATGTTGGCGCACGCGCTGCAACAATCGCCCGAACTATCTCTGAATGACTCACTGCTGGCCTACGTCCCGCTAGCGCTGCAAAAAGAGTGGCGCCCGGTTGCTCCACCCTCGCAAAAGGAATTGGCAGACGCAGCCTGGTGGGAGCGCCAGTATGAAAACGACCGCGAGTTAACAGGCGAGATGCACCGCGCGGGAGTTCGCTTGCTCGCGGGCAGCGATTCGCTCGATCGCTACGTCTTTCCCGGCAGCAGCCTGCACTTCGAGCTGCGCGAACTGGTCGCCGCAGGACTGACGCCCCAAGAAGCCTTGCAAACTGCGACAGGAAATCCTGCGGAATTCTTCGGCCGAAAAGATACCGGAACAATCGCCGCAGGCCGCCGCGCCGATATGGTCTTGCTCGACGCCAATCCTTCGCGGGAGATTGCAAACACGCAAAAGATTTCAGCAGTCGTACTGGCAGGACAATTTCTACAGCGAAAAGACCTCGACGCGCTTCTCGAAAAATCCCGCGCTGCAGCCGCCGCATGGCACGCGCCGGGCCCGCCACAATCGCAGCAATAGTTCGTCAGGCCAGCGAAACGCCCGAAGCCGGGCGCTGTGCCGGCGTTTTCGGCACACGCGTTTGGCTGTCCCAGGCATCGCTCAGCCGCCGGATGGTTTCGCGCAGCCGCACCGCCAAATCCACCACGGTCTGCAATCTCTGCGTGTCCGCCGCGGGCAGTCGCACGCCATGAGAAAGCAGTAACTCCGCATTGCCGAGGATGCCAGTGAGCGGGTTATTGATCTCGTGCCGGAAAATTTCCGCCACGTCCTCCGGCATGTCCGCCCAGGGCGCCCCCCCGCCCAATGCCGAACGCTGTGCCCAACGCAAGCGCCGCTCCACCAGGCAAGCCGCCAGCTGAATAAATTCTCCCCGGCGCGCCACGAATTCCACTTCGCCCTCCGCCACCATGCGCACAATCTCAGGTTGCCGTTCGGCAGCCGCCAGCAGAATCACTGGAGCAGTTCTGGTCAGTTGCCGCAGCAGCTCAGAAAGCGGCGCATCCTGAAACACTCCGTCGTCCAACAAAATCACGCCCGGCGAGTCCTGTTCCATGCGCTCAATTAAATCCGGCAGGCTCGTCGCCAAGCAAACGCTCCTCACGTGGGCGCAGAGGTTCAGCTCACGCGTGAGCGCCTCCGCGAGCCCGGCATCGGCCACGCATAGCAATGCACCGCGTGCGAGCGAAGTCTCTTTTCCTTCCACAGCTATCGGCGTCGCGTTTCGGTTTTTTCTCATTTTGATTGGCGCGTTTCTGAACCGGAAACCAGCACGCTCTCCTCAGCCTTGCGATTGCGTTCCAGCCGGCGGTTCACGGCCAGCTTCAATTCTTCCACCAGAAAGGGTTTCGCCAGGTACGGCAGCTTGCTCTTCTCCAGAAATTGCATGGTGCGCGGCGCCAGCGTGTCTCCCGTAACGAACAGCAATTGATTCTGCACCGGACTGCCCGCGCGAATCAGCGCTTCGTAAAACGCCGGTCCATCCAGCCGCGGCATGCGCAAGTCGCATACCACCAGGTCGTAATGCGAGCGCGAGAGTCGCGCCAGTCCCTCTTGGCTTTCCAGCACCGCCTCCACTTGATGTCCTTCTTCCCGCAGCACGTCCACGATCAACTGCGCCACGCTCGGTTCATCTTCCACCACCAGAATTCGGCCCCTGCGCACCGGTCGGGAGTCGCTCGCTAATTCCGGCTCTGCCGGTCGCCGCTCGTTCGCGGGAATTTCCAGTACCGGCAGCTCCACCACGAAACGCGCGCCCCCGGTGCTCAAATTTTCAAACGTCACTTCCCCGCCGTGCTGCTTCACGATTCCGTAAACAATCGAAAGCCCCAGCCCCGTCCCGATTCCCGAAGGCTTGGTGGTGAAGAACGGATCGAAGATCCTCGAGGCGATTTCCCGCGGAACTCCCGGGCCATCATCGGATATTTCCATCGCGATCCGGTTGCCGTCAGCCACCCGAGTCTTGATTTTCACTTTTCCCTGCCCGCGCTCCTGCAACAACGCTTGCTCCGCGTTCATCAGCAAATTGAGCACTACCTGCTGCAGCTGGTAAGGATCAGCCATCGTTTCCGGCAGGTCGCCGGCCAGCTCGCACTCCACCAAAATGTTTTCCACGCGCAATTCGTAGCTGCGCAGCGCCAGAGTGCGCTCCGCAATCTCATTCAAATCCACGCGCGTGCGCTCCGGCTCGTTTTCCCGCGCAAAATACAGCAAATTCTTCACGATCCGCCGCGCCCGCTCCGCCTGCTGAAATACTTTGGTCGCTTCGGAATACTGTTCCGGCTTCAGCCCTTGTCCCAGCAGCAACTGCCCGTAACCCATGATGGCCGTCAGCGGATTATTCAGTTCGTGCGCGATACCGGAAACCAATTGCCCCACCGCAGCCATTTTTTCCGTCTGCAGCAATTTGGATTGAATCTGCCGTTCCCCGGTGACGTCGTAAAACAGCTCCAACCAACCCACCGCCCGGCCTTCGCGATCCAGCACCGGGCGCGCAAACCGCTCCAGGATTCGCCGCGTCGGCCGCATCATTTCCAATTCGTCATGGCCTGGAACTCCTTGCCCCGCCGCAAATACGTTCCATGGCGCTGCGAAATTTTCAGGAGTGCGAAACCGCGGCGCCACCAGATCTGTCAGGTTCTCGATCGTTCCCAGCGATTGCAACTGGCGACGCTCCATTCCGAAATACTGCCCGAACCGCGCGTTGCAAAAACGAATGCGCCCGGCCGCGTCCAGCAGGATCGTTCCGGTCTCGATGGAATCCAGCACGCTGGTCAGCTCCGCTTCTACCTGCATCCATTTCGCTTCCGCGCGCTGCACCACCGAGCCCTCTTCCAGGCACAAAACCAGATTGCGCGCCCCGTCCAGACTCGCGCGAAAACTGATGCGCACAGGAAAGCCGCTCACCAGAAGTCCCTCTGCCATGGGAAGCGCGCTGGATCCGGCCTGCAAAGCGCACAACCGCGAAAACTCCTCCGAGCTTGGCCGCATCAGGAACTGCCCCAGCTCCGCCTGCAGCAGTTCGCTCTCCTGCCGGTGCAACATCTCGCTGGCCCGTGGATTGGCCCGTTGGATGACTCCTTCTGCGCTAACCACCAGCAAACCTTCGGCGCTCGAATCAAACACCGCCGCGAAAGCGGCGTCGCCGAACGGTAGATGCGCTGTAGCGTGGGACCCGCCCGCTGCGGAGCCGCGCGATGAAGGTGTATTCGGTCGCGCCAGCACTCCATGCGATACAGCCTGTTTCATCGGACCACTCCCCGCCAGGATGTGCGGCTCCGCAAAAGAAAAACCAGGACGCCGTCTGCCTCGGCGCGACTTAGTTCGCAACCCACAATGTTCATTTGCATGGCGCTTCCATGAAGCGCGCCAAGATTCGCATGCATGACCCATTGCATTATTCGGTCCAAGTGCGCCGCGCGTAACTCTTTACTTATCAGTGTGGTGGCGATGGAGCAGGAGAGAAAAAAACGAAGATCTTCCCAGTTCGATACGGACCTTCCCCTCTAGGGATTATTTGCCAAGCGCAATTCGTCAGGACTTATCGCGGGGTCGAGCGATTTCTTCCGGCAGCTGTGCGGAAATCAATTCGGTTGGGCCTGCGCGTCGTACTGCTTCAACTTGCGGTACAACGTGGTCTTGCCAATTCCCAGCATCCGCGCGGCGGCCAGCTTGTCTCCGCCCGCTTCGCGCAATGCGCGCAGGATCGCGCGCCGCTCCAGCTCATCCAACGGCAAGAGCTCGTCATTCTGCGGCAGCCGGTCGCCGGTGCCGTATTGCAAATTCGTCGGCAGGTCGCCCGCGTGCAATATGGGTCCGGAACCGAGCGCAATGGCCCGCTCGATGGCATTTTCCAGCTCCCGCACGTTTCCCGGCCAGTCATAGGCCATCATCCGCGCGATGGCATCCTCGGAGATCGTGCGCATCTTGCCGTTCGCCTCGCTGAATTTCTCCAGGAACGAATTCACCAGAATCGGGATGTCCGTCTTCCGTTCGCGCAGGGGAGGAATCTTGATTTGCACCACGTTCAAACGAAAGAAAAGATCCTGGCGAAATGTTCCGGCCCGCACGGAAGCATCTAGATCGCGATTCGTCGCCGCGATGATGCGCGCCGAAAGCGGTATGCGGTCCGTCGAACCCACTGGCCGCACTTCCTTCTCTTGCAGCGCGCGCAATAGCTTCGCCTGCATATCAAACGGTAAATCTCCAATCTCATCCAGGAACAACGTGCCACCGTCTGCGATTTCCATCAATCCTTGCTTCGCGTGCAGCGCTCCCGTGAACGCGCCTTTCACGTAGCCGAACAATTCCGCCTCAATCAATGTGGGTACCAGCGACGAGCAATCCACCGGAATGAATGGTTTGTTCCGGCGCACGCCCGAATAATGCACCGAGCGCGCCACCAGTTCCTTGCCCGTGCCGCTCTCGCCCAATATCAGCACCGGATACGCATGCTGGCTGACACGTTCGATCAAGCGGTACACGCGTTGCATCTTCACCGATACACCGATCAAGTCCGCGAAGCCCGGCCGCGTCCGCAAGGTCTCGCGCAACACCCGGTTTTCCTGATCCACGTCCAGCAGACGAATCATGCGGTCCAGCTTGCTGCGCAGCTCCGGAATATGAAATGGCTTAGTAATGTAGTCCGCTGCCCCCAGGCGCGTCGCCTCCACGGCGCTCTCAATTGTGCCGTACTGCGTCAGCACCAGCACCGCCGTCTGCGGGTAGCTGCTGCGCACCCGTTTCAGTAATTCCAGCCCGCCGATCTGCGGCACCCGTAAATCCGTGATCAAAATATCCACGGGCATTTGATCCAGAATTTCCAACGCTTGCTCTGTGGTCGACGCGGTGCGCGTGCGCAAACCCGAATCCGTTACCACGTCGTGGCACAAGCTTCGTGTCGCGTCCTCATCATCCACAATCAACACTGTCGCCGATATCGGGCGCTCCGACGTGAACACCTGTCCAACCGCCATGGTATTCGATCCCCTTTCCGGTTTCGTTTCCCGAATTCATTTGCAACACAAGCACCAAATGGGAACGATTCCGGATCTGCCCGATCTATCAGTGTTTAGGTCTTGATTCGGCAAAGAGTGAGGAGCGGAGTGTAGAGTCGAAATGGAACAATTAACAAGTCCGTAATAGTACGCAGGCGTATAAGTCTATTTCCCAGTACATCATGCAGTCTTGGGAACGCCGAAGTTTCAATGAGGGAAAATTGCGACAACTGGCTTACAACTGGCTACCCGTCCCGGTCAAATGTGCCTGTGGCGCGTCACCCATCAGCTGCTTAGTGCCCGCCAGTTGCATCCGTCGCGCCGGTCGCGCCCACCTCGAATGATTTCGGCGCGGAACCGCCGGATAAATCGAGAATATACAGACCGTCACTAGCGGAGCCGGCGTAAATCCGCTCCGCCGCGCCAGTCGCGACCAATAGCGGAGACTGCCCGTCGCCAGCGCGTCCCGCAACTCTCGCGCCGCTAAGTTTCACGCGAGCCCACGTCGCCCCTTTATCACGCGAAATGTATATCCCCGCCGCGTGCATCGAAACCAGCCAGAACTCTGGCGCGGTCAACATGCCATCAGCCAGCCCCCCGGGAAGTCCCGCTTGCGCCTTCGTCCAGGTGACTCCGGCATTGCGCGATACAAAGAGACCTGCGCGCGCGGTCGCCAGCAAAATGTTGTCGCTAGTCCAGTCGAGGCGCACCGCGCCGCCCGATTCCAACGGAAGATCGTGCCACGCCCAAGTCCGCCCCGCATCTTCGGAGAAAGCCATTCCGCCCGAAGAGACCAGCCGGATTTGCCGCCCGTCACGCGACGCGCGTACCGAACCCACGGACAATTCGCCCCGCCCAAACGGCAACTCCGTCCACGATCTGCCCGTGTCGCGCGAAACGAACAGCCCCTGCTCAGTTGCAGCAAACCACGCCGAGTCGCAGAAAAACAGATCGTTCACTGTAGGGCGAAAAACACGAATCTCGCCACGCCCGCCTGCAGAATCGCCCGCGGAATTCTCCGCCGAAGGAGAAGACTCCGAAACCTCCCCCATGCGCGTCCAAATGTTCCGTGGCATATCGAATCGCGCCAGCCCGCCCGACGCGAGTGCGGCCCACCAGCCCGCGGGCGAAGAAAAAATCTGCCGCACCGCTTCCCCATCGAGCCCCGCGCTCATCGGCACCCAGCTGTAACCGCCATTTTCCGTCATCAGCAACGCTTCCGGCGCATGCTCCAGAACCGCCGCCGCGCGCTGCGAGTCCTGCGGGTCAACAGCCAGCGAAACGATCCGATGATGATGAAATCCCTCATTCGATGCGTGGAAACTCGCACCGCCATCCTCACTCGCCAGCACTCCGTGCTGTTCCGTTCCCAGTAATACGCGTGATTCGCCAGCGCCATCGCGGGGCAGTATCACCATCGAATTGATCACCCAGCTCCGCGGTGATATTCGCCGCCAGGAACCGCCTCCGTCCGCCGTCTTCCACAACCCCTCGGTCGTCCCGGCATACAAAATCGTCGGGCGCGTCGCGTCCTGGCGGATCACCGGAGTGCGCCGCGCGGAATACGGAATGCCCTCGAGTTTTTCCCACGCCGCGCCGCCATCGTTGCTGCGATAAATCCCCGAACACGCGCTGGCAAAAATGCGCCGCGGGTTCTCCCGGTCCGTCACCAGGCTGAGCACGTCGGAATCGTCGATCATTCCCGCGTGAATCGCGGTCCAGTGCGCGCCGCCGTCCACGGTCTTCCATGGCAGATGAAACGTTCCGGCGTAAATAATTTGCGGATCATGCGGGTCAATCGCGAGCGAATCGAAATTGCGCAGCTCGGCGTCAACCGCGGGCGTCACGCGCTGCCACGTCTCGCCGGAATCACGCGACAAGAAAACTCCATCCAGCGCCCCGGCAACCAGCATCGCCGGATCCGAAGCAGCCTGAACCAGCGCCCGCACCGCATGGCCCGCCAGCCCGGAATCGCGCCAAGTCGCGCCGCCATCGCTGCTCGAAAAAACTCCGCCGCCTTCGCCGCGAGCCTCACGCGTCCAAATCGAAGCGTACAGCCGCGCCGAATTTCGCGGGTCTACCAGAATCGCCGTCACCACTGCGTTCTGATTTTCGCCAATCAGCCCGAGCGGCTCCCACTCAGCCCCCGCGTTATGCGACGTATAAATCGCACCGTCAGTAGTGCCCAGATATAGCACCTCGGGATGCTCGGCATCGCTCGCGAGCGCCCGCACGTCACCACCCGCGGGCCCCATCGCTTGCCAAACCTGCGCCTGCACCGGCGCCGCCAACGCGAATGCGCACGCCACTCCAATCAGAAAAATGGGAAAACACCGGGAGGAATTGTTACGCGAAATCATGTTCGAATACCGGCCGTGTACACCCGGCAGAAAAGTTGCGGCGGAATCAGCGCGAGGCCATAAACTGTTTTCGATTCGAAGCATCGAGCCGCGCCAATTCTGGCCCAGCGCAACGGCACGACGCTTCATTAACGCCACTGTTCAATTCAAAGCCACTGCTCGCCTAAATCCCGCCGCCCGCAACTGCCGCCGGGCGCCCTGCTCGTTCCTTTCTCCCTTAACCTGCAATTAACTCACAATTAATAGGATGCGCCATCCGGCACAAAGACCACATCCACCCGCCGGTTCTCCTGTCCCGCACCGGCCTCTCCTGCCGCGGTGCGAACCTCCACACGCGAAGCGTCCACGCCCTTCTCCTGCAAATATTTCTGACCACTCGCCGCACGCTCGCCGGCCAGTTTCGTGGCGCCCGCTTCTTTGGGATCCGCGTAACCCACCAGCACGACTTTCGATTTCGGATCGCTCTGCAACCGCACCGCCACGTCATCCAGATTGCGTTTGCAGACGTTGTCTGCGCGCGCGCTGCCCGGCCCAAAATCGCAAGCGCTCACTTTGCTCGCTTGCGGCGCAGCAGGTGGCCCTTGCACCGTAATCGCTGCCGTGCAATCGCAAGCGCTGTGCAATTCATTTTCTGCGCGCCCAGTCACAGTGTAGGTTCCCGGCGCCAGCCCAGAGGTGTCGAATTGCACCATCGAGCCGCTGCCGATGATTTGCCCGCCATTGGCCAGCCATGTGAATCGTATCGCCGTCCCCGATGCGTCGTTCACATTCGCGGTGATCTCCGCGCGTTCTCCAGCCAGCACGGTCGAACGGTCTGCGGTGCAATTCATCGTCGGCGCAGGAGGCGCCGGTTTCGGCTGCACGGTCACATTCGCCGAGCAACTCGCGCTCTTCCCCGCCCCGTTATCCACGCGGGCCGTCAGCACGTAGCTTCCCGCGCCGACGCCAGCCGAATTCCACCGCACATAAGGTCCCGCTCCATCAATCGAGCCGCCCGTCGCGGTCCACTGGTAGGTCAAAGGAAACCCGTTCGCATCCGTCGCGTGCGCAGCAGCCGTGAGGTAGTCTCCCGACTCTTCCCGCACCGCCGCTTTGTCCATATCGCAGGTCGCCGTCACCACATCAGGAGGCAGCGGTTTCGAAGGCCAATGCGCCACGCCTACCTTAATCACAAATCCGTTGCGGTCCCGATTGTTCACCAGGTTTAGCGAATAACGGTAGCCCAGGTCCATCGCGGCCCACTTCCAGGCGTACAACCGGAACCCGATAATGTTGTCCACCGGATCGCGCGCCCCAAAAGTGGTGTTCTGAATCGCGTTGCCGCCGACGTAAATCGTACCGTCGTACTCCGTCATGATCTGAAACCGCTTCGTTGGAAAAATCAGCAGCCCCGCGCCCACCTGCATCTGATCTGCCAGGTTCAGCACTACGGTCTCGGGCGAGCCCCCGACAATCGCGGTATAGCTGGAATTGCGCGTGAAACGATAAGACCAGTTCGCCGTCGCCGTAATGCCGCCATGAAAGAACGTCTTGCTGGCCTCCAATCCGATTCCATAATTGAATCTTCCGTACTGCACCTGGTTCTGCAACAGGTTCGCAAGCCCAGTCTGCGTAGGAATGTAAAAGTCATTGCGAATGGAAAGGCTGATCGGTTTGCCGCGCCGTTCCGAGAGCAGCCCAATCTTGAATCCCAAATCCAATTCTCCCGTGCCGCTTCCGTTGTGCGACGCAAACGGAGCATCCTCCACATAAGCCGGCGGGAACCCGGTGGAAGGAATGATCGAATTGTAAATCGTGTTCTGGTACTGCGGATACGCGGCGTTCACCGATGCCAGACTCAGCAAACTCGGCTCTCCGACGTGAATGTAATCATAAGAATTCATCTGAAAAAATATCGAGAACCAGCGATTGACGCCGTATCCGAATGACGGAACCAGCTGCAGCGAAGTAATGTCTCCGGGCATGCGCGAAAACTTGTTCAACCCCACACCCAAGGACCAGCCGTGCTTCGGCAGCGTTTCGCCGGTCTCCAACGTGAAGAGTCCAGGATTGCCGTCCAGTGCAGGCATCGGCGTGAAATTCGGCTGCTCGGAATCTTCGTCGGCCGCGTTCGTGGCCTTGCCTTTGGCCGCGCCGGAACTAGGTTTGGGCGCCGCGGCAGAGCTCCCCGTCGATGAGGACGAAGGCGAGGATGGCGCGGAGGTCGAAGAACTTGCCGGAACGCCAGTTGCGTCGGACGCAAGCGCAGCATTACCGGAATCAGCAGCGCTCTTCGCAGTCGCATCGCCTGCGGATGATGCGCCGGCCGCGGTTCCGGCGGGCTGATGAGGCTTGGTGTCATCGGCGAACCCGGCCGTCACCATAAAAAACCCAGCCACCACTACGATCGCCGCACGTTCTAGCACTTTCAAAGTACGCCTCCTCAGCACAGCTCCCGCCCGCCTGGCACCGCGCTGACGATTCCACCCATTCTTCCCCCGCTGGCGGCGTAACGAAAAAACCACAGGACTCGTATGGGGGCCGAAAAACGGAGTATCGAGCGTGTCCTACCGAAACCCGTAAAACTGCGCGGATTATAATTCACGCCCGTCTGTTCCTGTACAGTTTTTTCTCAGACTTCGCCCCTCCCGGCCCCCGCGCCCAGGGCCCTGGCACGTTTCCAGAATTCCACCCGGCCGTCGCGCACATTGCACAATCCTCCCTCGCCTTACCCTCGGCGATTTGATATATTCAGCTCAATCAGTACCCGCTTTCGCCTCCAGCTGAAAGCGCCAAACTAAAATTTGGAGGAGTCTATGAAACGCTGGAGGATACTCGTATTTACATCCCTGCTGCTGGCATTCTCACCCGTGGCAACCCAAGCGCAGGGTCAAGATCCCGGTCCCCAACCCCAAGACGCGCCACCGGACGCCGCCCCGCGCGGCACTCGATTCCTGGTCTTGCTCCAGACTGTCATCTCCACCAAAGAAGACAAAGTAGGAAAGCAGTTCCAAGCCCGCACGCTCGAACCCATCGCCACAGCAGAAGGCGCCACTCTCCCCGCCGGAGCCCAAATCCGCGGTCACATTGACAAAATTCAGCCCGCCGGAAAAGTAGGCCGCGCGCGCCTCTGGCTCACCTTCGATGAAATCCACAGCCCCACGGGCTGGATTCCGCTGGTAGCCGATTTGATTGACGCTCCAGGCGTGCATTCCATCCGCGTGCTATACGATCGCGAAGGCGAAATCCGCGCCACCAGCAGCAAGCAGGAAGACGCAGCCTTCGCCGCCGCCGAAGCCGCATTCGTCGGCGCAGAACCAGGAATCGTCAAAAAAGATAAACAGGACGCAGCCATGGGCGCGGCCATTTCCGCCGCCACCGCCTTCATGATGACCTCGGGCTTGGGCCAGGAACTAACCCTGCCGCAAAACATGAAGCTCGAACTCGCCCTCGAGCGTCCGCTGCATCTCGGTAGAACTTAGGCGTTGGGAAATCGCGGAATCAGGCTGGATTTAAAGAACGATCAGGCGGCGAGGCGGCCGGGAATAAATCGCTCGCCGCTCATGCGGCAGTGGAAGTAGAAGGCTGCGCAAAATCAATCCGGTCAATCGTCACCGCAATTCCGTGCAGCGGCACTGGCTCGTCCGGCAACGCCCACGTTCGCAGTGTCGTCACCGTTGCGCGAGCCAGCACGCACGAATTCCGTTCCCTCTCCGCGGGCAAGCAAAACGCCAGCTCCAGCGTCGTTCCCACTTCGAACAAAATCTCCGAGTGGATCAAAATGCCCGTCCGCGAAATATCCCGCAGCCGCCCAGCATGGAACTCCCGGGGCTGGCGTTGCGAAACGCAAATCTGCACCGGCACGTGAATCTCGTAGCGCACCGCCGTTCGATTCTCTTGCATAGTTCACCCCCGAGAGTGTATGCAATACGATTGCCGCGATTCGCACGCGACTCGACTGACAACAAAGCCGTTAAGCGCCGCACCTTCCTCCATTGTCGAAGTCCCGATCCGAACTTGTCCCACTTCAGGAAGCGAACCAGTCCTCTCTCGCCGCCACCTACCTCAGCCCCGCTCTCTTGGATTTCCGCCGTACTGCTGCTACATTCAAAGTTCCGATGGCCACCTCCACTCCTAACCAGCAGCGCATTCTGATCGTTGAAGATGAAGACAACGCACGCAAGGGCTACGAAGCCCTGCTGCGCAAATGGAACTGGGAGATCCTCGGCGTCGGCAGCGGTGAAGAAGCCCTCGCCAAATTTCAGGAATTCCAGCCCAGTCTTATTCTCGCGGACGTCGAACTTCCCGGCATGAACGGCCTCGACCTGCTCAAGCAGCTCGGCGACGACATCCTGCGCATTCCCGTAATCATCATCACCGGCCGCGGCAGCGATGAACGCGTCGTCCAAGCCATCGAAGCCGGCGCCTACTGGTATATCGAAAAACCTCTTAAGCCTCCTGTACTGCGCGCACTGCTCGAACGCGCCCTCGGCCACGTGCGCAATCAGCAAGCCGTCGTCGCGCTCACCCGCGACCTTCGCGCCGCGGGAAAACTCGGCACGCTCGTCGGCACTTCCGCGCCGATGCAAGACGTAATGCGCCAAGTGGAAATCGCAGCGCCGTCCACCGCATCGGTACTCATCACCGGCGAAACCGGCTCCGGCAAAGAAATGGTCGCGCGCTCGATTCACATGCTTTCGCCGCGCGCCGATCGCCCGTTCGTAGCCATCAATTGCTCGGCCATTCCTGAATCCCTGATGGAAAGCGAAATTTTCGGCCACGAGAAAGGCGCATTCACCGGCGCCGCGGAACGCCGCATCGGCTGCTTCGAACTCGCCGACGGCGGCACGCTGCTTCTCGATGAGATCGGCGAAATGCCCGCGCAAACCCAGGCCAAACTACTCCGCGTTCTGGAAGACCACAAAGTCCGCCGTCTCGGCAGCAAGGTGGAAACTCCCGTGGACGTCAGAGTAGTAGCCGCCACCAACAAAAATCCCGAACAAGCCGTCGCCGATGGGCATCTGCGCCAAGACCTCTATTTCCGCCTGAACGTTTTCAACATCCATCTCCCTCCCCTGCGCGAGCACAAAGACGATTTGCCCCTCCTGGTGGACCACCTGCTCTCCGACATCTCCACCAAGCACGAAAAAAAAGTCACGGGCGTCGGCACCGATGTCATGGATCTGTTCAGGTCCTATCCCTGGCCCGGCAACGTGCGCGAACTGCGCAACGTGCTGGAGCGTTCCGCCATCGCCTCCGACCGCGGCACCATCGCGCGTCAGCACCTGCCAGCTGAATTCGGCCGCGTCACTGCCATGACCACGTCCGGCTTGGGCGGCTTGCGTTTCCCGATCGGCACCACCGTGGACGCCGTCGAGCGCGAGCTGATCCTGCAAACTCTCGGCGCCACCAGCCAGAACAAGACGCGCGCTGCCGAACTGCTCGGCATCAGCCTGAAAACTCTGCACAATAAATTAAAAGAATACGAGGCGGGGCGGAGAGATGCGTCTCAGCCTGAAAACTAAATTCACGCTGGCGACTTCCCTGCTCGTCCTGGCGGTTGTCACCACAGTCTCCGGCCTGTACATCGCGCGACTTACGCGCCAAACCTTGCGCCAGGCCGACGACCGCGCCCGCTTCGTCGCGCGCCAAATCTACCTCGCCTGCCAAAATTCTTTAACTGACGCCGCAGCTCGCGGCGAATCCCCGGCCTCGTCCAGCCCCGCCGATTTGCGCGCCTACGTGCAACGCGCGCTCGACAATAGCAGCACCCTGAATTCCGTGATGGAATCCGCCATCGGCTATTCCCCCACCATTTACGAAATCACCATCAGTGATCTCGACGGCATCGTTCTGGTCTCCAGCGACCCCACCCTGCGCGGCCAGAAAATTGCCCAGCGCCCGCCGGTTGATTCGCTAGAACGCGGCGGCTTCTTCCAGCAATTGCGCACTCTCTACGGCCCGCCGCTGGTGTACGAAGATTCGCTGCCCTTCAATATCGGCGGCCCCTTCGGCGACATTCGCATCGGCCTTTCCTCAGCGCTGATCCGCAACGAAATTTCGCCCGGCCTCGTATCCGCTGGGTATTACGCGCTGGCCTCCGTGCTGCTTTCCACTCTTCTCGCGCTGATCGTCAGCCGCGCTTCGCTCGCTCCGATTGACCGCATCTCCGCACAACTCGATCGCATCTCCGCGGGCGAATTCGATCTTGAACCGGTCGAGCGCAGCGACGAATTCGGCGCTGTCAGCACCAAAATCATCGGCATCGGAAAACAATTGCGCGACGTCCGCGAGATTTTCAGCACTCTGCGCGAAAACCTCGATCAGGTGATGGGCGGCCTCGAAGACGGCCTGCTGCTCTTCAACGCGCGCGGCAACGCCGTGCTGGTCAGCCCTTCCGTCGAAAAATTTCTAGGCCAGCGCTCCGAAGTCCTGCGCGGATTGCGCGTCAGCGAAATTTTCCCGCCCGGACATCCCGCTCGTGAAGCCCTCGGCATTCACGGTGACGAAGTCGGCCACATCGAAAATGCCGAAATCACGCTCGAGGGTCTGCACGGCTCGCAACGCATCGGCCTCAGCGCGCAGGTAATCCGCGAGCACGGCCTCGCCATGGGAGCGCTCATCACTTTGCGCGACGTGGAATCGCTGGAGCGCATCGGCAACCAGTTGCAAGTTTCCGAACGCCTCGCCGCTCTCGGCCGCGTCACGGCCGGAGTCGCGCACGAAGTGAAAAATCCCCTGAACTCCATGCGCCTCTGGCTGGAAGTGCTGAAAGCCAATATGCCCATCGAGCCCGAGCCGCAGCAGGCCGTGAAAATGCTCGACAGCGAAATTGACCGCCTCGACCGCGCCGTGAAGACTTTCCTGAATTTCACGAAGCCGCTCGAAATCAAGCTGGAAGAAACCGACCTGCGCATCCTGCTGGACGACGTGCTGGAAGCCGCGCGCCCCACCATCACCAAAGCCGGAATCGAACTCCGCGCGGATTTGCCTCCGGAATTTCCGCACGTGCTGGTGGATGGCCAGCTCATTCATCAGGCAGTGCTCAATCTTTTGCTGAATGCCAGCGACTTCACCAGTCCCGGTGGCTCGATCGCGCTCAGCCTCAGCCGCCACGGCGATTTTGCGGTCATCGCCGTTGCCGATTCCGGCGCGGGAATCTCTCCCGAAAACCAGAAGAAAATTTTCCAGCTCTTCTTCACAACTCGTCCTGGAGGTACTGGTATCGGACTGGCCAACACTTTTCGATTTGTGCAGTTGCACAACGGTCGGATAGAATTCGAATCGGAACCCGGACGCGGCACCACCTTTCGCCTGGAATTGCCGCTTGCGCGTTCCCTGGAAGCAGCGACGGGAAAGCATCGCGATTTCGGGCAACCGTTTGCCGAAGAAAAACGATAACAGTTGGAAGTGATTAGACGTGAGAAACTGGAAGTTGGATGTGAGCTGTCGGAAGTAAGAAGATAAATGCCCAGCCGAAAAACAGAATCCACGTTGCTGGCCGCCTTTTTTCTCAGCGGGCTGTCATTGAGTGTGGTGGGGTGTAACCACACGACGGCGAAAGCCGCCGCGCCGGTCGCTGCTGCGCCCGCGCCTTCCGCCGCCGATTCCAAACCCATCACGAACGTCGCACCAGACACCGACGCTCTGCCTCCTGTCGAAGCCGTCGCGCCTCCGCCGACTCCCACGACCACCACCGCCGTACCGCTGCCGGTTGAGGCGACGCACACCAAACCTCCTCCGCCTCCCCACCGCCAACCCGCTGAATCCGCCTCGGACACGCAAGCCGAGCAGCCCGCGCGCACTCCGCCGCCGCAAATCTCGCCGCAACTTTCACCCGGCGATCAAGCCAGCCTGCGCCGCAGCACCGGCGAGAACGTCAATGTCGCGCAAAAAAACCTGCTGCAGTCCAACGGCAAAGTATTAAACGCCGCCCAAAGCGACCTCGTCGAAAAAATCCGCAGCTTCCTCGCCCAATCCGAAGAGGCCGGCAAGGCCGGCGATTGGTCCCGCGCCCAAACCCTGGCCCAAAAAGCCCGCCTCCTCTCCGTCGAGCTCGTTGACTCTCTCTGAGCTGACCGCGCGGACGTCCTCGTGACGCTGCCTGAGGGTTCGGCCCACTCCGCGTCGAGGAATATCCGCGCGGGAATTCCTGATAATATGTTTCCGTGAGCGCTTACGACGTCATCATCGTTGGCGGCGGACTGATTGGCAGCTCGATCGCCTTCGAGCTTTCCTCCGAAAATTTGCGCGTCGCCGTTCTCGATCGTCAGGAGCCCGGCCGAGAAGCTTCCTGGGCCGCTGCCGGCATGCTCGCGCCTGCGCCCGATTCACCGGAAACTTCGGCCCTGGTTCCACTCGGCAAACAGAGCCTGAGTCTCTACCCTGAATTCGTCGCAGCCATCGAAAAAGCTTCCGGCAAGTCCACGGATTTCACGCGCAATGGCACGTTCGAAGTGTTCCGCGGCCCGCGAGCCAACGCCCAGCGCGACGCAATGGTCACCGAATTTCACCGCCTCGCAATAGCCGCGGAACCGATTTCACCAGACGACGCCCGCAAACACGAGTCGTCGCTCGCGTCGCATGCCGGCGCGATCGCCTGGCTACCCGACGAAGCGACGGTTGACCCGCGGCTACTCGTCGAAGCCGTGCTTGCGGCCGCAACAAATCGCGGCGCGGAAATTCGCGCCGATTGCGCCGTGGATTCCCTGCTCTATGAAGGAAAAGCGTGCACCGGTGTGATTTCCGCGGGACAGAAAATCGCGGCCAAACAAGTGGTCATCGCCGCCGGATGTTTTTGCGCCACGATAGCAAGCAGCGCCGGCGCCGCACACGCAGCCCACCACCAACCCCAACTGCAGCAGTACGCCCCAGTGCATCCAGTGCGTGGACAAATGCTCGCGCTGCGTTCGCCAACCGTGCATCTGAAAAAAGTTCTGCGCTCGGAGTACGGATACCTGGTGCCGCGCCGCGATGGCCGCATCATCGCCGGCAGCACGCTGGAAAACGCCGGCTTCGTAAAACAGGTCACCCCGCAAGGTGTCCGCCAGATTCTCGATGCCGCGCTCGAACTAGCTCCAGCCCTCGCTGACGCAAAAATTGTAGAGGATTGGTCAGGATTGCGCCCGGGCACCCCGGATCAGCTGCCCATCATAGGCCCCACCGATATCCCAGGCCTATGGCTAGCCACCGGGCACTACCGCAACGGCATCCTGCTAGCCCCTGCCACGGCAAAAATCATGCGCGACTGGATTGTCACAGGAAAGTCAAATTTCAACGCGGAGAGTTTTTCGCCACTACGTTTCACAACCGCAGCAAATTCCCAGCAGCGCGCGCATGCGCAAGCAAACCGCAGCGCCAGGTGAACCTGAAACAGCAAACACAAATCTAAAATGGATCCTTATTTCGCACCGGCTCACGATTCGCCGGCCCCGCCAGCGATGAAGCCTGCCCCGGTCCGCTGAACTGCACCTTGTCCGCATCCAGATAAAGCGAACGATCAATCACCGCTTCTACCGTTGACCCGCGCGGCATTTCCGCATCCGGCCCGCGCGTCAGAAGCACCGCCGCCAGACCAACCGCCGCGCCGGCCGCCGCGCCGATTCCCACACCTGCTCCGGTCCGCGACGCCAAGCCCCCGATACCCGCGCCGGCCGCCGTCGTCTTCGCGATCGTTCCGATGTCGTGCCCTTTTTCCGAATCGCCGATGATTTTTCCTTCGCTGTCCGTCGTCTCGTTCCCACCGGTGCCGACGCCGCCGGGCACTGCGTTCAGGTTCACCATATAAGCGTTGGGTAAAATCATGGTCGTCAACTTGATCATCAGTTCGCCGCGCCCCTTCACCCGCCCCGGGCGCTTCGATTCCGTCACTTCGCCGCTCACGTAAGATCCCGCCGGAATCACCACTTTCCCGTCAATCATCACCGGAAATAAAGTCTCGAAATACACCGGATCGCCCGGCCTGGCGCTGCGGGTGGATATGGCGTTGTGCAGCACCAGCGGAATATGCGTCCCGGCCGGAACCATGATTTTCGCCGCCGCAGCCGCAGTCGGCGTCACGGACGCAGCATCCGGAGAGGCCGGAGTACCTGCAGCAGAACTCGCGCCGTTGGCCACAGATCCAGGCGCGGAAGCCTCACCTGCACCCGAAGCAGCGGCGCCACTGGCTGGATTCGCAGGTTTTTGCGGCGAAGCGTGCCCCGCATCCGCGGGAGCAGAAGCCGCTGGCGCCGGCGGCATCGGCCCAGCCTCCTGCGCTACTAAAGGAAGCGCGAATCCAACAGCCAGAACCAACAGAAGGGCATGCAGCAAGCAGCACGGACTCTTCGTCATCTGACGACCCCTCTTCACCGTGAATCGGTAAGGGCTACGCAATTATTTATTAAGGATGCCGACGCGCACCCCGTGAGATGTATCCCAGCAAGATGTAAGAAGGATAAACCCTCACCGCTCCCGCCCGCCAGCTTTCCTTCCCCCACACCACAGGCCCGGGGCGTGTACGACTAGGACACCGCCAAATCCATTCCCGCCCCACTACCGATACAATAGCTCTTGAGGACTCTCGTGGCGCCCCTCCACATAGCCCAACTCCGTGTGCCGTCCTCCCTTCGGCGGAAGACGCTGCTGATCATCGGCATCACCATGCTGGGCCTGGTCGGTGGCCTATTTGCTCTCTCCCGCATCGTTCTGATGCGCGGCTTCGCCCGCTTGGAAGAGGATTTCGCCAGGCGCGACGTCGCCCGCGCTTCCAGCGCTCTCTCCAACGAATTGAACACGCTCGACCAAACCACCAGCGAGTACGCCACCTGGGATTTGACCGACGAATTTGCCAAAGGCCTGCGCCCCGGTTACGTTAAGACCGAGTTCCCCGCCCCCACATTTCAGGAACTAAAAATCAGTTTCGTCGTCATCTTCGACGCCCACGGCCGCAAACTTTTCGCCCGAGGCTTCGACCTGACCCACGGTGGCGAAATGCCCATTCCCGCGGGCCTCGATGATCACCTCCAGCCCGGCTCGCTGCTCGTCAACCTCCAGGACACGCACAGCAAAGTAGCCGGCATACTCGATCTTCCCGGCGGACCGGCCCTGGTGGATTCCCGTCCGATACTCGCGAGCGACGGTGCCGGACCCATCGCCGGCACTATGATCATGGGCCATCTGCTCGATGCCGCCGAAATCCAACATCTGGCCGACCTCACGCTAATGCCCGTGGAGGCCCAAACCCTTTCTTCGGCCAAGCTCAGCCCCGATTTCCGCGTTGCAGCCGCCGCAATCTCCAACGGTTCGCCGCGCTTCATCCACCCGTTCGACGCCGAGTCTCTCGCGGCTTACCAGGTGTTAGACGACATCTACGGCCGCCCCGCGATCATCATCCGCGTCCTGCTTCCCCGAACCATTTACGAGCAGGGCCACACCAGCCTGCTGCAATTCCTGCTGCTGTTGATCGCCGCCGGCTTCGTTTTCGGCGCCGCCACGCTCTACCTGCTCGAACGCTTCGTAATTTCGCGCATCGCCAACCTCACCGAGAACATCACCCAGATCGGCGCCAGCGGCGATCTGGCCGCGCGTTTGGATGTCCCCGGCCACGACGAGCTCGCCTTCCTTGGCGTCGCCATCAATGGCATGCTCGAGGATCTTGAAAAATCTCAAATCGAACGCCACGAAGGCCGCGCACGCCTCGCCGTGATTCTCGAGCGCATGCCCGCCATTCTCTGGACCACTGACAAAGAACTGCGCTACACCTCCAGCATGGGCGCCGCCCTGGATTCTCTCGGCGTCAAATCCGGCGGCTTAACCGGCAAGACTCTCGCCGAATACTTTCAGACCTCTGACCCTCAGCATCCATCCATCGCGGCGCACTGGCGCGCGCTGGCGGGCGAAGCACTCACCTACGAATTGCACTGGCAGAAGCGCGCCTTCGAATCCCACGTGCGGCCGCTGCGTGCCACTGATGGCGAAATCATCGGCGTGATCGGCGTCGCGCTTGATATCACCGACCGCAAACAACTCGTCGACCAGTTGCGTCAATCGCAGAAATTGCAGGCCGTCGGCGAACTCGCCGGCGGCGTCGCCCACGATTTCAATAATCTGCTGATGGTAGTGAAGGGCCACGCTGAGATGCTTCTCGACCGCCTGCCGCGTGGCTCCGCCGATCGCCAGAATCCCGCGCTGCAAAACGTCGAACAAATTCAGCAAGCCGCCGAGCGCGCCGCCGCCCTCACGCGCCAACTGCTCGCCTTCAGCCGCATGCAAGTGTTACAGCCGCGCGTTCTGGATTTGAATGAAGTCGTTGCCGGCATGATTCAAATGGTCTCGCGCGTCATCGGCGCCAATATTGAACTCGCGTTTCTCCCCGGCGCGAATCTAGGCCGCGTGAAAGCTGATCCCAGCCAGATCGAACAAGTCGCCCTGAACCTGGTGGTCAACGCGCGCGATGCCATGCCAGACGGCGGCCGGCTCACCATCGAAACTTCCAACGTGCAACTCGAACGCGATTACGCTACGCAGCACGCGGTCGTGGACCCCGGCCCCTACGTGATGCTCACCGTCAGCGATTCAGGCACCGGCATGGACGCCGCCACCAAAGCCCGCATCTTCGAGCCGTTTTTCACCACCAAATCGCAAGGCCGCGGCACGGGCCTGGGCCTCGCCACCGTGTACGGAGTCGTGAAGCAAAGCGGCGGCTACGTCTGGGTGTACAGCGAAATCGGCCACGGCACCACTTTCAAGGTCTATTTGCCGATGGTGCAGGCGCCCGCGGAAAAGACCGCGCCAGAAAAAACCGTGCAGGGCCACGAACCTGGCACCGAAACGATTTTGTTCGTCGAAGACGAACAAAGTGTTCGCGAACTCGTTTGCGAATATCTCTCTGCCCGCGGTTATCAAGTGCTCGATGCAGCCGACGGTCAGCAGGCCCTGGAAATAGCCGCCGCTCACGCAGGAAAAATTCAGTTGCTCATCACCGATGTGGTAATGCCGCGCTTGAGCGGCCGCGAACTGGCCTCGCGCCTCACCGCCGCGCGCCCCAACCTCAAGGTTCTCTACATCTCCGGCTACACCGACGACAGCGTCTTCCGGCACGGCGTCCTGCAAGGCGGCATGGACTTCCTGCAAAAGCCCTTCAATCTGAAAGCGCTGGCTGCCAAACTCCGCGAAGTCCTGGAACGCGTCCCCGTAAACTCCTGACGCCAAGAAATTCCGCAAGAAAACGCAAGCAGGCGAAGCTTTTGATCTTGTAGCGGCAGTCTGCAATTTGGCTGGCGCCTTTAACTTTGCCGAGGACGATTACCCCGCATGCTCAACTCTCCACACAAATAGAAAACCGGCCCTCGTTTCACCGAAGGCGGGCCCGTTTTTCTTCGTCGAATTTTACAGCAGGCACTACGGAGTGGTTATAGTCACGCTGATTGCGGCTCCAGCTCCGCCGTAATTTTGATCGCCGCTATAAGTCGCAGTAATCGCATCCACTCCCGCCGGCAAGCTCGTCGTCGAAATCGTCGCAGTCGCCGACGCCAACCCCGTGTTCGGATCGCTGCTGCCGGTGACGATAACGGTTCCCAGCTTCCTTCCCCCAGCGGTGAAAGTCACCTTGCCTGTCGGTGGATTACCGAAGCTGCTGGTGCCCACCGTCGCCGTCAAAGCCACGCTCGCGCCCGCCGCCGCTGTTGCCGGTGCCGCCGTCAGCGTGACGCTGGTCGAGCCTTTGGTGATAACGAACGACGCAGGCTGCGCCTCGTTCGGCAGGAAACTCAAATCTCCGCTGTAGGACGCGCGAATTACGTGCGGCCCCACCGAAAAAGTGTTAATCGAATTCGGCGTAAGCGTATTCCCTTCGGAATTCAGCTTGTACGGATTTCCTTGAATCCGCTTGCCGTCGTCCGTGAACATCACGCTGCCAGTCGCCGTTCCGAATCCAGATCTCCCCGCCACGTCCGCTCGCAGGAACACGATGCTTCCATACCCGCCGCCTGTAAACGGTACTGTCTCCGTCTGCTGCGCGTTCAGCGAGAAGAACGAGATCTTCGTCTTGCTCGGTTCCGGGAACAAAAAAATCGGCACCGCGTTCGAATCGCTGCGCGCAAACGTACCGTCGCCGAAGTAATCCGCCGTCACGAACGCAGGACCGCCCGGCAGCAGATGCGTGGTGGTCTTGATCGTTCCATTGGCGCCCAGCGTCAAATCCCCCGCCAGATTCTGATCATTTGTTTTCAGCGCAATCTGTCCGGAGGGTGTGCCGCCATTCGCGATCACCGCCACGTCCACATTCGCCGCTTGCCCGTGTTCCAGGAATAGCGGGCTCACTTTGAGCAACGTCACCGTTGGAGTGAATGTCACCGACTTCCAGTTGTTCACCAGGTTCGTCGCATTCACCGAACCCAGCCCCGTCGTCAGGTCAAATCCAACTCCCGAGTTGTAGCCGGTGAGTACTCCGACTGGGCCGCCTTCCGTGCCGCAGTTCGGCGAACCCGCAGCGCAAGGCACCGCGTTCGTATCGGCCGTGATGTCGTTGAATATGCACGAAGCCGCCGGCGCGGTCGTCAGTATCGCGTTGCCATTCACATTGCAATTCGCCGGGTTCTGTTCCGCCGCCAATTTGTAAAACACAAAGTTAGCGTTCCCCTGCCGCGAGTGCGTCTTCTGCTCCACCAGCGCCAGAATTCCCGCGAACGCCGGCGATGACACCGACGTGCCGCCGAATCCCGCGAAGTCCTCAAATGGGGGATTCAGATCGCACATTCCCGTCGGACTGAGGTCCGCTTCGCAAATAATGTAAAACGATCCCAAAAACCCGTTGCTCGCGAACAACGAAACGTCCGGAATGTCGCGCGCGCCGTCCGCCGGCACTCCCACACCCGTCTGCCAAGAAGGTTTCGCGTACCCGCCTGTGCAACTCGCGACGTGCGTTCCATCCGACGAAATGCAGCTGCTCACTCCGCCGCTCCCTCCCACGATATTCAGGAACCCCGCGGCGCCGGAGTTGTTGCATGTAGCGATCGGGTCCGTCCGGAATCCGATAAACGCGAATATCGAGTTCGTGCAGCTATCGTTCCACGGCAACTCCGGAATGTAACTCAGCGCCGACCCTTGCGTCGTCGGATCGTTAGTCGCGCTCCAGTACGCCGCGGGGTTGAAGAAGTCTCCCGCGAAATCCGTGCCACCCACCGCGATATTAAACGGCGTGGACGCATCACCGCTCACCGCCAGTCCGTCGCGTGCCACCAACGCCGTATCAAAGTTGTCGCATCCCGCGGACCCGCCGTCTCCTGCCGAAACGAAGGCGCTGATGCCTTCCGCCGCCGCCTGCTCCCACACTGCGTTCCAGAACTGGTTTCCCGCCGTGCCCAGGTGCAGCTCACACTGCCCAAAGCTCATGCTGGAAATGGATGCGATGTTGTGGTCGGCCAGGTACTGCGCAGAGAGCGCGATGCCCTCCGTGGTATTGGTGCTGGCGGAAACGATCATCTTGATCTTAGCGCCCTTAGCCACCGCGCCCGACCACGTCACGTCAATCACCGCTTCCGGCTCGACATTCGGATCAATACCCGGATCGGGTCCGTCCAGAACTATTTCCGGATCGTTCACCGGCAGGTTGAAGAGCGTGCGAAACGTGTGCACGTCCGAAACGTTGATGTTCGATTCCTGAATGATGGCGATCGTTTCGCCTGTTCCGTCAATCCCGGCGTTCCACAACGGCGTCACGTTGTAGATCGTCGCGAAATCCGCGGGACCTAGCGCAAAAAAATCCTCGCCCCCGCTGTTGAATGTGAACTTCGGGCCGCTGATCTGCGTCGTTTGTCCGGTGCCTTTGTCGCGCCGGTACAGTCCCGTGTAATGTGACGTGGGCTTGGCGCGGAAATCGTGCAGCGATTTCACGCCCACCACCACCGGAGAGAGCGCCGCCGGTATCTGCGGATCGCTGGAATTCGCCCAATGTTCTTCGCCGTTCACCGAATAGTGATGGATCGTGGTGTGAAACGCTTCCTGCACCTGCGAAGCCGTCCCTGAAAACTCAATCACGTGGCGCCCGGGCGAGACATTTGCCAGCTCAAATCCGTGCGACTGCAGCCAGTTGGTGATCGTCTTGATGTCCTGATCGGAAGGGCCAAACATCTGGCCGTATTGCTCCGGCGTGAGCCACTGATGAAAGCTGGGCGAACCTTGATTCTGTTGCTCCGCCAGCAGTTGCTTGATCGCCGCTTCCTGCGCTGGCGTGTGCTGCAACACCAGCAGCATCCGGTTCATCGCCAGGCTGCCGGGCGCTTCGCCGCGATCGTACTGCGGCGCCGCCAAAGGGTGCGTATTGCCCTTCAGCGTCATCATATTTTTTTCATCCACCGCCGATGAGATTCGCGATGCCACGTTCGCCGATTGCCCCACCGTCCCGAGCGCCGTGCAGAAAATCAGCGCCCACACCATTAGCAGCCCTGCAATAATTTTGATTCGCATCACCATTTCTCCCGGCGTCGCACGCCCGCACCCGATTGCACCAGGGAACACGCCCGCCCCGCGCGGTTCATGTACCGAGGTAGTGACGAGCAATTAATAGTAATCGCCGGGAGCTGTCAAGCGAACAAGCCGAGGTGACAAACTTTTTACAAATGGCAGGATCAGGTCTAGTACTCCTGACGACTCCAGCGGCGATAGCCGCGCGCTGCGTTCTGTGCCGCCTCTGTGTGATTGGTTTGGGAAACGAAGGGATATGCAGGGAGCCGCAAACGCCTGCGGTCCACGGGCTCTGAAAACCGTTACGTGAGAATCACTGTCTGCCCGGTCAAATCAAACCGCTTCCGGCAGCGAATATTCCGGCAAGCCACCATGTCATCCATCCGCACCATATAAGATCGCGCCTTCGCAAATTTCGCGCGATCATCTTCATTCCCGCCCGGAGGCAGCGCCCCCTTCTTCGTCCGCGCCATCCACCGCACCGGATAAACTCCCTCTTCCCGGCAATGCGGGCACACCAAAGTCATCTGCTTCGTTTCGGGCTTCTCGTCGTAATATCTTTTTTCGTCCATGAGCTCTAGCCCCTGAGTTTTAAATTGCCCTCCGTCCAGATTCACAAATTGTATGCCCGCGTCGCGCCAGCGCGGCAACCAATATTCCAAAGCCGCCACCACGTGCCCGCGCTTCCCTTCCAACACGCGATGATCTCCATCGTGTAACAGGACGATATCCCCGCCACGCGCCCTGCGCAAGCGCTGAATCACTGGCTCAGGAGAATGCGTCCGCCAATCCCGCGCCGCCACGTTCCACATCGCTACACCTGCCCCGCCGCGTCTCCGAACGATTCCATCAAGCAAAGGGCTGCGATAACCAAACGGCGGCCGCATCCACCGCGGCGCTTTTCCCGTCGCCGAAACGATCGCTTCATCACATCGTTCGAGTTCTTCCGTAATTCGGCCCGGCGTCAAAAATGTCAGCGACGGGTGCGTCTCTGTGTGATTCCCAATCGCATGCCCGCTCGACGCAATCTCCCGCGCGAGAGCCGGAAACGCCCGCACCCGTTGCCCGATCAGAAAAAAAGTAGCCGTAACATTGTGTCGCTCCAAGAGCTCCAGCACTCCTGGCGTAACAGCAGGGTTCGGCCCGTCGTCAAAGGTAATCGCCATCCGCGACGCATCATCTAGCCGCCGCAAAGTCGGCCCAAAAATCTGCGAACCGCGTGCCACCGCCCCCCAAGCAAACAGTCCCGCCGCTGCGCACACCCCGCCCGCCCCAAACCAGCCTGGATTAATCGTCGTCACCACTCAAATTTTCGCATGCGCTCACAAAGTCTGCCAGCAATTGTGAGATACCTCGAGCCGAGCGCACACGCGTTGGGATTTCACCAATCCTTTTGCTACGATGGCCTCGTTCCCAGCTGAAAAATGCGCAACCCCTCACCAACACAACGCCAAGAAATCCCCGACTGGTTCCGATGGCTCGCTCTGCTCAACCTCGTCCTGTGGTTCGCAGCCTACTGGCACGCCTGGGGCCCCGCGAATTTCCTCCATCTCTGCGACATCGCCGTCATCCTCACCTGCATCGGCCTCTATACCAATAGCGCGCTGCTAATTTCCAGCCAAGCCGTATCCTCAGTACTTATTGACCTGGTGTGGACCCTCGACGTAGCCGCCAGACTAATTTTCGGCCGCCACCTGATCGGCGGCACCGAATATCTTTTCGACGCCACTACTCCTCTCTGGGCCCGCCTCCTGTCTCTCTTCCACATCATCCTGCCAATCATCCTGCTCTGGTCGCTAGCCCGCCTAGGCTACGATCGCCGCGGGTGGAAACTGCAGTCCGCCATCCTGCTACCAGTATTGATAGCCTCGCGCTTCGTGACCCCGGACCAAAACCTAAATTTCGCCGTGAAAGACCCGTTCCTCCATCGCTCCTTCGGCCCCGCCCCCACGCACCTCGCCATCACTTTCCTGTTCCTGGTCTTGGTGGTCTATTTCCCCACTCACCGGCTCTTCAGCCGCCTGTTTCCGCCGCCCTCAGGACCGGACGTCCGCGCGCCGAACCGATACAAATCTACACGACCGAGCGTATAGAATAACGTCGCCACATCCAGCCGGGTCAGGAGCCTCATGAAAGCCACCGACTTCGAATTTCGCAACCGGTTCTGGATCTTCGGCCTGATATTCGGCGTGGGCTTCTGGCTCTACGCGTTCGATCACGTCAACATCGTGCAATATCTCGTCAACATCACCGTCGGCGCAAATTCTCCGCACGCCGACCTGCTCGCGCGCTGCGGCCTCGCTTTCGCCGCGCTACTGATGTTGCTCACGGCGCTCCTCCGCACTTGGGCCACGTCCTACCTGCGCTCCGACGTGATGCAGGACCACGCCCTGCACGCGGAAAAAGTCGTCGCCTCGGGGCCGTATCGCCACGTGCGCAACCCGCTCTATCTTGGGAATATTCTGATGGCTATCGGCATGGGATTACTCGCGAGCCGCTTGGGATTCGCGGTGATCGTCGTGGGAAATATTGTTTTCTGCCTGCGCTTGATCGGCCTGGAAGAATCCAATCTGCGAAAAGAGCAAGGCGAATCCTACATCGAATTCTGCCGCCGCGTGCCCCGCCTATGGCCATCGCTCCAGCCGCGCCTGCCAGACAGCGGCCTGAAGCCTCACTGGGGACAAGCCTTCCTCGGTGAACTTTTCATGTGGGGATTTTTTGCGGCAGTAGTCGCCTTCGCAATAACCTTGAGCCAGAAGGCCCTGTGGTTCACCATGGCAATCTCCCTGTTCCTCTACATTGGGTCCAGCTACTACATCTCTTCGCGGAAGAAATCCGAGACGCTTTCGTAGCGAACGCCACTCGCGCAGTCGCGCCGCTGCCTACTCCGTCTGCCGGATCGCCCGCAAATCAATTCCCAGCTGCTGGCACTTCTTGTAAAGGTGACTCCGCTCCAAGCCCAACGCCTTTGCCGTATTCGTCATGTGATGATGATGCAGCTTCAATTCCGCCAGCAAAGTCTCGCGCTCGAAAGCCTCCACACGCTGCGCCAGAGTCCCCATCTCCAGCGCAATTCGCGCCGCAGCCGTTCCGCCGCCAACGGCGCCAACACTACCAGCGCCACCCGCAGCGCCGGGCAAAGCCCGCCGCACCGTCTCCGCATCCACCACATCCCCG
Organism: uncultured Acidobacteriota bacterium; assembly: GCA_963779465.1. Classification (GTDB taxonomy): domain Bacteria; phylum Acidobacteriota; class Terriglobia; order Acidiferrales; family UBA7541; genus Palsa-295. Next base: position 1,619,731 of record CAVZYH010000002.1, on the reverse strand, counting down.
GGCGCCAAAAGCAAAACGCGCTCCACCACATTCCGCAATTCCCGCACATTCCCCGGCCACGAATATTTTTCGAGCTCCCCGATCGCTTCCGGCGACAGCTTCCGCAGCTTCCAATTGTTCTGCTCCTCTAACTGCCGCACGAAATGTTCCGCGAGCACGCGCACATCCTCGCGCCGGTCGCGCAAAGGCGGCAGCACAATCGGAAACACAAACACGCGATGATACAAATCCTCGCGAAAAGTTCCCTGCCGCACTTGCTCTTCCAGATTGCGATGCGTCGCCACGACCACACGCACATCCACCGCAAACGGCTTATCCCCACCCACCCGCTCGATCTCGCCCTCTTCCAGCACGCGCAATAATTTCGCCTGCATGGTCATCGGCATATCGCCAATTTCGTCCAGGAACAACGTGCCATGGTGCGCCTGCTCGAATTTCCCGGTGTGCCGCGAGGCCGCCCCGGTGAACGACCCCTTCTCGTGCCCGAACAATTCCGTCTCCATCAACTCCGAAGGCACCGCCGCACAATTCAAAGAAATGAATGCGCCGCCGCGTCGCCCGCTTTTTTCATGCAGCGTACGCGCGATCAATTCCTTACCCGTCCCCGTCTCGCCGCGAACGCAAACCCGCGTTTCACTCGCCGCCACATGCTCCACCTGCGCCATCACTTCCTTCATCGCCGCGCTGGCCCATACAATGTGATGTCGCCCCAACCGCCGCTTCAAATCGCGGTTTTCATCTTCCAGATGCCGCACCCGCAGCGCGTTTTCCACCGTCAGCAAAAGCTTTTCACTGGAAATCGGCTTCTCCAGAAAATCGCTGGCGCCCAACCGCGTCGCTTTCACCGCCATTTCAATCGAAGCCTGCCCGGACATCATCACCACCGGCGACGCCAAACCAATCGCCTTGAAATCCTCCAGCAACGCGATGCCGTCGCGCCCCGGCATCACCACATCGGAAAGAATCAGATCGAAGCGTTCCGCCTTCGCCAATTCCAAAGCCCGCGCCGCATTGTCGCAAACCGTCGCGTCGTGCCCAGCCAGCCGAAACGCTCGCGCCAAAGACGCCAGCGTGTTCGCGTCATCATCAATAATCAATATGTGGGCTTTTGCAGACACGGCAGGTTACGCCTCGTCTTCTTTTTTCTCGAAGACCATCGGAAAAGTCTGCGCCTTGTGCGGCGGCTTGCTCGGCAGGTCAATATGAAAAGAAGTCCCCACACCCGTTTCGCTCTCCACGGAAATTCGCCCGCCATGATCCGCCACCACTGCCTGGACGATCGCGAGCCCCAACCCGGTTCCGTGCTGCTTCGTGGTGTAGTAAGGCGTAAACAGCCGCTCGGATTCTTCCGGCGTCAATCCCGTGCCGGTATCCGAAATCTCCAGCGTTACTTCGCCAGGTTTATGCGTCGTGCGCAGCATCAACACGCCGCCCGCCGGCATCGCGTCCATCGCATTCAACACCAGATTCTCCATCGCTCGGTGCAGCAGCGTCGCGTCCGCCTGAATCAGCGGCAGATCATCTTCCAAATGCAGCTCCGGAGTAATCGCCGGACGTCCCACCGCGCTGAATTGCCCTTCGAACAGTTTCACCACCGTGCGCGCGATTTCGTTCAGGTTCACCGAACTCAATTCCGGCTGCGGCATCTTCGCGAAATCGCTGAACCGCCCCACGATCGCCTTCAAATTCTCGATCTCCGCCAGCAATATCCCCGTGGATTCCTGAAACACTTCCTCGAACTGCGGAGAATTCTGCTCGCGGGCCTTGCGCAAATTTTCCACCGTGGTCTGCAGCGGAAAAAGCGGATTCTTCAGTTCGTGCGCCAGCCTCCGCGCCAGTTCCCGCCAAGCCGCCACCCGCTCTACCTGCACCAGCTTGTCGCGCTGCTCTACCAATTGCTCGGTCATCTTATTGAACGACGCCGCCAGCTGCCCCACCTCGTCGCTACCGCGCACATTCACTCGCGCGTTCCAATTTCCATCCGCCACTTCCTGCGCGCCTTCGGCCAGTTTCTGCACTGGACGTGTCACCCTCGCCGCGCCCCACCAGCTCAACATCAACCCAAACAGCAAACCCACCGCCACCACTCCCAATGCCAACCAGCGAATCCGCCGTTCCAAACTCACCACCGTGCGTTGCGAGCTGCCCACAAACAACACGCCCAGCAATTCTTTGCTTCGCCCCAGCAACGGCAGCGCATGAAACACTTCCGCGCTCGCCGCATCAATGCTCCAGCGAATTTCCGTGGACTGCTCCACCGGGCTGGCCTTTTCTTTCGCCACCAGCGGCGCAAAGCGGTCCGCATCCGGCGCCGGCCCATTCGCGTCCAGCAAATTCGCTTCCTGAAAATCCTGATCGAGATTCAAATACAACAGCGCGCGCATATTCGCCGGCAGCACCAGCGACGCCAGAAATTCCTTTCCCAGCCGCTCGCCTCCCACCACATACAAATCCCGGTCGCCCACGCGCACCGTCGCCACCGAAAGCAGCGCCAGCACCGGTCCCGCTTCCGTGTCGAGCTTCGTCAAGAACGCGCCGCGCGCCGGCCAATCCTCCGGCTTCGTCACCCACTCCATTTTGTAATTAAAGCGCGCCGGAGATTCCTGCGAGGAAATAATCGTCCCGTCATTGTTCACAAAATCCAGCAAATCCAGCTGGTGCGATTTCGATACGCCGCGCGCGTCGTTCACATACACAGACACATCCGCGTTCGGCCTGCTCAGATCAATCGCCATGCGCACCGTCGGCCCATCGTCGGCGATGCCCTTCACGCGCTCGGCCACTTCGCCGCGGCGGCGGTCGAATTCGTGTTGAAATTGCGCCAACAGCGCATCCGTGTGCGTGCGGTTCAATTCCTCGAACGCGTTCCGCGTCACCACGGTCACTCCGGCCGCGATCAACCCCACGGCCAGCAGCAACGCCAGCATAAAGTTGACGAACAACCTGGTCCGAAACGTCACGGAGTACTCCGCGTTATGGTGAGTGGAGATCGGTAATTGGTGTTTAGTGCCTGCCTCTTCATTTGTATCGAATAGAAAAAATGAAGTACTTTGTTTTCTGTGGGTTGCAAAATTCGTGGTAGCAGAAAACCGTTCATTTGTATTGAATAGAACTCGTCGTTCTTGGCCCGTTTTGGCCCGCTGCGGCTGGTTAATAGCGCCGGTGGAAGGGCACTGGATCCACCACGGGTTGTGTTCGGCATTTTCACAGATTCATCATCCTCTTCGGACGCACGAAATGCAAAACGTTGTGTGTGTACGAAGCTGCTTCCGGCGCACGGCGCTACTTTTGAGCTGCTGTTCTCGCACAAGCTCATTGGGCTCCGGTTGACGATGGCGTCGGCGTATCCGTATCCAACCACACATCCGCGAGCGGCCAACTTTCGCCTGGCCGCGGCGCTTTCCAATCCCGCACGCGCGCGCTCAAACCATAAACCTGCGGCAACCAAACGAGCGGCACGACGCGATAAGTGCTCAGCACCGCCTGCTGCCACTTATAAATGTCCTCCGGCGAAGCAGCCTCAGGAAACGCGCCCGCCTCAACACCCGCCAGCGGTCCTGAATAAATCCGCGCCACAAAATCTTTCAGCGCAACTTCCGGCAAACGCGAACTCATCCGCCAGCGCACCAATTCCACATCTACGTGCGCCGATTGCCCAGCCGCGCCGCGCGATTTTTCCGCGCCAGCTCCGGGCATCGCCTGCGCCCGCACCGCGATTCCCGCCTCCTTCGCGTTCACCACAATCCGCTCCGCCACGCTCTGCTCCAGCGGATCAGCGGAATCATATCCCAACACCAAACCAGCCGACGGCGCGATTTGTTTCCAAAGTTCCTTCGCATGCGTCAGACTTGCGTCTGTCGGCGCCGCCGCCGGGAACAAAAATGCCGTCCCGCTCGACCACTGCGGCAACAACCCGCCCGCCGGTTCCCCGGTCTTCTGCAAAATAAAATTCACAATCGCCACGCGGTCAATCGCGAGCGACAGCGCTTGCCCGGCGTTTTGTCCGGCCGCTTGACTCGCCGTCTGCGCGCTCGGCCTGTCTGCCGCACTCGAGCCTGCCGCGCCGCCGACAAAAACCAGCGCTAATAACTCATCCGGCTGCGAAGTGCTCACGCGCACGCCCTGCTCCGCTGCCCGCCGCGCATCCTGCGGCGCAATCTCCGCAAGATCCGTCTTGCTCAATTCGAGATCAACCAGCCGCTCGTGCGCCCCCCTCCCCATCTCAATCTCCACAGCATCCACAAACGGCCGCCCTTCGCGAAATTCCTCATTCGCGGCAAGTATCGCCCGCTTCCCGGCCTCGAATGCCGCCACACGAAACGCCCCGCTCCCCGCAGCCCCCGCAAACTCCCCATCAGCATCCCGATGATCATAAATCAAAGAATCAATCTGCCATTTCGCCTCTACTTCGTCGGGCGAAGGGGGCGCCACATCCGGATCAAGCGATGCAACCGAAGCCCCAATCTCCATACGCAAAGTCCCGCCATACCGCGGCCGCCGCGAACTGCGCGCGGGCAACGCCGCGAACGCCAGCGCAGTCAGCGCGCTAATTGCCGCAAGTCGCCGTGACAACATATGCCTCGTATTCGCCTGTCTTCAGATTGTGAACGACCGCGCGCGCTGAATTGCCCTCTGGGCCCGTGTGCATAGCCACTACGGGACCGTCGAATTCCAACGTATTCCCCGCAGGGTGCACCGGCAACGGAAATCCCTTCGCCAAGTAAGCTCGAATCGAATCGCTCTTCGTCCAATCGCCCTCAGCCGTGAACAACGAGATATATTCGCCCCGACATTTTTCCTCGATTCCCGCGCCGACACTGTTTGGAAGCCCTGGTATTGTGACCCACGGGCCACGAAGAATGCGGGCCGGTCTGAACGGTTTGCACTCGACAACTCCGGCGAGATTCGGATCGCCAACGCATTCCAAGTCTTTGAGCGAGATTTTGCCCGCTGTCAAGTCAATCGTGCCTTCTGGGTTGCGCGACGGGGCCGTCTGCGGAATCGGCGTGCTGCGCGAGAGCTGCCAGCCTTCACCGAGGATTTTGTAGACCGCGAAGCGCTTTGCTTCGAGAACCAGCAAAGTAGATTCGCCAGGGGTTGAACTCTTTAGCAGCGCAAAATCGAGAAACCTATCCCGCTGCCGCCAGATAAACCGCTTTTCGAGTGATAAGGATTGCTGATCGCTTTCGGCTTCAGCGAAATCCGATTTAGAAACCGAGGCAAGCATCGTCGGACTCGGCCTCGCTTCCGTCGCATCACCAGAAATTTGAATTACCAGCACATATTCGTCGGCGGATTCCGACAGCGTGAGCTGCAACGGAACCGCGGATTGCGCCGCCAGGGTGTTTTCGGGGGCAATCGAGAAACTGTGCCGCTGAAGTTGCCCTCGGACCGCCGCTTCAACAGCGTCCGCATACAAGGCATCGAGCGAGGAGATATTATTCACGCTGAGTGCGACTGCAGTCGGGCTCATGGCCGCAGCAACTTCGTCGCCAAGTTTGTCCACCGCGTCATTCCATGATTTCGGCAGCGTGGACGCCGTCTGCGCGCGACTTACGCGCAGCGGAACGGCCGAAAAAAAACCGATGAGAATTGTGAAAACCGCGACGCGAATGGCAAGAGGAGTCCGACAGGAAGGCTGCATCAGTGTGCGCGAATCGTAAAGCACATTCGCGAATCGTCATATTAGCACACCGCCTAATCCTCAAACTTGAACACGTCGTGCACCGAGTGCCTGCGAAGTTATCGTGGCACAGCGACTCTTCGCACCGCTCTCTCTTTAGTTCGTCATCCTGTGCGCAGCGAAGGATCTCTCTTCGGCTTTCGGCCGTCGCTATCGCGGTGCAACCATACTTGGCTTCGCCCTATTCCTCACCTTTCACGCACAACACACCGGCTGGGTGGCTGCGGCTCGGCTCCAGGACGCAATCTTCGCTGCGGCGGTCGCGTCGCACGGTCTCCTGGTCCTCACCGTGCCACCCGCAAGGTTTTTTTGCCGGCGTCACTCCCGAACCGGGCTGCCCCACTCGCGGAACAGGCCGCGAGGACCCCGGATGGGAATCTCATGAATCTTGCCGCGCCGCGAAATCAGCGCATCACTGTTTCCCGCCAGCCCGCGCCGGCGGATCATTCAATCCCGGAAAAGCCTGCGCCGACTTCAGTACATCATTCGCAAAGAAAAATTTCCCGTCCGTTGGCACCATCATGATCTGCACGCGATCGCTTAACCGCTGCGCCACCGTCAACTGCACCAGCATCGGGTTAACCTTCAGCGCCGACGCTTCCAGCTGCATATTCTCCGCGCGCGCCTGCGCCGTCAGACGAATTTCGTTCGCTTCCGCATCGGCCAACAAATCCTGCCGCTGCTTCTCCGCCTTCCCGTCAATCACTTTCGCTTGCGCTGCGGCTTCCGCGCCCCGTACGGTTTCCTCGTTCTGCGTATCCGCGAGCATCGTGCGCCGCTGCTGTTCGGCCTTGCTGTCAATTACCTTGGCCTGCGCTTCCGCCTCCGCGTTTTTCACGCGCGCCGACGCCGCTGCTTCCGCATCCTCGATAGTGGTCTGCTTGCGCGCCTCCGCTTCCAGCCGCGATTGTTCGATCTGCTTCTGCTTCAGCGGCAAAGTGTATTGCATCGAGTCGGATTCCGCCTGCGCCATCAACACCCGCGTCCGCGCGTCGCCCTCCGCGCGCTTGATCTGCCGCACCTTCTGCGCCTCCGCCTGTGATTCCGCGATCTTCACTTTTTTCTGCTCGATGCTCTGGTCCACCGTCACCTGGTCGTCTTCCTGCTCCTTCAGCAACAGGCCCTGCAGGCCCTGCTGATACTGCTCTGGCAGCAAAACTTTGCGCAGCAGCACCTCCTTCACGATAATTTGATCCTCGGCCAGCCGCGCCGTGATGGCCTGCGCAGCGCGCTGGCGGAATTCATCGCGCTTGGTGGAAAAAACGTCGCGCACGTTGTAATTCGGCGCCAGATCCCGGAAAGTGCTGGTCACCACCGGTGCCACAATCTCGTCTTCAATCGGCTGCGGCAAATTCTGGTCCACATAATCCAAATGCCTGGGATCCACGCGATAGCGCACCGTTACCGCAAGGCCAACTGACAAACCTTCGCGCGCTTCCACTGTCAGAACTTCGAGCCCCTTGTCGCGCGGATTTTCCGACGCCACGGTCGAATAGACTTTCTCGCGGATATCGAAGAGCTGCGCGCGCTGCACCAGTGGCACCAGCAAGTGAGTTCCCGAATACAAGGTTCCCGGCCGCACGCCCGAAATCTGGCTCACGCGCACTGCCGCGAACCCGTCCGGTACCACGAGGATGCCCTTGCCGAGCAAGTTCGAAACTGCGGCGAACACCACGAGCTTCGCAGCAGCAGACCAACGGATCGCCCGCCGCGGCCCAGCCGATCGCGGCGGCAAATAAAACGCAGGACGCGCAACCGGCGCAGCGGTGTTAGCGTCCGCAGCGGACGCGCCCGGCGCCGAGCCGCCCTCGCTCGGCGTACCAGCACTTGAAGTGAACAGCGAACCGCGCTCTGTTCGAGTCCCCGCAACCTGGTTCGCCGCGACATCCTTGGGCGCACGCTCGCCCATCTGCAGAAGCCGGTTCAGTTCAAACGCCAAGTAAAGGTCATAAAGTACGATCGCAACGGCCACTCCCAAGAACCCGAAACTCACAACAAACAACAATGTTCGCAAAAAAAGCATGTATCACCTCGTGGCACAGCCACTCCTGGCCGTGCTTCCGCCGTTGCCTTCGCGCCAAACACTTACGCCGCCCGTCGTTCCGATTCGCCGCCACCACGCGACTGCGCAACCGCCGCCATCCGCTGCGCCACGGTCTGCGGAACCGGCCGCGCCGGCATCACGCGCATCAGCAAAACCAAACTGAGCCACTCCAGCCCTAGCGCCACCGCGTACGAAACGAAAATCGCTCCCGCCACCGCCACAAATCCGATTCCGCTTTCCATGGCCATGTCCTCCGTATGAGCTGGGCTGCAAACGAAATAAAAGCAGGAAGGTAGCCAATCGAGGAAAGAGGAAGTCTTAGAACGCCAGCCGAAGTCCCAACCCAACATTCTCAACACCTTGCAGCTGCAAACCGCCAAACTCAGCCACGAAAAAGCGCTGCACGTAGTGCGCAGAAACGTGGGCCCGCAAACACGCCGTGGAAATCCGCACTCAGTGGGCGCGTCGGCCCTACCGAAAGGCAGTCGCGTCCGCCGCGTGAAATATCGCGTGTACCAGAAGATTGATTGTGGTATTTGATATCTAGTCGCTTCGAGGTACGAACATGGGAACGTTACACGACTGAAAGATGGTTGTACTCGAAGGTGTGGTTTATGCTATCGCCATGGCGTTGATGACCGGCCCGAGGAAGGCTCCCGATGGCACCAAGACCGGCTGGTCCTGGGCCGACGTTGTGAGTTGGACGCTCGCTGGCCTCGTATTCGGAATAGGGATGACGTTCCGATGGCAGGCTTTCCACATTCCTCTTTTGCTCGTTATGGTCGCGGCACTTGTCGGCAGCATACTCGCAGCTAGGCTGGCGCCGCTCAAGCCGCCACCTGTCGACAAGTCTCCATACCGCCAGTAATCCGGCGGCCTGAACTTCGAACGAGATTGGCTGCCGTCCACCACTAGGAGCTTCGCACCCGCAACTGCCCCACCTCTGCTAGAATCTGCCTCAGGCGCGCAAGCTTCCATGGCCACCACACCTACAACTACACCCACCCCGGATCCAGAGCATCCCGGCGCCGCACCCTCTGCCGCCACGCCCGCGCGCCCCGGCCAGCTTGCCGGCGGATTTCAACTCTTCCGCATCTTCGGCATTCCGGTTTACCTGCACTCTAGTTGGATCATTATCTTCCTGCTAATCACGGTATCGCTCGGACAGCAGTTCACCTCGCTCCATCCCGGATGGTCCACGCAACAGCATTGGGCGCTCGGCATCATCACCAGCATCCTCTTTTTCGGCTCGCTGCTATTCCACGAGCTCAGCCACAGCATCGTCGCCCGCCACTATCGCATCCCGGTGCAATCCATCACGCTCTACGTCTTCGGCGGGCTCTCCAGCATCTCGCGCGATCCTTCCAGCGCTCTGCAGGAATTCAATATCGCGATCGCTGGGCCGCTTTCCAGCCTGTTCCTCGGCGGCTGCTTCTGGCTGGTCACACATTATTTCCACGGCAACGAACTCGTCGTCGCTTCCTGCACCTGGCTGTGGGAAATCAACGTGATGCTTGCGCTCTTCAATCTCATTCCCGGATTTCCGCTCGACGGCGGACGCGTCCTGCGCAGCATCGCCTGGGGCATCACCGGCGATTTCAACCGAGCCACAAAAATCGCGTCCTACGCAGGACGCTTCTTCGCCTACGTGATGATTTTCATCGGAGTGTGGTGGGCATTCCACGGCAGTCTGGTCAACGGCATCTGGACCGCCTTTATCGGCTGGTTCTTGCTCAGCGCCGCGCGCGAAAGCTATACGCAAGTCGCCGTCCGCAACACGCTCACCGGCGTCCGCGCGGGCGACATCATGACCCAGGACGTCCCGACCGTGGAACGCAACATCTCCGTGGATGATTACGTCCACGAAGTTCTGCGCACCGGCCGCCGCTGCCACGTAGTCACCGGCGCCGGCCGCCCGGTGGGCCTGGTCACTCTCGCCTCCGCGCGCGCCGTCCCGCGCGATGAGTGGGCTAACACCTCCATCCAAGCCGTGATGATGCCCTTCGACCGCGCCCACTGCGCCACGCCAGATGAACCTGCGTTAGGCGTGCTACAACGCATGCAAACCGAGGACATCAATCAAATGCCAGTAGTAGCCGACGGCGCAATCGTAGGCATGATCGCCCGCGACACCATCCTGCACGTCCTGCAAACGCGCCTGCAGCTGGGCCATCTAGCGTCATGATGCTGCTCAGGAAGATGCGCTATAGGTGAAGGACGTAGCATAGGCAATCTTGCCTGTGCGCAGTGGCAGTTGCAGTTGAATTTGTAGCGGCCAGCTTCAGCTGGGCGCCGTTGCCGTGGATTTCAAATTCGCGACGCATGATCCGACTCGGTAGGGGAGCTGCTTGCTGCGCCCCTTTTGCCAAGGACTTAGCCGTATAAACCGTCAGCGAGTCAAAAACTTGAACCAGCCACCCATTAACGAAACCGACTACGAGCGCCTGAAACGAGAAGAATCCCCCACTGTCACCCGCCGCGGCTTCAACATATGGTTCGGCGTCGCCGGCATACTAGCCGTGGCAGGCGCGCTGGTAGCCTATTGGCAAAAGCACAAATCGCCGTACCCGATAAAAGTAATCGCGCAAGCGAACGAAATCCCCATCGGCGGCTCCAAAATTTTCACCTATCCCGCCGACGACCGGCCCTGCTTCCTCCTCCGCCCCGCCGCGGAAACCTACCTGGCCTTCAGCCGCCTCTGCACCCATCACACCTGCCCGGTCTTCTATCGCCCCGAAGAAAACATTTTCGCCTGCCCCTGCCACGGCGGCATCTATTCCGCCACCAACGGCGCAGTTCTCGACGGCCCACCACCAAAGCCGCTGCCCGAAGTAATCCTCGAACGCCGCGGCAACAACATCGTCGCGACGGGTTTCGTCGCGCCAACCTAGACGAGCACACCAATCCCACGAACTTAAACACTTGATTGCCACGCTTGAGAAAAACTATCTCTGCGGCGGGGTTCGGTACTTCAAAGCTTTCGCGTCCACGCCTTCCGTCACCGTAACAATCACGTCCGCTGGAATGTCCTTCAACTCCTGCTCGTAGCCGCTCGGCCAGCGGATCAAGATCGAATCCACCTTCTCATGTTTCCCCAACCCGAAATAAATCCGCGGATCCTGCGCCGAACAATAACTCATCCCGCCCTTCGCCTGGTCGTAGCTCTTAAAATCCCCCGCCGTCAGTTTCAACGAAGCCCCAATCCCGTCGCGGTTCGATTTCACGCCAATCAACCGCACCGCAATCCAATGATTTCCTTGAGCCGCCGGAGAACTCCCGCCTTCATTCCGGAAAAGCTGCGCATCCTCACCATTATTGCTGACTAGAAAATCCTGCCACCCGTCGTTATCGTAGTCTCCCACCGCGAGGCCTCGGCCCACTCGCGGCTTGCGAAAATCCGCGCCCTCGGTTCGCGTGGCGTCCACAAAATTCCCGTCCCCGCGATTGCGATACAGCATCTTCTCTTCTTCATACGCCACTTCCGGGTGATACATCGGAATGTTGTCCAGAATGTGTCCGTTGATCACCAGCAAATCCCGCCAGCCGTCGTTATCAAAATCGAAAAACCGCGCCCCGAATGCGCTCCTTAATATATTGGTCTGCCCGATCCCCGAGGCGATGGTGTAATCCGTGAACGTCCCATCCCCGTTATTCCGGTACATCCGGTTCAGTTCGAAATCCAGGTGACTGACGAACAGATACATCAGCCCATTGTTCATCACGTCCGCCGCGTCAGCGCTCATGCCCGCTTCCGGACGCCCGTCCTCGCTGAATCCCACGCCCGATTTATAAGTAGCGTCGCGAAACGTGCCGTCCCCATTATTTAGATACAGAAAATTCCGCTGCGTATCGTTCGCGATGAAAATGTCCGTCCAGCCGTCGCCGTTCACATCCGCCAGCACCACCGCCAGGCTCTTCCCATCCTTATTCAGCAGCCCTGCTTTTTCCGTTACGTCCGTAAAAGTCCCGTCGCCATTGTTGTGATACAGCTTCGCCGAACTCCCGTGAAAACTGTCCGGATGGCAATACGCGCTGCTCTGCGGTATTCCGGTGAATCCCGGACGAACATCGCCGCACAGCACCGGATGGTCCACGTCGTATTGCACGTAGTTCGTCACCAGCAAATCCAGCTTCCCGTCGTGATCGTAATCAAACCATCCCGCCGCCGTTCCCCAGTTTCCGTCGTCGCCCACTCCGGCCTTTGCGGTCACATCCGTAAACGTTCCGTCGCCGTTGTTGTGCAGCAGCACCGAATGGCGGTAGCCGGTCATATATATGTCCGGAAACCCGTCGTTATCGTAATCGCCTACCGCCACGCCGAAGAAAAACGTCCCGTCGCTCTTAATTCCGCTCTGCTCCGTCACATCCGTGAACGTTCCGTCGTGATTATTGCGATAGAGCGCCGGCTGAGGCGGCACGAGCGGGTGATAATTCGGCGTGTAACCGCTGTTTACGAAGAACGCGTCCAGGTATCCATCCTGGTTGTAATCAATCCACGCCACGCCTGCTCCCATCGTTTCCGGGTACAGCCGCTGCGGTGAAGACGCTCGTTCATGATGAAAATGAATTCCCGCGGCGCTGGTCACGTCGCGAAATTCCACGTGATACGGATTAGTGATTTCGCTGCGGTGCCGCAGCTTTACCGAATCATCTTGCGATTGGCCCGCGGATTCGCCGTGCGACACCCCGGGCAGAGGCGCAGACGCGGCCTGCCACTCGCGTGGCGCAATCAAGCTTCGATACGCCGCACTCACCGACGGTCCCAGCAAAGCGCCGGACACATCGGCCGTCGCCATAACTATGATAGAAAGCGAAATGAGCAGAGGTATGCGAAAACGCATTCGTTGCCGGGTCATTACGAAACAGATTCTAACAGCACGCCAATCCTCATGCCACGCCATGCCCTATTCGCGCAGCACCCACATCTTTGACGCCTCGTCTCGTCGCGCGGATAGCAACGCTGCAACGCTTCATTCACAGTCCTTTAACACTCATCCGAGTTTTCATACTGCTCAGTTCTTTTATGGAACTGATTCGTCTCTGTGGAAAACTTTCGCGCGCACTCAGTTTCGTGTTGACTCCGCGCGAACCCAAGGATAGCCTGCTTCCATTCTGTGGGCTGGGGGGCCCTGTCCGGAAGTGATTCCCAAAATTACTCCGCAGTCCGTGAAGGATTGGAGCGCGGAATCTTCGCTTCGCGTCCATGGTGTGAGTGAAAATGTGCGCGCAGCGGTCGCCACGTGCATCGCGCTCATTCTCAGCGCCGCCATTTTCGCCGTCGCGCCCGTCACGCACGCAGATGGAAATCCACGTTCCGCCACGAGTGCCACTCCGCCCGCAGCTCCGAAAAAAGTAATCATTGATACCGACCCAGGCACCGACGACGCCATCGCTATACTTCTCGCGATGAATTCGCCCGAACTCGATATCCGCGCTCTCACCGTCGTCCCCGGCAATGTCACCGCGCAGCAAGGCCTGGAAAACGCGCTCAAGCTCGTCTCGCTCGCCAATCGTTGCGACATTCCCGTCGCCGGCGGCGCCCAACATCCCCTGTTTCAGAAGCTCATCACCGCCGAACTATGGCACGGCGCGAACGGCCTCGCCGACGTGGACCTGCCCGCCAGCAAATGCAAAGCCGACCCGCGCTTCGGCCCCGACCTGATCATTCAAATGATTCACGAGTCGCCGCATGAGATCACTCTCGTCCCCGTCGGCCCGCTCACCAACATCGCCCTCGCCCTGCTCAAAGATCCTTCGATCGTTCCGCTGGTGAAGGAAGTGGTGATCATGGGCGGCTCGATTTCCGGCGGCAACGTCAACGCCTCCGCCGAAGCCAACATTTATAACGATCCCGAAGCCGCGCAGATTGTATTCCAAGCCGGGTGGCGCTTGACCATGGTCGGCCTCGATGTCGGCGACAAGACTCTCTACGACCAGGCGCATCTCGATCAGCTCTCGAAAACCCACGGTCCCGAAAACGATTTCGCCGTGAAAGTTCTTACTTTCCTCATCGGCCAGGAAGCCAAATACGGCGCGGGCGGCGGCTCTCCGATGTACGATCCGCTCGCCGTGGGCACCGCCGTTAATCCTGCCATCGTCTCGACGCAGGCTATGCATGTGGACGTCGAATCGCGCGGTGAATTTACCCGCGGCGAGACGGTCGCCAATCGCCACGACGCCGTCGAGCGTAACGTCCTCCACGGCGACCGCTACATCATCGAAGGTGTGGATCACGTTGAACCCAACGTCCAGGTCGCCACCGGCGTCAACGCCGAACAATTTCTTCAGCTGCTGAATTCACGCTTGGCGGGTAAATAACATGCCAAACAAACAGCTCGCTCGTTCCAGCAACAGCAACGACAACCCAAATTTCGCAACGGATCGCTCCACACCCAGAGGGAGAGCAACAATGAAAATGGTGAAGGTTGTGTTTCTGGCAGCATTGGCCGTCGTATTTTCGCTCGCAGGCCTGCTCTCGGCTGCACCCGGCGCGTCCGCGCAATCCGTGGAGCGCGGCGAAATCCGCGGCGTCATTTACGACACCTCGCACGCCATCGTCGCCGGCGCCAAGGTGACCATTTCCAATCCTTCAACGGGTTATAAGCGCGAGCTCACCGCCGATGCCAACGGCTCGTACGACTTTGCCCAGTTACTGCCCGGCACCTACAAGGTCCAGGCAGAGGCAGACGGCTTTGCCTCCACCATCGTCACCGACCTCGTCGTGGACATTGGCGCCAGCTTGGCCCTCGACATCACGCTCCCCGTTAAAGGCCAGACGCAAACCGTCACTGTGTCCGCCTTGGACGCTGGCCCCATTGACACCTCCACCGCCGGCATCAACCAAGTCATCAACCAGAAGGATTTGGAAACTCTCCCGCTCTCCGGCCGCGATTATCGCGACCTAGCGCAGTTAAGCTCCTCGGCTCAGGTGGTTCCCGGCCTGCGTGGCGGCATCCGCCTCGGCGGCCAGCAAAGCGATTACCTCGGCATCGTGGTGGACGGCCAGGACACTTTCAACAACTACTTCGGCGAGATTTTCGGCTCGCTCGAAACCAAGAACTTCACGGTTCCCCTCGAGGCCGTGGAGGAATTCCAGGTAGTCACCAACGGCTTCGCTCCGGAATTCGGACGCGCCACCGGCGGCTTGGTCAACGTGGTCACCAAATCCGGCACGAACCAGTGGCATGGTGAAGCGCACGATTACTATCGCGGCAGTGACTTCACTGCGAACGATGCTCTCGGCGAACCACCCAACATCGCCACCCAAAATCAGTTTGGCGGTTCCGTCGGCTTCCCCATTCACAAGGACCGCCAATTCCTGTTCATCGCCACTGATGCTCAATTACAGAATGGTCCGCTCGTTACCCAGTTTTGCTCGCCGGGTCCGGATCAAGCAGCTTGCCTCGCGGAACTACCGCTGATTACAGGACCCGCATTTGCGAACTGCCTCCCGGGGGCCTGCGCCGCCGGCACTGTCCCGCTGCCCAGCAATGTTTCAGCCGGCACGATGTTGCCGCCAGGCTGCGGAACCAGCCCGACCGCCGGCGAACTCGTGCTGATGGACTGCTACGGCAAGTCCTCGATAGCCGGCTTCCAAGGCGCCAGCAACCAGTTCCAGAATTTGTTCACCATCCTGGGACACTACGACTATCAATTCAGCCCGGCAAACCACCTCAGCGTTCGGAGCTACTTCACCCGCAACCACACTGACGGGTTTAGCGGCGCTCAGGGCCAGAATGAAATTCCTCAGGCGTTCGATAACACCGAGGACTTCATCAACAAAGGCGGCGCCATCGTTTTTGGCTTGAACACGGTGCTGGGCCGCAAGGTGAACGAGGTCCGCATCAGCGTTTCAGAAGAAGTTCGCGAGCGCCACGCCAACAGCGATTCGCCCGGCCTCTCGATTTCTGATTCGGATTTCCCGAGCTTGAATATCGGCAGCGCCTTTAATTATGGCATTGGCCAACGCTACTATCTGCCCATTAACAACCAGGACGGTAAGTTCGAAGCGGCGGACAACTTCAATTATTCGTTCGGCAAGCACGACATGAAATTCGGCGGGGATTCCGTCACCTTCGAAGACCGCAAAGATTCCTTCGTCGGATGGGGCGCCGGTGAATACGATTACTTCGATATCGCTGATTTCAACAGCGGAGTGGCAGGTGGAGGACTCCTAAGTCAAGGCGTGGCTCTCAACGGAAAGCCGCTCTCGTTCTTGGGTCCAGCCACAACTCTTTTCCCCAACTACCAGACCGACCTGGGGCTCTACTGGCAGGATAAATGGCAAGTGGCGAGAAACCTTACCATCACGTATGGGCTCCGCTGGGATGGCACGTGGAACCCACAGCCGCAGACTCCGATGTGGGGAACCACTGTCCTAGTAGGCCAAGGCGCAGGATCGCACGAATCCCCCGTGCCGCAGCGTGTTCCCGGTGACTTCAATCAATGGGGGCCGCGCATCGGTCTCGCGTGGAACGTAAGGCAGGGCAATCATCCAACCGTTGTCCGCGCTGCCTGGGGTCTCTATTATGCCCTGACCGTTGGGATTTTCCTGCCCACGGCGGGCGCTGGTAACCTCACCCACTGTATCGGCAGTTGCGCATCGCCAAACGGCGGGCTCCTTGGCTTTCCCTATCTCAACCCCAACTCGACGCCTCTAGCTGTCAACCAGCTTTGCGGGACAGAGTTCGGCTGCCCGGCGTCCACGTCCGGAGGCGGATACATAGATCCCGCATTCCAGAATCCGCGCGTCTCCAGCTTCACGGGCGGGATCGAGCAGGCGCTGCCGTATAACATGCAGTTGACGGCGACTTACTCCTACGTGCACTCCACCCATCTGCGGACCGGCGGGTACGACTCGGAAGAGGCTTGGCAGCGGAACTACATCATTGGTGGAACTGATCCCCAGGGCCGCGCCATTCTTCAGGGCGGGACTAATTACGCCTGCGTTGTTACCGGCCAGACTCCCTGCCTCCAAAACTTTTTTAGTGGCTTCAGTCCCACCCCGCTAGACCCGACGCTGCCCACTTCAAACAACGAAACAGCCAGTTTCAGCCACGGGAACTACCAGTCGCTCGTGGTCAACCTCACCAAGCGCTTCTCCAATCATTTCCAGCTGTTCGCCAATTACATCTGGTCGCAAAACCAGGACAATGCCGCGAGCGAGCGCGATACCGATACTTACTTCGGCCAGCAGGATCCGATCAATCTCGCGATTGACTACGGCCGCAACGGTCTGGACATCACCCAGCAATTCAAGGCCGCCGGCGTTTACGAGTTGCCCTGGGGCTTCGAAGTCAGCTCCAGCCTGATCGCTCACTCCGGCGTGCCGTTCCCCCTCTACATCGCTCAGGACATTAATGGCGACGGAGTTTCCGACCTCGGACACAATAACGATCGCCCGACCTACACAACCGCAGGCGGCAAGACGTTTCTCTTGGGGCGTTACCCGTTCGACCAGCCAAGTTATTTCGAATGGGATGCGCGGTTACAAAAGACCCTCCGCGTACATGACCGATTGAACGTCGTGTTGTCCGGTGATTTCTTCAACCTCACCAACCACGGTAATGTGTACTCGAATCCGAACAACCCAACTACGGCCACAATCTCGCTGAACGGTTGCACAAACAATTCGCCAGCACCAGGTCCAGGATTCGTTGGCTCGGTGTCGGGCCCGCTCGGGTTCACTTGCGCGCCGCTCACCGCCGCCACCATGCCACGCATCGGGCAAAATGGCTTCCGGGCGATTACAGAAATCGCTCCCGGCAGCACGCCGTTCGCGTTCCAAGCAGGCGTCAAGTTCGTATTCTGACGAACTTGGGCCCCCTGGGACGTAGGCAGTTTCTACAATCCGCGACCAGCTCCATGATCGCAGCAGCAGCCGGAGGCGAAAACCTCCGGCAGGCTGCCGCCTCCACCGCATCACCTAAAAAGGTGCCTTGGCCCAAACCCATCGGCAGTCCCGTCCTCGATAGCCTTCCTCCCGTAATCGAAAATTCTCGCGACGTTCACACCAACGTGGACAAACTGGTCGAAGTCGCCAGCTGGATGGCCTACGAAGAACTTCCGATGCCCGAATATCATCTGCCCCTCGGCATTGGCGAGAACAACGCCGACGAAACTATAGATTTCATCATGGTCGCCGACGTGGTGGACACCGCCTTCACTGATTTCACCACCCACGTAAAATTCCAGGTGGATTTCGCCGGCCAGCACTGGTCTGACTCCGAAGCCGAATTCGCCTGCATCAAGCGCGCGATGGATGAGGGCACTCCCATCCTGGATGGCAGCTACCTCGCTCAGCTCACCCGCCCGCAAATGGAGAAAATTTTCGCCGGCAATATCGAAATCCCCATGCTCGACGAAAAAATGGAGCTGTGGCGCCAGGCCGGCGCCGTGCTCGCCGCGAAATATGGCGGCCGCTTCCACAATTTCATCCGCACCTGCTCGCCGCGGCTCTACGATCACGGCAACGGCATGGTGGACCGCCTGGTCGTCGAATTCCCGCGCTTCAATGACGTCAGCATGTACGACGGCCACTTAATCAAGCTCTACAAGCTTCCGCAGCTAGGCCTCTGGTTCGTCTATTCCAGCCTGCACAAATCCGGAAAATTTCAGATCGAAGACATCCACTCCATGACCGCCTTCGCTGATTACATCGTCCCCGTGGGCCTGCGCCTGATGGGCATCACCAGCTACTCCCCCGCCCTCGAAAAAGCCATCAACACGCACCAGCTGATCCCGCGCGATAGCACCCAGGAAATCGAAATCCGCGCCCATTGCATCTACGCCACAGCCTTGCTCACAGAGGAAATCAACAAACTCCGCGCCCCCGACAACCAAATCATCATCCCTCAAATAGACGCCCGCATCTGGACTCACTACCACACCACCAACTGGCCCCACCACCTGACCCGCACCATAATGTACTAACCGCGGCACAGCCACTCCTGTGTTCAGTCTCATGACATCCTTTACAGAGCGTTATCAGGACATCCTTTACACTCGGCGGGGAGAGTGAACGAGGGATACGGAGATAACGGGCCCTCGGGCGAGGGCGAGGATGGCGGGGGAACAGTGAAGGTAGACGAGCAGCGCGTACGTTTTGTGGTGAGTGCGAAGCGCGGTGAGAAGACCATGAGTGCAATGTGCGAGGAATTTGCGATTTCGCGGCCGACAGGTTACCAGTGGCTGCGGCGCTATACGGCGGAGGGGATTGCCGGCGTGGTGGAGAAGAGCCGGCGTCCGCACCAGAGTCCCACGCAGACGGCCAGTGAACGGGAGGAGCGGGTGGTGGAGTTGCGGCAGCAGCGGCCGGACTGGGGCGCACGGAAGTTGCAAGTGGTGCTGGCGGACGAGGGGATTCATCTGCCGGTGATCACGGTGCACCGGATTTTATTGCGGCGCGGATTGGTGCGAGCGCAAGACCGGTTTCGCGCAGCGGTAAAGCGCTTCGAGCGCGGCGCGGCGAATCAGCTGTGGCAGATGGATTTCAAAAGCCCGCTGGGATGGGACGCGCCGGTGGGTCCGCTGTCGATTCTGGACGATCACAGCCGCTACGCGATCGCGCTGCACGGAACCTGGTCGACCCAAGCAGCGCCCGTAAAACAGCAGCTGATCGCAGCGTTCGAGCAGTGCGGCATGCCGGAGGAGATGCTGATGGATCACGGGACGCCGTGGTGGAACATGAAAGCGGTGACGGGTTGGACGTGGCTGACGGTGTGGATCATGCGGCAAGGAATCCAGCTGCACTTCAGCGGGTATCGCCATCCGCAGACGCAAGGGAAAGTGGAGCGCTTTCACGGAGCGTTAAGCGCGGCGATGCAGCGACGAGGAATCCCGGCGCGTGCGGAGCGGCAAATCTGGCTGGACAAATTTCGTCATGAATATAATCACGAGCGGCCGCACGAAGCACTGGCGATGAAAACGCCGGCGACGGTGTGGCAGAAAAGTGCACGCCGCTATGTGGCGCAACCGCCGACTTGGGAATACGAAGCGGGAGCGGAAGTCTACCGGGTATCGAAGGTAGGTCGGCTCCACCTGCAGGGGCGGGCCTGGGAAATTAGCCGGGCGCTGGCGGGCGAATGGGTGCGCATCGAGCGTCTGGACGGGCGCGTGTTGGTGTACTACTGCCGCAGCCTGGTGCGCGAACTCGACCTCGTCACCCAGCGGTCCACTGCAGTGGACCGCTGGGTGAGCTGACCCGCAAAGTGTAAAGGATGTCCTGATAACACTGTGTAAAGCATGTCCTGGAACTTGACACACTCCTGGCTGTGCTCCCGCTTTTGCTGGAACTTCGAAGCAGCTTCTAGCCACTGATCACTCGCCGCTAGCCACCGCCTTTTTCCCCAAACCAATCTATTTGCCGCTCCCACGCGTGTTGCCTCATACTTCTCGCAAGCTCAATCTCCATGCGCCGCCTCCAACTCATCGAACTCCACGAACAGCCGTGGTTCCCTTCGTTTCTGCGCGATGAAATCACTGACACTTTGCAAAACGGCATGAATCGCTTCGCCGCCTACGCCCCCGTCGCTCCGCTCCTGCAAACCGCGCTGCAATCCACCAGCAGCGCCAGCATCATTGATATGTGCTCCGGAGGCGGTGGCCCCTGGCTCGACCTCTCGCGCCGGCTGCAAAAAATCGCGCCAACTTCCCTGCAAATCCTGCTCACCGATAAATATCCAAATCTCCACGCCTTCCAATCCGCCGGTGCCGCTTCGCAAAATCACATCACGTTCCATTCTGCTCCGGTGGACGCCACCAGAGTCCCGCCCGAACTCCGCGGCTTCCGCACCATGTTCACTTCCTTCCACCATTTCCAGCCCGCCGAAGCCCGCGCCATCCTGCAAAATGCCGTGGACGCCCGCCAAGCCATCGGCATTTTCGAAGTCACCCGTCGCGCCCCCACCGCCATCGCGCTCATGTTTCTTTGGGCGCTGCTCCCCATCCTCTTCACTCCGTGGATTCGTCCCTTCCGCTGGTCGCGCCTGCTCTTCACCTACGTCCTCCCCATAATTCCGTTCGTCCTGCTCTTCGACGGAATAGTCTCCTGCCTCCGCAGCTACCGCCCTCAAGAACTCCGCGACCTAATCGCCAAGCTACACCCCGCCGAATATCACTGGGACGTAGGCGAGCGCGCCAACTCCTCTGGCCGAGTCCCCATCGCGTACCTGATCGGCTATCCCCGCGCAAGTGCCTCGACTTCGTAGCGGCGCACGTCAGCGCGCCATCGGTAGCATAGGCAATCTTGCCTGTGCTGGTTTGGCGAGACCAATCGCCGCCACGCCGCGACGATCAACCAGATTGCGCTCATATGTTTGCCACGCAGACTCTAACGGGAAGAAACCAAAACTCCGTAGTTCGCCACTGTACTGAAGGACCCTTACCCAGCGACAACGTCCGGTCTGTTGAACGACAGACCGGACGTTCAACCGCCAATCATCTCACCGCAAAATCCCTTCCTCGCGGACTAATCCGGATGGCTGTGCCGCCAATTCCAATAATCCCGCTGCTCCTTATGATTGGCGTGCGCGTATTCGACTTCGTGCCGGTGATTGTCCGTCAAGTACACTCCCCATGCGTGCCGCTCGTGCTCGTCCCAGTTGTGATAATCGTGATGACCTGAGTCATAGACGCGTACCTGTACAGCGGCCTCTTGCGGCCCAGGCGCGGCCATCATTGACGCAGGCGCCGCCAAAGCGGCAGTCAAAAATAGCGCAGCGACGTAACGATGCGTACGATGCATATAGAAGTCCTCCAACGATGGAATTCCGCCGTTGCTAAGCGGGAGCCTCGACTATGCACGCCGCCCCGCCGCGCAAATGTGCGATACAGCACACTGTATCGCACACGACATCGGCGCCCGCCGCCCGCTCTCACTTGAAAGAATCCGTATGCCATCCAGGATTCACCCACTCTCCATTGCGCCGCACGAAAATCTCGGTCGCGCGCCCGGAACTCACCGAGCGTTTCCCGTTCTCCTCCGTCTCCACCACGTACGAAGTCCAGATAATCGCCACGTCGCCAAACCTCTGAATCTCCGTCCTTGGAAATTCCAACCGCAGCAGTTTCCCGCCGCCCGCCTGAAACTCCGCAGCCGTCCGCAAAACGTCCGCCTGGTTCTTCCACTTCGCCTCATCCGAACTGATCACGATCGCGTCCCCGGGCACCAACCGCTGTAGCGCCTTCGCGTCGTTCGCAAACCACGCGCGCCACACGCTCTCCCGCACCTTCAGAATTTCCCCGCGCTCATCTTGGCCGTACGCCATTCCCGGCCCCATCAGCATTCCCAAGACGCAAATTCCAATCATCATCCGTGCACTGCGACGCATACGTTCCTCCTTTGAAATTAAACGCCTGCTCGAACACACCCGTACAACCAGCAAACTTTCAGTCCGAAACCCGCTCACTGCGGAACGAATGCTGCGCGCCCCGCGCCGAAAATCACCCGCTCACCGCATTCTGCGTCAGTGCGCTGCCTTCGCCGGATGCGGCTGATACGCGCCCGGCACCGTCCGCGAGGAAATCGCCAGCCGGTTCCACGCATTGATCGCCGCCACCGCCAAAGTTAAATCGCAAATTTCCTTCTCGCTGAAATGCGCGCGCGCCTCTTCGTACACCGCGTCTGGCGCGTGATCTTTGGCAATCAGCGTCACAGCCTCCGTCCAAGCCAGCGCCGCGCGCTCGCGTTCCGTGTAGTACGGGCACTCCCGCCACGCATCCAGCGAATACATTCGCTGCTCCTTCTCCCCGCTCGCCTGCAGATCTTTCCAGTGCATGTCCAGGCAGTACGCGCAACCGTTCACCTGCGAAGCGCGCAGCTTGATAAGGTGCAGCAGGCCCTGCTCCAATCCGCACCCTTGCAAATATTTCTCCATCCCCTGCATCGCCGCATAGACTCCAGGCGCCGCCTTCATGAAATTAAATCGCGCTTCCATAAATCCTCCTTCGGCCAGATTCGCGCTACTTTAAATGAAGGCGCCCACGCTTTGGTCCACGCTTTGGCTCGCGCCGCTCGATCCCGATACAGCGTCAGCCAAGTCTTCCGTCGCGGATTTCGAGCCTGCGACATAGGCTCTTCAAGGCGTCGCAGGAGCGCCAGCATTCAACGCTGCGAGCGCCCGCCTGTAATCCGGATCCTCCGGCGAAATCTCCACAGCCTTCGCATACGCAGACCGCGCCTTCGCCCGTTCCCCGCGCTGCTGGTAAATCGCGCCCATCTCAAAATAGGCGTCCGATTCCTTCGGATTCACCAGCGCGGTCTGCTGAAACGCCTCCAGCGCATCATCCATCTTTCCCTGCTTCTCCAAAATTTTCCCCTGCACGTATAAATATTCCGGATGATAAGGCGCCCGCGCCAGCGCCTGCCCGATTGCGTCACTCGCCTTCTCAATGTCTCCCGCCGAGTAATAAAGCTTCGCCAGCTGCGCGTAAGCCCCGGGATAAGTCGCGTCCATCGCAATCGCCTGCTGCAACACTGCGAGCGACCCCGCAAAATCGTTCTTCATGGCAAGCTCATCCGCTTGTTGCACCAGATGTTTCGCCTGCGTCTGATTTTCCTTGGCAGTCCGATCACTCTGCGACGACTTCTCGAATTCCTCCAAGGTCGCCGCGGCCTTTTCATCCTGCCCAGCGCAACGATACGCCCGCGACAATAAAAACAAAGTCTCCGAATCCGCCGCAGCCGTCACCCCCCCGTCGCCAGCCCCGCTAATCACCGGTTCCAACGTCGCCACCGCCCGCCCGCAGCGCGATTTTATTTCCTCCGCTGTAGCCCCCGCCGGCGCGCGCACTAAAATCTTCCCCAGCAACGCCCGCCCATGCGCATTCTGCGGCTGCAATTCCACCACTTTTTCCGCATCGGGCAGCGCCAAACCATCGCGGTTCTGATTCGCGTAGATTTCCGCGCGTGTGTAAAGCGCCAGCGCATTTTTCGGATCGCGCGCCAGCACTTTCGCGAGCTGCTCTAGCGCCATGGTCAGATCCGCCGCGCCGCCCTTCGCCTTGTACGCCACCGCCAGCCGGTTGCGCGTGTCCAAGTTCGCCGGTTCGATCGCCAGCGCCGCCGTCAAATGTGCAATTGCTGCGTCGTAAGTCTGCAACTCCAGATCCAGATCGCCCAGCATCGCCAGCGGTGCCGCGCTTTTCGGATGCTCACGCCGCGCCTGCTCCAGCATCTGCGTAGCCGCGTCAAAGTTGTGCACCGCGCGAAACGCCTGGGCCAACCCAATCTCCGCATCCAAATTTCGCGGCACAATCCGCAGCGCTTCGCGATAATCTGCAATCGCTTCAGCGTATCGTCCCGCCGCCGCAGCCCCGCGAGCCTGCTCTATAAATGTCGCGGCCGGCCCCGCCGCATGACCGGACGTCTGTGCCTTGCACGCCAGCGCACCAGCGGCGACACCAATACACACCATCACGGCAAATCCGAGCCGCGCAAAATTGCACCTCGCGATAATTCCCGCGATCATGCGCGGATTATAACATCCGCTATTGACATGAATGGACGTGACCCGATCCGGCACAATGCGCTTCACCCCTCAATCCGCCGTTTTCCCTTGACTCACATCAAACAGCGAACTATAAGCTCCGTTGGTGCCGCAGGTATCCTGCCGCGGGACACAACCACGGGAAAGCAGCCGCAAATCAGCAGCAGCCGAATCATCACAAGGGGATCAATCATCGCTATGGGCCTGAAGAGAATCATGCCGTTAACCGTCATCGCCGTCGTCGCGCTAGTCTCCGTCTGCGTGACCACCGCCAGCGCGCAAACAAAAAGAAAAGTTATCATTGACCAGGACGCACGCGGCGCCGCCACCACCGACCAGCAATCCATCCTCATGTTCCTGCAATCACCCAACGTCGAAACCCTCGGCATCACCGTGGTCAGCGGCGATATGTGGCGCGACGAAGAAGTCGCTCACACCCTGCGCATGCTCGAACTCACTGGCCACCAGGACATCCCCGTTTACCCCGGCGCCGTCTATCCCTTGATCAATCGCATGGACATGATCGAGCGCTGGGAAAAACTCTACGGCACGGTCCACTATCAAGGCGCATGGAACGGCCATCGCCCCGGCATGAATCTCGGCGACGGGCTGCGCGGAAAATATCATTTGCCCTTCGAAGTACCGGATCTCGCCGAAGGCAATCCCACGCTAAAAGCTCAAACTGAGGACGCCGCGCATTTCATCATCCGCATGGTCCACAAATATCCGCACGAAGTCACCATCTACGCCGGCGGCCCCTTGACGGACATCGCCCAGGCCATCAGCCTCGATCCGCAAGTCTCTGAGCTCGCGCAGGAACTCGTCATCATGGGCGGCAGCATCGCCCCCATCGTGCCCAAAGATTGGATCGCGGAAAATCGCCGCGAATTTAATTTCTGGTGGGACCCCGAAGCCGTACACATGGTCCTCACCGCGCCCTGGCACAAAGTCACCGTCACCACCGTGGATATTTCCGTAAAAGCCCGCATGACCAAGGAACTCATCGCCCAAATCGCCAAATCGCCCAGCCCCGCTTCGCAATATCTGGCAAAATATGCCGACGAAGAATTCATGTGGGACGAGCTGGCCGTCGCCGGATGGCTTGACTCCACCGTCATCACTGAACAAACGCAATTTTTCATGGATATAGACATTTCGCACACCGCAGGCTACGGCAACGTCCTGGTCTGGACCGAAGGCGCGCAACCTGGCCTCGGCGAGCAGCTCGTCAATGTCCCCGAAGAGCTAAACAAAGACAAATTCTACAAAATGTTCATTGACCTGATGGCGCTGCCGCCCCCCGCGCATTCCGCAACAAAGTAGCGAGACGCGAAACCATGACAGACACCACAACAAAAGTTGACGTCGTCGGAATCGGCAGCTGCACCGTGGATTATTTCGCCGTCGTGCCGCGTCTCCTCGGCCCTGAAGAAAAAATCAACGCCACCCGCATGGAAATCCACGCCGGCGGCGTCACCGCCAATAATCTCACCCAGGTCGCCCGCCTCGGCGTCAGCACCGGCTGGCTCGGCCTCATTGGCGACGACGAAAACGGCCGCATCATCCAGAAAGCCTTCACCGAAGATCACATGGATCTTTCCGGCATCGAAGTCGTTAAAGGCGAATACTCCGCCCTCACCTGGATTCCCGTGGACGTAGCCGGCGAACGCTGCATCTACATGTTCCCCAACGTCACCGGAAAAATTTCCGTCTATCAAGTCCTGCATCGCTTCGCGCCGCACATCCAGGCCGCGAAACATTTCCACACCGAAGCCTCGCAACTAGCCATCGCACCCGTGAAGGAAGCGATGCAAGTCGCCCACGACGCCAACGTCCGCGTGATTTTCGATCTCGACGTTTCCCCCAGCTTTTACGCCGAGTCCAACCTCGGCACCCAGGAAGAACTCTGCACCGCGCTCCGCCTGGTGGATGTTCTCAAACCCTGCAAAGCCGCCGCACGCGAATTGACCGGTGAAGGCGACTATGAAAAAGTCGCCACCGCTCTGCTGCGTATGGGCCCGTCGGTAGTCGCCATCACGCTCGGCGCCGACGGCTGCCTCATCGCCACTCCCAAAGAAGTCGCCAGAGTCCCCTCCTTCAAAGTGGATGTGGTGGACACCACGGGCGCAGGCGACGCCTTCATGGGCGGCCTTTCCTACGCCCTGCTGCAGGGATGGGATTGCCAAAAAGTTGGCCTGTTCGCAAACGCCTGCGCCGCACTCTGCTGCACCAAAATAGGCGCCCGCGCCATGGCCAAACACGATGAAGTGATATCTCTAATCAAGCAGCAAAACCCAAAAGCCGCCGCCGCGTTCTAGCGGTTGCGAGCTGTCCTCGAAGTTGATTTTGCGGCGGTCATCCCGCGTTGCAGGATGGGCGCGTTTGATTTTGCCGTTGACTTTGATTTTGTAGCGGCCGCCTGCTTTTTCTTTTTTAGGCGGGCGTCTTTGAAGTTGCCTTTGAGTTTGACTTTGCCGTTGAATTTGTAGCGGCCGGTTCGGGTTCATCGAACCGGGCAGCCGTTGCCGTTGGTTCTGACGTTACCGTTATAACGGGACAGACACGCAACCCGCAGCCGCAGTCGCATCCGGACAAAGGACCTCAATGTTCACACCGACAACCTTCGGCATAGCCTTACTAATGATGATCGTCTCCGCCACCTGCTGG
Source organism: uncultured Acidobacteriota bacterium (assembly GCA_963779465.1). Lineage (GTDB taxonomy): Bacteria > Acidobacteriota > Terriglobia > Acidiferrales > UBA7541 > Palsa-295. The sequence goes on along the minus strand of CAVZYH010000002.1, from coordinate 1,592,850 downwards.
GGTTCCTGGGCCAACACCTACAAAGGCGTAAAAAATTACCGCTTCGAACTCTTCTACTGGGACTACGCCATCGGCATTTTCCTGGCCGCCCTGATCTACGCCCTAACCATGGGCTCTACCACTAATGGCCCCACCAGCTTCCTCAATAATGTCCGCTCCGCTGACCTCTCCAACATCGGATGGGCCCTCCTCGCCGGAATAATTTTCAATCTTGCGAATCTCCTCCTCGTCGCCGCGATTGACATGGCAGGCCTCGCAATCGCCTTCCCGGTAGCCATCGGCATCGCCCTGGTAGTCGGCACCGTTCTCAGCTTCGTCCAACAGCAACGCGGCAACGTGACGATGCTCGGCGCCGGAGTCCTCTGCGCCGTAGTCGCCGTGATCCTCGACGGCAAAGCCTACGGAGAACTAGGCACGAACAGAGAAGCCTCGCGCAAAAGCATCATCGTCTGCGTAATCTCCGGCGTCCTTATGGGATTGTGGGCCCCCTTCTCCACCCGCGCGCTAACCCACGGAAATACCCTGGGCCCCTACAGCATCGCCGTCTTTCTCACCGGCGGCGCGCTGCTATCCTGCCTCTGGTGGAATTTGTATTTCATGAAGAAGCCGCTGGTAGGCGAGCCCGTAGCATTCAGTGGATTTTTCCGCGGTCCCGTGAACGGCCACGTCCTGGGTCTGCTCGGCGGCGCAATCTGGACCACCGGCACTGTCTTCAATCTAGTCGCCGCCAATTACACCGGCGTGGCCATCTCCTACTCCATCGGCCAATCCGCTCCCATGGTCGCCGCCCTCTGGGGCATTTTCGTCTGGAAAGAATTCGCCGGCGCCAATAAACGCGCCATGGCCTACCTCGCCCTAATGTTCGTCTTCTACTTCCTTGCTATCCTGCTGATCGCCCGCGCCAACACCGCCGGCTAGATCGGTGGCCGACGGAATCCACCCGTCGCCGCCTCAATCTTCGCCGCCACCGCCAACACGGCCTCATCCTCCCAAGGCCGCCCCACAATCTGCACACCAATCGGCAACCCCTCCGGTGAACGCCCCACCGGCATGACTGCCGCCGGATTCCCCAACAAATTAAACCACTGCGAATAACTCATTGCTTTCAAATATTCCACCTTCCGTCCCTGCACCATCCATTCCCGCTCCCCATGACGAAACGCCGGAACCGCGCAAGCCGGACAAATCAAAATCGGAAAATTTTCCATCTGCCGCAGCAGTCGCTCGCGCAAAGCGTCGCGCCCCACCAAAGTGTTCAACCACTCGCGCCCATCCATCGCCGGCTCCAGCGCCACGCGTTCCCGCCACGCCCGGTACATCGGACTCAATTCCGCCTCGCGCCCTTCCACCGTTGAAGCGAACGCCATTTGCACCGCGCGCCCAAATAAATTCCACCAAAGCTGCCAAACGCGATCCAGATTCTGCGGCCGCCAAGCCTCCACCTCAAATCCCTGCGCGCGCAAAGCTTCCGCCGCAGCCCGCACCGCCGCAGCAGTTTCCGGAGTTACAGGAGTCACTTCATCATCCTCAAAATAAGCCACGCGCAGCTTCAGAATTTCCGAATCACTCCAAACACGCAACGGCACCGGCGCCGATGCCGGATCCCCAATGTCCGGACCAGCCATCACCGCAAATAATCGCGCCACATCCGCCACAGTCCGCGCCATCGGCCCCACCACTCCCAATTGCGAAAACGGTCCCGCTGACACAGGATAATGTCCCGACGAAGGCACCCGCCCCGCGGTAGGCTTCAAGCCGCAAATCCCCGAATAATGCGCCGGCACGCGTATTGATCCGCCGCCGTCGCTCCCCACTCCTCCCGCCGAACATCCAGCTGCAATCGCCGCCGCTTCCCCGCCGCTCGATCCGCCCGGAGTCCGCTCCGAATCCCAAGGACTATTCGTTCGCCCATAGACTGCATTGTCCGTCTCATAAGCCATCAAAAATTCCGGCACATTCGTATTCCCCAGCAAAATCGCCCCGGCGCTCCGCAACCGCGAAACCAGCGTCGCATCTTCCGCAGGAACGTATCCGCGACGCAATCGGCTCCCACACTCGCAAGGCCACCCCGCCACATCCACACAGCTCTTCACAGAAATCGGAACGCCATGCAGCGCGCCCACAGAATCCGCACGCGAGCGGGACCCAACCGCTGCTTCCGCAATCTTCGCCCGTTCCCGCGCGCGCTCCGCATCCACATGCACAAACGCATTCAAATTCGATTCGCGCCCACAGTTCAGCTCCGCGATCCGCCCCAAATGCGCATCCACCAATTCCACCGGCGACACAGCCCGCGTCCGCACCTGCTCCGCCATCTGCACAGCCGAAAGAAAATTCAAATCATTCATAGTGAACTCGTCCAAATCCTGCCAACGCGCCCGCCAGTCTAGCATGCGCCCCGCCGCGACCTAGGGTGTTGACGCTGTACGGGCCATCCCGCACTCGCGCGGGATGTGCGTCTTTGACTTTGACGCGGTAGAATGTCTAACGCACTCAGAAAGGGAGAGTAATGATCCGCTTTACCCGCGCAACAATTTTCCTGGCGCTCTTTACCTGCACCCTGATCGCAGCCAGCCAAAAGCAACAACAGCAAGACCAGCCCCAATCGCAGCCACCCGCGCAATCACAGCATCGTGCACACGCCCGCGCCGCAACTCCGCAAAAAGAAGCCGACGACTCGACCGCGCAAGAACCTCCCGCCAACCCCCGCGCCGACGTAATAAGAGAAAACAATTTCGGCGTTTCGCTCATGAATCGCCAGCAATTCGAAAAAGCCCTGGGCAAATTTCAACGCGCCTGCATCCTCGATCCCCAGACCGACATCGGCTGCCTCAACTCCGGAATCGCCTTCCTTAACATGCAGCGCTTCGACGAAGCCCGCGCAATCCTGCAAAAATCCGCCGAGCGCGACCCGCGCAATCCCTGGGCATGGTTCAACCTGGGCCTGATGGAAAAAGCTGGAGGCGACGCCGACGCCGCCATCGCTGATTTCCAGAAAGTCGCCGCACTCGATCCCTACGACGCCGACACTCAATATTTCCTGGGCCTCATTTATTCCCAGCAGCAGCAATACGACAAAGCCATCGCGTCATTCAAACGTGCGCTCGAACTAAATCCCTTTCAAGTTTCCGCCGAATTCGGAATGGCCCAAGCCCTGCAACGCAGCGGCAAAACCGCCGATGCCAAAATTCACTTCGACCGCTTCCAGCACATGACCTCGCAAAAACTCGGCAAGCCCGTCAGCTTCATCTACGGCGAACAAGGAAAATATTCCCTCGCCGAAATCCTGCAACCCGCCCCCGAGCCAGTCCCGCAAGCCATGCCAGTCCATTTCGTCAACGTCACCGCCGCCGCTAACCTGCCCACCTCCGCAGCAGCACGCGTCGCAGCCGCGCAAGCGAATGCCACACTCGACACGACGACTGGCGCGGCAGCAACTGGCAGCGTCACGATTGGAGCCCGAAGAACGCGCGGCGCTAAACCTCCGGCGCCAAATTCCCCCACCACGCTCGCCAAGTTCCTAGGCAGCGGCGCCTGCATCATTGATTACAATAGCGACGGCAAGCCCGACATTTTTCTCGCAGACGCTGACGGCCGCGGCAATTCCGCCCTCTACAAAAATCTCGGCGCGGGAAAATTCCTGAACGTCACCCGCGAAGCACGCCTGGAAATCCACGGCCAGCAAATGGGCTGCGCCGTCGGCGATTACGACAATGACGGCAAGCCCGACCTGGCCGTCAGTACCGACGGAAGAGTCATCCTCTTCCACAACGAAGGCAACGGCACATTCAAAGATGTAACCAAAGATTCCGGAATAGACACCGAAGCTCAAGAAGGCGCACTGGCCCTCGGCCTGACTTTCATTGATTTCGATCACGACGGCGACCTCGATCTTTACGTCACCCGCTTCAACGATTTCTCGCTAGCCGATCCCGCCGCGCCGTTCGCGTTTCCGACAGATGCGGCCGCGCCCGGCAACGTCCTGTGGCGCAACAACGGTAATGGCACATTCACCAATTGGACCGCCGAAACCGCGCTCGCAGGCACTGCACCATCCGTAGGTGCCCTCGCCAGCGACATCAACAACGACCGCGCCATAGATTTCGTGGTAACCGGCTGGCAAAAATCCCCCGTCGCCTATCTAAATCCCCGCGAAGGCGCATTCCAATCCACCACGCCGTGGAGCAGCGACATGCCAGCTCCCACCGCCGGCATAGCTGCGCTCGATTTCAATAAAGACGGCTGGATGGACCTCGCTTTCACTCACTGGGGCGCTCCCGGCCTTAGCCTGTGGCGCAACAACAACGGAAAATCTTTCGAACGTGTGAATCTCCCCGATCTCGACTGGATGCGCGGCTGGGGCGTCGCGCCAATTGATTACGATGACGACGGTTGGATTGATCTGGCAGCAGTAGGCGAAGATTTCTCCGGCGCCGGCCACATTGTCCTGCTCCGCAACGAAGGCGCCGCCGGTTTCCGCGACGTCACCGCCTCCACAGGCCTGGACAAAATCGCGCTAAAGAATCCTCGCGCCATTATCGCTTTCGATTTCGATGGCGACGGCGCAACCGATCTCCTGATCACCCAAAATAATCTCCCGCCGGTCCTGCTAAAGAACGACGGCGGCAACCGCTACAACTGGATAAAAATCGCGCTCAAAGGCGAGAACGACAATAAATCCGCCATCGGCACAAAAGTAGAAATGTACGCAGGCGCGTTGCAGCAGAAATGGGAAGTCCCCGGCGCCTCCGGCTATCTAGGACAAGGCCCCGCCCCAATCGTCGCCGGCCTGGGCGCCGAACGCCACGCCGACGTCATCCGCCTCCTCTGGCCCACCGGCGTTCTGCAAGACGAGCTCGAAATCCCAGCCCACAAAGAAGAACTCATCACCGAAATTGATCGCAAGGGCAGCTCCTGTCCCATCGTCTTCGTCTGGAACGGTCAAAAATTCGAATTTCTCGCCGACATGATCGGCCCCGGCATCGTCGGCCACTGGACCGGCCCCAACCAGCGCAACATCCCCAACCCCGCCGAATACTTCAAAGTCACCGGGTCGCTGGCCCAGCCGCAAGAAGGCCGCCTGCGTTTCAAAATGCTCGAACCAATGGAAGAGCTGGATTATCTCGATCAAGGCCGCCTGCTGGCCGTCGATCATCCGAATGACGTCGAGGTCTATCCCAATGAGCATTTCGCCAGCGAACTCCCCTTCCCACAATTCAAAGTGATCGCCAGCCGCGACGCGCATCTCCCCGCCGGTGCATGGGACGATCACAGCCGCAATATCCTCCCGCTCCTCCGCGAACAGGATCACAAATACGTCACAAATTTCCCGCTCGCACCCTACGCGGGCTTTGCCGAAATGCACTGGATCGAACTCGACCTCGGCGACTGGGATTCCTCGCGCCCGCTCCGCCTGCTCATGGATGGCTTCACCGATTATTTCAGCGCCAGCTCGATGTACGCCGCGTGGCAAGCCGGAATCTCTCCAATCCCGCCGTATGTCGAAGTGCAAGACGGCTCCGGCCAATGGGTGAAAGTGATTGACGACATGGGCTTCCCCGCCGGTCTCTACCGAACCATGGTCGCCGACCTAACCGGGAAAATTCCTCCCGGCGCGCGCTTCATTCGCATCTCCACCAACCTGCGCGTCTATTGGGATCGCATCCGCGTGGATAATTCCCCCGAAGATACGGAGTTCAAACTCACCGAAGTCCCGCTGGCCGAGGCCAAGTTGCAATTCCGCGGCTACCCCCGCGTGGTCGAAGGCAATCCGACAAACGATCTCTCCTACGTTTACGACGAAGTCAGCGCCACAGGCCCCTACGCCCGCCAAATCGGAAACTACACTCGCTACGGCGACGTAACCGACCTGATGAAGAAAACCGACGATGAGTACGTCATCTTTGGCTCAGGCGACGAAGTCTCGGTGGACTTCGACTCCACAAACCTGCCCGATCTTCCCAGCGGCTGGACTCGTGACTATTTCCTCTACGCCAACGGATTCGCCAAAGACATGGACTTTTATGCCGCCCACGGCGACACCGTAACCCCGCTGCCCTTCCATACCACGACACCTTACCCCTATCCCAGCGGCGTGGCGTATCCTGAAGACAAGCAACACTTGGACTACATGCTGAACTACAACACGCGCGGCGTAGCGGGCCCAGCCGGAGAATCCTTCCGCTTCGACTACGCGAAACCAGAAAAATAATCACTGTGCCGTAGCCAGTGCGGTCCATGCGGAGGTTCAAGGTGCTCAAAATTGGGACCATCGTCGCGAGCCTCGCGTTTTTGTGCGCTGTCGCCTGCAACACCCAGCCATCGAACGTAAGCCGCCCCACAGTGAACGCCGCGGCACCCGCGCAAGCAATCGCCGTTCGTTCTTCCTGCGGCGCGGGAGTGGAAACATGAGTAGCACAAAAATCCGCTGGGGACGAATTTTGATAGGCGGGCTGCTCGCAGAGGCAGCCCTCATCCTCGCCATCGTCCCTCTCGGCCTACGCCTCGGCGAAAATTTCCTGCACTACACGGCTCCCCCCGGATCCTTCATCACGTGCTTCCTCGGAGCGCTCTGGGTGTGCCGGCGAATCCAATCTCGTTTCATTCTGCACGGGACGTTGGTCGGAGTCGTCGCGGCGCTGATCTACGTCGCCATTACACGCGCGCAGCCTGAACCCGTTGCATACATTCTGGCCCACGCGCTGAAACTGGCAGGTGGCGCGTGCGGCGGCTTCGTCGCCCAACGCCGCCAATCGCCATCTCCGCCGCAACCCGTTCACGATTAATTCGCCTCCTCACGAATTCCGGCTCGCGCTTTACGAGAATTCACCTTCCGCCGGGCCCCACCGCTCCTGTCCCCCGCTTGCTTGCCGCCAAATACCGTGATAATTTCACTACTTCCGAAACACCAGCAGCAGCTCACTCAAGTATGTCGTCGTCTATTTCAAACGATCAAATCTCGAAATTAACCGGGCCTGCGCAACAAGCCTCTGCGCTCCCGCGCGAACCCGTCTTCTGGCGCGTGGAAGGCAGCCTGCTCAACCTCACCGCTGTCCGCCCCGTCGCCTTCTTCGCCTGGAACTCGCAAAGCTTCCTCCAACGTTGGACCCGCCGCGGCGCCATGGCCACGCTCGCCCTCGCCCGCCCCTTCCTCTACCTCACCAACCGCGTCTTCGCCACCCGCCTCCTCCACACCGTCCTCCGCGGAGTCAGCCGCGACCGCCTCGACCTCCTCGGCGAGGAATTCTTTGAATATTTTCTGAAGCCGCGCCTCAAAAAAGAAGGCGTCGCCAAACTGCACGAAGCGATCGCCGCGGGCGGCGAAATCGTCCTGGTCAGCCAGGGCGTCGACCACGTCATGCGCCCGCTCGCCATGCACCTGGGCATCGGGCGCATCATCTCGAATCGCCTCGATTTCCGCGAAGGCATGGCCACCGGACGCCTGCTCGACCCCGTAATCCGCCCCCGCGGCGCCTTCGCCAGATTCACAGGCACCCAACCCGACGGCCGAGTCTCTCGCGAAAAGTTAATCAGCATTCTGGGCTTCGAAAAAAATCCCCAAGTCCTCGACGAAGCCATCAAACCAGCCGAACGCGCCGCGCCCAAAGTCTACGTCCCCGTAGTCCACTACGAATCGCGCAATGGGCACCAAGCTTTTTCCGTCCGTGCCGCGCTCCGCGGAAAAAATATACTGCTCATCGGCGCCACGGGCTTCATCGGAAAAGTTTGGCTCGCGAATCTGCTCACCGATCTCCCAGAAATTGGCCGCATCTACTTGCTGGTCCGCCACAATCGCGCCAACTCCTCGCTCGAACGCCTGCAACGCGTGATCGAAGAATCCCCGGTTTTCGAAAAGCTGGCCGAACGCCATGGCGACAAGTTCGCCAAATTTCTCCAGGACCGCATCGAAGTGGTTGACGGCGACGTAAGCAAACCTAGCCTCGGCCTGAGCGCCCAAGATCAGCACAAACTCACGCGCTCGTTAGACGTGATCGTCAACAGCTCCGGCCTAACCGACTTCAACCCCGATCTGCGCGATGCCCTCGCCGTCAACGTCCGCTCCACAGCCTATGTCCTCGACTTTCTAAAAGAATGCGCGCACGCCTCGCTCCTGCACCTCTCCACCTGTTACGTAGTGGGCCAGCGCGACGGCCGTGTCCTCGAAGAATTACCAAAAGACTACACGCCGCGCGGCATACCCGATTACGACGCGGTAAAAGAATGGCAATCTCTGGAAAATCTAGTAAAAGAAACAGAAGCCCGCGCCGAATCCGAAGCAGTCACGACCGAACTCCGCCGCGCCGCGCAAAAAAAAGAACACGCCGCCAAGGACCTGCAGGGCACAGCGCTAGAAAATCAAATCCGCAAAAACCGCGTCCGCTGGCTCCGCCAAACTCTCACCGATGCCGGCTCCAGCCGCGCCAACGAACTAGGCTGGCCCAACACTTACACCTTCACCAAAAGCATTTCCGAGTCCCTGATCCACAATTTTCTCGACGCCAACCCGCAAGCCGCAATCGCTGTAGTCCGCCCGGCAATCGTGGAATCGTCCCTTGAAAAACCGTTCCTCGGCTGGAACGAAGGCATCAACACCTCTGCCTCACTCTCATACTTGCTAGGAACTTTCTTCCGCCAGCTGCCAACGAACGAATCCAAATGTCTTGACCTGATCCCGGTTGATCTGGTGTGCCGCGGCATGACGCTGATCTCCGCCGCGCTGGTCACCCGCCGCCACCAGCGCGTCTATCAACTCGCGACGTCGGTAGCCAATGCCTGCAACATGCGCCGATCCATCGAACTCACCGGCCTAGGCCACAGAAAATTTTATCGCGCGCACTCCGATCTGCAGCAGCGCATGCGCGCGCGCTTCGACGCGATCCCTGTTTCCAAAACGCGCTACAAAGCGATCTCCGCTCCGGCGCAAAAGGCCGTCGTCCAAGCCATCAATCGCGCCACGGAACCGTTCGCTTCCAAACCTCCGCTGGCCCGCCAGGAACGCGAACTAGAAAAAGTCATCAAACTCATCTCCCTGTTCGAACCCTTCATCCTTCACAACGATCACGTCTTCGAAGCCGCCAACGTCGAACGCCTCAGCGCCGCGCTCCCGTCCGACGAACAGGCCGATTTCGGCTACGATTCCCGCGCCCTCGATTGGTGGGATTATTGGATCAACGTCCACATTCCCGCTCTGCGCAAGTGGTGTTATCCTCTCATCGAAGGACGCCAGCCAGAATCGCGTCCCCGGCGCTCCGTGCCGCTCGCATCGCACAGCGAAGCGAACGCGACGACCGCCGCGGGAGCAGCAGGCGCACTAGGCGCGTCGAGCTCGGGTTCATCAAACTCGGGCCCGGCAACGGCGTCCTGACACTCAACCACTGTGGCCATCCTCCTGACCGGTTCCACTGGATATATCGGCGCGCACATCGCGTCGAATTTACTCACGGGCCATTCCGATCCGCTGAATCTTCTCGTTCGCGCGCGCAATGAACAGGAAGCCCAAGAACGCCTCTGGCGCGCGCTCCAGCTGCATCTCGATTTCACGCGTTTCGACCAACTGCTGCACGACCGCATCCGCATCTTCCGCGGCGACCTCACCGATCAGCACTTCGGCCTCTCCGACGACGACTACGCGCAACTAGTCCGCTCCACAGACTCCGTAATCCATTGCGCCGCGTCCCTGAATCGCAAATCCGAAAAAAGCTGCTTGAACGTAAATCTCCGCGGCACTCTCGAAGTCATCCAACTGGCCCAGCGCGCTCGCAACCAGCACGGCCTTCGCCGCTTCAGTCACGTCAGCACGGTTGCCGTCGCCGGACAACGCTCCAACGAAGTCGTCCAGGAAGACACCGCGATCGATTGGAATCGCTCCGACTACGATCCCTACGCCCGCACCAAGAAATTCTGCGAGCACATGGTTCACCAGCTTTTGCCAGACGTTCAACGCACCATTTTCCGCCCCAGCATCGTCCTGGGCGACAGCCGCCGCCCCGAAACCAATCAATTCGATATGGTCCGCGCCTTCGTCTTCCTCGCCGGACTACCGATGCTGCCCTTCCGCCCCGGAGACAAAATTGATATCGTTCCCGTGGACTTCGTTGCCGACGCCGTATCCACGCTGCATCAAAAAGATAAGCCAGCGCACGAGATTTACCACCTCTCGTCCGGCCGCGAGGCCGAGACATTCATCGAGCTCACTGAATCGCTTTCCAAAGCCCAAGGCAAGCGTGGCCCGGTCTTCGTCCCCAGCTTCGAAAAATCCACCGAGAAAATCGTCAACGCCCTCGCAGGTCGCGCCGGAAAAATCGGCGGCCTGGCTACGCTTCTGAAGGTCTTTCTCCCCTATCTTTTGTGGAACACAGTGTTCGACAACACGCGCGTAGTCGAAGAACTCGGCCGCCATCCCGCGCCCTTCTCGCAATACAGCCTGCCCCTCCTGCGCTTCAGTCGCGAGAATCATTTCGTCTTCAAATATCGCGAATGGCCCGCCGACGCCCCCGTGCACGCCGCCTCCCGCGCCGCAAACGCCTCCGTGGATCCGCGCCAATGACCGACCTGCTCCTGGAAGCCTGGGTCAGCGGCCTCATCGAACTCAACAAATTCGAATGGATGCTAGGCGCCGGTCACGCTTGGCAGCCGGGCACAAAACTGAAGCTCCTCTTCGCCGGATACAACGGCACGCGCAACACCGGCTCCGATGTTCGCGTAGAAGAAATGATCCGCCAGATCCGCCGCATCCTCGGCGACGAAAATTTCGCGCTGAGCGTTATGTCGCAGAATTTCGATCTCACCCGCGGATATTTCGGCGACTCTCAACAGGTCCATCTCCCGGACGTCTTCCCCCCGTTCCTGCACAAAGTAGTCCGCCAAAATGACGGCGTCGTCGCCTGCGAAGGCTCCATGTTCAAAAGCAAATTCGCCAACGCTCTCACCACGATGATGATCGGCGCGCTCGGCATAGCATCCGCGCAGAATAAATTAAGCATCGCCTACGGCGCCGAAGCAGGCGCCATGGACCCGCTGCTGCAAAAAATGACGCGCCGCTATTGCCGCGATTCCCTCATCATCACCCGCAACGTCGAATCGCAAGCCGTGCTCGGCAAATTAGGCGTTCCCACCGAGCTAGGAACAGACACTGCGTGGACCTTCGAACCACTCGGCCCCGAGTACGGCCGCAAATCCCTGCGCGATAAAGGCTGGGACGGCACAACACCTGTCCTCGCCGTCTGCCCCATCAATCCCTTCTGGTGGCCGGTCAGCGCGTCCTTAGCGAAGGCGCTCGCGCACTCCGTCGCAGGCGCCTACAAAAAAAGTTACTACCGCACAATTTATTTCCATCGCTCCGGCTCTCAAGTGGACGCCGCCTACGAAAAATATCTCAGCGAAATGGCCGCGGGCGTAGCCGGCTACCAAAAATCGCGCAAAGTTTTCCCCGTAATGATCGCGATGGAAATGCTCGATCGCGACGCCTGCGAGCGCGTAGCGGAAAAATTAGGCGGCGCCCCAGTATTCGGCTCCGATCAATTCAACATGTACGAGCTCGTCAGCATCCTGCGCGCCTGCGATCGCCTGCTCTCCTCGCGCTATCACGCCATTGTCACCACCATGCCCGCCGGCATTCCCTCCGCCGGTGTCACCATGGACGAGCGCATCCGCAATCTCCTCCACGAACGCGGCCACGAACATCTCCTCATGCGCGTGGACGAACAAGGCCTCGCCGACAAAATCGTCGCAGCCCTCCGCGCTCTCGACGCCGAAGCCGAAGAAATTCCGTACGCAATGGAACGCACCGTCGCCCGCAATCTGCAATTGATGGCTCGCATGGGCACCTACTTCGAAGAACAAGTCGCCCGCCGCTATCCGCAATTCCCCGTGCGCAAAGGCGTTCTAGGCTGGGAAGATTATCTTCCGCCGCTCGGCCCGAACCTGCTGAAGCTCCTCGAAAAACACAGCGGAGTGCTCGCCGCATGACATTTCTCGAAAACATTTTCGAACAGTTAAAAAAATCCGCCACCGAACCGGTGCTGCAGGAAATTCGCGGCGAAAAAATCCATTCCGTCACAGGCAAGGAATTACTCGCGATCATTCAGCAAGCCCGCCACTTCCTCGTAGCCCGCGGCCTGAAAAAAGGCGACCGCTGTGCCCTGCTGGCACCGAACAGCATTCGCTGGGCCGCGCTCGACCTGGCGTTGATGGCCGAAGGCATAATCGTGGTCCCGCTTTACGCCCGCCAGGCTCCCACTGAGCTCGTCTCGATGATGCAAGACTCCACTCCCTCGCGTATTTTCTGCCTTGATGCCGCGATCGCTGCCGAAATTAAAAAGTTGTGGCCGCAAGCCCCGCAAATTTCGCTGCTGGAAGGCGTGTACGCAGGCGAACCAAGCGCCCCCACCGCGCCCATGCATCACGAAGACGCGGACGTCGTCTCGATCATCTACACCTCCGGCACTTCCGGCGAACCAAAAGGCGTAATCCTCACCGCCGGAAATGTAAATCACATCGTCAGCGCCACAAATTCTCGCCTCGACAAATTAATGGGCCCGCGCACCCAGCCAGATCGCATCTTCCATTACGCCCCCTTCTGCTTCGCCGCGTCCTGGATTCTCCTCCTCACAGCGCTCTCACGTCACAGCACCCTGACGCTTTCCACCGACCTGGCCAAACTCGCCGACGAACTAAAGCTAGCCGCTCCCGAATATTTCCTGAACGTCCCCACGCTCCTCGAGCGCGTCCGCGCCAGAATTCAGACCACGGTGCAAGAACGCGGCGGCCTCGCCAAAGCAATTTTCCCGCGCGCCCAACAAGCCTTCATCCGCCGCCACAATCAACAATCCAAATTCGGCGATTCTCTGTGGCTGGCGCTCGGCAATTCGCTGATGTTCCCCGCAATCCGCAAAAGCATCGGCCCCAACCTGAAAGCTCTGATTTGCGGATCAGCTCCCCTTGCGGTGGAGACTCAACTTTTCTTTATGATGATAGGCATTCCGGTTCTGCAGGTGTACGGCCTCACAGAAACCACAGCCATCTGCACCGCCGACGACCCCGGCCGCGTCGAACCCGGCTTCGTCGGACCCGCAATCCCCGGCGTAGAAATGAAACGCGCCGACGACGGCGAAATTCTCGTCCGCGGACCAAATATTTTCTCTGGCTACTGGCAGCGCCCCACTGAAACCGCGAAAGCCCTGCAGGACGGCTGGTTCCACACCGGCGACCAGGGCGAATCCAACGAAAAAGGCAACTGGCGCATAACAGGCCGTATTAAGAACTTGATTATTCTCAATTCCGGCCACAACATCGCGCCCGAGCCCATCGAAGAAAAGCTAGCGCAGCACCTGCCGGAAGCGCAGCAAGTAGTCCTGATCGGTAATCAACGCAGCTTTCTCGCGGCTCTCGTCACGTCCAACGGTGCAAACGGCGCCAGCAAATTAACGGACGAACAAATTAAATCCGCCATCGAAATCGTGAACGCCGCGCAACCCCATTACAAACAAGTTCGCGCCTTCCACGTACTCTCCGAGCCCTTCACAATGGAAAGCGGCCTGCTCACCACCATGGGCAAACTAAAACGCGATGCCATCACCCAGCGCTTCGCCGCGGAAATCGAAGCGCTCTACCAGAAGAAACCCTCATGAATAGCTTTCAAGGCGACACACTCTCGTGGCAACTGCTCGACGGCACCATCGAACTGGCCCTCGATCGCGCCCCCTGCAACGAAATCGGTCGCAGCATGCTAGCCGACCTGGAAAAATTCATCGCAGCGCTTCCTTCACTGCAACGCGAAGCTCACGCGCTGGTCATTCACAGCACGCGCAAAGAAGGTTTCTGCGCCGGCGCCGATCTTCGCGAAACCTATCGCGTGGCCCAGCAGCTCCCGAAAGGCGAGCGCCTCGCCGCCCTGCGCGATTTCCTGGAACGCATCCATCATGTGATGAACACTCTCGACGAAGCCCCGCTCACTACGATCGCCGCCGTCCACGGCGTAACCTTCGGCGGCGGTTTCGAACTAGCTTTGGCCTGCGACCTGATTGTCGCCGATAAAATGACGCGCTTCTGTTTCCCCGAGCTGCGCCTAGGCCTGATTCCCGGCTTCGGCGGCATCCCACGCCTGAAACGCGATCTCGGAAACGCTGTAGTCCGCGACCTGCTCCTCACCGGCCGCAGCATCAACGCCATAAAAGCCCAATCCGTCGGCCTCGTCAGTCAAGTAACTGCCGAAGGCGACGCCCTCCGCGTGGCGCGCTCCACCGCCGCGCAGCTGAAAAAATTCGATCGCAATACCGCCGTCGCCGCCAAGAAATTCATCAAGCCGATCCCGCACGACGAGCTGCGCAAAGAAATTGACATCTTTTGCGACCTTTTCATGCGCCCCGCCGTGGACGCAGGCCTGCGCAAGTTCGTCGAAAGCACTGACGCGCAACCGTATCTCCCGTAGCGCGGTGCACCAACCATGCAGCCCCGGCCAAAATTGTGGCAAGATAGAAAGACATGAACGCCATTGATCAAACAACGAACGAAGTCCTGCGCCTCGCCGCCGAACATTTCAAAGTTCAGCGCGACCAACTTTCCCCCGATGACGACTTCTTCAAAAAGCTGGGCATCAACAGCCTCCAGGCCCTCGATCTCCTCACCCGCATCGAACAGCATTTCCAAATCGAGCTCCCGGACTACGAACTTCAGGGCGTAACGGACTTCCGCACCCTCGCCCAACGGATTCAATCACGCCTGTAATGCTGGATCTCCGCCAACACAATTCGCTAGGAGAAGCGCTGCGCGCCGCCCTCGATCGCTGGCCAAATGAAATCTGCCTGATCGAAGCTGATCGCGACCGCGAAAACGCGCGCCTCACATATCGCCAATTCAAAGAACAAGCTCTGCCGCTGGCGAGCGCGCTGCAACACGCCGGACTGAAAGACCGCACACGCGCCGCCATAATAATGACGAATCAGTCGAAATGGCTGATTTCCGCCTACGCAATCTTCTTCTGCGGCGGCGTCCTGGTCCCGCTCGATTACAAACTCACCGCCGCCGAACAGCTGCAGCTGCTCGCCCACTCGCACGCGGAGTTTCTGGTGATCGAATACCACCTCTGGCGCGCCATAACCCAAGTCGAACAATTCAAAAATCTCGCTACTCGGATAGTCCTCGTGACCGAAGCTCCGCCAAATGCCGATCTAGCTGGCGCTCAACGCTGGGAAGACTTTCGCGCCACAGCCGAACCAACATTCACCCCACGCAAGCGTACCGACCCGGCCTGCATCGTCTATTCGTCCGGCACCGGCGGACGCCCCAAAGGCTGCGTCCTCACGCACGAAAATTATCTCGAACAATGCGTTGCGCTCACGTCGCTCTATCCCTTCTGGCCCGGCGTGCGTTACCTCAGCATTCTCCCCACGAATCACGCGATTGATTTCATGGTCGGTTTCATCGGCCCCTTCACCTGCGGCGCCACTGTCGTGCATCTGCGCACGCTGCGCCCCGAATTCATCCGCGAAGCCTTCACCAAATACAAAATCACCTACATGGCGCTTGTCCCCATGATCCTCAAAAATCTGGAACGCGGCCTGCGCCAGAGATTCGCGGAGCTCGCGCCACGCAAGCGAAAAGTCTTGAACGCGCTGATAGCCACTAATCGCGCCCTGACGCGTCGCCGTCCGAATCTTAAAATCAGCCGCACGCTTCTGCGGCAAGTTCACCAAGCCTTCGGCGGTCAACTGCGCGCCCTGTTTGTAGGCGGCGCCTTCACCGAACCCGAAACGCTGCAATTCTTCTACGATCTGGGAATTCCGGTAGGCAATGGTTACGGATGCACCGAAGCGGGCACCGTAATCACCGTCAATGATCTGAAACCATTTCGCGGAGACACCGTCGGCAAGCCCCTACCCGGCATGGAAGTGAAAATAACCAATCCTGGCCCGGAAGGAATCGGTGAAGTCACGGTCCGCAGCAAAACCCTAATGTCCCACTATCTCGACGATCCGGAAATGACCGCCGAAACCATCGTCAACGGCTGGCTGCTCACCGGAGACCTGGGCCGTCTCGACCCCTCCGGTCATCTCCAGCTCTTCGGCCGCAAAAAAAACATGATCGTTACCGAAGAAGGCAAAAATATTTATCCCGAAGACGTCGAAACTTATTTCGCAGGCCTCCCCGCAAAAGAATTCTGCGTCTTCGCCGCAAATTATCTCTGGCCTGCCCGTACCATGGTCGGCGAACAACTCATCCTGGTCCTCCATCCCGACATCGGCCAGGAAATTACCGAGTTGCTCGCGAAAGAAATCTCCGAGCGCAACCGCCGCCTCCTGAATTACAAACGCATCAGCGGCTATCTTCCCTGGGACCGCGATTTCCCGCTCACCGCCTCCCTGAAAATCAAACGCCCGGATCTAGCAGAACAAATCCGCCAAAATCGCGACCGTTCCGCCGTGGTGCCGCTATAATCCACGTCGCCAATTCAGCGCCGGAGCTCTCGCGCCAGTGAACCAACAATTTCTAGCAATCGTGAATCCTGCGGCAGGTGGCGGCAAATCCGGACATCTCGCCGCCGGCATGCTGGAGCGAGTTCGCAACGCAGGAATTGATCTCGCGGTAGCCCACACCACCCGCGCAGGAGAAGCCACCGATCTGGCGCGCCAGGCCTTTAAGGAAGGAACCCGCAATTTCCTGGCGGTCGGCGGCGACGGCACTTCCTTCGAGATCATCAACGGGCTTTTCCCCGAAGCCGAAACCCAAGGCCGCCCCACGCTGGGCCTTCTCCCGCTAGGCACCGGCAATTCCTTCCTGAAAGATTTCACCAAGCGCGGCGTCGAACACACAATCGAAGCGCTACAAAAAAATTCCCGCCGTCTCTGCGACGTAATCCGCCTCCGCCACGCCCAAGGTCAACTCTACTTCCTGAATCTCCTCACCCTCGGCTTCCCCGCCGATGTAGCCGAAACCACCAACCGCCGCTTCAAACGCTGGGGTGAAATCGGCTACATCCTCGGCGTCTTCACCCGCCTCGTGCAGCTCGAACATCTAGCATTCCCGCATCGCCTGGCCGAAGCAGAAACAGCAGAATGGAATCGCAACCCCGCCCTCTTCCTTTCCTTCAACAACAGTAAATTCACCGGCGGCCACATGATGATCGCTCCCAACGCCGATCCCACCGACGGCCTCATCGAATACGTCCGCTGGGACCCCATCGGCCGCATGGGCCTCATCTGGACTTTCCCGCGCCTTTTCACCGGCACGCATATTAATCACCCCAAGGCTTCCCGCGCCTCCACCAAGCGCATTGATTTCGAACTGACCGGCCCCGTAAATGTAATGGTTGACGGCGAAAGCATGCGCCTTGAATGTAAGTCGCTGGAGATTCTGCCCGCGGCGCTGGACGTGATCGTATGAAAAAAACCTACCTCACAGTCCGCTCAGCAATCCTGTGGGCAGTCAGCGGCATTCACTTCGCCATCGTCGGCACCATTCTCATCGCACTCGGCGCCGTCGTTGACCCGCGCGAGAACGATTGGCCCCAGCGCCTTTTCTTCCGCAATATTCTGCGTCTGGCTGGAGCCCGCTTCGAAGTCCGCCGCGCTCCGGGATTTGATCCCAATCGCACGAGCATCTTCATCTGCAATCACGTAAATCTTTTCGATCCGTTCGTAATCTATTCCGCCATCCCGCAATTCCTCCGCGGGTTCGAACTCGAATCCCATTTCAAAGTTCCGGTCTACGGCTGGATGATGGGCCGCTTCGGAAACATCCCCGTCCCGGATGCGCCTAGCCGCGAAGGCCTGGAAATCATGACGCAGCGCGCCAAAGCCGCGCTCGATTCCGGCGTCAGCCTGATCGCCTTCGCCGAAGGCTCGCGCACCCGCACCGGTCACGTGCAGCCCTTCAAAAAAGGCATTTTCAACATGGCGCAAAGATTGGGAATTCCCATCGTCCCGGTAAGCATGGTGGGCTCTTACCAATTCTTCCAGACCGGCCACTGGATGCTGCATCCGGAAAAAATCACCGTCTACATTCACGACACGATTGAGACCACCAAGATCCCGCGCGCCGAGATAGACGCCCTCCGCCAACGTGTGCAGGAAATCGTGTCAGCCCCGGTAGAAGAATCACTGCAGGAAAATCCAGTAAAGAAGTGCTAAAAACTTTCGCGCCCATCCGCGCGCCCCGCGCTAAGAAATCTGCGTCTCATTCGCCGCTGGCAGCGACCTTCCCGCACGCAACTCCTGCCACGTATAAACCACGCGATGAATCACCGTGATCGTCGAAACCACTGCGATCACCCACAACACTTGCGCCATCCGGTTAAACACGCCGCCCATAATCAGCAGCACCAGCCGCTCCGGCCGCTCCATAAATCCCACTTTGCACAAAGGAATAATCGATTCCGCCCGCGCCCGCGAATAACTCACCATAAACGAACTCGCCATCGCCACCGCCGCCAGCGCCATATAAAACGGCCGCCCAATCAACGTGTAATGCACCACCAATCCCATATACAAAGCCAAATCCGAATAACGGTCCAAGGTCGAATCCAAAAACGCGCCAAACGCCGTCACCCGCCCGACACGCCGCGCCACCTGCCCGTCGGCCATATCCAAAAATCCCGCAAGAAACAAAACCGCCGCAGCCTGCCGGAACATCCCCATCGCAAACAACGCCGCCGCCCACGAATTCACCGCCAGCCCCAAAAATGTAAACATGTTCGGCGTAATTCCAGTAGCCGCAAGTCCACTGACGACGTGCCGCAGCAACCACCCGCCGCCTTCGCCGATCCAGTATGTCGGCGGCTTCTTCCGCTCGTTCGATCCGTTTTCCATAATCAGAAAATCACACTCCGATTCCATGGCAACAAATAATCCAGCTCACGGCTTCCGCAGTGCCATCTCCGGCACTTTCCCACCACAAATCAATTTCGGCTCAGTCTGCGCCTGCACTTCTTCCGGCGTAAATCCCGGAGCCACCTCGCGCAACACCAGCCCGTCCGCCGTCACATCGATCACCGCCAAATCCGTAACGATCGTATTTACGCACTCAATCGCCGTCAGCGGATAACTGCACACCTTCACGATTTTCCGCTGCCCATCCTTGGCATTATGCTCCATGGTCACGATCAATTTCTCCGCGCCCACAGAAATATCCATCGCCCCGCCAATCCCGCCCGCGCCCTTCGCTCCCGGCACCCGCCAATTCGCCAAATCGCCGCGCTCCGATACCTGCAATCCGCCCAATATACAAATGTCCAAATGCCCGCCGCGCGTCATCACGTGCGCATCCACCTGCGAAAAATAAGCCGCCCCCGGAACCAAAGTCACCGGCACCTTCATCGCGTCCACCAGATCGTAATCTTCCTCGCCCGCCTTCGCCCGTGGCCCCATGCCCAAAATTCCATTCTCGCTGTGAAAATACACCACCACATCTTTCGGCACATAAGCCGCAATCAAATTCGGAATCCCCCAACCCAAATTCACATAAGCCCCGTCCGGCAATTCCAGCGCCGCACGTTCAGCGATTTGCTCACGCGTCAGTCGCGCCTTAGGCATTGTGAATTCCCTTCGCCACCACGATGCGGTGCACAAAAATCGAAGGCGTCACAATCGTTTCCGGGTCCAGCGTCCCAATCTCCACCACTTCGTCCACCTCAACAATCGTGACCTTCGCCGCCGTCGCCATGATCGGATTAAAATTCCGCGCCGCCTTGCGATAAACCAGATTCCCCATGCGATCCGCCCGCTGCGCCTTGATAAAAGCGTAATCCGCCCCCAGCGCCTGCTCCAAAATATATCGCTTCCCACGAATCACGCGCTCTTCCTTGCCCTTCGCCACGTCCGTCCCCACGCCCACCGGCGAATAAAACGCCGGAATCCCTGCCCCAAAAGCGCGCATCCGTTCGCACAAAATTCCCTGCGGCACCAACTCCAACTCCACTTCCCCCGCATCAAACTGCTGCTGAAAATAACTAGCGCCCGGCCCTGGAAACGCCGCCACTACGTGCCGGATCTGCCGGTTCTTGAAAAGAATCCCCAGCTCGCCATCCCCCGTGCCGCAATTATTGCTGATCACCCTCAGATTCTGGGCTCCCCGCCGCGCCAATCCCTGAATTAAATTGTTAGGAAATCCCGCGCCGCCGAATCCGCCGAACATCACCGTCGCCCCGTCGGGGATATCCGCCACCGCGAGGTCCACCGAAGCAAAAACTCTATCTTTTCGATTCATATTTGATTGTGCCGGGGCAGAGTCGAACCCCAAGCGGCTATAATGATATATCCGTTCGCTTCTCCTGTTCGACAAAAACCACACCCCGCCCGAAACACCGAATCGCGCCGCAAATCGCTTGCCGAATAACGCACACCATTTTCCCCCGCGAACTCGCGCGCTCGACTACAATCTCCCACGACGGCGACCGCCAACCCCAACATGAACACGCCCAGCGAGGATCTCCAAGTCACAACCTCCGAGCCAATCACATCCACACCAATCCCCCGCCGCCGCTGGGTTATCGCCTGCGTCCTCGGCCTCGGCGTCCTGATAAATTATTTCGACCGCGTAAATATCTCCGTCTCCAAAGAAGCCCTCCATGCCGCCTTCGGCATCAGCTCCGTCCAATTCGGCTACCTGCTCAGCGCCTACAGCTGGAGTTACGCCGCGCTGCAACTCCCCTGCGGCGTGCTACTCGATCGCTTCGGCGTAAAATTAGTAGGCCGCGTCAGCACCTTCCTCTGGAGCGTTGCATCCTTCGCCGCCGCAGCCGCCACCGGCGTAGGAAGCTTTTTTGCCGCGCGTCTCCTGCTAGGAGTCGGCGAAGCTCCCACCTTCCCCGCGAATTCCAAAGCCATCGGCTACTGGTTTCCATCGCGCGAACGCAGCCTCGCCACCGCCATCTTCGATGCCGCCTCAAAATTCGCCCCCGCCGCGGGCGTCCCGCTGCTTGGCCTGCTGCTAATCCGCTTCGGCTGGCGCTGGAGTTTCGCCGCCACCGGCATTCTCAGCTTCCTCTACTTCGTCCTCTTCTACTGGATCTACCGCAATCCCAGCGAAGATAAATCCCTCACCCCCGCCGAACGCGAATTCATCCGCCACGGCGGCGCGCAACCCGAAGGCCACGCGAAAATCAAAGAAGCGAGTTCCATCGCCTACCTCTTGCGCCAACGTAAAGTGCAGGGCCTCGTCCTCGGCTATGCCTCCTACAATTACACTTTCTATCTGCTGCTCACCTGGCTCCCGAGCTATCTTTCCACGGTCCAGCACGTAAATTTGCTCCACTCGGTTCTCTACTCCAGCATCCCCTGGCTGTTCGGCGCTTTCACCGATCTGGTGATCGGCGGCTGGCTGGTCAACTCGCTCATCCATCGCGGCCGCGATCCCTCGCTCGTCCGCCAAGTAGTCTTGGTCGGAGGCACAGCTTTCGGCCTGGGAATTTTTGGTGTCGCGCACGCGCACACAGCTATCACCGCGATTTTTTGGATTAGCATTTCCCTTGGCGGGCTTTCGGCGGCAGCCCCGGTGGGCTGGTCCATCCCGTCGCTGATTGCTCCGGAAGGAAGCGTCGGCACTCTAGGTGGAATACTGAATTTCGGAAATCAATTGGCCGCTATCGCCGCGCCGATCGTCACTGCGTATTTGTTCGCAGCCGAAGCATTCGCCTGGATCTTCGTGGTAGCCACTGCGTTCCTCCTGGCGGGCATCGCCGGCTACATCTTCGGCTTAGGCCGCATCGAGCCCATCCCCGAGCCGCTACCCGAGCTCATCACCAATCAGCCAATGTAGCCCGCGAATTCACCGCGCCGGATACTTCTTAGTCTCCTGTGTCCGCGAATTAAACACGTCGAATCGCCCATCCGCCTGCCCAATCAATTCCAAATAACTCCCCGCGTCCGTCCCCTGCGGATTAGCAATGTATTCCGCCGCAACATTGTGCACCGCCCCGCCCTCTTCCGAATAATGCAACTGCCATAACCCTTCCAGACCCGGCGATTTCTCAATAATGTCCCAAGTCGAAGGTGTGCCACCCTTCTTCGCGCCGTTATCCATGATCGCCACCCGAGGCGCTATCCCCCACACCAACGCCGGGCTACTGCTCTGCTGCCACCCATGATGCGAGACGATATAGACATCCACATGGCCCAATTTATTCACCGGGCACATCAATTCCATTTCCTTGTCCCAAGTCAAATCGCCCAAATCCAGGAGGCGCAACTTCCCAAAAGTAATCAGCGTCCCCAGCGATCGCAAATTTTCCGTCTTGTCCGCAGGCCGCGCCTCCGAATCCTTGCAAGCCGCATTCTCCTGCCCCGCTCCCGGCAGTGGCTTCGCAATCAAATTTCCGTCCGCACTAATCACCTCGACATGCATTCCGTGAATCGGCAGCACTTCCCCCGGCTTCGCCGTAATCCGCTTATACTTTCCACTCGCCAGCAAAGCCTGATAAGCCTGCCACCCCTGCACCGTTGGCGCATCCCCACTCTCGCGATTCTCCCCATGATCAATAAACGTCCCGATCGGAAACCGCGCAGCCAATTGCGGCGCCCCTCCCACATGATCCTCGTGAAAATGCGTGATAAGTACGTAATCAATCTTCGTGAGCCCCGCCGACTTCGCCGCCGCCACAATCCGGTCCGCGTCGCGCCGTCCGTTCCCGTCCCACCCCGTATCAATCAGTAAAGACTGCCCTTCAGGCGTAACGAACAAAGTAGCCTGCCCGCCCTCCACATCCACAAAATAAACCCGCAAGGATTTCTGCACTTCAGGCGAAGCTGCTCCTGTCGCAGCCGAAGCCGCGTTCGCCACGCTCAACAGCGCCATCACAGCCAAGCTCGTGCATGCCACCCCAACAACTAGACGGCCCAAAGTTTTTCTGAAATCGAATCCGCAACGCAAGAAACGGCTCATACTTAAGGCTCCTGAATCACGACGCTTCATCTTCGCAATCACATGTCCCGCCAAAGATAGTCAATCCCAAGCCCCATTTCGTCAACAAGCTTGTTTCCGCGCCATCCCTATCGCCCCGAAACTCGGTTACGCTTTTGCACAATCTTGTGTATCCTTGCCCGCGAGCTCAATCGCATATGACACAGATGGAGATGTCACCATCACAGAATCCACCCGCAGATCCAGCAAGCGCCCCAAACCTGCACCCAACCGGCCGCTTTCGCAGATCAACATTTTGGCCCTGGTTCGTAATTCTAATCCTCGCCGCTCTCGTGATTGTATTCAGTTCCTTGCCCACCGCCTCGCGCTTCGTGAGCAACTATTCTTATGCCAGGGCTTTCAAGGTTCCTTCCAATTCGATGTGCCCGACAATATGCACGGGTGAGCGGATTGTCGCGGACATGAGTGCCTATCGTTCCAGAGCTCCGCAGCGCGGGGAAGTGATTCTACTGACGCTTCCCATTAGCCCCACATTGTTAACCAAACGCGTCGTCGGAATCGCAGGGGATACGGTAGAAGCCGGACCGAAGAACGAGGTCATCGTCAATGGAAACCAATTGAAGCCTCGGGAAATTTGCGGCAAACCCGTCGTGGAGCAGAACCCATTCGATCAATTACCGTACTTCCCGTCCACCATAGTGCCCCAAGGCTCTTTCTTCGTCGTCGGCGATAATCTCGCTAATAGCAACGACAGCCGCTACCCTGAGTTTGGCTTGGTCCGTGCCGATCAAGTGGAAGGGAAACCGCTTTTCTTGTACTGGTCGCCCGGCCGTTCCCGCATCGGCTGCCCAACAGAGTGACGATACAGGTCGCCTCAGGATATTCGTCCGCGGATCTTCGCAAGGCAAACGAGCGCCCTGCCCGAACACCAATTTTGGAGCTCCGGACACATCTCCCTGCCACTCGATTCATTTTGCGATATCATCGCTACGTTTTGTTTTTCTTAGTGGGATCGTTACACTGCGGATCGGCGGATGCGCACCCTTGGAGAGATATTTTCGGCGGAGCATCAAAAATGCTTCAGTAAACGTTTCCATTCCGCAGCAGCCCCGTGCGCAGCACGAGCAGCTGCCGCACAAAATAGTTTGCGCCGCAACCGGCGCGGAGATCTCAACCCATGACCGCAAAAAAACTACGCAGCCAGGAATGGTTCGGCCGCAAAGACCGCGACGGCTTCATCTATCGCAGCTGGATGAAAAACCAAGGCTGGCCGCACGACATGTTCAGCGGTCGCCCGGTCATCGGCATCTGCAACACCTGGTCCGAGCTCACTCCCTGCAACGGGCACTTCCGTGAAATCGCCGAATGGGTAAAACGCGGCGTCTGGGAAGCCGGCGGTTTCCCGCTTGAATTTCCGGTGATGTCCCTCGGCGAACCGCTGCTGCGCCCCACCGCCATGCTCTTCCGCAATCTCGCCAGCATGGACGTGGAAGAATCCATCCGCGGCAATCCTCTCGACGGCGTCGTCCTGCTAATGGGCTGCGACAAAACCACGCCATCCTTATTAATGGGCGCTGCGTCCTGTGATCTCCCCACCATCGGCCTCTCGGGCGGCCCCATGCTCAACGGAAAATTTCAGGGCCACGATCTAGGCTCCGGCACCGGCGTCTGGCAAATGTCCGAAAAAGTGCGCTCCGGCCAAATGAAGCTCGAGGAATTCTTCGAAGCTGAAAGTTGCATGAGCCGTTCCAAAGGCCACTGCATGACCATGGGCACAGCCTCCACCATGGCCAACATGGTCGAAGCGCTCGGCATCTCGCTCCCTGGCAACGCGGCCATCCCTGCCGTGGACGCCCGCCGCCACACCCTCGCGCAATTGACTGGCCGACGCATCGTGGAAATGGTCAAAGAGGATCTGCGCATGTCGCAAATTCTCACCCGCGCCGCGTTCCAAAATGCCGTCCGCGCCAACGCCGCCATCGGCGGTTCCACCAACGCCGTCATCCACTTGATCGCCATCGCCGGACGCATCGGTGTCCCGCTAACCCTACCTGAATTCGACACGCTGGCATCGCACCTCCCGTGTCTCGTCAACCTCCAACCATCCGGCAAATATCTAATGGAGGATTTCTTCTACGCCGGCGGCCTCCCCGCTGTCCTGCGCGAACTGGGCGAAAATGGCGCGCTCGATCGCGACGCCCTCACCGCCAACGGCCAGACCATCTGGAAAAATGTCTCCGAAGCGCCATGTTGGAATCGCGAAGTAATCCACACTTTCGCGCAGCCGTTCAAAGAAAATTCCGGCATCGCAGTCCTGCGCGGCAATCTCGCGCCGGATGGCGCCGTGATCAAACTTTCCGCCGCCAGCCCGCACCTGCTGCAGCACACCGGCCGCGCCGTAGTCTTCAATTCCATCGAAGATTTTTACGCCCGCATTGATCAGGAAGATCTCGACATTGACGAAACATGCGTCATGGTCCTGCAAAACTGCGGCCCCCGCGGCTATCCCGGCATGGCCGAAGTCGGCAACATGCCCCTGCCTCCAAAAGTTCTGCGCAAAGGCGTGAAGGACATGGTCCGCATCTCCGACGCGCGCATGAGCGGAACCGCCTACGGCACAGTAGTCCTGCACGCCTCGCCCGAAGCCGCAGCCGGCGGGCCGCTAGCTTTAGCTCGCAGCGGAGACATGATCACGCTAGACGTCCCCGGCCGCACCATCAGCTTGAATGTGGATGAGGCCACCCTGGCCGCCCGTCGCGCCCAATGGTCGCCGCCCCCAAACCCAGCCCGCGGCTACGTGAAGCTCTACACCGACCACGTCCAGCAAGCCCATCAAGGCGCCGACCTCGATTTCCTGGTAGGCGGCAGCGGCGCCCCAGTAGCCCGCGACAACCACTAAGTGCAAACGGACAAACTGCGCAGCGAAACGAAGCGGGTGATTTTGCCGTTGAATTTGTAGCGGCGGTCTTCAGACCGCCAGCCTTTGACGTTGCAATTGAATTCGTAGCGCCGGCGTCCCGCCGGCCTCTCTGTCTTTGACGTTGCCTTTGAAGTTGTAGCGGCCGCCTGCTTTTTCTTTTCAGGCGGGCGTCTTTGACATTGTTTTGAATTTTTTTTGCGTGGGCAATCACCCGGGAGCTCCGAAAATGTTGCGCTGGCGAATCGCAATCCTACTAAGCGCCGCGATCGCCATCAGCTACCTGGACCGCCAAACTCTTCCGGTAGCAATCAAAGCGATCAGCAAAGACATCCCGCTCACAAACATCCAATTCTCAAATCTGCAGTCCGCCTTCCTCTTGGCCTACGCCTTCATGTACGCAGGCGGCGGCAAACTGGCCGACGCCCTGGGAACCCGCCGCGGCTTCACCCTAATCATGATCTTCTGGTCCATAGCCTGCGCAAGCCACGGCTTCGCCCTCACCTTCGCCATGCTAGCCATCAGCCGCTTCGCACTGGGCATGGGCGAAGGAGGTGGCTTCCCCACTTCCACCCGCGCCGTAGCCGAATGGTTCTCCGTCAGCGAACGCGCCACAGCCGTGGGCATCATCAACGCAGGCAGCGCCGTAGGAGCAGTCATCGCCCCGCCACTCATCGCGCTAATCCTCTTCTACGCCAACTGGCGCTGGATTTTCTTCATCACTGGCACGCTAGGCCTCCTCTGGACCGCCTGGTGGCACAAATCCTATTTCCCCCCAGCCGACCACCCGCAACTCACCGAACAAGAGCGGGAAAAAATTCCCCACGCAATCGCGTCCAACGCATCCACTCAAAAAATCGCCTGGCTCGACCTACTCCGCCACAAGGAAACCTGGGGCATGGTCTCCGCAAAATTCCTAAGCGACGCCGCCTGGTATTTCTACCTCTTCTGGCTTCCCAAATATCTATACGACGCGCGTCACTTCGACATCAAATCCGTCGGCGCCATCGCCTGGATCCCCAACGCCGCCGCAGGCATCGGCTGCCTCACCGGCGGCTGGTTCTCCAGCCTCCTGGTCCGCCAAAAATTCTCAGCAAACGCCGCCCGCAAACTAACCATGGCCCTCAGCGTCGCGGTAATGCCGATGATTCTGCTCGTCCCCCGCGCTCCCATTGCCTGGGCCATCGCGATTTTCAGCCTCGCCTATTTCGGCCAGCAATCCTGGTCCACTCTCGTGATGGTTCTCCCCGCCGATCTTTTTCCTACCGAAGTAGTCGGTGCAGTAGCGGGCCTGATCGGCTTCGGCGGCGCGATGGGCGGAATCGCTTTCGGCGAATTAGCCGGCTACCTGCTGGATCATGGCTTCGGCTACGAAACACTCTTCCAGCTCGCTGGCAGCTTTCACGTAATCGCATTTCTAGTGATACTAGCCACCGTGCCCCAAATCGATCCGCTCAACATGGCGCGAAAATTAGCCACAGAAGTCAACTCATGAAGGAGCCCCATGAAAATTAAAGAAATCCGCACACGAGCAGTCCGCTGGCGCGGTAAGACGGTTACGCTGCCTCCGCACTTCTGCACCAACCCCATGGACCTCCTCACGCTCCCAGAAGCCTCCATGGAAACTTTCACCTTCCACGGCTGGCTAATCGTGGAAATTTTCACCGACGACGGCCTCGTAGGCATCGGCAACGCCGCGCTGGCTCCCCCCATCACCAAACAAGTGATTGACCTCTATCTGAAACCGCTCCTCATCGGCGCCGACCCCTGGAACATCGAATTCCTCTGGCAACATATGTACCGCAAAACGATGGCGTTCGGCCGCAAAGGCATCGGCATGGCCGCGATCAGCGCGGTGGACATCGCTCTCTGGGACCTGCTCGGCAAATCCGCCAAGCAACCCGTCTTCCGCCTTCTCGGCGGCCGCACCAAACCACGCATCCCCGTCTACGCCAGCCGCCTCTACAGCGTCGAACTCAGCGAACTAGCCGCCGAAGCCAAGCGCTACAAGAAGGAAGGCTATAAAGCCATGAAACTCCGCTTCGGCTGGGGCCCCGCCGACGGTGCCGCAGGCATGCAAAAAAATGTCGCCCTCGTGAAAACAGTCCGCGACTCAGTCGGCGATGGCATTGACGTGATGGCCGACGCCTACATGGGATGGACCCTCGACTACGCCAAACGCATGCTTCCGCTCCTGGAGCCCTTCAATCTCCGCTGGCTCGAAGAGCCGGTCATCCCCGACGATATCCACGGTTACGCCGAACTGAAATCCTACGCTCGCATTCCTATCGCCGGCGGCGAACACGAATTTACGCAATACGGTTTCCGCGATTTGCTCGAAGCTCGTGCCGTGGACTACATTCAATTCGACACCAACCGCGTAGGCGGCATTACCCAAGCCCGCAAAATCTCCGCGCTCGCCGAATCCTATTCAGTCCCGGTAATTCCCCACGCCGGACAAATGCACAACTATCACGTAGTAATGGCCAGTCTGAATTCCCCCATGGCCGAATATTTCCCCATCGTGGACGTCGAAGTTGGCAACGAACTTTTCTGGTATATCTTCGATGGCGAGCCCAAAGCCCAAGACGGTTTCGTGGATCTCGACGACAATCTCCCCGGCCTCGGCCTGACCGTAAACGAAAAAGCTCTGGCAAAATTCGAAGTGATCGAGTGAGCCGCCGCCCATGACCCCATCCATGGCCCCATCAATGTCGCGACTAATCCAAATCGCCAAAGGCAATGATCGCGCAGTGGCCCTCGTCGAAGAGCCCGGCCTCCGCCTCCTCCACCAGACCCCATCCATTTACTCCCTTGCGCAGGAAGCCATCGCCACCAACGTAAAATTAACCGCCCTCGTGCAACAGAAACTCTCGAACCTCGTACTAGACTACGACCCGATCTACGCGGGCCAATCCGAATGGCGCATCCTCACTCCCATTGATCACCCCCAAGAGCCATCCCGCTGCCTCGTCTCCGGCACCGGCCTCACCCATCTCGGCAGTGCCCGCGATCGCCAAGACATGCACGCCATCGCCAGCGAAGATCTCACCGACAGCATGAAAATGTTTCGCTGGGGAATTGCAGGCGGGCGCCCCGCCGTGGGACAAATCGGCACACCTCCCGAATGGTTCTACAAAGGCACCGGCACTATTCTTCGCGCCCACAACGAACCCCTGGAAATTCCGCCCTACGCCGAAGACGGCGGCGAAGAAGCCGAAATCGCCGGAATTTATATCATCGGCACCGACGGCCAACCGCACCGCATCGGCATGTCCACCGGCAACGAATTCTCCGACCACGTCTTCGAAAAAAAGAATTACCTGAATCTCGCAGGCTCGAAGCTGCGCACTCCCGCGCTAGGCCCCGAACTCACGCTCGATCCAACTTTCGATTCCGTCCAAGGTGAAGTAACCATCGAGCGCGCCGGCAAGCCTCTGTGGCACAGAAAAATCCGCACCGGCGAAACCGAAATGTGCCACAGCCTGCGCAACATGGAGCACCATCATTTCAAATATGAAACGCACCGCCGCCCCGGCGACGTTCACGTCCATTTCTTCGGCGCCGATTGCCTCAGCTTCGGCGAAGGCATCCGCCTTTCCGCCGGAGACGTAATGCAACTCCAATTCGCTGGCTTCGGCCGCCCGCTGCGCAATCCGCTGCAAGTAGCCGCAGCCAAACCAGCACTAATCGAAGTAATTCCACTGAGGTAATCCCACGAGGGTGAACGAATAAATGACCAAGCCACGCGTAGCAATCTTAGGATTGGGACTGATGGGATCCGGAATGGCCGGACGCGTCCTCACCGCGGGATTTCCACTGGCCGTGTACAACCGCAATCCAGAAAAAACCGCGCCCTTCGCAAAAGCCGGAGCCTACGTAGCTCGCACGCCCCGCGATGCCGCCGCCCGCGCCGATATCATTATTACGATGTTAGCCGACGACAACGCTTCGCGCTCCGTCTGGCTCGACAAAGACTCAGGCGTCCTCGCCGCGGCAGCCCCCGGCACGTGGCTCATCGAATCCAGTACCGCAAGTGTGCAATGGATTCACGAGCTAGCCGCCGCCGCAAAAAAACGCAATTGTGAATTACTCGACGCACCGGTAACCGGGTCAAAACCGCAAGCCGCCGCCGGAGAATTGCTTTTTCTGGTAGGAGGTTCCACCGAAGCTCTAGTCGCAGTCCGCCCGGTACTCGCCGTGATGAGCCGCGACATCGTGCACCTTGGCCCCACAGGCAGCGGCGCCACTCTGAAGTTGATCAACAATTTCCTCTGCGGCGTTCAAGCCGCGTCCGTAGCCGAAGCCATGGCCCTGCTCTCAGCCAGCGGCCTCGATCGCGAAAAATCCGTAGCCGTGCTAGCCGCCGGAGCCCCCGGCAGCCCCCTGCTAAAAGTAATCACCACCCGCGCCGCTGCAAACGACTTCACGCCCAATTTCGTCCTGCGCCTGATGGCCAAAGACCTAACCTATGCCCGCGAAGAAGGTGCCCGCCACGGAATCCCCATGAACACCGCCGCCCCAGCCATCGCCGACTTCGAGAAAGCGATAGCCGCCGGCTACGGCGAAAAAGATTTCTCCGCCGTAATCCCAGCCCTGCAAAAAAAGTGAACTTCACCGAATCATTTAGTAGGGATCACGTGGCTGTCTGTTGACCACATTACTTTCCCATCCATATCATAAAACTCCAGCACTGGATGACGGTCACCGTCAACCGTCATCTTTCCCCTCATAATCCCCGCGGAATCCTTCAGCAAAAACGTCCGAGCCTCCACGGTCGTGTTTTTGTCCCTGACTCCAGGGTCAATCTGCGCCCCAACATTCGCCGTAAGCGAAAGCACCGTAACTAGCGCCATCAGCAGCACCGCGATCTTCCAGAATCCGGTCTGCCTTTCTAGTCTTGCCATGCGAACAAGCAATCCGCTGTAATTACCATCGGTCACCTGCATCAATGTTCCTCCCTTGGCGGCGCGGTAGCGCGCGCAGTTCTCTCCGCTAGAACGGCCAGCTTAGGATTTCTTGCAGGAAATCATCGAATAATCTTCACACCAGTGCACGCCACGTCGCTCCCGATACGCGAAGGCGCGGGCACCGCCTGGCTATCTATGGAATCATCGGCCTGCCGCCGCTTTCGTCACAGCATAATGCGCGGCGAGGTCGAGCTGAGCGAGATTTGCCTCGCGAGCTGTCGCGGTAGGTTCCTATCGCGTTAGCTTTATCAGTGTTCGTCTGCGTTCATCTGTGGTGCCGTTGACTTAGCGCTGCGCGCACCCTGCGCTCACCCCTACCAAGTCCCAATCCTCACCACCGCCTGTGTAGAGATAATGAACCCATTCTGTGGCCGGATCACATCCCCGGCACCCGGCGCGTTCACGCTATCAATCCAAGTATGCGTGTATTCCATATTCAGCACGCGCCACGCGAACGGCCGCGTAATCACCCAATCCACTCCGCCGCCCACCCGCAGGCTAGGCCCATTCTGAGAAGTTTCCACCGACCACGCGCTGCGCATCGGATAATGCCCCAGCGTCCCCGCGCCGTTGTTCCATTCCTCCATCAGCTTCTTTCTCAGCTGCGGATCGTCCACTTCCTGCGTCACCTTCCTGCCGCCGAATACCACCTGCGTATAGGGTGCGAAGCGGTGCGATGCCAGCGGCGTCCAACGCACCCCGCCGCCATAGAACAACGAATCCCCGCTGACGTTATACGCCGACTGGTGCATCAGCATGCATCCATCCACCAGAGCAATCACCTGCAGTTGCGGATTCACTCGCGCGGCTCCTGAACCGCCCCCGCCCAGGCAGCTTCCGCCGCCCAGAAACGATTCATAATACGGATAGGCCGTCAATTCGATCGGCGCTTCCAGCGGATACTTCTTCATCGCTTCATCCGGATCCGCAGGCGGCTTGTGATATTCAAAAAGTTTCTGCCCCGATCCTTCCTTGTATTCCTTCACCATGTCCTTGCGGATCTCGTAGTTCTCACCGAACAGGCCCATCCGCGTGCTGCGATCCCATGGCGGTTTGAAAGCCATAATGTTGGCAAACGTGCGCCCCGGATTCAGAAAACTGCGCGCCAGAATAATCAACGCGCGATTCGTGCTCCGGTTTTCCAGCCCCACAATCAGATACCGGTCCGCGGCATCTTCCGCCAGCATCGTGGCAAATCCCAGCGTCGGTGTATCCACCAGCGTGATAAATCCCGGCGATGCGTGCAGCATCACATTCCCGATGGACGCCTCACTGATCGGACCTATCTTCCATTGCGTATGCAACACCGCGGAAAACGCCATGGATCGCAGCAAACTCACCCAGTAGTCCCGCCCGTCTCCCAATTGCACCTGCTTGAACTTGGGATCGTTCTGCCGCTCGATGAATCCGAATACCGATCCCTCGATAGGATGCCCAACGTAAGGCGCCATGAAGCGATCGTTGTCGCTCCAACCGCGCAATTCCGATACGGAGTGAATGTAGTTGTGGAACCACGGACCATTGAGCGCATCACGCGTTCCCGGCTCCGTCGCCAGGTTAAACGTGTGCATGATCCCGGTATAAAGCAGCGATTCACCGAACGACGGCCAGAAGTGAAACTTCGTGCCCGTTGCCGGCCTGTCGTGCGGATTCGTCGCCGCGGCACTGGAGAGGCTTGCCATCGTGAAGGTGTTGTTCGCAGGTCTTAACAACGGAAGCGAAACGGTGAGGTCCAGCGGCCGTGCGGAATCCAGCGTCGCGCCAGTCGACGCCGTCAAAGCCGCGTCAGAAAATACCATGTGCGGGGATTTCGAAGGCCCCGCCTCTTGCCAATCCAGGAAGTCAGCAGGAGCGGTCTGGGCAGTCACAGGAGCTGGGCAATAAAAATAGCCCAAGATTCCCAGAATAATCAGCTTCCTCAAGACGTTTGCCATGTCAAATCGCTTCCTCCAGTCCGTGAATGAATTTGTTCGGCCCCCAAAATCATTTCCCCACCGCAAATCTCACTCGGCATTTACTTGCAATGCGCATAGCGATTTCTAATCCAAACTATTAATAAATCTTCTAGATGTCCGCCTCGAGTTTGAGAAAGAAATCCTGCCTGTGCCGGCTTTTTCAGGCAACTGTCAGTTTTACCAGTCCGCGGATTTAGCCCTATCGGTCCGCTAGCGCACATAGCAACAGATTGCCGAACGATGGAAAAAATGCTCTCTTCGTTACGAAATGCTTCTGGCTCCGGAAACGGCTCGGTGCCTTCTGGACGGGGATCCAATCGTCGTAGCTCTGCTGTTCAAAGAGGAATTGGTGCCCGGGGTGGGGGTCGAACCCACACGTCCCGTTAAGGACAAAGGATTTTAAGTCCTCCGCGTATGCCATTCCGCCACCCGGGCGAGGTTGCGAATAAAACGGCACAAAAACCGACAAAAGATTAGCACGACCTCCGGGCCAATCGCACCTATCCCCTCATCAGGCGCTCCAGCAACCCGCATGCCACACCACAACCGGTTAGTGGTAGCCTTGTCCGCTGCACCGCTCGCGGAAAAATGTGTGCAAGGATTTTGACTTTGTAGCGTCGGCCTTCAGGGCGGCGCCTTTGACGTCGCTCTTGTAACTGCCGCTGTGTTTTGAATTTGTAGCGGCCGCCTGCTTCTTTAGGCGGGCGTATTTGGCTTTGCTCTTGAATTTGTAGCGGCGCACTTCAGTGCGCCATCGGCGTCGCGGAGACAACCGATGTCGCTGCAACAATCTCCGCTACGGATGTCCGATGCGTTTTTCGCGAATCGTTAACTCGGAGACGCCCAAAAAAATGCGCAAACCAATCGTAGTAGTTGGCAGCATCAATCTCGACCTGGTCGCCACCGCTGATCACGTTCCCCTGCCCGGTGAAACCATCATCGGCAAGGATTTCCGCACCTTCCACGGCGGCAAAGGTGCGAATCAGGCGGTAGGAGTGGCGAAACTTGGCCACCCCGTCAGCATGTTAGGCAACGTCGGCGACGATTCCTTCGGCTCCGCGCTAAAAAACGCCCTCCGCCAAGCCGGTGTCGCCATAAATTCCGTCCGCACCGCAAAAGGTTCCTCGGGCGTAGCGCTAATTAACATCGGCAGCGACGGCCAAAACAACATCGTAGTCGTCCCCGGCGCCAACGGAAAACTCCTCCCGAAAGATATCACCGCGCACTCAGCGTTACTCCGCAAAGCCGGCATGATCCTCGTCCAACTCGAAATCCCCTTGATCACTCTCGAAACCGTCGCTGCATTCGCGCACCGCCACAAAATTCCGCTGATGCTCGATCCCGCGCCCGCTCGCGAATTGCCGTCGGGCTTGCTCCAGGTGGTAGCGTGGATCACTCCCAACGAAAGCGAGACGCGCATTCTTTGCGGCCTCCCTCCCACCGAACCGGTCACGCCCGAAACAGCCGCCCGCTGCGCCGATCTTCTCCTCGCACGCGGCCCCCAAAATGTCGTAATCAAAATGGGCGCCCAAGGCGCCTTCCTCTCCACTGCCGATGGCCTCCGCGAAATGATTCCATCCTTCGCCGTAAAAGCCGTGGACTCCACCGCCGCAGGCGACGCCTTCAATGTCGGCCTCGCTGTAAGCCTGCTCTCCGGCAAAAATCCGCGCGATGCCGCCCGCTACGCCTCCGCCGTCGCCGCCATCTCCGTCACCCGCAACGGCGCTCAACCTTCCATGCCCACCGCCCGCGAGGTAGCAAAATTTCTAAACTCACAAAGATAAAGGGCCGACGGCAGCAGCCCGCGGCCCTCCGTTCCAGCTCGCATTAAAATGCTCATGTCATCCCGAGCGGAGTCCCGCGCTTTTTCTTTCCCGTCTCGCGACTGCGGGCCGGACGCGAGATGGGGTGAGGGATCTGCTTTTTCTGCTTCCGTACCCGCCCGTCATTGCACCTTAGGCTCGACGCTGAGTTCCGGCTGCGGCAAAGCCCCTTCATTCAATTCATTGTGCCGCCGCTCCCGGCTGGCATTCAGCAGCTTGGTAGCCGTCGCCAATTCCGCCTGCGCTCCTACCGTCTTCCCCAACCGCATTAAAATCTGCCCCTTCAAATTGTGAAAATTTGCATTATCCGCATCCATCCGCAAAGCCGCATCCACCGCACCCAACGCCAAAGTAAATTTCCCCTCTCGCTGATAAATCCTCGCCAGGCCAAAATAAGAACTCGACAGGTGCGCATCCAACTTAAGCGCCTGCTTAAAATTCGCCTCCGCCTTCGCATCCTCCTGCAAATATGAATAAACCACTCCCAGCCGGTCGTAATCAAAGGCCACATCCGGCTCGATCTCCGCGTCCCGCAAGAATTCGTCCCGCGCCTTCTCAAAATCCGCCCGCGCCAGATAAGCCAGCCCCAAATTAAAATGCACAAACGGCAAACGCGAATCCAACTCCGCCGCCTGCTCCAATTCCGCTATCGCCTTATCATTCTCCTCGCGATTCAACGCCGCCTTTCCCATCAACATATGATATTCCGCCGTGTCCTTCCCCAATTCCACAAAACGCGTCAGCGCTCGCTCCTCGATCTCGCTCTGCCCCGCCTTGTTCGCCGCATTCCCCAACACATACAAATAATTCAGATCCCCCGATTCCGCCGGCCAAATCGGATCCAGCGCCGTCACCGCATCCCCATACCGCTCCGTAAAAAAATAACAAAGCCCCAGCAAATATCGCGCCTGCACCGATTCCGGCTTATCCCGCACCACCGATTCAAACGGCGCAATCGCCGCACGAAAATCGTTCTGCCGGTAATAAACCAATCCAATGTTCAATCGTATTCCCGCCACCCCCGGCGCCAGCCCCTCCGCTTTCCGCAACATTTCCAGCGCCTGCCCCCACTGCTGCCGCCGCATCGCAATCACACCCAAATTCGCGTAAGCCCCCGCCGCCCCCGGATCCGTCGCCAATACTTTCTTGAACGCAGCCGCCGCCGCATCCAAATCCCCGGCCCGCAAAGCAGCCTCCCCCTCCCCAAAAAGCCCCGCCACATCCACCGCGCCCGATCCCGTACTCCGGCTCGCTGTTTGGCCTGTCGCGGAACGCACCAACGCACCCGCGCCCACCACGGCAGCCGCCAACACCATCGCGCGCAGTTTATCCCAGCAATTCACGCCCAAAACCTAACACACTTCCAGCCCGCCGGCCGCCCCTGGGAACGCCAATCCCGCGAAGCGGGATTGGCGTCTCCGCACAATCCGCTCGCGGCTCTCTCGCGCAGCCACGATAGCGGCGCTGCTTGTGAATCGCTCGGCCGGTGATTTATCCTCGGCCCCGGCTTGCCGGGGCGCCAACCTTGTTCCACACTGAGGGGGCGGGTCTTAGATCTGCCCGTCGTTCTCCTCTCGCCGCCTGTCTCCAGCCCCACAATGACCCCAAGTTTTTGGGACTTATATAGATGAGTACCTTATTAGAATCAACAACTTAGGGGCGACAATTCGTGGGTGAGGCTGGGAAAAATGAGCATTGATAGGCATGTTTCAAGGAGTCCGTGCGGATTTTACGCGTTGGGCATAA
The DNA here is from genome assembly GCA_963779465.1 of uncultured Acidobacteriota bacterium. Lineage (GTDB taxonomy): Bacteria > Acidobacteriota > Terriglobia > Acidiferrales > UBA7541 > Palsa-295. The sequence continues at coordinate 1,556,588 of CAVZYH010000002.1, read as the reverse complement.
TCCTTACAATCTTCATCATAACAATTGTGCGTGGGGCATTGTTGCCATTGAAAATTAGCCAAGTTCGCGTTGGGAGCGTCGGGGCTCGGACTTGGGTTTGCAATAACAGCAATCGTGCCTTTCGCAGTAGTCTTTTGTCCGTTGTTCTGAGGAACCGTGGGGATCATATTTATCGTCAGGTGAGTCAGTTCAACGCAGAATTCCGTGAGTCTGTCTGGAGTATTGGGGAATGCGTCCTTGTAGACAGCTGCCCCCCAGATGAACAGCCGCTTTTTTGCGTGCCAATAGTCCGAGACCATATCCCTCGGAAGATTCACGGTAGTTCCGTATACCGCTTTTGGACCAATTGCGGCCAGAGTTTTTTCGGGATTCAGCGGATAGTCATAGGAAGTCGGCAGATCGGGATAGAAAGGTTGAAGGTTAGTTTGGATGACGATATCTCTTGCGGGAGTGTTTCCTCCATTGTTCCAGATGACGGAGATTTCTTGACCAAGCCATTTCGCGTCGTTACCAAGAGCTGGATTATCGACCAATCTAGGACCCAATTGTGCCGCAGCAAGGGACAGAAAACCTCTTTCAGAGATTTTAGCCGTTTCGCTGGTGGTATCCGAAACACGATAGAGAAAGTAAGTGAAAACAGTGAGCATGCCAGTAAAGAGTGCGGTCCAAGCTGCGGCTTTATTTACAAAAAATTTATTCCAAAACCAGTTCATGAATTTGTCCTTTTTGTGTTCGCGGTTTTCTGTTTTCTGTTCGGCATCGTCACTGTTTGGCATGGTTTAGAGTCTACGCGCTTCCGAATCGTCACATTCGGCGCATTGTTGCTGATTTTGGGTTGGTACACAACTAAATGTATTTACGAGCTACTCCACCACGCGGATGTACAGGGATACGAATGTCGAATGGAAGCGTATTATGTTGATTGAAGGCACTCGAATCGCGGGTTCGTTTCCCCGTATTTTTTCTGAAGAGGATAAATTGATGTTTATCCCCGACGATTTACGGAAATGCGTTGCTTACGTTTGCTTCAAGCTCGCAGACGGATCAACAAAGTTTGCGGGATCGGTTTTCTTCGTAAGTCGTCCGATGGCTGATGATATTACAGATTTTGCATTTGGATACGCCGTAACTGCTCGACATGTCATTGACGGAATCAAAGACAAGGGCATTGCGTCTGTATTTCTTCGCGTGAATTCTCGCACTGGATTGAAGTGGATAGATACACCTGCGATTGGTTGGATTTCTCATCCCAACCCGTTGGTTGACGTAGCGATTTACAGGATGGTTCTTACTGATGACTTAGATCATTTTGCTTGGCCTGTCCGAGGCTTCTTGAATTCTGAAACAATTTATAAAGAGAAAGTAGGGATAGGCGAGGATGTTTTCTTTACTGGATTATTTTCACAATACCACGGGAGAAGTAAGAATATTCCCATAGTCAGAGTTGGAAATATCGCAGCTATGCCCGATGAGCCTGTTTCTACTGAATTCGGACTTATGCAGGCTTATTTAATTGAAGCGCGGTCTATCGGCGGTATAAGCGGTTCGCCCGTATTCATAAATATTGGAGGAGGAGGCCCGACCAGAGGGATTTTTGTTTCAACTCTTGCTAAATTTCAATTGCTTGGTCTAGTTCACGGTCACTTCGATATGGATAATTTGGAACAGGATTTAATAGCGGAAGATGGCTTGAAAAAGATTGGTATCAATACGGGGATAGCTGTTGTCGTCCCAGCCGATAAAATCTTTGAAGCTATCAACCAATTTTCGGCGGAAGAAATGGTAATCGCACAACAACAACGCGCTAAAACATTTCCTACCGCAGACTAATGAAATTATTTATTTTTATTTCGGAAACGGGGGCTTTTCGTTTTGCTATGCGGCGTATAGGCGAGAACTTTGTCCACTAATTGCTCAAGGGTCAGATGATTTAGGGAAAGTTTTTCCTGATACTTTTTCGGACGTTTCTTTTTCACTGGATAAGTTTCTCATAAGTCAGCCGACGGCCTGCTACCGCGTCAACGAAACTATCAAGACGTTCCAGCGAATGACGCTTTACGTTGCCTTCGTTCAAGCGCCATGTAAATTCGTTAATGTAACGGCCAAGGTGCTTTTCGCTCGCATGATGATAAACACCATGAAGACCACGCTTCAATACGGCCCACACGCTTTCAACGCTGTTCGTCGTGACACCGTTGACGGAGTACTCGTACATATAGTGATTCACAGAGGCGTGATTGTAATTGAGCTTAGGGAGCTTTTTGTAAGCGGCGTATTCATCCGTATGAATCGTGGAACCCTTCTCCACGTTATCGGTGATCGCCCTTTCCAGAGCGATACGGCCATTGCTGATAATCGGGAAAGCTCTGGCACGTCCACCACGTTCGCGCATACCCATGACAACGGTCTTTCCGGCATGGCCGGAACCAAGGTTGAGACGCTTTTGGAAATGACGGTTCTCTTCCTTGCCGCCGATAAAGGCTTCGTCAACTTCGACAATGCCCTTGAGCATGGAAGCATCGCCCTTGCAGGCTTCCCGCAAGCGTTGGAGAACGAACCACGCGGACTTCTGAGTAATCCCGATCTCTTTGCCCAGTTGCAGGCTGGAAACGCCCTTACGGGCCGTAACGAGCAGGTACATGGCATAGACCCATTTGTGGAGCGGTACATGGGAGCGTTCAAATATCGTTCCTGTCCGCACAGTGAAGTCCAATTTGCAGGCATTGCAGCGATAATAGCCGCCTTTACGGGCTGTGATTCGCTCTTTGGCCTTGCACTTCGGGCATCGGACCCCGTTCTTCCACAAACGGCCCTCAAGGTACTTACGGGCGGCTGGCTCATCGGGGAAGAGGTTGAAGAGTTGGAAGGTGCTGATTGTGCTTTTGCTCATTTTGAATTCCTTAACCGATGCCCAAAGTCTCTCACTTTTGGATTAGGGAGTCATCTATATAATTCCCAAGTTTTTCGCTTGACATCTCCCCACTCCCGTATATAAATCAGTTTTAATAAATTTAATAAAACGCTTGGGGTGGCGTCTATTAAGTTTCAAATGCCGACTAGCCGGGATTTCCGTTCCCGCGCCAGTTTCAGCGCAGCCTGCCAGCTGCTCTGTCACCACCTCCGCGCTTGGCAGCAAATCAGCACCTTCGGGTTTTGGCATTTGGGGCTGCAAAATCCGCGCGTACACCGCGCTATCTGGAGATGTAAATGAAATTTCTTCGCCAAGCTTGCTGCGTTCTCGCGTTTATCCTCTGCGCCTCCACCGTCGCCCTCGCACAGGACACCGCCACCTTCACCGGCACCGTGCGCGACACCTCTGGCGCCATCGTTGTTGCCGCTGACGTAGTCATCACCAACGCCACCATCGGCGTCACCCGCACCACCGTCTCCAATAACGACGGCGAATGGGTCGTCACCGCGCTCCCCGTCGGCGCGTACACCGTCAGCATCTCTGCCAAGGGCTTCAAGAAATACACGGCCAACAACGTGGTCATCCGCGTCGGCCAAAAACTGCGCGTGGACGTCAGCCTCGAAGTCGGCTCCCTCTCCAGTGAAGTGGTTGTAGCCGGCGAGAACGTCGCCCAGGTCGAAACCCAATCTTCCGAAATCGCCGGCACTGTCACCGCCAAAGAAATGACCCAGCTCCAGCTCAACGGTCGCAACTTCACTCAGCTCATCAATCTCACTCCCGGCGTCAACAACCAGTCGGGCCAGGACGAAGGCACCGTCGGCATCAACGGCAACGTGATGTACAGCGTCAATGGCGGCCGCGATGAAAACAACAACTGGGAAGTGGATGGCGGCGACAACATGGACAACGGCAGCAACAACTCCCTGAACGTCTATCCCAGCATCGACGCCATTCAGGAAGTCCGCGTCCTAACCTCCAACTACGGCGCCCAGTACGGCCGCAACGCTTCCGGCACCATCGAAGCGGAAACTAAATCCGGCACCAGCTCCTTCCACGGCGACGTGTACGAATTCAATCGCAACAATATATTCAACGATCGCAGCTATTTCGATCTCAGCTCGCCCAACGCCCCTGAATACAAGAAAAACGACTTCGGCTACACAATCGGCGGCCCCGTGTACATTCCCGGCCACTACAATACCGACAAATCCAAAACGTTCTTTTTCTTCTCCCAGGAATGGCGCAAAGAAATCGTCCCCAATACCTTCGCCATCTCCGTTCCTTCCAATGCCGAACGCGGCGGCGACTTCACCGACATTTGCTCGCTCGGTCCCACCGATTGCCCGGTCAATAACCCCAATCTCCCCACGCAGATCGTAAACAATCACATCGTCGGCGTGAATCCCTCCACCGACCCGAACGTCTCCGCAATTCTCGCCTCGATTCCGGAAGCCAACAGCACCGTCGGCTGCTCATCGCCAACACAATCTTGCTACAACACTTCCCAGCCGACTCCCACCAACTGGCGCGAAGAGCTGGTGCGCATTGATCAGAACATCACTCCTAAGCTGCGCGCTTCCTTCCACTATATTCACGATTCTTGGAACACCGTGGTCACTCCGACCCTGTGGTCCAACGCCACCCTTCCCAACATCGAAACCAATTTCGTAGGGCCCGGCACCAGCGCCGTCGCGCGCCTTACCTACACCGCCTCGCCCTCGTTGCTCAACGAATTCGTTTTCAGCTACACCGCCGATCACATCACCTTGACCAACATCGGACCATTCGGACGTCCGCCTTCCATGACTATGACCTCGTTCTTCGACAACGGCTTCGGCGGCAAACTCCCAGCCGTTTCCGTCGGCGGAAATTCCGCCTATTCCTTCCAGACTGATCCGTCCTACGAGCCCTGGAACAACGCCAATCCCACCTACACCCTGCGCGACAACGTCACCAAGATTATCGGCAAGCACACTCTGCAATTCGGCGCTTATGCCGTCATCGCCCAGAAAAATCAGGAGAATTCGCCTCAAATCGAAGGTGCGCTCACTTTCGACGCCACCAACACCGCCGTCAGCACCGGTAACGCTTTCGCTGACCTCCTGCTCGGTAACGTCGCCGCCTACTCCCAGACCAACAATCAGATCAAATATTACGACCGCTATCAGATCCTCGAACCTTACGTCCAGGACGACTTCCACGTAAATTCGCGCCTCACTCTGAATCTCGGCATACGCTTCAGTTTCTTTGGCACCTATCACGAAAAATACAATCGTGAATATAACTTCGACACCACCGTCTGGACTCCAGCCAACGCCCCGGCCCTCGACCAAAATACCGTCGCGTTGCTAAATCCCCTGACCAACGTGCCGCTGTCTTACTCCAACGCCGCCGATTCCCAGTACCTCTTTAACGGTATCGTGCAATGCGGACCCGGCTATCCTCGCGGATGCCTCGATCAGCACTGGCTCAATCCCGCGCCTCGCATCGGATTTGCCTGGGATCCTTGGGGCAACGGAAAAACCTCGATTCGCGGCGGCTACGGCATTTTCTTCGACCACGGCAACGGCAACGAGGCCAACGCAGAAAGCCTGGAAGGCAGCGCCCCTCTCGTGCTGACTCCCGGACAGTCCAATATCACCGGCACCACCTGCGGTCAGCCGACCGGCTACACCTGCGTGGGAAATGCCAGCGGTCCGCCAATGGCCTTCCCCTTGTCTGTCACTTCCATTCCCAATAAAGCGATCTGGCCCTACGCCCAGCAATGGAATATCAGCATTCAGCACGAGTTCTTCAAGAACACCATCGGCTCCATCGCTTACGTCGGCAGCAAGGGCACCAATCTCTCTGATCAGCGCGACCTCAACCAATTGTTCCCCACTTCGGCTGCTCAGAATCCCTACACTGCAGGCGTCCCGCTGAACACAAACGATTGCCAGAATGGTGTCGCCAATGGAACTCCCGTCGGCTCCTTGCCACAGTCAGTCCAGAATAATTTCAACGTGGCTTGCGGCAATATTGATCCGAACCTCGTGCGCCCCAACTTCCCTGGCTATGGCGATATCACCGGAAAAGAATACCGAGCCAGTTCCAATTACAATTCCTTGCAGGTTTCCGTGCGGCGCACCATCGCTCCTCTCACCGTCGCCGTGGCCTACACCTACTCACACTCGCTCGATGATTCGTCCGACTGGCAGGATGCCAATTTCGTAAACTCCTACAACCTCAAAGCCAACTACGCCAGTTCCAATTTCGACGAGCGCAACATTCTTAACGTCAGCTACGTTTACGATATTCCCTCCGGCCATGTCGAAGGCATTTCCAAGGTTCTCTTCGGCAACTGGGAATTTTCCGGTATTACCATTTTCTCTTCCGGGACGCCCTTCAGCGTTACCAATGCAATTTTCGGTGACAACGCCGGCGTCGCCAACGGTGTCGGAACCAACGGCTCCTATCCGGACGTCGTCGGCAACCCGCACGCAGCGCCACCCGCCGCTGTTCAGGCCTCGCTCGGCCAAAGTACCGGACCGTTGCTCTTCAACCCCGCGGCGTACAACGCGCCGCAAGGCTTGACCTTCGGCAACGCCGGACGCAATTCCTTGAATATTCCCAGCCGTCTGAATTTCGACATGGCGCTGTACAAGAATTTCCCTATCAAGGAATCCTACGCGTTCCAATTCCGCGCCGAGGCCTTCAACATTTTCAATCACACCCAATGGAACGGCGTGAACAGCTCCATCGGCTGCTACGGCTCCACAAACAACGCTGCCGATCCTGAGTGCGTTCCTGCCCCCGGCTCTGGCAGCAACTGGGCCGGCTTCCTGCAACCTTCCGGCGCGCACCTGGGCCGCATCTTCCAGTTCGGCCTGAAGTTCCTGTTCTAGTAGCAAAACTTTTCACTGCACGGCAAAAAGAGGGGCGCTGCAGAAAATCGCAGCGCCCTTCTTAATTTCCTCGATCTCTTTTAGGCGTCAGCCACCGTAGGGGCGCTGCTTGCTGCGCCCCTGCTTGGCCAGGCGTACGAACGGCCAAGCCCCGAAGTTGCCGTTGAATCTGTAGCGGCCACCTTCAGGTGGGCGCCTTTGACGTCGAGGTTGCCGCTGCAGTCGCCTCTACCTGGGAACGCCGACCTCCTGATTGGCGAATTTCACTATCGCGCCGCCATCGCTGTCGTCCCCCGAATCCCCTGCCCCTCCACCAACGAATAAATCCTATCCGCCGCCACCCCTGAAAATCTCTCCACCACCCCGCTAGGCCACAAAACTTCCACCGAATCAATCACCCCCACCTTCCCCAATCCAAAATGCACCCGCAAATCATTCTGCGAGAGATAACTCCCCCCTCCCCGCACCTCCCCAATCTGCACCAACTTCCCGGCCCGCACCGTAACCCGGGCCCCAATCGCCGCCCGATTGCTCTTCGTCCCCATCAATCGAAATTCCACCCGATGATTCCCCGCCACTCCATGATTCATCAGCAACGTCGGCGTCTCGCCCACATTCAGCAGCAGCACATCCACATTCCCATCATTCGCCACATCCCCAAACGCCGCCCCCCGCCGCGAAGCGACCGGCACCGCACCCAATCTCGCCGCCGCGGAAGATTCCGTGAACGTCCCATCATGATTATTCATGTGCAGCAGCAAAGGTTCCTTGTACCGCGCCGCTCCCTCCAGCTGATCCATCTGCGGATACACATGCCCGCTGGCCACAAACAAATCCACCCACCCATCATTATCAAAATCGAAAAATCCCGTCCCCCATTTCACATAAGGGTAGCTAGCCTTCGCCACTCCCGCCTTCCAGCTCACATCATCAAATCCCTTCGCGCCCAAATTGTGATAGAGGTTGTCTTCCTGGTCCGCAAAATTCGTCACGAAAATATCCAGCCGCCCGTCGTGGTCATAATCCCCAAAATCCACGCCCATCGAACCATCCGCGTCGCCCTCGCTACTCAATGCCGCGCCCGCCAGCATCCCCTGATCCGTAAAAGTCCCGTCATGATTGTTGTGATACAAAAAGTTCGGCCCCGTATCGTTCGCTACATACAAATCCGGCCAACCATCATTATCGTAATCGCCCCAAACCACGCCCAACCCGTAATATCCGTTCGGATCGCTCACCCCCGCCCGCTTCGACACTTCCTCAAACGTCCCGTCCCCCCGATTGTGATAAAGCAAATCCGTCTCGCCCGTCATTCCCCAAGGCCCGCACTGCACTACGATCCCACGAAACTTGCACGTGCCGAACGCCGCCACGTTATCCAGATCCACATGCACGTACCGCGACACGTAAATATCCACGAACCCATCCTTGTCGTAGTCCGCCCACGCTGCTCCGGTCATGAATCCGCCACCGCGCACCCCCGTCTTGTCCGTCACATCCTCAAACCTGCAATTTCCCAGCCCGCGATACAAAGCGTTCCCACCGTACCCAGTAACAAAAATATCCAGCACCCCATCATTATCAAAATCCGCCACCGCCACTCCCATTCCCCAACCCTTGCGCGTTAAACCCGCTGCCTGCGTCACATCTTCAAACTTCACCGGCGCTCCGGCCTCGCGATTCCGCGACTGGCGATACAGCGTTACCATAAAATCCCCGCCATTCCTGTAGCGGTCCACCGTAGATCCATTCACCACGAGCGCTGACAACACTCCGCTGTTGTCGCAGTCAATAAACCCCACACCACCGCTCATAGACTCCACAATATATTTCTTCTCAGGCGAAGCGATGTGCGCCACGGTAAGCCCAGCCCGCGCGGAAATATCCTCGAACATGGGAACCGCGGATGAAGCGCCGCTGGGAGTGGATGTGTGTTGCGTCCCGTTGGAAGGAGATACTTTGCTGTCTTGCGCGCCACCCGCCGCGCACAAAAACACAAACGCCGCGAGCGCCGGAAGCGCAATCATTCGTTTGCCGCTGGAGCCTGATCCCAATGCGCAACTACTCTAGCCGCGCATCCACCTGTTGTCCATGACTCCCAGCGCCCGGCAGCATAGGCAATCTTGCCTGTGCGCCTGTGCAGTTGTACTTGCAGTCGCGGTTAGCGGTTGGCAGCTAGCGGTTGGCTTTTGCCGTTCGCGGGAACACCAATCCCGCAAAGCGGGATTGGCATTTATCCCCAGGCAGACGCGGGACCCCCGTTTATTTCGCCGGCATGTAACTCAAATCCGGGCGAAATTCGATGATCTCGCTGTAAGTGCTCTCCACCGCACTGTTAAGCCTTTCGATCACCGACATCGCTTCCGGCTCCCCAAATGCGGCCCGCAAAGTGTCGCGCAAGGGCTGCACCGCCGGATCATCCGCAAACGAAGCCCAATTCGCATGCTCGATCGTCAGCACAAAAGTCCCGCCCGGCCCGCCGTTCACCAAGCGATACCAGTTATAGTGATTTGGCGTTTTCATCTGCGTGCGCGCATCGTGCACCCGCGCAATCGCGCTGCGAAAATCGTCGCCATGCCCATAACGAATGTGAAAAGTAATGATCTCCGTGTACTTCCCGTTCATGTCCGTCGGCGGATTGCTCACTTTCGGCAAGTACTCGTAGTAAGCAGTCACCAGCTTGTCCACGTTGGCGCCCACCGCCTTCTGATATTCCGCCAGGTCCGCCGCATCCGTCACCGTAGGCGTATCCATATCCGACCAATGCTGCCCTAGCCGACCCACCAGATAAGTTCCGGTGCGTTCACCGGTCAACGTTTCAAACACGTACAGCGCCTGCGTATCTTTCTGTTGCTTGTGCCACTCCACTTTCTGCTTCCGTCCAGCCTCATACTGCTGCACCATGCCGTTTTTCGGCGTCTGAAATTCCAGCGAAGTAATCTCTGCCTTCGCCGCTGGTTCCTGTCCCCGAGTCGCCATCGCCACCGACATCGCGCCAAGCAAACACACACCCACACCTGCAGTCAGCTTCATCAGTCTCACAAGTTCCTCCTGGATTTAAAACGCAGTGGGCCCAAACCGGCCGACAGTACACCGCGCCCCAGGACGAGTCAATCCGTATCTCCACGCACCATCGCACCGCAACCTCAAGCCGCCACCGCCCGGTAGCGTAGGCAATCTTGCCTGTGCGCCTTCGCAGTTGCAGTCGCGGTTGCGGTTGCAGTCGCGGTTGCCGTTCCCGGGAACGCCGATCCCGCAAAGCGGCATTGGCACTTTCCCCCCGCCCGCCTCGCCAAGTACCTCCCACATTCCCTATCCCCCACATCCACTTTTGCGATTGGACATAAGCGCCTCACCTCGCTAACTTTCTATATGGACACGATCACCACCACAACAATTCACGACGCCGAAGTAGACCTGCTCCACGATCTCGGCAGCAAAATCGCCGCCAGCGGCCAAGACCCGCTCCACGAAGTCCTGCAACGCGTCCTGGAATTCGCCGTAGCCCTGGTGAAATGCGACTCCTGCTTCATCTACGTCCAGGAACAAGAAGAACTAGTCCTGCGCGCCTCCAAAAATCCGCATCAAGAAGTCTTGGACCGCCTCAAACTCCGCGTCGGCCAAGGCATCACCGGCTGGGTCGCCGAACATCGCACTCCCGTAGCCGTAGCCCGCAACGCCGCTAAAGACCCGCGCTTCAAATTCTTCAACCAACTCCCCGAAGATTCCTACCAAGCCTTCCTCTCGGTGCCGTTGCTCTGCCGCAGCCGCCTGGTCGGCGTAATCAATCTCCAACACATCCGCCCCCACATCTACAAACAGCGCGACATCCGCCTGATCACCACGGTAGGCTTCCTGGTCGGCGCCGAAATCGAAATGGCCCGCCTGGAAACCGCCAACTCCCAACTCTCCGAGCGCCTGGAAACCCGCAAGCTCCTGGAACGCGCTAAAGGCATCCTGCAACGCGACATGAACACCACCGAAGAAAACGCCTACCTCACCATCCAGCAGCAAAGCCGCCAGACCCGCAAATCCATGAAGCAAATTGCTGAAGCCATAATTCTCTCCGAAGAAGTAAAACGCTCCTCGAAGTCCGCGTCCTGACGCCGCGCCCTCAGGAGTCTTTGTGGGTCGTGGCTTCAGCCACGACATAAACCGCCCAGAACGCGAGCGGCTTTAGCCGCTGAAGTTCCGATTTTGCAATCCCAGCGCAGACTCAGCAACCGCACAAAACAAAACGCCGGCGCGGAAGCGAGCTCGCCATCAGCCCGCTCCAGCGCCGGCGCGCAAATCACCGCGTCACTTCTCCGCCGTCACTTCGCCTGCAAATACGAACTCATCTTCGCATCTGGTGCAGGCTTCTTCTGTGCCAACTCCGCGTTCGATCGCGCCGTGCCGTAGTGCAGCACAATTCCCAGCCGCTCCACGTACAGCGCCGTCACCACCGTTTGCCCATCCCTCACTTCCAGCGTCATTGTCCCGCTGTCCGCGCCCTTGATATCGCTAACGAACGCCGCCAGCACCATCCCCTTCCCCGTGCCGTCCGCCCCAAATATCGTCACCGTCGGCGGCGACACGCTATCTTCCACCGCAAACGTATATTCTCCCGCCGGCAAATTCACGCTCCCCCATTTCACTGCGCTGGAAATCGTGAATTTCCCCGCCACCACCGGCGTCGCGCCTGCATGCAACGGAAATGCCAACGATGAAATCAAAGACAGCATCAAAACCTGAATCCGCGACAGTCTCTTACTTGAAGTCATAAATTCCTCCTCAGGAATTTGTTTAACGTCCACGCTGTCGCACACGCATGCTCGCATTGCTTTCGTCCACGCTGCGGCACACCTGTACCCGCGTTGCTAAGGTTGATTCGTTGCGGACGTCAAGGTCAGCAAGTGACACGTTCGACTTACAGAAGTTAGGAGGGAACCTCTAAGTTCGCGCCCATCACCACGTCGGGGAGATGATCAGCATGTTTACTTTGCCAGCACCCATAACCAATGTCCAATCCAAAGATTCTCTGTGAACGATAAGTAATGCGCGTCCCACTCCGAAACCAGCAAAGCGTCGCGCCATCACACGCCTAGCATTTGTAGCGGCCGCCTTCAGGCGGGCGCAGTTGCAGTCGACGTCCCCTGGGAACGCCAATCTCCCGATTGGCGTTTTTGCCGTAGCAGTTGACTTCGTGGCACAGCCGCTCTTCTGTTCGGTCTAGACGCAGCCCCGCACCGAAAGCGCCACACAACGTCCACCAACTATCGCTCCATCGCCTTCTCGATCCGCCGGTCAGGGATCAACCACATCACCGCAACCAGCACATAACAAGTACAAGCAATCCACGGCCGCACAAACGCCAGCGGAATCGCCACCGCATAAACCGCGATAGACAGCTTGCCCTTCTCATCGCTCCCAATCGAATCCGCCAAAGTTGAATCCGTCCCCTGGTGCGCAATCAGCGCCCGCGTCAAAATATAGTAAGCCGTCCCCGCGAAGAACAACACCACCCCATACAACGCCACCGGCCAGGCCGCAAAATGATTCTCCCCCATCCACGCCGTAACAAACGGCGTCAACGAAACCCAAAACAACAAATGCAAATTAGCCCACAGTATCCCCCCAGAAACTTGCCGCGCCGCCTGCAGCAAATGATGATGATTGTTCCAGTAAATCCCCACATAAACGAAGCTCAGCACATAGCACAAAAAAACCGGCAGCAGCGGCTGCAAAGCCGCCAGCCCAGTGCCCACGGGAGACTTCATCTCCAGCACCATAATAGTGATGATCACCGCAAACACCCCGTCGCTAAACGCCTCCATCCGCCCCTTGGTCATCATTTCCCCCGCGCGCTCAACCCAAAATTTCCCGCGCCTTCAGCGCCCCGCCGATTTTCCTTGTCTCCAACAGCCGTCGCGCCCTAATCTCGTTCCGGCGGCCCAGCCCTCCCATGGAGGGAATTTCGGATGAACGCTCCCGAACAAGATTTAACCCCGGATTCAACGTCGTCCATCACAGCGCGCTTGGAAGCCTCCACCGGCGAGTTGCACGCGCTCGAAGAACTCGTAAAAACTGGCAAACTCGACTCTCGTGTCCTCGCTGAATTCCGCAACGCCATAGACCACATCCGCAACACCACGTGGGCGGTGCAAAAATGGATCGGCCTCAGCGATCAATCGGGCGGCGACCCCTTTTCCGTTCTCCCCATAATGTCCGCCGAGCGCGTCAAACGCGCCACCCAGATTTCCAGCGACCTTTCTCTCGACCTGCAATCCGTTGAAATCGGCATTGATACTCCCGGCATCGTGGATCTCTTCAACGCGGTTGATGACCTGCATCGCCGCCTCGCCACGCTCCTGAAACACGGCGGCTGACAGCCCGAATTGACGCGTGGACGGGTGGGCCGCCTGCCTCTATTTCTCCCGCACCAACGACCGGATCCGCCCAACATCCAGCCGCCCTTTCGCCCCCCACCCCGTCGCGTCTTCCGGAATCGCCGGACGAAACTTCACGTACAAATAGAACGCGTTCCCCGCCAGCTCCTCCGCCCGGTAGGACTTCGCCAGCTCCCGCATCGCTTCCCGCACAGCCCCCAGCGACTCACCGAACTTGCTCTCCAGGTATCGCTCCACGCTCTCCGCCGTGATGCGTTTGTCCTTCACCACCGCGCGCACACCATCCTCGGTATTCACTGCCGGGACGTGCTTGCCCGCAAGCTCCACGAAGAATTCTTCGCCGCGTTTTCTGAATCGCCCTGCGGGGCGATTCACCCTGAGAACCGGCAGTGCCGGTTCGAAGGGTTGATCTCCTGCGGCGCCGCCTTGTATATCCCCAGCCGCCGCCCCTTCGATTGCGCCGTCAGCCCAGCCACAGCCTTGCCCAGTGAAAGCGCTTCGTCCCGCGCAAATCCCAGCCGCTCCGCAACGGTAGCAGCCCACAGCGTCAAGACAGGCGCGCGGTTAATCAGAATACTCAGATTGTTCGGAGTATTTCGTTCGGGCATAGCGCACAGCCTAACGAAACGCGCTACATCAGCGCAATCGCTTATCCGTGGCGAGGCTTTGGCGCGCGGTGCACATCGAAGATCGAAGATGTTCGTTCCGGTTGAAGAGAAGGGTACACCACTCGCGCTAGTTCATCCTTTCGCTCGTCCCAACTTGATTTCAATTTGTTTCGCCAGCAGCCCGCGTATGCGGTTTAGTTCCGGCAAATTCTCTTCTAACAATCGCAACTTTGCTTCCGCTCCTTGCAGATTCCATGGAAAAGGTTGACTCAGCCTCAAATACAACGCGACGGCTTCAGCGTGCACGGGTTCGGGTATCAATTGCTCCAATGTATTAAGGTGCGCTTCTGCTCGCGCTTGTCTTTCTCTGGCTTTCTGGTCGTACTGATTCCATCGCAGATTAAATTGTTCTTGATTGAAGGTTTTAAATGGCTGAAGCAATTGCTCCTTTCTGTGTTCCAATTCGGCGACTGTCAGTTCAGGCCCACCCTGCTGTCGAACAATCGCGTCCGCTTGCGCCGTTAGCTGATTTAGCGTCGCTAGTAACGAACCTAAGGTGGCGACCATAAACGTAAACTCCATTTTGGCGGAAAAAAAAGCGTCGACTATTCCGACAGTCGCGACATGGATCATATTTGCGTGATAACGCCTGAACTCCCAGTCTTCGGCGAGCTTTTGTTTCTTGTTATCCCAGACTGCGTTGAAAACGATAGTTAGCAGCGCGGCGGCTAAGCCACCGCCAACCACCGCTCTCCCATAATGTCGCGTCCTTCGCTACAGTGTGATTTCACAGATGGCGGGCCACCCGCCGTCGTCGGGCGGGTGGCCCACCCTTTCGCGAAGCATTGTTCTCTTCAATCCGTGCGGCTGCGATTGACGAATGGCGACGGCAGATGATACCACTGCGGTAGTTGACGTAGAAGTTGATTAGTTCTTGGGTTTGCCGTTGCATTTGTAGTTCCGGGTGCCGCACTCTCGACTGCCCCGGGGTTGGCAGGCGAGGGTGCGCGACTGTGGCGCAGACGATGCGTAACAAACTAGAGCGGCGGTATGGGCAGCGACAGTTGCACTTTATCACGTGCAGTTGTTACCGGCGACGGCCTTTACTGGGAACGGGGCGGAGGCGTGATGCGTTTTTGCGGATTCTGAATGAAGTGCGCGAGCGCTATCAATTCTGGCTGGTTGGGTACGTGGTGATGCCGGAGCACATTCATCTGCTGATCTCGGAGCCGAAGGTGGGCACGCCTTCGACCGTGATGCAAGTGTTGAAGCAGCGCGTGGCGCAGTCTTTGCAGCGGAAGCCGCGCCAACGGCGCAATCCGAACCAAATGCGATTGTGGACCGAGGCGCCGAAGGAGGCTTCGCACAGTATCTGGCAACGGCGGTTTTATGATTTCAACGTGTGGAGCGCGAGGAAGAGGATCGAGAAGCTGAATTATATGCACAAGAATCCGATGAAACGCGGGTTGGTGGCGGAGCCGCAGTTGTGGATGTGGAGCAGCTATCGGTTTTATCAGTATGGGGAGAAGAATGCGTGTACACCGGATCGGGAACCGAGGTAAGAGTTCCATCCGCCGGGCGTGGTACCGCAGCGTCCAAACCCGCACCCTCGCCTGCGGCGAGAGTGCGGCACCCGGAAATTCAACGGCGTTCGTTTGGGTGGTGTGGAAGGGTGCGCCACCCGCCACAAACGCTAGAGAAGAAAAGCTGCCGCTGCTTTTCGTCGTCTTTTTAATCTACGCATAAGGAAATCAGTGACACCAGAACAATCCGCTACGAAAGCGGTGACTCCTGCGATGCTGAAAAGGTCTTGTCCCTTATAACGTACTATGATCGGTTTTCGCGGTCCACGCCGTCCTCTCATTTGATAGGCACGCAAGTTTTCCGGAAAGAATGCATGAGCCAGAGCATTCCGCAGTGCGTTGATCTCCTCAATTCTCGAAGCGATATCTCTTGGCACGTCACAGACATCTTTCAAGAACGCGAGCTTCTGCGTCATGTAAAGTCGCTCAATTACGTAGTAATTGAAACGGCGAAACTTCTTTGTCTTCCATTGCTTGATCAAATCCTTGCCCGGCAAAAAATATAAGCACACTTCAGTACTCAGCAAATCATCGATCAACGTGTACTGGCCAATGACCTCGCCTCGAATCAACTCTCGCATTATCACTTCCAAGACCGGGGTTCGCGCCGCTTTCTCGCGATCCCGAATGTTCCAATAATCAATTCTTACGATCGAAGCGACCTTCTCAAGCTCACCGATGAGCCTGCGTTGCTTCTGGGTGAGACGATCTTCTCGGGTGTATCCCATTGTTGCGATTCCATTCTCTTGAGAGATTCCGCAAGAATTGTACCCTCAGGATAAGTCACAACAAAAGATCATGAAACGGAACACCGGTGGGCAGGTGGCCGCCCCTTCCATACCACCGTGACGCACGCATTTGATTTTCCGGGTGCCTGGCGGGTGGCGCCCCCACAACTCCGCGACGCATGCATTTGATTTTCCGGGTGCCCGACTCTTCGCGCCTTCGTTTCATGCGAAGGGTCGGGGTTTAGACGCAGTGTCGCGACAATCCTTCCGTCGAACTCCGGCCTCGCCGGGTGGGCCACGAACTTACCGGTAAGAACGCCGCCATCCTCCGCTACCGCGCTTCGTTGGGAGCAGCTGTTCCATCCGACCAGGTGAGCACCGGAATCATGTACTCGGTTATCGGCTCCAGACCCTGAAACTGTGGATTCAACATCACTGGAGTGCCCGGCAAATCCGCTCCCCACGACTTAGGGTCTGTAAGCGGAACGTAAAACATCAAATGAGGCACCCAATGCCCGGCCGAATCGTTCAGATAGCCCTGGGGTGACATCATGTAGGACATTGCGCCGGGTTCCAGGGGCTGCAGCCCTTTCGCGTCGGACGCTTTGATGGCCGCAATCATCTGCTCTTTGGGCATTCCGGAGAGCACCAGTTCCGTTCGCTTGAAAGTGAGAGGCAGGATCGAGCGCACCGCGGGTGGATTAAAGCAGATTGGCCCGCGCATCTTCGGATTCCAGAACTGCGCAAAATCAAACGGAGACATCCACGATCGCTCCACCAGGCAGACGAAACCATTCTTGCCCTTCACTACAATTTCATACCCATGCCGCCCCAGGACCATCACCTCAGCATCATCTGAAATGGATGGCGGCGCCGCGCTGCGTGCCATCGCAATCTCGGCGCTTCGATCCGCCATCAGGTACTGATCGAGCGGCGCCATTTTGGAATAATCCGCGGCGGCCACCTGAGACTGCGCCGGCACGGAAGCGCTCCCGAGCGCCATCACCAGGAATGCTGCAAATGAAATCGCCTTCGTGATGCTTCTGGCTTTTTTCATAGTCACTTCTCCTCTGGAATCCTTCGTGTGCGTGTTTTGCAAGTGGCCCGCTGCTTGAACTCTCTGATGACGCAGGCGCGCCTAGGGTTGTGAATCCCGCCCCAGCCCAATTCAAAAAACCTGTACCAAACCTGTCCGTCGCAATCCGTACAGGTTTCACCCAATTTCGTACAGCTAGTACTGGTTCTGCACCATTTCTGGCCTAATTCTGTACCAACGCCCAGCTGTTTCCGCCGCCCCTTTGCGCTACCCTGCAACGGAAACTGAATTATGAAACCACACACAACATCGCTTACCGCTGGATCCAGCCAGCAGCAGGCTCGAAGGGCGTGCCGCGCCACTCGGCCGCCTGCCCAAGTTTCAAACGCCATAATGTTAGGAAAAAGAGCACGGGCAGGATTGCCCGTCTCACCTTGCACGAATCATCCCTCGCCAGCCACGGATCACAGGACGCGAATCAGGTCCCACCCATCACCAGCCGCTCAATCGCTGCCACTGCCCTCGTCCATCGCCCCTGCCGCTGCAATCTTCACGCGCCCGAACGACTCCACGCGAACACTACGCATGTTTCTAATCGACGGCCCAGCGATTAGAAACGCCCGCAACTCTCTGAAAACAAACAATGGCGACCATTTCTAATCGCACATTTTTCGACAAATTCCAAACGCCCGCCAAAGCGCGCCCCTGCGCCAACTACGCACAAAATCAGCCCGCTGCACAAACCACGGATCATGCGTGACTGTGCCACGAGTTCGGAAGCGCACAGGCAAGATTGCCTATCCTACCTTGCGATCAGCTGACCATTGCTACTTGCGCGGCGGGGCGGTCCTGCAGGCAGTAGAGGACCAGCTCAACCCGCGTCGAAACTCCCAGTTTGTCAAAAATGCGAAAGAGATAATTGCGCACCGTGTGTTCACTCAAACCCAGGTCGCTGGAGATTTGGCGATTGGTGAGGCCTTCGGAGACGAGGCGGACCACATTTTCCTCGCGCTTCGAAAGCAGATTCAGCCCGCGCGAGTCTTGCAGGTGCAAAGGCTTGGCGTGCCCCAGCGCATCAAGCAAGTAGCCCAGATGCTCGCTATTGGCCCACACCTGCCCCTGATGCACCGCGTGAATGCATTTCGAAAGCGTCTCCAGAGGCTCGTCGCGAAAAATCACCCCGTGCGCCCCGCAGCGGAACGCGTCAATCACCAGATCGCGATCGCGCGAAGCCAGCAGCATCACCGCGCGCGTCCGCGATTGCAGCGCGCGCAGCTCGCGCAACACGCGAAACCCCTCCAGCGGCCCCTCGTGCAATTGCGAGCTGATGATGGCGACGTCAGGCTGGCATTCTTTCAGCAGCGCCACCGTCTGCGAAGACTGCACCGCGCTGGCCACCACCGCCACGCGAAACCTCTTGGGCCGAAAAGCACTCTGCACCAGCTGGCAATTCATTTCGTTCGCTTCCGCCACGAGGACATTTACCACACCATTGACCACAGCATTAACCGGACCACCCTGGGCCTCTACAGCATTGATCATGAAAATCCTTGTGGGACTCGGATTGTGAAAGGGTGCGCGATTCTAGCGGCGTTAGTACGAAGCACACAAGTACAACTTGTGCTACAGAGGCCCACAATAAATACGTACAGCAAGGCGAACTGCGGAGCGCGGCGATGACTTTGCGCGACGCCATTTAGAAATTGTAGCGGCGGAAATTCGGGCTCCCGTTCTCGCGTGCGCTCCAGTGGACATGCCCAATCTTTGTGCAGTATTGCAAACCGCCGGCGTTGAATAGTTCGCGGAATTTACCAATTTCGCGCGCAACGCAGCAGTGAAGTCATTTCGGGAAAACCCGTAAGTGTGCTGGCGCGCTGATGATACTAGCGTGCGAGCGGCGCGAAAATTCAGAAGTGTGCAAACTTTTTCTTGCGGTGAATTCCACGAGTGTGTCGGTGCCCGCGTGGGCCGCTCGGCGCGATTCCCCTTTTGGCACGCACAAAACTACTTGTGTATCCAGCCGCATTGGTATGGAAACTTTATGTAGGACGAGCAAACCTGCTGGCGTGCATGCCACCGCGAAATCGAGCGACAAGCGACCACTTTCGCCCAGCCGAAATGCCCTGCTGCCGGTAAACATAAGGCCTCTTGTGGCGTCTCTACCCGCAAAGTAGTTTGGTCTCACGCTCGCGGCTACACAAGAGGAAGAAGCTCTCATGACGCAAACGACACAGGCGATGAACATCTCGAGCGGGCCCAACGTGGGGATGGAGAGGCGGAGCTCGTTGCGCTATCCGCTGCGCGCGGAGGCAGTCTTCGCCTGGGACGACGAATTGGGCCAGCACCGCGAGCGTCACGGCCACACGCGAGATGTGGGGCGCATGGGTGCGTACGTTTTTGCGTCGGAGTGCCCTGCAAATGGGACGCGGGTGGCGCTAAGCGTGTTCTTGCCGGCGGCCAAGGGCGAGGGGACTTTGCGGATCGAGGCGCACGGGTGCGTGATACGCGCGGAGGCTGCAGGGGACGGCGACGCCGGGGCGGGAGCGGGATTTGCGGTGAGCCACCAGCGCGTCAATCTGTTTTCGCGGTAAGTGCGACGACTGGTTCGCGGATGTATGGCTGTGATGCGTGGGGAGTTAGAGGTGGCGGCTTGAGGATGAGGAGCGATTGAATGTACAGCGGCGCTAAACGACGGTTCGGTCAACTGATCTCAAAGATCGCGGCGCTGATTACCGCAGCCTTGGTCGCGGCAGCATGCGTTCCGGCTGCGACAGCGCAGGCTGCGGTGCTGCCGAATCGCGTGACTGGGGCGGCGCTGGTTGCCTCAGCGACGGCGCGACGGTCAGGTTTGGGCTCGAGTTTGGGCGCGGCGGCGACATCAGACCCGGATCGGCCGGCATTGCAGCAGCGCAATCCGCGGTACCGTTTGTGCGCAAGCGACGTGATCGCGTTGACGTTCCCTTTGACGCCGGAATACGACCAAGCGGTGACCGTGCAGCCAGACGGATTCATCACTTTGGCGGGGGCGGGAGATATTCATGTGGAAGGGCTGACTACGCTGGAGACGATTCCGGCGATTCAGGCAGCTTACGTGAACATTCTGCACAACACGGTCGTGTCGATTGAATTGAAGGATTTCAACAAACCGTACTTCATTGTGGGTGGGCAGGTGTTCCACCCGGGGAAATTTGATCTGCGTGGGTACACGACGGCTACGCAGGCAGTGGCGCTGGCCGGCGGATTTGAGGAGTCGGCGAAACATTCGCAGGTATTGCTGTTCCGGCGCGTGAATGATTCGTGGACCGAAGTGAAGACGCTGGATTTGAAGCACATTTTGCAGGGTCACAGCGTGGATGAGGATCCGGAGATACGTCCGGGGGACATGTTGTATGTGCCGCAGAACATGATTTCGAAAGTGAAGAAGTTCATTCCGAATTACGGGATGGGCGCTTACGCGACGATGTATCCGTGAGCGAAGTAAAAGGTGCGAGCTGAGATGGGCGAGCTGACGGTACGGTCGAACTACAATTCGCGGGAGATGGCGTTGACGATGCGGGATGTAGTGATGCCCGTGTTCCGGCAGCGGCGGCTCGCGACGCTGATATTTTTGGGGATTTTTGTGGGGGCGCTGCTAGGCGCGGTGCTATTGCCGCGGAAGTACGAAGCGGAAATGAAGATTCTGGTGAATCGCGAGCGCGTGGACGCGGTGGTGACGCCTGATCCGGGCAATGTGAATGGGCCGGGGATCGTGCCGGCGGTGAGCGAAGAGGATTTGAATTCGGAAGTGGAGCTGATCAAGAGCCGCGATCTGCTGGAGCGGGTGGTGGTGGCGTGCGGCCTGTCATTTGAAAACAAACCGGGCTGGGGACAGTGGATCGAGCGCGCGGACAATTACGTGCGCGGGACACGCGCGACGCCGGAAACGCAACTTGCGAAGGCCGTGCAGAATTTGGAGGAGCGGCTGGTGGTGGACCCAATGAAGAAGACCACGCTGATTCGCGTGGCCTATTCCGCCCGGGATCCGCAGCTGGCGGCGCAGGTGCTGCAGACTTTGGCGATGATGTACCAGGAAAAGCATGCGTCGGTGCACCGGCCACCGGGAACTTTTCGATTTTTCGATCAGGAAACGCAGCGGTACCGCGAAGACTTGGCTGGCGCGGAAGCAGCGCTGACGGATTTCGACAGCCGGCAGGGAATCGTGGAAGTGACGGCGCAGAAACGACTGGTGCTGGAACAACTGAGCCAGTTTGAAGCGGGTTGGCAGCAAGCGCAGGCGAACGCGTATCAGGCGAAAGAGCGCGCGAAGGCTTTGCGGGCGCAGGCGGCGGCTACTCCCGAGCGGCAAATCACGCAGGTGGCGAAAATCGGCAATGCGCAACTGCTGGCGACGCTGGAAGGCACGCTGTTGAGCTTGCAATTGAAGCGCACGGAAATGCTCAGCAAATATGCGCCGGCATATCCGCCGGTGATGGACGTGGAAACGCAGATTACGGAAACGCGGCGGGCGATTGCGCAGGCTGAGGATTCTCCAGTGCAGCAGATCACGACGGATCGGCTGCCGGCCCAAGACTGGATGGCTACCGAGCTGGCGAGGGCAAGCACGGATCAGGCTGCATTGGCGGCGCAAGCGGATGCCACGGCGAAAGTGGTGCAGCACTATCGGGGAATCGCGCGAAACCTGGACGAAAAGGAAACGCAGCAAGCGGATCTGGCGCGG
The DNA here is from genome assembly GCA_963779465.1 of uncultured Acidobacteriota bacterium. Taxonomy (GTDB): domain Bacteria; phylum Acidobacteriota; class Terriglobia; order Acidiferrales; family UBA7541; genus Palsa-295. The sequence goes on along the minus strand of CAVZYH010000002.1, from coordinate 1,534,732 downwards.
AATGTGAAAACTGCCGAGGACAACTATCTGCTCTACGTGCGCAAGCGCGAAGAAGCGCGAATTTCGGATGCCCTGGACAGCAAGAGGATCGTGAACGTGGCGATTGCGGAAGCGGCCACGGTGCCGGCGTTTCCGACTTTGCATTTCGGCTGGGTGCTGATCGGTGGATTTTTCACGGCGGGACTTGTAAGCGTGGGAACGGCATACGGAGTGGACCGGTTGGACGCTTCGTTCCGCACGCCTGACGAACTGAATCGCTATCTCGAATTGAAAGTGCTGGCTTCGATTCCGACCGGCGACGGGAGGAAATGAACATGTTTTTGGAATATTACGGGCTGATTGAACAGCCGTTTGGGGTCACGCCGGATCCGCGGTTTCTGCACATGGGCGCGAAGCATCGCGAGGCCCTGGCCTCGCTAGTCTATGGAACGGACACAAACCGCGGATTTCTGGCGCTGATTGCCGAGCCGGGAATGGGCAAGACTTCCCTGCTCTATCAATATCTGGAAGGGCTGCGGAATAAATCGCGGGCGGCATTTATTTTTCAGACGGACTGCGGTTCCGACGATTTCATCCGGCACATTCTCGTGGATTTAAACCTGGACCCGGCAGGTAAAGACCTGCCGGCGATGCACGGAATGCTGAACGAAGTGCTGCTCGGAGAAATGCGCGCGGGGCGGCGATTCATTCTGGTAATTGATGAAGCGCAGAACCTGGACGAGCGGGTGCTGGAATCCGTGCGGCTGCTTTCAAACTTCGAAACTCCATGGATGAAGTTGATGCAGATCGTGATTGCGGGACAGCCGCAACTGGCGGAGCGATTGACGCGGCCGTCAATGGCACAGCTGCGGCAGCGGATTTCGTCGGTGATACGGATCGAGCCGTTCACGGCGGAAGAAACCGGTGCGTACATTGATCACCGCTTGTGGGTGGCGGGATATGCGGGCGAGCCGCTATTTACGGTGGGAGCGCGACTGCTGATCGCGAAACAGAGCGGCGGAATTCCGCGGAACATCAATACGTTGTGTTTCAACGCCATGTCCGTCGCGTACGGAATGGGCGCGCGCCAGGTGGACGCGAAAATGGTGCAGGAAGCGATTAACGATGTGGAGATCGAATCGCTGGTGCCGAAGCAGGAGCGGACACCGCCGCGCGTGGCTGGTGCTGGCCGGACGGTGGTGCCATTCCGCGTGATGCTGCCGAAAAAAAGCGAGATGAGGATTGGCCGGCTAATCCAGACGTTCGCAGTAGTCTCCGCGGTGCTGCTGTTCGCGCTTTCTGCGCGCGTTGGATGGAATGTGGGAAAGAGAACGCCGCCATTTGATGTGCTGTTTGCCGATGGGACCGATGCGCCGGCCGGATCCGCAGCGCTTATGCAGCCCGCACTCGCAGAGAACGCTTCGGAAATCGCCACTAATGATGTAGCAAATCCCATCACAGCTTTTGATCTTCCCCAAAGCCAACCGCAGAACGCGGGTGGCGGCGCTGTCGCAGCAATCGCACCGCCTCGCGTTCCGGATGGGTCGAAAAGTGCGGCACGCAGCGGACCCGAAGTGTCCAGCCTGGTGGCTGGGCTCTCGGATAATGACCGCATCCTCACGATCGCAATCGAAAAGGACTCAACGCTGATGGAGCTGTGTGTGCAGCATCTGGGCCGGTTCGACACGGATATGCTGGAACAGACTTTGGCACTGAATCCGTCGCTTTCGGATGTGAACCATATCGCGGCGGGCCAGCGGATTCGCCTGCCGCTGTTTCTGCGGCGAGGATTTGTGAGCCAATCAGAGACTTTGGGAACGCCCGCGATACTGGAAGCGCGCAAGGAAAGGCCATGAGCCGGAATTTCGACATATTGCTGAAGGCGGGAGGCGCGGCGCAGAGCGGCCGGGTTGCTGCGCCGCCGTCGCCGTCACTGAGCCAGGAAGCAGGCGGAAGAACGCGGCCGCGCGAGCTGCATGACTTGATTGGGGATGAAGTGATGAAGCTGGTGCAGCGTGTCTTCATCCTTCCCGGAGCGGCGCAAGCTCCTGGCGCGGTGACGTTCGCAGGGGTTGATCATGGCGCGGGGTGCAGCTGGGTCTGCGCGCACGCGAGCGAAGTATTGGCGGACCAGGTGAACGGTACGGTGTGCATCGTGGATGCGAATTTGCGCGCGCCGTCGTTGCACGAACATTTTCGTTTTAGCAACGGGACGGGTTTTACGGAAGCGATGAAGGGCAGCAAACCAATGCACGAATACGCGCGACGGGCTTCGGGAAGCCAATTGTGGTTAATCACGGCGGGAGAGACTGGGAAGGAACCGAATGGCGCGCTGAATCCGACGCGACTGCGGACGCGCATCGGGGAATTGCGCGATGAATTCGATTTCGTGCTGCTGGATACGCCAGCGATTCATTCGTATGGAGACGCGGCGCTGCTGGCGCAACTGACTGACGGAATTATTCTGGTGGTGGGGTCACACACCACGCGGCGCGAACCCGCGCGCATGGCCAAAGAAAGCATGGAAGCAGCGGGAGTGCCGATCCTGGGGGCCGTCCTGAACAAGCGCACCTTTCCGATGCCGGAAGTGATTTACCGAAACTTGTAAATTTTGCGAGTGGCTCATGGGCTGGGGCACGCCATGAAGCGGGCGCAGGGGTGTGGATGCCGGGGGCGGGTGTGACTGAGAGGGCGGAGCTTGGCCCGGGCGAGATTGGTTTCGATTGCGGCTGGCGATTGGGATTGACGTAGAATGCGATTTGGTGCGGCAGCGACGGAGTAGTTTCGGACGCTTCGCGTTGATTGGATTCGTCAGGCGGATTCGACGGTGGGATTCTTCGGGCGAATCGGGGCGTTTGAGCAGAACAAACTGGGGATACTGGGGTCACTGATGAATAGCATCTCGGTTGCACAGGCACCGGCAAGAAGCATTGAGACATCGCGTACGAGTGCGGCGGCGGCGCTCCGGTCGTTTGCTGCGGGCGCGAGTGGCTGGGCTTGGAGAACGCAGCGGTCGACTCTGGTGCTGGGCGCGGAATTGCTTCTGGCGGCGGTTGCGTACGGTCTGGCTGTATTCGCATTTGCTGAAACGCGTGAGGCAGGCTGGGCGGGCCAGGTGTTGTGGGCAACTCTAGGCGTGGTGATCTTTTTCAGGCTTGGCGGACTGGTGAGCGTACGCCTTTACAGGCGGTCATTGCGGCACGCGAGCGTGCCTGACTTCATTTCGATCGTGAAAGCGATCGGTGCCAGTTCGCTGCTCGGGTTCGTTGCAATTGCGTGGCTTTTTCCGTCGCTGAAAATCTCCGCGGCGGTCTTCGTGGTGGACGCAGCGTTTGCGACTTTGTTGTGGGGAGGATTGCATTTTGGAGCGCGGGTTTTGAAGGCGCAGCAAGCGGCTTGGCGCAAGGACGGCAAACGCGTGGTGGTGGTGGGCGCGGGAGAGGCGGGGATCACGCTGTTGAAGGATCTGGCGCAGGACCCAGCGGGCGCGTCGCGGGCTGTGGCGATTTTGGATGACGATCCGGAAAAGTGGGGGCGGACGATTTTGGGCGTGCCGGTGGTGGGAGGGACGCGCGAGCTGGCGCGGCTGGCAGTTGAGCACGATGCGGATGAAATTTTGATTTGCATTCCGAGCGCGACGGGGACGCAAATGCGCGAAATTCTGGCGGCTTGCCGAGAGATCAGCGTGCCGGTGCGGACACTGCCATCGCTGTCGGAACTGGTGGATGGGAAAGTGTCGCGGCGGGATTTGCGGCGGCCGCGGATTGAGGATCTGCTGCAGCGCGAAGGGATTCGCGTGGATGTGCAGCAGACTCGGAAGATCGTGGGCGGAAAGGTGGTGCTGGTGACTGGCGCGGGCGGGAGCATTGGTTCGGAATTGTGCCGGCAGATTGCAGAGGCGGGGCCGAAGATGTTGTTGCTGCTGGATAAATCGGAGAACAGCCTGTTCTACGTGCATCGCGCGGCGTGCGAGCAGCTGGGGGCGGGGCGGGTGAAGCCGTTGCTGGCGGACCTGGTGTATAAGGACCGGCTGCGGGAGATCCTGCGGCAGGAAAAACCGGAGATTATTTTTCATGCGGCGGCGCACAAGCATGTGGGGCTGCTGGAACTGCATCCGCAAGAGGCCATACGCAATAATGTGCTGGGGACGAGGAATCTGGCGGAAGCGGCGCTGGAATGCGGGACGGCGCGCTTCGTAAATATTTCCACTGACAAGGCGGTGAGCCCGCGCAGTTACCTGGGGCTATCGAAAAAGCTTACGGAATTGTGCGTGCAGGAGCTGGCGCGGATTCATGGCGCGAAATTTTCAAGCGTGCGATTTGGCAATGTGGCGGGAAGCACTGGAAGCGTGCTGCGGATTTTTTGGGAGCAGATTCAGAAAGGGGCGCCGATACGGGTGACGGATCCGCGGGCTACGCGCTATTTCATGTCCGTGCCGGAGGCGGTGCATTTGATTTTGCGGGCGGCGGCACTGGGGAATGGCGGGGAGACTTTTGTTTTCGATATGGGCGAGCCGCTGAATATTTACGAGCTGGCGAAGACCATGATGCTGTTTGCGGGATTGAAGCCGGAGCGGGATCTGGCGATTGAATTTACCGGGTTGAACGAAGGCGAGAAGATCAGCGAGGAATTGTGGGAAGAGTGGGAGCGGCCGGCGGCGACCGAGAACGAACGCATCATGGTAGTGGGGGAACAGAATCCGCAAGCGGCTGGAATTTTGCGGAAAATCGAGCGCATGGAAAGATATTTGGCGCGAGAGGACTGCGAGGGATTGCTGAACTATTTGGCCGAATTGGCGCCGGAATTCAGGAAGGGGCGACTGGCGGACGCCGCTTCCGCCGGGCTGAGAGCGGGGAATGGCGCGTTGGACGGCGAGGAGGCGGCATGAGAATTCCACTTTCGCAGCCGGACATCGGCGAGCGCGAGATTGAGTACGTGACGAACGTGCTGCGTTCGGGGCAATTGAGCTTGGGGCCGAAGGTGGCGGAATTCGAAGAGAAATTCGCGGATTATGTGGGGACGCGTTATGCGGTGGCGACGAATAGCGGCACGTCGGCGTTGCATTTGTGCGTGAAGGCGCTGGGGATCGGGCGCGGCGACGAGGTGCTGACGACTGCTTTTAGTTTTGTGGCGTCGGCTAATTGTCTGCTGTACGAAAAAGCGTTGCCGGTGTTTGTGGATATTTCGCCGAGCACACTGAACATTGATCCGGCGGCGATTCGAGAAATATTGACGACGGATTATATCTGGGACCGCTTGAAATGCCGGCACACCAACCGGCGCACGGGACATGCGTTGAAAGCGATTTTGCCCGTGCACGTGTTTGGGCAACCGTGCGACATGGGAGAGATACTGGAGATCGCTCGGGAATTTAATTTGCGCGTGCTGGAGGACGCTTGCGAGGCGGTGGGCGCGGAATATCGCGGGCAGCCAGTGGGGACGTTTGGGGACGCGGCGGCTTTTGCGTTTTATCCGAACAAGCAGATGACTACGGCGGAAGGCGGGACGATTGTGACGGACGATGCGCAACTGGCGTCGGTGTGCAGGAGTTTGCGGAATCAGGGGCGAGACGATGAGGCTGGCTGGTTGCGGCATACGCGGCTGGGATTCAATTACCGGTTGAGCGATTTGCATTGCGCATTGGGGTTGGCGCAGTTGGAGCGGATCGAGGAATTGCTAGCTGGACGCGCGGCGGTGGCTGCTTTGTATGCGCGCGGGCTGACGGGGATTTCGGGGACGGTGCTGCCGTCCGCGATGGATGGGTGCACGCGGAGCTGGTTTGCGTACGTGATTCAGTTGCTGGGGACGGCACGTAAATCAGTGCGCGACCGGTTAATGAATGGATTGCGCGAGCGTGGGATTGCCTGCCAGGCATATTTTCCGCCGATTCACCGGCAGCCTTATTTCCGGGAGGCGGGCGTGGGGATGGAGCATGCTTTGCCGCACACGGAAAGCGCGGCGGATGGGTGTTTGGCGCTGCCGATGTTTTCGGCGATGACTGCGGCGCAGGTGAACGAGGTGTGCGGGGCGGTGCGCGAATTGATGGCGGGGACTGCGCGGCATGGGGAGCCGGTGGCGAAGCGTTTTGCTACGGCTGCAGGAGCCGGAGCGGCGGACTGAAGATGCGAACGCAGGGCGGGTCGGTGACGAGCTTGTAGCTCGTCGATTGTAAATTGAGATTTGCAGGTTGAAGACTAGGTAGCAAGCACCAGCTGACCTCGGGGCGGGGGCGGTGGCTTGGTGATCCACACTAGATTTTAAAGAGTGCACATTATGAAGAAGCAAATGCAGGCAAATTCTGTACGTCCGCCTTTTTTGCTGCGGGCGGTGCGCCGGGAGCCGCATCTTTACAGCGCGATATGTAGGGCGCGGCTGCTTTATTCGCGGCGGGTGGCGGGAGCGAGCATGCGGGGACTGTTCCGCCGGCATGAGGCGCTGCTGATGATGAGTGAATTCGAGCGGGAGCAGGTGCGTTCGCTGCGCGAGTGGGGCTACGCGCTGATTGGGGATTTTTTTTCGCGAGGGCTCATGGACCGGATTTTCCGCAAGGCGGACGCGATGTTTCACAAACTGGAGATTGACGCGCGCCGGGCTTATTCGATTCAGACCGGTGAGCGAAGGACGCTGGATGGCGTGTCTTACGAGGAACTGGCAGCTACGGAGAAGACCATCGCGTTGCGCGATCCACTGCTGCGGATTCCGGAAACGCTGGAGGTGGCGTTTCACGAGAGCATTTTGCGGATTGCGGCGAATTTTCTGGGGTACGTGCCACCGTTGTGCCGCGCGACGATTGTGCGCGATTTTCCGCACGACCGGCCGCTGCATTCCAGCAATTTTCATAAGGATAACGACGAATCGGATTCGCTGCAGATTTTCATTTATCTGGTGGATATAGATGATACGCGCGGGCCTCTGGTGTACGTGCCGGGGTCGAATCATTACGACGTGCGGTCTTGCCGGCCGCGGCTGTCGCGGGACTTGGGGTTGGCGGCGAACGATGGGCGGATGAGCGATGAGGAAGTGGAGAGGATTTATCCCCGGAGGGATTGGGCGATTCTGCGGACGGGGCGCGGCAGCGTGGCGGCGATTCACGGAAACGGGATTCACAAGGGGCCGGCGTGGCCGGAAACGGGCGGGCGGGAGAATTTGCCGCGCACCGCGATCAAGCTGGATTTGCACGGGTACAAGGCGGGAGTTTCCCGCGACATGAAGGAAAACCGCATTCGCAAATGCGATTACGAGCGGATGAGCGAATTGCAGCGGCTTTTCGCACACGGCACGCTGGTGGAAGAAAACACGTTGGCGCTGGCGCAGACGGTTTAGTGGGGTCGTTGACAATCATGGAGGACGAACATGCATCTGACGGCTACGGCATCGCGCGCGACCACTTTGCTGGCGAAGAATCCGGGGCTTTTTTGCCGCGTGATGCTGGCCAAACTGAATACGGCGCGGCGCATGCCCCCCTTGCCCGCGCGAAAACGCATCGCCAATGTGGTTTTCGAGTTCGACCTGGATCGATACCGCGGAACAGCGCCGATGTATTTCGGTTCTTACGCGATTCCGCTGGTGGAAACAATGAAGCGTTTTTTGCGGCCGGGCGACGTGTTTTTCGACGTGGGGGCGAATATCGGATATTTGTCGGCTATTGCGGCTGGACTGGTAGGGCCGAGGGGGCAGATACATTGCTTCGAGCCGGTGCCGGAGTATTTCGATCGCGTCGAGAAGCTTGCGGTGTCGAATCCGGAATATGCATTTCGAGTGAATTTCTGCGCAGCAGGCGAGGAGCTGGGAAAATGCAAGATTTATGTGACGCGTGAGCCGGGGCAAAGCACGCTGGTGGCGGCGTACAAGAGTGATCCGGAAATTGTCTCGACCCTGGAAGTTCCGGTGATTCGGCTGGACGCCTACGTGCAGCAACACGGAATCGAGCGCATCGCATTGATCAAGATCGATGCGGAGGGATTCGAGCTGCCGATCTTGCGCGGGCTGCAGGGATTTTTCGAGCGAACGAAGCAGCGGCCCGCGATCTTGTGCGAAATCGCGCCGGGGGCTTACCCGCTGATGGGGCGCAAAGTCTCGGAACTGGCGGGCTACATGCGGGAGTACGGGTATCGGGCGCACGATCTGATTGATGGGACCACGCCGGTGAATCTGGAAGCGATTCATCATGTGGATGATGTGCTGTTTCTGGCGAACGCGAGCGCGTAGATGCAAATGGAAAATGCAATTCGGGCTCCGAGGATAAACTCCGGCGGCGATTTGTGGAGGCCTGTAGCTGCGATGGCATCCGTAGCACTGGGATTTGCGCTTTTCTCGATTAGCCCGGATCCGCGGATGTTGCCAGCCGCGTTTCTGGGCGCCGCGACGGTGGTTGCGCTCCTGCTTTATCCGGAACTGGCGCTGGCACTGTATGTGGTTGTGGGCGATGTGAAGGGCGACGACCGGGTGGCAGCGCTGCTGCCGTGGGATTTGACACTGGCGCTGGGAGGAGTGCTGATTGCGGGGATCATTCTGAATTTTTTGCGGAAGAAACGCAGCGTGGGAATGCCGCCGGCTTATTTTCTTTTTGTGGGGCTGGTGGCGTTGATGGTAGCGAGTCTGAGCTACACGCCCGTGTTGGACGCGGGACTGGAAAAGGTGGCGCGATTTCTGACGGTGACCGGGATCGTGATTGTGGCGCCGTTTTTCGTGCTGGGCACGGCTCAGGCGATGAAGCGATTTCTGATTGGATTCGGCGTGGTGGCGTTCGTGATTTGCGCTTATTCGCTGGAATCGCTGGGCGGGCCCGACCGGCTGGTGACGCCGAGCAGCAACACGATTGGCCTCGGGCACATTTCCTGCGGGCTGATTTTGATTTTGTGGTTTGGCGCGCTGCCGCGGCTGCCATTTCTGAAACGCATTTTGATTTATCCGTTACTGGCGGTGCCGGCGCTGTCGTTGATTGGGTCCGGGTCGCGGGGAGCCGCGTTGGCGCTCGGCGCGGTGATTTTGCTGAGCTTATTTTTTCATCGGGCGCTGGTGGCGGATCTGGCGTGCCTGGCGGCACTGGGGTTTGCAGCGATTCCGTTCGTCAATATTCCGCAGGCGTCGTTCGAATATCTGGGGACGTTGGTGAACAGCCAGAGCGTGAACGCGCTGCTATTTTTTCGCGCGGAACTGCTGAGTTACGGCTGGAAATTGCTGCAGCAACATCCGCTGCTGGGAGTGGGGATACAGGGGTTTCGTTACTACTCGCCGAACGCGGGACTATACAACTGGCCGCACAACATTTTCCTGGAGGTGTGCTGCGAGCTGGGATTGCCGGCGGGAATTCTGGTGGCGGGGTTGTTCGCCAGCGCGATTCGCGAAGCTTGGCGACAGTTGAAAGACCACGTGTCCACGCATTTGGTGTTGTCGCAGGTGTGCGCGGCATTGCTGGCGGTAGGAATTGTGAATGCGACCAACACGGGCGACATCAACTCGGACCGGTCCACGTGGCTGTTCCTGAGCATGGTATTTGTGATGCGAGGATTACGGAACGAGACTTCTTCCGCAGTACAACCCGCCACGCAAACTGTTTCTGCCAATCTGCAAATCGTGAAGATGTAAAGCGGCCGGGACGACGCGGCTTTGGCGTTGCTTGTCGTCGAGCAGAAGCGGATTCCTCACGGCCCTGGACATCGTGGTCGGATACGACAGCGATGGCAGTGTCGCCCATGGCGTTGCCGGAAGGATGGTATTTCAGAAATGCTCAAGAATAACCGTAGCGCGCGGTTGCAGGGAGCGATGGCGCTGGTGGCCTGCGCGACTGAGGAGCTTCAGCGGCTCAAGCCGCACTCGTGGTGCGCGGCTGACGCCGTGATTAAGACTGCGTCCCACAAGGATTATCCAGAGCTCTCGCGTACCGGAGAACCCATCCCGCCGCTGTGCAAGCCGACGAGACTGAAGCGGCGCTGTGAGAGCTCGAAAATCATTTCCTTAACGGCTAAAGCCGCGACGCAAAAGAATCCTCCGAAGCCTGCACGGGTTCCAAACGCTTTCTCGGCGCGAGGCTCGACAGCGGGGCTGAAAAATCACGGCAAGAAATCGAAGCTTATTCCCTCAGCGGCTCAGGCGGCGCTGATTCTGCGGCGATTGCGTCACGGCTGACGCGGTGCCCTGGCGCGAAAGTCTTGTAACGGCTCGGGAGTGACGGCCAGGCCTTCGAGTTCAGCGGACATTCGTCGGAAAGCGAAAACAGCTCGCTGTCGTCCATTCGGGACAACGCGTTCTGAGTGCAGCATGATTTTTTCATCTAGGACTGGACAATTCCATGGCGACTCAAGCGGCACAGATTACTTCTCACGATGTTGCTCCGGCACGGCAGTGCGAATCGGCCGCGCGTCCGGTGTTTTGCCACTTCACTACAGTGCATACGGAATTGAAAAGCCGGTCGTTCTACATGGAGTTCATGCCCCTGGCTGCAGGTGGTGCGGCGGTTCGTTACGTGGCGCCGGCGGGGATCGAGGGGCGTCGCGACGGAGTGGAATTCGTGGCGGTGCGCAAGCCGCGCGGGCGGATGGGCCAACTGCGAAGTATTCCGGCGGTGCTGCGGTTGCTGCTGCGGCAGCGCGCGGATTTGTACCATTTTCAAGATCCGGAATTGCTGCCTGTGGCGCTGCTGCTGAAGCTGATGTTTCGCAGGAAGGTTGTGTTCGATTCTTACGAGGATTTTGCGGCGATGGCGCTGACGATGCGGGGGATGCCGCGGCCACTGCGGCAAATGGTCGCGGCCGCGGTCGGCGGTCTGCAGAAAGTGGCGGCGCTTTCGTTTGATGGAGTGATGACGGCGGATTCGGGGACACTGCGGCGAGTGGCGCGTGTGGGGCGCAGCCGCAAGCTGACTTTTTACAATTTTCCAAACCTGGACGTTTTTCCCACGCCGAAAGCGGCGGCGGCGAAGGATTTCGACGTCGTGTACCGCGGCGGACTTTCGGAGCGGGCCGGCACGTGGGTGCTGCTGGAAGCCGTGCGCATGCTCGCGGTGCGCGGCGCGAACGTGCAGGTGCTGTTGATTGGATATTGCGACGACGGTGAGGTGGAGCGGGCGCTGCGGGAACGCGTGGCGAGCCTGGGGCTTGCGTCGCAGGTGGAAATTATGGGGCGCATCCGGCATAGCGAAATGGCCCAGGCGCTGGGGCGAGCGCGCATCGGGATTTGTCCTCTGCAGGACATCGCGAAATTTCGCGTCAATATTCCGGTGAAGGTTTTTGAGTACTGGGCTTGTGGGCTGCCGGTGATCGCGAGCGACCTGCCGCCGATACGACCGTTCTTCAAGAATGTGCACGGTGGGATTCTATATTCGCCGAGCGATGCGGCGGAGCTGGCGCAAGCGATCGCGTGGCTGCTTTCACACCGAGCAGCTTCAGCGCGCATGGGGCAGTGCGGGCGGGAAGCGGTGGTGCAGCGATTCAATCATGGGAGAGAGGTGCGGAAGCTACAGAGATTTTTTGCAGGGATCGCGGGCGCGAGCTGAGAAGAATGCGATGCATGAAAGCGCAAAGGGCGTTACGGGAAAGATTTGACACAGACGATACAGAGAAAGGCGGAGTTCAAAGAGAAGACGCAAGGCAGCGTACAAGACGAGATCGCATGCAACATCGGCCGTTTACAGCCCAGGCGGCCGCTGCGGAGCAAGGTCAATACGGAGGTCCAGGCACATGCTCGAGCGGTTCATGAGGGCGAATGTTTCGCGATGGCAGGGTGTTTACGAACGATTCCCGTCGCCGGCGCGGAGCGCGCTGGTAAGCGCGCGCGGATTGTTCCTCTCGCAAATGCGTTACGCACCGGAAACTTTCTCGATGCTGAAAATATTGCGCGCACATGAACGCTGGAGCGCCGAAGAAATCGCGGCACATCAGATGAATGCGCTGCGCGAGACGATCAGCGGCGCGCGGCGCAACGTGCCGCACTATGCGAAGTACGCGCGCGAAGAAATTCGCACGTTCGCGGATCTGCGGCGCTTGCCGGTGCTGGAGCGGGAGACGGTGCGGCAGAATCATGAACAGTTTTTGTCGTCGGGCACGCCGCCGCGAAAGCGCATTCGCGCGGGAACCACGGGAACCACGGGCGGGAATTTGCGAGTGGCGTTCACGGAGGAGCTGGCGCGCGCGAATTGGGCATGCTTGCTGCGGCAATGGGCCTGGGCGGGGGTGGAGGCGCAGCGTCCGCGGGTGACGCTATTTGGCGCGCGAGTGGTGCCGCCGGGGCGCTCCGCGCCGCCCTACTGGGTTTACAACTTGCCGGAGCGGCAGATTCTGATGAGCATTTTTCATCTGGCCGAAAAGACCGCGCCCCAATATCTGGCGTTTCTGCACAAGCAGGAGGGAAAAATATTGGAGGGATTTCCTTCGGTGCTGGGAATTCTGGCGGATTTTGCTTCGATGCAGCGCGAAACGTTTCCGATGCGGACGATTTTTACCAGCGGTGAACCATTGTATCCGGCGGCGCGAGCGAAAATTGAGGCGGCGTTCGAGTGCAAGGTGTTCGACAGCTATGGCATGACGGAATACTGCGGCTTGATTCATGAATGCGCGCACGGGCAGATGCATCTGGTGCCGGAATTCGGGTATCTGGAAATTCTGGATGAAGGTGACGAACCGGTGGCGGAAGGCGAGGAAGGATTTTTCGTCTGGACGGGATTTCTGAATCGCGCGATGCCGTTGATCCGTTACCGGATCGGGGATCGCGGGCGGTGGTTGCATGGATCGGCTTGCGGTTGCGGGCTGAACTTTCCGCTGGTGATTCCGACGATCACGCGAGAGAGCGAGATTTTGCGCTGCCCGGATGGGCGACTATTCTCGCCGAGGGCTTTGAATCAACTGCTAAAGGATGCGACGGCGCTGCGATTCTGCCAGTTCGTGCATGACCGGCCGGAGCGGGTGATCGTGCGTGCGGTGTTCGCGAACGGGCGGGCGTTCGCGGAGATGATGCTGATTCGCAGCAAGCTGCAGAATTTGCTGGGAGATGGTATGCGCGTGACCGCAGAGATCGCGGCGCAGCCGCTGGTGCGGCCGGGGGGAAAGATTCCGCTGATCATTAATATGGAGAATCTTGCCGGCCTCGGCGAATCGGGAAAGGAGACGAAGGCGAGCGAGCCTGTTGACCGGAACGATTCGTTCGACAAGGAGAACGCCATGGAATCGGCGAATGAAATTAATCGAGTGCCGCAGTGAGGGATACGCGACTGATCATCAACGCGGACGATTTGGGAATGAGCCGGGGGATTACGGACGGAATTCTGGTGGCGCACCGCTACGGATTTTTGACAAGCACTTCGCTGCTGGTGAACATGGCGGCTTCGGAGTACGCGGTGGAAAGAGTGGCCAGCGCGCCAAAGCTGGGAGTGGGGGTACATCTGAATATCTGTCAGGGGCGGCCGATTTCGCCGGCGAGGGAGGTGCCGAGCCTAGTGAATGCAGACGGGACGTTTCACACGGCGAAGGTGATGATTCGCAAGTTGTGGGCCTGGCAAATTAACGCGCGAGAGTTGGAAACGGAATTTTGCGCGCAGATCCGCTGGGCGAAGAATCGCGGGGTGGAGCTGACGCACGCGGATTCGCATCATCATATGCACATTTATCCGGCGGCGCTGGTTCCGTTCTCGCGAGCGCTGGCGGCGGAGGGTATTTTGTGCGCGCGGACGGCGCGTTGCACGCAGTGGTCTGCGGATGCGGGACTGGGAGGGCCGCATGAGGGCGGGTTGCTGCGGCGTTTGTCGGTGCAGGCTTATCGTGCGGCAGTGCAGGCTACTCTTTTGGGCGCGCTGATCGCGCCGGAGAGCCGGATTTCGTTTTTGTCGCGCGACCGGCATCACGCGGGGGATTTGAAGCAGGCTTGGCGGAGTACGCTGGAGCATCTGCCGGCTGGGACATTCGAGCTGGCATGTCATCCGGGACTTTACGAGGGCGGATTTTCGGAAATGGATCGAATTTGCGCGCAGCGCGAGGAGGAGTTTCGCTGGTTGACTGATCCGGAGTTGCGCGAGGTGGTGGCGCGGAATGAGATCCAGTTGATAACTTACCGGGAATTGTGCGAACGTCGGGCCGTGCGTCATGCGGCCGCTGCTACGGTGGCACAGCGGCATCTAGGATGAAAACTTGCTGATTTGCTTTTGGGTTTGTTTCGCGATTGTCGGTTACGTGTATGCGGGTTACCCGCTATTTTTGAGGATGGGTATGTTCGGGCGACGAGATAGCGCGGGGCCGGATATTGCTACGGCGATGCCCGCGGTGGCCGCACGAATTGAAACGGCGAACAACATGCTGCCGATGGTTAGTGTGATTGTGGCGGCGCATAACGAAGAGGCGGCGATCGCGGCGAAAATCCGGAACGTGCTGGCTTCGGATTATCCGCGCGAGCGTTTGGAATTGCTGATTGGAAGCGACGGGTCTTCGGATCGCACTGAGGAAATTGTGCGCGGGCACGTGAGCGAAGGCGTGGGGCTGATTTCGTTTCCGCAGCAGATGGGAAAAAGCTCGATACAGAATGGTTTGGTGGCGGCGGCGTCTGGTGAGATTTTGGTTTTTAGCGATGCGGATTGTGAATTTGACGCTGCGGCACTGCGAATGTTGGTGCGGAATTTCGCAGGTGAGGAAGTGGGGCTGGTTACCGCGGCGCCGCGTTATTTGAATGCAGCCGAGACGGCAATTGCGCGCAATGAGAGCGCATATCTTCGCTATGAATCTCGGATACGCGAGGAAGAAAGCCGACGCGGGATACTGGCGATGGCTTCGGGATCGTTGTTTGCGATGCGACGAAGATTATGGCGGCCGTTGCATCGCGAGTTGGGCGATGATTTTGAATTGCCGCTGCGGGTGGCGGAGGCGGGATTGCGGAATGTGCTGGAGCGCGGTGCGGTGACGGTGACGCGGTTGTCACAGGTGGATGCGGCAGCGATGTTCCAGCTGAAGGTGCGGATTGTGAGTAAGGATTTTCGGGCGCTGCGTGAATATCGCGCGCTGCTAAATCCTTTCGCGTATGGGGCGACGGCGGTGGGATTGTGGTCGCACAAACTTTTGCGCTGGCTGGTGCCTTATTTTTTGCTGGGGATGCTGGTGAGCAGCGCGTTTCTTGCAACGCCATTCTATCGCGCGATATTTTTGCTGCAGGTGGCGTTTTGCGCAGCGGCTTTACTGGGATTTTTGTGGCGCGGGCGGGTGCTGGGTTTTCCGTGGTCGGTGCCAGCGTCGTTCTGCGTCGTAAATCTGGCGGCAATGCTGGGAGTATGGAAGTCGCTTGCTGGGCGCAGTTCGGGGCGATGGACGCCGGTGCGCGGGCAGTAGATTTGATTACGTTTTGCGTTTGTTGATTCGCTGAATCCTCTTGCGCGGCTGGTTTACCCGACTGGCCCGTGCGACTTACCTGCGTTTGCAACACACATTCCGATGCGCCAAAAACAAATATTCTGGAATGCTGCGACCACCATCGCGCAGGTGATTGGCACGGCTTGCGCGCTTTTCGTGCTGTACCGATTTTTGATTCGCTCGATGGGAGTGGAGCGGCTGGGGATCTGGTCGCTGGTGCTGGCGACGACTTCTGTTGTGACTCTGGCGAACCAGGGATTTTCGACGAGCATCGTGAAGTTCGTGGCGAAGTATGTAGCGTGCGGGGAGGCGGAGCGCGTTTCGGTGCTGATTCAGACGGCGCTACTGTCGACGGCGGCGGCGCTGACGGTCTTGTGCATCGCGCTGTATCCGGTGGCGCACTGGATCTTGCGATTGGTTTTGCCGAGCGCGCGTCTGGCGGAGGCTTATGCGATTCTGCCTTACGCGTTCTTGTCGCTGTGGATCAATATTGCAGGGAGCATTTTGCTGGCGGGGCTAGCGGGCCATGAATTGATCACGCATCGCAATTATGTGGTGCTGGCGGGATCGGCGTTTTATCTGTCGCTGGCCTTTGTGTTGGTGCCGCGTTACAGCCTGCTTGGGTTGGCTTATGCGCAGACGGCGCAGACGTGCGCTTGTTTCGTAGCTACGTGGATTTTGCTGCGGCGGGCGATTCCGCGACTTCCGTTCTTGCCGCATCGCTGGGACCGCAGGCTGTTTCGCGAAATGTGCGGATACGGACTGCATTTTCAATTTGTCACCGCGAGCCAAGCGATGCGCGAGCCGGTGACGAAGGCGCTGCTGGCGAAATTTGGCGGGTTGGCGATGACGGGGATTTATGACATGGCGTCGCGATGGGTTTTTACGTTTCGCGAGCTGATCGTGCAGGCGAATTTGGTGCTGGTGCCGACGATTTCCGGATTGCGGGAACGAGAGCCGGAGGCGATTCCCGCAGTCTATCGCGCCTCGTACCGGCTGGTATTTTTTCTGGGCGTGCCCGCGTTTGCATTTTTGCTCGCTGTCAGCCCGATTGTTTCGCTGGTGTGGCTGGGCCACTACGAGCCGATTTTTGTGTTGTTCGTGGCGCTGCTGGCGGCGGGATGGCTGGTGAATATTCTGAGCAATCCGGCTTACGTGGTGGATCTGGGAACGGGGGCGCTGCGCTGGGTTTCGATGGGATGCGCCGCGACGGCGATCTTGAATCCGGCGCTGGGATATCTTGCGGGGAGATATTTGGGGGGCGCGGCGATCGTGGCGGTGTCCGCATTTTCATTGATCTTGGGCTACGTGATTGTGCTGGCGGCTTATCACCTGGAAAATCGCGTGCCGTTTGGGCAGCTGGCGCCGCGGGATGCCGGTGGGATCGTTCTGGCGAGCGTTGTGGGCCTCGGGATTTTTCTGCCGTACTTCAGCCGGGCGGGGATGCACGCGGTGCTGTCGGTGCGGACTGCGAGTGGGTTGTTGGGTGCGCTGCTGATGATCGTGATTTTGCCGATGTGGGTGCATCCGATGCGGAAACGGTTGTGGAGCTGGGTGTTTTCGCGGTTGCCGGCTTGATCGGTCAGAACGGAGCCGGCGAGACGCCCGCGCTACAAATTCAACTGCAACTGCGCCCACCTAAAGGTGGCCGCTACAACGTCAAAACCTCAGCCCGCTCGCACGTTTCTGAACACTGCAAGCGATGGCCCAGAAAAAATCACACATTCACGCGCAAATTCTGCGTGCGGGTGCGACATCCATGAATCATACAAATCTGATCTTGTGGGAATGCGCGGCGCGGCAGCCGATTGCGGCACGAGTGGCGATTTGCGGCGACTTCTTGCCGGCTGGAAAGCTGGCGACGGAGCGCGATGAAAGCTGGAGCAGCAAGGCGCGGGACCTGCAGGAATATTTTGAGGATGTGACTACTACTTTTGCGAATCTGGAAGCTGCGCTGGACTGCGATGGGCTCGCGCCGCGCGTGCTGAACGGATTGGGACAGATCGTTGCGGCACCTGCGACGTCGCTTGGGTACCTGGACGCTATTCATGCGCAGGCGGTGGGAATTGCGAACAATCATAGCTACGATTTTGGCGATGCGGGTGTGCAGCAGACGCGCGCCGCATTGGAACGCGCGGGAATGACGCCGTTGGGTGCGGGATTTTCGACGCGCGAGCGGCAGGAAGTATTTGTGTGGGAGGGCCTGGGCGGAGTGCGTGTGGGATTTTGGGCGGCGGCAAAGGCCGCCAGTGACCTGGCCGGAGAGAACTCGCGGGGCGTGGAAGCGGCGACGGCGGAGCGCGGACGGCAGGCGCTGCGTGAGATGCAAAAACACGGCGCGCAATTTCGCGTGGCGCTGGTGCATGCGGGATGTTTGCGGACCAACCGGCCGGACCCCGAAGACGTTCGTTTGCTGGACGACCTGGCACAGTCGGGATTCGATATGGTCGCGGCGTCGCACTCGCATCGCATCAGCGGGTACCGGAAGGTTGCGAGAGCGCACGAACGGCCGAGCTTTTCGTTTTATGGTCTGGGGAGTTTAGCTTCCGGATATGTTTCGTGCGCAGCGGAGAGCGAGGGACTGATTGTAGTGGCGGGGTTGAGCGCGAGCGGCGCGCTGATCCAATTGGAAGTGCGGCTAGTGTGGCTGGACGAGGACGGCTTCGGCGGCGTCCCCGGCGCGGCGAAGCGGCAGGAAATTCTGGAACGTTTTCGTGGGCTTTCGGCAGAGATTGAGGATGGCAGTTACGAGAGACTGTTCTACCATGACGTGTCGCAGGGATTGACGCAGCTCTATTTCCGGGATGCGCGGGCAGCGTATCGCGCGGCGGGAATTCGCGGACTGGCAAAGAAGGCGCGGCGAGTGAGAATGCGACACGTGAAGAGGTTGGTGCACAAGGTGATGGGCTGATGGTGATAAGCCGGGTGCAGGAAGCAATCGCATTTGCGGTGGCTCTGGGGTGCGTGTTTGCGTTGGTGCCGTTGATCCATTGGTTGTGCAAGCGTTGGGGGATTTTCGACCAGCCGGGACACTTGAAAATTCACCGGGTGCCTATTCCACGCCTGGGAGGCGTGGGGATCGCGTTTGGGCTGGTGGCCGGCGTGGTTTCCGCGGTGCACAGCTCACGATCCGGTGCGCTATTTTTTGCGGCGACGCTTGGCATGGTGTGGCTCGCGGGATTTGTGGACGATCTGCGAGAACTGCCGCCGGCCGTTCGGCTGCTGGTGCAGATCGGGGGCGCACTGCTGCTTTACGTTGGGGGCTGGCGGGTTACGTTTTCTGCTGCCGCTGCTTTCGCAATTGTAGCGCAGTGTTTGTACGTGGTCCTGTTTGTGAACGCGTTTAACTTTTTGGATGGAGCGGATGGATTGGCCGCGGGGATCACGGGTGTGATCGCGCTGGGGTATGCCGTGTTACCTGGTTTGCCGCTGAGCGCTTACGGACATGCGGTAGCGTGGGGCTTGCTGGGGGCTTGCGTGGGCTTTTTATTTTTTAATTTTCCACCGGCAAAAATATTCATGGGGGATTCGGGGAGCACGGTGCTTGGTTTCAGCGTAGCGTTTCTGGGGTTAGATCTCATTGGTGGTCACAGCGACGGCGGCGTTGCTCGTCCATTGCTGTTTTCTTTTTTGATTGCGGCGTTGCCGTTGCTGGATGCGTTGCTGGTGGTGACGCGGCGGGTGGCGAAGAGGCGATCGCCGTTTCGAGGGGACCGCGGACATTTTTATGATTTTTTATTGGCAGGGGGATTGCCGGCGCGGAGAGTGGCGATCACTAGCTATTTTTTGACGGCGTTTTTGGGCGTGGCGGGGTGGCTTGGGATGTTGGGCGGGATGCGGAGGTCTTTGATTCTGGGTGTGGGAATTTTTGGGGTGTTGGTGGTTAGCGCGTCGTGGCTGGGAGCGGCACGATTGGGGGCGATGAAACATTCGCGGTATCGTGCGGAGCTTTGAGTGGTGTGATTGAGGCGCGGCGAAGTTTGCGCGAAGGACGCCAATCGAGAGATCGGTGTTCCCAGGAAAGGCGGCGGCGTTGCAAGTTCGTGCACAGGACGGGTTGCCGATTTCACAACTTCAACGGCCCACGCAGAATTGCCGATCTCACAACTTCAAAGGCGCACAGGCAGGATTGCCTACGCTACCGCGTCAGAGACGCACAGCCAGGAGTGGCTATGCCACGACAACCAGAGACTTGGCGCGAGAGGGGTTCTCATCACCTCGGATCGGCAGGATTGCCTATGCCACTTAGGTGGTTGATGGGGTGATGAAGGTGCGGGTGCCGCGGCGGGCGCGGGCTTTGGGTGAGGTTTGTTTCATTACGTTGCCCAGGGTGACCAGCAGCTTGCGAAGCTTGGAACGTTCTTCTAGCTCCATATCCACTACTTCGAAGGCGCGGGCTTGGGTGTTGGCGTCGCGGACGATGGCCAGCACTTTCACGGTTTTTGTCGTGGTGTTGAGTTTCAGATTTACCAGACTGCCGGGATGCAGGCTTTGCTCGCAGACAGCCACGCCGCCGCCGAGGGTGAGCTCGGGAATATCGAGGTGACAATTTTCCTTTAGATTGGTGGTCGTGGCGGAGACCGGCCGCTCCAGGCGCAGGCGCGGGTAGCGGCGCTGCCGGATGGCGGAGGATTCGGGATCTTGATCGAGCGGCTCGAGGGAGAATTCGGCGACGCTCAGGCCGCTGCGCGGCACGAAGTCGCGCACCCACTCGGGATCGATTTTCTCCATGGCCTGCGAAGCGACCAGGCGCAACTCACTGGGACTGGCCCAGCGGAAAGCGCGGCGCGTTTCAGCGATTTTGCGCAGAATGGATTCGGCGCCGCTGGTGCGCAGGCGGCCGAGAGCTTCAATGGCTTTCAGTTGCAAGTAACTGGTGGCATCTTTAGGCAGATCGCCTTCGGCGATGCGCAGCAAACGCATGTCGGCGACCTGATCTCCGGCCATGCCGATTTCATCCACTGCGAGCGGGCGGATGAGCGGATCGAGAAAATCAAAAAGAGTTAGCAGCAGGCGGCCGCGATCTGGCGCACCACTGGAAGCAATCTGGCGGACCACGCGATCTTGCGCGGTGCGTTTCCAATCGTGAATGCGCTCGGGGAGAATCTGTTCGACGAGATCCGGATCCAGGCGCGCGAGCATACCGAGGGATTCGATGGCTTCGGTGGGGCCGCCATTGCGGAGAAGCTGGCGCAAATTTTCGAGGCCCTCAACATCGAGAACTTGCATCATTGAAACCAAAAGGTCGCAATCCTCGCGGAAGCCGGAGCGGCTGAAGCGGCCAGCCAGATGGCTGGA
This sequence comes from uncultured Acidobacteriota bacterium, assembly GCA_963779465.1. Taxonomy (GTDB): domain Bacteria; phylum Acidobacteriota; class Terriglobia; order Acidiferrales; family UBA7541; genus Palsa-295. The sequence continues at coordinate 1,514,132 of CAVZYH010000002.1, read as the reverse complement.
AGCCGCGACGGGCATGCGGCGCAGCAGATCTTTCAGTCCAGAGGGAGTTTCTCCGGTTTTCAGCGCTTCTTCGATAAATTCGGGAAGGCGATCTTCGACGCCGATTCTAGGGCGAAGATTCTTGCCGAGGCCGGGGCGCTCTGTTTCGACATACTCCACCAGTTCCACGGCGCGCTGGATGGCGGGGTAGGAACGAGTCTTGGTGGCTTCCTGCGAAAGGCGGACGAAAGCGGCGCCGACCAAACTTTCCAGTTCGGAGTCGCGCTCTTCGGCGAGTTGCACGCCTACCAGGCGGATGGTGCCCAGCAGCAGGCGTTCGTCCTGTTTGGCGTACGTGCCGGCGAGTTCGGCGAGTCCCATGGCGGTCTGGCGGCGCGTCTCTGCCGATTTGTGAGTGATGCAATTCGCATAGTTCGTGAGAACTTTTTCGGCTTCAGCCTTTTCGCCGTTGGTGACGAGCCCTTCGACGTATTCGCGAATCTGGGAGGGAGGAACGCACCAGGCTTCGGCGGATTCCAGGACGGCTTTTCGTTTTTCCAACGGCACTTGCGCCCAGAATTGCTGGGCCAGCATGTCTGTGTGCGACTGAACTTCGATGCCGTGGCGCGCCATTTTTTCTTCGTACACGCCCATGATCTTGCGGAGACTGTCGAGTTCCTGGCTCATTTCGTCCAGGACCTGGCGGACGGCGTTGACTTCGACGTCGCCGCGCTCGTAGCTTTCCATGGCGAAGCGAATAGCGATGTGTTCGGCAAGTTTCAGCAGCGTGGGCTTGTCCGACGAATCGGAGGGCGCCTGCGCAGCGAGAGCCGAGAGCGCCTGGCTGACGGTGAAGCGCGCGCGGCGCGGCAGAGTGGAGAGCCGCGACTGGAAAGGTTGCGAATCGAGTTTCTGATCGGATCCTTCGCTGGTACGGGCGATCTGCGCGAGCATCTGCATGATGCCCTTCAGCTCGTCCTCGTGCAGCGTCATCAAACCGGTTTCGACCGCCATGGAGCCGGAGCCGGAACGAGCGGAACGGCTGCCGCGAATACCGGCGGTGGCGTTGCCCCAGCGGCTGGGCTTGCCGGGTTCGGAGCTTTCGCTTACGGCGTCAGCTAAATTCCATCCGCGCGGGCTGTTGCCGCCTGCGGGGCCGGAACTCTTGCCATTACCTGAGCCGGAACCGTTGCCACGACCATTACCTTGGCCGCGTCCGGAACCCTTGCCGGAACCTCGGCCTGAACCGCTTCCGGAACCGGTGCCCGGGCCTGCGCCGGAACTTGTTCCTGATCCGGAACCTGCGCCGGAACCGCTGCCGGGAGCTTGTACGGCGGAAATATCGTTGAGTGCACCGCTGCTGCCTGGACGCGAGCCGGGGCCCGAGCGTTGGTCGGTTGCGGCGTCTTTGTTAAACCAGAAGCCGGGCGTTTCCGGAGCGAGAGGTGTGCCGCCGCCACTGCCTCCGACGATGTTCCAGGGAGTCGGGCCGGCGGCGACGCTCGCTACGCTGCCGCCTTCTGATCCGGTGCCGGAACCCTGGCTGGGTTCGGCTGAGCCTGCGACGCGTTTATTGAGCCAGAATCCTGGGGCATCCGGTGCGAGAGGCGTGCCGCCCGTGCCGCTGCCTCCGACGATGTTCCAAGTGCTGGGGGCGGAACCGCCACCGAGATTTCCTGATTCGGATGTGTTGCCGGGAGCTTGGCCGGAATCGGTGGAGCCTGCAACGTAAATGGGACTCGCACCGTCTGGCGCGCCGCCCACGTGAGGAAGATCACGAGTTATTTCCGCTGATTCGGGCGCATAGTGGAATCCGCCGCCTGGGCCTGGCTCGCCTGAGCCGGGGCCGGGACCGTAACCGCCGCCCGCGCCAGGGCCGTAACCAGAACTTGAACCGCCGGCGCCGTAGCCAGAGCCTACGCCACCGCCGTTCCCGCCGTTGCCACTTCCGTTGCCATTTCCGCCGCCGCCGTCTCCATCGCCGTCGCCATTACCATCGCCAGAACCGCCGCCGCTGCCAGAACCTTTGCTGCCACCGCCTTTGCTGCCTTCAGCGGCGACGATCAATTGCAACAGCCGCTCGGGGTCCGAGAATAATTCATCAGAAGCCTCCGAACTCAGGCCCAGTGTGTGCGCGGCCAATTGCTGCGCGACGGTGGAACGCGCGACAGCGGAATCGGCGGGCACGAAGCAGACTTCGTTGACGTGAATGTGCGGATCGCCTTGCAGAGCCGCTTTCAATTGTTCGGCGAGCTGAACTGGTTTGGAGCCGGTGTTGGTGGGAAAACCGCGCACGAAGCGCGCCAAGCTGGCTTGGGTGACTTTGGGCGAAAAGTGAATGCTGGCGATGCCGGCGGCTGAAAGCATGCGCGCGAAACTTTTTTCGGCGGCGGCGGATTCGAGCGGCGTGCCGTCGAGCAAGAGCTGGTCACCGGAAACGGCGAGGAGCACGCCGGCTTCATTTTCGGTGCCGGTGCCGAGAGCGGTGCGAAGCTCGGACCAGGCAGTCTCGTACTGTTTTTTGGTGCGCGGATGGCCGAAGTCGTACATGCGCGCGAACTTGAGCAGGATGTTGAGGCTGCGGATGAAGGCGCGAGCCGCAGCGGGTCGAATGTTGGGGTTGGTCACGTATATGTGGGGCTACGCTAAGCCCCGCCTCTACATACAAGTGTGGGAGAAAGGCGCGGCCGGGACAATGGTACCGGTGTCGTGTTTAGTACTAACGAATATCCTACAGAGTTGGTGGTAGGGAGGTACTGGAACGAAACCAGGGGGATTTGGGGTTGCGCAGCCAGGCCTCTAGTTGGTTGATATCATTGAGGATAGCGAGGGCGCCGAGCTCGTGGAGGCGGGTACTACGTTGACGGCGCTCTACGCCGGTTTTGGGCAAGATGCCGAGAAAGGGGACTCGGGCGGTTTGCGCGGCGAGCGCGTCGTCAATATTGTCGCCGATGTAGAGGGCTTTGCTTGGGTCGCGACCTTTAAGAATTTTCATCAGGCCGTCGGGGGCGGGCTTGGGATTGGCGACGTCTTCGACGGTGACGATGGTTTTGAAGTTGCGGCGGACGTCGTGGTGTTCGAGGGTGTAATCCAGTTCGTTCCGGTAGCGCCCGGTGAAAATGCCGAGCTCCGATTTTTGCGCGAGGCGCGCGAGAGCGGAATTGCGCAGGAGCCACTTTTCTTTGCGCACGTTTCCCTGGCGATTTTGGCCCCAGTAGAATTCCTGGAATTTCTTTTTTACTTCGTCAAAGGTGGCGTTCGCGCCCAGGTCGTTTATCCAGTTGGTGGAAAGTTTCCAATCATCGTTGAAGCCGGGGCGATTTTTCCAGGCGTGGAGTTCGCGCAGGGTGACGCGTTTTTTGGTGAAAAATTTCACGGTTTGCAGGGTGGAGAGCTGGAAGGTGTCGCGCGTATCCACCAGGACGCCGTCTACATCGAAAATTATGACGGAGGGATAGGGTTTCGCGTGTTGGCCGCGCGACGGAGCAGTGGATTTGCGACGGCGTGGGGAATCAGGAATGGGAACCGCTCGATTCTTCGGAAGAGTCGTTGGAGTCTAAGGTATCGGAGGTGTCGCTGGCTTCCGGAGCGCCGTCGGAAGTGGCAACGTCGGATTCCAGGTCGAGCGAATCGGAAGACCAGGCTTCGCCGGGAGCTGCGATGGGCGTCACATCTGGCGCAGCGGCGGACTTTTCTGGCGATGGAGCTGAATTTCGTCCAGCAGTAGCTGCGGCGGCGACGGGCGTCGGAGCTTGCGCTGCCTCGGCGGTCTGCAGCGTCTTGAGGCGCGCTCCGAGTACCTCGGCGAGGAGATCAATGATTAATTTCGCGCCGCTGCCGTCTGGGTCTTTCGTTGGGTTGTAGGCAGTGACTTCGAGAGCGGCGAGCTCGGGCTGCTGCGCGAAAACCAGCAGCGCCTCGCGCACTTCGCCGAGCGACAAGCCGCCCGAGCCGGGATAATTTGTTGCAGCGAAATCGGCGATCACGTCCACATCTAAGTGCAGGACGAATTGGTAGCCATTGCCGCGAATGCGATCAATGGCGGCGTGGGCCGCGGCTGTGGCGCCGAGGCGCTGGACGTCACTCGCAAGATAACGGCGGCGGGGAGAATTTGCCAGGAGCTGTTCTTCCGGTGGATCAAGGCGCGCGACACCGAAAAGAGCGAGATCCGGCTCGCGAACGAGAGGCGGCTCGCCCCAGAAACGCACGAGTTCTGCGGCGCCGCGTCCGGCGAGGTGCGAAACGACCATGCCATCCACGCATCCGGTGGCAGTGGTGGCCGGAGTATTGAGATCGGCGTCGCGGTCCATGTAAATCATGCTGACTTTGCGGAAATAGCGGCGAGCGCCGGCGACGGTGGCGAGCGCAACGGAGCAATCTCCCGCGAGAATGAGAGGCAATGCGGCGGATTTCACGGCCTGTTCGACGCGCGGTTTCAACGATTCCAAAGAGGCGAGCACACGGGTGAGATTGCGGGCACGGGGGCTTTCTTCGTCGGGCTTGTAAAGCTGAACGGGATCGTCACCGAGATCGGCGATGGAGTAACCAACCGTTTTCAGGCGTTCAACGAGGCCCGCGGCGCGCAACGCGGTGGGTGCGCCTTCGAGCCCGGCGGACATTGCTGCGGCGCTGGTGGGCGCGCCGAGCAGAGCAATTTTGTTGGTCTGCCGGACAATCTTTACCGCCACGCAGAGGCTCCTTCGATTGAATTAGATCGAGCCGGGCCCGCGCGCGGAAGCTGCGGATTCCGCTGCGCCGGCAGAAAGATCCTAGTGCGCGGCCTGCCGCGCGGCTAGTTCCGGCGGCAAGGTGAAGCGCACATCTTCGCGGATCAGATCCAGGTCGCGTTGATTGGTGAAGCCCAGGCTGGCGAGGCGCTGGCTTACCTGTTCGACCAGAATTTCGGGCGCGGACGCTCCGGCGGTGAGGCCGAGCGTTTTTACGCCATCGAGCCAGGAGCCATCCACGTCGTTCGCGTCTTCGATCAGGCGCGCGGCGACCCCGGCGCGTTTCGCGACTTCCACCAGGCGATTGGAATTCGAGCTATTGGCTGAACCGACTACCAGGATCAATTGCACTTCGCGGGTGAGAGCTTCGACGGCTTCCTGGCGATTCTGTGTGGCGTAGCAGATGTCGTCTGACGCGGGACCCACAATCGTGGGAAAGCGATGGCGGAGCTGCGCCACGATCTCCTGAGTGTCGTAGAGCGAAAGAGTGGTCTGCGTGAGAAACGCGAGGCGATCGGGATCCGGAACGACAAGCTGATCCACTTCTTCGACGCTGCCGACGACGATGGTCTGATCGGGCGCTTCGCCAGAGGTACCGACGATTTCCTGGTGGTCGCGGTGTCCGATCAGGAGCAAGGTGCGGCCTTCGCGCGCGAATTTCAGGGCTTCCAAATGAACTTTGGTTACCAGCGGGCAGGTGGCGTCAATCACACGCAGTTCGCGTTCTTGCGCTTCGGTGCGCACGCGAGGAGGCACGCCGTGGGCGCTGAAGACGAGGACCGCGCCTACCGGAACTTCGTCGATGGACTCGACGAAAATAGCGCCGCGGCGGCGCAGCTGGTCCACAACGTAGCGGTTGTGCACGATTTCGTGGTGGACGTACACCGGATTGCCGTAGGCTTCGAGGGCCAGTTCGACGATGTCCACGGCGCGGACAACGCCGGCGCAAAAGCCGCGGGGGCGGACACGTACGAGCGTTTTGGCTCCGTGATTGGTGCCATTGATTTGGGTCAGACTCAATTCGTTCTCCGTAAAGACGTCCATTTTACCTGAAGCGCCGCTTCCCTGCCAGTTTGTTCGCCGCGGTGATTGCTTAGTCATGGTCCCAACCCCGGAAAGATGTCACCGATGCTAAGATGCCAATTTCGCGGTGCGAGTTGGGGGTGGAGAGTGTTACTCAAAGGACGAGTAGCCGTGGTGAGTGGGGGCGGACGCGGGATTGGCCGAGCCATTGCAAAGAAATTCGCTGCGGAGGGCGCATGGGTAGTGGTGAGCGCGCGCACGGAAAAAGAAATCGAGCAGGTGGCGCTGGAGATACAGGATGCCGGCGGAAAAGCGGCTAGCGTGGCAGGAGACGTGGCGCGCGAGCCAGATTGCGAGAAAATTGTGCGCGAGGCACGCAACGCTTTTGGCGCGATTCACATTCTGGTGAACAATGCGGGGCTACTGGGCCCAGTGGCGCCACTGGAGCAGGTGAGCGCGCGAGCCTGGGATGAAGTAATTGCGGTGAATTTGCGCGCGCCGTTTCTGCTGTCGCGGCTGGTGTTGCCAGAGATGTACGCACGCGGGTCCGGTAACATTCTGAATATCGTGAGCATTGCAGCGAAGGCGGCGTTTCAATTGAACGGCGCGTACGCCGCGTCGAAAGCAGGGTTGATAGGATTGACGCGCACGCTGGCCGCTGAAGGTGCGCGCAAAGGAGTGCGCGTGAACGCTCTGAGCCCTGGGCCAGTGCCGGAAACTTTAATGTCACAAGAACTGGGGCGGGGGCTGGCGGAATATTTTCAGGCGGACAGCGAGAAGCTATTCAAGCAAATGTGCCAGGGGATTTTGCAGGGACGGCCGCAGACGGCTGATGAAATAGCCGCCGCGGCGCTGTTCCTGGTGTCCGATCACGCGAGCGCGATTACTGGGCAGACTCTGAACGTGGATGGCGGAATGGCTTTCTACTGAGTTCTTCCAAACCGGCATAGCCGCGGCGCGCAGCCGTGGCAGTAACTTGAACACCGGTTGCCGCCCAATCTAGTCCGCGTTCACCGATAGCGCCGACGAGATAGACAATCCCGCCCAAGAGCATCAGGACCGCGAAGCCTAGTCCAAAGAGCAATTCGGCAGCGATTAATTCGCGTACGAAATAGACCTGCAAGACGAAGAAAATTCCCAGAATGGACAGAAGGCCCTTGCGTACTTTCGCCTTTTCGATCAGCCCCGCCAACACTGTGTGCAACTTCGTGAGATGCGTTTTCATGATCCTCCGACCCTCACCGGGTTAGATGCACGGAGGTTTCCAAACGGAACGGGCGTAAGTCATTGAAAAATCGAAGGACTGCGGAGGCGCCGGCGAGGTAAATCGACTAAAAGCGGAAAATGGTTTCTTCGCGGCGGCGCGAAGCCGTTCCGAAGTGGGAGAGGCCGCTGTAGACTTTTTTTGTCACTTGTTTTCGCCTGCGAGGGCGATTACTGATGCGTTAGATGGCGAAATGAAATCACAAAAACCGCCGGAGGTTTGCGGCGGTTTTGGCGATCAGCGATTTTCGAATGGATAGCGATCTTGCGCGAGCACGGCTTCGGCGACACGACGGCGGATTGCAATTGTATCGAGTGGAGCGTGTTTCGCGAAGCGGCGAAGCACGGCGAGCTGGGTGATAAGCGTGTCGCCCTCGGCGGTGGCGGCGAGCGCAGTGCGGGCGTTTTTTTCCACGCGGTCCATGGCATCGTAGATGAAAGAGCGGGCGGCGTCGCCCATTACGCTGGCCGCTTCCCCGCGAGCGGCCGATGCTTTTTGCGCGCGACGCAGCGTGGATTCCATGGCGTAAACGTCCATTACGATATCGGCGAGCGCGGCGACGATTTCCTGCTGTTCGGCGAGCTGCTCGCGGAATTTCTGCATAGCGGTGCCGGAAGCCAGCAGGAAAATCTTTTTGGCTTGCTCAAGTGATTTTTCTTCTTCGGCAAACGGGCCGGTTGGCGCTTCTTCGAAGGACGGGCCTGCGAGAACTTCTTCACCGAGCTTCATGGCGGCGGGAATCAGCGGCAGAACGCCGCCGAGCGCGCGCTTCATGAGCATCTGAATGATGAGCATTCGGTTGATTTCGTTGGTGCCTTCGAAGATGCGATTCACGCGGGAATCGCGATAGGCGCGAGCGACGGGATAATCTTCGTGAAAGCCGTAACCGCCGAAGATTTGCACGCCTTCGTCCACGACGTAATCCACCATTTCGCTGCCAGCCACTTTGCTGATGGAACTTTCGATGGCGTATTCCTCGAGGACTTGCATGGCTTGTTTCGTTTTGTCATTGCCAGCATCGGGGCTGGAGACGGCCGCTTCGATCACGCCGGCCGTGCGATAGACTTCGGATTCGATGGCGAAAATCTGGATGGCCATTTCGCCGAGCTTGGCCTTGATGAGGCCGAAATCGCAGAGACGTTTTCCAAAGGCGGTCCGTTCCTTGGAATATTTGGAGGAGGCTTCCAGGATTTTTTTGGCGCCGCCGATGCAGTAGGCGCCGAGGCTGAAGCGGCCGGCGTTCAGCGTGTTGAACGCGACGACGTGGCCGCGGCCTGCTTCGTGCAGGAGATTTTCTTTCGGGACCGGGGAATTTTCGAAAAAGATCGGGGTGGTGGAGCTGCCCTTGATGCCCATCTTTTTTTCTTCGGCGCCAGCAGTGAATCCGGGCGTGCCGCGTTCGACGATGAAGCAGGAAAATTTCTCGCCATCAATTTTGGCAAAAACGACGTACACGTCTGCGAACCCGCCGTTGGTGATCCACATTTTTTGGCCGTTCAAGATGTAATTCTTGCCGTCGGGCGAGAGAACCGCGCGGGTACGCGAGGCTTGCGAATCGGAGCCAGCCTGCGGCTCGGAAAGGCAATAACAGGACAGCAATTCGCCGGTGGCGATTTTCGGGAGATATTTCTTTTTTTGTTCTTCGGTGCCGAAATAAACGATGGGCACGGTGCCGATGCCGGAGTGGCCGCCGTGGGAGACGGCGAAGGAGCCGTAGCCGGCGAGTTTTTCGGCGAGGATCGCGGCGGATATTTTGTCGAGGCCGGAGCCGCCGTACGCTTCGGGAATGCCGCCACCGAGCAGACCGATTTCGCCGGCCTTCTTAAGCATCTGGGCCATCAGATGCTCATCTTTGTGGGCTTCGAGTTCGGGAATCTGCGGCACGACTTCTTTCTGCACGAATTCGTCGGCAGTTTGGCCGATGAGGCGCTGGTCATCCGAAAAATCCGCGGGGGTGAAGACGTCTTCGGGGCGGCAAGGAGTGATGAGGAATGATCCGCCGCGATTGAGAGTTTGGGAAACGGGTGCCGTGGCCATTTGTGCCTCCAAGGGGTGGAGTGTGACAGGGGGATTCTCTCGCGCATTTTCGATTTGCACAATAGGCCGGCGAGTATCGCGCTGGCGTGAAAGCTGAGCCCACGGCGTCGCTTCGCGGCCTGGAGTTCCGCGCTTAGGCGCGCAGGAGACGGCCGATCGTCAATGGTCGGGCTTGCGCGCGACAGTGACATGCACTACAATGTGGTGCATGAAGACAGAAGTGTATAGCTGGCGGTTGTCTGAGGAGTTGAAGACGGACCTGGAGCGGGAAGCGCGTGTGCGCAAGCTGCCAGTTTCCTCCGTGCTGGATTTGGCCGTGCGCGAGTGGCTGAAGAAAAGCAGGGCGGACGTGGCAGGCGACGCAGCGCAGCGCGAATTGCACGCTGCCGCGGAAAATTGCGTGGGGACGTTCGCAAGCGGAGATTTGCACCGAGCTGAAATGGCGCGCAAGACGATTCGTGGACGCCTGCAACTACAGCGTCGGGCCCGTGGCCGCTAGCGCGTTGATTGATACCGGCGCGATTCTGGCGCTGCTGGACCGCAGCGACCGCTGGCACGCGGTGTGTGTCGCGGCGTTCCGGCAGTTGCGGCTTCCCCTGCTGACGTCTGAGGCGGTGCTAACTGAATTATTTCACTTGGTAGGCGACGCGCGAGCGGAAATGGAGGCGGCGTGGAAGTTCGCGCGATCCGGAGCGCTGCTGGTGGGCGCGATCGAGGACGGCGAGCTTGGTAATGTGCGCGCACTGATGTCGCGCTATTGGGACCGTCCGATGGATTTCGCCGATGCTACACTGGTGTATCTGGCGAAGCGCGAATCTCTTTCTGTAATTCTCACGGTGGATCATGCGGATTTCGCGACGTACCGGATCGAAGGGAAACGTCAGTTCCGCGTGTTGCCAATCGCCCGGCCCTGAACGACATCTCCAAAATTAGTTCGGCAGCGGCGGAACAGTTCGCGGAAAAACGCAGGAGCGCGTGACGCAGCCGGAAGCGCAGTGGGCGGCGCCACTAAAGAAACTTTTGACGTAATAGGAGAGCTGGCATGGCGAATCCGGTGGTGCATTTCGAAATTGGATGCAAGGACAGCAAGGCGACGCAGAGTTTCTACGCGAATTTATTTGATTGGAAGATCGCAGAAGCTGGACCTGCGGCGATGATTGACGCCGGCAAAGGGCCTACTGGGCATATTACGGAGCTGGGGCACGAGCCGCATCACTACACGATTTTTTACGCGGAAGTGGACGACGTGCAGGGCTACATCGACAAGGCTATAAAGCTCGGAGGGAAAATGCTGGTGCCGCCTGTGCCGATTGCCACTGGCACGTTTGCGTGGATTCAGGACCCGGCCGGAAATACGGTTGGCTTGTGGAAACCTGCTGCTAAGTAAATTCGCGAGGAGGGATTTGGTCATGCGCAAAGCTGGAACTATGCTGGGGTTCGTCGCGTTGGTGGCGATGATGGGAATTAGTTTAGGGGCGCAACAATCGTCGAGCGAAAAACCGGCTAGCCCGCCGGCGATGCAGGCGCCGCAGCCTGGTCCCGAAATGCAGCGGCTGAATTTTTTGGTTGGCGACTGGACCATGGACGGCGAGTATTTGAAATCACCGATGACTGGGAATGGCGCAAAGCAAACGGGGTGGTATAAGGGGCGTTTGGGGCCGGGCGGATTTTCGATCATCGCGGATTTTGAAGCAGACAGCTCGCTGGATAACGAGATCGGGCACGAAGTGCTGACGTGGGATCCAAAGAAGGATGCGTACACCACGGTGACAGTGGGGAATGGTTTTCCTGGAGCGGTTATTGGAAGTGCAAAATGGGAAGGCGACAATTTGGTGATCCAGACTGAGTTCGGGAAGATGCATATGCGGGCGGTGTATTCGCATGTTGGGGAGAAGACGATTCAGATCGAGGAATCGTATCAGACCGGGGATGCGCCTTATCAATTGATATGGAAGGCCACCGCGACTAGGAAATAGAGGTGGCTGCGCATTAAAGTGCGTCGCTACAAGTGCGAGAGCAACGACGAACCAACGGCGGCCCGGTCCTGCTTCGCGGATCGGGCCGGTGCAGATTCAACTGTTACGGCAAAAAAAAACGCCAATCGGGAGATTGGCGCTCCCAGGTAACGGCAACAGCGAGAGCGCAGCCACGAGTGGTTGTACCAAGAAGTCAGAACCCTGATCTGAGTTTTCCCACGAACAGTTCAGGTCCTTCAGCACCGATTGCCCGTCTGTCATGCGCATTTGTGCGTGTTGGTTTGTCGCGCAAACAGCTTGCGTTCACGCTGGGGTGCCGCTAGCATCAAGCGCTTTAAATTCCGCTGCGGGTTTTGGTCGCCGGCCTGCAGGCTCACATTTTTCCAGAAAAGCCGAGGTGTGAAATGACGCGTCGCTTGCCTTGCCGTTCGGTTCCAGTATTTGTGCTGGCTGTATGCGCTGCGATTTTGATTGGGTGGGCGTACACGGCGCGGGGCGAAGGCGGGGAGCCGCGTTATTTTGCGGTGAAGGGTGCGCGGATTGTCACGGTGTCTGGTGCGGTGATCGAAAACGGGACTGTGGTGATTGCCAAAGGCTTGATCCAGGCACTGGGAACGAATGTGACGATTCCGCCTGAAGCTTGGGTGATTGATGGCGCGGGACTGACGGTCTATCCCGGGCTGATTGATGCGGGAACGAATATTGGGCTGGCGCAGGACGACGACGCCAAAAAGCCGACGAGGGGAGCGGGTGCTGCTGGACCTGAAGACCGGCCGGGCACGACGCCGTGGCGCGTGGCGGCCGACGAATTGAAGACGGATGACAAGCGGATCGAATCCTGGCGCAACGCGGGGTTCACGACGGTGCTGATGGTGCCGGAAGGCGGAATTTTTCCAGGGCAGGCAACGGTGATTGATTTGGGCGGCGCGCGCGCGGGGGATTACGTGGTGCGTCCGCGGGAATCGGTGGCGGTTTCGTTCAAGCCGGCGGGCGGATTTTTTGGTTTTCCCGATTCTCTGATGGGGACGATCGCTTATGTTCGGCAAGTGCTGGACGATACGGCGTGGTACGCGCAGGCCGAGCCGATCTATCAGGCAAATCCCACGAAAACGGAACGCGTGCCTTACGATCGCACCGAATCTGTGCTGAACCGCGCGCTGCAGAACAATGAAACTGTTCTGCTGCCGGCGAACAATTCAATTCAGCTCGTGCGCGCGATCCGCCTGGCGGATGAATGGAAGGTGCGCGCGGTTCTTTACGGCGGGCAGCAGGGGTACGAAGTGGCCGCGGCGCTAGCTGCGAGCAAAATTCCGGTGCTGGTGAATCTGAAATGGCCGGAGCGCGCGAAGGATGGAGATCCCGAGGCGGAACAAAATTTGCGCGAGCTGCGTTTTCGCGATCGCGCGCCGGGAACGCCTGCGGCGCTGGCGAAGGCTGGAGTGAAATTCGCTTTGTACTCCGGGGGGCTCGACGGGCCGAAGGACATTTTCAAGAGTGTGAAGAGAACGACGGACGCGGGACTTTCCTCAGATGCGGCTTTACGGGCGCTGACTCTGGACGCGGCGGATATTTTGGGATTGAGCGACCGTCTGGGCAGCGTGGCGCCGGGAAAAATCGCAAACCTGGTGGTGACCGATGGCGACATTTTCAACGAGAAGACCAAAGTGAAACACGTGTTCGTGGACGGGCGTTGGTTTCAGATTCACGAAGAGGCGGCGCCGGAAAAACCGGGCGAGAAAAAGCCGGAGGATGACGACGGTGCGGGAGCGAGGAAAGCGAAGGGCGTCGAGGGGGTGGGCCGATGAAGCGAGCAACTTTCTGCACTGCTCTGTTGTTGTTCGCGGCCTGCACGCCGCTGGCTACACGCGCGCAAAATCCCGGGACTGTATTTATTCAGAACGCTACGGTGCTGACCGTCACGCACGGAAACATCGAACACGGCTCGATCCTGATCCGCGACGGAAAAATCGCGGCGGTGGGAGCGGATCTTAAGGCGCCTGAAGGCGCGGCGATCATTGATGCAACCGGTCAGTACGTGATGCCGGGAATCATTGATTGCCATTCGCACATTGCAGTGGACGGCAGCGTGAATGAAGGCGGGCCGGCAGTTTCTTCGATGGCGAATATCGCAGACGTGCTGAATCCGGATGATATTGATATTTATCGCGATCTGGCGGGCGGGGTGACGACGGCGAATATTTTGCACGGCAGCGCGAATCCGATCGGCGGGCAGACGGTGGTGATCAAGTTGCGCTGGGGCAAGCCGGCGAGCGAATTGCCGTTTCAAGGTGCGCTGCCGGGAATCAAATTCGCGCTGGGCGAAAATCCCAAGCACTCGAATTTTCCGACGCCGCCGGGCGTGCAGCCGCGTTATCCGGGAACCAGACTTGGCGTGGAAGAAGTGATCCGGCAGGCGTTCATCGAAGCGCGCGAATATAAAAAGCAGTGGGACGATTACAATCAGCGCAAAACGGCCGGCGAACAAAATCTGATTCCGCCGCGCCGCGATGTGCAGCTGGACCCGCTGGTGGAAGTGATGGAAGGCAAACGCTACGTGCATGCGCATTGCTATCGCGCGGACGAGATTTTGATGCTGATTCGCGTGGCGAACGAATTTGGATTCAAGGTGCGCACGTTCCAGCACGTGCTAGAGGGCTACAAGATCGCGGACGAGATTGCGGCGGCGGGCGCGGGAGGTTCGACATTTTCGGATTGGTGGGCTTATAAGATGGAGGCGTTCGATGCGATCCCTTACAACGCGGCGCTGATGACCGAGCGCGGCGTGATTGTTTCGGTCAACTCCGATGACGCGCAGGAAGCGCGCCAACTGAATCAGGAAGCGGCGAAGAGCATGAAGAATGGCGGGCTTTCTGCGAACGACGCGCTGAAGCTGATCACTTTGAATCCGGCGATTCAGCTGGGGATTGATGGGCGCGCGGGTTCGATTGACGTTGGTAAGGACGCTGACCTGGCGATTTACAATCATGATCCGCTGAGCGTTTACGCCGTGGTGCAGAAAACTTTGATTGATGGGCAAGTTTATTTCGACCGGCAGAAGGACATCGCGGGCCGCCCCGCACTGGCCGCGGAAAAGCAGGCGCTGCTGGACAAGGAAAAGAAAGCGGCAGAAGCGAAGAAAGCTGAGGAAAAGTCCGAGAAGAAGCCAGAGACGACACCTGTGCCAAAAAAGAAACCGCCGCAAGATGATGATGAAGCCGTGGGAAGCGGTGTTGCGGGAGGCTCGCGATGAAAATATTAAATTTCAGCTCGCGCGCAGTGGCTTTGGCACTGGCTGCTTCACTGGCGATTCCTGCGTGGACGCAGAATGCTGCCACTACATCCTATGCAATCAAAGGCGGCAAGGTTTTCACTTTGGCGGGACCGGCAATTGAAAATGGCACGGTGCTGATTCGCGATGGAAAAATCGCGGCAGTAGGTGCGGGCATCGCAATTCCGTCCGATGCGCAAGTGATCGATGCGACGGGCCTGGAGGTTTATCCGGGGATGTTTGATCCAGTGACGCAGATCGGGTTGAACGAAGTGAGCGCGGTGAGCGCGACGGTGGACGTCAGCGAGCTGGGCGACTACAACCCAGAGCTGATCGCCGCAACCGCCGTGAATCCGGCGAGCGCGCACATCCCCATTACGCGCGCGAGCGGAATTACCGAGGTGATTGCCGCGCCGGGCACGTCTGGATTCGATTTGCAAAGCGGCGGACTGATCGAGGGGGAAGCTTCGGCATTTAATCTGGCGGGCTGGACGATGGACGAGATGCAAATCAATCGTTCGGTGGCTATGGTGATCAATTGGCCGTCGATTCAGACGCGGACTTTCGATTTCGCCACTTTCAGCATCAAGGAAAAGCCGTACGCCGACGTGAAGAAGGAATACGACAAGTCGGTGAACACGCTGGGAGACTGGATGGATCGCGCGCGGCACTACGCGCAAGCGAAAGAAAAAGGATCGCCGGCGCTTTACGAGCGCGATTTGAAACTGGAAGCGCTCGTTCCCGTGGTGGAAAGAAAGCTGCCGATGCTGGTGATCGCCGACGAAGCGCGTGACATTCGCAACGCGGTGGATTTCTGCACCAAGCAGAATCTGCGGATGATTCTGGGCAGCGGGGCCGAAGCGTGGAAGGTGAAAGAACTGCTGAAGGAGAAGAAGATTCCGGTGGTGCTGGGGCCGACGAACCGTTTGCCGGAACAGGAAGACACGCCTTACGACAAACCTTACACCGAGCCTTCGGAATTATTTGCGGCGGGAATACCGATCGCGTTTTCCAGCTTCGGCACGGCGTTTTCGAGACGCTTGCCGCAATATGCGGGGACCGCGGTGGCTTACGGTCTGCCGCATGACGAGGCTTTGAAAGCGGTGATCTTGAATGCGGCCCAGATTTTTGGGTTGGCGGACCAGCTGGGCACGCTGGAGCCGGGAAAACTTGCGAACGTTATTGTGACCAACGGCGATCCCCTGGAACTGCAGACGCAGGTGCGTTTTCTCTTCATTAAGGGGAAGCTGACCAGCACGGATAACAAGCATCGCGAGCTTTATGAACAGTATCGCAAGCGGCCCCTGCCGGCGCGTTGATTGGGTGATTGACCGGTTTGATCTGATGGCCCGACGCTGGGCGATCGAGCGGCGTGGTTTGTGATTCGCGCCCACCGACTGAAAGCCGCGAAGTGAGATATTTTCGCGGCGTGCAAGCAAAGGAGAAGCCGTGCAATTCTTCCGCAGCCGTTCTCGGGTAGTAGCAATTTCAATTCTCGCGCTGCTTGCTTTGGCCGGGTGCGGCGGGCAGGCAACGCACACGGAGGACGCTGCGAAGAAACCGGCTGCGCGGCCGACGATCGTCTTCATGACGGATTTTGGGACGGCGAACGACGCGGTGGCGATTTGCAAGGCGGTGATGATCGGGATCGCGCCGGACGCGCGCATCATGGACATCACACATCAGGTAACACCGTTTCAAATTGGCGAAGCTTCGCGAATGCTTTCGGGGGTGACGCCGTATTATCCGGCCGGCACCGTGTTTGTGGTGGTGGTAGATCCGGGCGTGGGGACTTCGCGCAAAGCGGTGATTGTGAAAACGAAGAAGGGGCAATACTTTGTGGTGCCAGACAACGGATTGATTACGCCGATCGTGGATGCGGATGGCCTGGAGGGCGTGCGAGAGATCACCAATCCCGCGTGGATGATCGGCGACAAGATTTCCTCGACGTTTCACGGGCGCGACATTTTTTCGCCCGCAGGCGCGCATCTGGCGATGGGTGAGGACTGGACGCATGCTGGACCTGCCGTGGATGTGCTGGTGCGGTTGAATCCGCCGGCCGCGACTTTGGATGCGAAGGGGATCACCGGTGAGGTGATCGGGCTGGACGACCCGTTCGGCAGTTTGATCACGGATATTTCCGTGGCTGATTTCAAGAAATTAGGGTACGCGGTAGAAGACAAAGTCACAGTGAAGATCGGCGACAAGCCGTACACGTTGCCTTACGAGAAAACTTTTATGGGCGTTGCCGTAGGCCAACCGCTGCTTTATATAGATTCACGCGGACGCGTGGCGGTCGCGGTGAACCAAGGGGATTTTTCGAAGGTTTATAAAGTTACGCCGCCGGTTCCCATCTTCATTCCGATCAAGCGCAAATAATCAGTTCGCTTGAGCTGATGCGAGCTTAATAATTGCGCCGATCTGCCTTGCGCGCTTGAAGTTTCTGCAGATTCCTCGCCTGGATCGTTTTCGCCGCGTGTTTGCTGGCGTGTGCAGAGTTTGAAAATCTTTCGCGGCTGAAGAATCGAACTTTCGCCTGCTCTTCTCTTCCCTCTTGGTGCCTAAAACGCTCTCCCCCAAGTACCAAAGTACTATGGCGCGATTTGGCACAGCCCGCGAAAATTCACTTATTGCGGGGCTTTACGTTTTAATTCCGGGGGACGGCGTACTACTGCCGTTGAGGAATATGGCGCCACTGATCAAAGATTCGATTGAAGTTGCGAACCCGAGTGCTGCTGCGCCGACAGCGCAAACTAGCGTAGCGCCGAAGCCGGCTGCAGCTGGCGGCACTTTGCGCGCCGATGCTCTCTCGCTTGAAGTCCCCGTGAAAGTTCATGGCTCGCGCGTCACTGACGCAGCGCGCGGGGTAGCGCCGCACACCGAGCCGTTCGAGGAAGAAACCGGCACGATGATTGTGTTTCCGCACGGCGGCGTGCTGCGGATGTCCACCGCGGTGACTGCAAGCCAGATGCTGGTGGTGACAAATTTAAAGACGCGCCAGGACGCGATTTGCCGCGTGGTGAAAGTGCGCACGTTTTCGAACATGCAGGGATATGTGGAAGTGGAATTCACGCACCAGCAACCAGGATATTGGGGCGTTCATTTTCCGTCTGAGGGACCAGCTGCGGCCGCGCCCGCGGCGATTGAAACCGCGCCGCTGATTCCGGCTGCGGCTCCTGTGGTGATTCCGGAAGCTACGGTGAAAGTTGCGCCGGTGCAAAATGTTTCGGCGCCGGTTGCACCTGCTGTACCGACTGCGCCCGTTTCCTTTGTTGCGCCAGTGCCTACGCCGGTTGCGCCGCCTGTGGTGGTGCCGCCGCCTGCGGCGCCGGTCGAACCTGTTGTGCCTTTCACTCCCGTAGCGCTTGATCCGCCGCCACCTCCACCGCCGCCGATGATTCCGGTTGCGTCGAGCAAACCGGAACCTACTTTCATTTCGCTAGGGACGCAAGAAAAAGTGCAGCCCGCGGCTTCGTCCACTTCGAGCGCGCCTGCGGAGCCGGCTGCGCTAGTCTCCCACACAGCGCCGATACCGACACGGCCAGTGAGCGTGCTGCCTACATTCACTTCTGAAATTCCGGCGACCAGCGTTGCAAATGACGCGGTGCCAAACACGCCTGCGGATTTTCCGGCGGCGCCGCCGGCTGCAACGCCAGCATCGTTGACCATGACAGAATTGCGCGGAGATCAGCACGGAACTGTTGCGATCGCGCCAGCCGACGCGTTAACAGCGATTGCGGGCGCGGAACAGCACGCCGCGGAAGTGGCGGAGGCGCCGGCGCAGAGTTCGCGCGCGGTGTTTGGAAGTTTCAGCAGCGCAGCATCTTTGAGCGGCAGCCATGGCGTGACGGTGGACGCGTTCGGCGCGCGCCTCGATGGCAACAGCGAAGCAGGCGCGGAGCACGCCGGCGCGTCGCGCAGCAATAACTGGATGTTGATCGCGGCGTGCGTGACTTTGTTGTTCGCGACCGTGGTTGGCGGCGTGCTTTACTTCCGGCCGCATGCGGCGAACACCGCACACAATGGCGCGAGCAATTCGAATACTCCGGCGATTCCGCAGCCGCTGGCGTTTCAGACTCCTGCCACGGTTCCGGATAGCCGCGCAGCGGACGCAGCGCCGGTACGCAATTCGGCGACGCATCCTGTGCCGGTGGTTGCACAGGCGCCGGGACTGGCGCCTGCGATCGTGGCGAATAGCAATGATGCGAATGGCGACGGGCCGAGAATCGTGCCGAAACCCGCGTCGAATCTGGCGCCAGGCATGGTGAAGAACGCAGGGGAAGATCATCCGGTAGCGCCGCAGAGAGCCGACGGAGATCAGGCCGTGCAGGCGCCATCCTTGGACGCCGCGCCCGCCGGAGATTCAGCGAACACCGGTGCGCTATCTGGAATCGTCTCTGACAGCGTGGCGACCCCAGAAGCTCCGAAAATTCAGCAGGAAGGTCCGGTAAAGGTGGGCGGCAATGTGAAGGAGCCGCGGCTAGTTTCGCGCGTGATGCCGGAATATCCGGTGGTGGCGAAGCAAGCCGGGATTCAGGGAGACGTGGTGGTGCAAACCACGATCGATGCGAAGGGCAACGTGGTGGATATGAAAGCGGTTTCTGGTCCGGCGCTGCTGCGCGGGCCGGCGCTGGCGGCTTTGCGCCGCTGGAAATACGAGCCTTCGACATTGAACGGCCAACCGATCGCGGTGCAGATGTCGGTTACGATCAAGTTCAGCGGAAACCATTAGAGCGATTTAGACTTTCGGGATTCAAAGTGTGTTATTCCACGATGTGAGGGCGCAGAACGCGCGCGCCATGCCCCGCTGTTGCTTTTTCCTAGTTGCTGCATCCAATATAGAGTTCATCAATAGGTGTAACTCTGTTTAGTTCGAGGTGAAAGATGCGTGAAGCCGTCATTGTTAGTTCGGTGCGGACTGCCGTGGGCAAGGCCGGCAAGGGGACATTGCGCGCTACTCGCCCCGATGATTTGGCGGCGGTGGCGATTAAGGGAGCGATTGAGCGCGCTAAGGGATTGGAAGCCGCGGAAATTGAAGACGTGATTGTGGGCTGCGCGACGCCGGAGGCCGAGCAGGGGATGAATGTGGCGCGCATTGCGTCGTTGCGCGCGGGCTTGCCGGTGACGGTTTCCGCGATGACCATCAACCGGTTTTGTTCTTCGGGGCTGCAGGCTATCGCTTTGGGGGCGGAACGAATTATTGCCGGTGGCGCTGAAGTGGTGGTGGCGGGCGGCACGGAATCCATGTCCATGATTCCGATGGGCGGCAACAAGATCGCGCCGAATCCGTGGTTGACGGACAATCATCCGGACACTTATCTGAATATGGGGCTGACCGCGGAGAATGTGGCGAAGAAATACGGGATTACGCGCGAACAGGCTGACGAATTTTCGCTGGCCAGCCATCAGAAAGCGCTGGCGGCGATCGCCACTGGAAAGTTTAAGGACGAAATCGTTCCGGTGGAAGTGAGTTATACGGTGCTGGAGGCCGCAGCGGCTGGGGAGAGCACTTCCGCGAAGCCCCGGACGGTAAGAGTTTCTTTTGAAACGGACGAGGGGCCGCGCGCAGACACTTCTCTAGAGGCGCTCGGGAAATTAAAGCCCGCGTTTCACACGCATGGCGTGGTGACGGCGGGAAACAGCTCGCAGACCAGCGACGGCGCGGCGGCGGCGGTGGTGATGAGCGCGGAACGTGCGCGCGCGTTGGGATTGAAGCCGCTGGCGCGCTTCGTCGCGTTCGCGACTGCTGGTTGCCCGCCGGAAGAAATGGGGATCGGGCCGGTATTTGCGATTCCCAAGGCGCTGAAGCTCGCGGGGCTACGGCTGGATCAGATTGACGTGATTGAACTGAACGAGGCTTTTGCGGCGCAGGCGCTGAGCGTGATCAAACTTCTGGGAATTGATCCGGCACGCGTGAACGTGAACGGCGGCGCGATCGCGTTGGGCCATCCGCTGGGGTGCACGGGCGCGAAGCTTACTGCCACGATTCTGCGCGAACTGGAGCGCCGCAACGCGCGCTACGGAATGGTGACGATGTGCGTCGGCGGAGGCATGGGCGCGGCGGGGATTTTCGAACGGGTGGCGTAGGCCGGGCAAGAACAAGCGCGGGACTCCATTCGGGATTACCCGTAGCGCTTGTATTTCACCCCTCTAGACTTCCAGACAGACAAAAACGCGAAAAATCAGACGATATTTCGGGGATTAGCAACAAGCGAATTCCCTGCAGTCCGTTCCGCTTTGCGGGACGGACCGCAGGAGCGATGTAAACTTCAATCAGCGCGTGCGCCGGTTAGAACTGGCGAAGGAGCATGCCAGAGGCGACGCGATTGGTATCAGCATCGAGCAGCAATTGGGTATTGCTGTCCACCTGATAGTAAACCAGGTTGAATTTCGCCGTCACACCGCTACCTGAGGCATTCACCTGCGCGGTCCCGCGACCGTTCGCGGCAGGCGCGGTCAGGGTGCTGCTGGACTGCACCGGCACACCGAGGATCGGTCCGCCGTTGTTGATATCCAATGTTCCGGTCAGGGTGGTGCTGTTGTTGACGAGGCCGAGCTGGCCGGTAATATCCTGCTCGAACGCCGCCTGATTTTTCGCAGAGCCCACACCCTGAAGATTCATGGCGAAGCTGCCTTGCACGGTGCTGACGCCACCGCGCTGGAAAGCGGTGCCGCTGGCGCCGTCCACTCCGTTATTGGTATCAATTTCCACCAACTCGGCACCGATGTTCGCGGGCGTGACGAAAGTGTAGGCCGCGAACAGAACAGTGCCCTTGCTGGTGGTGAGCGAAAGCGTGTAGCGAGCCGGAACGTTGCCGGAGGTCACAACGTTGGCGTAGCCGCCGCCGGTAATTGTGCTGTTAATCTGCGTGCCGGCGCCGCCGCTGTTATTGATGTCGAGCGCGCCTCCACTGCTGATGCTGGCGGCATTGATGGTAAACACGGCACCGCCGGCATAAGGAGCGTTGTTGGCAGCGCCGCCAAAGGTGAACGCGACACCACCGTTGAGCGGAGTGGTAGCGAGGGGGCCGCCATAGGCTTCGCCGTAGAGAATGTAAGGCTGGGCCGGATCGATTTCGACGAGTTTCAAGTGAGTCTGATCAATCATGTAATAAGAAAAATTGATGGTGCCCAAATCGTCGGAGTTCATGGTGACGGTGCCGCGTCCGAAAGTAGTGTCCGGATTTGTGCAGACGCCGCTGAGAGTAATGTCGTTAGTGACCACTGTCAGCGTATTGGAATTAAGCGGCACGTAGGTGAAGTCTTGCGTGTTTACGGGCGAATTAGGATTATTGACGGGGAGACAACTGTTGTTGCTGGCAAGAAAGGTTCCCGCCACCGTCACCGGATTGAGATTCTGGTCGAGGCCAAAGTATTGAAAAGCGTACCTATTGGTGAGACCGGCGCCGAAAGACGTAATATTCTGCGCGTCCAGAGTGCCGCTGGCAGTGAAAGTGTTATCAAAATTAATCAGCAACGCGTGCTGACTGTTGCCCAGCGTGGCCTGCAAGGTGAAAGACTGCGCCACGGAATTGGACGCCAGTGCTAACAACAGAGAAGTTCGACCGTCCAGAGGCCCGACCACGAAGCTGCCGCCTGTCACCTGAACACCTACAGCTACTCCGGGAGTCGCAGAGCCCGCGTTGAGATCCATCTCGCCGCCAGTGATCGAACCAGTCGCCGAGCTGGCGGAGCCGCTCGTAATAATACTGCCGGCAACATCCACAGGGAAACCGTTCGCAAAGTCCACGCCAGTGAACGCAATGGCATATTGGCCCGTGCCGATGGTGTTGGTGGTAAGCGACGCCGAAGAAAATAGAATTTGAGCGGTGGACGTGCCGGAATTGCCACCCGCCGCTGCGCCAATGGTGACGGTGCCTCCGGTGGGAGGCGAAAGCGGTGCGGTGTAATTGCCATTGCCATCAATCGTGCCGTGGCATTGCGTCACCGAGCCGACCAACGGAGCGACGCAGTCGCCGAAAGTGATTCCATTTACGCTCCACGTGACGCCCGCGTTGGGGGTGGCGGCGAAGGACTGCACGCCGCCCGCTGGAATGGTGAGCGCCGCGGGATTTACGACCAAGGTTTGCGCGGCGACGACATTCACGCTGGTGGTGCCGGTGTTCGAGCCAGACGTGGCGGTAATGGTGACGCCGCCCGGAGTGCTTGGCGCCGTAAAGAGGCCGGTGCCGTCAATGGTGCCGGCGCTGGCGGTCCAGCTCACCGAAGTGCTGGCGCCATTTAGAAACGCCGAAAATTGGGCCGTCTGGCTGATCCCAATGCTGGAGGAGCCGGGCAGGACCACGAGATCATTTATCGTCGGATGACTGCCGCCACCGCCGCTGCTGCAGGCGGCCAGCGTGAACATCGCGGCGACGGCAATGGCCAATAGCCCAAAAAACTGAATCCTGTTTCGCATCAGAAGTCTCCCGTTGCCGTCATCCAGATGATGACCAGCAAGGCTCCGGAATCGGAGCTGGTTTAAGATTGCGCACGATTGCATGTTTGGAGAATGCCGCGAGATCGCCCAACACGAGAGCGCAGCACTCATAAGAGTTTAACGCTAGTTAGTTGCCGGTGCTCTCCGCGCTTCGATGAACCGAACCAATTGCGAGTGCGGCGCGGAGGGCAGAACATCCTGCTTTCCGGGAAATTGCGAAAAAAGTTCCATTCGTTGGCGCGTCACCCCGGCTTTCCAAAATACGCGAAATTCCCAGAGTTAGATACAATCCGGCGCAAATAGGTTTCACCGCTGGTAAACAACACGGCGCAGGGGTGAAAGTTGCGCGGCGGGCGCGGCGCCGGCGCGATTTCGTGAAAAATCAATTGCGCAGCGGTTTTCCTGTCTTTAAGGTGTGCGCGATGCGCTCCTGGGTCTTACGCTCGCCGCAGAGGCTGACGAACGCTTCGCGCTCGAGATCGAGAACGTATTGTTCTGGCACGAGCTGGGGCGCGGTGACGGCGCCGCCGGCGAGAATGTTTGCCAGTTTGCGGCCTACTACGCCGTCGTACTCCGAGGCGTAACCGCCGCGAATCATCATATGAATCGCGAGCTTCGCGCCGGTGAGGAATTCTTCGCCGAGCACACGGATTTGCGCTGGGGCAGGCGGATGATAGCCAGCGCGAAGGAGCGCGAGGGCGGTTTGCTTGGCGTCCGCAATATGGCGGTCGCGATTCATGGCGATCAGGTCGGAGGAACGCAAATAGCCGAGTGCGCGGGCTTCTTCGGCGCCGGTGGAAACTTTAGCCATGGCGATATTTTCGAATACGGGCTTGAGCGCGTGGAAGAGGTCGAGACCTTCGCCGCCGGCGGAGTGTTCATTCGCGCGGATGAGCATTTCTTTGGTGCCGCCGCCGCCGGGAATCAGGCCGACGCCTGTCTCCACCAGGCCCATGTAGGTTTCGGCTGCGGCGTGAATGCGCGCGGCGTGCAAAGGGACTTCGCACCCGCCGCCGAGAGCCATACCTTGAGGTGCGGCGACGATGGGCCGCGGCGCGTACTTGATAGCCATATTGACGCGCTGGAATTGGCGCACGGCCATGTGGATATCGTCCCATTCGCCTTCTTGCGCGCTGATCAGCACCAGCATCAGGTTCGCGCCCACTGAAAAATTCGTGGCTTGATTGCCGATGACCATGGCGTCGAAATCTGAGCTTAGGCGCGTGATTCCGGCGTGAATCATGGCGACCAGATCGCCGCCGATGGAATTCATCTTGGAGTGAAATTCGCAGCAGAGGACTCCGTCGCCGAGGTCAATCAGGCTGGCGCCGGCATTTTTCTGCACCACGCCGCTGCGATCCTTCAGCGATTTCAGGATGATGATTCCGGGTGGTTCCGGGACGGGCTGGAGCGCTTCTGATTTCAAATCGAAATAGCGCGTGGTTCCCTTTTCGGATTCATAGAAGGATTTTTTAGGCGAGTTCAGGACTTTGCGCACGAGCGGCGGCAGCTCTTGTCCATCGCGTTCCATGGCTTTGGCCATGCGTTCGACGCCGACAGCATCCCAGACTTCGAAGGGACCCAGTTCCCAGGCGAAGCCCCAGCGTGCGGCGCGATCGAGGTCCACAACGTTGTGAGAAATTTCCGGCATCAGGCGCGCGGCGTAGAGGCAGGTCTGGCTAAGGCTGGACCACAACATGCGATTGGCTTTGTCGCCGCCTTTGCCATCAAGTGCTGGCGCGAGCAGGGCGCGGAGGCGTTCGCGCGTGTCTTCGATGGCTTTGCCTGCTTCGATGGAAGGAAATTTCGCTTTGAGGCGCGGGCGATAATCCATTTTTTGCCAGTCGAGCGTGAGGATTTCGGAGTCGCCTCCTTTTTTTATTTTTTTGTAGAAACCGCCGCCGGTTTTGTCTCCCAGCCAGCCGCGCTTGAGCATTTCTTCCATGAAGGGTGGAACTTTGTAGATGTCGCGCGATGCGTCGGCGGTGGCATTGTCGTAGATATTGCGTATTACGTGGACGAGAATGTCGAGGCCGACCAAATCTGCGGTGCGAAACGTGGCGGATTTCGGTTGGCCGATGGCGGGGCCGGTGCAGGCGTCCACTTCTTCGATGGTCATTTCCAGCGCGAGCGTCTGGCGGACTGCGTTGAGCATGGAAAAAGTGCCGATGCGGTTGGCGATGAAGTTGGGCGTGTCTTTCGCCGGAACCACGCCTTTGCCGAGGCGCAGGTCGCAGATTGCGTCGAGCGATTGCAGGACTTCCGGAAGCGTTTTGGGTCCGGGGATGAGTTCGACCAATTTCATGTAGCGCGGCGGATTGAAGAAATGCGTTCCGGCCCAGTGCTGCTGAAAATCTTCGGAGCGACCTTCGGCGATTAGATGAATCGGCAGGCCGGAGGTGTTGGAGGTGACGATGGTCCCGGGCTTGCGGACGGTTTCGACGCGGGTGAAGAGGCTGCGCTTGATTTCCAGATTTTCGGCGACGGCTTCGATGATCCAGTCCGCCTGACCGCACCAAGCGATGTTGTCTTCAAGATTACCGGGAGTGATCAGGCGCGCGTCGTCGGGCGTGAAGAATGCGGCGGGACGCGATTTTTTGGCGGCTTCCAGGCCGGCGAGGACGATGCGATTGCGCACGGCGCGGCTTTCCAGCGTCAAACCTTTGCTTTGTTCCGCGGGAGTGAGGCTGGTGGGAACGATGTCCAGCAGGTAGCACGGGATGCCGGCGTTCGCCAGATGCGCGGCGATGCGCGCGCCCATCGTACCTGCTCCCAGAACCGCTGCGCGTTCGATGCGTCGTTTCACTGGTGTCCCTCGAGGCGTTTGTCCAGTCAGTGAGGTTACAAAAGCGGTACGGAGCGGTCAACCGGAAAGACCCGCAAGAGCGAATTGGGTTAAAGTGTGGTGAAGGGACAAGCATGTCTGACCAGGGACGAACCACAAAATGGCTGGGGAAAGCCGTCCGGGGCTTGCGAAGTTTCGCCTATGGTACCGGCGGCGAACGGCCGAAAGTTGGCTTGGCGCTGGGCGGCGGATTCGCGCGCGGCGTGGCGCACGTGGGCGTGTTGCGCGTCCTGGAAGAAAACGAAATCCCGATTGATTTTATTGCCGGGACGTCTGTGGGCGCATTGATTGCGGCTGCTTATGCGAGCGGGGCGACGCTGGAGCACATGGCGCAGCAGGCGGCGATTACGCGATTTCGAGATTTCGGGCGCTGGACGCTCTCGCGCATGGGGATGGCGTCGAATGAACCGCTGGAGGATTTCCTGCACCGGCTGACGCCAGCGAAATATTTTCACGAGATGCGGATTCCGCTCGCGATCGTCGCCACCGATCTGTTGAAAGGCGCTTCGGTGCATTTCATCGAGGGGGAGATTGGACCGGCGTTGCGGGCTTCGTGCGCCTATCCGGGGCTATTTTTGCCGGTGGAACATCAAGATCATTATCTGGTGGATGGATTTCTGACCGAGCAGGTGCCTTCGCCGGCAGTGAGGAAAATGGGCGCGGAGATGGTGATTGGAATTCACCTGGAGCCGGGGCTGCTGGAATCGAAGCCGCGCAATACGATTGAGGTGATCAGCCGGTCATTTTCGATTATTCAGTCGGTGGCCAATCAGCCTTGGCGCGGATTGACGGATGTGTTGATCGAGCCGAACGTGCATCACATTTTGTGGGATGAGTTTGTGAAAACGCCGCAGTTGATCGCCGCAGGCGAGGATGCTACGCGCGAGGCCATGCCGCAGATTAAGGCCCTTCTGCAGCGTGGACCGGGTGGGTCGGGCGGTGACGGGGAAAACGACGGGGTTTTCGAGGCCGCTGAATGAAGCGCTGCTAAAGCGGCTGCTAACTATCTTTCGCGGGATGCGTCGAACTGGATGTGAGGAGCCGAACTCCTCCTGCGATGACCGCTGCAACGCCCCAATCATACGCAGGGAGTGTTCGGCTCTTCTTTTTTTTGCAGGCTTTCATTCCACGTAGGAAATATCCGAAAATCTGTAGGGTTTTGGAATTGCGGCGCGCGGAATTGCGCGAAATCTGCTGCCGAGCGCTTACTTCGGGGATTCCACTTCTCGTAGTTCGATTGTTACCGGTTGACCGTTGCCCTTCCCACGTTTTGTGAACCACTCGCTCATGGCTTGTGCTAACCGCGCAGGGTCCACTGCCAGGCCAGCTTCCAGACGCCCATCGGCGGTAGGGAGCGTGTCGTCAAATTCGGCGGAGCCAGTGAAGTTGCGCATGCAAAAACTATCGAGCCAATCGAGCGGCGCTGGACGCCGTTCGTTGCCAATCACCAGTTCTGCCTGCAGCTTGCGCGCGTACATGATTCTGGAAGTATAGCATTCGGCCACGCGCAGTTTGGCTCGAGTGATTCTGCTTCGATTTCCTATTTAGTCTCGCGCCGTGCTCTATGACGCTGCAAGAGTTCCTGCTGCAACACTTCGGCGATGAAGAATCCACTTGCTTTCAAATTCTTCAGAACGTGCGGGAAATCAGTCACCAAACCTTCCGCGTCCGCGCGTTCTAACACGCCGAGCGTTCCCGACAGCGGAAGATCGCGGCTGAGGGCAATGGTCCGGCCTATCTGTTCATCTATCAGAAGAATGTCCGAACGCAGTGCCTCTGCCAGCAGAATCGCCTCGCGATCGCCTCGATGCACGGTGACTGGAAATACGAACTCGGCAGATTCCTGTACAGCCCGGACCTCAAACCAGGCCGGAAGCGACAGGACGCGAAGGCGCACCATTTCCGGTGTTCTGGTGTCTAGTAATTCGGCGTGCACAGCGGCAGGCACAAACACTTTCTCGAACAAATGACCCAGCAAATGCTCTTGCCCAATGGCGATCAGATAACGCAGCGGCGTGGTATTGGAAACTGCAATCATGCTGAGAGTTCGCTAGTGGGATTGACGCCGGGACGCCGCTTCGAACAGCGCCGCTTCACGGTCCAGGTCTGCGGCTCCGATCTTTGCAAGCGGAACATTGTGCCGGCCCAAGAAGTCTTCGGTTTCGACTCGAGATAAGCCGAGCATTTCTGAGATTTGATAGAGCGTCAGGGCTTGCTCGCGGTAGCCTTCCAGCGCGAGCGCTTCCAGAGCGCGGCGAGAAACATCGCCACCGGCAATCGCAAGGCGTTCTGCGACATCGTCGGGAATGCGTAAGATGAGTTCCATGCGCCTAGCTTAGCATGAGGAAATGTATTATCCCACTTTCCGCTGGGAGCGAAGCGGGAGACGGGCATTCGCAAAAACGTGCGAATCCGGCGGCGTCGGGGGCAGATGGGGTGACCGGGTCGGGTCCATTTCTTGCGCAATAAATAGCGAAGTGATGTAGGATTCGTTTGTTCGGCGATCTGGGCTGGGTTTCGCGCGCCTGCGCGATTATTCCGGACTTGCGGAATGAAGTGATCGCTCGAATCGTGACCTTTACCGGGGCTTGTTTCGTTTTTCATTGCCGGACAAGGAGAGCGCCGCATGGCAAACTTCCTGCGTGACACCCGCTTTGGTTTTCGTCTGCTGCGAAAAAATCCTGGATTTGCCGCGGTAGCTATTTTTGCGTTGGCGCTAGGCGTTGGCGCGAACACCGCGATTTTCAGCATTTCTTACGCCACGTTCCTGGCGCCGTTTCCCTATCCCCAGCCGGACCAGTTGGTGGTGGTGTGGGCCAGCAATGGCGGACGCACGAATGGAGTTTCGGCCGGCGATTATCTGGACTGGAAGCGCGATAGTAAAGTTTTCCAAATACTGGGAGCGGTGAGTGGAGAGCAATTCAATGTGTCGGCCGGCGTCGAACGCGCGGTACAGATCGAAGGCGACTACTTGACCCCAGGTTTTCTGGACCAGTTGATCGGGGACAAGCCATTCATGGGACGTTATCTGCTGCCCGACGACGCTTTAGCGGGCAAAGATCATGTGGTGATCATCACGCACAAATTGTGGGAAACGCATTTCGGCGCCGATCCGAATATTATCGGCAAGCAGATTCATTTGAACGGCGAACTCTACACCGTGATTGGCGTGCAACCTCCCGGGCAGCCCGACCGGCTGGGGAGACAGTTGGTCTTGCCAATGGTCTTCACGCCGGAGCAGATGAACCACGATTTTCGTTGGCTGGTGGTCTTAGGACGCATGAAGCCGGGTGTGACCATCGCGCAAGCGAACGCTGATATGGATACCGTGGCGCGCCACATCGCCGAGGATTATCCGAAATCGAACAAGGGCTGGGGCGTGAGCGTCGAGCCGCTGAAGAACGATTTCCTGAATCGCGACACAAAAAAGGGATTGCCGCTGCTGCTGGGCGCGGTGGGTTTCGTGCTGCTGATCGCCTGCGCCAACGTGGCAAACCTGCTGCTGGCGCGAGGCGCGGCGCGACAAAGAGAGGTAGCCGTGCGAGCTTCGGTAGGCGCTTCGCGACGGCAGATATTCACGCAGTTCCTGATCGAGAGCCTGGCACTGGCGTCCGTCGGAGGCGTGCTCGGAATCGGCTTGGCGTGGATACTGATGAAAGCGATTGTGGCCTCTATGCCCCCATACACATTGCTTTCGGAAGTGGATGTCCGCATGAGCGTACCGGTGCTGGTGTTCACGGTGGCGACGGTGATGTTCGCCGGCGTGTTGTTTGGTTGCGCCCCGGCGTCGCGAGCGGCGCGCATGAATTTGAATGAGGTGCTGAAGGAAGGCGGAAGCTCGTCGCGCAGCACGGGGCGGCACGGCTTGCGTCGCGCGCTGGTGATCGCGGAGTTTGCGTTGGCGCTGAGCTTGTTGGCCGGCGGCGGCCTGGCGATTCACAGTCTGTGGAACCTCGCGCACGTGGACCTGGGCTTCCACAGCGATCACTTGCTGACGTTCGATCTACCTGTAACGAAGGGCCGCTTGCCGGACGCGGTGCAAATCACGACCTTCTATCGCCAGCTGCTCGAAAAAATTCAAGCGCTGCCGGGCGTCACCGCCGTCTCGGCCTCCGAGGGCGGGCCGCTGCAGGGCGTAAGATTCGGAATGCCGTTTCAAATCGCCGGCAAAGAAGTCACGGACATGTCGCAGCGGCCTGTGTCGGGCTTTAACATGGTGACTCCGGACTTTTTCAAGGTTTTCGGGATCCGCATGGCACAGGGGCGCGCAATCAACGATCAGGACCTGGCGGGCGGCGTGCAGGTAGCCGTTGTGAATGAAAATTTCGCGAAGAAATTCCTGGCCGGCGTTGATCCCTTGTCCCAGCGCATCCTCGTCGAACAGCTGGTTCCCGGCGTCACGAAACTTGGTCCCCCGGTCGCCTGGCAAATCGTCGGCGTCTATCGCGAGGTCCGCAACGGCCGACTGGAAGAAGACTTCCCCGAAATTGATGTGCCTTTCTGGCAAAGTCCCTGGCCGCAGGCGCGCATCGCGGTGCGCTCGGCTGTGGAACCGGATAATTTGACTAGAAGCATCGCGGGGATTGTCCAGGCGATGGATCCAGATTTGCCATTAGGCACCCCTCGCACCATGGACCAGATCCTGGACGAAGAGATGTCCCCGCAGCGCTTCACAGCTGGATTGTTCGCAGGCTTCGCGGCGATCGCGCTGTTGCTGGCCGCGGTGGGGATTTATGGAGTGATGTCCTTCGCAGTCGCGCAGCGCACCCACGAGATCGGGCTGCGCATGGCGCTAGGCGCTGGTCAAGGGAACGTGCTCGCGCTGATCCTGAAGGAAGGGATGCTACTCGCGGGCATCGGGCTGGCGCTGGGCCTCTTGGGAGCTTATGGCGTGGGGAAAGTGATGCACGGGCTGCTGTTCAACGTCGCGGTGTTTGATTTTGCGGCGTTCGGCGCCGTTGCCGCGGCTTTGCTGCTGGCCGGGCTGCTGGCCTGCTTCATCCCGGCGCACCGTGCGACGCTGGTGGACCCGATGCAAGCACTGCGCCAGGAGTAAATATCCCGGCGCGCGCTGCTGTTAATCACGCGGGCGCACCCATACTTGCAATTCACCGAATCGTGGCCTAGACTTTTCTAGTATAGAACGATTGTAAACGAGGTCGCGACCGGCCCGGCCCGCCAGCCGAGCGGCACCCCACGCGCCCTCATCCCGGAGACCAGGTGTCCACACCACTCGAACAATGGGTTGAGGAATCCGCGCGCCTGACGAAGCCGGACAAAATAGTCTGGTGCGACGGCTCGGAAGCCGAGAACGATCGCATGCTCGGGGGCCTGCAGCACGACGGCATCATCACTGAACTGAATCCCGCCACTTATCCGCACTCTTATTTGAACCGCCGCAATCCGAATGACGTAGCGCGCACCGAAAGCGTCACATTTATTTGCACGCGCACAAAGGATGAAGCCGGGCCCACCAATAATTGGATGTCTCCCGAAGACGGCAAGGCTCGGGTGCGCCCAATTCTGGAAGGCTCGATGAAGGGCCGCACGATGTACGTGGCGCCTTACTTCATGGGGCCGGAAAATTCTCCTTATAGCCGGGTGGGCGTGGAGATTACAGACAGCCGCTACGTGGTGGCGAGCATGCGCGTCATGTCTCGGATGGGCAAGGCTGCGCAGGACCGCATCGGCAACAGCGATAATTTTGTCCCCGGGCTGCATGCGCTGGCCGGCGTGAACCCTGATCGCAGATTTGTGATGCACTTCCCTGAAGAGAAATTAATTTGGAGCGTGGGCTCGGGTTACGGCGGGAACGCCCTGCTGGGGAAAAAATGTTTCGCATTGCGCATTGCCAGTTGGATGGCGCGTTCCGAAGGCTGGATGGCCGAGCACATGCTGATCCTCGGCCTGGAAGATCCGTCCGGCAAAGTGACTTACATGGCTGCGGCATTTCCCAGCGCTTGCGGCAAGACCAACCTTGCAATGATGGTTTCCGCGCTGGAATCGCAAGGGTACCGCGTGTGGACCGTGGGAGACGACATCGCCTGGATGCACATCGGCGCGGATGGCACGCTGCGCGCGATTAATCCCGAGAACGGATTTTTCGGCGTGGCGCCAGGAACGAACGCGCAGACCAATCCCAACGTGATGGCGGCCCTGCGTCGCAACACGATATTCACGAATGTGGCCATCAGCGGAGCGCGCGAGCCGTGGTGGGAAGGCATCGGCACTCCGCCGCCCGCGGGATTGATTGACTGGAAGGGTGAGGCGTGGTCGCCGGAGAAAGGGCCGGCGGCGCATCCGAATTCGCGCTACACCGTGCCGGCGCGGCAGTCGCCTTCGATTTCAGCGCACTGGGAAGATCCAGAGGGCGTGCCGATCTCCGCGATTATTTTTGGTGGCAGGCGCGAACGGCTGGCTCCACTGGTATATGAATCGCGCAACTGGCAGCACGGAGTTTTCGTCGGCGCGACTATGGCTTCGGAGACGACTGCCGCTGCTACCGGCGCGGTGGGCGTGACGCGGCGCGATCCGATGGCCATGATTCCCTTTTGCGGCTACAACATGGCGGATTATTTCCAGCATTGGCTGGAAATGGGACCGCGCATCAAGCACGCGCCGAAAATTTTCCACGTGAACTGGTTCCGCAAGGACGCCAATGGAAAATTCCTGTGGCCAGGATACGGCGACAACGTGCGCGTGCTCAAATGGATGCTGGACCGCATCGAAGGCCGAGCGGCGGCGACCGATACGCCCATCGGTTACGTGCCGACGCCGGGGTCGCTTACGCTGGATGGAATGGCGATTTCGCGCGACGTGGTGGATGAATTGCTGCGCGTGGATGCGCGTGATTGGTCGGAAGAAGCGGATGCCACCGCGAAATTTTTCGAGATATTTGGAGACCGTTTGCCGGCGGAAATCCGCAGCGAGAATAAGGCGCTGCAGGACCGATTACACCGCACTACTGTTACCGCAAGATAATTTTCTGGCGTTTGCGACGTTGCGCCTCGTTCGCCAGTTCTTGTTCCTCGAAAATCGCGTTACCCCGCTGCGCTTATGGCGTAGGGGCTCGTGGCCCTGTATCGCTTCTCGAATTCCTCCCGCGTGCACAGCGTGCGCATGTCTGTGATGTGATCCACCGCGAGGATTCCGTCGAGGTGGCCAATCTCGTGTTGCAGCAGCTCGGCTAGGTCCCTTTCCGCACCGGCATGAGTTTCGTGCGATTCGCCTTGCAGATTCTGATAACGCACCTTGATCTCGCGATGCCTTTCCACCTGCATGAAAATCGAAAGAAAACTCAGGCAAGCGTCCCACACGACGATTTTCTCCGGGCTTCGTTCGATGATTTCAGGATTTACCAGCGGCCACGGCAGCGCACCGGGCAGTTGCAGGAAAATTACACGCTGGGCGACGCCGATTTGCGGCGCGGCGATGCCTCGGCCGTAGCCCGTGGTGGCGCGCCAGTGCGCGAGCGTGTCGGCCAGGTCTTTCACCAGGGCTGCGATTTCCGGCGCTCGCGGATTCGCAACAGGCGCGGCGATCTCGCGTAGTTTTGGGTCGCCCAGTTGCAGCACGGTTTGAATCGACATCAGTTCCCTCTCGTTGCGCCGGCGGCGCGCGCGTCAGGCTTTCGGATGGTAGCCCGCGCAGCGTAGCACCGGTAGCGCCGGATATTTTCGATACGCCGGATCCGCGGCTGCCAGCTCGCACAAATAAAATACGGCGCCACGGTCGGATTCGATGCGTCGGGCGTGCGTGCAATCCGCGCACAGCCCCGCGCGGGCCCGCTCCTGTTGCGCTTCGTGTTCCGTTGCCACGCGACGAGCATAGCACCACACGCCGCGCGGTCGCACGGTCGCGCAAACATCATAGAGCGTTGCCGGTGCGCTGATTTTTGCAGTGGACATCGCGGCGGATGAGAAATATCCTCGCGTGCAGAATCAGGAGCAAGGAGATTTCATGAAACCCCTCAACGGAAAGCTCGCGCTCTACACGCTGCTGGCGCTGACCATTGGCGCATTTGCCGCCAACGCCCAGATCGCCACGCAAATTGTTTTCAGAATGTCGCGGCCGTTCGTCGTGGGGAACACGACTTTTCCAGAAGGCAACTTCGTGATTCGCGAAGTTCCGGGCACCGCCAAATTGACGCTGGAATTCAGCAACCCGCGCGGCGGCGCGTCCACGAAGGTGGAAGCGCAGTCCATCCCGGCCGACCCGACAATTCATGCCGCGGAAGTTGCTTTCAATAAGTATGCAAATTTGATGGCGCTCTCGCAGGTATTTCCCGGGCCGGGGAAACACGGATATCAGCTCGTTCCTGGGCAAGCTGAAAGAGACGCGGCCAAGACCGAAAAGCCGCTGCGCCAGACCATTCCTGCTCACGGCAGCTGAAGCGCGGTGAGCGGCACTTTGCCGCCGCACAGCATCGTTTGCGATTCCGTTTCGTTTTTGATTCCATTTCGCTTGCAATTCCGTCTCTCGGGGTGTCTAAATTACGCGATTCCCGGGAGGTGCCCATGAATTGGCGCCACGGTTTGTTGCGGAGTCTTTTTTCCTTGGCGATTGTTGCGCTGGCGCTGCCCGTGGTGTGCGCGGCGCAGCAAACACCGGCACCGCGCGTGGTGGATTTGGCCGCTCCCGATGGCGTGATTCTGAAAGCCAGTTTTTTCGCTGCTGCACAGCCCGGACCGGGCGTATTGCTGCTGCATCAATGCAATCGCCAGCGCAAAGTCTGGGACGATCTTGCGGAGCGACTTGCGGCTTCCGGGATCAACGTCATGACCATGGATTTTCGCGGCTACGGCGAGAGCGGCGGCAAAGGTCCGGACAAAGTTTCGTCGGTGCAGGAAGCCGATCAAATCGTCAAGGAATTGTGGCCGGCGGACGTGGACATCGCGTTCCGGTATCTGCAGACGCAGCCGAGCGTGAATCGCGGCGTGATCGGAGCTGGCGGAGCGAGCTGCGGCGTGAACCAGGCGGTGCAACTGGCGCGGCGACATCCGGAGGTGAAGTCGTTGGTGCTGCTGTCGGAAACTACCGATCGTTCGGGCCGTCAATTTTTGCATAATTCACCGGCCTTGCCGGTGTTTCTGGCGGCGGCTGATGACGACGTGAATGACCCCGGCGTGGTGGAAATTATGCAGTGGCTCTACGACGTGTCGCCAGATCCTGCGAACAAGTTCGTGCGTTATTCCACCGGCGGGCACGGCGCGGACATGTTCGCGGCGCACCCGGAATTGCCCGGGATGATTGTGGATTGGTTTGATGCGACACTGCGCAATTCGCCCGCGCCTCCGGCAACTCACGCGCTCGCTCCATGGTCCGCGGAATCGAAGTTCTTGGCGGTGGCGGATGAGCCGGATGGAATGCGCAAGGCCGAGCAGATGTATATGAGCGAGCGGCGCGCTAATCCGTCGGTCGTGTTGTTTTCGGAAGCGCTGCTAAATCGGTTTGGATATGAACATTTGGCGATGGGCGATACGAAAGTGGCGATTGAACTTTTTCAGATGAATGTGACTGCTTATCCGAATTCGCCGAATGTTTACGACAGTTTGGGCGATGCGTATTTGGCCGCTGGCCAAAAAGATCTGGCGCGGCAGAATGCGCAGAAGGCGCTGGAGCTTCTGGCGACGGACACGACCGACAGCCCGCAACGCCGCGATGGGATTCGGGGGAGCGCGGAACAGAAGATGAAGCAGTTGGGGAACTCGCAGTAGTTCGTGTGATGTGTCGCGAACGGCGCGGCGTAACACGGGCACGATCCGGCTCTTTGACGTCCTGACTACCCGCTGTAGAATCGTCAACCTATGACTAAAAATTCCGCAGGTCTAGTTTGTGCGGTCGGAGTGCTTGCATTCGCCGCTGCTTTTTCTCCAGCTGCGGGCAGGCCGCAATCAGCTGCCGCGCCGAGCGCTTCCGCGAAGCTATACGTGGTGCCGGATTTAGCTGAGCGCGTGGCGAAATTCAAATTGGTGCACATGCCGTTCAATTCGGCGGGGCTTAGTGCGCGCGAGAAGGCGATGGTTGCGAGCCTCGTGGATGCTTCTGGATTGCTGGATTGCATTTACTGGCGGCAGAGCGATCCTCAAGGATTGAAATTATATTTGTCACTCGCAGACAGCAAAGATCCCCAGGATGAATTGCTGCGGCGCTATTTGAAGATTAACGGTAGCCGTTTCGATCTGATTGATGATGACAAACCGTTCGTTGGCACACGCCCAATGCCACCCGGCCGCGGGTTCTATCGGGGCATTTCAAAAGCTGAGACTCTCGAGAACTTCGTGAAGAACTACCCCGAGACGAAGTCCTCGATATTTAGCGCTTACACCATCGTTGAGACGCGCGTCCACCTGAACTCGGACGAATCCTCGGTCCAATTCCATCTAGTAGCGGTGCCGTATCATGTCGAGTTCAAACAATTTCTGGAGCCTATGGCTGCAGACCTACGCGCGGCCGCGAAGCTTAGCGACGATCCGGCTTTTGCGAAATTCCTGCGGCTGCGGGCGGACGCGCTTTTGACTGACGATTATTACGCGAGCGACATCGCGTGGCTCGATTTGGAAAATCCGAAATTCGATGTCGTTTTTGCGCCTTATGAGGTTTATGACGACTCGCTGCTTGGCGTGAAGACGACTTACGGCGCTTCGGTGATGATCCGCAATGATGCGGAAAGCGAGAAGCTGGCGCTGTATCAGAAATACGTGCCGGATTTGCAGGAAGCGCTTCCCTTGCCTGCCGCCGATCTGCCTTCGAAGCGCGGCAAGCAATCGCCGATGGAGGTGGTGGACTCGCCCTATCGCGCGGGAGACTTGCTGCACGGATATCAGGCCGTCGCGGACAATCTTCCCAACGATCCGCGCATCCATGAAGCTAAAGGCTCGAAGAAAATCTTCTGGAAGAATTTCATGGACGCGCGCGTGAACTACATCATTTTGCCGCTGGCGCAGCGTACCATGCGCGCGGACCAGGCCGCGATGGCGAGCGGCGAAGGATATCTGGCGGACACCATCATGCACGAGATTTCGCACGGCCTGGGGCCGGCGTTCGCGCACACCGCGCAACGCAAAGTGCAAATTAACGAGGCGATTGGGTCTTCCTATTCCGCGCTGGAGGAATCCAAGGCCGACGTGGTGGGGGAATTCTGCTACGGCTGGCTAATTGATCACGGCGTGCTGCCGAAGGAGCGGCGCAATATCACCTACGCTTCTTATGTGGCGGGAATTTTTCGCACGGTGCGCTTCGGCGTGGCGGAGGCGCATGGCGCTGGAGAAATCATGCAGTTCAATTATTACTTCGAGCAAGGGGCGATTTCTCGCGACGCCGCCACAGGATTGTACGTGATTGATTTGGAACAAATGCCGGCGGCGATTGCTTCGCTTGCCACGGAATTGCTGGAGCAGGAGGCTACCGGAGATCGCGCGCGCACCGATGCGTGGTTCAAAAAATATGGCACCATGCCGGCGGAATTGAGCGCGCTACTGGCGAAGACCAGCGACATTCCCGTGGACATTGATCCCGAATTCGATTTCCATCCGGTGCTCAAGTGAGTAGTTTGGGTGGCTGCCACTATCAGGGTTGGTCTGGGAATTCCGGAGTCTTTGTAGGTTGTGGCTTTAGCCACGACATTAACTTTGCAACATTTGTGCGACCTCAGCCGCTGAAGTACGTTTTTTGTGATTGTCGCACCGGCTCAGCCGTGGGCGCGGTGAACCTGAGCGCACGCAGGAACAGCCTACAAAATTTCCTGAATCTCAGCGTCAATCGAAATGTGCGTCTGCGCAAAACCGCTGATTTGAAAAGATTGGCCGGCGGCCTTGCTGAAATGGAAGAAGCGGCTGATGTGGTAATCCTCGTCAAGCATGTCGAAAACGCGCTCGGTCTCCTGGTGCGACAGGTTCAGTGATGAGATCGGCACGGATTTTCCGTAGCCGCCCGCCGCGTGCACATATTTTTCCACGAGTTCGCGCAATTGCATTTTCAGATCCAGACGTACGCGCCGCCTTCGCCGTACGGCAAATTCATGTAAAACACGTTCGCTTCCTTGATGCGGTCGAACGCCGCGAGCAGGTTGCGCGCGCCGTGCCGTGCGCAGAACGCGGTGCCGGGCGCGGCCGCCACTTGCTCCACTTCATCCAGGCTCGCGATCTGCTGGTGCGAGAACCACAGCCAGGTCGCGACGAACCCACATTCCACGCAGGCGCCACCGGCTCGCGCTAGGCGCCGAGCGATCGCGTCCGAAACTTCCGGTCGCAATCCTACCGCTTCGAAATCCGATTGCGCCACGAAAAAATACTGCGTAAAGATTTCCGCGTCCGGCTCGAAGGCTACCACGCGTCCCGGGAACGATTCGAGCTCGCTCGAGACGGCGTCTTTCAAACATTCGCGGCACAGCGTGATTTCCGGGCGCGGCGGCTCGCGCTTGATACTGCGTTTCCCGCGCAAGTAGAGCGTGTCCGGCAGCAGCGTCGCAATCCAATCACATTCTTCGCCCAGATGAATACATTCGGGCGGCGTACCTTTCAGCCACGCCCACCAATTGTGACTGCGCGGCAGAAGTTCGACCGCGGGATACGCTTCTTCGTGCGAGATGCGCGCCACTTGTCCGGACCCGATTCCTGGTTACGACGCCGTATGGTAGCAGATTGCGGAGAGGAAATGCCCGTGCGTGGAGCGTCGGGCGTTTGTTCATGCGGTAGGCATCGGCTATTATGGATGGCGCGCAACGTCGCACTCGCAATATTCAATTTGTTCGTTTAGCGAACAGGGAGGATCTCGCATGGCAATCTCGGTAGGAGCGGCCGCTCCGGATTTCGTGTTGAAGGATCAGAGCCAGAAGGAAGTGAAGCTTTCCGATTTTCAGGGAAAGAGAAATGTGGTGATCGTGTTCTATCCGCTCGATTGGAGCCCGGTGTGCACGAATGAGCACGCCTGCTTCGTGAATGACATGAAGCGATTCGAGCAGCTGGACGCGCAGGTGCTTGGGATCAGCGTGGACAGCGCGTGGTCACACAAAGCGTTCGCGGAAAAAATGGGGATTCATTACCCGTTGCTAGCGGATTTTCAGCCGCGCGGCGCTGTGGGCGAAAAATTCGGCGTGTACCTGGCGGAAAAAGGGATTACGGGCCGCGCAATCGCGATCGTGGATCGCTCCGGGAAAATCGCGTGGTTCAAGAATTACGATATCCCCGCGCTGCCGGATTTGAAGGAAGTCGCCGACGCGCTTGGGAATTTGAAGTAGGTATATTCGCGCGGTGGTGGTTGCGGCGGACGCTGCGCTGTTATTTGGGCGCAGCGTCCTTGTTGGGCGGGGGAACAGCTGATTCGGCCGGCGGATCCACCAGCGGCTGCGAGAATGTGCGGATGTAATCCACGAGTTGCCAGCGATCTTCCTCGCTCAGTTTCCCTTTGAACGCGGGCATCGGGCGATGCCCTTCGGAAATTTTCCAGAATAGTTCGCCGTCGGTTGCGCGGGTCATGGTGTGCGCATCGGTGAAATCAGTCGGCGCTACTGAAAGCTTCTCGGCGCGCTGCCCTTTTCCGTTGCCGTCTTCTCCGTGGCAGTTCTCGCAGTGATCCGCGTAGGTGCTCATGCCCATGCCAATGGTTTGCGGCGTTGGAGGAAAGGGATTGCGCAGCTGGCGGGCTTTTTCCGGCGCGGTCCAGTCACTGAGGGAATAGACGACCATGCTACCCGCGACGGCAACGATTATGAATACGACGAGGATTCCGAGCACGTTCGGTTTGAATTTGGGGTTGGACTTGCGTTCTGCGGGATTGTCGGACGTCATGATTCGCGCATTTGCCCGCGGAACTTTTCAGGGCCGGGGAAATTCTCGCACTGTGCTGCGGCATTTTCAACTGCTCGGCCGCTGATTGCGAGCGACTTAACGGGCGGCGTGAACGGCTTGATACACGGAGATGAGCACGATGACCAGCATGGCCACTACATAAATGCGCAGTCCCCACAGCAGGGCCTTGGTTCCGGACGAGAGATTTTTGCGGCCGAAATGAGTGCGACGCTTGGCAGCAACGACTTGGTCCGCTTCGAGCAAGGAAAGTACGGCGCGAGGATCCTGCAGGGTGAGCTGCTCGGACTTGACGTCAATGGGCGCGTCAATAGGAACCTCGGGCGAGGCTAGCACGCCTGGATTTTCCGGCACATCCGCGTAGTGTGAATCCAATTTACTTCCTCCCTTCCACCGTGCTGCTTTTTAGCAAACCAACCCATGCGTAAAAAGAGCTAGCCACCCAGCCATTTCGGAAACACCGTGGCAAGGCCAAAGCCGAGCCCGGCAATAATCAGAAGAATGGTAACCGTAACACCGGCGACGTTGGCCCAGATGCCGTTCACGTGCTCGCCCATTATTTCGGGATCGTTCACAAGGAGCAACAGAAACGCGAGCGCCGGAGGCATGGCCAGGACCGCGATCACGTTGACCGTTAGCACCACGAATTCTAGCGGGAAGCGTGGGATCAGCACGAGCGCGGCCGCGGCGCAGGCTGAACCGA
This sequence comes from uncultured Acidobacteriota bacterium, assembly GCA_963779465.1. Lineage (GTDB taxonomy): Bacteria > Acidobacteriota > Terriglobia > Acidiferrales > UBA7541 > Palsa-295. The sequence goes on along the minus strand of CAVZYH010000002.1, from coordinate 1,474,065 downwards.
AAAGCGTCAGATAAAAGGGCCACGCTTCGCGCAGTGGACGGTTCAAGCTGTGGCCGGTTTGCATGACTTCACCGAAGGCGTACGCGGACGAAGTGGAGATAGCGATGGCGGCGACGATGCCGGCTTCGAAAATTCCCAGGGCGAAGAGCGCGGCGCCGGTGTGACCGATTAACGGCTCGAGGGCTTCGGCGAATTGCGCGGCTTGGAAATCGGCGGCGTTGATGCCGTGATGAAACAGCGGCACGGTGGCGAGAATCGCGGCGATAGCGAAGATGGAAGCAAGCAAAGCGCCGAGAAGGGTGTCGAAGCGGCCGGCGTTGATATCGCGCGGCTGCATGCCCTTATCCACGACAGCGCTTTGCTGAAAGAAAAGCATCCAGGGAGTGACGGTGGCGCCGATGGTGGCGAGAATTAGGAGAAGAATTTCGTAGCGGCTGCCACCGGGGAACGGCATCCAAGTGAGCATGGCGTGGCCGACGGCGTGCCAATCGGGGCGCGCGAGAATTGCCGCGGGAATAAAGAGGCCGTTGAAGATGGCGAGGCTCAGCGTGATTCGTTCCCAGGTCCAATAGCGGCCGGTGGTGATGGCGGCTACCACGATGACGAGCGCGCCGCCTACAGCGATCGCGGGACGCACGCCGAAGAAACCCAGGCCGGCGCGCACACCGATGAACTCCGTAACGAGAGTGAGAAAGTTTCCGAAGATCAAGTCGCCCATGGCGAAGAAGCCCCAGAATTTTCCGAAGCGATCGAAGATGAGTTCGGCGTGGCCGCGATGGGTGACGGCGCCCAGGCGCACGGTCATTTCCTGCACGATGAAACCCATGATGAAAGTGAGGGCGACGAAAGGAATGAAGAAGCCGACACCGTAGCGCGAGCCGTCGGCAGAGTAGGAAAGCATGCTGGGGGCGTCGTTTTCGCCGAGGAAGACGAGAACGCCTGGGCCGACCAAAAGCCACAGCAGGCGGAAGCCGCCGAACTTTTTGGAGCGCCCTTGGGAACGCGCGCGCGCTACTGCCCAGCGGTCGCGAGCGCGATCCACGTCCTCGTGGGTGACGAGACCGATCAATTCCGGGGCCGCGGCGGACGCGACGGCGGACTCTGTGGTCGGATGGGCCGTTTGGCCGGCGAGCTGGCTGGGATTTTTTTGCGGAGCGTCCATGGGTTAACCTAGCTAAACTCTGGGTATAAACTACGCTTAACTAGGGCGGAGGTCAATGGGACTGGTACGGTTCGTGAGTAAAAACTAATCCAGCGCGATTCGCTGCTCTGCTATAGTGAGCGAGGAAACTTCCGAGGAGCAGACGAATGAGCGAGCCAGCGGGCCAGCAGCAGAAGCAGCAAGTGCAGATCAAGGCGGACGAAAAGGAATTGCTGGGGCAATATTCGAATCTGGCGGTGATTCATCACAACGGTGAAGAGTTCACGCTGAATTTCATATATTTATTTCCCAGCGTGCCGCAGGGGAAGCTGGTTTCCAGCGTGATTTTGAGCCCCGCGCACGCGAAGAGGCTGCTGCAAGCGCTGAAGGAAAATGTGGCGCGGTTTGAGGCGCAGTTTGGGACCTTGCCGGAGGGATCTGGGCCGGCGCCGGATACGAATTTTGGATTTGTGCAGTAGGCGAAGAGGCGGGGTGGTTAGCTAACAGGATTCGGCGACGACCCAGTTGCCGCTCGGTTCGACGAATTCCAGACCTACAGCGAAACCGGAATGCGCAATGGTCTGGCAATAGGCTACGCGCGCGATTGCGCGAAAGGCGCCTGTGAGAGTCGAGATCGTCAGGCGGTCGCCAGGGTTCCAGGGGCGATTGCTGAGGACACGGGCGCCGTGCGGGCTGACGTTTTCCGTGAACGTGGTTTCGGTGCCGGGCATGACGGGATGACCGGTGATTTGCACACCTACTTCCATCGGGACGCGGGTCTCACGACGCGGTCCTACGAAATTTTTTGGGATCCCCATCCCAAAGCGCATTTTCCCATGCCCCCTTTTTCTACAAACAGGCCGCTACATGCCCCAGACGAAATTTTTTGTGGGTCTTGCCCTTCATGCGGTATAGCGCGCGATCGGCGGCGCCCAAAAGTTTTTCGATGGTCGCGCCGCTGTCGGGATAGACGGCCACGCCGACGCTAACGCTTATCGGGGGTTGCTGGCCGTCGTTCTTCAATTGTTCGCAGATGCGCGCGGCTGCTTGCGTGGCATCCGCTTCGCTGGATTCCGGAAGGATCAGGGCAAATTCATCGCCGCCGTAGCGTGCCGGCGTATCAATCGTGCGGCTGCCGTCTGACAGCGCGGTGCCGAGGCGTTTGATGGCGCGGCTGCCGGTGAGGTGGCCGAAACGGTCGTTGATTTTCTTCAGTTCGTCCAAATCGAAAAGCAGAACGGCGAAGCTGCGTCCGGTGCGGCGGGAGCGCTGGATTTCAGTTTCGAGAACTTCGATGAGGCGACGGTGATTGGCAAGGCCGGTGAGCGGATCGGAAGCGGCAAGCTGGCTGACCTGGTCGAAAAGCTGAGCATTGTCGAGCAGAGTTCCGCCGAGCACGATGACGTAGCTCATGACCATCATGAAATGAGCGAGGGTGTACGGCGCATCGAGATGACGCTGCGATTCGCTCATGGTGACGTGGCAGAGAACGTTGAGCGCGGCCGCGAGAAATAATGCGCGATCGAGGTACGCGCCGACGCGATTGAGGCGGCGGGCATAGCCGATGGTGGCGGCGAGATAAATTGCAGCGGGCAGAAGATCGGCGGGGCGCGGGATGATGGCGCCGGGATGAATCTTGGGCGCATGCGGCAGCATGAAATAGAAGACGCTGGTTAGATAGGCGACGCCGCCGACCATTAGAGTTGCCGCGGCCATTTCCTTGGCGGGTTCGCGTGCGATCGGAATGCGACGCTCTACTGCCAAAGCGGCGAGCAGCAGAACTCCGAGCAGAGTTCGGCCAGCCAGCCAACCGTAGGAGATTGAATCGCCCGCATTGGCGGAGACTAGCGCGCCACGATAGAACGTCATGCTCGTGCCGGCTTCGATCAGACCCGCCAGGACGAAGCCGAACGCCAGGATGAGAGAAATTCGATCGTGCGTGCCACGGAAGCGGACCAGGGCGTTGGCGGCGAAGGTGAAGCCAATGAGGCTGCCTGCCATCTGCAGGTACGTATCGAGGAGCGGATCTGCCTGATACGGAGAGTTGCGCAGAACCCAGAGGGAGACCAGGAACGCTCCTCCGGCGATCGTCCACAGCAGGACGAGGCGGAAGCGATGCAAGAGACTCCAAAAGCTACCCGAACGGCCCACAAATCCCCCAAGAGATTGACACTTGCCCGCGAAATACGGAGCAAGTGAGATGCCGTTCGTTCTATTGGTTCTAGTACTATATAAGTGCTTTATAATAAACAAGATGAGTGGCTACTGGTGGCGGGCGAGGCTGCGCCGGACGCGCAGCTTTACCTGGCGTGGGGTAGAAACGTTACACTGTGGTAAGGGGACTACCCAGGAGCTAGCGGTTCAGGATTTGGCCGGTGGAGGAGGCAGCTCGTGGGCCTGGACGACGCTTTGGAAGGTGGAGCGTTTGTGCGAGCCGTCGCAGAAGGGCTTACGTTCGGAGAAGCCGCAGCGGCAGAGGCCGATCTTGGTGCGTCCGCCTAGACCGTAGGCGTGGCCTTCCTGGTCAACCACTTCGACTTCGCCGTCAATCAGCAACGGGCCGTTATTCACTACTGTGACTTTTACGTCTGGCATTCGATCCTCCGATCGAGATACGCGAGATTTTCGCCGCGGGCGCGCGCCTAGAGCGCGTGGCTTTCAGAGCCAATCAGTATTTGGGCACCGAGGGGTCCACATCATCGGACCACGCAAGGATACCACCCTTTAGGTTCAGGACCTTGCGAAAGCCGGCGCGCTGCAGGAATTCGACTGCTTCGGCGGAACGCTTTCCGCTGCGGCAGTGGGCTACGATTTCGCGGGAGCTGTCTAGTTCGCTGACGCGTTTGGAGAGATCGCCGAGCGGGATCAAGTGGCCGCCGAGATTGCAGATTTGATATTCGTGCGGTTCGCGAACGTCGAGGATATAGAGATCATCGCCGCGATCAAGGCGCGCTTTCAGATCGCGCGGAGAGATTTCGGGGACGGACGATTGCGGGGCGGGGGCTTCTTCGCCACGGATGCCGCAGAATTCGGCGTAGTCGATCAATTTCTTGATGGTTGGGTTCGTGCCGCAGAGCGGGCAGTCCGGATTTTTGCGCAGCTTGAGTTCGCGGAAGCGCATGGCTAGCGCGTCGAAGAGCAGCAGACGGCCGACGAGCGGTTCGCCCACGCCGATGATTAGCTTCAGAGTTTCGGCTGCCTGAATGGAGCCTACTATTCCCGGCAGCACGCCGAGGACACCGCCTTCGGAGCAGGAAGGTACGAGGCCTGGAGGAGGCGGCTCTGGATATAAACAGCGATAGCACGGGCCATCGGGATAGCCGAACACGGTCACTTGGCCTTCGAAGCGAAAAATGGAGCCGTACACATTGGGCTTGCCGAGGAGGACGGAAGCGTCGTTGACGAGATAGCGCGTTGGAAAATTGTCGGTGCCGTCCACGATGAAGTCGTAGTCTTTCAGAATGTCGAGCGCGTTTTCGCTGGAGAGATGCGTTTCGAAAGTATCAATTTGAATGTCTGGATTCAGGTCGCGCAAGCGATCGCTGGCTGCGGCAATTTTCGGGCGGCCGACATCTTTGGTGCCGAAGAGAATCTGGCGTTGGAGGTTAGTGGAATCCACGGTATCGAAATCTACCAGGCCGATGCGGCCGACTCCCGCCGCGGCGAGATACAGGCCGAGAGGCGCGCCTAGGCCGCCAGTGCCGATGCACAGCACCTTGGCCTGCTTGAGCTTCAACTGACCTTCCATGCCGACTTCGGGCATGATGAGGTGGCGGCTGTAGCGCAGGACTTCTTCTTTGGAAAGCGAGACGGGCGCGGTGGCGGGCGCCGGATTCGCGGAAATTTCTGATTTGGTGACCATTACGAAATTCTCCCGTTTGTCTCCCGTTTAGCGGGGCGTGCCGCCGGCGATGGAGGGCACGATGCTGACGATATCGCCGTCACGCAGCGGCGTCTGATCTTTTTGCAGATAGCGGATGTCTTCGTCATTTACATAGACGTTCACGAAGCTGCGCAGTTTCCCGTCATCCGAATAGAGATGCTTTTTCAAGTCGCCGAAGCGCAGCGTCAGTCCGTTCAGAGCCTCGGCGACGTTGTTGGCTTCCAGTTCGACGCTATCCTGTTTGCCTGCATATGCGCGCAGCGGCGTGGGGATGATCACTTTTACTGCCATTCGCATTCCTCCTCTGGGCCTGTGCTGCGGTACATCCATCCGTAAAGCAGCGGATCGGGATTGGCGGAATACTTTAACTTAGATGCTGGCAGAGTGGGCGGAAGATTCAATGGGCTCTGAGTCGTACGCGGAGCGGTCGTCGCGCAAACGCCAGGAATTCATATCGCGCGGCTGGCCGGATTGCACGCTGACGATGATGTAGCTGTACCAGGGCCAGGCGTGTTCGCGATCGAATTCGCTGGGGCGCGCGGGAGCATCGGGATGGGAATGATACCAGCCGATCAGCTCGATATTTTTATCGCGCGCGGTTTTCTCGGCTAGTTGCACGTCGCCGGGCGTGACTTCGAAGCGATTGCGCGGCGAATCGTTGCGGCGATTGGCGAGGGGAACCAGTGCGAGCACCTCGCGCCCGCCGATGTCGTCGCGGCCGAGAATTGCGCCGCAACATTCGTGGGGATAGGTTTCGACGCCGTGGGCGCGGATCTGGGCTGCGAGTTCTTCGCGGATTTTCAGCAGGGGGGCGCTCATGCTTCGCTCCAAAACTGTTCGGTCAGATATTTTTCGCCGGAATCGGGGAATACTGTGACGATTACGGCGCGCTCGTTCGCGGGTAATCTGCGTGCGACGTCCATACAGGCCCAAAAGGACGCGCCGGAACTGACGCCGGCGAGAATGCCTTCCTCCCGGGCTAAGCGCCGTACGAGCTGGTGAGCATCTTCGGTGCGCACGGCGATGTCTTCGTCGGCTAATTTTGGATCGTAAATGCGCGGAACGATGGCGGTGGCTAGGTGCTTCAGGCCTTCGAGGCCGTGGAAGCCGGAATCCGGCTGAAAACTGATGCAGCGGATTGCGGGATTTAGTTCCTTCAGGCGGCGCGTGGTGCCGACGAATGTGCCGGTAGTGCCGAGGCCGGCGACGAAATGGGTGATGGTGCCGTTGGTCTGGCGCCAGATTTCGGGGGCGGTAGTCGTGTAGTGTGCCGCGGGATTGGCAGGATTGCTGTACTGGTCGGGATAAAAATATTTTTCGCGATCGGATTCGTAGATTTCGCGGACGCGGCGGATTGCGCCGTCGGTGCCTTCATCGCCGGGGGTGTAAACGATTTCGACGCCGTAGGCTGCGAGAATATGTTTGCGTTCAGGCGACGCGCTGGTGGGAAGGCAAAGCTTGACGCGATAGCCGAGCGCGGCGCCGATCATGGCGTAGGCGATGCCGGTGTTGCCGCTGGTAGCGTCGAGGATTATTTTGCCGGGGCGGAGATCGCCGGAGCGTTCGCCGGCGCGGATCATGGAGTAGCCGGCGCGGTCTTTCACGGAGCCACCGGGATTGAACCATTCTGCTTTGGCATAAAATTCTACGTTGGGGAAGGCGGTGGTGATGCGTTCTAGGCGCAAGAGTGGGGTGTTGCCGATGCGGTCGAGCAGATGCTCGCCGATTTTGGTTTTGGCGGCGCTGGCTGCGTCTTGCGGCGCGATTGTCGGTTTGTTGGCTGCGGTCACCGTGCGTGGGTCCTGTGTTTATTTGAGGCCCGGGCGAGCGATTTGAAGCGATTCGTGCGAGCCTGCGTCTTAGATGCAGCTAGAAACCACTGATATTCAGGTATCTGCGGACAGTTTAGCAGAATGCCGGCGCGGTTCAGTTCGAAACCGAGCGAGCAATATTCCCACAGGCGGCGGGCGGCGGCAAATTTTGTGGCGCTGCGGATGGTGGGAGCGATTTTTGTCTTTACAGGCGGGGCGACGAATCCCTATTCTGTGATGGCCATGTGGTACGTGAACAAACTATTCGATCAGCCCACGGTGGAATCGCTTTCGGCGAAGGGCTTTCTGGTGCGCAATTCCGGCGGAGTAGTGCGCATCGAGAAATATAACTGCGGCGCAGAGCTGCGGAAGACTCCGGAGAGCCGTTTTCAGATGACCGAGATTCCCTGCATCATGATGCAGGGGCAATTCACGGCGCTGTGGGATGCGGGATATCAGAAATTTCTGATCGGGCATGAGGGCAAGAAATTTCCAGTGCAGGTGCGGCAGCTTGGTGATTTGCGGCGGTTCAATGAGGAATTGCGCACGGCTTTGGGCGTGCCGACTTATTACAACGAGGCGCTGGGCTCGACTTGCGCGTTCAGCGTGTATGACCGGGTGAAGGGACGGCCGGGCGATGTGCCGGATGAGAGCGTTGGGGCGGAAGAAGAAGCGAAGCACTAAGTTTCGATTGAATTCTCCGTGCACGTAAGAAAACGCTGATCATTTTCTCCGCTGTGGATGGGCCGTTTGGTAATTTTCCGAGAAGCTAAGGCAAGAACGCCCGCCTAAGAAAAAGCAGGCGGCCGCTACAAATTCAAAGACAACGTCAAAACCCTCTCCTGCGTGCATTTTTCCGCAAGCTGCCAAAACAAAGCTGCTTCGCCAGGTTTGGTGGTGTTCTCAGCGCAATTAAATTTTTGCGTTTTCGAGATAGCGGCGGAGGCGTGCTGCGTCTATGCGATGTTGCGCGAAGAAGTGTGCGCCGATGAAAATTACGGGGACGTCGTTCGTATAGCGGGCGCGCAGCGCTGGGTCGTCGTCAATATCCACTTCTTGCAGGCGGGCGCCTAGCGCGTTAAGGACCGGGGCCATCGCGGCTTCGGCTTCTTCGCAGAGGTGGCAGCCTTCGCGCATATACATGGTGACGTCGCGGGGCGCGGCGAGGGCCAGGCGTCCCTCTTCGGTGCGGCGGTAGAAGTCGCCTCCGGCTTCAGAGGTGAGCAGGCCATCCTTTACGAGATTCGTGACCGCATCCAGGACGGCTTCGCGATCACTGGGGACGTTGCCGCCGACGAATTCGAAGAGCGTGTGCAGATCGAGCGTGGGGCGCTCGAGTTGGTCGAAGGTGGAAAGAATGCGCTGCGCGACGGTTGGCATGATGTTCGTTGGAGCGTGACGTTGCGTTGCGAGCGTCGCGCTACGGTTTGATTGTGTAGAACTGCTGAAACGGGCCGATGTACGGGAAAAATGCGCGCGAGCGGTAGAGTTCGGCGATCTGGCGGATGTGTCCCAGGTCGTGGAACGCCCACTCGTTCATTAATTGGCCGATGGTGATGGGGCCGATTTTGGCGTGCTGTCCGAGGCGCGCGATGATGGCGGGCGAAACGTAGCGCAACGCGGAAAGGCTGCGATCGCGCTCATGGCAGAATTTTTTCAGATTTTCGCGGGCTTTGGCGGCGGAATAGCGGCCGGAGGCGTAGGCGGCGTTCTGGTCGTAGGGCTCGAGCTGCGGATTATTTTTTTCGAGCATCTGCTGGATGCGATCGCGGAAGCCGGCGACTTCGACGTCGGCAAGATGCGCGAGCACTTCGCTGATGGACCAGCGATCGGCGGCGGGCTTCCAGTGGAGTTGCTCGTCGCTGGCGGCCCAGACGATTTTTTCGATGATGATTGGAGTTTGCTCCAGGACGGCCAGGCCCGGCAGCACGTCTGGACTTGGTGTGGCGGCCATTGATTCCTCCCGAACAGCGGCGGCGAAATTCTTTTATACCGCAACGGGCGGAGGATGTCGAAGGGGCGCTTGTGCGTGGCGGTGGCGCGTGGTACACCGAAGAGCGGCGATTCGCACGGAAGCGCGCGATGGCTTACGAGGCGCGACGACGGCAGACGAGGTGCAGCGGCATGGCGCAGGTACTGGCTCTGGTGGATGATTTATTTTTTCAGGCGAAGATTCTGGAGACGGCGAAGCAGTTGGGAATTTCGCTGCGCACCAGCACGACGGGCGACGCGCTGCTCGCGGAAATTGCGACAGAAGCGCCGAAGCTGGTGATTGTGGATCTGAACGCGCGCGGGGCGCCGCTGCACGCGATTGAACGGGTGTGCGCAACGGCTCCCGGCCTGCCGCTGATTGCATTTCTTTCGCACGTGCAGACGGATCTGGCGCAACAGGCTCGCACAGCCGGCTGCACGCAAGTAATGCCGCGGTCGCAATTTACGCGCGACCTTGCAACCATACTGGCGCGGGCAAACTCTTAGTCCTGATGATGAATTCAAGATTCGGATCGCTGTTCGGCGATACGGGCACGATTGCTGTGGCGTTGCTGCTGTTCGCAGCCGCTGCGGTGACGATGCCGGTCCCTGCGTGCGCGCAGGAATCCGGCGACGCGGCGGATCCTGCTACCGCCCTGGCCGACACTTTGGTGGCGGCGTGCCGCGCGAACGAAACTGATTTCGCGAGCCACCTGACTACTGCGAACGCTGCTGCATTTCGCGGGCTGCCAGCAACGCAACGCACTGAGTTGATGAAACGACTATCGCTATCGGATGAACCCGGTAAGCCGCTGATTTCCGCCGACGCTGCAAAGCACATCGTGCTGCACTGCCGGGCCACGAATAACACTGTGGAATACCGGTTCGGCACGGCGCGCGTGCAAGACAATCTGGCGTTTATTCCGGTGGCGGTGGTGAACAGCGAGCAGGCGGAATTCGGCATGGTGCGCGAGGGCAACAGCTGGCGGCTGCTGTCGTTGGGATTGGTGCTGTTCGACGTGCCGCAACTGGCGAAGCAGTGGGCGGTTTCTGATCTGCAGACTCACGAGGACACGGCGATTGCTGATCTGCGCGCACTGGCCGAAGCGATACAGACTTACCGGCGCGCGTTTGGAAAATTGCCGGAATCGCTGGAGCAGCTGGGCCCGGCGCCGAAAGATCAAATTTCGCCGGAGCTGGCGGCGCTGGTGCCGGCGGACATGGCGGCGGGAAAACATGATGGCTACATTTTCCGCTACCGCATTTCGCCGGACCCGAGCGGAAATGATAATGATTTCGAGCTGGCGGCTACTCCCGAGGCCTACGGAAAACTGGGCAAGCGTTCTTTCTTCCTGGACACCGCGGGAAAAGTTCACGGAGATGACAAGCGCGGGAAAGTGGCGACGGCAGAAGATCCCCTGATATCCAGCGAAAAAGCCGCGGACGAAAAGTGAACGTGAGATTCGGCGGCGTCAGGTATAATGCCTGCCAGTTTCGGTAATATCTGACACGGTTACGGCCTGGTTGCCGTGCAGACTGGCGCTGAAACGCGAAAAGGAATGGGGATGTCACAAGCGAAAGTTCTAGCCGACCGAATATATTCGGGCGAAGGAATTGCGGCCGACGCGCTCCGCATCGCCGCGGCAAATATTCTGCTGGTGCTGTGCGCGCACATCGTGATTCCGCTGCCTTGGACGCCGGTGCCGATCACCGGGCAGACGTTCGGCGTGCTGCTGGTGGGGGTTTTGCTGGGAGCGCGGCGCGGCGCGATCACATTGATTCTGTATTTGCTGGAGGGCGCGGCGGGATTGCCGGTGTTTCAGCCGCTGGGGTTGCCGGGGCTGGCGCGCTTTGCTGGGCCGACGGCGGGGTATTTGTTCTCGTACCCCGTGGCTGCGTTTGTGACTGGTTGGTTGGTGGAGCGCAGCGCGGAGATTCGGGATTCACGCGAGGGCGGTTCGTGGCTGGCAGGTTTACCCTTAATTGTCGCGCTAATTTCGGGTGAAGCGGTGATTTTTGCTTGCGGCTGCGCGTGGCTCGCGCTGTATTTGGGAATGGGATGGGGAGTAGCGCTGAATCAAGGGGCGCTGCCGTTTGTGCCTGGCGAGATCATCAAGATGGCGCTGATCGTTGTGGCGGCCGGCGGATTGCAACTGGCGCGGCGAGAAGCGTAGGCAAGCAACGTAACGAAGCAGCGTAAGCAAGCAGGCCCCAGCCTTGGCGTAAACTTTTTGTAATTTCGTTTTCCGGACTGCCCATCATGCCCACCCAGACCGTGCCGCAGAAGCAAAGCCCCGAAGACGCACTGCGCTCTGCGAATACAAAATTTTATGCGGCGTTCGAATCGCTGGACCTGGCAGAGATGGAAGCGGTGTGGTCGCATGACGACGGAGTGACCTGCGTCCATCCGGGCTGGGATTTGCTGCTGGGTTGGGACGAAGTACGCGAACGCTGGGCGCGGCTTTTCGGACACGCCAAACGGGTGCGCATCGCCTTGAGCGGAGTGTGGGTGCGCGTGGAAGGCGACATCGGCTGGGTTTCCTGCACCCAGCACGTGACCACCGCGTTTGCGGATGGTTTCGACGATGCCATGGTGCAAACGACCAATATTTTTCTGCGCCGCGACGAACAGTGGCTCTTAGTGGCGCATCATGCCTCACCTTTGCCAGCCTCTCCGCGTTCGCCGGTGCAATAATTGCAGCGGCGATTCGGGTCGTTCGGTACGAGATTTGCAAATCCAGACCGTCCTGTAATAAGTTGGCATAATTATGCAAAACGAATCCCGGATGAAAATTAGTTTGCTCGCACTGATCGTGTTCTTGTTGGCTATGCCTGGCGTGATACTGCGCACGGCTGCGCAGGAAGGGACCCAAGATTCGCCTTCAGCTGTCGCTGCGAAACAAATCATTCAAGAGCTGGTGGCAGGACAATTTGAGAAAGTGGAAGCAATTTACGACGCGCGCATGGCGCAGGCGCTGCCTCCGGGAAAACTTGCGGACGGCTGGCGCGATCTGAACAAGCAGGCTGGCGCGTTTCAGGCGATCAGCAGCACGGAGACTTCGCAGGTGCAGGGACTGCAAGTGGTGAAGTTGCAGTGCAAGTTTGAGAATTCGCTGCTGGACGCCACAGTGGTTTTCAATCCCGACGGGAAACTGGGAGGTTTGAGTTTCCGTCCGCACCAGGCGCCGGCAGCGCCGTGGACTCCGCCGGCGTACGCCAAACAGGATTCGTTCAGCGAACAGCCCCTCACATTGGTGAACGGAAAATACGAATTGCCGGGCACTCTGACTGTGCCGGTCGGCAATGGGCCATTTCCAGCCGTGGTGCTGGTGCAGGGTTCCGGTCCGGAAGATCAGGACGAAACGATTGGCCCGAACAAACCATTCAAGGATTTGGCGTGGGGCCTTGCCAGCCGCGGCATTGTGGTGTTCCGCTATACGAAGCGCACGGAAAAATACACCGTGCAGAGCAGCGACGATCCCATACACATGACGGTGGAGGATGAAACGATCAGCGACGCGCGGGCGGCGGTGGCGCTGATGTCGAAGCAGCCGAAAGTGGATCCCAAGCAGGTTTTCTTGCTGGGACATAGTCTGGGCGCGTACCTGGCGCCGCGGATCGCGACGGGCGACGCGGAAATTGCGGGAATCGTTATGCTAGCGGCGAACGCGCGTCCGCTGGAAAAGATAGTGCTGGAGCAGATTCATAATCTGGCGGCGATGAGCGGGACGCCGACGGAAGCGGAACAAAAACGAATCGAAGCAATCGAATCCAGCGCGAAACAGATTGAAAGCCCTGGGCTGAAGCCGGACGACAAGATCGAGTTCTTGGGCGCGACGATGTATGGTGCTTATTGGCTGGACTTGCGGGCCTACGATCCCTTGAAAACGGCGGCCAAGCTGAAGATTCCGATCTTGATCGTGCAAGGTGGGCGGGATTATCAGGTGACGCCTTCGAATTTTCAGGCGTGGTCGGATGCGCTGTCGAATAATAGAAATGTGACGCTTCGTAATTATCCGGACTTGGATCACCTTTTCATTCATGGGACCGGCGCGTCGAAGCCGTCGGATTATGCGCGGCTGGATCATGTGTCTTCGGAAGTGGTGGAAGGCATCGCGACGTGGATTTTGCCGAGCGAGAAACCGGGTACGCTGGCTAAGCCTCGCTGATCAGCAGCGCGCGATTACTATTCCACGAGAATGAAAAGCGAAGCTCCAGAAGAGCTGCGATTCGAGGCACGCTTTCCGTTGTGAGCAGCTCGTCGCCTGACGTGGCGTCTGTACCTTCGGCCACGGCGTATGGTATTCTTTGCTCGCATATTCGGCGCTCTCGCCGGAAGACGCACACACCTTGGTTTCGTTCACTGCGACGGGTAACACGGCTGGCGCATCATAGTCCTCAGAACTAGCTCAGCCGGGGTGAGTGACGAAATCGCGCAAGAGCCAGGACGGACCCAGCATGTCCACACCAGCCGCTTCACCAAAGACAAAAGAGATTCGCCTGGCACATTCGCCGGATAGCGACGACGCGTTCATGTTCTATGCGCTGGCGACGGGGAAGGTGCGCCTGCCGGGCGTGAAATTCGAGCATATTTTGTCGGACATCGAGTCGCTGAACCAGGCAGCGAAAAAAGAAGTGTACGACGTGACGGCGATCAGCTTTTACGCGTACCCGTTTGTGGCGGATAAATATGTCTTGATGGATTGCGGCGCGAGCTTCGGCGAAGGCTATGGGCCGATCGTCGTGTCCGGGCATCCGATCAAGAAAAATGAATTGGCTGGGCGCAAAATCGCGATTCCGGGGATGCTGACGACTTCTTATCTGGCGCTGAAGCTTTTCGAGCCTAACGTCGAAACGGTGACGATGCCCTTCGACAAGATTCTGGATGCGGTGCAGAACAAGGAAGTGGAAGCGGGGCTGCTGATTCACGAAGGGCAGCTGCTTTTTTCGCAGATGGGATTGCATCGCGTGGTGGACCTGGGCCAGTGGTGGCAGGAACAGACCGGGTTGCCGCTGCCGCTGGGCGCGAATGCGATTCGCCGGAAGTTGGGCGAGGATTTGGGGCGGCAAGTGTCGCGGGTGATTCGCGAGAGCGTTTCTTATGCGCTGGATCATCGCGAACCAGCGCTGAATTATGCGCTGCAGTTTGCACGCGACATGGACCCGGCCTTGGCCGACAAGTTTGTGGGAATGTATGTGAACCGCTGGACGCTGGATTACGGTGAAGAAGGACGCCGGGCCGTGCGCGAGTTGCTGGCGCGCGGGGCGGCGGCGGGCCTGCTTCCCGGCAATGTGCCGGTGGAATTTCTGAGCAGCACGGTGAGCGAAACGCCTTCACGATCCGCCTAGCTTCGAAAAACTCGAGTTGCAGCGCGGGTAGCCGCCGTTGTTGTGCTTCAGGCGCGCCGAAAGATACCCCGGCCCTTCCTGCCCGCCACCTTCAGGTAAAATTACTGAACTCATGACCAATCTGATCCAACAGGGCCTGGCCCTTCGCGAATTGCTTCGTGAACGCATCCTGATTCTGGATGGCGCGATGGGTACTATGCTGCAGCAGGTCAATCTGACGGCCGAGGATTTCGGCGGGCCGGACCTGGAAGGCTGCAACGAGAATCTGGTGCTGACGCGGCCGGACGTGGTGCTGGAAATCCACCGCAAATATCTGCAGGCGGGTGCAGACATCATCGAGACGAATTCATTTGGCAGCACACCGGTGGTGCTGGCGGAATATGGATTGGGCGAGGAAGCTCGCCGCATCAGCCGCGTGGCCGCGGAATTGGCGCGCAAAGCCGCGGATGGATATTCCAGCGCGGGCAAGCCGCGGTTTGTCGCTGGCTCGATGGGGCCGACTACGCGCGCAATCAGCGTGACCGGCGGTATTACCTTCGAGCAGCTGCGCAATAATTATTACGAGCAGGCGAGCGGCTTGCTGGAAGGCGGCGCGGATATTCTGCTGCTGGAGACCTGCCAGGACACGCGCAACATCAAGGCGGGATTGCTGGCGATTCGGGAATTGGCGCGGGAGCTGGGCCAACCGGTTCCGCTGATGGTTTCGGTGACGATTGAAGCGATGGGCACGATGCTGGCGGGGCAAGGCATCGAGGCTCTGTGGGCGTCGCTGGACCACGTGGATTTAATTTCGCTGGGGTTGAATTGCGCTACGGGGCCGGAATTCATGACGGACCATGTGCGCACGCTGCAGTCGCTCACGAATCGCGCGGTTTCCTGTTATCCAAACGCTGGGTTACCCAACGAAGAAGGCC
The DNA here is from genome assembly GCA_963779465.1 of uncultured Acidobacteriota bacterium. Lineage (GTDB taxonomy): Bacteria > Acidobacteriota > Terriglobia > Acidiferrales > UBA7541 > Palsa-295. Next base: position 1,458,996 of record CAVZYH010000002.1, on the reverse strand, counting down.
TGTATCAGGAGACGCCGACTACTCTGGCGGAGCAGCTGGAGAGATTTATTGATCGCGGGTGGCTGAATATTGTGGGCGGGTGCTGCGGAACTACCGAGAAACATATTCGCACGATCGCGGAGATGGCTTCCGGGAAAAAGCCGCGGCGGACGCCGGAACCGAATCACCGCGCGGTTTATTCGGGGATTGAGATCATTGAAGCGGAAGACAGCACGCGGCCGCTGATTGTGGGCGAGCGCACCAACGTGATTGGCTCGCGGCTATTCAAGAGTCTGGTGGCTGCTGAGCAGTGGGAAGAGGCCACCGAGATTGCGCGACGCCAGGTGAAAAGCGGCGCGCATATTGTGGACGTCTGCCTGCAGAGCACGGACCGCGAGGAATTGAACGATATTCCGCCGTTTTATGAGCAACTGATCCGCAAGATTAAGGCGCCGATCATGATTGACACCACGGATCCGCGCGGCGTGGAGTTGGCGCTGACGTATTGCCAGGGTAAGAGCATCATCAATTCGATCAACCTGGAAGATGGTGAAGAGAAATTCGAAAAGATTTGCCCGCTGGCGCGATCGTACGGAGCGGCGGTGATCGTCGGGTGCATTGACGAGGATCCCGTGCAGGCGCAGGCGTTCTCGCGCGAACGCAAGCTGGAAGTGGCGCAGCGCTCGCACAAACTGCTGACCGAGAAGTTCGGAATCCACGCCGAGAATATTATTTTTGACCCGCTGGTATTTCCCTGCGCTACGGGTGACGAGAATTATATCGGCGGCGCGGTAGAGACCGTCGAAGGCATTCGGCTGGTGAAACAGCACATCCCCTACGTGCGGACGGTGCTGGGAATTTCGAATGTGTCGTTCGGGCTGCCGGCTGGCGCGCGTGAAGTAGTGAACTCGGTTTTTCTGTATCACTGCACGAAGGCGGGGTTGGATCTGGCGATTGTGAACGCGGAGCGAATTGAGCGCTTCGGTTCGATTCCCGAGCGCGAACGCAAGCTGGCGGAAGATTTGCTGTTCAACAAGCCGCCGACGGAGATTCCGGACGGAGCGACCGATGCGGAACTGCTGCGCGGCGCGCCCGCTGATTGGCGTTCGCAGACGAAGGAACAGAAAGCTGCGATCAACCAATTTCACATCGCCGCGATTGCCGAACATTTTCGCGGGACCGGGGCGCGGAAGAAAGAGCGCGCAGCGGATCTGCCTCTGGACCAGAGGCTGGCGAATTACATTATCGAAGGATCGAAAGACGGGCTGGTGGATGATCTGACTCGCAAGATGGCGGAAAATGTTCCGCCTCTCGACATCATTAATGGTCCGCTGATGGCGGGGATGGGCGAAGTGGGCCGGCTGTTCAACAATAATGAGCTGATTGTCGCCGAAGTACTGCAATCCGCCGAAGCCATGAAGGCGGCCGTGGGACATTTGGAACAATTCATGGAGAAGGCGGACACGGAAAAACGCGCGAAGGTGATGCTGGCGACGGTGAAGGGCGATGTGCATGACATCGGGAAAAACCTGGTCGAGATTATTTTGAAAAATAACGGCTACGACGTCATCAATCTGGGGATCAAGGTGCCGCCCGAGGAATTGATCCGCGCGCATCGCGAACACCATCCGGATGCAATCGGCCTTTCGGGGCTGCTGGTGAAAAGCGCGCAACAAATGGTAATAACCGCGAGCGATTTGCGCGAAGCTGGGATCACCGTGCCGCTGCTGGTGGGCGGTGCGGCGCTTTCCGATAAATTTACGCGGCTGAAAATCGCGCCGCAGTACAGCCAAGCGGTTTGCTACGCGAAAGACGCGATGACTGGGCTGCGTTTGATGAACGAGCTGAGCGATCCGGTGCGGCGGGACAACGTATTGCAGCAGCACACGCACGTTGGAGCCGCGGTGCTGGAAGAACCGGCGCCGGAACCGCTTGTGGCTGCGGGCGAAGAGCGCTCGCCGCACATTCGAATTGATTTGCCGATTCCCCCCGTAGCGTACGTTGAGCGAAAAGTACGCAGCGTGCCGGATTTGAATGAAGTTTGGAGTTACATCAATCCGTTTATGCTGTTCGGACGCCATCTGGGCTTTCGCGGGAATTTCGAGAAGGCGCTGGCGGAACATGACGCGCGCGCGATCGAATTGCACCAGAACATGGAAGAAGTGAAGCAGCAAGCCGCCGAATTCATGAAAATTGGAGCGGTGTGGCAATTTTTCGAAGCGGAGCGGCGCGCAAATTCGATCGCGCTTTTTGCGCCCGGAGACGCGGCGCCCGTACACACGTTTTATTTTCAGCGGCAGCGGCTGGGCGACAAGCTCTGCCTGAGCGATTATGTGTTGCCGCCGGCGAATGGCGCGCGCGACCACGTTGCGTTGTTCGTGGTTACGGCGGGCGCGGGAATTCGCGAAAAATCGGAAGAAGCGAAAGCCGCGGGCAGTTATCTCTACTCGCATGGCCTGCAGGCATTGGCGATCGAGACTGCGGAAGCTTGCGCGGAATGGCTGCACCGGCGGATACGCGAGGACTGGGGTTTCCCTGATCCGGCTACAATGAGCATGCCGGACCGGTTTACCTCGCGCTATCGGGGCAAACGCTACAGCTTTGGGTATCCGGCTTGTCCGAATCTTGAGGATCAGGCCGGGATATGGATGCTGCTGCGCCCTGAAGATATTGGCGTGCACTTGACCGAAGGAATGATGATGGATCCGGAGGCGAGCGTCAGCGCGCTGGTGTTTCATCATCCGGATTGCACGTATTTTTCCACTGGCGAATGAATTAGCCATTTTGCGAGTCGCTTTTCCGCGTCGCCCTTGACGCTTTTCGGCGTTTCGACTAAGTTTCTTTCAGTTTCTTGCGCTGATTCCGAGGCTTCCACTATGGGCAGCAGCTCTCCAGGCTTGTATCTTTCGAGCACGGGAAGTTATCCGCGCGTAGGAGACACTCCCGATTTGCAGCTCTTGGAACGCACCATCGCCGCGCTGGACCGCGGCGAACGCACGACTGCGGATTTGCTGGACGCGCAAAATACCGTGACCCGCGGCGCGATTGCCGACCAGGTGAAAGCTGGCCTGGACATCGTTACCGACGGACAGATTCGCTGGAACGATCCGATCTCGTACCTGGCAGCGAAACTGGACAACGTGGAGCTGCAAGGCTCCGTGCCCTTTTTCGATACTGAGAAATCGTGCCGTCAGCCGTTGTTCAGAGGTGCTCCACTGCGTCGGGGAAACCTGGTGGTGGCGGAATATAGTTTCGCGCGCAATGCGCTGGGGCATTTGCCGACGCCCGCGAACAAAGCCGGAAAGCTGGCGATTAAACCGGTGTTGACCGGGCCATACACGCTGGCGAAATTTTCGCTTTCAGGAAGCAGCGAGAACGGCGGTTCCGGTACTCCCGCGACGCTGGAAGCGCGCGCCGTCGCCTACGCCGAAATTCTGGCGCCGGAGATCGAAGCGCTGTCGCAATGCGGCGCGGAACTGATTCAGATTGACGAGCCGGCAATTCTGCGGAATCCGGGCGAGTGGTCCGTTTTCGCGCGCGCGTTGGAGCCGCTGCTGCACGCGCGCGACAAGGCGAAGAAAACCAATCGTAAGCTGGAGCTCGCGCTGTTTGTGTATTTCGGCGACTGCGCGCCTTTGTACGAAAAACTTCTGGAGCTGCCGGTGGACATCGTCGGCTTCGATTTCGTTTCGAGTCCCAAGCTGGACGAAATGGTCGCTTCCAGCGGATCGCCGAAGCCGCTGGCGCTGGGCCTGCTCGATGGGCGCAACCAACAGCTGGAAAAGGCTGGAGATGTTGCGCGCGTGGTGCAGCGATTATTCCCGCGAATTCAAGGCGGGCGGGCTTTTCTGGGGCCTTCCTGCGGATTGGAATATTTGAGCAGCGCGGCCGCGCTGGCAAAACTTTCTTTGCTTCCCAAAATACTTGCGGAATTGAACGGCTGAAGCTCGAGGGCGATCCAAGTTGGCACAGAAGTTGGCGGCAGAGTAATGTGCCGCAGCGGCACAGCGTTCCCGAAATGATAACGCTGCGCGCACCCCGCTCAAACTAATACCGCAACGTTATTTTCCAGAAACGGCAATAGCTGTTTGGCCCCGCTACCGATTCCTCCCGTCGTTGCACGAAATCCCAGTGATAGTATCGGCAGCATGAAACGCCACAATCCTGATCGAGTTTCCGAGCTGGTGATGGGACCTTCCGAAATAACGGGATTCGACGTCGCCCGAGAAATAGCCGCGCGCCGAATTCCTGCAACGGCGGGCCTTTCCGCGCACGTTCGGCAACTGCGATATCGGAACCAGGGCATCTCGCGTTGGCTGGTTCTCGCGGTCTTCGCGGGAGCGGTCGTAGCGTTGATGATGATTCAATACGCGATTCGTTGATTGGCGAAATCGCCCTGCCTGCAAGTTGCGCTGTTCCAATTTAGAACCTTAATGGATTGTTGAATCGATCGAAATTTTGTTTCTGCTTGAGGGCGTTGGTGCTAGTATCCGGGCGATGCCCAGCCCGATTGCGGAGCGCTCACGAGAATCTTCGGCGGCGCACGTGCCTAATAAGGAAGTTCTCTCTGCAGCACAACGCGCTGCCGGCGCGAAAATTCTTCATGGGCCGGATCCCTCGATTCACTTACTCGGCATGCCGGAATCGCATCCGCAGCTGGGCCGTTGGGTGGTCCTTGCGATCCTGGCGGGTGCAATCGCGGCATTCACGCTGGTTGGCATTCTGGCGCGCTAGAGCGCGATTCGCGTATTCGTATTTTTACCTCCCGGCACGATTCATGGCTGAAGCGAAATGAACTTTCCGGCGAACTACCGGATGGACGCGCGTTCGCTTGCCGCACGCTTTTCTTCGGTGCTAGCATCGTCACCGTGCCCCGCGAATTCAGTGACGGCCCACACGAGCCAGCTGCCGAACGAGGTGAAGGGCGCGCCGGCGAAGATAGCGGAGCGGATTCGCTGGAGTTTGCGCAACAAAACGAGCCGCCGCGCGGACTGATGCGCAAGCGGCCGCCCGTGGTGCTGTGGATTCTGGCGGCGCTCTTCCTGGGCGGATTAATCGCGCTCATCCTGGTAGGACTCGAATCCGGCTGACGACGTTTCCACGCGCCTACATTTCCGCACTGCTATCGCCGCGCGCTATTGACGGAATCGTGTTTTCCATTGACCATAGTTTGCGCCGTTGAGGGCCGAATGCAACGCATCCTATCCACATACCGATTTGTGAATCAGCCGCTGGGTGCGGCGCTGCTGGCGGAAATCGCGCAGGCGGGATTTTCGGCAGTCGAGGTTTTCTGCGCTTCGCAGCATTTCAGCTATCGCGACGCGCAACGGGTGCGCGAACTAGGTGACGCGCTGGGCGAATACCGCTTGGGGCTGCACTCGGTGCATTCGCCGACGGACCGCGACCGTTCGCCAGGCCGGGAAAGCGGCGTGGTGATTTCCATTTCCGACCCGGAGCGCATTCGTCGGCTGGATGCAGTGGACGAAATTAAGCGCGTGCTGGACGTCGCGGAGCAGGTGCCGTTCCAATATTTGATCCAGCATATCGGGCACGGACGGCAGGCGGCGGATGCGCGCAAGCTGGATGCGGCTTTCACTTCTTTGGAAAGTCTTTCGATGTTCGCGAAGGCGCGCGGCGTGACGATTGCGCTGGAAAATACGCCGGACGAGCTGGGCGCGCCGGCTTCGCTGCAGCATTTCATCACCGACACGCATTTGCACGATTTGAAATTGTGTTTTGACATCGGCCACGCCCACATCGAAGAGGGCGTGCAGGCCAGTTTTGATGCGATGCGCGACCGCGTAGTGAGCATGCACATTCACGATAATCACGGCGACAAAGACGAGCATCTGCTGCCGTTCGAGGGGACGATTGATTGGGATGCGGCGCTTGCTGGGTTCGCGGAGGCGCCGGTGGAGCTGCCGTTTGTGTTCGAGATCAAGGCGCAGGCGGGGGCGGCGGGGCCGACGCTCGAGCAGATTCGCGAAGCCTGTGACAAGCTGGAAGAAAAGTTTGAGGCGCAGAAGTAGGGCGCGCGGCTGGTGGCGACCTGCTTGCCCTGAAGTACATGCCATAATGATTCGCGGCAAATAATCCAACGGAAAAACTACATGACCCAGGAAGCGCAGGCACCCGTTCCCATCATCACGATTGAGCAGGCGGGCGCGCACGCAGGCGGCAACGTCACCATTCGCGGCTGGCTTTACAATTTGCGCGAATCGGGGAAATTGCTCTTCCCTATTTTTCGCGACGGCACGGGGATCATGCAGGGAGTGGTTTCGCAGAAGGAACATCCCGAAGTTTTCAGCGCGCTGAAGGGATTGCCGCAGGAATCCAGTGTGATCGCTACGGGCGCGATTCGCGCGGAACCGCGGGCACCGGGTGGATTTGAAATAGGAGTGAGCGCCATCGAGGTGGTGCAGCGCGTTTCCGATGCCGAGCCTTATCCGATTCAACTGAAGGAGCACGGGGTTGATTTTCTGCTGGACCGGCGGCATCTGTGGATACGCACGCCGCGGCAGGCGGCGATTTTGCGCATTCGCGCGGAGGCGCAACGCGCGGCGCGGAATTACATGGACGCGCAGGGTTATACGCTGACCGACGCGCCGATTTTCACTCCAGCGGCGTGCGAAGGGACTACTACACTTTTTGAAGTGAACTACATTGACGAGCAGAAGGCATATCTGACGCAGTCGGGGCAGCTATATGTGGAAGCCCTGGCGGCTGCGCTGGGCAAGGTCTATACGTTTGGTCCTACATTTCGCGCGGAAAAATCGAAGACGCGGCGACACCTGACGGAATTCTGGATGCTCGAGCCGGAGGCCGCCTACGCGCACCTCGAGGACATGATTCAGCTCGCAGAAGGGCTCGTGAGCGCGGTGGTGCAGTCCGTGGCGAAAAATCGCACGCGGGAGCTGGGGTTGATTGAGCGGGACGTCGCTTCATTGCAGAAAATCATGCCGCCATTTCCGCGAATCACATACGACGACGCGATCAAGGTGCTGCAGAAGGCCGGCAACCCCGCGAAATGGGGCGATGATTTCGGTGGCGACGAAGAAACGATTATTTCCAAGGAATTTGACCGGCCGGTGGTGATTCATCGTTATCCGGCCGCGATGAAAGCGTTTTACATGGCGACGGATGCGGAGCGGCCGGAACTTTCGCTCAGTTTCGATATGATCGCGCCGGAAGGCTACGGCGAAATTATCGGCGGCGGCGAGCGTTTGGCGGATTACGACACGCTAGTGCGGCGGTTGCGCGAACACAATCTGCCCGAAGAATCTTTTCAGTGGTATCTGGATTTACGTCGTTACGGCAGCGTGCCACATGCGGGGTTCGGCCTGGGCCTGGAACGCACCGTTGCGTGGATATGCGGAACGGAGCACATTCGCGAGGTCATCCCCTTCCCACGGATGCTGTATCGAGTTTATCCTTAAGGTTCCCTCCCCCGTCTTGGGGTCGCGAAAACAAAAATATGCCTGACAAAATTCGCATTATCGGTGTGCCGATGGACCTGGGCGCCAGCCGCCGGGGCGTGGACATGGGTCCGTCTGCGTTGCGCGTGGCGGGATTGCAGACACGGCTGAAACAGCTGGGGCGGCAGGTGGAAGATATCGGCAACGTTCAGGTGCCGCAACCCGAAGAGCAACCGTACGGCGAGAAGCGCGCCCGCTATCTGGATGAAATTTCGCAGGCGTGCAAAGGGCTTGCCGACGCGGTGAAGAAAACTTTGGACGAGGACATGATTCCGTTGGTTCTGGGCGGCGATCATTCGATTGCGGTAGGGACAACGGCGGGCGCTGCGGCGCACTTCAACAAGGATGGGAAACGCGTGGGCGTGATTTGGCTGGACGCGCACGGCGACATGAACACGCCGGACTCTTCGCCTTCGGGCAACGTGCACGGCATGCCCCTAGCGGCGATCATGGGTTATGGGCCGCCGGAGCTGACGGATTTGGCCGGCATTAAGCCGATGGTGGAACCGCGCAACGTGGTCCTGGTGGGGATTCGCGACCTGGACGCCAAGGAACGGAAGCTGGTTAAAGATTCTGGCGTGCATATTTTTACGATGCGCGATATTGACGAGCGTGGCATGCGCGAAGTGATGACTGAAGCGCTGCGATTTGCGGGCGACGATACAGCGGGAATTGTCGTGAGCCTGGATATGGATTTTGTGGATCCGAGTGATGCGCCGGGAGTGGGGACGCCTGTGCGCGGCGGCGTGACGTATCGCGAGGCGCATCTGGCGCTGGAGATGATTGCGGACAGCAAGCAGATGGTTTCGTTTGAAGTGGTGGAAGTGAATCCGGTGATTGATTTGCATAACACTACTGCGTTGCTGGGCGTTGAATTGGTGCTCTCCGGCCTGGGGAAGAAAATCCTGTGATGAGCTCACAGAAGCGGTTGCGCATTGGCGTGCTGTTCGGCGGACGCTCGGGCGAGCATGAAGTTTCGCTGGCTTCCGCTGCGTCGGTGATTCGCGCACTTGACCCCGAAAAATATGAGGCGGTGCCGATTGGGATTTCGAAAGACGGCCGCTGGCTGGTGGGAACCAGTTCGATAAAGTTGCTGGCTGACGTGCTGAAATCGGGAGACCGCGTGGTGCTGCCGCCCGATCCGAGTGCTGCGACTTTGGTTCCATTGGGACCCGCGGCGGGACAGCCGAGCGTGGGCGTGGATGTGGTATTTCCGGTTCTGCATGGCACGTTTGGCGAAGACGGAACCGTGCAAGGCTTGATCGAGCTGGCCGGGTTGCCGTACGTGGGCGCGGGAGTGCTCGCATCCGCGGTGGGCATGGATAAGGACGTGCAGAAGCGGCTGTTTGAGCAAGCTGGTCTGCCGATCGTTCCGTTTCTGGCGGTGCGCCGGTCGGAGTGGAAGCGCGAGCGCGCGAAAGTGCTAAAGGCCATCAAGAGGAAATTTCGTTTTCCTTTGTTCGTGAAGCCAGCGACGCTGGGCTCGTCCGTGGGAATGACGCGGGTGAAGGCGGCGCACGAAATTTCCGCGGCGATGGATCATGCTGCGGAGTTCGCGCTGAAGATTGTGGTGGAGCGCGGCGTGGTGGGGCGCGAAATTGAAGTTTCGGTGCTGGGCAATGATGATCTGAGCGCGTCCATACCTGGGGAAATCGTGCCGCACCGCGAGTATTACGATTACCAGGCGAAATACCTGGAACAGGGGACACAGCTGCTGATTCCGGCGAAACTGACGAAGGCGCAGGTCGCCGTGTTTCAGGATTATGCGGTGCGTTCCTTCCGCGCGATTGACGGCGCGGGCATGGCGCGCTGCGATTTCTTCCTGGAAAAGCGCAGCGGCAAGATTTACGTGAACGAACTGAATACGATTCCCGGATTTACCTCCATCAGCATGTATCCCAAGCTGTGGGAAGCCTCGGGATTGCCTTACCCGAAGCTGATTGACCGGCTAATCGAGCTGGCGATCGAGCTGCATGCTGAGAAAGAACGGACGAAATATTCGATTGAGCTGCCCGCCGGTTCCGGCGGCGCGTTGGACGCGTAGTAACAAATCCTCTTCCCGGTGCGTAATAAGAAATGGGTTGGTGCTGTAGCGCGGCACCGCGCTTGACGGCGCGGAGTTTGGGCATTAAACTAACTGGTTAGTTAAAGAATACTGCTGGCTGAAGTGATGCAGTGGTTGGGGTTATAGGAAGAATATCGTGCGACGCGGACGAAGAAAAATCGAGAATCCAGCCACGGCACGGCGCATCTTGGCCGCAGCCGAGCAGCATTTCGCCGCGCAGGGCCTCGCCGGCGCGCGCACGGAGCAAATCGCGACGGCGGCGCACGCTAACAAGGCGATGCTCTACTATTATTTCGGCGATAAGCGACATTTGCATCGCGCGGTGCTGGAAAATCTTTTTCGGCAGCTACGCAGCGGAGTGTATCAGCCGCAGCGCAAGCAGGCTTCACCGCGCGAGCGGCTGCGCGAATTCATCACGGCCTATTTCGACTTTCTCACGTCGCATCCGAATTATCCGCGACTGGTGCACCGCGAAGCGATGGAATCCACGAAAGAATTCGACTGGATCGTGCGTCAGTATCTGCGGCCTTTTCATAATCAACTGGTGCGTACTCTGGAAGAAGGAATGGCCGCGGGTGAATTCCGCGCCGTGGACCCGCATGACACGGCGTTCACGATCATGGGCATGACCACTTCCTATTTTGCAGCGGCGGCGATTTTCAGCCAGGTGGCGGGACACAACCTGCTGACGCCGCACGCCCTGGCGGCGCGCAAACAGGCGCTGCTGGATTTTCTGGATCACGGATTGATTCGAACGAAAGCGAGGGCCCGATGACCGGCCGAAAATTTGCGACGTTTCTGCTGATAATTTTCACGATCGCGGCGGTGGCTTATTACTTCACCACGCCGCGCGGAACGGACATCCCGTTGATCGGAGTGGTGGACGGCAACGAGGTGATCGTCAGCCCGCAGATGACCGGGCGCATCATCGCTCTGAACGTGGATGAAGGCAGCACGGTGAAGAAGGGCGACTTGATCGCGGTGCTCGACAGCACGGAACTGGAAGCGAACCTGGCGGCCACCAAAGCGAATGTGCTTAGCCTGGAAGAACAGGTGAACGAAGCGAATCACAATTACACGTGGACCAATGGACAAACAGACGCTTCGCTGATCGAAGCGCACGCCCGCGCGACTTATGCTGACGCGCAATTGGGTCCTGCGCGCGCGCAACTGGCACGCGATCAAGACGATTTGCGCCGCATGCTGCAGCTTTTCAGCAAAGGCGAAGTTTCCGCGCAAGACCGCGATCACGCCGAAGCCGCGGTGAAGATTTCGCAGGCCAACGTGACTGCGCTGGAAGAAGCGACCAAAGCCGAGGCCGCGGCGGTGAACGTGGCACAGGCGAATCGCATCCAGGTGGATGCGCGCAAGAGCGCGATTTCCACCACGATGGCGCAGCTCGAACAGGCGCGGGCTACCGAAGCGCAGATGGCCACGCAATTGGGATACACGAAGATTTATGCGCCGCTGGACGGAATTGTATCGGTGCGCGTGGCGAAGCAGGGCGAAGTGGTGGCGATTGGCTCACCGATCGTGGTGGTAGTGGACGTGGACCATTTGTGGGTGCGCGCGGACGTGGAGGAGACCTACATCGATTCAATCGTGATCGGGCAGCAGCTGCGTGTGCAGCTGCCTTCGGGAACGATCACGGAAGGCCCCGTGATTTTCCGCGGCGTGGAAAATGATTTTGCCACGCAGCGCGACGTGAGCCGCACCAAGCGCGACATCAAGACTTTTGCAGTGAAGGTGGCCATTCCGAATCCGGACCGACGGCTATTTACTGGAATGACCGCAACGGTGCTGCTGCCGCGACCGCCGCACAAGAGCTGGTTCGCGCAATTGTGATGCCGGTGTCGACGCCGATGGAACAAACTACCGCCAACGCGATTGAAGTGCAGCACCTGGCGAAGAAGTTCGGTGAGCTGGTGGCCGTGAACGACATCAGCTTCAGCGTGCGGCAGCGGGAGATTTTCGGTCTGCTGGGACCGAACGGGGCGGGAAAGACAACGCTGATTCGCATGATGACGACGCTGACGCCGCCCACTTCTGGGACCGCGATCATCGCGGGCCACGACGTGCGCACGGACGCCGACGGCGTGCGTAACGCCATGGGCGTAATTCCGCAGGCACTTACTTCCGACCCGGAATTAACGGCTTCCGAAAATATGCTGATTCACGCCAAGCTTTACGGCGTGCCGCGCGCGACACGCGACAAACTGATTCTTGACCTCCTGGAATCCGTGGATTTGGTGAAGTTCAAGGATGCGCTGGTGCGCACATTTTCCGGCGGCATGCGGCGGCGGCTGGAAATCGCGCGCGGGCTGGTGCATTCGCCGAAGATTTTATTTTTGGATGAGCCGACCACGGGTCTCGATCCCGTGTCGCGTTCGAATGTGTGGCAATTGATTCGCAATTTGTGCGAGCGGTCGGATTTGACGATTCTGCTGACCACGCACTACATGGATGAGGCCGATAAATTGTGCGATCGCATCGCCATTGTGGATCACGGAAAACTGGCGGCGCTGGATACGCCAACGAAATTGAAAGACAGCGTGCCGGGGAACGACACCGTGGAAGCCGAATTCGCGAACGCGCCGGCGGATTGGATGGAGCAACTGCGCAAGCTGGCCAAGGCCGCGGACGTGACGCAGCGGGACGGCATGGTGCACATCGCGTCGCACGACGGGCCAGCGACCGTGGCGGCGTTGATGGATCTGGCGCGGGCGCGCAGCGTGCAGGTGAAGCGGGTAACGGTGCAGGGTACGACGCTTGACGATGTGTTCCTGCATTACACCGGCAGCGATTTACGCGACGCGGCGAAAGAAGGAGCGCGGCTTGATATTGGCCATCTCTACCGCTAGCGGCGCGCGAATACGGCGCCGCGCGGAAGGAACGCGATGAATTTCAGGCGAGTAGGTGCGCTCATCGAACGCGACTTGCGGAAATTCTTTCGCAGCCCCGCGCTGATGATGGTGTCCATGGTGCTGCCGTTGGTGCAGCTGATCGTGCTGGGCTACGCGTTCGGCGGAAAAGTGACCGGCGTGGAAATAGGCTTCGTGGATCAGGACCATTCGGTGGAGTCAGACAAGGTTCGCGAAATGTTTCACGGCATCACAGCGGGGCCGCGCACGTTCAAGGTGATCGAATACGATTCCGTGCCGCTGGCGACGCATGATCTGCAAACTGGCAAGGTGCGCGCGCTGGTGGTGGTGCCACACGATTTTTCGCGGCGCTTCTATCAGCACGACCGGCCGCGCATCGCGTTCACCGAAGATAACACCGACCAGTTCATATCCAGCGCGATCATTGAGCGCGTACAGCAAATGGTGGAAGAGCTGAACGCGCCGGACGTGACGCCGCGCCTGGAAGGCTCAGTGCAATTGAACACGGTGGAAATTTATCCGTACGTCGAATACATCAAATATTTGCTGGCCGGCACGATCGCGCTTTCTATTTTTGTGGTGGCGATGATCGGCGGCGGAATTACTTATATCGACGACAAGGCGCGCGGGCTGCACGAAGGGTATCTGGTGACGCCGATCACGAAATCGGAGCTGGTGTTTTCGCTGGTTGGCTCGGGCGTGATTAAGGGAATGATGACGGGCATGGTGCTGACGATTATCGGCGGCTTGATTGTTGGCCTGCCGGACATATGGAATCCGCTGCGGCTGCTCTATCTCGTTGTGGTGGTGGGCGCGACGGGCCTAGCAATGATGAGTTTCATGTTCCTGCTGATGGTGCGGGTGGACGATCCGCTGGTGCCGCGCGCGATTTTCGGCGTGTTGAATACGCTGCTGTTTTTTCCTTCGGGCGCCGTGTATCCGATCGCGGCGTTTCCGTGGTGGTTGAAATGGGTTTCAGTGATCGATCCGTTCACGTACGCGGTGCACGCGCTGCGAAACCTCACGCTGAAAAATACCGGGATTGAAGGAATCTATGTGGACGTGCTAGTTTTGCTGGGCATCGCGGCGGTGATGACTACTTTCAGCATCCTGTTATTCAAGCGGCAGCTGTAGCGTCGGTGTGGGCAGGCCGGGCGTCGCGCGCCGAAAAATAAACTGAGGAGATCTCGTGGCAATTTTTGATACCTCGCAGGAGCATCCGCCGGATAAGGTACGGCGGTATATCATCACCACGATCGCCTTCATCGCGTTGGTTGTGGGCTTTGCCTGGTACTTGCTGCGATTTCACACGGAGGTTCGCACGGCGAAGCATTTTCTGGACACGGTGACGAGCGGGAATCTGGAACAGGCTTATCACTTGTGGAGTCCCGGGCCGAGTTATTCCTATCAGGATTTTCTGGACGATTTCGGGCCCAACGGCTATTACGGCCCGGTGAAGAGCTATCACATCGAAAACGCGGAGGAGATCAAGCGGGGGCCGGTGCAACCGTCTGGGACTGTCGTCACAGTGGAAGTGAGCCCTTATGCGCCGTTTCCTTCGTCGAATGATGTGTTGAAGCAGAGCAAGACGAAGGAAGTGCGGCTGCAAGTGGAATATAAGGACCAATCCATCGGATTTGCGCCGTAGCGCAGCATGCAGTGCCGTGGCGCGGCGCCAATACGTGCGACACGTGGGGCGAGTTCGTTGTTCAGTGAAACCTTATCTGCCGGCGAGCAATTCTTCACACTTCTGCCGTACTTCGTCAACCGCGATGGATGTGATTGGCCGCGGATTGCTCGCGACGACGGCTTTATCTCCGCGCGGATGATCGAACGTGGCTCCGGTTTGCACGACGCGGTGGTCTGCCTGCCATGGCCGCCACTCCACGGGGTCGGTGACGCTAAAAATCACGACGCTGGGACACTGCGTGGCTGCCGCCAGATGGGCGGGGCCGGAATCATTTCCCACGAAGATGCGCGCGGCGCCGATCAGCGCGATCAGCTCGCGAATATCCAGCTGCGAATCCAACACGGTTGCGCAATTCATCATTTCGCTGCGAACTTCAGCGGCAACCTCGTCGTCACGTCCGCCTAGATTCACCACGCTCGAAATTCCGTGTTGTTCTCGCAGCCAGCACGCGATCTCGGCGAATTTCGCGGCGGGCCAGCGCATGGCTGGTAGTCGCGCGCCGGGCTGCAGCACCGCATATGGCACGGCTCCGGCAATTCCCTTCTCCGCCAACTTTCCCGCGACGGCTGCAACAGCGTCCGGCTGCGGAAACACCAGCGCGCGAGGAATCGGGCCGCGTGGCAGACCGGTGAAATAAAACTGGGAGATGCGATGCTCGACGGTGTGAACGGCTTCCGCGCCGTAAAATTCCTGCGCGTCCGGCACCGCGACGTTGTAGAGAAACGAATACTGATACCCGGCCCAGCCGACGCGCAGCGAAGAGCCGGACGCGCCGGTGAGCATGGCACTGCGCGGGCCGCCGTGTTGATTGAAGACAACGGGAAATTTGCGGCGGAGCAAATCGAGCGCCGTCTCGCCGAGGCTGTGCGAATGGATCAGCCCGGCGACGGCGGGGTTTCTTTCGAGCACTGGCGCGAATCGCGGCTCAACCAACACGTTGATTCGTAAATCGGGGCGCCAGGAATGCAGGGCGGCGATTGCGGGAGTTTCCAGCACCAGATCGCCGAGCGAACGCAGTCGAATGATCAGAATTTCGGCGCCCTGCGGCAACGCCGACAGCAGAGTCGAGGGATCGTTCGAGTTCGGCAGGGCGTTCAACTTTTACGCGGCGGCGAATTGCGCAGCTTCATTCGGCTTCATTATTCAGCTTCAATGCGGGCTTCATCAATCAGCATCACCGGGATGTCTTCGCGGATCGGATATATGCGATGGCACGACGGGCACTTCAAGCCGCGCTGGTCACTGGTCAACTTCACCGGAGTTTTATCCTGCGGGCAAACCAGAATATCGAGCAGTTCCTGCGAAACAGCCATGAAATTCCTCCCAGCGCACTGTAGCAGAGTGGCGCGACGGGCGGCAAGCGCAACGGCCATTTTGTTGCGGCGTGCGGTCGCTAAGTCAATCGCGCGACATTGAAGTTCAGCTGGCCGCGCCACTCCGCGCCGCTCGCCACTTCTATCGGCCAAACTGCGATGATTTGCGAGCCTTGATAAATGCGCTCGAATCCCTCTTCCGATTCGGAAACAGTTTCGATGGGAGTGATCCAGAATTCCTGCGCGTGTGGAGCGGTGAGCGTCACACTGACGCCCTGCCATTCGTCCACGACGCGCAAATTCGAACCTGGCGCGACGGCGGACCAGCGCAGCGGTTGGCGCGCGCCGGCAGATTCAAAATAGCGGTCGTGCGCGGACGGAGCGAGAAAATTCAAGACAACTTCGATGCCAACGAAAACAGAGGTGCCGGCGGCTGCCGCGCGGCGCAGGGTCACGTCGCATAGAATGCCGAATCCCGCGGCGCAGTTCGCAAACGAGAAGGTTTTTTCAGCGGTCCAATCCACGCTGGCTTCCGACAGCAGAGTCGCCTGGCTGGGAGAGACTTTCGTGGCGCGATAGTTTCCGCCGGCTAGCGCTGGATCCTCCGCCAGTTGCGCGGTGCCGCAATCCGGATGCTTCTTATCGCGGCCGAAAACCAATAGGCGGAAACAGTGGCGCGCCCAGCGGTCGTAATTGAGCCAGCGATCCAAGCCGGTTTCCTTCGCGCGCGTCTGTTCGTGAATGGATTGCGCGCCCCGGGCCTCGCCTGCTTTCAAGTTCTTAAGTTTCGCGTGGTACGACTCCGGGCGTCGCGCGAGCGAATTTACCAGCGCAGCATTGGACTGGCGGCAATCGAGCGCGGAAATCGTGGCACCATCCGCGGGACAGAGCACGGCGGCGTAGCGGTCAGAGGTGAAATAAATTTCGTCGCGGCCGTCCGAGTCGAAATCCAAGGTAGCGGCTTCCTGGTAATGGCCAGTGGGATTCGCGAGCGCGTCGGCGATTGCTTCGGCCTGAATCAACGAGCGCCACAGCTCCGTGCGCAGGTGGGGCGAGTAAAGCCCGCCGAAAACACCGTGCCAGTAAGGGTCGTTGCACTGGCCGCGCAGAGTAAGCGTGCGGGCCTGCTCGCGCGCATCGCGGAAGGCCTGCACCGGATGCGGATGCTCGAAGAGCTTGCGAACTTTTGTAGAGACGTGCAGCATTTTCTTGTGCAACAGATTTGATTCTCCATATTTGGAGAAGAAATTGCGCCAGATGCCGCCGCGCAGAAACGGCAGCATTTCCGTGCGCGCCGCGAATTCGGTGGACAGCGAATGATATCGATTCCGCGCGGCAGTGGGCAGCGCCCATTCCATCATTTCGCTGTAGGAAGCGGCGGGAAGAGCGGCGCGTCCGAACGAAGGGTGCGAGGCAACCGCAGCTGCAGGGGTGGCAGTTTCCAGCCAATCGGAATTCTGCTCGAGCGCGAGGAAAAGATTATCCAGCCAGCCGTCGGTGTAACAAAGCTTGTTCGTGCCGGGCCACACGCCGAATTTTTCCAGGTCGTCACCCATGGCCGCGAAGCCGCCGGGATGTTCTTTCGCGGAGGCGCGCAGAAACTCGATAGCATCCGCGGGCGCGTGGAAGGGCAGCAGATAGCGCAGAGCTTTCAGGCCGGCCAGAACTTTTACGGAGTGGCGCTGATCTTCGGCGAGATAGTAGCCGTAGAGATGCTCAAGCTCGAAGCCCGCGCCGAGAAAATGATTGTCGTCCACAAGCGTATATTCGACACCAGAAGGCGCAAGCGAAGAGGGCAGCTGCGGCTCCCAAACGCGTTCGGCGAGCCAGGCACCGCGCGGGCGCTCGCCAAAATGATTTTCGACATAGCGGGAGAGGCGCGTGATCTGCTCGTGGCGGTCTTCGGGCGGAATGGCGATCAGGATCGGCTCGTAAAATCCGCCGCCGGCGATTTCCACCTGGCCCCGCTGCACCAGCCTGCGCAGCAGATCGAAATATTCGGGATGGACGCGCTCGATCCACTCCAGCAACGAACCGGTGTAATGCAAACCCATACGAATAGAAGGATGGCGCGCGAGGACCTGAACGAAAGGCAAATAGGATTGCGCGTAGGCACGCTCAATCACGTCATCAAAGTTTCCCACCGGCTGATGCGCGTGAATGAGAAGGACGAGCTGAAAGTTCGCCACTCAGGGCCTCGCTGAAGCGATAACAGGATAACCTGAATGCGCGGGAGTACTCAAACGCACTTGGGCGCGTGTCTCTCACAAACAATCAACACATTTCATGGGACGAAGCAAAAGCAGTGGTGGTTTCGTCTTTCGGCTCGATGCTTCAGGCTGCGCAAATTTCCGAACGGACTTCAGACGCTGTGGCGAACTGCGAGAGCCGCTCTGTCACGCGAGTCATCGCCAGGGTTAGCGACGCGTCCGCGACGCGCGCGGGAGCATAAATCACGATCATGATTTGCGTGGCGGATTCAGTGATCATGCTGCGCGTAGAATCGCTGATGGGGCTGCCAAATGGGCCCGCGGGATCAGCCAGAACGGGCCGGCCCTCCAGATGCCAGGTTTGTTTGCCGATGCCTTCGTATTTTTCGGCGGCGGCGCCGTGGCGCAATGCTACCGGAGCGGCAATTTTCGAGCGGTCGTAGCAGCCGTACGGCCAGCCGGTCTCCAGCGAGCCGAGATTGCCGATGTCCACAACGTTGGAGACGCGATAGAGGCCCTTGCCCTGGACCACGCGGCGCAGCAGCGCTTCCGACGACGGGCGATACTTTGAAGGGTCCATGGCCCACTCGCGGAACATGGCGCGCACGGCGCGAACCGGCTCCGCTTCAGCGAGGCCTTCCACCGTGAATTCGGCGCGTTTGCGGGCGCAGACTTCGTCCATCAATTTCGCGAGGTCCGGATGCACCAGGACGACGCTCGCGCCGTCCGCTTCAATGACGCCGAGCTTCACGCCTGGCAATACGATCTTAATTTCCATGAGGTCTGTTCGATCTCGGCTGCTATGATGACACGCCATCGAGAAATTCAGGGAAATTCTAGCTGGAAACGGAAGGTCGCGCGATGAAATCCAGGGAAAAACTAGAGAAGTTCGAGCGCGGCCTGGAGCATTTCAATGCACGGCAGTTTTTCGAAGCGCACGAGGTGTGGGAGGAGGTCTGGCTCGTCGAGGACGAGCCGGAAAAGACGTTCCTGCAAGGGATCATACAGATCGCCGCGGCGTTCCATCACTACCGGCGCGGAAATAGCGACGGGGCAGAAACACTGCTGGCTGCGGGAATCGTTAAAATCTCGCGATTCTCCGCGCAACATCGTGGCCTGGCGATTCACGAGCTGCGAGACGAGGCGAAATTGTGGGCGCGCGCTTTGGGTGAGATGCAGCGGCCGGGCGACGAGAAGCTGCCCGCGATTCGGCGGGCGGACCGACGCGCTCCTCCCAAGGTGGCTGGACGGCGCACTGATTGATTCGGTTCCTACGGCTCGACGATGATCTGGCCTCTCATGCTCTTGTGTCCGGTTCCGCAAGCCTTGCAGCACTCAAACGTGTAGGTTCCGGGCTCGGTAGCTTCAATATCCACCGGCACGGATTCGCCTTTCTTCAATTTAAAGCAATCTTCGCCGAATATGAAAGCCAGGCCCGGTGGCGTATTGGCTTTCGCGCCATCTGGAAATGCGCTGACGTGCAGGCCGTGCGTGCGATCGGTGGAAATGACTTGCAAGCGAACTTTCTCACCGACTTTCATGTGAATCACCGTGGGATCGAATGCGAAATCCTTCGCGGTCATGGCGATGATGCGCGGTGGAAGTTCGGCTGCTCGTTTCGGCTTCGATTTCGCGTCTTGGTCGTCCTGCGGCGAGCGTGCGGAACTGTGCATGGAACCAGGCGCGGCGAACGTAAGAAAAGCGGCCGTGGCTAGTAGTGCGGCGCAGCGCAAATAAGTTTTCACGATGGCGTCTCCTGTGGAACCTGCAGCACGCGCGAAAAATTATGCGGCTCGGCGAAAAATGGGCCAACGGGCCGCGACGGCCCGCGCGGGCGCAAGTCATTCTAACAGTGAACTCGCGCGCCGCAGACTCTGGAAAAGTTGACACTCCGGCAAGTGTGTAGCACGCTGGTTAGGTAAGCCACAGCTACGCGAGCGTGAATTTAACATCCAAACAGAAGCACAGAGAATTGAGGGAGAAGACGAATGCCGCTTGATCGAGAACAGATCCTAGACGCAGCGCGGCAATGCTACGACCCGGAAATTCCCATCAACATCGTGGACCTGGGCCTTATTTACGACGTGCAGTACGACGAAGCCGGAAACGTGACCGTGAAAATGACGTTGACGACGCAGGGCTGCCCCTCCGCGCAGGCGATTCCAGAACAATTGCGCTCACGAGTGGCGGCGATTGAAGAAGTACGCGACGTGAAAGTGGAAATCGTGTGGGAGCCGGCGTGGAACCCTAGCATGATCAGCCCCAGCGGGCGCCAAGTCCTGGGACTGGAAGTCTAGGCCGCCCGGCAGCTGAAGCAGCGTGGCGGATCCGAGAATACGCAAGGGACCGCCACAAAGGTCCGTCGCGCCGGGAATCCACAGTCGAAACCGAAGCCGCAGCGCGGAGGCCCGCGCTGTTGCGGCTAGGCTTTCTTGTTGGTGTACCAATCCGCGTTGATCGGCGTGAAGTTGTTCCACTTCTCCGGCAAATCTTCCAGCGCGAAAATGGCCGTCACCGGACATACCGGCACGCAGGCCCCGCAATCAATACATTCCACGGGGCTGATGTATAGCTGCGTTTCGGCTTCGAAGTCCGCCTCATCCTTGCGCGGGTGGATGCAATCCACCGGGCAGACGTCCACGCAGGCTGTATCTTTTGTTCCGATGCAAGGCTCGGCAATCACGTACGCCATTTCGAGATCTCCTCGAACGAGAGGTTTTGGAACGGTTTAGCCTGGGATGTTGCTCCCAGACCGCGCCTCAATTTTTATATCACCAAAGGCAGGCCGGGTACAAGCGCTTGCCGCCGATGGAATCTGAGCCGTTTCCGAATGCATCACGTCGCAGGACCCGGCGCCAGTGGTTAGCTGACGCTGAGAGCACCTTGGTTGATGAGCGAGTTGCAAGGTCGCCGCGCTGGGATTTCTGAGGCTGGGGGCGGGAATCTGCAGCGTTACGCGGTGTCTTTGACGTGGAATGTCTTTCGCTCGGCTGTCTTCTTTAGCTTGTAGGACACGAAATGCAGCACGGCGGTCAACAGAGCGAAGCAGGCGGTGGCAAGTGGAACTGTCATGAATAAGAGGTTAATGCTTGATGACTCGAGAGGCAAATCATAAGAACGGATGGGGCCGATAGACCAATCTGGGTCAGAGTCTGTACGAAAGCCGCAGCGCGATTTCCGTAACGGCGCAGCGCGATGGGAAATTGACGCGGTGCCGCTGCGCCATGGGGGCGGCCCGCTCAGGTTGCCGCCAGTCCCGGCAAACCGATAGAATGGCTACATGAGAGACGCGAGCGATTGCACGCGGCATGGTGGTTGGATTCTCCTAACTTTCGCGGCCGTACTGATTCTGACACTTATTGCGGCGCGCCCCGGGGGTGCGCAGACCGAAGCAGGCAAGACTGCCCCGCACGCCGGCAAAGGGGGCGGCACTGCTGATCCTCCCTTGATCGATCTTGCGGGTTACCGGCAACTGCTTGCGAAATACAAGGGCAAGCCGCTGGTGGTGAATTTCTGGGCCACGTGGTGCGAGCCATGCCGCGATGAATACCCAATGATCGTGGAGCTGGCTAAGGAATTCAAACCGCAGGGAGTCAGCGTGATTGGCGTGGACATGGATGACGAATCGGACATGAACCTGGTGCGGCGATTCATCGCGCGCACTCAGCCGCTGTTTCCCAATTACCGGCAGAAACCCGGGATTGATCTGGACGCTTTCTATGACGGAGTGAATCCGGAGTGGAAAGGCACCATGCCGCAAACAATTTTCTACGGGCGCGACGGGCAAATCCTGGGATTTTTTCTGGGAACGCGGCCGCAGCCGATTTTCGAGCAGGCGTTTCGAGCGACACTCGGCCCCGCAAGTAGCACCGGCGGCCAGAGCGGACATGGCGGAGCGCAGTAATCCGCGAAGCCTTGAGCAATTCATATTCATGTCAACAGGAGCCTGGCACCGATGCTTGACACTCGCGGCAATAAAATCACCTGGCTAGGCCACGCGGCATTTCGCATTGACACACCGAGCGGCAAAGTGATCCTGGTGGATCCCTGGATTCTTACCAACCCGCTCTGCCCCGAAGCGAACAAGAAATTCGAGCGTGTGGACACGATGCTGATTACTCACGGACATTTCGATCACATCGCAGACGCCGTCGAGCTGGGAAAGAAGTACAAACCGCAGGTGGTTGGAATTTACGAGCTGTGCGCTTGGCTGGAATCAAAAGGCGTGCCCAACAACAACGCGATGAACAAAGGCGGCACGCAGAAAGTCGGCGAAGTCGAAGTGACTATGGTGAACGCGATCCATTCCTGTGGTATTTTGGACGGCGATCATATCGTCTATGGCGGCGAAGCTTGCGGGTACGTGCTGCGACTGCCCGGCGGATTAACAATTTATCACGCGGGCGACACGGCGTTGTTCAGCGACATGAAGCTGATCGCGGAGCTGTACGCGCCCGACGTGGCGCTGCTGCCGATTGGCGATCACTACACCATGGGCCCTCGCGAAGCGGCCATGGCCATTCGTTTCCTGAACGTGTGCCACGTGATTCCGATGCATTTCGGAACGTTTCCACCGCTGGTGGGCAGGCCCGAGCAGGTACGCGAGCTTACGAAAGATATCAGCGGCCTGGAAATTCACGTGTTGAAACCGGGCGAGTCGTTGGCAGAAGGTAGCTCGCACGTCGCGGCGCGGAGCTAGGAGCGAACATGCCGGGAATTCTGGAACCTGCGGTCGAACAATATCTATCAGGCGTGCTTCCGGCGCGTGATGAGGTGCTCGCAGATATGGAGCGCTACGCGAAAGAGCACGACATCGCCATCATCGGGCCGGATTGCGGACGGCTGCTGTACCTGATGGCGCGAATTTCCGGCGCGAAGAGAATTTTCGAGATGGGTTCGGCCATCGGCTATTCGGCGATCTGGTTCGCTCGCGCGGCGGGACCGGGCGCGGAGATTTATTGCACCGATGGAGACCCGGCTAACGCGGAGCTTGCGCGCAAGAATTTCGAACGCGCCGGTGTGAGCAAAAGCGTGCGATTCATGACTGGCGAAGCGGTGGATCTGATTGACAGCGTGGAAGGCACGTTCGACATCATCCTGATTGACGTTTACAAGCGCCAATATCCTGCCGCGCTGAAAAAATCCCTGCCTCGGTTGACCAGCGGCGGCCTGCTGATTACGGACAATGTGCTATGGTCCGGCCGTGTGACGCAAGAAC
Source organism: uncultured Acidobacteriota bacterium (assembly GCA_963779465.1). GTDB lineage: Bacteria > Acidobacteriota > Terriglobia > Acidiferrales > UBA7541 > Palsa-295. The sequence continues at coordinate 1,436,164 of CAVZYH010000002.1, read as the reverse complement.
CCAAGGACGACGACACGCGCGGCATTCTGGAATTTAACCGAACCGTGTACGGGTCGCCGGAATTGTTCCCAGTGATCGTGCCGCTTCGTGATGGCGTCGCCATCTGCCGCAAATCGTAGCTGACGGCCGCTTAGCTGGCCGGCTGGATTGAAACCGGCTGCACCAATTTAAAGTGCAGCCTGGTCTCCGCCGGCAACACGATGTCTTTTTTGCCCGTAAATCCGGCGGCGGCGGTGCCTGCCCCTCCGCCAGCCAACGCGCCGATTGCAGCGCCCTTGCCACCTCCAGCGACTGCGCCGAGGATTGCGCCGAATGCCGCACCCCCTCCGGCGCCGATTGCTGTTCGCTTGCCGCGCCCCTTTCCCGCGCTTTCGAACTCGGAAGATTGGATCGAGTAGCTCGCTCCGTTGATGGTGACCGAATCGAGCGTCAACTGCAGCAGCGCATTCCCTTTGAACTTTCCCGCCGATTGCGCGGTCACAATCGTGCCGCGGACTTTGGTGCCGGTCGGCAACGCGACGTTGGCGTCAACCGTGACAGGTACCGCAAGCGACGCAGCGAAGCCGTCGCCGTTGTTCGCAATTTTCGAGTTGATGGTCTGGTCGAGCGTCACGGTTAGCACTTGCCCGGCCGGCACGACAATCGGGGGTGGTGGAGGAGGAGGCGTGGGGGCGGCTTGCGGCGCCGGGGTATTCTGCGCAGAAGAATTCGCGGAGTTGGCGGCCGAGTTATTGGAATCGGAGGCTGACGGTGCGGCCGTCTTGCTGCATCCGCAGATAGTCAAGAGGAGGCTTGCGAGAAAAATCCGGCAAAAGGAGGAATGGCGCACGTGTCGTTCTCCTATGAAATTGAGAAATAAGCTCGCGCGAGAGGGCTGGCCGCGAACGCAGCGATATTCTATGTCCGAAACAGCGGAATCTCAATGCCAGGGAAATCGGCGGCTGTGGTGGCTTACCGCGTAGCGGGTTTCTGCGGAGAGCGCGGCAGCAGATTGCGCAGGAAAAAAGTCACGTTGGCGGGGCGTTCGGCCAGGCGGCGCATGAAATACGGAAACCAATCCACGCCGAACGGAATGTACACGCGCACGCGGTATCCGTCACGCACCAATTTCTGCTGCAGGTCGGTGCGGATGCCATAGAGCATCTGGAACTCGAAGCGGTCGCGCTTCACGTCTTTCTCGCGGACGAAATCGAGGGTGGCGCGAATCATGGCCGGGTCGTGCGTAGCGATGCCGTGGTAAATCCCGCTCGCCAGCAGAATCCTCATGAGCTTCACGTAGTTGGCGTCCACGTCGGCTTTCTTCGGGAAGGCGACTTCGGGCGGCTCCTGATAAGCGCCCTTGCAAAGGCGGAGGCGGCAACCGACCGCGAGCAGATCCTGTACGTCCTGCTCGGTGCGATAGAGATATGCCTGCATCACGGTGCCTACGTTCGAGTACTCCGAGCGCACCCGCTTCACCAATTCCACGGTGCGCTGCGTGTAAGCCGAGCCTTCCATATCGACGCGCACGAAATTCGACTGGGTGGCAGCATGGGCGACGATTTTTTCCAGCAGTTCTTGGCACAGATCTTCGCTCAGATCCAAGCCCAGCTGCGTCAGTTTCAACGAAACGTTCGCGTCCAGATGTTCCTGCGCGATGCGATCGAAGATGGCAATGTATTCGTCAGCGGCGCGGCGCGTGCCGGCCTCGTCGGAGACATTTTCACCGAGCAGATCCAGGCTCGCCAGCTGCAGCGCGCGATTGACGTCCCGGGCGGCTTCGAGAGCGTCGTCCAGCTTTTCTCCGGCGACGAAGCGGCGCGCGACGCGGCGGCTCACACCATTGCTCATCATCAGCGGAGCGAGTCGCTTGCTCTCGGAAAGACGCAACAGCAGCCCGCGCATCAGAAAAGGCCGAGCCTTATTAATTGGGATTGGAACAACTGGTGCAGTTGTGGCGGCATGAACTCTGAATTATGCAGCAATCGCGGCAGTGGCGTCAGCCTTTGTGCCCTTCCAGGAACCGCTCCGCTTCGATGGCGGCCATGCAGCCGGAACCGGCGGCGGTGATGGCCTGGCGATAGTGATGGTCTTGCACGTCGCCCGCGGCAAACACGCCTTCGATGTTGGTTTTTGGGCCGTCGTGCGTGATGAGGTAGCCGTTTTCGTCCATAGCCAGCTGGCCTTTGAATAACTTCGTGTTCGGGTCGTGGCCGATGGCGATGAAAACGCCGGAGGTTTCCAGCTCACTGGTTATGTTGGTCTCTGTGTTGCGAATTCTCACTTTTTCCACGGATTTGCTGTTCACGTCGTTCACTTCTTCGATGACGTAAGGAGTGAGGAACTGGATTTTTTCATTGGCGCGCGCACGGTCCAGCATAATTTTCGTGGCGCGGAATTCGCTGCGGCGATGAATGAGTGTGACCTTTTTCGCGAATTTCGTGAGAAAGGTGGCTTCTTCCATCGCGGTGTCTCCGCCGCCAACCACGATGATGTCTTTGCCGCGGAAGAAGAAACCGTCGCAGGTGGCGCAGGTAGAAACGCCGTGACCGAGCAGGTGGCGTTCCGATTCGATGCCCAACATTCTAGCGGACGCGCCTGCCGCGACGATCAGTGTCTCCGTTTGGTACGTTTCTTTGCCGGCGACCACAGTGAATGGCCGACGGCTCAGGTCCACGGAAGTTACCGCGCCCGATTGGAATTCTGTGCCGAAACGCTGCGCCTGCTTGCGCGAATTCTCGATCAGCTCCGGCCCCAAAATACCGTCGGGAAAGCCTGGGAAATTTTCGACCAAGGTCGTCAACGCCAGCTGCCCGCCGGGCTCGTAACCATCGAGCACCAACGGAGCCAAATCCGCGCGCGCCGCGTAGATCGCCGCGGTCAAGCCGGCGCAACCACTTCCGATGATAATCACCTTATGCACTGAATTTTCTCCCAGGTATTCGATGCTGCAAACCAGCGCGGCGAACCAAACAACCCATTGTATCATTCCGCGCCTGTGCTGCCAGCGCTGTGGCTTATTGGACCGGCATTCGGAGCCAATTACTGACGACGCGCGATTGCACCCTTCGGCGGCTTGCCTGATAATGGCGCGCGAACACGACGCGGACATGGCGACTCCCACGAATCTTTTTCGGTTGCTCAGCGAATTCATTTTGCTGCTGCTGGGCGCGCTGCTGATTTTGCTGGCTGCGACGGGGCGGCTTGGCTTACCCGCGCGGCCGGGAGGTGTGGTTGCGCTCGGAGCGATCTTCATATTTTGGGGCGTGCGGGCGGCTACGCGACCTGGAACGAAGGCCGCGCGCGCGGAAACCATGATTCGCTCCGGATCGCTGGCGCTGGTGGGAATCTTGATTCTCGCGGTGCCGTTTGTGCCGGCGCATCGCACGCCGCAGATGTTCATTTTGGCCGGAGGAGTGCTGGTGTTGCGCGGAGCCCTGGCCGCGGCGATTGCAGTGGCGCACCGCTAATTTCGCGGGAAGCCGCAAACGCGAAAACGAGCGCATTCGCGCTTGCCACTGGCGCTTGTTCCGGCTAACCTGCGCCGCAGCGGCCCGCGATGCGGAGCAGGCACGGCTCAACCCCATGGCATGGAACCGGCTGCGCATTAATCGAATTGCGGCGATCGAGATTACGTAAGGAGAACAACCATGCTGAAAGCGTTCAAAGAATTCGCGATGAAGGGCAACGTGCTGGACTTGGCCGTGGGTTTCATCATCGGCGCGGCGTTTGGAAAAATCGTCACGTCATTGGTGGCGGATATCATCATGCCGCCGATCGGCTTGATACTTGGAAAAGTGGATTTTTCCGGATTGTTCGTGAGTCTTTCCGGCAAGTCGTATGCCACACTGGCGGAAGCAAAGGCCGCCGGGGCCCCCACGCTGAATTACGGGAACTTTCTGAACAACTTGGTGGACTTCGTCATCGTGGCGTTCGCGGTATTCCTGATCGTGCAGATGGTGAACAAGTGGAACAAACCCGCGCCGGCTCCGGCAGCTACCACCAAGGAATGCCCCTACTGCGCTTCGTCCATTCCGCTGAAGGCGACGCGGTGCCCGAATTGCACGTCGGAAATTCGCGCGTAAACGATTGAAATGTTGAATTGCGGGTTTTGATCACGAGGTTCGATCGAGGATTTTGGCCGCTGCGAAGTAAGAACACGGCGCGCGCGCAGGGCTCAGCTTCCCGGCAATTTCTTGGGAGCGTCGCCAGATTCGAGGCGGCGGTCGCGTATTTCGTGCACGTGCTGGCGCAGGCGCTCGAGCACAGCATCTGTTTCGCCCTGCGACATCTCGCGCTCCACTTCCCCTAACGCAAAATGAATGATGTCGTGGTGATGGATTTCTTCGCCCGGAAGTTTGTCGCTCAGTTCCAGCCACACGCGGTGCAGCAAATCAATTTCCTTGGGGGTAAGCCGCGGCGCGTGCGGCCCCAGATAGAAGATCTGCTCCTGTCCCGAAGGCGTGAATATTTCCAAGGTGACGCGCGGGCGCGGCTCCGGCATGCGTTCCCAGGAAAGACCGATCTCCCGCGCCTGTTCCGTAACCGGCATTTTCGAAGAACTGCCCGCCACAACGGTGCTGGACTGCAGGTTCATCGCGGTGCGAAGAATGCCTTCCCACAAATCATTGGCAGCAGCCACGGCCAAGCGCACGGGCTTGCCTTCTTTTTCCGCCAGCGCGAGCACTTTGGTGAAAAGTAACTGCTCGATGGTGCTGAAAAGCTGATCGGGAGCGAGGTCGTATTCGCCGGACGCAGCGCGCCGCAGCATGCGCACGTGCAGCACCACGATCTCCGCCTCTTTTTGCCGCACACGACGCAGCGCCGCTTCCAGATGGTACAGCGCGTAGTAAGTGCTCACCGGAACCAGAATGCTTCCCGGCGCTACGCCCACGCTGGTGGGCGTCAACTCCGCTTCTTGCGCCAGATTGAATTGGTCGAGCTCAACGTGCGCGGCGCCCGCAGCGTGCACGCGCATGCGATGCTCGGAAACTTCAAACACCGTGAACAGCAAAACCGTGAAAATGATGCCCGCGATGGTGGCTTGCGGCTTCGTAAACAAGTTGATGACCGCGATCGCCACTAGCACCAGGGTAATCAGCCCCAGGCCGATGGGAATTTCCTTGCCGAATATCACCGGGTTCATCGGGACGCGGTATTCGCGGTCTTGTGGGTGCGTGTAACGCAACACCAGCACCGCGATGCCCTTCATCGAAAAACTCCAGATCACGCCGAAGGCATACAGGTTGCCGAGAAAGGTTACGTCGCCGCGGCTGGCGATAATCGTGACGATTTGAAACGCCACCACCAGGTTAATGATGCGGTGCGTGGTGCCGAAGCGCGGATGCGGATGGCGGAACCAATCGGTGAGCACGCCATCTTCCGACACGCGATTCAACACGCCGTTAGAGCCTACGATGGCGGTGTTCACGGCCCCGGCAAGAATCAACGTGCCCACCACTACGACAAAAACGTGAAACGCAAGCTTCACCTGGAAACTTCCGGCCAAATGCATCGCCAGGCCGCCGATTAGATTTTCGGTGAATTTTCCGCGCTCGCCATCCGGAATGAGCATCACAGCGAAGAACGAAACCATCGAGGTGAACACCAGGCTGTAAATAAAAATCACCAGCCCGGCTTTCTTCAGGTTCTTCAGCTTGGGATGCTCGATTTCGCGATAGACCTGCGCGAGCGATTCTTCGCCGCTCATCGCCAGCACCGAATGGCCCAGGCCGACGAAAATAATAATCACGGTGATCGTGTGCGCCCACTGGTAGCGGTCCAGCCAGCCGAGCGAGCCATGATCGAGCTTCATGTTCTGCGCGTTGGGCAGAGGAGGCAGGCTCCAGCCGCTGCGCACCCACAGCGTGTAAAAACACCAGCTGATCAGCACCACCACCATAATCGTGGTGAGTTGCATGATGCGCAGCGCTTTGCCGCTGGATTCAGGAACGCCTTTGATATTTTCCCACCAGAAATAAAGCGTAATGATGATTGCGACCGTCGCAGCCGTGCTGTCAACGTTCAGATGCAGCGTGGTCCCGGCATGGTGGAACAGCTCGTTGATCACGCCGACCAGATATTGCCCCGCGGAAACGCCGCTGATCGGCCCGGTAAGCACGTAATCGAACATCAGCGCGGAAACGGAAAATTTCGCGAGCGTGCCGCCCAGCGCTTCTTTCACCACGCGGTACACGCCGCCGCGCACGAACATGCTGCAGCTCTCCACGTAAATCGCGCGCACCGCGTAAGAAAACAGCATGATGCCCAGGATGAACCAGGGCGCCGTCTTGCCGATGAACTGCTCGGCCTCGCCGCCGGCGTAATACGCGGAAGAGGCGAGGTCGTTCAAGACAATCGCAGCGGCGCGCCAGAACGAAATGAAAGCAAGCATGGCCGTGGTGGCCACCAGGACTTTGGTTATAGGGCGGGCGCGACCCGGCGTGAAAGTGGGACCTGTGGATTTGGAATCCATACGCTTTTGAGTGTGGACAGGAACTATACGTTGAAACGCGGCTAAAAAGGAAGTCTTGCGGCGAATGTGCCGCCGCTAAGGGTAACCACTAGCCGGTTATTCGCTGTAGGTTCAAGCCGTTACGCGGTGGTTTCTTTTGGCGTGGAGCGAAACTCGCGGGCGCAGTCTTCGCAGGGGCAGATTTCGCGCAAGTGCTCGAAACTGAAAATGCCCGTCGCGTGGCTATCGGAGAATTGAATCTGCAGCGCGTAGTTCCCCACCGCATTGGCGCTCTTGGCGATGACTCGCGGCTTGTACATGGGCAGCAACGGCGAGTTGCTCGCGGTGCCCTTGGACTTCTTTTCGCGCTCGTCGTTGCACAGCGCGCAGGGGCAATGATCGCGCAGGTACGGAAAATCGTAGCGGCTGGTGTGCTGGTCCGTCCAGGTGATCTCCACGCCCTCGCCCGTCGTCACGTGTACCTTGATGCTGAGCGGTTTTTTTCGCGCGTCTTGTACGATTGGCATCGAAAAATCAACCCGCGATTTGGAAATCTACCTTCTTGGCTTCCGTCACGCGCCGCGAGGCATCTAGGATTTCCATCGAAACCAGATCGCCCTGGCCGTCATAGTCAAGGATGATTCCGGGTTTTTCCTCATCGCTCTCGATGACGGAGGCATTTTCCTTGAGGATAAAACTGAGAGTGTCGGTCTTTGGGTCGTAATTGACTTTCACTGGCATTGCCTCCAATACTTCGAAACTTTGCTGGTGCGGTACACCGTGACAACTTCCTGAGGATTCCGATCTACATCTACGAAAACTCTTATCAGATAAGTCTTCGGCGGAACGCTCATTTTCACCTGCGACTGCACGACTACGCGCCCGGGCCGAATCTCAATTTGCTGATCTGGGGCCTCGAGTACGGAACGAGCAATTTTCTCCGAAAGGCCACGACGCTTCATCTCAAACCACGCGTGATCCCCGATGACATAGTGTGCCATATCTGCGCCCGGTTACAGTGTCAGGCGAGCTCAGGTTTCAACGACGTCGCTGCAGCCTGCACCAGGTGTCCATGCGCGAATTCGATGCGGCGGTCGGCGAGGCGGCCGATCGTAGCGGCGTGCGTCACCATCAGGATCGTGTGACCTTCGGTGTGCAGTTCGCGCAGCAGGCCGAGCACGATTTCTTCGTTGGCTTCGTCGAGATTTCCCGTGGGTTCGTCAGCCAAAATCAGTTTGGGATGATTGATCAACGCGCGCGCCACTGCGACGCGCTGCTGCTCGCCGCCAGAAAGCTGTGTAGGCAAGTGCCCGATGCGATCTCCCAAGCCGACGCGTTCTAGCGCTTGTTGCGCCTCTTTCTCGTCCGTAGTGCTGTGAAAATATTGCGCAAGCATCACGTTTTCGACTGCGGTGAGATACGGTACCAGATGGAATTGCTGAAAAATGAAGCCGATTTTTTCGGCGCGGAAACGCGTCAGCCCGGCTTCATCGAGGCGCGCCACGTCTGTGCCATCCACAATCGCTTGCCCCGCTGTTGGCGTGTCGAGGCCGCCAAGAATATTGATCAACGTGGTCTTGCCCGAACCTGAAGGCCCCATGATAGCGATCCATTCGCCGCCATCCACGCGGAAGGAAACTCCGTCGAGCGCGCGCACGTTTCCGAATTCCTTGCGCAGGTCTTCGGCTTGAACGACTGTTGCCACGTTTCGCTATTCTCCTCGAAGAATATCCGCGGGCTTCACATTGCCAAGCAGGCGCAACGGAATCGCGCCGGTCAGCGTCACCAAGATCATCAGCACAATCGTCACCGGAAAAACTTCCCAACGCGGCGCTATCGCGGTGCCAAACACGCGCAGGCCCATCCAATACGACAACGCCGAGCCTAAAATCGCGCCCAGGAATCCGCCCGCGGCGCCCAGCACGCCCACCTCGGCCAGAAATATTCCCACAATGCGCGAGATTGAGCCACCCAGTGATTTCATCAGGCCAACCAGTTTGCGCCGTTCCATCGCCAGCGCCGCCATCGTACCGAGCACGCATAGCGCGGTGAGCACCAGGATCAGCAGCACCATGGAAACAATCAGCAGGCGGATGCGGCCGAGCAGCGCGCCCTCTGCTTCGGCCACTTGGCGGATGGGCCGCACTTGGTACTGCGGCAGCGCAGCGGTCAAGCGTGCCAAGTAGTCAGCGACAACCTTTGACGAGCCGCCAGCGCTTATCTGCCAGACGCTGATGCCGTCAATCGCGGCGAGCCGTTGGGCCACCGGCAAATTCACGAAAATTTGGTTATCGTCGGGGCCACCCGCGCTCACGACGCCTGAGACGGTGAGCTCTGCGGTGCGATCCGCATATGTCAACCGCAGCGAACTGTCCGGCTTCAAATGGAATTGCCGCGCGACATTCCGGCCGACAAGACATCCTGCCATATCGTCGCTTGAGGAAATCCACCTCCCGTCGAGCTGCCACGTCGGTTCAAACTTACGGAGTTCACCCATTAAGGTTCCGACAATGACGACCGGTTTTTGAGCGGCGTTGGCAACAATGTAGAGATAAGGCGCAGAAGCCACAACGTTCGCCTCTGGAACCGATTCAATTCCTATCTGCAGAACGTCTTCGTTAAAAAGCACCGGCGCGGCAGAACCGCCATCAACCGATTGTTGCACATCGGGAGGGCTGATCACGATGTTCGCGCCGAGGGTGCGGAATTCCTGCGTCAATTTATTTTGCACGCCAAGGTCGAGATTGAGCAGCGCGGAAATCACCGTGGCGCCACTAACAATCGCGAATATCGCGACGGCGAACCGCCCGCGGCTCCTCCGCAAGAGTTGAAACACGAGCCGCCAGAACATTACTCGCCCCTCAGAATCATCGCCGGACGAAAATGCGCCGCGCGGCGAAGCGGAATGAGGCTGCCAATCATCGCGATTATCGCTGCAAGAGCCAGCACCACTGGAAACAGAATGAAGCGCGGCGAGGCAGGCGTCCCGAAGACGCTCTCGCCCAGAAATCGCGCGAGCCCCGCGCCCACGAAAAATCCAATGGCACCGCCAGCGATGGCCAGCAGCACCTGTTCTGCCAGAAAAATGCCGCCCACCAGAGCGTTGCTGGCGCCCAGCGCCTTCATCACGCCGATTTCCGCTCGCCGTTCGAGTACCGTGGTCGCGGAAGTGGCCGCTACGGCCAGAGCAGCCGCGCCGAGCGCCGCCAGAGTCACAATCCACAGCAGCGTGCCGACACGCGTCAAAATGCGGCCCTCGGTTTCCGCCACGCGGCGAATGGCGTGGACTTCGGTCCCCGGTAGCACGGTTCTAATCTGGTAGCCGATCGAGGAAATGTAGGGCGAGCAGAACCAACGGTCGTATTCGGTGGGCGTGAGTTGAATATTCTTGTCAGTTTGCGCGCGCTCGCCGCGTTCGGCTAACGCATCGGCCGGCTTGGTCAACGCGCTTACGTACAACTGCCTGAATTGGCCGGGATGGTGAGACAAACTTTGCGCGACCGAAAGGGGCACGATCACGGCGTTGTCTTCAACACCGCCCGTTGAGACAACACCGACGACCGTCAGCGGCCACGCTCGCGACAGGCCGCCAGGTTCAGCACGGAATGGCTGCACCTGAATTGTCTGTCCTGGCGATATGCCACCGGGATGGGTTCGTGCCAAAGTTTCACCTACAACGCATTCGTTCGCACCGTCTTGAAACCACCGTCCTTGAACTTTCCACCAGGGATGCGTGACGCTGAGGCCCGTCTTGAATTTCGTTCCGTCCGGGACAAGCACGTCGTGCTCGTACCACGTGCCGATGACTGTAACCACGGCAGGCTTCTTCGGGTCGGACGAATCTAGATCCGCGGGTATATCAAGAAACGGCGTAAATCCCAAAATATTGTGCCGCCAGAAAATTGTTTTCAGCTTGCCGAGGTCCGCTTCGTTCAGGTAAGCGCCTTCATCGACGGGCCGATAATCCACGCCGCCGATTTCCACGGGCAGAGTGTCCGATTCCGGCGTGACCAGCAGATTCGCGCCCAGGCTGCGGAATTCGCGCGCCAGGCGGTCGCCGACTTCCAACGCAATTGTGAGAGTTGCCGTGGCGACGGCCATGCCGATCACCAGCGCGGCAGCGGTTAGCACTTTTCGCCGCGGATTGCGCGCGAAGGATTCTCCTAGCAGGCGGGCAAACATCGCGTCAGGAGTGAATCTTGGAGGCGGCGTCGCCCAGCGCCGAGAGGTCCACGATCACTTCGCCTCCTTCCACGCGGGACTTCACGCTGATGGGATTGCAGCCGCCGGATTGGCCGATCGAAGGAATGTAAATTGCCGCGCCGCAATTCCGGCAGATGACGCTTTGGCCTTCCTGGCGATAGCCGGCCGTGCCGCAAATCTGGCAAGCGTCGAGCGCAACCGCATAATCGCCATTGAGTTTGTGGATCACCAGAAAGCGAATCACGCTGCCGTCAACGTCTGCCGTGTAGAAATGAAGGCTGGAATCGGTAAGCTCGGAAAGCGGGATGCGCACCAGATTATCCTGGGCGGTCAGCGTGCGCGCCGGAGAAGGCGCTGCGGCTACCCGCCCATACACGTAATCTCCTGCGAACGAAACAACCACCGAGACACACAAAACGGCCGCAGCGAAGCTCCAGCGCCGCTGACGCCGGAATTCATACTCGCGCATGCGCCGCGCCGCGGGATTCGCAGCTTCGTCCGCCACCGGCTGCTTCGCGCTAAACCATTCGCGCAACACCACCAGCGCCGCCGCGCCCAGGATCAGCACAAAAAAGAAAACTTCGTTGCGCACGATCGGGCCGATGGTGGACATCTCCAACTTGCTGGAAGGGATCCACATCGCTTCGCTGAGCTCGTGCACTCCGGTGAGCGCCAGCTGAAATGCCACGACCATCAGAATTACGCTGGTCGCTTTAAAGAAGCGCTGCAGAGGAATGCGCAGCGTGCCTTGAAAGAAGAATAGCCCCACGGCCACGGCAACCGCAATCCCAATCGCCGTGCCGATCCAAACCTGGACGCCCGCGCTGGAAAGTTCCACGGCGCGCAGCACAAGCACCAGTTCAGCGCCTTCGCGCACCACCATCATGAATACAAACGTGCCAATCGCCCAGCCACCGGCGCTCGTGGATTTCTGCGCGTACGCTTCCACGCGGTCTTCGATGTGCTTCTTCAGATGGCGCGCCACGCGGTTCATCCACACGATCATGGAGATCACCAGCGCCGACGCCACCAGCATCAGCAGCCCTTCGAAGCCATCCTCGCTGACCTGCCAGCGATCCAGCAGCACCGCGGCGGCGAAGCTCGCGAGCACAGCGAGAATCACGCCGCCCCAAACATAGCTGCTAAGCGCGCGGCGGCCAGTGCGATTCAGATACACCAGCACGATGCCGACGACGAGCGCAGCTTCGACACCTTCGCGCAGAGCCAGGAGGAGAGCGGAGAGCATAAGTTTTCCAGTTGTAAACCAGTTTCAACTGGAAATTCAAGTCTAGCGCTGGGGTGCTGCAAAATCAAGCAAATTCAATGCCCTTAATCGCTTGCTCACGTTTCCTTGTAGAATAACATCTTACAACTGATGACTTCTCCGCACCAATTCCATGCGCCCGTCCAGAGCCGTGCAAAAAACGGCCCTAATGCGCCGAGCCGAGCCGTCGTTCTGGCAGCGACCTTGTTTTTATCACTGCTCGCAAGCCTGTCTGTACCATCTTTGAGCGCTCTTCAGCAGTCCGGCGCTAATTCCCCCGGCACAGCTGGCACCGGAACTAGACCTGGCGCGCAACAAACGCAAACTGCCGCTGCACCGATCATGACTCCCGCTGTCGAACAGAAACTTCCCGCCCCTCCTCGCAAACAAGATGTGAAAAAGGGCAAGGAAGCCTACAAGCAAGGCTTGAGGCTCGAGCAGGGCGGCGACTGGCAGCCGGCTTACGACGCCTACTCCGATGCGGTGGATTGGGATCCAAGCAACCGCGAATACCTGGTGCGCCAAGCCGTCGCCAAAGGCCAGGTAGTGCAAATGAAGGTGGACCTCGCCGAACGCGAAGCGGTTTCCGGCCATTTTTCCAGTGCGCTGCACCACTTGCGCGATGCGATGCAACTCGACCCTTCGAACCGCACCATCCGCGAACGCCTCACCGAAATGGAAGCGCTCGATCCCGCGCGCGCCCGTCAAATCATCGCTGAACCTGTGATGATGCCGGCGGTGCAGCTCGACCATCGCCCAGCCAAACAATCCTTCCACTTGCGCGGCCAAACGGAATCGGCCTATCAGGAAATCGCCCAGCGCTTTGGCGTGGAGGTCGCCTTCGATGTGGACGTGCGCCAGGTTCCGGTGAACCTCGACTTGCAGGACATGGATTTCGCGACGGCCACACGCGTTTTGGGCCAAGCGACTGACACGTTTTGGCGGCCGCTCACCAAGCGCTTGTTTTTCGTCGCGCCGGACACAACGCAGAAGCGCAAAGACTATGAAGTCTCCATCGTGCGCACCGTGCTCCTGGCTTCCTCGGAAACAAATGAACAGATGACCGAGCTGTCGCGCCTGGTCCGCGAAATTGCCGGCATCACGCGCACGGATCTGGACACCCGGAGCCGCACGCTCACCATGCGCGCTTCACCACAAGCCATCGCCGTCGCCACCGGCATTATCGAAGACCTGGAACGCCCGCCGGACGAACTGATCCTGGAACTGGAGGTGATGGAAGTGGATCGCAGCAATAACTGGGCCGCGGGCATCACTGGCCCGCAAACGGCGACAATTTATTCGATTCCTTCGAACGCCGCGCAGCTGGTGCAACAGGGAGGCGCTGCGGCGCTGAACGCACTGCTCACCCAAGTTTTTGGATCGGCTTCGGCGATTCCGCCGGTGTTAGCGTTCGGCGGCGGCAAGACCAGCTTTTTCTATACGCTTCCCGGAGCCACCGCCACTCTTTCCAATTTTCTTTCCTCGGTGCATTCCGGCCGGCGCGTTCTCCTTCGCGCCGAAGACGGCCAGCCTGCGACGTTCTTTGTGGGCGAGCGCTTCCCGGTTTCCTTGGCGCAGTATTCGTCGAGCCTGGTCGGTAACGCCACGTCCACGGCCACGCAGACTGCCGCACTTGCCGGCTCGGGCCCGACGTTGCCCATCTTTACCGTGACGACCGGAACGAATCCCGACTTCGTGGCGACCGCGGACTTCAATGACGATAATTTTCAAGATTTCGTGGTAGCGAACTTCACGGACGGAACGCTCACACTCTTCGATGGCAATCCTGCTTCTCCTGGTGAATTCGGAACTGGCACGACGATCCCGGTCGGTGCCGGTCCCACCTGGATCTCAACCGGATTTTTCAATACCAAGACAGACACCACCAACACGATTGTGGATATGGCCGTCGCGAATCAGACCGCCGGCACAGTTTCGATTCTGCACGGAAATGGTGACGGCACGTTCACCGTCGAGCCGTCGTTGACGCTGCCCACGGGGGCCGGTCCCACCGCGATCGCGGTGGGCGATTTCAACGATGACGGTTTCGCGGATTTGGCCGTGGTAAACAAGAACGCCAACACGGTGACCATCTTTCTGGGTAATGGCGATGAAACCTTCCAGACGCCCACGACGACGCTAGTCACCGGCAACGCGCCCACTTCGATTGTCGCCCAGGCTTTCAATCCGAACGCACCCGGGATCCTTGACCTGGCCGTCACGAATTCCACCGACAACACGCTGCAAATTTTCCTGGGCAACGGAAAGGGCGCGTTTACCAACGGCGTGATCTATAACACCGGCGTCACTCCCGTTTTTGTCGCGTCCGCCGACGTGAATCTGGACGGCAATTTGGATTTAGTAGTCGCGGACAGTGGCGCTGCCACCAACACCAATGCCGTGGGCAATAGTGTTTCCGTTTTCCTGGGCAACGGCGACGGCACCTTTATCCTGCCGGGCGGCACGAGAATGGATTTCGCCGCCGGAACCACTCCCACTTCCTTCGTCATCGCCGATTTCAATGATGACGGCATTCCGGACCTGCTCGTTACCGCCAGCGGAGACGATGCCGCTGCGCTAATGCTCGGCGCCGGCGGCGGCTTTTTTAATACGCCGCCCATCGAGGTGCCGGTGGGCACCACGCCCGATGCCGTCGCCACCGCCGACTTCAACGGTGATGGTTTGCCAGACGTTGCCATCTCAAATTTCGGCTCCAACACCGCGTCAGTCATTCTGGACTCATCGTCGCTGATCGGCCTTCTTTCCAGCAACGGAATCGGCACCCAGTTCCCCAACGCGCAGTACATTGATATCGGCCTGAAAGTAAAAGCCACGCCGCGTGTACACGCGAATGGCGACGTTTCTCTGCAATTCGAATTCACGCTCAGCAACTTGGCCGGCAACAGCCTGAATAATATTCCGGTGGTGAATAGCCAGGAAATCCATCAGACCGTGCGAGTGCGAGCGGACGAGTCCGCGCTGCTGGCGGGCTACCTTTCGCCGCAACACACCACTGCGCTGAACGGCACGCCGGGAGTCGCGAATCTGCCATTGAACGGGATTGTCGGAGGGACTACTACTGCGCAGAATTCGAATACCGAGATCTTGATTCTGGTGACGCCACGGATCGTGGATTCCGTCACGCGTAACAAGGAACACATGATCTATGCAGGACGCGGTCAGCTCGGCGGCCCGGGCTCTCTTGGCCCCACGATACAGGAACGCCGTGGCGGATTTGTGCAGCCCGTGGCACAACCGCAGGAACCGGCAGCCGCGCCACCACAGCCGGTGCCGCAGCCTGAACCAATTCCTGCGCCGCAGCAGCAATCGGCGCCGCCACCAGATCGGCCGGAAACGACCCCGCAACAGCAACCCGATTCCACGCCTCGGTAGCAGCGATAAATAAACGCCGCCTCCGGTTGTCCGGCGCACTCACGCTCTAGCAATTTGCGGAAAAAGTGGTTATGGCGCAGCTTCCAGCACTACCACTGGCTGATAGGTGCGCGGGACCACCGGCTCGGCAATCGCGATCAATTGACCTTGCTGGCTGAAGACGCGCAGGCGCGCAGGCTTCCAATCGCCTGAATCAAGCTGTGCGGGCGCGTTCTGCGCTACGTTGGTCTGTCCCGGCTGAATCTGCGCGAGCGTCAGATTAAATTTCGCGCCGTGGCGCACGCGTTTTTCGATTACCGGCAGAATCGTGGCGCGCGGCAAATCGGTCAGCAACTTTTCCAACGGAATTACGCGCTCGAGCAGCCGCCCGGCCCGCGCATCCTGCGCCAAATCGGCGAGCGAAACGGCCTGATCGAGAGTAAATTCACCGACGGCCGTGCGCGAGATCTCCGCCAGATGCGCGCCAGTGCCCTGCAGCCTGCCCAATTCATAGGCGAGCGAACGAATGTACGTTCCAGCGCCACATTCCACCACAAAACGCGCGACCGAACCTTCCACGCCTGTGAGCCGGAATTCGAATACTTCCACTTCCACCGGCACGAGATTCACCGGTTTGTTCTTCCGCGCGAGCTCGTGCGCCGGGCGGCCGCGAATTTTCTTCGCGGAATACGCAGGCGGAGTCTGCTGAATCTTGCCGACGAATCGCGCCGCAAACGCCGCGAGTTCATCGGCATTCAACGCAGGGGCCGCGTCCGCACCGAGCGCTTCTCCATCGGCATCGTACGTATCGGTCTCAAAACCAAATCGCACCGCGCAGGTATAGCGCTTGCGGCGCCCGGTGTAGAAACGCGCCAATCGAGTGGCGCGTCCCAGCGCGAGCACCAGCACGCCTGTGGCCTGCGGATCGAGCGTGCCCAGATGCCCGATGCCGCGAAAGCCCGCGAGCTGGCGCACGGATTCGACCACGTCGTGCGAAGTCTTCCCCGACGGCTTATCTATAACCAGGATTCCATCAACGGGCGGCTGTTTGGGTGTCCGAGACATGAATGGTTTTGTACGTAACAGGACCGCGGTCGCTACTGCCCGCATGCGCAGTGCTTATGGCGCGGCCGTTGCGAGCGCGAACATAAATATGCGAGGGACGTTTACGGCGTCACGAACTGCGCTCCTCTGGTTCTTTGGCTTTGCGCAGCAAGTTCTCGATGCGATTGCCGTATTCTTCTGTCTCGTCGAGAATGAACAGCACTTCGGGCGCGCGCCGCATGTGCAAGCGCTCCACCAATTCGTGCCGCACGTAGCCTTTCGCGGCTTGCAAGCCTTCGAGCGTCGTGGCGCGCTCCGCCTCGTCGCCCGCCAGGCTCACAAAAACGCGCACCGTGCGCATTCCCGCGCCCATGCGGACTTCCGTGACCATCACCGGAGCCGCCAAGCGCGGATCTTTCAGCTCCCCTGCGAGCATCAAGCTCACTTCGTTGCGAATTTCTTCGGCGATGCGTTCGGAGCGGTGCCCTTGAATCGTCATACGCTTTCCTCGTTCTGGTCTTCGATCTGATCCTCGAAATATTCCACGTGCTGCGAAAGCAAATCGCGCCCCAGCAGACGCTCCGATTCCGCCGCGATTTCGGCGAGCGTTTTTTCCAGGTACGCCGCGTCGCCGGAAATTGTCACCACGCCCACCCGCGAACGCTGCCAGGTCTCCTGATGCTCCAATTCCGCGACGGCCACATTGTAATGAGCGCGCAGCCGGTCTTTCAAGCTGCGCAAGACCTGCCGCTTGTCCTTCAGGGACTGCGCATCCAGTATGTGGATTTCCAGGGTAAGGAAGCCGATCGGCATTTCCGTGTGGCGCAACTGCTCCTGCTGCGCTGTTGAAGCTTATACCATCAAGAAGTCCTGCACGTCTGTGCGGTGTCTGTCCTTACGCACTCTCTTGCCGTGGCGCGCGAGGACGCGGCGGCGGAGGTGGAGGCAGCGCCGCAATCTTCTCCACGGTGAAGCACTCCAGACTGTCTCCCACCTTCACATCCGCGAAATTCGCGATGCCGATGCCGCACTCGAATCCTTGGCGCACTTCCTTGGCATCGTCCTTGAAGCGCTTCAGCGAATTGATGCGTCCGGTGAATATCACTGCGGCCTCGCGGATCACGCGCACTTCCGCGTCGCGCCGGATAATTCCTTCCGTCACCGAGCAACCTGCAATCGTGCCTACGCCCTTCACGCGGAAGGTGTCGCGCACTTCGGCCCTGCCCAAATGCTGTTCCTTGATGATCGGAGCCAGCAATCCAGCCACGGCCTTCTGCAATTCGTCCAGCAACTCGTAAATGATGGTGTAGCTGCGAATGTCCACGCTTTCGCGCTGCGCGAGCTCGGCCGCTTTGCGTTCGGGCTTCACGTTGAACGCCACGATCACCGCACCGGAAGTGGAAGCCAGCAGCACGTCGCTTTCGTTCACCGCGCCGACGTTTGCCAGAATCACTTTCAGCTTCACCTGGTCGTTCGAGAGCTTCGGCAGCATTTCGTTCAACACTTCGACCGATCCTTGCACGTCTGCCTTGACTACCACCGGCAATTCCTTCACTTCGCCGATTTTCAACTGCTCGTGCAACTGGTCCAGCGTCAGGCGGCCGCTCGAGGATTTCGCCAAAGCCGCATCGCGCGCCTTGCCCTGGCGGTATTCCACGATGTGTCGCGCCTTCGCTTCGTCGGCCACCTGAAATTGGTCGCCGGCTTCCGGTACGCCCTGCAATCCGAGAACTTCGACAGGTGTCGAGGGGCCAGCCTGCTTGATCGCGCCGCCGCGATCGTCAAACATCGCACGCACTTTGCCATAAACCGCGCCTACGATGAACACATCGCCCACATGCAATGTGCCGTTCTGCACGATCATGGTGGCCACCGGTCCGCGCCCCTTATCCACGCGCGATTCCAGCACAGTTCCCTTTGCTGGCACGCCGGGATCGGCCTTCAGCTCACGCATGTCACCAACCAGCAGAATCATTTCCAGCAGCTTGGGGATATTTTTCTTGGTTTTGGCGGAAACTTCTACCATCACCGTGTCGCCGCCCCAGTCTTCCGGCATCAGACCCTTTTCCGATAGCTGACGCTTCACACGTTCCACTTGAGCGTCCGGCTTATCCACTTTGTTGATCGCAACGATGATCGGCACACCAGCAGCGCGCGCATGCGAAATTGCTTCTTCGGTCTGCGGCATCATGCCGTCGTCTGCCGCGACCACCAGCACCACGATGTCCGTCACTTTTGCGCCGCGCGCACGCATGCGCGTAAACGCCTCGTGACCCGGGGTATCCACGAACACGATGCGCTTGCCCTGCACGTGCGCTTCGTACGCACCAATGTGCTGGGTAATTCCGCCGGCTTCGCCGCCCGCGACATCCGCTTCGCGAATCGCGTCCAGCAAGCTGGTTTTGCCGTGATCCACGTGACCCATCACGGTGACGACTGGAGCGCGCGGCACTTCGTTGCCGGTGCGCTCTTCCTTTACTTTTTCTTCCTGCACCAATTGTTCTTCGAACGTGACGACTTGCACCACGCCGTTGAACGCTTCCGCCAAATTCGTCGCCGTCGGCACATCCAGCGCCTGATTGATGCTGGCAAACACGCCGCGGTCAAGCAAAGTCTTCAGCAAGTCCTTTGCGCGGATGTCGAGCTTCTCCGCCAACTCGCGCACCGTAATTCCTTCGGTGACGGTCAGCGCACGCGGTTCACGCTTTACCGGCGCGACTGGTTCAACTGATGTCGAGCGGCCACCCGGGCCTGCGCCCGCACGCGGACGTACGGGATGCAGCTTGCGTTCGCCTTCGGCGTAGCGCTTCTCGATCAGCGGCCGTCCGCGTGCTGCCGGCTTGCGCGCGTAAAGAGGCTTGCCTGGTTCAGCCTTGGGAACTCCTGCGCCGGGACGTTGCGCGCCTACCGGTCCCTTGTTGTCACGGCCACCCGGCCCACCGCCGCTGCCGGGGCGTTGCGGGAATCGCGAAGGCGGTCCACCCGGACGCTGCCCGGGCGCGCTACCGGGGCGACCCTGCGGCGCGCTGCTCGGACGATACTGTTGAGGCGCTCCACCAGCCGGGCGCATGCCTTGCGGCGCACCTGGACGTGATTGGCCCGGCGCGGAACCAGGCGCTCCCGGACGTGCCGGATAGCGTTGCAAAGTTGAAGGTGCGCCAGCTGCACGCGGAGTCCCTGGCGCGGCCGCCGCAGGACGTGCTCCCGCAGGCGCGCTTCCCGGTGCTGCTGCAGGCCGCAGGGGCGTGCCAGGACGCGGCGCGGACACAGCGGGCGCGGCGCCGGGACGTGCAGCAGTAGCGGAAGCAGGAGCCGCTGGTGCGGGTGCAGCAGGTTTCGCAGCCGCGGGTGCTCCGCCAGTCGGATGTGTCGTCGGATGAGCTGCCGTCGCGCCGGCGGGCGCGGCAGGGCGTGCAGCGCCTGGAGCCGTCGCCGGACCAGCTGCGGGGGCATGCGTCGCGCCACCGGGCCTCGCAGCAGCCGTCGCGGGAGCAGCAGGCGCCACGCCACCCGCAGCAGGCTTCGCGCCCACAACCGTAGGTGCAGCCGGAGCCGCCACGGCTGGTTTCGCCGCTGGCTTCTTTGCCGCCGTCGCTTTCGCAGCCTTCTCGGCCGCCTCGGCTTCTTCAGCAGCCGCCAGGCCGCGGAAATGCTTGCGCACCAGTTCGGCGTGCTTCAGGTCAATCGAGCTCGAGTGCGTCTTTTTTTCCGTAACGCCGGCTTCCGGAAGATAGTCAATCAGGACTTTCGCCTTGATCTCCAGTTCCCGCGCCAGCTCATTAATCCGGACTTGATTGGAATCTGCCATTCGCCTCTTTTCAACAGCGCCGGCACTCGTGCCCGCGCTTTCCTGCATTTACAAAATCCTGCACTCGCCAACAACTGCCAGCAAGAATCCGTTACTTTTCGGCGCCTTCATCCGACGCGCCGATTTCTTCTTCGCGCACTTCTTCGGTGGCTTCTTCGGTCGCTTCGTCCACGGCTTCCGCTTCGGCTGCGACGTCCGCGGGAGCAGCTTCCGCATCTGGTACCGCTTCGACTTCGCCCGCAGCAACTTCTTCGGTAGCTTCCTCGGTGGCTTCGTCCACCAGGGCGGCTTCTTCGCCCGCGGCTGCGGCTTCTTCCGTCGCTACGCCATCGCCTTCCGCCGCGACTGCAGCGTCTGCCGTTTCCGGCGCAGCGGTCGCCGCCGTTTCGAGCGCTTCGAAATACGCAGCGACCGACTGGTGAATCTTCTCCACCATTTTCTCGCCGATGCCCGGAATTTCCACAAGCTGTTCCGGCGTCATATCCGCCAGTTTTTCAATCGAAGTGACGCCCGCGGCTTCCAATTTCTCGATCGTCTTCGGGCCCACGCCGGCAAGCTGCGTCAGCGCGGTTCCCGGAGCGGTGAGCGCCGCCATCTGCGCTTCGATCTCTCGGCGCTTTTCTTCTTCGCTCTTGATGTCAATGTTCCAGCCGATTAATTTGCTGGCGAGGCGAACATTCTGGCCCTTTTTCCCGATGGCCAAAGAGAGCTGCGTGTCTTCGACAATCACTTCCAGGCGCTTTTCTTCTGGGTCGATAATCTGCACGCGCGTGACCTTCGCAGGGCTTAGCGCCTTCTGCGCGAACGCGACGGTTTCTTCATTGAACGGAATAATGTCAATCTTTTCGCCTCGCAGCTCGCGAATGATGGACTGCACGCGCATGCCCTTCATGCCGACGCACGCGCCCACTGGGTCCACATCTTTGTCGCGGCTTTCCACCGCAATCTTGGTGCGCTCCCCAGCTTCACGAGCCACCGCGCGAATCTGCACTGTGCCGTCGTAAATTTCCGGCACTTCCATTTCAAAAAGGCGCTGCACCAGGGCAGGATCGGCGCGTGAAACTACTACCTGCGGACCTTTTGCCGCGCGCTCCACCGCGCGAATCGTCACGCGCAAGCGGTCGCCCACGTTGTAGGCTTCCAGACGCGATTGTTCGCGCTTGGGCAGCCGTGCTTCGGTGCGGCCCATGTCCACGATAATGTCCGGGCCCTCCATGCGCTTCACCACGCTATTGATCAGCTCGCCCACGCGCGTGTGGAATTCGTTGTAGATCGTGTCGCGCTCGGCTTCGCGCACCTTCTGCAGAATCACTTGCTTGGCGGTCTGCGCGGCGATGCGCCCGAGCACGTCGGTCGGCTTGGACTCAGTGACTTCGCCGCCCACTTCCACATCCGGCTGGCGTTTACGCGCATCATTCAGCGAAATTTCGCGCACCGGATCGGCCACTTCCTCCACCACCGTGTGCACCGAAAACACGTCCACCTGCCCCGTGGTCGGATTGAATTTCGAGCGCAGGTCTTCCTCGGTGCGGTAATACTTCCGCGCCGCAACCACCATCGCGTCTTCAATCGCCGCGATAATGATTTCCGGTTCAATATGCTTTTCCCGGCTGATCAGCTCGATCTGTTGGTACAGCTGACTCGCCATTCGCTCTCTCCCGTACGTCCCAAGAAACAATTGCCAACGTCAGTTGCCCAATGCCGTCGTTGCTAAAGCTCTACCACCAAATTCGCCTTCTTGATGCCGGCGTACGGCACCGCGATCTCGCGATCGCGCACCGTGAACTTCACCACACCGTCCGTGATTCCCGCGAGCCGCCCTTCGAAATACGCCTGCTTTTCGACGGGCTCGTTCAACCAGATCTTCGCCAGCCGTCCCACGAAGCGCTCGTAATCGGCGGGCCTGATCAATTTCCGGTCCAGCCCCGGCGAACTCAGTTCCAGAACGTAAGCTGGCCCAGGAACCAAATCTTCCATGTCCAGGATCACGCTCAACTGCTCGCTCACCTGCTCGCAATCCTTGTGAGTGACACCCAACCCTTCCGGATTCTGCGGGCCGGGCAGCCGGTCAATGTACACACGCAGCATGCGCTGCTTGCCAACCTTCCATTCGATGTCGAAGATCTCGAGGCCCAGCGAGCCTGCCACCCGCTCAGCCGCCTCTCGAACCTTTTCCAGTTGCATTCTATTCCAACAGCGATATTTAGCTTGGTTCCGACGGCTGGCTTGAAACTTCTGGCGTTGCCAACAGTCAGTCCCAGTACTGACGTGCGAGCCGCTCCCGGGTTTCCTGTAAACTCGCCTGCGACCGCAGGCACCCCGGGCATTGACGCACCGGCATCCCGCCATCCGTCGCGTCCAACAAAAAAGTGGGCTTGCGCCCACTGGCTCATGCGACCTGTCTGGAAGCAACCCAGTATAATTTCTCGCGGCCAAAAACGCAAGAAGAGCCGCAAGGGCCTCGCGCGGGCAGATTCATCGAATTCGGATGACCGCATAAGTAGGCGGCATTCACCCGCGCGGCAGAAAAAAAAGGCCCCTCGGCTGAAAACCCGAGAGGCCTTTGATGACTTAAGAATTGCGCAGCGCTACAACAGACAATCGCTACGCTACGAAATTACTGCTGCGGCGTTGCTGGCTTGGGAGCCGGTGCACGTTGCGGCGCAGGCGTACGCGGCGTAGTTCCCGCGGCCTTGGCCGGATAGCTCTGGTCGAACAGACGAATGATGTCCTGCGTCACATCCACCGTATTCGCAGCGAAAATCACCGGCGATGTCTGTCCCGAGCGATCCAGAATCACGGTGAACGCATTCTCGCGGGCGTACTTGCCCAGCACGTCGATCATGCGGCGGCCGATGCGGTCCACGATCTCACGCTGCGCTTCATTGAAATCATCCTGCGCGTCCTGCGATCGCCGTTGGAACGTGCGCTGGAGCTGCTCGCCCTCGCGCTGCAGCCGCGCTTTTTCGTCGTCGCTCAGCGTGGTTTGGCCGGTGCGCAGGCGCGTCTGAATATCTTCCATTTGCTTCTGCATGTTGGAAAGCTCGGTCTGCCGCGGTGCAAATTGCGACTGCAATTCCGCTGCGGCCTGCTTCCCTTCCGCGGTGCTGGTGATTGCTACCTGTACGTCAATGACGCCTACCTTGCCTGCTACCGCCGCGGCCGAAGCGCCGCCCGTCTGCGCCCACATCGCGGGAACCATCAGGAACGCCGCCAGGGCCGGTACTGCAAATCGCATCTTCATTCTCACTCCTTAAAGTAGATAGTCTTTCGGATACCGGTGCCAGGAACTGTGCCGCATATCATGCTGAACACAAATCGGAGATTATAGCTGTCGCCGGAGAAGCTGGTCAATCGCTTTCGTTTCGCCCGCCGCGGTTGCGCCCTATGCAGCCGTTCCCTTCTGAGATGCGCGCGCCGGACGCATGGTTGGTCTTGCCCGCGACGTTCAATCGTCGCATGGCAGGCCCTCGCCCGTCGTTGCGCGAGCGCAATATGCGCACAAATCCGAATCCGTGGTTCGCTAGTGCGGTAGCGGCACGAGCAGGATGCGATTGTTGGCGGCATCAATCACCGCCGCCAAATTCAGCCGCGGATCAATGGCGATGGCATTGGGGCCCAGCACCACGGATGACACCGCGCCCACGTCGAGCACTTCACGCACTTGGGGCGTGGGGCAATTTGAGACGCCATTCGGATTTGGCGGACAAACGTAATCAAGAACCGAAAGCGTGTTGCTCGCCGAATTCGACGTGACCAGCGTGCTGGTATTGAAATTGTAATCCAGCGATGTGGGATTGATCCCGGTGCTGATGCTAAAGATCTCCTTCGACGTCAGGGGATCCACAAGGTCCACGTTGTTAGCCCCGCTGTCTGCCACCGCGAAAATCTGATTGAGCGAATCGAACACCGCGCCGGTCGGTAGCTGCATTTGAATTCGCGTGACGGCGCCGGCCGGCAAAGGCACCAGATCCAAGTCGTTGGTTTGCGAGGCCGTGGCGACGGCCGCGACGGACTGCGTTATGTCATTGTTCATCGCCGGATCGATGGCCAGACCCAAGGGAAGGTAATCAATGATGCTTCCCAAGGCCGCCGTTCCGGTTGTGCCGCTCGCAGCGACGGTGAAAGCGGAAAGGCCACCCGCACTATTGGCGCTGCTAACGATGGTGTCCGTGATCGTTGCCAACGCCGAGTACGGATCGATGGCTACTCCAATGGGCAGCGTGCCCGTGCCAAGCGTCACAGTTTCCGGGCTGTTGAACACATTGTTCAAACCTTTCTCATCCAGCACCGTCACGTCGTTGCTTCCGTTATTCGCCACCACCGCCTGACCGGTACGTGCCAGAACTGCCACGCCTTGGGGCACAGCGCCCGTAGTGAAAAAGCTCGGGGCCTGCGGCGTGATTTGCGTGCCGTCCAGCATATTCACCACGGAGATGGTGTTGCTGCCGGAATTCGTCACCACCGCCTGATCGAGATAAGGATCCACAGCCACGCCTACAGGTGAGAGTCCCACCGTGACAGGCTGAATCACCGTGAGATCGCTGACGTTCGTAATAGCCGCGCCATTTTGCACCCATACTGCGTAACGCCGCGCCAGCGCCACGTCCGCTGCCGGAATCGCCGCAGTGACCTGGCGGCTGCTCACAAAAGTGGTGGGCATCGCAGTGCCGTCCAGCATGACCACCGAACCACCCGTGAACCCATTGCCGACAACTGAAAGCGTCACTCCTGCCGCCGGATTCGATGCGAATGTGGTCGCCGGGCTGGTTGCTAAAATCTGAAACGGATTGGGCGCAACGGTGGCCATGGGGAAAACGGAAACGGTGTTGTTCCCCTGGTTCACAACGTAGGCCGTATTGGTTACGGGGTTCACCGCCACCGCTTGCGGAGAATTAAAGCCTGAAACCGTTTGCAGCACCAGATCGTTCTTCAGATCCAGCACGTAGGCAGTGTTCGACGTCCCATTCACCGCGATTCCGATATTGGCCAGGGGGTTTACCGCTGCAGCCGACAGCCCCAGATTGGCGAACGGGATTCCACCCTGCGTAAACGGGACCGAGCCGACCGATTGATCCAGCATGCTGAATGTGAAAACCGCGGGAGACGCCGGCGCATTGTTCGGACCCTGTGGATCGGCGAAGACCGCCTGGTGCGTCGCGGCGTTTATGCCCACGCCCTGCACCGTATTGGAAATGATGAGAGTTGCAACTACCACCGGAGTGCGCCCGAAGTCCGCAGGATTCACACCAAACCCGGGATTGCGTCCCATATCCACGATCGAGATGGTACCTGAGCCACCTGGCGTAATCACGGCCCAGTTCAATCTCGGATCCACGGCGACCGCGGGTTTAAGGCCGGTGCCGATGGACGCCAGCACGCCGCTGATTGTTTGAACGTAGGTGGGAACGCCGCCGGAAAAATCGATAATGGCGGCGAAGTTGGTCGATTGGAAAGCAACGAGCCCGCGATGCGTCAACGGATTAATGCCGATCCCGTAGGGTATCGGTGGTCCGTTGGGTGGAGTGCTGTTATTCGGCAGCGCGAGCGTTGATGTTACCGCTCGCGTGACCAAATCAATTACCGAAACGGTGTTGTCCGCGCTGTTGGTGACGGCGGCAATGTGATCGCCCAGCAGGCCCGTCGCGGTCGTGACTTGATCGTCAATCGCCACGGAAGTCGGGGCGTGGCCTACCGGAACGTTGGTCGTTGCCAGTGTCGAAAGATTCACGACGCTGACCGAGTTGCCTCCGGTATTGGCGATCACGGCAAGATTTAATGCTGTATCAATCGCGATACTTTGCGGCGATGCACCCACTGGAAAACTGGAGCTTACGCCGGTGGAAATATCGCTAGCCAGCGGCTCGACGGTCAGGTTCACCGCGGACAGCGCCGGATTCGGGGGCACCACATCTGTATTTTGCACGATCAGCGGATATTGCCCCGGCACCGGTGCGCACGTCGTCGGAATCACGACGCCCAATTGCTGGCTGCTGGTAAGAGTCGTCGCTACCCGCGTGCCTGCCCCTGTTCCGTTGCAATTGACAACCGTGCTTGGCGAGAAAAATCCGCCGATGAGATTCACGCCGGCCGGCCCGGCATTCGGGACGATGGTATCCGGCGCTAATGCCACCACCGCGGGACGCGACGGCATCACCTTCAGTCCGTTTGTTGGACCGGTAAGAACGTTCGATTGATCGCCGTTCTGCGCCTGGACGATCAAGGCCAAGGGTCCGGCAACAGAAAGCGGAGCCGCGGGAATTTTTGCGTCCAACAACGCGGTGCTAAGAAAAATCGTGGGCACCGGCACCGGCGGAGTTCCCACCAGCACTACGCTGTTCGAAGTGAAGTTTGATCCCGACAGAAATACTTCCTGCTGCGCGGAGCCTTCTCCGACGGTGTTTGGCGACGCGGAAGTGAGAATCGGCGCCGTGGAGCTAATAATCGTTAACGCCGCGGTGCCAGACTCGAGCGGATCGAACGCCGAAACCGCGCTTATAACCACACTGCCCGGCGGCTGACTAACGGGAGCCGTATACACGGCGGTGTTGCCGTTGCCGCCTCCGGGAACGATAAAGCCGTCCGTTACATCGCCGCCTGCATTTCCGTTTACTTCCCAGGTGACGGCGGTATTCGTGGTCCCGGTCACGTTCGCGGTAAACGTGTAGGTATCGCCCGGCGCAATCGTCGCGCTCTGGGGGCTGACGGCTACGCGAACCGTGGAATCAATGTGTACCACGGTGACGCCGAATATTTTTGTGTTCACGATGCTGGTCGCCACCACCAAAAAATCGTTCGTTGGCGGCAGCGAAGTGGGCGCGGTGTAAAACCCTCCCTGGGGGGTATTGGTCTGCCCGCTGGTGATGATCCCATAGCCGCTCGGCAGTTGCGTTTGTCCCGTTGTGGCGGGGCTGCAAATCGTCGGCTGGGCATTGGTCGGCGATGGCACCAAACAAATCTGCCACGTCACGGCGGTCGTGGATGTTCCAGTGACCACCGCTTGAAATTGCAGCTGGCCGCCCAAGGGCACGCTTGGGCTGACCGGAGCTACCGTGACGCCCACCGGCGTGGAGTTCCCTCCGCAACCAATCAGGAACGCGGATACCGCGGCGAACAGCGCCGCCGCGCTCAACCTCAGTATCTTGTTGCGCATTTCTTTCACCCTCTCATCTGAATTCGCTGCGCGCTCCGGACGCGTTCCAGCCCCTCTCGTCCGATCGCGCGTTCGCTTCCCCGTTGCCAATTCCTAGAATGTCTTACCCACCGTAAAGCGGAAGGTATGCTGCGGCTCGATCAGGTACGCCGGGATGTGCTGCGTATTGGCGACGATAAACGCCTGCAACTGCGGGGCGATCTGCGTTTCCAGAACTCCGGGCGGCAGGGAGTTCTTCACCGCGTCGCTCAGGGCGTAACCGCCGCTCAAGCCGTTTATGGTGTCGGTCAGCCGCAAATAGTTGTACGCATAATAGATGCGGAAGGGCGCATTCACGATCGGCAGAACCACGTCCAGCTCCACGCCCGCCGAAGTGTGTACTTTGAAATTGGTGCCCGGATAAATCGGCAGATTGGGCGCAATCTTCAGATTTGGAAAATCCGGATTCGGATATTGCTGCTGGTACACCGTGACCGCCGCGGGATCCAGCGCCAGTTGCGATGGCCGCAGAATGCCATTGATACCGATGTCGTTGAACAACGTGAGCGTCACCGGCCCGGCAATCGGAATGCGATATTCAATGTTTCCGACGTTCTGGAAGTCGCCGCCCGGCCGCGTGGGAAGGAATTGAATCATGGGGACGCCGATGGTTTGCAGTGTCGGTTTTCCCTGTGCATTTAACACCGTCGGGTTGAAGTAGCTCACCGCCTGCGTGGTGGCGTAGGGAATCTCGACGAAGGGCGAGATGGTGTAGAAATTGAAGCCGCGCACGTCGTTCTCGCCGCCCAGGAAGAACCGGCTGTAGGGTGGCACGTTCGTCCCGTTGAATCCGGTGATCATTCCCGTCTGGTATTTCAGGCCGATCACGTTGCGGTGCTTATTGATTGGATGAAAATAGGTGGCCACGAACGAATTCGTGATGGTGTTGACGTTGCCCTGCAGAAACCCGCCTTCAAACCCCAGCCCATAATAGAAACTCTTCCCTTTCGTGGGGTTTTGCGGATTGTTCACCGTGCTGTAGGAAATCGTCGTCGTGATCTTGCTGGATTCGATCCCATTCAGCGCCGATGGTCCCGCCAGGCCCGTGAACTTCACGCTGTCAAACAGCAATTGCGCCGAAGTGCTGAACGTCTGAATGTTCGTCGTCGAATATCCGTAGGTCACGCCGACGCGCGTGAAGGAAAACTTGCGCAGCGGATAACTGGCGAATACCGTCAGGCCTTTCGAGTTGGTGGTGTAGTTCTGCTGCAGCGCGGGATTGATCGCAATCTCCTGGTTGTAGGCGATGCCCAGCTGCTTGGCCTGGTTGTAGTCAAACTTGGTAGAGAAAATCGTGAAGCCGGTGGAAATCGGGCGATCAAACAGGTACGGCTCCGTGAATCCAAAACGAACGTCGCGCTGGAAGCTGCCCAATTGCGCCGAAAGTGACAGCGTCTCGCCCAGCCCCAGGAAATTGTTGGTGGTGTAAGAACCGCCGATGAAAGTGCCGGCGATGCCGCTGACTCCGCCGTTGAAGCTGATGGATTGCTTGCCCTTTTCCTTCAGCTTGAGGGTAATGTCCACCGTCCCGGCCTTCACGTTGCGTTTCAGCACCGCGTTCTCGGGCTTGATGGTGTCGAAATAATTCAGCTGGTTCAGGCGCAGCAGGCTGACTTCCCACAAGCGGTTGTTGAATACCTGGCCTTCATCCAGCAGCAATTCGCGGCGGATCACTTTGTCGCGCGTGGTGGTATTTCCGGAAAATTCGATGCGGCGGACGAAGAATTGCTTTTGCTGGTCGAATTCCACGGTCAGATTCACAACCTTTTTCGCGTCATCAATCTCGGTGATCGGCGTCGCCACGAAATCAATGTACCCGTACTCTCCGTACAGTTTTTTGTAGTTGTCCAGGGCTTTGCGCAGCTTGTCCGCCGCCAGGATGTCGCCTTCCTTCAGCGGAAAGGCGCGCGCCAGAACTTCCGATTTGAACACCAGCCCCTGCTCCGGGTCGGAGCTGCGGAACCGCAGGCTGCCCATGCGGTACTGCGCGCCCTCGTCAATCGTGATCGTAATGTCCGCGCGCTTGCCGTTCTTCGAGCCAATCAGCGGCCAGGGTCCCGGGATGCCACCGCGCTGTTCATCGGCTATTTTCACCACTGGGTCACTCACCGAAACTTTGAAATATCCGTGGTCCTGGTAGATCCCGTGGATGCCCACTCCCAGGTCTTCATCCAGCTTGGCTTTATCGTAAGTCTTGCTGAACACCGGAATTTCCGTGATATACAGCGGAATTGCGTAGGGCCGGTCGTTGTGCATCGAGCGGATCAATTTTCGGTCGGAAAACGCTTTCGCACCGACGAATTTGATGTCGCCCACTTTCACCTTCGGCCCTTCATCTATATTGAAGACTAATTTCACGGCATTAGTCGCGGCGATGCGCTCGTAGGTGGGTTTCACCGTGGCGAATTGCCGCCCGTGCTCCGCCAGCAATCCCTTGATCACCACTTCGGCGCGCTTGATTTTCGTGGGATCAAACTGACTTTCCACCGACAGCCCTACTTTCTTGTCCTTGAAAGCGTCCAAAATGTCCGACTCGGTGATGGACTTGTTGCCCTTGTACTCAATGCGCCGGATGATCGGGCGCTCCGTCACGTAGAAGACCAGGATTTTTGCGTTGGGCTCGTTCGGGCTGTCTTCCACTTCCAGGCGGACGTCTTCGAAGAACTGCGTGTTCCACAGCGCCTGAAAATCGCGGCGCACCGCCTCGGGACTGTAAGGGTCTCCGGCGCGCGAAAAAATTCGCGCCAGCAGAGTGTCGCGCTGAATGCGGCGATTCCCGATGAATTCGATTTTTTCGATCACGTACTGCGGCCCGTTCGCTTCTTGCCCGCCCTGAGCTTGTTGAGCCGAAAGGGATTGCGCCGACGCCAGCGCGCACAAATACACCACCACCAAAAGTCTCAATGGACGCAGAAAAGTTTTCCCGCTGGCGGCCTTGGTCAAGGCCGCAGTATCCCGCCCAAAATTGTGTGCTCCCCCGCCGGACTGCTCCCGCCCGGCTTGCGCGTAGGATTCCTAGTGGGCCACTGGGGTTGCTTCAACCACGGGCCGGAACGCCAGACCTTCGGCTCCGAGATAAATCTCCAGAGTCGCCGGTCTTTGCAGTCCGCCCTGAATCAAAGCTTCCGACAGTGGGTCTTCGACGTACTTCTGTAACGCGCGACGAAGCGGCCGCGCGCCATAATTTCGGTCGCTGCAGGTCTTCTCGAGGATCCACTGGCGCGCCTCAGGTGTGAGTGCAATCTGCACCTGGCGATGCACCAGCGTTTCATTGATCTGGCCCACGAGCAGGTCAATAATCCGCAACAGATCGTCATCGTTGAGCGAATTGAACAGAATCACTTCGTCCAGACGATTCAGGAATTCCGGATTGAAGACCCGCCTCACTTCTCCCATCACCATGTCGTCCTGGCTCTTGGCCATCGCGTCCAATTCCTTCGACGCAAAACCGAGGCCCGCCTGTTTCTGCAACTGCCGCGCGCCCAGGTTGGATGTGAGAATTATGATGGTATTGCGGAAATCCACCGTGTTGCCAAGTCCATCGGTCAACTGACCGTCTTCAAAGACTTGCAGCAGGATGTTGTACACGTCTGGATGAGCTTTTTCAATCTCATCCAGCAAAATAACCGAATAGGGCGTCCGCCGCACGCGCTCCGTCAATTGCCCGCCTTCTTCATATCCAACATATCCTGGAGGCGCGCCGATTAACTTCGACACGGAATGTTTCTCCATGTACTCGGACATATCGAAACGGATCAGCGATTTCTCGCTGCCGAACAGGAACTCGGCCAGACGTCGAGCTACTTCCGTCTTTCCTACGCCAGTAGGACCAAGGAACAGGAAGCAGCCCACCGGACGGCCGGGAGCCTTCAATCCCGCCCGGCTGCGACGAATCGCTCGTGCCAATGCGGTTATTGATTTGTCCTGGCTGATGACCCGGCGGTGCAGCTCTTCTTCGATGCGCAGCAATTTCTGCTGTTCGTCTTCCTTGATGGCCGACACTTGAATGCCGGTCCAGCGCGCCACCACTTCTTCAATGTCCTCGCGCGTGACGATGCCCGTCGAGGAATCGTCAATCTTCAACTTTTCGCGCAGCACGCGCAGGTGTTCTTTTTCCTTGCGCTCTTCTTCCGAATAAAAACGAGCCTTCTCAAATTCATGATTGGCGATCGCGGTTTCCATGCGGTGCGTGATGAATTTCACGCGCTTCTGCACTTCAGAGACTTCGTCCGGCAGCATGGCTTGACGCAATTTCACGCGCGAGCCCGCTTCATCGAGCAGATCAATTGCCTTATCCGGCAGGAAACGGTCCGGGATGTACCGGTTCGAGAGATACACGGCGTACTGAATGGCTTCGTCGGTGTAGCTGACTGCGTGGAATTTTTCGTAGCGGTCGCGCACGCCCTGCAGCACGCGAATCGCTTCTTCTTCGTTCGGCGCGCCCACTTTTACAGCCTGGAAACGCCGCTCCAGCGAACGATCTTTTTCCACGGACTTGCGATACTCCGAAGGAGTCGTGGCGCCAATGCACTGAATTTCGCCGCGGCTGAGCGCCGGCTTCAAAATGTTCGCGGCATCCAGCGAACCTTCCGCCGAGCCTGCGCCTACCAGCGTATGCAGCTCATCAATAAACACGATAGCGTTCTGACTCTCCATCAATTCCTTCATGATGGTTTTCAGCCGCTCTTCGAACTGCCCGCGATATTTCGTTCCCGCCACGATCAATGAAAGATCCAGCGAAAGGATGCGCTTGTCCGCAAGAAACGGCGGCACATCGCCATCCGATATCCGCTGCGCCAACCCTTCGACGATCGCCGTCTTGCCCACGCCTGGCTCGCCGATCAGCACTGGATTATTTTTCGTGCGTCGGCACAGAATCTGAATCGCGCGCTCCAGCTCGCGGTCTCGTCCTACCAGCGGGTCCAGCTGCCCTTCCATCGCCGCCTGCGTCAAGTCCCTGCTGAATTCCGCCAACAAAGAAGCTTCTTTAGGACGGTTCACTGGCACCTTCTCTCCCGCGCTGCGTCCCAATTCCTCGCGCACGGTTGAAAGTCGCAATCCCCGCTCCAGCAAAATCTCCGCACCGAAAGACTTCTCTTCCCTTAGCACGCCCAGCAGCAGGTGTTCCGTACCAACGTGTTTGTGGCCCAGGCGTTCTGCTTCCTCGGCCGCGAAATTCAGAATGCGCTTGCATTCCTGGCTCAGCGGGACTTCCACCGAAGTCGAGATGCGTTCACGCACGGTGATGCGCGCCTCGATTTCCTTGCGGATGGATTCGATCGAGCCGTGCGTACGCAGGAAGCGGTTCGCGAGCGCCTTGTCCTCGCGCAACAGTCCCAGCAGCAAGTGCTCCGTCTCGATGTACGGGCTGCCGTACTGGCTTGCCTCGTACCGTGCGAAAAAGATTACGCGCCTGGCTTTTTCTGTATAGCGTTCAAACACGGGTCACCCACGGTCTCCTGGAGTCGTCGCCCCAGCACTGGCGACACGCGGGAGAGGTACCGCGGAATCGCTCAACGCTTCTGCGCCCGGTGCCAATGCTCCGCGTTCCAAAGTCAGAACACGATCTGCGCGCCGGGCTAATGAAAGATTGTGCGTCGCTAGGATGGATGTCAACTGCAGCGACTGATGCAGCCGCTGCATCAATTCGAAAATATTCTCGGCGCTGCGCTGATCCAGGTCGCCGGTAGGCTCGTCGGCCAGCAGTAAGGCCGGGCCATTCACCAACGCCCGCGCGATGGCCACACGCTGTTGTTCGCCCCCAGATAGCTGACCCCCACGCTGCTCTGCTCGATCGGCCAATCCGACTTCGCCTAGCCATTCTGCCGCGGTCCGAAGCGCTTGCGCCAGTGCCACACCCCGTACCAGGAGAGGCATCGCTACATTTTCCGCCGCCGTGAAATCCGGCAGCAGGTGGTGACGCTGCCAGACAAAACCCACGGCGCGATTGCGATACTCCGCCAACTTCGTTTCTGAAAATGACTGGAGCGAATTCCCGCCGAAGTATACTGTACCGCTCGTTGGAGTGTCCAGCGCAGCCAGCAGATGCAGCAAGGTACTTTTTCCGGTGCCGGATGGCCCAACCACCGCAACCATTTCGCCGCGCGCAATCGTGAGGTTTATCCCCGCCAGAGGAGTCACGTCTTGCGCGCCAGAGCGGAAGGTCTTTCGCAGATTTTCGCCGCGCAGGATTTCGCGCGTTCCCGGCGCGGTGGTTTCACCGGTGTTATCGAGGAGAGCTGTGCTCGAATTTGCCTGCGTGTGCATCGCCTAGGCTGTATTCTCTTTCACGTTAGATGCCGAATGGACCAAACTGTATGTCCTTCCTTTACAGGCATCTAGTGATTCCCGATTGGGCGCCCTCCACCTGCGAATCCAACAAATTTCTCTTTTATGGCGGTACCGTTACCCATACTGCCGCCGCGCCTCAAGACCGTGCAACCGCAGTTACCGCCAGAACTTCGCCTCTTGTTCGATTCTAGCACGGAGCGTTGCGAATTGCAGATTGCTCCACGCCAATTCGCGAAAGGAAATCGCGGCCGGATCGAGATTTCTTCGGCGCGCCGCGCGATGCGCGCGCAATGGCGGATTCGGTCGCAAAATCCCGCGAATTGTCGGCGGAAAATGCGGCTGAGGCATGCGGCTGGGCGTGCCAACGCGCACGGCAAAATTATTCGAAGCGGAGAATATCCACAGGGAGGATGCGGGACGCTGAACGCGCCGGCAAAAGCGTTGCGGCAACGCTGATGAACAGCGCTGCTGCCGCAATCCAGATCGCGTCCGACGAATTCGCATGGAACGGCACGTAAGGAATTGCATAAACCTCGGGGTTCAGCGGAATTAAACGCCACTTATTCGCGACTCCCGCGAACGCATAACCGATTAGCAAGCCGGCGACGGTTCCCGCGATGCTCACGACGAGCCCCTGCAAAATGAAAATTTTGCGCAGCTGCTGGCGCCGTGCGCCCATGGCCATCAGCACGGCAATGTCCCGCGCGCGATCCGTCACCGTCATCGTCAGGACAACCAGAATATTCAGCCCGGCGACGAACGTGATCAGCCCGATGAACAGCGCCGTGACCAGTTTTTCCAAACTCAATGCGCGAAACAGCGCGCGGTTCTCGTCCATCCAGGTAGAAGTCGTATATCCCGGACCCGCGCGCCGCAATAATTCCTCGGCGATCGCCGCGGCATCGTCCATCTGCGTCACGCGCACTTCCAGCAAGCTCACCACGTCGCCAATCCCCGCTAGCGATTGCGCCGATCCGAGCGTGACGAATCCCCAATTCGCGTCGTAATCGTAAAACCCCGAATCGAAAATCCCGTTCACGTGGAAACGCCGCGAGCGCGGCAACATTCCAAATGGCGTCAAGCTTTCTTGAGGGCTGGTCAACGTGATGTAGTCGCCCGCGGAAATATCCAGATCGTTCGCCATGATGCGCCCCACCAGCACGGCTGGAATTCCGTCCGCATCCTGCGCAAAGTCTCCATTGCCCGCCACGATATGATGCAGCGCCTCGCTCGCGCGCCGTTCCAGTTCCGGATCCACGCCCTTCAACACAATTCCCCGCGCGCGCCCGCGTGCCGACAGCAGCACCGTGGAATAAATCGCCGGCTCGATTGAACGTACACCCGGCGTGCTGCTCAGCTGCACCATCACTTGGCGATAATCGCGGATTCCGTTGGGGCCGAGGGGCTTCAGGTTGACGTGCGCGGTAACACTGAGCAGGCGGTCGCGAATCGCCTGACGAAATCCGGTGTTCATCGAAAGCGCGATCACTAGAGTGGTGACGCCTGCTGCAACACCAATAACCGCCAGCAACGTGACGATGCGCAGCACCGCCGGCCGGTTTGGCGACCGCAGGTACCGCAGCGCCACCAGCCATTCGAAGCTCATTTCGTTTTGCCGCCTGAATCGTTTCCGTCACCAGCTCCGGGAGTAGCCGCAGCGTCGGCGGCGTCCGGCGATTCCGCCCGCAGCAATGGGAACAGCACTACTTCGCGGATCGCATGCGAATCCGTCAGCAGCATCACCAGGCGATCAATGCCCACGCCTTCGCCCGCGGTCGGCGGCAAACCATGCGCCAGCGCGCGAATGTAATCCATGTCCACTTCCTTCGGCGCTTCGTGCCCACCCTTTTCCACCTGCGCGCGAAAACGCCGTTCCTGGTCGAGCGGGTCATTCAACTCCGAAAAGCCATTGGCCAGTTCCATCCCCGCGACAAACAGTTCGAAGCGTTCCGTCAGTGATGGGTCACCAGGCTTCTGCTTCGACAGTGGCGAAATCGCCGTCGGAAATTCATATATAAACGTCGGCTGCACCAGATGCGCCTCAGCAATTGTTTCAAATAGCTCGCCGGTCAACTCGCCATCCGATAGCTTCGGCGAATTCGCCACAGAGTCCAGCCCGTGCGCCCGCGCATAAGAATTGAACCGCTCAGCCACCACACGCGCCCCACCCTCCGCACCCAATTCCGCCGCAGTCGGTGCCGCGCCAGCCGCCGCAGGCCAGTACTTCACAATCGCCTCGCGCATTGACAGTCGCTCGAACCGCCCGAAATCAATCGTCTGCTCGCCGTACTTGACCTGTGC
Organism: uncultured Acidobacteriota bacterium; assembly: GCA_963779465.1. GTDB lineage: Bacteria > Acidobacteriota > Terriglobia > Acidiferrales > UBA7541 > Palsa-295. Next base: position 1,400,256 of record CAVZYH010000002.1, on the reverse strand, counting down.
GCTGCCGGTCACTTTCTCCGCCAGCCCGCGAAATAATTCCTCAGTCATATCCATCAGTTCCAGGTAATCGCTGTAAGCCTGGTAAAACTCCAGCATGGTGAACTCCGGCTGGTGGATCGCGTCAATACCTTCGTTGCGGAAGTTGCGGTTTATCTCATAGACCCTGTCAATCCCGCCCACCACCAGCCGCTTCAGATAAAGCTCCGGCGCGATGCGCAGATAAAGGTCCATGTCGAAAGTGTTGTGGTGCGTAACGAAAGGCCGCGCCGTGGCTCCTCCCAAAATGGGATGCATCATCGGCGTTTCCACTTCCGAGTAGCCGCGCGCGTCAAAAAATTGCCGTATCTCGCGAATAATCTTGGCGCGCCGGATGAAAATCTCGCGCGCGCTTTCATTAACGATCAGGTCGAGGTAACGCCGCCGATAGCGCTGCTCGATGTCCGCGAGGCCATGCCATTTCTCCGGCAACGGCAGCAGCGCCTTGCTCAGCAGCTCGATTTTTTCCACCTTCACGCTCAGTTCATTCGTTTTCGTGCGGAAAAGATGCCCCGAAACGCCCACGATATCGCCCAAATCCAGCAGCCTGAATAACTTGTAGGCCTCCTCACCCACCACATCTTGCCGTACGTAAATCTGCAGCCGCCCGCCGTCGCCGGCAATATGCGCAAATGCCGCTTTGCCGTGCGGCCGCAACGCAACAATCCTGCCTGCCGCGCGTACTTCTACCGCTTCAGCCGTCAGTTGTTCTGTCGTGCGCTCGCCGAACTTTTCCGCCAACTCTCGCGGCGTGTGGGTCCAGGCAAACTTCCGCGGATAAGCCGCGTGGCCCAGCCCCTCGATCTCGCTCAAATTTTTCAGGCGCTGTTGAAACTGATCCTGCGGTTCGAATTCCAACGGGGTCAACTTCCTTTCGGCGGCCAGGGCCGTGTGCATCAACAATTTAGCGGGCCACTCGCAGAGCCGGGCGGCAGTATAGCGGTCGCCTCCGAGAAGCGTCAAGAAAACGCCTCGAAAACCGCGGCAGGCGAAAAGCGGTGTATAATGCCCGCTCAACTTGGGGGCAGCGTGTTCTTGAAGCGGAAGCCAGGCACTTCCTCCTCACGACGCAGCGTCTCGGATGATTGGATCGCGTGGTTACCGCGAGACAAAGTCCAGTTGTTCGATGCTGTTGTCCATCGCTGGGAGACTTTTTACGCGATGATGAGCGTGTCCCTTGACGATGCGCTGTCTCTGCGCGCTCGCGGCGAATTGGTTCGCGCCCGGCAACAAGTTTCCGTTTCCGCCGATCTTCTGGCGCGTCTGGCGGCGTCGCTGGTCGGCGCTTGCGGCGTGCTCTCCCATCGCGGCCGCCACATCAGCAACGTTCCCAATGTGGCACCACTGAATACAGACAACTTCCGCGGCGAGACCGCGCAGACCGCAGCTTCCTGGAACGAATTTCTCCATCGCGTGCTATTCGCCAGCCGCTCCCGCTATTTCCAAAAGCTACGCATCTTGTCGGAAACTCTACAGAGCCTGGCGCGTGAATATAATGATGCCGCCGAAGACGTCACCGCAGGCGTCTCCGTGCAACCCGGCGATAGCTGGGACAAACTGGAATGTCTGCACTATGATTTCACCACCTGCCTGCGCGAAGCGGAAGTGCTGGTGAAGTCTTTCCTCCGCTCGTTGCCCGGCGAACAGCTTCAAGCCTTTGCCGCTGAGCTCGATGGCGTACCGGTTCCCGAAAAGCGTAGAACCGCCGCTCCCCGGACACGCATCAGCCGTGCCTCAGCTTGATTTTCTTCCAAAATCTGTAGAACCGCTTAGGCTAGCGCTTGCCAATGTCCTCGCTCCGCGTCTAAAGTGCATGCTCCCGCGGGTCTTCCCGATGGAAAGCTCACCGCAAGCCGCAGCCGGATAGGGCTTCGATGCTGGACCTTTCCTGCGAATCCAGCCAGAATGATTGAGCGTTCACGCGAGAGGCGTCTTGCACTACTCTTCGCCTTTCGCCCTTCGCGACGAAAGCCGCTGCACGGAGCAGATGGCGAATTCGTTGCACGTATAGAACTACAAGTACAACTCACCAAGCAGGTGCCGCATCGCAGTTAAGGATGCGCCCCGACGGGTAGCGTGGCCCGAACGAGACGAATCGATACCGGGGAAATGCCGGAGGCCGAGGCCATCCGCCTCGCCCAACAGGGCGATGCGGCTGCTTTTGAGCGCCTCTACCGCCTGCATAATCGGCGGGTCTATTCGCTCTGCCTGCGGATGGTCAGCAATACCGCCGAGGCCGAAGACCTGACGCAGGAGGCGTTCCTCCAGCTTTTCCGGAAGATCGCCACTTTTCGCGGCGAGTCGGCGTTTTCGACCTGGCTGCATCGCCTTGCCGTAAACGTCGTGCTCATGAAACTACGGAAGAAGTCCGGCAACGAAAGCTCGTTGGAAGAGCTCACCGAGCCGGACGAGGATTCCGGCGGTCCGCGGCGGGATTTCGGCGGCCCGGATTTGCGGCTCAGCGGCTCGATTGACCGGGTCAACCTGCAGCGCGCTGTGGACCAGCTACCGCCCGGCTACAAATCGGTGTTCGTGCTGCACGATGTGCAGGGTTACGAACACAACGAGATTGCGGAAATCATGGATTGCTCCATCGGCAACTCGAAATCGCAATTGCATAAAGCGCGCATGCGCCTCCGTGAACTACTTCATGAAGCGTTGCGCGCCCAGGCCCGCGAAGACCGCAAGGCTGCCAGCGCAGAGACTGGCGGCAAGGACTGAACCATGGCCACGATCACATGCAGGGAGTTTCTGGCTTATCTGGAACCATGGATGGAAGGCGAACGCTCGCAGGACGCGCAAGCGCACCTCCGCTCTTGCCGCGATTGCTCGAGCGTCGTTAGCGATCTGGAAATGATTCACACCGAAGCGCACAGCTGGAGCTCCGCGGAGCAAGACGCTCCGGAGCGCGTGTGGATTTCGCTACGCGCGCAACTCGAACAGGAAGGCCTGATCCACGAGACAATTCCCGCCCGTGAGGATCGCGCACACGACGTAGCGAGTGTCGCAGCGCCCCACGCCGGATGGTTCGCTCGACTATTCCCGCGGCTGCCGCGCCCGGTGCTGGCTGGCGCCTATCTCGCCGCGCTCGTCGCCGTAGCTTTCGCGCTCAGCGGTCCCGTCAACAAGCGCGTCAACGAAGCGCGCTGGCTGAAAGGCACGCAGACTTCCACGTCTCCGCTCAGCGCCCAACTCGATTTCGCCGAACAAAATTCGAATTCTTACGTCACCCGTGCTAATCCCGCTGTCACCGCTTCGCTGCATCAAAATCTGGCGCTGGTTGACAAGTACATCGCTTTGTGTGAAAAAAGTGTCAACGAAGAACCCCAGAACGAAGTGGCGCGGGATTATCTCTACGAAGCGTATCAGCAGAAGGCGGACCTGCTGACGCAAATGACTGAACGCGGAGAAAACGTCCAATGAGCTCCTCTTGCTTTGTTCCGGCGCAGCGGCTTTCCAAATCAAAGTGGAAAACTGCAGGCCTTCTCGTTCCCAGTCTGCTGATTTGTAGTGCCGTCTCTGCCGGGCCGCGCCGCCAGGAACAGCATTTCAAAGTCGCCGCACATCCTGTAATCACCATTCACAATCCCAACGGCCTGATCACCGTGAAGGCCTGGACCAAAGCCGAGGTGATGGTGATTTCCACTCCGGCCAGCGATCGCATCGAAGTGGACGCCGAACAAATGGGCAATCGCGTGGATGTTTCGACGCGCGAGCTTTCCGATTCCGTCGCGCCAGACGATATGCGCGCCGATTTTCAGATCAACGTCCCGGAAGACGCCGAGCTGCAAATTCACAATGACGCCGGCAACGTCAGCGTCGCGAACGTGCTGGGTGATATGAACGTCGAGACGGTCGCCGCAGGCGTGGACCTGGAAGACGCCGCCGGCTACCTTTCGGTCAAGACGGTCGGAGGTTCGTTCACCTGCATCCGCTGCGCCGGACGTATCGAAGCTTCCTCGATCAGCGGGAACTTCCGGCTACTCGATCTGCACAGCTATCACGTCTGGGCGCAAACCTCCTCCGGCAATATTCTTTTCAACGGCGAGTTTCTGCCCAACGGAACCTACTCTCTGAAGAACTACAGCGGCGTGATTGAAGTTCGCTTCTCGCCCGGAGATTCCTTCGACCTCAGCGCCACTTCCCTGAAGGGCAAAGTGAACAACGAAGCGAAGCTGACGCCCTCCACTCACCAGCACCATTTCATGCCGAAGTGGGGCAACGCTCTCTTCGGCACGTTCAACGAAGGCCGCGCCAAGATTGAGATGACCTCCTTCGATGGTACAATCAACATTCTCAAACGTGACTGATTGGCCCGTTCAACACAAAAATCATAACGATGACTACTGACGCTCGACCGCGCTCGCTCGTCTGCCTGATCGGTTTTATGGGCAGCGGCAAGTCCACCGTAGCGCGCCTGCTGGGCCGCCAAATCGGCTGGCAACACGTGGACCTCGATAAACGCATCGTCGAAGCCGCGGAGCGAACCATTCCCGAAATATTTTCGAAGCTCGGCGAACCGGAATTCCGGAGGATTGAGCACGCCCAGCTCCAGCGTATCGTCGGCGAAGCTGCCGAGCAGCAGAAGCCTCGCGTTATTTCACTTGGCGGAGGCACCACCGCGCAGCCGCAGAATCTCGCGTTGCTGCGGCAGGCCGGCGCTGTCCTCGTTTGGCTGCAATGCCCGGTAGAAGAATTGCTCAAGCGCATCGCTCACATTCAAGATCGCCCGCTGTTCCGCGACGAAACCAGTTTCCGCACTCTCTACCGGGAACGCTTGCCTTCCTACGAGATTGCGGATTACCGTGTGGAGTCCAATATCGAGCCTCTGCGCGTCGTCGAACAGATTGTCGCGCTGGGAATTTTCCCGAAGGTGACTGCATGACCGAAAACTCCACACGCAGCCGATCGAAATCATTCCCGCGCGGCTTGGCCACTCATTTCACGCCCGCCATCAGCCTAATCGCCGTACTCGGAATTATCGTCGCGGCGCTTCTCGCGTTTCACTCCGTATCCGAAGCCGGCGTGCTGCGGCGCTCTCACGCGCTGATCGCGCCGCTCGCCGCCGACAAGGGCACGTTCAAAATCCTGGTCAGCGGCCAGCAAATCGGCAAAGAAGACTTCAGCATCGCGCCCAGCGGCGCCGACTGGTCCGCCCACGGAATCACAGACATCCAATCACCCAAAGGCAACACGCACGTAACCGGCAATCTCGTCGTGCACCCCGACGGCATTCCCGTCCACTACGATTGGTCCACGCAAGGCGCCAAGAAAGCTTCCGCCACGATTACCTTTGCCGGAGTCACCGCCACTGTCGAACTCCACCTCGAAGGCGCCAAGCCCTTCACCCAGCAATTCACGTTCGCTGCGCCTCTAGTGGTCGTTCTCGACGACAATCTCTATTACCAATACACATTCCTGGCTCGTCTGTACGATTGGGACAAAAAAGGCGAACAAACTTTCGCTGTCCTCGTTCCGCAGGAGATGACTCCCGGCACAGTCACGGTGGATTCCATGGGCGAGCAGGTGGTGAACGGGCAAAAAGTCCAGGAACTGCGCGTAAGAACCGAAGACAACGAAATTGACCTGTTCCTCGACGGCCCGAAGCTGGTGCGCCTGGTAGCCCCAGCCGCCAACGCCGAAATCATCCGCGAATGATCGCGCGCCAAATATAAAAAGGCCCGGGAACATCTCCCGGGCCTTTTTAATAAATAGTTCGTACCGATTTCGTTGCGCAGCAACCGCCGATCTAAAGCTCCGCGCGGCGCACTACGTGGCTCGATTCACTCGGCTGCGGCCGTTCGATTCCGACCGTCACACTCATCTCCGCGGCCTTGCGGATAATCCCCAGCGCGACCGTTTTCTGATCGCTCTTGTCTCGCAACACCACGCGCAGATCAGCGAGCGTCCGCACCGCTTTGCCGTCTACCTTGACGATCACGTCGCCGGCCTGCAAGCCCGCTTTCGCCGCGGCCGTTCCAACCCGCACCTCGCGAATCAGAATCCCGGTGCCATCCGGTGCGCCGAAATAAGTTCCCAGTTGTCCCGAGAGATCTTCGGCATTAATGCCCAGCGCCGGTGTTCGCGAATCTATGGGCGGTATCGCCACCGTGAAATCCTGATTGGGCATCGAGAACGCAAACGCGTTATCGAAATCGCGCATCTTGCCCTTCATCCGCTTCTCGAAAAACGCGCTGCGTTCACCCAATTCCACCGAAATATTCTGCGTCGCGCCGTTGCGCGAGACCACCAGCGCCACCGTACGGCCCGTGGGCGTTTCGCGCACGAGGCGCCGGAACTGCACGGTGCCTTCCACCACTTGCCCGTCGTACTGCGTGATCACATCATTTTCTTTCAGCCCGGCCTTGGCTGCCGGACCGTCCGGCTCCACGTCCATCACCACCGCCCCGCGCTGCGCCGTCAGTTTCAGGTCCTTCGCTTTTTCGGCGGTCACTTCGCCGATCTCCACGCCCAGCCAGCCGCTGCCATCCTCATCGCCGCTGACGAATACGCCCGGCGCCTGGAACTCCTCGGTCTTTTCCTGCGCTAGCTCCGCCAATTCCTCAGCGCGCGCCGCCAGCTCGTTCGCGCTCGCTTCGAATTGCCCTTGATTGGCTCGCAACTGCACCGAGAGATTCTGCAACCTCTGCATCTCGGGTGAACTCATTTCCACCTCCTGCCGCACGCGTTCGTTCATCTCGGCGAGGTTTTCTCCTAGTTCTTGCTGCACCGCGCGGTCAAGCTCCGCCCGGTCGATCCTGCTATCTATACTACGCACCGCGTTGCCGATTTGTTCCAAAGGAAGTTCCAGCCGCCAGCACTCCGCATCGGGCGCAACAGGCGTTGCAGGAGTTGGAGCAGAAGCGGAAGGAGCAGTTGGTGCAGGGCTGTTTGTGTTTTGTTGCGGAGTACGTTCCGTCGTCTGGCCCGGCGACGCGCCAGGAGTGATTCCCATTGTAATCAGCAACAAACCGCAACCAAGCAGGCTCGTATCTTGGAAGTGCTTCATCGCGTTCGTCCTCACTAATGGGTGAATTCGCCCCGTCAGACGCCCGGCCGTTGCACCAACAGGCGTATGCCGCCATTAATCGTACGAACCGAAATTTCGCCGCCGCCGGTTCCGAGCTTGGCATGGAACGCGCGCGCCGCCGGCTTGCTTGCAGCGGAAGTAACCGGCAACTCCGAATAAAAGTCGCCATTCATCGCCAGCACTTTCAAATCCGCCCGCGCGCCTTCAGGCAGTCCCAGCACCACTGACCCGTTCACGGTTTCCAGATTCATCGGGCCGCCAGCCATCAACTGATGCAATTCCAGGCGCAGGTTCCCGTTAGTCGTCTTCTCGCTGAACCGCCCAGAGCTGTCGAACACTTCCACGTTACCGTTCACCGAACGCAATTCCCCACCGCCTTCGACTCCGCGCACAGTGACGCTACCATTCACGGTCTCGATGCTGCCCAGCAAGATCCTGTAAGGCACGTGCACATGATATTCCACCGCCACTTCCGCCCCCTCGCCCTGCGGATAGCGCGTGTGCACCGCCACTTGTCCCGGATGGCTGTCGTCCACTTCGATCTTCACTTGCGACACGTCGCGCGAATCGCTGCGCGTGGCCGTCTTCACCGCGCTCACTTCCACTTCGTCGCGGCTCCAGCCTTCCACCTGCACCGATCCATTCACGTTTTCGAGCGTGAGGCTTCCGCCCGCAGCCAATGGATAGATGTGATGAAAATTCTCATCCGCGGCGTGAGCAGGAAATATCAGACCAGCAAGCGCCGAGAGCAGCACCAGCCCGCGCAGCGCGGTTCCCACAATGCGCGTTCGCTCGTTCGATGATGATTGGCCGGAACTTCTGCGTCCAGTTTGCGTTTGCACGGTACGCCCCCTTCAAGTGAAGCACCCTCGTTCACTAGAACATTCGGCCGCTTCTAGTCGGCCGGATCCTGGTCGTCGCCTGCACACTGCACTCGCGCGCTTCTCTCAACGAAGCGCCGAGACGAACCCGCCTACGGCGAGTTTTCGATCATCTGTTGCGATTGCTGCTGCAGCATGCGCAATTGCAGCTGCAAATTCTGCTGCATTTGCTCCATCTGCTGCTTGTAAAGCTGAACTTGCCGATTTGCGTCGCTCACCATTACGTGAATATTTCCCGCCACGGTGCGCAAGCGGATCACTTGGCCGCCGCCATTCAACGCGCCTTCGGTGCGGACCCACGCTTCTCCGTTTGCTGCAGCTTCCTTGTTGATTTTCGCCAGAAACGCCGGATCGAAAACTACGTGATGCCCGTCGCCCGATTGGACCTGCGCATCAATCGTCACCGGCAATTGCCGGGGAATATAAACCACGATGTCGCCTTCGCCCGATTGCAGCTCACATTGCCCCGGCATTTTTCCCGGCGTCACAAACCATGCCGTAATCGCGCCCGCCCCCGTCGAAGCTCTGACCGGGCTATCCACTTCCGTCAGATAAATACTCCCACCGCTGGTTTCCAGATTCGTCGGCCCGGAAACGCGCACCACGCGAATTCCTCCGCCACCCGTCTTGGCCTGCACCAGTCCCGCAGTCTCACCTACTTCGATTTGTCCGCCCACTGTCTCGGCTACGAGTTCGCTGCCTGAATGCTGCACGGAAACATTGCCGCCGCCCGTCGAAACGCGCGCCGTGCCTTCCACGGAAGTTACGCGGATATGTCCGCCGTCGGTGTGCAAAATAGCGCTGCCGCCAATCGCGCCAGTAGTGATGTGCCCGCCACCAGTGCTCGCGCCCAGCGCTCCGGCTACATTCTTCACGGTGATGTGCCCGCCGTCGGTGGAAAGGTGTGCCGGTCCGCCCACATTTCCCATCACAATATTCCCGCCCGAAGTTGCCAGCGTCGCAAAACCGATAATGTCCTCGGCCTCGATGTTTCCGCCGCCGGTCTGCACATCCAGATTGAAGTTCCTAGGGACACTTACTTCCACCGTCACCCACAAACGCCCGCTGGCATGACGGCCCAGACTCTGCCCGCGGAAATACACGCCCTCGGCCGTGGGATTGGCCGTCACGATGAAATTTTTCAGGAGTTGTTTTGCGTCATTCTGCGAGGCGTCCGCTTCCAGGCGAACTTTGTAGTCCACTTTCCCGGAGTTTTGCGTCTTGATAATAATGTTGCCCAGATCGGTGACGAGGTGCAGCCGCTGACCTTCGCGCGCCGCCACGCTCCCCGTAAGTTCGGAGATAACGCGCGGACCACCGTGATCCTGCCGATCGGTTTTCGCTTTCTCGGCGCCGTCCGCCGTAACTAAAGGAGGCATCAGCAACGTGGCTGCAAGCAAAGCGCAACCAATCCCCACCGCGACGATTCCGGCAGGCACACCAAAACGTTCCGCGATCTTCTGCCGAATTCGCGGAGTGTACGGCACGCTAATCATAGTTTAGAATTTTTGCCGCGGGCCCAGATCGCGAATCACTTCCGCGCTCTGCAGCCGGATGTAGGTGTTGGGATCCTTGGCCATGCGCTCGTGCAATACCGCCAGCAGATGATCGTCGGCGTCCACCTGGCCCTTGGAGGCCATGTCGCGCAGCGCATTGATCGCTTCCACGCGCACACCGGGGTTCTGATCGTCCACCAGCGCGTCCAGAAGAGTCTGGCGAATAATGTCCTGCGGCTCCGCGCCGTTCAAAGCTTCCAGCGCTTTCAAACGCACTGCCGCATTGTGATCGTTGTGCACGGCTTGGCACAGCGCCGAGCGCACATCGGAATCGTTATTCCGCGTGCGCAGCAAATCCACCGCATCCAACCGTACATCGGGATCGAAGCGCTGGCTATTGCGCAGAATGTACATCAGCACAAATTTTACGTCGTCGTCATTCACCGTGCCGCGGACCGTGAAAGGTTGGCGCGCGTTCAACTGCAATTGCACTTGCGGTGGCTGATTGTCTCCGGCGGGAAATACGTTGATGCCTGCTACGCTGGCGCTGTGCATATCCAGGGAACTGAGTCCGGCGGAAGGAGAACTTGCGGAAGCTGGGTCCGCGGTCACAACGCCCGGAACCTCCACAGCAGAATTGCTCGACGCGGTCGCAGAGCTCGTGCCAACCTTGCCCGCCGAATTGCGCAGAAAACGCGGCCCCAACATTCCTACGGAAAATCCGATCAGCACCAGCAGCGCCGCGCTCCAAGCCGGCTGCGGTGAAATCCAACTGGAAGGCAGCAGCGCGCCAATCGTCCGACGCAGCCAGCTCTTTTCTTCCTGCTGATCCAGAATATCGACGAGACCCGCGCGGCAACTCGCCAGCAGCGCCGCATCCGGCTCCGTGTGTTTCGAAGCCAGCAGCGCCAGCAGTTCATTATCTTGCGCCAGCGCCAGGTTGCACCCGGAGCAATGCTGCAGATGTTCGTTCACATCCGCAATTTCCGAAGCGTCCAGTTCCCCGGCTGCAAAGAGCACCAGCCGCGGTTCAAATTCCTCGCACGCTGGGCTCTTCGTCCCTTCCATTCCTTCTTCCCGCATTCTTTCCGACCTCGCTGATTTCGATTAACGCATGCCTTCCAGGCTCGCGCGCAATTTTCGCGTCGCCCGGAAGAGCGAATTCTTTACAGTCTCTTCAGACGTGCCTAGCATGTCTCCGATAGCACGCAATTTCAACCCTTGATAATGTTTCATCTCAAAGACCATCCGCTCGCGCGGTGAGAGCCGATTCAATGCGCTGGCGATCTGCTCGCCCAGCTCTTGCCCCAGCAAATTTCTTTCTGGATTTGCCGCGGCTCGCTGCTCCGGCTGGCGATCGAAGAAATCTCTAGTCGTGCCCTCGGAGTCTTCCGGCATCGGCGCCTGATCTTCGCGGCGGCTGGTGCGGCGGCGCAAATGATCCAGCGCGACGTTGGTCACGATCCGATAAAGCCAAGTATAAAAACTGCACTCAAAACGAAACCGGTGCAGGTTTTTGTAAACGCGCAGGAAACTTTCCTGGTAAATGTCGCGCGCGTCCTCAGGACGGTGTACAAGATTCATCGCCAACCGCAAAACTTCGCGGTCGAAACGATGCACCAGCCCCTCAAAAGCCACGCGGTCGCCGGCTTGCGCTTTGCGGACGAGCGCCTGCTCTTCCGCCGCCTTCACCGCCGCTGCCTGGCGCGCCTCGATGTCGAGCGCGACGCTCATCCCCATGGTGTTTATCGCCTGCCTGGTTACGCCCGGGTCCTTGCAGCCCGTACCCGAGGCGTGAATCGAGCCAGTTCCGGCATCAGCCCGCTCGGCCGATACCGTAAAGATAGACGGCGCCTGTGGGCGTTGGTGAGCATCGCCGGACGTCGTTTTCCCACTATCGGACAGCTGCCCCAAGTTTCACCTTCAATTTGAGATGCGCTCTCCACCTAAAACGTTGTGAAAAAGCAACTTGCGAGCGACCAGCATCATCAGTAGAAGCATCTAGCTGCATCCACATCTCAACATTTCCACAGACTGCACGGCGCTAGCCACTTCGCCAGCTGCGCAATCACTCGGTTGTGCCCTATTCGATCTCTCACTCTTAATACGCTTCAGAACCCTCCGTGAGTTCAGTGTTTTTCGTTCTTTGCCATCGGTATTAAATCGTGCGCCCTTCCGCACAAAACTCGACCGCGCCTCCCGGAGCGCAACCGATGATATAAAAGTGATGCACCAACGCCTCAACCAATGCCGATCGCTCTCACCAACCCTGTCAAATATCTCCACGGCGTAGGCCCGCAACGCGCCGCGACGCTCGAAGCTCGCGGCATCCTCACCGTAGGCGACCTCCTGAGCTATCTCCCCTTCCGTTACGAAGACCGCCTCCGCTTCACTCCCATAGCCGAAATAATCCCCGGCCAAGTGCAAACAATTTTCGCGGAAGTAACCGGCGGAGGAGGAACCACCGTCCGCTTCCAACGCAGCCGCCGCTCGATTTTCCACGTCGCGGTCCGCGATGCGTCCGGCACCGTGTACGTCCGTTTTTTCCACGGTGGCTACCTGGAAGGAAAATTAAAAGACGGCCAAAAATTAGTCCTGCATGGAAAAGTTGAGGAAGACCGCTACCGCCCCGGCCGCATGGAAATGGTCAACCCGCAAATGGAATTAGTAGGCGCCACCGAAGGCGCCGCCGCTGATTCCACCGAGGTCGGCCGCATCGTACCGATCTACGAAGCTATCGGCGCCATCAGTTCGCGCATGTTGCGTCGCATCATCTATAGCGTGCTCGCCAATTTTGACGGCAACATTCCCGAACCGCTGCCGCCGGAAATTCTCGACCGCTATCGTTTCCCCGCGCGCCGCGAAGCGCTACTCTACGCCCACTTCCCTCCGCAAGCTCAAAGCATCGAGTTGCTCAACAATTACCGCAGCCCCGCGCAAATCCGCCTGATCTTCGAGGAATTTTTCTACTATCAACTCGCTCTCGCTCTCCGCCGCCAGCGCGACCACTCCCGCCGCGGCATCGCCATGCGCGTGCGCGAAGAAAAAGTTCGCGCCGCCGTAAAAGCTATTCTGCCCTTCAAGCCGACGACGGCTCAGAAACGTGTGCTCGCAGAAATCGCCGCCGACCTGGAAAAGCCCTTTCCCATGAACCGCCTGCTCGAAGGCGACGTGGGCAGCGGCAAAACCATCGTCGCATTCGAAGCCGCCACCATCGTCATCGAGAACGGCTATCAAGTCGCTCTCATGGCTCCCACCGAAATTCTCGCCGCGCAACATTTTCTTTCCGCGCGCCGCATTTTTGAGGCAGCGGGCTACGGCGTTGAATTAATCGTGAGCGGCCGCAAACGCTCCACCAAAGATGCAGCCCTCGCCCGCGTGGAAAGCGGCGACGCGCAAATTGTGGTCGGTACCCACGCGCTGATTGAAAATCCCGTGGCCTTCAAGAAGCTCGGCCTGGTTATCGTGGACGAACAGCACCGCTTCGGCGTTCTGCAACGCAAGCGCCTGATCGACAAAGGCGTTTCGCCTCATGTACTGGTGATGACCGCGACGCCCATTCCGCGCACGCTCGCGCTCACGCTATACGGCGACCTGGAAATTTCCGTAATTGACGAAATGCCCCCGGGCCGCACGCCCATCGAGACGCTCTGGAAGGAAGAAGGTCAGCTTCTGGCTGTCTGGGAACTCCTGCGCCGCGAAATCGCCGCCGGCCGCCAAGCCTATGTCGTCTATCCCGTAATCGAAGAATCAAAACAAGAACTGAAAGCCGCCACCGCCGAATACGAGCGCCTAGCGAAACACGTGTTCCCGAATCTGCGCATCGGCCTTCTCCATGGCCGCCTGAAGAACGACGAAAAAGATTCCGTGATGGAGCAATTCCGGCGCAACGAAATCCAAATCCTCGTCGCCACCACGGTAATCGAAGTCGGCGTGGACGTCCCTAACGCCACTCTGATGGTAATCGAGCACGCTGATCGCTTCGGCCTCGCCCAACTCCACCAACTCCGCGGCCGCATCGGTCGCGGCACGGAAAAATCCCGCTGCATCCTGGTAGCGCGCAAGAATATTACCGGTGAAGCCCGCGCGCGCATCGAAACGATGGTCGCCACCTCCAACGGTTTTGAAATCGCGGAGCAAGACCTGAAGCAGCGCGGCCCCGGCGAATTTTTCGGCACGCGCCAGCATGGCGACGCGGCCTTCTCCGTAGCCCAGCCGCTGCGCGACCACGAAATTCTCGAACTCGCTCGCCGCGAAGCCTTCGCGCTCGCAGAAACTCCCCAGCGCGCCGCCGACATCATCAAGCGCCTGGAATCCGTCAGCCCCAGTTGGCGCCAACGCTATCAATTGGCTTCGGTAGGCTAGTGGCGGAACAGAGACTATGCGCGTAATCGCCGGAAAATATCGCAGCCGTCCACTAAAGGGTCCAGGCGCGCAACGCCTCCGCCCCACGAGCGATCGCCTGCGCGAAACTCTCTTCAACGTCCTCGGCCCGTCTGTGGAAGACTCCCTCTTCATTGATCTTTTCGCCGGAACCGGCGCAGTGGGCATCGAAGCCATCAGCCGTGGCGCGCGCGAAACAATTTTTGTGGAATCCGATGCCAAAGCCGCGCGCCTGATCCGCGAAAATCTCAACGCTCTCGAAATCCGCGAAGCCGCCGAACTGATTGAAGCCCCCGCCCTTCGCGGCCTGGAAAGAATGACAACTCGCCGCCTGCTCGCAGACTTCATCTTCCTCGATCCCCCCTACGAAAAAACCGACGCCTACGAAGAAGTCCTCGAATTCCTCGACGCCTCGCACCTAATCGCGCCGCGCGGAATCGTCATCGCGGAACACTATTGGAAGACCGATTTGCCCGAGTTCCTAACCCGTCTGGAATGTACCCGCCAGCTCGAACAAGGCGACGCAATCCTTTCTTTCTATGCCCTGGCAGCCGCCGCCTAGCCAGCCTGCATCCAACTCCTGCGGGCCTCTTCCTGTATAATGGCCCGGCTAATGCAACCTGTGATGCAGCGATATCCGGAGACTCCACCACCCAGCGAGCCAACCGAGCGACCTGTCGCGCCCGAAGTGACTCTGGCGGCCGACGTCGAGCTGCCCTCGCATTCCCGGCTTCCCCGCCTCGATCTCGGCGTGGATTGGGGTTCGCCCTGGCAGGATTTCCGCAGCAGCTGGCACGATTTTTTTCGCGGCCCGCGCGCCCCGAGAAATTCCGAGTTGCCTGCCGATTCCGATTTGCGCGTCGAATGGATCGAAGGAAAAATTCCTGGCCGCGCCTTCACCGCTTCCGCGCTTTGGCACACCGCCGCGATCGCGCTGCTATTCCTGCCCATCTGGCATTTTCTGGCAAGCGATCCGCCGAATCTCGCGCCGGTGCGCATCGAACTAACCTGGACAAATCCCACGGAAGATCTGCCGCCCATCTCGCTGCCCGGCCACGAACCAAAGCCCAGTCCCAAGGGCGATCCTGCAAAACCGCTTCCACAGAAAGGCGCGGACGCATTTCATCCGCGGCAAACAATTCTGTCACAACCCGCCGTCGTCACTCACCCGAGCCAAACCTTAATCCAACCCGACGCGCCGCCCGCTCCGCCGAAAATCGAAGTTCCGCTGCCGAACATCGTCGAATGGACTTCGCCCAAAGTTCCCGCGAAGCCGCGAATGAGCGTCGCATCCACGAACGCAGCCCCGCAGGTGCAGCATCACGCCGTGAACGATATAGCCGCGCCGGAAGTGGTTAATCAGGAAAAAACTCCCGGCCCGCTGAATATCGCGGCTTCGCCCACGATGAATTCCCAGCCACGCATGCCGGTGGAACCGATGTCGAACGCAGTCGCCGCGAAGCACGCCACGCAGACCGAGGCAGGCGCGGCTCCTGAAATTGGCGCCGCAGCTTCGGGAGACGACAGCCTGCATCGCGTGATCGCGCTTTCCGCTACGCCTGGCCCGCCTGCGCCCGAAGTCAGCGTTCCGCAAGGAAATCTCGCAGCGCGCATCGCGATTTCTCCGGACGGAAAACAACCTGGCGCACCCGGCGGCGCTGAAAATGGCTCGGCGGGAAATGGCGGCGCGGGTGGCAACAGTTCCAGCAGTGGTGGACGCGGCACAAACGCGAGCTCCGGATCCGGCTCGAGTCCCGCAGCAGTAAGCATCAGTGGCGGTAGCGCGCATCCGGGGAATGGCGGACTTGCGCCCGCCGGCCGCCCCACTACAAAATTAAATTTGAAGCCGATGGCCCCGCTCGATGCGCCATCGACAGGTCATCACGGCCCTGCAGTGATCGGCGCGATCGATCCCAAGCTGCCGCCCGAAGTAATTCTCTCCGGCAAGGAAATTTACACGCTGCACATTGACATGCCCAATCTCACCAGCGTCACCGGCAACTGGGTCATCAATTTCGCGCAGCTCGATGAAGGCAATCCGCCGTTCAACAAGCCTAAAGGCACGCTATCCGGTCCGTCGCTCGTCAGCAAAGTGGACCCCAAATACCCTCCCACGCTAATCAAACAGCACGTGGACGGCGAAGTAGTCCTCTACGCGATCATTCGCAAAGATGGCTCGGTAGATAGCATTCAGCTGGTGCACGGAATTGACCCGGTGCTCGACAAATTTTCTATGGAAGCTCTGGCCCGCTGGACGTTTCGCCCCGCTTCGCGCGAAGGCCAGCCAGTAGAACTGGAAGCCGTAGTCCACATCCCCTTCCAATTCCGCCGCCCGGAGTAACGGCGGACTTACTGCGCCGCGCCGGCCGGTCGCGCCTGCTGCTCGCTCGCAGCTTTCTCCTCGAGTAATCTCACCAAGGCATACAACGCGAAATTGTTGGGCGTCGCTACTCCGAGCTCAGCTCCGCGACGCACAATATATCCATTCAGCGATTCAATCTCGGTGCGTTTCCCGCGCGCCAAATCCTGTGCAGTCGAAGCAAAGGCTCCGCCAAACTTCGTCAGATTTGCCAGCCACTTTTCTGTGAAGCCAGGCCCGGGAGTGCGCACACCCGCAGCCCGCGCCACCGCGATGCATTCCTCCACCACCCTACTCATCAAATTCCGCGACTCGTCATAACGCGCGATATCTCCGTAGCTCATCTGCGCAATCGCGGACACGGCGTTCGCGCCGCAATTCCCTATGAATTTCTGCCACATATCGCCCAGGATATCGGTAGAAATTCGGCACGGCACCTTCGCCGACGAAAATAACGCCGCGACTTGTTCCGCCCGCGGCGGCTGTGCTTCCGAGCCCGCGCTCCGGCCCGCGAATTCGCCAACCAACAAATCTCCGCGCCCGGAATGTTTCACGTGCCCCGGCTCCGGCATCGCCGCGGCCACGTAAACCACCGCCGGCAGCGCATCGATTCCCGCAGCCTCGTGAATCCGCTCCACGTTGTCCACGCCATTCTGCAAACTCACCACGATCGCATTCGCTGAAAGATGCGGCGCAATCGCGCGCGCCGTCGCTTCGTTGTCCAGCGACTTCACGCAGAACAGCACCACGTGTGCATCGCGCACCGCGGATGGATCCGACGAAACATCCACAGCCACCCGCTCTTGAAACGTAACCGTGTCCAGGAAAAGTTTGTTGCGGCGCACCGCTTCCACGTACGCGCCCCGCGCGATCATCGTCACCGGCACGCCCGCGCGCGCCAACATTCCGCCAAAATAGGATCCCACCGCTCCTGCGCCCATTACCGCTACGCGCGCCGTCGCAGCATTCGCATTCGCCTCTGAATTTAAAGGCATGAACTCCTCCTCGCGCGTCGAAAAATACTCAAATGTCCAACGCGGCAGCTATATGGGCGCTACGCTTGAAGATTGAGATGCGTGGTTGCTTCGCTCGGTCGCAAAATCAAAAATGTTCGCGCAAATCCCGAAAGCTGGTGAGTATCAGCAACTTCCCCGTTCCGCTTTCCAGCTCCGCGTGCTCCAGATGCCACGTATCCGTGTGCGGAATGAAGACCGCGTTCAGGCCCGTCTGCAGCGCCGGATTGATGTCGCTGCGCGGGCTGTTCCCCACCATCCACCCGTGCGTTTTCACAATCTTGAATTGCTCCACCATGCGTTCGTACACGCCCGCGTCTTTTTCCAGCACGATTTCAATCGCATCGAAATATGGCTGCAATCCGGAGCGCTCGACTTTCGCGGCTTGTTCGGCTGGCTCGCCCTTGGTCAGCAATATCAGCCGGTGATGCTTCGCCAAATACGCCAGCGTCTCCGGAACCCCATCCAGAATGTGCGGTGGGGTGGCCTCTAGTTCGACAGCCAGCCGCGCGATTTCTTGCATCAGCTCGCGTCGCGCCGCGTTCCCCGCCAGCTTCATGTACGTCTCTTCCAGCGACCGGCGGAAACTCCGCACACCATATCCGTGCTGCCGGATGTTGCGCTTTTCGGTTTCGTTCAGAATGTGCCGGATATATTCGCGCGTGTAACCTAAATGCTCGAGCTGCGTTACAAAATGCTCGATGGTTTTCTCAAAGAAGATGTTGTTTTCCCAGAGGGTGTCGTCTGCGTCAATCAGTAAAGTATGTCGTGCCATCCGGAATTTCGCACTCCCGTTTTCTCACACGTTGTTTGACAATAGGCGCTACAGCAAATTCTTCAGCCGGAGTCTTTGAATTTGAAGCGGCCACCTTCATTTGGACGCCGCTGATTTTGCCCTGACCTTCGCGATTGCAGCGGTCGCTCGATCGTGCGGGTTAGAGCAACGTCCCCGTTCAGCGCGAATTCTTCACGGAGCCGAGACCTTCCGCGCTCCCACCGCCAACCGTTCCAGAATCGCGCCCGCCAATTTTTGCGCTTCGCCAAAACGCGTCAAATAATCCTGAAACTCGCGGTTCAAGTCCAATGCATTCGTGGCGTCCAGCTTGTTGCGCAGAATCATGTCGCGCAGGTGCACCGGATGCGGCAGCACCGCATCATCGCGCAATTCATCCAGCGCCGCTTTCGGATCATAGTGGTACATGTGCCCTCCCCGTTAACTCGGGCAAAAAATGATTCTACTCTGTTTTGCGGATAGCGTCAGGCGGAGGCGGGAAGAAATTCGTAGCGGTCGATGCGCGCCGCGACTCCGCGGCGTTGGTCCTGCGGTTCCACGCGCAGCACGCGCGCGTAGCAGCGAATGTGCACGTCGCCCGCCAGCGTAATCTGTTGCGGCAAAGTCAAAACAAACTCAATCGGAGTGCCCGCTTCGACGTGCGCTTCAATCAAGAAATAAAGTCCGCGAAAACTCACGTCGCGAGTTTCGCCCTGCTTCTCCAGGACGTCGTCTTCCTTCGAAAACCGCACTTTCAAAGGCAGCATCATCGAAAACCGGCGTGCGGCGCGGCGTTCTTTGGCGCTGTCCATCAACCCTCCGGCCAAGCTCTACGCTGCCGTCACGCTATCACCGCTTCCCGCCCCGGCGCAATGAGTTTTACGCTTCCGCCAATTTCCGTCCGGCGAACGTTTCCGAAACTTTCGCATCCACTCGAAACGTCAGGAACGCCGTGTAAAGACTGGCGCGCCGGAAATGCGTGCCGTGAATGACATGCGGCGCGCGCACTACGCTCTCGCGGTGAAAATAGGCGCCGCGAAATTTGACCTGCCCCGCCCCTGCGGCTACGATAAGCGGCTGATGCCCCCGGCCTCCACGTTCCTGGATTTGCGCAAACATCCCCGGGCCCAGCTGAAACTTCCGGCGCGTGTTCGCTGGCGCGGCCCGCTAGGGATGCGCATGGAATCCACGCACACGCTCGATGTCTCGCGCAACGGCATTCGAGTGCAGCGCAACGAATCCTGCGAAACAGGCTCGCGCGTCTGGGTCGTGTTTCCGTTCGACGCCGCTTCCGCCGCCGGGGTTCCGCCGGAAACGCCCGCCCGCGTCGTACGTGTCGAATCAGGCCGTGGCGGGGGATATCAAGTCTCGCTCGAACTCGACTTGCCGCCGCGCGATGGATCCCGTCCAGCCGATAGCGAACGCCGCGCTTGCTCCAGGATTTCCTTCGCGCTCCCGATTTTCGTGCGCGCCCTAGGTTTCCCCTGGCCGGAGGAATCCATGACCCAAAATATTTCCCGCACCGGAGCCCGCTTCGAATCCGCACACATCTATTCTGCCGGCGACGCCGTCCTCGCCAAAATTCCCTGGGGCGAGTGGGCGCACGCCGGCGAAATCCCCGCGCGCATCGTGCGCGTCGAAAACTCCGCGTCCCGTTCGAGCGCCGCCCCGCTCTCCGATCCCCTCGCTGGAACGAGCGCCATCCTCACCAGCGTAGCCGTCCGCTGGGACGTCCCCAGAAAATCCTGACACGCCAGCCGCCGTTTTGCGCCGCGCCAAGCTCTCCGTTACACTCGTGCGCTGGCAAATTTCATGGCTGAAACGTTTCATCGTAATTTCTTCCTCGCCGGGCCTGCCGGGCGCCTTGAGGCTTTGCTCTGGACTGTGCCCGTCGCCGATCCGCCGCTGGTTGCGGTGGTCTGCCACCCACATCCGCTGTTTGGCGGCACCATGCACAATAAAGTCGTGTTTCAGGCCGCCAAAGCGCTGCACCTTCGCGACATTCCGGTGCTGCGCTTCAACTTTCGTGGCGCGGGACACAGCGAGGGCGTTCACGATCGCGGAATAGGTGAACGAGACGACGTGCACGCGGCGCTCGATTATCTTTCAGACGAATTTACGCAGCGGCCGATTCTGTTGGCCGGCTTCAGCTTTGGTTCCATGGTGGGATTGCGCGCGGGCTGCGGGGATCAGCGCGTTTCAGACTTGATCGGCCTGGGAATTCCAGTGGACCGCTCGGATTTGACCTACCTGCGCGGCTGCGCGAAACCAAAACTAATTATCCAGGGCAGCGATGATCAATTCGGCGCGCGCACGAATGTCGAGGCGCTTTTTGAGACTCTGCCGACGCCAAAGAAACTCGTATTCGTCGAAGGCGCCGACCACTTCTTCACCGGCCAACTGGAAAAGGTCCGCGCCGCGATTGACGCTTGGCTCGACGAACGCCATCCCCGCGCGCCCGTTGCACTGGCGCCTACAACTGCAAAGCCCTAATTTTTCGATTCGAATAATTTCAGGAATTGCTCGCGCGATGCCGGCTCGATGCCCACCAGCTCCAGATTCGCTTTCACATGCGGCACCTGGCTCATACCCACCAGCGCGGTCGTCAATCCCGGCACCGAGCGCGCGAATTGCAGCGCCAGAGTCGCGTTGTCTTTCAATCCCAGCGCCGAATTAACAAACGAAGGCAAATTTTTTGTCAACTGCCCCTGGAGCAGCGCCGCGCTCGTCACCAGTGCAATCCCGGCGTCGCGCGCCGCCTGCACCATCGGCATCGCCTTCCCGCCCACCAGCTGATTCGGCCGGGTCAATGCCTCCGGCATCGCGAGGTTGAATGGCAACTGCACAAAACGGAAGTGATGATCGTCGCCCTGCACGTCTTTCGCAATGTTGACCATTTCCTGCAGCGATAAATATCCTCCAGCCTTCGGATCTTCGCGAAATGCGTTCCACGTCGCCATGCCGTAGGCGCGAATCTTCTTCGTCGCGATGGCTGATTCCAGAAACAAGAACGCTTCGCGAATCCGCCGCCGGAATTCCTCGGGCGGCACTTCGCTCAACTGCGTTTCCGGATTGTGCAGGTAGAAGACGTCAATCGTGTCCAACCCCAGATTTTGCCGGCTGCGCTCCAGCTGGTCCGCCAGATAGTCCGGCGCCATGCAGTGGCAACCGGCTGCAATATCTTCCACTCCAAAAATTCCGCGCTCCAGGAATTCCTGCGCGAAATAAGCGTTTGGATCAGCGGGCATTTCTCCGTCCGGCGTCAGAAATCCCGCCTTGGTGCAAACCATGACTTCATCGCGCCCGTGGCCCTTGTCGAAAAGTTCCCGCAGCGCCACGCCCACCGCGCGCTCGCTGCGCTGGAACCGGTAATTGATTGCGGAATCCACCACGTTGATCCCGCCCTGCACTGCCGCCACCACCGCATCTACGTACGCGCCGTCCGTCGCCTCATCTGCTTCGCCCAAATAAGTTCCAATGCCGATCGAAGAAAGCACCAGGCCGCCGCGAATCTCGCGAAAATGTCCGGCGGCCGCGCGTCCTTGAAATCGCGCCGCATAACGCAGAGTTCCCTCCGCCGTGGCCGAGCCGGCTTTGCGTTCGCGATTCGATGGTGCTACGGATGACATCAGGTCCCTCTTCGCCGCGGAAAATCCCGGCGCCGCGCAGTATAGCAGAACCGCTCCGCTGCGGTTTGCAACCGCGTGCCGGGAAAATCCGGCGCGCAAATTCTGAAACGAAAAATCATTTTTGCACGATCTCGCTCACCGACACCCCTTGCGCTATCAGCAGTTCGCGCGCCTGCAGACGCAGCGCGGGCCAATGCCGCACAAATGCGATTCCTCCAGCGATCGCTCCCAAGCCACCCAGCGCTACCGTCATTGGCGCGCCGATCGCGCCGGCAAGCGCGCCCGAGAGCAGCGAACCAATCGGCGCCATGCCCATAAACATCATGGTGTACATCGCCATGGCGCGTCCGCGCAGCTCGTCCGGCACCATCGCCTGAATCAGCGTATTCGAACCCGACATTTGCAGCATCACCGCATAGCCCACTGGAATCAGCAGCGCCACCGACAACCAGAATGATTTCGACAACGAAAATAGAACCAGCGAAACGCCGAAACCGGCAGCCGACAAACCCACGACACGTCCCAAGCCACGCAGGCTTTGCCGCACGGCTAAAGTGAGAGCGCCGAACAACGCGCCGACTCCTGCCGCGCCCATCAGAATTCCCAAGCCGTGTGCGCCGCGATGCAGCACGCGATCCGCGAAAATCGGCATCAACACGGAATATGGCACGGCCACCAGGCTGACCAGCCCGATCAAAAGAATCAGCGCATGCAGCGGCGCGGTTCGCCACACGTAGCGGAACCCTTCGACGATATGCTCGAATGGCGACGAGCCCTTCGGCGCAGTGCGCAACGGCCCCAGCTTCATCAGCAGCAATCCGATAATCACCGCGATATAGCTCACAGCATTAGCGAAAAAGCACCAACCCTCGCCGATGCGCGCCACCAAAATCCCCGCGATGGCCGGACCGATCACCCGCGCGCCGTTGAACATCGAAGAATTCAGCGCGATAGCGTTCATCAAATCTTCGCGCACCACCATCTCGATGATAAAAGATTGCCGCGCCGGCACATCGAACGCGTTCACCACTCCCAACAGCGCCGCCAGAACCACGATCTCCCAAACTTTTATGATGTGCAGCAGCGTGAGCACCGCCAGAATAAACGCCAGAATCATCGAAGCGGCTTGCGTGCCAATCACCACGCGATGACGATTCAAGCGATCCGCCACCAGCCCTCCTAGCGGCGCGAATAAGAAAATTGGAATCTGCCCTGCGAAGCCCACCACGCCCAGCAGCAGCGAGGATCCCGTGATGCGATAAACCAGCCATGCCTGCGCCACTGTCTGCATCCACGTACCGATCAATGAAATCATCTGACCGCTGAAGAAAAGCTGAAAATTGCGGTGGCGCAGCGAACGCACCATGTCTCGAAATCGCGATCGAACTTGCGGCCCGGGTGGCGACGAAGGCGTTGCTGTGTCCGCAGTTGCCATCAATTTGATTGTACGACGCAATCTCCTGCCGGTTCGGCGCATTTCCACGGGCTGGGCTCTAGGCATCAGTCCATTGTGGCCGCAACAGTTGAGCTCACAACGGCGCGATTCGAACCACTCTCGATCGACCGGGCACGAGCGATGGCGCACTACGGTAGGCCGTTACGAGTGCTACACCAGCACCACGCAACTACTGCTGCGGATGCGGCGCGCTCTGCGGCTGCTGCGGCCCGGCGAGCAATCGGCTGCAGGCGCGCAACATGCGGCGGTACGGCCACACTTTGTCACGAAACAAAATCTCGCCTTCGCGCGGCTTCGAGTAAAACCAGCGCGTCAACAGCGCCAGATGGTCGTGCAGATCAGGCGACGCGACGCGTAAGCCATAGCGCGCTCGCAGATTTCTTTGGCTCGTGGCCCCGGCCGGAACCTCTTCCTCGCGCTTCTGCATCCGCCGCTCACCATCGACATCACTTCCCTCTTCACTCCATCCCGGTTCGAGCGCCGTTTTCAAAATCGCTTCCACCGACCGCGGCTCGCTCGAAATTTCGGCGAAGCGCAAAAATACCGGCTCCTCCAGCATCCCTCCGCGCACCGGAAACACTGCAATCGTCTGCGGCTCCGCGGAGCGCTGCAAAATCACCAGGTCCAATTCTTCAATTCGGCGGGCCAAATCCGGCATTCCGCGCAACACCGCCGTCACTTTATCCAGCCGCTTATGCAGCGCCGCAGCGCGCTCGAAATCCAGCGCCTCGCTCGCGGCCGCGCGTTCCTGCGCCAGCTGCTCGGTCAATGCGGCGCCCGTTGATTCCAGTGATTCCAGAACGCGCCCGAGTTCGACGTCATATTCCTCCTGTGTGCAGCCCGCAAAACACGGCGCCAAGCACATTTTCATCTCCGAATACATGCAGCCCGGATATTCGGGATCACGACGAATTTTGATTTGGCAGCGGCGCGTCTTGAAAAGGTCCAGAAAACTTTCGCTAAAATCTTCCGCCGAGCGCCGCGAGCCGAACGGCCCGAAATAGAATCCTTCGTCGCCACGAATCCGCCGCGTAACGTAACAGCGAGGGTAGGGATTGCGCAGATTCACTTTCAACATCGCGGGCGGCCGCAAACGCATCAACTGACGGTAACGATTGGGAAAATACAAGCGGGCATTCTGGTAGAAAGCGAGGTTCTGCTCGAACTTCGATCCGGTAACGCGATATCGAATGCGCGCCGCAACTTCGCGCAGATTCAATTGTTTGGACGCGGCTTCCGGTGCGCCTAGCAGTCGCTCCGCTGCGCGCCGTATGTCCGCCGTCCGTGCCAGATAGGGCTGCGCCCCAGCCCCCGTGCCAGCCCCGCGCATCTCCAGCAGAAACATTCCAGGCCTCGCGGGCAAGGCCGCAAAGAAATCGGCAGCGAAATCCGCAAAGAATTCCAGTCCACAATCAAGCTCAAGCATCGGTACGAGGATACACCGAGCGGAAATCCGGCGCGAAGCCTCTGTGCGCGCAAAGCGAAAATCGCAAACATGTGTTTTTTTGCCATTCAGAGCTGCAGGCGCTAGCTTCGATTCTGACCCGAAAAAACTGCTTGACGGAGAGCCGACGCATCCTCTACCTTGGATAGGTAACCAAAAGGTTCCCTATTGCGAGATGAGCGATGACCCTCTTTTTCGAGCATTGGCGGACGCAAGCCGGCGCAAGCTCCTCGACAAGCTGCACCGCAAGAACGGACAAACGCTCGGAGAGCTTTGCGAGGGGCTGCGCATGACACGCCAAGCGGTGGCGAAACATCTGGCCATTCTCAAGAAGGCCAATCTCGTCTCGTGGAAACGCGAGGGGCGGGAGCGGCTCCATTTCATCAATCCCGTCCCGATAAACGAAATTGCCGAACGCTGGATCAGCAAGTTCGAGTACCCGCGCTTGCAAACGCTTGCACAATTGAAAAAGAGGCTCGAAGGAGAAGATCATGAGTAAAAATGCTGAAAGCACTTTTGTTTACGTCACCTACGTCCGCACGACGTCGGAAAAACTGTGGTCAGCGCTGACCGACCCGGAGTTCATACCGTAGTACTGGTTCGGCATGCGTTGCGAAAGCCAGTTTACGGCGGGATCGTCGTGGAAGCTGGTGTCTGGCGACGGTCAGACATTCGACGCAGGCGAGATCGTCGAAGCCACCCCGCCGCGACGCTTAGTGATCCGCTGGCAGCACGTAAATAAGCCCGAGCTTAAAGCCGAGGGCGACTCGCTCTGCACCATGGAATTGGAACCTAGTGGAACGGCGGTGAAGCTCTCGATCACACACAGCATCGAGTGCGACCCCTCGAAATTTATCGCGGCGGTGTCGGCCGGCTGGCCGAAGGTCATCTCCAACCTGAAGTCGCTGCTGGAGACCGGCTCGATCGCCCTGCAGGACCCTTACCCGACGGGCAATCCCTACGGCCGGCGCTGAGAGCCAATTGAAAGCGGCCGCTCTAGCGGGCGTAAAGATAATCGCGTTGATCGTCCGAGTGCGGCGAGTGCGATGCTGCTTGGCTGGTGGTGAAAGGCTATTGACTTGGCGTGCTGCGGGGCCTATGTTTGCGGCGGTAATTTCCCACGGTCGGTACTCCCAAGAAATTTCCAGACGGAAGTTAAATCCACAAGTTCAAGTTCGGAAGATCAGACCCGGGGAGGGTCATACATGAAGCGTGCGTTACGGTTTGCGGTGATTACGCTGTTGGCTGTCGCTGGTTCGTCGGTTCTGCGGGCGCAAAGCAGTCCGCTCGTGGGAACGTGGAAGCTGAATCTCACAAAATCAAAATATGATCCGGGGCCGATGCCGAAGAGCCTCACGCGCACTGTCGAGGCTAACGGCGACGGCGTGAAATATACTTTCGCGGGAGTCGCTGCCGACGGAACGCCCATCTCCTACGGCTTTTCCGCGACATTTGACGGCAAAGACAATCCGGTTTCAGGCTCGATGCCTTCTGGGGCGGACACGATTTCGGCCAAGCGCATTGACGCCAACCATTACGTGGCCACGCTAAAGAAGGGCGGCAAGGATGTTGGGACTTCCAAAGTGACAGTTTCGAAGGATGGAAAGGTCACCACGGTGGACGCGACCGGAACGACTTCAAGCGGCGCAAAAGAGCACGATGTGCAGGTTTACGACAAGCAATAGCAGCTGGGATTGCATTCCTTCGCGCCAAAATGCTGGCGCGATTCTTTCGAGGGCGGCTCGGCAACGGGCCGCCTTTTTATTTTTGGGCAGCGCTTCCGGAGAAATACTTCTAATAATTCTTCAGGACCCACGCGGCGATTACCAGGCGTTGAATTTCGCTGGTGCCTTCGTAGATTTCGGTGATCCGGGCGTCTCTGTAGGCGCGTTCGACGGGATATTCGCTGCTGTAGCCGTAACCGCCGTGAATCTGTATGGCTTTGTGGGCCACGCGCGTGGACATTTCGCTGGCGAAAAGTTTCGCGATCGCCGCTTCCATGGAAAATCGCGCGCCGGAATCTTGTTTCCACGCGGCGCGACGCAGCAGCAGGCGAGCCGCGTCAATTTCCGTGGCCATGTCCGCAAGCATGAATTGAATCGCCTGAAAATCCGCGATGGGATGGCCGAATGCTTGGCGCTGCTGCGCATAACTCAGAGCAGCCTCGAACGCACCTTGCGCGATCCCGGTGGCTTGAGCGGCGATGCCGATTCGGCCGCCATCGAGCGTCGAAAGCGCGACCTTATATCCTTCGCCTTCTTCGCCGATGCGATTCCCGGCGGGCACTTCGCAATCGCTGAACGAAAGCTCCGTGCAAGCGGTCGCGTGAATGCCTAGTTTCTTTTCTTCCTTGCCCACTGCGAATCCTGGCGTCCCTTTTTCCACCACCAGCGCCGTGATGCCCTTCTCGCCCTTCTCCGGCTGCGTGTTCACGTACACAATCGCGGCATCCGCGGCTCCGCCATTGGTGATCCAGGCTTTCGTTCCGTTGATTACGTACGTGTCGCCCTTACGCACCGCTTTCGTCGCGAGCGCGGCGGCATTCGAACCCGCCTGCGGCTCGGTGAGCGCGTAACATCCGATTTTTTCTCCGCGCGCGAACGGCAGCAGGAATTTTTTCTTTTGCTCGTCGGTGCCAAACCGGTGGATGGGATCGCAATACAAAGAATTCTGCACAGACAAAATCACGCCAGTCGAGGCGCATACCCGCGAAATTTCCTCGATCACGATCGCGTAGCTGATGTGATCCATCCCCGCTCCGCCTTCCGCTTCCGGAATGGCCACGCCCGTCAACCCCAGCTCCGCCGCTTTCTGAAACAGCCCGCGGGGAAATTTCCCAGTCTCGTCGTTTTCCTTTGCCAGCGGCTTCACCTCCGCCTCGGCAAATTCCCGCACGCTCTTCTGCAGCAACTGCTGTTCTTCGCTAAGTTCCACGTTCAACAGCATCTCCGGCTTCACTTCGAATAATTGCACTTACATTGTAACTACAATATGCAGCGACGGGATAGCGGCGCGCCTTCAGCGAGAAGAAATTTTGGTTGTAGGTTCGGGTGCATTGGTTATTCCAAGCTCGCGTAGCGTGCCGACGAACCTGGCGGCGAGAAAAATCGCAGCCCCCAATAGCGCACATCCGATGAGGACTAAAAACATATGATCGGAATTGTGCGGGCGATATATAAGGCCAGCGGCCACGAGCATTCCCGCTTGAAATGATAGTCCGATAATGAAGAAGAACCCTAGCCGACCGTCGCCTCTTGTCGGAATCTTTTCAGGAGTCGGCATGTCAGTCTCTCCTTGGCGTTTAGAAACCCTGATGTTGCTACTACAATCTCAGCGCCACGCTTAGTTTTTGATATGTGGTCGCCAAATCTTCAGGCTCGACGCGCGTTTCGCCCACTACGGTCATGAAATTCGAATCGCCAGACCATCGCGGAAGGACGTGCATGTGCAGATGGTGGGTGACTCCTGCGCCCGCCGCCTTCCCCAGGTTCATGCCGAGGTTGTAACCCTGCGGATGGTAAGTCTTCTCTAGCGCAGCTTGCGAGCGCTGCGCCAGGGTCATTATTTCAGCGGCAGTCTCTGCATCGCACGAAGCAAGATCAGCGGAGTGGACGTACGGAACCACCATCACATGCCCGGAAGTGTAAGGATAACGATTGAGGATAATGAAGTTTTTACGTCCGCGGAAAACGATCAGGGTCTTCGCGTCATCGTTCGCGGCTAACGCATCACAAAAAACGCAGCCTTCATCTTTCTTGGCATCCGCGATGTAGCGATATCGCCAGGGCGTCCACAGATAATCCATCGCGGCCGATCCCCGCTCAGCTCTGACTACCGTGCTGGGTACCGCCGTGCTCGCCTGCGCCCGCTGCCCGCGGACTATTCACGTAATCTTTCAATTCCTTGCTGGGCTTGAAGTAGGGGATCTTCTTGGGAGGAACCTCCACCTTGGCGCCGGTCTTAGGGTTACGGCCCGTGCGTCCACGGCGCTGCCGCGTGCGGAAGCTGCCGAAGCCTCGGATTTCGATCTTATCGTCCGCCTGCAACGCGGCGATGATGCTTTCGAAAATCGTTTCCACCACCGCTTCAGATTCCTTGCGGGGCAGTTCGGTGACGCGCGTGACCTCTTCGACGAGTTCCGCCTTCGTCATCGTATGTTCTTTGGTTCCATGCTCTCCGGCAGCTTCTGCCATGGGTGAGAGCCTCCTCGTTAAGATTTCGGTTTAAGCTCGGCCGTGAACGCGTTAGGGAGGGGCAACGCATGTCCTTGCATATCATCAATCTACCGCAAGGTAAATGACTTTCCGCGAGAATTCATCTCCGCCAGGCGTCGCCCCCGCGCTCCTGGCTGAACCTGATCCTAAGATGACTGCCGTTTCGCCATGATGGCATCGCCGATCGTCGCCGTCGGCGAAGGTTTCGGCGCGCGCGGCGTCGGGGCCGCTGCCGCCCGGTACGATTCGATCTCCTGCCGCTCCACCTGCTTCTGCGCCGCGCGATAGCTCAGGCTGATCTTGTGCTGCTCCGGCTCCAGGCGCAGAATCTTGAATTCGTATTCGGTTCCGGTGGTCAGCACGGCAGTCACACGAGCGCCGCGTGCCGCCTTTTCCTTATCGCGATCGCCCTTGGGCCGCCGTTCTTCGATCTCCGAAACGTGGCAGAGCGCTTCGATTCCTTCGGCCAGTTCGACGAAGGCCCCGAAGTCCGTGGTGCGCGCCACTTTACCCTTCAGCACGTCGCCGACTTTGTGCGCGGTGAACCAATCCGCCCATATATCTTTTAGTTGCTTGATGCCCAGCGAAAGCCGGCGGTTCTGCGAATCCACTTTCAGGACTTTCGCTTCCACTGTGTCGCCCTTCTTGAATTTCTCGCTAGGATGCTTGATCCGTTCCGTCCAGCTCACGTCGCTGATGTGGATCAGCCCCTCCATGCCTTCTTCGATTTCGACGAACGCGCCAAAATCGGCGAGGTTGCGGATGCGCCCGCTGACCAAGGTTCCCACTGGATATTTTTCCGCCGCGGCATCCCATGGATCAGGCTGCGTCTGCTTCAGGCCCAAAGAAATCCGGCGTTGATCGGTTTTTACCTCCAGCACCACTACTTCCAGCTCGTCGCCTTCCTTAACGATCTTCGCCGGATGCTTGGTGCGCTTCGACCAGCTCATTTCGCTGACGTGTACCAGGCCTTCAACGCCCGGCTCAATCTGCACGAACGCGCCGTAGTCCGTCACTCCAACTACTTTTCCATGCACACGGGTGCCTACCGGGAAGCGCTCCGGCACCGTGGCCCAAGGATCGGGCAGTAGTTGCTTGCGTCCCAGTGAAATGCGCTGCTTTTCCTTATCGAATTTCAGGATTTGAACTTCGAGGTCGTCGCCGGCTTTCACGATGGAAGAGGGATGCGGCACGCGTCCCCACACCAGGTCGCTGACGTGCAACAGCCCGTCCATCCCGCCCAGGTCCACAAATACACCGTAGTCCGTGACGTTTTTCACTTTGCCGGTAACGACAGTGCCTTCGGCCAGCGAGCCCATCAGCGTGTCGCGCTTCGATTTCTGGTCTTCTTCCAGAATCGCGCGGCGGCTCACTACCACGTTGCCGCGTTTGCGATTCAACTTCAGCACGCGCACTTCTATTTCTTTGTCTTTCCACGAATCTAGATCGTGCACCGGACGCAATTCAATCTGCGAAGCCGGCAGGAACGAGCGCACGCCGATGTCCACCACCAGACCGCCCTTGATCCGCTCGGTAACCTTCCCCTTGATAGTGGCGTGCTCGCGATACGATTTCTCGATGCGTTCCCACACGCGGCGGCGATGTGCGCGCACGTGCGACAGCAGCACGTATCCGTCTTTCTGCGCGTGCAACCGCTCCACTTCAATCGTCTGCCCCGGTCCAAATTCAATTGGGCTGCCGGAATCCACGAATTCCTGCGCGGGAACGAGTCCTTCGAACTTCCCGCCGACGTCCACAATCACGCCCGCGTCCGTAACAGCGAGCACGTGGCCATCGAAAATTTCGCCCTCGGCTGCGGCGGGTTCGGGCACCGCGAACTGCTCCATCAGCTGATCCATCGTTTGCGACGTCTCGGCAGACTCAGTGGATTCGCCAGCAGCGCCGGTCTCCGCAGCGGTGGCAGACGTGCTGGCCGCAGATGTCGAGGCGCTTCCATCAATGTGAATCGCAGCAGTCTGGTCCGCGGTGTCGGCGGACGCAGCCTGCTCAGTTACTTCAGCGGCACTTTTAGCTTCCGCTACGGCCGCGGGCACACTTGTCGCCGCGTGTTCGGTTGTCGCGGCCGCTTGCTCTGGCGTCCCGTTGTCAGCAGAACGCACCTCGGGCGCGCGTGCCACGGCCGCGCCGGCTCCGCTGGAGGTCACCGCGGTGGTAGCGCTCGGGGTACTGCTGCTCGCCACTTCCGAGGAAGGTACAGACGCAGCTTCGCCCGCGACGCCCCGCGGCATTTCTGCGGACTTATCTGTGCTGGTTGATTCCACGGTTGCGGTAGGAAGATTCAGGTCGTGTTCGGGTGACATTGGGGAGCGGCCTCCGTACGGATTCGTGCCCTGCTGCCGAGAATTCGGACTCGGCTACTCCACCCGCTGGGGTTTGGAGCAAAGAAGGGGATAGAACGCCCACGCTAGACGTTCTTGTCACGAGGATGATACCCGCCCGATTCGCGCATTGTCAACAAACCATCGCGCGAGGCCCTGCCAGCCCTATTCGCGGCGGCGCACAGGAATGTTGCGAAATGATGAGCGAATAAATGCTTTTCATGCGCGTACACCGCGGGCGCTGTGTTGCAATGCGCGTCAACGAAACGGGCCCGCGTGGCGAATTTCTTTGCGGTAATCGGCTGCGTTGATTTCCACGGTGCGGCACATTTCATACAAACGCGAACGGATTCGTTTGCCGACGCGTTCGGTGAGTGAATCCTCGACCGTCGGCGCGCGCATTCCCGCGACACGCGGCGGCGCGCCATTTGTCGATGCTCCCGCCCCCGCATCCGAATCCAAGAAATTGGTGGTCAGCAGAGTCACGCGCTTCTCGTTGTAACGCGTGTTAAGCACGTGCCCCACCGTCTCGAGCGCCCACAGTGAAGGCTTGCTCGAACCCACATCGTCGAGCACCAAAATTTCGGCCTTCAGCACAGGCTCAAGCACGCTCATTTCCGTCGCCTGGCTTTCCGGATTGTAACTATCCTGAATCGCCTTCAGCAGCTCGCGATAATCGTAAAAAAGTCCGCTGTGCCCGCGCAGCACGATGGACTTCATCGCCGAAACCGCCAGATGCGTCTTGCCCACGCCGCACGGGCCCATCAACAACAATCCGTGTTCGGTGCGCACATCAGTGACCGGAGTGAATTCCTCCGCGAAACGCTGTACCACGAGCTTCGCTTGCGTGAGGCTGCGATTCCACGCTGCCATTTGTTCGCGCGAGACGTTCTCAATATCATTGTCCGTCTCGTAATTTTCAAAATCGCAATGGCGGTAACGTTCCGGCACGCGCGCCCGCTGCAATGCCCGCTCGCTGCGGTCGCCGGTGGTGCAATCGCAGGGCACGGCCCACACCATTTTTGGCTCGCCGGCTCCTGCGCCAGGACGATCCGCCGCCAACGCTTGTGCGCCTTCCGTGGTGCGCTCCACCACTTTCCAGCCACTACCCTCACAATTGAGACAATCCGCTCGCGCCATCTTGCAAGAATAAGCGCCGCACACGTCGCGCGCAAGCACACCTACGCCTGTGGAAGTTTTCGTATCTGTGGAAAGCCAAGTCCCTGTGTATACGAAGAGGTAGCGGAACCCAATTCGGGATCGGCGAAACGCCTCTTGTAGTGTGGCGCTTAAGAATGCTAAAGAATGGCTCGGAGGATATTTCTATGATCGAGAGGAATTGCAGCACGCAGGTGCGCTCCAAGAAGGTTTTCTGCGAGACAGACCAAATCGAATGCCGGAAAGAAAAATCATCAACAGGAGGCAATCCGAATCGTCTCGCTATCATCTGCCCGGTGTCCCGCCAACTGATCGCCTATACTGAGGAATCTGCGTGCACCAAGGTGTGATGACTCGGTAGGTTAGCCACTATGACGATTGGATACGGTTCCTACACCAAGTACAAGAGGTCGTGCCCTCACTGTGGAAGTCATTTTCAGACAGTGTTGAATCCAACCGCGCTTCGGCTAGGACCGGGTCATCGCCACTGCGGGCAATGTGAAAAGGAGTTCTCGGATGGGTCGATTGAATGGCCCAACATGACATCGGCGCAGAAGAGAAAGTTCCTGTTCGGAGAACTTCCAATGTTCGCAGCCTTAGGGGCGCTGTGGGTTGCGTTCATGATGTTCGCAGGGGTCAGAAACGGATCGTTCGAAATAGCCGTCGAGGCTCTCGGGCTTTTCTTCTTGCCACTTGGGATAGCCATCTTGGGAATTTTCTACTTAATCTGCTGGTTAGACATACGCCGTTCCAAGAGACGAGCTAGAGCTCGCAATATCTGAGCGGCCGACGCGATCCATGGAATCGCGCCCCTATAATCATAGGGCTTCCTATTTATGCACGCGAATGGCCTGCCGGGGCGTGGTGCGCACAATCGCATTGCGATATTTGCGGTCTTCGCCGGCATTAAACCCGCGCGCCATTTCACTGCGCACAAAATGGGTGAACGCTTCCATCTGCGTCTGCATCTCCGCCATCTTGTCGCGCATATTCAGAATAATTTCGATGCCGGCGAGATTCACGCCCAGCTCGCGCGTCAAATTCAAAATTACTTCGAGCCGCTCCAGGTCCTGATCCGTGTACAGCCGCGTATTGCCCTGCGAACGCGAAGGCGTCAGCAATCCCACGCGCTCGTACAGCCGCAGCGTCTGCGGATGCAGCTTGTACAACTCCGCAACCGCGCTGATCATGTAACCAGCCTTCGCTCTTTTCCTGGGACGCGCTGCCATCAAACTTCTCCTCAAACTGTCGCGCGCGCAAAAATCTCGCGCCGTGGATCTTCCGGATCCAGCTTGCTCAATTCCTTCAGCAAATTCCGCACGCGCTCGTCTTCCGGCTTCGGAACCACAATCTGCACTTCCACAATCTGGTCGCCGCGCTTTCCCGGCTGGCGGATCGAAGGCGCACCCTTCTCGCGCAAGCGCAGCTTCGTTCCGCTATTCGTCGCGGGAGGAATGCGCACTTGCGACCGCCCGTCAATCGTAGGCACTTCCACCTTCGCGCCCAGCGATGCTTCCGTCACCGTGATCGGAACCATCGTATAAAGGTCGTCGCCGCGCCGCTCGAAAAACGGATGCGGCTCGACCTTCATCACAATATAGAGATCGCCCGGAGGCCCGCCGTGCAGCCCCGCATTGCCGCGCCCCGCCACACGCACGCGCGAACCGGTCTGCGCGCCCGGCGGTATGCGCACGTCCAGCGATTCCACCCGCGGCACTCGCCCTTCGCCGCCGCAATTCTTGCACATGGTGTGCAGACGTCCGGTGCCGCCGCAGCGCGAGCAAGCAATCTGAAAACGCATCTTGCCGCTCACTTGCGTCACTTGCCCCGACCCGCCGCACGTGGGACAAACTTTTTCATCGCCGGGTTGTACGCCCGCGCCATGACACACACTGCACACATCGAGCCGCGTGATGCTCAGCTTCTTCACCGCGCCACGCATGGCTTCCGCGAATGTGATCTCGATCTGGAATTCCAGATCGCTGCCCGGCTCGCGCTCCGTGGCCTGACGCGCTGCGCTTTGGCCGCGGAATACTTGGCTGAAAAGGTCGCGGAAGCTGGTCCCGCCACCTCCACCTGCGCCGCCTCCGCCGCCAAAATCAAATCCGCCGAAATCAAAGTGCACATCTTCCGGCGCGCCGCCGCCACCGTAACCATATCCGCTACCCGACGGCGGAGCTCCGCCCTGCCCCGGCTGGTTGAACCCGAACTGGTCATACACCTGACGCTTCTTGGTGTCTGAAAGTACTTCGTAGGCTTCCTGAATCTGCTTGAATTTTTCTTCGGCAGATTTGTCGCCGGGATTCAGGTCCGGATGGTACTTGCGCGCTAGTTTGCGGTACGCCGCGCGAATATCTTTTACGACGGCGTTGCGCGCCACACCCAGCAATTCGTAATAATCTTGTTTGGTAGTTGTCGCCATAGGAAAAATTTCTCTAAATCAATTTCACCGCGCGTACAAATGTAGGGGCGGATCCCATTTCGTTTCAATGGACCCGCCCCTACGGTTCCAACACCGCCGCTGCTTCAGTTCGGTTTCTTTGAGTCGTCCACGTCCACGAACTCGGCATCCACCACGTCGCCTTGTCCTGAAGCGTTGCCACCAGGTGTTCCGCCGCCGCTCGCACCGCCCTCAGCGCCCGGAGCGCCCGCCGCCGCGCCTGCCGCTTGCTGCGCCTTGTACATCGTCTCCGCGATGTGGTGCGAAGCCTTGGTCAGGTTTTCGGCTGCTGCGTTCAACTTCTCCAGGCCGCCTTCGGCCAGCGCTTTGCGCGCTTCCTCGATCGCGTCCTCGGCCGCTTTCACGTCAGACTCGACCAGCTTCTCGCGGTTGTCCTTCACCACTTTTTCCGTCTGGTAAACCAGATTATCCAGCCGGTTGCGAGCCTCGACTTCTGAAAGCCGCGCCTTGTCCTCCGCCGCATGCGAATCCGCTTCCTTCTTCATGCGTTCGGCTTCTTCCTTGCTCAAACCAGTCGAAGCCGTGATGGTGATCTTCTGTTCCTTGCCCGTCGCGTTGTCTTTTGCCGAGACGTTCAAGATGCCGTTCGCATCAATGTCGAACGTCACCTCCACTTGCGGCACCCCGCGCGGAGCAGGCGGCAATCCCACCAGGTGGAATTTCCCGAGTGAACGGTTTCCACTGGCGACAGGCCGTTCGCCCTGCAGCACGTGAATCTCGACCGACGTCTGATTGTCCGCCGCGGTCGAGAACGTTTCCGACTTGCGCGTCGGAATCGTGGTGTTGCGCGGAATCAGCACGGTGGTCACTCCGCCCAGCGTTTCCACGCCGAGCGAAAGTGGCGTCACGTCCAGCAGCAGGATGTCCTTCACTTCGCCCGCCAGCACGCCGCCCTGAATGGCCGCGCCAACTGCCACGACCTCATCAGGATTCACGCCCTTGTGGCCTTCCCTGCCGAACAGGTCTTTCACCAATTGCTGAATCATCGGCATGCGCGTCTGGCCGCCGACCAACACCACTTCGTTGATCTTGCTAGCATCCACGCCCGCATCCTTCATGCACTGTTTGCAAGGCTCGACCGATCGCTTGACGATGTCGTCCACCATCGCTTCCAGCTTCGCGCGAGTGAGCTTCTTCACCAAGTGCTTCGGACCGTTGGCATCCGCCGTGATGAATGGCAGATTGATTTCGGTTTCGATGGTGCTGGAGAGCTCGATCTTGGCACGCTCGGCTGCGTCACGCAGGCGTTGCAGCGCCATCTCGTTGCCCTTGCTCTTCAGGTCGAGGCCTTCGTCCTTCTTGAACTCCTCCACCAGCCAATCCACGATGCGTTGATCAATGTTGTCGCCGCCCAAATGCGTATCGCCATTGGTGGCCTTCACTTCGATCACGCCTTCGCCCACTTCCAGGATGGAAATGTCGAACGTGCCGCCGCCGAAGTCGTACACGGCGATGGTCTCGTCCTTCTTTTTGTCGAGGCCATACGCTAATGCGGCTGCCGTCGGCTCATTGATGATGCGCTTCACGTCGAGGCCGGCGATCTTGCCCGCGTCTTTCGTCGCCGTGCGTTGCGCATCGTTGAAATATGCCGGCACTGTGATCACCGCGTCCGTCACTTTCTCACCGAGAAAATCCTCCGCGGCGAGCTTCAGCTTCTGCAGAATCATCGCGGAAATTTCCGGCGGCGTGTATTCCTTGCCGTATGCCGACACCGCGACGCCCTCGCCGTGCTTCACCACTTTGTAGGGCACCATCTTCAGTTCTTCGCTGACTTCGTCATAGCGGCGGCCCATAAACCGTTTGATCGAATAAATCGTGTTTTCCGGGTTGGTGATCGCCTGCCGCTTGGCCACTTGGCCCACCAGACGTTCGCCCGTCTTGGTGATTCCCACCACCGACGGAGTGGTGCGTGCGCCTTCCTGGTTCGGAATAACGGTTGGTTCGCCGCCCTGCATAACTGCTACCACCGAATTCGTCGTGCCCAGGTCAATCCCAATGATCTTGCTCATGTATCTCGCTCCTAATAACGATGGGCGGCGCCGCTGGGGGCGGGACCGCTCGAAAACCCCCCCATGATACATGTTGAGTGTATCATTGTCAAGTTTTCTGTGTGTCTGTATTCCTATGCAAATGATAGCTTTATTGCTCTGCTTGAGACCGTCGCACCAAAATCACCCCAAGCGCTTCCCTGCCTCTTGCCTCATCGCCTCCGTGCTCGTTTCTCGGTTTACCCCTGCGTCTAGGTGCCTCGGTAGCCAATCCTAGCCTCGATCGCCAGACTGGCGAACCAACCCGCCGCCAGGAGCATCCCAGAACTGGCGCTTTCGCTCGCAGCACATCGAGCTACAACGCGGCGCTGCTTCACCAACTTTTCGAGTTACAATATTGTTTCGCTCTAAGCTCAGGTCACAAAAACCTAGGAGGCAAAGTTGAGTTCCAGAATCAATCGCCCTTCAATACGTCGCTTGGCTCATCGCGCGCCTTGGACCGCCGCAGCCCTCGCCGCGTTTGCGATTCTCGCACCAGCAGCGATGGCGCAAACCGCCGCCACGCCCACCTCCACCAAGGCCGCCGCGCCGACGCACAAGCACGCCGCCGCTGCCGATCCCGCCCCCTCCGCGCCTGTAAAGACCATCGGCAATCACGGCGCACCCATCACCATGGAAGTCTTCAGCGACTATCAGTGCCCTTCCTGCGGAAATTTTTACGAGACGACGCTGCGCGCGATGATTCAGGACTACGTCGCGAGCGGAAAAGTCTATCTCGTCCATCACGATTTCCCGCTGCAGATGCACACCTACTCCGGCCAGGCCGCGCGCTGGGCGAACGCCGCCGCGATGGTCGGACAGTTCCAAGATGTGGATGCCGCGCTCTTCGACAACCAGGCCAAATGGACCGCCGACGGCAACTTGGAAAAATATGTCTCGGGCGCGCTAAGCCCCGCGAATTTCAAACGAGTTCAGGGAATTCTGAAGGGCTGCACCGCACCGGCACCCACGTCGAAGGTGGATCGCTCACTGCCGCAGGCCGAACCTGGCTGCCCGGTAGATCCCTACATCATCCAAGACATCGTGCTGGGCACCGCGATACCGGTGCAGGCTACACCCACGTTTGTCATTCATTACAAGGGCCAGAGCTATCCCGCGTCCTCTGGAATTATTACCTGGCCGATTCTGAAGCAATTTTTCGACACGCTTTTGAGCCAGTAGCCGAATCAATCCACCAATGCCAGCCAATGAAACGCGCGGAAGTCTTGGACGCATACTGCTGATTCTGGGCCAGCTGATTCTAGCCGCGATTTTTCTAGTTGCCGCATACGCCAAACTGAAACCGCAAGCTGCTGTGCCTTGGTCCGCCGCTTCCGTAAAGACGTCGCTCTCGCTTTTCGCCATGCAGGTGGACTCCTACCAATTGCTCCCGCCGCAACTGGTCAGTCCTGTGGCGCACCTGCTTCCTCCCTTTGAACTTTTCCTCGGCCTGTGGCTGCTCAGCGGCGTGTTTCTGCCGTACTCAGCTCTGGTCACCACGCTGCTGATCGGCGCTTTTTTCGCCACGCAGGTTCGCACCTACCGCGCCGGCCTGGAAATTAATTGCGGTTGTTTCGGCCCCGGCGAACGCTTGGGACCCAAGACGCTTCTGCACGACGGCGCTTTTCTGGCGCTGGCGCTCGCTGTAACCATCGGCGCGTTTATGCTGCGACGCAAGCGCCACGAAGAATCCGCGCCGGTCAACGAAGTTTCCGCGCCGCAACGCGCCGACTAGACGCTCCATCACGAATTCTTCACTTAAGCCATTCCGCAATCCGCAGGACAGATATAGAATGACGCGTTTGTTCAGGAGGCAAGCATGCCCCGCATCTCGCGCGCACGCGCCAGGCTCGGCCATTTTCTCACTGCGAGCATCTTCGCCGCATCGCTCTTCGCGCATCTACTCGCGCCGTCAGCCGCCGCGCAAGCGCCGGCCAGCAAAGAAATCACCGTAGATCGCCTCTTTCGCGCGCCATCGCTCGGCGGACGATTAACCCAAGGCATCGAATGGGCGCCCGACGGCAAGCGCTTTTCCTATCTCGATCGGCAGGGGTACGGCAAAGACGCCGTCCTGCAACTCTGGACCATAGATGCCGCGACCGGCGAGCGCAAGGTTCTGGTTAACGCGGACACGCTGAAATCCGTGATGCAGCCCGAGAAAGCGAAGACCAGCCAAGCTACCGGCCTCGGCCGCGTGCAGGCGGACAATTACCTATGGTCGCCGGACGGAAATTCTCTGCTTTTCGTCGGCAGCAACAGCCTCGTGCTGCTCGATCTCAAATCCATGACCCCCAAGCCGACTCTCACCAGTGACGAAGAAATCGAAGATCCTAAATTTTCGCCCGACTCCCGCTGGATCAGTTTTTCGCGCAGCGCGAATCTGTTCGTCGTGAATATTTCCAGCGGCGCCGTAACGACGCTTACCACGGGGGGCAGCGAAGAAGTGCTGAAAGGCAAGCTCGACTGGGTCTATCCCGAAGAGCTCGATACGCGCACCGCCTACTGGTGGTCGCCCGATTCCACGAAAATTGCGTATTACGAAATGGACGAGCGCCCGGTAACCCGCTACACGATCGCAGATATGAGCTCGTCCTCCGGCGGCACCGAATTCACGCGTTATCCGCAAGCCGGTGAAGCGAATCCCATCGTGCGCGTCGGCGTGGTCAACGCTATCGGCGGCGAAACGAAATGGATGGATACCGGCGCAAACACAGACGTCTATCTAGCGCGGGTGAACTGGCTGCCAGACAGCCGCCGCGTCGCCATCCAGCGCCTCAATCGCGGACAGAATCAACTCGATCTGGTTTTCGCCGACGCCGCAACCGGCGCATCCAAAATCATTCTCACGGAGTCCGACAAATACTGGATCAACATCAGCGACGACCTCTACTTTTTCTCGGATAACAAACGTTTTCTATGGTCCAGCGAACGCAGCGGCTACCGCCATTTTTATCTCTACGATGATTCCGGCAAAGAACTCGCCCAGCTAACCAGCGGCGATTGGGCCATCTCGGATCTCGGCGGCTTCGGCCCCGGCGCGGCAAATCATCCTGCGGTAGACGAAACGCGCGGTTACGTGTACTTCATAACGAATAAA
This sequence comes from uncultured Acidobacteriota bacterium, assembly GCA_963779465.1. Taxonomy (GTDB): domain Bacteria; phylum Acidobacteriota; class Terriglobia; order Acidiferrales; family UBA7541; genus Palsa-295. Next base: position 1,360,461 of record CAVZYH010000002.1, on the reverse strand, counting down.
GATGATGTCCGCGAAACGCAGCTTTACCGGGTTTCGATCAACGACAAATCCCTCACGCGCATTACGAAAGAAGCCGGCTCGCACTCCGCCCGGATCGCGCCAGACGCTTCCGCGTTCGTGGACACTTACTCCAACGCCGCAACGCCCGCCCGCCAGGATCTCTACCGCATGGATGGCACGCGTATCGCGGTCGTCAACGAAGGAAAAGTTCCCGAGCTCGCCGAGTATAAATTGTCTCCGGTCGAATTTGTGACCGTCACCGCGGACGACGGCACCAAGTTGAATGCCTCGATCATCAAGCCGGTGGATTTCGATCCCAGCAAGAAATATCCCGTGTTGATCAACGTGTACGGCGGTCCGCACGTGCAGCTCGTCCGTAATGGTTGGGGCGGCCTGCGGTATCTTTTGGACCAGGTGTACGCCGCCAAAGGCTATATCGTTTTCACGCTCGACAACCGCGGCTCCTGGGGCCGCGGCCATGCCTTCGAAACGCCGCTGTACCACCACATGGGCAAAATCGAGCTGCGGGACCAGTTGGCTGGCGTAAAGTTTTTGAAATCGCTGGGCTATGTAGATCCCGCGCGCATCGGCATCACCGGGGGCAGCTACGGTGGCTACATGACGCTCGAGGCGCTCTTCAACGCCTCGGACACATTCAAGCTCGGAGTTTCCGACGCGCCCGTAACCGACTGGAAGCTGTACGACACCATTTACACCGAGCGCTACATGGGCCGCCCGCAAGATAACGCCGAGGGCTACAAAGACTCTTCGCCTGTGAATCAAGCTGAAAATCTGAAAGGCAAGCTGATGCTCGTTCACGGCACTGGCGACGACAACGTGCATTTCGCCAACTCCGTGGAATTGCTCAACGCTCTGATTGATGCCGGCCGCTATCCCGACGAGCTGATGGTTTTCCCCGGCCGCGGCCATGGCATCAGCGACGCCGCCGCGCGCATGCTCGAAATACAGAAGACGGTTGACTTTATTTTAGGTAATCTTTAGAGCAGTCTAACGAAAGCAACCAACGAATTGCGGTACACTTCCAATAGACTAGAGAATGCGCGGGCCTCAACGCTTTTTCCGCCACAAGACTGCTGGGTGAAAATTTAATGCCGACTGCATACCAACGAAATATCGGGCGACTCTTTGCCCGCGGAATCTGCCAAGTACGCGAAATGCGCGCTCACGGAATGTGGATCGCGGCCGGACTGCTGCTGACCTGCGCCTTTTCGCCGCTGAGAATTGCCGCGCAAAATGACGAGACAGCAACAGCGAAAGCTCCAACCCCCGCGGCGCAGCATACGCCCGTGATGGAAGCCGATACCTCCGCGCATTTCCTGGAAAGCGGATATCGCCATCTTTATGAACTGAATTTCGTGGAAGCCCGCGCGGATTTCACGGCCTATCAGAAAGCGCGCCCCGGCGATCCGATGGGCAAGGCTTCGGAAGCCGCCAGCTATCTGTTCGAACAGTTCCACCAGCGAGGCGTCCTCACTTCCGAGTTTTTCGTGAATGACGCGACGTTCCTGGGCGGCGTCTCTGGCACCGCCGAGCAGAACCACAATGCCGGCTTCGTGGACGCGAATAATCAGGCGCGCGAACAGGCCAAGGCGCTGCTGAAGACCGATCCGAACAACATCCATGGACTGCTCGCTCTGACCATTGCCGACGGGATGGAATCCGACTACGACGCGATCATCATCAAGAAGCAGCTTCCGGGGCTTTCCATGATGCGCCAGGCCGAAGCCGACGCCAAGACTCTGCTGGCCATCGCTCCCAAAGAGGAGGATGCCAACGTCGCGCTGGGCATGAGCAATTACGTGATCGGCAGCCTGCCCAGTTACAAGCGCGCGTTCCTCTGGTTCGGCGGCCTGCATGGGGACAAACAGCGCGGCATGGACCTGATGGGTTCCGCGGCCGAGCACGGCCACTATCTGAAGCCGTTTGCGAAAGTGATGCTGGCGCTGGCCTACGAGCGCGAAAAAAAGCCCGAGATGGCCCGCACGCTGCTCGCTGAGCTCGCTGTGGAGTTCCCCACCAACGCTGTGTTCGCCCGCGAACTCACCATCGTCGAAAAGCAATCCTGCTGCAATCGCTGACGATGCGACGAGCACCGTCATCCGACCTACCCTGAGTGCTTTTGCAAAGGAAGGCCGGCGTCTTTGCCTCAAGCCGGGCGAAGGATCTAACCTGCCCGTCTCTGCGTCCTGTGCGTCTCTGCGGTAAACGCTGCTCTCTTTCTCAGAATTTTCTCCGCTGTTTCTCTGCGCACCCTGCGTTAAATCTCTTGCCGTCGCACTACCACTTCACGCGGACTCGGTAAGTCAACGTAGCCGCGCCATCCTTGTCTACCGGGACGTGAAACCCGATTGTGGAAGCGTCCAGCTTCTCCGCCTTGAAATTCGAGTCCACCACTTGCCAATCTCCGCCTACGGGTTCGCGCACTTCCACCGTCACCGCGGTGTCCTTGTGATTCCGCAGCGTAATCGCATACTCCATTTCGGCCTGATTACTCGACAACTTCTTGTAATCCGTCTGCTTGCGCTCGCACACCACGTCGAACGCGTTGCCGATGTAAATCTTCAGCGCCTCGTCCTTCGGCGTGTGCTGGATGTTGTCCTCGCCCACGAATTGCACGCCGCCCTTTGAATCCGCCTGATACACGCGCACCGTCCCCGCCGGCAAAGGCATCCCCAAGCCACCTTTTTGTTCATTCTTGAAACGGTAATAAACTTTCACCGGCTGCGGAATCGCGTTTCCAATTCCCTGCGGATTGCGGTAGTAGTACGCTTGGCCCTCCACCATCAAATATTTTTCGACCGGCACGTCCGTGCCGTTCAACAAGCTGATCTGCTTCGATTCGTTGTTCTGAATCGAAGTCCGCCGCTCGAGCGAATACAAGTGGTATTCGGAGAAACCCTCCTGTGTAAATTGCGGCGCTGGCGCGTTGGCGTTCATCCTCAACGAGTCGGTCATCATTTTCATCGGCACCGCGGGCGCGGCCTGATGAATTTCCCCCGCGACGAGTTGCAGCTTGGCGTTGCTATATGCCACCCCGCTGTTGTTCGCCAGCGTCACCCAACCATCCAGATCCGCCGCCTTCTCATCTCGCGTCACAGTCAAAACGTAATCCGCCTTCCAGCTCATGTTCTCCGTCAAATACGAAGCTTCTACTTTCTGCGCATTCACGCCGCGATTATCGAGCATCCACACCAGCGTCGGCCGGCTGTACAAATTTCCCGGCAGATCCGGAAAGCGATACGAATCGGCGCTCATCCCTGTCACGATTTCGTTGCCAACCTTCCACACCGGCCCGTTGTTGTCCGAAAGCAGTAGCGCCTTCGTTTCCACGTACCGCGTAGAACCCGCGTCCTTCTCCGCGCGGACCAGCGTCACTTCGCGCCCCACATATTTTTGCAGCAGCTTCGCAGGGTCGAGCAAATCGTATTCGTAGTTCTGCTCCACGACGCTCAGCTTCGTAGGCTCGCTCAAAGAGCGGAAATGCACCGTCGCGGGATTGATGGAAGCCGCCACGTCCTCAAAATGCAGCGGAAACACTCCCGGCGAAATATGAATCTGCCGCACGTCGCGCACCAGCGCTATATTCGAGTTGTAAACCGTAACGGCCAAATCCACCTGATCTTTTTCAGTAGTCGAAAGCGCGGGCGTCTTCGTCGCCTGCTCGTCTTTCTGCTCCGGCGCCGCGTCCACCCTCCGCAAATATCCCACCAAGGGGGCTGTGACAAAAAACGTCATCAAAACCGTCGAGCCAAATACCTTTCGCGTGCGCCAAGACATGGGCTTTCGCCTCCCTAAATTTCTGCTTCCCTCTTTGAACGCCGTCACAGGTTTTTCTTGCAGGCTAAATCAGGACAAATTCGCTTGCGCCGCAAAGCGTTATTTCACACTTTTCCAACTCTTTCCGCCATCGCTAGTCGAAAATCTTCGCCCATCCAGCGCCGACACAGTCGCCGTCAAAGCGTCGTTCGCTTCCACGCGCACCAAATCGGTTTCCGCCGGCGGATTGATCGTTTTCCAACGCGCGCCATTCGTCGTGCGCAGGATCGTCGCATTCTGCCCGACCAGCCAACAGATCTTCGCGCTCGGCGCGGCTCCGGCCAAAATCGGTCCACGCGTATCCAAATATTCTGTCTTCCAGCTCGCACCGCCATCCTCGGATTTTTCGACCGCGCCCGCGCTGGCGATCATCCACAAAATTTTCGGGTCCGGCGTTTGAATCTGCAAGTTCATCAGGTTCGACGAAATCTGCGCCTGTTGCATTTTCGCCAGCGCCGCGGCTTCCGTCGTCTGGCTCGCCTCCAGATTCATCGCCTTCGCAGCCGGTACAGGCGTCTCTGCCCCCGCGCTTCCCGCTCCTGAACTACTCGCGGACGACCTCGGCTTACGCGCGTTCGGCTGAGGAGCTGCCTCGACCGTAACCGCGGCGTCTCGCTTTGCCGAATACGCCTCCGCCTTTTTTTCCGGCGCAACTCTCGCGGGCTCCGCCGCGTCCACGGGCGGCGCGGCCTGCATCACCGTCACAGTCTCGTCGGCTGAATTCACCGTCCCACCCACCACACCGCCGCCTGAACCGCTCGACGCTCCCACGCCGTTTCCCGCCTGCATTGCTCCTCGCACCATAACCGGACTCGACTGTGGCGCCGGCTTCGGTGCCATGGGCTGCATCACGGGCGCCGCGGCAGAATTACCGGCCAAACCACCCACCACGCCAACTCGCGATAATTCGCGGGTACGCGGCGCACTGTTCGCGTGCGCAACGGTGTGGGATGGCAATCGCGCGCCAAGCTCGCGAGATGCCGCTGATTCGCCGGGCGCAGCCGGCGAACCGGCCGAGCCAGAGCGTTCGGCACGCGGCGCAGATGATTCGACGCCAGATGAAATCGCGGCTTGCGGCGACGGCGCGGAATTCGCAGCGGGCGCAGAGTTCGCCGGCGGCACGGCGTCCGGCCGCGACATCGCGACCTCGGTAGCCGGCAACGGGGACTTTCGCATGCGCAAAGCAATTCCGGTGATCGCCAGCAGGACCACCAGCGTTGCAGCCGCCGGCATCAGCCACCCGGCGCCCGTGAGCCACGCCCACGCGCCTGCCGTTTTCTTGTCTGCGGCTGCGGTACCATCAACGCCGCCAGCGCGGGCCATCGCCGCAAGCTGCTCGCGGCAAATCGAACAGCGCGAAAAATGCAGATCGTAGCGCACGGTTTCGTCTGCATCGAGCGCATGATCGAAGTAAGCCGCGATTATCTCCGGCTCCGGACAATTTTCGCCCGAACCGGCACCCGCGTCCTGCGCCAGGCTTCGCCGCAGCAACCCCGCCATCGCCTTGTCTTCTTCCCGCGCCGCCATTCCTTCTCCCTATCTCTTTCTCAAACTTAGAACGCGCGACACCACAATTCTTGCACTCACCTGCCGCTGCTCACTCCCCGGGCGAAAGCGCCCGCGTCAAATCAAACGGCCATTCCTCGCGCGCGTATTGATAACAGAGCTGCAACTGCGCCGCGCTCAATTTCTTCTCCAGCCGTAGCGCACCTTCCACTCGTTTGCGAATCTCCTGCCGCGTACGTTCCATCTTCCGCGAAACGGTAGCCTCGTGCTCGCCCACCAGACGGCCAATTTCAGCCAGCGTCAGCCCCTCCACGTAATAGTAAGCCAGCCGCAAACGATCGCGCGGTTCCAGCGCATCCAGCGCCGCCGTCAACACTGCCTGCAATATCGCCAAATAGCGGTTGCGCTCCGGGTCCGGGGAACTCGCCACCGCGTCCCCGAACGAGTTCCCTGGCGAATTCGCGAGCGAACTCTGTTGCGCTCCGTACATTCGCTCCCCCGCCTCGCCTTCCTCCAACGGCTCGGTCCGACGCGCACGCCGAATCCCATCCACATGGCGCTGCGCCAGAATCGCATGCAGCCATGTAGTCAATTTGCTGCGCCCCAAAAAATAATCGAACAACGATTTGCGCCGCCCTTCCACTTCGCGCAACCCGTAAAGTTCGGCATACAACGAATCCGCCAGCTCGCGCCCACCAGCTTCGCCCGCAATCGCTCGCCCCGCGCGATACAGCTCCGGACGATAACGCGCCATGAAAAAATCCCACGCCGCCGCATTCCCCTCGCTGCACGCACACGCCAGCGCTAAATCCGCGGCGTGCAACGAATCTAAATACGCTTCAATCGCGCGCGCATCCGGCGCAGCGCCGGAGTGAGTGATGGAGCGCGTTTCAAGAGGTGAATCGTGGGCCTGTTTGGAAGACGAGTTGGTGTGTGCGCCAGAAGCGACGCGAGTGAAGCGATGCGCTACGCTTCGTTCCAGCACGAGCCGAAAACGCGCGACCGTCAAATTCCATTCCGCCGGCGCCGCCCCCTTCTGCAGAAGGCCCCGCGCCGCTTCCATCGAAACGAATTGTACTGCCGGGCTGGACGGCATACGCGCCTGCGCGACCATAAGTCGGCCGAACCGCTGCAGAAGATGATACCCGAATCCGCATGCGAGTTGCCCGGCCCAATCGCGCGCAGGTGCTTCGCGATCCATCTCGTCAAACAGAAAACTGTTAAACTGTCCCGCCGATGTATTCCTGCCCCGAGTGCGAGCAGCCCATCAACCAGGCCAGTGAAGTCTGCCCCTACTGCGGCGCCGACCAAAAAGCTCTGGCCGACACCGAATTATTGTTAGCCGGCAAAACTCCCAAGCCCACGAAGACCAATTACAAACGCGTCGCGCTCGTCTGTGGCATCCTTCTCGCCACCCTTTGGGCGATCGCCTGGTTCGCCGTCCCCTGGAAATTGTCGGGCTCGAAAACCGAAGCCGAAGCCCGCGCCCGCGAATCCCTCGCCGTGATCCAGCAAGCGATCAACGCGTATCAACAAACTGAAGGCAGCGTGCCCCCGTCGCTGGAAACTCTGGGCGATTCCGTCCGCAAAGCCGCGCAATCTGCGCAACTTGTCCACTACACCGTGCAGTACTCTCCCGGCAGACCAGACCCCGCCGGTCGCGTCACCGCCTACACTCTCACAGCCCGCGCCGGAAATTTCGGCTACCGCAGTTTTTACGCCGACGAATCCGCAGTCGTGCGCTCCACCACAGAAGATCGCTCCGCGACAGTGCAAGACCCTGCCCTAAATCCTCAACCGTAAATTCCCTGCGACAAGATTCAAAACGCTCCGCACTTCATAATTTTCTGTGCCACTGAAAGACTGTCGTTGGACTTCCCGTACTCGCGACAGGCGCTGAGGGATCTACCTTTCTGGCGGCATCGAATGTGCTTCACGCCCTGCCATCCGCTCAAACGTTGATGCTATACTTACTCTCGCAGGCCGCCGCACGCCGAGCCATTCGTTTTTCCCGCGGAGAGGTGCTGGAGTGGCCGAACAGGGCTGCCTGCTAAGCAGTTATCCCGACAAAATCGGGATCGGGGGTTCGAATCCCCCCCTCTCCGCCACTTCGCAGATAATTTGAGCTTTCCGCATCCAAATTCATTTGCAGGAAATCTCACCACCGCAAACTTTGCGCCCCGCTTCCATCACCATGAATGGCAAAATAGAATCCCGTGAGCGCTCAGGCCCCGCCGACCAGTCCTCCATCTCGCAAACCCTCCGGTATCTCCCACGCTTGGCGCGCGCTGCGCCACAGGAATTTTAGACTTTATTTTGGTGGCCAGGGCATTTCGCTGATGGGCACGTGGATGACCCGCCTCGCCACCAGCTGGCTTGTCTATCGCCTCACCGGTTCCGCGTTCCTGCTGGGGGTCGTCGGCTTTGCCGGGCAAATCCCCACGTTCCTTTTCGCGCCGTTCGCCGGAGTATGGGTTGACCGCCTGAATCGGCGCAACGTTTTGCTGGTCACGCAGGCCCTCGCGATGCTGCAATCCTTCGCGCTCGCCGCGCTTGCCCTCAGCCACCATATCAACATTCACGAAATCATCTGGCTAAGCGCATTTCAAGGCACCATCAATGCGTTTGACATGCCCGGCCGCCAAGCGTTCCTGGTCGAGATGGTCGAAGACAAACAAGACCTCGGCAACGCCATCGCGTTGAATTCTTCCATGGTCAATATGGCGCGCCTGGTCGGCCCGTCGCTCGCCGGCGTGATCATCGCAATTTCCAGCGAAGGATACTGCTTCCTGATTGACGGCATCAGCTACCTCGCCGTCATCGCCTCGCTGTACGCCATGCGTCTGCACGGCACCGCGATCAAACGCACCACCGATTCCGTGCTCATGCAATTGAAAGAAGGCTGGACGTACGTTTCCGGCTTCGCGCCGATCCGCACCATCCTGCTGCTTTTCGCGGCGGTCAGCTTGCTTGGCTGGCCTTTCACCGTGCTCATGCCTGTTTTTGCCGGAACGATTTTGCACGGTGGTGCGCACACTCTCGGTTTTCTGATGGCAGCGGTAGGCGTCGGGGCTTTGGTCTCAGCAATTTCTCTTGCGATACGAAAAACAGTTCTCGGTCTCGGGAAGATGATTCCGATTTCCACGGCAGCATTCGGCGCGGGACTGATTTTCTTCGGGATGTCGCGCACCCTCTGGATTTCTTTGCTGCTGATGCTGGTTTGCGGCTTCGGACTTATGCAGCAAATGGCCGCGAGCAACACGATCATCCAAACCATCGTCGAAGAAAGTAAACGCGGCCGCGTGATGAGCTTCTACACCGTCGCCTTCGTAGGCATGGCGCCCTTCGGCAGTCTGCTCGCGGGCACGCTCGCGCACGCCATCGGCGCGCCGCGCACCGTAATGGTCAGCGGAGCGTGCTGCATCATCGGCGCCGCGTGGTTCGCCAGCCGCCTTCCCGGGATCCGCACGCTGATCCGCCCCATCTACAGAGACTTGGGCATCCTCCCGCCAGTGAACGCCGTAATCCAAGATAGCGTCGGCCGCTGAACCAACCGCATGGACTGGCACCCGCGTTCTGAAAATGTTGTAGCGGAGTCAGGCGACAGTCGAAACCGCGAGGGATCAGCTGATTGCGTGTGTAAGAAGTCCAGCGACGGCGCCAACGGCCGCGACAGTGGCGTAAGAAGCTGCTGCGACTTTCCAAGAAATGGTCTTCCCGATTATGGAAATCGAAAAAACGCTAATTATGCCGAGGGTGCAGAGAATCGTCACGACGTACGGAAGCGGAACGCCTTTCGTCATGGCAATGTAGGCGATGGCGACATCAAAAGTCAGCGGCACAGGAAGGAAAGCCCCGACGAGGGCGACGAGAATGATGCCGCCAACTGTGACCTGTGCGTTCAGCGCTTGCGGGGGAAGAAGTTCGATGACGAGTGCGCCCAAAACAGCAGCGAGAAGCATCAACGGAAAGGCAACACGGAAAACGTACCAGAAGCTCCGTGCGGAAGCTCGAGCCGTGGAGACGAGCGCTTGAGTCCAAGTCTCCGAAACGGGTATTTCGATGGAGCAGGCAACAGCGGGGCCGGATTCTCCCCGACCTGAAGCTATCGCCGGCGCAAAAACGAAAATGAGAAAGAAGACGGTGGCGAGCTTCAAGAGCGCGATCGGCGCTGGAAAAAGCGCGAAGGTCATAGCCAGCACCACCACGTTCAGCGCAGGAGACGCAAACATAGCGGCGAGAACGGATTCGGTGCTCATACCCGAAGCGTAGAACCCGCGCGCGATGGGAGCGACACAGTTGCTACAGACCGCCAATGGGGCGCCGACGACTGCGCCGACCAGCGCATTCAGATAGCGCGAGCCGGTTCGCCGCCGTCGGACCATAGCGAGAAAAGTAAGCGCAGCGGGACCGAACAGGAAAGCGAACGTCATGCCGATGCGATTTGCGTCGAGCCAGTTGATGGAAGTACGCCACACACGAGTGGAAAGCGGCATCGCACGATCCACAGGATAAACAGTCCCAAAAGTGATGGCGCCCACAGCCTTAACTTGCGTGCCGGCGTGGTAGCGCTTCAGTAAAGCTGGGTAGCGTGAATCCACCCAAAACGTTCCGGCGATGACGACCATGAGAGTAACGGCAAGCGTGCGACTGCGCCAAGCATTGGAGCTGACGACCGAGGATGGCTGATCGAGCGCCGAAGCTTGAACGGGCATGAGACCCCTTATCGCCAGATTGGAAGGCGAATCGCCGAAATTTGGAGGACTGTATAAGGGCAGCAGCAGCGGGGGAATAGTGCAAAAGCATTAGTTGCAGGACTTGTGGGGTGCGAGCGACCATCGAACCGGCACGCACTCTCGGAAACCGATCCACTACGCCAAGACCATCTAATTTGCCGTCTCCCGTTCAAATCTTCTATAATCCTTGGGTTAATGTTCGAAGCAGAGTGGGAGCGAGCCTCTAACGCTGACCCCCTCCAGGCGCCGAGAAAAATGATCGATCTTGCAGAAAAAATTAAGAAGAAGCTGACGGACGAAATCGCGCTGCTCGAGCATGAGCTGCACACTGACCTGCCTAAGGAAATCAGCGTAGCGCGCGCGCACGGAGATCTGAAGGAAAACGCCGAGTACAAATACGCCAAGGAACGCCAGTCCTTCGTCTCCGCGCGCCTCGGCCAGCTCCATCAGCGCATGGCCGACCTTTCCATGCTTAATTTAACCAATCTTCCGAAAGATCGCGCCGCTTACGGTTCACGAATCACCGTTTTGGACGTTGCGAAGCGCTCTAAAATCGAGTACAAACTGGTGACTGTCGAAGAGGCCGACGCCGCCAAAGGCCTGATTTCCACCAGCTCGCCGATTGGCCGCGCCCTGCTTGGAAAAAAAGTCGGTGACGAAGTGCAGGTAACCACTCCGGCCGGCCTGAAAGATTACGAGGTCGTGGAGCTCTCCACTATCTACGACGAGGAATAGCAGGTGAAACTTTTTTCATGCTGACGCGCACTATTGGCCGGCTCCTGGCCTGGCCTATCGACCGTCTTGCGGCCCTGGTTGCAGCTACCGGCATCCCTCCCAACCTCATTACCTGGTCGGCGCTTATTCTCAATTTCTGGGCCGGAATTCTTTTTGCAGCCGGGCGTTTCGCCGCTGCGGGCGGGATGATGATTCTCGCTGGGCTTTGTGACTTGCTCGATGGACCTGTCGCGCGCCGTCAAGGCCGCGTCTCGATGTTCGGCGGATTTCTTGATTCGATTTTCGACCGCTACGCTGACTTGATTCTTTTTCTCGGCCTGCTCGTTTATTACTCGCATGTGAATCGCTTTGGTTACGCGATGCTCGCAGGCGCGGCGATGGCCGGTTCCGTGATGGTCAGCTACGCCAAAGCGCGCGCGGAGTCGCTGGTGCCCTCTGCCGAAGTGGGATTTTGGGAACGCCCCGAGCGCCTGGTGCTGATGATTTTGGGCGCGCTCACCAATCGGATGGCCTTCGTGCTCTGGATCCTGGCGATTGGCCCGAACATCACCGTGATTCATCGCATCGTGCGCACCTGGCAGCAAACCAAAGTTGACAGCCGCCCACCCGTTTCGTCAGCGCGCTCTCATGCGCGCGCCGGATCGCAGCCGTCTGGCTTGCCAGCCGGCGCATCCGCTACTCTGCAAGCCAATATTCCAGGAGACGTCCACGAATCTTCGCCGCTGCTCACCCGCACAGCCCGACGCGGAGGATAATCGTGCCCAAGCTTTTCGGAATCATCGTGCTCGTGGTCAATTGCGCCGGGATTGATTTGTTTCGACAATCGCGCCACGAAATTGAATTTTGGATGCTCGCGTAGCTCAACTTTTTTCGCGCCCTGCTGCACAGCCGCGAATCGACACCGCCCGACTCGGCAGTTCGAACCTTTTAACCTGCCATTCACATTTCTGAGATATGGTCCACCGCGACTTGCGGTCCCGCGCCGCTTTGATGATATAAGTGGCGCTCAGATGCACAGCGACTCCTGAAACAAGCACACGTACGGAATTCGCTCACTGCCGTCGCGCCCGCAATCAGGGCGAGGAGAAAAAATGCCCACGCCTCCGAGCCCAGAATCGCGCACGCCTTCCTCAAACGCTTCCATCTGGAACCGAGTTGCGCAAACCGACGATTTCAAGAAACTCCTCGCCGCGAAGAAGGCATTCGTCCTTCCCGCCACGGTTTTCTTCGTGCTGTATTACTTCGCACTGCCGATTTCCGTCGGCTATTTCCCAGCGTTCGTGCAGCGTAAAGTCTGGGGGCCGGTGAACATTGCCTACCTCTTCGCCCTTTCGCAATTCATCGTCGCGTGGATAATCGCCTATCTCTACGTCCGAGCTGCGCGCGGGTTCGATTCCCGCGCCGCTGTCGTGATCAAGGATCTCGGCAACCTCGAAGCCAAGGGAAATTAACGGATGAATACGACGCTCATTCTCTTTCTCGCGTTCATCGCCGTCACTCTGGGCATCACCGCATGGGCCTCGCGGCTTTCCGGCTCCTCCGCCTCTTACTTTGCTGCCAATCGCCGCGTCAGCGCGTGGCAGAATGGCGTCGCCGTCGCCGGGGATTATATGTCTGCCGCATCGTTCCTGGGCATCGCCGGCCTCATCGCGTTTTTTGGCTACGACGGATTCATGTACTCCGTCGGATTTCTCGTCGCTTACCTTACCGTCTTGCTCATCGTCGCCGAGCCGCTGCGCAACACTGGCAAATACACCATGGCGGACATGCTCGCGTATCGCCTGCATCCTCGTCCCGTGCGCGCCATGGCTTCGCTCAGCACGATTACGGTCAGCACGTTTTATATGATTGCGCAAATGGTGGGCGCTGGGGCGCTGGTCGCCCTGCTGCTGAAAGGTTCGGGCATCAGCTTTCGCGTTGCGGTCACGGGCGTCGGAATCCTGATGATTGTTTACGTGGTGTTCGGCGGAATGATCGCCACCACTTGGGTGCAGATCATCAAAGCGATTCTGCTGATCTCCGGCACGATTCTGCTCAGCTTCATGGTGCTCGCGCATTTTGGCTTCAGCCTCGGCGCGTTCTTCACTGCCGTCAGCCAGGTGCACTACCACACGCCCGATGGCGCCGAAGTGGTGAAGGATTTCCTCACGCCGGGCCTGCGCTATAAGCCTCCTTACGGCGCGCTCGATCTTCTTTCGCTCGGCATGGCGTTGATTTTTGGCACCGCGGGCTTGCCGCACATTCTGGTGCGCTTCTACACCGTGCCTGACGCCAAGACTGCGCGCTTCTCCGTGGTTTGGGCCATGTGGCTGATCGGCATTTTTTACATCCTCACCACTTTTCTTGGTTGGGGCGCCGCCACCATCGTGGGTCGCGACTTCATCGCGAAAAACGGCGGTAACAATATGAGCGCGCCGCTGCTGGCGAACGCGCTTGGGGGCCCCATTTTCTTCGCGTTTATTTCCGCCATCGCTTTTGCCACCATTCTCGCTGTCGTTGCCGGGCTGACCATTAGCGCCTCCACTTCTTTCGCGCACGATGTGTGGACCAATATCATCCGCCACGGCCGGGAACACAATCCCGGTGAAGAACGCCGCGTAGCGCGCATCGCCGCGTTCGTAGTCGGCGCAATTTCGATCGCCATCGCGATCGTGCTGGGCCCCACCGCGAACGTCGCGTTCCTCGTTGCACTGGCGTTCGCGGTCGCGGCTTCCGCGAATCTTCCCGTGATCCTGTTCTCGATCTTCTGGAAGCGCTTCAACACCACGGGCGCCGTCTGCGGGCTGGCAACCGGCCTGCTCGCTTCGATCGCCCTTATTTTCATCGGGCCCAGCATCATGTCTGTGGACGCGCCCACCGTCGCACCCGCAGCCCGTCACATCATCCAGCACGCCCCATTTTTCCCGCTGGAAAATCCCGGAATCCTCAGCATCCCGCTGGGATTTCTGGGCGCAATCTTCGGTACGCTGCTAAGCCAACGCGACTCAGCCGGCGAAGAAAAATTCGCAGAGTTGCAAGTCCGCGCTAACACCGGTCTGGGAGCAGAAAAAGCCGTCGCGCACTAAACTACTTCCTGTACGGACTTTCTCCGCTGTTCACCCATCCGTACACGCGCCACGCCTTCGTTGTGGCGTGCGCCTCTCGCGGCGTTATGATGATTCGCGAACAATTTCGCGGACCTTTGAAGCCTTCCCTAATCATTCACGGCGGCGCCTGGAATATCCCCGACGAATCGGTCGAAGACTGCCGCGCCGGGATCCAACGCGCGCTCGAAGCCGGATGGAAAATTCTATCTTCCGGCGGCGCCGCGATTGACGCGGTCGCATCCGCGATCGTAATTCTGGAAGACGACCCGACCTTCGACGCCGGATACGGCTCGCATCTGAACACCGAAGGCCATGTGCAGCTCGATGCAATCCTCATGGACGGCAACACGCTGAAAGCCGGAGCCGTCGCGGCCGTCGAACACATTCACAATCCAATCCGCTTGGCGCGCGCCGTTCTGGAATACAGCGAACACATGATGCTGGTCGGCGCAGGCGCCGAACAATTTGCCGCCGAGCGCGGCATCGAACTTTGTCCGCCCGAAGATCTGATCCACGAACGCGAACGCATCGCCTGGCGCCGCTGCCTCAGCGATTCGCATGCCGCCGAACATCATCTGGGCCACGAATCCGGAACGGTCGGCGCCGTAGCGCTCGATGATCATGGACATCTCTTCGCCGGCACTTCGACAGGCGGCACCTGCTGCAAACTTCCAGGCCGCGTCGGCGATTCGCCGCTGATTGGATGCGGCTGTTATGCTGACACCGAAGCCGGCGGCGTCTCCTGCACTGGTCACGGCGAAGGCATCATGAAAATTGTAATGGCGAAAATGGCTACTGATTTGCTGCACGATCAGCGGGTGCTGCTGCCGCATCGCAAGAAGGCCGGCGCTCTCTCGCTGGCACAAGCCGTCGCGGATGCGTGTGTGCGGAAGCTCGCGCATCGCGCGCACACTACTGGCGGGCTGATTCTGCTGGACCGCGAAGGCCGTCCGGCTGCGGCATTCAATACCCCGCGCATGGCCTACGGCTACGTGGAAGAATCCGGCAAATTCCGCATCGCGCCTTAGCAACTTCCCACGCGCTCGCCCGTCCAATCCCGGTTGAGGTAACATGTGCCGAACGGAACTCATCCTAAGGAGAAAACCATGGCTATACGTGATGCACTGCTCGCTGAATTCGACCACGAAATGATCAGCACCCGCCAGACTTTGGAGCGCGTCCCTGAAGGAAAGCCTGACTGGGCGCCGCACGAGAAATCCATGAAGATGGGGAGGCTCGCCGGGCATTTGGCCGAACTTTCGGGCTGGGCGGCGACCATTATTAATCAAGATGAACTGGATTTTCGTCCGGTGGGCGCGCCGCCGATGCAGCCGCTGGTGATGACTTCTCGCCAACAGCTGCTCGACACCTTCGACAAAAAAGTCGCCGAAGCCCGCGCGGCACTGAGCAGCGCCAACGCCAGCGACGAACACCTGATGAAGAACTGGAAGCTAATGGGCGGCGGACAAACCATCATGGTGATGCCGCGCGTCGTATTTCTGCGCGGCTTCGTGATGAATCACATTGTTCACCACCGCGCACAGCTCGGCGTTTATTTGCGGATGAATAATGTAGCAGTGCCGAGCGTTTATGGACCGTCCGCCGACGAAGGCAAAATGTAACGGCGGCGGTTTGTCGGCATCCCTTGCCAGCCATCGTCAAGATTACTCGCTGCGCTCAGAGGCATCGTCATTCTGAGCGCAGCGACGGATCACTCTTCGGCTTTGGCCGCCGCTGACGCCGCCATCGCGCGGAACCGCAGAACGGCAACTCTGATTATTTTTTCGCTGACTGCTCCAGCGCTTCCGCCATCTCCAGCAACTTCCGCAACGTATTCCAATTTCTTCCAGTGAACGAAATCTTCAGCGTGCGCTCGACGGTCGCTAAGGGCAATGTGGGCCGCGCCATGCCGTTCGGAAAATAAATAAAAATCTCGCGGCCGCTGACGCGCAGTTCTTCCGGCTCGCACTTGATCTTCAGGACCTTGTCGAGCGCATCCGCCCCGGGGCTGCTAGCGAGAAACGCCACCAACAATCTGCTCCCGTCTATACCGGAGCGCTTCGCGAAAGGATTGCGCACGATTACCTCGCGCAATTCCGGCGCGCTGCGCACGATCACACTCGGACGAAATCCGAAACTCCGCTCGATGCCCTTCTCGATGCGCGTGCCGGCTGTCGCTACATCCCGCTTGTCTGCACGGCACACAACGTTGCCGCTCTGGATGTAGGTTTGCGCGTCGCGAAATCCTAGCGATTCGTACACGGCGCGGAGCTGGTCCATTTTGATTTTGTTGTGGCCGCCTACGTTGACGCCGCGCAGCATCGAAATAATCACGTTCATGGTGCCGCGCAGTATAACGCAAGTTTTGCCCGCTAACTGCTGGTAGTAAATTTGCGCGCTGCGGCTAAGATGCGGCAGACTTGTTGATGAATTGAAATGCGCAGCAGTTCGCGGACTTTAACGCGGTTGACTGTTGGACTGGGAGGATTTCGCATGTTGTTCGACTTTGCGACGATTGATGCACGAGAGCGGTACAAGTTGATGGTTTCGACGATTGTGCCACGGCCGATTGCATGGGTCGTTACGCAGGATTTGCAGGGGCAGTTGAATGCGGCGCCATTTTCGTTTTTCAATGCGCTGGCAGGGGACCCTCCGGTGGTGGGAATTGGGATTGGTAGTCACGATCCGGGGCGCCCGAAGGATACGCGGCGGAATATTCGGGATACAGGGCAGTTTGTGGTGAACCTGGTGTCGGAGGAAGCTCGCGAACGGATGAACATCACGGCTATCGAGTTTGAGCGCGAGGTGAGCGAAGCGCACGAAGCTGGACTTACGACCGTTCCGAGCGTGCATGTGAAACCTCCGTGCATTGCGGAGAGCCCTGTTTCGATGGAGTGCGAGCTGATACAGATCGTGGAGTTGGGGAAGGAGAGCGGACTGGTGCTGGGGCGGATACTGGCGATGCATGTGCGCGACGAATTTGTGATTGATCCCGTGAAGCATCATATTGATACGCCGAGGTTGGGGCTGATTGGGCGCATGCACGGGGCGGGGTGGTACGCGCGGACTTCTGATTTGTTCGAGATGAAGCGGATTCCGCGCGATGCGTGGAAGCTGCGCGACACGGAATTGGAGAGTGAGTAGTAGGTCCTAGTACGCCGGTTGTTGCGGTTGAATCGCCGACGGGGCGTGTGCTAGCATCCGGGTTTCCGCAGGGTCATGAGCGCAACCGCCGGGGGGCGGCGCCGTGATGATGTTCGCCTCGCATTACATGTCGGAATGGACGTCTGTTTTATTCCTTTACGAAATGCCTATTCGGAGTGGTGTGTGTGCCAAGTCGCGCGCTGGCAGCGGATTTGTGGTGGCGCGCATCTGTGCGCGGTTCGTGCGCGACAGCCACTGCTGGCGGTCTAAAGACCGCCGCTACGAAGGCCAAGTCGAGCTCGAAGTCAACGGCGCCCGCCTAACGGCGGCCGCTACAAATTCAAGGGCAACTTCTACGCCGGGGCGTTTCGGTGTTTCCGATTTCGCCTTTCCATTTTCTGCTTACAATTCCTCCGAGGTGAAAAATGAAAAACTACAACACTGAATCGATTCGAAATGTTGGCATTGTCGGCCACGGCGACACGGGGAAAACCCAGCTGGTGTCGTCGTTATTGCATACGGCGGGGATGACGCCGCGGCTGGGAAAAGTCACAGAAGGTACGACGACGACGGATTGGGACGAAGAAGAGGTGGCGCGGAAGATTTCGATCAATACGGGCGTGGCGCACGCGGAGTGGCAGGCGCCGGCGCAGCCTGAAAAGACCAAAATCAATCTCCTCGATACTCCGGGTTATTCGACTTTCATCAACGAAACAAAATCCTCGCTGATTGCCGCTGATGCCGCGCTGATTGTGGTGGATGCCGCCGCTGGAGTGCAGGTGGTGACGGAAAAAGTGTGGGACTACGCGACGGAATACGATTTGCCGCGCGCGTTTTTGCTGAATTGGATGGACCGGGATCTGGCGAGCTACGAGCGCGCTCTGGATTCCGTGCAGCAGGTTTTCGGACGCGGCGTGGTGCCGATTCAATTGCCGATTGGCTGGGAAAAAGGATTTCGTGGAGTCGTCGATCTGATCACCATGAAGGCGCTGATTTACACGCCGGACGGCAACGGCATCGCGAAGATCGAAGAAATTCCGCAGGCGCTGGCTGACGAAGCGAAACTGGGGCACGAGACCCTGGTGGAGATGGTGGCGGAAGGAAACGACGCGTTGATGCAGGAATTTTTCGACCAGGGGACGCTGCCGGTACACGATCTGGTGATGGGTTTGCGCGAGGCGGTTCTGGCGAGACGTCTGTTTCCGGTGATGTTGAGTTCGGCGCTACATAATATCGGGAGTGATGCGGTGCTGAACTTGATGGTGGCGATATTTCCTTCGCCTGCGGCGCGCGGCATGATTGTGTGCCACAAAACCGCCGTCCAAAAAGGGGATCACAAGGGCGAGACGATGGAACGCGCGGTCAGCGATGCGGGGCCGCTTTCCGTGTTTGTGTTCAAGACGCTGGCCGATCCTTTCGCCGGGCGGATTACTTATTTCAAGGTGATGTCTGGGGTGCTGAAGAATGATGCGACGCTCACGAATTTCAATCGCGGCACGCAGGAGCGATTTCAGCACATACAGGTGATGCAGGGAAAAGCGGGGACGGAGGTGAGCGAGCTGCACGCGGGTGATATTGGTTCGATCGCGAAATTGAAGGAGACGACGACAGGAGAGACTCTGGGCGATAAGAACGCGCAGATTTTCTGTGCACCGGCGCGGATTCCTGAGCCTTCGATCACGTTTGCGGTGGAACCGAAAACGCGTGCGGATGAGGATCGCATCGGCGTTGCGATACACAAAATCCTGGAGGAGGATTTGGCGCTGAGGTTTGGGCGCGATCCGCAGACCAAGGAATTTTTGCTGAGCGGCGCGGGGCAGCAGCACATTGAAGTGGTGGTGGCGAAGCTGCGCAAGAGGTACCACGTGGAGTTGATGATTCATCCGCCGAAAGTTCCCTACCGCGAAACGATTCGCGCGAAGGCTGATGCGGAGGGTAAGCACAAGAAACAGACGGGTGGCCACGGCCAGTTCGGGCTGTGCCGGATCAAGCTGGAACCGCTGCCGCGCGGCAAGGGGATTGAGTTCGTCGATGACGTGTTCGGTGGAGCGATTCCGAAGAATTGGATTCCGTCAGTGGAAAAGGGCGTGCGGGATTCGGCGGAGCATGGCTACCTGGCGGGATTTCCAGTGGTGGATTTCCGAGTGAGTTTGTATGACGGGAAATATCACGACGTGGATTCGAGCGATATGGCGTTCAAGATTGCGGGGTCGCTGGCGTTTAAGGAAGCGATGAAGCAGGCTCGTCCAGCGTTGCTGGAACCCATCATGCAGGTGGAAGTGTACGCGCCCGATCAGTATTCGGGTGATTTGATGGGCCATCTGAGCGGACGTCGAGGGAAGATCAGCGGCAGCGAGGCGCGTGCTGGGAATGTGGTGATCAAGGCGCTGGTGCCGTTTTCAGAAATGCTCAGCTACGCGAATGAATTGATTTCTCTGACGCAGGGGCGCGGGAGTTATGCGATGGAATTTTCGCATTACGATTATGTGCCGAACGAAATCGCGGAGAAAGTGATCGCGGCGCATAAACCGCATCATGCGGGCGAGGAAGTTGAGGAGACCGGCCGGTCGGCCTCGGCTTAGTTCCCCGCGCCGGAACCAGCGCCGGAATTTGCTCCGCTGCTGTGGTGCGGGATCAGGTGCTCGAAAAATTCGCCGATCGCGTGGAAGGGCGAGGATTTGACTTCGGCGCTCGCGTCTTGTGCTGGAGCTGTTTGCGCGTCGGTAGCTTCCGCGGTCGTCGGTTGAGCTGGCGCGGATCCTGCTGGCGATTTCGTTGTGGCTGGCTGCGCGGGCGCGCTCGGTTGAACGATGTTCGGCTGCGCCGATGTAGATGCGGATTGAGTTGGCACGGCGGCGGGTTTCGCTGGAGCCGGCGCGGAGGCGTTTTGCGGTTTCGGGGCTTCGCCTGGTTTGTATTGGCCGCTACCGCCGGCGGTGCCGGACGGGCAACCTACGCCATAGCAAGGTCCAGCAACCCGGATCAGGTCGCAGCCGGACAAGCAGAAAGTTGACATGCAGAGAATCAGCACAGCGCTGCGGCTCTTGCTCATTGTTTCCTCTCACGAAAACCGAACAGGCGCTACGAAAGGGGCGAAACCTATAGCTTAATGATGGCACGGAACCACGGCCGGGAAACGAATTCCAGCGGAGCTGTAGGCGAAAACACCAGCAAATAGAAGGCGAAACTGGCGGGGTCGGCGGGGAAAATCCACGGTTTTTCACAAAAAACGGGGAAGAAAGAAGCCCGTGTGGCGGAGGTGTTCTTCGAAAGCGGGCCCGAATTCGGCTAGGAGGAGCGATTCTTCCTTGCGGGCTTTGCGGGTGAATCCGACGAAGAACATGGCGAAGCCAAGGAGGCCGCGATATTCGCCGATGAGAAGCGCGGTGCCGAGCGTGGCGAGCAGCAGGCCGGTGTAAATCGGGTGGCGGATGTGGGCGTAGGGTCCGGAGCGGATCAGTTGGTGTCCCTCTTTGATTTGCACTTCGGCGCTCCAGTCTTTGCCGATGGTGCGGCGGGCCCAGATGGCGAAGAGGATTCCTACGGCGCAGAGAGCGCTGCCGAACCAGGCGATCCACAATTCATCGGGGACGAAGCGGCGATTGAGCGGGCCCCAGTTGGGATTTTCCTGATAGAGGAGGAAGAAACCGGCGGCCATGAAGACGATGTAGAGCATGCGCTCGGATGGATTCTGGCGTTTTGCAGTGCGCTTCACGCCGAACGCGGCGACGAACCAATAGAGCGCGAAGAGAAGCCAGGAAGCGCAGAGGACCTGGGTGGGAGTTATGTGCATCGGCGTGAGCTCCGGAAAATTATGCTCGATGAACAGATCATGAATCGCCAACGTCGCTGCGGAGGCCGAATGGCGTGCCTGCCGCGCGAGACATTGTCACGCACTCACGCCGGTTTGCCAACCGCGCCGCCAGAGAAGCGACTTCAAAGGCGCCGGGCTAAAGGCCGCCGCTACAAAGTCGAGATCTGGGGCTCGAAGATTTTCGCGTTTGCTGTCGATTGTTGATTCCGCCAAATTGGAGCTTGTGATTCTTTGACCAGCTGCGGCAAGCTGGCTCGCCATGAACAAAACTTTGAAGGGCCGCCGATTGGCGGACGCTACGATTGCGATTCACGCCGGGGAAGAGAAATTCCGCTTGAGCGCGCCGGTGGGAACTTCAATTGCTCGGACGGCGAATTTCACGTTTGCGAATACGGAGGAACTGAAGCTCTGGGCGGAGGGGAAACGGCCGGCGTACATCTATACGCGCTATGGCAACCCGACGCTTTCGGTTGCGGAGAAAAAGATTGCGGCGCTGGAGGGAGCGGAGGCGGCGATTGTGACGGCTTCGGGGATGGCGGCGATTTCCAGCGGGCTGCTTTCGGTTTTGAAGACCGGCGATGAAGTGATTGCGACGCGCGCATTGTATGGCGGGACGTACCGGTTGATGCGCGACGTATTTCCACGTATGGGGATCGTGGTGCGGCACGTGGAAACGGATTTGGCGGGCATTGAGCGGCTGGTGAATCCGCGGACGAAGGCGCTATACATCGAGACGCCGACGAATCCAACTTTGCGCCTCGTCGATCTGCACAAGGCGATTGCGTTTGCGAAGGAGTGGGATCTGGTTTCGCTGATTGATAATACTTTTGCGAGCCCGGTGCTGCAGAAGCCTCTGGCGTTGGGATTTGATCTGGTGATGCATAGCGCGACGAAATATCTGTCGGGACATTCGGATGTGATTGCGGGGGTGGCGGCGGGACGACATGCTGCGATCGAGAAAATACGCGACATGATCATTTACTTAGGCGGGTCCATGGATCCGGAGGCGGCGTTTTTATTGATCCGCGGGATGAAAACTTTGGAGCTGCGGGTGCGGCGGCAGTGCGAGACGGCTTTGACGGTTGCGCGTTTTCTGGAGAGGCATCCGAAGGTGGCGCGGGTGCATTATCCGGGGTTAGCGTCGCATCCGGATCATCGGTTGGCAAAGCGGCAGATGAAGGGGTTCGGGGCGATGATGGCTTTCGATTTGAAAGGCGGGTTAGCGGCGGCGCGGCGGTTTTGCGACCGGACGCGGGTATTTTTGTTGGCGGTAAGTTTGGGGGGAGTGGAATCCTTGGTGGTGCTGCCAATGTATTCATCGCATTACCGGATGTCGTTGGCGGAGTTGCGCGCGGCGGGAGTGGAACCTGGGACGGTGCGGGTTTCGATTGGATTGGAGGATGCGGGGGATTTGATTGAGGATTTGAGGCAAGCGTTGGCGTAAGAGATTCCGGAGGGGCTTAGAGATTTAACACAGAGATTACCGAGAAAAAGCGGAGCACACAGAGGAAGACGAGAGAGCGCCATCGGTTGTACAGCTCCGATGGCGCTCAGACGTCCCCCCATCCAGTTTTGATTCCATTCCCGGATTCTGCCTCGACTAAAAGCTCAACTTTGCGCCGATTTGGACTTGGCGAGCTCCGGTGGTGCCGTCGTTTTGGCCTACTTGCGACGTGGAGTACCCGAACAGGGCGTCCTGAATGTTCGTGTCGGGCTTGGTGAATTGGGTGCGGTTGAAGAGATTGTAGAACTCGAACCGCAGTTGAAAAGTGAATCTTTCTTTGATTGTGGTGATCTTGGACAAGGCGACGTCATAGTTATTGATGCCGGGCCCGGTGAATTGATTACGCAGCAGATTTGACTCAATGCCGAACGGCACGGGCATGATTGTCGGATCGTCGGGATTAAACGCGGCGAGATTGTAGCCGGTGAAGACGCCAGTGCTGGGGATAACCTTGCCGCTGGCAGGAACGTTCTTGAGAGCCGCCGCATTCACGACGGTAACCCGGTCGGCAAAGTTGGTGTGCAGGGTATCGGCGATGCCGAAGATGTCGTAAGGAAGACCGGTTTGCCATGCGGCGATGCCGCTGATCTGCCAGCCTTCCAAAGCACGGCCGGTGACGCCGTTTGCGAAATGAGCGCGGCCGCGACCGATGTTCGGCAGGTAGACAAAATTAATTACCCCGCGTTGCCTGGTGTCGAAACCCGAATTTCCCTTTTCACGGCGCAGGTTGAAGGAATCAACGGGGAAATTGCCGTTGGCGACGGTGGGAACCAGGGGATCGGAAGAATCGTCGAGAGCGTGTGCCCAGGTGTAGGAACCCTGAATCTGCAGGCCGTGGAAATTCTTTTCGGTGACTTGCACTTGCAGACCGTCATACCAGGAATGGCCGGAAGTCTGGTCGGTAAAGGTGTCGAAGAACGCGTTGTTGTTCACGGCGTCGAATGGGAGGACGCCATTTTCCGCGCCGAAATAGAGATTGGCGAACTGCAGCGTTTCCGGAGCTACGCCCATGCCGAGCAGTTGGTTTACCAGGGCGGGCTGCGGAGGATTGCCATCAATGACGCGAAGGATGCGCGTGGCGTGGTTGCCGACGTAGTTCACGTCGAGGTTCAGATTTTGAGCCAGCTCACGTTGCACGCCTATATTCCAGGTGACGACCAGCGGCGGTTTGATATTGGGATCGAAAAGATCGGGAAAAATTCCCGAGCCGTCGGGAACTACGGGCGACGGCGTCAAATTTCCCGGAGCGAGCTGGTTCTGAAGTTGCGCGGCGGCTACCGGGCCGATGCTGGCCGCGGGTTGGTTGAAGAGGCTGGGTTGAAAGGGCGGATTCCCGCGCGCGTCCGAGACCAGGTTGCCGTAGATACGGTCGCTGAATACACCGATGCCGCCGCGGACGGAAGTGAGTCCGTTCTTGAAGGGATCCCAAGCGAAGCCGAAGCGGGGCTCAAAGTTCTTGTAATAATCCTTGAAGAGTTGGAGGCCTGTGCCGGGACCGACGGGTTGGAAAGTGAAGGGCGCGGGACCGCTACTGTCCTGGAAAAGCGAGGCGAAATTGGCGTGGGCTTCATAAGGCACGCCGTACCATTCGTAGCGCAGGCCGTAGGTGAGCGTGAGATTAGATTTTATCTTCCAGCTGTCCTGCACGAAGCCGCCGACTTCGTGCTGCACGAAGTTGAGTTCATCGGTGGCGTGGCGGTCACCGGCGCGGTCGAAGAACTGGGTCTGCGCCTGAGAATTCACGAGACCGAGCAGGGCGCCGACGGTGTCCTCAAGTTGATTGTTATCCACGCCGGTGTTGAGGTTCTGCAGAGTGGAAATGCTATTGGCGGTGAAAACGTTGAAGGTGAAGATGCCGCGGGAAGAGAAATTGGTGTTGTTGTTGGAATAGACGTCTCGGAATTCGGCGCCCCACTTGATGGTATGAGATTTCACGATTTTGCTCATGGCGTCATACCACTGGTAGGTGCCCTGCTTGCTTTCCTGGAAATCGGCGTCGCCAAGCGCCTGGCAACCGAAGCCGAACGAGCCGCCCGAGCCTCCCTGGAAGACCGGGAGAGTGAAGTCCGCGCCGTTCCCTACTCCGTCGACATATCCCAGGTTGTCGAACGTAGGAACACCGCCGCAGCCGAAAAACTCGTTGATGCGATTGGCGCCGAAGCGAAATTCGTTGATGAGGGTGCCTCCAAAGGTGGAAGTCAGGCCGACGGCGAGGCTTTGGATTTTGTTAATCTCGCTGACGTCGCCCAAGCCGCCGGGGAGAAAATCGTTGTGGAACGGGTTGGGATCGCCGAAATAATTGTAGGTGTAGCGGGCGTAGAGGTTGTTGTTCTTATTAATCGTCTGGTCGATCTTGAGCACGGCATCTTCGTCTTTCTCGCGCGACTCGCTGGGAAAGAAAAGCTGGCCGGTGATGCCGTCGGAATTGGCCTGGTTGGGCGCGGGATAGAAGGAGAGGATTTGCTGCATGACGGGATCGAGGCCCACGCCGGTGGCGTTGTTTCCGATGCCGGGCGTCGTGACGTTGATGGCCTGGCTGGCGCCGGTTTGCGGGTTGGTGTAGGTGAACATGCCGGACTTGAAGGCGGCAGTGGGCACGACGGTGGTGTTGGTTAAGGTGGTGACGAAGCGATCGCCCTGATAGTTGAGGAAGAAGAACGTTTTGTCCTTGATGATGGGGCCGCCGATGGAGCCGCCGTAAAGGTTGCGGACGTAAGGATTTTTGGCAGCGACTTCACCGGTGAGCGGATCAATCTGATGATTGAAGTAATCGCGGGCGCCGAGCGCGTCCCAGCGGCCGAAATAGAAAAGATTGCCGTGGAAATCGTTGGTGCCACTGCGGGTGACGACGTCAATGATGGCTCCGTTGTTGCGGCCGTATTCGGGAGCGAAATTATTGGTGAGCACGCGGAATTCTTCAGTGGCATCCGGATTTTCGGCGATCAGGCCGCCGAGGGGTCCGGGGACGTCAGCGTCGTTGTTGTCAGCGCCATCGAGCAGGAAATTGTTATTGCGCTCGCGTCCGCCATTTACGGAGACGCCGCCCATCCCGTCGGATTGCGTGACGCCGGGGCCGAGCAGGACGAGCTGATAGGGGTCGCGCAGGATCAGCGGAAGTTCCGTCATCTGCTTGTGTTCGACCACGTTGCTGAGCGTGGCGTTTTCGGTGTCAATCTGCGCGACGTTTGCAGCGGCCACTTCGACCGTGGCGGAAACGGCGCCGACCTCGAGCTTGGCGTCGAGCGTCATGGTCTGATCAACGGTCAGAGTGATTTGCGCGAAGCGCGCGACTTTGAAACCGGTCTTGGTAAAACTGAAGTTGTAGACGCCGGGCGGCAGGCTGGAGATGGTGTACGCGCCGGTGTCGGTAGAGGTGGTGGAGCGCTCGCTGGAGGTCGCGGAGTTGGTGGCAGTGACGGTGACACCAACGACGGCCGCGCTGGATGAATCCAGGACGGTACCGGTGACCTTGGCAGTCTGCGCGCGCAGTATGGACGGTGCTGCGAGTAATCCCAGAATAATGAAGAAAGTCCCAATGCTCCCCAAAATGCGACGCCGAAAATTCATGCCGGTCCCCCTGTTTGGATACATCCCCGAGAAGCACGCTTGCTGCGACGTGCGAGTAATGAGGTCGCAAATGCATCTGGGAGGCCAGAGTTTGTCAAAAGCTTGTCACCGCTGAACTGCATGATTACAAAAGACTAGGGGGAATGGAGCAACCGGAACCTGGAGCGTCTGTACGAACGATGGAACATGAAACTGACGGGCCTACGAATCTACGGAGACTTGCAAAGATTCGAGCATTCAATCAACTGGCCGCCGCGGATTTCGGAGAGGCATCGCGCGGGGCGAAATTGGTAGCAGGCTGCGTTCAGCGTGCCACGGCAAAACGATCTGAGACGCGTAATACGGGCAGGCGATGTCCTGAGTATGACAATGGCTGGTACGGCAAGACCATTGACCGGGACGCGGGTAGTTCGTAAGATTCCCGATGCCCTTTACTCAGGGCGAACGACGCGGCGCCGCGTTGTATGCAGCAAGCCAGGTACCCGAAGTTTCTTCGGAGAATCCTGCGGAGAAGTATTGCGCGTCGCAAGGATGGACGAAGACCATGGAGCTGAGGGTCGTTGGCCAAGAGCGTATGTCCGGCTCGGCGAAGCGAGCGCGCCGTTTGAGCTGGTGGTGCTGCGCCGGAATTGCCGCGGTGGGAACATTCGCGCTGGCCGCCTGCAACGACACGGTATCCAGCAAGCAGGCGAAGGCGCGTCCTCCGGCGGCGACTCCTGCGCCAGTCCCCGAATTCGTGCGTGAACCGCTGCCCTTTCCCGAGCACACCGTTTTCCTGACTTCCGTGTACGACACCCGTCCGAGCATAGACATTTTGATTGATCAGGTGCAGGTGATTTTCGACAAGGCGCAGAAGGAATATAAATCGGGCGAGTTCGACAAGGCGCATGCGAATTACGACCGCGCCGTGGAATTGATGCTGGCGAGCGGCTTCCAAGTGGACTCCGATCCGCGGCTTTCGGATCTTTTCGATCAGATCGGCGAAACACTCCATTCCTACGAGCGCAGCGCGCAACAGGAGGCCGAGGAAGAGGAAGCCGGCACCGGCACTCCAGCGCCGATTGACGCACTGGCGGATCTGACCTTGCCGAAGGGCGACCCGCGCCTGGCGGCGCAGGCGGAAAAAGAATTAATGCGCGTGCCGCACGACCTGCCGCTGACAGTGAACGATTCAGTGCTGCAATATTTGAGTTTCTTTTCGACGCCGCGGGGGCGCGCGACGGTGGAACATGGCCTGGACCGTTCCGGCCGTTATAACGACATGATCCGGCGGGTCCTGAAGGAAGAGGGCGTGCCACAGGACTTGATGTACCTGGCGCAGGCGGAATCGGCATTTCAGCCGACGGCGGTATCGCGCGCCGGGGCGCGGGGCTTGTGGCAGTTCATGCCGTTTCGCGGCGAGGAATACGATCTGGACCGCACCTATTATGTGGACGAGCGCAGCGATCCGGAGAAGGCTACGCGGGCGGCGGCGCGGCATATGCGCGATTTGTATGACATGTTCGGCGACTGGTACCTGGTGATGGCGGCCTACAACTCGGGGCCGATGAACGTCGTAAAGGCTGTGGAGCGCACCGGCTACGCGGATTTCTGGGAACTACAGAAGCGCCATGCGCTGCCGAAGCAGACGCAGAACTACGTGCCGATTATTATCGCGCTGGCTTTGGTGGCAAAAGACCCGGTGCTTTACGGAGTGCAAGTGGCGCCGGAGAAGCCGGCTCCTGTGGACGTGATTCATCCAGCGCATGCGATTGATCTGCGGCTGGTGGCGGATGCGACCGGCGCGGACCTGGATGATCTGCGCGAATTGAATCCGGAGATGCTGCGCAGCGTGACACCCAACGATCCGAGCTTTGAACTGAACTTGCCGGCGGGTTACGGCGAGAAATTGCTGGACGTGATCGGCCAGGTTCCGGAAGACAAGTGGACGACGTGGCGGCTGCACACCGTGGAGCAGGGTGAAACTCTTTCGGACATCGCGCGGCATTACCACGTGACCGTGGCGGCGATTGAATCGGCGAATCATCTGGAGGCGCATGCAGTGGTACCGGCGGGATTCATGTTGAACGTGCCGACGGCGCCCGCTGCGGTGCGCCTGGTGCATTACCGGGTGGTGCGCGGCGACACGCTGGAAGGAATCGCGGAACGATTTGATGTGAGCGTGGCGCAGCTGCAGCGCTGGAACAATGTCCACGGGGCGAGTGTGCCGCGCGGTTCTCGGTTGAAGATTTATGCGGGTGGCTCGGGGGATGATTCCGGGCACTCGGCCTCCGCCTCTGCTGCGAAATCGGCGGCCCATCCCGCTGCCGGGAACGGCGGCGACGCCGCGGTTGCGGTGCGCAATGTCGCGGTAAGCGGCGGTGACAAGCCTGCGACCGTGGAGCATCGGGTGAAGCAGGGCGAGACGCTGTACTCGATTGCGCATGCTTACAAGACCAGCGTGGAGAACATACGGCAGACGAACTCGTTTCTGGGCGAGCGGCCTTTGAAGGCTGGCGATGTGCTGACGATTCAACGCTAACTGCAGGCGCACCTTCTTCCGTACTGTAAACCTATATTCCTCAGAATGTTACGCGTTGCTGTAACCTTTTGTTACATTGGTCTCGTGGCTATTCCTGTAAATATTATGTTTGGGACCGGGTTTTCGCGGCCTTGCATCTTGACAAACTTCCGGTACTCCGATTATAAGCGCGCAGGGCCTGATACGATCTTTTAGAAGCCCGATACCCAGGGAGGGATCCATGTTTCACGCCAAACAACATGATGAGGAAGATGACGAGCTACCCCGCTACGAAGAGGAAGAGGGGGAAGAAGGCGCGGAACTCCCTCACGGAGATATCGTAGAGGAAGTGGAGGAGATTATCGTCGAGGAGGAGCCGGACGAGGAGGAAGCGCCGGCTGCTGCTCCCAAGGCGAAGGCGGCCAAGAAGCGCCCGGCGAAAACGAGCGCGCCGAAGAAGAAGGCTGCGGCCAAGAAAAAAGCCAAGCCCAAGAAAAAGGCTGCGAAAAAGAAGGGCAAGGCCAAGAAAGCTGTCAAGCGCAAGAAACGCTAAGGTTTTTTCTGGTGGGAGATGTTGACGCGGGACCGCGCGCGCTGCTTCAGGCGTCGCGGTTCCGTGTTTCTTTTTTGCGCGAGTTTGGCATTCTTGAAGTTGCGCGCATTGCGTGATGTGATTCTCTGTATCCCAGTTTTGTTGCTTCCCGCCTCTGTGCTGTCGCTTCCCGTTTTCCTGCCGCCGATAGATTGTAATTGTGTGCTGAATCGAAACAGGACACGGGAACTGTGGCGATAGTGCACCTTTGCGGTACGTTCCCAGTTTGAAAATAATTCGCTTGCCGCGCGGGTTTACGGACCGTTAGCATGGGCGCGGGATGGCTCTGGCGGTCGAGCAGGTGCGGAGAATGCGTGGCGGGGCGCAATCGCAGTTGATGCGCTGCTCGAATCAAGCGTATTACGTGGTGAAATTTCAGAACAACCCGCAGGGGCTGCGGATCCTGGCGAACGAATTGCTGGGTACGAGGTTGGCGGCGCGGCTGGGGCTATCGGTGGCGGAACCGGAAGTGGTGGAGGTGCGGGCGGAGCTGATCGCTCACACCGAGGATCTGGTGATTCAGCTGGGGCGCGGGCGCGCTCCTTGCAAGGCGGGGAAACAGTTTGGTTCGCGCTATCCGGGAAACTTGGCGGACGTGTTGGTTTACGATTTTCTTCCGGATGAACAGCTGCGCGAAGTGACCAACATCGCGGAATTCTGCGGGATGCTGGTGTTCGATAAATGGACCTGCAACACCAACGGACGGCAGGCGATATTTTTTCGGGAGGGGGACGGAACGGGCCAAGGTGTGGGCCGGGGCGCGGGGGCCGCTACGCGTTACAGCGCGCGGATGATTGATAACGGATTCTGCTTTAACGCGGCGGAATGGAATTTCCCGGACGCGCCGTTGCGGGGGCTGTATGCGCGGCACCGCGTGTATGAGGGCGTGCGCGGGATGGATTCGTTCGACGCCTGGATCGCGCGCGTGGAGAGGATCGAGGAGAAGGCCCTCGAGGAAATTTACGGGCAGATTCCGCCGGAGTGGTATGACTGCGATGCGGATGCGCTGGAAAAAATGCTGGAGCAGCTCTTGCGGCGGAGGAAGTTGGTACGGGAGTTGATTGTGTCGGCCTGGAAATCCTCGGCGCAGCCGTTTCCGAATTGGAAGTAAGGTGCTAAGTCGGTACCGGGGAAATTGTCGTGGGGTCTAGTGCTGGGCCGTGAGTTTCTGTGCAGAGAGGTGAGCCGTGTCTCCAGTTACTACGGATGAAGAACCGAGAAATACGTTCCAATACCGCATTCTGCGTTATGTGCCGAATCTGGCTCGCGATGAGTGGGTGAATATCGGCGTGCTGCTGGAGGAAGCTTCCGGGGCGCGGCAGGCCGTGCGTTTGATCGAGGAGCCCGCGGAATTTGCGCGCGTGCGGCGCGTCCATCCCGATATAGACGAAGACTTGTTGCGCTCGCTCGCGCCGGAGTTCGACGCGCGGTTGCGCGGGCCGGCGGCGGAGGTGGCGCTTTACCTGCAAAAACTGGATCAGAACCTTTCCAATATGCTGCAGCTGAGTCCGCCGAAAGGGCTGCTGGCGGAAAATTTCGATGCGGAGCTGGACCGGCTGTATCGCGAGCAGGTGACGCCACCGCTGCGGAGGGCGGGCGGATTGCTGCAGAACACGCGGGATTGGATGCGCAGCAAGCTGAACGACGTGTTCCGGCGGCATCGCATTCTGGGGAAGCTGGAACACCGGGTGCGCGTGGAGGGTTTCACGCAGCCGGGGGACCCGATGCGGCTGGATTACGGTTACCAGAATGGAGTGCGCGGATTCATCCAGTCGGTTTCCTTGCGGCGCGATTTACCGCAGGCGAAGGCTCTGGCCTACACGGCGGGGTGCATTCACGCGCGCGACAGACTGGCGGAAATTACCGCTATTACGGATACGACGCCGGATGCGGAAAATCCGCGGCACGTGTTCGTCGAAAAACTTTTCGCCGGAGAAGGCATACGCATCGTGGCCATGAGCCAGGTGGAGGGATTCGCGGCGGAACTGCGCCAGCGGATTCAGTAAGGCGACCGGCGAATCCAGTGAGCTCGCCGCCGGAAAAATTTTCCTCGCGCTTCCTGCGGTCCGATTTTATTTTGGCGAATTTCCTGGCGCCCGGTGGCTGATGCTATAGATGTACGCTGAAAGCGCCTGCACCTGATCGGCGTTGAGTTGCGCGCCGCCCATTGCGGGCATGGGAGCTCGATATTTTTTGGGTTGCGGCACGCCGTCGCTGATTGTTTTCTGGATGCCGGCGTAGCTTCCGTCGCTCCACAGCCACTGGTGCGCGGTGAGCGCGGGACCGAGTGGCGATCCCTGGCCGTGATCGCCGTGACAGCCGGTGCAGGCTGCTCCGCCAACCTGGCCGCTGTAAACCCGGGCGCCGAGCTTGACCATCTGTGGCGTCGCTCCTTTCGGCACTTCGCCAGCGGTGGCAGCACCGGCGTCGGCATGCGTGCCCTCGGGCGGCTTGGCGGCGATATGCGCGATTTCACCGGCCGGTGACCCGGCGCCGGGACACGGAGTCACCATCGCGCGGCCATCGCGGAGGCCTGGAACGCTCGCGCCAACACCTCCGCGATAGACCACCTTGTAAATTCGTCCGCGCACATCGTCGGAGATGTACAGCGCGCCGTCGGGACCCACGGCCAGGCCGTCAGGGCGATGCGCGGCTCCATCCGGGGACTTCACAGCGCCGGCAAAACCATCCGCGAAAATTTCGCAGGCGCCTCCGGCATGCGCGCCGTCGAGCGGCTGGTACACCACGTTGTAACCGCCTTGTGGATAGGGCGCGCGATTCCACGATCCATGGAAGGCGATGAAGACGCCGCCCTGATAGTGCTTGGGAAACTGCTGCGCGCCGTAATATACCATTCCGTTGGGGGCCCAATGCGCCGGGAAGGCCGCCACCGGAGCGGTCTTCTGCGCGCATACGCCGATTTTTTTCCCGCCGTCACCGCCGTACTCCGGCGCGAGAACCAATTTGTGCTGCGCGCCGTCGTAGTAGCACTCCGGCCAGCCGTAATCGCCGCCCTGTTTCAGCAAGAGCACTTCTTCAGCCGGGAGCGTCGCTTCCTGCTCGGGCCTGAAAAGGGCCGGCCAGTTCGAATGCAGCTGGTCGCGGCCGTGCTGGGTTGCGAACATGCGGCCGTCGGCATCGATCGCGTAGCCTTCGGCGTTGCGGATGCCGGTGGCGAAGCGTTCGTCGCTGGAAAAATGCTGGTCGGATTTGCTCGCGTCATAGCGCCAGACGCCGCCGCGGGTCTCAAGCTCGGTGCAAGGCTCGGCACCGGGAGATTGCAGCGTGCGATTTTTCAGCTGGCAGGAATTGGTGGCGCTGGCGACATCCACATAGAGCGAGCCTTGCGCGTCAATGATAAACGGATGCATGGGATGATCGCCGGTAAGCGGCAATCCCGAGACGATAGTGGCCGGTGCATCGCGCGGCACCAGCGAATCCGGCGGCAGCGTGTAGCGCACGATGCGGTCGTTGATTTCCGCATACAGCGAGCCGTTATACAGGCCAATTCCCGTGCCGCCGTGGCCGCCGCTCTGCACCGTTTCACCAAAGCGTTCTTGCACATCGGCTTTGCCCGGGTCATTGCCCGCTGTGGCTTGCAGAGCGACGAGGAATCCGCCGTCGTGCGGCTTGTCGTTGCCGTAGTATTCACCCGACCAGGTGTTTACGTAGATCACGCCGCCCGGTGTCACCGCCATGTGCCGCGCGTGGCCGATGCCGTCGGCAAAAATCGTCGCGCAAAAACCTGGGGGCAGCTGGAGGCCGCCGTTGTCGTTCGGGCACGCGGCGCTGCTGGCTGCCGCCACCGCCGTCGAGAGGTTTTGCACCGGCAATAAGGAAACGGCTGCGTATAGCGCGACGGACACCGGCACGGCCAGCGCTAGATTTCGGCGGTAGCGCGAACGGAAGAATTGCACGGAGCCTCCTTCGAGGGCGACAACCAAAAATAGAGACGCGGAAGACGGACAAAATATACCACGACTGCAGGTGCGCTCACGCGGAACGCGGCCAGCCTCGACCAAATTTTTCACGGATTGCTTTATCGGCGGCGTGCACTTCGCGCCGGGCCTTTTGATGGGGCGGGAACTCGAGTGAAAATTTTGTGGACGGCTCTTGCAATTGGGCCGGGAGACTAGCGCGCTGGTTTCAGCGTTTGTGCGATGCGGCTCGGTTGTGGCGCGGGAATTTGCTGCGACGCTTGCAGCGCGGACGGATGATTCACTTTCGAGAGCCTGCCTTTTTCGGACATGTGTTGCTGAGCTTGCCGCCACTCGGGAATTTCTGCTGAATCCTGCGTCCAGTGGACTACTGCCGCTTCGTCGCACCAGTTCAGCAGCTTGGGCATGGTTTGGCGATGGGCGCCGTCGGTGCGATAGGCGTTCATAGCCGGCTCGTCTTGCCATGCGGTCATGGTCCAGAAGACGCAGCCGGAATTGACTAACAGTCTGCCGCCCAGAAAACCTGCACTGCGCTGGACCTGGCGCACGGATTGGAATGTGTCCCAGAGAAATCCCGGAAGATAGGTCCAAGAGCGAACTCGCAAGCGTGTGACGGAAATGAGCGGCATGGTTTCCTCTTAGGGCTTGAGAGCGCTCCATTTTGGCAGGCGGCGGCGTTCGAGCAGGACTTCGGCGGCCCAAGTTCCCAGGTACGAGGAGAGCGCTACGCCGTGGCCTGCGTAGGCGCCGAGAACTATCGCGTTGCGGGGCGCACCGCCACTACTAGATCTGCCAACCTTCCGCGTCGTGCCGCTCGCGATGCCTTGCGGGTGCCAGTCGAAAACCGGCTTCCACGAATCGCGGAAGAGGATGGGGCCGCCCCAGCGGCTTGCGAATTTTATTTTTTCCAGCGCGGGATGGAGATGGCGGATGCGGTCTTCGAGACGATCGAACGCTGCCGCCGATTCTTCGGCGGCGATATCCACCTTTTCGAGGTCATCGGCGTCGGGGGATTGCACCAGGCCGGCGCCCCACACAATGGAACGGTCCGGGCGGACGCGGCCCCAAAGATACGGGAAATCGACGGTGTAGAAGGGCTTTCTTCGCGCGAGGCCGATGGCTGCGAGGACTTTTTCGCCGACTGGCCTCGTGAGCACGGCGAGCGTGAGGCGCGGATGCATGCCCGTCAGGGCTGCTGCCGGAAGCGACAGAGCGTTTGTGGCGAAGAGAATTTTCTGCGCGGTGATTTTTTGACTTTCTCCGCGCTTGTTGATGAGGCTCAGTTCGGGTGTCGCGGTCCAGCGGATTTGTTGTACTCGGTGATTCTCGAAAATATGTGCGCCGTGGCGCTGGGCGGCGCGGGCCAGGCCGCTGACTAGTTTGCCGGGATCGAGCGTGCCGCCGGGGACTTCGTTCACTACTCTCAGCGTGCCGGAATCGTTCCATTCGATTGGTGATTGTTGTTTTGCTTTTCCGGACGTTGCGCGGCGCGCGATTTCCCATGCGCCGTTTAGTTTGAGATCACAGCGCACTTTTAATTTTTCGAGGATGGATCGGAAGCCTGTCAGGACGTCACCGAGGCCGGGTTGATTCCCGGCGGCGGTCTCGGCGAGCACCATACCGCCGGTGCGGCCGCTGGCGCCTGCGCCGATGCGCGCGGCTTCGAAGACGGCTACGGATTTTTCGGGGGCGTGGAGGCGCAGCCATGCGGCTGCAGCGAGGCCGGTGAAGCCGCCGCCGATGATGGCGAAGTCCACGTGCGCCGGGAGTTTTTGGCGTGAGGGTGTGAAGTTAATTTTCCAGGGGGGACGACCCCAGGGATCGAGCTTCGGAGAGCGCGGCATGGGATTAGAGTAGGACGTTTGGAGTTGAAAGTTGATCTTTCAAAGGTTGAAAGTTAAGAGTTGAAAGTTGAAAGCGAGAACGTCGGCGGATACGGGCTCGGTCGCGCGATTCCGACGTGCGGAGAATTCAGCGACTCCGGACCGCTAGAAGACTCGATCGGTTCGCGAAAAGCAGATCCCTCACTGCGTCCCGCGCGCGCCAAAGTGCGGCGCGAAAGAGAAAGCGCGACACTCCATTCGGGATGACACGCTCATTTGTTGTTAACTTTTGGCCTTCGACTCTCAACTTTGAACTGTTGACTCTGCTGCGCCGCAGCCGCTTACAGGATGCTTTCCGTCCAATTCTCCAGGGTGTGCTTTAGTTTGGCCATGAATTGATGGGCTACGGCGCCGTCCACGACCCTGTGATCGTAGGAGAGCGTCAGATAGACCATGCTGCGAATGGCGATCGCGTCGTCAATTACTACGGGGCGCTTTTCGATGGTGCCGAGACCGAGGATCGCTACGTTTGGCTGATTGATTACGGGCAAGCCGAACAGGCCGCCGAAGACGCCCGGATTGGTGATGGCGAATGTGCCTTCGGCGACTTCCTCGGGCTTGAGTTTTTTGGCGCGGGCGCGTTCGGCGAGATCGTTCATGGTGCGCGCGATGCCCAGGAAATTTTTCTCCTCGGCATTTTTGATCACCGGTACGATGAGGCCCCAGTCGAGAGCGACCGCGATGCCGATATTACATTCCTTGTGCAGGACGATGTTCGTGCCATCCACCGAGGAATTCACGGTGGGAAAGGCGCGCAAGGCTTCGACAGCAGCGCGCACGAAGAAGGGCATGAAGGTAAGCTTGGTGCCGGTTGTTTCTTCGAACTTATGTTTCATTTTCGCGCGCAGGGTGGCGATGGCGGTCATGTCCGCTTCGTCCACGGAATAGACGTGCGGGGATACGCGCTTCGAAAGGACCATGTGCTCGGCGATGCGCTGGCGCATGACGGACATGGGCTGGACTTCGTAATGGCCGAAATACATTTTTTCGCGCGGGACGGCATTTTCGAGAACGGCTGAGGCGCTTGCGCCGCCTGCGGCTGGAGGAACGCCCGCGGGACGGGCTGGCGGAGCTGCTGGCGCTGCGCTGGTCGTGCCGGATGAAGCTGCCGCGGCTGGTGCGCCACCACTTTGCACGACGCTGAGGATGTCGCTCTTGCTGACGCGTCCGCCAGCGCCGGTGCCGGGAACCTGGGAGACGTCAATATTATTTTCGCGCGCGATTTTGCGGACTAACGGGGAGCTGCGAACTTTTTCACCGCTGGAAGCGGCCGGTTGCTGCTGCGGCGCGGCTGGCGCGGAAGGTGCTGGCGACGGCGCGGCGGATATCGCTGCGGGCGGAGGAGGAGGAGCGGCGGATGTCGGTTTTGCTGGTGCGGCGGCAGGTGCAGCAGTGGCCGCACCATCGGCGCCAGCTTCGATCACAGCGACAACCGTCTGAATCGGGACCGTTTGGCCTTCGCCGACTTTGATTTCTTTCAGCACGCCCGCGGAGGGCGAGGGAATTTCCGCATCAACTTTATCGGTGGAAATTTCGAACAGCGGTTCATCGCGCTCGATCTTGTCGCCGGCCTTTTTCAGCCATTTGGTTATGGTGCCTTCGAAAATGCTTTCGCCCATTTGGGGCATGATGACGTCAACAGCCATGGTCTTCTCCTGTAGGTACGAACGCGCGCCGCGCGACTAAATACTTATTTCAACAAGGCACAACTAGGCGGCGCTGAGACATTCCTCGTGCCACACGCCCGGGATACCCTGCAGCGTGTAAATCTCGTCGCCGCCGGTGAAGAAATCCACAGCCTTCACCTTGGCGATTTTGCCGGCATAGGGCAGCTGTTCCGGCTCGAGCTCGTTGTGATACTGGCCAGCCTCGAGAAAAGCCTCGAGGAAAGCGCGGTCGGCGATTTTCACTTCGCTGCCTACTTCAAATTCGGCGTTGTTGATGCCCTTGGTCTTTCCCATCGTCTCGGTCCTGCCTTTGTCCGCTTTAGTATTTTGCCAGTTCGCGCGCGGCCGCGACTACTTTTTCGGTGTTGGGTAAAAAACGTTCCTCGAGGGGCGGCGAATACGGCACCGGCGTATCGAGCGCGGTGACGCGTGCGACCGGACCATCGAGATCGTCGAACGCACCTTCAAAGACGAGAGCGGCAATTTCGCCGGCAATGCCGCCGGTGCGCGTGTCTTCGTGCACCACCAGCAGCTTGTTGGTCTTCTTTACGGAATTGAGAATGGTGTCCTTATCGAGCGGAAGCAGAGTGCGCAAATCAATCACTTCCGCTTCGATGCCTTCCTTCGCGAGTTCGACGGCAGCTTCCATGGCCGTGTGCGCCATAGCCGCATAGCTGACGATCGTTAAGTCGCGCCCTGGGCGGCGCACAATGGCTTTGCCGATGGGCACGGTGTAATCGCCCGGCGGCATTTCTTCCTTCAGCCTGCGGTACAGATATTTGTGCTCGAAGAACAGCACGGGATTGTTGTCGCGAATCGCGGACTTCAACAGGCCCTTGGCATCCGACGGCGTGGAAGGATAAATCACTTTCAGCCCCGGCGTATGCACGAAATACATTTCGGGATTCGCGGAATGAAATGGGCCGCCGTGGACGCCGCCGCCGGAAGGGCCGCGTATGACCATGGGCACCGGCGCGCCCCAGAGGTAATGGGATTTCGCGACGAAGTTGGTGACCTGGTTGAAGCAGCATGCGATGAAATCAATGAACTGCATTTCGGCGACGGGGCGCAGGCCGAGGAAACTCATGCCGCAGGCCGCGCCGATGATGGCGGTTTCGGCGATGGGCGTCTCGATGACGCGTTCGCGGCCGAATTTCGCCAGCAGGCCGTCGGTGACTTTGAAGGCGCCGCCGTACACGCCGATATCTTCGCCAATGGCGACAACCGCGGGGTCGCGCTCCATTTCTTCGAACATCGCTTGCCGGATCGCATCCACCATGGTGATCGGCCCAGAAGTCGGAACGGTTTTGGAGGACAGGTTTGGGGCGGTGTGGGACATTGTCAGCGCCTCCCCTGTTTATCCTGCGGATTTTTTGTGAACGGCTTGCCTTGCGCATTTTTGCCGAAGGACTTGTTGCGCGGACCTTTGCTGAAAGATTTCTCCTGCGGCGGGCGCGTGTAGGATTTTTCTTTGGGCGCGCGGCTGTAGGCGGGTTTGTTTTGCGGGTTCTCGGGACTTTGGCGGAAGGCTTTGTCTTTCGGGCCGCGGCCGAAGGGGACGCGGGGGACGGATGGGTCCTCGGCTGCAACGCCCGCGGCCAAGTGTTCCGGCTGAAGCTCGGCACGGT
Source organism: uncultured Acidobacteriota bacterium (assembly GCA_963779465.1). GTDB lineage: Bacteria > Acidobacteriota > Terriglobia > Acidiferrales > UBA7541 > Palsa-295. The sequence continues at coordinate 1,322,324 of CAVZYH010000002.1, read as the reverse complement.
CAGGTACGGGCGCGGGAGCGGACTTTTGCACTGCCGGGACCGTGGCTGATGCTGCGGCTGGCGCGGCCACCGACGCGGGCATCTGCGCCTGTGCTGGATTTTTCGCGCCGTTGCCGCCTGTAATCGCGGCCTGGGTGTACGCCGGCAAATCTTTCAGGCGCCAGGCGGGGTCAATGCTCGACTTGGGCGGCGTTACTTCGGATTTTGAGCGCTTCCACTCGGCTTCGATTTTGTGGCAGCCGTCGCAGTACACGCCTTCTTCGGCTAGTTCGGGCGGCGGCAGCGGCGAATCTTCGGCGAATTTTTGCTCGACGTTCGAGCTCGCGTTCGATGCGCGCATCAATTTCGGACTTTGCGGCGGCATCCCAGATTTTATTTTCGGTCAGATATTTTTCGTAGAGCGTGATGGGATCGCGCGCTTTCCAGTAATCGAACATTTCCTTGGGAACGTATTCGGCGGGATCGTGCTGGGCGTGGCCGCGCATGCGCATGGTTTTTACTTCGATCAGGCGCGGGCCGCGGCCGGCGCGACATTCATCCACGGCATATTTGGCGGCTTGATAGACGGCGACGACATCGTTGCCATCTACGATGGCGCTCGCGATGCCGTAGGCTGCGCCGCGATCAGCGAGATTTTGAATAGGGACCTGGCGCGAAACAGGAGTGGAATATGCCCACTGATTATTTTCAATGATCAGCACGAACGGCGCGCGCTGCGACGCTGCGAGGCCCAGGCCTTCGTGGAATGCGCCGGTGGAGCTGCCGCCGTCGCCGATCCATGTGAGCGCGACGATGTTTTGTCCGAGGTAGCGGCCCGCCATGGCGACACCGGTCATCACCGGGATTAGATCGCCCAGCATGGAGATCGGTGAGACGATGTGGCGGACTTTCAGGTCGCCGAAATGGCTGGTGCCGTCTTTGCCTTGCGTGGGCGAAGTGAATTTCGCCATATGCTGCGTGAAGATATCGCGCGGAGGCACGCCTTTTACCAGCAGCGCGCCGATATTGCGGATCATGGGCGCGATCCAATCGCGTTTTTCCAAGGCGTAGCAGGTGCCGACGGAGACGGCTTCCTGGCCGAGGCTGGAATAGAGGCCGCCGACAATTTTATTTTGGCGGAAGAGGCGAACCATGCGCTCTTCGAGCTGGCGGTTGAGCTGCATGTAGTAGTAGAGATCGAGGTGTTGCTCGCGCGTCAACGGCTGGGTCGCGGATTGGGTCACTGATTGAGTCGGCGATTGGGTCACGCCAGGCTCCCGTTTAATTCCAAAACGTCGCAGGGGCTTGGCGCGAGCGCGGCTTGGATGTGGTGTCGCAATTTTTCCTCGAGTTCGGCGCACGAGACTTGCAGCATGTTGCGCTCGAACAGTTCGCCGAAATGCGCGGCCAGCCTGGGCCGGACTTCATCGGTGCGGACAGCGCGATCGAGCACGCGTTCCAGCGAGGTGGCGCGCTTGCCGGCGATTCCGCACGGAACGATTAGATCAAAGTATCGCAGATCGGTCGCAACATTGTACGCGAAGCCGTGGGAAGTAACCCAGCGGCTGAGATGAACGCCCAAGGCGGCGAGCTTTTCGTCGGTTGGGGGCTGGCCGACCCAGATTCCGCGACGTTCGGGATTGCGCGCGGCGGTGACTTTGAAATCGGCTGACGCGCGGATCATGGTTTCTTCGAGTTGCTGGACGTACCAGCGCACGTCGCGGCGGTGTTCGGTGAGATCAAGGACGGGATAGCCGACGATCTGTCCGGGACCGTGGTAGGTGATGTCGCCGCCACGGTCGGTTTCGTGAAACGCTACGCCCATTTGGGACAGCAGATGGTTGCTGGCGCGGAGATGTTCCTTTTTTCCGTTGCGGCCCAGCGTGACCACGTGCGGGTGCTCGCAGAAGAGCAGGACGTCGGGAATGGCACCAGCTTTGCGGGCTTCGACGAGCCGATGCTGGAGCGCGCAGGCTGGGGCGTAAGGCAGGAGGCCTGCGTTTATTTGCCAGCAGATTTTTTCTGGGTGGTTCACGAAAGCGTAGCCGTTTCCGGCGGATTGCCGCCGATCAGTAATGCCTTAACAGCACAGGCAAGATTGCCTATGCTACCAAAACCGCCGCTAGAAATACTTGAGCCGCGCTAGTAATTGATGCTTAGGCCGCGTACGGCGTTGAATGCGTCGCCCATTGCTTCCCAGACTGTGGGGTGGGCGTGGATTGTGGCGGCCATGTCGTCCAGCGTGGCTTCGAGGCCGAGTGCTGCTACCGGCTCGGCGATAATCTCGGTGGCGAGCGGGCCGATGGCGTGAACGCCTAGAATTTCGCCGTATTTTTCTTCGGCTACCACTTTGATGAAGCCCTCGTGGTTGCCCAGAATCGTGGCTTTGCTATTGCCGAGGAACGGGAATTTTCCGGTCTTCACCTGGAAGCCGGCGTCGCGGGCTTGTTTTTCGGTCAGGCCGATGGAACCGATCTGCGGCTCGCAGTAGGTGCAGTTGGGGCAGCGCTTGCGGTCGAAGGGCTGCACTTCTTTTCCGGCCATGCGTCCGACGGCGATGATGCCTTCCATGGAAGCGGCGTGCGCGAGTTGCGGGAGACCGGCGACGATGTCTCCGATGGCGTAGAGGTGGGGCTCGTCGGTTTCCAGGAACGCGTTGGTGTGGATGAAGCCACGCTCAAGTTTGGCTTTGGTTTTCTCCAGACCGATATTTTCGGTGAGAGGGCGGCGGCCGACGGCGATGAGGACTTTTTCGGCGCTGATGGTCTGCGATTTCCCGGTTTTGTCTTTGTAAACGACCGTCGCGCCGTTCGCGTCTTTCTTCACCGACTCGACCTTGGCTTCGAGTTCAATTTTCATGCCCTTCTTCACCAGGGCTTTGTGCAGCTCGGCGGAAATTTCCTCGTCTTCCAGAGGAACGACGCGCGGGAGCGCTTCGAGGAGCGTGACCTGGGAGCCGAACGTGTTGAAGATGGAGGCGAACTCGACGCCTACAGCGCCGCAGCCCACTACGATCATGGATTTCGGGATTTGCTGCAGGCCGAGAATTTCGCGGTTGGTTAGCACCGTGGTGCCATCAATTTCCACGCCCGGAAGAGAGCGTGCAGCTGAACCGGTCGCGATAAGGATGTTCGCGGTTTCGAGCTCGGTGATTTTGCCGTCTTTTTCGACGGAGACTCGGCCTGGGCCAGCGATCCTGCCCCAGCCGGTAATGGTTTCGACTTTATTTTTTTTGAACAGCAGGCCGATGCCGCCGGCGTGTTTCTTTACGATCTTGTCTTTGCGCGCCAGGATAGCGGGCCAATTGATTTTTACGCCATTCACTTCGAAGCCGAATTCTTCGGCGCGCTTAAAGTGATCGTAAATATCGGCGTGGTGCAGGAAAACTTTGGTGGGGATGCAGCCCACGTGCAGGCAAGTGCCGCCGAGAAAGGGATCTTTTTCGACGACGGCGACCTTCAGGCCCCACTGCGCGGCGCGAATGGCGGCGACGTATCCGCCCGGTCCGCTGCCGATGATCACGACATCGTATTTAGCCAAACCAGTCCTCCCCCAGCGATTCTGCGAGACTTGAGACGGTTCCGTTCATGGAAGGATGTCCAGGATAGCGGATAAGGATTGCGGCTCTTCCAGGCTCGCAAACGTAAGATTTTAACAGCGGTGTCGGTTGGCCGCAACCCTGAGAGTGATGAAGGGACGGGAGCGAGGGCGCCGTTACGTTAACATTCACGGGCGCATGTTCTGATAACACATCGTGGCGAGCGCGCGTTGCGGGGGTTTGGCGTACCTTGTATAATCCTGGCTGGACGCTTGGGGAATTATAGGGGTTTTTAATTTGCGGGGCCGTCCGAGGAGTGCTGGATGTCGTTTTCTGGTTTGTATTTGACGCGCGTGTGGCTGGGCAGCAATTTTTCGGAGAAATTTCTGCCATCGAAGATTCGGCCGCTGGCGGCGCACGTGAAGCTTACCGAAAATTGCCAAGCGAAGTGCATCAGCTGCGATTATTGGAAGACGCGCTGGCACGACGGGATCAAGGCCGATCGCGCGGTCGAGTTGCTGAACGAGATCGGCGCGGCGGGAATTCGCTCGCTGCGATTTACCGGGGGCGAACCGCTGCTGCGCACAGACCTCTTTGAAATAATGCGGCGCGCGGACATGCGTCCCTTCAGTGAAGTGATCCTGCAGACCAACGGGCTGCTGATCAAGAAGATGCACAAAGAGATTAACGCTTCGGCGATCACCAAGGTGTGCATTTCGATTGATGGATTGGAAGAGACGAATGACCTGATCCGCGGGATTGACGGATATTTTGATCTGGCGATGCAGGGGATCAAATTGCTGCGCGGGAAAAAAGTTTCGATTGCAGTGACGCTGAACCGCATTTCTGCGAAAGAGCTGGGGAAGCTGGCGGAAGTGGCACACGGAGTGGGCGCCGAGGTGCAGTACAACGTCCTGAGCCAGAGCATTTATTTCATCAAGGACGCGGACATGGATTCGATGTGGCCGGAGGGCGGCGACGTGAAGGAAATCGCGAAATTTCTGCGCGACGACCTGAAGCGGCCGGAATACGAAGTGGAGTATGTGACCAAATATTTTAAGCGGCAGCTCGTAGCGGAGCCGCCGTGCATTCTGGGTTATCTGCAGATGTTCGTGCTGTCCAATGGCGACGTGATGACCGGATGCTATCCGCTGAAGCCGGTGGGAAATATTCTGAAGGACACGCTCGCGACGGTTTTGGCATCCGAGGATTATGTGCAGCAGTGCGAGGCCATGGTGCGGCGCGAGTGTCCGGGCTGCACATGCGGCGTGGAAAGTTCGCTGGCGATGCAGAATGCAGCTTCCAGCGCGTTTTTTGAGCTGGGAAGACTGACCCACAAGCAGATGCCCGTGAATATGGGAATGCCGGTGGAAGTGGCGTCGGCGGAGAACGCGTAGAGGACGGATTTTTTGCGGGGACGCCGGGAGAAAGCAGATTCCTCGGGGTCGGAGCGCGAAAGGTTCTTCAAAAGGCTAAGGGCCGGCGAGACGCCCACGCTACGAACTGCGAATGGCTTCACGGGCTTGCCAACAGACCTGCTTACCTCCTAGACTCCTGCGGTGAACTTCCCGTCACGAACTCCCGTTGCGATTCCTTTGATTGGCTCTGACAATTCTTGCGTCGGGCGCCCGCGCGTCCACGTGCCGGACTGCGCGTTTCCGGGGAGTTATTTGCGATGACATTATTGGTTTACGTTCTTGTCGTCTTAGGCGCGGGTATCACCTTGCGCGCTGACGTGCAGCGGCGTCGTCTCACGTTCCAGAAGCGTGCCGGCTGGCACTTGCTGACGGCGCTTGACGTAGCGTGTCTGGCGGCTACCGTGGGCGTGGCGTTCGGGCTGATTCCGCTCGCGGTGGTGAACGGCAGCGTGCCGCTCTATGCACCGGAGACTTGGGGGATCGCGGCCGCAGGGTTGCTGGCGCTGTTTCTTTGGAGCGAAGGGCGGCGGCAACTGCAATTTCAGCGACCGGCGGGGATTGTGTTTGGGGAGTGGTTGATCCTAGGGAGCGCTTACCAGCTCATTGAAACTGCGGTATTCGGGGGACGGGCACACGTTCCGCAGGGTGCGGCGGTTGCGGCTTGCGTCGTCGGGATTTTGGCGGGCGGAGCGGTGATCGCAGTGATCGTGCCGCGATTCGTCAAGCGTTATGAAGGGCATCACATTCTGGACCGCGTGAGCGAGCAGGAAGATTTTGTGCAGCCGGAGTATGTGGGAGCCACACTGGAATGCCCGCATCCGGAATGGTGGCAGATGGTGGATTCGCAGAGTTCGGAATTGGAAATTTTGGATTTTCTGAAATCCATCGTGATTACGACGAAGCCGCGATTGATTGTAGAGACCGGAACTTTTATCGGATACAGCGCGATCAAGATGGCGGAAGGATTGAAGGCTAATGGATTCGGGAAGCTGATCACGATCGAGTTCGATCCCGATATTTTTGCGAAGGCCAAGCAGCGGATTGATCTTTCCGGTTTGCGCGATTGGATCGAATACCGCAACGCGTCGAGCCTGGAGACGCCGATTGACGGGACCATTGACCTACTATTCAGCGACAGCCATCTGACGATCCGCGAGCAGGAGATACGGCGGTTTCTGCCGCAGATTGACGCGCGCGGATTGATTTTAGTTCATGATGCGAGCTCGCATTTTAAAGTAGTGCGCGAAGCGGCGCTGCGCCTCGAGCAGGAGGGGCTGATCTCGGTGGTGTTGTTGTCAACGCCCCGCGGCTTGGTGATTGCGCAGAAGCGGGCGGGCCGGAAATAGGGCTCCTGAAGGCAATACTGAAACTAATTAGGCGGTAGTGCCGTATATTTAGCAGGACTTGGAGGCGCGCTATGACGACGAACGGCGACACGACGAGTTTGCCTGAGCCAGCGGGAGAGTTTCATGCTGCGGGTGCGCAGCGCTCGGGGATCGAAAATATTTTCATGGGGCCGCACGGCATGCGCGCGGGCTGGCGGCTGCTGATTTTCATTCTCTTGTGGTTTGCGTGCATCACTGCCGAGCAACTTACTTTGAAACACATTCCGGCGGTGAATGCGTGGTTCAAAGCGCAGGATCCAAACGTGTTTACCCCGCCGGTGGCGATTTTTAGCGAGAGCATACTTTTGTTTGCATTAGTGGTGGCGACGGCGGTGATGGCGCTGATCGAAAAGCGCACGTATGCGGATTATTATTTGCCGCTGAGCCAGTTTTTGGGGAAACGATTCTGGCAGGGCGTGCCGTATGGGTTTGCGATGCTGTCGTTGGCGCTGGGGCTGATCGCGGCGCTGCACGGGTTTTCTTTAGGCACCGTGGCGCTTTCCGGAGCTGACGCGCTGAAATATGGCGGCCTATACGGGATTGCGTTCCTGATGGTGGGATTGTTCGAGGAATTTTCGTTCCGGGGATACATGCAGGCGACGCTGGGGCCGTCAATGGGGTTCTGGCCGGCGGCGATTGTGCTATCGATTTTGTTTGGTGCGATCCATTTGAGCAATCTGGGAGAAGCGTGGTTCGGCGCGGCGATGGCTGGGTCGTTTGGAGTGCTGGCGGCTTTTAGTTTGCAGCGGACCGGAAATATATGGTTCCCGATTGGAATGCACGCAGCTTGGGATTGGGCGGAGACGTATTTTTACGGGGTGCCGGACAGTGGATTTCTGGCGAAGGGCCATCTGTTTAACTCCACGTTTCAAGGACCTACGTGGCTTACCGGGGGGAAAGTGGGACCGGAAGGCAGCGTGTTTGCGTTTTTGGTGCTGATCGTCGGCGGGGTGGGAATCCATTTTATATTTCCCAAGAAGCAGATTAGCTGATCGCAACGTTGGGTTGCGGCGCACGGTCATCGATTTAGAACTTTGTCACAATGCAATCGAAACATGCCCGCTACATAACCCCTTTTAAACCGCAAATTGTTCGTGCCGCGGCCGCGAGCTGGAATCCTTTTCGTACATGGCTGCATCTATGACAAGCCGACCCGAGGCATGCTTCCTGTGGGGAGCGTCGAAGCTGACGGCGATAAATGGTTTGATGAACGGTTATTGCGCGGCGGATTGAGGTCGCCGGTTACCATTTGTCGCCTGCGGCTGGACGCTGATTTGACATGGGCAGTGTGTGCCGTTACACTGGGCGGCTTTGAGCGAGCTATTTGGCCTCGCATAGGGACTGGACGATGGACAAGAAACGATTGGAGTATTACAAAAAGAAACTGGCCACGCGGCGCGAGGAATTAGTGCGCGGCATCGCGCGTACCGAGCAGGAAGGGCGCGAGGCGGACGAAGATCCCACGGTGGATCTGGGCGACAAGGCCGCGAATTCCTACACCAAGGAATTCCTGTTCGGCCAGACGCACAACGACCGTTCGCTGCTAGCGCTGGTGGATAACGCGCTGGCGCGTATTAAGGACGGCACGTACGGCGAGTGCAATTCGTGCCACGAAGAGCTGCAACAGAAGCGGCTGGAAGCTGTGCCGTGGACCCGGTATTGCATTACCTGCCAGGAGAAGACGGAGCAGGGTCAGCTGTAAGTCGCAAGTAAGGTTTTGTAGCGGCGGGCTTTAGACCGCCATTGTGTGTTGCCGTAACATAGATGGCGCACTGAAGTGCGCCGCTACGAGTGCCGAGTCAACACCGGTCGAATCCCTCGAAAGTAGTCACGATTCAGGGTGCGGGTGTGCCCGGACGATCCGGGCGTGCGTAGTATTACGATCTATCCTTCCTTTGCCTACCGGAGTAGCGTTCGCTGCGAGCCTTCCTCTCGGCGGCTAATGTGACATTTTGATATTGCGAACTGTGTTCGACACGCTTGCTGCGGTGTTGTTTCCTGCGCCATGCAGGATCTGCGCGACTGCACTGCTGACTGCCAGCCGCATTCCGATTTGCGAGACATGCCTGGCGTCGTTCCAGCTTATTCAGCAGCCGATGTGCGAATGTTGCGGCCGGCCGTTTCCTGCGGTGGCGACCGCAATCGGCGCGGAATCGGCGCGACTATTTCCCGCAGCGGCGGGTAGCGGGGATGCTGCCGCCAGGCCCGATATCGCGAAACCTTTGTGCCGTCTGTGCCGCGAAGGCAACTATGCTTTCGATCGGGCGCGAAGCTATGGGTTGTACAACGACGCTCTCCATCACGCGATTTTGCTACTGAAATATGAAGAAGTGACGCGGCTGGGCGATTGGTTTGCGGCTCGCCTGGAGGAGATTGTGGCACGCGAAGGTGAGGCGTTCCGCGCCGACGTGATCGTGCCGGTGCCGCTGCATCCTGACCGGCAGCGCGAGCGCGGTTACAACCAGGCAGAATTGATCGCTCGGCCGCTGGCGCGAAGGCTGCATTTGAAGCAAGGCGCGTATTTGCTGATGCGCACGAAGCCCCGGCCGGCGCGGCTGGTGCTCTCTCGCAAGGAGCATTGGGAATCCGTACGTGGCGCGTACGCGACTCGCAAAGGGCTGCGGGTTGACAAGTTGCGAGTTCTGCTGCTAGATGATGTATTGACGACTGGCGCGACCTTGGATTCATGTGCGCGGGCCCTGAAGCAGGCGGGCGCGGCGGCGGTGCTGGGATTGACGGTGGCGCGAGTCGTGCCAGGCTGGTCACCCACGGGTCCCCAGCAGCAGTCGCGGCAAGAACAAGACTCAAGCAGGAGAAACCAACGGGGTGCGACGGGCATCCATAGAAGCTAGGGAAACTCGTCGAGCGACGCAAAGGCGGCGCAAATGGATTTGCGGCTCAAGCATGGCTTACGGCCCCGGCCCACGATCGGGCTGGGCGGAGTCGCGCCGGAGACTGTCACCCCGGTCAAATCGGCTGCGAGCCGTCCTTCCGTGATGCAGGCTCCCGTACTGGTTCTGAACGCGACCTTCGAGCCGATTAATGTGACGGCGGTGCGGCGCGCGCTGGTGCTGATGCTGAAGGGCGTCGCGCAGGCTGAAGAAACCAACCACACCGAAGTACATTCCACGCAGAAAGCGATTCAAGTGCCGTCGGTGATTCGTCTGCTGAGTTACCGGCACATTCCGCAGCAGAGCCGGGCGCTTTCCCGGAAGAATATTTTGCTGCGCGATCGGAATACTTGCCAGTTCTGCGCGCGAGCGTTTCCTGCTTCGGAGTTGACGCTGGATCACGTGATGCCGCGTTCGCGGGGCGGACGTTCGACGTGGGAAAATCTCGTGGCTTGCTGCTACACGTGCAACAACCGCAAGGGCGATCGCACGCCGGAAGAAGCCGGGATTAAACTGCAGCGGCGGCCGCGGCCTTTTACGTTGCACACGTCGCGGCAGTTGATGCGATTGATCGGACATCGCGACGAGAAGTGGCGCAAGTACCTGTTTTATTGAGGCTTGTGGTAATTTTTCGCGCGCGCAGTTTCATGCAACCTTTTCCAGCCGCAGGCGTCTAATCTTTTAATCGCTTCTAGGACACACCCCGGGAAGTGGTTCTGGCTCAACCCAGGCCGCTTCCCCTCCTTTTTTTCTGGGCACGAAAACATTCCTTCTTGAAAATTGAAAATGCTTATTGGCGGAAAATAATTTTCAGGCCGCGTCGCCAATTTTCTGCGAGTCCGATTCTGGTGACGCGAATCTCCGGCGAGAGATATTTCAGCAGCGTGTCGGTGGCGGAATGGAAACGCAGGCCGGGCGAAACGAGCCAGACCAGTGGCGGTTGCGGATCAATCACGACGCCGGAGAAATATCCGTCGCTCTGAAAATCTGCTTCGCGCTGATGACGGCGGACGCGCAACCAATAATCCACGGCCTGCACGGGCAATTGCAGATCTTCGGAAGCTTTTAATTCGATTACGACCAAGCGACCCTGGCGGGTGATGCCGAGCAGATCGAGCACGCCGCGATCACCGGCCGCGAGCGCGGGAACTTGCGAATAAAAATGGCGTGCGTCGAGTTGCGCGTCCAGTTGCGCGGGATCTTCTAGCACTATGGATTCGAGCCAGCGTTCCGCAGCGCCGCGATACAGCGCGTGATTTGTGTCTGCTGCAAGCGGGCTGCGGTGCAGATCGAGTCGATGCAACAGGCGCTCGAGGGCGCGTTCGTTTGCGGCGGTGAGTTGTTCCGCGGAATTTCCCAGGCCGAAGAAAACCCCCTGTTTCGTCCAGCGCGCGAATTGCATGCCGTGAAATGTCAGCGCGACTTCGCTTGCGCCGGCGGCCGCACGGCATTGAATGGCGTCGGCGTTCGCGAGGAGCATGGCGCGGATGCGAGCGATGGTAGCGCTGGCGGCGTGGAGCGCGAATTCGATCTGGTCGCGCGGGACGAGCCAACTTTCCAGATTTCCGGCATCGGCGGGATCGATTTTACGCATCGCAGCGTCTGGCTCACGCATTTCGTAGATTTCGGGGCGCGTGGAGGCGGTAAGTGCGAGCAAGCGTTCGCGCAGGCGTTGACTGGTTCCCTGAGGGACGAATAAGCGCAGACCTTCGATGGCGCGGCGTTCGGCGCGTGTGCGCGTAAAATCCAGCCACAAAATTCCAAACGCTAAAATATTTTCGATAGTAGCGGCGTCTTCACTGGGTGCGGCGGCAAGCAGCGCCCAGGCGTGCGAACCTTCGTGCATGATGCCGCGGACGTAGGAGCCGGAGAAGGAATTTTCCAGGTCCGGCGCGGCGGTGAGCGAATCTACGACTGCATCGGGAAATTTTTCCGCGAGAATGCGGCTGAAGCGAGCGCGAAATTGTTCGCGGGTGATGCGCCCGGCGGCACGGGGCGAATCGGTAAGCAGAAATTCCAGGCGGCCGGGTTTGGCGCGGCCGAAGCGCTGGACTTCCAGGACGATGCGGTCTCCAGCGGTTTCTTTGACGCGCAGTATGCGGCGGGTGAGATTGCGCTCGTCGGACCAAAGATGCACCAGGGGACTCTTGCGTTCGACGCGGAGCTCAAAGTGCAACGTGGCGAGTTCGGCGAGCCATTCGCCGTCTTCGCGTACTTCGACGCTGCCGGAAGCGGCGAGGTCGCTCAGTGCGCGATCCAGGGCCACCCAATCGTTTGCGGGCGAATTCAACTGCACACCGTCATGGAATTACTTTGCCGCTGATGGGTCGAGAAGCGCCGCGCGGCGATCGCAAGCTATTGTAGGTTTAGACCAGTAACACGTATGGAAGGATACTCTTGATTCCACTCGGCGGGAACATGTTCGAGAGTGACTTGGAATTCGCGGCTCAGGCCGGCGTTGAGCGGCGGGTCGCCTTGAGGCGCGATCACAAATTGTGAATCGCGCAGAATTACCTGATTCATCGCGTCGTGAAATTCCACTGTGACTTCCATGGCGCCAATGTTTCGGTCGCCGTCATTGGACATGACTCCGGTTACGTAGGTGAATTCCTGCTTGATCATGTTGGTGGAGCGAGACATGTGCAGATCGCTGAAATGGATGCGGTCGGCGTAGGCTTGTTCGGCCGCGCCGAAGGGAAGTTTTACGGCCGTCGCGGGGCCGTGCGAGCCGAAAACGCGGGTGAGCAAGTAAAACCCGCCGAACAGCAGCGCCACGACGACTGCCCCAGCGATGAATGCGACTGGAAAGCGGCGGCGCTCTGCGCTATAGGAACTTTCGCCCGGTTCCATGGATCCCTCGCCCGCCTTAGCGGCCGAACGCCAGGCGCTGGATCAGCGGCTCGGGCAGGCCGCCGGCGCCCATGCGTTTCTGGACTGTTTGGATATCGTACGGCACTCGCCAGAACTCGATTGTTTTTTTGGCGAGGTCGGCGATGACGAATGCGGCACGCGTGTCTCCATCTCGCGGCTGGCCGATGGAGCCAGGATTGAGCAGGTAGGTCGTGCCGTCCTCGATGGCTAACGTGGAGAAATGACTTCCTTCGGCGGGTTTGAAATGGAGAACGCCGACTTGATCGTCGCGAAGAGTGAATCCGCCCTGCAAATGCGTGTGGCCGAAAAAAGTAATTTGCGCGGGGGCGTCGAGAAGACTGTCGAGCGCCTGCGCGGGGGCGAAAACATATTCGTCTTCATCGCGGAAGGCGCCGTGAACCATGACGAAACCATTCTCGTTGAGTGGGCCGGTGGGAAGTTGCTCGAGCCATTCTCGATTTTCGGGGCGCAGCTGATCGCGCGTCCACAGAGCAACGGCGCGCGCGACGGGATTGAAATCGTCAGCGTTGGCCAGCCCGGAGCCGGCTTTATCGTGATTACCCCGAATGGTAACCGCGCCGATTTCGCGGATGCGATCAACTACTTCGTTGGGATCGGGACCGTAGCCGACTACGTCGCCGAGACAGATTACTTTTTCCCAATGGCCTTTCGCGGCAGCGAGGGCGGCGTCGAGTGCAGTCAGGTTGGCGTGGATATCGCTGAGAATCAGATAGCGCATGCAACTGCCCCCAGGGGCAGGATGCGAATTATAGACGAAGACTGGACGCGTTGCACGAAATCGCGCGTGGGAATCTTGGTGGCGCCGCGAAAGCCGCGGGCCCGGTTGGCCTTCAGCGGATCAGCATGCAGTCGCCGTAACTGTAGAAGCGATATTCGGCTGCTACCGCATGGCGATAGGCTCGAACGATGTTTTCTTGTCCGGCGAGGGTAGCGACCAGCGCCAGGAGACTCGATTTCGGGAGATGGAAATTGGTGAGGAGCTGATTGACGATGCGGAGCGGCTTGCCGGGATAGAGGAAAATCGCGGCCTCGTCTTTTCCAGAAGCTATTGTGGTGCTGGCGCCGCGCTGGGCAGACTTTTCGGCGGCGTTTTCCAGGGCGCGAACTACTGTCGTGCCGACCGCGAGGATTGGCCTCGCTTCACTTTGCGCCTTCGCGATTGCTTGCGCGGTGGCTTCCGGGATTTCGTAGGACTCGACGTGGATCTTGTGGTCTTCGAGGCGCTGGGTGCGGACTGGTTCGAAGGTGCCCAGTCCAACATCGAGTGTGACTTCTGCGATTTCAATATTTCGCGCCCGGATGCGTTGCAAAATTTCGGGCGTGAAGTGCAGGCCCGCCGTGGGTGCGGCTACAGCGCTTCCCTGCCTCGCGTAGATAGTTTGATAGCGTTCGCGGTCGGCGGGTTCGTCGGCGCGGTTGATGTATGGCGGCAGCGGGATGTGGCCCAGGCGGGCTAGCGCTTCGTGGAAGCCGGATTTCGAGGAGAAGCGCATTATGCGCAGGCCGTAATCGCCGCGGCTTTCGGCTACGGCTTCGAGTTCCCCTTCACCGAAGATAATTTTTTCGCCTACTGTGATTTTTCGGCCGGGGCGAACAAGAGTTTCCCAAGTGTCTGGTGAGAGTTGGCGGACGAGCAGGACTTCGACCGGCGCTTGCAGGTGTTCGTGGCGCGCGGGGTTGTGGATGCCGGGCGGCTCGGCGTGGATGCCGACGCGGCGGCCGACGAGGCGCGCGGGTAAGACACGGGCGTTGTTGAGGACAATTAGCTCATCGCCGCGTAGCAGCTCGGGAAATTCGCGGAATTGGCGGTCGTCCCATGCGCCCGTGGTTTTATCGAGGAGCAGCATGCGGGAGGCGTCGCGCGTGGCAAGCGGATGCTGCGCGATGCGCTCGGGTGGCAGGTCGAAATTTAGTTCGTCGAGGTTCATACTAGCGCGTGCCGGAATCATTGTAACGAATTGGTGGGCTAATCCTCGAACGTCTGGCGGGAAACGTGGCGGAAGATTCGGTCGTAATCAGCACGAAGGGAGCAGAGCGGCTGCGCGCGGGGCATCCGTGGGTGTATCGCAGCGATATTAGGTTGGCGCAGGCTGAAGCCGGAGCAATCGTGCGCGTGATGGATGAACGCGGACGGTTTCACGGGCGCGCATTTTACAGCGACAAATCGCAGATCGCGGTGCGTTTGCTGACGCGGGAAAACGTGCCGGTGGATCGCGCGTTTTTTGCAGAGCGGCTTCGGCAGGCCGCGGCTTATCGCGAGACAGTCGTGGAAAACACGGACTGCTACCGATTAGTGCACGGCGAAGCGGACTTGCTGCCCTCAATCGTGATTGATCGTTATGGCGATTACCTGGTGCTGCAGACGTTAAGCCAGACGTCCGAGCGCCAGAAAGATTTGCTTGTCGGGATTCTGGTGGAGCAATTTTCGCCGAAGGGGATTCTGGAACGCAACGATCCCAAGGTGCGTTTGCTGGAAGGATTGCCGCAGAGCGTAAGCGTGCTGCATGGAGAAGTGCCGGCGGAGATTTTAGCGAGAGAAAACGGAATTACCTTTGTGTATGACCTGGCCAAAGGGCAGAAGACCGGGTCGTTTCTGGATCAGCGCGAAAATCATTGGGCGGCGCGGCGATATGCGGCGGGCGAAGTGCTGGATTGCTTCAGTTATCAGGGCGGCTTCGCGCTGACGATTGCGGATCAGTGTGAACACGTGGAAGCAGTGGACATGGGGGCGCCAGCGGTGCAAGCTGCGCGACGGAATCAGGAATTGAATGGGATCTCAAATGTGACTTTTCGCGAAGGCAACACGTTTGATCTGTTGAAGGAATATGACGAGGTGGGGCGGCGATTCCAGATGGTAATTCTGGATCCACCAGCGTTTGCCAAGAACCGCGATAGCCTGGAGGCGGCCACGCGGGGGTACAAGGAGATCAATCTGCGGGCATTAAAGATTCTGGCGCCAGGCGGATATCTGGTTACGTGTTCGTGCTCCTACCATTTGAGCGAGGCGCTGTTCCTGCAGCTGATAGCGGAGGCCGCCACCGACGCGAAGAAGACTGTGGTGGTTGTCGAGCGGCGGACCCAGGCGCAGGACCACCCGATATTGCTGACGATGCCGGAGACGCACTACCTCAAAGCTATCATTCTAAAGGTTATAGAGTCAGTGCAAGGCTGTGCGCACAGCAATGGCCTGGACAGAACGAATACTTGACAATGAGACGCGCATATTTTATTATCTCATGCAGCTAACATACGTCCAAAACGCCGTCTAAAGGCGCTTGGCGGCAGGTATCCGCAGCGCATCGGGCGGCGTCAAAGACTGAGAAGGTTACATTATGCTGAATCTCGACAAATTGACTGTTAAAGCCCAGCAGGCGCTGCAAGCGGCGCAGGAGATGGGCGGGCGCGAGGGGCAGCAGCAAATTGAGCCATTGCATTTGCTGTGGGCGCTGCTGGCGCAGGGCGACGGCGTGGTGCCGCCTCTGCTGGAGAAGCTAGGGGTGTCGCCAACGCAGCTGGCCGGTGAAGTAGAAAAGCAGATTGCACGGCTGCCGAAAGTATCCGGCGTCTCGCAGCAATACTTGGCTCCTGCGACTAACAAGACCCTGGAAAATGCGTTCGACGAGGCGCAAAGGCTGAAAGACGAGTACGTTTCGACCGAACATATTTTGCTGGCCATTTCCGCAGCGGAAAAAGATCCCGCGGGCCAGATCCTGAAGCGGGCGGGCGCGAGTCATGATGCGATTTTGCAGGCGATGGCCACGATTCGCGGCAGCCATCGCGTGACTTCGCAAAATCCTGAATCCACGTATCGAGCGCTGGAGCAGTACGGGCGCGACCTGACGGACCTGGCACGGCGCGGCAAGCTCGACCCGGTGATCGGGCGCGACGAAGAAATCCGGCGCGTGATGCAAATCCTGGCGCGGCGCACGAAGAATAATCCGGTGCTGATTGGCGAGCCGGGCGTGGGCAAAACGGCGATCGTAGAAGGACTTGCAAGCCGCATTGTGGCGGGCGACGTCCCCGAAGTGCTGAAGCCGAAGCGGATTGTTTCGCTCGATCTTTCGGCGCTGGTAGCAGGCGCGAAATACCGCGGTGAATTCGAAGACCGGCTGAAAGCGGTGCTGAAGGAAGTCACCGAGTCCGATGGACAGATCATTTTGTTCATTGACGAGCTGCACACGCTGGTGGGCGCGGGCGCGGCGGAAGGTTCGATGGACGCTTCAAACATGCTGAAGCCGGCGCTGGCGCGCGGCGAATTGCGGGCCATCGGCGCGACTACGCTGAACGAATTCCGGAAGTACATCGAAAAGGATCCTGCTCTCGAGCGGCGTTTCCAGCCCGTGTATGTGGGCGAACCGTCGGTGGAAGACACCATCGCGATTCTGCGCGGTCTGAAAGAACGCTACGAAGTGCATCACGGCGTGCGCATCAAGGACGCGGCGATTGTCGCGGCGGCGATGCTTTCGCAGCGGTATATCACCGACCGTTTTCTGCCGGATAAAGCGATTGACCTGGTGGACGAAGCGGCCGCAGGGCTGCGCATGGAGATTGATTCCCTGCCCCAGGAAATTGATGTAATCGAGCGGCGCATTATGCAGCTGGAAATCGAGCGGCAGGCGCTGCGCAAAGAGTCGGACGCACATTCGCGCGAGCGCGTGAAGCAAGTGGAAAAAGAGCTGAGCACCTTGCGCGAGCAATCTAACGCTTTGAAGGGGCGCTGGCAGACCGAGAAGGACGCGATCGCGCGCATTCGCAAGCAGAAGGAAGAAATTGACCGGCTGAAGACGGAAGAACAGCGCTTCGAACGCGCCGGAGATCTCTCGAAGGTGGCGGAAATCCGTTACGGCAAGCTGGCTGCGGCGGAAAAGGAATTGCAGGCCGCGCAGAACAAACTTGGCGAGTTGCAAAAAGATCATCCGATGCTGAAGGAAGAAGTCGGCGAGGAAGAAATCGCGAAAATTGTGGCCAAATGGACGGGAATTCCCGCGGGCCGGCTGCTGGAAGGTGAAGTCCAGAAACTTGTGCACATGGAAGAGCGGCTATGCGAGCGCGTGGTGGGTCAGGACGTGGCGCTGCTCAGCGTGGCGAACTCGATTCGGCGCAGCAGGTCGGGTTTGAGCGATCCGAACCGGCCGATTGGCTCTTTCCTTTTTCTGGGACCGACCGGCGTGGGCAAGACGGAACTGGCGCGAGCGGTCGCGGAATTTTTGTTTGATGATGAGCGCGCGATTGTGCGGCTGGATATGTCTGAATACATGGAGAAACATTCCGTGTCGCGGATGATCGGCGCGCCCCCGGGCTACGTGGGTTACGACGAGGGCGGACAGCTGACGGAGCAAGTGCGGCGGCGTCCTTACTCCGTGGTGCTGCTGGATGAAATCGAGAAGGCGCACCCGGATGTGTACAACGTCCTGCTGCAAATACTGGATGACGGCCGGCTGACGGACGGCCAAGGCCGCACTGTGGATTTTCGCAACACGGTGATCATCATGACTTCGAACGTGGGCTCGAGCGCGATTTTCGATTTGATGGAGAAAGATCCGAAGAAAGCGCGCGAGCAGGCCATGGCGGCGCTGCGTGAGATTTTCCGTCCGGAATTTCTGAACAGGATCGATGATATCGTGCTGTTCCAACCGCTGGGGAAGGCACAGATCGAACACATAATTGATCTGCAGATGCAGCACCTGGTGAAGCGCCTGGCCGAACGGAAGATTACGCTGCACCTCACGGCGGCGGCGAAGACTCTGCTGTTTGCCGAAGGTTACGATCCGGCGTACGGGGCGCGGCCGATGAAACGGGCCATCCAGAGGCTGATCCAGGATCCGCTGGCGCTCAAGATTCTCGATGGCGAAGTGCATCCAGGCGATGACGTGAACGTGGATGTGGACGCGAAGTCGGGCGAGATGAAGTTTACGCGGAAGGCCGCGAAGGCGGGCGCCGCCTGATTGGATTTATGAGGCGCCAAGGCTGAAGAAAATGAAAACGATTAAGACTGCGTTTTTGCTGACGGCGTTGACGCTGCTGTTGCTGTTCATCGGCGAAGCGCTCGGTGGATCGAATGGCATGACGATCGCTCTGGTGTTTGCAGTGCTGATGAATGGCGGTGCGTATTTTTTCTCGGACAAGATTGCCTTGAAATCCAGCGGCGCGGTGCCGATCAGCCGCGAGGAATCGCCGCGTTTGTATGCGGTGATGGAGCGCCTGGCCGCGAAGGCCAATCTGCCGATGCCCAAGCTCTTCATGATTCCGCAGGCCGCGCCGAACGCGTTCGCCACAGGACGCAATCCCAGCCACGCGTCGGTGGCCGTGACGCAGGGGCTGATGGAAATCATGAATGATGACGAGCTGGAAGGCGTGATCGCGCACGAGCTTTCGCACGTGCGCAATTACGACATTCTCACATCCTCGATTGCCGCGACGCTGGCGGGCGCGGTCACTTGGATGGGATATGCGGGGCGCTGGGGACTCATGCTGGGCGGGTATGGCGGTGGCGGGCGCAACCGCAGCAGCGGGATTGGCGTGCTGTTGATGGCGATTCTTGCACCCATCGCGGCGGTGCTGCTGCAGCTCGGGATTTCGCGGCAACGTGAGTATCAGGCGGACGCTTCCGGCGTGCAGATGATTGGACATGCGAATGGACTGATCAGTGCGCTGGAAAAATTGGGCGCTTACAACAAGAAGATTCCGATGAACGTGCCGCCTTCCACGTCGGCTTTGATGATTGTGCAGCCGTTGTCGCCGGGGACATTGTTTTCGGGATTGTTCAGCACGCATCCGCCGCTTTCGGATCGTATCGCAGAATTGCGGAATATGACGATTACGCGGTCGTAGGATTTTTCGCGGCGTTGCATGGATCGTGACCGTTCCGAGCTGCGATACCGATGGCGCACTGAAGTGCGCCGCTGCAACTGCCGGTACAAATTCAATCGTTGGCTGCGGAAACAGTGGGTCGGCGAGGTTACATCTAAACCGCCGCCCTTCAAAGACCGACGGGTAGGGCACCCTCTCGCGGTGATTTCACGTTGGGTCGCTTCGCACGCACGCGGTAGGCGCGGCTTCTTCGGCGGCTCTAATACTTCGGCGGTGCGGAGCGGTCCTGTAGTGTCCTGATTCTTCCACCACGCAGAAATGTTACTGGCACGTAAAATTTGCCGGGGCGAAAGCCTCTGAAGCGCCGCCTACATGCTCTACACAATACCATAATAGCCTTGTTTTCATTCGCTTACCGAGCAAGGCCGCGCTGTCCCACTTTGGTTCTTGGCTTGCACTTCCCTAACTCCGCAAGGGATTTTCGGAGGAGCGAAAAACATGAGTGAAGAACGACAGGACGTAGTGATCGCAGACGAAGCCAGCGCGCCGCGCTGGGTGGGAATCGTTGTGGTTGCTCTCGCGGTAGTCTCACTGGTAGCACTGGGTGCAGGCTGGACGGCGTCCACGCGCTCGAAGCAACTCGAGCAATCTTTTGCCGCACAGGCACAAGCGTCCAAGCAGAATGACGACGTGATCAGCCAGCGCCTCGCGAAAGCGGAAGATACCAACGCGCAGCTCGAAGGCGAATTGAGCGTGGTGACTGACAAGATGAAGTTGACCGAGGGCGAGCTTTCCAAGGCGCGCTCGCAGGCCAAAAAGATCAAAGAAGACGACGCCAAGGAATTGGCGGAGATGCAGAACCAGACGAATGCGCAACTCGCAACGAAGGCGAGCGTTGACGACGTGAATAAAATCGGCACGGACGTCAACGGCGTGAAGACGGACCTCGACACCACCAAGAACAATTTGCAGATGGCGCGGGGCGAGTTCGGCACGCTGATCGCGCGCAACCACGACGAAGTGGAAGAACTTCGCCGCTTGGGCGAGCGCGATTACTACGAGTTCACGATTGACAAGAAGAACTCGCGCGAGAAAGTAGGCAACCTGATGGTGGAACTGCACACTACGAACCTGAAGAAGAGCCAGTACGGCGTCACGATCTTTGTTGACGACCAACGCCACGACAAGAAGAGCCTGACGGCGAACGAGCCGCTGTACTTCTTCGAAAGCGGCGCACGCGCTCCGCTAGAGTTCGTGGTGAACCAGGTAGGCAAAGACAAGATCACCGGATATCTGAGCGTGCCGAAGGCGAATTCAACGCACGCGCAGGCTGCTACTTCCGGCGGCAACTAACGCAATACGATGGAACGAGCTGCACCTTGGCGGGGCAGACTCGATTCACCGCAGCAGAAGAGGGGCGCTCCCACGGGCGCCCCTCTTTTTTTGTTTACTCGGCTTTTTTCAGAGCGCGGTTCTTGCGGCTCAGGAATTTCTTAGCCAGGGCGGGCAGCTTGTCGTGCGGCAGTTTTCCTTGCTCGTACAGCTTCACCTTGGCCTTCGCGGTCTTGCGGCGGCGGCGCTGGCGTTTCTGAGCTACGTATCTTTTGTCGTAAGACATCCAATTCCTCCCGATAAGTTGCGCCCAATGATTGTAGCGGACTAGGAAAAGGATGCAAGGCTGGGCGCTGATTTTAGGGCTGAGTTCGAGTAGCATGGACGGGCTATGACGGCTACCGCAATCTACGCAGGACGCATTCTTACACCACAAGAAGAGCTGCTGAACAACGTGATCGTCGTCGAAGGCGGGCGCATCACGGGCATCGGCCATCGCGACGAAGTGCATATTCCGCCTGGCGCGAAGGATTATGTGGCGGCGGAGATGACGGTCGTTCCCGGGTTTGTGGACGTGCATATTCACGGGGCCGGCGGGCACGACGTGATGGAAGCGACTCCGCAAGCGCTGGACGCGATCACCTCCACGGTGGCGCGCTTTGGTACTACTTCGATTGTCGCGACTACCGTTACGGCGCCCGTCGAAGAGACTTGCCGCAGTTTGGAGGGCATTGCCTCATACGTGCGCAGCCATGAGAAAACGGAAGACAACACGCGAGCTGCTGCGGAGATTGTGGGCGTGCACCTGGAAGGGCCGTTCATCAATAAGGCGAGGCGAGGTGTACACCCCCCAGAGTCCATTGCGACGCCTTCAATTGAAATGCTGGAACAATTTCGCGCTGCCGCGGATGGGTTGGTGAAGATTGTGACGGTGGCGCCCGAAATTCCTGGCGCTTTGCAGTTGATTGCGCGCGCGGTGGCGGATGGGCTGGTGGTGGCGGTAGGGCACACCGATGCGGACTACGATCAGGCGCGGGCTGCGTTCAAGGCGGGCGCGCGGCATGCGGTGCACGTCTATAACGCGATGCGGCCGTTTACGCACCGCGATCCGGGCGTGATCAGCGCGATCATGACCGACACAGACGTGACTGCCGAAATCATCGCGGATGGCGTGCACGTTGCGGCGCCCGCTATCCAGGTGCTGCTGGGCACCAAGGGATTCGACACGGTGTTGCTGGTGAGCGACGGCACCGCTGCTACTGGGATGCGCGATGGGAATTACCGCTTGGGAAATTTTGAGGTCACCGTGAAGGGCGGCGTGGTCCGAAATTCCGAAGGCAAATTGGCTGGCAGCACGCTAACTCTGGATCGTGCGTTGCGCTATATGGTGGAAGTGGGCGTGCCATTCGTGGATGCGCTGCGCATGGCAACTATTTTGCCTGCGCGACGGCTGGGCTTGGCAGGGAAAAAAGGAATTCTGGCGATTGGCGGCGATGCCGATTTGGTGATTTTGACGCCGGATTTGCATGTTGCGGGCGTGATGACGCGAGGCGTGGGGTTGATGTGAGGAGTTGCCGCAACGGACGCGTGTGAGACATGCACCGACCAACGCGGCGCGGACCCCAAAGGCAACGAAGCCGGCGAGACTCCGGCGCCACGAAAATACGTCGCTGCTTAATTTACTTATTGAGCGGGATTTTCAGTTCTTCGGCGAATTTGTAGGGGTCGAAAGGGCTCAGCGAGAAGTAGCGGCCTTCAATTCCGATCATCGGCACTTTGCGCTTGCCATTATTGATCTGCAGCACGATGGCTTCGGCGGCGGCGTCATCGTCAATGTTGACCTCGCGATACGAAATGCCTCTGTCGCGCAGAAAACTCTTGGCCCGGCGGCAATCGCAGCACCAGGAAGTTGAATACACGGTAATGTCTGACATACGCCCCTTCTACTCGCCTACTGCTCTTCTACTACATTTGTACCATAGCTATCAGATGCGACCGCCGAGCCTGGGGATGCGACGATATCCAACGGTAAACAGGGTACATAGGGGCTAGGCGGCCGCGTGCTGCACAGCCTTACTGGAAGCGCCTGCGACACCCGAACCTGAGCCCGCTTTGGTAGCGGCCTGCAGGCGAGCCATGGCGCGTTCGATTGCGGCATTTGCGCGGTCCCAATCGGCTTCGGTGGATCCGGCCTTTGGCGTATCGGACTTGGCGCGTTCCAATGCGGCCGTCGCGCGCGCGACATCAATTTCCTCGGCGCGCTCGGAAATTTCCGCGAGGACGATCACGCGATCCGGCAGTACTTCAGCGAAGCCGTACATTACGGTGAGGTAACGCGTCTCGCCGCCCTTGTGATAGGTCAGAATTCCGACGCCTAGTTCGGTGATCAGCGGCGCGTGGCCGGGAAGAATACCCAGGTAGCCGTCTTTGCCCGGCATTTCCAGCGAGTCAACATCTTCGCTGAGAATGTGGCGCTCGGGCGTCACCACTTGCAGCTCGATTTTATCTGGTAGCGTGGCCATTTATTTTATTTCGTCTGATTCGTTTCGCTGTGCGCATGCCAGCGTAAACTACGCTGCTGCGCCTGCCGCCATTTTTTCTGCCTTCTCGCGGACCTCTTCGATGGTGCCGACCATGTAGAAAGCTTGCTCCGGCAAATCGTCGTGCTTTCCTTCAACGATTTCCTTGAAGCCGCGAACGGTGTCTTCGATCTTCACGTACTTCCCTGCCAGGCCGGTGAACTGCTCGGCAACGAACATCGGCTGCGAGAGGAATTTTTCGATTTTGCGCGCACGCGTGACAGTTTGCTTGTCATCGTCGGAGAGTTCTTCAATGCCCAGAATCGCGATGATGTCCTGCAATTCCTTGTAGCGCTGCAGAACGGCTTTCACGGACCGGGCCACGTTGTAGTGTTCCTGGCCGACGATGCGCGGATCCAGAATGCGCGAGAAGCTGGCTAGAGGATCTACGGCGGGATAAATGCCGCGTTCGACGATCTGGCGGCTCAGGTTCGTTGTGGCGTCCAGGTGCGCGAAAGTCGCGGCTGGGGCGGGATCGGTGTAATCGTCCGCCGGAACGTAAATGGCTTGCACGGAAGTAATCGAGCCATTTTTCGTGGACGTGATGCGCTCCTGCAGTTCGCCGATTTCGGTGTTCAGGTTCGGCTGGTAGCCGACGGCCGAAGGCATGCGTCCGAGCAGCGCGGATACTTCCGAGCCGGCTTGCACGAAGCGGAAAATATTATCGATGAACAGCAGCACGTCGAGCTTTTCTTCGTCGCGGAAATATTCGGCGACGGTCAGGCCAGTTAGCCCGACGCGCAGACGAGCTCCGGGTGGCTCGGTCATCTGTCCGTAGATCAAAGCGCAGCGCGATTTTTCCGAATTTCCCGGGACGATTAC
Organism: uncultured Acidobacteriota bacterium; assembly: GCA_963779465.1. Taxonomy (GTDB): domain Bacteria; phylum Acidobacteriota; class Terriglobia; order Acidiferrales; family UBA7541; genus Palsa-295. The sequence continues at coordinate 1,298,678 of CAVZYH010000002.1, read as the reverse complement.
GCCGGATTCCTGCATCTCCAGCCAGAGGTCGTTGCCTTCGCGCGTGCGTTCGCCGACGCCGGAGAAAACCGAGACGCCGCCGTGTTTCATGGCGACGTTGTGGATCAGCTCTTGAATCAACACGGTCTTGCCAACGCCTGCGCCGCCGAACAAGCCGATTTTTCCGCCTTTCAGGTACGGCTCGGTGAGATCCACGACTTTGATGCCGGTCTCAAACATTTCGAGCGTGGTGGATTGGTCTTCGAGCAGCGGAGCCGGGCGGTGAATCGGATAGCGCTTTTCGTACTTCACGGGGCCGAGATTATCTACCGGCTCGCCAAGTACGTTGAGCACGCGGCCTAGCACGCCGCGGCCGACCGGAACGGAGATAGGCTCGCCGAGATCGAGCGCTTTCATGCCGCGCACCAGGCCTTCAGTGGGTTTCATCGCGACGCATCGCACGCGGCCTTCGCCCAGGTGCTGCGCGACTTCGGCGACGATGTCGAGCGGCTCGGGATTGTTGAAGCCTTCGCTGGTGATCTTCACCGCGTTGTGAATCAGCGGAAGGTGGCCCTCTTCATATTGCACGTCCACGACAGGTCCGATGACCTCTACCACGTGGCCGATCTTGTGTTCTGTTGTAGCCATTCAGTGCTCCTGAGAAACGTGATTCGTTACGTTGAACTCGTGAATCGCGCGCCGGCGCCGATCACGAGTTTGCCGATGCCGCTCCGCTTACTATTTCGATCAATTCTTTCGTAATCGCTGCCTGCCTAATATTGTTCATCCGCAGAGTGAGCTTTTCGATCAGCTCGGATGCGTTTCTCGTTGCTGAATCCATGGCCGTCATGCGCGCGGCGTGTTCGGCGGCGGCGGATTCGAGCAAAATACGGAAAATTTCGCCTTCCAGGTAGCGCGGCACGAGTCCGTTGAAAATCTCTTCTACGGGCTGCTCGTAGATGTAATCCACCAGGCGGCCTTGTCCGTCGGGGGCAGGCTCGGTGGGCAAGGAGCCGCCGGGGCCGGCGTGACGGGCGGCGAGTTCTTCGCCGTCTGCGGATTTTTTCACAACTTGCGGATCAACCGGGAGTAGTTTTTCGGCGCGCAGATTTTGTACCATCACGTTCTTGAATTCGTTGTAGATGGCGTACACGGCGTCCACTTCGCCACTGGTGTAGAGCTCGGCGACTCGCGCGGCGATTTCCTTGGCTTTCGAAAACTCGACCTTCGCAGAGACGTCGAGATATTCCGCAACGAACGAATAGCCGCGCTTGCGCAGCGTGTCGCGGCCTTTTTTCCCCACGACGATCAGTTCAAGCTTCTGCGCGTGATGTTCGCGGATGAAATCCATGGCGTGGCGCAGCACATTGGAATTGAAAGCGCCGCAGAGGCTGCGGTCGCCAGTGAGAACCATTACAAGAATTTTTTCCTCGGGGCGGCGCTGCAACAGCGGGTGCGCGGGAGATTCCATGCGGGCTGCGGCGGAGCGCAGCACGCGAATAATCTCCTTGGCGTAGGGCCGTGCGGCAAAGACGCCTTCCTGCGCGCGTCGCAATTTCGCCGCGGCGACGAACTTCATCGCGCGCGTGATCTGCTGCGTGCTCTTCACAGACCGGATGCGGCGCCGATAATCGAGAAGTGTGGGCATGGAACGGAACTATTTCGCCTGCGCCGCCACCGCTGGATCGGTCTTGATCGTCGTTTTGAAGCGTTCTTTGAAAGCATCCAACGCTTTTTTGGCTTCGGCGCGGTTGGTATCGTCGAACGCTTTCTTTTCGCGCAGCGATTTCAGCAGGCCGCTGTAATTGGTCTCGATGAAGGGATACAGCTCCTGTTCGAAGCGGCGGCACTCGTTCACCGGAAGATCGTCGAGATACTTGTTGGAAGCCGCGAAGATAATCAGGACCTGATTTTCAACGGAAAGCGGCTGATATTGATCCTGTTTCAAAATTTCCATCAAGCGTTGACCGCGTGCCAGTTGCGCCTGGGTGGCTTTGTCGAGCTGCTCGGTGCCGAATTGCGCGAAGGCCGCGAGGTCGCGATATTGCGCGAGATCGAGGCGCAAAGTGCCGGCCACCTGGCGCATGGCTTTGATTTGCGCGTTGCCGCCGACGCGGCTGACGGAAATGCCGGCGTTCACGGCGGGACGGATGCCGCTATTGAACAGGTCAGCCTCAAGGAAAATCTGGCCGTCGGTGATGGAAATCACGTTCGTTGGAATGTAGGCGGAAATGTCGCCGGCTTGCGTTTCGATTACCGGCAGCGCGGTGAGCGAACCCGCGCCGAGTTCGTCGTTCAATTTCGCGGCGCGCTCCAGCAAGCGCGAGTGCAGGAAGAAAACGTCGCCGGGGAATGCTTCGCGACCGGGCGGGCGGCGCAGCAAGAGCGAGATTTCGCGATAGGACTGCGCGTGCTTCGAAAGATCGTCGTAGAAGCAGATGGCATGGCGCTTGGTGTCGCGGAAATATTCGCCGATCGCGCAGGCAGCGAACGGCGCAATGAATTGCATCGAAGCGGATTCGGATGCGGTGGCAGCGACGACGATGCTGTGCTCCATCGCGCCGAAATCGGTGAGCGTCTTGATGAGCTGCGCGACAGTGGAGCGTTTCTGGCCGATGGCGCAGTAAATGCAGATCATATCGCCGCCGCGCTGATTCAAAATCGTGTCAATGATGATCGCGGTTTTTCCGATTTGGCGGTCGCCGATGATCAGCTCGCGCTGGCCGCGGCCGATGGGAATCATGGCGTCAATAGATTTGATGCCGGTCTGAATGGGTTCGCGCACGGGCTGGCGAGCGATTACGCCGGGAGCGATACGTTCGAGCGGATTGCGCTGGCTGGATTGAATGGGGCCTTTATCGTCAATGGGATTGCCGAGCGCGTCCACGACGCGACCGATCATGCCGTCGCCGACGGGCACGGACATAATTTTGCCGGTACGCTTGACGGTGTCGCCTTCTTTGATTTCGGTGTAATCGCCTAGAAGCACGGCGCCGACTTGATCTTCTTCGAGGTTCAGCGCGATGCCGAAGACGTCGTGCGGAAACTCGATCATTTCACCGGCCATGCACTTATCCAGGCCGTGGATGCGCGCGATGCCGTCGCCGACGGAGATGACGGTGCCGACTTCCTCGACGGCGAGGGTCTGTTGATAATTTTCGATCTGCTCGCGCAGTATTTTGGTTATTTCGTCCGCTTTGATGTTGGCCATCCTGACTCCTGTTTTCTAGTGACCGTGTGACGCCGGCGCTGCAACGCACGATGCGGCGTCGTTTTTATTCAGTTTCCAGCCGTTCGCGCAAGCGATTCAATTGCTCGCGCACTGAGCCGTCATAAACCGTGGAGCCGACGCGCACAACGGCTCCGCCGAGCAAGTCTTTATCTTCGGCGAAGCGAGCTTCGATCTTTTTTCCGGTGCGGCGCTGCAGCACCGCGAGCAAGTCTTTTTTCTCGGCATCGCTGAGAGAGCGCGCGGTGGTGACTTCGGCTTCGGCGATACCCAGGCGCTTATTCAGCTCTGTACCGAATACCGGCAAAATCTCGTGAAACAGATGAGTGCGGCGATGATCCACGATCAGGCAAACGAAATTGCGCACCGCATCGTTGAGGCCCATCTTTGCGGCCACCGCGATGATGATTTTATTTTTCACTGCGCCGTCCACCGCGGGACTTTCGAGTGCGTTGCGCAAATCGGCCGAAGCGAGGAATGTTTCGACGAACGCGGCGAGGTCCTTGCGGATCGCTTCGCCAGACTTGCGTTCGAGGGCCACATCGGCCAGCGCCGCGGCGTAACGTTCGGCCACTGCGCTCAATTGACGCTCCCTTCAAGCTCGGCGATGAATGTGCGGATCAACGCGGCTTCTGATTTGGGAGCCAGTTCTTGCGTTAGCAATACTTCCGCGCGTTCGACGGCGAGGCGCGCGCCTAGCACCTTCAATTCCATGCGAGCTGCCCGTCCTGCAGCGTCAATCTCGGAGCGGGCCGCCAGTTCGATTTTTTCGGCTTCGGCGCGGCCCATGTCGCGCAGGCGCTGCGCTTCGGCTTCGGCGTCGCGCTTGGCGTCCACACGCAATTGCTGAATTTCGCGGTCCAGGCCTTCGAGCTTGGCTTTGATTTCGCGGCGCTGGCGCTCGGCGGCGTCGCGGGCGCGCGCGCCTTCCGCGATTTTCCTGGAAATTTCGTCGGTATTCGCGCGAAAAGCAGGCGCGGCGAATTTCACGATGCAGTAGGCGATAGCGCCGAACACCAGCGCGAAGTTTAGCCAGCGAAAAACCCAGCCTGTCGTGGAATCCGCCGGTGAAGCTTCACCCTCTTGCGCGAACGCGGGCACGGCAGCCAGCGTGAGGGAAATAGCCAGGAAGCCAAGCGCGCGGCCGGCGCAGTTCAAACGGTATGTGTGGCGGAAAATCATCGGCGCGCACCGCCCGGCGAAGAATTCGCGCCTTCCAGAATGTTGCGAGCGATGGCACCGGCCAATTCGGGGGTTTGCCGTTCGACTTCCTTGCGGGCTTCCACCAGCTCGGCTTCGATTCTCTTCTTGGCCTCGTCCACTTCCTTGCGCGCGAGGGAGCGTTGCGCCTTCAGATTCTTGGCGCGCTGTTCGAGGACGGCCGCGCGGGCTGCTTCCTGTTCGAGGTAAATCTCTCCCTGCGCTTTGCGCAGCGCTGCATTGTAATTTTCCAGGTCCTGCCGCGCCGCGGCTTCGACAGCTGCCGCTTCCGCGCGCGCACCTTCGATTTTCGCGCTACGCTCCGCCATCGCTTTCTGGATCGGCGTAAAGAAAGCCCAGCGCATGAAAAGATAAAATAGGAAAACGATGATGACCGTGGGCACAGCTTGAAGAAACAGGTCACCGAGCTGGCGAAGGATTTCCATCGTTAGGAAAGGCTACGAATACTTTTGCCCCGTTTGTGTCGTTTGTATCGTTGTGTTGCACTGTTGCCCGGAATCGCGACCACCCGCTCCGGGACACACTTCTAGGCTCAAGCAAAGGCCGCGATTATCGCATCGAGTCACGCTCCCGTCAACGCTTTACGCCTGTTTTGCGCGAAAGTAGCGAGCCACGTTGCACACCATTCTACGTCGGCGAAGGCCTGATATGCCAGTCGTTCACGGCTCGATGAAGGCTTAGCTCGAAGCGAGTCGGCCGTGGTGAGCCTCGACGAATGCTTTCTTGCGCGTGACTACGAACCACAATTGTATGGCGATCATCGGCAGGGAGAAAACCAGGCTCGTCCATAAGGGAACCTGGAACTGAGTGGGCGGCAGGCCCAGCGAGCCCTGCATCGCAGTCATGGCTTCTGCGTAGCGGGCTTGCGCGCCAGGAAGGATTACCGAAATGATGGAATTGAAGATTGCGAAATTGAAATAGTAGATGGCGAGGCTACGGCCCCACATTTCCAGCTTGAGCAACCCATACGCCATTCCGAGCTGCACCGACATGTAGCCAATAACGATCAGCGAGGCTTTTCCTCCGGTGAAAAAGAAGCCCAGGAACGTGAGAGGCAGGTGCAGGATATTGAGGATCGGAAACATGCAGGCACCCACCAGCGTGAGGTACGCAATGATCGTGATGCTCACTGGCCTTTTCGGCATTCCGGGAATTTCCGTGGGCGCGAGCACGGCGGGAGCCCAAGTCGACGGCTGCGATGTTGCGGTCCCGCGGAATAATTCTCTGACCGGGCGCGAGTTGAAGAAATAAATCCACCAGCCCCCCAAGAGCGCCAGCAGCGCGTAGAGGACTGCCATGACGACGCGCACGGCCGTCATCAAATGCTCGGGTGACGGGACTCCGTCCCCGGGTGGGAAGGCGTCCGGCGGCAGTGCTGGCAGAGGCATCACCAGCATCATCAGCAGGCCAGGCACGGCCATCACCAGCAGCAGGCCGCTGAAAATGATCATGGAAATTCGGGCCCATTCGCGAAGTTGCAGCAGGTTGATGCCGGTGGCGATGCCCCACCCCGCCATGCCCAACATGAGTACGGACATTATCAGGCTGGCGTCGCGAGTGAATGCAGGGGTGGAACCCGCGGCAGGCATCACAGAGGAGGCGAAAATGATGAACGCAGCGGAAAGCAGCGTCATAGCAGAGCCGATAAGGACCACTGCGGCTGCGATTGTGACGCCTGCCGGACGCTTCATCGTTCCTCTCTTGCGACGAGTGCTGTTTCTTTTCGTGGAGTATATACCACGCGGCGGGGACTGCTGGTGGATGTGTGAGGAGGCTTCGGACTGGATTAGTAGGCGTAGGCCTGCAGGAGTGCGAACACCACAACGCCGGTGACCGAGACGTACAGCCAGATGGGAAAAGTGTAGCGCGCGATGCGTTTGTGCTGAGGGAAGCGGCCGCTGAGTGAGAAGAAGAACGTGATGAGAACCAGGGGCAGCGCCACGATCGAGAGAATAATGTGGCTCGAGAGAATCAAGAGGTAGATCGCGCGAATCGTCACGTGGGCTGTGGGGAAACGCGTGTCGCCGTGCAGGGCGTGGTTCACGATATAGCTGACCAGGAAGAGCGACGAGAAACCGAACGCCAATAACATGCTCGCGCGATGAGCTTTGCGATCGCGCTTCTTGATGAAGTACAGGCCAGTGCACAGGGCAATGGCGCTGAGGCCGTTCAGGACTGCATTCAGCGCAGGGAGGAAAACAAATCGGCCCGCGAACTGAGCGGGGGCGCGATGCAAATAAAGTAGCCAGAGCAGAAACGAGACGGCCGCAGCGCTTATGACGAAGATCGAACCCAGTACGGCGCGTTGATTGGTCTGCGTTTGGTCCATCGAAACCAATACGATACTACAAATTCTGACGCAGGACATCGCCACAGATTCATGCACGTGGAGGCAAAAAAAGCCAAGCCTTCAAACACCCATCGGTGCGGGCTGCGGCTATTTTGCCGCCGCTTCGGGCTGGACAGCGGCTGCTGCTTCGGTGGTGAAGCGCGTGCGTTGCAGGCGATAGCCGTCGCGGGTGCGAATGTGGTAGCGCTTGTGCTGGTCGCTTGAGAGTTTCACCGTGATGGTGCGCCAGCCGCGGTTGGGATTGGGCTTGGGGTAGTAGCTTAGCGAATAAAGATGGGCTAGATCATCGCGAATGGAGGCGAAGGCAGCCTGTTCGTCCTTCCAGCTGTGGGCGAAATACACTTTGCCGCCGGTGGCCGCGGTCATGCGTTGAAATACGGCGTTGGAGATCGGCTCCAGGTGGGCTTCCTGAGTGCTCACCATATAGATGGTTGTGCCGGTGGATTGCGCGAGCTCAGCCACATCTTCCGGCGGGACCATGCTGTAGTTATCGGGGCCGTTGGAGAAGACCACGATCACTTTCCGTCCGGTGAAGTGCGCAGCGTCTTGCACCGTGAGCAACAAGCAGTTGTAGAGTGCGGCATCGTCTCCCGCAACGGTGGTGCGGGCAGCGCGGAGAACTTGCGCGCGGTCGGCAGTGAGCAGCGCGGCCCGGGAAAGATCGCGGCTGTAGGAATAGAATGCTACTTTGTTCGCGCTCTCCAGCGAGCGCACGAAATCAGCGATGGCGTCTTGCGCGAATACGAAGCCGCGGTACATGTAGTTGCTGGTATCGAAGAGAACGAAAACGTTGGCGCCTTCCACGAGTGAAGTCAACTCGCTAGCGGATAATGAATCTTTTTGTGCCGTGGAGGAACCGTCCGAAGGCTTGGCCGCGGATGCCGGTGCGCCACTAAGCGCGCGGGCGGATTCGTTGCCCTCTCCGAACGTGGCCAGGCTTTCTGGGATGCCGTCTTCGGCGATAGTGAAGTCCTGCGGATTAAGTCCCGTGACATACTTTCCCTTGTTGTCGGTGACCGCCACATTCAGCTGCACCAAATCCACGGTGACATTAATACGCGGCGGCACGCTTTCTTGCGCCACCGGCGCGTTGCGAACGAGAACGGAAAGTGCGACCGCCAGAACCAGAGTCACCACGAATCGTTTGCACATGACGGGCCTCGATTTTCTCCGTTACCACATTTTCGCGAGGCCACCCGTACGAATCGGAAACAGAGCGGGCGGCGCCGGAATATCCTAAGGCTGAGGACTGCCGAAACTCGCGGGCAGCGAGGTAACTTTGCCCTGCCGGAACTCTTCACCGGTTTCGTGCATGGCGCGAAGTATGGCTGGCCAATCGTTCAGGTCCGTGGCGAAAATTTTGGCGACCATGCGCTCGGTGAGTTCGGGCGCCAAGCGATTCAACGTCACCGGCGGATAGCCCATTTCGTCGGCCAAGCGCGCCCAGTACAGATTCGTCGAGTCCCAGGTCTCGGCGAGCAATCGGCTGGAATAACCCTGGAACATGGGGAATGGCCTAACGTTGATCAATTCCCGGGCATAGGTGCGCGCCAGGACGGGATGCGGCACGCCGAAATCCTGCGACAAGCGAGCCCAGGTGATCTCCGTGGGGTGATCGCGCGACAAATCCTGCAATTCACGCCCGGCCGTTCCGATGGAATTGCTGTCGTCTGGAAATCTGCGGCGAAATTCCGCGGTCAGATAAAAGGAATCGGCTGGCGTGATCTCCGCGGAGACTTCTGTGAGCTGGCCTGCGCGCAGAGCGGCATCGAGCTGTGCGGCCCTTTGCGGAATCATGCGATCCGAAAGGATGAGAGTTACTTTCGCCCGCAGCTCATCATTTTTCACCGAGGCCGCGAGCATTTCGTCCCCCGCGCGCTGATACAGCGCGACGGCGTGCAATTCATCCCGGCTCACGTTCCACCAGCGCGGCAGCACGGAATTGGTCAAAACGGACGGCACCAGATCCGACCAGATCAGCGCCTGCACATTCTCCGGCGCGATAAAATCCTCTTCCATTTGCGCCAGCACGTAGGGCAAGTCGGCTAGCGAACCCACCAGATGAGCGCCACCGCCAGCCGGAGAGCCCGCGCCAAACAAGCGCGGCGTGAGCCACAGCGATTCTTCGGTGCCCATCACCGTCTCGCCGGAAAAGTCGTGCGAGCGTATGAGCAACGGATTATTGTGCAGGGCCTGGGAGCCGGGTGGTTCGTAATAGGCATAGCTGAAACCGACCAGCGTGTCGCGCAGGAACGGGGCGAGCAGCCCGCGGGACTGGTCCAATTCCGGACCGGACACCTGCGATTTCAGTATCTTCGCAAGGTCCGTGTGCATTTCGATTTCCGTGTGGCGGTTGTTGTAAGAACCCGAGGTAAAAGTGGTGCGCTCGGTGCTGGTAAATATTGGGCGCGGCATCTGGAATTCGCCGAGTTGCTCGGCGAGCGGAATAAGACGATCTCCAGCCGGAATCCCCTGCGGTGTTGGCGTCATGCCGTCGCCCAGCGCGAGCAGCGTGTCCAGCGATACCAGGCGCTGATCGTCCAGCACCGCGCGAATTCGGTCCGCCAGTTCGCGGTGGATGCGTTGACCTTCGGAATTCGTCTGGCGAGGGCCGGCGATCAATTCCACGATCTCATCCTGCGAGCGCCGGGTTTCGCCCGTGGCGGCGTGGAGCACGTGTCCCAGCGACACGCGCCCGGCGTCGAAGACCTGCGTGGACGAAGTGACGTGCGCGAAAGGTTTGATCATGCTCTGCCAGGATTCGTCGCGAGCGCTCAGAGGGATTTCGCCCTGACGGGCAAGGATCTGCCAGAGCATGACGTTCGCTTCGAAAATGCCCATGGCGTTGCCGCGCATCGTGTGGTCTTGAATTTTCCACAGTGCGCCCGCGGTAGTTAGGAAAGCGGTGATCGAGGCGTCGCTCAGCTCCGGAAATTCGGAGAAGATGGAATATTGATTGCGAAATTCGTTGAACTTCCCGGCCATCAGTTCCACCGTGGCTGGGCTCAGCCGATGCGCTGTCGGGCGCTTGGCATCTATTTCGCTCAGCACCAGATATGCTTCAGCCGGAGTACCCTCCATGCCGATGCGCGAGAGCGCAATCATGGTTTCGAGCAGGCCATCGGGCGTGTTTTTCCAGTCTTTCGTATCCACGTTCCACGCGTGGGCCAGCTCGGTGCTGTTCTTCTGCCGCAGAATGTCTTTCCATGCCTGAAGATTTCCCGGCACGTGCGGGTCGCCGTTCGGATCCCACTGCATGCGCGTGGTCAAAAGCAGAAGAGTTGGATCGGGCCGGAACACCGAGGCCGTGGCGCTAGGGGAAAGAGTCTTGCCGCGGAGCGCGTCGTAGCAGCGGCGCAGCCGCGGAGACTCGGCGAAGTGCGCTTGCTGTTCGGGCGGGATGCGCGACAGCGAATCGAAATAGGCGGCCAGCCAGCCGTTGTCCTTCGCCAGCAGGCGCGGCACAAATTCGCCCGGAGAGTGCGGATTGGCGCCGACCAGGTCTTTCCATTCCGACTCGGCGCTTGCGCCGCCGGGAACGATCACTCGGCCCGATTCGATGCGAATGTAACTGCCGTAAAAATCCAGCGCGGCGGAAAGGGGAACCAATTTTTTTAGTCCGGGCGAATGCAGCAGAGCAGCCTGCGTTTCGGGATCCACGTGGGCCCAGGCGTAGTAAAGACGCGCGAGAGCCGCGTCGTGCAGCAGCGAATCAATCAGCGGCCGGTTCTCCTTGTCCGTGCCGCCTCCGCCGCTGGCCTCCGCCCATTCTCGTTCCGTGAGAACGATGGGGACTTGAGAATTGGGGTACTGGTAAACGAAGGGCGTGCCATCCTGCAAAGTTTTTTCCAGGTCCGGCAGCGGAAAACCGGAATCAATAGTGAGAAATGCCCTGCGCGGATCGGCCGTTTCGACGTACGTCGTGTTCTTTCCACACTCCGCAGCCGTCTTGTATCCAAGGATGCCGAGTAATTGCGTGGCGTCGCCGCAATTGGAAACGCGAATCACGCCATCGTGTCCCGCCAAATTCGAGAGTTCCCGGGCCTGCTGCACGTAGCGCCGTAGGAGAATCAGATATTCCGTGGGATGGCTGCCCAGGCCGCTGCCCTGATAGCCCAGCAGAAATACATTGCGCGCGACCAGAGGCATCACTTCTACGGTATTGGCTTTCTGGCTGATTCCGGCGATGCGCAAGAAGGAACGCAGCGGGCCGGGAATCGTAGCGGTGGCCTGCACTGACGGCTGAGACTGGACAGCCGCCTCGGGCGGCTCAGGTGACTGGACGATGCGCTCCTGCGGTGCGGGAGAACCTGGGGGAACTGCGGCGCGAGATCGTGGCGCTATGCTGAAACAAACTAGCGGCACCACTAGAACGAGGACTGAAACACGCAGGGGACTTTTCATCGCTGACACCTACCCCGACCACTCTCGAGAGTTTCCGCAATTGCTCTACGCGGCCGGTGCGGTTCGCTGGGCGCGCTTCGCACCGGGTGAAGGGTTAAATCAACGGCAAGATCCGAGCCTGGACGGGAGACTGGACCTCTTGTGGCAGCATCCTACGCCTCCTCGCGTGGGGACGCAACGAATTTGCGAACGGTGTCGCTGCAAAGTGAGAATGTCCGGTTTGTGCAAAGTAGAAATGTCCGCTTTCATGGAGGGCCGAGGGGCCCATGGAAACGGAGCGAATCGCATTGAGCCAACCAGAACGGGACCGATTGAAAGTGTTGCACCAGGTACAGCAGAGGCAGTTGACGCAGCGGGCAGCCGCCGCGCGGCTGCAAGTCAGCGACCGCCAGGTGCGGCGCATGCTGCTGGGGATTCGCCAGCGCGGCGACGCTGCCTTGATTCACGGATTACGCGGCCGGCCATCGAATCGCAAGCTGGCGCCCCGCTTCGAGCAGAAGATCCTGGCGCGGCTCCGTCAGCGTTATGCCGATTTCGGTCCCAGCTTGGCCGCCGAACACCTGGCCCAGGAAGGTTTCGCGGTAAGCCGCGAGACGCTGCGGAAGTGGATGACCCAGGCGGCCTTGTGGCGTCCGCGCTGCCAGCGCGTGAAAAAGATCCACGTGTGGCGGGAACGCCGAGCCTGCTTCGGCGAGTTGGTGATGCAGGACAGCTCGCCGTTCCGCTGGCTGGAGGAGCGCGGTCCAGCTTGCCAGCTCATCGCCATGATCGATGACGCCACCAGCCGGATCTATGCACGTTTCACCGAGCAGGACAGCACGGAAGAGAACTTGCGAACCCTGCAGGGATGGCTACGGCGCTACGGACGTCCGCTGGCCCATTACACCGATAAAAACAGCATCTTTCGTACCCATCGGCGCGCCGCTATCGGGGAACAACTGCAGGGAGAAGCAGCCCGCTCGCAGTTCGGGCGAGCGCTGCACGAATTGGGAATCGAATGGATTGCGGCGCACAGTCCGCAGGCCAAAGGGCGGATCGAGAGGCTGTTTGCAACTCTGCAGGATCGTCTGGTGAAGGAGATGCGCTTGGCGGGAATCGACAGCATCGCCGCAGCCAATCACTTTCTGGAGACGCGCTTTATTCCCCAGTGGGAGCAGCGATTCACGGTGGCGGCACGAAATCCACGCAATGCCCATCGGCGGCTGGGGCCGGAACAGCACCTGGAAGAAATTCTGAGCGTGCGTGTGGCCCGCCAAGTGGCACAGGACCACACCGTCAGCTGGGAGGGGAATCGTTGGGGAGTGGTGCGGGAAGAAGTTTGCGCAGGGCTGCGGGGAGCCGCCGTAGAGATCGAACGGCGGCTGGACGGAAGCCACTGGTTGCGTTTCCGCGACCGCTCTCTGCACCTGCGCCTCTGCCCCCAACCGCTGCGGCCGCCCGCAAGTCCTTCCGGCCTACGGCCTGCAGGACTTGCGGAAAGAAGCGAGAGACCGAACAACAAGAGCAAACCCAAATACCATGTGCCTGCCGAACACCCTTGGAGAAAACCATGGAAGCGGACATTTCTATCTTGCACAAACCCGGACATTTCTACTTTGCGTTGACACGAATTTGCGAACGGCCGCGGGAAGCTGCCCATCGCCGCGGGTAGCGAAAATCCGGAGAAGCGCGTGCGCTGCGGGCTCATCTTCTGCGGCGATAAAATGCGCTGGCGCACGCTTCGTTATCATCCGCAGCTGCTCGAGCTGCATCTAACGGGTGATTGCCACAGAGTGACCTTTAGAGGAAGAGGAGATAAACATTGTCCAAGAATCTGGAAGGGAAAATTGCGCTCGTTACGGGCGGCTCGCGCGGCATCGGCGCTGGAATCGCCAAGCGCCTGGCCGCAGACGGCGCCAATGTCGCCATCACCTACACAAAAGGCGCCGACGCGGCTGCGGCAGTGGTTAAGGAGATCGAACGCGCAGGCGGTAAGGCGATTGCGATACAGGCGGACGCGACCGATGCCGCCGCCGTGAACGCCGCAGTCGAAAAGACCGCCGCGACTTTCGGCAGAATTGACATCCTTGTGAACAATGCCGGCACGGCCATTCCGAAACCGTTCGAGCAGACCACGCTGGAAGATATAGACCAGATGTTTAACCTCAATGTCCGCGGCGCGCTCGTCGCAACACAGGCGACGTTGAAGCACATGCAGAACGGTGGCCGTATCATCATGATCGGCTCCTGCGTAGGCGAGCGCATGATGACGCCCGGTTTGGTGGCTTACTCGGCCACGAAGGGAGCCATCAAAATGTTCACCCAGGGATTGTCGCGCGAAGTGGGAGGCCGGGGCATCACGGTCAATAACGTCCAGCCCGGTCCGATTGACACGGACTTAAATCCCGCCGCGGGCGATTGGGCCGCTCCGCAAAAAGCCAATACGGCGCTGAATCGCTACGGAACCGTGGCCGAAGTCGCCGCGTTGGTAGCCTTCGTGGCCAGTCCCGATGCGTCCTACATCACCGGCGCGAATCTGACTGTTGACGGTGGCACAAACGCCTAAGTGTTGGTAACCGCTGGTACATCGCGCGCCCACATATCGGGCGCGCGATGAATCATTTTTTCGATTGCGACGCTAATCAAAACTTGAACATCGCCCTTCAATCGTGGGTCGTTTTCTGAATAAAGTGTTCTCCAGTCCTCGCACAGGAACGCACACAAAATCACTGATGCAGATCGAATCTGTAAGTTAACCCGAATCGCGCCTGAAACGGTTCGACCGGGTGGAAAACGTCTGTGAACTCCGGCGCGCCTGTTGGCGTTATTCGCGAGATATAGGCGTAGTCAATGTCGTGATCGAGACGGTCAAGCAAATTCAATAATTCAGCTTTCACGCTCCAACGATTGTTGATTCGATAACCGATCTCCGCGTTAAGCAACGCCGTTGAGTTTGAGCGATAAATTCCGTCGGACGTTAGATCGCGCGGGCCGAAGTAGCGCAGGCGCAGACTCGCCGTGAAGCCTCTGTAATCGTGCAGTGTGACTCCCGACGAAATCACCCACTCAACCGCTTCGGGTACACGCGTCCCACCCGGGCCTTGCACAGGATACCGGCCGCCTCCCAGGTTGGTGTACGCCGCATCATCCGGGTCTATTTGAGTGAATCGGGCGACGGAGTCTGCAAGGTCAAAATCAATAGCCAAATGTTCCAGTGGCGTGTAATAGTTCGACCATTCCACGCCATATCTGTTGCTCGACTGTTCTGAAGCTACCGTGCCTCCGGTGTCGCCATCCTGCTGCAGCTCGGAGTTACTGTGGAGATACCACAGCGAAAGGGTGCTCTGCAGATGCGGGACGACCGAAGTGCGCGCGCCCACTTCCGCGCCTTTGGTTTGGACCAGTGCGGGAATTGGGGCGCTGGGCGTGGGGAAAGGATAGTCCGGCGAAATCGGCTCCGCCCTTTGCGTTGCGCCGCGCGCATCGTTGCTGTGAAAACCAAAACCACCCTGTACATAGAACTCAGTCTTGGCCCACGGGCCGAAAATCAAATTCGCTTTTGGGCTCGGCAGGAACTTGGTGGCCGTGCCGGAATTGAGTTCCGAAAAGTTGACCACCGGAGAGCCAGGCAATTCGGTGGCGACATAGGTGGGAGTCAAGCTGGTGACGCTATAGATTGCTTCGTCGCCGCGAAAGGCCACCACCGAGCGGACTTTGTCTGTCCACTGGGTTTTATTTTCCACGTAAAAGCCGATCATCGTGTCGGTAAATTTATTCACATCCGTGTCGGCGGGCAGGACTGCCGTCAGATCCAGATTGGCATCGCACTCGGAGATGGGTTGGGCATTGCAGGCGTTGATATCATTTTTGTTCGTGCGCATACGGTCTTCGGAGCGGTAAAGGCCGTTATGAACCCAATCGTTGCGCACCTGCAGGCCGAACGTATTCGCCACCTTGTGGCCAAACCATGTGCTGAAAATCGCGTGGTGTGCGTCAAGCCCCGCCACCCAGCGCCTATCCTGCTGTTCGAACTGATCGCCCTTAACCGGGTCATCCAGGTAGTAAGTGAAATCAGAAAATAAATTGAGGTCATAATAAAATCCGTAGGCCGTGACTTTTGTCTGGGAATTTGCGTCTTGACGATGCCATTCAGCCTGCAAGCTATAGCGCTGCGAATTGCCACCGTCCGTCGGGTTCAGCGCGCCATAAAAACCAACCAGAGGTACGGCGTTAACAGGGATTTGATCGCTCGAGTTCCACGTTCCCCGGTAAGCGCGGGCCGTGATGCTGAAACCGTTGGCCTCTCCGCCCTGGCTGTAAGTTGCCAGGCCATTAAATTTGTAATAATTATCCTCATGCGTCGTCCAGGGGCCGTTATCGTGGTACGCTTCGCCGCCGTACAGCAGATTGCCTTTGCGGAGCTTTTTCGATATGCCGAAAACGATGCGCCCGTAGCCATACATGCCGCCTTCCACGAGGACGAAGTTTTCGGGCAGCGTCTTGAAGAACGCCAGATTCGCCGCTCCCGCTGAGCCATAGTTGCCGATATTTGCGTAATAAGGACCTTTCTCGAAATCAATCCGCTCCACAAACTCCGGTGTAACGGCATTCATGTCCGCATACCCCTCGCCGTGCGCGTGCGACGGCAGATTCAGCGGCATGCTGTCGAGGTAAACGGCGAAATCCGTGCCGTGATCGAGATTGAAGCCGCGAAGGAAATATTGGTTGGCCTTGCCGCCGCCGGCGTGCTGCGTGATGATCATGCCAGGAATCGTCTCCAGAATTTCTCCGGAACGAAGAATCGGACGATCCTGAATTTCCGTTGCGCCCACGGTTCCCTGGCTGGCAGACTCGGCGATTCCGATGAGGCTATCCTCACGGCCCTGCACGTTTATAGTGGTGCTCACGGAGCCCACGGCCAGAGAGATCCGCAACCGGGCCGGCGACTCAGTGGTTGCTATGGTGACGGGGATTTCCTTGGTTTCCAAACCGGGGTTGGATATCACGAGCCGGTAATTACCTGCCGCGAGCCCAGAAATAATGAAAGAGCCGTTCGCGTCCGTCTGCGTCGTTTTTTGTAGAATACCGTTCGCGCTGCGAACCTGCACGGTAGCCCCGGCGATCACCGCGCCTGACGCGTCAACCACAGTTCCTGATAGCTGAGTGATTCCTTGGGCGTTTGCCGTGGCCGACAACGTGAAGGTCGAACAAAGGAGGACCATCAAAACGACGACGAATGGCTGCAGTATGCCAACGATACCCGCGGATCGCATTTGTCCTCGACATACGACCACAGAATACGTGCTACCTACGTGGACGAGTGTGTATCACGTTTTTGCAAATCGTGCTATCGGGGATTTCCTTATGCGAAGTGCGGTACCGCACCCTAGCCCGATCTAAAGCAGGCTAATACCACTCAGCCGCAACTGGCCTCTCGCGGGGCGCGCGTGCTATATACAAATGTTGGATAAAGGAATTCTTTTGGACTCCAAAGCGTAGGATCAAACATGTCAGAGTTAACCAGAACAGGGCTTTCGTTAGATCAAGACTTGCTTGCGAAGTTTGACCGAGCGATCGCAGGGAAGGGCTACAAGAACCGTTCGGAGGCTGTGCGCGATCTGATCCGCGAGTATCTGGTCTCTGTAGAGGTCGAACAGGACAGAGAAATCGTCGGAACTCTGACGATCGTTTACGACCATCATCGCCCGAATCTAACGGAGGAATTGGTGGAGGCGCAGCACCACGCCGGCAGTCAAGTTCTGGCAGCGACGCACGTTCACCTGGATCATCACAATTGCCTGGAAGTTATTATTATGAGAGGGCGAAGCAGCACGATCCGAGGCCTGGGCGATAGAATCTTGAGCCTGCGCGGGGTGAAACACGGTCGGCTGGTAATCACGACCACCGGAAAGGGTCTGAAATAATCTGCCAGACGCGACAGTCGGAGGCCGGCAGAAATGGCCGAAAACAAAACGAAAGCTACTAAATTAAGTGTCGCGGCGTTCATCGGCGCGATTGCGGATTCGGCCAAGCGCGCCGATGCCCGCGCGCTCGTCAATTTGCTGCAAAGCGTAAGCGGCGAAAAACCGAAAATGTGGGGACCATCCATCATCGGATTCGGCAGCTATCACTACCGGTACGAGAGCGGGCGCGAGGGCGACATGCCGCTGATCGGTTTTTCGCCGCGTAAGCCCGCGCTTGTTCTGTACAACATGCTCGGGTTCAGCGACTCCGCGGCGCTACTCGCGAAGCTCGGCAAGCATAAGACCGGCAAGGGCTGCCTTTACATCAAGAATCTCGCTGACGTGGACCAAAAAGTGTTGCAGGCCCTGGCCGTTAAGTCCATTGCCGGAATGCGAGCCCGCAATCGCAGCGCAGCGCGCAAGTCTTAAGCTGCTGGCCAATCGCCGCGCTTTCCCCCTGTCAAACTAGGAGAGTGTTCGCTACACTCCTAGTTGAGCTAGGAGGCCAGCCCAGTGGACAAATCCGCCGAACTACTCCCCGGCACACTCGACATGCTGATTCTGAAAGCGGTTTCCTTGAAACCGTTGCATGGCTACGGGGTCTTGCTGCGCATCCGCCAGATTTCCAAAGAAGCGCTGGAGATTCCCCAAGGCTCTCTCTATCCGGCACTCTATCGGTTAGAAAGTCACGATCTCATCATCGCTGAATGGGGTCAAAGCGAGAACAACCGCCGCGCGAAGTATTACACCTTGACCGCTGCAGGACGTCGCCGCTTGCGTGAGGAAACCGCCGGCTGGAACCGTTTGGCATCTGCCATGACTGCGGCGCTAAACGCAACGCCGGAGGAGGTTTGAAATGATCCAGCGGCTTCGTTCTCTGTTTCACGTGCTCAGTCGGCGGCGTGATTTCGAAGACGGAATGTCGGAGGAACTCCGCTTCCACATCGAGCAGTACACCGATGAACTGGTCCGCTCCGGCCTTTCGCCGGAAGATGCGACTCGCCGCGCACGGATTGAACTCGGCAGCTTCATCAACATCAAAGCCGATTGCCGCGAAGCCTTCGGCGTGCACCTCTTCGACGAGTTTCGCAGGCAGCTGAGTTACGCCGCACGATTGTTTCGCAAAACCCCAGCTTTTGCAGCGACCGCTCTGCTGACGCTCGCCATTTGCTTCGGCGCGAATCTCACGATTTTTGCCGTGATTGACTCGGTGCTGCTCCGTCCCCTGCCCTTTCCCCAGTCCGACCGGCTCATGACGATATTCAATACTTATCCGAAAGCCGGCGTTGACCGCGATGGCTCTTCGCTGACCAACTATTACGAACGCCGCGGTCGTATTCCCGCCTTGGCCTCGCTCTCGATCTACCGCTATAGCAGAGAGATTGTCGGCGAGCCAGGCTCGACGGAACGCGAACCTACCATGCGCGTCTCGCCGGATTTTTTCTCTACTCTTGGACTCGGCCCCGCGATCGGACGCACTTTCACAGACGACGAAACCACTTCCGACACCGACCATGTCGCCATTCTTTCCGACACGTACTGGCGGCAGCGATTCAACTCCGATCCCAACGCGCTTGGAAAGCAAATCCGCGTAAACAGCGTCTCCAGAACAGTGATCGGCGTCTTGCCTCCGAGCTTCCACTTTCTGTCTTCCGATGCGCGGGTGTTCTTGCCTCTGGCATCGCGCCCGGAGGATCGCGCGCCATCGCGGCGGCATTCCGGCGGCAACGTGATCCAGATGATTGCGCGCCTCAAGCCGGACGCCACGCTCGCACAAGCCCAGTCGGAACTCGACGCGCAAAACGCGGCACTCGAAGTTGACGACCCGCAGGCCAAGATGATCGCCGATGCGGGCTTTCGTTCAGTGGTGGTGCCATTGCGCGCGGACCACGTCGCAGCCGTGCGTCCCACGTTACTGCTGCTGGAGGCAGGCGCACTCGTTCTGCTTCTGATTGGCGCAGTCAACCTCGTGAACCTGCTGCTTATCCGTGCCAGCAGCCGCGCCAAGGAATTAGCCGTTCGACAGGCGCTCGGCGCAGGGTGGAAATATCTCGTCAGTGAAGTAGTCGTTGAGACCACCTTGCTCACGCTCGCCGGAGGATTACTCGGACTCGCCGTCGGCGCCGGCGGAATCCAACTGCTGCGCGCGTCGGGCGCTGATCGCCTGCCGTTGGGAAGTCGCATCGTTTTCGACGCGCGATTAGCATTGGTCGGCCTGATCGCCGCCATGGTCATGGGCTTCGTGTTCGCCGTTCCCGTCGCCTGGTTCAATCTTCGGCGCCATCTGGGAAATGCGCTGCAATCGGTGAGCCGGGGCGGCACCAGCGGACGCGGCGCCCAATTCCTGCGTCACAGTTTTATCGTTTCTCAGATTGCCTTGGCTTTCGTTCTGTTGGTCGGAGCTGGCCTGCTCGGCCTCAGTCTTCAGCGAGTGATGGCCGTCTCGCCAGGTTTTCAGTCCGACCACGTCTTGACCGGTCAGATTTTGCTTCCGTGGGCTGATTACAACGAGGCAAGCCAAGTGAAATTCGCGGAAAGCTTGATGAACAAACTCGATCATCTGCCGGGAGTGTTGTTTACAGGCGTAGTCAACAATGTGCCGTTCAGTGGCGAGAGCGGCAAAAGCGCCGCCACAGTGGCGGGTCATGTTGTCCGCCCAGGCGAATCCGCGCGCGGACACTATTCTTACGGAGTCGCCGGCGACTATTTTCGCGCGATGGGTTTTTTCCTGCGCGCAGGACGTTTCCTCACCGCCGACGATTCGCGTCGCGCCGAGCGAGTCTGCGTTGTGGATGAAGACTTCGCGCGGTACTACTGGCCGCACGCCAGCGCTATCGGCCAACGACTGTGGGACGGTTCCGAAGGAGGAAAGGATGCCGACGCATTCACCATCGTCGGCGTCGTTGGCGGGGTGAAACAAGCGGGACTCACCGAGAACGAAGGCCAAGGTGCAATTTATTATCCATATTCCTTCCGTATCGACTCCGGCTTCTTCGTCGTCGCTCGCACCAGCCAACCCCCGGAATCGTTCGCGTTGACGCTGCAGAAGGTGGTACGAAAAGTTGATGCCAACGTGCCGGTCACTGACGTCCATTCGATGGACACTCGCATCGCCGACAGCCTGGTCGCGCACCGCTCACCGGCATTGCTCGCGGGCCTCTTCTCGGCGGTAGCGCTGTTGCTGACCTCCATCGGCACCTATGGAGTGCTGAGTTACGCCGTGGCGCAGCGCCGTCGCGAAATCGCAGTACGCATCGCACTCGGAGCGCAACCCGAGCAGATTCGAATTCAGTTTCTCTCACTCTCACTTCGCCTGCTAGCCGCCGGAACCGCGTTGGGCTTAGTCGGAGCGTGGCAAGCGGGCCGCGCGATGCGCTCGCTGCTCTTCCAGGTGCCGTCGTTTGACGTCCCGGTCCTCGTCGCTGCCGCGTGCGTCACGGCGGCAGTGTGCCTCGCCGCCTGCCTGCAGCCAGCGCAGCGGGCCGCGCAAATTTCCCCGATGGAAGCTCTTGCGGAGGAGTAGAGGGCCCGTTCAAGCCCTGAGGCCAACGATTCGGTGGGTGCATTCCTGGATCGGAGTGGTTCAGTCGGACGCCGGGCCAGCGAAGAGGATAAGATTCTCATCCGGATCCGAAACGATAAACGTACTGGCACCCCATGGCTCCTTCTTCAGTGCCTGATGGAAGCGGACTCCTGCTGCCTGATAGCTCAGAAACAGTTGCTTGATCTCGTTTGCGGTGGCAACGGTTATGGAAGCTGACAGCAGACCTTCGCGCTCGCGAACATCCGCAACGAATACCGGTTCGAAGACCAGCCTCAAGTTGATTCGTGCATTGTCACGGATGACCTGCGCGTAGTATGGCGGATCGCCATACACGAATTTCACCGCGAAGCCGAGCTTGCTGGTGAAGAAATCGTAGGACCTATTAATATTCGCAACGAACAGTTGCGCTTCGATTCCATTGAGAATGGGACGCGGCGGCGTCTGTCTGGGTTCATCGGTCATGGCAGCTGCTCCTGATTTGAGCGCCTGCCATCCCTCGAACCCCATTTGCCGCGCTACAAGCTCCTGAGCGTCCGCGAGCTTGAAGTTTGCTTCCAGTATCTCTACGTCCCCCATGTGACGAAACCGGGGCAACGCGGCCCTGATTTGCGCTGCGACAGGATAGTACCGTTCACGATGCCAGCGCAGATACTGTTTGGCTTGCTTCTTGAGGTTTTCGGTATTCGGCATAGGCGCAATCGTAATTACTTATCGTAGGTGGGCGTTGCCCTTTCGATCAGCTCCGATGCGCCCTACGCAGCATCCGAAAATTGCATCAGCGGCGCAGGATTGTCAATAGCCGAGCTTTGCACCATTCCCAACCGCCCAGTTTGGTAGATTGCCCCGCTCCGTGATTGTTCCTGCGCAAGTCCGTAACTGCTCATTAGCAACGATTGAAACGGCGCGTTATGGCATAATCCGTCGGCTGCAACTGATTCGCGCTTGCAGTGTTCGAGGTAGTTCTGGACTTTCGGTCGGGAGATAGCTATTAGGCCCTCATTCCGTATTCTCGTGGTTGATGATTTCGAACCCTGGCGGAATTACCTCGTTGCGAAGCTCGCGGAGAATCCTGCCTTGGAAATTGTCGGCTTGGCGTCCGACGGACCAGAAGCGGTTCTAAAAGCAGCCGAGCTGCATCCCAATCTTATTCTCATGGATATCAACCTGCCGGAGCTGAGCGGCATCCAAGCCGCCACGAAAATTCGCGGGCTTTCTCCGGAATCCAAGATTCTGTTCGTCAGCCAGAACCTTGATTTCGATGTCGCGCTCGCGGCTCTCAACGCCGGTGGATTCGGTTACGTCGTCAAGTCCGACGCTGAAAGCGAACTGCTCACCGCGATCGAAGCGGTGATGTCGGGAGAAAAATTTGTGAGCGCACTCCTGGCCAGTCACGATTTCGCCGGCGTTCTGGGTCCGCAATCGTCGATTCGGCCGCGCCTCGCGGACTCCGTTGAAATTCCTGCACGGCGTGTAACGCGGAATCGGCCATTCGGCCATTCCCACGAAGTTGAATTCTACGGCAATGACGAATCCTTTCTCATTCGCTGTGCTCGTTTTATCGCAGCCGCTCTGGAAAATGGTGATGCAGCCATCTCCATCCTGTCCGCCTCCCATGGCAACCGCCTCCGCCAGAAATTAGAGTCAGAGGGTTGGGATGTTGCTGCATTCATCAAACAGGGGCGCTACCTCGCCATGGAACCCGCGGACCTCGTTTCCATATTTCTCGTGAACGGCCAGCCCGACGCAGCTCATTTTTTGGAAGCTGGGGGCAAACTGATTGCGACCGCCCTCAAAGCGGCTACGGGAAAACATCCTCGCGTCGCAGTTTGTGGAGAATGTGGATCCGTCTTGCACGCCGAAGGTAAAGCGGAAGCAGCCATTGAGTTAGAACGGGTGTGGAACGAGCTTGCATCCATGTACAACGTAGATAGTCTGTGCGGATACCCCATCGAACGCTTTCGCAGCGAAGAACAAAGTCCGATTTTCCAACGAATCTGCGCAGAACACTCGGCCGCTTATTCTCAGTAGCGCACTTTTTATGTCCCGCGAATCGCGAGGCTGATATCGTGGCGACCCGCGGCGTAGCAAGCAGTGCCCCACCGTCGGATTCCAAAGCTTTTCCCAAGACGCGATGACTTGCTTCCACAAGATTGCTGCGTGCGCTATTGCGATTAGGCGCTTGGCGGATCGCGAGATCAGGTTCCGGCAATGCCTTTATTCTGCAGGATTCTGACGACCACGCGGCGATTTTCGGCCTGGCCTTCGACTGTCGTGTCCGGGGCGACTTGCCTGCTGGTGCCCATTGCGCCGGGTGCCAGAATGTTGGTGAGGGGGATTTGCGCCTGTTGTTCCAGGAAATCCGTGACGTTTTCGGCGCGTTCCGTGCTCAATCTTTGGTTTAGCGCAGCACTGCCGACTTTCGAAGCGTAGCCTTTGACCTGAATGATATAGGCAGTGATGCCCTTGGCCTGCTGAGCGAGTTTGAGCAGTTGTGGCTTGTACTGATCTTCGATTGTCACCTGATCGTTGCCGAATAGAACTGTGACTTCACCCAGGATATTGTAATCGCCTAGTTCGCCGAAACGCTTGTTGGCAGCTGCGATCGCGGCCTGATTCGCTGCAATCTCCGCGGCGTGCGCGGCGCTGGCAGCTTGCTGCGCCTTGATCTCCTGCTGTTGCTGCTGAATTTGCTGCTCCTGCGCCTGTAGTTGCTTTTGGTTCTGCGCAACCTGTTGATCGGTGGGAGCTAGGCCGGCCTGAATGTCCTCGGCGGTCTGCAAATCGGAGCCGTGAAACGTCACGGTACCGGCCACAAGCTGATTGTGGTCATTGACGTAGCCTTTAACGTCAACCGAAAGGCCCGGGACCAGGGCGGTCATATTCAGATGCTTCTTGCGGAACACGCCCTCGGGTTCCTCGACTTGCGTTTCGGAATTGAGTACCACGGTAACGTTTCCGGAATCCTGCGTCTGAAGCGTCATGGTGTTGCCGCTGCGTCCACTGATGACGCCTTTCTCCTGATTATTTTGCGCTGAGGCGGCGGTGCAGAACAGCAGGACCGCAAAGAAACTCAAATATGCGACTAACGCGGACTTCGTCACGCTGATCTTCATGACTACACTCTCCGACACGGTTGCGGGCTTTCGTGTCGGGCCGAGAATGCCTGCGACGCGAGTCGCGTGCAATTGGCAGAAGTGACAGGGTGAACGATTGAGTTCCGAATTTGGTCGCGCGGAGTGCGGAGCGGTGTGCCTAACTGAGATTGGGGTCTGCTGACTCTGATCCGTCGGCTTTGGATAGCGGCCAGACTTTCTGAACCACACTGAAAAGAAATGCGGTGGTGATTCCAAACAGAATCCAGCCGTTCAATGCTTCCAGAGCGCCCATCATTGCCCAGCGCGGCGACAGATGCAGATCCGCGTGGCCGTAGCTGGTCAAGGCGTTCAGTGAGTAGAGCATCGCCGACTTGTAGTCCGCGGACGCACCAAGAAACCTGTAGGCGGCCGCCCAGATGCCGCCCTCAAGCCCGTGAAGAATTGCTGCCGCGAGCGCTGTCGCACCGATGATAAAGTTCGGGGCGGACGAGAGGTGCCGGTGACGTTCCCTACGACTCAGCCTGGTGTTTACGTCTGTGTTGATACGCCCGAGGGCGTAAGCGTGAAGGACGACAGTCAACACGATCAGTGGCAGGCCCCACGCCCAATCCGCGCCCCAACCGGGAAGATCTCTGGGATCCATACTCAACCTCACTTTTGCGCTCGGCCGGTCCTTACAGCCGTCATTGCACCGCTCGAAGGCGAGACGCAAATTTTCCGAGAGCTTACTACTCGATCGAATTTAAACGCGCGAAAGTCGGGGGCGTGTGCCGCATCGTGAACCTCGGCGCCCCGCGCGCAGAATGAAAGCAAAGAGTGCGCCGATGCTAGGCGGGGCGATGCTGGAAGTGAACTGTCAAAACTAACAGGATTCCCGCGCTGCACTTGACTGAGATGTGAAACCGGCGCGAACTCACTTGTGCCCTCAGGCGATTTACGGGACGGGATTACGGCACTGTCCGAACTATGCGGGGTAATGCTGTCACTTCTGACAATTGCGAAGTGGAAGGGCGACCGGCAGTATCACGCGGTCACATATCCGAATAGCCGAATCGTTTTTGTGCGCAAGAAAAAGAAAGAGGAGATAAATCATGAAGAATAAGATTCTGTTTGCGGGACTGATAGTTGCATTCGGCCTCACGATGAACACCGCGGCGCAAACTACGCCCGCACAGCAAGGCGCGCCTACGGTGAAGCCAGGTGCCGCTTTGAAGGCCAAGGCAGCGGCACCCGCTCCGTCCGCGACGGCCAAGAATCAGTCGCAGAAAACGTCGGTCGGCAAAGGCAATGCCACTGCAAAGGCCTCCGCACCATCGGCATCCTGGACGGAAGAGATTGACATGCAGGATGACGGCAGCGTGGAGACCACTGAATTTCTGAACGACGCGAAAAAGGGAATCCTCTACGCCTACGCAGAAGATGATTTCACGTGTGCGAATGGCAAACCAGAGAAGGCCGGCATTCTGGAGGCGGTGTACGCCGCGGGCAACAAAGGCGGACATCCGGTGGGCTCCGGATATTACATTGTGAGCCTAAACAAGGGACAGTGCGCTGCGAAGAAGGCGGGCGCGTACGGTTGCAAGTTCGATGCGGCCGGTAATCCGACGGAGTGCGGAGCGATCGCGGTGAACGACGCGACCGGTGAAGTGGCCGTCGCCGTGGTGAATTAGTTCCACTAAATCATCCGTCGAGTATCGCCATTCCTCCAGTGACCGCTCCGGAATATCTCCCCCTTCCGGCCGCAGGCGGCGACACTCGACGGAGCGGATTCACTCGCTCGATTCACGCGGCGATCGTGCATGTGGTTTTCAAGTTCCTGAAAAAGCGTGCGGGATCAATGGGAGCGCGCAACACCGATGGCTTGCGTCTGGTGCTATTCGTATCGCAACGCGACCATGGGATCGACCCGTGTGGCGCGCCGTGCGGGAATATAGCAGGCGAGAAATGCAACCGCGGCCAATGCTAGCGCTACCGCGACATATGTGATCGGATCACTGGGCTTGACGCCGTAAAGAAACGTAGTGATCAAGCGCGCCAGTCCGAGCGCCAACGCCGCTCCAAACACCACTCCGATGCACGTCAGTTGCAATCCCATTTTTGCGACCAACTTCAGCACGTCGGATGGCTGCGCTCCCAGCGCCACGCGGATTCCGATTTCGTGCGTGCGCTCGTTCACCGAATAGGACATCACGCCGTAAATGCCCATGGCCGCCAGCAGGATTGCCACACTCGCAAAAATCCCCAGCAGCTGCATATAGAAACGCCAGTCGCCCAGCGACGCGCCCAATACTTCTTCCATGGACCTGACGTTGCTAATAGGCTCATCCGGGTCAACGTTAGCGATTGCCTGCTTCACGCTCGCGACGAGACCCGCCTGGCGTCCCAGCGACGTTCGCAAAACCAGATTCTCATGCAGATGAGCGCGCGTAGCTCCGCCGGGAAAAACGGCCGGTTGCTGCAGGTACGAAGCGTAAACGAATGGAGGCGTGTCTCTGCCCAGGCCGCGATGTTTTACATCTCCTACGATACCTACAATCTGGCGCGGGCGCGGCTGATCGACCGGGTAAGGATCGTAGCGTAGCAGAATCTGCTGCCCGATCGGATCTTCGTTCGGAAAATATTTGTGCGCAAACGCTTGATTGACGACGATCACCCAGGGAGTGTTCTCGGTGTCGTGCTCGTCGAGATAACGTCCCTTCACCAGCGGAATTTTCATCGTGCTGAATATCCCGGAGCTAACCTCACTGTATCCGGCATCCGGCCGGTCATCCGGAGGTGGCGCCGGATGCCCCAGAATGGAAAATGTGTAGTACTCAGAGCAACAGTGCATCGGTAACGCTCCGATGAGCGCCGCCGACTCGACGCCGGGCAGCACGCGAGCATTATCGAGAAGACGCGTATAAAAATTTGTGGACGTGGGCAGCACTTTTTCCATGTCGCCGCCCGGCACGCGTTCCAGATACTTGCCGCCTTCCGGAAGTTGAAAATCCATGGTGAGCAGGCGGTTGTAATCGAATCCCGGATTCACTCGTTTCAAATGCAAGATCGTATTGATCATCAGGCCCGCGCCGACGAGCAACACCATCGCCAGCGCTACTTCGGAAATCACCAACGCGTGGCGCGCCAGCCGGCTGGACGCGGACATCGTCTTGCGTTCGCTTTCTCGCAACACGGCATTCAAGTCGGGACGAGAAGCGCGCAGCGCGGGCGCCAGTCCAAATAGAATGGCAGTCAGCAACGAAATTCCCAGCGTGAACAGCAGCACGCGGCCGTCCAACCTGATCAACTCCGCATCTGGAAAATCTCCTCCGGCCAACGCGAGGAACAATCGGATGCCCGCGAGCGTCAGCACAGTGCCCAGCACGCCTCCGATCACTGCGAGCAAAACGCTTTCCGTCAACAGCTGCTGCACCAAACGGCGACGTTCAGCACCGAGAGACATGCGCAATGCATATTCTTTGCGCCGGGTCTCCGTCCGGAACTGCATCAGGTTCGCGACGTTTACGCACGCGATCAACAGCACAAACGCAACCGCGCCCAGAAGCGGGTACAGTGCGCTGCCGGCGCCTCGGTAAAGATCCTCTTGTAGCGGAAAGACCTTGTCGCCCAGACCCTTATTCGTTGACGGGTAATCCTGCTCCAGGCGTCGCGCAATCACATCCATATCCGCTTGCGCTTGTGCCAGCGTTACGCCAGGTTTCAACCGCGCCACCGGCATCAGCCAGTGATCAAATCGCGCATTGTAGCGCCCGTTCGCGGGATTGATCGGCTGCCAGAAATCAATCGGGTAGCCGTAGAACGGAGCGAATCCCGCAGGCATCACTCCAACGATCGTGGACACGACGCCTTCAATATTGAGGGTCTTACCCAGCACGCGCGGGTCGCCGTTATATTCGCGCTTCCAGAACGGAGTGCTGATCACGATGGCTTGCGAGAGGTCTTGCTGCTCGTCGTCCTGAAAAACCCGGCCGAGGACCGGCTTTGCACCCAGCTGCGCGAAAAAGTTGGGCGTAACGTATTGCGTATGCAGCGGCCGTGGCTCGCCCACACCGGAAGCAATCGCCTGGTCCGTGAAGCTGCTCAGCGAAATATCTTCGAAGACGTGGTTCTGCTTCTTCCAGTCCACATTTTCGGCGATGGGCGGCGCGTTCATGGAATCGGGGTGAGCCTGATCAACCTGCCAAATCACCACCAGGCTCTGCGGCTGCGGATAAGGCAGAGGGCGGTACAACAGCGCGTTCAGCACGCTGAAGATAGTACTATTGGCGGCGATTCCTAGCGCGAGGGACAACACGACTACGGCGAGGAAGCCAGGACTCTTGCGCAGGCCGCGCGCCGTAAACTTCACATCGGCCCAGAGCGTTTCAAAAACCTGAGGGATTCGCATGTCCGCGTTGCCTCCTCAGCTCAGTCAGGAATTCACACGGGGCCCGCGTTCGATTTTGGGAAACTTGGGAAGGCCGAATCGCCTGCTTCGACCTTGGCTACCAGTTCTGTCACATACTCTGACGCAGTTGCAATCAGAATGGTAGCTTCCCGGCCCACACCGTAGTCTGATACGACACCGGCAGCCCGATAGTTCCGCAGTTTCCACGTCGCCACCAGGAGGCCCTCGCCGTGTCCTCGCGTCACCAGCAGTCGGGTCTTGCCACGACCCGCGGACTCGCGTTGTCGTATTTATTGAGGCTAGCAACCTCACTTCTCGAGCACACCGTTAATTGGGCACAGCGGAAACAACAGTATGAAATCCCGATGCGGGGAGGACTACGGCTGGAAGGGTTCGTCATACCCGGCGTAGAACGAATGCCAATCGATCTCTACTCCAAGCGCCCCTAACTCTCTGAAGTTACCGTCAACGTAGACAAAAGAACCTACTTTCAACCAAGGTCCCGCTTCCTTCGTGGCTATCGAAGCACTGTAGATTCTCAGCGGTTGTTCAGCCAGAGGAATCAATTCCGAGTCAGTCACGAACGGTGACAGATGGCCTCGCTCGCTCCGCTCCGTTTGTATCAAACGGTTCGTTCCACCGGCGTAAATGGGAAGATAGGCGGAGAGCCGCGCAAACTGATATCCCAATTGGTAGCGATACTGCATATCGAGAATAGGGCCGTTGGTCGGTCCGAATACTTCAATGAACCACGAAGAGCTATTTGGAATGAGTAACTCGTGCATTCGGCTTTGCACGTTGCTGCCTTTGGCGTGGGCGTCCCCTAGCTCGCCGATGAACATTTGAAACCCAGCGTCTGTGTCAGGGTAGGCGATTTGGGAGGGTAGCGGTCTTAGATCAGATAAACTCGTTATACTCGCGCAACCCGCTGCGAGGAACAGCAACAAAATTGGAAGAGAGAGACACGCACTTGGACGCACTACGATAATAGACACCAGCCGTGATGCTTTGTTTCGGAATCTCCTCATTTGACAGAATTTCGATCTGTGACTCCCGATACGTTGCGTCGCGTTATCGGAAGCTGCCCACCTCGCATAGTGGCAGTTACTGGCGTAGCATGCCGTGAATTCGATACAATCGCGGTTTGGGCTGCGCTATATATTGTTGCCTGCCGGTCCTCGCGGCCCATTTCAAGGAGACATTTCATGCCATCTTTTCCCGGGGTTGATTTCCTCGACTTCGATTCCCTGCTCAGCGACGAAGAAAAACTGGCGCGCAACACGGCGCGCCAATTCGTGGACGCGGAAATAATGCCCATCATCGAGGAATACAACCGCGAGGGAAAGTTTCCGGTGCAGCTGGTGCCGCAGATGGCGGACCTTGGACTTTTCGGCGCGAGCCTGAAGGGCTACGGATGCGCCGGCATGTCCAACGTGGAATACGGACTGGTGACACAGGAGCTGGAGCGCGGCGATTCCGGGCTGCGCAGCTTCGTTTCAGTGCAGTCCGCGCTGGTGATGTATCCGATCCACGCGTTCGGTTCGGACGCGCAGAAAGAAAAATGGCTGCCGCTGCTGCAACAGGGAAAAGCGATCGGATGCTTCGGCCTCACCGAGCCGCAATTCGGATCGAATCCCGGGGGCATGTTGACGCGCGCGGTTAAAAAGGGCGGCGACTACGTTCTGAACGGCGAAAAAATGTGGATCACCAGCGGCTCGATTGCAGACGTGGCCGTGATTTGGGCGAAATGCGAGGATGAAATGATTCGCGGCTTCCTCGTGGAAAAAGGCACGCCGGGTTACAAAGCCTGGGATGTCCACGGAAAATATTCGCTGCGCGCTTCGGTGACTTCCGGCCTCGCGATGACCGACTGCAAAATCCCAGCGACCAATCTGCTTCCCGGCGTCCAAGGATTGAAAGGCCCGCTTTCCTGCCTGAATCAGGCGCGTTACGGCATCGGCTGGGGCGGCATCGGCGCGGCAATGGCCTGTTACGACACCGCGCTGAATTACGCCAAGCAGCGCAAACAATTCGACAACAAGCCGATCGCTTCGCATCAATTGGTGCAGGAAAAATTGGTGTGGATGATCAACGAGATCACCAAGGCGCAATTCCTGGCGCTGCAGGTCGGCCGGCTGAAAGACGCGGGGCGCGTGCATCCCTCTCACATTTCCATGCTGAAGATGAACAACGTGTGGATGGCCCGCGAAACGGCACGCATGGCGCGTGAAATCCTGGGCGCGAATGGAATTGTGGACGACTACTGCGTAATGCGCCACATGAACAACCTCGAATCGGTCTTCACCTACGAAGGCACACACGACATACACAAATTGATCATCGGTGAACGCATCACCGGCATCGCGGCGTTTTCGTGAGCCGCGCACGGTTTCGACGCGAAGCCGCACTTAAGCTAGCCGCCGCATTCTGCGCGCTCACCGCCATATTCACGGCAGCCCTCCCCGCACGTGCGGCCGATGCGCGCTCGAAGCCGAAAGTACGCGCGATCACTGCGTTTGTGCGCCTCGATCCGTCGCATTTCCAGGAACAAATCCAAGACACGCTGAAGTTTTTGCGCCAGGCCAAGACTGCGTTCGAAAAATCCGGCTACGAAGTTGAGACCATTCGCATCACCACGCAGCCGTTTCCGGAATACACGCGCGGAATGACGGACGATCAGGTGCTCGCCTTCTTCCACGACTATGATGCGCTCGCGGTGAAGGAAGGCTTCGACGCCGCCATCGGCCCGGCGATGATGAGCGACACCGACGATCCGCACGAAGCCGAACTACTCGCGAAAATTATCGCGAATTCAAAAACCCTGGAAGGCTCGGCGTTCATCGCCGGGGAAGATGGCATTCACTGGAAATCCATTCACGCGGCAGCCGGCGTCATAAAATATCTGGAAGCGAACACGCTGCACAGCCAGGGCAATTTCAGCTTTACGGCGGCATCGCTGGTTCCCTCTGGCACGCCGTTTTATCCGGCGTCTTATTTCACTGGCGAAGGAAAGCAATTCGCGATTGGCCTGCAGTCCGCGAACGTGGTCAGCGAAGTTTTCGCTTCGACAAAATCCCCAAACGAGGCTGAACAGCGGCTGAAGAATACTCTGGGTGCGTATGCGAAGCAGATCGAAAAAACCGCCATAGAGATCAGTACCACCAGCGGCTGGAATTACGGCGGCCTCGATCTATCACCCGCCCCGCTGATGGACATTTCCATCGGCCGCGCGATTGAAAATTTCCTGGGCGCCCCAGTCGGCTCCAGCGGGACGATGACCGCCGCGGCGATCATCACCCGCGCGCTGAAAGCAATTCCGGTGAAGCAAGCCGGCTATTCGGGATTGATGCTGCCAATACTCGAAGACACGGTTCTCGCACAACGCTGGAGCGAAGGCCGCCTTCCGATCGATGCGCTGCTCGCCTATTCCGCAGTGTGCGGCACGGGCCTCGATACGATTCCCATGCCCGGCGACGTTACAACCGAGCAACTAGAGCGCATCCTCGGCGACGTCGCCAGCCTTTCAGTGAAGTGGCACAAACCACTTTCCGCGCGCCTGCAGCCAGTCACCGGAAAAAAATCCGGCGAGATGACCGAATTCGACGATCCCTTCCTGGTGAACGCCAAGATTCAGCTAT
Source organism: uncultured Acidobacteriota bacterium (assembly GCA_963779465.1). Classification (GTDB taxonomy): domain Bacteria; phylum Acidobacteriota; class Terriglobia; order Acidiferrales; family UBA7541; genus Palsa-295. The sequence continues at coordinate 1,266,889 of CAVZYH010000002.1, read as the reverse complement.
TGCCCTGACCTTGCCGTACCTACCATGATAAGGCAACCCTTCATAATCTGCCTCGCGTGACGCCCGTCTGTTCGTGCCAGAATCAAACCAGCTCCAGCCCGGAGGTCCGCCGTGCGACTTCAACGCAGATCAGCCTGCAACGCCTCTCGAGGAGCGATCCGCGCAGTAATCGTGCCGCTCGCTGCGATCGTGTTGGCCTTTTGTGCCGCCGCAGCTCCGGCGCGCGCCCAATCCTACTTGCGGATCGAGATCGCGGGACACCCTGTGACAAGTAGTCCGTGGAACGAAAAGTACAAAGGTTGGCTGCAGATCGAAGCTGTGGAGGCTAGCTCGGACGCGCTGAATGCCAAAGCTGGTAGCGGAGCTGCGCCGAGCGGTTCGTGGGAGGAGTCGGGCAGACGATGGGCCGTTTTCCCGGCTATTTTACATTCTGGGCGCGCCACTGCCGGGAGACTTAGCTTTGGAATCGACGACTCCTCGAGCCACTGCGCGACGCGCAGAAGCACAAGTCGCTCATCGCATCGGCGGAGCTTGATTATTACGACGACAACTGCGGTACGTTCATCGGCAAATATCGGCTCAAAGGAGTCCGCGTGCTTTCGCTGGAGAACGCGCCGCCTTCGGCATGCCCAGAGTTCGAGTTGACGATCAGCTTTCAATCGGTGGAAAAGATCTAGCCCTGCACGGAATCCCCGTCGCCCGAAAAACTCCCCAAGCTCGCACTCCATTCTCAGCGATTGCCGCAGTTCTATTTCGCGGCGTCGTTCTGTCCGGCGGCTACCAATTGGCGAGCCTGGTCAATCCAGTTCAGCGCCACGGTGGGCCCGGAGGCCGCGGCGGTTCTGCCGCCCGTGAGTTGAAGCATAACGAAGTGCTGACCATCGGCCGTCACATCATAGGAGCTTAGCGGAGCGCGCATCTCGAAGCGGTCCGAGAAAAGCTCCTCGGGTTTTCCTGGTTGAAATGTGCCTTTCTCGACGGAGTAGGGCACCGCGATCAGCGCGCGCCCATTCATATAGAACAGTTCGTGACCACTCTTCGACCATCGTGAGTCGAACCCGCCGCCAGTGGAGACTTGCCATTTGCCTCCCGGACCGGGAAAGGGCACCACAAAAATCTGTGGGAGGCCGGATTCCGGCGAGGTGTAGGCCATCCAGTGGCCATCCGGCGAGAACGCCGGTGCGAAACCCCTAGCCACCCCTGGAAGCTGATGCGGTTCCCCGGGTTTCCCCGCCTCGTCCACAGTGACAGTCCAGATCTCGCAGCAACCCCCATCCTTTGCCGAGAGCCGTTGGAACGCCAGGACTTTGCCGTCCGGCGTCCACGAGGCGGGATATGCGTTCAAGATCGTTTCAGGGGTCAAAGGCTGTTCTTCACCGGATCCATCGGCGCGATCCCAGTAGATAGATTGCCCTGAACCGTTCGCTGTGGTGTGAGGATGCGCATAGGTGAGCCGCTGGCCGTCGGGCGTCCATTGAGGCCAGCTGGCGCCAACAGTGCCAAGCATCGCGCGAGACGTCGTCTTTCGCTCCAGGTCGTATATCCAGATGTTGCCGGTGCCCTGCTGAAAGGCGAGCCGTTTGCCATCCGGGGAAAGGCGTGGCACGGCGGCCTCCGGCTGACCGGCTACCAGGACTGAGGGGTTGCCCTTGCGGTCCATCAGCACCACATTCAGATTTTGACCCGCAGAGCCGCCATCCAGGTGAACCGCCGTACCGTCTCTGGACACGCTGATCTGCGCGCTGCCGTTGGACATGTCGTAATTCACGCCCTGCATCACCGGAATCGCGGTCCCGGTGACTTTCAACGCTCGCGCGTCAAACGGAGCAACGAACACGGTTCCTTGAGACACATAAGCCAGATAACCGCCCGCAAGGTAGCGCCCAAAATATGCATTCTCCACCAGGACTTTTGGCACGCCCGTATCGAGCGGAGCGACCTCCACGCTGGCATGCCCAAAAAAATTATTGTCCGAAGAAGCCGTGAAAATCACCGCTTTGCCGCCGGGGAGGAATTGCGGCCAGCGGTGGGTGATCTCCGAACGCGCTACATCCAGATGAGTGGTTGCCACTGGTGTGCCGCCGTTTGCGGAAACGCGGTAGAGCGGGCTGGTGAATTGCGTCGGGAAAACGATGGTGCCGTCTTCACTCCAATCTCCGCCCCGAGACACGCCGACCTCACCCAACACAATGGGGGCGCCGCCTCGCACCGATATTTTCTTCAATTTTCCGTCGCCGAAAAACGCGATCCATTGGCTGTCCGGGGAAAAGAAAGGCGCGGCCGCTGCCCCCGCACCATCGAGCAGCACGGCGGCAACCTTGTCCATTTCGCGGACATAGAGTTGTGCCGCAGCGGATCCACCCTCGCGCGTGATGTAGGCCAGACGGGACCCATCGGGAGAAATCACCACGCCTGGTCCGTCGGCTAGAGCGAGCTGCTCGCTTGGCGGAATCCACAGCGAGAGTTCCACAGTCGTTCGCGCGGGCGGATGCCCGGCCTGATGCAGCGCGAACATAGCGACAAGCAACCCGGCGGCCAGGACCACGGCAAACATCCACGGCAGAAATCGCTGCCAGGAAGGCGTGCTGGTTCCCGACGAAAGATGCATCGCGCCTGAGGCAGCTGCGGCTTCGGCGGCGAGTGAAATTTCGGAGTGGCGCCCAGTAGATGCCTGGGCTGCCGAGCCTTGCGACAATGCCTGCGATGAACCGGTCGTCGAATTCGATATTCTGCCGGACGCTTCTTCCGCCTGCTGCGCCGGAAAGGACGCCGAACGCCCCGTATCGCCGTCGCGCTTCACGCGCTTCAAATCCGCGCGCATGTCCGACGCGTTCTGGTAGCGCAGATCGCGATCCTTCTCCAGCGCCTTGTTGATTACGTCTTCGAGCTTCGTGGGAATTTCCGGATTCAACCGCACCGGAGCCGCTGGCGCGCGATTCAAGATCGCGTCAGTAATCACGCCGGAAGTTTCACCGCGAAACGGCACAGAACCGGTAGCCATTTCATACAAGACCACGCCAAATGAAAAAAGGTCGGAGCGCGCGTCGAGTTCCTTCCCCCGAACTTGCTCCGGAGACATGTACGCAACCGTGCCCACCGCGACACCCGGGCTGGTGAGGTCTTCCGGATTCACTCCCGCCGTCAACTGTCCCGCAAGCACCGCATCCTGCGTGACGGTGTGCGCAACCGCGCGGCGAATCTGCTTGGCTAGCCCGAAGTCCAGAATTTTGGCGTTACCGCGCTCGGTGACAAAAATATTCGCGGGCTTGATGTCGCGGTGCACGATGCTCTTGCTGTGCGCCGCGTCCAGAGCGTCGGCAATCCCGATCGCCAGGCCGAGCAGCACATCCACATCGAGCGGCTGCCCGGAAATCCGATGCTTCAGCGTCGTGCCGTCCAGATACTCCATGGCGATGAACGCTTCGCCGCTATGATCGTCAATCTCGTAGATGGTGCAGATGTTGGGATGATTCAGTGCAGAGGCGGCCTTAGCTTCACGTTGGAAACGGCTAAGCGCTTGCGGATCTTTGGCCACATCTTCCGGCAGAAATTTTAACGCCACGAAACGGCCGAGCTTCACATCCTCAGCCTTGTAAACCACACCCATGCCGCCACCACCGAGTTTTTCCACGATGCGGTAGTGAGAGACAACGCGACGCAATATAAAAGGGCGCCCCGATTGGAGTAGGTTTTGAGTGTCGGCTCGAACCTACCTCAGAAAGGAGCGCTCTCTATGGATAGCGTGAAGTATATCGGGATGGATGTGCACAAGGAAGCGATCTCCGTCGCAGTTCTAAATTCCTCTGGCAAGCTGGTGATGGAGTGCACGATCGAAACCAAGGCCAGTACCATTCTGGATTTTCTGAAAGGCCTGCGCGGAAGTTTGCATGTGACTTTCGAAGAAGGCACCTGGGCCGCCTGGTTGTATGACCTGATCAAGCCGCACGTAGCCGAGCTGGTGGTGTGTAATCCCCGCCGCAACGCTTTGCTCAAGGAAGGCAGCAAGAGCGACCGCATCGATGCGCGGAAGCTGGCTGAGTTGCTGCGTTCGAACATGGTGCGCTCGGTGTATCACGGAGAGAACGGCGTGCGCACGCTGCGCGAACTGGCGCGCAGTTACCTGACGATCAGCACGGATCTCATCCGCGTGATGACTCGCGTGAAGGCGATCTATCGCAGTTGGGGGATTCCTTGCAGAGGGAAACAGGTTTACGCAGAACGCTATCGAGCCGAGTGGCTGGGCAAGATCCAAGAGGCCGGCGTGCGTCGCCGGGCGGAGTTCTACTACCAGCAGTTGGATGCGTTGCGGGCGCTGCGCCAGGAAGTGCGGCGCGAACTGCTCGCCGAAGCGCAGAAGCACGACGCCTGGAAATTGTTACGCGAGATTCCGTTCATTGGCCCGATCCGGGCGGCGCTGCTGATCGCTTTGATGCAAACACCGCATCGTTTCCGTACCAAGCGACAGCTCTGGAGCTACAGCGGATTTGGGATCGAGACGCACAGCAGCGCCGAGCAGAGATTCGTCCAGGGAGAGCTGCAGCGCGCGAAGAGGCCGGCTTCGATTCGTGGGCTGAATCGCAATCACAATCACGAACTGAAGAATCTTTTCAAGGGTGCTGCCACCGTGGCCGCTGCGAAGGCTGGTCCGTTCAAAGAGTTTTACGATGCGCTGCTGGCCAAGGGAATCCGGCCGGAAATGGCGCGGCTGACTTTGGCGCGCAAGATGGCCGCCATCACCTTACTCGTCTGGAAGAAAGGAGTGCGCTTCGACGCCCAACATCTGAAACCACAAACAGCTTGAATGTCTGCAGCCGATCCGTTCCATCCTGGAATTTCTTCCGGTGTGGCGAGTCGGGTTCTGGAGACATTCGGGTTCGAGGGCGAGTCTCAGCTGATTAGTTAGGCTCGGCGTGCCTCGGGCAGGCCGAGTCTCTCACGCGACCCTAGTCCCCCTCGGACAACCCGAAAAAGCTATGGGCCACGAGTCCCCGATAGAACCATGGTTGGCACCTGACAACCGTGCTGCTTGTGGTCTTCGAACCGACTGGCTTCGTCGCGCAGAAACGATGAAAACCGCTGGCAAGAAAAACCCAAAGCGCTGCCTGCATGAAGCAGCGTCCCGAGATCACGGAACGGAAGGCAGCAACAATCCTGCTCAAACGAGGTGGGCTGGACGGCAAGAAAAAATCCGGCCGCGGGAGATGTGTTTTTTTCTTGACTCCTTTTATAGAACCAATCGGAGACGGAACATCAGGCATGAGCGGCGCTCATATTAGGATGGGCCCAACACCAAGTCAACGAAGAGCGATCAGTTGCGTTCCGAGTGGCTTCACGGGACTCCGTCACCGTGGTGTGGACGCTTCGTCGCGCAGCAGCACCACGTCGGATTCGACATGAGACCGCAACACGCCGATGGTTTTGCCGTCCGGCGAGAACCGTAATGAAGAAATCGTATCGGACTTGAACTCCGTGATCTGACGGCCACGGGAACCATCGAGCGGCTGCAGCCACAGATTGTCTGTGCCATTTTCGCGGATGGGATATACGACAGCTTTCCCGTCCGGAGTGAATTGCGGTGCGTCCGCGACCCGCGGATCAGGATTGAGCATGCGCCGCTGCGGCTGAGGCCCCGCATCCAGCGGCACCAGAGCGATCTGGTGGTCGATCTGGTGGAGGATCAGAGACTCACCACCCGTCGTGAGGAACGCCAGCACCTTGCCGTCGGGTGCGATGGTCAATCCATAGTGGTAGAAGCCGCCGGGTACAGTCGTTCCCGGCACAATTTCGGCCGTTCCGCCATCCATGGGCACTCGCTTGATTTGAAGAACTTCAACGTCGTCATAGAACACCCACTTCCCGTCCGGGGAGCACACCGGCTCAATGTCCTGCGTCCCATCTGTGAGCTGCTTCACGTTCGAGCCGTCGGCGTTTACCCGCCAAATATTCACCTTATTGCCGGCGGAGTGGCTAGCCCAGGTGAAGACAATATAGCGGCCGTTCTGACAGCTCGTTGGTTGAACAATTTGCGCAGCGGCGTCACTCAGAAGCGTCGTCTTGTCTGCGCCGTCTGCTGACATCCGCAGCAAGGACTCGACGTTATCGAAGTACAGGGTACCGTCACCTACCCAATCAAAGAAAAACGCCTGCTGGACCTGCGCAGGCGCCGGATTCGGAGCATCCCCGGTGAAACCGGCGGCAGGCAGAACGTAGAACGTTTGTGTGAGTCTTTGCTGGACCGTGGCAAGCGTTCTGCCATCCGCCGAAAGAGTAAGCGTCTGGTAGTTGTTGGTGTCCCTAGTAATGGGGCGTAGCTGGCCAGCGGGTTCAGAGACAAACGCAATCTGGCTGCGCGCAAAAAATGACGCGTTCTGCTGGTAAGTGGCGATCAGGCCGCGTGCGTCGGGCAGCCAGGCCAAGTCATTCACCTGCAGGCTGTTGAACCGGGAGAGGGTCTTCACTTTGCCAGAAGGCACGTCCTGTATTTGAATCACACCCAATGCGCCGTCGGTACCAGACATCGCAGAGGCGATCTGCTTGCCATCTGGCGACCAGGCGACGGTACTCGGAAGCACACTTACGGGTCCATCCGCAAACTTCAATTCGTTCGTACCATCCGCACTTGCCGTAAGCAGTTCGAACGTTCCGGCGTCCGGATACATACCCCGTATGAATGCAAAGCGCTGGCCATCGGGCGCAAAACTGACCCGGGTATCAATATCTTGCACGATCACCTGCGGCGTGCCCCCCAGGACCGGCGCACGGAGGAGATTGTGACTCTCACCGACCTTGTCAGCCGCCCTTAGGAAGTAGATGTAGTCACCGTTCGGAGAAAAAGTTAGGTTCTGGTATATAGCATCCGCCGGCGCAATCACCTGGGTGTCGCTGTTGGTGGGGACGTGGCGCAGCCAAAGGCTCTGTTTGCCGTTGTCGTCCAGCACGCTGAGAAGATATTTCGCGTCGGGCGAAATAGCCGCTGCAATAGTTTTTCCGTTGTTCGTTACTTGAGTGATCGTGAAATTTTCGAACGGCCGATGAGCCTTGCCGCTGAGAAACGAATAAAGTCCATAGCCCGCCGCAGCGATCAATACCAGCACGATGATGGCGATCGCAGCCAAGCCGAGCTTGTGCTGCTTGGCCGCTTCCACCACTACCGAGCTATCCGACGCGCGTAATGCGGATGAATCCGTCCGTGCAGTACCGGCCGATGCAGAAGCGTCGAGCCTGGACTGCCCTGCCGCGGTCCGTCCCGAATCTGTGTCGCGTTTCAGTCGCTGCAAGTCCGCGCGCAGATCCGACGCATGCTGATACCGCAGCCGCTGATCCTTTTCTAGAGCCTTTTGGATAATGCGCTCGAGTTCACCCGGCAGTGCAGGATTAAGCCGCGTTGGCAGCGGCGGCGCTTTGTGCAGGATGGCGTCAAAAATGGCCGCCGAGGTTGCGCCCGCGAAGGGCAGCGCGCCGGTCGCCGTCTCGTAAAGCACCGCGCCAAATGAAAAGAGATCAGTGCGCGCGTCCAGTTCCTCTCCCATCGCCTGTTCCGGCGACATGTACATTACGGTCCCCATAGCCGAGCCAGGGCTGCTGAGCGCCTCCTCGGCGGTGACGGTGGGAAGCGCGGACGCCGTCGCGCCCGGCAGCACCCTGCCTGGCGCGAGAATTTTGGCAAGTCCGAAATCAAGTACTTTGGTTTGTCCGCTGCGCGTGCAAAATATATTCGCGGGCTTGATATCGCGGTGCACGATGTCTTTGGCATGAGCGGCATCGAGCGCATTCGCCACCTGAATTCCTACGTCGAGCAAGTCATCGAGCGGCAGTGGCCCGCCGGCGATGCGGTGCTTCAGCGTGACGCCGTCCAGAAATTCCATGGCGATAAACGCGTCGCCGCCCTGATCGTCAATTTCGTAGATGGTGCAGATGTTGGGATGATTCAGCGCGGAGGCGGCTTTTGCTTCACGCTGAAAGCGGTTGAGCGCTTGCGGATCCTTAGCGACGTCGTCTGGCAGGAACTTCAGGGCCACGAAGCGGCCGAGCTTGATGTCTTCAGCCTTGTAAACCACACCCATTCCGCCGCCACCGAGTTTTTCCACGATGCGGTAGTGCGAGACCGTACGGCCGATCAGAGGCGGGACATCCGGCATGAGTGCCGCTCATATTAGGATGAGCGCAACGGCAAGTCAACGAAGGGAACGCGCGCCAGTAGCTGGCTTGAAGCGCTCGCGCGCAAAAAAAACCCACCCTTCAGAAACGAAGGGTGGGCCCCCCTTCTTGCTGCGTTTCGACGGCGCCATCATTCATGCCGCCGTGGCTGCCTCCGGCTAGTACGGTGTGGGTTGGGGTTGATAGTTGGCGCGCAGTGGCTTGGTGGTTGAAAGTTTCTTGGGCTTTTTCAGGCTCTTTGCCTTTTTCTTACCGGGCACGGCGTCCTCCCTGTGCGTAGGATTCGACTTCCCGTGAACCTGTGACGCCCGGATACGACCTGTCCTAGTTATACTTCCACTCAATTTTGTTGAACGGAAGGCTAACTGATTCGGTCGGGAGGCTCCCTTTGCTAAGCGGCTTTTGCTCTTCCAGCTTCCGGGCTTTCCGGAGGTGCTTTGCGCTCTTCTTCGCTTTCTTTGCGGTGGCCATGTCTTCCTCCCGTTGATTTAACTGCCAGCCTGCTGAATGCATGATAGATGCCAAAGCTTCGCTTAGATCGCAAGACTGAAATGATTGCGGTTAAAGGAAACCAGCCGCTGGCACGCCGTTGAAATTTTAATCACGCGCTGGAATTTTCAACTAGCTTAATGTGATGGCACCAGCTCGAACTGCCGTCGCACGGCGTTGCGCGTAATAGACGCCGACTCCATCGCTAATCCTGCTCGCTAATCGTTTGCGCGTACGTCTTCCCGTAGGGATAGAAAAGCTCCTTGCGCCCCTGTTGCCACGCCGCTTTCAGTTCGGGCGTGGTGATGTCCCAGTCCGGCCGGCATTTTTTCGTGACGGCGCGCAGATCCTGGCGCAACTCCTCCACGGTGGGCCGGCCCACGAACCAATAGCCGTTGTAGATCTTGTAGATCACCAAGCCGGGCTCCAGCACGATCACGTGTGGGATCATCGGGTTGTGCGCAGCATCGGTGTATTCAGCGATATCCAGATCTTTTTGCACTACGCGTCCAGCGTCGGAAAGAAATGGCCAGTGCGCGCCGACGCCCGTTCGAAATTCGTTCGTCTCTGTGATGTTGTCCGTGCTGATGCTGACCAGCCGGCAATAGGAAACCTCCAGCTCGCGATGCAGCTGCACCAACCCTTCGGCCTGTCGCCGGTCCTTGGGACAGAAACCACCGCGGCTCAGCACCAGAACCATCGGATGTTGTCCCTGCAGTTCGGAAAGCTTCCGTCGCTTCGCGGCCTGGTCCGTAAGCTCGTAATCCGGAAGAGTGGCTCCGGGAACAATGTCAGCTCGCATGTGAACTCCTTAAAAAGTTGTCTCTGATTAACTCGTCGCGTCGGCCCTGAAAATGTAGTCGTGGTTCGTCGCGCTGCCGCTACTTCATGAAGTCGCGGATGTATTGCGCGATCGGATCCGCGGCGGTATCCAGCGCAAAATGTGGGCCATCAACGATGTGTACCTTGGCCTTCGGCACATCGCGGCGATAAGCTTCCGGCTCCGAAGCGTCGAACGAGCTTTCATATTTGCCCCAGATCACCAGCAGGCGCGGCTGCTTCTCGCGCATCCATGCTTGCCACTTCGCATAATTCTCGACGTTGGTGCGGTAATCATAAAAGAGGTCGCTCTGAATGTCTGCCTGCCCCGGCCGATTGAGAAAATAATACTCATCGGTCCAAAGATCCGGGTCGTGGCGCTCGATGTCGGGATCATCGCCAACGTGCCGCGCGCGCGTCGTCGGTAGCGAAAGCAGATTCGTGCGCAGCGCCGCTTCGTTCGCTGCCCGATCGGCCCAATAAGCCCGCCGCGTCTTCCAATTCGCGCCCAGCCCTTCGTTGTGCGCCACCGCGTCCTGCACGATCAGCGCCTCCACCCGCTCCGGATGCGCCAAAATCATGCGAAAGCCCACGGGGCCGCCGTAATCCTGCATATACAACGTGTAACGCGACAGGCCCAGCGCTTCCGTGAAGTGATTCATGATCTCGGCGATGTGATCAAACGTGTAAGCGAATTTTTTGGGGTCAGGCCAGTCGCTATGCCCAAAACCCGGATAGTCAGGCGCGACCAGATGATAGTGATCCGCAAGCCGCACAAAGAGCGGATTGAACATGCGCGAAGAAGACGGCAATCCATGCAGCAACAAAAGTGTCGGCGCACCCTTCGGCCCAGATTCGCGGTAAAAGATCGAGAGTCCGTCAATCTGAATCGTGCGATAAGCGATTGGATTTTCCACCGGACGCTGCCTTCCTTGTTCCTGGCCCTGAGCTTGGGCTGCCAATTGAAATAACCCGACGATCGTGGAGGCCGCAAGCACCAGAATTTTTACTCGGATGTTCGCCCTCATAGTCCCTCCGTCCGGGAAACGGCGCCAGCCGATCATTCAGGTGCGGCACCAGGTCACATGACCGCGTTTCGTGTGAAAAACGGTCACATAAATGATGCCTGTCAGAGGGGATCGGATGCAGCGCCAGCGATAAGGCCCCGGGGCATTGGGTGACTGTCGCGCCCAGCCGCACGGCCGGAGCGAGAGATTCTTGACTCAAGCCGTATGGGGAGTCAACAGAGCAGGAACGGCGAAAATGTTGGTCACGTGCCGGCGTCGCATGCGCAAATACGCGTTGATTGGATTTCGCCCATTTGGATTATGATAGGCCGCCCGGAAGGAACGTCCCAGTCACGGGAAGCAAATCACAATTCAGGAGCCGCCATGGAGAAAGAACTCAGCCTCGAATTCCTGCGCACGGTCGAAAATGCGGCCATCGCTTCGGCGCGCACCATGGGCCAGGGAGACCGCTCGGGCTCCGATCAGGCCGCCGTCGAAGCCATGCGCGCGGAAATGGATCGCGTGGGCATGGACGGCACCATCGTCATCGGCGAAGGCGAACGCGACGAAGCCCCCATGCTTTTCATCGGAGAAAAAGTGGGCGCGGCTGTGCGCGACAAGACCCGCGAATACCCCAAAGTGGACATCGCCGTGGACCCGCTTGAAGGCACCAATCTCTGCGCGACAGGCGAGCCGGGCGCGATTGTGGTGCTTGCTGCCAGCGAACATGGCGGCCTGCTCCACGCGCCCGATCTCTACATGGAAAAAATCATCGTAGGCCCGCCGGCAAAGGGCGCGATTGATCTGGATGCCCCGGTGAAGGATAACCTGCGCGCCATCGCCCGCCGCTACGACCGCGACGTCGAAGACTTGGTGATCGTAGTGCTAGATCGCCCGCGCCACGAAAAGCTCATCGCGGACATACGCAAAGCCGGCGCGCGCATCCGCCTCATCTCAGACGGCGATCTTTCCGCGGGCATTTCCGCTGCAGTGCGCGGCACCTCCGTTCATGCGGTGATGGGCACAGGCGGCGCGCCAGAAGGAGTGCTCACCGCAGCTGCGTTACGCTGCTTGAATGGCCAAATTCTCGCGCGCCTGGTAGTTTCAAAACCCGAACATCTCGAACGCACCGCGGCAATGGGCATCAAAGATCCCAAACGTGTTTACGAAACAGTGGACCTGGCGCCAGGAAAGAAAATCATCTTTGCATGTACCGGAGTCACCGGCGGCGGCCTGCTGCACGGCGTAAATTTCTTCCGCGATGGAACGCGCACCCATTCCCTGATCATGACGCTTGAGGAAGCGGAAGTGCGCTTCATTGATTCCGTACACCTCGACCGGCATCCCGGCGTCGAAGTGCGTTTTAATTAGCCCTGCACCCGTGCCACGCCGGAAACATTTTCGCGCTTCGTTGCGTATCTATAAGCGCATCTCAAGCAAGGGGTGAATTATGTCTAGCGCTTCAGGACGGCCAACAGTTGCTATTCCTCCGCAACGGCCCCGGCGCAGCAACAACGCGGTGTGGTGGATTCTGGGAATCGTCGCCGGCGGAATCGTGGTGATGGTACTCTTCGGCCTGGCTCTTGCTGGCCTGTTCATCCGCAATCTGCGCGTGCACAATCAGGGCAATAACGTCGAGATTCAGACGCCCGTAGGCGCAATCAAAGTGAATAAGGACGCCCCGCGCGCATCCGGCCTGCCCGTCTATCCCGGCGCAAAATCCGACGATGACGACAACAGTGCGAAGGTGGATCTTTCAGCGGGTGATGGAGGAGTGGGCATCGCAGTCGAACATTTCATCACTTCAGACAATCTTGACCAGGTGGACAAGTGGTACGCGCACCGTCTGGGCACGAGCTTTCGCCGCGAGGAAAACCACGATCACAAGCCTATTCACGGCGTGACGGTTGACTCCGATACCGATCTGGCATTCGTGGATGACCACGGCGACGGCGTGCGCGTCGTGGCGCTCACCAAGAAAGATGACGGCGTGGACATCGTGCTGTTTCGCGCCGGCAAGAAGCAAGCGCAATAATTCCTGAGCTCGCTGGCCCCGCACAAGCTGACTCCGCACAGGCTCCTCCGACGAGGTTTACCCTCTGCACGTCGCGGTAAATTTTTTCGTGGATTAGACCGAGCGTAGAGAAGCGCCGAGCCGGAGAGCTCGGTGGCATTGACGTTAGCGTTCCCGCCTAAACGAACGGAGTTCCGGCCGTTCAGGAGTGGGCCTGGCAGCCAGCCGAAGCAAGCGTGCCAAGCCCTACCCAGAATCCGGCCTGTCCATCAGGCGTTGCGCCTTCCCTTCCCGTGACGACTAGCGGTGTAGCGCCGTCGCGGTATGGGGCATCTGCTGTTGCCGGCGGGGCATATGGTGAGGCAAGCGCTCGGCAACTTGCGGCGGCAGCACACGCACCGTGTGACTGGTGCTGACGTGTTCGCTGATCGCCTGCAAGCGCTTCAGAATGCCCTGCCACTGCGTCCAATCGAGCTGCCGCAGGTACGGGCGAAGTCCCTGAATGAAGGGATCTTCCAACACCGTCTCGCCATTGGTCTCCGGCACGAAGAAGCGGTTCAGACCAACGCCTAGCGCTTCGGCAATCTTTTCGAGAGTGCCGAGGCTTGGTGTCATCTGTCCACTTTCAATGCGGGACAAATAGGAGCGAGAGACGCGCGAACGAGCCTGTAGCTGGCTCTGCGTCATGCCGCGTGACTCGCGCAGCTGTCTGATTCGCTGGCCGATGTTTTCCACAGTTTCGCGGTTCGGCCAGTTCTCAAACAATTGGCGATCATCCCCCGGCAAATCTTGGGGCGACGGCGTCGGAATGACGAACGTCACCTTCGGGGGCAGCATGCGCAGACAACGACGGCAGTTGTCCGTGCGTGTCCGGTATTGGACTAAACCACATACCTGACATCGAAGTACTTCACGATCCAAATCCATGCTCGCTTCTAGGGCTTCTTTTTCCGCCACCGGTTCTCCTCACAGACTATTCCGGCGATGCGAAGAGGGAGGAACGTTCACAACAGGGGAAGGCAGAAACAGGCGCGGGAGCGATTCTCCACACGGTGCCATTTCTTGTCAAGCCCTATTTCGTCCTCTAGCCGGAATCAGTCTAACTCCCTCGCAGCGGATCCCACAATCTGCAGCCGTTTTGCTTCCCCCACGGCTCTGAAAGTGGTGCGATTTTTCTTCGCCCTCGCCGTTTCACGTCCGCTATCGAGATGAACACAATGCCATTCAGCGTCATCCGCTGACGATTTGTGCTTGCAATTCTGTTGCCCACACTTCGCGTGATTTTTTCGCCGTCATTCGCTCGATTCCTGGCTCGTTGCTCGGAATTCGCGCCCGCAAAGCGTTTGTGTTCAATGAATGACGAGAACAAACACCGAATCGTCTGCGGCCATTACTTACGCGTTCGCCGAGCTGTCTCAAAACTATACGTCTCATTCCTCCACGCGCGCTTCGATTGAGACAGTTTTGCCGTAAGTCCTCTTGATCGGCGTTGACCGTTGTCGCGTGTCGATGGCTTTGGTGCTTTGCACATTGGCGTTCACTAAGAAACTCGAGGTCTCGGCGCTTGTCCCGTCCCTTCCGCTGCTTTTAGCGGCGCCGCGTCACGAATACTCCCCTGATCGGCGCGTCCGCGGTCGCCGGGCGGCTGGTGGTGGGTCCGCGCGAGGCTCTGGCGGCGCGGTTCGGCTCTGCGATAAACTCCGTCAAGGGGTCTATGACGGGCCAAGAGGGGAATGATGCCGAATCGGGACCAATCCTGGAGCCTGCTATGCGAATACACGCAGGGTGAAAGCCTTCGCAAACACGCGCTGGCAGTCGAGGCCTGCGTGCGAGCCTACGCCCGCAAATTGGGCGCGGACGAAGGACTGTGGGGCGTCACAGCGTTACTCCACGATTTCGACTACGAGCGCTGGCCGAACGCCGCCCATAATCCCACCGAAGAGCATCCCTACGAAGGATCGAAAATTCTGCGCGAGCGCGGCTACCCCGAAGAAATGATCCACGCCATCCTGGGCCACGCCGATTACTGCAACGTCGCGCGCACGTCCCCGCTCGACAAGACGCTGTTCGCCTGCGACGAGCTGGCCGGCTTCCTCACCGCCTGCGCCCTGATCAAACCCAGCAAAAGCATCCACGAAGTCGAAGCGGCTTCCGTCAAGAAAAAGCTGAAAGACAAAGCGTTCGCCCGTGGCGTCAATCGCGACGACGTTTACAAAGGCGCCGAAGAACTCGGCGTCCCCCTCGACGAACACATCGCCTTCTGCATCGCCGCCCTGCGCGGCGTCGCGCCAGAACTTGGCCTGAACGGCGTGGGCGCCGTCGCATCGTCGTAGCTTCCGACGAAATCAGTACTTGGTTGGGCCATTTCCCGCGCGCGACGGAGCCGCCAGCTGCTCACCCATCAAACCCGCGTCCCAGATCAGCTGCCGCGTTCAATTCGAAACGTATAGCAACCCGCCGTAGTGCTGCGCACGTGGATATAATCCACATCTTGACGCGCGAAGAGCCTTTCAACCCCAGCGTCCACGTTGTGGTCCTCCACGTATTCGGCCGCCACGAGCCGGCGTACTCGCCCGTAGCCATTCAGAGTTCGCGGACTTTTTCGTAGTGCCGACGGCAAACCGCCGTTCTCCGGATGGCGCTCGCAGGCTTCCGCGTGAATGTACACCGGCCCCGGCAGTGGCAGCGATTCGATGCCTTCGAAAGCATCGTACGTGAACAGCGTGGCCTCTTCCGCGCCGGAGGCAATAATTTGCAGGCAGTGGCGGCACGGCGCGCCTTCTGTGGCGATCGCAGTATGCGCAGGATGGCCATAGCGTGGGTCTTTGCGCGTGCTGCGCACCGCATCTGCAATTTCCGTGGCTATGGCGATTACGCGTATCGGAATCATGTCTCGCTCCTGATGGTGTGTAGCGCTTGTAGCTTCATCGATTCGACAGCTACTTTGAGCGACTTCGGATTTCGCGGCTATCCGTTTCTCGCGCGCAAATTTCTCGTGCCGAACCTCTTGTTTTTAGTCGGGAATGGATCGTAGGATCTGTTGTCCTGAGAGATAAAATGAAGCTCGCCGATCATCAATGGATTCTCTGGCTCGCCTACCTTGCCGCATTCGCATGGCTGGTGTTTGATGGCGGTATGGGCCGCGTGATGGCCGTCGTCATGGTCGCAACTCTCGCTATTTGTGGCGTTTTGATTTGGATCGCTAAGAAAATTGCGGGCCCACCTTCCGACTAGTTCCGGCAAGAATTTTCTGCACAGGTCGAAGCTGCCGCGTGTGTGCTAGAATCCCGCTTCCATGGAACGCGCCGGAAATTTTCTAGGTGGCATGCTGCGCCAATTGAAGCGTCCGGAAGCCGCGGTCGCGTGGCTCTCCGGCGTGTGGCCCAGCGTAGTGGGAAAAACTTTAGCGCGGCATACGCGCCCCGTGCGCTGCCACAAGGGATGCCTGGAAGTCGCCGCCGACGGCAAGGCCTGGCAGAAGCAGCTGGAAGAAATGAAAAGCGAGTTCTGCGCGCAGGTCAATAAAGCCTGGGGCAGCACGCTGGTGCGCGACGTCAAGTTCATTGCCGCGAAGCCCGGCCCGCGCCACATCTCGCACGAACTGGACAACGAACACACTCCGTTCATCCGCCGCCGCAAAGCCTGAAACATTTCGCCGCGATTTTTCGGTCGCACGCGCTGCCGGCACTTGCGCGGAAACTCTTCTGTACTAAGATGGATGCTATGAAATCCCAACCACTGAAAACTTATCGCGCTGCCAGATTGCGCCGCGCGTGGTGCGCCCATGAAAATTAGCCGCGAAGACGTGCTGCGCGTCGCGCAACTGGCGCATTTGGACCTGGCCCCCGAAGAAGTCGAGACCTACCGCGGCCAATTGGACGAAATCCTGTCCTATGTCGGCAAGCTGCAGGAGTTGGACGTCTCGGACGTCGAGCCGATGACCCAGATGCGGCCGAGAAACGCTGAAGTGCCAACAACCGCGGGAGCCGAGCCCGAACTGCGCGACGATATGGTGGTTCCCTGCCAAGTAGCCAACGCCGTGCTGGCCGAGGCGCCAGATGCCGCCAAGCCCTTCTTCCGCGTGCCGAAGGTAATCGAGCGATGAGCGCCTCGCCAACCTGGACCGTCGCGGGCGTACGCGATGCCCTGCTCGCCAAGAAAACCTCCGCCCGTGAGCTGGCCAAGGACTTCTACGCCCGAATCGAGCAGCGCAACCCGGAGCTGAACGCCTTCCTAGCGCTATGCCCGGAACGCGCCTACGCCCAAGCCGACCGCGTGGATGCGGCTGTCGCCGAAGGTAGGCCCCTGCCGCCGCTGGCCGGCGTTCCGATTGCTATCAAGGACGTGATCAGCACCCAAGGCGTCCGCACGACTTGTGGCTCGAGGATTCTGGAGAACTATACGCCACCGTATGATGCCACAGCGATCGAGCGCCTCGAAAACGCCGGAGCGGTAATCCTTGGGAAAACGAACTGCGACGAGTTTGCCATGGGCAGCTCGAACGAGAACTCTGCATACGGCCCAGTACGGAATCCAGCGGCGCTTGATCGTGTACCAGGAGGATCAAGCGGTGGCTCAGCTGCGGCTGTAGCGGCGGGCTTGGCAGTGGTATCGCTCGGTACAGACACTGGTGGCTCGATCAGACAGCCAGGGGCATACTGTGGCATCCCAGCCCTGATGCCAACATACGGCCGCGTATCCAGATACGGTCTGATCGCTTTCGCCTCCTCGCTGGACCGAATCGGCCCCTTCTCTGCCAGTATCGCCGACGCGGCAACGGTAATGTCCGTTATCGCCGGACATGACACAAATGACTCAACTTCCGCAGCTGTGGCCGTCCCCGATTACCTCGCTGAGATCGAAAAGCCCATCACCGGCCTTCGAATTGGCGTGCCGGAAGACTACTTTGGCGCGGGGTTAGATCCCGAAGTGAAGACCAAGGTCCAGGCTGGCATCGCGCTGCTGGAAAAGCTCGGCTGCACACGCGTTCCTCTAAAAATGCCGCACACAGACTACGCAATCGCCACCTACTATATTGTCGCGACCGCGGAAGCCAGCTCGAATCTCGCCCGGTATGACGGGGTTCGCTACGGCCTCCGTGTCCAGGGCACCACACTGATGGACATGTACCGCAAGACCCGGGAGCGAGGGTTCGGCCCCGAGGTCAAGCGGAGGATTGTGCTCGGAACCTACGCGCTGTCGTCCGGGTACTACGATGCCTACTATTTGCGAGCCCAAAAAGTCCGCTCGCTGATCGCTCGCGATTTCTCGAGCGCCTTCGAACAAGTGGACGCGATTCTCACGCCCACCGCGCCCACCCCGGCGTTCAAACTGGGCGAAAAAACGGCCGACCCGCTTGAGATGTATCTTGCTGATATATACACAGTTACAGGCTCACTCGCAGGAGTCCCCGGGATTTCGATTCCCTGCGGTAAGACGGCCGCCGGGCTACCCGTCGGGATGCAGATATTCGCGAGCCACTTCGGCGAAGCCCGCATCCTGCAACTGGCCCGCGCGTTTGAAAAGGCCGGTGGCTTCTCGATCTGAGGAGATACGCTTCTGAAAGACCTCGCACCAATCTTCCGGCAGCTGGAACGCTCGCGCGCCCAATTCCTGTCCACCGCTCAAGAAGTCACCGATCTCCGCTGGCGCGAATCGCCCGGACCGGACCGATGGTCCGCCGCCGAAGTCGTCGCGCACGTAGCCATGGTGGAAGAAAGAACAATTTTCGGAATGAAAAGGCTGCTCCGCGCGGCGCCGCAGGTCGTGCCGCTAAGCAAGCGCTTCCACCTACCGCTCGCTATCGCAACCTGGCGCGGACGCAAGGTCCGCACTCCCATTCCGTTGGATCCCGCGCGCGTGCGCGACAAGCAGGAATCCTTCGCAGGTTTGGTTGCGACACGCCAAGCTAGCACGGCGTTCATTGAATCAACTCGCGGCACCGATGTCAGTCTTTATCGCTTCCAGCACCCCTTCCTGGGCAGCCTCAACATGTACGACTGGTTTCGCATGATCGGTCACCACGAATTGCGCCACGCGAAACAAATCCGTGAACTTGTAGAAACATTCCACCATTAGACTTTCCCTTCCTCTTTGTGGCAAGAATGTGCAATTAAGAGCTTCGGAGCAAATTCGCCTGTTCCGGTGTCAAATCATAGAGAGAGCAGGGGTTCGGCTGCCCCCGGCAATACGGAGTTCTAGGCGCATAGAACGGAAGGACTATTGCAAGCAACATTGGCAGCATTTAATTTGTTCTCAGCATCAAACGTAGCAGGAGGCCGGTGATGGTGCGAATCAAGTCGAGCCAGAAAATCTTCACCGAAGATGAAGTGGTCTCCCTCACGGGCATCTGCACCGACCATCTGCATAAGCTCGCGCAAAACAAGCACCTCGGAACGATTGCCCGTGCTGCAGAAGCCGCCGGCGCCGAAGCTGAAAAGTGGCTCTTTTCGCACTCCGACCTGATGATCCTCACCGTGCTCCAACCGCGCTGCGACCATTAACTTGCACCTCTAAACTCGGGTTTCCCCAGGGTATTTTGGGCCTTCCAGATGACTGGAGGGCCATTTTTTTGCGCGTCGGCCCTCGGAAGTTGTGCCCTGCGATTGCTCAAGCTATCCTTAACATCGCTCAACCCCGCACTCCCAAATTGCATCCTAGATTTGTGGGAGGCGCAACGCCAGAACAAGTCCCGGCGAATCGCTCAGGCCTGACCCGCTGATGCCAGCACAATCACAATTCGGACGATGCTCGCAGCCGCGGTTCACACTGTTCGCGCTCCTGCCGTTCGCGTTGGTTTTACTGTGCCCATCATCTCGCGCACAAACTTCAGCAAATCCGCCACCAACGAAGCCCAGCTCACCAGCAGCAGTTGGCACCCCCGCCCCTGACTCCACCGAACCAGGCCTGCCGACCGGTAAAAAACTGATGCTCAAGGACGGCACCTTCCAACTGGTGCGCGAGTACGAAGTGGACGGCGATCGCGTGCGCTACTTCAGCATCGACCAGCGCGATTGGGAAGAGATCCCCGCATCCCTGGTGGATTGGGACGCCACCAAGAAAATCGCAGCCGACGAGCAAGCGCGCAAGGCCGCGCTGATCGCCAAGGTCCACGCGGCGGAAGTGGCGCGCCACGCCGACGCCATGGATATTGATGCCAGCATCGAAATCGCGCCGAAAGTATTTCTTCCGCCCGGCGACGGGCTTTTTGAGTTCGACGGCAAGGCAGTTTATCCGCTCGCGCAAGCAGAAGCGGACATGAAGTTCAGCAAAACCCAAATGCTGAAGCAAGTGCTGATCCCCGTGCCGATCGTGCCCACGCGCCACTCCATCTCGCTGAAAGGCACCCGCGCGAAATTCCGGCTGAAAAGCACCCAGACCGAGTTCTACATGCGCACTGCCGACGGACGCGAGCCGCAACTGGATCTGATCCGCGCAAAAGTAACGGGCGACAAGCGCGCCTTGGAAAATCTGGATGAACTTTTCCAGTCGCAGGCCACCACTGGAAAAGTTTCGATCCCCATCCAGCGCTGGGAGATCGCCCACGGCGTCTACCGCTTCACGCTGGGAGCCGCGCTCGAGCCGGGCGAATATGCGATGGCGGAAGTGGTGCAGGGCGGCGCAACCAGCCTGTATTTCTGGGATTTTGGCGTGGATGGGAATTCTGCGCCCCTCGCGAACAGCACAGCGAACAAACCGAAGTAAACACATCGCAGTAGGCACGCCGAGGCAACGGAACAGGCGGAAGCGCGGAACCCTGCGACTACTTGATTGCGGCAGTCTGCGGCTGCAAAAGTTCGGTGAGCAGAGTGGCGAGCGCCGCGATGTGAAACGGCTTCTGCAGCACCGACGCGCCCTTCTCCGTAAAATGAGCCAGCGTGGCGGAATCCAGCAACGCTCCGCTCATGAAAACGAATTTCGGAGCGGCAGTTCCCGCGCGTGGCTGGATGCGCTTGAAAAATTCCTCGCCGTTCAATCCCGGGAGATTGAAATCGCAAAGCACAAAATCGTAAGCATGGGCCGCAAGATGCGGCAGCGCCTCTTCGGAGCTGGACGCGCCCTCGACCGTCATTCCCCGCGCGACAAGCCCTTCCTGCACGATTTCGCGGATGCTCTCTTCGTCGTCCACCACATACACCGAATGTCCCCGCAAGGCACCCGAACCCGCCGGAGCCGCAACTGCCGGCCGCACCGCGAGCGCCGCCGGCGCGCTGATTTCTTCCACAAACTCCGGCAGCCACACACGGAATTCCGCGCCCTTGCCCGGAGCGGACTGCACCTCGATGCTGCCGCCATGTTCTTTGATGATCGCCGTGCAAATTGCCAGGCCCAACCCAGTGCCGCCGCCAGGACGCTTGGTGGTAAAAAACGGATCGAAAATCTTTCCCACGTTCTCCGCAGCGATGCCCGGACCATCGTCCGCGAATACGAAGGCGATTTTCCCATCCGCGCGTTCAATCGAGACTCGCAATGCGCCGCGTTCGCGCTGGCTGGTGATCGCCTGCTCTGCATTGACGATCAAATTCACGAAAACCTGATGCAAGAGCTTGGGGTCAGCCTCCAGCGCCAGCCCGCTGGCCGGCGGCACCAGGTCGATCGAGATATTTTTCTGCGAGAGCGAAGCTCGCTGCTGGTCAATCGCCGCTCGCAGCGGCTCCTCAGGACGCATTTTCTTGCGCGCCAGCGCTGAAGGACGCGCGTAGGCCAGCAGATTCTGCACGATTACGGCAGCGCGACGCGCCTGCTTCAATATGATTTCCGTCTGCCGCCGCGTGGCATCGTCCGGGGCGCGTTCGCGCAGTAGATCGCTAACGCCCAGAATCGCGGTGAGCGGATTATTCAATTCGTGCGCCACGCCGGACATCATCTCGCCCATCGCCGCGAGTTTTTCTTTCTGCAGATTCTGCTTTTCGGCAGCCTTGGCGTCGGTGACGTCGCGCGCCGAAGCCACCACGCCATTTATGTTTCCAGCCGCGTCGTAGATCGGGCTGGCGCTGGCGCGCATCGAGCGCCACGAACCGTCAGCGTGCTTGGTGCGGTAGTCGAATTGCGCGTTCGCGCTGCTGCCACCGATGAGCTTGGCAAAAACTTCGCGCAGTTGCGGCAGTTCGTCGCGGTGAATTTGCTCGCTCAGGAGCTTGCCCACCAAATCTTGTGCCGGATGCCCCAGAATATCCTCTACCCGCGGGCTGACGAAAGTGAAGCGGCCTTCGAAATCCATCACCGCGATCATGTCCGGAAAGCTGGCTACCAGCCGCCGCACGAATTCCTGCTCCTGGTGCAGGCGCGCTTGGATTTCGATGCGCTCGGAAATGTCCACCAGCGTGCCTTGCATGCGAATGGTGCGGCCGAAAGTATCGCGGATGGCAAATCCGGAGGCAAGGCAGTGAATGTTCGTTCCATCCTTGCGGCGGAAGACCACTTCCAGGTCCTGCACTGAACCTTGATAGACGATTTGGCGCACCAGCGTGTCACGCTGCGCGGGGTCGGCGTAAATATCGCGAAAATTGAGTTTCTTCAGCTCCTCTTTGCTGGCGTAACCCAGCATGCGAACGAGCGCCGGATTGGCGTCGATCAGCCGGCCTTCGGGCGTGGTGAAAAAAATCCCCTCGCGCAACGATTCGAACAGCTCGGTGAAGCGAAGTTCGGATTCGTGCTGCGAAGTCACGTCGCGGACCCAGCCGCTCACCGACGTAGCCTGTTCCTCATCGGTTAGCGCCTGCAGCCAGCAATCGTAGAAGCGGCGGCGCGGATCGTTTTTTA
Organism: uncultured Acidobacteriota bacterium; assembly: GCA_963779465.1. Classification (GTDB taxonomy): domain Bacteria; phylum Acidobacteriota; class Terriglobia; order Acidiferrales; family UBA7541; genus Palsa-295. The sequence continues at coordinate 1,244,641 of CAVZYH010000002.1, read as the reverse complement.
GCTGGATGGAAATTCGCCCGGCCCAGTAGCCTTTTTGCAGGAACGCGTCGCGCCCGCTCAACGCTTCCGCCATGGTTGGCGCCGCGATAAATTCATCCAGCCGGTGGCCGATGAGATCCTGAAACGAAACGCCTAGAATTTCGACGAAACGGCGATTGGCGACGCGGATTTCACCTTCGAGTGAAATCGTAAACACCGCGTGGTCCAGACTGTCGATCAACTCGCGGTAATTCAGCTGCGAGCGCGAAATCACTTCCACAAGTTTTTTGAATTGCACTTCGGTGGACGCAGCTGCACCGCCATCCAGCGGCGCAAGCTTCAGCGCCGTTTCTGGCGCGTGTTTAGACGCGCGTCTTGCTGCCCGTGGCGGCGATTGATCCGAGATTCGTTTGGGCATGCGGATATCCGGGCGCCTTCTCCGCAGAGAAAGCCACAATGCTCCAATCTTCCCATCAATTTTACTGAGTGAGCGTGCTCCAGAGGAAAAGAAAGCGGCGGTATATGCCAAGTTGCTTAACAGGCCCGAAGGACAGGCGAAGCTGCAGAGCCGCCGTGCGAATGCAAAAAAAAGGGCGCTGCGACCAATCGCAGCGCCCCTTGGTTGAATTGTAGATTGTCTCTAGCTTTCGGCTACAGCGTCCGTATCCTTGCGCAGGAAATCCAGCGCTGCCGCTTCTTCCGGCGTAAGCTCCGGCTCCATGTTCTCCGGCTCTTCCTTCGGGATTTCGGTGAGGAGCTGAATGTTTCGGTAACGCTCCAAACCGGTGCCCGCGGGAATCAACCGGCCCATGATCACGTTTTCCTTCAAGCCGCGCAGGTAATCCACCTTCCCGGAAATCGCCGCTTCGGTAAGCACGCGGGTGGTCTCCTGGAAGCTGGCCGCGGAGATGAACGAATCCGTGGACAGCGACGCCTTGGTGATGCCGAGGAGCAACGGACGCCCAGTCGCAGGCCGCCCGCCATCGCGGATCACACGGTCGTTCTCCTCGCGGAAGCGGAACTTGTCCACCTGCTCCTCGAGTAGGAACGTCGTGTCGCCCACGTCCTCCACCTTCACCCAGCGCATCATCTGCCGCACGATGCACTCAATATGCTTGTCGTTGATGTTCACGCCCTGCAACCGGTAAACCTCTTGAATCGAGTTCACCAGGTACGCCTGCGTGTACTTTTCACCAAGGACGGCGAGAATGTCGTGCGGGTTTAGCGGACCGTCAATCAACGGTTCGCCGGCCGCAACGTGTTCGCCTTCCTGCACGTTGATGTGCACGCCGCGCGAGATCGAATATTCCTTGATGGTCTGCGCGACGCCCTTGCCGTCTTCGCTTTCGACGTAAATCTTGCGCTGACCCTTGACGATTTCGCCGTATTTCACCACGCCGTCAATTTCGCTGATGACCGCGGGATCCTTCGGCTTACGCGTTTCGAAGAGTTCCACGACGCGCGGCAGACCGCCCGTGATGTCCTTGGTCTTGGTCGTCTCGCGCGGGATCTTCGCCAGCACGTCGCCGGGTTGCACCTCGTCGCCGTCCACTACCATCAAGTGAGCACGCGACGGCATCAAGTATTTCTTGGTGCGGCCCTGCGCTCCGCGGATCAAGATCGTCGGCTGGTGTTTTTCATCGCCCGGCGGCAGCGTCACGACCAGCTGCGACAACCCGGTGACTTCGTCCACCTGCTCTTCGATCGTGATGCCCGCTTGCAAATCCTTGAACTGCACCGCGCCCGCGGTTTCCGTGAGAATCGAGAACGTGTAAGGATCCCACTCGACCATCGTCTGGCCCAGCGTGACCGGCTGCCCATCCTCAACCTTCAAGCGCGCGCCATACACCACGTGGTGACGCTCTTTTTCACGGCCCTTCTCGTCGACGACCGCGATCAAGCCGGAACGATTCATTGAAACGATCTGCTTGCCGCGGCCTTCCACCACTTTCAGGTCAATGAACTTCACGAAGCCGTTGTTGCGCGCTTCCACCTTGGACTGTTCGGTGACGCGTGTAGCCGTGCCGCCGATGTGGAACGTGCGCATGGTCAACTGCGTGCCCGGCTCGCCGATAGACTGCGCCGCGATCACACCGATGGCCTCGCCCATTTCCACGAAGCGGCCGGTAGCCAGGTTGCGGCCGTAGCAACGTCCGCAAACTCCGCGCCGTGATTCGCAGGTCAACACCGAGCGAATCTTCACGCGCTCGATGCCGGCTGCTTGAATCGAGTTCGCCAGTTCTTCGGTGATTTCCTGGTTAATCTCGACAATCACGTTGCCTTCGTAGTCCTTGATCTTCTCCAGTGACACGCGGCCCACCACGCGATCGCGCAACGGCTCGACTTCAACGCCGGCTTCCAAAATCGGCTCTACGTAAATGCCGTCCGCCGTGCCGCAGTCGAACTCATTGATGATCACGTCTTGCGCCACGTCCACCAGCCGCCGCGTCAGGTAGCCCGAATCGGCCGTCTTCAGCGCCGTATCGGCCAGGCCCTTACGCGCGCCGTGCGTCGAGATGAAATACTGCAGCACGGTCAATCCTTCGCGGAAGTTGGAAGTGATCGGCGTCTCAATGACTTCGCCCGAGGGCTTGGCCATCAATCCGCGCATGCCCGAAAGCTGCCGGATCTGCTGTTTCGATCCGCGCGCTCCGGAGTCGGCCATCACGTACACCGGGTTGATCACGCCCTGCTTGTCCTGCTCCTCGAGGGCCTTGAACATTTCGTCCGCCACTTTTTCCGTGACGTCCGACCAGATGGCGATGACCTTGTTATAGCGTTCGCCGTTGGTGATCGCTCCGTCCAGATATTGCTGCTGGACTTTCACGACCTCATGCTCCGCCGTATCCACCAGCTTGAATTTCACGCTGGGGATGACCATGTCGCTGATGCCGATGGAAACTCCGGACTTCGTCGCGTACAGGAAGCCCAGCTCCTTCAGCTTATCCAGCGCCAGCACGGTCTTTTCCAGGCCGAAGCGCAGGTAGCAATATTGCACCAGCGCCTGCACGCCCTTCTTCTTCAGCAAGCCGTTGATGAACGGCATGTCGGTCGGCAAGTGATCGTTGAAGATCACGCGGCCAACGGTGGTGTGCAGGAACTGCTTGTTCAGGTTCACCGGCTCGGTGTGCGAGACGTCCTGATCGTCATACGCGTTGGTGAGGTCAATCAGTTCACCGGTGTAACGCATGCGAATCGGCGTGAGCAATTCCACTTCGTTCGCTTCCAAAGCCATCACCACTTCTTCCGGTGAGCCGAACGCGCGTCCTTCGCCCTTGGCCTGCGGCTTGGACTTGGTCATGTAATAAATTCCCAAGACCATGTCCTGCGTCGGCACTGCCAGCGGATAACCGTTGGCAGGCGAAAGAATGTTGTGCGAGCTGAGCATCAACACCGACGCCTCGACTTGCGCTTCCGGTGACAGCGGAATGTGCACCGCCATCTGGTCGCCGTCGAAGTCCGCGTTGAACGCGGTGCAGACGAGCGGGTGAATGCGAATTGCCTTGCCTTCCACCAACACTGGCTCGAACGCTTGAATGCCCAAGCGGTGCAGCGTCGGAGCGCGGTTCAGCAGCACGGGATGCTCGCGGATCACGTCCTCGAGAATGTCCCACACCACCGGTTCCTGCGCTTCCACCAATTCCTTGGCCTGCTTGATGGTCGTGCAGTGTCCCGCGGCTTCCAGCTTGTGATAGATGAACGGCTTGAAAAGCTCCAGCGCCATTTTCTTCGGCAGACCGCACTGGTGCAGCTTCAGTTCGGGGCCGACGACGATGACGGAACGTCCGGAATAGTCCACGCGCTTGCCCAGCAAGTTCTGGCGGAAACGCCCTTGCTTGCCCTTCAGCGTGTCGGACAGCGACTTCAGCGGGCGATTGTTCGTGCCGCGCAGCACACGTCCACGGCGCCCGTTATCGAACAGCGCATCCACCGCTTCCTGCAGCATGCGCTTTTCGTTGCGAACGATTACATCCGGCGCGTGCAATTCCATCAGCTTCTTCAACCGGTTGTTGCGGTTGATTACGCGGCGATACAGATCATTCAGGTCAGACGTGGCGAAACGTCCGCCATCCAGAGGCACCAGCGGACGCAGCTCGGGCGGCAGAACCGGGATCACGTCCAGAATCATCCACTCCGGCTTGTTGCCGCTCTTGCGGAATGCTTCCAGCACCTTTAGCCGCTTGGCGAACTTGATCCGCTTCTGCAAGCTAGGGTCAATCTTCATCTTCTCGCGCAATTCTTCCGAGAGCTTGTCCACTTCCACGCGGCGCAGCAATTCCTTGATCGCTTCCGCGCCCATGCCGTAAGTGAACTTGCCCGGATATTCCTTCTGCAGCTCGCGCAGTTTGTCTTCGGGAATGATGTCCTTCTGCTTCAATCCCAGCACTTCGCCGGGATCGATGCACACGAACGTCTCGAAGTACAGAATGTGCTCCAGGTCGCGCATGGTGATGTCCAGCAGGTAGCCGATGCGGCTGGGCAGTCCCTTGAAGAACCACACGTGCGAGCAGGGCGAAGCCAGCTCAATGTGGCCCAGGCGCTCGCGGCGCACTTTGCTCAGAGTGACTTCCACGCCGCACTTGTCGCAGATCACTCCGCGATGCTTCATGCGCTTGTATTTTCCGCACAAGCACTCCCAGTCCGTGACCGGGCCGAAAATCTTGGCGCAGAACAATCCGTCGCGTTCAGGTTTGAAGGTGCGGTAATTGATGGTCTCCGGCTTGGTCACTTCACCATGCGACCAGGAACGGATTTTTTCAGGACTAGCCAGGCTGATGCGAATGGAATCAAAATCCGCTATCTGGCTGGCGCGATCATACGGGCTCGATCGGTACAAGGGCGATCCTCCTGTCCCGCGGAGCGGGACCCAAATCCAGTAAAACCAGGTACTAAGAATCTTGCGCTCCGCGGAATTTCTCCGCGGAGCGATTGCCTGCAGTTAGTCCGCGGCTTCCACTTTTTCCAGCTGCGGTTTTTGCCGCTTCATCAGCTCGATATCGAGGCACAGTGACTGTAGCTCGCGCACCAAGACGTTGAAGGATTCCGGCACGCCGGGCTCAATCCCCGGCTCGCCCTTCACAATCGCCTCGTAAATTTTCGCGCGGCCATACACGTCGTCGGACTTCGCGGTGAGCAGCTCCTGGAGAATGTGCGCCGCGCCGTATGCTTCCAGCGCCCACACTTCCATTTCTCCAAATCGCTGTCCGCCGAATTGCGCCTTGCCACCCAACGGCTGCTGCGTGATCAGTGAATATGGCCCGATGGAGCGAGCGTGAATCTTGTCGTCCACCAAGTGCGAGAGCTTGAGCATGTAGATGTAGCCCACGGTTACTTGCTGCGCAAACAGGTCGCCGGTCATGCCGTCGTAAAGCGAAATCTTTCCGCTTTCCGGCAGCTCGGTGAATTGCAGCAAGTGGCGGATGTCGCCTTCGCGCGCGCCGTCGAATACCGGCGTTGCAAACGGCACACCGTCGCGGAAGCTATGCGCCAGGTCCAGGATCTCGTCGTCGTCCATGCCGGTGATCGTTTTCCACACCGCCGTCGGACCAAACGCATCCTTGAACCATTTGCGCACGCCCTCCGCGCGCGTTTCCTTGTCGAGCAGCTTCCCGATTTTCTCGCCGAGCTCTTTCGAAGCCCAGCCCAGATGCGTTTCGAGAATCTGTCCGACGTTCATGCGCGAAGGAACGCCCAGCGGGTTCAGCACGATTTCCACCGGCGTGCCATCCGGCATGTAGGGCATGTCTTCCTTCGGAACGATGCGCGCGATTACGCCCTTGTTACCGTGGCGTCCGGCCATCTTGTCTCCGACGGAGAGCTTGCGCTTCATGGCGATGTAGCACTTCACCAGCTTGATCACGCCCGGAGGCAGCTCGTCGCCCTTCTTCAGCTTGCCGATGCGCTCGTCTGTGATTTTGCGCAGCACATCGATCTGCCGCGAGGTCATTTCTTCGACCTCGTCAATCTTCTCGATGAGCAGCGGGTCCTTGTCGTTGAGCCGCAGGCGCTTCAAGTTGCGCGTCGAGATCTTTTCCAGAATGTCACGCGTCAACTCGCTGCCCTTGGTCAGCAAACGCTTGTTAGTGCGCTCGTCGTGCAAGTCGGCGGTCAAAGTCTGTCCGCCCAGCAAGTCGTTCAAGCGCTTCAAACGTTCATCGGTGAGAATGCGGATTTCATCGGCCAGGTTCTTTTCCAGCTTGGCCACTTGCGCGGCTTCGATGGCCTTGTGGCGTTCGTCCTTCTCCGCACCCTTGCGGCAGAAGATCTTTACGTCCACGATGGTGCCTTCGATTCCCGGCGGGCAATAAAGCGAAGCGTCGCGCACGTCTCCGGCTTTTTCACCGAAAATCGCGCGCAGCAGCTTTTCTTCCGGAGTCAGCGTGGTTTCGCCCTTCGGCGTAACCTTGCCCACCAGAATGTCGCCCGGCTTCACTGTCGCGCCGATGCGGATCACTCCGCTCTCGTCCAGGTTGCGCAGGAAGCTCTCGTTGATGTTGGGAATATCGCGCGTGATTTCCTCGGGACCGAGTTTCGTATCGCGCGCTTCGATTTCATACTCTTCGATGTGAATCGAAGTGTAGTAATCCTCTTCCACCAGCTTTTCGCTGACCAGGATCGCGTCTTCGAAGTTGTACCCGCGCCATGGTACGAAGGCCACCAGCACGTTGCGGCCGAGTGCCAGCTCGCCGCGATCCGTGCAAGGACCGTCGGCCAGCACTTGCCCTTGCTTCACGCGGTCGCCCGCGCGAACCAACGGCTTCTGGCTGATGCAGGTGTTCTGGTTTGAGCGCTTGAACTTCGTGAGCAGGTAAATGTCCGACCCGACTTCGCGGCTCAGTACGCCGGATTGATCGGATTCCACGCGCACGATCACGCGCTCGGAGTCCACTTGGTCCACGATGCCATCGCGCTTGCATACGATGACAGCACCCGAATCGCGAGCCGTGACGCGTTCCATGCCCGTGCCCACCAGAGGAGCGTCGCCACGAATCAGCGGCACAGCCTGGCGTTGCATGTTCGAGCCCATCAACGCGCGGTTCGCGTCGTCGTTCTCGAGGAACGGAATCAAGCTGGCTGCGACCGAGACCAGCTGCTTCGGCGAGACGTCAATGTAATCAACTTCCTCGCGGCTCTTCAGCACGAAGTTGCCCGCCTGGCGGCAGTTCACCAGTTCGGTGGTGATGCGTTCCTTTTCATCGAGCGAAGCGTTAGCCTGTGCTACGACGTAACGATCCTCTTCCCAGGCCGAGAGATAGAAGCAATGCGCCGCCCAAACTACGCGCCGCCGCTTCAACTCTTCGTTGGCGTCTTCTACTTTTTCCTTCTCTACGATTTCCCCAGCCTTGAATTCGCTGTCGCCGGAGTTCACGATCTGCACGAAATCAATCACGCGCCCGTTCTTCACCTTGCGATACGGCGATTCGATGAAGCCGAACTCGTTGATCCGCGCATAAGACGAAAGCGAGCTGATCAGGCCGATGTTCGGTCCTTCCGGCGTTTCAATCGGACAAATGCGGCCGTAGTGCGTCGGGTGCACGTCGCGGACTTCGAATCCCGCGCGTTCCCGCGACAAGCCGCCTGGTCCCAAAGCCGAAAGACGCCGCTTGTGCGTGATTTCGCTCAACGGATTGGTCTGGTCCATGAACTGCGAAAGCTGCGAGCTGCCGAAGAATTCGCGAATCGCCGCCATTACCGGCTTGGCGTTCACCAAATCGTGCGGCATCGCCGTGGACATTTCCTGGTATACGGACATCTTTTCCTTGATCGCGCGCTCCATCCGAACCAGACCGATGCGGAACTGGTTCTCGAGGAGTTCGCCCACCGCGCGCACGCGGCGATTGCCCAGGTGATCGATGTCGTCCACCGAGCCCACGTTCTTGCGCAGCTTCAGCAAATACTTGATCGCCGCAACGAAGTCCGAAGGATCGAGCGTGCGCTTTTCCAGCGGAGTTTCCAGACCCAGCTTGATGTTGAACTTCAGCCGGCCCACTTTGCTGAAATCGTACTTGCGCGCGTCGAAAAACATTCCGTTGAAGAGCGCCGTGGCGGTTTCCAGCGTCGGAGGATCGCCCGGACGCAGCTTGCGGTAGATCTCGATCAGCGCTTCTTTCGGCGAACGGATGGAGTCTTTTTCCAGCGTGCGCGTGACGATGATGCCGGTGTCGTCGCGGTCCGGGAAGCAAACGTCCACTTCGGTGATTCCAGCTTCGGCGATCGAAGCCCACATTTCCGCGGTCAGCGGCTTGTTGGCTTCCAGTAGCACTTCGCCCGTCTGGCGATTCACCAATTCGCTTACGGTGACGGCAGTCTCCAGGTCAGCCACGCCAATTTCGGCTTGGGTGACGCGGGCCTTTACCAGTTCCTTGTACAGTGGCTCGGTGATGCGCTTGTGCGCGCCCACCAGAGTCTCGCCGGATTTAGGGTGTTTGATTTCCTTGGTCAGCTTGCGGTCAATCAGGCCTTCCGAAGCGTTCCAGTACAGCTCGCCATCACGCAGCGAAATGCGCTCCACTTGATAGAACGTGCGCAGGATGTCTTCATTCGACTTCAACCCCAGCGCGCGCAGGAAGATCGAGCCCAGGAATTTGCGCTTGCGGTCGATGCGCACGTACAGAATATTCTTGGTGTCGTACTCGAACTCCACCCACGATCCGCGGTAAGGAATAATCTTGCCCAGGAAGTAGCTGCGGTTGTTCGACGTCTCAAAAAACACGCCTGGCGAACGGTGCAATTGGCTGACGATGACGCGCTCGGTCCCATTAATAATGAACGTGCCGTTCTCGGTCATCAGTGGAATATCGCCGAAGAAAACTTCCTGCTCTTTGATATCGCGAATGGACTTCGCGCCCGTGTCCGGGTCCTTGTCGTAAATCGTCAGGCGGATCGTCACCTTCAGCGGCGCGGAATACGTCATGCCGCGTTCCTGGCACTCGTTCACGTCGTACTTCAACTGCAGAGTGACCGGGTCGCCGCACTTGTTGCAAAAAGTCGGCGTGTTCTTGTTGAACGTGCCGCACTTCGCGCACAGCACGTCGCCAGTCTTATAAGGATTAGTGACGACCGAGGCTCCGCAATTGCGGCAGGTGGCGCGCAAGTGGTGCAGGCCGCGCAGATGGCCGCACTTGCACTCCCAGTTTCCGATCGCGTAGTCCACAAAATCCAGCTGCGACAAGCCGCGAAAGTCCTGAATCGGAAACACCGACGCGAACACCGACTGCAAGCCGGAATCTTCCCGCTCGCTCGGCAGCAAATCCATCTGCAAAAATCGTTGATAGGACTTCTTCTGTACGTCAATCAGGTTCGGTATCTGCACCGTGGTCTTGATTTTTGCGAAGTCCAGGCGTGCTCGTTCCCGATTGGCGCGATTACCGTTGCGATTGCTCATGGACCATCCTTAAATAAAATTTCATGCCGGAAATGACGAAGCGGATAGACACCCGCCCCGTCAGTCCGGGAAGGACGTATTGTGAGGTACCAGGATCCTCAGGAGTGCGCGCGTACGCGAATTCCTTCGCAGCCCGCCGGCAAATTGCGCGCGGGCCGCACCGCCAGGCGTTACTTGATGTCGACTTTCGCGCCGGCGTCCTCGAATTTCTTCTTGATGGTGGCCGCTTCTTCTTTGTTGACGCCCTCTTTCACCGTCTTGGGAGCGCCATCCACCAGGTCCTTGGCTTCTTTCAAGCCCAGGCTGGTGACTTCGCGGACCGCCTTAATCACGTTGATCTTGTTGGCGCCGACTTCGGTGAGCACGACGGCAAATTCCGTCTTCTCTTCCGCCGCTGGCGCGCCTGCGCCACCGCCGCCTGCGACCATTACGGGCGCTGCCGCTGCCGCCGACACTCCGAAGGCTTCTTCCATCTTCTTTACCAGGTCAGAAGCTTCGAGCAGCGTAAGACCCTTGATTTCTTCCAAAATTGATTCGACTTTGCTGGCCATTGCTGTTTCCTATCCTCCTCCGAATTGAAAAACCGTTGCTAGAATTGCGGTGCTGCTGTGTTGCCCTGAAAACTTTAGGACTGAACCGCTTCGGGCGCCGCTTCCGCAGTGCCGGTATTGCCAGCTGCGTTGCCGCCGCCCGCAAACTTGTTGGCCTTCACCGCTTCGCTCGTCACCACCGCCAAATTACGCGGCAATGCTGCCAGCGCCGTCGCGATGCGCTGCGCCGGAGCGTTCAGCAGGAACATCACCTTGCTGATCAATTCTTCCTTGCTCGGCAGGTCAGCGAGCTGCTTGATTTCCTGAATGGAAATCACGCGGCCTTCCACCCAGCCGGCGCGGAATTGGAACGCCGGAACATCTTTCGCAACCTTGGTCAGAATCTTCGCCAGCGCCACCGGGTCGGTCCTGGTGTAGGCGATGGAATTCGTGCCCTTCAGGTTCTTCAGCAAACCTTCCGGAGGAGTGCCGGCGCCAGCGCGCTCCGCCACCGTGTTCTTCACCACCTGATATTTTCCGCCGGCGGCTTCCACGCTGCGCCGCAGTTGCGTATCCTGCTCCACCGTGATTCCCTGAAACGTCGAGAGAATCACCGTCGAGACGGTCGCCAGCTGCTTCTTCAGCTCTTCCGACTGTGTAACTTTTTCGGACTTCTTCTTCATGCCCAAATCTCCCTGTCGCTCGCCCTGCTTACGCTGCTGCCGCTACTGCCGTATCCGCTTCCGCTTCCTCGATCAGAATTCCCGGGCCCATCGTCGAGGTCAGCGTGATTTTCTTGATGAACTTTCCCTTCGCCGCCGCGGGCTTCGCCTTGATAATCGCAGCCAGCAACGCATGCGCGTTGTCCGCGAGATTCTTCGCGGTAAAACTGATTTTGCCCACTGGCGAGTGAATCAGCCCAGTCTTGTCCAGGCGAAACTCCACTTTACCGGCCTTGATTTCCTTGATGGCCTTCGCCACGTCGGTAGTCACCGTGCCGGTCTTCGGATTCGGCATCAGGCCGCGCGGACCCAGCACTTTTCCAAGTTTTCCGGCGGAGCGCATCATGTCCGGCGTCGCGATCACCGCTTCGTAATCCGTCCAGCCGCCCTGAATCTTCTCCACCATGTCTTCGCCGCCCACAAAATCCGCGCCCGCTTCCTGCGCCTCGCGAACTTTATCGCCGCCGGCGATCACCACCACGCGCTTGGATTTTCCCAGCCCATGCGGAAGCACCACGGTGCCGCGCACCATTTGGTCGGATTGCTTGGAATCCACGCCGAGATTCAAAACCAGCTCGACCGTCTCATCGAACTTCACGAAATGAACCTTGCGGAGCAATTCTGCGGCTTCTTCCAGCTTGTATGGACGGGCCTCGACCTGCTTGCGCGCCCGATCAATATTTTTCCCGCCGACTTTTGCTGAACGACCCATCGTCTTTTCTCTCCTGCGCAGTCAAGAATTGCTCGCGTCCGAATTTTTCGGACTCCTGCGCGTGCTGCAAAAACTAATCGCTAACTTCCACTCCCATGTTGCGCGCCGTGCCGCGAATGGACTTCACCGCGGACGCCAGACTCATGGTATTCAGGTCCGGCAGCTTCAGCTTGGCGATTTCTTCCACCTGCTTCGCCGTCAGCTTGCCGACTTTGTTGCGGTTCGGCTCGGGCGAGCCTTTTACGATGCCGGCCGCGCGCTTGATCAGCTCAGACGCGGGCGGCGTCTTCATGATGAACGTAAAGGTGCGGTCGCTGTAGATCGTAACCAGCACCGGAATAATCATGCCATCCGGTTCTTTGGCCGTCTTGGCGTTGAACTGCTTGCAGAAATCCATGATGTTCACGCCGTGCGGGCCCAGCGCAGTGCCCACGGGCGGCGCTGGAGTTGCCTTCATGGCTGGCAACTGGAGCTTTGCTGTAGCTTGTACTTTCTTTGCCATTTGTTCCCCGTTTTTAATTCACTGCGCGGCGGGTTACACCGCGCGGCGCGTCTTGCGTTACGCTACTTTTTCCACCTGCGCGAAATCCAATTCCACCGGCGTCGAGCGTCCAAAAATCGTCACTGAAACTTTCAGCGTCGAGCGGTCGGAATTCACTTCCTCCACCACGCCCGTAAAATTCGCAAACGGCCCTTCGCCGATACGCACTTTCTCGCCGCGATCAAACGACAATTTCGGCTTGGGTTTCTCTGCCGTGGTGGTCGCGCGGTTCAAAATGTTCTGCACTTCTTCTTCGGTCAGCGGCGAAGGCGTCTGCCCGCTGCCAACGAATCCCGTCACGCGCGGCGTCGAGCGCACCACGTGCCAGGTGTAATCGTCCATATCCATTTCCACCAGCACGTAGCCCGGATAACACATCCGCGGCGAAATCACTTTCTTGCCGCCGCGCACTTCCACCACCGATTCCGTCGGGATGATGATCTGCCCGATCTTGTCGGTCAGCCCGAACGCCGCCACGCGGCCTTCCAGGCTCTCCTTCACTTTCTTCTCGAAGCCCGAGTAGGTGTGCACGATGTACCACTGCTTCGTCGAGGGGATTGCCCCCGCCGCCGCGGCGTCATTGTGCTCTTCGGGCGTTTCCGGTGCTGCGTTCACTTCGCTCACTTCGTCGCCTTCACTGCTCGCGTTGGTTTCTTCAGAATTTCTTGGCATATGCCATTAACCAGCCGATGATTTTCGTGAATATCGAGTCCGTGAAAAAGAAATACACGCCGAAAAACGCCACCGTCACGGTCACCACGATGGTGGTGGAAATCACGTCCGCGCGCGACGGCCAGTTCACCTGCCGCATTTCCACGCGCACATCGTGCAGAAACGAGCGAAAGCGCTTCGGATAACCACCCAGCTTCTGCACCGGCTCCAAAAGCGCAAATCCGCTTACGCGATGGGATTCTTCGTCTCGATTCGTGCGTATCGCGTCGGCCATTTCACTCCGTGTCCTATTCCGCTAATCCAGCTACGTTCCCTGCCCGCTACATCACCAACAAACTGGCAGGGGAGGAGGGATTCGAACCCCCACTCTCGGTTTTGGAGACCGATGGTCTACCGTTAAACCTACTCCCCTTTACCCTGAGAACCCGCCAGCGGCGGGTTCGAAGGGTTTACCCGCCTTAGGCCGTTTCTCTCGTTTACCAGCCGCAATTTCTTAGCGCGGCTCCAACCCTTCAACTCAATCTCTCTGCGGCGCGCGGCAAAAATGTCCGGAAAATTCTGACTCCAAATCAACTCCACGGGTCGCCGCGACCTGGTGAATCTAGGCCCAAACCCGCGATTGTGTTTTTCCAAGCGCTCGACAACGTCGTTGCTAATCTCAACATAGAGCGCGCCATCCGAACACTTAACCATGTAACAAAACCAAGCCCCATCCACTTCTTCGGCCACAAAAACCTCGCCGAATCCGGGAAACTATTTTACTTCTTTATGCCCGGTGTGCTTTCTGCATGTATTGCAGAATTTGGACGTTTCCAGCCGCTCCGTATGCTTGCGGCGGTTCTTGGTCGTCGTGTAGTTCCGGTTCTTACAATCGTTGCACTGCAGTGTGATGATTTCTCTCATGGTCGTTTACTCGATGATCTCGGCAACTGCTCCGGCGCCCACGGTGTGCCCGCCTTCGCGAATCGCGAAGCGCAAGCCCTTCTCCAAAGCTACCGGTGTAATCAGCGTAATCTCACACGAGATGTTGTCGCCCGGCATCACCATCTCCACCCCGGCCGGCAACTTCACATCCCCCGTCACGTCCGTCGTGCGGAAATAAAACTGCGGCCGGTACCCCGTGAAAAACGGCGTGTGCCGCCCGCCCTCTTCCTTCGTCAAAACGTACGCTTCCGCCTTGAACTTCGTGTGCGGCGTAATCGATCCCGGCTTTGCCAGCACCTGCCCGCGCTCTACTTCATCCTTTTCCGTGCCGCGCAGCAGCAACCCCACGTTGTCCCCCGCCATGCCCTCGTCCAGCAGCTTGCGGAACATTTCGATTCCCGTCACCGTCTTCTTCATCGTCGGACGGAAACCCACAATCTCAACTTCTTCGCCGACCTTCACCTTGCCGCGCTCGATTCTTCCCGTCACGACCGTGCCGCGGCCGGAAATCGAGAAAATATCCTCAATCGGCATTGCAAACGGCTTATCAATGTCCCGCACCGGCTGCGGAATGCTTTTGTCCACAGCTTCCATCAATTCCAGAATTGACTTCTCCCACTTCGCGTCGCCTTCCAGAGCCTTCAAAGCAGAGCCGCGAATCACCGGCAGATCGTCGCCAGGATATTGATAACTCTTCAGCAACTCGCGCACTTCCAGTTCAACCAATTCCAGCAGCTCGGGATCGTCCACCATGTCGCACTTGTTCAAGAACACCACGATGTATGGCACGCCCACCTGCCGCGCCAGCAAAATGTGCTCGCGCGTTTGCGGCATCGGACCGTCCGTCGCCGCCACCACCAGAATCGCGCCGTCCATCTGCGCCGCGCCCGTGATCATGTTCTTCACATAATCCGCGTGGCCCGGGCAATCAATGTGCGCATAGTGCCGGTTCGCCGTCTCATACTCCACGTGCGATACCGCGATCGTGATGCCGCGCTCACGCTCTTCCGGCGCGTTATCAATCGAATCGAACGCGCGGAATGCCACCTTCGGATTGTTCTTCGACAGCACCTTCGTAATCGCCGCCGTCGAAGTCGTTTTGCCGTGGTCAATGTGACCAATCGTCCCGATATTCACATGCGGCTTATTACGTTCGAATTTCTCTTTCGCCATCTGGTATCACCCTCGTATTAGAGCTTCGCGGCGAGAGGCGCGCGATAAGATTTCACTGCGGTGCTAGCTTCTGCAAAATTCCCAGAAAAACTCTCAGACCCTTCGCAATCGGCCGCGCCATGGAGCGGGGGACGGGACTCGAACCCGCGACCATCTGCTTGGAAGGCAGAGACTCTACCACTGAGTTACCCCCGCTCATGCCCTGCAAACTTTTCCCGAGCGCCATGCGAAGCCAAGCTTCTGATTCCGCGGCGCCTTAAACTGCTGCCTGCGATCTGGAGCCTGGGACCGGGATTGAACCGGTGACCTCGTCCTTACCAAGGACGCGCTCTACCAACTGAGCTACCCAGGCTCGTACCGGTCGCCCCATTTCCCTGCGCGCTGCCTTCAGAATTGCCGCTGGGGCTGCCGCGCTTCTGAATCTCCAAAACCCTAAAACAAACTTCCGTCAAACTGTCCAACCATTCGCTTAGCCAACGTAACGCGGGTTACTGGTGGACGGGGAAGGATTCGAACCTTCGTAGCCCGCAAGGAGCGGCAGATTTACAGTCTGCTGGTTTTAGCCACTCACCCACCCGTCCCGCAAAAACTTTCGAAACGCTCACCGCGCGTTTCGTGAAATCCTCCGGGACACAACTGCATCCCGCATCTCTTAAGCAACCTGATTGAACAGCAACTTTGTACGGGGCACTCCGCAATGCAGAAAGGGCTCGTGTCCAAAGACACCAGCCCTAGCGCTTTTGTCGCGAGGAGTTTCGTCCGCAACCCTTGCCAAAATATTCCCGGTACCGCAATCTCAGCTGGCGGAGGGAGTTGAACCCCCGACCCTCTGATTACAAATCAGATGCTCTACCAACTGAGCTACGCCAGCACTGGCAAACCGAGCAAAATTATCACACAGGCAATCAAATTGCAAGCAACTTTCTGCCAGCCGCAAACCTATTGCCAGATCGCCACTTACGATGCTTTTCCGAGTACTAGCCGTGCCCTATTATACAGCTAATCCCACTTTTCGTCGATTACAGTTTCCTTAATCCGGCTGCTTGTCCGCTGGCGCCGCAGGCGTATCGGCAGGCGGTTCCGCGGCTGGCTTCGCAAACTGCGCGTCCGTCAGCTGCAAGTTGTGCTGCACTTCAGTGAAGTGAATCACAAACGCCGATCCGCCGCCCGATTGCCGCACCGTGAACGGCAGTTTCACACCGTCGGTCGCTGTGTAGTCTTCCACATCCGCCTGAAATTCGGTCAAGCCGTCCGGCGTGTAGCGTTGGTTCACGCTGCGCACCAACAATCCGCTTTGCACGTCAAAATACATCCTGTCCGGCGCGCCTTTTTCGCGCACCGCCACCACCACATAGCTATCGTGCTCGTTCACTCTTTCGATTCCAGTAACGGTGAGCTTGGTGTAGTTCTTCTGCAACTCCAGCGGATGATAAAAATTTGCTTCCCGCTTCGCATCCTCCAGTTCCCCGCCGGTCAGCACGCGCAAACCGTCGCGCGGATTGTTAGACCAGGCAGTCGCGCCGTCGAAGCCCTGCTCGAAAACGCCGCCGCCCAGATTGATTACCGCCAGCATCGAGTTTGGCGCCTTTTCGTGGATCTCAACCGTTCCCGTGAGATTTTCCATCGCCGGAATTTCGATGGTGCCTTTGGAAACGCGCGAAGTCAGCTTCATCCACGCCGCGCGACCGCCAATGGCTTGCACATAGTGATCGAGCACCTGATCTGTTGTGGGCATCACAGCGGCGCCCTGCGCGGCGCCGGTTGCGGGTGTTGTAGCTGGAGGCGCCGCTGCTGGTTTCGCCGTATCTTGCGCGCGCGTGCTAAACGAACACAACATTCCGAGAACGTAGATACCGAGCGCTTTCTTCCATGAAGATTTCATCTCGCAGACCTCGTTACGCGAAGCAGCTTCATCCCGCTCCGCCCGAAAAGCCAATTGCCGCGCTCGCGCCCGCTGGGAGGAGTACCGCTCGATCGACCGAATCGCTGCACACCAACCGCACTGAATATTCTACGCAGCCGGGAACAAAAACATTACACTAAGTCGGTACCTCAGAACATCCATTTAACGTGCCGCTCTCTTCCGCCAAACGCGCCGGGATCGCAATCGCCATCGTCCTGCTGTGCCTCGTCGCCGCAGGCTTCGCTTACTATTTCTGGCAAGCTCGGCCCCTGCCGCCAATCGTTTCCACCCTGCCGGGAGTTCCCGCCGCAGGCCCGCCACCCGATATTCTCAGCCAGCTTCCAGCTGATGCGCCGGTCGTCGCGTATATAGACGCTGGAAATCTGCGCACGTTACAGAATTCTCCGCTCGCTGCCGCCCTGGGCCTTGCCTCGCCCGGCCCGCAAGCCGATCGCGACTACGCCAATTTCGTCAATGCCACAGGATTCGACTACACGCGCGACCTCGACCACGCCGCTATTGCCCTATGGCCCGCCAGCTTCGGCACGCCTGACAACGTGCTCGGCGAAGATCGCGTCCTAGCGATTGCCGATGGCCGGTTCGACCAACAGAAAATCAAAGCCTACGCGCTGCGCACCGGAAAAGAAATCGCAAGCGGATCGCAGCCGGTTTACGAAGTCCCCGGAAATCCACCAGTCTCGCTTACCTTTCTTTCGCCCACGCGCATCGCACTGGCCGGCGGCCGCAACTCCACCGAATTGCTCGCGCGCGTCAGCCCGAACGCTTCTTCTTCCGCGTCGCGCGGCCCCGCCATGCAATCCCGCATTCAACGCGTGGCTGGCGCGCCCATGTTTGCCGTCGCGCGCACCGACCGTCTGCCGCAAAGCATCTACGCGCCGCTCCATAACTCATCGCAGCTCGACGCTCTTGCGCGCAGCATCCAGGGCGTCACGCTGGCCGGCCAGTCCAACGGCAACAACCTCCGAATCATCCTCGAGGCCGAATCCAACTCGATGAACAACGCCATGCAAATTTCGTTCCTGCTCGAATCGGGAAAAATGCTCGGTTCCGCGGCGCTCTCAGATCCCCGCAACCGCGGGCAGCTGACCAAAGAACAACTTGCGTTCCTGCAGGGCCTCATCAGCCACGCGACGATTAACCAGCAGAGTAAAATAGTGCGCGTCACCCTCGAAATCACGCCAGACATGCTGGCCGCCGCCCCGCCGCCGAAGCCCGCCGCATCGCACGCCCCAGCTCCAACGCCGCGCACCCCCACACCACCCGACACCGCATATCCGCATAGTTCTCAATAACGCGGGATTAAACCAACTCGCAGAAGATCAAGAACCAGAAGAAAAGCAACGACCGACAGCGCCCAATTTCAAAACAGAAGAACTAATCCGCTGCGGAGGCAGCCGTAGCTGCCGTGCTGAGGTAACGCCAAGGATTCACAGGCGTATTGTAAATTCTCACTTCGTAATGCAGGTGCGGCCCCGTCGAACGCCCGCTCTGCCCTTCCAACCCAATAATATCTCCGCGCTTGATATGCGTGCCCACATGCGTGCTGAAAGCCGAAAGGTGTCCATACCAGGTGGAAACGCCAAACCCATGATCAATCACCACCAGCTTCCCGTATCCCGCGCGCTGCTCCACCACCGCAACAATCCCGTCCGCCGTGGCATGCACCGAATCACCATAATGCGAAGCAATGTCCATCCCGGCATGGAACGCGCCCTCACCACTGAACGGGTCCAGCCGCTCTCCGAAATGCCCGGTGATTTCGCCAACCACAGGCCACAAAGTCGGCACAATCCCCAAGCTGCTCAGCTGCGAAGCAGGCAGCAGTCGCATCCCGCCATCAGACATCGTCACCGCAGACGCATTCCTCTGCAGGTAACTGAATTCATCCACCGACTCTTGGTACTCCACATCCTGCGCCCCAGCATCATCGCCAAACGCGAAAGGAGTCTGCTTGAAGCGCGTGATCCCGTAAGCGATGGCCACTTCGCTCGCCAGCGATTGCAACGAATCCAGCCGCTGGTTGGTGTCCTTCACTTCCGTCTGTAACACCTTATATTGTTGCTTCAGGGTGTCTTGCTCGCGTCGCAGCGAATTGTAACTGGTCGCCTTCCACAACATGCGCGAATACGAACCCATCCCAGCCAGCACCGTTATGCCGCCAACCGCCGCCAGAATCGCCAGCGCGTGCAGCACGTAGAACGGCACACGAACGCGCCGCATCCCGCCGGAAGCGCTCGAAGCAATAAAGAACGTGTAGTACTTACCCTTCATAATATTAATTTTTTCCGCTGTTAGTTCGAATCGGTTGATCGGCTTCCGCGATTCCCCAATCGCGGCACGACGGCTCGTAACTAAGTCCAATCCCGCAAGAGCGATACAAAACCGCGTGAATTGTAGTCACGGCACCCATCGTGGTCAACCTCTAACTTAAGTTTTCCACAGCGTCCCCAGCCATGCAAAGGACTTATCGGCGCTCCCCTAATTTTGATTAGGGATTCCCGACTAGAAACCTTACCTTATTCCTGAACTTCAATACAACTGTACCAAAGTTCAGGATGCCGCGCGAAAGCCAACTCGTCGAAAAAATCTCCCGCGCGCTGGTCTCGCGTCGGGCCGCGTCGTCGCGCGTCAAGATGGAAATTGGCGACGACGCCGCGATCATTTCTCCTGCCGCAGGCTCGGAGTGGGTCCTCAGCTGCGATGCATTTCTCGAAGATGTCCATTTCCAGATGAAGTCGCACCCGCCGGACTCGGTCGGCTACAAAGCTCTCGCCCGCGCGACAAGCGACCTCGCCGCAATGGGCGCCGCGCCGCGCTACTTCCTGCTGACTCTTGCGCTCCCCATTGTCCGCACCGGCTCATGGCTCGACGCGTTCCTAAGAGGGATGGCCCGCGCCGCACGTGAATTGGGTATCACCGTAATCGGCGGCGACACCACACAGAGCCGCACCGTTTTCATCAGCATCACAGTGCTCGGTGAAGTCGCACCGGGCCGCGCGCTAACACGCTCCGGCGCCCGCCCCGGCGATATCATTTATGTAAGCGGCAAACTCGGCCGTGCCCAGCTCGGCCTCGAGCTCGTCCTGCGCGGCCACGCCCGCAACCGCCAGCTGCGCGCCCTGGTCCAGCCGCACCTCTACCCTAAGATCCCCATCGAACTCGGCGCTTGGCTCGCGAAGCAACACATCGCCACATCAGCAATGGATATCTCCGACGGCCTCTCCACCGACCTGGCCCGCATCTGCGCCGCCAGCCAAGTCGGCGCCAAAATCTACGCCAACAAAATTCCCACGGTTGTGATCCCGCCGTCAGCCGCGAGCAAACTCACCAAGCGCAAGTCAGATCCGCTGCTGCGCGCCCTGCACGGCGGCGAAGATCACGAACTCCTCTTCACCATCGCGCGTCGCCAAGCAAAAAAGCTTCGTGGCGCCCCCGGTGCATCAGCCCTGACCCCGATCGGCGAAATCACGCGCCATCGTCAAGTAGTCCTGGTCACGCCCGACGGACGCGACATGCCACTGAAGCCGCAAGGCTGGGATCCATTCCGGTAGACGGCGAGCGTCAAGCGAATTTGCGCAACTGATTTTCGTAGCGCCGGCTAATTGCGGTTCCAATCGAGGATTTACTTCTGGCTCAGAAGATAAATATCCGCATGCCCACCCGCACGCGCATACACAACCGTGGAAAGATCGCTCGAAAAATCATAAGCATTCCCGCCGCTAACCAACGGAAACGCAAACGGCAGCTTCAGCGCCACCTGTGGCTTACCAAAAATTGTTCCATCCTGCCAAACCTGGCGATAAATCGTCACGTCCTGTTGCGACGGAATCGCGTACAAAAACGATTTGCCATCCGGCCCATTGACTATACCGAACGTCACGGCGCCCGGCACCAGCGCCGTACACTTCTTGTCCGCGAGCGAAAGCTGGTAAATCCCAACCTTGCCCACACCACCCAGCAGGGTAAACAGGTACTGCCCGCCCGGAGCTACTTGAAAAGCGAACCCGCAAGTGTCGCTGAGCATCTCCGGACTGGAACCATCCGCGCTCTCTCGCGAGATGGTAGTGCCCTTCGCCGTCTTTTCCAGGCTATTCAGATACACGGTTTTCTGGTCGAGGCTCATCAACACGTTCTGCACGGTGCCGCCGGACCAAGTCAGCGCCTGCTGACCGCTTCCGTCCACGCCGACGAAATACGGTTTGTCTGGCGCGCCAGTTTTTTCGGATATGAAACCGAACCGCGAGCTGTCCTGGGACCACATGCCGGTAGCCAGTGATTCCCCGCTAGCGATTTTTGTCTTGTTGCTGCCATCAATATCGGCCACCCAAACCTCGTTGTGGTCGCGCGACGGAACGGTGATGTAGATCACCTTCTTGCCATCGGGAGAAACTGCCGGCTGGGTCGCGTTTTCTGAAGCAATGTCAGTCACTTGCTTGGTGCGCGTATTATAAGTGGTCAGAAATCCGGAAGACTTGCCGTTTACGAAGTACAGGCCTTTGCCCCCGGGATCCGGCATCGGCCAGGTATCCGGTCCAGTTCCCATTGTGACTTGCTCCAATTTTTTGTCCGCCAGTCCGTACTTCCAGATATTGGTCAGGCCGTTGACCGTGCGGCTGAAAAGGATGCTATTTCCCTGATCGGTCCACACCACGCCATCCGCAATTCCAGGAATCTCGTCCAAATCGATCGCGGTCTTCTTGGCTACGTCGATTTCATGCGCGCGGAAGCCCTCGCGCGAAGAAACCGGATCTGCCGTCAGCACTAGCAAATGATTGCCATCGGCATACGGCAAGATGCGGCTGACAGGAAGCGTGGCCGCGCCGAACGTATATATTTTTTCCTCGTCCAGCCCGGATTTTTCCGCACGCAAGATCTGTCTCTCGTCATTATCCGTGTAGAAAAGGAATGCGCCATCGGGAGAAGGCGACAAATTTGTGCCGGACACGATTCGGCTCGGCTTTCCGCCCAGTGTCGCCACGGACCACTCTTCGGATCGCTCTTCGGATTTGCGGTAGTAAATCGCGGCCCCATCCGGCGAGAAGCTATCCACGATTTTCGCGCCATTGTCGCTGGTTAATTGCAACGGCTGGCCGCCCGAGGCGAGCATCACGAATACCTGGTCCACCCCGTTTACCGGCGAACTGAACGCCACAGTATGGCCGTCCGGCGATAGCCTCGCGAATTCAATGGGCTTATCCCACTGGCTGATTTGAACGATTTTCGCAGGCCCGCTGGGCGCGTGCGAACCACCCCAAAAGTGATAGGCAGCAAATCCAGCTGCAGCAAGCAGCAGAACGGTGCAAACGGCTGCGATTGCGTATTTCTTGCTCGCAGTCGCTGCGACAGGCTGTGTGACCACTGCCGCGGACGAACTGCTGCTCGTCGTCAGCGGCGTCGGTTCTTGAGCCGTACGCCCGCTCGTCGAAGAGATGCGCCCCGAATCCGTATCGCGTCGCAGTCGCTTCAAGTCCGTGCGCACATCTGAAGCCGCCTGATAGCGCAGGTCGCGATCCTTTTCCAGCGCCTTGTTAATGATGTCTTCCAGCTTGGCGGGCAATTCCGGATTCAATCGCACCGGAGCCACGGGTGCGCGATTCAAAATCGCTTCCGTGATCACTCCGGAAGTTTCCCCGCGAAACGGCACCGCGCCAGTGGCCATCTCGTAAAGCACCACGCCAAACGAAAACAGATCGGTCCGCGCGTCCAGCTCTTTGCCCCGCACTTGCTCCGGCGACATATACGCAACTGTGCCAACCGCAACACCTGGGCTCGTGAGGTCTTCCGGGCGGACACCCGCAGCCATCCGTGCCGGTTGCGTCGCGTCCTGCGTCATCGTGTGCACGGCGGCGTGCTGCAGCTGTTTCGCGAGCCCGAAGTCCAGAATCTTCGCGTGGCCGCGGTCGGTGACGAAAATATTGGCAGGCTTGATATCGCGATGAACGATTCCCTTGCTGTGCGCCGCGTCCAACGCGTCCGCAATCTCGATGCTCAGGTCCAACAGCATTTCCAAATCCAGCGGACGCCCCGAAATCGAGTGTTTCAGCGTTTTCCCGTCCAGACATTCCATCGCGAGAAACGTGTGCCCGTTTTCCTCGCCAATCTCATGAATCGTGCAGATATTCGGATGATTCAAAGCCGAAGCCGCCCGCGCTTCCCGCCGAAATCGTTCCAACGCCTGCGGGTCCGCCGCAAATTCATCCGGCAGAAATTTTAGCGCGACAAAGCGGCCAAGATTCGTATCCTCAGCCTTATACACCACGCCCATTCCGCCCCCGCCCAGCCGTTCCACCACGCGGTAATGCGAAAAAGTCTTGCCTATGAGCGAATCGGTCGGTTCCATGTGCCGCACATATTAGGTCGCGCGAGAAGGCAAGTCAACGAACGCGGCGACAGCGGATTCCTTAGTGCAGGGTGGGACCTTGGGGCGGGTTCAACTGCGTAGACGACGGCGCGGCGGGCGCACTCGGTTTCGCCGCCGGCGCAGGCTTCGGCTGCGCAGCAGGCCCCGCCTTCGGCGCCGTCGTCTCCGTCAATCCCTGCTCCGCCGCATCCGCCGGAGGCGCCGTATCCGGCACATCCACTTGCACCGGCCGGGTCGGCGCAATCTGTTCCAGCGGCACCACATTCGGAAAACTTTCCACCGGCATGCCCTGCAATCCCTGCTGCATGAACTCGAGCCAAATCGGCAACGCCGCCCGCGCCCCCGTCTCTTTTTTCCCCAACGAAATCCGCTTGTCGTCGTTCCCGACCCACACCCCCGCAGTTATCTGCGGCGTAAATCCGATGTACCAGGCATCCGTAAAATCGTTCGTCGTGCCCGTCTTCCCTGCCGAAATTCTTCCCAATTCCTTCGCGCGCACCCCAGTGCCGAACTGCACCACCTCTTCGAGCATCGCCACCATCGTCCGCGCCACCTCCGGCGGAATCACGTCGTTCACCTTCGGGCGAGGCTCCTCTAGCACCGCTCCATCATAAGAAGTCACGCGTTTAATGTAGTGCGGCTCAATATGAATGCCGTCATCCGGAAACACGGTGAACGCCGACGTGTGCTCGATCAGCGTCAAATCCGCTGCGCCCAGCGCCAAAGGCAGATAGGGCGGCAACGGGCTTGTGATCCCGAATTTTCGCGCCAGCTCGATCACATTCTGCACCCCCACGTGATCCAGCAAACGCACTGCCGGCACGTTGCGCGAATCCGCCAGCGCGCGCCGCAGCGTAATCCGCCCTTCGAATTTCTCGTCGTAATTCTTCGGCGAATAATTTTGGCCGCCGCTGCGAAACGTCACCGGCTCGTCCACCACCGTGTCGAACGGATTCATACCGGCCTGCAGGGCATCGGCATACACATACACCTTGAACGAGCTGCCCGTCTGCCGCAGCGCCTGCGTCGAACGATTGAATTTCGATGCCTCGAAATCGTAGCCGCCCACCATCGCTTTGATCTCACCGGTGGCGTTATCAATCGCGAGCAGCGCACCCTGAGCCGCCGGCACTTGCTCCAACTGCGCGCGCACCGTTAGTCCGGAAACATCTTTCACCGATACGCAAACCAGATCCCCCACCGTCAGCAGTTGCTTCGGCGACTTAATCCCCGTCCAGCCGAAATCCGCCGGGGTCAGCATCGCGTGGTATGTTCCAATCTTCAGCGTCGCGAACGTCGGTTCCACGGCCGTCACCAATCCGGTCACGTAGTCGCCCTTGCGCGGCGTATTCCGCCAATCCTCGTCCTGATACTTTTCCAGCGGCCCCAGATTCTGCTCCAAAATGTTCGGCAGCTTGCCGCGCCACCCGTGCCGCCGGTCGTAAGCGTGCAACCCGTCGCGCACCGCCTGGTCCGCAGCTTTCTGCATCGCCACATTCAACGACGTGTACACGCGCAATCCCTGTTCGTGCACTGCCGCCGTGCCGTAGGTGTGCTCCAGGTACTGCCGCACTTCTTCAACGAAATAAGGCGCCAGATCATTGCGCAACGATTCCACGTGCAGCCCCAGCGGCTCCTTCACCGCGGCTTGCGCTTGCGCATCGCTGATTTTGCGGTCGTGCGCCATCAACGCCAGCACCAGGTTGCGACGCGCCAGCGCCCGGTCCGGATGATTGATCGGCGCATAAATCGGCCCGCGAATAATCGCCGCGAGCGTGGCGGCCTCGGCCAGCGTCAACTGCCCCACCGGCTTGCTGAAATAATATTCCGACGCCGCCTCAAACCCGTAATTCCCCGAGCCCAGATAAATCTGATTGCAGTACATCGTAAATATTTGTTCTTTCGTGTAGTGCCGCTCGATCTGAATCGCCAGAATCGTCTCCTCGATCTTTCGCCGCGCGCTGCGATCCGAACGATTCAGGAACAATCCACCCGCCAGCTGCATCGTCAAAGTACTGGCGCCCTCAGCCAACCGATGTTTCGCGATGTCATGCCACGCGGCCTGCAACACGCGTGGAATATCCACACCCCAGTGTTCTTCGAAGTGCTGGTCTTCGGTCGTAAGGATGGCGTCCTTCAAGACTTTCGGGATCTGGGGATAAGTAAGCAGAATCCGCCGCTGCAGCGCGAACGTCCCGATGGATTGCCCGTCATCCGCGTACAGCTCGGTCACGACATTAGGCCGGTAATCCTGCAGCGCATGAATTTCCGGCAAATCGCTCGAGTAAACAAACAGCAACCCGACGGCCGCGCCAAACCCGATCGCGCACAGCACCAAAAATGTAAACGCCAACCGGCCAAACACCGTGTCGCCGGTAATCTTCATAGTCGCGCGGTAGAATCGTTCCATCGCCCGACCATTCTATCGCATACTCCTGCGCCAAACCGGAGCCGACCGCGCACAATGTTCCCAATTTGCCGCCGTGGGACAGCCACTCTTGGCTGTCCGCCGTCGCCTTTGGTAGCGCCGGCGTCCCGCCGACTACGTAGCCGTTGCTGTTGCCTTCGAATCTGTAGCGGCCAGCTTTAGCTGGGCGCCGTTGCTTTTGAATTTGTAGCGGCCGCCTGCTTCTGTTTTTTAGGCGGGCGCCTTTGACATTGCCTTTGACGTTGTCTGTGTAGCGGCCGGTCCCGCAACGCGGGACCGGGCAGCCGTTGCCTCCGGTTTTCTCTGCGCGCTCAGCGCCTCCGCGGTAATTTTTTGCCGTTGCCATGCTCAATCCCGCCAAGTAAATTAATCCCGCTGTCCCAGCCAACGAGGCCCCATGGAAGCCAGTCCAGTTCTCTTCCGCGATCTTACTTTCATTTTTCTCGCTGCGGTCGTAGGCGGCCTGCTCGCCCGCAGCATGAAGCTTCCGCTCATCCTCGGATTCGTTTTCGGCGGCACCCTCATCAGCCCCTTCACTCCCGGCTTGAAAATCTCCGACCTGCACGCCTTCGAAGTTTTCGCCGAAGTCGGCGTAGTCCTGCTGATGTTTTCCATCGGCGTGGAATTTTCCATCCCCGACCTGCTCCGCGTGAAATGGATTGCCCTCGGCGGCGGCACGCTAGGCATCCTGCTCTCGATGGCCTTCGCGCTAGCCACCGCGTGGCTCGCCGGTTGGCCCATCACGCAAGGTTTCGTCATCGGCGCCACGATTTCAGTGGCCAGCACCATGGTCCTCGCGCGCCTGCTCGCCGACCGTAACGCGCTCGGCACCAAGTATGGCCGCGTGATGATCGGCATCACCCTCGTCGAAGACATCGCCGTGGTCTTCATGACCATCATCATCCCCATATTTAGCGGTCCCGCCGAAGGCCGCTTCACCAAAGCCGCATGGACCCTCGGCAAGGCTACGCTTCTGCTCATCCCACTCGCCTTCCTCGCGATGACCGTCGTCCCGCGCGTTCTCCGCCGCGTCGCCCGCATCAACGATTCGGAAATTTTCCTGCTGGTGGCCGTCGCCATCTGCCTGGTGTCCGCCGCCACCGCGCAGGCAGTGGGTTTTTCAGTTGCCCTCGGCGCATTCCTCGCCGGCCTTTCCATCAGCGGCGCGGAAGATTTGCACGCCGCGCATACCACGCTCATCCCCCTGCGCGACGCCTTCGTCGCGCTGTTCTTCGTCTCCCTCGGCACCCTGGTCGTACCCTCCGTAATTCTCCACAATCTTCCCCTGCTGGGCGTGATGCTCCTGCTGATCATTTTCGGAAAATTCGTCATCTGGCTCGCCGTAATGAAACTGTTCCGCTACTCCCTCTGGACGTCCCTCGCCGTCGCCGCAGGCCTCACCCAAATCGGCGAACTATCTTTCGTGCTCGTCGAAGTGGCAAAACGCTCCGGCCTGGTGGGCCAGGAAATTTTCACCGCCACTTTGGCTGCATCGCTCATCTCCATTTTTCTGAACGTCTTCATCGTCCGCGCCGTCTTCCACTGGATCCAACCAAAGCTCGACGCCCAGGAAGCCGCCGCAAAAGCGTAGCAACCATTCTTGTTCAGCGGATTTTCATTGCGGATGAGTTGAGGAAGGCGATCAAGCCAGAAGAAACGAATCGTAGCCCAAGCAATTTTCTATTTTCACTTTTCCAATTTCAATAACCGAAATCTACCCCAGCGCCTCTTCCGCTTCCTGTACCGTGGCGTAAGACTTGATCAACGTCCCCACGTGCGTCATATCAATCAGCGCCTTCACCTGCGTATTCATTCCCGCCACAGCCAACTTTCGTTGCGTGCGCTGCGCCGCCACGTAAGCGCCTACCAACGCCCCCAAACCCGCCGAATCCACATAAGGCACGCCGCTGAAATCCACGATCAGCTTCGACGCAGTTTCTTCGCGCGTCGCTTTCTGAAAATCAAAAATCGTCTGAATGTTTAGCGAGCCCTTGAGCGTCAAAATCTTCTGCCCCTCGCGGCTCCCTGCTGACGTCACAATCTGCAATGTGTCCCTGGCCATGGCCAGCGATTCTAGCGAATCGCCACCCCCCGCATTGTGAATATTGTGTTACAGCGATCGCGTCAGCTTTGCCGATCCGCGAACGCTCTGGGGCGTCAGAACTTAGCGGAGCGCAGACGCACCGGCTCACTCCACAACTGCCTCCGCCTCAATTTCCACCAGCATCTCCGGTGTAATAAACCCGCTCACTCGAATCATCGAGGTCGCGGGCAAAATCTTCCCGAAGAATTCTCCGTGCGCCCGCCCCACCTTCTCCGAATCCTCCGCGCGCGTAATGTACATTCGCGTCCGCACCACATCCGTCAACCCCGCTCCCGCCTTCTGCAACGCCCGCTCGATATTCTTCAAAGTTTGCACCGCCTGCGCGTACGCATCGCCGACGCCCACAATCTTCCCCTGCGCGTCCGTCGCCGTCGTGCCAGACACCCACACATTCGCCCCCACGCGCACCGCCCGCGAATACCCAATCACCGGCTCCCAAGGCGTTCCGCTAGAAATATTTGTTCGCGTCATCAACTTTCTCCCAGTCGAATTTTGTCCCAATCAATCTCTTCGTCAGCGCACCGCCCCACCGCGACGAACCCTACGGATCAAACCGTGCCCGAAATTCCACCGGCACAATCGGACATAAATCCTCGCGCTCGCCAAAAACCCGATACCGAATCCGCGCAATGAAGTCATACACAAAATCGCGCAACCCCCGCGGCACCACGCTCAAAACCGTCGCCAACACCGGCCACCCGCCGCCCAATCGCCGAAAAATATGCAAAAACGCATCGGACCGCACCAGCAACTCTCCATCGCGCGTCAGCGCCACCACGCTATCCGGCAACCCCACCCGCCGCTCCGCCGCCACCCGCGCGAGAAACGTCGAGCCCTGCAGCGGCGCAAATCGAAACGCCCGCCCGTCAAGGTCATGCCTCAACACAAACTTCACCGCGCGATGGCACAATCCACAATGCCCATCGTAAAAAAGATCTTCCGCCGCAGGCGCGCCTGATTCCACCAGAAAAGCATAGCACGAGCACCGAAGTCGCTCGCGCCAGCCTCCACACGCCCAATCAATCGCAACCATAAATCGCAACTACGGAAACGCCGCTTCCTTCCCGCTTGCCACAATTTCCAAAAATCTCTAAGCTGGTTTGGTCCGCCATCGTACGCAGGAGCTGATCCGCCCACATGAAGTGCAACAACATCCTCGAAGCCATCGGCCAGACGCCGATCATCCGCCTCAATCGCCTGGCGAAAGATTTGCCCGCGGAAGTTTGGGTCAAGGCCGACTACATGAATCCCGGCGGCTCGGTGAAAGACCGCATCGGCCTCGCCATGATTGACGAAGCCGAACGCACCGGCAAACTGAAACCCGGCGGCACCATCATCGAAGGCACCTCCGGCAACACCGGCATGGGCCTCGCGCTCGTCGCCTGCGTGCGCGGCTACAAAGTCGTCTTCACCATAACCGACAAGCAATCGCGCGAAAAAATTGACCTGCTGAAAGCGTTCGGCGCCGAAGTAATCGTCTGCCCCACCGCCGTCGAGCCCGAAGACCCGCGCAGCTACTACTCCGTAGCCTCCAAACTCGCGCGCGAAATTCCCAATTCCTTCTACCCAAATCAATACGAAAATCCCATGAATCCCGAAGCGCACTACCGCACCACCGGCCCGGAAATCTGGAAGGATACCGAAGGAAAAATCACCCACTTCGTCTGCGGAGTCGGCACCGGCGGCACAGTTTCCGGCGTAGGCCGCTACCTGAAGGAACAAAACCCCAATGTCAAAATTATCGGCGTGGATCCCATCGGTTCGCTGTACTACGAAAAGGTAAAAACCGGCAAGACTGGCAAAGCCCTCACCTACGTAGTCGAAGGTATCGGTGAAGATTTTTTCCCCGGCACCATGAATTTGAAAATTTTAGACGACATCTTCCAGGTCAGCGACGAAGAATGTTTCGTCTGGGCTCGCCGCCTCGCGAAACAAGAGGCCATCTTCACCGGAGGTTCGGGCGGCGGCTGCATTTCCACCGCGCTAAAAATTGCGCGCAACGCAAAACCCGGCGACATGATCGTCGCCCTCATGCCCGATTCCGGCTCGCGTTACATGTCCAAGGTTTTCAATGACGGCTGGATGCGCGAGCACGGCTACGTGGACGCGGAAGTTGCCCTCTCCGCCGCCGACGTCATCCGCGTCAAGCGTCAGGCCGGCAAAACACGCGACATGATCGTCGCCGGCCCCTACCAGACCGTCTTCCACGCCCTGCAAACCATGCAGCAGCAGGATATTTCGCAGCTTCCCATCTTCGAAGAAGGAAAATCCATCGGCACAGTCTTCGAAGACCAGATCCTGAATCTCGCCCTGCAAGGAAAAGATCTCCGCAAACTAGTGATCCGCGAAGTGATGGGTGCCCCGTTACCCCAAGTCCCCTCCAGCGCCCCCATCGAACGCGTAACCCACATCCTCAGCCACGATAGCCCCGCCGTATTCGTGGAAATGCCCGGCGCCAAACTAGAAGTCCTAACCAAGTTCGACCTGATGGACACCATCGCCGGCCTAGTCGGCCAAAAACGCTAATCGCCGTCCCCGGCTTTCGATTTGCATCTGCTTCGGCCGCAAACGCGCAATCGATGCCTCGGAGCACCGCGCGGCGCTTTGCGGCTGCCGCCTCCTTAGATGGTATAATTACGAACTTTTTGCCCGTTGACAGAGCACGCGAAAGCAACACTTGCGCCGCCGGCGGCTACGTCACAGGCAAAAACCAAAAACGATGCGCATCGAAGATTTCAACGAACGGCTGAAGCAGGCGATCCTGGTAAGCGACGGAGCCATGGGCTCGCTGCTCTACGAATCTGTCGGCCCGCAGCGCTGCGTGGACGAGCTCAACGTCACCCACGGCGAAGCCGTCTTTCACGTCCATCAAACCTATATCGAAGCTGGCGCGCAAATCATCGAAACCAACACATTCAGCGCCAATCGCCACAAGCTCGGTCAATTCGGCATGGCCGATCGGGTGGCCGAACTGAACCATCGCGCCGTGAAAATTGCCCGGGAAGCGCGCGAGGCCGCGAAACACGAAGTCCTGATTGCCGGCTCCATCGGGCCGCTGGGAATCCTGCAGCATGTGCGCGAGCTGCCGCACCAGGACATCGTCGCCATCTTCAAAGAACAGGCTGGAGCGCTGGAAGAGCGCGGCGTGGATTTATTTCTGCTGGAAACTTTCAGCGACATCGAAGAACTGCTCGCTGCCGTGGACGGCATCCGCTCCTTCTCGCGCTTGCCCATCGTCGCGCAGCTTACCTACTCTGACGAAGGCACCACTTTCGGCGGCACGCGCCCGCAAGATGCCTGGGAAAAACTGAAGGACAAAAATATTCAGGCCATCGGCGCGAACTGCACCATCGGTCCACAGCTTCTGTTGCCAGTGTTGCGCGAGCTCGCCGCCAGTTCCAAGCTGCCGCTTTCCGCCATGCCCAACGCGGGATTTCCCAAACGCATCGGCGATCGCATCGTCTATCCCAAATCCTCGCCGGAATATTTCGCGCTCTTCGCACAGGAAGCCGCCGAAATCGGCACGCGCATCATCGGCGGATGCTGCGGCACCACGCCCGAGCACATTCACGCCATCGCCGAAGCGGTGAAGAAGCTGCGCTCGGCGAAACCGCGCGGCACTGGGACCGGCGCCAGCAGCGCGGGTGGCACCGTGGAAGTCTTCGAGCCGGCCGAGCGCTTTCGCCGCATCGCCGCCCGCGAGCCCGAGAGCAAGCTCTGGAAAAAAATTCAGGCCGCGGAATTCGTCACTTCCGTGGAAATCGATCCGCCCAAGGGCGTCACCATTGACCGCATCCTCGAACAAGTCGGCCGCGTCATGGCTTCACCTCACGTGGATTCGATTGACATCAATAGCGGCACTCTAGCGCGCGTCGGTATGGATGCGCTCGTTCTGGCCGGCGCGCTCGAGGCACACGGATTTGAAACCGTGCCGCACGTGACCACTCGCGACGCCAATATTATTGGCCTGCAAGCGATGTTGCTCGGTGCATGGGCCGTCGGCGGCGTGCGCAACGTGCTGGCGATCACCGGCGATCCACCGTCGCTCGGCGATCATCCCGAAACCAGCGGCGTGTACGAAGTGGATTCTATCGGCCTGGTGAAAGTTCTCTCGCGCTTGAATCAAGGCACGGATTGGGCCGGCAAAAGTCTCGGCGGCGCAACCAATTTCACGATTGGCGTCGCGGTGAACCCTGTCGCGGAAGATATTGATGAAGAGTTGCGGCGCTTTGAAGCCAAGATCGAAGCCGGCGCGCACTTCGCGATGACCCAACCGATTTTCGATCCCGAACATTGGCGCACATTTCTGAAACGCCTCGGCGGAAAATCACCCGTACCCATCATCGTCGGCTTGTGGCCGCTCACCAGTTACAAGCAAGCTCTGCGCCTGAACAACGAAGTCCCCGGAATCGTCATCCCCGAAGCCACGTTGCGCGAAATGGAAAAGGCCGGCGACGCCGCCCGCGAACGCGGCTTCGTCCTAGCCCGCCAAATGCTCGATTGGGCCCGCACCGCGCGCAGGGAAAGCATCGCCGGCGCCTACCTGATCGCGCCTTTCAAACGCTACGAAGAAATTCTGGAGCTATTCAGATGATCCGCGCGGGTTTGAAGGGCAACGTTGGCTCGCCCGACTCTCGTGTTTTGCGTCGTCATCCTGAGCGCAGCGAAGGATCTCTCTTTCTTTTCGCTGGCGCCGGCTCTAACGCTCAAAAAAACCAAAACCGTTTGCGCTTGCGCGGCGTAGCTCCCGGACTCAGTCCAATATCCTCATCCATCTCCGGAACCCAAGGCAGCACTCGCCCTTCAAACACAGCCAGCGGATTATCCACCAGCAACGCGCGCGCCACATCCTCTCCGCGTTTCTTCGCCACGTGGTCAAACACTTCCTTCAACCGCAGCGGCCGCGAAGTGACGTTGTGCGCGTCGCTAGCCAAAAAATGCACCGCGTTCATCCCGATCCACTCTTCCGCCACTTCCTGCGCCGCTTTCCCGAATTTTCCCAATAAAGATTGCCCCGTCACCTGCGCGTAACACCCTTGCCGCAACCAGCGGAACAACCGCTCCGGCTTCGCGCGAATTAGAGGATTGCGCTCCGGGTGCGTGATGATGGGCACCAAACCGGCGAGTTGCAAATGATGCAGCGCCTGATCCATGGAAGGCGGAATCGAATAGTCGGCAAACTCTACCAACAAGTAGTTCTTTTGGTTCAGTGTGAAGCGGCTGGGAATGCGTTGAATCTCCTGCAGGTTCTCAAAACTTAGATGGAAGTCGCATCCGGTCGCCAGAATCAAGCGCCCTTCGACCTTCGCCTGAATTTCATCCCGGCGCAAGTTTATCAATTCGGGAACGAAAGCATGCTGCGGATGCGCGTGCGGAGTCGCAATCACGTGAGTAATGCCGTCGCTGATAGCCATTTCCGCCATTTCCAGCGACATTTCGACGGCATCAGGACCGTCATCGAGACCCGCAAGCAGGTGGCAGTGAATATCAATCATGTGAGCCGAGGATAACGCAGCAGATGGGAGATGACAACGGACGAGCAGCTGAACGCAACATAGGCGCGACGAAGAACGAGCGACAAGCCGCAACGCGATTGGCAGGAGTCTTGCTCTCTAGCCTCGTGGAACCGACCTGCACAGTTTCATTTGCGGAATCGTAAAGGCCTTTCGGAAGCCCGCCGGATGTCTGGTTCACGTTGCCGAAAATGACTGAAGCAACAGGTCGACTCGGTCGAATTGGTATATGTGGCGCGGAACGATAGCCAGAACGGCCCGTTCCAGAGAGTAAATCATATGACAGTCGCTTTTCCGGCACATCGCAAGCGAGCGTTCATCACCGGCATCACGGGGCAGGATGGCTCGTATCTTGCTGAACTACTGATATCGAAGAACTACGAAGTGCACGGAATCAAGCGGCGCTCGAGCAGTTTCAATACGGAACGAGTGGACCATTTAATCTCGGATTGGCACGACCGCGAAGCTGGCTTCTTCCTCCATTTCGCGGACTTGTCTGATGCCACGAGTCTCTCCAAATTGCTTTATCACATCGCGCCGGACGAAATTTACCACCTGGGCGCGCAGAGCCACGTGCGCGTGAGCTTCGACATTCCCGAATATACCGGCGACATCACGGCGCTGGGAACGACCCGCCTGTTGGACGCCATTCGTGAGACTGGAATTCCAGCGCGTTTTTACAACGCCGCCAGCAGCGAGATGTTCGGGCAAGCGTACGAGTGCCCGCAAACCGAAACTACGCCGTTTCGCCCGCGCAGCCCGTACGGATGCGCGAAGTTGTACAGCTACTGGATGACGGTGAACGCGCGTGAAGGTTACGGCCTGTACGCGGTGAACGGAATACTTTTCAATCACGAATCGCCGCGACGTGGGGAGATTTTCGTGAGCCGCAAAATTACGCGTGCGGTGGCGCGCATTCTCCACGGGATGCAGGAAAAACTCTACCTCGGAAACTTAGACGGCGAGCGCGACTGGGGTTACGCGCCGGAATTCGTGGAAGGCATCTGGAGGATGCTGCAGCAGGACGAACCAGAAGATTTCCTGCTCGCGACGGGCGAAACCCATTCGGTGCGCGAATTCGTGGAGCGCGCCTTCAGCGAAGTTGGCCTCGACTGGCGTCGGCACGTGGAAGTGGACCCGCAATATTACCGGCCCACGGAAATCGACCGGCTGGAAGGTGATTCCTCGAAAGCGCGCAAGAAAATCGGATGGGCTCCGCTGACGAGGTTTCGCGACCTGGTGAAAATCATGGTCGAAGCGGACGTGCAGCTACTGGAAGACAAACTGAGTGGCCAGATCGAGCGGCGGATGGCGGTGCGAGGCGGTGAATGAGAACCCTGGACAACGGCAACGCGGCTATGGGCGTTTTTCACGGCCGGCACATCGCGGTGACGGGTGGAGCTGGATTCCTGGGCCGCGTGGTGGTGCGCAAACTGCAGGAGCGCGGTTGCACGGACGTCTCGATTCCCCGCCGCGCCAGTTGCGACCTGAGCCGCTGGGATCATATCGAACAACTTTTTGACAAGCACCGGCCGCATCTGCTGCTGCATCTTGCCGCCACGGTGGACAGCCCCGCGGGGCATCGCGACGTCGCGGAAAGTTTCTACAACAACGTGATGATGACCACGCAGTTGATGGAAGCTTCGAGCCGGCATGGCGTCGAGAAAATGATTTGCATCGGCAGCGCCAGTTCCTACCCTGCGAATGCGCCGGTGCCGCTGCGCGAGCAGGATTTGTTCAAGGGACTTCCGGATGCGGGGCGCGCGATTCATGGAATCGCCAAGCGCTTGCCGTTTATTCAGGCGCAAGCGTACCGGCGGCAATACGGCTTTCACTGCGTGTTCCTGATTCCCACAAATTTCTACGGCCCAGGCGACAATTTCGAACCCAAAACCAGCTATGTGATCGCGTCGTTAATACGGAAATTCGTGCACGCCGCAGATACGGGCGCGACGGAAATCGTAATCGGCGGCACGGGATGCGCCACGCGCGATTTCATCCACGTGGAAGATTGCGCCGAAGGAATTGTGCTGGCGCTGGAGCATTACACCGGCGGCGATGCCGTGAATCTGGGCAGTGGCATCGAAGTGCCCATCCACGAGCTGGCGCGCAAGATCGCCAGCGTGACCGGCTACACCGGACGCATCCAATGGGACCACAGCTACCCGGAAGGAACCACGCGCCGCGTCTTGGACGTGGCGCGCGCGCAGAAAGAATTTGGTTTCCGCGCCCGCCGCGGGCTGACGGACGGACTCGTGGAAACAGTGGAGTGGTACCGTGCGACTCTCGACCGAAAAATCATGCAACCGCAAGCAACCGCGCTGGCGCAAAGCTTCTAAGCAATTCTGGGGAATATCCGTGATCGAACAGATCGCCGAACTCGCATCGAAAATGCATTCAACTACGCAGCACGCAGAAGTGAAAGTTCGCACGACTTGCCGGTCGTGCGAAAGCGACCGCCTGGAAAGCGTTCTGGATCTGGGGAATTTGTACGTCTCGAATTTCGCGGACGTGCCGGATAGCGGGCGTTGGCCGCGCGTGCCACTGGACCTGCTGCTTTGCGGAAACTGCGGTCTGGCGCAGTTGCGGCATACCACACCGCAGGAATGGCTGTACACGCATTATTGGTACAAATCCGGAATCAGCGCGATGATGCGCGCGGCGCTCACCGATATTTCCCGCCGAGCCGCGCATTTTGCGGGCTTGCACGCAGGAGACAGCGTGCTGGACATCGGGTGCAACGATGGAACGCTGCTTCGCTCCTACGATTGCGATGATGTCCGCCGAGTTGGTTTCGAACCTGCGGAAAATCTGGCGTGTGAAGCGGCTACGGGAACCGATCGCATCGTGCCGGATTTCTTCAGCGCGCGTCCGGTGGCGGGCGAACAATTTCGCGTGGTGACGTCCATCGCGATGTTCTACGACCTGGAAAATCCCAATGCGTTTGTCGCGGACGTTGCGAGCATCCTGATGGAAGAAGGCGTTTGGGTCATCGAGATGCACCATCTGCCGCTGGTGCTGGAGTGCAACGCGTTTGACGCCATCTGCCACGAGCATATCGAATACTACTCGCTCAGTTCGCTCGAGCCGCTATTGGCGCGGCACGGTTTGCTGGTGGCGGACGTGGAGACGAACGACGTGAATGGCGGAAGTTTTCGCGTGTACGTGGTGCATCGCGATTCACCGGCCGCTTCAATTCCGGCGCGCCGCGAACGCGTGAATACGATGCGCGCGCGCGAGCAAGGCGCGGGATTGCTCGGCCCGGCGGTCTATCAGGAATTCGGCGCGCGGGTGCGGCTGATTGGAGTGAAGCTGCAGGAATGGCTGCATAACGAACGGCGAGAAGGCCGCGAAATTTCGGCGTACGGCGCATCCACCAAGGGGAATACGCTGTTGCAGGTGTTTGGGCTGGATCACACCATGATTCGGTCCGCAGCGGAGCGTAACCCCGAAAAGTGGGGGAAATATACGGTGGGGACGTGGATACCGATCGTATCTGAAGCCGAGGCGCGAGCGCACGCTGATGATTTTCTGGTTCTGCCGTGGCACTTCATGGATGAAATTCAAATGCGCGAGCGCGATTTTCTGGCGCGGGGCGGAAAGCTGGTCGCGCCATTGCCAAATCTGCGCGTGATTGGTTCGAACGAATGGAGCGCCATCGCCTGATTCGCTGGATCGCGCCTGTTTGTGTCCGCACTTACAATCCCCCCGACAAGATTGCTACCGTAGCGTCGCGGAAATAGTCCGCGACGCGCATAACGGACAAAGAGCACGATCGTCACGCGGTTCTCGCGCAATCCTCACGTATCCACAACAGCATTCTCCGCATTTTTCGACGTAACGTGCTGACGATCCACAACGGGCATGCCCCACAATATCGCTGGCCACGGCTGGGCGAGGGCGTTGCCTATCTGCGGATTGGGATTCTTGCTATAGTAATTTTTCGCCTCACATTGCGGCTCTAGCCCTGTTCGGGCGCGGCTGCCTTACTTTGCAGCATCGAGGGAGAGAGATGGCCGCGGATCGCCAACCGGAATTTTTCGCAGGGAAAGATATCAGGATTGGAATTATCGGGTGCGGCTATGTGGGTCTGCCGCTGGCGCTGCGCTTTGCGGACGTGGGACAGCGCGTCACGGGCTTCGACACGGATGAGAAAAAAATCACGGCGCTGAACGCCGGGCAGTCCTACATCCAGCACATCTCCGCGGAAAAAATCAAACAGCACGTACAAGCAAAACGCTTCGATGCCACGACGGATTTCACCCGCTTGCGCGAGATGGACGCGGTGCTGATCTGCGTGCCTACTCCGCTGGACGAGCGGCGCGAACCAGATTTGAGTTACGTAGAGAAAACCGCGCAGTCCATCGCGCCCAATCTGCAGCGCAATCAGCTGATCGTGCTGGAGAGCACCACGTATCCGGGCACGACGGAAGAATTGGTGTTGCCGATTCTGGAGAAGGGCGGACTGAAGTGCCCGCTGGTGCGCGGCACTGGCAGCGAGAATGTCGCCACGGATTTCTATCTCGCGTTTTCGCCGGAGCGCGAGGATCCAGGCAATAAGCAATACGGCCTGGCGCAGATTCCGAAAGTGGTTGGCGGGATCAATCCGGCCAGCGGTCGCGCGGCCGTGGCGCTGTACGCACAGATTGTGTCGAAGGTGGTGCCGGTAAGTTCGACGCGCGCGGCGGAGATGGTGAAGCTGCTGGAAAATATTTTTCGCTGCGTGAACATTGCGCTGGTAAACGAACTGAAACAACTTTCGCTGCGCATGGACCTGGACATATGGGAAGTGATTGACAGCGCCGCGACCAAACCGTTCGGGTTCATGCCGTTTTATCCCGGACCAGGGCTGGGCGGACACTGCATTCCGGTGGATCCTTATTATTTATCGTGGAAAGCGCGCGAATACGATTTCGCGACGCGTTTCATCGAGCTGGCGGGCGAAATTAACACCGCCATGCCTTACAACGTGGTGGACGCGCTGGTGAGCGCTCTGAACAGCCACGAAAAAAGCGTGAAGGGCTCGAAGATTTTGCTGCTGGGCGTAGCGTACAAGAAGGACGTGGACGACCTGCGCGAATCGCCTTCGCTGAAACTGCTGGAACTGCTGAGCGCGCGCGGTGCGGTGCTGGACTACAACGATCCTTATTTTCCGGCGCTGCACAAAATGCGGCATTACGATTTTTCCAATATGAAGTCCGTGGAGCTTTCAGCGGACCGTCTGGCGAGTTACGACTGTGTGCTGATCGCGACGGACCATAGCAGCTACGACTATGACG
This sequence comes from uncultured Acidobacteriota bacterium, assembly GCA_963779465.1. GTDB lineage: Bacteria > Acidobacteriota > Terriglobia > Acidiferrales > UBA7541 > Palsa-295. The sequence goes on along the minus strand of CAVZYH010000002.1, from coordinate 1,206,394 downwards.
CGATCGTGCGGGATTCCAAGCTGGTGGTGGATACGCGCAACGCGACGCGCCACGTGAAGCGACACCGCGAAAAAGTGGTGCATTGTTAAGCGCGCGCGACGAGACACTCAGCGGCTGAACAGTTTGCAAAAAAAGCGGAGTGGATGTCATCCCTAGCGCAGCGAGCGGTCTGCTTTTCGCGCAAATGCCAAGGAAAAAGCAGATCCCTCCGGCAAAAGCCGCCTGCGGGATGACAAGCTGAGCGTTTTTCCGCAAACTGTGAGGCCGCTTTAATTCCGTTGCGATAATGGCACTGAAGCCGTGCACTCACGCAGATCAGCAATCATCGACCAGCCTCCCGGACCCATTGTTTGTTCGTGACGCCTTTCGTCGCGAGCCGTTGCAGTGTTCGCAGCCCATTTGCGCCGTTAACCGCGCGACAATTCCTGCGCCGGATTTTCGCCTGTACTGACGAACAGGGAGAGGGTGTGTTTTCGAACATGGGAAGTTAGTTCCATTGCCCAGGGCGAAACCAAAACTTATAGTACTGGGTATGCGAGCAACTACCACCAAGCCACAGCAGAATAGCGAGCCGCTATTGTTGGATCCCGGACGCCGCCGCAGCATGCGCGTGCTGCTGAGCGTGCCGATTACAGTGAGCGGCAAGAATACGTCCAACCAGGAATTCGAAGAAGAAACGCGCACGCTGGTGGTGAACGCGCATGGCGCGTTGATATCGCTGGCGGCGCGCGTGGCCGCCGCGCAGGAAGTAACGCTGGCAAATAAGGCCACGCAGCATACGCAGAAATGCAAAATCGTGTATGTGGGCGCAGCGCAGGCCGGAAAAGCCCAGATGGGCATCGAGTTCGTGAAACCCTCGCGCACTTTCTGGCAAATTGATTTTCCGCCGGATGATTGGGTCGTTCCCGAAGATTAGTCGGCGTTTCTGTTTCGTTTCAGCGTAGTCGCCGTTAGTGCGGCGCGGGCGCCAGTTCCACGCGAACATTTCCTACCGGCATTTCCGCAAGCACCAGCACGGGTGTGCGCGCGGCATCGTGCGCAAACCACACCAGGAAACCGGTGTGCGGAACTTCTTTGCCATATTCGAACAGGCGCAGAGAGATTTTCGTAGCTTGGAACTTTCCGGAGTCCACTGCGACCTCCTCCGAGGCAGCTTCCCGGCGCGCGTGGACCTCGTACAAATCTTCGCCATCGTAAACCGGGGCGTGAAACTCGGGCGTCCGCTGCCAATCAACAGCGCGTAGAGCGTAGAAAGCACCGAGGGGATCGCGAGTGCCGGGTCGGACCAGCACGGGCGCAACCATGCCACGGCTCGATTGGCCGACGGGGATCAGGTGCAGCACTTCGTTCTGTTTCGAACCCATTTCGCTCAAATATAGTTCGTACTGATGGCTTTCGAGCGTGGTGGTGTCGGTGTAGGAATCGAATTGATCGTCCACTTCAAAAAGCGTGCGCGCGGGATTTTCGGAGTGGGCGGAAGCGCGAAAGTGCCAGGTTTGCCAACCGAGAAGATTGCGGCGTTCGACGACGTTCATCTGCAGCGCGGCGGCATTGGGAAAGATCGCCCAGGCTACGCGATAATTTAGAATTTCGCCGGTGCGGAACGGCATCGTCGGTTCTGGGCTGGTGATTTTGGCGGCGGCCATTACTCTACCGGTAGCGGCGGAGCCGGCCTGCTGTGTATCGGCGCGAGGGCGCGCGCAATGAGCTGCGGCGAGCACGCCGCTGCAAATAAAAATGACGGCGATAGTGATGAGCCGGCTTATGGCGGTTGCGTGATGATGCGATTTCATAAAGACATCCGGCTGACGACCAGTCGCTCTCGATGCCGCAACGTTCTCGATTCGCGCGCACCCGGTCCCAGCGATCTATTCTGGTGCTGGAGGTTGCTCGTCCGCAAGCGGCGAGGATATAGTCAGGCGTACCTGAAAAATATGCGACCATTCGTTGCGCTGGCGCTCTGCGGGAGGATTTTCAGAATGCGTTATCTGGTGACGGGCGGCGCGGGATTTATCGGCTCGAACATTGTGGATGAGCTCGTCAAACGCGGGCAGGAAGTGGTGGTGCTGGACGATCTTTCCGCGGGCAAGGAAGCGAATCTGGCGGCGGTGCGCGACAAGATTGATCTGCATATTGGGACGATTACTGATTTGGCCGCGGTGCAGTCGGCGTGCAAGGGAGTGCAGTACGTGATTCATCTGGCGGCGCGGACTTCGGTGCCGCGGTCGGTCCTGAATCCGCTGGAATCGAATCATGTAAATATTGACGGGACGTTGAACGTGCTGGTGGCGGCGCGGGATGCGCAGGTGCGGCGGTTTGTTTTTGCGGCGTCGTCATCTGCCTACGGCGAGACGCCAACGCTTCCGAAAGTGGAAACGATGCCGGCGCAGCCGATTTCGCCTTACGGCGTTACGAAATTCGTGGGCGAAATGTATGCGCAGGTTTTTGGACGCGTGTACGGGTTGGAAAATGCGTGCATTCGTTATTTCAATGTTTTTGGACCGCGGCAGGATCCTTCGTCGCAATATTCCGGAGTGCTTTCGCGGTTCATGCTCGCGGTGATCGAAGGTCAGGCGCCAGTGATTTATGGCGACGGGGAGCAATCGCGCGATTTCACTTATGTGGAAAACGTGGTGGACGAGACGCTGCGCGCGTGCGAGGCGGCTGGGGCGTCGGGATTGGTGTTCAACGGAGGTACTGGGGCGCGGATTACTTTGAATGAGGTGTTGAAAATGCTTTCGCGCATTACGGGAAAAACCATCCAGGCGAAATATGATGCGGCGCGCAATGGGGATATACGCGATTCGCAGGCGGACGTATCGCTGGCGCGGAAGATTCTGGGTTACGAGCCGCGGGTACTGTTCGAAGAGGGATTGCGGCGGACTTGGGAGTGGTACAGGAAAAGTTACGCGAAGAGTTAGTTGGATTCTGATGCGCGAGCGACGAATTCAAGAACACGGCGAAACGCTTCCAGCGAACGAGACTGCCTGAGAGCCGCAAAGGCGGAACTTCAGCAGCTGAAGCCGCTCGGATTTTTTCTGCGCTTATGTCGTGGCTAAAGCCACGACCCACAAAGATTCTCCATAGTTCGCACCGCGTATATCGATCGGGATTTTTCATACAGCGATTTATCTTAGATTTGCGGGCAGGTCGCTTAGGCTATCGAGCATTATGTCGGGCGGATGCGCGCGCAGACTTTCGGTGCCGAAGCCGTAGGTTACGCCACAGGCGTGCATTCCGGCGTTGCGCGCGGTTTTGATGTCCACGTCGGAATCTCCCACCATCATGGCTTCGTGGGGCGCGGCTTGCAGTTCGCCGAGCAGGATATGCGCGCCCTGCGGGTCGGGCTTCTTGGTTTCGAAGCTGTTGCCGCCGTACACATTACGGAAATAGCGCGAGAGCTCCAGGCCTTCAATAATTGCGCGGCTGAAATGCACGGGCTTGTTGGTGAGGACTGCCATCGGATATTCCCGCAGTTGCGCTAGAGCTTCGCGCACGCCGGGATAGACGTTGGTGTTGTCCAGCATGTGCGCGCGATAATACTGCAGAAAATAGGCGAGGCCTTTCTCGACGTCCGCTTCCGTGGCATTTTCACCCAGGGCACGCTGCACCAGCATGGGCGCGCCATTCCCGATAAAACTGCAGATTTTTTCGTGGACGTGGGGTTCGCGGCCCATGTGTTCGAGCATGGCGTTCACGGAAAGCACCAGGTCGAGCTGGGAGTCAATCAGCGTGCCGTCCAGATCAAAGATTAGGGCGCGCACGCCGGAGAAGCGGCCATTGTTTTCGGCCATGCGTTAGGGGGACCTCGCGTGGAGTTTTCGTTCGACACATTCATTTTATGCGGCGGGGCGCGGATTGTCACTGGGGCGCCCGCGCAAATCTTTCATGTTGCATCAGCAACATAGATATGTTGTAATAGCAACATGGAGGCCGCAGATGAGCGACGTACTGGAAGCGATCCTGCAACGAAGAGCCATTAAGGTGTTCGATCCCGTGAAAATTTCAACAGACACTCGCGAACAGGTTCTGCATGCGGCGCGGGTGGCGCCTTCGAGCTTTAACATCCAGCCGTACCGGTTCTATTGGGTGGAAACGCCGGAAATGAGGAACGAGGCGGCACGGCTTTGCTTCGGGCAAAGTCCTGCAGCGACCGCGTCAGCATTGGTTGTCGCGGTGGCGGACATCGGGTCGTGGAAATCCACGACGGCAAGCGAGCTGGCGTGGATGCGCGCCGCAGGTTTTCCGGCGAAGAAGATCGCGGATTACGAGCGCCGGGCCAAGTTCGGGAAATGGTTTTTCATTCAGGGGTGGTTTGGTGTGTTTGGCTTCTTGAAGTGGATGATTCTGCGCGTGGTGCATCTGTGGAAGACGATGGGCACGCTGCCGGTGGCGCGGCAGGGTATGTTCAAGTGGGCAACGAAGAGCGCGTCCCTGGCTTGCCAGAATCTGATGATTGCGGCGGAAGCGCTGGGATTGAATACGTGTCCGATGGAAGGGTTTGACGGGCGGCGGCTGGGGAAATTGCTGGGGCTTTCGGGGAAGGATCATGAGATTGTGATGGTCATCGCGATCGGGAAAAAATCGGCGCGGCATGTGGACCAACCGCAGTGGCGCAGGCCGCTGGAAGAGACGGTGCGGATCGTATGATCATTGTTGATAAAAAGCTGATCCCGCAGGAAATCCTGAAGGACTCTGTGCTGGTGAATCTGGCTTCGGCTTATTTTTCTGTCGGCAAGAAGTTGGAGCAGAAGACGAAGTGCTCGCAGACGCGAGGATTCATCATGTCCACGCTGCGTGGCGGCGCGGCGCTGAATCAAAATCAGATCGCGACGATGCTGGGATTTGACCGGACCGTGGTGCATCGCGCGATCAAGACGATGATTCACGAAGGATTGCTTTCGGAGCGGAAGGCGGACAGCGGACGGGCGTTGCTGGTGCAACTGACGGCGAAGGGAAATAAATACCGCGAGGGGCTGGTCAAAGAACGTCGTGCGGCGGAAGACAAACTTCGCGAGGAACTGACGGCGGGTGAGGCGTCAACCCTGATTCGCCTGTTGCAACGAATTGCTGAGCTGGAGCTTTAGCAGCACATTAAAGACAAAACCGGCGACAACGGCTGCCCGGTCCCAAAAAGCGGGACCGGCCGCTACAAAGTCGAATCCAAAAACAGATTCAAAGGCAAACCCAAAGGCTGGCGGCGTCAAGTGAGGTGAAGGTCGCGCGAACTTTGGATTGTTGTGGCGCGGCTGGTACAATCGGTGTTTCTCAAGTTGCTGAAACCGCCACCCGAGGCCCACATGGCTGAAATTCAACCCTTTCGCGCCTTCCGCTACGATACGAACCGCGTGCCGCTGGAGAAAGTCCTTACGCAGCCCTACGACAAGATTTCGCCGGCGATGCAGGAACAGTATTACGCGGCGAGTCCTTACAGTTTGATTGCGATCGAGAAGGGGCGCGCGGCGGCGAACGATTCGGCGGAGAATAATGTTTACACGCGCGCGGGGCAGAAGGTGCGCGAATGGATTAGGGAGAAAATTCTGCTGCAGGACGCGGCGCCGGGAATTTACATCTACTCGCAAGAGTATCTGGTGCCGGGAACGCACACGCGGAAGACGCGCATCGGTTTTATTGCGCTGGGACGAGTGGAAGATTACGACGCGCAAGTGGTGTTCCGGCACGAGCGCACGCTTTCCGCGCCCAAGGCGGATCGAATCGAGCTGCTGCGGCACACGCACGCGCAAACGGGGCAGCTTTTTATGCTGTACAACGATCCGGCGCGGCTGATTGACAACTTGCTGGAAGAAACCATGCAGAAATCCGCGTCGCAGGAACTGCATGATGAATTCGGGGTGACGCATCGGCTGTGGCCGGTGGCGGACGTGGCGACGATTCGCCGGATTCAGAATGCGATGATCGACAAGAAGCTGATTATCGCGGATGGACATCATCGCTATGAGACGGCGCTGAACTTTCGCAATGAATCGCGCGCGGCGGCCGGCGTGAATGATCCTTATGCTGCGGCGGAATTCGCGATGATGACGTTCGTCAACACGCATTCGAAGGGTTTGACGATCCTGCCGACGCACCGGCTAGTCCGCAACGTGACTGATTTTGATTTCGACAAGTTCCGCGCGAACGTGGCGCAGGCTTTCGATTGGTATTCCTACCCTTTTCAGAATGCAGAGGAGCGCACCAGCGCTTATGCTGAATTCCGGAAGGATTTCGAGGGAACGAATCACGGGCGGCGCGCGATTGGCGTGTATCCCGGCGGCGGCGCGTTTTATATTTTTCTGCTGCGGCGCGATGCGGATTTGGAAGCGATGCTGCCGGATGTTTCCGAGGCGCAGCGCGGGCTGGATGTGGTGTTGCTGCACCGGCTGATATTGGAACGCGGGCTGGGTATTGGAACGGAGGCCGTGGCAGCGGAGAAAAATGTTGGGTATGAGCGCGAGATGGAAGCGGCGCTTGCGGCGGTGGATCGCGGCGAGGCGCAGCTGGCTTGTTTGTTGAATCCGGTGCGCGTGCAGCAGGTCGCTGATATTGCGTTGGGCGGGGATGTGCTGCCGCAGAAGTCCACGGATTTTTATCCGAAATTATTGAGCGGGATTGCGATTTACCAGGTCGAAGGGCATGTGACAGGGCAAGCGGACGCGCGCAGCGGCAAATAAATTCAAAGCGAGGAAACGAGGCGGGTCCGAATAGCGGACCCGCCCTTCGATTTTTTGTCGACTTACTTGGCGAAGCTGGCGACTGCGGCTGCTTCGTTGTCGTAGGTGTCAAACACGGTCATCAGCTTGGTGACCTGTAGGACTTCCTTGAACTTCGAGCCAAGGTTGGCCAGCTTCAGGACGGCGCCTTGCGAGCGGGCGCTATGGAAGGTGGCTACCAGGGTGCCGAGGCCGGCGCTGTCAATGTAGCCGACTTGAGCCAGGTTCAGCACGATCTGCTTCTTTCCGGCGGCGAGCAGGCTCTTGACCTTCTCACGGAAGGCATTGCTTTCTTCGCCCAGCACGATGCGCCCTTCAATTTCCAGCACCGTTACGCCGTTCACTTCATTGTCAACCATTCTGAGTGCCACGTTCGCGCCTCCTGGAAAATTCAAAATCGTATTTGGAATCAGTAGAGCCGAGAAGTCACTGCCCGGGGGCGGCGATCTTTCTCTTCAGTAAAAATCCGAGCAGGACATGTAATAACCGCAAGACACGCAGATCATTTTGCAACTGCGCTGCTCCAGCCGGGCCGAACATCGCGGGCAATACTGCGAAGGCTCCGGCCGCGGCCTGCGATCGCTGATTTCCGGCTTCGCTGCTTGGGCCTTCGGAACCACGGCTTCCGGCTGTCCCATTTCTAGTAGTCCTTCGGACGCACGTTTATAGCACATCCCGGGTGTGGGGAAAAGCCAAGCCCAGTTTCTGAACAGGCCGCCGCGAGAGCTTGCCGGCGACTCCCAGCGGCTGAGGCTATAGACACCGAAGCGAGGATGGAAGTGCCCGGTTGAGCTGGAAAAAGAGAAAAATCGACGCGCGGCGGAAGGTGGTAAAGTATCGGCAACCGGCGGGGGTTTTGGGGCGTCATATGGACAGGGCGCAGCGGAGAGAATGATGAAACCGCGGTTGCTTATCGGATTGGCGGCTGTGCTTGCGCTGGCGATGCCGTCTGTCGTCATGGCGCAGCACGGCACGTCCGGTGGTTTCGCCGCTTCTGGGGGCCATGTTACAGCCGTCTCTGTAGCTGCACCCCACGCTTCCGCTGGCATCGTACGCACATCTTCAGCGCTACCTACTGCGGTTCCTGTTGGCAACTCTTCGGTTCGAACACACGCAACTATTCATGGCGCGGACGTGCCTTCTCGGCATGCGGGATTGTCTTCTTCAACGCTGCGAAGCCAGAATATCGGCAACAGAGTTTTCACACCGATTGGCACCCCATTGGGTCCCCGGCACAATCCGCAGCCGGTTTCAACGCCGGCCGGTACGCCGCGTGTGATCTATCTGCTCGGAGTTGGCGAATATTATTACGCGGCCCCAGGCGATGCGGCGGTGGGCCAGCCACAGGAAGCGGTGGAGCAAGAGGACCAGCAGGGCGACGAACAGCAGGTCGCGGCGGAGGATCAGCAGGTTGTGGCCGACGAGGATCGCGGACACGAACGCGCTGAGAATCGCGATGACAGGCGCGGCGAATTGAGCGTGGTGGCGCCCGCACCCGAACCGCAGGAAACCGAGCAGCAGGAGCCGTTGCCGGATGTGGGTACATTGACGCTGGTGTTGCGCGATGGCAGCCGGCTGGACGTGGTGGCCTTCACGATGACGCAAGGCCAAGTGATTTACATCACGCCGGAAGGCCGGCGCCTCACGATATCCGCCGAAATTCTGGATGCGGATGCTACCCAGCGCGTGAATCAAGAGCGCGGGACTCCGATGCAACTTCCTCTGTAATTTTCTTGAGTGGCGCCTGAACGCGGCCAATCCCCGACGTGGAGCTACGAACTACAAAAGTTGTCGAGCTCTAAACCAGCTGCACCGGCTCATAGGGAGTCAAGTGCGACCGGCTCGCGGCACACGATTCGAGCGCATGGCGGAGTACGCCAATCAGGAGATTGGCGTTCCCAGGCCTTAAACCGCGAATCGCGGCGATGCTAGGTGTCGGAGCGGCGGATGGGTTCGGGCATGTAGAGGCCGGCGTCGGCGGGGAGGCCGGCGCGCTCGAATTGAATGGTGGTGTGGGTGATCTGGAAATCGTGGTCGAGGACTTCGTGGATTCTGGCGAGGACTTTTTCGCTTTCTTCCATGTGCATGTCCGGGATGCAGATGTGGCATGAAAGCGCGTTGAGATCGGTGCCAAGCGTCCAGATGTGAATGTCGTGAACTTCCTGAACACCTTCGATTTTCAGCATGGCGCGGGCGACTTCTTCCAGGGCAATGCTGCGCGGCAGGCCTTCGAGCAGAATATGTGTGCTTTCGCGCAGGATCCCGATGCCGGACCACAGCACCATTGCGCCGATGGCGATGCCGATTACGGGATCGGCCCAGGTGGTGCCAGTGTAGCGAATGGCTAGCGCGCCTATGACGATCGCAACGTTCGATAGCGCGTCCCCAAGATTGTGGATCCACACGCTGCGCAGGTTCAGGTCTCGCCGGCCGCTGTGCAGCGCGAGGGTGATGCTGCCGTTGATTAGCAGCGCGAAGACGGAGACCCAGAGCATCAGGCCGGTCTTCACTTCTACTGGGGTGCGCAGGCGCAGCACCGATTCGTAGATCAGGCCGAGCGAGACCAGGGTGAGCAGCATGGCGTTGACGAACGCCGCGAGGATTCCGGCACGGTGGTAGCCATAGGTTTTTTGCGGCGTGGGAGGCTTGGCGGCCCAGCGCATCGCCAGCCATGAAAGCACTAGAGTGGGGACGTTGGTAAGGTTGTGCACGGCGTCGCTGACGAGGGCGATGGAATGGCCGGCGTAACCTGCTACGAGTTCGACGGCGACTAGCGCGAACGTGGCGACGACTGCGGCGCCCAATGCTAAGGTCATGCCTTCGGCGGGAAGCGAGACGTGCGAATGTCCGCCCAGGCCGTGGCTGTGACCGTGATCATGATCGTGGGCATGATCGTGTCCGTGGCTGTGACCTTCGTGAGAATGGCTGGCGGCTTTTTGTGCTTCCTGATGCATCGGCTCGATTCTAACCGCGATTTGGTTTGGCTTACAGCGGGGAATCTCGGCGATTCCATGGTCAATAACGTTATGAATCGCGGCAATCGCCGGGAACGAACGCGCGCGCTGAAACGCAATTGACTTACCTCGGCGCACCCGCCTACCATGGCACAGTTTCGTGAACCTCAACTCTCAGAGGGGGCGCAGGCGCGCAGCGTCACTAGCCGCCCGGCGATGACGCACCAAAGTGCCAAACTGGTTTTTTGGGGTGTGCGCGGCTCGACGCCGACGCTGGAGCGCGACACCTGGCGCTATGGCGGGAACACGCCTTGCCTGGAATTGGCCGCGCCGGACGGAACCAAATTTATTCTGGATTGCGGCACCGGGTTGCGCATGCTGGGCAACCATCTGACGGAAAAGCAGCGTGGGATGGGCATCGAGGCACACATCCTGGTGACGCACTATCATTGGGACCACATCCAGGGCATCCCGTTTTTCCATCCTTTCTTCGAATCGCAGAACCGCTTCCATTTTTACAGCTTCCAATCGAAATATCTGGGCCCAAACAGCCTGGAGCAGGTGTTTGCGGCGCAGCTCGCCAGCCCATATTTTCCCGTCGACGTTACCATGATGACCGCGGCGCGCGATTTTCGCGAAGTGGCCGACGCGGAATCATGGGAGGTTAACGGCACGCACATTACGGCGCGTTTTTTGAATCATCCGCAGGGATGCCTGGGCTACCGGATCGAAACGACCGGCGGTTCGATCGTCTATGCCACTGACAACGAGCCGGGGAATCCGACCTGCGATCAAAATCTTCTGCAACTGGCGCGGGGCGCGGACGTGCTGATTTACGACGCACAATATTCTCCAGAGCAGCTGGCTTCGGACCGCAAAGGCTGGGGCCATTCCAGCTGGCTGGAGGGAGTGAAGATCGCGCGCGAGGCCAAGGTGCGAAATCTGGTTTTGTTCCATCACGATCCGGATTCACCGGACAAAGTGGTGGACGGATTTCTTTCGGCGGCGCGACAGGAATTTCCGGCGACGTGGGCGGCGACTGAGGGCATGTCCATTAATTTGAGTGAGCGCGGCGTGGCCGTGGAGATGAAGGAGACGCGGACCGGAATTCGGCGGCGGCTGCGTTTTTCGGCGGTGATCAGCGGGCAGACAGAGGACGGCAGGCCGTTCGAGGAAAAGGCCACGGTGCGCGATATCAGTTTGCAGGGAGCTTACTTGGCGCTGCACAGCCGACCGCGGCTGCAGTCTGAGGTGCGCGTGGTTATCGAGGCTTCCAGCGATCCTACTGTTTCGAGCGTGATGACTCTGCGCGGGACCGTGGTGCATTTCGAGCTGGGGCGCGAAAAAAATCAGAATGGCGTGGGCGTGGTGTTCGTCGAGGATCCTGATCCGGGTAGGCCGCGCGATTAGCTTCGTTCTCTTGCTTCTTCAACTTCCCAAACTTCTTTAGCTTTGCCCCGATGCTTGCGATTTTGTGTCTGGGGTGTGTACGTGTTCCGGCCGAACTCCCATTCCAACTAGCCGCGCGGGAATGCGGCGCAAGATTGGGAACATCTGCAGAAGCTTCAGCGCAAAGGGCAGTTTGGTGATCGGGCGCGGGTGGCGCATCGCGGGGCCGATGAAGCGTTTATGCGCGAAAACCTGGAAACCCTGAGTGACGCGCGTAGGAAATTCGCGGCGGTTTTGGATTTTGCGGAGATGGTTATCGCTTACCGTGCCTTTAGCGAGCGGTGCGGCGAGTTCGTTCGCGGCGGCGACCGCGTCTTGAATGGCGAGATTGATGCCCACGCCGCCGATCGGGGACATGGCATGCGCGGAATCGCCGATACAGAGAAGTCCAGTGCGCGACCATTGGCGCAGCCGATCCACGGCGACAGAGAGTAGCTTGACGTCGTTCCAGTCTTTTAGCTCGCCGAGGCGTTCGCGCAGGAATGGCGCGACCGTGGCGATTTCCTGCTGAAAACTCGCGAGCCCTTTTTGGCGGATGGCGTCGAATCCGCCTTTCGGAATTACGTAGGCGCATTGCCAGTATTCGTCGCGGTCGAGCGTTACGAGGATCTTCCCTGCCCTGAAACGGCCGAGCGTCTGATTCGGATCGTTGGGCTGGCGCGTGACGCGCATCCACAACACGTCAATGGGCGCACCGAGGTCTTGCACTTCGAAGCCGGCCTTTTCGCGGATGACCGAACGGCGGCCATCGGCTCCGATGGTGAGATCGGCGCGAATTTCCAGCGCGCCTTTTTGCGATTTGGCGCGGACGCCCGCTACTGTGCTGTTCTCTATAAGCAAATCCGTGGCTTCTGTTTCCATGCGGAGATGAAATCCGGGATATGCTTTGGCTTTTTCCGCAATGAAATTCAGGAATTCCCACTGGGGCATGAGTCCGACAAATTTACAGTGCGTGGGTAGATGCGAAAAATCCGCGACGGTGACGACGAAGTCGTCCACCTGAGCGCCGATCTGCGAGAGTTCCTGATGCGGGCGGCGCAGAAAGTCTTCCAGGACTCCGAGCTCGTACATCAGCTCGAGCGTGGAGGGATGAACGGTATCGCCGCGAAAATCGCGCAGGAAATCGGAGTGTTTTTCCAGCACTACGACGTCAATTCCGGCGCGGGCGAGCAGGAAGCCGCACATCATTCCCGCAGGACCGCCGCCCACTATGCAGCAACGAGTGGTGATCGTTCTGGAGGCTGCATTTTCTTGCGGCATGGCTCAGCTCCTCTTTCCACACGCATCATGACATGCATGACGCGCATGGCTCTCCAGAAATGGCTGCCCTGGAAGCGTGAGGATTCGGAGGCGCGGTTTACTTTGCGTCAGTGGGGAGTTGTGCGAGCTGCGCATCGAGATCGGCGAGAGCGCGTTCGAGTTGTTCGCGGTAACGCGGGCCTTGGCTGGCTTGCAATTGTTTTTCGACGCGTGCGCGAGAGAGCATCAACACGCCTCGCTTGCGGCGGTTTTCTAGCTGGTCCTGCGAGACTTGTTTTTTGTTTTTGCGGTCCTCTTTCGACTGAAATTCCTGGACCTGACCTTCTACTGCCTTGCTTTCCCATCCCCTGGCCATGGGTTCGATTCTAATTTGTCGAGGCGAAATCCGGGATGCATTTTTTACGGAAGTTTCCTGGAGCTGGTTGCGACGAACGGAGCGGCAGAGCGTAAGAACGCATCCATGCGAGGGTCCGCGGCTGTTCTACGGAGGCTGCGCGCGGCGCGACAATTTGGGTACACTTGGGCGCGTGATTATTCGAGCGGCAGGGAGGGAGCGAAATGAAATTCGATGCCATCGTGATCGGTACCGGGCAGGCGGGCAAACCACTTTCATTCGCGCTGGCCGATCTGGGCTGGAAAGTTGCGCTGATCGAGCGCGCTGAATTGGGCGGCACGTGCGTCAATACGGGCTGCACGCCCACAAAAACGATGGTGGCATCGGCGCAAGTGGCGCATTACGCGCGCGATGCGGCCCGCTGGGGAGTACATGCGAGCGATGTGAGCGTGGATATGCCGGCAGTGGTGGCCCGCAAGAATCGCGTGGTGGAAAATGCCCACAAGAGCATACAAAAACACATTGACGCGAGGCCGACCCTGAAATTGGTGCGCGCATCGGCCAAATTTACCGCACCGCATCAGGTGCAAGTTGGCGCGGAAGTTTTCGAGAGCGAGAAAATTTTCATCAATAGCGGAACGCGCCCGGCGATTCCGCGAATTCCCGGACTAGAAACGGTTCCGTTTCTCACCAACGCCACGATTATGGAGCTGCAAGCGGTGCCGGAGCATTTGATTGTGCTAGGCGGCGGATATATCGGGCTGGAATTCGGGCAAATGTTCCGCAGGTTCGGCAGCCGCGTGACGATTATTCACAGTGGCGAACGCATCCTACCGAGCGAGGATCCGGACATTACCTCGGCGCTGACGGAAGCGCTGGAAGCGGAAGGCATCGCGCTGCGGATGAATGTGGAGACGAAGCGCGTAGAGAACCGCGATGGCGCGATTGCGCTGACTTTCGAAACCGATGATGGAAGCGAAATATTGCGGGGTTCGCATTTGCTCGTCGCGACGGGACGGAAGCCGAATACGGACGACCTGGGACTGGAAGCAGCGGGCGTTCTAACCGATGCACGCGGCTACATCAAGGTGAACGGCCGGATGGAGACGAGTGTGCCGGGCGTCTGGGCGCTGGGCGACGTGAAGGGCGGGCCGGCGTTCACGCATATTTCCTATAACGATTATCAAATTGCCTACGGGAACATCGTCGAAGGGAAAAACCTCAGCATCGTAAATCGCTATTTGCCCTACGCGCTTTTCACCGATCCGCCGCTGGGCCGCGTGGGGATCACTGAAACCGAGGCGCGTGCCTCCGGCCGGAAATTCAAGATGGGCACGTATCCGATGTCCAGCGTCGCGCGTGCGATTGAACGCGACGAAACCGCCGGGCTGATGAAAATAATCGTGGACGCGCAGAGCGATCGCATCCTGGGCGCCGCAATTCTGGGGAGCGAAGGCGGCGAAACAGTGCAAATCCTCGGTGCGATGATTCTAGCGGACGCGCCCTACACCGTGCTGAAAGGCGCGGTGTACATCCATCCCACCCTAGCCGAAGGATTTTTCGGCCTGATGGAATCGGTGAAGTCTGCGAATTAAGCCGAACGATCCCACACAGGCAGGTGAACTATTCGTAGCGCAACGCGGCCATGGGATCGAGGCGTGTCGCGCGTTTAGCTGGAAAGTAGCAGGCGGCGAGCCCGACGAAAACGGCGAGCATTGCAACTCCTCCAAACGTCCAAGGATCGGCCGTCGAGACGCCCCATACCTGGCTGGCGAGAAAACGCGTGAGGCCGTAGCTGGCGAAAATGCCAATGATGATGCCCACGGCAACCATCCTCGCGCCGCTCGCGAGAACCATTTTCAAAATGCTGTCCTGTTGCGCACCGAGAGCCATGCGCACGCCGATCTCATGGGTTTGCAACGAAACGTTGTACGCCATCACGCTGAAGATTCCGATGACCACCAGGAGCAGCGCGATTGCCGCCAATGGCGCGAACGTCATCAGACCAAACTCGTGCGCGGAGTATGTGAGCCAGTAAAAGATGTCCACGTAGGGCCCGGATTCCGGCGAAAAGATTACGTTGCGATCAAAGGACCAGACCTGTTCCTTCACCGCATGCATCAGGGACTCCGGAGCGACTCTTGTCTTTATGAACAGCACGCCGCCACCGAATAGAGAGGTCACAGTGTGTGGAACGAAAGCCATCGGGATCACCGGAACCTGTGGACCAAAATCCTTTACATCGCGAAGGACACCAATCACTTGAAAGTCCACATCCTGGAGCGGCTGGCCTTCAACTGCTATTGCCTTGGCGATGAATTGCCGGCCCACTGGGTCCTCTCCGCCGAAAAAGTTTATAGCCATGGTGTGATTGATCACCGCAACTCGCCGAGCTGCGGACACGTCACTTTCTGTAAACCAGCTTCCCTTTTCTAATTGCAGTCCCAGAACTTGAACGAGATTTTCGCTGCAGCCGTCCACACCTACTCGTTCGATGTGACTTGAACCCGGCGCACTGACTTCGTGGCGCCCACCGGGGTTGTATCCCGGTAGCGAATTGTTTATCGCGACGTTGGTAACGCCTGGCAACGCTTTAAGACGTCCGACGATTTTCTGAAAGATGAATGCTTCTTGTCCGGGCGGGTAATTGTCGCCATGAGGATTGCCGAACGCTAGAAACAGTAAGTGATTCAGATTGAAGCCCAGATCAATACGCGTGAGCAGGTAGAAACTGCGCATCATCAAACCGGCGCCAGTCAGCAGCAGAACACACAGCGCCAATTCTCCGATCACAATCCCTGCGCGAAGCCGCCCCGGACGGAAACTGGCGTTCGTGCGTCGGTCGCCGCCGGCCAGAGACGGCTGCAAATCGCGGCGCGTCGTATGAAGAGCAGGTGCCAAGCCACACAGAAACGTGGTTAAGGCAGTTACGACCAAGGCAAAAAGCAACATTCGCCAATCGAGGCCGACGATCGCCTCGCCTCCAATGCTCGCACCTTTGGCCGGTATCAGCGCTGTCACACCTTTCATCCCGGCGTATGCGAAAATACAGCCGAGCACGCACGCTCCCGCTGCCAGCGTAAAACTTTCGATGATCAGCTGCTGGATCAACCGGGTGCGCGTGGCACCCAGCGCGGCGCGAACGGCGATTTCCCTCTCCCTCACCGTCGCCCGAGCGAGCAGCAGATTCGCGACGTTGCTGCATGCGATCAAGAGCAGAATCATGGCCGCAGCCAGCAGCGCATAGAGCATGTGTTTGATGTCGAAATGCTGCGATTCCGGGCCGCCTGCGCTGCCGATGCCATAAGGCCCTAACATGAAATCCGTGGCCGAGAGGACTCGCGCGGAAAAGTGCTTGGGATAACCGTTCGGGTGATTCTTGGCTAGACTTTTCACGATCACATCGAGGTCGGCGGACGCCTTTTCGAGAGTGACGCCAGGCTTGAGGCGCGCCATCATTGTGTCAATTGACATCGTTGGATCCGCAGACTGTGGGTCAGAGATGGTAGTGATCGGCGTCCAGATCTGCACGAGCGCACCATAGGCTTGGAAGCGCGGAGGCATGATCCCGATAAGCACGCGCGGAATGTCATCAACCAAAAAGCTCTTGCCCAGAATTGAGGGCTCCGAGTGAAACTCGCCCTTCCACATCTTGTAGCTCATGACGAACACCGCAGGAGCATTGGCGGTTCCGTCGGCAGGCGCAATACCGCGCCCCAGCAGCGACGGCACGCCGTAAAAATCAAAGGCGTTTGACGTGACGCGTGTGGCGTAGACTTGGTGAATATCGTTTCCGTCGCGCAGGAGCGTGATCCCACGGTGGTACCCAACGATGTCGTCGAAAACTTGACTCTGGCTGCGGATGGCATCTACATCCGAGAGGGATCCGGCCAGCGGTGCGAGGTTTAGCTCCGGCAACGCCCCCGTCTCCTCATTCTGGAGAGAGAAGACGACCAGGCGGCTCGCATCCCTTGCAGCGAAAGCGTTGAAAAGGAGATTGTAGAAGGCGCTAAACGCCACGGTGGGAGCGCCGATGCCGAGTGCCAGCACAAGTATCGCGATAAAGGCGAAGAGGCGGTCTCTGTGCAGGCTGCGGAAGGCATAGCGGAAGTCACGAAACACATTTTCCAGGCGCGTTTCCCAGCGGGTGTCGCGGACTTCTTCTTTGACGCGGTCCAGCGTGCCAAATTCGAGTCTTGCGCGCCGGCGGGCCTCATCGGGCGGCGTGCCGGCGGCTATGAAATCGGCGATTTGACGATCGAGGTGGAATTGCAGCTCTGTGTCGAGTGACTTTTCTGTTTGTGATTTCTGAAAGACTCGGCGAATCCAGTTCACGGTTGGGACTCCTTCCCGGGAGGGCGGAGGAACAGGCCGACGGCATCGCAGAGACGTTCCCATTCGGCGACTTCGGCGTCCATTTGGCGGCGGCCCTTCTTGGTGAGCGAGTAGAATTTGGCTTCGCGCCCGGTTTCCGATTCCTTCCACTCGGCTTGCAGCCAGCCGCGGTCTTCCAGGCGATGCAGCGCGGGATAAAGCGAGCCTTGGTGGATTTGGAAAAAGTCCTTCGAGATTTGGCGTAGGCGCTGGGCGATGGCGTAGCCGTGGCTGGGGCCCAATGCCACGACCTTGAGGATCAGCATGTCCAAAGTACCGCGCAGGAGTTCGGCTTTCGGTTCGTCCATCAGCATACCTAGAAAGCCGACATATACACCGGGTCCACGGAGTTGTCAACGGGTGGGTGATCTAACCACAATTCGCAAGCCTGCGAATGCGCGGTAAATTCTAATGCGGCGAGCCAGCCTGAAAATTCAGGATGGATATTCCGGCGGCGCGGCCTGACTACGAATCGTAGCCGAGGGGATGGCGCTGATGCCAGCGCCAGGCGGATTCGATGATGGTGTGCAGATCGGATTTCGTGGGGACCCAGCCCAGGACGGATTTGGATTTTGCGGGGTCGGCTACGAGGCGGGGGGGATCGCCGGCGCGCGGCGGTTCGATGCGAGCGCGAATTTCGCGGCCGGTTACTTTACGCGCTGCTTCGATGACTTCCATCACGGAATAACCGTGGCCGGTGCCGAGATTCAGGAAATCGGACGCGCCGCCGCGGCGCAGGTGGCCGAGGGCGCGAATGTGCGCATCGGCCAGATCCACGACGTGGACGTAATCGCGAACGGCGGTGCCATCGGGCGTGGGATATTTATTGCCAAACACCGGAACCTCGGGCGGTTCTTTCGCCGCGGCCAGCAGAATATTCGGAATCAGATGCGCTTCGGGCTCGTGGTGCTCGCCGCACTTTTCCGTAGCGCCGGCGGCATTGAAGTAGCGAAGGGCGACGAATTTCAGGCCGTAGGCCACGTCGAAGGAATGCAGCAGCTGTTCCATGAATAATTTCGACCAGCCGTACGGATTCACCGGCCACTGCGGTTCGTTTTCCGGGATGGGGTCGTGCTTCGCATCGCCGTAGGTAGCGGCGGTGGAAGAGAAGACCACGCGACGCACTCCGACGTGCAGCAATGTGGTCATCATGGCAATGCCCTGCTCGACGTTGTTCTCGTAGTACCAAGCGGGATCCTTCACGGATTCGCCGACGTAGGCGACTGCGGCGAAATGGATGCAGGACTCGAGTTGGTGTTCGGTGGCGATGCGCTCCAGCAGAGCGCGGTCGCCAATTTTCCCTTGATAGAATGGGATGTCCGCATCGAGCGCGGAGCGGTGGCCGCGCACCAGATTGTCGAGCACAACCACGCGTTCTCCTGCGGCGCGCAGCAGTTCCACGGTTACGCTGCCGATGTAGCCGGCTCCTCCTGCGACGAGAATCGCCATCCGCCATCCTTCGAAATCTGAATTTGTGGAACGAGTGCGCGAATCTGACCGCGCATTACTTTACTACGCGGGGTGCTGATGCCGCGCTGGGAATTGCGGCGCGGTGGATGAAAAATCACGCTGACGGTTGCGGCGAGAGCTGCGACCTACAAAGCAAGGTCAACTACGCCCGCCTAAAAAAGCAGGCGGCCGCTACAACGGCGACGACAAAGCAAGCCCAGAAGCAACGGCTGCCCGGTTCGATGAACCTGAACCGGCCGCTACAAAGGCAACGGTGAAGCACATCAGGCGCGGTTGGGATTGTAGAAAATGCAGTATAGCAAACCGATGATCGCGAGGATTGCGCCCCACCATACGCTGGCGTGGAAGTCGTATAGGACCACTTTGACCAAGGGGGGATGGGAAATCTGGTACACCCCGGCGCCGAAAATCAGCACGCCATTTACCAGCAGCGAGATGCCGATGAAGAACCAGATGGAAATCGTTCCGTCAGATCGCATGGGCCTCACCAGAACATAACGTTGAGTGCAATGAAAACAATCGCGACGACCACGGCCCAGAATGCGGGTTTGTGGTAAAGGGGAACCTGCGCCTCGGTGGGAATTTCCGTTGCGCCATAGACCAGGCCGACCAATTCACTTTCGGGCTTGGGTTTCGTGACCATGCTGACGACTACGGTGACGACTACGCAGATGATCCAGGACCACAAGCCGCGGTACATGTTTTCCGCCATGTCTTTCGCGTCGCTGGAAAGGGCGACGTATCGCAGCGCGGACGGATCGAATTTCACCCACGCCCACATTCCGACGGACGAGACTGTGCCGGCCAGCAGGCCCCAGAATCCGCCAGCCGCCGTGGCACGCTTCCAGAGCATGCCCAGAATCACGGTGCCGAAAAGAGGCGCGACGAAGAAACTGAAAAGCGCCTGCACGTAATCCATGATGCTCAGGAACGACATCACCAGATACGCCGTGCCGATGCTGATCAGCACGCCCAGAATTGTGGACCAGCGGCCCATCAGCACGTAATGCGCGTCCGAGGCTGTCTTCTTGATCAGCGCTTTGTAGATGTCGTAGGTCCAGACCGTGGAGAACGCGCTGACGTTGCCCGCCATGCCGGACATGAAGCCGGCGATCAACGCGGTGATTCCCAGGCCCAGCAATCCGGGGCCGCAATAGCGCGCGAGCATGAGCGGCAAGACTTCATTGTAACTGTGACCGCCGGTTGCGACCGCCACAGCTTCTCCGGTGAGTTTCATCGGCAACAAGGCGAGGCCCAACAGGCCGGGAAGAATTACGATGAAGGGCACGAACATTTTAAACGCCGCGCCGATGATCGGGGCCATTTTCGCCGCCCGCAGGTCTTTTGCGGCCAGCACGCGCTGCACCACGAGGAAGTCCGTCGTCCAGTACGCAAACGAGATCACGAAGCCGAGGCCGAATACGATCCCCGTCCAGTGAATGCCCATGGGATTGTCTTTGAACGAGCCGAGCGTGGACCACAGATGCGTGTATTCGACCGAAGCGTTCTGCGCGACTTTCAGCTGCAGGGCTTTCCAGCCGCCCGCTTCGATCAATCCCATGACCGGTATCACCAATGCGCCGGCCCAAATCAGAATGAATTGCAGCACCTCATTGAAAATTGCGGAGCGCAGGCCGCCGAGCGTGACATAGACCGCGACGGTGATAGAGGAAATCCATATGCTGAAGTTGATGTCCCAGCCCAGGACGACTTTCATCACCAGCGCCATCGCGTACATGTTAATGCCGCTCATCAGCACAGTCATGAACGCGAAACAAATCGCGGAAAGCGCGCGGCTGGACTCGCCGAAGCGCAATTTCAAATATCCCGGGACCGAGTGGGTCTTGGAAATGTAATAGAACGGCATCATCACCAGGCCGAGGAACAACATGGCCGGGATGGCGCCGATCCAATACCAGTGCGCCGCCAGTATTCCGTATTGATAGGACGCAGCGGCCCAACCCATCAATTCCAGCGCGCCCAGGTTTGCGGAAAGAAAGCTGAGGCCGGCGATCCAGGCCGTCATTTCGCGCCCGGCGAGGAAAAAATCTTCGCCGGTGTTCGAGCGGCCCTTCAGGTAGAAACCGATGGCCAGCACCAGCACGAAATAAAAGACCACGATCACCAGATCCACTGGCGCCAGATGCACCAGCCGATCTCCGGTGAACATCGCCATGCCGAGATTCGTCATTCGTTTTCCGCCTGTGTTTGCGCTGGCCGAGTGGGCCGGCTGATTAGACCCTGTGGCTCGCTGCGTGAAAGCAAAGACTAACACTAACCGGCACAATTACTTGAGCCCGGATCGCGCAAGATATCGAAGAGGAACACCGGGCGCGCGATGCGGCTTTGCGAGCGCCGTGAATCTCCGCACAATCCGCGTTTCAAGTATACGTTTACCGGATAAAGGGATTTAGCACACGCGCCGCTGCGGCGTCAACTAAGGAATGTGTCTTTTGAAAGGATCGGCGACGATTCTGAGGCTGGCTCTCGCTATTCGGACTTGGGCCGTCAACATCGCGTCAATGTTTCCGGGCAGCCTCTGAGTCGCGCGCAGGCGATCTTGCGCGCCACGCATCCGGCACGTCCACGAACGACGGATTCAGCTCGGCGACGGACGCGCAGCCCATCAGGCGAAGCACGCGTTCGAAATCGGCGCGCAGAATTTCCAGCGCCCGCACCACGCCTGCATGGCCTGCCGCGCCCAGTCCGTATGCGTACGCGCGCCCCACCAGAACGGCCTGCGCTCCCATACAAATGGCTTTCGCGATGTCGGTGCCACGGCGCACGCCGCCATCCATCAAAACTTCGGCTTGGCCGTTCACCGCAGCGACGACTTCAGGCAGCGCGCGCAGCGTAGCCGAGACCGTGTCCAGTTGCCGGCCGCCGTGGTTCGATACCACGACGGCGTCGGCGCCGCCGTCAATCGCTCGGCGCGCGTCGTCGCCAGTGAGCACGCCCTTCACCACCAGCGGGCCTGGCCAAAGTTTACGCAGCCAGCGCAAATCTTCCCAGGTGACTACTGCCTGCGCCAGCGCCGCAGCTACGTGCGTCATCTTCATCGGACCCGCGTCGGGCGTCACCACATTTTCCAGCCGCGGCACGCCGCCATCGAGCAAAAAAGCGGCCAGCCATCGCGGATGCAGCAGCACATCGGGAACGAACGGAATTTTAGCGAGCAACGAAGGGCCCAGTAGTTCCTTGACGCCGTTGCGCACGTCGCGTTCGCGCATCCCGGCGATCGCTGTATCAATCGTGATCACTAGCGCGGAATATCCGGCCACGCGTGCGCGTTCGATCGCGGCCTCCGCGACCTCGCGCCCGCCCATCATGTAGAGCTGATACCAGACCGGACCGGTGGAAGCGCCCTTCGTTTTCTCCAGCTTGTGCCCCGAAACCGTCGAGAGGATGAATGCGGTGCCGAACTCGCCGGCGGCGCGCGCCGCGGCCAGTTCTCCATCGGGATGCAACAGGCGGCTGTAACCGATCGGCGCCAGAATCGCCGGAAACGAAACGTCGCGCCCCAGGACGCGCGTGCGCAGAGCGCAATTCTCGAGTGCCACGGCGTGGCGCGGACGCAGAACTACTTCCTCGAACGCGCGGCAATTTTCACGCAGCGTCACTTCGCCGCCCGCGCCGCCGTCCACGTAATCGAACACTGCGCGCGGCAACCGTCTGCGCGCAAGCTGGCGCAAATCCTCGATATTCACGACCCGCGGAGAATCCAGTCGCGCCATTGCCCTCCTCGTTTGCGACGTTGTTGCTGCGTTTGTGCGGTGAGTAGGCGCGCTGCGTTTAAATTGCATCCGCACGACGGTGGCGCCCCGCGCATTATAAGCCCGCGCGTCCATTTTCCGCGCGCAAGCGCAAACACTTGCTGCCCGCTGCAACAATTCGCTATAAGATGATTGCACCAGACCGGGCCCGTAGCTCAGCTGGTTAGAGCAGCGGACTCATAATCCGTTGGTCCTAGGTTCGAATCCTAGCGGGCCCACCAACCTTTTCAATCCCCATCGCAAGCATTGAATTCCGGCTCTGCCCGCGAGAATGACCCGTGCGGACTGGAACCTTTTCTGGCCTATAGGACAGCTTGTCGGCAGCGTGCCACTTCCTTAACCTGTTTCCACAGCAGCATTTATTCTCCAGCTCGTAGGTCCGTTGACCCGATGAGAAATACTCCGCAGTCGCGCCAGTTGGGAGGCGAAGCCGATGAAGTTTGCCAATCGCGTTTTCCCGATTCTTGTGCTCAGCCTTTTGACCGGCATTCTATTGCTGCATGCAGGGTGCGCCAGCACTGGATATAGCGGAGGCGGGGGAGGAGGCGGGCAAACGACGGCGCCGGCGACGCCGGTGGGTCTGGCGGCTGCAGCGGGTAATGGGCAGGTGACGCTGAACTGGACTGCCAGCTCGGGCGCGACAGATTATTACGTGAAGCGTTCTACCAGCACCGGCGGCCCCTACACGCAGATTTCCACGCCGACCGCGGCAAACTACACTGACACGGGCCTTGCCAATGGGACCAAATATTTTTACGTCGTGTCGGCTTATAACTCGGTGGGTCAGAGCGCGAATTCAGCGGAAGTGAATGCGACGCCTGCGCTGCCCGCGCCGTCGGCGCCCACGGGGCTCGCAGCCACAGCCGGGAATGCGCAGGTGAGCTTGACGTGGGCCGCGACTTCCGGCGCCTCCAGCTATCACGTGAAGCGCTCGACGACCAGCGGCGCTGAAACGCAAATCGCGCCGCCCACTTCCAACAGTTACACGGATACGGGCCTAACCAACGGCACGAAATATTTCTATGTGGTCTCGGCCGTGAACTCCGGCGGCCAGAGCGCCAACTCCTCCGAAGTTTCCGCTACGCCCAACGCTCCTCTGACTGCTCCTGCAACGCCGACCGGCTTGCAAGCAACAGGCGGCAACGCGCAAGTGAGCCTGAGCTGGAGCGCGAGCACAGGCGCGGCTAGTTACAACTTGAAGCGCTCGACAACCAACGGCGGCCCATACAACACAGCGGTCGCGTCACCCACGGTAACGAACTACACCGATACCACTGTGACCAATGGCACGACCTACTATTACGTCGTCTCCGCGGTGAACACCGCGGGCCAAAGCGCCAATTCCGCGCAGGCCAGCGCCACGCCCGCCAGCCCCACCGCGAACGTCACGATCACGATCAATCCCGCGCAAACCAAACCCATTTCCCCGTACATCTACGGCATCAATTTTTATTCCGGCGTTACTGGCGCTCCGCCTCAGCTCACTTTCGATCGCGCCGGCGGCAACCGCTGGACTGCTTACAATTGGGAGACCAATGCATCAAACGCAGGCAGCGATTATCTCTACGAGAACGACGACTACTTGAGCAGCAGCACGGTCCCTGCCGAAGCAGTGCGCAGTTTTATCGCGGGCGATCAATCGAACGGCTTGGCGAGCTTGATGACCGTGCAGCTGCAAGGCTTGGTGTCCGGCGACGAGAGCGGCCCGGTGAGCGTCACCAATCCGCCGGACTTGACGCGCTTCAAGCAGGTGGTAGATCAGAAGAGCACAGTCTCCAGTGCGCCTTTCACGATCAATCCGCCCACCACTGACGCGAACGTGTTCATGGACGAATTTGTCTGGGCGCTGGATCAGAAATTTTCCGGCATGGAAATCTTTGGTGCGAATCCGACGCATCCCACTTTCGTCAGCTTGGACAACGAGCCGGAGTTGTGGAATTCGACGCACCTGGAAGTGCAGGGGCCGAAACCGGTAACGTCGGACGATTACATCGCAAAGACCATCACTATGACGGAAGCGCTGAAGAACCAATTTCCAGACATGGTGATCTTCGGGCCGGTGCACTACGGGTTTCAGGGCCTCTACAATTGGCAAGGCGAACTTAGCGCGACGCCCAACGGCGCCAACTGGTTCCCGGATAAATATCTCACCGCGCTGAGCACCGCATCCGCTTCCTACGGCAAGCCGCTCGTGGACGTGTACGACTTCCATTGGTATGCCGAGGAGTACGACGCGAACGGAACGCGCAGCTTGGATTTGACCGGCACGACTCTGACCGCCGCACAGGTGCAATTAATCGTGCAGAGCCCGCGAAATCTTTGGGACCCCACGTTTACAGATTCCACCAACAGCAATCCGTGGATTTACCAAGAACTGGGCAGCACTCCAATCAAGCTTCTGGCGCGCCTGCAGAGCAAGATCAACGCGGAATTTCCGGGCATGAAAATTTCGATCACGGAATATGAGAGCGGGGGATGGAATCACATCGCCGGGACCATCGCGCAGGCGGACAACCTCGGCATCTTCGGCAGCCAGGGAGTTTTCGCGGCAAATTTTTGGCCGCCGAATGGGACTTACTCCTACGCTCTAGGAGGCTTCCGTGCATTCCGCGATTTCGATGGTGCCGGCGCAAATTTCGGCGACACCTCGCTGCAATCCACTTCGAGCAACGTGGCGAACGTGGTGGTCTATGCCAGCTCGGACAGCAGCACGCCGGGTAGGTTTGTGTTCGTGGCGATCAATCGTTCCATCAGCTCGCAAGTGACGGCGATCAGTGGGCAAACGCTTTCCGGCAGCGCCAAGCTCTATCAAATGACGGCGACATCCGCGCAGGGGCAAAATCCTGTCGCGCCGGTTTCGGCAGGCACGATGACAGTGAGCGGCTCAACTTTGACGCTCACGCTGCCGGCGCTGAGCGTAACCACTATCGAAGTGAACTAGCGCGCGCCGTCAACCTGAAGCGACACGCGAAGCTACGCGTGCTTGCAAAACGAGCGCGACGCTCAGCGGTTTACGGCGGACGGCAAGAGCCTCTGCAGCGTGTCTGCAACTCCCTGCGGTTTGAATCCAAACGGGCCGGGCCGCGCCTTGTACGCCACGCGCCCTTCGCGATCAATCACATAAAGACGATCAGGCCAACCTGTGTAGTTGCGTTCCGTAGCGTTGTCGAAGCCATCCACCACCGCGGGAAAGTGAATTCCCAGTTTCACCACGCACAGTTGCCCCATCTCGCTGCGCTCGTCAATATTTTTTGGGCTGGCGAAAATCACGTGGTCGTCCAGATTGTCTGGGTCCTGCCAGACGTCGCTGGTATGCGCTTCGCGGATGTACACCACGTAGAACGCGACCTGATCTTTATATTGTTCGTAGAGCTTGTTGAGGACGGGAACCTCCCGCCGGAAAGGAGGTCACGTGTAGCTGCCGAAAACCAGCACCACAGGTTTCTGTCCGCGCATGGACGACAACTGAAACGTGGTTTTGTGGTCCGGGCTCTCGAGTGAAAAATCCGGCGCCATGTCTCCGACGGCCAGATGGCCTTTGCGAGCCACGTTCCACAGCGGCTTGAAGGGCAGCACCATGAACGCCGGCCACGGAACATATTTCATGGTGCCCGCAAACTTGTCCGGCGATTGCAGCATGATCGTGAACAGCGCGGCCGTGACGACGGCGTACAAAGCGACTAGCGCGCCCGCGATTTTCAGTAGTTTTGTGGCAACGGAAATAAGTTGGACGTTCAAGCTCGGCCTGTCCCTTTCATATGCGTGAACGGAATCGCAATCTCCTCAGCGCGTGCCACCTTCCGCGACGCTAGGCAGTAGACCTCTTTGCGCAGCACGTGTCTCTAGTATTTTTCCACTATTGCGATTTGTTGCTTACACCGTCAGATTGCAACGCAATTTCGGAACGCAAGAACGTTTTCGAATGCAAACGGAGGGTGTGGATGAAGCGTCAGCTGGTGGGCCGGGTTGTGGCGGTTGTATTTCTAGTGGCGGCAACGATGCTCACGATTCAAGCGCAGGCGCCGACCGGAACGATCAACGGCATTGTGACCGACCCGCACCAAGCGGTTGTCACTGGCGCGCACGTATCGGCCACCGAACGCGGCACAGGAGCGACACGCGAGACAGTTTCCAATGGCAACGGCGTGTACTCGATCCCCAATCTCCCTATCGGTGTGTATGACGTGCGCATCACAGCCTCAGGTTTTGCCGTAAGCGAATTCCAAGGCGTGCAATTGCAAGCGGGGCGTGCTTCGACGCTCGACGCGGAACTGAAATTGGCCGAAATAGGGCAAGTCGTCAACGTCACCGACGCGAGCAGCACGCTCGAACAGACGCAATCCATGATTCAAGGCCAGATCACTTCCGCGGCGATTGAAAATATCCCCTTGAACGGCCGAAATTTTCTGGAGCTTGCGTACCTCGTTCCAGGCAATCGTCCCGCGCCCAATTTCGACCCCACGAAAACGAATACTCTTGAAGTGAGCTCCGCGGGAAGCGTGGGCCGCGGCGGCAATATCACAGTGGACGGCGGCGAGAACAACGATGAAGTGGTCGGCGGCACGCTTTCTAATTTTCCACAGGATTCGATTCAGGAATTTCAGATTGCCACCGCACAATTCACGGCGGAAGCAGGGCGCTCCGGAACCAGCATCATCAACATCGTCACCAAGTCTGGTACGAATCAGTATCACGGCTCACTTTTCGACTACGAACGCAACGGCCACCTGCAGGCTCTGCCCTACACGTTTGACAGAGCGCTAACCCCTCCGCCATTTAACCGGGAACAATTCGGGGGATCGGTGGGCGGTCCCTTCAAGAAGAACAAGGCCTGGTGGTTTGCTTCCGCCGAGTACAGAGATCAGAACGCCTCCATCCAAACGGGCACCCGCCAATACGGCGCCAACCCCTCGGAAGACGTGATTCTGAACACCTTCGCGGCGGCGCCGCTGCGTGAAGCGCTGGTTTCCACCCGTGTTGATTACCAGCTCAATCCGAGCAACACATTCATGGCGCGATATTCCTTCGATCGCTCCCACGATACCAACCAGGCGTCCGCGGCGACCGTCACTCCGCTGCTCACCGAAACGGAACGGCAAAATTCGCTGAACCGTTTCAATTCGGTGGTGGGCGGTTGGACGAAAACTTTTTCCTCAAGCCAAGTAAATAACCTGATCTTTCACTACGACACGTTTCTGAACCTTATCCCCGAATTTCCCAATAGCTCGCCCAGCACAAATCCCGCGGGTTTGGCTCCGACGAACGAACTGATTTATCCGGATATCGCCGACGGCGTGAACTTCAACGTGCCGCAATCCACGCACCTGAATCGCTACCAATTGGGAGACACGTTCACCTGGGCTTTGGGCAAGCACACTCTGCATTTCGGCGGAGAGTATCAATACGCCAAAGCGTTCGGCGAAATCAACGTGTTCGGCAGCGGCAGCGTGATGCTCACGTCGGATTTCGGATTTGCGGATCTGAATGGCGACGGCGTCGTAAACGATCTGGATATACCCATTGCCGTCTCGATCCAGAGCGCCGCGCCAATCCAGCCCGTTCCCATTCCAAACATCATCAATAGCTACATCGCGTTGTTCGCGCAAGACGATTGGCGCGTCACGCGCAACCTGACTCTGAACCTCGGCCTGCGTTGGGATTACGATACAGACGCGACCGGCACCAGCCCTCCTTACGGCCCTTGCCCCAACCTTACATCGGAGCCGACCGTCCCGTGCACCTGGGTGGCGGGCGTGATTGACATCGCCCATCATCCGGACAGAAAAAATTTCGGACCACGCATAGGCTTTGCGTATGACCCATTCGGACACGGAAAAACCGTAATTCGCGGCGGATTTGGAATCTATTACGACCGAATCGTTTTCGAAGTTCCCGGCTACCAACGAGTGCAGAACGACCGCGCGCTCACCATCAATGAATATGCGGGCTCCACGTGCTCATTTCCCGGCGATCCGGGCCCGCCGGATCTTAATACCTGCTTCTTCGGAATTCCCGGCACTACCTTCACACCGGGCAGCCCCACTTTGGCGAATCCCTTCAGCGGGCAACGCCAGGCGGGCGGCGTGGGAATTATCGTTGACGACAAGAATACGCACCACCCATTGTTCCAGCAGACGTCGTTCGGCGTGCAGCAGGCGCTAGGCTCCAGCTGGACGGTGAACGCGGATGGACTGTACGTGTTCGGCCAACGCCAGATAATTGCGCAATATCTGCGCACTACGAATTCGACATCTCCCTACATCACCTGCCCCGGGAATAATGTCCCATGCACGGTCACGGATCCGCTGACGGGAATTTCGGACCAGGTAACCGTCGCGACTTCCAACGCGCATTCCTGGTACGACGGCTTGCTCATCAGCGTTCAGCACCGGCCCGTGAAAGCTGGCCCGTTCACTTATTTTTTCAACGCCGCCTACACACTTTCGAAAACTCTCGATTATTCCGACGACGACCAGGTGCCCTCCTACACCACGGTGGAGAATGTCAACCTGATCGAAGGCACCGTGGGCCCGCAGACCGAAAAAGGCTACGGAGCGAGCGACGAAACGCACCGCCTGACCGTGTACGGCCAGCTTCAAATGCCGTGGGGTTTTTCAATCTCGCCGCTTTACACTTACGGTTCAGGGGTTCCCGCGGACACGTATCTTCCCGACCTCAACCTGAACGGGCAATCGCTACCCGCTCGCCTGCCGATTCTGGGGCGCAATTCGCTGGGACGCAGCGTTAAGAACAGCAATCAATTGAATCAGGCTATTGACCAGTGGAACGCGCTGCCCGCGTGTCCGGCGCCTGCTCCGTGCAACGCGGGCGGGCCGTTGGAAAATGTTCCCGCCGGGATTAATTTCGGCAGCCCGTTCAACTCCCTGGATATGCGGTTGATGAAAGACATCACAATTCACGAACGCTACCATATTGATCTAATGGCCGAGGTCTTCAACCTCTTCAACAGCGTAAATATTCGCGGCTTCACAAATACAAGCTATTCGGGCCGCAATATTTCGTTGGTTCCGGTGGGTACAAACCCGCCCAGCCCTACAAACCCGAACGGCCTCGACACGACTTTCTTTCAGCCAGTCAGCACCGCAGGCGGCTTCTTTGGTTCTGGGGGTCCGCGAGCGTTTCAGTTCGCAGTGCGCTTTACATTCTAAGGTTCGAGAATTCCGCGCGTGCCGTCCACGCGACGGAGCGCACGAAAAGTCTCAGCGAGGAGAAGATCGTCATGCCGCACATTAATTTGCCCGAAGGTATTCCGGGAATCTTGGGGCCGATGGCGTTTAGCCCGCAGACGGCCAAGCCGCTGAACGAACTGGCGGAGGTGCTTTTGCGCGCGCCGAATTCGTTGACGCAGGGCGAGCGCGAGATGATTGCGACCTACGTATCCTCGCAGAATGATTGCTTCTTCTGCCAGACGGTGCACGGCGCAGCCGCCGCGTATTATCTGGGTGGCAAAGAAACGCTAATCGACGAGTTGAAGCGCGATTTTGAATCCGCGCCAGTTTCAGACAAGTTGAAAGCTCTGCTGGCAATTGCCGGAAAAGTTCAGCAGGGCGGCAAGCAAGTCACGGCCGACGACGTGGAGCGTGCGCGGAAACTCGGCGCGACGGACAAGGAAATTCACGACACGGTATTGATTGCCGCGGCGTTCTGCATGTTTAATCGTTACGTGGATGGCCTGGCCACCTGGGCGCCGCGCGATCCGCAGCGTTATCGTGAAAGCGGCAAGCGCATCGCCGACGAAGGCTACATTCACTCGACCGATCATTTGCCTAAAGTTGCTTCCAAAGGAGCTACAGAATAGCAAAAGCGCCCGCTTGAATAGTCTGCGTCGTTTTTCGGGAAGCTATGTAGATGGCAGCTTCAGCAGCGCGCCTTCAGCCGCTGACGCAATAAGTTCGAAGTTGCCACACGGATTGCGAAAGCGGTCCGGTATCCGCTGCTCAGAAGGCAGCATTGACGCGCCGCGACACCAGGAAGAAAATGTGTTGCCTGGGCGGGGCGCCACGGATTTCGATTCGCGGTTTTGGTGGCCGCGCGCTAAGAGACAAGGACGACTCCCACATGAAAGCACGCAGCGCAGTTTTCTTCTCCGCAATTCTGGCGATCCTGACGATCGTGCCGGTCGTTGGCGCGCAAGGCGGCGACGGCACGCCGGCCGCCTCGCGCAGCTTTGAATTCACCTACACGGTGACGGTACCAGCGCTGCCCGCCGCGAGCGCGCCGCTGCGCATCTGGATTCCTATGCCGGACCATGACGCCTACCAGAAAATCTCGGACCTGAGCATCGAAGCTCCGGTGGCGCACAGCGTCGAGCAGCACGCGGAATACGGCAACGAGTTCGCGGTCTTCGTCGTCAGCGCGCAGCAGGCTAGCGCCCCTTTTGACATCGTGCTGCGCTTTCACGCCACGCGCTACGAACATCGCGTGCCGCTCGCGACGAATGCTTCTCTGGGCGTCACCGCCAACGGCAAGCCGGCCGATCCTGAATCCAAACTCATGCTGGCGCACTGGCTGCAGCCGGACCGGCTGGTGCCCACGAACGGCGTGATCGCCGAACTGGCCGCGCAGAACACCGCGGGCGCGACTGACACGCTCGACAAAGCCCACAAGATTTACGAGTACGTCGTCTCCACCATGCGCTACGACAAGACCGGCGAAGGTTGGGGCCACGGCGACGCGATCTGGGCCTGCACGGCCAAGCGCGGCAACTGCACCGACTTTCATTCTCTGCTGATCGGCATGATGCGTGCTTCCGGAATTCCCGCGCGCTTTGAGATCGGTTTTCCGCTGCCCGCGGACAAGACCGCCGCCGACATTCCCGGCTACCATTGCTGGGCGGAATTTTATGTCGAAGGAACCGGCTGGATCCCCGTGGACGCATCCGAAGCCTGGAAGCATCCGGACAAGCGCGAATATTTCTTTGGCGCGCACGATGTGAATCGCATCCAGTTCACCACGGGCCGCGATCTGCGGCTGGATGCGGCCCAAAAGGGCGACCCACTCAACTATTTCATTTATCCGTACGCTGAACTCGACGGCAAACCATTCGACAAGCTGCAGAGCCATTTCGCGTTCCGTGACTTGCCGGCTGCGGCGCCCGCAAGCACCCACGCGCAGGCCACCGGCAACGATTGATCTTCGTAGCGGAATTTAAAAAGCAGAAAAAGCAACCAGAAGCTAGTTGTATCCCGCGGTAGAGCGTCGTTCGCGCGCGATTGCTTCCAGAAGTTTTTCACCCGTTAAGGAATTATCGGCAGCGAGCAACAACTTCGGCCGCAGGCGCGCGAGTATTTGCTCCGCCATGCGGAAACGCACTGCCGGCTCCAGCGCGTCGCGCCGGTTCAGAAACGCTTCGATCAAAGAAAGGTCCTCGTCGGAAATTTGCTGCGAATTGGACGAAAACGAAGCCGCGCCTTGCGCGGGCTGCCACAGCGGCTTCACGTCCTGCAGCGCGCGTTCGTGAACTACAATCGTGCCGGCCACAAAATCTCCCAGGCGCTTTCCCTGTTTGCTGAGTAGCACGCTCGCGATGCCCACGGCATAAAAAGCCGGAAGCTGATCCACAATTCGCAGCAGGTTGCGTGCCACCGATTCTACCGGCGTGATCGGCCGGCCGGTCTCCTTGATTACGCGAATTCTCGACAGGCGCTTGCCAGGAGTCTGGCCGTTCCATATGGATTCGAAAATCGCAAAATAACCGTAGTAAACCGTGAAGAAAAAAATCACCATGATGGAAATGATCCACATCCTGGACAAGACTGCCCCAAGGCGCGCAACCCAGGCTGACCCAAATCCCAAGCCGATTGCCACGATCGCTGTAACCACCACTTGAATCAGCGAGTCCAGGGCAAACGCCAGAAAACGGCTGCCTACGCCGGCTATGGGAAATTCCAGCGCCGTTTGTTCCGGTGTTTCGATGGTAAGCTTGTCGGAATAACGATCCGGAAGAAAAGATTCGGGCGGTGAGGCCGTCATGATCTCCACTCGCTGGCTGGAAAAACGGAAACCATACTGGGCGCGCCTGGAAGAGCTCGCGAAACGTTCCAGCCGTCGCGGACTGCGCGGTTTACAACACGGTGAGTTGCAGGAACTTGGACTGTTGTACCGCCAAACGGCATCCGACCTCGCAATCGTGCGGGAGGATAACACAAGTAATCAGCTTTCAGCCTACCTGAACTCCCTGCTGGGGCGCGCGCACAATCTGATTTACATGGGCCACCGACCGAAAATCAGCGAGCTTCGCAAATTTTATACGGAGACTTATCCGCAAGTGTTTCGCGAGACGTTGCCGCAAACCATGCTGGCGTTCGGAATTTTCCTGGTCGCTGCCCTGGCGGCTTTTGCGCTGACGATCCACGATCCGTCCTTCGCGCATCGCATGTTGGGCGCGCAGATGATGGACACCATCGAAAAGCGCGAAATGTGGACTCATTCCATCGTCACCGTAAAACCGCTGGCCGCTTCCGCCATCATGACCAACAATCTTTCCGTCAGCTTCACTACTTTTGCGCTGGGCATCACTGCCGGTATCGGCACCGCGTGGATGATGGTGGTCAACGGCTTGCTGCTGGGCGTGATCGGCGCGGCCACCTGGCACGCCGGGATGGCGGTACAACTTTGGAGTTTCGTCGCGCCGCACGGAGTCCTGGAGTTGCCGGCCATTTTTATCGCGGGTGGCGCGGGATTCGAAATCGCGCGGGGAATGTTGTTTCCGGGATTGTTGCCGCGGCGCGAATCGCTGGCGTTGGCCGGTGGACGCGCGGCGCGGCTGGTGCTGGGAACGATTCCGATGTTGATCGTAGCGGGAACGATTGAAGGTTTTCTCTCGCCGTCGGATATTGCCGCGCCGCTGAAGTTTTTGTTTGCTGGGGTAATGTTTGCCGCGCTGGTCGCCTACTTGAACCTCAAGCCTCGGGATTCTTCCCTCGCACGAGCAGGCAATGAACTTTCGTTGAACGTTGCCGCGAGAGCCCAAAAGATATGACGCAGAGCATTTGTAGCGGCGGTCCCGCGCCGTGGCACCGACGGCGCAGTGAAGTGCGCCGCTACCATTGCCCCGCAGCCGAAACCGCGACCAACAGAAACTCGCGGACTTAGATCAAACTGCGTTCCTTGATCTCCAAATATTGGTTCACCAGCGCGCTGGCCAGCATGCTGGGCATCAGCTCCAGCGCCAGCACGCCGCGCTGACGCAGCCCGCGCAGCAGCAAATCGCGCCGTTGCGCAATTTCCAGCGCCGCGACGTGGCGATACATGGCTTCCTCAGTCGTCGGAGTATCCGCAGCCACTCGATTCAAATCCGGCTGCCCCATTGCTGCAAACACCACCAGATGCTGCGAGGTCATGTGCATCGCGTATTCCAAAACTTCCGGGGTGGTGGCAGTTTCCGCAAAATCCGTGATCCAGATAATCAAACCGCGGTTTTTCTGCGTCGAGAGAATGGAACGCACCGCGCGGCCATGATCCGCTTCGCGCGCTTCGCCGGAAACCTGCGCCAGCGCTTCGACGATGGCGCGCACCTGCCGCGGCCCTCGCCCCGCGTTCAAGTTCTGTTGGATGCGGCGCCCATATGCGAGCAGCCCCACGCGATCGCCGCAATGCAGCGCCACTTGCGCAATGGAGAGCGCCGCGTTCACCGCATAATCCAGCTTCGCCAGGCGCAACGTGCGCCCCGGCTCTTCCACCTTCGCGCGTAATAATCGTCCCGCGTCCAGCACGATCCACACGGCCTGACTGCGTTCAATCTGAAACACTCGCGTAATCACCTGATGCCTGCGCGCTGTAGCCGTCCAGGAAATATCGCGAATCTCATCGCCCTCGCGATATTCGCGCAGCGTATCGAACTCGCGACCCAGGCCGTGCTGCCGCTTCCTGCGTTTTTCCATTTCCACCTGGCGGCTGCGAATCAGATAGAGCGTGTGCTGCTTGGCTTCATCCAGATTCGGCAACACCGTAACGGTCTGCGCGGTTTCCGCCACGCCCCAGCGTTCGGCCATGCGCAACGGGCTCTGATAACGCACGAAGACGCGCCCCAGCCGCACATCGCCACGCTCCGCCGGAAGAATCGAATATTTTTCGCGCGCCGCAGTCTTCACGCCGACAAGCAAATTCAATTCCGGTGGCTCCAAACGGAGTTGCAGAGGCGCTTCGTCCACCACATGCGCGCGCAGCGCAATCTTGCTGAAGTTCTTGATCTCAATGCTGATTTCGCTGGGAACCGCCAGCGCCGGTCGCGTGCGCCAGATGCGCCGGACTTCCAGTTTGTCGGCCGCCGGCAGCCGCAGCAGATCCCACACCCACGTCACCAGAATAAAAACATCCCAAAGGAACATCGCCTGAATCATGCGCGGGAATCGCCACGCCGGTACTAGCCAAAAAAGTCCCAACAGAAGCGCCACGTAGAATCGCGGGCCAAATCCAAACGGGATTCGTCCCAACGCGTGCGCGCGCGCCACCGCAGTCGGCGGCACCAGCGGCTTGTCAGTAACGCCCTGCACAGCTAGTACGTTGAGCGCAGTGGGCACGGCGGGCATTTACTTCGGGACCTCGACCGTGGCGAGAAGTTCCGCGAGTACCTGATCGGAGGTGAGTCCCTCGAGGTCCGCTTCCGGCTTCAGCAGCACGCGATGGCGGAGCACGGCAGGCACCACGGCCTTGATGTCATCCGGAATCAGAAAATCGCGGCCCTCCATTCCCGCCCACGCGCGTGCTGCCGTGAAAAGTCCAATTGCCGCGCGCGGACTTGCGCCCAATGACAGCGCCGGCCGATCGCGGCTGCGGCGCGCCAGTGTGGCGATGTAGGAATAAAGCGTCGGTTCAACGCGTATCTTCGTCACGTCGCGCCGTGCTGCTGCAAGTATGCCCGGCTCCAAAGGCGTAATCGCAATTTCGTCGAGCCGCCGCGGATCAAAACCTTGCTCGAACCGCGAAAGAATCTCGATTTCTTCAGTTTCTGACGGATACCCGATGCGAATTTTCAAAAGGAAGCGATCCAGTTGCGCTTCCGGCAGCGGATAAGTGCCCTCAAATTCGATCGGGTTCTGCGTTGCGAAAACCGTGAAGAATTCAGACAGCGCGTAACGCGCGCGATCAATCGTCACCTGCCGCTCTTCCATGGACTCCAGCAGAGCCGCCTGCGTACGCGGCGAAGTGCGATTGATTTCGTCCACCAGCAACAAATCGGTGAAAAGCGGCCCCTGATGCAGCGAGAATGTGCTGGTGGCCAGATTGAAAACGTTGGTGCCGATCACGTCGGCAGGCATCAGATCCGCCGTGCACTGCACGCGTTGGAACGCGAGGCCGCAAATGCGCGCGATGGTTTTCACCGCGAGCGTCTTCCCCACACCCGGGACTCCTTCCATCAGCGCGTGGCCGCCGCACACCAACACCAGCAGCAGCTGGTCCACAATGGATCGCTGCCCCACAATAACTTTCGAAAATTCTCCTCGAACATGCGTTGCCAGGCGTGCCAGGTTTTCCACGGTCAGTGTTTCTCCTGTCTCTTTTTCTTCAGCCCCAATTGCACTTCGTATTTTTCCAATTTCTGTATGAGTTCGAGCGCCTCGGCTGCTGCAATCTTCTGCGCACGGCTGGCGGCATCGGCGCGCTGCAGCGTTTCCAGGAACGAATCGTCCTTCAGCCCCAGCCGTCCGCGCGCCGCTTCATCGAGCAGCGCGTTTGGAATCTTCGTCGGCAAGCGCAGATGCCGCGTCAGCGTGCCGCGAAAGCGCTGGTACACCGCCTCCACCACGGCGGGTTCGGCACGCGCGCGCTGATACAGGCCGCCGAGTGTATCAACAAACTCCAGTGGCGCAAGGCGAGTGGCCACTGCCGGCATCATCATCGGTCCACTGCGCCGGCTGAAAGTGAAAAGCACCGCCAGACCCAGCACAGCAAACTGCAGCAAGCCCCAGGGCACCGGAGTTTTTTGAAAATACGCCCACAACGTAGCGCGCTGGCCGTGGAAGTATTCATCCCAATAAACTTCCGGCTGCTCGCCGGCGTCTGCGAGCGGATCGCTCACGGCATCCACAAAGAAATTCAAATTTCCTTCCTGCGTAATCCCGGCGTTAGTGAGGGGCGTCGGTCCAGCCCACCACAAAATGGCGCCGTCGCCGACGCTCCACACCATCACCGCCGGTGAATCCGCATCGCCGTACAACGCGAACGCGGCCGGATTGTTCCCTTCCCACTCGCTCTGCATCTGCAGAGAAATTTTCGCGGCGTGGCGCGTATAGCTGCTCGGAAGATTGGCTTGATACGTGGCCCAGGGTCGCGCCAGCGGCACGTCCGAGGATTCGGCGTTCGGGAAAAAGTCGCCAATACGCGGGCCGGTGAAAATAATTCGCCCGCCCGATTCCGCAAATCGCAACAGAGCTTCCCTTTCGGCGCTGCTGGGATTCTCTTCCGGATTCGCGAGTATCAGGATCGCGGCTTGGGAATCCTGCGGTAGATCCGTCGGGGGCCGTTCCCAGGCACGAACGCTGCGATGTAATTCCTGGAGCAGCAGGAAAGCTGCGTGCGCGCCGCCCGATGCATCAGAATAGATCGAAGGTATCCCCCCGCCCTGCTCCGGCGGCGGAGGCGAGACGATTGCCAGCGCCGCGGCGAGCACCAGCATCACTGCGCCGGCAATCAGCAGCAGTTTTCGATCCGACGGGTCTATTGCAGGTCGCATCCCAGCCCTTCCGCTTGCTGCATGGACGTTTCAAAATCGCGCGCGTCGGCCTGGCCGCGGCCGTACCACACGCGCTCGAAAAGTGACGTCAGCGCGGCCAGTGAATCTCGCTGACGCGAAACTTGTGGCGCCGCTGCGGCAGTTGCCGCCACCGCCTCCGCCACCAGCTGCAAATGTTCGCGCGGCGTGCGCGTGCGATCCCGACTGATCGTGCCATCGTCCTCCAGATGCGCGATTCCCGCCCAGTAAACAGAATGCACCGCTTCGCGAAAATCGCCGCGCGCCGCCGCCTCCCGCGCCGCGCGAATCCATTCCTGCCAGGAACGCGCGAAGGCAACCTCGCCGATGGAACGAAGTTCATCCAACCGCCCGCGCCCCAGCCAGAAACGCACCAGCATCATCGCCAACCAGCCAACGACGGCAAATAAAATGAGCCAGAAAAGCAATTTGGCTCCCAGAGGATGCCGGCCGATATTTTCGAATAGGCGATTCAGCATGCGCAGCAGCCACGCATTGATTCGCTGACGGAGCAGGTCCCACTGGCTCGGCGGCCGCACCGCGGCGAATTCCCGGCGCTTCAGAATTTGCTCGAGCTTGGCGTGCGGGTCCGGGGCGCCAGAGGGGTCGGGCGCGACATATCCATCTACCTCATTCGAAATTTCGTCCGTCCACGATTTCGCCTGAGCCGAGCGTGACTTTTGCGCCGCCGCGTCGCATTGGATGCACTCGAGCAGCGCGCGCAATGATTCGCTGGAAAATTGATAGTGCGTTTCGGAATCGTCAATCTTCCAGGAGGGCGGGAGCGCCTTCTGAATCGCCTCGATATCTTTTGCGTTGCCGCTGCTTTTCTCGATTGCGGTTCCCAGGCGGCGCATTTCGGCCGCGAAGCCGGCCGCATCATACGGACCGGCTGAGGCGGCAGGCGCGGACGGCGACAGCGCTTGAGCGACCGCCGGCCATGGCAGCATCAGTATCGTGAGAATCGCGAGCACACTGAAAATTATCGCGCGGCAAAACCGTGCGAACACCGAGGGCCGATTGCCGATGTAGGTCACCAGATAATTCTCAAGAGAACATCGTGGGTAAGGTGTTAGTGAGCGGAGCCGTTCTTCCCGCCGGGTTCATCATCAGCTGAATATCAAACGCTTCCTTGCGCACACGCAAGTCATAATAAAGGATGGCGCTGGCAATCGTGAGGATCGGCGTCACCAACACATTGGCGACGAAGGATCCCACCTGCATCAATTGCAACCAGATGATCATTTGCGACGGATTCTTCTGCGCCACCACAACCATAATAATGAGGAACGGCCATGCAAACAGCCCCGCCGCGGCAAAGGCCACCGCAAAATAAAGCAGTAATATCACAAACGCCCGCCCGGCGTTGTCTCTGGTCAATTCAAAACTGCGTTCCAGCGAATCCCGCGCGCCGATATTTTCCATCAGCGCCGCCGGAACGCAAACAATTAACCGGCAGAGAATATAGACGCCGGGAATGATCAGACAAATGAAACCCGCAAGCGTAGCCAGGCCGTTCAGCATCACGACGCCGAACAAACTGAGCAGCTCGCCGCTCACTCGGCGGAAAGATTCCGCGATGGTGATGCTGCGGCCCAGATAAATCTCCGATACCGCGAAAACCGTGCCGCCCTGCGACAACAGGTAGGCCACCATACTGACCACCAGCACTAACATTCCAATCATTGCGCCCGCCATAATTCCGGTCAGCGATGGCATGGCTGCCGGCGCTGCCGTCACGTGCCCGGCATGCAGTGTAGCCTTGGGCAACGACGAGGCGGTAAGCGATACACGCACTAAATTTAGAACGAGCACCAGCACGTGCGGAATCGCGGAAATACCCAGGAACAGCAGAAAATTTCGGCGGTACAGTGTAAACGTGCGATCCAGAATTTCGCCCGTGGAAAGCGGCCGCAATTCCATTCCATCCATCGAGGCCTCCGGTTCACGCTTACGGCCGTTATCTCGGACGGCACTGTACCAAAAATTCATCCAATCAGAAAATATTGTTTCCTGCCGGATTGCGGTGCTGGCAATCCGGCTGAGCCGGCTGATTTTGGCGAGCTCGGTGCGGGATCGCGATCGTCGGTTTGCGCGACGCCCCCTGGCCCGCTGTCTTAGCCTTACGGCATGGCAACAAAGCGCGCCGCGATCTCACTGAACTCTTGACTTCGCCGCATGCTTACGCTAGTTTTTCAGTAGTCATGAAACTTTGGGCACACACCGTTCGGCAGCATCATCATCACGCCAACCCGTGCCCGCGGTGGTGTGACTAGCTGGTCTGAAATTAAGCTGGACTCATCAACCCGCAGGCGCCTAACCCGCCCGCGGGTTTTTTGTTTTTAGGGAGCAAAAAAAATGGACCTCGACTTTGCCAAAGAAAACGGCCTGATCCCCGCGATCGTCCAGGACGATACCAGCGACGAAGTGTTGATGCTCGGCTTCATGAATCGCGAAGCGCTGGAACGCACGCGCGCCACGGGATTCGTCACCTTCTACAGCCGCTCGCGCCAGAAATTGTGGACCAAAGGCGAAAGCAGCGGCCAGAAACTGCTGTTGCGCGAATTGCGCGTGGATTGCGACCAGGACGCGCTGCTGGTGCGCGTGGAACTCTCCGGCTCAGCCGTCTGCCACGAAGGCTATCGCAGCTGTTTTTTTCGGCGACTGGAACGAGATGGCGAGGCGGCGGTGGTCGCCGAGCGCGTATTTTCGCCCACGGAACTTTATGGCGAAGGGAAAAAACCATGAGCAGCTTGAAACTCGGCATCCCGAAAGGGAGCTTGCAGGATTCCACCGTCGAGCTTTTCGCACGCGCCGGCTGGCGCATCTCCGTGAATTCCCGGAGCTACTACCCAACGATTGATGATCCGGAAATCGAATGCATGCTGGTGCGGGCGCAGGAAATGGCGCGCTACGTCGGCAGCGGCGCGCTCGATGCCGGCATCACGGGGAAAGACTGGATCCTCGAAACCAGTGGCGCCGTGGAGGAAATCGCCGAACTGGTGTACGCGAAGACCAGCCGGGGTCGCGTCCGCTGGGTGCTGGCCGTTGCCGAAGATTCGCCGGTCAAAGGCGTAAGCGACTTGGAGGGAAAAGTAATCGCCACCGAAGCGGTGCATCTGACGGAACAATATTTACAGCGCCACGGCGTGCACGCGCGCGTGGAATTTTCCTGGGGCGCCACGGAAGTGAAAGTACCTCAACTCGCCGACGCCATCGTCGAAGTCACTGAGACCGGCGCGTCCCTGCGCGCCAATCATTTGCGGGTCGTGGATACGCTGCTGGAATCCGCGCCGTGGTTTATCGCCCATCGCGCGTCCTGGCAAGATCAATGGAAGCGCGAAAAAATCCAGAACATGGTCTTGCTGCTGGAAGGCGCAATCAAAGCGTACAACCGCGTGGGATTGATGCTCAACGTGCGCCGCGAAGATCTTCCGAATGTGCTGGCGGCGCTGCCTGCTCTGCGAAATCCCACCGTGGCGCAGCTCAGCGATCCGGATTGGGTCGCTATCAATACCATCGTCGAAGAACGCACCGTGCGGCAATTGATCCCGAAACTCAAATCGGCGCGCGCGGAAGGGATTGTTGAGTACCCGCTCAACAAAATCGTGTATTGATGCGCGTACTCCGGCTCACTGACGCAGTCGAAGAAGAGATCTTGGCGCAGCGGCGCGGCCGTGATCGCGTGGCAGAGCGCGGCGCAGCGCGAATCATTCAAGACGTGCAGCGGCGTGGCGACGCGGCGCTGTTTTACTGGACAAAGCGCTTCGATGGACTGGCGCTGCGACGCAACAACGTCTGGGTCTCCCGCGATGAATTGCGTAGCGCGGCGCGCCGAGTTTCCGCTGCGTTTCTCGACGCCCTGGATCATGCCGCGCACAATATCCGCGCCGTCGCACGCCGCCAGAAACCGCAGGCGTGGACGCTGCACATCGAACCGGGCGTGCGCGCAAGCCAGCGCGTGCGTCCCATCGAAACGGTGGGATGTTATCTTCCGGGCGGCAGATTTTCGCTGGTTTCGACGTTATTGATGACCGCGGTTCCCGCGCAGGAAGCCGGCGTGCCCAATATCGTGATCACCAGCCCTCAGCCCGGCGACGAGCTTCTCGCCGCAGCCGAACAACTCGGCCTGCGGCAAATTGCCCGCGTCGGTGGAGCGCAAGCGATCGCCGCGCTCGCCTACGGCACGCACTCGATTCCGCGCGTGGACAAAATCTTCGGTCCGGGCAATCGCTACGTCACCGCTGCGAAGCGGTTGGTCAGCGCTGACTGCGCGATTGACCTGCTCGCCGGGCCCACGGAAGCGGTAGTTTTCGCGGCGAGCGGAAATCCGGCATTCATCGCGGCCGATCTTCTCGCGCAAGCCGAACACGACCCCGACGCCGTCGCGCTGTTTGTGTCCACCTCACTGAAATTCGGCCGCAACGTGGCTGCCGAAGTCAGAACGTCAGCTCGCGCAATTGCCGAAATCGAATCCGGCGTGGCGTTCACTTGCGAAAAATGGCGCGGTGCTTGTCGCGCGCGACTTCTCGGCAGCCGCCAGGTTCGTCAACCGCTTCGCACCGGAGCATTTGAGCCTGCCCGGAGCAGCCGGCAAACTCGCCGACCACTTTGATTCGGC
Organism: uncultured Acidobacteriota bacterium; assembly: GCA_963779465.1. Lineage (GTDB taxonomy): Bacteria > Acidobacteriota > Terriglobia > Acidiferrales > UBA7541 > Palsa-295. Next base: position 1,164,736 of record CAVZYH010000002.1, on the reverse strand, counting down.
GGGCAGCATCTTCCTCGGCGACTGGAGCGCGCAATCGTTCGGCGATTACGCCACTGGCACCAATCACGTCTTGCCCACCGGCGGCGCAGCTCGCGCCCGCGGCGGATTATCCACCGCCGATTTCGTGAAATGCATCAGCGTGCAGGAAGTCACGCGCACCGGACTCGTGCGCCTCGCGCCGGTCGCCAAACAATTTGCGAAAGCCGAAGGACTCTTGGCGCACGCACGCGCCGTCGAGGTGCGCGAATGAAATCCGTGATCCCTCCGCGCAAGGCCGTCGCGCGTATGCGTTCGTATCATCCGCCGCTCGAAGGCCGCGACGGAAAGCTCCGCCTCGATTTCAACGAAAACACCATCGGCTGCTCACCGAAGGCGCGCCAAGCCATTCGAAATCTCACCTCCGCCACCGTTTCCATGTATCCGGAGCAGGAAACCGTGCGCCGCGAGCTGGCGAAGTTTTTCAGTGTGCACGCGACCGAACTGCTGCTGACCAACGGCACGGACGAAGCCCTGCATTTGATCGTGGATACGTTTGTCGAGCCTGACGACGCTGTATTGCTCGTCGAACCGACTTTCGCGATGTACCGCTTTTATTCCGAACTTGCCGGCACGCGCATTCAGGCGCTGCGTTACGACGCCGCGATGCAATTTCCGAAGCAGGCGCTCCTCGCTGCGCTGCGCAAGCGACCCCGCGTCTTTTTTCTCGCCAATCCAAATAATCCCACGGGTAGCGTGCTGCAACCCGCACAACTCCAGCGCATCCTGCGAGCTGCAACCAATACGCTAGTAGTTGTGGACGAAGCCTATTTCGAATTCTCGGGAATTACGATTCTTCCCTGGATTCGCCGCTACAACAATCTGGTGGTCACGCGTACGTTTTCCAAAGCTGCGGGCCTGGCGGGCCTGCGCCTGGGCTGCATTTTCGCGCAGCAGTCCATCACAGAGCATCTAAGAAAAGCGCAATCACCCTATCCGGTGAACATAGCGGCGCTGGCTGCGGCGCGCGCTACAGTGAGTGATCGAAGCTTCCTGCGCAACACGCTCCGCGAGTCTCGACGCAGCCGGAAAGATTTCGAGCGCGGGCTTACCAAGCTGGGTATTCCCTTCTTCCCCAGCGCCGCGAATTTCGTGCTGCTCTTTCTCGGCCCACGCGCGAAAGAAATTGTCGCGGCCCTAGCTCGCCGAGGCACGTTGATCCGCGACCGCTCCAGCGACTTCGGCGGTGCCGGCTACGTGCGCATCACTTTCGGAACGCTTTCGCAGACTCGCCGCGTGCTGCGGCAATTGGAAGAAATCCTATGAGAAGAGCAGCGGTACACCGCACCACGAACGAAACCAGCATCAAGCTGAAGCTGAATCTCGACGGCCGCGGCAAAGCGCGCATTGACACCGGCATTCGCTTTTTCGATCACATGCTCGAACAGATCGCGCGGCACGGCGCGCTTGATCTCGATCTGGTCGCGCGCGGCGATCTGGACGTGGACCAACACCACACCGTGGAAGACATCGGCATCGCGCTGGGGGAGGCGGTGAAGCAAGCGCTCGGCTCGAAGCGCGGAATCCTGCGCGCCGGCTATTACCTTATGCCCATGGACGAATCGCTGGCGGCCTGCGCTCTCGATTTTTCCGGCCGCGCGCACTTCGTCTGCAAATGGCGGCCGCTGGCGCGTCGCGTCGGAGACTTTCAAACCGAGCTGCTTGAAGATTTTTTCCAGGCGTTCGCGCAGGCTGCCGCGGCCAACGTGCATATGCGCCATGTGTACGGCCGCTCGTCGCACCATCAGGTGGAAGTCATGTTCAAGGCCTTTGCGCGCGCGCTGCGGTTCGCGGTGACGCGCGACCAGCAACTTCGCCGCGTCTTGCCGACGACCAAGGGACTGCTGTGAGGATTTCCATTATTGATTATGGAGTCGGGAATCTGCCGTCGGTAGAACGTGCGTTGCGCACCCTCGGCGCCGAAACAGCACGTGTGACTACGTCCGAACAAATCGCGGCGGCCACCGCGCTGGCTCTTCCCGGCGTCGGACATTTTTCCGCGTTCGTCACCGGATTGCGCGAGCGCGGCCTCACGGCAGCGCTGCGCGACGCGATTGCCGGCGGTGTTCCGGTCCTCGGGATTTGCCTGGGCCTGCAAGCGATGTTCGCTTCCAGCGCGGAGGCCCCCGGCGCCGAAGGCCTCGATCTGATCCACGAAAATGTGCAAGCGCTTCCGACCAACGTGAAATCCCCGCACATAGGATGGAATCAGCTGCGCCGCCTGCGCGAAAGCATTTTGCTGCGCGACATCCCGCACGACGCTTATTTTTATTTTGCTCATTCTTACGCAGCAGCCGCAAACGAACCGCACACCGCCGCCGCGTGCGATCACGGTTTCCCTTTCGCGGCCGTCGTGGAGAAAGACAACCTAATGGCCGTGCAATTTCATCCGGAAAAATCCGGCGAGGTGGGTTCGCGCGTGCTGCGCAATTTCCTGGAGTGGGCGCAATGACGCTCGCTCGCCGCATCATTCCCTGCCTCGACGTGGATGCCGGCCGCGTCGTGAAAGGCATCGAATTCACCGGCCTGCGCGACATGGGCGATCCCGAAGAGCTTGCCGCCCGCTACAACAGCGAAGGCGCCGACGAGCTGATCCTGCTGGATATCACCGCCTCACGCGACGGCCGCTCCACGTTTCTGGAAACGGTGAATCGTGTCGCGCAACAGCTCAACATTCCGTTCACGGCCGGGGGCGGGATTCGTCGCCTGGAAGATGGTCACGCCGTGCTGCGTGCCGGCGCCGATAAAGTCACCGTAAACACCGCAGCCGTCGCGCGCCCAGAATTAATCTCGGAGCTGGCCGCGCAATTCGGTTCGCAAGCCGTGGTGCTTTCGATGGACGTAAAAAAAACGCACAGGGGTTGGGAAGTTTTTGTCCGCGGAGGGGCGGAATCCAGTGGGCGCGACGCAGCAGCATGGGCGCGCGAAGCTGCAGCGCGCGGCGCAGGCGAAATTCTGCTCACCTCGATTGACCGCGACGGCACGTGCAGCGGCTTCGATTGCGGCTTGACGGCGGCGATCGCTGCACAAGTTTCAGTTCCAGTCATCGCTTCTGGTGGCGCGAAAACGTTCGACGATTTTCTCGCGGTCTTTGGCGAGGGTCAGGCTGACGCGGCACTAGCTGCTTCAATCTTTCACACCGCGGAACACTCGATTGGCGCGTTGAAACAATATTTGGCTAGCCGTGGCGTCCCGGTGCGCCTCAGCCGATGAGCCCGTGCTGATGGGCTTGCGACTCGCCGGTCAAAGGAACCGATGATCATTCCCTGCATTGATCTGCAAAATGGCAAGGCCGTGCAACTGGTCCGCGGCCGCAAGCTCGCGCTCTCCGTTCACGATGTCCTCGGCCTGCTCGAACGCTTCCGCGACTATCCCATTCTTCATGTGATTGACCTGGACGCCGCGATTGGCACCGGTTCGAACGGCCGCTGGATTAAGATTTTGTGCCACCGCGCCAAAATGGAAATCCGCGTAGGCGGCGGAATCCGCACCGTGGCTCGCGCCCGAAAAATCCTCACCTGGGGCGCGGACAAAATCATAGTGGGTAGCGCCGCGTTTCGAGGCAGAGAAATCGCGCACGATTTTCTGCGCGGACTGTCCACGCGCGTGGGGCGCAAGAACGTGATCCTGGCTCTAGACACCGAACGCGGCCAAATCGTGGTGCGGGGCTGGCGACAGCGTCTGAAATTGCGGCCTGCAGACGTAATTCCGCAGCTCGAACCCTACTGTTCCGAGTTCCTGTGCACTTTTGTGGACAACGAAGGCACCATGAAGGGCACCGACCTCCAGTGGTTCCGAAAACTACGGCGCGTGACAACGAAGCCGATCACCGCGGCGGGCGGCATCCGCAGCCACAAAGAAGTTCGCGCGCTGGAAAAGCTTGGCATGCACGCGGCCGTCGGCATGGCGCTCTACTTAGGCAAGCTCTCTGATTCGTGACCAGCAATTTCTTTCAGCGTCACTCCGCTCACGCGCAGACTCAACATCTGCGCGCACATATTCAAGATGCGTGCCGCCGCATCCCCAACGCTCAATCCCCTTTCGTGAATATTCGAAATGAGATTTCGATTCGCATCCGAATGCGCGCGGTTCGGCTGGTACGCCATGTACGCCGACAAACTTTCCGCAGTCGCGAGCCCCGGCCGCTCGCCAATCAGAAGCAGCACGATCCGCGGTCTAAGAAGCTCGCCGATTTCATTCACGATCCCCACGCGACAATGACGAATCACGAATGCGTGGCCGATGGTCCAGCCGCGCGTCTCCGCGCCTTCTGTCAGCAATGGCAGCAACCGCGGAACCTGGGCGCCGATCGCCGGAACGGATAGCCCGTCGCCAATTACGATCTGCAAATCGCGCTCCACCGCACACCGTCGCGCAATTTCCGCGCGCGCAGCATCGCCGAACGTGCGCCCCGACGACGGGTGCTGCAAGTACTCATCCTTCGACGAAGCGCGCGTGCCAACTTCGAACAACTTCCATTTCTCAATGAACGCCGCGCCGAACGCCGCGTTCACATCGAGCTCCGCGCGCACCGCGTCCCGCGCCGCGGCGTGATCTTCGCGCAGTTGCAGCTGCGTTTCTGTGCGATAGGCAGGCCCCGCACGCCCAACGAAAATCCTCGCCGATGTGCGTGCTCGAATCTTCCGCACCAGCTCCGGCCATTCCGCATTCGCAGACAATTTGTCGGCCGCGACTTTTTTTATATCCTCAACCATTCAAGCCATGCCTTCCAGCGACGATGCCAATCCATGCAGCAATCGCCCACGCGCCGGCGCATCGAGCTTCACCAGTTCACCGTCGCGGTAAATTCCGACACTCTCCAGCCAAGCCAGAAATTCCGGCGCAGGACGTAATCCGAAAATCTTGCGCACGCCAATCGCGTCGTGATAGCTCGTGGATTGATAATTGAGCATTACGTCATCGCCGCACGGAACACCCATGAAATAATTGCAGCCCGCCGCTCCGAGCAGCAGCAAGAGATTGTCCGCTGAATTCTGATCGGCCTCCGCATGATTCGTGTAACAAACATCGCAGCCCATCGGCAACCCTAGCAGCTTACCCATGAAATGATCTTCCAGCCCCGCGCGAATAATTTGCCGCTCGTCATAAAGATATTCCGGCCCGATAAATCCCACCACGCTATTCACCAGAAACGGATCGAAGACGCGCGCAACGCCATACGCGCGAGCTTCCAAAGTAAGCTGGTCCACGCCGCAATGCGCTTCCGCCGAAAGCGCGCTGCCCTGCCCTGTTTCGAAATACATCACGTTCGCGCCCTTCCACGCGACGTCGTTACGCTGGCCGTGATGTTCGAGCACCCGCTCGCGTCCTTCGCGCAACATCGCCAGCGTGATGCCGAAACTTCTGTTGGCCGCTTCTGTACCGCTGATGGATTGGAACAGCAAGTCAACGGGCGCGCCACGGCCCAGCGCCGCAAGCTGCGTGGAAATGTGCGCCAGGCAGCAAGTTTGCGTCGGCGCTTTGCAAGCCGTCACCAGGCGATCGAGCGCGTGCAGAATCGCGCCAACTGTTTCCACTGAATCCGCAGCGGGATTTACGCCGATCACTGCGTCGCCGCATCCGTACAGCAGGCCCTCAAACGCAGCAAGCAAAATGCCCCCGATATCGTCCACCGGTTGATTGGGCTGGACGCGAATGCCCAGCACGCCGCGCTCGCCCATGGTGTTGCGGCAACGCGTGACGTTGCGAATCCGCGCCGCAGCCAGCACCAGATCTTTATTGCTCATAATTTTCGCCACGGCCGCGGCGATTTCAGGAACGATGGCGCGTCGGATGGTGCGCAGTTCACCCTCACGGGTGGCGTCGTCTAGCAACCGTTCGCGAAATTCGCCAACGGTCATGCTTTTCAGCGGCCGGAAATTTTCTCGATCGAAGGTATCCAGAATCAGGCGGCTGACGTCGTCCTGATCCGGATCAATCAGCGGATTCCGAACAATTTCGTCGAACGGCAAATCGGCGAGCTGGCGTTTCGCCGCAACCCGCTCTCGTTCCGACCCAGCCGCGATCCCAGCCAACTGGTCGCCGGACTTTACCTCGTTCGCCTTGGCAAAAAGCTCGCGAAGATCCGAAAACTCAAATCGCTCAGGCATAAAGGCGCATCGAAAGAGTGCGTAGTGGATTGCGCCTGAAAAACTAACATCAATCATTAGGCAAAGGAAGGCAATCGACTCGAGCCAAGGCGCGCAAATTCGTCGCCTGCGCGAGCTTGTCACCTGGTTGCGAACCGGGCTATAAATGAATTTCCAGCAATTCGCGTCACCCGAGCGCGCGAGACGCGCAAACGATTTACTCGCGCACGTTCAGGAACCCAAATGGCCTCAAAGAAAATAATTTTCTGGGAAGTGGATGCACAAGAAGACTTCATGACGCCGGGAGGCAAACTCTACGTCCCTGGCGCTGAAAAGCTTTTGCCCAACATCCGGCGGCTCACCGACGCAGCGCGCCGAGGCCACGTCCTTCTGGTTTCGCACGGCTGCATTCACACGGAAGACGATCCGGAATTCGCGCAATTCCCGCCGCATTGCGTCGGGGGAACACCAGGCGCGAAGCTGGTCCCCGACGCCCTAGCCGAAAATCACATCACAATCCCGAACGAAGCCAGCGCCAAGCTGCCCGCCGACCTCCACCAATTCCACCAGATCGTGCTGGAAAAGCAGACGCTGGACATATTCGAAAGCCGCCACGCGGAAAAGCTGCTCGAACATCTGTCGCGCGAGGCGGAATTTATTGTGTTTGGAGTAGTGACGGAATACTGCGTGCGCCTCGCCGCCAAAGGCTTGCTGGAACGCGGACGGCGCGTCTCGATCGTTAAAGATGCGATCGAAACGCTGAATCCGGAGGAAGCGCGCCGCACCTTGGCCGAGCTAGCCGCGCTGGGAGCCGAAGCAATTACCACGGACGAAGCGCTACGACGCCTCGACGCGGCCGCGTGACGGTGGAGTCACCAGCCGCGACAAAACGGGTCCGAGTGCCCGCACTTCATAGCGGCGAAGTGCTGCGAATTTACGACAGCGCGTTCTTCAAGCGCTTGGTGGTTTTCTGCAAGCGCTTCTTCAACGAATCCACTTCCTTGGACAGTGCTTCCAGCTCTTTCTTCGCCAGCACGCCGGCCTTGGCAACTTTGTGCGCCGTCCGATCGGCCTTGCCGATTGCGCCGCCGATGCTTTCTGCAACTTTCGTCAGCCTGCTCTTCGCCATTTTTTCCTCCGAATAAAAACGTCGTAATCGTATACGTCGCTCGTGCCACCGTCAATACAGGATCACCGCAATAGCGCCACCGGTAACGTCAACCGTACCCATGAAGGTTGCGTACGCGATCAATTCGGCAAGCGAAAGACGAAGGTGACGTCTTCCTGGGTCTCGACAGGTTTTCCGTTCAATAACGTGGGACGGTAGCGCCACTCGCGAACCGCATTCATCGCGGCTTGCGCAAGGGATTCGGGCCCGCTGACAGTCCGGAAGCTCTGGATTTCGCCGTTCGCGGCGACGACCACATGCAATTTCACGGTGCCTTCCAAGCGCGCCTGCCGCGCATCAGGCGGATACACCGGCTCCACCAAATTGGTGAGCTCGCCGATCTGCAGATTGCGAGCATGCTGCGTCGATTGCACGTCGTCTCCCGGCATCGGCACCATGCCCGTCGCACGAATCGCGATGGAACCCGAGGCGCTGATCGGCGTCTCCGGCAAGCTCAACATCAGCGGCGCGCCCGGATTTGCTGCGTTACCTGCGTCGGGAGTGGCGTTCGATGCCGCGCCTCGCGCGGAATTCTGATCGGTCGCGGGCACTTTGGACGCAGCAGACGAGGGCGCACCGCCATCTGCCGGCGCAGCCTCATTCAATTGTGCCGACCGCGCTGCGCCCGCATCTCCACGGACCGCACCGCTCGCCGCCGGAATCGTCCAGCGGTGATTATCCAAATCCACAATTTCAATTTGCAGCGGCCTGGCCGGAGCAGTCGCCGCGCTTGAGCCATTGCCGTACGGACTCGCCGCCGGATTTCCGGACGATGGCGCGGACGCGCTCTTGGGCTGCACCACGTCGTCCACGTCGCCCATCATGCCGTTCAAAGCTCCGCGGCGAACAGCCATCCCGGCCACAAATGAGATCGTCGCGAGCAACAACACCAGCGCCGCCAGAAACCAGCCACTCTGCAGCTGCACACGAAAATTTTTCCAGCCATCGTCCGCGGAAACGGCAGCAGCGGTACCTTCGGCTGAAACGCGCGGTTTCGGGAACAACGACGCCGCGGCGTCGCCACCGGAATAGTGCGCAGGTGCGTGCGGCGCGTCAGCCAATCCAAAAGCCGGAGCTCCATGCGTGCCACTGATCGGCGTGTAGGGAGCAGCCGGAATTTGCGGTTTCGCGTCGGATGTCGCAGCAGGCGGCGCGATCTTTTGTGCGCGATCTTCTTCGTTGCGGACCATCGGCGTGCCGGCGCCAAATTTTCCTGCCACTCCAGACGCAGCTTCCATCGCGAGAGACGCAGCCTCTGTCACTTCAGCACGCGATGCCCGCGACGCGCTCGCAGGCACGTCAGCTGCCTCTTCCTCAAACTCCTCAGACTCTTCGTCAAACTCGACCGGCTCCATCTCATCTTTCAACGGAGCCTCAATTTCACTGAGCTCCGCCTCGTCCTGCGCCGCCAGTTCCTCGGCCTCGGCAACAGGCGCATCTTGCCGGACCGAAACCTGTTCAATCGCCGCCGTGTCCGTGCGAACCTCCGCAGCTCGAATAGCCGGCGCCTCGACTTCCTCCTCGCTCTCCTCCGGCGCGGTTCCCGGCGATTCCTCGCGCGCCATCCACGAACGAATTCGCCGCAGCGCATCCTCTTGCAAATCCACGAAGCGCAGTCCCGCCTCTTTGCGCGATTCGCCCACCCACATGATTTCTCCGCGCACTTCCAGGCGCTTGCGCGAGCGCGGAATCTCGATGCGCATGGCGATGACGCCTTCGCCTTCATCCAACGCCTCGGCCGCCTGCACCGCGATTCCGCCTTCGCTGATATTCAAAACGATCCCGCCGTTCCCTTCGCCCAGATGCACATACGCAAGCGAGCGAATGCGCTGGCGCGGATGCGCGCGCCGGTCGCTGGCCGGAACGGAAACAGGGCTATAGTCCGAATTTTGTTCTGGTTCGTCAGTCATGCAACACATTTGTCGCGCCCTAACTGCTCGCAACAACCCTCAGAACGCCCTCAACTCCTAATTCAGTCCCGCAGCGCTTGCCGGCATCTGCAATTCCTGCCAGCCGCCGGGAAGTTCAATCTGAAAATGCGTGCCCGTATCAAACATTACAAAACCGCTCAAATTCGCTACTTCGTCCGCCACCAATTGCCGGAATTTCAATTGGTTTACCGGACCGATCTGCCCTCCGGGCAAGCCGGAAGGCCAGCTGAAAGGATGGGTCACCTGCACCGCGATGCGCGTGCGATTGCGCGCCGGCAGAAATACGGAGTTGTTCAATTCGATGGGCTGTTCCGAACTCAAGCTGCCGTTGGACTTCAGGCGAGTCATTACTACGGTGCTGGGGCCTTTCGCGAAGTGGTAATCCGTGTCCGTGTTGTTGTCGAGGTCGAAGAAAAACAGCACCGTCGCGTGTGCGGCGTCGGCTTCTTGCACCTGCACGCCGGCAAACGTGCTCTGAATCGCGCCGGAATTCCACGGCGAGGGCTGCGGCTTGTGAGCCACAGTTTCTTGCCGGGGAGCTCGGGGCACGCCGAACCAGATCACCAGCGCCAGAACCGCCGCGAATACCACGAAAATCAGCAGGGTTTTCATCGCTTCACTCGGCTCGAATTTACCACATCGCGCCGCTTTCAGCGCACCACCGTGTTAAAAGGGCAACTCGCGCCACATGTACATCGCGCGCGCCTGCGCGAATTCATTCCGCCAGGTACTTCACGAATACCACTTCGTTCTGCTTTTCGTTGTAGAGCAGCTCGTCCACATTCGCCTGCGTCAGCAGCAGCCCGAATCCGCCGGGCCGCAAACCCATGTCTTGACGGATGTGGTCGTGCGCGGTGGGTTCGTCCGGCTGATGCGAGATCGCCGCGTGATCCAGCCCCGCGAATTTAAATCCCTGGCCGGGATCCGCGATGCGATACATCAGCATGCGCTTGGCGCGCAAATATGAAATCCGCACTCTGCGGTCAGGATCCAGCTTCCCCCCCATTCCACCGCGTTCAATAGCAGCTCGTGGAACGCCTGCCCGACCGAACGGCGTACTTCTTCCGAAAGTCCGGTCTTCAAATGCGCCATGAAGGCCTCGATGCGCTCCGCTTCATCCAGCGAGCAGGCAAGCGACAGTTCAACCCAATTCGGACTCGCGGAAATCACTTCGATCGGCCGCTGCCCTGGCGTTTTCGAAAGAGTCTCTTTCACCAACACCACCAGCGCGTTCGGATCAATTGGCTTGGCGACGTAGGTGTACGCCTCTTCGCGGATCGCGCTGAGTAATGTCTGCGGCGTGTCGTCCGAAGTCATCACAATAATTTTCGGCCGCGCCTTGGATTTGCGCAACTTCGCCAGCACTTCCAGCCCGTTCATTTTCGGCATCCATATGTCCAGCAACACCAGGTCGAATTTTCCGGCCTTCAATTTCTTCAGAGCCTCGGCGCCATCAGCAGCCGCGACCACGGTGTGTTTTTGGGCTCGAAGCGTTTCCGTCAGCAGCAAGCGGGTGGTGCGGTCATCATCAGCCACTAGAATGCGCGTCATCTTTTCCTCCCGGGTGCGTGTTGGGGGCGGCCGGTCCGCCGCGAAGCTCTTTTTTGCGCGCCAATAGCGTGCAGCGCCGGCAGCAGCAACGCGATCTCGTCTTCCAGCGTTGCGTAGAGCTCCCAAGCGCCGTCGAGTTTACCCTGTCGCGCGATTTTTTCCATCTCTCGAGTAGTGTCCAGCGCCGCCGTCGGGCCGAAGTTCCCCACCGACCCTTTCAGCGCGTGCGCGCCGTCCGCCAGCAAATTTGCGTCGTTCGCCGCCAGCGCGCTGCGAATGCGCGCCATCATCCGCGGGCAGTCGTCACGAAACGTTTTCACGATACTTCGCAGCAACTTGCGGTTCCCGCTGAACCACTCCAGCAGCGCCTTGGCATCCAGCGCGCGCCGGCCATCACCGCTCGCATCGCGGGAGCTCGTCGCCTTTGCCGTCGTTTCGCTTTGCGCTGCGCGTTGCGAAATTCCTTCCACCGTCTGCAGAAACGATTTCGGATCGATCGGTTTCGCCAGGTAGCCATCCATTCCTGCGGCGATGCAGCGTTCGCGATCGCCCTGCATGGCGTGCGCCGTCATCGCCAGGATCGGCAAGTGCTCGCCCGTGGATTTTTCCTTTTCGCGGATCAACTGAGTGGCTTCCAGGCCGCCCATTTCCGGCATCTGCACGTCCATCAGCACCAGATCGAATTTGTGCCGCTCGATCGCGGTCAGCGCCTGCTTCCCATTTTCCGCGACGATCACTGAATGTCCGCGCCGCTCCAGCAAGCGCAAAGCCACTTCCTGATTCACCGGATTGTCTTCAGCCAGCAGCACGCGCAACGGCTGCCGCGCCTTCGCGCGCCTGCTCGCAGCCGCGGAAGCAGGGGCCCGCGCTTTCTGCCGCCCCGGCACGTTCAGCGCTGTCACAATCGCGTCCCACAATTCCGATTGCTTCACCGGCTTGCTCAGCGCTGCCGCCACTCCCACCGTCTTGGCTCGCGCCACGTCTTCGCTGCGCCCCGCCGACGTCAGCAGAATCACCTCCGCGCCGTGCAACTGCGGATCCTGCTTCACCCGCGCCGCTACTTCAAATCCATCCATCCCCGGCATGTGCCCGTCCAGCAGCACCAGGCGAAATGGCGTTCCATTCTTGTGCGCTTGCTGCAACGCCTCCATCGCCGCCGGACCGTTCGCCGCGGCCACTGGCTTCATCCGCCAGTTCGCGATCATTTCCTCCAGGATTTTCCGGTTCGTCGAATTGTCGTCCACCACCAGCACCGGCAAATCGCGCAGTTTCACCGGCTCGGATTCGCCGGATTTTTTCGCGGGCGTTTCCGGCCGTCCAAAATGCGCGGTGAAGTGAAAAATGCTGCCGCGCCCCTCTTCGCTTTCCACCCACATCACTCCGTTCATCAATTCGCAGAGTTGCGCGGAGATCGCCAGGCCCAGCCCCGTGCCGCCGTACTTGCGCGTGGTGGACGAATCAGCCTGCGCGAACGCTTCGAAAATATGCTGCTGCTTCCCGGTGGGGATTCCGATTCCGGTGTCCGTGACCGAAAAATGCAGCAGAACATCCGGCTCCGCGTGCGCTTCCACGAATACCTGCACCACCACTTCCCCGTGCTCGGTGAATTTGATCGCATTCCCCACCAGATTCACTACGATCCGCCGCAGCCGGTCCGGGTCGCCGATCAAATCGTCCGGCACCTCTGGCGCAAAACGCGAAGCCAGCTCGATTTCCTTCTCCTGCGCGCGCGGCGCCAGCGATTTCAGCGTCTCCTCAATCGTCTCGCGCAGCGGAAATTCTACGTGCTCCAGCTTTTCCTTGCGCGCTTCGGCTTTCGAAAAATCCAAGATGTCGTTGATCAAATTCAATAGCGAGGCCGCCGAGCTTTTCACCGTGCCCAGAAATTCCCGCTGTTCCGCGGACATTTTCGTTTCCAGCGCCAGCTCCGTCATGCCGATAATCGCGTTCATCGGCGTGCGTATTTCGTGGCTCATGTTGGCCAGGAACTCGCTCTTCGCGCGCGTGGCTTCTTCGGCCTTCTCCTTCGCGGCTTCCAGCTCTTTCACCAGTTGCGCCAGCCGCCGCGCGTCCGCTTGCTGCGCGTTGCGCGCCGCCTCCAGAAAATCGGCATACAACTTCAGTTCCATTTCCGCCCGGCGTCTTTCGATAAATTGCCCGATCTGGCTGCCGATGGAATCGAACATTTCCATCAGGTCGGGCTCCAGCTTGCGGACCTGCCGGCTCGAAAACTCGATCACTCCCGCCACGTGCTCGCTCACGCGTATCGGAAACGCAAACGAAGCGTGTAGTCCTTCGGCAATCGCGAACGGCACCCGCGGAAAATTTTCCACCTGCGGCAAATCCGCCAGCCACATCGGCTGTGACGTTTGCCACACATGCCCGGGCACGCCCACGGACCTCTGATACGCGGATTCCCGCGTGGCTTTGACGAACTGCGGAAAACTCAGGCTCGGGGGATGCCACACGTTCATACAGCGCAACACTCCCGCCGATTCGTCCACGTTCCACAAAACTCCCAAGTCCCAGCTCAGCCCTTCGCAGATCGCCATCAGTATCAATGGCGCCGCCGCTTCCAGAGATTCTGCTTCCGCCAGCACCCTCGTCACCGCATACCCGGTGGAAAGCCTGCGCTCGGCTTCCTTGCGCTGCGTCACGTCGCGCGCCACGGCAAAAATTAACTTGTTATCCACGCTCGGCGTCGCGTTCCACAGCAGCCATCGATAGCTTCCGTCGCCGCAGCGGTAACGATTCTCGAACGAAATTACCTGTTCACCCTCGTCCAGCCGCTCGGCCTCGGCCGTCGTCCGATCGCGATCGTCCGGATGCACAAATTCGTTGAACGGCTTCGCGAGAAGTTCCTCGATCGGGATGCCCAGCAACTTCTCCCACGCCGGATTGATGCGCTTGAAATACCCGTCGAAGCCCGCGATGCACAGCATGTCCAGCGATACCGTGAAGAGCTGGTCCAGCTCTTCTTCCGTCATGCGCCGCTCGCGAATCGCCCGCGACAAATCCGAAACGCTGCGCCGCAGTTCCATCTGCGTCACCACCAGCCGGCTCAACGCCTTCAGTGCGTCCTTCTGCTCCGGCGTCAACTCGCGTGGCACGCGGTCTATCACGCACAGCGTCCCCAGCGCGTACCCTTCCTGCGAGATCAGCGGCGCGCCAGCGTAGAAACGGACATTGGGATTCTCCGTAACCAGCGGGTTCTCGCGAAATCGCTCGTCTTCCAGCGCGTCCCGCACCACCATCACGTCCGGCTGCAGAATTGCGTGCGCGCAGAAAGCTACGTCCCGCGAAGTTTCCGTCTCCTCGATTCCGATTCTTGATTTGAACCACTGCCGGTGGGAATCCACCAGGCTCACCAGCGCAATCGGCGTCCCGCAAACCATCGCAGCAAGGCGAGAGAGATCGTCAAATTCCTGCTCGGGAAAGGTATCCAGGATGGCGTAACGCTGTAGCGCTGCGAGTCGTGCCGATTCGTTCTCAGGTGGCGGTGCTTTCATGGCAGGCGGGCACGATGCCGGCTGCGCGCCATATTATGGCCGCGCCATGCTCAAGTCAACGATGGTCGAAGATCGGTGGCGATAAACTGGGGCGACATCGCGCGCGGTCTTGCTGCCGGAATTACCATCGCTCACTGCTGCTTCTGCCCCAGCGACACGGCAAACCGGATGGCTACGACGGCCAGAATCAGCACACTTCCTAAGGCGCCCGCGATCACTACAAACAAGAAAACGGCACTCGGCCCATGGACGTTGATATTCACCAGTCGATCTAGCAAAACCGCTGCAAACCCCACTGAAATTCCGGAAACGGCTGCGGATTCTATCGGCGCGCGGTACGCCCAGATCACGCCGCCGACCACCGTCGTCAACAGTCCCAGCAGCATGAGTGAAGTACTCAGCATCGAAGCGCTGTTGAGGACCGTGAGGCTGACGCGAAGGTCAACGAGCCTATCAAGCTGCGAATAGAAAATCATTCCCAGGACGGCGGCACACAGGCCGACTGGTACCGACCACCGCGCAAAAATGCGCCCGAACATTTCGGCAGCTTACACCGCCTGCCGCAAGCTTGTCAGCCCTGACATGTGCTGGATGCTTGAGTCCGCTGCGGCATCACCGCCACAATCGCCGCTGCCCGCAGGAAGAACGCAGTACTTGACGGCCGGGTGTAGAATTTGCGTCGCGAAGGCGTAAACAATGGCAGCGCAGCAATCACCTTGCTAGACTCACTCCCGTTTCTCTTTCATTCGGCGTTTCGCGGAGGCATGCTCATGCACGGCAGGTTCGCTGCGGTTGTATTGATCGTGATCATACTTCTCGTCGCGTTGCGGTCCACACGAGCGCAAAATAAAACCACGAATGTCCAGCCGCCACCCTGGTACCAGCATGCCGTCTTCTACGAAATCTATCCGCGCAGCTTCATGGACAGCAATGGCGACGGCATCGGCGATCTGAATGGCATCGCGTCGAAGCTGGATTATTTGCAAGCACTCGGCGTGGACGCCATCTGGATCGCGCCCTGCTTCCCATCGCCCCAGGTGGACTTCGGCTACGACGTCTCCGATTACGAAAATATAGACAAAATGTACGGCACGCTCGCCGACTTCGACCGCCTGCAAAAGCTCGGCGCAGACCACGGCATCAAAATCATTCTCGACTTCGTCGTGAACCACACTTCCGACCAGCATCCGTGGTTCGTTGATTCCCGCTCCTCACGCACCTCAGCGAAGCGCGATTGGTACATCTGGCGCGACGGCAAGAGCGCTGGCAAGGACGACGGCAAGGAAAATGACCCACCGAATAACTGGGTCGCAATATTCGGCGGTTCGGCCTGGCAGTGGGACAGCAAAACCAAACAGTACTACTACCATTATTTTTACCCGCGGCAGCCCGACCTGAATTGGCGCAACCCTGCAGTCGTTGACGCCATGTACGGCACTACGGAGTGGTGGTACCAGCGCGGCGTCGCAGGTTTCCGTCTCGACGCCGTGGATTCGCTCTTCGAAGATCCCGCGCTGAAAGACAATCCGGTTCTGCCAGGCACCAACGCATTCGGCGATCCCAATATCGAAGACAAGTACACCCAGCGCTTGCCCGAAGTGCACACCGCGCTGCAAGGCTTGCGCACCGTGGCCAACAAATACAACGCTGTGTTGATCGGTGAAACCTGGACGGAGAACGTCACGCAGTTGAAACCGTACTACGGCAAGGGAAACGACGAACTGCAGATGCCCATGGACCTGCTGCTGACGAAACTGAAATTTTCCGCGCCGGTGTTCCGCGAACACATCGCGGCGGTGGAAGCCACCGGCGAGTGGCCCGTGTACGTCATCGGCAATCACGACATCGTGCGTTCCTGGAATCGCTACGGCGACGGCCTGCATAACGATCAAATCGCCAAAGCCATGGCGGCGTTGCAGCTCACCCTGCGCGGCACGCCCATCATGTACTACGGTGAGGAAATCGGCATGCAGAACAACGATCCCACGCGCCGCGAAGACGTGAAAGACCCCATCGGACGTATCGGTTGGCCGAAAGAAAAAGGCCGCGATGGCGAACGCACGCCGATGCAATGGAGCGGCGATCCCAACGCCGGATTTACCAGCGGCGTTCCCTGGAATCCCATTCCGCCAACCTACAAAACGTACAACGTGGCCGATGAGCTGAAAGAGCCGAACTCAATCCTGAACTGGTATAAAGGCTTGCTCGCATTGCGTCGCGCAAATCCGGCGCTGCTCTACGGCGACTACATCGCGCTGAATGAAAACGATCCGAATGTGTTGTCCTACCTGCGCAAAACCAAGAACGACGCCGTGCTAGTCGCCATCAACATGTCCGCCGACCCGCAAACGTTAAAATTTAATCTGTCAAAACAGCGCCTCAGCGCAAAATCGGCGAAGACTTTGCTCACCACCCAATCATCGCTGCAAAATAATTCCAGCGTGGCGCAACTCTCGCTCGAGCCGTTCGCGGTCTATATCGCTGCGCTGCAAAAATAGTCGCGCGACCGAGCGCGAAGTACTCGGTGTACAATTCCTGCGTTGTGAATCTTCAAAACAAAAACCCAGACCAATCATCTCGCATCCATGATTTCTTGAGAATCTCTCTGCAATCGGTTTTGCTGCTGCTGTTCGCGACCACCTGCGCCGCGCAGCAGCAGCAAGTTCAACCCACGCCGCAACCGCCAACCGAGCCCTCGCAAGCGCTAATTGCAACCCCCACGTTTTACCGTGACGTCCTCCCCATCCTGCAGCAGCACTGCCAAAGCTGCCACCGCGCCGGCGAAATCGGCCCGATGCAATTAATGTCTTACTCACAAACTCGCCCCTTCGCCCGCGCCATCGCAGATTCTGCTAGCAAACGCGACATGCCGCCATGGTTCGCCGATCCGACCATCGGCCACTTCTCCAACGATCCGTCACTCACGCAACAAGAAATAGACACGCTCGTTTCCTGGGCGAATGCGCAAGCTCCCGCCGGCGATCCGCACGCTGCACCGCCGCTGCGCCGGTGGCCCGAAGGCTGGATGATTCCGCAGCCCGACGCAATTGTGCGCATGCCCAAACCCGTCGCGCTTCCCGCCCACGGCGATGTTGACTACACCTACGAAATTGTCCCCACTGGCTTCACCGAAGATAAATGGGTGCAGATGTCCGAAATCCAGCCGTCCAGCCGCGCGAACGTTCATCACGCCGTCGTGTACGTCCGCCCGCCAAATTCCAATTGGCTGCGCCACGCTCCCATCGGCGTTCCGTTCACCGGCGCGGACATGACCGACCAGCAAGACCGCGAGGACACCCGCTTCACCCAAGCCGATATTTTGCTGGTGTACGCGCCCGGAAGTTCGCCCGACAATTGGCCCGAAGGCATGGCGAAATTCGTCCCGGCCGGCTCCGATCTGGTTTTTCAAATGCACTATATGGCGCATGGCCACGCGACCACAGATCAATCCAGCATCGGCATCATCTTCGCCGCGAATCCACCCAAACAGCGCGTCCTCACGCTGCAACTAACCAACGACCGCTTCGTCATCCCTCCTGACGTGGACGACTACCGCGTCGAAGTCCACGGCTCTCTGCCCAACGACGCCGTCCTGCTCAGTTTTTTTCCGCACATGCACCTGCGCGGAAAACGCTTCGAATACAATGTTCTGCGCCCAGACAAAACCGCGGAGCCTCTCCTCCGCGTAAATTACAATTTTTACTGGCAACTCAGTTATCGCCTCGCCCAACCGCTCGAGCTGCCCGCCGGCACCGTGCTCCAAGCCGTCGCTTGGTACGACAATTCCAAAAATAATCCGCACAATCCCGATCCCGATGCCGCCGTCCGCTGGGGCGACCAAACCTACGACGAAATGATGGTCGGCTTCTTCGACGTAGCGGTCCGCGCCGATCTCGACAAGCCCCATTACTTCATCCGCCAAAGCAGCACAACGCAGCAGCAACCGCGTTGACATTTCCGCCACCTACAACAGAAGATAGCAACCGCAACGCGCAGCAGAACCATGAGATACACAGAAACCTATCCTTTTCGCCGCGCATCTAACTGTATAGGAGGGCTCACCTCATGAAGGTTATCCCGAGCCTCACGAACATTATCCAAGGCGCCAAAGTGCTAATAGACCCTCGTTCTGGGAAGCAGATTCTCGCGTGCGCGCTGGCATTCGTGCTGCTATTGCCGATGCTCCCGCAAACTCTCTCCGCCGCTCAGCAGCAGGATCAGGATGCGCAATCTTCAGCGCAATCCCCCCAAGCTCCGCCCTACACGCAACAAACGGCTGACCAGTTGCAGCAACTCGTTGCGCCTATCGCGCTGTACCCGGATTCGCTCGTGGCGCAGGTCCTCGCCGCATCCACGTTCCCTGCCGAAGTTGTCGAAGCAGACCGCTGGGTGCAAGCGAATCCCGATTTGAAGGGCGATGCCCTCGCGCAGGCCGTTGACCAGCAATCCTGGGATCCCAGCGTTAAAGCCCTCACCGCGTTTCCCACCGTGCTGGGAAATATGGACAAGAATATTTCCTGGACCTCATCTCTGGGTGACGCCTATTACAACCAGGAACAAGGTGTAATGGACGCGATTCAATTAATGCGCCAGAAAGCCCAGCAAGCCGGCAATCTGAAGGACACGCAGCAGCAGACCGTACAGACGCAGGGCTCCACAATCGTCATTCAACCTGCTCAACCCGACGTGGTCTACGTCCCTGCCTATAATCCCTGGCTGGTTTATGGATATCCCGTCGTGGCTTGGCCCGGTTGGTATCCGTATCCCGGAATCTGGTGGGGCGGCCCGTCTCTATATTGGGGAGTGGGCTTCGGGGTAGGCTTCTACGGCGGCTACGGCTGGGGATGGAACCACTGGGGCGTCGGCTGGGGCGGCCACACCGTAATTTATAACAACAACCGCTACTACTCCCACAGCAATACATTTTACAACCGCAACAATTACTACCGCGCCGGCGGTGAACGCGGCGTTACGAACAACGTGCAACGCGGATCCGCGAATGTTTACAACAGCCCCGGCGGCAGGGACACTCCTTTCCACGGAAATACTCAGGCCGCCCGCGGATACGAGCCACCAGCATCCCACGGTCAATCCGGCGAGCCGCCCGCATCTCACGGCCAGACCGGCACCCGCTCCAGCGGCTTTAGCGGCTATGACCACGGCGGCGAGGCCCGAAGCTACTCCTCACGCGGAAGCTCCAGCTTTGGTGGCGGCGGGGGCGGTGGCGGATTCCACGGTGGCGGCGGTGGTGGTGGAGCTCACGGCGGTGGCGGCGGCCATCACTAATCAACATTCTAAAATGTCACGGCTTTAAGACATTCCTAACAGTCCGCGAAGGAAAGAAGCGAACCACTAACGCGGCAATTAACGCGACTCATAGAAACGGAGAACCGACTATGCGGCAATTGAAGCTGAATTTTGTAACACGGCATTGGGGCCATCTTCCGAAATTCGCAGCGGTCGCTATTTTCTGGGTGGGTTGCATGCCCGCTATCTTGCAAGCCCAGCAGACCGGCCAGAAAACCTTCGCTTCTGCCGAAGAGGCCAGCGGCGCGCTGGTCGCCGCGACGGAAGCCAATGACGAAAAAGCCATGCTCGCCATCTTCGGTCCCGACGGCAAACAGGTCGTTTCCTCCGGCGACGCCGTCGAGGACCAGGATATGCGCGCAAACTTTGTGAAAAAATATCTGCAGATGCATCGCCTGGTGAACGAACCGGACGGCACCACTTCGCTGATCATTGGCGCGGAAAATTGGCCCACACCCATTCCGCTAGTGCATAAAGGGAGTGTCTGGTATTTCGATACCGAAGCCGGAACCAAAGAAATTCTCTACCGCCGCGTCGGCCGCAACGAAATCACCACCATCCGCGTCTGCCAGGAACTTGTAGCCGCCCAGAAGGATTACGCATCCCAAAATCATAATGAATACGCGATGCGCTTCTTTAGCGACGCGGGCCAGCACAATGGCCTATATTGGAAAGCCGCCAGCGGCGCGCCAGAAAGCCCGATCGGACCGCTGATCGCAGCCGCCGTCAAGGAAGGTTACGCAAACATTCCCGAAGGCGGCGCCACTCCCTTCCACGGCTATTACTTTCACATCCTGACGGCCCAGGGACATCACGCCCCCGGCGGCTCGAAAAACTACATCGTACGCGGCAAAATGACCGGCGGCTTCGCCTTCGTCGCCTACCCCGCGGAATACAGATCGTCCGGTGTGATGACCTTCATCGTCGGCAGCAACGGCGTGGTTTACGAGAAAGACCTCGGCAAGAATACCGAAGCCCTCGTCAAAGCCATGACGAAATTCAATCCCGATTCCAGCTGGCACAAATCAGAAACCGACCAGGAGCAATCCGCCAGCCAGCAGAAATAAAGACTACGCGAAGCGTCGACATTCCGGTCTTGACTTTGTAGCGGCCAGCTTTAGCTGGGCGCCTTTGAATTTGTAGAGGCCGGTCCTGCATTCCGGGACCGGGCAGCCGTTGGGGTTGGTTCGCAGTCGCTGCATCCACTGAATATCACCGCGCGCTAACCGCGCGCGTCTCTCCCAGCCACTCGTCAATCCGCCCCAGCGCCTTCTGCAAATGTTCCGGGTCTCCGCCAAATCCAAACCGCACGAACCCTTCCATGCCCACCTGCTCACCGGCCACCAGCAGCACGCTCTTCTTCACGCGCAAATCTTCCGCCATCTGCGCCGAATTCCTCCCGCCGCGCAGTCCCGCCCATGCGATCGCGCCGGCCTTCGGCGCCACATGCGAAAACGTTTCCGCATGCGCGTCCAACCAAGCCCGCAGCGGCGGATAATTCCGCTGCACATATTCCCGCGTCCGATTCAAAATCCACGCGCGCCGCTCCGGCGCCAGAGCCGCCGACGCCAGCCGATCCGTCAACATCGAAGGCCCGATACTCGTGTAATCGTGATAGCTCCACAGCTTCTCGATCGTTTTCGGCTCGCCGATCACCCATCCCGTGCGCAATCCCGGCAAACTGAACGCTTTCGAGAGCCCCGCTGTGCACAACATGCGCTCGTACCCGCCCCACATCGTCGCGGTCGTTTCTCCGTCGAATTCCGCGCCTCGATACACTTCGTCCGAAATAATCCACGCGCCAACCTTCGCAGCGGCCGCCACCACCGCCGCTCGCATATCGTCGCGCAGCACCGCTCCCGTGGGATTGCTCGGATTGCAGATCGCGATCAATTTCGTTTTCGGCGTCACCACCCGCGGCAGATCGTCCACATTGATGCCCCAATCCAGCGCCTCGCGCAACCACAGCGGCTTCACCGTCGCACCCATCGCCCGCGCCACTCCAGCGATCTGCATGTAGTTCGGCATCATAAAAACCACTTCGTCGCCCGGCTCGATCAGCGACCACGTCGAAACGTAATTCGCCTCCGACCCGCCGCAAGTCACCAGCACATTTTCCGCGCTCGCCCCCGGATACAATTCCGCAACGCGCGAACGCAATTCCTCGCTGCCGTTCGTCTGCGGATATAGTTGCTGCACATCCAATATCTTTCGCAGTTGCTCCGGGTCCGGCACCAGCTCCGCCGTCGTCAGCGGCTGCACTCCGCTCTCTGAAATATTCAGCTCGACTTTGTTCTCCCACACCGATTGCCAGCGTTCCAGCTCAAACGGCTCAATCTGCATTTCGTTCACCTCAACTAGGCCGCGAAATCGCGGCACAACAAGCGCGCCAGAAATGTAGCGAACTCACCCGCATTACCCAAGCGAATTCCACACCGTTGACGTTGCCATCGCCATCTCGAAAAACTACAATCGCCTGTCACTTTCAGCCGGAGGCGGCCCCGCAACCCAGAATGATCACACGCCGATTTATTCTCGCAGCCACGTTCGTGGTGTTGGCGACACTCTCCGGATTCAAGCGCGCTGCTCTCGCGCAATCTCCTTCACCGAACCTCACCTGGACCTTCGCCGTCTCCGGCGATTCGCGCAATTGCGGCGACGTAGTAATGCCCGGCATCGCCGCCGGCGTAAAACAAAGCGGCGCCGCCTTCTACTGGCACCTCGGCGATTTTCGCGCCATCTACAATTTCGATGAAGACATGCAGCACCAGCCGCAGTACATCGCCAAGCCCCTCACCATCAGCCAATACCTGTCCGTCGCCTGGGACGATTTCATCGAAAAACAAATCGTGCCCTTCGGCGACACGCCCGTATTCCTCGGCATCGGAAACCACGACACCATTCCACCCAAGACCCGCGAACAACTGCTAATTCAATTCGCCGACTGGTTCGATCAACCGGTGCTGCAAAAACAGCGCCTCAGCGACGACCCCCGCGCGCGCAAAATCGCCACTTACTTCCACTGGATCCAATCAAACGTGGATTTCATCAACCTCGACAACGCCACCCCTGACCAATTTGACCCCCAACAAATGACCTGGTTCGAAAAAACCTTGCAACTCGACCTCGCCAATGCGCAAATTCACACCATCGTGATAGCCATGCACGAAGCTCTCCCCGACAGCATTTCCGAAAATCACGCCATGGATCAATTCTCCACTGGCATCGATAGCGGCCGCCGCGTTTACGCCGACCTGCTGAAAGCCCAGAACGACGCCCATAAACGCATCTACGTCCTCGCCAGCCATTCGCACTACTACATGGACGGCATTTTCAACACTCGGTACTGGCGCGAACACGGCGGCGTCCTCCCCGGCTGGATCATCGGCACCGCCGGAGCAGTCCGTTACGCCCTGCCTCCGGAAAAAGTGGACGCCAAAGCCGCCGCCACGAATGTTTACGGTTTTCTGCTCGGCACAGTGCAACCAACCGGCGAAATCAATTTCACGTTTCATCAGCTGAGCGAATCCGACGTGCCCCCCGCCGTCGTCGAAACCTACAAACCCGAATTCGTTCACTGGTGCTTCGCCGAAAATTCCGCGTCACATTAGCGCACGATAAATCTGAGGAGACGCCCCATGACTACAGCACCCGAACCAGCCAACGTTACCCCCGAACGCATCTTCGAAACCCTGAACGCCTATCACAAGACCGCCGCGCTCAAAGCCGCCATCGAGCTCGACGTCTTCTCCGCCATCGCCGACGGCGCCACCATGCACGTCTCTATCGCCAAACGCTGCCAGTCCAGCGAACGCGGCATCCGCATTCTCTGCGACTACCTGACGATCAACGGATTCCTGCACAAAAACGGCCAGGAATATTCCCTCGCCGACGATTCCGCCGTATTTCTCAACCGCCGCTCGCCCGCCTACATGGGCGCGGCCGCCAACTTTCTGGCCCTGCCGGAAATGATCAACCTCTATCAGGATCTCACTGCCATCGTCCGCGCCGGCACGTCGCTGAAAGGCGAGCAGTCCACCGCCGAGCCAGACAGCTCGAAATGGGTGGAATTCGCGCGGTCTATGAGCAACCTGCAGCGCATGACGGCCGTAGCCGTGGCCGAATCGCTCTGCGCCAGCGCCGGTGAAAAATGGAAAGTGCTCGATGTCGCCGCTGGCCACGGCATGTACGGCGTCATGATCGCCAAACAAAATCCGAACGCGGAAATTTTCGCTCTGGATTGGCCCGAAGTATTGAAAGTGGCGCACGAAAATGCCAAAGCCGCCGGAGTCGCCGCGCGCCATCACCATCTGCCGGGCAGCGCGTTTGAGGTTGATTTCGGGAAGGATTACGACGTCGTGCTGCTGACCGGCTTCCTGCATCATTTCGATCCGCAAACGATCGAAACCATCCTGCGCAAAGTTCACGCCGCGCTGAAGCCGGGTGGCCGCGCGGTGACGGTGGAGTTCGTACCGAACGAAGATCGCGTCTCGCCGCCCGCTCCCGCAGCCTTCAGCATGATCATGCTAGGCACCACCCGCGCCGGCGATGCATATCCCTATTCCGAATACGACAAAATGTTCCGCAATGCCGGCTTCACCCTAAACGAGCTGCGCCGCAGCCCCGGGCCGCAAAGCTTTATCATTTCAAAAAAGTAATCGCGCGTCGGGAAGTCGTGGATGGATAGAACTGAAACACGAGCCTCCGGAGGACCAGACTTCGCAGTCCGGCAGAATTAAAAATGCGATGTCATCCCGAGGGGAGTCCCGCGTTTTTTCTCTTCCGTCGCGCGACTGCGGCGCGGGACGGAGTGAGGGATCTGCTTTTTCGCGTTGAGGACTTCCACGGAGAAAGCTAAGTTCTCAGCCTTTTTCCGCGCCTCCGAACGCCAGCGTCAAAAGCGTATGCTGCTCCATCTCATGCGCCTTGTGCGAACCCGTTGCCGGACTCGCGCTCGCCGACCGCTTGATCGAAAGCACCCCGCGCCCGCGCGCCAACCGCTCCAGCCGCGGCAATAAAAACGCCAACGCGCCCATATTCGCCGGCTCTTCCTGCACCCACACAAATTCCCGCGCCTTGGTGTGCCGATCCATCTCCGCCGCCAACTCCGCCTCTGGAAACGGATACAGCTGCTCCAGGAAAATAATCGCCGTCGAAGTATCCTTGCGCCGCTTCCGCTCCGCCATCAATTCGTGCCCGATTTTCCCGGAGCACAGCAGCACACGCTCCGCCGACCCATCGCCCCGATCCGGAATCACCGTCTGAAATCGCGCCGTGCCCAAATCCGCCAGCGAAGAAGACGCCGCCGGATTCCGCAGCATGCTCTTCGGCGTAAAAATCACCAACGGTTTACGCCACGGCCGCAATGCCTGTCGCCGCAATAAATGAAAATATTGCGCCGCAGTAGTCGGCTGGCAGATCTGTATGTTGTCACGCGCCGCCAATTGCAAGAATCTTTCAATCCGCGCGCTGGAATGTTCCGGCCCCTGCCCCTCGTAACCATGCGGCAGCAACAGCACTACGCCCGACAGCAAATTCCACTTGTCCTCACCCGCCGAAATGAACTGGTCAATAATTATCTGCGCGCCATTCGCGAAATCCCCGAATTGCGCTTCCCACAGCACCAGCGCCTCCGGAAAATCACGGCTGAACCCATATTCGAATCCCAGCACCGATGCTTCCGACAAAGTCGAATTGATCGCCTCGAACCAGGCCTCCCCGTGTCCCAGATGCTCCAGCGGCACGTACTCCTGCTCCGTCTCGATATCAATCAGCGCCGCGTGCCTTTGGTTGAATGTTCCGCGCCGGCTGTCCTGCCCGCTCAACCGCACCGGCACGCGCTGTTTCAGCAGCGTCCCGAACGCCAGACCTTCCGCCATTCCATAATCCAGAGGACGCTTCCCCTGCGCCATTTCCAATCGCTGCTCCAGCAACTTCTTCACTTTCGGATGAATATGAAATCCTTCTGGATAGCGCGTCAAAGCCTCGCCAATCGCCGCCAACTCCCCAGACGCCACGCCCGTATCAACTTCCATCGCCGCGTTGTAACGCCCGCCGCGAAAAGCATCCCAATAAGGCGGCAGCTTGCGCATCGGTGGATTTTTTTCGAGCTCCAACGCCTTCTTCTGCGCCGCATCCAATTCCGTGCGCACGCGCTGCACAATCGGCGCCGCATCCACGCCGATTTTTTCGGAATAAATTTCCCAAAGCGGCGGATGCGCATCAATCTTCCGGTAACGCAGCGGCTGCGTGATCGTCGGATCATCCACTTCGCTGTGCCCATGACGCCTGTACCCGATCAAATCCACCACCACCGGCGTTCCAAACGCGTAGCGATAATCCGCCGCCATTCGTCCGACGCGCGCCACCGCGTCCGGATCTTCCGAGTTCACATGAAAAATCGGAATCGGCAGCCGCTTCGCCAAATCAGAAGAAAATCGCGATGATTGCGAATCGCGCGGAATCGTGGTGAACCCGATCAGATTATTCACGATGATGTGCACCGACCCGCCCACCGTGAATCCCTCCACCCCTGCCATGTTCAGCGTCTCTGCCCAAATTCCCTGCCCCGCAAACGCCGCATCGCCGTGCATCAGCACCGGCACCACGTGACCCACGCCCGCGTCGCCGCGCCGCGTCTGCTTCGCGCGCGTGCGCCCAATCGCCACCGGATCCACCGCTTCCAGGTGGCTGGGATTCGACACCAGATGCATCCCCACTTTTTTTCCGCTCGCTGTCGCAAATTCACCGGTCGCGCCCATGTGATACTTCACATCGCCGCCGCCCAGCACGCTGCGCGGATCCACGTCCTCAAATCGCGCGAAAACTTCCGCTGCATCGCGCCCTACGATTTGCACCATCACGTTCAACCGTCCGCGATGGCTCATCGAAAGGACTGCCTGCACCGCGCCCTGCTCCGCCGACGCCTCCAGAATCGCATCCAGCAGCGGCAGCAGCGCCGCTTCTCCCTCCAACGAATAGCGCTTCGTTCCCAGATAGCGCGTCTGCAGCACCTGCTCGAAAATCTCCGCGCGCACCAACCATTCCAGAATTCGCGCGCGATCCGCTTCTGGCGCCTCCGCCTCCATGCGCGCCTGAATCCATTCCCGCTTCTCGCGCTCCGGAATGTGCATGAACTCGACGCCGATCGTCCCGCAATACACTCGTCGCGCAGCTTCCGCGTCCGCACCGCTCGCTTCCAGTTCCGGCATCGGCACCGGCGCCATGTCGCCCAGCGGATCCAGGCTTGCCTGCAAATATCCCCAGCGGCGAAACGCGTCCCAGACGCGCTCCTGCGCGTCCTGCGTCGCCGCGGAGTCCACAATTGTTTGCTGACGGCTCATGAATCTCCCCAAATCTTCCCGAGTATTTCGCTCTCTATTATAACGATCCTATTATAACAAGGACCCACGACGGCGCGAGTGAACGCCCGCGCACTTTTCTTACCACGCGCTGAGCAACCGCCGCACCAGCACCAGTTGCCCCAGATGATAAGAATTGTGATCAATCAGCAGCAAAATCTGGCGCAAATACGTCTGCCCAGTCCCGTGCGGAATCCGCGCAAAAAAATCCGTGCGCGGATTGCTCACCAATCTCGCCATCTCCTTCAGATTATTGAAAAATTCTCCCACGCTCTTCTCCCACTCCGCATCATCCGCCGGCGCCAGCGTCTTCGGCCAATATCCCGCCGGCCAATCTGGCGATATGTGCTTCGGATACAACGTAAAATCCAGAATATCCCGCTGCGCCAGCCGCACGTGCTCCAGCAAATCCCACGCCGAATGCGGGGATCCCACCGGCCGTACCCCACGATGCGCCGGATCCAATCCCGCCAGCGCCTGCTTCCAATCCGCGTGCGCTTCGTGCCAATCAAGAACTTTGCGAAGTTGCTCGCGCAGCGCCTTCTCGTTCACACCGCCGCGACTCCGCGCGCCCGCCGCCTTCGCAATCGCCTTCTTCGCAGACTTGCGCTTTACCTGCCGCTTGCTTTTCCGTTTCGTCGCCATTTGCGCCTCCGGGTCAATTTATCTTGCTCACTCGAACCAGCTTGCAAGGCATTCGTTGTCCGCTAGACCACCAGGGAGTATCATCCTGCAGAATTTTTCAACCCAGGAGCACTCGATGACATCCGCAACCCATTCCCGCCGCGATTTCAGCCGCATCTTCGCGCAATCTCTAGCTGCCGCGATCGTCGTGCCCACCCTTTCAAATCCAAATACATTGGATGCGCCGCAATCCAATCCGATGCCCGTCGGCCCCGTCCGCCTCAACTTCAACGAAAACCCCTACGGCCCTTCACCCAAAGCCCGCGTCGCCTTAGCCGATTGCGCCTCCATCTCCAATCGCTATCCCGACGCTGCCTATCGCCAGGTCACGAACACGCTCGCACAAAAATACAAAGTGAAGCCCGAAAATATTGTCCTCGGCTGCGGTTCCACGGAAATTCTCCGCGCCGCAGACGACGCCTTCCTCGATCCCTCCCGCAACGTCGTAGCCGCAGCTCCCACTTTTGAAGCCGTGCTCGATTACGCGCGCGTGCTGCATTCGAACTCCGTGCTGATCCCGCTCACCTCCGACCATCGCCACGACCTTCCCAAAATGGCCGCGGCCTGCACCTCGAAAACAGGTGTCGCCTATATCTGCAATCCCAATAATCCCACCGGCACCATCGTCACTCGCGATGAATTCGCCGCATTCGTACAAGCCGTGCCCCCAACCACACTGATCGTCGTGGACGAAGCATACTTCGATTTCGTGGACGACCCGCGTTACGCAAGCGCCCTCGAATTCATCCCCGCGCATCCCAACGTAATCGTCGCCCGCACATTTTCAAAAATTTACGGGATGGCGGGAATGCGCCTGGGTTACGCCATCGGCGGCAAAGAACCCATCGCTCGCCTCGCCGCTGAGCTTCTACAGGACAATGGCAATGCCGCCGTTCTCCAAGCCGCCCTCGTCAGCATCACGGACGACGAGCACGTCGCCACCTGCCGCTCGCAACTCAACTCCACCCGCCAATGGCTCTGCGCCGAACTCACCAAAGACTCGCGCCCGTTCATCCCCTCGCAAGCTAATTTCGTCATGCTCGACATGAGCACGGACGTAAAACCTATCATCGAAAAATTTCGCGTGCGCAACATTTACGTCGGCCGCCCCTTCCCCGCCATGCCCACTTTCATGCGCGTCACCGTCGGCACGCCACCCGAAACCGAAGCCTTCCTCGCAGCGCTTCGCGAAATCGCTCCCGCCAAATCCGCACGCGCCGCCGCATAACAAATAACGACAACAAAAAGCTGCCATCGCGCACTTAGTCGAGTTCGAGCGTAGGGGCGCTGCATGCCGTGCCCGCTGCAGAAGTGCCGCAGCGTATCACGCCCCAAAAAATCAAAAGGCTCTTCCCAGCGCTTTCACGCGAGGAAGAGCCTTTGAAGATGGATTTCCCTTTTTTCCGGGCTGGCCCCCCGCCCCGCCTTCTGTCGGTTTAACTCACACGCCACAGAATCGGGGACTACCAGGAACTCCGCTCGGCTAGTTTCAAGTCATCTCGTGAGGTGCGCTTCTCAAGGCGCCGCGATGCTCTGTGGCCCGGCCGATCGCCGCTGTTGGAAACATTCACGGCAATATACCGGGCGCCCCTGTGTTGGCTTGAACGGAACCGTCGTTTCTTTTCCGCATTGCGAGCATACCGTCTTGGTTTCGACACGCTGTACGCTGCCGGAACCTGCTGATGTGCCCGCCGAGCGGTTGGCCTTGCACGCTTTGCACCGCTTGGGCTCGTTCTTGAAACCCTTGTCGGCGAAAAACATCTGCTCGCCGGCGGTGAAAACAAACTCAGCCGAACATTCTGCACATTTCAAAACCCTATCGTGGTATTCCATACGCTGCTCCATGGCCGAGCTGGAACAGGAGTAGCAGCGGAACAGTTCTCCCAGTCAAATGTTGGAACGTGCCCGGAAAAATTCACGTTTCCCTCACCCAGACCGCTTCGAACCGTTTGAATGGACCCCGGTTAATGGTCACCTAGTCTTGCTCACGCCGTTGCTTTTTCCGGAGACGCTTACGCGAGAGGGCCTCTTTGGCACGGCGCCTTTCACCTGGTTTCATGTAGTAGCTGTGCTTTTTTATCTCTTTGATTATGTCTTCCGACTGCACCTTTCTCTTGAAGCGTCGGAGGGCATTCTCCAGAGATTCACCCTCTTGAATGACAACTTCTGCCACGCGTATTCACCCCCGTTCCCCGTTGAATGTTAGTTTGCACTGAGTGGGTTACCACCTAGTGTATCCGGTTCACACCCGAACCGGCAATTGCCAAGTTCTTCTATCGCCCGCCTGACTGTAAGTCAAGGCCTAAATTGGCAAAGCACGAAAAACCGCAAATTGTAACTCTCTAGTTATCATCCGCCTTCTCACTAATTTCTCGCGCGCGAAGCATGCGTCGCCGTCTCCCGCTTTCATATCCCCCAATCGATGCCACTTCGTCGCGCGCTCTTTCAGCCCGCTTGCACTTGCTGCTAGAATGTCCTCCGCCTGCCCGGGACTTTCCGGAGGAGTGTGTCCATGCCATTGATGCGCAGCGCACTTGCGGTCCTGCTGGCCGGTGGCCAGGGCGAACGCCTTTGGCCTCTCACTCGCGATCGCGCCAAACCTGCCGTCCCCTTCGGCGGCATCTACCGCATCATTGATGTCACGCTCTCAAATTGCCTGAATAGCGATCTGCGCCGCGTCTTCGTTCTCACCCAGTACAAAGCCCTCAGCCTCAATCGTCACGTGCGCCGCGGCTGGTCTCTACTTATGGGCCACGGCGATTTCATCGAAGTGCTCACTCCGCAGATGCGCGTCTCCCAGCACTGGTATCAAGGCACCGCCGACGCCGTTTATCAGAACATCTATTCCATCGGCTCCGAGCAATCCAATTTCGTCTTTATCCTCTCCGGCGATCACATCTACAAAATGAATTACCAGAAAATGCTGGAGCAGCACGTCGAAGCCGGCGCAGACGTCACCGTCGCCACTTTTGAAGTGTCCCCGCAGGAAGCCGCCGGAAGTTTCGGCGTCATCGAAACCGATAAGGACTGGCGCATCGTCGGCTTTGAAGAAAAGCCCGCCGACCCCAAACGTTCGCGCATCCATCCCGAAAAAGTGAACGCCTCCATGGGCGTCTATCTTTTCAATACCCAGTTGCTCGTGCCCATCCTTATCGCCGACGCCGAAGATCCCACTTCCAATCACGATTTCGGCAAGGACATCATTCCGCGCATCATCGAAAAGCATCGCGTCTTCGCCTACAACTTCCGCGACGAAAATAAAAAGGAAGAATCCTACTGGCGCGATGTCGGCACCGTCGAGGCCTACCACGAAGCCAACATGGACCTGGTCTCCGTCTCTCCGGTGTTCAACCTTTACGACAAGAGCTGGCCGCTGCACACCTGGCAGCAGCAATACCCGCCCGCCAAATTCGTGTTCGCCGATCCCTCGCGCATGGGCGTCGCGCTCGATTCCATCGTCGGCGCCGGCTCGATTGTTTCCGGCGGACGTGTCACCAAATCCGTTCTCGGCCTCGACGTCCGCGTAAATAGCTACAGCGAACTCGATCAATGCATCGTCTTCAATCACGTAAACGTCGGCCGCAGCTGCCGCATTCGCCGCGCCATAATTGACCGTCACGTGAGCCTGCCCGAGGGCACCGTAATCGGCTACGACTCAGAAGCCGACCGCGCTCGCTACTCCGTAACCGAACACGGCGTAGTCGTGGTAGTCCGCCCAGAGTCCATGATCGAAGAACCCGAATGATGCCGTCATCGCGAGCCTAGCGGTCATCATCCTGAGCGCAGCGAAGGATCTCTCTTCGTTTTATCCGCGCCGCGCATTGCATCGCGGCGTCGAGTCCGAGTAACGCCGGCGTCTCGCCGGCTGTGTTGCCGTGCCGCTTTCCGTAACACGACAGTTGCCGCCAAATCTTTGCCGCATCCCCGCCTTGTACCCTCCACCCCAAACCGTTTACGATGTTCATCGCACAATTCGCCATCAAATAAATAATAGGAGCCCCATGTCCACGAAAATCACCAAAGTCCACGCCCGTGAAATCATAGATTCCCGCGGCAATCCCACCGTCGAGGCCGAAGTCCACGTCGCGGGCGGCGCCGTCGGCCGCGCAGCCGTCCCTTCCGGTGCATCCACCGGCGAACACGAAGCCAACGAGCTCCGCGACGGTGACAAATCGCGCTACCTGGGCAAAGGCGTCCTGAAAGCCGTTGGCCACGCGAACACCGAAATCTCAAAAGCCGTCACCGGTCTCGACGCCACCGATCAGCAAGCACTCGATCGCAAAATGATCGAAGCCGACGGCACTCCTAACAAATCAAATTTCGGCGCCAACGCCATCCTCGCCGTCTCCATGGCCGCCGCTCGCGCCGCCGCCGCCCAACTCGCCCAGCCGCTCTATCAATATCTAGCGCGCTATTCGTCTGATAAATCTGCGAACACTCTCCCCGTCCCCATGATGAACATCGTCAACGGCGGCGCCCACGCCGATAACTCCGTGGACGTCCAGGAATTCATGGTCATGCCCGTCGGCGCGCCGAATTTCCGCGAAGCCCTCCGCTGGGGCGTCGAAGTTTTCCACCACTTGAAGTCCGTGTTGAAGAAGAACGGCTACTCCACCGCCGTCGGCGATGAAGGCGGCTTCGCTCCCAACCTGAAATCCAACGAAGAAGCTCTCGAGCGCGTCCTCGAAGCCATCACCGCCGCCGGATACAAGCCCGGCGAACAAATCGCCATCGCGCTCGACCCCGCGTCCAGCGAGTTCTACGATCGTGACAAGAAAAAATACGTCTTCAAGAAATCCGATAAATCTGAGCGCACCTCGGCAGAGATGGTGAAATTCTGGGAAGCATGGGCCGCCAAATATCCCATCGTCTCCATCGAAGACGGCCTATCCGAAGACGATTGGGACGGCTGGAAAATCATCACGCGCGACCTGGGCAAAAAAATCCAGCTCGTCGGCGACGATATTTTCGTCACCAATCCGAAAATTTTCGCCCGCGGCATCTCCGAACACGTCGGCAACGCCATCCTCATCAAGCTAAATCAAATCGGCACGGTAAGCGAAACCATCGAAGCCGTCGAAATGGCCCGCAAAGCCAACTACGCAGCCATCGTCTCCCATCGCAGCGGCGAAACCGAAGACACCTTCCTAGCCGACTTCGTCGTCGCCATGGGCACAGGCCAAATCAAAACAGGCTCCGCCTCCCGCACCGACCGCATCGCCAAATACAACCAACTCCTCCGCATCGAGGAAGCGCTCGGCAGCTCCGCCCGCTTCCCTGGCCGCAAAGCGCTGCGCCCCTAACGGAACGCGACATGAACTCACAACACAAACGCCCGAAACCCATCGTCCTCACCGTCCTCGACGGCTGGGGCTACCGCGCCGAAACCGCCGGCAACGCCATCGCCCTCGCGCGCAAACCAAATTACGATCGCCTGCTCCGCGAATTTCCCAACACGCTCATCCACACCTCCGGCCCCGCCGTCGGCCTCCCCGAAGGACAAATGGGCAATAGCGAAGTCGGCCATCTGAATATCGGCGCAGGCCGCATTGTGCACATGGACATCACGCGCATTGACCAGCTCATCGCCAGCGGCGAATTTCAGCGCCAGCCGCTCCTCCGTGAAGCCATGGAACGCGGCCGCGCGCGCCAACTCCATCTGCTCGGCCTGCTCAGCGACGGCGGCGTGCACTCCCACATCGAACATCTCTACGCCCTGCTGCGCATGGCCCGCGAAAATAAAGTCGGGCGCGTCTTCGTCCACTGCTTCACCGACGGCCGCGACACTCCACCCAACAGCGGCATCGAATTCCTCCAGGCCCTCGAAAAGAAAATGCGCGAATTCGGCGTCGGCCAAATCGCCTCCATCATTGGCCGCTACTACGCAATGGACCGCGACAATCGCTGGGACCGCATCGAAAAATCCTATCGCGCCATGACCCACGGCGAATCCGAAGCAAAATTCTCCGACCCCATCGCCGCCATTCGCGCCAATTACGAAAAAGGCGTCACCGACGAATTCGTAGTCCCCACCGTAATCACCACTGAAGCCACCCCCGGAAAGCCCGCCGTCCCGCGCGGCGTAATCCGCGACGACGACGCCATAATCTTCTTCAATTTCCGCGCCGACCGCGCTCGCGAAACCACGCGCGCCCTCGTCGAACCCGGCTTCAAGGAATTTGCGGACCCCGCGCGTCCGAAAAATCTCTTCTTCGTCGCCACTACCCAATATGACAAAGCGTGGTCCTGGCTGCGCTACCTGATCGCACCCGAAAAACTGGAACAAATCCTCGCCAATGTGTTTGCCGAGCAGGACTACAAAAATCTACGCGTAGCCGAAACCGAAAAATACGCGCACGTCACCTATTTCTTTAATGGCGGTGTGGAAAAACCATTCCCCGGAGAAGAACGCGTAGTAGTCCCGTCGCAGAAAGTGCCCACCTACGATTTAAAGCCGGAGATGTCAGCCGCCGGCGTCGCCGACACCGTAATCCACGCCATCGAAAAAGGAAATTTCGACGCCATCATCATGAATTTCGCGAATGCGGACATGGTTGGTCATTCTGGCAAACTCGAAGCCACCATCAAAGCCGTAGAAACCGTGGACGAATGTCTCGGCAGAATTTTCCAATCTCTCAGACCGCGCGGCGGCGCCTGGATCATCACCGCCGATCACGGCAACGCCGAAACCATGATTGATCCCGTCACCGGCGGCGCCCACACCTACCACACAACAAATCCCGTCCCGTTCATCCTGCTAACAGAAAACGGCCGCACCCAACTAACCCCGGGCGGCTCGCTGCGCGACATCGCCCCAACCCTCCTAGGCGTCCTAGAAGTCCCCGAACCCCCAGAAATGTCCGGCCGCGACCTCCGCCTCCCGCAAAAATGATCCACGGCCGTGCAAAGAGCGAATTCGCACCAGGTGTCATCCCGAACGAAGTCCCGCGCTTTTTCTTTCCCGTCCCGCGGCTGCGGGACGGGCGCGGGACGCAGAGAGGGATCTGCTTTTTGCCCAAACGATCGAATAACTCGCTAAACTGTAATTGATGGTACAGAAAAATGAGTGACGGCCATCGCGACCGCCCCGAAGTTCAAATGGGGACTCTCTGGATCACCACAAGTTGGATTGGCGCGGTGCTAGCGTTGGGGCTCGGCCTAATGGTTGACGAATCGCTCCCCGAAACTCGAATATTTCTTTTGGGCTCGCTTGGCCTCGGCGTCGTAATCGGAGCAGCCCTGTGGTGGAAGCATCGCTAGCGAGAATGTCGTGCAGCGCATGATGGCGGCGGTACCTTCCGCTTCTTGCCCCACGAGCGCAACCACCGCGCCACCTTCGCATGAGAAACAACCCGCCCAGCGCGAGCATCCGCGATTCCGCGACGAATATCGGCAACCTGCTCTTCGTCCGTCAAATATAATCTGCGCGTCACGTCGACCTAATTCCCCGTCGTCGGCTTCGGCGACGTGTACCATTCCCGCGCATTCACTACGATCTTCTTCTTCTTCCCCTTCTTATCCTGCGTCATGAACGGATTCCCCTCGTTATCCAATATCTCCACCTTCAGCTTATGCACTTTCCCATCCGGCGGCGTCGAAGGCGTGAACCCAATCGTGTACTGGTTGCGCAGAAAAATCGCCACTGTGTTAAAGATATCGTTCATCTCCCCTTCAAACCGCGGAAACCATGCCCAGCCGCCGGTCATCTCCGCAAAAGTTTTTAGCTGGTTCTCCGCCTGCAAATAATTCACGCTCGCAAATTCCGGCCCCGTCATGCTCTTTTCGTGAACCCCCATCGCATCCAGCGCCCCGCCCATCCCAATACAAAAAATCGTCACATCCGTTTCCTTCAGCGGCTTGAACGTCTGGTCCAAAGTATGTTTGCTGAACGTGTCGTAGCCCGAAGCAATAATTAAAATAGACCTCTTCCCTTTCACATCGCGCAACTGGTCCAAAGTTTCCAGCGTGGCGTCGAACAAATTCGCTTCGCTGAAATCCGGAAAATATAGCGCAGCCACTTCACCCGCCACCGCCTTCTTATCCTGCGTGAAATCCGAAACCATGTTGGTCTTCAAATCAAACGTCTTGACCGCCACCCAATCCTTCGCGTTCAAATGATCCAGAAAGTTATAAGCCCACATCTTTCCGCGATAGCCAAAGTAACTTCCCATGCGCCGGCTGAACTCCATCAGCACCACAATCGTAATCGGCGCCTCGCTCGCTCCAAAATTGCTGATCTGCTGCGGCTGGCCATCATCCAACACGCGAAAATTCTGCTTCTGCAAGCCGGTGATGATGCTCCCTTCGTAATCCGTCACCACCGCGTCAATATTCACCACGTTCGACTGCACCGTGATGGCCACCTGCGGCGCCTGCGCCTGCGGTTTCCCGGCTTGTGAAGGCTGCTGCTGCCCCGTCGGCTGCTTCGGCGCCGCGCCTGGCTGTTGCGCTGGAGCGGGCGTCACTGGGCCTTCCTGCTGCCGCGCACGCGCGTAAGAAGTCAGCGTCCCCGGCGGCACACCCAGCGCCACAATTAGGATTCCCAAAAGCGCCACTCGCATCCATGTCTTCAATTTCGTGCTCTCCTGTTTTCGTAATGCGCCGAATTTCGTGCCCAGTCTCGTGTCCGATCCGGTGCCAAATCCCATCCCAGCCACACCTAAGAGTCCGTTTGGTTGAAGATTAGGATGCGCCCATGCCGCTCCGGGGATGGTCCGCTCGCGCGCCCATTCCGGAACGATTGCAGTTCAGAAAACGCTCCGCGTCTCGCTCCCAAGGCCGCATCCGTCAGCATGATAATATGAATTGGTCTCTTGCTCTGCGATTGAATTTCACTTTCTGGGGGGAAATCCAGGATGGCGCGCGCGCGCATTCCGCTACCGATTCTTGTCCTTATAGCATTGCTATTTACTGCTGCATCAATTCAAGCTCAGGCCGTTCCAACGTCCCCGCAATATCCGGCATCGGCCAATCCGTCGCTCTCCCAAATTCAACAAGACGCGCTCGGCTGGCTGCAAGGCCTGCTGCGCATTGACACCTCCAACCCGCCGGGCAACGAACTAGTAGCCGCGAAATATATCGCCGCCATACTTACAAAAGAAGGCATCCCATCTGAAGTTTTCGAGAGCACTCCCGGCCGCGGCTTCATCGTCGCCCGCCTCTCTTCCAGCGCCGTACCTGATCCTTCACGCGCTTTGCTCCTGATGGCTCATCTCGACGTTGTCGGCGTGGACAAATCCAAATGGACCGAAGATCCCTTCGGCGCGGCCATAAAAGACGGCTACCTATACGGTCGCGGCGCCATTGACGACAAAGGCATGCTCGCAGCCAATCTCGCCGTCTTCATCCAACTCAAACGCTCCGGCGCGCGCCTCAATCGCGACGTCATCTTCCTCGCAGAAGGTGATGAAGAATCTTACGGCGCAGCCGGCATGCTCTTCGCCGTGGACAAGCATTGGGACAAAATCGCGGCAGGTTTCGCCATCAATGAAGGCGGCGGCGTTTTCCTGAAAGATGGCAAGCCGCAATACGTTGGCGTGCAAGTCAGCGAAAAAGTTCCCGCGAACGTGGACGTGATCGCCAAAGGCACTTCTGGTCACGCATCCATGCCCAGAAAAGACAATCCCGTCGTCCACCTCGCCGCCGCCATCGAAAAAATCGGAAGCTATGAGGCGCCCGTGCAATTTAATTCTGTCACCCGCGCGTATTTCCAGGCGCTCGCTCCGCTTCAGGACGAAGAAACTTCCAAATGGATGCGCTCGCTGGACACTTCCGACCGCGGCGAACATGCCGCCCGCGTGATCTCCAATCAGAGTCCCGCGTGGAATGCGATGCTGCACGACACCGCAACACCCACCATGCTCCGCGCCGGAATTCGCGCCAACGTAATTCCTTCGGAAGCCCGCGCCACAATCAACGTCCGGCTGCTTCCAGGAGATCAGCTCGCTCCGCTGCTCGCAAAATTGCAGCAGTTGGTGAACGATCCGACGATCCAGTTCGAACCGCAGTTGCCCTTATCCGAAACAGCTCCGTCCTCTTCGCTCACGTCCGATTTCTACAACACAATTTCCAGCGTCACCGCCAAAAATTATCCCGGCGCGCCCGTCGTTCCGCTCATGTCCACTTATTTCACTGATTCCGCTCCGCTCCGTCTGCGCAATGTGCAGGCCTACGGCCTGATTCCGTTCCCGCTCAACGACGACGACATGTCTCGCTTTCACGCCGACAACGAACGCATTCCGCTCGATTCTTTTCGCAAAGGCATTGAATTTCTCTTCGCAATCGTCAATGATTTCTCGGTGAACAAATAATCGTGATAAATCCTCGCAGAGCAAAAATAGTCTGTACCCTGGGCCCCGTCAC
This sequence comes from uncultured Acidobacteriota bacterium, assembly GCA_963779465.1. Classification (GTDB taxonomy): domain Bacteria; phylum Acidobacteriota; class Terriglobia; order Acidiferrales; family UBA7541; genus Palsa-295. The sequence goes on along the minus strand of CAVZYH010000002.1, from coordinate 1,126,738 downwards.
CTCTTCGTACAAGATGATAGACAAGCTGGTGCACGCCGGTATGGACGTTGCCCGCTTGAATTTTTCCCACGGCACGCACGAAGACCGCCTGCGCATGGTCGCGGCCTTGCGCCGCGCCTCCGCGCACTATGAGAAACCCATCGGCGTGCTCGCCGATTTGCAGGGTCCGAAAATCCGCACCGGCAAACTCGTCAATGGCAAACCCATTCGCCTGCGCTTCGGCCAGCGCTTCGTAATCACCACGCGTAATATTCCCGGCACCGAAGAAGGCGTTAGCACCACTTTCCGCGCCCTGCCTGAATCTGTTCGCAAAGGCGACCGCATCCTCCTCAGCGACGGCGATATCGCCCTGCGCGTGATTTCCGCTCACGGCCGGGACGTAGTCACGCAAGTGGAAAACCCCGGAGACCTCGGCGAACATAAGGGCATTAATCTTCCCGGAATTAAACTCGACATTCCCTCGATGACCGCAAAAGACCGCAAGGATCTCCAGTCAGCCTTGATCCTCGGCGCCGATTATCTCGCCCTCAGCTTCGTGCGCACCGCCGCAGACGTGCGCGCCGCCAAAAACGCCATCGCTCGCGCCGGGAAAGATACGCCGGTAATCGCCAAGCTCGAAAAGCCCGAAGCCATAGACAACCTCGACGAAATTCTCGAAATCGCCGACGGCGTGATGGTCGCGCGCGGCGACCTGGGCGTAGAAATGAGCCCGGAAAAAGTTCCCGTAGTGCAAAAGCAAATCATTCTGAAGGCGCGCAACGCGTTGATCCCCGTAATCACCGCCACCCAAATGCTCGATTCCATGCAGAAAAACCCGCGTCCCACGCGCGCCGAAGCTTCCGACGTCGCCAACGCCATCTTCGACGGCAGCGATGCCCTCATGCTTTCCGGCGAAACCGCCGCCGGCCTCTATCCGCTGGAATCCGTCATGATGATGGACCGCATCATTCGCGAAGCCGAAGCCAGTGTCACGCAATTGCCCCGCCCCGCGCGCTCCGGCAATCTGCAAATCAATGAAGTCATCGCCGAAGCCATCTGCCACGCCGCCGAAGAACTGCACCTGAAGGTTGTCGTGGTATTCACCGAGAAGGGCTCGTCCGCGGGATTGGTCTCGAAGTATCGCCCGCGCTCTCCCATCGTCGCCTTCTCTCCAGTCCAGCAAACGCGCCGCCGTCTTGCTCTCTACTGGGGCGTACTGCCGCGCAGCATGAGCGCCGTTCGCGACATCGACAAGCTCGCGGCCAGGGCCGAAAGGCGCCTCCTCGAAGAAAAACTAGTAAAGCGCGGCGACATCATCGGCATGGTAGCCGGCACCCCCATCGGCACCACTGGCTCCACCAACCTGATGCGCCTTCTCCGCATCGGCGGCTAACCCCTCTCGGATTTCGTAGCGCCCGATTTGGGTAGCACAGGCAATCTTGTGTTCAGTCTCATGACATCCTTTACAGAGCGTTATCAGGACATCCTTTACACTCGGCGGGGAGAGTGAACGAGGGATACGGAGATAACGGGCCCTCGGGCGAGGGCGAGGATGGCGTGGGGAACAGTGAAGGTAGACGAGCAGCGCGTACGTTTTGTGGTGAGTGCGAAGCGCGGTGAGAAGACCATGAGTGCAATGTGCGAGGAATTTGCGATTTCGCGGCCGACAGGTTACCAGTGGCTGCGGCGCTATACGGCGGAGGGGATTGCCGGCGTGGTGGAGAAGAGCCGGCGTCCGCACCAGAGTCCCACGCAGACGGCCAGTGAACGGGAGGAGCGGGTGGTGGAGTTGCGGCAGCAGCGGCCGGACTGGGGCGCACGGAAGTTGCAAGTGGTGCTGGCGGACGAGGGGATTCATCTGCCGGTGATCACGGTGCACCGGATTTTATTGCGGCGCGGATTGGTGCGAGCGCAAGACCGGTTTCGCGCAGCGGTAAAGCGCTTCGAGCGCGGCGCGGCGAATCAGCTGTGGCAGATGGATTTCAAAAGCCCGCTGGGATGGGACGCGCCGGTGGGTCCGCTGTCGATTCTGGACGATCACAGCCGCTACGCGATCGCGCTGCACGGAACCTGGTCGACCCAAGCAGCGCCCGTAAAACAGCAGCTGATCGCAGCGTTCGAGCAGTGCGGCATGCCGGAGGAGATGCTGATGGATCACGGGACGCCGTGGTGGAACATGAAAGCGGTGACGGGTTGGACGTGGCTGACGGTGTGGATCATGCGGCAAGGAATCCAGCTGCACTTCAGCGGGTATCGCCATCCGCAGACGCAAGGGAAAGTGGAGCGCTTTCACGGAGCGTTAAGCGCGGCGATGCAGCGACGAGGAATCCCGGCGCGTGCGGAGCGGCAAATCTGGCTGGACAAATTTCGTCATGAATATAATCACGAGCGGCCGCACGAAGCACTGGCGATGAAAACGCCGGCGACGGTGTGGCAGAAAAGTGCACGCCGCTATGTGACGCAACCGCCGACTTGGGAATACGAAGCGGGAGCGGAAGTCTACCGGGTATCGAAGGTAGGTCGGCTCCACCTGCAGGGGCGGGCCTGGGAAATTAGCCGGGCGCTGGCGGGCGAATGGGTGCGCATCGAGCGTCTGGACGGGCGCGTGTTGGTGTACTACTGCCGCAGCCTGGTGCGCGAACTCGATCTCGTCACCCAGCGGTCCACTGCAGTGGACCGCTGGGTGAGCTGACCCGCAAAGTGTAAAGGATGTCCTGATAACACTGTGTAAAGCATGTCATGGAACTTGACACAAGATTGCCTGTGCTCTCTGGTTTGAGTAGCGCCGGCGTCTCGCCGGCTCTTTTATTCTGCGCGCCGCCATCCTAGGCGTAGCGGCCGTCATCCTGAACCCGCGAAAGCGGGCGAAGGATCTCTCTTCGTTTGGTGCCGCGCTACAACGTCGCCAGCAAACCCGCGATCAACCCCGCGCGTTCCGCCAACCTGCTAATCACCACATGCTCGCGCGGACTGTGCGCCCCGTCGCCCACTGCGCCCAAGCCATCGAGAGTCGGCACGCCTAGCGCCGCCGTAAAACTTCCATCCGATCCTCCGCCGGTGGATGCTTCGCCGAGCGCCAATCCCATCTCCTCCATCAGCGATTGCGCCTTGGCAAATAATTTGCGCACCGCAGCGGTGCGCTCCAGCGGCGGACGATCTGCTCCGCCGCGCACTTCCACGCGCGCGCGTTCCAGAATTGGACGCAACGCATGCAGCCGGCGATTGATGCGGGGCACATCCGCCGCGCGCGCGTAGCGAATATCCACCATCGCGCGAGCGTGCTCGGGGACCACGTTCGTGATCGTCCCGCCGCTCACCACCGTAGTCTGCACGGTGATCCCGCGCCGAGGATCGTTCATCTTCATCAGGCTTGCGATTTGCAGCGCCAGCTCGTGCACCGCGTTCACGCCCTTCTCCGGGTCAATCCCCGCATGCGCCGAGCGCCCGGTGACAATTATTTCCGCGCCGCCCACGCCCTTGCGCTGCGTCTTCAGTCGCCCTTCGCGTCCGAACGATGGCTCGAGCACCAACACCGCGTCGCTCCGTCGCGCTTCCTGCTCAATCGCCCGCCGCGAACTCTCGCTGCCGATCTCTTCATCCGACGTCCACAGAAACACGAAGCGTTTCGTCGGCTGAATTTTCAGCGCGCGCAAAGCGTCCACGGCGAAAAGCGCCAGCACGATCCCGCCCTTCATATCAAACGTGCCCGGCCCCCAAGCGCGCCCTTGCGCCACCCGAAACGGCATCTTCGCAAGGGTGCCGAGCGGATACACCGTGTCCGTGTGCCCCAGCACCATGATTTGCCCGCTCGCGCGTCCCGCCCCATCCCAAATTTCTGCGCGTACATGATTCCCGCGCTCCCGCTGCCGCAAAATCCGCACCTTCGTCCCGCGCCCCTGCCATTCCCGCGCCACGATCGCCGCGCATTCGTCCACAGCGCTCTTCACGTGGCTAGGCGATTCGCAGCGCACAAATTCCCCCAGCAGTTTCACCATCGCGCCCTGCCGCCCTCGCAAGTCGCACAGCATGGCCTTCATCGGCACGTTTTCTGAATGTGTCACAGAAGCCATTCGTGTTGCTCCCGCCGCCATCCTAGCAGACGTGAACAGTTGTGACACGTCGCGAGTCAACTTCCAAATTCCGAATTAGCGCGATTGGCGAGTTTCAAGCGTTCATAGCGGCAGCGGTGCGGAGTCGTCGATACGCGTCTGCGGATTCACTTCCAACGCCTCAAGTGTCGTGCTATTCAACACCGCGGAAATCAAATCGTTCGAGCCAGCCAGTAGGGTGAATTTCAAGTCGTACTCGCTGCACAAACACCAAGTCCGATTAGTGGGCCACCAGTATTCTGGTGTGAATTGGTACTTGTTGTCGCGCAGAAACGTAGGAATATCTTCCATGGCGCCACGGAAAACGAAATCCCAATCCGATTCTTTCAATGGCTGTCTAGCGAATCGGAAGTGACAATCTTGATTGCCAGTAAAGGGCCGTAGGACAGAAAAAACGTCGGAAAGTTCCCGCGCATTCAGATTACCCTCGTCCGGTCCGCGCAGAAAGCGCGGCCAGCACCCGGGCTCCTCCATCGTCGTGCGGAACCATTCATGGCAAATTTGCGATTCAAATGGTACGCCAAACAGCTGAGCCAGCGCTCTCCATTTGATTCTCGGGCCTCGACCATCTTTCCTCAGATTTTCGACAAAAGACCTCAATTTCGTACACGGTGGGATTTTCAGAATTACAATTTCGCGTTCCGTTAGCGGATGGTCGATATTTTCGTAGGACGCGTCCACTTGGTGCAGTATTTTTGCGTACGCCTCGAATTGATTTGGAATCAGATTCGAAACTAAGCATTTCCAGTTTGGATCGTCGTGAGAGAGCGGCTCGGCTCGCCCGGTTCGAATCCAGTCAAATTCATCATCGGTGCACCGGTGCATGATGTTGATGGTAATCGATCGATGGGCGAGCCACCAACAGGCCCCCCTACTGGGTCATCCATCGGAAACCGATCACATTCCACGTCATCGCCAATTCCCACCTGCCTGCGTTTCGTATAGAATTGTTCGATTGTGCGCTTGGGAAAATGGCGTGCGGTGGAAACCGCTTAGCGCAGCAACGGGCCCGGCTCAACAATTATCAGTAGGCGGCTGACAGGCGACCAATAGGCGCTTAGTCCGCAATCAATACACATTCATGCGAAGGCAGAGGCTAATACACGATGCTCCTCGATAGCATAGCGATCCAGAAGATCCTGCCGCACCGCTACCCGTTCCTTTTGGTGGACGCCATCGAAGAAATGGAACCGAAGAAGCGGATTGTAGGAATCAAGAACGTCACCATCAACGAATATTTCTTTCAGGGGCATTTTCCCGGCAAGCCGGTGATGCCCGGCGTGCTGATCATCGAATGCATGGCACAAATCGGGGGGCTGTTGCTGTTGCTGGACATTAAAGATCGCGACAACAAGCTGCTCTACATGGCTGGAGTTGACTACGCGCGCTTTCGCCGCCCGGTAGTTCCCGGCGACCAACTGCGCGTGGAAGCGAACGTCCTCAGCTTCAAAGGTCCTTTCTGCAAAATCGCGGCGTGGGCGCGCGTGAATGGTGAACTTGCCGTCGAAGCCACGCTGATGTGCGCCATGGTGGACGTCAAAGCCGATGGCACGCCCGAACGCTCCACAAATTCTGTCACGCAAGTTCCGGTGAAGAAGTAGATGAGTGAGATTGACCCGCGCGCCATCGTTGCGTCCACCGCGAAAATTGGCAAGGACGCAAGAATCGGCGCCTTCGCCGTCGTCGGCGATTCAGTCGAATTGGGCGACGGCTGCGTCCTCGAGCATCACGCCGTCGTGCACGGTCCCGCGCGATTGGGCCGCGCGAATCACGTTTATTCCTTTGCGGTGGTAGGCGGCGATCCGCAGGACCTCACTTACAAAGGCGAGCGCGTTTCCATCGAAGTGGGCGACCACAACGAGTTTCGCGAATTTTCCACGGTGAATCGCGGAACAGTGAAGGGCGGCGGCGTCACGCGCGTGGGCAGCAATAATCTGATCATGTCTTACGCGCACGTGGGGCACGACAGCCAGCTCGGCGATTTCAATATTCTGGTGAATGGCGCGACGCTGGCAGGTCACGTCACCATCGAAGACCACGCGCAGGTGGGCGCGTTCTGCCCCGTGCATCAGTTTTGCCGCATCGGCAAGCACTCCTACATCGCGGCGCATACCGTGATTACGCAAGACGTGCCGCCGTTTTCGAAAATCGTCGCGCCGCGCGGAACGCGCTGTTTTGGCGTCAATCGCGTCGGCCTCGAGCGCCAGGGATTTTCTTCCGAGCGCATCGCGGCGATTGAAAAAGCGTACCGGCTGCTGCTGCGATCGAAGTTGAATACTTCGCAGGCGCTGGAAAAGATGCGTGGAACCCTGGCCGACTCCCAGGACGTCTTAACTTTAGTGCAATTCATCGAAGCGGCCTCCTCCGACCGAGGTCTGACGAAATAGCATGACGCAGCTTGGCGCGGACAATCATGCGGCAGACGCGAATTCCGCGAACTGGGGATTGATCGCCGGCAACGGTGATTTTCCGTTTCTGGTGCTGGAAGGCGCGCGCAGTCGCGGCATCGAAATGGCGGTGATCGCGATCAAGGAAGAAGCTTCGCCGGGCCTGGAGCGCGTGGCGAAACGCCTGCACTGGGTGAGCCTGGGCGAACTGAGCCGCACTATCGAGCTGCTGCATGAAGAAGGCGTGAAGCGCGCGGTGATGGCCGGGCAGGTGAAGCACAATAAAATTTTCAGTGCGATTCGTCCCGACTGGCGCCTCGCGAAATTGCTGCTTTCGCTGCCGTCGAAAAATACGGACTCGCTGATTGGTGCTGTGGCGCGTGTGTTGGAAGATGAAGGCATCGAGCTGGTAGATTCCACGAAATTTCTGGGGCCGCTGCTGCCTGCTGCGGGAGTGCTCACTCGTCGCGCGCCGGATGAATCCGAAGCCGCAGACATTGCTTACGGACGCGGCGTGGCGACGCAAATCGCGGGACTCGACCTGGGACAGATGGTAGTGGTGCGCGATCGCGCCTGCGTAGCCATCGAAGCGATGGAAGGTACCGACGAAACCATCGAGCGCGCCGCGCGTATTGCCGGCGGGCAGCGGCTGGTGGTGGTGAAGGTCAGCAAGCCGCGTCAGGATATGCGTTTTGATGTGCCGGTGGTGGGATTGAGGACAATCGAAGTAATGAAGCGTTCCAACGCGACCGCGCTGGCGATTGACGCAGGTCGAACTTTGCTGTTCGAGCGCGAAGCCATGATTCGCGCCGCGGATGATGCCGGAATCGCGATCGAAGCCTTCGCGCCGGAACGCACCACCGCAGCTGACACTGCGCGAAGGTAGCTCAGGTTTTGACGTCGCCGTTGGTTTTGCATTTGTAGCGGCCAGCTTCAGCTGGGCGCCTTTGCAGTTGGTTTTGCCTTTGTAGCGGCCGCCTGTTTTTTCTTTTTAGGCGGGCGTTTTTGACTTTGCCTCTGACGTTTCAGTTCTGGCGGGCATTTACTTTCGCGGAGAAATAAAAGGCCGCGCGAAAAGGAAATCGTGAGGCGGAAGGAAGGGATTGGAAGGGCGGGGCTTCAGCCCCGCCGACACGTCGACCGAGAGAACGGGGCTTTAGCCCCTGAAGCCAGCGTGGTCTTCGTGGCGCACAAATCTTCCGCCAAAAGGAAATCGTGACTGACAAACCCATACGCGTCGCAGTAGTCGGCGTCGGAGATTTCGGGCGCAACCACGTCCGCGTGTGGTCGGAAATGGAAGGCGTGGAATTGGTCGGCGTGGTGGATACCAACGCCGAACGCGCCGCCGCCGTCGCCGCCGAATTCAAAACGCACGTGATCCGCGATTTCGAATCGCTGTCGGGCGAAAAGATTGATGCGATCAGTCTTGCCGTGCCGACGAAGGAACATTCGCGCATCGGCTGCCGCTTACTGGACGCAGGCATGGATGTGTTGGTCGAAAAACCGATGGCGTCATCGCTGGGCGAAGCAGACGGCCTGATCGCCACGGCGCAGCGCAAAAATCGCATTCTGCAGATCGGGCACCTGGAACGCTTCAATCCCGCCGTCACTGCGGCGATGAAAATTGTTTTGAACCCGATGTTCTTCGAAGTACACCGCCTGGGAGTTTTCACCCCGCGCAGCCTGGATATTGACGTAGTGTATGACGTGATGATTCATGACTTGGACATTCTGCTGACGCTGGTCGGCGCCCCGGTGGTGGACCTGAAGGCCGTGGGCATCCCGGTGATCAGCGATAAAGTGGATATTGCGCAGGCGCGCATCGAATTTTCCACCGGCACGGTGGCGAACGTCACCGCCAGCCGCGTTTCCACGGAGCGCGTGCGCAAAATGCGATTTTTTCAGGCGCATGAATATTTCTCGCTGGATTTCACGCGCCAGGATTTGCTGCGCGTGCGCGTGGAGCCCGGCTCGCCGCAGCCGAAGATTGATTTTGAAAAAGTTCCCACTGCGCTGGAAGAGCCGCTGCGCGCTGAGCTGGGCGCGTTCGCGCGTTCGGTGCGCAATCGCCGCCCTCCCCGCGTGGATGGCGCCGCCGGCCGCGCCGCGCTGGAATTGGCCGATCGCGTGATGGCGGGCATCCAGGAACACGCGCGGCGCGTCCAACTGGATGCCGTCGTCCCCCAGGACAATAAATAGATGATCCCGCGAACTCTTGTTCCGACAGATGTGCGCCCGTTCACCGACAATGGTGACAAGAAGCCGCCGCGCCGGCTCACGACTTACATGGACGATCGCACCGTCGTCCCTTCGGACTTGTCCGATGCCCCGCCGCTTACCGGAAAAACCAATATTCCAGAGCATCTGCCCCTGGACGTGCTGATTGAGCGCAGCCTGGTGCCGCGCGGAATGGGCGTGAAGCCCTTCGAGCAATTTCTGCCGCCCTCGGAATTCGCGCCGCTGGCGATTCTGGACCAGCGCATCGTCGTGCCGGCGTATGTAGAGCCTCCGGAGCAGCGCGAAATCGACAAATTCGATCAGCCGCCGCAGATGACGGCACAACTGCGCGAGATTGTCTCGCCTGACATTTTCAATACCGGCGAAGCGAATCTGCTCGTTGAGCCGGAAGACCGCCGGGATGCCAAGTGGGACGCCATCACGCGCGTGATATCTGTTGCGGCGCACATCGCGTTCGTTATTTTTCTGATTTTTCTGCCGAAGATTTTCCCGCAGCATGTGCCCACGCGGGATGAGATCGAACTTGCCAGCAAGGAACTTGGCGTCGTCTATTTGCCGCCGGATGAAGGTGCGGTTTCGAAGCGGCCTTCGCCCCCTCCCGGGCCTGTGGTGAAGATCACCCCGAAAACTTTGGCAAAAGTTGCGCCCGCGCGGCCGGAAGAGCATCGCATCGAAGCGCCTCCGGTGGCTTCGGAGCGACCTGCGCTCGATTTACCCGCGGCACCCACTCCGAAGACGAACACCAACCCGACTCCGAGTACTGCGCCCGCACAGCCGCCTCCGCCCGAGCCGTCGAAGCTTATGCCAGTGCTTCCGCCGACGACGCCTGGGCACCTGAATCTCGGAATAACGAATGCGTCGCCCGGCAAAGCGATGCAGGATGATCTACAAGACGCGGTCAAGCGTGCGCCCAGCGGCGGCTCATACAGCTCGGACAGCGGAATCGTGACCGGTGGAGGCGGCCGCGGGGGGCGCGGCGGAGGCGGCGCACAAGGCCAAGCCGGTAACGTTACCATCCTCACTCCCACCGAAGGCGTGGATTTTAATAGTTATATCAATCGGCTCCTCGCGAAGTTGAAGCAGAATTGGCTCACCGTCATGCCGGAATCTTTTTACCTGGGTGACAAGGGAATCGTCTTAATTTCTTTCCGCATCAATCACGATGGAAGTTTTTCCGCCGAAAGCCTCAGCATTGATCGGACGTCTGGCAAAGAGCCGCTGGATACCGCCGCGGCTTCTGCGATTCGCGCCACGAGCCCGTTCGAGCCGCTTCCGCCGCAGTTCAAAGGCCCGAACCTCGACCTGCGCATCGGCTTCTACTACAACATTCGACCCGACGGCGCGACGCAGTAGGGCGCCGAACGCGCCTGCCAGCCAGAAGCCGGTGTCCCCCCGCTGTCTGCGCTTCGCCGTCATCATGCCTGCCCTGAGTGATTTTGCGAAGGGAGCCCGCGGCAGCGGGTGAAGCCTGCCTGCCGCAGGCAGGGATCTCTCTTCGCTTCGGTCGCGCGCTCCACAAGTCATCTTCATTTGCGGCACCTTGCAGTGATAACTTAGCGGGTAGCGACCCCATGAAAATCAATCGCACTCAAGTGATCGGCGCGCTGATTCTGGCCGCGCTGGTGTTGCTCGGCTTGCTGTTGCGCTACTGGAAATTTTCGGGATGAGCGCGCTGCCGCGGCTCGTCGTGGTGCTTGGTCCCACCGCTTCCGGCAAATCCACGCTGGGGATTCAGCTCGCTGAAAAACTGGGCGGAGAAATACTGGTCTGCGATTCCACGCAGGTGTACCGGCACTTCGATATCGGCACCGCAAAAGTTCCCGCGACTGAACAGCAGGGCATCGCGCATCACCTGGTGGGTCTCTGCGAGCCTGCCGAGATTTTCACTGCCGGGGACTACCGGCTTCGCGCGCGAGCAGCTTTGGACGATCTGCGCCGGCGCAAGATATTGCCGATTCTCACCGCAGGGACCGGCTTGTATTTGCGCGCACTGCTCGAAGGGCTCGCGGATGCGCCGCAGCGCTCCGAGGAAATTCGCACGCGCTTGCGGCAGCTGACCGAAAAGCACGGTCCCGAGCATCTCCATCGCGTGCTCGCGCGTCTCGATCCCGAATCCGCCGCACGCATCTCTTCGCAGGACACGCAAAAAATAATTCGCGCCGTAGAATTGCGCCTGCTCACTGGAAAACCGATGGGAGAAATCCATCGCAGCGGCCGCGATGCGCTGCAAGGCTACGAAATCATCAAGATCGGCCTGACGCCGCCGCGCGCGGCCCTTTACGCGCGAATTCACGCGCGCACCGATGCGATGCTCGCAGCCGGATGGCTGGAAGAAGTCCGCGCACTCGTCGCCAGCGGCGTTCCGTCCGACGCGAAGCCGTTCCAGTTCATCGGCTATTCGCAATTACGCGAACATCTCGCCGGTCAGCTCAGCGAAAAAGACGCCGTACACCAAATCCAGCAAGCCACGCGCCGCTTCGCCAAGCGTCAACTCACCTGGTTCCGCAAAGAAGCCGGCGTCCACTGGCTCGCGGGCTTCGGCGACGCCCCAGAAATCTTTGCCGCAGCGCTCGCGATCGTAAATTTGTAACAATCCCCTAACTTGACGCGCTCGACGCACTCCGGTATCGTTCCGCGGCACACATAGAACACCACATGGCTACCGCAACTGCGCTTAAATCTTCTCCACTGCAGCCCGACGATTGGATTCGTGCCGCGTTTGCGCGCCTTTCCACCGAGGGAATTGAATCCGTGCGCATTGAATTGCTGGCGCGCGATCTCGGCGTCAGCAAAGGCAGCTTCTACTGGCATTTTCAGGATCGCGAAGAGCTGCTGGCGAAAATGCTGGACCGCTGGGAAGGCGACGAGACTGCTTGGCTCGACGAGACTGTCGTCACTCCACAAGCTGCGGCGCGCTGGGCGCGCTTCGTTGAGCATTGCGCGGATCTTTCGAGCGCGCGTCGGGAAGCGGCGTTGCGCGCGTGGGCTCGCCGTGATGAACGCGTGGCCGCGCGCATTTCTGGCATCGAGAAAAAACGCTCTGCGCATGTCTCCAGCGTCCTGCGTGACATTGGTTTCGCGCCCGAAGCCGCGGAATCCTGGGCGGAAGTCGCGCTGCTGGTGTATCTCGGCTGGCTCGATCGGGCCACGCGCGATCTGGAGTTTCAGGTTTCCGGCCGCGGGCTGAGCCAATTCCTCTCTGATCTGATTCTCGCTGCTTCGGCGCGTTCTTCCGCCGCCCACGCGGGCTGAAATTCGCGACGCTTATTCCTCGCACATTCGGCGTATAATTGAATTACCAATGAATAAAATTTCCCGCACTTTGCAACGGGCCAGGGCCAATCCATCCGCATGAAAACCGCGCAATCGGTGGACAATCGCGAAAGCGTGCTGCTCGTCGGGGTAAGCTTGAAGAAATCTCCGCGTGGACGTGCGGGCGATCCTTCGGCCGCGGGCCGCGATTCCTTGGAAGAGTTGCACGAACTTGCGGAATCGGCCGGCGCGAAAATTGCCGGCAGCATTCTGCAGGTGCGCGAGCAGCTCGATCCCGCGACGCTCGTTGGCCGCGGCAAGCTCGATGAAATTCGCGCCGAAGCCGAACTGCGTCACGTCCCGCTGGTGATCGTGGACCACAACCTCACGCCCGTGCAGCTGCGCAATATGGAGAAGGGAATCGGCACGCGCGTGATTGACCGCACGCAGCTGATCCTGGATATTTTCGCGATGCACGCGCGCACCCGCGAAGGCCAGCTGCAGGTGGAACTCGCGCAATTGAATTATTTGTTGCCGCGGCTCACCGGACGCGGCGAAGAACTTTCGAGGCTGGGCGGCGGCATCGGCACGCGCGGCCCTGGCGAACAAAAGCTGGAAACCGACCGCCGCCGCATCCGCGATCGCGTCAGCAAAATAAAAGAAGCCATCGAAACCGTGCGGCGCCAGCGCACTACCCGCCGTCGCGCGCGCCAGGCTGTGCCGCTGGGCATGATCGCGCTGGTGGGCTACACCAACGCGGGGAAATCCACTCTGTTCAACGCGCTCACTCACGCGGACGTGCTCACTTCCGCGAAAATGTTCGCGACGCTCGATCCCACGGTGCGCGCCGTGCGTCTGCCTTCGCGTCGCCGCGCGCTGCTGTCGGATACGGTGGGATTTTTGCGCGATTTGCCGCCGGATTTGATCGCCGCTTTTCGCGCCACGCTGGAAGAGGTACAGGAAGCCGCGCTGATCGTGCAGGTGAGCGACATTTCCAATCCTCATCATGCCGAGCAAGATGCAGATGTGCTGAAAGTTTTGACCGACCTCGGCGTGCAGGATCGGCCGCGCCTGCAAGTGTTCAACAAGACCGATCGTCTGTCTGCCGAAGATCTCGCCGCGCTCGTGAAAGCCAACGGCCGCAGCGAAAATAAAATTTTCACGTCCGCAGTTACGGGCGCCGGCCTGGATGATTTGCTGGCCCGCATGGACGCCGCGCTGCCGGTCGATCCGCTCGTCCACGTGGATCTGCGCATCCCGCTTTCCGATGGGCGCAATCTGTCGCTGGTACACGCCACAGGCCGCGTGCTGCACTCCGAAGTCGCGGACGGTCACATGCACCTCGAAGCTGAACTGCCGGAATCGCTAGCCCGCCGCCTGGAAGATTTTGCGCAGCCGGCCGCGACGAAAAATCCGTAGTTCCGCTGGTGGCTCGCCGGCGGGAAATGCGTGAGTAGTGATTAGTGAACCACGGCGGCTTCAGGTCGGTTAAATAGACACAAGGGCGGAGGTCAGGCCCCGGTTGACGCCCAGGAAACGTTATTGTAGTGTCACGGCTCTAACCTATAGGATCGAATCTCATGACCACTGCAACGCTAGTTCTCGCCGCGATTGAACCCGAGCTGCGCATCGGCGCGCTGGATGGTCTGGCCTTCACTTCCGCACTCGCTGCCGCGGTCAAGAGACGTTCCAATACGATTTCAATCGCGCTGCAATTTCGGAAAGCCGATCGGGAGATCAAAAACCTCCTGGACCGCGTGAACGGAATCATCGAAGGCAGAATCACCATAGCAACGCCTGACGACCCCGTGACTCGGCCTCAAATTGACGGACTGATTGATTCTCTGGACATGATCGCGCGGAACATCGATTACATTCACGAGTCCAGCAGACGAGTAGGGCTCACCAATAATTCTCTGACGGCGGGAAGTCTGAAATCCCTGGTTGCGCATCGAGAAGGAATTCTGGATGTGGCTGACTGGCTCGACGCGAGCCTGAAAACAGATGAAAATGCAGCGATTTTGGCTCGCGCAAGCCGCGAGAGGGAGTTGGGCCAGACTGTCGATCTAGACCAGGTGCGCTGACGATTGAATCTGAAGATTCAGCTTAGTGCGACCGCCGCAAAGTATTTCTCCGCGCTTGACCGCAACACCCAAGCCCGCATAAGAAAAAAGTTAGAAGCTATCGCAGCGGAACCGCAGGCTGCGCGATTATCGAAACCTCTCGTCGGTGCTGATAGCCGAACCGCCCGGGTGGGCGACTATCGAATTGTCTTCACGATCGATCCGCAAGTCCTCTACGTGGCGGAGATCGGGCCGCGAGGGCAGATCTACCGCAGGCTGCAGCGCTGAGATTGAATCGCGGATAAAATTCCAGCGACGGCAGGCGAAAGAATGAATGCCCTTCCCGCACTCTCCCCAGATCGCTAAGATACTTTGCATAACAAAGTACTTGACAGAATGAATTGAATCCAAGAGAATGGGCTTGCGGCGGGGAAGCAATCCTTCAAATTCCGGAGTGATCCAACATGATTAAACGCATCGCTGCAATCGGTTTCATTGTTGCCTGTACCTCGATAGCTTGGGCCATCCTTGGCAGCACCATTCTTTACCGCACGAATTACAGTGACGAGCAGCTGAAAGGCCGCGTCTCGTCGGCTTGGGGAACAGCGCAGGAGCAAACACCGCCGACCGCCGTTTATCAAATAGTTTCTCAAAAACAGGTTGGCTCAATCGAGAACGGAACGTTCACCGTTCGCACGGTAGAGCAGAAGACTTCGGTCACGCTGCCGCTGGAACAAACCCGCGCGAATGCGGCGCTGCATCTCGATTACCGCAAGAAGGGCCTCCTCTGGTACAGCACGTATCAAGTGGATTTTTCCGGAGTCTATCGCTTCAGCAATCCCAGCGATCAGGCGCAACAGGTGACGTTCCGCATGCATCTGCCGGCGAGCCAAGCGGTGTACGACGACTTAAATTTTTCGGTCAACGACTCTTCCGTGGCCACAACCAATGAGAAAAACGACACCGTGGCGACGATACTGCTGCAGCCGCGCGAGACGGCGGCGCTACGGGTAGCCTATCGTTCGCATGGCCTGGACAACTGGAGCTACGGCTTCGGCGATGAGGTCACGCAGGTAAAGGATTTTCAGCTGCACGTCACCACAAATTTTCCTGGGTTCGACCTGCTCGAAAACACGCTTTCACCCACGGAGGAGATCCGCCAGGCAAATGGCTGGGACCTTTTGTGGAACTACAAGAACCTGGTGTCCGGCTACCATGTGGGCATTGCGCTGCCACAGAAGCTGCAGCCGGGCCCGCTCGCAGGACGCATCAGCTACTTCGCACCGGTTTCGTTATTGTTCTTCTTTTTCGCACTTTTTCTGCTGACGACCGTCAGGGGAATCGAGCTGCATCCGATGAATTATTTTTTTGTGGCGTGCGCGTTCTTTTCCTTTCATCTGCTGATGGCCTATCTGGTGGATCACGTCTCGATTCACGTGGCCTTCGTGATTTGCTCCGCCGTTTCGATAACGCTGCTCCTAAGCTACTTGAGATTGGTCGCAGGGATGCGGGCGGCGTTGCTGGAGGCAGGCCTGGCGCAATTTGTGTACCTGGTGCTGTTCTCTTATGCGTTTTTCTTCGAAGGCTTCACCGGTCTGGCGATCACCATCGGCGCGATTCTCACCCTCTTTATCGCCATGCAAACCACCGCGCGCATACACTGGGCGGAAAAGTTCGCCGTGCGCTGATCCAGTGATGTGGCGCAGGCATCGCGCACCATTCTAAGCGTTGAAATATGGGCGGGCGAACGGCACAATGCGTGCGAGGCCCGCCCATGAAACTACGTTCACCGCTTTTCGCTGCGCTGGTACTGACCATTTTGCTGGGCGCCCGGTTCGATGCGCCGCCCGCGACGGCGCAAGGTTCCGACGCGACGGCGAAAATCCTGGCGCTGGAGAATAAGTGGAATCTCGCCTACCAGAAGCGGGATGTCGCGGCCATGAGCTCGATCTTGGCCGATGACTTCATCATTACCGTGGAAGACGGCAACACCTACAGCAAGTCCGGATACGTCGCGCACGCCGGTGACACCCGCACCAAAGTGGAAGTATCGGAATTGCTGGATATGAAAGTGCGGTTGCATGGCAACACGGCGATCGTCACCGGGCAATATCACGAAGTGGGAACTGAAAAAGGGAAGCGCTACGAATATCACGACCGGCTCACCGACACGTGGATGTTTCTCGACGGCCGCTGGCAAGTGATTGCCTCGCACTACAGCGTGCCAGTAAAATGAGCGGCAAATGAACGGCCAAAACAAAAAATCCGCGGCAGTCGGATGGAGCAAAAAAATGCCGAAACGATCCGAGAATGGCGTTGGCGCTAGTCTCACGCGTTTAGTGCTCATCGAAGTGATTGCGCTCGTGGCGATCTCGATATTTTCAGGAGCGGCGAACGGCACGGTGTCGGGAGCGGTTGATGGCGTCCATGCACAGGGGCAGCCGCAATTTCCCAGTACAGCGCAAAAGGAGAAAGCCGTGACGACGCATGCTGCGGGAGGGTTTGAGGTGAAATTGGCGGAACAGGGGGAAGCGGAGAAGGGGGATGGGTCCACGCTGGGGAAGTATTCGCTCGACAAACAGTATCACGGCGATTTGGAAGGTGCGGCGACGGGGACGATGTTGACGGCTGGGACTGAGGTGAAGGGTTCGGCTGGGTATGTCGCGATGGAGCGGGTTACGGGGATGTTGAAGGGGCGCAGCGGGAGTTTCGTGCTGCAGCACAGCGCGACGATGACGCGAGGGGAGCCGCAGCTGTCCATAACCGTAGTTCCGGATTCGGGCTCGGGGCAGCTGGTTGGGTTGACGGGGAGGATGAATATTATTATTGCGGCGGGGAAACATTCTTATGATTTTGAGTACAGTTTGCCCGCGGCGCAGTGAGATAACGGCGGCTTACGCCCAGTCAAGTCGCACGCAACACCAGTATACACGGCAATGCATCGCGAACGCGACGGCGTCTAAAGTCTGCCAGTAGCATGGGCAATCTTTCCTGTGCTCTTTCTCTAGTTCGTGATTCTGCATCGCGGATGCGGTAGTAGGATCTCTCTTCGCTACGGCTTGCTCGGATAAATTTTCAGTTCGTCCCAGCCACTGCCCTGCGTGTCGGTCTCGCGCGCGAAGTGTACACCGATTAATTCTGCCAACGTGATTTCGCCGGTGGTGTAGATTTTGCAGCCGGTCATCAGGTGTCCGCCGATCATCGTGCCTTGTCCGGTGGAAATGGAAAGGTGGACGTGTTCGCCGCCTTCTTCCACCGTGCCGGTGATGGAGACGATTTCGAAATGGCCGGTGTGGATGTGCGCCTCGGGCTGATTTGCGTAACGGATGGAAGCTTGCGTCAGGCTGCCCACGGCGCTCAGCAGCACGGCGGCCTGGATGTGACTCGCGTTCACGTAGGCGCGGATCCCGCCGAGCAGATCGTCACCGGGGCGCAGCCGGAACACGTGGATGCGCACATGGTCCGTGACGATGGATTCGTGGTGGTCGGCAAGCTGCTTGGTCCAGTCGGCGGGCAGAGTGGGCGCGGGCGGCGCGTTTTCCAGCGTGCTGCTTTGGGGCATGGGCTCGCCGGCAGGCGGTGTGTATTGTTTGGGCGTTTGCGCGGCAGTTTGCGCAGAGGATTGCGGCGCGGCCAAGGTTAGCGCGGCGCAAGTGAGCGCGAGCACCGCGAAAAATTTGGGAAGCACGCTCGCTGCTTTGACGATCGCTCTCATCTGATTCTCCTGTGGGTTCGGCCCTGGGCCCGCGGCGCGCTGCACGACACGCGACGGCTGCAAATTTCCCGAACATTATGCATGGCCGCGTTAATTGTGAAGAGATGATTCGCGGAGGGTCGGCGATTCAGGAAATGATGGCGGCGAGCTGACGAGCGCGGCTAGGGGTTGGCGCGCCGCAGCACCGCGCTGGATTTTTCCGCCGCAGCTACCTGATGGAAAAAGTCGCGGACTTCGGGGAGTTTTTCTGTGGGAACTACGACGCCCTTGATTTCGTAGGTGCGTTTGTAGTGCAGCACGTTGTCTTTCACTTCCACATTACTTTTGTAGCTGGCGTAGTCGCATTTGGCGTCCACGGGCTGGGGAAGCTCGTCCACCACGTAGCCCGCGGGCAGCGTGATGTCGAATACATCGGACTGCAGAGTGGTGCCCCCGAATTCGATGGGATATTTGCGCGATTTGCCGGCGAGGATGTTGGAACCCTTTTCGCCGACGACCCGGGGTCGGAGGATGAGCAGGTTGCCGGCGGTCTTGGCATAGCCTTCGACGACGAATTGATAGTGGAGGATAAAGTTCTCGTCGTACTTTTCGAGATTGCCGACCGTCGCGTTGGTGAGGGTGAAATTATTGAGGAATGCTCCCAGGAATTTTTCGACGACCTTTTCGCGGTCGGACGGCGAGGAACCTACAAACTGCGCGCGGCTATCGCCCGCAGGCGCGCCCCAGCGGAGCTCATTGACTTCGCCGCCCAGATTGCCGGTGGGACCGAGAGTGAGCGTCGCCGTGCGCAGCAAGCGGTTAGTGGTGGGCGGCAGCATGGGAAGCAGGAATAGCTTGCCGCTATCGGGCGTGATCACCAGGCCATAATTCTGCTGCAGTTCCGGAGGCAAATACCCCAAAGGAACGAACTCGTCGGTGGGATCGAAAAATAATAGGCGGCCGAGTTGGGGGTCGTCAACAGTGGCGTAAAGGGTGTTGGCGGTAACTTCCTTCGGGAGGCGGATAGCCATGATCATGTGGTTGCCGCGCAGCGAAGGGAAATCCGGATTGACGATGCCGCGATGGGTATCAATCATCACGTAGTAGGAATCCACGCCGATTTGGTTCAGCATGGCGCCGAGCAACGTCACTTTGTCCTTGCAGTCTCCGTACTGATGTTTGAAAACGTCCGTGGCCGGATGGGGCTGCAAGCCACCGATCCCGACTTCAATGGCGACGTAGCGGATTTGCTGCTGGACGTAGGCAGCCAGCAGCTGCATTTTCTTAAGCGGGTCGGAAATGCCGGCGGTAAGCTCAGCAACTTTTTGCTGCAGCGCGGGTGAAGGAGCGCGGCTGGCGGAAGTGAGGTTGGCGTACCAGACGCCGATGTCGTTCCATGATCCGGTGGTCTTGGCGCGGAGAGCGGGGTTGCGCGGGAAGTATTTGATGTCCATGCGGCTGGCGATGGTGAGAAAAGGCGGCATCTCGGGCTCGACTTCGACCGCGGGAACGTTCTCGACTTCCCAGTCGTAGAAATTATTCGCGGAGGATTGCGGCTGCTGTTTTGGAAAGTTGGCCCAGTATTCGGAGAACTCCCAGCCGGGAGGCAGCTGCAGCGAAAAGCGGGCGCGGCGAGTGGGAATCTCGTCTTGAAATTGCCAATCGTCTTCAAAGACGAACGGGCGATGCTTTTGCACGTACTCGTACCCGACGATGCTGCCGGGATCCGCGGCAGAGAACTTGATGCCCTTGGCGCGCTGGTCGCTGAAGACTTCGAAGCTGGAGAGGCTGAATTCGACGGCGTCCTTTTCCTTCAGTTCCATTTCCTTGCCATCCGAAGTGATGGTCCACGCCTTGAAGAAAGTAAGCTTGGTTTGGTTATCGAAAGAGACGGCGGCGTAACCGTACTTGTCGCGAGCTTCGGGGCGCAGGAGCTTATAGGCGCGGCGGTGCCTCGTTTCAATGTCGCCATTGTCTTTGACGGTGGTCTGCTGTTCGTCGAGCAGGACGACGGCGATAGTTTCCTTGGGATATTCCGGGAGAGTCTGATGCGCGGCGGCGCGCATCCACTCCGGGGCGGTGTCTGCCAGCACGGGGGAAGAAAGCCAGCTGGAAACCGACGTGAGGACCACGACGCAAAGCGCCGCGAGCGCGGCAGCGGCGACGGGTCTAGTTATTTTTTGCAGATTCGGCATTCTGCAGAACGATTTGAGCATCGTCATCCGTTTTCACCGTGTTGAAGAAATTCCGCAACGCTGGATAACTGCTAACAGGAAACGTCATGCCATCGAGCACGAGCAGCCGTTTCACTTCAACGACGTTGCCTTGCGGCGCGGCGGAAATTTCATAGGACACCACGCCCGGCTTGGCCTGCCTGGCAGGCGGAACGGATTCGATTTTGAACTCCGCGGGAACGTGGAGTTTCACATCGTCAATTTCTTCCTGCGGACAATTGAAATACACAGAGTAACGGCGTTTTTCGGGATGGAAGGCCGCCGTCTGTCGGGCTTGAAACAGCGAAGCCGGGACCAGCACGCGGCGTCCCGCGGGCGTGCCGAGATTGGGGATTTTTGCAGTGCCTTCCACGTGCAGCGCCTTGTCTTTGTTGTCCCAATCGGTAATCGCGGTAACTTCATACGTGGACCCGGCGGGCAACCAGCCCTGGATTTCGTCGCCGATGGATTTGCGGCGGCCCGCTTCGTCTTCCTCGCGGGATTGTTCGCGGCGGGAAGCTGCCATATGACCCGTAAAGTCCACCTGGAGTTTCCCGGTGGCCTGGCCATCGGAGTCGAGCTCCAGGTCAGCGGTGCGAATGGTGGTGGCCTGGCTGGGCGGCGAGGGAGGGATCGTGACGATTTCGCCACCGGACTTGGTGCAGCGGATTCCGCTGGTGTTGGTCTCGTACCAGGGGAGAATTCCAAACGGGAAGGCGCTGGCAGCGGGATCCAGATAATAATCCTGCGTGCCGACGTGAACCCAAACCACGTCGGCCGAGATCTGCGACGTGTCCATCATTTCGGGAAGAAAGAAAACGGCGTGGCGCGGCGCGACGAATACCTCGGCGGCCGAAAAACCCGCCGTGCGCGCCAGGCCCAAAAATGTGAGGTTCAGTTCGTCACCGCTGCCGTAGTTATGTTTCAAGACGTCTTCTACATTATTATTGGGTTTCAACTGTTCATGCTTTTCCTCTTTTTCCGACTTGGCGTCCTCGTTCGAGAGATTGCGGATTTTTTGCACACGCGCGTAGATTTTGCGGAGCTTGACATCGGGCGGGTCATCGGCATTCACGGTGCGCGCCACGTCGGCTTGTAGCGCGGATTTCTTGTTTAAGAATTTATCCACGTCTTCTGACATTGCTTGGCCAATGCGGTTCCAGAACTTCTCGGTCGTTTCGTTCTGCCCAGAGTTGCCAAAGATGTAATAGAAATCTACGTGTACTTGCAGCGCGGACTCGGGCGGCCTATATTCCTCCTCTTCCAAACCGGCGATATCGTGGATGTCCATGGTGTAGGTGCCGTTCGACTGTCTGACCGGAACGGCTCCTTTGGGAAGTCCGTATTGGCGATAGCGGAGCGGATAACTGCTATCTTTATCCGGCCGAATGACGAAATGCGCGTCGCGCGTGTAAAGGTGGCCCGTGATCGTCCAGCTTTGGTTGACATAACGATGGGGATCGCCCTGTTCTCGGTAGCTGTATTCAACGATGCTGCCGGGGTGAGCGTCCGGCAGGGTGAATGTCTTCGCGAGATATTTGATGCCGCTGGCTTTGATGATGGTTTTTTCGAAGATCTTGCCGTCGAAATTGACGATACTCCCATCGGGATGGATGGTGCGGGCGCGCACGTCCAGGATATTTACCTTCTGCCTGTTGAAGGGCAGTTCGACGTTTGCTTCTTTTGTGCCTTCCTGCGTGAAGATTTTTATGCGGACATATTCGCGGACCGCGGATTCCTTGGAATCCATATCGCTCGAGCGATAGAGAATCATGGCGTGGGCGCCGGGCTGCGCGGGATTGTCTTTCAGCGCCAGGTCGGCGGGAGGGATGGGGAGCCAATCGTCACCGGCGAAGGACGGGCGCGCAACAACGGCGCAGCACAGGAGCAGAAAGACACAGGCAGTAAGGGAAACGAATCGCTGGGTTCGATTCATTGAGAAACACGCTCCCTAGTTGAAAGGAGAACGGGTGGCCGGGCTGCGCTGAGCCGCGGGCCTGGGTTCCAGTTCTCAAGCGGTGACGTGAGCGCCACGGTACCGCTAGTTAACGGTCGTGTCAACTAACCTTGTGGGCTCGCTTCGATGCCCGGTTCGTGAGCGTCAACGCCCGCTCCGCAGCTCCGGTTTTGCCTTCTCTTCGTCTCGCGCGACGCCACATATACCCTTCTCAGGAACCGAAGAGACGCGCCACGCGCCACCCGCAAAATCAAAGGCGTCGCTTCCGGTGAACTCAAAAATGCAGCCACCCGTCCCCTGTGATTAAAGTTCCACAGCCGATTCCAGTCCGCGCTTCTTTCCGGGATATTTTTGTCCATAGATCCGGCGGTAAGAGATGTCTAGCACGTCCAGTATAGCCAACAAAGCGCGTTCGACCGAAAGTACGGCGACGTTGGTCGGCTCCTTCGGATGAGTCAAGTTGTTGCGCAATTCCAGCGCTTCCTTGAACTGTGCCCAGTAACTCGCCCCTCGATCGAGTGGTGGTCGTTTCGAAAAACGAGTGCAGAGAAACAACAGGCGATCTTCTAGGCGATAAATCTGAGTCACGTTCGATAGGCGGAAAACACCGTGC
This sequence comes from uncultured Acidobacteriota bacterium, assembly GCA_963779465.1. Classification (GTDB taxonomy): domain Bacteria; phylum Acidobacteriota; class Terriglobia; order Acidiferrales; family UBA7541; genus Palsa-295. The sequence goes on along the minus strand of CAVZYH010000002.1, from coordinate 1,104,233 downwards.
TCTAGGTCTACTCTCTTTTCCAAGAGGACGGACCTCTCGTGAGGCAACAGATCTTCGCGAGTCAGAAAGTCTTCCGCGATGGCATTCAAATGGGCCTCAAGAGAGCAGAATCCAAGATTTAGTGCAGCGTGAAGATAAGCTTCCCTCCGTTTGACCACTGAAGTTGCGCGAGCCTTTTCGAGGAACCCTTTTGCCTCTTCCCATAATTGGGCGGCAAATGCATCTATTTCAGCCATCGAGTCACTCCCCAGAGTTCTCGGCCCGTCTGACGTCGAGCATTGCCTGCTTCGCATGATATTTTGCGATCGCCACGTTGATCAGCGGTTGGGTGATGCCGTCGCCCTTTTCTGCCTGAGCGTAGAAAAGCTCAACGAATCGGCCACGCTCCTTAGCATCGGTTCGATAACCAAGTCCGCGGTAGTTCTCGGAATCGCTCTTGTGTCGCCCTTTTGCCAAGGCGGACGCCCGTAGTGGATCTTTCCCCTTCGATAGTTTCAGTTCGTGGTGACGCAGCAATCTCTTATCGTTGCTACTCAGAAAACCCGCAACGTAAGCCCATGCAGACAACACCGCGTGGTTCATTGCCTTCTCTTGAAAATCGACGTTTCCTTTCACTCCTTTGAACGATTCTCGTTGCGCTCTTACCAGCGCACTAAATTCCGATCCCGCTTTGTCTAGCTTTGCATCTCTCCAGATGCTCGGCCTTCGGTTTCGAATTGTTTCCCACTGCTTGTCTTCTTCACCCGACTTTGCAATCACGGGCGTTGTATCTGTGGCGGCAAATTCAGAGTGGCTAGCATCAACTCCGGAGTAATAGTTAATGGTAAACGTCCGCGCAGTCCGAACCGTAATCGGCGCCCCGCGTTGACGTTTATCAGCGAAGTCTTGTCCCTCCGCCAGCAAACCGACCTTTTGGCACCACTTCCTAAGTTCGGGGCCTCTTACAGTTTCCTGCATTCGATCGTATAGATCGGCAGAGACGGCGATGACCGTGTTAGAGATCAGCTGAACATCCAGTCGCTGGTCCGAATCTAAGCCGAAATACACTTTGACTCCGTGATATTCATCCACCCCACCGCTGAGCGCCTCTTTAATTGCCTGATAGCGATGCTGGCCGCCGATAATCTTGAGCGGGTGTTCAGGGTCGGACTCCGTCGTAAACTCGGCTACGAGATTACTGAAGCTGCGCCTTAGCTTCGCGTCCTCTTGCATTCGCTCGAATGCCAAATGACTGGTTACAATCTCGCGATTGGCCCTGTACTCCGGCTGCTCTTCAGGATCGAGTGGCACATCTGTAGTGGCGAGAGGAACGAGTTTGCCGGCAGGAATATGGCATTCGCAAAATCTGGCATTTGTTCGGGCATCGACAAATACGTGAAATACGTCGATCGCTTCCAGCGGATCGAACTCGCGAAGAAACGCTTCAACGAGAGAATCAACGTTTTGCACATGTTTTAACTCGGTAGGAATCACGTTATTGATCCTGGCGTTTGCTTTATGATTTGACACTGGTCATCTACCTCCGGGCGATCAAAAAAGCTCTGATCGAGGGCGAGCGTCATCGCTGACGCTAGAACGCGCGGTTCAAATCAATCTCAAATCCCGCCGCCTTTAATTCTCGTGCCAACAAAATTCGCCATGTACCGGCGCTATCGAGAGGGATATAAACAATTCCATGGTAATCCGAAGGAGTTTCAACGCCCTCCTCGTAAAGCGTGCAGACCATCTTTCTTCCCAATCGCCCGGTAAAGTATCCCAGTTCAAAGACGACGTTCTGTCTGGCGCGTCTCACGGCGGCACTCGGGGCACTAACGGCGCTTCCCAGATCGTCGCCAGTCAGTATTACTATGGCGAAGGGTACGTTCGCATATAGTTCGAACTTCTATATCAAAGTAAGGCCCAAATTCGGCTGTTCGTGAAGCACGACCGGTTCCAGACCGAGATCACCGACAAATCGCGCGACCGCCTCCTTCCGGCCTTCGTCGCGACCGTGGACGATAAACACTTTCGGAGCAAGCTCCGCGGACCCAGTCTCAGCCGCTGCCACAAGTGCCTTGGGAGCCAAAAACTCTAACTGATCGATGCAACTGTCTAGCATTTGAACAGCTGCTTTCAACTTCTCATTCGAATCACGGTCCATTACGCTTTGTGGAGTATCATATGAATATATACGCATCCCGGGTCCTGCGTGGAGGACGGCACCGACGTTTCGCGATTCAGGCCCGAACGCAAGGGCTAGTATCTCCCGGGTGGTGTTGTACCATGCATTGGCCCCAACCTCGTTCCAAGGGTCGGAGGCAAGTTGCATCCCCCGCTCTTTTTGTCGGTTCAAGAGCGCAATGGCTTCTGCCGGCGGTATGCGCGGGCTTAAGCTCGCGCCTGAAGGTCTCTTATTTTTCGGCGTCATCCCTGCTCCAAAGCTCTTGGTGCAAAATAGCGAGTAATCTAGTGTGCATAGTAGCTTACTTAGGATAGCCATAGTAGCCGAGAGGCTCCACTTCCTTCTCTTCAAACGCTGCGAGGCCTTATCTCACAGTTTGCACTTGAATTACCGTAACGACTGTGTTATCATCAGTCGTGCGCTGATTTCATCACGACAGGGGGGCTACATGGTCCACGCTGCTCGCGCTTCATTTACCCTGAGAGCCTGCCTGTGGCAGGGTCGAACGGCGCATCTCCGCGTGGCCGCCCTCCTCTCCACCCGCCATATTCTAATCGCTAGTCGTCAAAATATTAAAAATCGAGCTAACTCCCTCACAACAAATGAGAAAACTTTTTCTAATCGCTAGTTTTTCGGGCATTTCCGCGCCTGCTCGCCGAGGCGGGCCCGCTCCGCACCCCGCCAATCACTTGTCACTCATCACTCGTCACTGCCTCACCTCATTTCTATTCGATACAAATAAAGCTCACAGAATCATGATTCCGATGAGAGCTCCACTGAAAACAAAGGAGAAACAATTTTCTATTCAATACAAATTTGCCCATTGTGGCACAGCGACTGTTGCCTGCCCTGAGCGAACGCGAAGGGTCTGTGCTCTTCGATCTTGGGTTCGGGCGTTGCGATATCCATAGCAAAACAAATGCGCACAGGCAAGATTGCCTATGCTACCGATGCCGCGCGGCACGTATCACCAATCACTACTCACCGATCACCAATCACCAATCACGACTCGGTACACGAATGCGCCTTGCTTGGGTGTGCCGGTGATGCTAACTTGCCCGGCGGCGTGGGGCCAAATTGGCTGGCGGGCGCGGACTGAAACCAGTGCAACGGCCACGGGGGCTTGATGGCGACGAAACAGTGGAGTTCGACGGCACCGCCGGGGGAATTTCGTCCTTATGTGGGGCCGGAGGAAAGCGTCGCGGAATTCAGTTTGCGCGCCGTGATATTAGGGTCGCTGTTCGGCGTGCTGTTCGGCGCGGTTTCGGTTTACGTGGGTTTGCGCGCCGGGTTGACGGTGTCGGCCTCCATACCGATTGCGGTGCTTTCAATCAGCATTCTGCGCGCGTTCGGCCGTTCCACCATTCTGGAAAACAATATTGTACAGACCACTGGCTCTGCGGGCGAGTCTGCCGCCGCGGGCGTGATTTTTTCCATGCCGGCCCTAATCTTCCTGGGATTTTCACTCAACGCCGAATACTGGCGCATATTTTTCCTCGCGCTGATGGGCGGGTGGCTCGGCGTGCTGTTCATGATCCCGCTGCGGCGGCAATTGATCGTGAAAGAGCATGGGAATTTGACTTTCCCGGAGGGCACGGCCTGCGCCGACGTGCTGGTGGCGGGCGAGCGCGGCGGATCGTTTGCGGGGCGCGTCTTCTGGGGATTGGGGCTGGGCGGCCTTTACACATTTGCGATGAACACGCTGCGCATGTGGCCGTCGCAGCCGGACTATCAGCCGAAATGGCTGCCGGGCGCTTCGTTTCGCGCCAACATCACTTCGGAATATCTGGGAGTCGGATACATCATCGGGCCGCGCGTTTCCGGGACGCTATTCGCGGGCGGCGTGATTTCCTGGCTGGTGATCATGCCGGCGATCAAATTTTTCGGATCGCTTTCGGGGAATGTAGCGCTGTATCCCTCCACGATTCCGATCGGGCAGATGAGCTCCGATCAACTTTACAGTAGCTACATTCGTTCGATTGGCGCAGGGGCGGTGGCTGCTTCGGGGCTGATTACGCTGATCAAAACTTTGCCGACGATATTTTCGGCGTTGAGCGCGGGGATCAAGGATATTCGCGCAAAGCAGGCCGCTGCGTCTGCGACGGCTGTGAGCCGCACGGAACGCGATATGTCCATGCGCGTGGTGCTGATCGGCTCCGTGGTAATCGTGGCGATGATGTGGGCGCTGCTGAAATTCAAACCGATTCCGGGAGCGATGACCAGCGGGTTTTCGGATTTGCTCGCCGCGCTGTTCGTGGTCGTGTTCGGATTTTTGTTTGTGACAGTAGCGTCGCGCATCAGCGGATTGATCGGAAATTCGTCGAATCCGATCAGCGGGATGACGATTGCCACTTTGATGGCCACTTGCGCGGTTTTTCTGGTGATTCACTGGACGTCCACTTCCTATCAGGTGCTGGCGCTGACGATTGGCGGCGTTGTCTGCATCGCTTCGGCGATTGCGGGCGCCACTTCGCAGGATTTGAAGACCGGTTACCTGGTGGGCGCGACGCCCTACTGGCAGCAGGTGGCGCTGGTGATCGGCGTGATGGTTTCGTCTTTCGCGATTGGCGGCACGCTGATCCTGATGAACATCGGCCTGGCGCAATACAAGCCCGTACAGATCGCTTTGGACATTGATCATCTGCAGCCGGGCGTGGACGTGCAGGAGCGCGGCTATACGTACAACGGGAAAACCTACACGTTGGTGAATGCGCTCGGCTCCCATGAAGTTCCGGACGGAAAATATTTGTACGATCCCGGTACGCATCAGATCGAAGTCCAGTGGGTGCAGGGCATCGGCAGCGATCAGGCGGCGGCTCCGCAGGCCAGACTGATGGCGACGGTGATCAGCGGCATCTTGAATCAGCGATTGCCGTGGCGGCTGGTGTTTCTGGGTGTGTTCTTGGTGATCGCCGTGGAGCTGCTGGGCGTGCGCTCGCTGCCGTTCGCGGTCGGCTCCTATCTTTCGATCGCCACCACCATGGCAATGTTCGCCGGCGGCCTGGTGCGCTGGCTGGCCGAGCAAGGCCTGGAAAAAAAGACCGACGCGGAGAGCGAAGTGAGTCCGGGCTCTCTGTACGCGAGCGGATTAATTGCAGCCGGTGGCGTCTTCGGCCTGCTAGCGATCGTGCTAAACCTGCTCCAGGATCCCGAGCTGAGCAAGCACGTCCCGCATTGGCTGGGAGTAGTGCTGCATCTACCCTGGCCAGAAAAAATGTTCGCCCTGGGCGAAAAATTCCCAGCGATCAGCAACGCTCCCGGCGTCGGCGTCCTGCTATTTGTCCTGCTAGCGATTTCGCTATTCATTTCCGCACGAAAAAAATTGCGACAGAGTTAAAGCGGCGAGCGCAGGGTTGTGCCCCACGCTCGCCGCGATTAGCGTGAACCGAAGTTACCGCTTTGGTTTTTCCTCGTGAGCGGGAGCGGACTCGTGCTCCGCCGGGGGTTTTGATTCATGGGTGGCCGCTGGTTTCGGTGCTGATTCGTGCTGCGCTGGGGGTTTTGATTCATGGGTGGCTGCAGGCTTCGGTTCTGCCTTGGGCTTCGGTTCTGCCTTGGGCTTCGGTTCCGCCTTCGGTTCATGCGTTGCCACCGGCTTTGATTCCGTCTTCGGCTTCGCCTCGGTCTTTGGTTCATGCGTGGTAGCAGGTTTTGATTCGGTCTTCGGTTTTGCCTCGGTCTCCGGCTCGCGCGTCGTCGCAGGCTTTGATTCCGTGCGAGGCGTGGATTCGGTCTTGGGTTGGCGTGTCGTCGCTGGTTTTGATTCCGTGCGCGACTTCCCTTCGGTCTTTGGTTCGGTACGCGGTTTGGTTTCCGTCCGTGCAGGGGTTTCGGTGCGCGGGTTCGCCTCGGTCTTGGGTTCGGTGCGCGGCTTGGTTTCCGTGCGCGACGTGCCGATGCGATCGGACGCGGACGCTTTGGTCTGGACTACGCCAGCGCCGTGGAATTCGCCGGGCCTCGCTGTGGCGACGACCGATGGTCGTCCGTGATTCACGGAAGCGAACTGGTTGCGGTCGGAGCGGGCTTCGGTGACGTGGCGCTCTTGCACCTCGGTGGGCCCGCTGTGCTGTTCGTGCGCGAATCTCTCTTGTGCAGCGGTGGGACGCGCGGTAATGCCGCCGTGGCCGCCGTTATAACTCACGTGCGAATTGTGCACGACGACGTTCGTCTGATAGACGTTGTGAATTTCGCGCACATTTACATTGTTCACGCGCGTGTTGTAGTAAAAGCGGCCATTGGTCCAGCGGCCGCCATAGTAGCCGGTGCCGACGTAACCGAATCCGTAGTTGATGCCGCCGTAGAAACCGACTTGCGGTCCCCAGTAGCCCGCGTTCCACAGATACGCGCCGTTAGACCAGCCCCAGTAACCCGGTGTCCATAGGACGCCGACTGTCGGCGGTTGCACCCACGTGCCGGGAACCCAGAAATATCCGCCGTCATCGCTGTAGCTCCAGTAGCCAGGCGTCCAGATGTAGCCATCCCCGGGACAAACGGGCTGCAAGTAAACCGGAAGAACGGGAGGCGCGACGGTAACTGAGAGAATGACCTGCGCTGACGCGGTGGAAGTCCCGGCAGGAACTGCAAGCAGCAGTGCAGCTAATGCGAAGCAAGTGGAAAGTCCGAGCGACTGAAGCGCGCGGCGAATAAGGAACGTGTGCATCGGTGTCACCTCGTTAAGAGATCGTAAAGAGAACTTGTCACACGTGAAATGCTACGCGGAGAGATGAATTGAGGCGATACGGCAAAGTCTTTAGAGGGGTAAGGAACTTACCTTATAGCCATAAGTGCGGCTGGTGGAATATTTTGCTCGGGTAGCCGAAGAAAATGCTCAGCGCATTCGCGTAGGCGAAGTGCAGCGTTAAGCGCGCTGCGAATCCCAAGTGATTGATTGAGTGGGAGTAATTTTTTCAGGCCACGAACGGTGATGGAAATGCGCTTCTTCCTGCGGAATGTCTTTCGGAAATGCGAGGTAACGACGATGGATTATAGATTCGACATATTTAAAAGACGCTCTAATGGAAACACGCTGTGGATCACGGCGGTGGATGGACTGACGGAAGCGAAGAGAAGAATGGCCCGGTTTGCGCTGCTTTCTCCGGGGGAATATTTCGTATACCTGCAGGGAGAAGGAATTGTGGCAGAGCTGGGCGCCGAACAGCAGCAGTGGATGGGAGTGACGTAATCCGCGGCCCTGGAGTTTTAGGCGATCAGCGAAGTGCGGAGTTGTAGCAGCGCGAGGCAGTCAACTGGCATTTCTGCGCGGCTTTGACGGGATAGGAGATAGGAGGGAGCGAAACTGCCCTTTTGCGCGCCCCTGGCAGCGATTGTTTGTCCGATTGCGACGATCTCCAACGCGACGACAATTTCAATTTTGTTTGCTGCGTCAATTTTAGTGGCGATGACGGCGAGCAATTGCTGCGAATTAAATCCTCGACACGGATATTTTACACGGAGCGGAGATATTTCACGGGATTTAATGGGGAATGTCGTTTGCGATTCTAGATATTATTTCTGTTTCGATGGGATTTTTCTATCCTTCTTGTTTACAGCAAGTTGCAACGACTTCGCAAAGCATCAAATTTCACGTTCGCTTACCGCAACCTATTTCACATTCTTTGAATTCTACGTTGCTGGACGCCTGATCGCCGTCTGCCCTTGCTCAAGTTTCGATAATTCGTCTGTCGACGCCGCTCAGAGTTTCGTGGGGTGATTCGCCGAACAATTCCTTGTATTGTTCGGCGAATCGACCGAGGTGCCAGAAGCCGAGCTTGAGTGCAACGTCGGTTACTGTGATCGAACGAGTACTTTCCTTCTGCAACGTGCGACGGGCGCGATTCAGCCGCACACGACGGAGATACGTGGCCGGTCCCATGCCGAGTGAGTCTTGGAAAGCGCGATTCAGAGTTCGTCGCGGCACGTCGCAAACAGCGCAGAGTTCGGCCACCGTGGGGTCGGCCAGACGAGATTCCTGCACGACCCGATCAACGCGTTGCAACATTGCAGCGGCTCGCTGGTCCGCTCCAATGGAACCCGACGGGAATCGCCGCGACACAGCTTCTACGAAATCGCACACCATCTCTTCCTCAAACTTTGCCAACGCCCTGCTGGAGTTTCGTACCCTCGCGTCAGACTGAATGATCGCTGCCGCTTCCGCAAAGCGCGCGATGATTTCCGGTCGTGAGTTGGATGGCGGCTCAAACAACGACCACGGCTGGCGCATTGCATCCTGAAGTTGTGGAGAGAGTCGGCGAAGGTGTTTGCTAAAAATCTCGTCGCGAACGGCAAAGCAAACGATCTTGAAATTCTGGCCATAAACTCCGTCGTGTTCCGCTCCCGGCCCGTGGATGAACAGTGACCCGGCACGCACTTCGGTTCCATGCTGCAGCGAACGGGTTGTGCAGTCCAATATCACCGAAAGCGTCCACAAGTTTGGGAAAGTACCTTGACCGCGAATGGACAAGCCAGTTTCGACATAGGAGAACTGCCCGCCCTGGAGGTCGAGGCGCACATGTCGACCAATGAGCCGGCCGGGTTCAAGTTGCGAAATTTCCAGATTTGCTCCTTTGAATAGCGACCGGTAGGAATCAGCGTCGTTAATGATGTACTCAAAATAGCTCACGCGTTCCTCGATTGTTATGGATAAACCCTTAACGTGGCCCAAAGCGGATAGCTGATTCTCGCCGCATCGAGTAGCCTACCGCAAGTGAATCCTACGCAAGGACATCTAGAGCCAGCATCGGCTGTTGTTGCAATGGAGGGAAAACGCATGCAACGCAACACACGATTGCGTAACGTAGCCGTCGCAGCTCTGGCCGTGATCGGTCTCGGAATCTTTGCAACTTATGCACTCGGGTCCGCTCGCCACTGGTGCTCGCACTCCACAGCAGATGCGCACAAGAGCGAACTCGTCCGCGTCGTGTCAGCAGCGGCCCCGCCGCAGGAAGCGGCCAAGCCAACACCTGCCCCGGTCGTCGGAGGTGGGCAATACTCTCCAAACGTGGGCTACACCTACCCGAATCGCGTTTATTGGGGCGTCGCTCACGTCCACACGTCCTATTCCTTCGACGCCGGAATGTTTGGGACAACGCTGACGCCCGATGACCTTTTCAAAGTTGCCACGGGTGGCGAAGTCGTGATGGACAACGGAGTGCGCTTCAAGCAGGACCGGCCGCTGGACTGGGTCGCCATTACCGATCATGCCGAGTACATGGGCATCTCAGATCAACTCCGTACAGGAGATCCCGCGCTCCTCGCCATCCCGCAAGGCAAGCGGTGGTACGACATGTCCAAGGCGGGAGTTCAGGAGGCTGCCCGGGCCGGCATCGAAGCGGTTGTTTCTACGCAGAGCGGCAAGCCCGTCTTCGACGCTAGCAAGATCACAGCCGGGGCCTGGGCGCACGCCACCGAGGCAGCCGAGAAGTGGAATCAGCCCGGCGTTTTCACCACGCTGCACGGCTTCGAATGGACCTCCATGCCTGGCGGCGCCAACCTTCATCGCACCGTCATTTTCCGTGACGGCGCAGAGCGCGTGAATCAGGTCGTTCCTTTCTCGGCCTTCGACAGCCAAGATCCGGCCGAGCTCTGGAAGTACATGGACGCGTACACGAAGAAGACGGGCGGCCAAGTGCTCGCCATACCGCACAATGGCAACCTGAGCGGTGGCTTGATGTACACAGCGGAGACCTACGACGGGAAACCTATGGACCGGGCTTATGCCGAGTCACGCGCCAGCCACGAACCGCTCCAGGAGGCGACGCAGATCAAGGGCGACAGCGAGACTCATCCCGCCCTTTCGCTGAACGACGAGTTCGCCAATTTTGAGCGCTGGGACATAAATTTTGGCAAGTTGGAGCCGCTGGATCTGAAGGATAAAAAGTTGCTTGAAGGGAGTTACGTTCGCTCCGCGCTCAAGCTGGGACTTGAGCTGGACGCGAAGCTGGGAGCCAATCCTTACAAGTCCGGCCTGATCGGCGGCAACGATGCACATATCGGCGTGGTCACCCAGCGCGAAGACAACTTCTTCGGCGAACTTCCTAACGGGTTACCGTCGCCCGACCGTTGGAAGGCTCCACTCGGCTTTATCCACAATGATCCGAAACAGGGAGTGTTGATCTCGGTCTGGAGCGAACAAGCTGCGGGCTTGGGCGGCGTTTGGGCGCGAGAGAACACCCGCGAGGGGATCTGGGACGCGCTCAAGCGCAAGGAAGTTTACGCCACCACCGGGGACCGGCCGATCGTACGGGTTTTTGCGGGCTGGGAATTCGCGCAGGCCGACCTTGAAAGGCCCGACTTCGCGGCGAACGGCTACGACCATGGTGTACCCATGGGCGGTGATCTTCCCCCGGCGTCGGCTGGCAAGGCACCCGTCTTTATGGTGCATGCGCTACGCGACCCGAACGGACCGAACCTTGATCGCATTCAGATCATCAAGGGCTGGCTCGGCAAAGACGGCAAGGCGCAAGAGCGCATCTTCGATGTGGCGGTTTCTGGAGGGCGCAAGATCGGCCCGGACGGCCGTTGCAAGACTTTGGTCGGCAGCACAGTGAACGTGGCCGAAGCGAGCTATACCAACACCATCGGAGCTCCGACGCTGTCCGCGTACTGGAAAGATCCGGCGTTCGATGCCACACAGCTCGCGTTCTACTACGTGCGAGTAATTCAGATTCCGTCGCCTCGCTGGACGGCCTATGACCAGAAGCGCTACGGTATCAAGATGGCCGACAACGTTCCGATGACGGTGACTGACCGCGCCTACACTTCGCCCATCTGGTATACACCGGCAAAGTGATGGCGAATCTACTGAAGAAGCTCACGCGCGAACCGCTGTTCCACTTCCTCCTGCTGGGGGCCGCGATTTTCGTCGTTTACGGCCTGGTGGCCAGCCACACGAGTGCTGAACCAGGGAAGATCGTCATCACGCAAGGCCAGCTTGCGTCCATGCTGGATAGCTTTACGCAAGCCCGGCAACGACCACCCACCCAAGAGGAGTGGGAAGGCCTGATCCGAGACCGCGTACGGCAAGAAGTGTTTTACCGCGAGGCGCTGTCGCTGGGCTTGGACAAAGATGACCTGATCATCCGCCGCCGGTTGCAGCAGAAGATGGAATTCGTGAGCGATGATGTCGCCGTTCAGGCCCAGCCGACCGACGCGGAGCTAAACGCGTATTTGCAGGCGCATCCTGATTCGTTTCGGGTAGACCAACGAATCACATTCCGTCAGGTGTATCTCAACCCGGAGAAGCACGGTAGAAGTCTCGCACCCGACGCCGAGCAATTGCTCGTGCGGTTAAACCACGGCGGCAGCGAGACCGAAATCACCAAGCTGGGTGACGCGATCATGCTGGACCACCAGTACGACGCGCTAACGGCCGTCGAAGTCGGCAGACTTTTCGGCGACAGGTTTGCGGCGGCGTTAGGCGAGCTGCCGCTCGGCCAATGGCGAGGGCCGGTGGAATCCGCCTACGGTGCGCACTTGGTGTTCGTGAGCCAGCGCCTCGATGGACGAGCGCCCGCGCTCGCGGACGTGCACGAGGCAGTGCGCCGTGAGTGGGCCGAAGCGCGGCGGCTGGAAGCGAACGATAAGTTTTATGTGGAATTGCTCAAGCACTACACCGTGACGATCGAAAAGCCCGCGCCGGAAGAAGCAATTAAAGTCTCGGAGAAGCGGTGAAATGAAACGCGCGCTCCTCAACCTAACTCTACTCCTCACGCTAGCGCCGAGTGTGTTCGCACACGAAGTGCGTCCCGCGTATCTTGAATTGCGCCAGACCGGGCAGGAAACCTATGACGCGCTGTGGAAGGTTCCCGGACAGGGAGACTTGCGTCTTGGACTCTATGTGGAACTTCCAGCGAGCTGCACGAATGTAACCGAACCGAATCGCTCGATGGCCAACAATGCCTATACCGAACGTTGGACCGTGAAGTGCCCGGGTGGTCTCAGCGGTGGCACGATTCACGTCGCCGGCCTCAGCGTGACGAATACCGACGTGCTCGTGCGTTTGGACCGTCTGGACGGTAGCTCGGAAGTGACGCGGCTCACGCCATCCTCTCCTTCATTTGTGGTGGCGACGGCGGCGAGCGCGGTGGGCGTTGCGCGCACCTATATCGTCCTGGGCATCGAGCATATTCTGACGGGAGTAGATCACCTTTTGTTCGTGCTTGCGCTGATCATCATCACGCGCGGCGGGTGGAAATTGGCGAAGACCGTCACAGCATTCACAGTATCGCACAGCGTCACGCTTACTCTGGCGACGCTTGGGTACGTGCACATTCCGCAGCGTCCCGTTGAAGCAGTCATAGCGCTGAGCATCGTATTCGTGGCGGCAGAAATTTTGCGCGGCCGGCACGGCTACGTTGGCCTTACGGCACGCGCGCCGTGGGTCGTCGCCCTGACGTTCGGGCTTATGCACGGCCTGGGTTTTGCGAGTGGACTCAAAGACGCTGGCTTGCCCGAAGCGCACATTCCCACAGCGTTGTTATTTTTCAGCCTCGGCGTTGAAACGGGACATTTTCTTTTTATCGGATTCGTTTTGTCGCTTGTCGCTCTGTTGGTTTGGGCCGCTTCGAGAATCCCATTCCTGAACCAACAGCGGCTAACCATCCTGGAAATTTTGCCAGCCTACGCCATTGGAAGCGTGGCGATGTTTTGGGTCATTCAACGCATCGCAGCCTTCTGACGATATGACGGCAGCCCTCTTCCCGGAGCGGCTGAGCGCTTACGACGGATTGCCGTTTTGAGTCACGTTCTTCACGCTTCAGAAACACCAACCAACCGTGCAAGAGTTTCCCAATGCCGCTTATGCGGAACGCGTCTGGCCGAGCGAATGTCGACGGCATACGGTATCGAAATATCGAGTTTCGACGACAAGACGGAAAGCGTTACTTGCCGTAGTCGAGGCTGAATCGCAGTTAGATAACATGTTGCATCTAGCCACGACGGGAGATCAGACGATTTCCAAGCGAGGAACGCGGCACGGTGTCGAAGCTGCGTCTTGGACCTTTTCGCTTGTACTTCCTCACCTTGAGCCGCGATGCGTCCTCGTGCCGCTGCTTCAATGAGCCCGGTTGTTGACCGCTTTAGCGCACAGCGAGCGCAGTGATCGCTGCCACGACCGATCTTGGCTCCACATTCCCTGCAATACCTGTCGACACGAGGTGGAGACGTTAGCGTTGGTTGGAGCGAAATTCCCTTCGCCTCACGGCGATAGAGTTGAGTCAATCGGCTCGGGGGCCGATGGTGGCGAATTTGTTTTCGGATGCCTGACCAGAATGTCCGAGCGACCATCTCTGCGATTGGCGCGACCGCGCTCGCCCAGGTCGGCGACGTTTGGGCGAGTTGCATTGCAAACGGACCCATCAAACGGCACGAGCCGTCACGCTGTTCGAAGAACCACTCGCGTCTCAGCGTTCCGCGCGTAATCCAATTCAGCACATATTCGTCGACTACCGGTCGAATTGGTTCCAGCACATCGAATACGAGGCTGTCGCGCGAGGGCGCGTCCATGTGCAATACGCCAAGCCCGGGATCGAGCCCAAGAGCGGCGACGGCTAGTCGAGTTTCGGACTCTAAAAGTGCGTAAAGGAAGTTGAGCACCGCATTGACGGGGTTCGCCGCAAGCCTCGGCGAACCGGTGAGGGGCGATACTCTATTCTTGAAAGTCCGCCAGTGATCAGGAACCCGGCGAAGATCGACCTTGGGGAATGTAATTGGCAAATCGCTCCACGCGCCCCAGTAGGCATACGCCGCTCGTGATTCGAGCAGGCGAACTGCGTCGATGGTCTTTGCAGCTGGAACGGATTTACGAATACGAGCGATTGCATCCGCAGCTACGACGTTGGCCAGCGTGCTTCGCACAAGCTTTTCCTGCGCGGCTAATTTTTGTCCGATCAGTTCCCGCGCCAATTGCAATGCGGTTCCCGTGTGATGAGCAAGAGCTTGGGCGCGTCTAAGGCGCGCGTCAGAGGGTCGGATGGGGCCGGTGGTCAAAAGGATGGAACCCTGTCTGTCGAGCATGACAAAGGCAGCGTCCTGATCGGACAGCCAGCGCAAAGCTGCTAGTGAGACCATCCCGTCGCTGCCGATTACGACTAACCGCCGAAGCCCATGTCTAATGCGCGGAAGCCGAGCCTCGCGCCGGTCAGGACCGATGCCGTCTTCAATGGTCAGGTGTCCGCGGTCGACGCGGACTTTGATGCCATATCCGAATAGGGTCACAACTCCGTGTCGGGGCGTCAATAACTCTACGGATTTGCGGGATTGCGAAGGCTGATATACGTTTTGTGTAGCTGCCATTGGAGCAAAACCTCCTGTGGTAGTTAGGGACGCGTTCGGTGCTAGAACACCGGCGCGTCCCGCTCTCATCATTTTTCACGAATTCGGGCTTGATCGAAACCAACCCCCATTAGTTAGCAGATGTGCGAGACTTCTGCGGTAGCTCGGAGCAATCCGTTTCTGGCATCGCCAGCATGAGCACTGCGGAACATGCTTCATCTTCCGCAGCGTTTCTACGGCAGTCGAGGGTGCTAAGCGCATGGTCAACCCAGCCATCACTCGGGCAAGAAATTCGATCCTTCGATAGTCTCCTGATATTCGTGTGTCGCGTCGCGGATATCTCGTATCGCGTTTAGCCTCACAAAATCTCTCAGCGTCACGATAAAGCACCCTTCGCCACGGCCAATGTTCAATGAAACCACCCCCAGGAAACTCCAGGCGTGGCTTGAGCCAAATCCTTGACCGGGTGCAAATCCTTCTCACCTGAGTAGCTGTTTGGGCCCGTTTCAATGCTTCCCAGAGTTGGTGCTCCGATGGAATAGCGGCGATGTCAATTCTCACAGAGCCGAACTTATCTTTTTCAAATTGACTCTCTACGTCGCGTACTCGGGATTGCCACAGCCGCTTTTCATCAGGCGTTGTGTCGAACTTAGGTTGCTTAACCAGGCGCGGCTTTTTCCCGGCCCCTTCGATATAAATCTGTTGCATGCCTTTCCCGCTGCTCTTAATAAACATGCTCGACGCGGGCGGAGCGTCAGTCTGCACTTGAGGATTGCCGTCCCGGAGCCCGCGAAAGGTGTCGACCCATAGGTACTCGAAACCTAAAAGCATTAGAACATCCATCTTTATAGGTCGACCAAGACTCCTATTTTCAGCAGATTGTGACACTTTCATCCCCAAATGCCTACGAATCTATTTGAGGGACCTCCCCCTTTAGTGGGAAGGTCCCGCATATGAAATCTAAGCTCAAGAAGCTCAATCGGCGGCCGCGAAAGACCTTGCGTCAGTCGGAACGCTCCAAAAGATTTTCCGCAAAAAATCGCGCGCGCCACAAACCAGAACGAAAGCCGCCGCGCTCAACTAGACGAGTCCGGCCTCGCACACTCAAGCAATTTTTCTCGCTGCCGGAACCGGCGCAGGAGCTATGGAATCTCGTTGTTCAGGTGCCGGCGAGGATGCGATCAGAGAACGCCTCACTCCGCAAGGTCGCACGCGAGCTTGGATTGACGCCCAAACAAGTTCTTCGCTCGGCCCGTTCGGCTTTTCGAAGGCTGCGTAACGGTAGATATGTTGCGAAAGCGACTGACCGACTATTACGAATTCTAGTATTGCCGTCGGACAAAGGTTTATTTGAAGTTGCCGTTAACGACTCACGGCAAGCAACCGTGATCGGCGAATACTGGAACGCTGTTCATCGGTACTTGAGCACAGGTGACGCATCGGAGTTGGAGAGATTCAGAAAAAAGCGAATAAAAACGGCCAGCGGCGAACGCATTTCGCTTCTGACCGACGTTAACGAGCTCCGGCGGCAGGCTTCCGCAGGGGTCTTGCGGTTTGAATCGCTTTACGGGAGAACAGCGTAATGCCGCGCAGATCACCTCCACACAATCCCTTGGCCACATATGGTCGAAACGCGAAAGCTGCTCGACGCATTGGGACCGGCAGAAAATGTCGCTGTGGCGAATCTCGGCCTGAGGCCCTCATTCCCGGAAGCAACCCTACGATTTGCGCGAAGTGTGATCGAAAGTCGCGCAAACGAAAACCGGTCGATGATCATCACGTCTTCGGAAAAGCTAATAGTCCCTTGACGATGTCAATCCCAGTAAACGACCACCGTGCCGAGCTGAGTGTCGCGCAGCAAGCATGGCCGCCGAAGACTCTGGAAAACAAACGAGGCAGTCAGTCATTGGCTGATGCTGCGAAGCTCAGAGGTTTCATCGACACTGTCGAGTATCTGATGCACGAACATCTATTACCGATTGCCGAGAGGCGTGAACGTTTCGACACAATTGAAGACAGAAAGCTAAGGAAAAACACCAGAAGAAGAGGAAGCTAAAGTCATTTGAAGCGAACACCCCGTACTTTTCCGTCCCACCCGTCCGACTTGCTGCCCATTGCGGTCCGTGTCTACCCAATCCCAGAAGGAACCGAAGTTCAAGAGTACAGCCGAAAATGGTGGCGGCTCCCGGAGCTAATGGTTGTCTTCGACACAGAGACCCGAACAGATGCCACACAGCGACTAACGTTTGGTAGCTATCGCGCCCTTATACGCGGAAGGTGTCTCGAAGAAGGTTTATTCTACGCGGAGAGCCTGACTGCAAAGGAACTTAGAACTCTAAAACGCTACGTTCGCACGCACAGACCGGACACTGTGAGCGATGGTACTCGAAAATTGCGATTGCTCACACTCCGGGATTTTCTTCAGGAACTATTTCCTGCGGTTTATAAGACGCGCGGCTTGTTTGTAGCCTTTAATCATCCTTTCGATTTGTCACGCATCGCCCACGACTACGGGGCAGCGAGGGGCAGATATACCGGTGGCTTTTCATTGGGCTTGTGGACTTATGTGGACAAGAACGGAATTGTGCGACGGAATTCATTTCGGCCACGGGTCGTCATTAAACATATCGATAGCAAGCGTGCTCTGATCGCATTCAAAAGACGGAGGACCCCCGACCGGGAAGACCTGATTCCTGAAGGATCGACAACTGGCAAACCAAAGAAGGGCTATGGCTTCCAAGGTCATTTTCTGGATCTGCGCACGCTTGCCTTCGCGCTGACGGACAGAGGTTATTCCTTAGAATCAGCGTGCGAGAAGTTTGGCGTCGAGCACGGAAAAAAGAAAACGGCGCGTCACGGAATCATCACCTCGAAATACATCGATTACAATCGCCGCGACGCATTAGCCACGACTGAACTGGCCATAAAGCTAAGAGAGGAGTACGACAAGCATCGAATTTCCCTTCAGGTGACGAAGGCTATTTCACCGGCGTCCATCGGTAAGGGCTACCTGAGGGATATGAATGTTCAGGGGATCGGTCAACGTCAGCCGGATTTTCCCAAGCGATATATCGGATACGCGCAGTCAGCTTTCTACGGTGGAAGGACCAGCGCGCACATAAGAAAAATCGTGGTTCCGGTCGTCTACACTGATTTTCTTTCGATGTATCCGAGTGTCAACAGCTTGATGGGTCTCTGGGAATTCGTCAAAGCTCGCAAGATAAGCGTGAATAGGCGCTGCAAGCGCGAAATCAAAAGTTTTCTTAAGCGATTGTCCCCATCCGATCTCTTCAAGCCCGCGACGTGGAAGCGGATGTCTGCCTTCGTCCGTATTATTCCGGACGGTGATATTTTACCTTCTCGCAGCAAGTACAGTTTGGAAAGCAATGATTGGCAGGTTGCTCTAAACCACTTATCGGCAGGTACCGAAGACCCCAAAGACGCTCTGTGGTATTCGTTACCCGACGTTGCCGCCTCCATCCTCCTGACCGGGCACATTCCCAAGATTGTCGATGCATTCAGCCTGGAGCCTCGCGCAGTCTTGAGAAAACTTACCTCAGTCAAACTGCTAGGAGCTATCAAGGTCGACCCTGTTACCCAAGACTTTTTTCGAGTATCGATTGAGCAGAGAAAACTCTTGTCCTCGCGCGCGGATCTAGCCGAGATAGAGAGAAAGCGACTCGAAAAGGCTTTGAAGGTTCTGGCTAATGCCGCTAGCTATGGAATCTACGCCGAAATGAATCGCCAGGAGTCAGAAGAAAAGGTCGCTGTTACGTGCTATGGCATCGGCTCGAAACCTTACTCACCTCGCGTCGCTCATCCAGAAGCGCCGGGCGAATATTGTTTTCCGCCGCTCGCGTCGTTGATCACTGGTGCGGCACGACTAATGTTGGCTTTGCTAGAACATTCGGTGACTCGATTGGGCGGTACCTACGCGATGGAGGACACCGACTCGATGGCAATCGTCGCAACGCCAAAGGGAGGAATCATTCCGTGCGAAGGCGGATCGCAACGAACTCAGGACGGACGCGAGGCGGTGAAAGCTTTGTCATGGAAACAGGTTGACGGAATTTCGAAGCGATTTGCGGCCCTCAATCCTTATAACCGCCGAGCGATCCCCGGATCGATACTGAAAATTGAAGAGGACAATTTCGATCCAAAGACAAAAAAGCAAAGGCAACTTTATTGTTTTGCGATTTCTGCGAAACGTTATGCGTTATTCGTGAAGGGCCGAAATGGTGCGCCCAGCCTACTGCGGGAAGATGTAAACAATTCAGACGACAGGTGGTCAGAACACGGGCTGGGCCATTTGTCGAATCCGACCGATTTGGATAGTGAAGACCGCGACTGGATATCGAAGGCTTGGTTAAACATCGTCCGCAGGGCGCTTGGATTTCCTACAGACGGATTGGGTTTTGAGCACCTCCCCGCAGTTGGTCGAATGTCGATCAGCAGTCCGGCAGTGATGAAGCCCGTGGTGAATCTCAACCGAGGGAAAAAGTATGCTCAGCACATTAAGCCCTTCAATTTCTTAGTCACTTGTCACGTAAAACAATTGGGTCATCCGCCCGGAACTGACCCGGAGCAATTTCATCTCATAGCACCATATGAGATCAATCCGCGAAAATGGTTGAAGATGACTTGGATCAACCAATACACAGGAGATACTTTCCGCATCACAACCGCTGGCCATCACGGTACTCGATGGTCCGCTCGGGTCAAGACATACGGGGAGACACTAGAAGAATATGAATTCCACCCCGAATCTAAGTGCGCAGACAAAATGGGAAATCCCGGCGATAAGCAGACCGTCGGATTACTAAATCGCAGGCGGATTCGAATTGGCACGATCAAATTTATTGGGAAGGAATCCAACAGCTTGGAAGATGTCGAAAGTGGGTTGGTTCAGTCGGCCCAAAATGTGTACACAGAGTATCCCGATCCGAGTCGTGATGAATGGGATACCGTGATTCGTCCTGCATTGAAGATTCCTCGGATCGATCTTCTTGCAAAACTGAGCGGGCTTTCGCGTCGGATGCTGATAGATGCTAGGGCTGGCCGCAGCAGGCCGCATCGTAAGAACCGGGAATTGCTGGCGTCAATCGTTAGGAAACTGGGCTCGACCTGAACTCGCAACGCGGACACTAGCAGCGTCACATCCTATTCGCGTGTCAATCTCGATGCAGAGACCTTCGGACGAGAGTCCACAAGCTGATAGCTCAAATTGATACTTTCTTTCTCGCTCACCCGACTAATTCGGCTTGGCAGTTCCCGCGCACGCTCTTGCGATGTCTTGCTGTCGTTGTATTGCACCGCCAAGAGCCACCCGTCTGTTACCTCATCGCTCTTCATGTAGGAAGGTAGTTGAAACTCCAAGCCGTTCCAGAACTTGCCGTTATGAAGCTTCTTGATCTCTAAGTGTGCTCGCCTCGAATAACCCTTCGAAAATTTGAAATCCACGGGGCCCCTCCCCAAATTCACCTCGGGGTCGAGTGAGATGTCGTTCGCCTTGCAATAATTCTGCGCAATTCCACGAAATAGCAACTGAGCTGCGTGTTCCGGTTTTTCCTTCTGCGATCGAGAGTCCCAAAGCAAAGACCATCCTCCCTGATGTTCAATAAACAACCGATAACTACCGACGATCTTGGTAATAGTTTCCAAAAATTCTTCTTTGGTTTGCGCTGGCAGCAACGTGAGTGGATTTGTAGTGACAAACTTCGCGGTCGCCCTATCCCATTGCCATACCCCCTTCGGGTCTTGGTTAAAATCATACCCGCTAGCAGCATCCTCTTCCTTCTGGGTTGTCCACGTGCGAACGGCCTCAGGATTACGCCTTGCCGCCTCAACGATGGTTTTCTTGTCGACATTTCCCAAAATCACGTAGTTCAAATCTTGGCGTAGCTGTTCGTTCTCATAATGCGCCCACCAGTCTTCGGCGTTAAGCACGGGCAAATCCCTCAGAAATCGTTCGGGCACGAGCAGCAGCGGCCCACCTGTAGATGGATTCGTAGGGACTTCTACCTCTGGAGTTTCCCACCGCAACCTTGGTTCATCGAAACTTGCTGCGAATATGTGATGCCTCGACATAGGGATGTCGTGGCGCTGTGCGATGGCTTGAGTGTACTCAACCAGGCGAGATTTCAGGATTGTGCAAGTAATGTCAGAGATCCGATCCGCCCCAATCCCTTCGTTGAGAATTCCCAGTTCTTCAAAATGTCGCGGATGCTTGAGACCGCGTCGGATGGCCTCGGCGATTGCGCCGGCGATTGATTTGGCATACCCAAGACCGCTTCCCAGGCCCGATGTTCCCGTTGAGGTGTAACCTAGGCAGAGTTCCTTTGGTTCCTTGAACACAAGAATCGCTAATGCCTTTCGGTACGACAAGGTCATTGGATCTAGATTGCCATTCGCAATCATGAGAAACGCACGATCGAAGTGTTTTATCAAACTACTATGAGCGCCTTTCCAAAATGCCGTGTCTTCTTTGAAAATTAGAAATGGATCGACGAACAACTCGGTGTCAGCATCGACGATCGGATCGAACCAATCGTCTAGGGGCGTGCGCTTTAGTTGGTAGTAATCGCTCGCAAGCATCTTAAGTGTTTTAATCGCAAGAGGTGCGAATACGCCGATTAACGCTGACAGGCGCAGTTGGCGAGGTGTTCTCCCGTGCTCTCAGGCACAATCAGTTCCCATTCCCTGGCGGAGTCTCTTGAATCCCTCGGATTGCCTCTTGAGTCGTAATTTACGAAGCCCAAGCTTTTGATTTTTCTGGAAACACAATCAATCTGATACTTCTCCTCGGTATAGGCGGCAGAACCGGCGGGTATTGTCTTGACCCACAGCGACACTACATTCGCGTCTGCAAAGTCTATCGTCTGGGTATCTATGAAAAGTTCGCTTTGGGAGCTTTTCGAGATGGTTTTCCACCGATCAACGACAAAACTGCTGGCCATGTGACGAGCGCGATCATACTCGTTCGCGGCTCTCCGGAAGTTGTTTGACCCTAAATAGGCATCGCCTCGTTTTTCATAGACGCCTGCCAGCACGAACTCGTCGTAGGGTTTTGTATTTTTCTGATACTGTCCGACGAAGTTCGCGGAACTCATGTTCGGGTAATACATTTGTCGAAATCCCTCAAGCAAATCAGCATCCGATATCGAGTGCAGCTCAGGATATACGGTTCGAATTTGTGCTACGCTCATTAAGAATACAGTCGAGGAAAACTTCAGGCCGATTGCTCGCCCGTAATCCGCTTCGGCAGCGTCATAATTCTGAGCTTTCAGGTAAGCATCGGCTCGGTTCTCGTAGGTGGAATCGAGCGGGGAATTTGCGATGTGATTCTGCTTTTTCACATCCAACGCATCGGTGAAATCGCTAATCGCCCCGTAATAATCATTCGCATATAATTTCGCAAGTCCACGGTCGTTGTACGCTCCCCAGCGTGCCGGATCGAGTCCGATGACTTTGTCATAAAGCGGAATCGCATCCTTAAATTGCTTCAAACTGTACAATACCTCCGCCTGCTGCGCCCACGCTTCCGTGAACTTCGGGTCGATCGCTGTGGCCCGCTGAAAGTGTTGCAATGCAACTTTATTTTGTTGATCTTTGTAACCGCCCGACTCAGAAATATCCCTCCAGCCAGCCTTAGTTTCAAAAGTCGTCTGCTGATACAAGGAACCCAAGAGGTATTCCGCGAGCGCAGAATCGGGATTGAGCGCCTGTGCTCGGTTTAGATCCGAAAATGCGGGCGAGAAATAGCTTTCGGAATAGAATGCGAAACTGTCATAGAAAAGACCCCTGGCCATGTAGACCCTGGAGTCGTTGGGATATTTCGAAACGAGATACTGGAAATCTCGATTCTGCATGGCGGAGCGATCTGCCGTTTCCTCTTCGGCTTTTACACCGCCGTTGTTGAAAATGCTCTTGCTCGGGTTACTTTTCATCGCGGATTCTAAGTCTGCTATTGCTTGGTGGTCTTCATTGGTAAGCACGTGAACTTTAGCCCGCATGACATAGATGTTCGCAGCGGTAACGGTCGGGCTCTTTGAGGCGGCCGACGAAATCAGCTTTTCCGTCTTGCTTATATCTTTCAATATTTCTGGATAGTCGGGATTGGGCAATGTAAATCCAAGTGTCGCTCTCACAAAGTAAGCGTCGGAGTCCTCAGGATATTCGTGAATGAAACCGTCGAGCTGGCCAACGGCATGCATATTCTTGAGCGGATCTTTTCCATCCCCAATCGCGCTAAGAATTTGCGACAATTTTTCGTATTTGGCTCGATCTGCTGGCGTAGTAATCTCTACTTCAACGAGCCCTGGAGAAAACTCAAGCAATCCGGTGTTTTCGATTGCTAGTACCTGCGGACTCTTACGCGCGGGCGGCTTCTGGCGAAGTCGAACATAAAGAGGGATCGAACCGATTGCGATGATGACTATAGCGATAACGAGGACAGTGATTACGCTTTTCTTCATGTGCGAAAACTAGACAGTATGCGTAATCAACGTGCAATGTCAAAGCCAGTTTTCCCGCTGGATGGCGCTGGCGGCGTCTTAAGTGAAAGCTCAACACGACAAATAGGGCAGTTTCGACCCCTCCTATCTCCTATCCCTGCGCGGCTTTGACTCCGGCGCTGGCGGCGTTTAGACTTGGGTACTGTGAGATCTATATCGCGCGGTGGCGGCGGGCACATGTTCAACGTCGGGAGTTATTTCCCGCCGGCGATCAAGACGATTTGCATCGCTTGCGTCAGCGTGTTTCTGGCGCAGGAGCTTTCGCAACTGCTTTTTGGAATGGCCGGCTGGAATTTCTGGCTGGCGTGGTTCGGGTTGGTCCCGCAAGCGGTAACTCACGGGTTCATCTGGCAGCTCTTCACTTATATTTTCCTGCACGGCGGCATCTGGCACATTTTATTTAATCTGCTTTACCTGTGCATGTTTGGCGCGGATTTGGAGCGGGCGTGGGGCAGCCGCAAATTCTATACTTACTTTTTTATTTGCGGAGTGGGCGCGGGGGTCATTAACGTAATTGTGAAGATGATTCTCGATCCGCACGGGTTGGGCAGCGCGCGGGTTCCGACGATTGGAGCTTCGGGCGCGATTTACGGCGTGTTGCTGGCGGTTGCGGTGATCATGCCGCACCGGCAGGTGTGGGTTTTTCCGCTGCCGGTGACGGTTTCGATGCGCGTGTTTGTGATTGTGATGGGCGCGATCGAATTTTTCGGGACGCTTGGGGCCGGCGGCGACAATGTTAGCCACGTGTGCCATTTGGGCGGGATGCTGGTGGGATATATTTATTTGCGGCGCGGATCTTATGGGTACAGCGTGCGGAATTATTTTTCGGATTGGAAGAGGCGAAGGATGAAGAGAAAGTTCGAGGTCTATGTGCGGGATCATCAGGATAAGCCACCTTCTAATCCGGATAATTGGGTGAATTAGGATTTCTCGCGTGGGCCGCATCCGTTCGGATGCGGGTATTTGACGAGATATTTTCTTCGGTGTCGGGGTGTGTTTGCTGAGTTCAAGAGATTTTATACAGGGTGCACAAAAGGCGGGCGGAGGTAAATCGGAGACGGCCGGAAGATTCACCGCAGAGACGCAGAGGAAATCTAAAGCAAGAGAGATCCTTCACCCGCTGTCGCGGGTTCAGGATGACGACGCACGCGGCAACGGCGACGGAGCCGGCGGGACGCCGGCGCTACGAAAACCGGGAGAACAGCCAGGAGTGGCTGTCCACAAAAACTGGCGGTGCATGGGCTAAGACGCACAGGCAAGATTGTGTCAAGTTCCAGGACATGCTTTACACAGTGTTATCAGGACATCCTTTACACTTTGCGGGTCAGCCCACCCAGCGGTCCACTGCAGTGGACCGCTGGGTGACGAGATCGAGTTCGCGCACCAGGCTGCGGCAGTAGTACACCAACACGCGCCCGTCCAGACGCTCGATGCGCACCCATTCGCCCGCCAGCGCCCGGCTGATTTCCCAGGCCCGCCCCTGCAGGCGGAGCCGACCTACCTTCGATACCCGGTAGACTTCCGCTCCCGCTTCGTATTCCCAAGTCGGCGGTTGCGCCACATAGCGGCGTGCACTTTTCTGCCACACCGTCGCCGGCGTTTTCATCGCCAGTGCTTCGTGCGGCCGCTCGTGATTATATTCATGACGAAATTTGTCCAGCCAGATTTGCCGCTCCGCACGCGCCGGGATTCCTCGTCGCTGCATCGCCGCGCTTAACGCTCCGTGAAAGCGCTCCACTTTCCCTTGCGTCTGCGGATGGCGATACCCGCTGAAGTGCAGCTGGATTCCTTGCCGCATGATCCACACCGTCAGCCACGTCCAACCCGTCACCGCTTTCATGTTCCACCACGGCGTCCCGTGATCCATCAGCATCTCCTCCGGCATGCCGCACTGCTCGAACGCTGCGATCAGCTGCTGTTTTACGGGCGCTGCTTGGGTCGACCAGGTTCCGTGCAGCGCGATCGCGTAGCGGCTGTGATCGTCCAGAATCGACAGCGGACCCACCGGCGCGTCCCATCCCAGCGGGCTTTTGAAATCCATCTGCCACAGCTGATTCGCCGCGCCGCGCTCGAAGCGCTTTACCGCTGCGCGAAACCGGTCTTGCGCTCGCACCAATCCGCGCCGCAATAAAATCCGGTGCACCGTGATCACCGGCAGATGAATCCCCTCGTCCGCCAGCACCACTTGCAACTTGCGCGCGCCCCAGTCCGGCCGCTGCTGCCGCAACTCCACCACCCGCTCCTCCCGTTCGCTGGCCGTCTGCGTGGGACTCTGGTGCGGACGCCGGCTCTTCTCCACCACGCCGGCAATCCCCTCCGCCGTATAGCGCCGCAGCCACTGGTAACCTGTCGGCCGCGAAATCGCAAATTCCTCGCACATTGCACTCATGGTCTTCTCACCGCGCTTCGCACTCACCACAAAACGTACGCGCTGCTCGTCTACCTTCACTGTTCCCCACGCCATCCTCGCCCTCGCCCGAGGGCCCGTTATCTCCGTATCCCTCGTTCACTCTCCCCGCCGAGTGTAAAGGATGTCCTGATAACATCCTGTAAAGAATGTCATGAGACTGAACACAAGATTGCCTATGCTACCGGGATCGGGCCGGCGGCGCGGTGAATCTAGCGCACATCTTGCTGGCGCAAATACCTCAGCGCTTGCTGCTGCAAGTCCGGGTAATCGTCGTGCAACGCGTCGCGCAAGGCTTGTTCCGTGGTCGGAGCGCTGGCAATGGCGTCGAGCAGGCGCGTGATGTCCCCCATGCCGCTGGTCTGGATGATGGATTCGACGACGGCGAGCGACCAGGCATATGCGAACGCTGCTTCGCCGCCACCCAGGCCCATCCACGAGCCTTCCAGCGCAGCCAGAGATGGAAGCTCGCCCTGGCCCATGGCATTCAGCAAAGCGCCGGCAGTTTCCGAGCTGCGCCGCCCTTCCATATATTGGGCGACGCCTTCCTGCACCCACGTGGGCGCGCGATTGTGGGTTTTCTGCCCAATGAAGCTGTGGGTTAACTCATGCTTTAACACGCGTGCGAGCTCCGGCGTGACGGCGTCCAGCCCCTGCACCGGAATACGCATGCGCCCGTCGTTCAAAGCGCCCACCCAGCTCGGCGCGCGGGTGATGTCCGCGAAAGATTGCCCGGTATAAAGAATTACGCCAATGGAATCCGGCGGCGTGTAATCCAGCTGCGATTCCAGATCGCGAAAATCGTCTTCCAGCACGCGCATGATTCCGCGCGCCAGGTCCGGCGTCGCGTTGCCGTTATATTTCAAATTGAAATGCGCCGTCTCGCCTTCGCGGTAGCTTTCTTCCTCGGCTTTATCGCGTTCGGCCTTTTCCAGCGCGCGCTCCACTTCGGCATCCGGACGCAATTTTTGCGCGCGGTGCCATTCCTCAACTGCTAGATCCATTTTGTTTGCGCCGTAATAGGCCCAGCCTTCGAGCTTGGCGACGTCCGGCGAATCCGGCGCGAGGTGCCGCGCGCGTTCCAGCGGCTCGAGCGCCGAGGTGAACTGGCTCTGGTGCAGATACATCACGGCCAGATTCAGCAGGAGCGGCAGATTATCCGGCGCGAAGCTGAGCGCCTCGCGGTAATGATCAATCGCGCTGGCGGTGTCACCCTTGCTTTCCAGAAATTGGGCGGCGGCGTAATGCGCGGCGGCCACTTTTTCGATGGCCAGCGGCGCGTGCGAGCGAGCATCGGTCTCTACTTGCGCGAGGTAGCTGAAATCAATCGCGTTGTCGTGGATTACCAGCCGAGAGATGTCGTCGTAACCGCGCACCGGATCCACATGGGGCGCGGAAACGGGCGGCTCGCTTGCGGCTGTAGAGCCGGAAGAGTAGCCGAGGCCGTCGCGATCAATGCGCGCGACGATGGATTTCGGGATGGACATGGTACCGGCGGGAGTTTCGTAACGGACGCGGTCGCCATCTTCGGTGACACTGGAGGCCACAATGCGCCGGCCGTTCTTCAGCACAATGGTATCGGCGGCCGCCGAAGACACGACCAGTAGCAATAGCGACGCGATGGACGCTGCGTGACGCACACCTAAATTTTACCAAGCAGACGCGACGGAGCGGGCCCTCCTTCCCTGCCGATGCCCTAAGTAGTACAACCTGTCCCGGCGAACAGGCCGGGTGGGAAGAACGTCGATACAACCTGCCTTTTACTCGCGGCAACCAAAGCTGTAGAGTCAATTGGGTGCGCAGCTTCATGCGATTTTCACTGGCCGTTCTCCTGCTGCTCGGCGCCGATTTTCTGGGCATCACGCACCGCTGTAAGGCTGCGCCACACGCACCTGCCAGCGCGCGGCAGGCCCAAGCGGCTTCAACCGCAACCGCAACTGAGACGGACACAGCGCAGGCCGCCTCATCGCAACCCGCCGCGACACCCCAGGCCAGCGCAACCGCGACGATTCCCACCGATCCCCGCGCCCTCTACGAAGCACTGAACGCCCTGCGCCCCGATGGCGCGCGCGTGTACAACGTGAAAGACCTGACCCTCCGCCGCGATGTGGTGAGTTTCACGTTCACCGCAGGCAAGCTCGCATTCCTGGAGCCTCTCGGCGGACGCATCACTGGCGCCGTTTTCTCCGGCCGTGGCCGAGTGATCGCCACGCCGCACGAACGCGGCGAGCGGCGTTCCCTCGCGCAATTCATCGGCGTGCCCATCCTCGATCAACCGTTTTCCGACGCCTACATCCGCTTCACCGACGACACCGCCGCTGAGTTGCAGCACCAACTCGCGCAGGACGGCGTGGAACCGGTGAACGATCCGGATTTCACCGCGCACTGGAATCCTCTGGCCGCAGGCCTCGCTCCCACGCATTCGCTGCGCACGATGGTGGAATATCTCGCGGAGGAACCCGTTCCCTATTTTTACATTTTGCTGCAAACAGACACGGCCGGCCCCGTGGAGATCGCGCTGGATTACCGCCGCGAAGAGCAAGTCACCATCGGCCAGCCGCGAGTCACCGAGGGCGCGCGCTCCTACGATGTGTGGGCTTCCTTCCGTGCCGAAAAATCTCCGGCTACGCACACAGAAGCGTTCGTGCCGCTGGATTATCGCGTGGATTCAACAATCGCCGAGGACCTTTCGCTGCAGGGCAAGACCACGCTGCACCTGCGCGCCGGCCGCACGGGTGATCGTGTCGTCGCGGTGGAGCTCTCGCGCCAGCTGACCGTGGACGGAATTCAAGGTGAAGACGGCCAGGCTCTTCCCTACTTTCAAAATGAAGAACTCAGCCGGCGCGACGCCGCCCGACGCGGCAATGATTTCATTCTGGCAGTGCTGCCCGCGGAAAAACCAGCCGGCGCCGATTTTCATTTGCAGATTTCTTATCACGGCGCGGTAATCGGCGACGCGGGCAATGGCGCCTATTTCGTCGGCGAGCGCGGCGCATGGTACGCGCACATCGGCGGCGAACATTTCACGCCGTTCGATTTGACCTTTCACTGGCCGAAGCGCTTGACGCTCGTCGCCACCGGCAACGAATCCGATGCGCGCGAGGACGCCGAAACAAAATCCGGCCGCTGGCAATCGCAAACGCCCTCGCCCAATTCCGGCTTCAACCTGAGCCAATACCAGATGGCCAGCATCGCGGGCCCACCGAAAATTCAGGTGTACGCAAACAAAGAACTCGAAGATGCGATCATGGCTCGTCTTCAGACCAGTGCTCCCAACTCCGTGCCGCCGCCTTCGCTGCTCGATCGTTACAAGGACACCGACCAATTATCCGGAGTACTCGACCAGCCCCCCCCGCCCAGTCCCACTGCCGCGCTGAAACAGTTAGGCGCAAGCGTTCAGGATTCCATTCATTTTTTCGACAACGTGAATGGCGCATTTCCCTTCGATCATCTGGATGTCGCGCAGATTCCCGGTTCCTTCGGGCAAGGCTGGCCGGGCCTGGTCTATCTCTCGACGCTGGCGTTTCTGCCGTCGGAAACGCAAGAGCGCGCCGGCCTGAACGAGTGGGCGCAGAGCGAAGCGCGCGACCTGATGCCCTTCCACGAAGTGGCGCACCAGTGGTGGGGCAACGTCACTGGCGCGGCGAGTTATCGCGACGTGTGGATCGAGGAAGCGATGGCGAATTATCTGGCGCTGTGGTACGCGGACACCAAAAAGCCCGGCCAGCACCGGCTCACAAATTGGCTGGAACATTATCGCGCCGAGCTAACCGCCAAGATTCCGGGCACAGATCGTTCCATTGAAGGCGTAGGGCCGCTGGTGCTGGGCCCACGCCTAAGTTCGCTGAAAGTTCCGGACGCTTACAACACGCTGATCTACGGCAAAGGCACGTGGGTGATGCACATGCTGCGCGAAATGCTGCGCGACCCCAGCGGCAAGGATCAGGACGCGCGCTTTCGTGAACTGCTGCGCTCCGTGCTGGCCGAACATCGCTTTCGCCCGCTCTCCACCGCCGATTTTCAGCACGCCGTCGAACAGCACATGACTCCCGCGATGGATTTGGAAGGCACGCATCGCATGGATTGGTTCTTCGACCAGTGGGTGCGCGGCACGGACTTGCCGCGCTACACCGTGAAATTCGAGGTGAAGCCGCACGGCAACGCATTCGTCGTCACCGGCAAGCTAGAACAATTGGGAACCGAAGACACATTCACCGCAGCGGTGCCGCTCTATGCGGTGCGCGTGGCCGGAAAGCCGGAGCGCCTCGGTGTGGTTGCTACGACAGGCGCGGAAACGCGATTTCAGTTCGAGTCACGCACCCGCCCCACGCGCATCGTGATCGATCCCAACCTCACCCTGCTGTGGAACAAGAGCTAGCAGTTCGCCGAAACCGCAAAACGCACTAATCAGGCGCGCGGAACTAAATTCTTCGCTGAAAAAAAATTTCTTTCAACTTGCGTCAACGCGCCCGCGGTTTTATCCTATCGAGTCTTAAGTGTGTTCCGGGGCGGTGGTGATTTCTTGTCGCTCGGCGTGTGTCCCGTTTTCTTTGCAACTCATAGAATCTGTCAACCGTAAATCGCCGGCGTCCTGGGGTCGAGCAACCGGCGATTTCGCAACTTTCATGCCCCTTCTTTAAGCTCGCTAGCATCTATACGATGTTCTGAGGCGACCGCGTGGATCCGGAAGGCTCTCAAAGTCCCATCGAATCAACTTCGGCTCATCCGATTATTGAGCCGGGTTATACGCTGGGCACGGTAACGGACAAGATCAGCTCCATCGTGCTGGGGCGCGGCACGTCCAAGGGCTGGATTTTTGGGTTCGGCATCGCCTTCTCGCTGTTGATGCTGCTGAATTTCACCGTTGGCTACCTGCTTATCAAGGGCGTGGGCATCTGGGGCATCAATATCCCCGTCGGCTGGGGCTTTGCCATCGTCAATTTCGTTTGGTGGATTGGCATAGGCCACGCCGGAACGCTGATTTCCGCGATTTTGCTGTTGTTGCGGCAGCAGTGGCGCACTTCGATCAACCGTTTTGCCGAAGCCATGACGCTTTTTGCGGTGGCCTGCGCAGGGATGTTCCCGCTGCTGCACATGGGCCGCCCGTGGCTCTTCTACTGGCTGGCGCCGTACCCCAATCCCATGTGGCTGTGGCCGCAATTCCGCTCGCCGCTGGTTTGGGACGTATTCGCGGTTTCAACATACGCCACCGTATCGTTACTCTTCTGGTTCGTGGGGTTGGTTCCGGACCTGGCTACCCTGCGCGACCGCGCAAGGAATCGCCCGGCAAAAATTATTTACGGAATTCTGGCGATGGGCTGGCGCGGTTCTGCCGTGCACTGGTCGCGTTACGAGACGGCATCGATCTTGCTGGCCGGCCTGGCGACGCCCCTGGTAGTTTCTGTGCACACCGTGGTCAGCTTCGATTTCTCGGTGGCGCAAGTCGCCGGCTGGCATACTACGATTTTCCCGCCGTACTTCGTCGCGGGCGCGATTTATTCTGGCTTCGCGATGGTGATGACTCTCGCCATTCCCATCCGCAAGTTTTACAACCTGGAAGATTTCATCACGATGCGCCACCTGGGCAACATGGCCAAAGTGATGCTGGCCACCGGCCTGATCGTCGCCTACGGCTATATGATGGAAACTTTCATGGCGTTCTACAGCGGCAATCCCTTCGATCGCTTCACGATTATCAACCGCATGACGGGTCCGTATGCGTTTTTCTACTGGATGCTGATCGCCTGCAACATTGTGATCCCGCAGTTTATGTGGTTGCGCAGGGTGCGAAACAATGTGGCGATACTCTTCGTGATTTCGCTGATCGTGAACGTAGGCATGTGGCTGGAACGCTTCGTCATCGTAGTCATCAGCCTGCACCGCGATTTTCTGCCGTCTTCGTGGGGCATGTATTACCCCACGCGATGGGATTGGGCCACGTACGTCGGCACCATCGGGTTGTTTTTGACATTGCTGTTCCTGTTCATCCGCTTCCTGCCGGTGATCTCGATTTACGAAATGCGCACGCTGGTGGAAGAAACGGACGAGGAGAATCCCAAGAAATAGGCAGGCTCGGGAACCAATGCAAATTTTTCATCACAGCACGAACACCATCTCGCGGGTGAGCATCTACGGCGCCGTCTTCATCGCGGCGCTGCTGGGTGGCGTGCTGTATGCGATCGAGCTTTCGCCCATCTATACGCGCGTAAACGAAGCGCGCGAGCAACCCGTGCCCTTCAGCCACAAGCATCACGCCGGCGAGCTGGGCATTGATTGCCGCTATTGCCACACCACGGTGGAGAAATCATCGTTCGCGGGCATTCCGCCGACGCAAACGTGCATGACTTGCCATTCGCAGATCTGGACGAACGCGCCGATGCTGGAGCCCGTACGCTCCAGCTATCGCACGGACAAATCCATTTCCTGGACGCGCGTGAATGCGCTGCCTGATTTCGTGTATTTCGATCACAGCATTCACGTCAGCAAAGGGATCGGCTGCACCACTTGCCACGGACAGGTCGCCGAAATGCCGCTCACCTGGAAGGCCAATACGCTGTACATGGAATGGTGCCTGGATTGCCACCGCGAGCCGGAGAAATACGTGCGCCCGAAATCCAAAGTGTTCGATCCGGGATACGTGACGCCGTCGAATCAGCTGGAACTCGGCGCGAAGCTGGTGAAAGAGTACAAAATTCACAGTCTGACGAATTGTTCGACGTGTCACCGCTGAGGGCGAAAAAAAGAAAACGATGAGCTCCGACCTCAACCCGAAAGTTCCGCAGGCGATGGACCTGGCAGCGCTGCGCGCGAAGCTGGCGCAGGAAGACGGCAAACGCTTCTGGCAAAGTCTGGAAGAATTGTCTGAAACGAAAGAGTATCGCGAATTCCTGGAGAATGAATTTCCGCACGACCCCGCGAAAGATTCCGACGGGCTGAATCGCCGCGACGTACTAAAGCTCGCCGCTGCTTCCGCCGCTCTGGCCGGGCTAAGCGCGTGCACCAAACTGCCCACGCAGAAAATTGTCCCGTACGTGAAGGCGCCCGAAGAAATCGTCGCGGGCAAGCCGCTCTTTTACGCCACTTCCATGCCTCTCGCGGGAGTCGCCGCGGGCTTGCTCGTCGAAAGCCATATGGGCCGGCCCACAAAGATCGAAGGCAATCCCGAGCATCCCGGCAGCTTGGGCGGGACGGACGTCTTCGCGCAGGCCGCAACTCTGGGGATGTACGACCCGGATCGCTCGCAAACAATCGTGTTCGAAGGACGCATCAGCAGCTGGGCGGCATTCCTCACGGCGATGGGCAACGAAAAAGCGGCGATGTCCGCCGACGGCAACGGGCTGCGCATTCTCACCGACACGGTGACGTCGCCAACCCTCGGCGCGCAGATCAACGCGCTTTTGAAGAAGTTGCCGGCTGCGAAATGGCATCAGTACGAGCCCTGCAGCCGCGACAATTCGCGCGAGGGCGCCAAGCTGGCGTTCGGCAGGCCAGTAAACACCGTATATCGCATGGACCAGGCCGACGTGATCCTCGCGCTCGATGCTGATTTTGTTTCCTCCGGCCCGGGCCACGTGCGTTACGCGCGCGAATTTTCTTCGCGCCGAGTAATTGACGGAAAGAACGCGAATCTGAACCGCCTGTACGTTGTCGAGAGCATGCCATCCAGCACCGGCGCAGTCGCTGATCATCGTATGGCGATGCCTGCCGGAGATGTTCGCGTGTTTGCTCAGTTCCTCGCCGGACAATTAGGGGTTTTAGGTCCTGTCACGGAACCGGGGTCCAGCCCATGGGACCGGTGGCTCCCGGCTCTGGTGCGTGACCTGAAGGCACATCGTGGCGCATCGCTCGTAATCGCCGGTGAAGAACAACCGCCCGCCGTACATGCTTTGGCGCACGCGATGAATGCCGCGCTCGGCAACGTCGGTAAGACCGTGTACTACACCGATCCGCTCGAAGCGAATCCCGTGAACGAAATGGAATCGCTGCGCGATCTGGTCAACGATATCAACGCCGGAAAAGTGGGCCTGCTCCTGATGCTCGGCGGAAATAATCCCGTGTATGACGCGCCGATTGACTTCGACTTCGGTCCCGCGCTGCTGAAAGTAAAAACCCGTGTGCATTCGGGCCTCTATTACGACGAAACCGCCGAGCTCTGCCACTGGCACGTCCCCGCCGCGCATTTCTTGGAATCCTGGGGAGACGCCCGCGCGTTCGACGGCACGATAGGCATCATTCAACCGCTGATCCAGCCGCTGTACGACGGCCATACCCAGAACGAAATTGTAGAAGTGATAGCTGGAGACGCCGGGAAACCCGGGCACGACATCGTTCGTGATTACTGGAAGAGCGTGCGCCCGGAAAAAGACAAAGCGTTCGACGCCTA
This sequence comes from uncultured Acidobacteriota bacterium, assembly GCA_963779465.1. Taxonomy (GTDB): domain Bacteria; phylum Acidobacteriota; class Terriglobia; order Acidiferrales; family UBA7541; genus Palsa-295. The sequence continues at coordinate 1,070,499 of CAVZYH010000002.1, read as the reverse complement.
CTGGGAACGTTCGCTGCACGACGGCGTGATGGCTGGCACAGCGCTACCTGCAATATCCGTCGCACCGCGCGGTGATTTCGCCAAATCGCTGGAACCGTTAAGGCTCGACGAATCACTTCTGCAGATCGCCTTCCGTCCCGACCCCACAATTTTCGACGGTCGCTTCGCCAACAACGGCTGGCTGCAGGAATTGCCCAAGCCGAACACGAAATTAACTTGGGACAACGCCGCGATGCTCAGTCCCGCTACGGCGCAGCACCTGGCGCTCGCCGATGGCGATTACGTGAAGCTGCAGCTCGCCGGACACGAAACCAAGGCGGGCGTCGTGATTGTTCCTGGCCACGCCGACAACTGCGTCACCCTGCACCTGGGCTATGGACGTTGGCGCGCCGGCAGCGTTGGCACGGGGCCGGGCTTCAACGCCAATTTCATTCGCACCTCCACCGCGCCGTGGATCGCCACGTACCTGAAAATCGAAAAGACTGGCGAGAAATATTATTTCGCGGTCACTCAGCACCAATACGTGATTGATCAGGACGGCCATCAGGTGAATCAGGAAGGCGTGGAAGCCGCGCGCCGCGACCTGATCCGCATCGCCACGCTGGAGGAATGGCAAAAAGACCCGAACTTTGCGAAAGATCCGCACGAAGAAGGCACCAAGGGCCTGACGCTCTATCCCGGCTTCAAATCCGAAGGCTATGCCTGGGGCCTCGCGATTGATCTGAATAAATGCGTTGGCTGCAACGCGTGCGTCGTCGCCTGCCAGGCCGAAAATAATATTCCGGTGGTCGGCAAGGAACAGGTAATGAAGGGCCGCGCGATGCACTGGATCCGCGTGGACACCTACTTCCGCGGCCCCATAGAGAATCCCGAAACGTATTACGAGCCGGTGCTCTGCATGCACTGCGAAAATGCGCCCTGCGAAGTCGTCTGCCCCGTCGGCGCCACCGTGCACAGCCCCGAAGGTCTGAACGAAATGGTGTACAACCGCTGCGTGGGCACGCGCTACTGCTCGAACAATTGCCCTTACAAAGTGCGGCGCTTCAATTTCCTGCTGTATTCGGATTACACCACGCCCAGTCTCTACGGCTCGCGCAACCCCAACGTCACCGTGCGCAGCCGCGGCGTGATGGAAAAATGCACGTACTGCGTGCAGCGCATCAACGCGGCAAAAATCAATTCGGAAGAACAAAACCGCGAAGTGCGCGACGGCGAAATCGTCACCGCCTGCCAGGGCGCGTGCCCGGCGGAAGCGATTATCTTCGGCAATATCAACGACCCGAACAGCCGCGTCGCGAAATGGAAAGCGCAATCGCGCAATTACGGTTTGCTGGACGATTTGAATACGCGCCCGCGCACCACGTACCTGGCGCGCGTGCTGAACCCTAATCCGGAGATTCACGGATAGCTTTATGAAGCGCAAACCACTTTACGGACTACTAGCCGAGTTCGAGACGCCCGACGAACTTCTGAAAGCCGCGCAGCGCACCCACGACGCCGGCTACAAGAAGATTGACGCGTTTTCGCCGCTGCCCATCGAGGGCTTGGCCGAAGCGGTCGGGTTCCACGGCACGATTCTGCCTGTGATCGTTTTTATCGGCGGCCTGCTGGGAGGCCTCAGCGGTTTTGCGATGCAGTATTACGCTAACGTGATCAGCTATCCGATGGACGTCGGCGGCAAGCCCTACAACAGCTGGCCGTCATTCATTCCGATTACTTTTGAACTGACGGTGCTCGGCGCCGCGCTGTGCGCCGTGTTCGGCATGCTCGCGATGAACGGCCTGCCCACGCCGTACCACCCAGTGTTCAACGTCGCGCGCTTCGCCCTCGCGTCCAACGACCGCTTTTTCCTGGTGGTGAAAGTGCGCGACAAGCTTTTCGATTTGTCGAAGACGAAAAAATTCCTCGAAGGCTTGAATCCACACGGAGTGTTTGAGATTGAAGTCTAGTCTTCAATTCGGCACAGCAAACGGCGCTGCAATGACGCGCACCGCGCGCATGATTTGCCTCGGCGCGCTTGCCCTGCTGTTCGCAGGCTGTCGCATGGACATGCACGAACAGCCGAAATATTTGCCGTACGAGCCCACCACGTTCTTCGATGACGGCCGCAGCGAGCGCCCCGTCGTTCCCGGCACCGTCGCGCGCGGCCAGCTGCGCCTGGACGAACTGCTCTACACCGGAAAAGAAAATGGCGTCATCTCAAACAAGTTTCCCTTCCCTGTCACGCGCGCAGACCTGGAACGCGGCCGCCAGCGCTACAACATCTATTGCACGCCCTGCCACGATTACACCGGCAGCGGCCAGGGCATCGTGGTGCAGCGCGGATTTCCGCCGCCGCCGTCCTATCACATTGATCGTCTGCGCCAGGCCCCCGTCGGACATTTCTTCGACGTGATGACCAACGGCTACGGTTCCATGTACAGCTATGCTTCCCGCATCGAGCCGGAAGATCGCTGGCGCATCGCCGCATATATTCGCGTGCTGCAGCTCAGCGAACACTCGACCGTGCAGGACGTACCCGAGTCGCAACGCTCAGAATTGAATCAGCAAGATCCGGGGCAATCGCAATGAGCTTTGGCAGCCAAATTTTGCACGCCTATCTGCTCGCCTACATCTACTGGCTGATGATTCCGCTCGGATGCATGGCGATCTTGATGATGCATCACCTTACCGGCGGCTGGTGGGGCTATCCGATACGCCGCTTGCTCGAAGCGGGCACGCGCACCTTTGGCGTGATGGCTCTGCTCTTCGTCCCCGTCGTGATCTGGATGAAGCAGATTTTTCCGTGGGTGAATCCGACCGAAGACATGGCCCACGATCCCAACTACCATTTCAAGCTTGCGTACTTGAACCCGAACTTTTTCATCGTGCGCGCCATACTTTATTTCGCCATTCTGATGACCCTGGCGCATTTCCTGAATAAATGGTCGCGCGAGCAGGATTCCAGCGGCGATCCGCGCCTGGCGAAATATCTGGAAGGCATCAGCGGCCCCGGCCTGATCCTCTGGGGAATGGCGGTATCATTTGCGATGATTGACTGGGTCATGTCGCTCGAACCGAAGTGGTTCTCGACCATCTACGGCATGATTTTCATGATCGTGGCCGCGCTCACTGCGATGTCTTTCATCATTTTTGTGTTGCGCCGCCTGGTGGATGACGACCGCGGCAAAGAAATTCGCGAAAAAGTCACGCCCGGCCAGTTCAACGACCTTGGCAATCTGATGCTGGCCTTCACAATGCTCTGGGCGTACCTCTCGTTCTCGCAGTTCCTGATCATCTGGGCGGGCAATATCAAGGACGAAATTCCCTGGTACAGGACGCGCGCTTTCGGCGGCTGGGGCAAGCTCGCTGTGGTGCTGATCGTGCTGCATTTCGCGCTGCCTTTCTTGCTGCTGCTGCAGCGCAACATCAAGCGCCGCGTGCACCGCCTTTCGCTCGTCGCCGGAATGATGCTGATCCTCAGCATCGTGGATGTGTACTGGCTGATGGTCCCTGCGTATGAACAAGACGGCCCGCGCCTTGGGTCGCTGGTCTGGGACATTTTTTATTTGGTGGTGATCGGCATCATCTGGATCGCCACGTATTTCTGGCAGCTCGGCAAGATGCCGCTGCTGCCGCTGCATGACCCGCGTTTCGAAGGAGAGCTCCAGCATGAGCATGGAGACTAAACACGGTCCGGGCCAGCCTCCGCCGCCGAATGGCGCGGAAGCGGGCTACGAACACAGCGACGCCAACCCCAGCGGCGTGGTGCGCTGGGCTCTGTGGTTGATCGCCGTGCTCGTCGCGGTGTTTATCTCCATGGCCGGGCTCTTCGAGTTTTACGGCAAGGTGCAAAGCCTCGGCAAGCCCGCTTCGCCGTTTGAAAATGCGCGCGTCCTGCCGCCGGCGCCGCGCCTGCAAGTGGAGCCGCGCGCCGATCTGCACGCTTATTGCCTGGCGCAAGCGAAACTTCTGAATAGCTACGGTTGGGCGGACGAACACAACGGCGTCGTGCGCATCCCGGTAGATCGCGCCATGGAATTGACGCTGCAACAAGGTCTGCCCGCGCGCGCCGCAGGGGATATTCCCGCGGGCGTGAGCAATCCTGCGATTTTTGTGCCGAATATTTCCGATCAGGACCAGACTGGACCGTGCGGCTACGTCCTGGAACACGATAACGATCACGAAATGAGCCAGGAGGCGCGCCGCTAGAATGTTTGCGTCCGGCAAAATCGCGATGAAGCGCAAGCTGCTGGCGTCACTGGCCGCGGCCGCGGTTGCAGCCGTGGCATTTCTCGCGCTGGCTTCCGGCGCGGCCGCGCAATTAGCTTCAGACCCGATGCAAAGCGTGGGTGTGCGCCCGGAACTGCTGAAACAAGTGGGCATTGACCAGAAACTGAACCAATCAATTCCGCTCGATCTGACATTCCGCGACGAGAACGGCGCCAACGTACAGCTCGGGCAATTTTTCGGGCAGAAGCCCGTGATCCTAACTCTGGTCTATTACAACTGCCCGATGCTCTGCACTCAGGTTCTCAACGGCGTCGAATCCAGCCTGAAAGAATTGTCCACGGACATCGGCAACCAGTACGACGTGGTCACCATCAGCATTGACCCCACGGAATCGCACGTCCTGGCCAAAACAAAAAAGGAAATGTACGTGGGCATGTACGGCCGGCCCGGCGCCGCGCAAGGATGGCACTTCCTCACCGGTGACGAGCCGCAAATCAAGCAGCTCGCTGACGCCGTCGGTTTCCGTTACGCCTACGATCCCGATACCAAGCAGTTCGCGCATGCCAGCGCCATCATGCTGCTGACGCCCGAAGGAAAAATTTCGCGCTACTTCTACGGCATTCAATATCCCACGCGCGATTTGCGCCTGGGACTGGTGGAAGCGTCCGAAGGAAAAATTGGCACCCCTGTGGATCAAGTGCTGCTGTTCTGCTACCACTACGATCCGAAGACGGGAAAATATGGCCTGCTGATTTCGCACATCATCCAGGCGGGCGGCGCGCTGACGGTATTGATTATAGGAATTGGGATGTTGATTCTGTTCCGCGGCGAGCATTACGCGCTGCCGCAAAGAAAAGTATAAGGCAGACGCGGCGCAGAAGTTCATTCGTCCGCCGCAGCTATAGCGAACCAGCAAAGGGTCACTTAGACGCAGATGATGACAGGTCTGATGCAAACGGGCTTCACGAACGTGGCCGCGCTCGCCGCTGCCATGATTCCCATCCACCCCACCTCCGCCTCTTCCATCGCGGATAGCGTGGACCATCTTTATTATTTCCTCACCGCCATCACGCTGTTCTTCACATTCGGCATCTTCACCACTATTTTCTTCTTCATGGTGAAATTCCGCCGTCGTTCGCCTGACGAACGCCCCGCGGACACCAAAACGCACCTGGCGCTCGAACTGAGCTGGACCATCATCCCCACGCTAATCACCGTGGTAATTTTCGTGTGGGCTTCCAGCCTGTATTTCGAAAATTCGCGCCCACCCGAAGCCTCCACCGAAATCTTCGTCGTCGGCAAGCAATGGATGTGGCATATCCAGCATCCCGAAGGCGTGCGGGAAATCAACGAGTTGCACGTCCCGGTAAACGCGCCCATCAAGATCACCATGACGTCCGACGACGTGATCCACGATTTCTACATTCCGGCGTTCCGCGTGAAGAAAGACGCCGTGCCCGGCCGCTACACTTCACTCTGGTTTCAAGCCACCAAAATCGGCACGTATCACATTTTCTGCGCGCAATATTGCGGCGCGGACCACGCGGAAATGATTGGCTGGGTATACGTTATGTCTCCCACCGATTACGCCGCGTGGCTTGCCGGCGGCGCGCGCAACGAATCCATGGCGCAAACCGGCGAGCGCCTGTTCAATCAGCTCGGCTGCGTCACTTGCCACGTGGCAGACAACTCGGGCCGCGGCCCCTCGCTTGCGGGCCTCTACGGCAAACCGGAAAAATTGCGCAACGGCGATTCGAGACTCGTGGATGAAACTCTGATTCGCCAGGCGATCGTCAATCCCAATTCCATCATCCTGCCCAACTATCCGCCGATCATGCCCACCTTCCAGGGCCAGATCAACGAGGAGCAGGTGCTGCAACTGATCGCTTACGTGAAGTCGCTCGGGACGGAAGAAAGGAAGACGAACGGGAAATGAGCACCACAGTCATTCCAGAAATGCCCGGGCAGGAAATTCCGGCCGAATCGCGCGTCAATTATTTGAACGCGAGCTACGGCGTAAAGTCCTGGCTGCTTACCACCGACCACAAACGCATCGCGCTGCTGTATCTCGGCTCGATCACTTTCATGTTTTTTGTAGGCGGCACATTCGCGGTGCTGATGCGCATGCATCTGATTGACCCGCAAGGCGCGTTGGTGGCGCCGGAGACCTACAACAAGCTCTTCACCATGCATGGCGTGATCATGGTGTTTTTCTTCCTGGTGCCTTCGATCCCGGCAACTCTGGGAAATTTTCTGGTCCCGATGATGATCGGCGCGCGCGACCTCGCCTTCCCGCGCTTGAACCTGCTCAGCTGGTACATCTACATTATCGGCGCGGCCTTCACGTTGTACGCGGTAATCTCCGGCGGCGTGGATACCGGCTGGACGTTCTACACGCCCTACAGCAGCACTTTTTCGCACACGAGCGTGATACCCACGGCGGTGGGCGTGTTCATCACCGGTTTTTCGTCAATTCTTACGGGCCTGAATTTCGTCGTCACCATTCACAAAATGCGCGCGCCCGGCCTCACCTGGTTCCGACTGCCGCTTTTCATCTGGGCGATGTACGCCACCAGCATCATTTTCATTCTCGGCACGCCGGTAATCGCGATCACCCTTTTCCTGCTTGGTTTGGAACGTCTGCTGCACATCGGCATCTTCGATCCGGCCATCGGCGGCGATCCCATCCTGTTCCAGCATATGTTCTGGTTCTATTCGCATCCGGCTGTGTACATCATGATTCTGCCGGGAATGGGCGTGATGAGTGAGCTGATCACCTGCTTCTCGCGCAAACGCATTTTCGGTTACACCTTCGTCGCGTTTTCCAGCCTGGCGATCGCGATCATCAGCTTCCTGGTCTGGGGCCATCACATGTTCGTCACCGGCCAGTCCATTTATGCCGGCCTGATTTTTTCCGTGCTCAGCTTCCTGGTTGCGATTCCTTCGGCCGTGAAAGTTTTCAACTGGACCGCGACGCTCTATAAGGGTTCGATCTCCTACGACGCGCCGATGCTGTACGCGCTGGGCTTTATCGGCCTTTTCACCATGGGCGGCCTCACCGGATTGTTTCTCGCATCGCTCGCCACAGACGTGCACTTGAACGGCACCTATTTCATCGTCGCCCATTTTCACTACATCATGGTGGGCGGCGCCGTGATGGCCTACCTGGGCGGCCTTCATTTCTGGTGGCCGAAAATTACGGGCAGAATGTATCCAGACGGCTGGGCTCGTTTCGCCGCGCTCATTATTTTCGTCGGCTTCAACCTGACGTTCTTCCCGCAATTCGTGCTGGGCTACCTGGGCATGCCGCGCCGCTACGCTGTCTATCCCCCTGAATTTCAGGTGCTCAACGTCATGTCCTCCGCGGGGGCTTCCATTCTCGGCATCGGCTATTTGATCCCGCTGATTTATTTGCTCTGGTCCATTCGCTACGGGCCGATCGCCGGACCGAATCCCTGGGGCGCGAAAGGCCTGGAATGGGAAACGCCTTCGCCGCCGCCCACGGAAAATTTCGAAGAGATTCCAGTGGTGACCGAAGACGCTTACAACTACGCGAACGTCGGAGGGCCCCGTGTCTGACATGGCCGCGCACGCCGCGCATCCGCCGGGATTCAAACATCAATTTGAGGACATGGACCAGCAGCGCGAAGCCGACAGTCTCGGCATGTGGACTTTCCTGGTTACTGAAATCATGTTCTTCGGCGGCCTTTTCGCCACTTACATTATCTATCGCGCGCTGTATCTGCCCGCATTCGAAACCGGCAGCCGCTTGCTCAACGTGAAATTCGGCGCCGCCAACACCGCGGTCCTGATCGGCAGCAGCTTGACCATGGCTCTGGCGATCCACGCTGCGCAAGCCGGCAAGAAAAAGTCCGAACAGGTGATGTACCTGGTCCTAACCATGATTCTTGGCGCGGTCTTCCTGTTCTTGAAATTCAACTACGAGTGGCGCGCTGACTACGCCGAACATCTGGTTCCCGGCTTCGGATTCATCATCCGTCCGGAATGGGGCGCGGCGGGCCCGCACGTTCCGCTGTTCTTCTGCTTCTACTTCTTCATGACTGGCCTGCACGCCCTGCACATGATCATCGGCTTCGGCATCCTCGGCACGCTGACGGTGATGGCCCATCGCAACCGGTTCAACCCCGAATACTACGCGCCGCTCGAAGTCAGCGGCCTGTACTGGCACTTCGTGGATATCGTGTGGATTTTCCTGTTTCCGTTGTTGTATTTAATCGGCGGCAGGTTTGCGATACCGGGGGTGCACTAATGTCCGCGCACGTCGTTCCGGTAAAAACCTATCTCGGGATATTCGTCGCGCTGCTTGTTCTTACCGGACTCACGACAGGCGCGGCCTTCGTGGATTTCGGCGACCTGCACACGGGAATGCGCCTGGTTGATGTGATTCCGCTGAACACGGTGGTGGCGCTGGCCATCGCGGTAGCGAAAATGCTCCTGGTAATTTTGTTTTTTATGCACGTGAAGTACAGCAGCGGCCTGACCAAAATCGTGGTGATGTCGGGATTTTTGTTTCTCGGGATCCTGGTATCTCTCACGCTCGCCGACGAGCTCACCCGCCACTGGTCGCCCGAACCGGGCCCCTGGAACACCGTCGTTCCCACGATTCTTCCGCTGCTGCGCGGCCTGTTTTAGTTTTTAGCGCAGCGCGCCGCGTAGACTGCCGGATTGTGACAGAAAACCGTCAATCGGGAGATTGGCGTTCCCAGGAGTGACGTAGGTGGTCGCCCTTGGCCGGCTCGTCGTCAACCTGCCAGCGCGAACGTGACAAACAGCGCCTCTGCGGCCGTGAGAACCAGCGAAATTAGAAACGCGATGTCGGCAACGCGCGCCAATCGCGTCCGCTGCGCGGCAGTCCGCGATCGCAGCGCCAGATAGGAAACAATCGTCGCAACCAGGTAGCCGAGAGCAATGAAGGCCAGAAAATTATCGGCAAGCGTGGTGATTTTATCGAAGCGCGTGTAAATCTTGATCAGCCCAATCACCGTCAGGCATAAAACCAGCATGTTCGGCGCATTCCCGAAAACTTTTTCCGCCACATCCACTTCCACAATCCGCTCCAGCGACGCATCTGCCATGGAAATTCCCCCTGTGCACCGCATGGACGACGAACGACGCACGGCGGGATGATACTCCAGACAGAAATGGATTCAACGAGAGACGACGGAAGGCAAACAAAATTGACTGCAGCGCTCTAACGCGGCGCCGAGCGGAACGCCACCACCGCATTCAACCCGCCAAATGCAAACGAATTCGACAGCGCTGCTTCGACGCGCAAAGTGCGCGCCTGATTCGGAATGTAATCCAAATCGCACTCCGGATCGCGCTCGTTGAAATTCGCCGTGGGCGGCAGAATCCCGTGATGCAGCGCCAGAATCGTCGCGATAGCTTCCAGCGCCCCAGCCGCTCCCAACGCGTGTCCGTGCATGGATTTGGTGGAGCTCACGCCGATCTTGTCCGCGTGCGCGCCGAAAACTTCGCGGATGGCGCTGCTTTCCACCGGATCATTCCCCGGCGTGCCAGTGCCGTGCGCGTTGATATAACCAATCTCTTCCGGCGCCAGGCCCGCTTCGCGCAAAGCGCCGCGCATCGCCCGCGCCGGACCGTGCACCGCAGGCTGCGTCAGATGATGCGCGTCCGCGGTCATGCCAAATCCGCAAATCTCCGCGAAAATTTTCGCGCCGCGCGCCTTCGCCGCATCCATCGGCTCCAGCACCATCATCGCCCCACCCTCGCCCAGAATCATTCCGCGGCGGTCCTTGCTGAACGGCCGGCAAGTATCCGGAGCAATCACGCGCATCGCTTCCCACGCCTTCAACATGCCGATCGAGAACATCGCTTCGCTGCCGCCCGTCATCGCCACATCCGCTTCGCCGTCGCGCACCAACCGGAACGCCTGCCCGATCGCGTGGTTCGCCGATGAGCAAGCGGTGGAAACGGTGTACGTCGGTCCGCTCATCCCCAGGTCCATCGCGATGTGGCTCGCTCCCGCGTTCGACATGGTTTTGGGAATCGTCAGCGGATGAACACGCCCGCGCCCCTCCACCCAAAGATCCTGGAAACCTGCTTCAATTGCCGCCTGCCCGCCTACCGCCGAGCCGCAAACAATCGCGGAGCGCTCTTTTAATTCCGGTGTTAAGACGAGCCCGGAATGGCGCAGCGCCTCGCGCGCCGTCACCACTGAAAATTGCGCGAAGCGGTCAATGTACGCGTCTTTCCCGCCCGGGAAATGCTGCACGGGATCGTAGCCGTTCACCTCGGCTCCGTTCTTGAAACGCAGCGTCGAACAGTCCGCGCCCTTGATCGGACCGATAGCCGGGCGGCCTTCGCTCAAGGATTTCCAGTTTTCTTCCACGTTTAATCCCAGCGGGGAAATAATTCCTAATCCTGTGATGGCGACTCGGCGCGAGGCCATTCGTCAGCTCGCCGGTGTGGCCGAGCCCAGTGAAGTGTCGGGCGGCGCGGCGGCAAGAATCTTCTTGATGCCATCCACCACGTCGTTCACCGTGCGCAGGGAGCGCACGTCGTCGTCGGGAATGGAAATCTTGAACGCGTTTTCCAGCTCAAACAACAGCGTAAAGACGTCCAGCGAATCAATGCCCAGATCCTGCAAATTTGTTTGCAGCGTGATCGTGTCCGCCGGGATCCGTTTTACCGAAGCCAGCGTCGAGATCACTTTTTCCGCGACCGCATCAGACATCAAGCATATCCTCCATCTATTCGATGCAACTTATGATTGGCGCGTCGCGCCAGAGGTGCTCCGCAGGTACGCTCGACTCGCGCCGTAACGGCACAAACCAGCCCCTCACACACCCTACAAAACGTAGCCCAAGCGCAGGGGAAAATCAAATTCTAGCAGGACTAACCGCCGCAGAGCGGACTGTTTTTCAGCAACCTCTCGGCCCACTGAAGCGCCGATTTTCCGGCTGCCACGGCGCGCGCACTCCTCACTTCATATGCATCGCCGATGGCGCCGGCAAGGTCGCGGGCGTCGCGTCCACCGCAGCACTCGGCGTCAATTCCAATTCCTTTTTTGCCGCCGGCGGAAGTTTTTCCACATTGCTCAAAAAAGTCACCAACTGCCACGTCTGCGTTTCGTTCAGCGTATTCTTCCACGCCGGCATCCCCGACCAGCGAATCCCATGCTGAATAATGTAAAAATTCTGATTCTCCGGCATGTCTGGCGCGTCCTTGAAGAATGCCGGCACCGCCGGATTAAACGAACGCCCGAACTGGCTCTCCGGATTTGTCGGCACGCCGTGGCATCCCGCGCAATGATCGAGATACAATTTCGCCCCAGCGACTAAATTGCCCTCGTCCGCCGCCAACGGATTTTTTATCTCAGGAGCATTGCGCTCCGTCGAAGCATCCACGGCGGACATCGCCAGATGCTCTTCGGTCGCGGAAGGTTCATCATCGGCACTGAAACTCACGCGCCCCGACTTCAGCAGAAAATATCCGCCTGCAATTAGAGCAAACACAGTTAGTATGACTCCAAATAGAAACGCTTTCATCGCGGGTCAGCCTCCTTCTTATTAAGACGTTCGCCGCCGGCTTCCGGCTATTTCGCGTCCACCAGGCGATTATACTTCTTCAGGACCTCCCGCAGCCGGTCATGCGGCAACGCCTCCACCATATGACCGTCCGCTCCTGTCATCGTCTTCGCAGCCACCAGCGCGTTCACCACCGCTTCTTCGGTGGCCTGTACCGTGGCTTCAAACAGCGCGTCCATGCGATCGTTCGGCAACATCTGCACACCGACGGGTTTTTTCTGCGCTAACCCCGCGCCGGCGTTCGCCGTGGAAAAAGCGATAAAAATATCGCCTGAGCCGTCGCCGGAAATACTTCCCAGCCGGCCTAGACCCAGCGTCACGCGCTTGGCGATGCGCTTCATCTGGCTGGGCAGCAGCGGCGCGTCGGTCGCCACCACCACGATGATGGATCCGGTGTCGTCGTCCCACACCGGATGGCCGGTAATTTCATAGCCCACCGGCGTGCCTGCGATTCGCAGCAGATGCCGCGTCCCGAAATTGCATTGCACCAACACGCCGACCGTGTAGCCGCCCAGTTTTTCCGGCAATTCGCGCGACGCCGTTCCGGTGCCGCCCTTGAATTCGAAACAAATCATGCCGGTCCCGCCGCCCACGTTCCCTTCCGCGATTGGCCCGGCGTGCGCGTCGTGCATCGCCGCGTCCGCGTCTTCCGCCTTCACGTGAAATCCGTTGATGTCGTTCAGATAACCGTCCCAAGTCTCAGCCACTACCGGCAGCGACCACCAATCCTCTAGAGGCAATGAAGGGGCATGCTGTAATTGCCAGGCAATCACCGCGTCGCGCACCACGCCGACGCTGTGCGTGTTTGTAATCATCACCGGCCCGTAAAGAAATCCGGATTCCTCCACCCAGGTCGTCCCGGTCATCTCTCCATTGCCGTTTTCCGTGAACCAGCCGGCAAAGACAGGATCCACGGAACTCTTCCCGCGCGGAAAGACGGCAGTGACGCCCGTGCGCACCGGCCCGGTTCCCACCACCAATTTCCCCTCGCCGGAAATTAGCGTGCGGTACCCCACCTCGACCCCCTTCACGTCGGTGATCGCATCCAGCGGCCCAGGCGTTCCTTCAAACGGCACGCCCAGATCGCGCGCCCGCGCCTCGCGCTCGAATTTCGCTCCCTGCGCGCTAGCGTTAGATGCTGCTGCCATCATTACGCAGCAAGCTGCAGTCATCGCAGCGAGAAACGCCCGCGCTGAGACCCTCTTCACTCTCATACCTTCCCCGCTCCCTCGAAAAATCGCGCCCGCGAAGTAATCCGCGTCATTGTGCGCCCGCAGCCGGCCGGTCCAGCAGCGCGCGAGTCTGCTTCAAAAGCTCGGTGTTCTTGACGAGCTCGTCCTGCAAGATCTTCGCCTGCTCCGCAGCGACTTTCCAATCGCCAGCCTCGGAAGCTTCCGTCAACCCTGGCAATTCCAGATGCGCATACGTATAACGCGCCGCGTACAAGGAATGTTTGAACCAAGGACGCCCCGGAATTCCCTGCGGGTTGCACCAATTTCGCTCCACCTGCATCAATTGCTGATTCACTTGCGCCGCCGCGGCCGCATCCAATCGCCCCGAAGAAATCGCCTGCGCCACCGCCAGATTCAACTCGCGCCCAGCCGCTTGAAAATCCGTGACGCGCTGCTGCAGCGCCGTCAGATCAATATGCCCGCTCACGTGGCTCGCCAGATTCAAATCCACCACGAACTGCCGGATATTCTCGCCGTACGAATCAAAATCGTAAGGAAGCACTTCCGCATTCGCCAAACGCAGCGCCAGCACGCCCCAAAGCTGTGCCATCAAAGTGTGATAGCGATAACCGGGATCCCCATAATGATTCATCCAGAAAAAATCGTCATACATGGAGTGATAAACGCCGTAAGGGCCCGTGAACGTCAAGCCCACGGTCGGAATCCCGAGAAAATTCAGGAAAACGGTATGGTCCGAGCCGCTCCCGATCCGCGTATTTGCCAACTCCGCGTCCGGCACCGCCTGCGTCAGATTCAGCTCCGTCTTCCGGTAGATTTTCCACTCGTCATACAAAGTTTTTCCCGATGGAGCAGGCAGCGCACGTGTCACTTCCACCAGCAGCGGCGCGAGCGAACCCACCGCGTCACCCTCAAAATTTCTTCCAGACGTCGCTTCATCCACATTCAAATACGCCACGGCCTTCTGCTCCAATTCATCCGCATACTGTTCGCCCCACTCCGTGGAACCGGTGAGCGCGTATTCTTCTCCGTCCCAACTGCAAATCACCAGCGTACGCTTGGGACGAATCCCTCGCGCCAGCAGCTGCCCCAAACTGCGCGTCATTTCCAGCATCGCCGCCGTGCCGCTGGAAGGATCCACGCCGCCATAAACCCACGCGTCGCGGTGATTGCCCAGGATCACCCATTCGTCCGGCGCTTCGCTGCCGCGTATGCGCGCTTCCGTCACGTAGTAGGGCTGTACGCGCGTATCCATATCCACTTTCAGGTGCGCCACCACGCGCTTTCCGCCCACGTGATATTTGAACGGCAGCCCACCCTGCCAGGAATCTGGCGCCGTCGGGCCATCCATTTTCCGCAACAGCGGCTCCGCATCGGGCCAGGAAAGCGGCACACCCATAATTTTCGGCAGCGATATCGCCTGCTCGGCCGGAATGCGTTTCGCGCCCGGCACCGAAGCGTAACCCGGCGTCAGCGGATCGCCAGGCTCCAGAAAATCGTAGGTGATCGCCCCGCGCTGGATGTGCGTTTCGGGACCCCATGGTCCGTCGGGATACACCGCGCCCTTGGTGTACCCGTCTTCAGCGGGATCGGAATATATAAGGATAGCGGCGGCGCCCAGGCGTTCGGCGGTCAAAGCCTTAAATCCGCGATAGCTGTAAGGATTCGAATAACGCACCAGCACGATTTTCCCGCGCACATCAATTCCATGCTTTCGCAAATACTCGTAATCTTCCGGATTCCCGCTATGCGCGTAAACCACCGGTGCAGTCACTTCTCCCGAAGCCGAATATCCTAGATAGGCACCATCCACTTTCGGATTTTTTGTATCTGGATCCACGTGGTAAGCAGCCTCGCGCAATCCGGCGCGATAGTACGCGGGCTTCACCATTTCCAAAGCGATTTCGTGAGGCGAGGAGTTCAGCACGTCATATTGATGCACGGTGACGTCTTCCAGGCCCTGCGCGCGCCACTGCTCCGCCACCCACTGCGCCAATTCATTGTTGCGCGCCGAACCGGCAGGATGCGGCTCCGCCGTGAGGTAGCGATGAAATTTGATAATTTCAGGCGTGGAAATAGCGGCGCGGAAGGAATTTTCCGTGATGATTTCCTGCGCGGCCGCGCGCGGCGAGAATCCCGAAATCTTGGCGAGATCAGGGGCCGCAGCTAACGTCAGCGTCGCAGACAAAACGCCAGCAGCGCCGCACGAAACCCAAAACCCACGGCGCCTAGAGCGATGCAGAGGAACCCCCCGTCGCTGCCAGATGAGTTTTCTCCAGATCGCCAATGGCCTGTTCCAATCCGCTGACGAGCATCTGAATTTGCGGCGTAGTAATAATGTAAGGTGGCGCGATCAAAATATGGTCGCCCCGCCCGCCGTCCACGCTGCCTTGCATGGGATAAGTCATTACGCCAGCCTCCAGCGCATCCGACTGCACGCGATAGGCGACGCGCGCATCCGGTGGAAATGGCGCGCGCGTCTTGGCATCGCGTACGAACTCAATCGCCAGCAGCAAGCCCTTCCCGCGCACGTCGCCCACCACAGAAAATCTCCGCAGCGGCTCTAGCGCCTCGCGCAATTCGCGCCCCGCAGGCTCCACACGCGCAAAAAGATTTTCCTGTTCGATGTAATCCAGCACCGCATTCCCCGCCGCTGCAGAGACCGGATGCGCGTTGTAAGTGAATCCGTGGAGAAAAGTGCCGCTGCCCTTGGAAATCGCTTCCGTGACGTGCCCCGCCGCGATCACCGCGCCCAATGGCGCATAACCGCTGGCAATACCCTTGCCCACCAAAATCATGTCCGGCGTAACACCCCAGTGTTCCACCGCAAAAGGCTTGCCGGTGCGCCCCATCCCGCTCATCACTTCGTCTGCGATCAGCAAAATCCCGTGGCGTTGGCAAATTTCCGCGATCCGCTGCACGTAACCATCGGGAGGAGCCACTGCGCCCAAAGTTGCGCCCACCACCGGCTCGAAAATAAACGCAGCCACGTCCTTCGACCCGTCGCGTTCCAGCAAACGCTCCAGGTCGTCCGCGCAATCCACATTACATTCCGGATATTTCAAACCAAACGGGCAGCGATAACAAAAACACGGCGCAACGTGCCCCCACTCCTTCAGCAAAGGCCCAAACGGTTCCCGCCGCCGCACATTTCCAGAAACCGAGAGCGCTCCCAGCGTGCTGCCGTGATAACTCTGCTGCCGCGAAATCACGCGAAAACGCCGCGCCTCGCCGCGCTCGATCCAATATTGCCGCGCGAGCTTTATCGCCGTCTCGGTAGCTTCGGATCCGCCTGACGTGAAATAGACGCGCCCGTTCCGCCGCATGCCCTGCGGAGCCAGAGTCAGAATGCGCGAAGCCAGTTTCTCGGCGACAGCGGTGTGGAATTGCGAGGAGTGTACGTAAGCAAGCCGCGTGGATTGTTCCGCGATGGCTTGTGCGATTTGCGCCACGCCGTGGCCAATCGTCACCACCGCCGCGCCGCCCGATGCATCCAGATAACGCCGCCTGCCCACGGCGTACACAAAACATCCCTCACCCCGCAGCGCCACGGGATAAGCCTTCAAGAAATTTCGCGGGAAAACCGCTTCGTCGCTCATCGGCCGCCGGGTGACCAGAATTTCCGCAGACGCAATTGGATTACCTGCGGAACGACGCACTCCGATCGTTTAAAGACGATGGATTCTAGCAGAAATCGTGCTCCAAAGAAGCGCAGCTCATCGCCATTTCAACTTCTTCACGTCAATCGTAGCAGTAGGAAATTTCAGGTCCATTTGTTCCAGCGTCTCAACGATGATGTGCGAA
The DNA here is from genome assembly GCA_963779465.1 of uncultured Acidobacteriota bacterium. Classification (GTDB taxonomy): domain Bacteria; phylum Acidobacteriota; class Terriglobia; order Acidiferrales; family UBA7541; genus Palsa-295. The sequence goes on along the minus strand of CAVZYH010000002.1, from coordinate 1,053,722 downwards.
ACCGCCAAATCGCGGAACCATTTCTTGTCCGCGGGAATCACGTACCAAGGCGCCCGCTTCGTGCTACAGCGCTCCAGTGCATCTTCATAAGCCGATGTATATTCATCCCAGAATTTGCGCTCGTCGAAATCCGCCTGGGAAATCTTCCAGCGCTTGTCGGGATCGTCGATCCGCTCCATGAAGCGCTTCTTCTGCTCGTCCTTGCTGATATGCAAAAAGAACTTCACGATGCGCACGTTATTCTCTTCCAGGATCGCCTCGAAGCTGTTGATCTGCTCGTAGCGTTTCGACCACACCTCTTTCGGCACCAGATTGTGCACCCGCACGATCAGCACATCTTCATAGTGCGATCGATTGAATATGCCGAAATCTCCGTACGGCGGCACGGCCCGGTGCACGCGCCACAGGAAATCGTGCGCAGCCTCCTCCGACGAAGGCGTCTTGAACGACGAGACGCGGCAACCCTGCGGATTGATGCCAGACATCACGTGGCGGATCGTTCCATCCTTCCCAGCGGCATCCAATCCCTGAAACACCACCAGCAGCGCATGTTTGTGATCCGCGTAGAGCAGGTATTGCAGCTTATTGAGCCGCGCGAGCGCCTTCTCCAGGCTCGCCTTCGCCGCGTGCCCCTTGTCCCAGCCGAGCGTGTCGCCAGAATCAAACTTCCGCAAACGGACTTTGTGCCCCGGCTTAACAACGAGCTCCTTCGAGAAGTTCGTAACCATGGCGAACTCACCCCTTTTCAATTCCGCACGAAAAACCGCGCATTGCGCAAGCCAAGCTTACCGCGCACCGCTTCCCGCCGTTGTAACACTTTTTTCACATTCGCGTCGCGTGTTCCGGGATATCATGTCGGATTGGCAGCAGGCTTGGCCAATCATGGGGACCGATACGCCCGAAACGCTCGTCACAACTGAAACGCTTCCGTTGAAGGAGCCCGCCCCCAAGCGCCAATATCCCGGCGCGCTGGTGGTCGTCGAAGGTATTGACGGCTCCGGCAAAAGCACCCAGCTCTACCTGCTGAAACGCTGGCTGGAAATCGGCGGCTATCGCATCCACTTCACCGAATGGAATTCCTCGCCGCTGGTGAAGTCCGCCACCCGCCGCGGCAAACAGCGCCGCCTGCTGACGCCCACCACATTCTCGTTGCTGCACGCGGCCGATTTCGCGGATCGCTGCGAACGCCAGATCATGCCGCTGCTGCACGGCGGCTACCTGGTCCTGGCCGACCGCTACATCTACACCGCCTTTGCGCGCGATGCCGCCCGCGGCTGTTCGCCCCACTGGCTGCGAAATCTCTACAGCTTCGCGCCCACGCCCGACATCACGTTTTATTTTCGCGCGCCGCTCGACGTCGCCGTGAACCGCATCGTCGCTGGACGCCCCAAACTGAAATATTACGAAGCCGGCATGGACCTGGGCATTTCGCTCGACCGCGCCGAAAGTTTCCGCATTTTCCAGGAGCGCATTCTCACGAATTACGATCAGATGATCGAAACCGATCACTTCGTCCTGATGGATGGCACCGTGCGCGTCAATAAGCTGCAGAAACTGATGCGCCAGATCGTGGGCGAGCGCATTTCCCTGCAGCAATTTGCACCCAAGAAAAAATGAAACGCGCCGACAAAACAGCGATCAAAACGAACGGTTCGAATGGGCGCCCTGCGAAAAAACGCAAGGCCGCCGCGATCGAGCTGCCCTCGCGGTTCTACGGCTCGCCTCTTCCAGGCGTAAAACCCGAAGAACTCAGCGGCACACTGGTCGTAATCGAAGGCACGGACGGTTCCGGCCGCTCCACCCAAATTTCGCTGCTCACCGAATGGCTGGAATCCGAAGGCTTCGCCGTGCAGACCATGGGCCTGCGCCGCTCCTACCTTGTCGGTGAAGATATTGACGGCCTGCTCGCCGAAAATTCCGTCACGCGTATGACCCTGGCGCTGATGTACAGCACCGATTTCTTCGACCAACTCGAGCGCCGCATTCTCCCCGCGCTGCGTTCCGGCCTGATCGTCCTCGCCGACCGCTACATCTTCACGCTGATCGCGCGCGCCGCCGTCCGCGGCATCGGCCGCGATTATTTGCACGGCATCTACGAGACCGCGCTGCGCCCGGACCTCACGTTCTGGCTTAACGTCCGTCCAGAAGTCGCGTTCGACCGTGAATTCAAGAAATCCCAGACCATTAGCTACTGGGAATCCGGCCGCGATATGTCGCTTTCCAATGACCTCTTCCAGTCCTTCATCCGCTATCAATCCATGATCAAGCGCGAATTCGAATATCTTTCGAAGCGCCACAGCTTCATCGAAATGGACGGCGAAAGCAGCGTCTCCAATCTCAACCGCCTCTTGCGCAAACGCATTGCCGCGCACCTGGGGATTCGGAGCACGCACTACCGGCCTTCGCACGCCTTGTCGCACCTCTGGCGGTAAATCAATGGCCGCCCCGGTTCAATTGGCAGCCATTGACGCCGGGTCGAACGCCATTCGTTTGGTAATCGCCCGCGCCACTTCTCCTAAACACATCCAAATGCTCGATTGCGAACGCGCCGCTGTGCGCCTGGGCCACAACGCGTTCACCCGACGCGTCATTAGCGGTGACACGATTTCTCGCGCCGCGCGCGCCTTCCGCCAGTTCCGCGATCGCATGGACCAACACAACGTCGGCGCCTATCGCGCCGTCGCCACGGCCGCCGCCCGCGAAGCCCGCAATTACCGCCGCCTGATGGATCGCGTGCAACGCAAAGCCGGAATCGAACTGGAAGTAATCAGCAGCGAGGAAGAAGCGCGCTTGGTCTGCTCGGCCGTGCAGTGGGCTCTCGGTGATCGCGTTCAGCCGCGCCTGATCTTCGATCTCGGTGGCGGCAGCCTGGAGCTGAGTTTTTATCAGCGCGGCGTTCTGGAACAACGCATCGGACTTCCGCTCGGCACCATCCGCCTGATGGAAACTTTCTCCATCGAAGGCGCGATTGACGAAGATAACGCCAACCGCCTGCGCCACCACATTATGGCGCTCCTGCGCAGCGCCATGCCTTCCCCGCCGCGCCTCAGCCGCTCCATCGCCGTCGCCTGCGGCGGAAATGCCGAAGCTCTGGTGCGCATCGCAGCCGCGCCCATGGTCGAGCGCGTCCCGGCAATCAATACGCGCCTGCTCCGCGATCAAACCTGGCGCATGCTCGCGCTCGATGTTCCCGGCCGCATGCGCGCGTTCCGCATACGCAAAGATCGCGCCGAAGTGATCGGCATCGCCGCGATTATTTTCAATACGCTGGCGAAATGGCTGGACCTGCGCACCATGCTCGTTCCTGGCGTCGGCGTGCGTGAAGGAATCCTGCTGGATCTCGTCGCCGAGCAATATTCCGTTCGCACCACTTCCGAAGAAGAAAAGGGCCGCGCCTCCGAGCTTCTCGCCAGCACGCGCTGGTTCGCCCGCCGCCTCGATTACAATCCGCAGCACGCTGAACAGGTCGCTCGCCTCGCGCTTTCACTTTTCGATCAGCTCCGCCCCATCCACGAAATGGGCGCGGACCTGCGCCTCGTCCTCGAAATGGGCGCGCTTCTGCATGACGTCGGGCATTTCGTCTCGCGCAAATCGCATCACCGGCATGGCGAATACTTGATCCGCAATGGTGAAATCCCCGAGCTGCGCGGCTGGCGGCGCGACATGGTTGCCGCACTGGTGCGCTACCACAATTCAAAATCTGAACCGCAGCTCGAGCACGCGTCCTACGCCGCGCTGGATGGCCAGCGCCGCCGCCAGACGCGCCTGCTGACCAGCCTGCTGCGCATCGCTGAAAAACTCGAATCCGAGCATGCCCAGCGCGTTGCCGGCGTGGACGTGCAGATCTTTGGACGCAAAGCGATCTTCATCATCCGCGCGCTCGACGGCACGCGCCTCGATCTGCTGGGCCTCGAACGCAAGTCCGGCCTGTTCGAAAAAGAATTTCATCTGAAGCCAGAATTTCGCCGCGCGCAAGGCAAAGAGAAGGTGGCATAAACCATGATTCTGTATTTGGTACGTCACGGCATCGCCGTGGATCCCAACGATCCGAAATCTCCGCCGGAGCCTGAACGCCCGCTCACCGCGAAGGGCGTGCAAAAGACGCGCGCCGCGGCTCTGGGCCTGCAAGCGCTCAAAGTGAAGCCCGACGTGCTGATCACCAGTCCCTACGTGCGCGCCGCGCAAACCGCCGAAATTTTCGCCGAAACCCTGGGATTTTCGCCACAGAAAATTCGCGCGCATGAAGCTTTGAAGCCCGCTGGCAATCCCGCGGACATCGTCAAAGAAGTGATCCGCCTGCGCGCTAAGGAAGTGATGTGCTTCGGCCATGCGCCGCAGCTGGACCTGATGATCGCGCACGTCACCGGCGCACATGGAGTTTTCACCGCGCTAAAAAAGGCGGGAGTCGCTTGCCTGGAACACACTGCGGGACAAGGCAGGTGGGAAATCCTTTGGATCTTGACGCCGAAAATGCTGCGTCAACTAGCCGACTGAAGCCGCTGCGGCGTCGCAACCGTCGCCGACGATTGCACGATGTGAATACCCTGAAATCCCGCGCGCCACACCATCCAGAGGGAGCCCTTGCTCCCAACGACTGAGCGAAATTTCTCCAGCCGCTCCCGGCGCGCCTCTTCGATTCGCTCAAACCACTGCAGCACATCCGCCTCGACCAATTTTGTGCGCTGCCGCCGGATCACGGTGCGCAGCACATCCAGATCGTGCACTTCCCCCAGCAAATCCTGAATGCGCTTCAGATCTTCGCTCCACGGCTGGTAACGTTGCGGCATGAAATTTTCCAGCGTGTAGCGAAACCTTTTCAGCCCAATCCGCAGCCGGTGCCACGCAATTCGGCTGCGCCCCCTGCGCGCGCGCTGGTAAAGCTCCGCCGCCTCATTCAACCGCGTCAACGCCAGCCGCTGAAACACCACGCTATCCAGAGGGAAAAACTGCGCCTTGCCGCGCAGCTTCTGGACAGACTTCCGCCAATCCTTGCGGTCAAAATCTTCCAGCGCCCGCCGCGCGTTCGCCCGGTGCTCCTTCTGCGCCCCCGCCAGCATCTTCAGCATGTGCGTGCGCACCGGATCCCCCGGTGCCGAAAGTTTCTTCAGCCACTCCTGCTCCACCTGCGTATCCCGCAGCGCGCCTAAGCCATGAAACAGCTCGCGGCTCTCCTTCTTTAGCCCGCGCCAACCGCGGTCCGGATTCACTTCGCTCAACGCATCCGCCATCGTCCGGCAGCGCCGCAAAGCCACGCGCAAATCATGCACTTCGCGCGTCTTCCATCCGTTCTGCACCTCTTCCGCCAATTCCAGAACGCGGTTCATCCACATGTCTAGACCAATACGCCCGGTGAAAGGTGCGGCGGGAAGCGAAACTGCATGCGCGGTCATCAACACCAGCTTTCTATTAAGGCCGAAGCGGAAACCCCAATGCTACACCCCCGCAGCCCACTTTTCCAACCCAAGGCGGGCGGCAGACTAATGCGGGAACCCTGGAATACGGCTAGTTTGGTAGGGTCCCCAAAGATGGTAAAATGAGGGTCGAGGATGGCACTGATGCAGATTTTCCTGAGCTACACCGGATCCGAAGAAGCCTACGCCAAGTCTCTTGCGTCGCAGCTCGAGAAGCGCGGATTCTCCGTATGGACCGACGCCGAGGTGCTGCCCGGCGATAACCCCTGGCTACAGACCGGAAAGGCGCTAGAGAAGTCACGGGCGATGGTTGTTCTTCTCTCGCCGGATTCAGTGCGCTCAGAAAGCGTTCGTCGTGAAATTGAATACGCTTTGGGAGATCCCAAATTTGAGGACCGATTGTTTCCCGTCGTCGTTCGTCCCACACGCGACATTCCCTGGATACTTCGCAGATATATGAAGAGCGACTCCCGGCAGGACGCAGCAAAGGTCAGTGAATCAATCGCCAACGCACTAAAAGAAGCCGTCTGAGCGTCAAGCGATGCCCCGCACGAAAAGCCAGCGCGGGACGGTGTTCATTTCTCATTCCAGTAGAGACCGCGACTTTGTAGTTCGCCTGGCGCGGCTGCTGAAAGACCACAAGGTTGATTATTGGTTTAGTGTCCATATTGCAGGCGCGAAGCAGTGGCACGATGAGATCGGCCGCGCTCTCCGTCGGTGTGATTGGTTCCTGATCGTGCTGACGCCAAATGCTGTTCGTTCGAAGTGGGTGAAGCATGAGCTCTTGTTCGCACGAAGAGAGGATCGCTACAAGGAAAAAATCATCCCCCTCCTGTACAAGGCGTGCAAATACGAGCGCCTTTCCTGGACGCTGCCGGAACTCCAGCTGGTGGAGTTCCGGGGAAGCTTTGATCTAGGTTGCCGACAACTCCTGTGCATTTGGAAAATGAATTACAAGCCCGCAAAGCACAAGACCGCACGTACAGCAATGAAGACGCGATGACGAGGCGTGTCTTCCGGCGCCAATTCTTCAAACCGTAATCGAATATTTGCAGAAAATTCATATTGCCCCGCGGTCGTCCCGCTACATTGGATGTTCGCCAAACTGATTGGAGTTCTTTCTTCTGCCTGTTACTTTGCCTCCCAAGCCCCAAATGTCCCGAGCGCTCCATCAGCAAGCTGCAACGCCGCTGCGCGCGTCAATCAGTCTCGCGTTAGGCATTCTCGTGCTCTGCCTTTGCGCCACGCCTTCCGCCTTCGCCCAGTCAGCAAAGCCCGAAACCTGCAGCCGTCCGCCAGTCGGTAGCGAGGCCCGTGAGCCAGCGGATCTCCACAGCCAAGCAGGCGTGCTGCAGGTGGAATTAGCTCTGCGCAACGAGCCGGACCCGAACGGCCAAATGCGCTACTGCTACGTCGCCGCCGACGGCAGCTTGTCGCCTACCCTCAGACTAAATCCGGGCGATCTGCTAATTCTGCGCCTGAAAAACGAACTGACCATGCCGGCGCAGGCCACAAAGCCAACATCCACGCACCATCACGGTGCCGCAACAGCCACGACCAATCCAACAAACGATCCTTGCCAACGCGGCGAAATGACTGCCTTCGCCACCAATCTTCATTTCCACGGTCTGGCCATCGCGCCCGTCTGCCATCAGGATGAAGTCCTGAAAACCGCGATCAACCCAAGCGACGCTCCCTTCGAATACCGCATTCGGATTCCCGCAGATCAACCCCCCGGCCTCTACTGGTATCACCCGCACATCCACGGTTTCACGAACCCGCAAGTTCTAGGCGGTGCTTCCGGTGCGCTGATAATCGAAGGAATCGAAAGAGCAAACCAGGAAGTCGCCGGCCTCCCGGAAAGAATCCTGCTCATCCGCGATCAAGACCTGCTGAATCCAGACGCGCAACCGGTTCAAACCGATTCCATGCCGCCGCCCCTGGTGATGCGCGACGCAGAAGGCGACATCCTCAACACGGGCACTGGCGGCGGCAAACCCGCGAAAGATCTCTCCATCAATTTCGTCCCAGTCGCCTACCCAAACTATATCCCCGCCAGAATTAGAATCCGCCCGCAAGAAAAACAGCTCTGGTGCGTCCTCAACGCCTCCGCCATCACCTACCTCGACCTGCAAATGTTGGTTGAAAACAAACCGCAAATGCTTGGGGTGGTCTCAATCGACGGAATTCCAATCAGCACCAACGGATCAGCAAACAAAATCATCTGGCAGAGCCATATCCTGATGCCGCCAGCGGGCCGCGTGGCAATCATCGTGAAAGGTCCCGCCGCAGGCGCGCAAGCCAGCCTGATCACGCGCACCATAGACACGGGCCCAGCCGGCGAAAACGATCCCACGCGCCCACTGGCCACAATCGTGGCCACATCGGACGCGCCCGAACCAAGCGTGCAGCTCGAAAAAAATCCAGCCCCGCTCCCGCGTTCACACGACGTCTGGCTTGGTGACGTGGAGCCCGCCCGCACCCGCACTCTTTATTTCACCGAAAACCCCCACGATCCCAAGGACCTCAACAGCCGCACCGATTTCTACCTCACCGTAGCAGGCCAGCAGCCAAAATTATTCGACCCGAATGACGCCGTTCCCAATATCGTCGTCTCCCAAGGTGACGTCGAGGACTGGATCGTCGAAAATCGCACGCGCGAATTGCACGCCTTCCACATACATCAAATCCATTTCATGCTGGTGGATTGGAACGGCGTCCCGCTCGACGAGCCCTTCCTGCGCGACACCATCAACGTCTCCTACTGGGACGGCACCAGTCCCCAATTTCCCAGCGTCAAGCTGCGCATGGATTTCCGCAATCCCAATATCGTCGGCACGTTCGCGTATCATTGCCACCTGCTAGAGCACGAAGACGGCGGCATGATGGGCGTGATCCAAGTGGTCCCCAAGCCAGCCGCCGCGCAGCCACGGTCCGTCAAACCCAGCCCTCGCGTAACCAACTAATGCAAAATGTCCCACCTAACGAAGCCAACGAAAGTCACCCACCAGTTTTTAACTTCGTTGTCATCTGGCAATAACACGCGCCGCGTATCAATGCCTGCGCCCGTTCGGTTCCGCAAACCCCAAAGCAGCTCTCGGAAGCTGTCGCGCACGTGCGGGCCACGCAGTCGCAAACCAGATCTTTCCACATCCAAGGAGAACTCATGATCAGCAAGAATCTTCGCCGGATGGCAGCCATCGCGCTCGCCTCCAACCTGGTTCTGGCGGCGCCGAGCGGCCTGTTCGCTGCGCCGACTCCAGGTAACGACGCTGCCCAATCAGCGCCGACCACCACGCCGATCAAGCACGTCATCGTGATCTTCGGTGAGAATATTTCCTTCGATCACTATTTCGCCACCTACCCGCACGCCACGAATCCCAAAGGCGAACCCTTCTTCGAGGCCAAGGAAGGCACGCCGCGCGCCAACAACCTCCTGAGCGGCGGCTTGCTGACTGAAAATCCGAACTCCACGCAGCCCTTCCGCATGGATACCGGGCTGCTCTCCGTCACCTGCGACCAGAACCACAGCTACACGCCAGAACAACAAGCGCTCGACAAGGGCCTGATGGATAAGTTCCCCGAATCCACCGGCTCGGGCAGTTCCGCCGGCTCTCCCTGCAACGATTACGGCAAAGGTCCCGGCGTCGTCATGGGCTACTTCGACGGCAACACCGTCACCGCCATGTGGAATTACGCGCAGCACTACGCGATGAGTGACAACTCCTACGGCACCATGTTCGGTCCTTCCGCCGTCGGCGCGCTCAACCTCATCGCCGGAACCACCGCCACCGCCACTTTGTTCCCCACCAAACCCAACGGCGCCGCCGCCAGCCCGTCCGGCAATATCGCCAATAATTCAAACACCGGTCCCGTAATCGGCGACCCGCGTCCCGCAGGCGATGAGTGCGTGCTCACCGATCCGCAACTCCAGACCACCACAATGGTCTCGATCGTCGGCACCAACGTCGGCGATCTCCTCAATGCCAAGCACATCACCTGGGGCTGGTTCCAGGGCGGCTTCGCTCCCACTGGCTTCAACGCCAAGGGTCAGGCGATCTGCGGCGCGCACCATGCGGGACTCGCCGGTGATGACGCTGTCGAAACCGTTGGAGACTACATTCCTCACCACCAGCCTTTCCAGTACTACACCAGCACCCAGAATCTCCATCACAATCTGCCCAAGAACGCCGCGCTGATCGGCACGTCTTCCGATAGCGCCAATCACCAGTACGACCTCAGCGCTTTCTGGCTGGCTCTCGGCGAAGGCCGCCTCCCGGCCGTCACTTATCTCAAAGCCGCCGCGTATCAGGACGGCCATCCCGGCTACTCCGATCCCATTGACGAACAAATCTTCGACGTCGGTGTGATCAACGCCATCGCCAACAGCCAATATTGGAAGGACACCGCGATCATCATCGCCTACGACGACTCCGACGGCTGGTACGATCACGTCCTCGGACCAGTGGTCAATCAATCCGCCGTCGCGGACGATGCTCTCGCTGGCGCGGGCGATTGCGGCGCTGCCACCGCGGCTACCGCCGGCGGCACACAGGGCCGTTGCGGCTACGGTCCGCGTCTCCCGCTGCTCGTGATCTCGCCCTACGCGAAGCAGAATTACATTGACCACCGCGCCACCGACCAGTCCTCCATCCTTCGGTTCATCGAAGACAATTGGGAACTCGGCCGCATCGGCAACGACTCCAGCGACGTGAAAGCCGGAAAGCTCGATGGCATGTTCGACTTCGACGATCACAACCTCGCGCCGAAGCTGATCTTGGACCCGTCCACCGGCGTGGTGCTCAGGTCATCTCACGACTAACCTGCGCGCACTCGCAACATTCGCCTCATAACAGCACCACCCTCTGGCTCGAGCCGCCAAGCCGGCTCGAGCCAGTTTTTTTGCTCATCGCGGTGCCAGAATCTTCCACGGCGCTCCAGCCACTCGCCACTGCCTATTCTCCAAACCGATTCATGCCACATCCCACTATCGAATTCTCTCTCGCGCATCACTCGCCATTTTCCGAAACGCTGCACCACAGGCATAATGATGCCCGAGGAGGACTATCGTGGCCCGCAAACCGCGCAGCGTGGACCTGACTCAAGTTTCCGAATGGGACGACGGCCACCTTCGCCGCAAAGACGACTACCTGGCCGCAGAAGAACCCCTGGAAATCCGCATCGCGAACGATCCGCTCAGCGTCACCATGCGAACCCCGGGCCACGATCGCGAACTCGCCGCCGGCTTCCTCTTCACCGAAGGCCTCATCCAGCATCGCGAGCAAATCCTCAAGCTGGAAATCGCGGAACCACAAGACGGCACAAATCGCGGCAACGTAATCGAAGCTGAACTCGCACCCGATGCCGCCCCCGACTTCGCCAAGATGAAGCGCCACTTTTTCGCCGCCTCCAGTTGCGGCATCTGCGGCAAAGCCTCGATAGATTCCATCCGCTCACGCCTGCTGGCCGCACCCAATCCGGATTTTCGCCTGGATCCAGAATTGCTGATAACACTACCGGACGCGTTACGAGAATCACAGAACGTCTTCCGGCGCACCGGAGGGCTCCACGCCGCAGCCCTCTTCGACGCAAATGGAAAATTGCTGGTCCTGCGCGAAGATATCGGCCGTCACAACGCGGTAGATAAAGTAATCGGTTGGGCGCTACTGGAGGGCCGCGTACCACTTTCCGATTCGGTGCTGCTCGTCAGCGGGCGCGGCGGATTTGAAATCGTGCAGAAAGCAATCGTCGCAGGCGTGCCAGTGGTCGCATCAGTTTCCGCGCCCTCCAGTCTCGCAGTGCAGCTGGCGCGCGAACTCCATCTGACCCTGATCGGCTTCTTGCGTGGAAGGCGCTTCGTGATTTACGCAGGCGAGGAACGCATGGCAGGAAAAACCCAAAAAGTGTGAAGCGCGGCCGCGTGACCACCGATCACGCAACGCGCCAAGTCGCAGCAGCTCTAATTCACAGCCTTACGAAACACATCCGGCGCCAATTCCTTGTGATGCAGCCGGATCATCTCCCGGAACGCTTCAAACAATCCTCTATCCCACCAGCCGCGCTCCGCCTCTTCCTCCATCAAATCCAGCGCAACTTCCGGAGTGAACGCCACTTTGTAAGGCCGATCGGTCGTCAGCGCGTCATACACGTCCGAAAGCTGTAAAATCCGCGCGGTCAGCGGAATTTCCTCGCCCGACAACCCGTCCGGATAACCCGTGCCGTTATGTTTCTCGTGATGATGTCGAATGATCGGCAAAACCAGCCTAAACGTTTTTAGCGGCGCGCAGATCCGCTCGCCCACCACCGGATGTTTCTGCATCACCTTCGTTTCGTCCGCGGTCAACGGCCCCGGTTTGAGCAAAATTGAATCCGGCACCGCCACTTTGCCGATATCGTGCACCACGCCCGCGCGCCGCAGCGCCTTGATCTGCTCTTCCGGCACGCCTAGCCGTTCGCCCATGCGCGCGGACATTTCGGCGAGGCGCTCGCAGTGCCCGTGCGTGTAAGGATCGCGCGCCTCAATGCTGTGCGCCAGGCTGAACAGCACCGCCTCCGCATTTTCCAGCTCATCCGTGTACTGCTTCAATCGCAGCAAGGAACGCGTGCGCGCCAGCAGTTCGTTCAAGTCAATCGGCTTGCTCAAAAAATCGTCCGCGCCGGAATTAATCCCCATGATGCGGTCTTCGGTCGCCGTCAGCCCGGTGATCAACACCACCGGCGTCAGCCGCGTTTCCGGCGTGGCCTTGATGTGCCGGCAAACTTCGAACCCATCCATCCCCGGCATCATGATGTCCAGCAAAATCAGGTCTGGGCGAAATGTCGCGCACTCCTGTATCGCCGACGGCCCGTCCGCCGCGTCGCGCACTTCGAATCCCTCGCGTCGCAGCAAAAACTCCAGCGCCGCCCGCGCTCCCGATTCGTCATCCACAATTAGAATTTTTTCGTACATAAGTACGGATTTAGGCCCTCAAGCTTTTCCACAGCATCAAATTTTCAAGCATTTTGTGACACACACCGCAAGCCCCATGCCCCACAGCTCACGGCGCAGTCGGAGTTTCTGGCGAGCTAAGCTCCGCAAGAATCAAATGTATCCTGTAAGCGAAATTCCAACAACCCCCACTTAATCCGATGATTCGAAACCCGCGAATGATGCCCGCGCTTCGCTGTCCTGACACAGTCACTCCGGGCTGTGCTCCCCGGTTTTCTGATGATGCGCCGAGCATCGCCATCCTGAGGACGGCGCCTGTGCCTCAAGCCGGCCGAAGGACGTCTCTCGCCTTCCTCCGCGTCCTGTGCGCCTCTGCGGTGAACTACTCCCTCCGCAAAGTCGCCTCAATCAACCCATGCGGCTCATCCGTCGGCAAAAACACCTCCGCCGGGTTGTCCATCCCGAACGGCGACAAATCCACCAAATTGAAATGCTTGTTAGGCAATGAAAGGTGTATTTCCCTCACCCGCTCGAAATTATTCAAAACCGCCTCGCCCATCGCATACAAAGTGTGCTGCAACGACTGGCTATCATGCTCCGCAAATGTCTCCAGCAAAGTCTGCCGCGCCCCATGCCACAACGGCCCAAACTCAATCTCGCTCCCCTCATACAGCCAATCCGCGTGAATCGAAGTCGAGAGTATCCGGTTGCGATCCTCCTTCAAAGTCGTATAAGGATCGCGCAAAAAATTGTCGAACGCCGATTTCGAAGTCTTCAACACCACCAGGCCAGCGATCCCCGCGCGAATCGCCATTCCTTCGCGCGTGGCGTCAAGCGAGGCTGTCCGCCGCTCGTGCCCGCCGCGCAAAAAAGCCGAAGCGTGTGGCTTGCCGCCCAAAGCAATCCGCCCCCACAAATTCTCTTCCGCGCTAATACGCACGCGCGTCACCTGCGGGTTGTAAGTCAAGAAATGTTCGACCAGGTGCGTGCAAAAATCCTCAATCGAATCCACGGGATACTGCCGCGCCAACACGTACACGGTATTCTTCATCGTGTCCGTCGGCAGAATTTTCCGGTTGTCACCCTTGGTATGCGCCGCCTCGAAATCTCCCTCGAACGAAATCCCCACCGTCAGCTCGCGTATATCGTGCCGGCCATCCTGACGCACCACGCGCAGCAACCGCACGCGCGATTTGCCGTAATTATTTTTCCCCAGCTTGATGGCCATTCGTTAGCTCCCGCGATAGGTCGAATATCCGTAAGGGCTCAGCAGCAGCGGAATGTGGTAATGCTCCTTGGCATCTTGCACCTGAAACGCAATCGTAATCTGCGGATACAATCCGTGAACTTTTCGCGCGTGAAAATACACGCTCGTTTCGAACGTCAACCGGTAAATTCCAGCCCCGAGCGCGCCCGGTTCCAATAAGTGCCGTAGCCGCCCGTCGGCATCCGTTGCGCCCTTGCTGATTTCATGCCAGCCGCCGGCCTTTTGTACCTCCAAAACCACCGGCACGCCCGCCGCGGGGCGCCCCAGTGAAGTATCCAGCACATGCGTGGTGATCTGGCTCATGATCCCAGTAATTTCTCCAGGCGCAGCCGCGTGATCTTCCGTTGCTCTTCGCCGGCGATGCGCATTTCGGTTTCCGCGTCGTGCCCCAGCCGCTCCTGCAAACTCTTCAAAATCTGCTCGCTCGATTTCCCCATCGCGCAAATTAAAAACACGTGCCCGAATGTCGCTTCATAAGCCTCGTTCGCCGCCGCCATCACCGCTAGCACTTGCCCCGAAGCCTTCTGCGCCACAGATTGCTCGCTCGCCGACCACTCCCGCGCCTTCGCGGTCTGTTTCCCCGCCGCCTTCTTCGCGCCAATCGCCGGATGGCTGCGAAATATCGTCAACCAATCCTTGCGTCCCAGCGCAGCAAACGCTTCTTGCGCGGAATCCAGCAGCGCAGATGCGTCGGCAAAAGGCCGCTGCTTCAACACTTGCTCCACCCATTTGCTCGACCCGCAACAATCGTACAGAGCGCTCGCAGCCTGCTTACGCGCCAAATAATTCAGCCGCGCAATTCCGGTCAGCCTGTCCGCAGCCTGCGCCGCGCGCCCGAACACACGAAACCTTGCAACTCCTCCATCAGGAAAAATATTCAGCCGCACATGCGTCGCTGCACCTGCTTTGTGCAACTGCCGACGGAACGTGTGCACACGATTCGCCTTCAGCGGCACCCGCGGCAGCAACTGCCGCCAATTCGCCGCGCCTAGCCGCGCAACTTCCGCGCCCGCACCCTCCGCCTCGCAAACCTCGATCGAACAACTATCCGGAAAATTTCCCTTGAAGTGCGCCGTGTCCACTTCCACGCGCTGAATCGTCCCGGCCATCCCCAACTTCACAATCGCCCAATCGTGCCCCGGTCCGCGCCTGCGCTGCGTTTCCCAACCGTCGCTCATAATCTTGCTTCGCCCCGGCATTAACAAGTTCAGCGGCTCGCCGTAAAATTGATCGCTGGTCGCAATCACCCGCCCGCCATTTTCCACCGCCGCCAGATCCAGTTCGCGTTTCGCGATTCCACGCTCGGTGAGCACCGCCTCGCCATACAACCGCAAGCGCGCCACGCCGCCATCCGGATAAATTTTGAAGCGCACGTGCGTAAAACGCCCTGCGTGAGTCACCAACGCCGGATTTACGGAGTCGCCTTTCAGAGCTGTCTCCGGCAAAATCTCTTCCCAACGCGTCGCGGCAGCTCCCAATTTCTTCTTTTCGTCGCGATACGGAGCCGAACCGCCCAAATCGCATCCCTCCAGAGAAAATCGCGCCGGATAATTTCCCGTAAAAAAACTCGTGTCCACCACCGCGCCGCGCAAAATTCCCGGCAGGCCCAGCCGCACGATGCACCAATCGCATCCCGGAGTCCGCCGCCGCCGCGTCTCCCATCCATCCATCCACTTTCCCCGGTCGGTATATTTCCCTTCGATAAAAACGGGCTTCTCGCGCTTCAGCAAATTTTCCTTGGGCGCGAAAAATTCGTCGTTGGCGGCCACCACACGGCCGCCCAGCCGCTCCGACGCCAGATCCACGAATTGCGTGAACTCGCTCATGCCGCGCCTCGCTGCAGCACATGTCCCACTGGCCCCGCCGAAAATTCTCCGCGCTCAAATATTTTCCGCCCGTGCAAGTATGTGGTCTCCACACGCCCGCAAAGCTCGCGCCCCGCATAAGGCGTCACCTTGTGCCGATGATGCAGCTGCGGCGGATCCACACGAAATTTCGCGCCCGCGTCCCAAATCACGAAATCAGCGTCGCATCCCACGGCGATCGCCCCCTTTTTCCCCGCCAAGCCCGCCAACCGCGCCGGCCCTTCACAAAACCATTTCGCAAGATGCGTCACAGCATATCCGCGCTTCCGTGCTTCCGTCCACACAGCCGGCAAACTCAATTGCAAGGAAGCGATGCCGCCCCAAGCGCGCAAAAAATCGCCCTCCTCCGGCAGCTTCATCGCCGGAGGGCACGGCGAATGATCCGTCGCTACGAAATCCAGCGTCCCGTCGCTCAGACCCTGCCACAATTTTTCGCGGTTCTCACGCTCGCGTATCGGCGGCGCGCATTTGAATTCTGTCGCCCCGTCCGTAATTTCCTCCGCCGCAAAAGTCAAATAGTGCGGGCAAGTTTCCGCAGTCACCGCGCCGCCCGCATCCTTCGCGTCGCGCAGTAAAGCCAGCACATCCGAAGACGAGACGTGCACGATGTGGATCCGCGCGCCAAACTCGCCTCCCAGCCGCAGCAGCAGCGCGACAGCTTCGTTCTCCGCTTGGCGTGGCCGCGTCGCAAGCCACGTCGCGTACTTCCGGGACGACGCATTCTTCGCGACGCCAGCCACGGCCTTCTCGATCGGCTCCGGCAGTTCCGCGTGCGCCAGCAAAGGAGCGCCCAGAGCCGCGAGCTTCGGCAACGCCACCCGCAAATCGGTCTCCGTCACGTGCGCGAATTCGTCGACCCCGCTCGGCACCAGAAAACACTTGAATCCAAAAACGCCCGCGGCCCACAGCGCTTGCAGCTCCTCGGAGTTGCCCGGCACCACGCCGCCCCAAAATCCCGTGTCCACCCAAAGCTTCCCCGCCGCCGCTGCCAGCTTTTCACGCAACGCCGCAGCCGAAATAGTCGCCGGAATAGAATTCAACGGCATTTCAATCAAAGTAGTCACGCCGCCCGCGGCCGCCGCCCGCGTCGCCGAAGAAAACCCTTCCCAATCGGCGCGCCCCGGCTCGTTAATATGCACATGCGTATCCACCAAGCCGGGCATCACCACAAAATCCCCAGCGTCATGCACCGGAGCTCCGTCCACAATTTCATCGAAGCCGGAGATCGCCACAATTACGCCGGCGCGCACGTGAATCGTCGCCGCCCGCTCGCCAGCCGGCGTCATCACCCGTTTCCCGCGCACGATTAAATCCGCCGCAGCCGGCGAATTTCGCGAAGTGTCCGAAGAATTTTGCATGCTGCGCTCAGCTTGCCAGAACTTCCAGAAATTCCGCGAGTAAATTCCGCGCCACGTGGCGGCGATAGCGTCCCGTCGAACGCATGTCGTCAATCGGCGCGATTTCGGCGCCCAGCGCATCCTGCGCGGCCAGCAGCAGAGCAGCATCCACCGGCCGTTGCCCGCGCAATAATTCTTCCGCACGCACCGCGCGCAACACGGTTGGCGCGACGCTCCCCAGCGCAATCCGCACGTCCGCGATCCGTCCCGCCTCCACGCGCCCCGCCGCCGCAAAACAAATCTTCGAAATCGCCTGGGCCCGCCGCGTCCCCACTTTGCGGAAATATTGTTTCAATGCCGCGCTGCGCGGCCGCGCCAGACGAATCGAGCGAATCAATTCCCCAGCCTGCAAATTCATTTTCTTGTACCCAGTATGAAAGGACGCGTAGGGCACGCACCGCGCCCCGCCCGCCGAAACAATTTCAATTTCCGCTTCATAAACTATCAAAGCCGGCGGCGAATCCGCGGCTGGCGAAGCGTTCGCGATGTTCCCGCCCAACGTCCCACGATTTTGCGTGGCTGCGCTACCAGTTTCAGCAGCCGCTCGGCACAGCAGCGGAAATTCGCGCGCCAATATTTCATGCCGCTGCACTTCGGCATAAGTACTCAAAGCCCCGAGCGTCACATGCTCCGCCGTCACCGCAATCCCGCGCAACTCCTCCAGATTCCAAATATTCAGATATTTCTTGTGCGGCAATTTCCCCGCTTCCAGCAAAACCATCAAATCCGTCCCGCCCGCGAAAGCTCGCCACCCGCCCGGCTCGCCCGCCATGCGCTCAAGCGCCGCCGCCAGATCCCGCGGCGTTTCCATTTCGTACGCAGGCAGGAAAGCCCTCACGCCCGAGTCTCCGCCGCCCGCACCGCCGCCACCACCGATTCGAAAATCTTCATGTACCCCGTGCAACGGCACAAATTCCCGGAAAGCCCATCGCGAATCTGCGCATCGTCCGGCCGCGGATGCCGCGCCAATAAATTCACTGCCGCCAAAATCATTCCCGGCGTGCAAACTCCACACTGCGCTCCGCCATGCGTAATGAACGCCTGCTGCACCGCGTGCAATGACCCGCCGCACGCCACACCCTCAATCGTGCGAATCTTCGCGCCCTCGGCCTGCAACGCTGGAACCAGGCAACTATTCACCAGCGCGCCATCCATTTCAATCGCGCAAGCCCCGCACTCGCCCTCGCCGCAACCTTCCTTCGTCCCGGTCAATTTCAAATCCTCGCGCAACACGTCCAGCAACCGCGCCAGCGGATACGTTTCGCACGTCACCGCCGCGCCATTCACCACACACGACACGCGAATTTTCCGCGCGCGTTCAGCCGGCATGTACCGTCTCCAACATTTCCAGCAACGCCTCCGCCGTAATCGGCACCCGTCGCACGTCCACGCCGGTAGCGAACGCGATCGCATTCGCAATCGCCGGAGCAGTGCCATCCAGGGGCAGCTCGCCAATGCCCTTCGCGCCCGCCGGCCCGCGCCCGTAAGGAATTTCCTCGAAGTAAACGCGAATCGTCGGCAGATCCACCGACGTCGGCATAACATAATTGGTCATCTGCGCGTTCACCATCCGCCCTTCCTGCCACACCACATTTTCGTACAACGCAAAACCGATCCCCTGCGCCACGCCGCCCTCGATCTGTCCGGCGGCCAGCACGGGATTGATCACCTTGCCCACTTCCTGCACCGCGACGAAATCGTCCACGCGCACTTCCGCCGTCCGCGTGTCCATGGAAACTTCCGCCACGTAAGCCGCCCACGCATAAGCCCCGTAAGCGTCGCCGGAATATTTCTGATCGTCCCAATGCAAATCGCGCGGGTGCTCATACTTCACAAAAGATTTCAGCGCCCCATGTTTCACCACATACTCACTGCACGCCCGCGAAAAATCCTCAGCGTCATATCCGTGCCGCAACAATTCGCTGGCATGCAATGTGCCAAGCAATCTCACAGCCGCCGTTTCCACCAGCTTTCCCACAATCATGGCCGTGCGCGAAGCTACAGTCGGCCCGCTGTTCGGCACGTAAGCCGTATCCGGCTGCACGATCCTGATCTGCCCGCAATCCAAACGCAGCGCTTCCGCCGCGATCTGCGCGAAAATCGTGTTCGTGCCCTGCCCCATTTCCGTGCTGCCGGCCAGAATGTGCACCGTGCCGTCCGCTGTCGCCTCCATCGCCACTTCCGAAGCCAGATATTCCTCTCCCGATCCCGTAAATCCCGCGCCGTGCAAGAACGATGCGAATCCAATCCCCCTGCGAATCGCACCGCGCGCCTCAGCATTCTCGGCAGCAAATTTCCTTCGCTTCGCGTAGTAACCGCTCAACTCAAACGCCCGCTCCATCAATCCATTCATATCCACTTTTTCTTTCACCACCTGCCCAACCGCCAAAGTCTGCCCCTCACGAATAAAATTCCGCCGCCGCAATTCTTCCGGCGCGATTCCCACCGCCTCAGCCACGCGATCCAGATGCCGCTCCAGCGCAAAAACACTCTGCGGCGCGCCAAACCCGCGAAACGCACCGTGCGGAGGCGCATTCGTAGCCACGGCCCGGCTGCAGATCCGTACATTCGCACAAGCGTACGGCCCCGCCGCGTGAATCGTCCCGCGCGACAGAACCACCGGCGATAGCGTTTCGTACGCCCCGCCATCCAGCGTGAAATCAATATCCATCGCCAGCAGTTTCCCGTCGGGCGTGACAGCGGTCCGATGCCGCGTCCGCGAGGGATGCCGCTTCGTAGTCGCCACCATGTCTTCCGCGCGGTCGTAGATTATTTTCACCGGCCGGCCCGCTTTCCTCGCCAGCAGTGCCGCATGCGCCGCAATCATGGACGGATATTCTTCCTTGCCGCCAAATCCTCCGCCCGTTTCCGTCTGCACCACGCGGATGCGTTCGCGCGGCAACCCAAATAAAATCATCAGCGCCTTGTGGACGTAATGGGGACACTGCAGCGAGCCCCACACCGTCACGCCTTCGGCCTCGCTCACCTGCGAGATCATTCCCTGCGGCTCAATATAGAGCTGCTCCTGCGCGCCGGTTTCGTAGGAGCCTTCCACCACGAACGCAGCCGCAGCCCACGCGCCATTCACGTCGCCCTTCTCGACGCAGAACGACTTGAAAATATTGTCCTGCCCCCAAATAATTTCCTTGCACGCGAGCGAATCCTCAATCGAAAAAATCGCCGGCAACGATTCAATCTCAATCCGCACCGCCCGCCGCGCTTCCTCCAACAAATATTTATCGTGATGCGCCAGCAGCACCACGGGCTCCTCGGGATGATTCACAAATTCCGCAGCCAGGCAGGGTTGGTCTTCAATCAGCAGCGCGATGCAGTTTTTTCCGGGGATATCTTTCGCGGTAACAACAGTAAATTCGTGCCAGGGAATTCCATCTGCAAAATGGATCGCGCGAATCCTGCCGCGCGCCGCCGGGCTGCGCACCGTCACCCCATGCAGCATCCCCGGAAAACTCAAATCATCCACGTAACGCGCGCTCCCGGTGACTTTTTCGCGCCCTTCCTTGCGCGGCACCGATCGTCCAATCACACGCGTTTCCAATTCAGCCGGCCTCAATAACGGATTTTGTCGGATTGACTCCGCCACGCTCGAAACGCGGCGAGCGCCTCGTCGTGCCTAAGCTGAATCATCGGAATTTTCCGCCCCGCATGCGCCATGCTCAGTTCTTCATAAATGAACGCGTCGTCAAACCCCGCCTGCGCAGCGTCTGCAGCCGAATTCGCAAAATACACGCGAGCCGGCCGCGCCCAGTAGATCGCCCCCAGACACATCGGGCAAGGTTCGCAGCTCGTATAAATTTCGCAGTCCAACAATTCGAAGCTCTGCAATTTCCGGCAAGCCTCGCGAATCGCCACCATTTCCGCGTGCGCCGTGGGATCATTCGTAGCCGTAACGCAATTCACGCCCTCTGCAATAATCTCGCCGCGCCGAACAATCACCGCGCCAAACGGCCCGCCGCGCCCCGAACGCACGTTCTCCAGCGACAACGCCAGCGCGCGCGCCATAAAGTTGTCACACATTGGATGAAGCTTTCGATCAGGCATCAGCTCACGTGCCGCGTTGCAATCCGCTGTTGGCGATTGTAGCGCAGCCCGTCACACCTGCAGGAATGAGAATCTCGCCCGTTGCGTAGGGTAAACAGATGCACCGGTAGCGCCGGCGTGGCTGCCGGTGGGGAGGCGTACCGCCGGCTGTTTCGCTTTTGCCGTTGCCGTTTCGGTTGCTGTTGCCTTGATGTAGCGGCCGCCCTGCAGAGCGGGACGAGCGCCATTAACTTTGACTTTGCGACCAATCATCACACCATCGCGTCCCGCGTATCAGCCCGCCGCAAATCCAAATTCGCAAACGCTCGTTCCTTCCGCCGCCAAAAATAAACCAACGCGCTCCCAATCAAAATCAGCGCGACGCTCAACCCCGCCCACATGCCCGGCGCGCCCCACCCCCAATGAAAACAAAGCAGCGCCCCCAGCGGCAATCCCACCAACCAATAAAAACACAAGTGGCACAGCATCGCCGTCCGCGTATCCCCAGCTCCGCGCAAAGCTCCCGTCGCCACCGTCTGCATTCCATCGAACAGCTGAAAAAACGCCGCCACGAAAAGCAACTTGCTCGCCACAGGAATCAACGCAGAATCCGCCGTGTAAACCCGCACAATCTCCCGCGGCACCAGCAAAAATGCCGCGGCCATGCATCCCATGAACGTTGTGCCCAGCAGCAACGCAGTCCAGCCCGCGCGGCTCGCCGCATGCGGATCCTCGCGTCCCAGCGCTTGCCCCACGCGCACCGCCGCCGCCGCGCTGATTCCCAGCGGCACCATGTACGTCAAGCTCACCGTATTCAGTGCCACCTGATGACTCGCCAGCGCGTCCGCGCCCAGCCTGCCGATCAGCATCGTGGCCACTGCGAACACGCCCACTTCCATCCCAAATTGCGTCGCCGCCGGAAATCCCAGATACACCAATCTCCACACTCGGGGAAAATTCGGCAAACGCGCCGCGTTCCGTAATCCGGTTTTATTTCGGTGATCGTAATACAGCGCGTAAGCCAGCAGCACGCAGGTCATATACACGCGCGCCACACAAGTGGACCAGCCCGACCCCACCGTACCCATTGCGCGAAAACCCAAATGGCCGTACACCAATGCCCAATTCCCAACGAGATTGATAAAATTGGCGGAGATCAGCGCAAACATCACCGGCTTCGCCATGTTCATTCCCTGCAGGTACCGCCGGAAAACGAAATAAAGCAGCAGCGGCAAAGTTCCCCAATTCAGCGTCCGCAAATACGGCAGCGCCTGATCCAAAACTGCCGCTTGTATATCCAGCGACCGCAGCACCGGCTCAAACAGCCACACTGCGCCCATTAAAATCGGGCTAATCGCCAAACTCAAATAAACTCCGTTCACCAGCGATCGGTGGCAATCCTCCACGTCCCCCGCGCCATAAGAATGTGAAACCAACGTGTCCAGCCCCAGCATCAAACCGGTTCCAAAAATCGCAGCCGAATTAAAAAGTATGCTGCCCAGGCTCACAGCGCCAATTGCCACGGCGCTGTTCGCCTGCCGCCCCACCATCATCGTGTCCACGATGGCCATGGTCATCCATCCCAGCTCCGCCGCCACCAGCGGCAGCGCCAACCGCAGCATTGGACGCGCTTCTTCAGCGATATATTGTGAGAACAGGCGCTTGATCATGAAAAATTCCCAGCGAACTAAACGAGAACCACTTCGGGCAGGCGCTGCACGAGTCAGCTCACGCAGTGGCGCAACAATCGCCCACAAGTTTATACTCGTTGTGGGCCTCGCGTCTCCCAGAACCGGACCCGCAAATACAATTTCCCTCGAACCCGTTTAAAGCCTCTGAACGACTTAATACTCTGGAGGAAATCATGCCAAAGATTGAAAAACGCATAGACCTGCCCGGCAGCCAACGCACCCTGCCATCTGGCTCGCGCAAAATCGGACCATGCGACCCGCAAGAACAAATCCAGGTGACCGTCTTCCTCCGCCGCGGCGGATCGCCCAAACAATTTCCCGACGTCACAAAAATCGCCAAGCTGCCGCCCGCGCAGCGCAAACATCTTTCCCGCGCACAATTCGCCTCCCGCCACGGTGCGCGCCCTGCCGACGTAAAAAAAATCCGCGCCTTCGCCGCACACAATAAACTAAAAGTCGTGGAGGTCAGCCGCCCGCGCCGCTCCGTTCTCCTCAGTGGCTCAGTCGCGGCATTCAGCCGCGCATTCAACGTCGAACTGAACAGCTACCAACACGGAACCAACACCAGTCGCATGCGCACCGGCTCGATCCAAATTCCCGCCGCGCTCCGCGGCATCATCGAAGGCGTCTTCGGCCTCGATAACCGCCCGCAAGCCAAGCCGCATTTCCGCATTCGCAAACAATCGCAAATCGCCGCGCGCGCCAACGCGGCCAGCGCTTCCTTCAACGCCCCACAAGTCGCGCAAGCCTACGATTTCCCCGCCGGCACCACTGGCAGCGGACAAACCATCGGCATCCTGGAATTATCCGGCGGCTATAGCGCATCGGATCTGGCGACTTATTTCAAAAATCTCGGCATCGCCATGCCCAAGGTCACCGCCGTCTCTGTGGACGGGGCGACAAATTCTCCCACCGGCGATCCCAGCGGTCCCGATGGCGAAGTTGAACTCGATATCGAAGTCTCCGGAGCCGTCGCGCCCTCGGCGCAAATCGCCGTCTATTTCACGCCGAATACCGACCAAGGTTTTCTCGACGCGCTCACCACCGCCGTACACGATACCAAGCTCACTCCCGCCGTAGTTTCCATCAGCTGGGGCGGCCCGGAATCTTCCTGGACGCAGCAGGCGCTCACCTCATTCAATTCCGCCTGCGAAGACGCTTCCACCATCGGCGTCACCATTCTCGTCGCGTCCGGCGATGACGGTTCCACCGACGGCGCATCCGGCGGCACGCCCACCGTGGATTTCCCCGCCTCCAGTCCCTACGTCCTCGCCTGCGGCGGAACAAAACTCACGCTCTCCGGCACGAAAATCTCCAGCGAACAAGCCTGGAACGAACTTTCCTCAGAGGAAGGCGCCACCGGCGGCGGCGTCAGTGAAGTTTTCGCGCTGCCGAGCTATCAGCAATCCGCAAGTGTCCCGAAGGCTCCGAACGGTTTCGTAGGCCGCGGAGTTCCAGACGTAGCCGGCGATGCCGATCCCGAAACCGGCTATAGCGTTTTAGTAGACGGCCAGCAAACGGTAATCGGCGGCACCAGCGCCGTAGCTCCGCTATGGGCCGGCCTGCTGGCACGCATTAATCAATCGCTGGGAAAAAATGTCGGTTACCTGAATCCGCTGCTCTACACAAATAGTGTCGAAGCCACGCTTCACGATATTACGGTTGGTAGTAACGGGACGTACTCAGCTGGCCCAGGATGGGACGCCTGCACAGGCCTAGGCACGCCAGACGGCGCAGCACTGCTGGCAGCATTGGAGGGCCCAGCCGCGCCCACGAAGAAGAAGAAGAAAAAATCCCCGACGAAACGCAAGGCAACCAGCGCCAAGCGCCGCAAAAAATCCTGAGTTCCGGAATATAATGGTTTGAACCGATCGATTAACAACGAGAGTTGAAGGGCGCGGCTTCAGTGCCACCAAAAAACGCCGCGACTAGAGGGGCTTCAGCTTCTGAAGGCGCGCCTTCCGATGGTGGCGAAGTCCAAACGCGCCGAACTATTTTGGCGTTGACGGACTCTCCGACAGCTGATCCCAAATCGCATAACTCATACCCGCCACCGCAGCAGTAAAAATTAGATAAAACGCCAGTTTCCGCCGCCGCCTCTTCCGCGGCTGAACTATCGGATTATCCCCGCCCGTGCTCGCCCCAGGCGCCTGTTGCTCGGACTGATCGAGTTCCATGGTCACGCGATAGTTTTTCCCCGCCGGAATCGTATGCAGCTCGCCATCATTATCCAGCACCAAAGCGCCGCGATACGCCGAGATGACCACTTCCTGCGCGCTCAAGATCGTCACCTGCCCGTAAGCCGGCTGCCCATCTGCCGCGCGCAAAATCCCTTCCGGAATTTCCAGCTCCACGTTGTCCGCGCCGTTCGACGAAAACCCCACCGTCCCGCGCGCCACCACCGCATGCACCACCGTGGCGTTTTGCGAAAGCGTCGCGGCGCTCTCCGCCAGCAAGTACAGTTGGCTGCCGCCCAGTTTCATGCGCAACCCACCGCCAGCATCCGTTGCGACAGTGTCGCCGGCATAAATGGAAGTCCCCACCTGCAACTTGGCGTTGTCCAGCTGCGCTTCCTGCGCCTGGATCACCATCCCCAGCGGTTTTTCCGCCGCTCCCGCGAACGCCGGAATATCCAGCAAGCTCGTCACCAGCAACACCACGAGACACAAACGCGCCATCAATCGCACAGAATCCTCCGAGAGGTACGAACTCAACGTAGGCTCTGCGCTTCAGATGGTCAACGAAGATGCGGCGAAATGGCGCGTACAAATAACGCTGTAGTGTAAGCGTAGTGGATGCTTCGAGTGAATCTGCTCGGCTTTCTTGACTGCTCCAGCCTAGCGACCGTCGAGCTCGCAGCGTCAACCAAGTCCAGCAGAGCGATACTGAGCTGCGTCGCCCGCAGCGGCGCTCCGCGAGTGTTTGCTACCCGGCCACATTGCCAGGTTCATGGTCGTGCAACGACGGGTACCCGACCGATCTGAGTTCGGCCACGACTGCCTCAAATATGTCCTGTTGCGGTGGAGGAAAAATGTGAAAAGCCGCGCGAGCCATCTTGCTGATGCCGGAAGGAAGAAAATAACAGGGTTCTGGCCCAGAACCCGTGTGGTGTACAACCGGAACCAGCCAACCTACCTTGCGCAGTTCGAGAAGAGACGGACCAAAACGTCCGGCCGAGAGACGTTTATACTCACGTTGCGTCAGATGAAATTCACTAATGGCTCGCAATAGCGCGTAAGCCGACGGCGTAAGTTCTCCGACCATCTCCACAATTGCCTCAAGCTTGGCGCTGGGCCGGGGATCCATCTGCTGAGCTCTAAGTTGGGCGATAAGACTCGCTTCGAGGTTCTTGAGGTACTTTTCAAGGTGCTCGACTCGCAGCTGAGACTTGTCAGCTGTCCCACCTTCGGTGCGCAACGTGGTCAGTTCCGAACGTAACTCGGCGGCGATCCCCGCAGCCACTTCCTTCGCAGACGACTCGCTGGGCACCGGTGTCGCGCCGCTTTCGACGTTACCCAGCATTTTGTCCCATCCGGCTTTGATTAACTCGCGAGTGTCCGAGGAAAGGCGCTCCACAGCAGACTCTA
The DNA here is from genome assembly GCA_963779465.1 of uncultured Acidobacteriota bacterium. Classification (GTDB taxonomy): domain Bacteria; phylum Acidobacteriota; class Terriglobia; order Acidiferrales; family UBA7541; genus Palsa-295. Next base: position 1,027,538 of record CAVZYH010000002.1, on the reverse strand, counting down.
TCTTCTGCAATGACTGAATTGTATGATCGCTAACCTTGCTGCTACGGCGATCCACGAGAATCGCAAACACTATCGCGACAATTGAAAGGACGATTCCGACTATGCTTGATATGAGTCCAACCCAAAATGCGACTGCCTCCGCCTGACTCATTTCGGTTTCCCTCCAATGGATTACGGTCGAGGTAACATGTAAGGTTGATATGGTGAGCCCGCCGTAAGTCAGTGACCCAATACCACGTATTCCCTTTGTTTGCTATGAAAATACGGGCCATTATAAAGCCATCGTTTACTTAACGTTCTGGTTCTTTCCAAACATTACCGAATTCGAAAACAATGCCTAATCAAAACGCACTGACGCTCCGAAGTGCGAGAAGCAAGAACAGTCCACGCGAAAAAAGTAGCGGTTCTTGTTTCCACGCTATCAACGCGGCCATCGAGTAGTATAGTTTTTGCGGGGTAGGGGGCAGGCCATGCAACTTCGCAAACGAATCAGTTCACTAATTTCAACAACCGCATTTCTTGCAGCTCTGCTCGTGCTGCTCATGCCTTCAGCTCGCGCACAGTCAAACGTCTCAACACAATCGAACGCAACGAACAGCATCAACGCGCCCACAACCCCGCCGCAATTCCCCACGAGCCTCTACGCCGATCTCCAATGGCGCTGCATCGGCCCCTTCCGCGGAGGCCGCACGGTCGCCGCGACAGGCATCCCGGGCAATCCCAATCTCTTCTACATCGGCGTAAATAACGGGGGCGTGTGGAAGACAACCGATGCCGGCCGCACCTGGGTTCCCATTTTCGACGGACAGCCCACCGGCTCCATCGGCGCGCTCGCCGTGGCCCCATCCAATCCCGACATCATCTATGTAGGCAGCGGCGAAGGTCTGCGCCGCCCCGATCTTTCCACCGGCGACGGCATCTACAAATCCACCGATGCCGGAAAAACCTGGCAACACCTAGGCCTGCGCGACGGCCAACAAATCACAAATATCCTGATAGACCCGCAAGATCCCAATCGCGTTTTCGTAGCCGTCCTCGGCCATCCCTACGGCCCCAATTCCGAACGCGGTGTCTTCCGTTCTACCGACGGTGGCGCAACCTGGCAGAAAATTCTTTACAAAGATGACGACACGGGCGCCACCGACCTGGCCTTCGATCCCAAAAATCCGCAAATCATCTACACTGACTTGTGGTCCTCGCGCCGCCCGCCATGGACCACCGGCGCCCCACTCGAAGGCCACAGCGGCGGACTTTTCAAATCCACAGACGGCGGCGAGACCTGGCATCCCTTAACCAAAGGGCTCCCTACAAACGCGCAAGGCCTAGGCCGCATCGGCTTCGGAATTTCTCCCAGCAATCCGAATCGCATCTACGCGCTGGTGGACACCGCGCCCGAAGTCGGCGGCCTCTATCGCAGCGACGACGCCGGAGAAAGTTGGCAGCGCATCAACCACGAAGACCGCATCTGGGGTCGCGGCTTCGATTTTGCGTGGGTCCGCGTCTCCCCGGAAAATCCCGACATCATTTATATCTGCAACACTTCCACCTATCGCTCCACTGATGCCGGCACCAGCTTCACCGCCATCAAAGGCGCACCCGGCGGCGACGACTATCACACCGTCTGGATCAATCCCGAGAATCCGCGAATCATTTTGCTCGCTTCCGATCAAGGCGCCACCATCACCGTCAACGGCGGCGAAACCTGGAGCAGTTGGTACAACCAACCCAGTGCGCAGTTCTACCACGTCATCACCGACAATCAATTTCCCTATTGGGTTTACGGCGGACAGCAGGAAAGCGGCTCAGCCGGCACCGCCAGCCGCAGCGACTGGGGCGAAATCACGTTTCGCGATTGGCACCCCGTCGGCACCGAAGAATATGGATACGTCGCGCCCGATCCGCTGCATCCCAATCTGATTTACGGCGGCAAAGTCACGCGCTTCGACACGATCACCGGACAAACGCAAGACGTCTCGCCTGTGATTCTGCGCACCGGAAAATATCGATTCAATCGCACCGCCCCGCTGATTTTTTCGCCCGCGGCGCCCCACACGCTCTATCTCGGCTCGAACGTCGTGTTCAAGACCACCGACGCAGGACACAGTTGGCAAATCATCAGCCCCGATTTAACGCGCGAAGATCCCGGCGTTCCACCAAATATCGCCAGCATGATCGCGGACGATCCAGCCCAAGGCAAACATCGCGGGGTAATTTACTCGCTCGCACCCTCGCCGCTCGACGCCAACATCCTCTGGGCCGGCACCGACGATGGTCTGATCTGGCTCACACGCGACGGCGGCCAGAACTGGCGCGAAATCTCACCTCCCGGCCTCACACCTTGGAGCAAAATCGCGCAACTCGATGCTTCGCACTTCGATCCCAACACCGTGTACGCCGCCGTGAATCGTTTCCGCCTCGATGATTTGCACGCCTACATCTACCGCTCCCACGATGGCGGGCAAACCTGGGAAAAAATCACCACCGGCCTTCCTGACGACGCGCCCGTTAACGTAGTCCGCGAAGATCCCGTCCGCCAAGGCTTGCTCTTCGCCGGAACCGAACACGCTATCTACGTTTCATTCAACGACGGCGACTCCTGGCAATCGCTGCAGCTGAATCTGCCTGCCACTTCCATGCGCGACCTGGTGATTCACAATGACGACATCGTAGTCGGCACGCACGGCCGCTCTTTCTGGATCCTCGACGACATCTCTCCGCTGCGCCAGATCAACCAAGAAGTCACGGCAGCCGCGGCGTTCCTCTTCAAACCCGGCATCGCCTATCGGGTTCGCCGCAACGTCAACACCGACACGCCGCTGCCCCCCGAAGAACCTGCCGGAAAAAATCCGCCCGTTGGCGCCATCATTGATTACACCCTGCAATCCGCCGCCACCGGGCCAGTGAAACTGCAAATCCTCGACGCCAACGGAAAAATCGTGCGCAGCTTCGCCAGCACGGATAAACCGGAAGCAACCATGGAGGAACTAGGAAAGGAATTAAACGTCCCGCTCTACTGGATTCGCCCGCCGCAAATTCTTTCAGACGCCGCCGGCCAGCACCGCTTCATCTGGGATTTGCGCACCCCGCCGCCCGCCTCGCTCCGTCACGAATATCCCATCTCCGCCATCGTGCACGATACGCCGCGCTTGCCCGTCGGCCCAGCCGTCATGCCGGGCGTGTACACCGTCAAGCTCGACGTCGCCGGACAAACCTTCACCCAGCCCCTCGAAATAAAAATGGATCCGCGAATCACTGCGCCTCTGGACCAGCTCGACCAACAGTTCCGCCTCGCCTCACGCATCTGCGATGCCATGAACTTGAGCTTTGCATCCCTGGCCCAGGTTCGCGCCGTCCGCGCGCAACTCCGCGACCTCGCGCACCAAGCTCCCAAAGGTGAAATATCCGACGCCATCCACGCTCTCGAAGAAAAAGTCGCGCCCTTCGAAGAAGGGCTATCAGGACCCGGCACAGCCGCGCATCAGCAAACTTTCGCGCAACTCAACGCCCAATTCGCCCAGCTTCTGAACGTAGTTGACGGCGCTGACGCCGCCCCCACGCAAACCGCGCAAGACACTGCCGGCGACCTGCAGCGCTCCCTAAACGCGCTAGAAACTCAATGGGACGACCTAAAAGCCCGCGACGTCAATGCCCTGAACGACCTACTCCGCCGCGCCAACCTCCCAACCATAAATCTAGCGGCTACGGTAGCCCCCGAACAAGAAACCGCCGGCGATGACGAGCCCTAGATCCCATCAATCTTCGCCGCTAAAATAAAATCGCTCTCCGTCAAACCATTAATCTTGTGCGTCCAAGTCGTAATCTCGGCCTTTCCCCACCCCAGCAAAATATCCGGATGATGCCCCTGCTCCTCCGCAATCGCCCCGACCTTATTCACAAACGCGAGCGCCTGCTTAAAATCAGGAAACGTGAACGTCCGCACAATGTGATGCCCATCCACCACCTTCCACCCCGGCACCTCTTTCGCCAAAGCTGCCAACTCGCCACCAGCCAATGGCGGCACTCCTCCCCGGCACGGCACACAACTCTTCTTCGCCAGCTCGCTCATAATTCGCGCCCTCCAGAAATCACGCTAGCGGCAATTCTACAAGAACCGCCCTGCCACGCGATATCCCGCACCAAGTGCGCCAATAAAATCCCACAATGGCGTCGCCCCAACCCCTTCTGCTATTCTCTTGCGCGACAAATCCTTAGCGGCCCTGCCGCGACCCGTCGAAATTCAATTTCCTGCGAGGACGAAAAATGCCCGACGAAATCGGCGAACTAAAGGAACACGCAGAAGAAGCCGCGCACGAACCCAGCCTCGCGCCCGTCACCTTGACCATGGCCATTCTCGCCGTTGTCATCGCCACCGTCACGCTGCTCGGCCACCGCGCCCACACTGAAGAAGTGCTGCTGCAAACCCGCGCCGCCGATCAGTGGGCCTACTTCCAGGCTAAGGACATTCGCCGCCGCAATTACGAACTTTTCCTCGACGAGCTCTCCGTTTTCTCCCTTCAGGACGCCAAACAAGTGGAAGCCATACAGGAAAAATACAAAAAGCAGGTGGAACGTTACGCCGATGAATTAAAAGAAATCGAAACCGAAGCCCGTCAGAAGGAAGCCGAGGTAAAAGTCGAAGAAGCCCGCGCTGATCGCTACGATCTTTCCGAAGTCCTGCTCGAAGCCGCCCTGGTAATCTCGTCCATCACCCTACTAACGCGCAAAAAAATCTTCTGGCTCTTCGGCATCATCCTGGCAGTAGGCGGAATAGCCCTGGGCATCACCGGCCTGATGATCCATTAATTCGGCGGGCCGCTTCCTGGGAACGCCAATCTCCCGATTGGCGCTCTGCTGTCATAACGCCGCGCCAAGTTTTCGTGGCACAGTCACTCCTGGCTGTGCGGTGTCGCTTTTTTCTGCGCCTCTGCGGTAATCCTTTTCTCTCCCGCCCCCGGCACAGCTACCGAGACGCCGCCGACCGCGCTTCCAGATACTGCCGCACATACTCGCCAAACGCCTTCTCCAATTTCAAAGTAACCGCCCCCGGCGCAGCCGCAATCTTCCGCCCATTCACCTCTCCCACTCCCAGTAAATTCCGATTCGTCGAAGAAATAAAAATCTCATCCGCGGCATACAGATCTTCTGGGCGCAAAACGCGCTCTTCCACTGGAGCCCCCGCGCCAGCCCCAATCTCCAGCAACACGCTGCGCGTAATCCCCTGCAAACATCCCGCCGCCACAGGAGGAGTCGCCACCCGCCCATCCTTAACGCAAAAAATATTCGCCGCCGTGCATTCCGCCACTTCCCCCCGCTCGTTCAGCAGCACCACTTCATCGAATCCCGCCTGCTGCGCCTCGTAATAATTCCAAACATTATCGAGCCACGAAATCACCTTCACGCCCGCCAGCGGCCCAGCCGCATATCGCCCGTGCTCGCGTAATCCGAGCCGCGCCGGCTCGCGATACGAAGGCAAATCCGCGGAACACACCAGCAAATCTACGCGCGGAAAATCCTCATCGCTCCGCCAGAATCCCACCTGGTTGTAAATCACATACACCCGGGCCGCGCCCTCGCGCACCTGATTGGCTTGCAGCACCTCCGCCAATTGCCCGCGCACCCTGTTTTCCTCAAATGGAAATGGGCAATGCGTCCGCTCCGCATCTCGCTGCAATCGCTTCCAATGCCGCTCGAACGCAAACGGAATCCCCTCGTAAATCCGCACCGTCGTGAACAAACCCCAACCATTTAAGAGCCCCGCCTGCCCCGGAGACAGCCGCACCTCCGTCACCGGCAGCAGCCGGTCATTATGAAATACAAAACGATGAATCATGCGGCCTCCAACGTGCTCCATATTCTAGCGCAGAACGCGCGCCCCGCACCCTGCTTCGGCAAATACCAAGCGAAGCCCATTGGCAGCGCGCCAGCAGCGCACCAAACCGATTCATCGTCCTTCATTTCCGGCCGATGAAGAAGTGTTCAAGTCTATTGACACCAGCTGTTTCTGCGCCTAGATTGATTCTGTGTTTATAGGAGGTCGCCGTGCGATACATCCTTAAATCCTTCTTAGTGGCCATCCTCTCCGTCGGTTTGATCGGCATCCCGAGCTTTGCCGCAAATGAAAAGCCCCTGGGCCTTGTCACTCAGGCACAAGAAGCCCATTTGGGATCTGCCACGGTCGCAATCGGGACCACGGTGTACCCCGGCGATACACTCGCCACAGACGAAGGCGGCACCGTTCGCCTCAAAGTTGGCGGCAGCCAGTTTTATTTGCTCGCTTCCAGCGCCGCCACGCTTTCCGCCGGCTCGAATTCTGTGAACGCCTCGGTCGCGCGCGGCACCGTGGGGTTTTCCTCCAACGGCACGGATCAACTCTCGCTGGAAATTCCCGAAGGCACTCTGCGCGCCGCAAACGGCCAGCCCGGTTACGGCCAGGTCACCATGCTCAGTTCGCGCGAAGTGATCATCTCCGCATATCGCGGCACGCTGGTGCTCGACAACGACGGTGAGCTCCACGAAATTCCCGCCGGAAAATCGTATCGCGTCACTATGGACCTGGACCCCGCAGTCGAACCGCAAGGTCCCGCGGGCGCGGGCGGCAGCAACACAAAAGTAGTAGCTCCCCGCAAGCGCCACCTGCTCTTCGACCTGATCGTTCTAGGTGCAGCTGCAGGCGCAGGCGTCGCGCTCTGGTATCATCTGAGCGAAAGCCCCTCCAACCCAAATCAATAGTTAGCTGCTTTAGAGTCACATCAGGTATGCAGTCAGTAGAAGTGTGCCAGCGCGGGTGAAGCTGTAGATTTTCTCTGTATCCTCTGCGTCAAATCTTTTCTCTTCGCCTTCATTCATCAATGCCGTTATCAGCGTTCATCTGCGTTCATCAGTGGTGAATTTGACGTTGTCCTACAACTCGCGCCACCTATATGTGGCAAGCCCGATTCCCGCTCTTCTCAAAATACTGCTGATGATATTCCTCCGCCCGATAAAACTCCCCCGCCGGCACAATCTCCGTGACAATCGGCTTGTTGAAAACGTGATCTTTCTCCAGCACCGCCTTCGACGCCCGCGCCTCTTCTTCCTGCTCCGCATCGTGATAAAAAATCGCCGAGCGGTACTGCGACCCCACGTCCGGCCCCTGCCGGTTCATCGTCGTCGGATCATGACTCTTCCAGAAAACCGCCAGCAACTCCAGATAGGAAACCTGCTCAGGATCAAACTCTACTTCCACCGCCTCCGCGTGCCCCGTCCGCCCCGTGCATACTTCTTTGTAGTTCGGGTTCTTCGCCGTCCCACCGGTATAACCCACAGTCGTCGAAGTCACCCCCGCCACCTTCCGGAACGCATCCTCCACTCCCCAAAAACAACCCGCCGCAAAAGTTGCCTTAGGCATGACTCGATATCTCCTTCCCGACCGATTTACGAACTACGAATCCGCACGGCGAATTCCAACAACTCGGCAAATCGGTCGAGATGCCGCCCTCACTGCTGCGCCGCGCGCGTTCGTTGATTCTGCACCACAGGTTCCGATGAGAACAGCGCGCCTAATCCCTCCGCCAGCGTCGGGTGCGTCAGCACGGCATCGCGCAGCGCCGTATAAGGCAGTCCTCCGATCATTGCAACCTGCGCGGCGGCCATTGTCTCGCCCGCGCCCACTCCCACAGCGGCAAAACCAAGAATGCGCTCACCATCGCTTTCCACCAGCGCCTTCATGAATCCGCGCGTTTCACCAAGTGTACGCGCGCGCAGCACCGCTTCCATCGGAATCTTGAACACGCGATAAGCAATCCCCTGCGCCTTAGCGTCCTTCTCGCTCAAGCCCACACGCGCGAATTCCGGATCCGTGAAAAGGCAGAATGGAACTTGCCTCCCCGTCGTAACGCGTTTACCGCTGCCGCTCAAATTGTCACGCACCACCCTGAAATCGTCCACGCTGATGTGCGTAAATTGCGGACTCCCGGCCACCTCGCCGATCGCCCACACGCCCTGCGCCGTCGTCTGCAGCCGCTCGTTCACTTTGATATATCCACGCTCCGTCACGTCGATCCCGGCCAATTCCAGCCCGATTCCCTCGGTGTTCGGCTTCCGCCCCGTAGCCACCAGCAAATGACTGCCCTGCAGCGTTTTCTCCACTCCATTTTGTTCGATCACAACTTGCACGGCCTCGCCTGATTTCCCCGTTACCTGTTTCGCCTTCGCGTTCAGGAAAATTTCCACGCCCTCATCCCGGAACAGCCCCGCGAGGGCTTCCGTAACATCTTCATCCTCTCGAGATACCAGCTGTTCGTTGCGCTCGAGCAGTGTCACGTTGCTTCCGAAGCGCCGCATCGCCTGCGCCAGTTCCAATCCGATATAGCCGCCGCCCAGCACCAGCAAATGTTCAGGAACCTCGCCAAGTTCCAGCGTCTCAATATGCGTCAGCGGCTGCGCCTCAGCCAGACCGGGAATCGGATCGAGCGCCGCGTGCGTCCCCGTGCTAACGATCACGTTCGTCCCGCGCAATCGTCGCAGCGATCCATCCGGCAACGTCGCTTCCACCGTCTTAGGCGCAATAAATTTCCCGGTCGCCAGAATAAATTCCGCACCAGTCTTCTCATAATTGTCGAGGTACAGCCCATTCATGCCCGCTACCATCCGGCGTTTGCGCCCGCGCACTAAGGACATATCAATACTGAATTTTTCCGTGGTTATCCCGAACTCTTTGCTCTCGCGAACGTACGCCGCCACCTTCGCGCTGTGAATGATGTTCTTGCTCGGCAGGCACGCGATGTTAGGGCACGATCCCCCGATGTACTTGCGCTCCACCACCGCTACGCGTTTCCCTTCGCCCGCAAATGTCCACGCGGCAAGCGTTGACCCTGTCCCGTCGCCCAGAATCACCAGATCGTATTCTTCCGGTTCCGTTCCCGTGATTAGTGGGCTTGAAGCGACGCCTTCCTGTACGCTCATATGAGGTTTCTCCTTCTCTACAGCGTAAATATCAATAGAGGGTCATTCGGCCCAACGCCCGAGAAGCGGAGAAATCTCGAAAAATCCCGCGCCGTCCGCCTCGAACCAAATCACATGATATGACAATCCTACGAAATTGACGATTGCCGGACATTTCTCTCAAATGACGGCCCGCGCCGTCATTCTGGCCCTGAATTACTTGGTGTATACTCCGCGAGCGAAAAAATACACCATGAACACTCCCATTGGGTTCCGCATTCCATTTTTAATCGCAACAGTGGCAGCCTTCGCCGCAATTTTTTGCCCACAACAAGCTCTCTCGCAACAGCAGGACACCCAATCCCTCTTCCCCGAAATGCATTGGCGGATGATCGGCCCCTTCCGCGGCGGCCGCGTCCTCCCCGTGCTCGGCATCCCGGGCAGCTGGAATGCCTATCTCTTCGGCGCAGTAGGGGGCGGCGTCTGGAAAACAGAAAACGCCGGCCGCACCTGGCGCCCCATTTTTGACGCCGAGCCCACCGCGTCCATCGGCGCTATCGCCATCGCTCCCACCGACCCGCAAACCATCTACGTCGGCACCGGCGAAGCAGACATGCGCTCGGACATTTCCTTCGGCGATGGCATGTACAAATCCACCGACGGCGGCATCACCTGGCGCAACATCGGCCTGCGCGATTCGCTGCAGATCGGCAGCATCCTTGTGGATCCGCGCGACCCGAACATCGTCCTCGTCGCCGCCCTGGGCCACGCCTTCGGCCCCAATCCCGAACGCGGCGTCTATCGCTCCACCGACGGCGGCGCGAACTGGACAAAAGTTCTCGGCAAAGATGACGACACCGGCGCGATTGACCTCTGCGCCGATCCCACCAATCCCAAAATCATCTATGCATCCCTGTGGCAAACGCGCCGCCCGCCCTGGAGCGTTTACGCGCCCACCAGCGGCCCCGGCAGCGGCCTCTATAAATCCACCGACGGCGGCGCAACCTGGAATCAAATCACCGGCAACGGTTTTCCCAGCGAAGGACTCGGCCGCATCGGCATCGCCATCGCTCCCAGCAACACTGGAAACAATGGCAGCGAAAGCAATCGCATCTACGCCGTAGTTGACGCCCGCGAAGGCGGCATCTATCGCTCCGACGATGCCGCGCAAACCTGGCGCCGCGTTTCTTCCGACGCGCGCGTCTGGCAACGCGGCTGGTATTTCGGCGGCATCACCACTGATCCACGCGACCCGAATGTCGTTTACGTCGCAGACACCGCGCTCTATCGCTCCACCGACGGCGGCGAAAATTTCGAAGCCATCAAAGGCGCTCCCGGCGGCGATGATTACCACACTCTCTGGATCGCGCCCGACGATCCCACACGCATGATTCTCGGCAGCGATCAAGGCGCCGCCATCAGCGTGGACCGCGGCGCCACTTGGACCTCCTGGTTCAATCAGCCCACGGCGCAGTTCTATCACGTCTCGACAGACAATCGTTTTCCCTATCGCGTGTACGGCGCGCAACAAGATAGCGGCACCGCCGCCGTCAGCAGCCGCAGCGATTACGGCCAAATTACTTTTCGCGATTGGTCTCCAGTCGGCGGCGAAGAAAGCGGCTACATCGTCGTGGATCGCGCGAACCCAGATATCGTGTACGGCGGTGGCCCCTTCGGCGTGTTGCGCCGCTTCAATTGGCTTACCGCGCAATCTTTCGACATTTCTCCAGCCGCGATGCAGGTCAACGGAAGCAAGCTGCGCTTCACCTGGACTTCGCCGCTCGCAGACTCACCGCAAAATCCGCACGTCCTGTATTTCGGCTCACAATTTGTCCTGCGCACAGAAGACGCCGGCCAAACCTGGCAAGCCATCAGCCCCGACCTCACGGTCAGAGACGCCACAAAAAACGCCGCGCCAAAAGAAGGCGAAGTCGGTGGCGTCGTTTACACCATCGCTCCCTCTCCCGCGCGCAAAGGTGAAATCTGGGCTGGCACGGACAACGGCCTGATCCACCTCACACTCGACGAAGGCGCGCACTGGTCCAACGTGACTCCGCCCTGCGTAGAAAACTGGAGCATGATCAGCCTGATCGACCCATCGCGCTTCAACGCCGCCACCGCGTACTCCGCGATTGACCGCCACCAGGTCGACGACTTCCATCCTTATATCTATCGCACCCACGACGACGGCAAGACCTGGCAGAAAATCGTCACCGGCCTACCCGAAAACGCCTACGTGCACGCCGTGCGCGAAGATCCCGTGCGCAAAGGCATGCTTTTCGCCGGAACCGAAATCGGGATCTTCATTTCCTTTGACGACGGCGCCAACTGGCGCCCGCTGCAGAATAATTTGCCGGTCAGCTCCGTCCGCGATCTCGCCATTCACGGCGACGATCTCATCGTCGCCACGCACGGCCGCGCGTTCTGGATCCTCGACGATATCGCGCCCCTGCGCGCCTGGAACGAAGACGCCATGCGTCAATCCGCGCACCTCTTCCCTCCTGCGCACGCCATCCGCATCCGCCGCAGCGAAAATCAGGATACGCCGCTCCCGCCCGAAACTCCCGTCGGCGAAAATCCGCCCGCAGGCGCCATCTTCGACTACTCCCTGAAGGCGCCAGCCCGCGGCCCCGATATAGGAGAAGTCACGCTCGAGATCCGCGACCAGCAAGGCAACGTCGTACGCAGATTCTCAAGCTCCGACAAAGAGCCACCAGCCGCCGAACCTCCCGAATTCCCGAAATTCTGGCTGCCAAAATTCCAGCCGCTCTCAAACGCCCCGGGCGCGCATCGCTTCGTCTGGGATCTGCGCTACGCACCGCCCGCCGCGCTGCACAACGAATATTCCATGACCGCGATCATCGGCGCAGGCACCGTCACCGAGCCGCAAGGTCCCCTGGCGCTTCCCGGCGAGTACGACGTGTGGCTAACCTGCGCCGGCGAAACCTACAAATCCACCCTCACCATAGAAATGGACCCGCGCGTAAAAATCCCCCGCGAACAATTAGTGGATCAACTCGAGCTGGAACAAAAAATAGACATCGCGCTAACCAAAGCCACCGACGCCGCAAAATCCGTAGCCGCTCTCCGCGAACAACTAAAGGCGCTCCACGCCAGCCTAAGCGAAAAACCCGACGCAAAACCCATCCTCGATGAAGCAGACGCCCTCGACAAACGCGCCGAAGCAATTCAAGGCAACCCCGAAGCCCAATATCCAGCGAGTCCAGGCGGCCTAATCGGCGAAGACGCCAAGCTAGCCGCCCTGGTGGTAGCAGTAGGCAGCGCCGACGGCGCCCCCACAACAACCGCCTCCACCGCCTTCGCCGAATCGAGCAAACATCTCAGCGATCTTCTATCGCAATGGGACCAACTTCAAAAAGACTTGGCCGCCCACGCAAAGCTAAGCGACTAAGCCCATCGCACTCCGTTGACGTCCGCCGCGATCGCCCGTTTTTCGTAGCGCCGGCGTCTCGCCGGCTCAGTGGCAGTTGCCTTTGCTTTTGACTTCGACTTTGTGGCGGCCGCCTGCTTTTTCAGGCGGGCGTAGTTGAATTCAGCGATGAATTTGCAAACGGCCTCGCGGGAAAGGGTGGAGTCCTTGAATCCCTTGGCGCCTCGCCACCTGCTTTATAGACTTTTGTGCTAACTATCGCAGTGGTATCATCCGTCGTCGACATGAGCGGCGCGCTGGCAATAGTGGACCTCAGGAACTGTGGAGCATGAGCAAGAGAGCATACTCCGTCGTTATGGCTTTGTTCTTCCTCTTCGCCGTTGCATTTCAGCGCGGCAGGAACCCATTCGGCAGAGAATTCGTGACCATTTTTCTGCCCGGCCTGCTGATTCTAAATTCACTGCACTGGCTTGTCCTGCCCAGAACTGTCATATGGAAAGTTCTAGGGTTTTGCAGTTCTCTCCTGGCCTTCTCTTTTCTTTACTACCTCTTGTATGCCCACTCCCAAGGGAAGGACCTCGCGGATTTTGCAACGCTCCTTTTATTATTCCTCGCGGCACAAGTCCTCGCCTTCTGGCTCGTCACCCCGGGCGCGTCAACCAGAACAATTTCTGTCGCTATAAATTCAGGGACGTTGTTTCTCGTGTCCTTGGGAGTGTTTCTGAATACTCATGGAATCGAAACGCTCGGGTTTTCCGGTGGCCGGTTCCTGCTCCTGTCGCCGCTGGGAGCAATGCTCCTTTCCGTCAGCAGTGCTGCCTACAAATGGAATCTCACAACGCAAGTGATATTCGTCTGCACCATCATTCAGATCGGAATGGGACTGTTCGACGCAGGTGACGCCAACAATATCAGATGGATGTCTGCGTGTTCCGTTCTCGCTGTTTTCGCTGCGCTAGGCTGCGCGGCATATTGGGCCAGGGATTGGAACAAATGAGGCCCATCGAACAACGGTGATGGCCAAGCCTCATAACCTACTGGACTGGCGCCCTATTTTTCGCTAGTAGCGAACGCCTGGGCAGCGCTCCCACTCTTCTCCAAAATCTGCTCCAGCATCCCCGGTATCTCGAACACCGCGCGGTTCTTCAATCCCCCCGCATTCGCGCGAAGCCGCGCCAGATTTGCCGGCTCGATCATCCTCGCCACCGCCGGCACAATCTCACTGAAACTCCGCAGTACCACGCCCACCTCATTCTCCAGCACCCATTGCGCGTTATAGCGCTCCTGCGGCAACGTCCAAGCATTGCAAGACACAATCACAGGCAGTTGCATCGCCAGAGCCTCGCTAACGCTCCCCGGCCCCGGCTTGCCAATAAAAAAATCCGCCAGATGCATATACCGGTTCACGTCCTTCGTAAATCCTTCCACGAACCGTGGCAATCTCGATCCGCCCACTCGCAGCGCGGAAGCCAACTTCTCATTCCGTCCGCAAATAAAAATCATTTGCAGTTCCAGCTTCGAATCATCCAGCCGCTCCGCAATCTCCAGCATCGCCTGCGATCCATATCCACCAAACAGCACCACCGCCGTCGGCAAATCAGCGCGCAATCCCAGCCGCGCTAGACCCGCCGCGCGCTCCTCCACCATCGGCTCATAAAATCTCGGATGCAAAATCATCCCCGACGCGCGGAATATCCGATTATCCATGTGCCCGTGCTCGTGCGCCTGCTCCACCGCGCGCTCCGATCCGCAAACCAAATATTGCCTTTGCCGCTCAATCCAGAAATGCGGCGGATAATCTGCGATATCTGTGAGTACCGTGACCAATGGGCGTCCTGGATACGCGTTCGCGAAACTTTCATAAAGCGCCCGGTTGAAGTGCGGAATGAAAGACACAACCATGTCCGGCGCAGTCTCCCGCCAATGCCGCTCCAGCACGCGTACCATCGCCGCATGCCGTGACCAAATCACAAATTGCAGCACTTTCATCAGATAAACGCTGCCCAAAGTCCATCCGCTGCGCAGCATCCAGTTGTAGTAGTCCTCGATGCGTATCCCCGCATATCTCTTGAGGATATCCAGCTCCTCGAGCAACTCTTGTATGTTGAGCAGGCGAACGTCCCACGAACGTTCTTGCGCCTGAATGGACATCTGCAGCGCCGTGGCAGCCGCGCGGTGCCCGCCGCCGGCGTCGAAAAAGCAAAACTCGATTCGTTGCATGCGGGCGGAGTCTCGCATCCGTAGTGCCGAGATCTGCTACGGAATTGTTAAAAAACCGTTACTGTGTCGAAAGAGTTAAATATCTGTATTTCCAGAACTTTAGCAAGCATGTCATCCGCCGGTAACACGACCCCGCTATTTTTGTTCACGTGAGATGCGACCTGCATGTTCACTCGTACTTTTCCGGACCAACCACAACCCCCTTTGCCCGAAAATTCTGCCGCGAAAGTTATAGCAATCCTCACGACGTGTATTCCCTGTTGCACCGCCGCGGCATGAACCTCTTCACTCTCACCGATCACGATTCCATCGAAGGCGCCGAACAATTGCGCCAGCATCCCGATTTTTTCGTCAGCGAAGAGCTAACCTGCAAAATGCCCAGCGGCACCGAAGTCCATGTCGGCGTGTACGACATTACCGACCGCCAACACGTCCAACTGCAGCAGCGCCGCAACGATCTCGTCGCGCTCCTGATGTATCTCACCGAGCGCCGCCTCTTCTTCAGCATCAATCACGTGTTCTCCGCTGTCACCGGACGCCGCGAGCGTGAAGACTTCGCCTGGTTTCAGGAATATTTTCCCGCCGTCGAAACGCGCAACAGTCACATGCTCGAAAGCGCCAATCAGCGCGCCGCGCAGCTCGCCAAACAATGGGACAAAATCGCCATCGGCGGCAGCGATGCGCATGCGCTTCCCTCGGCAGGCACCGCGTACACCGAAGTTCCCGGCGCGCGGGATAAAGAAGAATTCTTCGCAGGCCTGCGCGCGGGTATGGGCCGCGTCGCTGGAGAATCCGGCAGCTTCAGCAAACTCACCCGCGACGTTTTCTGGATCGCCTACGAAATGATGCGCGAAAAATCCTGGACCACCTTGCTCTCGCCGCTAGCCGTGCTCATCCCGGCGATCACCTACTGGAATTATCACGACGAACGCGTTTTCGGCCGCCGCTGGGCCGCGGAAATTCTTGGCGCCCCCGAAACACGCAAGCATCCTCGCTGGATATCGCTGCCGCAATCGGCGGCGGAGGGATCCGTATGACAGTCGGCAAAGCTGTCTGGAACCAGATTCAATCGAACGACCATCGCCTGATGCGCCGCGTGCATCGCTGGCGCGCCCCGCGCTGGTTTCGCATCCTAATGATATTGATGACGCGCATGGGCGACGGCTGGCTCTGGTATTCGCTCGGCCTGATCCTGCTCGTATATGGCGGCGAACATCGCTTCGCAGCCATCGGCGCAGCCACCGCCGCCGCGTTCGTCGGCATCCTGCTTTTCCGCGCCCTGAAAAAAACCAGCAAACGCCAGCGCCCCTGCGAAATCGAACCCCACTGCTGGTCGCTGATCCTTCCCCCCGACAAATACTCCTTCCCCTCGGGACATACCATCACTGCCTTCGCCATCGCCCTCTCGCTCGGCCTCTTCTACCCGCATATCCAAGTAGTCCTATTGGCCGTAGCCCTGCTGATCGCCTCTTCGCGCATCATTCTGGGTATGCACTTCTTAAGCGATGTCCTGGCGGGCTCCGCCATCGGCATCGCTCTTGGCACGATCAGCTATCACATCTTCGCCGCCCTCTAGCCGAATGCGACACGAACGCTGGCGCCTCCCCGCCGCACGCTTTGCGAGATTGCGCCGTGGATTCGCACTGAAAAATTTTCTAGCTGGTATGAGAACTACTTGGAAGGTTTGGCCTGCGCCGTTTCCGGCATTTCTTCGCCGCGCAACAGCTCCACCACGCTCCGATACAAGCGCCCGCGTACTTCGTGCCGCTCATCCGCGCGCGTCAAATACCGCACTCGTATATCCACTCCGCCGCCAGACGGCGTCACGCTAAGCGACGGCACCGCCGAAAAAGTTTTCTGTGCATAGCTCGGCGTCACTCGCTCCCACTCCTGCTTCGCCAAATCCGCGTTCTTTTTGGTGTCTTCCGCCGCCAGCCTCTGTATCGCGTCGGCCACCGCGTACGGATCTTTTCCGGCAGGCGCCTGCACCTGAATTTCATCCCACAGCCACTGCCCCGAAGTCGAAAAATTGAAATAATGTCCCTCAATCGCAAAACTATTCACGAACGTCACTTTGCGTCCCGTGGGATGTCCGGCGTCGGCCCAGCTTCCCGTTTCCAGAATCACCGTGTGCAGCAAACCCACCGTCAGCACTTCTCCCGCCACGCCATTAATTTCCACCCAGTCGCCCGGACGGATTCCATTATTTCCCATCAGCACAAACCATCCGAAAAATCCCACGATGAAATCTTTCATCGCCACTGTAATTCCCGCGCCGGCCAGCGCGAGCACCGTCGCGAAATTGCTCGGCATCCCAAAAACGATCAGCAAGATCAAACAGGCGCCGATCACCTGCACTGCGAACATCGTCACTCCCTGCATCGTATGCAGTTGCCGCCGGTCCAGCGAGAGTTCCGCAAATAATCGCTGCACCCAGATGTTCGCCAGAAAGACAAACAGCACCACCAGCGCGATCCACAATATGCACAGAAACAGTCCGTGCAGAAATGCGTGCCGTCGTGCCACCACCAGCGCCAGCCAGTTGCTGTAGGTCGTCGCCAGCGCTTCCTCAGCTTCCATGCGCTTGTCGTACAACCCCAAAGCCTTCTGGTCCGCGCTCAAGTGTTTTACGAATGTCAGCTGCGAGACAGCTGTCCCGGCCGCGTCCGTCGGCGCTCCGGCGGAATTCGCGGGCGGATTGCCCGAAGAACCCGCCGGCGCATTCGCCGCTGCATTCGCCGTACCGTGTGCGCCTGCCCCCGGCGATTTCGCTCCCGCGTCAGCACTCGAACGTTGCCGCAGAATCCTCTTCTGCGCCTTTTCATCATCCAACTGTTTTTCCAGCGTCGCGTGCTCCGCCGTATCTTTCGCAATCCGCGCCAGCGCGTTCTGCCGAGCCTGCTGCAGCAGGCTCTCCTTCGTCCGCAGCGAGAAAATTGCTTCCACCTGTGCCACTAAATTCGCCGCGCGCGAAGATTCCGGCGACGCTGCTTGCCCCGCGGCGCCTCCACCGTCGCCGGCACTCGGTTTTCCCGTATGCGCCTCCGAAGCCTCGTGCTGATCCAGCTGGCTCTGCACCAAAGAAAGTTTATCGCCGCCCGCCCGCGTCAAATCCTCATGCGCGTCATCCAACTCATCCTGGTCCAGTGACTCCTGCGCCTTCGCCAGATCAATCTGATCCTGCACATCGTCCTTGGCGCTCGGCCGCGCCTTCGCCAGAGCCTCTGTCAGTTGAGCCACGCGATCCTGATCCACATTCAACCGCGCATCGGCGTCCTTCACCCGCGCGGCCAGCGGCGTGGTTTCCGCCGTCAGCGGCGCCGGATTTTCCTTCGCATCTTCCAGCGCTGCGTTGAACGACAAATCCACCGACCGGTCCGCCAGCCGCAGTGCCTGCTGCGCATACTCCTGCTCCCAGTGCGTCACCGCCAAAGGCGCCAGCTGCTGCGCCGTCTGCAGCGCGCCGGTATCCACAATCTGCTGCGAGCTGTGCACCGCCCGCATCTGGTCCGCGTGCAGCCGCCGCGCAGACGTAGCCCAATCCCGCGTGTACAAGATCGCCCACGCCGCCACTGACACCAGCAACAGCAACACCGCCAGAACCGTTTTTTGCCCCCGCGTCATCTGCAGTTCACCAGGCACAATTGTAGTACGCTCCCACAACTCGCTGTTGCATATCTCAAAAAATGGCAGGTCCGCCCTGAGGTCTGCTTTGAAGTCGCCCTCCCGCCTTTGCGGGATGGGCGCCATTAACTTTCGAAGCGCAGCGTAGTCCCAAGCCGTCGCCCCGCGGGAACGTCAATCTCCCGATCGACGCTCCGTACCGCGCGTCGCTCGTCACTCGTCACTAATCACACATCGCTCTCCACTCATCGCTTCTCCAATCCATGCACCAGCACAAACACCGTCCGCGCCGCCGCCTTCCGGTCCTCAGCGATCTCCTGATACTCCGCCGATTCCGCCCAATCCCGAAACGCCTTCTCATCCGGAAACGAAATCACCACCATCCGATTCCCATCCCAAGGTCCCTCGAACACTACTGGATTTGAGTCCGCCGCCAGCACGCTCCCCTTATATTTCTTGAACACATCCATAAAGCGCTCCACATACCGTCCGTACCTGGCCTGATCGTGTATCCACAATTGCGCTATCGCGTAAACGCTCATCGAACCTCCTCCTCACGCCATCGCCAGCAGCAACTGCTCGCCATGCCGCCCAGCAAATCCATCACCGCAAAGTGACAAAAATTTTGCTTCCTCGTGACAACTCTCCCGCTCGCCGCCGCCACACTCCTCAACCAGACGGCGCGGCCGCAGCAAGGTTTTGCCTGAATCTAGTTGCGGAATTGTTTAGCCGGTTTCAGTTCACAGGATGTTTCCAGAAGGGTGCGCAGCAGTTTCATGGACGGGTTCTGCGGCGCATCCTTCAGGGAACATTAAAAGATCCGCCCACGCCTCAGCAAAAGAACCTAATTTCCCCCGCAGGACCCTGTTTTCACTCCGCCAGTCGCCACGCCATACTGATTCGATCCTTGAATACGCGTACCCCCGCCCAGCAGCACCACGCTGTCCGTCGGGCTCGGCCAATTCATCTCATACAATCCCCGCGCCGCATCCACCGCCCGCCAGGTTCCGCGAAATGTCCCGCTCGTAAACGTGCCGTTCGGCTCGACGTCCACATTCCATCCGTTCGCCCAGTGCCAGGTTCCCACCAGCCCCACGCTCCCCGTCACGCGCCCGCCCGAAATCGGATACCCGTACTGATTTCCTCCGCTCATCGAGCGTTGATCCGGCGACACCGTCAGCGTCTCCACCATCACCGGCCACGTAAACGTGTACGCGCGCTGCTGTGCATCCACCAGCCGCCAGCGCGCCGTGAATGGCCCCCCACTCACCGTGCCGTCCGCGTGAATCACCACCGGTGTATTGTTGAACCATTGATAGCAACCCACAATCGGATCCACGTTCGCATTCGCGCTGGATGATCGCGGAGTCGGCGTATTTTTCGCAGTAGGAGGCGTCGCAGTCTTGCCTCCACCACCGCCGCCAACATTCGGATCGCTCGCCGTGTTTCCATCTCCCGCAGGATTCGTAACCGCCGGCGCGTTCCCTCCGGACGTCGAATTCCCTCCCGCAGTCCCTCCCGAATCCCCGCCGCCGCGCGAGAACATCATCACCAGCGCGAACAGCAGCGCGACTGCCACCGCCACGCCAATCCAAATTTTCTTCCCCGATAATCCGCCGCCATTTACGCCTGCGCTCGCGCCAGCAACCGCTCCCGTCGCAGCCGTGGTCGCTGCAACACCCGCCGCAGCCGCACTTCCCGGCACGCCGCGCTGCCACATCACAGTTCCATCCAGGCTGCCTGCGGACGTACCGCCCGGCGCCGGCTCGCTCCGCTTCTGTGGAATCAGCTTGTGTACTGTCGTCGCCAGCGAATCCAGATGCTTTTCCATCGGCGGCGTCATCGCGTCCAGCCAATGCACCGACCCAATGAAATAATCCAGCGACTTCCCCGGCGCCACATCCTCAATTCGAAACGGCAAAATCGCCACTCCACTGCTCACCGCGCGTTCCACTTCCTTCGGAATGTGCCCCGAAGCATTCGCGCTCGAAGAAAACACCAGCACCATCACCTTCGCGCCGTGAATCGCATCTATAATCGCTTCGCCGTAAGACGTCCCGGCCACAATATCCCGCGGCGCAATCCAGCAGCGAATCCCCGCAGCTTCCAAACGCGCGCACACCGCGTCCGCCACGATTTTATCTTTCGACGCATAACTGATGAACACATCGAACGACACCAGAAGGGCCTCCTTGCTTCAACCCGGTCAGCGACCGATAATTCTCAACGTCCGCCGGCTTCGGTCCAGAATCTTACCATTCGCACACCACAACGGAATTTCCGATTTCCGCTCCAGTCTCCGGTCCGCGCATCGTACGCTGCTCTACCCCGCCGCACAACGAATTCGCCACACACGATGACCCCGCTGTCCGGCTCCGCAACACCGCTATCCCAAAAACGAGCATCCCGCCTCTCTCCGCCGCCCCCACTGCGCGCCAACTAATTGATACGTCCATACTTATCGCAGCAGCGCAAGGAACCCTACGTGCCTCGAAACTCGCGGATTATATTCAATAGCCGTGGTGTAGAATTCCGCATTCAGGGCAGCCCAAACGCCTGGGGCGCTCCCCCGGCAGCTCAGATAGTAAGGAGGCCGAACGCCAATGCCCAACTTCGACATACTCCTCCGCGATCTAAAGGTCGCGCTCCGCTCTCTCGCCCACACTAAAGGCCTCGCCATTACCGTAATTCTCACCCTCGCGCTAGGCATCGGCGCCAACGCCGCCATCTTCAGCGTGGTGCGCGGCGTGCTCCTGCGCCCGCTCGTCAATCGCGACGAAAACAGCCTGATCTACATCCGCCAAAGCGCTCCCGGTATCGGCGTCGAAAACACCACCTTCTCCGTCCCCGAAATTCAGGACATGCAGTCGCGCGTCAAGACCATCAGCGAGTTCGGCGACTTCTCCACCATCGGATTCAGCGTGGTCGGCCTGGGCGAACCCCGCCAGATCCGCGGCGGCGTCGTGGACGGCTCCTATTTCGATGTGATGGGACTGCACCCAGTCCTCGGCCGCCTGCTCGATGCTCGGGATGACGGCAACAATGCCGCAGGCGCCGTCGTTCTCACCTATCGCTTTTGGACCACCGCGCTTCACAGCGATCCTTCCGTCATCGGCAAAACCATCAAGCTCGACACTGGCGATCCCGGCGGCGCCCGTTCCGCCACCATCGTCGGCGTTCTCGAACCATCCGTGCCCTATCCAGCCGAGACCGAAATCATCGCCAACGTCGTCACCAGCCCCCACCATCTCTCCGCCACCATGGTCACCGGTCGCGTGCATCGCATGACCGAACTTTTCGGCCGTCTCGCCCCCGGCGCCACCCTGGAACAAGCCCGCGCCGAGCTGACTACCGCCTACGGCTCGATGGTCTCCCAACATTCCGACGCCTATCCGCGCGGAGAGAATTTCCAGATCAGCGCCATCCGCCTGCGCGATCAAATCACCTCGCGCGCGAAAACTGTTCTGCTGGTGCTGCTCGCATCCTCCGTCCTCGTCTTCGTCATCGCCTGCTCCAACGCCGCGAATCTGATTCTCGCGCGCACCGTCCGCCGCGAAGGCGAACTCTCCATCCGCGCCGCGCTTGGTGCCAGCACCGCGTCGCTGCGCCGCACGCTGTTAATAGACAGCCTCCTGCTCTGCGGAACCGGCGCCGCGCTCGGCGTCCTGGTCGCGCGTCCCATGGTCGCCATACTCGCGCGCTACGCTTCGCGCTTCTCCATTCGCGCGCTCGATCTCACCGTTGACTCCAGCATGCTCTGGGTCGGCGCGCTGCTAGCCGTCGTCGCCTCCGTTCTCCTCGCCTTCGTCCCGCGCCTGCCTTCAGCGGAAGCAGCGAACGGCCTGAGCCTCACCAGCGGAGGAGTGCGCATCACCGGCAGCACCGGCCGGCGACTGCGCGTTTTCGCCGTTACTCAAATCGCCGCCTGCTTCATGCTTCTCGCCGGTGCCGGCATGCTCCTAAAGACGCTCCTGGCGCTGCAAACCGTGCGCCCCGGTTTCGACACGCACAATGTTCTCGCGATCAACGTCCCGGTCGTTTCCTACGGACGCACGCCCGATCAGATCCTCGATTTCTATAAAGAGACCATCCGCCAGGTCTCCACGCTTCCAGGAGTGGATCGCGTCGCAGTCGGCACCGCCGTGCCCTGGCGCGATAAAGGCATCTTCGGCCCTGGTTTCCAGTTCACCGCACAAGGCCACGTCCGCGCCAACGGTGAAGAAGATCCCCACGCGCAATTTCGCACCATCTCGCCCGGATTTTTCGCAGCGCTCGGCGTCCCCATCATCGAAGGGCGCGATTTCAACGACCTCGACCGCAAAGACAGCGAGAGAGTCGTCATCATCAGCCAGAGCGTCGCGATAAAAATGTTCCCCAACACCGATGCGCTCAATCAACACATCATGTGGACCGATCCGGTGATGAAATTTATTGACGTCAGCCCCGAGCCGCGCCGCATCGTAGGCATCTCCGCCGATGTTGACGACGAAAATGTAATCCCCGGTGCCACGCTTACCGTATATCACCCGCTCGATCAGGAAATCGGCGGTGGCCGCCTCTTCGTCCACACCCACTCCGATCCCTACGCGCTGGTAACTCCGATCACCCGCATCATTCGCGACCTGTCGGTAGATCAGCCGGTGGAAAAAGCCGCCACCCTGGACGACGTCCGCGCCGAAGTCCTAACCCCCGATCGTCTGAACGCCCTGGTATTCGGCGGCTTCGCGGCAGTAGCTCTGGCGATCGCAGTAATCGGCGTAGCAGGCGTGCTCGTCTTTTCAGTAAGTGGCCGCACGCGCGAATTCGGCATCCGCCTCGCGCTAGGCGCGCAACCGCGCAACTTGCTTGCCAGCGTGATCGGCCAAGGCGCGCTGATGGCCGCAGTAGGCATAATCGTAGGTGCCACATTTGGCTACCTGCTGGCCCGCCTCGCCAACAGTTACATTGTGGACATGCGCATGCCCGATACAATCCCGGTAATAGCTTCGGCGGCGGTCCTGCTAGCCGCCGCGGTAGTAGCCTCCGTGCTACCGGCAGCGCGCGCTGCCCGCATCGACGTAATGGACGCCCTGCGCTCCGAATAACCCCGGCAGCGTTTTCGTGGCAAAGCCACTCCTGGCTGTGCTCTTGCTTTTGCCGTTACCCGGGAACGCCAATCTCCCGATTGGCGTTTTTGCGTTTGACTTTGCTCGCATAGCGGCCACGTGGTCCGGTACCTTTCGGGACGATGGGGATCCTTGCTCCTCCCTCAGGAGTTCTGTGCGCCCGCTCCTATCTCTGGGCCTCTTGCGTTAAATCTTCCCACTTCGCTCGCCTCCATCGCTGCCTCTATCAGCGTTCATAAGTCGTGCCTTTGACTTTCCGGCAGCGCGCGAGCCACGCGGCAACCACTATCCTCTTGACATCTAAAAATTTTAGAATTAAGTAATCAATTCAGTGATCGGTCCTGGCGAACATTCCAACAAGACCGGTGACTCCCACGCGGTGTGAAACACGGAGGAAGCATTGACGCGTTCCAGCGAGTTTGTAAGTCCGAGCCCTATCTTCTCGACGCTCCTACGATCGCTTGGTAGCAAGCTGAGGCCGTACTTCGAGCCCGGCAATCTTGCGACGATCGCGTTCGTGGCGCTCGTTTACTTCGTCGTGGGCAAACTCGGCGTCCGGCCCGGTGCGGCGAACCAATCTGTCACCACCATTTGGCTTCCCGCGGGGATTTCTCTGGCGAGCTTGCTCTTACGAGGCTATCGAGTGTGGCCGGGCCCTTTTCTCGGCGCCTTTTTCCTCAGCGTTGCAATCACCGGGTCAATTTCGATTTCTTTCGGCCTTGCTGTCGGCAATATCTTGACGGCGCTCTTGGCAACTTTTCTCATCAACAAATATGCCCACGGCAAGAGCGCCTTCTTTAAGGCGCCAGACGCTTTGCGGTTTGTCTTCTTTGGCGCATTGCTCGGCCCCGCGCTGTGCGCAACCCAGGGAGTCATCCTTCTCAGCCTCGGTGGTATCGCCCGGTTGGCTGATTTCCCGTCTGTCTGGTTCGTTTGGTGGGTTGGAGACATGTTGGGCGTACTTTTTGTCACCCCGTTTCTGGTTCTCTTGTTAGGGCACAAACACCGCTTCTTTAGTCTGGCGGAGCCACTCGAAATTGCGGCGATGATTGCAGGCCTTAGCCTCATGTGCGTGCTGAATTTCGGCCATCAGGCCATCTCCTGGCTCCCGGCAAACGGGCTGCTGTTTCTCTGCGCCCCTTTTCTGGTTTGGTCCGCCCTCCGCTTTTGTCCGCTCGAAGCGGCCGGTGCAACGCTCGTCATGGGCGGATTTGCGACGTGGGGTTCCTTGCATGGATTCGGGCCGTTTGAGAATGCCATCGGTCTGCCGCTCTTTGTCGGCGCGTTTATGGCGGTGGGCACTGCTTCCACCTTGACCGTCGCCGCGGCCTGCGCCGAACAGAAAGGCGCGACAAAAGATGTGTTGGGCATGTACTGTGTTCTTAAGGACGTTAAAGAAGGCGAAATTCGCGTGCTGCAAGAGACTGTGCAAGCGCTTCAAGTCGAGCTGTCCAGGAAGGGCGCCCGTCGACCAACCGATTCGTCCCCCGAAGCTCTGCCCTCGGGCGGCGTCACGGTAAACTTTGATGGTCGCATTCCTTGAATTCCGATTAACGAAACGCACGTAATCCTCAAAGCTGGCGACTTCCGCTTGTCCGTCATGTTCGGCGGCAGGCAGTTCGCCCAAAAGGTGCCTCACATGATTATTGGTGAAAGATTGCGTACTTTGCGGGAGCAAAAGAATCTATCGCAGGGAGATATCGAGAACCGCACCGGATTGCTCCGCTGCTATATTTCGCGCGTCGAAAACGGCCACACCGTTCCGGCCGTCGAAACCCTGGAAAAAATGGCTCGCGCGCTGGAAGTTCCTCTGTATCAACTCTTCTATGATGGTGAGCAGCCTCCCAAACTCCCAGACTTCGCTTTGCGCAAGAAGGGCGAGGATCTCCCCTGGGGCAGTACCGGCAAGGACGCTCGGATCCTCAGCAATTTCCGCAGGCTTCTGAAGCGGGTCAGCGAAAGTGACCGGAAGCTGCTCGCATTCGTGGCCCAGAAAATGGCCCGGCAGTCCACCGTCCGCGCGAAAACGTAGCGAGTCAAATCCAGCAGGCGCGGCGATCGCCCGCTCACACATCGCCAAGGAGTCCGCAATGAGCGCAACCTGGAAGCCTCACGAAAAACGCGGGCAGCTCACCAAGCAAAGCGACTTGCCGGACTCCGTCTTCGCGTTTCCCAAGCAGCGCAAGGAACCGCTAACCGATGCGCGCCACGTCCGCAACGCGGTCGCGCGCTTTGATCAAGTGACGGGCGTTTCAGATTCCGATCGTGCTTCAGCCTTCGCCAACATCAAGAAAGCCGCCGAACACTACGGCATCAAACTTTCCGAAGCGTCTTGGCGCGATTTAGGCGTACACCCGCAACGAAACCGAAAACAGGCCGCCGCTAAAACCGTCGCCACGCGCCAGCGCAAGAAAAAACGATCCTAGGACAATAAGTACCAGGTACCAGTTCTGTCCAAACGTACAGCTGTGCATTTCACCAGCCCGTGTTAGCTTCAGGCGAGAACACAAGAAATGATTAATTTTCAAAATTCGCGCGACACTGGAACGTCCGCACCAACAACTCCGGCATTGAAGCTGCGCGCTCCATTCCGCGTCGGCGCCCAAGTTTTCCCGTCATCACCCGCCAAACACCGCAATCCACACAAATTCCCGCCCTCGGCCGTGGGACTGCGGCTGTTTCTAATCGACGGCCCCGCGATTAGAAATCACCGTAAGTGACTGAAAACAAAGAACCGCGCCCATTTCTAATCGCACATTTTTCGACGAATTTCGCCCCCCGCGGCGCCCATTTCAGCATCACCGCCCTTGCCACTGCCCATTTTTTGGCGGAGAATCCCGGTGTCCATGAAATCCTCACAGGCGGCAAAAACCGGCGCCGGACATCGAGCGGTCGTCAGCATCACCAAGGCCCGCGCGAATTCGCTCGGCCCAACCGTCGCCGAACGTATGGCAGCCGGTAAAGCGCTGCGCGAACGCGTCCCGCGTACTGCTCATGCGAAGTGGGTTCCCGCGGCCGATCGTCCCGATCCGGTCGCCGTGCTGAAGGAATCCGACCGTGGACGACTGTCTGATCTCCTGCCCATTCGCTACGGACGCATGCGCGTTTCGCCGTTCGCGTTCTATCGCGGCGCCGCCGCGCTGATGGCTTGCGATCTGGCAAAAACTCCCAACACCAAGATTCGCGTGCAGGTCTGCGGCGACTGCCACCTGCTGAATTTCGGCGGATACGGCTCTCCCGAGCGGCGGCTGGTATTCGACATCAATGATTTTGACGAAACGCTTCCCGCGCCGTGGGAATGGGACGTAAAAAGACTGGCGGCCAGCGTGGTGCTGGCGGCACGGAACAAGAAAATGGGAGAAGGGCGTTGCTCAGACGCAGCGCGCGCCATGGTGGCTTCCTATCGCACCCACATGCGCGAATATGCGCAGATGCCCGCGCTGGACGCCTGGTATTCGCATATTGACGTGGACATTTTCGTCCAGAAGGCGAAGACCTTCAAAGACAGGCAGTATTGGAAAAAAGTGGAGCGCGCCGCCTACATGCAGACGGCCGAATACCTGCTGCCGAAAATCACCAAGGTTTCGAAAGGCGAGCGCCGCATCATTGACCACCCGCCGCTGATTTATCATCCGCGCGATTTTGCCAAAATTGACGAGCACGTTCGAGCTTTGTTTCACCGCTACAGTTTGACGCTGCCGGAAGAACGGCGCGTGATTCTGGATCGTTATCACATCGTGGATATCGCGCGAAAAGTGGTGGGTGTGGGAAGCGTGGGCACGCGCTGCGACGTCGCGCTGCTCTTGGCCACGATGGATGACGCCATGGTGCTGCAGCTAAAAGAGGCGCTGCCCTCCGTGCTGGAGCAGTATGCAGGCAAGAGCCGCTATCCGAACCACGGGGAGCGAGTGGTCACGGGGCAACGCATGCTGCAAGCTGCCAGCGACGTGTTCCTGGGCTGGACTCGCGCCGATGATGGCCGTGATTATTATTTTCGCCAGCTGCGCGATATGAAGATGAAATTCGATTTGGACAGCATGACCAAGTCGGAATGGCTGGAATACGTGCAAATCTGCGGATGGACTCTGGCCCGGGCGCATGCGCGAACCGGCGATGCAGCGCGCATCGGCGGCTACTTGGGCAAGAATGCCAAGTTTGACGACGCGATCGGCGAATTTGCGGTTACGTACGCGGATCAGACCGAGCGGGACCACGCCGCGCTGCTGAAGGCGATCCGCGCGGGTCGCGTGCGCGCGACGGAGGCTTCGGCGGAGTGATTCACAAATCCAGCGGCAGAGGATTCTTCCCAGTGATCAGTCGCGCCGATCGGTCGAAAGTGATGTACAACCACGCCCATTGCAGCATAACCAGCAAACGATTCTGAAATTGTATGATGTAAACCAAATGTATGAATACCCACATCAGCCAAGCAGGCCAGCCGGAAAGCCGCAGCCAATTTAAATCCGCGACGGCCGCGCCGCGCCCGATGGTCGCCAGATTACCTTTGTCGAAATAATGGAATGGCGGAAGTTTTTCGCCGCGCAACCGTGCGCGAATTAATTTCGCCACGTAATGCCCCTGCTGAATCGCCGGCTGTGCCACTCCTGGAAGCGGCTTTCCAGTTTGGTGGCTGAAATTCGAAAGGTCGCCGATCACGAAAATCTCCGGGTGCGCGGCAATGCTCATGTCCGGCTCCACAATCACGCGGCGCGCGCGGTCCAGCTTGGCTCCGGCTTCCTGTGAAAGAATTACGCCGAGCGGCGAAGCCAGCACGCCCGCGGCCCACAGCACCGTGCGCGTCGGAATAATTTCGTCGTGATCGCCGACGCGAATCGTGACGCCATCCGCGCGAATGTCGGTGACCATCGCTCCGGTTCGTACGGTCACACCTAGGCGGACCAGCATCTTGCGCGCAGCTTCGGAAAGTTTCGGCGGATACGTGGGAAGCGCGCGGTCGGTGCCTTCCACCAAGATGATACGAGTTTGCGACGGATCAATCGCCCGGAAATCGTGGCGCAAGGTATCATGCGCGATTTCACCGAGCGCGCCAGCCAGCTCTGCGCCGGTGGGCCCCGCGCCGACGATGACGAAAGTCATCCACGCGCGCAATTTCTCGGGATCGCGTTCGCGCTCCGCGGCTTCGAACGCGAGCAGGATGCGTCCGCGCATCGCGGTGGCGTCGTCCAGATTTTTCAGCCCGGGCGCGAATTTCTCCCATTCGTCATGGCCGAAATATTGATGCGTGGCGCCGGTGGCGACAATCAGCGTGTCGTAATCGAGCGCGCCATCGCTGAGAATCACGCGGCGCTTCGCGGCGTCAATGTGCACGGCTTCACCCAGCAGCACCTGCGTGTGTTTTTGTTTGCGCAGAACCTGGCGCAGCGGGCCAGCGACGTTCGCCGGCGAAAGCGAGCCGGTTGCAACCTGATAGAGCAGCGGCTGGAAGAGATGATAGTTGCAGCGGTCTACCAGCGTCACTTGCACCGGCGCATTTTTCAGGGCCTGCGCGGCGCTGAGCCCGCCGAACCCGCCGCCGAGAATTACGACTTTGTGTGGATCAGCCATTCTTGAGCGAACTCCCCAAAGACGCGCAAAAAGGCGCAATTGCGCTGCGCTTCTACGTTATCAGATGCTCCAGCGCGACCGAAAGACGCTTCCGAGATAAACTGAGCTGCGCGCAGGGAGCGGCGCGCAAACGATGAAACGGGGATTGCAGAAGGCGGCGACGTCGCTAGCGCTGATTTTGCTGATCGCGCTCGGAGCGCGGGTTTGGTACGCGTGGAATCAGGAACGCCACATGCGTGCTGATCTCGTCGGCCTCGTGCCGTTCTTGAACGAGACAGGCAACATAGCGTATTCGCTCGCTGCAGGGCACGGATTCAGCTCGCCCTATTGGCAGGAGACAGGGCCAACTGCGTGGTTGACTCCGGTATATCCCGCACTGGTTGCGGTAATTTTCAAGATATTCGGGATTCACACGCCGCACGCGTTTTTTGCGGTCGTCTTTCTGAACATTTTATTTTCCGTGGCGACTTGCGTGCCGCTATTTTACATCGGCAAACGCGTGGGCGGCTTGGGAGTGGCCAGCGGCGCGGCATGGCTGTGGGCGCTTTTTCCGAACGCCATCATGATTCCCTACGAATGGGTTTGGGATACGTCGCTCTCGGCGCTGCTGCTGGCAACGATCTTGTGGGCGACGATGGAACTCGCGGATACGCAGAGCGTCCGTGCCTGGTGCGGATACGGACTGCTGTGGGGATTTGCATTGATGACCAATCCTTCGCTGGGCAGCCTGCTGCCGCTGCTGCTGGGTTGGGCTGTGTATCGCGCGTGCAAAAAAGGACGATTGCATTTCAGTCGCCCGCTGCTGGCCTGCGCGATCGCTGTGCTGTGCTGCATGCCTTGGACCGCGCGCAATTATTTAGCGTTCCACCGATTCATTCCGCTGCGTTCGAACTTTGCTTTCGAATTGTGGCTGGGAAACAACGAGCAGTTTGACGAACAATCGCAAGTGGTACCGGCGGCGGATCCGGAGCGCGCCGAGATTCGTAAGTACGTTCACATGGGCGAGACAGCTTTCATGCAGGATAAATGGCAGAAAGCGACCGGTTTTATGCGCGCGCACCCGCGATTGGAAATCACACTTTTCGCGCGGCGGTTCGTGGCGACCTGGACGGGCGTGGAAAAACCCATCGAGAGTTTTCGTGATACCGATTCGCCGCTGGTGCGCCTGGTGCTGATCAGCAACACTTTCGCGGCGCTCGGCGGATTGTGCGGAATTTTGGCACTGCTCCGCTCGCGAAGCGTGTACGCGTTTCCACTGGCGGCCGGACCGATTGTGTATCCCGTGATTTATTATGTAACGCACACTTCGCTGCGCTACCGGCACCCGATTGATCCGATGGTGCTGCTACTGCTGGCGATCGCCGTTGCGGCGGTAGTGCAAAACCGCAGCACTCACGCCGCAACCGCTGCGCAGCCCTCCTGACACGAACCGAAACAGCTTTTTCGCCCCGCATTTCCTTACGAAATCCTTACGCCCTGCTTACAGATTCCTGACGCCAGACGAGTACCGTAAGACTTTCCGCCCTGCGGAACATCCAACGTTCGGCTGCGAATGAGCAGGGCGATTTTGCGCCTGAAAGACCCGGCAGGAATGTCTTTGGCATTTCCGCTGCGGCCCGTTTTTCCGCAGCAGGAAAAGCAGGCGCGTCGAAGGACAAGTTTCATGGTGGCCTTTGCTTGCTTGGCGGTGGCGGCGGCAGCGTGCGTGTTTTTCCTGTACGCACTGGTGCAGTTCTCTCTGGAAGAAAGGCACCTGCGGCGAAGGAATGATGCACCACTGGGATTTCCGGTGATTTCTTCCGGACAGATTGTGATGCCGCTGGAGACGCCGCGCGAGGAGCGGCGCAAAGATTCTGTAAATCAGAAAACGCAGGGCGCAGATGGGAACAGGAGATAATTTCCATGTTGAAGCTGTTGCTGAATCGCACGACCCGGATCATTTTCGCGATTGTGATTGTTGCTCTGACGCAATTCCCATGCCTCGCGCAAAGCAACGGCGACTCGCCGAACCAGCAGGCCAGCAGCGGAGACCAGCAAATTCCTTCCGCAATCGCCAAAGAATTGGATGCGATGCGGAAACGCATTGACGAACTGGAAGCCGAGCTAAAGAACGCCAAGACGCCCGAGCAGCCGAGCACATCCACGGGGCCTGCAACGAGCGCGAAAGCGACTGTGCCAGCAGCGCCGTTTGTTGCCGTGCCCGCAGCGCCTGCCGCGCCCGTTACTTCGACGGCTGAAGCCGTCGCTTCGGCGAAGGTCACGGTCGAAGCCGCAGCGCCTGCGAAAATCGAGCCTTTTTCGGATGCGGATTGGACCTGGCTGAACGGCAACCCGCGTACCAAGGAAACATTCTGGGACACGAAATTCTTCACGCCAGAAATCCGGTCGGATACGGTGTACGTCTTCGACTTCAACCGCCCGACGGATCATTCGATGGGCGGATCGAGCGAACTCTTCCGATCGCAAGAGGTGCAACTGACGCAGCTTGGCGTGGGCGGCGATTTCCACTATGAAAATGTGCGTGCGCGGCTGATGACCCAGTTCGGCATGTACTCCACGACGACCCCGCGCAACGACCCGAGCCCGGGGCACG
Source organism: uncultured Acidobacteriota bacterium (assembly GCA_963779465.1). Lineage (GTDB taxonomy): Bacteria > Acidobacteriota > Terriglobia > Acidiferrales > UBA7541 > Palsa-295. Next base: position 996,118 of record CAVZYH010000002.1, on the reverse strand, counting down.
GGCAATGGGACCTGGCCGACGCGTACCGCTATATTTCGGAAGCGTACGGCGGGTATCACTTCGACGTGATGCACGGGATCAACGTGGACGCTGGAATTTTCATGTCTTATATCGGCCTGTTCAGTTACTACAATTTCGACAACTGGGCTTATCAACCGTCGTACGTTTCCTCGAACACTCCCTGGTTTTTCAACGGCGTGCGCGTGCAGATTTTCCCCACGGCGCATTTGAAGATTGAACCGTGGTTCATCAACGGATGGCAGGCGTACGGTTCGGCCAATCACACGCCGGGGATCGGCGGCCAAGTCAAGTGGACTCCCAAGCCCTGGATGAACATCATTTCGAATAACTACGGCGTTGGTCAGGATGATCTTTTCATTCCCCACCGCAAGCGCATCCACAGCGACAACAGCATTGAGATCAAGTATTACGACAAACCGTACCAGCCGCTGGACAAGATGGCGTTCTCGCTGACTGGCGATATCGGCTGCGAGTACGGCAGCGGCGTTAGTTGCTATGGCGATAAAGCGGGCGGACCGAAGCAAAGTTTTCTGGGGTTCATGCTCTACAACCGTTTCTGGTTCCACCACGATTTGTTCGGCGTAACGCTGGGCGGCGGGAAGATCAACAATCCGGGACGTTACCTGGTGCTGCTGCCGCCGATCAATGGAGAGAGCGCGATTACGGCTGCCACGAATTCTCCTTACTTTACGGAGAACCCCGGCGATCCTTTCAAGGCGTGGGATTCTTCCATCACATTTGACTACATGCCCAAGCAATACATCACTTTTCGCTGGGAGTATGACTACCGCCATGCGAGCGTGCCGTACTGGTCGGGCCGCGGTGGCATCACTCCACCGGGCGGCAACGTTGGTTTGGCGACAGACTACGTCTGCAACAACGGCGTCTCTTCTGGCGAAACGGCGCTGGGGCCCGCGACGACGTTCTGCACCAGCGCGCCGCAGAACTCCAGCGTGTGGTTCCCGGATTTGCGAAAGGATGAGAATTTTATTGATATGTCTATTCTGGTGAAGTTCTAAGCGCGACGTCAATTAGCGGCACTGTGTTGCGGAGGTTTTGTTCATGCTCGACATCGTGTTTGTGGTAGCGACGATCTGTTTTTTCGCGGTCGCGCTCGCGTACGTGCGCGGGTGCGACCGCTTGAAGTAAGGAGACCGACAACATGATTGGCAACATTTTCTTGCTGGCGATCTGCGTTTTGATTTTGGCGTATCTGTTCGCGGCCTTGTTGTGGCCGGAAAGGTTCTGACGATGACGGCCAACGGCTGGCTGCAAATATTTTTGTTCCTGCTAGTGACGTTTGCGGTGGCGAAACCGGCGGGGCTTTTCATGACGCGGGTATTCGCGCATGAAAAGACCTGGCTGGACCCGCTGCTGCGGCCGCTGGAACGGCTGCTGTACAAGCTGACGGGCGTGGACGAAAAGCGCGAAATGCGCTGGACGGAATACACGATTGCGATGCTGTTGTTCAGTGGCGTTTCGATGACGCTGCTATATGTGATCGAGCGCGTGCAGCAATGGCTGCCGTGGAATCCGCAGAAGCTTGCGGCAGTGCCGACGGATCTGGCGTTCAACACGGCGGCATCGTTTACGACCAATACGAACTGGCAGGCTTATACCCCGGAAGTCACGATGACTTATTTCACGCAGATGGCGGGGCTGGCTTATCACAATTTCACTTCGGCGGCGGTGGGGATTGCGATGGCCGTGGCGCTAATTCGCGGAATCGCGCGGCGCGAACAGGAAACCATCGGGAATTTCTGGGTGGATCTGACGCGGACGATGCTGTGGGTGCTGCTGCCGGTGTGTCTGGTGGTCGCGATGATCTTCGTATCGCAAGGCGCGATACAGAATCTTCGGCCGTACACGACGACGCAACTGGTGGATGCACAGACGGTAACGACTACGGGCGCTGACGGCAAGACCACGACGCAAGTGGTGAACGAACAGGTGATTCCTCAGGGGCCGGTGGCGTCGCAGGAAGCGATCAAGATTTTCGGCACGAATGGCGGCGGCTTTTTCAATGCCAACAGCGCCCATCCTTACGAAAATCCCACGCCGCTAACGAATTTTCTGCAGCTGGTGCTGATTTTTGCGATTCCTTCGGGGCTGACTTATACGCTGGGGCGAATGACGGGTTCGCAGCGGCACGGTTGGGCGGTGTGGGGCGCGATGGCGGTACTCTTTCTGGCGGCGGTGGTTTCGGTGTACAGCGCGGAGGCGCGCGGGAATCCTTTGTTGCATGGCGTGGACCAGCGGGCTAGCGCGACGCAGTCCGGCGGCAACATGGAGGGTAAAGAAGTGCGGTTCGGCATCGCAAATACGGCTTTGTACGCGACGGTGACGACGGATGCGAGCTGTGGCGCGGTGAACGGGATGCATGATTCGTTCACGCCGCTGGGCGGAATGATTCCACTGATCAACATTATGTTGGGCGAAGTGGTGTTTGGCGGCGTGGGTTCGGGACTTTACGGAATGATCGTGTTTGTGATTCTTTCCGTTTTCATCGCGGGGCTGATGGTGGGGAGAACGCCGGAATACCTGGGAAAAAAGATTGAGGCTTATGACGTGAAAATGGCGATGCTTTCGGTGCTTATTTTTCCGCTGGTGATTTTGACATTCACAGCTATTTCCGTGGTCGCGAAATCGTTTGGGACGCCTTCGATTTCGAATCCCGGGCCGCACGGGTTATCGCAGATTTTGTATGCATTCACTTCAGCTACGGGGAACAACGGTTCGGCGTTCGGCGGATTTAACGGGAATACGCTTTGGTACAACACCACAATCGGATTTGCGACTTTGTTCGGAAGATTTTTCGCGGTGATTCCGATTCTGGCGATCGCGGGCAGCCTGGCGAGGAAGAAATATGTGCCGGAGTCGGCTGGAACTTTTCCGGTGACGACGCCGCTGTTCACGGTGCTGCTGGTTTCGGTGGTGCTGATCGTGAGCGCGTTGACATTTTTCCCGGCATTGAGCCTGGGACCGATTCTGGAACATTTGATGATGCATGCGGGAAAGGTGTTTTAAGGACACATGGCCACTAAAACTGGTAGCAAGGAAAAATCGCGCTGGGGACAGGACATTGTGGTGCAGGCGGTGTGGGAATCTTTTGTGAAGCTGAACCCACGCACGCTGGCGAAGAATCCGGTGATGTTTGTGGTGGAGGTGGGCGCGGTGCTCACTTCCATCGATCTGGTGCGCGGAGTGGTGCAGCACACGCACGGATTCGGATTTTCGCTGCAGATCACTTTGTGGCTGTGGTTCACGGTGCTGTTTGCAAATTTCGCGGAGGCTATGGCGGAAGGGCGCGGGAAGGCGCAGGCGGAGGCATTGCGAAAATCGCGCGCGGATACCATAGCGCGCAGGTTGAAACAGGATGGCAGCATCGAATCGGTGCCGGGATCGAAATTGCGGGCGGGCGATTTGGTGATGGTGACTGCGGGGGAATTCGTGCCGGGCGACGGCGAGGTGATCGAGGGCGTTGCTTCCGTGGATGAATCCGCGATTACGGGGGAATCGGCGCCGGTGATTCGGGAATGTGGTGGCGACCGGTCGGCGGTGACGGGCGGGACGCGGGTGCTGTCGGATGAAATCAAAGTGCGGATCACTTCGAATCCAGGAGAAACATTCTTGGACCGGATGATCAAGTTGGTGGAGGGAGCTTCGCGGCAGAAAACGCCGAATGAGATTGCGCTGAATATTTTGCTGGCGGGATTGACAATTATTTTCTTGCTGGCGGTGGTTTCGTTGCAGCCGATGGCGATCTATTCCGGGGCGCCGCAATCGGTGTTCGTGCTGGTGGCGTTGCTGGTGTGCTTGATTCCGACGACGATTGGCGGACTACTTTCGGCGATTGGGATTGCGGGAATGGATCGCGTGCTGCAGAAAAATGTGCTCGCAATGTCCGGGCGGGCGGTGGAAGCGGCGGGCGACGTGGATACTTTGCTGCTGGATAAGACCGGGACGATTACCCTGGGGAACCGGTTCGCTACGGAGTTTATCCCCGCGCCGGGCGTGAGCGAAAACGAACTGGCCGACGCGGCGCAGCTGGCTTCGCTAGCGGATGAAACGCCGGAGGGGCGGTCGATTGTGGTTTTGGCGAAGGATAAATACGGGTTGCGCGGGAGGGAGCTGGGATCTGTGGCGGCGACATTCATTCCATTTTCAGCAGTGACGCGAATGTCTGGCGTGGATATGGATGGGCGGAAGATTCGCAAAGGTGCGCGGGACGCGATCGTGAAATATGTGAAGGATGCGGGCGGGACGGTGCCGCACGAGACGATGGAGGCAGTCGATCGCATTTCGAATTCGGGAGGGACGCCACTGCTGGTGGCGGAAGATGCGCGGGCGCTGGGCGTGATTCATCTGAAGGATATTGTAAAGGGCGGGATGCGCGAGCGGTTCGAACATCTGCGCGTGATGGGAATTCGCACGGTGATGATTACGGGCGACAATCCTTTGACCGCAGCAGCAATTGCACGCGAGGCGGGCGTGGATGATTTTCTGGCGGAGGCGCGGCCGGAAGACAAACTCGCGTTGATTCGCCGCGAGCAAGCCAAGGGCAAACTGGTGGCGATGACGGGCGATGGCACGAATGACGCGCCGGCACTGGCGCAGGCGGACGTGGGCCTGGCGATGAATGCGGGCACGCAAGCGGCGAAGGAAGCCGGGAACATGGTGGATCTGGACTCGAATCCGACGAAATTGATTGAGGTGGTGGAGATCGGCAAGCAATTGCTGATTACGCGCGGTGCGCTAACGACTTTTTCGGTGGCGAATGACGTGGCGAAATATTTCGCGATTATTCCAGCGATGTTCGCGGCGGCTTTTCCGGAGCTGGAAGTGCTGAACGTGATGGGGTTGAAGAATCCGCACTCGGCGATACTTTCGGCGGTGATTTTCAACGCGCTGATTATTATCGCGCTGGTGCCACTGGCTTTGCGGGGGGTGAAGTATCGTCCACTGGGCGCGGAAGCATTACTGCGGCGGAATTTGCTGGTGTACGGGCTGGGCGGAATCATCGCGCCGTTTATCGGGATCAAATTGATTGACGTGATTATCACGCACATTGGATTGGCGTAAAGGCGATCAACTTATGAAAAGGAATTTGCTGATTTCGATCTGGATGACACTGGCGACGACCGTGCTGCTGGGGATTTTCTATCCGCTGGTCGTGACTTTGCTGGCTCAGTGGGCTTTTCCGCGGCAAGCGAATGGAGAAATCATTCACGTGGGCGGGAAGATGGTGGGGTCGAGCTTGATTGGGCAGCCGTTTACTTCGGCGGGATATTTTCATTCGCGGCCTTCGGCGGCGGGAGCGGCTGGATACGATCCGGATGCGTCTAGTGGAGGAGCTTCGAATTTGGGGCCGACGAATTCGGCTTTGATCACGCGGGTGAATGGGGATGTGGCGAAGCTGCAAGCGGAAAATCCCGGGGCGCGGATTCCAGTGGATTTGGTTACTAGCTCGGGGTCGGGATTGGATCCGAATATTTCGCCGGCGGCGGCGGAATTTCAGATAGTGCGGGTGGCCCGGGAGCGACGGATGAGCGAGGGGGATGTGCGAGCGCTTGTGGCAAGGCATACGGAGGCGCGGCAGTGGGGCTTTTTGGGCGAGCCGCGGGTGAATGTTTTGGAATTGAATTTGGAGTTGGATGCGGTGCATCCGTTGCATTAGAAGCAATCGCGTACGCGGTTAGACTCGACGGAAAATTCAAAGTCAACTGCGCCCGTCCCGCTCTGCGGGACGGCCGCTGCGGAACCAGCACCACGTGATCGCTATCTATTTTTCGGAGCGCGGGGCGCGGGATTTTGGTTTCGGTGGGTCGAAGCGGTAGCCGATCCAGGGTTCGGTGTGGATGTAGCGCGGATGGCGCGGGTCTGGCTCGATTTTCCTTCTTAATTGATTGATGAAAACGCGCAGATATTCGGTTTCTTCTCCGTAGTCCGGTCCCCAGACGGCTTGCAGCAGGCGGCGATGCGCTTGGGCTTTACCCAAATTCGAAACGAGCTGGCGCAGGAGTTCGAATTCCTTTGGCGTGAGGCGGACGGGATTGTCGTGCACCATCACGGTGCGTTTTTCAAAATCAATTTTCAGATCGTCGGAGATGAAGGGCGGAGTGGCGTCGCTGGGGGCGGCGCGGCGCAGTGCAGCGCGAATGCGGGCCATTAGCTCTTCGACGCCAAAAGGCTTTACGACATAGTCGTCGGCGCCGGCATCGAGCGCTTGGACTTTGTCACGTTCGGTATTGCGCACGGTAAGCATGATTATAGGTGCGTCGCAGGTGGTGCGGATTTCGCGGCAGGTTTCGAGGCCGGAGATTCCGGGTAAGTTTACGTCGAGCAGGATGAGATCGGGACGCATGTCGCGGACTTTTTCCAGGGCTTCTTCGCCGCTGCGCACTTCGACGACGGAGTAGCCCTGCGAGGCGAGGGTGGTGAGCATGACGCGGCGGATTTGCGGTTCGTCGTCTACTACTAGAATTGTGGCGGCGTTCATCAGTCTCTCGTCCTGCCGCGCTCGATGGGCAGGGTGAAGGAAAAAACGGAGCCTTGGCCGCGCTGGCTGGTTAGGCTCATGGTGCCGCCATGCGCTTCGATGATGGCTTTGGCGATGGGGAGGCCCATGCCGGTGCCTTGCACCAGGTAGCGCTGGTCCTTGCCGCGGTAGAATTTTTCGAAGATGAGGCTTTGTTCGAGGTCGTCAATGCCGGCGCCGCGATCGGCGACGCTGGTGACTACGAAATCGCCGGCCAGCTCGGCGGTGATGGTGATGGGCTGCGCCGCAGGCGAATATTGGTTGGCGTTTTCGAGCAGATGAACGAGAGCTTCGCGGGCGCGGGAAAGATCCACGCGAACGCGCGGTAAATTGGGTTGCACGTTGACGTTCACGACGCGATCGCCTATCGCGGTCTTGCACTTGCTGAGCGCGGCGGCGATTACATCTTCGATGGGGCGCGGTTCCAGTTCGAGTTCCACCTCGCCAGCGTCGAGGCGCGCCATTTCGCCGGCTTCGCCTACCAAGCGATTCAGGCGATCGGTTTCTTCGTTGATGATGGTGAGAAGTTCCTGACGCTGGCGGTCGGTGACGCTGGAGTTCGAGAGCAGGTTCGTTACGGAAGCTTTGATTGACGTGAGCGGGGTGCGCAGCGCGTGGGTGACGGAATCGAGGAGCGCGGTACGCAGGCGTTCGCCTTCGCGGGCGGCTTCGGTCAGGCCGAGTTGTTCGATGGCGCGGGCGCGTTCGATGGCGACAGCGACGAGAGTGCCGATGGCTTCGAGAGTCTGGCGCGAAAGCATCGAGCCGGAAATGCCGAGGCTGCCGATGGAGCGGCCGCCGAGACGGACCGGAACGAAGGAGAGGCTGTTGGGAACGTCGAGGACAGGCTCTTCGCGGAGGACGATGGTGTTGAGGCTTTCGAGATCGAGCTTGGCGACCACGGGGCCGGAGCGGTAGATTTTTTGTTTTTCGGAAAGTAAAAGAGCGGCGGCGCCTACTTCAAAGATGTCCACGATCTGAGAGGGGATGCGGTTGAGCAATTGGATTACATTGCCGGATTCGAGCAGGCCCTGGCTGAAGGAGTAGAGTTTTTCGATTTCGCGGCGGCGTTGCGAGGCGTCTTCGGCTTTCTGGCGGGCGCGAGTGGAAAGGCTGCTGGCCAGCACGGAGACGACCAGAAAAGCGAAGAGGGCAACCCAATTCTGCGGATCGGCGACAGTGAAGCGGCCGACGGGGGGCAGGAAATAGTAGTTGAACGCGAGCATTGCGACTACGGACATGAAGACGGAAACGGCGATGCCCCATACGGTAGAAACGGCTAGAATGGCGAGCAGAAAAGTGAGCGCTACGGTGGTGGGATTGACGATTAAGATGTGGCGATAGACGAGAGAAATACCCAGCACCAGAGCAAAAGCAGCCAGAAATCGCAGGAAATGAGTGAGCCAGTGCACACGCACGTTGCCATTCTAACGTAGCTTTCACAACCTTCGTAGAAGAGAATACACGCATGCCAAAGACTCCGGAGCAGTGGCTGGCCGCGGCGAATCCCGCGGAAAAAACAAAAGGCGCGCTGAAACTTTTTCTGGGATATGCGCCGGGCGTGGGTAAAACGTTCAGCATGCTGAGCGAGGCGATTCGAAGGCACAGCCGCGGCGAAGACGTGGTGATTGGCGTGGTGGAAACGCACGGGAGGAAAGGGATCGCGGAGCTTTCGGCGCAAATGGAGACGGTGCCGCGGCGGATGATCGATTACAAGGGCACGCTGTTCGCGGAGATGGATATGGACGCGATTCTGGCGCGCAAACCGCGGGTGGTGCTGGTGGACGAGCTGGCGCATACGAATATTCCAGGGTGCCGGCATCGCAAGCGGTATGAGGACGTGCTGGAATTGCTGGACGCGAATATTGACGTGATCTCGACGGTGAATATTCAGCACATCGAGAGCATTGCGCCGACGGTGCGCGCGATTACGGGAGTGGTGGTGCGGGAGACGGTGCCGGATTGGGTGCTGCAGGTGTCGGATGAGACGGTGATGGTGGACTTGACGCCGGAGGCGCTGCAGAATCGGATGCGGCGCGGAGACGTGTATGGAAAAGAAAAGGTGGAGCAGGCGCTGAAGAATTTTTTCCGGCGCGGGAATTTAATCGCGTTGCGCGAGCTGGCGTTGCGACAGGTGGCGGAGCAAGTGGACCGCAGCCTGGAATCGTACATGGTGGAGAAGGACATACAGGAAGCGTGGGCGGTGCGGGAGCGGTTGGCAGTGTGCATCAGCGAAAACCCTAAGGCGCAATATCTGGTGGCGAGGGCGGCGCGGATGGCGCGGCGGATGGACGCGGAGCTTTACGCGGTGCATGTGGATTTGGATCGTGACGGCGAGCAGGAAGAGTCGAAGACGCTCACTTCTAATTTGCAGTTTGCGGAAAATTTGGGCGCGAAGCCGGTGCGGTTGAAGGGACATAATGTGGCGGATGCGATGGCGCAATTTGTGCGGGAAAAACACATTACGCATGTGATTTTCGGAAGGTCGGCGACGGAGGGGTGGCGGAAGCTTTTATACATGAACGCGATTAATCGGTTTTTGAATGATGCGCCGGCGGTGGATGTGCATATTGTTACGCAGGATGCCGAGTGATAGCGGCAGTGATTAGTGGCCGGAAGCACCTTCGAAGATTTGTCGTTCTCCTGCAGACTCCGCAACTTCTCGCTAACGAAAAAGTTGTCGTACCGGTGGTTTTCCGATGGTCATTGGTAATTGCCGCATCACTGATGGCGCACTGAAGTGCGCCGCTACAAATTCAGACTCAACTGCATCGGCGGGTGCCGCTCCGGCTGCAAACTCTGCACAGCCATTTTAGAGACAATTTAGCGTCAGGATTCATCGGGAGGGATGTCGAAGTTGACCAGATCGGCTTGGAAGCCGCGGGTTTTTATGGCGCCGTACGTCATGCCAATGGCCATCCAGATGGCGCCGAGCTTCAGGGCTGGGCCGCTTAGGTGGCTCCAGATGAAGGCGCAGATCAGGAAGCCGAGCAGAGGCGAAAGGAGATTGAGGATTTGGCGTTTTTCGGCGCGGACGTAGTAGCGGACTAGCGCGGCGACGTTGACGCCCATGAAAGCCAGGAGGGCGCCGAAGTTGAGAAGGTCCGCGCCTTGGTCATAGGTGATGATGAAGGAGCCGGCGAGGGCGATGGCGCCGACGAGGATGACGTTGTTGCGCGGGATGTGATTTTTCGGATCGAGCGCGCCGAAGAATTTCTTGGGGATACCGTTGCTGCGGCCCATGCCGTAGAGCAGGCGGGCAGCGCCAAGTTGCGAGCCGAGGCCGGAGCCGATGTTGGCGACGAGGATGGTGAAGTTGACGAGTTGGAAGAGAAAATAGCCGCCTGCGGTCTGGGCGACTAGCGGGAAGGCGGAAGTAATCTTGTCCTCCGCGAACGGCTGATCGCGCCAGACCAACTGCGCGGCGTAAACCTCGAGTGAGGCGAGCACGCCGGTGATGAGGCAGACGAGGACAGTGGCTAGCATGATGTTGCGGCGCGGATTTTCGACTTCTTCGGAAAAGGTGGAGATGGCGTCAAAGCCGATGTACGTGAGGACGGCGACCGAAGTGCCGTGGAAGACGGTTTTGAAGCTGAAGGTGGCGGGATTGTAAAACGGATGCGTGAAAAAACCCTGGCCGTATTCGTGCAGGCTCCAGAGGAAATGAATTACGAAAGCGAAAAAGATTACGACGACGATGGACATTCCGGCGGCCATCACGTCGTTGATACGAGCGGAGGTCTTTACGCCGCGGAGATTTAGCATCGTGAATGCGCCGGCGTAGAAGACGGCGAGTGTCCAGTACGGCAGGAACGGAAGAATATTCTGGGTGAGCTGGCTGCAGATGATGGTGCAGATCAGCGGATTGAGGATGTAATCCATCACGATGGCCCAGCCGGTGACGTAGCCTAGAGCGGGTTTGAGTTCCTGGCCGACGTAGGTGTAGGCGGAGCCCGCGGAGGGATAGGCGCGGGCCATTTTTCCGTAGCTGATGGCGGTGAAGAGCATGGCGACCATGGCGATGAGGATGGTGGTGACGACGTGGCCGCGGGCGTCGTTGCTGATCACGCCGTAGATGCCCATGGGGGCGATGGGTTGGATGATCACGATGCCGATGATGATCAGGTCCCAGAGGGTTAGGACGCGACGGAGTTTTACCGTGGATTGGGCGGGTTCGTTGGCCATTGGTCCTTTTTGTTGAACGAGTGCTGCGGTTCAGTTTCTGTGGCGGCGAATTACGCCGCGATCAGGGACCGGCGCGTCGCCAATGGCGCACCGAAGTGCGCCGCTACGAAAGCAAAGTCAACGGCAAAGGCAAACCAGCGGCAACTGCTGCCCGGACCCGCTTCGCGGGACCGGCCGCTACAAATTCAATAGCAAATGCAAATTCAATGGCAACGTCAACGACTCCCGCCTAAAAAGAAAAAGCAGGCGGCCGCTACAAATTCGAAAGCGACGGCAAATTCAAAAACAGCGCCAAATGCCCAGTCAAAGGAAACCGCGAAGCGTCGGGCTTCATTCGGTGATCACGGATTTTACTAGATTTCTGGGGCGATCGACGTCGCAGCCGTTGAGGACGGCGTAGTGATAGGCGAAAAGCTGCAGCGGGACGACCTCTAGAATTGGCAGGAGCAGCTCTGTGGCCGAGGGGACGAACATCGTGCGATCGGCGATGGCGGCGACTTCGCGATCGCCTTCGGTGGCGATGGCGATGGATTTTCCGCCGCGGCTCTTGACGTATTCGAGCACTGAGACGGTTTTTTGATAACGCAGCACGGAATCGGGATCGGCGGCGTCACGCGTGGCGAGCACTGTGACCACGAGATTCTCGTCCACCAGGGCGTTCGAGCCGTGACGCAGTTCACCGGCCGGCAGGCCTTCGGCTTGAACGTAGGAAATTTCTTTTAGCTTAAGCGCGCCTTCGCGGGCGATTGCGTAATGAACGCCGCGGCCCAGGAACATGAACTTGCTGGCTTGCTGGAAAGCGCGGGCGCAGCCGGAGGCTTGCGCGTCCCAGCTCGGCAGGCTCTTTTCAATTTGCCGGGGCAGCTCGGCTAGAAAATTCAGATGCGTGCGGGTGACTTCCGCGGTCATGCGACCGCGTTGGCGGGCTAGAAACAATGCGAGCAGGTAGAGCATCGTCAGCTGCGAAGTAAAACTTTTTGTCGCAGGGATTGCTTTCTCCAAGCCGGCGCAGGTTTGCAGATTGACGCTGGCTTCGCGGGAGATGGTGGAATCGGCGACGTTGGAAATGGCGACGGTTTGCGCGCCGCGATTGAGCGCTTCACGCTGGGCGGCGGTGGTGTCCGCGGTCTCGCCGGACTGGGTGATGACGACCACGATCGGATCGGTGTCTGAATGCGTGGAGCGGTAGCAATATTCGCTGGCGTATTCCACGTCCACGGCTACGCCTGCCAGATCTTCCATCATGATTTCGCCCGCGAGACCGGCATTGCGGCTGGAGCCGCTGGCGGCGATGATGATTTTTTTGAAAGCGAAGAGGGCTTTTTCGATGGGCTGGAGCGAATTCGAAAAAATGACTTCGTCGGCTACATTCTGGCGAATGGTTTCCCGAATGGCCTGCGGCTGCTCGTAAATTTCGCGCAGCATGTGATTGGGAAATTGCGTGGGAGGAATTGTCAATGGCCCGTCCTGCTCGGTGGACATCAGTGCCCTGCTCCGGTGGAGGATGCGGGCACGCCGCGTGCTTCCTTCAGCGGGATGCTGGCGGGCGCGATGTTCCATCCGGAGACGGTTAATTCCGAGCCGCCGAATACCGAAGTGGATGGGAGATAGCGCGCGGTTAGTTCGCGGGATTCGCCGGGCATCAGCTCGATGTAATTGTCATCCCAAAATACGGGCAGAATTTCTTCGGACTGGCCGCTTTTGTGAATTCCCAGGTGAATTTGAAATGCGAGGTGGTCGCTGGGATTTTTCACCAGCACGTGCGCGACCGCACCATCTGGGCCCGGCAACATGCTGGCGCTGACGTCCACGGTGACTTTTGCGAGCGATTGCAGGGCGGTTAAATCTTCGTACGACGAGACCGGCGTGAAGCGATAGGTGGTCTTGGTCCATTCGTAGGTGTTCTTGTTGGCTGAGAGCCAGTAGAAATTCTGGCTGACGATTTTTCCGTCGCTGGATTGCAATTGCAGCTGGACGAAATACGCGGGGGACGCAGGGCTGAACGATTCGGCGGGAAGCGTGAAGGCTTTCTGGACGCCGTCGGAGGCTACGTCAATCTGCGCCTGCTTCGAAAATCGCTCGTGGAGGGACGCGTCGTAGAGTTTCGCGGTGACCGTGACGCCCGCGGCTTTTTCGTAGCGGCTGTTGACGACGACGATGCTGTTATCGTCGTAAGAATATTGCACGTGCAGCGGCTCGCAGGCTTTTTTCGTTCCGAAATATCCTCCGGCGGGCTGCAGATAATAATCGAAGAGATGCCAGATGGTGGAAGGCCACGCGTTATTGAGCATCCATTGAATGATACCCGTGGTGGTGTACTTGTTGCGAGAGTAAGCCTCGAACATGGCGCGTTCGCCTTCGTAGGCCATGGCTTGGGATTTCACGAGGTAGTCGTCGAGGCCGGCGGAGGGTCCGTAGATCGCGTCCATCGCGCTATTGAAGTGGGTAAGGTCCTTGAAGCCTTCGGAGCCAGCATGATAATTCCAGAAAGAATCCTGCGGCCACATGTGATCGGCAGGAATAAATTTCCGCAGGCAGCTGGCGAGCGGAGGCGCCGGGCCGGGGCTGGTTTCGGTGTTGAATCCGAAGGCGCCACCATATTTATTGGTGTCAATCAGCCAGTAATCGGGGGGGACGTAATCGTACGGTCCGGTCATTTTCACGCCGGATGGGCCGGTGACGGTGGTGGGTGTTGCTGAGGCGGAAGAAATATAGGGATTGGGCCACCCGGTGTCTTTCAGCACTTTGATGTAGGCCGTTTCGACGTTCGCAGGTGGAGGATTATCGCTGCCATTGAGCCAGACGAGCATGCTGGGATGGCTGCGCATGCGCATGATTTGCGAATGCAGCGAGGCGGTGGCAATTTCCAAAGTTTCGGGCTGCCAGTGCTTCCACTGTTCCCAAATATCGCAGCAGCACCAGCCGGCCATGATCAGGACGCCGCGCTGGTCGGCGAGATTGTAGAATTCGTCGGATTCAAGCTTCCCTTCCAGGCGGATGGTGTTCAGGTTCATATCGCGGACGTAGCGAAATTCGTTTTCGAGGCGATCCATATCCTGGCGCAGGAGCATATCGGGCGACCAGCCGCCGCCGCGGATTAATATATTCTTTCCATTGATGGAGAATTGCAGGGCTTTCGTGGAATTCAGCGCGGCGGTGATTTCACGAATGCCAAATTTCAGGGTCTGCGCGTCGGATTCTTGATTATTCGTTTGGAAGCGCAGGGAAAGATCGTGCAGGTCTTGCGCGCCCATGCCGAAGGGCCACCAGAGTTTGGGATTCATGATTTGCAGCTGCGGGTACGCGTCGGAGAGAAAGCGGACGGTGCGGGTTTCGTTCGGCTTCAGGGTGATGGTCTGTTTCAGCTGGACGTCATCGAATTGAGCCTCGAGCGTTCCGGTGACTTCTTCTGCTGTCGCGTTGTGCAGCTCGGTTTCGATGGTGAGATTGGCTTGCGCTAGCGACGCGGCCGGGAGATGCGTGATCACTTGTGGGTAGCGAATGGCGACGGGGCCGCTGGCTTGTAGATATACGGGACGCCACAGGCCCATGTCTTTGTCGGGGGGCGCGGGATTCCAGTCAACCCAGTTGATGCCGAGATCTTTTTCAGTTTGGGCGAAGGTTTCTACGGCTAGTGAGTTTGATTGGCCGGGCGTGAGTTGTGCGGAAATTTCGTATTCGTAGGTGCGATAGGCTCCGGCGACATCCTTGGCATCAGCGATTTTGTGGCCGTTGAGCCAGATGTTGGCGCGATTGTTGATGCCGCCGAAATGCAGCCACACTTTGCGGCCCGCGAAATTTTCGGGGAGCTTGAATTCGGTGCGATACCACCAGGAGCAGCGGAACGGGCTGTCTTGCGGCATGGGCAGAAGCGAAAAATTCTTGCCGACAGGATATTCGGTGCCGGGGATGTCGCGGAGATTTTTGCTGTAGTAAGGATCGGGGTAGGTTTTATCGGCGACTAAAGCGGCGACTACGGTTGAGGGGACGGCCGTGGAATGCCAGCCCGCGGTACTGAAGCCGGTGCTGGAGATTTGTTCGGGGGTGGCGTTTATTTGGCAGGAGGATTGGAGAGTCCAATCGGAGTTGAGGAATAGTTTGGCGTTGGGTTCGGGGGATGGATCGGCGGAGAGGCTCATGGGCGCGAGCGCGAGTGCACAAAGTGCGATGGCGGCCGCGATGCCCGTGAAGTGCGATTGAAGGATGTGATTTTTGCGCAAGGTGCCTTGACCTCCTGGGAAAGACACAGGGTCGTAAGGGATTTGTGTCACGACTACAAAACCGGCACTTCAGCGGCTAGAGCCGCGAGCATTTCTGATGCTTGTAGGTCGTGGCCGAAGCCACGAGCTACAAAGATTCTTGACCAACGGCAACTTCAAAGACGCCCGCCTAAAAAAAGCAGGCGGCTGCTACAAATTCAAAGGCAACGTCAAAGGCGCGGGCGCGGCATGCCGCGCCCCTATGACGATCTGTTGCCGCTTCCGAAGAAAGCAGATCCCTCTCTGCGTCCCGCGCCCGTCCCGCAGTCGCGGGACGGGCAAGAAAAAGCGCGGGACTCCGTTCGGGATGACACGGTGTTCGCTGCTCCTGCTAACTGCGAGACCGCTCATCATTCCGCACTTCGTGATTCATTAAAATTTAATAAACCGAAGTATCATGCGCGGGTTGCTTTCAAGTCAAGCGCAAAACCGCTGTCGCGCTGCACAAAAGAGCGGAATTTCGCGCCTGCCGCGCAATTGAAAGCGAAATTTTAGGCCCAGGAAACTGCGCGGGTGGATTCGCGCACTACGAGTTCGGGAGCTAGCAGCCGGTGCAGGGCTGGGGATTCGCGCTCCTCGATCGCGGCGTTGACCGCGTCCAAAATGATGGCGACGGCGGCGCTGCCCAGGGCTTCCATCGGCTGACGGACCGTGGTGAGCGAAGGGACGGAGAGGCCGGCGGGGATGACGTCGTCAAAGCCGATGACGGAGCAATCTTCGGGAACTTTTATTCCGGCGCGGGCGAGACAGCGGATTACGCCGAAGGCGGTCATGTCGTCGAACGCCATCACCGCGGTGAAACGCTTTTTGTGCTTCAGAAATTCTTCGGTGAGTTTCAGGCCGCCTTCGTAACTGGAATTGGGATCGAAGGCGTCGGGGAGATCGAGGATGAGGGCGGGATCAATTTCCAGATTCACGGACCGAGCGAAGGCGCGCACGCCACGCCAGCGCGGAGAACTGTCACCGAGCATTTTCGGTCCGCGGATGAAAGCGATCTTGCGATGGCCTAGCGAGTGGAGGTGTTCCATAGCGAGATGCGCGCCAGCTTCGTTATCTACCATAACGGAGCTGACGGCGCCGGAGCGCAGCTCGCGGCCAATCATGACGGCCGGAATATTGCGTTTTTCCACGTCGGCCAGGAGGTCTATATCCACGAAGAGCCAGTTGGCGACGACGATGAGCGCTTCGACCGGGCGCGCAAGGAGCATTTCGAGATAGCGCTCGAAACGGCCGCGCTGATTGTGCACGTCGGTGAGAATGGGCAGGTAGGAGGCCTGATACAGTGCGTTTTCGATGCCGCGTAGGATGAGCGTGCAGTACGGGTCGGTGATGTCGAAGACCATGACGCCTACGGTGCGATTGCGTTTGGCGCTTAGGAAGCGCGAGACAACTTTGGGGCGATAGGCGAGTTTTTTTGCGGCGCGTTCGATGCGATCTTTGGTGGTGGGCGGGATGTAGCGGGAGAGCGGCGCGTTATTCAGGACGATGGAGACAGTGGCGGGAGAAACGCCGCTTTCCAGCGCGACGTCGCGCAGGGTGACGGCGGTGCTTTTAACTTTTCGACGAGTCAAGAATAACTCCGTGATGAGAAATGACGATGGCGCCAATGGAACGAACATCTTTATCACAGGCGCTGAAAGGAGGCTAGCGATACGAGCGGAGCGCCGCGGGCGAGAACGATTGCTGACGGAGGGCGGAAGCACCTGCATTTGTGGCGCGCGCGATTTGCTTCTTTTCGTTCACTTCTTACTTTTGTCGAAGCACTCAGCGGCGGCGAGTTTGCGGTCCACGTGCGGCTCCGAGCGCAGGCCGCCTGAATGCAGGACGCAGCGTTCTCCAACCCCGGCGCCACAGGTGGGACAAGCGACGGAGGACAATTGTTTAGGTGTGAGTTCGTGTATTTTCATTCAGACAGGATGCAGAAAGCCGCAGCCGGGAAACAGTTCAATTTGGCACACTCTCGATAATTTCTTCGGTGCGCTAGCGTACGAACTCGTTCCGTTTAGCGTAGAAGGCGAGCGGACTAGTCGTGCAGGACGACGCTGAGCAGCGAATTATCAATGTGGATTTTGCGGTTGGTGTAGTGGATGAAGCCCAGGCTGCGGAATTTGTTCATGAAGAAATTGACGCGCGAGCGGGTGGTGCCGATCATCTCTGCCAGGGTTTCTTGGGAAACTTTGGGGAGCGATTTGCGGGGATCGCCGGGGGCGCCGTAACGCGCGAGCAGCAGGAGAGTACGCGCGAGGCGCTTTTCGCTGGAGTTGAAGAGCTGGTCAATCAGGTCTTCTTCGACGCGGATGTTGCGCGCGAGCATGTAGGCGATGAAGCGGTCGGAAAATTCGTGCTCTTCGTGGAGCACGCGGATCATTTCTTTTTTGTCGATGACCAGGGCCGTGGTGGGCGCGATGGTGGTGGCGGTGGCCATGCAGAGGGACTGGCCTCCGAGGCAGCCTTCGCCAAAAAAATCGCCGGGGCCGAGAATGGCGACGACTGCTTCTTTGCCAACCTGATTGACGACCGAAAGTTTCACGCCGCCTTCCTGAATGTACATCACGTGCTTGGCGGAATCGCCTTGGGCGAAGATGGATTCTTTTCTGGCGAATTTCGCGACTTTTCTGCCCAGGCCTGTGGAGTCCAGGAACGCCTTCACATCGAAGACGCGGATTCTTGATTTCGCTCTTTTTGGTGGGCGAGGAGCAGCCACGGAGACACTTCGACCTAAGGCGGACGGCATAGACAAGAATAACATGCGAGGCCGTGGGCAAATCTGTTCAAAATCGCACAGTTTTGCGGAGTGGTGTGCGGAGCCGAACGCGTGGTGCGGGCATCTTTTCGTGCAGCTGCGCGAGCAGCGGTGCGAGCTGCACGGTACATGGGCCAATTTCGGTGAGACGCGCATTGTGTGCTCGCGAGTTGCTAACGAGGATGCGCCTGGTCACGTCCATACGAGCACAGGGGCATCGCATCGTTCAGATCCATTGGCAGGTTTATTGGTAGTTCAATAGGCATTGTGACGGGCGGTTTATGCGGCGCATTTAGAAGTGCGTGCCGGGAGGGAACGATGACCTCATTCTTTCAAGACCTGCGATACGCAGCGCGAACTTTGCTGAAGTCTCCCGCATTTGCGATTGTTGCGGTGCTGACATTGGCGCTGGGGATTGGCGCGAACGTCGCGATTTTCAGCGTGGTGTATGGCGTGCTGCTGCGGCCCCTGCCTTTCGCGCATCCCGAGCAGCTGGTGCGTATCTTCGACGACTTGCAGGGACCGAACACGCCGGATGTGGGCATGTCCGCGCCCGAGCTTTGGGATTTGGAAGATCGCTCCGGTGTTTTTCAGGAAGTCTCCGCGGTGGCGCCGGGTAATTCTGCGGTCGGCGGTGGAGAGCGCACGGTGCGCGCTGAGGCACTGATCACCAGCCCCGATTATTTTGAGTTGCTGGGAGCGAAACCTGAGCTTGGGCGCGTGTACACCCGGCAGGATTCCGTGCCGGGATTTCTGGAGCCGCTGGTGATCAGCGACGGATTTTGGAGGCGGAATTTCGGATCGGATCCCACCGTTATCGGGCGAAAAATGTCGCTGGATCGCGATCTGTACACCATTGTGGGAGTGATGCCGGCGGGGTTTCGTCATCCCGGGCGGACTTTGGATACGGACGTGGAAGTTTGGCTGGCGGCCGGTTTTAGCGGCCAGCCATTTCCTGTGCCTGCGGATCGGGCGCTGCGAATAATTCCGGCGGCAATTGGGCGATTGAAGCCGGGGATGACGGTGGCACAAGCGCAGTCGCAGCTCGATGGTTATGTGGGGCAGCTGGCGCGCGAGTATCCGGCGGCGTATCCCGCTGCTTCGAAGTGGGGCTTGCGGTTGGTTTCCGTGCAGGAGGATCTGGTGGGCCGGCAGCGCACGCAGCTGTTCATACTTTTCGGCGCGGTGGGATTCGTGTTGTTGATAGCTTCCGTGAATATTGCGAATTTGCTGCTGGCACGTTCTTCGGGGAGGCGGCGCGAAATTGCGATTCGCTTGGCTATGGGGGCGAGCCGTTCGCGCCTGGCGCGGCAGCTTTTGACGGAGAGCACGCTGCTCGCAGTGATTTCCGGCGTCGTGGCGCTGGTTACGGTGCTGTTCTTGAAGAATGCGATCGTGAGCATGGCACCGGCGGATATTCCGCGGTTGAATGAGGTGGACGTCAGCGGCAAGGTGCTTTTTTTCGCGTTCGCGATTTCGATATGCACCGGCGTGCTGTTCGGGCTGGCGCCGGCGCTGCAGGCTTCCAGTCCGGATCAGGTGGAGAATCTGCGAGAAGGAGGGCGCGGGTCGGGGGCGAGCAGACGACATTCGCGACTTTCGCGGATTCTGGTGGTTTCGGAGGTGGCGCTTTCGATAATTTTGCTGGCGGGGGCGGGATTGTTGCTGCGAAGTTTCTGGCGGGTGCTGCAGGTACGTCCTGGATTCAATCCCAGCCACTTGACAACGGTGCAAATCTGGATTCCGCAGCCGAATAATCCGGACATGGATCCTTATGGTCCGATGGAGAAGCGCGCGGCGTTTCTGATGGAAGTTTACCGGCGGGTGGCGACGCTGCCGGGGGTGGAAGAGTCAGCGATTGCGGGCAACGACACTTTGCCGATGAATTCGGGGCGAAATTATTCGCCGTTTTCGATTCAGGGGCGCGCGGCGGATTCGGAACGCAGTCCGGTGGCGGACATCGCCATTGTGGATACGCGGTATTTCCGCACCATGGGAGTGCCTTTGATGGCTGGGCGGAATTTTACCGCGACTGACACGAGCACGACTCAGGCTGTGGCGGTGATTGACCAGACGCTGGCGCGGCGTTATTGGCCGGACCAGGATCCGCTGGGGCAGCAGGTGAAATTCGGATTTGGGCCGGGGCCCAAGGGCGTGACGATAGTGGGCGTGGTTGGAGATATCAAATCGGATGGTTTTGCAGAGGCCAGCGTGCCGCATATATATGTTGCGATGGGTCAGTTCGCGCCGATTAACGCAGTGCTGTTTTTGCGCGGTCGGGGCGACGCGCAAAGTCTGGGCGAAGCGGTGCGGCAGGTGGTGGGAAGCATGGATGCGAATGTGGCCGTGCACAGCGTCAGCACGATGGATCAAATTATTGCGCGGTCGGTGGCGGACCGGAGGTTTGCTTTGGAACTGCTGGGGGTTTTCGCGGCGGTGGCGCTGTTACTGGCGGCGATCGGGATTTATGGCGTGATGTCTTACGCGTTCAGCCAGCGCACGCATGAAGTGGGGATTCGCATGGCGTTGGGAGCGCAGCGGCTGGACATTTTGCGCATGGCGCTGGTGGAGGGGATGAGGATAGTGGCGATCGGATTGGTTGTTGGCCTGGTAGGCGCGGCGGTAATGACGCGATTTTTCGAATCATTGCTCTTTAATGTGGCGCCTTCTGATCCGATAACTTTTCTTTCGGCTTCGGCGGTGCTGGTAGGCGTGGCGTTTTTTGCTTGTTATATTCCGGCGCAACGGGCGACGCGGGTGGATCCCCTTGTGGCTTTGCGCGAGGAATAAGCTTCTGGCTGGAACTCAGCTCGCAAATATTCAGACGCGAAGGAAGAACCGGGCTTCAGGGCTAAAGCCCCTCGGTGTACGCGGCTTCATGGCGGGGCTGAAGCCCCGCCCTTCCGCTTCGGCCATTTTTCTCCGATTGCTTCCGGACGGCTGAAGTAGCTACTCACCTTGACATTCTAGTGGAAGCTTTGTAGGCTCACCTAGCATGTCTACCAAAGAGCAACGGCAACGTATCGAATTGCTGCGAGGAACATTGGACCTGCTGATCCTGCGCACGCTGATTCTGGGGCCGGCGCACGGCCACGCCATCGCCAAAGCCATCGAATTCAAATCCGATGAAGTGCTGCAGGTGGAGCAGGGGTCGTTGTACCCAGCGCTGCACCGGTTGATCAAGCGCGGCTGGATTTCTTCGGAAGAAGGCACTTCGGAAAATAATCGCCGGGCGAAATATTGCCGGCTGACGGCGAAGGGCCGCAAGCAACTGGTGCTGGAAACCAGCAAGTGGGACAAACTGGCCGGCGCGATCGCGCGGATTCTGCGGCCTTCGGAGCAGGAGGGCAAATGATGAAGCGGCGTGAGCGCATGATGGAAGATCTGGAGCAGGACATTCGCGAGCATATTGAGACGGAGACGCAGGACAACATCGCGCGCGGGATGGAGCCGGAAGAAGCGCGTTACGCGGCGGTGCGGAAATTCGGCAATGTGAGGCGAGTGCAGGAAGAGACGCGCGAAGTGTGGAGTTTCGTGTGGCTGGAGCAGCTGTGGCAGGACGTGCGGTTCGCGCTGCGCATGTTGCGCAAGAGTCCGGCGTTCACAGCGGTGGCGGTGCTGACGTTGGCTTTCGGGATCGGCGCGAATACGGCGATTTTCAGTTTGATTGATGCGGTGCTGCTGCGCTCGCTGCCGGTGGAGAATCCCGCGCAGCTGGTTTTGTTGAAGTGGAGTGCGCGCAAGGCTCCGAACATTCATGGGTTGATGTCCTCTGGCGATTGCCGGAACGATCTGCAGCACGACGCGCTGAATCCGGGGGGATGTTCGTTTTCAGAGCCGATGTATCGCGAGATTGCGCAGGCGGATATTTTTTCGGGGACGGCTGCGTTTGCGAACACCGGGCGGCTGGATTTGACCGGCAATGGGCCGGCGAGCGTGATCAACGGGCAGCTGGTTTCGGGAGATTTTTTCCATACGCTGGGACTGAGAGCCGCGGCAGGGCGGCTGATTGATGCGAGTGATGACGCGCTGGCTGCGGCGCCCGTTGCCGTGCTGAATTATGGTTACTGGCAGAGCGCGTTTGGAGGTTCGCGGGAGGTGGTTGGGCGGACGATTGAATTGAACGCAGTGCCGTTCACGATTGTGGGCGTGGCCGAGCAGCGGTTTACCGGAATCACTCCCGGGAGCGATTACGATGTGTGGATACCGCTTTCGAACCAGCAAAAAATTAATCCTATGAAAGGGATGGATCCGCTGGGAGGAAATGATCGCCGTACCGACGTGGGGTTTTGGTGGCTGACGATTGTGGGCAGGCTGAGGCCGGGTGTGCCGGTGGCACAGGCGCAAGCGGAGGTGAGCGGGATGTTCCGCAACGAAGTGCTGCACGGAGCGGTGCAGCTATTCCCTGGCGGAAAAATGGGGGCACTACCGATTCCGATGGCGGGAAGTCCGAGCATGGGGGCGAGCGCGCCGGCGCGAGGGCCGTTGCCTGCGCCGGTGCCGATGCAAGGCGGATCCGGAAACGCCAACATTCAATTTCATGGCGAAGCGGCAGGTGGTCCGGCGCCGCGCGCTGCGGCGAAAGGCAAAATGCAGTTCTCGATGGATGTGCCGCCGCCAGGAGCAGCGCCCGCGGCGAGCGGAACGCATGCGTTTGGAGCCGAGGCTCCGAGCGTTCCGAGCGCTCCGGGCGAACCAAAGACACTTTCGACGGCGGACGATAATCCGCAGGTGACCCTGGTTTCGGCGCAGACGGGCTTGAGCGGAACGCGTACGCGATATACCGATCCTTTGTACGTACTGATGCTGGCGGTGGGAATCATTTTGCTGATCGCTTGCGCGAACGTGGCGGGGTTGATGCTGGCGCGCGCCGCGGCGCGGCAAAAAGAAATGGCGGTGCGGCTGGCCTTGGGCGCGGGGCGCGCGCGGATCGTGCGACAACTGCTGACGGAGAGCGTGATGCTTTCGG
The DNA here is from genome assembly GCA_963779465.1 of uncultured Acidobacteriota bacterium. Taxonomy (GTDB): domain Bacteria; phylum Acidobacteriota; class Terriglobia; order Acidiferrales; family UBA7541; genus Palsa-295. Next base: position 973,403 of record CAVZYH010000002.1, on the reverse strand, counting down.
TGTTGGGGGGTGGGCTGGGGATCTTATTTGCGTATTGGGGCGCGCGTGCGATTGTTTCGTTTGTATCGAGCAATCAGACGCGACCGCTGGGATTTGCGACGGGCGTGGACCTGCGTGTGCTGGGGTTTACAGCGGCGGTTTCGCTGTGCACCGGAATAATTTTTGGCGTGGCGCCGGCGTTTCGCAGCGCGCGCGTGAATTTGACTCCGGCGCTGAAGGCGGGCGACGGCGGCTCGGCGGGCTCGGGATCTGCGGGCGGAAAATGGTTCAGCATCGGCAACGCGCTGGTGGTGACGCAGGTTGCGCTGGCGATCGTGGTGCTGGTGGGCGCGGGACTGCTGGTGCGCACGCTGCAGAATCTGCGCAGCGTGGATATGGGATTCGACGCGCACAATATTTTGATTTTCGGAATTGATCCGACGCTGGCGGGGTACAAAGGCGCGCAGGCGGAGAGCTTGTACCGCGATTTGCAGGGGCGGCTGGCGGAAACTCCCGGGGTGAAATCGGCGAGCTATTCGATGCTGCCGCTGCTGAGTAATGGGTTGATGATTTCGATGTTCCATTGGCCGGGCACGCCGCAGGATCAGACGGCCGAGGCGGACACTCTGGACGTGGGGCCTAATTTTTTCGAGACGCTGCATATTCCGTTGCTGGCGGGACGCGGATTCAGCGCTGCGGATTTCGAGCTGGCGGCTGCCAACGGTGGAGACAAGGCGACAGCGGCGCCGACGCCGGTGATTGTGAATCAGGCGTTCACGCAGAAATATCTGGGGAAAGAAAATCCGATCGGGAAAGTGTTCGGCGATGCGCCGGAGGGGCCGTTTGGCGGACCGAATCCGGGTTACGAAATTGTGGGCGTGGTGCGCGACGCGAAGTACAACGAGTTGCGGCGGGAGATTCACCCGATGATGTACACCCCGCACCACGTGGGAGTGGCGACGTTTGAAATACGCACGGCGGCGGACCCGCAGGCGTTGCTGCCGGCGATTAGAGAAGTGGTGGGACAGGTGAACGCAGATTTGCCGCTCTTTAATGTGACCACGCAATCGGTGCAAATTGACCGGCTGCTGTTTCAGGAGCGGCTGGTGGCGCGGCTGGCGGGGTTTTTCGGAGTGCTGGCGCTGGTGCTGGCGTGCATTGGATTGTACGGGCTGCTTTCGTATGAAGTTTCGCGGCGCACACGGGAAATCGGGATACGCATGGCGCTGGGCGCGCAGCTGGAAAGCGTGCTGCGGCTGGTGCTGCGGCAAGGAATTGCGCTGGCGATTGTGGGCGCTGCGTTGGGAATCGGAGTGGCGCTGGGCGTGATGCGCTATTTGGCGTCGATGCTATTTAATGTGCGCGCGAGCGATCCGCTGACGATGATCGCGGCGGCAGGGCTGCTGGTGCTGGTGGCGCTGGCGGCGTGCCACATCCCCGCGCGACGGGCGACGCGAGTGGATCCGATGGTGGCGTTGAGGTATGAGTAGTTCTCCGCGCAACGGATCGGCGGGCGCGCTTTTCAGAGGTGAGAATTGTCCGGCTGGGGGACGTTCGCGCCGGAGAGCAGGGCGCTGTCGTTGTAGCCGGGTTTTACGATGATGTTGCTTTGCTCACGGAGCTCGGCGAGGTAATCGCGAATGCGGGGCTGCATTTTTTGCGCGAGGACGGTGCCGCGGATGTCGGTTTCCACTTTTTCGAACGGCTGCAATCCCGCCTGCAGGTGATCGTCCACTTTCAGGATTTCGAAGTCGGTGCGGGTCTGGATCACGTCGGTGATCTGGCCTTTGCTCATTTGGAAAACGACTGTTTCGAGCTGCGGGGCTAGTTCGCCTTTCTTGAACATGCCGAGCGAGCCGCCATCTTTCGCGGTGCTGCCCTGGGAATAAAGGCGGGCGACCTGGCCGAAATCGTCGCCATTGAGGACGCTGATGCGGAGGCCTTCGACCTTGTTGCGCACAGCGGCCATCTCTTCGGGGGGTTTTCCTTCGGTGCTCAGCGAGATTTCAGACAGCACCACGCGCTCGGGCAGCGTGAATTCCTGCGGGTGCGTATCGTAATATTGGCGCACTTCTTCTTTGGTGATTTCCACATGCGAACCGACTTCGCGGCGGACGACTTCTTTCTGCAGCAGTCCGTTGCGAATGGTAGTTTTGTAATCTTCCCAGCTGAGGCCGGAAGCTTCGACGCCTTTTTTCAGATCGTCGAGGGTGGCCAGGTTGTTCTGCTGGCGGACTTCTTCGAGGCGCTTGTTTACGTCGGCTTCGACGTTGACGTTCATGTCTTTGGCGCGCTGCACGATGAGCGATTCGTCAATCATGCCGCGCAGCAGGTCCTTCTGCTGATCTTTGAACTGGGCGTCGATCTGAGCTGGCGGGCAGCCTTGACAATCGCGGGTCACTTCGTCACGCAACGTCTGTTCGGCTTTCTGGTAGGCGGCGAGGGTGATGACGTCGCTGTTCACGCGCGCGACGATCTCGGATTCGACGGAGGCCTTGGCCGGGGTTTGGGCGCGCGCGCTCGAAGGGAGCAGCGTGGCGCACAATGCCACGGCGCTCAGGGTGAAGACTCGGGTCAGGCGTAAGGTCAAAACCGATGCGCGATTTTTCATCGAGTGCGCCGCCTTGGATTTTCTCCCAACGATTGTATCTGGAAATTGAGATTCGCGCGCGTGTCTCGCGGGTTGTATGCGCGAGCGCCAGGCGCGCGGGCAGCGAAAAGGCTTGCCATCACAGGGTAAGCAGGGTAAACACACAGCTCTCATGTCCAGCGATGCTTCGATTTCTGCGCTCACTCTGAATCTGCACACGTACGCCTGGGAAGACGCGACCGTAGTGCGTTGCACCGGGCGGCTGACCGCGGAAACCTCGGCGCATCTGAAGACTGAAGTGAAGGCGTTGCTGCCGAACAAAAGGCCGTTGATTCTGGACCTGAGCGAACTCGGGTACATGGATAGTTCCGGTCTGGGGACGCTGGTGGGACTTTACATTTCGGCGAAGGGAGCGAAGTGCGAATTGCAGCTGCTGAATTTGAGCCCGCGCATCCGCGAGCTGCTCAGCATTACGAACGTCCTCTCCGTTTTTGAATCCTGCGGGCGCACCGGGATGCGTTTGCCGTGAACGGATCGTGGTGAGGGTGCGATTATTCTGCCACGCGAGATGCGAATCACTGCCAGATGAAGCCGTGGCGAACGCCGTTCGCGTCGGCATAAAACCCCACGACGGCTCCGTTCGCGTTGATGCCGCGGGGATTGGTGCCCAAGTCCGTAGTTGATAGGGGAAGTTGCGCCGCGTTTGGGTCATCGAAACTGACGAAGCTCCCGTCCTGCTGGCGTAGGTATCCGTGGCGCACCAGATTCGCGTCCCGATACGTCCCCACCACCGCGCCGCTGTCGTTGATTGCCTCCGCCAAAGAGCTGTGTGCACCAGACTGTGGAGGATCGAAGATCGTGAAGGTTCCATCCGTAGCGAGCACGAGGCTGTGGCTCGTACCGACGACCCCATTCACAGTGCCAACGGAGATTCCGCCTGCGATTGTGCCGCTCGTATTCACACCTCTGAGCTCGGTCCCCTGTTCCGCCGCGGTGCCGGCTCCCGGCGCGTCCAGAATTGTGATGCTGCCGCTAGGGTCGCGCAAGAAGCCGTGATAGACGCCGTTATTGTCAATGTAAGTTCCGGTCACGGCGCCGCTCGCGTTGATTTGGTTCGGAATCACGATTTCAATCTGGGTGCCGCTGCCAGTCGGGTCGAAGGTGGTGAATATCCCGTTGGGCGCGCGGAGATAACCGTGGGCGCCGTTTTCATCCAGGAACCCTCCAGCGACCGTGCCGTTATCGTTGATGGATTGCGCACCGGAGCTGCTGTTCGGGGGATCGAACGTCGTGATGGTGCCGCCCGAATTGCGCACGAAGCTGTGTTCGGCGTTTTGAGAATCGAAGTAGTACCCGGAAGTGTCACCCGTCGCATCGATCGCATTAATTACTGTGCCCGAGTTTCCGTTCGCCGAGGGGTCAACCGTCGTCATCATACCTTCGGAGTTGCGAATAAATCCGTGGTAGTAGCCGTTCGGATCGATGTAATAACCCGCCACCTCGCCCGCGGGGTTGACTGCTAATGGAAACGTTCCTAGCTCGCTGCTCGATCCGGCAGCGGCATCATCGATCGTCGTAAAAGTTTGCGGAGGAGGTCCGCCGCCGCCCGGCATGCCGGATGAGCCGCCTCCTCCGCATCCCAGCTGGACACCGAGAAGCAACGCAAGAGGTATCGCGGCCAATACCGTCGTTTTCCGCTGCTGCGGACGACCGAAATATTTCAGCTGTCTGAGGTATGGGTCCACGGCGTCCCTCCCTGGCTTGGGTAATTCCCTGGGAAAGAAAAGCGATGTGGATTATACACAAGATTACTGGACTTGCGATGCAACTCTGCGTGCAGAGTTGGCCGCGGCGCGAGGGCTAGACGTGGGGAATTTGGGAGACGTTCCAGCCGCCGCCGAGGGCTTTGACTAGCAGGACGCTGGCGGCGAGGCGGCGGGTGAGGATGCTGACGGCGGTGACTTCGTCGGACAGCGCGGCGCTTTGGGCGGTGGTGACTTCGAGATAATTGGTGACGCCGCCGCGGTAGCGAGTGACTGAGAGCGAGAGCGAGTGCTGCGCTGCAGCGACCGCTTCGGATTCCTGATTGGCTTCGTTTTCTAGAATGCGCAGTGCCGCGAGATTGTCTTCCACTTCCTCGAAGGCAACCAGCACCGTCTGGCGATAATTATCAACTGATTGATTCCAGGCGGCCTTGGCTTGGTCGGATGCGCCACGGCGCGCGCCGCCTTCGAACAGAGTTTCGGCCGCTTGACCGCCGAGCATCCAGAAACCGCTGGGCCCTTGCAACAGCGTGGTGAACACGGCGCTTTCGAAGCCGCCGGAGCCGCCGAGAGTGATCTGCGGATAATATGCGGCGCGGGCGACGCCGATCTGCGCGTTTTGTTCTTGCACGCGCCTTTCCGCGGCGGAAATATCGGGGCGGCGTTCGAGCAAATCCGACGGCACGCCGGAGGGAATTACCGGCGGCGGTGCGGTGAGCGGAATTTGCGGCAGGCTGAACTGCGATGCGGGCTTGCCGATCAGGACGGCGATGGCGTGTTCGAAGACGGCGCGCTGCACGCCGACGTCAGTGGCTTCCGCGCGGGTAGTGTCGAGTATGGTTTGCGCTTGGGCGACGTCCACGGCGGACGCCAGACCGCCGTGATAACGGCTTTGAGTCAACTCGAGCGCTTTTTCGTAGGACTGCACGGTGGAATCGAGCAGCTGCTTCTGGGCGTCAAGACCACGCAGCTGGAAATAATCGCTGGCCAGTTCGGCGTGCAGACTCAGACTTACGTTCGCGAGATCGGCGCCGGTGGCTTGCGCTTCGGAGCGGCTGGCTTCGACGCTGCGACGCACCTTGCCCCAGAGATCCGGCTCCCAGGAAACGTCAACGGGGATGGTGAACGTGTTGTAGTCCTTAGTTTCCGTGGCGGCGTTGAAGAGCGGCTGGTTGGGCGCGAGATGTGTGCGCGAGACTGACGGAGTTGTGCCGACGTTCGGGAAAAAATTCGAGCGAGTAATTTTTAGCGCGGCGCGCGCCTGGGCAAATTGTTCTTGTTCGGCTTTCAGAGTTTGGTTCGAGACGTTGATCTGCTCTTCGAGTTCGTTCAGCCGCGGATCCTGATAAATTTCCCACCAATTGCCTTTAGAGATCGCGTCGCTGGGCTGAGCTTGCTTCCAGTTGGCGGGAGTTTCCTTGAAATCGGTGGGGACTTCAGCCGTGGGATGTACGTAATTCGGCCCAACTGTGCAGCCCGCGAAAATTGCGGTAGTGGCGGCGCACAATAGCGCCAGGCGCAACGCGCGCATAGTGCCGCGGCGCACTTTGCTGAAGTTGTCGGGCGCGCTAGTGAGGTTGGGGCGACGCACTGCCGGAACCTCCTTGCGGATTTGGTTGCGTGATCTGCACTTGTTCGCCGTCAACGAGCGAATCGGGCGGGCTGACGATGACTTTGTCCGCGTCGGTGAGGCCGGAGACAACCTCGACGGTGGCGCCGAAATCGCGGCCCAGTACGATGGTGATGAGCTTGGCGCGATTGTCATTTCCGACCGTGGCGACTTGCAAACCTTGCGCGCGGAAAATAAGCGTGTTCACCGGAAGAATGTAAGACGGGATCTCGGTGGGTATCTTCAGATGAACCTCGGTGAAGGCGCCGGGAAGCAGCTCTCCGGTGGAGTTATCAACGTCAACTTCCACCAGAAGGGTGCGGGAAGCCAAGTCAATGGCGTTCGCGGTGCGTACTAATTTTCCCTGGAATTTCCGGGCTGGAAACTGCGCGAGCGTTAAGTCCGCGAGGATACCGGGCTTGGCCGCCACGGAATATTGCTGCGGGACGTTAATGTAAACACGCAAAGTGCGGATCGCAGCAACGTGAAACAATTCCCTGCCGACGCCACCCGACGAACCGGAGTCAATCAATTGGCCCACGTCGGTATTGCGCGCGGTAACCACGCCATCGAAAGGCGCATAGATTTTTTCGAAAGATTGCAGGTCTGCCAGCCGGTTTACATTGGACTGCGCCGAATCCACGGTAGCCTTCTTGGCGGCGTAGTCCCCAGCGGCGTTGTCCACATCTTGAGTGGAGACGGAATCGGTATTCTTCAAGCCTTCAAACCTGTTGTAGGTGATTTGGGACAGACTTAGGTTCGCCTGCGCGGTGTTCAGGTCGGCACGGGCTTGCAGAAGTTGTTGATCCACTTCGGGGGTTTCAATCACGGCGAGAAGCTGACCCTGCTTCACGTGGGCGCCGATGTCGAAGTACCAGGCTTTCAGATAGCCGTTGGTGCGGGCGTAGATGGGCGCGTCAATAAAGGCTTGGATGTTGCCGGGCAGGATAATTTCCTGAGCGGGAGAGCCGCGCTTGGGCTGAATGACGGCGACCTCGGGAACGGCCAGGGTGTCCGTCTCCTTCTTCAACTCGTTCTTCGCGCGCACGCGCGGAACTACACCGGCGACCACGATCGCAATTAGCACGAGCGCGGCGATGATTGCAATTAGTACTCCGTGACCGGCTTTCTGAGTGTGCGCGCCGGCGCCGGAAAGGTGTGGATCCGGCTGCGGCGTCGTTCTTTCAACTGGCTCTGTCATTGCGTCCTCTTGAATTCGCGCTTCGCGATCTTTTGAGCATGCGTGGTCGTTTAGTCCGCCAGCCGTTCATCCGGCGCGGCGGCTGGTTTCTTCTCGCGCGCACCGTGCACGATGCTGAAAGTGACCGGCACGAAGAACAGCGTGGCGACCGTGGCGAAGAGCAGGCCGCCAATGACGGCGCGGCCCAGCGGCGCGTTTTGTTCGCCGCCTTCGCCCAAACCCAGAGACATCGGCAACATGCCGATGATCATCGCCAGAGCCGTCATGAGCACGGGACGGAAGCGCGTGAAGCCGGATTCGGAAGCTGCTTCCGCGGCGGTCTTCCCTTCTCCGAGGCGCTCTTTCGAAAAGCTGACGACCAAGATGCTATTGGCGGTCGCCACCCCCATGCACATGATAGCGCCGGTCAATGCCGGCACGCTGACGGTGGTGCGGGTGATGAAAAGAAACCAGACGATGCCGGCGAGCGCGGCAGGCAGCGCCATGAGAATAATAAAGGGATCGAGCCAGGATTGAAAATTTACGACGATTAATAGATAGACCAGCACGATCGAAAAAGCGAGGCCCCAGAGCAAACCGGAGAAAGACGATGCCATGGTGAGGATTTGGCCGCGAACGATGATTTGCGCGCCGCGCGGCAAATCTTTTTTGCTGTTTTCTATGATCGGTTGAATTTCGCGAGAGAGGCCGCCGAGGTCGCGGCCCTGCACCGCGCCGAAAATGTCGATCACCGGCATGATGTTGTAATGCGAGACCACGCCCATCTCCGCGCCGCGGCTGAAAGAAGCCACGCTGGCCATAATTTGGGATTGCGGGGTGCCGGGGCCGGTGACCGGAATATTCTCCAGATCCTGCAAGGTGTCCGCGCGGTATTGTGGCGTTTGCGCAGCGATGCTGTAGCTCACACCGGTGCGCTGGTCGAGCCAGTAGTTGGGCGTCGTCTGAAAACTGCCGCTGAGTGAAATCAGCACGTTGTTGGCGACGTCGCGCGTGGAGTAGCCGATCTGCTGCGCTTTGGTGCGGTCCACTTCGATGTGCAATTTGGGCTGGTCGAAGGCCTGCTGAATGCGCAGGTCCACCGTGCCGGGCACGAATTTCAGGCGGTTCAGCAAGTTGTCTGCGAACACGCGATTAGCCCCAAGATCGCGCCCGAGGATTTGGATATCAATGGGGGCGGGCAGGCCGAAATTGAGAATCTGGCTGACGATATCCGCAGGCAAGAAATAAAAAGTGACGCCCGGGAAATCCTTGGCCAGTTCGACGCGAAGGTCGTGAACATATTCCTCCGTCGGATGATGATCCTTGGAAAGCTCGGCGAGAATATCGGCGTCGCCGGTGCCGATCGGCGCGGAATTGCTGTAGGAAAGATTGATGCTGCTGTAGGGAAGGCCGATGTTGTCAATCAGGCTGACTAATTCGGACTTGGGAATTTGTTTGCGGATGACAGCTTCCACCCGGTCGCAGAGAGCGGCGGTTTCTTCGATGCGGGTGCCGGTGGGAGCGCGCATGTGCAGTTTGAATTCGCCGCTATCCACTGCCGGAAAAAAATCCTGGCCAAGCAGCGGCAGCAACGCGAAGGAAAGCACGCAGAAAGCCAAGAAACAGATAGCGAAAATCACGCGGTGGTGGATGCAGCGTTCGAGCAGGCGATGGTAGCGATCGCGCAGGCCGTCGAAATGAACCTCGAAGGATTGTTGCATGCGCACAAATGGATTGGAGGAGGCTTTAGCCGGCGCGTTGGGATCTTCTTCGGTGCGCGCCTCGAGCAAATATTTGGCCATGGTGGGCACGAGAGTTCGGGAGAGCAGGTAAGAAGCAATCATGGCGAAGCAGACGGCTTCCGCGAGCGGAACGAACAGATAGCGTGCGACGCCGGAAAGAAAAAACATGGGGACGAAGACGATGCAGATGGCGAGCGTCGAAACCAGGGCTGGCACAGCGATTTGCGAAGCTCCGTCCAGAATGGCCTGCACGATTTCCTTGCCTTGATCAATGTTGCGATTGATGTTTTCGATTTCCACGGTGGCGTCGTCCACCAGGATTCCAACAGCCAGCGCGAGGCCGCCGAGCGTCATGATGTTGATGGTTTCGCCGAGCGCGCTCAGGACAATCAGCGACGTGAGGATCGAAAGTGGAATTGAGACGGCGATGATCACTGTGCTGCGCCAACTTCCCAGGAACACGAGGATCATGAAGCCGGTAAGGCAGGCGGCGATAATCGCTTCGCGGACCACGCCAACGATGGAGGCCTTTACGAAGATGGACTGATCGGAAAGCGGAGTGATGACCAGATTGGGAGGCAAGGACGCTTTGATCGTAGGCAGCAGAGATTTGACGCTGGAGATGATGTCCAGCGTGGAAGCGTCGCCGGATTTCAGGATGGTCATCAGGGCAGAGCGCTGGCCGTTGACGCGAACGATGTTGGTCTGCGGCGGGAAACCGTCGCGGACATTGGCGACGTCGTGAATATAGATGGTAGTGGTGCCGACGGTTTTTATGGGAAGGTCGTTCAATTCGGGAACGGTTTGCGGCGCGCCGTTCATATCAACTTCGTATTCGAAGGTGCCGATTTTCGCGGTTCCGGCGGGAAGAATGAGGTTCTGGAGGTTGATGGCGCTGACGACGTCGTTGGGCGAAAGGCCTTTCGATTGCAACGCTGCGGTATTGAGGTCTACCTGAATCTGCCGCTGCTTGCCGCCATAGGGATATGGAATCGCGGCACCGGGTACGCTGACCAGGCCCGTGCGGACGAAGTTCAGCCCGATGTCGCCGAGCTGCTGCTCCGAGAGACCTTCTCCGGCAAGCGAGAGTTGCAGGATGGGAACGCTGGAGGCGTTGTACTGGATGATCAGCGGAGGGGTGGTTCCAGGAGGTAACTGCCGCAGCAGGGTCTGCGAAACTGCGGTCACCTGGGCCACGGCGTTGCCAATATCCACACCGGAATGAAAAAAGATTTTGACGACAGCGATTCCATTCAGGGACTGCGATTCGACGTGTTCGATGTTGTTGACGGTGGTAGTGAGGACGCGCTCGTACTGAAAGACGATGCGGTTGGACATCTCTTCGGGCGAGAGGCCGGTGTAGTTCCACAGGACGCTGACGACCGGAATATCGATGTTCGGGAAAATATCGGTGGGAGTGCGCAGAATAGCGACGGGGCCCAGAATCAGCAGGAGGATGGACGTTACAACGAACGTGTAAGGCCGGCGTAACGCAAGGCGAACAATCCACATCGATCAATAGCTCCCGAAATTACCAGCAAGTACGGTACCTCCGTTGTTCGGAGATTTACGAATCCGCGTGCCGGAGGATCAGTATCGCACGCTCGAACCCAGGGCTGAACGCCCTGGGAAACGGCATACAGTAAGAGATTCGTGACGAAGCGAAAGAGATTCAACACGAATTGACGGACATCACTTGGACGTGTGCGTCAGTAATCTGGTTACGGTGTGGGAAGGAATTCATTTTGTGGGTGTTGCGACGCGGAGGCGAGCTCCGGACCGGAATTTTCAGGCGGCGGAAATCGCGGGCGTCCCAGACTGTAGCGCGGGCAGAATCTCGAAGAATCGTATGGATCGGCGCGAATACATGGGCTTAGAGTGCAGCGAAAAAAGGCCAAAGTGACAGTAACTTTCTGTATCCGGCGGTGTTCTTCATAACATCCAACCAGACGGGTGTGCGCGGGAATGGATATACGGCGAGGAGGACTCGGCTCAAGGGTAGCAGCAAGGAGAACCAATGCCAGCGATTGTGATTGTTCTGCTGTTTCTTGTGCTTTTCTTATTGGCCTTCTTAGTTGTGCTGATTGGACCCTTTTTGGGACTGGGATTCGCGGTATGGAAGCACGGCAAGAGCGACGTAGCGCTGGGATCTTCGGCTGGCAGTCGCGAACAATCTCCCAAGTCGGACGAGTAAGCGCGCCAAATCCCGCCTTTTCTTTTCCCGCGCCATTCCTGCGTTTCGCTGAAAATGCGCATTTAAATTCGTCTCACGTTGGTAAGGCGCCTCTAGAACGTTCGTACCATTTACGGGAAACATTCTTCTCTCGATTCCCATGGGGCAGCGCCTGCCTCTGAATCGATGCTGGACCTTCCAAGTCCTGCCCTTTGTTTACATGGAGTTCCAGGCAGCTCAGCGGCGGGCCGGGGAGCCGATAAGCCGCTCACTTGGCAGAGTGATTGCGTACTGACTCCCCGGGGTAGACCTTCGGCAATGGGGATTGCCGGACCGCACAAGGGGAAATGGGGAAGGGTTGGACGATCGCGGCGAGATTCGCCGCAAAAATTGATCGCCGCCGCATGGGAGCGTCGGCGGTCCTGTTCCTAGAAGTCGTACTGGTATCGCTTGTACTATCGTACAACTACGGATACTCAAGCCGTAATTCCACTGACCACAGGCTCTCCGCAACTTCCTCAGCACATGCCACAGATCCAGATTGGTTCGCGCCTGCTACGGCAGTGGCTGACTCCGGCCGCGTGTTGTATCCGTACTCGGTGATTCCCGGCGGCGTGCGGAATTCAGCCGAGTTGCGGAACGCGGTGGCGCGCGATGAGACGGTGTCTAAGCACTACGCGGATTTTAATCTGAGCAATGCGCGCGTGATCCGATTGAGCGAAGCTCGCGCCGTCTTTGTTTCTTATCGCGTCGGCAGGCGAATTTTCTGGACGAAAAACCGGCTGAGCTTGCCCGCAGGGGAAACGGTTGTGACGGACGGCGAGCATCTGGCCAGGACTCGCTGCGGAAACCGGGTGTCCGACGTCCCGATAGGACCCGTGCTCGCGACGGAGCCTTTGCCGGAAGCAATGGAAATCCCCGCGGATGGCGGGCTTTTGGCGCCCCCGGAATCTTTGAGTGAATTGCCGCTGGCCGTGCCGCCCATGACCGCGATTGTTGTGCCGCCGGCGGCTCCTGCATCGATTTACATCCCGCTCGTCCCGCCGCTATTCCCCATCGGCAGCACGCCATCTTCTCCGGTAATTCCTTCGGGGCCACAATCTTCGCCTCCACCGCCGCCACCTCCACCTCCGCCTCCACCTCCACCACCTCCTCCGCCGCCGGTCAGCACTCCAGAACCTTCTGGTGTTCTGATGCTCGCGGCAGGATGCGCGTGCGTTTGGCTGTTGCAAAAAAAAGCTCGCGCGTAACTTTCTGTAATCTCCCGTTCACAAATACCACGATTTATTTTCACAATTCCAATTCTTGACAAAGTATTGGTGGCGGGATATGGAACGTCCACAAATTCGGTCCCAGCAACACACGCAAGCTGCCGCAAGGGGGCTGTATGAGTTGGACGCAAGTTTATGATCCCGTCGGGATCTGGTGGGTCTCGACGCTGATCGCGGCGCTGCCGATCCTGGTTCTCTTTACCCTTCTGGCAGGCCTGAAAGTGAAACCCCATTGGTGCGCGATTGCCGCGGCGTTTACGGCGGTGTTGCTGGCGACTTTGGTTTTCAAAATGCCGGCGATGCTGGCGGCGTCGGCTTTTGCTTACGGCGTGGCATATGGAATGCTGAAAATTGCCTGGATCGTGCTGGCGGCGGTTTATCTCTACGACATTTCGGTGGAGACCGGGCAATTCGAGATCATGAAGGAATCGATCGCGGGGATTACGCCGGACCGGCGGCTGCAGGTTCTGCTGGTGGCGTTTTGCTTTGGCGCGTTCATTGAAGGGGCGGCAGGTTTTGGAGCGCCGGTGGCGATTGCAGGCGCTTTCATGATTGGGCTGGGATTCCGCCCGTTTCACGCGGCGGCGCTGAACTTGATCGCGAACACGGCGCCGGTGGCGTGGGGAGCGATCGGTACTCCGGTGCACGCGCTGGCGGCGGTTTCGGGTTTGCCGGAATCGGATTTGAGCGCGATGATCGGGCGCATTCTGCCGTTTACGGCGGTGATTGTGCCGTTCTGGCTGGTGCGCACGATGGTGAGCTGGTCTGAAACTTTTGAAGTGCTGCCGGCGATTCTGGTGGTGGGGATTTCCTTCGCGGGGACGCAATATTTGTGGTCGAACTATCGTGATAGCAACCTGGTGGACATTATGGCGGCCGTGTTGGCCATTGTCTGCACGGTGATTTTTCTGCGTTTTTGGAAGCCGAAGAAAATCTGGCGGTTCGATTACGATCGCGAAGGTGCGAAGCCCGCGGCGGTGGAAGGAAAAATCGCGGACGACATGGGCGGCGAATGGGACGCCAAGGAATACGATGGATACGTGGCGCCGCGGAAATATCCTGTTGCGACGGTGCTGAAAGCGTGGATGCCGTTCGCGGTGCTTTCGTTATTCGTGCTGGCCTGGGGGCTGCCAACGGTGAAACTGGCGATGAACAAAGCCACCACGCCTGCATTCATTGTGATCCAAGCGGACGGAAAAGTGAGACCGGGCAATCCGGGATGGAATTGGCCGTATTTGCATAACGCGATTACCCGGGCGGCGCCGGTGGTGAGCAAGCCGACCCCGGAAGCGGCGCGCTACGATTTTAACTGGCTATCGGCGACGGGCAGCGGCTGCTTTTTAGCTGCGATCGTTTCCGGATTGCTGCTGGGCGTAAGTCCGCTGCGGTTGCTGAAAATATTTTGGCGGACGCTGGTGCGTATGCGGCTGGCGATGATCGCCATTTCGTTCATGCTCGGTCTGGGGTATGTGACGCGTTATTCCGGGTTGGACGCAGTGCTGGGTCTGGCGTTCACGCGCACCGGATGGCTGTATCCATTTTTCGGGACGTTTCTGGGATGGCTGGGAGTGGCTTTGACCGGAAGCGATACTTCTTCGAACGCGCTGTTTGGAAGTTTGCAACGCATCACTTCCCAGCAATTGGGGATTGATCCGGTTCTAATGTGCGCGGCGAATAGCGCGGGCGGCGTGATGGGGAAAATGGTGGATGCGCAGTCCATCACCATCGCCACATCAGCTACCGAGCAAGTGGGTAATGAAGGAATTATTTTTCGATTTGTTTTTTGGCATTCGATTGCGCTGGGCGCGATCGTGGGCGTGATTGTGATGCTTTACGCTTATGTGTTTCCACACCTTGTGCCGCACGGTTTGACGTTTGTGAAGTAATTCTGCGGCGCACGGATATGCGTTAAATCACTCGCGCGCAGGCTACTTTTTTGCGAGCGGCTTGCCATTGAGACGAATTCCCTCTTGAGCTACTGCCAAAAACCGGATGGTGGAAGATAGGCCGCGGCGTTCGAATTGGCCAGCTAGCGCCTGTCCGATTTGCGCGAAGTTTTTCGTGGCGAGCGCGATCACGGTTGGTCCGGCACCGCTGAGAGCGACTCCGAGAAGTCCCGGAATGCGGGGAATCGCGAGGACTTCCGCGAGGCCGGGGATCAGCGCCTGGCGATAGGATTGATGCAGGCGATCTTGCATCGCTTCCCACAGCAGGTCGTCCCGGCGAGCATCCAAGGCTGCGAGAAATAATGCGGAGCGCTGGAGATTGTGGACGGCAGCGGCGTGCTCAACCGTTTGCGGCAAAGCGGCGCGGGATGCGGCTGTCTGCAGCGTCATTTTAGGCGTGACGGCGACTACGCGAATATGCTGCGGCCACTTTTTGCGCAGCGCGACGACGTTGCCGCCGGCTCCCACGAACGAAACGACCAAGCCGCCCAGGAGCGCGGCTCCCACGTTGTCGGTGTGCAGCTCCATTTCGGCGGCGATGCGCAGCGCATTTTCTTCCGTCAGTTTTTTTCCGCAGACTGCAAAGCCCAGCGCGACGCCGGCTACGATTGCCGCGGCGCTGCTGCCCAGGCCTCCAGCGATCGGAATTTGGTTCTGTGCCGCGAGATGAACCGGAGGCAGAGGAACGCCGTGGCGTTCGGCGGCGTGCTGCATAGCGCGCAGGATCAGATTTTCTTCGGGGGCACTGGGTAGAGTTTCGCTGCCGGGGATGCCACGGCTGCGCGCTTCACTTCGCGCGCCTGGTTCGGAGTGCACCGTGGCTCGCACGGTGAGAAATAAGTTCAGCGCCAGGCCGAAGCAATCGAAGCCGGCGCCTAGATTGGCGCTGGAGCCGGGAACTCGCACTTCGTAGGAGCGGGGCTTGGGCTTTTTCATGGATGCTCGGGCTGTGACCGGGAAATTTAAAGCTGTTGTTCGTTTTCCTTGCGCGACTTCCCTGCCTTAGCGGCGGCTCTCCAGGCTTTTGAGAATTGCTTCCTTGTTGGCAGCAACTTTTTCCGGTGCGTTGCGAAATGCGCCGGTGATTTGTACGGTTTTTGCTGTCCCACCCGCGGTGGCGGATTCGAACGAGAGCGTTCCGCGGTGATAATGGCTCACGTAGTCTGGATCCTTCAGCACGTGTCCAGTCAAGACCGCGACCACGGATTCGCCGGCGTGAATTTTGTTTGAGGCGGTGAGTTTGCGGATCCCTGCGACCGTGGTTGCGGAGGCCGGCTCGCAGCCGATGCCATCGCGACCGATGATGGCTTTGGCGTCGGCGATTTCTTGTTCGCTGACGGTGATAATGCTGCCGTGGGTGCGCAGTACGGCGCGCAGAGCTTTCTTCCAGGAAACGGGCGCGCCGATTTTTATGGCGGTGGCGAGCGTGCGCGGATTCGCGACGGGCGCGATTTCGTCTGGAAGCGTTGCGTTCTTGGTGATGCCAGATGATTCTAGTCCGGCGAACAGATGTGCAAGGGGCGCGGAGCCTTCGGCCTGGATGATGCTGATCTTCGGCAGGCGATCAATTAATCCGAGACGCAGCATTTCGTCGAAACCTTTTCCGAGGGCCGAGCTATTGCCCATGTTTCCGCCGGGAACGACCACGTGATCTGGCACGCGCCAGCCGCATTGCTCGAGCAGCTCGAAGGCCACGGTCTTTTGCCCTTCGATGCGAAAAGGATTGATGGAATTCGCGATGTAAATCGAGGGCACATCGGCGAGGTCTGAAATCAGGCGCATGCAATCGTCGAAATTTCCGGCGATCTCGCAGACCACAGCGCCGTAATCCATGCTCTGCGCGAGTTTCGCCGGGCTAATCTGCCCTTGCGGCAGCAAAATGGCGCATTGCAGTTCAGCGCGCGCGGCGTATGCGGCGAGGCTTGCGGCGGTGTTGCCAGTGCTGGCGCAAACTACGGTGCGCGCACCGAGCAATTTCGCCTGCGTAACGGCAGCCGTCATGCCTGTGTCTTTGAAAGATGCAGTGGGATTGCAGCCTTGATGTTTCAGGCGCAGCGCGGTGAGGCCAGCATATTTCGCGGAGCGCGGCGCGTCGTAGAGCGGCGTATTGCCTTCAAAGAGGGTGACGACCGGCGCGTCGTCGTCGAACGGCAGCAATTCGCGGAAACGCCAGACGCCACTGCGGTCGCGCGGATCATGCGAAACAGCGCGCGCTTGCCAGCGTTCGCGGAGATCTGGGACGGATTTCAGAATCTCGAGCGGGATTTCGACTTCCAGCGGGCCGCCGCAACGTGAGCAGACGTAAATCTGTTCGCGTATGCCGAATGCCGCGGCGCAAACGGGTACGATGCAACGTTGCACGGCCGTGGTGCCAGCCTGCTGCGCGGTTTTTGCGATGGCGTCGCTCATTATTATTGCGCCGCGGATGATGTTTCGTGCGAGTTGCGCGTATCAAGCGCAAATTCCTGGTGCACAGCCAGCAGCGCTCTCTTCATATCCTGGCTGGACACCACAAATGAAATATTCGTTTCCGAAGAGCCCTGGGCAATGGCGATTATATTTATATTTTCGCGGCCGAGCACGCTGAAGGTGCGTCCGGCCATGCCGACGGTGCCGCGCATATTTTCGCCGACCACGGCAACGATGGCGATGTTGGGATCGAGCGTGATGTGCTCGACTTTTTGATGCATCAAGTCCTGCGCGAATTGCTGGCGGAGCGCGTCCACGGTGCGTTTGGCGTCGGAAGAAAAAACGATGAAGCAGATATCGTTCTGCGAAGAGGACTGCGAGATCAGCAGGACGTTCGCGCGCACATTTGCCGTAGTGGAAAATGTGCGGCCGACCACGTCGGGCAGGCCGACGATTCCCGGTCCTCCTACGGCGATGAGCGAAACATCGCGAATGGCGGTGAGCGCTTTCACTCCGGCGCTGGAGGCTTGGCCTTGCGGCGTGATTTTGGTGCCGGGATGCTCCGGCTCGAAAGTGTTGCGGATCCACACGGGGATGCCGGATTCCGTCACAGCGCGCAGCGTCTTGGGATGCAGCACTTTTGCGCCAAAATGCGCAAGCTCGGCGGCTTCGCGATAGGAAATTTCCGGAATGGTGCGCGCGCTGGGAACCAGGCGCGGATCGGCGGTGAGCACGCCACTGACATCGGTCCAGATGATTACTTCGTCCGCGGCTAGCGCGCCGCCAAGAATGGTGGCGGAATAATCCGAGCCGCCCCTGCCGAGAGTCGTCAGCACTCCTTCCCTGGTCGCGCCGATGAATCCAGTAACAACCGGGACAATTCCTTGTTGCAGCAGCGGGCGTAGGCGCGCTTCGGAACGTTCGCGTGTCAGCGGCATCAGCGGTTCGGCGGCGCCGTGATAGGAATCGGTGACGATCAATTCGGTGGCTTCGATGGCTTCGCTGCGCACGCCGCGTTCGCTGAGGGCGCCGGCAACTAGAGGTGCGGAAAGGCGCTCGCCGAGACTGGAGACGCAATCGAGCGTGCGCACGGTAAGTTCGTGGATTAGCGCTGTGCCTTCGCAGAGGCGCTGCGCTTCGCGAAGAAGTTCTTCGATGCCCACCGCAATCGCTTTCCTGCTTTCGGGATTCTGGATCAGAGTTTTCAGCGCTTCGAAATGCTGCTGGCGCAAAGATTCCAGCAGTTCGGTGGCACGGTCGCGATCGCCGGTCTCGGAACAGGTGGCCGCTTCGATCAGGCGGTTGGTTACGCCGCTCATGGCCGAGACAACCACGACCAGCGGGCCTACTCGCGAAGCTTTGGCGACAATTTCGGCGACGCGCGCGATGCAGGAAGCGTCGCCCACGGATGTGCCGCCGAATTTCATGACCTGCAAATGTGGCTTCATTTAGAGATAGACCGGTGGCGCGGCGAATCGTTGTGGCCTGCAGCAAATGTGGCTTTTGGAATGGCCGCGCCTGAAAAAACTATACACTACCGCAGCGGATTCACAGAGGCGGTGAAGCGGAGGTGTTTCGCAAACAAAAAGGGCTTTGCGACGCGCGCGGTCGGAAGTTTACTTGAGAGAGTGTGCCGAAGGAGTGCGCGGTGGACGAAAAACGAGCCGCCACGAAAATTTCGAGGCGGCTCGCGATCACGACTGAAGCCTGGTGATTACGGACGGGCGGCCAAGGCTGGGATTAGCACCTTGGATTGCGGAGTGCCTAGACCGGTGACGTAATCGTAGCCGGTGAGCGCGTCGCACATTGTTCCGCAGGAACCGTTAGTCCCGGTGGTGACCGCGTGAAAATTGCCCGCCAGGCTCGATTTGCCGACCGCGTAGACGGAAGTGCCGGTGGCGCTCAAGTTTGCTTTCCGTACGGCAACGCGCTGTGAATTGGTAATGGCAATCAGCGCGGCCCACTGCGGCGTCGCGGCGCTGGTGCCACCGACTTGAAACCAACCGCTATAGCCGCTGACGCCGATGGAATCGTAAATTGCGTAGCCGGTCCCGGGATTGGCGTTGTAGGAAACATCTGGGACGCCGCGCGTGCCGTGAATGTCGTTGGCAATCGGAAACTGCGCTTGGGGGACCGGCTCGTATTCGTATTTGCTGAGGCCGCCGCCGCTGCCGCTCCACGCTGATTCGCTGCTGTAGTTGCCCGATTTGTCGAGCGTCAGCGAAGTGCCGCCGACGGCGATCACGTCCGGCGATGCCGCCGGATAATTGACGCCAGCGCCGCTATCACCGGAAGCGGCGAGGAAAGTGACGCCGGTGGAAACGAAGTGATTGTCCAGATTGCGCTCGGAGGAAAGTTCGGCGGAGGTCCAGCTCATGGAAACAACTGACGCGCCGTTGCGCACCGCGAAATCGACTGCGGATAGCAAGTCGCTCAAGTTATTCGACGGAGCTTCGACCAGCAGAATCTTGGCTTGCGGCGCGATGGCGTGCGCCCATTGGATATCGAGCGAAATTTCGACGGCCCAGTTGGCGTTGGCGGAGGGCTTGCGGCCGTTCGAATACAACTGGCGAAAGCAGCCGCTGGCGGTGGTGCAAGCTGGCAGGTTGAACTGCTTGCTGAATACCGCCAGGTCGTTCGCGGCGTTGGCGTCGTCGTATGCGTCCACGAGAGCGATGGTCTGGCCGGCGCCCTGGTTGGTGACCAGGTCAAAACCGTAGGCATGGCGAATCTGGGACGGGGTAAAGGCCGTCGTTGGCGGGGTGCTGAGGCTGGCGCCCGCTGCTTGATGGATGAAGTAATGCGGGCCCATGAAGGCAATCGGGCTACGACCGTTTTCTTCCATATGTATCTGTAAAGAAAAGGTTTGTTGTGCTGCGGACGTCTGACTAGCGGCCAGAATGAGACCGGCCACGATCAGACCTCGAATGATGTTGCGGAATCCCCCAGATTGCATCTGAACCCCCGTTTGGAGCGCCCCCTCGTGCGAGGCTTCGTTGTGTGTGCTTGCTTCCGACTTGGGCAGGATAGCGTTCAGGATGGAATGGTGGCGATAGGCCGGGACTCTCAATCGGCTGGTACGAACGTCAGGAGCCTGGAGCTGCGCTGATTCGAAACAGCGCTCTGGGCGGGAGGATCTTAAAGTATTGTTTATTAGACACTTACGAGAGTTCGGCTGAGAGCCCAGGAATGCACTTAGACGCTGAAGGCGTTCGCGCTTACTCCAGAGGCAAACCGACGTAGTTTTCGGCCAAAGACTGCGAGGCGGCGCGGGAACTGGTAACGTAATCCAGCTCAGCGAGTTGGCGGCGGTGGTCGAAGGCGTTTTCGTCGTCGAAGCGATGAAGCATGGAGGTCATCCACCAGGAGAATCGCTGAACCTTCCAGACGCGGCGGAGGCAGGTCTGCGAATAAGCGTTAAGGAGGTCGCGGCGGCCGGTGGAATAGAAATCGGCGAGGGCACGGGCTAGGATACGGACGTCGGCGACGGCTAGGTTCAGGCCTTTCGCGCCGGTGGGAGGGACGATGTGGGCAGCGTCTCCCGCGAGGAAGAGCTTGCCATATTGCATCGGCTCGATGACGAAGCTGCGCATGCCGGTGATTCCTTTTTGCAGCACGGGGCCTTCTTGCAACTTCCAATTTTCCTCGCCTGCGAGCCTTGTCTGCAATTCCTGCCAGATTTTTTCGTCCGGCCAATTCAGGAGGTCCTCATCGGGGCGGCACTGCAGGTACAGTCGGCCGATGCGAGGCGACCGCATGCTGAGCAGCGCGAAACCGCGATCGTGGTAAGCGTAGATGAGTTCTTCGGAAGACGGCGGAGCTTCAACGAGAATGCCCAGCCAGGCGAATGGATAGACGCGATCGAAAGCGGCGAGCACGCCTTCGGGCACCGAGGGGCGGCAGATGCCATGATAGCCGTCGCAGCCGGCGATGAAGTCGCAGATCAGTTCGCGCGGTTCTCCATCTTTGCGGAAGCGGATGGTGGGCTTGGACGACGCTGCGGTGCTATCGAAATTGTGGATGCTGGTGTCTGCCACTTCGAAGTGAACCTGGCCGCCGACCGCTAGTCGCGCATCCGTCAGATCTTTTACGACTTCGTGTTGCGCGTAGATAGTGACTGCTTTTCCGCCGGTTAGGTCCGCGAAATCAATGCGGTGAGTGCGTTGGTTGAAACGAAGATTGACGCCATAGTGCACCAGGCCTTCGCGCTGCAGCCGTTCGCCTACGCCGGTTTCTTTCAGCAGATCAACGGTGCCCTGTTCGAGGACTCCGGCGCGCACGCGTTCCTGCACGTACTGGCGACTGCGATTTTCCAGGACCACGGATTCGACGCCGTGAAGATGCAGCAGATGCGAGAGGACCAGGCCTGCGGGTCCGGCACCGATGATGCCAACTTGCGTGCGCATGGGTTGGGTCCTTGGCTGAATGCTGGTAAACGATAGCAGAAGGCGCATGGGCGGGGAACGATATCGTGATTGCGTGGCGGGGCCAATAGTTGGAGGGGCGCGGAAGTGGGTGTTACCATGCTGCGTTGAATTGGTGCTTTTTTGTGCGGCGGAAATTCCGCGTGCGGCTGAGCGTTCGTTCCGGGGGCTCCAGGCTATGTTTGTAAGCAAGAAACATCTGCTGGTGGAATGGGGGCATTGCGATTCGGCGGGCATCGTGTTCTACCCGAATTATCTGGCGTGGTTCGACGATTGCACCACGGCGCTTTTTACGAATGCGGGCATGCCTATACGCGCTTTGTTTCGGGCGCATGCAGTTGTGGGGGTGCCGCTGGTGGATGTGCGCGTGCGGTTTCTGGTGCCTTCGACATTCGGCGATGAACTGCTGGCGGAATCCACGGTGACGGAATTTCGGCGCAGCAGTTTTGTGATCCGCCATCAATTCTTCAAGGCAGGCGTGCTGGCAGTGGAAGGTTTCGAAACGCGCGTGTGGGCTGGCACGGATCCAGCAAATCCGGAGCGTATCAAGGCGCGTCCGCTGCCGGCGGAAGTGATCGCGCGACTCTCGAAGGATCCCGGCGCAACGAAAGAAGGCTGAGCGAAGTGTTGGAAGCTCCTGGCGCCGACAACGCGACAACTTCTATGTGAATTGCAGCGGCTTGGGTTTTGCGGGATCGCTGTAATCGTAGAAGCCGCGGCCGGCTTTGCGTCCATTCCATCCCATCAGGACCATGCGCTTCAGCAGAGGCGGCGGCGCGAAGCGTTGTTCCTTGAATTCATCGAACATGATATTCGCGATGTAGTAGGTGGTGTCGTGTCCGACGAAATCGAGAAGCGTGAGCGGGCCCATGGGATGCCCGCACCCGAGCTTCATGGAATTATCAATATCTTCGATGGAGCCGACACCCTCTTCGAGGGCGCGCACGGCGTCGAGCAGATAAGGAACGAGCAGCCGATTGACGATGAAGCCGGTGCGATCGGTGGTGCGCACAGGCGTCTTACCGAAACGCGCGGCAAGAGCGACGGCCGCTTCGTCCACTTTCGGGTCGGTGGCGATGGTGCGAATTATTTCCACCAATTTCATTACTGGAACGGGATTAAAAAAATGCATGCCCAGAAAGCGGTCGGGGCGCTGCGTGAACATCGCCATTTCAGTGATGGACAGCGACGAAGTGTTGCTGGCGAAAATGGTGTGCTTGGGGCAAATTTTATCGAGCGTGGTCCAGAGCTCGCGCTTCGCGGGGAGCTGCTCGATAATCGCTTCGATTACCAGGTCTGAATCTTTCAGGTCATCGAGGTTGGTGGTGCCGCGCAGGCGCGCGCGAACTTGATCGCGGTCGGCGGCGGGGAGCGTGCCTTTGTCCACCAGGCGCTGCAGATTTTTTTCGATGGATTGCAGCCCTTTATCAACGAGCGGCTGGGAAACTTCGCGCACAGTGACTTGGCAGCCCGACTGAGCGGCTACTTGCGCGATGCCTGAGCCCATCAGGCCGCAGCCTACTACTGCAACTCTTTCGATTGGCATTATGATTCCTCCTGAAATTGGCGTCGCTGTGTGGAGTGGACGCGTTGCTGGATCTTTTCTACTGCTGAATTGGGTGCTGGGGCGTGAATAGCATCAGCGCCCGGCGTCAACTTCTGCGAAAACCTCCTGAGCGATATGAAATGCCGCGTTTGCTGCCGGCACACCGCAATATATTGCGCTCTGCAGCAGCACTTCCTGAATTTCCTCGCGCGTGACTTTATTGTTCAGCGCGGCGCGCACATGCATGCGGAATTCATCGCCGCGGTTGAGCGCAATCATCATGGAAAGCGTGAGCAGGCTGCGGGTGTGGGGGGAGAGGCCGGGACGCGACCAGATCTCGCCCCAGGCGTAGCGCGTGATCAAATCCTGGAAGGGCTCGCTGAAGGAATCCTTCGTGGCTTCGGCTTTGTCCACGTGCTTATCGCCCAACACCGCGCGGCGCACTTTCATTCCTCTGGCATGACGCTCACGCTCGTCCATCAGCTCGCCTCCTGCTGCTCGAGGAATTTCAACAGCGCGGCTGTGAAATGCTCGGCTGCCTCGATATTTGAAAGATGCGCGGCGTTCAGTTCAACATATTGCGCGCCAGGGATTTTTTCCGCTACGAATCGGCCATTCGCCGGTGTGGTTGCGGCGTCGTGCGCACCCGAAATCACGAGCGTCGGCAGGCTGACGCGCGAAATTGCTTCGCGCAGATCTTCGTCCCGGATCGCGGCGCACGTCGCGATGTAGCCTTCCGGCGACGAGTGCAGCAGCATTTGGCGAGTGGCTTCGACCGTAGCCGGCGCTCGCTTGGCGAAATCTTCGGTGAACCAACGGGAGGCAACGCCATTCGCGATTGGTGCCATGCCGCCTTCCGTGATGGAAGCTATGCGCGAGTTCCAGCCCTCCACGGTGCCGATGCGCGCGGCGGTGTTGCACAACGTCAGGCTCTTGAAGCGTTTCGACGAATTGATACCCAGCCATTGGCCGATCAATCCGCCAACCGAAAGCCCGCAATAATGCGCGGTTGGAATTTGCAGCGCATCGAGCAAGCCAACAACGTCGCGGCCCAGCGTTTCGATTGTGTACGGCCCGGGAGCGACGTCCGATTGGCCGTGTCCGCGCGAATCGTAGCGAAGGACGCGGAATTTTTGCGAGAGCGCGGGAATCTGGGAGTCCCACATCGCCAGATTCGTGCCGAGCGAATTGGAAAGGACCACCACCGGAGCGTCTGCTGCGCCGTCCAGCCGGTAGTGAAAGCGAGCGCCGTTTACGTTGGTATAAGTCATAGCGGAATTTTTCGTGAACAAGTAATTATCGATGCTTTTTTTCGTCAGCCAATACTTGCTGGATCATGGATTCGGCCGAGCCGGTGTAATTTTTGGGATCCAGCAACGCGTCGATCTCCGCGGGCGAAAGATGTGCACGGACTTGCTGGTCTTCGAGCAGCAGATCGCGAAGCGGGCGGCCGGATTCGAGCGCACGGTGCGCGGCGTGTTCGACCAGCTGGTGCGCGAGCGAACGACCAATGTTCTTGGCTAACGCGATTGCGACGGCTTCGCTGAGGATCAGGCCGTGCGTCGCGCCGAGATTGTGCGTCATGTGTTCTTCGTACACGTCCAATCCATCCGCCACATGCGCCAGATGAGCGAGCGCTCCAGCAGTGAGCAGAAAAATCTCTGGCAGAGTCGTCCATTCGGCGTGCCAGCCGCCCAAGCCGCGCTCATGTTCCTGCACCATCGCGGTGAGCATCACGGAAACGAGTGCCGGAACGCGTATCGCAGCGGCGAGGACGACCGCGGCACCTACAGGGTTGTGTTTGTGCGGTAGCGTAGAAGAACCACCGCGGCCGGATTCTGCGGGCTCGAGAACTTCGCCGACTTCGGTTTGCGCGAGCAGCGAAACATCGCGCGCGATTTTTCCCAGCGTGCCGACCAGCAGGCCCAGCGCGGTGGCAACTTCGGCGAAACGGTCGCGATGCGTGTGCCAGGGAATGCTGGGCAGCTTCAATTTCAGATCGTCGGCTAACGCCGCGGCCACCCGAGGGCCGTTTTCGCCGAGCGCGGCGAGCGTGCCTACTGCTCCGCCGAACTGCAGCGTCAAGGCCTCACTACGCGCGTGCGCGACGCGCGCCTGGTGGCGATGAATTGCGTCGAGCCATCCGGCAACTTTCAGGCCTAGAGTCACGGGGCTCGCTTGCTGCAGCCAGGTGCGGCCGGCGAGCAGCGTGGCTTGATGCTTTTCTGCGACGCGCGCGAGGGTGGTGGAAAATTGCGCAAGTTCGCGCTGCATTAGATCGAGAGCCTCGCGCAATTGGAGGACGAGGCCGGTGTCAATTGCGTCTTGACTGGTAGCGCCCCAGTGTACGAAACCAGCGGCCTTGGCATCGGATTTTGCGACGGCCGCAGTGAGCGTCTTCAGCAGCGGAATGGCCAGATTTCCGGCGAGGGCTGCTTCGCGCGCCAGCACGTCCAGCGCAAAATGATCAGGGTTGCATTGCGCGACAATGGGCTCTACCGCGGATGCAGGCGCGACTCCGGCACGCGCCAACGCTCGCGCGAGTGCGGCTTCGAAATCGAGCATGCCCTGCAGCCTGCGGCGATCAGAGAAAATTTCACGCATCGCATCCGTGGTGAACAAGGGATCGAGCAGGCGGCCTGTTTGTTTTTCGCTCAAGTGGTTCGAATCCCAGCGCAGTGCCGCATCGCGAATGTGCGCGGCGCTTTATTTCCAGGGCAATATATCACTTTAACTGGGGCAGCTTCAGGTGCGATCGCGTCATGCGCCGCCTCGTCACACGCCGCACTGATTACGTCGCAGCAGAGCGGCTGAAACGCGCAACCTCGTTTACCGCGCGATACGCCTGATCAATTGCAGCGTTGGTGTACGCGAAAGCTTCGGCGTCGGAATTGGCGATGGAGATGCGGCCGAACGGCTGCCGGCCGATGACGCAGGGCTGCTGATCCACCGGCCAATCAGGATCGTACAGCGAATTGTATTCGTAGGCATAGCCGTGCGGCCAGCGATTAACGGTGACGGCCTGAATATCCGTGGCGGGATCGAATCCGCCGGGAGCAAGCATCGCGCCAAGCTGTTCGCGGATGTTGCGTTCGAAAGTTGCGAAGCTGGTGGTGAGCAGCTCGCGCCGACCGGCCTTTTGCTGCTCGCGCACCGGCAGACCGGCTTTGCACGGGACCCGTTCGAGGTGCAAGACGCACGGCTGGCCCGGATCCGATGTGTATTTGTAATCGCCCATGCTGACGGGAAAATCCAGCGTGACGGTTTCAAAATAACTTCCGGGGCAGCGCACGCCGCTCACTCCCAATTTTTTGAAGGATTGCCAGTTGCGGATCAGGACGTTGGTGTACACCAGCGGAACTTTTACGCCGTAGGCGAGTGCGTCCTTCTGCTTGTCCGGCAGATCGGGGCACAAATACGGAATTACCATGTTCCAGCAGGCGAGGACGCAACTGGCGCCACGTACACTGCGCGCATGGCCGTCTTTTACATAGGTGACCTCAACTCCTTTCGCGGCGCTGGCTTCGCCGGCATTGCGCGCGAGGATCACTGTGCTGTTAAGGCGCAGGCGCACCGGAGAAGCGGGATCATCTAGAGTGGCGTAATCCAGTTTGGCCGTGACGATATCTTCCATTGTGTGGCCGGGCGCGGACGCGGGAATCAGCGAGCGCACCAGCAAGCGCGCGATGGAAGCGTTGCCGTCGGGAAAGTGAAAAATGTATGGCTCGTCTCCCTCGTCCTGTTTGGTGATTTCGACGCCCAGGCCGGGACCTGGCTTGCCGGAGAGATCCATGCCCGCAAATCCGGGATAGTCGAGGCCGGCGAGATCGCCGGCCGGAACAGCGTCAATACCGACGCCGTAGAGGCCATACGTCTCGGTTTGCAGAAAAGGAATAGCGTCAGGACTGATCTTTACGTAATTCAGCAAATAATCTTTGTAACTGGTTTTGGCGAGAAGGACCTTTTTGTCCCAAGAAGACATGCCCGGCAGGTAATCAACTTTTTCGGTGTGCAGGCGCGCGAGATCTTTTTGCACTTGCGGTGAAAGGGGCGTGTTCGAGAGAAATGCCGGCCACGTCGGCTGGCCCGTGCCGGCTACCAGCTTGTCTTCGCCGAATGTTTTCTTGTCGAAAAACGTGGCGCGCTGCAGGCCATGCGATTTTTCGAAATTGCGATCGTAATATTTGTAAAAGCGCTGCACTTCTATGCCCAGATCGGCGAACAGCTGCTTGGCTTGTTTGCTGTAAATTTTCGGGCCGGCGATGGATTGCGTGCCGCCGTAGCCGAGGATCAAGCGCTGGCTGGTTTGAAATTCATTGCGCCGCGCGTGGCCGCCAAAATCGTCGTGATTCTCGAGGATTAGAATTTTGGCTTTCGGTCCTGCAATCTGGCGGAAGAAATACGCGGCGGAGAGGCCGCTGAGGCCGCCGCCTACGACGATTAGATCGTAGGTTTCGGAGTCGGGCGTCGGATTATTCCAAGTGTTTCCGTCGCGCAGCGCGTGGCCGACTTCCATGACCGCGTCGGTGGTGCCGCGCATGCCTGCGAGCGCGGGCGGATAGTCGGCGGAGGATTTTTCAGGAGATAGAGGCGACTGCGGAAGGCCAAAGCGTTCGAACCATTTCGTATCTGGAACTAATAAGGACCCGCCTACTGCGATGCTTACGCCGTTCAGGAAATCGCGTCTGGTGATGTTGCTACCCATGCCGATTTTGCGATCGCTTTTTGCACCACTCACTGCTCCCCCGAGGATTTGACCACCGGCAAAACGAGCGAATTCTGCTCTAACCGGCTTTAGATTTATCGGGAAAGAGCATACCGCAGTAGGCGGCGCGGCGGAGGCCTAAACTTTTGTTCGCGGAGGCGGTGCGGCCGAGATTGCGTGTATGTGGGCGTACGCGACCGGTCTATTGGTTAGTGCGGGCGGATGCTGACGCGCAGAGTGGAAGTTCCAATTCGGAACTCGGTCGAGTCGTCCAGCTGGGTAGCCAGCACGCGCTTTTCGGCAACATAGGTGCCGTTGGTGGAGCGCAGGTCGCGGAGGTAAACCGCGTCATTCTTTACTTCTACCGCGCAGTGCAGGCGCGAAATCATGGGGTCGTCAATTTCAAAATCGGCGCCGCCGCGCAGCCGTCCTATCGTCACCAGCGGCATGGTCATACCGCGTTCTAGGCCTTCCGAAGAGCCGGCAACCACCGAGATGGCGATGGATTTGCCCTGAGGAAGATCGAGCGTTGCTACCCTGGCGCTGTCTGATTGTTCGAGCCGGGTCGCGACGAAAGGCCGGTCTTGCGGCGCCACTGGATCGGTGATGATCGTGGAGGACTTGAGGTCCGGGGGGAGCAGGTCCACAACCGAGCTTTGCGCACACATCCAGCAACGGATTTGGGCCATTTTGCGGCCTTTGACCCGGCGGTCGTCGAGTTCCACCTGAGCTGAGCAATGCAGGCATCGAACGCGCATGAGTAACTTTAGCACTATGGACGTAGGTGGCCGCGATGGTCCGTTCGTACCATTTTGTTGCCAGTTGGCTGCCGCGGATGGGTGCTTATGCGGCCTGAAGGTGCCCAGTGAGATTGGTAGTATGTTGCATGCTGGGACTCGGCCGCATGTGACTGGCGGGAGCCAATTAATCGTATAACCTCCTCATTATATGAACTTAAGAGAGGGTCCATGCTAGGTCACGATTCTGCGGGTCTGAAAGGTCATCGATCTATGTGGTTGACTGATGCCGTAGTGCATGTATTATAGTGCATGTTCTGCAGGTGCATATAATATGACACCAGAAACGCACTCACGCGCAGTTCTGCCCTCTTCGATGCCGCAGCCGAGTGACGAGGACTTCCTACGAGTACTAGGCTTAAGAGTGCGCGAGCTGCGCAGCCGCCGCGGCATGACCCGAAAAATGATGGCGCAGGAATCGGATGTCTCCGAGCGACATCTGGCGCAGCTGGAGCTGGGCGACGGAAACGTCTCAATCGTGCTTTTGCGGCGGATCGCAACGGCTCTGAACGTTACGCTGGCTGACTTGTTTACCGCCGAAGGCCCTGCTTCCGACGCGAAGCGCTCGATACTTGACCTGCTGGAACGGCTGCCTGCCGAGCAACTGAGATCAGTCGCGACGCGCCTAACGAAGGAATTTGGCGGGGCGCCCAAGGATCGCCATTCGCGCATCGCATTGATTGGGCTGCGTGGCGCGGGAAAATCCACTCTGGGCGTGAAACTGGCGCAAGCGGTGAAGGCGCCGTTCATCGAACTGGATCGCGAGATCGCGAAAGAAGCGGGGATGGATTTGGCGGAGGTTTTTTCGATGTACGGGCAGAGCGGATATCGCCGAATTGAGCAGCGAGTGCTGGAACGCATCTTGGGCGAGTACCCGCGCGCGGTGCTGTCGGTGGGCGGAGGCGTGGTCTCCGAAAAAGAA
This sequence comes from uncultured Acidobacteriota bacterium, assembly GCA_963779465.1. GTDB lineage: Bacteria > Acidobacteriota > Terriglobia > Acidiferrales > UBA7541 > Palsa-295. Next base: position 944,347 of record CAVZYH010000002.1, on the reverse strand, counting down.
ACTTACGACCGGCTGTTGGCTGGCTGCTTCACGGTGTGGGTGAAAGCGAATCCGGAAGACTACATGGCGCGGGTGATGGCGCAGGGCGATTTTCGCGCGATGGCTGAGAACGACGAGGCTATGGAAGATTTGCGCCACATTGTGGAAGCGCGCGAACCTTTTTACCGCAAAGCGGATCTGCACCTGGACACTGCGGGTGAATCCGCGGAGCAAAGTTTCCTGAAACTCAGAAAAGCACTGCAAACCGAAATCGGCTAGGAGGCGCGCGTGGACGTGGCAGCGACGCAAGATTCACAAACTAAATTGGCACCGGTGGATTACCAGACGGAACCGGCGAAATACAAACACTGGCGCGTGGCTTACGAGGGGCCGGTGGCGACGCTAACGATGGACGTGAACGAGGATGGCGGCTTGCGTCCGGGCTATAAGCTGAAGCTGAATTCCTACGACCTCGGCGTGGACATCGAGCTGCACGACGTGCTGCAGAGAATTCGCTTCGAGCATCCAGAAATTCGCTCCGTGATGATCACCAGCTCGAAAAGCCGCGTGTTTTGTTCGGGCGCTAACATTTATATGCTGGGGCTTTCTTCGCACGCGTGGAAAGTGAATTTCTGCAAATTCACGAATGAGACGCGCAACGGGATTGAAGATTCCAGTGCCCATTCGGGCCTGAAATTTCTGGCTGCGCTGAACGGAACGACGGCTGGCGGCGGATACGAGCTGGCTCTGGCTTGCGATGAAATTATTCTCGTGGATGACCGGTCTTCCGCAGTGAGTCTGCCGGAAGTTCCGCTGCTGGGTGTGCTTCCCGGCACGGGCGGCCTGACGCGCATTACGGATAAGCGGCACGTGCGCCGCGATCGCGCGGATATTTTCTGTACAACGGCGGATGGAGTGAAGGGGCAGCGCGCGAAAGATTGGCGGCTGGTGGATGACGTGGTGAAAACGCAGCAATTTGCCGCGCACGTGAAGCGACGCGCTGTGGAACTGGCGGCACAAAGTGATCGCCCCGCGAACGCCCCGGGCGTTGCGCTCACGCCACTGCAAAGAACCATCGATGGCTCCGGGCGGCACTACGAATTTGTGGATGCGCAGGTGAATCGCGAGGCGCGAACCGTGACTCTGACCGTGCGCGCGCCGGAATCTGCCGGTGCGCTTACGACGGAGAGCGCAGTTGGGGCTGGCGCGCGCTGGTGGCCGCTGCAAATGGCCCGCGAATTGGATGATGCGATTCTGGGGTTGCGCACCAGCGAGGCGGAGCTCGGCTTGTGGATTTTGAAGACCACTGGAAATCCAGATGCTGTTTTGGCGTTCGATGATTTCATCTTGAAAAATCAGGGCAATTGGTTTGTGCGGGAAGTTCTGGGAATGATGCGGCGCACTTTCGCGCGGCTGGACGTTTCCTCGCGTTCACTATATGCGCTGGTGGAGCCCAATTCCTGTTTCGCCGGAACCATGCTCGAGCTGGCGCTCGCAGCGGATCGCGTTTACATGCTGGACACACAGGAAGGTGACGCACGAGCGGCGATGACGCTCTCGGAAATGAATCTCGGTGCGCTGCCGATGGTGAATCATCTTTCGCGCGTGGCGGCGCGTTTTTATCAGGACGCTGCGCAGATTAAAGCGCTGCGCGAGCACGTAGGACGCGCGCTGCAGGTGAAAGACGCCGTGGAGCTGGGCTTGGTGACGGCGGCACCTGATGATCTGGATTGGCAGGATGAAGTGCGTCAGGCGATTGAATCGCGAATCGCGCTTTCGCCCGATGCGCTGACCGGCATGGAAGCGAATCTGCGATTCGGGCTGCCGGAAACGATGGAGACGCGAATTTTTGGCCGGCTTTCCGCGTGGCAGAACTGGATTTTCATTCGTCCGAACGCAGTGGGCGAAAGCGGCGCGCTGAAGATTTACGGCACAGGCGCTCCGGTGAAATTTAATTGGGAGCGAGTCTGAGGACCCTTCCCGGCTGCAATGGTTCTGCGGTTCACACTTTCTAGGAGCTCGTCATGATTGATTACACCGAAAAAATCCCGAACAACGTGGACCTGGGCAGGGATCGCGTGTTGCAGCGCGCGCTGGAGCATTGGCAGCCTGCTTATATGAACTGGTGGTACGACATGGGCCCGAGCGAAAGCCACGCGCTGGAAGTATATTTGCGCACGGCGACGAGCGTGGAGCCGGACGGCTGGGCCCAGTTTGGATACGTGCGCATGCCGGAATATCGCTGGGGAATATTTCTGCAGCCCCGCGATGCGGGCCGGCAAGTAAATTTCGGCGTGCACAAGGGACAGCCGGCGTGGCAGGAAGTTCCCGGCGAATATCGCTCGACATTGCGGCGCGTGATCGTGACGCAGGGCGACACGGAGCCGGCATCCGTGGAACAACAGCGGCTGCTGGGGATGTGCTGCCCTTCTCTGTACGATCTGCGGAATATTTTTCAGGTGAACGTGGAAGAGGGGCGGCATCTTTGGGCCATGGTTTATCTGCTGCACCGTTATTTTGGTCGTGATGGACGCGAAGAAGCGGAAGCGCTGCTGGAACGGCGTTCGGGCGATATGGATAATCCGCGCATTCTGGGCGCGTTCAACGAGCCGACGCCGGATTGGCTGGCGTTCTACATGTTTACGTTTTTTACCGACCGCGACGGAAAATTCCAGCTGTGCGCGCTGGCTGAATCCGGCTTCGATCCTCTGGCGCGGACTTGCCGGTTCATGCTCACCGAGGAAGCGCACCACATGTTTGTGGGCGAGACGGGTATCAGCCGCATATTGCAGCGCACCTGCGAGGTGATGCAGGAACACAAAGTGGAAAATGCAAGTGACGTGCGCGCGCTGGGCGTGATTGACCTGCAAACGATGCAGAAATATTTGAATTTTCACTTCAGCGTGACGATTGATCTTTTTGGTTCCGATGCATCGTCGAATGCGGCGAGCTACTACACCACGGGGCTGAAAGGGCGCTACGAAGAAACGAAAATCGAGGACGACCACGAGCTGCAGAACGCCGAATATCCCGTGCTGGAAGTTTCCGGCAACAAAATCATCACGCGGCACGTTTCCGCTTTGACGGCGCTGAATGAACGGCTGCGCGACGACTACATTGCGGAGATTCAGGGCGGCGTGGATCGTTGGAACAAAATCATGGAGCAGTCGGGTATCTCCTTTCGTTTGACTTTGCCGCACAAGGGTTTCCATCGCGCCATTGGCAATTTCGCCGGTCACTTCATCAGCCCGGAAGGCGAAGTGCTGAGCAAGGAGACGTGGGAAAATAATCGCGACAAGTGGATGCCCAGCGCGGAAGATCAGAAGTTCGTGCAATCACTAATGACCGGGCGCGTCATCGAGCCCGGCAAATTCGCGAATTGGATTGCGCCGCCAATTCGCGGCATCAACCGACAGCCGTTGAATTTCGAATACGTACGATTCAATTAAGCCGGCGTACGCGTATTTTCGCGGCTTTCCTTCAGCTCCTCGGCGCCTCGTGGGCTTCGTGCGGGCATGTCACGAAACGGCACGCGCCTCGACTTCACCGAACACCCGTCACCATTTTCCATGTACTCTTTCCGTGCAAGAAGAATTGAGGACCGCAAACAACCCATGCCCAAACTGAAGTATCTGCTCTCGCTGCCCACGGACGACAACGATTATCAGCAGGAACAAGCCACGGCCGCGAAGGACGCCGCGGCGCGCCTGGGTTTGGAGCTACAGGTGGTCTATGCAGATAACGACGCGATCAAGCAGAGCGATCAAATCCTGAAGGCTATTCAATCGCCCGCGGGCGCGCGGCCTGACGCGATACTTTTCGAGCCGTTGGGCGCAACGGCGCTGCCGCAGGTGGCGCGCGCGGCGGCGGGTGCTGGAATTGGATGGGTGGTACTGAATCGCAACGCGGAGTACATTCCCGAACTTCGTCGTGCGGGGCGCGCGCCGGCTTTTGCGGTGAGTTCCGATCACCTGGAGATCGGCCGGATCCAGGGACTGCAATTTGCCGCGCTGCTGTCGCAGGGTGGGTCGGTTCTTTACATTCAAGGGCCTTCGGAAAATTCCGCGGCGAAAGAACGGACGACCGGGATGCAGCAGACCAAGCCCACGAACATCAAAATCAATATGTTGAAGGGACAGTGGACCGAGGAGAGCGCTTACAAAGCGGTGAGTTCATGGATGCGGTTGTCCACATCTGGAAAACAGTTCGTGGATTTGGTGGGCGCGCAAGACGATTCGATGGCGATTGGCGCGCGCAAAGCGATGCAGGAAAGTTCCGATGAGGCGCTGCGCGAAAAGTGGCTAGGGGTTCCGTTCACTGGTTGCGACGGCTTGATCGCGACGGGCCAGCAATATGTGCGCAATGGATTGCTCGCCGCAACGGTCGTGGTGCCGCCGAATACGAAGCTGGCGCTGGAAATGCTGGTGGCGGCGATGCAACAGGATAAGAAACCGCCGGAACTGGCGCTGACGGCGCCTACTTCTTTTCCATCCGTGGAAGAATTGAAGCGCGCTGCGAAGGATAAGAAGCCGCGAACTTCGTAACGACGATTCCGGCGGAGCGGGAAAATTCCGAGGTAAATATTTTCAGGCAGGCACGAACTCCAGATGGTGGGGCTGGTCGGAATTGAACCGACGACCTACGCGTTAGGAGTGCGTCGCTCTATCCAACTGAGCTACAGCCCCACGGCCGCATTTTAACACGGCGGATGCGAATACTAAATCGTCAGGCGTTTTGTTTGTGCGCTGCCTGAACTTCGCAGGCTATGGCTTCGCCCATGTCTTTGGTTGTGGATTTTCCGCCGATGTCCGGCGTGCGCACTTCCGAATTTGCCAGCACGGTTGCCAGCCCTTGCTCGACGGCGTCGGCGGCTTCCGTTTCGCCGAGGTGGCGCAACATCATCGCGCCGGACCAGATTTGCCCGATCGGATTCGCGATTCCCTGCCCTGCGATATCGGGAGCGGAACCGTGCACCGGCTCGAACATGGAGGGAAATTCGCGCTCAGGATTTAGATTTGCGGACGGCGCGATGCCGATGGAGCCGACTACCGCCGGGCCGAGATCCGAAAGAATGTCGCCGAAGAGATTGGAGCCTACCACCACGTCGAACCATTCGGGGTGGCGGACGAAATGCGCGGTGAGAATGTCTATATGATATTGATCGGTGCGAACGTCGGGAAATTCCTGTGCGATGATGCGGAAACGCTCGTCCCAGAACGGCATGGTGTGGATGATGCCGTTTGATTTAGTGGCGGAAGTTACGTGCGATTGGCGCGTTCTGGCCAGGTGAAAAGCGTAGCGCAGAATGCGGTCCACGCCGCGGCGGGTGAAGATGGTCTGCTGAATCGCCAATTCCTCCTCTGTGCCTTCGTATAGCCGCCCGCCGATTTGCGAATATTCACCTTCGTTGTTTTCGCGGACGATGACCATGTCAATCTGGCCCGGCTTGATATTCTTCAGCGGCGAATCGAGTCCTGCGAGCAGTCGTACGGGACGGAGATTAACGTACTGGCGAAAATGACGGCGAATGGGAATCAGCAGGCCCCAGAGCGAAATGTGGTCGGGAACGTCGGGATGACCAACCGCGCCGAGGAAAATTGCGTCGAACGCGCGCAGCTGATCGAGGCCGTCTTCGGGCATCATACGGCCGGTGCGGCGATACGTCTCGCAGCTCCAAGCGAAATTCTGCCAGGTGCAATGGTAGCCGAAGCGCTTGCCGGCGGCCTCGAGCACGCGAATCCCTTCTGGCACAACTTCCAGGCCGATTCCGTCGCCGGGGATCACGGCGATCTTGTAATTTTTTGACGCTGCGACCGTCATCGTTCCTCCGAATGCGAATCAGCAGAGACCGCAGCGCGTTCGCGTACGGCACGGACTTGATCCATCAGCGCTTTGACGCGATGCACGTCCACGGGATTTTCCATCACGCCATCTTTTTTCAAGCTGGTTCCGACGATGAGGCCGTCGGCATATTGCAGCAGTGCGGTCGCATTTTCCGCATCGGCGCCGCTGCCGATGAGGATGGGGCGCGTCGCCAGGCGTTTCGCTTCGCGGACTTTTTGGACGTCTGGCGCGTTGCCGGTAAATTTTCCGGAAACGATCAGCGCATCGGCTCCGTAGAACTCCGTCCACTGGATGTGCGTGGCCAGATCGATGCCGGGAAACGGGACTGAATGTTTTTTGTCCACGTCGGCAAAAATATGAATGTGACCCGCGGCCAGTTCTTTGCGTTTGCGCATCAGCTCCGCGGCGCAGCCATGATCGAATTCGCCGGTATCCCAGACGCGCGCGCCGGTGAGAATGCAGACGCGGATGAAACGCGCTTTGGCCGCGAGCGCGATGGCGAGGCACACCACGCCGCCGTTGTGAATTACGTTGATGCCCACGGGGACGGGAGAATTTTTCACGACTTCGGCGGCGGCCACGGCGTGCGCGGTCATTGCTTCGGGTTTCACCGCGTTGCCAACGTAGTACGGCAGGTCCCACATATTTTCGACCATGAGGCCGTCCACGCCGCCGTGCAGCAGCGCTTCGGCGTCGCGCAGCGCGTGATCAATGATCGTTTGCATGCCGTAGCCGTTGTAGCCGGGCGCGCCGGGAAGCGGCCAGAGGTGGACCATGCCAATTACAGGCTTGGGCGCAGGGAAAAGATCGGTGAGCGATTTCATTCGCTCGCGATTTAATTCTTTTTTCCATTCGGGGAGCGGAGTGTTATCGGGTGTTCCCGTCATTTTGAGCTCCCTCTGCGCGGCGAGCGGCTGTGAAGCAGGCGCGCCAGAACACGTTTGCGCGCTTGGTCCCACTTTCCTGTCAGCCGCTGTGCGCGTAACAGCGCCGCGACGTCGCGCTGGCCCGGCAGATTTTGGCCGGCACCGACGACTGTGGTTGCGAGCGCGCCGGCGGCGTTTGCGGCGATAGCGCCTTCGATCGTGGGCCACCCACGCAATCGCGCTTGCAGAAATGCTGCGACGAAAGCGTCTCCGGCTCCGGTGGAATCCACTGTGCGCACGGCAAAAGACGGAATCAGCATCGGCTCGGCATTTTGGCTGACCAAACAGCCACGCCTGCCGACCTTCAGCACCACTTCGCGAGCGCCGGCTTTGCGCAGCGCAGCAAACGCTTCGAAAGGATCGCGCGTGCCGGTGAGCGACGCCGCTTCGTCGAGGCTGATGAGCAGAATATCCACGCTGCGCGCGATTTGCAAAATTTTCTGGGGAATTGCTTTACTCGGCTCCATGCCGACGTCCAGCGAAACCCAGCCGCCGCGCGCGTGGATTGCGTTGATCAGGCGCGCGGCGGCTTGTGCCGGGCCGGGATCGAGAAAACTGTGGCCCGCGATATGCGCCGCGGCTGGTCCGCTGGTGAGAGCGGCGCTGCTTGGCGGCAGTCGCAGCAGCGCGTTCGCGCCGCGGCCGCCAAAAAATGTGCGCTCGCCGTCGGGCGTCACGTTGATGTAAAAGATTCCGGTCGTAGCGGCGCTGGCGCGCTGCACGTGGCGCACGTCCGTGCCGGATTCGCGCAACATTTGGAGAACGTAATCGCCGAACACGTCCTGGCCGACGCAGCCAACCAGGCGTGGCGTTGCACCCCAGCGCGCGAGGCCGAAGGCGCAATTGGCGCCTACTCCGCCGCAGCGAGTTTCCAGTTTTTGCGAGAGGCAATCTTCACCGGGCTGCGGCCACGCTGTTACGCGGCCCATGATGTCCACGTTGATGTCGCCGAGCACGATGATGCTCGGCTGGCGGATTGATTTGCTGCGCATGGAATCGAAATCCTAGCACGCCGGAGAAAGTTCTTCGCGCGAACTTCGCTCCGTGCCGGGTTTTGTGATAAGACCAAAAGGATTCGGGGGCTTACTTGGATAACGCGCTGTTCATCCGCGAAGATGTTGCGGCAGCATTGCGCGCCGGACGTCCGGTAGTGGCGCTGGAATCTACAGTGATCGCGCACGGCTTGCCGCGGCCGCAAAATCTAGAGACCGCCCGCGCGATGGAAGCGGCCGTGCGCGAGGAAGGCGCGTTACCTGCAACGATTGCCATTTTGAAAGGGCAACTGGTGGCCGGGCTTTCTTCCGAGCAGCTTGCAACTTTTGCGGCGACCGACGGGATCGCCAAGGTGAGTCGCGCGGACCTAGCCGCCGTGGTGGCTGCACGGCAAACCGGGGCGACAACGGTGGCCGCGACCATGCTAATTGCGGCGCGCGCGGGCATCCGCACATTTGCGACGGGCGGGATAGGCGGCGTGCACCGCGGAGCGGAATTGACTTTCGACATTTCGGCGGACTTGCCGGAAATTGCGCGCACGCCCGTCGCGATCGTTTGTGCGGGGGCGAAGGCGATTCTGGATCTGCCGCGTACTTTGGAAATTCTGGAAACGTTCGGCGTGCCGGTCGTGGGGTATCGCACGAACACATTTCCCGCCTTCTATGTTGAGGACAGCGGATTTCCGCTGCCGTCTCGCGTGGATACTCCGGCCGATGCTGCACACTTGATGCAGGCGCACTGGAAGCTCGGAATGTCGTCGGGGATTGTGTTCTGTAATCCGCCGCCGTCAGGCAGCGCTCTGAGAAAGCAGGCAGTGGACGCGTGGATCGCGGCGGCTTTGCAATCGGCGACCACTGCAGGAATTCGCGGGAAAGCCGTGACGCCCTACCTGCTGGATTATTTGGCGAAGGCGAGCCACGGCCAGACGCTGGAGACGAATATTGCCTTGCTGGTGAACAATGCGAGGGTGGCGGCGCAAATTGCGAACGCTTACAGCGTGCTCAATTCCGCTTGAGGCGCGTGCGGTTTGCGAAATTCTGACGTTGGATAGCGCACGGAAGCGTGCCGCCCGCGGAATCCGGGCCGATTGATTGACCGGACCGCCGGCCGATTTTACTTTGATTCGATTTGCTCATGCGCGCGATGCTTCACCCTCAAGCGGATTCGTTCCACCATCCCAATTCGTTGTATAACAATTGCGAGGGGATCAAATGAAATATCGCAAGCTGGGGCGCACCGGTTTCAACGTGAGTGACATCGCTCATGGACTGTGGGGTATGAGCGGCTGGAGCGGTTCCGAAGATCAGGAATCGCTGCAGGCGATGCAGATGGCGATTGAGCAAGGTAGCAATTTCTTCGATACCGCCTGGGCTTACGGTGAAGGCAAGAGCGACGGCTTGCTGGGAGAAATATTGTCGCGCAACAAAGGCAAGCGGTTGTATGCCGCGTCCAAGGTTCCGCCGATGAATGGCCGCTGGCCAGCGCTGCCTACATACAAATACCGCGAAGTGTTTCCCGTCTCCCATGTGATCAGCTACGCCGAGAAAATCCGGGAAAAGCTGGGCACGGAATCCATTGATATTCTGCAGTTCCACGTGTGGGACGATAGCTGGGCCAACGAGCCGGAATTTCGCGAAACGGTGGAGAAGCTGAAAAGCGAAAAGCTGATTCGATTTTTCGGCCTGAGCATCAATCGCTGGCAGCCTGAAAATGGGATTGCGGCGTTGCGCACCGGGCTGGTGGACACGGTGCAGGTGATCTATAACATTTTCGATCAGTCGCCCGAAGATAAGCTCTTTCCAGTTTGCCGCGAGCTGAATATCGGCGTGATTGCGCGCGTGCCACTGGACGAAGGAAGCCTGGGCGGGAAGATGACGCGCGAGACGAGATTCCCCGCCAATGATTGGCGCGCGAAATATTTTGGCCCGGCCAATCTCGAGAAAACTCTGGCGCGGGTGGATGAATTGAAGAAGATCGTGCCGCCGGGGATGACTTTGGCCGAAATGTCGCTGCGGTTCATTTTGTCCAATCCGGATGTCGGCACCACGATCATCGGGATGAGAAAGCTGGCGCATGTGAAGGAGAACATCGCGGTGAGCGACGCGGGGCCGCTCGATAAGGCCCTGCTGCAAGAGCTGAAGGCGCATCGCTGGGACCGCGTGCCGCAAGGCTGGTCGGACTGAGAACAGGCCCGTCCGCAGCACCACGCAACACATTCGGCATCGCGCGAGCGATCTGCGGCGGGCTGCCCGCGTGAATGTGGCATAATAATTCAGGCGAAATCGGCTGCCCGGTGTGTATGGCGAGCTAATCTCCAGCAAAAGTGACGACGCGCACGAAAATTCGCAGAAAGCTGCTCGCGGTGCACCGCAAACTGCGTGAGGCCCGCATGATCGTGAAGGGCCTGGTATCTACCCGCCATCCCGTGCTGGTGCATATCATTCCGATCCGCCGCTGCAATCTCGCGTGCACCTATTGCAACGAATTTGACGATTTCTCGAAGCCCGTGCCACTGGAGGAAATGTTCCGCCGTATCGACCGGCTGGGCGCGATGGGCACATCCGTCGTCACCATTAGCGGCGGCGAGCCGCTGCTGCATCCGGAGCTGGACGCGATCATCGCGCGCATCCGCAAGAACGGCATCATGGCCGGGCTGATCACCAACGGTTATTTGCTGGTGGCCGATCGCATCAAGGCGTTGAATCGCGCCGGCTTGGAATATCTGCAGATCAGCATAGACAACGTCAATCCGGACGAAGTTTCGATGAAGAGCCTGAAAGTGCTCGACCAGAAATTGAAATTGCTGGCCGAGCACGCGGAATTCCAGGTGAACATCAATTCGGTGCTGGGTGGCGGCGTCGCCAATTCCGAGGACGCTCTGACTGTGGCGCACCGCGCCGTGGGGCTGGGATTCACTTCGACCGTGGGAATTCTGCATGACCACAACGGCCAGCTGCAGCCGCTGGGCCCGCGCGAGCAGGAGATTTTCGAAGAGATCATGACGCTGGGCAAGCAGTCCTTCACGCGCATCAATCAATTCCAGCACAATATCGCTAAAGGCCTTGAGAATAACTGGCGATGCCGCGCCGGCTCACGCTATCTGTATATCTGCGAGGATGGCCTGGTGCACTATTGTTCGCAGCAGCGCGGCTACCCGGGCGTTCCGCTGGCGCAATACACTGACGAGCAGCGCCACCGCGAATTTTTCACGAAGAAGGGCTGCGCGCCGCGTTGTACCGTCTCCTGCGTGCATCAAACTTCGGCGATGGATTTCTGGCGCGCGCCGCAATCTTTGGAATCTGGCTCCACACCACCGATGGCCGCGGCCGAGAGCCTGGTACAACTGACGGGCCCGTCGAACCGTCCGTCGTAAACTCGCGTCGTCACTCCACGACGTAACATCGCCTCGTAACTTCGTCTCGTAACTTCGTCTAGCGACTCCGCCCCGCAATCGCAATTCCTGAAAATCCATCCGCTGCTGCCTCGCTGCGCTTTCGCGCCGCAACGCGCTAATCGCTTGGGCAAATCCTACCGAAGTAGTTAAAGTTTCCTATTGCAAAGAGTTACACGTGGGCGTAAAAGTCGCTCATCTGTCCTTTTCTTGCTGCTCTGCTGGGTACAGAGCGGATCCACACTAATTTTTCTGCAGGCGCAGAAATGCGGCTGAAGGTTGGGCGAAAAATTATGGATTCCCTTGGGGGTGTGACGATGAGTCTGCGCAAGCTTCTGGTTTTGACGTCGCTGCTTTGCTTCGCGGTCTGCTCCCTCGCTCCGCACGCTTTCGCACAGGTGAACACCGTGAATTTGTCCGGCACAGTTCTGGACCCGCAAAATCTCGCGGTAAAAGATACGAAAATTACCGTGCGAAATCCGGCCAAGGGCATTGAACGCACCGCCACCAGCGACGCCGAGGGCCGATACAAATTCGTCGGATTGCCGCCTGGAACATACACTCTGACTGTCGAAGCACAGGGCTTCGCGATTCTCACCGACACATCTTTCACTTTGACGCTTGGGCTGGTGGCGGAATACAACCCGCAGCTGCAAGTGCAGACTACGGCGGCGTCAGTGAATGTCTCGGCTGCGCCGGACCTGGTGGAAACCAGCAAGACGGACGTTTCCATGACTGTGTCGCAGAATCAGATCGATAATTTGCCGATCAACGGCCGCAATTACATCAACTTCACGCTGCTGGATTCACGAGCGGCGCGCGACAACACGCCTTCAATTGGCGCGGCGCCCAACACCGGCCTCAACCTGGGCGGACAGCGCGGCCGGTCCAACGAAATATCCGTGGACGGCGCGGATGCGATTGACAGTTCGGTGAACGGAGTGCGCGCCACAGTATCGCAAGAAGGCGTGCAGGAATTTCAGGTGATCAGCAGCAGCTACATGCCGGAGTATGGGCGGGCGATGGGCGGAGTCGTCAACATCGTCACGAAATCAGGATCGAACGATTTCCACGGTAATGCCTTCGGCTTCCTGCGCAACGGCGCTATTCAGGCGCAGAATCCATTTTCGGTAACCGCATCGTGCGATCCGGCTACGAATCAGTGCGGCACCACACCAGTGAAACAATCCTACACGCGCGTGCAGGCCGGCCTGACGCTAGGCGGCCCCATCCAGAAGGACAAAACGTTTTTCTTTTTCAGTTACGAGCTCACGCGCCGCGAGGAAACTGGATTCACCGCAATCGGCCAGGACAATTTCGGACTCATCAATTCGACAATTCTGCCGCCGTTTTCGGCGCCGTGCCCGCTGCCTGCGTATCTGGTGACACCCGCGCAACAAGCGTTCGTGCAGGCGGTGCCCGCGCCGGTGGGCATTCCTTATCTTTGCGCAGCGGCGGCGAGTTCGTTCACCGCGATTTTTGGCAACACGCAATTCTTCCCAGGCGCCACATTTCCCAGCACTGGAGCGCCGCTTCCTGCTTCATTCACGGGCTTGGCATCCACTATCGGGAATTTTCCCATTTCCGAGAAGGGCAGCATCTATTCGCTTCGCCTGGACCACATCTGGAATTCACGCAACAGCACTTTTGTACGCGGCATGATTTCACCCGACAGCGTGGACGGAATTCAGGTGAACGCGCAAAACCAGACATTCGGCCAGAACTCCGGAAACCGGACTTCAACGCAGCAGACACATGACTGGGCTTTGATTGCACAGCACTCGACCACCATCAGCAGCAATCTGTTCAATGAGCTCCATTTCCAGTTTGCGCGCCGTAGTCTGTTTTACGGATTCTCGGATCTTCCGGGCGGCGGTGATCCAGCGGTGAACATCGCCGGCGCGGCGTATATCGGGCGCGAGCCTTTCTCCACCGAGGACCGCGTGGAAAAGCGCTACCAGCTCAGCGACAATTTGACGTGGATCAATGGAAAGCACTCGCTGAAGTTCGGCGTGGACTTCAACTTCATTCAATTGCAGTCGCCGTCATCGCAGATTTTCACGCTGAATTATGGCGGCGTTTATGATTTCGGCAGCGTTTCGATCGCGGCAGGCGCGCCTAGCCTGACACCCGTGCAGGCGTACGGCTTCGGTACGCCCACGATTTTCTTCCAGGGAATCGGGCAGTCAAATAGCCCGTTTAACAATGAGTTGTTGGGGGTTTTCGCGCAGGACAGCTGGAAAATAAGTCCGAAGCTCACGTTGAATTACGGCCTGCGCTACGACGTTGGCTGGCAGCCTACATTTCCGGCGGCTACGGCTTCGAACGCGGCGGCGGAAAAAGCGTTTGGAGTGCAAGAAGGCGTGCCGATTGACACCAACAACGTCTCGCCGCGCATCGGGATCGCCTGGGACCCGTGGGGCAACGGCAAGACCGTAATTCGCGCGGGCTACGGATTTTTCTACGACAATCCGGCGCTGGCGCTCACATTCCTGGCCACTGCTGAAGACGGCGCGCGTTCGGCGCTGCTGCAGTTCCCGGGTGGAACACCGGACGGCTCGTTGAACGCCGCTTCGATTTTTCAGGGAATACTGAATGTGCCGGACATGGGCTGCTCCACGGCCACGCCGAACATGTGTTATCAGGCCAATCAACAGCGCTTCAACGCGTTTCAGCCCAATTCCCTTTTCATCAATCAAAATTATTTATCGGTGCCGAATCCCCTGGTGCCGGGAGCGCTGGGTTATCCGCTCGTCGGCATTCCCTATACGATTCCGATCAAGAGTAATTTCCAGTACGCGCTGGCGCAGCAGGCGAACCTTTCGATCGAACATGAGCTTTCGCGCGACTGGAAAATCAGCGCCGGTTACAACTACGTCCACGGCACGCACCTGGACCGCACCATCAATATCAACGTGACGAACCCAGCGATTCTGGATTCCAATGCGACCAACGCGATCGAAGCTGGCCTCATTACGCCGGGAACGAATCCGCTTACGGTGCAAGTTCCCGCTAACGGCGGCGTGCCGGGCTGCGTGAATACCGGCACGGGCAGCGTTCTGGTGGAAGCTCCCGGAGTATTCGGGATCGGTTCTTCCACGCCGGGATGCGGCACACCCATCGGCGCCATCGGCACGGCGGCTGCGTTTAATTTCTTCCGTCCCTCAGGTCCGAATCCATCTTTCGCGGGGCTGGTGGGCGGTTACGCAAATCTCGTTGGCCTGGCGCAAGCTGGCGGATTCCCCACAGGTTTCGCGGGAGGACTGCAAGTGCCGTGGAGCGATGTGAACCCACAAACTTCCACGGGCAATTCTCTTTACAACGGATTTACATTGACCGTGACGAAGCGCTTTTCACACGGCTTTGAAATGGTCTCCGGTTGGACGTGGTCGCATACGATCGACGATTCCACCGATCTTTCGACGCTCCTGAATCCGCAGGACAACAGCAATCCGAATGGCGATCGCGGAAACTCGGACTTCGATCAGCGCCATCGCTGGATAACCAGCGCGGTGTATCAAACGCCGTACCACCAGAGCGATTCGGAGTGGTGGAAGAAATTCCTAGCGAACTTCACTATTTCGCCGGTGATTGAGGTGGCGTCGGGACGGCCTTACAACGTCCTGCTCGGCTACGACACCAATCTCGATTTCGGTTCTTCCACAGGCCGTCCGTCCGTGCTTGCAGCTGGCGCTGCGGTTCCTCCAGGATTTCCTGCGGCGACCACGTCGCCTTTTATTCGCAACGCCGAGTTCATCCTCCCGACCAATTGCTTCGGCAGCGATGGCTCGGTGATTCCGCCGAGCGCCACCGTTCCAGTGCCGCCTACTGGGTGCACGGGAGATCTGGGCCGCAACGCTTTCACGCAGCCGGGCTTTTTTGAAATTGATCTGCGCATCGCGAAGCAGTTTGCCATCACCGAGCGCGTGAATCTGCAGGTAATCGCTGACGGATTCAACATGCTGAACCATTTCAATGTGAGCGGCGTGAATCCAGTTTGCGATTCCACCGCGGGTGCGACGGTTTGTGGCGCCGGGCAGCCGACTTCAGCGTATGACCCGCGAACGTTCCAGTTTGCGCTGAAACTTAATTTCTAGTCCCGTGTGGCGTAAGCTCGCCGGCAGTAGGCAGGCACTGTTGCCTGTGCTGATGTCTGACGAGATGGCAGCGCGCAGCTTGTTCACCTGGAATTTTGCGCTGCGCGCGCGATCGCGCTAAAGTGTTTACAGGCGCTCCGCTGGAGCGTGCGACTTGGTTCATCGAGAACACTATTCATGAGCCCCATCGTGTGGTTAATCCTCGGCTTGATTGCGATCGGCGTTGTCGCGGCAATCGTCTGGTCCGCGGCGCGGCGTTCGGACGCGCAACTTTCGGCGGTGCGTCAGGAAATGCAGAATTCACTGGCCACCCAGGGCCAGTCGGTAAACGCGCAAATCAATCACCTGATGCAAGCAGTCACTACGCAGCTTGGCCAGGTGCGCCAGGAATTGCAAACCGGCGTGGCATCCTCCGGAAAGCTTGCCAGCGACGCGCAAATCGCCATGGCGCAGCAGCTGCAATCCTCGAACGAAACGATCCGCAAAATCAGCATGCAGATCGCGGAGGTGCAGCAGGCGGGTCAGCAGATGTCGCAGTCCGCGCAGACGCTGCAAAATGTTCTAGGCGGAGCGAAGACGCGCGGCGCGCTCGGCGAAGTGGTGCTGGAACGCTTGCTGCAGGATGCTTTGCCGCGCAGCGCGTACGAAACGCAATACCGCTTCGATTCCACCGGCGCGATTGTGGACGCGATCGTGCGCAGCGGCGACCACATTCTATCTGTGGACTCGAAATTCCCTCTGGACGCTTACCGCAGGCTTTTCGATGCGGGCGAATCCGCGCGGCGGGAATTTTCCCTGGCCGTTCGCAAGCACGCAGATGCCATCGCGGAAAAATATATATTGCCGGACGAGCATACTTTCGATTACGCGCTGATGTTCGTGCCTTCCGAAGGCGTTTATTACGAATTGCTGATGACCGACGATTCAAAGTACGGGCAGATTGATGAATATTGCCGCGCGAAACGCGTGTTCCCTGTCTCCCCGAACACTTTTTACGCCTGCCTCAGCGCGGTAGCCATCAGCCTGCAAGGACAAAAAATAGAGGAGAACGCGCGGCATTTGCTCGCTGGGATGGGGGGACTGAAAAAACAGTTCGAAGCTTTCGCTGAAGTTTACGACCGGCTCGGCACGCATCTGCGCCACGCGCAGCAGAGTTACGAAGACGCGGACAGCCGCTTGAGCCGCGCGCGCAATTCGCTGGAACAAATGGCGCAAGGCGCGCTGCCGGCAGCCGAAGCGCCGCCGAAAGCGTTGAGCGCTGCAACCGAAAAATAGTTCTGCTGGCCTGGCAGGTTCGTTTCTTAGGCCGACATGCCGCGGTAATCGCGGAATATCATTTGCGGCACATCTTTACTGCAGAGCTGCGGCCGCTGATTCCAGCAGCGTGCGAAAATCTCCCGCCATTGTTGTCGAAAGAATCTGTTCGGTCTCACGCCACACTTTTTGCGTGTCGCCGGGATGATGCGTCAGCCGGTCCGCCAGACTTTTCACCTCGTGCTGCAGGTCTTTGGGCGCGATGCTTTCCGCTGCGGTGAGATAGCGCCGGGCCACCCCGGCATCTGGCGCCGCGAGAATTCGTCCGTGAAAGGAAAAATCCCCCGTGGCGATCGCCTGCACTTCAATATCCGCGGAATTTTGTGCGCCGCCGGACGTCAGCACCTCTTGCCGGTCGCCACGCAGAAATCGCAGCACGCCGGGAGTTTGGTTTTCTACCCACACACGCAGCGCCTGGTCAGTGCCCTGCACGTGCAAGGCGAGCTTGCTGCGTTTTTCCGGCATCAGCGGCGGCAACGGCGGATCGAAGTGCAAACTCGCCAGTGTTGTCGTCGCGGTCCATTGCCCGGCCGCCGTCGTGATCAATAGTTTCGCGGGACCGGGCAGCGCACGCGGGCTTGCGAGCACTACGATACATTCGGGAGAAGCCGCGAGGACGAACGCGCGTTCGCTGTTGATGCTCACGTGGTTCGCATCCACATCGCCGCGAAACCCGCCGCCGCAAACCGAAAAACGGTCCACCTGCGATACAACCGGCGCGACGCTGGCACCCTGCTCGCCGGCACTCGTCGCCGGCGCGTCAATCAGCGCGGCGGCCGAATTTCCGGCTGCGGTGGCAAGCAGCAACGACGCATCCGTAGGCGCGGTAAATAATGCGCGCCCCGTTTTGTCTGTCTTCACGCGCTGTCCTTTTCCCAGGTCCACCGCAATTCCTTGTGCGAGCCGCCCGTCCACGCCGAGAACCGCGAGCGTTGCCGGCTGCCCTGCCACGAGTCTTGGCGGCAATACGATGGAAACGGTCCAAGTGGTGGCGGAAGTGGATTGCGCGCGCAGCACTGGAACGCAAATCAGAAAAGAGCAGCAACCCGCGATACAGAAAAGGAATGCCACGCGCAAACAAATCGCTGCCATCTGCTCGCGCTGTGCCTTTCTGATCCACATTCTTGGACAAAATCGCAGATGTCTTGTCATTTGGAAGGCGAACGCATCACGCGCTCGTACACTGCGGATTCCCGGAAAAGCCGGAAAAGCTCGGCGTCAATTTCGTTGGCTTTTACACATTCGTCCAAAATGCTCAGAGCGCGCTCGACGGGAACCGCGCGCTTGTAAGGCCGGTCGGAAGCTGTCAGAGCGTCGAAAATATCGCAGATGGTCATCATTTTCGTCTGCAGCGGAATTTGATCGGCGTTCAGTTTGTAGGGATAACCGCTCCCATTCAGTTTTTCATGATGCGCGCGCGCGATTTCCGGCACTCCCCGCAATTCCTTGGTCCATGGTATCTGGCTGAGAAAATTAAACGTGTACACTACGTGCGATTCAATTTGCTGGCGCTCCGCGGCGTCCAGGCTTCCCTTCGGAATGGAAAGCAAACGCATTTCGTCCGCGTTGATGTACGGCAGCTCGCTACCTTTCGAGTCCAAGAAAGATTGCTTGGCGATTTCCCGAAGCTTGCGGAACTGTCCCTGCTCCATCAGCGTCGGCTCGTTCGCCTGCAGGATGAACTCCAAGTAATCTTGAATTTTGTCGAGACGCTGCTCGAAATCCTCGCTCAGCCGCGCGATTTCGCTGAGGGCATCGCCGCGGTCGCGTTCCAGAAACATCTGCAGCTTGCGGCGCACCATACCCACTTCCACTTCCTTGCGGATGTAATCGAAGCGCTGCTTCAGCAGCTCCATTTGCAGCGGGTAGAGCTTTTTTGCCTTCACCAGTACTTCTTCGCGCACTCCAACTTTTCCGAAGTCGTGTAGCAGCGCGGCATAGCGAATTTCCTTCATCTGCTCGTGATCGAAATGGCTGGCGCTGTAGGGACCGGTGGAAACCTGGTCCACAATTTCGGCCAGGCCCTGGGTGTAAGCGGCGACGCGCAGCGAATGCCCAGACGTCGTGGGATCGCGTTGCTCGATCGCGGTGACGGCGGCTTTCACGAAGCCTTCGAAGAGCATCTGAATATCGTTGTAGAGCTTGCGATTCTCGTAAGCTACCGCCGCTTGGGAAGCGAGCGATAACGCCAGGCGCGCCGAACGTTCGTGAAACGGCTGCACGTGAGCCGCGACGTGCGCCTCGCTGCGCAATCGCGCAGCCGGATCATTTTTCGCGTTGATCAGCTGCAACACGCCGAGTACTTCTTCCTTGGCGTTGCGCATCGGCAACGTGAGCAGCGATTTGGTGCGATAACCCGACTCGCGGTCGTAGTGATCGTTAAAGTGAAACGGCATTTCCGGCGGGATATGATACGCGTCCGCGAAATTCACTACTTTCCCGCGCAGCGCGGTGTAGCCCGCCATGGAATCTTCCGCCAACGGCAGCGTGAATTCCTTGAAGGGAAACACCAGACTGTCGTTCTGCGTCAGCATAAAACGCAAATGCCTGCGGCCCTCAGCATCTTCTTCGATGAGGTAGAGCGAGCCAGCATCCGCGCGCGTGATTTCCCGCGCTTTGGCGAGAATCAGGTTGAGCAGCTCGCGAACGTCGCGCTGCGAGGAAAGCGCAATCCCGATTTCATTCAGCTGTTCGCGCTCACGTTCGGCAGTTTCCAGCTCTTCGCGCGCGATGCGTTCGCGTGCGGCCAGCTCGATATTTTCGAACGCAATCCCCAGCGTCTTTTCTAATTCCTCGCGCGAAGCGTTCGCGGAAACAAACGCAAAAACGGGCGCCGCTGCCTTGTTGCCTGGTGATTCGGGCGCCTTCGCCGAGCCCAAGCCCGACGCAGGCAGCACACCGATCACACGGTAATTACTGCCGGAACCATTCCACGAGGCCGGCAAGACGGGCGCGCCATCGCGCATATCCGCGAGCACCACACCGTAACTTGCCGCGCATGCCGGTCCCTGTTTTGAACTTGAAGCCGCCTGCTGGTTCGCGGTGAGGCTGCACAAATCATAGTTTTCGCGCAAGGGCGCGGCGAGTCTCTCCGCCGTCGAGCCTGCCATGAACCAAATTTCTTTCTTTTCGCCCATAGTTTCTACGCGCCGCGCCCGCGCTTCAGTATAGCGGAATCACTGAGAGTGCCACAGACAGGCGATTCTATATCCTTTTCGTTAGTGAGAGGCAGGCGTCGTGCGCACGATCCCTCATTGGCGTCGACGGACCTTCATCCCTTGAATCACACGCCCCCGTTTGTTAGCCTTGCGCGGATTTCAATTTCCATCCTTTTTAGCCCGGCGAACTGCATTCGCGGCAAATATGGCCGAACCCACACGCATATCCAACCGTATCGCGCGACTGCTTCGCGAATGGTGGGACCACAAAGGCTCGTTCGCCATCAGCCTGCTGGTCACGCTTTTCGCGCTGGCCACTTACTACATCACGTTCATTGGCGAACGCCCCATGCCGACGGCCGATTTCGTTAGACGCATGGAATTATCGAGCCTGGACACGCGTTTCCAGTTTCGCGGCCGCACGCACACCGATCCGCGCATCATCATTGTGGACGTGGACCAGGAATCGCAGGAACAGCTGGGCCGCTGGCCGTTTCCACGCATCCATTTCGCGCATTTGCTGGATGCACTGCGCGAAGACGGCGCACGCGTCGTGGCCTTCGATATGACGTTCAGCAAGTCGGACCAGACCGTGCTGCCCCTCCAAGATCTGTCCGGCGATCTTGCGGCGGAGCAAAAAAAAGGACACGCCGTCAGCCCTGCCATTCTTTCGACTATTGAAAATAAAGAAAAG
This sequence comes from uncultured Acidobacteriota bacterium, assembly GCA_963779465.1. Lineage (GTDB taxonomy): Bacteria > Acidobacteriota > Terriglobia > Acidiferrales > UBA7541 > Palsa-295. The sequence continues at coordinate 923,951 of CAVZYH010000002.1, read as the reverse complement.
CAATACAACTACGATCAGCAAGTAGCCGAAGCTATTCAACGCTTTGGCGATGTGGTGCTGGGGAGCTATTTCCTCTACACCAAGGCAGACCTCGCCGGCGTTTCCAACCAGTCGCTGGATGAATATGCAAACCAGATTGCCTATTTTCCATTTCCGCAGGTGCGTCCGCTGCCCTCCGCCGGAGGTGAACAGGGCCGAGTGCACGTGATTCAACTTTACGAAGACTTGAATTACCTTCCGCGCGGCGCCGAAGCCAATACCGCGGTTTTCACCGAAGCGGTCGCGGCAAAAAAAGGTGTCGGCTTCTTCAACGTTTTTCTGGATGCCGACTCCGTGGTGCGCCACGTGCCGCTGGCGATTCCCTACGGCCGCGATTCGGATCGCGCCAACTGGGATTTTTACGCCGCGCTCGAAGTGCAAACTGTCCGGCTGTATCTCGGACTGAGCGACGAACAAGTGGCGCTGACCTACGGCGGCAGTGGAATCGTCGGCGTAGAATTTGGGAAGAGCCAATTCGTGCGTACGGACGACATCAGCCGCCTGCTGGTGAACTATCACGGCCCCGCGCGCACGTACCCTTATGTTTCGTTCGCCAACGCCGCGCTGAAGAAATTTCCTCCCGGGACATTCAAAGACAAGATCGTTCTGGTTGGAGCTTCAGCCACCGGAATTGGTGATTTGCGCGCCACGCCCTTTGGCGGAATTGATTTTCCGGGAACGGAAATTCACGCCAACGTGATTGACAATATCCTGAACCGGCAGTTCATCGTGCATCGCGGACTGCAGGCGCTAACCGATGTCGGATTTATTTTCCTATTCGGCATTCCACTGGGGATCTGGCTCGCGATGGTGCGGCCGCGCTGGATGATACTGGGCCTCGTGCTCATTATTCCGTTCGCTGGAATTGTGTACTGGGCTTTCCTGCATGGCTGGTGGCTGAATTTCATCGTGCCGGCAGTTTTCGTGCTGATCCCCAACGTCAGCTTGGTGGCGCTCTACCGCGTGCTGATCGAAGAACAGGAAAAACGCAGAGTGCGCGGCGCGTTCCAGCAATATGTGAGCCCGGAAGTGATTCGCCGTTTGCTAAGCGATCCCGAACGCGTGAAGCCACGCAAAACGGAAGTGACCGTTCTGTTCAGCGACATTCGTGGTTTCACTACTATTTCTGAATCGCTCGATGCGCAAACCCTCGCCGGCCTGTTGAACGGATACCTGACGGAAATGACCCGCATCATTTTTCGCCACCAGGGCACGCTCGATAAATATATCGGTGACGCGGTGATGGCCATCTGGGGCGCTCCGTTCGATGAACCCAACCACGCCGAGCGTTGCTGCCTGGGCGCAGTGAGCATGCTGGCGCGCCTGGCGGAATTGCAAGTGCAGTGGCGCGCGGAAGGGAGTCCTGTGCTGGAGATCGGCATCGGAATTAACACCGGCATCGCTTCCGTGGGCAACATGGGTTCATCTTTGCGCTACGGATATACGGCGATGGGCGACGCGGTGAATTTGGCGTCGCGATTGGAAGGCCTGAACAAGGAATATCTTACGCAAATATTAATCAGCGAATCCACGCGGCGCAGTTTGCGAGACGATCAATTCATCTTTCGCGAGATTGATTTTATTCGTGTGAAAGGCAAGCTGCAGCCTGTGACGATCTACGAAATTCTAGGGCCGGGCGCGAAAGAAAACGGCGGCGAAGTACTTGTGGCGCAATTTGCCACGGCCCGTGAAGCGTATAAGCGGCGCGACTGGCGCGGCGCGCAGGCCGCGTGGGCCACGATTCTGGAGCGTTGGCCGGAGGACGGGCCGTCGCGTGTGTTCCTGGCGCGCTGCGAGGAATATATCGCGGAAGAACCGCCGGCCGACTGGGACGGCGTGTACGTGATGAAGCACAAATAGGCGCGGCAGAACGCAACCCACGCTATGAAGCAGCTTAATCGTCCAGGCGCACGACGAACGTGGTCATCTGTTCGGCATCGTGCAGCTTATCCGCGAGACTTTGCGCCGCGCCTTCGCTCGGCAAGCGCCCCACGCGCACGCGATAGAAGGTCCCGTTCGGTGAATCGTATGTGGCGATGCTGACCGGCGGATAGGTTTCTTCCATTTGCGCTTTCAGTCGCTCGGCGTTCTCCCGGACTTTGAACGCGCCGATTTGTACCGCGAAGAACCCTACATTCGGATTCGGCCCAGAAAGAATTTCCAGCCGAACATTCGCCGTGCCGGGTCCCACCATTTCAATCGCCTGCGCGGCCGAAAGCGACAGGTCAATCACGCGATTGGCGACAAATGGACCGCGATCGTTGATGCGCACTTCGGTTTGCTTGCCGTTGCTCAAGTTCGTGACGCGCACCACGCAATTGAAGGGCAGCGTGCGATGCGCCGCGGTGAATTCGTGCATGTCGTAAATTTCGCCATTGGAGGTGCGCCGGCCATTGAATGGCACGCCGTACCAGGACGCGACGCCTTCTTCGACATATTCACCAGGAACTGCGGGCTGGCGTTCATTCGCAGGAGGTGGGCCGGATGGACGCGACGCTCCCGGCTGGCCCGGTTGCGATGCCGGTGCTGGCGACGAGCTGGACGGGCGTGACGCGGGAGTGTTCGCCGGCTGACGGGCAGTCGCGTTGTGCTTCGCGCAACCAACTACGCCTGTGAGCGCGAGAAATATTATTAGGGTGAGATGCGCGAAGGCGATGCGCTTGCTGCGTATGCCGTACATAAATTGTGTGGGGAATTTCTCTGGCTGGGCCGCAGGCGTCACGCAGTTTCCCGATTCACAGGTTTTCTCGCATTTCGGTATTATATGAACGCACTCACACTCTCGCAAGGAACCCTATTGGATATCTCGCCGCGCCTGCGTTGGAAGCTGGATCGTTTCAAGGAACAGATGAGCGGTTTCTTTGGCGGAGGCGCGAAAGAAAACCCCCGCCCGAAACTTTGCCCCGCTTGCGGCACGCTTGTCGGAGCGACTGCCACGAAATGCCACCAGTGCGGCGCAAGCTTGACGTTTGGCATGGCCGCCGCCAGCCGCTCGCTCAGCCGGTTGATGCCGACCACGTCACCTGCAACGTACGGAATTTTGACTTTGAGCTGCCTGCTGTACGGCGTGAGCCTGCTGGCTACGATTCGCACTGCGGGATTTCAGGCGCCGGCTGGTGGCGGATTCTCGGCTCTGATGAGTCTCGGTGGGATCAGCGGCCGGGTTCTGGCAATGTTCGGCGCATCCCTGCCGTGGCCTGGCGATCTGTTCCAACCGTGGCGATTCATCATGGCGACGTTTCTGCACGCGAGCATTCTGCACATTGGGTTCAACATGTGGGTGCTTATGGACGTCGGTCCGCAAATTGAAGAGCTGTACGGCTCCGCACGATATCTTTTCATTTACGTTGTCACGGGGATCGGAGCTTATCTGCTGAGCGGCTTCATAGGTCATTTCAGCGTAGGAGGCTCGGGCGCGTTGCTCGGATTGATTGGAGTGCTGATGGCCATCACCACGAACCGGCGAAGCGCTTCGATGCAAATGCTGAGGAGCCAGCTGATTCGCTGGTTGGTCTACATCGCGATCATGGGCTTCCTGATGTCGGGAATAGACAACGCTGCGCACTTGGGCGGATTCATCAGCGGCTTCGCGTTGGGAAAAATCATGGCGGACCGCGCGCCGTCGTCGCCGGAAGAATGGAAGCGCGCGAACCTGCTCGGCTGGGCCACTGCGCTGGTTATTGCGGCGAGCTTGGGTATGGTGGCCTTCGGGATTCTTCACACGACTTCGTAATTCACAGAAAAAAGCGCCCGGGCGACGGACTTGAGTTTGCGGCGGCGCCGACCGCGCTACCCGCCCGTGTGCAGACGGCGCGACACCACGATGCTGTAATGCACGCCTGAAATGCAGACGAACACCGCAACACAATATCCGCAAATCTCTTTCAACATATACAGCGTGTGGTTGTCCTTCAGCGCGAGCACCAGCACCAGAAAAATCATGGTGATTTCGAAAAATGTGGTGGCCTTGCCGTACATGCTGGGCGGCAGCGACATGTAACCCACGGTGATCAGGATCACCGCGCTCGCTATCAGCAGCAGCACGTCGCGCCCCAGAACCAGGATCGTCAGCCACCACGTGATTTTTCCGTGCAGCGCCAGTTCAAAATACGAAGAAGATAAAAGCAATTTATCGGCGATGGGATCCAGATAGGCGCCGAGAGGAGTTTTTTGATTCAACCCGCGCGCGAGAAATCCATCGAGCGCGTCGGTGAAGCCCGCGACGATCAGAATCACCAGGGCCCAGTTGTAGCGCTCGTAATGAATCGCCATGATAAAAAACGGCAGGAAGGCCAGGCGCAGGAAAGTGAGCTGGTTGGGGACCGTCAGGATTCGGCTGTTCATGAATTTGTTTTGTAAGAATGCACCGGAAGCGAAGGCCTACGCAAACTGCGCCAGGTAATCCTCGAGCGAGCGGCCGGTCTTCTTCGCGAACATTTCCGCCAGCGACGGAATCGAGCCGCGCGGTTCATCCAGAGCGATGCGTTCGATGCGCAGCATGGGAAAAAAAAGCGTCGGCAGGCCCATGCGGTCGCCTTCGGGGTGCAGAACCTGGCTGACGAAATCGTCAAAGGAGTTCAGGTCAATCCCACGCAAAGTCACTCCGGAGCTGGAAATATCCACGAGCTCGCCCCAGAGGCGTTCCTTCGGCGTGTGCAGGCTGATCACTACTATTGAATGCGGCTCCATTCAATCTCCTGGATGATCCCCGTTCCCTGCATGGTATCGCAATTCGGGTTTTCCGCGCAGCATCGGCGCGCAATAAATTGCCGCGGCTAATCGCTTCGCCGCGCACGTTACACGGACATCGATTTCAAATCCGGCGCGCGCTCCAGCACGGGCTGCGTGAACTTCTGCACTTCTTCGGGCGTTACTCCCGAAGCCACTTCGCGCAACAGGAGTCCTTTCGGCGTTACTTCAATCACCGCGAGCTCGGTGACGATCAACTTCACCACACCCACGCCGGTGAGCGGCAGGCTGCATTTTTTTACGATTTTCGGCTCGCCGTCCTTGGTGGTGTGCTCCATCGCGATAATCACGCGTTTCGCGCCGGCCACCAGATCCATCGCGCCGCCCATGCCCTTCAACATTTTCCCCGGGATGGCCCAGTTCGCCAGGTTTCCGGTTTCGTCCACTTGCAGCGCGCCGAGGACAGTGAGATCCACGCGGCCACTGCGAATCATGCCGAAAGATTCGGAGCTGGAAAAATAACAGCAGCCCGGAATTTCGGTGATGGTTTCCTTGCCCGCGTTGATCAGGTCGGGATCCTCTTCGCCTGCGAATGGATAGGGGCCGATGCCGAGCATGCCGTTCTCCGATTGCAGAATCACTTCGATTCCCGGCGGCAGGTAGTTCGGAATCAGCGTCGGCAGCCCGATGCCCAAATTCACGTAGAATCCGTCGCGCAGTTCCTGCGCCACACGCCGGGCGATCACTTCGCGCTTGTCAATTTCCGTTGGCATTCGCAGCTCCTAACGCTGGCGTACGGTGCGCCGCTCGATGCGCTTCTCATACTTCTCGCCCTGAAAAATCGCGTCCACGAAAATTCCGGGTGTGTGCACGCGATCGGGATCCAGTTTCCCCAGCTCGACGATTTCTTCCACTTCCGCAATGGTGTAATCCGCCGCCGTGGCCATCACCGCGTTGTAATTCCGAGCTGTCTTGCGATACACCAGATTTCCCCAACGATCGCCTTTCCACGCTTTGATGAACGCGAAATTCCCGCGCAACGCGGGTACCAGCACGTGTGGGCGGCCGTTGAACTCGCGGACCTCCTTGCCTTCCGCCGCGAGCGTTCCGTAGCCTGTAGGAGTGTAAAAGGCCGGAATTCCCGCGCCGCCGCAGCGAATCCGTTCGGCCAGCGTTCCCTGTGGGTTCAACTCCACCTCGATTTCTTTTTTCAGCGCGAGTTGTTCGAATGTCTTATTTTCGCCCACGTAGCTGGCGATCATTTTCTTTACCTGCTTGCTTTGCAGCAGCAGACCGATACCGAAGTCATCCACGCCCGCGTTGTTTGACGCGAGGGTCAAGTTCTTCGTGCCCTTGCGGCGCAACGCGGCGATTAGATTTTCCGGGATACCGCACAAGCCGAAGCCGCCGAGCAAAATCGTCGCGCCGTCCTGCACACCCGCGATAGCGGCGTCCGCGTTGGCCACGCGCTTATCCATCTGCTCTCCTCAGAACACAAATCCGGCTATTCAATGCGCATGAAGTTTACTGCAAATGAGAAAGGTTTTCGTAACGTTCGTTTGCTGCGCGGCTGCTTGCGTGCCGTTGTTGCAAAGCTGTTAGGAGGCTTCACTGCTGCGACGGCTGACTCCGGTGCGCGCTGCGGATTTCAGCAGGCGGATGCGCTCAGCGACGGCGGCTGCAGCAACTTCGGGCGTCGCGGCTTTCTCGATTTCCGCCATCAGCGCGGAGCCCACCACGGCAGCGTCAGCAATACCGCCGAGCACAGTGACGTGCGTGGGCAGCGAGATGCCGAAGCCCACAGCGACGGGCAGCGTCGTGAATTTCCGGGCGCGACGGATCAGCGCGGGCAATTGCGCGGGCAGCTCGGCCCGCTCACCCGTAACGCCGGCACGCGAAATCACGTAGAGGAAACCGCTGGAAGCGGCGCCGATCTGCGCCAGGCGCGCGTCCGTTGATGTGGGTGCCGCCAAGAAAATCGTATCCAGCCCGTGCGCTTGCAGCGTCGCACGATATTCCATTGCTTCTTCGGGCGTCAAATCGGTAGCCAGCACGCCGTCCGCGCCCGCTGCTGCAGCCGCAGCAGCAAATTTCTCAAGGCCCATCTGCAAAATCGGATTGAAATAGCTGAACAGCACCAGCGGAACTTGCGAATGTGCGCGGATGCTCCGGACCAGATCGAGCACGCCAGCGAGGGTGGTTCCGCTGCGCAGCGCGCGATCGCTGGCGCGTTGAATCGTCGGGCCATCAGCGACGGGATCGCTGAACGGAACGCCGAGCTCGATCACATCCGCACCGGCATCGGCGGCAGCGAGTACGATTTTCTCACTAGCTGCGAGGGATGGATCGCCTGCGGTGATGTAGGCGACCAGGCCCATCTCGCCGGCTTCGGCAAGCGCGCGGAATCGTTGTGCGATGCGGCCGGCGGGCTTTGGCGCCGCCACTGCACTCTGGGGTGAGGCGAAGTTTTCAGACATAGCGCGAGAGAATATCCATATCTTTGTCGCCGCGGCCGGAAAGATTCAGGATCACGAGTTCCTCTTTCTTCATACGTGGCGCGCGGCGGATCAATTCCGCCAGCGCGTGCGCCGACTCCAGCGCGGGAATAATTCCTTCCAGTTGCGCCAGGGTGCGCGCGGCGGCAACTGCTTCTGCATCACTCACCGCGCAATATTCCGCGCGGCCGAGTTCAGCGAGCCAGGCGTGCTCGGGGCCGACGCCGGGGTAATCCAAGCCCGCGGAAACGGAATGTGTGGTGGCGATCTGCCCTTCGGTGGTCTGCAGCACGTAGGTGTAAGTTCCCTGCAGCACTCCTGGCCGCGCGCCGCTGAAACCGCTGGCTGTAGCAAGTCGCGCCGCATGTTCACCCAGAGTGGTGCCGCGCCCGCCTGCCTCCACACCGATCATTTTCACGGACGCATCCGGCAGAAACGCGTGGAAGAGTCCAATGGCATTCGAGCCGCCGCCTACGCAGGCGATCAAAGTGTCCGGCAGGCGTCCTTCGGCCTTCGTAATTTGCGCGCGCGCTTCTTCGCCGATCACCTTTTGAAAATCGCGCACTATTTGCGGATAAGGATGCGCGCCGAGGACCGAGCCGAGCAAATAATGCGAGCTCTCGACGTTCGTCACCCAATCGCGCATGGCTTCATTGATCGCATCTTTCAGCGTGCGGCTGCCGGATTCCACTCCCACAACTTCCGCCCCCAGTAAGCGCATGCGAAACACATTTAGCCGTTGGCGCTCCATATCTTCCGTGCCCATGTAAACCGTGCACGTGAGGCCGAGCTTCGCCGCGACGGTCGCGGTGGCAACGCCGTGCTGACCCGCGCCGGTTTCAGCAATGACCCGTTTCTTGCCCATGCGCTTGACGAGCAGTCCCTGGCCGAGCGCGTTATTGATCTTGTGCGCCCCGGTATGCAGCAAGTCTTCCCGCTTGATGTAAATGCGCGGGCCGCCCAGATGCGCGGTGAGCCGTTCCGCGAATTGCAGAGGTGTAGGACGGCCGGCAAAATTACGCAGCAGCAATTCAAGTTCCCCCTGGAAACTCCTGTCAGCGCATGCGGCTGCGTAGGCACGCTCGAGCTCTTCCAGCGGCGCTACCAGAGTTTCCGGGACATAGCGCCCTCCGTAGCGGCCATATCGGCCGCGCGCATCGGGCACCATTTGGGCAATCGCGCTCATGATCTTCGTTTCCTCCGCGCAGTATTCGCTGGGCGTGCCGAATTCGCGGGGTGCGTTGTATTTACGAGACTCGGCGTATCCACTCGCCGCACTGCCGCGACCAGCGCGCGCATCCGCGCCGCGTCTTTTTTACCAGGGCTCGATTCCACGCCACTGCACACATCAATCGCGAATGGCCGCGCCGCGGAAACCGCCTCCGCCACGTTTTCCGGCGTAACGCCACCGGCCAGAAATATTTGCCGCTTGCGTCCCGCGCTTTTCGCCAGCTTCCAGTTGAAACTTTTTCCAGTGCCGCCGCGCAAATGCGCATCGAAGCCATCGAGCAAAATGGAGGACGCCCGGCCGAAACTTGCCAGCCGCGAAACGCGGAATGAATCGCGCACGCGAATCGCTTTAATCACGCGGAAGCTGCGCCGCATGCGCGACACGACTTCCGCCGTCTCGTCTCCGTGCAACTGCACGTAATCGAGGCCCACTTGCCGCGCGATCGCCAACATCTCGCGTTCTGGCTCATTCACGAACACTCCGACCGATGCGACTGCGTCGGGCAATCGTTGCACGATGCGCCGCGCGGCCGCGGGCGCGATGTAACGTGAACTTTTGGGATAAAAGTTAAATCCCAGAAAATCGGCACCGGCTTCCACAGCGCGCCGTGCGTCAGCCCAGTTCGTGATCCCACAAATTTTTACCTTCACCATGACGCTTCGCCATTCATGCTGTTGTGTGCCCTGCCCCGGCAGGCGCCATCAAAGCCCGCAGCGCAGCCGCCGGATCAGCGCTTTGCATCACGTGTTCGCCGATTAGAAACGCATCGAACCCAGCGCGCTGCAGCCGCGCCAGATCGTCATGGGTGCGCAGGCCGGATTCGCTCACCGCGATACATTCTTCGGGAATCGCATCGGCCAACGCCAGCGACGTTTCCAGATGCACCTGAAAATCGCGCAGATCGCGATTATTTACGCCGATGATGCGCGCGCCGGCGTCCAGCACGCGCTGCAATTCTTCACGGGAATGAACTTCCACCAGCGGTTCCATTTTCAGCATGCGTCCGAGCTGCAACAATTCGGGCAGCTCCTCGTCGTTTAGAACAGCCGCAATCAGCAAAAACGAATCGGCGCCCGCCGCGCGCGTTTCCCACACCTGCCAGGGATCCACGATGAAATCCTTGCGCAGGATGGGAATTTTGGTCACGCGACTGGCCTCTTTCAAGTCGCCAAGCGAGCCGGAAAAGAAATCTTCCTCGGTGAGCACCGACAAAGCAGCCGCGCCCGCTTCCTCCAGACTCGCCGCCAGAACTGCCGGCGCGTATTCCTCGCGAATCACACCGCGCGAAGGCGAGGCCTTTTTCAATTCCGAAATTATATTGATTTTGCCGACCCGCCCGAGCGCCCCCAGGAAATCGCGCCGCGGCGCAACCTTTTTTTCCACGGCGATTTTCAGCGCAACGTCCGGAAGCACGCGTTTGCGATGCGCCACCGATGCACGGCGCGCTTCGACAATCCGGTCCAGAATATTTTTCGAACGCGAGCTGCTATCCATGACGCTAGATCCGGCGTTACCGGCTTCGGCAGGCACACCTGCGGAGTCGCCTCCGAGGGAACAATCGCTCCGACTATGCTAGCTTCGCGGAGCACGCCGTGTCAATTTCGCCAAAGCCCAAGCGCGGGCAATCGCAGGTGTTTCGCAGCAGCGCAAGGTAAGAAATATTTTGCGTTTCGCGGTGATAGATGTAATTCTCCCGCCGGGAGAAAAGCCATCCATGTGTTTTTCCGCGACGGCGAACTTTGTGGGCAGCACTGCGTTAGGCGCAGTGGGCGTCGTGACGTTGACGAAGGTGAAGCACCGGCGCGAACTACTTTTCGCGTCGCTGCCTTTGCTGTTCGCGATTCATCAGTTCATCGAAGGGTTCGTTTGGCTCGGATTGGATGGAATTCTTTCGCCGGCAGTAGCGCACAACATGGGCGCGGCGTTCATGTTGTACGCCCAGGGCCTGCTGCCGCTTCTGCTACCGCTGAGCGTGCTGCTGTTTGAGCCCGACGGGAAGGGTCGGCGGCGCATGCTGCCATTTCTGGCGATTGGCGTGGCCACAACGCTTTATATTTTGTGGGCGTTGACGGCGTTTCCGACCGAGGTCTACATTCGCGGAAACAGCATTGTGTACATCAATCAAGCAACCAACAATACGGCGGTCGCGGTGCTGTACGTGATTGCCACCTGCGGTTCGCTGTTCTTTTCCAAAGTTCGTGCCATGGTACTTTTCGGCTGGGCCAACCTGGTGATTCTGCTGGTGGTGATGGCGTTCAAGCGCTACGCATTTACTTCTCTGTGGTGCGCGTATGCGGCGATCGCCAGCGTGATCATCCTCGCTTACTTCTGGCGCAGCAGCAAAATCCGGCCGCTGATCTACGCGCTGCCTTTGTGGACGTAACTGCCAACTGCGCGGCCCCATCCCGCCGAGGGAACAGAGCCGCGCGCTGCAAAAACCAGATACTAGAGGGAGTTCAGGAATGCGATGAACTGCTCTTTTTCTTCGTGCGTCAGATTCATCTGAAATCGCTGGTTGTAAAATTCCAGTACTTCGTTCAAATCGCGCCCGGCTCCATTGTGAAAATAGGGAGCGCGTGACGCCAGACCGCGAAGGACCGGGCCTTTCGTGCGGACCATGTCGCTGCACAAACCGCTGATCAGTCCTTTGCCCGGATCCGTGGTGAAGATCACGTAGGGCTCCACAGGTTGCCCCGAAACCTGGAACGGATTCGGGCATCCGGTGATGCGATAGACCGGCAAATCCGCAACGCTGAGTTGCGAGAGCCCGTTGGCAATTAGCGGATCGGTTTCCGCGGCAGGATCGTGGCCGGTGCCGATATCCAGAGCCAACGGCAGAGAGTGGTTCCCGACGTTCGGCGCGTCATGGCAGGTGGTGCATGTTCCCGCGAACGGCGCAATGGGCACGGTGGTGCCCAGAGCTTTGGCCAGCGCGGCGTTATCAGTCAGCCCGCGGACGTTGGAAATAGTCAACGCGCGGGTGTTGAAGAGCTTTTCTCCAGCTGCGACCATTCTCCGCCTAGGTTCGGGTGAATTTTCCCAATCCGAAAAGAGCGTGAATGCGGTGGAGTTGAACGCATTGCCCTGGGGATCGGCACCGAGCGAATCATTGGTGCCGGGGTAGTAGGACTGCCGTGAAAGGTTCGCGGGCCCACCGAGCGCTCCGGCAAAGTTCAACCAGCCGGCGCGAAAATCCAGCGCTTGAGCTGAATTCAGCCCCAACTCGAAATTGACGATCGCGGTTTGCTGCGCGAGCGTCGGCGGAGCGGCTGCTTGCGCGTGGGTCAGAGTGGCGTCAATGGACTGTTGCAGCAGATCCGTCTGAAGGTTCGCCTGAAAAGTAGCGGCAGCAGTGAGCGGCTGAGCAGTTTCGCGACCGTCAAACATGATGGCGCTGAGAAACCGCAAGTTCGTGGTCGGCAGTGGCCGGCGATAGACCGAAACGGTCTGCACGCCGGTGACTTCGTCGGTCACAACAGCGCAGCCGTACGGATCGCGTTCGACCTGAATTTGGTATTGAGCACTCGCGGGAACCGGCAAGAAAATGCGAATTAATCCGCTTTTCAACAGAAGGCTGTGTGAGGCCGGGTCGTGGGACGTGCTGTTCGGGCAATTCGCGCCGTCAATCGAAGCGAATAGCGGATCGTTTCCATGCGTCACGGCGTACTTCGCCTGGATGCTATTCACGCCGAGACCCATCCCGTCGCTGGCGAGGTGGCAGGTGCCGCAGGAGCGTCCATTGGTGCCCAGGCTTTCGAAGAAGGCATTCTTGCTGCCCTCATCAATCGGACCATTGGCATTGTAGGTAGAGATGAGCCCGGTGGGATCCAGAAAGGGGAAGAGATTCGGGATAATGGCCGCCGAAGCGACCGCGGCAAGCGCCAAGGTCCCAGCCACCACCAACCATTTCCGCCCTTGCGCAATCATAAAGAAATCATGCTTCGGCCGCATTTGGCCTCCTAGCCCCGACCGGGGATGCACTTCGAGTTGAATTTCGATTCTGCTTTGAGCGTCCAGACTGCTGCGTTGCTACCGTTGATCGCGGATGTGTGGCGATCCGTCAATGGACGGCGGGTGAACATTCGGTGTTGTCGACCTGTACGTCTAAGTTGCTGATTTGGCGACTTATAGCTTGCACAGCAAGAGGGATAAAGAGCAGAATTTAGAGACAATGTGCCGAGAAATCCATGTCTCAGGACTGTAGATACCGGTTCGGTGCGTTCGAGCTGAGAGCTCAGACGCGCGAGCTGTATAAGCACGGCGTGAAGCTGAAGCTGCGGCCGCAGGCTCACCAGGTGCTGGCCTTGCTGCTGGAGCACGCCGGGCAATGCGTTTCGCGGGAAGAGCTGCAGAAGCGCGTCTGGCCTTCGAACACCTTTGTGGATTTTGAGAATGGACTGAACACTGCGATCAAACAGCTGCGGGCGAGTCTGAACGATTCCGCCTCGGACCCACGGTACATCGAGACATTGCCGAAGCTGGGCTATCGGATGATTGCGTCGGTCGAGTTCGAAGGCGGTTTAGGGGGCGAGCGCGCCGCGGAAGCGAAGGAAGAATCGGGTGGCGCGAAGGTCTTAGACGAGGCGGCCGCTTCGCCAACGACAGTGCAAACGGCCAGCTCAAGTTCAAGTACGCGGCGCCGAGTGGCAGCCGTGGCGCTCAGCGTACTGGCGATCGTCGGTCTGGTCGCATTCCTGAAATGGCCGCGAGCGCACCTCGCTCCACAACGAACAGCGCCAGCCGCGAGAATCATGGTGGCGGTGTTACCCTTCGAGAATTTGACGGGCGACGAATCGCAGGACTACTTCAGCGACGGCTTGACAGAGGAGATGATCGCGCAGCTGGGGCGCCTGGATCCGAAGGAATTTGGAGTGATCGCGCGGACTTCTGTGATGCACTACCAGCACAGTGCGGAAAAGGTGGACCAGATTGGAAGTGAACTGGACGTGCAGTACGTGCTGGAGGGGAGCGTCCGGCGCGATTCCCAGAAAGTGCGAATTAACGCCGAGCTGATCGAAGTACGCGGCCAGCGGCAGCTCTGGGCTCAGCAGTACGATCGCGAACTGACGAATTTGTTGGTTCTGCAGGCGGAGATTGCACGGGAAATCTCAGATTCCATTCAACAAACGCTCGGGAGTCCGGAACACAGGGAAATCGTTCATCAGCCCACTTTGACGCCGCAGGCTTATCAGGCATATGACCTCTGCCTGAAGGGACTTTACTTCTGGAACAAGCGTACACGGCAGGGCCTTCAGCAGGCGATCGTGTATTTCCAGCAGGCAATTGCGAAGGATCCGAACTACGCTCCTGCGTATGCGGGTCTGGCGAATAGTTACGCGCTGATGCCGGGTTACACGCTGGCACCCGCAGCACAGTACATGCCCAAAGCACGCGAGGCCGCGCTACGAGCGCTGGAGATTGACGACGGGCTGCCGGAAGCGCACGTGGCGCTGGCTCTAATTCTGGAGAACTACGATTGGGACTGGAACACTGCGGAAAAAGAATACCGACGGGCGATTGAATTGAACCCGAACTACGCGACAGCCCACCATTGGTATGCGGAATTCCTGACTTGGCGGGGACGCTTTGATGAAGCATTGCGCGAAAGCGAATCCGCGCGCAGGCTTGATCCGCTGTCCTTGATTATCGCGGCGGATCGCGGCGCGATACTTTACTTCGCGCGGCAATACGACCGCGCGATCGAACAGTTCCAAAGCGTTCTGGAAATGGATCCTGGCTTCGGGCGAGCTCACCTGGGAATTGATGCCTACATGCAACAAGGCCGCTTTACCGAAGCCCTGGCGAACCTGGACGTATGGCGCCGCCAAGCGGGCGATGGAACCAACATCAGTTCGCGGTTGGTTTATGTTTACGGACGGATGGGGCAGATGGATAAGGCGCGAGCCGAGCTGAGAAAGTTGGAAGCGATGAATCTGACGTCGCCGCAAGATCCCGTAGCCATGGCGGTGGCGTACATTGGCGTCGGGAATAATGAAGCGGCGCTGAGCTCGCTGGAAAAAGCGTACGCGCAGCGCTCGAATCTGCTGACGGCGTTGAAGGTGGAACCTGTTTATGATCCGCTGCGGCCGGACCCGCGCTTTCAGGAACTTTTGCGGCGCGTGGGCTTGGCGGAATAGGATTTTTGCCCGCGGGGAATTGCACAAACTTCTGGCGACGCCGAGCCCATTCTTTCAACCTGATCCGTGGTTCTGGAGCGTGCGACTGGTGCGGCGGCGCGTTCAAGCTGTTACTTCGAGAGCAGGGGCTGCGAGAAGCGGATCGGGATTCCGAAATTCGAGCCGCCGAAACCCTTTAGGATTGCCACCGTCACGCCGATCACTTTTCCATCGCGGTTGAAGAGCGGGCCGCCGGAGCCGCCCGAGGTGGTTTGCGCGTCGAACACAATCTTGTCCGGCAGGATGTCGCCAATGTGGCCTTGGGTGATCAGCGGGTGAATCAAATTGCGTTTGGCGAGTTCGTTGAGAACTTGCGAAACGTCGCTGCTGCTTTTCTTGATTATGTCCTGCGCGGATTCTTCGTCGGTGCGCGCGAGGATAGCGGCCAGGCCCGTGGCGTAGCCCATCAGGATGACGGGTTGACCGCTCAGGGCTGAATCTTTGCCGGTGTCAATGGCGAGGACCGGGCGCTTCAAGTCCTGCAGGTCCACGCGCACGGATGCGAGATCGGTCACCTCAGAAATTTCCTGTATTTCCGCGTGGAACGCGCGCGGATCGCCGGGAAAATAGGCGCGGATCGTGGAAATTTGCGGCTGCAATCCCTGGCTGGTGATTTGGGCGATCTCGTCGTTCTTCCACCAAGGCTCGGCAACGTGGCGATTAGTGATCACGCGCCCGCCCGGTCCGGCGAGGAAGCCAGTGCCGAAAATATCCAGCTTCACTTCAGGACCTTTTCCTTCCACCGTCAAAACTGGATTGCCTTCGCTGTCCTGAATCGGCTCGCCATCCTCGTTGAGGCCGGCGTAGCGCAGGCGCCGCCCGGATTGCTGATCGTTGAACGCGACAGCCACATGCAGCAAGCAGACGGACTGGACATCCATCGGAATAATGCTTTGCGCGGCTTGGCCTTGTGCTTCGAGGCGTTGCAGGCGGGAATTGGTTTCTTGCAATTGCTTTTGCAGGCCGGCAGCGTCGTCAGAATTGGCGGTGGCCATTTTCGCTTTCAAATCTTCGGCTTGTTTTTTCAGGTCGTCCTTGGCCACGGGATCCGCGATGATGCTTCCCGATTGGCTGCCTTGCTCGGCGCGAAGCTTGCGGGCTTCGGAGATCAAGGCCTGCTGGCGGACGATTCCGCCCTCAAGCTTGGCAAGAATCGCATTCGATCGCTGCGCGACTTTCTGCGCGCTGTGGGCGAAGAGAAAATAAATTCCTGCCATCACGACGGCGACGGCCAGCACCGCTGCGAAACCGGTCTTGAGCTTACGGTCGAGCGAGAACGCGTCGCTGGTCATTTTTTCCGTGACGGCGAGCGCTTCGAACGCGGTGTGGGCGATTTGCTGGCCTTCTTCGGCGATGCGCATCTTTTCGCGCAGCTCGTTTTCGGCGCGTTGCATGCGCAGGCGCGCGCGGACGCGTGCGAGTAACTCGCGGGAATCGCACGGGCGAGAGATGGCGTCATCCGCGCCCAGATCCAGAGCCGAGGCGCGCTGCTCGCTTCCGGCCGCGACGAGCAGGAGTACACGAATGCCCGCGGTGGCGGCGGAACCGCGAATCGTAGCTAGGACTTCGCCGGCGCCAGGATCTTGCATGCTCGCGTCGAGCAGTAAAAGAGCGGCGCCAGTCTGATGAACGGCATCGAGCCCTTCGCGGGTCGTCTCGTAAACGGCGATATCGTAGCCAGCTGACTGCAAAGCCGCGCGCAGGTCATCGCGGCTGTGTGGATCGCCGTCGAGGATGATGATTCTTTCGGGCGTGTTAGGCATTGATGTGCGTCGACTCCGAAGATTTTTGCGCGCGGCCGTTGCCGCTGCACATTCGTTCGCAGACTACGAGCGTTTGTGATTCATGGCGCTGCGATTGCCCCTTCGTTCGTTTGCGTGGCGCGGGCGATCATCGCCAGGCAATGCGGCTACGCTCGCGCGGCATGTTGCTTAGACGCTTCGCGGGCTTGGCTGGGTTCATGATAACTTTTCAGTGCGACTGCCACATGAGCAACTTGGAAAAACTGAATCTCGAAATTATTCGCTGCCGAGTTTGCCCGCGGCTGGTACGGTATCGCGAACAGGTCGCGCGGGACAAGCGCCGATCGTTTCTGGCTTGGGACTATTGGGGGAGACCGGTTCCAGGATTTGGCGATCCGCGCGCGGAGCTTTTGATTTTGGGGCTTGCGCCCGCGGCGCATGGAGCCAATCGCACGGGGCGAATGTTCACCGGCGATCGCTCAGGCGATTTTCTGTACAAGGCTCTGTTTCGCGCGGGGTTTGCTAATCAGCCTACTTCTGTGAATCGCGACGATGGGCTTGCTTTGAAGAATGCTTACATGGCCGCGACTTTACGTTGCGCGCCACCCGCGAATAAACCGTTGCCTGCGGAGCTCGCGAATTGCAGGCACTACTTGGAGAGCGAGCTGGAGATTTTGCGGCCGCGCGCGGTGCTAGTGCTTGGCGGCATTGCGATGCGGGCGTATCTGGGATTGCTGAAAGAGCGCGGGCTGATTGCGACTCTGGCTGCGTTTCCTTTTCGGCATGGCGTGAGTTATGAGTTGCCGGGGGATCTGCCGCGGCTTTTTGCGTCTTATCATCCGAGCCAGCAGAATACTTTCACGGGAAAGCTTACGGACGCGATGCTGTTTAAGGTGTTGCGCGAGGTACGAACAGTTCTGGCGCGATGATTTGCGACGACAAGCAACAATCATTCCGATTGGCGCGAGCGCGAGCTTCGCGTCAGCAATAAATAGATGAAAAACGAGACGGCGAAACCTACGAACCAGGCGTAGGGATAGAGGCCGCGGAGCTTGCGGATTTCCAGACCGCTTAGGGCTACTGCTACGCCCGCGACGAGTGAACCGATCGCGCGCCAATTGAAGCCGCGCGTGAATTCGTAGGCACCCCCACGTTGGTAGAGATCATCGGCGAGAATCCTGCGTTTATGCAGCACATAGTAGTCCGCGATCATCACGCCGGCGATCGGACCCAGGAAACTGGAGTAGCCGACCAGCCAGCCCATCACGTAGCTGCCGTGGCTTGAAAGCCAGCGCCACGGTTGCATCAGCAGTCCGATAAAACAAGTGATGACGCCGCCGAGTTTGAAACTGATTTTGCGCGGATAGAGATTCGAGAAATCGTTCGAGGGCGAGACTACGTTGGCAGCGACGTTGACGTTGAGGGTGGCGAGAAGCAACGCGAGCATCGCGACCACGACCGCGATTGGATTTCCGAGGCGGCTCAGCACCGCCACCGGATCCCAGATGGCGCGGCCAAAGACGACTACCGTTGCAGACGTGACTGCGATGCCGATGAAGGAATAGAACGTCATCGTGGTGGGCAGGCCGAGCGCCTGGCCGAGCATTTGTTCCCGCTGACCTTTGGCGTATCGCGTGAAGTCTGGAATATTCAGCGCGACCGTGGCCCAGAACGCTACGACTCCGGTGAGCGAAGGAATAAAGAACGCGAAAAATTCGTGGAAGGTGCGAAATTGCGAGGGCGTCGAGAGCATGGGGCCTAGGCCGCCTGCTTTGGTGTAGGCCCAACCGAGCATCGCGAGGCCGAGGATCAGGAGAGCGGGAGCCGTGATGCCTTGCAAATAACGAATAGCTTCGATGCCGCGCAGAATAACGGCTAGATTCAAGAGCCAGAACAGAAAGAAACACATCCAGGCGTGATTCCATCCTGGAGTCATTGCCGCTAGCAGAGTGTTGATTGCTTCGCCGCCAATCCAAGTTTGAATTCCGAACCAGCCGCAGGCTACCAGCGCGCGGAGGACTGCGGGAACGTTTGCGCCGAGCACGCCGAAGGATGCGCGGGCGAAAACTGGGAACGGGATGCCGTATTCGGCGCCGGCGTGCGCGTTGAGCAGCATCGGAATGAGCACGATCATATTGCCGAGGAAGACTGTGAAGATGGCCTGCTTCCAATTCATGCCGCCGGCAATCATGGCGCTGGCTAGCATGTAGGTGGGGATGTTGACGCTCATGGCGACCCAGAGCGCGGCGTAGTTGTAGGTGCCCCAAGTGCGTTGGTTGCGCGGGATGGGGGCGAGGTCCTTATTCCAGAGGGAGCTCGAAGCCGCGGATGGGCGCGTGGCGGCGTCCGCTTGTGAGACTGTGCGTTCCGTCATCGGTTGGCAGCTCCAGTCATTTGGCGCTCCAAAGAATTGCGCCGCTTATACCTTTGCTGAAGTTGGGGCGCAACAGGTTTCTATTGCGGTGCCTGCACCGAAGCCGAGAAAACCCGGACGAAAGCTTCTAACCGTAAAACGCGAAGGGCTCCATCCTCCCCGCGAATGCGGGAAAGATGGAGCCCCCGATTGCCGATTGAAGATCGCGCTTGATGCTGGATGCCGCGACTTCGGTGAGCGCGGGTTAGCTCAGACCGCCAGACGCCCGAAGTTGATCGCCGGTTAGCCAGCCGGAGTCAGCGGAGGCCAAGAAGACGGCTAGGGAGGCTATGTCGCCGACCTGGCCGATGCGGCCAAGCGGAGTTTGCGCGATGGCGCCCTTCTCGAAGTCAGAGCCGATAAAACCGGCGGAGTGCGTGCCTTCCGTCTCGACGATGCCTGGGTTGATGCTGTTGACGCGGATCTTTTTGGGTCCGAGCTCGCGAGCGAGAACGCCGGTGATAGCGTCAACCGCGCCTTTGGTGGCTGTGTATACGGAGCTGTTCGGCGGAGTGATACGGCTGACAGCGGAGCCGATATTAATGATGCTGGCGCCTTCGCCGAGGTGCTTGGCGGCTGCTTGAGTGGTGAGCAGAAGGCCGAGGACATTAATGTTGAACTGGCGGTGGAATGAATCTTCGGTGACGGCTTCAAGTGGCGCGAATTCGTACACGCCGGAGTTATTGACGAGGATGTCGAGGCGGCCATAATTCTTGATGGCTGCGGCGATGATGGCTTGGGCTTCGGCGGCTTTGGAAACGTCGCCACCTACGGCGACGGCTTTGCCACCAGCTGCGGTGATGGCGGAGACGACTTTATCCGCGCCGGCTTTGCTGGATGCGTAATTCACGACTACGGATGCGCCTTCGGCTGCGAGAGCCTTGGCGATGGCTGCGCCGATGCCCTTCGAGGCGCCGGTCACTACTGCGACTTTACCTTTTAGCTTGCTCACGTGTGACTCCCTTGGATGTTGTTTGTGTCTTTGAATAGCTGTTCCATGAGATGAGGGTGGGGGTGCGCAGGATTCTTTAGGCATTGGTGCGCCGGCCGGCGAGCCCCCGGTCGAGCGCAGACGTGTTCAGAAAATTCTCACGCTTCGTGCCGGAGCGTCTTACGGAAGATCAGGCGCGTCTGGCCTTCTGGTTGGCGACGCGAATGATCAGGCGTTTGCCGAGAGCTCTGGCTGCGCGGGTGATGGTGTCCAGCGTTACAGAAACGTTGCGCGGATCGAGCAAGCGATCCAGTTGCGACCTGCTGGTTCGAAGTTGCTTGGCCATTGTTTGTTTTGTCTTGCGCTGCTCCTGCATGGCGCGTTCGAGTTGCCATGCCAGGACGCGCTTGATGGCGACTGCTTCGACTTCCTGCTGAATACCTTCTTCTGCAAGAAAGCTGTCGAATGTCGACCCTGTGTGGATTGTTTTTTTACGACTCTTTTGCACTTTCATTGCACATCCCTTTGATGCTGGCTTTTGTTTTTCTTGGCGAGCTCTAAATCCTCGCGAGGGGTCTGTTGTGTTTTCTTAATGAACCCATGCAGGAGGACCATGCGACCCTTTTTATCAATGTAAAAGAGCACGCGCGCGACGCGATTTTGGTCCAGGCTCGTCCGCACTTCAAAGATACCGCCGCGCAGCGGCCTGCAAACCGGCATTCCCAGCGGCCAACCGAACTCTAGAGTCTTAATATCTTCGCCGACGCGCTTGCGATCTTCCGACAAGGGTAGCGCTTTCAACCAATCCTGGACCGGTTCCCCTCCGGCGGCCGTGCGAAAGAAGACCGCGGGCACCCGCTTTCCATGTGTCGCGAATGTTTCAGACGGAAGAGCTGTCCCCGCTGACGACTGAGGCTTCTTAGCCACGCGAGTAGTGTACCATATACGGTACATTCCACCAAATGCGATCGAGAGTACGGCGGCGTTCGGAGCGTTCGGGTTTGACACGGTATGTGGCGCTTGTTAGCCTGCGCGAGACGCGGCTGGCGCTGTGTGACGCGTGGCGCTGTGGGCTGTTGTCAACTGCATGAGCGCTGACACCGAACTTACTTCCGGGCGTGGTTCCCTTCCCGTTTCAAATCCAGTTATTGAATTTCGCCATGCGGGTTACAAGCTGCCGAACGGTCGGGCGCTGTTGCGCGACCTGAACCTTGAGGTGCAACGTGGCGAGACTTTGGTTTTGCTGGGGCGCAGCGGTGCGGGAAAATCCACAGCTTTGAAATTGATCAATCGGATGCTGGAGCCTACGGAAGGCGCGGTGTTGGTGGAGGGGCGCTCGACTCTGGAGGGTGATCCGATTGAGTTGCGGCGGCGGATTGGCTACGTGATTCAGGAAGTTGGATTATTTCCGCATTTCACCGTGGAGCAGAATATTTCTTTGGTGCCGCGCCTTGAGCATTGGCCGGACGAACGTGTGTGCGCGCGAGTTACCGAGCTTTTGCAGCTGGTGGGGTTGAGTGAGTCGGAATTTTTGCATCGTTACCCGCATCAACTTTCCGGAGGGCAGCGACAGCGCGTGGGCGTGGCGCGGGCGCTGGCGGCGGATCCGCCGATTCTGCTGATGGACGAGCCATTCGGAGCACTGGATCCGCTGACGCGGGCGGAAGTGCAAGCCGAATTTCAGGATTTGCAGCGACGGTTGACGAAAACGATTGTGATCGTGACGCATCACGTGGCCGAAGCGCTGCTGTTGGGGAATCGCATTGGCGTAATTGATGCCGGGGCGCTGGTGGGACTGCACACACCGAAAGATTTCATGAGCGCGACGGAGCCGGTGACCGCCTCATACATTGCGAATTTGCGGATGCTGGAAAAGATGGAGGAGCCGGGATGAATCTGCTGGAATATTTTGCGCGACATCATCGGGAAATTCTGCACGCGACGCTGGAGCACGTGTGGCTGGTGGGGATCGCGATGCTGCTGGCCGTCGCGGTGGGAGTGCCGCTCGGCGTGCTGGTGGCGCGGCGGCCGTGGCTTTCGAAACCGATTTTGGGCGGGGCGAATATCGCGGAAACGATTCCCAGCCTGGCGCTATTTGGATTTTTGCTTCCGGTGCCGTGGCTGGGAGCTCGGGCGGACCGGCTTGCGATTGCGGCGCTGGCGCTGTATGCGCTGCTGCCGATTATTCGCAACACTGCAGCGGGAATAACCGGGGTGGACAAGGCGATTCGGAATGCGGCGCTTGGAATGGGCATGACCGAGCGGCAGATTTTGCTGCAGGTGGAATTGCCGCTTTCGTTTTCGACGATGCTCGCTGGGATTCGCGTGGCCACGGTGCTGACGGTGGGAATTGCGACCATTGCCGCGGCGATTGGCGCAGGAGGGTTGGGCGAATTTATTTTTCGCGGGCTGGCGATGGTGAATAACCAATTGATATTGGCTGGGGCGATTCCGGCGGCGTTGCTGGCGTTGATTGCTGATTTTCTGCTGGGCGTTTGTGAGCGCCG
The DNA here is from genome assembly GCA_963779465.1 of uncultured Acidobacteriota bacterium. Classification (GTDB taxonomy): domain Bacteria; phylum Acidobacteriota; class Terriglobia; order Acidiferrales; family UBA7541; genus Palsa-295. The sequence goes on along the minus strand of CAVZYH010000002.1, from coordinate 901,728 downwards.
GTGGCAGCCTGCGCGATCATGATTCGCAGCGCGTCGGTGCGGCTGGGGGCCATAGCTTGCCTGGTGTTCGCGTGCGCCGTGGCGCTGGGTTCGTGCGGCGCGGTACGGCACGATGAAATCGTTGTGGGGTCGAAGAATTTTTCCGAGTCGGCTTTGCTGGGCGAAATTGTGGCGCAGCATTTGGAGGCGCGGACGCATCGCGAGGTTACGCGGCGATTTTATCTGGCGGGATCATATATTTGTCAGCAGGCGTTGCTCGCGGGGCGAGTGGACTTGTATGTGGAATATACCGGGACGGCTCTGACTGCTATTTTGCACGACCCTCTGGAAGCTGACCCCGCGGCGGTGTATGAACGCGTGCGAAATGAATACCAGCGGCGGTTCGGATTGGTGGTGCTGCCATCGCTGGGGTTCAACAATACTTTTGCGATTGTGGTGCGGGGGGAGGATGCGCGACGGCTGCATCTGAAGACTATTTCGGATGCGGCGCCTTTTGTGCGCGACTGGCGGGCTGGATTTGGTTACGAATTTATGGAACGACCGGATGGGTTTGCGGGTTTGGCGCGAACTTATGGTCTGGCTTTTCGGGAGACGCCACGGATTTTGGATTTGGGATTGCTTTACCGCGCGCTTTTGGAGAAGCAGGTGGATTTTGTGGCGGGAAATTCGACTGACGGATTGCTGGCGGCGCGGGATTTGACGATGCTGCAGGACGACAAGCATTATTTTCCGCCGTACGAGGCAGTGCCGGTGGTGCGGGCGGATGCTTTGACGCGATTTCCGGAGATGCGGGCGGCACTGCTGGAACTGGCCGGGAAGGTTAGTGATGAGGAAATGCGGCGGATGAATTATGAGGTGGATGGGGAGCATCGGGATATTGCGGATGTGGCGCGGGAATTTTTGCGGGCGAAGGGGTTGGAGTAAAGCAAAGTCAAAGACGCCCGCCTAAAAAGCAAAAAGCAGGCGGCCGCTACAAATTCAACTGCAACTGCAAACGAGCCGGCCGGACGGCGTTGCGCTATTCGGTTTCCTGCATAGATTTGAAGTCGGCTTCGAGGGCGGCGCAGTATTGTTTTTGGGCTTCTAGTTCGGCCTGGAGTTTTTTTACCAGAAGCTCGAGGCGACGGATTTCGTGGCGCAGTTTTTGGGTGTCGGGTGATGGCGGGCGCGCAGCGGCGCGTTGAGGCGGCGCTGCGGGACGCGTAGGTGCCGCCGCCGTGCGTTGCGGCGCGAATGTTTGCGCTGGTTCCGCGGGCCATGCGGACGTGGCGGCGAGATTGGGATTCGCGAAATTTGCGGGCGCGGCGTATGGCGATGCTGCATTTTGCGGAGCAGCGGTGGGCGCGAAAAGGCCACCTAGGACGCGGCTGGCGGCTTGCGACGAATTTGTTTCTTCTTCGCGCAAGGAACCGCGCTGCACGGTACCGGCGGGATTCAGAAGACTTTTGACGCGAGCGATCAGATCCTGCGGCTGAAAGGGCTTGCGCACGAGTTCATCAGCTTTTACCTGCATGGCTTTTTCCGCTACGGTCCGATTCACCACGCCAGACATCAAGATTACAGGAGTTTTTCCGAAGAGTTCGTGTTCCTTGATGAATTGGCAGACTTCGTAGCCGTCTTTATCGGGCATGATCACGTCGGTGATTACGGCGTCGGGAGCGGAATCGCCGAATTGGGCGAGGGCGGAGGCAGCGTCGGCACAGGTGATGACATGAATATTTTCCTTACGGAAGGCGATCTTGATGACTTCGCGCATGGTGGCGCTGTCGTCAATGAAATAGACGGTGGGAGTGCGGGCGGCGGTGAGAGTTTGCGTATCGCTCATAGCGATTTTTTCTCCACGTTGTCGAGTTGCGGGTCGAGTTCGGAGTGTGATTCGGCGATTCGGTCGATGCCGTTTTCAGAAGCTTCCTCGGTGTCGCGTTGTGATTCATCGAATTCGCGCATGGCATCGAGGAGCAGATCGGTGGCGGAGCGCAGGACGGTGCGTTGCGCGGCGGTGGCGCCGTAGACGAATTTGTAAACGCCTTTGACGGCACCCTGGCAAGTGGCGACGATTTGGGTGACGGCTTCGTCGCCGAAGAGCATGCCGCATTCCGCATGAGTGATTTCCCCGCCCTCGAAGAAAATAATTCCATCGGCGTCCACGGCGTTGATGTGCAGCGCGCCGGTCTGGCGGGCCTGGCCGAGCATTTGGATTACGCCGGGGAGATCGAGATGCTGGAGATTGCCGCTCAAATCTGTTTCGGCGCTGGTGAGCATTTGCGTCGGTTGAAAACCGTCCTGGCGGCTGACCAGAAAGCTGCGGACGTGCGCGGCGATGTCCGCGGGCGAGCGGCGGCGATCAACGAAATCGTCGCAGCCAGCGCGATAGGCTTCGAGGAGAGCTTGGTCGCCCGCTCCGGCGCCGTTTCCGCCGATGGCAATCAGCGGGATGTGCGCCGAGTTGGGATCGGCGCGCAAGATGGGAGCCATTTCGAGCGCGCCCATTTCGCGGAGATTTGTGGCACACAAAATAGCGGCGGGCGCGTTCCATTCGAGCATCGTGAGCGCGTAGGCGGCTTGCGTGCAGGGCACAACTTCGAAGCCGACCTGTTGGAGAGCTTCGCCAACACGTTTGGCGAAATAGACGTTGCTATCTATGAGCAGGATGCGCGGGAGATTTGTGAAGGCGTTCATGGGCGCGGCTCCGCGTGACTTGCGGCGCTGGGATTGCGGCTTTCGGCGCTCACTAATTCTTGCAAATCGAGAACGTCTATATTTTCGTTTTCGATTGCCAGGGTGCCGGCGAAATAGGATGGACCGTTTTCTTGCGGCGGCAGCATTTCGCTGGTGGCTAGTTCACATTCGCCGTTCACGGGAATGGCGCCGGCTTCGCTGGCCTTTCCGAAGGCGCGTTCGGCGATGAGATAGAAGCGGTGCACGGACGATTCGCGGCCGCAGAGAACCGGGGAGACGTCATACACAGGAACGATGCGGCCGCGACGGACGATTACTCCGGCGATGAGGCGCGAAGTGTGCGGGAAGTTATGCAGGCGCACGGGCGGCGCGAGTTCCATGACGGATTCGGCAGGCAGCGCGAAACGGCGGTTGCCGACGTGCAGCAGCACCCAGGATTTGCGCGCGTGATTTTCTGCGGCGCTCATGCTTGGACTGCTCCTTCGAGTTCCTGGCGAGACTCGATCGATTGCGCGGCGCGATCCAGGCGCACGAATTCTTCAGACGTGAGAAAACCGTCTGGCTTGATGACCGGAATCACGCGGTCTTCCAGATAGATCAGGCCGCGATACCATTGGCGTTCTTCGCCTTGAAAGGCTTGCGGTAGCGCGTGGACCTTGGAGACGTCCGCCATTCGTTCGATGGAATCCACGAGAACCGCGGTGCGAATTTGGCGCAGGATCAATACGAGGGTGGGGCGGGTGACGCGCAGGCCAAAATGGGCGCAGCCGCTGACGACGTAGTAGGTGCGGTGGCTGCGTTCGACGAGGTGACGGACTTTGGGAACTTCGGCGAGTTCCATTTCGACGGCGGCGGTGGCGAGGCTGTCCGTGCTGCGAATTTCCTGAACTGCGTCCGCGGCGATAGCGAAGGTTTGCGTGCCGATGCAAAACAGAATCACGGCTTCGGTGGAGCGCGAGCGTCGTGCTTTTGCTGAATCCTGCGTGGCGATTTTCATCGCGCACCTACGGGAGCTGGCGCGAGGCGGGTGATTTTCGCTACGCGCTTTTCGATTGCGGCGCTGATTTGATCGAGGGGAAGAATTTCGTCCACCGAGCCCGTTTTGATCGCTTCCGCGGGCATACCGAAAATTACAGAGGTGGCTTCGTCCTGAACGATTACGTGACCGCCGGCTGCTTTCACTGATCGCACGCCTTTCGAGGCATCGTTGCCCATGCCGGTGAGAACGACTGCCAGGGTCAGTGGGCGCGCGAAAGCGGCGGCGGATTCCAGAGCGACGTCTGCGCAGGGGCGATAGCCTTCGATGCGCGGGCCGCCGTCAAGTGTGATTTTCCCGGTGGACGAAATTCGCAGGTGATTTGCGCCGGGGCAGAGGTAGATTACGCCGGGCTGCGGCGCTTCGTGCGATTCCGCTTCTTTCACCGGCAAGCGAGAGATTTCCGCGAGCTGAATTGTGAATTGGCTGGTGAAGGCCGCGGGCATGTGCAGCACCAGAAGGACTGCGGCCTGCAAGTCTTTCGGCAAGCCTGCGACTACGCGCATGACTGCGGCTGGACCGCCGGTGGACGCGGCGATTACGACTAGCGGAAATTTTGTGCCGTTGCCGGCAGCGTACTGTCCATTGTTCGCCAGAGCCGATGCGACGGAGACCGGCGCGTGAGCCGTAAGCTTCGACATAGTGGCAGTGCGCACGACGCGAACTTTGGCGGCCATTTTCAATTTGCGCGTTAGTTCTTCGCGGATGTTGCGCATGTCGAGGTCAATGCCGTTGGTCGGCTTGGGCACGAAGTCGATCGCGCCGAGTTCGAGGGCGCGCAGGGTGCTCGCGGCGCCCTCGCGGGATTCAGAGCTGACGATCACAACCGGCCGAGGGTGCTGCGACATGATCAGCTCGGTGGCTTGCAGGCCATCGAGATGCGGCATGTTGATGTCCATGGTGATTACGTCCGGGCGCAGAGATTCGGCGAGAGCCACGGCTTCGCGGCCGTCGCGGGCGGTGCCGGCGACTTCCAGTTGCGCGTCGGAATTGATGATTTCCTTCAGCACCTTGCACATGAAGGCGGAATCGTCAGCGACGAGCACGCGAATTTTCTTCTCCGGGACCTTAGTCATTTGCATCCCGCCGCACCGGGACGTTTACGGTGCGCCGTTTGTCCGGTTTTTCCGCGCCAATCAATTCGTCCACCGTCGCAACCAACTGATCTTCCTGCACGGGCTTGGTTAGAAATGCGGCGGCGCCTTCCTTTATGGCGCGATCGCGATGTTTTGCGCCGGCGCGGGAGGTGACTACGAGCACTGGAATTTTTCGCGTGACGGGATTCTGGCGCAGATGGGCCATGAGCTCATAACCGTTCATGCGCGGCATCTCGAGGTCAGTGATGACCAGGTGACAACCGATTTGCGCGACGAGTTCGGAGGCTTCGAGGCCGTCGGAGGCGAGCTTCACGCGATAGCCGGCCTTTTCGAGCATGCGTCCGACGAATTTGCGAACGCTGATGGAATCGTCGGCGACGACGACCACGCGATCATTCTCGATGGAATCCACGGCGCCTGCTGGGATGCTGCCTGCGGCAACTGCTTCAGCGCCCGGAGCGAAAACGCGGGCGGCGGGCGAAGACGCTGGGAGCGCATTGCGTTCGGCGGTGTCCGTCGAAGCGAGACGATTCAAATCAATCAGAAGAATCAGACTGCCATCGGGCGCGATGGTGGTGCCGGGGAAAAGTTTGACGCCGCGGAGATAGTCGCCGAGATTCTTGATTACGATTTCGTCTTTGCCGAGGACTTCTTCAACGACGACGCCTACCTGTTTTCCCGCAACTTTGACGATGACCATGTGGAAATAGCCGTTCAGCGGTTCGAGCGGAGGAAGGGCGAGCTGAACGTCGAGCCGGACGACTTCCGTGACGACGTCGCGCACGCGAGTGAGAAGTTTTCCGCCGACGTCTTCGATTTCGCCGGGCTTGAGGCGGCGAATTTCTTCGACGACGGCCAACGGCAGAGCGAAGACGGACGTGCCGCAGCGCACGAAGAGCGCTTGCGAGATGATCAGGGTGAGCGGAACTTTTACGGTGAAGGTCGCGCCGTGGCCGGGTTCGGAGCGGACTTCGATTTCGCCGTTCAGGGCATGGACGTTGGCGCGGACTACGTCGAGGCCGACGCCGCGGCCGGCCAGCTCTGTCATGGAAGACGCGGTAGTGAACCCGGGGCGGAAAAGAAATTCGCGCAGCTCGCGTTCGGTGAGTTCGGCAGCGGCGACGGAAGACATCGCGCCCATTTCGACTACGCGGCGGCGAGCGCCATCATAATCAATGCCGCGGCCATCATCTTCGACTTCGATGAAAATGTGATTGCCGCGGTGATAGGCGCGGACGCTGACCATACCCTTTTCGGATTTGCCGGCGCGCTGGCGAGTGCGGCGATCTTCGACGCCGTGCGCGACGGCATTGCGCACGAGGTGAATGAGCGGATCGGAAACGTGCTGAATAATGTTGTTGTCGAGCTCGGTGTCGGCGCCTTCGAGAGAAAGGTCAACGAGCTTGCCCGTGGCGTTGGCGGCATCGCGCACGGTACGGGAAAGGCGCGTATAGAGATTGCCGATGGGGACCATGCGCGCGGCGGTGATTTCGTCCTGGAGGTGGTGAGCGAGCTTGGTGAATTCATCAATGTCTGAATCCACTCGGCCCATGAAACCTTCCAGCTGGGTGAGGACGACGTTGACGTCCGCGGAAATTTCGGTAAGAGAGCGGGAAAGGATGTTGACGTCGTCGTACCGGTCCATCTCCAGCTCGCTGAATTCGAGAAGATCGTTAGAAGTGACCGAAGGCATGCCGGGGAAATTCCCGCGGAAGGTGTCCATCTGGGGGGCGTGGCTTCCGGGAACGAGCAGCGGCTGGATTTTGCTGAACTCGTGCTTTTCCTGGAATTCGGAAACTTTTCCGGACAGTCGGCTTTTCGAGAAATTCAAAACTTCGACGAGTTTGGCTAGTTCGGCCAGGCGGCCGACCATGCGGGTGCGGTTGATGACTAGTTCGCCGACGGCGTTCATCATGCGGTCGAGGCGCTCAAGCGAAATGCGGACGGACTTGGCTTGCGGCAGAGCTTCGGGGGCGGCGCGGCGTTTTTCCGGCGCAGCGATTCCGATTTCCGGTGTTGCGGTTCCTGTTTCTGATCCGTTGGCTGTCGCGGACTGAGCCGGAGCTGCGTCTTCATACTCTTCGGGGGCGAGTTCGGCGATTTGCGCGAGGAGCGGATCTACCGCGGCGCGCATTTCTTCGTCGCTTGTCCATTGCCGATGCAGGAATTTTTTCAGGACGTCCACTGACTCCAGGCAGATGTCCACGATATTGGCGCTGGGCTTTAGTTCGCCATCGCGCAGGCGGCCGATCAAATCTTCGACGCGATGGGCGACGGCGGAAAGGCGATGCAAGCCGACTTGCGCGGCAGAGCCTTTGACGGTGTGCATGGAGCGGAAGAGACGATTGATATCTTCCGCATTCGGATTCGCTTCGAGCGCGAGGAGACATTCGGTGACGGCTTGGAGATGTTCTTCTGCTTCGGGAACGAAAAATTCGAGAACTTCCGCGGGCACGTCGCTATCCTGCGGCAGTTGATCAACAAATGAATATGCGGGCGGCGCGTCGGCCACGGGCACTTCGGCCGCGACTTCCTCAGCAGCTTCGCGGGCGGCGCGCGAGGCGGGCGGCGCGGGAAACGCGAAGGAATAGCGCTGTTTGAACGCGAGGATGTCTCCTTCGGTTTCTGTGCCACTGGAACTGATTTGCAGAAGATCGAATTCGAGAACGGAAATGGCATCAGAAATAAATTCGGTGAGCGGGCCGTGCATGTCCGCGGTGAGCGTGGCGTTCATGGCGTAGTGAAAGATGTGCGCCATTTTCGCGGCGACTTCGGAAAATTGGGGGAAGCCGTAGCTGGCGGAAGTGCCGGCGAGAGTGTGCGCGGCGATATAAAGTTTTTCGAGATCTTCGGGCCTGGTCTGCGGTTCCTGCAGCATCCCGGAATATTCCCGCAGGTACTGGAGGTTTTCGGACGCCTCCTGGAGGAAGAGCTCTACGGATTCCTGATTGGGCCCGTTCACAGGCTTTCCTCCACCAACACGGTTGCGGCGCGCGATTCGGCGGCGACCGGCTTGCGATAAATGCGGCAATCGCCGATCACCAGGGATTCAAATTTCATGGGCACGTTGGAGAGCGTCTCCGAATGCCCCAAAAGAAAATAGCCGCCCGGTTCGAGTGCGTCGTAAAAGCGACGCAGAATCTGGAGGCGGCGCTCTTCTGAGAAATACATGAGCACGTTCATGCAGAAGATGCAGTCCATCTTGCCTACATAGACGGGCTCGACCAGATTCATTTGCGCGAACGAAATCATTTTTCTAATGCGCGGCCTTACCTGAAAGCCGTGCTTGGTGGACGTAAAGTGCGTGTCCACTTGGCCGAGCGAGACATCTTGCAGGCTGCGTTTGCTGTACAGGCCGCGTTCGGCATGACGCAGCGCGCGGCGGCTGATGTCCGTCGCGAGAATTTCGATTTCCCAGGCTTCCACAAATTTCAGCGCGTCGCATAGGGTGATGGCTATGGAGTAGGCCTCTTCACCGGTGGAACAGCCGGCGCTCCAGATGCGCAGCGCGCGCGGGTTCTGCCAGAATTTGCGTTCCTGCACCTCCGGCAAAATACGCTTTTCCAGCGCGTCGTAAACGGCCGGATAACGAAAGAACGATGTTTCCTGCGTCAGCAGGCGCTCGAGCAGGGCTTCGTATTCCGTGCTAGAACTTTTTACCTGCTCGAAAAGCTCGGTGCCGCCGGCTAATTCCTTTTCTTCGATGTATTCGCGGATGCGGGTGGAGAAAAACCGCTCGCGCGACGCGTCGAAAAGAATGGCCGAGCGCTGCTCGATCAGCGTGCGGATATCATCGAGTTCGGACTCGCTGAGCTTCGTCGTCGTAACTGGATGTGGTCTCATGTTCGGCGCACGTTCGGGGCCGGCAGGCTGCACCGGCGCCAGGAATCACTGCGGCCTAACGATGCGCACCCACGGGTGCGGCCGGACGCGGTTCTTCGGCGGCCTCGCCCGCGCGACCGGAACGGAATTGAGCGAGCGCTTCATTTAATTGTTCAGAGAGCTTGACCATGTTGCCGACGGTGGAAGCGGTCTGGCGCGCGCCCTGAGTGGTCTGGCGCGTGATTCCGGAAATGATTTGCATCGCGTTGGCCACACCTTCCGTGCCGCGCACTTGCTGCTTCGAGGCCAGAGAAATTTCCTGAACCAATTCGGCTGATTGACGCACGACGCTGGAAATCGCTTCGAGCGCTTTACCGGCCTGATCGGCCAGACCTGCGCCGACTTCCACTTCGCGGGTGCCATCTTCCATGACGACGACGGCTTCGTTTGTTTCGGCTTGAATGGCTTTGATGAGCGCCGCGATGTCTTTGGTAGCACTTCGGGAGTGCTCGGCGAGTTTGCGGACTTCGTCGGCGACGACGGCGAAACCGCGGCCAGCGTCTCCTGCGCGGGCGGCTTCGATGGCGGCGTTGAGCGCGAGCAGGTTGGTCTGCTCGGTGATGTCGTTAATCACGTTGATAATTTCGGAAATTTCCAGAGAGCGATCGCCGAGAGATTTAATTTTCTTGGCGGTGGCTTGCACGGATGCGCGGATGCGCTGCATGCCTTCGAGCGTATCGCGCACGGCGCGGTTGCCTTGTTCGGCGGCGTCGAGAGCGCGGCGCGCGGCTTCGGCGCTGGCTTCAGCGTTGTTAGACACCTGTTTCATCGAAACCGTTAGCTCTTCCACGGCGGAAGAGGTGTTGGTGATTTCCTGGTCTTGCTGCGTCGCTCCGGCGGTCATGTCGTCCGCGGCGTCGAGAATTTGATTGGCGCTGCCACTGACGTCCACGGCAGCTTTGCGGACACGCTCGAGAACTTTGGTGAAGTTGTCGAGCATGAAGTTTACGGAGTCAACCACGTTGCCGAGAGCGTCGTTGGTGACTTTGCCGCGAATGGTCAAGTCACCGCGAGCAACCTGGTTGATGGTGTTAAGCAGGTCGGTGATGCTGCGCTGCAGGGAGTCCTGGGCCTGTTGATTGGTGACGGCGTGAGCGACTTTGGCGGCACTGCGATTGAAATTTTCGGCAATGAATCCGAACTCGTCGTCGGAGCTGATTTCGACGCGGGCGCGGACGTCTCCAGAGACTACTCGCTCGGAGAATTTCGCGAGTTCATCCACGGGACCGAGGACGCGCTTGGTGAGCACGTACACGATGGAGATGACCGCGACGAGCGCGAGAGTTATCGCACCTACCAACGCGCCATTAGAGCCGCCGGGAACCGAGGCGGCGTCTGCGGCGGAATGGGAACCAGCGTAGTAGGAAAAGCCTACCGCGGCGATCAGCAACAGTGTGACCCAGAAAACCAAGAGCCAGACCGTGGAACTCAGACGAGCTTTCATGACTTCCTCCCAAGAACTTGTTCGCCCATTTACGTTTGCCGTGCCGGTCCGTGATGCGGAACGGTTCGTGCGCGCGGCCTGAAACTTCTTGCCCCCAGAAACCGTGTCTGATGCAAATTCGATCGCCTGGACCGAAAAGCGCTGCCCGGTATAAAGGCCAAGCCAAGCCAAAGACGCCCGCCCAAAAAAGAAAAAGCAGGCGGCCGCTACAAAGGCAACGTCAGAAGCGCCAGCAACTGCGCCCAGCTAAAGCTGGCCGCTACAAATTCGATGGCAACGGCAACTGTGACTGCCGGAATTAAATTACCGGCACTGGAAAAACATCTACCAGCCGGCGCAGGTCAACTACGAGCGCCAGGCGGTCGTCGTGGCGCAACATGCCGCGGCAGTGCGGCACGTCGGCTGGCGCTTGATCGAGCAGCGCCTCTTCGGTGGCGGAGAATGTGCCGATGACTTCGTCGGCGGCAATTCCCAGCCGCATGTCTTCGCGATTCGCGTCCCCTTTCAAGAGAGCGACCACCACGTGCTTGGGCAACAGCCCGGGTCGGCGGCCCTCGGTGAAGGCGATATCAATCAGCGGAACGATGGTGCCGCGCAGATTGAACACTCCCATGAGGAACGCGGGGGTGAGCGGAATGCGCGTGACGATGGGCCAGTCCACCACTTCTTCGACTTCTAAAACTGAAAAGCAGAAACGTTCGCGGCCGGCGCGGAAAACGCAGTACTGACGCTCGGGCAGACGCTCCTCGGAAAAAACCTCGCTTTCAAGGAACGCGCCGCCATCAAGTTCAGCGGAAAGAGCCGTGTTTTCGTGCTCAAGGGACATCAAGCGAACCTTTTCACCGCGTTGAGCAGCTCATCTGGCGTGAAGGGCTTGGAGACATAGCCGTTCGCGCCCTGTTGTTCGCCCCAGTAGCGATCACTGGGCGCGGATTTGGAAGTGACCAGAATCACGGGAATGCTGGAGTAGGGCTGCTGACTTTTCAAATCGCGGCAGGCTTGAAAGCCATTGCGCAGCGGCATGACCACGTCGAGAAGAATTACGTTCGGATGCTCTTCCTCGATGGCCTCTTCGATTCTGGTGGGATCGGAAATTCCCACGGAATGAAATCCGCCCTGTTGCAGCATGGATTGCATGAGGTGGAGTTCCGCCTGGGAATCATCCACAATCAGAACTTTCTTCGGCATCGGCAGACCTCCACAGAAATACCCGCAGATAGAAATGCAAGTGCAAGACCATGTGCGGAGCGTTTTTCTTGTTATGCGACTAGATTGCAACCATGTTGCTTTTCAGCTGGTTACGCACGGGGGGTCAGCGCACGAGACCGGCTGCGGAAATTTGCGAGACCGTGGATGTCTCAGCTTGAGATTCTTTCTCACCGGCGCGCATTTCGGCGGCTACGGATGAGAAACGCTGCATGATTTCGTTGAGGCGCAGCGCCATGGTGTGAATGGTTCGAATTTGTTCGCGGGCGTCCGGATGGATTGATTCGGCGTCCAGGAGTAGGAGGTCGGCGTTGCCCAGGACCGAGGTCAGCGCGTTGTTTACGCCGGGGCGCATTTCGAGCATGTAGCGGCCCAGAGCGGCGTTGCGTTGCGCTTTGGCGGCTACGCGTTCGGCGCGTTGGGCGCGCACGGTGGCGGCCGCGCGGCGCAAGGCTTCTCCTGCAACCAGGATCAGGGTTCCAATCCACCCGTCTTCGCGCGGGATGATCAGTACGTGAGGATGCGCGGCGGCGAGGTCCGACATATCTTTCGCATCGGTGGAGACGTATATGGTTGCGGCGGTGGGGATGTTGTCGAGCGCGGAGAGGATTGCTGAGATTTTTTTATCGCGAACCGGGCCGACGATTACGAGGTGGTAGCCCTCGGCTGCCGAGGATTGCCAGACGTCGCTCGTCGTGAGGGTGATCTCGGGAACGCGGCGCTCGGCTTGCCAGCGAGCGGCAACGGTGCGCGCGAATTCAGTGTCGTCCGAGACGATCAGGACGCTGGAGTGAGACAAGACCGTTCCCCCAAGGAAAGTCACCGGCGACGGCAAAGTCAACGGCGCCTGCCAAGAGGCGGCCGTTACAAATTCAAAAACAACTGCAACTGCGCCCAGCCACTCCGTGGAGCGATTCTCAATTTCTTACCTGTTAGCTGCTTAAGGCTGCAATTTTTCGGCTTCCTCGATGAATGAGAGGAGGCGTTTGGTACTGATACCCAGGTTCACCGCAGCTTCCGTGTTTTTTGCGCGCTTGGCTTGTTCGACGCGGCCCTGGAAGTACGAGACTTCGGATTTCGCAAGCGTGAGGGCGGCTGCCATCTGGTTTAGATCGCCGGAGCGTTTGCGTTCTTCCATGGCTACAGCCAGGAGAGCGCGCGCGACGACTGCGCGGCGAAGGTCTTCGGCTTCCTGATCGCCTTCGGCGACGAACGCGGCGACTTCCCAAGATGAAAGCAGTACTTTTGTATTTTGCAAGACGATCGTGGACATAGAGCGTCCGCGAGAAGGCGGCTCGGCAATGAGCTGCTCCCAAATGGATTCGAGGCACTTTTCTTTATCGAGAGCGTTGGCTGGCGGCGCAGCAGCGTCGACGGAGGCTTGTGATCCTTTGACCGCGGTTGTGCCTGAGTCTGCTGGTTTCGGTGAATCGGTTTTTTCGACAGCGGGTGTGGTGGATTGTTTCACCGCAGGCGGTATTGCCGGAGACACCTGAACCGCGGCGGCCGGCGGAGTGAGCGGCTCCGTGGGCTTAGAAGTTTGATCCACCGTGGAACGCTTGTCCGGCTGGCGCGATTCGGTGGCGGCAGACGGGGCAGGCGCGCCGGAATTGCCGTGCGCTAACGCTTCTTCGAGATCGGCGCGCAGGGCCAGGAGCTGTTCGAACGCGTGCGTGACCGACGTTTCGGTGTAGTCCTTGTGAAAGGGCTGCTTCCAATTTTCGCAGTAGTAGCGCAGCTGCGTGGTGGTTTCGGCGGCGGAGAAACCGGCGCGGCGGCAGTCCACGGTCTTTACGCCATTGGCGTCGAGAGTTTCGGCGGCTTGGCGCACGGCGCTTAGGTCCGCGTGGAGCACGCGGATGAAAGCGCGGCGGAGGAGAAAATTGAAACGGCAGAAAGCCACCAACGCGGCAGGATCGTAGAACATGGCACCGGCGGATTCTTTCACCAGGCGGCCTTGTTCGAGGAGGCCGAGCTCCATCATGTCGCGCAGGCTTTCGCAGTGGGCGACCTTGTCGAGAATTTGATCGAGCGGCGCGCACCATTCGAGGCGGGTGGCGTCCGCGGCGGTGAGGACTGGCTGCAAAACCTCGGCGACATCTTCGAGGTGAATTTCCTTGCGATAGAGTTCTTCCGGTGCGCACAAGGCGAAATATTGAACGAGGAGCAGGTCAATCTTGTCGCGATCGGCGGTGGTCTTTTCGTGCTTGCGCAACTGGCGCTGGAGAAAAGCGCGCAAGTTCTGTTCGCTGGCGTTCAGAGTTTCGGGAGGAAGCTGGCGGATCTGAAAGGCGCGGACGCGGGCATCAATTCCGTCGAGCCACTTGAGAATGCTATCGAACACTTCGCGCGTGGGGCGCTGCGGCGGCAACTCGCCGGCGGGATATGGCAGCGCGCCAAAATTGAATTGGGTAGCGAGAGCCGCGTACAGAGGATACGCGTTGCGCGCCTCGGACCATTGCGCGACAAAATCCGCGGATCCCGATTGAGCGAGGGACGGCGGCTGCAAAGTGGTGACGTTCTGATTTAGGGGTCATCGTTTTATGATCCAGTTGCCCACTTCTCCCACGAACCGGGCAGCGACGGCCTTTCGTCCGTCGTGATAGCGCACGGCGACGACTGTCGCGCGAGCGTCCAGCGAACCATCGGAGTTGAGCACGCGCACGCCATCTTCAAATTCCAACGGAAGCGTGGAGGCGAAGAGAACTTCCTGCGCGGTTCCGAATTCGATAACGGTTTGTTCGTGCAGGGGGCGACGGGCTGTCGCTAGCGTGACGACGCGAACCGGGATGCGCATCGGCGAAGCGCTGGGAAAGAGTTGCGACAATTTTTCGACGCAGGTTTGTGTTGCTTCAGCCGTGTCTATTGCGGCTTCACTGATCACGGAACCCCCAGAGTGATGGTCAATCTGCGAAACATGGCGCAGTGGTACGAACGCAGAAAGACTTCCGGGGAGATGATTGCACGAAGACGGCCAAAGATTGGCTGCGCGGCCGGTCGGTAAGTGGTTTTTTATGTGTGGGTTGCGGATTGGCGGTTGATGGCAGGCTCTTGCGCATGTCTCAGGGTGATACAGATGCGTCTCAGCGATGCGGCGGGACTCCGAATCAGGAATGGATTTCGGGGCGCCGGGATTTTCCTTCAGGAGGCCATTTGCACGTCGTGTTTGTGCATGGCGCGCAGCGGGATGTTGTAGAGCTTGAGTTTGCGGTAGAGAGTGGCGCGGCTGATTCCTAACATTCTGCCGGCTAGGGCTTTATCGCCGCCGGCTTTTTCGAAGACGCGGAGGATGGTCATGCGTTCGAGATCGGCGAGCGCCGTTGTCGAGAGCGAAGCGGAATCGCCGGACGCTATGTTGCTGTCTTGCGGGGCGCGGATGGCAGGCGGGAGATCTTCGACGTCAACAGTGTGATGATCACCGAGGGCCACCGCGCGCGCAATGCAATTTTCCAGTTCGCGGACGTTGCCGGGCCACTCGTATTGCAGGAAACTTTTCATCGCGGAGGGCGTGACCTGAATATTTTCACCGGCGGCGTAGCGATCGAGGAAATAGTGCGCGAGCTGCGGGATGTCGGAGCGGCGTTCACGCAGGCCAGGGACGTGGACAGTTACGACATTGAGACGGAAATAGAGATCCTTGCGAAAAGTTCCGGCGCGGTAAGCAGCTTCGAGATCGCGATTGGTGGCGGCGATCACACGGACGTCCACTGGAACCTTATCGTTACTGCCGACCGGGCGGACTTCTTTTTCCTGGAGGACTCGCAGCAACTTCGCCTGTAGCTCCAAAGGAAGCTCGCCGATTTCATCGAGAAAAATTGTTCCGCCGTTGGCCGCCTGAAAAAGGCCGGCTTTGGATTTCAGCGCGCCGGTGAAGGAGCCTTTTTCGTGACCGAAGAGTTCGCTCTCCATCAGGGTGGGGACGAGCGAGCCGCAATCCACGGCGACGAAGGGCATTTCGGCAAGTGGGCCGCGAAAGTGAATAGCGCGAGCCACGAGCTCTTTGCCGGTGCCGCTTTCTCCGGTGATCAGCACGGGGGTGCGAGTTTCTTTCAGGCGCGAAATCATGCGCAGGACGTTCTTGAATTTTTGCGGAGGTGCCGACAATGCCGTCGAGATCGGTGACGGTGTTGACGCGTTCGCGCAGAAATTGATTTTCGGTTACCAGGCGAACTTTTTCGGCCATGCGTTGGAGGAGCTGGCGCAGGCGCTCGACGCGAAATGGTTTCTCGATGTAATCGTAGGCGCCTTGGCGCATGGCGTCCACGGCGGTCTCCACGGAACCGTGTCCGGTCATGATGGCGACTTCGGCGCGCGGGGATAGTTCCTTTATTTTTGTGAGCAGTTCGACGCCGGAGAGGCTGGGCAGCTTCAGATCCGTGACGACGAGGTCGGGCGCGCTGGTTTCCAAGGATTCGAGCGCGGCTTCAGCGGTTTCGGCTTCGGCGCAGATATAGCCGAGCCCCTGGCCTACGGTGATGCATAGGCGGCGAATGCTTTGTTCGTCGTCCACAATCAAGAAACGGAGCTTCAGTTCGTCGGTCATGGTTTTCCAATGGTCTTTTCGACCGCGTCTATTAGTTGCTGAACGCGGAACGGTTTTTCAACGCAAGGAGTTCCGGCGAGGGCCAGCATCGCGATGGTCTCGTCGCTGGCGGTATCGCCGGTGATGAAAATAATTCGCAAAGCCATTTCGGGCCGGTGACGCTGAAGCCAATCGTGCACGTCGGAGCCGGTGATGCCTCCGGGCGTGCGGAAATCGGAAATGACTCCGCGAAAATCATTCAGGGCGAGAAGGCGCAGGCCCTCGACGGCGGAAGAAGATGAGGTTACTTCGTAGCCGTGGCGTTCGAGTGCGGCGCGCACGAAGGCGGCCACCGAGGGCTCGTCTTCAATGACGAGGATCCGCAAGCGGGTTGCTGGGACGGGCGCGGGAGTGGCCGTCATTCGGCAACCCTTGCTGCATGCATTTCCGCGGCTTTTTCCGCAATGGGCAAGCGCACGACGAAAGTGGAACCGTCTCCATCAGGATTATTCTTCGCGATGATCTCGCCGCGATGGGCCTGGATGATGCCGTAGCAGATGCTAAGGCCGAGGCCGGTGCCTTTGCCGACTTCCTTGGTGGTGAAAAAGGGATCGAAGATACGGTCAATTTGCGAGATGCCAGGACCATTATCGCGAAACATAATTTCGATTTTGTCGCCGCGATGGATGGTCTGGACTTCGATTTTTCCTGTACGGTGGATTTCCTGCACGGCGTCGTAGGCGTTGTTCAAAATATTCAGGAAGACTTGTTGGAGCTGGTGAGGGTCGCCGATGATCATGGGAAGCTCGACGGCATATTTTTCTGTTAGCTCGACGCCGTGATTCTCCAGGTCGTAAGCGCGAAGTTTCATGGTTTGTTTGAGGACCGTGTTTACTTGCGCGGGCTCGCGTTGGGCGGGCATTTGGCGCGCGAAGCTGAGCAGATTCTGTACAATGACGCGGGTACGCTGAGCTTCCTGCAGAATTACTTGCAGTTCTTCCTTGGCGTCATCGGGGACTTCTGGATTTTCGAGCAACAGATCAGTGAAGCCGACGATGGCAGCGAGCGGATTATTGACTTCGTGAGCGACGCCGGAAACGAGTTGACCTAACGCGGCCATTTTTTCGGTGTGCATTAGTTTTGCTTGCAGGCTGGCGGCGTCGGTGATGTCCGTCATGACCACGACCACGCTGTTGATTTCGCCTTGCTCATCGCGCATGGGGCTGAGGCTGATGGAAAATTGTCCCGGGGTGCCACTGCCGCGGAACAGCGGGATCTCCAGATTATCGAGCGCGGCGCCTTGTAGGGTGCGTTCGAGCGCTTCGGCGAGCAGCGGGCGGCGCGCGGGCGTGACGAGTTCGACCAGCGGTTGCCCCAATAGGTCTTGTTCGCGGTAGCCGGCTTCGAAGCAGCGGCGGTTGGCGTAGCTGACCAAGCCCGCGGTATCCAGCACGAGGATCATGCTTTGCGTGTTGTTGAGAATGTTCTTGTTGAAATCGCGCTCGCGGCGATAGCGGCGTTCCGCGACGCGGCGATCAGTGATGTCTTTCATTACGTGAATGGTGCGCCAGTCGTTGCCTTGCGCGTTGTGAATGCGCGACGCGGAAATTAAAAACGTGCGCTCGGCGGCTTCGTGTATGAATTCTTCGTGCGCCAGGCGCGGATTGCGGCAGAAGGGGCAATTCCCTTCCTTGGGCGGCGAATCCAGAATTTCCAGACGGTCAATTTCGTAGCCGATGGCTTCGGTGGGGCGCAGTCCGAGGGCTTCGGCGAGGGCGCGATTCAGGCGCAGGACGCGATTCCCGGCGTCATGGACCACGATGAAGTCGGAAATAGCGTCGAAATCTTCAACCCACTGTTTTCTAGATTGCTCGACGCGCGAGAACAGCCGGACATTTTCAAGCGCCATTGCGGCGTGGCCTGCGAGTGCTTCGAGAAGCTGGCGTTCGGTGGCGGAAAGTTCACGCGAGAGATCCACGAGGCACAGCACGCCTAGTAATTCACCTTCACTCCCCGAGAGACGGGCGAGAACCAGCTCTTCCCACACCAGCGCTTCTGCGAGGCCGCGGCCGAGCAGCATTGTGGCGGAGCCTTCGCGCAATTTTTCGCCCGGCACGCGGGCTTGTTCGGCCAGAACGCCGGCCAGGTGATGCTGCGTCATGGGATCCCAGCGATGCGCGGGACCACTGAGCGCGGCGATTTCCCATTCGCCTTCCGCGGCGAGCGCGAGGACCGCAGCACGCGCACCGAGCATTTCGGCGGCACGTGCGGTGAGACGTTTTGAGAATTGCACGGTGCCGAGCGAAGGATTCAGTTCTAGCGTGGTGGCGGAGAACTGCGCGAGCAGGCTCTCGAAAGAGCCATTGAGACGAGGTGAGACATCGCGACTTCTTTTTAGTGCACGCATGGAGGTCTAGGGGGCATTGCGCGCGCTACGCCTATACGAGAAAGACGTTACGGTGTGTTCTCAATTTGAGTCAAGCGAACGGGCGGCGGCAGTTGCCTTATTGAACAATCTCGACGCGTCGCAAGGTGAGACACGGCGGGGCACCGCGACGGGGATTTGAGACAGCTGGGGCGCCGGAGGATGTTGTGGACGGGTGGCGGGACCTCAGCTAAACGCTGTGTACTCAGTGTTGTACGGGACACGTTGGCGAATTTTGGTCGTCAACAAATATCAGTTTCCCGATGGCATCCTCATTGCAATTTCCGATGCGGGACCTTTCCCTCGATTGAGGAGGCGTACGTATGAACGGCAAGAAACGACTGCTCGGCTTTGGACTGGCGCTGATCCTTGGGGGATCGCTAGCAGCCGCTCCGCGAGTAAGCGCGCAGGAAAATCCGCAAGACAGCACAAAACGAAAAGTAAAAACGAAGACGGTGCCGGAATATCCGGAATTGGCGCGGCAGATGAACGCTACGGGCAAAGTAAAAATCGAAGCGACGATTTCCGCGGACGGGAAAGTGACGAACACGAAAGTGATCGGCGGCAGCCCGCTGCTGGTGGGCGCCGCGCAGGACGCGCTGAAGAAATGGCGATTTGAACCGGCAGCAAAAGAATCGGTGGAAGTGATCGAGTTTGATTTCTCGGGGCACAACTGAACTGGCGTGATTGGGGGCTTGCGGCTGCGGTCGCGAGCGGGGAGCGGAGGCATTTCTCATGACGATCGGAAAGAAACTCTATTTCGGGTTTGGCGCGATTCTGGCGATCATGCTGGTCTTGTTCATCATCAACGTGATCACTGTGCGGCGGGAGTATTCCGCGCAGGACACGGTGAAGGCGACTCTGGCGGCGAAGCAGGCGATTGACGATGCGCGCTCGCAGATGATGCAGGACCGCCTGTATCTGAGCAATTACTTGCTCAGCGGCGATCTGCGCGACGAAGACAAGACCAACAAAGGCGTGGCGGACTTGTTGGCGCTCCTGAAAGACGCGGAATCCAAATCGAGCGATCCCGGACTGCGCAACGCTTTGGCGCAGGTGGGGGATACGGAAAGCAGCTGGTCGGAAAATTTCGCGAAGCCGATGATCGCGAAGCGGCACCAGGTGGACGCGGGAGACGCGACTGTTTCCGATCTACAGATTTTTTACCTGCAGCACGATCCGGCTTCGTGGGTCACCAAGTCCACGACAATGCTGGATCAGGCCGACAGCACAGTGCACAAATCGCTGGAAGATTCGAACAACTCGGCTGCGGCTGCTACGACCTGGAGCACAGGCATCACCACGGCGGGCACGTTGCTGGCGGTACTGCTGGGTTTGCTGATCGCTTTCTACACGGCGAAGTCTATCAAGGAGCCGATTTATCATTTGATCGAGGTGGCGCGGCGAATTGGCGAGACCGGCGACCTGGAGCAGACCATTGATACGCATCGCGACGATGAAGTTGGCGTGCTGGCGGAAAACTTCAACAAGATGATTGTGCATTTGAAGGATATGGCGGCGGTTTCGGCTGCGATTGCGGAGGGGCAGCTTTCCGTCACGGTGCAACCGAGATCGCAGCAGGACACGATGGCAAAGGCTTTTGCTTCGATGACGCGCGGCTTGCGGGATTTGGTGCGGCAGGTGCGAGACAGCGCAGCGCAGGTGGCGAGCGGTTCGGGGCAAATGGCCAGCGCTTCGGATGAATCAGCGAAGGTGAGCGTGCAAGCTGCGTCTGCGATTGACGAAGTCACCAGCACGATGCACGAGATGAGCATCAACGTGCAGAACGTGGTGAAGAACACGCAGGTGCAGGCCTCGAGCGTGGCGGAAACTTCCGCTTCGATCGATCAGATGGTGACTTCGATCGAGCGGGTTGCTGATACGGCGAAATTGTTGGTGGATATTTCGCATCGGTCGCGCGAGGAAGTCCAAACCGGCATGGTGACGATGAACAAGGCGACCGAGGGATTGAACCGCACGAGCCACGCGATTCAGTCTTCTGCGGAAATTATTGACGTGCTGGGACGGCGCGCGGACGACATCGGCAAGATCATCGAAGTGATCGACGATCTGGCGGAACAGACCAATCTGCTGGCATTGAACGCGGCAATCGAAGCGGCGCGCGCGGGCGAGCATGGATTGGGTTTCGCAGTGGTGGCCGAGGAAGTGCGCAAGCTGGCGGAAAAATCCACACAGTCCACCAAGGAAATTTCCGAATTGATTCAGGGCATTCAGAAGGAAGCTCGGGAAGCCGTGGACAACATGGAGAAGAGCACGACCATGGTGCAGGAAGGCTTGCTGCTGAATAAGGATTTGAGTTTCGCGCTGGAAAAGATTTCGGATGTGGTGTCTGAGGTTTACAAGTTCTCGCAGGAAATTGGCGCGGCCACCACGGAACAGTCCAGCGGATCTTCGCAGATTGCCAAGGCCACCAACCGGCTGACGGAAATCACGCAGGAAATTAATTCTTCGGTTGAGGAACAGGCTTCGGGTTCGCAGGCTGTGGTGCGCGCGATGGAGAAGATGCGTGAACTGGTGCAGCAGTCCACTTCCAGTTCCACGGAGCTGGCTGCGGCAGCGGAGCAAATGTCTAAACTTTCGCGCGTGTTGCTGGAATCCATGGATCGCTTCGTGCTGGATGAAGGTTTCCCGGAGAACCGGCGGCAGTTCGGGCGGCGGCCAGGTCCGGGCGGCGCGTTCGGCGGCGGTTCGAATGAAAACGAGCGCAATTCTTCGGCGGAATATGCGGAAGTTTCGCGTTCCTAGAGCGCGTTCCCAAACAACATGGACAAAGACATCCAAATCGTAGGATTCCGGATCGGTCGGGAAACTTTTGGATTGCCGATTGCGATGGTGCGGGAAATCGTGCGCGTGCCGGAGATTACATCGGTGCCGAACGCGCCGGATTACATCGAAGGCGTGATTAATTTGCGCGGACGGATTATTCCGGTGGTGGATCTGCGCAAACGGTTCGGCGAAAAAGTAATCGAGGCCAGCAAACGAAACAGAATCGTGGTGGTGGAGCTGGAAAGCCGAGCCATCGGACTGATCGTGAATTCGGCGTCTGAAGTAATTAAGATTCCACCGTCGGATATTGAAGCGCCGCACTCCGTGTTTCAGGAGGGCGAATTGAATTACATCACCGGCGTGGGGAAACTTCGCGGACGGCTGGTGATGATGCTCGATCTGAGCAAGATATTGCAACGCGGGGAGCTGCGCCGGCTGGAAGACGCAGCCGAAACCGCGGCAGCGCTGTCCACAGAAAATCTGGCACGCGTCTAGTGTTGGCCGCCGGCAACAGCAAGACCTAGCGCGAGAACGAAACCGACGAGGAGCGAATGTCCACTCTCACAGCACAAGTTCCGCTCACCGAGCCCGAATTAAAGCTCCTGCAGACGCTGGTGTATCAGGAATGCGGCATGTATTTCGATGAACGGCGCACGCATTTTCTGCGCGACCGGCTGCAACGCCGCTTGAAAGCTTGCCAGATTGATTCGTTCTATTCGTATTACCGGTTGTTGACCAGCCGCGAAGGCAAACAGGAATTGGTGGCGCTGCTGGAAAATTTGACGGTGAATGAGACGAGTTTTTTCCGGATTCGTCCGCAGCTGGAACTATTCCAGAAGCACGTCCTGGAAGAGCTTTTGCGGCGGAAACAGGAGCGGCGCGATTGGTCTCTGCGGATCTGGAGCGCGGGATGTTCCACCGGGCAGGAACCTTACACGCTGGCGATCCTGATTTGCGATGCTTTGGCGTACTACTACTTGCGAAATCCCCTGCCTTTTGACATGCCCACGCCGAAGCCGCTGATTCCTCCGCCGTGGAAAGTGGAGATCGTGGCTTCGGACATTAGTTATTCGGCTTTGCTGACCGCGCAGCAAGGGATTTACACGGAAGCGCAGATGGACACCGTGGATTACACCTGTCGGCTGCGCTACTTCGACAAGGTGGGCGATAAATATTCGGTGAAGCCGGCGCTGAAGAGCCTGGTGCAATTCGACTTTCACAATTTGAAGACGGAATACCTGCCGCAGCGCAATGATGCGATTTTC
The DNA here is from genome assembly GCA_963779465.1 of uncultured Acidobacteriota bacterium. GTDB lineage: Bacteria > Acidobacteriota > Terriglobia > Acidiferrales > UBA7541 > Palsa-295. The sequence continues at coordinate 879,385 of CAVZYH010000002.1, read as the reverse complement.
TGCCGCAACGTGATGATTTATTTCGACGAGGCGGAACAGAAGCGCTTGATTGAGAAATTCCATCGCTGCTTGAATCCGGAAGGATATTTGTTTGTGGGGCACGCGGAGAGCTTGTTTGGCCTGACCAAGAGATTCCACATGATTCATCAGAATAACGCGACGGTGTACCAGCGAATCGAGGGGCCGCAGTGACGTTTTCTCCTGACGATCGAGCCTCAGAGCTTCGCGATCTCTTTTTCGAGAGCGCGGAGGAGATTCTGCAGGCGATGAACGATGCGGGGCTGGCGCTCGAGGAACGTCCGAGCGACAAGGAAAGCCTGCGCAGCGTGCGGAGAGCTGTGCACACGTTGAAGGGAGATTCGGCTGCTTGCGGATATCGCGAATTGAGCGAGCTAGCGCACGAGTTGGAAGATGTGCTGACTCCCGATCTGGTGAAGGAACATGCAGGTTTAATCGCCGAAGTGGTGCTGACGGCTGCCGATACTTTCCGCGACATGCTGGCGGCTTATCGCAACAATCTCCAGCCCCCGGACGGCGGGGCATTGCGCGAGTATGTGCAGAAGCTGCTGCACAAACCGGCGACGGCGCGGCGCGAAAAGCGTCTGGAAGAAACCACAGCCACGTTCAACTGGACGGAATATGAGCGATTGCTGATTGCGGAATCGTTCCGGCGGGGCGAGCCCGTGTATCAGATGGCGATGCACCTGGCCAGCGAAGCCATTTCGCCCGCAGCGGCATATGAGTTGGCGAAAAAGGCGCTGGAGCGCGCGGGCAAAATATTGGCGTTGCGTCCTGAAGATAGCGCCGAGGTGGTGAGCGGCGGTTTGCTGGAAGCGGCACTCGCGTGCAGCAAGCCGGCGGACTGGATTCGCAAGCGCTGCCAAGTGCCGTCCGTTGTGGCGCAGATTTCTGTGAATCGCATTCCGCTGCTGGAGACGGGGCCGCGCGACGTGCTGGATATTCTGGTGGAGTCAGAAGCGGCGGCGATATCGGCGAGTGTCGCCACAGGTGCTGCCGACGACGGCGAGACGGAAGATGAGGACGAGTCACACGATTCGACTGCGCCGACGGGTCTGGCGCATGCGGTGGCTGAAAACACCTTGCGCGTGGATGCAGGACGAATTGATACGGTGATGAATCTGGTGGGCGAGCTGATTATCGGGAAATCCATGCTGCAGAGGACCATTGCGGAATTCGAGCGGCGGTTCGCGAAAGACGCGCTGCGCGGGAAATTTTCGGATGCGCTGGCGTTTCAATCGCGGATTCTGAACGAGCTACAAAAATCGGTGATGAAAATTCGCATGGTGCCGGTGGAACAGCTGTTTCGCAGATTTCCACGGATCGTGCGCGACGTTGCGAAGCAGCTGAACAAGGAGATCGCGTTGGAAATTGCCGGGCAGAACACGGATCTGGATAAGAGCATCCTGGACGCGCTGGCCGAACCGTTGGCGCATTTGATTCGCAACGCGGCGGATCACGGGATTGAGACTGTGAGCGAACGCGCGGCAGCCGGAAAGCCGGGGAGCGGCAGAGTGCGGCTGGACGCGTATCACGAGGGCGATCAAGTGGTGATCGAAGTTTCCGACAACGGCCGTGGCATTGATCGCGAAAAAATAATCCGACGGGCAATTGAGCGCGGGTTGATGAGCGCGACGGAAACTTCGCGAATGAATGAGGCGGAAATCAACCATTTGATATTCACGCCGGGATTCAGCACGGCGGAAAACGTGACGGAGATTTCAGGGCGCGGAGTGGGACTGGACGTGGTGAAGTCGGCGCTGGATAACCTGAAAGGCTCGATTGAGATTGAATCCGAGGCTGGCAAGGGGACGACGTTCCGGCTGATCGTGCCGCTGACTCTGGCGAGCATACAGGCGCTGCTATTCCATGTGGGTGGACGGCTATACGCGGTGCCGATTGCGTCTGTAGTGGAGATTACGCGTGTCAATGAAGACGAAATTCATCGCGTGGACGATCACGAGGTGTTTCAACTGCGACAGCAAGTTCTGACGCTGGTGCGGCTGGAGCGGTTGGAGAATTTGCAGGCGTCGGAACGCACGAAGAGAGTTTTTGTGGTGGTGATTGGCGCGGGAAGCCGGCGATTCGGGTTGGCAGTGGACAAGCTGATGGGTGAAGAGGAACTGGTCATCAAGGCGTTGGAGGACCAATTGGTCACTTCTCCGTTGGTGAGTGGCGCTTCAATCTTGGGCGACGGGACGATTGTGCTGATCCTGAACATTCCCGCGGTGGTTTCGCATCTGGCGCGGATTCAGCCAGTGGGAGCCACTGCATGAGCGAAAAAATCCGCGTGCTGGTGGTGGATGATTCAGCGCTTATGCGGAAGCTGATTCCGCAGGTATTACAGCGGGACCCATCCATTGAAGTGGTGGGCACGGCGATGGACGGCGAAGTGGGACTGCGGAAGTTGGAAGAGTTGAAGCCGCACGTGGTGACGCTGGATCTGGACATGCCGCGCATGGATGGTTTGGAGATGCTGCGTCAGATCACGCGGAAACATCGCGTGCCGGTGATTCTGGTGAGTGCGCAGACGGAGCGCGGCGCTTCAGTGACGTTAAAAGCTTTGGCGCTGGGCGCATTCGATTTCGTCACGAAACCGCCCGAAGCGGCTTCCGGACGACTGGACCAAATTGCAGCAGAGCTGGCGCTGAAGATCAAGGTAGCCGCCGGTTCGGGCGCGCCGAAAATGATCATCACGGTGCCGCCGACGAAGCAGAAGGACCAGCGGCGGACTTCGATGCCGAACTGGCCTTCGAAGATCGTGGCCATCGGGATTTCCACAGGCGGTCCGAACGCGCTGCAGTATCTATTTTCGCAGCTGCCACCGGATTTTCCCGGATGCATTCTGGTGGTGCAGCACATGCCCGAAGGGTTTACGGAAATGTTCGCGCGGCGGCTGGACGAATGTTCGGCGATTGAAGTGAAGGAAGCGCAATCGGGAGACTTGCTGTTGGCAGGGCGGGCGCTGGTGTGTCCTGGCAACCGGCACCTGAAGGTGCGGCGGATGGAGCATGGCAACGTGGCGATCTTGGTGGACCAGCCGAGAGTGAATGGGCACAGGCCGTCGGCGAATGTGCTGTTCCATTCGGTGGCGCAGGAATTCGGCAACGGCGCGATCGGCGTGCTGATGACCGGCATGGGCGACGACGGCGCGGAAGGCCTGGGCGCAATTCAGGCCGCGGGCGGACTGACGATTGCGCAAAGCCCGGACACATGCATTGTGGATAGCATGCCGCGGAGCGCGATCGAGCGCGGATTTGCGGGACGCGTGGTGTCGCTTTCGAGTCTTTCGAGTTTCTTGCAGGCGAAGTGCATAGCTGAGCGGCCGCTGGGCGACGCAGCGAATCAGGAATCGGGCGCAGACATTCTCACCACTGAATCGGGATTCCGAAGGAGATCGTGATGAAACAGTTCGAAGCATTGACGCGAAAGAATGACCACCAAGCCGTGAAGTACTTGATCGTTGACGATTCCGTCTTCGCGCGCAAGAGCCTGGCGAAAATGGTGGAATCGTTCGGCGGAAAGGTGGTGGGCGAAGCCGGCGACGGGTGCACGGCGATCACCGAGTACGCGCGCACGCGGCCGGACATCGTGCTGATGGATATCACCATGCCGCAAATGGAAGGCATTGAGGCGGTGGAACGGATCGTGCAGGAGCACGGCGAAGCGCGGATCATCATGGTCTCTTCGGTGGGCTACCAGGACAATATTCTGGCGGCGCTGCAGAAGGGAGCGCGGCATTTCGTGCAGAAGCCGGTGAAGCCGGACGCGCTGTACGAGATTATTCGTTACGTGCTGAATGATGATGGCGTGACGACGCCAGTGGGCGCCGCAGAGGAGAGCTCGCGATGAGGATGGATCTGATCCAGCCGTTTATCGGCTCGCTCGACGCGGTGCTGGCGGAGATGATGAAGGTGCCCGCCAAGATTGTGGATTTGACGATGGAGGAGGAAGGATATCGGCGCCGGGGAACCGCCGCGGCTGTGAGTTTCAAAGGACAGATTGAAGGCCGCGTGATTCTGGATATGGAGCCGGGAGCTGCGGCGCAGGTGGCGAGTTTTCTGGCGGGCGGCGAAGTGGATCCTTCGGCGACGATTGTGACCGAGACTGTTTGCGAACTCGCGAATATGGTGATTGGGAATGCGGTGACTCAGCTGAATGATGCGGGATTTCATTTTAAAGTTTTGCCGCCGGAGGTTCTGACGCAGGAACAGTGCGAGAAGGCGGGGCAGGATTCGGAAGCGACGATACTTTGTTTTGAGACGCCGGGCGGGAATGTACATTTGAATATCGCGATGCAGTATTTGCAGCGTCGAACTGGGGAGAGGGCGCCGGTGGCGGTGCATTAGCGGTGAAGCCGCGTAAGACTGGTACTTCAGTGGCTGAAGCCGCACGGATCTTCTATTGGCGATGTCGTGGCTGAAGCCACGACCTACAAAGATTATTGTTGTTTTGGTGGTTCGGGCCTTCGATATTCCACGCCGTGACGAAACAGACCTGCTTTGGGCAATTCTTCGCAGTAAACCACACGGGCCGGGATGAAAATGTTGGCTACTTCCGGCGTGTATGGGACCGCAACATCAATTGCTTCCTGCGCTTCGTAGCGGCGTTTGCTGCGGAAGCACATGCCGACGGGAGAGATATCTTCGCAGACGGCAAGTTCGTCGTCCGTGTTGGGCTGGCGGACGCAGGCTGTGAGGCGGGTTCTCATGCGCAGGCGTCCGCGTTCGCGCTGCTCGCCGCCGGCAGGAAGCTCCGGCGGATCGCTGAGACTGACACGGTTGCGCGTAGCGCGTGAGGCTAGCTTTTTTTCGCTTTCGTGGGGCGCTTGCGACCAGATGCTCGGGACATTGCACGTCTTGCAATAGCGCGCAATGCCGCGGGTGCCTTCGAAACCGCGCAGTTCCAATTCATTCAAGTAAACGACTTCGCGCGAACGGCAGTAGGTACATTCCAGCAGCATGCGCGCGACGGCTTCCTGGGATTCAGCAATCTGCGGGAACTCGATGGCCCAGACGTCATTTTCAGGTTCGAGAATTTCGACGCCATACACGTGGCCTTCTTTTTGGTGTCCGAATTGGCCGACGATGCGAACCTGGCTTTGGCGATGCTTTTCGGCGGGGGCCAGGCGCCGAATCAGAATGTGCTGACCGGCGTGCAGATCACGGTCGAGCAGGATGACGGCGCCAGTGCGATTGATCTGCATGGTGCGAGCGGGCAGCGCGAATTCCTGTTCGTTGCCATCTTTGCCGGTAGCTTCCAGCAATAAAGTCAGCGAGACACGGTCACTGCGACGCTGTGAAGCCGTTCCCATGCAATTCCTCCTGAATTGAAGCCGGGCAGAGCGAGGAACACGATAACATAACGAGGGCGCAGGTTGGACTCCGTACAAGGCCAAACTGCGGCTGAGGCTGGCGGAGCGGAATTCTTGCGCTGAAAACAAAGAAGTTAGAGCGCGTAATGGTACTAGTAAACCCCATTGACGGTGCATTTTCGACATGCTAGGCTGGCAGTTGGCTGACGATTGGGTTTGCGCTTAGATTGAGGATGGATCAATACAAGGAGTCCAGATCATGGAATGGGTTACCCCTCAACACGAAGAAATCGACCTGAACTGCGAAATCAGCTCCTACGCTAACGCCGAGCTTTAACCGCGAATGCTCGTAAAAGTCCTCGGCTCGGCGGCCGGGGGCGGTTTTCCCCAGTGGAATTGCGGTTGCTCCAATTGCTCTGCCCTACGCGCCGGAACCCTGCGCGGACACGCGCGCACACAAACGCAGCTCGCCTTCTCTGTAAACTTCGCAGATTGGTTTCTGCTGAATGCTTCGCCCGACCTGCGCACGCAGATTCTGGCCACGCCTGAGCTTGCTCCGCCACACGAGTCGCGACGCTCGCCCATCGTCGGCGTTTTCCTGACCAGCGCTGACGTTGATTCCGTCGCGGGGCTTCTTCATCTTCGCGAATCCACACCACTCTGCATTTTCAGCACACCGGCTGTGCAACGAATACTCCGAGAGGAGAACAGTATGTTTCGCGTGTTGGATCGGGCTACGCCGGCGGCACAGTGGCGCGATATCTCGACGCTGCCGCAAATACGCCCCGCTGCGGCCGGCGAGCCTTCGGGCGAATTATCCTTCCGCTTTTCCGCTGTGCCACTTCGAGGAAATTATCCAGACTATGTGAGCTGTGCGCTACGCAGCAAGCTGGCGGCAGACGAAGCCAGCGTCGGGCTGCTTATCGAGGCTGGCGGGAAAAGATTATTTTTTGCGCCTGCTATTGCAAGCGCTGACGACGAGTGGAAGAAGATTGCGGAATCGAGCGATTTGTTTTTTCTGGATGGCACATTCTGGCGCGATGACGAACTGATCCGGGCCAGCGGTTCGGGCAAAACGGCGCGCGAAATTGGCCACCTTCCGCTTTCCGGCGAGGGCGGGCTGCTCGAGCAGTTTCCAAAGAAAGCGCGCGGACGCCGGATCCTCATTCACACTAACAACACCAACCCTATTCTCAACGAAGACAGCCCGGAGTATCGTGCGGTGCGCGAGGCGGGTTGGGAGATAGCGCACGACGGAATGGGGTTCACACTGTGAATCCGTCGCATCCAGGAGCGCTGCTTCCTGTTGACGAATTTGTGGCGCGCTTTCACGCCATTGGAAAAGAGCGGTATCATCACAAGCATCCATTCCACCTTTTGATGCACGAAGGGAAACTTGGGCGCGGGCAACTGCAGGCTTGGGCGCTCAATCGGTATTACTACCAGAGCCGCATTCCGATAAAGGATGCGACGATTCTGGCGCGCAGCGAAGACGCTGAATTTCGCCGTGCTTGGAGAAAGCGCATTTTCGACCACGATGGAGACGGCACACATCCCGGCGGCATCGAGAAATGGCTGCGGCTGGTGGAGGCGACCGGTCTGACTCGCGAGCAGGCAGAGCGGGGAGATGGGATTTTACCGGCGGTGCGATACGCGGTAGACGCTTACGTCGACTTAGTGCGTTCCGGTACTTTTCTCGAAGCGGTAGCTTCGTCATTGACGGAACTTTTCTCCGGCAAGCTGATCGCGCTGCGGATGGATGCGCTCAGGAAATACTATCCGTGGCTTTCCGGCGGGCTTGATTATTTTCAGGGACGCCTCACGCAAGCGCCAGACGACGCGGCGTTTGCGCTCGCATGGGTGGTGAAACACGCGCGAACACCCGAGGAGCAGGAACAGGCGCTGGGAGCGCTGCGAGCGAAGTGCAACATCCTATGGGCGCAGCTTGATGCGATTTATTTTGCTTACGTATCGCCCGGGTGGCCGCCGCCGGGTGCTTTTCGACCCAATGCGGACTAACGCATGAATCTCGAACTGCGCGCGCGGCCCAGACTCGCGGCGGGATGCCGTCTGAACGAACCCAATCAAGGGTCGCGCATGCTGTTAATGCCAGAACGCGCACTGCGGCTGAATGGCCCGAGCCTGGAGATCGTCGAACGCTGCGACGGAACACATACGATCCAGCAAATCATCATCGAGTTGCAGAGGATTTATTCGAAGGCCGAACCGGAGCGCGTGGAGAAGGATATTCTTGGATACCTGACGCTGCTGCGGGATCAGGGCGCTTTGGATTTCACGATTGAAGACACTCCCGGAAAGTCATGACTGCGATCGTCCTTCATCCGCTCGCGCTTATCGCTGAGCTTACGCATCGGTGCCCACTGCACTGTGTATATTGCTCGAATCCTCTGGAACTTATGGCTCGCGGGTTCGAACTTTCGACGGAAGAATGGACGCGTGTGCTGGGGGAGGCTGGGAAAGCGGGCATTCTGCAAGTGGATTTCACGGGAGGCGAGCCGCTGGCGCGACCAGATATTGTGGAGCTGGTGCAGGCCGCGCGGGCTTCTGGACTGTATGTGAATTTGATTACTTCGGGGATGCCGCTGGACGAAAGGCGACTTGCTGACCTGGTGAAGGCCGGGCTGGATCACTTTCAATTGAGCTTTCAAGGCTTGCACGAGGATGCCGCGAGCGAAATTTCCGGGACGCGAGCGCTGGAGCAAAAAAGGCAAGTGGTCGCGTGGGTGCGCGCACACCGCGTTGCGCTGACGCTGAATTTTGTGATTCACCGGCAGAATCTGGAGCAGTTGGAGGAAATGATCGCGTTCGGAGAAGAATCGGGCGCGGGCCGGATGGAATTCGCCCACGTTCAGTATTACGGCTGGGCATTCGCCAATCGCGAGCGTTTGCTGCCGACGCGAGAGCAAGTGGAGCGTTCGATCAGCGTGCTGCAGCAAGCGGAAGCGCGGCTGCGCGGGAAGGCGCGCGTGGAATACGTAGTCCCGGATTACTATGCGAAGTATCCGAAGGCCTGCATGGGCGGATGGGGGCGCAAGCTGATGTTGATCACGCCGAACGGCGACGTGCTCCCGTGCCACGCGGCGCAGTTGATTCCGGGTCTGCGTTTTGGAAACGTGAAGGACCAGGCGCTGCAGGAGATTTGGGATTCCTCCGATGCGTTTCAAAAATTCCGGGGCGAGGCGTGGATGCGGGAGCCTTGCCAGACTTGCGATCGCCGCGAGCAAGACTTCGGAGGCTGCCGATGCCAGGCGTTTTTACTCGCGGGTGATGCGGCGGCCACTGATCCGGTGTGCACACTGACTCCACAGCGGGCTATCGTGGACGAAATCATCGCCGCGACAAATGCAGCAGCTCCGGCGGCGATCGTCACGAAAACCGATTGGCTCTATCGCCCCAATCCTTCCTGAAACGCGATTCCGCGATGCAGACCTAAACGCAAAATTAACGACGCCCGCCCAAAAGGCTGGCGGACACTACAGAGTCAACCGCGAGGAATGGGCGGGACGGCGCCACTAACAGAGACAACTGCACGTGTGATTAGTTCGAGGTGAGATTGGGCGGGGGATATTCGGGGAGTTTGGCGTTTTTCTTGTCGGTGCGTTTTACTTCGAGTTCGTCGAAGAGGACTGACGGGCTGATTACGGTAGTGGGGACGCTGCCTTCGCGGTTGCTGACGAGGGGGTCATTCCCGGCAGCGACTAGGTTGCTGCGCAGCGTGCGGGTATCGAGTTCGTTGAAGACGGCGCCGCGGACGAGTTCCTCGTGACCATCGCTGACATACACGCGATATAGGAGGCGCGGGTTGTATGCAACCAGAGTTTCCGCATAGTAGCCGTAGGGTTTGCCTTCATCCTTACACATTGCAGTCAATTTCTTTTTTAGATCTTCGGGCGAGCTGGACTCTTTCGCCTGAAGGATGAGAACGCCGAAGTTGGGCGAAGGCGGCTGGCCGGGAGCGGCGCGGCCGTGGCCATTGGAATCAGCAAAATCGCGGATGGGCATGCGGCCGAGAAGATATTCGACGAGGATGCCGTCTTTGATTACCGGCAGTGGGGCAACGCGAACACCTTCTTCGTCAATCTGGTAGCTTCCGATCAAAGATTTCCCGTCGAACGATTTCATGGTGGGGTCATCCAGCACGGTGATAAAAGTGGGCAGCACGCGGCCTTTGTAATTCGAGGAAAATTCTCCGGTGGTGCGCGCGGAATCGCCGGGCTTGGGCCGGATGCCGAGAATATTGGCGCCGATCATGCCGTCGAGAATATCGCTGGCGGCATCGTTCGAAAAAAGAACGGGGCCGCGATAGTCCTCTTCAACCATGGGAGCTTCGCGGAGAGCTTTCAGGGTCGTAAGCATCTTGGCGGCGTCGGCGAGAAGCTTTTCCTGCGAAGGTAATTCCGCGGCAGTCGAGCCGACATAAAAGGGTGAGCGGCCAAGTTCCATTCCATCTTCGGCTTGCGTCTCCGCGGAAAGATTCAGGGAGTAAACGGCATACCCCTGGCGGGTGCCGGTACCTTCGGTGTTCACGAAATAATCGTTTACGGCGCGAAACCTGAGGTACGCGGAGAGAGACTGGATTTTTGCATCGCTGCGATAGAGATTGGTGACCTTTTCGAGAGTTTCCTTCCACGGCGCCGGTGAGAAATCGAGTTTGACAATCGGGCCGAGGGATTCCAGCGCAGGGGCGCGGGCAAAATCGTCAAACGGCTGATCGGCGGTGTATTGGCTGAGAACGGCTTTCTTGGATGCGAGCGCTTCGTTGGCGATCTTGTAGGCACGATCGGTGGCGGCCCACAAATCGCGGCGGATAGCGACGGGGTCGTCGTCGCGTGGGGCGATGTTCACGACGCCGGTGCCCGGACCGTAGTAGCTGTCCTGCTTGTAATCACCGACGCGCACGACGACGCGCAAGTTACGCACGTGGATGCGCTGGTCCTGACGCAAGGCGCCGAAGGCGGCCTCGGCGGAAAACTCGTCCACGTCGGAAAGGCGATATTCGATGTAGTAGGGCGCGGGAACGTTTTCCATCTTGAGCTGGGACTTGGAGCGATCCATCTCTTCGCGCATGGCTTTCAGCAAAGGATCGGCTTGAACTGCCGCGGATGGCGCAAGCGGAGCAGCAGCCGGCGCGGGAGATTTTTGTTGCGCTTGCGCGACGGCAGCGGGAACAGCGCCGGCCAGGACCAGCGCGAGCAGCAATGTGGATGCGACCGTGGAGCGGCCCAGCGGTGATGCAGTGATGGTCGCGTGAACCCGAGCTGATATCGGAGCGCTCATGGCTTTGCTCCGGGCGCGAGGGCCTTAACGGCGTTCGCGGGCGTTGCGGCGGAAGCGGAGGATTCCACTCCGGGCGGCGGCAGAACTGGCGGGCGTTCTGAGCCGCGACGGCGTTTCTGAACTTCAATTTCCGTAAAGAGCATCGCCGGAGCGGCGGCTGCCACGGGAACTTGTCCGGATTCGGCGCCGCAGATTCCGTTGAAAACTTGCAGGGTGTCGCCGGTGAGGACGATGTTGTTCAGCGACAGCAGCGGCGTCCCGACGATATCCACGCCGCGCACCAGTTCATCCGGGCGGCCATCGGCATAGACGCGATAGACCATCACGGGAATCACCTGGAAGGCTTGCGGAGAAGCGCGCCCAGTGAGGGTGAAGCCGCCCTGGATGTCGTCGAAGTACAAACCGTAGGGCTTTCCCTGCTTCTTGATTTCCGCGATGAATTTTTCGCGCAGCACGGAATCTTTCACGGTGTTGGTGGAAGTGACAATCAAATTTCCCTGGCGCCCGGTAGGCATCAGGCCGGGCTGGCGGCGTCCGTGACCGTTTGATGTGCTGAAATTTTTAATGGGCATGCGGGACATCAGAAAATTTTTGAGGATTCCATTTTCCACGGCGACCACGCGCGCGGCGGGAACGCCTTCATCATCGAAATCATAATGTCCGGCCAGTTGCACGCCATTTAGTTCTTTCATGGTGGGATCGTCGGTGACGCTCAGGAACGCGGGCAGGACAAGCTGATTCACTTTCTTGGTAAAGGTCTGGCCTTCGTTCTCGTCTCGCTGACGATGGCCCTCGAGGCGATGGCCGAGAACCTCGTGGAAGAACACAGCAGCGGCGCGGCCCGAAAGCATCGCGGGACCGGCGTAGGGATCGGCGGCGGGAGCGGCGCGCAGAGCTTTCAGGTCCGCGGCCATTTTGTCTACTTTCACGGCGAGTTCGGCGTCGGAAGGCAGCTGGCTTGGCGACGCTGCTTGAAATGATTCGACGCGCATTAATTCCATGCCATCGTCGGCGCGGGTTCCCGCTTGAATTACCAGGCGCGCGATGGCGCCCGGACGAATCAACGCGGTGCCTTCGCTGGTGGCTAAATAAGAGCGATTGGCAGAAACGTCGAAGGAAACGTAGGACGAATAAACCTCGGGATACTTCAGGAAACCGGCCGAAATTTTCCGGGTTCGCGCTTCCCATTCCTTCTGGTCGGATGGAGCGCGCAAGGCAGAAAGATTCAGGTGGTCCTGCGGCGCTTCGCTGGAGAAATCCGGCGATTTGTCTTCTTCTTCGGAGCGTACCGCGTTGCTGGTCTTAACTCGCAGGAATGCGGCGGAGGCTTGCTCGTATTCGCGGTCGGTGAGTTGCCAGAGGACGCGAGCGATGGCGCTGGAATCGTCGTCGAGTGGCAGCAGTCCGGAGGTGATGCCGGAGGCGCGGCTTTGGCCATGAGTGTTGTCCAGCGCGACGGAGCCTACGCGCATCATGACGTCCGCCATGCGGCGGTCAATGCTAGCGGAATAGATGACGCTTCCGTTGGAGGCTGCCACGTCGGTCTCGTCCGCGTCCGTGACTGCGTAACTCAGGTAGTAGGGCGCAGGATCCGTCGTGGCCAAGGATTTGGTGGCGCGTTGCAATTCCTGTTGCATGGTGGTGAGGACGACGTTTGCGACTGGGCTGGAGGTGAGGGCGCCGAGCGGGAAGGTGCAGAGCGCGAGGACGACTAGAAAAGCAAACCAGGGACGGGGTTTTTGCATTGGGCTGGTGGGCTCTTTCTTCAATGGACGAATCTAGCATACGCGTGGGGAATGGGAGGCGCAACTGGCGCTGCGGATGCCGATGTCTGCTTATGCACCGAGCGTGGGGCGTTGCAAGTGCATGGCTTCGGCGGTTACATCGGTGTATTTGAGGCCGGAGCCGGTGTTGAAGAGCACTACCCGATCGCTGGGCTTGAGGTACCCAGAGGCTAGCAGGCGGTCGTACGCGGCGGTAGCTGCGGCGCCTTCGGGGGAAAGGAAAATGCCTTCGTTTTTCGCCCAATCGCGCAAGGACGAGAGAATCTCGGTGTCGGGAATGGCGAGGGCGACGCCGCCGGATTCGCGCAAAATTTCCAGCATGATCGAATCGCCGTAAGGTTTGGGGACGCGCAGGCCGGAGGCGAAGGTGGAGGCGTTGGGCCACATTTCGCTCGCGGTCGCGCCCTGGTCGAAGGCTTTGGCGACCGGCGCGCAGCCGGAAGATTGCACGGCGACCATACGCGGGCGCTTTCCTGGTTTCACCCAGCCGAGCTCTTCGAGTTCCGCGAATGCTTTCCACATGCCGATGAGGCCGACTCCGCCGCCGGTAGGATAAAAAACCGCGTCGGGATATTCCCAGCCGAGTTGTTCGACCAACTCGTAGCCCATGGTCTTTTTTCCTTCGACGCGGAACGGTTCTTTCAGCGTGGAAATATCGAACCACCCTTCGGACTTGCTTCGTTCGGCGACGACGCGGCCGCAATCGGATATGAGGCCGTCAACCAGTGTGACGTTCGCGCCGTAGGTGATGGCCTCGACATAGTTCGCGAAGGGAACATCACGCGGCATGAAAATGTAAGCGGAGATTCCGGCGGCTGCGGCGTAGGCCGCGAGCGCGCCGGCGGCATTGCCCGCTGAAGGAACGGCGAGCGCACGGAGACCGTAATGACGCGCCATCGTGACGGCAAGCGCTAGGCCGCGGGCTTTGAACGAGCCAGTTGGATTCGCGCCCTCTTCTTTCAGGAATGCGTTGGGATGGCGTCGGCTGGCAAGCATCGGCGTCCAGCCTTCGCCGAGAGTGACGGGGCGCGCGTCTGGTAGAACGGAGCGATAGCGCCACATGCCGGGCCACGGGGATTTGGCGGCGTCGCGGGCGATGGCGTCGCGTGCGGCGATTCCGCGCAGCGGTTGTAGATCGTAACGCACGTAAAGAGATCCTTTGCATTGTGGGCAGAGGGTCCCGGGCGTCGCGGCGGAAAGCGTGGCCTGGCAGCGGGAACATTCCAGATTTTTGATCGGTGGCATGAAGTAACGATAACAGATGGCGCGAGAGTGAAACAGGATGCGGGATTATCGGGTGGAAATTAGAATTTCGCGATTTGGTGAAACGCGCGTGATTTTTCTGCGTGCGATGCGAGAGAATTTGGTAGCGGTACCGGGAATCGAACCCGGGTTTTCAGGTTGAGAACCTGACGTGCTGACCCCTGCACCATACCGCCGTTTATGAGCGAAGCAGCTTGCCAGCGCCGTGTGCGGGAAACACAGCACCTGAATGCAACCAACAGATTGTAGCATCGGCATCCGCAGGCGGGGAAGTGGCTGGGTGTGCATATCGCGAAGAAAATCAAAAGCAACGGCAACATCAAAGACGCCTGCCGCGAAAGCGGGCGGCCACTACAAAGTCAAAAGCATCATCAAAGGCGCCCAGTTGAAGCTGGCCGCTACAAATTCGAAGGCTACGTCAAAATCGAAGGCGAGGCACGGTTGCGTTGCCACGGAGGGACGTACGGGGAGGGAAACGAACGCGACGCAGCTTCTCGACACAACACGAATGCCTATTCTTGCGTTTGCCACGCCGGACAGCCATAATTGTGTGGTATCCGCGGTACGAGCGAGCCAGTTTATGAATAGCCGTTTACTCAAGGCCAGCCTTCAATGCGCAACGGTAGTCCTGCTGCTGTTTGCGGTCGCAGGATTGTCGACGCTCGCGAAAAACAGCCAGTATTTTTCCAAGTCAAATCCAGCTCACTACGTCAACATTGCCACCAAAATGACGGAGAGCCATTTGCCGGCGGTAATTAACCGGACGCCACAGCTGCCTGTCGCCCGATTCGTACCGCCTCAACCCGAAATGCAAATCACCCAAGTGGTGCGGGCAGAGATTCCGGCGCTGCCATCTATCGGCGTCACTGTTTCCTTGCAGCACCGCTCGCCCCCGATATCCCTTTCCTAGCTCGTTCGCTTCCAAAATCTGATATTCCAATCATTGCATTCGCGCCGCGAGTATTTCGATGCGGTCACGGACACGATCCGGGAGAGGAGTTTTCATGAACGTAGCACCGCTCATGCCCTTGCAACTGGAGCAGTTGCGCTCGTTGAGTACTTGCGTGGTCGCCAGCGCCATCGAAACATTTGGGGTGCGCCTGCGCAACAAAGGCTTTTCAGATGCCCGGTTGCACTGTGTGTTCCCGGAGCTGCCAACTACGGTGGGATACGCAGCCACCGCCCGCATACGCAGTTCCGATCCCCCCATGGAAGGGCATAGCTACTACGATCGCGGAACTTGGTGGGATTCTTTGCTGCAAGTCCCCGAGCCGCGCGTGGTGGTCATCGAAGATGTGGATTCCAAGCCCGGTCTGGGGGCGTTCATCGGAGAAGTACACGCCAGTATTTTGGTGGCCCTGGGCTGTGTAGCGGTGGTGACAAACGGCGCGGTCCGCGATCTTCCCGATGTGCGCAAGAGCGGCCTGCAATTGTTTGCCGGAAATATCTCGGTGTCGCACGCCTACGCGCATGTGTTCGATTTTGGCGGCACCGTTGAGATCGCCGGCCTCACCGTGCATCCCGGCGATTTAATCCAAGCGGATCTGCACGGCGTTCAAACGATCCCTCGCGCCATCGCCGGGCATGTTCCCGAAAAAGCGCTGGAGATCGTGCAAGCTAGAAAGGAATTGATTGGGTTTTGCCGTTCCACGGATTTTTCTATCGGGAAGCTCAGACAGCGACTCAAGGAGCTGGAATCGTGATTCATAAAACCGCCACTTATCGTTGGATGTTGATGGTCATTGTTTTATCCGCGTTTGCCAATGGCTGCGGCGACGCCCACAAGGCCGATGGCGCCAATGTGCCGCCGGCTGCCGTGGTGAAAGTGCAACGTAAGAGCCTTTCCAGCACCCTGGAGATCTCCTCGGAATTTCTGCCCTACCAGGAAATCGATGTGTACGCGAAAGTTTCCGGTTACATCCAGAAGCTGTACGTGGATTGGGGCACGCACGTGAAACACGGCCAACTCCTGGCCGTGCTGGAAATTCCCGAGCTGCAACAGCAATTGTTGCAGGACGAAGCCTCCGTGCGCCGCTCCGAACAGGAAGTATCGCGCGCGCGTGAGGAGCAAAGCCGCGCGGAATCCGCCTACAGCGTCGCGCACATCACCTACACGCGCCTCGCCGACGTGCAGAAATCCCGGCCCGAACTCGTCGCGCAACAGGAGATAGACGTGGCGCAGGGCAAAGACCTCGAGGCCAGCGCCGGCGTCTCGTCGTCGAAGGATGCCTTGTCCGCCGCCGAACAAGCCTTGCTGGCTGCCAAAGCCGCGCTCGACAAGGACAAGGCGATGTTCGCATACGCGCGCATGACCGCGCCGTTCGACGGTGTCGTAACACAAATCTATGCTTACACCGGCGCACTACTTCCCGCGGGAACTTCCGCAGCTAAAGGCGATTCCGCGCTCTGCCACCTCTCGCAGAATGATTTGCTGCGGCTGGTGATACCCGTGCCGGAAAGAGCGGTGCCAGACATCAGCGACGGCCAGACCTTGGAAGTGAACGTCTCGGCGTTGCACAAAACCTTCAGCGGAAAGATTTCGCTGTTTTCGGATCAGATCGATCTAACCACGCGCACCATGCACACCGAAGTCACCGTGCCCAACGCGAATTACGCGCTGGTGCCGGGAATGTACGCGTCCGTGAAGATCCCGTTGCGTACCGTCACCAATGTTCTCACGATCCCGCTGCAAGCCGTGCAATCCACGGGAACCGGCCAGGGCACTGTGCTGCTGGCGAATTCCTCCAATCATCTCGAGCGCCGCGAAGTGAAGCTGGGTTTGGAGTCGGCCACCGACGCCGAAGTGCTCTCCGGCCTCAGCGAAAACGAAACCGTCGTATTCGGCGAGCAGAACCAGTTTAAAGAAGGCCAACTGGTTGCGCCCAAACTCGTCACAGCCCCAGGAATGGAGTAAATCCGAGATGCCAACATTTGCGATACGCCATCCTTATTTCATCATTGTGGTTTGTCTTTTTATTTGCGTCCTCGGCATTACCAGCTTGGCGCAAATGCCCGTGGATATGTTTCCCCCGATTAACATTCCCGTCGTGCTGGTGGCTACTTTCTACAACGGCATGCCACCCGAGCAAATCGAAGCCGATATCACCGACACCTTCGAACGCTTTTTCACGCTCGGCAGCGGCATTGACCATATGGAATCGCGCTCCATGGCCGGCGTCAGCCTGATCAAGATTTATTTCCAGCCGGGCACCGACGCCAACGCGGACGTCACCAACATTTCCAATCTCGCCATGGCCGATTTGCGGCGCTTACCCGAAGGCACGCTGCCTCCGGTGGTCATGAAAGTGGACGCCTCCAGCCTTCCCGTTTGCTTGCTTACGGTGGATGGCCAGGGGCTCAACGAAACGCAGCTGCACGATTACCTGCAATATCAGATCCGCAACCAAATCGCCGGAGTACCCGGCGCCACCGTGCCGCCTCCCTACGGCGGAAAGTATCGCCAGCTCATGGTGTACGTGGATCCCCTGAAATTACAGGCGCACGAGCTCAGCCCGATGGATGTGGTTCGCGCCATGAACGAATCCAACCTGATTCTTCCGGCGGGCGATGTGCGACTCGGCGCTTTGGATTACAACATCTATACCAACGCACAGGTGCCCAACGCCGACGCCCTGAACCGGATTCCGCTCAAGACCGAAGGCGAGAAGTCCGTCTTCCTCTCTGACGTGGGCAAGGCCGTGGACGGTTCCTACCTGCAATACAACATCGTGCGCGTCAACGGCCAGAAATCGGTGTACGCGCCAATCCTGAAGCAGGGCGGCGACACCAATACAATCGTGGTCGTCAACGGCATCAAAAAGGCCATCACCATGCTGCGCGATATTCCTGCGCAGATGCACGCTCACGTCGTTTTCGACCAGTCACTTTTCGTGAAGCAGGCTATTTCCACCGTGTTGCGCGAAGGCGGCATCGGATTGTTCCTCACGGCGGTAATGATTCTGCTGTTTCTGGGCAGCACGCGCGCTACCGCCGCTGTGTTTCTCTCGATTCCGCTCTCGGTGATGATCACGTTTTTCATTTTGCACTCCGCCGATAAGACCATCAACAGCATGGTGCTCAGCGGCCTCGCGCTGGCGTTTTCACGCCTGATTGACGATTCGGTGGTGGTCATCGAAAATATTTACCGCCACATCGAGCTGGGCGAGGATCCGAAAGTGGCCGCGGTGAAGGGCGCTAACGAGGTGGCCTTGGCGGTGCTCGCCATCATGCTCGTCGCGGTGGTCGTTTTCTTTCCGGTCACTCTTCTCTTCGGCGTCAGCAAGTATTTGTTCTCGGCCCTGGCGCTGGCCGTGGTTCTCGCGCTCTGCGCCTCTTACTTTGACGCCGTCACTGTTGTTCCGCTCTTCTGCGCATACTTCCTGAAAGCCCACGAACACAACCCGGAGACCGCAGAAGGCGTGAGTGTGAAAAAATCTTGGGGCGCCCGCTTCCACGCGGGCTTCAACGCCAAATTCGAAAAGATGCTCAATGTCTATGAAAAGTACGTGCAGAAAACCTTGGATCGTCCGCGCGAGGCCCTGGTTCTTTTCGTGGTCATGTTCCTGGTGAGCTTCCTGCTGGTGCCGTTCATTGGCGTTTCGTTTTTCCCGCGCTCGGACGCCGGCCAATTCGTGATCAACGTAAAAGCTCCCACCGGCACGCGCATTGAAGTGACCAATGATTACATCAAGCAGGTCGAAGACATCGTGCACCAGGTCGTGAAGCCCGATGATTTGAATACGGTGGTATCGAACATTGGCGTGATGGCCGATTTATCCGCATTGTTCACGCCGAACTCCGGCATGCACACCGCGTTCGTGCAAGTGGGCCTGAAAGAAGATCATCACGAAAGCAGCTTTGTTTATATGAATGAAGTCCGCCGCCGCATCGCAGCGCAACTGCCGCAATTGCGCACCTATTTTCAATCCGGCGGCTTGGTGGACGCGGTTCTGAACCAGGGGATGCCCGCGCCGATTGACGTGCAAGTCAGCGGGATGGACCTGAAAACGGACGATCGCATCGCCCAGGAATTGGCGCGCCAGATCCGCGCCTCGAAAGGCGTTTCGGATGTCTATATCCCCCAGGACATGGATTATCCCGCGCTCGAAGTAAACGTGAACCGCGATCGCGCGGCCGAGCTGGGTCTTAGCCCGAAAGAAGTGATTGATAACCTGATCACCGCACTCACGTCCGACGTAATGATCGCGCCCAGCTACTGGGTGGACCCCAAGAACGGCAACAATTATTTCGTCACGGTGCAATACCCGGAAAATCAGGTCAAATCCATCGAGGATTTGAAAGCCATGCCCTTGCGCTCTCCCAAGCTGAAAATGCCCACCTACCTGAATCAGGTAGCTGATGTGGTGCCGATTCTCACCCCGACCGAAGTGGATCACTATCAGCTCCAGCGTTCGATCGACATTTACGTCGCACCCAACGGCGAAGACATCGGCGGGCCGCAGCGCGAGATTGCGAAGATCATCGCGCACACTCAGATACCATCCAGCACGCGCATAGACGTCCGCGGGCTGGTGCTAACCATGCAATCCTCGTTCAAAAGTTTCGGACTCGGCCTGTTCCTCGCCGTTCTGCTCGTCTATCTCATCCTGGTCGCGCAATTTTCTTCCTTCGTGGATCCGTTCCTGATTGTGCTCGCCGTTCCCACCGGGTTGATTGGCGTCGTCCTTACTCTGGCGCTCACTGGCACGACGCTGAATATTCAGTCGCTCATGGGCGTCGTGATGCTGCAGGGCATGGTGGTCTCCAACAGCATCTTGATTGTGGACTTTGCGAACGTGCTGCGCAGCGAAGGCCACGGCTTGCGCGAAGCAGTCGTGCACGCGTGCCGCATCCGGCTGCGCCCGATTCTGATGACGTCGCTGGCCACCGTCGTTGGCTTGCTGCCCATGGCTTTCAAGCTGGAAACCGGCAGCGAAGCCTACGCGCCGCTCGCGCGCGTGATCATCGGCGGCCTGCTGACTTCTATCGTGCTAACGATTTTCGTCGTTCCCGCGGCTTATCTGCTGATGTACCGCCGTCGCGCCGAAGCTGCCGCGTCGCTCGTCACCGAGGAGGCTCACTAATGCGCTGCCGAAATATTTCGCTGCCCATAATTCTTGTCGCTGCGGCCCTCGCCGGCACGCCCGCTGCGGCGCAATTGCATGCTGCCGTCGGCAAGCAGGTTCCTACGCAAGTCTCGCCTGCCGCGGCGGCTTCGCAGAGCCTCACCCTGCAGCAAGCCGAGCAAATTGCCGTTCAAAATCACCCGCAGGTACAGGCCGCCACGTATTTGGCGGCAGCGGCGAAGGCGCAAGTCACCGAAGCGCGCTCGGAATACTTTCCCCACGCTTACGGCAGCGTCACCGGAGTGAAGGCGGAAAACGACAGCCGCATCGCCGCGGGCGCTCTGAATAATCCCATTATCTACAATCGCTTCGCCGACGGCGTCACCGTCGAGCAATTGGTCACGGATTTTGGCCGCACCCACGAACTGGTGAAAAGCGCAAACCTGCACGCCAAGGCTCAGGAAGAAAATGTCACCACTTCTCGCGCGGACATCCTGCTGCAAGTGGACGCGGCTTATTTCAACGCTTTGAAAGCGCAAGCCGTGCTGCGCGTAGCTGAAGAAACCGTGAAAGACCGCAAGCTGGTTTCCGATCAGGTGACGGAAATGGAGAAAAATAAGCTCAAATCCGGCTTGGACGTCAGCTTCGCGAATGTGGATCTGGCGCAAGCTCAGCTGCTGCTGGTGCAGGCGCAAAATGATTTGCAAGCGTCCTACGCCGAACTTTCCGCCGCGCTCGGATTTGCCGACCAGAAAATCTACGATCTCGCCGAGCAGCCCACTCCGCCGGCGCCTTCCACCGATCTTTCAGCCTTGATTACCGATGCCATGCGCAATCGGCCCGAAATTATCAGCCAGCAACTCGACTTGGGTTCCGCGCAGAGCTACGCCACCGCCGAACGCGATTTGTGGTTTCCCACCATCAGCGCGGTGGGCACCGCGGGCCTCACGCCTTATCGCGAGGCCGCCCTCGCACCGCGTTATGCTGCCGCCGGTTTCAACGTCAACATTCCTATCTTCAACGGCCGCCAATTCAACGCGCTGCACGCCGAAGCCAACGCCGATGCCAACGCCCGCCAGCAATTTCTGCGCGATTTGCAAAACGCAGTGGTTCGCGACGTCCGCAAAGCGTGGCTGAATACAATCTCCGGCTACCAGCGCCTCGCGCTCACCCAACAACTGCTCGACGAAGCGAACCAAGCCCTCGACCTCGCCCAGCAGCGCTACAAACTCGGCCTCAGTTCAATCATCGAATTAAGCCAAGCGCAATTGAACGCCACGCAGGCGCAAATTTCCCAAGCCAGCGCCAAGTACGACTACGAAAACGCGATTTCTACGCTAAACTTCCAAATCGGCTCTATGCATTGATGCGGGCGCACGCCGGGTAAAAGTCAGCTGCCAGTTAGCAGGGTTACCCCGTCCATATCCTGATCCTGCGGCGCCGGCACCTCAGAAGCGGTAGTTGAATTCCGTAAAGCCCAGCGCCCCATTGCTGTTCGCAGGGTAAATCGCTTTGATTACCTGCCCGCCCTGCGCCCAACCGAAGTACAGCCCCAGCGAAATTCCGTGCTTGAAGTTATAGTCGCCGCTGATGTCGTACAGGTTCGCCAGCTTCGTCGCTCCATTCGAAGGCCGCCCGCTGTAGCCGAACGTCCACGGCTGAAACGCGCCGCCGCCCGTGTACCAAAGGTCCGCCGAACTCGCGAGCCATAGCCCGTGCACATCGCTGCGCACGGTGAACGCTTTGGTCGGACGCAAAATCACTTCGCCGAAAACGTCGCGATTGTTCATGGAATTAAAGAACGGAAAGCGCGCATATTGCCGCGGAGTGGGCAGCACTGAGAAGAACGTGCCGTGGGTTCCGTCCGCCGGGTTGCCATCCCCGCTCGAGTAGAAGTAGCCCGTGCGGAACCACGGGCGCACGCGCTCCAGGCCCTTCGGTTGAAAACCGGCTTCAATCGTGCCTGCGCCAGAACGCTGCGTGAGTTCTCCCCACTGCCCGCTCTGCAGCACGCCCCAGCCCAATAGATCAAAAGTGCCTACGCCCGTCGAAGTCGCCATCACATAATTCCCGCCGTAGGTGCCAAGAGCAATGGCGTCGTGATCGGCGGCGCGCACCGGGGCGGGCCGGTTGTCGGTCTTCAGCACGTTGCGATCGTCGTAATAAAACAGCCCGAAAGCGCGCCATTCCGCGTGGCTCGATCCAAATTCCATTTGCTTGGTCACGGCCACGTAAGTGATCGGCGTGTCCACCCATCCCCAGCCGTCCACCTGGAAGACGCCGCGCGTGGGAATCGCGCTGACCGCCGTGAAATTCCACGGGCCGTTCGTATAGGAATAGTGCAGCCCGTCGAAGCTGCGCATCACGTCGGTATATCCAAACGTGCCGATCAGGCGCTGCGCGATCCGGTCGTTCACCAGCGAGGCCACCGTTGGATCTTTCGGCTTCACCTCGTTGCCGTCGGTAAATTCGAAGCGGCCAGCCTGCAAACTGGAATGATCCCATTTGAAGCGCACATAGGCCTGTTTCGGGAAAATGAACGCCGTATATTGGTCGTTGTGATTCGCGGCGTAGTAGTTTCCTCCCAGCCCCAGCTGCCCTTGTGGCGCCGGCACCACCGCTCCATTTGGAAGGCCCAGAAGGACCGGCACGGCCATCTCGATTTTCCAATCGAACTTTTGCTTTTCCTGCGAGAACGCGAAGCGCATCAGCGTGCCGGAATAGCTGTAGAGATTCTCGCCCGGGCCAGCCGGCGTAAACCAGTCCCACGCCTCATAGCGCTCACGAACGCTTCCCGAGAACGTCACCCCGTCAATTACGATCGGCGCGGGTTGCTCTGACTGCGCCATCGCAGGCACGCCAAGCAAGAGCAACACGAAACATGCCCAGAACGATTTCAAAGGAACCTCCAAAAAATTGATTTAAGTAGCAACGCACCGCAAAAGTTAGCGGGTGTTAAGCCTTCGTTTCTGCGAGACGGCAAGTCACAGATCTTCGTCGCCGGCTCGAAATATCCACGGCGCACCGCACGCTAAATCTGTCGATTTGCAAATTACGGATCAAAAGTGGCGTGATTGTAGTACGCGGAAAAAGATGGGCAATAATGTAAAGATACTAGGGTGTCGCGGAGAGAATTATTCCCTTGCTGCGGTACCTCGGGCACGTATATCGCGAACCTTCCGACGTGCCGGCCGTCGCGGGGTTCTCGACTCAGCCCCCTCAGAAACGATCAGAAGGCGAAGCGAACACCGATTGTAGGAGCAACGTTGCTGGGATAAATATAAGGAACGCCGGGACCATGAGGAATGGCGATGGCCAGACCTCCGCTCACGAAGGAATAGGCAACTCCGACGTAACCGTCGAAACGTTTGGTGAAGTGATAGTCCGCGTAGAGCGACGTCTCATTAAGGGTGCCCGAGCAGGAACTGCGGAAACCAGCTGTGCCGCCACAGGTCGCCGGAACACGGAAGGTGTTCTGCCGCTGTTGATACCAGGCCCCAGTGATGTCGGTTTTTTTTCGGTAAGTGTATTTCGCGCCCGTCCACCAGATTTGCACCAACTTCTCAGAATCAAGGTTGTCGTCTTCGACTCCGCTCAAGATATAACCGCCCTCGTCCGTGGCGCCGACGCCCAACGGTTGGGCCGGGTTGTTCTGCCAGATGTATTCGTAGCCGGCAAAAACCTTGAATGTGTCCCACGTGTACTTGGCAGCAACCATAATGGCGTTGTTGTCGGTCACGATGCCATATAACGTGTCGTTCGGGTCGATCAGATTAACGCCGGTAATCTGGTTTGTATTGATGCTGTTGATGGTGGACTGATACGGCTGCGTCAGACTCTGAGGCCCCAGCAAGGGATTCAATACGCTGATTGCCTGGTTGTAATGTTGGAAGACCAGGTCGGCGGAGAACTTACCGCGCTCTCCTCCGACATCGAATCCATAGGCGTTGTTGTGCGCTCTTTCCGGCGTGCAGTTGGCGGCCGTCCAGGTTGCGGACGCTGAGTAGCAGCCGCCAGAACCATTGGCGAATTTATACATCGCGCCGAAATGGACCGGACCGATCGTGACGCGATACTTCATGGCGTCGTCCCAACGGCTGTCGTCCGTGTCGCCGCCGCCGGACATCGTGCCGTTATACCCGATGTACGAAAAACCATAGCCGCCGCCGACCGGATCGTAACGGAGCATCGCGTCGGTGCCGAGAGAGCGCTGCCGACCGAAGGTCAGCGTGCCGAATTTCTCGGACGAAATACCACCATAGAATTCGTCATTGAACGGCTGACCCCCTCGCGCGCCGTCAATGGCCATCGAATAGCTGGCCCGGGGAAGGCCGTTGTTCACAATATTAGTTCTTGGCGCGTCGGCGAGCAGGCCGGACTGCGGATTGATGCCAGTGGAAGCGTTGAACACAACGGCCCAGCCGGGCGCAAACTCTTCTCTGCCCCTGATGCCCACACCCGTTTGCTGCAAGTTGTTCGGTGCGATGAGGAATCGAGACTGATTGCCGTTGCGGTTCACAAGCGACTCGCCTTCATAGTTATAGCCGTTTACCGGCATGCCGTGGCTCACCCAGCCGACCCCGACGTCATACGCACCGTAGAGCGTGATGCCATGCCAAGTCAGCGTGCAATCGGTGGTTGCGAACTCTTTGCCGCTCGCGCAGACGTCAGGGGCCTTCACCTGCAGCTTAATGTCTGCCGTAGCGCCCTGGCCAATCGCCAGGCTGATTCCCGTGCGCGTTTCATCGGTGAAACCTAGTTTTGCCGCTCGAATATCGAAGCTCCCTGCAGGCAGGCCGGATGACTGATAGCGCCCCGCGCGGTCGGTTAAGACCGTGCGCGTTTCGGCTGTGTCGAGATTTTTAATTGTCACCGCAGCATCGGGAAGACCTGCGCCGGTTTGGTTCGTCACCACGCCGGAAAGGCTCGCACTCGTTTGGGCTGACGCCGTTTGGGGCGCAACGAGAAACAGGGGTAGGGCTATTAATGCGATTAAGCGGGGCCTCAC
This sequence comes from uncultured Acidobacteriota bacterium, assembly GCA_963779465.1. Lineage (GTDB taxonomy): Bacteria > Acidobacteriota > Terriglobia > Acidiferrales > UBA7541 > Palsa-295. Next base: position 854,635 of record CAVZYH010000002.1, on the reverse strand, counting down.
AGGTTCTCCTTGCGCGTGCGGCTGCGTAGATTCAATGACCGTACGAGTATTGACAACGATGTGGGAATTTATACGACTTTTATCGATATGTCAAAACGATTTGATGCATTTAGAATGCGTGACGCAACAGTACGGCAGCGAACGTAACGGCGGTGCGAAGGGGCGAGCACGATGCTGCAGGAGGGCCTACAGCCGGACGATCATGACTTCGGTGGACTTCACCAGGGCGGCGACTGTCTGGCCTTTTTTCAAACGCAACTCGCGCACTGCGTCGGCGGTGATGATGGAGGTGATGCGCTGGCCGCCGATGGAAAGGGCCACCTGCGCAATAAGACCGTCAACTTTTACATCAGTGACCCGGCCGACGAGCTGGTTGCGGCCGCTGATGCGCCGGAAATTGGTGCGGCGTTCGGAGACGTTGCCGTGTTCGGTTGCGCGATAAAGGAAGCGATCAACTTCCCTTTCGGGAATGCGGTGATGGCCGCCGGCGGTTTTCACGGTGCGAATTTTCTTTTTGTAGATCCACTGTTTCAGCGTGGGATAGCTGACTCCCAGGACTTGTGCGGCATCGCGGGGCGTGAACAGCTTAGATGTGGGCATGGCAACTCCGGCTGACCTGCGACCCGGGAAAACGAAGCGAGCGCGTGACGATGCTAAGCTCGGCGAGGCGAGGATGTCAATTGCTTCGGATCTAGTGCGAAGGAAACGAACGCGGCAAGAAACGCGAAGCGAGAGAAGCGGTTGACCGCCTCTCTCGCCTGCATTTGTTTTCTACGGCAGGTAGTAGCGGAACGACGTAAACACCATGTTGTCGATCGCATGAGGACCAACGCCAGTGCCCGCCGCGTTCACGCCAGACCAAGTGTTCTTGACCAGGTAGGAGTACTGCGGCCCCCACTGGAAGCGGCCCTTGGGACCCGTGTAAACGCGATACCAGAAGCCAATGGTACCTTCGATGATGTTCCGTGCGTCGCCATCGCAATTGGAGAGCGCGCCAGGAATGAAACCATTGGAGCCGAGTACGGCGGTAGTGTTGATGGCGGCTGCGGGAGCGGCCAGGGGGAGTGTTTCGACCGAGCAACCGTCGTCGCGACGAGCAAAGCTCCCGTAGCCTTCCTTGCCGGAGTTGTACGTTGCACGGCCGGCGTACTCGCCGCCGACGTACGCGTAAATATCCAACTTCGGCGTGGCGTGGAATTCCAAGGTACCGAGCGCCTGGTAGCTGCGGATCAACGCCAAGGTGCCGTCCGGACGGGCTGTGGTATCCGGGAGGCCAGCCGTGCCGTAGCGTCCGATGCCGTCGCCACCAAGGAAGTGGACTCCAATATCCACTTTCTTGGCAATAGAGACGCGGCCATTAGCTCCGATTCCGCCGCCGGTGCGGGAATTATTGAATGCTCCGGAACTGGCAACGGTTTCCCCAGTGAGCGCGCAGGTGACTGCGGGAGCGACCACTGGAGCTGGCAACGGTTGCGTGCCGTCACCCGGGAATTGCAGCGTGATGGCCCCGTGAGCCGCAAAGCAAGGATAGACGCGATCGCGGAAGGTGCCGACGACACCGAAGACTTCGAAGTGCCCGAATTTCGGATCGACAGCCGCCTTAAATACGAAGTCTGGGGTCTTGTTGAACGCATACGTCCCAGTTTGGTTGTAGAGACCGCCTGCGATGCCCGGTGCACCGACGAGGAAGTTGTTAAAAGTGGTGCTGGTGACGACGGGAGTGGCAACCGTGGTGACGCCGTCGGTGATGGTGATGGTGGAGGACGAAGGCAGCACGGTGGTGGGATTACCGTGAACCGTAAGAGTTGTATTCGCGCCTTCCACGGAAGCGGCGAGCGTGAATTTCACTTCGTCGCCGAAGGTCTTCTGTACGCGGAGAGCCTCTTGGCGAGCCCAGCTGAATCCCACGGTGTACTGTGGGTCAATGGTCAGAGGCAACGCTTCAGACCGATTGTCCGTCCCCTTCTTGGTTTCCGTCACGAGGCTCCACATTTGCCCGCCCGTGATAGTGAAGCCACTGTCCCATTTAGCTTGACCAAAAGCCTGGCGGACACGCAATACGTAGCTATTGCTCTCGTTGTCGTTGGAGGTGATGCCGGTGCCCAAGAAGTCAGTCTCGACGTAACCGCCGATCGTAACGGAGCCCAGCTTTCCTTCCGCCAACAAACTGAGACGCGATTGCCGGGCGGATGAGTTCCATTCCGTGGTCTGACCACCTGGGTTGCCCGCAAAGGGAATGTTGTTGAATGGGGTGTTGATGTCCGCACCCATGGCCTTATTGCGGAAGACCGTTTCGGCCGCCAGGAAGCCACCCGGAGTGAGGGAGATTCCCTTGTAGTGAATGGCGATGGGATTCTCGGGACTGGCGGCTTGGCCGTCAGCGGTTCCAATGTACACATCGCTCAGCCTAGAAGTAGAAGCCGGTGCGGAACCGTCGGCGTTTTTCGGAACGCGGCTGTCGGGAGCAGGTTCATAGGAAGTATCGCGGGGCGTGGTGGCTACTTTCAGCTCCACTTCCATAGCTTCCATGCGCTCCTGTTGTTCGCGCATCTGTTCGTTTTGGATCTGGATTTGGCGGGACTGCGCTTCGAGAAGTTCGCGAAGCTGTTGCAGCTCGCTTTCCAGACCTGACGCAGCAGCCGTCTTGCCGGGCGTTGCGGGCTCGGACTTGGATACGGAAGCGTCCTTGTCCTTGTCCGAAGCCGTGGCATTGTCCGTGCCGGCTGAACTGCTGGATTTCGCAGCGGTGTTGTCCTTATCGTTCTCACCCGCCGGCCTAGCCGCTGCCGTTGCCGGCATGGCGACGAGCCCGAGGGCTAACAGATATGCAACTAATGCTCGCATTCCTTCCTCCTTGAAATTTGACTGCCACATTTTCCGAACGATGGAAACCGGGAACTGAAATCGCGGTTTGGAGAACTCCGTCACTTTCCCCCACTGTTGCCGACCGAAGGAACTGCCCTGATGCGCGTTGAAATACAACATACGTGTCACTGAACGCAACCGATGTAGGAAGCCTGTTTCCACACCCGCACCGTTCGAATTCGGATGCGTTCAGAGTCGCTACACGCAGAGCGACGCAGGCACGTTAAGCGGGCCGCTTGAACCCACCGTGACTGGAATGTTAATTGTGCGTTACTACCAAAACGGGAGGTTTGCGCCCGCTTCTCCCTTCTGCCATTCCGTGGCGCTTCTAACGCCCATCCCCTTACCTCCTGGCACCGCCACTGTCTGGCCTGCGGCGCGTTCGACAACGCGGGCTGCGGTACTTCGAAGCAAAAAAAAACCCACCTGCCAGCACAACTCCGGCGGTGGGATTCAGCTTTACTGAATTAAGGCTGGATGCTTAGCTCTTCAGCCTCCCTGCGCCAGAAAACACACGTGCCCAAGCCGCACAACAGTGGGAACAACACGTGTTTTCTGGAAAAGCCTGTTTCATGCAAAAAAACATGCCGGAAATCCAATTCGATTGCAACCCGCTAGAATGCGCTTCGCGACTGGAGTGCAACTGCCCTCACCACGCGAAACAGCAGGGCATGACCACTGTTTTTTGCGTTTATCCAACAGACCGAGGGCAGAGGTACGGGGGTAATCATCACAATTCACGCTAGTTTGCGACTCTGTGAGTTTCGCTCTCAGCGAACGCGGGCACGATGCGGCGGAACTGCAGGACGCTGAAGAAGCGGTGGCGGCAGGGATCGCAGCGATAGGCCGGAAAACGCAGCCAGCGCTTCACAAAGATGAGGGTGCCGGCTTCGACGCGTTCACGGGAGATATGCTCGAGATCGAAATTGCCGCAGCGGGGACAGTGCGCGAAGCGTTCCAGGATGGCGGCGACACGCCAGGCATGAAATCGCCGCTCGCAGCTATGGCAGCGCCAAGGGCGCAGACCGGCCGCTGTGAGTACGAAGTCGAAAATTCCGTCGCGGTGCGAGCGAAAACAATTGTCACTACGACACTGAGGGCAGATCATCGTTACCCCGAATCCGTAGCGCAGGATACCGAAAAGCGGGTTGGCGAGCAAGACTGTGGAGATACGGAGCGGGCGCGGCAGCGGAATTCCCATCCAAAACGGTAACGACTGCGGCGGAAACACAGCGCGAACCATCAAGGATGGACAACCTGGGGCTACTCGGCGATAATTTTGCTCATACCATGCGGCAGGCGCCGCGCCCAAGGAGGCTCAATGAGTTCGACCCCGAATACGCCCGGTGAAGGCACCACGATCGTGGAATCGTCTGCTTTACCGCGCTGGGTTACGTTGCTTTTTGCGATCGCGTTCGCGCTCGTGGCCTACTTGTTGTACGCGGGTTACGCTGAGCGCGAAGCGGCGCGCAAGGGGCTGGACGATGCGGACAAGAAGACCCAGGCGCTCGCGGCGGCCCTGGACAAGACGAATTCGCGCATTGCGGATCTGAAAGGCCAGTTGGACGTGACCTCGCAGAAGCTAGGGTTGACGCAAGACGAGCTGGCGCGCGCGCGCGGGCTGGCGCAATCCATTAAGAAAGATCAGCAGAAGAGCGACCAGCAACTGCGCGAACAGATTGGCGCGGTGCAGGCAGATACGACGACCAAGTTTGGGCAGGTAACCACGGAGCTTTCCGGCACCAAGACCGAAGCGGACGCGACCAAAGCGGATTTGGATGCGACCAAGGGCAAGCTGCAGAGCACCATCGGGGATTTGGGCGTGCAGAGCGGACTGATCGCGCGCAATCACGACGAAGTGGAAGAACTGAAACGGCTGGGCGAGCGCGATATTTTTGAGTTTACCCTGAACAAGTCGTCCAAGGCGCCTGAGCATGTGGGGCCGATCCAGGTGGCGCTGCGCAAGGTGGACACTAAAAAGTATAAGTACACGCTAAACGTGGTGGCCGACGACAAGAGCATCGAAAAGAAGGATAAGACCGTCGGCGAGCCGATTCAGTTCTACGTGCGCGGGGCGCGGGCTCCTTACGAGATCGTGGTGTTCGATCTCGGGAAGGACACTGCGAAGGGATATTTGAGCACGCCGAAATCGGCCGGTGCCGCGCCGCCGGCGGCGAAACCACCTTCGGGGAACTAGGTCGGGCATTCGCGCGGATTTTCGACTGCGACCTAGGCGCGTGGGCTTGCGCCTGACGTCGTTGCGCGCCTGGGTCGAGGTCGTGAGCAGAACTCCACGGCGTTCAATTTGAATCACAACTTTCGATCACCACGTTTACCGCTTTCGTTGTTCCTCTACGCTGCGTCCTCCATCATTTTATCAAGTGTTCTGCTGACTCCGGGTAGAACCGCGGCTCAACAGGCTGCGAGCGACGTGCAGCAGCCGCTGCAGGTGACCACCGAGATGGTGCAGATCGGCGTAAGCGTGCTGGCCGCCGATGGCGATTTCGTGAGCGGATTGCAGCGCCAGAATTTTCGCGTTCTGGATGGCGGAGTCGAACAGCCGCTGATGTTTTTTGCTCCTACGGATGCGCCGGCGCAAATCCTGGTAATGGTGGAGACTAGTCCGGCGGTGTACCTGATCCAGAGCCAGCATATCGCTGCGGCATACGCGCTGCTCGACGGCCTGGCGCCAGACGATCAAGTAGCGCTGGTGACTTACGATCAGGCGCCGCGGGCCGTGCTGGCTTTTACGCCTGACAAGAACGCGCTGCTGAACGCGCTGGGACAAATTCAATTTTCGGTCGGCATGGGCCAGTTAAATTTTTACGACGCCGTATCCACCGCGCTGGACTGGATCGCTCCGGTAAGTGGAAAGAAAGCGCTGGTGCTGCTAACCACTGGCCTCGATTCGTCTTCGCCAGCCCGCTGGGATGCGCTGGCGCAGAAACTACGCGCGCGCGATGTGGTGATTTTTCCCGTCGCGCTGGGCGGGTGGCTGCGACGCGCGCCGGACAAGGCCGATAAGAAGAAGAAAGCAACCGTGGCGCCGCCACAGGATTCTCAGGTGTTTGCGCAGGCGGATCAGGCGTTGCTTTCGCTGGCGGCGATCACCGGTGGGCGGGCATTTTTTCCGGTGTCAGCGAAGGATTTCGCGCCGATGTATCAGCAGATTGCCGCAGCTCTGCGGCATCAGTATTTGTTGGGAATCGCGCCACAGCACGATGGGCAATTCCATCCGCTGACGGTGCAGGTGCTGGACGCCGGCGGCCAGCCTTTTGCGACCGAGGGGAAAAAAGCTACGCACCGGATCTTTTCGCGCGAAGGGTATCTCGCGCCTGGGCCATAACTCGTATAATCGGCGCGCGAGTTTGCGACGCGTAGGCTGAGTTGGGTTCGGTGGGCTTCGCAAATGTAAACGTGACGGGAGGGATGATGAATCGGCGCAGCGCAAAATTCCTGGTTGCTGGCTGCATTTTGTTGTGCGGTTGGGCCGCGCGGCCTGCGCTGCCGCAACAGCAGCAAAACGCTGCGTCGCCGGCACCAGCGCAAGCGGGCGCGCCTGCTACTGCGGCTGCGCCGGTTCCCGGGCCGCAGGATGTCACTTCGCCGCGATTTTCTTATGGAGGCAACGCTGCGCAGATTCCTGCGGTATTTCTGCGCAACCTGATTTTCATGCCCGTTCGTTTGAACGGCGGCAAGCCGACCCTCTATGAACTGGATTCGGCTGCGGAAAAATGTGCAGTGGATCGCAACGTGGCCGGCGATTCGGCTGGAGACGCGTTGCGGTACGGGGTGCTGGCGCTGCCCGGCGTGGCGCTTCCGTTCGTCACGTTGCCCGTGGTCTCGCGCGCCGAATTTGCGCAGCAGGTGGGGCAGCCTTATCAAGGGACGCTCGGGAGGGATTTCTTCGATCGCGTGGTGGTCGAAGTGGACTACCACCGACAGACGGTGCAGCTCTACGATCCGAGCGCTTTTACTTACACCGGACAAGGCAAAAGTTTCCCGCTGACTTTTTCCGGGCCGGTGCCGCTGATTCACGCCAAATTTGATGTGCCCGGGCACCGTTCGGAGTCCGCCGATTTCGCCGTGGACACCGCGCTGGATTCGGGAGTGATTTTCTACCGGGGATACACGGATTCGCAGCGCATTTCCGCAGCACATTTCAAAAGCGAGCCGGCGTCTTATCCGGAAGTGGATGGCGGCGCGAAGATATTTCTGGGCCGGCTGAAGGCGTTTCAGATCGGTCCCTACCAGGTTGAAGATATCGTAGGCGTGTTCACACAGCAAAAGACACAGGTTGGCGCGGACAAAAATATCGCCGGGGCCATCGGCGCCAATTTCCTGCGGCGCTTCACGGTGATTTATGATTTTCCGCACCACCAGGTGATTCTGGAACCGAATGTTGATTTGAATCACGACACGGACGAGGACATGAGCGGGCTTTCGATCATCGCGAAAGGTCCGAATCTGAAAGTATTTGAGGTTACCGCGGTGCAGCCGGGAACGCCGGCAGCGCGGGCGGGAATCGTGCCGGGAGATGTGATCGCGGGAATTGGCGATGAGGCCGCGGCGGACCTGACGCTTTCGGCGGTGCGCGATCTGTTTCGACAGGTGGGTTATCAATATAAGGTGCTGATTGACCGAAAGGGCCAGACGATTACGGTTTCGATGCAGATGCGGCGCCGGATTTGAGTTTTTGTGAACAGCGCGGCAATCTGCCACGACGAAATCCGATTAAGAGGTCGAAGTCTCGGTAGTAGGCTGCGCGACCGGTTGTGCTGCCGCGTCGTCGGAGGCTGGACGCGGTAGGCGCCCAGCCTCCTGTAGCGCGCGACGCAGCAAATATTCGATCTGTGAGTTGATGCTTCGCAGTTCATCCGCGGACCATCGCTCCAGCGCAACGTGCGTCGCCGGATCGAGCCGCAGTAGAAATGGTTTGCGCTCCGCCATATTCCCGCTAGCTGTAGAGCGAGCCCGCGTTGACTACTGGTTGCGGACTGCGCTCGCCGCAGAGAACTACGAGCAGATTGCTGACCATCGCGGCGCGGCGTTCGGGATCGAGTTCCACAACTTTTCTTTCGGAGAGCTGATCGAGCGCCATTTGCACGATGCTCACTGCTCCTTCGACGATCGTCTGCCGCGCGGCGATGATTGCCGAAGCTTGCTGGCGCTGCAGCATCGCTCCGGCAATTTCCGCGGCGTAAGCCAAATGGCTGATGCGCGCTTCCACTACCTGCACGCCGGCTTTCGAGAGGCGGTCCTGGATTTCTTTCTGCAATTCCGCCGCGGTTTCCGCGATGTGGCTGCGCAGGCTCATTTGTCCGGCGACGTGTGAATCGTACGCGTAGGATGTGGCCATGGTGCGCAGCGCGGATTCGCTTTGCACCTGCACGAAATTCTCATAGCTGTCCACCTGGAAGACTGCTTCCGCCGTATCGACGACTTGCCACACAACTACCGCCGCGATTTCGATCGGATTGCCATCCAAGTCGTTCACCTTTAGTTTCGAGGTCTCGAAGTTTCGCACGCGCAGCGAGATGCGCCGCTTCGTCGTGAAAGGATTCACCCAGCGCAGTCCTTGATCGCGCAATGTTCCCACGTATGTGCCGAAGAGCTGCAGAACCTGTCCTTCGTTTGGGTTCACGATCAGCAAGCCCTTGAAGCAAATCACCTCGATGAAGAGCGCGAACATCGCGACGACCACGCCGACGGTGGCCTGCATCTGGGACGAGGTGATCAGAACAAATACGGTGCCGGCGACTGCGACAATCAGCAACAAAAACATGGGGCCGCCGGGGAGCGAAAAGGCTGGTTTTTCTCGCATGGGACTCCTCCTAGACTCAATATCCAAATGATATCATTATGATTTCATATGTCAATTAAATTCGACTATTCGTAAACGACTGACAAAAGGACGGTTACAGGGATGTTCTAGGGAAATCTAGCGAACTATGCGTGCATTCGTCTTGAAGATAGAGCTGTTCTTAGCTCGGCTTAAGACGGTGGCGGATTCGAAAATGCGCTTAATCGAACTTGCGGAGAGTCAAGGCCATTTCGTGGAGTCGGGCGTCCACTCTGCAGAAGATAGTGTCTGGCTCATGCTTTCCGGTGGGCAGGCGCTTGCCGGCATGGCGACCAGTCAGGATTTCAATGCCCTGTTCGACCGTCGCGACGGGATAGAGATGGAACTGGCCTTTCGCAACCGCATCGATCACTTCTTCGCGCAGCATCAGATCGTCCACGTTTTCCGAAGGGATCAGGACACCTTGATTTCCGGTTAAGCCTTTCATCTTGCAGATGTCGTAGAAGCCTTCTATTTTCTGGTTCACGCCGCCGATTGGTTGAATATCTCCTTGCTGATTTACCGAGCCAGTTACTGCTAGTTCCTGGCGGATGGGAATGCCGGAAAGCGCGGAAAGCAACGCATAGATTTCGGTGGAGCTGGCGCTATCGCCATCCACGCCCGAATAAGACTGCTCGAAGCAGAGGCTGGCGGAGAGCGCGAGCGGTTTATCCTGCGCGAAGGTGCGGCGCATGTAACCGGAAATAATATGCACGCCTTTATCGTGGAAGCGACCGCTGAGATTCGATTCCCTTTCGATATTGATGATGCCGACTTTTCCGGGGGAAGCGGAAGCAGTGATGCGCACGGGCTTGCCGAAAGCGTAGCCGCCGATTTCCATCACGCTGAGGCCATTCACTTGGCCGACGCGGGTTCCGGTAGTGTCAATGAACAGCAAATTCTGCTCGATCATTTCGCGGATTTTCGATTCGGTGAGATTGTGGCGCTCGATTTTGGAATCGAGGGCGGTGCGCACGTGCGCGGCGGTGACCACCGATTGATTTTCGTTGCGCGCGACGTATGAAGATTCGCGCGCGAGATCGGCGAGATCGAAAAAGCGCGTGGTAATTTTTCCGCGACGCCCAGCGAGTCGCACGCCGTGTTCGAGGATGGCGGCGAACGCGCTGCGATCAAAGGGATAGAGGCGCTCGTCGTCGGAAATTTTGCGCAGCCGGCCGGCGTACTGGAGGATAACTTCGTCGCTCCACTTCATTTCTTCGTCGAACTCAACTCGCACTTTGAAAATCTTTTTGAAATCTTCCTCGAAATCGTAGAGCAGCTCGTACATGTCACGGTCGCCGATCAGAATAATTTTCACGTGGACGTCGATCGGTTCAGGTTTCAGGGCCGCGGGGCTGAACGGGAAAAACACATCCACTGGCTGAATCTCCAGCTTGCCGTGATTCAAGGTGCGCTTCAGGGTGCGCCAGACGCCCGTTTCCGTCAGCGTATCGAGCGCGTACATCACCAGGAAGCCGCCATCGGCGCGCAGCAGTGAGCCGCCGCGCAGATCCATGAAATCGGAGCTCCATCCGCCGCGAGCATCGTAGCTGCGATGAATCGTGCCGAACATATTCGCGTAGGTTGGGATCGTTTCAAAAATCACCGGGCATTGCTCGCGTTCGCCGTGGGCGAGAATCACATTCACGCCGTACACGCGGAACGGATCGCGCTCCTGGCGTTCAACGCGCGGGCCGCCGCCACCTTCCGAAGGCGGCTGGTCTTCTTCGCCTTCGCGTTCTTTGAACGGTTCGAGATTATCGAGAATATGGTGGCGGACTTCTTCGAGATATTCCGCGATCTGAGTGCTGGGATATTTTTCTTTCAGCTCTTCGATGACGCCGTCCACGAGAACGGAGGCGGCTTCCTGCTCCAGGTAACTCATTTCGCTGGCTAGCTCGCGCGATAGCGAAAGAGTCTTGCGGTACACGACCGTAAATTCCTGGCGGAACTGATCGTACTTGCGCTCGAGTTCCTCGGCTGCGGTGCTCTCGAGTTTGCCCTCCTGCACCATCTTGGGAATCTCTTCGATGGGAACCATTGCGCCATCAAGCACCGGGAAAATTTCCGGCAGGGCGACGGCGCCGACTTGCATGCGACCGAGCGCGAATTGTTCGCGGGCGATGCGGCGGGTGAAATCGTCCATCAATTCTTTTTCGCGCACGGTGAACCGCTCGACGATGCGGGTCTTCTGACGCTGGAACGGTTCGCCTTCGAAAACTTGCGGAATGCGGCGGCGGAGAAAATCTATGCCGGACTCGACTTCTTTCTTGAAGGCGTTCGCCTGTCCGCGCGGCAGAGTGAGCAGCCGGGGCCGGTCGGCATTCTTAAAATTGTTCACATAGGCGCGATCGGGAGCGGGCTCGCTTTGCGGGTGCAGCCCTTCGATCATGCGAACGATCATGCCGCCGCGACTGGTGCCGGAAAGTCCGCATACGAAAAGATTGTAGCCGGGGGCGGTGAGCTCCACGCCCATGCGCAGTGCGCGCAGTGCGCGTTCCTGGCCGGGATCGCCGGAAGAAGGAGGCACTTCGGCGGTAGTCTCAAACGGAATAGTGGTCGGATCGCAGCGCCAGCAAAGTTTTTCCGGCGGAAGTGTCGCGTGCTTTGGCCCCGGATGTTTTGTCGCGACGTGTATTGCCGCCGCGCTTTTTGCTGCCGCGATTTTTGGTTTGGAATTCTTGCTCATGCGTGTGTCCGAAGGGCGCTACTCTAGCACGGCGGGCTTTTTCTTCCCATGCGTTCGCGCGCCAATGTTTCCAGCGGGTGAGCCAGGCGCATACAGGTCAAGCAGACTGGCTCCAGTGGCGACGATGATCGGGCCAACCACCACGCCGAGCAGTCCGAAGACGCTGATACCGCCCAGTACGCTGATGAAAACAACCAGGCCGCCCATTTCCGCGCGACCGCTGATGACCCAGGGACGAAGTAGATTGTCCACCAGTCCCACGACGATGCTGCAAAAGACCGCGACAAGAATGCCGGCGGTGAGGTGGCCGTTGGCGATGAGGCTGATCGCCGCCGGCACCCAGATGAGCGCGGAACCGACCACTGGAACCAGCGAGAAAAATCCCATCATCACGCCCCAAAACACGGGAGCGGTGATTCCGGCAAGGCCGAAAGCGAATCCGCCAAGAATGCCGTGCGCGGCGGCGGCGACCAGACTCGAGACTACGCTCGCGAAAATCAGATCGCGCGCTTCGTTGATCATGCGTTCGCTGTGCAGCGATTCGAAGGGCAAGACCTCGCGAATTCTGGCCATGAAGGATTGGCCATCGCGATAAAGATAAAACATCGCCAAAATGGTGACGCTCAAATGGAAAAGAAACAGCGCGGTGTTCTTCAGAAGCGTGCCTAGGCGCGCGGCGACATAGGCGGCAGCATTATCGGCGTAGCGGCTCAGGAGCGTTGCCAGGCTGGTGGTGTCGTTATCGGGAAAGCGCGATTGCAACTCCAGCCACAGGCGATTGACCCAGTCGAAATGGCCGGTGGCGATTTGTACTTGAATGTGCTGGACCGCCTGAACGCCTTGGCGCACGAAGGCGGCCATGATGACGAGCGCCGGTACGATCAGGACCAGCGTGACGCCTGCTGTGCAGATCAAGGCTGCGAGCGTGGGCCGGAAGCGATGCGTGAGCCGCACATAGGCAGGGTAGGAAACGACGACAATGATGATCGCCCAGCAGAGTGCGGGCAGAAAAGGTTGGAAAATCAGGAACGCAAAGTACGCCAGGATGGCGACGATGCCGTAGAAAATCACGGTGCCCAGGCGTTTCTGCGTGCTCTGATCTGCGCTCAATGATTCTCTCTTATCTGCAGCCTGCCAGGAGACTGATAGTTTCAATCGTCGCGTTTGTCAACTGCCGCTGGGCATCCGCTCGCGCAAGTCGCAAGTGATATAATGCGCGGAGATTCGCGGAACAATTATGTTAACACCCGACCCGGCCTGCCAGCACAAACGAACGCAATTGATTGCGAAGGATGCGGATGCGCAGTACGTGGAGTGCCTGGACTGCGGGGAAATTCTGGAAGCGGGCGAGATGAAGAATGGCGAACCCGGTTTCGGCGAGTCCCTCTCCGACGCCTGAGCCTGCGGCCCGCCGCACGGTGCGAGAATGTAACCGCGCTAAGAAACTTTCCCCTGATTCCGGCTGCGGGAGTAGAATGCGCCTTCACCCAGTTAATGTGCGCGCATTGTGGAGGCGCTATGCGGATGATGGTTCGCCTTGTCTCGCTCCTCGTCCTGTTGAGTTGCGCGGTTTCCGCCCACCAAGAACAGAAGGCGCCGTCGGCTGGAGCCGCTGCCGAATATAAGATCCCACCCGAGGCGTCGAAACTCCCGAATCCCGTGAAGGCCACCCCAGCGTCCCTGGCGGCGGGGAAGAAAACCTACGGTTTTGACTGCGCGATGTGCCACGGGAAGGATGGCGACGGCAAAGGCGATCTGGCGACGGACATGAAATCGAAGTTGCTGGATTACCGCGATCCTGCGTCGCTGAAGGACATGACGGACGGGGATTTGTTCTACATCATCAAGAATGGAAAAGGCGAGATGACCGGCGAAGGAGATCGCAGCAAGCCTGACGAAATCTGGAATCTCGTTAACTATGTGCGGTCGCTGGCGCAGAAAAACTTCACTGCACCGGCGCCGGCAAAACAGTAAGCGCAGCGCGCCGGCGGCTTAGCGGATGCCGAGTTTCTGGATGATGCGGGAGACGTCGGCGGTAGAAACGTCGTAGAGCGCGTGCTCGTCTTCCTGTTCGAGGCGTTCGCGAAGATATTCGGCGCCGACGTAACTGGCTTCGCGATCGCTCAGGTCGCGTCCGGTTCGGCCCTGAAATTCCACGAATCCGGGATGCGCGAGGCCGAGCACGACGCCCCGGCCATCCACGAAAAATTTGCAGTCCATGGTGTCGGCGTGGCGAGTGGCGATGCCATTCCAGCAGTGCGAGAAGCGACAGCGATAGACGTAGTCCGTCACTTTGGATGGGACGTCGAAGGCACCGATGAAATCGCTCATCGCGCCGAGATTTGGAATCCACGCTACTTCAGACTTGGCCATAAACTCCCCGTCGTAATTTTGCGCGCGCCCAGATTCTCGCGCTCTGCTTACTTCCTTGCGCCCGCTACTGCGTTCTGCCCCGCGTGCTGATAGCTGCGAATCGCCGCGGCTACGCCTGCTCCAGCGGGCAGACGCAATCCCTGGTCGAGGAGAACCTTTTCAAACGCAGCGAGGAACAGCAGCACGTTGGTATTCTGGCTGGAGTAGCCCATCAATCCCACGCGCCAGATTTTTGCCTTCAGTGGACCAAAACCGCCGGCGATTTCGATATTAAATTCATCGAGCAGTTGCAGACGCACTTTGCGATCGTCAATTCCCGCGGGAATTTTAACGCTGGTGACAGTGATCAAGCGATCAGCGGGATCAGCGACCAACATTTCCAGGCCCATGGCTTCCAGGCCGGCCACCAGCGCTTGCTGATTATTGCGATGGCGTTCCCAGCGCGCTTCCAGGCCCTCTTCGAGAACCAGGCGCAAGGCCTCGCGCATGCCGTAGATCAAAGAAATTGGCGGAGTGTGATGATAAGTGCGTTCACCGCCCCACATAGTCATGATCGGAGTGAAATCGAAATACCAGCTGCCTACCGGAGTCTTGCGCGCGCGCATCAGATCTTCGACGCGCGAATTTACGGTGATGGGCGACATCCCCGGCGGCGCGCTGAGTGCTTTCTGCGAACCGCTGAAGCAGATGTCAATTTTTTCGCGGTCAATATCGAGCGGCATGCCTGCGAGCGTGGCGACCGCGTCTACCACCAGCAGAGCGCCGAGTTCGTCAGCAACTTTTCGAAAATCAGCGAGGCGCTGCGCGACGCCGCTGGAAGTCTCGCCGTGCGCGAGCCCGACGAACTTGATTTTCTTGCCTTTCCCGGCGCGGCGCACGTCTTCCGGATCCACAGTGCTGCCGTAGGGCGCCTCGACACGGATCACTTTCACACCCGGGCTACGTTCAGCAATTACAGCCATGCGTTCGGAAAACCAGCCGTTGCTGCAGACGATGCACTCGTCGCCCTCTTCGAGCGGATTCAAAACCGCCGCTTCGATGCCGCCCGAGCCGGATGCGGAAATGGGAAAAGTGATGCGATTCTGCGTCTGGAAAACACGGCGCAACAACCCCTGCACGTCGCCCATCATTTCGATAAACCAGGGATCCATGTGACCAACAAGAGGAGTGCTAAGGGCGCGATAGACGCGCGCGTCCATGTTGGAAGGGCCGGGCGTGAGCATCAAGCGCGTGGGTGGCAAAAGCTCGCCGATCGTTTCATTCATATTTCTAATCCTCGCATGGCGGAAGTTTTCGTCCAGATGGAGAGAACGCCATGAAATCTGTTCGCGGCGGGGGTACAAGAAGCAGGAAGGAGCCGCCCCGAACGTCTTAGTCTCCCTAAATAGGCATGCCGGGGTCAACCACCAAAATGGCGCCGGGATGGTACCAGAACTATGCCGGTTCGAGGAGGCCGGGATGCCGTTAACCGATTGGAATCATTAGGGGGTAGCAGTTTCGCAACTGTTTTCGCGTCGAGTTGTATGGCCTATACCCGTGTGCTAGATTTCTAAATTAGCCCCAAAATTACGATGAGCGACAGCAAACTAACGGCGCCTGGGAAACCGAAAATATCGCGCGTGGAGGTGTATTGGCACACCGTAACCTACAAGACCGTGGCGCTGTATGTGATCGTGATTGCGGCGATCATCGGCTCGGCGACCTACCTGGTTTTTCCAGAAACAACTGCCAGCCTGGTGCGGCATATTTCAGAGACGATTACGCCGAAGGACAACGGAGTGGCGACGATCAGCGCGCGGCAGGCGCGGTTCGTCAATCTCGACGGAAAGGTACAGGTTAAGAAAGTAAACTCCGTCACGTGGGCGAGCGCCGACTACCAATTGACCTTGGACAAAGGCGACCTGGTGCAGACGGGGCCGGAGGGTGTGGCGCGTATCGCGTTCGCTGACGGCACCCAGTACACGGTGAAGGGCGACACGCTGGTGACGGTGGAAGAAAATTTGGTGGAGCACGATAAGGCGTCTTCAGTAGGCGTGCACATTTCTTCCGGTCAAGTGGACCTGGCGACCGGCACCTGGGAAGTGCCGGGATCGAAAGCCGAAGTATCATTCGAGAATGCAGTGGCTTCTCTGCAAGCGAACACGCGCGCCGCGGTGCGCAGCGATCCGGATACCAAGCAGCAGGAAATCACGGTGTCGTCTGGTAGCGCGGAATTGAACCGCGGCAGCGAACATATGGATATTGGACAGTTTGAGAAAGTGACCTTTCCTACCGGCAGCGGGCAGATGACGAAGTCGCAAGTGCTGGCGCCGCCGGAGCTGGTGCAGCCGCTGAATTTGCAGCCGATCACGGTGACGGATCCGAAGCGCGATTCAGTGCATTTCGCATGGAACGCGGTGGCGACGGCGAAGCAGTACGAATTTCAGATCAGCACCACGGCAGCATTCAATCACGTGGTGATGGATAAGAAAGTCCCGAATGAAAACGTAGACATCACTGGACTCGATCCCGGCGACTATTTCTGGCGGGTGCGGGCGATTGACGTGGATAACAAGATCAGCGATGCCAGCGACCCTTTCAAGTTCATTCTGGTGGTGCATGGTAAAGAGCAGGAGATGCTACTGGAAGTGGATTCCACCGAGTTGAATGGCAATGTGGTGGAGGTCATTGGCAGAACCGAACCGGGCGCGGCTCTGATTATCAACGGCGAGCAAGTGGCCAGCATTCAGGCCGACGGCCATTTTCGTCATTTCTTGCCGGCGATGGTGAAGGGCAGCCATGAAATCATTCTGACGGGGCAGAACCGCCGCGGCGGAACTGCGACGAAGCGCGTCGAAGTGGTGATCCCTTAACCGAAACAGCCTGATTGGGCCAAACACAAAGCCTGCCGGAATAGATTGAAGCACGGCAAATTAACTCGTCGCCGCAATGGCGCTCAAGTGGATCCTGGGGGAAGCGAGACGTGACGAAAAGCACTTATAACATGCGGTCGGTGTTCAGCCTCTTCTCATCCGACCTGGCGATTGATCTTGGGACGGCGAATACGCTGGTGTTCGCACGCGGCAAAGGCATCGTGGTGAACGAGCCTTCCATCGTGGCGATCAACAAGAACAGCGGCGAAGTGGTGGCGGTGGGGCGGGAAGCGAAGGAAATGCTGGGTCGCACGCCGGGAAACGTGGTGGCCATCAAACCGATGAAGGACGGCGTGATCGCGGACTTCAAGGTCACCGAAAAGATGCTCACTTACTTCATTCAAAAGGCGCACAACCGCCGCGTGCTGGTGCATCCGCGCATTGTGATTGGGGTGCCGAGCGAAATCACTCCGGTGGAAAAACGGGCGGTGCAGGATTCGGCGTACCGGGCGCGCGCGAGTGAAGTTTATCTGGTGGAGCAGGCGATGGCGGCCGCGATCGGCGCGGGGCTGCCGATCGAAGAGCCTTCGGGAAACATGGTGGTGGATATCGGCGGCGGCACCACGGACATTGCGGTGATTTCGATGAGCGGGATCGTCTATTCACGGTCGGTGCGCGTGGCCGGAAATGAAATGGACGAAGCCGTGATGCACTACCTGAAGCGGAAATACAATTTGCTGGTGGGCGAGCGCACCGCGGAACAAATCAAGATCGAGATTGGCTCGGCGTACCCGCTGGAAAAACCGCTGACGCTGGAAGTAAAAGGGCGCAACCTGATTGAAGGCGTACCGCGCACGGTAACGATTGACGACAGCGAGATACGCGAGGCGCTTTCGGAGTGCATTTCCACAATTTTGAACGCGATTCGAGTGGCGCTGGAACGCACGCCGCCGGAACTTTCGGCGGACATCAGCGACCGCGGGATTGTACTGACCGGTGGCGGCGCGCTGATCAAAAATCTTGATAAGCGCATACGCGAGGAAACTGGGTTGCCGGTTTCTATTGCGGATGATCCATTAGCATCAGTGGTGTTGGGCACCGGAAAGATGCTGAGCGATTTCCGGTTGCTGCGGTTGGTTTCGATAGATTAGCTAGCGACGCCCGTTCCGCTTCGCGGGACGGCCGCTACAAAATCAACGGCAACATCAGTACCGGAGCTCGGAAGCACTTTTCCACAAAATTTATAGTCATCGAGTTACGGCGCAGAAAACATGATTGACACTTACTCCCGGCATCGCCCGCTTGCATTGCTGGCCATCGTGGTAGTGGCACAGGTGATGCTACTGGCGTTTCAGATCAAGGGTGAGCACGACGTGCGGCTGATCCGCTATTGGGCGGTGGCGCTGGTGACGCCGCTGGAGCGCGCCGGAACGTGGAGTTTTTCAAAAGTAGGCGGCGCGTGGGGCGGTTATGTGGGGTTGCGCAACGCGCGCGCTGAAAACGAGCGCATGCGCGTCGAGCTGGACCAATTGCGTTTGCGCAACCGCGAGTTGGAAAGCCAGGCCGCGGAAGCACAGCGCTTGGCCACAGTGCTGAATTTCCGCAGCGCACATCCCGAAGCGCAGATGCTGGCGGCGCAGGTGATTGGTTCCAGCGCAGATCCTACTTCGCACACGCTGTTCATCAATCGCGGGGAACACGATCGTTTGCGAATGAATATGGGTGTGGTGACCCCGGACGGAATCGTGGGAAAAATCGTGGAAGTGCTGCCCAACACCGCCCAAGTGCTGTTGATCAATGACAAGGACAGCGGAGTGGGCGCGCTGTTCAGCGCGACGCGCACGCACGGAGTGGTGCGCGGCAGCGGAGATCCGGAGCCGCGCATGGAGTACGTGATAAACAACGAAAAAGTGCAGAGCGGCGACGCGATTGTGACTTCCGGCGAGGATCGCATTTTCCCGAAGGATTTTCCGATCGGGACGGTGGAGAGCGCCAAGCCGGGAAGCCCGTTCCAGGTGATTCGCGTGCAGCCCAGCGCGCGACTGGACCGTTTGGAAGAGGTGCTGGTATTGCTGACGCAGCAGGAAGTGGTGATCAAGAAGCCGGAAGCTCCAGCAACAAGCGCGGCCGATGCTGCCGCCACTGGAGAGGCCGCGGCTGCGCCTGGCTCGACGCCCGCGAATCCTTCTGCTGGTCCCCAGTGAGATGGCCTACATGCTAAATGTCGGCGAGCGCTCGGACCCGAACGTCGAGGTGCACAAGTTTTACGGCGGCGCGGTTCCGGCCGTGTGCCTGCTGGCGCTAGTGTTCCAGGCGTTTCTGCACAAGTACGGGCGATGGTCTGAGCTGATTGACTTGCCGCTGCTGGTGACGATTTACTTCGGCGTGAGCCGCAGAAATCCGGTGTCGGGATTATTTCTGGGAGGCACGATCGGAATTTTGCAGGATGCGCTGAGCCACGACAATCCCATCGGCATGTACGGGATCGCGAAAACGATAATCGGTTATCTGGCGTCTTCGATCGGCGGACGCATTGATACCGAACATCCGCTGAGCCGCTTCGCGCTGGTTTTCTTCTTCTTTCATTTTCACCAGATGATTTTGGCGATTACGCAGCGGGTGCTGTTGAATCATGCAGCTCCAATGTTTACGCTGCGGTTGCTGCTGGACTCGCTGGTTACGGCGGCGTTTGCCGTGCCGCTCTTTGCTCTGCTGGACCGCTTGCGCAAGCCTTCCTGATTTTCTCCGCTCAGAGACACGCTAAAGCGAAAGCTGGGCGCATGGACAGGTGACCGAATGGACATGCGCAACTTGCAGGTGCTGCGCCGCGGGTGGTAGCGTAGTTAGCACTTCGAATTGTATCGGGATTCGAAGCTTGCAAGCGCATCTGGGCCGAGCTGGACCCCGCGCAGGAGCAGGAATTTCCTTGCCATCGTGGAACGTTAACGACCAAAAAATCCCGCAGGGCCGGCTGGCGCTGATTTCCTACCTTTCGGTAATTTTTGTCGTGCTGCTGATGATCGGATTCTGGAAGCTGCAA
Source organism: uncultured Acidobacteriota bacterium (assembly GCA_963779465.1). Taxonomy (GTDB): domain Bacteria; phylum Acidobacteriota; class Terriglobia; order Acidiferrales; family UBA7541; genus Palsa-295. Next base: position 834,974 of record CAVZYH010000002.1, on the reverse strand, counting down.
GTGGTTCAGTCCGGGCATTTTGCGGACCTGGCGGACCGGAACCGCACGCGTTCGATTCCCATTATTGCACCCCGCGGAGAGATGCTGGATCGCGAAGGCCGCGTGCTGGTGGACAGTTATCCATCCTTTAGCATCTTGCTGCTGCGCGATGATCCAAAATCGCTGGGGAAAAGCCTTCCGCAGATTGAAGACGGGCTGGGGATCAGCCACGAAGATTTACAGCAGGCGCTGGACACAGCGAAAAACGAGCCGAAATTCCAGCCGGTGGTGATCAAGCCGGCGGCCACGCAGGCGGACATCGCGTTTGTGGAATCGCACCGCGCCGATTTGCCGCTGCTGGAATTGATGATGGTGCAGCGGCGGAGATACCAGCACGGTGAGATGCTGGCGAATGCCGTCGGCTACGTGGGCGAAGTTTCCGCGCAGCAATTAGAGGATAGCGACGGCCACTACCGCCCGGGCGACATCGTCGGCAAAGCCGGCCTGGAGCGCGAATACAACGATCAGTTGGAAGGCACCGACGGCATGCGGCGCGTGGTGGTGAATAGCGTTGGCAAAGTGGTGCGCACGCTGGACGACGTGGAATCAATCCCCGGCAAACCCATTCAGTTGACCGTTGATTATGATTTGCAGGCGATCGCCGAAACAGACATGGCCGATAAGGAAGGCGCGGTGGTGGCCATGGATGCACGCACCGGTGAAATTCTGGCGATGGTCAGCAAACCCACTTTTGATCCGAACGATTTTGCAGTGCGCATACCGCAGGACGAGTGGCAGAAGCTGAATACGGACAAACACACGCCTCTGCTGAATCGCGCCATTCAGGCGCAGCTCGCGCCAGGCTCGGTATTCAAGATCGTAATGGCGACAGCGATGATGGATTCGAAACTCATTCCCGAATCCTACAGCGTGTACTGTCCGGGACACGCCAACTTCTACGGTCGCGAATTTCATTGCTGGCGGCCGCAGGGCCACGGCGAGGTGGAGCTGCACAGGGCCATCGTGGATTCCTGCGACATTTTCTTCTACAACGTCGGTAAGATGCTGGGCATAGACAAGATCTCCTACTACGGGTCCGGCCTCGGCCTCGGCAGGCGCACCGGAGTTGATCTCCCGAGCGAAGAGCCGGGCCTGATGCCTTCGGAAGAATGGGTGGAGCGCGTGTATCACCACAAATGGTACGCCGGCGAAACGATTTCCGTGGCCATCGGCCAGGGCGCCGTGACCGTCACGCCGATTCAACTGGCGCGGATGGCAGCAGCGGTGGCGAGCGGCGGCACCTTGGTGCAGCCGCACTTTTTGAAGGGTTATGCCAATGCAAAGATCGAACATTTTCCGTTATCTGATGATGCCGTTGAAAAAGTTACGCAAGGGCTGTTTGGCGTGGTGAACGAAGGCGGCGGGACGGCTTATCACCTGCGTCTGGCAAATATTGATCTGTGCGGAAAATCCGGCACGGCGCAGCTGATGAGCTACGACGCCGCGAACCGCCTGGGCACAAAGAAAATGGATGGCTGGTTCGTGGGCTTCGCGCCGCGGCGCAATCCGGAAATTGTAGTTGCCGCGATCGTGCAGGATACGATGGAACACGGCGGCGAGGCTGCGGGCCCGGTGGTGCGTGACATAGTGAAGATGTATTACGACAAGAAGGCAGCGCACAACCAGCAGCAGGCCAGCACGGAAGCTCCCGCGCAACCGAATGTGAATCGCCCGCTCGTGGCGACGGTGGGAGGCCAGCGCCCATGAAAGACCGGCCGCGCGTACAGGATTTCGATTGGACTTTGCTGGCGATTGTGGCGGCGATCTGCGGATTGGGCGTGATGGAGATTTATTCTTCCACGCACGCCAGCGCGATGGCGGGCATGCAGTGGAAACAACTCACTTGGCTGGGCATCGGAATCGTCGGAATGTTCATCATTTCGCGGATTGATTACCACACCTTGCTGGACCAGGCGCCCATCCTTTACATCTGCGGAGTGGCAGGCCTGCTAGTGGTGATGGTGATCGGCTCGACCCACCTGGGCGCGAAGCGCTGGATCTCCATGGGCGGTATTTTCAATTTACAAGTGTCAGAGCTGATGAAGTTGATTATAATCATTGTACTGGCTCGCTTTTTCAGCGAAGTACGCACTGACCGGCTGACGCTGACGGATCTGGTGAAGGTCGGAGCCTTAACGATTGTTCCTGCGGTACTGATTTTGAAGCAGCCGGACCTGGGAACGGCGATGGTGCTGGTTCCCGTGGCGATTGTGGGAGCCTTCATCGCCGGCATTGAATGGAGACATCTGGCCATCGGAGTGGTTCTGGTGGCATTATTAATACCCGTGGCCTGGAATATGCGGCATCATTTGAAGCCGTACCAGCAGCAGCGCATCGAAACTTTCTTGCATCCTGAAGAAGACCAGCGCGGCGCCGGATATCAGATCTTGCAGTCGGAAATTGCGGTAGGTTCGGGTGGGTTCTGGGGCAAAGGATTCGGCAAAGGCAGCCAAAACCAATTGGGCTTTGTGCCGGTCCGCTATTCGGATTTCATTCTGGCGGCACTGGCCGAAGAGCTAGGCTTCATCGGAGTTTGCGTGGTCTTGCTGTTGTATCTAGGTCTGATTCTGCGTCTGGTGGATAACGCGCAGAAGGCCAAAGATCGTGCGGGGATGTACGTGGTGATGGGAGTCACGGCTATTCTGGGCTTCCACGTTCTGGTAAACGCCTCAATGGTGATAGGCTACATGCCAGTGACCGGCATACCATTGCCGTTGATGAGTTACGGCGGTTCTTCCACCGCGTTTGTTTTTCTGGCGTTGGGTCTGGTGATGAACGTCCGCATGCGGCGATTCGTCAACTGAGCCCTCGCCACTTAGAAGTGCAAAGAAATTAGCTGTATTGGTAACCGAGCCGCGGAAAATCCGCCGGCCGGCAATTTAAATTTTGAGCAAGGTAAGCATCGGGTGAGGAAAGTAAACATGCAATGCAAGCAGTCTTTCCTGAGCGGCCCGAAGTGGCCAGCGCAAGGCAAGCCCTTGCCCCACTCCGGTCGAGCGCGCCAGGTCGCGCGCGCCGCCGCGGTCCGGTGCTCCATGAGGAGCTTCAATGTCGAAGGAAATGGTTATATCGGCGAACCCCCACGAGACACGGGTCGCCATTCTGGAAGAAGGACAGCTTTGTGAGTATTACGTCGAAAGAGAAAAAGAGTTTGCGTTAGTCGGAAGCATCTACAAAGGCAAAGTTACACGCGTGCTGCCTGGCATGCAGTCCGCCTTTGTGGAGATTGGCCTCGATAGCGACGCCTTCCTGTACGTCAGCGACTTCATGGAAGAGATCGAAGAGCTGGACCACGTCGTCACGACTGTCGAGGACAAAGCCCAGAAGATGGAAGATCAGGGCGGGCAGGTTTTCCCCGCGAATACCGGAACTGCGCCCATCATCGAACCGTTAGATGTGGAATCGACGGGTGCGGGTGCGGCCACCAGCGCGGTCGCAGGGCTGGAACCACTGCCGGGTGAATCCATTTCGGCGGTGCGCGGATCGTCGGCGCCGGGGACGTTTTCGCCGGCGGTTTCCCGTCCATCGAGCGGCGGGCACGACCGCGGCAGATTTGAGAATCGTTCGCGTGGTGGCAGGCCCGGCGGAGATCGCGGCGGAAGATTTGGGCGACGCGGCGGTAGTGGTGGCGGACGCGGACGCAGCGGTGGCGGAAGCAGGCCGGGTGGGGATCGCGTCGGGCGGTTTGGGCGCGAACTTCCCTCCTCGAAGTATGCATCGTCACGGCCACCCGAGGATCAAGCGAGCGAGCCGGGAGCGCCGGAGGGACACATCTCGACTCTGCTGCCGGGAGAGTCTCTGGCGAAGTTCCGGGAGCGAAGCCCTTCGGATATTTCGGCGTCGGCTGCGCAGACGCATTCGCAGGAGGTTGAAGTCGCGCCGAGCGACACGCCTGGTTTTGCTGAGCATGAATCGCCTGCGCATGAATCGGAAGCACATGGAAACGTCAATGACGAAGTTCGCGAAGAAGCTCATGAAGTTACGAGTGAATCGGTAGCGTCGCCGCGTTTCGCGGACCAGCGCGTGGAGCACCGTCCTGCCGCGCGCGAGTCTTCAGGCCGAGGATCTTTCCCGGCGCGGGAAAGTTTTCCGCGGCGCAACGAAGGATTCCGCGCGCCGTCATCGAGCGGCGGGCTGGAACCGCTGCCGGGCGAAACGCTCTCGAAGTGGAAAGCGCATACGCATCTTCCTCCCGAGCCCGTGGCTCCTGAGCCGCAGGCGCGAGACACGCACGGGTCGCAGCAGCAGGATAACGCGCCGGTTCCTGACGCGGTTCGTTTCGCGCCACTTTCTCCGTTGATGCCTGCGGGACCGGAAGTGGATTCCGTGCCAACACCGAACGCGCATGTGGAAGAGCCGGGGGCGCAGAATTCGCGCGACTGGAACCAGGTGGAGGCGCTCAGCCCGAATTTCGAATTGAGCGATGCTCCCGAAGCGCACGAGCAACATGAAGCTAGCCATCACGAGGCCGCGCATCACGAAGAACATCCTCACGTGGATTTGACGGAAGAGGAAGCGGCGGCGCTCGCCGAGCACATCGCGGATGCTCAGGATGACGACGCGGCGCGCGATGCGCAGCAACGCGTTTTTGCGGCTGCTGACGCTAGCGCGGAAGCAGCTGAGTCCGGCTTGCATGAGGATCACGCCGACCACGGTGATCATCATGCCGAGGAGCACGAAAGCGAAGAACACGCGGAAGATTCTGAGGACGCGGAGCTGGAACAGGAAGAAGCGGCCGCCGAAGAGGAAGGCATGATCGCGCCTCCCGAATCCGAGCACGAGCACGAACACACGGACCAGGGCGAATCCATAGCGGCGCAGGGTGAGAATGGCGGCGCGATTCCGGCGGAGGGTTCGTCGGCGCCCGCGCAACAGCCTTTCCAGGCGCGCGTACGCGGCGATTTCCGCTCGCGCATGCAGAATCCCGCGCGTCGCGGCGGCCGCGATCGTGGTGGCCGGCGCGATGACAGAGGCCGCCGTCCGCAGCACGGTCACAGCGGCGGACGCCCGCAGCAACCGCGACGCACACAGCTAATCGCGGACATGCTGAAGCAGGGTCAGGAAATCATCGTGCAGATAGCCAAGGAACCGCTGGGCAAGAAAGGCGCGCGCATCACCAGCCACGTCGCATTGCCCGGGCGCTTCTTGGTTTATATGCCGACGCTGGATCACACCGGCGTTTCGCGCAAAATCGCTTCCGCGGAAGAACGCGCGCGCTTGCGGCATCTGGTCACCGACGCGAAGGGATCTTCCGGCGGCGGCTTCATCGTGCGCACCGCGGCGGCCAGCGCGGCTCCAGATGAAGTTCGCGCCGACGTGGAATTCCTGACGCGAACGTGGTCTGAAATCAAAGCGCGCTCCGAAACACGCAAGGCGCCTTCCCTGCTGCATCGCGATTTGAACCTGGTGGAACGCATTCTGCGCGATTACATCACGCCAGATTTTGGCGCCATCTGGGTGGACACCGAAGAGGAATACACCAAAGTCGTGGACTTCATGAGCCGCTTCCAGCCGCAGCTAGTTGGCCGCGTGAAGCTCTACACCAAGGAAACCCCGGTATTCGAGGAATTCGGCATCCAGCAGGAAATTGACAAGGGCCTCCGGCCGAAAGTGTGGCTGAAATCCGGCGGCTACATCGTGATCAATCACACCGAAGCGCTGGTGGCGATTGACGTGAACACCGGGAAATTCGTCGGTAAGGGCTCGAACCGGCTGGAAGACACCATCGTCCGGACGAACCTGGAAGCTTGCAAGGAAATCGTGCGGCAAATGCGGCTGCGCGATCTTGGCGGGATCATCATCATTGACTTCATTGACATGGAAGAGCGGCGCAACCGAGAAAAAGTGATGGCCGTGCTGGAAGACGCTCTGCGCGCCGACCGCGCGCCGTCGAAGGTGCTCCGCTTCAATGAGTTTGGCCTGGTGGCGATCACCCGCAAGCGCACCAAGCAGGCTTTGGAGCGCACGCTGTGCCAGCCTTGCCCATACTGCACCGGCTCCGGCATGGTGAAATCCATTCCGACGTTGTGCTACGAAATTCAGACCGAAGCGCGCAAGATGGCGCCGGAGATGGGTTCGGGGAGTATCACATTGCGCGTCCATCCGGAAATCTCGAAAGCTCTGAAAACCCGCGAGTCCTCGCTGATCGAAGAGCTAGAGCGCTGGACGAAGAAGAGCATCATCATCCAGGCCGACCCCACGCTGCATTGGGAGCAGTACGACATCTACTAGACGTCGGAAGCGAAACGCTGGCGGACGGGCTTGGAGTATTCCTTGAGCTTTCCATCCAAACCCTTGGGGCCACTCAAGGGTTCGTCAAAGTGTTCCGACGGGGTCGTCCTCGAATGTGATCCGAGCTATCGCTAGCCGATCGTTCTGGTAGTTGTAGGGGTAATTTATACTGGGCTTCTGGTGTGGCGGCCCGTGATGTATGTTCTTCTCTGGCTCGGGCCGCTTTTACTCCTAGCCGGTATTTCGTTTGCTTTTCAGCGTCCTCGCATCGTGCTGTCCTTGGAACGCCAATCGATGTTTCTGCTGTACCGGTCGTGGTCTCCGTGGAAATCGCGGACGCGATCGCATGTGCCGTTCAGTGAATTGCGGGAATTTGTCGTGGGACCGGAATTCGAAATCGGCGTCGGTGATTCGTTTGTGTGGCATCTTTTCGCCATCAATCGCGATGGCCGCCAAATTCCGATGACTTGGCATCTTCAGCGCGAACCAGTTTGGGCAGCGGCCATCCATGCGTAGGAAGTGAGCGGCAAGCCCGTCCGCGAGCAGCCGGACGCTACTCAATCCGAGAGATGGAAAACTTGGGGCGCGAACTTCATCTAGTGATGCTGGCGTGGATCACATTGGCGCAATCCGGATGTAAGCTCTGGAGCGAAATCCAGCCCAGTTAGAAACACAGGTTAGAGGGCCTTGCCCTTGGCCGCTTGTCCTTTAAGCAGGAATGTTTTGGGGAATTTGCCGGAACCGCAGATCTTGAACGTCCCGAAGTCCTTGTACCATTCGGCATCGGGCGCATCAGGGTCTGATTCGCGCCAGAGTTTGAGTTGATAGAGATCTTACACGGTTATCTGACGTTGCTCCAGGCGATCAAAGAGGTGTTGCCGCAGTGGAGAGGGAAGGTCGGTCCACTGGATTTTCGGCATTATTCACCGAAGGTCATTCGAGCGAGCTCTTTCTTGAGTTTTTGGCGCTCGGCAGGATCTGCAGATTCAGATAGGCGGTTGGCCAGCGCAAAGAACCGGTCCTTCTCCGCTTCTTTAGATTGGATACCGGCTTCAATCAAATCCACGAGCACGCGATTGGCGCTGATCTTTCGCGTCCTTGCGATGGCGCGCACGTGTTTGGCGACGCGGGCCGGAATCGAGACGCTCTGGCGAATGGACTTTTCGGGCTTGGGCATATGGTCAAGCTTCCACCACTCTGCACCATAATGCACCAACGCGTCTGCGGAACCAGATAGCTACTCGCGCCGAAAGGCTCGCCGCGGATTTCGCTGTGTTATTATGGCGATTCGGAAATAATTCAGGTCCTGCATCGAGGAGTTTCCTTGGCTGCACGCATTTTGGATGGTAATGCGATTCGTGAACAGATTTACGGCGAGCTGGCGGGCGAAATCTCCGCGCTGGCTGCGGCGGGAATTCGTCCGGGGCTTGCGGCGGTGCTGGTGGGCGACAATTCCGCGTCGAAAGTCTATGTGAAGAGCAAGGTTGCGGCTTGCGAGAAGCTGGGGCTCGCGAGTATTCAGGTGACTCCGCCCGCCACAATTTCAACCGCGGAGTTGCTGGCGATTGTGGGCGACCTGAATCGCCGCGACGATGTGGACGGCATCTTGGTGCAGCTGCCGCTACCGCCGCAGGCGGACGCGAAGAAAATTCTCGACGCTGTGGACCCCGCGAAGGACGTGGACGGCTTTCATCCCATCAATGTCGGCCATCTGGTCGCCGGTCGTCCGACGCTGGTGGCGTGCACGCCTTCCGGAGTGATGGAGATTTTCCGCCGCAGCGCGATCCCGCTGGAAGGTGCAAATGCCGTGGTGCTGGGCCGCAGCGATATCGTGGGCAAGCCAATGGCTCTGCTGCTGATGCACGCGAATGCGACGGTCACAATCTGCCATTCAAAGACGCGCAATCTGCCGGAAGTAGTTCGTCGCGCGGACATTGTGGTGGCCGCTTTGGGTCGCGCGGGCAAGGTGACGCCGGATTTCGTCCGTCCGGGAGCGACGGTGATTGACGTGGGCATTAACCGCATCAGTGACGCCGCGCACGCGGAAAATTTCTTCGCGCACTTTCCGGAACGGCTGGCAGCTTTCCGCGATAAAGGCACGGCGCTCGTTGGTGACGTGCATCCGGACGTTGCGAACGTCGCCGGCGCGATCACTCCGGTCCCGGGAGGAGTTGGTCCGCTGACCATCGCCATGCTGATGAGCAATACCATCAAGGCCGCGCGGCTTCGACGTGGGTCCCGTTTGCAATCGATCGCTCCGGCGGCGGCTGCCGTGCCCCGCTGATGTTGCGCGTCGGACTCACCGGCGGCATCGCTTCCGGAAAATCCACTGTGGCGGCCATGCTGCGCGATTTGGATTGTCCAGTGTTGGATGCGGACACGCTAGGACACGAATTGCTCGAACAGGGGCAGGACGCGTACAACGAAGTCGTCCGCGAATTCGGCAAGGAAGTGCTGGACACCTACGGCAACGTGGATCGCAGCAAGCTGGGACAGATTATTTTCGCGGATGCAACGAAACGCGCGCGCTTGAATCAGATTTTGCATCCGCGGATTCTGGATGTGGTGCGCAAGTGGTTTGCAGCGCAAGGCCACGCAGGCGGTCCGGAACTGGCGGTGGTGGAAGCGGCGTTGATTATCGAAGCTGGCTACAACAAGGAACTCGATCGGGTCATCGTGTGCTGGTGCCCGCCGGAACAGCAGTTGCAGCGGCTGCTGGAACGCGGGCTGACGGCGGAACAAGCGAAATTGCGCATCGCGGCACAAATGCCGATGGAAGAAAAGCGGCGTCTCGGCGATGAATCGATTGATTGTTCGGGATTGCTGGAAGTGACGGAGCGCCAGGTGATGGAAGCGGTGAAACAGCTGTCGCAGCCGAAAGCTCCCGCCAGCGGAAACATTTCGTGAGGTCGCGGCGTATTAACTGGCAGAGCGAATTCGTGCGAAAATGCCGGTGCTACCGGGAGCGAGAGCTTTTTTCATGAGCATCATGAACAGGGCGGGAAGCGAAGGGCGCGCGGTGCGGCTGCTGGCCATCGGCTTGATCATTGGGCTCGGCGCGTATTGGGCCGGCTCGCGCTATGGCGAAAGAAATCCCGCGGCCGTGAACGCGTTGCGCGCGCCGGATTCGAGCGGAACGACCGCTGCGCTGGACCCCACGGAAGCGGAAAACGTGCGCATTTACCGGATGGCGTCCCCGGCAGTGGCGAACATCGTGACGCGCACGGTGGAGTACGATTTCTTCTACAATCCCGTGCCCGTAGAGGGCGCGGGCTCGGGTTTTCTGATTGATGTGGATGGCCACATCCTGACGAACTATCACGTGGTGCAGGGCGCGCAGACGATTGAGGTGACGCTAGGCGATCTGACACGCTACAAAGCGAAACTGATCGGCGAAGACACGCGCAACGATATCGCCTTGATTCAAATTGACACGAAGGGGCACAAGCTCACGCCTTTAACGCTAGGTGATTCGCGCAATCTTTTGGTCGGACAGCGCGCACTGGCGATCGGCAATCCCTTTGGATTTTCCAGCTCGCTTACCACCGGGATCGTGAGTGCGTTGGGCCGCACGGTGCAGACGAGCGAGAACACTTTCATTGACGAAGCGATCCAGACGGACGCTTCGATCAACCGCGGGAATTCCGGCGGGCCGCTGCTGGATTCGCACGGGCAAGTGATCGGAATCAACAGCGCGATTTACGCCCCGACCGGAACTACTGCGGGAATTGGATTCGCGATTCCGATTAATACCGCGCGCCGCGTGGCTGATGACCTAATCAAATATGGGCGGGTGCGGCGGGCGACGCTAGGCGCCGAGGGGCGCGCATTGTGGCCAGGGTTGGCGGAAGCGTTGAAGCTCAGCGTGCAGCAGGGAATATTGATTGAGCGTGTGGAGCCGGGCGGCGCCGCGGCGGCAGCGGGAATTCGCGGCGGCAACAAATCCGTGGCGGCGGGCCTGCAAGAAGTGCGCATCGGCGGCGACGTGCTGATTGCAGTGGACGGAAAAGCTATCACGAATCAGGTGGATTTGAATCTGATGCTGAATCGCTCGCAGCCGGGGAACTCTGTTACGTTGACGATTGTGCGCGACGGCAAGCAGATGAATATTCCCGTTAAGCTGGGCGAGGGATAAACGCTTCAAGCGATTTCTTACACCCGCGTGTCGCTATTTGCGGCGATTCCACTCGGCCCGTACATCCTTCCGTTGCTGGTCACTCAGTTGAAACCATGATTCGGCGGCGTCGCGCACTTTTTCGAGCGCGGCCTGCATTTCGGCTTGTTTCTCGTGCAAGATTTCGCTGCCCGCATCGGTGGGTACGCGGACCACGGGCGCGAAGAACATGACCGCGCGCGTAAACGGAATCGGGATCTGGAACAAGTCCCAGGATTTCTTGAAGGTGTAGGCGCGCTGCAGGCCGATGTGAAAAACGGTGATCGGGCTGCCCGTGCGGCGCGCTAGAATTGTCGGGCCGGGCTTCGCGACGTAACGCGGGCCGCGCGGGCCGTCAATCGTAAATGCCACGTGCTTCCCTTCCTTGATGCGCTGCGCCATCACACTGAGACCCTCGATCGCACCGCGGCTGGAGCTGCCTTGCGCGGTACCAAAGCCCAGGCGCTCGATCACGCGGCGCGTCCACTGGCCATCGAAGTTCACCGTGTTCATCACCACCATGCCGCGATTACGCCAGATCCACGCAGCGGAAAAAATGCAGCGATGCCAGAAAGCTCCGATGGCAACTTCGCCGCCGTGTTCGATGATCACCGCGTTGCGCGCGCCGACCACGTCGAGGCGCAGCGTGGGACCGATCAGACGAATCGCACTGTACACAAACCACGCGATCACAGGGATCTGCATGCGGCGCCAGCGCGAGAGTTCTGGGCCGCGTATATCGAACGGCGAATTAGCGGTCGGAGCGCTTGCCGGAGGAGCTGATTTCGCGTCGGTATCCACTGCGGTATAGTATAGGACGGAACCTCGCGCTGGTCTCGATGTGCTCCCGACCACAATTCGCTGCGTACAACGCTCTTTGTTTGAGGCCCAGAATCATGGCTGTGCTGTTTTTGACGTTTGTTGCTTCGCTGGCTGGTGCGCAGGATTCGCGCGGGCAGCAACCGCCGCCGGGGGCGATCGGTCGCGTCGAAGGGAATGATGTTTCAGTGGACAACGGTATGACCGGGGACAACCCGTCCGGGAGAGCAGCGCCGGGATCGCCAAGCTTCGTATTCAACGGCAGCGTGCTGACCGTGCACGACGGAAAAGCGCGCTTGACGCTGGTTGCAGGCGGACAAGTGGATATTTGCGGACCTGCGAAATTCACGCTGCTGCAGTCCGGGCCTTCGATCACGCTCGCGCTGAATTTCGGGCGCGTTCATCTGCAGCTTCCCGCGAGCACGCCGCTGCGGATTTTCACCCCGACGATGATTGCCACGCCGCTGGACATTGGCGGAGCGAACCGCGACATCATCGCGGGACTGGATATGAACGATTCGTTGTGCGTGGTCGCAACGAGCGGCGCGATTCGATTGGAGCAGCAATTTACTGGCGCGGGACTGATCGTTCCGCAGAGCGGCGAATTCTTTCTGTCGGCGGGCAATTTGGTTCCGGTGGCGGGCACGCCTGGAAGTTGCGACTGCACGCCGATGCGCGTGCAGTCGTTGCCGCCGCCACAGATTCCAGTGATGGGAGTTACATCGCGCGACCAGTTGAATGTGGAGCAATATCCTTCGGAAGCGGCTCCCGTGCCGACGCCGGCACCAAAGCCGGCGCCGCCAGCAGCGACTGCCGCGAAGGAGCCTGCGCCCGAACCCAATGTACAGTTGAGGGTTTTGGCGAGCAAGAACGATATGCATCCAACTTTGCCTTCACCGAAGGAAACGGCTCCGCCTCCGCCCGTTGTTTCCGTGCCGGAGTATAAAATTATTCTGCCGCCGCTGGTGTATTCGGCTTCATCTATGCCTGCACCGCCGGAGGATCCGGATATCGGAGCGGTTTTGCTTGTGCGCACCGTGCATGTGGAGCCGGATTATCAGTTCACGGGACACGTCGAAGCGCCGCATCTGGAGACGGTGGCGCAGAAGAGCAGTTCGTCGCCGGGAAAGCAGGGAGCGGGCGACGGGAATTCATCGGGCGGTAAGAAGGAAGGATTTTGGGCGCGGTTGAAGCGAGCGTTTGGTGGGAGTAGTTAGAATTTTTTTAAGGCAAGGACATATAAGGAAATCGCGCTGTGCCGCGACTCACATTCCTTCGTAGTTCGGGCCACCGCCGCCTTCTGGCGGGACCCAGTTGATGATCTGGTAGGGGTCGGCAATGTCGCATGTTTTGCAGTGGACGCAGTTAGATGCGTTAATCTTCAGCTTGGGCTCGCCTTTTTCCGTGACCATCTCGTAAACCGCCGCAGGACAGAAATACTGGCAGGGATTTCCGTATTCGCGCACGCAGCGATCGCCGCAAATATTGGGTTCGAGCACGACGAGGTGGCACGGCTGATCTTCTTCGTGACGCGTGCCGGAATGATAGACGTCGGTGAGACGATCGAAGGTTAGCTTGCCGTCGCCCTTGAAGCGCGTGGATTGGTCCACCAGCGTGCGATCGCGATTCAGCTTTGTATATTCCTGGTAACCCGGCTCGCTGCGCATGGGATCGCTTAGGCCGCGGCCACCGCTGACGAATTGCAATCCTGCCTGCACCAGACCTGGGTACAAGCCGCCATGAAATGCCTGGTGGAAATTGCGGACTTCCCAGAGTTCTTTCTTGATCCAGCTTTGCTCGATTTTTTGCGGATAGGCGGCGAGAGTTTTCGCAGATGTGTCGCCCGCACAGAGCGCTTCGTAGATAGTTTCCGCGGCGAGCATGCCGCTTTTGATGGCGGTGTGAATTCCCTTCAGGCGCTGCGAATTCAGCAGGCTGGCGGAATCGCCGATGATCAGGCCGCCGTCCACATAGCTGCGCGGCATGGAATACCAGCCGCCGTAGGGGACCGTTTTCGCGCCGTAACGGATTAATTTGCCGCCCTCGAGAATATTTTTGACGAATGGGTGAGTTTTATATTTCTGGAAAGCTTCGTGCGGATCGAAGAGTGGGTCGTGATACTCCAGCGCAACGACCATGCCGAGCGAGACGCGATTATTCTGCAGGCCGTAAACCCAGCCACCGCCGTAGAGATCTGAACTGAGCGGCCAGCCGAGCGTGTGCGCGACGTAGCCCGTGTCTATTTTTCCAGGCTGCACATCCCACAGTTCTTTGATTCCCAGCCCATAGACTTGCGGGTTCAGGCCGTCGAGCTTCAGCTTGCTGACGAGTTCCTTGGTCAGCGAGCCGCGCGGACCTTCGGCGAGCACCGTGATTTTCGCGCGCAATTCGTAACCGGGAGTGTAGTTGTCTTTCGGTTTGCCGTTCTTGTCAACGCCCTTGTCTTCGGTCAGGACTCCCGCAATGCCTTTTTTTTCGTAGAGCAGTTCCCTACCGGCAAATTGAGTGAAAAGATTGACGCCCTTTTTTTCGACCAGGCCTCCGAGCCATTTCACCAGCTTGTTGAGCGAGACGACGTAGTTGCCGTGATTTTGCAGCGGCGGCGGAGTGAGGGGAAGTTTGTAGCTGCTGGATGCGGTGAAGTAGTAGGCAGCGTCGCCGGTTACCGGCGTATCCAATGGGGCGGTTTTTTCGAAGTCTGGGACGAGTTCGCGCAGTCCGCGCGGGTCCATAATCGCGCCGGAAAGCTGGTGGGCGCCGATTTCACGGCCTTTTTCCAGAACGTAGATATTTTCGGCTGAGAGTGGTGGGGATTTTTTCGCTTCGTTGTGTTTTTCGATCAGATTGGCGAGGTGCAGAGCGCAAGCGAGGCCGCCGGGGCCAGCGCCGATGATCAGAACATCGGCTTCGAGTTGCTCGCGCTGGATGTTGAACGACTCAGTCATTGAGCAATGATATCAGAGGAGGAAAATGGAAAAGTGAAATTGGTAGCTGGGGCGGCCTGCGCTGCGTATCGAGACCATCCTTCTCACGCCGCCCAATCCTCCCAACGGAGAGCCTTCACGCGACGGAATTCCTTGACGTTTGCGGTGATCAGCGTGAGGTCGCGATGCAATGCTTGACCGGCAATCAGGAGATCGTACGGCCCGATAAGCTTGCCGGACATCTCCAGTGCCGCGCGCACGTGCCCAGCAGTACGAGCGTCTCCTTCCTCGAAAGGCAGCAGGACGACGGGGCCAGCGAAAAAGACTTCGACGCGCTTAGCGTTCAGTTCGGGTCGATTACTTTTGGCAACGCCGTACCATAGCTCGAAGGCAACCGCGGTTGGCACGTGTATCTGCGCGCCGCGGTCCAACGCCTTATCGAATCTCGCCCGCACTACGGGTAAGGCGCCATTTATGAGCGTGATGCAGATGTTTGTGTCGAGCAGGTAGTCCACTAGAAGATTTTGCGGCGCGGCGTGGCTGGTTGATCCCGAGCCTTCTTCGCCGGGCTCATAAAGGGTTCGGTGTTCAATCGGTCGAGCTCGGCAAACCATTCGCGCGTGTCCGAAATGAGCGGCTCGAGCAAAATACCTTCGGGAACCACGCGGATGCGCACCTCACGGCCCTCGAAACGAAACTCCCGGGGAAGCCGAACCGCTTGGCTCCGGCCATTCCTGAAAAGCTTGGCGACTCCCCTTTTGGCCACGGGCCACCTCCTAGAATGATATATACCATAAGTATATATCACTGGCAAGGGCGTTGATGCCCGAATTGCCGCGAGGCGGCGTTGTAAATGCAGCCCCCGATCGTGACACCTATTCGTAGCGGAGAGCGACCATAGGATCTACGTTCGAGGCGCGGCGGGCTGGGATGTAGCTGGCTGCCGCTGCGATGGCGGCCAGGATCGCACATGCGGCTGCCAGCGCGATGGGATCGGCGGCGCCCATGCCGAAGAGCATGCTGCGAATGAGGTGCGTGCCGGCCAGAGCAATGGGAACGCCGACGGCGATGCCGATTAGCATGAGCGCCAGGGTTTCGCGCAAAACTTGGCGGAGGATCGTGGAGGAGCTGGCGCCGAGCGTCATACGAATGCCGATGTCGCGAGTGCGGCGCGCTACCGTGAAGGCCATGATGCCGTAGAGGCCCACACCCGCGAGCACGATGGCCAGGAGGCCGAACGCGGAAGCGAGACGCGCGACGAAATAATCCGTGTGCAGCGACTTCACTACCAGATCGGGCATGGCATGGATTTCAATTTCCGGAATCGCGGGGTTGGTGTCGTGCACTACGGCACGGAGCGCGCCGGAGACGCTCGCGGTGTCGCCCGCGATGCGAATTTCATAGTATGCCGCACTGCTGGGCCACAGCGGATTTAGGATGGGCGCGTAAAGGCGCGGAGGCGTTTCTTCGCGCAGGTTTCTGTACTTGGCGTCGGCGACTACGCCGACGACTTCGGCATCCTCGGTGCTGCCGGGATATGTGTCGCGCACGCGCTTGCCAATTGGATTGGAGTTCGGGAAGAAACGCTTGGCGAAGGTCTGGTTGATTACGGCCACGCGCGGGGCTTTGGCCCCTGGCGGCGCGCTGTCCTGCGCCAGAATACCGCGCCCATAAAGAATGGGCATGCCGACGACCGAAAAATAATCGGGACCCACGTGGTCCATGCGCGAGTCCATCTCTTCGCCGGGTTTGGGAACGTAGCCCTCGACAGCAATAGGATCGCCTGATTCGGTGCCGCTGAAAAGGCCGTCAACCGAAAGAGATGCGCCGGAAACGCCGGGAACGGCTTTGAATTTATCGAGCAGATTCCGATAGAGCAGCGGAATGGCGGCGTCTTTATAGCCGGCGGGCAAAGGGCTGATGCGGAAAAGAATGAGCCGGGTGGAGGTGAAGCCCAATTTCACCTGGCTAAGGCGCTGCAGGCTATGCACGAACAAACCTGCAGCGACGAGAAGGACGAGCGAGACTGCGACTTGCGCGACGACCAGAATTTTGGCTGCCGGAAAACGGCGATGGAACGCTTCCGTGGTGGTGCCTGAAACGCCGGACTTCAGAACGGGGGAAAGATCAATGCGCGTGGCGCGCAGCGCGGGAATTAGTCCGAAGAGAAGTGCGGTGAACGCGGCCATGCCGAAGGTGAACGCGAGAATACGCGCGTCGGGACGCAGCGAAAGCTGAATCGTTTCCGGCCCGGTGCCGGAAACCATGCGCAGCAGCAACGCATCGGCCCACTGCGCAACGAACAGTCCGGCCACAGCTCCGAAAAACGCGAGCAGGAAACTTTCCGTGAGCAACTGGCGGATGAGTCGCGAGCGCGCGGCGCCGATGGAAAGGCGCACCGCAAACTCCCGCTGGCGCGCGGCGCCGCGTGCGAGAAGCAAATTCGCGAGATTGGCACAGGCGATTAGCAGGACGAGCGCGACTAGGGCCATGAGAAGTTTCAGCGGTTCGGCGAACTCGCCATGAACCGTGGAGGTGCCGCGCGCGCCCACTTGCAGCTTAATTTGCTGGTCGGAGTATTCCTTCATTTCGTCGGGAGAAAGCTTGGCCGCCGCGGCGGAAGAGGCGACGTAGCGCTGGAACACAACGTTGATTTCGGCGTTGGCTTGGGCGAGCGTGACGCCCGGCTTCAGGCGCGCGATCGCTTGCAGCCAGATGTGCTGATCAATATTTTTGTCGGGGAATGCGGTGAGGAGATCAGAGCCGGGGTAGACGGCGGCCTGCATGGTGATGGGAACCCAAATGTCCGGAGATTCACCGACGGATTCGCCGAAGAATCCGGCCGGAGCGACGCCGATGATCTCAAAGGACGTCTTATTGATTTCGATCCTGCGGGAGAGTACTTGGGGATCGAGGTTGAAGCGGCGACTCCAGAATCCGTGACTGATCACGGCGACGGGAGACGCGTCGCGCACATGATCGACTTCGAGGCCGAACGGGCGG
Organism: uncultured Acidobacteriota bacterium; assembly: GCA_963779465.1. Lineage (GTDB taxonomy): Bacteria > Acidobacteriota > Terriglobia > Acidiferrales > UBA7541 > Palsa-295. Next base: position 817,805 of record CAVZYH010000002.1, on the reverse strand, counting down.
CCGAGGACGGGTTGGACGCCTAGCGTTTGGAAGTAATCGCCGGACACGAGGTGCACGCGTGCTGAGTCTCGCACGGCAGGCGCGGGTGGATTCGCGGTGCCTCCCGCACTTGTGGGATCGGATGAACTCGAGATCGTCACGGGAAGTTCGGCAAGCGAGCTATCCGCGGCAAAGATGCCGGAGAAGACTTCATTGTGGTCGCGCAGATATTCGAATTCGGAATACGCGAGCAAATTGCGCTCGCCGCTCTCGCTACCGTTGCTCATGCCGTGGTAATCGGGATTGGTGAGCAGGACAAGCTGGCGCGGGTGCGCTACGGGCAGTGTGCGCAGTAACACCGAGTCCACAATCGTGAAAATGGCCGTATTCGCGCCGATGCCCAGAGCGAGGGTAAGGATGGCGATGAATGCGAAACCGGGACTTCGGAGGAAGGTGCGGAGGGCGAAGCGGATGTCCTGGGTCAAGGTTTCCATGGCGCGCCTTTTGTGCGGGTTTGCAAACTATTCCATCAAGGTGGTGGCACGCCGAGTGCCGAACCCGGAGTTTGTAGAGTGCCGCGGATCAAGAACTTGGCGGGATCATAGATGGCGGCCTGCGATTCGCTGCGCGATTGTGGGACAGGAATGTTTCGGAGGCGAACAATATTTGAACCCACGCGGCGCTCAGCCACGGATCATTCATAACGCAGAGCGATGATGGGGTCAACGCGCAGAGCGCGGCGGGCTGGGATGTAGCACGCCAGGAGCGCGACCGCTATGAGCACGACGGCCACGGCTGCGAAAGTCAGAGGATCGCTGGCGCCTACGGCGAAAAGGAGACTCGAGAGCAAGCGGGCGAGCGCGGCAGCGGCTGCCAGTCCGATGGCTACGCCGAAAAATGCGATACGCGCGCCCTGGCCAAGGACGAGGCGCAGCACGTCTTGACGCTGCGCGCCTAGCGCCATGCGAATGCCGATTTCCTGCGTGCGTAGCGCGACGCTATAGGCCATGACGCCATAAATTCCGATGGCGGCGAGGACCAACGCGAGCACGCTGAAGATGCCGAGAAGAACGAGAGTGAGGCGGCGCGTGGAAATAGAATCGTCCACGAGTTCTTGCATGGTGTGCACAGCGAAAATGGGCTGGTCTTTATCAATCGTGGCGACGGCTGCGCGAATCGAGGCAGTGAGGCTCGAGGGATCAACGGCGGAGCGGACGACCAAGTTCATATCGCTGTTCGGCCGTTCCAGGTAGGGATAATAAATTTCGAGGCGCGCGGGATTGTCCAGGCCATAGAGCTTGGTATCTGCAACAACGCCAACTATGGTGAACCATTTTTTGTCCGTGTCGGGATGGCCCCAGAGGAAGCGTTTGCCGATAGGATCGCCGTTGGCCCAGAAGCGGCGGGCCATAGTGGAGTTGATAAGTGCAACGTCCGGAGCAGTTTCGTTATCGGACTCGGAGAAGTTTCGGCCGCGCAGCAGTGGAATGCCCATAGCGGTGAGATATGTGGTGCTGATGGTGTGGCGGTCCGGATGCGGAAATTCGCCGGGACCGGGAAGGGGCAGACCTTCGATGGTAACGTCTCCGCGGCTGTGGTCCCCCGACAAGGGAAGCGTTGTTCCCACGGCGACGGTTTGGACGCCGGGAATCACGCGAACGCGGTCGAGAAGTTGCTGCCAAAAATTCAAGATGGCCGGATCTTTGGAATATCGGTCGGTGCGCAGATCCATTTCCATGGTGAGGACGTGAGCTGGCTGGAAGCCGGGGCTGACTTGAATCAGATGGTAGAGGCTTTTGAGCATCAGTCCGGCACCCACGAGGAGGACCAGCGCCAAAGCTGTTTCAGCAATGGCCAGCGCGCCGCGCAGACGATGCTGGGCGCGCGTGGATGTGGCGCTGCGGCCGCCTTCCTTCAGAGTTTCATGCAGATCTGGGCGCGTGGCTTGGAGTGCCGGGATGAGTCCGAACGCGAACGCCACGAGAACCACGATGAATGCAGCGAAAAGAAAAACGCTGAGGTCCATACGCACACCCATGGTCCGTAGCGAATCTGCGGGCAGCAAATATTCCAGGGCAGAAATTCCCCAGGCTCCGAGAACGATTCCGAGGACTCCGCCGCATCCCGCGAGCACTAGAGATTCCGTCAACATCTGTCGAATGACGCGGCCGCGGCTGGCGCCGAATGCCAGGCGCAGGGCAATTTCCCTGGCACGCGCGGCGCCGCGAACGAGGAACAGATTGGCAACGTTGACGCAGGCGATCAGCAGGACGAACACGACTGCACCGAAGAGCACGAGTACGGCAACGCGCGTATCTCCCGAGAACTCTTGGCGAAAGGAAGCGACGTAGGCACCGAAGCCGTGATCCGCTTCGGGGTATTGTTCGGCGAGGCGAGCTGTGATCGTGTTCATTTCCACGGCGGCTTGGGAAAGGGCCACGCCGGGGGAGAGGCGGCCGACTACGTCCATGTCACCGCGGTCGCCGCGGTCGGTCAGTTCAGATGCGAAGACGCCGATGGGGACGAGGACGTCGCTGCGATCGAGATATCGGAATGTTGGAGGGAGTATGCCAATGATGGAGAAGCTGCGGCCGTCGAGGGTGATGGAGCGACCGAGAACGGCGGGATCGCCGCCGAGATGCGTTTGCCAGAGCTGGTAGCTGAGGAGGATGACGGGCGCAGTTCCCTGTTTTTCTTCGGCAGGAAGAAAATCGCGGCCGAGAACGGGGTGGACACCGACGAGCGCGAGGAAATTGGGCGAGACGGCGTAGCCGCCGATATTTTCGGGTTGCGCGACGCCGGAAAGATTGAAGCCGCGATTTTGAATCGCGGCCATGCCAGAAAAGGAATGTGCCTGCTGGCGCCAGTCGAGAAAATTGGGATAGGAAACGGAAACGTTGCCGACAAGTTTGTACGTTTCGCGCATCACGACGAGTTGGGAGGAATTTTTGAACGGTAGCGGGCGGAGCAGGACGGCGTTGACGACGCTGAAGATCGAGGTATTGGCTCCGATCCCGAGTGCGAGCGTGAGGATGGCGACGAGCGTGAACCCTGGTGATTTCACCAGCATGCGGATCGCGAATTTCAGGTCTTGCAGCACGTTGGACATTTTAGATTCCTTTCGCTTTTGTGCGCGGCGTTCATTGGTAACACTTACTCGTAACGCAGCGCGACCATGGGATCCACGCGCATGGCACGGCGAGCCGGGACGTATGACGCCAGGAACGCGACGGCGGTGAGCAGCACGGCCACAGCTGCAAACGTCAGCGGGTCGGTGGGCTTCACGTCGAATAGGACGCTGGACATCCAGCGCGTCACGACGAGCGCTGCCGCGACGCCGATGCAGAGGCCCAACAAAACGAGACGCAGGCCATGGCCCACGACGACGCGAAGAACATCTTCAGGTTGCGCGCCGAGCGCCATGCGCAGGCCAATTTCGCGGGTGCGTTGCGTAACCAGATAAGAAAGCACGCCGAAAATTCCGGCGGCGGTGAGCAGCAGAGCGATCGCGGCGAACGCGCCGAGCAGCACAGTATTGAAACGGTCGCCCGAGGCGGAAGTGGATATTACGTCGTCCATAGTGCGGAACGTGGAGGTCGCCTCATCGGGATCGATCGCGTGCAGGGCTTCGCGCACCGTGGTGGTGAGCATTGCGGGGTCGCCCGCGCCACGAACGACAATGTTCATCCTGGTGAAAGAGCCAGGTTTGAACATTTCGGGACGCAGGGATTCCTGCAACGCGAAATGCTTGTTGCCGCCGACGATGCCGACGATCTCGCGCACCGCGAATTCGGGTTTCCCTTCAAACATTTTCAAGTGCTTGCCGATGGGATTCTCGTTCGGGAAGTATTTCTGCGCGAATGGCTCGTTGATGATGACGACGTTGCGGGATTCGGTGGAATCCTGACGCTCAAAGGAGCGACCTGCCAGAAGCGGAATGCGCATTGCGCCGAAATAGTCTCCGTCAATGTTGCGGAAATCCGCGTCCTCGTTGTCGTTGGGATTGGCGGGAGGGTATTCGGTAATGGTGAAGAATGTGTCGTTCGCTTCCCCGCTGAGCGGCAATTCGGAAATGAATCCGGCGCTTTTGACTCCGGGGGCGGATTGCAGGCGATCCTGGAGCGCGTGGAAGAAGGATTCGCGCTTCGGTTCCTCGTCGTATCGGGGCGAGACAAGAGACACTTCGGTGGTGAGGACATTCGCGGGATCGAATCCGAGATGAACACGCATCAGCCGATAGAAGCTATTGAGCAGCAGGCCGGAAGCGATCAGTACCACGACGGAAAGAGCCACTTCGGCGACCACCAGCGCATTGTGCGCGCGATGTTTGGAACGTGAATCGCCGGAAGCTCCGCCTTCTTTCAGACTCTGCGTCAGATCGCGTCGGCTGGCTTTGAGCGCGGGGCCGAAACCGAAGAGAATGGAGGTGAGAATGGCGGTTACGAAGGTGAATGCCAGCACCGCGCCGTTGACATTTACCTCATCGAGACGCGGAAGGCTTTGCGGGCCGAGTTGCTTCAAGAGTTCCACGCCGGCGTTCGCGAGAAAAATTCCAACGAGCCCGCCAGCGAGCGCGAGCACCAGACTTTCAGTGAGGAGCTGGCGGAGCAGGCGGCTGCGCCCGGCGCCGAGCGCAGTGCGAATGGCGATTTCGCGCTGGCGGGCGGTGTTGCGCGCGAATAGAAGGCTGGCAATGTTCGCGCACGCTATCAAAAGAACCAGCGACACGGCGCCAATCAGAACCATGAACGCGGGGCGCACATTGCCGACGAGAACAGTTTGCAAAGGTTCCAGTTTCACGCTCCATCCCTTGTTGGTAACGGGAAATTGCGTGGCGAGACGAGCGGCGATAGCGTCAAGTTCGGATTGCGCTTGAGAAATCGTAACCCCAGGCTTGAGCAGGCCGATGGGACGGAGGAAATGCGAGCGGTGAGTCTGCATACCCTGATTTAGATAGGGAGCGGGAAACCAGAGATCGGCTTCGGTGAGAACGGGAATGTCGGCAGAGAGAACGCCGATGACGGTGCGCGATTTACCGTCGAGCGAAATGGATTTGCCGATCACGTTGGGGTCGCCACCGAACCGGTCCTGCCAAAGATGATGGCTTAGGATTACTACGTCGGGATCCGTGGTCTCTTCGTCGGATTCGTTGAACACGCGGCCGTAGCGAGGCTGAATGCCGAGGGCATCAAAGAAACCGGCGGTAACCATGGAGCCTTTGATTTGGATTGGTTTGTCGCTGCCAGTCAGGTTGAAAAGCGAATCGCCGACGGCCATCGCGCCGTAATGTGCAAAGGAATGGTTCTCAGCGCGATATACGAGGAGATCGGCCGGGGAAACGGCGCCGCGATCGCAGAGCGGGCAATTGCCCCAGGACCATACCAGGCGCGCAGGATTCTGGAATGGCAGCGGGCGCAGCAGGACAGCGTTGACGACGCTAAAGATTGCAGTGTTGGCGCCGATGCCCAGTGCGAGCGTGAGGATCGCGACGAGCGTGAAGCCGGGAGATTTTGCGAGAGTGCGGATGGAATATTTCAGGTCTTGCAGGATTGAGTTCATGTGCGGTCCTCTTGCAGCGCGCGAAATCTTGAATGCACGATAGAAACAGCGTTTTGCGAACCGGCCAAACAACCTCTTCGCAGAGCTGACATCGTGGCGAGCCGGGGCGCAGCACGCAGCGCCTCTACCGCCAACTTGCGCAGCCTCGCTATTGCTCGATGCTTATTCATGGCGCAGGGCAACCATCGGATCAACTGCGGCGGCGCGGCGGGCTGGCACGTAGCACGCGGCTAACGCTACGGCGACTAGCAGCACTGTCACTGCTGCGAAAGTAAGGGGGTCTGTGGGGCTGACGCCGTACAGCAGGCTGGTCATCAGACGCGTCAGGCCGATTGCGGCGGCCAGGCCGATTGCGGTGCCGATTAGTGCGAGCTTCAGGCCTTCCCCGAGAACCTGGAACAGAACTTTGCTTTGTTGCGCGCCCAGAGCCATGCGGAGCCCGATCTCGTGGGTGCGCTGGCCGATTAAATAGGAAATGACGCCGTAGATGCCGACGCCGGATAGCAGCAGCGCGACGGCGGCGAAGGCTCCGAGAAGAATCGCGGAAAACCGCCGCGTGGTGGTGGAATCGCTGATCACTTCCGGCATGGTCTGGGCGCCGTAAACAACTTGTTCGCTGTTCTGCTGTTGCACGGAATGGCGGATGGAATCGAAGACGCCAGCATTGGCGGCGTGAGTGCGCGCGACCATGCGCAGGCCGATGGGCGCAAGCGCCATAATCGGATCCGGCAGCTGCATGAATGGAAAGTAAAGCTGCGAGCGGAGGCTCTCGGTGTCGTCCGAATCGAGGCCCCACTGATTCACATGCGCGACGACGCCAATAATTTCCGCTTGAATATTCCCCTGGCCGATTTCGAGGAACAGGCGCTTGCCTACGGGATTTTCATCCGCGAAATATTTCCGGGCGAGGACTTCATCAATCACCACTACCGGCGGCGCGTGCTCATCATCGCGCGTAGTAAAGAAGCGGCCGCTGCGAAGCGGAGTTCGCATTATGTCCAGGTAGTCAGGATCCACGACGTAATCAATCACCCAGTTCATTTCGTTGCGCGTGGTGGGTTTGGGTTGGCCGTCGCGCCAGAAGAGCCATTCATCGTCACCACTCATTGGGAATGCGCCCCAGCTTATAGCGGCCGACTGCACACCCGGCGTTGCAACGACCGCGGCTTCGGCGGCGCGGAACGAGGCGCGAATCGCGGATGGGCTGCTCTGCAAGGTTGCGGGCGAAAGAGAGAAGCCGAAGGTCAGGACGTTCCGCGGATTAAAGCCGGGATCCACATTCCAGAGTTGCACTAGGGTGCGAAGCGCGAGGCCGGCGCCGATTAGCAGAACTAGAGCGAGCGCCATTTCCACGACTACCAAAATGCCGTGAGCGCGCTGGCGCGAACCGCTCGAACCGCGGCCGCCGGCCTTCAGGCAGTCTTGCAGATTGGTGCGCGACATTTTGAGCGCGGGGACCAGTCCGAAAAGAATTCCGGCGAGCAGCGTGGCCGCCGCGGTGAAAAGCAGGACGCGAAGATCAATGTGAATTTCTCCCGAGCGAGGCAAAGTGTCCGGCAAAGCGTTCAAGGCCGCGCGCATGCCCCAACTGGCGAGGAGCAGACCAAGCGCGCCACCCACGGCGCCCAGCAAAAGGCTTTCAGTGAGAAGCTGGCAGATCAGGCGCGATTTTCCGGCTCCCAGCGCGGCGCGCACGGCGAATTCGCGAATGCGAGCGTTGGAACGCGCGAGCAGCAGATTCGCAATATTGGCGCAGGCGATCAGCAGGACGAAACCCACCGCGCAGAACAGCACGAGCAGAATTGATTTCACATCGCCCAACATTCGTTGCCGGAACGGAATCAGCGCGGCGCCGATGCCTTTATCCACGTCAGGATAGGCGGCGGCAAGATTCTGCGTGATTGCGGCAAAATCGGCGCGCGCCTGGAGGATCGTAACGCCGGACTTGAGTCGGCCGATGCCGTGGAAGCCCAGACCTGCGCCGCGATTGAATAACAGATTGTTGTTCCACTGGACGACTGGAACGTAAATCTCACTGGGGCTGAAGGAATCGAGCATGAGATCGAAATCCGATGGGATCACGCCGATGATGGTGTACTGCATGCCGTCGAGGGTTAGGCGTTTGCCGACGACATCTGGCGCCGAGTCGAATTTGCGTTTCCAGAAGCCCGCGCTAATTAGAGCGACTGGGGCTGCGCCGATCTGATCGTCGGCGGGCACGAACATGCGGCCTGCTGCGGGCTTCACGCCGAGAATCGGAAAGAAATCGGAAGTGACGAGTTGTGCTTGCGCCTGTTCCGCTGGGCCCATGCCGGTCAAGCTGAAGGAATAGCTGCGCGAGACGGCCATCGCGGAGAGCGTGTGATTGTCCTTTTGCCAATCGAGGAAATTGGGATAGGAGATCGAGCCGGTATTGAAATTCGGTTTGCTCTCGTGCAGCGTGACGAGCTGATCCGGTTGCGGGTATGGAAGAGGATTGAGCAGCACGCCGTTCACGATAGAGAACAGCGCGGTGTTCGCGCCGATGGCCAGGGCGAGCGTAAGGACGGCGACTGCGGCGAAGGCTGGGGATTTCGCGAGCATGCGCAGGGCGAATTTGAGGTCTTGCATGATTGCGATCATCGGCAGCCCCCTTGCGAAACCGAAATTATTTCAAGCTGAGACAAAACCAAGAGAGATCCTTCGGCCGCCTAGGCGGCCTCAGGATGAACGCGCACACCCGGCGCTTACTCATGGCGTAGCGCGACCATGGGATCTACTCCGGCTGCTCTGCGCGCTGGAACGTAACTCGCGAGCAGAATCGCACCGCCCAGGACGACGGCTGCGCCTAAGTAAATGCCGGGGTCGGTGACGCTGACGCCGACCAGCATGCCTGCGAGCATTTGCGCCAATGCGGCTGCGCCTGCGAGGCCGAGAATGATGCCCACAAGAGTGAGCCGGACGCTGTGCGCGAGGATGAGACCGGTGACTTCGCGCGGCGTGGCGCCGAGAGCCATGCGAATGCCGATTTCCTTGATGCGACCGGACACGATGAACGCCATCACGCCGTAAATTCCGATGGCGGCGAGAAACAACGCGAGCAGGCCGAAGAAATTGCAGAACTCAGTGAAGATTCGGTAAGGTGCTTCCTGGTCGTTGACCAGTTGGCTGAGGGAAACGAGCTGCGAAAGGGGCTGGTCCGGATCGAGCGACGCGACTGCTTGGCGCAGACCGGCGATGAGCGGAAGAGGATCTCCATCGGAACGAAGCACGATGGTCATCGCGCGGCTGGGCGACTGCGAAAACGGAATGTAGCTTTCCGGCATGGTAGGTTGGCTGAAGTCATTGCTGAGCTGGATGTCCTTGACTACTCCAACCACGGTGAGGAGCGCGGTGCTGTCTCGGCCCAGCTGAATTTTCTGGCTGAGCGGATCCAAGCCGGAAAAATAGCGATTGGCGAGCGTCTGATTGATAACGATTACCGGCAGAGAATCGGGGCCATCCTGATAAGAAACGAAGCGGCCGCGAATCAACTGCAGGCCGAGCGTGGGAATATAGCCAGGAGTTACAGCGGTGATTGCGGTGAAGGGGACGGCTCCTGGATCCGGGGCGGGGCGTCCGGCAAAAAACATCTGCGACGACGCGTAGTTGTCACCGAACGGGATGAATTGGGTTGCGGCGGCGGATGTAACTCGTGGTAGTGCGCGCACGCGCTGCAGCAGGCCGTCGTAGAAGGCGGCGGCTTGATGCATGTCGGCGTATTTGTTTTCGGGCAGAGCGATTTGCGCCGTCAGCACGTGCTCGGGCCGGAAGCCGAGATCCGCATTATTGATATTTTTCAGCCATTTGATCATCAGGCCGGCGGGGACCAGCGACATCAGCGCTAGAGAGACTTCGAGCACGATCAGAACTTTTCTCATGCGGCGGCCGCGCGAGCTGATGGAAGCGGAACTTCCGGCGTCCTTCAGGGTGCCGGTTAGATTCGGATTGGAGCTTTGCAGGGCGGGTGCGAGGCCGAACGCCACCGAAGTGAAAAGCGCAATCACGACGGAGTAGGCGAGAGTGGAGAAGTCCACGTAGAGCCGGCCGTAATTGGGAAGGTAGCCGCGATTGGTAAATGGGATCGCCGAGGTGATCCATTCGCCGCCCCAGGTGGCGAGGAATACTCCGAGACCGGCAGAGAGCAGGAAGAGCCAGACATTTTCGGTGAGCAGTTGGCGCACGATGCGGATGCGGCTGGCACCGAGCGAAATTCGCAGCGCCATTTCTTTTTGGCGAGCCAGGGCGCGCGCGAGAAGAATCCCGCCGACGTTGGCGCAGGCGATCAGCAAGATGCAGATGCCCACGCAAAAACTCATGTAGATGCCTTGATCGCCCACGTGCTTGCCGACTTCGTGGCGCAGGCTATTGAGAAATATTCCGCTGTTGGTGTTGCTGGCGGGATAGAGTTTTTCCAGGCGCGCGGCGATGGGATCCATAGCTTGCTGCGCTTGGGCGAGAGTTACGCCGGGATTCAAGCGGCCGAGGACGTTCAGCCAGCCGTTGAGGCGATCGCTGCGTTCTTTTTCGGTAAACGCAAGCGGAATCCACAGATTCGCGCGGCCCATCAGCGGAAGATGGAAGTCTTCGGGCATGACGCCGACAACGGTGTAGGTTTCTCCGTCCAGCGTGATTGGTTTTCCTATTTCGCCAGGATCCCCGTTAAAACGATCGTGCCAGAGGCCGTAGCCGAGAATGGCGACGTGGCTGTTGCCGGATTGTTCTTCTTCCGGACGAAACATGCGGCCCATCGCCGGTTCCGAGCGCAGCACCTGGAAAAAATTAGCGCTGACGCGCGCGCCGAGAATTCTTTCGGGACGATCTTTGCCGGTGAGATTGAAATTCTGTGTGGTCCAGGCGGCGAGATTTTCGAAGACCGTGTTCTGCGCGCGCCAGTCGCCGAAATCCGGCGCGGATGCGGAATTTTCCCACCCTTTTTTGGTGTCAATTTCCCAGACGACGGTGAGCTGCTCGGAGTGCGGGAACGTGACGGCGTTGAAGAGCCATTGGCGGACCATGTTGAAGAGCAGTGTGCTGCTGCCGATGCCCAGCGACAGGGTGACGATGATGAGGAGTGCGACGCCTGGGGTCTTGGCCAGCGTGCGGATGCCGTAGCGCAGATCTTGCAGCACGGATTGCATTTGAGATGCTCCCAGGACGACTGATTTTGATTCTTTCAGTGGCGCGCTGGCACACGAATCTCGAAAATGATTGGCAGGTAGGATACCAACCGCCGCGCGAGATAAATTATTTAGATTCAGCACGCTGCGAGGGGTGAGGCCGAGACTCGTGTCGCGTGGTGCCCGTTCGCGGGAAGCGATGTCGCGAAATTGAACAATGGCCGGACACCATATCTGGCGCGTCGTTGGCTCAACACGCGCACAGGCGAGATTGCCTATGCCACCCGGTTATTTTGATTTTTCGAGCTCTTCGATCAGCGCGGGGACGATTTCGAAGAGGTCGCCGACGATACCGTAATCGGCTACCTCGAAGATGGGAGCGTTCTGATCTTTGTTGATGGCGGCGATGGTGCGGGCGCCTTTCATGCCGACCACATGCTGGATGGCGCCGCTGATGCCGAGCGCGAGATAAAGTTTGGGCGCGACAGTCTGGCCGGAGCTGCCGATCTGACGATCCATGGGGAGCCAGCCCTCGTCGCAGATGGGGCGCGAGGCGCAGATTTCGCCGCCCATGAGCTTCGCGAGTTTTTCGGCGAGGGGAATGTTTTCCGGAGCTTTAATGCCGCGGCCGACCGAGACCAGGATGGGAGCCTGCGTGAGATCTACGGCTTGCTTCGCCTCGCGGAATAGGTCGAGCGGCTTCGTGCGGATTTGTTCGGGCTTTAGTTCCACGCTTACGGATTTTACGGGCGCGGCGCCGCTGGAATGTTTGGTGGCGAGGTCGGCGCGAAATGCGCTGGCTTGGAAAGAGGCGATCCACGGGGCTTCGCCGGTAAAGACTACGTCTGCGGAGGTGCGGCCTTGAAACATTTGCCGGACGAAAATGAGTTGGTTGTTTTCGTAGCGATACGCGATGCAGTCGCCGATCATGCCTTTGTGGAGCGAGGCGGCCAATTTGGGCGCGAAATCGCGGACTTGATAGGTGTGCGGGAACAGTACAAGGTCAGGCTTGGTGGATTCGATCACCTGGCGGAGAGCAAGCGCGAAGCCGTCCGGCGTGTATTTTTCCAGGAGGTCATGTTCGACGGCTAGGACTTCGTCGAGTTGGTAGGCGGCGAGGTCGGCGGCTAGCACCGAGATGCCTTTGCCGATTACCGCGCCGGTGAGCGTGCCCTTCGTTTGCTGCACGATTTGCTGGGCGGCGGCCAGGGTTTCGAAGCTGACTTTGTTCCAGGTCGCGTCGCGTTGTTCAGTGATCAGGAGAATTTTCATATTGGCCCTATAACACCCGCGCTTCGTGGCGCAGTTTTTCCACCAGCTTGGATGCGATTTCTTTGGGCTGGCCGGTTATGAATTCGGTTTTCTTGGTTTTTTGTGGCATGTAGATGCGCTCGACTTTTTGCGTCGGAGCGTCGGGCACGCCGAGCGTCGCGCGATCTACCGTGGCGATTTCTTTTTTCTTGGCAGCCATGATGCCCTTCAGCGTCGCATAGCGCGGCTTATTGATGCCGGACTGAATCGAAAGCACGGCGGGCAGCGGTAATTCTACGTGCTGGAACCACCCGGCTTCCAATTCGCGCTTGAGCTTCATGTGATTTTCTACTACTTCGATAGCCATGATGATGGTGGCGTGCGGGCGGCCGAGAAGTTCGGCGAGCAACACGCCGGTCTGGCCGAAGCCTTGGTCGTCACTCTGCAGGCCGGTGAGAATCAAATCGAAATTCTCGGCTTGGATCGCAGCGGCGAGGGAACGCGCGGACGCGAGCGGATCGAGTTTGAAAAAATTGGTGTCGGAGACGTGGATGCCGCGATCGGCGCCTTTAGCAAGGGCTTCCTTGATGGTTTGTTTGGCGCGCTCCGGGCCCATGGAGACGGCTACGACTTCACCGCCGTGTTTTTCTTTCAGGCGCAGGGCTTCTTCGAGCGCGAAGGTATCGGGCTCATTCGTTTCGAAGCCGATGTCCGATTCGCGAATCCAGGCGCTACCTTCGAGGATGGCGAGGGGAGCGTCTTTCGCGGGGACTTGTTTGACGCAGATAGCGATTTTCAAGAATGCCTCCGAAAAATGGCGATGCGAACAATCTGATAGTTTCTATCAGAATTTTATATTCGGGGCAACGGGACAAATCGCGAGGCGCACACGCAAGATTGCCTATGCTGCCAGCACCGTTATTCCACCCAGCGCTTGAAGAGCAGCGAGGCGTTGGTGCCGCCGAAGCCGAAGGAATTCGATAGCGCGTAGGTGACTTCCGCTTTGCGCGCATGATTCGGAATGTAATCGAGGTCGCACTCCGGGTCGGGCTTTTCGTAGTTCACAGTTGGCGGCATGATCTGGTCGCGCAGAGCGAGCACGCTGATTCCCGCTTCGAGGCCGCCGGCGCCGCCCAGCAAGTGGCCGGTCATCGATTTCGTCGAGCTGATGGGAACTTTCTTGGCGCGCGCGCCGAAAACGCGCTTCAGCGCTTCTGTTTCGATGGCGTCGCCGATAGGCGTGGAAGTTCCGTGCGCGTTCACGTAGCTGACGTTGTCGGGAGAAATGTTGGCGTCTTTCAGCGCGGCCATCGAGACGCGATAGCCGCCATCACCGTGCTCGGCAGGCTGCGTGATGTGATAGGCGTCGCCGGACATTCCGTAGCCGACAATTTCCGCCAGAATTTTCGCGCCGCGGCGCTGCGCGTATTCCAAGGATTCCAGAATCACCATGCCGGAGCCTTCGCCGACAATAAAGCCGTCGCGATCGGCGTCGAACGGGCGGCTGGCGTGCTCGGGATCGTCATTGCGCGTGGAGAGAGCGCGCATGGCGGCAAATCCGCCGACGCTCATGGGCGTAATGGCAGCTTCGGTGCCACCAGTAATCATCACATCGGCGGCGCCGCGTTGAATAATTTTGAAGGCATCGCCAATCGCGTGCGCGGAAGCAGAGCAAGCAGTGGCGGTGGCGGAGTTCGGCCCCTTGGCGCCGTGGCGGATGGAAACGTGTCCGGCGGCAAGATTGACGATGGTAGCTGGAATAAAAAATGGCGAGATTTTGCCAGGACCGCCCGCGAGAAATTTGGAATGTTCGCGCTCGATCACGTCGAATCCGCCGATGCCCGAGCCGATGTACACACCGGTGGAATCTGCAATCTCCGGAGTGACTTGCAGGCCGGACATTTGCATGGCGAAATCGGCGGCGGCAAGCGCGAGCTGAATGAAGCGCCCGGTTTTCTTCAGCTCCTTTTTCTCGAGCCAATTTAAAGGATCGAAATCGCGGACTTCTCCGGCGATGCGGCAATCGAAAGCCGTGGCGTCAAAATGAGTGATGGTGCGAATGCCGCTCTTGCCGGCCAGCAGATTGCGCCACACTTCTTCGGTGCCAATGCCGCAGCCGCAAACCAGTCCAACGCCCGTAACCACAACTCGGCGATTCAAAGGGGACTTCTCCTGTTCGGAATGGGACGACGGGCGAGCGCGTTACTTGCCCTTGGCGTGTTTCTCGATGTAATCCACGGCGTCTTTCACCGTGGCGATTTTTTCGGCGTCTTCATCCGGAATTTCGATGCCGAAATTTTCTTCAAATGCCATTACCAGCTCGACGGTATCGAGCGAATCGGCGCCCAAGTCGTCCACAAACGAGGCGGTGGGAGTGACTTCGCCTTCATCCACACCGAGCTGCTCGACGATAATTGTCTTCACGCGTTCTTCGACGCTGGCCATTCTGATTGTTCCTCCGGTATCGGCTGTCTGGAAATCCCCGGTCCCACGACAGGCTGGGGTAGCGCCCGCAACACAACCTTGCCATTCTATGCGGGGCTTAATGCTGGGTCAACCTTTGACACGCATCCGAGACGATGCGGCCCGGCCAGCGCTGAAACAGATCCTAGCAGCGCACGGACGCGCTATTCGGATACTCGCCGCCAAATTGGTCTATGAAAGCTCTCTTCGGCCAGCTTCTGAAGTCTGCGCGCCCAATCCACGATTGGGTCCGGATCGCTATTCTGATTCGTTGCATCGATCTGGACATGCTCGTGACTGTTATCGTAGATGGTTGAATATGCGTCAGCGTCCAAAGAGACAATCGATGTTCGTGTCGCGATCATATCGGCGTACCTTCCCTGCATGTTCGCTGCGTATTTTGACAACGCTTCCGTGAAGCCACGATGCAGCTGCGCAAACTGCGCGGCGGACAGATCCTTGCTTTCCCAAGTTATCTTGAGAAGTGCAAAGGCATCTTGAGGTTCGGGAGGCAAGTGGCAGTCCTGGTCGAGATCGAGCTAGAATTGGTTGATACTCTTTTGAGCGATGTCCAACTTGTTTGTCCAGAGCTTGAACTTCTGACCATCTGCCCACAAACCCAGTTTTATTTCTCCGCCTACCATAATCCGAATCAAACCGTGCCTCCATTCGGGCGGTTGGATTAGAGAGACGACCCCGCCGTAATAGAAACCTGGAAGACCATGGCTTCGGTCCCCACAGGGGGCGGCAGGGTTGCTTCGAGATTGCGCTTGAGATACCTGCGCGTTGAGCAATGGCGAGGTTACGACAACAGTGCAAAGAATGAGAGACACCGCGATGAAAATACGCATCGATGCACTCCTGACTTCCGATCGCGCTTATTCTACAGTTCGTCCGCCGAATTATCGAATGCCTGAAACACGGAAAATCCAAGAGCAGCTGGAAGGAACCGGCGGCATGCCGGCGTAACGACGCTACGGCGTGGTTGATTGTTGGTGCGAGAGGTTGGGAGTGAGTTTGCGGATTACGAATTCCTGGAGGAGGTTGGTGGCGGCGGTTTCGCCGATGCCGATCAGCGTGTTTTCGACCGTTAATGCTGCGCCGTTTCGATTCTGCTCGGGGTAGTAAAGATTGGAGATGCCGCCGGAGGCCAGGCTGCCGAGGATGGCGGAATAATTTGGCTGCCAGTGTCCATTATCGCCTTTGCAGATGACTGAGTTGGCGATGGCGTAGAGCACGCGCGAGCGCACGCTGCCGGTCCCTTTGTAGAAATAGCGCGGATCCTGTTTCAGGAGCGATGGAAGTATCGCGCCGCCGATGAACGTGCCGGTGACCAAGTCGGCGTACGACGCGCCGTAGCGTTTGGCGTAGCCTTGCGCGCCCTGGCCGTATGCGCTGGGGGTGTTGGTAGCCTGCTGCACTCCTGCGATGACTCCAGTGATTGCAAAGTTGACGGGATCGATCGTGCTTCGCCAGGCGAGCTGAAATTTTTGTTTGGTGGCGAGCGGAGCGGCATCGGGAACGTAGCTGACATAGAAATTGGGAATCACGCCGAAGATGCGCTGCTTTTCCTGGGCTTTGAGCTCTTCTTCGGCCACTTCGTAGCGCGGGACGCTCACTTGAACCTGGCTGACTGCGGTCGCGAGAGCGAAAACAATTTGCGGAACAGCAAGGTTCTCGCCGGGATGCAGGATGGCCGAAACTTTTTGCGTGGTGAAGAGTTCCGAACTGACGGTGATCTGAAATGAGCCGGGAGGAACGCCCGCAAAGGAGAATTGGCCATCGTCGCCGGACTGGACTTCTTGTTTGGGAGCCTTATCCTCGCGCGTGAGAACTACGTGCGCGCCGCTGACTGCAGCCCCGGACGGATCAACCACGACGCCGCTAATGTTTCCCGGCAGTCGCGGGTCGGCCTGTTGATTCGTTTGTTGACGTGACTGTTCATTCGACTGCTCCGGCGATGATGCCGCAGGTTCCGGCGCGCCTGGCGCGCCACTCGGTGCCGGTGAGACGGCGGGTGCTTGCTGAGGCCGAGCCAGGGCGGGAACGCCACAAAGCAGAAGACTTAACCCCATCCATAGCAAGCGTCCGCGTCCCAGCCGCGAGCTTCGCAGGTTTGCGCGCGAAGCCTTCTGCCGGTGTATTTTCGCAGGATTCACGGTTATAGATTCGCTAGCCTGAGTTCCCTTTTTGGTCCAACCAAGGGCTACAGATAGTTCCACGAACATGATACCAGCAGGCCACCCCAATGCGTGGAAGCCGCAACAATTCAAAATCACGTGAGTAACTCCCACACTTGACCGACCTATTCATCCTCAGTAGCATTCGCATCCACTTGCTGATCGCTGAACCAATCCAAATTGAGCTCTCCGCGCCGAGGCCTTCCGTTCTGCGGCACCTGGGAAGTGAAACCCGGATTGCGCTGGTGCTGCTGGCATTTGGAGCGATTCTGATGGCCAGCAATCGATGGTTCACCCCGGTGGACGACGAAGTCGCCATCATTGATGTGGCCGCAACGCCGGCACTGACAACCATGAAATTGTTCCTGGGCGGCGGCAGGCAGCACGCGCATCCGCCACTCTCTGACCTGATACTGCACGAGTGGCTCCGCCTTACCGACGGGAATATCCATTTGCTTCGGCTGCCCTCGATAATTTTCTATCTGCTCGGCGCATGGTTCCTGGCGGAAGCGGCGCGCCGGATGGCTGGGGAGCGCGCCAGAATTTGTACTTTGATGCTGCTACTGCTGTGGCCCTACGGATTTCACTTCGCGCGCCTAGTGGGCTGGTATTCCTTCACGTTCCTGCTGGTGGCGTTGCTGACCCTCGCGTATTTGAGATACGTCGAATACCCGTCGCCAAGAAGTTGGATGCTGGTAGCGCTGTGCGCGTTGGCGCTGGTGTACACGAATTATTACGGGTGGGCCGTTCTGGGCTGTTTGGGCCTTGATCTCCTGTTGCGATTTGGGTGGAACAACCGGCCGTGGCTGCTGTTACCGGCAACCGGGACGTTCCTGTTGGTGGCGGCAGCACCGGTCATGCGAGCGCTGGTAACGGAAGTACGCATCGGCGCGGATCAGGTGCCGCTGGGTTCGGCGATTGCGACCGGCATTTACGATCTCTACTGTTTGTTTGTGAGTGAGTCGGTTGCGCCGTGGTTCTGGGCGCCGGGGATCGCAGCGGGATTCGCGATTGTGGCTACGCTGCTGCTGGTTTTATTTTATGGCGCGGCGCCGTCACGGAGATTCTTGCTGTACTTTGCCGCTCTCCTGGCCGCGATGACTCTCCTGCAGATCGGATCTACCAAGCGGATGATGATGATCGCTCCGTGGCTGATACTTTCCGTCGGAACCACACTCGCGACCGCGACCCGGCCGTCGGCTCGACGATTGATTGCGTGCGCGCTGTTACTGACGGGCGTGATCGGCTGGTACGGCATTTTCTCACGCAAACTTTACGCCGCGCCGCATTGGATCGAACCTTGGGAGCAGGTGGCGCGACAGGCCGCGGAAGTTGCCGGCAACGGCGAGATCGTGATCGGCAATAATCCTACGTTCTTTTTCTATCTGACGTACTCGTTGCCTTCCACAAATCCGATGACGAACCGTTATTATGCCGGGCTTCTGCCTACTTCCTTGCACGCGCCCAATATCTACACGCCGCAGCAGTGGATTTCGGCGGGAGCGCCTGTAAACCAGACCGTCACCGTCGTGGACGGGCTTAGTTACTGGGTGCCAGGCCCTGCGATGGAAGAGATTCGTACGTCGCTGAGGTCCCGTTGCACGCAGGTGAGCGAGGAAGACCTAGTGCGCGATGCCGGAGCGAAATGGAAGCAGAAATATCAGCCCGCGAGTGGACAGCGGGAGTGGCGGATTACAGTGGTGACGTACGAATGTCCGCCGCAGTGATCATTCGCAGGCCGCGATGCTGACAACGCTAGCCCATGTAGAGGCCGCCGTTAACGTCAAGAACCTGGCCAGTGATGTAGGCAGCCTCGTCACTCGCAAGGAACACGATGGCGGCGGCGACATCGGCTTCACTGCCGAAGCGGGCTAGCGGGATCATGGATTTCATTTTGTCTTTGAGTTCTTGCGGGAGCGGCGCGGTCATCGGCGTATCAATGAAGCCAGGCGCGACGGCGTTCACCGTGATGTTGCGCGAGGCGACTTCGACGGCGATGGCGCGGGTGAGGCCGATTAGTCCGGCTTTGGAGGCGACGTAATTTGCCTGTCCTGCGTTGCCGGTTTGCGCGACTACGGAACTGATATTGATGATGCGGCCGGAGCGCTGCTTGAGCATCGCGCCGAGGGCTTGCTGAATGCAGAGATGCGCGCCGGTGAGGTTGGTGCGCAGCACGGCGTCCCAGTCTTCGAGCTTCATACGCAGGGCAAGAGTGTCGCGAGTGATAGCCGCGTTGTTCACCAGAATGTCCAGCTTGCCGAACTTCGTGAGAATTTGCTGGAACGCGGATTTCACCTGGGCGGGATCGGCTACGTCGAGTGGGACGGCTAGCGCGGCGCCGCCTGCGGCTTCGATTTCCGTTACCAGTGTTGCTAGTTTTTCTGCATTGCGGGCGGCGACGGCAACTTTTGCGCCCGCGACTACGAGCGCGAGTGCAGTGGAGCGGCCGATGCCTTGCGATGCGCCGGTGACCAATGCGACCTTGTCTTGGAGTGAGAACATAGAGATTGAAACTACCTTATGAGGAATGGGTCTGGCAACTGGGTGGCACGCCAAGAGTGGCTGCGCCACGAAAGCCAGATGAGAAAGAAAATCTTACGGTTCGCGGACTTCGGCGCGGGCTTGGCCTAGTTTTTCCATTGCCGATTGCAGGCTGGCGGAATCTTCCACGTTGAAGACGCGGACGGAGCGATCGATTTGGCGCAGCAGGCCCGTTAGGACTTTGCCGGGACCGACTTCGACGAAGACCGTTACGCCGGATTCGATCATTTCGCGGATGGAATCGAGCCAGCGGACCGGGGCGGTGACCTGGCGGATGAGCGCGTCGCGAGCTTCGTCGCCGCTCGTGATGGCTTGGGCATCCACGTTGGTGATCAGCGGAATTTTCAGCGCGTTGAATTTCGCCGCGCGCAGGTCCTGCTCGAGGCGCTGCTGCGCGGGCATCATCAAAGCGCAATGGAAGGGCGCGGAAACCGGCAAAATGACGGCACGCTTTGCGCCGCTCTGCGTGGCGATTTCGACGGCGCGCTTCACGGCTGCGGCTGAGCCGGAAATGACGGTTTGTTCCGGCGAGTTCATGTTGGCAGGCGAGACGACCTCATTTTCCGCGGCTTTCTTGCAGATGTCCGCCACTTCCGTTGGTGAAAGGCCCAGGATCGCGGCCATGGCGCCCTGGCCAGCAGGTACGGCTTCCTGCATGTATTTTCCGCGCCCGCGCACCAATTTCACGGCTGCGGAAAAATCCAGACCGCCAGCCGCTACCAGTGCGGAATATTCACCGAGGCTGTGGCCCGCAACGAAATCCGGCACGATTCCCTTCTTTTCCAGCGCGCGATAGGCCGCCGTGGAAACGGTCAGGATTCCCGGCTGCGTGTTTTCGGTGAGCTTCAGTGCTTCGTCAGTGCCCTCGAAGCAAGTTTGCGTGATGGAGAACCCCAGCGCGGCATCGGCCTCGTCGAAAACTGCTTTCGATTCCGGAAAATTTGCGGCGAGGTCGCGGCCCATGCCGCAATACTGCGAGGCTTGGCCCGGAAAAAGGAATGCGAGTTTGCTCATAAGGGGTTGGGCATTCCGCGAAGGTCAGCCGCGCGCAGCAACCGCGGCAGCGGAAAGCTCCTGTTCGATTTTTTCGTTGAAGCGCGAGCGGCACAGCTCGGTGGCAACTCGAATGGCGTTCTTGATGGCGACAGCGTTGGAGCGCCCGTGTCCGATGATAGTGATGCCGCGGACGCCGAGCAGCGGCGCGCCGCCATATTCGGAGGAATCAGTGCGTTTGCGGAAACTGTCGAATGCGTCTTTCGAAAGTACGTAACCGACCTGCGATTTCAGGCTGCTCTTAATGGCTTTTTTTAGCATGACGCCGATATGTTCAACTAATCCTTCGCTGATTTTCAGCGCGATGTTGCCGATGAAGCCGTCGCAGACGATCACGTCTACGTCGCCGCGGAACACATCGCGGCCCTCAACGTTACCCACGAAGTTGAGCGACAACTGCTTCAAGCGTGCGGCGGCTTCCCGCGTCAGTTCGTTGCCTTTCATTTCTTCTTCGCCGATGGAAAGCAGGGCCACGCGCGGTCGCTTCGTTCCCCAGATGGTGCGGTAATAAATCTCGCCCATCACTGCGAATTGTTCGATCTGCTCGGCCTTGGAGTCCACGTTTGCGCCAACGTCCAGGATGACGGTGACTTTTTCCTTCATGTTCGGGAAAGCGGCCGCGAGCGCGGGACGGTCAACCGCAGCGAGCGTGCCCAGCACAAAGCGAGCGACGGTCATGATTGCGCCAGTGTTCCCCGCGCTCACCAGAGCTTCGGCCTTGCCGTCGCGCACCAGGCGCGCGGCAACATGGACCGAGCTTTCTTTTTTGCGGCGAAACGCCTGCGAAGGCGAATCGCTCATGGTGATCACATCGGTGGCGTTGACAATCTCGATGGGCAGGCCGCGATGGCCGTGGCGGTTGAGTTCCTGCCGCACGGTAGCTTCAATACCCACCAGCAGAATGCGGACGCCTAGCTCGCGGGCAGCGAGAATCGCGCCTTCGACTTCGGCGCGCGGCGCATGGTCGCCTCCCATGGCGTCAACGGCTATGGTGGTCATCTATACACCCATGGGCACCCAGAGAGCACCAAATCGAAAGGTAGGCGGTGAAAAGTTAGGCTGTCTTAGCAGCGGTGTCAATCACTTCCCGACCCTTATAGAAGCCGCAATGGGGACACGCATTGTGGGGCAGCTTTTTCTCGTGGCAGTTCGGACACTCGGCCAAGGATAAGGGCGTAAGGAAATCGTGGGCACGCCGCTTGTTTTTGCGCGCATGCGAATGACGACGTTTTGGATTAGGCATTCCAGCTCCTCAATTGACAGGCCGCTACAAGAGCGGCCGAAATGGAAAAGGTATTGTAGCGTCTTATTGCTTTTTGAACCAGTCCTGCTTCAGACGGGCCAGCGGGGCGAGCCGGGGGTCGGACGCATGCTTTTCGCAGCGGCATTCTTCGTTATTCAGATTGGCGCCGCAGTGTGGGCAGAGCCCGCGGCAATCGCTGCGGCAGATGACCTTCATGGGAAGCGCCAGATTCACCTGCTCGGCCAGAATGTCGGCTAGGAACAGGCCGTCACCTTCAAAGAAGGCGACCTCGGTATCGTCCAGATTCAGATGAAATTCCTCATCCACGGCCATGGAAGTCATCGGGCGGTAGAAGAGATCGAAATCGCGGCTGATTTCCTCGACCACGGTATCCAGGCAGCGCGCGCAGATCAGTTCAACGCGTGTGTGCAGGTTACCGTAGATGCGGATTTGGCCTTCGACCAGCTCGGCGGTGGCACGAATTTCCAGCGGCTCGACCTGGTGGAATTCACCGGAATGGAAATCGAGCGTGCCGGGGGTGTAGCTCTTCCGGATGCGTATCTTGCGCAGCGCGAGTTCGTTGACATCCAGAAACATTGGCTTTCCCCGTGGTTATAGAGCAATTTCAATTATAAGTCGAGTGACTGCGTTGTCAAGGAAGCGGCAAATGCAGATGGCGCGGCTGACACGTATTGGACAATGACCAATTTACGCTGGAGCGAGCGGTTGGACTTAGCCCGGTTAGATGCGAAGCCAACTGCCAGGATTCAAACTGTGGGTTCGGCAGGTAGGTCGAGCAGATCGCGGCATTGGCGGAGCAGAAAGTGATCGGTCATGCCGGCAATGTAATCACAGACGACACGGTGGCGCGGCTGGCGCAGCGCGAGTTCGGCGTGTTGCGGTGGCATCCGCTCGGGGTGCTCGACGTAAAAGGTGAAAAGCGCGTCGAGCGCGGCTACGGAGCGGTCGCGGTCTTCAACGATCGTCGGTTGCGAATACAACCGGGCGAAGAGGAAGCGCTTCAAGTCGCCGTTCAGCTTGGCTATGGCCGGTGAGAAGCCGGCGAGCCGGTGCGGCTGGCGGCGGATATCTTCGACAGTCTGGACTCCGGAGTCTTCCGTGCGGCTTCGCGTGGTCTCGATCAGGTCTGTGGCCAGCAGATCGAGGACCTGCTTCAGCGCTTCGTTGAATTTCAGCTTCTGCTTTCCGTTGGGATAGTGCCGGTCCACGTCTTCATAGGCTGAATTGAATATGGGAACTTCAGCGCGCAACAGATCGAAATCAATCAGGTGGGCCTCGAAGCCGTCGTCGAGGTCGGCGGTGTTGTAGGCGATCTCGTCCACGAAATCAATCAGCTGGGATTCGAGCGGCGGGCGCTGATCCAGCAGATATTCGGCGAGCTGCGGAAATTCGGCCGGAGAATAATCGCGCGAATGTTTAATGATGCCTTCGCGCACCTCGAAGGTGAGATTCAGCCCCGTGAAATCGAGATAGCTCTGCTCGAAGTGTTCCAGGATATAGAGCGCGTGGAGATTGTGGTTGAAGCGCTCGCCGAACGCGCGCATGCGCAGATCGAGCTGCCTTTCGCCGGCATGGCCGAAAGGCGGATGGCCGATATCGTGCGCCAACGCCAACGCTTCGGCCAGATCGGTATTCAAATGCAGCGCATCGGCAACAGTGCGGGCCACTTGCGCGACTTCCAGAGTGTGCGTAAGGCGATTGCGGAAATGATCGGAGTAGCGCGTGGTGAAGACTTGCGTCTTGGCTTCGAGGCGGCGGAAAGCGCGCGAATGGATCACCCGGTCGCGGTCGCGCGCGTAATCGTTGCGGTAGGGATGCTGCGGCTCCGGAAAGCGGCGGCCGCGGGTGCGGCGCACGTCCATGGCATAGGATGCGAGCATGCTTTCAGGTCATTCTAGCCGCTATCTCGTAAATAATCAGCCGGATTGAAAGGCGCAGCGCAATCTCATTGCCCGCGAAAATTGCTATCATGCCCGCACGCTTTCGCAAGATGCGATCCTGAAGCGGCTGCGAAAAATCTGCCTGCGGTTTCCGGCGGCTACCGAGGGGATAACCTTTGGCCACCCGACATTTCGCGTGGAAAAGAAAATGTTCGCGCTGCTGGAAGAGTACAAAGGCGAGCTGGGAATTTGCCTGAAAGTGGGGACCCTGCTCCAAGGTGTGTTCCTGGACGACCCGCGATTTTTTCGCACACCTTATATCGGCAAGCACGGATGGGTTACGTTGCGGGTGTATGCCGCGCCGCTGGACTGGAACGAGATTCGTCAGCTGGTGAAAGGCAGCTACGATTTGGTGGTGCCGGTGAAATCACGCGTGCGCGTCAAGAAAAAATGCGAAGGCTGGCCCAACTGAGGATCAGGATTTCCCGGGGAGGAGATTCATTTCCTGGGTAGCTTGTTCGGCGATAGGCGTATCGGGATAGTCGGATTTGATCTGCGTGTAAAGCTTAGTAGCTTCCGCAGGATTTTTCGCGCCGTAATGTTCGGCGAGCGCCAGCATCACCACGGGCTTCGGCACCAGCACCACAGGCTTCGCAATTAATTGCTGATAGAGTTTGACGGCTTCGTCGCCCTGGCCCATGCGATCGTTCAATTGAGCAAGTTCGAATCGCGCCATCGCGGCAAAATCCTCCACGCCGCTTTCGGACAATCCCTGCAGCCATTTTTTCGCTTCATCGTTTTTCCCGAGCTTTTCATCGCTCAAGGCAGCGTAATAGGCGGCGAGCTGGCCCGGCCGGGTGTGGCCATATTTCGCGTTGACCGCGGCGAATTTCTGCGCGGCATCGGAATATTTATTTTTCTCGTCAATGTAAGTGGTCTCGCCCGGCTGCGCGGGTTCGCTGGCGGTGCGAATGCGCGCCTGGAAGGTCTTCATGGCGTCGTCGTACCCGGCGGTAGCCTTCACCGTCTGGCGTTCTGTGTAGGTCTGCCAGCCGAAAACGCCGAGAGCCACCACCACCGCGGCCAGCAATATGTAGAGAGTCAACTGCTTATGGGATAGGACCGCATCGGCGCCGTGCGCCAGCGTGTCGCGAACTTCATCCTTTTTCAGTTCCCTGCGGGAAAGATGCTGCGCCAAGTGTGCACCCCGTACGAATTCGTGAACGTAAATACTAGCATAAACGCGGAAATGCCACGCAGCAATCGGCACACGGAACAGTGAACCACTTTCCGACCACGCGGCTTGGGCGGAGGCTTGAAAACTGCGGCGGTCGGTAATAGATTGTCCGTCGTACGACGAGGGCCGGGACGAACTCCACTTAATGTCAGGTGGCGAAGCTACCTCTGCGGTTCCGTGATATCGCACAAAAAAATAATTCCGCGCGTCTGCACAGGCTAGATCAAGGAGGAGATATGAACGGCAGTGAATTGAACCAGGATTCCAAGCTGCTGCCGGCTCGATTGCCGAGCACAGCCATATTTGCGCGGCTCGCGGCCATCGGCATAGTGCTCGCTGGGATTGCGGGCCTGTTTCTGTATGCGGGTGGCTGGCTGACACCGCACGCACTCACTCCCGCAGCGATGATTAACACGTTTGAGCGGCTGAACGGAGAGCATCCGGGATTTCGGCGGAATCACGCCAAGGGGGTTTGCGTCACCGGCTATTTCGAGAGCAATGGCGCGGGGCAGGCGTTGTCCAAAGCGCAAGTTTTCCGCTCTGGCCGCGTGCCAATCCTGGGGCGTTTTGCGCTGGCGGGCGGACAGCCGTACGCCGCGGACACGCCGCAGACCGTGCGCAGCCTGGCGATTCTTTTCAAACAACCTGACGGCGAAGAGTGGCGCACGGCGATGATCAACTTGCCGGTCTTCGTGGTGAATAACCCGCAGGATTTCCACGATTTTCTGGTAGTGACTTCTCCCGATCCGCAAACTGGGAAAGTGGATTCCGCAGCCGTGGGGGCGTTTCTGGGCAAGCACCCGGAAACAGCGGCGGCGCTGAAGGAAATCGGCAGCCATCCGTTTTCTTCCGGATTTGGGGACAGTCCGTACTATGCGTTGAACGCCTTTCGTTTCGTTAATGCAAATGGCGAGCGTACCGCGGTTCGCTGGTGGGTCAAGCCGGAACAAACCGCCGCGCCGGGCGATTCGGCGGCGACGACCGACAAAAATTATCTGTTCGACGGGCTGATCGCGCAGATACATTCGGGGCCGTTGCGCTGGCATGTGATCGTCACGGTGGGCCAGCCCGGAGATCCAACTGCGCAGGCGGCGAGTTCATGGCCTGCAGATAGGCAGCAGATTGACGTGGGAACCATAACGATTGACACAATCGAGAGCGAGGACACCAGCGCAACGCGCGACATAAATTTTGATCCGCTGGTGCTGCCTGATGGAATATCGCCGTCTGACGATCCGCTGTTGAGCGCGCGCTCGGCGGCATATTCGCAGTCCTTCACCCGGCGCGAGGGCGAGAAGAAAAGCCCCAGCGCTGTTTCGACAGGGGAGGTTGAGAAATAGCCATGGCCACGACGAATCGTCCCGCACAATTCGCATTTTTGTCGCGCATTCTGCACTGGCTGATGGCCGCACTGTTGGTGGCCATGCTCTTCATCGGTATTTCAATGGTGACAAGCTTAGGAGACTACCACTGGCTTGTTGCATTGCACCGGCCGCTGGGCATCGCGATTCTGATACTGGCGCTGATCCGGCTCGTCACGCGCTTATTGACGCAGGCGCCGGCGTTACCGGCGAATATTTCGCAACCAGAGCGTCTGGCGATAAAGCTGTCCGAGGTTGTGCTCTATACGTTGTTCATCGCGCTGCCATTGGTAGGTTGGGCGATGCTGTCGGCGGGCCACTACCCGATCGTGATGTTCGGATCGGTGCACCTGCCTCCGATCCTCCCCGCGAAACCGGAGCTATACGCTACGCTGCGCAAGACTCACACGATACTTGCTTATCTGCTGTTCCTGACGTTTCTCGCGCACGCTGGCGCTGTGCTGTTCCACACGCTGATTTTGCGCGACAGGATCCTGAGCCGCATGGTTCCATGGACTGTCAGGCCAGCTAAGGGTGAGGGTCGAAGCTGAACTCGCCGCACTCCCAGATGGAGCGTGGTTGAGCGCTAGGACTTGAAGCTGTGGATGGCGGTGTGTTCGTCGGACTGCACGTCGAAGACGGTGAAAAGGCGCGTGATTTGCAGAATGTCGTGGACGCGCTTGGTGAGGTGCAATAGCTTCAGCTCGCCGCTGGCATTCTTTACCGTGGTGTAGGCGCTGACCAGCTCGCCGATGCCAGAGCTATCGATGTAATCCACGTCGTACAGGCTGAGCAGAATCTTCTTGTTCCCCGAATTGATCAGCTCGCGCACGGTATTGCGCAGCATGGCGCTGCCTTCACCCAGGGTAATCTTGCCGCTGAAATCAACTATTACTACGTCGCCCAATTGGCGGCGTGTTCCTTGGAGAGCCACGGGATCCTCGTGTAGTGATTCTACTCTGGTTTGTGCTTGCCGTTGTCAGAAACTGGCTGGGGCAGTTTCTTGATCATTATCAGATGGGCGCCGCCTTCGGGGCCGCGTTCCACCCGGAAATCGTCCATGAAAGCGCGCATCAGGAACAAGCCGCGCCCGGAGGTGCGCAGCAGGTTTTCTTCCGCCAACGGATCGGGGATCTCAGTCAGCTCGAACCCTTTGCCCTGGTCGAGCACGCGGACGATCATGTTGTCTGGCTGCAATTCGACGGTCATCATGATCTTCTTCTGGCGATCCTGCTGGTTGCCGTAGTTGTAGGCGTTGATCACGCCTTCGCGCACAGCCATGCCGATCTTGTGGACTTCTTCCTCCGGAAAGCCGGCGGCTTCGGCCACGCGCATGGAAATGCTTTCCGCGAGGTCCACGCTCTCGAGAAGCGTCTCGAGCATGACTTCGATCCGCTGAGTTTTGGCCGCCATCCGAGGTCGGGGAGAGTCCCTTTAATAAAAGAACGCGAGTATGGTTATCACAGCGCCGGAGTCCAAGTCAATGAACTCTGGGTACCCCGTGGACCAGGCCGAGGCGACCAGCCCCGGCTAGGTCGTCGCCCGCTGAGCGGCGTTGGCGGGATTGGCGACTTTGGCGATGACCAGGCCTGCGAATAGCCAGGTGAGCATGGAATCGGCGAGATTTACAGCGGTGTAGGCGCCAGAGAATCCCCACCAATTCCAATTGGGAAGATCCACGATGACGCTGGCGGCGAGGCCGACAACCGCGAGAAACGCGACCCTGCGCGCATAGCTCAAGCCGGAGGTTTGCAGCAGCAACCACGTGAGCAGGAATGCCGCAGCCATTAGGCTGAGCAGTTGAACGATTAATCCCCGGGTGTACGAGCCAAATCCTCCCAGGCGCACCGCTGCGACCATGATAGGGCCGGCCTGCACCTTCTGCATCGCGCCGGCCAGCGCCGCCTTCTTTTGTTCCGGGCTCATGCCAGCGGTTGACGGCATGCTGGGCAAGATGTAGGTGCCATCCTGGCCGGCGTGCGATGCGATCACGGCGGAGACTTCGTCTTCGTTGTGGAACGCGACCATGGTCTTTTCGTGCCAGCCGATGAGTTCCCACGAGATCGAACTCCACACGAAAGCTGCCAGGCCGCCCAGGATGGTTCCGAGGATCAAGGATTTCGTCATGGCTTCCCCCTGCTTGTTGCGGACGATACCAAAGGTGCGCTGGGGTGCGCAGCTACAAATTCGGAAGCAAAGTCAACGACGCCCGCCTGAAATGCAAAAGCAGGCGGCCGCTGCAAATTCATAGCAACGTCAAAGGCGCCCAGCTGAAGCTGGCCGCTACAGAGTCAAACCCAAAAGCCAGGCGCTTCACACATGCTGGGCGACCGAAAGCACGTTGCCGTCGGGATCTTTGAACCAGGCGACCTTGTCGCCGTTGGGCGCTGTCCAGATGCCGAGTTCCTGATCCTGCACGAACGGGTATTTCTCGCAGGTCACGCCGCGGCCTTTGAGCCACGCGGCGACTGCCTCAATATTCTGCACTTCCCAGCCGAGGATGGTGAACGCGACGGGCGTGAAATCCTTGGGAACCTTGGAGACGCGGATCTTGCTGTCGCCTGCGCGGACCACCAGCGCGAAGGGATCCTCGCTGACAAACTCAAAACCAAGTCTGCCTTCGTAAAATTCCCGCGCTCGCACGGAATCTAGCGTGGGAACAATGCCAACCATTTTGCTGGAAGCCAGCATTTCAATCCTCCGGGGCGCTTTCAGATCAGACGCGATGCGATCCTCAGAAAATATTCACGGCGCGCGCGGCCAGCAGCACCACAATCGCCAGCGAAATCAACGACTGCAACATCATGCCCGCTTTCGCCCAGCGCGAAAGAACGGCCGTGTCCGTCGGCGAGAATGCCGTGCTCGTGTTGAATGCGAGAAACAGGTAGTCCATGAATTGCGGCGACCAGTTGGGATCTCGGCCTTCCTCGTCCAACATTTGCGGAAAAAGGAAGGAGCTTTTCAGGCGTCCCG
Source organism: uncultured Acidobacteriota bacterium (assembly GCA_963779465.1). GTDB lineage: Bacteria > Acidobacteriota > Terriglobia > Acidiferrales > UBA7541 > Palsa-295. The sequence goes on along the minus strand of CAVZYH010000002.1, from coordinate 788,926 downwards.
TGCGCGCGTCGCGCCGCGAAGGGCCGCCGGCATCCAGTTTCCAATACCACAGCGCGAAGACCACGATGTTGGTGAACCACAGCGCCAAAGCGCCACGCAGCAGATCCATCGGCGATTCTCGATGTTGCGGGATGCCTTCAATCAGCCAAACCAGTGACGTAATCATGCCCACGGTGATGGCGCCGTTGGCGATCACCACCAGAGGTCTGGTGATGTGGAAGTCGCCGCGACGGTTCGACACCGCAATCGGCACCATCAACACCACAATTATCGCCAGCAACCCCCAGCCGGGACCCACCGACAAACGCTCTGGCACAGCCAGGTACACCCCGCCCGCCGCCAGCATCGCGACAAATGCGGGCCAGCGAGGTTCAGGAGTAATTTTAGGGGTGGTAGCCATGATGGCGCGGTGTGCGCGTGGAGTTTAGTACAGTTTCCGTCGCGGCTCAAAAGAGATGCACTGGCGCGTGGAAGCGGATGTCGGTGCCGCGTCGTTCTCCAACAGAGATGCCGCTCAAGCCCAGTAGGTGCGGTCGAGCGTGCGGTACTGGATGGCTTCGCTGAGGTGTTTGGGGGCGAGGGACGGAGCGCCTTCGAGGTCGGCAATAGTGCGCGAGACTTTCAGGATGCGATCGTGGGCGCGGGCGGAAAGGCCGAGGCGCTGGATGGCGGTCTCCAGAATCTTTTCGCCTTCGGCTGTAATGGCGCAATGTTTGCGGATCAGCTTGGGCGGCATTTGCGAATTGGCGTAAGTGGATTTTTCGCTGCGGTAGCGCTCCACCTGAATTTCGCGCGCGCGGACTACGCGGCTGCGCACGCAGGCCGAGCTTTCGATTTCCACGTCGCCGCGCAGTTCCTTGTATTGCACGGCCGGAACTTCGATGTGGATATCAATGCGATCCAGCAGCGGCCCGGAAATTTTCGAGACGTAGCGCTGGATTTGCACCGGCGAGCAGTGACATTCGCGCTTCGTGTCCCCGAAAAACCCGCACGGGCAAGGATTCATTGCTGCCGCCAGCATGAAGCGTGAAGGAAAATTCACGGAGAGCGAAGCGCGCGCGATGGTGACGTTGCCGTCTTCCAGCGGCTGGCGCATTACTTCCAGTACGTTGCGCTGAAATTCCGGCAGCTCGTCGAGAAATACCACGCCGTTGTGGCCGAGCGAAACTTCTCCGGGCCGGGGAATGGCGCCGCCTCCGATGAGACCCGCATCGCTGATGGTGTGGTGCGGCGAGCGGTACGGCCGCGTCCCGACCAGGCCGCGCGAATCCTCCAGCACGCCCGCGACACTGTGAATGCGCGTAGTCTCGATGGCTTCCTCCAGAGACATCGGCGGCAGAATGGTGGGAATGCGTTTCGCGAGCATCGTCTTTCCGGCCCCGGGTGGGCCGATCAGCAAAATATTGTGGCTGCCGGCGCAGGCGACTTCCAATGCGCGCTTGGCGGAAAGTTGTCCGCGGACGTCGCGCAGGTCCACGGAATACTGGCTGGCTTCGCTCAGCATTTGCGAGGTGTCCACCGTAACCGGCTGAAAGGATTCCGGGGCGTTGATCAGGTCCACGGCTTGTGGCAGGGATTTCACGCCGAATACGCGGATGCCTTCCACCACGGCGGCTTCGCGCGCATTAGCTTCCGGGACGACGACATTCTTGATGCCGCGTTCGCGCGCCGCCAGAGCCGCGGAAAGCGCGCCACGTACGGAGCGCACGCCGCCATCGAGCGAAAGCTCGCCGAGAAACACGTGCGTATCCAAAATTTTGCCGAAGAAGCTTCCCTGGCAGCCGGCCAGGCCCAGCGCCATCGGCAAATCGAACGCGGAACCTTCCTTGCGGATATCGGCGGGCGCGAGATTGATGGTGACCGCGTGTCCAGACGGAAAATCGAATCCGCAATTGCGCAGAGCGGCGCGAATGCGTTCGCGGCTTTCTTTCACGGCAATGTCTGGCAGGCCGACGACCGTGAAGTGCCCTTCGTACGCGGGCACCACGTCAACCTCGGTTTCGACCAGATACGCGTCAATGCCGAACACGGCTGCGCTGAATGTCTTGAAAAGCATCCCAAGATGCCTTAGAGAGCGAAATTCCAGAGGAAGGGGTCCTCTACTGTGCTGTTGTAAACAGCGTATCTTAAATCGTACCGTGATGCTAGGGATACTCCATGGTGTCCGGCCGATCAGCCTGGGGCAACACTGCTGACCAAGAGTGATTCAACCGTTGGGCGCTAAAGCGCATCTGCTTCAGAGACCGGATTCATTTTGATCAATCTGGAGAACGGAGTAGCTGGCATGCTACGAATCTCGATTGTAGCGTTAATCGCGATCAGCTCCCTTCTGAGCGTGAATTCTACCGCTGGTGTGTCCAGCAAGTTCCAGTCATGCCCGGTAACGAAACCCAACGGGAAGATTGCTCCCGGTCAGACACGCGAAACTATGGGCGGCCAGTGGTACGGGAAGCGAGATATATGGACGCTGCTCTGGCCTGACGGCACTGTGACCTTTGGACCTGGAATGGCGGGAACGGTGGAGGACAACGGGTCTATGAGTATCAAGAGCCCGTGGTGGAAGGGTCCAACAGCAACGGGACGCCTGAGTATTTCGGGACGCAGACTCGATACACCAGCGCCGCCGTTGCGCGTTTCAATTCCCGATGGATACGGCCCACAATTTCAAGCGACAACACTCATTTTTCCAACAGAAGGATGTTGGGAAGTGACCGGGAAGGCGGGGGAAGCAAGTCTTACGTTTATAACTCGCGTGATTAAACTCGACGCAAAGAATTGATATTTCTGGAACGCGAGTGGTATGTTGGCACAAGCGAGCCCCCACACTCCAAAATGACCTCGCCCGGGTTGACGGAATGGTTTTCTCGTGTGTTACCCTCGCGGGCGAGAGGCGGAGGAATGCACGCGATGTCGCGATGTGACGGGCCGCGGATCATAATTTTTGCGATTTTCCTGCGCATCTTCGGGGCCACGGATATTGCGCGGGCACAAAGCAAGGCGGTCGGCGCTGGCGACGCCGTGTCGTTGAACAATCAGGGCCTCGATCGCTACAAAAAAGGACAAGTGGACGAAGCCATCGCGCTCTTTCGCCAGGCGCTGGCGCTGAATCCGAATTTTCCCGAGGCGTTGAGCAATTTGGGCCTGGCGCTCGACCGCAAAGGGCAGGACGACGAAGCGATCTCGGATTTCGATAAAGCGCTGGCGATGAAGCCTACCGACGCAGTGACGGAAAGCAATCTGGGCCTGGCGCTCTATCACGAGAAAAAATATTACGATTCCATTTCCGCGTACCGCAAGGCACTCGCGCTGAATCCGAAATTTGCCCAAGCGTACAACGGCATGGGCGCTGCGCTTTTTGCTTCCGGAAACACCACCGACGCGATCGTGGCCTACCGCCGGGCGCTGGAATTGACACCGCGCTACGTGGACGCGCTGAACAATCTGGCGGCAGCGCTCGATTCCACGCAGCAATGGAACGAAGCGATTCAAATTTATCAGCAAGCGATCGCGCTGGAACCGAATTCGCTGGACCTGCAAACGAATTACGCGGCGGCGCTGGGAAATGCCGGACGCGACGCGGAAGCCATCGCGCAATACCGGAAGATCGTGGCGGAACATCCCGATGACGCGCATGCCTGGTTCGCGCTGGGGCACTTGCAGTACAAACGGGGACAGCTCGAGGACGCCGCTACCAGTCTGGAAAAAACGCTGGCGCTGAAACCCGATCAGCCCGACGCAGATTTTAATCTGGCGCTCGCGTATCAGGGCCAGGGGAAACTGGCCCTGGCTATCGCCACATACCAAAAAGGCCTGGCGCTGAAGCCGCGGGAAGCCCACGCGCTCTACAATCTGGGCAACGCATACCTGCAGGCGAACGATGCGGCCAAAGCGGCGCAGTATTTTCAGAAGGCGATAGACCAGCAGGGGAACTTCCCCGAGGCGGAGATCGGCCTGGGCGCGGCGAAAATGCAGCTTGGCGATCTCGACGCCGCGCAAACCGCGTTTGTGAAAGTGATCGCTGACTATCCTGAAAACGCGGATGCGCGCTTCAATTTGGGAAACGTGCTCTTCAACAAAGGACAATATCAAGCCGCGGCGGACAGCTACCGCGAGGCCAATCGCTTGAATCCTAATTTGCCGCACGCGCATTACAACCTGGGCATGGCGCTACTTCGCTTGAAAGATCCTGATGCTGCGCAGCTGGAATTCAAAGAAGCGACGCGGCTGGATCCGAAGTTGACTCCGCCGAAATAATTACTCGCTAGCGAACCGTGGTAAAAATGGATGATTCTCACTTCTCTTCACGTCTCGACAAATTGTCGGTAAACATCGAGTGATAAATCAGGTGTGTGGCTGAATCGATCCACTGGTCGAGTTCTGCCTTGCGCAATTGTCCAGCTTGCGCGAGCAGGCTCCAGAAAAAGGTATCCATCGCGCGCGCCAGTCCAAGAACGTCAACTCCCTGACGCGCGCCGGGAAGCATTTGCAGGAATTGAAACACGCGCAGCACGCGGCCCGTGGTCCACTTGTGAATTTCCTTCTGCTTTTTCACCAATCCCGGATCGGACAGCGCTGCTTCTTGCCAGGCCCGGTACGCGCCCAGATAGCTCAGATCCTGCGAGAACGCGCGCGATAGCAGCCCGCGAAGTCCTGCCCGAACGTCCGTCGCAGCCTCTGGCTGCAAACTCAGCCGGCTCAGTTTTTCGAGCAGCTCGTCCATCAGTGCCAGCAGCAACTGGCGCTTGGAGCGGTAGTGCTGGTAGAAGCTGCCGACCGCCAGCTTCGCCCGCCGCGCGATCTCGTTAATGGAAGTCTTTTCGTATCCCTTTTCACCGAACAGCGCAAGACCCGCTGCTTTCAGGCGTGCTCGTTTGTCCAGACTGCGTTTTTGTAGCGGCGCGGCGGGAAGATTTTCTCCGGCCAGCAACTTCGGACGAGCGTTTACGATTTTCGCCATGGCGGGATCAGCGCTCCTACGATTGCTCCGGCGCAACACCACAGCAGCCATCCGCCGAATGCTCCGGCCACTTGCGGAGCCATGTTTGGAAACAGCACGGGAAAGAACACACACGAAAAAGGATCGAGCAGCAACGTGGGCAGCGCGACGGAAACGGCACCGGCAAGAAATTGCGCGGGCGGCAGATCCGCCCCGGCGCAGAGGCGCCGCACCAGCCAGGCCATCAGCGGAAAGCTCACGGCAAACAGAATGAACGTGCCGACTGGATCCGCGGGACGCAGCAGATGTTGGCCGGCGACGCGCAAAGCGACCGTGGCGGCGAACCAAATGACTAGGCCGGAGCGAAGGAGGTGCATGTGCATAATATGAACCACAGTTCATGTTCGCATACTGGGCTGGCGGATGCAAGCGCACAATTGCGCGCCCCGCTTTGCCATCGTATCTTTCCATATCCTCCTGAATCCTTTATGTACCCCGAGAGATCAAAGCTCGACAGGAGATCACTATGCCAAATCAGACTGCGAAGGTTGTGCGTTTTCATTCCCTGGGCGGGCCGGAAGTTTTGAAAATCCAGGAAGAACCCATCCAGAAGCCGGGCAAGGGCGAAGCTTTGCTGGATGTGAAGGCGATCGGCCTGAATCGCGCCGAAGTAATGTTCCGCGAGGGACACTATCTGGAATCCCCTACCCTGCCATCGAAGCTCGGCTATGAAGCAGCGGGTGTGGTGACCGCCGTCGGGCCCGATGTCGACAAAAGCTGGATCGGCAAAAAGGCCAGCACCGTGCCGGGATTCCTGATGACGAACTATGGCGTATACGGGGAAGTAGCGCTGGTGCCGGCGAGCGCGCTGGCGGCGTATCCGGAAAAGTTGACGCCGGAAGAAGGAACCTCCATCTGGATGCAATATCTCACCGCGTATGGAGCGTTGATTGCCAATGCGCGGATCGGCAAAGGCGATTTCGTAATCATCACCGCAGCGAGCAGCAGCGTGGGAATTGCCGCAATCGAGATGGTGAAGGCCGAAGGCGCGATCAGCATTGCCACTACGCGCACGTCCAAGAAAAAAAGCGTGCTGACGGAAGTCGGAGCGAACCATGTGATTGCCACCGCAGAAGAAAACTTCCTCCCGCGCATAGATGAAATCACCCGCGGCAAAGGCGCACGGGTAATTTTTGATCCTATCGGAGGCAAGGGCGTCGAAGCGCTGGCGCAGGCCGCCGCGTACGAAGGAATCATTTTTGAATATGGAGCGCTGGCGCCGGAGCCGACGCCGTTTCCGTTGTTCGCTGCGCTGAGCAAGGGTCTCACCGTGCGCGGGTACACGGTGCGCGAAATACTCTCCATTCCGCAACTGAAGGCAGCGGCTGTGAAGTATGTTTTCGATCATGTCGCGGCCGGCAATTTCAAGCCGCGCATCGATCGCGTGTTTCCGCTGTCGCAGATCGTCGAAGCGCATCGCTACATGGAATCGAACCAGCAGATTGGCAAGATTGTCGTGACGGTATGACGCTCAGCTGCAGTTGACCGGCCGAACGGCGGGATACGCGCCGATATGCTCTCCTTGACAGTCGAGGAGAGTGCTGCTATTTTCTCTCCTAGACGCACAAGGAGAGTCAGTGGCAAAACAGATCGATCTGCTGCAAGGCACGCTGGACATGCTGATCCTCAAGGCCGTCTCGCTCGGCCCTCTGCATGGCTACGGCGTTCTGCTGCGCATCCAGCAAATTTCAAAAAAGCGCCTGGAGATTCAGCAAGGTTCGCTCTATCCCGCGCTGTACCGCCTGGAGCATCAGGGCTGGATCGTAAGCGAATGGGGTGAATCGGACAACAAGCGCAAGGCGAAATATTACCGGCTCACGACGGCGGGCAAGCGCCGCTTCCAGACGGAAACCGAAAAATGGAATCGCATGACGGATGTGATCGCCGGAATTCTGAGCACTACGCCGGAGGAAGTATGACCCTCTGGAGTCGGATGCGTTCCTGGCTGCGCACGATCCTGCAGCGCTCTCGCATCGAAAGTGAAATGGATGCGGAACTGCGCTTCCACATGGAAGCGTACGCCGAGGATTTGGTTCGCAGCGGCGTCCCGCGGCAAGACGCGCTGCGGCGCGCGCGGCTTGAGTTTGGCGGAATCGAAAACGCGAAAGAAGAATGCCGCGAAGCGCGGGGCGTGCACTTCGCCGAATCCTTGTTGCAGGATTTGCGCTACGGCGTCCGGACCATGCTGCGCTCGCCGGGTTTCACGGTGACCGCCGTGCTCGCACTGGCTCTCGGCATCGGCGCGAACACCGCCATCTTCAGCGTGGTAAATGCAGTGCTGCTGCGGCCGCTGCCGTATGATCAGCCAGATCGTCTGATGCAGATCTGGCACACTCCACCGCAAAAAAGCTTCCCCGGAATTCCGATTTTCACCGTTTCGCCTGCCAATTTCCTCGACTGGCAGAAGCAAAATCATTCTTTCGAAGGCATGGCGGCGTATGGCTTCGGCCGCTATACGATTACCGGCAGCGGACATCCGGAAACATTACGGGCGGTTGCCACGACGAGCGGCTTGTTATCAATCCTGCACGCGCAATCGCTGCTGGGCCGCGGATTTCTTGACGGCGAATATGAAGCGGGCCACGAACACGAAGTTCTGCTGAGTTACGGACTGTGGCGCAGTTACTTCGCGGGAAATCCCGACGTTGTCGGCAAGAATATTCAGCTCAACGCTCAAACATTCACAGTGGTTGGCGTGATGGGGCCGGAGTTCGACTTCCCTATCTCCAGCGACCCGGACTCTCGCGCTCAGATGTGGAAGCCATTGGCCTGGACCGACCAGGAGCGCGCGGTTCGCGACAATCGGAACTATGGAGTGATCGCTCGTCTGAAGAACGGCGTGACTTTACAGCAGGCGCAGGCGGAGATGGATGCCATTTCCAATCAGCTGGCGCAGGATTATCCCAACGACGACAAGGGCTGGGGCGCGATCGCCATCCCGATGCGCGATGATCTCGTGAGCGATGTGCGGCCGGCATTGTTAATACTCCTGGGCGCCGTTGCGCTGGTGTTGCTCATCGCCTGCGCGAACGTCGCAAACTTGATGCTGGCCCGGGCGCTTTCGCGGCGCAAGGATGCGGCGGTTCGCACTGCTTTGGGCGCCACTCGCCGCCGCCTGCTGCAGCAAGCGCTTTCGGAGACACTGCTGCTCGCGATCGCGGGAGGCATGCTTGGCTTGCTGTTCGCGCACTACGGCGTGATCTTGATTGTGAAATTCCTCGCGCAACGGCTGCCCCGGGCCAACGAAATCGCGCTCGACGGCTGGGTCCTGGCGTTCACGCTGGGCATTTCACTGCTCACCGGATTGGCCGCTGGTCTGCTGCCCGCGCTGCGCGTGGCCAGAGCAGATTTGAATGAGGCGCTGAAGCAGGGCCTTGGCCGCACCTCCGTGGATTCAGGCGGCAGCCGCACGCGCAACATGCTGGTCGTATCCGAAGTGGCGCTTTCGTTGATGCTACTCATTGGCGCGGGTTTGCTGATTCGCAGCTTGTGGGTGCTGCAGCATGTAAATCCGGGATTCGATCCGAGTCACGTCGTCACGATGGCGGTCTCGGTTCCGCCGGGCAAGTTCACGGAGCCCCAGCAACAGATCGATTACTTCAGCCGGGTTCTCGAGCGCGTTCGCAACTTGCCCGGTGTGCAATCCGCCGGACTGATTGACAGTCTGCCGCTGAGCGGCGACGGCTCGCACCAGCCGCTTTCCGTGGAGGGCCGGCCACCAGCGCCGATGGCCGAGCTTCCCGAAGTGGATGTACGCCTAATCAGCCCCGGTTATATGAACGCGATGCACATTCCGCTCTTGAGCGGACGTGACGTTGATGACTCCGACGTTGCCGGCCGGCCCGGTGCGGTGCTGATCAGCGAATCCATGGCCAAATCTTTCTGGCCGAATGAGGATGCCATCGGCAAGCATCTCACGCTGTACTTCTTTCCCGATGTGCCGCGCGTGGTGGTGGGCGTGGTGGCAGACGTGAAAATGACCGCCATGAACGAAACGCAGCCCGTGCCGACTCTCTACTTTCCGTTGGCGCAACTGTCGCCAGTGCGAGGCGCAGCCTGGCGGTCAAGTCCGATGAGCGTTGCGGTGCGCACTAACGCAGCGCCGCTCAGCGTGCTTCCGGCAATTACCACCGCCGTCCGCGAAACCGATGGAGATGTACCGCTGCTGAATATTCGCACCATGGACGATTCGGTCTCCGCGTCTTTGTCCTCGCAACGTTTCACGATGCTGCTGCTGGGGGCGTTTGCCGGATTGGCGCTGCTTCTCGCGGTGGTGGGAATTTACAGCGTGATGAGTTATTCCGTTTCGCGGCGCACGAATGAGATTGGAATTCGCGTGGCGCTGGGCGCCAGCCGCGGCGATGTGTTGCTGTTGATAGTACGGCAAGCAATGTTGCTGGCACTGATCGGTTCGGCCATCGGCATCGCTGGCGCTTTGGCGCTTTCGTGGCTGATGGCCAGCCAGTTGTTCGGCGTGCGGCCTACGAACCCGGTTACTTTCATTTCTGTCGCTGCGCTGCTGTTGCTCGTCTCGCTCGCGGCGAGTTATTTACCTGCGCGGCGCGCGATGCGCGTCGAGCCCATGGCTGCCTTGCGCTACGAATAATCTCGGAGGCTGGCTCTTGGCTGCTCACACGGATGATGCAACGAGTTTTACCGCGGCTAAGCCTTCGACGATGCGATCGCGATTGCGCTCGTTGCCCACTGCTAATCGGATGTAGCGAAGCGCGGCGGGTTCCCCGTTTCCGTATCGCGCGCCGGAAGCGACCATCACACCCTTGGATTCGCACGCCGCACAAAACAGGTTCGCGTCCGTGCGTGCTGGCAACTCAATCCAGCAATGAAATCCGTTGCGATGCGCGCGGATGTTCAGACCGGCAAGACTGCTGGAGATTAGTGTTTGCCTTTCATGTCCGAGCGCTTGTTTTTCAGCGATCAGCCCCGACAAGGTGCCGTCCAGAATAAATGACGTCAGGATTTCGGCAAACACGTGCGATGTGCCGCTGTTTACCTGCGCAATCAATTCCCCGGCGCCTGCGGACAGGCGCTCTGGGATCACAATATAGGCAACCCTCAGCTCCGGAGATATCGGTTTCGAGAAACTAAAGATGTAAAAGCTCAAATTCGGAACGAGGAAGGAGATCGGAGCAGGTCCGTCCGGTTCCAGGAAACGATAGGCGTCGTCTTCGATGAGAAACAGAGCGTGTTGGCGGATGATGTTCGCAAGAGCGAGCCTTCTGGCAGGCGACATGACGGTGCCGAGAGGATTATGAACCGTCGGCATCAGATACACCGCTTTTACGCCATGCGTGTTGGCTGCTTCGGCGAGCGCATCAGGTAGCATGCCGTCGTCGTCACCGGCGCACGCAACCAGCTTGATGCCGCGCTCTGCAGCCATAGCGCGAAAATGCGGATACGTCAGTTCGTCAACTGCGATCGCCGCACCTTCCAGAGACGCGCTTGCTAACGCGACGGCTACTCCGGCGTGACCACCTGCGCACAAGAACACCCGACTGGCGGAAACGCTGGAATCTTTCCGCGACAAGTACGACGCAGCAACGTCGCGATGCTTCGCGGTACCGGCGAAAGTTATTTCGGGCTGCGGCGCAATCTGCTCCGCGCCATGCTTCCGCAGTGCAGCTGCAATGAGCGCAGCCTCTGTGCCGAGCAATGGATAATTGAATTGAAAATCGATCACAGCGAACTCCATCCATCCGAAAAAAGCGCCTGCAATGCACAATATATCAGCGCAGATGACGATCGTCCCCCGCGACTGCCTCCGCCGCACAATATTTGGAGAGGCAAATTGGACGGGCGAGCGCGATCTCCACAAAAAAAAACGAAACCGGGGACCGGCGAGAGCCATCTGAAGAACTATGACTATGAAAAAAGTGAAACTTGGTTCGCAGGGCGCGGTCGTTTCCCGCATGGGGCTCGGCTGCATGGGCATGAGCGATTTCTACGGCGAGCGGAACGACGAAGAGTCCGCCGCAACGATTCTGCGGGCGCTGGATCTGGGTGTCACTTTTTTAGATACGGCGGACACCTACGGAATCGGCGACAACGAGGAGCTGATCGGCAAAACCATCCGCGGGCGTCGCGATGAAGTATTTCTCGCGACGAAGTTTGCCAACATTCGCACCAAGGCGGAGCCGAATCACTGGTCCATCAGCGGCAAGCCAGACTATGTGCGCCAGGCTTGCGAAGCTTCGTTGAAGCGCCTGGGCGTGGATCATATTGATTTGTACTACCAGCATCGCGTGGACCCGCAAACTCCGATCGAAGAGACAGTCGGCGCAATGGCGGAGCTGGTGAAGGCGGGGAAGGTGAAGTATCTGGGGCTGTCGGAAGCGTCGCCTGCAACGATTCGGCGCGCGCACAAAGTGCATCCGATCACCGCACTGCAGACGGAATATTCGCTGTGGGAGCGTCACGTGGAAGCGCAGATTTTGCCGACGGTGCGCGAGTTGGGAATTGGCTTCGTGCCGTACAGCCCGCTGTGTCGCGGCTTGCTTGGCGGGGCAATCATCAAGAAGAGCGATTTGATCGAGACGGACTCGCGCGCGACGCGCATGCCACGGTTCGCCGGCGAGAATTTTGACAAGAATCTCGTGCTAGTCGAGCGCGTCCGCGCCATTGCCGAGCGCAAGGGCGTGCAACCTGGTCAACTGGTCCTGGCGTGGGTACTCGCGAAGGGCGAGGATCTGGTGCCGATCCCAGGAACAAAGCGCCGCAAATATCTGGAGGAAAATGCGGCCGCAGCGGACATCAAGCTGACTCCCGCCGAGGAGGCGGAGCTGGAAGCTGCCACGCCGCAGAACGAAATCGCGGGCGACCGCTACGCCGCGCCCGCCATGAACGCGATTGACCGCTGAATCTACCCTCCGCTGCAATTTGATCGGCTAGGGAACATGTGCCATCGCGTTATCGGCCTGGTCCGGTGCTTGCCCTCGGCGCTGAGCCGGATTTCCAGCCGCGTCCCGGCAGCCGCCACGGCTCCGCGTTTCTGCCACACAAATATTCCTGAGCGCGGTCAGTGATCCAAACCCTGCTAGTCAGCGCTAGAACGAAAACTGCGCTCCGACGACGGCGCCCTGCTGCGTCAAGCGAATTCCAACCCGGTCGTTGCTGGGGCTGGCCTGCACCACCAGGCGCGATCCCAGCTGGTAGCCCGCGTTCAGGCTGATGTGCCGGTTGAAGGCAACACCGATTGCGTCGGTCGTAGACACAAAGTTGCCATAGCCAAAAAGATACATTCCGTACACGTTCCCCTCAAAGAAAAAGTGCGGAGAATTGAAAGGGTAAATTCGGAATTCCGGACCTATCACGGGTATCGGCGCCAGCAGCGAACCACTGGCGCTGACGGCAGGCTGTTGCACGCCATTGACGATTTGTGCGGCCGCGCTGATCTTTGCGGACGTATTAAACAGGTCTGCCTGCACTGAGATTCCAAGGTGCCCGCGTTTCCTGCGAATAATGTCATATTGATAGCCGGGCGCGACGAGAAAAGCGTGCAAGTCGCTGCGCGTAAGCAATCCAACCTCGAATGTCTGGCCCTGAAACGTAATCGTTCGGTTGAGCGTCGTTTCGTGGCTCGTGTAAAAGGGGCTGATCGCAACATGCAAATGGTTCTTGCGCGTGAACTTCCATTCCACCTTGCCGCTGAACGTCGAGTAAGCGTCGAAACTCAGATCCTTCTGCAGATCAATGGATGTGGTGTCAACGTCGGCAGTGCCCTGGATGCTGCCCGAGGGGTTCGAGTAGAACCAGAAAGCGTCAATCCGGAATTTATATTGATCGAAGTCTTCTGGCTCCGCCGTGTGCACGGCCGCTCCGCTAGGCGATTGCGCGCGGATCATGGGGGGAAAGATCAAAAGCAAAAAGCATGCGGCAGGAATCATCTTCTGCAGAAATTTGCAAACCAAGTAGGTTCTAGGTCCCAACGACATCTGGTGGCACTCTCCTTGCGCTTGAGCTTTCAGTGAACGCCCGGGCCGCCTCGGCAGAGACGGCCCGGATATTTCACGACCAAACGAAACTGCTAGTCCGCTGCGCCAATGACTTGCACCAGCTTCTTGATATCCATCAACGGCAACGGGTTGTCAGGTGTTGCAGGTCCGGCGGCATGTTCGTTGCGTGGCCCTTGCGAGCCGCCCTCGGTGACATGATAGAGAGCCGCGACTAGTCGCCCCCGCCTGGGACGACCTTCGGCATGTTGTTCGGATCGAGCGCTGGCACTGGATTCGCGGGGTTCTGAAGATTCGGAATCAAATCGTTCGACGCACCACCCGGGAACCGCTTGATGCTGGGATACTTCATGATCGTCTTATCAAAATCGACGAGAACTACGCTAAAGAGTCCCGCCGCCCAACCGTTGTCCTGTCCAGCATACTTTCCGGCTGAGTTTGTCAGCGCCCGATCAGGTGCCGCTCCGTTGAAGATCATGTCGTACTTCTCGAACGGATCCATGGTCAGGTTGTAGACTGCCGGGATGGAACCCGTATCGAGATTTGGTCCCAGCCACGTGTCTTTCGCTGTCCACACGAACTTCCAGGCGATGTTGAGCCAAGGCTCTTTTGGATCGCCACCCATATCGACGCGAACAGCATGGAGATACTCACCGTTGATAAAGATCCATGATTTACGCGCTGAGTGCGGTGATTTGCCAAGGATGTAGGCACTGTTGTCGATGCTGTCGAAGTAGATCGGCTTGCCGTTGTTGTCCTTCATCTCGCCGGTCGGTGGAACAGGGATACCCGCCATTGCCGCCAGGGTTGACCAGCAATCAATGTGGGACATCATCTCTCCGTATTGCACGCCCGCGGGAATGTGGCCGGGCCAGGTCATAATGCCCGGAACGCGCCAGCCACCCTCGAAGGCAGAACCCTTTTCGCCGCGGAACGGGGTCGTGCCTGCATCTGGATAAGCGTCGAGCCACGCGCCGTTGTCAGCGGTCAGGATCACGATCGTGTTCGGCGCATCGGCACGGATTTCATCCAGCACTTTCCCTATGTCGGCGTCCATTTCCATCAGCGAGTCTGAGTAGTCGCCCAGGTGCGAGCGCCCTCTGAAATCTGGCGCGGCATTCGTGGGATTGTGCATCTTGATCCAGTTCACATCCATGAAGAACGGCTTGCCGCTCTTGGCGTGCTGCTTGATGTAGTCGACCGCGTAGTCGGCCATCCGTTCGTCCATCGTCGCCATATAGTCGTACGTGATCGTGGCGACTTTGGTGGCGGGTTGACCAGCCACTCCTTCCCACTCGCCCAAGTTCACGACGGAATCCCACATTTTCTCAAAATCCTCGTTATAGGACGGAAACCAGGGATGGAACCACTTGTCCGTATAGGGGTAGGAATAGACGCCGGCGTAGTAGGCGGCGAACTCCTTCATTTCGTCGAAGCCGTGATTGATGGGATAAGCGACGGGTTTGTCGCCCATATGCCACTTGCCCGAGAAGTAGGTCGAATAGCCGTTCTTTTTGAAGTATTCAGCAATCGTCGGAGTCTCAGGGCGAAGGTAATTCTCGTCGCCCGGCGCAACTACGATTGATAACGCAGAGCGGATGGGTATTCGACCAGTCATGAAGGAAGCTCGACCCGCCGTACAACTCGCCTGTCCGTACCAGCTGGTAAACACGGCGCCTTCTTTGGCCATACGGTCGATGTTCGGGGTCGGATGACCAAGTGCGGCTCCTCCGCCCGAATATGCACCGAAATCGTTCCAGCCGGTGTCATCGGTCATCAGCATGACGATGTTGGGCTTTTCTTGCGCTTTGGCAGCCGGGACCGATGCTGCACCTAAAAGTGCCGCAACTCCCACTAATGCGAAGGTGATTCTCTTGCACAGTCTCATACGCCTAGCCCTCCTCTAATGATTTTTACTGCAGACTTGAAAATCCTAATTTCTCCCGACAGCGTTCTACTCATCTAGTAACCAGCCTCAAAATAGACAGTCGAGGCGTCTTCACTAACGCCCCGCAGGACCTCTTCATTGCTCCCCGGAAACACGGGGCTGTGCGCCCAACCTACAGCGAACTGACCGAGACTATTTCACACGAAAGCGCACTCGGTGTTGTCAAGACTACCAATCAAGACAAGACCCGTGAGAATTCCCCGTGGTTGAGCGAGTTCCTCGCTTGAAGCGGCAAAAAGCCAAGTGTCCGGCGACGCAACGAATCCAGCGAGCGTTAGCTGGCTATGAAATGCGCGGTTTTCTTCCCGCCTTCCTCTGTGTAGTACACGGTCACCTTCGCGCCTTTGGCCACGCCCTTGCCGGTCGCTTTTCCTGCGTCTTCCACGGCCTTATCCGATAGCTCGAAACTTTTCTCAGCTCCGTCGGCGGTCTTGATCACCACCGTCTTCGTTCCCGCATCGAATTTCTCGATGGTTCCCTTGGTGGCTTTCAGGCCATCCTTGCTTACCTTGCCTACTTCCGTGGCCGTTGCGTCCGCACCTTTACCGGTAGTGCGAACCACAACTTCCGTGCCGTCCTTCAAGCCGTCAAAACCGTCTTTAGTCCCCTTGACGGTCGTGTCGGCGGTGTACTTCACGACGTGTTCCGTCCCGTCGGCGGTCTTGACGACGACAGTCTTCGTCGCGCTATCCACTTTCTTGATCGTGCCATGGATGAAGCTGAAAGGATCCTGCGCCGCACAAACAACCGCCACCAGCATCAGAGTAGCCGCCAAAAGCCCCAGTTTTTTCATAATCGATCGTTTCTCCTCGTCCGAGATATTGACCACAGGATTTCAAATCTGCTGCCGCGTCCAAGCCGGCCGCTTCCTCATTAGAAGGAAAGGTCGGATCCGGCGATTGCGCCCTGCAGCGTCCAGCAAAGTCCCAGGCGATTTGCACTCGCGCTATTCTTCCGCAGCTCGGAAAATCGCCGGGCTTGCATGGCCACGCTAGCTCCGCCGCATATCCAATGGCTAGTGTCAAAACTAACAGGTCAATCACGTTGATGCAGGTGGGCTACTCGCTTGAAATCATTGCAGCTTGGCGTATTCGGATTTAGCGGCTACCAGGATGGGGATGCCAGGGTCGGCATCTTTCCATAGAGCGAAAAAATCCTGGTAGGCCACCCGGGCCTTAGCTGGGTCGCCTTCGAGGGCGTAGGCGCGGGCGAGGCCCAGCTTCGCCAGCGCGCCCGCCATTCCATTCAGCACCACGCCGGGATGATCCACGATCTTCTGAAACTCCGCAGCGGCTTCGCTGCCTTTGTGTAGCGCCAGGTACGCGTTCCCGCGAGTGTATGTGCTGCGCATCGCATGGGTGGAGCTAAGATCGTACGGAATTGCGGTTTGAAGGAGTTCGATGGCTTTTACAGGATTGTTGCTATTGATCGCCAGGGTCGCGCGGATGGTCGGAAGCTCATACCCGTTCGCCAGTGTGTCGGAAGGACGTTCCTTCGCAATCTCCGCAACAAGCGCCTCAGCGCGGCCCGCGTCGCCGGCGCGCGCGAACGCTTCCGCGAGATTCATTTTCACATGCACGGACGAATTGATCGCCAGTGCAGCCTCGGCGTCTCTGCGCGCGCTGGCAGAGTCACCCACCGCGGCCTCGCTTATTGCCAACAAGGCGAGCGTTTGAGCAGCGGCTTCGTTCGAGTGATTTGCTTCGAAAGCGGCTCGGGAGCGCTCGAAGAGTCCGCGCGCTTTCTCCATGCGCCCGCCGTATGCTTCCGTTTGCGCTGCCAGCAAGTATGAAATTGCCGTAGCCTCCGGGCCTTTGGACGCAAGAATCGAGAGTTCGCGCTCCATTGCCGTTGGATTGTTTTGCACGAAAGCCAGGGCATAGAGCATGCGGTGAAAGTTTGGAACGTCCAGCTTTTGCGCAATGCCTTGATCGATGGTGGCCTTGGCTTCATCGAATCGCCCCAGGCCAACATAGGCGCCTGTAAGGGCGACATAGGCAATGCTCTCGTCAGGATTGAGTTGATGCGCCTGACGAGCGGCGGGCAGAGACTTCTCCCACTGGCCCAACTGCGCGTAGCCGACGCCGAGATTGTTGAAAGGAATCGAATCGCGGGGATAAGTTTGCGTCCAGAGCTGATAGACCTGAATGCTCTGCTCGGTATCCCCGGTTACGTTGTCGTAATAGTGCGAATCAATGTAAAACTTTTCCGCCTCGCTGGCACGATCGCGCAAGCTGTACGCTTTCTTGGTGTATTCGGCGCCCACGTCGCGGTCGCCTAGGTTCGATTCCACCTGGCCCAGCGTGGCAATTGCGATGGCGAAATTGGGATCGAGCGCGACAGCCTGTTTGAAGAAAGGCACGGCGGGTTCCTCGCCCTGAGTGGCGCGCGCCTGGATTCCCAGGCTGTAGGCTTTCAGCGCTTCCAGCGAAGAGGTAGTGGCTTCTTCGATGGGCGTGTTGAATTTCTGAATGGATGCGAGCGATTCGCCGAGCTTTCCGCGAAGTTCTTCTGCGGCTTTGCCGAGCGCGCCGAGGACGTGATCCTTGTCGGAGGCTTCGGCGGAGGCCGTCGCCAGCGTTGCACCGGATGTGCAGTTGAGCGCGTTGAGAATCAAATTGTAGGTGTTGCCGATTTGCGCGATCGAACCCTCGAGGACGGCGGCGCTTTGCGTGCGTTGGCAGATTTGGCGCGCCAGTTCGTTCGTGACGCGCGCGGTAGCCGGCTGCCCCATGTATTGCATGGTTTGCTGCATTTGCCGGTCGGAAAGAATGTTCAGGAACGGAGATTGCGCGAGTTGCGCGGCAAGGCCCTGGCGCAACGCACCGTCGAACACCGCATCGCCCGTGGTGTTCGTGAAATCGGCAAGGACGATGGAGCCTTGGCCGGTGAGTTTTGGCCCGCGATGCGTGAAGAAAAATGCACCCGCGGCGAGCACGACTACGATCGCGGCAACGGTAGCTATGAGCGGCAAGCGGCTCCGTGGTGCGACGTTCGACGGCGGCGCGATTGCGGCTGCGACGGAAGCAGACGATGGCGCGCCTGCGATCGCTGTGGCTGATGTCACCGTCCCTGCCGCCGGTTGCGCTGTCGCGATGGGCGCGGCGCTCGTTCCGCCCGACGGCGTCATCGCTGCTATCGCGTGGCCGCTGGAAGGGGCTGCTTGCGCGGCGATTTCGCCGAACGCTCCCGAGTTCTGCTGCGGCATGCTGGACTGCGCGGACGGCATCACGCCGGAAATGCGGCTCGATCCCGTGTCTCGTTTCAGGCGCGCGAGGTCCGTGCGCAGTTCCGAAGCGTGCTGATAACGCATGCGGCGATCTTTTTCGAGCGCTTTGGAAATCGCTTCTTCCAGGCGCGGCGGAATGTCCGGATTCAACCGCGCGGCGGGCGCTGGCGGCTTTTCCAGGATGGCGTTGAAAACCACTGCCGTCGTCGCACCGCGAAATGGAACCGCGCCGGTGGCCATTTCATACAGCACCGCGCCGAAACTAAAAAGATCGCTGCGTACGTCCAGAGTTTCTCCGCGAGCTTGCTCCGGTGACATGTATGCCACCGTGCCTACCGCCGTTCCGGCGCTGGTGAGGTCCACTTCCTTCACCGACGGTGAATCCATCGTGAGTTCCGACGGATTCGTCCCGCGCGTGGCGTCGGATGTGGCCAGAATCTGCTTGGCCAACCCAAAATCCAAAATCTTGGCGTGGCCGCGGTCGGTGATGAATAAATTCGCAGGCTTGATGTCGCGATGAACGATGCCTTTAGCGTGCGCCGCGTCCAGCGCATCGGCAATTTCGATTCCCAGATCGAGCAGCAGCTCCATATCGAGCGGCCGGCCCGAAATCCGATGCTTCAGCGTGACGCCTTCCAGAAATTCCATCGCGATGAACGGGTGGCCGTCCTGCTGGCCGATTTCGTAGATGGTGCAGATGTTGGGATGGTTCAACGCGGAAGCGGCGCGGGCCTCGCGGCGGAAACGCTCCAGAGCTTGCGGATCGCGCGCAACATCTTCAGGCAGGAATTTCAGAGCAACGAAGCGGCCGAGTTCGGTATCTTCCGCTTTGTAAACAACGCCCATGCCCCCGCCGCCCAATTTTTCCAGGACGCGGTAATGAGTAATCGTGCGGCCAATCGGCGACTGAGGTTCCGTCATGAGTGGCGCACAGTTTAGGATGCGCGCGAAGCCAAGTCAACGCAGAGCGATCCCGCGGGGCCAGAATCAGTAGGGCGCGTCATCGATTCTCCGCGTTTGGCGAGGCAGCAAAAACCAGCGACACCAGATAGACCAGAATCCCCAAGCCGATCAGCGTCGCGGCTACGAACGCAAACAGCACGAACGACAGCGGATGAAACCACAGCAAGCTTACGATCTCCAGCAGGAGGCCGGCAATCACTAACCCGCTAGAAATTCGCAGAAGCCGCCGAATTCCGATTTGGTCGAGTTTCATCTGACAGGCTTCCAAAATTTTTCATGGCTCAGATTTGCAATATCGTGTGTCGCGTCGTGGCACCCGCTACTTAAACAAGACAACTGATTTGATTTCAGCGAATTCATAATTGCCGCATGTACAGGGTTCTCCTCGAAGCTGCGTGCCCCCAAATGGCAATGCAGGCATTGCGCGTTCTTAAATCCGCCCGATATGCGGATCACCGCCGGATCAGGCGGAGTACTCACGTATTGCATGTAAATTCGCTTCAGGCCTTGCAGTTTGTCGTTCAGCGGGCCGTAAATAGTGTAGTCCGCATGGCAGGAATAGCAGGCCATGTCGGCCGGCACTCGGTGATTCTGGAAATGCTGGGCGGGAATATGAGTGGGGTCATCCACATATAGGCTTTGCCCGTAGGGAATCATGACGTGGCATGAAACGCAGAATCGAGTCGTTTCGGAGCGTTGCACGTGCGTATTCATTCCTCCCACAAGGCACAGAGCCGGAAGCACACCTAAGCCAATGAACGCGACCATCTTCCAGCCAGTCGCGCGCGTCAGAGAAGGCCGAATCAGAAAAATAGAGGCCAGCACGATGCTAAGTACAATTTGACAAATGAGAATCCCAATCAACGGGCCTCCTTCTGCTCCCTCCGATGACACGAGGCGCAGTAATTTCCATCTCTGAACGGCCGGCTACTTCTTCGCCAGCCCGCGGATGTAGGCAACCAGTCCCTTGATCTGGTCGTCCGTCAGCTTGCCCTTGTACGCCGGCATCTTGTTCTTGCCATTCGTCACAATCTCCGTGAGCTGAGCGTCCGATTGGCCCTGGACATCGGGTGAAGCCAGATCTCGCACCTTCAGTGCCTTTCCCGTTGCCGTGTTTCCGGTTCCGTCCGGTCCATGGCACATCGCGCACTTGGCCTTGAAATCGCTCGCCCCGTCAGCTCGCACGGAGGCCCCGAAGAAGAACACGATCGCAAGCGCGAAAAATGTCCGTTGCACGATCCGAAGCACGAAAGAGTTCATGTCGTAAGATCTCCTTTTGTTTGACGAGCCCAGATTAATGTTGCGCCACCCACACCACCGGGCCTAAAACGAATACCGCAGTGAGAAAGTGGCATTGTTGCCGTTAAAGTCCTGCGACTGAATAGGTGCGAGCCCAAATGGACTCGTGTTCCCCGTCTGGTTGAATCCGTAGTAATTCCAGGATGTGATATAGCTGAATCCGCGATAGACCTCGATCGTCAGCGTCGCGTATGGTCTTTGATAGTTGAAATCCAGCGTGCCTGAAGGCATGAGCGGATTCAGCAAAATCGTATTTCCGCGAACAAAGCTAGCTCCATAACCGACCGCAAGTGTTACCCGTTTGATTGGCTTCCACATAACCGCGGCGTGCGCGAAATAATCACTGCTCGCGTACGTGGAAAGCGCGCCGAGCGGTGAAGGCGAATCCGCAATCGGGCACGCCGTACCCGTGGAGAGCTCCGGCACGCCAGGAGGGAACGTGGACACGGGCAGATTGGGCGGCGGCGGAGCCGGATTCGCCGACGAAGTGGAATATGCAAAACAAATTAGCGCCTGTGTATAGACGTTCCAATAATTGAATCCGAAATCGAAGGACACGCGCTGATTAGGCATCAACATCGCGGAGACGCTATAGGAGCGGTCATGCTCTACGTTGTTCACGGTGGTGACGTTGTCACGGTTATTATGAATCTCGACCGAGCCCGCTAGATTCGCCCACGGCCGCAGCTTGTAATTCACTTGGATCTCGTAGGACTGCACTCGCCGGGGATCGATCCGCGTGAACGATTGGTCGTTGTACCCAAACTCAAAATCGCCGGTGATGCGCAGCGCATCGATCGGACGCGCCACGATACCCAACAGCAGCGCATTCTCGTTAATTGTCGTGATGTTGCGAGACGTATCGTTGCCCGCCACTGGAATAGGATTTGCGGGCGAACCCTCCACAATCGCACCGGCCATCGGACCGGTAGTGAGCAGCGTGCAATTGGCCGGCAGAGCGCCGCCGACCGCGGCGCAATCACCACGCGCCGCCAGAAAGAAATTATTCGGGTTCGCCTGGGTCGTCAGCGGTCCGGCGGGACCGCCCGGGAAGTAGAAATCTCCGGTAACAAAGGCAGTATCCATACTCGCGATCGTCCGGTTGGTGTAGAGGTAGCCAATGCTGCCACTGTATTGCCTGCTGAAATCGTATTGAGCCTCGAAGGTATTCGACTTGATATTCTGCCCCAGAAATTGTGTATTGATCTGATTGATCACGTCCGCGGCGGAGGTGGCACTGTGTTGCGGACAATTGGCCTGGTTGTAGGGGGCTACCGGACAGTTGGTCGAGTTAAATACCGCAGGAGACAACAACATGCCGACCACACCGGGCGCCGGTGAGGGAGTTCCGAAGACGTTGGTTTCGGCCGCATTCCACATGCCGGGAATGCGCCAGTTGTCGTACTGGAATTGATCCAAAATCCGGAATTTTTCATTGACGGAGTACACCCCCGACCAATTCGCGCTCACCGAAACACGCGTGGTTTTTATCGGCCCTCCCGCCGTGCTGCCACGCTGCGCTGTTCGCGCTGTCCAGTCGTTCACCACCTCCGAAAGGTCAGAGAAGTGGTAGTCGCTCGTGCTGTAACCCACTGAACCCGACGTTTCGAAGTTCTTGAAGTAGTTCGATTGAAAACGGAAACGTTCCGTCGGCATAAAGTTCCGCGGATCGCCCACCTGGCTATAAGAAAGGTATCCGTTGCAAGTGGGGGTGGCCGTGTTCGTTGTTCCCGTAACCGTTGGAGTCGCACACGGAAAAGTTTCCGCGGGTGTTTGCGTGCTCCAAATATTTCCCAAGTCCACCGGCGTGCCAGCCGGCGTGCCCTGGCCCGGCACAGCTCCCAGCGCGAATCCGTAATTGCCAGGATTCACGGTAGGGTTATCGGTGATGACATTGTTCTGCCGGTAGTAGCTGAGGAATTGATCATAGGAAAGCGTCGTTCGCGGAAGCACATGGAAATCCACTCCTGCGCGATAGGAGTTCGTCGTGTAGCTATTCAGCTGATTGAACGCCGATATGGTGCCCCCATCGGTGGTAAACAGGCTGGGTCCTTCATCGCGATTTCGCGAATAGCCCAGCCTCACACGGATCGCCGACTGCGGGAATAGCGTGAGGTCGTAGTCCTGCATGTAGCGCACCAGATCGAGGCCATGCAGCGAATTGTTCTGCGCTACCGCGGGGCTGGAACAGAACGCGGGAGCTCCCTGGAGCAAAGCGGCGGTAGGCGGACCGACGTAGCATCCCGTCGTCAAAGACCCTGTCGGATTCAATGCGGCCGGGTTATACGGATTGGCGGAAAGATTGTAGTCCCAGAAGTTTTTGTCGCGCCGGAACAGCAGCCGAAAGTCGTACCATTTATTCTTTTCGATGCGCAGCCGGGTAACGTCGTTCGGATCGCCGCCATAGCCGAAGTTGCTGAGCGTCAGAGTGTCAAAGAGGAATCCGTGGTGGTCCAGCGAACGCATCTCGAAGTCGAAATCGAAGAGCCGAAGTCCTGAACCGAGATTCTCAAACGTATCGTAGGTGTTCTGGTTCCCAGTGACCTCATTCAAGCGATATCCGAACTCGATGGTCTGATGGATATTGTAATCGCCCGAGTTAATTCCTTTCGACTCTCCCGAATTGTCCTGGGCGCGAGCAACTGGCGAAAGGAGCAACGCCACAATAAAAATGGCGGAAGAAATGCCGTGAACCGCCAAGCGTCCTTTCATAGATTTGTTCTCCCGCATCCGACAATCCAGTCGTCCAATTTCTGCCTGCACGGCTTGCGCGCGTTGTCGATAAACGAAATAGAGCTTGCAGCCTGCTCTATTTGAAGAAGGTTGGATCGAAATTCGAACCGTGAACTGCCGAGTGGCACAAAACGCATGATTGGAACAGGCTTGCCTGGTTGTGGAACGAAGGAGCTCCCGGCGCTCCGCTAAAGCTAGACGTGGTGTGGCACTGGAGGCAGAGCAAATTAACGTTGCTCAGTTTCAACATGTGCGGATTTGGCCCACCGTGCACCAAATGGCAGGACTGGCAACCATCAATCTTTACCGGTTGATGCTCGAATACAAACGGTCCCTGCTTGTCCGTGTGGCACGTGAAGCAAACCGCATCTTGCGTCGAGGAAGTCCGCACTTGATGCGGCCGCACGGTGCCGTGCGGATTGTGACAATCGGTGCACTGGATGAGGCCTTCATTCACTCGATGGTGGAACGGCATATCGAACTCAGCTTTTTTCGCCAGATGGCACGAGTAGCACAGCTGGGGCTGAGCTTTTGCCAGCAAGAATTCTTTTGTTTCCGCGTGATGCGGCGAATGGCAGGAAACGCAGCTGACGTCATTCTTCGAATGCACAGAATTGATCGCATTCATGTGTTCGGTGCCTCCGGCGTGGCACGTCATGCAGCGAGCATCAATCTCCTTCGTCGAGTGATCCTTAAACACAAGAATCTTGGTGACGTCCCCGCCGCCAGCAACGTGCGCCGATCCAGGCCCGTGGCAGCTCTCGCATCCTTGATGCGACGGGCCGCCTTTCGTATCGAGCGTGGGCTTCCAGTGCGGAGTCTTTTCCCAACCGTTGTAAATGTCCTCGTGGCAAGTCTTGCAGACTTCTGCTCCTACGTAATCGGGGGGGCTATTTGAATTCGTCTTGGGGGCATTCGTTTCTTGTGCTGCCGCGACGTTTTTACCAGCGCTCGGGAGATTCACCTGAGTTTGCGCGCATGCGAGGGCTGGCAGCAGGACGGACGCAGCAAACACCCTCAAAGCCCACAAGACGGACACGCGCCGCACCGGTCTCCCTCCCTCGGGTCGAAAAGGATGGGGAATCATATTTAGATTCGCGATTTGAAAACTGTGCAATACGAGACACTTCTACGGTGCGGTAACAGCTTTGCGTGCCCCATGAAGCCCCTCCCGAATTGGGATTGCGCCTCTTCGGATGAAATTTAGCCCATGAATGACTGACATGACTGTGATGGCTGTCACTGAGCGCAGTGACGGACGTCACTTGAGCTGCGGGGTGTGGTTTCTGAAGGATCCTAGTCCGTAAGGCATTAGGCCCCGGCCAAGGTTTCCAAACCGGGTTTGTCACGCACGATGAGTGTCGAGCCTTTGATTTGCAGGATTTGTTTTTTCTTGAATTCCGCGAATAACCGCGTGACTGTCTCGCGAGATGCGCCGATCACCTGAGCGATTTCTTCGTGCGTCAAGGTCAACGTGGCGCGGATTTCGGCACTTCCTTCTCCATGGCCCTCGCACCAGTCCAGAACGAACCGCGCGAGTTTCTGGCTAGCCGAATGCGAGAGCCCGATAGAACGCATTTCGGCTACGGCCGCATGATAGGTTTCACCCAATTGCTGGGCCACACGCAGAGAAACCTCGCCGTTCTCGCGAAGAAACTTCAGAAAATCGGCTCGCGCGATAAAATTTGCCTGCGTCGGCTCGATGACCTCCGCCGAAAGCTCGTAGGGCTTGCCTGTAACGGTAGCGGGCAGTCCCAAAACTTCTCCCGGCTCTGAGATTCTAACGATTAGCGTTCGCCCATCAATCGAAGACGTGGAGAGCTTCACTCGCCCGCTGCACAGGATGAAGACACCCCGCGCGTTCTGCCCCTCGACAAACAAGGTGGCTCCTTTTGGATAAGTGGAAGCGGCGGTGATCGTCGCCAAACGCTCAACGCCCGAGGGCGGAAGATTGCAGAAAAGCCGATCTTTCCGATGAGGGCAAGTGACACAATTTTCGATAATCTCGAGACCGTAAGGGGCACGCATGGAGGAATCCCGCCCCAGTCTACTCCCATCTGCGCGCCGAACGAACTTGAAGCTGCTAATCATGGCCTCTGTGCGTCCGCTCGCCGGTATGCCGGGATCCCTTTGTCCCTCACCGGAGTCTGCAACGGATGTCCCTGGTCAGAAGTGACAGCGGTCACCGTCGTTGGTGACGGGCGTCACACGGAACCGTGCCCAGCGGAACCTGTCGGCGGGTAGCCGGGCCTTCGATAGTGAGGGTCGGACAAGATTCGTGACACATCACTCATTCAGCCGCTTGTTTGACCTGCGAGGATGAAGCTTTCATGATCAGCGCGTGTGGCGAGCCTGATGGGTCGTTTGGGCCGGCGCTGGCACAGCTCCTCTTTACACGCATCGCAGCACACCGTATGCTGTGCCGCAGGCGTAGGTTGCATCTCGCGTTGGTGTGCGTTCGTCTGCAGTTCGGAGGGCCTCGATGATCCTGGCATTGCTTGCCATCGTTGTGCTGCTGGTGGTGTTCGTCATCGGAATGTACAACGGGCTGGTGCGGCTGAAGGTCCAGTGCGACAACGCCTGGTCTGACATTGATGTGCAACTGAAGCGCCGCTACGATCTGATTCCCAACCTGGTCGAAACGGTGAAGGGTTACGCCGGACACGAGAAAAGCACGCTGGAAGGCGTGGTCGCCGCGCGCAATCAAGCGATGAACACTCAAGGCCCCGCCGCGAAAGCTGAAGCGGAAGGCGTGCTGACTACCGCGTTGCGCCAGGTGTTCGCGCTGGCCGAAGCCTATCCACAGTTGAAAGCGGTGGAAAGTTTCACGCAGCTGCAGCAGTCGCTGAGCCAGATTGAAGATAGCGTGCAGAACGCGCGACGCTACTATAATGCCGTGGTGCGCGATCTGAACACTAAGATCGTCCAGTTCCCTTCCAACATCATCGCCGGAATGTTTAACATCACGCCGCGGCAATTTTTCGAGATCAGCGCGCCGGCCGAACGCGATGTCCCGAAAGTCAGCTTCGGCGCCACCACCTAACCGCGCACACTGCGAAATGTCCAGCCTCCGCTTACGCCTCCGCCGCGTGGTTGCAATCTCGCTGCTGGCGCTTTTCGCCGCCATGCCGGCGAGCGCGCGCACGCTCGTGTTCAAGCACTTCGACGCGCAGATTCAGGTGCATCCCGACGGCACAATAGACGTCACCGAAATGATCGAAGCGCAGTTCACCGGCGCGTGGCACGGGATCTACCGCACCATTCCCGTGGAATATACCGATGATGCCGGATTGAACTACACGCTGCTCCTCGACCAAATCAGCGCGACGGATAGCGACGGCGAGAAACTCAAGCTGGAACAGAATCGCGAAGGGCGCAACATCAAATTCAAGATTTACGTGCCGGCTGCCGAAGACGCCACGCGCACTATTCTGCTGCACTATCGTGTTCTCGATGCGCTGCGTTTTTTCGCCGACCACGATGAGCTGTACTGGAACGTGACCGGCAATGAATGGGACAACCAGATCGATCTGGTTACAGCTCATATCGAACTGCCCTCGGGCGTCACCGGACTGCACGCCGTCGCATATACCGGCGTGACCGGCTCGCGCACGGAAGATGCACGCGTGGAGATCAAGGACAATGTTGTAGACGTTACCAGCACGCGCCGGCTGGGTTTTCGCCAAGGGCTGACGGCAGTAGTGGGCTTCGACAAGGGATTTGTGCACCCACCGTCGGCATCCATGCAATTCGCGCGCTTCCTGAAAAGCAATTCGCCGCTGCTGATCCCTTTTATTGCGTTTCTCGTTATGCTCTGGCTGTGGTGGACGCGCGGCCGCGACCCGCAGCGCTTGGCTATTTCCGTGCAGTACGAGCCGCCGGACAAATTGACGCCCGGAGAATGTGGCACGCTCGTGGATAACGAAGCCGCGATGCGCGACATCACGGCGACGCTGGTCGATTTGGCCGTGAAGGGCTACCTGACCATCGAACAAAAAGAGGAAAGTCACCTGCTCGGCCTGACGCACAGCAAGGATTACATATTTCACATGAAGAAGCCGCCCGCCGAATGGGCCTCTGCGCGTTCGCACGAGCAGGAAATGCTTTCAGCGCTATTTGATGACGGCGCAAGCACCGACGTGGCGCTTTCCGAATTGCAAAATCATTTCTACACGCACCTGCCGGCGATTCGCGAACGTATTTTCAGCGCGCTGATGAGCGACGGGTATTACCTGCATCGTCCGGACACCGTGAAGCAGGGTTACATCGGCGCGGGACTATTGATCGGCGGCCTGCTGGTCTTCGGAGGCGCGGGATATTTCGCGAACGCCACAGGAATTGCGGCGGGCAGTTGGATTCTGGCGGGCATCGCCACCGGCGTGGTGATCTGCATTTTTGGAATGTTCATGTCCGCACGAACGATCACCGGCGCGCGCGCCCTGGAAAAAGTGCTGGGCTTCGAAGAATTCCTGGGCCGCGTGGAAAAGGATCAAATCGAGCGCCTGGAAAAAACGCCGGAGCTATTCGAAAAATTTCTGCCCTACGCCATGGCGCTGCGCGTGGAGAAAAAATGGGTGCAGGCTTTTTCCGGAATCGCCTTGCCCCCGCCGCAGTGGTATCAGGGTTCGTACGGCGGCAATTTCACGGCTTTCTATCTGGTGAATGACCTCAACATGATGTCCATGCAAGCTGGCAGCGTGATGGCTTCGGCGCCACGCAGTTCCGGCGGTTCAGGCTTTGGCGGGGGCGGTGGCTCAGGCGGCGGGTTTGGTGGCGGCGGTGGCGGCGGATTCTAAAATTATTTCTGCGTGGCCTGCTGGGCCCGCTTCGTGGTGCGGACTGAGCTCCTCCATTTCCGGATCCAGCCGTGCTCGCGAATTCCTTCTTCTTCCATTTGGCGCGTCCATGCCCCCAGCAAACTCGCGCGATTAAAATAGCCGAGCATCTGCCGCGGATTTTCACGGCTGACGATTGGCAGCCGGCCGATATCGTGTCGCAACATGCGTACCATGGCGTCGTGCGCGAGTTCATCCGGATAAGCGACGATGGCCGGATGCGATCCTGCCGCGAGTACCGTCATCTTTCCCTGCGGATCCTGTTCCAGCGCGCGGAGTAAATCTCCCTGCGTCACCACGCCGACCAGCGCGCCTTCGCCCCCGACGATCGGCAATCCTTGCGTCAGGTTGTAGGCCGGTTCGCCGCGGCTCATGCGCGCTGCCAGCTCCGATACGGTCATTTCCTGCGTGATCGGTTCAACGTCTTTACGCATCAGTTCGCTTACGCGCACGGCTTTTAGCACTTCGGTTTCACTTTCGCCGGGCACTGGCATGCCGCGCTTCACGAACTTCTGAGTCATGATCGAATTCGGCAGTAGCGTGTAGGCCACCGCGTCCGCCAGCACGCATACCAGCAGCACCGGCAGCACGGCGTGGAAATCGCGCGTAGTCTCAAACGCGCAGAACATGAACGTGAACGTGGCGCGAGACGATGCACCCAGCAGCGCACCCATTGCCGCCACTGCAAACGCTTCCGGCGAAAGATGCGCGCCCGGGATCATGCGATCCACCACGACGGCAAATGAGCTTCCGATCGCCGCGCTGATCATGAACATCGGCGCCAGCGTGCCGCCCGAGGTGCCTGAGCCCAGCGAAAGCAGCACCACGAACGCTTTCAGAACCAACACCAGCAGCACAACGCTCAGCACCAGATGATTATTCAGAATATCTTCAATCGTGTCGTAGCCCGAGCCCAGCACGCGCGGAAAGCAAAATCCAACGATGCCCAGCCCTAGCGCGCCAAGCGCCGGATGCAGAAAATTCGGAACAATCTTCAAATGGTCAAAAAATTCTTCCAGCTTTTCCAGGATACGCGTGAAAGCCACCGCCGCAAATCCGCACAACAAACCGAGCGCGACATAATACGGAAGCTCGGGAAGAAAATTGTAATCCACCGTGCCGATTTCAAACATTGCGCCGCCGCCGAACAGCAGCCGCCGTACGGCCACCGCCATCGTGCAGGAGATCACCACCGGAATAAACGACCGCGTGCGAAACTCGAAGAGCAGCAACTCGAGCGCCAGCAGCACTCCGGTGATCGGCGCATTGAAAGTGGCCGCCAGTCCCGCACCGCCGCCGCACGCCAGCATCACTTTGCGCTCCGCAGCAGTGGTGGAAATAAATTGCCCGATCAGCGAACCGAACGCACCGCCGGTCTGGATGATTGGACCTTCGGCGCCGAACGGGCCCCCTGATCCGATGCCAATTGCCGCCGACAGCGGCTTGAGAAAGGCCACCTTGGCTTCGATTCGGCTGCGGGAAGTAAGCACCGCTTCCATCGCTTCTGGAATTCCGTGGCCGCGAATTTTTTCCGAGCCGAACTTAGCCATCAGCCCAATCAGCACGCCGCCAAACACTGGAATCAGAATCATCCACCAGCCCAGCGGCGAATTGCGCGGACTGCGGAAGTGAAATGACCATTCGTGGTAGAACGCGAGATTGGTAAAAAGCCCGATCAGGCTGTATAGACCATAAGCGATGAACGCGGTAAGAGCGCCTATCCCGGCTGCGAGTGAACATACCAACGGGAGGCGGTAGCCGGCCGGTTCCGGCGGATCCTGGCGCGGTACCTTTTGAGCGGGCGACTTCATTACTCTTTGCTCCCATCGAGCCGCGGGCTGCGACGGCCGTTTGCCGTGTGCCTCTTTTCGAATCGATGTTTCTGCCGTGCGCGACGATTCTTGCCGTACCTATTGCGCTGTGCGTTTCCGCGCGCGCGGACGGTCGCTGAGTCCGGATCAATGGCAGCGGCCAGCGCCGCGAGCAGCTTGGGCCGCGCGGATTGCAATTCAGCGTGGTGCGGCCGCGTCAATAGTTTCAGCAGCGCTTCTCCGCGCCGCGATAAAGTCAGCACTACTTCGCGGCGATCCGCCACACCGCGCGCGCGCCGCAGCAGGCCCTTCGCTTCCAGACGATTCACCAGTTCCACCGCGCTGTGATGTTGAATCAACAGCCGCTCGGACAGCACTCCGATGGTCGCGATGCGATGGGTGGGCAGGCCTTTGATCGCGAGCAGCGCCTGATGCTGCTGCGGCTCCAGGCCCGCGGCGCGCACCAGACGTTCGCTGAAGCTCAGGAAGCGGCGGATTTCGTAGCGGAAGTCGGCAAGCGCCTGGTAGTCAATGGCGCGTGGTGATGGGTTCTTCATACAAACGATATTATATCGTAATACGATATGAATGCGCGAATGAAAATGTCAAGAGGTATTCCATCGCGGAACAATCGTTACAGCTGCTTGCGGAAGGCTTTCTGCGTCTTCACATGCGTGTAACCGTGGCGCTCGTAGAACGCGTGCGCCCGCTCGCGGATCACATTCGAGCGCAAGCCGACGGCCTGGCAGCCATTCTCGCGCGCCCATTCTTCCGCGTGCGCCAGCAAGTGTTCACCCACCCGTTGCGACCGGAATCGTTCATCCACTACCAGACCACTCACCTCAGCGCGCGCATCGGCCTCCACCGTACGATACACGAACACGGCGATCCACCCCGCGATCTCCCCGCCAGCCAGCTCCGCCACGAACACTGCTGCGTCCGCCGACCGCTGCAGTCCTCGTAAGCGATGCGCGATTTCCTCTGGTGTGGACGGATAGCTCAATTGCCCCGCAAGGTCGGCGATCCGAGCGTGGTCAGGCGGTTGCGCTGCGCGAATCTGTCCGGCGAACGTGATGGGCGCAGGCTTCATTCGCTGTACCACGCAGTCATTGCAACGCCTTCTTCAGCACGGCGATCTGTCCCGCGTGATAAAGGTCGTGCTGAATGGCGCCGTGTAGCATGACGTACAACGAATGTTCCTTGCCCGGAGCAATCTCATCCAGCCTGTCGGCGTGCAGATTTTTCACCGCAGCACGAAAACGCCCGCGGCAGTCACGCAAATGCTCAAGCGAGCGCTTCCAGGTCACTTCAGTTGTTTCCCACACAGGTGGCCAATCCATTTCGGTGCTCACTTCCGCTGCGGTGCCCTCGGCGCGCCGCCGCACGATCGAATTCCACGCCGCGATGTGGTTCACTAATTCCCAGATCGAATGCGCGCCACGCACGGGATGTTTCGAAGCTTCTTCCGCGGAAATTCCGTCGAGCAGAGAATCTAGAGAAGGGCCGTGCCAGGCGTCGCCTGCGAACGCGCGGTCCATTTGGTCGAGGATGCGACTGATTTCGCTCATTAAAATATCCCCTGGAAAAGCGTAAGACAGTGCAACGCGCTGCGCAAGGTCCACTGCGGACGGTCAACATCGCGCCCGGCGACGAAGTTCCGGTGCGTCGGGCAGTGCTCGGGCATCCGCTCAAAAAAGTTTGTCGGAGTCGAGCAGAATCGTGACCGGGCCGTCGTTCACGATCTCCACCGACATGTGCGTCTGAAAAACGCCAGTCGCGACGGTCACTCCCAAACCCCGCAAAGCGCGCACAAATTCTTCGTAGAGCGCCCTGCCCTGCTCCGGCGGCGCCGCCTGGATAAAACTTGGCCGGCGCTGGCCGCGGGCATCGCCATACAAAGTAAATTGCGAGACAGCGAGGACCGCGCCGCCCGCATCGAGCAGCGACCGATTCATTTTCCCCTGCTCATCGCCGAAAATGCGCAGGTTCACGATTTTCTCGGCCATGAACGAAGCTGTCGCCGCACTGTCCTCCCGCCCGATGGCGAGCAGCACCACCAGGCCCGGACCGATTTCGCCCGCGACATCGCCCTCCACCAACACTCGCGCGCGAGTTACGCGCTGCAGCACGGCGCGCATAGTCTCCTTTTATGCATTCAGCGATTAAGCGGCTATTCGCGGCATGCGAGAACGGGTAATTCTATGCGCCGCGACGCCCGAAAACAACGAGCGAGAAACCGCAAATGCCAGACGCAACGGGCGCGCAGAGCGTTTCGCCGTCGCCTTTCTCAGCGCGACGAAAGTGTGTTAGAAACGGAAGCACAGCTGGCAAAAGGCAGAACATTGAAACTCGCACTGATCGGAACGCATGGGGTGGGCAAGACCACTCTGGCGTATGAAATCTGCTCGCTGCTGAAGAAGGCGCATTACAACGTCGAACTGGTGACCGAAGTGGCGCGGCAATCGCCGTTCCCTGTGAACGCCGCAACCACCATCGAGGGCCAGTTGTGGATTCTGCACGCGCAAATTGCCGCGGAACTGGACGCCGCGCGGCGCGCGCCGCACGTGATTGCCGATCGCGCGGTGCTCGATAATTATTGCTACCTCGTGAATAAATTCGGCAGGCAGCCGCAGCTTGAATCCTGGCTCGCGTGGTGGATGGATACATATTCGATTCTGATCGGTGTGCCGCCCATCGAAGCGGATATTCCCGCCGACGGATTTCGCTCCGAGGATCGCGCGTTTCAAAAGCGAATTCACGATCTGCTGATTGAATTGCTGACTTCGGCTCCGTTCAATGATTTGCGCGCGCCGGTCTTGTGGCTCGCTCCCGCCGAGCGACACACCTGGGCCGAAGGGATCTTCAATGCCGCCGCGCCATTTCTCGCGTCATCGGCCGTCGCACGCGCGGGCGACAGCACGACTCGCTGAAAAACCGGGATGGCCCTATGGACCTTTTTCCACGTACTCTCCGTTCGAATCTGAAGCGCGCCCTCGACTCTCGGGAACTTAAACCGGAAGATGCCTTGGACGACGTGACCGATCGATTGACCCAGATTTTTCGATGCGACTCGCTGGACCTCGTCGAGCTTGTTACGACTGTGGAAGAGACTGGCAAGTCACCCAGGACCGTAGGTGAATTGCTCAGACTGCTCGAAAGAGGCGGCGCAGACGATGTTTCGGCCGCGAACACAAAAAAATGAGCGAGCCTGCTGCGCAGCCCGCATCGTTTTCTTCCAACCGGTGGCTCACGCGCGGTGTGCTCGGCATCGGACTTGCTAGCCTATTCTCCGATTGGGGCCACGAAGCGGCCACCGCAATTCTTCCCGCTTTTCTCGCGAGCTTGAGCGCACCGGCATTCGCTCTGGGCGTGATCGAGGGAGTTTCAGACGGGCTCTCAAGCTTTGCAAAATTGGCGGGCGGTTGGATCGCGGATCGCCCGCAACTTCGCAAGCCAACCGGCATCATCGGATATTTCGCGACGGGACTTTCAACGTTCGCGTACGCCTTCGCGCAATCGTGGCCGGCGATTCTAGCGATGCGCGCGCTCGGATGGATGGGGCGAGGCAGTCGCGGCCCATCGCGCGACACGCTTCTGGCCGATTGCGTCCCGCCCGAACAGCAAGGCCGCGCATTCGGGTTCGAACGCGCGATGGATACGATTGGCGCGGTGCTCGGCCCATTATGCGCGACGGCGCTGCTGGGCACGATGGGCGCACGCGGAGTACTGCGCTGGACACTGCTTCCGGGCCTCGCTGCCGGCCTGGCTTTCGCGTTCCTCGCACCAAAAGGAATTCCGGATCAAGGCCACCGCGCTCCCAGCTTTGCATCCAGTTTCGCGCAACTTCCAAAAGCGTATTGGCATTACCTCGCCGGAGTTTTCGCGCATGGCATCGGCGACTTTGCGCCCACGCTGCTGATCCTGCGCGCCGGACAAATTCTGACGCCCCATTACGGCTTCGCGCGGGCTTCGGCCATCGCGGTCGCGCTCTATACCTTCTACAATTTCGTAGATGCAGCGGCGTCCTATCCGGCCGGAGCGCTCGCCGACCGAATCGGCAAGCGCGGCCTTCTGGCCGTCGGCTATCTTTTCGCGGTCGCGGCGTTCGCCGGATTTATTTTCGAGCCGCCCACTATTCCAATGCTCGCGATTCTGTTCGGCCTGGCGGGAATTCACGGCGCGGTGCAGCAATCCGTGGAAAAATCGCTCGCGGCGGAGCTACTACCTGCCGCGAATCGCGGTTCCGGGTTCGGCGTGCTGGCTACGGTGAACGGCGTGGGCGACCTGATCTCCAGCGTCGCCGTGGGCGCGCTGTGGTCCAGCGTAAGCCCCAATGCTGGATTTATTTACGCGGGCATATTCACTCTGCTCGGCGCAATCCTGATTTATTTTTATACGGGGCGTTAGCGTTTGGTTTTGTGGCGGGAACGCAGCACGCGTTTACGGCTGCGCTGCTTCGCGAGTTTGCGCGGCTTTCTCGGTCTCGGCGGCGCCGGCTGGCATTGCGGGCAGAGATGGGTGCTGCGTCCTGCCACGATGATGCGGCGAATGATGGTGCCGCAGCGATGGCATTTCTTGCCGTCGTGTTGGTAGGCACGATGCTTTTGCTGAAATTCACCCCGCCCGCCGTCCAAATCCACGTAATCCGATATGGAAGAGCCGCGCAAACGGATTGCCTCGCGCAAAATGTGCTGCACAGCGCGATGCAGCCGGCGCAGCTCGTCATCGTTCAATCGCGCGCCGATTTTCTCCGGATGAATCTTCGCGCGCCACAAACTCTCATCGGCATATATGTTGCCAATGCCCCGCAGCACGCTTTGGTTCAGCAGCACCGCCTTGATGCGCGATTTGCGCGCCAGAATCCGCGCGCGAAATTCTGCCTCGCTCACTTCCAGCGGCTCCACGCCCAGACCGCCCAGGACGCGCTCGTGCGCGCCATTCGCCAGCAGCGCCATGCGGCCGAATCTGCGCACATCGTTATAGCGAAGCTCGCGGCCGTCATCGAGAGCCAGAAACACGTGGGTATGCAACTCGACGGGAGTCTCCGGCGGACAGACGCTGATTTGCCCCGTCATGCCGAGATGAATCAGCAGCGAACTTTCTTCCGCGGGAGTTTTTCGCGGCTCCAGGTCCAGCAGTAGATATTTTCCCAGGCGCCGAATGCGCGCAAACGTGCCGCCTCGCAAATCCTGTTCCAGCGCCGCGGGATCATCAATAAAATCCGTCTTGCCCAGGCGCACGCTCAGCACCCGCCGCCCAGGCAGAACTTCCCGCAGTCCACGCGCTACAGTTTCAACTTCTGGAAGTTCTGGCATCGGTGATCCTTTGCGACGCGTGCAGCGATCCTTCGAGGATGACAGCCGGTCTAGTTCAATCTAAATTCGGAACACGTCGTTTGCAGTGTCGAATGAAGATTACTTCGACACCACGTGCGGTGACGCGGTACAAGATGCGAAAAATGCCGACGGTGGTCGCGCGCACGTGCGGAATTTCAGATGGAACGAAGCGCCCGATATTCGGAAACCTCCTCAGCAGTTTCAAACGCGCTACCACTTCGGACCGCAGCGGCTCAGTGATCAAACGGAAATCGGTGACCGCTTCGCGAGCCACGAGCAGCTTGCGCAATCTAGGCACGGCGTTTGTGTTTCTTCCCTTTCTTTAGGAGAGTTCCAAGCTCAATCCATCTGCCCTGGTCCAAGTCCTCGATTCCACGTCGTAGCTTCTCACGCCAATCAGGGTATGTTTTTTCGTCGAGCGCTATTAAATAGCCTTCAAACTCCGCAGCCGACACGAGAACTGCGGCAGCTCTTCCCCGTTGCGTAATAACGAGCGGGACGCCTGTTTCGCGCACGCGCTCGATGCATTTCTTGGTTTTTTGCTGCAAATCGGTGATTGGAATGATGTTCTGCATTGGGGAAGAATCCTCCATACCTAAGTTTAGACCTGGGCTTGGACTCAGGTCAAGCGCTGCCGATCATTTTTCATTTGGCAAGAGCGCGAACACACGCACCGGACCGCCGGAGCCGCCCTCCAACTTGATGGGCGCGGAAATCAGGAAGGCTCCGGAATCGGGCAGCTGGTCCAGGTTCGCGAGATTTTCCAGTTGGTACAGCCCTGCGGGCAGCGTCACGCGATGGACTTCAAAGTCCTTCGACGGCCCGTAGTCAATGCTGAGCGTGTCAATTCCCAGGCCCACCACGCCGCGCTCGATCAGGAGCCTTGCGGCTTCGACTGAAAATCCCGGAAAGTGCATCACTCCAGCCGCGTCCATATTGCGGTAACGCGCCTGGTCCGGCCAACGCGAAGCCCAGCCGGTGCGCAACAGCACCACGGCTCCAACTGGAATCCTGCCGTGCAACGCTTCCCATTTTTCCACGCGCATTACACGCAGCCGATAATCCTGATCTTTGCTGGCCTCCTCGCGCACATCAACCACCACAGCAGGCGCGAAAAGGCGCTGCACCGAGACTTGATCCAAATATTCCTTACCAGGAGGAAAGTGCGCGGGCGCATCCATGTGCGTGCCGTAGTGTTCCAGCGTCCAGAAGCTGCGCGCGAAGTAACCGTCTTTCTCCGGCGTCGACTCCACTTTGGCCTCGAATGTTCGGTCGTCTCCGGGCCACGCCGGCAGCTTGCCGTTGATCGCATAAGTCATGTCCACCACGTGCGTGCTGCCGTCGGAAACACCGCGTAACCAGGCCTGTGGTGACGCCGCCTTTTTATTCTGTGGCAGAAGAGTCGAAGCAGCATGCAAGCGCACCAAGCCAAAAATCAAAAACGCGCAGGCCAGCGCAGCGCCGCCGATAATCACGAATCGTTTCTGCATGGGAAATTCCTCCGCGCGCAAAAATCAGATTGGCTGAGCTTTATTTTTCGAACTGTGCGTTGCGATTTCTGAGGCCGGTCCATCGTCCGCGGCGGCAGACTCAGGGTAACGGGATGCCAGGGGAAGCGACAATGCCCGCCATGCGCAAAATCTCCGAATACTCTTCGTCGGTCAACGGGCAAACGGTGAGGCGGGTGTTCTTCAGAAACTTGATTTTGCGCAGCAGCTTGTTTTCGCGCAACTCGGCGAGCGTCACCTGGCGCGGCAGCCGTTCGATAGCCCGCAGGTCCATCACCATTTTCTTCGGATCGTTTTCGTGAGGATCGGGATACGGGTCGCGGCTCACTTCCGCCAGCGCGTACAGCGCGTGCTCAGGCTTGCCGTGATAAGCCAGTGCGCGGTCGCCCTTGTGAATTTGCTTCAGCTGGCGAATCGCGTCAGGACGATGCCCGGCGTGCCGCCACATTTCCTTGCCTTTCACGAAAAGGGTGTCCCAGTGGTAGACGCGCGGGTCTACAGCCAGCAGCCAGCGTCTTGGTTTGTGGGGAGGTTGCGTCATCCGTCAAAAAGTGTCGGGCGAACTATACACGGAAGAGGCCAAAAATGGCGAACTTTGTAGTGGGAATTTTACGGATGCTCTAACACTCGGCTAACAGGCCAAAAATTCGTATATGAATGAGCAGCTAAGTCTATTGTTAACCTAGATCTACGTAGATGTCGTCGCCCCGTACCTCAACCGCGTAGCACTGCACGCCCACGGTCGGATTGGTGGTCAATTTCCCAGTCGTCACGTCGTATTTCCAGCCGTGCCAGGGACATACGACCACCTGGCCCTCCAGCTCGCCTTCACCCAGCGGGCCGCCTCGATGCAAGCATATGTTATTGATCGCAAACAGCTTACCGTCAACGTTGGCCAGCGCGATGTTCTTGCCATCTATATCGAATTCGCGGATCGTTCCGGGAGGTATTTCTTCCTTCTTCGCTGTGCGCAGAAAGGGCATTGCGTGATCTTCTCCAAACTGGCGACTACACGGCGATATTCGGCGAACTACGCCGCTCGCGGTTCTGAATTCCCTATCGAGGTGCCGGCGACTGGGCGACCATCACGCCCTCTTTGAATCCTTCCACCATTTCCGGCTTCAGACGCACCGCCGTCGGGCGCTTCGCCAGGGACATCTGGTCAATTTTGTCCTGCAACTTCAGCAGCGCATAGAACAGGCCTTCCGGCCGCGGCGGACAGCCAATCACGTACACGTCCACCGGCACGATCCGGTCCACACCCTGCAGCACGGAATACACGTTAAACGGGCCGCCGACACTGGAGCACGCGCCCATCGAGATGCACCACTTCGGATCCGGCATCTGGTCCCACACCCGCTTCAGCACCGGAGACATTTTCAGCGTCACAGTGCCGGCGACGATCATCAGGTCCGCCTGCCGCGGCGAGGGCCGAAACACTTCGGCGCCGAATCGCGCAATGTCAAAACGCGAAGTGGTGGAAGCAATCATTTCGATGGCGCAACAGGCGAGTCCGAAGGTTAGCGGCCAGATGGCGCTCTTGCGCGCCCAATTAAAAACGTAATCGACGGTGGAAAGGACGTAGCTGCGTTCAAAGCGATTGTCGAGAACCCCCATCACGTCTCCCGGACCCCGCAAACTCGGCGAGTATAGCGACGGGCGTCGCGCGAGTCAAACAGCGAAAGCCACTGTCGTGTTCTCGCCTACTTGCTTCCGTAAACCAACAGAGCACCGATTGCGCGGAAGTCGGCCAGCTCCTTCGCGTCGCGGAACCAGCGGCCGGTGTACTCCGCGGGATTGGGAGTGGGGTCAGGGATCAGGCGATGCGCCACTTCCATGAATCCCGCGTCGCGAAACAACGTTTCCCACTCGGCGGCGGAAAGCAATTTCGTGGGCACCGCCAATTTCGCGCCCCACTGATGGCAATAGGGATTGTCGCGATAATAATTGATCAGAGTCCACGCGGAGCCGCCTTCGGCCAACACGCGATGAATCTCGCGCAGGCCCGTGAGCGGATCGGGCCAGTAGTACGAGGATTCGACCGAAATCACACGCGTAAAAAAATTCGCTTCCCACGGTATTTCGTCCACCGCGCCCACGACGAACACCAGATTCTCGTGGTTCACGCTCGCCTCGCGCGCGTGATGAATCATCTCGTCGGAAATATCCATGGCGACCACGCGCCCCTGCGGCACGCGCTGCGCCAGAATCCGCGAAAGCCAACCCGCGCCGCAGCCGGCATCCAGAATATTGTGATCTGGCTCGATCTGCATCAACCCTAGCGCTGGCTTGGTGATGGGCCAGTGATCGTGCTCCATCGTTTCGCCCTTGCCCGCATCGGCCCAGCGATTGAATTCTTCGCGAAGATTTTCGTCTGTTGGGGAGTTCTTCACTCAAGCACTCGGGTCCAGAAGTTTACAAATGTCTGCCGCAAGCCCAGCAGTATTGCGCTCCCGCAGGCTCCATTGCGCCGCAACGGCAACTATAGCGAAACGCCGCGCCTGCGGGCACCAGCACGGTGTGCACACGAGAGTCCGATGCGCACGCCCACAGCAGCGCGACAAACCATCCGATCACGGTCCAGCCCGCCACAAGATTCAAGATGAAAATCCCCGTGGCATCGCGTTTGTTATGTCCAATGATCGCAGGCAGAAAATACAGCAGCGCCGCGACGAGAAGAAATGTCATATCCGCACCTCTGAATCGTTCGATTCCGACGGAGCGGGATATTCCGCTCCACGCCCTACGATTAGATACGATTCAACGGCTCGCCCGGTTCCCTGGATTTTCCGCTCGCCGCACCACGCACGCAAGCGCAAGTTCCAGGCGCCAGCCGGCGCAGCCGATCAGGAAGTCGCTGCAGTCTTCGCTTGCGGCTGCACTTTCTCTAAGAGTTGCGTGAATTTCTGCTCACGCTCCTTCTGGTCGAGGCCCTGATACGCCTCCGCGATCTGCGTGGTGTTCATCGAGCAGAATTTCGGCCCGCACATCGAGCAGAACTTCGCTTCCTTGTAAAAATCGTCCGGCAAAGTTTCGTCGTGCATCTTCCGCGCGGTTTCGGGATCGAGTGACAGCTCGAACTGCTTGTTCCAGTCAAAAAGAAAACGCGCGTAGCTGAGCGCATCATCGCGATCGCGCGCCCCCGGGCGATGCCGCGCCACGTCCGCCGCATGCGCCGCAATCTTGTAAGCAATCACGCCCTGGCGCACATCATCCGCATTCGGCAGCCCCAGATGTTCCTTCGGCGTCACGTAGCACAGCATCGAAGCGCCGTGCCAGCCGATCATCGCCGCGCCAATCGCACTGGTGATGTGGTCGTACCCCGGCGCG
Source organism: uncultured Acidobacteriota bacterium (assembly GCA_963779465.1). Lineage (GTDB taxonomy): Bacteria > Acidobacteriota > Terriglobia > Acidiferrales > UBA7541 > Palsa-295. Next base: position 748,971 of record CAVZYH010000002.1, on the reverse strand, counting down.
ATATCGGTGACCAGCGGCCCCAGCGTGTAAAACGGCGCCTCGTGGCACATTTCGTTTTCTTTTTTCACCTGCAGCTCGATCTGGTCCATCGGAATGTGCCCCGGACCTTCGATCATCACTTGCACATCGTATTCCCAGGCTTTCTTGGTCAGCTCGCCCAGTACTTTTAGCTCCGCGAACTGCGCTTCGTCGCTCGCATCCGCCAGGCACCCCGGCCGCAAGCCATCGCCCAGCGAAAAACTCACGTCGTGCTTCTGGAAGATCTTGCAGATGGCGTCGAAATTCTCGTACAGGAAGTTTTGCTTCTTGTTGAAGCTCATCCACTGGCCCAGCAGCGCGCCGCCGCGACTCACAATTCCCGTAATCCGGTTGCGCACCAGCGGCAGAAATTCGCGCAGCACTCCCGCGTGAATCGTCATGTAATCCACGCCTTGCTCGGCCTGCTCTTCGATCACTTCCAGCAGAATCTCGATGGTCAAATCCTCCGGCCGCCGCACCCGCGAGAGCGCTTCGTAAATCGGCACAGTGCCGATCGGCACCGGCGACGCGTTGATGATCGCCTTGCGAATCATCGGAATGTCGCCGCCGGTGGAAAGGTCCATCACCGTGTCCGAACCGTAATGCACGGAGCGGTGCAGTTTCTCTAGTTCTTCATCCACGTTCGATGTGGTGGCGGAATTTCCAATATTAGCGTTGATCTTGCAGAAGAACGCGACGCCGATGCCCATCGGCTCCAGATTGCGGTGATTGATATTGGCGGGGATGATCGCCCGGCCGCGCGCCACTTCACCGCGCACCAGCTCCGGCGTAAGTTTTTCGCGCTTGGCGACGTACTCCATTTCTTCGGTGATCACACCCAAGCGCGCATAATGCATCTGCGAGAAGTTACGCACGCCTCCATTCATCGCCGCAGCGCGCTTTTCAATCCATGCATCCCTCATCGCCATAAAGCCCCCGTGTACACCAATCCTGAAACGGCATTCCCGCCGAATGCAGCATTATTGCACTGCGTTGGATGCACAGCAACTTGCGGAGGTGGCGCGCGATTTTGCTCAGATCAACGCGCGGCTGTGGTAGCCGCGACTTCGTTGAGCAGTGCTTGGAGCTTGGCAGGGTCAGTTACCGGTGCATGGCATGTGGTTTCGACGCACACCAGCGCTTGCGGCTTCGCGGCATCAAGATGCGGCAAGGTTTCACGGAGCGTGGGTGCGAGCGAGGCTGCAGCGAGCGCTTCGGGCGTGACGCGCAGCACCGCTTTGCCGAAACGATAGATTTCGTTCGCAGCTTTTTCGAGCGCGGCGGCTTGCGGATTGCCGGCCGCCCCAAGCACGACCACTTGTAAAGGATGGCGCGCGTGTAACAGTGCAGCCAACCCATAGGTCGCCGCGAAAAGCCCATATTGCGGGACGAGCCCGACGAAAGCTTCCAACGTCTTCTCCGCCCACTCACGATAAAGTTTTTCCCCGGTGAATGCATAAAGCCGGTCGAGCACGATCACCGCGACAGAATTCGCGCCCGGCGTCGGTGAATCTTGCAGCGGTTTGCGGCGCACGTCCAGCCCGCCCATCGGCGCGGCGGCTTTCGCGCGATCGAAAAACCCGCCGCCATCGGGATCGCCGTAACGTTCCACTGCGAGCCGCACCGCGCGCTCGGCGATATCAAAATAGCGGCGGTCGAGTGTGGCTTCGTATGCATCCAGCAGCGCGGCGGCTGCGAAAATCTGATCGTCGAGAGAGCCTTCCAGGCGCGGCCCGCCCACGCGATGGCGAAAACCCTTCGCTTCGTCCCACGCCTCAGCTAGGATGCGCTCCAGCGTCTTCAGCGCGAATGTGCGGCAATCGTCGCGTCCTAGGACGCGCGCCGCTTCCAGATAGGCTGAGACGAACATCGCGTTCCACGCCACATATATTGTCGTGTCTACGGCGGGCGTTGGATGCCGTTGCAGGCGCGCGCCTAGCAGCTTTCCCTTCGCGCGCGCGAGCAGCAGCGAGATGTCTTCTGGAGTCGTCTTCAGCGCTTGCGCAATTTCCGGCAAGTCCGCCGCAACCCACAGAACATTTTTCTCCGGATTGTGATGCATTTCTCCGCGCGCTCCCACGTCGTAACGCATTTCGATCGCCCCGGATTCTTCTGGCGTCAGCACGGCGCGAACCTCCGCGAGCGTCCAGGTAAAATAATCGCCGTCGTCGTCCAGCGTTTGGTCCGCGTCCTGGCTGCCGTAGAATCCGCCGCGTTCGCGATCGGAAAGCACTGCGCCGACCCACTCGATAATTCCTTCGGTAGTCTCGCAGAACAGCGGCTTGCCGGTCACCTGATAACCATGCAGAAAATTCTTCAGCAGCTCGGAATTGTCGTACGTCATTTTCTCGAAGTGCGGCACGCACCAGCGTTCATCCACCGAATAGCGATGGAAGCCGCCGGCCAATTGATCATAAACGCCGCCTTCAGCCATCCCCGTCAACGTCCGCTCGACCACATGCAGCAAACGCGGTTCGCGCGACGATTGATAACGCTCCAGCAACAAATCAATCGCGCTCGAGTGCGGAAATTTCGGCGCCCCGCCGAATCCGCCGTGAGCTTCATCGAAAAGATGCAGCGCGGATTCCACGACGGAATCCACCACGCCCGCGTCGAATTCGCCGCGCGCCGTGTGAAACACCTCGGCCTTCGCCACCGCCTCTTCCAGCGCTTTCGCGGAACTATCCACTTCCGCCCGCCGCGTCTTGAACGCGTCGGCAATCCCCAACAGGATGCGCTTGAATCCCGGCCGGCCCATCGCGTCTTCCGGCGGGAAATAGGTGCCGCCGGAAAATGGTTTGCCGTCTGGTGTCAGAAATGCCGTCAGCGGCCAGCCGCCCTGCCCGGAAATCGCGCTGATCGCCGATTGGTAGCGCGAGTCCACGTCGGGCCGCTCGTCGCGGTCCACTTTCACGGGTACATAAAATTTATTGATCATCGCCGCGATTTCGGGATTTTCGTAGCTCTCGCGGTCAATCACGTGGCACCAGTGGCACCACACCGCGCCGATATCCAGCAAAATTGGTTTGCCTTCCGCGCGTGCGTGCGCAAAAGCTTCCTCGCCCCATTCATGCCAATCCACCGGCTGGTTCGCGGCAGAACGCAAATAAGGGCTAGCGGAATCCTTCAGGCGGTTTTCAGTTGTGTCAGTCACAATTCACTCGCTACACTTTCCACCCTACCACACGTTGTGAGCTCTTGGGTCTTGCCGATTTCCGCTCAATCCTCGTAGCGGTTTACATTTAACGAAACACAGTATAGACTGTCATAGTGATTCGGTCTTTTCGATCGCGCGAGACGGAACAGCTTCACAGGCGCGAATCCGTTAGACGCTTCAAAAGCTTTGAACGAGTAGCGTTTCGAAAACTCCGCCAGCTAGATTCGGCGGACTATTTAAGCGATTTAGCATCTCCTCCGGGAAATCACTTGGAAGCGCTGCGTGGCGACCGAAAAGGCCAATACAGCCTCCGCATTAATGATCAGTGGCGCATCTGTTTCACCTGGCGCGACGGCGACGCCTACGAAGTGGAGATCGCGGATTACCACTAGGAGAGCACGATGGCAAAAAAATTGAAGCCCGTACATCCCGGCGAAATTCTCAGCGAAGATTTCATGAAGCCCTACCGGCTCAGCATGAACAAGCTGGCGCTGGATTTGCGCGTGCCGGTGACACGGATCGCGGACATTGTCGCGGAGCGACGCGGCATTTCGCCCGACACTGCGTTGCGCCTGGGCCGCTATTTCAAAACCACGCCGCGTTTCTGGCTGAACCTTCAGACCAAATACGATCTCGAGGTAGCGGAAGATGAAAATCTTGCCAAGATTGAACGCGACGTGCAGCCTATCGAAATGACGGCGCGGTAGGAACGGCGATCGCTGCAGAATTATTGAACAGGATTATTGTAACCAGCGTCGCGGGGATCAATCGGCTTGCGCCCGGAAAATCCTTCGTCTTGGCGATGGTAGAAACGGATGCGATCTTCGCCCAGCTTCCAGCAGAGATAAACTTCCTCATCATCAATACGTGCCGGAAAATCCAGCAGGCCTACGTCCAGATCCTTCACCACGCATCCCGTCTCTTGAATCTGGTCCAGCGCGGACTGCACGGTTTCCTCCAGCCGGTTGCGTTCCAGGCGCGTCTTGGCCGCGCTTTCATAGGCCACCGCCAGGCCGCCGGAGCGCTGGATACGTTCAGCGAGCGAATTGATCCGCTCGTCCACATCAATCATTTTGCGGCGCGATTCCATCGCTTCAATCAGCAGCGGCTCCAGCTGCGAACGCAGCCGCTCCGCTTCCGTCAGCGAGAAATATTTAGACTCCTCATCCGCCATGTTGCCCTGCTCCCATGCCCGCCATGCAATCAGCCGCCAATATAGACCATCGTGCGCGAGGGCGGCACGAAATCCGGCTCATTGATGCGATGGCTCTTTTCCTTCGTCTGCACCATGGCCACAATCGCGTCGCCAATTTCGCGGTCGCCCATGCCGCTGCGCAGCAAGCTTTTCAAATCGTGATCTTCCTTGCTAAACAGGCAAGTGCGCAATTTTCCGTCCGCGGTCAACCGGATGCGCGAGCAATGTCCGCAGAAAGGCTGTGTCACGGGCGCGATCAATCCAATTTCACCGCCGCCGTCGGCGAAGCGGTATTTCCGCGCGGTCTCACTGCGCTCGTGCACCACCGGAATCAGCGGCCAGCGCGCCGAAATGCGGTTATGCACTTCCGCCGCAGGCACGACCATGTCGCGCGTCCATGCCCGGTCCGCGTCCAGCGGCATAAACTCAATGAAGCGCATCACAATTTCTTTCTCGCGCGCGAATTCCGCGAATGCTTCCACTTCGTCATCGTTCAACCCGCGCACCAGCACGGCATTCACTTTCACTGGACGCAGCGGCGAATTCTGCGCTGCCTCGATCCCCGCCATCACTTGATCAAACGTTTTCGTCCGCGTCACCTTCTCGAATTTTTCTCGATTCAGCGAATCCAGGCTGATATTGATGCGGTTCAGCCCCGCCGCCACTAGTTGATCGCAGCGCTCGGCGAGCAAGTGTCCATTCGTGGTCATCGAAAGGTCCTGCACTCCGATGGCTTTCAGCCGCGCCACAAAATCTTCCACGCCCGGACGCACCAGCGGCTCGCCGCCCGTCACGCGCACCTTGCGAATTCCCATCCCCACCAGAATGCGCACCAGCCGCTCGTATTCATCCCATTCCAGCAGCGCGTGCTCCGCCATGTGATTTTCCGGATCCGCCGAACGGCAATACACGCAGCGAAAATTGCAGCGGTCCGTCACCGAAACCCGCAGGTCGGTGATCTGGCGTCCGAATTTGTCCGTCAGTGACATGCTCTATTAAGATGCTCCCAAGAATAAAATAGCCCAATCCAAATTCGGAATTGGGCGAGGGTGCCACCGGCTTGGCGCGCTTGAAAACCGCGCCCGCTGGATGCTCTCCTTTCCAGATCCGGGAGGAGCAGGCGTTTCCGCCTAATCCCTCATCTCCTGAAAATGCCAAGAGCATCGCCCCCACGCCTTAGGCTGTCTGTCTGTTAGGCCGAGCGGGTCGGAGATATCAGAGCCGATAATACGCTTCCGGGCGCACCGGGGCAATGAATCGCAGGCAGGCTCACAGACGGAGCTTTTGACTCGCGCCGTTATGGGGTACCGAGTTCTTACGGGGTCAGCGGCTTGATCATCTCGTCGCCCTTCATCGAGATCGTCACGATGTCCTTCGCATCCAGGTTCATCTTCATCAGATCCACCATGCGGATCTGGCTGTTTTCGTAGGTGCGGAAATAAAACCGCTTGGTCCGCAGATCGCTCGCCGCTGTCCAAATCGTGTAGTCGGCCAGAATGTTGCCGTGGGCGTCCTTCTCGTGTTCCCGCGCCGCCCCCTTTGGAATATCGAACTGGTTAAGGATATGGAACGCCTCAAGAACGGCGTCTCCTCCGGTCTTTGGCTGGAAAACCGACTGGCTGAACGCGACCGCGCGCACAAATCGGGATGGCGGCGTGAAATCACCCGGCAGTCCGAGCATCCCGCTGCCCTGGCCAAACGGCTCCAGCGTGACGGGGCCCAGCTTTACCGGCGGCATGTTGGTCATGGAGAAATTCACGTAGTTGCGCAGGTTCGTCATTTGCCAATCGAACGCCGGCGAGTTGGTAATGACTCCCAGCGGCGCGTCGTAGACAGTGAGTTTGCCGCCGACAAATTCGATCACCACGCTCTTGCCCGTAGCGTCGCTGATGATGAAGTGAACCTCCGGAGCGATTCCCCATCCTTCATATACCACCGCCGGGACGACGACATTGCCGACGTTGGCTCGCACCTCTTCCACGCTCGCAAAGTTTTCCAGCGCCCACGAGCCCAATTCCCAAGGCGCCATGGTCTTGCCCGCATCGGCCGTGGTGTAAGGCATGTATCCCGCGGCCGTGGGAAAATAGAACAGCCCCGCGGCCAATCCTTTCTCGTTAACTCCATCGAATATAAACGGCTTTCCCACCCCGTTGGCCCCAACGCTGGCGTACTTCGCCTTCCACTTCAACCCCTCCTTGCCGTCGGGTGTGCTTCCCGTCCGAGCATAGCCGCGCGGAATCATAATCACGTCGGATTGAATGTCGATGGCAAATTCCATCGTGCGCGCGTGGACCACGCTGCCGTCCGCCGCGGTGAGAAGGATGCCAGTGCAAGCCTGCACGGATTGCGCCGCGCCACTTAACAACAGCATGCAGGCGACTGCTGAAGAAGCGATCTTTCGTAGCATCAAGTCATTGAGCACGAGTGTTTTCCTTTTTTTTGAAGTTCTTGAAACGAGATATGCCCGACAGCTTGGTTCGAAGCCAAGTCCGCTAAAGACGATAGCCTCTTTGGCGGCGTAAGCGTACTTGCAATTGGGTATCCATACGAGGCAGCAAACTGATCCTTCGTTGCTATGGCTTTGTTCCGGTTCGGAGCATCCTCCGCTGATCCGTTGCCGATGGTTCTCGTCGTACAGCACACTCGCCGACCGGTGCACAAACGGGAAAGTGCTGGCGATGCTCCAGTTTCCCCGCGCGGCGAATATGATAAAGTTGCGGACCGATGCGCATCTTCGTACTGGGAGTGGGCGGCGCCGGCTCCTTACTCGCTCAATTGCTCGTGCGCCAGGGACACACGGTCTGGTGTGGCGATCGCGATCCAGACCGCGCGCGGAAATTTCTCGGCAAGAAGAGCGCGATTGAAGTAAAAGAGGCGAACGCGCGCAATCTCTGGTCCATCGTGCGCGCCGCTCGCGGCTGCAACCTGCTGGTAAACGCTTCCCCCGCCGTCTTCAACGAAATCATTCTGCGCGCGGCGCTGCGTCTGGGCGTGCATTACCTCGATTTGAATTCGCACTTGAATCGCAACCCATTCAAGCCCGAGCAATTCCGATTCCGCAAACGCTTCGAAGCGAAAAATCGCGCGGCGCTGATCTGCACCGGCGCGGCCCCTGGTCTCACCAATCTTCTCGCCAAGCGCGGCTCCGAACTGCTGGACACCGTGGAATCCGTGCAAATCCGTCTGTACGAAAGCACCGAAAGCAAGGATCCGGTTTCCACTTGGTCACCGGAAGTGATGTACGACGAAGCAATTTCCAGCCCGCGAGTCTATCGCCACGGCCGCTTTTCGCTCGCCAAGCGTTTCGCGGACCGCGAAAAATTCCGTTTCCCGCCGCCCATCGGCGAAACCACCGTGTACCTCGCCGCGCAGGATGAAGTTTGCATGCTGCCCTACGTGGTTCCCATGCGCGATATGGACGCCAAAATCGGCGGTAACGATTTCGATCGCTTATTTCGTTGGTACCGCCAAGGACGCCTGAACCGCTCGCAGGGAATCGTGCGCAAACGCTTCCCGAAAACTTTAACGCCCAAAGGTGTCGCGGGAATGATTCGCCGCGGAGTGCTGGAAAATGCCCGCTTCGCCGCGGCCGTCCTGGTGCGAGGAGTGAAAGACGATCAACCGTTGCTGCTGCGCTACGACGCGAGTTTTCCCACGCTGTTTCAAATTCGCCAGCGCGGCTTGATCTCCACTCCCATCGCCTACGCCACCGCGCACCTTGCCGCAATCTTTATCCGCCATTTCCCGCGCGATATGGCCGGCGTCTTCGGCCCATCGGAGCTGCCCATCGAAGCCCGACGCGCCATCCTCGCCGAAGCCCGTTCCCGTGATTTTCGCGTAGCATTTAAAATGATGCGCCTGAAGAAAACCGAGGACGACGAATACTAGCTGGAGCAATCACTGCAGCCACACTCCTGGGCGGACTATCGTTGCGCGCGCGCCGTCTCCCGCGGCTCGGTGCATCTACGAAAGAGTTCCCGATAAGCATGTGTGATACCCTTGCGAAACCCAGCCTGTCCGCCGCTAATCGCGGCTTTATATTTTCGGCGCGCACGACCAACTTTCGTTTCGCGGTCCATGAGGCCCTCTGATGCGTTGGACACCCGGCGGTACCAGCGGCGACATCGAAGATGACCGCAATTCCAGCGGCGGCGGTGGTGGAGGATTCCCCGGCGGTATCCACATCGGCATCGGGGGCCTGCTCATCCTTTTGGTGCTGAGTTTTATTTTCAAGCGCGACCTGATTTCGCCCTTCCTCAATTCGGGCGCCACAGACCCGTCTACCTCCGTCGCGCGCCCACCCGACCCCGCCCGCAATGCCGCCGAGCAGAAAGAAGTTCAATTCGTATCCTTTGTTCTCGATGACGTGCAAAGCACCTGGCCCAAGCTGGTTCCGCAGTACCGCCATGCCAAGCTGGTTCTGTTTCGCGACGACTTGAATTCTGCCTGCGGCCTCGCGCAAACTGCCACCGGCCCCTTCTATTGCCCCAGCGATGAAAAGGTCTACCTCGATCTGGGATTCTTCGACGAACTCAAGAATCGCTTCGGCGCTTCCGGTGAATTCGCGCAAGCATACGTGATCGCGCACGAACTCGGTCATCACGTGCAGAAAATTCTTGGCACCGAAAGCACAGTCCGCGCGGCGCAGCAACGCAATCCGCAGTTGGCCAATGACCTCTCCGTGCGGCTGGAACTGCAAGCGGACTGCTACGCAGGCGTCTGGGGCAATTCCACCGAGCAGCGCAATATCCTGGAAGCAGGCGACGTGGAATCCGGCTTGCAAGCTGCCGCAGCCGTGGGCGACGATCACATTCAGAAAATGACCACCGGCGAAGTGATGCCCGAAAAGTTCACGCACGGCACTTCCGCGCAGCGCGTGCAATGGTTCAAGCAAGGTCTCACGACTGGTCGTGTGGATGCGTGCGACACCTTCTCGTCAACCCCGTAACGCTAGTAAGGCGTCGCAAGCGGCTTCAGCAATCCAAAATCCGTCAGCCCGTTTACCACGAACTGTACCGCCAGCGCCACCAGCAGCAATCCCATCAACCGCATCAGGATGCGGATCCCGGTTTCGCCGAGATATTTCCGCACACCGTCCGCGCCTGCCAGGATCAGGAAAGAAATGAATGACGTCAGCAGAATCGTCGCGTAGATAACGCCGTGCTGCCACAGCGAGTGCGATTCGCCCACCAGCACCATCACCGTGGAAATCGCGCCCGGACCAGCCAGCATCGGCATCCCGAGCGGAATAATGCTCGCATCCTGTTTTTCCGTACCTTCCTGCTGCTCTTCGGCCGTCGCTTTCGTGCCGGACTGCTTGGCCTGCAGCATGTCCAGCCCAATCCCCATCAAAATAATTCCGCCGGCAATCTTGAAAGCCGGCAGCGTGATGCCAAACATTTTGAAAATCAGGCTTCCGGCCAACGCAAACGAGCACAGCACGATCGCGCAAGTGAACGCCGAGCGTCGCGCCACGCCTCGCCGCTCCGCTGGCGTGGAATCCGCGGTAACCGCCAGAAATAAAGGAATCACCGCAAACGGGTCCACCAGAAAAAATACCGAAGTAATCGCGAGCAGCGCGAATTCGAGAACCACTTTGATCGAGTCAGGCATAAAATTCAGCGCACAACCAGCGCGCCCGAGTCACAATAACATTCCTGCACAAAGTCACGCTGCGGAAAATTTCACGAGACGCGCCCATTGCATCGCCGGCCGTGTTCCCGCGCTTTTCAAGTATGATGGCGCCGACCGGAGGACATCGTTGTGACACGGACAAAAACTCTAGCAGGGATTTCGCTCCTGTTGCTCGTATCAAGCTTTCTTGCGGAGCGATTGCCGGCCCGGCAGCAGCCCCCGGACCTAATTCTTCTGAATGGGCAAATATTCACCAGTGATGCTGCGCATCCTTACGTCCAGGCTCTGGCGATCAGCGGCGAACGCATCCTGGCCACCGGCGACTCCGCGAAAATCAAAGCACTCGCCGGACCGCACACGCATCAGATTGATCTTGCCGGACGCACAGTGATTCCAGGAATCAATGACGCCCACGACCACATCGGCCTCAATCCGCCACACACGGTGCATTTAGACTTGAAAACGATAGACCCGACGTGGATCCAATTGAAAGATGCGATCGCTGCGGCCGCCGCCAAATCCCCGAAAGGAACATTCATTCTCGCGGATATCGGCCCGATTATTTTTCACGACATATCGGTCACGCGCACCGCGCTCGATCAAGTCGCACCCGAAAATCCAGTGATCCTTACCACGCTCACCGGCCACGCCGCGATTCTGAACAGCGTGGCACTAGCCCAGACCGGCATTCGCGAGGATCAGGCCGATCCCATGGGCGGGCGGTACGAACGCTCCGCGGACGGCAAGCTCACCGGAGTCCTCCGCGAATACGCAGTGCTGCAACTAAGCCGCAAGCTCGCGCTGATGCCCAGTGACGCGGAAGCCACCACGCAATTACGCGACTTCTTCGCGCAGTGCGTGAAGTTGGGCATCACTTCGCTGCAAGACATGTCTGACGCGCTTCCGCCCGACCGCGCTGTGAAACTGTTCGAGGCCACGCCAACGCCCATCCGCATTCGCATCATGCGCATGCCGGGGACAACGCCCGCCGGACGCGACACGCTCGAGGGCCGCTCGGTGCCGCGCCACCCGGGCCCGTTGATCACCGTCACTGGCACGAAATGGATGCTGGATGGCGTGCCGCTCGAAAACACTTTCACTCCGCGCGATGTCCCGTCCGTGCCCGCGGGCGAAACACTTGACTACGGCGCTCGCCATCTCCCGCTCACTTTTTCCGAAAAAGAAATGGACGCAATGCTGCGAGAGTCTCTCGCAGATGGCGATCAGATGATGTTTCACGTCAGCGGCTACCTCTCGACCGCGGCGATGCTGAATGCGATGCAGGCCACCGGCGGAAAAAGGGTCTGGGACGGCAAACGCGTCCGATTCGAGCACGGCGACGGCCTGTTCCCGGATTTGATTCCTCGCGCCAAGGATTTCGGCATCGTCGTGGTGCAGAATCCTACGCATTTCGATGTCACACTGCTCGTCGGTCCCAGCCCGATGAAGTATAAGGACGTCCAGCCGTTTCGCTCTCTCTTAGCCGCGGGTATTCCGCTGGCGCTAGGCTCGGACGGTCCGATAAATCCGTACCTTAATATCATGCTGGCGACCATCGATCCGGGCCGACCAACGGAGGCAATAACCCGCGAGCAGGCTGTGATCGCGTACACGTTGACTTCCGCCTACGCCGAACTCGCGGAGAAGGAGAAAGGCAGCCTCGAGCCCGGCAAGCTCGCCGACCTCGCCGTGCTTTCACAAGACATTTTCAAGATACCTACGCCAGATTTGCCTAAGACCGAGTCCGTGCTGACCATCGTGGGCGGGAAAATCGTTTTTGACTCTGGAGCGCTCGCGCACTAGCCGCCGCTGCTGATTATTCGTAACGCAAAGCTACCATGGGATCCACGCGCATCGCCCGCCGCGCGGGAATGTAACATGCCGCGAGCGCTACGCTTATGAGCAGTGCCGCCACGCCCGCAAACGTGAGCGGATCGTTCGCGCTCACGCCGTAAAGCTGGCTCGCGATCAGCCGTGTCAGTCCCAATGCCGCAGCCAGTCCAATCGCGACGCCCAACAGCGCCACACGCATTCCCTGCCCCAGCACCAGACGCAGCACGTCACTGCGCTGCGCGCCCATCGCCACGCGAATACCAATCTCCTGCGTGCGCTGGCCCGTGACATACGAAATCACGCCGAATATTCCCACCGCGGAAAGCAGCAGCGCGAGCGTGGCGAAAACGCCCAGAAGAATCATCGTGAATCGCTGCGCGGCAATCGAATCGGAAACAACTTTCGCCATCGGCTGGAATTCGTACAGCACCTGCTTGCTATCGAACTTCAGCGACGCCGCGCGCAGCGATTCGCTCACGGCCTGCGGCGTTCCCGCAGCGCGCACCACGAACGTGCAAGCGCGGCCCACCAAAGGCAGCACGCGATCCGGCAATTGCGATATCGCAAAATAAAGCTGGCCGCGCTGGTCCACTACCCCCGTCGCGCCCAATCCCGCGTGCTTCACGTGCTCCACCACGCCGACAATCTCCGCGCCCTCGACATCAATAATCGAAATGTTGAGCCGCTTGCCGATCGGATTTTTATCGGGAAAATATGCACGCGCGAAACCATCATCGATTACCACGACGAAGGGCGTCGTCTCCGTATCCTGCGCGCTCAGAAATCTTCCACGCTGCAGCGGAATACCCATCACCTTCAGATAGTCGGGCGCAACCGCGTACCACTGCGCGCGCGTCATTTCCTTCGCCGAAGAAGGTTTCGGCTGCCCCGTGATCCAGAATCCCACCAGCGAATCGCCTGTCAACGGCAGCGCTCCCTCTAATGGCGACGCGGCGGACACGCCCGGAACAGCTTCAAATCGCCTTGTGATTTCACGATAGGTCTGGCGGATGCGCGCCGGCGTACTGATGCGCGCGGCCGAGGGCGACACGCCAAACTCCATCACATGCTGCGGATCAAACCCCGGATTCACATTCGCCAGCCCCACCAGGCTGCGCACCATCAATCCCGCGCCCGCCAGCAGCGCCACGGCCAACGCAATTTCCACCGCCACAAAAATGTTTTGCGCGCGCGCCCGCGTTCCGCTCGAACCACGCCCTCCTTCTTTCAGGCTCCGCTGTAAATCAGGCTGCGAAGCTTTCAGCGCCGGCGCTACTCCGAAAATGATGCCCACCAGAATCGAGATGGCCAGCGCAAAGAAAAGTACCCGGCCATCAATCCCGATTTCGCTGGTGCGCGGCACACCCTCGGGAATCACCGTAAGCGCTGCTTTCGTGGCCCACGTCGCAAACAGCAGGCCCAGCACGCCTCCGGCAGCGGCGAGCACAATGCTTTCCGTGAGTAACTGCTGCATGATTCGCCGCCGCGTCGCGCCCAGCGCCACGCGAATCGCAAATTCCCGCGAACGCGCAGCCGAACGCGCCAACAGCAGATTCGCGACGTTTGCGCACGCAATCAGCAGCACGAATCCCACCGCCCCCAGCAACATATAGAGCATCGGCGCAATGTCACCCGTCATGTCCTCCTGCAACGGGTTCACGAAGATGCTGGTGCCTTTATTCGCGTCCGGATATTCCGCAGCAAGATTTCGCCCCACCGAATCCATGTCCGCGCGCGCCTGCGCCAGCGTAACACCAGGTTTCATTCTGGCGATTCCCACCGTCCCCACGCTCGCGCGCCGGTCGCGAAATGGCTCTTCGTTAAATTGGCCCAGTGGCGTGAACACATCCGCCGTGGTGTAAATCGGCGATTTTTCCGGCACCACGCCGACAATCCTGTAGCTCGTGCCATCCACCGTGATGCTTTTCCCCAGAACATCGGGCGCAGAACCAAACTTGCGATTCCACAATCCATCGCCGATCAAAACTACGGGCCCGGCGCCGACTTGATCCTCCTCCGGACGGAACGATCGCCCAAGCAACGGTTTCACGCCAAGCACGTCAAAAAAGTTAGCGGAAATCCTTACGCCGTCCACGCGCTCGGGGTCGCCCGCGCCGGTCACGATCATGTTGTCCTGCAAGTACGCACCCACCGCCGAAAACGCCGTGCTCTCTCTCTGCCAATCAAGAAAATTCAGATAGGGCACCGCGCTGTGCTGCCCCGGCGTGCGGTCCCACCACAGTTCCACAAGCTCATTTGCCTTCGTGTAAGGTAATGGATTCAAGAGCACGCCGTTAACCACAGAAAACAGCGCGGTATTCACCCCGATGCCCAGCGCCAGCGTCAAAATCGCCACAGCAGCAAAGCCAGAAGACTTCCGCAGTATGCGCACGCCACAACGCAAATCCTGCAGCAGATTTTCCAGCCCGGTCCACGCCCACTGGTCGCGCGTCACGTCCTGAATCACTCCCGCGTTGCCCAACTCGCGCTTCGCCGCTGCGTCCGCGCCTGCTTGCGATTCACCGCGCGCCTCGCGATCCCGCGCGGCCATCTGCAAATGGCTCGCGATTTCTTCATTCAATTCCTGTTTGCGTCGCTCGCGCCAGCCCCAAGGAAATTTCATGCGTAGTTTTCCTCGCCCGCGTTCTCCCCGGAGGCCGCGGTGTCGTCGTGGTCATTCATATCGCAACGCCACCATCGGATCCACGCGCATCGCTCGCCGCGCCGGCAAAAAACAAGCCGTCAGCGCGACCAACATCAGCAAAATCGCCACCGCGCCATACGTCAGCGGATCCGTTGCATGTACCCCGTACAATAATCCACTCATCAGCCGCGTCAGCATCAGCGCGCCGGCAGTTCCAATCGCCACGCCCGAGAGCGCCAGCTTCGCGCCCTGCCCCACCACCAGCAGCAGCACTTCCTGCCGCCGCGCCCCCAGCGCCATGCGAATTCCAATTTCCCGCGTGCGCTGCGCGACGGAATACGAAACCACGCCGTAAATTCCCACGGCTCCCAACAAAAGCGCCAGCCCTGCAAACACCGCAAACAGCGCGGAAGTGGAGCGCGGTTCAGCCATCGCCTCCGCCACCCAATTCTTCAGCGGCCCAATCTGGCTCACCGGCACGTCGTGATTCAGGCTCGCGACGGTGTTCTTCAACTCCCCCGCGATTTGCACTTGCTCTCCGGCCGTTTCGATCACCAGCGTCATCTCCGCAGGCGGCGCGTCTGCGCCACTTCCGCGAATTGCATGCGGCCCGTACGGCGTATAGATAACGCCATCAATCCAGTCCGCCGAATTCTGCGTGATAGTGAATTCCCGGACGTCGCCCACCACTCCCACCACCGTCCGCCATTCGTTCTCCCACTTAGGACGGAAGTGCTCGCCCACGGCATCCTGCCCTGGCCAGAAATGCTCCGCGGTGGTTTTGCTAACGATCACTACGGCTTGCGAGCCCGCCCCAGAATCCGCCTCGGTGAACGCACGCCCGCGCAGCACCGGAATATTCATAATCTGCAGATAATCCGGCGTCACAATTTTTTCCCAGAACATCGGGACCTTCGCGCCATCCGGCGTGGGGTGAGCTTCAATCACTCCCGGAAATATTTCCGCGCCGCCGCCCAACGGCAAGCCGTTCACTGCCGCTACATTCTTCACTCCCGGCAACGCGCGCGTACGCTCCAGCAATTCGTTGTAAAAAGCCAGGCAACGCCCCGGAACTGCGCAGAACATTTCATTCGGAGTGATTCGTGCCGTCACCACGCGCTCCGCGCGAAATCCCGGACTAGTGCCCGAAAGTATCCACAAGCTTTTCACCAGCAGACCCGCCGCGATCACCAGAATCATCGAAACCGCCACTTCGCCCACCACCAGCAGCTTGCTCGCGCGATGATTTCCGCCCGTCGCGCTACGCTGCCCGCCGGATTTCAGCGTCGCCGTCATGTCGACTTTCGATGCGCCCAGCGCGGGAACCAATCCGAAAATCACGCCGGTCAAAATCGCCAGCACCGCCGTGAACGCCAATACTTGCCCATCCAACGCGACATCCGCGAGCCGCGGCGTGTCCGCAGGAAGCGACGCTTTCAGAATCGAAAGCCCGCCCACCGCCACGCCGATTCCCAACGCGCCGCCCAACAGCGAAAGCAGCACGCTTTCCGTGATCAGTTGCCGCAGAATTCGCCAGCGGCTTGCTCCTAGCGCAACGCGCACCGCAACTTCCCTCTCTCGCGTGGTGGCGCGCGCCAGCAACAGATTCGCCACGTTCGCGCACGCAATCAACAGCAACAGGCTCACCGCGCCGAGCAAAATCAGCAGCTTTCCCCGCGCATCGCCCACAATCGCTTCTTCGAGCGAAATTATGCTGGCGTTCACAAAAGCATTGTCCGGCATCCGCCACGCGTACGCCGCCAGCACCAACGGCCGCATCGTTTTGAATTCCGCGCGCGCCTGCTCCAGCGTCGCGCCCGGGCGCAATCGCCCGATGAGTGGCATGTAACTGTCGCCCCAATAATTGCCGGCGTCCCGCGGATCCAGATGCAACGGAACCCATAGCTCCGTTTTCGGCGATGGAAAAAGAAAATTTGCGGGCATCACGCCCACGATTTCGCGATCCTCACCTTCCAACGTGATCCGCCGGCCCACAATATTCGGATCCGCTTGAAACCGGTGTTCCCACAACGCATGGCTAAGAATCACCACGCGATCCTTGTCCGGCTGGTCTTCACCATCACGAAAAGTCCTGCCCATCGCCGCTTGCGCGCCCAGCATGGAAAAGAAATCCGCCGAAACCGAATTCCCAATCAGCCGCACCGGATCGCCCGAGCCAGTCAAATTAAATTCTTTGTTGTCAGAGACTCCCACCAGCTGCATCGTGCGGCTTTGCTGGCGCATCACCACCAGCGGACCCTTGGGGAAATATTGCGTGGTTCCCACCAATCTCTCGGGCTGTGCATAGGGCAACGGCCTCAGCAGCACCCCATTCACCAGGCTGAAAATCGCGGTGTTCGCGCCGATGCCCAACGCCAAAGTCAGCGCCGCGATCATTGTGAACCCCGGATTTTTCCGCAGCGTGCGCGCGGCATAGCGCAAATCCTGCAGCAAATCTTCCAGCCACGTCCACGCCCACTGGTCGCGCGTCACGTCCTGAATCACTCCCGCGTTGCCCAGCTCGCGCCCCGCCGCCGCGTTCGCCTGCGCCGCAGATTCTCCGCGCGCCTCGCGGTCCCGCGCCGCCATCTGCAAATGGCTCGCGATTTCTTCATTCAATTCGTGTTTGCGTCGCTCGCCGTCGCTCCAAGGAAATTTCATGCCTCGCTCTCCTCGCCGGCGGGCCCCAGAATCCCCGCGATCGCCTGCGAAATCTGCGCCCAGCGCGACCTTTCGGACGCCAGCTTCTTCTTCCCAGCCGCGCTCAGCCGGTACACACGAACCCGCTGGTTGTTCTCCGAAGTTTTCCATTCCGCGGCGATCAATCGTTGCCGCTCCAGCCGGTGCAACGCCGGATACAACGAGCCCGTATCCACCTGCAATACGTCGCCCGAGTTCGCGCGAATGGCCAGCGCGATCCCGTACCCGTGCTGCGCTCCCCAGCGCAACGTCTGCAAAATCAGCAAATCCAGTGTCCCCTGCAGCAACTCAATCCGGTTCTGGTACCGTTGCTTCATCGTTTCCCTCGGATGTAGAGCATCTACATCCTGGCTGTAGATGGCCTACACCCCTGCCCCGGTGCACGTTCTGTGCCGATTGTTCTGGAGTGGAACGGCTTGCAGCCAAAGCGCTTAGTGGAGTTTCACACGTGATGCCAGCGCGGCGGGCTGCCCGATTTTGGGACGCCCCGTCGCCAAATCGAACGCTCCCTCGCCGCACTCTCGGCAGCGCCCACCGATTGATGTAGAATCCCCGCGGCGAATTTAGCCTGAAAGTCGGAGGCACCCCAATGTCGCGAAGCCGTTGCCGCACTCTGCTGCTGGGAATCTCGGCGTTCGTTTTAACCGCAGGCGCGCTGCACGCGCAGCAACCTCCGTCATATCGCTTCGCAGTCTCCTTCACGAATCAACAAAGCGCCACACCGCTCGACGGCCGCCTCCTGCTGATTCTCTCCACCGATCCCTCCGAGGAACCCCGCCTGCAAATCAGCAATTCCGTGCGCACCCAAATGATCTTCGGCCTCGATGTGGACGCCGTGAAGCCCGGCCAATCCGTCACGTTCGACGACGCCGCGTTCGGCTATCCCGTCCGCTACCTCCACGACGTTCCCGCCGGCGATTATTTCGTTCAAGTCGTCCTGAACGAATACGAAACCTTCCATCGCGCCGATGGCCCCACCGTAAAACTTCCCATGGACCGCGGCGAAGGCCAGCACTGGCAGCTAGCCCCCGGCAACCTCTATTCCACGCCGCGCAAAATCACTTTGCATACCGGCGGCGATCCCATCTCCATCGTCCTCGACCAGGTCATCCCGCCGATTCCCGATCCGCCAGACACTTCCTACATCCGCCACATCAAAATCCAAAGCACGCTGCTGACGAAATTCTGGGGCCGCCCCATGTTTCTCAGCGCCAATGTCCTGGTCCCCGAGGGATTCGACGCCCACCCCAACGCGCATTTTCCGCTGATGATTTCCGAAGATCACTTCAACGACGACGTCCACGGTTTCCGCACCACGCCTCCCGACCCGGACCTGAAACCCGACTACAGCGAACGTTTCCACATCGCCGGCTACAACAAAATTCAGCAGGAAGAGGCCTACAAGTTCTATCAGCAATGGATCGCGCCAAAATTTCCGCGCTTCCTCGTCGCGCAGATCAATCACGCCAATCCTTATTACGACGATTCCTACGCCGTGAATTCCGCCAACCTGGGCCCCTACGGCGACGCCATCGAGACCGAACTGATCCCCGCAATCGAAAAGAAATTCCGCGCGATTGGCCAAGGCTGGGCCCGCTTCGTTTATGGCGGTTCCACCGGCGGCTGGGAATCACTAGCCGTGCAGATTTTCTATCCCGATCACTACAACGGCGCGTTCGTTGCCTGCCCCGATCCGGTGGATTTCCGCGCCTTCACCAACATCAATCTCTACTCCGACAAAAATATGTTCTTCATCGAAGGCCCGCACATGCGCGTCGAACAACCCGGCGAACGCGATTACCTCGGCCGCACGCTCACCAGCACGAAACAGATCAACCAGTACGAACTGGCGCTGGGCTCGCACGGCCGTTCCGGCGAGCAATTCGATATCTGGCAAGCCGTGTATGGTCCGGTAGGAAAAGACGGCTACCCGCAAACAATATTCAACAAGGAAACCGGCGAAATCGATCCTGCGACGGCGGCCTACTGGAAAGAACACTACGACCTGAGCGCGATCCTGCAGAAAAATTGGTCGTCGCTAGGCCCGATGCTGGAGGGCAAGATTCATGTGTACGTCGGCAGCGCCGACACCTATTTCCTGAACGATGCGGTGTACTACTTTGAGGACGTCTTGAACGCCACCAAAAATCCCCCCTACGGCGGCGAAGTGAAATACGGAGATCGCGCCGAACACTGCTGGAACGGCGATCCCAACCTGCCCAATTATCTTTCGCGCCTGCACTACAACACCATGTATCTGCCAATAATTCTTGAACGCATCCAGAAAACCGCGCCCGCAGGAGCCGACCTGACGTCCTGGCGTTATTAGAAAAACTAGAAATCGGCCTACGACGTTCGCACGATCATCTGTTGCGAATGGATAGCGGCGAGCTGTTGATCACCGAAGCAGCCGCAGCCTTCGATGCTTCCGGTGCAGGCGACTTTTGCGTTTTTCCGGAAGCAGAAGCTGCCGCAACAGGCGCGGTCTTCCTCGTTTCCCATCCTTTACGAAGCTTCTCCCGCTGCGCCAGCACGTAGCTCTTGGCCTCGTCAAAATTGCGGTACACCCTCCGCCCCTTGATCATGTTGCAAGAACGGCAGCAAGCCACCAGGTTGCGCTCATCCTTCTTGCCCTTGCGCGCCCGCGGCACCACAAAATCCACCGACATCGCCAAAGCATTCTCGAAACTGGCCGTTCCATCCAGCCCGCAATACTGACACCGATGCTGATCACGTTCCAAAATTCGTAGCCCTTCTTCGCGGGTAACCGGTCTTTCCACCAAACGCAGCGTGGTAAGGTCGAATGGCATGATTCACCGCCCGAATCGGAAATCTTTCGGCGAGATGGGAAACGTGGATTTCCGACGTCGTTGCCCAGACCATACGGCAGCGCATACGCCAGTGTCAAGAAGTCGAAAAAGAGAAGGCTCGTAACGAACTGCAGCAGGATCTAACCATGGGTTTAATGACGCGCGCGCACAAGGTTCGGGCGTCCAAGCGAACTACGGCGCGCGCATTTTTCGTAGAGGCCAGCGCCCGCCACAGCCGCCGTCATGCCAGATTGAATTTAACGGAGCGGATCCTACGCGACCTTGCCGAGCGGGTCCGAGTGCGCCCGCAGCCGCATCAATTGTTGCCGTAATCTGTCAACATCCAGCCCCGCCGACTGGCATACCTGCGGAAAATCTGAACGGTCCTGGAACAAATATTCTTCAGCGATTCGTTTGTAACGCAGTGGGCCGGAAATCCATTCCTGGATCGTGCTCACGATTACTGCTTGCCACAGTCGCTTTTCCACTTGCGCATCTTGTTCGGTCATTACCGCCGTTGCGGTTGTAAAGAGGTTCGGCATCGTGGTTCCCCCAGGGTCCCCAGTGGTAAATTGCATGGTGCGAAACCCTGCAGAGCATTGCGTCGGCCAAGCCGCTAATCAATCCCGCCTCACTTGTGGATTTGTGCTCTTTCCGTCATCAGCAAACGCCCCGAAAACACAGGACTTATTTTCCCGCGCCAAAATTACAGCGAAATCCCGATTCCCTACCGCGCCCCGGCCACAAACCTCCGTGGAATTTCTCCCTCCTGACGGCAAGATTTTCACCATCGCCACGACCTCAGCAGTTCCCTTCGCTAGCCTAATTGCTGCCGCCGAAACGAAGCGTGTATAATGCTCCCCACCTCAGGAGGGTTTTTCATCTTGCGCATAAACGACGAAGCTCCCAATTTCACAGCAGAAACTTCGCAGGGCACCATCAATTTCCACGAATGGATGGGTGATGGCTGGGCCATCCTGTTTTCGCATCCCAAGGATTTCACCCCGGTCTGCACCACCGAACTGGGTTACATGGCGGGCCTGCAGCCAGAATTCGCCAAGCGCAACACCAAGATCATCGGCCTCAGCGTGGACCCGGTCAGCAGCCACGCCAAGTGGGCCGCCGACATCGAAGAAACCCAGGGACACAAGGTCAACTACCCCATGATCGGCGACCCTGAACTAAAGATCGCCAAACTTTACGACATGCTCCCCTCGGACGCCGGCAACACCAGCGAAGGGCGCACCGCCGCCACCAACGCCACCGTGCGCACCGTCTTCGTAGTTGGTCCCGACAAGAAGATCAAGTTGATGCTCGCTTACCCGATGAGCACTGGCCGCAATTTCGACGAAGTTCTGCGCGTCGTTGATTCCATGCAACTCACGGCCAAACACAAAGTGGCCACCCCCGTAAACTGGAAGCAGGGCGACGACGTGATCATCCTCCCTGCAGTTTCCGAAGAAGAAGCCAAACAGAAATATCCCGAGGGTTGGAAAGCTCCGCGGCCCTATCTGCGAATTGTTCGCCAGCCCAAGTAGCTCGCAGAAGCGAAGTAGTGCGCTCTGATCTTCAAGCAGTTCTATCTTCAAGCAGGTTTGCCTTCGATCACGGAGCGGACGCGAGGTAGCGGTCAAAGAAGGCCTGCGTTTCCAACGCAAGCTGCCGGTGCGGTCCCGGCGCGCTGAACATGTGGTCGCTGTCCAACGGCAGAAATTTCACCGTGCCGCCGGCCTTCGTCAGCGCACCGTTCAGCTCTTCCGCTTGGCTAAAAGGGACCATCTCATCATGCGTGCCGTGAATAATCAGAATCGGCGCGTTGGATTTCGCTACATGAAAAATTGTTGACGCGTCGCGCCACACCTCCGGATGCGCGGCGAAATCAGCGCCCAGAAAACTCGTCAAGAATTGCTTAGCCTCATTGTCCATGCCGTTGGTAAAGTCCGCAGGTCCACTGGCATCCACCACCGCCTGCACCTTGCTGGAATATTTCGCGAGCGCCGCATCGGAATTGTCGCGCGTCTCCAGCATGCCCAGCAGCGCGGCGATTTGCGCCCCGGCCGAATGCCCGTAAGCCCCAATGTGCTGAGGATCAATATTATATTTCGCGGAATTCGCCCGCACCCAGCGCACCGCGCGCTGCACATCATCCAATTGCGCCGGCCAGCGCGTAGCATCATCATGAAACAGCCGGTAATCCACTGGAACAGCCACGAATCCCGCCAACGCCAAAAACTGCGCCAGCGCACGCATCGTGGATTTATCAAAGCTGGTCCATCCGCCGCCGTGAACCAGCACAATCGCGGGCCGAGGCTTCCCTGTATTGTTCGCGGGCTCGAAAACATCAAGCAGCAAAGTCTCGCCGCCCGCCACACCATAAGTGATGTTGCTATAGACCGGCCTAGCAGCGGCCGCACCAGCAGCAGGCGCAGGTGAAGTCGTCCCAGACGAACTCTGCTGCGCCCGCGACGGCAGAACCGCCACAGCGACCGCAAACGCAAACACGACTTTGCGCATGGCGGAAGATTATAACGCGACGCCTCGCCTCGCGGTCGGCTTCCGATTACCGCTGCGGGTTCAGACGGTCAGCGCAACACTTGCGCGCAGTTTACTCGCTGGAGTCTGAAAGCCCAAAGTTTTTCGCGGGCGTTGATTGAGACGCATCGCGATCTTGTCCAGTTGGGATTGCGTGTAGCCAGAAAGGTCGGTTCTCTTCGGCAAATATTGGCGCAGCAGGCGGTTGGTGTTTTCGTTGGTTCCTCGTTGCCAGGGGCTGTGCGGATCACAGAAGTAAACTTTCACGTTCGTGGCTACCGTGAAGGTTTTGTGTTTGGCCATCTCCAGTCCGCGATCCCAGGTCAACGATCGCCGCAGTGATGTTGGAAGCCTGCGGATTTGCCGGCTCAAGGCGGCGACGACCGCAGCTGTGTCTTTGCTGCGCACCTTGACCAGGGCAGTAAAACGCGAATGCCGCTCCACCAACGTCGCAATGTGACTGTTTTTTGTGCCGCCAATTAGATCGCCTTCCCAATGACTGGGGACGGCGCGATCCTCGATCTCTGCAGGTCTTTCCCGGATGGAAATGGCATCTACGATTTGACCGCGTGAGTCTTTGAAGATGCTCGAGTGCTGCGAGCGGCGGATGCGGCGCTTGGAGCGCAGGTGCCCCAGCAGCTCTTTCTTCAGCACTCCGCGGGCTTGGATGAACAAACTACGGTAAATCGTTTCGTGAGACACGCGCATGCTCTCGTCAGCGGGATAGTGGATCTTCAGCCATCCAGAAATCTGTTGCGGCGACCAGTCCAGAATCAGTTTACTCGCAACTAGCTTCCGCAACTTCGCGTGAATGGCCAGAAGGCAGCGCTTGGGCCGCAAAGCTGATTCCCAGGCTTGCTGATCGGCTTCCTGGGCTCGATACTCAGGGCGGCCGCCATGGCGTGCGACTTCCCGGCTCACCGTTGACGCCGCGCGATCTAGATCTTTGGCTATATCGCGAATTGACGAACCAGAAGCAATCCCTCGGGAAATGTCCTCTCGCTCAACCACGTTGAGCGAGTGCACCGAGCGCCGACGAACGGCTGGAACAATCCCACCGTGATGCGATAACAGACAGTGAATCGACGTATGCGGCCTGTCTAAGGCGCGCCCAATCCGATGCAGCGACTCTCCCGCCTTCCAACGGCTCCATAGCTCGTTCCGCTGCGCCGCAGAAAGCTCCACGTACTTCCCTTGGGTCATACACACCACCTTTGAACCGAAGTTTCATATTAGATGGTGTTGCATCGACCCATTGAGATCACCGCGTTTACCAGGAGTTCGCTCCGGCTCGTGTAGAATTGGAGTTGTGCTCCGAATTCGGTGGACAATGACTTGAGTATGTTCCGGGGAGATGGAATGCGATTCTTCTCGCGTTTTGGGGTTGCCGCACTGGTTGCTTATCTAACCAGTGTTCTCACCGCATCCGCTAGTTATTTTCTCGGTCTGTGGCTAGGTATCAATGCCTCCAATCTTCGATGGATAATCCTCGCGTCAATTCCATTCGCCCTTCTTCTGGCTTCGGCAGCCGTCGCAGCACTCGGACGCAAGGGGGAACAGCGCGGCAATCCAATCGTTGCCGTCTTGGTCGGGGCTGGTCTCGGTATCTTTTATAGCTTATTCGTCGCGAGGCACGCGCCGGGCACCATCGCCTTGTTCGTGCTGATGCTTTCGTGTTGGGTGCCGAGCGGAATCTCAGCAATGGTGGCGACGACGTTGAGCAAACAGCACGGGCCCCTGATTGCAACGGCTGCCCTCTGCGTGGCTGCGGTAGTTTTACCGGAACCGATATTTAATGCGGTAACCCGCAACCAGCGATTGACGGTCGCCTTCATAGCTCCTTCCGAATTGTCCACTGCTCGACTGGAAGCGTACCCTGAGGCTATCGGATTTGAAAACGACGATGAGATTCGCGCTGCAAAGAGCGATGTTCTTCAACGCATGCGTGCTCTGGGATATGTCGAAGCCTATCGCGTGCTAAGTATCACGAGAGCGGGCAAGGGAAGTGAAAGCCTCGCGATAATCGTAGTGCGGGCCCCCTTTACAACGAAAGTAACCCTTCCAGAGCCTGATGGCTCCGCCGTGGTCTACGTCCAGGGGGCGGGCGATTGGGCGAAGAATCCGCGAGAGGCCAGGCTTCTTCGCCGGGCCATCAGTTTGACGCCGCCAAGCGGCGACGACGGAAGCCTAGGCTATTTCGAGATACCGAATGCGCAAGGGGTCAGTTTAGAAGGAGGGATTGGCGTCGAGCCTCTAGCCAGGCAACGATGAAACGCTTCCCCTCGCCTCGGCCACCGTTCGTCCTCGAGCGCGAGTGGACGACCATTCGGGTAATCGGAGACTGACTCACCACTGCACCCCGCCTCTCTTGCCTGAATGCTGCCCTGCTGCTACACTATCGCGGCAAGAGCGAGCCTGCTGCTCCTGCCATACTCCTTAAGAAGGTTTATCCATGTCTGGACACTCTAAATGGGCCACGATCAAGCATAAGAAGGCGGCTACGGACGCCAAGCGTGGCAAAATTTTCACCAAAATTATCCGTGAACTAACGATCGCTGCGCGCACCGGCGGCGCCGACCCCATCACCAATCCGCGCCTGCGCACCGCCATCCTTTCCGCGAAGAGCGAAAATATGCCCAATGACAATATCGAGCGCGCCATCCAGCGCGGCACCGGCACGCTCGAGGGCGAAACGCTCGACGAAGTCACCTTCGAAGGCTACGGCCCCGGCGGCGTCGGCGTTCTGGTGCAGGTCGTCACCAACAATCGCAACCGCATCGTAAGCGAAGTCCGCCACATGTTCTCCAAAAACGGCGGCAACATGGCGGAAAACGGCGCGGTCGGCTGGATGTTCCATCGCAAGGGCGACATCATCGTTCCCAAGGAAGCCGCGGACGAAGAGAAAATGATGGGCATCGTGCTGGACGCCGGCGCGGAAGATCTGCGCGACGATGGCTCGGCCTGGGAAGTCACCACGCCCCCCGAAGCATTTGAAAAAGTGCGCGAAGCGCTCCTCGCAGCCGGCGTCACCCCGGCCACTGCGGAAATCGCCTTCGTCCCGCAAAATTACGTGAAGCTCAGCGGCGCGCAAGCCCAGCAAATGATGCGCATGGTCGAAACCCTCGAAGATCACGACGACGTGCAGCACGTTTACGCCAACTTCGACATAGACGAAAAAGAAATGCAAGCAGCCGTAGCCAGTTAAATCCTCGAAAACGCTGCGCCAGTCCAGAGGCCTCAGTTGAATCGAGGCCTAGCGGGCTACCACTTTCTCTCCCGAACCTCGTTTCAATCCAGCCAAAATGTCAGTAGCGAGCCTGCTTCCGATGATTTCGTTGGCTTGCGGGACTTGCGGCGCGCCGGGGAAATTACTCCGAGTGGAGCGCTTCGATCACGTTCACGCGGGCGGCGCGTGCCGCCGGGAGCATCGAAGCAACCACCGCGGCTCCTAATAGCACGAACGCAGAAACAATCACAGGCAATGCGCCCGGCATTTTTAGGTCGCCGAAATAACTGCCTGCCACGCGCGCAACGGCTAGCCCGAAGGCCGCGCCCGCCAGAACGCCAATTCCAGCCATCACGGCGCCATCCACCACAACACCTCTGAGGAGGCTTTCCGGCTGCGCCCCCAGCGCCAAGCGGATGCCGAATTCGCGTGTCCGCGCGCTGACGGAAAACGCCAGCACGCCCGCCACGCCAACCACGGCAATCAGCAACGCCACCGCAGCGAAAACGCCGAAGACCAGAGAGTTCAATCGGTCTGGCGCCAGCACTTTCGCGCGGATGTCTTCGAGCGTGGCGGCGTTCTCCACCGGTTCATCGGCGGACATCTGCCGGATAATTTTCGTTACCGGCGTGACCAGCGCATAAGGATTTCCGGTGGTGTGGATGAAGAGGTGCCCGCCGAACATTCCGCCGTCGGCAAACGAGCCGTAAATGGTGGAGGCCGGCACCGGGACGATGTGTTCGTCATCCATATCGGCGGCGACACCAATAATGCGGTGCGGAGCAGTGACTCGCGCCTTTTCCTCCGCAGTGCCGGTAACGAACTCGAGCACGGGATCCGTCCAATAGATATGCCGGTTGATCGGATCCACGCCAGGAAACATTTCCCGTGCGAGAGTTGCGCTGACGATCACCACCGGCTCGTGAGCCTGGTCATCGAGCGCGTTGAAATCGCGCCCGGCAATAATGGGAACGCCCAGCGCGCTGAAAAAGCCGGGAGAGATGATACGCCATAGCGCGCGAGGATCGTCTTTGCCATGGACGTGACCATCACCAGAGAATTGCAAACCTACACCGAAGCCGCCGTCGGCATCACGCCAGGGAGCGATCATGCCGACCGCCGTCTCGGTGACGCCTGGTAGCGCATCGATTTGGCGCACCGATTCCCTATAAAAATCGGTAACTTGCTGCGGCGTTCTTCCGTTGGACGGCGCCGGAACGTCAACGACGAGGACGCGACGCGTATCGATACCGCTGTGAGTGGTCTGCAACGCGATCAGCGTAGTGATCAACATGCATGCGCCCGCCAGCAACACGAAAGACGCCGCGATTTGCGTGACTGCAAAGGCGCGCTGGCGGCGGCCTGTGCTGCTGGTGATGCGGACGCCGCCGCTGGCGAGGTTCATGCCATTCGAGGCATTGGGCGACGGCAGCCGCGGCACAAATGCCAAAATTACCGCGGCGATTACGGCCAACGCCACTCCCACCCAGAGCATGCTCCAATCAACCGTTAAATCCAGCGCGCGGACAGAGAAGCGCGATGCGTATCGAGCCAAAATTGTGACCAATGGCTGCGCGATAATTACGCCGATGGCTGCGCCCGCGCCGCAGAGCAACAGGCTTTCGGCTAACAACATGCGGCGCAGCGTCCAGGTGCTGGCCCCGAGCGCGGCGCGGATCGAAAGTTCGCCCTCGCGGCGAACCGTCCGCGCCAGGATGAGGTTGGCAACGTTGGAGCAGGCGATGATGAAAACCAGGCCGGAGGCTACCAGCAGCACGAGCAGAACGGTGCGCGCGCCGGAAGTAATCTCGTCCCGAAGCATCCTGACATCAATGCGGTAGCCGCCGTTATCGGGATACGCGTCGGGGTGGTCCTTCTCCATGGAGGCGTACACCGTGCGCAACTCGCTGCGAGCCTGGTCGAGAGTGGCGCCGGGAGTCAGCTTGCCGAAAAGTTCGGTCATGCGATGGATGCGGCCGGTGACCATGGTGGCCGACAGATGATGCGGACTGATGACTAGGTTGCCGATGATCTCCGTCTCCGCGGGATAAGGCACTGAGGGTTCAAGGACGCCGATGACTGTGGCGGAACGATCGCCAATACTGCTGAGGCGAACGGTCTTACCAATCACGTTAGGATCTTTTTTGTAAACGGCGGACCAGAAACCATAGGTCAGCACGATGACGCCGGGTGCGTCGGCGCCGGCGTCGCCAGGTCCGACGAGACGGCCGAGAACAGGACGCAGACCCATTACGTCAAAGTAGTTGCCACTGACGACGCCGCCGTGAACGACGCGAGGTTCGCCGAGTCCGACCATCGTAAAGTCCATCTGCGAGAAATCGCCGAACTCACTGACAGAGTGGACGCTGCCCTCGATATCCTTGATTTCGGGCACGGAAAAAGTGGTGTTGTCCTGTCCGGCGCTGGGAGCGCTCTGACGGATATAGATGAGCCGGTTCTCGTCACGGTTCACCAGCGGCTTCAGCAGCACTCCGCGCACCAGCGTGAAGATAGCCGCGTTGGCACCGATGCCCAGCGCCAGCGTGAGGATCACGATGGTCGCAAGCCCCTTGCTGCGCATCAGCGAGTGGAACGCAACTCTCAGATCGCGGAAGAATGGCATGATTCTCCTCCCTTGGCGCTTATCAGCACCATCCGTGCCGATAGAAAGACCCACATTATAAATCGCTTACCAGTTCCCGCAACGGTCTTCGGGCCGAGCGGTAGCCCCGCCTTCACTAGATAGACGAACGGCCGGGCCGGAATTCGACAAGTGGTCCCAGAAATTTTGCATTAATCTAGCATGTCCCTGGAACCGCTCGAGATAACCCTGCACAATGGGTAACAAGCTCTTCCCGGCGTTTTGATTTTCGTCCTTAGCAATCTCACCGGGGATCAGACGCTGTTACACACCGATATGCTGTACTCTGATTTCGTTGCCTCGTACTGGGCGACAATCAGACAACAACAAGTTCTTTCGCCCAAATGAACGCCTCACGAATCACACATTTGAATTCCCACCACGATGCGCGAACTTCGTGTCGTCGCACCACCGTGATAGCGGCGCTGCTCTGTGCCTTCACGGGACTACTGTGCACGAACCCGGCAGGCGCGCAGCATGCCCCGCCATCCGCGATGCCGGTGGTTAAGCTCGCGTCTCCAAAAGTTTCTGCGGAGATTCAGCGCGATCAGAAATGCCGAATCATTTACCTGGGATTCGTCGGCGCGCTCGAGCCCGGGCATAACAAGCATTCAGGCGTGGTCCAGATCGGCGACTTGCTGCAGGGGAAAGATTTTCCCGACGTATGCTCGAAGACCTATTCACCGTATGTTTGGGGCGACGGGCTGCATTGGTTGTTGACCCACTTCCCGTCCCATGCCGGCGTGCTGAGTGGCGAAGAACTGTCGCTCGCGCCAAAAATCATCCTGGTAGGACACAGCATGGGAGGCTGGGCCATGATCAACGTCGCGCGTAAGCTGAGCGGCCGCGACATCCCCGTGGAATTGACGATTCAAGTGGATAGTGTGGGAATCACCGACTACACCCTGCCGCGAAACATAAATTACGCCGCTATTTTTCACGCGCGCGACGTGCTCATGCCGCTCACCACGAAAAAACTGCGGCTGGAAGATCCCAGCCACACGAAACTGTTGGAAAATGTTACGGTGAAGGGCGCTGGACACGAGTCCATCACACGAGATCCTCGAATCCGCGAGCTCGTCATGCAAACCATCGCCGACCTTCGCGCATCCTACAACATCAATCCGGTGATCGCTGCGACCAGCTCCGCTAACCCGGCAAAAGAGTAACGTTCAACCAGAGCGCTAACCATTGGCGCTCATTTCGGCCGTACCGTTGCTCTCAATTGCGTCGGCAATCGAAAACCCGTATTCGCGTGTAAGCGCGCCCGATTTTCGTCGGTGACCAGTTCGCCGCGCCCGGGCAAAGGGCGGTCGTCTTTTCAAATGAGTTCCGTCACACTGAAGAAGTACGGGAAGGCCGGAACGACCTGGGGGAATCCGGTGTTACGCTTTTTCGTCAACGGAGACGTGTCTCTACAAAGATGCATGGCAAGCGCCCGGCAAGCTCTGCGTCGCGGGTCCTGTTCCTGTCTCTTTGCGCTTTTCTGTATCTTGGCGATTCACCCCCGTCCCATAATGGCCTGCGACGAAATTCCCGCGGGCACCTCGTTTTGGATTCGCCTGCTCGATCCCATCGCCTCCTATAGCTCCAAGCCCGGAACCACCATCCGCGCCAGTCTCATCCAGTCTCCCATATGTGGCGCCGCTCTAATCTTTCCCGTCGGCCTGGAAATGGATGGGAAGATTATCTCCGTTCGCAGAGTTGGACTCGGCTTCAAACACGACACCGCTACCATCGAGGTGCGCTTCGACCGCATCGTCAACTCCAACGGCGACATCATCCCCATTGCCGCGCAAGTCGTGGAAATTGACAACGCGCGCGAGTCCGTCCGCAACGGCGTGATTCACGGCATTCGCGCCACCGACACCCCGCAAGGCCGCATTACCAGCCGGCTAATCCACCTCCCCACTTGGAATCCCTACAGCGATTGGGGCTTGATCGCCTACCGATCGATTTTTACCAGGCTTCCTGAACCTGAAATTTATCTTCCACCCGGCACCGACCTGCGCTTGCAGTTCAACGCCGCCTTGGACGTTGCCAGCGAACCCGAGCTTCCAGAATCCACATTCCAGATGGATGAATACGAACGCGCCGACGTGGAAAGCGTCGTGGCCGATTCCTCGGAACGCACCACCACGAGCCATGGCAAGGACGCCGACATCGTCAATCTGCTTTTCGTAGGTTCACCCGAACAGGTGCACCAGGCTTTTACCGCCGCCGGTTGGCAACCCAGCGACCCCAATTCCACACATGCTTTCATGCGCCAGTTTGAAGCGTTTCTGACGCTCTCGAATTATCCCACCGCGCCCATTTCCAAGCAGTTGCTCGATGGCCGGCCGCAGGATCTAACCTGGCAGAAAAGTTTCGACAGCTACCAGAAGCGTGAACACCTGCGCCTCTGGAGTCAGCCCGTCGCCGTGGACGGCCAGCAAGCCTGGCTCGGCGCCTATACGCGCGAAACCGGCGCCGCTCTTTCCATCAAGTACCACAAATTCATCCACCATATCGATCCTGACGTTGACCAGGGCGTGGTCATGATGGTCCGCGATCTTACCTTGGCCGGATGCGTCCAGTCCGTTGGCCGGTTCCCGCGCTCGCGGATGCCCCGCCACGTGATGAATTCCACCGGCGACGAGCTGGATACAGACGGCGTGCTCGACGTAGTGCAGCTCCAGAGTTGCGAACGTTCCACCGTCGAATACACCCTCAAAAATCCCCTGATCCCCATTCATCCCAGCCGGAAGATCACCCGATACATCCGCACGGAAGTTCTTCTATACAAGAGCGACGTCATCCGCGGAAATGTTGTCTATGGCGCCTTCGATCTCATTCGCATGGGCGTCGTCTTCCTCCGTCACCATCGCGAGGACTCCGCCAACGCGGCGAACAGACGCTTAGTTATGGCGCACGAGTCCTGAAAGGTTCTACAAGCTCAAGCGCCTGCGGGCTGTTATATCAGGATGCTCGCGGAGGCGTTGCGCGCAGCCTCAGTTAGGTATAAATTATCTTCCAACCGTTCTATCAAAAGGGTAATTCTGGATTCTATGTATCTCAATCGCATGACCATGTCCCGACAGTCCGGCCCGACCCACTCAATCGCACCTAATTTTCCGCTACGGCTCCTAAATAGGAGATGAGTACCGCCGCTCGCGTGCCGTGGAAGACCGCGGACCTCGACTCCCCGCTCCGTACCGTGATTCTTTCTTCCCTGGTGGCCGTCATGTGCTACCAAGCGGATGGGTTAGCGTCCGCTTTAGGAATTCCACCGGACCACATCGCGTCATTTTGGTCCGCCACGCCGTTCTTAGTCGCGGTGATGTTATTGACACCTCGAAAGATTTGGCCGGCCCTCCTGGTGGCTGGATTGGCAGCGATCGGTTTTCATGATTTCCGCAGCGGCGTGCCGATCGGCTTCGCGCTTTGGGACTCGGTTGGCAACGCGGCCGAGGTGCTTGTCGCGGCAGTCGGCATTGGTCTCGTGTTCAAAGGGCCGCCCGAGCTGAGCAGCGTGAAGAGTTTGGCTAAGTACTTCGCGATTGCTGTGATCCTCGCACCATGCGTCTCAGCGCTTCTCGGCGCAAATTACAGCTTGCCCGGTGAATACTGGCTGGAATGGAGGATCTGGTTTTTTGCCGACGCCCTCGGATACCTCACCGTGACCATTGCGATAATCAGTTGGTTTCAGGACGGACCGGCATGGGCGCGAAAGCCGCGTAATTATCTGGAACTAGCCGCGCTGATCTCTGCATTGGCGTTTTGCGGGTTTCTTACGTTCATGGAGACTGGGCGAATGGAGCAACCGGCGCTCCTATATTCTCTGGTGCCAATTCTGCTGTGGGCCGCGTTGCGTTTGGGAATAAAAGGTGTGTCCACTTCAATGGTTGTTGTTGTCTTTCTGTCAACCTGGGGTTCGGCTCATGACCGTGGCCCTTTCACCGGGCTTGGGCCGCTGAATAACGTCTTGTCGCTGCAGCTATTTCTATTCTTCGCTGCGATACCCTTCATGGTTCTCGCCGTCCTCGTAGAAGATCACAAGCGAGGGCAACAAGCGTTGCTCGACGAAGATGCCAAATTAACGGAGGCGCAGCGTTTGGCGGAATTCGGCAGTTGGCAGTGGGATCCAAGCACCGACTCCGTCACCTGGTCGGCGGAATTGTATCGAATTGCCGGATACGATCCTGCGTCGCCGGCGCCCTCGTTCAAGGATCATGACCGGTTCTTCACACCCGAGAGCTGGGCTCGACTGAATCAGAGCGTGGAATCGGCCATCCGCATGGGAGCGCCGTACGAACTCGATTTGGAGGCGGTGCGTCCGGACGGCACCAAGCTTTGGGTCACCAGCCGGGGAGCAGCCATTTTCGACGCCGGCGGCCGGCCCATACAACTTCGCGGGACGATTCAGAACATCACTGAGCGGAAGCGCGCCGAGGAGGCGCGTATCAGGCACGCCGCGATTGTGGAATCCTCCGATGATGCAATCATCTCAAAGGATCTCGACGGGATCATCCAGAGTTGGAACGCGGCGGCGCAACGTCTTTTCGGATTCACCGAGGCTGAAGCCGTTGGACGATCGATTACAATCCTCGTCCCGGCCGAGCTTCTCGATGAAGAGCACAAAATTCTCGAGCGGTTGCGAGCTGGCGAGCACATTCAACACTACGAGACGGTCCGCGTTGCGAACGGCGGGAAAAGGCTCAATGTTTCATTAACGATATCCCCGATAAGGGATTCAGTGGGCAGGATTGTGGGCATCTCCAAGATCGCACATGACATTACCCACCGCAAAGCCACCGAAGCCGCGCTTGAACAGTTGAGCGGCCGCCTGATCAATGCGCACGAGGAAGAGCGCGCCCGCATCGCCCGCGAACTCCACGACGACTTCAGCCAGCGTTTGGCGCTCCAAGGCGTCGCGCTTGGACAACTCTTGACGAGGTTTCCTGAGTCAGAGCAAGGTGGACGGACTAAAGTCGAGGAATTATTGAAGTCAAATCGTGACTTGTCCAAGGATATCCATTCGCTCTCCCATCAGCTGCATTCCAGCAAACTGGAACACGTCGGCCTGGGGTCGGCTCTCAAAAGTCTTTGTGAGCAGTACAGCTCGCAGTACGAGATCAGGGTCGAATTCACCAGCCGCGAAGTCCCCTCCGAGATCTCCAAAGAAGTCGCGCTCTGTCTCTTCCGGATCGCGCAGGAAGCCTTAAATAATGTCGTCAAACACAGTCATGTAAAGGAAGCTCGAGCCGATCTTTTTGGCGCTGACAATCGAATATGGCTGCGAATTGCTGACGCGGGTTCGGGTTTCGACCCTGCCGTTCGGGGCCTGGACGCAGGCATCGGACTCGTTAGCATGCGCGAACGACTTCGACTCGTCGGTGGAACGCTATCAGTTCGCTCCGCGCCGGCGCGCGGAACAGAAATAGTTGCTCAAGTGCCAATGTCAGTTCGTGTGGATAAGGCGCGCGCAGCGCCAAAGTCTTAAGAGGATCAAAATCTTTACACGCTCACCTGTGTCGCAGCGCGCAGACTCGTTGAGACCACCGCGTTTATCGGAAACTTGAGGTTCATTACTCAAGTTTGCCGCTCTGAAGCATCGGATGTTGACCGCGGTGACTCACAGCGCCTTCCTGAACGACGCTGCAACCGGCAAGCTTTCCAGCGACCTGGGGCGAATCAGAAGTTCTGCGCGGGCCGTCTTTTCCGGCACTAGGGTGTGCTGCTTGAAGGATCGGCGGTAGGCGCTCGGAGTCATCTGCCGAATGCTACGGAACTGCCGGTTAAAATTCGCGAGATTCGAAAGACCCACTTCGTAAGCGATCATGCTCACCGGCAGGTCGGTTTCCGCCAGACGCATGCAGGCCCGCCCAATGCGAAGTTTGCAAAGATACTCGCTCACGCTGTCGCCGGTGTGCTTTACAAAAAGCCGGTGCAACGATCTCGCGGACAAATTCCCTACACCGCAGAGTCCGTCAATCCGTATCGGCTCCTGGAACTGCCGGTGAAGATATTGCAGCACGCGCGTAAATTGCGCCGGCTCGCTATCCGCGGCGGACGGAACGGTCATCGCGGTCTTCGACAGATTCACGGAGTTCACGTCCGCAAGCGTAACCAGCAGATCGAGCGTAGCGTGCAGGCGTGCCTGCGGGGATTCCGAGAGAATCTGATCCAGACGGCTCGCTACGCGTTTCGCGAAAGCCCTAGGGAATTCCAGGCCTGTGGCAGCGTTTCGCAGCAGCCGCCGGATTGCCGAATATTCCGGACATACCTGCGCCATCTGCAGCGCCCAATGCCCCGAAAACCAAATAACAATCGCGGTGTGTGGTTCGTTTCGATGAAGAGTACCGGTCGAGGCCCATGTATGTGGCATGTCGGACGGCACCAGCGCCAGATCCGGTGACCGGTATTTTCCGATGTGATCACCGATGAATCGCCAACCTTTGCTGTTCAACGTCAACGTAAGCTCGTATTCCGGATGGTGGTGCCACTCGAACGGGATCTCCGCTACGCGTCTGTGGTACACGCGCACCGAGCAGCCTTTCGGAAACGTGACGGATTCGAATTGAGGCTTCATTCCGCTGTCTTATTCCGGCATAAAACTGTAGCCAATTACGCTGGCCGGATTGTATCAGTAGTTGGCCGTTCTGCATCACTCTCCAATTCTGGTCTTTGCTAGATTCGGCGTCGCGGTTCCGGGGCTCAGCCCGCGCCGCGACATCGAGTTCCCCAAGGAGCAGAATTTCATGAAATTCGAAATCGACGACCTCCCCAAGCTGGTGCGCGAAACAAAAAAATCCCTGCGCGCGGCGCTCCCGGGCTATGCCGAGGCTTTTAAGAAAGTCGAATCCGAGCTGCGTCGCCGCGTGGACACCATCGTTAAGGAGCGAGAGTCAGGCCAAGCCGTTGTCCCAATCGTGCACTATTCGGATATCGCAGGCGGCAGCGTTCCCGCCGAGATGACCGCCAAGATCAAGCAGCGCGGCGCATGCGTCATCCGCGAAACTTTCAGTCCGTCGCAGGCAAATGCCTGGAACGACGAAATCACCACCTACGTGGAAAAAAACGGCCTCGACGCCAAACTGGCTAATGCCGCCGAAGACAAATACTTCGGAACGCTCGCGTCGGCGAAGCCACAGATTTACGGAATTTATTGGTCGCGCCCTCAGGTGCAAGCGCGCCAAGCCGAATCGCTGACCCGCGTCCGCGTTTTCATGAATAACTTGTGGAAAGCGGAAAGTGAAGGACGGCGCCATTTCGATCCGAACGAGGTGCCCGCCTACGCCGATCGTATTCGGCGCCGCCCACCCGGTTCCGCATCGCTGGGCCTATCCCCGCACGTTGATGGCGGCTCCGTCGAGCGTTGGCTCGATGAAAATTTCCGCAAAGTGTATCGCCACGTCTTTTCCGGCAACGTGCAGCAGTACGACGCGTTTGATGCCGCCTTCCGCCCCGAGGTCCGCGAGGTTCCTTCTCCCGCAGTTTGCTCGATGTTCCGCACCTTTCAGGGATGGACCGCGTTGACTCGCCAAGGAAAAGGAGACGGAACTCTGCAACTGATTCCAATCGCCGAGTCAATGGTGTACGTCTTGCTCCGCGCGCTGCAGGACGATGTCGACGAAGACGATCTCTGCGGCGCGCAGCCCGGCCGCGCGCTCTCCGTGAATCCGCAGTTTCACAGCATGTTGATCGAAGCTCTTTCCTCAATTCCTCTGATGCAACCGGGCGACACCGTTTTCTGGCACTCCGATGTGGTGCACGCCGTTGAAAACGAACACCGTGGATCCGGCTACAGCAACGTGATGTATATCGCTTCAACTCCCGGTTGCGCCAAAAATTCAGCCTACCTGCCGCAGCAAGCCCAGGCCTTTCTGGCGGGAAAAACTCCGCCGGACTTCGCGTCCGATGACTTTGAAGTTGATTTCGTCGGGCGTGGAACAGTTGGGGATCTAACCGAGCTGGGTCGTTCACAGCTTGGAATCACCGAGGCGCTCGCAAAGGGGACTCAGGTTGGCCGCTCTGCCTGATCCTGAAACACAATCGCTCGGCAAGCCCCGGCTGTTTTCACCAGGCAACACGCTGCCCTTCGCTCTGGTGACGACGTTGTTTCTCCTCTGGGGAATCCCCAGCAACTTGAACGATGTACTCATTAAGCAGTTTATGAAATCGTTTGAGATGAACCGCTTCCAGGCCGGCCTGATTCAATCCGCTTTCTATTTGGGCTATTTTCTATTGGCCTTGCCCGCCGCGCTCGTCATGCGCAAGTTTGGCTACAAGACCGGGCTCGTGATCGGCTTGCTGCTCTTTGGCACCGGCGCTCTACTTTTCTGGCCCGCTGCGGTCGTGCAGCGCTACGGATTCTTTCTGTTCGCGCTATTCGTCATCGCTGGCGGCCTGTCATTTCTGGAAACCGGCGCGAACCCCTTCATCTCGGTCTTGGGCGATCCCAGAACATCGGAGCAGCGCCTGAATTTCGCTCAGGCTTTCAATCCTTTGGGCTGCATCGCAGGGGTCGTCGTCGGCACGATCTTCATTTTCTCGGGCGTCGAATTAAATCCCGCGCAGGTTGCGGCGCTGAAATCTGCCGGGACATATCAGGCATACCTGCAGCACGAAACACTGCGCGTAATCACGCCGTACGTCGTGCTCGGCTGCATTGTTTTCCTCTTCGCAGTGGTGCTCATGAGCACAAAATTTCCGAAGATCGCCGAAGAGTCCGGCTCAGCCGATGAACAGCCGAAGGGCAACTTCCGGGAGCTGCTCAAATACCCGCACTTCGTGCAGGGCGTGCTGGCGCAATTCTTTTACATCGGAGCTCAGGTGGGCACTTGGAGCTACTTCATCACTTATGTTCAGGACTACACACACCTTCCGGAAAAAAGCGCAGGGTACTTTCTCACGGGCACGCTGGTGATCTTCACCATCGGCAGATTTCTGGCGACCTATTTGATGAAGTTCATCGCGCCAAGCAAACTGATGGGCATCTACAGTATCGTCAACGTGGTTTTGGTCGGTATCGGAGTGCTGCGGCCGGGCTGGATCGGGTTGTGGGCGATTTTCCTGACCAGTTTTTTCATGTCGCTCATGTTCCCCACAATTTTCGCACTTGGACTGAAAGGGCTGGGGCCGAATACCAAGATTGGCGGGTCGCTGATCGTGATGGCCGTCATCGGTGGCGCCATCTTTACGCCTATCATGGGGCGGATTTTTGAAGCGACGCACAGCATGGCCACGGCCATGATCGTTCCGCTCGTCTGCTATTTGTTCATAACCTACTACGCTTTCGTCGGCTCGAAATCTCGCGTCCCAGAGCCCACAGCTGTAACCGCAAACTTCTGATAACTCGCGCCGGGTCATGCCGTGGATGCGACACGAACCAGCGCATCGCGCGGCAACGCTTCCGCGGGAGGGTGCTCCGCATCCGCTGCAAGTTTATAAGTTCTCCTTGGGCGTTACATCGAGATATTTAATGAGCATAACGTCGTTGCCCTTCTGGTCGTAAATCAGCTCATCCACAAGCTTTTGCGCCAACATCACGCCGTAGCCGCCCGGTCGCAGCCCTTTAGCTTCGCGATACGCAATGTGGCGCGCAGGGTCTTCCTGCGGATTGGCGATAGCCGCATGATCGATTTCGTCCAGCGTGAATCCCTCACCGGGGTCTTTCACTCGGCACATGACCATGTGCTTGGCCCGGACGTACGAGATTTCGACATATTGGTCAGCACGAAAATGCCCGCCATGCTCGATCGCGTTCATCAGCAGTTCGCGGAAAGCCATCCCCACGGCGTCCGCTTCGCGCTCCGGCAAATCAGCAATCTCGTGCATGAACTGGATGAGCCGCTCCGCGGTCATCATATCGCATCGGGCCGCGAGGCGAATCCAGTCCGACGTCGCCGACAAAATCTCAATGCCGTCGTCCCAACTCGGCCCGTCCGAGGCAGCATGCACCGCGTCCGCGAGTGAGGAGAGCGAGAATGGCTTTGAAAAGTAGCTGAACGCGTGTTCGCGCATTGCTGCGATCACTTCCACTGGCGTGCTTTCCTCCGTGAGAATGATCAGCCGCGTGTGCGGCCGCACGCTGCGAATCCTCCGCAGAAGCTCCACATCTTCTTTCCCCGATGTTTTCTCGCTCGTGAGAATGAAATCGAAATGTGCAGTCCGTGCGAGCGTTAGCGCAGACTTGTTGTCCGCTGCATGCCGCACGCTCCACACCAGTGGATCAAGAATGTTGACCAGCATCGCGCGAACTTCCGGGTCAGCGTCAATGAAAAGAGCCTTTTTCGTTCCCGGCGTCTCGCTTGCCACATGCGTCGAGGAAGTCATGATCCCTCCTGGATCGCAAACAACTTGATCCGAACCAGTTTGAGTGCCGTACAGCATGTCGAAGAGTCGCACGCACTTCAACCGTTTTTAATTGGACGAACGCCGCTTGGGCCACTCGTGTCACGTATCGCTCCGCCTCACGCGCCGGCGCCGGCCTCGGTCCTCGACTCCGCTAGTTCTGTTCGCGTCGCCCACCCCGAAAAAACACTACACTCCACAACCGACGCGCACTACACTTGTGCGGGCCAAGATGACTCTCCGCTCATCCTCGATCACTGCGACGACTTGCGCGGCGAACTCTGCGAAGAGTATCGCGCGCCTCTGCGTGCTTGGCGTTGACCCCGCCGTCGCCGGCGCCACAGGCTATGGCGTGGTCGAATTCATCGGCTCCTCCCCGCGCCTGCTGCGCTTCGGCGCCCTGAAACTTCCCGCGCGCGCCACCTTCGCCGCGCGCCTCCGCGAAATCCACGAATTGATTGCTCAATTGGTTGCGGAGTTCGCGCCAGACGCCGTCGCCGTCGAGTCCGTTTTCACCGCGCTCAATATGCGCACCGCGCTCAAACTCGCCGAAGTCCGCGGCGTGGTGCTGCTCGCCGCCGCGCAAGCGTCCATCCCCGCGCACAGCTATTCGCCGCGCGAAGTGAAGGCCAGCATCGCCGGCTACGGCGCCGCATCCAAACAGCAGATGCAACAAATGGTCACCTCCGCTCTCGGCCTGACCGAATACCCCGAGCCGGCCGACGCCTCCGACGCTCTCGCCGTCGCGCTCTGCCACGCGCACAGCTTCCGCGCGCGCGAACGCCTGCTCGCGTCCATCACCGCAATCCCCGGCGCAATTCGCCCGCGTCCCGTACCCGGCGCCACCAAAACCACCCTGCGAAACCAAACCCGCGCGGCACAGATCTCTGGGCTCTGATGCGAAAATTTCTGATGCGAAAATTGATTTCGCGAACATTCATCGTTCGCTGCGCACAGCGCCATTGCGCCAGCGTATTCGCGCGCACTTCGCTGGTTCTTTTCCTGCTAGCGGTTTGTGCTGCGGAAATATCCGCCGCAATTCCCACTCGGCTGCTGCGCTGGAGCGCGCCACACCACGCGCCGAGCCGTTCACGCGCCTCCGCGGAAAACCCCGCCGCCCAAATCACCTTCCGCAAAGTCTTCAAAACCAGCTACCCCGAATTTGTCGAAATCACAATCAATCAAGCCGGCACGGGCAGCTACGACATCCGCCAGCTGGACGAAGACGCGAACCCTCAACCCTTCGAAGTGAGCCCCCCGCTCGCGCAACGCATCTTCGAGCTGGCCGCCAAGCTCAATAATTTTCAAAACGTTGATTTGGACGTCCATCGCCGCCTCGCCAACCTCGGCGCAAAATCCCTGCTCTACGAAAAAGGCGCCGAAAAACACGAAACCGACTTCAACTACACGCTCGACGATAGCGCCACGCAGCTCGTCAACATCTTCGAAGGCCTCGCCCGCCAGACCACCGATCTTTCCGACCTTGTCCGCACCATGCGCTACGATCATCTCGGCGTCAACGACGTCCTCCTGCAAATCGAACGCGACTACAACAACAAACTCCTTCCCGAGCCCGAACGCCTGCTCCCCGCCCTCGATCAACTAGCCGCCGACGAAAAATTTGTGGACATCGCCCGCAACCGCGCTCGCGCACTCGCCACCCGCATCCGCGGGACGCACTAGCCCCCTGCGACACGCGCGATCCGCCCGACCTGACCAGTCTTTTCGCTCGTGAAATTTTCGCAATCTGTCCCTTCGTACAACTTGACACTTCTTATAACTTCCGTCTATTCTCCCTGCCGTCTCCGTAGTCCCAAATCGGGAACCCAGGTGAACGAAACCATGCGACTCCAGCCCGCGCGTTTCCTGCGCATCCTCCTGTTTTTTGCTTTCTTTTCGCTGCTTCTCCCTTTCAACGCCGCCGCCCAAACCGCGCCCGCGCGCATCACCCAAGCCGTGGACGAAGCCAATCTCACCATCCTGAAGGGCAACACATATTACTTGGCCCGCGCCAAATACGATCGCGGCGCCGCCCCCTCCAGCCTACCGATGAACCGCATGCTTCTGGTTTTACAACGCAGCCCGCAGCAAGAGTCCGCGCTCGAACTATTGCTCGACCAGCAGCAGGACCAGTCCTCGCCGAACTACCACCAGTGGCTCACCCCCCAGCAATTCGGCCAGCAATTCGGCCCCTCCGATCAAGACATCCAGAAAATCACCTCCTGGCTGCAATCCCACGGATTTCAGGTCGCTCCTATTTCCAACGGCCGCACCGTAATCGAATTTTCCGGCACCGCCGGCCAAGTCCAGGAAGCGTTCCACACCGCCATCCACAAATATTCAGTCCCCACAAAATCCGGAGCCCTCGAAGACCACTGGGCCAACCCCGTCGACCCCTCGATCCCCGCGGCGCTCGCGCCCGTCGTCGCCGGTATTGATACCCTGCACAATTTCCCGCGCAAGGCCATGCACGTCGCCCGCGGCGCCTACACGAAAAATACAGAGACCGGAATCATCAAGCCCATCGGCCCTGCCGATTCCGCCGCGCCGTCGTTGACCACCGGCTGCGGCCAGCAAACCTGTTATTTCCTCGGCCCTTACGATTTCGCCGCAATTTACAACGTATCCGGGCTCTGGAACGGTTCCCCCGCCATTGACGGTACCGGACAGACCATCGCCATCATCGGCGAATCCGACGTAGATTTTAAAGATATCGAGGGCTTTCAAAATATGTTCGGCCTGCCCACCAAGGATCCGGTTCTGGTCCTTGACGGCCCCGATCCCGGCGCAGTGGAAGGCGATGAAACCGAATCTGACCTCGATCTCGAGTGGTCCGGCTCCGTTGCCAAAGGCGCCACCATTGACTTCGTCATCGCCGCCACCACCAACACCACGCTCGGCGTTGATCTCGCTGCCCAGCACGCCATTGACAAAAACATTGCGCCCATCATCAGCGAAAGCTATGGCATCTGCGAACTGGGTCTCGGCACCACCGGAAATCAATTTTACAGCGCCATGTGGCAACAGGCCGCCGCGCAGGGAATCACCGTGCTTATCGCTGCCGGCGACAGCGGCTCGGCCGCCTGCGACAGCCAGGACAATCCTCCTCCCGCACCCGCTGAATATGGTTTAGAGGTCAGCGGCTTTGCTTCCACCCCATACAACGTCGCCGTCGGCGGCACCGATTTCAACGATCTCGCCAATCCTTCCACCTACTGGAACGCCTCCAACGCCGCAACCACCCAAGCATCCGCCAAGGGCTACATCCCTGAAATCCCCTGGGACGACTCTTGCACCAGCATCGCGATCGTTTTCTTCGGCTATAGCTCTAACGCCCTCACCAATTGCAATGACCCGAATCTTCTCGACATAGCCGTCTGGACCGTCGGTGGCGGCGGTGGAAAGAGCGGATGCACGGTCAATAACGGCAATAACCCTTCGAGTTGCTCCGGCGGTTACGCCAAGCCTTCCTGGCAGACGGGCAAAGGCGTACCCAGCGATGCCAAACGAGACCTGCCCGACGTCGCTCTCTTCGCCAGCGGCGGTTACATTTCCGGCAGCGCTTACATTATTTGCGAGGCCGAATTTACCGACGGCTCTTACTGCAGCGCTCAGAACCAGGATTTCCTCACCGTCGGCGGCACCTCTGCTTCCACTCCCAGTTTCGCCGCCATCATGGCCATGGTGCTTCAGAAAACCGGTTCGCGTCAGGGCAATGCGAACTACATTCTTTATCAACTCGCCGCGCAATCCGGAGCGAGCTGCACTTCCTCCGGCGCCCCCGCCAGCAATTGCATTTTTTACGACATCACCACAGGCACCAACGCCATGCCTTGCGACGACACCCAACCGCAGCCCGTCAATTGCGGCACCCCCGGCTCCGAGGGCATCGGCATTTTGACCGGTTACAATTCCACGGCTGGCTATGACCTCTCCACCGGCCTCGGTTCCGTCAACGCCGCCAATCTCGTCAACAAATGGAGCACTATCACCTCCGCGCTCAAGCCCAGCGCCACAACCTTGTCGCTCAACCCAACTACGTCAATCGCGCATGGCACTCCTGTGACTGTGAAGATCGGCGTAACCCCCACGCCTCCGGGAACCGGCACGGCCACCGGCAACGTCGCGCTGCTCTCCACCACCACCATTGACCCCGGCGTAACCGATTTTGCGCTGACCAACGGCTCAGTGAATACAACAACGGACGTTCTTCCCGGCGGTAGCTACAACGTCACCGCGCACTACCCCGGCGACGGCACTTTCGCCGCCAGCGACTCCACGCCAGTCTCCGTAACGGTCACACCGGAAGGCAGCAAGACCGCCGTTACTTTTCTTACTCAAAATTCCCAGGGCTTTCCCCTTCCGTTCAGCTCGGGTCCCTACGGCTCGGCCGTCTATCTCCGCGCCGACGTAAGCGGCAATTCCGGCAACGGCGTTCCCACCGGTACCGTCACCTTCAAAGATAGCAACGCCGCAATCACCGGAATCCCCGCGCTAACACTGAACAGCCAAGGCAACGTCCTGCCCACGGATCCCACGTTTACTTTCACCGCCGGCACTCACTCCATCACCGGCGCCTACAGCGGCGATCCCAGCTTCAACGCCAGCACCTCCCCCGCCTCGTCCTTCACCATCACTCAAGCCCTTACCACCGCAGCTCCCCCCAATGTTGGGAACGGAACCTCGATTTTTGGTTCCGCGGCCCTGGTTTCTGGCACCGTAACGGCTCAGAGTTGCGGGAATCTCCCGACCGGCACGATTACGTTTTTCGATGGCGCGACTCAACTCGGAACCCCGCAGACACTTCAATCCAGCACAAATTCGAATTGTGCTGTGCAAGCCACCGCGTCACTTACCACGAGCGCCTACACGCTTGGCGCTAATTCGATCACCTACAAATA
Organism: uncultured Acidobacteriota bacterium; assembly: GCA_963779465.1. Taxonomy (GTDB): domain Bacteria; phylum Acidobacteriota; class Terriglobia; order Acidiferrales; family UBA7541; genus Palsa-295. Next base: position 705,345 of record CAVZYH010000002.1, on the reverse strand, counting down.
CAGCGGCGACACCAACTACGCACCTGCGGTTTCTGCGCCGGCCCAAGTGGATGCTCAAATTGGCACCAGCGTCGCACTCACCTCCAGCGCACCCACCAGTCAACAGGGCCAGTCCATTACTTTCACCGCAACAATCACGCCCGGAAAGTCTGGCGGCCCCGCCATGACCGGCAATGTTTCTTTCCTTGGGAACTCGGTCACCCTTGGAACCATTCCCTTGAGTAACGGTCAGGCCCAGTTGGTCACCTCCGCCTTGCCTTCCGGTAACGTAGAGGTCGTCGCCAACTACTCAGGCGACACGAATTATTCCGCCGCGACCTTCACAATCAACCAGCAAGTCACGCCAGGGCCCGATTTCAACATTTCGTTTGCGCCCCCGACGGTCAACGTCAGCGCTCCCGGTTCGTCAGGATCCACGGTCGTGACCGTCAACGCGATGAACGGTTTCACCGCGTCCGTCAGTCTTACCGGCTGCTCCAATCTGCCTTCGGAAAGCACGTGCAGCTTTACTCCAGCTACGGTGACTGCGGGCGGCACCTCAACCATTAAAGTTTCTACGACGGCTCCCAGCTCGCTCGCTCCGCTAAGCCGCCACATCGACTTCGGCGGACGGCGCACCACCGCTGGCGCGATCCGCGTTCTGCTCCTCTGCGCCGCACTCCTCGCGCTCGCAATTCAAGCGCGCCGGCGCCGTTGGAATCTCGCCAGCGCCCTGCTGATGTTCACTCTGTTGGTCGGAATTGGGGCGTGCGGCGGAGGCGGTGGAGGCGGCAGCACTGGACCCACCAATCCCGGGACGCCCGTGGTCGCGAACCAGGTCATCACCGTGACGGCCACCAGCGGAACCATCTCGCACACTTTCACCTTCACGCTCAACGTCAACTAACGCCGATCAGCGCCGCAGGAATTCTAATTATCTGGAGTGCGCGAGAGTGGCAGGCTTTGAATGGGCGCCTTTGACTCGGCCGTAGCTCTTGAATTTGTAGCGGCCGCCTGCTTTTGCTTTTTAGGCGGGCGTCTTTGACTTGGCTCTCGAATTCGTAGCGGCGCACTTCAGTGCGCCATCGGTCTCACGCCGACAATCGATGACCGTTCCGCTTTGCGCGACAACCGCTACAAAAATTCCCCTTCGCTCACCGCACGATCAACCCCGCATACCCCACCACTTCATCGCGCTCCCCCGTAATATCACCCGACGTCGCATACCTCACCAACTCCGCCTTCTCCGCTCCCAAATCCCGCATCGCCACCAGCATCGCAGTCGTAGCAGCGTACCCGCACATCGTAATTCCCTCCCCGCGCACCGTGTCATACAACCCGCGCGGGTCCAGCGCCAGAATTCGCGCAATCGCCATCTCATCCTTCGCGCGCGTCATCGCATCGCTCTCGTAATGATTCATATCCGTGCTGCAAATCACCAGCACACGCTCGCTTTGCGCCGCCACCACTTTCGCCACCGCGTGCCCCAGCTCTTCCAGCAGCCCATAACGATCCGCCCCCAAAACCACCGGCACAAACCGAAAATCCGCTGGGGCCAACCGCTGCAAAAATGGAATCTGTACCTCCAGCGAATGTTCGCGTTCGTGCGCCACCGCGTCTTCGCGCAAACGCGGGCAAGCCCGCACCAGTTCCGCGGCCAGCTCCGCACCAATCGCCGCATCCCCCAACGGAGTTCGCCAGCTTCCCTCCGACAAAACCGCCATCGCTTCGCCGCGCGGATAATGCCGCGGCCCCAGCAAAATGCATCGTGCGGGAATTTCCAGCAAAGAAAAAACCGCACCCGCCACGTGTCCCGAATACTTGTACCCCGCATGAGGAACCACGCATCCGCGGGCCGCAATTTTCGCGCTGCTCGATGCAGGCGCAAATTCCGCTATCTGCCGCGCAAGCTCTTTCGGTTCGGATGGGTAAAAGCGTCCAGCAACTGCAGGAAGGCGAATCATTTCGTGGCGCCGATTTTACACCGGCTTTTTCTCGCTTTTGAATCTAGAAGCCAACTTACAAAAGAGAGATTCGGAAGGGCGGGGCTTCAGCCCCGCCGTTACGGCCAGCAAAGACATGGGCGTTAGCCCCTGAAGCCGCGCTTCCTGATCGTAACCGAATGGTTATGAGATGGCTTGTTCTGAAAATCTACCGCGCAAAACGGGGAATCAAATCGGTTTGGAAGGCCTGCCCTTAATTCTCAACGCTTCACCGCTACCGGGAATCCACAATACCTTCACGCGATCTCCGGTCTGATATCCGCCTTCATCCTGCACTTCTTCCATTTTATCCTTGGCTCGGTCGGAGAACGTGAAGGTGTGAATCGCCATCCCATTGTCCAACTCGCGCACGATCAGCGTGTGCCGGTCAGCGTGGACCACTTCCGCTTTCAACCACACGGCCTTCGCGGGCTTCTGCTTCACCACGACGGGCGTGTTGGTGTCGGTGGAAATCGGCACGCGCGCCGGCTCGGTCAGTTGCGCGCGGGCGGACGGCGCCCCCGCTGACAACACCGCAGTGGCGCAAAACAGCGCGCTAACAATGAATTTACAGTTCTTCATCGAAGGATATCTTCAACGACTTCAGAAATTTTATGTCTTGCGCCGTAATTTCCACTCGCGGCTCAATCGCTTCTTCTTCCATGATTTCGTCATCCACTCTTATATGTAGCGATTCCAGAAAACGCCGGTCCTGCGTGGTCATCTTCGCATCCTGCGCCGAACGTCGCGCCAGTCCAATCGTCGCGTCCAGCTTCAGCACAATGTCGAACCCCGCCGATCGCACTCCGGATATCGCTTCCGCGATCCGGTTCGAGTCCGACACCGTATCATTAATCGCGTGTCCCAGCTCTCGCAGCAACTGCTTCATGCGATCGTCCAGTTGCAAGGGAATCACCTCCCTCAAGACCACCCTTCTATCCCAATTCTAGGTCCGCCGCCACCGCGAAACAAGACCCAGGTGCTCCGAATGAACTCCACCAGTAAACCGTCCTCCCGTTCAGTTCACCTCCCGCCAATCGCTCCCGCGCCTTCGCGCATTCTGTACTAGAATCGTTCCATGGCCGAGGGCTTCTACCCCACTCTCTGGAGCTCCACCAAAATCACCCTGCGCGCAGTCTGGCGCGCCGCCCGTCAGCTCTTTCACGAAACCACTGGCGCAATCTTCGCCCTCTTCGCTCTCTACGGCGGCATCTCCGCCTGGCGCCAATGGCACACCCGCCCCGCCGCCTGGCTGCTGGGCTTCACCATCGTTTACGCCATCACCATGATTTGTTTCGCGATCACGTCGTTCCGTCGCGCCCGCCGCGTACGCTAAAACCAAACTATGACACGCGACGCAAAAAAATCCTCCGCTGCCGCAGAAAGCCGCGCCGCCTCCCCCTCCGGCCTGCCCCTCGAAGCCGTCGTCACCGCAAACGATCTCCCCGATTGGGACCCCGAACGCGATCTCGGCTATCCCGGTCAATTCCCTTTCACTCGCGGCGTCTATCCCACCATGTATCGCGGCCGCCTGTGGACCACCCGCCAATACGCCGGCTTCGGCAGTGCCGTCGAATCCAATCAACGTTACCGCTATCTGCTAGCGCAAGGCGTAAAAGGCCTCTCCGTAGCATTCGATCTCCCCACGCAAATCGGCATGGATTCCGATCACACTCTAGCCCTCGGAGAAGTCGGCAAAGTCGGCGTAGCCATTGATTCTCTCGAAGATATGCAAACGCTCTTCGACGGCATCCCCCTCGAATCCGTCTCCACCTCCATGACCATCAATTCCACCGCCGCGATTCTCCTCGCGCTCTACGTAGCGGTCGCCAAACAACAAGGCGCAAACCTCCAGCGCCTGGCCGGTACCGTGCAAAACGATATCCTCAAGGAATATATCGCGCGCGGCACTTACATCTATCCGCTGCGGCCCGCCATGCGTATCGTCACCGACATCTTCGCCTGGTGCCGCCACGAACTCCCCCACTGGAACGCGATCTCCATCTCCGGCTATCACATTCGCGAAGCAGGTTCCACCGACGTCCAGGAAGTCGCCTTCACGCTAGCGAATGGCATCGCCTACGTCGAAGCCGCCGTCACTGCCGGCCTCGCCGTGGATGAATTCGCGCCGCAACTTTCCTTCTTCTTCAATTCGCACAATGAGCTGCTCATGCAGATCGCAAAATTCCGCGCCGCCCGTCGCCTCTGGGCCCGCACCATGCGCGAACGCTTCGCCGCCCGCGACCCGCGCTCTCTGATGCTGCGCTTCCACGCGCAAACCGCCGGCTCGTCCCTCACCGCGCAGCAACCCGAAAACAATCTAGTCCGCGTCGCGCTGCAATCGCTAGCCGCGGTTCTCGGCGGATGCCAGTCCCTGCACGCGAACGCGCTCGACGAAGCTCTCGCCCTTCCCACCGAGCAATCCGCCCTGTTAGCCCTGCGCACCCAGCAAATCATCGCGCAGGAAACAGGAGTCGTGAACACCACGGACCCAGTAGCAGGCTCCTACGCCATCGAAAAATTAACCGACGAAATCGAATCCGGCGCGCGGGAATATATTTCCAAGATTGACGCTTTGGGAGGAGTACTGCGCGCCGTGGAGACTGGCTATATCCAGCAGGAAATTCAAAAATCCGCGTTCGAATATCAAAATGCCGTGGACAGCGGCGACCAAGTCGTAGTCGGCGTGAATCGCTTCCAAACTGATGACGAAAAACCCATCCCAACCCTGCGCATTGACCCCGAAATCGAACGCACCCAGATCGCGCGCCTCAACGCCCTGCGCGCCCGCCGCGACACGAATAAAGCCCAGTCCGCCCTGGCGGAGATCGAGCGCCGCGCCCGCACCACAGAAAATCTAATGCCCGCCATCCTCACCGCCGTCGAAGCCTACGCCACAGTAGGCGAAATCTCCGATGCCCTCCGCCGCGCCTTCGGCGAATACCAGGAATCCGTCGTAATCTGAATCGCGCAGTTCCTACCGCCGCACGCCGTTCTTATGGTTCGGCCGAAACGATCGCCCCGCCGCATTTTCCACCAATATCTCAAACGCCGCGACGCAAGCATGCCGCAACTCGCGCGCGATTTTCTCCGGCACTCCCTTGGTAAGCAGCAATGTCGCGGTTCCATGCAGCAGTGCCGCGAGCGCCAGCGCCAATCCCGCGTGCTGCTCCGGCGTGCCCCCCAATCGGTCCGCCAGGCTCTTCTTCAACAGGTCAAACGACGGCCGCGGCTCTTCCTTCGCCAGCCGCACCGCCCAGTCCGCATGAATCAGCTCGTACTCGTTCGAATGCTTCAGCGCAAATTCGAAATACCGCAGGCAAAACCCTTCGCACGAATGCGCCCGCCGCATATAAGAGAACATGATCTCCTGCGCCCGCTTGCGCAGCAGCTCCAAAATGTCCTTCTTGTCGCGGAATCGCTGGTACAAAGTCGGAGTCGTCGTCCCCGCCGTGCGCGCCACCGCCCGCATGGTCAGCGCCTTCTCTCCACGCCTGCTCCACAATTGATAAGCGGCATCCAAGACGCGCGCTTCTAATCCCGCATCAGCTGTTCGCGGCATCTTCGCTCCCTGCGCCACCCACGAATGGACATCAGCTCAAAAATAATCTTTACATCGTATAACAAACGATGTATAAGTTATTCAGGAGCGCAGTATACCCCGTTTCATGCCCCGGTGTAGTAAAAAATCCGTAGTGCGCTCAGAGGAATGTAATGCACACGTTTGAGTATGCCGTAACCACCAAAGCCACCCCTGCCCTCACCTGGGAAATTTACACCAACTGGAAAATGTGGCACACCTTCGCCAATATTTACGGCCGCATGCACTGGCAACACGGCGAGCCCTGGAGTATCGGCAGCAGAATGGAAATCGAAATTCTCAAGCCCGTAAAAGTCGTCATTGACCACCTGATCGTCAATTGCCGGCACGGCCGCGAGCTCGGCTGGATTGACCGCGCCCTAGGCATCACCCTGCACCAATGGGTTGAATTCGAGGAACACCGTTCCGGCGGCACGTCCGTTCGTACCTGGGGAGAAATCAAGCCGGCGCGCGTCGCCATCGCCGGACGCACCGCCGAATATCTGGTGGGAGTCTTTACCGAAACCTGGTACGAAAATTTCCGCTCGCTCTGCGACGAATTCGCCGAAGTGGGAGTGTAATCTCGGCGAGATGCCTTCGCTAACCACGCTCGCCGGAAGGGCGGGGCTTCAGCCCCGCCGAAACCCTCCGCTAAAGGAAGGGCTTTAGCCCCTGAAGCCGCACTTTCCGATCGTTCCTGCGTATTTGTGAGACGAGTGCTAGTCCGACGCAGCAGCAGACGAAGTGACCTTCTTCTCGCCGCCCGCATCCGCCAGCGCATTCGCGCGCAATACCAGCACTGGGCAGCTCGCCTGCTTGACTACTTTTTCCGCCACTGACCCGAACGCGATTTTGTGCCAGCCCGTTATCCCGTGCGTCGCGATGATGATCAAATCCGCGTGATTGTGCTCCGCGCTGCGCACCAGCTCCATCCCAACGTCATTCGCCGTCCCGATTTCCGTCCGCGCCTTCACATTTTTCTGCGCCAGGGTAGCGGCCAGGTCAGCCAATTTCTTCGCGGCCGCGTCGTTCAAACTCTGGTCGTACTCCCCTTCCTTGAAAATGGACACGCTCTTCGGCAAGTCCTCAATCGCCGGCTGCACGTGAACCAGCAGCAACTCCGCGCCGAAGCGCGTGGCGAAATCCGCGGCAACCTCGAGCGCCGCGCGGGAAGAGTCGCTGAAATCAATCGGGACAAGAATCAGTTTAGGAGGCAGCATGGCGTAGTTTCCTTTGTGCCGGTGTCCAGACGATGGAAGGGGCAGCAGCGCCATCCTACCAAACCAATTTTCCGCCACATTACTCTTCTGTTGCTGCTAGGTTAATTTCACGCCTCTGAATCGTCCCGCAACCGCGGGACGCAGAGAGGGATCTGCTTTTTTCGGACCAGTCCAGCCTGTCACGGGATCCGAGGCATGGGAACAATGTCAGAATGTAAGAATCTTTGTGGGTCGTGGCCTTAGAGTCTGTGTGAGAAGTCGGGAATCTTTGTGGGTCGTGGCTTCAGCCACGACATACACCGGTACGAAAGCGGAGCGGCTTTAGCCGCTGAAGTTCCGCTGTTGAAGCACCGCGCTACGCGTCTGAATCGTAATGTCCTAGAATAGCCGCGCATGAATTCTCCCCTACTCCTCGACCATCTCCGCGTCGTCCTGGTAGCGACGCGCAATCCTCTGAACATCGGCGCCGCCGCTCGCGCCATGAGCAATTTCGGCTGCACCCATCTGCGCCTGGTAAATCCCTACGACCCCGCGTACCGCGAAGCGCGTTCCGCAGTAGGTGCCGCCCCAGTCCTCGCCAGTGCCGAGCAGTTCAGCACAGTAGCCGAAGCTGTCGCCGACTGCGCGCTCGTAGTCGGCACCACCGCCGCTGGCCGCCGCGAACTGCATCATCAACTCTGCGCCCTCGAAGCCGGCGCGCGCATCATTCTGCAGCGTCTCGCGCGCAAACGCGCTGCACGCGGAAACACAAATCGCGTCGCCCTCCTCTTCGGCTCGGAAAAAACCGGCCTGTCCAACGAAGATCTCAGCCACTGCCACTGGCTCCTGCGCATCCCCACCCGCGCCGAGCATCGCTCGATGAACCTCGGCCAAGCGGTAGCAGTCTGCCTCTACGAACTAGTCCGCGACCCAAAAGCCGCCGCCAAATTCAAGCAAGCGCTGGAAAAATCCCCGCCCGCCACCGCCGCAGAAATCGAACGCTTCACCGCCATCCTCACCCAAGCCCTCAGCTCCAGCGGCTTCCTCGATCGCCGCACCGTCGCCGACGCCGACGAGCGCATCCGCCGCCTCGTCCGCCGCTTGAATCTCCCCACACGCGACGCCACCATGTGGACCGCCATAATGCGCCAAATCCTCTGGAAGCTGAATGCCACAGAAACCCCGAAGCAATCAGCTCGAAACAAATCATCGGACTGAACCATCCCGCAAGACAATTCACTCTTCAGCCGATGTGTTTGTTTCAACGGTAACGCCCCGCTTAACCTTTCAAGTGGCACAGGCGCGGTATTCGCTATCTACCGCTACCCTAAGCTCGCTCAACGGCGAATACGAATTATTCCCTAGTCCTTGGTCCTCGAATTGCTCTCCAGTCCATAGCAGGACTGCACAGCGAGCCGTCCGACCGAGTTTTGCAGGACGTGTGGGCGCGAGAGGAAGAAGATCGTCGGAGCTTTCAATGCTTCGGTGGGGCCCGGTACTTTGTCTACGACTGTTTTTACTAGGGGATTGGTGTAGTCTATGGAACTTATGCATGCATCTGGCAAATCTAGCCTCGAAGAAGGACGCTACGTTCACCGCCGGCACGGCGGGATTGGGTATTCCCTCTATCAGTCAGACTGTCTGGATTGGATGGATCTTCGTCCGCCGAACCATGTACAGGCGATCGTTACTGACCCTCCGTATGGACTTAAGGAATTTACGCATGAAGAAAAAAAGAAGCTGCGAACCCGCCAAGGCGGAATCTGGAGAATTCCTCCCTCGTATGATGGTTGTGAGCGGAGTCCGGTTCCCCGTTTTACTGTCCTGACGAAAGCGGATCGCGCCGAATTGAGGACGTTCTTCGAATCATTTGCCAAAAGAGCTTTCAGAATTCTCGTTCCTGGCGGCCACCTCTTTATAGCTAGCAGTCCATTGCTATCTCATCTGGTGTATATGCCTCTCATGGATGCCGGATTCGAGAAGCGCGGTGAAGTCATCAGGCTAGTTCAGACGCTTCGCGGCGGGGACAGACCGAAAAACGCGCACAACGAATTCCCCGACGTAAGTGTGATGCCCCGATCATGTTGGGAGCCGTGGGGAGTCTTTCGTAAACCCTGCGAAGGTCGCGTGCAGGACAACCTTCGCAAATGGAAAACAGGGGGCCTTCGAAGACTCTCGCGAGACGTTCCGTTTACAGATGTGATCGCTTCGGCGCCTACGAGATCGGAGGAGCGCCGGATCGCTCCGCACCCATCTCTGAAACCACAGGGGTTTATGCGCCAACTTGTTCGCGCTTCTCTCCCGTTGGCAGACGGGATCGTTTTCGACCCGTTCATGGGGGCCGGTTCAACAATCGCAGCAGCGATTGCCGTGGGATACCCAAGCATCGGAGTTGAGTCGGACCAAACATTTTTCGATATTGCTACTAGGGGAATCCCTTTGCTCTCTGCGCTGGCCGTAAATGGAACAACTCGTGTTATCAAGACCAACGATGTTGTATCCTTGCACGGACGAGGCGTATCCCAACTTGGCTCTTTCGTCTGACGGCTTCGACAAGACTGTGCCGCTGCCTCCCGGACTGACAATTGCGCACATCAGGAACGCAATCGGTTTCGTCGAAGAAAGAGCGGAGGAGCTGATTGATCTGTATTTCGAGCAGGCGAATGTCTTTAGTGCTGTGATCGGTATCCTCGGTGTTCGAGCCCTCGATTCCCTTAGTCCTTACAAAAGGCACAAGCATCCAGACGTTGCACAGCAGCGATTTCCCGATCTCTCGCTCAAGGGAAAACTTGACCCTCCTAAATTTGAGGCCCTGGAATCGAAGGGAAGCGCCCGGCCGTGGGCCATTCAATCACACTACAACCACCCTGGCTGGTATATCGTCTGGCGCTACGCGATCGATCCAACGAAGCGAATGAAGAAAGATCGGCCCGTTCTGATTTGGCGCGTAGACATACCGTTCTTGGAAAAAGAAAACTGGAAGTACGAAGGCAGCACGGCGGCAGAAGGACACGGCGGCAGAACCCATACCTTTGGGGTCAAGAACCCTGCAACCTTGATTGCTAGGACAATCGTCTATCAAGCGCCAGGAGTTGGCCTCTCCAGAAGTAAGCCCTGTCTAGCCGATTGACGCATGCAGACAGGGGTGGGTGGCCACCCATCCGCGTTCCTACAATCGCCTGAGCCACTCCTAGACCGATCTCATCGGCGGGTGGCCCACCCTTTCACACCACCCGAACGAACGCCTTTGAATTTCCGGGTGCCGCATCCCCTCGGTTTTTGAAGGGTGCGAGTTTAGGCGCTCGATCACCGGGCACGTGGCCCACCCGCTCTCTCGTTGATGGTATAAACTTTCTCACTCGTTACCAAAACCGGGCTGAGCAAGCTGATTCGCGCCGGAAAGAAAGGCTGCGTGGCTAATCTATCGAAATACCGGGTACTACTTGCAGGAATCCTTTCACCGTTGCTCGCATTGATGTTGAACGTCATCTTCATTCAGACTCTGCTTGCATTGAGCCCGAATCCTGAAAGCAACTGGCGATTTCGACTGATCGTTTCTAGTCTCGCATTGCCGCTTCCCTTCCTTGCAACTCTGATGTTCGCCGTAAGAGATCGCCGCCAGGGCGCTCTTTCTCTCTCCGCGAAAATCGGTTTGGCAATCGCGGCGTGTTCGCTGCTGCTTATCGCCAAGCCCGTGCTGGACGGCCTTGCCCGCTCGAAACAATCACGCAACATGGCCATGCACGATGTGCCAGCCCCGCTGTTTGACACTGTGGACATTCAAGGTAAGCCGCAGCGATTGGCGGACTACCGGGGCCAAGTAGTGCTGGTGAACATCTGGGCGACGTGGTGTGAGCCGTGCCGCACCGAGATGCCTCAGCTGGACAAACTCTACCGAGCCCGAAAAACAGACGGTTTGGTCGTGTTGGGCATTTCTGATGAGGCGATCGACCAGCAGCAAGCATTTTTGAGCCAAGTTCCGATTGCCTATCCGCTTCTAATAACCACGCCCGGGGTGCCCGCCTTTTACCGGCAGATAGCCAAGTATCCGGCGATTTTTCTGATCGACCGCAAAGGAAATCTAAAGCCCGCGCCCAACCAGAGTCAGGGATTCGAGCGGTTGGAGGAAGCTGTAGCAGCCCTGCTCACCGAAGGCAAATGAAAGAGCAGTTCCATCGGCGCGTGGCCCAGCGCCGCCTCGTCGAGAGAGCATGCCAGTGGCATGCTCGAAGGGTTTACCCTGAGACCATGCCTGTGGCAGGGGTCGAACGGGAGTCGCGGCATAACTTAGCCCAGCGCGGAAGCGCTGGCTAAAAAGACGGCGCGCAGCGCCCACCTCACGTTTTGTGGGTCGTGGCTTTAGCCACGACATAATAAAGACAGCGCGCAGCGCCCTACCTTTCGCGGTGGCGGGTGGCCGACCCTTCCACACCACCCAAACGAGCGCATTTGATTTTCCGGGTGCCCGATCCTTCGCGCCTTTGTTTCATGCGAAGGGTCCGGGTTTAGACGCAGCGTCGCTCCTGAATTTGTGTGACAAGCACTGTTTTGGGTCAGGAACCGGTTATCGCTTCATGCGCGGTCGTGCAACAGCTCTCGGGACGTTCTTTTCGGCGGAGGCGATAGCGACCACGCAGATGTCCTTGAAGACCCTGGCGGTGTAGATGGAATTTGTGCCAGCTTGTTTCAAGATCTTGGGCAGATTCTTCGCCACGTCCCGGTTGATTCTTCGCATTTGTTGAACGGTGGGATTCCTGTCCGCGCCAACGAATGCGTTGCAAAGCTCTCGAAAAACGCCATTCACCGTTCTCAGGTGGATGTAAGGGTCCGTCCCGTCCAGATCACTCAACGATTTTGATAGCCGCCACGCTTTCGACTCATAGACAAACCAAGTGTGTGTTTTCGTCGCGGTTCTCGCCCAAGCTACGCAAAGTCCCAGTTCGAAAGGCATATTGAATCGTGGAGTTGGAGGCCGCTTCGCATCGAGCTCGACCCGCGAAAGATCGTGCACTGAATATTGGCACCCCCGGATTAATTTCAGAATTCGATCGAGACGCCTGGTATTTGCCGGGATTTCCAGCGTCGCGCGAGGAACCAGCCCGAATGCACTAATGCCAGAGATATACGCGAGGCAGAGTTTCTGGAAGGGCTTGTCGTACGGGACGTTTAAGAAAACATCAGCGCGAGGCTTTCGAGACTTTGGCACGCGTACGCCTCTTTCTTGAGGCATCGGTTTTTTTCCGTGTCCTTCGTTTCAGCAGGCCTGATTTTGCGTGGGGCCCAGAGCCATTCTTGCGCTCGAGAGACGTGGCAGTGAGGGAAGTCCAGTCATGCCTTTGCGAGACTTTCGAATCGACAGTGGCGGATCTGTTTCTGTAGCGGGACGGATCTACGAGTCTTGCTAGCTTTCTTGCGCGACCGAGCGGCACACCGAGCGCTTTCGCGGTGTCCTCAACCGTTGCAAATCGTGCGTTGATTTTCACTTTCATCGAAGTCTCAACTCATATTACTCGTGTGCGGTGATGATTAAAAGTAGTTTTGCGATTGCGATGCTTCACGCGTTTCCCGCGTGTTTTCGAGTTGCTCGCGCCCACTTGCTTGCACTGAGCGAAGCGAATGTGCCCTGAGAGCCTGCCAGCGGCAGGCTTGAAGGGACCTGGCGCGATCCGGCCCCGCGAGCCCCCACCCCGCAGTTTGCACTTGAATTACCGTAACGACTGTGTTATCATCAGTCGTGCGCTAGTTTCGTCTCGACAAGGGGGCTACATGGTCCACGCTGCTCGCGCTGCAACCGTCAGCGCGCCAGCCGCACTTTCCCCTCGCCATCCTCTAATCGACGTCACGGCGATTAGTAACGCCGGCAACTCCCGTGAAAACAATGAGTTGAATTTTTCTAATCGACCAAAAAATGCATCTTCTGGCGCGCATTCCGCGCCTCAAAAATCACTGATCAGAACTCGAAAACCAGCAATCGTCAGCGCGCCAGCCCCACTCTCCACCCGCCGTTTTCTAATCGCTAGTCATCAACATATTAAAAATCGAGCTAACCCGCTCAAAACAAATGAGAAAATATTTTCTAATCGCTAGTTTTTCGGCCACTTCGGCGCCTGCCCGCCGAGGCGGGCCCGCGCCGCGCCTCACCGATCTCGACTCACGAATCGCGCCGCCATTTCTATTCGATACAAATAAACCTAACAAAATCATCGTCCCGATGAGAACTCTGATGAAAACAAAGGAGAAGCAACTTTCTATTCAATACAAATCTGTCCTTCTTGCCAACTCCCGTCACCGCCGCTCACCTCGTCTGCACTTTTCACTTCGTGGCGGAATCATGTATTCTGCTGAACCTATGCTGGACTTGGGATATGTGCGCGAGCACCTCGATTTGATTGAGAAGATGGCGCGAGACCGCGGCCTGACGCTCGACCTGGCACCTTTCCGCCAACTGGATACCGACCGCCGCATGGTGATTACTTCGGCGGAGCGCCTCAAGGCCGAGCGCAACAAGGCCAGCGAAGAAATTGCGCGCATGAAGAAGTCCGGCGAGGATGCTTCGTCCCTGCTGGCCCTGATGAAGCAAGTCTCAGACCAAATCAAGCGCGACGACGTAACCATCACCGTGCTCGACGAGCAGCTGAAGCAATTCCTGCTCACCGTTCCCAATATTCCGCACTCGAGCGTGCCTGTGGGAAAATCCGCCGCGGACAATGTGGAAGTGCGCCGCTGGGGCGCGCCGCCGCAATTCGATTTCAAGCCGAAAGCACATTGGGAACTGGGCGAAGGCGCCGGAATTCTGGATTTTGACGCCGCCATAAAAATCGCAGGCTCGCGCTTCGCCGTTTACAAAGGCCTGGGCGCGCGCCTGGAACGGGCCCTCGCCAATTTTTTCCTGGATGTGCACACGCGTGAGCACGGCTACACCGAGATCCTGCCGCCCTTTCTGGTGAACACCGCATCGCTAATCGGCGTGGGCCAGCTGCCGAAATTCGCCGCGGACATGTTTCACCTGGAAGGCACGGACCTGTGGCTGACCCCAACTTCCGAAGTGGAATTAACCAGCCTGTATCGCGACACGACGCTCGAACCCGACGCGCTGCCGATCAAAGTGTGCGCCTGGACCGCCTGCTTCCGCTCCGAAGCCGGCGCTGCAGGGCGCGACACGCGCGGCCTGAAGCGCCAGCACCAATTTCAAAAAGTAGAAATGTTCAAATTCACCAGGCCGGAGCAAAGCTACGACGAGTTGGAAAAGCTGGTAGCCAACGCCGAAGCAATCCTGCAGCGCCTGGGCCTGCATTATCGCGTGATGCTGCTGTCCACGGCAGACATGGGATTCGCGTCAGCGAAAACCTACGATATCGAAGTGTGGCTCCCCTCCGCTGCCGAGTTCATGGAAATTTCCTCCTGCTCCAACACCGAATCGTTCCAGGCGCGTCGCTCCGGCATCCGTTTCAAGCCCCCCGGCGGGAAAAAATCCGAATTCGTGCACACGTTGAACGGCTCCGGCCTGGCAGTGGGACGCACTTGGATCGCGCTACTTGAAAATTTTCAGCGCGCAGATGGCTCGATCGCGATTCCGGAAGCCCTGCGGAGTTACATGGGCGTGGACATCATTCCCGCCGCGACGAAAACGTAAGAGTTTTTACCGCAGAGACGCAGAGAACGCAGAGAAAATCGAGCGCCTGCAGGTTTTGAAGTTCTCTGCGTCTCTGCGGTAATTTTTTATAACGGAATTTCGAGCGCGCCGCAGATTAGCAGACTAGCTGGTTGGCCCGACGAGAACCATGGGCCCCGTCGGCTGCGGCATTCCCCCCGCGGGTTCGAGCGACACGGCAAATTCCTTTGCCATGACGCCCGGGGGAAGCTTCATCATCATGTGGCTCATCTCACCATTCTTCGGATTGAAAACTCCAGCGCTGATCGGCGCCCCATTCATCGGCACAAGCCACAACTGATAACTTTTGTCCGCCGGAGCAGAAGGCAACCATCCGTCGTAAGTCATCATTCCTTCCTTCGCGTTATAAAGCACCCGCGCATGACCCTCGCCGTGGTCCGCTGGAGCGCCTTTCTGCGACCACAACGGAACCACAAGCGTCTCGCGCGCAGCAATCAGATCAGCCTGATGCCGCGTCTCCGCAAGCTCATGCTTCTGCTGCTCGACAGTATTGCGCAGATCAGCCAGTTGGCGGTCGAGCTGCTCGTTGTGCAGCCACAGCAAAATGGTGGCAAGAGCAAACGCACCCGCGACCGGCGGCAGCGCAGCCCACCAGCGCGCGAACACTCCTCCGTCCGCGACCGTCCCAGGATGCACACGCGCCGCGCTCCCGCCAGGACCTTCGGCCGAAGCAATGACCTGGCGCATCAGAGTTTCTTTCACGCCGGGCGAAGGAGCGACGGCCGGCGCAGCGAATGCAAGGATCGCGATGCGTCCGCGCGCGGCGGCGAGCTTTTCGGCGCAGTCCGCGCAGGAAGCTACGTGCGATTCGAACCCTTTGCGTTCGGCGTCGTCCAGCGCGCCTAGCGCGTAGAGATCGAAATCTTCTGCCCGAGTTGGATGTTCGCTGCTCATGGATGCAAATCCCGTTTCAGAGTTTCTACTGCCGAGCGCAGCCGCGTTTTCACGGTGCCGAGTGGGTCGCCGGTGCGCTGCGCGATTTCACTGTGCGTCAGTCCCTCGAAGTAAGCCAGTTCGATCGCGGCGCGCTGTTCTTTCGGCAGCTTGTCCAGCGCGCCTTTTACTTTGGTCATCAATTGCTGCTGCGCCACGGAACTTTCGAGATTGGACGCGACCACGACCGTGTTTTCGTTGAGTTCATCGCCGCTGGCGGGATTGTGCCGCCGCAAACGCGAGATGGCGCGATTGCGGGCAATCACCAGCAGCCAGCCGGAAAGCGAGCCGCGCGACGCATCGAATTGCGCGGCATTGCGCCACAACTGGTAGAAAATATCCTGCAGAATTTCCTCGGCGGCCTGCGTGTCGCGCAAAATCCGGTTCAAGACGGACGAGAGCATCCCGGCGTAACGGTCGTAGAGCGCGGCGAGCGCTGACTCGTCACGCTGAACGATCCGGTCTATGAGCGACGCGTCCGTGGCCTTCAACTCCGCTCGCTTCTCCGCCGTCACCAAGTAAATGGTTCTCCTAATAGATACGCGCGCGAAGGGAATCCGGATTGCGCCGCGGGACGAAGGCGCCAAGCTGCACCGCGCGGTTGCGCCGCTGTGGAGGCAGCGTAACTTGTTGGTATTGCCGGGTCAACGCCGTTCTGGGGCGATTTCGCGCGGTCTGGGGGCGGTGAAAATAGGCGCCGGACTCTGAGATTGCTATGCGTGTAAGTGCTTGCCAGACATATGTTTACGGATAGACATGCGGCGGTTACGTGGACGAATCGCGATGAACACGGATGTGAACATTTACTGCGGTCCTATTGGTTTCCATTGACATCCTGTGCGGCTTGACTAAACTTCGACTCGCGCAAGACTAACGGCCCTTATCGTCTTTTTGCTCGCCACGTCAGGAAGGAACATCGAATGGCAACCGTTGCCAAACCCGCTAGCACTCAGCCTATCCCGCGCATCGCGCCGCGGGAGGACCTGAATCCTTATCGCATCTCGCAAATTCAATTTGATATCGCGGCCGAATATTTGAAACTCGATCCGGGAATGCGCCAGATTCTGCGCATGCCCAAGCGCGTGCTGGAAGTCTCTATCCCGACGAAGATGGACAACGGCCAGATCAAGGTGTTCACCGGCTTTCGCGTGCAGCACAACGTGGCGCGCGGTCCGGCGAAGGGCGGGATTCGCTATCACCCGGCGGTGACGCTGGACGAAGTGAAAGCTCTGGCGATGTGGATGACGTGGAAAACCGCGACGGTGAATATTCCCTACGGCGGCGCGAAGGGCGGAGTGATTTGCGATCCGAAGCGGATGAGCAAGTCCGAGCTGGAGCGCATGACCCGGCGGTTCGCGGCGGAAATTCTGCCAATCATCGGGCCAGAGCAGGATATTCCGGCGCCGGACGTGTACACGGATTCGCAGACGATGGCGTGGATCATGGATACGTATTCCATGACGAAGGGACATTCGTCGCTGGGAGTGGTGACCGGAAAGCCGATTTCGATCGGCGGGTCCGAAGGGCGTAATGAGGCGACGGCGCGCGGGTGCGTGATCGCGGTGGAAGAAGCGTGCAAGGTGAAGAAAATTTCCTTGCGCGGAGCGAGCGTCGCGATTCAGGGATTTGGAAATGCAGGTTCGATCGCGGCGAAATTATTCGCGGAGAAAAAAGCGCGAGTGATCGCGATCAGCGATTCGCGCGGCGGCGTTTTCAATTCGCGGGGGATCGATCCACTGAAGGCGATGCGTTACAAGGAACGGTCTGGAACCGTGGTGGGGATGCCGGGGACTTCGCGCATTTCGAATGATGATTTGTTGACGATGAAGTGCGACATTCTGGTGCCGGCAGCTTTGGAAAACTCCATAACGCTGAACAATGCGGATCAGATCAAAGCGAAAATTGTGGCGGAAGCTGCGAACGGACCGACCACTCCTCATGCGGATGAAGTACTGGCGCGCAAAGGCACGCTGGTGATTCCGGATGTGCTGGCGAATGCGGGCGGCGTCACCGTGAGCTACTTCGAATGGGTACAGGACCTACAGAGTTTCTTCTGGTCGGAAGCGGAAGTGAACGCGAAGCTGGATCTGGTGATGCGGCGCGCGTTTCACGAAGTGCACGAGATGGCGCGAAAACATCGCGCCCATCTGCGCACCGGAGCGTACGTGCTGGCGGTGGGGCGAGTTGCGGACGCCACGCTGGTACGCGGACTTTTCCCGTGAGGATTGCCCGCGGATAAGAGTTCACTTATTTTTTCCTGCGAATTATTTCGTTGAGCGTTTCGCTCGTCGTCCCCTCCTGCGATTTCCAAATATTGTTCTTGCGTGATGCACAAGAACGCGCGTACATTTTTGTTAGCCGGTGCGCCAATGCGAAAAATGGCGGCGCCGGCGTAGTTGTCTGCAGGCCTCGCGCGGAGGGCACTCGCAATTGAGTAATCACAACGGACAAACGGGCCACGCACCACCGATCCTGCTGACGATTGCGGGATTTGATCCTTCGTGCGGCGCGGGCACAGCGGCCGACCTGAAAACCTTTGTGGCGCACAATTGTTACGGTGTGGCGGCGGTGACTGCGCTTACGGTGCAATCCACGCAGGGAGTAGTGTCGGTGCACGCGACACCTTCGGCAACGTTGCGCGCGCAACTGGACACGCTGATGGAGGATATCGAGATCGCAGGCGTGAAAATTGGAATGCTGGCCAATCGCGCGAATGCTTCGGTGGTGACAGAATTTCTGGACAAGCATAAATTCGCACATGTAGTGTTGGATCCGGTGTTTCGTCCGACGGCGGGCAATGCGGAATTGCTGGATACTTCGGGATTGAAGTTCGTACGCGACGAATTGCTGAAGCGCGTGAGCGTAATCACTCCCAACGTGCCGGAAGCGGAATTTTTGACTGGCCTGGAAGTTAAAGACCTTGCAGGGATGAAAGTGGCGGGATTGAAGCTAGTGGAAATGGGCGCGCAGGCGGTGGTGGTCACCGGCGGACATCTGGAAAAGCCGACGGATGTGCTGTGCATCGGCACGGAAGTGGAAACATTCGGCGGCGACCACGTGAAGAACCCGAACACGCATGGATCGGGCTGCACATTTTCGTCGGCGATTCTGGCGCAACTGGCGGGCGGGCTGCAGTTGCGCGAAGCCGTGATTCTGGCGAAGGCTTACGTGACCAAGGCGATCGAAAAATCCTACGCGATCGGCAAAGGCGCCGGGCCGTTGAATCAACTTTTCAGATTTCATCAGGAACAGCCGCTGCGCGGAGTTCACGAAGTGCCGCAGCACGGCATGCACCCCGCCGCAGAACCTACCGCGCATTAAGCCTATCGCGCGACGTGGTTTCCATCGAAACAATATTCGAATTGCCGGTATTGCACAGCCGTTCCCTGCGAACCTTCCGGTAGTTGGTCAGTTTCCGACAAGCGCGGTGATCTTCTCAATGGGTCCGCGCAACACCAAGCTAGAACCGGCTGGCATTGAAAACAAGGGCCAAAATCGTTTGCTAGGGTTCGATCAGCAGGAACGCTGCCCTGGCTGGCATTGTGTCACGCGCCGCCAAACGGTCGGTTCTCTCGCGGAAGCATTGCCGAATCAATGCACTCGATAATGTTGCACCGACCGTTTGAACCCGCAGCGTTTATCAGGCACTGACCGGGACCACTCGCTCTTAGCGTCCTTTGCCAGCGATTCAAGCGGACGCATCGCTGTTTCAATGACTCTGGGGTCCACCGGATGTTTCAAGAACATGATTGTTTGCTCGGACGGTCACGCGGTCGGGCAGGTCGTAAGTCACAAAGATCACGTCCGGGTAATGTTTGACGCCAGCGAGCGGTAATTTGTCGTCGAGTTGAAAATCATACGTGATGTTTTGCTTGAGGGGCGCGGATTGAGGTTTCGCAAAAGTCCAAAGGCGAATATTGCCGATCGCACCTCTCTCAAGAAGTTTCACGGACCGGTCATCTTCATTCGCGACCTTTACATCACTGACCTTCCCATCATCATCGATCGTCAGCGTCAGCACCACAACTCCCGAAACGTGGGCCGTTCTGGCGATTGCGGGATAAGTTGGAGTTTCGATGTGCTTGGGGCAAATAGACTGTTGCGTCTGACCCGTGCAGGAAAGCGCCAACAAGAATGGCAAGAATCCAGAGCACATTAGTTTGTTCATCAAAAATCTCCTGGCACACACCAACTGGCACGATTATCCGATTCTACACCGGGCAAACGCCTGATAAGTTCTATAAAAGGAGTCAAGAAAAAAACACATCTCCCGCGGCCGGATTTTTTCTTGCCGTCCAGCCCACCTCGTTTGAGCAGGATTGTTGCTGCCTTCCGTTCCGTGATCTCGGGACGCTGCTTCATGCAGGCAGCGCTTTGGGTTTTTCTTGCCAGCGGTTTTCATCGTTTCTGCGCGACGAAGCCAGTCGGTTCGAAGACCACAAGCAGCACGGTTGTCAGGTGCCAACCATGGTTCTATCGGGGACTCGTGGCCCATAGCTTTTTCGGGTTGTCCGAGGGGGACTAGGGTCGCGTGAGAGACTCGGCCTGCCCGAGGCACGCCGCGCCTAACTAATCAGCTGAGACTCGCCCTCGAACCCGAATGTCTCCAGAACCCGACTCGCCACACCGGAAGAAATTCCAGGATGGAACGGATCGGCTGGAGACATTCAAGCTGTTTGTGGTTTCAGATGTTGGGCGTCGAAGCGCACTCCTTTCTTCCAGACGAGTAAGGTGATGGCGGCCATCTTGCGCGCCAAAGTCAGCCGCGCCATTTCCGGCCGGATTCCCTTGGCCAGCAGCGCATCGTAAAACTCTTTGAACGGACCAGCCTTCGCAGCGGCCACCGTGGCAGCACCCTTGAAAAGATTCTTCAGTTCGTGATTGTGATTGCGATTCAGCCCACGAATCGAAGCCGGCCTCTTCGCGCGCTGCAGCTCTCCCTGGACGAATCGTTGCTCGGCGCTGCTGTGCGTCTCGATCCCAAATCCGCTGTAGCTCCAGAGCTGTCGCTTGGTACGGAAACGATGCGGTGTTTGCATCAAAGCGATCAGCAGCGCCGCCCGGATCGGGCCAATGAACGGAATCTCGCGTAACAATTTCCAGGCTTCGTGCCTCTGCGCTTCGGCGAGCAGTTCGCGCCGCACTTCCTGGCGCAGCGCCCGCAACGCATCCAACTGCTGGTAGTAGAACTCCGCCCGGCGGCGCACGCCGGCCTCTTGGATCTTGCCCAGCCACTCGGCTCGATGGCGTTCGGCGTAAACCTGTTTCCCTCTGCAAGGAATCCCCCAACTGCGGTAGATCGCCTTCACGCGAGTCATCACGCGGATGAGATCCGTGCTGATCGTCAGGTAACTGCGCGCCAGTTCGCGCAGCGTGCGCACGCCGTTTTCTCCGTGATACACCGAGCGCACCATGTTCGAACGCAGCAACTCGGCGAGCTTCCGCGCATCGATGCGGTCGCTCTTGCTGCCTTCCTTGAGCAAAGCGTTGCGGCGGGGATTACACACCACCAGCTCGGCTACGTGCGGCTTGATCAGGTCATACAACCAGGCGGCCCAGGTGCCTTCTTCGAAAGTCACATGCAAACTTCCGCGCAGGCCTTTCAGAAAATCCAGAATGGTACTGGCCTTGGTTTCGATCGTGCACTCCATCACCAGCTTGCCAGAGGAATTTAGAACTGCGACGGAGATCGCTTCCTTGTGCACATCCATCCCGATATACTTCACGCTATCCATAGAGGGCGCTCCTTTCTGAGGTAGGTTCGAGCCGAACACTCAAAACCTACTCCAATCGGGGCGCCCTTTTATATTGCGTCGTGCGGGTTCAAACGGTCGGTGCAACACCATCCAGCGCATTGATTCGGTAATGCTTCCGCGGGAGAACCGACTGTTTGGCTGCGCGTGACACAATGCCAGCCAGGGCAGCGTTCCTGCTGGTCCAACCTTGGGAAGCAGTTTTAGCTTTTGTTTTCAATGCCAGGGGTGTTCAAGCTTAGTGTTGCGTCGACCCATTGAGGCCACCGCGTTTATCAGGCATGTGAATCCCCTTTGGTAATTCGTCTTTCGCCCACCAAGCGCACCGTGAGAGAAGCGCCCCCAATACATGGCGGGTCTAGGAACTCCACTATCTCCGTGCTAGGTTATCCGCCATGCGAGTCACAGGATTGATTCTGGCAATGCTCTTTATCACCTCGAACTGCACGGCTGCCATTGACAACAAAGTAGGACGAGAGCGACGGCAGCGTGCTGCTACCGCGTTCCACGATGGGGTTCTCTTGCTTCACGCGAATTCCGAACTGGATTTAACGGCCGATGGCTTCCGCCAAGATCCCTTCTTCTACTACTTCACCGGCCTCGGAAATACGGTCGGTGCGGTGCTGGCCATCGACGGAAAATCGGGTGAGAGCTGGCTTTTCTTGCCATCCGAACCGCCATTCTTGAAAAGCGGCTTGCAGCCGGAAGTTAGGCCCGGACCGGACGCAGTAAAACGCCTTGGCATAGAGCACGTCGTTGATTGGACCGAACTGCAAGAGTTTCTCGAGTCACGCGCCGGTCAGGCGCCACCACTTTACTACGCTGACGATTTCGCGGAATTCACTGAGCTTCCACGTAATCTTCTTAGCCCCAAGTCGCCGGGCGCGCCAATGTGGCTGCAGATCATTCTGCAAAGATGGCCCGCCTTCGAGGCCAAAGAAGCGGGGGAACGAGTCCAAGCCCTAATGGCGGTTCAGAGCGCAAACGAGATTGCTGCCCTACGATTAGCCGCGAAAGCAACGGTGATTGCAGTATTGGCGGGAATGCGGGCAATTCAGCCCGGCGTATCACAGCGCAGCGTCGAAGCGGCGGTCGAAGACAGCTGCTGGAAGGCCGGAGGACATGGCGCTTCCTTCTGGCCGTGGGCAATGTCCGGAGACAATGCCGTATTCCCGCGCCCTTTCACCTCGCTGGCCCAGTACGATCATCTGGATCAGATTATGCGCTCCGGTGAGTTGGTTCGGCTTGATGTGGGATGCGAATGGGATCACTACATCGGAGATTTGGGGCGAACCGTACCGGTCTCTGGCCACTATAACGACGATCAGCGAGAAACCTGGAATATATTCGTAGCTGCGTACCGTGCCGGTGCCCTAGCGATTCGGGACGGAGTCACCGTCGACCAAATCTTTGATGCCTGGCGGACCGAACTGCTGCGTCATCGCGCTTCAGCCAAGGCCTTGATGGCGCAACGTGCGATTGATTCCTGGTCAGATCGCAAGAATGTTCCGTACTGGCAAGTGCATACGACAAACCTACTTGCCGGTTTTCCGGATGGGCCACTTAAAGCGGGAACCACGATCAACTTCGAGCCGATCGCCTCGATTGATGGCCAAGGCTTTTTCCTGGAAGACATGTATCTCATTACCAAAGGTGGCGTCGAGTTGCTGACTCCTGGCGTCCCATACTCGGCGGATGAGATCGAGGCCGCGATGCACTAGGTCGGCCGACTACCGGAAACCGAACGACTGCCAACACTCTGGATTCGTTGACATACCTTCCGGCTCAACCTAGGATAATCGCCAAGTGCCGGACTTCTCGTTTCTGATAATCCAGATGGCCTCGGACTGGCGAATTGCAGAAATGCCCGGCGGTGGCGAAATCCATTCATGATTGCGGCGAAAGAGGGGCTTATGAGGCAGATTGCAAAATTGACGCTGGTCGGGCTGTTGCTCGTATGCATCGGGTTCGCGACGACAAGAAGCACAGTTTCGGCCGGATCGCATTTTGTGGCGCCGGTCCTCACCGCGGCGAGCGACATTCCCTATCCTTTCGACAATATTGCGTCCGGGCTGGTGTCACTCGCCGTGATCGTGGACCCCGGAGGTCACGTGCAAAGCGTGCAGGTGGTGCGCGACATCCCTGGCTTGACGGCGGCAGCGACGAGCGCCGTGAAAACGTGGAGCTTCACGCCCGGCAAGATGGATGGGAACCAAGTCGCGTCCACAATCAATGTTCAAGTAGTCTTCAATCCCGGCACGCCGCAAACCCAGGGTTTGCAACTGCCGCCTGGGGCGCTGGTTACGCCTCCAGTTCCTGCGGGATACATACCGCCGGAGATGGCTCAGGCGTTTTACGCTGTTTACCCTCCTAACAGTGTGGCGACGGGAGCCGTAGTGCTCGATCTGCTGGTAAACAAGTACAGCGAAGTGAAAAAGGTGACGCCGGTTCGCTCGGTGCCGTCGTTGACGGAGTCGGCAATCGCTTCGGTGAAGACGTGGACCGTGAATCCAGCGACGATGAACGAAAAGAAAATGGACGTGGATTTGGTGGTCGCGTTTGTGTTCCGTGCGCCAAGCAATTCAACGCCGTAGGAATTGTTAGCCGTGAATGATCATAGGACTAAAGTCCTGGCACGGAAAAGTAGCGCGCGATCCACAAACGCAAGGACGACTGCGGTGGGAAACCCAAGCAGGGCTGCAAGGGAAAATGCTATTATTCCGCCACTTCCGCCAGGAAGGTTGGCACTCGACACATCCCCTTCTTAGATCGCCGATCTGATGGACTCTTGGCGGAAAAAGGAGGAGCGCCATGTCTCATCACCTGGATTCACCCATCGCACGTCAAGATATACGCCTCGACATCACGGACCTGTACGTTTTCCGCGGAGAGACAGGCACGGTGTTCGCAATCAATGTGTGCCACTCAATTTTCGGGCCCATCCCTGCGCCTGGCTACCATCCGGAGGGAATGTACGAATTCAAGATTGATTTGAACGGCGACGCGATTGAAGAACTCACCTACCGCCTGACATTCACCGAGCGAGATAAAAGTGGAAATCAGACCTATACCGTGCGGCGGCTGACGGGCGAGGATGCAATTAATCCGCACGCAGTGGGCACGGTGGTGGCACAGGGCACGACTGGCGAGATCGTCAAGACGCCAACGGGACTGCGAGTGTGGGCCGGTAAAGCTGGCGATCCTTTTTGGATCGAGCCCGACGTGTTGCACGCGGTGGGGCACGCATTTCAGGACGGCATGACTATAAAGCTTTCGGGATGGGATCCCAGCCGCGCCAAGAACCTGTTCGCAGGGCATACGGTGCACTCGATGGTGCTGGAGGTTCCGGACAACGAGCTGCTTGCCGATGCGGGAGGCCGACATCGAATCGGCGTGTGGGCGGTGGCAACGCTCGCGACTGACGCGGGTGGTTGGCGTTCGATCAATCGCGTGGGCCTGCCGATGATTCATCCGCTGTTCACGCAGTTCAACGAAGATCTTGGCAATCGGCTCAATGCGGGGACGCCGAGCGAGGACCTGGCGACGCACGGAAAGACCGTGGCGCAAGCAATCGCAGGCGTCGTTGCTGCAAATGGGACGGCCGAAGATCCTGGCGCGTATGGGGAAAAAGTCGCGCGGCGATTTTGCCCCAATATTCTGCCGTATTCGGTGGGCACGCCGGCGTCGTTTGGGTTCTTGGAGTGGAATGGCCGCTCGCTGACGGATAACGCGCCGGATGTGATGTTCTCGATTGCGGCGAACGCGCCGGTTCATCTGGGGATCGGCAAGGAATCGGTTACGTCGAAACCTTCGAAGATATTTCCGTATGTTCCTGCTGCCGTTGAGGGCCAGATCCGCGTGGCCGGGGTGGCGGGACCGTCGTAGTCAAACCGGATGTTGCGGACGGATGGCGCGCTCGCGCGTGCGGCGTCGGTTTGTGTTTCGGGCACGGCAGAAACTTTTAACGCGGAGGGCGCAGAGAAAAGCAAAGTCAAAGGCGCCCAGCTAAAGCTGGCCGCTACAAATTCAACCGCAACGACCACAACTACTGCAACAGCCGGAGCACAGGCAAGATTGCTTATGCTACCGATGGCCGTCAGTTGGTGGATTCGAAAGCGCGGAAGCGGCGTTCTAGTTCCCATTGTTGCTGGGCTTTTTCGCTGGATTTGAGGAACGCGGCGCACGCGGCTGAAGGTTTTTCGGCGCCCAGGAATTCCGCGGAGCACGCGGCTACGGGGCGAGTGAAAACATCTTGCTCTCGCCAGAGACTGGAACCGGGCAGGAAATTGTGTTCGAGGCCGGTGCGCGTTAATTGTTTCAGGTCTGCGTACGTGAGCCCGTAGGTTTCTACCGCGCGGACGTATTCGTGCGTTATGTCAATGCGCGAGACGCCTTCGTCGTCGGTTGAGAGCGCGACCGGCACGCCGAATTTGCGATAAATCGGGAACGGATGATTCTTGCCGCTGATGCCGAGAATCAGATCGTTGCTGCTGAGATTAATTTCCACCATTATGTGTTTTGCCGCCATTTCCTCCAGCAAATCGTAGGGGCGTTCCTCGTACATGATGTCCACACCGTGACCGATGCGCTCGGCGTGAGCTACTTCGACAGCCTGGCGAATGTGAAATGAAAGCCCGTCGTAGGTGACGAGGCCGGGAGCTAGCTCACCGGCGTGCAGAGTGATGTGAACTTTAGGGTACACACCGTGCAAGTAGCCGACCATGCGCATTTGCAGCGCGTAGTCGGACATGGAGACGTAGCCATCTTCCGGCATCACAAGATTTATGCCGACGACGCGCGGGTCGGCGGTGGCGACTTCGAAACCGAGTAGAGTTTGCGCGAAAACTTGCTCGGGAGGGAATCCGCGCAGAACCTGATAAATGTAGCGCAGCTGCACGGCGCAGGCGGCGGCAGGATTGGGCTGGTCGCAGCGCTCCGCCTGGCGGCGGACGGATTCGGCTTGGTCGAAATGGACGCGCGCTACTGCAACGTCGTCGCGCAAGCCTTTGGCAAGAAGCTGATCGCGGAATTCGCCGAAGCTGCGATTGGCTTGCCAGCCGAGTTCTTTGGCGATGGCGGCGGTGTGCTCGAACGGCGGAGTTTCCATCAGCTCAAGGTATTGTTCGTTCTGCGTGGCCGCCCGTGCGGCTACTTCGTCGAGAAATTCGCCGACGTGGATGTGCGCAACGCCGTGAAATTTTGCGAACGCGTCGAAGAAATGATCGTGGCCGCTGACGCCGGTAGTGGGAACGAAACTGCGCATGGAGAAGGCGTCAATGAGCGCATCGTAGAGATGCTGATCAGTCATGGCGTGAGCGGCGGGGATGTTGCCGTCGCCGCAGACGGGTTGCGGGGGGAGGCTGTCGGTCATGGCGCGGGATTGGAAAAACGAGTGGGTGGCGAGATCTACGCAAAGATTGTCTTCGGCGGCGGCGCGAATCCAGGATTCGGCATAAACCGCGCCGGAGAGATGGTTGTGCAAGTCCGCGCCCTTGGGCATGCGGACTAAAAATGCGTAGAGATTCAAAGGATCGGTGCGCGCGAGATCGAGGGCGCGCGCGGTGCGATTTTCGGCTGTGGACGGCGAGGTCGCGGCGGATTTCTGAGCGACAGAAGAGTCTGCAGCGATCAGCAGTAAAGCAAAGATGGCGAAAATGTGTACGCAGATGAGAGAAGATTCACGTTTTTCCATTTTTGCAGATCCCCAGAGTAAATTTCTTATGGCGGAGAATGTACCACAGGCGGTTTGCGCCAGCGCAGAGGCGGCCGGGCGAGTGGCTTGGTGGGGCGTTGGTGTCGAATGGGTACATCCCAAACGTCCGCTAACGGAACGGAAAGCCTGTAAGTTGCGGATGCGACGGTAGTAATAGGGCAATTGGTACTTCCCGGCTATTGCAGCGCACGTCTGCGGACGTCAAGATTATCGGTAGAGCCGAGCCGCAACGGGGCCACCGGACATGGGACCGGTGCGCACTAATGCGGGCGCACAAAGGTTACGATTCAATGCCGGGGGGCACAGCGGCAATGCGACAAATTCCATTCAATGGTGTGAAGAGTCATGACTGATTCCGCCGGACACGATAACGCGAACGTGCTGGAAGTCCCGGTGACGATTCAAGGGGCGAAGCACGTCGAGGGATCGGAGCAGCGCCAGATATTTACGGAGACGACTAAGACGACGATCGTCTTCGACAATGGCGCGGTGGTGAACCTGAGCTCGAAAGTGGCGCAGGGACAATGTGTTTTTCTGCGCAACGAGCGCACCGGAAGAGAAATTCTGTGCAAGGTGCTGGAGTGGCGAGAAGTGGCGGAGTCCGGCTACGCGGATCTGGAATTCACGACGCGAGATCCGAATTTTTGGGATGCTCCGGTGATGCAACAGCCTGCTGCGGCGGCTCCTGTGGTTGCGGCTACTTCGCCGAAACCAGCTGAGGTGCAAGAAAAAGTGCTCGGGGTTTCTGACCCGGCTCCGGATGCCGCGCCGGTTGCAGTTGCGCAGAGCAGCGCACCACCGAGTGCGGAGACTGCTGCTGTTTCGGCGGAAACCGCAGCGGCTGCGGAATCGGCTGCTGAGGAACGCGCCGCGCAATTGAGTGAAATGCTGGAAGAGCCGGAGGAGTCTGAGGATGAAGCGGCGCAAAACGACACGAAGGACGCGGAGCTACTAGCCGCTCTAATTGCCAAAGATCCCAAGCGTAAAACAAAGCGCGAATCCGCGCCTGCGGATGTGAAAGAGCAGGAATTAGAGGCGATATCGGCGGATGCGTCGGAGCAAGGCGAACCTGGCACGCACGGTGAAGACGAGAGTAACTCTGACGGCGAGCCTGGCGGCAAAGCGAAGTTAATTGCAATGCTTATGCCGTTGGCTCACCGACTCCATAGATACACGTATGGGAAGGGCGCGATTCAAGCGGGAATCGCGGCGTCGCTCGTGCTGGTGGCATTGCTGGGATTCGCGTGGCACTCGCATCGCGGTAAGGTTCGCAGCAACGTTCGCGCGGCTGCAGCGGTGGCGCAGGCGAAGAAAGATGCGACCGCGCGGTCATCGGCACCAACCGCCGGAAATTCCAGTGCCGAAGTGGAAGCTCCCGCGCATGGAAATAATTCGGGAGCGACTCCGGCGCAGGCGGCCCAGAAAATTCAGCAGCAGACGGGCGCACCGGGCGCTGGTGCTGTAAGTGTGAATAATGCGACCGCGTCTTCCGTACCTTCGAGCGTACCTTCGGCTTCACCGTCGGGCGCAGCTGCGGGTGCGGCGCCGTTGGTAGTTTCGGTCGAACCCAAGTTGCAAGTACGCGAGAGCGCGCCTGACGCTGAGCTGGATGCTTCGGGGCAGCCGAAACATCGCCACACGAAAGGGCCAAACGGCGGAGAAACGATTCCGGCGAGAATTGTGGCACAGCCTCCTCCGGCCATTCCGAAATGGGCGAAGGGGCTGGACACGGACGGCGTGGTGAAAGTGGACGCGTTGATTGACGAGAAGGGAAATTTGCGATCCACGAAAGCGCTGTCTGGTCCGCGCGTGTTGCAGCATGAGGCTGAACGCGCCGTGGCGCTGTGGATATTCGAACCGGCGCTGACCGATGGTAAACCTACGGCGACGCACATGGTCCTCACCGTGCAATTCCAAAGATAACATTGCGGAGTTTTTGACGGCGGAACAGCGAAGCCGTACTTCAGTGGCTAACGCCGCTCTTACTTTTCTGCGGTTGTGTCGAGGCTAAAGCCACGAGCTACAAACCAACGGCAAGGGCTGCCCGGTTCGATGAACCTGAACCGGCCGCTACAAATTCAAGGGCAGGGTCGAAGGCAGAGTCGAAGACAGAGTCAAAGACGCCCGCCTAAAGGGCAAAAGCAGGCGGCCGCTACAAATTCAAATACAACGGCACCGTGATCGTCAGGCAGGCGCTGCCAGCCACGGCCGAATTACTTCGCGGTCGCGGTGAGTTCGCGGCGATAGACGATTTGGCCGGCTACGATTGTGGCTACTGGAGCGCCGCGGAAGGTACGGCCGTCGAAGGGTGTGTTGCGGGATTTGCTGGGAGATTCGGATGCGCGATATGTCCAGCTGAGATCGGGCGAAAAAATCGTGATATCGGCGGCGCCGCCTACTTCGATTTTTCGTTCGATGCCCAGGACGCGCGCGGGGCCGGTGGTGAAAAGCTCGACCATGCGCGGGAGGGAAATTTTCCCCGAGTGCACAAGTTCGCCGAGCGAGAGGGCGATAGCGGTTTCGAATCCGACGATGCCGAAGGGTGCGCGATCGAATTCCACGTCTTTGCTGGCGGGATGATGAGGAGCGTGGTCGGTGGCGATGGCGTCCACGGTGCCGTCGGCGAGGCCAGCGATGAGCGCTGTGCGGTCGGCGCGCGAGGCTAGCGGCGGATTCATTTTGTAGTTTGTGTCGTAGCGGACGTCTTCGTCGCAGAGCGTGAAATGATGCGGCGTGACTTCGCAGGTGACGCGCATGCCTTGTTTTTTGGCGTGCCGCACGTATTCGAGGGCGCCGGTGGTGGACATGTGCGCGATGTGCAGGCGCGAGCGCGTGAGAATGGCGAGCTCGACATCGCGTCCGGCGCAGATTGATTCGGATTCCGCGGGAATTCCTTTCAGGCCGAGGCGAATGGAGCGCGGGCCTTCGCGCATCACGCCGCCGGCGAAGAGCGAGGGATCTTCGCAGTGGTCAATCACCGGTAGATCGAGCGAATTGCAGTAATCCATCACCTGGCGCATCAGGCGCGCGGTGGCTACGGGCTTGCCGTCGTCGCTAACAGCGACGATTCCAGCATCTTTCATCGCGGCGATTTCGGCGAGGGATTCGCCTTTGCTGCCGACCGAGGCTGCGCCTATCGGCCAGACGCGCACGGCGCCAGTAGCGGCGGCGCGATCAACGATGGAGCGGGTGAGGGAAGCGTTGTCATTTACCGGCTGCGTGTTCGGCATGCAGCATACGGCCGTGAATCCGCCGCGAGCGGCTGAGCGAGTGCCGGTTTCGATGGTTTCAGACATTTCCTGGCCCGGCTCGCGCAGATGGCAGTGCAGGTCAATGAATCCCGGCGCGACGACCATGTCGGTGGCGTCGAAAATTTCGGCGTCGGATGACGTCAGGTCGGGCCCAACGCGGACGACGCGCGGGCCGTGCAGCAGCACGTCGTGGCGGGCGTCTATCTTGCTCGCGGGATCGAGCAGGCGGCCGTTCTTGATTAGAAGCAAGCGGTCGTTAGTGGTTGGCATGATCGGGCCTCATTGCGTCGCTGCGGGAAATGCAAAACGTGTACTTCAGCGGCTGAAGCCGGTCTTCGATTGCTGAGATGATGTCGTGGCTGAAGCCACGACCTACAAAGACTCTCTGTCTTTTACGCGCACTTTCGTGAGGGCTCATTGTGTTTTGGCTGGGGGCGGCGGTGGTTCCACGGCGGCACCGCCGACGAGATGGTAGAGCAGGGCCATGCGGATGGCGAGGCCGTTGGTGACCTGTTCGAGGACGCAGGATTGCGGGCCGTCGGCGACGGCATCGTCAATTTCCAAGCCGCGAATCATTGGGCCTGGATGCAGCACCAGCGCACCGGGCCGCGCGAGCTGCAGGCGCTGCGGCGTGAGTTGATAGCGCAAGATGTATTCTTCGGCTGCGAGCGCGGGTTCGTGCAGGCGTTCGGTTTGCACGCGCAGCGCGATGATCACGTCCGCGCCATCGAGCGCTTCTTCGATGCGCGTGATGCGGCGGACATTGGGCGCGAGAGATTCCAGTTCGCGCGGCACCCACATGGCGGGGCCGCACAGCGTGGTGCGCACGCCAAATTTGCTGAGCAAGTGAATATTGGAGCGGGCCACGCGGCTGTGCAGCACGTCACCGAGAATGGTGAGATTCCAGCCCTCGAGCTGGCCTTTGCGATCTCGAATGGTGAGGGCGTCGAGCAGCGCCTGGGTGGGATGTTCGTGCGTGCCGTCGCCGGCGTTGATAACGGGGACGCCGAGGCGGTCGGCGACAAATTCGGGTGCTCCGGACGAACTGTGGCGGATGACGAGGCCGTCTGGGCGCATGGCTTCGAGCGTGCGCACGGTGTCCAGCAGCGATTCGCCCTTCTTCAGGCTGGACGATTCGGCCTGCAAGTTCATGGTATCCGCGCCCAGGCGAGCGGCGGCGGTCGCAAAACTGATGCGCGTGCGGGTGGAATTTTCGAAGAAAGCGATCGCTACCGTCTTGCCGCGCAGAGTGGCTAGTTTTTTCAGCGGATGACGCTGAAATTCCTGGAAAGGTTTGGCCTGATCGAGAATAAAAGAAATTTGTTCGCGGGTGAGGTCTTCGATTCCGAGCAGGTGTTCCAGGCGCTGCAGCACTTTTTCCCTTTAGTTACGGTTGTTTCCGGCCTCCGCGAGGATTGCCAGGGTTCAGGGAACGCGATCCACGAGCACGACGCGTTCATCTCCGTCAATTTCTTTCAGGTGTACTTCCACGATTTCAGTGTCGCTGGTCTGGACTGAATTGCCGATGAACGTGGCCTCGATGGGCATTTCGCGGTGGCCGCGGTCAATCAGCACGCAGAGGCGAATGCGTTTGGGGCGGCCCAGGTCGAAGAGACCGTTCATGGCGGCGCGAATGGTGCGGCCGGTGTAGAGCACGTCGTCCACGATGACCAGGTCGCGATTATCCACGTTGAAATTGATTTCGTTTGAGTGCACTACGGGTTGCGGGCCGACGGTGGAAAGATCGTCGCGGTAGAGCGTGATGTCTATGGTACCGACTGGAATCTCCACGCCGGAGAAATCTTTGACAGTTTTCGCGAGGCGCTCGGAGAGAGGAACGCCGCGGCGACGGACGCCGATCAGCGCGAGGTCTTTGGTTCCGCCACTTTTTTCCACGATTTCATGGGCCAAACGCTGAAGCGTACGGCTGATTTCTTCCGCGGAAAGGAGCTGTCTTTTTTCTACGACGCGCATCTGGCGCATCATCCTAGCATAGACAGGCGGAAGTTCGCAGCGACGGAATCCAGTCAGAATTCAAATGCGACCGATTCGAGCTGTTAGCTAGTCGCAGAACGAACGTTCCAAACCTTCTCCTCAGGAGCTGAAGCGCCTTGTAAGCGAAGCAATGATATTCGGAGCTAAAGCTCCGACCCTCTAAAAGAGCAAATTCCGCGCAGGCGGCCAAGCGCGTCTTTTCGCGCCGGCTGACGAGCCGACTGCGGCATGCGGCAGTCGGTCAATCTTCGATAAGCGCGTTAATCAAGACTTACGGACTTTTGAGTCCAATCGATTAAGAGCACGCCTCGCATCGGCATCGCCGAGACGCGCAGACATCCGATACCACACCTTAGCGGTGGCCAAATTCGGTTTCATCCCGCGACCCTTCTCCGAGAAGTAGCCTACGTTATAGGCTGCCTCCTTGTGTCCTGTACGCGCGGCACGCTTGTACCACGTCAATGCTTTTTGGGAATCGGTACTTGTGCCTTTACCTTGGCTCAGACAATATCCAACTGAAAACATGGCGTCCGCGTGGCCGCGCTGGGCGGCGCTGGAAAATAATCGGAATCCCTTTCGTTCATCTTTTTTCACACCTTGTCCAAATCGATAGAACCTGCCAAGCATGTAAACAGCCTCTGGCATTCGTCGCCGAATGGGCTGTCGAAGCCACCTGATGGCTTGACTATAATTCGCGGGGACGCCATGCCCGTCTGCGTAACAGAGTGCAAGATTGAATTGGGCGTTAAGGTTTCCCTGATTCGCGGCCTTCCTGTAATAACTAGCGGCCAAGCGGAAATTGCGCCTGACTCCTATTCCGTAGGTGTAGAACGACCCCAGAGCGTCGATTGCATCAAGATTTCCTCGACCGGCGGAAAGCTGACACAGGGAGAATGCTTGTCGCCAGTCTTTCCGAACACCTTCGCCGTTACAGTAGTTCATTGCCGCCGTGAACAACTGTTTCGCAGTCAAATCCGAACTGCCTAAACGTTTGGATCGTGTCTTCCGTTTTGTTGGGCGCGCCATAGCAGAAAATTACCGTACCAAACATATCATGCTGGAGCTTGGGTCCCGAACACCGCCAGACGGAGCGCGCGCTGCAAGACTTGCTCGCGACGCGCTGAAATCTTGACCGGCGTGTTAGACTGGGCGGGTTATGAGTTCGCCGGCGCCGGCACGCAGCCCTCAACGGCCCGCTTCTGTTGACCTCCGCGTCAGCATTGGTACCCTCGCTTTAAAAAACCCGATCATCGCCGCCAGCGGCACGTTTGCGTATGGGGTGGAGTTCGCCCATATGGTGGACCTGAACCGCCTGGGCGGATTCGTGGTGAAGGGGCTTTCGGCGCAGCCGATGGAAGGCGCGGCGGCTCCCCGGATCTGCGAGACAGCCAGCGGGATGGTGAACGCCATCGGGCTGCAGAATATCGGGGTGCGGGCGTTCGTCGCCGAGAAGCTGCCACTGTTGCGCCGTTACAACACCGCGGTGATTGCGAATGTCTTCGGGCATGCGATCGCGGACTATGTGGAAGTGATACGGGTTCTGGAGGATGCCGAGGGGCTGGCCGGCTATGAGCTGAACATCTCCTGCCCCAATGTGGAGCGCGGGGGCATTGAATATAGTACTGACCCCTCACTTACGGCTGCCGTCGTAGGGGCTGCTCGGGCTGCTGCGAAGCGCCCGCTGTGGGTGAAGCTCTCACCGAATGTTAATATGATTGGAGTTAGCGCAAAGGTCTCCGAAGCGGAAGGAGCAGATGCTGTAGTAATCGCGAACACCTACCCTGCACTGTGTATAGACGCACACAACCGGAGGTCCCGTCTCGGTAGTACGACGGGAGGGTTGTCGGGCGCGGCCATAAAACCTATAACCATGAGGCTGGTTTACGAGGCTTGCCGAGTCGTAAAGATCCCGGTAATTGGGCTCGGAGGCATTGAAAAGCCGGCAGATATCGCTGAGTACGTGCTAGCAGGCGCCTCGGCGGTGGAAGTAGGTACGGCCCACTTTGTGGACCCGCGGGCTTCTGAACGGCTCGTAAGCGGTCTGGAAATGTGGTGCCGGGACGAAAATACATTTGAAATCAGCAAGTTACGGGGAGCTCTACAGCGTTAAACTGATTGCCACTGTACCCCGGGACAGGTAAAATTTAAGCTGGTTTCAAACAAGGTCAGGTGAACATGAAGGGCAAGATATTCGTGATTCTGCAGTCGGTGTTTTTAGGATTGGGTCTGCTCGCGGTTACTCTGCCCGTGAATCCAGCGGCGCCGGGAAAACCGGGCAACCCTTCTCCTGCAGAGGTCGCGCTTGGCATCACTCCAGTCGCAGCGAACCCCCTCATTAAGGCGACTCATCAGGAGAAGCCGCTAGCCGTGTGGGAATGCACCACCAGCTGGTACGGAGACGATTTCGACGGCTTGCAGACCGCTAACGGCGAGACCTACGATATGTACGCGGATACTGCCGCCCACCCCACGCTTCCGCTGGGGTCCATCGTGCGCGTCGTGAACATGCGGAACCACCGCAGCCAGGTGGTTCGGATCAACGACCGGGGGCCTTATGTGGAAGGACGCGAATTAGATGTTTCCTACGAAGTGGCACGTAAGTTAGGATTCGACCAGCACGGACTTGCGAAAGTCCGGCTGGAACTCCTAAAGGTGCCAACACGCCCAGCAACAGCTCATCCCGGAAACTGATCGTCGCACTAGACCTGGACCGGCTTGGTCCAGCGACTGCTTTGGCGCGGAAACTGCGCGGAGCGGCCGGGATGTTTAAAGTTGGGTCGCAGCTCTTCACGTCCGAGGGTCCGCGAGCGGTTACGAAGCTTGCGGACCTCGGGTACGACATCTTCCTCGACCTGAAATTCCACGATATTCCGAATACTGTGGCACACGCGGTCGCTGCGGCGGTGCGCCTGCCAGGGGTGCGCTTGATGACTTTGCATGCTTCTGGCGGGCTGGCGGTGATGAAGGCGGCACGCGAGGCTGCGGGCTCGAAGAAGAACCGTCCGGCGCTGCTGGCGGTGACGGTGCTGACGAGTTTCGACGAGCCGGCACTGCGGGAAATTGGGATGGAGGGCTCGCTGGGGTCGCGCGTAGTGGCGCTGGCGCGGCTGGCCCGGACCGCAGGGATGGATGGCGTCGTTTGTTCGGCGCTGGAAGCTCCGGCCGTGCGGCGCGAGTTTGGACCTGACTTTAAGATTTTGGTGCCGGGAGTGCGTCCGGCGTCGGCTGCTACGAACGATCAATCGCGGATTGCGACTCCGGGAGACGCGGTTCGCGCAGGGGCTGATTACCTGGTGGTGGGCCGGCCGATTACTGCGGCGGCGAATCCGCGCGCGGCTGCGCTGGAGATTGTCGCGGAGATTGCTGGGGCGGAGCGGCAGAGGGCAGTCGCCTAGGCTGCGGTGCGACCTCGTGTCACTCGGTAAACTTTCATTCACCTCGCGGCTCGTTGCCTTACTTGCCTGTGCGCTCTCGTTTGGACGAACCACCGTCTCGCTAACCCAGCTATCAACTTTCCACGTCCGCGGCATTATCCGGTACTACAACGGTTCTCCAGCTTCCGCAGCCGACGTAGTTTTCGAAGGCGAGGGTGTCGCCAAAACCGCGCAAACTGACGATAAAGGCTATTACGAAACGGAACTTCCGCTCGGTAGCTTCACGATGACCGCCCGAAAAGTGCTCCGTCCAAGTCTAATCTTTGTCTATAAGCGGCCGCTGTTTCGCGTCCCTTCTGCAGCAAACGTCAGTCTGAATGCGACTTTTCCGTCCGGCTCTTCTTGCGATTTGGTGACCGCGGACGGGCACATGCCTACCGAGGAGGACGCTCGGAACGCCTGCGGAGGCACCGATTTGTTTTCGGTTCCGTCAGAGAATAACGATCCATTTCAACTTTCAATTCAGTACGGTACGCGGCGTCCAATTGGCCGAAAATTTGAGTACGGCGTAATCAAAGCTTTGAATATCCGCATTTTGGTTGCCTACAACTTGTTCACACTGCAGGCTGATCACGTTGCATACGACGAAGAGAATCGAATTCTTGAAGCAAGCGGCGACGCTGTCGTGGAACGCGCAGACGGCACAACTCAGAATGCGGACTTGATGAGGTTCAAAATCAACGACGGGCAGGTCACTCCAATACCGTAGAGTTTACTCCCACCGAAACCGGGCGCAGCAAGCAGCGCCCCTACCCGGAACTTGTGGCAGCATGCCGTGTTCCGCTGCGAAGCGACAACTTTCCTTCAATTTATAGGGGTGGCGTTGCTCGGGTCGAGGGCCATCGAGTTTGGGCCGGCTTTGAGTTGCACGGCTTGGCCCCATGCGAGCGGCTGGTTGTTGTAGCGGGTGGAGATCATCAGGTAGTAAGTGCCGGGAGGCACACCGGGGAAGATGCCGTTGCCGCTCGGGTCAGCGCGGACGGCTGAAGCAGCGTCGGCCTTGATCGCGTCTGTGACCTTCTGACATTCCGGCGTCTTGTTGAAGCAGATAGTGGCCACGTATTTATATGGCATCATTCCCGGAGGGACGGTGACTCCCGCTTTCGCGATCACGTTTGCGTAGCTACTGCGCAACAGAACGTATGGGTGCCCGCCGAGAGGATTCGCCGCACCGGGTTGCGCGGGAAGCTTCGAGACGACAGTGAGAATCGCGTTGCCCAAGGGCTTATCGGGAGTGGAGAGAGTGCCGCCTCCGTTGTCCGGCGCGCCGCCGCGATTGCCTGTGGGGGCGTTCGTCGCGGCCGCAGCTGTGCCGCCGCCCGAAGGAATCGTAGCGCTGGGAGTGAGCACGGCGAGGTTGCAGGACTGCTCCATGGGAGCAAAGGTGAAATCGCCGTCGTCGTTCTGGCCGGTGACGGTGCGTCCGTGGACCTGATACGCGCCGGTGGCGCCGGGATCGAGCGAGCCGTCCGGCTTGAAAGTGAGCGTGAGAGGGTGATCGGGCGCGTTCACGTGGATCACTGCCTTGGCTCCATCCGCCACGACGGTGTAGGGATAAGCGCGGGCGGCATCGGGACCGCAGCCCAGGACCGCGGATTCCGGGAAGAACTGAACGCTGAATCCGGTGGAATCCGCGTAGATGCCGCGCATGCGAATTCCGGGCGGCGTCGGAGGGCCTTTGTCGCCGCCGAACATTGTTTTGAGCAGATCGGTCTGCATCGTCTGCACGCCAACTCCGGCTCCCTTTGACGAGAGGTTTTGCGCGGGGCAGGTAGCCGTCTTGTGAGCGAATGTGGTGTGGCCGCCGCCGGAATTGACGTGGCCGTAATAGGCCTGGCCGTTCTTGTAGAGTACTGAAGTCGAAGACGCCTGTTGATTCGAGAGGGACATTCCATATTTGTCTGTGTATCCGCTGCTAGCGGTGGGGTCCGGTCCGTCGCTGGTGTAGCCGCTGGCAACGACTCCGTCTATCGTCAGCGGGCCGGGGCCGACGATGGTGCCATCGGCTTTCAGAGTGAGGACAAGCGGCTTCGGAGTGGTGTCAATCACGAGAGCGGTGCGATCGTTCTTGAACTCGATTTTGTAATTGTGCTGATCGGGCGAGAGGAACGCGCAGTTAACAAGGACGCCGCCGTCAATAAAATCCAGGCGCCATTTGCCGGGGCCTTCGAAGACGCCCGCCATGGTTGGGCCGGGCGGCGGTTCCTTGGCTGGCGATGGCATCACCTGGCCGACCATCTGGCTGAACGCGCCGAGGAGCGAATTGCCGGTGCATGTTGCGGGCAGGCGTCCGGAGGTGACACAGCGTGTGATGGCGCGTTCTTCGGGGGTTTTGGGCTTCTGCGGCTGCCCGTAGGTGGCCGGTTGCGTCGCGGCGCTGAGCTGTTCGGTGGCTTTTTTCTCGTTGGCGTTGTAGGTATCGTCCTGCTTCTTCTGAAATGCTTTCGCGGCGGCGATCTGTTTTGCGGTGGGCTGCTGGCAGGTAGGCAGAAGTTTTTTCAGGGCGCCGCGGGTCATGGAGGTGTAGGTGTTGAGGCCGGTGGGCGTGAGGTGGTCGGGATGCGCGACCATGCAGGTGGAGGTGTCTGAGGTGTCGCGAATGTTGCAGCCTTCAAGGTAGATGTGTTCACCGTTGCAGACGTAGGTCACGCCGACGATGACGTCCTGCGCGCTGCAGAGAGCGGCCGCGAAGAGCGTGAGCAGAGTGGCTGCGCAAATTTTCAGCGTGAGGCGGGTACGGGTGCTTGCGATGCCGTGTCCTGAACGAGGAAGAATCATTTCAACTCCCAGATAATCGCTCGGCGCCTAGCGCAGGCCTGATCCGCACCCGGCGCCGAATTTTGTGGACTGTCACCGGCAACTTCAACTACGCCCCCCTAAAAAGAAAAAGCAGGCGGCTGCTACGAATTCAAAAGCAAATTCAAAAAAGCAACGTGAACCTCGCCCTGTTGAAGCTGGCCGCCACAAATTCATCTTCAACTGTTACAGGGGCGCTTCGATTGTGGCATGGACATTTATTACGCTTATTATGCTATGCGTAAAAGAGCGAGGAAAACCGTCACGAGTTGGCACCCGCGCATCCGCGCCGAAAAACGGCGTGCTAGGGTGTACCGCTGTGAAGGCAAAACCGAAGCAACGAATGCCCGGTTCGATGAACCTAAACCGGCCGCTACAAGGTCAAGAGCGCAAACTAAGCCAAATTGCGGCGGAGAGCTTCCGGCGCGCGCCACGCGTTCCAACTCGGCATGGCGCCGAAACTCCATTTGCCATGCATCCTTTTCGCGGCTTGCTATTGACAAAGACTTGGCTTCGGTTCAAGTTCTCACACGACAATTTCTTGCGTTTTCTGACAATCGAAGGGAGTTCTGAATGCGAATCGCGTCTAAATGCGTAGCTGGATGGATGGCAGTTGCGGCGCTGGTGTGCGCGCCGGTAATTTTCGGACAGGAAGTTGGCGCGCCAGCGACGCCGCCGAAGCCGAAAACGGTGGAAATTACGCCGACGAATATTCAGGCGCACGTGGGAGACAAGGTCAAGTTCACCGCGGTGGCCAAGGACGCCGCCGGAAAGGTGATCGACGTGAAGCCGTCGGTCTGGATCGCGCTGCCGCCGGACATTGCCGGAGCGGACGACGACGGCAACGTGCTGTTTCGCGCGGCCGGGCACGTGACGGTGGGCGTGGTGATCGCGGGCAAGCCGGGATTTGCGTCGGTGGACGTGGGAACGCCCCCGCCGGCGGCGGTGGAAGTGACGCCTTTGAAGCAGTCGCTGGTGGTGGGCGGATCCACGGTGTTGACGGCGACGGCGCGCTCGGCGAATGGCGATCCGCGGACGGATGTGAAGATCGAATGGAGTTCGAAGGCGCCGGCGATCGCGAAAGTGGATGAGTCAGGATTGGTGAAGGCGATAGCACCGGGAACCGCGACATTGGTTGCGACGGCTGGACCAGCGCGGGGCGAAATTTCCGTGCAGGTGGTGGCGGATACGCTGCAAAAAATTTCGCTCGAGCCGGCGACGACAACGGCGAAGACTGGCGACGTGGTGCACTTCACGGCGAAGCCAGTGGGCGCGAAAGGCGCGGCGACGGCTAAGGATTTGCTGACGAGCTGGAGCGTGAGCGGGCCACAAGGAACGATTTATCCGGATGGCGCGTTCGTCGCGGATTTGCCGGGCACATACGAAGTGGTTGCGGCGATCGGCAGCCACACCGCGACTGCTTCCATCACAGTTGCGCCGCGCAACGTGCAGCGCTCGTTGGAAGTGGTGGCGCACATACCCACGAAAAATGCCGATGGCACGGTGGTGCAAACGACAGAAGAATGGGTCGTTGGCAATAATCTCTACGTCGCGACGATGGGCGACCGGATGTATGCCTACGACGTGTCCGACCCGGCGCATCCCAAAGCGCTGGACAGTTTGAAGGCGGACGCGCGGCTATACAACGATGTGAGCACCACGGCCGACGGAAAAGTGGGAGTGTTCACGCGAGAAGGCGCTTCGAACCGCAAGAATGGGATTGTATTTTTTGACGCTTCGGACCCGGCGCACCTGAAAGTGATTTCGGAATATACCGAGACGGTGACGGGTGGCGTGCACAGCGCGTTCATCAACGGACATTATGCGTACATCACAGACGACGCGACCGGCTCGCTGCGCGTGATTGATTTTGCGGACGCGGCGCACCCGAAAGAAGTGGCACGTTGGCAGACGGAAAAATCGCAGGCGCAAACGATTGCTTCGCCGCTGGGCGAGGGCATGATCAGCACGGGGCGCTATCTGCACGATTTGTACGTGAAGGATGGGCTGGCGTATCTGGCGTACTGGCGCGACGGGCTGGTGATTCTGGACGTGGGCAACGGGATCAAAGGCGGCAGCCCGGAAAATCCGAAGCTGGTGTCGCAGTACAAATTCAATCACTACGAATTGTATGGAGACGGCTGGCTGGCGGGTTCGCACACGGCGTTCCGTTATAAGAATTATGTGTTCGTGGGCGACGAAGTGTTTCCCGGATATTTCGATATCAGCACGAAGGAACGCATCCCGGTGCGCGGGATTTTGCATGTGATGGATGTGACGGACATCGAGCATCCGCGCGAGGTGGCCAACTACGAGGTTCCGGAAGGCGGGATGCACAACGTGTGGCCGGACAACGATATTTTGTACCTGGGCGATTATGCGGGCGGCGGACGCGCGGTGGATATTTCCGGCGAACTGCGGGGGAACCTTTATGCGCAGGGCCGCGAGATCGCGAGCTTTTTTCCCGGCGACCCGGCTGGATATCGCGCGAATCTGCCGTTCACATGGGGCGCGCAGCCTGCGAATGGATTGATCTTCTTCAACGACATCAACACCGGAATTTGGATCGTGAAATTGGGCAAGCCGAAATTCCAGGGGTCCACGACCGCGCCGCCAATGCGGGACGAGGCCGCGAGCCCGTTTTAGGGATTGAAATGCGCACCTAACGCAGTGTCGCGATGAGACGATGAAATGCCGGATGTCCCAACCGAGCGGGTGTCTTTTGTCGATCGGTTCAGAAACCGTTCAGCGATATTTTGGCTATTCGTCGCGGTGATGCTCGGCTTGAACGGTTTGTACGATTACCATAATCCGCGCGGAATTGTGATTGATGTTATCGGCGCGGTCGTTCTGATCTTTGCCTATTTTAGATACCGAAGCGCACGACGCTGATCGCGATGCGCGGTTTAGGCTTGGCGACAACCAGTCAAAGGCGCCCGCCTGAAGGCGGCCGCTACAACCTCAACTGCAAAGAGCTGACGGCGCTACGAAAGTCCCGCTTCAGCCAGTCGACGGCGCGGTTATCTTCAGGATTACTTCAACACAATTGCCAGCGAGTTACTTCGCGCCAGCATTGGGCGCATATCCCGCGACGCCTAATTGCCAGAACAGAAAGGCTAGGTCGTCGGCGAATTCGGCGTCGCGTTGGGATTTTGTGGAACCGATTCCGTGGCCGGCGTCGTATTCCACGCGCAGCAAGATGGGCTTGCCGCTGCTGGTTGAAGCCTGAAGGCGCGCGGTCATTTTCGCGGCTTGCCACGGCGCGACGCGCGGATCGTTCGCGCCAGTGGTCAGAAGAACCGCAGGATACGGCGTGTTAGGTTTGACGTGCTGATACGCATCCATCGCAAACAGCGCTTTGAATCCGTCGCGCTCCGTCACCGTGCCGAACTCCGGAATATTTGCAGGACCGCTCGCCATGGTTTCCGAACGGAGCGAATCCGAATCACCGACGCGAATGAGCGCGGCGCCGAATAGATCCGGACGTTGCGTGATGGCGCCGCCAATCGTAATCCCTCCGGCGCTGGTTCCCTCACCGGCTAGGTGAGACGCGGAAGTGTATTTGTGTTCGATCAAGTATTTTCCATCGGCGAGAAAATCATCGATGGTGTGCTGCTTGGTGAGCTTTTGTCCGGCCTGGTGCCAGTCCTCTCCGTACTCGCCGCCGCCGCGCACGTGCGCGACGGCAAAGACGCCTCCGTGCTCGAGGAACACCGGCATCGTAGGATCGAAATACGGATCGTAAGTGATTCCGTAGGCGCCGTAGCCCGCGAGCCATGCGGGATGCGAGCCATCGAGAACCAGGCCGCGCTTGTGAATGATAGAAAGTGGAACCATGGTGCCGTCGGCACTCTGGGCTTTTACTTCTTCGGATTCGTATTGCGAGTAATCAACTGGAGAGGGTGCAACGAGCGCGGTGTCCGTGAGCTTGTCGGTTTTTGCGTCCAGCGAATACCACAGCGGCGATTTGGTCCAGGAAACGAGTTCCATCCAGGCGCCAGCTATAGTGGGATTGGTGACCAGCGATTGGATCGCGCCGTCAAACGGCAGCTTGATCGGCTGGATGCTGCCATTACTGAAGGGCAGGCGGCGCAAACGGCCGATGCCGCCATCGAGATCCTTAATGTAGAGTGCGTCTCCGGCGGCGGAAATTCCGGTGATGACCACTTCGCTTGCGGGCACCGCGATCGCGGCGTGCGCCAGATCGGGTGAGCTCAGGCTGGTGCGCAGAACCTTAAAGCGCGAAGCATTTTTGTGGGAGAGCAGGTAAATTTCGCCGGCGTGCACATCGTAGCCGGTGACTTCGTCGGTCTGGTCCGCGACTTTCTTCCAGGTTGTCTTCACGCTGAGATTGGCGTCGAAAGGTACGGCGTAGAGATCAAACTCGTTTTTCACACCGTGGATGACCAGCCCAATCAAAAATTCCGGCGCGCCCGGTGAAAAGGCAACCGCCGGAAAATCGTTCTCCTCCACGTTTACAGATGGATTGGCGCCAAAACCGAAGACCAGAGGCTCGGATTCCGGATCGCCTCCGAGGGTGTGCCGGTAGATTTTCAGTTTTTGATATTTCGCGGTGGGTGGCGCGTCGGCTGCGAGCTTCTGCGCGCGGGTATAGAAGAAAGATTTGCCGTCGGGGAGCCAGCTAGGAGAAGCGAACTCGGCGCGATCAATGCTGTCGGGCAGCACCTTGCCGGTGGCGCTTTGCAAAACGTGCAGGACGCTTTCTTCCGAGCCGCCCAGCGAAATTCCGTAGGCCACGTACATGCCGTCGAGCGAAGGCTGGTAATAATCAATGGAGTAATGCTTGCCGTCCGCGGTGGTCATTTTTTCGGTGTCCACGAGCAGGCGTTCGGGCGAGCTTAGCGTGTCGCGCGTGAAGAGCTTGCGATT
Source organism: uncultured Acidobacteriota bacterium (assembly GCA_963779465.1). Classification (GTDB taxonomy): domain Bacteria; phylum Acidobacteriota; class Terriglobia; order Acidiferrales; family UBA7541; genus Palsa-295. Next base: position 662,168 of record CAVZYH010000002.1, on the reverse strand, counting down.
GTCGGAGCCGGGCTCGGTTTTGTAATAAAAATAATGGCCGCCCCAGACTTGCAGGCCGGAAACTGTGTTGCCGGCGTTATCGAGCGACTTGATGCGCGCGAGCAATTCATCGCGGCCGGGAATGCGTGCGAGCACGGCGCGCGTGTAATCGTTCTGCGCTTTCATCCAGGCGATTACTTCGGGGTCGGAAGTGTTCTCCAGCCAGCGGTAGGGATCCACAACTTTGGTGCCAAAGTAATCTTCGGTCACGGGGCGGACGGGCGTATTGGGCAATTGCGATTGCGCCGCGGTTAGTACTGGGAGGAGCAGCAGGAGAGCAAACATGAGCCCGATCCGTCGTCGCATGCGATTGTCCTTAGCAGTGATTAGATTATTGGCAGCGTAAGACCATAGCTCGTAACAAAGGATACACTCAAGTTTTTTGTTACAAGAGCACGCGCGGGCAGAGGCCGGAGCTCAATGTGGCGCGTGCCTATTCGTAACGCAGCGCGACCATGGGATCGAGTTTCATGGCGCGGCGCGCGGGCGCGTAACAGGCCCAGAAGCCGATCGCCGCGAGCAGAAGCGTGGCCGTCCCGTAGGTGAGCGCGTCGGTGGGGCTTACTCCCACCAGAATTGTGGCCATCGAGCGCGTCAGGGCCCAGGCCAGCACCGTGCCGGACACGACGCCAACTATTACCAGCGCCAATCCCTGCTGCAAAACCAGCCGCAAAATATCGCGACGGCCTGCACCTAGCGCCATGCGGATGCCGATTTCATGCGTACGCTGGCTCGCGGCGAACGAAACGACGCCGTAGACGCCGACCACTGCGAGGCTGAGTCCCAGAAAGCCCATGGCTGCTGCCAGAATCGCGCCAACCTGGAAGATGAAAAATCCGTTTCCTCCGGAGAGCGAACGCCGCATGGTCTCAACGTCGGTGACCGGCATGTTGGGATCGAGCGCGCGGACTTCGTCCTGCATCTGCGCGATCATGTTCTCCGGCGGCAATGACGAGCGAACCTGTAAGGTCCGGTATGCGGCGTAATCCTGCGCGAGCGGAACAAAAAAGAACGGTTTTTTGTCCCAGCCGATGAATATGTATTTCCCATCGGCGGCCACGCCGACGACTTCGACGAATGGTCCGGCGGAGCTCTTCATGCTGAAGCGCTTTCCGATCGGATCTTGATTGGGCCAGAATTGCAGCGCCATCGCTTGATTCACGACGGCGACGAGCGGCGCCTTGTCACTATCATTTTCCTGGAACGCGCGACCGCGCAGCAGCGGGATGCGCATCGTGTCGAAATAAGGCTCGTCCACATGGTTGTAAATCACCACCGGCGGCGGCTGGCCCGGAGTGGGTGGTTGTCCTTCGACGTAGATCAAGCTGCCATCTTGCACCGGTCCCATGGGCACGCTGAACGCGAGGCTCGCCGATTGCACTCCGGGCAAGGCGCGGACTTTCGCTTCGAGATCGTGATAGAACGTTTTGGTGCGGGTCTCGTCGTAGCCCACTTCACGCGGGTCCAGGGTGAGATTCAGCACGTGGTCTGCCTCGAATCCGAGGTAGGCGTGTTGCGCGCGCATCAGGCTGCGTACGAACAGGCCGGCGACGATTAAGAGCACGAGCGAGCCCGCCACTTGCGCGACCACCAGCACGCTACGGAGACGGTGGCGGCCAGCTCCTGCCGTGTCGCTTCTCCCGCCGCTCTGCAGTACGGTGTTGACGTCCGCACGGCCCGCCCGCACGGCCGGCCACAATCCGACGATTGCGCCGGTGAACAGCGCAGCGGCCATCGCGTATCCAAATACTCGCCAATCAAAACCGAAATCCACGCGGATGGGAATTCTTCCAGCTGGGATCAGCGCACCGACCGCGCTGCTGGCCCACACGCCTACCGCCAGGCCTCCTACGCCGCCGAACAGCGCGAGCATGATGCTCTCGGTGAGCATTTGACGGATCAGCCGCCAGCGGCTGGCTCCCATGGCTGCGCGGATGGCCATTTCGCGTTGGCGCATGGTGGCGCGCACCATCAGAATATTCGCCACATTCATGCAGGCCAGTAGTAGCACCAGCGCCGCAAGCACCAGAAAAATGCCTGCGATGAATGGAACGACATTGTTGGGAAATGGTTGCGGCCGCGCGAGGCGCTCGGGAACTACGCGGATCGTCACTCCCTTGTCGGTTGCGGGATTTTGTTCGGCCAGCCGCGCCATCACGACGTTCAGCGAACTTTGCGCTTGCTGCAGGGTTACTCCAGGTTTGAGTCTAGCCAGCACGGCCAGCCCACGTGAGCTGCGGTCCGTCCAGAACGTGGGCACCGTCGGCGTGGGCTGCATATTCAGCGGGATGTAACCATCCAAATTCAGCACGAATTGCGTGCCTTGAAATCCTTTCGGCGTCACTCCGATAATTGTGGCCTCTTGTCCATCAATCAGCGCTTGCTTCCCGATGATTCCTGCATCGCCGCCAAATTTCTTCTGCCAGAAGTCGTAACCCAGCACGATGTAGGGATCCTTGCCTCCTGCTTCTCCTTCCGAGGGAAGGAAGAGCCGCCCCAGCGCCGGTTGAACGCCCAAAGCTGAAAAATAATTTCCGGTGACATAGCCGTACACGAATTGATTCGCTTTGCCGCCATAGCTGAGCCCGCCGAAATTGGTTTGCGTTGCAAACACGTCGGAAAACGCATCCGCCTGTTTGCGAAGATCAACCAGTTGCGGGTAGGAAAGTGTGAAGATTCCCAGCGTGTCGCCCTTCGCCTGCGCGGCCAGCACCATGATTTGTTCGGGCGATTTCACGGGCAGTGGCCGCAGCACAATCCCGTTCACGATCCCGAAGATTGCGGTGTTGGCGCCGATGCCCAGCGCCAGCGTGAGGACCACGATCACCGTCAACATTGGCGACTTGGTGAGCATCCTGAAGGCATAACGGACGTCTTGCCAGAGCGTGGCCATGACTGTGTCCTCCTCTTGCGTTGGTGGTAGATATGCACGTGTCTACCCTTAAATTGGCAGTGACAAAGTCTATGCTGGACAATGACTTACGGCGATCGGCGTAACCATTTTGGGATGCGGCATGAGCGATTCCGAGACTTGCCGTAACGAAAGCGGACACCTGCAAAATTGGGCTGGCAGCCTTTCCTGGCACATGATTTAACCGCTGGTGGTTTCCTGCTAGCATGGCTGTGTTTGCGCGCGTTTCATGGAAACCATCACACACGTTATCGTCGGGACTGCAGGGCACATTGACCATGGCAAATCCTCGCTCGTGGAGGCGCTGACCGGCACGAATCCCGACCGGCTGGAGGAGGAAAAGCGTCGGGGCATCACCTTGGACTTGGGATTTGCGTTCCTAGATCTTGACAGCGTGCGGTTAGGGCTGGTGGATGTTCCCGGGCACGAGCGGTTCGTGCGCAACATGCTGGCGGGAGCGGGCGGGATTGACCTGGTGCTACTGGTGATCGCGGCGGACGAGGGAATCAAGCCGCAGACGCGCGAACATTTCGAAATTTGCCGCTTGCTGGGAATTCCGCGCGGGATTATCGCGATTACAAAATCCGATCTTGTGGATGCAGACACGTTGGGACTGGTGCGCCTGGAGATCGAAGAATTCGTGCGCGGATCGTTTTTGGAAAGCGCGCCGATTGTGGCGGTGAGCGTGCGCAGCGGAGCTGGGTTGGATGAGCTGAAGAGCGTGCTGCGAAGCGCGGCGCAAGCCGTGGCCGCAAAAGACGCGACGCGGAATTTTCGCTTACCGATTGATCGTTCGTTTGCGATGAAAGGGTTCGGCACGGTGGTGACCGGGACGCTGATTTCCGGCGCGGTGAAATTGGAAGACGAAGTGGAGTTGTATCCTGCGAAGAAACGATTACGTGTTCGCGGGCTGCATTCCGGCGGGAGGCAGATCGAACGAGCCGTCGCGGGTCAGCGCACGGCGGTTAACCTCGCGGGAATCGAGCACGAGGAAATCACACGCGGGATGGTGCTGGCGCCGCCCGGGCTATTCGAAGCGACGCAGCGCGTGGATGCTCGCGTCACACTGCTTGGCTCCGCGCCGCCGCTGAAAAATCGCGCGCGCGTGCATTTTCATCAGGGCACGGCGGAAGCGATTGCGGAAGTGATTTTGCTGAATGACGACGGCGCAGAACTCGCGGCGGGTGGCTCGGTGTTCGTGCAATTGCGCCTCGATAAACCGTTGCTGCTGCTTCCGGGCGATCGCTTCATCCTGCGGCGCTTCTCGCCCGTGGTGACGATTGGCGGCGGCACGGTGCTGGACGCGCGCGCACCGCGACACAAACGCAAGGAAGCGGCGGTCGCGCCGTTTCTTGGCGTGCTGGAACGCGGCACGCGGGAGCAAATTCTCGTCGCGCTGGTGGAAGCCACGCCGCGTGGGATGACGTTGCCAGAGATTCTCGCGCGCACGGGATGGATCGAAGCGGAAACCCGCGCGGCTTGCGAAAAGCTTGCCGCTGCAAAGCGCTTGAGGATTTTGGGCGGCGCGCCGATGGTAGTGGCGCCGGCTCAGGTGGTCTCAGCTTCTGCGGCGGCGATTCGCAAGGCCGTGGAAACATTTCATCGCGCGAATCCACTGCTGCCGGGGATTCCGAAACAAGAATTGCGCGCGCGGGCAGGGCGTGCGCGCGCGGAAATATTTGACGCGGCGCTGAGCGATCTGGTGGCGGCGCGGACGCTGGTGGCGACTGGCGATTTGGTGGGCCAAGCCGGACGCGAAATCTCGCTTTCAACGGAAGAAACGCGCGCAAAAGAATTGATCGAGCGCGAGTTCGAGAATGCCGGCCTGACCGTGCCGGGATTTGCCAGCGTGCTGGCGAAGCTGCCGGTGGACGCGGCGCGCGCGCAGAAAATCCTGCAGATTCTGTTGCGCGAAAAAGTGCTGGTGAAGATCTCGAGCGACCTGGTGTTTCACCGCAATACGCTGCTGAAGCTGCGCGAAATGCTGGCAAAATACCGCAAGGAACACGGCACGCGCCTGCCAATCACTGCATTCAAGGAACTTACGGGCATCACGCGCAAGTACGCGATTCCGTTACTAGAACATCTCGATCGCGAGCAGGTTACGCGGCGGGCCGGGGACGAGCGTGTTATACTTTGACGGATTGGGGTCTGAAAGGCGCATCGGAAGCAGCCGCGGGGTCGTGAGCTGCGAGTTGGAATCCAGAGAAGTCTGGAAGGCAGGTGAGTTATGGAAGCATTAAGCCCGTTTCATTTGATAATTATTCTGGCGGTGATCGTGCTGCTGTTTGGCGGCAAGAAGATCCCCGAAGTGATGCGCGGACTGGGCGAAGGCATCCGCAACTTTAAAGACGGCATGAACGCTCCGCATCCGACTTCGCCGAGCGCGAACCCACCGGCAAATCCTCCGACTGCTGCGCCCACGGCGCCTCCGCCGTCGGCAGGAACTGAAGAAAAGAAGTAGTGGCGTTACGGATTAGCTGCGCGAAGTTGTAGGCGAGAGGTTCTCTTAAGAGGTTTTCTGACGGCGGTCCCGGTTCGCGGGACCGCCGTTTTCTTTTGCGCGCCGCGTTGACGACCGTGTTCAGTCTTCTTTCCAGCCAAGCGATTGCAGCGTGGTCCAGAGGCGCGAAAGCGGCAATCCCAGCACGTTGAAATAGCAGCCTTCGATGCGCGTGGCGAATCTTCCGGCGATGCCCTGAATGCCGTAGGCGCCGGCTTTGTCGAACGGCTCGCCGGTCTTAATGTAGTTTTCGATTTCCTGGTCGGACATGTTCAGAAATTCCACGCGCGTTTTTTCCACCTGCAAAGATTCCTTGGCGGTGGGGATGTTGATCACGCAGAGCGCCGTGAGGACTTCGTGCGTTTTGCCGCTGAAAAGGCGCAGCATGCGACGCGCGTCGTCGGCGTGTTTCGGCTTACCGAGGATCTGACCTTCCGCCAGAACGATGGTGTCCGCAGCAATCACGATGGCGCGTTCACCTGCCGCGCGTGCTGGATCGGTGATGGCATTCGCTTTCGCTTGCGCGACGCGGCGGACGTAATCCTCGGCGTCTTCCTGCGGCAGGCGAGTTTCGTCCACGTTCGCTGGGCGAACCTCAAACATGAAGCCGGCGTCGCGCAGGACTTCCGCGCGGCGCGGCGACGACGACGCAAGGATCAATTTCACAGCAAAAACGTAACACAGAACGCCTGTACGTTCGTACAGGTTGCAAGTGTGCAACGGGGCCGTGGCGGATTGTACGCAGGCCAACGTGTCCGGCGTGGCGGCGGGTAGCGAGATAGTCTAGGCTCATAGAGCTGATTGTGTGCCACAAGATTGCTTCGCGGTAAGGTTGCGCTATGCGAATTGAGCTCTTGGCGGCAGAATTTTCGCAACGGAGCGAGAGAAACGGAAATGGGATTCCTGTTCTACGCAAATTTCGTGAGATTTGTGCTGGAAGGCGGCTACGGCCACGTGCTGGCGGAACGGGCGCGCGTGTGGATGAAGGCTGCCGGCATCGTGCCACCGAGCGAATAGTCACACCTTAGAATCGCGTACTACCACTAATAAAGTTGCAGAAAGACCGAGGGCCAAGACGATGCAGACGACCAGAGAAGCGCGCGGGGGGCGGGGAGTGGACGTGCGGACGCCGGAAATGCTCGGCACGCTGGCCACGCACGCGCCGCTGATCGAAGAATTTCAGTTCGTGAAATTCCGCGTGGATGGCGAAGTGGCGCATCTGCGCCTGGATCGCCCCGATCAGAATCTGCTGAACGAGCGGATGCTGATGGAAATCGCGGCGGGCATCAATTCCGTGAGCGAGAAGCGCCAGGTGAAATTGGTGCTGCTGGACTCGGCGGGCAAGACTTTTTCCGGCGGAATTGAGCTAGGCGAATATACGCAGCGGCGCGTGTTCCAGTTGCTGGACGCTTTTCACAGCGCGTTTGCGGCGATGATGGATACTTCGAAACCGGTGATCGTGGTGGTGAATGGTCCGGCGTACGGCGGCGGCGCGGAGTTGGCGGCGCTGGGCGACCTGGTGATCGCGACGCCCAATGCGCGTTTTGCGCAGCCGGAAATTAAATTGGGAGCATTTCCTCCGCTGGCTGCGGCCGTGCTGCCCTACATTCTAGGGCCGAAGATGGCGATGGAACTGGTGCTGACTGGCGAAGCGATGACCGCGGAACGCGCGCGCGAAGTCGGCCTAGTGAATTTTCTGGTGCCGGAGGACAAGCTGGTGGAAAAGGTGAACGAGATTATCGGGCGAGTGACGGCGCAGTCCGGCCCAGTGCTGACCATGGCGAAGAAAGCGATCCTGGGCAGCCTGGGATTGCCGCTGCGCGAGGGCGTGCGCAATTCCATGAAAGTTTTCCTGAATGAGCTGGCCGACCTGGAAGATTCGCAGGAAGGTTTGCGCGCGCTGGTGGAAAAACGCGCGCCGAAGTGGAAGAACCGCTAAACATTCGTACGCCGATGTTGCGACCTTCGCCGCACGACTCATCATCTTTCGTTTTTATTACCGATAGACTTCACGGTAGCACGCAGAATCGAATCCGGCGCGCGAACAGCCGTCGGATTGACAGCAAAAGCGCGGGCGCATACACTCGCCGAGGACAACTTAGCTGGCTCGGGTAGCCTTGCGGGTGCGATCATCGCGCTCGCAGGTAAAAATTGAAATCGGGCAAGAGTGGTTTCAATTTTTAGGGAAGGCCGTGAAAATCGGCCACGGTCCCGCCACTGTAATCGGCTGTCGCTGGGATGCGCGCTTGATTTTTTTAGCGTGCCCGGTGACGGGCTCTTCGAATCCGCTGCGGCGTTTTCGGCGGGCGACCCTTCGAATCCGCCACTGGCGGATTCTCGGGGTAAACGAAAGTCAGGAAACCTACCCGAACTGGTCGAAGCTGACACTCTCCGCGCGAGAGAGTGTGGCGAGACGCCTCGCTCTATTCGCGAGGCTTTTTTATTGCGCGGGAGAATATTTTGGCGGCAGGCGCAGCGATACAACGGATCCTTGCGACGGTGCTCACGCTGGCTTGTGGTGTGCTCGCGTGCGGCGTGCGCGACGCTCGGGCGGCCGAGGCGCAGTCGCAGCAGAGCGCGACCGCTCCGACGCCCACGGATCCCGCGGCGCGAACTACCGCAAACAAGCGCGCGACGAAATTGGTGACGGATGAAACCGGCCGGCGCATGGCGATCCCGCTGAATGTGGAGCGCGTCGTGAGCCTGGCGCCGAATTTGACGGAGACAATTTACGCGCTGGGCCTGGACGCGAAACTCGCCGGCGACACTGCGTACTGCGACATCCCGGCCGCGGCAAAGGATAAGCCGCACGTCGGCGCGCCACAGGATCCGAACCTGGAGGCAATCGTCGCGTTGCATCCCGACTTGGTGCTCGCGACCACGTCCATCAATCGCGCCGAGACAGCGGACGCGCTGCTGAAAATCGGGGTGCCGGTTTACACCAGCGACCCGCACACCATCACCGGAATGCTGGGCGCGACCGCGATGATGGCGGATTTGCTGGGCGCGAGCGAACAGGGCGCGACGCTAGTGGCGCAACTGCAGAAACGCCTGGACGCGCTGCACGCGGCGCTGGAAGACCGGCCGATGGCACACGTGCTATTCGTCGTATGGGAAGACCCGCTGATTTCGATCGGGCCAAATACTTTTATCGCAGATGCGCTGCGCTGGGCGGGCGCAGAATCCATTATCGTGGCCAATCAGAATTGGCCGCAGGTGAGCATGGAAGAAGTGGTGCGCTTGCAGCCGGAGTATATCGTGCTGACCTCCGACCATCTGGCAGCAGAGACGCACGAGCACGTGAACAATTTGCGCGACCGGCCCACATGGCGCGAGCTGCGCGCGGTGGAACTAGGACACGTAGTGATGGCCAGCGACGAATTCACGCGGCCTTCGCCTGGACTGGTGGATGCGATCGAAGCGCTCGCACATGAGTTGCACCCCGAAGTTTTCTCGGCGAAAGCGGAAAATATAAAAGTGAAAACGGAAAATGGCGCGCGATCTCACGCTACGGCGGCGGTGACGGAATCAGCGTCGGGCTCTGCAAAGGGGTGCGGCACATGCGCCCGCTGACGCCCAAACGAATTCTGGCGATTTGCGGGATGCTGGCGGCGATTCTCTTCGTCGTGGTGGTGATTTCGCTGCGCGTGGGCGCTTATCCCATCGGCATGTGGGACATTGTGCTCACCTTGTATAACCGCGCCGTGGGACACGGAGACGCATCGGAATTCAGCCAGGTGATATTCGGTTTGCGCCTCCCGCGCATTGCTCTGGGAATCCTGGTGGGCGCGGCGCTTTCCACTTCCGGCGCTGGCTTTCAGGCGCTGCTACGCAATCCGCTCGCCGATCCCTACGTGCTGGGAGTTTCCAGCGGCGCGGCGCTGGGCGCGATGCTCAGCCTGATCATTGCGCCGCACACCGTGGGCGCGATTCAACTCGCGGCGTTCATCGGAGCGGCTGCGACCATCGCGGCGGTTTATTTTCTGGGACGGCGCGGCGGACAGCTGGATAGCGCGACGTTGCTGCTCGCGGGGATTGTGGCGGCATCGTTTCTTTCGGCAATCATTATTTTTCTCCTGACGCTGGTGAATGGCCCCGGGCTGCGCAGCATGACGTTCTGGCTGATGGGTGATCTAACGGCGCCGCCGCCGACGCAGAATGTGGTGGGCTGGTTCGGTTTTCTTTATTTTGTTTTTATCGTGGCGGCGGGCGCGATGTACACCACGTCTTCCGACCTGAATTTGATTCTCACCGGCGAGCAGGAAGCCGGGCACCTGGGCGTGAACGTAACGCGCGTGAAGCTGGTGGTGTATGTGGCGGCGTCGGTGCTCACGGGCCTTGCGGTTTCGGTCAGCGGCACGATTGGATACGTGGGCCTGCTGGTACCGCACGTGATGCGCATGCTTTTCGGCACGGATTACCGCCTGCTGATTCCCACGTCTGCAATCGGTGGCGCGATTGTGATTGTGCTGGCGGATACGCTGGGGCGCACGATCGTCGCGCCAACCGAATTGCCGGTGGGCGCGATGACGGCGCTGGCCGGCGCGCCGGTATTTATTTACCTGATGCGCAGGAGAATTCGATGAATGCTGGCGCGGAAAACGGAGCCGCGATGGCGCAGCAGCCGATCCCGTTCGCGCCTCCGGATCGCGTTCGGTTGAAAGTCGAACAGGCCAGCTACGCTTATTCCGCGACGGATCGCTCGGCTCCGAAATTCACGCTGGGGCCGGTAAGTTTCGAAGCGCAGCAGCGCGAACTGGTGGCGATTCTGGGGCCGAATGCGAGCGGTAAATCCACGCTGCTGAAATTGCTGGCAGGATTGTTGAAGCCTTTGTCAGGACGCGTGGAAGTGGATGGCACGGAAGTGAGCGAGCTGGAATTGCGCACGCGCGCGCGGCAAATTGCGCTGGTGGCGCAGGAAAGCGAGCTGCTCTTTCCACTGCGCGTGTGGGAATACGTGCTGCAGGGGCGTTATCCCTACGGAAAAAGATTGCGCTTTGAATCCGACGAAGACTGCCTGATGGCGGGCAACGCGCTGGCGCAGGTGGGCGCGGATGCGTTGCGCGACCGCTGGATGGGCGAGCTTTCCGGCGGCGAAAAGCAGCGCGTGATTCTGGCGCGGGCGCTGGCGCAGCAGCCTTCCCTACTGCTGCTCGATGAACCGACGCAACATCTGGATATCGGCGGCAAAGTGGAATTGCTGCGGCGGTTGCGCAAGTTGGCCGATGAAAATCGCTACACCGTAGTGGTGGTGACGCACGAATTGAATTTGGCCGCGGAATTTTCCGACCGCATCGCCTTGCTGCACAATGGCAAATGCCTGCGCATCGGAGAACCCGCGGAAGTGTATCAGCAGGAGGTACTGGAAGAGGTGTTCGAAGCGCCGCTGGAAGTGGAGTTGCGCTCGAACGGACGTCCGCGCGTGATCTTACGCGGCAACCACTAACGAATTTATGGCAAGAAGCGGCGTCTGTGGGATTTTCACCGCGCCGTCCACAATCACCAGAGACTCCGCGCACGGGAAGACGGTGAAAAACCGTCGCCGCCGCGCGACTGTAAGGCGGAATTTTTCAGCGCGCACCACTGTCTGAAGCTCCGAATCGCGCGATGCAGGCGATACCGAGTGGAAGATGGGAAGGCCGCGCTGCTGCCGCGATTTCATCGTCAACAATGTGGTGCGATGAAATTGCGGCAAGCCGCCAAGCCAGGAGACCGGCGGAGTCTCAATCCGGATACGCAAGCGCCTGAGAAGGCGCGCGCGTCGTTTGGACAACCTTCAACTCCCGCGCGAGAGGGAGAGGAGGAAAAATGAGACTACGCTCCGCCGTTTGGTATTTTGTTTCCTTATTTTTGGTTTTCGCCTGCAGCACCCACGCACAAACTCCTAATACTTCCCCAGGCGGTTCGGCGACCGCGACCAATTCCACGCCCGGGTCCACGCACGACCAGCAGAACGCTGCAATTTCCGGCACGGTGTTCGATCCTGCCGGGCAAGTTGTGCCTGGAGCTCGCGTCACCCTGCTCTACGCGATGGCCGAACTGGAAACGCGCGAAACGAATGCGCAGGGCCAATATAGTTTCGTGCATTTGCGCGCGGAAAAATACCAAATCGTGGCCACGAGTTCGGGCTTCGATCAACTGCCGGTGGATATTGAGTTGGCGATCGGTGAAAAACGCGTCAGCGATCTCCATTTGCAGTTGAGCGCGTTGCGCGACAAGGTGGTCGTCTCGGCCTCGCCCGGAGGCGCGCTAACTTCGCAAATTGCGGCCTCGGTAAGCCTTATCTCCGCGGACGAGATTGCCAATCGGGGCGCGCAGGTAGCTGTGGACGTGCTGCGGGGCCTGCCCGGCGTCGAAATCAATCAGTCCGGCGGCCGCGGCACGGTTACCAGCGCCTTCATTCGCGGCGGAGATTCGAACTACAACCTGGTGATGATTGACGGAATTGAACTGAATGATTTCGGCGGCGGGTTCGATCTATCGCCTCTGCCCGCTGAAGGCGTTCAGCAAGTGGAAATAATTCGCGGCCCAGAGAGCGCGCTCTACGGATCGAATGCCATGTCTGGCGTGATTAACCTTGAGACGATTCACGGAGACGGGCCGCCACATTTTTCGTTCGTGGGAGAGGGCGGCAGTCTGTACACGTGGCGGCTGGGCACTACCGGAGCGGGACTGAACAAGGGATTTAGTTGGGCGTACAGCCTGTCGCGACTGCAAACCGACGGCCAAGTTCAGAATGATGCTTACCGCGGCCAGACTTCCACGGTGAGTCTGGGATACTCGCGCTCGCCGCGCCGCAAGTTTGATGCAAACTTTTTCGGTTACGCTGGCCTGGTCGGACTCCCGGGGCCGTGGGGCTCGAATCCGGACGGTCTATTTCCGGGGATTGATCCGTCTTCGCACCAGAACCAGAATCTTTTCGGCTACCAGGCGCAGGAAACCGAGCAGTTCTCTTCGCGCTTCCAGCAAGTGACCACCGTAAGCGTTTCGACGGACCGCATAACCTTCATTTCGCCATCGGAGGGAAATTCGTTCACCAACAATCTGCGCGTGGTGGCCAATACCAGGAGCGAGATTGCGGTTTCTTCCAAGGACACGCTGGTAGCGGGATTCGAATATGACCGAGACCAGTTCAAGAATCTCTTTGTGGAAGGGCCAAACGACGAGCCGTTTCTGTTGGGGCGGAATAGCTATGCGTTCTTCGCCGAAAACCGCTGGACTCCTACGGATCGCTGGTTCATCAATGCGGGATTGCGTGTGGACGACATTCAAACCGATGGGGTTCCGGTGAATAACGACACAGGCCAGCCCGGGATTCCCGCCAATAGCCTTGCCAAGGTCACCCCGCGGATTTCTGCCGCGTACATGGCGCGACAGGCAGATGGTGGCGACGGATTTTTCGGCGCCACACGCCTGCACGCCAGTTTTGGAACCGGCTTCCGCGCGCCGGACGGGTTCGAACTCGCGTTTACGAATAATCCGGCGCTCAAGCCGGAGCAAAGCATCAGCTACGATGCGGGCGTGGAGCAACGCATGGCGCAGGACCGTGCGATTCTGGACGTCACGTACTTCTACAACAAATTCACGGATCAGATCGTGACTACCGGCGATTTGCCCACGAATTTCGATTCAGAAAACATCGGAAAGTCCCGAGCGTGGGGCCTGGAAACGACCATTCGCATCCACCCGATTCGGTCGTTGGAGCTTTCAGGTTCGTACACCTGGATGAACACTGCGATCCTGGCGTTGGACGGCTTTACGGAGCCCATCGATCCCTACACTGTGGGAGAACCGCTGCTTCGCCGCCCGCGCAACGCCGCTGGATTCAATGCGACATGGACGAAGAAGCGCTTGATGCTCAATATGAATGGGACGATTCGCGGCGCGGTGCTGGACGTCGAGCCGAATGATGGGACTTTTGCTTGCGAGCTGATAAACCCCATAACCCAGCTGCCTTATCAGTGCATATTCCGGAATCCCGGGTATGTACTGCTGAACGCGGGCTTCGCCTATCATTTGCCGAAGGGAATTGAAATTTACGGGCGGCTCAATAACTTCCTGAACCAGAAATATGAGGAGGCGTTCGGATTTCCAGCCTTGCGGCTAAATTTCATGGCCGGGGTCAAGCTGGACTTGCCTCCGGGCGGCCACCACGCGGAATAAATGGCAAGAACTGCGAGAGTTCGACTGGCCAGGCGCGCCGCGTAGCTGTCGCGCGGCGCGCCTGACCGTTCGCGCATGCTTCCAGCGGGCGGGTGGCGTGTATCTCAACATTCGCTGACGCGGATGCTATAATTCCTGATTCGCATGAGCCCCACGCCTCCAGTTACTGCCGCCGTCACGCCAGAGATCATGGCCAAGTACGAAGCCGTGATCGGACTGGAAGTGCACGCGCAGCTGAAGACGCAGACGAAAGCGTTCTGCGGCTGTTCGACGCGCTATGGCGATCCCCCGAATTCCAATACTTGTCCGGTGTGTCTGGGTTTGCCGGGAGCGCTGCCGGTGCTGAATCGTCGCGCGCGCGAGCTGGCGATTCGCGCGGCGCTGGCGCTGGAATGTAAGATTCAGGAGCGTTCCGTCTTCGCGCGCAAGAATTATTTCTATCCCGACCTGCCGAAGGGCTACCAAATTTCACAGTACGAGCTGCCGTTGGCTCTGGCAGGTTCGCTTGCGATCGAAGCGGAGGGCGCGGCCAAGCGCATCGGAATCACGCGCGTGCACATGGAAGAAGACGCGGCCAAGAACCTGCACGAAGGCTTCGCGGATTCCGACCGCTGGAGCTACATTGATTACAACCGCTGCGGCACCCCGCTGATAGAAATTGTTTCCGAGCCTGATATTCGCACGCCCGCTGAGGCGTATTCATATTTGACGACCCTGAAGCAGGTGCTGGAGTACACGGAAGTGAGCGATTGCAACATGGAAGAAGGTTCGCTGCGCTGCGATGCCAACGTAAGCGTACGATTGCGCGGCGCGCCGAAATTTGGAACGAAGGTGGAGGCGAAGAACCTGAATTCGTTCCGCTATCTGGCGCACGCGCTGGAATATGAAATCGAGCGGCAAATCGGCGTGATTGAAGCGGGCGGCACGGTGACGCAGGAAACGCGGCTTTGGAATGTGGCGGCGGGACGCACCGAGGCGATGCGTTCGAAGGAATTTGCGCACGACTATCGCTATTTTCCGGACCCAGATTTGCTGCCGCTGACGGCTTCGGCGGCGCTGGTAGCGGAGGTGCAGTCCGCGATGCCGGAATTGCCGAGCGCGAAGCTCGCGCGATTCGTCGCTGAATATGGGATTGCGGCGTACGATGCGGGCGTACTGACGGCCACTCGAGCGTTGGCCGATTATTTCGAAGCTGTCGTGCGGGCCGGGGCCCCGCCGCGTGCGGGGGCGAGCTGGATTTCGGTGGAATTGCTGCGGCGCTTGAAAGATGCGGGCAAGGAGATCGAGGATTGCCCCGTGGCGCCGGCGGCGCTGGCGGACTTGCTGGCAATTATGGAGCGCGGTGAAATCACAGCGGCGAGCGGCAAGAAAGTGTTCGCCGCGATGTTCGACACCGGCAAGAAAGCTGCGGAAATTATTGCGTCTGAAGGCATGACGCAAATTTCCGATAGTGGCGCGATTGAAAAGATCGCGCGCGCTGTGGTTGCGAAGAGTCCGGACAACCTGGCGAAGTATCGCGCCGGCAGCGAAGGCGTGTTCAAGTTTTTCGTGGGCCAGGTGATGAAGGAAACGCGCGGGCAGGCCAACCCGCAGCTCGTGAACGAAATTCTGAAGCGCGTGCTGGCGGAAACGTAGCATCGGCCGCAACGCGCGTCGCGAAGCAGCGTGGCAAAGTAGCGCGGCAAAACAGCAGGTTGATGCAAAGCGTCGGGAGTGGAAGGAGAAACTTCGTGCTGAACGAAGGCGATCAGGCACCGCATTTCGAAGTGCTGGCGGACGACGGGCGCAAAGTGACGCTCGCCGACTATCGCGGCAAAAATCTGATCCTGTATTTTTATCCGAAGGCGAATACGCCGGGGTGCATCCACGAGGCCAACGGCTTTCGCAACATGTTCGCGGATTTTCAGGCGCAGAACGCGGAAATCGCCGGAGTGAGCGCGGACGCCGTCGAAGCTCAATCGAAATTCAGCAAGAAGCTCAACCTGAATTTTCCGCTGCTGGCGGATACGGAATTCGAAGTGATCGAGGCGTACGGCGCGCGGCGCATGAAAAGTTTTCTGGGCAAGACGTTCATGGGAATCGTGCGGACCACTTTCTGGATCGGGCCGGACGGCAACATCGTGAAAATTTGGAACGGCGTGGTCCCTAGAGGCCACGCGGCCGACGTGCTCACGGCCCTGCGCGGCGGCGAGCCGGCAGGCGAAGATGGCGACGCTGCCTCGGCAGCAACTTCAACGAGCGAATCGTAAAGGCAATCTCGCCGCGCGCCATGACGAATTTTTAGCTCGCACTCGGCCCGGAGAATCCACATGCTCAAAGTAGGCGACAAAGCTCCGGACTTCGCGGTGACCGACGACAGCGGCGCTATCGTTTCGCTGCAGGATTATCGCGGCAAGAATCTGATCCTTTATTTTTATCCGAAAGCGAATACGCCAGGCTGAATCAACGAAGCGTCCGAGTTTCGCGACGCCCTGACGAAATTCGTAGAACTGAATACCGCCATCGTGGGCTGCAGCGGCGATTCCGTGGAATCGCAGAAAAAATTCAAAGTGAAGCACAAGCTGACTTTTCCGCTGCTGGCTGACACCGAATTTGAAGTGATCGAAGCGTACGGTGCACGGCGCATGAAGAGTTTTTTGGGCAAATCGTTCCTGGGAATCGTGCGCATGACGTACTGGATCGGTCCCGACGGAAAGATCCGCACCGTCTGGGACAAAGTGACGCCGAAAGGCCACGCTACCGAAGTGCTGGCGGCTATGAACGGCCAATCGTAGAGCGTTTATCTCGCGCTCGTAGTTGCGCGTTAGAGGGAAACTTTGAAGTTCTCACCTGCTGGTTCGATCAGCGCGTTGTCTATCAGGCGCGTGTCGCCCAGTTTGGCGGCGAGCAAGACGCAGCAGGTGCCGCGCAGAACCGGGACCGGCTCGAGCGTTTCGTTATCTGCAATTTCTGCGTAGTCGAGTGTGACGCGGGGTTCCAGCGCTAGCGCGCGGCGCAGCGCGGCTAGCAGGCGGCTGGAGTCGCGCTCACCTTTGGCGACTTCGTCGCGGACTGCGGCGAGTGAGCGTGAGAGAGCAGTGGCGGCGCGGCGATCTTCGCCCTTCAGATACACGTTGCGCGAAGAGAGCGCCAGGCCATCGGCTTCGCGCACGATCGGGCAGACCACCACGCTGCTATCCAGATTCAGGTCGGCGGACATTTGGCGGATCAGGCGCGCCTGCTGCGCATCTTTGCGGCCGAAATAAGCAAAGCGCGGCTGCACGATTTCGAAAAGCTTCAGCACTACGGTGGTGACGCCACGAAAATGCCCGGGGCGCGAGCGGCCTTCGAGGCGATCGCTCAAGCCTTCCACCACAACGGAAGTGCGAAATCCCGCCGGATACATATCTTGCGGCGAGGGCGCGAAGAGAAAATCAACGCCCAGCGCTTCCAGCGCGGCGCGATCTTGTTCCAGGGTGCGCGGATATTTGCTGAGATCCTCCGCAGGTCCGAATTGTTTGGGATTTACGAAGAGCGACACGACCACCGGAGCACATTCGCGCTGCGCCGCGCGAATCAGCGAAAAATGGCCTTCGTGGAGCGCTCCCATGGTGGGCACGAGGCCGAGAATGCGTTCGTGCGCGCGGGCTTCATGCGCAATCTGCTTCATCCATTCGATGGTGTGAATCGTTTCCATGGGTGGCGACCGATGCGCAAGCTCACGCTGAACGAAAACGAGATTTTCGCGCGCAACAACAGCGCGGGCGCGTCATGCTTTGGCGGCCGTCTGCGCGGCGCGTTCGCGATAGAACGTAATCAGATCGGTGCCGACTGCTTTCGCCCCTAATTGACGCAGCAGAGTGGTCACCTGGCCACGATGGTAGGTGGCGTGGTTCGCGAGATGTTGCAACATGTGCCAGAGCGGCGCTGCTTGGGGCACGCCAGCCGTAGTTGTGTGATGGACCACGCGCTGCACTTCCTCAGGCGTCAGCGAAGCGATGTAATCGCGCAAGTCACTATCAATTTCCTCCCAGCGAGCGCGCACTGAATCCACCTTTGGAAACTCCGATGTGGCAGCGTAGGAATTCGGCGAGCGGCCGTGCCAGCGTTCCAGCCACAGCCATTCCACCAGCATGATGTGCACCAGCGTGTCACGCACGGAGCGATAACTGGAACCCATGTCGCGCGTGAATTGCTCATCGTTCAGCTGTGCGCATGCAGCGAGCGTGCGATGGTTGGCCCAGGAGTTGTAATCGTACAGCAGGCGAAAATCTTCCGCGTTCATGGGAATCCCTCCCGATGGATTGATTTGGCGCCAAGCGGGCGGCGCACGGCACGCTTCAGGTTCGCTGGCGCGTCAGCAGCTGCTCGCGTAATTGCGCGGGCGAGTGAAACGATTCGGCATCCGACGGAAAATCGCCGCGACGTACGTCGTTACAATAGCTGGTGACCGCGCGGGAGATCTCCGCGGCCAGGTCCATATATTGTCGCGCGAATTTCGGCTTGTGGCCCGGAGTGAGCCCCACCAGATCGTGGAACACCAGCACCTGGCCGTCGCAGTCTGGGCCGGCGCCGATGCCGATGGTGGGGATGTGCAGCTTTTCGGTGATGCGCGCAGCAAGATCGCGCGGCACGGATTCAAGAACCACCGCGAACGCCCCCGCGGCTTCCACGGCGCGCGCATCGCGTTCGAGCTGGCGCACGGCGTCGGCCGTCTTGCCCTGAACGTGAAATCCGCCGAGGGCGTGAATGGATTGCGGCGTAAGGCCCACGTGGCCCATAACCGGAATTTCGGATTCGACCAGGCGGGCGATCAATTCGATGCGGCGCTCTCCGCCTTCGACTTTTACTGCTTCGGCGCCACCTTCTTTCACAAGCCGCACTGCATTGCGCACGGATTCATCCAGCGAAACGTGAAAGCTGCCGTAGGGCATATCGGCCACAAGCAGCGCGCGTTGCGTGCCGCGCCTCACCGCGCGCGTGTGATGCACCATTTCGTCGAGCGTCACCGGCAGGGTGTTCTCGTGGCCCAGCACCACCATGCCCAGCGAATCGCCAACGAGAATAATGTCCACGCCGGCCTGATCGAGCAGCAGCGCGGTGGAATAGTCATAGGCCGTCAGGCAGGTGATTTTCTGCTGAGTTTCGAAATGGCCTGCGAGGGAACGCGTCTTGCGGGAAAGTATGTCAGGCACGGTAACTTTACCGTTGCCCGCACGCGGTGCAACACTCATCTGGTCCTCCGGTGCCGCTCCTGGAAATCGGGATGCAGCCCATCAACATCTTGGATGCTAGCAGAAGGCTGGCGGTTTCCGCAAAACTATTGTGACGCTGGAACCGGGTCTACTGTGTATGAAATGGTTAACGCGCTGTGCGATCGAACATAGCCCATGCGCGGGTTCTTCAGGCCTCGCGCTTCACACTGGATGCCGCTGGCACGGGCAGAGGTGGGTGCTGTTCCACGCCGCGCCAGCCCACCGGCCGGCCTTGCACTGCTTCTTTCAGCGCGCGGAATAACACCACGTACATCATTTGCCGGTAATAAAAGCGCTGCAGGATAAGCGGCGCAAGCAGGGTCCAATCTTCGTGCCTTTCGAGAGCGAAAGCGACCACGCAGGTGAACAAATCAATCAGCATAAACAGCGCGAAGAAAATCAGGGAGCGCTCCACGTCCTGCAGCGTCCACAATTGCGGCAGTTGCGCGATGCGCAATTGCGCCAGGCCCCACAACGCGATGGAAAGCAGGAACAGCAAATCAATCAGCGGCGAAACTAGCGGCAAAATAATCTGGAACATCACAATGTTGGGAATAGCGATCCAACCGAGCGTGCCGTAGCGGGGTTTGCCGACCGCATCGCGATGCTTCCAGACGGCTTGCATGGTGCCAAAGGTCCAGCGAAAGCGCTGGCGAATCAGCGCTTCGACGGTTTCGGGGACTTCCGTGCGGCCGATCGCGTCTTCATCGTAAAGAATTTTCCAGCCATTGCGGCGGATGGTCAGCGTCAGGTCTGTATCCTCGGCAACTGTGTCGCCGGAAAATCCGTGATTTGTGCGAAGCAGCTCGGTGCGCCATGCGCCGACAGCACCCGGCACCACCGGAATGCAATTCAGCAGATCGAATGCGCGCTTTTCCAGGTTCTGGCTGGTGATGTATTCGAGGGCCTGCCAGCGCGTGAGCCAGCGATTACGATTCATCACTTTTACGTTGCCGGCGACGGCGCCCACTTTCGGATCCGCGAAATGGCGCACCAGGCGCGGAATCGCCTCGGGATCTACGATGGTATCGCCATCAATCGAGACAATAATTTCGCCGGTGGCTTCGGCGAGGCCGTGATTCAGCGCGGCGGGTTTGCCACGATTGGGCTGGCTGATCAGGCGCACGCGCGGTTCGCGCGCGAAATTTGCATTCACCAGTTCGGCGGTGCGATCCGTGGACCCGTCGTTCATCACCAGAATTTCGAGTTTCGGATAATCGCAAGCGAGCGCTGACTGGACTGTATTAACGATGGCGGCTTCTTCGTTGTACGCGGGAATCAAGACGGTGACATTCGGTTTGTACTCCGGATGATCGGCGGGCGCGGGCCGCAATTTTTCGATGAGCGCCAGCAGGCCGATAATGAGCGCGCGGCCGCTGACCAGCAGAATCCCCGCCATGAAGATGAACGCGATTCCCGTGCGGAACCAGCGGAACACTTCAAAAATAAACGCGTCGGCGCGCACCAGCAGCCATTCCTGGTGCGAGAGCGGCGGCATCACCTGCGCGCGCGATTGGCCCAGCAGATCGGAAACGGATACGAAGTCGTAGCCTTTGGCGCGCAGCCCGTCAATAATTTGCGGCAGCGCGGCGACGGTGTTGGCCCGATTCCCGCCGCCATCGTGCATCAGGATGATGTTGCCGCGACCGAGCGTCGCGTCGTGCAGCACGCGTTCGACAATTAGATTCGTCGCCGGCGGAGCGCCGCCATTTGGCTCGCCCCAATCGTGCGGGTCAATCTGCGCACCGACGATAATGTAACCCATGGCCTGCGGCACCGGCAGCATCTGTATTTCACTTGCCGTTTCAGGCAGGTGGTCAATTCCGTATGGCGGGCGGAACAGCAGCGTCTTTACGCCGAGATTGCTTTCGATGAGCAGTTCGGTGAGGTTCAGCTCGATCTGCAGCTGCGATTTCGAGATGGTTTCAAAATCCGGATGCGTGAAGGTGTGATTGCCGATTTCGTTGCCTTGTTGGTAGGCGCGCTTCACCAGCTGAGGATATTGATTGGCGGATTCGCCGATGGCGAAAAATGCCGCCGGCGCATGTTTCTGCTCGAGGATATCGAGAATTTTCGGGGTCCACGTCTCGTCGGGACCGTCGTCGAAAGTCAGCGCGACTTTGTGCGGCGCGGCGCCCATCTGCTCGATGCGCCAGGACAGCGGATAGCTCTGATACGATTCGTCGTCGAATACGTCGCTCGAGGCATCGTAATCGAAAGTGCGCCGGCCACTCTGCGGCGTCGCGGTGATGCGCCAGATGTCTCCGGCGCCTTCCAGAATTAAATCGTAACCCGGCGGAACTTCTTCAAGTTTGTCGCGAATCGCGTCGGTGGAATGTGTGGCGTCCCAGATGGACCAGATCGAGGGATCTTCCATCCCCAGACGCCACAGCGCGGTGCCGCGGACGCCGGCGCGCTCCGCGGCGCGCAACTCGTTGTAAGCAGTGACGCCATCGAGCATCCAGACGTTGTGCACCTGGTTCTGCTCGTCCTCGTAGGAATAATGCGGATTCAGCGAGTCGGGATCGAAGGTCACATCCGATTCGGATTCGACCGCGGTGATAATTCCCTGCTGGAACGTAAGAGGCTGCGCGATGGGGTGCGGCACCGCTTTCGTTTTTGCCGGCCAGTCGTAGCCGTAGTTCGCGATGCCCATCACGATTTTTTCCGCTGGCACAATCTTCACGATATTTTCGATATTACGTTCGAAGAAATCCTGCGGCGCGATGGGTCCGGCGTCGGAAGTCGGGTAGTGCAGGTCATAATTCATCAAGATGATGGCATCGGCCTGTGTCGCCAGATACTTGTAGTCGTAGCTCCAATCCGCAGCGGGGACAGCGACCATGATTTTGAGGTTTGCACCGTGCATCGCGGCTGCCAAATCGTGAATGAAGCGCGCAAAATCCGGCTGGCTGGCTTGCGGCACGCCCTCGAAATCAACGACGATGCCTGACTGGTGCTGCGCGCTGGTGAAATCCGAAAGCGATTTCGATAAATGTTCGCGCGCCGCGGGATTCGCGAGCATTTCCGCCATTTCCTTGGTGACCCAGGTTTTTCCGTCGTAGTTGTTGACCATGGACATGACCGGCAGCTCGATCGTATTGGCCTGCATCCATGACGAAAGCTTAGGGTCCTGTTCGATGTCCAGACGGCCGTCGGGCGACGAGGCGTGCAGCGCGTCGGGGATCAGCAAGTCAATATCGTGGTAATGCAGCTTCAGCGAAGCGAGGCTGGTGGGATCGTCGCCCACATAAAACGCCGCGCGCAGCGGATCGTAATTCTGCGGCAGCTTGCCGAGCGCCGCCACTTTACGTTTGCGGCCGCGCGGCGCCGTTTTGGATTTCAGCTTTGCGGGAACGGCGTGAATATTCCAGTGCGTGGCTGCCCGAAGAATGTCCGGCAGCTCGGGCTTGCGAAATACGTTGACCACGAAGATGACCAGGATGAGCGTGAAGAGTCCGCCGGTGATTTCCAGCACGCGCCTGGTGCGGCGCCAGCGACGGCGTTCCTGATCGTAGAAAATTGGCTTGCGTTCAGGCATTCAGACAATCCAAGCTAGCTGGCCCTTGAGACGGTGTCAATGACTGCAACGAATAAGATGCGCGCAAACGTCGCCGCAGCAGTATGTGCTGGACTGGCGCTGCGAGTTTACCTGGTGCTGAAGTTTCCGGTAACCGATACGGGCGACGGTCCATTTTACATCGAGTTGGCGTGGAATTGGCTGAAGAACGGGGTGTACGGATTTGCGGTGCATGGGCAGTTGACGGCTGTGGATATGCGGGTGCCGGGGTACCCCGCGTTTCTGGCGGCGGTGTTTGCGTTTGCGGGGCAGTCGCCGCGGGCGGTGATGCTGGCGCAGGTGGTGGTGGATCTGGCGACGTGCTTGGTGATCGCGCTGATTGCAGCGCGGTTGGCGCCGGAAAATTCTCGGCGGCGCGTAGCTTTGGCGGGATTGTGGCTGGCGACATTGTGCCCGTTCACGGCGAATTACACGGCTGTGGTGCTTACTGAAACATTGGTGATTTTTCTTACGGCGCTCGCGATCCTGGTGTTGCTGCAGACGGACGTTGGTGGCGCGCAGGTGGCGCGGGCTGGGTCGTTCCTGGCGAATCCTTGGTTGCTGGCTGGGATCGTGGTGGGATTTGGCACTTTGGTGCGGCCGGAAACTCCGCTAGTGCTGTTTGCGGCGGGGTTGGTGTTGCTGGCGAAGTGGTGGCGACCGGCGGATTGGATGAAATTGGTGCGCGCGGGGCTGATGATGGGCCTCGGATTGCTGCTGCCGCCGGTGCCGTGGGCTGCGCGCAATTGGAATACGTTGCATGATGTGCAGTTTCTCGCGCCGCGGTACAGCGAGTTGCCAGGCGAATATACGCCGCTGGGATTTACGGCTTGGACGAACACATGGATGTGGCGTTTTCGCGACGTGTATTTGACGCAGTGGAAAGTGAACGAGGAGGAGATCGCGACTGACCAGCTTCCCGCGTATGCGTTCGATTCGCAGGACGAGAAAGAGCGCATGGCGGAGTTGCTGGATGAATACAACGAGGCGTTGACGATTGATCCGCCTTTGGACCAGGAGTTCCGGGAGATTGCGCGAGAGCGGACCGAGCGGCATCCGCTGCGGACGTACGTGACGGTTCCGTTGCTGCGCACTTTGACTTTGTGGTTCACACCGCGTGTGGAGTTGCTTCCTTCTTCGGGCCATTTGTGGCCGTTGCGCGAGGAGTGGCAGGACGACAGGCCGGATTTTCTGGTTACTTTGGGGCTGAGCGTGGTGAACGTTATTTATATCGCGCTGGCGTTGGCTGGGGCTTGGTTGGCGCGGCGGCGGCCGGGTTGGGCGCTGCTGATTTTATTTTGCTTGGTGCGCACGCTATTCTTCGTGAAGTTCGTTGAAACGCCTGAGCCGCGTTATGTGCTGGAATGTTTTCCCGCAGTGATTGCGCTGGCGGCACAGGTGTTTGCATCGCGCGCGTGATTCGCGTGTCAGCTTTCTTCCACCGGCTCGGGATGGATTGTGAGGCGGAAGATTTGGGGAAAGCGTTCTTTCACGCGGTCTTCGAGTGCAGCGGTGATGTCATGGACTTCCGTGATGGGCAGGCTGCCGTCCATGGCGCAGTGGCAGGAGACCAGGATCTTGTGATCCACGCTGCGGACGTGCACTTCGTGGCAGTCGGTGAGCTCGTGATATTCCGACTGCAGTGAATGCAGAAACTCCTGCACGGTGCGCGCGAGTTCCTTCATCTCTTCGCCGCCGCCGATTTTCACGCCGAGCGGTTCGATGTGAATATTCACCAGCGCGCGCGGGTCGGTTTCCTTCAGGATGTCCTCTTCGAGTTCGGAGGCGCGGCGGTGCGCTTCGCGCAGGCTCGAGCCTTCGTCCACCTCCAGATGCAGCTCAATGAACAGGCGATGATCGAACTGGTGCGCGGAAAGTTCGTGCACGGCGAGGCCGCGCTTCTGGGCGATGGCGCGAATGGTTTCGAAGAGATTTTCGTCGGTCTTGGCGCGCGGTTCAACGTGCACCACTACATCCGCGGGAACAATCTGCGTGATGCGCTTTTCCACGGCGTCACTGGCAGCGTGGGCTTGCTCGAGGCTTGCGGTGCGCGGGACGCTGATGGTGACGTCCACGAAATAACGCTGGCCGGCGCGACGCACACGGACGCGTTCGGACTGCAGCACGCCTTCGGTCTGGTCCACGGCGGATTCGATGCGCTCGCGGAGACCGTGCGGGGCGACGTCGAGCAGCGCGTCCGCGGTGCGTTTGCCGAGCTGCGAGCCGATCCAGATGATCAGGCCGGCGACGCCGAGGGCCGCGACGGCATCGAGCGTGCCGAGCCAGGGAATGCCGTAGCGCGCGCCGAGCCACGCCCCGGTGATGCCTAGAATT
Source organism: uncultured Acidobacteriota bacterium (assembly GCA_963779465.1). Lineage (GTDB taxonomy): Bacteria > Acidobacteriota > Terriglobia > Acidiferrales > UBA7541 > Palsa-295. The sequence goes on along the minus strand of CAVZYH010000002.1, from coordinate 637,425 downwards.
ACGACGAAGGTGCTCCATACGTCGGTGGAGAAATGCAGCGCATCCGCTTCCAGAGCCTCGCTGGGATATTTTTGCGCTACGCGATTCAAACCGCGCGCGCGGACGAAATCAATACACATGCACAGCGCGAGAACCAGAATCGCCTGCAGACTTGGACGCATGTGCGCGGTGTGGAAGAGCAGCCGCTGGAACGCTTCCCAGATGATGTATACGGCGGTCATCAGCAGAAGCCCTGTCTCGACGAATGCGGAAAAACTTTCCACTTTTCCGTGGCCATAGAGATGATCCGCGTCGGCGGGCTTATCCGCGACGCGCACCGAAAGATAAGTGATGACCGCTGCTACAAAATCGAGGATTGAATGCAGCGCTTCGGACAAAACGCCCAAGCTGCCGGTGCGCACCACCAGGAATATTTTCAGCGAAATCAGCAGAACAGCGGAGCCCACCGAGGCCAGCGCGGCTATGCGCTTTTCGTGGGATGCGCGTTCGAGTGCGTCCAAAGCCATCGGGGGATTATACGCTGTGAGGCTGATTTGGCCGCGCATGCAACTATGCGTTTTTTTGTCGGTTAACAGGGGGTGCGATGGTTTTGGTTGAAAGATTTACGTGGGGCTTTAATATTTCATATTTGCGATTAGAAATGCGCTCACTGGGAGCGGCTAGACTCAGAGGGAGGGGCGAAGGCGCCGGGGAAACCAGGCTGGATCCGTTGACAGGAAAGCGCACACCATGTAGCTTTGCCAGCAATTTATTGCTTGGGAACTACAAGCCGCATCGAAGCTTGTCCCGATGGAAGCATCGGGAGGGGAATCCGCCTATGGCGAAAGGATGTGTAGCGATGGATCGAAGCCGCGTGTTCGGTTTCAGTCTGGTGGTTATCGCGGCGATGTTTTGGCTGGCATTCGCGCGGGTCGTGCCTGCGGGTGACGACTGGCTGCCGGTACCGCCAGCGGACCTCGCTCTGAAGGACAATCCGGCTAGTCCGGGCGCGAATGCCATGATTCTTTACAGGCGCAGCTTCGTGGACGCGCGGCGCGCGGGCATTGATGGAAGCTTCGACGAGGAATACGTGCGCATCAAGATTTTCACGGCACAAGGCGTGAAGGCGGAGGCGAATCCCGCAATTGGTTTTAATAAAGAAGACTCTGAGATCGGGGACATCCGTGCGCGAACCATCCGGCCCGATGGAAGCATCGTCAACTTTGACGGCAAGGTCTTCGAGAAGATCGTGGAGAAAACCGGTGTGAGCGGTTACCTGACAAAAACGTTCAGCCTATCGAATGTGGAACCAGGCTGCATTGTGGAATATAAGTACCGGCAGCAATTCAAGCCCAGATTTCTGTACAACGAGCATTGGGTGATATCAGGCCCACTATTCACGCGCGACGCCAGTTTCTCGATCGCTCCCTACGTGCCGCGAGGCACGTTTGATTCGACACTTTTTTTTCGAACCACGGGCTTGCCGCTGGGATCGCTTCCGCAGCGCAAGGGCGACGGATCCTATGCGATGGACGTCCATAACATTGCTGGCATGACGGAGGAGCCGCTGATGCCGCCGGCCCGCGCTTTGGAGGCGCGAGTGGATTTTTTCTATCGCGACCGGGGCGAACCCGTGGGCGAAACCGCCGAGCAGTACTGGAATCGCATCGGGAAAAAGTGGAGTGGCGAGCTGGACAAGTTTTCCAGCAAGAAAAGCGTGCTGGAACAGGACCTGGCGCAGACCGTGGCGGCCGGAGACACGCCGGAGGCGAAGCTGCAAAAAATATATGCGCGAGTGCAGAAGGTGCGCGACCTGAGCTCCGAACCAACAAAAACGGCTACGGAGAAAAAAGCAGAAGAAATCAAACGAGATGAAAACGTGGAAGACGTGCTGAAGCGCGATTATGCGAGCGGGCGACAGCTGAACTGGCTATTCATCGGCTTGGCACGCACCGCGGGATTTGAGGCCGCGGAAGTTTACGTCGTGCCGCGCAACTTCGACGTTTTCAGTCCCGCAGGGCAGAATGCCGCGTCGCTGACTGCTGACCTGGTGTGGGCGCGGGCCGGTGGCAAGGAATATTGGCTGGATCCGGCAGCTCTGTACTACCCCTTCGGGCTGGTCCCCTGGTATGAAACGGAATCGAAGGGGATGCGCGCGACGAATCAAGGAGGCGAGTTTGTTACAACGCCAGCGGCCACGAGCGCGGATGCAACGATGGTGCGTACTGCCGATCTGGAACTGAAGGACGACGGGACTGCTGTGGGAAAATTGCGAATCGAGTTCACGGGAGTTTCGGCGGCGACACGGCGAACGTCCCTTCACAGAGATGACGAAGCGGGACGACGAAAGGCGCTGCAGACCGAGATCGAAAAAATGCTGCCGGCAGGCTCGACATTCGAGATCACCAATCTGGCCAGTTGGGACGAACCTGGAGCCACGCTGCGCCTGGAGGGAACCGCAACTGTCCCCAGCTTCGGTTCAGCGGTAGGGCACCGGATATTAGTGCCGATCGCGCTGTTTCGGACGAGCTACGAGGGGACGTTTAGTCCGGAACATCGCGTGAATCCGATTCGATTTAGTTATCCGTTCGAGCAGGTGGACGACATCCAGATCCACGGGCCGGCCGGGTTCAAGTTCGCGACGCTTCCATCCAAGAAGGCGGTCAATCCGGGGACTTCGATGTCCTACGAAATCTCGGCGACGCAGCAAGGGGATGCGGTGGAAGTAAAACGCAAGTTCAGCTTGAATGATATTAGCTTTCCCGTGGATTCCTACGACGCGCTGCGTTCATTTTTTGGGAACATGAAATCGAACGACGCGGTGCAGCTAGTGCTGGAAAATGCCGAGGCTGCGAAGAGCAAATAGCATCGCGACGTAATTCCTGCCGCTGAGAAATCGAAGGGAAAAATTGAAGGGTGAGCACCCACTCACGGTGATTAGATTGTCAGGATGACGGAGTGAGGCGAAGGCGTGTGAGTATCACGTTGCGCGTGGCGCAGTTCTGCACGGGGATTCACGGGGTCAAGACCCAAAAGCGAAGAGAGATCCTTCGCTGCGCTCAGGATGACGGCGTCGCTGGATGTAGGCGCGGCCTGAACGCGACGGTAGCGCGATTATTTTGCTGCGGGGGCGGTGGCGTTCAGGATTATGTGCAGGGGGGCTACTTGGGTGGGTTTGGCGTAGCGGTTTACGAGGAAGCGCTGGCCGTCTTTGGTTACGTCATACGAGAACTGATCGGTGGAGGAGACTGCGGCGCGGAGCTGGGTGTGGAACAGCGGCGTGGGGTTGCCGGAGGCGAAAGTTCCTGCGGTGCTGATCGGGACTGCGGTGAGGGTGCTGCCGGCTCCGATGTAGAAAATCTCTTTGCCGTCGCCGCGCCAGCGAGGTTCTGTGCCGCCAGCTTGAGATACTTGCCATTTTCCGGCTGCGGTGGGAAAAGTGGTGACGTAAATCTCCCAATCGCCGGACTCATTCGAGGCATAGGCGACCCACTTGCCATCTGGCGATATTTGGCCGTTGGTTTCACTGGTCTTGGTGGTGAGAAATGGCGTCATTTGCCCGCCCGACGGGGAAAGCAGAACGAGCTGGGTTCCTCCGGTGGCGGGCTGCAAGGTGCAGAGGAGTGCCTGGTCATCGAGTGACCAGGAGTTGGGATCGAGATCGTCAGTCACGCGGGAACGCTCTTTGAGGGAGACGATGGAGCGAGGAGGCTGCAACCCTTGCGCCTGTTTGACGAAGACATTTGTATCGCTCGGTTGCAACGAGCGGTACGCGACCAAGGAACCATCGCGCGACCAGACGCCGCCCACATCTTCCGACGAGTCGAATGTGAAGCGTGAATAGGTGTCGCGTTTAAGATCGCTCATCCAAATATTGATGTCGTTCGCTTTGTTGTCGGCGACGTCCACGACCAGGCGGGTGTCGTCGGGCGACAGCGTGGGATTGGAGAGCACTCCGACCTCGCCGACGCGGCCGAGTCCTTTGCCGGATCGGTCAAACCAGGTTAGGGCAGAGAGCGCCGCCCCGACCGTGGGGTTGTAAACGATGGTGCCATTCTCCGCCACGGAGAAGGCGCCCCAGTAAACGGACGGCTGGAAACCGACCTGATCGGTGACGACTTGTGCATCGCCTGTCACTGATCCGTTGCGGGGGTCGAGGCGGATCGCACGGAGCGACTTCTTATCATCTGAATAAAATAAGTAGCCATTGGCGTAGCCGGGGTTGGACATGGCTTGAGGCGCGACGCGCTTCGCATCACCGGAGAGCGAAGCAAAGTAAATTCCCCTGTAATTGTCAGCGACGTTGCTGGAAAAAGTTAGAGTCATGAACAGGAGGTGTTCGCCGTCGGGCAAAAATACAGGCCAGCGGTGCGAAACGACTTTTGCGCTGTCGAATATCTTATCGGTGAGCGGAACGAGACCGCTGCCGTCCGCATTCATTTTCCATAGCCAGCCGGCGGCCTGGGCTGAGAAGACGATGACGCCGCGGCGTCCCCAGGAGCCACCGCGGCCGCTGGTAGCCGGGGCCAGGATTTGGGGAGCTCCGCCGGAAAGCGCGATTTTTTTTAATTTGCCATCGGCAAAAAATGCGACGTAAGCATCGTCGGGCGACCAGAAGGGATAGCTGGCGCCCGCGGTGCCTGGAAGGACGGATACTCCCTCAGAACCGATGCGCTGCACGCTGACCATGTTGGCGCCGGATACTGGATCGGGCGAGACGAAGGCTAGCATGCGGCCGTCGGCGGAAAGTGCGAGGTGGCTCATTTCATTTTGGAGGGGGATGGAGAATTCGAGGCGCTCTGCGGGAGCTGGTTGCGGCTTGAGAAAATAGGCGAGCGCGGCTGCTGCGAGAAGAGTGCAGAGTGCGGTGGCCAGGATGAGGCCGGCGGTTTTGCGGCTGGATGTTTCGGTCGCTGGTGCTCGTGACGCTGATTGCGATGGCTGCGCTGTTTGCGCCGACTGAGAAATTCCGCTGGATTCGCGCATCCATTCGAGTTGCAGCTTCAGGTCGTGAGCGCTTTGCGGGCGTTCGTCGGGATCTTTCGCTAGACAGGCTTTTACGATTTGCTCAAGCGCAGGTGGCGTGAGCGGCTGCAATTCGCGGATGGGGCGCGGCTCTTCTTTCAGGATTGCGGCGATCAGGCTGGCGTGGCTTTTGGCTTCGAAAGCTTTCTTGGCCGTGGCCATTTCATAGAGCATGGCGCCGAAGGAAAAAATATCGCTGCGCGCGTCGGCGGGTTTGCCTTCGAGTTGTTCGGGCGACATGTATTGCATCGTGCCGACGATGGAGCCTTGCATCGTGAGAGGGCGGCTCATGGTCGGGGAAGAGCCAGGATCGCCCTGCAGGATTTCTTCGTCCTTCGCGAGGCCGAAATCGAGGAGCTTTGCGCCGGTTTTGGTGAGCATGACGTTGGCGGGCTTCAGGTCGCGATGGACGATTCCCTGGCGGTGGGCTTTGTCTAGAGCGTCAGCGACTTGCGCGGCGTAGCGCAACAGTTCCGCGGTAGCTAATGGGCATTTTGCGATTCGGGCCGCGAGCGTCTCGCCTTCGAGATACTCCATCACCAGGTACTCGATGCCATCTTGATTGCCGACGTCGTAGAGCACGCAAATGTGCGGATGGCTGAGGCTGGAAACGGCGCGGGCTTCGCGTTCGAAGCGCTGGCGGATTTCCGGCGTGTCGGCTACGCCTTGCGTGAGGATTTTGATGGCGACGGTGCGGTCGAGGCGCGTATCGCGCGCGCGATAGACTTCTCCCATGCCGCCCGCGCCCAAGAGCGATTCAATTTGGTAGGGGCCGAGTTTTGTGCCGGGAGTTAGGGGCATGAGCGCGAGTGATTATACTCTGGCGCGTGGTTTTGCGGCGGCCGCAACTACGTAAGCGCAAAAACATTTGGGTCGTTTATAAACTTTAGCGGGAAAAAACCACGCCGTGGGGCACGCCGGTGCCCTTCCAGCCTTGCGGCCAGTCTCGATTGGCGAAGTCAAATCCGGGCTTGCCGTTCGCATCATGGAACGCGCTGTCAATTGCCACAGCGCCGGTCGCCTCGTCGAGTTTTAGCAAGTACAGCCGATTCTCCGAGCCGGTTACCACCAAGCGGCGTGTCTTTGCGTCCCAGCTCGTCCAGTGCGGAAAATAATTGTCGCTCAGCTTCAGCCGCGAAACTTCCACCGGCTTCGCGCCATTGGAAATGTCTAAAACGATCAAACCATGCATCGCCGGGACACTTTGCATCAGAAAATGTCCGACGATGGTGGGGACGCCGCAGAACGATCCGGGAAACGTCCAGACGAGTTTCGATTTTGGCTCGTCGCTCGCGATGTCGGTGATGCGTTCGATTCCGCAGCCCAGCGTCTGCACATAAACCGCGCCGTCGGCGCCGAGGCGCGGCTCTTCCGGGCTGATCTGGCCGTAGTGGTTCGCGCCCACATCGAAATTTTCGGTTTTCAGCAGCTTCAAATCAGACATGCGCCAAACCTGATAAGTGACGCCGCTGAACATATATTCGTCGTGCATCGAAGAATTTGTGGACACCACGCGGTCAATGTCCGGGATCACGACCAGGCTGTAGGGAGTCAGTAGCGCGTCCAGAAACGCTGGATCCGCCGAACTTGCAGAGCGAATCACTTTGCCCTGGTCGTCAATCTCGACTAGTCCGCCGCTTTGTCCCATCTGATCTTCGTTATTCCCGGGATGGCGGTGCTGGAATGCTGCGAGCACGTGCCCATTTGGCAGACGCAGGTAAGAGTGCGGATGCATGTAGCCGTCCATATCCGTGAACGAGGATACAACCTTGGGGTGGAGGGCATCGCGCACATCGAAAATAAAAGTGCGGCCGGCTGCATGATCGTTCGCAAACAGCATCCCGCTGGCAGGCATCACGTATTCCGTGTGGTGGACACGCATGGTCTGCTGGTCGGTAACGAGCGTCGTGATCAACTTGCCGTAGGTGGGCGAAGCAGGATCCGCGTCAATCACCGCGAGAAAGTCCACGCCCTTTTTATCTGCGTCGCCAGTCCAAGCGAAGAGATAATGCCCCGCTGCGGTCGTCGCTGCCCTACCATCCTGCGGAAGCGCAGGAACATTCGTCACGCAAAGCATCATGATGAGACACGCAAGAACCGCGATTGTGCGAGACAAGAAAACCTCCGCTGGGGAAATGTGATGAGCTACGCGAAGGTGAGCATATCAAATTAGCTTCGAAGCGGACGAAGAACCGCAACTGGCAGGAGTGGCTGTGCCACAAGAACAGGGCTTGGAGCTGCCGCGAGGGGCCGGTCTGAGACCCGCCCCTAGCGAACGCGATTACTTCAGAGGCGGAGCTGGAACCAGGGGGAGGCGGCGAGGTTCGCCGTGAAAGCCGCGGAATTCGATTTCGTCCAGGAGCAGCGTGGGGGTGATCACCGCGCTGGGGATGCCGCCGTTGGCTGCGCCGAAGGCGCCGAGCGCGGTGCCGGCGAATCCGCCCTGGGTACTTTGCATGTAGAGGAAGACAGTTTCGTCGTCGCCGATGCCCAGGATATTGCGGATGGCGCGAAGTTGCAGGCCTTCGATGTGGCCGCCGCGGACCATTTCCTCGTGGCCGTCTGAAACATAGACGCGATAGACGACGAGCGGAATGCGCAGGCCGCTGGCGACACCACCGGCGATGCCGCCGAGGAAATCGCTAAAATCTTCCTGGCGAATGGACGAGAGCGCGGGATTATCCATTTTCTTTACTTCCAGGCACCATTCGTGACCGTCGTCCCGACAAGCATCGAGAAATTTCTTTTTTAGCGCAGCGGGATCCAGGCCGCCGTTCGCTTGCAGAAAGAGGTTGCTGGCAAGCGGGCGCGTGTCTGAGAGCAACGCGGAGCGCGCGTGGCCGTTGGATGTGGAAAACTCGGGGCCGGGGCGGCGTGACATCAGCAAATTTTTCAGCGAACCATTTTCGACAACTGCCACGCGCTGAGCTTTCACGCCCTCGTCGTCAATTTCGTAAAATCCCAGCAGCGGCTGGCCGTTGAATTCTTGCAAGGTGGGATCATCAATGAGCGACACGTTCGCGGGAAGCACGCGGGTATTCACGCGGCCGGACCATTCGCTGCGGCCGCCCATGCGCTCCATGATTTCATCGAAAGCGGGCATGGTGGAAAGCGGCGGACGCGCGCCGGAGAGGGATGGAGCGAGGGCCTGCGCGAGGAGCGAGCCGGCGGCTGGCGGATCAAACAGCACAGGGCCGGTGAAATCCGGCATCAGCGGGCTTTGGCGCATGGTCATCAATTCGGTGGCTGTCTGGGTGAGTGAAGCGCCGACGGCGGCGGGATCAGGCAGGTCGGCGGGCTTGGTGACGTAGGTGGCGTAATAATCGTGGAGCGACATACCGTCGTCGGCGGTGGTGTCTAGGGCCGCTTCGACGGCGGCAAGGCTGCGCGTGGTGCGAATGGTGGTCCCTTCGCTATTCATCAGATAGTAGGTGACGTAAATCATGTAGTAATTCACGCGCGTGCCGCTGAGGTGGGGGAAATTCGTCAATGCTAAGGAAGCGGCGCGGGATTCATCTTCCCAATTGCGGCTGGTCCAGTCGGGCTCGGCGTGTTTGTCAATTTTCACGAGTGGCGCGGCCTGGGAGAAGTCGTCAATTTCGGGGGGTTTGGTGAGGCTGCGCAGGAAAGATTGCTTCAGCGACATTTGGGTGACGGCTTGCTTGTAGGCCTGATCGGTGGCGAGCCACAAATCCTGGCGCAGCGAATTGTAATCGCGGTCAATGCCGACTTCGCCGGTGGAACCGAGGAAACCCTGGAAGCCGTCTTCGCTGATGAAGTTCGAGCTGTCGAGATGATAATCGCCGACGCGCACGTCCACGGACATGAAGCGATTGCGCGTGGTGGAGGTGGAAATCAGCGCGCCGAAGGATGAGGTGACGGCGCGGACGTCCAAATCCATGAGGCGATATTCAAGGTAGAAGGGTTTTTCGACGCCGGGAAGCTGCAGCCGGGTACGGGCGCGCTCCATTTCGTCGTGCATGGCGTGCAAGGTTTTGTCGCTTTCGGATTCCGGGACGGCCGCTTGCGAGGCTGCGGCCAAGGCGGGCGCGACCGGCACGGTATTTTTTGGGTGCGTGGCAGTGGTAGCGGCTGAGAGCGGAAGCGCGCACGCGCAGGCCGCGAGCAATCCAAACGTTACGAAGATCTTCACTGGGCTTGTCCCTTCGCTTGCGGATCGTGCGCGGGCGGCGGCAGGATCGGCGGCTTGTCGGTGGAAGTTTGTTTCTTCTGCACTTCCATTTCAGAGATTAAAATCGCGGGCGCGACGGCGGAAACCGGGACGGAGCCGGATTCTGCGCCGCAGTAACCGTTGAAAATATCCGGCGTGTCGCCCGTCGCTACGATTTTGGTGAGCGAGACGAGAGGCGTGCCGACGATGTCCACGCCGCGGACCAGCTCGTCGGGGCGGCCATCGGGAAACACTTTGTAAACGACCAGCGGCAAAACCTGAAATGCTTGGGGTTGCTGGCGGCCGGTGAAGGTGAAGCCGCCGGCGATGTCGTCAATCAGCAGGCCAAAGGGCTTGTTCTGCTGCTTCACCAGGGCGATGAGTTGCTGGCGAAGCTCGTCGTTCGTCACTGTATGCGAGCTGGAGACGATCAGGTTTCCCTGGCGCGCAACCGGAACGAAGCCCAGTTGGCGGCGGCCGTGTCCATTCGATTGCGGAATGGTGACGAGGGGCGAACGCGACATCAAGAACGTCTTCAGGACGCCTTTATCTACGAGCTGCACGTCCACGGCGGGAACGCCTTCGTCGTCGAACGCGTAATTTCCGAGTAGCATTTGTCCGCCGAGAGCTGCTTCGGTGGGATCGTCCTTGATGGAAATGAACGACGGCAGAATTTGTTCGCCGACTTTGCTGGTGAAGGTTTGGCCTTCGTTGATGTCCTTCTGGCGGAAACCTTCGGCGCGGTGGCCGAAAACTTCGTGAAAGAAGACGGCGGCGGCGCGCCCGGTAAGGAGCGCGGGGCCGGCATAGGGATCCACGAGCGGAGCTTTATCGAGCGCTTCCGTTTCCTGGATCATTACCTGGATGCGATCGAAGACGATTTTGTCTGTAGGAGCGTCTTTGGGATCGAGCCAATCGAAATTGGCGTAGCGGTTGATGTCCATGCCATCGGGCGCTTTGCTTTGGACGTAAAGCTCGAGACGGTAATGCACCTGGCCGAAAGCCAGCTTGGTGCCTTCGGTGTTCACTTGATATTGATTCATGCCCAGCGCGGTAAACGTGGCGATGGAATTCAGCACTTCGGGCGACTTGCTGAACTGAGCGGTGTATTTGCGGACGCGCTCTTCCCAGGGCTTGCGGTCAACTTTGATTTCAACGCGCTGGCCGATGGAAACGTGCGGGGCCTCGCGCGAAAAATCCGGCGCGCTGCCTTCGGCGGTCTGCACCTGGACTTCCTGGCTCGTCTTTACTTTGATGAGCGCTTGAGTGGCGGCGCGGTATTGGCGGTCGGTCTCGCGCCATATTTCGCGGCGCAGGACGGGAATGTCGTCATCTACGGTGACGGAGCCGCCGGGGCTGGTCCAGCTGGGCTGGCGGTCGGCGAGCTTGTGCGTGTTGTCCAGCTGGTAGGTGCCGACGCGGGTCTGGACTTCGAGCCAGCGGGCGCGAGTCTCACCGCTGGTGAGCAATGCGCCGTTGGAGCCGGAAACTTCGGAATATTCGCGATCCGCGACGGTGTAGCTGATGAAGTAGTCCGCGGGATCGCCCTTGGACATCGCGGCCATCGAGCGGTCGAGCTCGTCCTGCATGGCCGTGAGCACCGAAGGCGTGGGCGCCTGCGTGGGCTTCGCGGCTGCCAGTGTGGCAAACGCTGCTGCGAAAATCGTGATGCCGGTAAACAGGACTCGTGGTCTATGTGTGGTTTTCATCGTTGCACAGAATCTAACAGTCTAAGATAGGATGCCTTTGAATCCAAAGTTAAAAGCCTGGAGCGATTGGAGCTTGGGACAGGGGTGCAGCATCGAAAAGCGAGAGTGTGATAGGTTCATCAGCGATTGAGCTACATTCGGCAGAGGGGGAGTTAGATGCGTGCGATGGTCGTAAAGAGGTACGGGCCTCCGGACGTATTTGAAGTGCGCGAAATCCCTGACCCGCAGCCGAAGCCGGGTGAAGTGGTGATCCGGGTGAAGGCCGTGGGGGTGAATTTTGCCGACTTGCTGCAGCGCATGGGTATTTATCCTGGCACGCCGAAGCCGCCTTTTGTGCCGGGATTCGAAGTTTCCGGCGTGGTGGAGAAAATCGCCGAGGGAGGCAAGGCCAGCGACGGCGAGCCTTTGCGCATCGGTGACGCCGTGGCTGCATTGACTCAGTTCAATGCTTACGCGGAGTGGGTGGCGGTTCCGGCGGGGCGCGTTTTTCGTTTGCCGGCGGGGATGCCGTTCGACGACGCTGCCGCGATTCCGGTGAACTACCTCACCGCTTATCACTCGATGTTCGCGATGGGCAATTTGCAGGCCGGCGATCGGATTCTGATTCACGGGGCGGCCGGCGGCGTAGGAATCGCCGCGGTGCAGCTGGCGAAGGCGCGCGGCCTGGAGATTTATGGAACGGCTGGGCCGACGAAGCAGGAATATTTGCGCAAGATCGGCGTGGACCACGCGATTGACTACGAGAAAAACAATTTTGTGGATGTGGTGCAGAAATTCGCGCCTGACGGAATTGAAATGGTGATGGACGCGATCGGCGGGAAATCTTTTGCCGACAGTTATAAGTGCCTGGGACCTACCGGAAGACTGGTGGTGTACGGCTTTTCGGCTGCGGCTGGTGCGGACGGGAAGAAGAACGCGATTCGCGGGGCGAAAGCGTTGCTGCAGACGCCGCGATTTCATCCGTTGAAGCTGATGGAGCGGAATATTTCGATCATTGGCGTGAATCTGGGACGCATGCCGGCGCGCGGGGCGCTGTTGCGCGGCGAGCTCGACGAAATTTTCAAGTTGTACACGGCCGGGAAAGTGAAGCCGGTGATCGGCAAGACGTTCCCGCTGGCGGATGCGGCTTCGGCGCACAAATATATTCATGCGCGGAAGAATATCGGCAAGGTGATTTTGAGTGTGAAGTGAGTGGTGCCGGGTCATTTTGGCGCGGGAGCCGGTGCGGGAGCGGGGGCTGGCGCTGCCGCAGGGGCTGACGCTTCCGGCTTGGCGAAAAGCGCATCATCCAATTTAGGATTTATTGTTACCGACTGCACGGTGGATTCAAATAATTTTGCGCCGTCGCGATAGGTGTCCGTCGCGAAAGCGAACTGGCGGCCTTCGACACTGCGATAGTCGCTCCAATGCTGCTCATTGTCGCTGAGGCCGTGGTCCGTGGCGGACTGATAGCGCGCTGCCGCCAGCAGATGCGTGGTGGGATCGAAATACAGCTTTACCTCGCCGAACGAGCCGCTTATTGCGACCCCCAGAGTTTTCTTCCCGGCGATATCCTCCGCTCCGATGGCCTGCCCGGTAATTTTTCCGGCTAGCGCTTGCTGATAGAGCCCCCATCCGCCGCCAAAGAGCGTGATGCCACGCTTGAATTCAGCGATCATGTTCGTGGTGTCGTGGATTCCGTCTGGAAATTTCAGCCAGGATGACGTTCCGTCGCAGACTTGCACGATCGTCGCGGGACCCAGATTTACTTCGCCGTAGGAACGGTCGGGGTAAGAAACCTGCCAGGTGACGCCGAGTTGCCGGTCGCCCTTTGGGTTGTGCAGAATGCCGTTTTCACTGAAGCCCAAGGTCGCGACGGACTGCAATGCCGCGCCACCGGCGGCTCGCGCCGCGGCTAGCAGGATTTGCTTGCCCTGTTCGAGTGATTCGGGCGTGGCTGCGGGAGTAGCGGCGGTCGCGGCAGCGGATGCCGAGGCGGACTGCTTGGACGCATGCAACGCCGGGGAAAGAACGTCCACTTCGCCGAAAGGAATCTCGGTGATTTCCGCGCCGGCAAATTGTTTTTTCAGCGCGTCGCGAAATGCGGAGACGTTTCCTACCAGCACCACATCCAGATCGCCGGTGGTGAAATACTTGCGCGCGGTGGCCTGTACTTGTTCCAGCGAAGTGGCGCGCACTTTGGCGGTGTAGGTCTGATTGTAATCCGCCGGCAGATCGAAGGCGGCGACGGTGAGGACGCGATCGGCAACCTGCTCGGCGGTTTCTATTTCGATGGGATACACACCGGCGAGATAATCGCGCGCGAAATCGAGTTCCTTCTGGGAAATTTTTCCCTGGGACATTCCGGTAAGCAGGTCCATCACCAGCTTGGTGGCGTCAACGGTGGCTTCGGTGCGCGTGTAGGTTTCCACGGCGAGCGAGCCGGTGTAGCGATGCGGAGTGAAAGAAGAGGATGCGCCGTAGGTGAGGCCCTTCTTGATGCGGACTTCGGTGTTGAGGCGGCTGTTGTAGCTGCCCCCGAAGATGTGATTGGTCACGTCGAGTGGCAGAAAATCGGGATCGGCGCGGCGAATGGCGATTCTGCCGATGCGGATCTGGGTTTGCACGGCGTCGGGCTTGTCAATCAGCCAGACGTGGGTGGCTGTGGCGTTCGAAGGCAACGGCGGCGCGGCGGCAGCGACGTCTAGCGTCGGCCAGCTGCCGAAATATTTTTCAGCGATGGCGAAGGCTTCTTCGGGCGTAACGTCTCCGGCGAAACCGAGCACCGCCTGATTCGGCGCGTAGTTCGCATCGTGAAATTTTATGAAATCTTCGCGCTGCAGTTTTTTTATTGTGGCTGGAGTGCCTTGTTCGGGCATTCCGTAGGGCGAATCGCCGTACAGGGTGCGCGCGAAGGCCAGCGTGGCCAGATAGTTCGGGTCGGAGTATTGCACTTCGAGATCGGAGAGAAGTTGCTGGCGTTGGCGGTCGAGTTCTTCGGCTTGAAACGATGGATGAAGCACGACATCCGACAGCAGGTCCATGCCGACGCCCAAATCTTTTTTCACTACATCGAGGGTTACGGTGGTGGCGTCGCGGCCGGCTTTCGCGTCGAGTGTGCCACCGACAAAATCGATCGTTTCGGCAATTTCCTTGGCGGAGCGCTTCGCGGTTCCTTGCGTCAGCAGACCGGCCGTCATTCCCGCGACGCCCGGCATTCCGGCGGGATCCTGGATGCTTCCGGCTGAAAGAATTACCAAGCGCGCGGCGACGGCTGGCTCGCGGTGATCAGTGACGACGAAAACACGCAGGCCATTCGGCAGGGTCTTGGTGGCTGCTTGGGGAAATTCAAATGGCCTGGGGGCGCCTGGTGCGGGCATTTCCGGCGTGAGTTTTACTCCTGGGGGAACGATTCCCGAGGCTTTCTGCGGGCCCTGTGATGTGGAAGGTTCCGATTCGCTGCGCGACACTTGGGGCGCCGATGCTTGCGGCTGCGCGACCGCGCGTGGTGGGAAGGCAGCGGCAGCGGCCGCCGCCATTAGAATTGCGGCAAACAGAAAGTTCAACTGGTGCTTAGCCCGCTTCATCGTTGCTCCTGAAAATGTGTTTCGCATCGCGCCGTAGGGATCATTGTTGCGCGGGCGCTCCGGGCGCGGCCGGCGTGACGATCAGCACGGTGGAGCGCGAGGATTGAAAATAATCTTTGGCAACGCGCTGGATGTCGGCAGGCGTAGCAGTGAGGTAGTGCTCCAACTCCGTATTCGCTAGTCCGGGATCTTTTCCGATTACGGCGGCGGATGCGAGCGCCACCGCTTTCTCCTCATCCGTATCGCGGCCCAGCACGAATCCGGCGATTTCCTGATTCTTGGCTTTTTCCAGTTCTTTGGCTTCCGGCGGAGCGGCTTTTAAACCGTCCAGCACGCCCACCAGGGATTTTTGGCCTTCTTCGGCGCTGTGGCCCTGATTCATGATCGCGTAGGCCCAGAAAAGATTGGGGTCCTCGGAGAACGCGCCGAATCCGGCGGCCTGCACGGCGATTTGTTCCTTGTACACCAGCGTCTGATAGAGCCGGCTGCTCTCGCCTCCCGCCAAAATATTCGAAGCGAGGTCGAGGGGATAGGAATCTGGGGCGTAGCGCGCGGGAATTTTGTAACCGATCACCACGGCAGGCAGCGGCGTATTGGAATAGGATTTTTTCGCGACGCGCTCGGCGGTTTGCGGCGGCTCGGGATTATTCAGGCGCGGAATCGGTTTCGCGGAGGCGGGAATGCCGTCGAAATACTTGTTGGCCCACACGAGGGCCTGCGCGGAATCGAAATCGCCTACAATTACCAACGTCGCGTTATTTGGTTTGTAGAATGTGTTGAAGAAATCGCGCACGTCTTGGATGGTGGCCTTGTCCAGATCGGCCATACTGCCGATCGGCGTGTGATGGTAGCCGTGCACGGTGAAAGCGGCAGCGCGCAAGTCTTCCTGCAGGTAGCCGTAAGGCTGATTTTCGATGCGCACGCGGCGCTCTTCCTTCACCACTTCCCGCTCGGATGTAAAGTTTTCCTCGCTGACGTTCAGGCTGCCCATGCGGTCGGCTTCGAGCCACAGGACGCGCTCGAGATAATTGCTCGGGAAAGTTTCGAAGAAATTGGTGGTGTCGTCGGAAGTTTCGGCGTTGTCGAATCCGCCGACGGCTTCGATGATGCGCGAATGTTCCTCAGCAGGAACGTGCGCCGAGCCTTTGAACATCAGGTGCTCGAAGAGGTGCGCGAAACCTGTGCGTCCAGGGCGTTCGTCTTTTCCGCCGACGTGATACCAGACTTGCAGGTTGATGATGGGGACTTCGTGGTCTTCGAGGAGGATTACTTGCAGGCCGTTCGGGAGGGAGTGCGCGGTAAAGTTGAGCTTGGGCGGGCGGACCTGAGCGCTTTTTTCCTGCGCGGCAAGCGGTTCGCTGCAGATCGTGCAGAACATTGTCACGCAGAGCGCGGCGCACATTGCCAGAGCTGCGAGCGCCCGCACGCTCACACGGAAACCACGGCGTATCGTCATTCTCAATTGCTCCCGTCGAGGGGATTTACCGCGCGAAGCGTGGCCGGTTGGCAGCGATGGGTTAGTATCAACGACCCTGCGCATTAGAGTCACACCCGCGGCACAGCGGTTTCGCGTCGCATCGTGTGGTGCTTGCTGTGATTCAGGCGGTCCAAAGAATCCGGGGCGTCCGGAGGCTTCCACTCGCACTTCTTCACGCACCCTGCTTAGACGCACGCCGTAGCAAAAAGATTACATGCGGTTGCGGTGGGCCTGGCGCGGATGTAAGCTGATTTTCAGGGCAGAAAATCGAGGTGCCGCATGAAAAGTCTGGCTGGGCTTCTGGTTGTCGCGCTGCTGGCGGCGCTGGTTTACAAATACTATTTTTCGAGCCTGCAATCCGCGGGAACCGGCACGCCGGCGCAGACAATTGACATTGTCGGCGTGAAAAATGATTTGATTGGCATCGCGCAGGCAGAGCGCGCGCACCAGGCCGAGCATGGGTCGTATGCTTCACTGGATGAATTGATGTCCAGCGGCGAACTGACCATGAGGCAAACCAGCCGGAAGGGTTATACATATTCCGTGGAAACTTCGGACCAGACGTTTCGGGCCATCGCGCACTGCCCTACCGCGACTTTCCCGGGTTGCAGCAATTATGCCGTGGATCAATCCATGGAAGTGCAAGCCACGCAGTAAGCAAGCCGCCGATTGCCGCCAGCAGGCTCTTCGATACCCTTCCCGCGGAACATCCTCGCGCCGCCGTGCGTATATTTAACCGACGCTGGAAATGAATCCGGGCCCTGCAGAATTCGAGAGATTGAAATCAAGAGAGGAGAAATAACATGGAGCCTATTGGTTTGGTCGCAGTGATCTTGGCGTTTTCGCTTCCACTGGCCGCGATTTATGCATGGTACCGCGTGCGCAAGTTGCGCACAGAAGAACGCCTGGCCGCTATTGCAAAGGGAGTTGCGGTGCCGATGGCCGATGAACTGCCGCCGCACGCGCGTTCGAGGAAGGCTGCAATATTGCTCACCGCGGGAGGGCTGGGATATGTGATTACGTTCATGTTGCTGGCGCGTTATGAATCGGACGCGATGCAAGCGGCGGTGTTTGGCGTAATTCCCATTTTCGTGGGGCTTGGGTACTTCCTCGATGCGGTGCTGGTGCGCCGCGACATGCATCCTTCGGCGTAAGCGCCTACGGATTGCGCAACCGAGCAGGGCGGGACGAATTGGGGGGACGCGCGCCGACGCTGCAGCGGCCCACGCCAGCGCGCATCAATTCACGTCAATGCACCTCAGCGCGCGTAAACGGCCCTCATCTGGCGTTAAGGCGTGCGCTTTTGGTCCGCGACCGTCACGCCCGCCTCGGCGTAATCCGTCGGCGGCAGGTCCACGAACGTTACTTGAATATTTTCACGGTTGGCGCGGCCGTCTTCGATCAGCGCCAGCGTGATGCGCTCAGCCAGCTTGCGTTTCTGTTCGGGTGTGCGCCCGGCCACCCAGGTCACTTGCACGTAAGGCATCGTGAACCCTCCTCGCGACTCGCAGATATTCTACCGGGATATGGCGGGGACTAAAAACGTGAAAGGTTTTGTAGCGGCGCACTTCAGTGCGCCATCGATCCGGTTGCAACGCCGATGGTCCCGCAGCCGCGGGAGCGCTACATGTGCGAAAACTGTTACGACGCGGCGCGGGGTGCTGGCGAAGGCAGCTTCGTGCCGCAGGTCGGGCAATTCGCCCAGCCCAGCTCCACGCTGCGGCCGCAATTCGGGCAGGTGGGCAGCAGCGATGTGCCGCAGTACGGGCAGAACGTGTATCCGGATTTCAGAACTTGCGAGCATCCGGGGCAAGGTTTCATCAGCGAGTCGCGCAGGATGAAATAGAGAATTACGCCGATCGCGTCCGGAATGAAAATCGCCAGCAGAGTCCACATCACGTAGCGCATGCCGCGGCGCTTCGCATCGGCGTACACGTAGCCGATGAGCAGCACCCAGATCGCGGGCACGATTCCCACACCGACGATCATCAGAAGCTTTCCCACTTCCGGCGTGTTGGCGAGGCCCTGATCGTGCGAGAACGCCACGAACAGTGCGAAAGCCACTGTCAGCGCGATGTAAACAAGTGCCGCGATTACACGCGCCGTGCCCGGGATGATTTTCAATTCCTGTCTGAATCGGCTCATGCCAATCTCCTTTCGCGCCGCTGCTGCAACGAGAGCAGCACTGCCGCCGCGCCTCCTGCCAGCCAAACGGTCGTCGTAAACACGCCGAACACGATCCAGGCGTGATTGAATCGGGGGTCCAACATTCCCAGCAATCCGCCGGTGAACAGGCGCACCAGCGGCCAGCTCAGCAGCGTCAAAATCCAAGCGAACACCAGCAGGCCGATGATTACGGCGCGATTCCAGCGGTGCTCGATCTCTTCGGTCAGGCGAATCTGCGCTTGGGCGCGTGCGCGCTCCACTACGGGGGAGCGCGGCTGCGGCGTGGGCAACCTGCGCAACCCGCCCGCCAGTAGTTTCCATTTTTCCAGCTCCGCGCCGCACGAATCGCAGGTCCGCAGATGATCCATTAATTGCTTCTCTTCGCCGGGATCGAGCACGTCTGCTGCGGCCAACGACAGCAACGCCCGGATTTTGTCGTGTTCGTTCATTGCCAGTTTTCTCCGGGATAACTGGTTTCCAAAATCACGCGCAGGCGTTCCAGGGCGCGGCGCAAACGCGTTTTCACCGTGGAAAGGGGCGCACCCAGCACTTCGGCGATTTCTTCGATCTTCATTTCTTCCTCGAAGCGCAGGGTCAGGACTTCGCGCTGCACCACCGGCAACATTTCCAGCACCACGCCGAGTCGTTGCGTGCGTTCGCGCTGCAGAATTCCTTCGATCGGCGGCCGCTCGTGCGACGGCAAACGCGCGGCCGCGGTTTCTCCGGCAGCGGCGTCGCCAATCGGCTCGTCCAAGCTTTCGGGTCGCATGCGGCGCAGATGATCTATCGCCAGATTGCGCGCGAGAGTAAACAGCCACGCTTCAAAACTGCGCCGCGGATCATAGTGCTGAATTTTTTCGGCGACGCGCAGCCAGGTTTGCTGGAACAAGTCTTCGGCTTCGGCGGGCTGGCGCACCATGCGTAACAGATAACGATAGAGGCGATTCTGGTAGCGCGTGAGAAGCGTCGAAAGCGCATCAAGATCGCCGCGCCGAAGCTGCGCTACGTCGCTATCCAGAGCCACACGCCCCTCCCAGTACGCCGCTGCTGCGCCGTCGCGGCTCGCTGCTCCCGATATGCCGCGTATCATCGCACCGTAAAGTGTTGCTGCGACCGTCATATTCATACTACGGATTAGCAGGCGAAAAAGACTCACCTGCGCGGGGCGCGGAAAGCCTTGTGCTATAAATGAGTTATGACCGCTCGCAGAGGGATTACGACGCGTTGAGTGCTACTTCGGTTGGCGTTGGCGCCTTTTTCGAGATTGCGCCCAATCCTGCGTTTGTGGATGAAGATGTGCGCGTTTGTGTGCGCGGACTGCCCGCTTCTGCGCTGATTTCCATACAAGCCGCGACGGAAGACGACCGAGGGCGGCGCTGGAGTTCGGAGGGGCGTTTTCGGGCGGATTCGGGTGGCGTGATTGATGTTTCCGCGGGCGAGTCACTTGGCGGCAGTTATCTGGGTGTTGCGCCGACGGGACTTTTTTGGTCCATGGAATCCGGGGCGGCGAGCGCAGATGGAAATTCGAGTTTCGCAAAGAATTCTAGTTTAGCGGATCGTGTAGATTTCCAAGCACTGCTCGATGGGCGCGTGATCGCTCGCGCCAGCCTCGTGCGGAATTTCTTGGCGCCGGGAACCGTGACGCGCGATTTGAAAATTTCGAGCGAGGCGGAGGGCGCGGGAGAGGGAGTTGAAGCGGGCGTTGGTGAAACGACGGTCGGGAGATTATTTGTTCCGCAGGGGCGGGGGCCGCATCCTGTGGTGATCGTTCTGAGCGGCTCCGGTGGAGGATTTGATCTGGATAAGGCTGCAGTCCTTTCACGCCACGGATTTGCCACGCTGGCGCTGGCATATTTTGGAATCTCGCCGCTACCCACCTGGCTGCATCGCATTCCACTGGAATATTTTGAGGCGGCGCTGACGTGGTTGTGCGCGCAGCCGGAGATTGATTCGGCGCGAGTCGGAATTCTGGGCGTATCGCGAGGCGCGGAACTGGCGCTGCTGCTCGGCTCGACGTTTCCGCAGATTCGCGCAATCGTCGCCTACGCGCCCAGCAGCGTGGCCTGGGCTGCGAGCGGCCGCGACAAGGCCACCGCCGAAATAATTCCGTGTTGGACGTGGCGCGGGAAGCCCGTGCCGTTTGCGCCGCTGCCCTTGCGCGGATTCATGTGGCGCTCGGCATTTCCGGTGGTGGCACTGAAACGTCCAGTGATGTTTCGCAATTTGTTTCGCGCTGGGATGCGCAATCGCGAAGCCGTGGAGCGCGCGGCGATTCCCGTGGAAAACATTCGCGGACCGATTCTGCTGATTTCCGGCGGCGATGATCACCTGTGGCCCGCAGCGGAAATGAGCGAAGCGATCGTCGCTCGATTGCAGCGCAATGGGGGTGCCCACGCCGCCGAGCATCTGCACTTCGCGCGTGCCGGACACATGTTGCGCTATCCTCATCTGCCGGTCACCGCGCGCGATTCGCGGAATAAGCATCTCCGCGGCGCGCGTTTCTCGTTCGGTGGCACGCCCGCGGCCGACGCAGAAGCGCAAACGCAGGCATGGCGTCACGCCATCACGTTCCTCCGCGCGAATCTGTAGCAGCGCTGGACCGAGGCAGCCCCGCATCCATCGTGGGAGCCACCTTCGGGGCGGCAATCAACAGTGTGCTAAAATAGCGGCATAGTGTTGAAGGTCCTACAGAGTCTGCTCGACCTGCAGAGCGTGGACACGCGGCTGCAAATTGTGCGTGCGCGCCTCGCTGCATTGCCTAAAAAAACCGCAGAAGTTGACGGCCACGTGGCCGCCGCGAAAGCAGAGCTCGATAAAAGTAAGGCCGCGCAGTTAGCCACCGTAAAAGACCGCAAGAAATACGAATTGGACGTGGAGCAGTGGAAAGACCGCGTGCGCAAGTACAAAGATCAAACTTCCCAGGTAAAAACCAACGAAGCGTACAAGGCGCTGCAGCACGAAGTGCAGAACGCCGAGGATGAAATCGCCAAGGCTGAGGACCGTCTGCTGGAGCAAATGGTGGCCGGCGAAGAATACGACCGCAAGATAAAAGCCGCGGAAAAATCGCTGAAGGAAGTGGAAGAAGTGGCCCGCGGCGAGCGCGCCGAAATCGAAAAAGAAAAAGCTGCGGCGGAAAAAGAGCTGGGCGAAGGAAACACCGAACGCGCGCGCGCCGCATCCGAAATTCCCGAAGACATGATGGACCACTACGACCGCATCATGAATAAGCACGACAATGTGGCGCTGGCCGAAGTGCGCGACGAAAAATGCAGCGCCTGCGGCATGCGCATTCGCCCGCACGTCTTTCAGGAGATGCGCCGCTCGACGAGCCACGAAATGTTCCACTGCGAGACCTGCACGCGCATTCTCTACTATCTCGAACCGGCTGCTTCGGCCGCCGCGGCTGGGCCCGCGGGCGATCCGTCCGGGTCCGCACCTTCCCACAGTGAAAATTAGGACGAGATTGTTGGCAATCGGATACGTCGCGCGCTGCTTGCGCGCGGATCATTTCTCTGAGGATTTGACGCCCCTGTGAGCCCCACCAGAAAAGCTCCTCCGCCGGGAAGCGCGCGCCTTTTTGCGGATTCGCATGTGCCCGCGCCTCCTGCCGGTGTGTACGTCGCAAATATTGATGGAGCATCGCGCGGCAATCCCGGCCCAGCTTCTTACGCCGTGGTGCTGCGCGATCCGGAAGGAAAAATTGCGCTGGAGCTGGCGAAAAATATCGGGCGCGAAACCAACAACGTCGCCGAATATTTCGCGCTGCTGGCCGCGCTGGATTACGCCGCCACGCACAATATCGCCGCGTTGCGGGTGCGCAGCGATTCCGAATTGCTGGTGCGCCAGATGCAGGGCCGCTACAAAGTAAAGAGTCCGGATCTGAAGCCGCTGCACGAGCGCGCCTCCAAGCTTAGCCGCCAGCTGCAATATTTCGCGATCGAGCACGTGCGCCGTGAGCTAAATACCGACGCTGACGCGCTGGCGAATGTGGCGCTGGATTCCGCAGGCGTCCCGAAATTCGAAGACCGGAAATCGCGGCTGGTAGGCGGCAGCGCACAAACGTCCGCCCCGGAAAATCGCACGCCAGCAGCCATCCGACCGACGCTAACGCCGGCGACGCCGCAACCTTCCGTGCGCCCTGCTCCTTCGCGCACTCTGCACGCACGATTTGTCCGAGGAGCCTTCGTGCCAACCGAGCCCGTGGACCTGCCGGAAGGCACGGAAGTCACCCTGGACATCCGCATACCATTGAAACAATAGGACTTGCCTACCGAAGCGCCTGCATTCCCGAATCGGAACCGCGGCCGCACCTGGTACGGACGTTCCATTGTTTGGCCTCGCCGCAACTCGTAGCCTTAGTACCCCCGGCACCGAGGCAACAGTGAATTCATTGCTCGACAAACTTCCCACGATTCTCGTACTTTTTGTACTGGTTGGGATTTTTCTATCGCTGCGCAAGCATGCGCCTTCGGCACGAATCCAGCTGTGGACATACGCGTGGGCGCTGATTTTTCTGCACTTCTTCATTCAAGCGTTTGAGACGCACACCGGCACGCTGGAAAACATTTTGGAATCCGTTGACATTGGTTCGCTGGAACTTTCCGGCGTGGTGTTCGCAGTTTCGATGACGCTAGCCGTGGAGGATCGCAAGAAACGGCTCATCATGCTGACGGTTCTTGCCGTGCCCACCGCGTTCCATGCCGTCGCCGCCGTTTTCGACTGGCACGTTGATGGATTGATGGCCGCGGCGCTGGGAACGATTTTCTTCGGAGGCGCGGCTTTCGCTCTACGCGGCTTTCCGCACACCAAGCCGTACGCCATCGGCATCGCGGTTATTTTAGCGATCACCGGAATCTGGGCGATGCACGACCAGCTGCACGGCAGCGCCGAGTTGGGAATCAACGCGATCCTGACGCTCTCCTTCGCCCTGTGCGGAATTTTGTATTGGAAGCGCTTCCCGCGGCCTTCGCCGGGCGTGATCGCCGTCACCGGAGGATTTATGACTTGGGGCGCGGTGTTCCCTGCCAGCGCGCTGCTGGCGCAATATGCGCCGAAGCTGCAGGTGAACCCCGAACTGTGGAACGTGCCGAAATTTTTCGTGGCGTTCGGGATGATTCTTGCGCTGATCGAAGACAAATCCGGCGTGATTGAGCGCTCGAACGAACGCGAGCGCGCCGCGAACCGGCTGTTGCTGCAGCTCTCGCAGATTACCTCGCGATTGCTGGCGGGTAGCGATCCCGCGGACTTGTGCGGAGAAATTACTGCTGCCGTCACCGGCGCAACTAGTTTTCCGCGCGCGGCGCTGTTCCTGGCGCGCGACGATCGTTCGCTGCATCTGGGCGGCTGCACCGGATTTTCGCCGGCGGAAAAATTGCGCTTCGAAAAACGCAGTAAGGCGTGGACCATCGAGAAAGTTAAGGATCTTTGCAAACAGGGCACGCAGCTGGGCAACAATTCTTTCCTGATCCGCTCGACGGAAGTCGGCGCAGGAATGCGCAGCACTGGCGCTGGCGCGGGCGTGGGCGCAGCGGAACACGAAGTGCTCGTCCCGCTGGTTTCCTGGCGCGGATCACACCTGGGATGCTTGTGTTTGAGCGCCGCGGCGACCACCGAAGATGGCGCGGTGAACGAAACCGCGGAAATCATGAAGCTGGAAGTGCTGGCTTCCGATCTTGCGGTGACCATCGAAAATTCGCGCCTGCATCACCAGTTGGTGCGGTCGGAAAAATTGGCGGCTCTGGGCCAGCTGGTGGCTGGTGTGGCTCACGAATTGAATAATCCGCTCACGGGCATCATGGGTTACGCGAATTTGCTGAGCGAGGAAGTGGAAGGGCAGAAGGCCGCGAAGCGCGTGGAAAAGTTGGGTGCTGAAGCGCGCCGCATGAAGCGCATCGTCGATGGGCTGCTGCGTTTTGCGCGCCAGAATAATCCCGCCGCGCGCGCTGCCGATTTCGAAACCGCGCTGCACGACGTAATCCAGCTGCGCGAATTCCACATCCGCAAACTTGGCATCAAGATGGACGTGCATGTGGCGCCGGATCTGCCGCGCATCTCGATCGGCGAGGACGAGCTGAAGCAGGTGCTGCTGAACATTCTGAATAACGCGATTGACGCGGTGGAAGAAAGCGCGCAACGCTCCGTTTCAATTTCCGCCACGCGCCAGGGCGATCGCGTTTTCATCCGCTTCGATGATTCCGGCCCCGGCTTCAGCGACCTGAACCGCGCGTTCGATCCGTTCTTCACCACTAAGCCGGTGGGCAAAGGCACCGGCCTCGGCCTCAGCATCTGCTACGGCATCATCCAGGAAGCCGGCGGCGAAATCGTCCTGAACAACAAGCAGCCCTTCGGCGCCAGTATCAACTTGGAATTCCCCGCCACAGTCGTCGAACCCGCCGTAATCCTCTCTGCGTAATCGTGGGCCGAAATTTGTAACCGTCGGGGAGGGTTAATCCGCTGGCGCCTAAGCGGCGACGACTTGTGGTTTCAGTGAGTACGAGCGGTAGAGGGTATCGCGCTGCGCGGGGATGTAGCCGGCGTCGGAGATAATCCGGCGCAGCTCTGCTTCGTTGGTGCGGTTGCGCACGCCCGCGGCGTACACCACGTTTTCTTCGATCAGGATGCTACCCACATCGTCCGCGCCAAATTGCAAGCCCACCTGGCAGATTTTGATTCCGGGCGTGAGCCAGCTGGACTGGATGTGATCAATATTGTCGAGGTACAGACGGCTGATCGCGAGCGTCTTCAGGTAATCGAACGCGGTCGCTTCAGGGATCTTCTTCCCCAGCGGCGTATTTTCCGGCGCAAAAATCCAGGGGATGAAAGCGGTGAAGCCGCCCGTATCTTCCTGAAGCTGCCGGATCGTTTCCAGGTGATTCACGCGGTGCCGATATTCCTCGCCGCAGCCGAACATCATGGTGGCCGTGGTGCGCATGCCGAGCGCGTGCGCGTCGCGGTGCATGCTGACCCATTCGTCCGACCGGCACTTCAACCGCGAAATCTTGGCGCGAATTTCATCGTCCAGAATTTCCGCGCCGCCGCCGGGAATCGAATCCAGGCCAGCATCGCGCAGCCGCGCAATCGTGTCGCGTACCGATAATCCCGAAACTTCCGCGATGCAGCCGATTTCGGGCGCGGAAAAGCAGTGCAAATGTATCTGCGGGAATTTTTGCTTGATGGAGCGCAGCATGTTTTCGTAAAACTCGATGCGCAGGTCCGGGTGCAAGCCGCCCTGCATCAGCACACCGGTGCCGCCCAGCTCGATCATCTCTTCGATTTTTTCGTAAATGGATTCCAGCGGCAGGATGTAGCCGTCTTTCGCGCCGAGCGGGCGATAGAACGCGCAGAACGAGCAATATTCGGTGCAGAAATTGGTGTAATTGATGTTGCGGTCAATCTGGTAGGTCGCCACGCGCGGGTCCGTCTTCGCGCGGCGCACTTCGTTCGCGGCCATGCCGATGCCGATCAGATCATCGGAATTGAAAAGTTCCAGCGCTTCCTGTTGTGTGATGCCCATGTACGGCTTTCTCTCCCAGCTTTCCGCAAATCAAGTATACAGGATCAGCGCGCCGAACGAATCGATCACGCGCCGTGGCGAGCCGTGGAAGATGATGCGGACGCGGCCTGAGCGCCTGCAAAGTCCAGTGGACGAAAACCCGGAATCAGTTCCGCAGCTGCCGCTTTTTCGTAGTAGAGATTCAGCCCGGCGAGATATTCCGGCTCGAGGCCGTAATGAATGTTGTCGGCAAGGTAGCGTTCGAGCGCGCGCGGCGGCATATCCAGCTTGATCGCCGCGGCTTCGGAGATTTCGCGCAGGCGCTCCAGGCCGTAGGCTTTCGACGCTTGAAAATCCGCGACCACTTCCGGCGTGATCGCTTCGCGACGGCCAGCCCAAATCGCCAGCACGCAGGGCTTGCCGGTCATCTCGCTCCACTGATACGCCACGTCGTAAACAAAAATTGTTTCGAAGCCCGGCGCCGGCATATCTTCCGGATCGCCTTTGCAGCAATCGCCACCGCTGGCAACTTTCACGGAGAGCGCTTCCATCTTCAGCGCGATGCGCAGCGCCGGGTCGCCGATCACTAACGCCGCGTCCGCATTTTTCAGCATCTCGGAAGCATCCGGCGCAGTTTCCACGAATTCGGGCTGGATGTTCCAGTGTTCCGCCGCCAGAATTCGCACCAGAGCCTGAGAGCTGCGCGAGCTGGCGTCGAGCGCGATGCGCTTGGCGCGTTGGATCGGTTTTTTGGAGACTACGAGGATGCTGCGCACTTCGCCCTTCGCCGCCACCGCCATTCCGGGAAGCGCCACCACGTCTTCGATGCGCTGGTATTCGATCGAAGGAATGATCGCCACGTCGGCGGCGCCGGTCCGCAGAGCTTCGGCGCACTGCGACGGCCAGGTGAACGACAAATCGTACTTGCCCGCCAGTGGCCCGTCGGTGAATCCCCAGACGAGCGGCGCCGTATTCAAATACTCGACAATCGAAATGCGGAGTTTGCTCATTCTGCGGTTCGCGACCTACGAATGGTCAATATAACATAAACCTCAGTGTGGTCCCGTGGTGCGCCACCCCGCGGCCTAGCGCTGCACCGGACGCTGATTCTCCGTTTTTGTATTTCTATTTTGTGCTGTCCTGAAATCGCACGATTTCGTCTTCTGTAGGAATTTCCATTTCGTGTTTCACCGGGCCGGCTGGAAACAGGGACAGCTTATCTTCGTCGGCTTTTCCTTGCACTTCGAATGACGCGAAGGCGTACGGCAAGCCCTCTGACCCCAATTCGGAATTGGCGCTGCAGATTTGGAAATGCAGATGCGGCTCCGACGAATTTCCGGTATTGCCAAGCAGCCCCAGCGCCTGGCCGCGTGTGACTTTGTCTCCCACTTTCACGCGCAGCGAGCCCGGCTGCATGTGCGCGTAAAACGCAAACAAGCCGTTGCCGATTTCCATGATCACGTGATTTCCCCCAATCGTTTCGAGAGTAATCGGGACCGCCAGTGATTTCGCCCCCGGCGTATTTTGCGGAATACCATCGCCTACCTGCGTCACCACTCCATCCGCCACCGCATGAATTTCCGTTCCGTACGCGCGATAATTTTTGTTGTCGCTGGGGTCGCCCTTGTACGTTTTGCCGTCCGGATACACTTGCACCCAATCAATCGCGAAACGCTGCGAAATATAAGCGTGGCCATTGACGGGAATCAGAGCGCGGCGATGCAGCGAAGTGTTCGACGGCCCGTTGGCAGCCACCCAATCCTGCCCCACCAGCGGCGAAGAAATCATGACGACAGAATTCTTGTCCACGCTGGTCGGCGGCGTCATGACGGAAAGAGCTTCCGGGTAATCGCCGATTTTCACGCTGATGCGCTCGGCAATCGTCGCCGGAATATCTTCGAGCTCATCGAACGTGACCCACAAGAACACTACGCCGAATTCTCCCGGTGCGAGTTTGGAAACTTTTTCTGCGGCCGGCACCCCGGGATGCGTAAACATTCCATCCAATTCCGCGCCAGAAAAAGTTGCGAGCGTTTTCTGCGTGTCATCCGCGGAAACCACTTCGATGCGCGTGAACGCGTACTCCCAAATATCCATATTCGAAATGTGCAGCTCGTACACCACATGCCATTTCCCATCGGCCTTGAACGCCGTCGGCGCGATGGGAATGACGGCATTGAATCCCGGCAGCAGCGGCTTCGGCGTGTGTTCGGCTTTGGGAGCCGTCTGTTCCGGCGCTCCGCCGGATTCCACGCGACGCGAAAAATCGAGCGCTTGCGCCGGACCGCCCGCTTGCGTCCAACTGCCAGAAATGTCGCGGCCATTTTTCTTGAGCTCGCCTTCGTACAGGCCGCCCACGCGCGGAACTTCGAAACGCAGGGCATCGCCGTGAAACGTGACGTTACTCAGCGCCAGCACGGCGTTCTGATCCACGCTGTTCATCGTGCCGCCCAGCTCGCCGCTGCTGGACTTCGTGATCGTCACCACCAAATGCAATTGGCCGCCCAACACTCCGGCCCATACGCCATCAATGCCATTCGTGGAGTCCGCGGTTTGGCCTAGTGATCCGCCCGCCGAAAACAAAAATCCAAATAGAGCTACAGCGAGCAGAACAATTCTCATCGAGATTTTCATGTGCATCCTTCGATTCGGAAGACATTACAGTGGTGCTCAGTTGCTACACCTGTGCGGAGGCGAGTTCTCCGCGTTTGCGATAGAAAATAATTGCCAGGAGGATGCCAGCCAGCGCCAGTCCTGAGCCGAATTCCGTGGTCCACAGATCGGTGAGGCGCGCGTGGCGCGTCTGCGGATCGAAAAACGCCTGGATAAAACAATTGTGGCTCGCGTGCAGCAGCATGCCCGTCCAAACGCTTCCGGATTTCAAGCGCATCCATGCGAAAACGAAACTGATGCCGACGACCATCACCAGAAAACACGTCACCGAGTACCAAGCCGGTCCCGCTCCGTGATAATCGCCTCCGAGGATCACCGGTATGTGCCACGAGGCCCAGATGACTCCGCTGACCAGTGCGACCTTTGGAAAGGTCGTCACCTTCGCCAGCTGCGGCACCAAAAATCCGCGCCAGCCCAGTTCCTCGCCCACCGCGGACATGCAGGAACCCAGCACCCCTGCAGTTGCAACGATCAGAAAAAATACGAGCAGCACGGCGATGGGCGGAATCTGCGGAAATTTCTGCGCCATTTTCTGCAATACCGGCCCGTGCGGATCAAAATACCCCGCGAACCACACCGGCAAATACACGGCGCACGCGTACGCCAGCGGAATCCAGTAGCTGGCAAACTGATATTTCGTTTTGCCCCAGGTGAATCCGTGTCCGCGCAAGTTGCCTTGAAACAGCAGGCGCGTCAGCAATCCGGAAACTCCCGGGCACCACATTAGCCCCAGGTAGAACAGCGCTTCGTTCGTACCAGGGACCAGATGAGTGAGCTTCCAATAAAAGAACGAGCTGAGCGCGAAGGTCAAAACGAGGTAAACAACGATGGACTTTATTGTCGTCGAGCGTCCAGCGTCCGTCACGCGAACCTCCGTGCATGGTGACCTATCACTGAAAACGACCGTGTTAAGAGATGGGGCTCAGCCACAGACTGAGCTCAGTTCAATTTTAGCGCCCGCTCCGGGTCTCGGATTCAGCGCGCCCAGTCCGTTAGTGAATTATGATTTTGCTGGGCCATGTTGAACGCGCAATCGTGCCGAGTGGTCCCACGGCCCAGGCACCTCGGGACAACGCCAGCGCGTTGAGGTTCCGGGAATCCGTGTGCCTCCAGTGCGCGCCGCCATCTTCGCTCACATCTTCTCCGTTCGGGCCGACGGCGACGAAAGATTTCTCGTCAAACCGCGCGACTGCCGAACGGAACCCTCCCGGCTGCTGCTCTGCTAATTTCCAGGTCTTGCCTTGGTCGGCGGAATAAGCCGCGACGTGATTGCGATTATTGGGATCCTTGTAGTCGCCACCCACAATGACCAAAGCTTTATCCCAGGCCGAGATGGAAAAGATCCCGGAAGAAACGTTACCGCTGACAATCGGCGTGCTGTTGACCGTCCACGAGTATCCCGCATCACTCGAATGAAACAATCGCGCCGCGGGTCCGCCCGTCACAAAATAAACGTCTCGACGGCTGTAAACCGCCAGACAAGTTCCGCTGGCCGCGAAGGCGCCTTCATCGGGCAGCGCCGCGGGCATCTGGTCGGTAGACAGCTGCTTCCAAGTCTCGCCGTCCATGGTTTGCAGGATAACGAACTTTCCGTCAATCGGGTCGCCGACCGCGAAACAGTCGATCTTCGAACTGCACACCAGTGCATCGAGAAAAAACTCCTTGCGCTTGTCCGTGTATTGCAATTTCCAATTCGCGCCGCCGTCTGTCGTCTTGTAAATCCGGGAATTGCCGGCATCGCCGCTGGACATGACGTAAGCGGTCGTGGCATCTCGCGCCTGAATGCTGCGAAAATCCAGTTCCTCGCCGCCCTGCACGTGAAGGCGCGTCCAAGTCTCGCCGAGATCCTTCGATTGCAGAATCACGCCATTCGAGCCGGAGGCCCACACCACGGTGCCGGTCACGCCGTGGGAATTCGCAAACGATGCGACGCTGACTCCTCGCAAATTCGTATTATCGCCTGTCTTCTGAACGGTCCACTTTGAGGAATTACCGCCGTCGTCCGCGTGAACGAAAATCGCCACGGCGAAGAGGACAAGAAGATAAGTGAGCAGGCGCATCAGGCGACGTGACATGTCGCGCATTCTAGCAATATTCCGGACTTCGAACCCGGGCATCTCTTCACACTGCTCGCTCGATTGCGCGGGAACCATTGCCCTCCTTAATTCGCCGCGATCTTTCCGCGGATCACCGTCACGGACGCAGCGGGCAAATCAAACGACGCGTCCTTCTGCGCGTTTTCTTCCGTATGTTTGATGGGGCCATCGGGATCGGCGAATCCTTTGGTGTTTACCACCACCGGACGCTCCGCTGCGTGCTCGTCGTGCGCCATGAAGCGCGTTTCCGCTGGTTGCCAATGATATTGCTCGCGGCCAAAAGTTGAAATCTGCACGGGTCCCGCGAATAAAGCCACGCTATGAGCCGCCTGATCTTGAAATGCGATCCGCACCTGATGCGAATTTTGCTGGTCGCGGTTCACAATGAGCAATGACCATTGCGCGTCGGGGCGCTGCAGCGCGTAAGCCGTCACTAAAGCATGGCCGGCGCCGTCGTCCATGTCGCCCTTCGCTGTAAATACGCGATGCTCGGCGCTACCTGGCTGCACCCACTCCAAATTGATCAGTTGCGCCACGAAAAATTGCGCCAGCGGCTGCTGGATTTTGTAATCGGCGTCCATGGTGAACATTCCGAAAGTTCCGGGCGAATCATTGCAGCCGTGTTCCATCTGCAGCGGCAAATAATGGAAGTAATACATGCCGCTGCCGCCCGCATTCAGGAACGAGCCGACATAGTCCGCGAGCCACAGGCCGGAAAAAAGATCCATGTACGTCTCGCTGGCGGACGACGAAAGATTTCCTTCGGTGATGAACATCGGAATATTTGCGGGCACGCCATCTTCGCGCCACACCTGCATGATGTGGTTCACGAGGTCTGGCTCGTCGTACAGACTGCCCCAGGGGATGCGACACGGATCGTAGGGATAATGTTCGAAGGAAAAAAACGAGAGATCGTTCAGGCGCTGGTGCTGCCGCAGATAATTCACAAAGCGCGTGGTCCAGGAAACGCTCCCGTTTGCATCCGGCCACACTTCAATATCCCGATTGACGCCCTGAAACGAAGGGCCGCCCAGTTTCAGCGCGGGATTCACGCGATGCAGCGCCGTGGCCCACTGCAGGTAAAGCGCGGCATAATCTTCCGGCAGCATGTATTGGCCGTCGGCTTCTTCGCCCATTTCCACGTACGAAACGGGGTAACCGCGTTTCTGCAGGTACGCCATCTCGGCGGCTGCGTTGTCCGGAGTGTCGTAAAGCAGCGCGACCGGAATCATGGCCGGCAGTCCGCGCGTCACGCCGCTGGTGAAGAACAAATCGAATCCCACTTGCGCTTGTTTGGTGGAACGCAAATCGGAAGGCTCGTGCCAGGGATCCACGGAAGAACAGTACGTCGTGGTTTGTTCCTGGTCCGCGGTGTGCCGTACTACGTCGTGAAATTTTCCGTCCGGCGTGGCGGTGCCGACGTACAGCTCGTAGATTGCATAGCCAACGCAATTCCGGGGATCGCTTGAGCCGTGCGAATCGCACGTATTGGAAGATTCCGTCATCAGGATGCGCAAATATCGCACGGGCAAAGGAGTCGAGCTAAGCTGGAAAGTCGCCGAACCGCCGTGGCCATCCGTAATCATGCCGCCGGGAAAAGTTTGCCACACGCCCCGGGTTGCAGCTTTGATCGGATCGTCGCCCGTCCAGTATTGAACGATGTAACGCAGCGCATAAGGCTCGGCCCATTGAATCTGGATGCTGGAAATCTGCTGCAGCTGCGCCAGGTCCATTACAATCCATTGCGGATGCAGCGAATCACTTTCGCCCGTGAATCGCTGCGTCAGGTATGGATTGCTTTTCCAGTAGCTGCTGGCGTCCCCGTCGGTGAGGCGCGAAAAGCCGGAGTTGTCCGTTCCATCGTTGCGCGTGAATCCGCGATGCGGCAGCGCGTAGCCGTAGGAATAGCGCAAGAATTCCGTGGGATCTGCCGAGCCGGTGAAATAGCCTTTGCCGCTGAGATCGCTCCAAGTTCCCTGCGGGTTCCAGTGCCATGCTTCCACCGCAAGTTCCGTATTCTGGCGGAAGCTCACCGGCTGCCAGCCTGAACTCAGCGCGCGATCCAGCGCCGGCTGCACCAGATCCTTATCTATCGCTTCCTGCGCGATGCGGTCCACGCCCGCTCCGAGCGCTTGATTGGGCGCAAAATGATTCGTCGCGTGTGCCGGCGTGATATCCACCTGAATCGTTTGGGCCGTGCATGGAAGCGCTGCTGCCGCTGCGAAAATTGTCACGCAAATCGCCAGTACGGAAATTGTGGTCTTCAAATCGCGCCCCCGCGCACCTTGTAGGTAATTCCTGCAGGGCCGAGTCTACAAGATTTAGCTGTTTCCCACCGCAACAACTCATAAGCTCGCCCATTTTGGGATTTTCAGGACGTGATCTCGGCACAGAGCGAAGCCGGCTGCGAATCATACGAGGATCGAAATGCGTATAAATCGCGCGGCTGCAGTATTGATAATTATATAGTTATCTTGACACGTTCTGTACTGCCCGCGTACGCTGGCCGCAACTTCGATGCCCCCCGATCAATACTTGGGATGGCTGGCGCTTGCCTTGACTCCAGGTCTCGGTGCGCGCATGGCTGGAAAGCTGCTTCGCGCGATGGGAAGCCCCGAAACCATTTTCAACGCGTCGCTCACCGAGCTGGAATCCCATCGTCTGCCCGCAGCTGTCGCTCAGATGATCCATACTCGCCAGCCGATGAGCGCTGCCGCCAAGGAACTGGCCCAGGCGCAGGCAGCCGGAATCCGCCTGCTCACCTGGGACGAGCCGCAGTATCCCCAGCGCCTGCGCGAGATTTATGACCCCCCGCCTCTCCTGTATGTCCGCGGAAACATTGAACTTCTTAATCGCCACCTTATTTCCATTGTCGGTTCGCGTCGTCCGACCCCCTACGGGAATCAAATGGCTGAGAAATTGGCCCGGGATTTGGCCGATAGAGGCCTGGTAATTGTAAGCGGGCTAGCGCGCGGCATTGATTCGTGTGCGCATAAAGGCGCGCTCAGTTCGCTAACCGGCGCGACGATTGGCGTGCTGGGCTGCGGGATTGACGTGGTTTATCCCAAGGAGAACAAAAAGATCTTCGGCGAGATGGAAAAGCGCGGCGCCATCATCTCCGAATTTGCGATGGGGACGTTCCCCGGCCCGCAAAACTTCCCGATTCGGAACCGGATCATTTCGGGAATGTCTGTCGGGGTTGTGGTCGTTGAAGGCGCGCAATACTCCGGCTCTCTGATCACCGCGCGGCTGGCGATGGAATTTGGCCGCGAAGTTTATGGGGTACCGGGTAATGCTACTCAGCCGACGAGCTTTGGTCCCAATCAGCTGATCAAGCAGGGCGCGAAGCTGGTCACAAGTTGGGAAGACGTGATCGAAGAGCTGCCGACGCCGATCCGCGCCGAGCTGCTGCCAGTCGAGACGGCTTCGAGCGAGGAAAGAGCGCTGCTGGTCGAAATGGATTTGGCTCCCGCCGAGGGCACTCTGTATCACCTGCTGGGAGTAGACGAATCGCGCCATGTAGACGATCTGGTGGAGCTTTCGGGTCTAACGTCTTCTGAAGTGCTGGCGGCGCTATTCGACCTGGAGCTAAAGGGCGTGGTACGTCAGTTGCCAGGGAAGCAATTCCTCAAAGTCCTGTTGTAACCAGCCGGGACAATTGCAGCTAGGATGGAACCTCGCCTTGAGGTTGCGAACCGCGCCGCATAAAAACGCTTGTATATAATGATAAGAAGTCCGCAAGATAGCCTGAAGCATCCAATGTGTGCATGAGGGAATAAACGACAGCATGGCAAGATCACTGGTAATCGTAGAATCGCCTGCCAAGGCGAAAACCATCAACAAGTATCTGGGGCGGAATTACCTGGTCAAGGCGTCCTATGGCCACGTGATGGATCTGCCCAAGAAAACGATCGGTATTCTGCTGCCCGGGCAGGAGAACGGCAAAAAGAAGAAGAAGCGCAAAGCCAAGGCTGGCGCTCCCGAAAAGAAGGTAGTCAAGCCGGCGACGGTCACGGCCCAGAACATCTTTGAGCCGACGTACGAAGTAATCCCCGGCAAGATTAAGGTGATCCACGATCTGCAGAAAGCTGCACGGGGTGCGGACGCCATCTACCTGGCGGGCGACCCGGACCGCGAGGGTGAAGCGATTTGCGCGCACCTGGCCGAGATCCTGGGCAAGCCCAAGAAGTACGCGGATCTGGTAGTCCACGAAGAAAAGGAAGGCGAGGAGAAGGCTGCTAAGCCCGCCGCCAAGAAGGAACCGCCCAAGACGAATGGCAATGGGGCGCCACCGAAAATCTATCGCGTGATGTTCAACGAAATCACGCAGAAAGCGATCAAGGCCGCCTTCGAGCATCCCTCCGAGGTAAATGAAAATCTAGTGGACGCGCAGCAAGCCCGCCGCGTGCTCGATCGCATCGTCGGTTACAAGGTTTCGCCGCTGCTCTGGAACAAAGTGCGCCGCGGCCTTTCCGCTGGACGTGTGCAGACCGTCGCGCTGCGCTTGATCGTCGAGCGTGAGCAGGAAATACGCGCTTTCATCCCCAAGGAATACTGGACCATTCACGCGCTGCTCGATGCCGGCACGCCGCCGCTGTTCGAAGCCAAGCTGAACAAGTTCAAGGGCGAAGACATCGAAGTTGTGAATCAGGAGGCTGCGGACAAAGTTGTTGCCGCCGTGCAGAAAGCTAAGTGGCAGGTCGCTTCCGTCGCGCAGAAAGAAAAACGGCGCAACGCTCCTCCACCGTTCACTACTTCGAAGCTGCAGCAGGCTGCTTACAATCGGCTGCGCTTTACTGCTAAGCGCACAATGTCGCTCGCGCAAAAACTCTATGAAGGCATCGAGCTTGGCAACGAAGGCTCGGTCGCGCTGATCACCTACATGCGCACGGATTCTGTGCGCGTTTCGAGCGACGCGCTCGACCAGGTTCGCGCCATGATTCCGGAACGCTTCGGCGCAAGCTATCTGCCGGAAAAACCCAATTTCTACAAATCGAAGAAAGACGCGCAGGAAGCTCACGAAGCCGTGCGTCCGACGGAAGTGTTGCGCGCGCCCGAAGACGTTCGTCCGTTTTTGGAAGACGACCTATTCAAGCTTTACCAGCTGATCTGGCAGCGCTTCGTCGCATCGCAAATGCTGCCCGCGATTTTCGATCAAACCACGATTGATATTTCCGCCGGCGATTACACGTTTCGCGCCACCGGCTCGGTGCAGAAATTCGACGGCTACCTGCGCGTTTACCAAACCCCTGTGGCGGGGGCCGATCGCGAGGACGATGAGAAGGACGACGAGGGCGAAGGCCGCTCGCTCCCGCAAGTGCGCGAGGGCCAATCGTTGCGCCTCGATCAGATTCGCCCGGACCAGCATTTCACCGAGCCGCCGCCGCGCTACAACGACGCGACGTTGGTGAAAGAATTGGAAGAAAAAGGCATTGGCCGGCCGTCAACTTACGCCGCCATCATTTCCACGATCGTCGAACGCGAATACGTGACCAAAGATCAGGGCCGCTTCTCACCCACGATGCTTGGCGAACGCGTCAGCGTGTTGTTGGTGAAAAGCTTCGAGGACATCTTCGACGTGGGCTTTACCGCGCGCCTGGAGGAAGAGCTCGACGAAATCGAAGAAGGAAAACTTCCGTGGCGCCAGGCCGTGAAAGAATTCTGGGATCCGTTCGTGGTGGACCTCGATAAGGCCGACGAGCAGATGCTTTCTTACAAGGCCGGAATTCCCACCGGGCTGAAGTGCGAGAAATGCGGCGAAGGTGAATTGCTGGAACGCATTTCGCGTCACGGATTTTTCCTGGGCTGCAATCGATATCCGGATTGCGATTACATCAAGGATCTTTCGCCCGAGCTGCCCGCCGAAACCGATGGCGTGGCTAAAATTGAATATTGCGATAATTGCGGAAAGGAAATGGTTATCAAGCGCGGGCGTTTCGGCGTGTTTCTCGCTTGCAAGGGCTACCCGGATTGCAAAACCACGCGACGCCTGGTGAGTGGCACGCGCATTGCGCGCCAGCCGGACGTTCCCCTCGATGAAAAATGTCCGCTTGACGACGCGCAATTGCTGCGCCGCCAGGGCCGCTTCGGAGATTTCATCGGCTGCACGAATTATCCGAAGTGCAAATATACGCGGCCGATTACGCTCGGCATCAAATGCCCGAAATGCAACGAAGGCGAATTCGTGCGCCGCGGCATTTCGCGGGGACGCGGCGCCGGCCGCATTTTCTACGGCTGCAGCCGCTATCCCGATTGCGATTTCACCACGCCACACGAGCCGATCAACGAGCCATGTCCGAAATGCGGCGCGCCGTTCATCGTGGAGAAGCGTACCAAGCAGGGAAATTTCCGCACTTGCATCAAGGAAGGCTGCGACTGGGAAATCGAAGCGCCCGCAACGGCCGAAGGCGCAACAGGTGCGACCGCCGCGGCGCCGCCGGTCTCAACCGCCGCAGCTCCGACCGTCAACTTCGTTCATCCGCAGGAACCGGCGACGGTTGGCGCCCGCGACAAATCCTGATTCGACTTTGCGTCGCGCGGCGGCGAGGCCCACGCTAGCGCGCCCAAAGCCACAATCGCGGGAAAACATTCAATCACGTAACGCGGCTCGACAGTCTGCAGCTGCGTCATCGCCACCGTCCGGATCGCCACAAGCAAAACTAGAAATGCCACCTCCGAATTCGCGCGATATCGCCACCATCCTATCGCCGCCAGCACCAGATACAAGATGTTCAAAATGCCGAATCCAGCAGTGACGCCGAAATCCGTTGGATTCCCGCGCCATCTCTCACCGGGCGGCCACAATTTCCCCGAATACGGCAGCAATTCAATGCGCGGCGTGAGCCACATCGCCGCGATGCGTCCCGTCGGCACAAAAATATAAGTACGCAACGGGTTCCGCGCGGTGCGCTCCGCCGCGAGATTTGCAAACTCGCGATCCAGCAGCGGCGTCATCTTGAAATCGCTGTTATAACGCGCCAGCAACCCCGCCACCTGCGCGCGCTCGGCGTCTGAAGCAAAGGCCGAGGCCGGAATCGCTCGGATGCTGATCGGCTGATTCCCCAGGCTCCAGGTCACCAGATAGGCTTCGCCAAATCGCGTCATCCAGGTTTGCGTCCAGGCGAAGTAGCCTCGTGGAATAAAATCTCCATAGGTCTGCGCGTAACGCGGTCCGAGAAACTCCACGCGCCCGAATGTGCGCGCATTGCGCGCTGCCCAAGGCGCCAGCGGCAGCAGCAATCCGGCGCACATCCAACACGTCGCAAGCATCAATTTCGGCCAATTCGCCGGCCGCGACCAATGAATGCACAACGCCACGCCGACCGCAGCTAGCACCAACGGCGTTTCCGGCCGCACCAAAGTTCCGAGCCCTGCGATAAATCCCAGCAGCAGGAACCAGCTCGCAAATGAGACCGCCTTCCCCCGCGCCGATGAATCACTCGCCGCGCGCTCCGGCACATCCACGGCCACCGCGGCCACAAAATGTACAAATACCAGCGCCGCCGCAGTCGTAAAAAAAGTGGCCAGCGTTTCGGTGAGCACCACCGCCGTGTAATCCGCGGTGAAGGGGCACAGCGCCGCCATCCACAGCGCCGCCTTGCCTGCCACGGCACGCCGGGAAACTGGCACCAACCTCGCGGCAATCAGCGCCGCAAGGACGCAGGTCGCGAGATCCACGAACGCCTGCGCCGCCATCACCACCCGCGCACTGCGCCCGATCACGAAATAAATCGCCGCAAGGAATGCCGGATATCCGGGTACGCGCATGTCCACCGAAGTCAGCACGCCGCGCACATAGAGCCCGTACACGCCGTGCTCCAGCCAATTGCGCGCCAGCTCTTCGTAGAATTTTGTGTCCCCGGAATAAAAAGGAAAATGCCAGATGAAGAACAAACGCAGCGCCAGACCCGCCGCCAAAGCCAAGCCGAGTTGTGTGTAGGAAAATGGGCGAGAGCTCATCTGAACGATTTCCGCAAGAAATTGTGCGTGGAATCAGCGTGTGAACCAACGAACCAACAAAACGGCAGGCCCACGCGCCCGGATCAGCCCCGCCGCGCGCCAGCACTCGAATCGCCACCATCATATTGCATAACAAGTTTCCGCGACGCCGTGTTGCGCCAGGCCGCAGACAGCGCCCGTTGCACGGCGCTCTTCTTCGCAGCTTTCAGGTGAACGTAGGTCGCACCGCGCAGTC
Source organism: uncultured Acidobacteriota bacterium (assembly GCA_963779465.1). Taxonomy (GTDB): domain Bacteria; phylum Acidobacteriota; class Terriglobia; order Acidiferrales; family UBA7541; genus Palsa-295. The sequence goes on along the minus strand of CAVZYH010000002.1, from coordinate 598,877 downwards.
CCCATGAGCCGTTCACCGGCGCAAACACTTTCGGTTCGGCACGCACGAAATCCGCCTGCTGGTCCGGAAAAAGTTTCACCATCCCCACGCCCAGCTCTGGATATCCCAGCGTCGCGAAAATCTTTCCGCCCACGCGAAAATCCGGATGATTCATGTGCGCGCCCTCTGCAGCTTTCGGAAGACGCAGCGCCATGCGACGAAAATCCGCCGCCGTCATTGCCGCAGCCTCGCGCGCTTCACACCACTCCGCATCGCCATTACAGTAGCTTACCCGAACCAGCCTGCCGCTGCTCGTCATCTGCAAGCCCGTGCGCAGGCTGACACACACCCCCACGGTCGGCAAAACCTCCGCAGGTTGTGAGGTGTAAACTACTGAGAGGCCCAGCGAAGAATTCCGCGCGGATGCCGATACGCGCAGTACGGTTTCGCACAAAGGAAGTTCATGGGCTGGCGCAAATTATTTCTTCCGCGAAAAATTCGCTCCCGGCACGAAGCGGCGCCCGTAGTTCCGAAACCGAACAGGCGCCGCGATCATCGCGTCTCCGCCTTTCTGCCGGTATTTATCTACGCCCGCTCGCACGATGAACCGTTCGCCGAGCACGCCGTCACGCTGAATGTCAGCGCCAGTGGAGGATTGCTCTCGCTTTCGCGCGATGTCGTGCCGTCACAGCAATTGTTGATTGCGAACCTGCAGACGGAGGAAGAACTGCCGTGCCGCATTGCGCGCGTAACGAAAACCCAAGCCGGAACGGTTCTGGTAGGCTTCGAATTCCTGTGTCCCGCCCCCGGCTTCTGGTCCATCGAATTCGGACCCTAGCCTGGTGCGCATGTCCGGACGTGTGAGCGAGTTCGCGTGCCTGCGCTCTCACCACAGCCTGAAGCAGCAAAAGCTTAGCCGCGCCCCGCAGCACCCAAACATCGCGCCATTTCTTCCAACGCATGCGCAAATTCCGCGGGCCGCAGAGCCGGCGAACCCAGGCACTTTTTCCCAGCGTCAATCGCAGGCAACCAGAAGCAGCTGGTTTCCACCGGCCAGCAAAGAAATGCGGTAACCGCAAGGCCGGCCAAGATACCCAGGAGCGCGATGCCGGTTCCGTCGGAGAGCTGCATATCGCTGAGCACCACATCCACGCGCGTCGCACGCAACATTTCGCGCGCCGTCCGAGTATTGCGAGCGAAATGGCAACGGAATCCCCAGCGCTGCAGCCATTCCGTCAATCCGTGCGGGGTTTGAAAACTCTGCCCCACCAGAAGCACGTCTCTTCCGGGCAGTGTCATTTGCCGGTCCTCCGATCGCTGAATTTCGCGAATAACCGTGCGTGCGCGAATCATGCTCGCGGGCAGATTGAGCATGTGATCTATTGTTAGCGCTGGAAGAGCTGAGGAGCGTGAATAGTGGCGCCGACTCGCGTCCCGTGATCTTTCAAGCAGATTTTTGAAACGAACAGCAATCTTTCAACAACGCCAGGTCCCTCGCGCCGCCCAATTTTTGAACCTTGATTGAATCCATGGCTAGCGTCGCCAGCTTCATTGCGCGCAATTCATCGCGATAATTCGAGGTATTTTCCAGTTGCTGGTGCCGCTGCACGATTGCCATTTCCGCTTCACGAATCAGCCGGACGAGTTTTTCGCGATCCGGCTCGTCCACAGCTTTGATGAAGGCTTCCTGCCAAAGCACCGGCCTAAGGTTTAGCATATGATTCCTCCGTCGGCATAGAGGTTGGAGGTGGGAGTGAAGAATGGCTGGAATCACCCGCCATGTTTCACGCTAAGAGTAACAATCGCCGACATGGTGTTGGATGCGCCAAAATACAAACCGTTTCATCAAATAATTTATATTCCTTGGCTTCTCCGCGCTGCCACTGCTTCGGCCACGTCACTTCGCGCCCCGTTCGTCCCTTCTCCTCCGCTCAGAGACCGTGAAACACGCCGCTCAGATTGCAAATCACTCGGCGCGTAAGCCCCAACTCACGGTATAATGGTGCTTTCCTATGCGCAGCGGGGCAGTCTAATACCTGGCCTGGACGCGCGACCGACTGCAGGCAACCGGCGCACCACGAAACCGGCTTCGAGTTGTGGTGATCTAACGTCAGGTAATATTGCGGCACTAATATTGGGCACAAAAAAGGACAACGCATGAGCCCGCTCGGCAAAAAAATTGTTCTGGGGATTTCAGTTCTGGTGGTCGCATATGCCGCCACCGGATACATGCTCGGCCGTTCGCCGGATGACAAGGCGTTCCGCGCGCTCACTGTGTATAGCGAAGTCCTGGAACACATCCAGCGCGATTACGTGGACGATCCCAACATGCACGCCGTCACCAACGGCTCGCTGCACGGCCTGCTCGATTCGCTCGACCCGCAATCGGCTTACCTGAGCCCGCTTGAGTACAAAGACTTCAAGGAAAAGAGCGCCAGCAATCCGCCGGCGGAAACCGGACTCGCGCTGACGCGGCGCTTCGGTTACATCGGCGTGATCGGCGTGCTGCCCGATAGCCCGGGCGCGAAAATCGGCCTGCGCATCGGCGACATTCTCGAGAAGATCGCCGGCTTCACGACTGGCCAGATGGCCATTGACCAGGCGCAACTACTGCTGAAAGGCAATCCCGGAACCACCGTGCAGCTTTCCGTGATTCGTCGCGGCAAAGCGGAACCGCAGGAAATGAATATCACTCTTGCGAAACTCGCGGCGCCGAAGCTGGTGGAAGACCGACTGAACGGCGACGTGGCTTACCTCCGCGTCTCGGAATTCACGCCTGGAGTTTCCAAGCAGATCCGCGAAAAGTTGGTGCAATTCCAGAAAGCCGGCGCGAAGAAATTGCTTCTTGATCTGCGCGACTCTGCTCTTGGGGATGACCAGGAAGGGATTCAGACCGCGCAGCTATTCCTTACTTCGGGCACGATCTCCACGTTGAAAGGGCAGACGGTCACGGCCGTCGTCTCTTCCGCCGATCCGACGAAAGTTGTCTGGACCGAGCCTGTCGCCGTGCTCATCGGCAACGGCACGGCCGGACCCGCTGAAATTCTGGCCGCGGCTATCGCGGACAACAAGCGCGGCAGCACCGTCGGTGAGCGCACTTACGGCACGGCTTCACAGCAAAAACTGATCGAACTGGATGATGGTTCCGCGCTGATTCTCACCGTCGCAACTTATTTCACTCCCGGCAACAAGGACATTCCCTCCGAGGGCGTGCCGCCTACCGCGGAAGTGCATCCTTCGATTGACGATCTGCTCGCGCAAGCGGATCTCACGCAGCCTGCCGCCGCTCCTAGTTCTTCGCCTGACGATCCCGTCGTGAAGAAAGCGCTGGAATTGTTGCAGGGTGGCGCAGCGGTGGAGAAGAAAGCCGCAAAGCTGGCGTACGGCTGGCAGCAGCTGGCCGCTTAGATTTGATTTCACGCGGCGCGGTGCGGATTTTCGCGGCGTGCGCCGCTTTCGTCCTTCTGGTTCTCGCCGGTTGCGGCAAAAAGAACCTTTCGAAGTCCGAGTTGCGCGCGATTACCGGCGAAATAGTCAGCGCTGCGCAGAAAATCAACGGGCACAAAGCTGAAATTGCCATTCGTCCGGAGCTGCAGCCCGCGAAACGCGGCTTGTCAAGCGCGCTTGCCGCTGACAATATCTACATTTCTCTGAGCGATCCTTCGCAAATTGCTGCGTTTGCACAAGCTTTGAACGCCATCGCGCGCAAACACGGCCTCTCGATCTCCGAAACTGTTTCCAGCGGCGTGATTCGCTTCGATTACGCTTTCCACAGCGCGCGCACGCATACGATTCACGTTGTCACTCCGCTCGCCGCGCGAGCTGCTGCGCCACATTCATCAGGATCAGCATCAGCCTCTGCGCGGCACTCCGCGAGCCCCGGAAATCCGCGGCTTGCAATCATCATTGACGATCTGGGATACGACCGCTCAGCTGCCGATGCGGTGCTCGCGCTGGGCTTCCCCCTGACTGTTTCGGTGTTGCCGCATTTGCCCCTGTCGGGCGAATTAGCGGAGGAGGCGCAGCGCCGTGGGGATCAGGTAATGCTGCATTTGCCGATGGAATCCGAAGCGGACGGCGCGAAGCCGGAAGACATCGAGCTGCGTGTGGGTATGAGCGCCGCGCAGGTGGATGCGGCTCTGGCGGGAATGCTGGAAACCGTTCCATACGCTGCGGGCGTGAACAACCACCAGGGCTCGCGCGCCACTGCCGATCCAGCGTTGATGCAGGCACTGATGCCTGCGCTGCGCCAGCGCGGCTTGTTCTTCGTGGATAGCCGGACGGACGCGAAGACTGTGGCTTACGACATGGCCGAACGCGCCGGCGTTCCGGCGGCGTCACGCAAAGTGTTCCTCGACGACGTCGCGTCGCGCGATGCGATCCTCAAGCAGCTCAACCTCGCCGCTCGCGACGCGCAGCGCGACGGATTCACGATTGCCATCGGCCACCCGCGGGCCGCCACGATTGCGGCGCTGGCCGAAGGCGTCCCGCCGCTGGAAGCCCGCGGCATCCATTTGGTTTTTGCATCCGAACTCGTGCACTGATGCGAGGAAATGCGCGCGGGGATTTTGCGTGCGGAGCGCGGTTCGATCTGAATGCGCGTGAATGAACGTTCGCTCGCCGCCGCGAACTCTAGTAGTCTCCACCGATTTCATCGAACATCGGCGTGGTGCGCACCAGCCGCGCTTTGGTGCCGTCGTGCACCGCATACTGCATGGGCTTGCCGTCGTTGTGTTTGCCCCAGAGGCTGCCGGCGCCGTATTCGCCGTTTTTATTCACCGCATAGAATTGAATGTGGAATCTCTTCAGGCGGTCGGGAAACGGTTTGTAGTTGCGCACCACGCGATGCAGCGCTTCCATGCACGCGTCGGTGGGAGACGAACCTCTGCGCATTGCTTCCACGATCGTGTGGCCGCCGCAGATCTTGATGTCCTCTTCACCGCGACCTGTGGAACCGGCAGCGCCTACTTCGTTGTCCACAAAAAGCCCTGCGCCGATGATCGGCGAATCGCCCACGCGGCCGGCAATCTTCCAGGCCAGGCCGGACGTGGTGGTGGTGCCGGAAATATCGCCTTTCGCGTTCACCGCAAGACAATTGATCGTTCCCGTCGGCGGATACTTCACGACGTCTTCGATGTGAGCGCGCCACGCCAGCTTCTCGGGAGTGTCCAGAAGCTGCGCGAGTTTCTCTTTCCATTCCGGACTGTCGAGGCCGGGGCGCCAATTTTCGGAAATGGAAGCTTTCCAGGCCAGCCAGGCGATTCGTGAGCGCTCCGTCAGAAGGTTCATCGGCGCGAAACCCTCATCCTCCGCAAAATGCTGTGCGCCGCTGCCGACAATAAAAATGTGATTGGTCTTTTCCATCACGGTTTTTGCGACCAGTGAAGGATTTTTGATTTTCTGAATGGACCCGACCGCTCCGGCGCGGCGCGATGGTCCGTGCATCACGCTGGCGTCGAGTTCGACGACGCCGTCCTCGTTGGGCAGGCCGCCATAGCCCACGGAGTCGTCGTTGGGATCGTCTTCCACTTTGGTTACTACGGCTAGCGCGGCGTCCAGCGTGTCGCCGCCTGATTTGAGCAGCTCCATTCCGTCGTCGAGATGCTGGAAGCCGTTGGCTGAAGAAATAAGCAGCGGACGCGCACCCTGCGATGCTGCGGAGTCCGCGAAATCGCCTACAACAGCGAGGGATTTGCGGGTTGGATCCGCGGCGCCAAAGAGCCGCCGCGTGCTAGCAGCGATTCCACCCGTCAGCGTGGCTAGGAAAAACCTTCTACGAGTCCATTTGTCCATTGATAAGCTTCTCCTGTGCGTGCGGACATGTTAGATGCGTCCGCTGCAACGTTTCCGATCACCGAAAATCAACTGCGCCCGCCTAAAGGCGGCCGCTACAACTGCAAGTCAAAACCGAGCGCGGAACGGCTGGGCTGAAGCCGCTCCCTTCCCATTAATCATTCACGAGGCCGGTGCTCGGATGATTTCCCATCCTAGGGCTGGAAACCGACGCTGTGCCATAGCTCCGCGCAGTTGTACATTACGCCGTTGGTAATCACGAATTCTACTTTGCGAATATTGTGAATGGATTCAAGCGGATTGCCGTCGAGGATGATCACGTCGGCGCGTTTGCCTGCTTCCACTGTGCCGAGCTCCTTGTCGAGCCCCATCACGCGCGCTGGCACGATCGTTGCGGCCTGAATGGCTTCCATCGGCGTGAATCCGGCCTGGACGTACAACTCGATCTCACGATGCAGGCTGTGGCCGGGAACCGTCTGGTCCGTTCCAGCAACAATCGGAACACCTGCTTTATGCAACGCGCCAACGACGGCAAGTTCTTTCGCAAAAACCTTTTCATTGAGGTCCGCGTGGGGCGATGGTGGCCCGACGTCCGTCAGAATTGCCTGCAGCTCCGGCGCGACTTTCAAGACGCCCGGCTCGATGCTGGCCGCGGGCTTGGCGGTGCTGGCGGAGAAAAACTCGAAAAGTGCGATCGTCGGGTCCACCACCGTTCCATGCTGCACCAGAAAGGCTATCGCTTTCTGTGCATCGGGCGAATTCAGATCCAGATTCGCTCTTGCTTGGGCTTGATCGAGGCGGCTGGCATCGGCGGGAAGAGGCTGAACCATAATGTCCAAAATGTAGGGGATGTGATTGATCTGGTCCTGGCCCACCGCGATGGTTTGGTAGGCGTTCAATCCAATAGGGACATGGCCGGTAACCGACATGCCGAGGCGATGCGCTTCATCCGCGACATCTTTGACTTCCTCGAGCTTCACGGAGCTGTAGATTTTCATCTGCTGAAAACCGGCGGCGTGGTATTTGTCCGTCCACATTTTTGCTTGCTCGGGCGTGTCCACGCGCTCCACTCCGATGGCGCTTGGTCCTGTGCCATCCACAATTCCGGCGAGCAGCAGACGCGGGCCGAGGCCTCGACCGTTGGCGACGGCGTCGCGCACCGCAGTGATGAATTCAAATTCATTGCCGCAATCGCGCACGGTGGTGGCGCCGGCCGCGAGATAAATGGGGCCCCATTCGACCTGCTCGAAATGCGCGTGCATATCCCAGAGGCCGGGGAGAATGGTCTTTCCGCGTGCATCCACTTTTTGCGCGCCGCTGGGAATTTTCACGCGCGACTTCGGACCAGCGTCCACGATGCGGCCTTTTTCAATCACGATAACGGAATCAGGGATTGGATCGCGGCCGGTGCCGTCAATCAGCGTGCCGCCGATCAGGGCAATCTTTTCCGCGCGGCTGCCGGAAATGCCTTTGGAAATTTCCGCGAGCGCGGCCATGCCGTCGGAGCCAGCGAGGCCGACAAACGTGCCTAGGCCGCTTTCGTAGCCTTCGCGGATGGCTTCGAAGTGGTCGAACTCGGCGTCGGTGGTGACGGCGGCGACGAGGTTACGGTTCGCGTCAAACCATAGCGTTTCGCGGCCCCAGATTAATCCCTCGATGGTGAAGCGATCGAACTTCTGGTCTTTGCCAGCAATGCTGACGGTGTCCGCGCCGCGCGGCTCGATTTGTACCTGACCTCTGGGAAGAGTGGCGAGCTGCGCCGGAGAGCCATGATTCGCCCAGTAGCGCACCATTAGCATCTGCATGGTGGTGGGCGCGTAGCCTGCGATGGTGAAAAACTGCGGGGGCCTTGCGGCTTCGGTCCATTTGTCGCGGTCACGCAGGCGGATTTTTTCGGATTGCACTTCTACGGCTTCATCAATGTCCGTCTCGCGGGAATTCTTGCCTTTGATTTCGAATGCGACGGGTGTGAGATCGGTTGTGGAGCGGAATGAAGCGGTGAGCGGAACGGGCGAGCTGCGATCGGTGAACTTGAAGTCAATTTTCACGTTCAGAGAATCGCCGTCGCGCGTGATCTGGTAGGTTTCTTCGCCGATGGGCTGCTCCATTTTGTGCAGGATGAATTTTCCCCGTTCGACGGGAGCGGGAGACTGCGCGAGAGCGGTCAGCTGCACCGGCTTGGCGATAGCTAGAGCGAAGAAAAATGCAAATAGAACGCCAGCGGTGGGTGTGATTCTTCGTGTGTGGATTAATTGCATGTCACTCCTCGAAATTCACGACGCAGCATAACCGTCCGGAGGCTTGCTCGCAAGGGAGAGCCGGCGACCGGTTTGGTTTACCCCCTCGACAAGACTCAGATTGTGGCAAGCTGGGGCGCAGCAAGTAGCGCCCCCACCAACCCCGAGCAACCATCGCGAACACGGCCGATTCACAAAAACTCAATAAAACAGGGACTTCCAGGCGCTATTGAGCCCGTGCCGTGACGTGGTGCAAGCACCCTGGTCTTGCAAAAATGTTTGCCTGTCATTTCGGACAGTAAAAGGGAGTAGCCCAAAAGCTGTACGTCCGTTCTATTTGCACGCGCGGAGCGTGCGAGTACCGTGGCTTCAGTCACCCTGCTGGTGCCCGCAGGGTTAAGGAAGGAGCCTATGTCCCACTGGATCGGAACTACCTCCCCCTCAGATGCTGGAATGAACGATTTCAAAGAGTGTCTGAAGAACCTCCGAGACGGGCAGTCTGAAGAAGCGCTGCAACACGCCCGGCGCGCGCTTGGCATCGCTCCGAAAAACCCATTTTATCTTTCCTACACCGGCCTGCTGGCCGCGTTGGCCGAAAAACGATTCGGCGACGCGGAATCGCTGTGCCGCGAAGCGCTGGGAATGAAACACAACCATGCCCAGCTGTATCTGAACCTGGCGGAAGTTTATTACCAGGCCGGACGCACGTCGGAAGCGATTACCACTCTGGAAAAGGGGCTGGTATCGGCGGGAAGAGATTTCCGCATCCGGCGAGCGCTGGAAAAGATCGGTGTGCGGCGGATGCCGGTGCTGACGTTCTTGCATCGCAGCCATCCGGTGAATCGCACGCTGGGAAGATTGCGTCACCGGCTGACGGGCACGCACAAAGCTGCTTAGCTTGAGTTGATCGTCGTTGGCGAGCTGTGCGGCTGGTGCTGTGTGCTGAGCTCTTGGATTTGAGTTCCTCCTGTGCGCAGTGCGGGGCGGGTAGCCTGGCGGGGCCGCCCGTCCCGTCCCCCTCTTGGTTTTTACCTTCGATTTCCAGTCTTGCTAGCCTTGGCCGAGCGGTAGGAAATATTGCGTACCTTTTACGGGCTGGCGAAGGCGGCGGAGCAGTTCCTGCAGGTCCTGGTTGCGTTCCACGAAATCAATCTCCGAAGTATCCACCACAAGCAGATTTGCGCCTGAATAGCGGAAGAAAAAATGTTCGTACGCGTTGGCTACGGCTTCCACATACTCCGGGGAGATTTGCGTTTCCGCAGGATCGGCTTTTTTGGAGACGCGCTTGCGGAGGACTTCAGGCTTGGCTTGCAGATAGATGACGAGATCGGGCGCGGGAACCGAAGGCGCGAGCATTTCGAAATAGCGCTCGTAGAGTTTCAGTTCTTCGTTGTCGAGATTCAGGTAGGCAAAGATCTTATCTTTCTCGAAGAGGAAATCACTGACGATGGGCGCGGGATTGTTTTCCGGACGAGCGTCGAGCAGGCGCCGATAGCGTTCGTAGAGAAAATACATTTGGGCGCGGAAGGCGGAGCCAGGTTTTTCGTCGTAGAAATCGGTGAGGAAGGGATTGTCGTCGGCGTCAAAGATGCGGCGGGCGTGCAGTTGTTCGGCCAGGACTTTGGCGAGGGTGGATTTTCCAACGCGAATCGGACCTTCGATGACGATGTGGCGGGGTGGTTTGAAAGCTGGGTCGCTCACGGCGCGAGATTATAGCAAAGTGTGGGCGTGGCTCACGGAAGTACGTTGACGACGGGGCGGTCCGCCAGGCGCCGTTACCAGCTTTTGGCAATCACCGTGATGATCCGCGCGAGGGCATCCACGTCGCGCGTGTCTATTACTTCCGCTGGGGAATGCGAATAGCGCAGCGGCCAGCCGAGCGCGATGTCCACCGAACCGTAGCGGACGAAGGCGGAGCCGTCATTACCGCCGCCGGTGACGCCGTACTGAATGGGAATCTGATTGGTGCGTGCGAGCTTGATCAGTCGCTCGACCAGAGCTGTGGGGACGATGTTGGAATTGTCCACGGCGCGAATCACGAAGCCTTTGCCGATTTCCGCATCGGCGAAGCGCTGCGATTCGATGGGCGAGTCTGAGCTGACAAACGTGTCCACGGCGAAAACGAAATCGGGCACGTGACCTTCAGCGGCGAGGCGAGCGGCGACCTTCGCGGCACCCACGAGGCCTTCTTCTTCGCCGGTGGACCAGACGAAGGTGACATCGCGATCTTTCAGCGGAGCGCCGAGCGCCCAGACGGCGGAAACCAGCGCGGTGTCGCCGACGCGATCGTCGAAGCTGCGTCCATTGGCGCGCGTGCCGAGCAGCGGGCGGTAGGCTTTGGGAATTGTGATGGTATCACCGAGATTGATGCCGAGTTTCGCGACTTCTGCGGGAGTGCGCGCGCCGACATCAACGCGAACGGGATTTTTCGAGTCTGGCTCTCCCGCGTCTGTTGGCCATTTGAAATTTGCGGTGTCCCAGCCGTTAGGCAGTTCGACGATCGCGTCGAGGTCGGCTTTTGACGTGTGCACCAGGGCGGGATGTCCGGCGAAAAATTTGAGGTCGCCGCCGCCGCGCCACTCGACTTCGAGGCGGCCGTCTTTCGAGATGGATTTCACGGTGAAGCCGATTTCGTCCATGTGGGCGACGACGAGTATGCGCGGTGTTTTTGAGCCCGCGGGGGCCGTGCCGAGATGGAGGATCAGGTTGCCGGCGTCGTCAGTTTCGGGTTTCGCCCAATGGGGAAGAAGGCGCTGGACGGATTCGCGCACAGGCGCTTCGTGATAGCTGACGCCGTAGGCTTCGACCAGCTGACGAAGGATCTCCGCGTTTGGAAGGCGCTCGTGTTGGCCAGAACCGCCTAAGTCTCGCGTCCTGCCTGCAACTGAACCGCCGGTTGGTGAACCTTCCATGTAGCGATCAAGGAGCCTCGTTAGATTCAGCAAATCGCTCGAGTCGATCGTTTCGGCGGGCGTGTCTGGAAATGAAGTAGCAATGCCGATGTGCGCCCATTTCGCGGGGAATTGCGGCAGGGGCAGATAGCTCCTGGGGAGAATGTTCGCGGAGTAGTCGGATGCGAATGAAATTTTGTTTGCATCAGCGAGCTGCTTTAGGTCGGTGGCAAATGCGGGGAGCGAGCCATCGGTCTGCGGCACCCCAACTAGCACGCCACCGCCCGGTTCGCGGCGTGGGGCGCGATGGAGCGTCTCCATTTCCGGGATGGGGCCGCCGGGGAGCAGGCGCCCGACGTAAATCATTTCGTCGGCTTGCGTTTGGGTGAGAATGCGCTGCAGGCCGCGCGCACCGGTGCGCTGCTGCACGACGAAGGCGACAGTTAGGGTGCCTTTGATTTTTGTGGGATCAATGTGGCCGAGTAATTCCACGAGCGCGGCTGCGCCGAAACGATCGCCGACGGAGGTGCCGGCCATTTCCGCGGCGGCCAAGTTCATTAATCCGCGATTGATGACGATTGGATCGAGAAGATCCACGCCTGCTTTGCGGGCCTCGGCTGCGTTCGTCGCGCCGATATCCACGTAGATATTCTCGATGTCCGTCGCTTTCGGCGGATTGGTTCGCCCGGGTTGCAGATGCACGGAAAGCCCGGCAACGACGCCGTCAATCCATTTGCCAACAGCGGTTTCAAGTCGCACGGGCTGGGCGGAGTACATTTCATTGAAGATCGGGGGCAAGCCGTTTTGCGGAAGGCGCTGCACGCGCAGGTAGCCGTCGGGTGTGATTTCGCTGACAACGAAGCCGGGCTCGTCAATCGGGGTCACGATCAGCCGGTGAGGCGCGCCGCTGCCGATGGTGACGATCACGTCGCCGAGATTGTCCGTCACCGGGTGCAAGTCTTTCAGGCTCGCGCGAATCTTATCCGCCAGCTGATTTTCATAGCCCGAGACCGCTGGCGTGTTGACGAGTTGCTCAAGCTGATACGGGAGCCCGCCGTACGAGCTGGAGGGATTCGCCGATTGCCCAGCCGCAGGGAAAGATTGCAGAAGGAATAAGGAAAACATCAAGCAGCAAGCACTGTGCTTCATAAGGCCTCGGAGAAATGAATTCGTTTCGGTGCGAATTTATCCCACCATCCTACAGCAGCGCAATATCGCACTCTGCAGAATTAAGCGCGGCAAAGTTCGGTGATCATCGCTTCACGACGCCGCAGGGCGATGGCGTCTATGCGATTGAGGACGAGCGAGTAAAACAAGGCGGCGAGTGCGGCTAGCGCGAGGAAAATCATGGCTGCGAACCAGATGTGGTGATACGCGCGCGCAGCCAGGAGGGCGAGTGCGCAGAGACCCAGCACCACGGCTTGGATTCCCAGGCTGGCGAGTGCGGTGACTTGCGATGTGCGTTGACGGCCCAACGCGCCAAGATCAGTTTTTTTCGGCGAGTACACGGAGAGCAAATTGCCGACCGTCAAATTCACCATCAGCGCGAAGAAGACGGCGGTGAATGTGGCCAGCACGATGTCCCATGGCGGCGGACGGTACATCAGGCTTGCTCCGGCGCAGACCAAAACCAATTCGAGCGCGAGCACGAGAGAGTGCGTGAGATTTTTGCCCATCAGGATTTCGCGAAAGCGGACTGGCGAAACGAAATAGAACTGAATTCCGACGGCATCGGCGCCGAAGCTGTTGAAGACCAGATTGGTCAAGATCAGCAGGGCGTAGGCGGCGCCCACTGGAAAAGCCAAATCCGCAGAGTGGCCGAACATGCCCGCGGAGCTGTCTGACTTTCCCGGCGTGAAGCGGAAAATCAGAAGCACGACCAGGGGCATTACCAGCGTAAACAGCATGGGCCCGCTGCGCGAAAGATAATGAATTTCCTTTTCCACCACCGCGGAGATCGCGCCTGGGACGCCGGGAATATTCCAGCCGAGACGAATTTCTTGCTTGGCCGCTGGCGCGGCGGTACGCGCCACCGCTTCACTTAGATTTTCGCCCCGATATTGCGCGCGCAAACGCAGATTCAACAGCCACAGAACCACGAGGGTGTAAGCGCACAACAACGCGAACGATCCGAGAGCAAATGTGTAATCAGCGCGGAGGAAGCGCGCGATCGTATCGCCCGCCAGGCCCGGCGGCGTCAGCCGCTCGACGGGGAGGGCCTCGCCGACGACGCGCGACAGCGCGGGCTGATGAGAGCGGTTGCCATAATGGCGGATGAGCGGCCCGATGAATTGAAAGCCGATGACCATAAAAAGAAAGAGCACGCCGAGGATTTCGCGAGCGCGTCGTTGCGCGAGCCAGCGCTCCGCCCACGTGAAAAGCATCCGGGCCAGCAAAATATTGAAGATCGCAAACAGCAGCAGAATCGCAGCGGCCGGCAGGAAAAAGAGCGGCGCGGCGCAGCCGATTCCGATAGCCATACCCAGCAGCCACAGGCAGCCCATCAGTGTGGGGGGATCGAGCGAGCCGTACGCGATGCGAATCAGAAAATAGGAAGGAAAGGTGAGCGGAAAGCGCAGCAGGTTGGAAGAATCCACATTTTCGGTGAACGCGCTGGCCATTACCGGAACCAATTGCCAGAAAAGGAACAGGGGCCAGAGCAGCAGAGGAAGCCAATCCGCTCTCCCACTGTAAACGCAATACCACGCGACGAAGCCAATGGCGATGGAGCCCACAAAGCCGCCCATGCCGAAAGCCAGGAACGTGAATCCGCGCGCGACGACTTCCATGCGTCCGCGAATCGTGCGCATGGAGTTTAGGAAAAGTTGCCAGCGGACGCGGGCGATCGCGGCGAACTGGCCGCGGATTTCAGGGGAGAAGGTCAGCCCAGCCACGAAAGTTCCTGATCGGCGCGGCGCGTGCCGCCGACGATGCGCAGGAAAATCTGTTCGAGTGTGAGCTTTTCGCCGGGTGCGGGAGCGGGCGCGCCAATCTCGTGCGACGCGCCCATTTCATGCGGCGCGGCGGTGAGCGCGGCAGCGGCTTGGGCTTCGACACCGGCGCGCAGTTCTTCGAGAGAGCCTTGCGCGACCAGCTGGCCACGATGAATGATGGCCACGTGGCTGCAGAGGCGTTCGACAATTTCCAGCACGTGCGAAGTGAGAAAAATGGTCGCGCCGCGAGCGATCATATTCTGCAACATGGATTTCAGGGTGTTGGAAGCGATGGCGTCCACGCCTTCGAATGGCTCGTCGAGGAAAAGAATTTTCGGGCCGTGGATCACCGCAGCGGCTAGGGCGAGTTTTTTCTGCATGCCGTGGGAATAGTCGGTCACAAGCGCTTTGGGCTGGTCCACCAACTGCATGAAATCGAGAAGTTCCGCGGTGCGTTTCGCGGCCGTCAGGCGGTCGAGGCCGTACATGCGTCCGACGAAATTCAAATACTCGGAGCCGGTGAGACGTCCGAACAGTGCCATGCCTTCGGGCACGACGCCGATCTGGCGTTTCACTTCCACGGAATCCTGCGTCAAATCAAGTCCGAGGATCTGCATGCGCCCGGACGTGGGGGCCAGCAGGCCGGTGAGCATTTTGATCGTTGTGGACTTTCCCGCGCCGTTGGGGCCGAGAAAGCCGAAGAACTGGCCCGGAGCGACGCGCAAGTTTACGTCCTGCACGGCGACCAGGTCGCCAAAGCGGCGGGTGAGGTGCTCGGTGGAAATCGCCGGGGCCGCGATGGTGGCGGAAGTGCTCATGGAATTTCAGACTCTAGCACATTCACCTTGTGGCGATAAGAAGCTAGCGCGTATTGACGGGCGCCGCGGGCAGCGTGGACGTCTGCGGAAAAACCGCCAGAATCGCCGGCAGCTCGAGGCGGAACGTGCAGCCGCCTTCGGGGCGATTGAATCCGCTGATCCGCCCGCCATGCTCTTCCATCACTCCGTAGCAGATGCTGAGGCCAAGACCCGTACCCTTGCCGACTTCCTTCGTGGTGTAGAACGGGTCGAAGACTTTTTCCGGTTCCTTCATGCCCGGTCCGGTGTCTGAGAATTCGATAACCACATTCCCGCGCTCGCGCAAAGTGCGAATGAGCAAGACGCCGCCGCCTGCGGCTTCCATGGCATCCACTGCGTTGCTGATCAGATGATAGAAAACCTGCAGCAATTGATTCGGATCGCCACGCACGGCCGGGAGGATGCTGCGGTTTTCCAACTCGATGCGGATATTCTTGCCGCGCAAATCGAGATTGCGCAGCTGCACCGCGCCGGTGAGGACGCTATTCAGATCCAGCAATTGCTTTTCAGCCGGAACCTGCCGCGCGAAGCTGAGTAAATTGTTGACCAGGTCCTTGGTGCGCCGAGCCTGCTCGCGGATTTTGTCCCCCAGGGAATGGGCGCGCGTATTGGTGGCGTTTTCGATGGTGAGCACGTCGGCATAGCCGAGAATCGCGGTGAGCGGGTTATTGATTTCGTGCGCGGCGCCAGCGGCTAGTTGGCCGAGCGAGGCCAGTTTTTCGGATTGCACGAAGTGCGTTTGCAGGCGCTTGACGTTTTCCAGCGACTCCCACAACTCGTGAACCAGGCTGGTGCGTTCCTGATACACGAGATACTGGCGGAAGAAAACGAGACCGGCGCCGGCGAAAATCGCCACCAGCGTGACGATCAGCCGGAAGCTTTTCACCGAATCCGGCGCAGTGCTCGCGAGCACGTCCCATGCGGCCAGCAGCGGCGCCGCCAGCACGCCCCACATCGCCAGACGCGCCGGCCATTGGGTGTCGCGATGCACGGCGGGCTGCTGCGGTTCCGGCTCGAACGTCAAATCGCGAGCGATAATTCCCGTGGTGCCCAGCCAAACGAACGAAGCCAACATGGGCAGCCGGATCAGGCCGTTCACGAATGGCACGAGGTGATGCATGGCCATCACCGACAGCGTCATTCCGGTGACGTATAAGGACGCCGCGCCGAAAAGATGGCCGTACACGGTGCGCCAGGAGCCGCGGGTGCGCAAGAACAAGAGGCCGAAACCGATCGCGACGACCAAATTTTCGATCAGATAACTGACGAAGTCGCGCGAGTGGAATAATTCGGGATTCGGCGAAATCACTTTCCAGGGCATCGCAGCAAAAATATAAACATAGAGCCACAGGAAGGACAGAAGTAGGAAGTCAATCAGACCATAGCGCAGAGTTTCGCGCATTTTTCGCGCGTGCGGCATCAGCACCAGCGAAGCCATGAACGGAACCGTGTGGAGAAAGAAGAGCAGGTCGGCGATGAACGGCACCTGGGCTTCCTGGTGCAGGCTGAACTCGGTGTAAACCATCACCAGGATCCCCGCGAGCCAAAAAGTGCAGCCCAACGCCAGCAGCATCCAGAATCCGTTTTGGCGGCGGTAAGGCGACGCGGCGTTCCACAACAGGCAGCTATTGGCGAACAACGGAACCATACAGGCGAAGAAATATCCAAAGCTTGCCAAGGTCGAGTCGTGAGAGGCCAGCAGCGTGACGGCCGCATATCCGCCGACAAAAAACACCCAAGCGCACGAGATCAGCAGAGTAGAACGAGAAAGCTTCATCGAAGGGGCACCAGAATAAATTTTATCGTACGCTTAGAGGATTGGGCGGGCTACTTCCAGAATCCATGCGAAAGCGTAACGTTTGTGCCGCTCGGCGCGATGATGGCGCGAAGAACAGGCGGCCTGTACCGACGGTCAGGAGCAAGGATTCGTTCGCAGTAGAAGGGGATTTTCTTGCTCGCGGTTTAGCTGGCCGTACATACCATGAATCACTGATTTTATGGAACTTACAACCGACGTCTGACGCTTGCAGCGATTGAGCACCGCGACATCCTGGAGCTGTTGAGACTGCTGGAGAAATGGAGATTGCCGGGGCCGCGGCGCCGTGCTGTGCAGCGGAAGTTAAGATACCGAACTAGTCGCGCGCCCCATGTTCGCCTGGCGCATTTGTTCGATGAGACGGGCGTGCTTCTCCGCTCGCTCGCGATAGACGGCGCCCATGAGCTGCCAGCCTTCCTTATCGCCTGGGGATAAATTAGCAGCGGTGTGTTCGCAGGTGATGGCCGCTTGTTCCCACCAGTTGACGTTCTCTTGGAGGATTTCCAGGATGCTTTGCATCGAAGTGTCCATGCTTCTCTCCCAAGTTGCGTTCGTCTGCGATGATTCGCTTTGATCTTTTCCGATTGTTGACACGTGCATAGCGGGCTCCCCCTGCTGTTTCCATCCTGCCGCGCGGCGGCGGATTTATTTGCTGCCGCGATTCAGGGTTTGGAGTTGCGGGACTTCGCCCGGTTTGGAGCGTTGCTTGCGGCCGGCTTGGCGACAGCTGCATCGCTGCTGATTTTGTTTTCGGCCGGCGAGTCTTGCTTCGCGAGTATTTTTTCGATCACTGTTTTAGGAACTTGCTCGAAATACGTTGCGGCTGCTCTCATGGTTCAACCTCCTTTCCTACACAGGACCGTAACAGCGGGGCAAACATACGGGGAGAATCTTTTGGCTTCCTTAGGTGAGGGGAGTGCGTCGTATAGCGTGATTGACGTATGGTTTAGCGCGATGCGGGAGTCGTTTAGCGCGATTCGCGCTGGAGATAACGTGAGCGTTGCGACGCCGGCCAGACGGCGGTTAGTCGTACGATATTGTACCTTAGGAAGTCCCTCTTGCCACGCCACGCTACCTTACGAAATCTCTCTTGACGCGCTGAACCGCGTTTGCCTAGGATAGCGATGCGTTAGTTATACGTTAGCTTTAGAAGGAGGCGCGTATGGGCGCAGCACGGCCGGTAGCTCATTTCAAAACGGTGGCGCAGTTGGATGTGCCGAACTCTCGCAACGGGAAGCACAAAGAAATTGTCACGATGATTCTGCGTGACCTGGACCAGCTGAAGGAAGGCGCGGCGATCAAAGTGCCGCTGGCGGACCTGGGAGACTCGAAAGAGAATGTGCGTTCAGCGTTGAATCGCGCGACGCGGAAAAGCAGCCGCAACGTGGCCACAGCCACGGACGAAAGCTTCTTGTACGTGTGGAACTCGCACAAGGCTTAGGCCAGCTGAAACCCGCGCAAAGGCGCGGTTGAACGACGATGGTTGCCCGCTGCGTAATTAGGTGAGCAAGTCACGTGGGCTAGTTGCATGAGCTGGTTTCCGAATAAAGTGGTCAACAGGCGGGTTTCAGCAGAGCCTTAATCGTATTCAAGAGAAATTCAGGGCCTTCGTCCTTCAGAATCCAACGGTCAACGACGCCCATCGTTTCGTCAGGCAATTGCGCGAGGCCCGACAGGATGATGATGGGAACCGACGATTTTATGCGGCGAAGCTCCCGGGCGGTGAGGATTCCATTCATGCCGGGCATCCAATAATCCAGCAGCACCAAATCGAGAGGCTCGGACCGGAACAGTTCGATGCCCTCTTGACCAGAACGCGCGGTGACCACCTGATGGCCCGCCGTTTCCAGCACCCGCTTGCGAACGCTGAGCGCGGCCGATTCATCGTCAATGCACAGAATCTTCGCCATTTTTCGCTGCGTTCATCGCTCTGACATTTACGTTCGGGCGGGCGCCGCTGGATTACGAGACGGAAAAACCCATCCCGTCCGTCGGAATAGAAACTGCGAATGAGGTGAGCGGGCGGCCGCGCCATTTTGTGCAGCGAAAGCGTATCGTCCCGTCGAGTTTCTGAACGATCCCGCGACTTACCCACAACCCGAGTCCCGTTCCCTTTTCAGCCTTGGTGGTGAAAAATGGCTCGAAGATCTTGCGGCGGTCCTTGAGGGGAATGCCGCTGCCGGTATCCGTGATACTCACGCGAATCCCCGTGCGCGGCGCGGCGCCCGCGGCCGATTCAGAGCAGCGGCGCAGGCTGACGCGGAGCGTGCCGCCCGCCGGCATGGCTTGCAAGGCGTTCGCAATCAGATTGATGAAAATTTGGCGGACTTCCACCGGAAATGCCACGACCAGGCCGTCGCTAGCGATTTTCCGCTCGATGGTGATGTGATTCGATTGTATCTGGCGGCGGAAAGCTTCCAGCACGTCGTCCAGGACGAGGCGCAGGGAAACACTAACCGGGCTCTCGGAATCGCGACAGAATGCCAGAGTCTGCCTGGCGATATGGCGCACGCGATCCATTTCAGCATTGGCAATGCGCGCGAGTTCGCGGGCGTCTGCGTCCAGCGACGGATGATCGCGGAGAAGATAAAAAACGTTGGTGACGGTCTCCAGCGGATTATTGATTTCGTGTGCGATGCCCGCGGCCATGCGGCCCATCGCGGCTTGCTTCTCGGCGGTGCGCAGGATTTGTTCCAGGCGCTTTTGTTCGGTAACGTCACGAACGAAGCAGCGAGTATGGACAAACTTGCCATTTTCCCAGAGGCCGTTGGAGTGGATGACGACCTGCTTGACGGAACCATCTTTGCAGCGCAACTCCGCAGGAAAATCGTAAATGTCCTCGCGCCGCATCAGCTTTGCCCAGAATTCTTCGAAGACGTGCTGGTGGACATGGAAAGCGCCGAGGGGATGGCCGATGTATTCTGCAGCGCCATAGCCTAAAAGTTTCAACAGCGCTTTGTTGGTCCACAAAATGATCTGATCCGGACCGACTTGTTGCACGCCTTCGACGGCGTTCTCCAGAATATCAGCCAGTTCAGATTCACGGAGCTGGAGGGACTTTTGCACGCGCTTGCGCTGCGCTTTTTCGGTCTCCAGGGCGCGCGCTTTCTGCTGGAGCTGGGAAATGTTGCGCAGGCGGTCGGCTTCGGTGGCGAGTTCCGTATAGCTTTCGCTGGGGATCACGCTGGAATGTTCCGCGCAGATTTTCAGGAACGGCTCGCCGTCTTCTTCGCGGGCGAAGCTCGCGATGGGGTAAGCGCAGCGCAGAGAAAAGCTGTGAGTCTTGGCCAAATCGTTCCAGAGTTGTTCGAGCCGGAGGGCAGCGTCGGGCTTTCCCTGCGCCCACAGCAAGCTGACCATTTCCCCGAACGCGACCACGCGCGAATTCCCGCCTAGCGATGCGGCTTGCGCTTGCGCGATGCAGCCGCCCATTAATTCGCTGAAGCGCACGGCGTCCGGCCAGCCATCCACCGCGAACTTCGCGAGGGTTTCGATGGCATCCAGGAGAATCAGGCGGCATTGCCATGCAGCGGCTTCCGTATCCAGACCGCGAGCCTGCAATTCCAGCGTCAGCGCTTCGCGGTGAGGCCTCGTCGCGATCACCACAGCGGCACTTCCGGTACGCAGGGCGTTCTCGACCAGACTGGTCAGAGCGCTGATCAGGGCTTGATCTTCCGCGTAGAACTGGACGGTATGTTCGCAAGATTGGTGTGGATGCGAATTCGCGCCGGGCGCAGGAAGCGGCGGGTTGGAGTTGAAAGCGTTCGCCGTACTCATCTCGATGCTCCTTGAGGACAGTCCCGTCGCAGGCCGCAGCGGTGGCCAACGGCAGCCACTTTACTGCGGGAGGTGGAAGACGGCATACGTCATTGTTTCAAGGGATGGGGGAGCAAAGAATACCCTGAATCCTGTATGCGCTCGATGTCAGTGGGTGGGTAATCGCGTAAGTGAGGCCAGTGCGAAGTTCGAATCACGCGGACGGAATTGCGCCTAATCGGAGGACGATCTCGCCGGTTGAGGCATCGCGGATGAAATATTCGGCGGGCGCGGCGCTATGCAACGCGTCGAGATGTCTTTTGCCGTCATCGAGGGTGGCGACCTGCTTGACCCACAGCGGAGTTCGGTCGTCCAGCGTCCGGAAGATATCGAAACCTAAATCCATTGGCACCTCTGGCCCACGATGTCGGAGCATGATTTCACTCCATCTGTGGCAAGGGGCTGGACGCACGACTCACCGCCGGCCAATGTACACGACCGCGCAGAAGTTGTATGTTCAACCTTAGACAGAGCCGCCCTGGTCTGACAATCGGAAAGAAGCGTGCAAAACGGGTCCAGCAATCTCCGCAATCATACTCTGCGTTGCGGAACATGACTCAGTAAATCGAATGACATGCCAACGATAAGGACCAAATGACACCGAGAAAACGCGCGGATAAGGCTCCAGTACTGTTTCCGGCCGGGCTGCCGGTATCGAAGCCCGTGCACTATGACGCGGGCGAGACAATTTTCTCGCAGGGTGATGAGTGCACGGATGTTCGTTACATCCGTGAAGGCGTGGTGAAGTTGACGTTGGTTTCAAAACGAGGCCGCGGCGGAATATTGGGATTTCTGGGCCGCGGCGATTTCTTTGGCGAGAATTGTTTGAATGGGCAGGCGTTTTATTCCACGTCGGCGGTGGCGTTGGTGGCGGGCTCGGTGATGGTGATCAACCGGAAGAAGATGGTGAACATTATCGAGAATGAGCCAGCGGTGTGTTCGCGGCTCATCAATTATCTGCTGGCGCGGAATCACCGCATTGAAGAGGACTTGATTGACCACCTGTTCAATTCCAGCGAGAAGCGGCTGGCGCGGACGCTTCTGCTGCTCGCTGATTATGACGCCGGAAACTCAGACGTGACGATCATGTCCAGGATTAATCAAGATACGTTGGGAGCGATGGTGGGAACGACGCGGCCGCGCGTGAATTTCTTCATGAATAAGTTCCGTAAGCTCGGTTACATCCACTACGACAAGAATGGCCGGCTGGAAGTTTACAAGACGCTAGCCAAGGTGCTGCACGACTAAGCGTGAACGCGCGCGTTGCGATCGCGTTGCGCGTCACGTTTGCGCAGGTTGCGTATTACGCGTCTCCGGCATAAAAAAATAGAGTGTCGCCAGCGCCGCCGCAGCCACCGCGCCCAGGAACAGAAATCCGGCGTGATATCCCAGGTGGCGAACGAT
This sequence comes from uncultured Acidobacteriota bacterium, assembly GCA_963779465.1. Classification (GTDB taxonomy): domain Bacteria; phylum Acidobacteriota; class Terriglobia; order Acidiferrales; family UBA7541; genus Palsa-295. Next base: position 577,151 of record CAVZYH010000002.1, on the reverse strand, counting down.
TGTGCCTGCGATGACCTGGCTCAGAGCCGCGCCGATGGCGATGGCAGTGGTGATGGCGCCTAGCGTGAGGTTGAATCGTCCGGTGCCGCGCGTCAAATCGGCAATCACCAGCACAGATACGACGCCGAAAATTCCCGCCCCAACACCGTCCAAGACCTGAATGGCCACCAGCAAGATCGTATTGGAAGTAAGCGTGTAGAGAAGCGCGCGGACCGGAAGCGCGCCGAAGGCAATCAGCAAAAGCGGCTTACGGCCCCATGCGCCGGCTTTGCGTCCGGACCAAGACGCGAGGAGCATGATGACAATCTGGGTGGTCATCACGCACGCAGACATGAAGAGCATCGAGCTTCGCCCACGGCCCTTCGCCAGCAACTCGCCGAGTAACGGCAACATCGCCGCATTCGCGAAATGGAACATCACCGCGCAGAGAAGGAAAATTACCAGCGGACGATCGCGGAAGAGGCTGCGGACACTTTCGACTCGGCCATCGTTTTGGCCGTGATTTGCGCCTCGGGCTAGATCGTAGTCGATCTCTTCGGGTCTGATCATGAGCAAAACAAGAATTGTGGGAATTGCCAGAGCGACGACGAAGAAGAAAATGCTGCGGTTGGAAACGAAGTAGGCGAGCAGGCCCATGGACAGGGCAGCCACCACGTTTCCCGCGGAATTAAATGCCTGATTGCGGCCCTGGCGCGCGTCAAACGCCGCAGGCCCCACGATGCCAAGCGAAATTGCGCAGATGGCAGGGACGAATACGCTGGACGCGCTGCCGATCAACACCTGAGCCGCCATTACTGGCCAGAAGGACGGGGAAAATGCGATTAGTAGCGCGCCTGCCGCGAGCGCGACCACGGCCGCCGCGACCAGCGCTCGTTTGGAGCGGAGCGAGTCCACGAGTCCGCCGGCCGGTGTTTGTGCCAGGATTCCAGCGATGCCGCCGACGGTTAGTGCGAACCCGACGCGCTGCTCATTCCAGTAGTAACCGGCAAGATAAATCGCCAGGAACGGGCCGACGCCTGTCTGAACGTCAGCTAAAAGGAAGTTGAGAGAGTCGAGCCCGAGCAAGCTGCGCTGCGAGGGTTGAGGATTTGTCTTTTCGCGCTTGCTCGCGCCGCCCGTTGCCGTCATCGCCGAATATTCAGGTGCTAATTTGTGGAGCTGGCCTTCTGGTCCTTGATCTGCAGTTCGTTCACCACCTGCTGAACGTTCGGAACGGCAGCTGCGACTTTTTCGGCGTAAGCGCGTTTGGACTGGGAGTTCACTTCGCCGGTAAGAGTTACGACACCGCTTTTCACATCGTACTTCACATGCTTGTTGAGCCGATTCTGAATCAGGGCCGCGTCCAGATTCTTTTCAATGCCCTTATCCAAATCCGAGTTCACGGCCTTGGCGTCGCTTTCCGCGGCGGGAGGGACGACGGCGATCTGATCCGCCACGACTTGCCCGACCGCGATGGACTTTGCGATGGTTTCCGCTTGCGACTTGTCCATGTCGGATGGCACTTGCCCATCCAGCGTCACGACACCTTTGGTCCGGTCTTGGCTTACTTTCACGTCTTTCAAACCGGATTGGTCGAGCGATTTCCGGATGCTGTCAGCAACGTCCGCGGATTTAGCAGGCTCGGACGAACAACCTGCAAGAGTTACGACCGTAAGCAACGTGAGCAATGAAATGGGAAATATGAACTGTCGCATGTGAATTCTCCTTTGAGATGAATTGGGCTACTTTTTTGCAGATTTCTTGCGATTCTTTTTCGTGAGACGCGCTGCTTTGTTGATCCGCTTGGAAACTGTGGCGGACGCGCGGCGAATCTTGCGCGAAACAGAAACGTGTTTGCGAGCCCGCGTACGTCCGGAGGAGCGGCGACGCGACGGGTGGGTGGTGGCGTTGACCTTTGCGGCGACCGCACCCAGCGTGGTGCCGATCGAGCGGGCCACGGTGGTAAGAAGATCCTCGGCTTTTTGCACAGGCTTACGTTCGGTGATTTTCATGATATCTCCCTGAGTGAGTGGTGTTGCGATTTGCCCAGCGATTCGTGTAGCGATTCGAACGACCGAATAAAAATTCTCATGCTTTTTTCTCCGCAGCCTTCGGAGGATCCTTCACCACGGGCACGTCTTCGCCCAGGGCGGTTGCCAGAGCGATCTGATGGTCTTGTTCGTCCATGAGGATCTCGCGGATGTGCTCGGCCATGGCGAATTCGCCCAGCTGCTCGCATTGACGAACTCTTTCTCGATAGTTGCGAATGGTCTCGCCTTCGTTGATCAGGTCGAAGCGCAACATTTCGCGAGCCTTTTCCGAGGTGCGGACCGGTTTCGGCTGGACCGCGGGCATCCCGCCGAGATAGTCAATCTGATTCGAAATCATCAGAGCGTGACTGAGCTCTTCGGCCGCGTGCTTTTCCAGTTCGTCGGCGATATTCATGAATTCGGCGCCTTTCAGCACCTGTGAATACACGACGTAGGAAATGATGGCCTGATACTCGCGGGCCAGATCTTCGTTCAACAGCGCGATCAGTTCGTTGCGTGTGACTTTGGTGTTAACTGTCTGCGACGCTGCTTCTGCCTTCATCGTGGTCTCCTATGTGAGATTTCAGCGTCAACGCGTGACTGGGCGGAGACGAGTTTGGTCTCGAAGTAAATGAAATTTGGTCGAACTCCGCAGCCGACGCTCCTTATGCTGGCGTGTTCTTGGCGGCGTCGCGGTACGCGCGCTCTCCAACATCGGCAGCTTGGCGCACGCGGCTTTTGACCTGGTCAATACCATCCTGGGCTCGCTGGGTGATTTTGTGGCCCGTCGCGATTGCGCCATCCAATTGCTCTTGCGCGCTTTCCACCAGAAAGTCGCGGGTGTCACTGCCCGAGCGGGGGGCAAACAGCACGCCCAATGCAGCGCCGACGCCGATGCCTACTGCGAATGCTGAGATTGATTCCGTCCAGCTATGTTTTGTCGTCATGACGTTCTCCGTTTTTTTCGAGCTATTTCGTTTTCAGTTCGACTTTCTGATCGCATTCTTTAATTCTGAATCGGAAAAATGGGAGGAAGCACCGAGCCGCGCGCTTCCTTCCCCGGGGGAATTTACATACCGCTGCCGGAAGTTGTGTGGCGCGCACGCTGATCGTCCGCTTTCACGTCCGCAGAAGATTCGCCAGTGGAGGAAATATCCTCGGCGCTGGTGATCTTCATGACTTCCTTTGCGCGCTTGACCGCCTCGGAAGAATCGCAGTGGACGGACAGCAGGATGCCGCCCTTCTGCACGCGACCCTCGTAGCGCTTCGCTTCGTATTCGGGTATGCCGAGGCCAATCAATGCGCCGGTGAATCCACCGACGGCGCCGCCGACACCGACGCCGGCCAATGCGGCCATGATCGGTCCAGCAGCGATGAGCGGGCCGACGCCCGGAATGGCCAACGCTCCGATTCCAGCGAGCAGGCCCAGCGCGCCGCCGAGGACCGCGCCGGAACCTGCTCCGGTCGCCGCGCCTTCAGGCGCCTTGGTGGCTTTTTCGGTTCCAATTTGCCTGGTCCCAAGATTTTCCGGGAGCAGCGCGGAAATATCGCTCGGGGCAAATCCGGATCGAACCAGCGTGTCGGTAGCGTGATCCGCGCTCGACAGGGTGGAGTAAATTCCGAAGACTGCGGTTTTTTTGCCGGACATGTGTGATTCTCCTTTTAGTGAACTAGAGTGTGAAAGTCTAAGCTCGCCTGCTGCTACTGATTTGCTGGTGCTACCGTGAGCTGGTTGGTGACGTTGTCGGCGCCGGCGACCGCAACGGCCTTGGCCTCGATACTGGCCTTGTCATCTGCGGTGCGCACCGGGCCTTTCAGCGTTACTTTGCCATCCTGCGTGATGATCTTTATGTTGTGCGCAAAGGTGGAAAGTGACTTGTCATTGATGATGGAGCTGCGAATCTGCTTAGTGATGTTGCGGTCCGCCGGATCCATCTTTTGTTGTTGGGCCGTCGTCGCACCCTTGCTGGCGTCGCCTTGATTCGTTTTGGAATTATCGGGAGCCGGTTGCTGATCTTGTTGAGGAGCGCCCGCGACCAAGGAAGCACTCAAGAACAGCGTGGCGCCCAGGAGCGACAGACATTTACCGATTTTCGATGGGCGATGCATTTTTCGATCTCCTTTTTCGATTCGCGTTCAGCGCCGGTTTGCTGCGCCTGTCGAGAGCCCAAAAAATATTCTGCGACTCTGATGCGTCCACACTAGTGCGGTTCTGGTGACCGGGCTATACCGCGAAGCGCGTAGATTTGGGGGGAGCTTGCGGTACAACGGATGGACGCGGCGAGCGACGCAGGTGGCGACGAGCTGCAAGAGCCCTTGGACCCGTAAAGCCACTGGAAACAGTGATGAAAGCGAGCGGCCGGAGGCCTACAGTAAACTCGACGCGGCCCTAGTTGAATGAGTGTATGTTCACCTGGGGCCAACAATCGTACAAAGGATGGCATCGCCGAGCGCCCGCTGAGTTTCGACGAAGCGCGTCAATCAGAGTGGTCGGGCCTAATCATGCGGCAGATACGTTCACAGGAGGACTTATGTTGCGTTGGGCCGTAGTGTTCTTCGTGGTGGCGCTGATTGCAGCGGTGTTCGGATTCCTGGGCATTGCCGCTGCAGCAGTATCCATTGCCAAGATTCTGTTTTTCGTTTTTCTGGTTCTGTTTTTGGTATCGCTCGTAGGCGGGTTAATGAGCCGAGCCTGATCGCTCATTATTGGTACTGAATCGCGAAGTAAGGAGATTTCATGAAGACCGCAACATTGCTGGGGTTCGTGCTCATCGTTCTGGGAGTGCTCGCGCTCGCCTATCAAGGCGTTACCTACACCACGCACAAGAAAGTATTGGATGTTGGGCCCATTCAAGCCACCAAGACGGAACACAACACGATTCCGCTGCCTCCAATTGTAGGCGGTCTCGCGCTGATCGGCGGCATTGTACTGGTTGCGACGGGCAGCAAAACAGCCTAGTGGATTAAAGCTTCATGCGACTGGCCCGGAGATGTTCACATTCCGGGCCAGCTCGTTCCGAACACTTAGCTCTTCGTGATTCCCCGCTTAACGCAGGTCCGCTCGCGTTTCCAGCACATTCGCCGTATCCACCAGCGAACCGCGAAGGCGCGCGGCGCGAGCTCGCTCGGAAAGTGTGGCTTGCAGGATGCGCTCCAAGTCGGTCTTGCGGTAGGGATGGCAGATAAAATCAAACGCGCGGATGTTCAACGCGGCAAGATAATCCCGGTATTCGTTGGGGCAGCCGGGTTCGCAGACGATGATCGCGGGAACTTCCACGGGCTGGCGCTTCAGTAAGCGCACCACGTCGCGGTAGGTGCCATCAACAAGCCAAAAACCGCAAAAGCACGCGGCAACATCTTCTTTCCCAAGGAGCGCGCGCACTTCGCCCACTCCCTTGGCCCACAGCGTGCGCAGCGGATACATCTCCAGAAGAGCGCCCATGCTATAGCTGATGACCGGGTCGGTCGTCGCCACCAGTACAACCGGTTGCCCTGCGGATTGCTGAAATTGTACGGTTGATTCGCTATGCAAAACGGTGGCGGGATTCTTGGAGGCTGCCGCTGCCTGGTCCATGGCTGGATTCCTTTCTGGTTTGGCGCGCAAGGAGAACAGAGAGCCGGCCAGCCCTGAGGATCTGGCGCAAGCTTTACAGCTCTTCGTTCTCCTCCGCAGCGGCATAATCGCTCAGCGCAGCGACTGCGACAATACCGGCAACGCGTTAGGCACTCTTGGGAACTTGCTGTAGGTAGCGCGGGATCGAATGCGAGGACACGGATGCGCAGTCGCGAGCGAACTCCAATCGGCTTCGCGGCACGAGCGCGGTGCGGCTGGCGCTGCGGCTATGCTTCGACGATCTGATTGCGCACGGCGTAGCGAACCAGTTCGCTTACGGTGTGCAGCTGGAGCTTGCGCATGATGTTGGCGCGATGCGTTTCAGCGGTCTTGACGCTGATGTTGAGCGACGAGGCGACTTCCTTGCTGCTCTTGCCTTCCGCCAGAAGCTGCACAATTTCCCGTTCGCGCGATGTGAGGCGATCACGCAGCGCCGTGGGCAATTCGGTGCGCATCCGGCCTTCCTTGAAACTGGAAAGCATCACCTCTGTGGCGCGGGGCGTTAGAAACGGCTTGTGATTGGCGAGAGTTTCGACGGCGACGATCAAATCGCGGTCCGAATCAGATTTCACAATGTAGCCGCGCACGCCGGCTTCCAGGATGTCGCGAATCAACTGATCTGAATAATGCACGGAGAGAATCAGGATCTCGGTGTTCGGGGATTCCTTGCGGATTCTGCGCGCCGCGTCCACGCCATTAAGATCCGGCATGCTGATATCTAGGATCGCGATGTCCGGGCGCAGTTCCTGAGCTTTTGAGACGGCTTCGCGGCCGGTATGCGCCTCTCCACAGATTTCCCATCCCGGGTGCGAGGTCAGCATTCCTTTGATGCCACGGCGCATGAGATCGTGATCGTCGGCAATCAGGATACGAAGCGTTTTCATTTTTCTCTCCCGCAAGCAGGGGTTGGTGTGGCGATGTTACAGGATATGACCCAGCACCGGCTTCCCATAATGGGACGAGGCCAGCGTTGAATGCGTTTCGTCATGAACGATGCCATTCCTTTTGTTTTCTGTGATCAAGGCGCCGGTTACAGCGTTGCCCCGCCTCGTTTATGAGAGTTAGGCCCGCACATCCCGAGGCAGAGCAACCGGCCGATGAATACTTTTGTGAAATGAAATAAATACTTCAGGGCCTGTACTGCGGTCAGTCGCTGACAAATTAGAGTATCTCTGCGGATTGGTCTATCGGAGTTGCCCTGTAGATTGCGTAGGTGTATTCCTGTAGTCGCCCTGGGCGAAGCGCAAGAAAAGAAGTGACTTAGCGAATTCGGGGGTAGGTGCTTTACCTTAGGGTGACGGATTCGGCCGCGAGCGGCCCGGCGCCCTGCGATGCCTTCAGCTGATCGACTTCACGCACTACTTTGGCCCATTCCTTCTTGTCCTTCTTTGTGGCAAAGGGCGCGTTCAGGTCCGCATAGTACGCCAGCAGCGCCGTTTTTACGGCGGGAGAGACTGTAGCAAAATCGTTCTTCTGCAATCGATCCAGCAGGGCGGCGTAGGTCTGATCCGCGAGTGGATACTGGCCCGGACCTGTGACCGTGCCGGTGTCAAAATTCTCATCCACCAAAGTGACCTGAGCTTGGCCGGAACTTGCTTGTTGCTTCGCCAGTTGCACGTAATTCTGCAGCGCATTGCTGAAGCTGGCGACAAATAACTTCTCGGCGTCAGGAGTGGGAATCTTGAACGCCAAAGCTCGAAACGGCCCGACCTTGGGAATCAGCCGCAGCAAGAAACCGAGCAGCCGCGTGCCAAAGCCGGGCTTCTTGTATTTGCCGGGCCACTCCTTTTCATACGTGGAGCGGGAAATGCGATAGAGGAACGCGGTGCGCGTAATCCCGGGGGAGTCGCGCTGAATTTCATCCCTCTTGGTGTGCCAGGCGATTTTCGTGGCTTCCGGGATCAACTGGCTGACGCCTCTGCGGTAGGAAGCAATCGCCAGGTCGTAATTGGTAAGCACTGAATTCAGGTCCAGCGAATAAGTCTCTTGAAAGGCGCGCGCCAGGAGTTCACTGGAAACTTGAAAACCAATCCGGTCGCGATACGCGTCTGAGGCGTATCGTCCTTTGGCAACCTGCAACACATCGAATCCGAATTCAGTTTTCAGATGCGCGAGAGGATCTTCATCGTAGGTGACAACATCGCCGTACTTGCGGCGGAGTTTGGGATAAAGCAGCGGCACAGCGAGGTTCGTGCCGGTGCGGTGCCCTTCGTTGTCCGCCGAGTAATGCGCCAGGGCGCCGAGCGCGAACGCATACTCATTCAGATTCTGCGAATCACGCAGCAACGCCACGACAAAATCTCCGCTGCGCACGTAGTGAACCAGATCGCTGAAAAACTTATTGCCGAACGGGTAGTAGCCCATATCTTGAATCACGCAACCACCGTACGCATATCCGTGCGCGATCTTCAATTCCTCGGGAGTCGCCTGCGGAGACCGCGCGAGCAGCAGCGGCTTGATCGCTTCATCCCAGGCGGCGTCCACGATCGCTTCATGAGCCAGAACGGAATAGGCGCCGGAAGGAGCCGGTGCGACGAGCAAACCGATGATGCAGACAGCCAACGTTCTGGACGCGAATAGCTTGGCGAATTGCCTGGAAAATCTCATGGGGTTGCTGGGCATTTGCAGGACGTCACCGACAGCATGCAATCGCTGAAAAACGGGCGAAAAAGCATCGAATCGCTACGGTAAAGCGGCGTTTCCACCAAAACAATACGGAAGAGATGGTAGATCACGGGCAAATGAGCCCTACAACGTTGGCGTTAGTAGCTCCAGCTGGATGCGCGCGAACTCGTTCCGTCGCTGGCCGAATCCTTTACGGAAAGGGTCACGATGATATTGGTGCCGGCGGGCGAAGACTTAATCTGCAGCCAACCGGCGAGCTGCCGCACGCGTTCGCGCATTCCGCGAATGCCGACGCCCAGTTGCCCTCCGCTGCTGTTCAATGTTGTGAGGATCTCTTCGGGAATCCCTTTGCCGCGATCCGCCACCTCCAGGCGCACGATTCCATCGCGTGTTTCAATCTGAACGCGGGCGGTATCGCTACCGGAGTGGCGGAAAATGTTGGTCAAACTTTCCTGCACAATCCGGAAAAGTGTCCTTTCCACGATTTCGGGGAGGCGATTCGGGACGAGTGACACATTCAGGTCCACTTTCACCTTGCTGCGCTGGGTAAATCCTTCGATGTACCATTCGAGAGCGGAGCGCAATCCGGCGTAGTCCAGCGTTGGAGGGTATAGAAGATAGGAGAGCGTGCGCGTTTCGTCCGAGGCTTTCTGCGAAAGCAGGATGGCTTCGCGCAGCAAATCGCCAGCCGCCGGGTCCACGTCGGTGATTCTGGCGCTCACGGCAGAGAGGTGAATCACCAATGCAGCGAGGCTTTGCCCCGTGCTGTCGTGCAGTTCGCGGGCGATACGCCGGCGCTCTTCATCCTGCAATTGCAGCAAGCGCGCGGAAAGATTGCGCAGCGCTTCTTCGGCTTCTTTGCGAGGAGTGATATCGCGATTGATTTCCAGAATGCCGACCACGCGCCCCTGCGCATCGCGCTGCAGCACCTGGCGGCTCGCCACCACGATGCGATTTCCATCGCGAGTCCAGTGGACCAGCTCGCCTTCCCACGAGCCGACCTTGTAGAGTTTTTCATACACTTGGTCGAGCGGCTCGGGAAACACCGTCTTGAGAAACTGATGGGTCACATTTCCGCAGGCTTCCGCGGGAGTCCACCCATAGGTTTTCTGCGCGCCGCCGTTCCAGAACAAAATCACACTGTCCACATCGCGGACGATGATGGCGTCGTGAGCGAGCTCCAGTAATTCGGATTGAAGCTTTCCGGTGGTGGCGCGAGACGCGCGAGTTTTCTTTGCGCTTTTTTTCGCGGCGCGTTTAGCAGGCATATCTGAGACTACCTTGTGCCGGGCGCGAATGGCGACGAAAATCGCTCGGATTTGGAATGCGGGCTGGAGTCGTCACCGGGTGTCCGGAGAATTGCCAGCGGGAAACGCCGGCACGATCAAAGAAAACGCGCGCATCGCAACTTTTACTCGCGTTGCGGGAGATTCTTGCCTTCAAAAAACGGTTTGTGCTGGCTCATCGATTCCACAGCCGCCACCAGCCAATTGGCCTGCGATTTCAAAAGATAGCCGCTCGCGCCGACATTCTGGGCTTGGCGAACCATTTGCTTCGAGTCGTGCTGCGTGAAGATCAGCACTTCCGCGGTGGGGAGCGCCTTCTTGATCTCCGGCGTGGCCTCGAGACCGTTCATCTCCGGCATGGTGATGTCCATAATCACGATATCGGGCTGCAGTTCTCGCGCCATTCCAATGGCTTGGGCGCCATCGGCAGCCTCGCCGACAACAAGCCATTCCTTGCGCGTGGCCAGCAGCCTGCCCAACGCTGTGCGCACCGCTTTTTCATCGTCCACGATTAAGATTCGCAGGGTCACTAAGCCTGTTCCTCGCATATTTTATCGAACGACGGCAAACCGCAATCAGCATACACGGTGTCTGCCAGTGGCAATCCGCATCTTTCCTTGCTGTATGCAACCTCGCGTCCAACTAGCAAACTACCCCCTGGCGACGGGTAGAAATTGCGAAATATGTACCAGAGCTCATCCCTATTTACACATCCAACGGATAATCTGCCCGTATACGATAAGAATCAGGCCGTAACCTTCTTGTTTAAAACGGCTTGCATGCACCCTGCACGCGAGCATTGGTCGCTGAATTGCTTTTGAATCGTAGACCTTGATGCGCTTCGGAGCAGTCTGCCTTCAGCCTGTAAGGGGGAAATGTGCGCGAGAGTTATGATATCTTCCGGGACCTTGAGGAAACTGGGCCGATTTGGATTGAAGCAGTTCAAGGTTTAGAGAATGCAAAGGCTCGCGTCGCGGAATTACTCGCAATGCGTCCTGGAAATTACTTCATTTACGATCCGCTTGCCGCCAAGGTAATTGCGTCAGCGTTTAAATCGGCACAAATGCCAGCGCCGGTGACTCTAGCCAGCCGCTCCCATCATTACTAGACCAGGGCTGCTGCTACAAGCGGCCCATCAGAAAAAGTACCAGTAGGATTAGAAGCACCAGACCAATCCCACCACTTGGGTAATATCCCCATTCCCTGCTGTGCGGCCACGTCGGCAAACTGCCAAAGAGCGCCAGAATTAGCACGATCGTCAGAATGAGCAGCAACATGTGGTTCTCCTTTAAGTTCTTGGTGAAGGGCGCGGCAACGGTCCGCGCCCATCGGAGCTAGACTGGCCGAATCAATTCGCGCTGCCAGCCTTTGCTGTTTTGTGGCGCGGCCTGGATCCTTCTTCTTCTTCTGCCTCTGAGCCTCCGTCGAAAGCTTCGGAGTTGATCTGTTCGGAAAGCTCCGTGAGCTTCTGATCGGTTTCCTTCTCTTCGTCGAGGGTCTGACGCAGCAACGACGCTGCTTCGCTTTCGCCCATCAATTCAGCATAGGCGTGGACGGCGCCATACGCTGCGATTTCGTAGTGCTCCACGCGCTGCGCCGCGGAGATCAGCGCCGCATCCATTAACGCACCCTCGAAGTCTTCGGACAACATTTCGCCGCCTTCCGCCACGATGCCTGCCATGCCCTTGCATTTCTTGCCCTTCACCGGCTCGCCCAGTGCACTCAGGATTTTCTCGAGGCGCGTGGCGTGCCCGCGGGTCTGTTCCAGGTGCCCCTCGAATCCCTTGCGGAGTTCATCCGAATTTGCGGCTTTCGCCATTTTGGGCAGCGCCTTGATCAGTTGCTGCTCCGAATTGTAGAGATCTCGCAGTTCGTCCACGTAAAGACCCTTCAAATTATTGTGGCTCATAAAAATCCCCCTATTGCTGATGTGGGTCGTATCACCGACCGGATTTTCGCGATTGCATGATCAGACTAGGCTTCCGGCGTGGGCTTAGCCATCAAGCAATCCCTGTAGCCTGCGTTGCTGGTTCCCCTAGGCGAAGCATATGCAAGCATTCCCGAATAGTCCGCAGTTCCGTCGCACGGCCAATCACGGAACCTAAGGCGAATTGTCCTGTTCAGTTACGTGATGCGCTGTATTCCGGGTTGGCGCCATTGTCCCCACTATGGTTGAGCAGTCGGACATTCAACTCAGGAGGCACAAAATGAACTGGGATCAAATCGAAGGAAAGTGGAAGCAGTCTGTGGGAAAAGTGAAAGAAAAGTGGGGCAAACTGACCGACGACGATCTCACGGCCATCAACGGCCAGCGAGACCAGTTGATCGGAAAAATTCAGGAGCGCTACGGGATCGCCAAAGACGTGGCACAAAAGCAGGTGGATGAATTCACGCGAGCTTACAAGACGGACGTCGTGGTGCCAAACACCGCGAAGAAAGCCAGAGCGTAAGCGGTTCGTCTTCGTAATTTCGCGATCCGAAAAAGAGGAGGTGCGTGATGGCAAGGTACGGCAAAGCCGCCGGTAAAAGCGTGAAAAGCGCGATGCATCGAGAGAAGCGCGGCACGCTTCGTTCGGGCAAAGGCGGCAAGGGCGGCAGAGTGACCAGCCGCAAGCAAGCGATTGCGATTGGACTTTCCGAGGCGCGCAAGCGGGGCGCCAAGGTTCCGCGGAAGGCGTCATAGCGCAATCTTCGGACGAATCTGCAAATCTTCGTTGGCCATCAAGGCCGCATCTTTCGCGGCTTTGGTGGCCGACGATCCCACCTGTCGATCAAAACATACGGACCACGGCGGTAGCCTTCCGGGAAATTCCATCCGCCATTGTTTTCACAGGAGCGCCAACGGATGGGTGGCTCTAACTGCGTGGCGAAAAAAATGGCGAGGGCATTCGCCGGGTGGCGCTTGCCCTCGCCGTCAGGTTGTCAACAACCCATCAACTATTTACTAGCGCCTACTTAGGCTTCGCCGCTGGAGCCGCGTGAGCGGCCGGCGGCGCTTGCCGCTGCTGCAGTTGTTGTTGCTGTTGAGTGTGTTTTTGAACTAGCTGCTGGGTCTGCTGCTGGTGCTTCTGCTCAACCTGCTGCGTCCTCGCATCATTGGCTTTTTGCTTCGTCAGTTGCTGGTGCTCCTTGTCTTGTTGTTGTTGCAGTTTCTGGCGGTCCTTGTCCTGCTGCGCGGCAAGCTTGGTCTGCTGCTGCTGGTATTTCTGGTCCAGCTTGGCGTTGCCGGTGTTAGGAGGAGCGGCCCGCTCGGCAGGCGGAAGATCTTTCGGATGCACAGCCGGGTTGGCGTGAGCGGGAGCGTTTTCTGCGCCACGATTTTCGAACTCTCCCGGTCTGGCCGTCGCAGCGATCGGAGGCCTACCGTGGTTGGCAGAATCCCGCAGCGCCGGGTTTTCGCGTGCGGCGTTTATATGCGCGGTTTGCGCAGCGACAGGACCAATATGCCGGTCGTGCGCGGCAGCTTCTTCCTGGGCCGTGGGACGGGCGTTGATGCCGCCATGACCGTTGTAGCTTACGTGGACATCATTTCTCACGTTCACCTTCGTTTCGTACACATTATGAATTACAGTGACGTTTACGTTGGTCACGGCGCGGTTGTAAAAAAAGTGCCCGCCCTCCCAGCGGCCGCCTTCGAACCCGTGGCCGAAGTAGCCGAAGCCATAATTGATCCCGCCGTAGAAACCTACGGTCGGCCCCCAATATCCGTCATACCAGACAAAACTGCTGCCGCCCCAGCCCCAGTAGCCGGGAGTCCAGAAGAAACCCACTTGCGGCGCTTCCACCCAGGTGCCGGGAACCCAGAAATAACCATCATCGCCCCAGGCCCAATAGCCGGGCGTCCAGATATAACCATCGCCGGGGCAAACCGGCTGCTCGTAAACGGGCAGCGCCGGCGGTGCGATGGTGATCGCCACACCAATTTGCGCGAATGATGCGGAAGAAAGAAATAACATTGCGATTGCGAGCAGCAACGGACGAATGAATCGGCTACGCATTAGAGATCATCTCCTCTTGATTATTCCCCGCCGGTTGCGCGATGGCGCTTTTCCCGGTCGGTGGTGTTCGACAACTAGCAAATATTTGACAAATATTTAACAAGGGGCCGATCTGAGATGCTGGGCATCTCGTACTGTCTGTAAATCTAGTACTTTGCGCGATTTCCGCCAATACCGGTTTGCCTGTAAAACCAGGCCGAGTAGTTCGTAGCCCCAATCTGTTCAACCCCACCAGTCGCATTTCGTTGCAGCCCGAGATTTGCGGGTAAGTCCGCCTTCCAACCGGATCGGGCTGATTTCGGAGGGTACGAGATCGCGCACCCCTCCCTAGGTATTCCACTGTATTGAACGGAATCGGTAAAACCGTAAAGTGGGGAAGGCGAGAATGAGCTCGCTGGCGGGGCGGGCAGCCTTCTGATTTCGTTCCACGCCGTGCGAGCACCGCCGCCTGTTATCAGATAGCCTGGAGGTTTGCGATGTACACGTATCTTTGCTGCCGATGCACGAAATGCGCCGCGCGGATTGTGTTGGAAGAATGGGCCGAATCGATGTATCTGCTGCACAGACCGGCGCGGCCGCGCCCGCGACATCAGATGTGCCCATTTTGCGAATCATCATTCGCACCGGAGCGCTATTACGTGACGGAAAGCGGCGCGCCGTTGACTGTTTCCGGGCGCGCGATCGAGATGCGCGACTCTTTGCAAGCGCTCTCCAAGACGGCGTGAGGCCGTCGCCAAGCTTCTGAAAGTTTTCCCCCTGTCAGACTCCTCCAAAGGGGCTGTCGCCGAGAATCGGCAGCCCCTCCTCCCCGCGTTTCAGCGGCGGCCCCTCACTTCGGTTCGCACCAATGCGCGTCTGCGCCCGAGAGCAAATTTTCGCGCGTACAGCAATTCCCGGTGCGCATTACGAACTCCTCCGTATTCCGCGGCGCAGCTTTCCCCGGCAGAATGGGCAGCGAAGGGGAGGAATGGGAGTCGGGTGTCTTGCAAAGACAGGGCATGCGGGCTGGGCCGGCTTCCACTTCCCCTCGCCAAATTCCTAGCTGCCAATCACGCTATCGAGGAAGCCAGAGCGCCGAGAACGCCAACACGATAATGCCTCTCGCCCCCCAAAAAAACACGACCCGCGAAGCGCTGATGGACGCATTCCTGGTTCTGAATTCCCTGATTCTGCTTTTTAGCCATTGGGCCGCACCGCGCAAATAAATCGCGCAGCGGGTGAGTGGCGTCTAGGAGAGATCGGCTTCGAGCCGCAAGAGAAAGCGAATCACTTCGCCCGGATCGCGGACATAATATTTCGCGGCGCTACCTTGCGGCTTTCCCACCCGAATGGTGATCTGATCGCCCAGTGCGCAAAATGCGGTTTCATCCGTGCCGTCGTCGCCAATGTAAATCGCCGGCGTGCCCCGCGGGAATTCGCTCAGCAGGTCCAGCACCGCGCCGCCTTTTCCGCGGATCTCGTTCGGCAGAACTTCCCACACCATCGCGCCATCGAGTACGCGCAGGGTCTCTTGCAGGGGCTCGACCACGTCTAACAAGCAGGATTTTGCGGCGCGCGCGACCGGAGGACTGGCTTCGCGATAATGAACGGCGAAACTCATGCCTTTATCTTCGATGCGCATGCCGCGCATTGCAGCCATCCGTTGGCGCGCTCCGTGTTGTGCTTGCGCCAGAATCCTGGCCGCCACCTTGGTGATTTTCGTGGTTTTGCTTTCCCGTTCCGCGCCGTGAAGCCCGATGAAATGCAGCGCCTCTACGCCAATGCGCGTTTGCAGGTCCTGGCAGCGCCTGCCGCTCACGATCGCTACGAACAACTTCGGATGCCGCGCCAGGCGCTCGAGCAAGCGCTTCGTCCGCTGTGGCACGCGAACCTCCCACGGCCTGCGCTGCAGCTTCACCAGCGTGCCATCGAAATCCAGCAGCAGCGCGCAAGTCTTCGCGTCGCGAATCCTGCCTGCGATCTCGCTCCACGCGCGAAACAAATAGCGCGACGACTTCACAGCCGGATTCCCTTTTGCCGCGCCCGGAACCACGTGGGTGCGTGTGTATTCAAGCGCGCGTTTATTTTTTGGGCTGATCTGCAATGTGTGTTTGGTCGCCGCGTGCGGTCCATTCATCGGATGTGGCCAAGCTCCGGCTGTGCTTCCTCAATGCGGATCTCGGAAAGCTCCGTAATCAGACTTCCCGCCCATGCAAATACATTATGACGCATCACGGTGCTGCGCATCAGCTTCATGCGCGTTTGACGTTCCTCCGTATCCATCTCCAGCGCCACGCGAATCGCTTCGGCCAGCTGTTCCACGTCATAGGGATTCACAATGATGGCATCGCGCAATTCGCGGGCCGCTCCGGTGAACTGGCTCAGAATCAGCGCTCCTTCCTGGTCGTCGCGCGAAGCAATGAATTCTTTGGCCACCAGATTCATGCCGTCGTGCAGAGACGTGACCATGCAGAAATCCGCGGCGCGGTAATACGGCAGAATTTCTTCGTGGCTGTGGTGGCGCGTGAGCAATGCGATGGGCTGCCAATCCGGCGTCTGCCAGCGCGCGTTGATTCTCTCCGCTTCCGTTACCAGCTCCTGCAGGAAATCGTGATAGCGCACGATTTCCGTGCGGCTGGGCGCGCCGATCTGCACGAACGTGAATTTTTCGCGATAGGCCGGCCACTTCTCCAGGAACCTTTCCACGCCGCGCAGGCGTTCCAGCAATCCCTTGGTATAGTCCACGCGATCAACACCCACTCCGATGAAGTTCGCCTTGATGCCCAGCTTATTCAGCAGCTCGCTGCGCAACACGTAAGGCGACACGCCCGGCTCCAGCCCTCGCTGCGCTTCGCGAAAATCCACGCTGATGGGGAACGGGTGCACGAACGTGAGATGTCCGCCGCGTTTCACTGCGAACCGTTCCCATTCGATTTGAGATTCGAGCGCGGCGTCCACCGTCTCCAGAAAGTTATCGCAATGCGCCTGGATCTGGAATCCGATCAAGTCCGCGCCCAGCAGGCCACTGACGAGTTCTCGCTGCCACGGGCAAATGCCGAATGCTTCGGGATTGGGCCACGGAATGTGCCAGAAAATCGCGACGCGCGCGTCAGGGCGCGCTTCCTTCACCATGCGAGGAAGCAACGCGAAATGGTAATCCTGCACGAGCACGAGCGGATGCTCGACGCCTTCAATCTCCTGCAGCACGGCTTCGGCAAATTCGCGATTCGCTTCCTGGTAACTTTTCCAGTCCGAAGCGCGGAAAATCGGCCGGGTATGCGCGATATGGCACAGCGGCCATAAACCTTCGTTTGAAAATCCGTAGTAATGCCCTTTTTCCACTTCTTTCGAGAGCCACACGCGACGCAAAGTGTAGTCCGGCTTGTCCGGCGGAACGCGGAGGTGATCATGATCGTCCACTGTTTCGCGATCAGCATCGCCAGATCCGGAAGCAATCCAGATTCCGTCGCAAGCGCGCAAGATCGGTTCCAACGCCGTCACCAGGCCGCTCGCGGGAACCAGCAGCTCGATAGCCTTCCCTTTGTGCACATGCATGTACGGCTCGCGATTGGACACCACCACGAGCGAGCCCTGCGAAGCCTTCCCTTGAATGCTGACGCGCAGCCGCTCTGCGGTCCACACCGATTCGCCGGATTCGCGCAGGCGCGCCTCCTCTTCAGCGGCCGAGCGGGCGTCCGCCAAACTGCGGGTGAGATTCATCACCTCATTCGTGAACGGAGCAAGAAAGCTTTCCTTCGGGCCCGGCGGACTGGGCATCGCGCGGCCGCGGCGTATATCTTTCATCCATTGCGCGGTGCGCGAAATCGGCAGCACGATCGTCCAACGGATGATCAACACGGTGATTAGAACGATCAGCAGCACTTCCGCGATCACGTGCCAAAAAGTCGCGCGCCACATGCGCGCGCTCTGCGTTTCGATGTAGCCCACATCATGAAAAATCGCCAGCACGCCGGTGACGGACGTTTTATCGTGCAGCGGCATGTAGTACACGTGCATGGGCTCGGTGCCGACATTTATGAATTGGCTGAGGCCGGTGTCGCTGGAAATCACACGCGCCAGAGGGACGGGCGGAGGGACGAAACGGTTCTGCAGATTGGAGCTTTCGGCGAGTAGTTCGCCGTGACTATCGTAGACCGCAACGCCTGCGAGCTGCTCGCGGTTTCCGAACCGCTCCACGATGCGGCGCAACTGTTCGCGCGACCCCTTCTCCAGGGCGGGTTCCACAATCTCCTGCAAGCTCTCAGAGAGGATTTCAGCGCGATGCACCAGGTCGGTGCGCAGACCACGCTTCTCCGCGCGCACTTCATTTTTGGAGACGACGAAAGTGACGATGGTGACGGCGGCAACCAGGAATAAAATCAGGCGTAAGCTCAGCTTCACGTTAACCTCTAGCTGGATCTAAAGACGTCCGAGCAAGCCTCGCTAACGAAAAGGCAGCACGAATGTTGCCAGTCGGCCAGAAGTTTTGTTGTTCACAATAGGACACTTAAGCCGACCGTCGAGAATCACGCTGTGGAGATTCGCCGAGCACCTGGTAGATTCTCCTGGGAAGCAGCCCCATAATTACGCGGGTGGATGCTTAAACTGAATCGGGTGTTCACCTGATTTTTTTCTGGCTGCGCCGTAATAACATTGCAGCGCACTGCGACTGACGCACACAGGTGCGATGGATGGATTGGATGCTTCGCGCGCTGAACTCGCGTCGTGCGGCTACGGTTGCGATCGCGGACCGATTTTCAATCTGTGTGCGCGCTGTCCTGGCACTCGTTTTTTTCCTGCTCCCCGTGCCGTGGCTCGATGCGTCATATACTGAACCTGCTTCGCAAAAGCCATCCATGAACAACGAGTTTCAACACTTCGACGACGTGCAGCATTACATCTCAGTAAGCTGGGACCACCTCACTCGTTCTCTGGACAAATGCAAAACGTATGAAGACCAGAAAATCGGCGATGAACAGTATCTTTATTTTCCCGCCGACCTCCAGAGCCTACCCGCCTTCCAGGAGCTGGTGAAAGATTGCAAGGTGCGCGTCGAGCGCTTGCCAGAAATCATCAGCAGACCCGACGATGTGCATCTGAACAAGATCTCCCATGCCGGGCTGCTCTATCTGCCTCACGCTTACGTCGTGCCGGGCGGCCAATTCAATGAGATGTACGGCTGGGATAGCTACTTCACGATTCTCGGCCTGCTGCGGGCGCATCGCCTGGAGCTGGCGAAGGGGATGGTGGAAAATTTCTTCTACGAAATTCAGCATTATGGCTCGATTCTGAATGCGAACCGCACTTATTACCTGACGCGCTCGCAACCTCCGTTTCTTACTTCCATGATTCTGGCGGTGTATGACGCGGAGGACCCTTCCGCGCAACAGAAAGATACCGCGTGGCTGCAGCAAGCTTACGGCTTCGCGGTGACGGACTACGAGCAATGGACGCACCCACCGCACTTGGCCGGCGACACGGGATTATCCCGCTACTACGATCATGGCGAAGGCCCCGTGCCGGAAATCATCGGCGATCCCAGCGATTATTATCGCGGCGCGGCGCAATACTTCCTGCTACACAACGGAACAAAAGATCCGCATCTAGTGCTGGTGGACAAAAATCATCCGGTCGAATCTCTGGTAGGGCCGCTCTTCCCGGTTTTCAGTCGCGATGAACAATCGGGCCAAAATTCGAAAAAGAACGATGCGACGGCGGAGTCGCCGGTCGAGCAGGTCACCCTGTCAGCGGATTTCTACAAAGGCGACCGCAGCATGCGCGAATCCGGATTTGATGTTTCCTTTCGCTTCGGCCCGTTCAGCGCGGAGACGCACCATTACGCGCCCGTCTGCCTGAATAGCCTGCTGTACAAGACTGAAAAGGACCTGGCACGCATGAGTTCAATTCTCGGGCGTCCCGAAGAAACCGCGCGCTGGAACACCCGCGCGACGGAACGCCAAAAGCTGATACAAAAATATCTTTGGGACGCGAAGGAAGGCCTCTACTTCGACCATAACTTCGTGACCCACACGCTTTCCACCTACGAGTACGCCACGACTTTCTATCCGCTCTGGGCAGGTTTGGCGACGCCGGAGCAAGCGCAAGCGGTAGTGAAAAACCTTTCGCTCTTCGAACAGCCCGGCGGCTTGGCGATGAGCCGCGTGGAATCACAGGCGCAGTGGGATTATCCGTACGGCTGGGCGCCGATCCAATTGCTCGCGGTGGACGGCATGCGCCGCTACGGATTCAACGCAGAAGCTGATCGCGTGGCCTACAATTTCCTGAGCATGGTGATTGAAGATTTTGTGACCGACAAATACATTCGCGAAAAGTACAACGTCGTGAAACGCACATCCATCACCCGCATCGTGAAAGGCTACAGCCAGAATGTGATTGGATTTGGCTGGACCAACGGCGTCTTCCTGGAATTGATGCACGAACTGCCGCCCCCTCTGCTCGATCGCCTAAAACACGAGTAAGGCGCTAACCCGCGATCCCATGGACGCGCCGGTAATTGCATGTCTGTCGCCCGCGGCCTGCGCAGGCGCTCGCGGGCGCTGAATTGGTCGGGCTCGTTGAAAAAGGAGGGTGGGAGGATGGGGGAACATCCTCCCGGGGTGGTCATTGCAAGGGGTGTTGCCTGAGGAGCCTGCGGGGAATATGAACCCTTCCGCGCAGGCTCTCCATACAGTAACTATCGTATTTTTGGCCCGTACGGGCTTTATGACGGCGGGGCAACCATTCCGGCTGGTCGCTATTCGGGCTTGGCGTTCGCAGGATCAGTTGCGTCCGCAGCGGCAGAGTTCGAATCGGATGGCCCGAGCAGCGCCTGAATCATCCCCACCATCGGAAACGCATTGGTTTTGGACACCACGGATCGAATGCCGACTTCCTTCGCGTGTTTTTCCAGGTCGCTGCTGGCATGCTGCGTGAACAGCACGATTGGCACGGCCGGCGCAATCTCCGACATGCGCCGCGCTGTTTCGATCCCATTGATACCCGGCATCTGAAAATCCAGGATCACGATGTTAGGGTGCAGTTCCCTGAACAGTTCGATGCCGGATTCACCGTCAGGCGCCTCGCCGCATATCTCCCAATCGGGATTTGCCTGCAAGACGGTGCGCAGCGATTTCCGCACGAGCTCGCTGTCGTCCACAATCAGGAATCGAGTGCGCATCAAAACTCTCCAAGGCCTCTGTTTCGCGCGTGGAATTGCGCCGGCGCGAAAATAGTCGCTCGCATGCCCACGGCCGCAGCCATCATACGCTCTTGGTCATCGTTTTATTCACGGGTACGGCCGCGATGACGGTGGTGCCATTCTCACCCGAATGAATTTCGAGCGTGCCGCCGAGCTCGCGCAGACGTTCGCGCATGCCGCTCAATCCCACGCCATGCCCTGATCCCGTAGATCCGGATGCGCCATTTCCGCCGGCCATGCCTTTGCCTTCGTCGCAGACTTGCACGCTGAGCAGTTTTTCCGTGGTATGCGATATTTTAATTTGCGCGGTTTTGCTTCCGGAATGGCGATACACGTTGGTCAGGCACTCCTGCACGATGCGAAATATGGATATTTCCACGTTGGGCGGCAGCCGGCCGATATCGGGCGAGAGCTCCACGGCGACCTTCACGCTGCTGCGCTCCGCAAAACCCTCCGCAAACATCTTAATCGCGGGCAGCAGGCCGATCTCATCCAGCAGCGGCGGATGCAGCAGGTGCGAAATGGTGCGCGTTTCCTTAGAAAGCTGTTCCACCAGCTGATTATTCTGCTGCAAGACTTCGGCAACACCAGGGCCCAGGTTTTTGGTTTGCCGCGCCAACATTCCGTTGTTCATGGAGAGCGCCGCGATCAAAGGTCCGATGCCATCGTGCAAATCGCGGGCAATGCGGCGGCGTTCTTCGTCTTGCATCGCCAGCAGCCGCGCGGAAAGTGAACGCAGGTCGCGATTGAGCATTTCCAGCTGCCGTGTCTTGCGGTGCAGGTCCGCGAACACGCGCACCTTTGCGCGCAAAAGTTCCGGAACAATGGGCACGGAAATATAATCCACCGCGCCGCGTTGATAGGCATTGAGCCGGTCAATATCCGTCAAGTGCACGGCGGAGATGAAAATAATCGCGACCTTCTGGAAACGCGGGTGTTGCCGGATCATCTCCGCCAGCTCGAATCCGTCGAGTTCCGGCATGCTGACATCCATCAAGACCACGGCGATGTCGGTCCTGAGCAAATGATCCAGCGCCTCTTTTCCGGAGCGAGCTGTGATCAGGTTTTCATTCAGCTCGCCGAGAATGGCTTCGTAGGTGACCAGCTTGCCGGGCTGATCATCCACCATCAGAATATTTACCTTTTCCTGCTCGCGCATTTTCTCCCTCGTGCTTCAGACCTCTTGCGGCGGACGAAATCGAGCCGCGCGCCACCATCAGATATCAATCGTCAAGAGCCGCAAACGATCTCACCGGTGGAACCACATCCGCAACGCCGAGAGCAGCTGCTCCGTGTTCACCGGCTTCGCCAAATATTCGGAAGCGCCTGCTTCGAGGCATTTTTCGCGGTCGCCTTTCATGGCTTTGGCGGTCAAGGCGATGATCGGCAGGCGCCGGAAAGAAGGATTGCGGCGAATGATCTGCATCGTCTCGTATCCATCCATGTCCGGCATCATGATGTCCATCAACACAATCGCCACATCCCAGGTTGATTCCAACGTGTTAATGGCTTCGCGGCCTGTGCCGGCGGTCAGCACCGTCATTCCGCGGCGTTCCAGTACGCTGCTGAGCGCGAAGATATTGCGCACGTCATCATCCACTACCAGCACTTTTTTCCCCACCAAAGCTTCGTCCGAGTGATGCAGTAGATCGAGCATCCGCTGCTTTTCCGGTGGCAAGTCGGTGACCACGCGATGCACGAACAGCGCGGTTTCATCCAGCAGGCGCTCCGGCGATTCGACGCCCTTCACTACTACACTGCGCGCCAGCAAATGCAGACGCGCATCTTCTTCCGGCGACAAGTCTTTGCCCGTAAATACCACCACCGGCAAATCGCTTAACGCGGGAGTGTCGCGGAATCGTTCCAATATCTCAAAACCAGACATGTCCGGCAGGCGCAGGTCCAGCACCACGCAATCGAACGGCTGCTCATCAATGGCAGCGAGCGCCTGCGAACCGGTCGAGGCAATCTCCACATCAATATCTTCGTAGCCGAGCAATTCGCGGATGCTGAGCTGCTCGGCGGGGTTGTCTTCCACCACCAATAAACGCTTGCGCCGAGGCGCGGTGTATTCCTTCATGCGCGCAAATGCGGACTTCAGTTGTTCGGAGGTTGCGGGCTTGATCAGATAAGAGAACGCCCCGCGGGCCAGTCCGTGTTGCCGGTCTTCATCGAGCGTCAACATCTGCACAGGAATGTGGCGCGTGCGTGGATCTTGTTTGAAGTGGTTCAGAACCGTCCAGCCCAGCATGTCTGGCAAGAAAACATCCAGCGAAATCGCCGTCGGCTGGAATTCATGCGCCAGCGCCAGCGCTTCTGCTCCGCGCGTGGCGACAAGCACCTTGAAGCCATTGTCATGCGCCAGATCACAAAGCATGGTGGCGAAGTACGGATCGTCTTCCACAATCAGCAGAATGGCGTCATCCGGCTGCAAGGTTTCGCGATCGTCCGCGACGGTGATCTGTTCGATCGCTCGCTTGGACGCGATTGCCGCCGCCGCTTGACCGGGCGCGGGTATCGCCGAGGACTTGGCTTCGGTGCCGGCGACGCCGGTGGAAGGTCCCACATACGTCTGCGGCAAATACAGCGTGAACGTGCTGCCTTCGTCGGGCGTGCTGCGCAATTGAATTTCGCCGCCCAGCAGGCCCGCGAGTTCGCGACTGATCGCAAGTCCAAGTCCGGTGCCGCCATACTTGCGGCTGGTGCCGGCGTCGGCTTGCTGGAACGCCTCGAAAATGATGCGCTGTTTTTCGGGTGGAATGCCGATGCCCGTATCGGTGACTTCGAACGCAACCACGGAGGCGGACCTGCCCAGAACTGGGTGGTTTTCGGTCCAGCCGTTCTCGGCGACGAATACGGACATGCGCACGCCGCCCTTCTCCGTAAATTTGAAAGCGTTGGAAAGCAAATTTTTGAGTACTTGCTGCAGGCGCTTGGAGTCGGTGACCAGGCTGCGCGTCAATGAAGGATCGGAGTGAACTTCAAAATTGAGGTGCCGGTTTTCCGCTTCGTGGCGGAACGGACGAGCGATCATGTCCAGTAGGCTCGCGAAGAACACTTCTTCCGCTTGCACCGAGACGGTGCCGGATTCGATCTTCGAGAGGTCCAGAATATCGGTGATCAGGTTCAGCAAGTCCGTGCCGGCGCCGTGAATGGTGCGCGCGAATTCCACTTGCTTGTTCGTCAAATTGAGGTCGGGGTTGTCCGCAAGCTGCTGGCCCAGAACCAGGATGCTGTTGAGCGGCGTGCGCAGCTCGTGAGACATATTGGCCAAAAATTCCGACTTGTATTTCGAAGTAAGCGCCAACTCTTTGGCCTTTTCCTCCACGGCGCGGCGCGCCTGCTCGATTTCCTGATTTTTGCGTTCGACTTCCACGTTTTGTT
Source organism: uncultured Acidobacteriota bacterium (assembly GCA_963779465.1). Taxonomy (GTDB): domain Bacteria; phylum Acidobacteriota; class Terriglobia; order Acidiferrales; family UBA7541; genus Palsa-295. Next base: position 553,059 of record CAVZYH010000002.1, on the reverse strand, counting down.
CGGCGAGCTGCTGAGCTTTCTGCGCGAGCTGCTCGTTGGTTTGCTGCAATTCGGTCTGCTGAGTTTGCAGTTCGGTGGCCAATTGCTGCGATTGCTTCAGCAAGCCTTCGGTTTGCATCGTGGCCTCAATGCTGTTGAGCACGATGCCGATGCTGGAAGTCAGTTGGTCCAAAAACGCCAAGTGTGATGCAGTGAATACGCTGAGCGAAGCCAGCTCGATCACCGCTTTCACGCGGTCTTCGAAAAGAATTGGCAGCACGATCACGCTGCGCGGCACGGCCTGGAATAATCCCGAGCGGATCGGAACGGCGTTCGCTGGCACATCGGTGATCAGCATGCGCTGCTTTTCCGAGGCGCACTGGCCAACGAGTCCGGTGCCTACATGCAGACGGCTTGGATGCCCATCCTGATCGCTATCAGCAAAAGCTGATAACAGCACCATCGTTCCTGATTCTTCCGACTCCATTTGATAGATCACGCCTTGCTGCGCGCTGACCAGCGGAGCCAGCTCGGACAACAGGCTGCGTCCCACGGTCGTCAAATCGCGTTGCCCCTGCAACATTCCCGTGAACCGCGCGAGATTGGTCTTTAGCCAGTCCTGCTCGTTGTTGCGGTCGGTGGTGAGCCGCAGGTTGTTGATCATCGTGTTGATGTAATCTTTCAACTCGGCGACTTCGCCGCTGGCTTCCACTTGAATCGAGCGCGTCAGATCGCCTTTCGTCACGGCGGTGGTAACTTCCGCGATGGCGCGCACCTGGTTGGTGAGGTTATCGGCGAGCAGGTTCACGTTTCCGGTCAAGTCCTTCCACGTGCCGGCGGCTCCGGGGACGTTCGCCTGGCCGCCCAGGCGGCCTTCGACGCCCACTTCGCGCGCGACGGTGGTCACCTGATCTGCAAACGTCGCGAGCGTATCAGTCATGTTGTTGATGGTGTCGGCCAGCGCGGCGACTTCGCCTTTGGCGTTCACCGTAAGTTTTTTCGTTAGCTCGCCGTTCGCCACGGCGGTCACGACTTTCACGATTCCGCGCACTTGCTCGGTGAGGTTCGCGGCCATCACGTTTACGTTGTCCGTCAAATCCTTCCACGTGCCGGCGACGCCGGGTACTTGCGCTTGGCCGCCCAGTTTGCCGTCGGTGCCCACTTCGCGCGCCACACGCGTCACTTCCGCGGCAAACGCGTTGAGCTGGTCCACCATCGTGTTGATGGTGTTCTTCAGCTCGAGAATTTCGCCCTTCACGTCCACGGTGATCTTGCGCGACAAGTCGCCGCGCGCCACGGCTGTGGTCACTTCGGCGATGTTGCGGACCTGACCGGTCAAGTTTCCGGCCATCGCGTTTACGGAGTCGGTGAGGTCCTTCCATGTTCCGGCCACGCCGGTGACGTTCGCCTGGCCGCCGAGCCGCCCTTCGCTGCCGACTTCGCGAGCCACGCGCGTCACTTCGGCGGCGAACGAACGCAACTGCTCCACCATCGTGTTCAACGTTTCTTTCAGCTGCAGAATTTCGCCGCGCACGTCCACCGTGATCTTGCGCGACAAGTCGCCGCTCGCAATCGCTGTCGCTACTTCCGCGATGTTGCGCACTTGGCCGGTCAAGTTGCTGGCCATAAAGTTCACGTTATCGGTGAGGTCCTTCCACGTACCGCCGACTCCGGGCACTTCGGCCTGGCCGCCCAGCTTGCCTTCCGTTCCTACTTCGCGTGCCACGCGGGTCACTTCCCCGGCGAACGCGTTCAGCTGATCCACCATCGTGTTGATCGTGTTCTTCAATTCCAGGATTTCGCCCTTCACGTCCACCGTGATTTTGCGTGACAAGTCGCCGCGCGCTACGGCCGTGGTCACTTCCGCGATGTTCCGCACTTGGCCGGTCAAGTTTCCGGCCATCGAGTTCACGGAGTCGGTGAGGTCTTTCCAAGTTCCCGCGACGCCCGGCACATTCGCCTGGCCGCCCAACCGCCCTTCGCTGCCGACTTCGCGGGCCACGCGCGTCACTTCACCCGCAAACGCGTTCAACTGATCCACCATCGTGTTGATGGTTTCTTTCAGCAGCAATATTTCACCGCTGACGTTCACGGTGATTTTCTTGGAGAGGTCGCCGCTCGCGATTGCAGTGGCGACTTCCGCGATGTTGCGCACCTGGCCCGTCAAGTTGCTGGCCATTGAGTTCACCGAGTCGGTGAGGTCCTTCCACGTTCCCGCGACTCCAGGCACCTGCGCCTGGCCGCCCAATTTTCCGTCCGTACCGACTTCCCGCGCGACGCGCGTAACTTCCGACGCGAACGCGCGCAGCTGATCCACCATCGTGTTCAGCGTATCTTTGAGCTCGAGGATTTCGCCCTTCACGTCCACAGTGATTTTGCGTGATAAGTCGCCGCGCGCGACGGCCGTGGCCACTTCAGCGATGTTACGCACTTGGCCCGTCAAGTTGCTGGCCATGAAGTTCACGTTGTCGGTGAGGTCCTTCCAGGTTCCCGCGCCGGGCACTTGAGCCTGGCCGCCCAACTTGCCTTCGGTTCCCACTTCGCGCGCCACGCGCGTCACTTCGCCTGCGAACGCGTTCAGCTGATCCACCATCGTGTTAATGGTGTTCTTCAATTCCAGGATTTCACCCTTCACGTCCACCGTGATTTTGCGCGAGAGGTCGCCGCGCGCCACCGCCGTCGTCACTTCGGCGATGTTGCGTACCTGCGCCGTCAAGTTTCCGGCCATCGAATTCACCGAGTCCGTCAGGTCCTTCCAAGTTCCCGCCACACCGGGCACGTTGGCCTGACCGCCCAGGCGTCCTTCGCTGCCTACTTCGCGCGCCACGCGGGTCACTTCGCCGGCGAACCGGTTCAGCTGGTCCACCATGGTGTTCAGGGTTTCTTTCAATTGCAGAATTTCGCCGCGCACGTCCACCGTGATCTTGCGTGACAAGTCGCCGCTCGCGATCGCCGTCGCCACTTCCGCGATGTTGCGCACCTGGCCCGTCAAGTTGCTGGCCATGAAGTTCACGTTGTCCGTCAAGTCTTTCCACGTGCCGCCCACGCCAGGGACCTGCGCCTGGCCGCCCAACTTGCCTTCGGTTCCTACTTCGCGCGCCACGCGCGTCACTTCGCCCGCGAACGCGTTCAGCTGGTCCACCATCGTGTTAATGGTGTCTTTCAGTTCTAAAATTTCGCCCTTCACGTCCACGGTGATCTTGCGCGACAAGTCGCCGCGCGCTACGGCTGTCGTCACTTCCGCAATGTTGCGCACCTGCGCCGTCAGGTTCCCGGCCATCGCGTTCACTGAGTCGGTAAGGTCCTTCCACGTTCCAGCGACGCCGGGTACGATCGCCTGTCCACCGAGTTTGCCGTCCGTGCCCACTTCGCGCGCCACGCGCGTCACTTCCGAAGCAAACGACCGCAGCTGATCTACCATCGTATTGATGGCTTCCTTCAGCTGCAGAATTTCGCCGCGTACGTCCACGGTGATTTTGCGCGAAAGGTCGCCGCTCGCCACCGCCGTGGCTACTTCGGCAATGTTGCGCACCTGGCCGGTCAGGTTACTGGCCATCGAGTTAACGGAATCGGTGAGGTCCTTCCACGTTCCGGCAACGCCGGGCACCTGCGCTTGGCCGCCCAGTTTTCCGTCCGTGCCCACCTCGCGCGCCACGCGCGTTACTTCAGCCGTAAATACGCCGAGTTGCTGAATCATGGTGTTGACGATTGTCGCGGAACGCAGGAATTCACCTTCCAGCGGCCTCCCATCAACGTCCAGTTGCACCGTCTGCGTCAGATTTCCTTTCGCCACCGCCGCAATCGCGCGGGTAACTTCGGTCGTCGGCCGCAGCAAATCGTCCACCAGCGTGTTGACCGAAACTTCCATCTCGCCCCACGCAGCCTTGGGCAGGTGAAAGCGCATGCGCTCTCGGGTGCGGCCCTCTTTTCCGACCACTTGCCCGACGCGTTTCAATTCTTTCGCCATCTGCTGGTTCGCCGTGACGATGTCGTTGAACGTGTCCGCGATTTTTCCGGCGAGGCCGGTCCAATTCCCCGGCAACCGCACGGAGAAATCCCCATCGCGCATGGTCTGCAGGCTCGCGAGGATCACGCTCAGGTCGGCGGACACTGGCTCCGCTTCCACCGCCGTAGCTGCGCGGCCATTACTTTTCGCGCTCGGCCTCGGGTCGGGAATTGCAGCTGTGGTGGTCTTACCGGGTTCATTTCGCTTCATTCTGCTCTCCACTGTGCGGGCCGGCGGGCGCCGCCAATTTCGCGGCTCCTGGCTCAACTGGCCGATGTCTCACATGAACACGCAAAGCAATCGAACTTGAAAGTTGCGGCCGCAACATCGCCACACAGATAGATTTAGCGCCACTTTCTTCGAGAAGAAATTCATATCATAAAGTCCTCAGCCGCCATCTACAGTAAACAATGTATATGGGGCCGAACGCGGCAGTCGGTAAACACGGACCAACGAATAGCCTTCGCCCGTAAAAGATGATGGGACAGGACTTGCGTGAATCCGCCGACGCCGATTCGCGAGCTTTCGGCCCGGCTAACGCCGCGAAAGGTTGGATTTACAAGGATGCGTGTATTCCCGCACCACTGATTCGCGGCTATAACGCTATTCTGGGGGACGCCCATGGATCTCCGAATTCTGATTGTCGAGGATTCAGAAACGACGCGGCGCATCATTCGCGCAATCCTGGAAACGCGTGAGTGGAAGATTTGCGGCGAAGCTAAAAACGGCCAGGCTGCCATCAGGCAGTTTCGAAAACTCCGGCCGGACGTCGTAATTCTCGATCTCACGATGCCGGACCTCAGCGGAATCGAAGTCGCGGCCCGCTTGTCGAAGATCGATCCGCTGGTGCCGCTGATTCTCTTCACCATTTCTGAAGTAAATGAGCTGTACGAAGCTGCCCGCGACGCGGGAATTTATGCCGTGGTGTCCAAGGCGAAGGCCTGGGACTTGATCGGCACAATTGAATCCGCAATCGCACACCTCAGCGACCTCGGCCAACCCATTCAGTAGACAATGGAAGTCCGGGCGGACGCACTGAAAGCGGCGTAGAGCCGAGGCCGGCAGCGGGAAGGCTTTCTTACGCTTAACCGCAATCACTAACGCCATCAGATCAAGAAACAGGCGATCAGAACCGCCACGGATTGCGCCCATCGAACAGCACGACAATTCCTTCCGAGCGCGTCGCCACGCTCGGAAGGAACCATACAAAACTTACCGCTGTTCGGCCTACTGTCCTGTCTGCACTGCGTGTTTCGGTGTCCGCGCGTTCAGAGTAGCAATCAGTCTCTGAGCTGACGGTGGCACCGAGGTATCGTGAGCCAGCACGATGTCCTTCGCCGAAAGTTTCTCACCATAAATTCTCACGTTGGCATCGTTGTCCGGGCGAATGGTCGAACCTTCGAGCGAAATGCCGGCGAATATGCCGCGGGCTCGCGAATAGCTCAAAATCTCAGCACGCATCGAGACGTCTGTTTCCGCCGACGCGTCCCGACCCACTGGCCCAGCCGCCACTGAAGCATCTCCACCCAGTTTCACTTTGCTGCTCAGGATTCCATTCGCGCCGCGGTCGTTCATCACCAGCAGCACGAAGTCTGTCGCTTGCCCGCCAATCTGAAAGCCCACGCTGCCGCCCTCCAGAGCCATCATCGAAGGCGCGCCCCACGGGCCGTTGAAGTTCTCACCCCGGCGGCAAGTCATCGCGCCGCGGCCATAGCTTGCGCCGACGACGAAAGCAGCCTTCAAAACCGAGGGAAAAACCACGACGCAATCTGCCTTGTCCAGCAGGTCTTGCGGTATGTCGTCTGGAATATTCAGAATCTCATGCAACACCGTGCCGGATGTCTGCAGACGATCCTGATCTTTTTCCGTATCGTCTGCCCAACCGCTTACCGCCAACAACATCAGTGCGCTCATCGCGCATGCGAACATCATCTTCTTCATTTCGCTCTCCTAAGACGATTGAAATTGTGCGGGAATACTGGCCGCACTTTCCGAACGAAAAACCCGGAACTAATTCCCGGCGGTATTGCCGCGCAAAAGGTGCATGAGCAGCGTGACAAGGAACACCACTAAGAATATGAAAAAGAAAATCTTGGCAATGCCCGCCGCCGCGAAGGCGATGCCGCCAAATCCCAGAAATCCCGCCACGAGCGCCACAACCAGAAAAATCAGTGCGTAATACAGCATCGTTCCCTCCTCGCGCCCTTGAACGGAGGCGCTGGCGCATACTCCTTCAACGTTCACTAGAATCCTGAAGTTGAATGCGCACGTTAAGACTAGGCGAGACTCGCGACTCGAGCCATACGTCAAAAGCTGTAAACGCGCGGGGATTTTTCCGGTACAGCCGATCAGCTGCCAGATTGTCCATGCCGTGGCACGATCACAGAAGTTGAGCCAGGCGCGCCGCGAATGTGCCGGATCGTTCGCGGGTCTGCGTTTGCACTCGCCGTTTAATTCCAGGACGAATTCTTGGTCGCAGCGTCCGGCGCCGGGCCACGAAAACATCCAGCTATCGGAGAAGGATTTCTTCCTGGCTCGTTTTATAGAACTTCGGGACTCATCCGAAGTTGCCGGTGTAGAGTAGAGCGCCAGGAGGATCAAAATGAAGAAAATCTGCACGTGGCTGGGAATAGCAGTTGCGGCGGCTGGAATGGCAACTCTCGCGCCGGCGCAAGGATTGCCGCCAGGGCCGATGCCTGTGCCCACGGTAAAAGTGGGTCCGCAAGCGGCGGCGAAGGCGGCGAATCCGGTTCCAAGCCCCGCGGCAAAAAATCAGGGACAAAAGACGAGCATAGGAGTGGGGCCGGCATCGGTGCTGGCTTCGGGGCCTTCGGCATACTGGACGGACATGGTGGACCTGGACGGCGATGGAGTGGAAGAAGACACGCAGTTTCTGTTCGATAAGCAACGCGGAATCCTTTACACGTACAAACTGGACAATTATCAGTGCGCGAACGGGAGCTCACAAAACGGGAACGTGCTGATGGGAATTTACACGCAAGGAAATACGGCGGGAAGCCCATCAGGGTCAGGATGGTTCGTGGTGTCCGTGAAGGCAGGGCAGTGCGGCGAAAAAAAGGCGGGGCTGTTCGGGTGCCGTTTCGACGCGAGCGGAAAGCCAACGAGCTGCGGCACGGCGAAAGTCAAAGAAGATTCCGGAGAGCTCGAGGTAACAGTGAAGAAGTAAAGCATCGCCTGCTTGGCGTCAGACAAACTTTTGGATTCGTAACATCAGAGGGAGCGAGCGTGCTTCGCCCCAACGACGAATTATTGTAGTTGTGCCCCCGTGATAATCTTACTTTGCGGTACCTGCGACAGTTTGTTTCGTCGGCTTTTCGGTTTTTGCAGCCAGCTTCTCAGGATGGCCCTGAGCCAATTGGTATCCGGAGTTTCCGCCACCCGGAAAGATCTGCGACAAGGCTAGCACCTTATTGTACTTATTGAAGATGAGCTGAGAGCCAGCTTCGGTCCCGGTGGTCTGAGTCAATTCAGCCTCCACCATGACGCTGGGCTTGCCGCCGACCGCCGATATCTCGATAACCGATTGATCGGTGCCGTGGACGGGCCTGATCATGTAGCTTCCGGCCGGTAGAGTAGTATTCCCGACGGTAAACGACTGCGTCATCTTGAAGTCGAGTTCAGTGACGATCTGGGCGCGGACTGCTGGCACGCCAAACGTCATTATTCCCAGCGCAAACACGACGAGCCTTCCGAGAAGTGTTTTCATGTTTTTCCTCCAAGAATGGAAGCGCGAAAAGCCGGAGGATAATGCTGACCTCAAACCACGCCTATTGTCAGAATTGACATACTGCACCCAGCTCGCTGCGCTTGAGCGAAAGGGCATTCCTCGAGGGCTCGCTTCGACTCGTCGATTCGCAATACATCCAAAGGTCTGAACGACGAGAATTTCCCAGACAGTGTGGCGGAGGGGGTGGGATTCGAACCCACGAGACCCTTTCGGGCCTAACGGTTTTCAAGACCGCCGGAGTCAACCGCTTTCCTACCCCTCCGTTTTTTCTACGGCTTCCTCAATCGTAACTTACACCGCATCTGCTGACAATCAATGTGCGGCTATGAATGTCGCGATGTTCACGGACGCTCACGCTGCGGTCTGTCGACGTAATACGTCAACCTCCGCGCGATTCCCGCATTCGCTCGCGCTGCAGGAATGATAAGATTCAATTGAAAGGGTTCGCTGTCGCTCGCTGCGCGCTCGATTGGGCGTCCAGCAAGGGGAGGTTCCGCAATGTTTCGTCGAGCCGTGATCCTGGCTGCCGTTTGCGGAGTTGCGTTCGCTACCTTTGGCGCAACTGCTCTGCATGCGCAGAATTCTTCCGTTCAGGATTCGCCAACCGCGCCCAATCCGGCCGCGAAAACCGTGAAGGACCCCGTGCCCCCCTATCACGCCGAGCCGCCCAAAGATCCATTGCCGGACACGATGGATCCCGCCCTATATTCAGACGCGCAAACTCGGAACATCTTCACGCTCGCGGCGAAAGTGAAGCCGATCCTCTACCAACAGCCCTGCTATTGCGGCTGCGACAAAGACGTGGGGCATAAGAGCCTGCTCGATTGCTTTACCGATGGCCACGGTGCCCATTGCATGCTCTGTAAGAAAGAAGCGGCCTTCTCATACACTGAATCGCAACACGGAAAAACGGCTGCGGAAATTCGCAAGGAAATTATCGACGGGAAATGGAAACAGGTGGAACTCTCCGATTACGATACACTTCCGCCAGCGAAGTAATTGCCCCCTACCTAAGCTTGTAGCAAATATGACCGACGGTCATATGTGGTTCTCACCAAACCTACGGGTAAACCCCGCACTGGCTGCAACCGGACTCCGCACGTGATAAAACATTCCTGGGGTAGTGGCAAGGTAGTGCCGAAGTGCAAGTCAGCTCTGAGGGACAATACCGGCTAGTGTGAAGGCTGTGCGGACGGCCGCGCAGGCCAATCCTGCGGAGCGAAATCGACACCCCAGAAATGAGGACTCGGTGAAAGGAATTCAACCCCGACACGTGTGCCCTTTTCGGATGTGTCGCCTAGGTACACGACCCGGCATTCTTGCTCTTCTTCGGTGACCGGATTGATCAGCACGATTTCGGCGCCGAGCGCGAGCGTTTCTTGCAGATAAAGCAGGCCGCCGTGCGCGTTAATCACGATGGTCTGGCTGTTCTCGCGGAATTTCCGGCCGTCGCTATTCTTGGCCACCGCGCGCACCGGTATTCGCGTGAAAACGCGGGAACTGCGCCGGGCGGTGCTGTTTTGTGGTTCGCTCATGGTTCTCTGCTATCGTGCATCGGGCCAGACATCGAGTCAACCGTGCGCACTTGGAAAGTTTCCAAAAACGCAGTCCGCAAAAAGCTTGCTGAAATCGCATAAGGTTCCGTAGAATCGCAAAACTTGTTTGATGGCATGGAGATAGCGCGCATTCATACCGCGCCGCGGAAACCGCTGGAGCGGACGTCACAATCTTAAGACTTGGGGGCCCGCAATAATGAATCTGATCGAATACATCGAATCCAGGCGCGATGCGAACTTGAACGAGCTGAAGGAATTCCTCCGCATTCCCAGCGTCAGTACCAAAAGCGAACATAAGCCCGATATAGAACGCGCCGCCCACTGGGTCGCCGAAAAATTGCGCGCAGCGGGTTTAGAAAACGTCGAAATCACTCCCACCAAAATGCATCCGCTCGTTTACGGCGAATCACTGCACGCGCCCGGCAAACCGACCATACTTTTTTACGGCCATTACGACGTGCAGCCGGCAGAGCCTCTCGATCTTTGGACTTCTCCGGCCTTTGAACCCACCGTGCGCGACGGCAAACTTTTCGGCCGCGGCACCGCCGACGACAAGGGCCAGGTGCACATTCACATAAAAGCGCTCGAAGCGCTGAAAAATCTAACCGGGAAGTTGCCCTTGAACGTCAAGGTGATGATCGAAGGCGAAGAGGAAGTCGGCAGCGTGAGCCTGTGGGATTTCGTGCAGAGCAATCGCGAGCGGCTGAAGGCGGACGCGCTGGTCGTCTCCGACACCTCTATGCTGGCGAAGGGCGTACCCTCCATCACTTACGGATTGCGCGGGCTCAATTATTACCAGGTGGAACTCAGCGGCGCGGCGCAGGATTTGCACTCCGGAGTTTTCGGCGGCGCGGTGCCCAATCCGATTACGATCCTTGCCGAAATGATCGCCAAGCTGCACGACAAGAATTTCCGCGTCGCGATTCCAGGATTTTACGACGACGTCGCATCGGTCTCGCCCCGCGAACGCAAAGCGCTCAACTCTCTTCCGTGGAAGGAAAAAGAATTTCGCAAGACAGTGGGAGCTCCCGCGCTCGACGGCGAAAAAGGATTCACGATTGTCGAGCGGCTGTGGATACGCCCGACGCTCGAGCTCAATGGCATCTGGGGTGGTTATCTCGGCGAAGGCGCGAAAACCGTAATACCCGCGAAAGCGTACGCGAAACTTTCCACACGCCTCGTACCCAATCAGAATCCCGCGAAAATCGCGAAGCTCGTCGAGCGCCACATTCGCAAACTTCTTCCGAAGTCTGTCAATTGCGAATTTGAGGTGCTCAGCACCGGCAAGCCCTGGGTTGCGCCGTACACCCATCCAATTTTTCAGACGGCGATTCACGCGCTCGAGGCTGGCTTCGGCAAGAAAGCTGTTTTCATCCGCGAAGGCGGCTCGATTCCTTTCGTCACGCAAATGCACGACACATTTAAAGTTCCCTGCGTGCTGCTCGGCTTCGGATTGCCCGACGAAAACGCGCACGCTCCGGACGAGCACATCGCTCTGGAAAATTATTTCGGCGGAATCAAAGCCGTTGCGCTCTTCTACCAGCAGCTCGCCGCGCAGTAAATTTTTCGCTCGAGAATGGCGCGCTTACGAAAGGCCCGTTTTATCGGGCTTTTTTGAAGGTTTGACTTGCGTTCAGACCTTACTGCCGCTATAGTCCCCAAGGCGTCCTGCACCGCAGGTTCGCCAAGCAATTTAAACTGAGGAGGAAAACGCAACTCGATGGCAAATCCGCTGAGCAAGTCCAAGATTATTGCGCACATCACTGAGAAGGTAAGCACGCCGGAAAAGCCGATTTCCAAGAAGCAGACCGTGGCTTTCTTCGACGAATTGTTCAAGTTGGCTGTGAAAGAGGCCAAGAGCGCGGGCAAGTTCGTAATCCCGGGCATCGGCCGCGCCGTCAAGGCGCATCGCAAGGCGCGTCTGGGTCGCAATCCGGCCACGGGCGAGACCATCAAGATCAAGGCCAAGACCGTCGTGCGTTTGCGCGCAGCGAAAGCATTCAAAGACGCCGTCCTGAAGTAGTCCTTCCGGCGCAGGGATTGACGACGAACCCCCAGGCATGCCCGCTCCGGACAACGGAACGGAGGCTTGGGGGTTTTGTCTTTTCATCCGGTGCTGCTACTGCGAGATAAACTGTTTCGTTCCTTAAATATGCAGTAAATCAAAGCTGTAAACGAGGAGCAAATGACCTCGCAGTATTGGGACGCGGGTCAGGCCAACGCGTACCACCAGTTTCAGTACCACTTTCCCGAAAAAACACTCGCCGGCAACACCATCATCGTTGCCGGCGGCTCTGGCAGCTTGGGTGCTGCCACTGTGGCATTGCTCGCTGTGGAAGGCGCCCACCTGGTCGTCGAGTACCGCGCCAATCGCGAACCCGCCGAGGTTCTGCGCCGCGCCATCGAATCCTCTTGCGGTTGCGGTATTTCGGTGGTCGCCGGAGATATCGCATCCGCCGCAGTCCGCGAGGCTTATCTGGTCGCCGCGCAGAAAACTCCCGCTCCGCTTGCCAGCGTTGTCGTCTTCCCAGGCGATCCGGCGCGCGTTCCAATCGAAAATCGAAATCGTGAAACGCTCCTCGCCTCGCTGGAATCCAACCATGTAGGACCAATTCGCTTGGCAAAAGAAATCGGCGCAGTTATGGGGAGCACCCGCAGCCGGACGGAAAAAGGAAAATGTCAGAACACTCCGGCCTGTTAACCGACCTATACGAACTGACCATGGCCGCGGGATATCTGCAGACCCGCTTCGAAGCCCGCGCCACGTTCGAACTGTTCGTTCGCCATCTTCCACCGCATCGCAATTACTTGGTCGCCGCCGGCCTCGAACAGGCGCTCGATTTTCTTGAAAACGTGCATTTCACCACGAAAGAAATTGACTACCTGCGCCAGCACCCCGTCTTCCGCAATATCCGCGGCGAATTTTTCGATTACCTCGCGAAATTCCGGTTTACTGGCGACGTCTGGGCGATGCCCGAAGGCTCATTGGTGTTTCCCGGCGAGCCCATGCTGCGTGTCGTCGCGCCCATCATCGAAGGGCAGATCATGGAAACGTATTTTCTTTCGACGCTCAGTTACCAGACCATGATCGCCAGCAAAGCCGCGCGCGTCGTCACCGCTGCCAAAGGCCGTCAGGTTGTGGATTTTGGCGCCCGTCGCGCTCACGGCAGCCAGGCCAGTCTTCTCGCTGCACGCGCCGCTGCGATCGGCGGCTGCGAAGGCACATCCAACGTTCTGGCCGGTCAGCAATTCGGCATGAAAACCTACGGCACACAAGCGCACTCCTGGGTGATGGCGCACGAAGACGAAACCGAAGCCTTCGCGCAATTTCTTGACGTATTTCCCGAACAAGCCGTGTTGCTGCTCGACACCTACGATGTTCACACGGCGGTGAAGCGAATCATCAGCATGAACCGCAAGCCTGCCGGCGTGCGGCTCGATAGCGGCGACCTTGCGAAGGACAGCCAGTGGGTGCGCCGCCAGTTGGATCGCGTGGGATGGAACGACGTGAAGATTTTCGCGTCGGGCGATCTCGACGAAACGCGCATCGCCGCGCTGCTCGCAAAACAAGCCGCGATTGACGCGTTCGGCGTCGGCACCGCCCTCGCGACGCCCGGTGATGCGCCGCACTTGAATCTGATCTACAAGCTCGTCGAAGTCGAGCGCGGCGGAATCGTTCGCGAGGCCGCGAAACTTAGCGCCGCGAAAGTCACCTATCCGGGCCGCAAGCAAGTGTTCCGCTACTCCGCGCCTTCAGGCGAATATCGCCACGACAGAATTGCTCTAGATGGCGAGCCTGCCGACGGTGGAGAGCCCATGCTGGTGGAAGTAATGTGTGGTGGCCGCCGAGTCGCCCCCGCGCAACCTGTCGCCGATTTGCGCGCGCGTTGTCTCGCCGGCCTCGCGCGCCTGCCGCGGACTTATCGCCAGATCAATCGCGTCGCAGTATACCCCGTGCGTTACACCAAGCGCCTCGAAGCCCTGCTCGAAAAGCTTCGCCGCCGCATCCGCCGCTCCGCGCTCAAATAGCAGCGAGGCGCAGCCGATCTCGCGCGCGAGCCCTCGCAACGGCATATTGCAGTCGCATTTCGGCACTACAATCGGAGAACAATGCCAACGGATCGCCAGGAACAAGCATGGGCGCTGGTGCAGGAAGCGTATCGCGCGCAAATGGAAGGCGAGTACGATCGTGCCGTCGAACTATACAAAAACTCTCTCGAGCTTTTCCCTACAGCCGAGGCGCACACATTTCTGGGATGGACCTATCATTTTCAGGGGAAGATCGAAGCGGCCATCGCCGAATGTAAACGCGCCATCGAAGTAGATCCCGAATTCGGCAATCCTTACAACGACATCGGCTCCTACCTGATCCAGCTGGAAAAATACGACGAGGCCATCCCCTGGCTCGAACGCGCCATCGCAGCTCCGCGTTACGACCCGCGCCACTTCCCGCATTTCAATCTCGGGCGCGCCTACGTCGCCAAAGGCATGCTGGCCCGCGCGCGCGAATGTTTCAACGAATCGCTGCGTATCGAGCCGCGCTACACCCTCGCACGCCAAGCTGTCGAAAACCTGCGCCGCATGGTTAACTAGGACCTCTCGGCCGCAGCGGCAGCAGCTGCCCCAGGCCCGCCTGGCTTCAACGTCCGATCGTAGATCCACAGCAGCAGCGCCGTCGTCACGCCGACTCCCGTCACGGCCCACCAGATGCGTTCCGGCCGTTGCTGCACTTCGCCGAAATGATGGATCAGCATGCCTCCGAACCAGCCGCCGAAGAGCGATCCGATACCGATCGGCAGAAATGCAAATCCCATGTACGTGCCCTGCTGCCCGGGCGGTGCCAGCCGGGAAATATACTCGTAATAGCGCGGCGATTGCACAATCTCTCCGATGGAAACGGCGAACAGCGTGACGATCACCATCGGTACCGTTGGATGCACTATCAAAATCACCCATGCCAGCGCCGAAATCAGTGTGCCGATAGTGATCGCGCGAAACGCCGGAATCTTTCGCGTTAGCAGGCTCACGATCATCTGCAGTGCAATCACCGTCAGCGGACCGGTGACCAACATCAGCTCGGTGTCCATCTTCGAATCGACGTAGTTATGAACATACAGGGGAAGGATAATAAATTCCTGCCAGTATACGATCCAGTAGCCCGAGAAGATTACGAGGAACAGCATGAACTTCGGATTGCGCAACACGGTTCCGAAATTTCGCGCCGCTTCCGCAAAACTTGCGGCCCGCACTTCGTTCGATCGGCGCGGCTCCTTGAAGAACAGAACGACTCCAATGAACATGAGAAAAACGCTCAATGCCGCCACGCGAAACACGTTTTCGACTCTCATGTGGCTGTGCACGTAGGAAGCGACAAACGGTCCCGCAGCGCCGCCGATATTCACCAGGGTGTAGTAGATCGAATAGCCGATGGATCGCACATTTTCTTTCGACGATCGCGCGATCGTTCCCACGACACACGGTTTTACCAGGGCAATCCCCAGCGCGGGCAGCATCAGTACGAACGCGACCAGCACAACGAGTGGGACTGCCGCGCGCAACGGCGCAACCCACGTTGATCCCAGCGAGCCCAGCAAAAAATACGCGCACGTTAGAATGAAATACGCGAGAGACAACGATCGCCGGAATCCCAGGCGATCCGCGAGCGTTCCGCCAAAGGCCGCTAGAAACCAAACGAGGCCTCCGAAGAGTCCAGTCAGACTGCTCGCCTGCTCAACAGGAAAACTGAGAGTTTCGTTTAGGTACCGCGCCAGCGAAGCGAACGCCGCATAGTAAGAAAGCCGCTCGAAAAGCTCGCTGACGTTTGCAACCCAAAACGGCCGCTCAAATCCGGTACGAATTTCCTCAAATCGCTGTGAAAAGCTCAACTCGCCTCCCTCGGCCTCGCGTACCGCTACAGCCGCCGCGATTGTAGCGGAAGCAACGCCGCCGCGCCCCCGATTTTTCCTTCCTCAAGCCCTATGCTAAACTTACAAATTTGGCGGGCTGCTGCACTTCCGCCTGTACACGATGCCGACATCTACGATGAAAGCTTTGCGCAAGATGCGTCCCCAGCGCGGAGCGCAGCTCGAATCTGTTCCCATCCCAACGCCGGGCCCCATCGAAGTTCTGGTGCGGGTGCGCGCCGCGTCCATTTGTGGCACGGACTTGCACATCTACGGCTGGGACCGCTGGTCCGCTTCGCGCATTCATCCTCCGATGACGTTCGGCCACGAATTCTGCGGCCACGTGGAAAAAGTCGGCTCGGAAGTCACCTCCGTAAAGCCGGGGGATTTCGTCAGCGCCGAAATGCACGTGAATTGCGGCCATTGCCGCCCCTGCCGCATGGGCCAGCCGCACGTTTGCCAGAATGTAAAAATCATCGGCATAGACGCCGACGGCTGCTTCGCCGAATACGTCGTCATTCCCATCCGCAATATCTGGAAAATTGATCCAGCAATTCCCGAACACTACGCCGCAATTCTCGATCCGCTAGGCAACGCCGTGCACACAGTACTGGCTGGCGAAATTGCCGCGCAAAATGTAGTAGTCACCGGCGCCGGGCCCATCGGACTGATGGCCATCAACGTCGCCCGCGCCTGTGGTGCGGCGATGATATTTGCCACCGAAGTGAATCCGCATCGCCGCGAGCTGGCCATTAAAATGGGCGCAGACGAAGCGCTCGACCCCGCGCAAGGCGACGTGGTCGCATGCGTCCGCGAAGCCACCGAGGGCGCGGGCGCCGACGTGCTGCTGGAAATGAGCGGCCATCCCGCCGCAATTCACCAAGGCTTCGAAATGTTGCGCCAGGGAGGCCGCGCGTCGTTGCTCGGAATTCCTAAGGATCCAGTCACGTTTGATCTGGTGAACGACGTGATTTTCAAAGGCGCCACCGTGCAGGGAATCTACGGCCGCAAAATGTTCGAAACCTGGGTGCAGATGACTGAACTTCTGAAACATCATCGCCTGAACCTCGACCCGCTCTTCAAAGAGCGCGTGCCCCTCGACAATTTCGAACAAGCTTTCTCACTTCTGGAATCCGGCCTCGCCGGTAAAATCCTGTTTTATCCTAACGGCGCAAATAAATAGCGCGCCACGAATCCGCCGGAGGAATCATGAGCAGTACCACACGTCCCCAACTTCAGTATCTGCATGACGCGATTGAAGACCTCAAGGCCAAGCATCTCTACTTCAATCTGAAAATTCTGGAAGGTGAACAAAAACCCGTCGCGAATTTCGGCGGCAAGGAAGTGATTAATCTCAGCTCGAACAATTATCTGGGCCTCACGACGCATCCCAAGCTCCGCCGCGCCGCGATTGACGCCACGCGCAAATTCGGCGTCGGCTCCGGCGCCGTACGCACGATCGCCGGCACCATGAAAATGCACATGGACCTGGAAGCGCAAATCGCCAGCTTTAAGAAAGTGGAAGCCTGCGTTGTATTCCAATCGGGCTTTGCGGCCAACGCCGGAACCGTCTCCGCGATCCTCGGCAAAGAAGATCTCGTCATCTCCGACGAACTGAATCACGCCTCTATCATTGACGGCTGCCGCCTCTCGCGCGCCAGTATCAAAGTTTTCAAGCACAAGGACGCCGCCGATTGCGAGCGCGTCCTGCAGGAAACCAAAGACTGGAACGGCAAGAAGCTACTAATCACAGATGGCGTTTTTTCTATGGACGGCGACATCGCGAATCTGCCTGCGCTCTGCGACCTGGCCGACAAATATAATTGCATCATGATGGTGGACGACGCTCACTCCTCCGGCGTACTGGGCAACCGCGGCCGCGGCACGATTGACCATCACAATTGCCACGGCCGCGTGGATATTCAGGTGGGCACGCTCAGCAAAGCGATCGGCTCCATCGGCGGTTACGTGTGCGGCTCGCGCGATCTGATTGATTTCCTGTACCAGCGCGCCCGGCCATTTCTTTTTTCCACGTCGCATCCGCCCTCGGTCACTGCCACTTGCCAGGCCGCATTCGAGCTGCTCGATTCCGAAGCAGGCGACAAACTCATCAAGAAACTTTGGGCCAACACAAAATTCTTCAAACGGAAGCTGAAGAAACTGGGATTTGACACAGGCAGAAGCGAGACACCGATCACGCCCATCATGGTGGGCGAAGCAGCCAAAGCATTTCAATTTTCGCGGGAATTATTCGCTGAAGGAGTTTTTGCCGGCGCGATCGGCTTTCCCACGGTCCCGGAAGGAAAAGCACGCCTGCGCACGATCGTAACCGCCACCCACAAACGCGCCGACTTGGAACGCGCCGCCGAAATCATCGGACGCGTAGGGAAGAGACTCGGCGTCGTCTCGTAGCGCCAACGAAAAGCAGGCAATACATCGGCACTGCCTGCCTTCCGCGTGCAACCTTTACACCGCCGCCACAGCAGCCGCCACCTGTGGCCGCATATTCTTGTAACTCGCCAGGGCCACAGCCCCGATGCCCCAAATCACCGCGACGAACGAAATCCACCAACCCAAATATGGCAGCATTCCCAGTACGCGCAAAATTGCCAGGCCTAACGCCAAACGTCCCAGCGCCGCGCCTACGCCCGCGCTCGCACCCAAGACTTTTTCTCCCAGCCACGCGCCCACCAGCACTTGCGCCGCATAGATCGCGATCAACCAAAGCAGCAGCGCAGAAATTCCCACACCCAACCCGACGATTGTAATGCACATAATAACTGCGGCCAGCAACACTCCAGGCAAAAGCAGCAGGCCAAATCCGATCGCCGGTGCAGTCTTGTTGCAAGCTCTCACTGCGTCAAAAAAGAACCCAGGCATCAGGAACAAGAGCACCAGCCCAAACAAAAAGCTCGCGCCCCACTTCAAAATCTGGTGCACGTAGTAACGCGCCGATGAATAACGGTTCTCCGAATCGCGCTGAGTGATCTTCCAATCGAGTGGGCTTCCCAGCTTCGCACTGGTTGAAACCTCAGGAGCCTGACGTAGCTCGGCAGTCGTCTGCCCCGCAATATCAGCTCTGGATCCAATCGTCAGATGTCCCGCGCGAATCCGAGCGTTGCGCCCCAACTGCCCATTGATGTCCACATCTCCGGAAAACGCGAGCAAATCCCCTACGAGTTTGCCGTTCACTTCCGTGTGGCCGGATCCCGATATCAGACTACCGTTCACGACTGCATCCTGGTCCAGGTTCACATCGCCGGCCCACGCCAGTACATTGCGCGCCACCTTGCCATAAAGCTGCAAATTCTGCACAAACGCGCGCACGTTTCCATCCACCGCCCCGTTCACGCGCAATTCCTGGCTGAACGCGATGATGTCGCCCTTGATGTGCCCATTCACAGTCACGCTGCGCGAAAACGTGATCAAGTCGCCTTCCACGTCGCCATCAATCCGCGTGGAATCCGCCGACACAATTAAATCTGTATGGATCACTTCGCCAGCCGGCAGCGAATAATTCGGATCGCCATGTCTCAGCTCCGCGGCTCCAGCCGAAGGAGGCAGCGCCACCATCAGCGCCAGCGCGCCCATCACCACCGCCAGCGCCGTGGTGCGACGCAGGTGACGCCGCAGCAGCCACATCACCACCAGCCCCAATGTCGCCATCGCCAGAAATTCGATCAGGCTTCGCATCGCGTCCCATCCTTTCCAGAATGCACCGCTGAAAAAAAACATCGTCAGTAAATTTCCCTGCGTGAATCCGGCCTGCGCCGCCTGCGCTCGCCACGGTTCGATGAATCCGCTCCACGCGGTGTACGCTCCGCCCGCGCTCAATCCCAGCGCCGTAATCCAACCCCATGGCGCGCCGCCATGCTCCGGCGCTTGCACCAATCGCGCGGGAACCGATTCGTCATCCGCTTCCAGCGATGCGCGCAGCCACACGTTTTCTGTTTGCAGCGCGCGCAGCAGCCCTCGACATTCCGCGCATCCCGCCGCGTGCGTGCGAACTCCCTCCGCGTGATCCGCGTCGAGCTGCCCTTCCAGATACAGCAGGCACGTCATTTCATCGAAATGGCTCATGGCCTTCCCCCGGCAGCCGCGCCATGCAATCCGCCGCCGCTTTCCCCCAGCACTTCGCGCAGTTGATGACGCGCGCGCAGCAATAGCACTCCCACGAACGCGCGCCGCACTCCCAGCGTGTCCGCGATTTCGTCATAACTCATCTCCGAGTAATAGCGCAGCACCAACGCCATCCGCGCGCGATCCGGCAATTTCGCCAGGCCGGCGCGAACGTGTTTGCTGTCGTGGTCAATCTGCAATTGTTCCAGCTGGCTGGGATCGGGGTGTTCCAGCGGCAAAGTCTCGAGGTCTCCCGTTTCCAGATCCTGACGAATCCGCCTGCGTCGCAGTGTGTCCCAACAATGATTGCTCGCCACCTTATAAAGCCACGCCGTAAAGGGCCGCGACGAATCGTACATCCCGAGTTTTTGGCGTACTTTCATAAATATTTCTGTCGTGGCGTCTTCCGCATCTTCGCGCGTCGGCAAAGCCCGCCGGCAGAACCGGAAAATCGCCGGAGCATACTGGCCATACAGGTCGCCCCAGGCGTCTGAATCGCCCGCCCGGACCTGCGCTAGCAAATCCGCTAATTCCGCGGTGCTCATCTCGCCGATGCTCTTGCGTCGCTCCATATATGAATACGCACAATCCTATCGAAATATTTCAAACGCGTGATGTATCAGTCGCTTACACCGGGGCATAGGAAATCTTGGGTGTGCTCCTTAGCGTAGTCGGACCGCTGCGCTGAAACTACGACCTAAGAACCGTGGTGCGCCGCGCCGTCAGTACCCGAAACCCTCTCCACACGCCGTACCGAACACATTCTAATACACTTACACAGCAGAGACGCGCAAAAGAAAAACGGCCCGGTAGCCCCAATCTTGGCGGG
This sequence comes from uncultured Acidobacteriota bacterium, assembly GCA_963779465.1. Lineage (GTDB taxonomy): Bacteria > Acidobacteriota > Terriglobia > Acidiferrales > UBA7541 > Palsa-295. The sequence continues at coordinate 532,919 of CAVZYH010000002.1, read as the reverse complement.
CCACCGAGCCGCTCAATTCCCTCCGGAACGTGTGAGCTACTAGAACAAAAACTTCAAAGCAAACTGAATGCTACGCGCGCCGCCCCCCCCCAGAACTGGATTGCCCAAGCCAACGTCCGAAGTCGCCGTTATCGGATAGAAGCCGCAACTCCGGCCGATCGTAACGGTGGGGCCGCACGTTGCGGCTGTGCCGTCGCTAATGCCGTTAGGCGCGGCGTCCGCAAAAAAGGACGGCAACAACGGGCTAGCGAACGCCGGGTGATTGAATATATTGTAAAAGTCCGCCCGGAATTGCACTTTCAAACGCTCGTTGATCGAGGTCATCTTGCTGATCGCAAAGTCCAGGTCCCGGTAGTTGGGTCCGAGAAGAGAATTGCGTCCCTCGTCGCCGAAGTGGCGTGTTCCCGGCGTGCAATTCGTGTCGGAGGTGCCGCCCACCAGCGTGCATGGCACCGCGAACGAGGTCAGGTTAAGAAATTCGGAGGGGTTGCTGTAGTTGTACTGGACAGGTCCCGCCACGTCTGGGCGTCCAAAAAATTCTCCGCTTCCATTGTAGTCGCCCTCGTAATCGTAATTCAGCGCGAACGGATGGCCGCTCATGACCGTCGCCACTCCGCTGAGCATCCACCCGGATCCAAATTTCCCAAGCGATTTAGCGGCTGGAATGTCATACGTCGACGTGAGCACGAATCGGTTGCGCGCATCAAAATTGGAGTTGCCCTTGTTTCCCGCTGGATTCGTGCTGTTATCCGGCTGCGAAGCGTTCGGGACGTAATCCTGCCCGTCGCTCGCGGTATCAATCGAATGCGACCAAGTGTAGGCCACTTGATTATTGAAACCATGCCAATTCCGCTGCGTGAACGATACCTGCAGTGAGTTGTAGTTTGAGTTCGCGCTGGTCTGCAATTGATTGAGGTAGAACGGCAGGTTTGGCGCCAAGGTACTCAGAGGCGTAGTAAAGCCTACAATCGGTGCGCCCGCGCATTGCGGGGTGCCGCGCGCAATCGGGCTCGAAACTCCGCACAGTTCATCAATCGTCGTTATCTCCGCTTGGTTGGGCTGGTTGATATCCACAAAGTGGAAAAGCTTCCGGCCTGCCGATCCCACATAGCCCACTTCCAAAACAGTATTGCGCGCGAGCTCCTGTTGGATATTCAGGTTGTAGTTGTACACGTAGGGAGTGCGTAGATTCTGAGCAACCGTGAACGCGTCCGTGCTCGTGGCGGTTCCTGCTGTCACGGAAGCTGGATCAAAAATGGGTACATTGGGCTGGATAATCGCATCGCCGGTGAGCGGGCCCGCAGTTCCGGTGGGCAGCGCGGGATTCAGGTTGAACGTGATGAAGACTGGATTGGGACCGATCGGATTGTAAGCGGGTCCTGTATTGTCCGTGTTGTATGCAAGCTCGCCCGTGAAGAAATCCTGCGAGAAAGCATCGTAAAACACACCAAAACCTGCGCGCACCACCGTCTTCCCCTTGCCGAAGACGTCGTAGGCGACGCTCACACGCGGGCTGAAATTATTCAAATCCTTGGGATAGAGTTGACCGGGCCGGACGAGACCGACGCTTGGATCATAAATACTGAGCTGGTCGCCATCCGTTCCGATCACACCAAAGTAATCCCAGCGAAGACCGAGGTTCACCGTCAGCCGACTGTTCACGTGAAAGCCGTCCTGGACGTAAAATGCCAGGAAGTTCTGATGGGCCACTCGTGAGGTGTTCCCGAAGTTTTCGGTCCCACCATCGAGTCCACCTCCCAGGAATTCGGCAAGGCTGTTGAAATCGAGCTCGCTCCGCGCCAGCAGATCGTTGAACGAGTTCACTGTCGTCCGGCGATACTCGCCGCCGAACTTCAGGTCATGCCGGTTTATCTTCCACGAAAAATTGTCAAAAAGCTGATAATTGCTGTCCACTCGGTCGCGTGGATTGGAAAACCCGGAAGAGCCAAGGTGCGCCAGACCGCTCACCTCGATCGTGGGAAGTCCGTAATCGCGAGGTAGAGCCGTGCCAGGACCAAGTAAATCAAGTGTATTGATCCCCAACGAAGTATTGGGATCGCCGAAAATCGATGCATCTTGCGGATAAAATCCGTTGCGATAGCGGTTCCATCCGAATCGCAGTTCATTCACTTTCTCCGCCGAGATTGTTCTCACCCAGCTTAAAGACACCAACTGCGTTCGGATCGGCGCATTGGTGTTGGTATTCGGCAGGTTGTTGCCCCCTCCCACGCCAAGCGGAAAGCTCTGATTGCTGTTCCCGAAGAAATAACGGCCGGAAATCTGATTATTCGTGTTCACGTTGTAATCAATCTTCCCGATCACGCTGTCCAGATTATTCGATGCGGGCCCCCCAACCGCTGATGTGGTGGGCCACACATTGTTGAAGCCAGAACAATGACCATTCGTATTGCACAAGTTGTAGAGGTTCAAAATCGTGGGATTGATCACGTTGGAGTTCGCATCAACGCACGCAACCACCGTGCTTGTACATGGTACGGTGCCCCCCAAAGAGGCGATTGCTTGTGTGTAATCGTTGGGGTCTCCGGCAACTCCATCATTTAGAGTGGGAACGCTGTTGATGGAAGTGATGGCCATCCCCTCGCGCTGCCCTTCATACGACGCATAAAAGAACAGTTTGTCCCTGACGATGGGACCGCCTAACGCTCCCCCAAATTGGTTATTCTGGAAGCCGTCTTTTGGCTGGCCCACCTCGTTGAAGTAGTTCCGCGCGTTCAGCACCGCATTGCGAAAATCCTCGAACGCCGCCCCGCGGAATTGGTTACCCCCGCTTTTCGTGACGATGTTCACCACCGCGCCGGAATTCCGCCCGTACTCCGCGCCAAAATTCGACTCAATGCTCATTTCCTGGATCGAGTCTTCCGGCAGAATCGTTCCCGGCACTCCGAACACGCCGCCTTGGTTAATCGCGGGCAAGTTGCGGTAGCCGTCGTTCATGTCCGTGCCGTCCAGCAGATAGTTGTTGGCGCGGCCGCGGCTGCCGTTCGAACTGAAAAGTCCATAAGAACCGGGCGAATCGCCTCCGCCGTTGGGCTCACCGGCCGTGCCAGGCACCATGGTCAGCATCTTAGTGTAGTCGCGGCCGTTGATCGGCAGATCCTCCACCTGGTTGCTCTCGAAGCTTCCTCCCAGCGTATCCGTTGACGTCTCCACTACCGGTATCTGTTCGCCTGACACCACAATCTCCTGATTCACCTGGCCCGGCTTCAGGCTCACGTCCACGCGCCGCTCAGCGCCAATGTCCACCCTCACGCCATTCGTCGCTACCTTTTGAAAACCGCTCATCTCCACGATTACGTTATAAGTTCCAATTGGCAATTCGGGGATCAGGTAACTGCCATCCGTCGAGGTGGTCGTAATCCGGTCAACCGCCGTGTCCACGTTGTGGATCGTCACCGTCGCGCCCACCAGCGCCGCGCCGCTGCTGTCCGTCACTGTCCCTTGGATTGACCCGCGAAACGTCTGCGCCCCCAGCGGCGCGGCCGCCAGCATCATCAGCAGAATCGCGCATACGATCGCAACGGCTACACCCCAGCGACTAGAAATTTTCATGGCGTTCTCCTGTTAGGCTTATACGGCGAACGAGGCAGGCGTGTCCTATCAAAAAAGAAAATGACCGCGATAAATCCTGCCGACGACTCCCCCAACCCCACGAATCCACCCCTCAAAGTTGCTGCTACAGCTATAAGCCTCAGAGGGAGAGTGAGTCAAGCTTGTTATCTCACAGGAAACGAAAGCGCCTTCTGTCGCAGGCATCATCTCAGGCGCTCACTTCCGTGCTGCGCCCGCCCAACGAATATCTCGTCACGCACCACCACATTGAGCCCGTTGCCCAAACACTTCAGTTCTGCGCCACCGGCGCAATACCGCTCACCGTATCCAGGTGAAATTGCACCACCACGATGTTGGCGATCTTGTCGAGCGGCAGGTTGTGCGTCATCTCAAAATCCCGCCGGTTGAACGAAAAACTTCCATCAATCCATTCATGCCCGTCGTCCTGCCGCAGCACCATGATCGAAACCGGAACCGGCCGGGTGATCCCTCGTATCGTCAGTTCGCCCTCCATCTGAAATTTCGTGGGAGCGTCGCCGGCGGTAATTCTCTTCGAAGCAAAATGAATTTTCGGATGTTCTTGCACCGAGAAGAAATTCTTGCCCTTCACTTCTTTGTCGCGCAACCCGTTCCCCGTGCTTACGCTCGCCGCCTCGATTTCCAGGACTAAAGACGCGTCTGCAAATTTTCCCGCTGGGACCTTCATATCGGCGTCCCACGTATGAAACACTCCCACCACTTTCGCGAACGTCGAAGTGGCGTGAAATTCAATCTTGCTGCTCGTTTTCACCACGTAACGGCTCTCGACATCCTGCAACGGCTCCGCCATCGCGCCGGTCGCGCAGATCAAAAGGACGCACATTCCCAGCGCGCGGATCATGGAAACTCCTCGAAAAACGCCATCCACCCGGTGAAACGTCTGTCAAATATATGCGAACACCCGCGAATCACCAACAATCCACGAACCGCGGCGAACGGCGGCCTATCGCCGCCAAACTAGACCTCCTCTCCCCGTCTGCTATACTTTGCTTCCCGCGCGCACGCGCCGGAAAGCCAGCATGCCTCCCACAGACCGCAAGCGCCTGTTCCTGATTGACGCGATGGGATACATCTTCCGCGCCTATTTCGCCCCCATGGACCGCCTGCAGACTTCGTCCGGCATTCCCACGAAAGTTCCTTACCTCTTCGCGACCATGATGCGGCGCCTGCTCACAAATAAAGACCGCCTCCCCGATTACGTCGCTGTCGCCTTCGACGTCAGTGCGCCGACTTTCCGTGACAAGCTCTTCGCCGCCTATAAAGCGCAGCGCCCGCCCATGCCCGACGACCTCTCCATCCAGATCCCCTTCGTGCGCCGCTATTGCGAAGCTATGCGCCTGCCCATCCTGGAGTATCCCGGCTATGAAGCTGACGACGTCATCGGCACTCTCGCACGCCTTGCCTCCAAGAAAAATCTCGACGTCTTCATCGTCACTAGCGACAAAGACCTGCTGCAACTCGTAACCGAAAACGTTTTGGTTTTGAATCCCACCAAGGCCGACCTGCTCATTGACGAAAAGAAAGTCGAAGAACTCATGGGAGTGCCGCCCTCGAAAGTCGCGGACGTGATGGCCCTGATGGGCGATTCCATTGACAATATTCCCGGCGCTCGCGACCCCAATGAAAGAGTCGCGCCCGGCGAACGCCGCAAGCCCGGAATCGGCGAAGTGGGCGCGCGCCAGCTGATCCAGCAATTCGGCAGCGCCGAAGAAACCCTGAAACGCGCGAGCGAAGTGAAACGCGCGAGCTACCGCGAAGCCCTCGAAAAATGCGCCGAGTTCGTCACACTTAGCAAGAAGCTCGCCACCATTCCCACCGACGCGCCCGTAGCCCTCGATCTGGACGCGATGAAAGTCGGCGCGCCCGATACCGCCGCACTACGCGAGCTTTACGCGGAGCTGGGCTTCACTTCCCTTCTGCGGGAGCTCGCACCGCTCGCCGACGCCCAAAAAACGGACTATGCGTCGATCGAACAGCCCACCGCATTCAAGAAGTTCCTCGATGCGATTCCGTCCGAGCGTGAAGCAGCTGCATGGCTCGCCCTTGAGCCGCAGGACCCGGACGAGGAAGGATTCGGCACGCGCGTCCTTGGCGTCGAAGTATCCACCGAACCGGGGCAATCGCGCATCGCCGGAAACGACGCCGCGGACAAGACCCTCGCCGCTATGCAGGATTGGCTCGCCGATTCCGAACACGCGAAAATCGTCCACGACCCGAAATTATTTCAATTGCTCGCGGCTCGAGCAGGTCTTCGCGAAGGCAGCACCCGAGTGGCGCCAAAACGCGCAAAAAAATCAGCGACTGCCGCGCCCCCGAATTCCGTCGCCGGAATTCGCCATGCCACCATGCTCTATTCCTATCTTCTGCGCCCTACCACCGCGAACCACGAATTCGCCGAGGTGGTGCTGCGCCATCTGAATCGCACGCTGTCCGGCGCACCCGGGGAACGCGCCGATTTTCTGTTGCGTGTCGCGCCGGTCCTCCGCGCCGTAGTCGAAGCTCAAGGCCTGCTGGACCTCTACGAAAAAATTGATCTGCCGCTCGCCGCCGTTCTCGCGCGCATGGAAGCTGCGGGAGTCCGCGTGGATCCCGTCGAGCTGGATCGCATTTCCGCCACCACGCTCGAAGAAATCGGCAAGCTGGAAAAAACGATCTACGGTCACGCCGGAGTGGAATTCAATATCAATTCGCCGCAGCAGCTCGCCGAAATCCTCTTCGACAAACTCAAGCTGCAGCCTCCGCGCCGCAGTCGCGCCAAAGCGCGCTCCACGGCCGCCGACATTCTCGAAGAACTCGCAGCCGTGCACGAGCTGCCCAAGAAAATCATCGAATATCGCGAGCTCGCCAAACTCAAATCCACTTATTCCGACGTGCTGCCCCGCCTGATCCATCCCGTCTCCGGCCGCCTGCATACGCGCTTCTCTCAAACCGGCACCGCGACGGGCCGCCTCAGCTCCTCCAATCCAAATCTGCAAAATATTCCCATTCGCACGGAACTTGGCCGCGAGATTCGCGCCGCGTTCGTCGCCGCCCCGGGTTGCCAGCTTCTTTCGGCGGATTATTCGCAGATCGAGCTGCGCATCCTCGCGCATCTGTCCGGCGACCCTGTCCTCGTTGAGGCCTTCCGTCGCGGAGAGGACATTCACTCGCGCACCGCGCAGGAAGTTTTCGATGTCGCGCCCTTCGCGCAGACCCGCGAGCATCGCCGCGTCGCTAAGGTCATCAATTTCGGCGTGATTTACGGCCTCTCGGCTTTCGGCCTCGCTCAGCAGCTCAGCATTGACCAAAAAGAGGCCGCGCATTTCATCGCCAAATATTTCGAGCGTTATCGCGGCGTGAAAGACTTCCTCGACCGCCAGATCGCCGAAACGCGCCAGACGGGCATCACCAAGACTCTCTTCGGCCGCATTCGCCAAATCCCCGAAATCAATTCGCCGCAACCCAACATGCGCAATTTCGCCGAGCGCACCGCCATGAACACGCCCATGCAAGGCGCCGCCGCCGACCTGATCAAGCTAGCGATGATCGAACTCGATCGCCGTCTCACCGCGGAAAATTTCCAATCGCAGATGATCCTGCAGGTTCACGACGAACTGCTATTCGAAGGCCCCGAAGCAGAAATCCCCAGCCTCACCAAGCTGGCCAAAGAAGTAATGGAAGGCATTCACAAGCTGAGCGTCCCGCTGGTAGCCGACACCAAGGGGGGCCCCAACTGGCGCGACATGAAGTGACGATGCGATGAGCATCGTCATGCTGAGGCCGGCGCAGTTGCTTCCCGCCGACCGAAGGATCTCTCTTGCGTTCTCGCTGCGCTCTGTCTTCCTCACTGTCCTCTGTGTTATGTTTTTCCATTGAATTCAACGACGAGGTGAATCAGTGAGCCATCCCAACCATCCCGAAGGTTTTCTCAGGCTGGTAGCCGACGCCAAAAAGCGCATCAAAGAAGAAGACGTCCAAGCTACCAAGAAGAAACTAGACGCCGGCGAAAAATTGATCCTGGTGGACACCCGCGAAGAAAGCGAATGGGCCCGCGGCCACATTCCCAACGCCGTGCACCTGGGCAAAGGCATCATCGAGCGCGACATCGAAAAAACCATTCCCGAAAAATCCGCCACCATCGTCCTCTACTGCGGCGGCGGCTTCCGCTCCGCGCTAGCTGCCGACAACCTGCAAAAAATGGGCTACACGAACGTAGTCTCCATGGACGGCGGCTGGCGCGGCTGGACCGAAGCCGGCTTTCCGGTAATCAAAGACTAGTTGGATTGCGACGCGAGTGGCGAGTGGACGAGCGGAGAGATTCTGGCTGGGGCGGTTGGACTCGAACCAACACCGTCCTCATTAACAGTGAGGTGTCCTACCAATTGGACCACGCCCCAGCCGTTCCTTGATTGTAAACGGGAATGGAATTTTTCTTCCCACGCATTTTTCTATAGATTGGATTTCGCAGGAAATCAAAACGTGGCAAAGAAACGGAACCAGCGGTATGAAGACGCTCCCGCCGTTTTAGGCCTTTATGAAATTTATGAATGAGGCGAGAGAAGCCGAGGGAAGGAAGCCGGCCCAGCCCTCAATCCCCTATAGGGATCCTCGGCTTTCCTTCCCTCTGACACCCTTACACATCGCACGCCGCTAACCAAACTCAACATGCTGAAAACACACGGCTTCTGACTTTCGCCCCTGAGTAAAAAATCCAACCTGCAGGGCAAAATTTCCCCCTAGACGCTGCCAGCGCGAATAGGTTCGATTTATTTTCGCACTCACGCTGCTCCTTGACCGCACCGTTGCTCTCTTGCTATGTTGGTAGATTACACTGGGCGCATTTTACCCAGTGTATGACGCTGCATCCTGTAGAGAGTATCCCATCCCAACATGGGCCTGAAAAAAATCGTCATCCGGGGCGCCCGGCAGCACAACCTGAAGAATATTCATCTGGAAATACCCCGCAACACGCTCACGGTTATCACAGGGCTTTCCGGTTCGGGCAAATCCTCGCTCGCTTTCGATACGCTTTACGCCGAAGGACAGCGCCGCTATGTCGAATCCCTTTCTGCCTACGCGCGCCAGTTTCTCGATCAGATGGAACGCCCGGATGTTGATTCCGTCGAAGGCCTTTCGCCTTCCATCGCCATCGAACAGAAGACCACCACGCGATCGCCACGCTCCACCGTCGGCACCATCACTGAAATCTACGATTACCTGCGCGTCGTTTACAGTGCCATCGGCTCTCCGCACTGCCCCAATTGCGGCAAGCCCATCACTCGCCAGTCCACGGAACAAATTGTGCAATCCGTATTGGCACTGAAGTCGGACGATCGCATCATGGTCCTCGCACCAGTGGTTCGCGGCCGCAAGGGCGAGTACAAAAAGGAGCTCGAAAAATATGCCAAGGAAGGCTACGTCCGCGCGCGCGTGGATGGCGACCTCGTCAATCTGGATGAACCGATCCCGCTGGACCGCCGCAAGAATCACACCATCGAAATTGTGGTTGACCGCCTTCTGCTGAAGAACGGTATCGCGCAGCGCCTCGAGCAATCCGTCGAAACCGCGTTGAAGCTCACCGGCGGCCTCGTCACCATCGTCGTCGTGGGCGGCGAAGAACACGTCTATTCCGAGAAACTCGCCTGCCCCGATTGCGGCATTTCCGTTCCGCAGCTCGAACCGCGCTCCTTCAGCTTCAATTCGCCCTACGGCGCTTGCCCCGAATGTCACGGCCTCGGCTCGAAATACGATTTCGATCCGGCGAAAGTGATCGTGGATTGGACCAAGCCGCTGTTCGAAGGCGGCCTCGGCCCGGGCTCAAGTTCCACCTACTTGCAGCGCACCATGCGCCTGGCAGCCGCAGCCTATAAATTCGATCTCGATGCGCCCTTTGAACAGCTTTCGCGCAAAACGCAGAACCTGATTCTCCACGGCAATCCCGCCGACGGCAAAAATGCCAAGCAGCTCAACTTTCCGGGCCTGCTCGCGCATCTGGAATCAAATCTCGAAGAATCAAAATCCGACAATTACCGCGAGTGGCTCACGCAATACATGTCGCCCGCTCCCTGCGCCGCCTGCAGCGAGCGCCGTCTGCGCCCAGAAAGCCTCGCCGTCAAAATTGCCGGCCTCTCGATCGCCGATTTTACCGAGTTGCCGCTCACCGCCGCTCGCGCCGCCGTGGATAAAATCCGCACGAAGCTTACTCTGCGCCAACACAAAATTGCCGGCCGCCCGCTCGACGAAATTGCTGAGCGCCTCGATTTTCTGCTCAACGTCGGCCTCGGCTACCTCACCCTGGACCGTTCCGCTGCCACGCTTTCCGGCGGCGAAGCCCAACGCATCCGCCTGGCAACTCAAATCGGCTCGCGTCTGCGCGGCGTTCTCTATGTCCTAGATGAACCTTCCATCGGCCTGCACGCGCGCGACAATGGCCGCCTGCTCAACACACTCGAAACCTTGCGCGATCTCGGCAACACCGTTCTCGTCGTCGAGCACGATGAAGAAACCATCCGCCGCGCCAATTACGTGGTTGATCTCGGCCCCGGTGCCGGAAAAGCAGGCGGATACCTCGTCGCTGCCGGAGCGCCCGCAGAAATCGCTGCCAATCCCGCATCACTCACCGGCCAATATCTTTCCGGCAAAGTGAAAATCGCTGTCCCCGAAACGCGCCGCAGTCCCAACGGAAAATCCATCGCGATTCTCGGCGCTCATAGCCACAATCTGAAAAATATTGATGTCACTCTGCCGCTCGGCCTCATGACCGTCGTCACAGGCGTCTCCGGCTCCGGAAAATCCACGCTCATCAACGATATTCTCTACCGCGCCCTCGCCGCCAAACTCTATCGCTCAATGGAAAAACCCGGCGCGCATCGTTCCATCACCGGCATCGAGCACATTGATAAAGTCGTCCAGATTGACCAGGCGCCCATCGGCCGCACGCCGCGCTCGAATCCCGCCACCTACACGGGCGTTTTCGCGCCCATCCGCGAGCTTTACGCCATGCTTCCGGAATCTCGCGAACGCGGCTATCGCCCCGGCCGTTTCAGCTTCAACGTAAAAGGTGGACGATGCGAAGCCTGCCAGGGCGACGGCCAGCGCCGCATCGAAATGAATTTCTTGCCTGACGTGTACGTCACCTGCGAAGTGTGCCGCGGCAAGCGCTACAACGCAGAAACTCTCGCCGTGCGCTACAAAGGCCTCTCCATTTCCGATCTTCTCGATCTTCCCATCGAAGATGCTCTAAAAGTCCTGGAAAATATTCCGGCCATTCAGATCAAACTTCAAACCCTGGTGGACGTCGGCCTCGGCTACGTGCAGCTAGGCCAATCCGCTACCACCATTTCCGGCGGCGAAGCGCAGCGCACGAAACTCGCGCGCGAGCTTTCCAAACGCCAGACCGGCCGCACGCTGTACATTCTCGACGAGCCCACCACCGGCTTGCATTTTGACGACGTCAAAAAACTTCTCGACGTGCTCAATCGCCTCGTCACGCTCGGCAACACGGTCCTGATCATCGAGCACAATCTCGACGTCATCAAACAAGCCGACTGGATCATCGATCTCGGCCCCGAAGGCGGCGAAGAAGGCGGCCGCATCGTCGCGCAAGGCTCGCCAGAACAAGTCGCGCGCGTGAAAAAATCCTACACGGGGCAAATTTTGGCTCGCGCGCTGAACGGCAACGGCGCTGGCACACACGGCGCTGGCGGATCAAAAGATAAGCGGTCGACCGAGCAGTAGCAGGGGCACGGCCCGCCGTGCCCGCGATTTTCACAATGAAAGGCCGCGGATTTTCGCCACGCGCCGGATGAAGTATAGTGAAAAGAGGACGAACCACACCGCTCTCGCATGACCTTCGATGACAACAATTTCCCGCGGTCAGAATCCGCGCTCCCGTCAGAGCCAGCGCCGGAATCCCCCCCCTCGCATCTGGAGTCGCCCGTCACCCCGGGCTATCCGCGCGGAACCGACGCGCATCTCCCCGACGATCTTCGCAGCCCCTGGAATTGGCTTGATTTGCTCTTTCTGGTCGCCGTCACCGTTTCCGGCACGATCATAATCAGCCTGCTGCTCATCAAATGCTTCGCGATTTTCGGCCTCAGCTTCCGCCAAATCCAGAAATCCCCCAGTGACGAAAATCTTTTTCTCATCCTTAATCAAACGCTGCTATCCGTTCTCCTGCTGGGGTATCTCGCTGCGCAAATGCGCCACAGTTTTCACGCGCCTTTCTGGCGCACCATCGGATGGCGACCCCTCGAAATCGGCCACACGCCCCGCGCCGCCGCGTATCTCGGATTAGTTCTCAGTGGCTTCATGTTGGCGATCCTGGTGACGCTGTCGTCAGCAGTGTTCAAAGCCCCCAAGCAGATTCCCATCGAGCAATTCTTCCAGGATCGCCGCAGCGCACTCCTGCTGATGTCCATGGCAGTCCTGCTCGCGCCGGTACTGGAGGAAACAATCTTCCGCGGCTACATCTATCCGGTGATCGCGCGCAGCTTCGGCGTGAACGCCAGCATCGTCGTCACTGGGACGCTATTCGGGCTGCTGCACGCCTCGCAATTGTGGGGAGCCTGGGCTCAGATCGCGATGCTGGTCGTGGTCGGGATCGTTTTCACCTACGCCCGCGCCAGGACGCGCACCGTAGTCGCCAGCTACATCCTGCACGTAAGCTACAATTCGTGTCTGTTCCTCGGCTTTCTGCTAGCCTCGCACGGCTTCCGTCATTTCCCCGCTGCGCCGTAGCCGCGACAATAACCCGGCGCAGTACGCCAATCGCGCTGCAAACAATCCGTGCAAAATCAGCTACAATAGAAATTTGTGCGCAGCATTCAGCGCGCCCTAGTACCGGAGACGAAAGCATTGCACACGGTCGAACCCATTCAATGGACTTCCGCAGGCGTCGTGATGCTCGACCAGCTGAAGCTGCCGTCGGAGGTAGTCCATTACACCTACACGGATTATCGTGATGTCGCCAAAGCCATCAAGACGATGATCATTCGCGGCGCCCCAGCCATTGGAGTAGCCGCGGCGATGGGCATCGCACTGGGAGTGCAGCGCTCCGAAGCGAAAACGCTGGAAGATCTGCGCACCGAATTCCCCGTCATCTGCGAAACTCTCGCCAATACCCGCCCCACTGCCGTGGATCTTTTCTGGGCGATCGCTCGCATGAAACGTCGCTTTGAAGAATTAGCGCTGGCCGCCGGTTCGCGAAATGGCGCCGCCAACTTGGAAGGAATTCGCGCGGCGATGGTGCAGGAAGCGCTCCTGGTACACGAAGAACGTCGTGCAGGGGATCGCAGCATCGGAAAATTTGGCGCCGCGCTGATGCCGAAATCCGGCCGCGTCATGACTCAGTGCAACGCCGGCGCGCTAGCCACCGCAGGAATCGGCACCGCGCTGGGAGTGATCCGCGTTGCGATTGAAGAAGGTAACCAACTCGAAGTTCTCGTTCCCGAAACGCGCCCGTATCTTCAAGGTTCGCGCCTAACCGCATGGGAACTCCACGAAGACGGCATTCCGCTGACGCTGATCACCGACAACATGGTCGGCCATTTCCTCAGGACCGGCGGAGTCAGTGCCGTAGTCGTCGGCGCCGATCGCATTGCCGCCAACGGCGACACCGCCAACAAAATCGGCACCTACGGCATCGCGGTGCTAGCCAAAGAAAATAACATCCCGTTCTACGTTGCCGCCCCGATCTCCACGATTGACCTGTCTCTCCCTACTGGCGATCAAATTCCCATCGAAGAGCGTTCCCCCGCGGAAGTAACGCATGCAGCCGGCGTACGCACCGCCCCGGACGTCCGCGCCGCTCACATCGCCTTCGACGTAACTCCCCACCGTTACATCACTGCCATAATCACCGAGAACGGCGTAGCGCGGCCACTCTTCAGCGAATCCTTACCGCTGGCAGTCCGCGGCCGAAAACTCGCTCCCAGCATTTAGAGCGTTCGCACATCCTTACTTTCCCAGACTCCTTCTCGTGCGGTCTGCACACGATTTCTCGCCAATTTATCTTTATCTTTCGTACACTCTATGGCGCTAAATCTGGTATGAAGTACAATTCTTCGTAGTTGGGATATCCAATTGAAAGGAGAGATTCATGAGGAAATTAGCTGTCGGCACAGCAATTCTTGCGGTCGCCGCAGTCGCCTTCGCAGGCGGCGATGTCTGGAAAACGAAGTCGATGGACCAATGGACGGACAAAGACATTATGGAAATTCTGAGCACGTCACCTTGGGCCAAGGCACAGGTCCAGGCACAAGGCGCGGCCACGCGCCCCGCGGGGATGACGCAGTCCACGGGTAGCACAGGCATCGCGGGCGGCAAAACAGACACGTCGCACATCGCCTCCGGGGCAGCCCCAGGACAGAATGGAGCTACGGAGAAAGAGGATTCGGCCGCGGCAAACGATGCTACCTATAGCATCTACTGGTGGTCCTCCAGGACCATCCGTGCGGCCTCGGAGCGTCGCGCGGTCCTAAAAGGGAGCGTGACCGAGGCAGAGGCAGAAAAAACAGTCTCGAATGATCCCCCCGAATACATGATCCTGGTGCAAGGCACGAACATGCAGATCTTTCAGCACCGCGGCGAACAAGCATTCGAGAAAGCTGCGTACCTCCAGTTAAAGAAAACAAAAGAAAAGATTTATCCAACAAAAGTGGGCTTTCTCAAAAACGGAGATGGAAATGTTAATGGCGCTATTTTCTATTTCCCTAAGAAGAGCGAGAACGGCGAGCCCACCATCGCTCCCGACGAGAAGGAAATCGACTTCTATCTCCAAATGGGAGGCGCCAAACTGATCACCTACTTCGATCCCAGGAAAATGATGGACAGCAAGGGCGAGGACCTCTAGCTCCGTCCTGACGCAGTTCCTGCCAGAGCGTCGGTTCGACGCGTCGTGCTCGGGCCGTGAGCACCGCGCGTCCCCACCCAGGGGCGGGTCTCAGGCCCGCCCATCTGCTCTTCTCGAGCAACAGTCTAGGAACATAATTGGAAGAGTTTCTGCCAGCGCGTAGCTCGTATCGGGACGCCTCCCGGAGCACCTGCCGACTTACCAGCACATCATGGAATACTGCCTGCCGGCCCTTGCCGACACTCCTCTTCTATGCGGACTGCCATCACCACTCACGAATCGAGCGCGCGATACACTCGCAACAGATTTTCTTCCTCTCGCGTTGAGCACTTTGCGCAGGGCGCGAGGTGCTCCGTTACACGCAGCCTGCAGGCGACATCTGCCTCCCGCAGTCGCTCCTTTCGATCGTGCTGCAGTCGAAGTTCGACTCGATACCAAGCTCAGGTGCCCATCGAGGTGGATCTCACCCAAAGTGCTGCCCAAAAACAAAAAGGGCGTCCCGAACATCGGGACGCCCCTCGAATTGCGTTCGCTCCCCCGGCAGAACCGGGAGCCCGAAGTTAGAAGGTGAGCTGAGCCTTCACCTGGATCAACCGCGGTGAAGCATCTCCACCGAGGAACGAACCCAAAATGCTGGTCGGCGGGTTCACCGTGGACTGAACCGTGCCGAAGAATGGATTCGTGATGTCGTTAGACGGGAGGTTGAAGTTCGGATGGTTGAACAGGTTAAAGAACTGCAGCCCGATCCCGAGGTTCGCACTTTCCCATTTCGGAAGTTTCGTGTTCTTCATGAAGCTGAAGTCCGTATCCCAGTACGAAGGTCCCCGGAACCGGTTCCTCAGACCATAAGCTCCAAAATCTGTTTCGGTCCCTGGAACCACACCCGCGAAGCCGGCGGCAAAGGGGCAAGGGTTACCATTCAAACCCGCCTGCCCAAAATGGCTTTCGTTGTTGCAGGTGAAGTTGGAGATCGGCGACGTCGGGTTTGGAAGCAGGTCAGCTCCGTAGTTGTTCGCGCCCGTAAATGTCGGGTCGATCACGGAGAAGGGGAAGCCGGTCCGGTAGTAAACTGCTCCCGAAACCTGCCATCCCTCAACCAGCGGCGCCCAACCATGTCCGCCCAGCATCTTGCGGATTGGAATCTGCCACACGTAGTTGGCATTCAGAGAGTGACGAACGTCATAGTCGGCCGGCCCGTAGTTCTGCTTGAAGTTGTACGGGTTCTGCGGATTGAGCAAACTAACCGCGGCGGTTCCGCCGGCGCTTTGGTCCGAGAACGGGTTAAATCCGCCGTTCGAGATAATATCGAACGCGTGGCCGTAAACGTAGTTAAATTGAAATAGGCCGCCGCCCCAGACCGAGAAGCGATGCTTATAGGAAGCAACGATCCCGTTGTAGTTCGACACGCCTGAGCTGGAAACCTCTGTGATCGGTCCAAATTGAGCCGTGGGAACAGTCGCGGGAAGCTCATTCACTAGTCCAAACGCATTCACCGAGTTGTTGATGATAGGTTCGTGGATTCCGTGGTTCCCAAAGTAGCCGACATAGATGGAGTCGTTGGCGCCAAACCCCTTCTGGATTTCCAAGCTCCACTTCTGGTACTGCGCCGGCACAATCACCGGAGGAGTGAATGTTACGCTCGGCGCGAACGTTGTGGTGTTCCCTCCGGTAAAGAACGTGGTATTGAAAGCCGCGTTCGCCGAACTCGCGCAATCGGTGAAGTTGCCAGCCTGATTCGGGGAGAGGAAACCCGGGCATGTCCCACCGGCGGCTGGCGAAAGCAGCGTGAACGGATTGACGAGCGGAGGGTTCTCCGCCATGGAGTCGGCGATCTGACCGGGGAAAATGTCGTTAAAGATTCCGGCGCCGCCGCGGATCACGAAGTCCTTCTTCCACCATTCGTTCGAAGAACCGAACGGCTGCCACGCAAAGCTGATTCTCGGTTCCCACTGAACTGCCCTCAAGCTCAAAAGTGCATTTCTGCGTCCAATCGCAAGCTGCTCGTTGTAGGGCGCGGTTGGGTCGGCAATCACATCGCTGAACGGCACCGCGAACTGGCCGAAGCAGCTCGTCACGCAAATTGGATTCGAGGAGTGCTCGATGCGCAGAGCCGGAGAAATAGTGAGGTTGGACGTAACCTTCCAATCGTCCTGGATGTATCCGCCGATTTGGTAGATGCGAATTGGAACGTTCTGATTTACGGGAAAGTTCTGTACATACTCGCTGAAGAAGTTGCCCGCCGCGGCCGGATCTCCGCCGTTGACGAAGTCGCCCAAGGTGATGGGTACAACTTCCGGAACCGTGAGTTGGCCCAAATCGTGATCGCTCACGTAGTTCTTGTGCCATTTGAAGCCGAACTTCAAGGTGTGGTTGCCCAACGTCTTGGATACGTCGTCAGTCGCCTGAATCTGTGTGACGTTGCGGCCTTGCGGGAAAAAAGCGTTCTCTCCACCAATAAAGGGGAGTGCTCCGTCGCCGACGATCAAGTCCTGCGGAAATGCCGCCAAGGCTGTTGGCTGATCCACTGACTTGAAGATCGCCGAATACCAGGTAGCGGCGAACAAGAACTGGTTGGTCAAAGTCGGGCTGAATGTGTGCGTCCAGTTCAATTGCCCCTGATATTCCGGCTGGTCGCTCTCCGCGTTGAAAATCGGATTGAGCGGGTCGGTGTACGTGGGTTGGACGCCGTGGTCATACTGCATGCGCATGTAAACCCGGTCGTTATTCCCTGCGTTCCAGTCCAACCGGCCGGCAATCTGCCATTCTGGCGCGAACGTAACCGGCGTGGTTCTCATGCTCAGTGTGCAGGGGTTTGTGGTCGAGAAGCTATTGAAAATAGTCCCCGTTCCGCCACCGGTACCCGGACCAACGTTGTCGCAACCGCCACCGTCAAAGCTGTTCAACGCGGTGTTGTAGTTCTTTGCCCCATTGAATATGTTGAATATGCCCGACCCTGCCCCCGCAACACCTCCTCCGCAAGTCTGCGTCGTGCCATCGCCTGCAACCAGCGACATATTTTGGCAGTAATACGGAATGGACGCGGTATCGCCGAGCGCCGTCAGGTTTTCGACCACCGAACCCTCAAACGCCTGGCTGGGAACTGGGATTGTGGAAGGCACTGGAATCAAGACGCGCAGACCTTCGGTGTTGACGAAGAAGAACACCTTGTCCTTGATGACTGGGCCGCCGAAAGATGCCGCCCATTGGTTGGCGTTGCTGAATGGCTTGGGCAGACCGGAGTCGTTGTTGAACCAGTCGTTGGCGTTCATGGCGCTGCCATTCCAGTAGTAAACCGCATTGCCGTGATATTGGTTGCCGCCCGACTTGGTGATAAAGTTCACTTGCAAACCGGAGAAAGTCCCGAACGCTCCAGAGTAGGCATTCGAAACCACGTCCGCTTCCTGCACTTCGTTCGATCCCAGCAGCAGGTTGGTCGCGCCGGAATTTCCCAAGTTCAGGAACGGATCGTTATCGTCCATTCCGTCCATCGTGAAGAGGTTGGAGGTCGCCGGCAAGCCGAACGCTTCGACGTTGCCGTAGCCGCCTTGCGAGTTGACGATTACGCCGGGCGCAAGCTGCGCAATCGCGGTCAGGTCATTGCCCGGATTCGGCACGTTGGCAACTTGCTGCTGCGACAAGGCCGTAGAAGTGTCGCCGTTTTCCGTCTGAATCAGAGGCGCCGCTTCAGTTACAGTCACCGTCGAAGTTGCAGCTCCCAATGAGAGCGCGATGTTCACGCTTGCGATCTGGCCGACCGCCGCATTCGCGTGGCGGCTGAAGGACTGAAATCCCGTCGCGCTCACCGTCAAGGTGTACGGTCCAGGTGAAAGCAAGTAAAAGTGGTACACGCCGTCTTTGTTCGTCGTGGACTCTTGCGTGTTGCCCTTCGTCTCGTCCTTCAAGCTGACTTTTGCGCCAGGAACTGTGGCGCCGCTCGGGTCCGTGACCACGCCGGCTATGTCGCCAGTGGTTGTCGTCTGCGCACCGACCTTCGTAGAACCCAGCGAAAGAACTACCAGCAGCGCAAACACCGCTGCGAAAAACCGCTTCCAATTCATACACCCTCCTAGAAATTGTGCCCAGAATGTCGAGGAAACCTGTGACTCCACCCCAGCCCCCATACAAGAAAACCCGTAGCGAGCCGGTACATCGCACGTTTGTTTCCATGCAAAATCAAAAATAAATGCCTATAAATCAATAGCTTGCAGAATATACAAAATTTGGTACGCAAACTTGCATACTGATTTTCATATAGTCGCACGCAAATCTGTATGTCTATTCACACCTATCCGGATCGTATCCGCACGCGGTTTCGCCAAAACGAATACCAGCAATCCCATATTTGGGCGAAGCAGTCATGCGAACCATCATATACAGGCTTACGTTTAGTTTTTAGAACTCGGATAACGCTTCTACCTACCCGCATACGAATCACACTTAAACACCCTATTTTCATAAATATAAAAACAGTTCGCGATGGCAGAATCGTTGCAATTGCACCCCCGGGGAGTGGGCGAAGTTTCATTTCTCACAAGTCACGCGACCTTCAATTGGGACAAGCCCGCTACCTCAAATCGCGTTGAAACAGGAGAACAAGATATGAGAACCAAGCAGCTTTTCGGCCTCGCTGCTTTGCTTGCGGCTCTGCTGCTATTCCTGCCAAGGACGGCTGGTGCGCAAAGCATTGTCACGGGCGCTGTCGGTGGTATCGTGACCGATTCCTCCGGCGCCGTCATCGCGGGCGCGGAGGTCACTCTGAAGGCGAGCGACACGGGCTCCGTTCTGTCGAGCACCACGACCACTTTGGGTTCGTTCCAGTTCACCTTACTCAAGCCGGGAATCTACACCCTCGGGGTGTCGCACCCCGGCTTCAAACAACTGGAGCAGCGCACCGAAGTTCTCCTCGGTCAAATCACGCAAGCCAACGTGAAGCTTGAGGTCGGCGCCACCAGTGACACCGTAACCGTCACTGAACAGGGTTCTCTGCTGCAGACTGAAGACGCCAACATTTCCTCGAACTTCGACACCCATCAGATCCAGAACATCCCGAACCCCGGCAACGACATCACCTACGTCGCGCAAACTGCGCCGGGCGTATCCATGAATAACTCCACGGGCGGGGGCTACGGCAACTTCAGCGCCTTCGGTTTGCCGGCCACATCCAACCTCTTCACCATTAACGGTAACGACTACAACGACGCGTTTCTGAATTTGAACAACTCCGGTTCCAGCAACTTGCTTCTCGGCGGCAACGAACTTCAGGAAGTTGCGGTCGTCAGCAATGGTTACACGGGCCAGTACGGCCGCCAGGCTGGAGCGCAGATCGATTACTCCACCAAATCCGGCACCAATTCGTTTCACGGCGACCTTGTTTACAACTGGACAGGGCGCGAACTCACCGCCAACGATCCCGTCAATAAAGCGTTCGGCGGCACGCGGCCATTTGAGAACAACAACCAGTGGGCTGCCGCTGTCGGCGGTCCGATCATCAAGAATAAGGCCTTCTTTTTCGTAAACACCGAAGGCATCCGTTACATTTTCGGTTCCGTGCACACGCCCAGCGCGCCGACGCCAGCTTTTCAAAGTTTCGTGCAGGGCAACGTTCCTGCCGATGCGGCAACGCAAGCGTTCTATAGCAACGCGTTCAGTTTGTATAATGGAGCTCCGGGAATCGCCAATGCCACTCCCAATGGGTTCGCGACAACGTTCAGCCCAACCAGTCCACAGGGACCGGGAAGCTGCTCGGGGTTCCCTTTCACCACGAATCCCGCTACCGGTGCGACCACTGCTATTATTGGCCTGCCCGCCAGTTTCCAGCCAGGAGGCGCCAACGCGGGTGAATGCACCGAAACCTGGACGCAATCTGTCTCCAGCGGCAACAAAGAATGGCTGCTCAGTGGACGCGTTGATTACAGCCTAGGCGATAACGACAAGATTTTCGGGCGCGTGCGCTTTGACCGTGGCACGCAACCCACCTACACCGACTCGATCAACCCGGCCTTCAACGATTACAGCGTCCAGCCTCAGAACGAAGGCCAGTTGAACTACACGCACATTTTCAGCCCGACGATAGTGAACAATTTCATCGGGTCTGTGCTGTATTACTCGGCCATCTTTGGCAGCACGACGCCTGGCCCGGCTTTGAGTCTTTTCCCGGGCAACCTCGCGTTCGCCATTGATGGCTCACTGACGGCCCTCGGCACCGGTTCAGGCGATCCGGGTGGCTTCGCGCAAGGCTTCTTGTACCCGCAGGGTCGCCGCGTCACGCAATGGCAATTGGTGGATGATCTTTCTGTTACGCGCGGAAATCACGGCTTTAAGATGGGCGTGAACTTCCGCCGTGACGACATCACCGATTTGACGGCGGCTTCACAGACCTTGTATCCCGCGGTGAACATTTCATTGTTCGGCTTCGCGAACGATCAAATCGCTCCCACTGGATGCGTGGCCGCGGCGAATTGCGGTAGCGCTCTATATAATTTCGCTACTCACCAGGAACAACCCGTCGCGTACTACAGTTTTGGTTTGTACTTCCAGGACGAGTATCGCGTGAGTTCCACACTGAAACTCACCTTGACCCTGCGAGCCGACCGCAATTCGGGCGGGGTCTGCCAGGCCGATTGCGCTAGCCTGCCAGTCTCTCCGTTCAACCAAATGCCGCACGGTGAAACGATTCCTTATGACCAATCCTTCCAGACCGGGCTGCATACCATCATCCCGGGCGTCGAGAAGATCGTTTTCGAACCGCGGTTTGGATTGGCCTGGAGCCCCCTTGGCCAAAACACCGTAATCCGGGCCGGCGTGGGATTGTTTACAGATCTCTACCCCGGCACCATCCTCAGCGCCTACGACACCAACTTCCCGCAGGTGAATCTGTGGAACGTGCCGGCCGGCACTGTGGCATTCGATACGCAGGGCCCGGGCTCGACCGCGTTTCCAACCAGCGGTGTGAACCTGGTCACCCAATGCAACAGCGCGTTTGCTGCGAACTATAGTTCGGGTGGAAGCTTGACGACGGGTGGAAGCTCTGGCGGCGGTTATCAAGGCGCGGCGGCTGGCATCAACGGCGGCTGCCTCAACGCGCTTGGCAATTTAGCTGTGCCGACACTGAATGACGTGAGCCGCAACCTCCAGAACCCCAAGTATGTGGAGTGGAACTTCGAGGTGCAGCACAGCTTTGGCAGCCACACAGTTGCTTCCGCAAACTACGTTGGCAACCACGGCTACAATGGCTTGATTTTCAACGATGACCTCAACGGCTTCGGCTTCGGGCAGCTTCCTGCTGTTGCTCCCGATCCTCGCGTCGCCCGCGTGAACTTCCTGCAGAACGGCGGGGTCTCTAATTACAATGGCTTGACCCTTTCGATCCAGGAAAACACGTGGCACGGATTGAGCGGACGCTTGAACTACACCTACTCCCACTCGCTCGACGATATATCCAATGGGGGAGTGCTGCCTTTCAGCGTGATCACCACGATCCCCACTCAAATCAATCCTTACAACCTCAATGCGAACTATGCTTCGTCCGATTACGACGCGCGGCAGGATTTGTCCGCTAGCTACGTCTATCAACTCCCGTTCAAAAGCGAAAACCGCCTTGTGAACGCGGCGATCGGTGGATGGCAGATCTCGGGCACGTTCTTCTGGCGGACCGGCTTTCCGTTCAGCATGATCGACGGCGGGCTTGCCGGCGCACTGGCTGGAAATAATCTCTCCGGCTCCACAATCCTGTTGCAACCGACCGCAGCTTTCACGCGCAGAAACTTCTCCGACGTGGGAAACTGCGTAACTTCACCGTGCTTTACAGCCTCGGACTTTGAGACCAGCACGGACTTCACCGGCTCCGTCGGCCGCAACGCATTTCGCGGTCCGGGATTCTTCGGAGGCGATATGAGCATCAGGAAGACATTCGCGATCACCGAACGCATCGGATTCCAGATCGGCCTGAACGCGTTCAACTTCCTGAACCACGCGAATTATGGTGCTCCATATCCCAACACCAACAACAGCATCTTCGGTCTGGCCGTCATCACTCAAACGCCGCCAACCTCGCCGTATGGAGCGTTTGCAGCGGCGGCAACGGACCAGAGGATCGCGCAAATCGTTGGCAAGCTAACTTTCTAACCTCCCGATCGGGAGCGTGCGAAAAAAAGGGCGGTCCCGCGATGCGGAACCGCCCTTTTTTTATTTTTATCGTCACTCCGTTTCGAATCTGCCCGCGCGGCGGCTCTGCGCTTCCATGATCACAGGCTGATTCGCGGGATCGAGCAGCCGTCTTACCCGTGGCAGCCGAATCACCCGCCGCGGCGAACGCCCGCGAACCGCTTATTGCGCGTCGGTAACCTTCCCCTTAACAAACGTTACTTTGAGATCTTTATAGACATAGATCGTCTTGGCGCCCAGATTGATGATCTTCTCCGGTTGCCCGAGTATTGCTGTCACTTGATCCGTCGTCTGCCCGATCTCCACCGTCGCAGGCGGAGCAGCGGGGGCAGCCGGAGCCGCAGCTTCCGCAGGTGCTGCCGCAGGAGCATCCGCTGCCGCAGCAGGTTGCTGATTCGCGTCTCCTCCCGCCGCCTGCTGTTGGTTTCCGCTGTCGTCCGACTTCGCATCGCCCGCGTCAACGGTCAAGACTTCCCCGACCAGGCTCAACACTTGATCCAAGCTGAGGTTCGAGCCTTTCGGGTAAATGAATTTGAGCTGTGAGTAATACCGGACATCCTGATAAGGATCGCTGAACAAGCTAAAAAGAACGCCATCGGGCTGCACGACGATACCCGTCACCCAGAATTTTTCGCCCGTCACAAATTGCCGCCCCTGTATGGTCTGCGGCGGCGGGTGGCCGATCATGCTCCCAAAGCTCTGCATCTTTTGGTGCACTCCGTACGCGCCCTCGGAGAGCCGGCCGCCACTGTAAGTATTTACCGGCGGTATTTGCGTTGAGGTGGGGTACATTAGAATCTTATCTTTCTGCAGCACCAATACCGCACCCGCGGTGACGATGTCGCTCTTATCTTCCGTCGGCTTCGTGATCTTATACTTTGCTTCCAGTTGGCTCTGCAGCGAACCCTGTGCGCCCGCCGTGAACCACGGCACGATTCCCACAACCGCCAGGACAGCAATTTGCACTCGAATAGGAAGTCTGGCCTTCATTGAGGACTTCTCCTTGGGCGTGGCTAGCCCTGCGGTTTTCTTCGGATATTCAGAAACTCGGTGACGAAACTTGGTGATCGCGCTCTTCGCTTCGAACTTCGCCGAATCAGGAGCGCCAACGGCTTTCACCACCGGCGCTCCTATCCCGCTTAGTGGCTCACGGTGTTGCGATGCAGGCACCGGAGCCGCGAGCATTACTCTGTGTTAGTCGTTGCCCTGGCCACTAGGCGCTGCTGCCTGGTCCGATTGCACATCCTGTTCAGCCTTATCGGCGTCTGCCTGCTGCGCTGCGAGCTCGTCTTTCACCGACGTATCCGGCTTCACCTGGCCATCAGGATTCGGCTTGGTCTTAGTGTCAGGAGCGGGCGGCAGTCCGTTCTTCCCTTGGTTGTCCGCAAGCGTCTTGAGCCCTGAATCCAACTGCTCGCGGAAGTGGTTGTGCATTTCCTGCAGGTCGTCAACGCTCACCGCGACTTGCGAACCCGACGCGCAATCGGATTTTTGGCTCGCGCTGACCAGTACCTTCACGTTCTTATTCGCGTCCGGAGTGTCGTCAATTCGCGTGACCACGTCCCCGGCCGATAGCGAGCAGTCCGCCCCGTCCGGGCCCGTCTCGTTCAGCACGTCGCTGACGATAAACGTCCGGTGATTGGGGTCCAGTGCTGCCGGCGTCTCTTCCGGCGGATTTGCGTCAGCAGACGTATTTGCCGCCGCTGCTGGCGCTGCTGCTGTCGCTGCTGGTTGCGGTGCCTGCGCTGCTGCCTGTTCCGCAGCCAGCTGGGCCTTCACTTCATCCGCGATCGCTTGCTTCACTTCCGGCGTTAGCGCTGGCGCTCCGCCACCGCCGCCGTTACTGGCATCCTGTTGTGCCCCGGCATCGCCTTGCCCTTGCGCGGCCGCGGCATTTGCATTCGCCGCCGCCTGCGCTTCATACGCTGCCTGCAGGTTCTGGCTGATTACGTAGTCCGTCATCCACAATGCTGCGGTCGCATAAGCCGGATACGGATTGAAATAGTAACCGTAGGCTCCATACCACGGCGCTCCGCCCCAACCCCATGAATAAACAACCGGCGCTGCCCACGGGTTGTAGGCCCAGCCGTAGAATGCCGGACCGTAGTAATAAGCCGGCACATAGCCGTAGTAGTAGCCTCCGTGGTAATAGCCACCGCGATATCCATAGGCATAATAGTGGCCGCCACGGTAGTAGGTTCGGCCCATGTACCGGCGCCCGTCGCGTCCCCGGTAGCCACGCTCGCCGTAGCCGTACCCGTGTCGCCCATTGTTCACCAGCCGGCCGCCGCCAGGACGCGTTGAGACGACCCTCGTGCTTCCGTGCGCCCCACGAGTAATCGTTGCCCCATGCGCGGTATGGATCGAAGTGACGTGACCATTCGAAACGCGGGCCGTATTGCCGCTCTTGGTGGTCACAGTCTTCGCAGGAGCTGCGTGGGTCGTCGTCCCGCCTTTGCCGGCAGTGTTCGTCGCGCCACCCTTACCAGCGGCTGCCGTCGTTCCCTTGCCGCCCGCAGTGGTCGTCGCCGCACCCTTACCGCCAGCGGTAGTGGTCGTCGCTCCTTTGCCCGCGGTAGTAGTAGTTGTTCCTTTTCCTGCGGTGGTGGTAGTAGTCCCTTTGCCCGCAGTAGTAGTCGTCGCACCCTTGTTCGCTGTGGTGGTCGTGGTGCCATGATTGGCCGTGGTAGTTGTCGCGCCTTTGTTGGCGGTGGTCGTCGTGGTGCCATGATTGGCCGTGGTTGTCGTTGTCCCGTGATTGGCTGTCGTGGTTGTCGTGCCATGGTTGGCCGTAGTTGTCGTCGTGCCATGATTAGCCGTGGTCGTCGTCGCGCCGTGATTGGCTGTGGTCGTGGTGCCGTGGTTGGCCGTCGAGGCGCCTCCGCCGCTTGGGTGCGAAGCGGGCGCCGAAGGGTGCGAGGCAGGGGCCGACGCATGTGCCGCGGGCGCTGGCGCACTCTTAGTCTTCTGCCCCAAAGCCAGGCTGGGGACCGTGATCAGGCTTAGTATTAACAGCCACCTTGCCACGATAGTGATGCTGGGCCAGGTCAATTTCATAGTAACTCTCCTCCAAAAATGTAAAATTCCGAATGTGCCGCTACTGCCAAGAACGTGCGATCTCTGAAAATTCCCCGACGCCTGCCCTATCGGGCCATTCTATCGCGGCCGTACTGATTCCGGCATGATTAGACGTTATGTTTCGCTCTTGATAAACACTCAGGGTTGCACCAGCGCTGTCCGGAAGGATTGCACTCTGCCGCGAGAATAATAGGCTGGCTCCGCATGAAATCCGCACCGGATTGCCCCGAAGCGGCCCTCCAATTCACATTGCGCAAAAGCGTTAGAAAAACCGTCACACACGGGAAAGATTTCCGCTCCACCCGCCGATTGACGGCGGTCGCTGCGCCACGACCGGCGCTCATGCAAATCCGTGGTGCACGCCCCAGGATGGCGTCTTCCGGCCGGATTAGAAGCTATGGTCAAAGAACATAGGCCCGCCACGCGCCACTGTCAAGAGCGGAAAATCGGCCAGGTCCTTCGCTATCAATCGTTCTTCGCCAGCTATATCCACCCGGTTGCACGGTGTCCACATCCTGCGCAGCAGCCTCTTTCACTGTGGCGCAAATGTCGTATTATGTCCGCAGCTTTCCAGCTTTCCGTAGCATTCGTTCTCAGACCGCAGAGGCCAAATGACCGACGACGTCACTGGCGCACGAAAAGGCGACTACCTGATCCTCGGCACTCTGGGCGCCGGCGGCATGGGCAAGGTCTATAAAGTCCGCAACACACTTTCCGACCGTGTTGAAGCCATGAAAGTTCTGCTGCCCGATCTTTCCGAGCAACAGGAACTCGCCGATCGCTTCTTGCGCGAGATAAAAGTTCTCGCCAGTCTCAATCATCCGAATATCGCCGAGCTGCGCACCGCGCTGACCATCGGCAATCAGCTTGTGATGATCATGGAGTACGTCGAAGGCACCACGCTCGCCTCCCGCCTGCAACAAGGTGACGTCCGCTATGCCGACGCGCTCGTTTACTTCGATCAAGTTCTCGCCGCGCTCGCGTGCGCCCACTCGCAAAGAATCGTGCATCGCGACATCAAGCCCGCCAACATCATGCTCGCTCCCTTCGGCGTCGTTAAACTGATGGACTTCGGCATCGCGCGCTCCGGCAACGATATGGGCCTCACCATGACCGGCACCACGCTCGGCTCCGTCGCTTACATGTCACCCGAACAAGTGCGCTGCGAACCTCTCGATGGCCGCTCCGACCTCTATTCCGTCGGCGTTTCCTTGTACGAGACGATCACCGGGCAGCGCCCGTACGTCAGCGACAACAACTTCGAAGTGATGCAAGCGCATCTGCAAGTGCCGCCGACCGCGCCGATTGACCTGAGGTCCGATATTCCGCCCGGCCTGAACCAACTGATCCTGATGGCCATGGCCAAGAATCCCGCGCAGCGTTTCCAGACCGCCGACGCGATGCGCGGCGCGTTGCGCAGCGTCGCACCAGTTCTAGGCGAACCAACTCCGTTTGCGCCGATGATTCCGCCTGAATCCACGATGGACATGTCCGCGCCGCAGACGCCGCGCCCTGCCACGCACAGCGCTCCACGTTCAGTCACCGCTCGGCCACTAACTGCTCAGCCCATCACCGCGCGTCCGGTCACGGCGCGTCCAGTAACTGCGCAGCCGCTTCATCAGCCGCTCGCGCCCGCAACTCCGGCCCCGCCGCTTGCGCCGACGATGCCGCTCGCCGGCTCGGCGCCACATTACCCGCAGGCACAAGCTCCAATTTCAGCGGCCGGAACTGCACCAACGAGTGCCGGCAACAGCCGCCCCCTCTACATCACTCTCAGTATAGTGATTGCGCTCTTGGTGTTGGCCGCGGCGGGATTTGGCGCGAAACGCTGGATGGATGCGCGGTCGTCCGAAAATTCTACTGCTGCGCTGGCGGACAATCCGAGTCCCCTCGCGCCATCGCCCACAGTGGATGCGACGCCGGCTCCTGTGACGCCTGCGATGCGGCCGGTGCCCACACCGAGTCCGGCTCCCAGCAAAGCCAGCACAGGCACGAGCGTGAAGCCGCGCGCAACTTCACCACAAGTTGCGCAGAATCCAGAGCCAGTAGCACCGCAGCAAAACACGCCGCAACAGAATGCGCCGCAGCAAGCGGTCCCAGCGACGCAAACACCCTCAAACGCGCAGGCGGAGCATCGCGCGGCTGAACAATCCGCACGCAAAACCGTGGCATCCGTCGCGCAGCTCGCAGCGTTGGAGCATGAGGAA
Organism: uncultured Acidobacteriota bacterium; assembly: GCA_963779465.1. Lineage (GTDB taxonomy): Bacteria > Acidobacteriota > Terriglobia > Acidiferrales > UBA7541 > Palsa-295. The sequence continues at coordinate 505,031 of CAVZYH010000002.1, read as the reverse complement.
TTCGACGAGCTTCAGGCGCGCGACAACAAAGTGAATTCGCGCATCGCGGCACTCCCGCAGCAGCCTGGCATGGACATAGCTGTGCCACAGCAAACCGCGCGAAATGAATTGGTGCTCGCGGAGCGAGCGCTACAACAGGGCGATGTGCAAACCGCGCAGAAATATATGGAACAAGCGGAGGCGGATATAAACAAGATCGAAAAAATTCTCGGCCACTAAATTTGCGTGGCCCGGAAGGTTTTGTAGCGGCGGTCTTCAGACCGCCATCAATGGCCGGCGCAACACCGATGGCGCACTAAAGTGCGCCGCTACTAAACTAAACGCGGACATGCGTTAATTCTTCAGCCAAACTGCAGCGCTACTCCTTCGAAACGTTCACGAAATACAGATCTGTCGCCACATCGAAATCGTTTTTCTTCAGCGGCGTTTTCATCGTCTGCCAGTAAGTGGTGGCCTGAATAATCTGCCAATCGGCTTTCTTCCCGACGCGAATGGGCATGGCGAAATCCGGCTCGTCCGCCAGCCAGCGATAATCCACGGTGCCTTCCGCTTCGTTGAACTTGAGCTCGAGCGTGGGAATCGCGGTGTGCCGCAGATACTGATCGAAGAGCGGCGTCAGATACATTCCGGTCTGCTGGTTGAAATAAGCCACCACATCTTCCGTCATGATGTTCTGATATTTAAAATGCTGGTAGAAATCGTGGATCAGCGCCCACCAGCGCACATCATCGTTGATCACGCTGCGCAAAGTGTTCAGGAAAAGCGCGCCCTTGAAATACATGTCCTGCGGCGGAGTAGCAGCAATGCCGCGCTCCGCGATGATCGGCTCGCGATTCTGCACTTTCGGTTTATAACCGTTCACGTATTTCTGCGCATCCTCGTGCCCGAAAGTGTATTCCACGTACAAAACTTCCAAATATGTGGTCCAGCCTTCGTGGATCCACATGTCCGAACGGTCCGCGGCCGAAACGCTGTTGCCGAACCACTCGTGTCCGCTTTCATGAATGATGATGAAATCGAATTTCGGACTGACGCCTACCCCGGTCCAGTCGCGCCCCAGATAGCCGTTGGTGAAATGATTGCCATATGTGACCGCGCTCTGATGTTCCATGCCGGAGTAAGGCGCCTCGATCAGCTTGTAGCCATCCTTTATGAACGGGTACTCGCCGAAATAGTGTTGGTAAGCTTCAATCATCCCCTTGGCTTGCACGAATTGTTTTTTGGCCTTCTCCAGATCTTCGGGCAGCACGTAGAAATCCAGCGGCAGAGCGCCCAGCTGATCTGAAAAGTGCACGTAGTTTCCGATGTTCAGCGAAACGTCGTAATTGTTGATGGGATATTGCACCAGCCAATCCCAGCGCGTGTAGCCGTCGCCCAGATCGGCCTTGCCCACAAATTTTCCGTTCGAAACGTCCACGAGCCCGTTCGGAATCGCGACGCTGATCTGCATGCTCTCAACTTCGTCGCGCCACTGGTCTTTGTTCGGCCACCAGACGCTCGCGCCAATGTCTTCACACGCGGTGTAGATCCAGGGCCGTCCCGCCGGATCTTTGCCGAAAGTGAAGCCGCCGAACCGCGCAGTCGTCAGCGGATGCCCCGAGTAGTAGAAATCAATCGTGTATTCCTGTCCCGCGTGCAGCGTCTCCGGAAAATCCACGAACACCGCGCCGGAATCGCGCACGTACGTGAGCGGAGTCGCACCGAGTACAATTTTATCTATATTCAGCTGCGGATGCAGATCGAGCTGGATGCGCGTGCCATCCTGCAGCATCTTGAAGCGAATGGAATTCTTGCCGCTGATGGTTTGCTTTTCCGGATCAACGCGGATGTCGAGATGGTAGGAGAGCAAATCGTTGTTGACGCGATAAGGCCCATATGCGCCGCGCAAAATGTCCGCGCGCGTGACTGGAGGGGGTGCCGGCGCTGCTGGGGTAGCGGGCGGCCGTTGCCAAGCTGGTGCAGGAGCCGGAGGGGCAGACTGGCCGACTGCGGAATCCGAGCCGGCAGCATTCACAAAAACCACAAAAACTGCGATTTGCGCGAAACGCCTGCCGAGATTCGATCCGCTCATCCCGTTGCTCTCCCGTGGCCGTAACTGCCTGTCGCCATCAAAAAAATAACACGCGGAGAACCGCGACGCCAGCGGAGTGGGCGCGGCAGAAACGCTTGTACGTTCGAAAGTGTCGGCTTTGCGTCAGAGCGAACCCTGTTCCGGCACGGCATGTGTCGGTGTTGCATTATTCCGGTCGATATCCTTCATGACCATGGTGTAATGACCATAGTTGCTTCGGGAGCCCGGCATGAAGACGATGAGTGCAAGTTCCTTCAAGACCAATTGCCTGAAGGTCCTGGACGAGGTTCACTCCAAGCACCAGACAGTGATAATCACCAAGCGCGGCAGGCCGGTGGTCAAGCTCGTGGCAGTGAACGGTATGACGGACCAAATATATGGTTTTCTGGCAGGCAAGGACATCGTAGCAGGAGACGTTGTATCGCCCGCAATTTCTGCCGAGGAGTGGGTGGGACTAAAATGATTCTGGTTGATTTGCACCTAACACTCTGCCCGCCGTTGGGCTGAACTCAGACCTCGGCAAGCGCCGCGGACCGTACCAGCCCGGCTATGCATTACCACCTGGCGTATAAACTGATTGCATAATTAATTTCACGACTGCTATTGCTTACCGCGCTTCGCTCCGCTACAACTGCTGCCGCACCGTTGGAATTTCCCTGCGAAAAGAGCAACGCGCCGAACCGGCAGATGAGGAAAAGTCGCGCACGGAACGCCAGCGAATGATCTCAACCGAGCCGATGAGCAAGCCTGACGAGATGCAGTCCACGAATCACAGGCCACAATCGCGCCACGCAGTCAGCCCTCGCTGGCGCCGCGGACGATTTCACTTTCTGTATGCGACGGGCCTGGCGCTGCTGTGTCTGGCGCTGGCCGCGCAACTGCATGGCGACACAATTTCCGGCACAGTGAAAGACCCCTCTGGTGCAGTGGTCGCGGGAGCGCGCATCGAAATCACCGGAGGCGCCCTGACGCAGGCGATCATGCTCGTCTCCGATGAAACCGGGAAGTTCGCGGCGCCCAATCTGAATCCGGGAAGTTATTCCGTGCGGGTTTCGAAGGACGGGTTTGACGATTTGGTCACCGCTGTGGAACTGAAAGGCACGGCAGCGCTCGCGCTGAACCTGACCATCGCAGCGCAGAAGACCAGCGTGAATGTCAGCGAGAAGAACACGGCGTTCTTGAATTCAGACTCGCATTACCGTCAACTCCGCGACATTGGACTGGGCGACAGCTATCGCCTGGAAAATTTTACGATGACCACGGACGCTGGAACGTTCGTATTCAAATCCGGCACCATCACTTTTCTGGCCGTGGTGGAACGCCTCGAAACCGGCGCCATCTTCATGGGCCAAGGACACTTCACGCTGCAGCCCGCCGACGACATCAATAGGCGTGAGATGCTGCGCCGCGCCGGTACACCAACCGCGGAGGAAGATTTCAGCGAAGCGGTCTTTCGTTTTACGCCCAACCTGTACGTGAAATTCACATCAGCGCTGGGCCCAAGAACCCAAACGCCATCCGAAGCGTCCGCCGCATTTTCGCGTTGGAAGGATAAAGTGCGCCACCGGCACGAACTTCCAGAAGGATTCACGCAAGGAATTCTGCAGAATGAGACGATTGATAACGTGGACGCGGACGTGCTCGCCGCGATTTACAACCCGCAGCATCCGCTATTTTTCAACGCCTACATGCACGGCACGCCGCACAAGGACTTGCGTTTTTTCATCCGCACTCGCGTCGGCGCCATTCCGCAAATGGATTCTCCCGAGGAAGTGGCGCTGATCAATTGTAACGGCGGGGAAATGGACGACGGCGTCTGGTACTCCTCCCACCTGCTTTCCGAGTTACAAGCGCACACCGCGAATTCGCGGGAGGACAAGCGCCTCTTCGCGACGCATCGCTACAACATCGAAACCGTCATCGCCAAGAACGATCACCTCTACGGCCGCGCCACCATCACCTTCGAGCCGCTCATCGCCGGCGAGCGCGTAATGAAATTCGGGCTTCTGCCCACGCTACGAGTCACGCGCGTCACCGATCAGACCGGCCAGGACCTTCATTTCATCCAGGAAAATAAAAAAGAAGACGGCTCGTTCTACGCCGTGCTGAACGAGGCCCCGGCGATCGGACAGGAACATTCCATTAGCGTCGAATACGTGGGCGATAAGGTGCTGGCCAACGCGGGCAACGGAAGTTACTACGTCAACGCCCGCGATTCCTGGTATCCAAACCTGAACGGGTTCGGTGAGAAGTCTCTCTACGACCTGACATTCAAAGTTCCCCCGTCGGAGGTATTGATCAGTGTAGGCAAACTACAAGGACAATCCACCGAAGCCGGTTTTGCAGTGTCGCACTGGGTGACGCCCGTGCCGGTGGCCGTGGCTGGCTTCAACTATGGTCAATACAAGAAAATGGATTACCCCGACGACGTCACGCACTACCAGCTCTCCGGATATTATCTGACGGAATTGCCAAACAGCTTGCAGCAGTATGCGCATAGCGCGTTCCTGAGCGCTATGTCTCCGGGGGCGATGACCAAGTACGCGCTGGACCAGACGCGCGCGCAGATGCAGGTGTGCACCATGTTTTTCGGCAGGGCTCCGTATGACAACGTAAACATCACCGAGCAGCCGAATTTCAACTTCGGGCAGTCGTGGCCCAATCTGGTGTACTTGCCAATTTCCGCATACATCGATTCGACGCAGCGCTGGATGATGTTCGGCGAGATCGATACTAAATTTTCAGGCTTCGTGCAGGAAGTGACGCCGCACGAGGTGGCGCACCAGTGGTTCGGGCACGGAGTGGGCTGGGCTTCCTACCACGATCAGTGGCTCTCCGAAGGTTTCGCGGAATTTGCCGCCGGATTATTTCTGCAGCAAGCCGTGGGCCCCAAGTGGCAGAAGGATTACATCGAATTCTGGGAGCGCCAGCGCGTGCGCATCCTGGAGAAAAATAATTTCGGCGTTTCACCGAACGACGCCGGTCCCCTGTGGCTGGGACTGCGGCTGATTGCGCCGCGCACTCCACAGGCGTATCAAGGCGTCACGTATTCCAAGGGCGCGTACGTCCTGCTGATGCTGCGTTCATTGATGTATGACGACCATGCTGCCGGCGACAAACGCGAGCAAGCGTTCGTGGACATGATGCACGATTACATGGAAACCTACCGCGACACGCCTGCTTCCACCGAATCGTTCAAAGCCATCGCCGAAAAGCACATGACCAAGCAGATGGACATCCAGCAGAATGGCCGGCTCGATTGGTTTTTCTACGAATGGGTGTATGGCACGCAGGTGCCGCGCTACAGCTTCAAATATGAAATGAAGCCAGGCGAAGGCGGCACAATCAAGGTCCACGCGGAGATTACCCAGAGTGAAGTGGACGATCATTTCGCGATGTTCGTCCCGGTATTCGCGGACTTCGGAAACGGCATGGTGCGTCTGGGCGCGGTGGGACTTGTCGGAAATTCGTCGCGAACCGTGGATTTTATTTTGGATCGTCAGCCCAAGAAAGTGGCGCTCAACTACTATAAGGATATTCTGGCACGCTGACAGACTACGTGCGCCGAGCGTCGGAAGCTTGCGGAGATTCAAGATCCGGGCGCAGCGAAGCCGCAGCCATCCGCTCGGTGCAGTGCGCTACCGCAACGCTTTTCTGCGCGTAAGGTGTTTCCCCGATGGTCCCCTCATCGCGATTCGGCAATACTGCGCCCGCTCAGAACGCTCGCAACCGAAGGAATTTCACGGTGCTGCTGGCAAACACGACTGCAGCGCGGGCCATCGCGCCCCAAGAGAGGAACCACATGCGAACGATCCTGCTGATTATCCTGGTGATCCTGGTTTTGGGAGCGCTGCCCACCTGGCCTTATAGCGCGGGCTGGGGTTACTATCCGAGCGGTGGCTTGGGACTGATCTTATTGATTCTGCTGGTTCTGGCTGTGCTGGGTAAATTGTGAGGCACGTCGCATGAATCGCCCCACTGGTGTTACGGTCGCCGCGGTGCTGACGTTTTCCGGTGCGATACTTCTCGCGCTGGCCTCCTGCGCTTTTTTTGTGGTTGGAGTGATGGTCGTCACGGGTGACGAGGGCCGCGCTCCAGTCTCCATTGCTATCGCAGGAATGGCGCTGGCGGGCGTCTTTATGCTGCTGATTCTGGCGCTGGCAGCCGGATGCGCGGCGATGAACGCCAGAGAGCTCCGCGATTGGGCGCGTACGGTATCCCTCACAGAAATCGTGGCAGGCATCAGAGAAAATTTGCTCAGTATTTTCGCCTCGATCGCCGCAGTGCGTCGCGCCTGGTTCGTTGACTTTGTTTCCTCGCATAAAAGCCGCAGGCTCGAACACCACCCCTGGCGGCGAATCTAAATCGCCGGCTCCCGTCCGCTAACACACCTGATTCTGCACAGATTTCAGCGCACGATTTGCTAGGTGTTTTTTTTGCCGCGCGAGTGTCGCACTGGCACAAGCGCGCCAGCAGATGCGGACATCCCATGAATTCTTGAAAAAAGTGGCGCGCCCGGAGAGATTCGAACTCCCGACCCTCTGGTTCGAAGCCAGATGCTCTATCCAGCTGAGCTACGGGCGCGTGCTGCCATCTTACCAAAATTTGCGGGCGGCGCGGCGGAGTGCGTGGCGTGCAGTCCGGGCTGCGGGACGTCGGATTGGCCCCAGAACGAAGCGCAAGAAACGATGCGGCGCGCAGAATCAGCGCTGGCCGCGGAGATGTACGACGAAGAACCGCTGGGAAAAAGCGGGGAAAATTGGTGGGCCTGGGTAGACTTGAACTACCGACCTCACCCTTATCAGGGGTGCGCTCTAGCCACCTGAGCTACAGGCCCAATTTACTGGCAGGGAATATCTTACGCGATTTGGCGCATTCGTCAAACAACGGCGCGGCGTGCGTTTCGCTCGCGGCGAAGACCGGAAAATCAGCGCACGTCCGCAAAATATGCGTGTTCGGCAGTCTCTATTCCAGCGTTTGCGAACGGTCACGAATCGACCGTCGTCGAGCATACTGGCGGCGACGCACTGTACCTCGAAATAAGTTGGCTGGATGGCAGTCGCGCGAACATTTCCGCTCCGCGCTTACGAGGAGGGCTTCTCGGGCACTGGAGCGATCGCCAGAAAATCCTCGCGGAATCGCCGAGCGTAGGAATCAACCAATTCCGCGATGCGCCCGGGCTTCAGCGCACGCAAAATGAATCCAGCATGATGTCTTTTCGCGATGCGCTGCACGATTTCCGGATCGTTGTAAGCAGAAGTGTCCGGCGTTTCCTGGCGCGCCAGGGAAAGCACCACGCCCGCGTAATCGCGGCGGCGCTTCGGCAACACATAGTGTGCATTGCCTGAATTGGTTTCGATGCGCGCCCACTCGCGCCACAGATTGACGCCAGTGGCGGCGTCAACAACATCTGAAATGTAAGCGCCGCCCACGCGCGAAGCAATTTCGATGAAGTAGAATTTTCCGTCGGCGCGCGCGCGCAGGAATTCGGCGTGGGTGACGCCACGCACCAGCCGCAACGCCTGAATCAATTCGCGGTTGATTTTGCGCAGCGTTTTCGCTTCCGGCGACGTGCGCAAAAGCGTGCGCGTGGTGAACACGCCTCCCTCATGAGAAGTATCCAGCGGCGGAGCCCCATAGGCGTGCACCTCAGCGAATACCACTTTACTTTCGGAAACGATGCTGTCCACGTGAAACACGTCGCCGGGAACGAATTGTTCCAGCAGATAATGCGATTGCTCGTCGCCCAATTGTTCCAGCAGCGGCCAAAGGTCCGCGGCGGCGTGAATTTTCTTCATGCCGATGCCGGAAGCCTGTGAGCGCGGCTTCAGCAGCCACGGCGGATTCACGCGCGACATAAAATCCTGCAAGCTGGCGTGATTGAGCACGTGAATAAATTCCGGAACGTTGATGCCGGCCTCTTTCGCGCGCCCGCGCATGGCCAGCTTGTCGCGGAAGTGCCGCACTGTGGTGAGACCCATGCCGGGAATGCGCAGGTGTTCGCGCAGCGCCGCGGCGTTTTCCATATCAAATTCATCCAGCGCGACGATGCGGTCAATCGGCTGCCAGCGCGCCATGTAGCTCACCGTATTTATGATCGCCCAGGTGGGCAGGTCCGCAGGCATGTAGAACGTTTCGTCAATGGATTCGCGCGGCCAGTCGCCATCGCGGAATTTTTCCACTGTGAGCAGCAGCACGCGGGAGCCCTGATCCTTGCAGGCGCGTAGGAATTCCTGGCCCTTTTCGTAGGAAGTGATGCAGAGAATCGTCAACGGGCGCGCTTCAGACACCTGTGCCCTCCGTACATTTGCCGCGCGAATGCCGGGCCCAACTTCGTCGTGAGCGCGGATTATACTGCGGACTCCCCAGCGGGAAAGAGGAATTGCAGAAAAGGTCCGACGCGTTCCGCCCATGCAGCTTCATTGTGCTCCGCGCCGTCTATCACTTCGAAGTGCAGATCGCGGCCATCCTGCCAGCCGCGCTTCATTAACGTATCGCGCAGTGCCGTGACGTTCGCGACGGTGTGCGTGTCTTCCTTCGTGCCCACGTCGAGCCACACGCGCGGTCGCGCATCGAGTGGCGCGTGGGCTGCGAATTCAAGAATGGCGCGGCGGTTCCACCACACCGAGGGAGACAGCACCGCAAGCCTTCCAAAAACTTCCGGATATTTCAGGCCAAGATAGATCGTTAGCAGACCGCCGAGCGAGGAGCCGCCGAGGCCGCTATTCGCCGTGCCGCCGAGCACGCGGTATTTCGACTCGACGAAGGGCTTTAATTCTTCCACCAGCAGACGACCATATTTATCGGCTTTGCCGCCACCCAGCTTTTGATCTCGCGTGGGCGTGTATTCGTTGATGCGCTGTTTGCCTGTGTTGTAGATGCCCACGATGATGAGCGGCTGAATCGCGCCCTGCGCAATCAAGGCATCAGCGGTTTCGCCCACGCGCCAGTACATACCGGGAATAAAAGAAGTGGCCGGATCGAAGAGATTTTGACCATCCTCCAAATACAGCACGGGGAAGCGCAGGTCGGGGCGTCTTTGATAAATCCCCGGCAGATAAACAACCAGATCGCGCTTCTTGCGCAGAAAACGCGACGAGAAATTTTCGTGTTTCTGCAATTGCCCCGGGCCGGCGGCGGCGAGTTCAGCGGTCAATTCTGGGGTAAAAGGCAAAAGCGCGTTCCTCCAATTGGAGCGTCAATAATGGCACCAGAAAAATTCCTCGCCCGCGACGCGGGCTGGGAATTGCATTTTAATTGCAGTTTGGCAACAATGATTTAGGATAACAGAGTTGAAATTCCAACAAGGATTCATTCCATTCCACCATCACGCAAACGCCGTATAATATCGCGCGCTCCAGGCACTCGCCGGGGTTCGCGGCGCCCGCCTGCACGCAGGAGCAACATGAAAAGGGAATATCACCGCTGGTATTCGCACCGCCTGGGGATGGAATTGGGCGTGGTCGTGTACGGCCACTGGGGCCCGCCGCTGCTGGGATTCCCAACGAGCGCGGGCGACGAATGGGAACTCGAGGGCCAAGGGCTCATCGGCAGCCTCGCGCCGTTGATTGACGCCGGCCGCGTGAAATTTTTCAGCGTGAATTCGGTGAACTGGGCGGGACTTTACAATAAGAGCGCTCATCCTTTCCATCGCAGCTACGTGCAATCGCAATTCGACGCATACGTGCGCGAGGAAGTCGTTCCCTTTATCTGGGACAATTGCCAATCGCCGGGCCTCGCAATTTCCACCATGGGCGCTTCGTTTGGCGCGTACCACGCCGCGAATACCCTGTTCAAACATCCCGACGTAATCCGCCGCTGCTTCGCGCTTTCCGGTGTTTACGATATTCGCGGATTCATGAGCGGCATGTATGACGACAACACTTATTTCAACAATCCGGTGGATTATCTGGCCAATCTTTCCGACCCGTGGATTTTTGGCCAGCTGGCGCAGTGCGATATTCATATCGCCACCGGCAATGGTCCTTGGGAGAACAGCGGCCCGTCGTATCGGCTTTCGAAAATATTAGCGGACAAAGGGATTCGACATTCTCTCGACGATTGGGGTCCGCAGGGCGGGCACGATTGGCCGTTCTGGAAGCATCAGATGTGGGAGTACATCACGAGATTGTTCTGAACTGGCGCTACGCCAAACCCAGCCGCGCCAGCATGTAGCGGCCTTTTTCAATCACTTGTTCTTCATCAATCCACACGTCGCAGCGACGCGCCAGCACGTCCACATGCGTCCGTGAACTCCACGCCGCGTGTGTTTGGCTGCCGTAAGGATCGCCAAACGCCAGATGCACGCCGGGAAGTTTTTCATCCTGGAGCAGCACGCCGATCATATCGGATAGGCTGAGGTTCGTGCCGAAAGCCAGCTCTCCCACACGGTCGCTATTTTCATCCGTGTGGCAATAACTCCAGAATTCCTCTTCCAAATCCTTGCGCTCGCATGTGGCTTTCTGCAAACGCCCCGCTTGAATTTCCAGTACCAGCGGCGTGCGCTGCAGGTCGCCATATTTTCCGCAGAAATGGTCGCCGGCGGTTCCGTCGCACACAAAAGTGCCGTCCACTTTCGCGGGCGTCGTGAAAACTTCTCCCGCGGGCAGATTCGACCAGTAACGCCGGCTGATCAGTCCGCTGGTCTTCACCCAATCGAGCGCCGCATCAAAAGTTGCGACGAGCGAAGTGCCGGCCTCCGTGCGCACCGTGAGCGAGCGCGCCGAATGCATGCGCTGCAGAAGTTTTTCGCTCAGCCGGTCAACCATGTTGTAATCCGCGCGCATCCCCTGCTGCATAATTTCCGGCGTCACGCCAATCATGTGCGCGTAGCGAATGTGGCGACGCTCGACGACTCCCACGATATCTTTGCGCGCGCCCAACTCGCCGGTCATCGGTTGCATGCACAGAATTCCAGCATCGGCACGCCCCAGCGCATCCAACACTTGCTGCGGCGCGCGTTTCAGCGGCCGCGGCGCCAGATCCTCGAGCAGAAAGCCTTCGCAGACAGCATCGCGCTCTTTCAGTGCCGCCGCGAGGCTAGCCGCCACTGCCTTGCTCGGAAGATCGGCAATCAGCGCAACGCGTTCCTTCGGCTGAATCGCGAGACAAGTCTCGATAGCGTTGCGCGCGCCAGGCAACAACTCAGGTTGTGCGGGTCCAAATTCCATCAGGATATTGTAAATAGTGTCAGCCAGTTTTCCTATTGGATTGAGTTAATCGAGGCGCAAAGCTTTTTTGAGTCAGCACCCCTTGATTAGCACTAGCTCCGCAGCCTTGTCGCCCTCAAAGACGACCATCCATGCACTCTTTCGAATGAATAGCACGTCTCGATCCTTCCAAGACGAGCTCCGATAACATCCTCTCAGATATGGCGAAGCGTCCGCGGGTATCAAGAGATAGCCGAATCTCTCTCGCAACTGGCTTTTCGTCCTACCGACAATCAGATCGTCCCGTCGCACATCTCCAATCATCGTGCCTGTCGCACGATCAAGATTCATTCCGTAGAGGCCGTTTTTCCAGAGGACATATCTGATGTTTTTGGGGTCGCTCTCAGATGGGTATGTGAAATACCAACCCGTCGAAAGCGCAAATAAAAGCACCAGGGCCAGGATCACGGTTCGTATAGATGCTTTTTTCATCTACTGGTTCAAGAAAATCTACCTCACGAAGTTGGCTTATACCAGATCAGGGCGTTGGTCGGAAACTGAACCTGGACTACGATTTTGGTTCGACTACGAAGCTGGGGACTTGGCCGCCGCCGGACGTTACATTGGCTAGGCCGGTGGAGCTAAGCCGCGTCAGGCAGCCAGCCATTTTGCCGCGAAATATATAGGGGGCGAAGTCGACGAGCATGTCGCGCATCTGCACGCCGTTTTCGGTTTGCATCGGGAAAATTTCGCGCCGGATGGCGATGCGCTCCTGCACTACCCAGGCGCTATCACGATCGGCCAGCGCGCGATCGAGCGCCGCGTCCCACTGGCGTTCGTCATTTTCCCAACCCAGTTGCACGCCCGTGCCGCCATATTCGTCGTTGGGCTTAAGCACGAAATTCTCACGGCGGCGTCGCACGTATTCGAGCAGGCCGAAAGATTCTCCATCGCGCGTGGTTTTCGTGTCGGCCAGCAGGCGCGTCCAGGGAATGTGGCGCCGAATCAGCTCGCGTTCGGCAGAACTGAAGAGTCCGGAGTTCTGCTCGTCGGTAAGCACGGCAAAAAACGCCTTCTTATGCGGAATCTTGCAGGTAAACGCATTGGCCAGGCAAACCGCGCCTGAACTGTAAGCGTTCACCAGCGCGGCGCATTCGGCGCTGCGGGCGACGATGTCATTGATCAAGACGCGCCGATAAACCAGATCAATGCGTTTGCCGTGTGCCGTAAGCCGGCCTTCTGCATACGCCAAGTCGCGCGGATCGGCTAATACAGTAGTGACGCCTCCCTTCTGAAAATGCGCCTGAATAATTTCGAATTCGCTCCACGTTGGGACTTCGCGCCAATCCACGATCGCAATCACCGGCGGCGCAGCCGTGCCGCCCCATTCGCGATAACTTTCCAGCAGCGCGGCCAGCATCAACTTCATCAGCGGGAATTTCCGGACGGTGTAATGTTCCTCGAATCGCTGCATCACCGGAAGCGTCAGAAATACATTCGCCAGAGTTTCCGCATAGCCCAACCCCGCGGGAGATTCCGCATTGTATTCCGCAAACCGCAGCGAATCCGGCAGCAGAAAAGCATCCAAACGCGATGACGTGCTGGACGTGCCGTAGCGAGGATTGATCCGCGCCAGCCGCTCTTCCTCAGGGCTCAACGCGGACTGCGCCAGCAAACGCGGATCAGCGAGCGATTGCTTCACCACTCGTTCCCCGAGCGCCGCGATGGTTTCAGCTACCACGCGAACGCGCTGCTCGTCTTCAGCAGTCAGAAAAAATGGGCGCAGAAACGGACAATGAATGCGCTCGCCGAAAGTCAGCCGCTCGGCCCGCATCCGTGCATTCAGCTCAGCAAGAAAAGCGGGCGTCAACTCCAAATCAGGCCGGAGCAACCGGTGCCAAAGCTCCGCGGCCGCTTCCGAAGAACCAGGTTGTGAATGGGAAGCAGGCGCCAAACCACTCATGCAGTCTTAGCTCCCGCGTTTTTTTTCCCCGGCGTGCCGATAAATCCGGCCGCCCCCGCGCCAATTCCCAGCATTTCTTCCCATCGCGGCCACGGATAAGTGGGATCACTATGCAGCGCGCGGTCTATCACCAGCCGCGCCATGCGATCCACCACGTGCGTAAAATAAAAATCCGTAATGCGGTCGCGCTCGAAATCCGGCGCGGGATTCAGAAAGTCAATCGCGTATGGGATACCGTCCTTGATCGCAAATTCGATCGTGTTCATTTCGTAGCCCAGCGCCTGATTGATGGTTTGGGCATCGCGCACCACGCGCGCGCCCAATTCCGCCGAAAGATAATTGTGCTCCACCAAATAGCGGCGCTCGCCGGGATCGTACACGACGGGAAGAATGTCCATTTTGCCAAACGTGAAACAACGCACGTACTGGCTGAAATCAATATTTTCCTGCAGCGTCATGCAAGTCGAACCGGTGCCGTCGTAAGCCGCGATCAATTCTTCGCGATTGTGCACCTTATAGACCTGCTTCCACCCGCCGCCGGAGTAAGGCTTCAGAAACGCGGGCCGCCCGACGTGATCCAGCAGCGCGTCCCAATCAATCGGATAAATCAAATTGCGCAGCGATTCGGAATTGATGTCCACCGTGGGCGGATAGGATTTCTGCGGCAGCACCACCGTCTTCGGAATGGCCAGGCCTAGCTTCGCGGCCACGGAATAGTTGAAGAATTTATCGTCGGCGGTCCACCAGAAAGGATTGTTGATGACGTACGCGCCCTGCAGCACGGCGTGTTTCAAATACGCGCGGTAATATTCCACTTCGTGCGAAATCCGGTCCACGATCACTTTGTATTGCGCCAGCTCGCCCATCACCGTGCCGCCGAGCTTCACGAATTCGGCGGTGATGCCGTCTTTCTTGCCCAGCTCGTTCACCTTGTCAATAAATGCGGGAGGGAAACTGAATTCACGGCCGCACATTATTCCGATTTTCATGGTTTACGATTCCTTTCGCATGGATGCACAGCGTATAAAAATGCCACCGCAACTCTTTCACTTTACGAAACTTGCGGCGCGCTAGCGGCGGAGCCAGCCGGAAGCGAAACACCCTCGCGCGTTTCAGCCACAATATGGCGCACCACCGCCTGCAAGTCGCCGGTCTCTTTGTGCACCCGCAACTGGCGCTCGGCGCTGGTGCCGTGACGAACAATTCCGCGAATCGGCTCGAGCGACGCGCGGCTGCCCAGTTCGTCCAGCACATCATCCACAAATTCGAACAACTCTTCGATCAGCACGGCCATCTGCACTTCCGCCTGCTTGCCGAAATCAATCAGTTTACCTTCGATGCCCCAGCGCGCCGCACGCCATTTATTTTCTTCGATCAACGCGCGGTGGTACATGCGGAATCCCATGTTGCGCGTGTACAAGCGATGCAGCTTCACTACGATGGCCTGGGTGAGCGCGGCTATGGCGATGGCTTCATCCACACGCGTCACCACATCGAAAATGCGGAATTCCAGCGTGCCAAACGTCGGATGCGGCCGCACGTCCCACCAGATTTTTTTGGCGTTGTCTATGCAATGCAGGCGCACCAGCAATTCGACGTAATCCTCGTACTGATTCCACGAATTCAAATGATCGGGAATACCGGTGCGCGGAAACCTGCGAAAAACGGTAGTACGAAATGATTTCAACCCGGTGTCGCGGCCCATCCAGAATGGCGAGCTGGTGGAAAGTGCCAGCAAGTGCGGCAAAAAGTAGCGCGCCATGTTCATCAGATCAATCATGGTCGTGCGATCCGGCACGGCCACATGCACGTGCATGCCGAAGATCAGCAGCGAGCGCGCCAGCTGGCCCATTTCCTCCACGATATTCTGGTAACGCTCGCCGGGGGAAATCACCTGATCAATCCACGAAGAAAACGGATGCGTTCCCGCCGCGGCCACCTGCAATCCGCGGCTTTCCGCTGCGCGCACCAGTTCACCGCGCGTGCGGCGCATGTCGGCATCCAGCTCGTGCACGTCCGCGCAGATTTTCGTGCCGATTTCGATGATGGATTGATGCATCTCGCGCTTCACTTGCTCGCCCAGGCCCGGCGAAGAAGCTTCCATCAATTCGCTGACGTGCGAACGCAGTTCACCCGACGCGGGATCAACAATCTGGAATTCTTCTTCGACACCAATCGTGAACCGGTGACTCATGAAAGGCCCCTTCCGGCCGGGGATGCGAGGACGTCGCGGGGGGTATCATACTCCACTTGGGCCAAAATGAGGCGGGCCGGCAGGGGGCGCCAAGAAAACCCCAACAATTAAAGTTTGTTCAATCCGTCGAGTGCCGCGACTTTGTACGCCTCCGCGAGCGTCGGATAATTGAACACCGTGTCGCGGAAATATTCGATCGAGCCGCCGTAATACAGCACCGCCTGCCCGATATGAATAATTTCAGTGGAGCGCTGGCCGATCACATGCACGCCCAACAGCTTGCGCGTATTGCGATCAAATAACAATTTCAGCATGCCGCTCTCATCGCCCAGCATCATGCTCTTGGCCAGCTCGTTGTATTTCGCAATTCCCACTTCGTAAGGGACTTTGTTCGCCGTAAGAGTTTCTTCCGTTTGCCCGACCATCGAAATTTCCGGGATGGTGTAAATGCCGTAAGGAAAAAGCTCGGGCATATGCTCGGAAGGTGCGCCAAACATGTGGCAGCTCGCCAGGCGTCCCTGCTCCATGGAAGTGCTCGCCAGCGCGGGGAACCCGATAATGTCGCCGGCCGCGTAGATGTGCGGCACATTCGTCTGATAGTGCGCATTCACTTTGATCTTGCCGCGCTCGCCGGAATCCAGCCCCGCCGCCTCGATCCGCAGCTGATCCCCATTTGCCTGCCGGCCAACCGCGTACAGCAAAGCATCCGCTTGCACTTTCTTCCCGCTTTCCAGTTCGGCAAAAACCCTATCGCGCTGCGGATCAATCCCGACGCGCGTGACTTTCTCGCCCAGCCGGAATGTAGTGCCCATCTGCCGCAGGTGATATGCCAGCGACTCAATAATTTCGCGGTCCACAAAGTCCAGCAAAGTGGGCCGTTGATCAATCAAAGTAACTTCCGTCCCGAGCGCCGCCAGGAAAGATGCGTATTCCAGTCCGACGACACCCGCCCCGACCACGATCAATTCGCGCGGTAATCCTTCCAGAACCGTAAGGCGATCAGTATCCACGATGCGTTTATCATCAAAAGGAATTTCCGGGTTGCGCGCCGGACGAGTTCCGCAGGCGATCAGAATATGTTCGCCGTGGATAACGCTTCGTTCGGTGTCGCCCTGAATTTCGATCGTGTGCGGGTCGGTAAACTGCGCGGTGCCTTGAAATATCTGCACGCCATTGCGCTTCAGTTGCGCGCGAATCACTTCCGTCTCGCGCGAGATGATGGAGCGCACGCGGAAGGAAAGGTCCTGCACCGAAATATCATTCTTGCCGCGGTAATTATCGCCGTAAAAAGCCTTCACGGCGTTGCCGGTCAATTGAAAAATCGCTTCGCGGACGCTCTTGCTGGGAATCGTGCCGGTATGCACGCAAACGCCGCCAATCATCAGCGTGCGATCTATCACCGCGACGCGCTTGCGCAGCTTCGCGGCGCAAATCGCGCCCTTCTGTCCCGCCGGGCCGCTGCCGATCACGATCAGGTCAAAATTGGTCTCAGGCATTCGCTCACCACTAATTATTGCCGAACAACCTTGAAAATGGAATCGCGCGCAAAATCACCTTTGCGGCTGGGTGACATGCGTATTGGCTGCATTTGCAGGATGCTGAGCAAAATTCCAGCTTCAATCGCACGGAGGGGACCGAAGTGCGCACCACTATGATTTTGCCGCCGAATCTTTACAGAAATATGAACGCGACCAGCATACTGAAAAATCGCGTCCCGCGCCATGCGGCGTGGACGAAGAGGTACACCCGAAGCACCGGCGCGGCCGGGTAGGACGAGCCCGCCGCTCAGGTTCGCGACGACGAGGTGGTCGAGGAATCTCCGTACTTTTGAGTGGCGTAGCCCACGATCAGCCCCACCAATCCGCCCGGCACCATAATCTGGACGTAATAATTCCGCTGCATGTAAGCTATGAAAAATGCGAACAGCAATCCGACAAACAGCCCGAACAGCACGCCCAGCGCCAGCGAATGCACTTTGCGCGCGAATATCCCGATCGATAGACCCGCCAACAGGCCTTTGAATGTCGATCCCAGCACGATCCCCATCAACTGTGGACGCACCGCGGGGGTGAACCACGACGTCAGCCCGTCGAAAATTCCCAGAATGCCGCCCAAAATCAGTCCATACGTGATCTTGTTCATTACCGGCCTCCGCTGCGAATGCTTTTTGGGTCACGACATTTCTTGCTGCGCGCTATGCTAGTGCAATCAAGTCAATTTCCACACGGAAATCGCGCGGCAGGCGCGACACTTCCACCGTGGTGCGCGCCGGCGGATCCTTCGGAAAATAGCGCGCGTACACTTCGTTCACCGCCGCAAAATCGTTCATGTCCTGCAGGAAAACGCCCAGACGCACGGCGCGATCCAGCGAAGACCCCGCCGCCTGAACGATAGCCTTCAAATTCTCCATGATGCATTCCGCTTGTTGCGCTGCGTCGCCCGTAAGCGCGTTGCCGGTGGTGGGGTCGAATGCCGTCTGGCCCGAAACGAATATGAATCCGTTAGCCTTGATTGCCTGGGAATAGGGTCCGATGGCTTTAGGTCCTTTTTCGGTGAAAATCACTTCCCTCACAACGCCTCCTCTAGGCACAAGATGAAAAATGGGAGTCAGAAAATGGAACAGAGAAAAACAAATCCAGCCGCGCCAAATCATTCGCCAGTGCTTGCCGGCCACCCCATTTTCTCTTTGCTATTTTATATTTTCTAACTTCGTGCTTCTACTTTCCCGTTGCATATCGAACGCGAAAATCCTGCGGCATTCCCGTGCGATACAGCCAGACGCGAAACGGCTCAGCCAGATTCTTCCCGGTCGTTTGCTCCAGCGACGCGCGCAAGTCATTGAAGCCGACTTCTTTGCCGCGCAGCAACGCAACTACCTGCGCCAGACCGCTGCGCACTGGCGTTTCGCCGTACGCGTCTTCCAAGGCGATGAAAAACAGCGCAGCCTTGGCCGCGGCCATCCGCCGTTGCTCAAACGGGTCGTAAAGCATCGTTGTGATGATTGACTTCTCGGCGTTCGGCGTTCCCGCGGTTTGCTGCACCGCCTTGTCATACGCATCGAGAAATTGCTGAATGCGCCGACGGCGCCCAATCTCGCCGCCAGTGGATTCGTCCACCACGATCGTCGCGTAATTGGGCAAGCCTTCGCCGATTCCCACCGCCGCGTCCGGTTCCGGATACATCTCCACTCCGAACCAGCTGTGCGCCATGGCCTGGTCGATCTGCTGCACCACGTCATCGTTCTGAAAACCCAGCGCCAGCGCGCCGGAGTTCACCAACGCTCCGCCAGGAAAAGATGCCGCCACGGCTTGATTTTCCTCTCCAGGACGCGCGCGCAACTCCGGCGACTCCACAATACGGGGCCCGGGGATATTTTTATCGAGCGGGCCAAAATCTTTTTGCAACGCGGACCACGCGGCGGCGATCCTCTGTGCAGCAGCAGCGGGATCTTGCTGCAACGGCAGCAATGTCCAGAAGGCCACGTCGGATTTTTCCGCCGATTTCCCGCGCGGCGAGGAATCCACATAACGGCCTGCCACCACGTACGCCGGCAAATCATCCTTGCGCAATTCAAATCGGTACTCGATTTCGCCACCGTCTTGTTTCCGACTCGTCCGCGTCCCGCCACCCAGAACCAGGAAATTCCCCGGCACGCGCACGGTGTAATAAGTCTTCGGAGGCCGCTCGGGATAGGGAGCAAGCACACGGTTCGGCGGTTGCGGCAAAGGAATCCAACCGCGCGAGCCCAAGTGGAAATCATCCGCACTCAGCGTGATGCGGGAGCCCTGCTCCACCGGCGCTATGAAGCTGTAATCAATCTGCAAGCTACGCTGTTCCTTGCGCCGCCACGGCGGATCGCACGGCAGACGCAAAGTGTCCGGGTTCTCCGCTTGATATTCCGCGGGAAGCTTTTCGGGTGTCACTTCACGGCCGTTCCATCGCACGTGCAAATTGGTTCGTCCGTAGATTTTCTCGTCTGGAAAAATAACGTCAATGAACGCCAGATCACTTAGCCCGGAATTTTGCATCGTGTAACTGGTGCGAATCCGCAACTCCGGCGGAGGCCCAGCGCTGAAACGCACTTCGCGCGCTTCCTTCACGATTCGGTAGCCGGGGGCCAACGGGACGGTGCAGTTGGTGGCGCAAAGCAACAGGACCACAACCGGGAGCAAGGCAGAAAGCGAACGAGGCGCGAGGCGAGTCAAGGTGCAAGGATTCTAGCTGTGCGAGCAGAAAAGGGAAAATAGAAAATGGGAATGCGCCGATGATGTTCCGCGCGCGAAATGCAGGTCCCTGACTCGTCGTCCCGAGTTCGGGATGGCATTTGCCCCGCTTCTCCCACAAAGCACGAAACCGCGCTTAAGAAGCGCTGAAATGCCGCAAAATTTCGGCGTCCGTGGAACCGTGGCGTCGTGCCGCGATAATTTCCGCCGCTTCCGAATCCGGAATCCCGCGGCGCACCAATTCCAGCAAAGTGCCGTTGTCCATGCGCAGATTTCGCAGCGTGCCCAACGACGCTCCCGAAAGCGCGGGCGATCGCGCCGCGTGACGCCGCGCCACTTCCAGAACGATCGCGTCAGAAAGCCCCGCCAGATGCATCGCTTGCAATTCGCCGTAACCCAGGCCCACCTGATCCATTCCCGCAAGCGCCAGCACCGTGCCTTCGCTCATCCCCGACTGATGCAAGGACGCGATGGCGTCACCAGCCGCAAACGTTTCGTTGCGGCCATGAAAAATTTGCAGCAAAGTGACGCAATCTTCATCGGAGAGGCCGGACTGCCGGACTTTGACGATTTCGCCAATCTCCGCGGCCGTGATGCGCTGCTTCTTCAATTCCTTGATCGCGCTGTAACTGATCCCGGCGTTGTCGAGCGGTTTGGTGTCGAGCGGCGCCAGACTTTCGCACGCCACCTGAAATAACAACGCGGCGCATACGAAAATGGACGTGAACGAACTTCTGCGGAGCACAGCGCGGCCGAATCCGCGGGCGGAACCAATTGCCGGGACCGTCCCCATCGCCTTTATTGTACAGAGTGAATGGCCGCGTGGAACCGAATGACGCGCAAAGATTACGGGTTTCAAGGAATCGGAGCCTGCGGAAGCGAAACGAACGAGCGGCCAAAGTCAGTAGCGCGGCAAAAACTAAACGTTATACACGCGCTCGATATCGAACACGCCAGGTATGCGCTTCACTCCGGAAAGAATGCGCTCCAATTGCTTGCGATCCTGCACATCCAGCGCGACTTCAATGCGCGCGCGCAAATCCTGGCCGCCGCTTTCAAATGTGCGAATGTTCGCGCCGTTGTCGCTGATGACGGTAGTAATGCTTGCGAGCATCCCAGGGCGATCTTCGGTGAGTATGCGCAAGCGCACCGGAAAAGTCGCCTGCGTTTGCCCCGCCCACTCGACGGCGATGCGCCGCTCTGCGTCATAAAGCAAATTCTGCACGTTCGGGCAATTTTTCCCGTGCACCGCAATCCCCCGGCCGCGTGTGACGTACCCAATCACGTCGTCCCCCGGAATCGGATTGCAGCACTTCGAGCGATACACCATCAAATCGTCATGCCCACGCACCAGAATCGCGCCGTCGTTCATGCCCAACATGCGCTTCACGGTATCCACGATCTTCGGCTGCTTTTCTTCAGCCGGATCCGTCAGTGGCTGTCCGCTAGCTTTCGCCAAAACCTGCCGCGCCGACCATTTTCCGTATCCCAAATCGGCGTAAAGATCGTCAATGCGCCCGCAACCGTATTCCGATGCGACACGCTGCCACGTTTCCGCAGGGATTTTCTTCAGGACGATGTCCGCCTGCCGCGCTTCCTTCTCCAGTAAACGCTTGCCGACGTCCTTCGCCTGCTCGCGCTCATGCAAATTGATCCACTGGCGGATTTTGCTGCGTGCGCGCGACGTGTGTACGAATGAGAGCCAATCGCGCGACGGCTCGTGGCCTTTCTGCGTAATGATTTCGATCACGTCGCCGTTCGCCACCGAATGCCGTAGCGGCACAATCGCGCCATTCACTTTCGCGCCCGTACATTGATGGCCCACTTCGGTGTGCACCGCGTACGCGAAATCAATCAGCGTGGCGCCGCGCGGCAGCACCACCACGCGCCCCATCGGCGTGAACGTGTAAACCTCTTCGGGATAAAGATCCACGCGCAGCGTCGAGAGAAATTCGCTTGGCTCCTGCATTTCCTGCACCCACTCGATCAACTGCCGCATCCACACAATGCGCTGGTCATCGGCGCTGGAAGTTTCCGTGCGGCCATCCTTGTATTTCCAGTGTGCTGCGACGCCTTGCTCTGCGATGCGGTGCATATCCTGCGTGCGGATTTGCACTTCGAACGCCTGCCCGCCGTGAATCACCGTGGTATGCAGCGATTGATAGAGGTTGGGCCGCGGCATCGCAATGTAATCCTTGAAACGCCCCGGCACCGGTGGCCAAATCTGGTGAATCACGCCGAGCGTGGCATAACAATTTTTTACGGTGTCCGTAATCACGCGAATCGCCAGCAAGTCATACACCTGATCCAAAGTGCGCTGCTGCTTCTGGCTTTTCAGATGCAGCGAATAAATACGCTTCACCCGCGCCTGCACTTCGGCCGGTATTCCGGTCTCCACCATTTTGTCGCGGATCGCATCCTGCACTTCCAGCAAAAACTTATCGAAGACTTTCTGCTTCGTGGCGATTTTCTTCTGCAGCTCAAAAAACGCTTCGGGCTCAAGATAACGAAACGACAGATCCTCCAGCTCTCCGCGAATCAAGCCCATTCCCAACCGGTTGGCGACGGGCGCGTAAATATCAATCGTCTCGCGCGCGATGCGCTGCTGTTTTTCCGGATCCAGATATTCCAGTGTCCGCATATTGTGCAGGCGGTCGGCGAGCTTGATCACCACCACGCGCACGTCGTTCACCATCGCTAGCAGCATCTTGCGAACGTTTTCCGCCTGCCGCGCTTCGGGCGCCAGCAGATCGAGCCGGCTGATCTTCGTGGCCCCTTCCACCAGCCGCGCCACGTCCACGCCAAAATGTTCGGAAATTGTTTCCAGCGGAATTTTTGTGTCTTCGACGACGTCGTGCAGCAGCGCGGCGCAAAGCGAAGTCACATCCAGCTTCATGTCCGCAAGAATGTGAGCCACTTCTACAGGGTGGGAGAGAAACGGTTCGCCGGAGAGGCGTGTCTGCGTCTTATGCTGCTCAGCCGCGAAATCGTAAGCGCGGCGCAACAACTCGAGGTCGTCGCCCGGACGGCTGCGGCGCACCTTGTCCATCAATTCCACAAACCGCAAATCCACAGTCCGCCGCGCAGCCTGCGATATGGCGGGTTTACTAGCCGGGTCCATGAACTATTATATTCGTAGCGCCGCCCCACTGCGAGCCCTTCCTGCGGCCGCCACATTGACACCCAGCCGCCGCAGAAGTACCGTGACTGCCGGAATCACGGGGCCGGAAAATTGAACGCGCCAGAATTTAAAATCGATGCAAAGCCGCAACCCCAAGGAATCTTTGCGCGTGTCCGCCTGCTCGACCAAAGTCTCACATTCTTCCTGGCAGTGCTGATCCTGATAATCTTCGTGGTTTTCCCGCTCGCGGGCCTAGGCTGGCTCGGTAAAGTCATCGTGGATCTGGTGCTGACGATTCTGCTGCTCTCGGGCGCCGTGGCCACCAAGCGCAGCCGCACTCTCACTGTGCTGGTGGTTTTACTTACGATCGCGGGCCTGGTGGTGCACTGGACCGGAGCTTACGTGCCGAAGTTCACCCATCCCGTGCTGGAACCCGTTCTGCTGTTCTCTTGCCTGCTGGCGTTTACCGTGATCACTCTCGTTCAAGTATTCAGTCCCGGCGCGATCACTCTGCATCGCGTGCTCGGAGCCATCGCGGCCTACCTATTGATCGGACTGATGTGGTCGTACGCCTATGCTCTGGCCGACATCGTGATTCCCGGCTCGATCCATCCCACGGCAACTACCCAGGAAATGGTTTCGCCCATGGCGCGCTACGTCTATTTCAGTTTTACGACGCTGACTACGATGGGCTACGGGGACATCGTTCCGGTCCATCCCATCGCGCGTACGCTGGCCGTATGCGAAGGGCTGATCGGCCAGCTCTATCCCGCCGTGCTGATCGCCGGTTTGCTGGGCATGGCTCTGCAGCCGCAAAAACTGCCCGACGACAAGACATAACCGAGTTTAGAAGCGCATTGCCACGAAATTTGGCTCGACGAGCGCCTCCGTCACTTTCCCTTCTCGACCGGATAACCCTTCTCAATCCAATCCGTATTGAAGTCATTCGGCAGAACCAGCACGCGCAGGTTCGTAAAACCCATGTCGCGCATCGCCACGAACGCCGGCCGCAGATTCGGACAATGCGCCAGCGGACAGCATCCGCAATACAAAACCACGTTCGCCGCCTTGGGAATGCTTTTAGCCCAAGTCTTCAGCTCGGCCAGTCCCTGCTCGGTGGAAGCAGCTCCGTGAAACACAGAGTGAGGAATGTGCGCACCTTGATACAAAGGCCGGAACCCGACGCACACCACGGCAGGCTCATCAGGATGTGCGGGCGCGGCAAGTTCCTTCAGCAGATCCGCCGGCTGCACCGTCTGCGCGCTGGACCACGGATCGTCCGCATCGTCAGCGTGGGCGAGCGTCGCAACGCGCGTCGCGCGAGAATTCGCCACCACGAACACGACCAGGACAAGAAAGCAGAGCAACCCCATCACAACGCCGCGATTTACCTTCATCTGCAACGCTCCCCCAATGGTTGTCGAACAATCACGTCTGTCACAACGACAAAACGCGCCGCAAAAAAAAGAAAAGCCGGCGGGCTAAAAACCCGCCGGCTCTAAATCCCGCACCCGCGAAAAACCGCCGTGACTAAGACGCCGGCTGCGGCGCTTCCATTTTCTTCTGCTTGATGGCTTTCACCTTGTCCACCAGATCTTCGGCCAGTTTGATGTCGGCATCGTGCGCCGCAGGAGTCGTTTCCATGTCCGCCTTCTGGCGATACAGCAGGTTCAGATAGGCCATCGCGTCGTCGTAATCCTCGCGCAACTGAATGGCTTTCTGCAGGCTGGTGATGCCCTGATCCACCACTGTGCCGTACTTCGCCTGAAACTGCGTCGCCAGCGCGGGCGGCATCGGATCCGTGTCCGAAATTGATTTCTTCGCCGTCTTGTTGTATTCCTCGCGCATCTCCCGGTTGCCGCGGAACGCCAGCGACCAGTCAATCACGCCCACCCAATAGTACGGCTCCGGATCGTCCGGCTTCAGCGCGATGTGCTTCTCGTGGTAGCTCTTCGATTCCTCCATCATCTTGGGATCGAACGGCGGCCCACCGGCCATGTTGTATAGAGTCGAGCCCAAACCATCAATCGCGGAAAGATTGTTGGGATCAGCCTGCAGAATTTCCTGAAATTCCTGCGCGGCCTGCTGCCCATTGCGCACGTTTTCAGGAGAAGGAGCGCCCGGAATGTACTGCGCCGAATAAGCGGTCGCCAGATAAAGCCGCGCGTTGGTCAGTCCAGGGTCCAGGTCCTTGGCCGTCTTGAAATCTTCAATGGCCAGATCCGTCTGCCCGGCCTTATAGGCTTGCACGCCCTTGTTGAGCTTGTCGCGCGCGCGCAGTTTGTCGCATCCAGCGCCCGCGCCGAGTGACGCCACTACGACGGCGAGAAGAATAACTGTGTGAGGCTTCCGCTGCATCCCTTGCTCTCCTTGATGAAAGCTGCCCCGAAAACCGGAGGACTCGCAAGTCCGCGAAGCTTTCGGCGCACCCAACCGCCGATTAAGAACTACTACTGCCCTGCTTCGATCTTCGCGGTAATCAGGCCGACGTTATCAATCCCCGCGCCCCGCATGATGTCTATGGCGCGAGCCACCTGTGCGAATTCCACCGCGTCGTCGCCCTTCACGAAAGCCACTTTTTCCGCGCGCTGCTTGAAGATGTCTTCCAGCCGCGGTCCCAGTGCGTCCCAGGTCGTGTCGTCCTGGTTGATCATGACTTTTCCGTTCGAGGTGACTTGCACGACGATGGTCTTCGCCAGCAGCGTGTCATCCTGTTTCTGGTTCGGAGGAGTCGGCTGCGGCACCAGGGCATCCAGCCCCTGGGGAATCGTGGGCGTGATCACCATGAAAATAATGATCAGCACCAACAGCACGTCAATCAGAGGCACGATGTTCGGTTCGGACATCGAACCTTTGCTTCCACCAACTGCCATTCCCATGGGAAAACTCCTTATATTCTCGTGCTAGACCTCGCGCCGGACCTTAACTGCCCGGCGGAGGTGCTGGCGGAGCCGCTCCGCCCTTCGCTTTGATCTTTTCCGTGAGCAATCCGAGATGATCCACGCCGGCTGCGCGAACCTCGTCAACTGCCTTGACCACGTCGCCGTATTTCGCGCGCGAGTCCGAGCGCACGAAGACGGTCTTGTCCAGGCGGTTGGCGATCAGGTCCTTGATCTTCGTGGTGATGTCGTCGAGCGAGACGCTGGTGCTGCCCAGGTACATCTTGCCGTCGCGTGTGACCGCCAAAATAATGGCGTCATCCTTGTCGGCATCCTGCAGGTCCCGTGCGTTATTCACCTTCGCCATATCCACGGAGACGCCCTTCTGCAACATTGGCGTGACCACCATGAAAATAATCAGCAACACCAGCATAATGTCCGCCATTGGAATCACATTGGGCGCGGCCATCACTGGCGGTGCTTTGGGCTTGTAGGCCATGGCTTACTTCTTCCCGCCGCGACGTGTGATGAAGTAGTTGATGAGCTCCATCGAAGAGTTGTCCATCTCGACGTCGAAGGCTTCCACTTTATTCGTGAAATAATTGAACGCCCACACCGCAGGAACCGCGACGACCAAGCCCAGCGCCGTGGTCACCAACGCTTCAGCGATACCGCCGGCGACCGCCGACAACCCGGTGGCCTTCGATGCGGAAATGCCTTTGAACGCGTTGATGATGCCCATCACCGTGCCGAACAGTCCCACGAAGGGGGCCGTCGAGCCGATGGTCGCGAGACCCGAGAGGCCGCGCTTCATTTCGGCGTGCACGATCGCGACGGAGCGTTCCAGACCGCGGTTCGCCGCTTCGATCACTTCTTCATCGCCCACCTGCGCCGAAGCCGCCTGGAATTCAGACAAGCCCGTGGCCACCACCTTGGCGATGTGGCTCTTCTTGTTGCGCTCGGCGATGGAGATTGCTTCGTCAAGCTTGTTGTCTTTCAGCGCGCCCGCCACTTGCTGCACGAATATCCGCGACTGCTTGCGTGCGGCGCTGTACATCAACGCGCGGTCAATCATGATACCGATCGACCAGGCGGACATAATGAATAGAATGGCCACAACGGTTTTGGCAGGGATACCCATGTTGTGCCACATGCTGACCAGGTCCCAACCTACTTCACCCGTTGGCTGCTGAAACATCACCACACCGGCAAAAAGTAAATTCGCAAGCATTATCTGATCCTCCGTTCCTGTGAAACGACCTGAGCAGCAAATTTCTGCCGGTCGGATTTTATTTCCGCTCCACCCCAGCCCCGCGAAGGACTAGTAGCAAGCCTTGCTTTAACCGCCCAAAGTAAAGACGACCGAAATTGTTGTGTCTACTTCCACCGGTTCATTGTTCAGCAAGGTGGGGCTGTAGCGCCATTGACGCACCGCATCCATCGCATTCTTCATCAGCAGCGGGGGTCCGGAAACGTACGTCAATTCCTGAATCGAGCCATCCTTGGCGATCACGGCGTGCAAAATTACCGTACCGGAAATATGCGCCGTCTTCGCAATCGGCGGGTACAACGGCGTGACTTGGCGAACCAGCTTGGCCGCCGCCACGTTGCCGCCTACGCGGATGCGCGAAGGAGCCGCTTTCGGCGGGGGTGGCATGCCGCCGCCCGATCCACCGATGATGCCGCCCAGCACGCCGCCGGCCTGACCACCCGGCACGCCGCCAGGCACGCCACCAACGACGCCAACCGCTCCAACATCCGGCGGCATTTCTTCTTCCTTAATCATTTCCACTTTCTTCGGGATCACCGTCGGCGCCATCATCTGCCCGTTGTGAATCAGGCGCACCACCGGCTTCACGATTCTTTGTATCGCCGCGGCAGGCGGTGGCGGCGGGGGAGGCGGCGGCGGAGGCACCAGGAATGTCGTCAGCAACTGTTTCGGCAGCGCTTCCGTATAGATGAGCGGTATCAAAATCAAGATGCCCAGCAAACAAGCCTGAATGATGGCCGAAAGAGCCACCGTCCACGAATTGTTCGTCCGTTTCGGATTGGCACTGGAGACAACTAGATCGTCAAACATGGCACCTACCTCCTAGCAGCTGCCGCCACGCGCTTGTCGGCTGCGGATCCGGCGCGAACGGCAGTTCCCTGACCTCGATACTTGTTCCAAACCACCACGATTGGAGCAGCAATACCGAAACTGGAGTATGTTCCTACCACAACTCCTACCACCATGGCAAAAGAGAAAGCGCGCAGTACCTCTCCGCCCATGAGGAATAGTACCAGGACGGTTAGGAACGTTAATCCGCTGGTCAATATCGTCCTCGAAAGCGTCTGGTTGATCGCCTTGTTCACCACGTCAGCAAACGCTTCGCGCCGCATCAATCGCTGGTCCTCGCGGACCCGATCGAAAATCACGATCGTGTCGTTCATCGAGTAGCCCACCAGCGTAAGCAATGCCGCGATCACCGTCAGCGAAATCTCGTAATGGAACAGCGAGAAAAAACCCAGCGTGATCAGCACGTCGTGGAACACCGCGATCACCGCCGCGGCTCCGTAAACCCACTCGAACCGGAAGGCAATATATATCAACATCCCGGCCAGCGCATACAAAGTTGCCCGAATCGCCTGCAGCCGAAGTTCCGCGCCAACCTTCGGTCCCACGATCTCGACATCGCGAATTGTAAAATTGCCCAGCACGAAATTATTGTTCAAAGCGCTCAGCACTGGCGGCGTCACGCCATCCACGTTCTGCAGCTGGCTGAAGTTGGTGACGATCCCGCTGTGATCCGCGTCGCGCGCGGCCAGCAAACGCTGCGCCAGCTGGTTGTAGCGATCACCAGCAGCCGCTCCGAGCGTCAGTGGATCTTTTTCCGTCAGCACCGCGGCCACTGCTTCCTTGGTCGCGGAATTGAAGTCCACTTTGCCGCCCGGATCCGCCGTGCCGAATGTCTTGTGCAGCACGTTCACGATCGCTTCACGGCCGGCATCCAGCGATGTTTCATCGCTTTGGCCTTTTTGCTCTAGACCGATCACCACGTCGTTCTGCGAACCGCCGCCCAGCACGTTGTCGCTGATCGTCTGGATCGTGCTGTCGTTCAGCCCCGCAGCAGAAAGACCCTTGCGAATCTGATCCAGTGGCGCCGGGCCCGCAAACCGCACATACACCAGCGTGCCACCGCGGAAATCAATGCCGTACCGCAGACCGCCGTGCTTCAAAATCGAAGCCCAGCCCGCCACCAGCAAAATCAACGACAGGGCGACGAAATATTTCGCCTTCCCCATCCAGTCAACGTTAACGCCCTTGAAAATTTCCATTCCGATACCTATCCACCTTTGTTTGACACCGGGCCGCCCCTGTAAGTTCCCGGCCGCCGGTACCGCTAATCCCGTAATGGCACTGCAGGCTTAAGTCCCATCCCTGCAACGATCACCGCGCCCGTGCGATGCCCGCTCTGAGTTGCTCAAATGCTGAGTTCTTCCTGACGACCCATCCGCGAAAGGTGCCAATCGAAAATCGCCCGCGAAACAAAGATTGAAGTAAACACGTTCGCAAGCAATCCGATAATCAATGTAATTGCAAATCCTTGCACCGGCCCGGTCCCAAACAGCAGCAGGAACGCCGCCGAAACCAGCGTCGTGACGTGCGTGTCAATGATCGTCCGGAACGCATTATGGAAGCCCGAATCCACCGCAGTGGCTGGAGCTTTCCCGTTGCGCAATTCTTCGCGTATGCGCTCGAATACCAGCACGTTGGAATCAACGCCCATGCCGATCGTCAATACCACGCCCGCGATCCCGGGCAGCGTCAGTACCGCCCCGGCAATCGCCATGAACGCCACCAGAATAATCAAATTCAGAATCAAGGCCACAACTGCATTGACACCACTCAGCCGGTAATAGATCACCAAAAATATCATCACCACGATCAAGCTGCCGATGGACGCCCGCACGCCTGCGCGGATCGAATCCGCTCCCAAAGATGGGCCTACGGTTCGCTCTTCCAAATACTTAATGGAAGCGGGCAGCGCTCCGGCGCGTAACACCAGCGCGAGGTCGTTCGCGGATTCTTCTGTGAAATTTCCTTCGATCACGCCGGAATCATCAATGCGACCGTTCACCACCGGCGCGCTGTACACCTGATGGTCCAGCACAATCGCCATCCGCCCCTTCGGCGTCAACTGCGATTGCGCTTCCGTGAAAGGACCGAACCTCGTAGCAGCGGCAGTGGAAAGCGAGAAGCGCACTTCATATTGACCGGGGTTTGTTCCGTTCGGAGACGGGCTGGCAGCGCGCAAGTCTTGTCCAGTGACGATCGGCGCGCGATCCAGAATGTAATAAACCGTCTGCGCCGGAACACCGCTCTGTGCATCCGATTTGCCCGGCACAATTACCGTTCCCGGCGGCAGCACGCCGCCCTTGGCCGCTAGCGCCGCAACTTCCGAAGGATATGTTTGATCGTCGGCCACGCGGTTCAGCGTAAGTTGTCCGCCCGCTTGAATCACGGCCCGGGCGCGGCTCGGATCGCCTTCGCCGGGCAGCTGCACCAGGATTTCATTGTCGCCGCGGCCAGTCAGCGCGATCGTCGGCTCGGTCAGCCCTAGCGCGTTGATACGGCGCGTGATGGTCTCCACGGCTTGCGTCATCGTATCGCGGCGCAAATCAGCGATCACCGTCGGCCGCATCGTCAGCAAATATCCGTTCACCACACCCGCGGCCGGAGCAGAAGCCCAATCCGTGAATTGCGTGCCAATCAAATCGCGGAACGCGCCCGAAGTGCTCGGGTCCACGTTATCCACTTCAATGTGCGTGTCGTCCACGCGGCGGATATCGCCCACGAGAATATTTTTCTCGTGGACTTGCTTCGTGAGCTGATCAACGGCCTGGTCGCAGCGCTGCCCGATCGCTTCATCCACCTGCACTTGCAGGACGAGGTGGCTGCCGCCCTTCAAATCCAGGCCCAGCTTGATGCGATCCGCCAGGTTCGCCTTCACCTGCGTCAGCGATGTGGGAAACGTCGGCAATCCCAAAAGTCCGTACAAGCAAATCAAAATAACGATGAGTATGAGAATGAACTTCCATCTGATCTGGGGATTCATGCGGGCTGCCTAACTCTCCTTCGGTGGTTCTGCTTGCATTCCCGCTATCGCGTTGCGGGCCACTTTCATCTTCACTTGCTCGGCGATCCGCAATTGCACCGTGTCGCCTTCAAGGCCGACAATCGTGCCATAGATTCCGCCGTTGGTGATGACTTTATCTCCGTTCTTCAAAGCGCCCAGCATTTCGTTCACTTTTTTTTGACGCTTCTGCGCCGGCAAAATCATCATCAAATAAAAAAGCACCATGATGCCGACGAGCGGCAGTAATCCGAAGGCCAGCCCGCCCGGCTGCGCTTGCGCCACCACGCCCAGAGCCAGGCCCAGGGACAGCTTGGTTGAAGCCAAAATAGAAATCGTCACGATCATTACGCCTTTCCCTCTGACGCCGGCACTCCGGCCGCCGAGGGTAATCCCTCGCGCGCCTCACCATCGGCTCAGCAGGGCAATTCCGCCAGGACGGACAACTTGCCGGGGACGGCAAGCCGGGAAACTCGTTCGCCGAAGACGCTGCTCCGCCCTGCGACCGCGCCCACCAACCACTTGGGTTTGTCTTATTTCAGACGAGCCTGAAGGTCAGAGCGGAACTTTTCGAGCTTCCCAAAACGGATAGCCTCGCGAATTTTGCGCATTATGTCAAGGTAAAAGTGGATGTTGTGGTGGGTGTTCAAAATTATCGCGAGGAACTCTCCGCTCGTCGCTAAGTGCCGCAGATATGCACGCGAGTACCGCCGGCACACCGCGCATTCGCACGCTTCGTCAATTGGCCGCGGATCATTCGCATATTTCGCGTTCTTGATCAGCATCCGCCCCTGCGAAGTGTACAGGCAGCCATGCCGCGCGCTGCGTGTTGGCAGCACGCAATCCATCATGTCCACGCCGAGTGCCACGTAATCCGGGATTTGTTCCGGCTTGCCCACACCCATCAGGTAGCGCGGACGCTCCGCAGGCAAGCGCGACGCCGCAACACCCGCCATTTCGCAAGTGCTCACGTGCGGCTCGCCCACCGCCAGTCCGCCAATCGCGTAACCCGGAAAATCCAGCGCCACCAGCGCGTCCGCGCTCTCTCGACGCAGCGCCGCGTGCGTCCCGCCCTGCACAATGCCAAATAACATCTGCCGCGCCGCGTCTCCGTGCTGCGCAAAATAATCCCGCGAGCGCCGCGCCCAATCCAGCGTCCGCTTCGCCGCTTCGCGCGCGCGCTGTTCCGGTGCTGGCGCTTCGATGCATTCATCGAGCACCATCACGATGTCCGCGCCCAGCGCAATCTCAATCTCCAGCGCTTTCTCCGGCGAAAGAAAATGTTCGGAACCATCCAGGTGCGATCGAAACGTCACGCCTTCGTCCGTCACCTTGCGCAATTCGCTCAGGCTGAAAACCTGGAACCCGCCCGAATCCGTCAGAATCGCTCGCGGCCACGCCATGAATTTGTGCAGCCCGCCCATTTGGCGGATCAATTCGTGTCCGGGACGCAAATAAAGATGGTAGGTATTCGAAAGCAGAATTTGTACACCGAGGTCTTCCAGGTTCCGCTGCGTCTGTCCCTTCACCGTCGCCGCCGTGCCCACTGGCATGAACGCCGGCGTATCAATCGCTCCGTGCGGAGTAGTCAGTCTTCCCAGCCGCGCGCCGGTAGGATCCGTCGCCAGCACCTCGAACTTGAATCCCGCGTGCTCT
Organism: uncultured Acidobacteriota bacterium; assembly: GCA_963779465.1. Taxonomy (GTDB): domain Bacteria; phylum Acidobacteriota; class Terriglobia; order Acidiferrales; family UBA7541; genus Palsa-295. Next base: position 472,658 of record CAVZYH010000002.1, on the reverse strand, counting down.
GTCTCCATCCGAACGAGTGTATCAGGAGAAAGCAGCGTTCCAACCAACGCCGAGAAGCACGTAGATAAGCCACACACTCACGACCGTGCCCAGCGCCATTGCGAAAGAGATCCTCTTCGGATCTGCCGCTCGGTAACCTATCGCCAGCAGAATCATCTCCCAAAAGGAAAACAGATCCAGCGAACTCAGCAGCGAAACCAGCCATTTTGGAGAATCGTCCGACAGTAGCGCGCCGGGATTTGACGCCACAATATTCTTGACGTCAATGGTCGAGGGGTCTTTGATGAACAAGACCAGAATTGCCAGCAGACCCGCGATCAATCCGGGCACCCACGCATATGCGTAGATTGCCAGTGAAGTCTTAAAAGCGATTTTGGTACCGCCCACGACATTGAACGCAACCATAAAAATGGCGCCCGCAACAACAGCCACGATGAACGGAGCCAGAACGTTGATGCCGTACACAAAGTACGGAGTATATTTTGCTTGAATATTAAGTTGTTGATCGCGTTGCTCAGGCGCCAATTGTTCCAGCCGTTTCTGCGCTTTTGGGCTCTTTGCAATCTCTCTGTCAATCACAGCGCGCCACGTCACACGCTGGGTGATCACGGTCGTGGCGGCCACGCCGACAAAGACAAACAGCATTAGTGGCAAAATCCAGGTCGGCCGTCGCACGATAGCTTCAAATGTCGGCTTCGGACTGAACAGCACGCCGAAAATTCGCCCAAACGAACTGTCAGAGCCGCCAGTTTCAGAAGAAGGCGCGGGAGATGTCGCGGGAATGCGAGTTTCTGGACTAGCCATGCTGGTTTCCTCCTGGCTAAATCGAAATGATGGGCGGCACCGGCCCTGCTTCTCACTACGCCCGGCGTAAACAAATGTTTCGGCCTGGGGCCACTCTTTAGCACATCGTGCAGAAAGTTGTCATCAAAAGAGGCGCGCCCCAGCGCCGACACAAGCGATTGCACGCAAAATCAGGAACCGGGAACTTCCGGCACAGCCGCCAGCAAAGCCTGCGTGTAAGCATGTTGCGGCGCCTGCAAAACCTGTTCCGCCGCGCCAATCTCCACGATCCGCCCCGTCTGCATTACCGCCACGCGCGAAGCCAGCTGCGCCACCACGGGCAAACTATGCGAAATCAGCATCAACGTCAGCGAAAATTCCCGCTGCAAACGCGCCAGCAATTCCAGAATCTGCGCGCCCACCGAAACATCCAAAGCCGAAACCGGCTCGTCTGCAATCACCAGCTCCGGCCGCAAAATCAACGCCCGCGCAATCCCGATCCGCTGCCGCTGCCCTCCGGAAAATTCGTGCGGGTAACGCGTCACCGCATCCCCACTCAACCCCACGGCATCCAGAATCTCAGCCGTCCGCGCCCCGCGCTCTTCCGCAGAAAGCTGCGGCTCGTGAATCGCCAGAGGCTCACCGACGATGCTCCCCACCCGCATCCGTGGATTCAGCGATGCGATCGGATCCTGAAACACCATCTGCATCCGCCGCCGCAACCCGCACAATTCCGCGCCGCGCGCCCCCAGCCAATCTTCGCCGTGAAAGATAATTTCGCCCGAATCAGGCTCGATCAACCGCATCAGCATCCGCGCCAAAGTCGTCTTGCCGCAGCCCGATTCGCCGACGATCCCCAAAGTCTCGCCGCGCTCCAGCACAAAACTCACGCCGTCCACAACCAGCGCGCGCCGCGCCGATTGCGTGAACGCACCGGTAGAAACGGAATACGATTTGCTCAGTGACCGCGCCTCAAGAAGTATTTCGCCGGCCATCCCTACAATTTCTCGGCCGCGATTTGAATTCCGGTATTGATCATATACAGGCAGGGCTTCGCGCCGGGTTGGCAGACGTCCGCGGGCTCCATGCGCGGATGAAAATTCGCTCCATCGTCCGCAATCGAAGCAACCATCAATTCGTGCGTCTCGATATATTCCGGATCGCTCGGCTTCCATCCCGCCACGTGCATCCAGTGTTCAAAAGTCCGCGGATGCTCCCTGGTTTCCGTGGCCGTAATCCGCAACCCGGCGGCATCCATCATCACTTGAAATTCCGCAAGCGTCAGCGAGCGGCAATGCGAATGATCGCGAATCCATTCAATACGATGATTCAGCGCGCGCACTTTTGGATCTTCCGGCACGATAATGTCAATCAGCCCCACCCGCCCGCCGCGCTTCGCCACCCGCGCCATTTCGCGTATCACCCGCGCCGGATCGGAAATGTGATGCAGGCTGTAACTCGTCACCGCCAGATCGAGTGACCCATCCGCAAACGGCAGCGTCTGCGCATCCCCAATCGCAAAACCAAGCTTCTCGAGCACGCCGTGCTCTGCGGCGCTCTGCCGCGCGCGCAACAATATCGCCGGCGTCAAATCGTAAGCGCACATCCAGCGCACATGCTTCGCAAATCGCAAAGCCAGCGTCCCAGGCCCGCTCGCCAGATCCACGGCCACGTCCTCAGGGCCGGCCGCAACCAAACGCGCCAACGATTCGGCCTCAGCCACTCGCTCCGCCACCGCGTAATCCCCGAAAACTTCCGCAGTCTTCGTGAACCGCTCGCGCACCAGCGCTTTCAATTCCTGATCGCTCACGCTCGCATGATTCTGCGGCCGTTTCGGTGACCCTTTCGACGATTGGTCCGTCGCGCTCATCGGACAAGAATACACCTCGCTGTGTGATTTTCGTTCACCACGCGCAATTTCGGCACCGCCGCATCGCACTCCGCCACGCGATGCGCGCAACGCGGCGCGAATGCGCACCCCGGCGGCAACGCGTCCAGCGACGGAACGGTCCCAGGAATCGGCACTAATTTTTCCCGTGTCAGCCGCGGCGCAGCCCGCAGCAAACCCTCCGTATAAGGATGCCGCGGCGCGCGCAAAACTTCCTCCACCGGCCCTTCCTCCACGATTCGTCCCGCGTACATCACCGCGACGCGCCCCGCCACCTGCGCCACCACTCCTAAATCATGGGTGATGAAAAGCATCGAAAGCCCCAACTCGCGCCGCAAATTCGCGAGCAGCTCCAGAATCTGTTTTTGCACCGTTACGTCCAGCGCCGTAGTTGGCTCATCCGCAATCAACACACCTGGCCCCGCCGCCAAAGCCATCGCGATCATCACCCGCTGCCGCAAACCTCCCGAAAGCTGGTGCGGATATTGCCGCGCTCGCCGCTCAGGATCGTTCAACGCCGCGCGCTCCAAAGCGTCCAGCGCCCGCCGATGAATTTCGCCGTCGCCAGCCCGCGGCTCATGCACCCGAATCGCTTCTTCGATCTGCGCGCCAATGCGCAACACCGGATTCAGCGCCGTCATCGGCTCCTGAAAAATCATCGCGATCTCGCGTCCGCGCAGCTCGCGCATTTCGTCCTGCGAAATCCCCAGCAAATTTTCGCGCGTCGCGCCGTCATTCTTGCCGCTCCCGTTCCCTTTTTCACTGGCGCGCGAATTCAACCAAGCTTCGCCCGTATGCCGCGCCCCATGCGGCTCGAGTCCCATCAACGCCAGCGAAAGCATCGTCTTGCCCGAACCTGACTCCCCCACAATTCCCAGCGTCTCGCCTTCCCCCAGCGTGAACGAGACGTCATTCACGGGACGCACCCATCCCCCCGGAGTCGGCAACTCCACCGTCAGCCCGCGTACCTCAAGGCTTGTCGCCATGGAAACATGATAGCCGCACGCGCTTCCCACGGCGAAAAATTACGCTACCATTTCATATGGTTGCACCGCCCTGTCCTCTCTGCCATGGCGCCACGCGAATCGGCGGCAATAAGCCCTATTGCCCCAATTGCGGCTGGAATCGCGACGTGGCCCTCGCGGACGTCCGCGGTACCCTGGTCATTCTGCCGTTCGGCATTTTCCTGATGGGCGGGTTCGTTTATTTTATGGTTCGTTTCTGGCATTTCCGCAATCCGTACCAAATCGGGATCTTCACCGTTTTCCCGGCCATCGCAATTCTCATCAACTACGTCGTCTCGCGGCGAAGCCTCGCGACGCCGCAATCGCTGCCTGCGCCCGCAATGCGCGCTGCCACTGTGCCCTACAATTCCTTCGCTTCGTCAGCCGCAGGAGGTGTAGCTGCTAGTTCCAACGCCACCGTCGAACCGAACGCGCAACAAAAGTCTCTGCTCCAGACTTCCCGCCCGCGCGAAATCCGCATGTCCACGCGCGGACGCTTTAGTTTGTCGGTGGCGTTTGTGGGGGTTATGGGTTTTGCCGCAATCTTTGGCGTGCATCTCTACACGATTTGGCAGCGCAAGCTTTCCGTCGCCGCCTTCACACCCGGGGATTGGGTAATCGCCGTCATCGTCGCGTTTATGCTGTTACTTCCTTATGCAATGTGGCGCTCGCAAGTGCGCGAATGTGATTTGCTGGAGAACGGCGAAGTCGCTCTGGCGACAGTCGTCAGGCAGTGGAAAGGCGATAAAGGCTCATCGTCTGTCGAATACGAATTCAAAGATTTTCAAGGCGAAACCCGCAAGGGCATCGGCTTCGACTACACGGAAAAACTCTTCGAAGGCATGCCCGTCACCGTCTTCTATGACCGCGATAATCCCAAGCGCCAAATTCCAGCCTGCGCCACATTCCACGAAGTCGTCACTTAAGACGCACGCTCCGTGCACCCGCTCAAAATCTCAACGATTCGCCACAGGAATGCAAAACCGCAAAGCCGTATGGGTCGCGGAGAAGCTGCAGACTTTATTGTCCGTTAACCCCGGGGCCTTTCCGGCGTTGATCACGTCAATCTCGCGGATGTGTTTCTGCCCCTTGGGATAGACGACCCAAATCGCGCCGTTTTTCTGAATCGAACGCCCGAGCGAACTCAACTGCCCCAGGTCCGCCACCGCTTCCGCGGAAAAGAAAATCAGGTCGGCCCCATTGACCCGTTTCCCGTGCGAATAATCCGGCACGCGTGCCGCAAGTTCCGTCAGAAATTCCGCGCTCTCCACTCCCAGCACCACAATCCTTTGCCCCGGCTTCACTCCCAATTTATCAATCAGTAGCCGATGCGAATAATTACGCTCCGGCTCGCGAACCTTCGCCGAACTCTTCCGCGTCGCCACGGCTTTTCGCGTCGCAGTCATCTTTCGCATCGTCACTTCTCGATCGTCACGCTCTGCCCGAATTTCGCGCCCAGAGCCCGCAAATATTGTTCTTGCGTCCGCGAATAACCGAGCACAAACCGCGCCGCAAATCGAAATATCGGATTGTAAATCTCACCATCCTCGGTGATGCGCAGCAACGAGGTGCCGTCCGCCTGCGATGAAATTTCATAAGTCCATGTCCCGCCGATCGGCAACTTGGAATCGGCAATCCGCGTCACGAAAACCCTCGGAGGCACCATCACCATCGCCTGAAACGGAATCGATCCCCCGTGACGATCAAATTCGCGCCACACTGGCTTGCCGTTCAAGTCTGGCAGCGCCTCCACCCGCACCACATCCTTGCGCCAAGCCGGAAATTTCTCGTAATCCGTGATCGCCTGCCAAATCGCGGTTGGCGGCTCGAGGAATCGCGCCGCGCGAGTGGAAATGTGCTGCGACGGCAGGAACGCGCCGATCGAGACTACGACCAGCACGGTCAAAGCCAGCAACGCGACGAGCACAAAAACTACCGCCCGGATCCCGCGCATCACAATTCTTTCTCCCGCCATCCGCGAAGATTTCGCAATGCCACGCTTGCAATCGCGCGCATTATACTTCGGTTTACCCCGGCTAACGTTTGTCACATAATGCCCTGCTGCTACTGCGCGCGATTCACGCAAGGAGGCACGCTGCCATGCTCCCCGGACTAAGAGCGGCGCTGAATAATCATCCGATGTTCGTGCATTTCCCCATCGCGCTCTGGCTCGCCGCGCTCCTGTTCGAAGTCTTCGCCGTCTGGCGCGCCAGCGACGAATTGCAGCGCACCGCTTCGCGCCTGCTCTACCTCGGCACCCTCGCGGCAATCATCACTGTGATCACCGGCCTCGAAGCGCAAAATTCTGTCCCACCCGGCGAAGCGCAGCGCGCCGTCGGCATTCACGAAACGCTGATGCTCATCGCCACCAGCCTCGCGATTGCACTCTGTAGCTTCGTGTTTTTCATGCGCAAGGATTTTCCGCTGCATCTGCGCAAAGTGCTGCTGCTCGGCCTGGTGATACTCGGAATCCTCCTCACCATAGGCGCCGATCGCGGTGCGCAGCTCGTCTACCAATACGGCTCCGCGGTGAATTGGTCCACCGCGCAGCAGCAGAATTAATTTCAGGAGTAGCGGAAATGAAAAAACCACGCGAGTCAAAACGCATGAGCGACGCAGCCGTGAAGGAAAGAACCGGAAAGACATGGCCGGAGTGGTTCAAAATCCTCGATAAAGCCGGCGCCAAGAAAATGCGCCACCAGGACATCTCCGCCTACCTGAGCAAGGAGCACAAAGTCGGCCCCTGGTGGTCACAGATGATTGCCGTCCCATATGAACACGAGCGCGGCCTGCGCGAAAAATTTCAAAAGTGCGATGGCGAATTCTCCGCCTCCGGCAGCCGCACCCTCAACGTCCCCCTGAGCAAATCCTACGACGCCTGGACCGACGAAAAACTCCGCCAGCGGTGGTTACCCGACGCAAAAATCGAAATCACCACCGCAACACAAAATAAATCCCTGCGCGCAAAATGGAACGCCGGCACAAGCCGCCTCAGCGTGAATTTCTACCCCAAAGGCGCCGGAAAGTGCCAGGTTGCGGTAGATCACATGAAGCTGCCAAGCTCGAAAGAATGCGCGAAAATGAAAGCCTACTGGTTCGAAGCGCTAAACCACCTGCAGGAAATTCTCGAAGGGGAAGCGTGAAGGCGTAGGGGCGGGTCTCAGACCCACCCCTACAATCGTAGCAACTAGTAATCGTTCGCAGAACCTTCCAAAAACGCCCGCAACTTCCGCGAACGCGAAGGATGCCGCAACTTCCGCAAAGCCTTCGCTTCAATCTGCCGGATACGTTCGCGCGTCACGGCAAACGACTGCCCCACTTCTTCCAAAGTGTGCTCGCTTCCGTCATCCAGACCAAACCGCATCTTGATCACTTTCTCTTCGCGCGGCGTCAGCGTTTTCAGTACAGAAGAGGTTTGTTCCTTCAGGCTGAGGTTGATCACCGCGTCCGAAGGCGAAACCACGGCCTTGTCCTCGATGAAATCCCCCAGATGCGAATCCTCTTCCTCACCGATCGGAGTCTCCAGCGAAATCGGCTCCTGCGCGATTTTTAAAATCTTGCGCACTTTCGCCACGGGAATATCCATGCGCTTGGCGATTTCTTCCGAAGTCGGCTCGCGCCCCAATTCCTGCACCAATTGCCGCTGCGTGCGCACCAATTTATTGATCGTCTCGATCATGTGCACCGGAATACGAATCGTCCGGGCCTGATCGGCAATCGCGCGCGTAATCGCCTGGCGAATCCACCAGGTCGCGTACGTGGAAAACTTATAACCCCGGCGCCACTCGAATTTATCCACGGCTTTCATCAACCCGATGTTGCCTTCCTGAATCAGGTCGAGAAACTGCAATCCACGATTGGTATATTTCTTGGCGATCGAAACCACCAAGCGCAAGTTCGCTTCGATTAATTCCTTCTTCGCCTGCTCCGCTTCCGCCTCGCCGCGAAGAATCACCTGTAAACCGCGCTTCAATTCCGTGGGGCTTACTTCGCTCGCCAATTCAATCTCAGCGAGCTCCTGCTTGCGCGACCGCAGATCCTTGCGCGCCTCAGCCTGCACATCCGCCTTCGAAGCATCCACGCGCCGCTCAAGCTTCACAATCTCGCGTTCGAGGAAATGCACGCGCTCCACAGTCTGCCGGATTTTTTCGATCAGCCGCTTCTTTTCGAGCGGGTTGAATTCCAATTCGCGCATGCGATTGGACATTTCGACGCGCGTGCGAGCCAATGCATAGCGTGCCTTTAGGTAAGGACGCTTCTTGGACTTCGCCATGTTGCCGAGTTTCGATGCCTGCTTCAGCGCCAGCAAATACAGCTTCGCCACGCTGTCAATCTGCTTTAGCGTTTGCTTGGTCTTGGCTTCGATCTTCTCTTCGGTGAGTTCTTCGTCGTCGAATTGAACGATCTCTTTGATGGAGCGCGAGCCGTTGCGCAGATCCTCGCCCACCTGCAGCAATTCTTTCAGAATCAAAGGAGCGCGCGTGATCGTCTTCAGTACCAGCAGCTGTCCGCGTTCAATTCGCTTGGCGATGGCCACTTCGCCTTCGCGCGTCAGCAGCGGCACCGTGCCCATCTCGCGCAAATACATGCGTACCGGATCGTTCGTCTTCTCGAGCGATCCCGGAGTCAGATCCAGTTCGCCATCTTCAGACGCAACCGCTTCCGTATCTTTCGCCGGCTCAGGGGAATCGCTGGCATCCGCCGCGGCCAGCGCCACTTTCGCGCTCGCCAGGTCCTCGTACACATCAATCCCGTAGCGCTCAAACGTCGAGAGCAAATCGTCAATTTCTTCCGAGGAGTGCACCTCGGGCGGCAAAATATCGTTCACCTCATCGTAGAGCAAGTAACCGCGTTCCTTGCCCATCGCGATGAGTTGCCGTACCTGATCGTATTTTTCTTCTAAGGCTACCGTCACACTTCCTCCCTCGCAGAGGTCAGGCGATGCGCGCAAACGGATCCGCAAAATGCAAAGCCGCCGTGGTGAGACACCCCGGCGCACTGCAAATTAGCTGCATTTAAACGGTTTTTTAGTACGAACTATCGAACCCGTCGCCGATTCCGCGCCCGTGCCGCCACGCCCGCGCCTGCCCTTGCACATCTATATGATGCGCGAAACGTGCCGCCCGTTTCCTCCAAAACCCTACGAATATACATTATCATCGGCGCCAACGTCAACGCACCGCTGTAAGTTACTGCTCGGGAAGGATTTTGCCCGGCTCGGGCTCCCGCTCGCGCGACAGCAATCGCAGCAGTTCCATCCGTCGAATCACCAATCTTTTCAGTTCTTCCGCCGCTGGGTTCGCTTCGATCTGCCTCTGCAGGTCTGTCAACTCCTGTGCAACAGGCCGGTGCCGCAGAAATCCCAGGCAGCTCTCCGCGTCTTCCCAAGTTCCTTCCGGCAGCGTCTCAAAAAGAATTTCGAAGAACAGCCGGCGGTCTTTGTCGTCAAGCGTCGCGGCCACTGCACCTGCGTCCAGCTTTTCCCCGGACGCGATCGCCACTACCAACGCCTCGAATATGTTTCGCGTCTCCAGACCGCGATGCAATTCCGCCGACGCGATTTCGTGCGCCAGCTTCTCGCGAAATTCCGCCGCCTCAAACAGCATGCGAATTAATTGTCGCTCGGCGCGCTTCACCGCCGGCGTCAGCAGCTCCGCGTTGGGCTTCACTTCGCTGCGCCGCTCATCCGCCGCGCGACGCAATGCCGCACGCAACACCGGCTCGTCCACGCGCAATTCTGAAGCGATCCTTGTGGCCCACTCCGAACGCAGCAACCGGTTCGGCAGTCGCTGCACAAACGGCATCAGAAAATTCAGCGCAGCCACTTTTCCCGCCGCCGTCGTCCGGTCCATCAACCTCGCGCGCCCAATCAAATAATCCAGATACGGTGGCGCCTGCGTTAGCAATTTCTTGTAGGGCTCGACGCCTTGCTCCTTGATGAATTTGTCCGGATCAGCCCCGCCGGGCAAGGCCAGCACGCGCACATCAAATTCCTTTTCCAGCAGCAGCACCAGCGAACGCTCCGTCGCAGCCTGCCCCGCCGTGTCCGGATCGTAATTCACCACAATGCGCCGCGTGAATCGCGAAAGCAGTTTCGTTTGCGGCTCCGCCAGGCTCGTGCCGCAACTTGCCACCACATTACCCACGCCCGCCCGCGCCACCGCAATCGCATCCATGTATCCTTCCACCAAGACCGCGAAATCGCTCTGCCGCAGCGCTTCTTTCGCTCGGTCCAGGTGATACAACACTCCGCTCTTGGAATAAATCGGCGTTTCCGGCGAGTTCATGTACTTCGGCATGTCGTCGCCCATCGCGCGCCCGCCGAACGCAATCACCTTCCCCGCCTCATTCGAAATCGGGAACATAATTCGCCGGCGAAACCGATCGTAGAAACGTCCGCTCTGGTCGCGCCCCACGAGGCCCGAAACTTCCAAAATATTTTCCGGATATTTTTGCTTCAGAAACCGGCACAAAGCATCGCCCGCCGACGGCGCAAATCCCAACCCAAACTTCGTCACCGCTTCCTTATTCAACCCGCGGTCTTCCAAGTACGCGTACGCCACTTTCCCTTCCGGCGTCTGCAGTAAATGCCGTGCAAAGAACGCCGCCGCCTCCCGGTGCATATCCACCAGCGCCGAACGCTGCTGATTTTCCTTGCGCTCCTCCGGCGAGCGCTCGCGAGGCTTCGGAATCGCAATCCCGCATTTTTCCGCGACAGTCCGCACCGCTTCCGGGAACGGCGCCTTCTCCAACTCCATCACAAATTGAAAAACGTCCCCGCCCTTCCCGCAGCCAAAGCAGTAATACATCTGCTTCGCCGCGCTCACGCTGAACGACGGCGTCTTCTCCTGGTGAAACGGACACAACCCGCTGAAATTCTGCCCGCTCTTCTTCAAACGCACATATTCGCCAATCACGCGAACAATGTCCGCCTGCTGCTTTACCCGATCCGCAAATGATCCCGCTTCCGCCATTTATCCTAACGACCCCTTACTCTACACCTCTTCGTTTTCCCGAGCTCAAGCCCGCAATTCCGCGATCGTAATCGCTTCTCCGCCGCGATCCGCAGCCTCGTGATGGATGCTCTCCACCAACGGATGCGCAGACAAGAAGGTCGCGAGCCCACGCTTCAACGCGCCCATCCCATGCCCATGAATAATCCGCACCGATGGCTTCCCCGCCAGCGCGGCCTCATCAATGAACTTGTCCACGCGATTCGTAGCTTCCTCCACGGTACAGCCGATCACATTGATCTCCTCACCCACCGGTTCATCACTCGGATGCGAGTGCACTGTGACGCCGGAGCGTCGCCCGCTAGCATCCGCACCCAACTTCGTCGCCTGCGGAGCATCCGCGATCGCCAGCACATCGCTCAGCGGAATACGCATCCGCAACGGCCCCGCCTCAATCTCCGCATTCCGCCCATCGTGACGTCGAAAAATCACCTGCTGCTTGAAATTTTTCACCGTGATGCGCTGACCCGAAGAAAGCAGCTCCGGCGCCACGGGTTTCCCTGCCACCGGGGCCGTAACGCCCAAATCCGCCTGCGAACCAGCCAAAGTTTCCACCACCGCCGCATTCGTATCCGCGCTTGCATCTGCCCCAATTTTTCCCAGCCGCTTGCCAGCCTGCTTTTCGATCTGCGCGCGCAGCGCGCGATCGTGAATATCGCGGGTGAGCCGCGCCACCTCCGCTTCCAAACGTTTCTGCGTATCCTGAAAATTTCGCTCCAGCTCCGCAATCCGTTTCTTCTGCCGCTCCACCCACTCCGTCTGCAGCAGTCGCCGTTCGCCTTCCAGCTGTGTCAATTCCTCGCGCGACTGTCGCTTGATCTGCTCCATCTCGTCGCGGCTGCGATGCAAATACGCAATCAGGTCGCGCGCTTCTCGCGATTCAGGAGTCAGACTCGCGCGCGCATGCTCCACCACTCGGTCTGGCAATCCCAGTCGCCGCGCAATTTCGATGCCGCTGGAAGTCCCGGGCACGCCCACCAACAACCGGTACGTCGGCCGCAGATTTTCTTCGTCAAACTCCATCGCCGCGTTCACGATGCCTGGCGTAGTCGAAGCGTAAGACTTCAACCGGTCATGATGCGTCGTGGCAATCGTCAACGAATGTCGTGCGCGAAATTCCTCCAGCAGCGCCACAGCCAGCGCCGCGCCTTCTTCCGGAGCCGTGCCGGTGCCCATTTCATCCACTAGAATCAGCGACCGCTCCGTCGCCACGTCCAACATCGCCTTCAGATTCACAATGTGCGCCGAAAACGTGGAAAGTTCGGCCGCGATGGATTGCTCGTCCCCAATATCTGCCAGCACGTGATCGAACATCGGCATCTCTGCCCGTTCCGCAGCCACCGGAATTCCGGACTGCGCCGAAAGCGCCGCGAGTCCCACTGATTTCAGTGCCACGGTCTTGCCGCCAGTGTTCGGCCCGCTGATCACCATCACCGTTTCATCGCCGCCCAGCTCGAGCGAAAGCGCCACTGCCTTCCTCCCCAGCGGCCGCAGCTTCGCTTCCAGCACCGGATTCCGCGCGGACTCCAAACGCAACGAATTACCTGCCTGAAACACCGGCATCACGCAATCAATCTCACGAGCAAATCGCGCGCGCGCAAACACAGAATCCAGATGCGCGATCTGCGCCGCCGCCGCAGCCAGCGCACCGCGATCCGCCCGCAATCGTTCGGTCAATTCGGCAAGAATCCTCGCAATTTCCACCAGCTCTTCTTCGGAAAGCTGCACCAGCCGGTTATTCAGATCAATCGCTTCCAGCGGCTCGACGAAAACCGTCTGCCCCGTCGCGCTCGCGCCATGAACCACGCCCGGCACGCCGCGCCGATCCGAAGCGCGCACCGGAATCACAAACCGGTCGTTGTGCAACGTCACGTAATCCTCGCCACCCGCCACACGGCCCGCCCCGCCGCGCGCCCGCAAAATACTTTCCAGCGAACGCCGAATCGTCGCGCGTCCCTGCGCAATCCCCGTGCGAATGCGCCGCAGTTGCTGCGAAGCATCGTCGCTGATTTCCCCGTTCGGCAAAATCGCGCGGCGAATGGCCGTCGCCAAATGCCGAAAATCGCCGAGCGCCGCCGCGCGCCCCGCCAGCTGCGGATATTTTGCAGCGTCAGCCTTAAACACTTGCCGCACCGAGCTCGCAATCTCCAGCAGCGAACTCGCGTCCAGAAACTCCGCAACGGACAGCACCGACGCGGGAACCGCGAGCCGCGTAAGCCACTGCTCGGGATCCGCGAACGAGCCGAAGCCCATCTCGGACCCCGCGCGCAAATATCCAGCCGCCTCGCCGATCAAAATAAATTCTGCGTCAAGAGGCGCCACATCCTGCCGCGGAACCAGCGACTCAATTGCCCGCCGCCCGGGCACACAAGTTGTGTATCCACCGACAATCTCTTTCAATTGGTCGAATTCCAGAACCTGCGCAGCTGTGCGCGACACGAATCCCTCAACACAAAATTAACAACATTAACTTGTTCAGGTTATTGTAGCCCCGTTGCCTGTGGGAATCAGCGCGTGCAACGCGGACGTGCGAGCCGGCTGCCGCGCAGATTTATTTCTTTTTCTTATGCTCCGTCGGCGCCGGCGATCCAAGCGATTCGACCATCGCCACGGCGATCGCATCCGCCGCCACACTCGCATCTCGTCCCCGCTGCGGATTATTATTCCCGAAAATCGCAAATATCAATCGCTCGCCGCGCAAAGTAGTAGCAAAACCGGAAATCGCCCGCACGTGATCCAGAGCCCCCGTCTTCGCCTCGATCCGCCCGGACGCCACAGTATCCTTCAGCCGCGTTTCCAGCGTCCCATCAACACCCGCAATCGGAAACGTGGAAATATAATCCGCGCCCCACGGCTGCGCAGCGTCCCAGCGCAAAACCTGCACGACGGCTCGCGGTGTCACCAGATCGTCGCGCGACAGCCCTGAGCCATCCGTGAAAACCACATCGCCATCCGCCACGCCTACTGTCTTCAGAAAATCCTGCTCCGCCCAGATCCCCGCATCCGTAACTCCAAATCCTTTTTTCTCGTGCGCCACCGCACGCAACAATAATTCTGCGTGCAAATTCTGGCTCACCTTATTCGTCACGCGCACAATCTCCGAAAGCGGCGGAGAAATATGCACCGCGAACACAACCGTATCCGCGGGAGTCGGCATCGGCGCGGGCCCCAGCACCACGGGCGTATCCGGATAAATTTCCGCGGGCGGCGCGTGCCTTACGCGAATCGCTCCTATTACTCGCACGCCGCGCGATTCGAAAATTTGCTTCAGCGCCAACGCCGTCGTTTCCGCAGGATCCGGCATCGCCAGATCCAGCCTCATCGGCGCATGCCCCAACGGAATGGATCCGCGCAGCAGCAAAAATTCCGGCCCCGGCTGCCGCACCACGCCAAATTCCGGTTTACCATCAGCCGTGCCGGTCCTAAGCTCATGTCCAAACGTGCCAATCGCCGCCGCCGGTTCCACCGCAACCACAGCGGGATCGCCCACACGCGGGCCCGGAGTAACCTCTACAGTTATCGAGTTATCGTTGAAGGCGATGGCGCTCACTGGCGCGCCAAACGTGAAATACAAATCCCCCACGCTCCATCCCGGCGGATAAGGATCATAAGGATAGTAGCTGTCGTCGGCCACGATATCGCCGTCAATCTCCTTCAATCCCTTGGCGATCGCGTCATCGGCCATTTGCGCCAGAACTTTTTCCGCCACTCCGGCGTGCTCCGCTTTTCCAGCATAAGGAAATTTCCGGTTTGAAAGATCCGGATCGCCGCGCCCCACAAAGATCAGATCGCCCAGCAAACGCCCATCCTCGCCAAACTTGCCGGACGATTCCAAAGTAGTGCGAAATTGATACGTCGGCCCCAATGTCGCGAGCGCCAGCGACGTAGTCACAATTTTCGCGTTCGATGCCGGAGTAAAAAATCGGTCGGCATTGAGCTCATACAAGATTTCGCCGGTATCGCGATCCGTCACCAGCACGCCCCACAACGCTTTCTGCGCATGCGCCTCCGCCAGCGCGGCATCCACGCGCGCGCGAAATCGCGCCATATCAGCTCGCGGCTTTGCGCCGCTTGAAACTTTCTTCGCGGGAGCGGGCGCAGGCGCCGATGCCGGAGCGTGCTGCCCTCCGGCACCAACAGCCAACGAGGCAAGAATCCACAATGAAATCCCCCACCAAACCGCCGCGGACAAGCTCCACCGCCCGGCACGCCCCAAATAATTCCATCGAATTTTCAAATCCAGCCTCGTCCCCATTCGCAATCTCAAGACGCGCCCAAATTATATGATATCCGGCAAAACCCAGCTGCACGCTCCGGAGAGTTGTTGCGATTCCTCCGCAATATCCATATCATTGTGGCCCACCCATAGGAGGGTAAACCGTATGAAGAGCAAAGTCGTCTCGGCCCTTTTGATCGCCGCGTTGATAGGCCTTCCAACCCTATTCATCCCCACATCGTCGCACGCGGACGACACCACCACCGATCAGGACCGGATCAAAACTGCCGGCACAGTTTTGAAAGAAATCATGGATATCCCCGACGACATTCCGCAGAGCCTCATTGACAAAGCGGACTGCGTCATCGTTTATCCCACTGTGCTCAAAGCCGCGTTTGTCGTCGGCGTCAGCTACGGCCGCGGCGTGATGAGCTGCCGCAGCGGTGCAACTTTTCACGGTCCCTGGAGCGCTCCGTCCATGATGGCCCTCGAAGGTGCCAGCTTCGGATTTCAAGCCGGAGGCCAGGCCACGGACTTCGTTATTCTCGTGATGAATACCGCCGGCGCCAACGCCATTCTCGCCAGCAAGGTCAAGCTCGGTGGCGACGCTTCTGTCGCAGCAGGTCCGGTTGGGCGAACCGCCGCAGCGGATACCGACGTAACGCTGCGTGCCGAGATGCTAACCTACTCGCGTTCCCGCGGCCTCTTCGCGGGAATTTCGCTGGCAGGCTCCACGGTTCGCCCGGATAACGACGCCAACACACGCATTTACGGCAAGCCAGTCTCCGCGCGCGACATCGTTTTGCACGGCGCGGTTCGCCCCACGCCAGATGCCAAGCTCATGCTGGAAGTTCTGCGCACCCACAGCCCCAAGAACTTGTCCAAGTAAGCAGCTCCGCTTCGACATTCAACTCGCGCCGGGGGCCGTTGCCTCCGGCGCGTTTTTCTTTCAGCGCTGCTGTTCTCGTCGCTCCCCCAGCCCGGCGCGCAACCCGTCCAGCGTCGCGCACTGACCAAAGTCCAATGTTGACTATCGGTCGGATTTGTCCTATAGTCAGTTATGGTGTCCTCGTGACGATTGCTCCTCGATCCTCGGCTGCGCGGCCTCTCCAAACCGCCCCGCGCGCCGGCCGCCGCGAACGCCATCGCGCCGAAACCCGCGATCGCCTCTATCGCGCCGCCCTCGCCCTCTTCGCCGAACGCGGCTTCCTGGAAACCACTGTGGAGGACATCACCGAAGCGGCCGATGTAGGTAAAGGGACCTTTTTTAATTATTTCCCCACCAAGGAACATATTCTGGCCGAATTTGGCGGCCAGCGCACCGCCGCGGTGGAACGCGCGCTGCAAGACGCCCGCGCGACCAAAGGTCCCGTCTTGGACGTACTTCGAGAAATGGTGGGAGATGCCGTGGGGCAAGCCGATAAAGGCGCCGCGCTGCTTCGAGCGATTTTCGCGGCCCACGCATCTTGCACTTCCGTCCGCGAGGAGCTCGTGAAACGCATGCACGTGGCCCGCCGCATCCTCGCGCAGATTATCCTGCTTGCGCAGGAACGCGGCGAAATTCGGCGCGACGTTCCGGCCGCAGACCTGGCGCGCATGACCCAGCGCATCTTCATGGGCGTCACCATGAGCTGGGCCATCAAGCCCGAATCCACGCTGCGCAAAACTTCCGAGGAAATCTGGGACTTGATCCACTCGAGTCTGGTACCCGCTGAAACCCGCACCACGCGCAAACGCCTGCGGAGGTCCCGCGCATGATCAGCCCATTTCAATCCAAGATACGGGGTGGAAACTTCCCTGAGTCTTGGAAACGCTCGTCTTCATCCAATTTGCAACAAACCGGGCAGGAGGAATCCGTGATAGCTCGACCGCTGCAATTTTTAATTCTCATAATCCTGCTTTCGCTAGGGGCGGCACAAACGCAAGCGCAAGCCGTTGCCGGCCCCGTGCCCGCGCGACCTTCATCCCCCTCCACCAGCGCGACAAGCGGCGCTCCCGCCGCTCCACCATCGCAAAGCACGTTCCAAGGCAGCGTGCCCGGAAAATTGGAACCAGGCGTGCTCCAGCTTTCTTTGCAGGACTCAATCGACCGCGGGCTGAAAACCAATTTGGGATTGCTGCTCTCGGATCAGTCCGTCGGTTCGGCGCGCGGCGCGCGTTGGCAAAAACTAAGCTCGCTGCTCCCGAACATCACCACCACCAGCTATGCGGACGGTTCGCAAGTGGATCTCGCGGAATTCGGATTCAACTCCATTCCCGGCGTGAGCATTCCCAGCATCATCGGGCCTTTCGGCTATTACGATTCGCGCTTTTACCTCACGCAGTCCCTGCTCGATTTTAACGCCATCAACAATACCCACGCCGCGACGCAGAATTTGAAAGCCGCGCAGTACACCGCCAAAGACGCCCGCGACCTCGTGGTCCTCGCCGTCGGCTACAATTATTTGCAAGCCATCGCCGACGCTTCCCGCATCGAATCCGTCTCCGCCCAGGTGAATACCGCGCAAGCTCTCTACAACCAGGCATCCGATCAAGTGACCGCGGGCACATCCCCTGCGATTGACGGCCTGCGCGCTCAAGTGGAGCTAAAGACGCGCCAGCAACAGCTCATCCAGGCCAAGAATGATTTCGCGATCCAGAAGCTCACGCTCGCGCGCGTCATCGGCCTCGCCCCCGGCCAGCAATATGAACTCACGGACAAATCACCCTACGAACCATTCAACGCAATGACTCTAGACGAAGCGCTGCAACGCGCCTACGCCTCGCGCTCCGATTTTATGGCCGCCGCCGCCACCGTGCGCGCGTCGGAATATTCGAAAAAGGCAGCGAAAGCCGAATACTATCCCGCGATCAATTTCAGCGGTGATTACGGCATCGCCGGCACCTACTCCACTCTGGCCACGCACGGAGTCTTTGACGTCCGCGCCACGCTGAGCATCCCCATTTTTCAGGGCGGCAAAGTGCACGGTGATGAATTGCAGGCCGACGCACAGCTCCAACAGGCGCGCGAGAACCTGGAAAATCTTCGCGGGCAAATTGATTCGGACGTGCGCACCGCTTTCCTGAATCTGCAGTCCTCGGCCGAGCAGGTGGAAGTCGCCAAAAGCAATATTGACCTGGCGCAGCAAACTCTAGGCCAGTCGCGCGACCGCTTCGCCGCCGGCGTCGCCGACACAGTCGAAGTAGTCCAGGCGCAGGAACAAGTAGCCACCGCAAACGACAGTTATATTTCCAGCCTCTACAGTTACAACTACGCGAAAATTTCCCTGGCACGCGCCCTGGGCCAGGCGGAAGCAAGCGTAAAAGAATACTTCAAAGGAAAATAAGCGATGCCCCAGCAAACAGAAACCACGGCAATTCCTCCCGCGGAAAAGCAGCCGCCCGCCGAAACTCATTCGGCCTCGCAGCCACCCGCTCGCGCCGAAAGCTATTTCAAACTGCATCCGCGCGCGCCCATGTATCTTGCGATCATCGCGCTAGTGCTGCTCGTCGCCGGCTTTTTCACGTACCGCTATTTTTCGATGTACGAATCCACCGACGACGCCGAAGTGGACGGGCATCTGATGCCGCTCAGCGCGCGCATCACCGGCTACGTCATAAAAGTGAACGTGGACGACAATCAATACGTGGAAGCCGGAACCGTGCTCGCGGAAATTGATCCGCGCGATTATCAAGTCGCGCTCGATCAAGCCAACGCGTCGCTCGCCGATGCCCAAGCCACGGCGCAAGCTCTGAACATCAACGTCCCCATCGCCTCCGTTAATTCCGATTCCCAGGTTTCTGCCACGGGGGCGGACGTCGAAAATGCCCGCGCCGGAATTTCTGTCGCCCAGGATCAATTCAGCGCCGCGAAAGCACAGCTCGATCAGGCCCAGGCCAACGACGTGAAAGCGCAAAACGACCTGCTGCGCTACAAACAGCTCGTCGAGAAGCAGGAAATTTCCCAGCAGCAGTACGACCAGGCCGTCGCATCGGCCAAAGCCAGCAGCGCGGCCGTCGCCTCAGCCCATGCCTCCGCCACAGCAGCCGAGCAGCAAGTCACCCAAGCCCGCAGCCGCCTCGCGCAATCCGAAGCAAATTATCGCAACGCGCAAACCGGCCCGCGCCAAGTAGCCTCCACCCGTGCTCGCGCCCTTTCCGCTGACGCCACCGTGCAACAGAAACAAGCTGCGGTCGAGCAGGCGCAATTAAATCTTCAATACGCGAAAATCGTAGCCCCGGTGAGCGGCGTTGTCAGCAAAAACGCCGAAGTCGGCATGAACGTGCAAATCGGCCAGCAACTATTTTCCATCGTTCCACTGGACGAAGTTTGGGTCACCGCCAATTATAAGGAAACGCAGTTGAAATATATGCGGCCCAATCAACCCGCGGAAATTAAAGTGGACGCCAACGGCCGCACCTACCAAGGCCACGTGGACAGCATCGCCGGCTCCAGCGGGGCGCGCACCAGCCTGCTGCCTCCTGAAAATGCCACCGGAAATTACGTGAAAGTTGTCCAGCGCATCCCCGTAAAAATCGTCCTCGATAAGGGACAGAACAGCGATCATTACTTGCGCCTCGGAATGTCCGTCGAGCCCAAAGTCAAAGTAAAATAAATTGAGCGCCGCCGCCATCCCGCTGGATTCCGCCTGGCGTCCGCGCCCGGTCATCAATCCGTGGATTATCGCGCTCACCGTTACGCTCGCGACGTTCATGGAAGTGCTGGACACCAGCGTCGCCAACGTCGCCCTGCCGCACATCGCTGGCAGTCTCTCCGCCGGCCAGGACGAAAGCACCTGGGTGCTCACTTCCTATCTCGTTTCCAACGCCATCATTCTTCCAATGAGCGGCTGGTTTTCGCAGCTCATCGGCCGCAAACGCTTTTACATGTCCTGCGTCGCGCTCTTCACCATCAGTTCATTCCTCTGCGGCCTCGCGCCCAATCTCAGCATGCTGATTATTTTTCGCGTGCTGCAAGGAATCGGCGGCGGCGGCTTGCAGCCCAGCGAACAAGCAATTCTCGCCGACACTTTCGAGCCCCGAAAGCGCGGCATGGCCTTCGCCGTTTACGGCATGGCGGTCGTGCTCGCTCCGGCCATCGGTCCCACCCTCGGCGGCTGGATCACCGACAATTTCAACTGGCGCTGGATTTTCTTCATCAATATTCCCGTCGGAATCATTTCGCTGCTGCTCACCAACATGCTCATCAGCGATCCACCGTACATGAGGCAGCAAAAACGCACCGGATTCCGTGTTGATTACATCGGCCTCGGCCTGCTCGCCCTCGGCCTCGGCGCCATGCAAGTCGTCCTCGATAAAGGTCAGCGCGACGATTGGTTCGGCTCAAATTTCATCATCGCCATGACGGCCATCTGCGTCGTCTCGCTCATCGCCGTCGTAATCTGGGAGTGGCACCACAAAGATCCCATAATAGATTTGCATTTATTCAAAATCCGCTCCTTCGGCATCGGCAACATGCTCATGTTCATGGTGGGCTTCGCGCTGCTCTCCAGCACGGTGCTGCTGCCGCAGTTTGCCCAGGAATTATTGGGCTACACGGCGCAAAGAGCGGGCCTCGCCTTGATGCCCGGAGGAATCGCGATCATTTTATGTATGCCGCTGGTCGGCTATCTGCTCGGCCACACGGACGCGCGCCGTCTGCTTTTATTCGGCCTCGCCATGGTGGCCTTTTCTCTGATCCACATGACCAATTTCGACACCTCGATTGACTTCCGCACCCTCGCGACCGCGCGCGTATTCCAGGCCATGGGCCTTGCCTTCCTTTTCGTGCCCATCAACACCGCTGCTTACGCCTTCATCCCGCCCGGAAAAAATAACGCCGCCTCAGGACTCATCAACCTCGCCCGCAATATCGGAGGCAGCGTCGGCATATCTTTCGTCACCACCATGCTCGCCCGCCGCGCCCAGGTGCATCAGTCCAATCTCACCGCCCGCCTCAATTCTGGAAACGGACAATTCCAGGCCGCGCTTTCCAACATCACGCATATGCTGATCACCCGTGGCTCCAGCCCCGCCGAAGCAGCTCGCCAAGCCTACGGCATGATCGCCTTCAATTTGAACCGCCAAGCCACCATGCTCGCCTACGTTGATAACTTCTGGATTCTCGGCGTTTGCGTCGCGGCAATGATCCCGTTCGTTTTCCTCATGAAGAAAGTAAAACCCGGCGGCCCCATGGCGGCTCACTAACGGAAGCACCTATTTTGCTGTTGCCGTTGAATTCGTAGCGGCCGCCTGCTTTTGCTTTTTACGCGGGCGTCTTTGACTCTTCCGTTGAGCTGACGATGCGCCCGACTCCCGTCAGCGCTCACTCGGATCCGCTTCGATCTTTGTAGGTCGTGGCTGAAGCCACGACCTCAACCGAGCAAACGTCGAGCGACTTCAGCCGCTGAAGTGTGGGTCTTGTATCTGCCCTCGAGACTCCCCCTACATCTAAAGCCATTTTTTCCACCGGGCTTGCATCGTTCCGGGATGAGTTGTAGGCTCGCACCGGTGCTGGTAATGTCCGTAAAAATCATCACCCTCGAACGCGAATACGGCAGCGGCGGCACGCTCATCGCCCGATCCCTCGCCGAACGTCTCGGCTGGAAACTCTGGGACGAAGAAATCACCGCAGAAATCGCCCGCGCCGCCAATGTGGACCATCGCGAAGCCCAGCGCTGCGACGAGCGCGTGGACCCCTTCCTCTATCGTCTCTTCAAAGTCTACGCGCGCGGCAGCTACGAAAGAACGCTCGGCCTCGGCGACTCCCGCGTTTTCGACACCGATTGCATGGTCGAGATGCTGCAGAAAGTAATTGAAGACGTCGCCTCGCGCGGCAACTGCGTCATCGTCGGCCGCGGCGCCCCCTACTTCCTGCGCAATCGTCCCGACGCCTTCCACGTTTTCATCTACGCCTCCGACGAGGAAAAAATCCGCCGCATCAAATCCATCGGCAAAACCGAAAAAGAAGCGCAGCAACTGGTCGCCGAAGTGGATCGCGACCGCGCTGATTTCATCCGCCACTACTTCGGCAAGGAATGGCCCCACCGCCCGCTCTACAACATAATGATCAACTCAAAATTCGGCGACGAATTCGTAATCGAGTCCATCCTGCAGAACATCGAAGCCCTCGAAAAGCATCAGTCCCTGCGCAGCACCACAGCCTAGCGGATTGAATTAGCGGGCGAATACGTCGGTTATCGTGTTCAGTCAAGACAGTCCCTATGCAGGCCACTCAAGACGTCCGCAGCGCAATCAAGGTTAAGTCAATGGTAGTCTTATCCTTGTGACAAGCATTACCGATAAAGGAAACGATCGTCCGTCTGCCTTTTATGCTTGCCGGGCGAATGAACTGATCAGTGACATTGACGATAAGGTGAGCAGCCTGTCGTTCTACAACTTCG
Organism: uncultured Acidobacteriota bacterium; assembly: GCA_963779465.1. GTDB lineage: Bacteria > Acidobacteriota > Terriglobia > Acidiferrales > UBA7541 > Palsa-295. Next base: position 450,372 of record CAVZYH010000002.1, on the reverse strand, counting down.
GCCTCGCCACTCTCGGATTTATCGCCATCGCGGTTCTGTATTACGCCTTCATTTCAAAACTATGGCCGCTGTTGGCTCTAGCCTCGGTTGCGGTTATTGCCGTGTTCGTTCTGCGACAACGCCACGCCTGTCAGCGCCGATTGATGCAGCTCTGGAACCTTGCTGACTATTACGAAAAGGGGATTTCGCGGCTGACCCGGAAGTGGGAATTCCTGGACACGGGAGAAGTTTTCACCGATCAGGACCACTTCTATTCGAAGGACTTAGATTTGTTTGGTCGGGGATCGCTTTTTCAATTACTTTGCTCGGCTCGCACGCAGATGGGTCGGGAGACCCTTGCCAAGTGGATGAGGGCCCCGGCGAGCATCGCGGAAATCCGTGACCGGCAGGCTGCGATCTCAGAACTTCGGGAGCGTCGAGAGTTACCCGAGTCGCTCGCGGCCGCTGGTCCCATGCAAGCATTTGATTGCCGGCCTGAATTCTTGAAAACATGGGCCGCGGAATCTTGTGCCCCGTTTCCATCGTGGGCTCGGCCACTGGCTCTCTTCTTGGCGCTTGCGGCGTTGGCGCTGCCGATTCTGGTTTGCTTGGGTCTTTTGGATTTGCATAACTTATGGGCTTGCGCCGTTTCGGTGCTCACGATTCAGGGCATCTTCGCTTTAGTGCTTCGCCCTCAAGTAAAACGAGTGCTCGAGTCGATGGGGCCTCTTTCAGTCGAGCTGCCGATTGTCCGTGAACTCCTCGAAATTGTGGAACGGGAGCGGTTTTCATCAACGAAACTTCATATCCTTGCCTCAGCCCTAGCCCGCGATGGGTTGGCGGCTTCCGGCAAAATCCACCGTTTGCAGATATTGATACGGCTACTGAAGGAACGCGACAACGAAGTTTTCACGTATGTATCGTTTTGCCTGTTGTGGGGCACACAATTCACGATGGCAATCGAGCATTGGCGGCTTCGTCACGGCGCCGAATTGCAAGCTTGGGTGGCTGCACTCGGAGAATTCGAGGCGCTGATTTCACTTTCTACGTATTCGTATGAGCATCCCGGAGACACGGTTCCGCTACTTCTGGAAAACAGTCGCATACTGGAGGCCGAAGGGCTCGGTCATCCACTCCTCGATGAAGTTTCCTGCGTAAGGAACGACCTTCAGTTGGGGGACACGGTGCGGTTCCTTATCGTCAGCGGATCGAACATGTCTGGCAAGAGCACTTTTCTCCGCGCCATCGGTCTGAACGTGGTTTTGGCTAATATGGGAGCGCCCGTCCGATGCGCAAGACTTCGCTTGTCACTTCTGACAATAGGTGCCGCAATCCGCATCCAGGATTCCGTGGTCGACGGCCGGTCTCATTTTTTGGCCGAGATGCAGCGATTGCGCCGCATGATTGAAATGGCGGATCAAGCCCCGCTCTTATTCCTGGCCGATGAGATTATGAGCGGCACAAACTCGCATGACCGACGGATTGCGACCGAGTGGGTGGTCCAGGCGTTGATGCTCCGAGGAGCGATCGGAACGATTACTACGCATGATCTGGCGCTGACTGAAATTGCGACGAATGGCTTACCCGGCCGCAACGTTTTTTTCGAAGATTCCGGCGAATCCGGAAATCTCTCTTTCGATTACAAACTCCGACAGGGTGTCTTAAGCCGATCCAATGCATTGAATATTGCCCACCTCCTAGGAATTGACAGGGCCGCCGCCAAACCCGATTAGAGTGAAGTGCTGCTTTCACTCGAGTAGTGGCTAGCTCAACATCCGCATGTGGGAACTGATGGCCGGTCCGCGCAATTACAAATTAACTCGCTACTTGTTTGCGCGTCGTTGACTTGCACTCACCTGCAATCTAAAATCGCGGACGCATGACTGACAGCCCTTCTCTGATAGGCCTCACCATCTCCCATTACCGCATCGTCGAAAATCTTGGCGGCGGTGGCATGGGCGTTGTTTACAAAGCCGAAGACACCCGCTTGAAACGCTTCGTCGCGCTGAAATTTCTTCCCGACGAAGTCGCCCGCGACCAGCAGGCCCTAGGCCGCTTCGAGCGCGAAGCCCAGGCAGCGTCTGCACTGAATCATCCCAACATTTGCACCATTCACGACATCGGCGAAGAGAACGGCAAAGCCTTTATCGCCATGGAATTTCTCGACGGCGCTACTTTGAAGCACGTGATCAACGGCCGCCCGATGGAGCTCGACCGCCTGCTGGATCTCGCCGTTGAAATCGCCGATGCCCTCGACGCCGCGCACGCCCAGGGCATCATTCATCGCGACATTAAACCCGCCAATCTTTTCGTCACCCGCCGCGGCCACGCAAAAATTCTCGATTTCGGCCTGGCAAAATTAATTCCCGCGCACAGCGGCACCGCCCGCGTCGGCGAAACCATGGGCGCCACCAGCCCGGCCATGAGCCACGCCACGCTCGACTCCGGCGAAATGTTCACCAGCCCCGGGACCGCTGTCGGCACCGTGGCCTACATGTCGCCCGAACAAGTTCGTGGTAAAGAACTTGACGCGCGCAGCGATCTCTTCTCTTTCGGCACCGTGCTCTATGAAATGACCACCGGCGTCCTGCCCTTCCGCGGCGAAACCACTGGCGTGATCTTCGAAGCCATCCTGAATCGCGTGCCCCCTCCGGCCCTGCGTCTGAATCCCGATATCCCTCCGAAGCTCGAAGAAATCCTGCAAAAACTGCTCGAGAAAGATCGCGAGATGCGCTATCAAGTCGCCGCCGAAATCCGCGCAGACCTGAAACGCTTGCGTCGCGAAGCCGATTCTTCCGGCCGCCTCGCCGCCAGCGGCGTTTCGCAAATCTCCGGCAGCACAGCCGTCCCGCTTTCGGGCTCCGCCCCCGCCACGACGCTTCCTTCGTCAGCATCTACGCCGTCCGTCTCCACCAAATCCAGCTCTGCCGTGCTGCAAGTAGCGGGTCAGCACAAAATGGGCACTGCCCTCACCGCGCTGCTCTTGCTGGCGCTCGTTGCTGCTGCGGCCTTCGGCGTTTATTCGTTCATGTCGCGCAAGAGTGCGGCGGCGTTCGAACATTTCACCGTTTCAGCAGTCACCGAGACCGGCAAGGCCTCGCTCGCGGCGCTCTCTCCCGACGCCAACTACATCCTCAATGTGCAGCGCGACGCCGGCCAGCAAAGCCTCTGGCTGCGCAACGTTCCCACCAAGAGCAACACCCAGATCGTACCCCCGTCCGATGACCAATACCGCAGCCTGAGCTTTTCACCGGATGGCAATTCGATCTATTTCACCAAAGACGAAAAAGCCGAAAAGAACGTGTACAGCCTGTACCGCGCGCCGGTGCTGGGCGGAAACCCGGAACGCATCGTTCACGATATCGGCAGCGGCATCAGTTTTTCGCCCGATCGCTCCCGCATCGTATTCATTCGCTTCAAGCGCAACGAAGGCGAGGGCGACTTGATCGTCGCCAATGCCGACGGCTCGAGCGAGAAACTCTTGTCCAAGCAGAACACCCGCCTGCGCGCGCCGGCCTGGTCCCCCGACGGCAAACTAATCGCCGCCGCGGAACTGATCGCGGATCAGGCCTCGTTGTCTTCGCTCGATCTTTTTGACGCCTCCACCGGCGAGAAACAGACCTTCAAGAAATCCGATATGATTTTGGAATCTCCCGTCTGGTTGCCCGATCAAAGCGGCATCCTGGTCGTCGCCAGCGGCCGCGAATCGAACTTTAATCGCGATCAGATTGGAATTTTCTCTTACCCGCAGGGCGTGTATCGGCCCATCACCAACGACACGAATTCCTATCCGATCATAAGTGTTTCTGCCGATGGCAAGACCATCGCCACCGTGCAATCGCAATACGTTGGAACGCTAGAAACCGCACCCTACGACTCGAACGGTGCGGGAAAGCCGATCACCATCAGCAGCCGTCCGCCCACTAACTGGTTCGGCTGGACGCCAGATGGTAAGTTGCTCGTCGAGCAAGAAAACGGCATTTTTCAGCTGGACGCCGACGGCAGCAATCGCGCGCCGCTGCTCCACGACGATTTCCCTTCCTTCGGGCCCATCTCCTGCGATCACGGACGCTACGTAATCTTCGCTTCCGCATCTCGCGGCGGCGGTAATTCCATAAACATCTGGCGCGCGGACTCCACAGGCGGCAATCTGAAACAGATCACCACCGGCACCGACGACGAACCGGCCATGTGCTCGCCCGATGGAAAATGGCTTGTCTATGCCGGTTTTGATAATGGAAAGTTTCTGGCTAAGAAAGTTTCCGTGGACGGCGGCCCGTCCACGCAGCTTTCTGAGGCGCTGCTCACTTGCGGCTGCGTCAACATCTCGCCCGATGGAAAGAATATCGCGTTCCAGACGCAGCCCACCATCGGTGGCGCCATTATCATAAAAATTCTGGATTTCGAAACGCTGCAGCCGGTGAAAGTGATTGAACGCGACCCCCGCGCCGGCGGCGAAATTCGCTATTCCATGGACGGCAAAACCATCGGCTACCCGATTCGCGAAAACGGCCTATACGCCCTGTGGGTTTCCCCCGTGGATGGCTCACCTGGCCATCGCGTCACCGAATTCGAATCCGATCGCATCGAGGATTTCCACTGGTCCGCCGACAACAAGACGCTCGGTCTCCTGCGCATCCACTTCGATAGCGATGTCGTCCTGCTGCGCCAAACCGCCGCAGCGCATTAATTCCGCAACGCGATCCAAATGATAATCTCAGCCGCGCTGGGCCCGCCAGCCTGGCGAAACCTGTAAGCGCCGCTACTTCGTCTCGCCGGGCTTGAAAAGCGGATTGTAGATGATGCCCAGAACATTCCCGAACGGATCGCGCACCTCACCGACCAGCATCCCGCCTCCCACGTCCTGCACCGCTTCCACCGGCGTCGCGCCCAACTCAATCAACCGCTTGTAAGCCGCATGCGCGTCTTCAACTCCCCAGTACGCCACGCCCGCGGCAGCTCGTTTCGCCTCCGCTTTCGGCGCGGGCACCAATCCCAGGTCGTACCCACCCACGTTGTATCCAACGTAAAATGCCGGCTCATCAAAATAAGGCTGTATTCCTAGCGCCTTGCTGTACCACTCCTTCGCCTTAGCCATGTCCGCCACTTCATACTTCACCGTGCGCAATCCCAAGAACATTGCACGCTCCTTCGCAGCGCCCTGCCCATACCCAGGCGCCGCTGTCGCGGCTGAGACGTCCACCCGCCCAGCCAAATACGCAAACAAACATACGAAAGCCACCACCATCGTAATTGTAGAAACGTGCTTCAACTTCACGCCGCGCACCGGTTTCGGATCAACAGGTGCAATCGCAGCAGCCACACCCTCAGCCAACCGATCCCCAGAATTCCTGGGTCGTCGTCTCGCCGGCCCTACCATGGATCCCGCGCGTGACATGATTCTCCTCCCTGATTAATTCCCAACCCCAGTTGCATCTGTGGCGATTTCCACGAGCGATTCGCGCCACGGTCTGGACGCGAGCCCAGATCATATTTCTTGCGCAAATTTTCCACCCGCGCAGTGATTTCCTTGCGATAACCGTCCGGCGCGTTCCCATGCCGTCCATACCACTCGCGATACTGCCGCGAAAGCTTCGGAAATTTCGCATCCAGAAATGGCAGAAAATGTTTCAACGACGCCGGCATCAAAAACAGCACGTTCCCCGCGAACCACTGCGCGCGGGCATCACGCGCGCCCCGCGCCAACGCGTCCAAATCCTCGGCGCGATCCGTAATTCCTGGCACAATCGGCATCGCCAACACGCCGGCTGCGATTCCCGCCTCGCGCAAAGTCTGCACTGCCTCCAATCGCAAATCCGGGCGCGGCGCACGCGGTTCCAGCAGTCGCGCTAGTCGCGTGCGCAAAGTCGTAATGCTCAAATTCACAGAAAGCCTCGAACGCTCCGCAATGCGCTTCAGCAAATCAATATCCCGCAGCACCTGGTTCGATTTCGTAGTGATCGAAACGCTCAATCCTTCGCGCTCCACCATCTGCTCTAAAATCGCCCGCGTCGCTCCGTACTCACGTTCCGCCGGCTGATAAGGATCTGTAGCGGTTCCGATGGCGATATGCTCGCCCCAGATCTTCTCGTTCGCCAGATCGCGCCCAGCCAAAGGCCCCGCATCCTGCTTCACGTAAATCTTCGACTCGAATTCGTTGCCATCCAACTCCATATATTCATGCGTGTAACGCGCATAGCAGTAGTGGCACCCGAATTCGCAGCCGCGATAAGGGTTCACAGTCCAACGAAAAGGAACCCGCTCCGAATTGCAATAATTCAGTATCGATTTGACGGGTAGCAGGAAGTACTCCGTCCCGCGCTTGGCATCTGCGCAGGGGGAGGAAGCGGCGAGGCGTGCAATGCCGACCAGTTCCGTAGCGGGCTTCGTTCTCTGGCTTGGCGCCAGAGGGGGCGCGGAAGCTTCGCACGGTGACTCACATGTGCCGTGGCGAGCGGCTGTGGGGAAAAGGGTGAGACTGGTCTGCTTCGCACGCTTCCGAGGACGTTGGAGCGTCGCTGGTGTCGCACGAAGAATGGGAGAAGTGGCCATTGATTGCCTCGCCGCACGTCCGACAATATATTCGCCTTTTGTTCGCTTTGTCAAGCACTATTCTTCGCTTTATTTTCGCCTGTCCGCGAGGGCAGGCTTCGTCTGGAAACCCACCTTTCGGCCAGATGCCTCCGCCTCCCCCGGCCGATATACTCGTGAAGACACCTCCTGGCGGGAACTGCATTGGCAGAAGTCGGCATTCTGATCATTGACGACGATATCGTCAGCCAGCGCGCGCTGAAAAACGTCCTCGATTCAGAGGGTTGGCGCGTGCGTATCGTCCCGCTCGTCTCGGCGGCGATGCTCGAGCTGGCCAGCGGCCAGTGGAGTCTGGTGATCGTCAATGTCGCGATGACCGATGTGCGCGGTCCGCTCTTCAACATCCTCAAAGACCTGGCGCAAGGCGATGCCGACGCGCTCGAAGGCGATGCAGACGCGCCCGAAGGCGCCGAAGTGGACGCCGCCCGCCCCAAGCGCATACGCGTTCTTTTCCTGGTGCCCCTGTTGGCCGCTAGAGATGCCCAGCCGATCCTCGAAAAGGAAGGCCTCCCCTATCTGCTCAAGCCCTACCATCTGCATGACTTCCTGGAAAAAGTCGGCGAGCTCCTCGTCGAAGCAGGCGTGCTCGCTGACCCCATCCGCAGCATGGGCGATTTTTCGCCCACCAATAGAAAACGCCGCGGCCTCCGCTCCGCGCAACGCGGCAAGCGCAGCTCCATGTTCGCCTCCCGCGACGATTACCAAATGTCCGAAGAAGAGCTGCTGGAGTGGGAACGCACCGAAGAAGAAGAACGCAAGAAGCGCGAAAAGGAACTCGAAGACCGCAAACACCTTTAACATTTTGCCGCTGCGGCATGAATCACGGTGAAAGGCCATGCTCAAGTACGAAGAATTGATAGCTCAATTCGTCGCCACCTTCGAAAAACTCGATGACATGATCTTTTTTCCAGACGTGGACCCGATCGCCGCGCAGCTGGCACTCAGCGAGCGTGACGAATCGGGTTACAACCATTGGCGGCCGCTGCGAGTAACGGCGGAACCGGCGCAGCTTGAACCGATCTATGCGAAACTGCCCGCTCGGTTCCCTCCTGTATTTGAGCAACTCCTGCTTTCTTACCGATGGGATGAAGTGGACCTTGGATTGTTCCGCCTGCTTCCAAACCCGCCGGGACCGGACCTGAATGGATTTCTCCAGGAAATGTCGAGAGATCCAGCCATTTGGAAGGCACTTTTGCCGGCGGGGTTCATGCAGTTTGGAAAGGGCCCAGACACCAACTACGATCCCGTATGTTTCGACATCAGCTCCAGAAAGAAGAATCGAGAGTTTAAGATCGTCAGGATTGACCACGAGGAAATCCTCTGCAATGATCGCGTCAAAGTTGTCGAAGAGGTCGCACCGACTTTCCGCGACCTACTACTCCGGGCGATAGAATCGGCCAAGCAGTCCTAATCGAGCGGTTCTGAAATCTGCTTCTCCGCCACAAATACCTTGCAAGGAATCGCAGCATGCCCGTTCTCACTGTGATGGCTCGCGCGTGCAGTGTCATCCGCGTGAGCACGCAAGGAGATCGCCATGCATCCCAGCCATAAGCGCATCTGGATTCCCGGTCTAATCATTCTCGCGGCGCTGGTCGCCGTGATCGTTTGGGGTTTTAGCACTTCGTCACGCGTCTATGCCAAACCTAAGCTCGCGTTAGGACCCGATTCGTCCAGCAGCTGGCGCATCGGTCAACCCATCACCTACGAAACGCTGACGGTCTTCCCAGTGCTGTCGTCGCAAGACGCCTACACCGCCGATTTCGAAACCCTCGATGCAGCGCTCGCTTCGGGCGAGGCAATTGTCGCCGAACAAGGCGAATACATGCGTCGTTCGCGCAACGGCGCCGAACCTGCCGTGATGAGTTCCGGAGGCGGCGCGCAAGTGAACCAGCTCGTCCTCGTGAATCGCGGCAAGAAACCGCTGCTGCTTCTCGCCGGCGAAGTGGTTTCCGGCGGTAAGCAGGATCGCATCATCGGCAAAGACCGCATCATTCCGATCGGCGCTCAGCCTCTGCCTCTCGATGTCTTTTGCGTCGAGCACAGCCGCTGGACCAGCGGCGGGGCTACCTTTGCCGCCGCGAAAACCATGGTTCATCCCACCGTGCGCGAACAAGCCGCCATTGATCAGGACCAGAACAAAGTTTGGGCCGCGGTACGCGGTGATGCCGTGGGGTCGGGATCAGGAGGAGGAGTGGCGGGAGGACGAGTAGGAGCAACGACGTCAGCAGGAGCGCCAGCCCGCGCGCAGGCGCAATCGGAAATGTCTTCCAACCTCGAAGTGACGGCGCCGCGAATTTCTCCGGAGCAACTTTCCAGCGTGATGGCGTCAGCCGCGCCCACCCAAGGCTACCGCAGCATTTATCAATCAGCCGCGGTCGGGCCGTCCGTCGAAAATTTCGCGCTGGAAGTCGAACGGCGTTTCAATCGCGCGACGTCCGGCCTGAAGGGCGAGCACGTCGTCGGGGTGATCATCGCCTTCGGCGGCGAAGTGGCGTGGAGCGATATTTTCGCCTCCTCGCAACTATTCGATGCGTACTGGCCGAAGCTCCTGCGCAGTTACGCGGTAGAAGCGCTCACTCGTCCCGCCACCCGTGAGACAGTGTCGCTTGTTGACGCGCGCGATTTCCTGCGCCCCGCCTTCGGCCACGTCCGCGAAGAAACCGAGCCCGGCGTTTATCGCTGGCAAGAAAGCAGCCAAGGCCGCGAAACCGAAATCCAACTCGCAGCGCTGGATACCAAGCCTTCCCTAACGCTCCACTGGCTGAAAGTCCTGCGCACAAACTAGAATGTCGCATGAATACGGTAGGGGCGCTGCTTGCTGCGCCCCTGCTTGCCCATGCGATCACATTGCCACGGACCGCCGTTGCATTTGAATTTGTAGCGGCGGTCTTCAGACGGCCATCGTTCCGGTTGCACACACCAATCACACGCTAGGAAAACAACTGCACTTCGCTGCGATCCGCCGTCTCCGCCAGCAACTCCGCAACGGTTTTCTTCAAAACCGGGTGCACCACCCCAACTGCAATCTCCGCCAAAGGCACCAGCACAAATCTTCGCTCCGCCATCCGCGGATGCGGAATCTCCAGATCCGCGTCGCGCGCTACCCGCGCGCCATACAACAAAATATCCATATCAATGATCCGCGGTCCCTTTGGCAACACCCGCTCCCGCCCCATCCCCCGCTCGATCTCCAGCAGCGCCCGCATCAGTTCACCAGGTGACAACTCCGTCTCCACCTCCACCACACCATTCAAAAACCAATCCTGCGCCAAAAACTCCACCGGCTCCGTCTCATACAGCGCAGACCGCTTCACCACGCGCACACCAAGGGCCGCCAATGCCGCAACCGCCCGCGCAATGTTCTCCGCGCGCTCACCAATATTCGACCCCAGCGATAAATAGATTCCCATCATGTAGGCGAACGTATTCTAGCTCGAAGCGAGGATTGTTAACCGCAGAGACGCAGAGTTCGCAGAGAAAGGCACTTCGCGTGAGGCTTCCAATCCTATCCAGTTAAACTGATGCTCAACTGAAAAGCCCGGGCTGGCGTTTGGGCTCATCCAATCCAAAATGCTTGTACGCCAGCGCCGTCGCGACGCGGCCGCGCTGCGTGCGATCCAGCAGACCGAGCTGCATCAGGTATGGCTCATAAATTTCTTCGATGGCGTCTTCTTCCTCGCTCAACGATGCGGCAATCGTGCTTAATCCCACCGGTCCGCCTGAATATTTCTGAATGATCGTCAGCAGCAGGTTGCGGTCCACTTCGTCCAATCCGTGATCGTCCACGCCCAGCATCGCGAGCGCATCGCGCGCCACGCTGATATTAATGTGCCCCTTCGCGCGCACTTCCGCAAAGTCGCGCACACGGCGCAGCAGCCGGTTTGCCACGCGCGGAGTGCCGCGACTACGCCGCGCGATCTCAGCCGCACCCTGCTCGTCCATGGTAATTCCCAGAATCCGCGCCGACCGCTGCACGATCAGCAGCAAATCCTCCGGCGAATAAAATTCCAGCCGGTGCACGATGCCAAAACGCGAACGCAGCGGCGCCATGATCAGCCCCGCGCGCGTCGTCGCGCCAATCAGCGTAAACTTATTCAATTGGTAGGGATGCACGCGCGCGCCCGGGCCCTGCCCGATAATCAAATCCACGCGAAAATCCTCCATCGCGGGATACAAAATCTCCTCCAGCGACGGCTGCAAGCGGTGAATCTCGTCCAAAAAGAAAAAATCCTGCGCTTCGAGCGACGTAAGGACCGCGGTCAGGTCGCCTTTTTTCTCCAGCAGCGGCCCCGAGCTCACCTTGATCGCCGAACCCATTTCGTTCGCCAGAATTTGCGCCAGCGTCGTCTTGCCCAGTCCCGGCGGCCCGTACAGCAGCACATGATCCAGCGCCTCACCGCGCGTGCGCGCCGCTTCCACCGCAATTTGCAGGTTTTCCTTCACGCGATTCTGCCCGATGTAATCCGAAAGCTGCTTGGGGCGGATGCTGGCCTCTACGCGCGAGTCCTCATCGAACGCCTTGCCTGAAATAATTCGTTCCCGCCCGTCCGTCATTTTTCCAGCCACCTGATTTTCTCCACCACTCGACGCCGACGCGCGTGCCCGAGCAGCAGCCGCTGCGGCAGCACCGTCACGCTCGCTCTTCATCATTCACCACCAGCGCGCTGCGATTTCTGCATCACCGCGCCGCCCAGCACTTGCAACGAAGCGCGCAGCAAAGTCTCAAAATCATTTCCCACGGTAGCCCGCGATTGCGCGATGGCCTTCTCCACTGCTCTCTCATCGTACCCGAGATTCTCTAGCGCCGATGACACATCCGATTCCAGCTGCGAACGCGTCGCGGGCTTCCCTGCTTCCGGCACATCCACTGCCGCAAGCTTATCTCGCAATTCCACCACCATGCGCTCCGCCGTCTTGCGTCCTACGCCTGGAATGCGCACTAGTTGCGCCAGATCGCCCTTGCGAATCGCCGGGACCAGCTCGTCCAGGCTCATGCCCGAAAGAATTTTCAGCGCGAGCGATGGTCCCACGCCGGAAGCGGAAATCAGCAGCTCGAAACACTGTTTTTCGCGCGCCGTATAAAAACCGTACAGCGCCAGCTGATCTTCGCGCACGTGCGTGTGAATCAGCAGCGTATTTTCCGAATGCATCGCGCCCAGGCTTGTGAAAGTGGAAAGCGGAATGATCACCTGGTAGCCCACTCCGCCGACGTCCAGCAGCACAAGGTTGGGGCGTTTATCAATCAGCTTGCCGCGGAGCGATCCAATCATGTCCAGCGATTATTGATTAGGGGCGCAAGTGTGTCAACGCGGCAGTAGCCAAATTGTCCTGGCCTCCGATTGAACATGGCGAAACACGATGAAGCATGGTGAAACATTTTGACACGCGCTTGCGTACTAATATTCGGATGCGGGGAATATTCCGCTCATTCGCGCCCCGCGCACAGTGTCCGCTTTCGCACGAACAGTGTTCGCTTCCGGATTTTCCTCTTCGTTTTATTTTTCGCGCACATTTTTTCGAAAAACATTTTCAATTTTGCTTTCGCTGCGCTCACCTCCGCGTCTAAGCACGTGCGAGGGGCAAACACATTTCCGGGAGGAAAAAATATGTCGCGTATTTCAATGAACCGCTCGATGAATCGTGCAATGACCGTGTTTGCAGCGCTGGTGCTGCTAGTAGCCATCGCCGCGCAAACTGCTCCAGCAAAAGACACCAAGGCCGGCCTGACCACCACCATGAGCTTGCTGGCTCCAGCCACGTTTGCGGGCCACGAACTTAAGCCCGGCGATTACGCGGTGTCCGCTGATGAAACCCACGTGCAGATCTCGATGAACGGGAAAGTCGTCGCCGAAGCGCCGGTGCAGTGGAAAGACGAAACCAGCAAGGCGAAGTATTCCGCGTTCGTGAGTCAAAACAATAAAATCACCGAAATTCACTTCGGAGGCAAAACCAAATTCGTCACGATCGCGGAATAACGATTTCCGTTGCAGACCCGGTGGGCGGTGGTCCCGTCCCGCAACTGCGGGGCAGGATCGTCGCCCGCCGCTTTTGTTATTGAGCGCACGGCGCAGGAGACAAGCTTCCCCGTAATTTCGCTTTTGATGCCGCATTGAAACGTCCGCGGAACTTTTTGTTTGCTACGCTCGCCGCAGCCGTGATATCCGTAGTTCTGCCAATGAACTCGCAGCGACAACCCCGGCCTTCGATTCTTTCCGAACGTCGCAACGGGCGTCCACTCGCGTCGCCGACGTTGCTGCTACGCCCTGCCTTCGATTGCAACCATGCGCCATTCGTGCCCACCGCCGGCATTCCACGAATTATTTCAATTATTAGCAGCGGTTAACGGCCGGCGCCCGGCTTCTCGTCTCAAGCGCCATCGGCCGTTACCCGCAAAGGGCAACGGCCTTTCGTTTTTCAGGGGGCAATAAAATGAAGTCTAGCGCCAAGAAATCCAATGGACGGGCCAAAGAGCCGGCCTCGACGGTCACGCTGAAATCCATCGAGCAAGCCGCCAAGCGCATTCGCGATTCGATCTACCTCTCGCCCTTCATGCGCTCCGAAACCTTTTCGCAGCTCACCGGAAATTCGCTTTTTCTGAAACTGGAAAATTTGCAGATGACCGGCTCGTTCAAAGAACGCGGCGCGTTGAATAAAATTCTGCTGCTCACGCCCGACGAACGCCGCCGCGGAGTCATCGCAGCATCGGCAGGCAATCATGCGCAAGCCGTCGCCTATCACGCCACGAAACGCGGCATCGCCTCGCAGATCGTAATGCCGCTCACCACTCCCCTGGTGAAAGTTTCGGCCACGCGCGGCCACGGCGCCGAAGTAATCCTCTTCGGCGCGAATTACGACGAAGCTTGCCAGGAAGCTCTGCGCCGCTGCGCCGAACAATCCCTCACCTTCATCCATCCCTTCGATGATGACGCGGTAATCTCCGGCCAAGGCACGCTCGGCATCGAAATGCTGGAGCAGGTGCGGGACTTGCACGCCGTAGTGATTCCTATCGGCGGCGGCGGATTAATCGCCGGTGTAGCCTGCGCCGTGAAGGAAATAAATCCCAAAATAAAAGTGATCGGCGTGCAAACCTCGAAACTGCCCTCGATGAAAGCGGCCGTCGAGCAAGATAATATCGTGACGCTGCCGGCCGAAAAAACCATCGCGGACGGCATTGCCGTGCGCGCGGCCGGGGTCCACACCTTGCCGCTAGTGCAGAAATACGTGGATGAAATCGTCACCGTGGACGAAGAAGAAATCGCCAATGCCATCCTGCTGCTGCTGGAAAAGGAAAAAACGCTTACCGAAGGCGCAGGAGCCGTCGCAGCGGCAGCCGTGCTGAATCGCAAGACTGCGCTGGCCGGAAAAAAAGTCGGCGTGCTGATCTCCGCGGGAAATATTGACGTCACACTGCTGGCGCGCATCATCGAACGCGGCCTGGTGAAAGATGGCCGCCTGGTCCGCCTGCGCATCCATCTCCCAGATCACCCGGGCGCGCTGGTCCGCCTTTCCACAGTAATCGCCGAACACAAAGTGAATATCGTGGAAACGAGCTTCAATCGCAGCTACTACGGAGTAGTCTTGGGGGATACAGCGATTGACATCACCATGGAAACCCGCGGCCCGGAACACATCGCGGAACTGAAAGCCGCGCTCGACGCTGCCGGCTACTCTCACGAGCGGGTGCAATAAATAAACGAAGGCTCGCGCGATGACTGTTACTGCCGCGCGCGGTCGTTCTTCACAGCCTCTTCCACCAAAGCTTCCAATTCCCGCCGCGTCAACGTAATCCGTTCGGTGGTCGCCGCCGTCTCCGAAGTAACCGGGAATTCCGGCCCCGCATTCGGCGCCGTCTGCAGTCCATAACGCGCGCGCGCCGCCACCAACTTCTGCACGTCGTTGCTGGAAAGCAGCACCTGCTTGCCAAGCAGCTCCGTCACCAAAGCCACGCGCGCGAAATGCTCCGTGGTCTCCATGCGGAAAAAAGCCGTCATCAAATCCTGTCCGTAGCTCACCACGCCATGATTCGCCAGCAAGATCGCGTCGTAACCATCCACAAACGGGGCAATGCTGTCCGCCAATTCCGGAGTTCCCGGCGTGCCATACGGCGCCACCGGAACGCAGCCCAGCGAAAGGATCAATTCGCACAACAGCGCTTTATTCAGCGGCACTCCCGCTGCGGCGTAACCAGTCGCGGCCGGGGGATGCGCGTGGCACACCGCATTTACGTCCGTGCGATGTTGATAAATCATCAAATGCATCTGCAGCTCAGAAGAGGGATTGCGCCGCCCCGACACTTTCTTCCCTTCCATGTCGGTGATCACCATATCTTCCGGCGTCATCATGCCCTTACAAATTCCGGTCGGCGAAGTCAAGATGTGCTGCGTGTCCAAGCGCACGGACAAATTCCCATCCATGGACGCGACGTACCCACGGTCATAGATCCAGCGCCCCACGGCGCACATATCGCGCCGGTGCTCGTCCTCGCTCTTCAGTGCTCCGGGCAAAATCGATTCAGGAAACACGTTTCCTCCTCGACGAACTCCGGGCCGCCAACCACTGAGCCTGGTTACCTGCCTAGGCGTAAATGCCGCGCAACTTCAACGCCCGAGCCACCCGGTCAATCGCGACGATATAGGCCGCGATCCGGTTGTTCACGCCATGTGTTTCGGCGTACCTTACCACCTGTTCGAAGCTTTGGTCCATCACATCTTGCAATCTTTCGTTCACTTCGCTTTCCCGCCAGAAGAAGCCCTGCCGGTCCTGCACCCACTCAAAGTAGCTTACCGTCACCCCGCCGGCGTTGCCCAGGATATCCGGAATAATGAAAATGCCCTTATCCTCGATGATTTTGTCCGCGTGTGACGTCGTGGGACCGTTCGCCCCCTCGCACAAAATCCTGCATTCCACGCGGCTGGCATTCCCAGAAGTGATTTGATTCTCGGTCGCCGCCGGGACCAGAATCTCAGTTGGGTGGAACAGCACTTCCTGCGCGGTCTGTTTTTCGCCGCCACCCGGAAATTCCGGCAATGGCTTCCGCTGCCCGTACACCCAATCCACCAGTTTCGGTACGTCGAACCCTTTATCATTGTAAAGGCCGCCATGAATATCCGCGACGCCTATAATCTTGTAGCCTGCTTCATGCATCAAGATAGCGGCCTGCGACCCGACGTTCCCAAATCCCTGAATAATCACGCGGCAGCCTTCGCGCTTCATGCCCAGTTTCCGCAGCGCGTTGTTGCAGCACATCATCAAGCCTCGACCAGTAGCTTCCTTGCGCCCTTGCGACCCGCCCAGCTCCAGCGGCTTGCCGGTGACGACGGCCGTAGTCGCCTGCCGTACGTGCATCGAATACGTGTCCATCACCCACGCCATGGTCTGTTCGTTCGTGCCGATGTCCGGCGCCGGAACGTCGCGCTCCGGGCCGAACCATTCGCTCAGTTCCGCCGTGTAGCGCCGCGTGATGCGTTCCAACTCCGTCTTGGAAAGCTTGCCGGGATCGCAAATCACCCCGCCCTTCGCCCCGCCGAACGGAATATTCACCAGCGCGCATTTCCAGGTCATCCATGCAGCCAGCGCGCGCACTTCATCCAACGAAACATCGGGCGCAAACCGAATCCCGCCCTTGCCGGGCCCGCGAATCGAAGAGTGCAGCACCCGGTACCCGGTGAAAACTTCGATTTTCCCGGTATCACGCGCCACCGGAATATAAACCGTAATTTCCTTGCTGGGGTACTTCAAGTAACTGTAAATTCCCTCTTCCAGGTTCAGCTTCTTCGCGGCAGTCTCAAACCGCGCCTCAGCCGACTTGTAAACATTCAATTCATCAGACGTAACCGCCGACATGAAACCCTCCAAAAATTGCGCAACAATTCGCCAGGCGACCAGCGAAATCAATGAATTGCCTATGAATGTCTTTCAAGCGCCACGCCTAGCGCCCAGCACCACAATCGCCCTGCCGCCAAACCGTCCAGACAGCGTCGGCCAGTATACGAACCTGCCGCCACCCGCGCAACAAAAGCATTTTCGCAGTGTCGCTTCCTTTGCAGGACAACTCGAACGTCACGCTGATCAGCTTTGCGGCTCCAGCCACACGTGCCACACGAACAAGCTGAGATAGCTCGCCGCCAGCGCAATAAATAGCAGCGTCAGCAGGGAATGCCCCACCACGAACGGCCTGCCCTTGGGCCAGTCCGTGTGCGAAAAATAGAAGAAGTCCACCAAGATCCGTGTCGTCCAGTAAAGCCCGATAAAACAGGCAAGCCCCATCGCGGCGCGATCGCCTCGGAGCAGTTCTGTGTGCAGCGCCAAAGTCAGCGCGCCAAACGCGATGATGGTCAAAACCGTGAATCCGCCCTGCACCCAAAGCAATTTGCGATTGAAAGGCATCAGCTGCCGCAGGTCCGTTTTCCAATTCAGTCGGTATGGCACTTGAAAGCTGGCAAACAAAATTACGAAATGCGCCGCACCAACCAGCCACAGGTCATAGTCGAAGAATCGCTCTGCAAATGAAGTGGTCATAGCGCGTGGATCGCTTGCATGAAGGGAATTATCACACGCTGCACAAACCACGGATGAAAAAGCCAATAAACCGGTCCTACAATGACCACTGCCATGAACAGCCAGCCTCGCACTCCTTGTCCAAGCCCGAGCCGCTTTCCAAATCCGCTGTGCTCAATCGTGATTCCCGTGCCTTGCAGCAGAAAATACGCCGTTGGAAGCCCGTAACCGGCGCGAGCGGGCAACGAAATTACCAAGTCGTGTATCAGCCCGGACGCGAGGAACACGAACATGCCGGCCGCTTCAACGCCTAAAGTTCTATGCAGCGGGCGAAAAATCAATTCATACGAAAGCTGACGGAAACCCAGATTCCACCGCTTGCCCCAGAAGTCTGCCAACGACGTCGCGCGCAAGGGAGCCGACATTATGGGCTTAGCGTTAACTCCCAACGCCTGCCACGCAAGAGCGATCAAATGGAATGACCCGAAGTGCAGCAGCAGAATCAATCCCAACATGCCCGTCCACCCCCGCAGAAGTGGTTCGCCCGCGGGAAGCGATCGCGCGACAGTCCAGAGGAGGACCGCGCCAACAGTGGTTTCCAGCGCCGCCCAAAGCCAGGCTGTTATGTGCGGCGAAGGGACGCGCTGCTTCGCATCCAGAAACGCGTCCGCATCCATCCCCGGCCACGCTAGGAGATAAGCTACAGATCGCCACGCCGGATGAGCAACGTGGGTCCGCGCGCTCCACCAAGTCAGCCACTTTAGGCTGAAAAAAATGGCGAACGAGAGCGTCCACATGAACACCCAAGCCGGCAGCAGGTTGCGGCAAGAAATTGCCGCCAAAGGCAACACCCCGAGTGGAAGCCAGCCAATCCACTGGGAACCTTGCGTCCGCACAGCGGATTCGATTTCTTCCGGCTCGCTCTGCGACGAAATTGTCATTCTCTTCCGGACAGGCGAACTTCATAGACGGTGGGCAGCGCCTCTGCGTTCGTGCGCACGAAGCTACGTACCAGCTCGGTGCGAGAAAAGTGGCCCAGACTCAGCATGCGAATACATTCATCCGTGGCACAACTCTCCCAGGATGTGCGGTTACCCCAAGGAAAACAGCTTGCCTCGATGACCCGCACCGGAAGCTGCTCCTGGAACCCCGTTTCGATCTGCTCGCGCAGCCATCGTAAATAAACGAGCTTCTGCTCGAGCGCGATTTTCGGATTTTCTCGCACGACCACTCCGGGAAAATCAGGAATATCCGCTCGCAACGTGTGGATATGTCCGTGCCCTTCCACCAGAATTTCAATATCGAGCTCCATCAGCCTTTCCAGGCTCTCGATCCACTTCCGGCTGTCCACGTCGGGATTGGGGGTTGCAAAGTAGCTGCCCATGAAAGCATCGCCCGCCAGCAGCAATTTCTCGTTGGGATCGTAAAGCACAATGTGGTCATCGCAGTGCCCCGGTGTGGATATCACCCGCAACCGGCCGGATTGGGTATCCACGCTCTCGCGCAACAACTGGTACGGCTGCTTCAGGTCAGGAGGCTGCCCGATGATCATGGCGCGCACCCAGGGCAGTTTCTTGAATGGCGTCAGGAACTGCGCAGTCAGCTCCGTCACATGCACGGGAGCGCCAGTAAGATCGGAAAGCCAATTGAGATTGCCGACGTGCTCCTCGTGCGCGTGCGTCGCGACGATTTTCGTAATCTTCGGTTTCAACCGGCGCAGGTGTCGTGATAACGAACGCCGCATCTTCGGCGAGCCCGGATCCACTGCTACTCCGTCGTAAAGCACTGTCGTGAACAGTTCGCCGAACAAAAGTGGGACTGTATTCGGCAACATGCCGTTCAGGAACAGAATGGTCAGCTTGCCGTCCAGCAGATCGAGCCGCTGGTGGTACGTCCGGACGAACACACTCGTTCGCCGTGCCGCGGATGCAATTCCAGACCACACTACCAGCGGCAATCGAATGAAAAATCCGAGCGTGTAGCACGACCAAAACGCGCCCAGCCGCGCCTGTCGCCGGACTAGATTTGGTTTCGCAACGCTGCACGCGCCGCCGCGGCATTTGCTGAGGGAATATCTGTTCCGGGCGACAAATCCGTAAAGCAGCCGTCCCACATTTCGAAACGGGAAACGAACCCCGAGCGCTCCGATCAGCCAGGTGGGCCGGAACAAACGAGCCAGATGCGCAACAGCGTCCCAGCCGACAAGAATTTCACCTTCAGGAGTGACCACATGCAACTGCCGCAGGCAATCCTCCATCCTCAGCCGCGAATCCACAGACGCTAAGACATCAGCGCTGATCGGGAGGCATACGCTGCGCTTCTCGCGATCGAGCGCTTTCAGCCACGACACACAAGCCTGACAAATTTCGCATTGTCCGTCGTAAAGGACACGGTACATCCCGTTCGCCGGCCACGTCTCAGCAGGTTTTTCCGCAATATCGGCCAGTGGATGCTCAGACATACGCGTAAGTTCAGTCTGCCACATGTAAGAACGTTTTGGGCCGCGCGGGTGCCCATCCGCGCAACAACGGTACTTTGCGGACGCGTGCCGGCTATTCCAGCGGAGCGAATTGCGTTCCCGAATAGGCCGACAATAAAGTGAATACGCACGGTTGGTCAGGGCCAGTACAGGCCAGCGTGCCGAGGCGAGGTAATTTTTTCAGCGTTTCGTCGGGAAACGATTGCGGCATCGCGGCAGCGCGGACCGCATCATTCACAACCCCCAACGGATCTTCGAGATTGGTAGGGGCGAGATCCAGGACTTTCGAATTCGCATCAATCATTATGGTGTACTGAGCGATGCCCTGCGCGCCGCTGGGATTCGCGATGGCCACGGTGCGCGCTGATGATTTTTTCTTGCGCGCCTCGGCCAGCTGATCGTCCACCTGCGAATAACCGCCCAGAATGTCCGCCAGCCGCTTGCGCGTCTCTTTGGCGTCGTCGCTCAAACTCTGGTCCGGCCGAACCTTGCCCAGCGCGGCCAGATAAATATCAACGGCATCGTCTCGACGGCCTTGTGATTCGTAGATCCGGCCCAGATGCATGCCAATGATCGGATCGTCGGCGACTTCCCACGCTGCCAGTACATATTTCTCGGCGTCCTTCAAATTGCCCCGCTCAAATTTAATCCAGCCCATGGTGTCCCAGTACTGGCCGAGCTTCACGACCGTCGCCCACGTCTGTGCTTGTAAGTTCGCTAGCGACGATTCGTTGAGTTCTTTCTCCACAGTAGCGATAGAAAGCCGCGACCAGTTCTCAGCCACATCCAAGGTCGAACCATGTTCGGCGAGCGTGTAGGCCGCGCTGTTCAACCGCTCCTCGCTATCGTCCAGCTCCAGCACCTTGCGAAAAGCCTCCACCGCGAGATCATCCTGTTTGGTTTCCAGATACGCTCGGCCCAGCGCGAAACGGGCAGCCGCATACTTCGGGAGCAGCGATGTCGAGCGTTCGAGCACCGGCACGGCTTGCTCGGGCAGATGCAGCGCCAGATACGCGATGCCCAGCCGGAAAAGAGCATCTCCGTCCTTGGGCGCCACCGCGATGCGCTTTACGAGCATGTCTTCGTCCAGCTCGTATTTTTTTTCCGCGTACAACGCCCACGCCATATTCAGATAAGCGAGACGATTGTCCGGAGCCAGCTCCAGATATTTTCGAAACGCGGCCTCCGCGTCCGGATATTGGCGCGCATACATGTGCGCGCGGCCCAGCTCGCGCCAAGCATCCTGATATTGCGGGTCGGCTTTCACGACTGCTCCGAACGCCTCAATCGCGTTGGCCCAATTCTTGCGTTTCGCTTCTGCCTGCCCGTGTTGGTAGAGGTCGAATGTTTCTTTTGTCCGAACTTGCAACACAGGATCATCCTCTACATCGCGCACAAGATCGGCCCCGGGCGCAGAGTCCGTCGGCTGGGATTTTGGCGGGTTGAACGCGGATGCGGACACGGAAGATTTGGAAGGCGCCGCGGCGTCTGCCTTGGGCGATGGACCGCCCGCTACCTTCGCGGTGCTGTCGTTCTTCGGTGCGTATGGGGCCGGGTTGGCTTCCGCAACCTTTTCCACGAAAGCCGCATATTGCTTGGAATCGGCTGCCGCCACCGTGGGCACGCGCAACTCCAGTGACCGCGACGCATGGAACGTGTTGCCTTTCCATGAATCACTGGACGCGTATTCCGCGAACTTCTCTGTGAGAGTGAAATCCTTCGCAGGAGGAGGATCAGACGCCACCAAGGTGCCGAAAGCAAGATCCAGAGTGAGCGAGTAAGACCTGGGGCCTTTCAGATCCGTCGGCAATTGCTGCGGCTTTCCATCTGAATCCGGCCGCGAATCCACCGCAGGCAGCAACGTCAGCAGATGCCACTGCGCAATCGGCATCGCGGTGAGGGCCACCGTCAGTTGCGCCGGCGTCGCGCCTTTGGGATTCACGTACATCAATTTGCCGCTGACGTGGAACTGCGTTCTTACCGGCTGAGAAATCTCCGTGGGGTTCAGAACTTTGAAATCAGTGTACTGCGCCGAACCGTAAAGAAACTTGTTCGTCTTAACCAGCACGCTGTCCGCCGATTTAGCGAGCTGCTCCGGCGAAAGATGATTGTTCAGCAGCCGAATCAGCACCTCCAGATCGCCTCGTGTCTGCAGCTCAACCGTGGAATCCAGAGTCCCGCTAAAGTCAACTGTTCCGTTCACGCCAACTCGATACTCCGCCGTGAACGGAAAATCCTGCGGAGTCTTACGCAGGCCGGCGTCGCGCGCTCCGGAAACCACCAGCGCTTCCTTACCGCGTAACTGCGGGGCCAGATAGCCAAACGGCCCCACACCCAGAGTGCTATCGAGCCATGTATCCTCGCCGGCAATCTGCAGGAAGGTGTAGGCATGGTCGAATTGCAGCGGATTGGGCACATCCGCATCAATGTCTTTGTTCGAATTTGCCAGCACCGCGTGCCCGTGCAGTCCTTCGGCTTCCAGCATGGCTTCCAGCAGAGTCGTCTTGTCCTTACAATCCCCGTAGCGATTCGAGAAAACATCCGCGGCTGGATGCGGCTGGTAGCGGCCCACGCCGAATGACAAACTCACGTAGCGGATATTTTGCGACACCCAGTAGTAGAGAGCTTGCGCCTTGGCCTGATCCGTTTTCTGGTCCCGCGCGATTTCATCAGCCTTGGCCCGAATTTCCGGCGTAGGCGCGCGACGGTCGCGTTCCAGCCCCGCGTACCAGTCGGCGACTTCGCTCCAGCTCTGAAAAGTGGAGAACAACACGCGAGGCGCCGGAGGCGGACGCTCGCCTTCGAGCAGCTTGATCACATCGAACTTAAAATCTTTGAAAATATCCACCGGAGGAGGCGTTTTCAAATTCGAAGTCGCCCAGTGGTATAGCCGGCGGTCCCCTTCCACATGGTCGGAAGCCTTAATCCCTTCGGGGCTTTTGATTTTCACCGCTCGGTTCGCTGGCACGTTCAAATCGAGCTGTTCATCAAGCGCGATCGCCCCTTGCTCAAAATTCCAGATGTGCCAGAACTGGCCTGCCAACAGAGGTTTCGCATTGATCACCACGTCGTATTCCACCACATCACCCACCGCCAGGCCCGGCACGGTGACGTGCTTTTGGCGCGCGTCTGTGTACATCGGCGCCTCGCGCGTCACTGGGGCGCTCAAGTCCTGCACGGTTTCGGGGCCGGCTGTAATGACTGTCCCATCCGGTTTGAGAACTCGAACGCTGCGTATTTCCACCTGCTCATCAAGCGCGTTGTACTGAAAAATAAGCTGACCGGCGGAGTTCAGGCCCGCAGCGGTTTGCACACGTACTCGCGCGTGGACTTCGCGGGTGCCGGATCCATCGTTCTCATAACGCATCGCAGCGCGACGGTATTCGTAAATCCAGGGCTGCTGCGAGAAATCCTGCTTGGCGGTTGAGTCGGATTTGCTGGCGGCAGGTGCAGCGGAAGATTGCGCGTTCAGGTGGCACGGAACGGCCAGCACGAAGAGCAGAACCGCCATCGTGCGCCGCAAGAGGCATTGGTCTTGATGCACGGTACCGAAGAATAACCCAAACTCAGTCCACCGGCAATTTCGCAGGTGCCGAAAACATCAGGAGTTTTGACCGATTCATGGCCGTTCCCATGAGAGGCGTGTATCAGTCTGGGACGTCAACGCTTATAGTTACGCGTCGGCTACTTTGAGAACGAGTTTTCCCGTATTCTCGCCGTTGAACAGCTTCAGCAGCGTTTCGGGGAATGTTTCCAGGCCCTCTACAATATGCTCGCGCGATTTGAGCTTGCCGGCAGCCATCCATGCCGCAAGCTCCCGCGCGGCATCGGGATACCGATCAGCGTAGTCGAAGACGACCATACCCGTCATGCTGGCGCGATTAACCAGAAGCGAGAGATAGTTCGAGGGCCCTTTGATTGGCATAGTATTGCAGTATTGCGAGATCGCGCCGCAGATGACCACTCGCGCGCCGCGCGCCAGCTGTGCAAGCGCAGCGTCAAGAATTTCGCCGCCCACGTTGTCGAAATAAACGTCAATGCCGTTTGGGCAATGCTGCCGCAGAGATTTGCGGACATCCTCGGACTTGTAGTCAATTGCGGCGTCGAAGCCCAGCTCTTTCACAATGTAGCTGCACTTCTCGGCCCCGCCGGCGATGCCCACCACGTTGCAGCCTTTTATTTTGGCGATCTGTCCGACCACCGTTCCCACCGCGCCAGCCGCACCTGAGACAACGACGGTCTCGCCAGGCTTTGGCCGGCCGATATCCAGCAAGCCGAAATACGCGGTCATCCCCGGCATTCCAAGCGTCCCCAGAAAAACGGGCAACGGAATCGCGCCCGCATTTATCTTCGTGATGCCGCTGCCGTTCGAAATTGCGAATTCCTGAACGCCGAAAGCGCCGTAAACGTAATCGCCGACGGCAAACTTCGGATTCTTCGACGCCGTTACGCGCCCCAGCCCGCCAGCCCTCATCACCGCTCCGATTTCTACCGGAGCGATGTACGATTTCCCTTCGTTCATCCACCCGCGCATAGCCGGATCGAGCGAAATGTACAGAATCTTTATGAGCAGCTCACCTTCGCCGGGTTCGCGGACCGGTTCCTCCTTGTATGTCCAATCGCTCCGTTTGGGCATGCCGACGGGCCGCGCAGCAAGCTCGAATTTGTGATTCAATTCGCTCATAGGTGGTCCCCCTGGTCCCGATGATCGCGGCAAGGCAGCAGGCTAAACCACTGCTGATAGTCGCTTACAGATGTTGGTGACTAACGCGCCGACCATTCTATATAATCGCCGCCACTGTGCCAAGTCACGGAATTCACGTGACTAGGAGGTCCAAATGGCCGGAGCACCTGCAAATGTATCGAACATTCCGCGGCCGCCTGTGTTCACCACCGCCGCCGAAGAGCGCTTGCACCGCAAGCGGATGCTAGCCGCCGCCTTCCGTCTTTTTTCGCGCTTCGGATTCGATGAAGGAGTGGCGGGACATATCACCGCGCGCGATCCGGAGCAACTCGACCACTTCTGGGTGAACCCATTCGGGATGCACTTCAGCCAAATTCGCGCGTCGGATTTGATTCTGGTAAATCATCGCGGCGACGTTGTGGAAGGAAATCATCCCGTCAATGGAGCGGCGTTTGCCATCCACTCTCAGGTACACGCCGCACGCCCTGATGTGATCGCTGCGGCGCATGCACATTCGATGTACGGGAAATCCTGGGCGTCGCTTGGGCGGCTGCTCGATCCGATCACGCAGGATGCCTGCGCGTTTTACGAGGACCACGGACTTTTCGCGGATTTCACCGGCGTGGTCTATGAAACGTCGGAGGGCGAGCGGATTGCCCAGGCCCTGGGACTATACAAGGCTGCGATTCTGCGCAATCACGGATTAATCACGGTTGGTCACTGCGTCGAGGAAGCCGCGTGGTGGTTCATCACCATGGACCGTAGTTGCCACGCGCAATTGCTCGCAGAAGCGGCCGGCGTGCCGGTAAAGATCGATCACGCCGCGGCGATTACAACCAGGGAGCAGGTGGGAAGCCACCTCGCAGGATGGTTTCAGTTTCAGCCGCTGCTCGCTCGCATCATCCAGGACGAGCCTAATCTGCTCGAATAATCTCGTTGCTGCTGGAAGGATAATAAATTAGCGCGCGACGGGCGCCGCATCATGCTACAACCACGCGCTGGACGCAAGAACCACCCAAACATGCTGACGCAATCACTAGAACATTTTGACGTGCTGATCGTGGGCGCCGGCATATCCGGTATTGATGCTGCTTACCATTTGCAGACTGCCCTCCCTCGAAAAACCTACGCGATTCTGGAAGCCCGCGATGCAATCGGCGGAACTTGGGATCTCTTCCGCTATCCAGGCGTCCGCTCCGATTCTGATATGCACACGCTGGGATTTCCTTTTCGGCCGTGGCACGCGGACGAAGCCATCGCGAGTGGCCCAGCCATCTGGAATTACATCCGCGACACCGCGGCGCACTATGGCATTGACCGCCACATCCGTCTGGGACATCGGATGATCCGAGCTGCCTGGTCTTCTGCCGAGGCGCGCTGGACGGTGGAGGCGCAGACCAAAGACGGGCGGATCGTGCGACTGGTCTGCCGCTTCCTTTATATGTGCAGCGGCTATTACAGCTACGAAAAAGGCTACAGCCCGGAGTTTCCCGGCATGAATCGGTTTCAGGGGCGGTTCGTGCATCCCCAGGAGTGGCCCGAGTCCTTCGATTATGCTTGCAAGCGAATCGTGGTCATTGGAAGCGGCGCAACGGCGGTGACGCTGGCTCCGGCGCTTGCCAAAGCTGCCGCACATGTGACGATGCTGCAGCGTTCTCCCAGCTACGTCGTTACCCTTCCAGGCAAGGACGCAAAGGCCAACTGGATGAATCGGCATTTGCCGAAAAGTCTTGCCGCGAAAATCACAAAATGGAAGAACGTGCTGTACAGCATCACTATGTTTCACCTCGCGCGCAAGAAACCAGAGATGCTCAAAGGCTTGATCCTCAAGGGAATCAAGCACCAGCTTCCTCCCGATTACGACGTGAAGCGCCACTTTACGCCGCGCTACAACCCATGGGATCAGCGTATATGCCTGGTACCCGACGGTGATCTATTTGCCGCGATCCGCTCCAGCCGAGTCGACATCGTCACTGACACCATCGCCGAAATTGTGGAATCCGGCATCCGTTTAAGCTCCGGCATCACTTTGCCGGCGGATGTCATCGTTTCAGCCACAGGTCTTGTCGTGAGGCTCATGGGTGGGGCTGAAATTCTCGTTGATGGTGTGCCGGCAAAGTTTAACGAGAAGCTGGTTTACAAGGGCGCGATGTTCAGCGGCATCCCGAATCTGGCGCTGGCCTTTGGGTATACGAATAATTCGTGGACGTTGCGGTGTGATATCACGGCGCGATTTGTCTGCCGATTGCTTAAGTACATGGATCGCAGGGGATTTTCGGTTTGTGTGCCGAACCTTCCGGATGAATCTGTCAACCCCGAGCCTTTGCTCGATTTTAGTTCCGGGTATGTTCGCCGTGCTGACGGCGTGCTGCCCAAGCAGGGACAGAGAGCGCCGTGGAGAGTCCCTCAGAATTATCTGAAAGACCTGGCAGCGTTCACGTTCGGGTCGGTAAACGACGGGACCATGAGTTTTCTTCGAACGTCGGAGGCTGATGATGTCAGCCGCGTAGGCGACGTTCACTCCAGGGCAACCATCTGATTTGAGATTATGACTAGCACGATGAATCTTCAAAACCGGACGGCAGTGGTCACCGGCGCTGCAAGCGGCATCGGTCGTGGTATTGCCGTATCGCTCGCTCGCCGTGGCTGCAACCTTGCGCTTGCCGACGTGAATGACGCGGGACTAGCAGAAACGGCGCGTCTGGCAGCATCAGCTCAAACGGATTCAACGAATCAGGCCGCTCCGCGGAGCGCGCTGCGCATCAGCCAGCATCATCTTGACGTTGCGGATAGACGTGCCGTGACGGAGTTTCCAGCGGCTGTGCTCTCCGCGCATCCCGGAGTGGACATCCTGGTAAACAATGCCGGCGTGGCCGTCGGCGGCACGTTCGAAGCGGTCAGCGAGGAAGATTTCGAATGGTTGTTCGAAATTAACTTCTGGGGCGTAGTGCGGATGACGCGAGCGTTTCTGCCTCTGTTGCGGAAAGGCAATGACGCACGCGTGGTGAATCTCTCGAGCATATACGGAATCATCTCGCCGCCCGGTGAAACGTCTTACTCGGCAAGCAAATTCGCCGTGCGCGGATTTTCGCATTCACTACGGCATGAACTCGCTGGTTCGAACGTCGGGGTTACAGTCGTTCATCCGGGCGGCGTCGCAACTTCGATTGCAGATAATGCTCGAGTGCCGAAGGACATGCCTGCGGCAGAAATCGCCCGGCGCAGAGTCCTCGCTAAGAAGGCACTGCGCATGCCGCCCGCAACAGCCGGCGAAATTATCGTGCAAGGCATCGAACGCCGCTCGGCGCGCGTGCTGGTCGGCAATGACGCAAAGTTTCTGGCACTGCTGGAACGCCTGGCGCCGGTTTCGTATTGGAAAATCTTCATGCGCTTCCTTCCCAAGACGTAACGGCCCGTCGCAATACGCACTCCAAGGCGTGAAATTATAATCCTCCAACGAACCGAGCCGCGACGGAGCGGCCCACTCAACCATTCATAAAGTGCTGTCGCGTGCGGTCACATCCAATTCGTTGCTAAAGAATGCTTACGACTTTCCGGCGCGCTCGATCAAGCTCCGCAGCACGGTTTCGAGCGCTACCTTTCCCTTTCGCGAGCCGGCCCCACCCCTTTCGAACTCAATCCAACCCTCGTTGAAGCCATCGAGCATCTGAATGCGCGGCGTGGGATTTTTCATCCCCTGCGATAGGAACAGCGACTCCCAAGTCCCGCGCGGCACAACCTCCATCTTCACCGGACGGCCAAGCAAACGAGAAAATGCCGCGGCAATCTCGTGGGGAGTCACGCGCTGAGGCCCCTCGAGCTCGACAACTCTATGCCCGCTCCACGTCTCGCGCAGCAGTTCTGCAGCCACGCGCCCGATATCAGCGGTGGCAACCATGGGCACGGGCTTGTCGAGCGGCTGCAAAAAGCTCGGAATCACGCCGCTATTGGTCGCCGGCGCTACGTCCCAGCTGGAGTTCTCCATGAACCACCCGGGCCGCAGAAACGTAATCGGTACCGGCAAATCGCCTAGCACGCGCTCGATGATGGTGTGCTGCGTCAACAGATTCGGCTGGGTGGCCTGCGCGCCGATGGTCGAGAGGTAAACCACTTTGCCCGGACGCGCCCCGTCTAGCGCCTTTTGCAATGTAGCGGCGATCGCCTGCGCCTCGCGAAAATCCGGCGACGGATCGAAATTTGGCGGCACCAGCACGAAAACACCTTCGGCATTTTTGAACGCCGCCGTGAGTGCCGCCGCGTCACTGATATCTGCTGGCACGATTTCGCATCCCCGCTGCGCCCATACCGCACATTTCGCGACGTCGCGCGCCACGCCACGCACACGCAAGTTAGCCGAGAGAAGGTTGCGCGCTACCTCCCCGCCAACGTTCCCGGTAATTCCAGTAATCGCAAACATGGATTATCTCCTCACCCGCGCTAAGCAGTTTCACAATCGGAACTTTGCCGCAGGGTTTGAGCCTGGAGGTTAACTTTGCGGAACGCCCCGAATCAAGAGAACGTGTAGCGCGCATCGTTCGCGCCTGTATTGATTTGCGGATACTTTACTTGCGCATCTGGCGCTTTACGAATTCTTCGAGGAGCAGGCGCGTCAGGCGGGCTTGGTCGTGGCGCACCACTTTGTTGTGATGAAGCAGGTCGCCGGTGATGTAGTGCAGGCCCATGCGCCGCAGCTCCCCCAGCGATTGCTGCACGGGTTCGGCGCCTTGCGCGCGATAACGCTGCAGTTGCGGCTTCGGCACCGGCATGCGATTTACCACCACGTAATCGAACAGACCCTTGCGGCTGTGCTCGTAGATGGCGCGGACGTGATCGGCCACTGAATAGTGCTGCGTTTCGCCCGGCTGCGTCATCAAGTTAGCGATGTACACGCAAACCGCGCGCGAATGAACGATGGTCTCGGTCACTTGTTCCACCAGCAAGTTCGGAATAATACTGGTGTACAGCGAGCCGGGCCCCACCAGTACCAGGTCGGCTTCACGAATCGCTTCCAGCACTTCCGGCAGCGGCTTCACACGCCGCGGCACCAGCTGCACGCGGCGAATGCGTTTGTGCGAGCGCGAAATGTTGGTTTCGCCGCGCACGATGGTGCCGTCTTCGAGCTCCGCCTCCAGGGTCACGTTCTGTGCAGTGGAAGGAAAAATCCGGCCGCGGATCGCCAGCACTTGCGAGGAAACGCGCACCGCGCGCGGAAAATCGCCGGTCACATTGGTAAGAGCGGTTAGAAATAGATTGCCGAAGCTGTGGCCCGCGAGGCCGCGTCCCGCCGGAAAACGATACTGAAACAATTTCCCCAGCAGATCCTCGTCCTTGGAAAGCGCCACCATGCAATTGCGTATGTCGCCGGGAGGAAGTACGCGATATTCGCGGCGCAGGCGGCCGGAACTGCCGCCATCATCTGTAACCGTGACGACCGCGGCAAGATCGGAAATGGGCAGCGGCACGCGTTCTTTCTTGCGCCTCGCTACATATTCCTTCAGCCCGCGCAGCACCGTGGAAAGTCCTGTGCCGCCGCCCAGCGCCACAATGCGCACGGGTTGAGTTCGCGGTTGTGTTTTGCTTTTCACGGAACGATTTTCACCAGGCAATTTTCACGCGCAAGAAGCGCAAAGATATTCTCACGAAGATTTGCAACGGAAAGTTTCACGCCGCGAATTCCCAGTCGAAGTTCTGGGCGAACTCGCTGGCTAATTTCCGGCCCCGCAAGCGCAACTCAGCCCGCCGAACCGCCGTCTCGCTCCGGGTAGAGCAACTCCGTGAAGCGCGGGTCTTCCTGCAGAAACGCGAAATCTTCATCGTTGCGCGCGTGATAGCGATTTTCCGGGCGGAGTTGGATGGCCACTTTCAGATTTTGCATCGCCGACTCCGCTTCGCCGGTCAGGCAATCGAGCGCAGCCATGGCGTAAACGACGTGGTCCGCTTTCGGGGCGGATTTGCGCGCTCGGTCCAGATGCTCGCGGGCTTCGTCCCATCGGCCCAGGTTCATCAACGCCACTCCCTGGGTGTAATGCTCTTCGGCGGACTTCAGTGCCGGAACGGGAGGTCGCGAAATGCGCTGCTCGCAGATTTTGAGGTGCATCTGGGCGCGGTCGCCGAGCTCCTTGCTGGGGCCTTCCAGGACGCGTTCAAGAGATTGTTTCGCGCGCTGGAACTTCTGCTGCTGGAAGTACTTAAGAGCCTCTTCGTAAAATTTCAACTGCGCCTGCTTGGCGGGCGC
The DNA here is from genome assembly GCA_963779465.1 of uncultured Acidobacteriota bacterium. Taxonomy (GTDB): domain Bacteria; phylum Acidobacteriota; class Terriglobia; order Acidiferrales; family UBA7541; genus Palsa-295. Next base: position 419,907 of record CAVZYH010000002.1, on the reverse strand, counting down.
GTCTGGGTCGGGAGGAAGCACGATAGCTTTGGCTTTCCCGCTGCCCCTTATTGTCTTCTTTTTCAGTAGTTTGTGGCTTTTGTGGGAGGCTTGGGTAGCCCGGATCGTGCGACGTTTCACGGTCACTCTCCGCGAAAAACTATAGGGAACATAGCAAAGTCGCGCTGGCACGTCAATGTGGGATAGATCTGTGAAAATTGGAAGAATCAATATAAGCCGCGTTCTGGGAGTACTGAGCTACTTGATTGCGATTTGCCGGAACCAGTGCGATTATCGGCGCATCTACTCTCTGGCTTCAGAGGTCCTTTCGATGCCGTACTACTTCGAGTTCGACCCGGAAAATCGAATACTGCGCGGCTGCTTTGAAGGCCGGATCAGCGACGAACTGCTGAAGGAATTCTATCGCCTCTCTGGAGTGTATTTCGAGCGAACTGGCGCGCGTTCGGGCATTACGGACTTTTCGGCTGCGACTTCCTTAGACGTGTCTCCACAAACGATTCGGGATTTGGCAAGTTTGCCGCCAGCAATTCTCGATCCGGAGCTTCCGCGCTTCATCGTTGCGGCTTTGCCTGGGATCTTCGGGATGGCGCGCATGTTCGAATTGGCAGGGCAGGATACACGGCCCAACTTGCATGTAGTTCGCACGATGAAAGAGGTCTGCGTGATTCTGGGAATCACGGATCCCAAGTTCGAGCCGGTTCCAGCCTGAACGTTCGTCGCGGAATCAGGAAATGACTACGCGCTTCGCTTTGCGGCGCGGTGGCGCAGCCTGCCCAGGCTCTTGTTCAACACGTGATCGCGTTTCAGGAATGGGAGCACCGGCGCCTGGCGCTTCTCGATTCGGCTGCGGGCTTTGGTGAGGCGCGCGGTGGGCCCGAAATTTTCGATGGCGCGTTCGAGTGTGGCGATTGCGTTAGCGCGCCTGCCCGCAGCGACGTACACCTCTGCGAGATTCAGGTGAAATTGCGGCTCTTTGCCCTTCAGTTGCAGGGCGGTCTCGCACAGGTGCGTCGCTTCATTCCACTTTTTTTCGGCGCGCGCCATTGCTAGCCCAAAAAAGGAAAGATAGTAGGGATTCTGGGTTTCGATTTCGACGGCGTTGCGCAGGTGGGGGAGAGCGTCCTTCGGGTAACCGTTCTTCAGCAATTCGACTCCGTCTTTGAACTGGATCAGCGCATCACTCTCTTTCATTCTTGCACCTCCCTGAATTCCCGGTCGGCTGGAGGGGGCCGGGAGGCTAGGATCACAGCCTTGTAATCGGCTGGCAGTCACAACTAGGTTAGAGAAATCCAAAGATAAAAACTACTGGTCGGGCGGACAGGTAGGGGCAGGAAGCGACTCCAGAACCTTTGTGGGTGGCGGCGTCGCGCGAATTAGAAGCCGGGCGGGCGCTCGCCGATTACGCTGAAGCTGCGCTCGAGAGCAAGGCCGGCTTGGGCCACAGTGCCTTCTTCGAAGAGGCGTCCGATCAATGTGACGCCGTGCGGCACGCGGCGCGGGGGCGAAAATTTCGGCAGCGGGTGTTCGGAATCGGGCGCCCAGTCACTGCGAGCTTGCGAAACCTGGACGAATCCGGCGCGGAGGGTAAGCGAAGGATGACCGGTGAAGTTAGTGATGGTCAGCATCTCGTCGCGCAACGAGGGCACCAGCAGCAAATCCACTTCGTAGAAAACGCGCGCCATTTCCATGGCTACTTTGCGGCGTAGGCGGTCGGCCTGCACGAAATCCACCGCTGAAAGAAAGCGCGATTGGCGGAAGGAATTGGGCCACGCGTCGGCTACCTGCATTTTCAGCTGATCCAATTCGTGATCGAGCGTGATTTCTTCGAAGGCCGCGCCAGCTTCGGCGAACAATATTAATTCCAGCGAATCGTAGGGCCAGTCGGGGATGGAAACTTCGACCGGAACCATGCCTAATTTTTTTACAGTGTCCAGCGCCGCGCGATCCACGTCGGTTGCGCCGCGGCCGTTCATCCACGCGGGGAAATAGCCGACGCGCAAGCCTTTCACGCTGGCGCCGGCATCGAAATCGAGTTTGCTCGGAACGCTGTCGAGGTCTCCGGCATCGGGACCGGTGATTGCTTGCAGCACCAGCATCGCGTCCTCGACGCTGCGCGTCATGGGGCCGAGTTTATCGAGTGACCAGCAGAGCGTCATCGCGCCGGTGCGGGCGACGCGGCCGTAGGTGGGGCGCAATCCTGTGACGCCACAGCGCATGCTGGGGCTGACGATGCTGCCGCCGGTTTCGCTGCCAACTGAAAAACCTACCAATCCCGCAGCGGTTGCGGCGCCAGGACCTGCGCTGGAGCCTGACGCGCCTTCTTCCAGCAGCCACGGATTCATGGTCTGGCCGCCGAACCATACATCGTTGAGGGCAAGCGCGCCGAGGCTGAGTTTCGCGATGAGCACCGCGCAGGCTTCGTCAAGGCGCTGCACGACTGCTGAATTTCTGGACGGGACGCGATTGCGGAAAGGTTCGGCGCCGTAGGTGGTGGCGATTCCTGCGGTATCGAGGAGATCTTTGCCGCCCCAGGGAATGCCGTGCAGCGGGCCGCGATATTTTCCGGCAGCGATTTCGATGTCGGCTTGTTTGGCTTGGGTCAGCGCGAGGTCGCGCGTCACGGTGATGACGCAGCGCAGCTTTGGATTGAAGCGTTCGATACGCTCGAGATAAATCTTGGTGAGGCGCTCGGATGTAATTTTTTTGGATTCGATCCAGCGCGAGAGCTGGGTGACGGTTGCGAAGGCGATGTCCTCATCGCGGGTGGGCAGCGGGCCTGGATCATTTATGCTGCGGATAAATTGATCGTGCTCGGGGCCTGCTTTCATGCCCGGGAGCACGGGGTCCCAGCGCGAGGCCGGGGAGAGGGTTGATTCGAGCGCCACTTTTTTCGGGCCGGTGCGGCGTTCGTAGAGCGCGGCCATCGAGCGGCGCCAGTTGCCGGCGGCTTGCGCGCGCTCTGCTTCGCTGAGTTCGATCCGCACCAGTTTTTCGGCTTCGGCGAAAGTTTCGGGCGAAACTTCGGGGCCGACTGCTGGAGCAGTGCCGAACGCGGAGGGCGTGCCGGGCTGCTCGCCCGGTGATGATGTTGCAGACCGTGAGGCTGCGGGGCTTGGCTTCGCTGTTTTTTGATTTTGCGCGCGCGCTATCACTGCTGCTCCGAACAATCCTGCCGATGCGTCAGCCAAAAATTCCCTGCGCGACTTCGCCATGATTCCTCCGCTGCGACTCTGGGTGCTGGTGCGTGTGGCATATATTTCTAACATCAGCTGCAGGCGGATAGCAAAACGGGGAAACGTAGTTCCAGGCAGAGTCGAATGAAGTTCGGGGTTTTTCTGACTCATATCGTTGGCGAAATTCGGCTATTTATGTACGATTAGAATGGAACGCCGTTGTTTGTTTTCAGTAGTTTACGGTGATTTCTAATAATTCGCGCGTCGATTAGAAATTGACGCCTGGAGCCTCGATCCAGAGGCTGGACGCGGGTGGGGTGCGGTGTATGCAGGCGTAAGGCTGGGGCAGAGACGGCGAACGCGCCGTCGCCGATGAGGAGCTCGCTGAGTGAATTTGCTGCGGGTAGCGCCGCTGCCGCGAATTTGAGATGGTCGCGCAGATTGTGAAAATTCCTCATTTTTTTCACTCCCGCACCACGCTAACACGCGCAGGTCGAAAGCGCAGCTGTACGGTCGAACAGAACTGGTACAGAACTAGTACCACCTGTCCGAAAAATATTTGTGAGCAGTATTTCGCTGTGGTCGTCGATGACGCAGGGCGTCGAACGGAAGACGTTGAGCGACAAAGTGGTGGCGCAGTTTGTGGCGACGACGCTATTTGAGTGAAGTCAATTTTCGTTATAATGCGCGCAAGTTCAAGGACAGAGAACGCGCTATACTGGTCTCGAAGTCAACGACTAAATAGCAATTCAAATTCCGACACCCAGGGCAACTCATCCGACCTCGCGTAAGGCGGACCAACTAATACTGAGGGACGTGATATGGCCGGGTCGCCGTCAGGCAGCAGCCTGCTAACATCCTCGTAATAGGTGTAGAGGAGCGAAACTCGGAGCACCGATTCTTCGCGCAGCACTCGCGATGACGAAAGGGGACCAAGATGCCACGAAGACATTTGGATCGTACTCATGGAGACGTCCGTGATTTCCCTCGCTACAGTATTCCGGAAGCGGCATTTTATGTCCGCGTCCCTACCAATACGCTTCGTGCCTGGACACTTGGACAAGATTACATCGCACAACCGGGACGGCACCGGACATTCAAACCGTTGATTGAATTGGCGGACAAAAAGAACAAACTGCTTTCGTTTTACAATCTGGTTGAGGCGCACATCCTGCGATTCACGACGGAACAGCGCGGAGTACCTCTGCAAAACGTCCGCAAAGCGCTGGATTACGTTCACGAAAAAATAGCGGATAAACATCCGCTGCTGACGCGAAATTTCGAAACTTCTGGGAAAGACCTGTTTGTTCAATATCTCGGAGGGACTGTCAATGCAACGGCCTACGGCCAGCAAGCTATGAGAGAGGTTCTTGAAAAGTATCTGAAGCTTATTCCGCGCGACGGATATGGATTGCCGATTAGAATTTTCCCAATCAATTCCAGGCGCCTGGCCATTGATCCTTTGTTTTCTTCCGGTAAACCGATCGTGAGAGATAAAGGCATTATGGCGTCCGTACTATGGGGCCGCAGCAAGTCCGGGGAGACCGTAGCGGAAATCGCACGCGACTACGGCCTAAAAGATATTGAAGTCAAAGAAGCGGTCGAAGACTACGAATGGAAAGCAGCAGCCTGAAGAACCGCCGGTCTTTTTTCTCGATAGGACGTTTGGGAGAAACGAGATGGCAGGAATGTTGAGGTCTGTCGGATTTTTGATTGTCACTCTTTATGACGAATACGGGGACGACGAGTCCAAAATTGCTGATCCAGTAATGATCTACGATTGTGGGTTAAAAGGCCGGACGCTGCTGACTGGCGATCAGGACCTGGTGTCCACCTGGGCTAAGGAAATCGCGGAATCGGGCATCGCCGTATTTGTTACTACGAATAACAACGAAGGTCCGAAACAATGGGGACCAAGAATCATCAGGGCAAGGGGAGACATGTTTCGTGAGCTACAGCGGCGAAAAAAACCTTTCACGGCGAGGATTTCGGCTGACGGATGTATAACTCAAGTTCGGATATTCGATGGGATTCACTGGAAGGTAATCGCAATCGGCAGAAAAAACCCTCCGCACGCGAATAAATACAAGCTGAAAAGCCGCGCCTGAATCCTCTAAGCTTTAAAGTGGCCTCTTCCGAATCAATTATCGTCAAGCCAGCTCTGAACTCGCGGTGGTGTTAGTGGACGCGGTTTAGCGCAATCGCTGGGGTGATTGTGGTGGCAGTGTTTTGGCCTAGGGCAATTATGCGGGTGCCGACTAAGACGCCTCGGGTGGCCTTCCAACCGTATTCGAGGGCTGGGGCAAAGCCGATGGCGTCGCTCGCGTCGGAGTTTAGTTGGATGTTGGGTGGAGATTGGGTGGGCTTGTTGCTGGTGTAGGCTCCTGCGTCCGCGAACAGAACGAGAATCCTCGATAAATCAAAATGGGTAGGGGTGTCGAATTCGGGGGTTCTGCTTCGACATGTAGGTAGAGGCAGGGGCAGCGGACCTCCGGAGGGATCATGGCAAGAGAATGGAGGCTCTATTGGAACTTGAAATCGATTGTGGGAATGGGACTTAGCGGGCTTGGGCTTTTTTTGATGGCGGGAAATTTGAGTGGCGTGGCCGCGCAACTGAGCCAGCTTGGTGGAGTTAGTGCTGACGCGACGCAGACGTTTGGCGAACTAATGGTTGTTGGTTTGGCGGCTTCGCAAGTGTGGCGGTCTTATGTATTTGATCGGCGGGAGCTTTTGCTGGGCGTTCGCCGGATATTGATATCATTCTGGCCGATGCTGATAGTAATCGTGGGGACGGTTTTGGCGGAGATGGCCTCGCGGACGGAGTCCAGGACTTTAGGAAAATAAATACGGGAGTTGTCGAACTAACCGGGCTTCGTTCGACGCGTCAGTAGAGGTGCTGGGGTCCGGGCGGGGCGACACGATCGAGGGCCCTGGCGCCAATCCAGACCAAAGGGGGAATTCGATGCGAGTTATCGTGTTGGTGAAAGCGAACAAGGATTCCGAGGGAGGCATGATGCCCAGTCCGAAGCTGCTGGCGGAGATGGGGAAATTCAACCAGGAATTGATTCAGGCGGGGGTGATGCTGGCGGGGGATGGGTTGCATCCGAGCTCAAAGGGGAAGCGAGTTAGGTTTTCTGGGGAGAAGCGCACGGTGATTGATGGGCCGTTCACCGAGACGAAGGATCTGGTGGCTGGTTACTGGATTTGGCAGGTGCGGTCCTTGGATGAGGCGGTGGAGTGGCTGAAGCGCGCGCCGTTTGACCGGGAGTCGGAGGTGGAGATCCGGCCGGTGTTTGAAGCGGCGGACTTCGCGCGGTGAGTGGCGGGATCCTCAATCGGGATGGTTGCCGGAACAAGAACGGCCTTGGCACGTGGCGGCATTGGAAAAAAATCAAATTGAGCTGTCGATTTCGCGGGCACTCGTTCGACGCATAGATAGACGCGAGGTTCAGCGGGGCGAAGTCGGGGCAGGGGCCTGGCACGGAATGCGAAGGCAATTAATTAAGGAGAAACGACGATGCGATTCTTAATGCTGGTGAAACACGGTGAAAACCCAGGGCCTCCGCCCAAGGAATTCCTGGAGGCGATGGCGAAGCTGGGCGAGGACGCGGCCAAATCGGGGACGATGATCGCAAGCGGTGGGTTGGTCCCCATATCGAAGAGCACGCGGGTGCGGCTCTCTGGGGGACAGGTGACTGCGATTGACGGGCCTTACACCGAAGCGAAGGAAGTGGTCGGCGGGTTCGCGATGTTTGAGCTGAAATCCCATCAAGAGGCGATTGATGGAGCTATGAATTTCATGGCGCTACACAAGAAGTATTGGCCGGGCTGGGAGGGCGAGACCGAAATCCGGCAGGTGTTGGGGCCGGAAGCTTTCGAGCAGAAAGCGTAGGTGGTTTGCCAGGACAGATGGCCGAAAAAAAAACCGATTCACCAGGCGAAGAAGCCAAGGAGATTTGACGATGCGATACATGATGATCGTGAAGCATAAGGAAGAACAAGGCATGCCGCCGAAGGAACTGATGGAGGCGATTGTCAAACTGACAGATGAGGCGATCAAGAACGGAACGCTGCTGGGCAATGGTGGACTTCTGCCTACTGCGGCGGGAGCCAGCGTGAAGCTTTCCGGGGGGAGGGTCACCGTGACGGACGGACCGTTTACCGAGGCCAAAGAGATTATCGGCGGGTATGCGCTGTTTGAGTTGAAATCGAAGGAAGAGGCGATCGAAGGAGCGCGGCATTTCATGGAACTGCACAAGAAACACTGGCCGGGATGGGAAGGCGAGACCGAAGTCCGCGAGATGATGATGATGCAGCAAGACTGCGCGGCGAAAGCGTAGAGGGCGGATTGCTTCATCGTTGCGAAAACGGCACGGGAGAAGAGTCGGAGTGAGAACTCGCGACTCATTCCCTCAGCGGCTGAACAGTTTGCGGAAAAAGTGGCGCGGATATCATCCCGAACGGAGCGAGGGATCTGTTTTTCGCACAAATGTTAAGAATAAAGCAGATCCCTCCGGCAAAAGGCGCCTGCGAGATGACAATTTGAGCGGCATTCCGCAAGTCGTGGATTCGAGGCGCGGCGCAATTCGGCCTGACTCAGCGCGGCTCGGCGCGACCCGGCTCGCTTGCGCGGCAAAAGCGAAGATGGTGTGATGGGTAGCTGTGACTGCTACCGAAATACATCGCGCGATTGACGCGGTTTGGCGGATCGAATCGCCGCGGATTATTGCCGGGCTTGCGCGGATGGTGCGCGATGTGGGGGTTGCGGAGGATCTGGCGCAGGACGCTTTGGTTGCGGCGCTGGAGCAGTGGCCGCAGTCGGGCGTACCGGATAATCCGGGAGCTTGGCTGATGGCGGCGGCGAAGCACCGGGCAATTGATCATTTCCGTCGCAAGGCGCGGCTGGAGCGGAAGCACGAAGAGCTGGGGCGCGAGATGGAAGAGAAAGAGATGGCGGTGCCCGATTTTGTTACGGCTTTGGATGATGATGTCGGCGACGATCTCTTGCGGTTGGTTTTTATCTCGTGCCATCCGGTGCTTCCGAGCGAGGGGCGTGTGGCGCTGACGCTGCGGTTGCTCGGAGGATTGACTACCGAGGAAATTGCGCGGGCCTTTTTGGTGCCGGAGCCTACGGTGGCGCAGCGCATTGTGCGGGCGAAGCGGACGCTTGCGGAAAAGCGCGTGCCGTTTGAGGTGCCGCGTGGGGAGGGGCTGGCGGCGCGGCTTTCGTCGGTGCTGGCGGTGATCTATCTGATTTTCAATGAGGGGTACGCAGCAACTGCCGGGGACGATTGGCTGCGGCCTGCGTTGTGTGAAGATGCGTTGCGGCTGGGGCGGATTTTGGCGGAACTCGCACCGCTGGAAGCGGAGGTGCACGGCTTGGTGGCGCTGATGGAGATACAGGCTTCGCGTGCCGGGGCACGGGTGAATGCGGCGGGCGCGCCGATTTTGCTGCTGGAGCAGAACCGCGCGGAGTGGGATCAACTTTTGATTCGGCGCGGGCTTGCGGCGCTGGCGCAGGCTTTGGAGCTGAATGCTGCTGCGCGAGGGCCGTATGTGTTGCAGGCGGAGATTGCGGCGTGCCATGCACGAGCGCGCAGAGCGGAAGAAACGGATTGGGCGCAGATTGTGTCTCTGTACGAGAAGCTTGCTGAGATTACGCCGTCTCCTGTGATTGATTTGAATCGAGCGGTGGCGGTTTCGATGGCGTTTGGTCCGGCGGAGGGGTTGGAGGTGGTGAACGCGTTGACGGCGGAAGGCTCGCTGGAGAATTATCATTTGTTGCCGAGCGTGCGCGGGGATTTGCTGCAGAAACTTGGGCGGTTGGGGGAAGCGCGAGCGGAATTTGAGCGTGCGGCGGCGCTGACGCGTAACGCGCGAGAGCGCGAGTTGCTGCTTTCGCGCGCGAGAGCTTGCGGCATGGGCACAGGGTCAGATACGCCGAGCTGAGATGGGATAATGAGGTTATGAACACAGATATTGCGCTTAATATTCCCGACGAGCTGGCGCGACAAGTGGTCCTTGCCGGGGGATCAGGCTACCGCGCAAAAGGGCCGCAAGAACTCTAGTACGAGCATTCTTCCCGTAATCAACACTCGGAATGAATGTTGTCGCCGACACCTCACCTTTATCTGTAAGCACTTAGTCTTGTCAGTTTTGCCAATGGTCCCAGGAGCGTCGTCCGCGCAGAATCGCGAGCGAGTTTAGTTCGGCATAATCCCCCGGAGACACTGACCTATGACTTTCCGATTCGTGCTGACACCGCTGACCGTCGCGAGTGTCGTTGCCGCTATGTTCCTAGCTGGCTCACCATGCGTGCGAGCACAGCAGAAATCCACGGACGTCCCTGCGTCAATTACTACGCCGAACAAAGTGGATACGCGAATTGGTACGCTGGAATTTAAGGACGGCATGCCGAGCAAGGAGACGCTGGACAAAGTTTACGACAACCTGGACTTCACGCACGCCTTCGAAGCGTTTGTGAATACGTTTCAGGGCGTAAACATGGCTGCGATTCGCGAGGCGAACGCCACCATTGGGGTGAAGGACAACGAGATCATCGTGTTCTCGCAGCTGATGGATGCGAAGTCACTGTTCCTGACTGCGAACGCTGATACGGTCTATTTCATCGGCTTCATTGACCTGAGCAAAGGGCCGATGGTGCTGGAGACGCCGCCGAAGGCGCTCGGCACGCTGGATGATTTCTGGTGGCGCTGGGTGATTGATTTCGGCGCGCCTGGGCCGGATCGCGGCGAGGGTGGAAAGTACCTGATACTGCCGCCGGGTTATGACGGCCCTCTGCCGGAGGGCGGATACTTCATAGCGCGTTCGCGGACGATGCGCGTTGCGATGCTCGGGCGCAGTTTCATGGAGAAGGACGATCCCAAGCCCACCGTCGAGCTGATCAAGAAGACAGCCAAGATATATCCCTACGTCGAAGGCGGCGTCGGCACAAGCATCGCGGAGTTCCTCACCGGGAAGGCCAGACTCGCAGCGCCGGCTGTGCCGCCGCCGACGGTGTTTCATGAGGGCAGTGGTGTGTCCTTCAGCACGATTCCGCCCAACGATTTCCACTTCTATGAGTTGCTCGACGGCGTGGTGCAACAGGAGCCCGCCACCGCGCTCGATCCCGAGTTGCTGGGGCCGCTGGCCGCTATCGGAATCGTCAAAGGTAAGCCCTTTGCGCCGGATGCGCGGATGAAGAAGATTCTTACCGATGCGCTCGCGCTGGCCAACGCCACGTCACGCAGTCTGTTGTTCAACCCGCGCGATCCGAGCTGGTATTACTATCCTGGATCGGCGTGGATGAATTTTCTGTTTCAATCCGGTTCGGAGTTCGAGACGCCGATTCCGTTGGTGATGCGCGAAGGCGTGAAGCCGTTCCCGCCCACCGGGTATCGGCAGTTGGATGCACGCACGGCGTTCTTTTATGGTGTCACTGGCATTACGCCTGCGATGGCAATGCGGTTGCCGGGCATCGGCTCGCAATATTTGTTCGCGATAGTGGATTCGAACAAGCAGTATTTTGACGGCGGCAAGACCTACAAGGTCACGCTACCCAAGGGCATCCCGCAAGCGAACTTTTGGTCTTTCACGGTGTACGACAATCAGACGCGCTCGATGCTCGACACGCCGCAACGCTACCCGCGCGCCGGTAGTCAGAGCTTTCCCTCACCAGCCGCGGAAGCCGACGCCGACGGCTCAACCACCGTTTATTTTGGGCCGAAGCAACCAGACGGCGTGAAGCGCGGCAATTGGATTCAGACGATGCCTGGCAAGGGATGGTTCACGATCCTGCGCCTCTACAGCCCGCTCGAACCGTTCTTCACGAAAGAGTGGCGGCCCAGCGAAATCGAACTGGTGAAGTGAGCGCAGCAACCGCCCTCTGGAAGGCTGTGCTAGGCGCTGTGGTTTAAATTTGCGGTGGCGTGACTTCTGACGAGAACATTGAATCGGTTCAATTTCCTCTCAACCGTTATAATGATTCGGTGACGGATTCCCCCACGCAGCACATGCAGTGCATGGAGGTCTGGGGCGGCAGCCAGCTTACCGCGAACGGCGTCGAACTGGGCGGGCTGGATGTGTGGGTTTACAGCAAGCCATTCGGCGAGGCGCAGCGTGGCGGAGATGTGCATTACGTTTCCAGTTGCGCCTCTGGGCGCATCAGCCGTTTACTTTTGGCCGACGTGTCCGGCCACGGCCAAGCCGTCGCGGCGACGGCAGCAGACCTACGCACGCTGATGCGCCGCTTTGTCAACCGGCTGGACCAGAAAGAAGTCGTGCGCCTTCTGAACGAGCAGTTCACAGCGCTTTCCCGCAACGGCAGTTTCGCCACCGCTGTGCTGACGACCTTCTTCGCACCCACTCGCCGGCTTTCACTTTGCAATGCGGGCCATCCACGGCCGCTTCTTTTCCGCGCGAGCGATAGTCGCTGGTCCCTGCTCGGTCATGGCCATGATCACCCGGAGAAGAAGGGGCTGAGCAATATACCGCTGGGCATGTTTCAGATCGCGGATTACGAGCAGCTTGATCTTGAACTCGAGCCTGGCGACTGCCTGGTGAGCTACACCGACGCACTGATGGAATCGTGCGATGCGGACGGCGAAATGCTGGGGGAAGAGGGCCTGTTGCGCATCGTTAAGCTGCTCGGAAACGTCCCTGGAGAAAAAATCATCCCAGCGCTGCTGCAGGAAATCAGCGAACGATTCCCGCAAAATCTAGCGGCGGATGATGTAAGCCTGCTGGTCTTGCGCGCCAACGGGCGCTCCCTCGATTTTAGTTTCCGGGAAAAACTGGATGCATTCGGGCGATTCGTGAAAACCCTTTTCCGGTCGCTGAACCCCCAAGCTGAGCGTGCGCCGTTCCCGGACGCAAATCTCGCCAATATGGGCGGCGTCATCATTCCCGCGCTGGCTCGGCGCTGGCGTGCTCCTCGCCCGGGCTTGAAATGATTTGATATCGAAGTGATCAGTTCGAGAACGGCCGATCGGCGCTCGAAAAAGGCGCACTCCGAATCCACACGTGGAATCCGGCGCAAAACGCGAGGGGACCACTACTTCTGTGGCGCTTCGGCGATTAGCTGGGCGACTTTCGAGCTTGGGCTTACGGGCTCGACGAAGACGATCTGATGCGGATTCAGATACATGCGGTCGGGTTCGTGCATTTCTTTGCCGCGCTTGACCAGTACGTTGGCGGTTTGCTTGGTTTCGGGATTGGTCTGGGTGACGATGTAGAAGACCTGGGTGAGGATGGGGCGTTCTGTGCCGTACCCCTCCAGCTTGCCGAAATAGACTGAGCCATTGGCGAGCAGTACGGCTTGATAGGGAGTGGCGAAGGCAATTTGGGCATCGCGGATGTCGCGCGCGTCGCGAACTACGTGCCACGCGGCGGCCGAAGCGACGAGCAGGCCGGCGAGCACCCAGACGATCTGTACGATTGCGAAGCCGCGCTGGTGTTTATTGGTGAGTGCCGTCATTAATTACCTCCACATTCAGAAGTTCAGGTGGCCCGGCGCATGGCTGTGCAGATCGCTGCGCGCATTCGGCGGGGTCCGGCCGATCGAGTGGCGCGCGACCGCTGAATGGGAGCGGGCCGAACAGCCATGCCAGCAGCAACATCCACTCGGCGGATTCGGGCGAGGTCGTCGAATCGCCGCCTCCAGCGCCGCCGCGAGATGTTTCCGTTCCGTCGATTTCGAGCACGATTCCGCCATTCGTTTTCATTCAGCGTGAGCCATTGAAAACCCGGCGCGAGCTTGAGCAGATCGAACGTGATATTGGTCCGGCGCATGTGTATGCCCAGCGCTAGGAACATTCGGTGCGGGCGGGGCGATCGCGTCGCGCGAGACTTTTGAATGCGAGCAGGGCGAACAGGCCTGACAGCAGCAGCATCCATTCCGCGGGTTCGGGAGCGGTTGTGGAGCCGCCGCCATTTCCGCCGCCGCTGGTGCTGCCTTCCACATCCAAAAAGACTCCATTCGCTTCCTGGTCGAGTTTGAAGAATAGGCCGTCACCGAGAGTGGGCAAATCAACATCTGCAAACGCGCCGCTAATATTGCCGCTTAAAATTTCGAAAATTTCGCCGGATTCGGGATCGAAACCGGCATAAAGCTCAACATCCAGCGTGCCACCCAACGCCGCGTCGCCATTCACGGCCAGCTGGCCGAACTGTCCGGCGTTTGCTCCACCAAGCCATATGTCGAGCGTCGAACCGGTCATCTGCTGGTAGAGGCCGAAAATCGTCAGCGTTCCAGTCAAATCGCCGGGACGAACAGTGCCAAAGTTAGAGACAGACCCGGTGATAAATCCGGTGCCGCTTAGCGTTCCGGTTGAGGCAATCACCAGTGTCGGTGGAGGTAGGAAGAGGCTGCCGGTACCCGTGCTCGGAGGTGCCACCATAGTGATTGAGCCGTTGTTGAGCAAATTGCCGGCCGCGACCACCTGCGGTGTATTCGTCGAGAGATTCATTTGACCTGTCGCGTTGTTGATGACGGTGCTGCCCGCCGCCATGGTGAAGCTCGATTGGGAGTCAACTATAAATATGCCGGAGTTGTTCAGCGTCCCACCATTCAACACGGCGAATCCTGCGCCTCCCGTGTTGCCGATAGCGCCCGTAAGGCTATTGTTGATGACCCCTCCGCTTACGATCTGGAGGCTCGATTCGTTGTTTTGAAAACTGCCCAGATTATTGACCACGCCGGAGTTGACAAAAAAGGAGCCGTTAACCAGCGTTGCATTGTTCGTGAGCGTACCGGCATTCGTAAAAGTCTGTTCTTTATTGCCTTGGAAATCCCCGTCGTTAGTGATTTGTCCTCCGGCGGAATTCGTAACGCTGCCAAAATCCACAACAAATGCTGCAGCGCCGAACTCGATCCGGCCGGTATTGTTGAGCGAACCCAAGTTTAAAAATTCGCTGGTAGCTGGTGGGTTGAACGTGTACGTTCCGCTGTTGTTAAAAGTGCCGGAATTTGAAAGCCCAAAGGAGTCTGTAATCGTTCCCAAATTGGTCAGAGTCGCGCCTGCGTCATTCTGGAAATTTCCGGTATTGGTAATCGTTCCTCCGACCTGATTCTTGAATGTGCCGGCGTTTTCGAAGTCAGAAAAGAATCCGGGCACATTTTGCTTCAAAACGATCTCCCCGGTATTATTGGCGGACCCCACGTTGAAAAGTCCGGCCGCCACAACGCCGCCCGAATTGTTAAATACCCCCTCATTCACGAATGCTTTTTGAGGTTCCACAAGAGTTCCGGAATTGTTGACGGTTCCTCCCGAATCATTTTGCAGGTTGAAATTGGCCATTCCGCCAGAGTTATTCAGAATTCCACCTGCTTGGTTTTCGAATATTTGTTGATTGACGACCCCGCTGTTGGTGAAGAGGCCGGAATTGGTGATCTTTGCGCCGGGAGCATTCAGCGTGGTGGTCGAAAGAATGTTCAGAGCTCCTGGTGCGCTGACGGTCAACTGGAACGAGTTTTGACTGTTGATGTTGAAATTGTCGAGTACGGTGCCGTTGGGGATCAAAATATTTGTAGAGCCGTTCGGGATTGCCCCGGAAAGCCACATGGTGGGGTCGTTCCAGTTGCCAGTGGTCCCGGTGGTTCCCAGCCAGGTATTTTGTGGGTGGGCGGCGATTGGCCACACACCGATCAATACGAACGCGAAGACGATTGCGCGGACGAACGTAAATGAGAAGGCGCGTTTATTTACGAGTGGGTCATCGGGAGTTGCTTGAGCTGCGGGAACTGCAATCATGGTTCCTCCATTGCGGTGAGGGCTGGAATCCTAGCAGGGGTTGTGCTAAGTACAAGTGACCTAAAAGGACCATGTCCCTGTTGGCGAGATCTGAGTGAGGTCTGTCCATGGCTTTGCGCTGGCATCCGATGAGGCCTAAAGATGTGGCGGGATGCGCCGAAATTATCGGTTCCCATCCGGTGATCGGTCCTCGCTATGGTGCCGTAGTGAAAGACCTGGGGCGCGCCTGGATGCAGCTGCTGGAGTCCGAGGCAATGACCACGGCGGTGTTTGAAGAAGTAGAAAAGGGGCGGGCCAGTCTTGCGGGCGTGGGAGTGGGAGTTTTTGTGCGCGACGAATTCGTGCGCGAGCTGAAGGGGAGGCGACAAATCTGGTTCGGGCCGGAGCTGGCGAAACGCGTGTTGCAGGGAAATTCGCCGGTGCTATCGGACAAAGAAGTTCGCGAAGCGAATTCGGGCGAAGGGCTGAACGAACTCGTTTGGGAAACGCTGCCGCGGCAGGGTTTTGCGGGAAGGACGGAGCTTTATCACCTGATGGGAGGAGCGTACATCGAGATACACCGTGGATTTCGCTTGAAGGAGATGATCACTTCGCAAGCGGAGAGCCCGCAACGGCTGCAGTGGGCGGTGGATGCGGGCGGATTGTACTGGGATCCGAAGGCGGCGCGGTATTTGAAAACGCTTAACAAGGGCGTGGAGAAAATTGCGCGCGATCCGCATATTGTCGGGATTACGCGAGAGTTGGAATTCGGGCGTCCGGGGTCTTGGGTGGGTTCGTTATTTGATTATCAGCCGCCGCGCTTTTGGTTCAGCGCCAGCGAACAGCGCTTGTTGATTCATAGCATCCGGGAGCGCACCGAAACCAATGGGGTTCTGGCGAAGGAACTCCGCGTGTCGCTGCCGACGGTGAAGAAGATGTGGCTTTCGATCTACGATCGCGTCGCGGAGCACGCGCCGGAGTTGACGGCTGGCGATGGCAAATCCGGAGTTGACGGCAAACGGGGCAAGGAAAAAAGGCGGCGCTTGCTGGCCTATCTTCAGAACCACCCGGAGGAACTTCGTCCGGTACTGCGCCGGTCAAGCAAGCACAAGGGCCGGTAAGTCGCTGATGGTCCGAAGAACACAATCGCCGAGTAGAAGACGCATCCGGGAACCGCGGAGCGGAGGGTCGTTCGGTTTTTGGAGGGTGCGGGTCCAGACGCGGCTTCGTTCGACACGGCGGTGGAACGACTACCTCAACTGCTGGTGCGGAAGGGCCGGAGACCCGCCGTTTAATTCGCGGATGGGGATAGTGGGACGATGCCGAGTATTTCTGTGCCGTGTTTTGGCGAAGAATCGACCGCGAGGACTCCTCCCACCAACCGCAGGCGCTCGCGCATGCCGACAAGTCCGATTCCGGAGTGCGTTTTCCCAGGTCTGGGTTCAAAACCCAGACCGGCATCGAAAATTCGCAAACGTATTTGATTATTCCCGCCAAAGAGTTCGGCGCGTGCCTGTTCTGCTTGACTGTGCTTGACCACGTTGCTGAGAGCTTCCTGGGCGACGCGGAAAAGACAGAGCGCGACGTCTTTCGGAATCTCCGGAGGAACGTCGCGGCCGGTGAATTCTACTCGGATCTTATGCGTCCGGCTGACTTGGTCACAGAGTCCCTTGAGAGCTGAGGCCAGGCCGACATGCTCCAGTGTGCTGGAATGGAGCTGATGGGAGAGCGAATGGATGTCACGGGACAGATCAAAATTTGACTTCAGCAATTCCTTCACTTTGTCACGCCCGTCGAGAACTGACTCAGGAAGTTTCGTGAGCAGCTGTCCTAGGCCAATTCCTTGCAGCGCTAAACGTTGGCTGAAATCGTCATGGAGTTCGCGAGCGATACGTGCGCGTTCGGCCTCTTGCGCATTGATGAGGCGACCGCTCAACTCCTCGAGTGACTCTTCCGTGGCTTTGCGGTCGGTAATGTCGACGCAGGAGCCGATGAAGCCGCAGAAGGTGCCGTCGGATTCAAAGCGCGGCACGCCATAATCAACAACCCAGCGATACTTACCATCGAAGCGACGCAGACGGTATTCCATCTCGAAGTCCACGCGGGCGTCAAACGCAGCCGAGTAGATTTCCAGGCAGCGGGCGAGGTCATCGGGATGCACGCCCTCGGCCCAACCGTTTCCTAATTCGTGTTCCATAGACTGGCCTCGGAAGTCCAGCCAGCCCTTATTGAAAAAGGTGCATAGTTTGTCCGTTCCGGACATCCAGATGAGCACCGGAGCAGTATTGGCGACCAGGCGAAAGCGTTCTTCGCTCTCGCGCAGGGTCTGCTCCGCGCGCTTGCGGTCAGTGACGTCCAGAGCCACGCCCACCATGCGCTCTGGCTCGCCACCCGGCGAGTAATAGCATTTGCCGGTGGCGGCAACGTAACGCAGCGTTCCATCTGGCCAGACGATGCGAAACTCACAGGCGTACGGCGTATGGCCCTGCATGGAATCGTTTTGCGCGATCGCCACTAGCCCTCGATCGTCGGGGTGTACGTAACTCAGGAAATCTTCTACGTGCCCGGCGTACGTCGCAGACGAGATTCCGAACATCGTCTGCAGGTCGCCGAACCAGGATTCGTGCCCGGTCTTGATGTCCCAATCCCATCCGACTGATTTCCCGGATTCCATGGCCAGACGGAGCCGGTCGTTTGCTAAGCCGACGTCCGACGCGAGCTCGCGGTTCGAAAGATAGTCGCGGATGAAGCCGGTGGCAGACAAAAGCAACATAGCGATCAGCACGATTAAGAGGCGAATGTCCCGCGCGGCGTAGGGGTCGCCCGAAAGGAACAGTTCCAGCAAGCCCGTCAACGGAATTGCAACCACGGCCACCATCGCTAGAGCAGAACTGGGTCGCGGGTCACTGGTATCCAGCTGCACCGTCTTGGCCAGTTCCCAGGCGTGTTTCCGGCCTCGCAATCCAATCCAAGCGAACCAGGCGATGGAGGCGGTGAAAAACAATCCCAACAATCCCCGGGCCGACGGGAAATTCGTCCCTAACAAATCGCCCGATGGATCTTTCAACGCCCACACGATATTCGCGACGGTCGAGCCGAGAGTGTAGAGGGCGGACGCAGCGAATAGATGCGCATAGATCGACTTCCAGGGAGGTTGCGCGCGGCGAATCAGGGTGGCCAGAATCACGAGCAGCAAGATGTTCTCGACGAAATAAATGGCCTCAAAGTGAAGAATCATCTGCGACGGGCGGTCGGTATAGGTGTATGGAAACAGGAAGTAGGCGTAGGCAAAAACCAGGAAGAGCAGCAGCATCAGAAAATTCAATGTGGTGCGATAAGGGCGGTGAGCCGGCAGCCTCAGATGAGGGCGGGCGGCCACCGCCCCGATCACGAACACGATGTGCAAAAACAGCGGAGGAGTATCGAATATGAAGGGTGGAATTCTGCCCGGCAACATAGCGTAGTAAAGAGAAACGCACGGGACCACGGCCCACAGCGCGAACGCTACCGCGAGCAGCGACCAAAAAAGCCGGATTGCTTGGCGGCTGCGAACCGCATTCAGCGCAGCAACGGCGCTGGCGACCAGAAGCAGGACGAGATAGGTGGTTTCGCAGAAACCAACGAGCCTGGCGCCTTGCTTCAAAGTGAGTGACAGAATTACCTGAGTTAGCAGAAGGGCGAACACGAGCGTGGGCCAGGATCTAACCCGAAATCTGGATTCAGGAGAAGAAAGCTCGCCAAGCATTGGTGCTCCAAAAGTCGCGATTCTGCCCACGGAGCTGCTGCGATTCCCCCGATCGCCATCTCCAAGTGCGGGAGTGGGCACAAAATTTTCTACCGCGCAGCGCAGTGCAGCACGGTACATCGGGGATCAACAACAATGAGATTCAGCGTGTGAGCGGGTGCGGCAATCGCCTGGTAAGTATTACCAGCAGTTCTGCTCCGGAACTAGTGTTTTTTCTGGCAGCGCTTTTCTCTTCCTTGGTACTCTGCTTCTCGATATAAACTCCAAAAAAAGGCTGATCCGCGCTCGCATGATAACCAGTATTTTAACCCGGCTCGTTTTCGGGACATTCGCGTTTCTCGCCTGCCTCTCCGCGTCGCTCGGCGCGCAAACCTTTCGCGGCGCCATCAATGGCACGGTGATAGATCCTTCTGGCGCAGCTGTGCCAAATGCCCAGGTGCGAGTCACGGAGATGGGCACGAGTGTAAGTCGCAGCACCGTCACGACCGCGGACGGCGAATTCTCCATGCAGGACCTTCCTCTCGGAACGTACAAGATCGCCGTTACCACTCCAGGTTTTGCGGTCTACAACGCAGCCGGGGTCCCGATAGAGGCCGGTACGATCTATACACTAGCCGTCAAACTCTCTCTGGCGCAGGGAACTGAATCGCTTCAGGTCTCCGCGGCTGCGCTGACGGTTGACACTACCAGTTCCACACAGAGCGATTCGATCCCGGAACAAACCGTGCAGAACATGCCGCTAAACGGACGCGATTTCACGCAATTGATCGCCATCGCGCCGGGGTACGGGGGCTACTCGATTAACGGCGGCGGGACGATCAATGGGGCGCGCAACAATGGCGTGGATTGGCAGGTGGACGGCACGGATAACAACGATTTCTGGTACGACATTCCGGCCATCAACCAGGGCGGCGTGTCAGGAATCGCCGGCGTCGTGATGCCGATAGACGCGATTGATGAGTTCTCCACACAGACCGAAGCGAACGCGGAAAACGGGCGCGATGCCGGCGGCACGGTGAACGTGGTTCTGGTCTCCGGCACGAATCAGCTGCACGGCTCGGCTTACTATTACAACCGCAATGAAGCGTTCGCGGCGCACTCGCCTTTTTTTGTACCGACTGCCGAGTTCCCGAAAGCGCCGCGACTGCGCAACGAGAATTACGGTTTCACGGTGGGCGGGCCAATCATCAAGAACAAGACCTTTTTCTTTTTTGGATTCGAGACGCAGAATTACATTTTTGGTCTCACGGGTTTGGCGACGGAGCCGTCATCCGCCTGGATACAGAATGCGCAAGCGCTGCTGACACAATACGGTGTAACGCAAAGCACGCTCAGCTCTAACTTGTATTCAAATCTGTGGCCGAGTTCGATCAGCAACCTGCCCGGCACGGTGAGTAATTTCTTCGCGAACGTCCCTGCGACGGGACACAGCTACAACGGCGTGGTGAAGCTCGACCACAATTTCAACAGCAAGCACCACTTGTCAGTACATGGGTTTCTGGGTCAGGGCGACCAAATACAGCCGCCGGGAGCTGCGTTGGTGCTGGTGGAGGCGAGTTCGAATCTTGGCTACTATTTCGAAGCGGCGCCGATTCGCGTGGAGAATTATTCGGCGGTTTTGAATTCCCAGTTCAGGCCGACGGTGAGCAATCAGCTGTTGTTTGGAGTCAGCTATTTCGATCAGACATTTCACGACGCCAACAACAGCTTTAACACCAAGGCTCTGGGCCTGTACCTGAGCCCTGACGCGCTAAGAAACGGGCAACCAATTCTGGGCGCTCCGAACATCATGATTTCGGGCTTCGACCAAGTTGGAATCACTCCTCCAGAGGGGCGCAATGACGTCACCGGACATTTGACTGACATCGTTTCTTACGTCACCGGAAAACATGAGCTGCGGTTCGGGGGTGAAGTGCGACAGGGACGGGTGGACGAATGGTATTTCCGCCGTTCGCTTGGCAGCTTCACCTTCGACGGCACGCAAGGACCGTGGGCCGGGACGTGTCCTGCAGCGAACGTGGCGTGCGCCGACACGCTGGCGCTGGCTGACTTTCTTGCGGGGGATGTGAGCACGTCTTCAATCGCTGTGGGCAACGCGCAACGGCAGGTTCTGGTGAATTCGTTCGCGTTGTTCGGGCAGGACTCGTGGCAAGCCACGCGCAGACTGAGTCTGAATTTTGGACTGCGTTACGAATACAGCTCGCCGCTGCACGATGGCAATCAGGATCTCCCGGTTTTCGTTCCAGGAAAAGGTTTGCTGATTCAGGGAGCAGGAATTGCGTCGATCTACCCTCCGGACCGAAACAATTTCGCGCCCAGATTCGGCTTTGCGTATCAACCGACGAAAAGCGGGAATCTGGTGGTGCGCGGTGGCGTCGGCGTTTACTACGAGCAAATCCCGATCAGCCCTTTTTTGGATAATCGTCCGCCGAACGCCGCGGCGAATGGTCTGGAAGATAATCCGGCAGGCCCCGACGCCGTGGATAACTACAGCCGAAATACTTACAACTGGCAGGCGGCGCAGCAGGGAGGCCAATCCATTTTTCCGGGAGTGGTAACGTGCGTCAGCCTGAATTACACGGTCGAGCCGGGCTGCGGTGTTCCGAATCCGGTTACTGGAGCCAATATTTATAACGTTTTCTCGGTGGGCCAAAATTTTCGCACGCCTTATTACTTCAACTACGATCTGCAAGTGGAGCAAAGTCTGGGCAGAGCCGCGATGCTGCAGGTAGGGTACGTCGGAGGGGAAGGGCGGAAGCTGTCGGTAACGCAAAATATCAATCAAAACGGCGGATTCGACGCACAGTATCCCAACGTCGGCTCGATCAATCAGTTCAATAGCGACGTGGATTCAAATTACAACGCGCTGCAGATTGCGGTGCGCGTCCGTTCGTGGCGCGGATTGAATGCCCAGATCGCCTACACCTGGGCACATTCGCTCGACGATGCGACAGAGTTCCGCGGAGTGATTCCGCTCGACAGCTTCAACTTGCATCAGGAGTACGCGAACAGCGATTTCGACACCCGCCACAACTTCACCGGAATCGCGACGTATCAAATCCCTGGCTCTTCCCACGGACCCAAAATACTCACTCACGGCTGGCAGGTGAGCGGTTTAGTCTCGCTCCACTCAGGACAGCCGTTTAACTTTCCGGGGACTGGCGCTTCTGGAAGTCAGCGTCCTGGGTTAAACGTAATTAGCAATCCGTTCGCAGGCGTGTCGCATGCCTTCATTCCTGCCACTGGCGAGCAGTGGGTTAATCCCGCCGCGTTCTGCGTGCCTTCTCCCACGTGCCTCCCAGATGATCCCAACGGCAACCTCTCGCGGAATAAGTATTACGGCCCCAATTTCGCCGATGTAGATCTTTCCGTCTTGAAAAACATCCCAGTGACGGAGCGCTTCACAATTCAGCTGCGCGCCGAAATGTTCAACGTCTTCAACCGCATCAACCTAGCGACCGGAGGCGGTTCGGTGGGGTCCAGCGGTTTTGTCACGGATACGATCGGCGACTTCTTCGGCGGCCCGGGCATCGGCCCCGGCGAGCCGTTCAACATGCAGCTCGCGGCAAAGATAATTTTCTAGCGAACCGGTGGTTAGCTAGCGGCGAGCCTGCGCTTCGTTAGCCTTCAACGCGGTTGACCTGCCCTCGACACGAAAGTAAAAAGAAAGAGCACAGCCAGGAATCGCTGCGCCACGCTCGCCTGCGAATTATGAAATGGGTTGGATTTGTGGCGCGGCGTTGACAGGGGGGCTTGCGACACCTAGAATCGCGGCCACTGGGATGGTGGTGGGTGCTGGGTCGGAGCTACGCCACGCCGTTTCCTGCGGAGATTGGTTATCACGCCTGCGGCCTTAAAATCAAAAATTGCTGTGGTGGATGATGACGCGCGGATGCGCGGGAGTCTTGTTGCGGCGTTGCGTTCGACGTTTGAAGTTGTCGAGGGCGCGGATTATCCGGCAGCGTACAAACTTTTGCAGGAGGCGGGGCTGGACGTTTTGTTGCTGGCTTTGCCGATGGAATCGGGCGGGTTGCGTGAGTGCACGGAATTGCTGAGCCGGCTGGCGGTGGGGGACATTGACACGCTGGTGATCGTCCTGAGCACGGACCAAACCAAGACGACGGCGCTGAAGGTGATTGACGCGGGTTGCCACGATTATTTTATTCAGCCGATTGATACAGACGTGCTGCGGTTGCTGCTGGAACGGTCCATCGAGAAGCTGCATATTCAGCGCGAGAACCGGATTCTGCGCGAGGAAATCAGCCGCAAGAACGCGCTGGGAGATTTGATTGGCGCTACGGATGCGATGCGGCATGTGTTTGATTCGATCAAGCGCATGGCGCGGGCAACAACGAACGTGATTATTCGTGGCGAGAGCGGCGTGGGAAAAGAGTTGGTGGCCAAGGCGCTGCACGAGCAAAGCCCGCGGCGGAATCGCGCATTTGTGAGCGTGAATTGCGCGGCGCTGCCGGAAGGATTGATGGAGGCAGAGCTTTTCGGGTACGAGCGCGGCGCGTTTACCGGAGCGGTGGCGACGAAGGAAGGGCGGATTGAGCTGGCGCATCAGGGAACATTGTTTCTGGATGAGATTGCGACGCTGACGCCTTTGCTGCAGAGCAAATTGCTGCGCGTGCTGGAGGATCGGTCGATCACGCGGCTGGGCGGGAAGAAAAATATTCGCGTGGATTTTCGGCTGGTCAGCGCGACGAATGAAGATCTGGAAGAGATGGTGCGGCAGGGGAGGTTCCGCGAAGACCTTTATTACCGGATTCATGTGGTGCCGATTTTCGTGCCGGCGTTGCGCGAGCGCGTTGAGGACATTCCGGTGCTGGCGGATTATTTCGTGAGCGTTTATTCGGCGGCGAACGGATTTCCGGCGAAGCGGATAGCGGACGATGCCATCGGAGCGCTGAAGCGTTATGCGTGGCCGGGAAACGTGCGCGAGTTGGAGAATGCGATTCAGCGGCTGGTGATCATGACGGACGGCGACACCATCACCGCGAAGGACCTGCCGGCGGAGATGGCGCAATCGGTGGGGCGCGACTATCGCAACCGATTCCAGCTGCCGGCAGCGGGGATCAAGCTGGATAAAGAGATGGAAGCGTTTGAGCGGCGCTGGGTGCAGGAGGCCATCGAGCAGGCCAAACACGTGAAGGCGGACGCGGCGAAACTGCTGGGAGTGGATCGCAACCGGCTGAATTACCTGTGCCGGAAGTACGATCTGTGAGCCGGCTGGCAAGCAGCGTTGAAATTCTCAACGAGGAATGAGGAATTCAACGGAAAGCAACGCTGCCTATGGTGGGCGGGATTAGCGGATTCGACGAAAAGCCAATGAAATTGACGATTCGCGGGCAGTAAAAATGCACATGGACTTTGGCGATGCCTTTGCATATAAGGACGACGATGCCCAGCCGGGCAAATCAGGTGAAGGAGAATAAAGATGACCAAGAAAACCAAAAAGCCGTTGAAGAAGGCGAAGAAGCTGGAAGCGACAAAGCCACTGCTGCGTCCGGATTTCGCGCCGATAACCCACAACAGACCGTAAGAGTCGTTTGCCACGAAATGCGCGCGCCCGGCCGATGCTGCGGCACGCAGGCCACGTAAATCACGATAGATAAAGGATTTTAGGGTCAAGCAAGGGGCTGCAGCCATGGAGGCTGCAGCCTCTTTTTTTGTTTCGCACGTTTTTCAACAGGCGGCCGGGTTCGCGCTTGCCAAACTGAAACGGCACCAGCACGAAAACTCGAGCAAGGTGTGTAGTCTTCCGCGGTGGGTGTTGAAATTCTCAACGGGTGATGATTAATTCAACGCCGCGGGGATGCGCGGCGGGACGGGGGGAGAGGAGCTGCGACGCGAAGTGGCGCAAATTGAGCGGGTTGCGATTGCGGGGCGCGGCGCTAGAGTTTGGCGATTGCTTTGCATATACACCCGCAGATGCCCAACAGGGCAAATCAACCGAGGGGGAAACAACATGGCCAAGAAAACCTTGAAGAAGTCGAAGAAGCTGGAAGCAACCAAGCCGTTGATCACAGTCAAGGCACCTGCGATACCTCATCACTAGGAGTTAGCTCGAGTTTCATTGCCGGGAGCGCGCCGAAAGGCACGACGCGGCCTGAGAAAAGAATCTCGAATATGAACCGGGCCGCTGCCGACGAGGCAACGGCCCATTTCGAGACTCAGTTGGTTGAGCGAACAAGCTAGATGGGCAGGCGCGGTGGGCAAGGCTGACGGAAATCATGAATTCCTAGAGGGAGATTGTCATGGACAAGAAATCGAAGCCAGTGAAGGGCAAGAAGACGGCGCCGGTGAAACCGCTGATGAAGCGCGCGGATCTGCCAGCAGTGAAGCCGTTGATCCGGTTCTAGGAACAGTACAGAGATTCTTCGGTTAGGCCCCTAGCCTTATCGGAGATTGACGTAGCAACACCCCCAAGGGCCGCCGTCCCAGGAACGGCGGCCCTTTCTTCATTTCTGGCCTGATTCCGGAGCGAGTTGTCTACGGCTACCAGGCTTGGCTGTGCGCCCAACGCCACATGGCGCGGGAGGCTTGCCAGGCCAGGGACGAGCGCTTGCCGGAAACCTTCGCAGTTCCCGTCATACCTTCCCGCAGAGAGCCATCGGGGTTCGCGAACTCCATATCCACAGCGAAATAATTGGTGAGCTTTTGGCCGAGGCGTTCGAGATTCTCGGTTTCGGATACAGGGTGGTCGAGCGCGGAGGCGGGATAGATTCGTCCGACTCTGCCGGAATAGGTGCGATAGGGGAACGGAACGACTTTCACGCGAACGAGCGCACCCTGCTGAACATCCTGCAGGTCCCAATCGCGGACCAGGATGCGCGCCTTCATAGTGGAGCGATCGACGATGCGGGCGAATTCATCGCCGGCCGCGAGGAATGAGCCGGGGGTCTGGTCGAGGTCGGTGGTGGAAATGACGCCATCAATGGGTGCGTGGATTTCCAGGGCCGCGGCGCGTTTTTCGGCGACGGCCAGTTCCTGCTGCAGGCGGGTGCGGTCGCGGACGGCGTTTGCAGCGGAGTCAAAATCGGAGCGGTCCTGGCCGGTGCGGAGTTGGCTATTGGCCAAGGCCAATTGCTGGCGGAGGGAGTCGGCTTCGGCAGTGAGCAGCGGATTGTGGAGGACGGCGAGCAGCTGGCCGGCCTTAACGGGTTCGCCGGATTTGACGTAGACAGTTTGGATCTGGCCGGGAACTTCGGCGCGGATGTGAGCGGAGGCGCCGGGCTCGAGAACGAGGCCGGTGGAGACGGAGGAGGATACCGGGGGAATGAGCAACAGGAGCATCAGGCCAAGCGCTCCGGCTTGCTGGGTGCGGGAGATTTTCCAAGCCATATAATCCTCCTTCTTCTGGCGGAGCCAGGCGCGGACGGTGGGCAGCGCCTGCTGAATTCCCTTCCTCGCGAAAAAATAGATGACGACAAGAGTGCCGAGATAGCCCCACTCATCGCCGAGCTTGCTGACCAAAATATTCTTCGCGAAAACGATCATGAGGACGAGCAACGAACCGCTGTAGAGGATTGCGGTGACGCCGAAGAGAAAGAAAATTCGGCGCTGGCGTTTGCTGGCAGGAGGCAAGTCAATATCGTGGCGGAGCAAATATTTCTGCGCCCAAGCACGGAGGAAGGCGAAGGATTCCTCGCGGAGATTATCAATATTGAGGAATTGGGATAGGGCGTAGTAGCCGTCTGCTTTGATCAGGGGATTCAGGTTGAGGAGCGCGCCTTGAATGCCGCTCAGCAGCATCATTTTGTAGGCGATATCGTTGAGCGTGGAGCCTACGCGCGTGAAATACCAGAGCACGCCGGAGAGGCCGCATAAGACCAGCTCAATCCAGATGCCGGCGAAAATGACCCATTGGCGCTGGGAGCCGCGTTTGAAGAGAAGGATGTCCGTGGTGTCCGTGTAAAAAGCGGGAGTGAAATAGATGAGCAGAAATCCCATCTGATGAACCTCGCCGCCGAAGTGTTTGCAGGTGAGGCCGTGGCCGAACTCGTGAACACCACCGAGAACCATGAGGAGAATCCAGAACATCCAGATGTCGTACGCGCTCTTGTCCGAGAAATTATAAAGGGCGGAAGTGTCTTGCTGGACACGCGTCCAATCGGAAGCGAGCAAGTAGCAGGCAACTATGAAAACGCCGATGGAGAAAACGACGAAGCCGGAGGTGAACATCCAGCTGAGGTAGGGATCGAGCTTGGCGAGGGTTTTGTCGGGATCCCAGGCTTTGAAGGACATATAGAGAACGCTGGATTGTTCGACGCGGCCTTTGCGCTCGTCACGAATGCGCTCGAGCACGGCGAGATTTTTTTCACCGACGGAGCGCTCCCACATGGCGGGCTCGATGCTGTCTAGGAAGTCGAGGACTTCGGCTTCGCCGAGGGGGGAATCGGGATGGAGCTCGGTGAGGGCGTCGGAAATTTCCAGGGCGGTGCGGGTGCCGTCACAGAGTTGGAGGACGCCGTATTCGGTGGCACCGTAGCGATTGTAGGAATTGGTTTCGAAATTTTTGACGACGTAACTGGTTTCGCCGGAGATGGTTTGTTCGCTGATGCGAAGATCGGTGCGGAGTTTGGGGCGGCGCAGGCCTTTGGCTAGGACGCTGGAGACTTGCAGGCTGGTGGGGCCGAAGCGCATTTCAGGTTCTCCGAGCTGATGATCGAAAAATCGTTACAGTAAAACCGTGGCAACGGCAAAACCAGAACCGAAGCCAACGGCTGGCCGGTTCGATGAAACTGAACCGGACGTTACAAACGCAAAAGCAACGGCAAAGTCAGAGGCGCCCACCTGAAGGTGGCCGCTACAAATTCAACTGCAAATTCAAAGTCGTGAACCGCGAGTTGCGCGCATTTACTTGGCCGGCGGGGGAGCGGCGGCCGCGTGGGCATTGGGCCAGAGGACTTTTACGGCCATGCCGGGGCGGAGGTCGGAAATGTTGGAGCTGTTTAGTTGGGCTACTACGTCGTAGCTGTCGCTGGCGGCGTCTATGGTGGGGCTGACTTTCACGACGCGCGCGGTGAGCGGGCGGCTGGAATCCTCCACTAACGAAAGTTCTACCGGCGCGCCCGGAGCGGGGCGGCGACCCGAAGATTCCGGGACCTGAAACTGGACTTGCAGCGGGGAGAGCTGGCTGACGCGGAAACATTTGTCGCCTTTGGCAATCGCCTGGCCTTCGCGGAGGTAGCGGCGGACTACTACGCCGGCGAAAGGGGCATGGATGCGAGTTTGTTCCTCTTCTAATTTGAGGCGATTGATTTCGGCGTGGCCGCTTTCGACCAGAGCTTCGTAGCCGTGCAGGTCGTACTCGGCGGCTTTGGCTTCAAATTCCGCGGCTTCGAGATCGGCGTCGCTGGAAAGACCGTTGGCGCGTAGCTGCTGCTGGCGACGATAGGCGGCGCTCTTGGCTTTGAGTTCGGCTTCTTTGTATTTCTTGTTGTTTTCCTCGACTTGAAGATCGGCGTTCGCTTTGATGATTTCCATTTGCAGGCTGCGGTCGTCGAGTTGAGCCAGAAGGTCGCCAGATTGTACTGTGGCGCCTTCGTCCTGGTTCACGGACATCACCAGGCCATCGCGTTGGGAGGTGATGTCCACTTGATGTTCGACGGTGAGGACGCTGAGGATGTCCGCAGTGGGAGATCTCGGCGGAACGTTTGCGGGAGCGGTGACGGCGGGCTGCGGCGCGGGATTGGGGCTGGATGCGACGGATGAATTATCGCAACCGGCGGCGGCGAGCGCCAGGGCCGCGACGCAAAGCAAGTTTGCACTTCTGCTCATGATCGATCCTTTGTGAATCGGGCCATTGGGCGTGCTTCCCTCAGGCATCCGGCGATCCGAATACCTTATTGGAGCGGCCATCATGGCATCCAACTCCAGGCTTTCGCCCACAGCCAACGAAAGGGCGCGCGCAGCAAAGTGTAACCGACGGGATACCAACCGCTTTGGAACCAGCCGCCGACGGAGTGAATTCTGGCGCGGCCAACCATGCCGTTGCGCGCCATGCCGTGGGGATTATCGAAGATGGCGCGCACGATGAAGTATTGATCGCCGGCTACGGCTTGAGTTTGGGCGCCGATGCGTTCGATGGCACCTTGAAAAGTGGTGGTGGGGAAAGCGTTGAGTTTCAGGGCGACAGTGTTGCCGGGACGCACGAGTTCGAGGTCAGTTTCGGCGACGCTCATTTCGGCGGCGATGCGGTCTTGGCCGACAATTTCAGCGAAGCTATCGCCGGGCTTGACCATGGTTCCTTTTTTTTCTTCGATTTTGGGAGTGACCACGATGCCGGCGATGGGCGACACCAACTGGGAAGCGGCAACGCGTTGCTGTTCGAGTTGCACTTCGGCTTGGTAGAGATCCGCACGAAGTTTGGCCTGTCCGGCGGCGGAGGGATCGTTGTGAAATTCGGCTTCGGCGAGTGCGCGACGGGATTGGGCGAGGTCGGCTTCAGCTTCTGCGAGTTTGACGCGATCATCGCCGTCATCTAGTTGGGCGAGAACTTGTCCGGGTTGCACTGCGTCGCCTTCGTGGACGAAGACGCGCTGGACTACGCCGCCGTCTATCGCGGTGACCATCTGGCGCGAGGCGGGGACGACGGTGGCATCGGTGCCGACGCGCATGGGCCAGGGCACAATTGTCAGGAGTGCGATGACGATTGCGGCGCGGCGGAGGTAAAGCTCCCAGCGGCTGCGCGGCATGGCGGCGAGAAATTTCTTTTTTCTTTGCGAGAAGGGTTGGAGGAGATTGGCGAGGGGGACTTGCTGGTAAAGCTGCGCGTTGCGAATGGCGACGGTGGTCTGGTTGGCCAGGATGGCTACCGTTTCCTTGCTGTTGTCGGTGAGGAAATCGGCGTCGCTGCTGAGCAGGGCCAGGACGCCGAGGGTGCCTTGATCGTCGCGGAGCGGCAGGGCGTAAAAACCATTTTCTTTGCGCTCTTCGAGGAAGGAGACGATTTGGGCGTGGGCTTCTTGCGGCTCGACGTGCCAACCGTCGTCGTAGAGGTCTGCTGAGACTGCACCTTCCTGGTCGGCAACCCACTCGAGGCGTGTGCGCAGGTCGCTCATCTCGCGCGTTTTGGGAACTTCGGTTTCGCCGGAGAGAGCACCGAGGACGAAGCGGCCGCGATCGAAGAATCCGATGACGCAGCGATCGAAGGGAATTACGGAGGCAGCTTGCTGGACTACCGTGGAGAGAACGTGGTCGAGGTCGAGAGTGGAAGTGATTTCTTGGGAAATTTTCAGGAGAGCATCGAGGGCATGGACTTTGCGTTCGGCGTCCAGGAGATTGGCGTTGTGCAGCGCTACGGCGGCTTGTTCGCTGATGGAGGAGAGGAAGAAGAGGTCGTCTTCGTTGAAGGGAGTGCCGTCAGCTTTGTTGACGAGCTCGACGAGGCCAAGGATGTCGTTTTCTTTGCGGAGGGGAGCGCACATCCAGGATTGGATTTCAAAATCGCCGGCGGCTTCGATGCGTTCAGCGAGGCCGGGCTCTTCGGACGGATTTTCAACTAATTTTGGATTGGCGGATTGGGCGATTTCGCCCAGGAGGCCTTCGGTTAGGGAGACTCGGGTGTCGTCTTCAACGGTGGGATCTTCGCCGATTTTTTTGGCGAGGTAGAGATCTTGAGAGCCGGGGTCGGCTAGCCAGACGAGGCAGGCGCCGGCGCCCATGATGTCGCGGATTTTACCGGCGACTACGGGGAGGAGGACGCCGAGTTCTAGAGTGGAGGTGAAAGTGCGGCCGAGATCGTAGAGGGCGGTGAGGCGTTCGAGAGTGAAGAGCTGAGTTTGGCGTTCGGCTTCGATGGCTTCGAGATTGGTGAGGGCGGAGCCGGCGAGGCGGCTGGCTTCTTCGAGAAAGTGTGCGTCTTCGGCGGTGAATTCACCGGCGCGTTTGTTGAGAACTTCGACGACGCCCTCAGCGCGTTGGGCGCCGGGAAGGGAGACTACGATCGCGGATTTGACGCGGGCGCGGCTGGCTTCGTCGAGATGCTCGAAGTCGTCGGCGGAGATTTCCTTGCTGCTGACGCGGCGGGTTTCGGCGGATTCGTAGACTTCGGCGAGGAGGCCTTCGCTGACGGATTCGCTTTGTGGCGCGAAACGTTCTCCGGCTTCGTTCCAGCGGGTGCGGCAGACAAGGCCTTCGGCATCTTTGGACGAGGCGCCATTGGTCCAGACGAATACGGCGCGGGCGCCTAGAGTGGCGCCGACTCGCGCGGCGAAAGTCTTCAGGAGGGTATCCTGATCGCGGCACGCCAGAGACACGCTCGCAAGTTCAAAGAGCGCGGAAAATGTTTCCATGATTCTCCCAGGGGAAGGGGGACACTCACTTGCGGGCGGCGGGCGTCACCCACGCCAGCGACCGAAGTGAATGGGCGCAGCCTAGCAAATCGGGTTGGTGGACGTCAAGGAAGCGCGGGGAGCAGTGACGAGTGATCGGAAGCACGCGACATCCGCGTCTAAGGATCACCGCAGAGACGGAGAGGGAGCGGAGAAGGGCAACGGCGAGGGCTGTGCGGTCCGATGATAAAGGCGGTGGCTATTGATGAGTGGCTACGGGCTAGCAGCGCAGTGAAATTGGAAACATTTTGTTGGTTCGCGTCGTACCAAGTAGCGCACGACGCTGACGCGCGGGACTTCAGAGAGCGTCTAGATTTGTCCCAATTGCGAACGGTGTGCGCGGATGGGGAGGTTAGGTCATGGGAAAGTTTAGCGATCAACTTAGGCAGGTGTTGCGGCGGCTAGGGCGCGCGCCGCTCTTTACGATTGTTACGTTGATCACGCTGGGGGTGGGCGTGGGGGCGAACACCGTGATTTTCAGCGTGCTGGAAGGAGTGCTGCTGAAACCGTTGCCTTATCCGCATCCGGAGCAATTGATTGGAGTGTGGCATGCGGCGCCGGGAATAGGGATCACGGACTTGAACATGTCGCCGTCCAATTATTTTATTTATCGCGAGCAGAACACTACGCTTCAGGACGTTGGAGTTTATGACGGAGACTCGCTGAGCGTGACGGGCGCGGGAGAGCCGGAGCAGGTGCGCGGGCTTGATGTGACGGATGGAATTCTGCCGTTGCTGGGAGTACGGCCGGCGCTGGGGAGATTATTCACGCGAGACGATGATTCGCCGGGGTCGCCCGATACGGTGCTGATTTCTTACGGATATTGGCGGCAGAAATTTGGCGGAGCTTCGTCGGTGGTCGGGCGGTCGATCACGGTGGATGGGAAGTCGCGGCAAATTATTGGGGTGTTGCCGCAGGGATTCCACTTTTTGGATTATGAGGATGCGGAGCTGGTGGTGCCGTTCAAATTTGACCGCAACAAAATAAAACTAGGTAATTTCAGCTTCCAGGGGATGGCGCGTTTGAAGCCAGGAGTGACGATGGCGCATGCGAGCGCGGACGTGGCGCGAATGCTGCCGATCACGATCCGGAGTTTTCCGGCACCGGACGGATTCAGCGTGGCGCTGTTTGAAAAGGCGGGGATCGCGCCGAACCTGCACCCGTTGAAGCAGGACGTGGTGGGAAATATTGGCAAGGTTTTGTGGGTGCTGATGGGGTCTATCGCGATGGTGCTGCTGATTGCTTGCGCGAACGTGGCGAATTTGCTGCTGGTGCGCGTGGATGGAAGAAGGCAGGAGCTGGCGATACGCGCGGCGTTGGGAGCGGGGTGGGGACGGATCGCGATGGAATTAATGTTTGAGAGCGTGATATTGGGAGTGCTGGGGAGTTTGTTGGGATTGGCGCTGGCTTATGCAGCGTTGCAGGTGCTGGTGGCGATGGCGCCGACTGGATTGCCGCGAATTCATGAAATCGGGATTGATTTGCCGGTGCTTGGGTTTACGTTTGCGATCGCGATTTTTTCCAGCTTGCTGTTCGGGTCTATTCCGATTTTCAAGTACGCGGGGGCGCATTTGAACACTGGACTGCGCGAAGGCGGACGGGCGCTGAGCCAGAGCCGGCAGCAGCATCGCGCGCGCAATGTGCTGGTGGTGGTGCAGGTGGGGTTGGCGCTCGTGCTGCTGATTTGTTCGGGGCTGATGATTCGCACCTTTCGCGCTTTGGAGCATGTGCCGCCGGGATTTACCGGGCCGGATGCGGTGCAAACGTTTCGGTTCTACGTGCCGGAGACGGAAATTCCGGATAGCGACCGCGAGCGGCTGGTGCGCATGGAGCAGGAGTTGATGGGGAAGCTGGGGGCGATTCCGGGCGTTACGTCGGTGAGTTTTTCCAGTGATATTCCAATGGATGGGCGCTGGTCGAACGATATTTTATTTGCGCAGGACCACGCTTACGCGGAAGGGCAGCTGCCGCCGCTCCGGCGGTTTAAATTTGTGTCGCCGGGATTTTTGGCGACGATGGGGACGCCGCTGATCGCGGGACGCGACATCACTTGGGAGGACACTTACCAGAAAATTCCGGTGGCGATGATTTCTGAGAATTTCGCGAAGGAATATTGGCACGACGCGCGGAACGCGCTGGGAAAGAGAATTCGGGTTGCGAGCACGGACGACTGGCGCGAGATTGTGGGCGTGGTGGGAGATGTGTACGAGCGCGGAGTGGATCAGCCGGCGGGCAGCTCAGTTTATTGGCCGGTGATGATGGACCGGTTTGAAGGGCAGAAAGAGGAGCTGCGGCGGGGGATAGCTTTTGCGATACGCAGCCCGCGGGCGGGGTCGCAGGCGTTTTTGAATGAGGTGCGGCAGACGGTGTGGTCTTCGGATCCGAATATTCCGCTCGCGAATGTGCACACGCTTGGTTATTTCTATACGCAGTCCATGGCGCGGACTTCGTTTACTTTGGTGATGCTTGGGGTGGCGGGAGGGATGGCGTTGCTGTTGGGCATTGTGGGGATTTACGGAGTGATTGCTTATTCGGTTTCGCAGCGGACGCGGGAGATTGGGATACGCATGGCGTTGGGCGCGCAGAAGAAGACGCTGGTGGGGATGTTTGTGCGGCAGGGATTGTGGCTGACGGGTGTGGGGGTTTTGTGCGGGCTGGTGACGGCGTTTGCGGTGATGCGGTTGATGTCGTCGCTCTTATTTAAGGTTAGCCCGGTGGATCCGGTGACTTATGGGGCGGTGACATTGGGAGTGGTGGTTACGGCTTATTTGGCTTGTTATTTGCCGTCGCGGAGGGCGGCCGGGGTGGATCCTGTGAATGCTCTGCGGGCGGAGTGACGGGTACGGCGGTCTTCTGGGCGGCAATGCGAAACCGCCAATCAGGAGATTGGCGTTCCCAGGAAATGCCTGCGAGTTTGTGAAGGCCTCTTGATTGGCGGGCGCAATTCGGTTAGCTTTGCTGGGCTGAACGAGGGGCATTGTGAATATTGGGATTCGCAAAGCGGGGCACGCCACGATTTTGGATTTGGATGGGGCGCTGAAATTGGGTGACGCCGAGGAAGCGTTTCGGAATCAGGTGCAGCAGCTAATTGAGGCGGGGTCGCTGCACGTGGCGGTGAATCTGGCGGGCGTGACGGAATTGGATAGCTCGGGGATTGGCGCCTTGGTGCGGGCGTTCACGACTTTGAAGCGGGCTGGCGGGAAGGCTACTTATTTTGCCGCGAACAAGCGGGTGATGATGTTGTTGAAGATGGTGCGATTGGATTCGATTTTGGATTTGGCTGAAGACGAAGCGACCGCGATGACCCGCATTTAGGTCATTCCCTCCGATTGGAAAGAAATCCTGCGCGCAGGAATCTACGTGGCGGTAGTGCGTGTGCTCTCGTATTCTATCGCTTCAGGAATAACTGAAGGAGCATGATGCGCGCGCCGGAATGGATTCAGATGGGGTTCACGGTGGCACTTACGTTGTTGGCCTGGACGCGGCCTCTGGAATTGCGGCGGCGGTGGCGCATCGCTTTACTGGCGGGCATCGCCGTGGCAGCGGTGGTTGTTGCGCGATTTGCATTTCCGGCGCGGGTTTCCGGGGTGGTGCGCGATTGGCTGCCGGCGGCGCTGTTGTTGTTCCCGTACTGGCAGGCGGGGCAATTTTTCCGGGGCGCGAATCCGCGGATCGAGCAGCGACTGGGGCGGACTGATGAGCGCGTCTTCGACTGGATGCGACGGCAGGGCTTGCGGACAATCGGATTCTGGTGGAGTGATTTTCTGGAGCTGGCTTATTTGATGTGTTATCCGGTGGTGCCGCTGGGACTGGCGGTTCTTTATTTATGGCGGCAGCGCGCGGCGGTGGATTTTTACTGGGTCGTGGTGCTGCTGGCGAGCGACATTTGTTTTGTGGTGACGATATTCGTTCCGGCAATGCCGCCGCGAGCTCTGGCGATCGAATCGCCCGCGGTGGCGGAGGGAGGGAATTTGCGCAGGCTCAATTTTGCGCTGCTGAATCGCGGGAGTATTCAGGCGATTACGTTTCCAAGCGCGCATGTGGCTTCGACGGTGGCTTGCGGGTTGGTGTTGTTGCGATATGCACCGGCGGTGGGGGTTGCGGTTTTAAGCGTGGCGGCGGGAGTAGCGGTGGGGGCGTTTGTGGGGAGATACCATTATTTTCTGGATGTGGTTGCGGGGGCAGCGTTGGCGTTGGGGGTTTTCTTGGGATGCGTTTGGTCGAGGTAGGCGCGCTGGAGGCGAACATCGAGGGCGCAGCCGACGGAGAGAAAGGCAAGAAATATAACGCGCAGAGTTCAGAGATAAGGTGGAGAACACAGAGAAAGCGGGAGGAATCCTTCGCTGCGCTCAGGATGAGGAACCTAGCAAAGAAGACCCTCAGGAGTGGCTGTGCCACGATGCGCCAATCAGGGGATTGGCTTTCCCAGGAAAGGCATGTGCTACCGGCGCAGCCTAGGCGGCGCAGACATCAGGGCGCACAGGCAAGATTGATTGCCTATGCTACCGGCGGTCGAGGGCTGGGTGGCGGACGTCGCGGCCTGCTACGAAATAGATTACGTCTTCGGCTATGTTGGTGGCGTGGTCGCCTATGCGTTCTAGATTTTTGGCCACGAGGATTAGCTCGAAGGCGGCGAAGACTTGGGCGCTGTCTTCCATCATGTAGGTGAGGAGTTCGCGGAAGAGTTGGTCGCGGAGGCGGTCAACTTGGTCGTCGCGGCGCAAGACGCTTTGGGCCAGCTCTTGGTCGCCGCGAACCAGGGCGTTCAGGCTGTCTCGGACCATGGCTTCGGCTAGTTCGCTCATGCGGGGGAGATCCACATAAGGCTTGACCTGCGGGTGGCGGAGGATGCGGGTGGCGGATTGGGCGATGTTGACGGCCTGGTCGCCGATGCGTTCGAGATCGCCATTGATGCGCGAGACGGCGAGGAGAAAGCGCAGGTCCGCGGCCATGGGTTGCTGAGTAGCCAGGAGGCGCTGGACGCGCTCGTCAATTTCGATTTGCATTTCGTTGATGGCGTCTTCTTCGGAGAGGACGACTTCAGCGAGATGTTCTTCGGCGTCCAGGACGGCATGGACGGCCTGGTGGACGGCGCGCTCGGCGAGGCTACCCATCCAGAGGAGGCGCTGTTTCAGTTCTTCGAGATCGTGATCGAAATGTCGTTCCATGGTTCCTCAATTCTTGTAAACCTGCATGGCCTGGCCCCTGCGCGATCCTGTGGATTAACCGAAACGGCCGGTGATGTAGGCTTCTGTGCGCGGGTCGGTCGGCGTGGTGAAAAGTTTGGATGTTTCGCTGTGCTCGATGAGGTGGCCATCGAGCATGAAGGCGGTGAAGTCGCTGGCGCGGGCGGCTTGCTGCATGTTGTGAGTGACGATGGCCATGGTGCAGCTGTCTTTTAGTTGGAACATCAGCTCTTCGATCTTGGCGGTGGTTACGGGATCGAGAGCGGAGCACGGTTCATCGAGCAAGAGCACTTCTGGATCGACCGCCAGGGCGCGGGCGATGCAGAGGCGTTGCTGCTGGCCACCGGAAAGAGCGAAGGCGGATTTTTTCAGATAGTCCTTCACTTCGTCCCAGAGAGCGGCGCGGCGCAGACTGTGTTCGACGAGATCATCGAGGCGGCCTTTGTAACCGTTGATGCGCAGGCCGTAGGCGACGTTGTCGTAAATTGATTTCGGAAACGGATTGGGGCGCTGAAAGACCATGCCGACGCGACGGCGCAGGCCGACTACGTCGAGCGAGTGAATGTCCTGACCATCAAGGAGGACTTCGCCTTCGACGCGGGTGTTGCGGATAGTTTCGTTCATGCGGTTGAGAGTGCGCAGGAACGTGGATTTGCCGCAGCCGGAGGGACCGATCAGGGCGGTGACGCGGTTGGTGGGAATTTTCAGGCTGAGGTTGAAGACGGCCTGCTTCGGGCCGTAGTAGAAATTCAAATTCGAAATCGTCAAGCGCAGTTTTTGCTCGATCGTTGGTGACGTAGTTTTTTCCATAGGCACCGGATCTCTGAAGGCTTGGACTGAAAGCGCGGGTTGAGGTGCTCCACTCACAAAGTTTTCCTTCGTCGCTGCAGTTTCCATTAAACGGCTTTGCTGCGCGCCAGGATGAAGCGGGCGCCCAGATTTGAAATCAAGACCAAACCTAAGAGAACCAGGCCGGCGGCCCACGCTTGCCTGTGCCAGTCATCGTACGGCGCGACGGCGTAGGTGTAAATCATAACCGGAAGTGAAGCGATCGGTTGGCCCCAGCCTTGGCTCCAGAAGCGATTGCCGAAGGCGGTGAACAATAGCGGTGCGGTTTCGCCAGCGACGCGGGCGAGGGCGAGCAGCATGCCGGTGAGGATGCCGCCGCTGGCCGCGGGCAGGACGACCGTCGCAATCGTTTTCCATTTGCTGGCGCCCAGGGCCATCGCGGCCTCGCGCATACTGCCGGGAACTGCGCGCAGGAATTCTTCGGTGCTGCGGACGGTTATGGGGATGACCATGATGCCGAGAGCGACGCCGCCCGCGAGCGCGGAGAAATGCTTTACAGGCAGGACTACCAGCGAGTAGGCGAAGATGCCGATGACGATGGAGGGAACGCCGTTGAGCAGGTCGGTGGTGTAACGGACGACGAAGGAAAAAGTTTTGCCGCCGAATTCGGCGAGGTAGACCCCGGTGAGCAGGCCGACGGGCAGGCCCATGATTGCGGCGAGGAAAAGTAACTTCAGGCTGCCGACGATGGCGTTGGCCATGCCGCCGCCGGTTTCGCCGACCGGCTTTGGGAGCTGCGTGAAGAAATTCAGGCTGAGGGATGTGCCACCGTTCCAGATCAAGTAGCCGAGGATCAGAAATAACACGGAGACGACGGCGAAGGCGGCAACGCCGGTGAGGGTGAGCATCACGTAGTTCAGCGACTTGCGCCAGATTATGCGGAGGGCGCTCACGCGGGACGGCCTCCACCACGTTCGGTGGCGACAATTAAGATGCGCGCGAGACCATTCAGGATGAAGGTGATCAGGAAGAGGACGAGGCCTAGTTCGATCAGCGAGCTCAGGTACAAATCGCCCGTCGCTTCGGTGAATTGATTGGCGATGGTGGAGGCAATCGTGTCGCCGGGAGAAAGGAGGGAGGCTTTGATGGCGGCGGCATTGCCGATGACCATGGTGACGGCCATGGTTTCGCCCAGAGCGCGCGCGAGAGCCAGGAATACGGAGCCCATGATGCCGGTGCGCGCCCAGGGAACGACCACTTGCCAGGTGGATTCCCAGCGGGTGGCGCCGAGAGCCATGGCGGCTTCGCGCTGTTCGCGCGGAACGGTGAGAAGAACTTCGCGCGAGACGGAAATGATGAAGGGGACGACCATGATGGCGAGAACGATTCCGGCGGTGAGAAAGCCGACGCCGTAATTGGGGCCGCGGAAGAGCACGCCGATGTAGGGAACGTTGCCGACGGTGGCGATGAGCAGCGGACCGAGAGTGGTGCGCATCAGCGGGACGACGATGAAAATTCCCAGCAAGCCGTAGATGACGCTGGGGACGGCGGCGAGAAGGTCAATTAAGAATGAAATTACATCGCTGACATTTCTGGGAGCGAGCTCGGAAAGAAAAATGGCGCTGGCCAGGCCGAGCGGGACCGCAAGCACTAGCGCGACGGCGGAAGTCACCAGGGTGCCGTAGATGAAGGGGGCGGCGCCGAAATTATCGAAGTTGGGGTCCCAGACTTTGGTCCAGAAGAAAGCCCAGCCGAATTGAGTGCGCGAGAGATGCGAATTGATCCAGAGCTCGTACACCAGCATAGAGGTGAGCAGGAGGATGACGGCGGCGAAGGTGAGGGTGACCAGGTGCGCGATCTGATCGCCTTGACGAAGGCGATGAAGAAACGCACGAGGTCCTGCTTGCGGAGGAACCTCGTGCGCGATGGTGGTGGCAGCTGCGGACATTTTGGTTGCTGGTTATGGTTACTGGATCAGCGAAATTGCTTTGGTCTCCCTGGCGATGACTTCTTTCGGTAGCTGCGCATAGGACAGGCCCTCGTTGAACTTCTGGCCGTCGGTGAGCATCCACTTCAGGAAATCTTTGATGGCGTCACGTTTGGCGGCATCTTGAATCTGCGCGGGGATCAGCAGCCAGGTGAAGCTGGAGATGGGATAGACCTTGGGACCGGGCGCATTGGTGATGGAGACGCGGAAATCGTCCGGAATATTCTTGGCATCCGCGGCGGCTGCAGCGGTGACGCCTGCTAGATCGGCTTTGACGAATTTTCCTGCGGCGTTCTGAACGTCGCCGTAGGGGATTTTGTTTTGCACGGCGTAAATCAATTCGATGTAGCCGATGGCGTTGGGCGTTTGCTTCACGAGGCCGGTGACGCCTTCATTGCCTTTGCCACCGAGGCCTACGGGCCAATTCACGGAAGTGGCGGCTTTGCCGACTTTATTTTTCCAGTCGTCGCTAACCTTGGCGAGGAAGTCGGTCCAGATGTAGCTGGTGCCGCTGCCGTCAGAGCGATGGACGACGACGATGTCTGCACCGGGAAGGTTCACGCCGGGATTAGCTTTCGCGATTTCGGGATCGTTCCATTTGGTGATGGTGCCTAGGTAAATGCCGGCGAGAGCTTTCTGGGTGAAATTCAGATCGGCGGTTACGCCCGCGATATTGTAGGTGGGCACGACGGCACCGAGGACCGTGGGAAAATGCAAAATTTTGAATTTGGATTGCGCGAGTTGCTCGTCGGTCATGGGACCGTCGGAGGCGCCGAAATCGACGGTGCCGGCTTGCAGTTGCCGGATGCCGCCGCCGGAGCCGATGGATTGGTAATTGATTTGAATGTTGGAATGCGCGTTGTGGTACACGTCGAACCATTTGGAATAGATGGGATATGGAAAAGTCGCGCCGGCGGCATTGAGGAGCACGGTGCCGCTCTGCGCTGCGGCGCGCGGCGCGGTGAGCGTCAGCGTCAGTGTGATAAGCCACACAACCAGTAGGGCCTTTTTCATGTTCAGGGATTCTCCTGCATACCATTTTTTGTGTGCAATGTTACAGGCGTGTTACATCGGCGCGAATTGGGAGTGAAATATGGGCGAGTGTTTCGGGAGAGAGGAGGCGCGGCCCCGGGGGTGTGGTCGAGCCGCGCCTCGCGGGTGGTTGGGACGAGGTGTGCTGCTTCCGGCGCTAGATGCTGAAGCGCAGGAACTTGTGGGTGCTGGGTTCGCCGCCGTCGTTTTTATGGGAATCGCTCGGGCGACGGCGTTGTGACTTGCCCTCCAGACCGCGGAAATTTTAAGTGGCGCAGTTGAACCGCAGATGACCGGGCTGTGAAATATCAATTACTCGCCTGCTGATGCGGCGGCGCTGGCACCGGTGGCAGCGTTGGCGTTGAGTTCCATTTGTTTGGCGCGGCCGTGGCGGACTTCCAGGCCGCGGACCCAGAACAGGATGTCTTCGGCGATATTGGT
The DNA here is from genome assembly GCA_963779465.1 of uncultured Acidobacteriota bacterium. Taxonomy (GTDB): domain Bacteria; phylum Acidobacteriota; class Terriglobia; order Acidiferrales; family UBA7541; genus Palsa-295. Next base: position 379,484 of record CAVZYH010000002.1, on the reverse strand, counting down.
GGCATGGTCCGCGATGCGCTCGAGATGGCGAGAGGCGAGGACGTAGTGGAGGTTGGGCGCGGCGAGGGCGGGATTGGCAGTCATGCCGGCAAGCAGGGCTTCGAAGACTTGATCGCGATATTGATCAACTACATCGTCGCTTTCTAGCACCTGGGTGGCTAGATCCACATTTTGATAGATGAGCGCGCCGAGACATTTGGAAACCATGGCGCGGACGGCGGTGGTCATGGGCTCGAGTTCGACGGGGATGTGGACTTCGCCCATTTGGGAGAGGGAGATGGCGCGTTCGCTGAGGTTGACGGCCAGGTCGCCCATGCGTTCGAGGTCGTTGTTGATTTTCAGGGTGGCGACGATCAGACGGACGTCGGTATCGAGCATGTCGCCCTGGCGGAGCATGCGGATGGCGTGCTCGTCGATCAGGATTTCCATTTCGTTGATGCGCGGCTCGGTGAGAAAGACCTCGCTGGCGAGACGTTCGTTGCGTTCGAGCAGGGCCCAGAGAGCGCGGTTCACTGAGGCCTCTACTGTGCGGGCCTGGGAGACGAGGTAATTCACTAGCACACTTTGAAAGATACCGTCCGCACTTGTTTTGGTGGATGCCACTTCGGGAAGCCTCCTGTGAATCTGCTGAGTTGCTTTAGTTGCGGCGTGTACAGGATGGGTGGAGGAGGTTGCAAGCGCGTGAACCGAACGTGAATGTTCAGAGAGTGAGGGCTTTGGTGGCGAGGCGGAGAGAAAAACGGAAGAGATCCTTCAGATGGCTTGGCGCAGGAACGCCAGCCCCAGGGCTGACGATGCTTTTCGCATCGTCAGAATAGTTGACAACACAACCAGTCTCTGCTGAGGGCCGTCGCCTTTCTCTGCGACAGGCGTCTAGCCCGACGTGTTCGGGGCGCGCCTGCGGTAATTCTTTCGTCGTTGCCTGGTGATTTTGGTATCGTGCTAATGGCTCCTCAGTCGCTGCGCTGTGCCGCGGCTGACGAGGTCAGAACTGCAGATGGCTCCGTGAGACTCCTGCAAAATTACATCAACGGCCGTTTTGTGCGCGGCACGCGCGAGTTCGCCGACGTCGATCCGGCCGATGGTTCCGTAATCGCGCAGGTTTCCGAAGCAGGCCGCGACCACGTGGACGAATCCGTAGCCGCCGCCCGCCAAGCCCTGCACGGAGACTGGGGCCGCTTGCCCGTACCCGCCCGAGCCGCTATGCTGCACAGGATCGCCGACGGAATCGAAGCCCGCTTCCAGGATTTTCTGCACGCCGAAGTCGCGGACACCGGAAAACCCATCGCGCTCGCTGCACGTATTGACGTCCCCCGCGGCGCCGCCAATTTCCGCGCTTTTGCCGACGTGATCAAAGCCGCCGGCCTGGAATCCTTTCGCACAGAAACTCCCGACGGCGTCGTCGCGCTTAATTACGCAGTCCGCAAGCCGCTCGGTGTCGTCGGAATCATTACGCCGTGGAATCTGCCGCTCCTGCTGCTCACATGGAAAGTCGCTCCCGCGCTGGCCTGCGGCAATTGCGTCGTCGTCAAACCTTCCGAAGAGACTCCTGCCACCGCGACGTTGCTCGCCGAAGTGATGCAAGCTGCCGGAGCCCCCGCCGGAGTCTTCAACGTGATCCACGGTTTCGGTCCTGACTCCGCCGGAGAATTTCTCACCGCGCATCCTGAGGTGGACGCGATCACTTTCACGGGCGAATCGCGCACCGGCTCCGCCATCATGCGCGCCGTCGCTCCCACCGTGAAGCCGGTTTCCTTTGAACTGGGCGGCAAGAATGCCGCCATCATCTTCGCCGACTGCGATTTCGATGAAACAGTGAACGGCCTCACCGACGCGGTGTTCCTGAATACCGGCCAAGTCTGCCTCTGCGCCGAACGGGTGTACGTCGAGCGCAAACTGATGGATCGCTTCGTAGCGGCGCTGAAACAAAAAGCCGAAGCTCTGCAGATGGGGTGGCCGATGGATCAATCCACCACCACCGGTCCGCTGATTTCGAAAGCTCATCGCGAAAAGATTCTCGCTTACTATCAATTGGCGCGCGAAGAGGGCGCCAGGATCGTCACCGGCGGCGGCGTTCCCAAATTCAACGACGCTCGCGACAAAGGCTTCTACGTTCAACCCACGATTTTCACCGGCCTGCCCGAGTCCGCGCGCTGCGTGAAAGAGGAAATCTTCGGACCCGTCTGCCATATTGCGCCGTTCGATACCGAAGAAGAGGCCATCGCCAAAGCGAACGATACGCAATACGGACTCGCGGCGTCGGTCTGGACTTCGAATCTCAAGCGTGGCCACCGCGTCGCGGAAAAATTGCGCGCCGGAATCACCTGGGTCAATTGCTGGTTTCTGCGCGATCTGCGCACGCCGTTTGGCGGCATGGGCCTTTCCGGCATCGGCCGCGAGGGCGGGGTACATTCCCTGAACTTTTATTCCGAACTGAACAATATCTGCGTTAAGTTGAGTGATTGATGGTCATGGAAGGCACAGTCGTTCCGGGCAAAGCGCAGCCGCGCGGCAATTTCCCACACGTCAAACGCGCCGGTGATTACCTATTCGTGTCCGGCACGAGTTCTCGCCGCGCGGATAATACGATCGCTGGTGCGGAAGCCGACGCCCTCGGCGCGACGCAACTCGATATTCGCGCGCAGACCCGCGCCGTTATCCACAACGTCAGCGACATACTCGCCAGCGTTGACGCAAAATTAAGCGACCTCGTCGAAATTTCCACCTTCCTGGTGAACATGAACGATTTCGCCGGTTACAACGAGGTTTACAACGAGTATTTCAACGAGAATGGCCCGGCGCGCACCACGGTCGCGGTCCATCAATTGCCGCACCCGCATCTGCTCATCGAGATCAAAGCGATCGCTTACAAGCCCATCGCCGAAGACGAAAGGAAAAAATAATGCCGTCCATCAAAACGATGAAAGCCTTTAATTTTCAGGCGTGGATTGACGCGAATCGCGAAAAGTTAAAGCCGCCCGTAGGCAACGCTCAAGTGTGGGAAGACGGCGACATCATCGTCACCGTCGTAGGCGGACCGAATTCGCGTCTTGATTATCACGACGATCCTACCGAAGAATTTTTCTACCAGCTGAAAGGCGACATTTTCATTCGCGTGATGGAACAGCCCGGGAAACCACCCATCGAGATTCCAATCAAAGAAGGCGAGATTTTTCTGCTCCCCAAGCACACGCGTCATTCGCCGCAGCGCCTCACTCCGGGAACGATTGGCCTGGTCGTCGAAGTTCCCCGTCCCGAAGGTGCGAAAGACGCCTTTGAATGGTACTGCGCGAAATGCCATCACTTGGTATATCGCGCCGAAGTGCTTTTGCAGAGCATCGTCACCGATCTTCCGCCGCTGTTTGAAAAATTCTATCAAGACGAAAAGTTGCGGGTGTGCCCCAACTGCGGCGAAGTCCACCCGGGCAAACCGGCAAAAAAATAGGGCGAGGTTCGCGAACCGAAAACAGAATGCCAGTTACCGACATTCACACTCACTTCTTCCCGGAATCGTGGCCGGAGCTCGCAGCGCGCTTTGGCACGTCTGATTGGCCGCAGATCAAGCACACCGAGCCCGGCAAAGCCGCGATCATGATCGGCAATCGCGTGTTTCGGCAGATCACCTCGGCGTGCTGGGATGCGAATGTCCGCCTCGAGCAAATGGATCGTGACGACGTAGATCATCAGATTATTTCCGCTACGCCCGTTCTTTTTGCCTACAACCGCGAACCGCGGCACGCGCTGGATTGCGCCCACATGTTTAATGATGCGGCGCTCGAAATCTGCGCTCGCGGCAAAGGAAGGCTGCGCGCGCTCTGCCAGGTTCCGCTGCAGGATATTGACGCCTCCTGTGCCGAACTCACTCGCTGCATGCGCGCTGGACATCTCGGCGTGCAGATCGGCAATCACGTCGGTGACAAAAATCTCGATGACCCAGGAATCGTAACGTTCCTCCACCATTGCGCTGATCAAGGCGCCGCCGTGCTCGTTCATCCCTGGGACATGATGGCCGCGCAGCGCATGCCGAAATACATGATGCCCTGGACCGTCGGCATGCCCGCGGAAACCCAGCTTTCGCTTGTAACCCTGATCGTCAGCGGCGCGTTCGATCGCCTGCCCGCGAGTCTGCGCATTTGTTTTGCGCACGGCGGCGGCAGCTTTGCGTTTCTTCTCGGTCGCCTTCAGAACGCCTGGCAAAACCAGCCCCTCGCTCGCGGTGCCGCGCAATTTCCTCCAAGCCACTACCTAAGCAGATTTTATGTGGATTCCGCGGTCTTTGATGAACGTGCGCTGCAATTTCTGGTCGAAACTATGGGCGCGGATCGCGTCTTGCTCGGCTCCGACTATCCGTTCCCACTGGGTGAAGAGCGCGTCGGCGCACTGATTCGTGGAAGCCGGTTTTCGCCGGAGACGAAAACAAGACTGCTCGGCGCGAATGCGCAAACCTGGCTCGGGCTGCCGCAGGAAGCCGCCGCGCCAGCTACGAATAAGCAAGCGAGCACTGCTTTCGGTTGCCCCGCCCGCGGCGTGGCAGAAGGCGCGAACCCAGCAAGCAAAAATGACGACGAGCGATCCGGGAAAAAACTGACCTACAGCTCCTATCTTCAGGTCCCCGAGCTGCTAAAGCTCCAGCACCCCGAATCCTCGCCCGTGCATCACGATGAATTGCTTTTCATCATCGTCCACCAGACCTACGAGCTCTGGTTTAAGGAATTGCTCCACGATCTGGACGCCGTCGTAGCCAACTTGCGGGCCACCTGCGAAAATCCCACCTCGCGTGACGGTGTGTACGAAGCCGCGCGACTGCTCCGCCGCTGCACCGAAATCATGCGTATCCTGGTCGAACAGTTCACCATCCTCGAAACCATGCTGCCCACGCATTTCCTCGCATTCCGCGAGAAGCTCGCTCCCGCCAGCGGTTTTCAGTCCGAACAATTCCGCGAGCTCGAATTCCTCTGCGGTTTGAAAGACGAAAAAATGCTCCGCTACCACGAACTCACTCCTGAAACGCACGCCATCTTGTTCCGTCGCCTGCGCGAAGATTCCCTGCGCGATGTTTTCTTCAAAGCGCTGGAAGCGCTAGGCACGTTGCAGCCGCCAACCGCCGCGGCCACCGAAGAAGAAAAATTTCAAGCTCGCGCCAAAGCAATTCACGCCCTCTATCGCGACGAACGTAATCACCGAGACTGGATTGATGTCTGCGAACGGCTCACCGAATTTGACGAGCTGGTCGTCAGCTGGCGCCTGCGCCACATCCAAATGGTCGAACGGACGATTGGCATTCGCATGGGCACCGGCGGCAGTTCCGGCTCGTCTTACCTGAAGCTCACGTTGGAAAAGAAATTCTTCCCGGAACTCTGGGAAGCGCGAACCTATCTGGAAGGATGATCGCTTGAGCCGCGATCCTGCCGCGAACCGCGTACCTTTTCATGGCATGCAAAATAGTTCCCACACCATAACGCTCGTCGGCGCGGGATTAACCGGTCCGTTGCTCGCAATTTCCCTGGCGCAACGCGGATTCCCCGTGCAGATTTTCGAGCGCCGCGCGGACATGCGCCTCACTCGCGCCAGTGGCGGCCGCTCCATCAACCTCGCCGTATCCACGCGCGGCATCCACGCCTTGCGCCAAGCCGGACTGTGGGACCAGATGAGCCGTATCATCATCCCGATGAAAGGCCGCATGATGCATTCGCTCGCAGGTGAACTCACCTTCCAGCCCTACGGCAAGAACGACACCGAAGTAATCAATTCCATTTCGAGAGCGGATCTAAATGTCGCGCTGATGAACGCCGCCGAAGCTCAGTGCGTCAGCGTTCAATTCAATGAACGCTGCATCGGAATGGACTGGAACACCGGCGGCGCACGGTTCCGCAACGAACAGACCGGCCGCGAAACCACCGTGGATTCCGAAGTCGTAATTGGCACGGACGGCTCCGCTTCCGCCCTGCGGCTCGATATGAAGAAACGCGGCAGCCTGAACTTCACGCAGGAACAGCTCGACTACGGTTACAAGGAATTGACCATCACGGCGGGCCTCGGTGGAAAGCATGTTCTCGAGCCACACGCGCTGCACATCTGGCCCCGCGGCGCCTACATGCTCATTGCGTTGCCAAATATTGATGGCACCTTCGCGTGCATTTTATTTCTGCCGTGCGAAGGCCGCGAAAGTTTTGCGATCCTTGACGGCAGCGAAAAAGCGCAGCACTTTTTCGAGCAGCGATTTCCAGACGCTGTTCCGCTTATGCCGCAGCTCCAGGAAAATTACGCAGCCAATCCCACCGGCTCAATGGTGACGGTAAAATCCGCGCCCTGGCACGTGGACGGAAAAGTCCTGCTGCTCGGCGACGCCGCTCACGCCATCGTTCCCTTTTTCGGCCAGGGCATGAATTGTGCGTTTGAAGACTGCACCGTATTCCTCGACCTGCTCGATCGCCTCGGACCAGACTGGCCGAAGCTATTCCAGGAATTCGAGCACGCCCGCAAGGTCAACACCGACGCCATCGCGGACCTGGCTCTGGAGAACTTCGTCGAAATGCGGGATCGCGTCGCCGATCCCCGATTTCTCTTCAGGAAGAAAGTTGAGCTAGCGTTGGAAGCCAAATATCCACGCCATTTCGTGCCGAAATATGCGATGGTCACTTTTCATCGCATCCCGTATTCCGTCGCGCTTTCGCGCGGAAAGGTCCAGGATCGCCTCCTCGCAGAATTGTGCGATCCGATCGCGCGTATCGAGGACCTCGACTGGAAAAAAGCCGACCACTTGATTCATCGCGACCTGATTCCCATGGAGACTCTCTAGGTGCCGAGCGTCAAATTCGAAACCGGCCGTAATTTCGCGTTGGCGATGACTGCCGCCGATCCGCTCGCGGCATATCGCGATCGTTTTCATATTCCCAAGACGCCCACGGGTTCGGACTGCGTCTATCTCTGCGGCCATTCGCTAGGCTTACAGCCCAAATCCGCGCGCGCCTATATCGAACAGGAATTGCAGGACTGGGAACGCCATGGAGTGGAGGGCCACTTTCACGCCAAAAATCCCTGGATGCCGTATCACGAGATCCTGACGGCACCAACTGCGCGGCTGGTTGGCGCGTTGCCGAACGAAGTGGTGGTGATGAACTCGCTCACGGTAAATCTGCACCTGATGATGGTTTCGTTTTACCGTCCTACGCCGGCGCGCCACAAAATCGTCATCGAGGCCAACGCATTTCCATCCGATCAGTACGCCGTGCAATCGCAAATCAGCTTTCACGGCTACGACCCTGCGAAGTCACTCATTGAAATTACGCCGCGCCCCGGTGACGCCACCATTCGCACCGAAGATATCGAAAAGCTGCTCGCTGAAAAAGGCGGCGAAATCGCGCTGATCCTGCTCGGCGGCGTGAATTACTACACCGGGCAAGCCTTCGACTGCCAACGCATCACTGAAGCTGCAGATGCGCAAGGCTGCGTCGTGGGTTTTGACATGGCGCACGCCGCCGGAAATCTGCAACTTTACCTCCACGATTGGGGCGTGGATTTTGCCGTCTGGTGCAGCTACAAATATCTCAACGGTGGTCCCGGCTGCGTTGCCGGATGTTTCGTCCACGAACGCCACGCGCAAAATCAGGCGTTGCCGCGATTCGCCGGCTGGTGGGGCCACGATAAAACCAGCCGCTTCCAGATGCCGTCGAAATTTCAACCCATCGCAGGTGCGGAAGGCTGGCAATTGAGCAATCCCTCCATTCTGTCGATGGCTGCGCTGCGCGCCTCGATGGAAATCTTCGATGAAGCTACAATGCCGCGCCTGCGCGCGAAGAGCGAATCGCTCACGGCTTACCTGGAATTCCTACTAACTCGGCAACCGCGCGATAGTTTTTCGATGTTAACTCCGCCGGAGTCCTCACAACGCGGCGCGCAGCTATCCCTGCAAATAAAAAAAGACGGCCGCGCCCTCTGCGACCGCTTGGCCCAACAAGGAGTGATCTGCGATTGGCGCGAGCCGGACATCCTGCGCGTCGCCCCCGTTCCGCTCTACAACTCGTTCCTGGATGTGCACACCTTCGCGGAAAAATTCCTGTCGGAAATGAAATCATAAAAACCGCGCAACGAATCACGGATTTTCACACACCGAAGCTCTCGCGATTACGCATCAAATTTCTTGGTCCCGTGAAGCATTTCGAGCGTCGCATCGCCCAAAACGCTTCCGCGATTCGCCAGCCCGAATACAATATCGAAATGATTCGTTCCGGCTAACTCAAACTCAGAAACCGGAAATCCAGCAGCCACCAGCGCCGCAGTGAACCCGCGACTCTGCCGTTTGAATTCCGCGGTTTCATTGTCGCCCCACGCAACGATTGTCCTTACCGCTCGCCCCAGTTTCAACCGCAGGGGACTCAAAGCGGCCACGTCTGCGCTCGTCAAGCGCAGCGCCGCATCAATATAAGTGCCCATCAACGGTTCCAGATCGTAAATGCCACTGAGCAGGATGGCACCAGCAACAACGTCTTCAGCGAGTCCGTGCGCATCTTGCCAGCCTGCAACCAAAAGCATCGCGGCAAGATGCGCACCCGCCGAATTACCCGAAACATAAATCCGCCGCGCATCGAACCCGAGCGCTGCAGCCTGCCGACGCAGCGAAGCAATCGCCCGCCGGCATTGCTCCACGATGAATCCCACGCTGGCCTGCGGCGCCAAGGTGTAATCAATCGCTGCATACGCAATTCCATTCGCCACGCAGTCCGGAGCTGCAAAAAGCGATTCCTCCTTCGAGTGCTCCTGCCAATATCCTCCGTGGATATAAACCAGCAACGGCGCATCCGCGGACGCCGCCGGAAAATAATCGAAAACTTCCTCGGGCCGCTCGCCCCAAAGCAAATTCTTCTGGCAGCAAAAATGCGTTTCCGCATCCCGGCTGCGCGCGACGTATGCGTCCAGGAACGGTTCAATCGCAGCCACACAGCTGCTGGGTGAATACTCTCGCTCGCGGTCGGCGAGCGGCCATTTCCGCCAATTCGAAGACTCGTCTGTCATGTGAGGACCGATTCTGCCAGCCGATTTCGAGGGAATCAATACTACAAGCCCGCCGCGCCACTACGGTAAAAGCAGAGGTGAAAATCCCGGGGCCGCTAATCCCAGCATGCGCATCAGAATCCGGCAGAAATCACGGCGAAGGTTGCTGCTGCGTCAAACAATGCAGCGTGCCGAATCCCCACACCAGATCCACGGCATGTATGCCCACAACAGCGCGCCCGGGAAACAATTCGCCAAGAATCCCCAGTGCAACGCGATCGTGCGGGTCATTAAAGGTCGGAACCAGCACAGCAGAATTCGTAATATAAAAATTCGCGTAACTAGCCGGCAGTCTAACGCCTTCAAAATAGAGTGGCGCGGGCATCGGCAGCTCCACGGCCTCGATCTTGCCGCCATCTTCCAGCCGCGCGCCGCGCAAGCGTTCCCAATTTTCCTGCAGCGGCCGGTAATTGGCGTCGCGCCGGTTCTTCTCGCGCACCAGCACCACCGTCCGCGCGTTCACGAACCGGCACAGATCGTCCACATGTCCATGCGTGTCGTCGCCAGCGATGCCTTTGCCCAACCACACAATATTTTCTACGCCGAGGCTCGCACGCAGCATAGCTTCGGTGTCCGCGCGGCTGAACCCCGGATTGCGCACCTGCCGTTTCTGATCCAGCAGGCATTCTTCAGTGGTTAGCACGGTACCGCGGCCGTTCACGTCAATGCTTCCACCTTCCAGCACCACGTCGCGCCCGCTATAACGTATTGGCAAAATCTGATATTTCAAGCGTCGCGCCACCTGCCCCGGAATCGCATCATCATCCTTCCAGTCGGGATAGCGTGCCCATGCATTGAACCGGAACCGCGCAATCGCGACCTCGCGCCGCGGTTTAGCGCGCCTCACAAAAATCGGTCCGAAATCGCGCGTCCATCCGCGATTCGTCGCAAACCTGAACAATTGCACGCGCTGCAAATCCACGCCAACTCTTTTCAAAATGCCGCGCGCCTGTTTTTCGTGCGCCGCCGAATTCACCAGAATGCGCACGATCTCGCCCGGCGTAATCTTGCGCACAATTTCGCCGTACACCCATTGAATGGGCTCGAGCTTTTCGGGCCAATCGGTGGGGTTGTGCGGCCAGCCGATCCACGTGGCTTCGTGCTGCTCCCATTCCGCCGGCATGGAAAAACCCAGCGTAGCCGGAGCAGTTTTTTCATTCATAGGATTCATGAAGTTCGTGGGGCGCGGCCGTTTCAAGATTTGTTGTCGAGGAATCGCTGCTCGATGCCCTGATAAGCGTCAATACGCCGGTCGCGCAAAAAAGGCCAATTGCGCCGGACATCTTCCAGGTGCGCCAAATCCACCGTGCCGTACAGAATTTCTTCGCGGTCCGTGGAAGCTTCGGCGATCACCACTCCCTGCGGGTCGCACAAAAATGATCCACCCCAGAATTCCAGGCCGTCGCCGCCCGCCGCGGGAATTTCGTGGCCCACGCGATTCACCGCTGCCACGTAAATTCCATTGGCAATGGCGTGGCCGCGCTGCACCGTGCGCCAGGAATCGCGTTGCGCCGCGCCATTCGCTGCTTTCTCGCTCGGATGCCACCCAATCGCCGTCGGATAAAAAAGAATGCACGCTCCGTTCAAGGCCGCCAGGCGCGCTCCCTCCGGATACCATTGGTCCCAGCAAATCAGCGTCGCGATTTTCCCCGCTTGGGTCGTAAAAGCGCGAAACCCCAAATCTCCCGGCGTGAAATAAAATTTCTCGTAGTACGCCGGATCGTCGGGAATGTGCATCTTGCGGTAAACTCCCGCGATCTTGCCGTCTGCATCAATAATTGCCGCCGTATTGTGATACACGCCCGCCGCGCGCCGTTCGAATAGCGGCGCCACCACTACAACCTTTGCTTTTTGCGCCACGCGGCTCAACGATTCGGTCGTCGGGCCAGGAACGGCTTCCGCCAAGTCAAAATTGGCAGTGTCTTCCCGTTGGCAAAAATACTGCGATTGAAATAATTCCGGCAAGCACACCACCTGCGCCCCGTTCCGACCCGCCTCTTCGATTCTCGCAATAGCGCGCGCCAGGTTGTCCTGCGGATTGCGACTCACGGCCATCTGCACCAGGCCGACGCCAAATTTTGTTTGTGTCGTCACGATAAGAAAATCTACACGAATCTTCGATGCAGGACCACATCCAAAAGACGCAAACCCGCGCGCATCTCGCACGGGCGAAACTCAAGCGTAGCAATCACCGAGCTCCGGACGCGCTCCCGGCAGCCCCGCTCGCGCGCTTCAAGTGCTTGCGTATGTATAACCCCTTGGCGAGTCGAGGGGTTCACAGCAAGCATCGAATCCGGTACCATTAGACTCTAAGTAAGGGGCGCGCGAATCGCGGTCTGTAGCCGCGCCACTGAGGAAAAGAACCAGATGGGCGTTCCAGTCTCACAAATGTGGACGACGGCCTCCTACGTCATCACCCAAAGGCTGAAGGGCCGAAAGCATTACCCGTTCGTCCTGATGCTGGAACCTCTTCTCCGCTGCAATCTCGCCTGCGCCGGCTGTGGCAAAATTCAATATCCCGCGCACGTTCTGAAAAAGCAGCTAAGCCCCGAGGAATGTTTCCGCGCCGTCGAAGAATGTGGCGCGCCCATGGTCAGCATCCCCGGCGGCGAGCCATTAATGCATCCCCAGATCGCCGAAATCGTGGACGGCCTGGTCGCGCGCAAGAAATATATCTACCTCTGCACCAACGCTCTGCTGCTCAAAGAAAAGCTGCACCTCTTCACGCCCAGCAAATATCTGTCCTTTTCCGTGCATATGGATGGCCAGCGCGAAGAACACGATTTCGCTGTTTGCCGCGAAGGTACTTACGACAAGGCCGTCGAAGCGATCCAGCTCGCGCTGCAACGCGGCTTTCGTGTTACCACTAACACTACGCTCTTCGATGGCGCCGATGCGCAAAGCGTTCGCCACTTCTTCGACGATATGATGAACCTGGGCGTCGAAGGCATGATGCTCTCGCCCGGCTACACCTACGATAAAGCTCCCGACCAGGAGCATTTTCTCAGCCGGAAAAAAACCCGCGAGCTTTTCCGCCAGATTTTGAGCAACCGCAGCGAAAAGTGGCGCTTCAATCTTAGCCCCCTCTTCATGGAATTTCTCATGGGCAAGCGCAATTACAAATGCACTCCCTGGGGCATGCCTACTTACAATATTTTCGGCTGGCAGAAGCCCTGCTATCTGCTGCAAGACGGCTACGCCGACACTTTCGAGGAATTGATCCGCGAGACCGATTGGGAGCGCTACGGCACCGAAAGCGGCAATCCCAAGTGCGCCAACTGCATGGTGCACAGCGGCTATGAAGCCAGCGCCGTGGACCATATGTTCGGTTCGCTCAGCGGGTTTCTGAGCACCGTGCGCGCGACAATCTTCAACAAGTATAAAGACCCCGACGCCATGGGCGGCGCCGCAAACAGCGCGGGCAAGAATTCCGGCCAGCTCGTACAGATCGCCATGTCGCCGAAGACCTAGCCTCCGGCAGCCATCATGTCAGACTCGCACACATCCACAGCGCCCGAATCCGCGGTGGAAGAACGTCTCGGTTTCGTCCACGAAAATCTCGAAGGTTGGATTCCCGCGCTCGCGTCCGTTTCGGAAATTCACGAAGCGCTCGAGAAGGCTTTCGACTATCGCGGCGACCTCACCATTACACTGAAGAGCGGTCAGAAAATCGAAGGCTACATCTTCGATCGCAAAATCGAGGGCCCCGCGCTCTCCGATTGTTTCATCCGCGTAATGCCCAAGGACGAGCCCGGCAAGCTGACCCTCGCCTATAGCGATGTCGCCGCGCTGGCCTTCACCGGACGCGACACCGCCGCCGGAAAGAGCTTCGCCGCCTGGGTGAAGAAGTACAACGAAAAGAAAGCCGCGGGAGAAAAGAACATCGGTATTGACGCGGAACCACTCGAGTAGCAGCTTCAATTACTGCGTGGCGATTTTTTCACTCCGCTTGGCCCGTTGCGCCTGATATTCCTTCCAGGTTAAATAAACGATCACCGCGTCAAAAATCGTCAACGCGATCAGCGACCACGAATGGGTGTGCGTGAAGCGACGCACCTGATAGACCATGAACCCAGTGAAAACGAAAATCGTCAGCGGGTACGCCCAGAGCTTGTTGCACCATAGGCAAATCACCAGCGCTAATTTCACGATCCCGTGCGAGAGCAAGTAATACGAAGCGAACGTTGTGCCATTGTCAGCCATCCGCTGCGAAGCATTCAGCACGTGCGACGCAAACGGGTGATGCGGCGCATCTATGAACAAGTAATCGGCCACGCGCCGCACGATGTCGTTCATCTGCGATGGCTTTACGACCCATAAGAGTACGCCGCCGACAATTTCGAACAGCGCACCCACGGCCTTCAGCGAGATGCCCACTTCGAATGATTGGTGGAGAATTGATTTGCGCTGCATACTCATTTGGATTCTACGACGATCAGCGTTCCAGCTCGGCCAAATGTGCGGCGAAATGTTCGCGCCAATCGAGCGGCAGCGCTTCCAGCTCAATCACTCGCCGCATCAACGCAGTATCCGTGCCGTGGTTGAAAAGCTTGTTGATGTCGCTCACCGCAATGCGGTTCTCGTCTTCCTGGATTCGCTCGATCTCGTCGCCGACGGCCACCAGCCCTTCCTCGATCACCGAAACGTAAAATCCGGAGCGCCCGCTCTCCAGAAAACGCTTCAAAATATCTTCGCGCTGAAATTTCGCCGCCAGTTTGAAACACGGCACGCGCGGCTGCGTCACCTGCACCGTAGCCGCACCGATCCGCAAAACGTCGCCAATGTGCGTATCCCTCTCGTTCAATCCTTCCGTCGTCAGATTTTCGCCGAATTGTCCCCACGGCAATTCCATCTCCGGAAATTGCTTCCGCCAGAATTCATAATGCTCGGAAGGATATGCATACACCGCCTTGTACGGCCCGCCGTGCACCGATAGATCCGCCTGCCGGTCGCCATCCAGGTCGAGTTTCCGCATCATCACCGGCCCCGCAACCGGCTTCTTGAAAACTCCGGTGTTAAACGTCTGACCTCTCCACGCCACCAACCGCGGCAGCGCCACATTTACGGATAACACTTTCATTTGTTCTCTCTGCCGAATGTCGAACACCGCTGCAAGCTCGCCGGCGTGTGGTCTTCGGTCAATGGTCGCACGATTTCCAGCGTTTCTGTCATGCTCAGAACCCCGCCTCACGCGTCGCTTTTGGATGCTCGCCGGCCCGCTTTAGCTTCGCGCCTTCGCATTCAGCGTTCTGAAGGATAGTGTATGAATGGCGCCGCCCGACTCTCCGCCGCGGACGCCCGGGCAAGATTTCCTAAATGAACACGATGCTGAATTCTTTTTTTTGCTCCCGGCGCATTCCTTGTATCTTGGACCTAGTTTCGTTCTTATTTGAGGCGGGCCCGGCATGAAGAGGCTCAGGTTTCTGGTATCGCTGATCACCGATGATAATGATTTCCAACTCGAGCAAGCACGAGCTGCGGAAGCGACCGCGCAACGCCTTGGCATTGATGTCGAAATCATCTACGCGGCGAATGACTCCATCAATCAGAGCCAGCAACTTCTGAACGTCATTCAAAGCGATTCCTCGAAGCATCCCGACGCGATCATCTTCGAACCCGTAAGCGGCACCGCTCTGCCCCACGTAGGGCGCGCCGCTGCATCCGCGGAGATTGCCTGGGTAGTGCTAAATCGCCAAGCCGAATATCTCGCCGATCTTCGCCGCACCAGCAAGTCGCCTGTATTTTGCGTCAGCTCCGATCATTTGGAAGTTGGCCGCATCCAGGGTCGCCAGCTCGCTGCTCTTGTCCCGCAAGGCGGTGCCGCATTATTTATTCAAGGACCGTCGGACACCTCCGCCGCCGTGCAGCGCCGCATCGGAATGCAGGAAACCATGCCGCGAAACATCAAGCTCATCGCCATGAAAGGTCAGTGGACCCAGGAAAGCGCCTTCAACGCAGTCTGCTCCTGGCTGCGTTTGTCCACTTCCGACAAATTGCCGATCGATGCCGTGGTCGCGCAGAACGACGCGATGGCTCTGGGCGCACGAAAAGCGCTTCAGGAACAATCCAACGTCGTCGTGCGCGACAAAGTCATGAGCTTGCCGTTTCTCGGCTGCGATGGGCTCATCAACACAGGAAAAAAACAAGTTGCCAGCGGCGCTCTCGCGGCGACGGTCGTGATTCCGCCGAACACGATTCTCGCAGTCGAAATGACGTTCAAAGCGCTGCAGGAAGGTGCCGCGCGACCCTCCGAACTTGCCTTGACCCAACCAGTATCTTTCCCAGCGCTGAATGAGCTTTCCCCAAAGCGCTACGAAAATAGAGGCGCGCTAACCTCGTAAGGAAATCCGCAGCGATTGCGCATCGTCACGTAGCATAAATACGGACCCAACAGGGCAAACAGCGCAAAAAGAAATCCACACGTTCGAATATTTCCACAGACTCGGCCTCAAATTAATTTTGCATTACAGCTTGACACTTTGACACCTGTTCGGTAGTATCGGGGTTCGTCTGTAGTCCTTCCAGCTGGCCTGGATTGACCTGCTCTTTGACAATCGGATGATACATGCCAGAACCCGTTTGGTTACGGTTCGTGCGCCGGGTGTACCGGTGTACGTACCACATTTGAGATAACCGAGCGATTTAAACAGTTCGTTCCCATTCGTGGCATTTCGATGCGAATCGACAATGCACACGTCTGGAAACACCAGATTTCAAACGAGAGTTTGATCCTGGCTCAGAGCGAACGCTGGCGGCGTGCTTAACACATGCAAGTCGAACGCGCAGCATTCTGTAGCAATACAGGGTGTGGGCGCGTGGCGAACGGGTGCGTAACACGTGGATAACCTTCCTTCAGGTGGGGAATAACCCAGTGAAAACTGGGCTAATACCGCATAACATGACGATGCCACATGGTGTTGTCTTCAAAGCCGCAAGGCGCCAGAAGAGGGATCCGCGGCCGATTAGCTTGTTGGCGAGGTAATGGCTCACCAAGGCTTTGATCGGTAGCCGGACTGAGAGGTTGGCCGGCCACACTGGAACTGAGACACGGTCCAGACTCCTACGGGAGGCAGCAGTGGGGAATCTTGCACAATGGACGAAAGTCTGATGCAGCAACGCCGCGTGGGGGATGAAGCTTTTCGGAGTGTAAACCCCTTTCGACCCGGAAGAATGCCCGCAAGGGTTTGACGGTACGGGTATAAGAAGCCCCGGCTAACTACGTGCCAGCAGCCGCGGTAATACGTAGGGGGCCAGCGTTGCTCGGAATTACTGGGCGTAAAGGGTCCGTAGGCGGTGTGGCAAGTCGGGAGTGAAATCTCTGGGCTTAACCCAGAGGCTGCTTCCGAAACTGCCATGCTAGAGTGTGAGAGAGGCGAGTGGAATTACGGGTGTAGCGGTGAAATGCGTAGATATCCGTAGGAACATCCGAGGCGAAGGCGGCTCGCTGGATCACAACTGACGCTGAGGGACGAAAGCTAGGGGAGCAAACAGGATTAGATACCCTGGTAGTCCTAGCCCTAAACCATCAGGACTTGGGGTGTGCCCTGTACGGGGCACGTCCCGTAGCTAACGCGTTAAGTCCTGCGCCTGGGGAGTACGGTCGCAAGGCTGAAACTCAAAGGAATTGACGGGGGCCCGCACAAGCGGTGGAACATGTGGTTCAATTCGACGCAACGCGAAGAACCTTACCTGGGCTTGAACCGCACAGGACCATCTTTGGAAACAGAGACTTCCCGCAAGGGACCTGTGTAGAGGTGCTGCATGGCTGTCGTCAGCTCGTGCCGTGAGGTGTTGGGTTAAGTCCCGCAACGAGCGCAACCCTTACTCATAGTTGCTACCCGCAAGGGAGAACTCTATGAGGACTGCTCCGGATAACGGAGAGGAAGGTGGGGATGAGGTCAAGTCAGCATGGCCTTTATGTCCAGGGCTACACACGTGTTACAATGCGCGCTACAGAGCGTTGCAAACCCGCGAGGGGGAGCTAATCGCACAAAAGCGCGCTCAGTTCGGATTGCAGTCTGCAACTCGACTGCATGAAGCCGGAATCGCTAGTAATGGCGCATCAGAACGGCGCCGTGAATACGTTCCCGGGCCTTGTACACACCGCCCGTCACATCACGAAAGTGGGCTGTACTAGAAATCGCCGAGCCAACCGCAAGGAGGCAGGCGCTCAAGGTATGACTCATGATTGGGGTGAAGTCGTAACAAGGTAGCCGTAGGAGAACCTGCGGCTGGATCACCTCCTTTCTAAAAGAAAAGGGAGTACGACCTGCTTCGGTAGCAGGTACGGCTCTCCACCGGTTCCTTAGTGAACCGGGTTCGGCTCTCAAAGCCCGACGGGTTCTGACAAGTCTCATCCGATCAAGTCAAACGAGTTCGCTACAGACAAACGCAAGCCCCGGCTCGATGTGAATCGAGCCGGGGCTTTTTGTTTTTAAGCCGAGTTTTCGCGCGCAATCAGCCTTGATTTAGCCGATTGGGGAATATGCACGCAGGCGAAGGTTCCGACGCTGCCTTTGAATGTGTAGCGGCCGCCTGCTTTTTAGGGTGGGAAGGTTTAGAGCTGACGATCTATTCGATTACCACGACATACTTCGCTTGCTTCACCGGCTTCGCATCTTTCGCAAATGGCTGCACGTATTGAAAATCGAGCTCCACGTTACCTGCGGCGACCGATTCAAACGTCCACACTTCTTCACCCGGCGCGCCCACCGCGTCGGAAGTAGCCGCGTGATAATCGTCGCTGATTTGCCGCAGCGTCGCGGGGTCCAGCGGCTTAGCCAGCCGCCAACTATATCCGGTCGTGTGGTTCGCGTTCAGCGTGATCGAAAATTGCTTCCCCGCTAGCACGCTTATCTGCTCGACGCCACCCGCCACATCGAATCCAGTCGAACTGGTAGGGATCGCGGCAGCCTGCGGAGCGGCGGACGATGCGACTTTTGACACCCTCGCGCTCTGAAAGTTTCCTTGCGTGTCGAAGTTGAACGCCATCGTAACCGTCCCTATTTCGGCGCATGCGTGGCAGCCGTCGCGCAACACATACTGCACCAAGAATATTTTGGTGCCCCAACCAGTGGATGTCACCATCGGCAAGTCGCTGTGGAACCGATCGCCGGGCCACACGCTGATGTGAGGGTATTGCTCAGCGAGCGAAGCGTAAGCGGAATTCTTCTTCAGCTCCACATCCTGAGTGAAGCTCTCATCGTCTACGTCAATCAGCGAAGGATCCCCATTCACAAGCAACACGCCCTCCATCTCGTTCGCGCGAAACGCGTACTCGATGTATGCCACGTCCACGCGCCCCTCGCTCCGGAACGCCCGCAGGTAAACCACGCCCAAGGACGTCGCGAGGCTTTCCGCAAATGCCAACGCCTTAGGCGATGCTCCCGCGCCTTTCATTTCGTTCAAGAAACATCGCTCAATATGTGTAGGGTCCGCTGCGCCGCACTTCTGTCGAATCGCAGCAAGCGTGTCAGGCGCTGGATTCCACACCGCAGCGGTAGTCACGCTCGATGTCGGATGCTGCGACGCCGATGGCTTCGCCGGCTCCTGCGCCACGCACAGAGCAGTTACGGCGCACTGCATCGCCAGAAGAAGTATGCTCCGAATCATTTCGCCCTCGCGCAGAAAGAACCACTGCGTTGAATCACCTTACGCGCAACTCCTTCAATAAGCGAAGCTCGATTTTCAGCCGCGCCATGCCCTGCCGCGCCACTCCGCGCCTATCAGCCAATTCGCACAGTCAAGAAAAAAGGGGCGGGTTGCAGCCCCGCCCCACGTGATGCCCGATCGTGAAATTGCCCGTGCGAGGCTCTCTACTGTGCAGCCCCCGGCACCCACACCTGGTCCGAGCTGGAAATATCAATATCCCGCAGCTCGGTCTTGATGCGATAAGAGCGCAGTTCGCCTTTCCCCTTCGTCGGTCGGCGGCTGTTCCAGCTGAGGAAATACTGGTTCTTCAGAATCGTGTCCAATTGTTCCAGGAACGGCGCGAAAGAAATCGGCGTCTGCAATCCCTGAAAAAAAGAATACCCGCCGGTCTTGTCCGTAATCTGCGCCAGGTTGCTCTGTCCGTAACTCACGCGGAACGAATTGTGACCCGCGCGGCCGACTCCAGAGCAGTAAAGTGTGTGAATAATCACTCCAGCCTTCTCCCCCGCCTGGTACGTGCTCTGAATGTCCGGACTGAACGGGTCGCCGCGGAAGCGGTCAATTCCATCCGCGATCAGCAGAATTTCGCGGCGCACGCCCGGGGTTGCCGGCCATCCCTTGATCAAGCTCATGGTAGAAAGATATATGCTGGAATAAGCGCCAAAATTTCCGAGAGGCAAGCGCAAAGTCTTGGCCGCCGCTTCGTGATCGGTCGTGAACTGTGAAACTGGCTGCACTCCGCCGTTGCTCGCATAAAACACGCCCACGCCGGTAGTTCTCGGCTGGCCGTTGATGAACGCCTTGAGGTCGCTCAATTGATTGCCCAAATCAGTCGAGCAGGCTTCGTCAATCACAATCGCTAGTTGCAGGCCCGCCTTTTCGCCCTGCGCCGGGGTCCAGCCCGCAACTTCTTTCTTGTCCTTCCCTTCATAAACGCCGATGTCATCCTTGCTGATCGCCGGAGGCGCCGTAAATTTCGGCCCGAGCACCGTCACCACTGTTGTGACCGGTGCGGTGGCCGGAGCTTGAGCCTGCGGCGCCCCTGCCACTGCCAAAAATGCAGCCACTACCAGTGCACTTGCCAACGCGTAGATCGATTTGCGCATTACAATCTCCTCAGCTGGAGGGTTTCCGCCCCGCTTCGCACTTACGTGGGAAATACAGGACGGCAGGAGTTCCACCAGATGTCGCAACTCTATTGAGCCGGCCGCTGTCTGTCAAGCCCCGGCTGGAACTTGCCCCAGTTACCCTCAATGATTTGGATGCTCAGTAAACCAGCGTGAGATGCTTGCGCCGCTCGAGCCACTCTTCGTTGTTGAATATTTGCGGAGTCAGCTCGATCAGCCGCGGCAGCATGTTGAACACCGCCACCGGACCCCACTCCGCGCCCTTGCGCGTGCGGAACCCCTTGCGGTTTAACTCTTCGGCCACCTTCACCAGCGAAATATCCTGAATGATCAATTCCATCATCGAAAGAAGAAATTCCATCTCCGTGGGATTCTGCTCCAAGTGCTCGCAGTCTCCCGCGACTCGCAGGCCGAACGGCGCGTCCTGTAAAATCGGCGGCGCCTCCACCGGTGCCACAGGAATCGCCGGCGCAGCCGCGGCGCGCTCCCACTCCACCGCCACCAGTTTCCAACCGGCTTGCTCGCGCTGCTTCACATACGTCGCGTCCAGCGGGCCCTGCATTGACTCCCGAATGTGCTCGCTCTCAGCCATGGCGCCTCCTTAAGATTTGTATCGCTGTTCCCGTCGCATCAAGCTCCCCAATGCCAGGCCCGCCGGAATCCAAATCTCACTCGTAGCGCAACGCGTCGATGGGATCGACTTTCGTCGCGCGCAGTGCCGGTAAAATGCACGCGGCAAACGTCACCACCGCCAGCAACGCGGAGACCGCTGCGAACGTCCACGGGTCGCCTGCGCGCACTCCGTACAACAAGCCAGCCATCACCCGCGTCAAGGAAAACGCCGCAATCCAGCCCAGCACCAGTCCCGCAATCAACAGCCTCGCGCCCTGCGCCAGCACCATGCCCAACACGTCGCGTTCCTGCGCCCCCAGCGCCATGCGAATTCCGAATTCGTGCGTGCGCTGCGTCACCGAATACGCCATCACTCCGAATATCCCCACGCAAGCCAGCACCAAAGCCAGTGCCGCGAAGCATCCGATCAGTAGAAAAGTAAATCGTGTGCTGGAAACAGCGTGCGCGCCGATCTCCTCCATCGGTTTGATGTCCGTCACCGGCAGATCCTTATCCAGCTCCGCAATTTCCGTCCGCACCGCCTGCACCAGCGGTGCCAGATTGGAATTGGACCGCAGCACGATCACCCGCGTGTCGCGAAAGGTAACTTGCCAATCGTTAAGATAGAACGCGGGCTTCGCCTCGGCCCCGTCCGGTGAATCTTTCACGTCGCCCACCACCCCGATAATCTTCACGCCCTTCGTGCCAAACAGGTCCAGCATTTTCCCCACTGGATCCTCGCCGGGAAAGTACCGCCGCGCCAGCGCCGCGTTGATCATCACCACTTTCGGGGCCTTTTCATCATCCGTCAGCGCAAACGACCGGCCGCTCAGCACTGGCGTGCCAATCGTTTCGAAATATCCCGGCGTTGCGAAGTGATACCGCGCCTCCGGCGAATCGTTGGGACTCTCCGGTCGTCCTTCGATGTCGAAGTTCGAATTCTCGTCGTAACCGGTCCACGGAATATCAGACGAAATTCCGGCCGATTGCACGCCCGGCAGCGTCTTCAACCGCTCGACCAAATTCTTATGGAAGCGAATGCTGGTAGCGTCGTCCGGATAACGTTTGCTCGGCAGGTCCGTACGCAGAGTCAGCACATGCTCCGGCTGAAATCCAGCGCTCACGTGCTGCAAATTGATAAACGTGCGCATCAGCAATCCCGCGCCCGCGAGCAGCACCAGCGCCAGGCACGTTTCCGCGATCACCAGCGCGTTCCGCAAACCGCTGCGCGCCGATGCCGGTGTCGTCCCGCGATCGCCATCCTTTAAGGTCTGGTTGACGTCCGTCCGCAGTGTCGCTAAAGCCGGAGCCAAACCGAATATCACGGACGTCAGCACGGTAATCAGCGCCGCGAACCCCAGCACCCGCGCATCCATGTGCACCGCCTGTAGCCGCGGCAATTGTTCCGGACCCAGCGCGATCAGCGCATCCACGCCCCAAATCGCGAACACCAATCCCAGCCCGCAGCCCAAAGACGCCAGCAGCAAACTTTCCGTAAGCAACTGCCGCAAGATCCGGAAATTCCCAGCGCCCAGCACGGAACGCAGCGCGAATTCCCGCTGCCGCGTGGTCGCTCGCGCCAGCGACAAATTCGCCACATTTACGCACGCGATCAGCAGCAGAAATCCCACCGCGCCCAGCAGCACGAAAAGCATCAGCCGCGCCCGCCCTACGATTTCTTCCTTCAGCGGAACCACCGAAATCTGGTGCGCATTGTCCGGATGCTCCTTCGCCAGCTGCGCCGAAACCGAATTCATCGCCGCGGCGGCCTCCGCAGCACTGACTCCCGGAGCCAGCCGCGCCACCATATTCAAATAATGGCATCCGCGGTCGCATCCCGCCGCGTCGTGCGGCAGCAATGCCAATGGCCACCACAGGTCCACCGTTTCACCATGCGCCGGCGTGTGAAAGTCGCCGCCGACATGTTGAATCCCCGCGGGCATCACCCCGATCACCGTGAAGGACTCGCCCGACAGCACCACGCCTTTCCCCACAATGTTCGGGTCGCCATTAAACCGGGTGCGCCACAACCGCTCGCTCAACACCACCACGTGATTGTTTTTCTTGTACTCCTCTTGCTCGGCGAAGTCCCGCCCCAGAATCGGATGGAATCCCAGCACGCGGAAATAGTCGTGCGTCACGGCCATCCCGGAAAGATGTTCCGGCCGCTCGTTCGCTGTCAGGTCCAGATCGCGTTCCGCATAAAGCGCCGAGCTGCCGAACACCTTGGTCCACTCGCGATAATCATAGAAATCCGCGATCGCCATCGGAAAATGCGGCTGTGTGGGCAATACCGTGAACACCCGCACCAACTCTCCGGGCTCCGGATACGGTAGCGGGCGCAGCAGCACCCCGCTCACCACGCTGAAAATCGCCGTGTTCGCGCCGATTCCCAATGCCAGGGTCAGCACCGCAATTGCCGTGAAGCCCGGGCTCCTCCGCAGCATTCTCAACGCGTATTCCATGTCCTGCCACAGAGTCGCCAGAAGACACCTCCCCGGGAAATGTTCTTGGGAATTCTGCAATTTTCGGGCCGCTAACAACCGGAAGGAAATTCATGTAACGCAAACACTTACACCGCAACCGAACCCACGACGACCGCGCGATTGCCCGCTTCTGGGATGCCCTTGTCGCTGAACAGGACATCAGTGGCGCACTAAGCGCTCTCGTTTATTCGTCGAAAACCTCGTCATAACTCCACCACTCTGTCGTAATATATGTCCGCCCAGTATCCCTGCAGTTCCCGGTTACATCCCAATTCCAATCTTCGCGGGGGAAATAATGAAGCTTCGGCAATTTGTCACAATTTTCGCAGGCGCTCTGGCCATCGCATCCGCAGCCAACGCCGATACCGTGGTGCTAAAAAACGGAGACCGCCTCACCGGCACGGTAGAAGTCTCCGACGGCAAAGACGTCACCCTGAAAACCGACTTCGCCGGTGAAATCAAAATCCAGTGGGCCGCCGTGCAGGAACTCAAGACCGACAAACCGATCTACGTCGTCACGCCGGACAAGAAAACCGTCAGCGGCACCGTGACGACCGATGGTTCAAACCTGATCGTCCACACCGCGAACAACGGAACGGTTCCGGTACCGCTCGCGCAGGTAACCGTCGTCCGTTCCTCCGACGTGGAGACTGCGTACGAAAAGAGCCTGCACCCCAGTCTGATCGAAGGATGGAAGGGTGGCGTGAATCTGGGCTTTGCGATCGCGCGCGGAAACAGCGAAACCACCAACCTGACGACCGGATTCGCAGCAGACCGTAAGACTTTGACCGACGAGCTCACCCTCTACGAGTCTTCCTTGTATACGAGCAACGACCAGCCGGGCGGCGGCGTTACCGCCGACTCCGTTCTCGCCGGCGCGAAGTACGACCATAACATCAACAAGCGTCTATTCGTGTTTGTCAGCGCGGATTACACCAGCGACGAACTGCAGGATCTGAATTTGCGTCAGATCTATAGCGGCGGCTTGGGCGTCCATTTGATCAACACTCCCACCACCACGTTCGACGTGCTGGCAGGCGCGAACTACACGCGTGAAACCTACGGTGGTGGCGCCGATTACGTGTCTCGCAACCTCGCGGGTATTACGGTGGGCGAAGACTTCATGCACAAATTCGGAAAATCAACCACGGTCACCGAAGTGTTCTATTTCTATCCCGACTTGAGCAATACCGGCGAATATCGCTTCGCGCTCGATGCGGCATCCGTGACCAAGATCAACAAGTGGCTGGGATGGCAGATGACGCTCAGCGATCGCTACGTCACCAATCCGCCCATCGCCGGCACAAAATCCAACGACATAATCTTTTCCACCGGCATCAACGTCAGCTTCGCGCACTGATCACCCGCCGCAGCCGGCGCGTGACTCGGAGCTCAAAAAAAGAGCCGCTCGTGGAACAATCTCGAGCGGCTCTCCGTTTTTCAAATCTCACCTTCCGAACCTATTTTTGCAGCGTGAAAAGCCTGCGTTTCAAATTATTCCTCAAGTATCGCTCTGTAAACCCCGCCGCCCAGCGCTCCTCCAATCAATGGCGCCACCCAGAAGAGCCATAGCTGCCTCACCGCCCACCCACCCACGAAGATTGCTGGACCCGTGCTGCGCGCCGGATTCACCGAAAGATTCGTAACCGGAATTCCCACCAGATGGATCCCCGTCAAGCACAACCCAATGGCAATCGCCGCGAATCCCGAAAATGCCCGGCGATCCGTGGCTCCCATCACCACCAGCAAAAATACAAAAGTCAGCACAATCTCGGTAACCAGGCAAGCCATCAACGAGTATCCGCCCGGTGAATGTTCCGCGTATCCGTTGGAAGCGAATCCGCCCGCAAGCGAGAATCCCTCTTTTCCTGAGGCGATTACATACAGCACTCCTGCCGCTGCAATCCCGCCCACTACTTGCGCCACGATGTAGGGAATCAGATCCGAAGCCGGAAACCTCTTGCCCACAACCAGACCAAACGAAATCGCCGGGTTCAAATGGGCGCCCGAGATATGACCGAGTGCCTGAACCATCACCACCACGGTTAAACCGAAAGCCAACGCGACTCCCAGAAATCCAATACCCAGCCCCGGATATGCTGCCGAAATCACTGCGCTTCCACATCCACCCAACACCAGCCAGAATGTTCCGAAAAATTCCGCAGCAGCACGTTTTCCCAGTGGCACTGCCATTGCACACCTCCTCAACTGCAAATCTTGCGAGCCTGTATAGCACAGGTTCGCGCGGACGACGCTTCCGGGTCCATTGGCAAAACTGACAGGACTGAGTGCTTCGTAGCGTGGCTTTGGACCGGCTACCGGACGCGAAGGCAGACGCCTCTGCGCTGCTCAGTTACCCACGGCTTTCGGCAGGTTCCAATGCTGCCACACGCTCACCAGCCGCAGCAAAAAGCAAAAAGTTCCGCCCAGCACCGCCGCCTGTGTCGCTGAAAGCCGCAACTTTCTGCCGGCGATCAGCAATGCCGACCCAGCCAGCGCGGCCGTTGCGTACACTTCCGCGCGCAACACCAACGGCACTCGCGCCAGCAAAATATCGCGCAAGGTTCCTCCGCCCACCGCCGTCATTCCGCCCAGCAAAATCGCGATGAACGGATGGATGTTGAAATCCAGCGCCTTCTCCGTGCCCGCCACCGCAAACAGCGCCAGCGCCGCTGCGTCCAGCACCAGCAGCACCGGCCCCGGAATCCCCGCGACGTAACGATGCAGAAAAAAAACAATCGCGCCGCCCGTGAACGCCATCCCCGCATAGCGCCAGTCCCGCAACGATGCCGGCGGCGTCGCGCCGATCAGCAAATCGCGGATAATTCCGCCTGCGAGCGCCGTCGCAAATGCCAGCACCATCACGCCCAGCAGATCCAGGTTGCCGCCAACCGCCGCCGTCGCGCCTTCGATAGCAAAGAGCAGCGTCCCGGCCATATCCACCGCGAATAGCAGCTTGTTGTCGTCCTTGTTCGTCACTCCAACGCGCCCCTCCGCATCAGCGAAATCCCCGGCCAAACTATCACGAATCCCTCACTCCCGCAGCTTCCCGCCCCCATTGGAAGCCAGGCTTCTCACCCGTGAAACCCCAGTCCCACCGGCTCTTCGGCGGACTGACCCCTTTCGGGCCACCTCCTTGGGTTATCAGTTGCGAAGCATCAGTTGCGGGCGCGCGTTGGCCGCAGGTGGGGGGCTATGCTATAAGTACGAGTCCGCTTATTCCGAGGAAATTGTGCCGTTTATAAATTTTCCCGCTCGCGAAATTAACTGCAAGCTTGTTTACTACGGCCCTGGCCTTGGCGGCAAGACCGCCAATTTGCAGTGGATCTACGAGCACACCGGAGCGAATCAAAAGGGAAAGATGGTTTCGCTCGCTACCGAAACCGATCGCACTCTTTTCTTCGATTTTCTTCCGCTCGATCTCGGCACCGTGCGCGGCTTTCGCACTCGCTTCCATCTCTACACCGTTCCCGGGCAGGTTTTCTACGAAGCCAGCCGTCGCCTGATTTTGAAAGGCGCAGATGGAGTAGTCTTCGTCGCCGATTCGCAGGAGGAGCGCCTCGACGCCAATCTCGAAACTCTAGACAACTTGCGCGAGCATCTGAAAGATCACAACCTCGACTTCACGACGATCCCTTATGTCCTGCAACTCAACAAGCGCGACCTTCCAAACATTCTTTCCGTCGAAGATTTGCAGAAACATCTCCTCGTAAAGAACGAGCCCACCTTGGAAGCCGTAGCCGTAACAGGTCAAGGCGTCTTCGACACCCTGAAAGAAGTAGCCAAATTAGTCCTCGCGGAACTAAAAAAGAACGCGTAAAGAAAATCCCGAAACCGAACTTGTGAAGCGTGGATTGTCCTACTTGCCATAAAGATGCCAAGTCACTTCGATGACTTGGTGAACTGCTGCGGGCTTTCCGTCCGGCCCCAGCGCGGGATCGAACCTCCAAGATTTGACGGCTTCGATGGCTTTTTCACTTAGCCCATCAGGCAACGGTTTCCTCACGACGATGTCGCCAGCTTTCCCGTCCGTGCCCACAACAACCGTTAGGATTACCGTCCCCTGCAGTCGATTTCTAACCGCCTCGTCCGTGTATAAGGCCGTCGGACAAGAGACGCATTTCGGAAAGGTGTACCCGTTTTTCCCCGCCGCTGGGATGCCCGAATACGAATCCGGTACTGGATATTCGACAGTTTGGTTGACGAGCTTTCGCATGTCGTCTGAAATTGACGAGGTGGTCTTGGCGCCGCCGATTCGTTTCCCGGACTTTACGCTGTAGCAATCTACTTCAATACCAAGATGATTACCCGATACTGTAAGCGTTCCGAAGACAAATGACTCGACGCCGATGTCACCTACAATCCAGGAATCAATGTCAACGTTCCGGGCGACCAGCGGACCCAGACCTTTATTCGCCAGACTCTCGGCAATGCGGCCACGCTCAACGACGGAAAATTGGCCGCTTGATCCAGCCAAAGCCGAGCTGAATTTCTCGGCTAGAGTCCGACCCAACTCGGTAGATTTGTTCTCAGGCCCGACGAAATCGAGAACGACGACAGATTTCAGTTTGGACTTGGCGATGGTGAGCTCCACGTTCGCAGCAAGTAGACGCATGTCAGCGAGTTGTGCGTGGGGAGCGCTCGCAGACGCGAACGCGATGCTAATGCAAAGAAGGATGCGCGAATATCTCAATGGCTCGAGCTACGCGTGCGCTACGCCGCCGCGGAACGCAGCGACAGCCTTGCCTTCATCAGTAAACGTGGGAATGGACTGTATCAACCGCGTAAGTTCCAAAACCTCGCGCACGTGCCCAGTCGGATTCAGCAATTTCAATCCGCCGCCCTGCCGCTCCAGCGTCACAAAAGAACGCACCAGCGTGCTGATGCCCGAGCTGTCCATCTGCGAGACGGCCACCAAATTTACGATGACCTCCGACGGCCCCGCTTCCGCAAACTTGCGCAATTCACTGCTCAGCGTGTCATTGCTCGTGCCGATAATCAGCCGCCCGACTACATCCAGAATGATGACGTTACCGGATTTTCGCGTCGATATTTGCAGGCCCATGTTCGCCTCCCAGGCCGCGCTCGCGACCCTGCTCTTTTTCTAGCCCTGCCCGGGCGGAGGGTCCGCCCGTCGTTAGCCACAGCTGCCAACAACCCCGCTGCTCTGCGCCTCGCGGCTAAGTGGCCGCATTATAACCCTTTCGCCACTCGCGAAAGCAAGCTCCCCGCGCAAAGTTGGGCAAAAAATACTCGTGTCGTAGTTCTACACGCTTGGTGGCTGGTGGCTCTACGGTCCTTGTCAGAACCATGCGATAGTCCGAGGCCACAATCGCATCGAAGTCAGGTTTTGACTCTGTAGCGGACCGTCCCGCGTTTTGGATCCGGGCAGTTGTTGCCTTCGGTTTTCCGTTGCCAGGCGTAGCGCCGGCATCCCGCCGGCTCTTTATGCCGTTGAATTTGTAGCGGCCGCCTGCTTTTGCTCTTGAGGCGGGCGTGTTCGACGCTACCGTTGACGTTGAAGTCATAGCGTCGGACCACAGAGCGCCATCAGCGACAGACGCACCCTGCAAGAATCCTATCACTGGCCGTATCCCCATGATTCCAGGCCTATTATCAGACAGTCTCGGAAATAAAAACGGGAGGCAGATGCCAGGTGGCATCCACCTCCCGGGGTGGGTGGGGTGTTGCAAGAGCGTCGCAGAACTGGCTTGCGTGTGGAGAGCCTGACGCTCTGGCAATCCAGCGTTTCCGCCGGAATCCACTGTTGCACGATTCCTTATCATGCCCGGAGAAACGGTGTCAACTCCAATTGCCGTCTCCCCGCAGCCCATATGTGGTATTCACGGTCCGCAGCAGGAAGCTCTGCGGACCCTGTGTCTCGGCTAGGACACAATTCCTGCGAACTTAGCGCTAACCCGGATGGACCTTCGCCGGCTGCCGATCCAACGTCTCCCGCACCCGCCGCGCCAGCTCTCGTGGCACGTAAGGCTTCTGCAGCACCGTCAACCCGAGCTCCTGCGCGCTTCGCAGCAGTTCCATTTCAGGACTGTACCCCGTCGCGAAAATTACCGGCACGTCCTGCTTTTCCGTGCATATCCGCGCGTAGGCCTCCGGACCGTTTAGCTTCGGCAACACCACGTCGAGCAACAGCAAATCAATGCGCTCGCGATTCGCCTTAAAAACCCGCACCGCTTCTTCACCGTCGTTCGCCAGCAAGATGTCGTAGCCCAGATTCGCCAGCGTCTCGCGCGCCAGCTCGCGCAGCCCTTCGTGATCTTCCGCGATCAGAATCGTTTCCGCCCCGCCGCGCACCGGACGGAAATCCTCATCGTTCACAGGAGTTTTTTCCGCCGTCGGTGTTACCGGCAGATAAATCCGAAACGTCGTGCCAACGCTTACCTCGCTGTACACCTGCAGAAAACCGTCATGCTGGCTGACGATCCCATACACCGTAGCCAAGCCCAGGCCCGTCCCTTTGCCCGTTTCTTTGGTCGTGAAAAAAGGTTCGAAGATGCGATCCAGCGTGGCCGCATCCATTCCCGTGCCGGTGTCCGTCACCGCCAGCATGGTGTAATGGCCGGGTCGCGCGAAAGTATGCATTGCGCAATATTTTTCATCGAAGACGCTGTCGCCCGTTTCGATCGTCAGGCGCCCGCCGCCCGGCATCGCATCTCGTGCGTTGATGCACAGGTTCATGATCACTTGGTCCACTTGCGTCGGATCGGCACGCACCAGCTTCACGTTCGCGGTGAGGTTCGTCTTGATCTCGATGTTGCTGCCGATCACTTTCTCCAACAGGCTCAGCGTCTCCTTCACGTTCTGGTTCAGATCTATGTTGCGCGGCTCCAGGATCTGCCGCCGCGCGAAGGCCAGCAATTGCCTGGTCAAAGCCGCCGCGCGCACCGCCTGATGCCGGATCTTTTCAAAATGCCGGTGCAAACGCGATTCCGCGCCCGTTTCGTCCAGCCCGATCTCTGCCCAGCCCAGAATCGCTCCAACCATGTTGTTGAAGTCGTGGGCGATTCCCCCAGCCAGTTGCCCGATCGCTTCGAATTTCTGGCCTTGCCGCAGCTGCTTCTCGAGAGCGATTCGTTCGGTTACATCCTCGACGATTACTTCGACGCAATCCGTGTTGCGGCGCACATCGCGCGAGCGCCTCCCAATCAGGCGCACGCTGATGATCTTGCCATTCTTGCGTTTCCATTCCACCGTAGCGTCGCCCCGGTCGTGATTGCGATAGCGGTTCGCCACCGCCTCGCGCACTGCGGGATCGCGGTACAAAAGCAAACAATTATCAATATCTAAAAGCTCCTCAATGGACTCGTATCCCAGCATCTGCACCATCGCTGGATTCGCATCCAACAAGTCCCCGTCCAGCGTGATCCAGTAAATTCCGTACGTCGCGTTGTTCACCAGGCTGCGATACCGCTCCTCGCTTTCCCGGAGCGCTTCTTCCCCGCGTTTGCGCTCCGTAATGTCTAGAATGCTGCCGCGGATCAAATTGCGTGCCGGCGAAGGCAGCCGCACCACGTGCACTTCGCATGGAATTTCCTCCCCCTGCGAATTCCGGTGCGTCCAACCGAAATAAGGTGTCGCCCCAGTCGCTCGGTCCGCCCATTCGCGCGCTGCTCGCGCCGAAGGCTGCCCGTCTGGCTGAAACGCCGGGCTCAATTCTCCCGGTCCACAACGCATCAGCTCCTCGCGCGTCAGCCGGAACAGACGAAGAGCGTTCTCGTTGCAATCGCTGAATGTGCCGCTCTCCGTATCCAGCACCACAATCGCGTCCGGCGCATTTTCCACCAGCGTGCGGAAACGCGCTTCGCCGTCCCGCAGCGCCGCCGCTGCTTCTTTCTCGGCGTCGCGCAACAGTTTTCCTTCCTGCGCGCGCAAGATGGCCATCGGCAATCGCGCCAGCTGCTGCTTCAGGACGTAATCCGCCATCCCAATCTGTATGCACTCCACGGCCTTCAAATCCCCCAGCGTGCCGGTAACCAAAATCAGAGGAATATCCTGCCCTGATTTTACAATTTCAGAAAACGCATCCATCCCTGTCCATCCCGGCATGCGGTAATCGGAGAGCACCATATCTACGGACTGCCTGCGGAGTTTCTCGGCGAACGCTTCGCGCGTGCTCACCGTCTCAATCTTTACGTCCAGCCCGGACTTCTTCAGTTCACGGATCGTCAGTTCCAGGTCAGCAGCGTTATCCTCAGCGATCAGTATCCTGAGCGGATACGCCGCAACTATTTTTTCTTTCGACTCCGTTCTGGCCATGAATTCACTTGCTCCTAGTTGTCGTCGAAGTCACCCTGGTTCGCGGCCGCGGTGGTTTTCTTCCACCAACAGAATTTCTACCGGCTCGCGCTCATGCACGTCTTATCTCCGCGGCCCGTTCTTCTCCGGACGCTTCCGGCCGCGGACCCAGCGTGAAAAAAAATGTTGTTCCAGAATTCACCCGCGATTCCGCCCAGATTTCACCGCCATGCCGCCGCACAATCCGCTGCACCGTGGCCAGCCCCACGCCCGTTCCTTCGAAGTCCTCCTGCCGGTGCAGCCGCTGGAACACTCCGAACAGCTTATCGGCATACTGCATGTCGAAGCCCACCCCGTTGTCCCGTACAAAAATTACCGGGCGGCCATTCGCCACTCTCGACCCCACTTCGATTACCGCGTTCGCCTGGTTCCGCGTGAACTTCACCGCATTCGACAGCAGATTAGTAAAAATTAATTTCAGCAGCCGCGCGTCGCAATTCAATTCAGGCAGCGGTTCCACCCACCATTCGATGTTTCGTTCTTTTGTTTCCGGCGGCAGCTCCGCAATCGCTTGCTTCACCAACCCGGCAATTTGTGCCCTCTCACGCCGCAATTCCAGCCGCCCGATTTTCGCCAGATTCAGCAGGTCATCAATCAATTGCCCCATGCGCGTCGCGGCTGTAAGAATGCGATCCACATACACCATCGCCTCCGGCGCCATTTTCGAGGAGTGTTCCTCTTTCAAGATTCGCGCAAATCCGTCCACGTGCCGCAAAGGCGAGCGCAGGTCATGCGACACCGAGTAGCTGAACGATTCCAGCTCGCGATTCACGCCGCCCAGCTCGTTAACCCGCTGCGTCAATTCCAGGTTCAGCGCCTGAATTTCTTTTGCGGCGGCCCGCCGCGCGGTTATGTCGCGATCAATTTTTACGAACCCGATTAATTCGCCGCCCGAATCGCGCAGCGCGCTGGTCACTACCTCCGCCCAAAACTGCGATCCATCCTTTCGCACCTGCCAGCCCTCTCCTTCCACTTGCCCCACAGCTGCTGCCTGCCGCAGCTCGTCATCCAGCTTCCCGCGCTCGATGTCTTCCTTCCGGTACAGACGCGAGACGTGCTGCCCCATCATTTCTTCCGCTGCATAACCCTTCAGGCTCTCGGCGCCGCTATTCCAGCTGGTCACCAAACCGTCCGCATCCAAACTAATGATCGCGTAGTCCTTGACGGCAGCGATCAACAGCCGGAAGCGAATCTCGTTCAGGCGATTGCGCTCCTCGCTCTGCCGCCGTGATTCTTCGGCATCTCTTTTGGCGCTGATGTCGCGATTGCTTTCCAGTACCCCGGTTGGATTTCCTTGCACGTCCCGGCGCAGCACCCAGCGGCTCGACACCGTCACCACCGAGCCGTCGCGGCGGCTGTGCGTCAATTCGCCTTCCCACGATCCCCGCTCTCGCGTTTCCGCTTCGATTTCGCGCGCCGCCTTCGGAAACACGGTTTGCAGCAGGTCCTGTGGCATCTTCCCCAGGATTTCCTCGACCCGCCAGCCGTACAACTCCTCCGCCCCGTGATTCCAGTACGTGATTTCATTCCGCAGATTTCGCACGATGATCGCGTCGTGGGTAAGATCCAGCAACTCCGCCTGTTCACGGAAACGGCTCTCGCTCATGCGTAAATCAATTTTCAACTCGCGGCGCTCGTGAATTTCGCTCTCCAGCGCTACGTTCGCCCGCGCCCAGTCGCTGAGGTTCGGCAGCTCCAGCGCTTGAGGCACCAGCCGCACCAGCAAAATCGCCGTCCCCACGGACGCCACCGCCTTCACCGCCTTCAATACCCCCGCCAGCCAGTATTGCGCGTGCCACAGATTCCACACTTCCATCACGTGCGTCGCCCCACACGCCACAATGAACGCGCCAAACAGCACGAACATCCAACTGAACGGCAAATCCCTTCGCTTGCGCACAAACCACAGCAGCGTGAAGGGAATCGTGAAATAAGAAATCGCAATCAGCGAGTCCGAAATCACGTGCAACCACACCAACCCCGGATTCCACAGGTAGCAGTAACGATGCGGCATGAATTCGCCCGCTCCGAACAGCTGTCGAAAAAAATCCATGCCACCCTTTTGCCGCGCCCCCTATCGCCGAGCCAGTCCGTTCGCGCGTTGCTACACAACCCGGACTATTAGTGAGCAAGCGCGCATCCAACCACCCATCGGCACGCACCAATGACGCGGAGTCCTACGAGGAAGTTATCGGAAGAATCGAAAAATACTTGAACCCTGCTCCAAAATGAAACGCCTCGCGGTTTTCTATAGGCTAGAGATTTTCGTTGGAATGTCTGAGAGAACCGGGAAATCTTTGCAGGTCGAAGCTTTAACCACGACGTGAACGCAGAGAAACGAGCGCGGTGTCAGTTGCTGAAGTACGAACTCTGCAGCCGCGGTGCAAACCTCACTCCCGCGTGTTATTCCCCCGGCTGCGCCTGCTGCGGCGGATGACTCGTAAAATACCGCGTGATCCCACCGGAAAGCTGCTGCAACCCCGCCGTCACGTTCTTATCCATCGCCTCAACGATCGCCGGCACAGTCTTCGCCGCCACCGGTTCATCGTGCGTGTAGATCTGGCTCCATACCGTAGTCCGCGAGCTCGGATCATACAGCTCCAGCTGCAGCGTAAAACGCGCCACGAGTTCCGGCTGGTCCACGCCGTACATCGCATACAAGTGCCCGCGCACCACATACTCCCCGCGCACATTGCTCGTCACTTTCGAAACCGAGCGGTATTGCCCCGAAGAACGCAGCATCGTGACCAACATGTTCTGCACCATGTCCGCCGGAGATTCCGCCCAACGGTCGTACTCGTATGTCCCCAGCTGCACCGGACCAGACCCGTACACCAGGCGGTCATCGCGATATAGCTGCGAGGCCACGAGTCGCCCCACCAGCAGCGTCACTGGAATCGGCGCCGAAGGCGAATTCGCTGGGGCGGGGTTCACGTCCAAAACGTAATACTTCACGGGGCGCGCCGCTCCGCACCCAGCCATCAGGATCGCCAGCATCAGGAGTCCGCTTATTTGCATGCGACGGCTCAACACTCTTCGCTCCTTCTCGCGTTCTTGCTTCGCGTCGTTGCCTGCCTGTTTCCGCAAACGAATTTTCCCGCCCGCCCGCGCGACACTACTTCGGCGGCGCCGACCCTGGTTGATGTGGCTTCGGATCGGCCGGGCGTATGATCGAATAAGGTCGCGTCTTGATGGACTCCGTAAACGAATTCAGATTTTCAGTGGCATGACGCACGTTCTCGATAATCTCATCCAGATTTTCCTGATTGTCCTGCACCGTATCATTCAGTGACGCGACAATGGAATTCACATTCACCAGCGCCTTGCGCAGATCAATGATCGCTTGCCGGATGTCCGCACGGTTTTCCGTCAGCATCCCGTCCAGATGCTGCAGCGTGGCTTCCGCTTGGTCCGAAGTTTTCTTGAAGCTGGCGATTACGGGCTTCAGGTCGGCCGTCGCGTCATTAATATGATTCAGGGTCGAGTGCACCAGCGGGCGATCCTCTTGCAACATTCCCCGCACGTTGCTCAGACTCGCGGAAATATTGTCGCGGTTTTGATCGTTCAGCAGGTCGTTCACCCGCGCCAGAGTCACCTTCAACTCCACCACCCGCGAATTCAGGTTCCCAAGCAGTTCGTCCGCTTTCGGCGTCAGCTCGTTGATCCTGTCCGCTATATCCGAAAAACTCACCGGCTCTTTCGATTTCAACGCCGCATCGCGCTGCGCTCGCGGCGCCGCCGGTGTTCCTGCCAAAATTTCCAGGAAATTCTCTCCCAAGGGGCTGGTGCTGGTCACCACTACCGTGCTGTCCGTCTTCACCGGAATATCCGGCTTCGCCGTAAAATCCACTCTCATGCGCCCGGGATCGTTGGGATCAACCTGTACTTTGCCCACTCGTCCTACCGGAGGCCCGTTCAAATAGCGCACTTCCGCGCCCGGCCCCAATCCGCCGGCGTTCTTGAAATACGCGTGGTACGGCGTGTCCGCTTTGTCCAGTGTGCCGGAGAGCGCAAACACCGTGGCTATGAGCAAGGCCGCCACCACCAACACAAAGAGTCCGACGTATGCTTGCTCGCGCTTCGATTCCATCCGTGTCCTCGACTGTTTCTGCGCGTTGAACCGCGCAGCTGCCCCTGGATTGCGGGGGAGTATATCAACGAGCCCTTTACTTAGCCAGTCCCGGCCACCCGGCTCTGGCCGGTCCTACTGACGCTGCGGCGGAACGTCTCCGGTCAGCATTTGCAGATAATCAATCTCGCCCGTCAATTCCGGTTCCGGCACGCGGTCCAGAAACTGCCGCACCCGCGGCTGCAGGCTCTTCTGCATTTCCGCAACCGTGTCGTTCGCCACGATCACGCCCTTATCCAGCAAAATCATCCGGTCGGCGATCAAAAATGCGCTGGCCAGCTCGTGCGTCACCACCACGATCGTGATGCGAAACGCTTTCTTCAATTTCAATATCAGCTCGTCAATCCCCGCTGCAATAATCGGGTCCAGCCCCGCCGAAGGTTCGTCGAAAAACAAAATCTCCGGGTCCATCGCGAGCGCCCGCGCAATCGCCGCGCGCTTTTTCATCCCGCCGCTCAATTGCGCCGGCATGTAACTCTCAAATCCGGAAAGCCCCACTTGGTCCAGCTTCAACCGCACCATGATCTCGATAGTGGATTCGTCCAGGTTGGTATGTTCTTGCAAGGGAAGCGCCACATTCTCACCAACGGTCATGGAACCGAACAGCGCTCCGCCTTGGAACGACATTCCCATCTTCTTCAGCAATTCGTCGCGGTCGCCGTCCGATATGGACGCGAAATCCTTATTCTGAATCCAGATCTCGCCCGAGCTGGGCGTTTCCAGCCCCACCAGCGTGCGCAGCAGCGTGCTCTTGCCTGAACCCGAGCCGCCCAAAATCACCAGCGTCTCTCCGGCCGGCACCTCAAAACTGATGCCGTGCAGAATCTCGCGCTCGCCGTATTTCACGCGCAGGTTTCGCACCGAAATCGCCGAAGGCGTCGCGGTGGGCTTGGGGGTAGTCGAGGGCGTGGGATTAGGGCTCATCAATATTTACCGTGGCGACGTCACGTAGAAAATCGTCGTGAAAATCAGATCCACCATTACCACCATAAAAATAGACTTCACCACCGCCGATGTCGTCGAACGCCCCACTTGTTCCGAACCCAGCCCCGTCAAGAAGCCTTCCTGGCAGCCCACCGCCGTGATCACCAGCCCGAACATCGCCGCCTTGATCAGTCCGGTGATGATGTCGCGCGACAGCAGCGCGTCCAGCGTCGCTTGGATGTAAGTGCCCCAGGTAAATCCCGCGCTCGAAACGCCAAACATGCCGCCGCCCAGCACGCCCATGAAATCCGCCCAGCACGTAAGGCACGGCACCATCAGCACCATCGCCAGAAATTTCGGCGCCACCAGAAATTGCACCGGCTCCAGGGCCATTGTCTCCATTGCGTCAATCTCTTCGTTCACCTTCATCGTGCCGATTTCCGCCGCGAACGCCGATCCCGACCGCCCAATCACCACGATCGCCGTCATCAACGGCCCCAGCTCACGCGTAATCGCGATCGCCACGCCGCTCGCCACAAAATGCAGCGCGCCCAATTTCCGCAGCTCGTAGGCCGCGTTCACCGCCAGAATCGTGCCGACGAAAAACGAAATCAGCGATGTAATCGGCAGCGCTTCCACCCCGACGGACATCGCCTGATGCACCGCCCGCCCAATATGGAATTTCTTGCCCTGGAAAGGTAGGACGAACACGGCGCGTAGCGCGCCGCCAACCAATCGCGCCAAGCCTCCTATGTAAGCCAGACTATCTATAGTGGCCGCGCCAATAGTTTCTGTGAGTGGCATCAGTGAGTCGAGACGGGTGAAACCCCACAATCAAATCCGCGCAAAGACCGCCTGAATTCCTACCGGGCGGGTGCGACGTTGGTGCTGCCGCCGCGCAATGCTTCTTCTTCGTTGTTATATACCTCAAAAACCTTGATCAACCGAGTCAGTTCAAGCACTTCCCGTGCCGTTCGGCTCAACCCGAACAGCGCGAACGTGCTCTTCAGATCCCGCGAAACCTTCAATCCTTCCACCAGCGACGCCACTCCCGCGCTATCTATATACCGCACCCTCTCCAGGTTAACGATGACACGCGGCGCTTTCTTGTCTTTCAGTAGATCCAAAAGCACTTTCCGCACCTGCGGCGAATTGTAAAGAGTGATGTCGCCAACCACATCCACAATTGTGGCTGTTCCAGATTGGCGCGTTGAAATGTCCATCAGGATTGGCCCCCCGGGGGCGATAGAGTGTTTTGCCAGAGATTCCCCTCAGATGCAATCACTTTTAAGCTGTACCCTAGCTAGACACGCGTGAAGCGGCGAATTCCAGCCGAAAAGCGACCGCCGAGGCAGCGCCCAAGCGTCACGCCTCGCGTAGAGAACACGCCGCCACAGGCCAATTTTTGTCGGGTGGAGTACTACGGAGTGAGAGCTCGATAATCTTCGGGGAGTATTTCCAACCACTAGCCACTAATCACCAGCCACTGTCTGTTTCGCGAGCCGAACGCAGCCTTCGTCGAACCCGCGTTACTTCCGATTATCCAGCGGCACGTACCCGCGCAGATCAGCTCCCAGATAAACCTGGCGCGGCCGCGAAATCTTCTGCTCCGGGTCCAACAGCATCTCTTCCCACTGCGCAATCCACCCCGCCGTCCGCGGAATCGCAAACAGCACCGGAAACATCGTAGTTGGGAATCCCATGGACTGGTAAATCAACCCGGTATAGAAGTCCACGTTCGGATACAGCTTGCGCTTCACAAAATACTCATCCTCGAGAGCAATACGCTCGCACTCCAGCGCGATCTCAATCAGCGGATTCTTCCCC
This sequence comes from uncultured Acidobacteriota bacterium, assembly GCA_963779465.1. Lineage (GTDB taxonomy): Bacteria > Acidobacteriota > Terriglobia > Acidiferrales > UBA7541 > Palsa-295. The sequence continues at coordinate 341,361 of CAVZYH010000002.1, read as the reverse complement.
ATCACATCAAACACTTCATAAGCGATATGCTTCACAATGCGCGCCCGCGGATCGTAATTTTTGTAAACGCGATGCCCGAATCCCATCAGCAGCTTTTCCCCCGCTTTCACGCTCTTGATGTACGCGGGAATATTATTGATGGACCCGATTTCCAGCAGCATCCGCAGCACCGCTTCGTTCGCTCCGCCGTGCAGCGGCCCATACAGCGCGGCTGTTGCCGCCGCCGTCGCCGAGTAGGGATCCACGTGCGAGCTGCCGACGACGCGCATTGCCGTCGAAGAACAATTCTGCTCGTGATCCGCATGCAAAATGAAAAGTATGTCCAGGGCCCGCTCTAGCGTCGGGTTCGGCCGGTATTTCAATTCCGTCGTGCGAAACAACATGTTCAGAAAATTTCCGCAGAAGCTGAGATCGTTGTCCGGATACGCAAACGGCATCCCCAGCGTGTGCCGGTAAGCAAACGCCGCCAACGTCGGCATCTTCCCAATCAGCCGATACGTCTGCTTGCGCCGCGAATCCGGATTAAAAATGTCCTTTGCGTCCGGGTAAAAAGTCGAAAGCGCCGCCACCGTCGAAATCAGCATCCCCATCGGGTGCGCATCGTAATGAAAACCGTCGATAAATTTTTTGATGCTCTCGTGAATGAACGTGTGGTGCGTGATGTTGTACGACCAATTCGCCAGTTGCGATTTCGTGGGAAGTTCGCCGTACAGAATCAGGAAGGCTGTCTCGAGGAACGTGCTTTTTTCCGCCAGCTCTTCAATCGAATAGCCACGGTAGCGCAGGATTCCCTTGTCGCCATCGATATATGTGATCTTGCTCGTGCAGGAAGCCGTGTTCGTGAACGCCGGATCGTAACTCATCATCCCAAAATCGCCGTCGTGCACTCTCATCGGGCGCAGGTCCAGCGCCTTGATCGTTTCGTGCGTTATGGGAAGTTCGAACTGCCGCCCCGTACGGTTGTCGGTGACGCTCAGCGTCTCGCGCCGTGTCTCAGCCGCAGCTTCATTGCTGACAACCGATGCTGGTTTGGTCGGATTCATCACCGGACCCTTTCGAGGCGCAAATGTCTCTCGGCGCGGTTCGCTTGCACCTTAGAATGTACACCAAATTCCCCCGCCCACGGAATCGCTTTCACTCCACAAATTGCAAATATACAACGCCCCGCGCAATACGCCACCGTATGGTGCTTCTGTCGCGGCTATTACGGCCTTGCGCCGCGCGTGTCCATCCCTCTCGTCCGCATCGCCTCCGCCGTCACGCGGTGTCGGTAGTCAAACACCCGCGCCAATTTCCGCCGCACCAACCAACCCCCCAATAAATTGGCCAGCGCGCCAAATGGCAGCTCGTACTCAATTCGATCCTCGAGCATACAAACTTCCGGCCCCTCCGGAATAAACAAATGCGTATGTTCCCAGCGGCGAAACGGCCCCACAGTCTGCACGTCCCGGAACTGCCGCCCTTCGATGTAACCGCCATGCTCAAACGTCCAACGCAAACGCATCGGCCCCATGTAAACCCACATCGCCCCGCGGTCGCCGTCGCGAATTCCCGCCGCCCGCTCGATCATCTCCACGCGTTCCCACGGCGGCGTCAGCCGTTCCAGCGCGCCCGGCTCCGCGTGCCAGCGAAACACTTCCTCCGCTGACGCCTCCATCCTCGAAGCCGCGACAAACAAATTCGCTCGCGCCATCTTTTCTTACGCAGTCCTTCCCGCGCCACCAGCGCACGGTCTTTTTCAAAGCAAGGAAGCAAATCGTGCCACAAGCAGGGAGCGCAGCGCCACAGGGAAGCCCACACGCTGCGGGTCTGGTTCAATGCCAGAGGATCTTGCGAGGAATGTTTCGGCGCGCGACTTAACGCGTCGTGGTTTTCTGCTCCAAGGGGTCAGGAGGCGCCGGATGTCGCACCGTCAAATCCGCCGCGCTCGCCAGCTCCGTGCGGTTTCTCCCGCGTTCTTTCGCGCGATACAGCGCCGCATCCGCCAGCTGCAAAATCTCCTGCGCATCCAGCGGCATCTTATCAATGCTCGACGTCACCCCGAAACTCGCCGTCACTGCGATCGGAATCGAGTTCGTCATCATCGGCTTGGCCTCAATCGCCCGCCGAATTCTTTCCGCCAGTCCCAGCGTGCCCATCGCGTCCGAAGAAGGCACCACGATCAGAAATTCCTCGCCGCCGTAACGCCCTACCGAATCGTAAGGACGCACGCAAGCCATCATGCGCTGCGCCGCCTCCCGCAACACATCGTCGCCCGCCAGATGCCCGTACGTGTCGTTCACATATTTGAAATGATCCAGATCCATCAGCACAATCCCAAACGACCCGCCTTCGCGCGCTTGCCGCGAACGTTCCCGCCGCAACGTATCCAAAATCACCCCGCGATTCACCACGCCCGTTAAATTGTCGTGCGTCGCCCGGTAAAGCAGCTCCTCTCCCGCCGCAATCAATTGGTCCTGCAAGTCCAGAATCCGCTGCCCCACGTGCAATCGCGCTCGCAGCTCCTGCGCATCAAAAGGCTTCGTCAAATAATCGTCCGCGCCAGACTCCAATCCTTGCAGCAAATCTTCCTTCTGCGTCCGCGCCGTCAGTAGCAGCACATACACGTACTTCCGGTCTGCCGATTCGCGCAGTTTCTGGCAGACCTGCACCCCTTCCATCCCCGGCATCATCCAATCCAGTATCGCCAGGCGCGGCGCGTCCAGCCTCTCCAGCATCTGCAGCGCTTCCGTTCCGGTGGTCGCGATGGAAACCTCAAATCCCCACTTCACCAGGAATAATTCCAGCAACCGCCGCGAGACCGGGTCGTCCTCTGCTATCAGTATTCTCTTCGGTGCGTTTTTGGGTTCAATCATGATGCGCCCTCGCGATTTTGGTCACGCACGGCCAGCGCCGATTCTTCTGGCACCAGCCCGAACGCTACCGTGAAATGAAATGTGCTGCCCTGGCCCCATTCGCTTTCCACCCACAACTTTCCTTCCATCAGCGTGACCAGCTGTGTGGTGATCGCCAGTCCCAATCCCGTCCCGCCGTATTTCCGCGTCGTCGAGCTGTCCGCTTGCGTGAACGCTTCGAAAATCATTGACTGCTTGTCCTTCGGAATCCCGATGCCGCTGTCCTTCACACGAAAATGCAGCACCACCCGCTCCTTGCTCTGCTCCTGTGATTCCACGTGCACCACCACCTCACCCCGCTCCGTGAACTTGATCGCATTCCCCACCAGGTTCACCAGCACCTGGCGCAGCCGCGTCGCGTCTCCCACCAGGCGTTCCGGCACTTCCGGGCTGATTCGCCAGCGCAGCTCGATGCCTTTCTGCTGCGCGCGAAAACGCATCACCTGCAGCGTTTCCGCCAGGCTCTGCTCCGGCGCAAACTCGTGGTCCACCAGCTCCACTTTTCCCGCTTCCGCTTTCGAAAAATCCAGAATGTCGCTCAGCAGCCGCAGCAGCGAATCCGCGGAGCTTTTCACCATCTCCAGATACTCGCGCTGCTCCGAATTGATGTCCGTATCCAGAATCAATTCCGTCATCCCCAGAATTCCGTTCATCGGAGTGCGAAACTCGTGGCTGATATTGGCCAGAAATTCGCTCTTCGCCTGGCTGCCCGCCTCCGCGGCTTCTTTCGCCCGCAGCAGTTCATCTTCATTCTCTTTCCGCGCGGTGATGTCCCGCGCCGTCATGCATACGGTTTTAGGGGCGCCGCCGGGCGACTTGATAGGACTCACCCGACCCAGAAACCAGCGCACCTCTGATCCGAAGGGCAGCGAGTATTCGATGCTCTCGCCGCATCCTGTGGCGATCACCCGTTGTAGGGTCTCAACAAAAGGCCGGGCGATTTCTTCTCCAAATATCTGCAAGATGCTCGCACCCAGAATTTCGCTTCTCGGCCGTGCCAGCGCCGCGTCATTCGTTGTCCACACGTTGCGAAAAACTCCCGCGTTGTCGAATTCAAATACGATCTCGTCAATCGCGCCCACCACCGCCAGCAGCCGCGCTTCGCTCTGCCGCAGCCCCTGTTCGCTGCTTTCCCGTTCGGTGGTCAGCGCGCCCAGGCACAAGCCTGTCAACGAAACGATGAACATCAGAAATTGCAGCATCCCCAGACGGTGCAAATCTTCCGGAAAAATTCTCAGCATCACCATCGCGCCCAGATCCAACCCTAGCACCACGCTCGTCGCCCCGGCCATCCCGTGCCGCACCGCCACCCAGATCGTGGGCAGAAACAGCAGGTAAAAAAGTTCGTGGCTTTGCGCCAGGTTCGACGCAAAAACGATTACCAACGCCAGAACCACGCTGCCGGCCTGTGCCAGGGATTCCAGCAAACCGCCTCGCCCGGTGACGAGCCGTGGTACCGATCGCACCTTCGCGCGGCTGCCGCGTTCGCCTCGCGCGTACCGTTCCCCACGCTCCCGCACCCACGGCATAACGTGGATCAGTAGAAATGGCGCGACGCACAACAGCGCCACCGAATCGCCGATAAACCAGTTCAAGCTTGCTTTCAGGTAGTCGCCCCGCTGGATCAGGTGAACAAATAAGAGCGAGAGCGCTCCCAGCGGAGCCACGCAAATTGCCACGCCCAACGCCACCGCCACGTAGCGGAACACGTCGCCCAAATGTTGGAACGGCGACTCCTCGCGCAGCACGCGACGCAGCACGTACGCCGCCCCGGAATACGATCCGACCACGATGAAATTGATGATCCAGAAACTCCCGGCGTTCGGCGATTGGTGGTAATTCAGGATGCCAGCGATTACTCCGGCGAGCAGCATGAGCGGCGCGTATGCCAGACCCATGCCTACCAGCATTCCGAGTCCCAACCCCACGGGCGGATACCATGCGCTGATCCCAGACCACATCTGGAAAAATACGGTCATTCGATCCAGCAGCACATACGCCACCACAAACACAATTCCCGGCCCGATGCGCCACGGATTCCATCGCGTTCTGCTAATCGTCAGGGAGTCGTCAGGGCGCAATAATTTCCCCCAGGCGGTGTGCCCGCCTTGCAAAATCCTCCCCTGCGGTTTCGACTCCGAACTCAAGCTCACTCCCCCTGCGGTCGCGAAACTTTGCTCGCCAGCTCATGCGCGGCGATGCCTTCTGCAACACGGATGGATCTGATCGCTCTGGCAATGTTCGCTCCAGCTTCAGTCAGCATCAGCACATTCCGAGCTAGGGAAAAATGAACAGTCTCGCCCCCAATCACTTCACCGTGTCTCCAGCGCGATTACAGATCTCGAGTGCGGTATCACCGGCGTGTCGCGCAGGATTGCTTCTTATGGCACGCCGTCCGTCTCAACGAATCGGACGAACCGTGAATCGTTCGCCCAGCGCTCGTTCCGAAGGCATCGGCACCGAACGCGCATCGGAAATCGCGGCCGCGGCTTCGCACGGGCGCTCTACGGCCGGCGCCGGCATCGGTATCTGCGCGCCTTCGGCTTCCTTCAAGAACGTCAAGCCGAGTTCCCCGCCGTGCCAGTCAATCGAAATTACATCGCCCAACGACACCTGTTCCGTCGCCAGCAAACTCGCCAACGGATAAACCACGTGCCGCTCAATCGCGCGCTTTAAATGCCGCGCGCCGTATTTCATGTCGGTGCCTTCCTTCAGCAAGAAATCCCGTGCCGGCGGCGTTACACGGAACAAAAATCGTCCCTTTGCCGTCTCCAGCACGCGCTGCTGCACCATCCCCAGCTCGATCTCCAGAATCTGTTCCAGCTGCGCCGAACGCAATGGATGGAACACCACGGTCTTGTCAATCCGGTTCATGAATTCCGGCGCGAATTTCCGCTTGGCCGCTTCCGAAGCTGTCTTCTCGACCTTTTCGTCAAGGCCTGCCTTGGTCTCCGCGCGTTGCACTGGCGCAAATCCCAATCCGCCGGTCATCAGCTCGGTAATTTCCACGCCGCCCAGGTTCGACGTCATGAAAATCATCGTCTGCGACAAATCCACCCGCCGGTTGTCGCCCAGCGTCAGAGTGGCCTTGTCCAAAATCCCCAGCAGCAATTGCCACAACGCATCCGAAGCCTTCTCGATTTCGTCGAACAATAAAAAGCTGATCTTTAATTTCTCCGTGTGATACTGCGCCAATGCTTCCTGCGTAATCAGCGGATGCGTTTCGCGGTGCCCCAAATATCCCGGAGGCGATCCGATCAATTTCGCAATTTCGTGCGAGTGCTGAAATTCCGCGCAATCCACCTTGATCACCGCGCGCGGATCTCCAAACAACACTTCGGCGGTAGCCTCGACGACACGCGTCTTGCCCGCGCCCGTCGGCCCCAGGAACAGCAAATTCCCCACCGGCCGCCCCGGCGAATTCAACCCGGCGCGAAACACCTGGTACAAGTCCACCACGGCCTGCACCGCTTCGTCCTGCCCCACGATTTTCCGCCGCAGCCCAGTTTCAAATTCCCGCGACTCAATACTCCGGCGTCCCGGATCCAATTGCCGTTCCACAGAGGCGTCCATTTTGCGCATCTCCCGCCGGCCTTCCGGCACTGCCCGACGGCGGGTCCCAGACTTCGAACCGTGCCATCAATAACCATGCAGACGCGTGGCCAAAGCGGGCCGCTCCAATCGAAATCAAAACGCGTGGAATCAACGTATTGCCATGTTCGCCCGACACCGGTCCCGTATCCGAAAGCGGAATTTATGTTTCAACCGGGACGAGCGTACCGTTGTGACACGTTGTTAATGCTGTGTTAAAAAATCCGCGCGCCCCGCTCTACTCCTTGCTTCCGAGGCCCGCTTTCCCGTATCTTGTCTGCGTTCACCGAGAAATCACCCAAATGAAACGTATTCTGGTTATTGAAGACGACAAAGACATCGTGGAGTTGGTGCGCTATAACCTGGAAAAAGACGGTTACCAGGTCACTTCCAGCGGCGACGGTTCCACTGGCCTTGCGCAAATCCGCAAAGCCGCGCCCGATCTCCTCGTCCTCGATCTGATGTTGCCGAAACTTTCCGGCCTGGAAATCTGCAAGGAAGTACGCAAAGAAGTCAGTCTGAACCGCATCCCGATTCTGATTCTCACCGCCAAAGGCGAAGAAGCCGACCGCGTGGTAGGCCTGGAACTCGGCGCCGACGATTACGTCACCAAGCCTTTCAGCCCCCGCGAACTCGTCGCGCGCGTGAAAGCCTTGCTCCGTCGCGCCGAGCCCGGCACTCCGTCCGAAAAGCCCGTGGAAATTGGCGCTCTCCGCATTGACCCTGCCGCCTACCGCGTCACTCGCACCGGCAAGCCCGTCCCCATGAGCACGCTGGAATTTCGCTTGCTCTATTTCCTTGCGGCCCGCCCCAATCGTGTGTTCACCCGCGATCAGTTACTCGATGCCGTCTGGGGCACCGAGCGCTTCGTCACCCCGCGCAGCGTGGACGTGTACGTCCGCCGCCTGCGCGAAAAAATCGAAACCGATCCACAGCACCCCGTCTTCATGAAAACAATCCGCGGCGCCGGATATCTGTTCGAAACCCGTGCGAGCTAGACTTTTCTGGAAGCTCGGCCTCACCTATGGCGCCCTGCTCCTCGTCGTCCTGCTCGCCGTGCAGCTCTATTCCGCGCGCGTCATCCGCAGCCAGGCAATACGTTCCGCCAATGACCAACTCGCCTCGCTTCTCGGCCTCACTCTCGCGAATCCCCCGCAATCCGATGACCCCATCGAACTCCGCAACTGGACCAGCCGAGCCGCGCGCAGCGGCGCGCGCGTAACCATCATTGACGATACTGGCCGCGTCCTCGCGGATTCCGAAGCCGACGCCGAAAAAATGGAAAACCACGCGAATCGCCCCGAAGTTCAGCAGGCCTTCGCAAGCGGCACGGGCCAGTCCGTGCGCCGGAGCGCCACCCTCGACCGCGAACTCGTTTACCGTGCGCAACGTTACAACCGCCCCGCCAGCTCCCCTATCGTTATTCGCCTCGCCTTGCCGCTCGCGCAAATTGATCTCTCCCTCGTCGAACTGCGTCAGCGGCAACTCATCGCCACCCTTGTCGTGCTGCTCGTCGGCGCTCTGGTCTCTTTCGCCTTCGCACGCATGTTCGCCGCGCGGGTGCAAAGATTGCAGCGCTTTTCGCAACGCATTGCTGAAGGTGATTTCCGTCCGTTACTCCGCGAAGGCCCGCGCGACGAGCTTTCCGACCTCGCCGACTCCCTCAACCTCACCGCCGCCCGCATGGACCGCGAAATCCGCCTCCTCAGCGGCGAACGCAATCGCTCCAGCGCGATCCTGCGCAGCATGGTCGAAGGCGTCGCCGTGATTGACGCTGAAGAGCGACTCGTCTTCTACAATCGCGCGTTTTCAGAAATCTTGAACCTGGACTCTGCGGCCGCCGAAGGCCGCCCGCTCATCGAAGTAGTCCGTAATTCCGATCTCTTAAGCCTGATCCGTCGCGCCCTGCGCGGCGATGAAGGCTTGCAAACCGACATCACCATGGGCATCACTCAAACGCAAAGTTTCTCCATCACCGCCGCCCCCGTAAAGGCGCTGGACGTATCCGCATCCGGTGACGCCTCCGAAGAAAAACCTTCCGGAGCCGTAGTCGTGCTTCACGACGTCACCGAACTCCGCCGCCTGGAGCGCGTGCGCCAGGATTTCGTCGCCAACGTGTCCCACGAATTCAAGACGCCGCTCACCGCCATCCAGGGCTTCGCCGAAACGCTTCTCGCCGGCGCTCTCGACGATCCCGAAAACAATCGCCGCTTCCTGGAAATCATCCGCAATCACGCCATGCGGCTCGCGCGCCTCACCAACGATCTCCTCAAACTAGCCCGCATCGAAGCCGGAAAAATGGAGCTAGAATTTTCCTCCGTCGGCCTGCTCGAACTAATCGAAGCATGCACCGAAACGACGCTGCTGAAAGCCAACCGCAAGGAAATCACTCTGGAAATCACCGTCCCGCCGCAACTTCCCGCCGTCCGCGGCGACGCCGCCCTCCTCCGCGACGTGCTGCAAAATCTGCTCGACAACGCCATCCAATACACTCCGCCGCGCGGCCACATTTCCGTCGCAGCCAGCGCCGGCCCCCGCGAAGCCGTAATCACCGTCGCCGACACCGGCATCGGCATCCCCCTATCCGACTCCGAACGCATCTTCGAACGCTTCTATCGCGTGGATGCCGCGCGCTCCCGCGAAGCCGGCGGCACCGGCCTAGGCCTCTCCATCGCGAAACACATCGTAGAAGCCCATGGCGGCAAACTCTGGGTAGAAAGCACAGTAGGCCAAGGCTCCAAGTTCTCCTTCTCTCTCCCCCTAGACTCCTAGCCCCTGCCGCGCAACTGAGCTATGTGGGCTTTACTTGGTGCCTTGGGGAGGCGCTGGCGGGGGCGGTGAATCCTGGTGCAGCACTTGGTTGTACGTGGGGATTTGCGACGCATCCCAGCCGCCGCCCAGCGCCTCGACGAGTTGCACGCTGGACGTCATTTGCTGGATGCGCAGGTTCACGTCGGTTTGTTTATTGCTGAGCAGGGTGGTTTGGGCGGTGATGACGTTGAGATATGGATCGATGCCCAATTTGTAGCGGTCGGTGGCGATCTTCAAATTGCGTTCCGCGGACGTGACAGCGGTGTCCTGCTGCTGAATTTCAACAGAGAGAATTCGCAGAGCGGCTAAATTGTCTTCGACCTGTTGAAAAGCGGTGAGGACCGTCTGGCGGTAATTCGCGACGGTCGCGTCGTATTGCGCGCGATATTGCAGCACCGTGGCGTGGCGCAAGCCGCCATCGTAAATCGTTTCGGACAGGCTAGGCCCGCCAGAAAAAAATCGGCTGGGCCACGTAAACCATGAAGTGAATGACTTTGATTCGAAGCCAAGGTCTAAGCCGAGAGTAAGCGTGGGATAGTAGGCGGCGTATTGTACGCCAATCAGCGCGTTGGCTTGCTCCATCAGCCGCTCGTTCGCGGCGATATCGGGGCGGCGTTCGAGCAACTGCGACGGGACGCCGAAAGGAACCGCAGGGGGATTGGACTTGAGAGGTTCAGCCGGAATGGAAAACGTAGACGCGGGCTGGCCGACGAGCATGCCGATGGCGTGCTCGAATTGCGATCGGAGAATGCCGAGATTGGTGGCCTGAGCTTGCGTGGTTTCGAGCTGCGTTTCGGCTTGCGCGACAGCTTCGTCGGAATCAATGCCGGTCTCATAGAGAACTTTGGTGAGATCAAGCGATTCCTGGTACGCGATCACGGTCGAGTCTAGCAATTGCTTCAGATCGTCCTGGCCGCGAAGCGAATAATAGTCCACGGCGACTTCGGCCTGGGCAGTCAAGCGCGCGTTTTCGAGATCGGCAGCGCTGGCTTGCGCGGAGGCGGTGTTAGCGCGAACCTGATTGCGAACGCGACCCCAGAGATCGGGAACCCACGTCGCGTCGAACGGCAAACTGTAGAACATCGAGGTTCCGGGTGTGACGGCGAGGGAAGCTGCAGCGCCTTGACGCGACCCAGTGATCGCGGGGCCGACGGTTACTGTGGGGTAATACTGCGAGCGGGCTTCCTTGACTATGGCGCGGGCGGCCATGTAGCTGGCCATGGCGGATTGAATATTCTGGTTGGAAATGTCCACCTGCTCTTCCAGAGCATTCAGCTGAGGGTCGTTGAACATGGTCCACCACTTTCCGTGGAGGACGTTGTCTTGCGGTTGAGCGACTTTCCAGCCGTCGGTCTTGCTGAAATCCGCCGGGGTGAGCTCTTTGTAAGCCGCGGGAGCTGGTGCGGAAGGGCGCTGATATTTGGGGCCGACGGTGCAACCGCCAAACGCGAACACAGCGAGCACGATGGAAGCAATTAGAACTTGCGATCGGGAGTGAGTTCTTGGCATCGTCGAAATCTCATTCTTGCATTGTGCTACCGATTTGCCGGTAGCTCTTAAAAATTGCGAATGACGTTTCATCAGTCTGCTGGCTCCTCTGCCGCAGTACCCAGGGCGCGATGGTGTGTGCGAGCCCAGCGAACTCGCAGGCGATCCAAATAAAGATAGACGACGGGCGTGGTGTAGAGCGTGAGCATCTGGCTGACGATCAAGCCGCCGATGATGGTGATGCCCAGAGGCCTGCGCAATTCCGAGCCGGTGCCGGTGCCGAGCGCGAGCGGCAGCGCGCCGAACAGCGCAGCCATGGTGGTCATCAAGATAGGCCGAAAGCGCAGCAGGCAAGCCTGGTAGATGGCTTCTTCGGATGTCTTGTTCTCCTCTCGTTCCGCGGCCAGTGCAAAGTCAATCATCATGATGGCGTTTTTCTTGACGATGCCGATCAGCAGGATCACGCCGATGAGCGCGATGATGCTGAGATCCATGTGAAAAAGTAAAAGCGCCAAGAACGCGCCCAGGCCTGCGGAGGGCAGCGTGGATAAAATCGTAAATGGGTGTATGAAGCTTTCGTAGAGGATGCCGAGCACGATGTACACAGCCGCAAACGCGGTTATGAGCAAATACTTCTCGGTCGAAAGAGACGACTGAAACTGCTGCAGCGCTCCCGAGAACATTCCATGGATAGAGGATGGCACGCCCATTTTTTGCTGCATCTGGGTGATGGCCGTAGCAGCGTCGCTGAGGGCCACACCGGGCGCGAGATTGAAAGAAACGGTAACGGAGGGAAACTGGCCCTGATGATTGACGGAGAGCGGAGCGATGGTCGGCGAATAATGCGTGACGGCGCTGAGCGGAACTTCTTTGCCCATTGTCGGGCGGATATAAATGTCGTTTAGCGAAGCGGGATCCTGCCAGAACTGCGGAGCGACCTCCATCACCACGTGATACTGATTCAGGGGCGTGTACATGGTGGAGACCTGCGCCTGCCCGAATGCTTCGTACAGAGTGTTGTCAATCATCTGCGGGGTGATGCCCAGGCGCGAAGCAGTGTCGCGATCGTAAACCAGCGAGGCCTGCAAGCCGCTGTTCTGCTGATCGGTATTGACGTCGGTGAGGATGCGCTGTTTGCGCATTTCGGTGAGCAAGCGCGGGCCCCAGGTCACCAAATCATCAATGCTGTCGCTTTGAATTGTGTACTGATACTGCGCGTTGCTCTGGCGGCCGCCGATGCGCAGATCCTGACCTGCTTGCAGGAAGACGGTGGCGCCGGGAATGGAGATGAGCTTCGGTCGCAGGCGGTCAATTACTTGGCTCGAGCTGATCTTGCGTTCGTTGAGGGGCTTTAGCGCAAGATACACAAAGCCGGTGTTGACGGCGCCGCCGCCGCCGGTGAAGGCGCCGACGTTTTGCACGGCCGGGTCGGACTTAATAATGTCCACGAAGCGAAGCGTTAAGCCTTGCATGGCCTGGAACGAAATGTCCTGGGCGGCTTGAATGCCGCCAAATACAGTGCCGTTATCCTGCTGCGGAAAGAAGCCTTTGGGCACGATCCAGAAGAGAAAGATGTTAAGGCCGATGGTTACGAACAGCACGAAAAGCGTGATGGCGGAGTGCTGCAAAACCCATTTCAACGTGCGTTCGTAGAATCCCAGGATGCCGGTAAAAACCCTCTCGCTGGCCTGAAAGACTCGCCCGTGCTTTTCTTCGTGGGGATTTTTGAGGAGGCGGGAACACATCATGGGAGTGGTCGTCAAAGAAATTGCGAGCGAGACGAGAATAGCGACCGACAAGGTGACGGCGAACTCGCGGAACAGGCGGCCGACGATGCCACCCATCAACAAAATGGGAATGAAGACGGCAACCAGGGAGATGCTGATGGAGAGCACCGTGAATCCGATTTCCTGCGCTCCTTTCAGCGCGGATTCCATCGGGCTCATGCCCTGCTCGAGATAACGCGAAATATTCTCGATCACCACGATGGCATCGTCCACCACAAAGCCCGTGGCGATGGTCAGCGCCATCAACGAGAGATTATCAATGCTGTATTTGCAGAGGTACATGACGCCGAACGTACCGATCAGTGAAACAGGAACGGCGACGCTGGGGATCAGGGTGGCGCGCACATTCCGGAGAAAGACGAAGACGACTAGAATCACCAGGGCGATGGAGATGACCAGCGTGCGTTCGACATCGCTCACCGAAGCGCGGATCGTCGTGGTGCGATCCAGCACAATGGTGAAGTCAATTGCCGCGGGGACGGAAGCCTTCAAGGACGGAATGGCATCGCGGATGCGGTCAACCGTGTCAATGATATTGGCGCCGGGCTGGCGGAAGACGATCAGCAACACGCAGGGCTTGCCATTCAAGAATCCAGTGGCGCGAATGTTTTCCACTTCGTCATGGACGTCGGCGATGTCCGAGAGTTTTATGGCCGCGCCATCGTGGTAGCCGACGACGAGATCCTTGTAATACGCAGCCTTGAGCAGCTGATCGTTAGCGACGATATCGGCGGTGGTTTGACCGTCGGTGATTTGGCCTTTCGCGACGTTGGCGTTTTGCGTACTGAGCATGGAATTGACGTCTTGCAAGCCCAGCCCGTAGCTATTTAGTTGGGTGGGGTTTAGCTCCACGCGCACGGCAGGTAGCGAACTGCCGCCCACGCTGACTTGACCTACACCCTGAATTTGCGAAAGCCTTTGCTGCACGATGGTGGAAGCTGCGTCGTACATGGGGCCGCGATCGTAAACTTTGGAGGTGAGGCCCAGGATCATGATGGGCGCGTCCGCCGGATTTACCTTGCGATAGGTGGGATTGCTGGGGAGATTCACGGGCAGGTAGCTTCGCGCGGCGTTGATAGAGGCTTCCACATCGCGCGCCGCTCCATCAATATTGCGATTCAGATCGAATTGCAGCGTGATGCTGGTGGTGCCCAGGAAACTGGAGGACGTCATTTCGGTGACGCCGGCGATGCGGCCGAACTGGCGCTCGAGCGGCGTGGCTACCGAGGAAGCCATGATTTCGGGGCTGGCTCCCGGCAGGCTGGCTCCGACAGAAATGGTTGGGAAATCAATCTGCGGAAGCGCGGACACTGGTAGCACTTGGAAAGCCACGGCGCCCGCGAGCGCAATGGCCACCGTCAAGAGCGTGGTGGCGACGGGCCGATGAATGAATGGCGAGGAGATACTCATGGCTAATCCGCTGGAACCGACTCCGTACTTCCCTGGCCGGAGCGATATGCCGCAAATTTCTTGGACAGATCATCGAAGAAAATGTAAATCACCGGCGTGGTGTAGAGGGTGAGAACCTGGCTGAGCAGCAGGCCGCCGACCATGGCAATTCCCAGTGGCTTGCGCAGTTCCGAGCCAATGCCGGTACCGAGCGCGAGCGGCAGACCGCCGAGGAGCGCGGCCATTGTGGTCATCATGATGGGACGAAAACGCAGCAGGCAGGCTTCATAAATGGCATCTTCAGAGCTCATGCCGTGCTTTCGTTCGGCTTCCAGAGCGAAGTCAATCATCATGATGCCGTTCTTTTTCACGATGCCGATGAGCAGGATAATTCCTATGAGCGCGACGACGCTGAGTTCCTGGCCGCAGATCAACAAAGCCAGGATCGCTCCCACACCGGCGGAAGGCAGCGTGGAAAGAATCGTAATCGGGTGGATGTAACTCTCGTAGAGCACGCCCAAAACGATGTACACCGTGACCAGCGCTGCCAGAATCAAGATTGGCTCGTTGGCCAGCGAAAGCTGGAACGACGCGGCCGTGCCCTGAAAGGCCGCCTGAACACTGAGCGGCATACCGATATCCTGCTGGACTTTATCAATCGCTTTCGTGGCGTCGCCGAGCGAAGCATTGGGAGCGAGATTGAACGAAATGGTGACGACCGGGAATTGTCCCTGGTGATTTACGGATAACGGCGCGGTTCTGGATTCGAAATGAGTGAACGCGCTGAGCGGCACGGCCGCTCCGTTCAAGTTGGACACCGCCGAGGGATTTGCCGAGCCGGAACTTGCTCCCGACTTGGTGGAGGAGGGGTTGGGAGACGAATTGGAATTACCGCTGGCGGTGCTGGACGTGACCACGGTGCTGGGAGTGGCCGAACCGGTGGTCAGTGAGTTAGAAGCGAGCGCCGAGCGCACGTAGATGTCCTGCAGTTTCGCGGGATTTTTCTGGAAGTCCGGCATGGTTTCCAGAATCACGTGGTACTGATTCAGTTGCGTGTAAAGCGTGGTTACCTGGCGCTGGCCAAATCCGTCGTAAAGCGTTTGATCGATTGCGGAAGGCGTGATCCCCATGCGCGAAGCCGTCACGCGGTCAATTACCAGCGCGGCTGCCAGGCCGCCGTTCTGCTGGTCCGTGGCCACGTCGCGCAGCTCAGGAATTTGCTTCAGTTTGTCCACCAGCTTCGCGGTCCATTGGTTCAGCTCGTTCAGATCAGGATCTTCCAAAGTGTATTGATATTGCGTGCGGCTCACGCGGTCTTCCACCGTCAAGTCCTGCACGGGTTGCATGTAGAGCGTGATGCCGTCCACTTTTTCCAATTCCGGCTGCAGGCGGCGGATCACATCGGAAGCATTGATGTGGCGATCTTCGAGCGGCTTCAGATTTATCAGAATGCGTCCACTGTTGAGCGTGGTGTTGGTGCCATCAATCCCGATGAAGGATGAAAGGCTCTCGACGGCGGGATCTTTCAGGATGATGGCGCTGAGTTGCTGCTGCTTCTGGGCCATCAGGGGGAACGAAATGGACTCAGTGGCCTCGGAGATACCCTGAATGATGCCGGTATCCTGCACGGGGAAGAAACCTTTGGGCACGAAGATATAGAGGACGATAGTAAGAACGAGCGTGGCGACGGCGACGACCAGCGTGGCCACCTGGTGCTTTAGAACCCACCTCAACGTGCGGCCGTAAAAATCAATCACGCTTTGAAAGGCGCGCTCGGACATTTTGTAGAAAGGCCGGTTTTGCGATTCCGGGTCGTGCTTCAGCAGGCGGGAGCACATCATCGGAGTAAGCGTGAGCGAAACCACGGCGGAGACCAGAATCGTCACGCTGAGCGTGATGGCAAATTCGCGAAACAGGCGGCCGACGATGTCGCCCATGAAGAGCAGCGGAATCAACACGGCAATCAAGGAAATAGTTAGAGAAACGATCGTGAATCCGATTTGCTCGGAACCCAGCAGGGAGGCGCGCAACGGATCGTCGCCCTCTTCGATATAGCGGACGATGTTCTCGATCATGACGATGGCGTCGTCCACCACGAAACCGGTGGAAATCGTCAGGGCCATGAGCGTGAGGTTATTTAAGCTATAGCCCGCCAGATACATGACGCCGAAGGTGCCCACCAGAGAGAGCGGAACAGCGACGCTGGGAATGATGGTGGCACGCACGTTGCGCAGAAATAGAAAGATGACCATGACGACCAGCACCACGGTGAGGCCCAATTCGAATCCAACGTCCTTCACGGATGCGCGAATTGTGATGGTGCGATCCGTCAGTACGGTCACGTGCACGGCGGCGGGCAAGGTGCTTTGCAGCAGCGGCAGCAACGCCTTGATGCGATCCACTACCTGAATAATATTGAAACCGGGTTGCCGCTGGATGTTGACGATCACCGCGGGAGTTTCGTTCATCCAGGCGGCTTGCCTGACATTTTCCACGTCGTCCACGATGTGGGCGACGTCGGAGAGGCGTACGGGCGAACCGTTGTGGTAAGCGACAACGACGTTCGCGAATTCCTTGCTCGTCAACAATTGATCGTTGGCGTTGATTTGATAATCCTGATGCGGTCCGTCGAAATTTCCCAGTGCAGAGTTCAGGCTGGTGGATTGCAACGCGGAACGAATATCTTCCAGATTGATCCCGTAGGAAGAAAGCGCCGTCGGATTCACTTGCACACGCACCGCGGGCTTCTGGCCGCCGCTGATGCTCACCAGGCCGACACCGGGCTGCTGCGCGATTTTTTGCGCGAGGCGGGTGTCCGCCAGGTCTTCCACTTGCGAGAGCGGGATCGTCTGGGACGTGAGGGCTAGCGTCAAAATCGGCGTGTCCGCGGGATTGGTCTTGCTGTAGATCGGCGGCGTGGGCAAATCCGCGGGCAGGTAGGTCTGCGCGGCGTTGATGGCGGCTTGGACTTCCTGCTCGGCAACGTCAATGTTTAGCTCGAGCGAAAACTGCAGCACGATCACCGAGCTACCATCGGAGCTGGTGGATGTCATCTGGCTGAGCCCGGGAACTTGGCCGAACTGGCGCTCGAGCGGCGCCGTGACTGCGGACGCCACTACATCGGGATTGGCTCCTGGATAGAACGTCACCACCTGAATCGTGGGGTAATCCACTTCGGGCAACGCCGAGACAGGCAACTGCGTATAGCCCACGAATCCGGCGAGAAGAATCGCGGCCATCAGCAGCGAAGTGGCGACCGGCCGGATAATAAATGGGCGAGACGGATTCACGGGCGATTCCCCCCGTTGCCTGGCGCCTGCGGATTGGAACCATCGTTTGCTGCGCTCTTGCTGGTTGCATTGTTGTTGGAGGAGGCGTTCGCGGGACTATTGTTGTCGGCTGGCGATTTCTGGATGGACACTTTGGCGCCATCCTGGAGTTTGTCGAATCCGGTGATGGCAATCGCGTCGCCGGGATTCACACCTTGCACGGCAGCGAGGCCGCCATCGGTGGTGCCGATGGTGACGGTCTGCATCGCGGCGGTCTGATCGGACTTCACAAGATAAACGAACGCGCCCTGGGCATTGCGCTGAATTGCGGCTGTCGGAACGAGCGTCGCGTTCTGCTGCGTATCCACCAGCAGCCGCGCGTTCACAAACTGATTCGGGAAAAGAGAGACATCGGTATTCGCGAAGATGGCCTTCAGCTTCACGGTGCCGGTGGTGGTATCAATCTGATTGTCCAAGGTCAGCAGCGTGCCGGAAGCCAGCTTGGTTTGCTGGTTGCGATCGAACGCATCCACTGTCATTTTGTGGGCTTGGCGCATTTGTTTTTGAATTTGCGGCAGATAATCTTCGGCGACGCTGAAAATCACGGTGATGGGTTGCAACTGAGTGATCACCACTAGAGGCGTGCCGCTGGCCGCGGTGACGATATTCCCGGGATCCACCAGGCGCAGGCCGACGCGACCATCAATCGGCGCTTTGATCGTGGCGTAGTCCAGATTGGTGGCGGCGCTGGCGACCGTGCCCTGATCATTTTTTACCGAGCCTTCGTACTGCTTTACGGTCTGGGTCTGGTCGTCGAGTTGCTGCTTGGCAATGGCATTGCGGTTGAACGCCAGCTGGTAGCGGTCCAGGTCAATGCGCGCTTCGGCGAGCAGGGCCTCGTCGTGCGCCAGTGTTCCTTCGGCCTGGGTCAACGCGGCTTGGTAGGGGCGCGGATCGATCTGCACCAGTAACTCGCCCTTGTGAACCATTTGACCTTCGGTGTAATTGACGCTCACGATCTGTCCATCCACGCGCGTGGTAATGGTGGCGGTGTAAACGGAGGTGACGGTGCCAAGCGCGTTGATATAAACACCGATTGGACCGGTAATCACCGTAGCGGTGGTGATCGGGACGCTGCGATTGGCCATCGCTGCTTTGGTCTTGGCGGCGGCTTCCGCTGCTTGCTGCTTGCGGTAATAAATCAGGCCGCCGATTCCCAGAACCAGGATTACTACAATCCAGATCCACGCATGGCTGCGGCTATTGGGGACGTATTCAGGCGCAGGCGGATGCGATTTCGAGGCGGACCCGGTCGAAGGCGCGGCGGTAGTAGTCGTTGAGTCTTTGTCGGAACTTCCGATCTTTGAAATATTATCCGGCACTTTGTTCCCTCATTCGATAATTCCACCTTGCGCGTTTGTTGGCTCTTTTCACTGTCGATATCGGCTGAAACGGGGCCTGCTGTTAACCAGCGGTTAATTCAGACACGCGTGGACAGCCTCTAGAAGAGGACCCACCGGACGTAAATTTAGCACGCATTATATTCCGACGAGACAGCGACTCGTTTGGTTTCAAAGTGTTTCGCGGACGCAGCGCAGATGTCATTTCCGGCGATGCGCCAGAATGGAACGCCAGGATCAGCTTTGCCGCCGTGCACGCCTAGGCGCGAGCTTGCGGTGCGAGCCAGAGTGCTGCGGCGCCCGCGAGGGCTGATTGCGCTCCGTAGCGGGCATTCAGGATGGGAACCCGCCGCGCCCCGGGATTGATTGCCCAGGTTTCCAACGTGCGCCGCATCCGGGCGCGAAAGGAAGTCATCAAGCGCCCGATCCCGCCGCCTACGATGATTACCTCCGGCTCCAGCAGGTCAATTATATTGCCTAGCCAGATGGCCAGATGATCGGAGGCTTCTTGCAGAACTTGGATGGCCAGTTTATCTCCGGCCCGCGCGGCTTTGCTTAAGATTTCTGCGGTCACCTCGGAGATTTTTCCACCGGCTAATTTCAGGATTCGCGAATGTTTGTTCTGAGCGCTGCCGAGCAGGCTGCGGGCGCGGCGGGAAATTGCGGTGCCGGAGGCATACATCTCAATGCAACCACGCTTGCCGCAGCCGCACATCGGTCCGCTGAAATTGACGGTCATGTGGCCGCCTTCACAGGCGCCGCCGGCTCGTCCGTGGTAAATCTCTCCGTCTCGGACCATCGCGGTGCCGATGCCAGTCCCCAAACTGACGTAAAAGATGCTTTCGTGTCTGGCGCCTGCGCCCCATTTTGCCTCGGCCAGCGCTGCGGCGCTCGCGTCGTTGGTGAGCCGCGTCGGCAGCCCGTAATGTCTTTCGATCCTTCGCGCTAACGGAAAATTGCGCCAGCAGGGCAAATTTGTGGCACCGAGAAGAACTCCCGTTTCGCCTTCCACCCATCCTGGGGTGCACACGCCAATCGCCCGCACTCCTGCCGCGCGCGCTTGCGGCATCACGCCATCCACCGCGTGCAGCACGGCGCGGAATCCTTGTTCCGCGTCGCCGCGCGCAGCCATCGGAGCGCGTGCGGCGTGGCGAATCTGGCCTCGCGAGTTCACCAGGCCCACGGCTACCTTTGTGCCACCAATATCAACACCTACGGCCAGATTGCCGGAGTTACCAACGCGGACACGATTCGTCAAAGACTTATATCCTCGATGCGATGTACTACGCACGCAGCTTGGATAATACAAAAGCGCCCAGATGAAAGGCAGGCCAAAATGTTTGGATGGCCGGCCTGCGTCGCACGGCGGGGTTTTCGGTGGCTTGTGGACCCCCAATATGAGATATTGCGCGGGTATCGTTATGTTACGAAATATAGCTTTTTACTTCTTTTGGAAACGGGGAGCACGCACATGATTCTGACGCTCTGCGGCAAACCAGCACAGCTGCGGATTATCCCGCGCATCGCGAGCTTGCTGTTCGCGATGGCTTGCCTGCTGTTATTCGTGATCGGATGCGGAAAACAAGCAGCGGTGAGCGCTCCTCCCGTTAAGGCGCAGGAATCGCAGGTGCAAGTGAGCGCAACCGCGAGCGCGGTGCTGGTAGATACTCCGGCGGCGGAATTCACCATAGCGCCGAGTGGATACGTCGCTGCTAGTCTGCTGAGCGGCGGGCGAAGACTTTCTCTCGATGACGCTGCGAGCGATGCGGGCATCCAGGTGACGACTCGCGGGAAGAATTTGCCGCCTGCGGTTTTTGACGTCGCGCACCCGCAGATATCGGCCGCGCATGGACGGCTGGGAACAAAAGGCAAACGCATCGAGCTAACCGGCAAGAATACCGCGGCTGATTTGGAAGAGACGCTGGCGGTGGAAGTGTACGACGATTATCCGAGTGTCGCGCTGGTCTCCGTTTCGCTTCGCAATTCCAGCAAGAGTGAATTGAAATTGGATGCGGTGGATGTAAACCGCCATCGTTTCAACGCTTCTCTTGCGGATCCCGCCGTGGCGCCCAACGATATGTGGTCCTTCCATGGAGCGAGCATCCAGTGGGGCAAAGACAACGTATTTCAGATTCCCAAGAACTTCTCACAGCAAAATCAGATGGGCTCCATGGTGGAAGTAAAGGGCGATCTGGGGAGCGTTGGCGGGGGAATACCGGTCGTCGCGTTCTGGACGAAAACCGTGGGTGAAGCGATCGGTCACGTAGAAACGCTGCCACTGGTGCTGGCGATTCCAGTGAAAACGGAATCTGACGGCCACGTGGATGCCAGCGTCCAGATCATGCCGGAAAACGCGTTGCAGCCGGGCGAAGTTTATTCCACCCCCGAGACGTTTATTGCGGTATATGCAGGCGATTATTACGAGCCGCTGCGAATTTATTCCGATGTGATTGACGGCGAAGGCCTGAAGAAACCCGCGAACAACAGCGAAGACTACGCTGTGGCGTGGTGCGGCTGGGGTTATCTGGCCGATGTGACTCCCGCGCAAATGCTCGGGACAATTCCCAAGCTCAAGGAATTCGGAATTCACTGGGCCACGCTGGACGACCGCTGGTTCAACAACTACGGCGATTGGCAGCCGCGCAGCGACACATTTCCGGACGGCGAAATTCAGAAGATGGTTCAACAATTTCACCAGCAGGGCATAAAGGTTCAATTGTGGTGGCTGCCGCTGGCCGTGGAAGATGGCGGTCCGGGATATGAATCACATCCGTACGGCGTTTCGGAAGTTGTGAAAGAGCATCCGGACTGGCTGGTGCTGGATAAGAAGGGCAAGCCGGCGCGCATGACCCGAAATTTGGCGACGTTGTGCCCGGCCGTTCCGGAGGTTCGCGCCTACTACAAGCAACTGACCGAAAAATTCATCAAGGATTGGGATTTCGACGGCCACAAGCTCGACAACATCTATAGCGTGCCGGCCTGCTACAACCCGAAGCACCATCACAAATCACCGTACGATTCGGTCTATGCGATGGGCGACATTTACAAAACGATTTTCGAGACCACGCGCGCGTTGAAACCCGATAGCGTTACTCAGAGCTGCCCGTGCGGCACGCCTCCGAGCATCGCGTGGCTGCGCTACATCGATCAGGCGGTGACGGCCGATCCGGTTGGTTCGATGCAAGTGCGGCAACGCGTAAAAATGTACAAGGCACTGCTGGGCCCGAACTCGGCGGTGTACGGCGATCACGTGGAATTGACGCGGATCGCGAACCCGAACGGGAATGAAAAAGATCTCGGTTCGGATTTTGCTTCCACGGTCGGCACCGGAGGCGTGGTCGGCACAAAATTCGCGTGGCCGAACTACGGGCCGAAACTGTCGGACGTCTATCTCACGCCGCAAAAAGAGGAATACTGGAAAAAGTGGATTAGTCTCTATAACGAAAACATGCTTTCGCGCGGCACGTTCCGCAATCTTTACGTTTACGGCTACGATTTCCCGGAGGGATACGCAATCGAAAAGGATGGTGCAATGTATTACGCATTCTTTGCGCCGGCTCCGGCAGCGGGCGCTGCTAAGGGCGCGCAGGCGGCTTGGTCCGGAGAAATCGAATTGCGAGGGCTCGCTGCGGGAAAATACCACGTGGTGGATTATGTTAACGGAAAGGACTTGGGCGAAGTGACCGCGCCAAACGCACAACTTGCGGCCAACTTTACCGACCACCTGCTTATCAAAGTTACGAAGGAGTAGAGCGACGCAGCGGGGTGAACGGGAATTACGCTCGACGCGACTGGATGTGCTCGCGAAAAAACTGTTCGACCTTGAGATGGTCCTTGAAAGCTTCGGTCCCACCTTCGCACGTGGTTGAAAACGCGCCGGCAACGTCGGCGTAGTCGAGACACTCCTGCGGCGTCCCACCCTGCAGGAAACGGTGAATGAATCCGGCGTCGAAGCTGTCACCGGCACCGACCGGATCCAGCGACGCGACGCGCATGCCGGCGCGACGCCATTCTTCGGCGCCTTTCCGCGCAACGGCTCCCTGCACACCAAGTTTTACAACGACGAATTGGCACAGTTGCGCGAGCCTAGCGATCGCTTGCTGCAAATCATCGGTTCCTGCGACCTTTTTTGCTTCACGCTCATTGGGGAAAAAAATGTCAACGAACGGCAGCACGTCCAGCAAATCACTTCCCCACTTGCCTTCCGGATCATCATTCGTGTCCAGCGAAGTAGAAAGCCCCTTTGCCTTGGCTGCGCGAAATAAATCAGCAATGCGTGGCCGCAATCCACGGTGCAAGAAGTACGAGGAGAGATGCAAGTGACGGGCAGAAAAAATATAGTCGAGGTCCAGATCGGCGTAATTGAATTCAAACATTGTGCCGGGGTAAGTCAGGATAAAGCGATGTCCCGGCTGGGCGAGAATCACGGATAGGCCGGTCGCGGGTCCGCTAGGGGCCACGCGCACGCACGTCAAATTCACTCCGGCATCCGCTAGCCAGCCGAAAGCCATCTTGCCGAGGGCATCCGCGCCGATTTTTGAAACCATGCCGACGCGCGTGCCTAGCACCGCAAGATTGTGCGCGAAAATGGCGGACGAACTTCCCAGAGTCAGGCGGAACCCGTCGACCAGGGATTCTTCTTCCGGTCTCAGTTGCGCCGGCACACCGTAAAGAATCAAGTCGGGATTGATTTCGCCGACCACGCAAACATCGAGCGACATTCTGGGGGCCCCTGTTATTTCGTTTCCAGCATTACTACGCGGGACAAGTTTCGAGGCTCGTCTGGATTTAAACCTTTTTTGATTCCGGTATAAAAGCCCAGCAGTTGCCCGGGAATCACGCTAGCGGCCACGCGCGCCGATTCCGGCACGTCGAGCGACAGCTCTACGGAGTAATCGGCCGCGCGGCGAATGGTGGAATCGGAACCGTTGGAAATCGCGAGCGTCGTCCCGCCCAGTTTTTTGATTTCCTCGAGCACCTGCACTTCCGCCGCAAATCCCGTTTCGCTGATGATGAAGGTGATGAGCGTCTCGGGGCTGACAATCGCTTTCGGGCCGTGGCGGAACTCCAGCGTGTGAAAGCACTGCGCGTATGAGCAGGACATTTCTTTCACTTTCAGCATGGATTCCTGCGCGATCCCGAAAAATGGCCCTTGCGCGAGAAATACGTAGTCTGCAAAGGTTCGCGATTCCGCCAGCGACTTGATCGTGCTGTGAATTGCGTTAAACCGGCCTGCCACTTGGTCGGGAAGTTGGCTGAGCGCGTCCTGGAAGTCGCCGCGATTTCCACGAATCGCCGCGAGTGATTGCAGCGTAATCAGCATCGAGGTGAAAGAGCGCGTCATTACTGTGCTTTTTTCATCCGCCGCGGTCAGCTTGATGCAGTGCGAGGCGATTTTCTCGATCAGAGTGCCGGTACCGCAGGTGATTGCCAAAGTTTTCAGATGGAGTTTTGTTTCCAGATATTCGGCGGCTTGCAAAACCTCCGAAGTGTACCCGGAGCGAGTGATCAGGACGGGCTGGCACGCTGCCAAAAAAGCCTGCGGAAACAGCGTGATTTCGGATGCGGGAAGCGCGCGGGCTTTCTCGCCCGTCAAAATGGACCAGCTGGCCGCCGCGGCTTGGGCCAGATAAAAACTGGAGCCGCAGCCGATGAACACCCATTCGATATTTCTGGGGAGCTTTTCATTCAGCGATTGCGTCTCGCCCGACTGCTCCATCGCTTTGAGGCACGATTTCCACGTCGCTGGTTCTGAAAGAATTTCCGCTATGGTGTGGGCGCCCGCTGCTGCGTTCAATTCGACCAACTGTTCCTCCGCAAAGTTGCGAAATGAAAATTTAAACTACGATCACTTTGATATGCGCCGCGCGCAGCCCGCGAAGATGCCGCGCGGATATCTTGTTGTCCGTGATGGTGTGATGGACGGCCGAAGTAGGCGCGATAAACGAAAGGCTGCGGCGGCCGAACTTGCTGGAATCGCAGACGATTATCGTGGTCTTGGCGTTTTCCATCATCACGCGGTTGGCGCGCGCTTCCAGCAGGTTAGGAGTCGTGAGCCCGTATTCGACGTCGAACCCGTCCACGGCTAGGAACAGCAGATCGGCGGTAACGTGCCGCAAGGAATCCTCTGTGAGGGGCCCCACCAGCGAAAACGAATTCCTTCGCAGGACGCCGCCCGTTAGAATGACCTCGACGTCCGTGCCGGCGAGCTCGGCGGCAATGTTTACGGCGTTGGTGATCACGGTGAGGTCGCGAACGTGCTGGATGGCGCGCGCGATGGCCGTGGTGGTGGTGCCCGAATCCAGAATCACCACGTGACCGGGACGAACCAGCCGCGCTGCCGCTGCCGCAATTTTAAGCTTTTCGCGGCGGTGCAGTTGTTCTTTTTCGTGCAGGGTGGGATCGCGCAGCGCCGACGCGTCTATGGGCAGCGCGCCGCCATGCGCGCGTTGCAGGCGGCCCATTTGGTGGAGAGATTCCAAATCTTTGCGAATTGTGATCAGCGAAGTGGAAAAACGGCGCGCCAGGTCTTTCACGACGACCCGGCCGTCGCGCTGCGTCAATTTCAGGATTTTTCGCCGCCGCTCTTCCGCGAGCATAGGTAACAGCCTGCTTTCGATTTATTACTTTTTGTTACTATTTTGTGTCTGAGGGTGATAGCTTGGCACAAATGCCAGCCAGGAGCAAGGGTTTATGCCCGGTCCAACAATCGTCTGCGTGAGCGCCAATCCGGCCATGGATCGCCGGCTGTTCATGGAATCCCTGGCCGTCGGCGAAATCAACCGGGCAAACAGCGCGCACGGTCTGGCGGGTGGCAAGGCTGCTCACGTCGCAATGGCCACGCGTGCACTTGAAGCTTCGCCCGTCTGGGTAGGATTTCTCGGCGGAGCGACGGGGCAGGAATGCGCGCGGCAAATGGAATCGCTGGGCATTCGCGTGGTCGCAGTTCCCACGAAATCCAGCACGCGCGTGAATCTGGAAATTATCGATGCTGCAGGCCGCATCACCGAAATTCTCGAACCCGGCGCGGAACCGAGCGAGCAGGAGCGCGACGAATTCCTGCAGGCTTGCGTTTCGGGACTGCGGGACGAATGGAGGAACGCGATACTGGTGATTTCGGGTAGTTTGCCCCCGGGGCTTGGGCCTGAATTTTATGTTTCGCTGATTGAAGCCGCGCGAACTGCCGGCGCCAGAGTTTTTGTGGATACCAGTGGCGAAGCTTTGCGCACGAGTGCGAACGCTCGTCCGGATTTTGTGAAGGTAAACCGCGCCGAAGCGGAAACGCTTGTGGGGCGGCCGCTCGCGACGATGCAGGAAATGGCGCGTGCGGCGGCACAAATTGTGGAAGCTGGAGCGGTGGGCGCCGCGATCACGCTGGGTCGAGAAGGATTGATCTGGCTCGAGCGCAAAAATGGCCCCGCGTGGAAAGCTGCGCCGCCGCGCATGAACGTGATTTCGGCGGTTGGCTCCGGCGACGCGACGCTGGGAGGTTTTGTGTTCGCAGCTGCGCAGGGCATCGCCGGCGAAGAAGCTCTGCGGCTGGCAGCAGCTTGCGGCGCTGCCAATTGCGTGGCGCCGGCGCCTGGCAGAATCGAACTTGCGACGGTTCACGCGCTGCTGCCGCAAATCGAAATCCAGCAAATAAATTTCTAGAAGAAGGGACGCCGTCCGGGCTTACTCGCGGCCTGGTTACTTCGGGGAGGCCGCGATCCCAGGAATCCACCGGACGGCGTTATCGTGAAAGATGCGGCGCAGAACGGGCTCGGGCAAATTCAGCCCCTCGATTTGGCGCCCTCTGAGCTGCAGCTTCTGATCCGTGGCCAAAAACTTCCAGTCTCTAGCGTACGTCTCCTGCCAGTCCTTCAAAGCGTCGGGCGTGCCTTCGCCGTTGAGGAATTCCAAGTCTGTTCCGTACAGCACACGGCCCTGATACTTGATCAGGAAATTCCGTACTTTTTCCCGTGGCGCGAGCATCAAATATTCCATGCGCGCGGCGGTGTCTACCGCGAAATTAGGATACAGGTCGAAGCGCTTGGCGATTTCGTCCACGTCGGTTTCCATGCTTCCCAGGTGCGCACCGACGACACGCAGTTGTGGATTTTCCGCGAGCAGGTGATCGCGCGCGGCCAGAATGGTTTCCTTGCGCGGATGATCCGGATGAAGGTACATATACCATTCCGGATTTTCCTTGTAGTAATCGTAATCGGGGCTGTTTGGATCGGGCGGCTGCCAGCAGGAAGACGGCTCAGCCACGTGCGCGACGAGTGTCTTGTTTTCGGCCGCTATCTCGCGATAGATGGGTTCGAATGCCGGATCATCCGGCATCACGTACTTGCCGTCCTGCGTCTTTAGCTCCATGCCGATATTTTTCCAGATTTTTACCGCTATCGCCCCTTCAGCAAATTCCTGGTGGAGCTGCTTGACGGCGTTCTGCGCAAAATCTTTCTGCGGGAACGTGAATGGATCAAAGGTGACGCACAAGCTTGCGTGACCCGGGCTGGCCTTCACGAAATCCTTGGCGCGCGCGAGTTCGGTGGCCAACTCACTGTAGATGCCGTGGGTATCAGCCACGCAAATATCCAGTACGTGCAAGCGCAAGCGCGCCAACAGCTCCGTGAAGGCAGGGTCGGTCCTGAATGCGTGAACGTGCGTGTCAATCGGATCCATCGCGGCGAATGCCTGGAGCGCGGCATTATCAGAGTCGGGCGATAGTTCCGACGCAGCGGCCGGGAACAGCGGAGCAGCCAAGCTCCGGCCAACCACGAACCCGGCGCAGGCCATTCCGGCTGCGAGCAGCACTGGCCAGAGAACTCGTTTGAGATTTCCGCGCGCATTCTCGATCAATGCTTGGTCCCTCCCGAACGCGTCCGGCCTCTTGCAGATTCATTTTTATCCGCGTCAACAGACGCTTCGCGCACATCGGCGATGATTAATTCCACGCCGGCCTCACGCAGCGGCCGCAGATGCTGCGGGTCGGTGCCGGAATCCGTCACCAGGATGTCAATGTCGGTGGTGGGCCCGACATAAGCAAATCCCTGATTGCCGAATTTGCTATGGTCCGCGAGGGCGATGCTCACGCGCGCGGATCTCAGAATCATTTTTTTGATTTGCGCTTCGGCCTGGCTGGCAGTGGAAATTCCGTAGGCGGGATCAATCGCGCTGACGCCCAGCACCGCTTTGTCCACGCGAATCTCCGAAAGCGCGCGCTGCGCCCAGACTCCGGAAAGATAAAACAGATCCTTCTGAAGTTCGCCTCCCGTGGAAATCACGGAGACGTGCTGGCTGCGCTGAAACTCAGCCACGATCGGCGGAGAATTGGTGATTACCGTGAGGCGATTGCGATGCAGCAGACGCCGCGCGAGTTCGTACACCGAAGTGCTGGCTTCCAGGAAAACTGTTTCGCCATCGAGTATCAGACGTTCGGCTTCGCGGGCGATCGCTTGTTTCTCGGCGCGATTGCTGCGTCCCAGCGCTTCATAGGAAGGTTGAAAATCCGTGGCCGAAGTGCGCGACACTGCGCCGCCGTGCGAGCGGACCAGCACCCCTTCTTTTTCCAGGACTTCAAGATCGCGGCGAATGGTGGCGGCAGTGACGCCCAGCGTGCGAATCAGTTCGGAGGCGGTAACGGTTCGCTCGCGGGATAAAAGCTCGCGGATGCGAAATCTCCGTTCCTCGGCCAGCAGGCTCATCAAAACTTCTCCATCCCGTTGCAGATTCCAAAAGCAGCCGATTGTGCCACAAATCGGTTAGAAGTGTGCACAATAATACAAAATGCATCAGATTCGATAAAAAAAGTTGACAAACGTGCATAATAGGACTAATTACGTGAGCGATAAAGGCCGATTTCTCGTCTCCCTGCGGCGTGGGGTACTCCGCAGCTAGCCCGGATTCGAGAGACTTGGTCCCAACTTCGTGGGGGTTATCGGTGAACAAACCTGTGCGCTTTTTTCTTTCCTGCTGGACGAGTCCGAACAAGCGACTCGAACATTCCGTCAGCAAAATGATCACGAGCTTGCGCGTCGCCGGTTTCCTCGTGGCGCTGTTGCTTTCCTGTGGCGGCGCCTGGGCGCAGAAGGACACCGGGGTTATCGCGGGGACTGTGAAGGATGCGTCGGGCGCGATCGTGGTGGGTGCGAAAGTGAAAGCGATTGATGTCGACCGCGGAACCGAGTTCGATACCACCACGGATGGGAACGGAGACTATGTCGCCGGCCCGCTGAAGGTTGGCCGTTACACGGTCACTGTCGAGAAGGCTGGCTTTAAGACGGCGGTTGCTGGGCCAGTGCAGCTCGACGTGCAGGGCCGCATCGAAGCCAACGTGAAACTGGAGATCGGGCAGGTCTCGCAGAAGGTTGAAGTGACAGTCCAGAACCCGCTGCTGGAAACCGAGACGAGTACGATGGGCGAAGTGATGGATAAGGGGCGCATCGAAACCCTGCCGCTGAATGGCAGAAATTTTGCGCAGCTTGCTCAACTGGGCGCCGGCGTGGTGCCCAGCGAACCGGGGTCGCGCGTGAGCGGAAATTATGGATTTAGCGTGGATGGCGCGCGTTCGTTGCAAAACAATTTTCTGCTGGACGGAATCGACAACAATTCGAATTTGGGCGACGTGCTGAATGAATCCTCGTACGTGATCCAGCCGCCGATTGACGCTATTGAGGAATTCAAGGTTCAAACCAACGACTACAGCGCGGAATTTGGCAGAGGCAATGGCGCGATTCTAAACGCCGTGATCAAATCCGGTACTAACGGCTTTCACGGCGACGTCTTCGAATATTTTCGCAACGCCGCGCTCGACGCTTCTCCCGCCATCATAACCATCCCGCAAAAACCGGAATACAATCAGAATCAGTTCGGCGCCACATTCGGCGGCCCGATTAAAAAGGATAAGACCTTCTTCTTCGGTGATTACGAGGGTTTCCGTTTGCGCCAGGGTCTTCTGCAGACGGCGACCGTCCCCGATCAAAGCATGGTGAACGGCGACTTTTCAGAACTGCTCACCAACACTCCCGCAATGGCGATTGACCCGAACACCGGCAATCCTACCGGGGCAGTGGCTCTGGATTGCAGCGGCAACCAGACTTTCGTCGGAGAAATTTTCAACGCCCGCCAAACGCAAGTTGTGCCCACAACACTCGCCAATCCCAGCGGTTTGTGCGGAGTGCCGATCGGCGTGGGTGCTGGAGGAGTTCCCACCAACGTGTTTCCGGCGGGAACAACTGACCCGCTGGCATCCCGCCTGGCGGCGCTGATTCCCGCTCCGAACTCGAGCAATCCGGGGTTCAACTACCAGGCCGTACCGGTGCGCAGCGAAACGCGCAACAACTTCGACGTGCGTATTGATCACACCATTTCGAACAAGGATTCTCTGTTCGGACGGTTCAGCTACGAAAACCAGCCCAGTTATATTCCTTCGCCTTTCGATAATGTCCTGGATGGCGGCGGATTCTTCGACGGCATAGAAGATTTTTCCTACCGCAGCATCGCGTTGAGCGAAACGCACGTTTTCGATTCCACTCACGTGAACGAATTCCGTTTTGGTTACAACCGGATCAACGCGCATCGCTACCAGAACAACTACAACGAGAATGTCTCGGCCGAACTCGATTATCCCGGCGTTCCGTACGAGCCCGGCACGTTCAACGGCGGCCTTCCCGCTCTGACGTTCAGCGACGGCTCTGCGCCGCAACTCGGCAGTTCTGGTTACTTGCCCTCGATCGAAAAACAGAACAGCTATGTCGTTACGGACAATTTCACCTGGGTGAAAGGACGCCATTCAATCAAGATTGGCACCGAGCTGCGCTTCGAACAATTCACGATCTTTCAGCCGTCCGCCTCGCGCGGCACCGCCGATTTCAGCGCGGCATTTACGGACAATCCCGCGGCGCCAGGAAGCGGTGGCTACGGCTTCGCCAGCTTTCTTCTGGGCATTTCCGACGGCGGCTCCATCGTGAACTTGCACAACGTCAATTATCACCGGCAAATCTATGCGGGATTTATTCAGGATGATTTCAAGGCAACACCGAACCTGACGCTGAATCTCGGCTTGCGCTACGAATATTATTCACCGGTGAAGGCCGCCGACAATGAGCAAGCCAATTTTAATTTCACGTGCGGATGCCTGATTGTGCCGACGGGGCAAACGGCAGAACTGACTCCCACTTTGGCCACGCAAATTACCATTGACCGGACCGGCTCGACCGGGCTGGTCCCGCCGGATTATCACAATTTTGCGCCGCGCATCGGCCTGGCCTACAAGATCAACGAAAAACTCGTGCTGCGAAGTTCTTACGGGATTTTTTATGGCGGCCAGGAAAACGGGCCCTACTCGAATCCTAGCCCCGGTTTCAATCCGCCCTTTTTCGTGACGCAGTCGTTCAACCAGCCCTGCTTGACCAATTCCGCGAACCCCAATCCCGGACAGATAGATTGTTCGATTCCAGGGTTTAACTCGCTGCAGCAAGGATTTCCTGCAAACTCGCTGATTGATCCTAATACTCCGCTGCTTTTTTCCATCAGCCCGAATATCACCACTCCGTTCATGCAGCAATGGTTCGTCGGCTTCCAGTACGCATTGCCGGCGAACATGGTGGCGCAGATTTCCTACGTAGGCTCGCACGGCGCCAATCTCTTCGGCATGTTTAATGGAAACCAGGCGGTACCCACGGCGGATCCGACGATTCCCACAGCCCCGCGCCGCCCCGATCCCAATATCGACGCGGGGATCGAAACACTTCGCTCGAATTTATTTTCGAATTACAACGGATTGCAGCTTCGCCTTGAAAAGCGTTTTTCTAACGGCTTGCAATTTCAGGCGGCCTACACTTATAGCCACGCGCTCGATGACGCGTCTTCGGCCAGTCTGGGCTCACAAAATCAAGGGGATTTCCGGCTGCAAACGGAGCCCTACCTGGAATATGGCAACGCCGATTTCGACGTGCGCCAGAGGTTCGTCGTCAACTTTGTGTATAACTTGCCGTTCGGCAACGGCCAGCATTTTGGCTCGAACCTCACGGGGGTTGCCAACCAGATTGTGGGCAACTGGCAAGTGACCGGAATCGTGTCGGCGCAAACCGGCAATTGGTTCACGCCAACAGACGATCTGGTGAACATCTCCAATTCCGATTGCGGAGGCGAGGTGTTCAACTGCGCGCGTCCCAACGTAGTAGGAAATCCGAACGGAGCGCGTTGCCTGCCTGGAACGCTTTTCAATACTTGCGCGTTTGTCCCCAACACGGTAGCGGGCACTTTCGGAAACGCGGGCCGAAACATCATTCTTGGGCCCGGACTGCAGAACTGGGATCTCTCGTTCATCAAGCAATTTCCAGTCAAAGAACAAATGCATTTTGAGTTCCGCGCCGAGTTCTTCAATATCTGGAACCACCCGAACCTGCAGTTCGCGGATCCGACGACGACTAATGAAAACTTTTCCACGGAGCGCGGGGCTTCGCAATTCGGATTTCCCACTGCGTCGCTGTCTCCGCGACTGGTCCAGTTTGCTTTGAAGTTTTACTTCTGAAATTGCGTGTAGCGGCGGCTTGGTTCGTTCCGATCAAAAGTTGCGCTAGATCCGTTCGGCGGGCACTTCTTGCATCTGGACCGCTATCGTCTGACTTCCTAGACGCGGGTGCTTGGCCGTGAGCCGAACAGTTCCCGGCTCTTCATTTGCGCGAATCCAAATCGCACCGGTGCCTCCGATCAGCGCGAACGGATTGTCCCCAATGATTTCCGCGGGGCCTTCCAGGCTGAGCGCGATGGAATCGTTGGCATAAGGACAAATCGCGCCGAATTCGTCTGTCACGCGGAACACCACGCGCGTGCTGTCCGCTCCATCCGCGCTCAGCTCTGCGTCATCGGCGCGCACTGAGAATTTCCGATCCACGCCGCGGCCGGAGTAGGTCTTCGAGACAACCTGCTGGCCCTTCAGGTAGCCATCAATCCGCAAGTCGCCCCATTCGTGCTGCACCTTGGTTAAATCAACGCTGAACGGCGCATAATGCAAATGTGCGAACTGCGAGCGATCGGGATCGGCTTCGGCGATCAAATCCCAATTGCTTTTGCCTTTCACATAGAGCTTCAAGTGGTCGCAGTTCGAACAAACCATCGCGACGGTAAACCGCAGGGCTTCATCGCCCGCGGCCCAATGGAACGCCGGCTCGAGCACAATTTCCTCGTCGGGATCGCATTGCGATTTATAGAAGCCAGCGGCGGGTTTCGGTTCGCGAAAGATGTCCACCACGCCGTGATAGCAAATGCGATCTCCCGCGCCGAAATCGGAGTGGGTGTTGTAATCAAACGCGCACCAGCCGATGCCACCCGCGTATTGCGGGTTAGAGGCAAGCTGATCGTGCACGCGCGCGTGACGAATGGTGTGTTCGCGGTGGCGCACGTTGTCGTCAATCGTCTTCACCGGGTAGGTGTGGCCCACAAATTCGGTGTTGAGATAGCGCGGATGATTCGGCGGCTTCAGCGGCCAGCCAAAATCGTTCATGGTGAAGACGTCTTCCAGAAATTCGGACTCCTGGAAATAGCGGATGCCTCCGGTCTGGCGCGAGGGGTCAAGCTTGTGTGCCACGGCATTGGTGCGCGTGTAGAAATCGTGATTGTCTCGGGATTCATTGACGCGCACGCCCCACAGAACGATGGAGGGATGATTCCAGTCGCGGCGAATCATGCGGCTTACGTTGTCAACGGAGAGATCCTGCCAGGCCTGATCGCCGATGTACTGCCAACCGGGAATTTCCTCCAACACCAGCAATCCGAGCTCGTCGCAAGCATCCAGGAAATGGCGCGATTGCGGATAGTGCGAAGTGCGCACGATGTTGCAATGCAATTGCTTCCGCAGAATGTAGGCGTCCTGGCGCTGCACGCGCGCCGGCATCGCTTGGCCGACAAAAGGAAAAGTCTGGTGACGGTCCAGGCCGCGCAGCTTGATTGCTTTGCCGTTCAACTCGAAGCCGTGATCTGTGAATTGCGCTTCGCGAAAGCCGATGCGCCGCGTGTATTCATCAAGTACCCGTTCGCCAACGAGCAACTGCACGCGCACGGAGTAAAGATGTGGATTCGCGATATCCCAAAGCTGAATACCCGACAGTGGAGCGAATTCCAATGTGTAGCTCACGGGCTCGCTGGTCGGGTCCGACGGCGGAACGGGTTGCGTGGCCTCGGCAATCGTGTTCGCGCCATTCAGCAGCACGGCTTCCAGCGTGAGCTGAGCATACTGCAAAGGCTCAAGCCGCTGGACGAAGCAATGCACATCGAGCGATGGATGTTCGCTTAAGACGTTCTTGGGCTGCGCGAAAATATTCGCGATGTAAGTGGCCGGCACGATACGCAGCGAAACTTCGCGATAGATTCCGCCGAAGGTCAGATAGTCAATGCGGTTGCCGAAGGGCGGAATGTCCGGGCGCTCGGAAGAATCTACGTCCACGGCAAGAAGATTTTCGCCCTCGAAATTCAGATGCGGCGTGAGTTCGAACGAAAAAGGCGTGTAGCCGCCCTTGTATTCACCGAGCCGCTGGCCGTTGATCCAAACTGTGGATGCGGTCATCACTCCTTCAAAATCAACGTATACGCGCTGCCCGCTCGCCGACGGCGGCAGTCTGAAGCGGCGGCGATAGAGCGAAACGAATTCGTACGCCTTGTCGTCAAATCCGTGCCACGGCAGCGCAACGTTGGTGTGCGGAACCACCACGCGGTCGAATTTCGAGTCGTCAAAGCTTAGGTCATGGCCTCCGGCGACGAACGATGAGTTGTAGCGCCAGCCACGGTTCATGGGCAGCACCAAACGCCCCGGAATAATCACGTCCCCTTGCGCAAAATCAGTTCGCTGCAGCGCTGTAGTGGCGAGCAGCGTGGTTGCCGCCTTCATAAAATCGCGCCGGTCCATAAATTCTCCAAAAAAGTTGATGAGGCTGAAAACTCCGGCGCCTGTGGGCGGTGGCTATTCAATAAAACCCAGGAAGCGTCGCCGCCATTATATGCAATAGGCACTGCGAATCTTGCGGAAGTTTACCGGGCCGCAACGCGAATTTGCGCCTAAAAACTCCTGCTGCTACTGTTGCTCATGTGAGTCTCCCGGCACAATCCTCGCCGAAAGATATTCCCTTGCGCGTGCGTACCACGCTTCGTCACAACTATTTGTCTTTCATCGAGGACACCGCCCTCACCCTGGGCGTGATGGCGCCCACCGGAACGTGCGGCATCGTGCTGCCGCTGCTGATCGCCAAGGGCGGCAACGCCACCTGGCTGATCTTCCTGCTTACGCTCGTTGCCTTCTCGCTGATCATGTACAGCGTGCATCGTTTTTCCGCGCAGTGCGCTTCCGCCGGTTCGCTGGCTGATTTTGCCGCTGCGGGCCTGGGCCGTACGGCCTGCGTGGTCACCGGATGGGCTTACGTCGCCGCGATGGCCTTCGGCGCTGCCGGCACCGCGCCATCTTCCGCGTACTATGCCGATCTTTTCTACCGCCAGATTAGCGGCGCGCCCGCATCTTTTTTACGCGCAGCGGCGATCACCGCGACCGTGGTAGTTGTTGCGTGGATTATTGCGCACCACGACATCAAGCTTTCCACCAAAGTGATGCTTGCGATCGAGTTCGGGTCGCTCGCGGTGATCGTCATCATCATCGCACTGGCGATGCGCCACAATTCCGCGTGGCTCGACCGGCCGCAGCTGCATCTGGAAGGCGCAAAATTATCCGGCTTCCAATTCGCGATGGTTTTCGGGTTTATGACGCTCGCCGGGTTCGAAAGCGTCACCACCCTGGGCGAAGAGGCCTCGCACGCGCGCCGCACCATTCCCCGCGTAATCGTGAGCTGCCTGATTCCCGTCGGCGTACTCTACCTGGTGATGATTTATTGCCTCACCGCGCTCGCGCGGAAGAACGGCCTGGCGCTCGACCAGCTCAATGCTCCCTTTGACTCCATCGCGCGCTCCATGAATCTCGCGAGCTTCGGTTACGTCAGCTCCATCGGCATCGCGCTCAGTTATTTTGCCTGCACGCTCGGCTCGCTCAACGCCGGCGCGCGCATCCTGTATTACCTCGCGCAAAATCGCCTGTTCGCACCCAGCTTCGGTTCAGCGCATCCCGTGAACAAAACTCCTCACCGCGCCATCGCTCTAATCGCGATCATCGGCATCGCGTGTCCTGTGGCGCTGCTGCTGGCAAAAGTCCTGTTGCCCGATTGCATCAACTACATAACTCAGCTCGCCTCTTTCGGATTCATCGCCTCATATTTTTTGGTCTGCCTCGCGATGCCCTTCTTCCTGCTCCGCCGCAAAATCCTGCGGCGGCTGGACGTCGCCGTCAGCGTCGCCGCACTGCTGATCCTCGCCGTCGTGCTGGCGTTATCCGTTTTCCCAGTCCCGGCCGCCCCGTGGCGTTACCTTCCGTACGTGTTTTTGGCCGCAGTCTTGATCGGCGTCGCCACATCAGTCTCATATGCGCGCCGCAGCAAAAATTCCCAAGGCCCACAATACGCGGACGTGGCTCGTCGGCTGCGTTAACGCGGACCTCACTAGGCACAAAAAAGTGAGCGGCTCGTGTTGTTGTTCACGAACCGCTCACCAGGAGTGCCCAAATCAGGCCCGCGGGCCCGTTAGATCTTCACGGCCATCGGCTTATTTGGGTTTCTCCTCGCTCGGACGTGACGCTTCGGCCTTTGGCGCGGTTTGTTGCTTCGGCGCAGCCTGATGTTGTTGTGGCGCCGCTTGATGCGGTTGCGGAGCAGCTTGGTGCTGTTGCGGTGCGGCCTGATGTTGCTGCGGCGCGGCTTGTTTCGGCGCGCTTTCGTTGTGCGCCGGAGCAGGTTGACGTTCTGGCTTTGCGGTCGGAGCTGGCTTCGCCGCAGCAACAGGTTTGACCTCCGGGCGCGCCGCCTCAGGTTTTGCGGCCGGCTGAGCAGGACGTGCCGCAGTGTGCGTGGTAGCCGGCGCTGCAGTATGTTCGGGCTTTGCCGCCGGTTTTGCAGCTGGCTTGTTTTCCGCTGCCTTGTTCTCATTTGACCGCGCTGCCGCAGCATTGTTCTCTTTCGTCTTGTTCGCCGCTGCACGACTTGCAGCCGCGTTATTTTCAGTGGCTTTGTTTTCCGCAGCCTTGTTCTCGCTAGCCTTGCTCGCAGCAGCTCGGTTTTCGGTGGCCTTCGACTCAGCGGCCTTGTTCTCGGTCGCTTTCGTCTCGGCTGCCTTATTCGCTTCAGCCCTGTTCTCCGTCGCTTTGTTCTCAGCCGTTCGATTCTCAGAGGTTTTATTCTCGGTGGCCTTGTTTTCCGTTGCCTTCGTCTCAGCTGCCTTGTTCGATTCAGCCTTGTTCGCTTCGGCCTTATTCTCCGCCGCTTTCGTCTCGGCCGCTCGGTTCGACGCTGTAGCCCCGCGCGCCGCTACCACGTCCTTACCGGAAAATTCTCCCGGTTGGGACGTTGCCGCGACTGCCGGACGCCCGTGATTCACGGACGCGAGCATTTCCCGATTCCCACCCGCCGCCTGCTGGTGGCTTGTCTGGGCTGCGGTCGCCGAAGTGTGCGATTCGCGAGCGAATGTTTGTTGCGCCGCCGTGGGACGTGCGCTGATTCCGCCATGTCCGCCGTTATAGCTGACGTGGCTCGACGTGCTGACGGTCACACGCTTGTCGTAAGTGTTGCTGAAATTCCTGCCGCCGAAGTTGTTCACCGAGCGGTTGTAGCTGAACTGATTGTTGCGCCAGTAGCCGCCCTGATATCCGGAGCCGCCGTAGCCATATCCATAGTTCACGCCCCCGTAGAACCCGACTTCGTTGCCCCAATAGCCGCCGTTCCAGGCGTACATATTATTGTTCCAGCCCCAATATCCCGGAGTCCACAGCAAGCCTTCGCTCGGCGGCTCGACCCATGTGCCCGGCACCCAGAAATAACCCTCGTCGCCGTAGGCCCAGTAGCCCGGCGTCCAGAGATAACCTTGCTGCGGGCAAATCGGTTGCGAATAAACGACAAGTGCTGGCGGCGCGATGGTGATGGACGCGCTGAACTGTGCGCGAGACGTTGCGGGGACCGCCAAAATTGCCAGTGCGAGTAAGAAATATTGAATCGAGCGGAGCGTACGCATTTTTTTCATACCTTTCCTGATCATCCTTCGGTTGCCCGGTCTCACTTTGTCGCTGCGGGTTGCGCGGATGGCGGGATAGCTTGACTTGGGAATAATGACGCAGGGGCATTTCGAAAACTGTGCAATATGAGTCACATTGCGCACATTTTCCAGAACGCGCACACCCGTGGAACAGCGAAGTAGCCTGCAGAATTGTATCAATGCGGAACCGGCTGGGGCGAGGCGGATGGGCTTGGGTTTTCCGATTCAACCTATTTCAACTATAATTGAGTCGGCACGGCAGAATATTGTAAGCTCTCGCCATGGTCATCAGCGAAAGGCTCAAACGGCTTCGCGAAGCCCAAAACCTCTCGCAAGGCGATATCCAGGAACGCACGGGTTTGTTTCGCTGTTACCTCTCGCGCCTGGAAAATGGCCGCACAGTTCCGTCCATCGAGACGCTGGAAAAACTGGCGCGCGCTCTGGACGTGCCGCTGCACCAGCTTTTCACCGACGACGACGTTCCCGCAAAGAAGCTGCGCGTCTCCAAGCAGTCACTCGACTCCATCTGGGGCCTCGACAAAAAAACCACGCGCCAGCTGCGTTTGTTCGCCAAGCAATTTGCCCGCATGAGCGGCAAGCAGCGTTGGCTGATCCTGCGCGCCGCCGCCAAAATCAACAAAAACAGCCGCATCTAATCGCAGACTTGCGCCGCGCTCCGTTCACGAAGCGGAAGGTTCTATTTCTTAGGTCCGATGATTACCCGGTACGTAATCGTCAACGACGATCAGCGGCTATTCCTTTCGAGGCGCACCACGACTGCGGGCTCAGGATGCAGCTGCACAGGCTTGGCATTTTCAGGTTCGAAATCGCGAGCATGGTTAAGATCGTCCATGAGTGCAGTTTGCGTTGGCCGCCAATCTAACCACTTCTGCGTGAGCGCGCTGGACGCCACCAAGTCTAGCCCAGCGAACATCCCCAGCGCACCAAAGTGCTCGCCCGCTCGTTCAGCAGATACGGACACCGTCGGCAGCTTCAGGCCCCGCCCGATCGCCTCAGCGATCTCTTTGACCGCTACGCCCTGTTCGGCGACCGCATGATACTTGGCTCCGGCCGTACCCTTTTCCAGCGCCAACCGATAGACGCGGGCAGCATCTAGCACGTGCACCGCGGCCCAGCGGTTGCGCCCGTCACCGACGTACGCCGAGACACCCTTCTGGCGCGCTATATTGATCAGGTAACTGACGAGGCCTTGTTTCGCCCGGTCGTGGACCTGCGGGAGGCGTACCACCGATGCTTTAACCCCGCGTGCCACTAGCGACATCGCTACCACTTCCGAAGCGCGGGGATATGACGCAGAGACAGGAACAGGAGGATCATCCTCAGTCGCGGCGCGGCCCGATGCCAGCCGCGCAAGCCCGGAGGTGACGATCAATGGCCGGTCAGAACCCTCGAATGCGGCACCGAGCGCTTCAATCGCGCGCTTGTCGGTCTCGCAAACTTCCTTGAACTTCGAGAAGTCATGGACAAACGCCGTGTGAATCACACCATCGGACATCGCCGCTCCGATGCGCAAACTGCCCAGATCCTCCAAGTCTCCTCGAAGCACTTCGGCACCAGCTGCAACAAGGGATTTGGCCCCCGCATTTGATCGAGCGAGCCCGATCACGATGTGTCCCGCACTGATCAGCTCCCGAACAACAGCTGTACCGATAAAGCCCGTAGCACCGGTCACGAAAATTCGCATTTTCTTTTCTCCTTCTGATTTCGATAATTAGCGATTGCTGGGCCCGGTCTCGCGAGATTCACTGCCATGATCAAGCGCGGCCACGTGGCGGCGCATGCGCTCGAGACAACGTCACCACGGAAGCGGCCCGTCCTCGTTTGAGAACGTGCCCGTCGGACCATCCGGACCGAGCAGCGCGAGTCGCACGGGTTCGCGGGCTCCCTCCTGGACAGTTCGCGTGCCTGAATAGTTGTTGAGGTTCGTCTTGGTGTAGCCCGGGCAGGCGGCGTTTACTTTGATCCGTGTCGGCTCGAGCTCGATCGCCATGGCGAGCGTGATCGCGTTCAGAGCTGTCTTGGACGCAGGGTAAACGGGGCCGAAGATCGAGCGCCAAGGGGAAGCGGGGTCTGAGTTCCGCGTCAGCGAGCCAACGCCGCTCGACACATTGACGATCCGCGCTGCCGGCGCTTCGCGCAGTAGCGGTAGCATCGCCTGTGTAACGGCGAGTACGCCGAACACGTTGGTGTCCCACACCGCGCGCATTTCATCGAGGGACACGTTGCTCGGGCGGGTCAGCTTCGCATACTCCTGGACGGACATGTCCGGCTGCTTACTCGTATTCGAAATCGCCGCGTTGTTGACGAGCACATCGAGGCGGCCAAAATCGTCGCGGATGCACTCCGCCGCAGCCGTGATCGAAGCCTGATCTGTCACGTCGAGCTGCAGCGCGCGTGCGTCAGGCCCAACTTCCTTAGCCGCAGCCTCGCCGCGCTGGAGATTGCGCGACCCGACCAGCACGGTGAAGCCGTGTGCCACCAGATCCTTCGCGATCTGAAGACCGATCCCTTGATTAGCCCCGGTGACCAGGGCGACAGATTTGTTCTGCATCTTGATCTCCTTATTCATTCGTTTTCTTCGAGTCGATATTTACGGATGGCATAACCGCGAGTGCAAAATCCCGCTGCTCCCGTTACAAATGCTTTTGCACCTCCCCTGCCTAACGCGAAAAAGATTCCTCGACTAATTCTTCGCCTTTCTTCCAAAGCGCCTCTGCCATTTTCAGATCTAGTGCATATGCGCGCACACCTTCGCTGACGCCGCTGATCGTCACACTCTCAGGCACGATTTCTCCTACGTGGCAGTTTTCGCAATAGCGGCCGCCAATCTCCTCAGCCGGCGCGACGACACCGGCCCACACGGACGTTGCCGCTCCCTGCGGGATCGTCTTCCACTCGAACGGCCCCTTTCCCTCGGCGGCGAGCTGATCGTTCATCTGTTTGATCATGCCTCCAACGCGGTTCGGGTCCATGTGCCGACCGAGCTCGGTCTGAATGACTCCTGGATGCACGGCCGCGGCGCGCACTCCACGTTCGCGGTGCCTTTGGTCGAAGGCGACGGCGAATAGAATGTTTGCGGTTTTCGACCGGCCATATGCGACGAAAGGATCGTAGGACGTTCTTTGAAAGTTTGGATCGTCCAGGTCCACGTTCGAGAAGCGATGACCCGCCGAAGACAAGTTGATCAGTCGCCCGCCCCTGCGGATTAGTGGCGCAATCCTGTTCACCAGAACAAAGTGGCCCAAGTGATTAGTGCCAAACTGCATTTCGAATTTGTCGGTGGTATAGCTAAACGGCGTCGCCATCACACCTGCGTTGGCGATGATCACATCGAGAGGTTCGCCCTTGCGCAGCAGTTGATTGGCGCAGTTTCGCACGCTCGCGAGACTGGCCAGATCGAGCTGGACGAGCGCGAAGCTTCCGCCGTTCGCGGCGGCATCCTTGCGTATTTGAGCTGTCACCGCTTCGCCCTTGGTCAAATCGCGCCCGGTGCCAATTACGTTCGCGCCATGTGCGGCGAGTGACCGCGCCGTCTCCACACCGATTCCAGCCGAGACGCCTGTCACCAGAATTCGCTTACCGCGCAGATTGATACCGGACAAAACTTCCTCTGTGGTCGATGTGGCTCCAAATGTCTGCACCATGTTTTTCTCCTCTCGCCGCTCCGCTTGAGAAGGTGCCTATTGACAAGCGGCCGCGGCTCGCATAAAACGGAGAGTGTCTCCGCACTACATAAGATAACCGGAGCTAGTCTCCGGATGCAAGTTTTTTGACTTTTTTGCTATGCCCCGCAAACGGTCACAACCCGCTCAGCGAAAGCCCCGCGCCGATGCGCAGCGGAACCGCGAGCGCATTTTAGAGGTAGCCAAGCTGGCTTTCACTCGATCCGGCGCAAACGCGAGCCTGGACGACATTGCCAGTGAAACAGGTGTCGGACCGGGGACTTTG
The DNA here is from genome assembly GCA_963779465.1 of uncultured Acidobacteriota bacterium. GTDB lineage: Bacteria > Acidobacteriota > Terriglobia > Acidiferrales > UBA7541 > Palsa-295. The sequence continues at coordinate 299,662 of CAVZYH010000002.1, read as the reverse complement.
TATCGCCACTTTCCAACGCGCGAGGAACTTCTACAAGCGGTTTATCGGTCTGAAATGGAAAAGCTTGCTGCGATGGAGCGAAAGTTCGCGCAAACCATGCCGCCGCTCGAAGCGTTGCGAGCGTGGCTACTCTTGTTCGTTGATGCTATCGAAACGAAGCAGATCATCGCGCCCGCGCTGAATACCCTGATCGGAGATCCCAAGAAAGTATTCGCAGCTTCCTATGCGCTGATGCAGGAAGCGATTCGTGCCCTGGTGCAGCGTGCGATCAAGAACGGCGACATACGGAAAGACGTTGAGCCTATGGATCTCCTTCGCGCGCTTGTGGGCGTCGCTCACGTGGCGACCAGCCCCGACTGGCAGCAAAGCGCCAGGCGTCTGGTGGATATTCTCATCGCAGGTTCGCGCCCGATCAAGTAGCTGGCAGGATCTTCGCTTGCACCAATACGCTCACGGAGTTCGCGCTTCTCACGGCTGCCCCGCAGCGAGTATAAGATGTGCATGACACCTTCACTCGATTATGGCGTGATGCTTGCCGTCGCGCTGCACGAAGCGCGCACCGGCCTGGCCGAAGGCGGCATCCCCATCGGCGCGGCCATCTTTGATGCCACGGGAAAGCTTGTGGGCGCGGGGCACAATCGCCGCGTGCAGCAGGGCGACCCTTCAGTTCACGGCGAGACCGACGCGTTCCGCAACGCCGGACGCCAGCGCAGTTATCGCAACCTTATTATGGTTACGACGCTGGCACCTTGCTGGTATTGCAGCGGGCTGGTGCGCCAGTTCGGCTTCGGCACGGTGGTCGTCGGTGAGAGCCGCAATTTTCAGGGGGGGATTGAGTGGCTGCGATCTCTCGGGATCAAGGTGATTGATCTGGACTCGGCGGAATGTGCGTCGCTGCTGGCGGATTATATTCGCGCGCATCCTGCGGTGTGGAATGAAGACATCGGAGAGGAATAGCGGGAGCGATCGCCGGCGATTGCACCAGGACGATCGCCGTGCGAACCACGACACCGATGGCGCACTAAAGTGGGCCGCTACAACGGCAAAGTCAAAGGCGCCCAGCTAAAGCTGGCCGCTACAAGTCAAACCCAAAGCTGCGGCCTACTAGATTCTCGAGGTCTCACACAGACTCTCGCGCGCGCGGCGAGGCGCAGAGCTACGCCAGCCGCGCGGCAATGGCTTTCGCGTATGCGACTAACCGAGCATCCGAATTGCGCGGAGCGATCAACTGTACGCCCGCGCCAGTGGTGCTCGGCAGCGTCACCACTGGCGCGCCAACCAGGCTCATCGGCGTGGTGTAACGCAGAATGAGACGCCGCGACTCTGTATGATCGGCGCCGACCACAAGCTCGTGCAGCGCGGCACACGGAGCGAGGAAAAAATCGAATTGGCGCAGTTGCGAATCCGCGCGCTCGCGGAAACGCAAGTGCCGCGAGCGAAAAACCGCGATTTCATCCGCTGAGATGGATGCTCCCCACGTCAGCCGCCGGGCAATTGCCGCGGGAAAGTGCGAAAAATCTCCGCTGGTTTTCGCGCTGTGAATCGCGGCGGCTTCGTGCGCGGTGATTGCGGCGTTAGTCTCCAGCGCCTCTTCCCAGTATTCCGTATCCGCCGGAATAATCGTTGCGCCGGAGTCACTGAGTTTTTTCTTCCACTCGGCAAATCCAGCAAGCACGTGCGCATCGCAATCGTGTAGAAACTCGTCGCGCACGCAGCCGATGCGGAGGCGCGTTTCGGCCGCTTCTGGCACGTGCAGGCCAAACAGCGCATCAGCCAACAGCGGGGCGTCGCGTAGATCCTGGAACAGCCAACCCAGCGTGTCGAACGTATGCGCCAGGTGCACACCGCCGCGCCACAATCCGCTCTGGTGGGCCAAGTCCAACGAAGCACGATATCCCGCAAGCCCGCAGAGGGCGGCTGGCGCTCGTATCGAGCCGCCAGTGTCCGTTCCGATCGCGGCGAGGGCTGACTGCTCCTGCACACTGGCCGCCGCGCCGCTGGACGACCCGCCTGTGAACCGTCGCGCGTCGCGCGGCTGCTCGCAATCGCCATAATCCGGATTTTCTCCGGTGATGCCGTAGGCCAGGGTGTGCATGTGCGTCTTGCCGATGATGATCGCGCCCTGCGAACGTAAACGCGCCGTCAGGGCGGAATCCTCGCGCGCCACGCCGTCGCGTTCGGCGTAGTAACGCGAACCTAAACTGGTTGGGAATCCAGCGACATCGAAGCAATCTTTAATCGAAACCGGCACGCCGTAGAGAAGTGGCTTGGCAGCGTGCGGAAATCGTCGCGGCAACTCATCCGCATGTTCCCGCACTTTCTCGGCATCGAGCGCGATGTAAACATTGTGGCTGGCATTGCTGTTGGCGCGCTTGAGCGCTTCGTCAGCTGCGGCGCGCGGCGTAATTACTTCGCGAGCGAGCTGCTCGCTCAGTTGTTGCAAGCGAGTGCGCGCAGTGGGCACGGACATGGGCGACATTCTAACCGCATCCGTTGCGCGACTGGCGCTGCAATTTCACGCGCCGCGAGGAACGGGCACGGAAGAGAGCAGGAACAGCAGCCGGGATGGCCGCCGTTCCTGCTCCGGTGGGCTGGATTAGAACTGAAGGCTGAGCGACATCTGAATCTGGCGCGGGCTGCCGATGGTCTTGTTCACGACGCCCAGGCCGAACGGGCAGTTGTAGAAACTGCCGTTCGTAGCCGACGGACAACTGTTCGGTAGCGCAGGCGTCCCGAGGATGGGCGCGTTGTTGTAATACTGATTTTGCGATACATCATCGAGCGGGAGGTCGAAGCTGGCGGTGTTGGTCAGGTTGAAGACATCGAAGCTGTATTTCAGCACGAAGCGCTCAGTGATATTGGTGTTCTTCACAATCGAAAGGTCCGTACGCCTTTGCCAAGTTTGCCGGAAGATGTTGCGCTGTCCCGTCGTGAAGTTGGTTTCGAACGTGTCGCCCGCCGGAATCGCGCCATTCAAGTCACCGGGAGCAAGCAGTGGCAGCGTGAAGCAATTGGAATTGAGCGCGTACTGCGGACTGTCGGGAGTACCATAAGCGCCCGTTTTACCGGTAAGCGCACTCTTCGGCGTGCAGCCCGGCGCCAATGGGACGATCGGATTCGTGATGCCATCGTTGACGCCGTAGAAGATGCTGCCGACTGCGCCGGTGTAGTCAATGATGCTGTAGGGCTGGCCGCTTTGGAAAACCGCGACTCCTTCGACGGCCCAGCCGTCCGCAATTTTGCCCTTCCAGGAAGATTCGCTGAACTTGTTCGGCAATTGATAGAGGTAGGTGAAATTGATGATGTGCGTGCGGTCGAAGTCCGAATTGCCGTAACCGGAGCGCAAGTTGAGCGGATTATTCCCGTTGTAGAACAATCCCATGGCGCTCTGTTCGTCCAACGCGTGGGAGTAAGTGTAGGAAAAGCCCAGCTGCAAGCCGTGACTCATGCGTTTTTCCACGTGGACCTGCAAAGCGTTGTAACCCGATACGCCCGCGGCATTGTACGAAAGCGCCTCGGAGGAATATCCGATGTACGGAACACGAAGGTCCGCATTGCCTCCCTCGTAATTGTTCAACATCTGGGTGCCGTCCGGAAGAAAGATCGCGCAGGCCGTGGGGCCTGCGGAGCAACCAGGCTGTTGCACCGTGTAACCGTAAGTGTAGTTCTGCTGGAAGGGCGTGCCCTTGTGCGCAGGGTTCGTCGGCGAGGCAATTTGTGCCTGATTGAAGGGCACGGGAATCACTTCGTGCCGGCCGAGGTTGCCAACGTACCCGATGTCTATGGCGATGTCTCTGCGCGGTTGCCATTGAACGTCCAGAGTCTGGTTCATGGTGTAAGGGAGCTTGTTCTGTCGGTTGTAAACGCCGAAGGGGAAGAGCGGTTGCCCTTCGAGGATGCCAGCGGCAATGCCAACTCCCGGAACTCCGGTATTCGGCAGGTAACTATTAATGGACGCAGGATTACCGGTTGGTGGAGGGCCCAATGTCGTTCCCCATGGGTTGGTTAACCCGTATGTGCCGGGATCACATGTTGGGATGTAAAAATCATAGAACGAAGATGGGGTGCACTCCTGCGCGCTGACGAATGGCGGGGCCTGGTTGACGCCGAACGGTCCGCCGGTGACGACGCCCGCTGCAAATCCCGGTGAAAGATACGTAAAGAGTTCCCCGCGGTCGTAGTACATGCCCCAGCCCGCGCGCACGACGAGCTTGTTGCCAAACCTGGCGGGACTCCAAGCCAAACCCAAGCGTGGCGCAACGCCCCACTGCCGTCCGGTGAGAGTAGAAGGGCTGACTCCTTTGCTCGCGAATTGCGGATTGTTGCCGGCAACAATAATTCCGTTGGAGAGCAGCGTGTCAGACGTAGCGTCGTAGTTGTAATCCGCCGGATCGAAATTGTAGAGCCGCCCGTACTTTTCAGACATTCCGCCGTCGTCGTCAAAGCGCAAGCCAACCGTGAAGCTCAGGTTGGGTCGGAACTGGAACTTGTCCTGAACGTAAAGGCCCCATTCGTTTGCGCGCAGATAACGGTTCGCGTTGCCCTGCAAGACGTTGGTGGTGACGTAGCCATCCGTGGTGTAGGGCGTAACGAATCCTTGCAGGAACTGCGAAAGATCCGCCGTCCCGATCATGCCGGTTCCGGGTCTATTGTCGATGGTGTTTAACTGGGTGTAGGAGTACGTTCCGCCGAAAGAAAGCGTGTGTTTGCCGCGATTCCAGGTGGCATTCGCGGAGGGCATGAACCGATTCTGGAAAATCCCGGTGTTAGCGCCCTGAGAGGCCGCACCCTGGCCGATGGTCATCGGCGATTGGTTGACGGGCGTCGGAATGCATTTCGTGTCGGTGGGAGCGCAACCGTCGTTATTGGATCCAAAACCCAGCATGTTGACGATGGTGATGCCGGGGAAGAAATTAGAGCCAAATGTATTGATGGTGGATTGCGCCGGAGTTGCTCCCGTTGAAGATTCGACGAAACTGGCGAATTGTGTGGGGGTAAATGGTTGCTGGATGGTGCTGTAGATTTTCTCTCGGATGAAGCCGAATACTTCGGCAACGCTAAGGTTGGGTGTAATCATCTGGGTGTTGGTGATGGAAGCCACCTGACTGCCGGCATCGAGGTTCTGTGTAAATCCAGGCAAACTGGAGTACGCGTAGGGTGCAATGCTGGGATCGTGCTGGTAGTAATACTTCAGAGCCAAAGTGTCCTTGGAGTTGACGATCCAATCGAGATTACTGACCGCTTGATCGGACAGAAAATATGCCGTGCCGGGGACGAGGGCATTCTCCGGAAAGTTGATGGTGGGAACGACGCCATCATTCCACGGTACAAGGAATTGGCCGTTGGGTAGTTTGTACTGAAAGATGCCCAAAGCAATCGGACTAATCTGGTTTGGTCCCGTACCAACGGTTCCGTTCAGATTAGAGCCAGTCGAGTTGAAACCGTTGTTGGAGATGGCAGCCAGGCAAGGAGCGAGGGTCGCTGTGGCGCGCGTTGTTCCGCAGCCTGGGACGCCATCCGCTGCGTTTCCGGCGGCCGTGAAATCGAACGGAACGGTGACGCGGCCGATGCCGATCTCCTGATCGGAGCTGTGCACGTGCTGGTAGCCGAGATAGAGGAATAGTTTGTTCTTGATGATCGGCGCGCCGCCGGCTCCGCCCAAAGTGTAGCGGTGGAGTTCGGGCACTTTCAGATTGTTGGGAAGGTTCGGATCCTGATTAAAAAAGAACGGCGCGGCGTTGAGCCAGTTTGTTCCGCGATGCAGATAAAGGTTGCCATGGATCGCGTTGGTGCCGGAGGCGGTGCTCATATCAATGTGCGCGCCGCTGGTGGAACCCTGTTGCGCGTCGTACATCGAGGTATTGACGCGAACTTCCTCAATGGTTTCGGGGGCGGGAGTGGGCAAGGATTGGCCGACGGCGAGATAGGGCGAGGCGGTGCTTTGTACCACGCCGCCGTTACCGCTGGCCGCGCCGCTTACGCCCGTGTTGTTCACAATGCGCGCCGAGGCCACCTGGCTGGTGCTCTTGCCGTTGAACAAATTCTTGGCGTCCACGCCATTCAACAAAAATGTGTTGCTGGTATCGCGCTGTCCGTTGGCCCAAATGGGCTGATTGCCCAGGCCGGCGTTGGCGCCCGTACCGGCAGGGAGTTCGGCGCTGACGCCGGGAGAAAGAATGGCCAGGCCCGTGAAACTTCCCGTCGGCAATGGGATGGCTTCGAGCTGCGCTTTGTCGAGGACGTAACCGTTGGTAGTGTCCACCGCGTTGAGCAGCGGAGATTCTTCGACGGTGATGGTTGTTCCGACCTGGCCGACTTTCAATGATGGGTTCAGGCTCACAGTGCGATCGGCCTGTATGAGGATGGAAGGAATTTTCTGAGTTTCAAAACCGTCGTGGGAGAAAGTCAGGGTGTACGTACCGATCGGCAAGTTCACAAATTCGTAGGAGCCGCTGGTATTGGTCTTCTGCGTTCGCGTCAGCGTGGTTTGGTCGCCGACGAGCGTCACCAGCGTGTCCGGCAGCACCGCGCCGCTGGTATCGGTGACCGTGCCGGTGATGCCGCCCAGAGTTTGCTGCGAGTGCGCGCCCGGCACACAGGCCAGAGCGAGGAAAATGCACAACGCCGGAACTAAAATCGAGAGCCCAACTCTCGCGAACATGCGTTCCTCCGATAGATGCGGACAAACTTCGGAACGGGAATTCCGTCCGAAAAGTCGCACGGTGAATTTTTGCGTTTTACTGGAAACGTTACCCAGATTCTTTACTTCACCCCGAAGATGGAGGGAAGGTACGCTTTTTTTGTCCGCGTGCGAAGTATTTTTAATCTATGGCAGGTATCAATTAATTCTATGGTTGATTTCCACAGCGAGCATCGGATTTCGGAGCATGTTTCAACCTCGCCGTGCGAGGATCGCGAGTTTGGCGCGCGTTTGCGACCGGTGATGCGCTACCATCCTGTTTCGCGGGAGCTGCGATGACGCTGCGTGCGGTGAAGCTGACGATGGTTTTTGCGGTGGCGCTGTATTACACGCTGCTGGTGTTCAACAACATCGCGGATTTTGATTCAAACTACCAGTTTGTTCGCCACGTGCTGATGATGGACTCGACTTTCCTGGGAAATCGCGGGATGTGGCGCGCGTTGAACCAGCCCGCTTGGCACCTCGCGTTTTATTTTTCGATCATCGCGTGGGAATTCGTGACGATGATTTTGTGTTGGTGGGGCGCCTATCGAATGGCGCGAGCGCTGCGTGGAACTGCTGCCGCGTTTGGCCACGCGAAACGCATTGCTGTTATTGCCCTTGCGCTAGCCCTGATGATGTGGCTGGTAGCTTTCCTGACCGTCGGCGGCGAATGGTTTCTGATGTGGCAGTCGAAAACATGGAACGGCCAGGAAGTGGCGGTTCGCATGTTCACTGTGATTGGGATTGTATTGCTGCTGTTGGCGCTGCCGGATACGGAAGAGCAGCCTTAGGAATTATTCGTGGCGGCGTTTTTGCGTCGGCTGTTGATGAAGAACCAGAAGAGGCCGGTGGCGAGATACACGAGATAGATGTATGGAAGTTTGCCGTATGGGCCTTCGGGGACGGGATAAAGGTTGCCGACTAGCGCCAGCAGCATCGCGAGGCCCGCGAGCCAGGACAGAATTTGCGCAGCGGGAGTGTAAGCACCGTGGTTGCGTAAATAGCGCGGCAGAGCGATGCAAACCAGCGCATAGGCCACGATGAATCCATACGTCGCGAGCGAGCCGAGCCAGCCGTAAACGTCGAGACCGCTTGCACCGCGCGCTGCCAGCACGATCACAGGCAGAGCCGCGGCGATTCCCGTAGCGACTACTGCGTAGCTGGGCGTTTCGTTGCGCGCGTGCGTGGTGCGCAGCGAGCCGTGCGCCAGGCCATTGTGCGCCATCAACAGCAGGACGCGCGCGGCCGCCGTGATGCACGCGAGTGTTCCGGCGAACATGCTGACCAGCGCGCCGATATCAATCAATAATCCAAACAGCGGCACGCCGCCCACCGCTGCGACCACGTGCATTGGCGCGGGGCTCGTTCCTAAATCCTGCCCGGCTGTGCGGAAGCCAAGAACTTCGGTGTAGGCGCAGACTGTGAAGAATGCACCGCCGATGATGGCGGATTGAATCACGGCGCGCGGAATTGTTTTCAGGGGATTGCGCGCTTCGGCGCCCAGCGTGGTGGCGCTTTCGAAGCCGACGAAGCTGAAAAGCGCCAGCACCAGGCCGAGGCGCAGGCCGCTGCCGGTCATGCCGCGCAATTTCAATTGTTCCCAATCGAGGTGCAAGCCGTGGCGCACCAGCACCAGCGCAATCACGATAACTATTACCGCGACGGAAACCGCCTCCATCCACAACATCATGCGCGCGGAGATTTTGACGTCGCGCCAGGCGATCCAGACGCACGCGCCGGCGCCGGCGAGGACGAGGAGGACGGCGGAAAGTTCGTGGCCGGTCGCGTCGCGCAGAAGAAGATTTGCGAAGTGGTAGAAACCACCGATGACGCTGGAGCCTGTGGCAACGTACGCGAGCAGCAGGCTCCAAGCGGCGGTGGCGCCGAGCCAAGGCGGCAAAATCATGGACGCGTAGGTGTAGAGGGATCCGGGTGAGGCAGAATATTTTGCGAAGCGCGCGATGCATAGCGCGACGAGCAGCACGGCTATGGTGGCCAGCAGATACGCGAGCCACGTGCCGTTGCCGGCCAGCGCGCAAACCAGAGGGATGGTGGCCGCGGGAGTTGTGGTTGGGGCGATGGTCGAAACGGATTGCGCCAGCGTTTCGAGTGGCGAGAGCGCGCCGCGACGCAGGCCGTAAGCGGCGGTTTCAGCATTTTCTTGCGGCGACAATGGTGCGAGGGACGGCTGATTCCGCGTTTCGCCAGAATTTGCGGGCGCGTGCATGGCGTACCATACAGGCTGATCGGCGAGGGCGCAAGAGAGACTACGATGGAGCGGCACGTTGCCGTGATATAGATTCACATTCTCGCTCACGCACGTGGTGAATTCGCCGAGCTAATTGGGGGAGCACATGCTGAAGGTTGCGGCGCGTTTTGTTGGCCTGCTGTTGCTGCCGATTTTATGCGCTGAATTTTTGCCCGCACAGAGCGCAATGCCGAGCGTTCCCATTCACGTCAAAGTTGTAGTGGTCACCATGTTTGAACGCGGCGAGGATACAGGCGACGTGCCGGGCGAATTTCAATTGTGGGTGGAGCGCGAGCATCTGGATCAAATTCTTCCGCTGCCAAGCGGATATCACCATGTACGGATGAATAAGGAAGGGGTGCTGGGGTTGCTGACCGGCGTGGGAACGGCGAAGGCCGCTGCGTCGGTGATGGCTTTGGGAATGGATCCACGTTTTGATTTGTCGAAGGCGTATTGGATTGTTGCGGGGATTGGCGGTGGCGATCCGGCGGACGTCTCGTTGGGCTCGGCGGTCTGGGCGGAACACGTGGTGGATGGAGACCTGGCGTTTGAAATTGATGCGCGGCAAATTCCGGAGAACTGGCCCACCGGCTACGTGCCGTTGCGCCGAGGAACGCCTTACGAGCAACCGCCGCGCGTGGATTACGGCGAAGTGTACACGCTGAATGAGGCGCTGGTGGATTGGGCGGTGCGTCTGACGCGGGACGTGCCGCTGGCGGATTCGGATTCGCTGCGCAAATCGCGCGCGCGATTCACGGGATTTCCGAATGCGCTCAGGCCGCCGTTTGTAACCAGGGGCGATACGCTTTCGGCCAGCACGTTCTGGCACGGCTCAAAATTCGATGAATGGGCGAACGCATGGACGCGCTATTACACGAGCGGCGAAGGTAATTTCATGACTGCGGGCATGGAAGACACGGGCACGATGCAGGCGTTGACGTTCCTGAGCCAGGCGGGGCGCGTGGATTTGCAGCGCGTGCTGGTGCTGCGGACCGTGAGCAATTACGATCGCGAGGCGCCGGGCAGTTCCGCAGCGGAAAGCTTGCAGCAGATGGCTTCCGGAAACTATTCGGCATACATGCAGTCGCTGGAAGCAGCGCAGGTGGTGGGCGACAAAGTGGTGCGCGACCTAGTGGAGCATTGGCGCGAACGCGAGGCGGCGATTCCGCACTGAGCAATCATTCCGGAAGCGCAGCGTGCGCGGCACGGTACAATCCCTGGGCTGACATGACGAAGGGAAGCCTGCGCTGGCCGCGGCCTGGAGAAATTCAAATACATGAAAACAAAAATAAGCGTAGCGCTTGGCGCGTTGCTCATGCTGTCGCTCGCCTGGTGCCAGGCGTCTTCGGCGCAGACGCAACAGATACCGGCGCAGAAGATAAAAGTGATCGCGGACCAGGATAGCGCTGGGCCCCAGGGAACGAATTTCCTGTCGCTGCTGATGCTGCTGCGTGCGCCGGAAATCAATTTGCTGGGGATCACCACGGTGAGCGGCGATCAATGGGTAGAACCCGCTACGGTGTTTGCGCTGTGGGCCACCGAGCTGACCGGACGCACGGATGTGCCGGTGGTGAAGGGCGCGGAGAATCCCCTGGTGAATTCAAAAGCAGAAGTGGAGCGGCGCGAGGCTCTGTATGGGTCAAACATCGGATGGCACGGGTCGTTCAATCCCGATGCGCCGCCAGCGAACGAAACGTGGGCCCCGCCGGGAGGCTTCCCTAAAGTGAAAGCGAAGCCGGGCCGCGCGGCGGATTTCATCATTGATACGATTCATGCGAACCCGGGGGAGGTCGTTCTGTATTGCGCTGGGCCGCTGACGAATGTGGCGCTGGCGGTGCGGATGGATCCGACGATCGTGCCGCTGACAAAGGCGATTTACATCATGGGCGGAAGTTTGCGAGGAGGCACGGAACTGAATTGGTGGTGGGATCCCGAGGCTGCGTCCATCGTGATGCGCGAACCATGGAAGCAAATCGTGATCAGCCCGTTCGAGGCGGGGGAGCAAGTATGGTCCAGCGCCGCGCTGATGGAGCAGGTCGTGAAGGCGGGTGGGCCGCTGAGCGCACACGTGAAGCAGGTGTATCTGGACGCGCAACCGCCGGCGGGGACGTCCATGTGGTCCATGATGTGGGACGAATTGCTGGTGGCTTCGTTGATCGATCCGTCGGTGATCAAGAAATCGGAGACGATGTATTTCGATGTGGACATTGAGCACGGCCCCAAGTACGGCCACACCGTTGTGTGGAAGAAACCGGAAGACATGCCCACATTCTTTTTGGCGTACAGCGGTCCGCGGCCGGTGGATCGTGAAAAATGGATGGGACATTTGACCCCGCCGGCCGCAGTGCAGCCTGCGTCGGTGCAGACAGAGGTGGACGCTGAGAAGTTCATGCGGTTTTTCGTGATGTCTATGACGCGGTAGTTCAGTCGCACGAACGAGTGCAATGATTTTTCGTCTCGCAAATTTCCAGAATTTATTTCTGGGAAGCGGTTTCGCCACTGCAGCGACGCTACATTCCGAATTCGTTCCATACATCTTATGGCATTGACGCGAGAACGCCTGCGGCCTATAGTTGCGCACTTTTAGGCTGGGAGAAGCCTTTTGCTCGAGCGCGTCTTTCATCTTACCGAAAACCAAACCACCGTACGCCGCGAGTTGCTGGCTGGGCTGACGACGTTCATGACCATGGCTTACGTGGTAGTGGTGAATCCGCGGATTCTGGCGGAGGGCGGCATGCCGGTAGAGGGCGTGCTGTTTGCGACGTGCATTTCAGCGGCGCTGGCCACGCTGGTGATGGGGCTGTGGGCGAATTATCCGATCGCGCTGGCGCCGGGCATGTCTTTGAACGCGTACTTCACATACTCGATTGTGATTGGGCGCGGGGTGCCGTGGCAAACGGCGCTGGGCGTGGTTTTTTTGTCGGGGTTGCTGTTCCTGCTGCTGACGCTGACGAATGTGCGCGAGCACATCGTTAATGGAATTCCGGATTGTTTGAAGCACGGAACGGCGGCGGGAATTGGGTTGTTCATCGCGTTCGTGGGATTGCGGAATGCAAAAATTATTGTGGCGAACCCGGCGACTTTTGTGACGTTTGGAAAAACTTCCGATCCGCAAGTGCTCCTGGCGGCGGCTGGGGTAATCCTGATCGCGATTTTGATGATCCGGCGCGTGGGCAGCGCGATTCTGCTCGGCATCGTGGCTATCGCGCTCGCTGGGATTCCGCTGGGACTGGCGCACTTGCCCGCTCAATTATTCTCGTGGCCGCATCCTGCGGGAACGTTTCTGAAACTGGATCTGCGCTCGGCCACGCGGTTGGGCCTGGGCGAATTGATCTTCGTATTTTTCTTTGTGGATTTGTTCGATAACGTCGGCACTCTGGTGGGCGTGTGCGAGCAGGGCGGGTTTCTGCGCGACGGAAAATTGCCGCGCGCGAGCAGGGCGTTGCTGGCAGACGCGTTCGGAACGATCGTGGGCGCACTGACCGGGACGTCCACGGTGACGAGCTACATCGAGAGCGCCGCCGGCGTGGCGGCAGGGGCGCGGACGGGGCTGGGCAATCTGGTAATCGCCGGGCTATTTTTCATAGCGATGTTCTGCGCGCCACTGGTCGCCGCGATTCCCACATACGCGACTGCGCCCGCGCTGATTCTGGTGGGTGCGCTCATGTGCGGCTCGATTGCCAAAGTTCGCTGGGATGATTTCAGTGAGGCGTTTCCGGCGTTCCTGACGCTTGTGGCGACTCCGCTGACTTTCAGTGTTGCTACGGGGCTGAGCCTGGGCCTGCTTTCTTTCACATGCTTGAAAATCGGCGCCGGGAAATACCGGGACATCAGCCCGCTAATCTGGGTGCTGTCAGCGATTTTCCTGCTGCGCTTCGCGTTTTTAGGTTCGGAATAACGCGGGCGCGCGATATTTCCCGTAGCCGCCGCTGAAAAACACTGTAGCAAGCAAACAATCGCTTTTCAGCTTCCGTGAGTCACGTTAAGCTCGCCACCTTCGAGCTTGTGCTCGATCTTTCGAACAATGAATCACGTTACCTCCACACTCGCGCAAAGCCACTGGATTCCCATCGCAATTTTTCTGGCCACTTACATTTTGATCGCGGTGGAAAGCGGGCGTGGGAGCCATTTAGACCGCACGGCTGCGGCATTTTGCGGCGCGGTGGCGATGGTGCTGGTGGGTGCGGTGCCGCTGGCCGAAGCGTATCAGACGATTGACTGGAACACGCTGATCTTCCTGCTCGGCATAATGATCCTGGTGGCACATTTCCAGATTTCCGGATTTTTTGATTGGATCGCGGTGCACGTGGCGGCGATCGCGCGAACGCGATTTCAGTTGCTGGTGCTGCTGGTGTTCGCCACGGGAATCCTGGCTGCATTTTTCGTGAACGATACGATTTGCTTGATCTTCACTCCCATTGTGCTGGTGGTGACGCAAAGGCTGGAAGTGCCGCCAATTCCATATCTGATCGCGGTGGCCACGTCCGCGAATATCGGGTCGGCGATGTCCGTGACGGGAAATCCGCAGAATGCGGTAATCGGAGTTTCGGCCCACTTTTCGTTTTTGGGATTTCTGGCGCACCTCGCGCCGGTTGCGTTCGTGGGAATGACCATCAATGTGGCCGTGCTTTCGCTTTTCTTCCATCGCGAGATTTTTCAGCACCCATTGAAACGTCACGCGCCGTCGCTGCCGGTGAAATTGGAACGCGCCCTGCTGATCAAATGCTGCATCGCCGCGGCTCTGGTGATTGTGCTCTGGATACTGGGCTATTCGTTTCCACTGGTGGCCATTTCGGTGGGCGCGTTCATTCTGATCATCGGACGCGTAAAGGCGGAAAACATTTATCACCGGCTGGATTGGGAGCTGCTGCTGTTTTTTGCGTCGTTGTTTGTGGTGATCAAGGGATTTGAGGCTTCGGGCGCGCTGGAACACTTGATCGGATATTTTCAGGCGGGGCTGCAGGGCGGAATGACTTCGCAATTATTCGCGGTGAGCGGCGTGATGCTGATTCTTTCAAACCTGGTGAGTAATTTGCCGGCGGTGCTGCTGTTCCGCCCGCTGGTGCCATCGTTTCCGAATACGCACTACATTTGGCTGGCGGTGGCCGCTACCAGCACACTGGCCGGGAATGCGACGCCGTTCAGTTCCGTAGCGAATTTGATTGTGCTGCAGCAGGCGGGCAAGAAAGTGAAGATTACGTTTTGGGAGTTTGCGCGCGTGGGTTTAATCGTGACGCTGATCACGACGCTGGCGGCGATTGCGATTCTAGCAACGGAGCATTGGTTGTTGCCGGGAGTTTGATGAAGGCAATAGCAACTGCGCCCCTTGAGGGCGGCCGCTACAGAAGCGAAGCCCAGCCCGCGATCGATCCAGAGTTTGCAGGGGCGGATAAGCTAGCCGCCCCTGCAACTCGAAACGCGGTTGAGAATGGGAATTACTTCTTAGCGTTGGCGAAATTTTCTTCCACTTGCGCCCAGTTGACGGTGTTCCACCAGGCCTCGAGGTAATCGGGACGGCGGTTCTGATACTTCAAGTAGTAGGCGTGTTCCCAGACGTCCACACCAAAGAAGGCTTTGCCGCCGTCCATGATGGGATTGTCCTGGTTCGCGGTGGATTCGATGACGAGTTTACCATCGCGGAAAAGAAGCCATGCCCAGCCGGAACCGAAGCGTTTGGCGCCCGCATCGTTAATCTTCGCTTTGAAATCGGCGAAGCTGCCGAACGCGGCGCTGATGGCTTTGCCGAGTTCGCCGCCAGGTTCGCCGCCTCCGCCCTTCTTCATGATCTTCCAGAACATGGAATGGTTCATGTGGCCGCCGCCATTGTTGCGCACGGCGGTGCGAATCGCTTCCGGCACTTTACTGATTTGGGCCAGCAATTCTTCGATGGAAAGTTTTTGAAGGTCCGCTTGGCCTTCGAGCGCTATATTAAGGTTAGTGACGTACGCGGCATGGTGTTTGTCGTGATGGATTTCCATGGTTTTCGCGTCAATGTGCGGTTCCAGAGCGTCGAATGCATACGGCAAAGGCGGAAGTGTGAAAGTCATCTGAGGAGCGGCTCCTTGTCCTGTAGAAGTTGCGGTCATAATGTACCTCCTGAATTGCGATTCCTGCCCCATAATTATACGCGCCTGCCGGGGAAGAGCGGTACGGGCAGCTGGAAATATTGGATGCGGTGAGGGAGTCGAGGATGCCATCCGTCGAACACGTGGAAAAGCATTTCACCGCGACTGCCGCGGTGCGCGACATTGTCATTGGAATGGCGGACGGGTTAACCGTGCCATTCGCGCTGGCCGCCGGAATTACCGGAGTCGTTGCGTCCACCAACTCGACGCACATCGTGGTGACGGCGGGGCTGGCTGAAATTGCCGCTGGTTCGATTGCGATGGGACTGGGTGGTTACTTGGCTGCGAAGACGGACACGGAACACTATGCTTCCGAACTTGACCGGGAATATCGCGAGACGGTGGAGCTGCCGGAAATTGAAACGGAAGAAGTGGCGAAAGTTTTTCGCGATTATGGGCTGACGGAAGAGCAGATGGCGCCGATCGTTTCCACCATCACCGCGAATCAGAAAAAGTGGGTGGATTTCATGATGCGCTTTGAATTGGGTTTGGAACCGCCGGATCCTGCAAGGGCCGCGCGCAGCGCGGTGACAATTGCCGCGGCATATATCGCCGGGGGGTTCGTGCCACTGGCGCCGTACATGCTCATCCGCCAGAACGTAACTACGGCGCTGATTTATTCCATCGTGGTAACGCTGTTGGCGCTGTTTGTATTTGGCGCGATCAAAGGGCATTTCACCGGTGTGCAACCGGTTCGTGGTGGAATGCAGACGGTTGTGGTGGGTGGCTTGGCTGCGGCTGCGGCATTTATGATTGCGCGGTTGATTAGCTAATTCGCGCAGCGCAGACGCATTGCTGAAATTGGGCGCAGCCCTTAGAACCGGCCGCGCCCATGCGTGGTAAGAAGTGCAGTTCGCGGACCGACGCTATTGCGTTACGGGCGGCGTGCCCAGGTTTCCGAAGGGCCAGAGATTGAACGCTTTCAGAATGCCGTCCTCGTGTTTGTCCACCAGCATCTGAGCGGTTTTCTCCTGCGGCCATGGACTGGCCAGGCGCTCGGGGCGGTCGGCGATCCAGAACGCGGCGAGAGCCATCACCGTGGCGTTGCGATCCAGCACATCCGCTTTCACTTTATCGAAAGTGTCCACGGCGGAATGATGCGTGTATTTGTAATCCGAAGTGTCCTGGTTGAGATTGATGGCGGGAAGTCCCGCGAGAGTGAACGGCCCGGTATCTGTGCCGAATTCCACTTCATCATCCACTTGTAGATCGCCGAACGCTTGCAGGGACGCCGCGAATTTCTCGAAAGCGAGAATCAGGTCGTCGCGGCCGCCGAGTTGGAAGCCGGTTACCGCGCCTTGTCCAGCGTCTAGAATCAGGGCTGCGACGTAATTTGGCATTTCGCTCTGATGCGCCTTCACGTAGGCGAGCGAGCCCAGCAAACCTTCCTCTTCGCCGGTGAACAGCACGAAGCGAATGGTGCGGCGCGGCTTGAATCCTGATTTGATGATGGCTTCGGCTGCGCCGAGCGTCACCGCGGTTCCACAGCCATTGTCTGTGGTGCCGGAAGCGAGATCCCAGGAATCCAGGTGCCCGCCGACAACGATTATTTGTTCGGGATTTTGCGTGCCGCGAATTTCGCCGACTACGTTTGCGGAATCAACCGGGCCGTCGGTAGCGCGGTTCTGCACATTCATTTTCAGGCGCACGAACACACCGCGATCGAGGTAGCGTTCCAGCTGTTCCTGATCTTCGGCGGCCATGCTGACGACGGGAATATCGTAATAAGCGTCAAAGCCGAGTGCGCCGGTGTGAGTGAGGTGCATACCGACACTCTTGCGACCACCCTGGCCGCCGATCACAGCGATGGCGCCGGCCTTGTGAGCGGCAATTAAGAAGCTGCCGAACTGTACGAAAGCGCCCATGCGATCTTTAGGCGCGGGACCTTTCTGGACCATCAGCAGAATTTTCCCGTGCCAGTTGGCGGAATTATTTTTCAGCTCGTCTTGCAGCTGGTAGGCGTTCACGGCAACGACGTTGGCTTCAGCGCCTCCAGCCGGCGTGGAACCGACCCAGCCGAGCGAATCAACCATCAGTTTGCGGTGAATGGGCGAGACGAGTTCGGCGTCGGCTGAAATGCGCGTCCAGCCGCGGGAAATTTTCCAGGGTTCGGTGTGGACGTTCTCCAGGCCGATCGCTTTCATCTTTACGACGCCCCAGGCGATGGCGCGAGCCGCGTCTGGCGAGCCGGTGACGCGCGCGCCGATGTCGTCGCTCAATTCTTCCAGGTCCTGGTAAGCGTGGGCTTGCAGGTCGCCCGCGCCGGCGATGGCGACGAGAGCTTTCATGGTGCCATCATCTGCCGCGGCCGCGGGAGTTTGCTTGCGTTCACTGGCAGCGGAGATCGCGGGCCGCGCGGTCAGCAACAGGAACGCCGCGCTGCACAGGAGCGCGAAGATTTTTCGAGTCATGCCAAAAACTCCTTTTCTAGTGTCAAGAAAATGCCGGGAAAGCTAAATCGGCGGCTGCGATGCATAGCCACGTTTGGATGCGCCCCCTGGTGGCGCACCAGGATATCTCAAACGATAAAGGATACCAGAGCCGCCCCGTTAGACGCACGACGAACAAAATCGCTCAGGGAACCCCAAACTCATTCTTTGCATCTATATAGCGGGGACCGAAGCCCGCTCCCCGCGGGAATAGTGGGAACACTTATTTCCGGATGGTACGTCAAATACCATATTCGCTGTAGCGCCAACGTAGCGCTTCTCGCGATATAATCGAAAACCAACACAGGACTAGATTAAGGAGAGATAGCCATGGAACGCAGTAGCTTCAGCATTCGCCGCTGGGTCGCCACCGTAGTGGTGATCGCGGCATTCGCGGGAGGAGCCCTCCTCTCGCAAGGATTCCGGGACTGGGCGGGTCACACCGTTCTGGGTTCGCCACGAGAGCCAATCGCCATCGCGCAAAACGCGTTGCCGGTAAGCCTGGGAAATTTCGCGAACGGATTTTCGGCGGTGATCAAGCCGGCATTACCCGCGGTTGTGAACATTCGCACATCAAAAATGGTGAAGTCGCAGGGAAACCAGATGTCGCCGTTTTTCAATGATCCGATGTTCCGCCAGTTTTTCGGTGATCAGAACGGCGGAGGCAAACCGCACCAGGAGCGCGAGCAGGCTCTGGGTTCGGGCGTGATCGTGACTCCGGACGGAACGATCCTCACCAACAATCACGTGATTGACGGCGCTTCGGACATCAAAGTACAACTAAGCGACAAGCGCGAGTTCAAAGCCAAACTGGTAGGCGCCGATCCCAAGACGGATATCGCGGTGCTGAAGATCGAAGCGAGCGGCTTGCCGACTCTTCCCTTGGGCGATTCAGGGCAGCTCAACGTGGGAGATTTGATTTTCGCGATTGGCGATCCGTTCGGAATTGGCGAAACAGCCACGATGGGAATCGTCAGCGCCACGGGCCGCGGTCAACTGGGAATTGAGGATTACGAGAATTTCATCCAGACAGACGCGGCGATTAACCCGGGAAATTCCGGCGGAGCTATGATTGATATCCACGGCAACCTGGTGGGCATCAACACCGCGATTCTTTCACACGGTTCGGGCGGCAACGAAGGCGTGGGTTTTGCGATTCCGATGAGCATGGCCAAGCCGGTGATGGATCAAATTCTGGCGCACGGCAAAGTGGTGCGCGGATACCTGGGAGTGCATATTCAGGATCTGTCCCCGGAAATCGCCAAGGCTTTCAATTACAACATGAGCGGAGGCGCGCTGATTGGCGACGTCACTCCGAATACGCCGGCATCGAAGGCCGGATTGCAGAAGGGCGATGTGATCGTCAAGCTCAACGGCCAGGCGGTTACTGACTACGTGGACCTGCGGCTGCGAATTTCGCAGATGGCGCCGGGTACGTCAGTGAAGCTGGACGTGTGGCGCGATGGGAAGACACAAGACTACTCCCTGGCGCTAGGCGAATTGCCGGAGAAAGCAGAGGCCGCAGACAATAGCGGCAGCGAGAGCGGCGGCGGACTCGAGGGAGTGGAAGTAGAAGAACTGACCCCGGAGATTACGCAGCAGCTAAACCTGGGAGCGGGCGCCCACGGAGTGGTGGTTACGTCCGTGGATCCTTCCAGTCCGGCAGCGGCGGCGCAGCCTCCCATTGGTCGCGGCGATGTGATCCAGGAAATCAATCACAAGCCGATCCGCAACGTGGGCGATTACCGCCAGGCTATCGCGGGCGCAGGCAGTCAGCCAGTGCTGTTGCTGGTGAATCATGGCGGCGTGACGGGATATTCGGTCGTCCAGCCGCATTAACCGATAGCTGTTCCGTCAAGAAACAGTGAGTGTGAGGGGCATGGCCGGCCACGGTCGTGCCCCTGCACTTACGTCACATTGACCATTAAATTCCGCAACTGATCCGCCCAGCCGGGTTAGATTAGTACATGGGAGCATCCATGTGGGTGGACTTTCCGCAACGAAACCACCGAAGGGCTAACCTTCTAAGTACCCCCAGCTCTTGGGTTATCGCTTTCAACACGACTGGGGGTAGAATGGTACTCGAGTCCTATTCTCCCCAGCCCCTCGTTCTAGTACTAATGAAGTGTCAACCGCAATTCTGTCTCGACGCATCTTAACTTTTTTATCCAAGGATTCTGGTGATCGTTATGGCACGGAGTACAAATCGAGCTGTCTTCAATGCATCGCTGCTCCCTGAGGCGGAACCTCGCTGGGACCTGTTTAGCGCCGGATTTGGGCTGCAGATCGCGGCGGTAACCGCGCTGGTGGTAATACCCCTGCTGCTGCCGCAAAAACTCGATATTGTGCAGCGTTATTGGACGACGCCGGTCGAAGCGCCTCCGATCGTGGCCTGGAAGCCGCAGCCCGTGCAGCCGGCACCGAAGCCTTTGCCAGTGAAGCACGAAGTTGTGAAGGAAATCCCCAAGCCAAAGCTGGAACCGGTAATAGAAGCGCCGAAGCCGCGGATCTACGCTCCAGTGGTGGCCACTGCACCGATCATCAAGAAACCAGCAGTGCGCAAGGATACGCCGCCGGACATGACCGAAGTGGCGAAGGCCTTCCCGGATCAGAATCCCCCAATGTCCATGGGCAGCTCGGCGATTCCCACATTGAAGAAGCCTCGCGAAGCCGTGCAGACGGGCGGATTCGGCGACCCCAACGGCGTGCCGACCAACGGCAAGACGAATAAAGCCGCGAACATCAATATTCAAGGCGCGTATGACATGCCAACAGGGCCTGGCACCGGCAACGGTACAGGCGGCGCGAATGGAGCCAAGGGCGTCATCGCCAGCACCGGGTTTGGTAACGGTGTTGCAGTAGGAGGCAAAGGCGGGCCGCCTCACGCGGCCGTGCAACAGGGCGGTTTCGGTGACGAAAATGTCGCTGTGGCAGCGCCTAAAGTCAGGCAGACATCGAATGTCGCGGCGAAAACAACGCCGGTAGAAATTCTTTTCAAGCCAAAACCAGTTTATTCAGACGAAGCCAAGGCCAAGAAGATCGAAGGCGAGGTGCTTTTGCAGGTGGTATTCACGGCGTCGGGGGACGTCAAGGTCCAACGAGTCGTGCAAGGGCTAGGGTACGGGCTCGAAGAGTCCGCGCAAGCGGCAGCCCGGCAGATACGTTTCAAACCGGCACAACAGGACGGCCAACCAGTGGATTCGACCGCCATCATCCACATCGTATTCCAATTGGCGTACTGAAAGGGGAATGGAGATGCGCACGTGCAAGAGCATTGGTTTGACATTCATGCTGGCCGGCTTCCTAGCCGGGTCGGTCTCCGCGCAGACCACGCCAACGGCTGATCAAACCCAGCCGCAAGCGAACAGTTCAGCGCCTGTAGTGACCGTGGATCAAGCGATCGATCACCTGATCGCCCGCGAGCACGATGAAGTGGCGACGATCCGGCGTTTCAGCCCGTTGATCGAAACCTACATACAGGACATGAAGACGGACAAGGAGATGGGCGCGATTCCCGTCAAGGACCACTATTTCCTGGGACAGGCGGACCTCTCAAAAGGCATCGTGGACAATTCGATGCTGGGCGCGCGAAAGGGAAAGTTCGACGCGTTCAATCCCATTTCGCACATGAGCGGCCTGTTCACTTCTTCGTACGTGCCGGAAGGCTTCCTGCAGATGATTTACATTGATACCAACGGATTCGATCGCCAGCACTACCAATTTGACTATGTGCGGCGCGAATTCCTGGGCGAAGTTCGCTGCGTGGTGTTCGACGTCACTCCGCTGCCGAAATCCGGAAAGGGTCGCTTCAAGGGCCGCGTGTGGGCCGACGATCAGTCTTTCACGATCGTCCGCTTCAACGGCGTTTACACCCCCATCGCAGGCATCAACGCGTTCAACCTGCATTTCGACAGCTGGCGTTTGAACGTGCAGCCCGGACTGTGGCTGCCGGCATACATCTACAGCCAGGAATCCGACCTCAAGGACTTTTTCGGCGGTGACATTCGCTTCAAATCGCAGACGCGTCTGTGGGGCTACAACCTGAAGAACGTAGGCCGTCAGGAAGAATTCAGCGAAATGACCATCGAATCTCCGACGATTCAGGACCAGGCGGCGCAATCGCAAGATCGTTCACCCATCGAAGCGCAGCGCGAATGGCAACATGTGGCCGAAATCAACGTGCTGGATCGCCTGCAGCGCATCGGCTTGCTCGCGCCTCCAGGAGAAGTTGATAAGGTGCTGGAAACAGTCGTGAACAACCTGGAAGTGACGAACAACCTGGACGTGCAGCCGGAAGTTCACTGCCGTGTGTTGCTGACTGGGACCCTGGAAATGTTCTCGATCGGGCACACCATCGTACTGAGCCGCGGGCTGCTGGATGTGCTGCCGGACGAAGCTAGCCTGGCGACCATGCTGGCGCAGGAATTGGCGGACATAATCGTGACCAAGCCTTCCACCGATCAGTGGGGATTTAACGACACCACTAACGTAACCACAACGGAAGCGCTGGCTCATTTTTCATTCAAAGACAGTCCGGCGCAGATTCAGATGGCCAATGCAAAGGCGCTGGAATTGCTGAAAAATTCTCCGTACAAGGACAAGCTCGCGAGCGCGGGACTTTTCCTGAAGCAGCTGGACGCACAATCGAAGAATTTGCCGGCGCTGATTAATCCGCACCTGGGCAATCGCGTGACGCTGAGCGCATCGCTGTTGAGCTCGGCTCCGACGCTTGATCCCACGAAGATTGATCAGATCTCCGCACTTCCGGTGGGCGCGCGCATCAAGCTCGACCCCTGGAACGATCACGTAGAACTGGTGAAGGCGAAACCGATTCCGCTGCTTTCGGCACGTGAGAAGATGCCGTTCGAAGTCACGCCGTTCATGCCGTTCTTGACGCGCTACCAAAAGCCTGGAACCGGCATCTCGGCGGACCCGACCAAAGCGGATTTGGCGAAGAAGGATCCGCAGGCGCCTCAACAACAACAGCAACAGTAAACGAGTTTCTCCCTCTGAATGCCGGCGGTTGGAGGCCGTCCAACCGCCGGTCTTTTTTTGCCCCGAGAAGTTTTGCTTGCTCGAGTGCCTGTGTGCACGGGTACGCGGCGCGAGAACTTTCTAATTATTAAGCGGAAGGCGCAGCCGAGCCTCTGAGCCGCGATTCGTGGGGCGATTTTCCAAAGTGAGCGAGCCACCGTGAGCTTCGGCGATCTGCCGGCTCAGGACCAGACCGATTCCCGAGCCTCCCTGCTTGGTAGTAAAAAACGGCACAAAAAGATTCGCGGCGCTGGGGATTCCCGGCCCATCATCCTGAACCCATACTTCGACGCTGCCGTTCTGGCGTTCCCAGCCGACGCGCACGCCGCCGCCGGTCTCAAGAGCAGCGTCCACGGCGTTATGCAGAAGATTGATCAACAGTTGCTCGAGCTGGTCTGGATCGGCTTGAATTTCCGTGTCGGGGCCGGCTTGCAATTGCACTGGGAGGCGCGGCTCCAGTCCAACGACGCGGCGCACCCACACGCCGACGCTCATCGGCTGAAAAACCGGGGGCGGCAACTTGGCCAAGCGGGCGTAGGCGTTCATAAAGCGCGCCAGGCCATCGGTCCTCGCGGCAATCACATTGAGGCCGCTGCGCATATCTTCCTGCCAATCCGGGGCGCGGTCTTCGCGGCCAAGCATGCTGCCCAAATTCTCCGCAACGGATTTGATCGGCGCGAGGGAATTGTTTAGTTCGTGTCCGAGAACGCGGATCAGGCGCTGCCAGGCCTGGCGCTCTTCGTCACGCAGGGCGCGGCTTAAATCGGTGATCACCAGCAACTGGTGCGGCAAGCCGGCCTCGCGAAAACTTCCGCGGTGAATTTCCCAGCGTCCGGATTTTCCGGGAAAGGCGATTTGCGCGATGCGCGGCGTTTCGCCTTCGAGACATTCCGAAAGACCCAATTCCAGCGCCGTGTGCCCCAGAATGCGATCTTCCGCTTGGCTGAGAATGCGTTCGCCCGCGCGATTCACCAGGCGCAGGCAACCGCCGCCATCGAAAGCAAAAACCGCGACGTCAATTTCCTCCATCACTTTGCGCAGCAGAGCGGTGGCTTCCAGCGCGCCAAGCCTTTGCTTGCGCAGCGTTTCACCCAGCGCGTTTACTTCCCACAGTACCTCGCCGAGCACATCTTCGCGATTCGCGCCGCGCGCACGGATGGAAAAATCCCCTTCGCGCAACGCGGCTAGCAGGTTTGAAAGCGTGCGCAAGGGAAACATGACGCGGCTTTGCGCGGAGAATGCAAAGCTGAGCCAGGCGATCACCATTGCTACCGTAAGGGTCCATTGCAGCTTGGAGGAAAAACTTCCCGTCCACAAAAGAATCAAGGCTACAAGCGTGCCTCCTAGCCCAGCGGCCAGGGCCAGCAGCAAGATTCGGCGTTCATAGAGCAGAGGTGTCAAAGGCTATATTTCTGCAAGCGGCGATAGAGCGCGCTGCGGCTCAAGCCCAGCGCTTTGCTGGCGTGGCTGACGTTGCCGCCAAAACGCGCGAGCGCTTTCTGGATCAGCACGCGCTCTACGTCTTCGATGCTCATTTCATCCAGGCGCAAAGAGGCTTCGCGCGCGGGACGCAAACCCAAGTCGCTGGCGCGGACGGCGGAACCTTCGGCCATCAGCACGGCGCGCTCTACGGAATGGTCCAGCTCGCGAATATTTCCAGGCCACGGATGATCGAGCAGAATCTGCAGGGCCACAGGCTCGAATCCTTCCAGCTGTTTGCGGTAGCGCTGCGCCGATTGCCGCAGGAAATGGTGCGCCAGCAGTGGAATATCTTCCTTGCGCTCACGCAACGGCGGCAGATGGATTTCAATCGTGTTCAAACGAAACAACAAATCCTCGCGGAAACGTCCACCGCTCACTTCAGTTTGCACGTCGGCGTTGGTTGCCGAAATAATGCGCGCGTCCACGCGGCGCGTCGTGGAAGAACCGACGCGCTCCAGCTCGCCCGTTTCCAGCGCGCGCAGCAGCTTTGCCTGCAGGTTCATAGGCACATTGGCGATTTCGTCGAGGAACAGCGTGCCACCGTCGGCAAGCTCGAAGCGACCTACGCGATCGGCCTTCGCATCGGTGAACGCGCCCTTCACGTGGCCGAACAGCTCGCTTTCGAAAACGCCTTCGGGCAATCCGCCGGCGTTCACAGTAACGAGCGGCCGGCCCGAGCGCGAAGAAAGCGCGTAGAGAGTTCGCGCGACCACCTCCTTGCCGCTGCCGTGCTCGCCCGTGATCAAAACGTTGGCATCCGACGGACCCACGCGCGCGATCAGGTCCATCACCGGACGCATGGACGCGGATTCGGCGATCATCACCGGGCGGCCATCCGCGCGCAACAAGCGATTTTCCGCTTCGAGGCGCTGGCCTTTGCGCAGCGCTTGCGAAAGCTCGATCTGGGTTTTCAGAATGGCCAGCAATCGCGCGTTTTCCCAGGGCTTCTGCACGAAATCTTTCGCGCCGCGCCGCATCGCTTCGACGGCGAGTTCCAGGCTGCCCCAGGCGGTCATCACGATGATGGGCAGCGTGCTATCCTTCGCGCGAATATTCGAAAGCAGGTCGAGGCCTTCCTGGCCGGAGGTGGTGTCGCGCGCGTAGTTCAGGTCCATCAAAAGCGCGTCGAACTCACGCGCCTCCAGCGCGGACATCACCGCGGCCGGCGAAGCGACAGTTTCCGTTTCAAATTTTTCGCCTTTCAAGAGCAGGCGCAAAGCCTCGCGAATGTCCGGCTGATCGTCGGCTACGAGGATTCTGGTTCGTGGTGCGTTGGCTGGCATCATGGCGCGAAAAGTTTCTCCCTGGATTTTACCGCCGGTCTCGTTCGTCGAAACATCGGATGCATAGGTCATGTGGTTTCCTCATTCATAGCGCAGCGCTACCAGTGGATCCACTTTCGTGGCGCGCCGCGCAGGTAAATAGCAAGCCGCCAGCGCGACGCAGGCGAGCAGGCTGGATATCACTGCAAAGGTTGCGGGATCAGTGGCGCGAACTTCGAATAACAGCGACGTGAGCACTCGCGTCAGCGCCAGAGCAGCGATGATTCCGATCGCGAGACCGAAGAGCGCGAGCTTCATGCCCTCCCAAAGAACCTGGCGCAGCACATCACGCGATCGCGCGCCCAAGGCCATGCGAATTCCGATTTCGCGTGTGCGCTGGCTGACGGAATAGGAAATAACGCCATAAATTCCGACAAGGGTAATGGCCAGGCCCAGCGCTGCAAAAATGCCCAGTAGCAGCGTGTGGAATTTCGGCTCGGCTTCGGAATGCGCAACGGCTTGATCGAGCGTCGCCATCGATTGAACAGGTTGATCGCGATCGACGGACCAAACGGCGTCGCGGAGCGCAGGCTCGAGTGCAGTGGTATCTGCCTTGGCACGCACGAGAATGTTCATGGACGCCGAAGCGGCTTGCGAAGATGGAAGATAGATCTCCGCCTTGGGAAGCGTTGTGAGACTCACATCACGCGTATCGCCGGCGACAGCGACAATCTCCAGCCAAAGAGGCTGCGCGTCCTTGTCGGTTTCCCGGCTCAGGCGCTTGCCAACCGCCTGGCGTGCGGGCCAGTAACGCCGGGCCAGCGTTTCGTTCACGATCACAACGCTCGGACTGTTCTTGGTGTCATTCTCACCAAAGGCACGGCCTGCCAGCAAGGGAATGCCAGCGGCCTGAAAATAGTTGGGGCTGACCACTTGCATTTCGAAATAAGGTTCGTAACGTGAGTCTTTGGCGGGTTGACCTTCGACGGAAAACGGCGTCATGCTCAAGTAGTCTCCCAGGAGTGGCACCGTCATCAGAGCCGCGCTTTGCACGCCCGGTAGGCTCTGGACGCGGCTCAGCAGGCCGCTGAAGAACTCACGCTGTTTTTCCTCGGAGTCGTATTTCGCCGCAGGGAGCGAGATTTCAGCGGTGAGCGCATGGTCCGTGCGAAAACCGGGGCTGGAGTGAGTCAAACGCGAAAAGCTTTTTAGCATGAGCGCAGCGCCAATCAGCAGGACCACCGCGAGAGCGACTTCACTGACCACCAGCAACGAACGAAGGCGGTGATGCCCGCGCAGGTTATGACTCGATCCCGAAATTGCGACACCATCTTTCAGTGCGGCGGTGAGATCCGGCCGAGAAGAGTACAACGCGGGAGCAAGTCCAAATGCGATTCCAGTGAGGATGGAAATAAACAAGGTGAACCAGAACACGGTGTAGTCAAGCCCGATCTCCGCGAGGCGCGGCGTATCAGCCGGCGCGAACCTGCGCAAAATATCAACGCCCCAAGTGCCCACGGCGAGGCCCGCCAATCCTCCTGCAATCGCGAGGAGGACGCTCTCCAACAGCAACTGCCGAATGAGCCTGGCGCGTGTGGCGCCGAGCGCTGCCCGAACCGCGATTTCGCGACGGCGTTTCCAACTCCGCGCCAAGAATAGATTGGCCACATTCACACAGGCGATTAGCAAGACGAAGCCGACCGCGGCGAGCAGTATAAGCAGCGCGGGCTGGACATTGGCCACAACCCCCTGTTTCATCGTGGTCAGGAATAAACCCTGACCTTCATCTTCCTTGGGATAGGCCTTGTCCATGCGGGCGGCGATGATTTGTAATTCGGCCTGAGCTTGCGCTATACCGATGCCATGATGCAGGCGAGCTATAGCGAGAGACTGGCGTTGCGTTCGTCCTTCGGCGATCTTGGCGGACGGGGCGAGAGGCTTCCACACTTGTGGCAAGTCGTCGTCAAGGCTTTCGAATTGAAATCCTTGCGGCATGATTCCAACGACCGTGTAAATTGAGCCATCAAGCGTAATCGTCTTCCCGAGAACGGCGGCGTCGCCGCTAAAACGAGCCTTCCACAATGCATCACTCAAGATCACCACGTTGTCTTTGCCAGGAACTTCCTCGTCCGCAGTAAATGCCCTGCCACGAGCCGGCGAGACTCCCAAGGTGGCAAAGACATCTTGCGAAACCTCGGTAACCGAAACGACTTCGGGGTCGCCGTGCCCTGTCCAGTTCATCTCGTTGAGATGGTACGCAGCGATGCTCTCGAAAGAATGGCTTTGCGCTTTCACGTCATTGAACTCAGGCTGAGACAGGGTCATGCGGAAGCCGGGATAGTTTGCGGAGTTCCCCCAAACGTCCACGAGCCGGCTTGAGTCCGAATAAGGCAATGGACGGAGCAGAATCCCATTCACGGCGCTGAACATGGCGGTGTTCGCGCCGATGCCCAGAGCGAGAGTGATTATGACGACGATTGTGAACCCAGGATTCTTCGCCAGCACGCGCACGCCATATTTCACGTCCTGTAAAAATGATCCCATCGCACCTCCTCACTCATAGCGTAGCGCCACCAGCGGATCCACTTTCGTGGCGCGCCGCGCGGGAAAATAGCAGGCGGCCAGCGCGACGAGCGCGAGGCCGACGGCTACACCGACAAACGTGAGCGGATCGCGGGCCTTGACCCCGTAGAGCTGGCTTTCGAGATATTTCATCAACAGCAGCGATGCTGTGATTCCGATCACCAGACCCAGCAGCGCGAGTTTCATTCCGTCGCCCACAATCATGCGCAGCACGTCGCCGGGCTCTGCGCCCAGGGCCATGCGGATACCGATTTCGTGAGAGCGTTGCGTGACGGCGTAGCCCATCACGCCATAAATCCCGATGGCGGCGAGCAGCGCGGCAACCACCGCGAAAAATGCTAGCAGTGACATATTCAGGCGGCGCTGCGAGAAAGCCACCGCGAGATAGTCCTCCATCGTCTTCACATCCGTGATCGGCTGATTCGGATCCACAGTTTCCACGGCCTGGCGCACGGCGGCGGTTAATTGCGCACGATCCACGCGGGAGCGCACCACCAGACTCATGAGCCGCGATGGATTTTGGGTCTCCGGCAAATAAAGCTGCCCAGACTTGGGTTCGGACCAGGCCCAGTCCCTGATGTCGCCGACGACTCCCACAATAGTGATCCAGCCCTGGTGCGGGATGGGCTCCCACGGAGTCCTAGTCGTGTTAAAGATCAGGCGGATCTGCTGCCCGACGGGATCGGCGTTGGGCCAATAACGATGCGCCAGGGCTTCGTTGACCAGTGCGACCCCCTGCGAATCCGGCCCGTCGCCAGAAGTGAAATTGCGGCCTGCCTTTACCGGAACGCCCATCGTGGATAAGTAGCGCCAGTCCGCAACGCGGTATTGAGCCGTGAAGTGTTCACCCGAAGGCGGAGACGCGCGGCCGGCGATATCGAAATCGCAGAACGCGCTCCAGCGGGTCAAGGGCAGAAAATTGGCGGCGCTGGCGGAGTTTACGCCGGGAATTGCGCTCACGCGTTCGACCACGGCCTGATAGAAATTCGAAATGCGCGGACCATCCGCATAGTGCAGATCGGGCAGAAGCATTTGGGCCGTCAATAAATTTTCGGGATCGAAGCCCAGCGGCTCCGCCAGCATCAGCGCGAAACTGCGCACCAGCAGACCTGCTCCCACCAGCAGCATCAGCGAAAACGCCACTTCGGAGACGACCAACACGGAACGCGCGAGCTGGTTGTGGCGCCCGGCCGTAGAGCCGCGGCTGCCTTCCTTGAGCGATTCAAACAACGCCGAGCGCGAAATCTGAATCGCCGGGGCAAAACCGAAAAGTATTCCGGTGACCAACGCAACCAGTACCGTGAAACCGAGCACGGTGGCATCAATCGCGATCCATTCCGGATGAGGGATGCGCGTGCCCTGTCCGGAGATGACCGCATCGCGCAGGATGTGGATGCCACCGAAGGCAAACAAAATTCCGATCCCCGCGCCGACGAGCGAAAGGAGGGCGCTTTCCGTCAAGAGTTGCCGGAAAATTCGCTGGCGGCCCGCGCCGAGAGAAACGCGCAGCGCGATTTCGCGTTCACGAACCGCGGCGCGCGCGAGCATCAAGTTCGCGACGTTCGCGCAAGCGATCAGCAAGACGAATGCCACGGCAGCCAGCAGAAGCAGCAGGCCGGGACGGAGCGTGCGGACCAGTTCATCGTGGAAGCCCACGACGCGAATTCCGTTCTTCTGGTCGAAAGCTGGATATTGCCTTTTGAGTTGCTCCTGAATGGTGATCATTTCCGCATTGGCCTGGGATATGGGCACACCGTCTCGGAGCCGCGCGAAAATTACGAGTTCGTGGTCCTCGCGATCGAGCTGGGTGCGATCAAATGCCAAGGGCTTCCACAATTCGAAATCCGGCAATGTGCCGTAGAGCGAGAAGCGGCGCGGCAAGACTCCGATTATGGTGAATGGCTTGTCATCCAGCAGAATCGTCTTGCCGAGAATTCCGCTATCACCGCCGAAACGGCGCTGCCACAATCCGTAACCCAAGAGGACGACCTGTTCATGACCGAGCTGTTCATCGTCAGGCGTAAAATCGCGGCCGATTATGGGGGTGACGCGCAACATACGAAAGAAATTCCCGGATACCTGTGAACCCCAGACCTGTTCGGGATCCCCGCTGCCGGTAATCGCGAAGGACAGCGCGCGCGAGGCGGAAAGTTCCTGGAACACGTGATTCATGTCGCGCCAATCCAGGAATTCCGCGGCTGAGGCCGTGCCGCGCGTGATGTTGCGGTTCGCGTCCGTCTCCCAAACGGTGACGACGCGGCCGGAATCCGGAAACGGCAGCGGTTTCAGCAAAATTCCGTTGACCACGCTGAAAATCACGATGTTCGCGCCGATGCCGATCGCCAAAGTCAAAATGGCGACCGCCGCGAAACCCGGGTTTCGCCGCAGCATGCGCGCGCCGTAGCGCAAATCCTGCCAAAGTGTGTCCATAATTTTCGCCCCCAAGAAGCGTCCAAGTGACAGGCTATCTTACTGCTTCGTCACTTGATGTCCACCCCTTAGGTTGATCCACTTCAAAGCTTACTCGTAACGCAGCGCAATCATCGGATCCACCTGCATCGCGCGCCGTGCCGGGAAATAGCAGGCCAACAGAGTGACGCCCGCCAAGAGCAGAGTGGCCAGTGTGAACGATGCCGGGTCGGTGGCGCTCACTCCATAGAGCAAGTGTTCGAGCGTGCGCGAAAGAGCGAACGCCGTCGCCAATCCGATGATTGCTCCGAGAATAAAAAGCCGCGCCGCCTGTGACAAAATCATCCGCAAAACATCGGAAGGCTCCGCGCCCAGGGCCATGCGCACGCCGAATTCCTGAGTGCGTTGGGTGACAGCGAACGACAACACCGCATAGATTCCCAGCGCGGCGAGCAGCAGCGCGAGAAAAGCGAAACCGCCGAGCAGGCCCGCTTGCGTCTTTCGTGGCGCGAGCGTATCGCCCACCAAATCTTCCAGCGGCATCGCGCCGGCCACGGGCTGCTCTTTATCAACGGCCCACACCTGCTGACGAACCGCATCCGCCATGCGCATCGGGTCTCCGATGGTGCGCACGACGAGATACTCCGGCTCAAATCCGAAGTCCTGCTGCAGGTAGGGCAAATACATTTCGGGACGGGCGGGGGAATCGAGACCTGCCTGATGAACGTCGCCGACGATTCCCGCGATGGTGATCCATGGCGACTGCTCGAGGTAGCTTCCCTGCTTGAAGCGCCGGCCGATAGCGTTTTCTCCGGGCCACAAATTTCGCGCCATTGTCTGGTTGATCAGCGCTACGGGCGGAGCTGCGGTGCCGTCGCGCTCGTCGAGCCCGCGCCCGGCAACCAGCTTCATGCCCAGCGCGCGAATGTAGTCGTCACTGATGATGCGGCAATTCGGAATCGGAATTTCGCCGGGCGCGGGCTGCGGCCGGCCTTCCACGGTGATGCCCGTGGCCCCTCCGGAATTGGTGAGTGGCACCCAGGTGGTGTAGCCAACCGCCGCGACGCCGGGCAAGCGTGCGACGCGCGTGAGGACGCTAGTGTAGAAAGCGGCGCGCGGCGCAAATGCTTCGTATTTCTGCCGCGGCAATGGCGTACGAACCACCAGAACATGATCCGCGCGGAAACCAGGATCGAGATGCAACAATTTTTCAAAACTTCGTAGCATCAGCGCCGCTCCTGCGAGCAGAACGATCGCTAGCGCTACTTCGGAAACCACCAGCGCATCGCGCAAGCGGCGGCCGGACCCAATGCCACTGCGCCCGCCTTGTTTCAAAGAAGTGACGAGATCGAGCCCCGACACCCGGAGCGCGGGAAGAATCCCGAAAAGAATTCCCGTGGCGACGGTGACTATCAGCGTAGCGACAAGAACGTTGCTATCAACGCCGGCGCCGCTCATGGGCGCGATGCCCGCTGGAATCAGGCTCGCGAGGAACTGGTTTGCAAATGTCGAGAGGATCAAACCTGCGACGCCAGCAAACCCGGCGAGCAGCAAGCTTTCGGTCAAAAGTTGCCGCGCAATTCGTGTGCGGCTCGCGCCGAGCGTCAGGCGCATGGCAATTTCGCGCCGCCGGCCCGAAGCGCGCGCGAGCAGCAGGTTGGCAACGTTGGCGCAGGCAATGAGGAGCACGAAGCAGACAGCTCCGATCAGGACGAGAAGCGCGGGACGCGTCTTCCCCGCGAGCTCTTCCCGCAGCGGCACCGCAAACGCGCCGACTTTTGCGTTCGACGACGGATTCTCTTGCTCCAGCTGCTTGGCGATGGCGGCCAGGTTGGCATTCGCTACTTTGAGCGACACACCGGGTTTCAGTCGAGCGACGACCCGCAGATGGTGATTCCCGTGGTTCGCGAGCTGCGCCGGCGTGAACTGCACCGGGGCCCACAGCTGAGGATCGCGGTCGGGAAATTGAAAACCACGCGGCATCACGCCGATCACGTCGTATTTCTCGTAGTTCAGCCAGATCCGCTTGCTGATGATCTGTGGATCGCTGCCAAACCTGCGCCGGAAAAGTCCTTGGCTCAAGATAACTACGCGGGGCGCGCCGGGAATATCGTCAGAGGCGCTGAAGTCGCGGCCCAAAGCGGGGCGTGCGCCAAGAACCGAGAAAAGATTCGCGGTTACGAAATCTCCGGGAATCTCTTCGGGATTTCCTTCGCCGGTGAGGTTGAACGAACCGCTGAAAGATGACGCGGCCATATCTTCAAATACCTGGTTGCGCGCTTTCCAATCGGCGAAATTTCCGGGCGCGGGCGTATCGCGCGGAAACCCATACGATGAAGCGTCTTCCCACACCATCACCAGGCGATCTGCCTGCCGGTAAGGGAGCGGGCGGACGAGCACCGCGTCCGCAACGCTGAAAATAGCCGTATTTCCAGCAATGCCCAGCGCCAGCACCGCCACGACGAAAAATGTGAATGCAGGATTCTTCGCCATCATGCGCAGGCCGTAGCGAATATCTTGGAATAATGCTCGCATGATTTCTCCTATTCGTAGCGCAGGGCGATCATCGGATCCACGCGCGAGGCACGCCGCGCGGGAAAGTACGTCGCGAGCAATGCCACGGCGCTGAGCAGCGCGGCGACCGAAACTATCGCAGCGGGATCCCACGGTTTCACGCCATAAAGCAAACTGGCCATCAATCGCGTCAGCGCCAGCGCGGCGGCGACGCCCAGGAAAACACCAATCAGCGCGAGGCGCATCCCCTGTTTGACGACCATGCTGCGCACGTCTTGCGGACCCGCACCCAGAGCCATGCGAATGCCGATTTCCTGCGTGCGCAACTGCACCGAATACGCCATCAGTCCGTAGATACCGATGGCGGCTAGCAGCAACGCGACGCCGGCGAAGATCACCAGCAACGTCATATTGAAATCGGTGCGCTGCGTGGATTCCGAACGGACCTGATCCATCGAGCGGATGTGCGACACCGGTAGGCCGCCGCTCGCGGTGCGGAGCTGTTCTTGAATTTCCGTGCTCAGTGAAAATGGCTCGACCTTGGTGCGCACGATCCAGGTAATCGGAATGATGCGGTTATTAAGCGCGGTCACGCCATTGGGCATCTGCGCCACCGGAATATACATAATCGGCTCGGGATCGCTGTCGAGACCGCCATTCCTTACGTCTCCCACAATTCCGACGATTTCGCGCGCCGGCTCTTCGAATTCAGGTCCCACGCCTTTGCCAATGGTGATCCGCTGGCCCACGGGATTCTTGTCCTGCCAATATTTTTTGGCCATGCCTTCGTTGATCAGGACGACCGGTTCCGCGCCGCCGTCATCATGGTCCGTAAACATACGGCCGCGCAGCAGCGGGATTTTGAATACGTCAAAATAACGCGGCGAAAGCGGACGATACCCCGCGCCACCATGAGACGGACCATCGGTTAGCGGACGCCCTTCGATGATGAACGGAAGTCCGAAGCCGCCTTCGAGGGGAAGGCAGCACGTGGAGGCGAACGCGACAACGCCGGGCAGCGCCTCCACGCGGCGCTGCGAATCGCGCACCAGCTGATTCATCGCGGCAGTGGTTTCAAAGCGTTTACCGCTGAGCGACATTTCCATGGTGAGAACTTTGTCGGTGGAGAAACCGGGATTCACGCCGCGCAACGCCGCAAATGTGCGGATGAGCAAAGCCGCTCCGACCAGCAGAACCAGAGCGAGCGCAACTTCCGTGACGATCAGAGTCGCGCGAGCCTTGTTCTGGCTCAGGCCGCTGCCGGAGCGCGAGCCGCTTTCTTTCAATGTAAGACTGAGATCGGCGTGCGAAGCGCTGAACGCAGGTATTAGCCCGAATAAAATTCCAGTACCCAGCGAGACGAGCAGAGTGAATGTCAGCACGCGCCAATCGAGAGCAATAGCCGCGCCTTGCTCGCCGATGCGAGGGATGTTGCCGGGGTTGATCGTCAGCAGCGCGCGCACGCCAAAATCCCCGAGAATCAGTCCGAATACGCCCCCACCCAGAGACAGCAGAACACTTTCCGTCAGCAGTTGGCGGATGATGCGTCCGCGCCCCGCGCCCATCGCGGCGCGTATTGCGATTTCGCGCTTGCGCATCGTGGCACGCACCAGCAGCAAATTAGCCACGTTGGCGCAGGCAATCAACAGCACCATGCCGACCGCGCCCAACAAAATCAGCAGCGACTTGCGAACGTCGCCTATCACGGTGTCGCGCAGCAGCTCCGCAGTGAAACTATCTTGCGGGCCCATGCTGCCAGGAAATTTCCGCTTATATTCTTCGGCGGCGGCCTTCATCCCGGCCTGCGCTTGCGCCAAGGTGACGCCGGGCTTCATGCGCGCGGCGGAACGCAAATAATGTGCTTGGTCGGTGCTGTTAAGGTCGGCTTGCAACGGCATGTAAACATCCGAAGGCGGATCAGAAGTGAAGGTCGCGGCGAGCACGCCCGTCACTAAATAGGGCTCGCCACCGAGCTCGATGTTCGTGCCGACTATGTTTGGATCCGCCGCGAATCGCCGGCGCCACAGCCCGTTGCTGATCACCACCAAGTGAGGGCCGCCGGGGTGATCTTCATCTGCGGAAAACGCGCGACCAGCAGCCATGCTCGCGCCGAACAACGGGAAAAAACTGGCGGAGACGTGCACGCCCTTAAGCTGTTCCGGGCGATCTCCGCCGGTGAGGTTCACACCGGGTCCACCCGTGTCATAGGCCGCCACATCCTGCAGGACCTGCGTCTGTTCACGCCAGATCGCATACTTCGGAATCGAGGTGACGTTTGCATTTCCTTCAGCGCTGCTTAGTTCAAGCTGGACCAGGCGATTGGGCTGAGGATAGGCGAGCGGTTGCAGCAGCACCGTATTTACCACAGTGAATATCGCAGTGTTTGCACCGATGCCCAAGGCCAGCGCTGCGATGGCCGTCGCCGTGAAGCCCGGGCTGCGGCGCAACATGCGAATCGCGTAGCGTATATCCTGCAGCAGATTTTCGAGGAACTGCGAGTTTCGCACCTTGGACTCCTTGCTCAGCGCACAGTGTGCAATGCGCGGCGCACGGCTAGAAACTAGCGGCTGGCTGCCGCTCCGCCCGCCACCGGCTGACCATCCACGATCCAACCGTCAGCGAGTTGAATGATGCGATTGCCGTAGGCGGCCCACTCGTTGTTGTGTGTCACCTGAATGATGGTGGTGCCGTCGTCGTTCAATTTTTTCAGCATGTCCATGATCATTTTTCCCTGGCTGGAATGCAGGCTGCCGGTGGGCTCGTCCGCGAGAATCAGCTTGGGCTTGCCAATCACCGCGCGCGCCACGGCGACCAACTGCTGCTGTCCGCCGGAAAGTTGATTGGGGAAGAGCGCTTTCTTGCCGACGATCTGGAAGCGATCCAGAGCGTCCGCGACCATTCCTTCGCGCTCGGTTTTCTTGATGTCGCGATAGGAAAGCGGCAGGTCCAGGTTTTCGGCGACCGTGAGATTATCGAGCAGGTGATACTGCTGAAAAACGAAGCCGATGTATTTCTTGTGTAGTTCCACGCGGCGGCGGTTATCGAGTTTGTGCACCGGATTATCGAGCAAGTGATATTCGCCTTTCCAGGCGCCATCGAGCATGCCGATAATGCCCATCAAAGTGGATTTGCCCGCGCCCGACGGACCCATCACGGTGATGAAATCACCTTCGTTGATTTCCAGGTTGATACGGCGCAGCACCCACGTCTTGCCCGCGCCGGATTCGTAAAATTTTTCGACGTCAATCAGTTTGATCACGATCGTTTGCTCCTGGGTTCGAATTTCTGATGCCAGACGCTCGGCGCCGCGAACTGTTGCTGTGCTTATCTGCCAAGATTAATCGACGGCAATGACGATCAGAGTGGCATCATCATGCCAGTGGCCGCGGCAAAATTCACCGGCGGCCTGCAAAACGATTTTCTGCAAATCTTCCGCGCTCACGCCGCGATTCTGTTCGAGCAGCTCCAGCAGGCGCGCCTCACCGAACTCTTCGCCTTCCGGAACGTGCGCTTCCGTCACACCGTCGGTAAAAAGCAGCACGCGGTCACCGGATGCCAGGTCACAGGCGCCGGTGGAAAACTCTTGGATAGGAAACACGCCGAGAATGCCGCCGCCTTCCAGCAACCGCTCATATGTGCCGTCGCGATGAAACACGATTGGCGCATTGTGCCCGGCATTGGTGTAACGCAGTTGGCGCGCCGCGCCATCCAGCAGAGCGTAGAAGAAAGTGATGAAGCGGTCGGTAGCGATATTGCGGCAGATCAGCGAATTCAGCCGGCTGCACAAATTTTCCGGAGCGAGCGACGGCGAAGCGAAGCCCCGAAAAGCCGCCTGCAGATTGGACATCAGCAGCGCGGCTGGCATGCCTTTTCCGGCAACGTCGCCGATGCAGATGCCGAGCGTCTCTTGTCCGAACGGAAGGACGTCGTAGTAGTCGCCGCCCACCACGCGCGCAGGTTGCCACGCGCCTGCAATCTCGAATCCGCGCAATTGCGGAATCTCTTTCGGTAGAAAACCCTGTTGAATCGATCGCGCTTCAGCAATCTCGCGGTCTTGTGCGTGGAGCTGCGACGCGATTTCGCTCTGCGCGATAGTGTTTGCCGCCGCCTTCTCCTGAGCTGCGCGGCGCTCTCGCCCGATTTGCACTTGCCTCTGCAGAATTTCGAGCAGACGGGAATTGACCCAGGGCTTTTCAACGAAATCTCCGACGCCCTGTTGCATCGCTTCCACCGCCAATCCAACTGTGGCCCAACCGGTCATCACCACGATTGGCGGTGCATTTTCGGTGGCTTTCAGCCGTGCCAGCAAATCAATGCCCTCGCGCCCGGACGTTGTGTCGCGAGCATAGTTGAGGTCCATCAAAATCAGATCGAACCCATTTTGGGAAATTGCGGCAAACAGGGCTGCGGGAGACGTGACAGCCTCGGTGACATAACCGTGTCCTTTCAGCAACAGCCGCAGCGCCTCCAGGATATCGGGCTGGTCGTCTGCGATGAGTACTCGCGGCTGCTTTGCGGGACTCTCGGTAATAGATTCAAGCATCATGACGTCCGTCATTCGAGCCCCGCTGAGCTGGTTGCGGAGAGGTCTCTGGTTCGCTGCCTCCCGAATATGGGCAGGTGGGATTCCAGCCCAATATTAATATAATGCCTGCATTTACAGTAGATTAGAGACGAGACAGGAGTGTCTCCAGGTCACGTCTGACCAGTTGCGGGAATGCTCGTTGCGATTTCGGACAGTGCCCGCAGACAAGCTGTGGATATCCTCAATGGGCGCGTGCCGCCGCCTGTTTGGCATGCTGCGAACACGGTGAGCAGACGATGGCTGAGTGCGTCCTCCGATGCCACGACTTACTCGTAGCGCAGCGCCACCATCGGGTCCACGCGCATCGCGCGCCGGGCAGGGACGTAGCATGCGACGATAACGACCACGAGTAGCAAGCTCACCACAGCGATGTAGGAGACCGGATCAGCCGAGCTGACTCCGAACAGCATGCTGGAAAGAAAATGCGTGAGCGCGAAGGCGGCGGCCAAGCCAATGCCGACTCCGAACATCGCGAGACGCAAACCTTGGCCCACGATCAGGCTCAGCATATCTCGCGGCTGCCCGCCCAAGGCCATGCGTATGCCGAGCTCGTGCGTACGCTGAGCCACCGAATATGAAATCACACCGTATAGTCCGACGGCTGTGAGCAGCATCGCCAAGGCGGCAAAAATTCCCAGCAGATAGGTGTTGAAACGCGGCTGCGCCATGGTGCCGTTCAGATATTCTTCTACGGTTTTGGGCGCGTAGGTCGGCAGGTCCTTGTCGAGTGAGCGAACTGTCTCGGCGATGGGCTTGGCTAGGCTGTGAGCGTCCTGCGAGCTGCGCGCCACCACGGTCAAAGACCCGAACGATATTTGCGCGTAAGGAACGTACGATTCCGGCGCCCACTCGTCGGTCAAATCGTGAAATTTCACGTTTCCCACCACGCCCACGACTTCGCGCATCACTGGCTCGTCTGCTCCCTGCGCAATTTCGGGTTTGATATGTTTTCCGATCGGATTTTCGCTAGGAAAGATCTGGCGCGCCAGCGCCTCGTTGATGATGATGACCGGCATGGACGCGACTTCATCATGGGCGCCGAAATCGCGGCCCTGCAGAACGGGGATTCGCATCGTCGCAAAGTACTCCGGAGTGATATCTCGCAGTGAGGTGTGCGGCTCTTCGCTCTTGGCGACGGGATGCCCATCAACCTGAAAACTGGTGCGAATTTCGTCGCCGCCCATCGGCAGCGGATAAATGCCTGCGGCGGATTGCACTCCCGGCAGCGCCTTGAGCTGCGGCATCAGGGCCTTGAAATATTGGGCTTTCTTGGCGTCTGTATATTTTGCATCCGGCAAATCCACATTGGAGGTCATCACGTTGTGGGGATCGAATCCCGGATTCACGTTTTGCAAATGAACCAGGCTGCGGATCAGCAGTCCGCTACTGACCAGCAGCACCAGCGCCATCGCCATTTGCACGATGACCAGCCAACCGCGCAAGGCATGGCGTCCTCGTCCAGCAGTGCTGCTAAGCGCGCCTTCCTTCAAGGCGTCTACGATATTAGCGTGCGACACTTGCAAAGCCGGCGCGAGCCCGAACACAATTCCAGTGGCCAGCGAAAGTCCCATGGTGAAGGCCAGCACCCATCCGTCCATCTGAATTTCAGCGATGCGCGGCAAATTCGCAGGGCTGAAGCGCACCAGCGCGGCGCTCCCCCATATCGCCAGCAGCATGCCAAGCGCACCGGCCAGCAACGCCAGCAGAAAACTTTCCGTGAGGAGCTGCCGTACCACGCGCTGGCGTCCGGCGCCCAGCGCCGAGCGAATGGCAATTTCGCGCGTCCGTCCGGTGGCGCGCGCGAGCAGCAGATTCGCCACATTCACGCAGGCGATCAGTAGCACAAATCCCACCGCAACCATCATTACGAACAGCGCCGGACGGATGCTGTGTGTCAATTCTTCCTGCTCCGAAACCACGCGCGTGCCGAAATATTTATTGCTGTCGGGATACTGCTGGGCCAGCGACGCGGCGATCACGTCCATGTTCGCCTGCGCTTCCGCCAGCTTCACCCCGGGCTTCATTCGCGCAATCACTCGCAAGAAATGGGCGTCGCGTTGGTCAGCCATCGTCGGTGAATCCGTACTCGATTCCCGCAAAGGACTGAAGCTGGACCATAGTGCCGGCGCATCGCGTTGCAAAAGATACTGAAAGCTGGCAGGCATCACACCCACCACGGTGTACGCGCTGTTATCGAGCGTGATCACGCGGCCGATGATCTGTGGATCGCCGCCGAAGCGCTCTTTCCACAAGCTATGGCTGAGAACTACGACGTGATGGTGCGGCTCATCGTCTTCCGGCTGAAGTCCGCGGCCCAATTCCGGCGAGGCTCCCAACAAGTTGAACATGCCGGCGGTGACGGTCGCGGCCTGCAGATGCGCGGGCTGTTCGATGCCCGTGAGCGCGAAGCTGGAGTCGGTGTAGGCAGCTATGTCCTGGAAAACGTGATTTTGCGACCGCCAGTCCGCGAAATCGGGATAGGAAACAGCGCCACTGACGGTGTGGATTCTCGCATTGGCGGAGGCAACGCGCACCAGCTGGCCAGGATCGCGGAACGGCAGAGGACGCAGAAGCTCCGCATTGACAACTGAGAAAATCGCAGTATTCGCGCCGATGCCCAACGCCAAAGTGAGCACTGCGATAGCCGTGAACCCGGGATTTTTCGCCAGCATGCGAATGCCGTAGCGAATATCTTGCAGCAGCGTTTCCATTTTAGATCTCCTGGAAAACTTCTGGCGAAACAAAGAGCCTGCGGTGACATCGCCCATTCAGAATGATGACGCTCGACGCAAGGTCGCTCATCACTTGTCGCTCATCACTCGTATCGCAGCGCAACCATCGGATCCACGCGCGAAGCGCGGCGCGCTGGGATGTAGCAAGCCGCCATGGCGACGAGTGCGAGCAGGAAGGAAACTCCCGCGAACGTATATGGATCGCCGGCGCTGACGCCGAAAAGCAGCGAGTGCAACAATCGCGTGAGTGCAAGCGCGGCCGCCAGGCCGAGTCCCACGCCAATGGCGGTGAGCCGGGAGCCTTCGCCCAGGACCAGCCGCAGTACATCTTGCTGCTGCGCGCCGAGAGCCATGCGCACGCCGATTTCGTGCGTGCGTTGCGTCACAACGTAAGCCATCACTCCGTAGATTCCCACGGCCGCAAGCAACAGCGCGAGCCCCGCAAAAATTCCAAGCAGCATGGTTTGCTCGCTGGTGTCCTGCATGGCGTCGGCGACCACTTCATCCATCGTGCGGGGGCGGAAAACAGCCAAGCTGCCATCGAGCGCATGAAGGTCGCCGCGAATCGCCACCAATACGCTGCGTGGAGCGACGCTGGTCCTAACCGTCAGATGAACGCCCAAACCTTCATTGTCGAGAGCCGCGGTAAGCGGGAAATATGCCTGCGGAGGCACGCCCTTTCGTATGTCCCACTCTTTTACGTCGCCTACCACGCCGATGACGCTGACCGGAACGCCGCCAGCCTGAAACACTTTGCCGACGGCGTCCTGTTTTGGCCAATATAATTCCGCCATCTTGTGATTGATGACCGCAACAAATCCGAGGCCCGGCGGCACGGTCTTCAGGTTCGGATCGTTCTTATAAAGCTCGTCCAGTTTCAGATTCACTACGGCGGTGCGTTCTACTTCTTCGGAATTAAAGACGCGGCCCTGCAAAACGGGCACGCCATACGCGCGGAAATAATCGGGAGTGATGTTGTTCCATTCGACCAGTTGAGTCGCCAGCGCCGGATTATCTTGGCCAGCTACCGTGATGTAACCGTTGTTCCCGCCTTCTAGAGGAATTTCCGTGGAAGCCGCTGAGGCCTGCACGCCGGGTTCGCGCTCGAGCCGCGCAATCAGTTGGTCAAAGAACTGGCTCCGCGCAGCCAGCGTCTTATACTTCGCGTCGGGTAGATTGACACCCATGGTGACCACGTTTTCCGTTTGCACGCCTATCCCCGAATTTCGCAGGCGCGAGAAGCTGCGCAGCAGCAAGCCTGCGCCGATCAGCAACGCGAGCGAAGCGGCAATTTCTCCGACGACCAGCGCGTCGCGCAGTAGGCGGCGCGTTCCGGAAGGACTGACCACCGCCTGTGCGCTGGATTTGAGTTCCTCGCTGAGATTCAGCCGGAAGGACTCCATCGCAGGCAC
This sequence comes from uncultured Acidobacteriota bacterium, assembly GCA_963779465.1. Taxonomy (GTDB): domain Bacteria; phylum Acidobacteriota; class Terriglobia; order Acidiferrales; family UBA7541; genus Palsa-295. The sequence goes on along the minus strand of CAVZYH010000002.1, from coordinate 258,165 downwards.
CAGGCCGAACAGCGTGCCCACCAGGATGCTGACGCCGATTGTGAACAGCAAAACGGTGAGATCGATTTGAATAGGATTAGCGCGCGGAATCGGCAGGGTCTCGGACGACTGCAAAAAAGATACCGCCCAGAACGCGCCTAGAAGTCCCAGCGCAGCGCCAAGCACGGAAAGCAAAATACTTTCGGTGAGCAATTGTCGCGCCAAGCGCCACCGTCCGGCGCCCATCGCCGCGCGCACGGCGATTTCGCGCTGACGATTACTGGCGCGCGCGAGCATCAGGTTCGCCACGTTGGCGCAAGCCACCAGCAGCACCATCGCGACAGCGCCGAGCAATATGAAAAGACTTGGCCGCGAGTCCCCGGTCAGCTGCTCCGTGAGAGAAACGACTATGGCTCCGTTGTATTTGTCGTCATCCCCGTGTTCTTTTGCCGCCTGCTTGGTGATGCTGTCGAGTTCCGCCTGAGCCTGAGCCACGCTGACATTTGTTTTGAGTCTGGCAACGGCCCGATACGAATGTGAGCCGCGTGGCCCCAGCGCCTTTGGGGTCATGTCCATGGGCGTCCAAATTTCCGTGGCGCGCTGAAAATTGAACCAGGCAGGCAGCACACCGATAACCGTGTAGGGTTCGTCATTCAGCTCGATGGTCTTGCCCAGGACATCGGAGCGGCCGCCGAATTTCCGATGCCAGAACGCGTTGCTCAGGATGGCCACATGATTCTTTCCGGCCTGGTCTTCGCCGGAATCGAAAGCGCGGCCGAATTGCGGTTGCACACCGAGCACAGTGAAAAAATTTGCCTGGGTGCTGATGGCTGTAGCCGCCTCAGCCTCGCCGGCGCCGCTGGCGTTCGCCGTCCGTTCCCAGGAATACAGGCTGGTAACGTCGAGAGTACGGCTCTGCGCTTGCCAATCCAGATAATCCGGCCCGGTCAGGGGAAAATTTCCCGGTGCGCTTTCGGTTTGCCACAGCGCCACCAGGCGCTCGGGCTCATGAAATGGCAGAGGGCGCAGCACAACTGAATTGATCACCGAGAAAATTGCAGTATTCGCGCCGATGCCCAGCGCCAGAGTGATGACGGCTAGCGCCGTAAATCCCGGGTTTTTCGCCAGCATGCGGATTCCGTAGCGAATGTCCTGGAGCAATGTTCCCATCGCACCCCCCTAAAGTGGTAATAAGCGACAAGTGACGCGAGATCAGAAACGGCGAGCGCTCCCCTCAGCGCTCGTCATGAATCACTCGTCACTCACCACTTTCCACCGTTCACTCGTACCTCAGCGCCACCATTGGATCCACGCGCATCGCGCGCCGGGCTGGAATGAAACACGCGCTCAGCGCCACGATCAGCAGTATCGCGGTTACGATCGCGTAAGTCAGTGGATCGCGTGCACTAACCGTCAGAAAGCTGCCCACCACTTGTCCCGCAGCCAGCGCGCCGGCAATTCCCACCAGCAATCCCACCCCGACGATCAGCAATCCTTCGCGGAAAACCATTCTTAGAATATCCGCGGGTTGAGCGCCCAGCGCCATGCGCACGCCGATCTCGTGCGTCTTCTGCGTGGCAGCGTAGGAAACCACCCCGTAAACTCCCACGATGGCCAGCACCAATCCCAACATTCCGAGCAGCGCCGCCAGCACCGCGCCAATTTTGTAGAACAGCAAGCCGTTCAGCGTATTCAGCGCGTGCGACATCGTCTGCACATCGAAAACCGGAAGCTGCGGCGCCAGCGATTCGATGGTGTGCTCGACCTCCGGAATCATGGTTTCCGGCGCTCCTGCCGTGCGCACTTGCAAAGCTTGCAGCGAATTTCCTGTCTGGTGTTGCAAGAACGGTGCGTAGAACATGTTGCTGAATGGGCCGGTGAGTCCCTGGTAGCGAACATCTCCGGCCACGCCGACTACGACGAGGAAGTGCTTAGAATCCGTGGCCATTTGAAATTGTCGACCGATGGGATCTTTGCCGGGCCAGCAATTCTTGGCCATTGTTTCGCTGACGATCGCGACGTATTGAGCATTCTCGTCATCGGCTTCGGTGAACGTTCGGCCGTGAAGCAGAGGAATTCCCATGGTCTGGAAGTAATCCGTGGAAATCGTATTGTAAAGGGAAGCCGGACCAGGCTGCCCTGGAGGCGGTTGGTACCCCTCGACGGTCAGCGAATCGAAATTGTTGTAGTAGCCCATCGGAGTAGCGTTGGCGGTGGATGCCGACACAACTCCGGGCAGCGTGCGCACGCGCTGCAAAAGATTTCGGTAGAAATCGCGCGTTTGCGGCTGGCTGTATCCGATTTCGTTTGGATCCATCAGCACGTTCAATACGTGATCGGGTTTGAAGCCGAGATCGGTGCGTTGAGCCTGAGCCAGGCTACGCGTGAATAATCCGGCGACGATCAGCAATATCAGCGAGCCCGCTACCTGCACCACGACCAGCGTGCTGCGCAGGCGATTCTTGCCGCCCACCACTCCGCGACCGCCTTCATGCAGAATCGCGCTCAAGTTTCCACGCGAGGCGCGCACCGCGGGTACGATGCCGACAATGATTCCGGTGAGCAATGCCGCCGCGGTGGCGAAACCAAAAACGCGCCAGTCAAAACCAAAATCAAAATGTACCGGAAGATCCGTCTGAACATTGATCGAGCCGAGTGCGGAGCTGCCCCAATAGCCGAGCAGAACACCTGCCACGCCGCCCAGCAGCGCCAGCAGAACGCTCTCAGTGAGCAACTGCCGGATCATGCGAATTCTTGCCGCGCCGAGAGCCGCGCGAATTGCCATTTCACGCTCGCGCACCGTCGCGCGCACCAGCAGAATATTGGCCACGTTTACACACGCCAGCAGCAACACCATCACAGCCAAACCCAGAAATAGACCGCCCACCACCATCACCGTGTTATTGGGATCGGGATTAGGCCGCGCGTGAAGTTCTGGAAACGCTTGCACGCTGAAATACTTGTGTACGTCAGGATATTCCTGCGCCAGCCTCTGCGATACCACAGCGAGCACCGCCTGCGCCTGCTGCACGCTCACGCCGGGCCGCAGTCGCGCAAGAATCGGATCATTGCGAACTTGCCGATTGGTCATGAAGTCAGTGGGATTGCCCGCAATGCTTGCCATTCCCAGCGGCAAATATCCTTGCACGCTCAGAATCGGATAGACTCCGACGAAACCCTTTGGGGCTACGCCTACGATCGTTATCGGATGGCCGTCCACGGAAACCTTTCGCCCTACAATTCCCGGATCGCCTCCGAAGCGCGTCTGCCAGTAGGAATAGCTGAGAACCATCACCGGATCCGCACCCGCCACGTCGCCTTCCGAGGGCAGAATGAATCTGCCCAGCGCCGGCTTGATCCCCAGGGCGGAAAAATAATTTCCAGACACGTAATTGGTCATTACGCGGTCGGCTTTGCCATCCACGCTCAGTCCGTCTAACCCAAATTGGTACGCGAAAACATCCGAAAATACGTCTCTTGTTTGATTTTGAATGTCCCGAAAATCCGCAATCGAGAATTGTGTTTGGAAGTTTCCCTGTCTCAGCTGGTAAGCCAGCACGGTGATTTGCGCGGGATCTTGCACCGGCAGCGGCCGCAACAGGAAGGAATCTACCATGCTGAAGATGGCGGTGTTCGCGCCGATACCCAGTGCCAGGGTGATGACGGCGACGATCAGGAAGCCGGGATTTTTCATCAACATGCGCGCGCCGTAGCGAATATCCTGCAGCAGTGTTTCCATTTTCAGCTCCGTATCTCGTGAGTAGTGATTGGTGATTTGTGGCGCGCGGCGCTCGATGGTGGCCCGTCAGAAGGCGCCCATCCGTGTAACGCAATTCACTGCTGCTCTCGTGGCCGCGCCTTCCACAATAGATACGTCATCTCAGCCGCGTAAGTTCCCGTCCGGGCACTCATTCGTAGCGCAGCGCGACCATGGGATCCACGTTCGCAGCTTTGCGCGATGGCAACCACCCCGCCAGCAGCGCGACGGCGACCAGCAATCCGGCCGCGATGGCGAAGACAATCGGATCGCCGGCCTTCACGCCGAACAGCAGTGACTCCACGACTTTGCCGATTCCGTACGCGGCGATGAGTCCTACGCATAGACCCACTGCCAACATTCCCAAAATATCGCGCAGGATCATCCAGGCTACGTTTTGCCGCGTCGCACCAAGCGCCATGCGAATCCCGATTTCGCGTGTGCGCCGCGCCACTACGTAAGCCATCACGCCGTACAATCCCACGGCTGCGAGCAGCGACGCGAGCAAGCCCAGGCAAAGGGAAAAAACCGTAACCAGGCGGTCGGTAAACATGATTTCGTCCACCTGCGCCGTCAAAGTCTTCACGCCGTACACCGGCAGATTGCCGTCGAATCCTGCAATCAGGTTGCGCACGGTGCCGATCAGCGCTACGGGATCCTGATTCGTGCGCACATAAAATGTCGCATTTCCGAAATGCTCGCTCTGCGAATACGGCACGAACACGAATGGCCGCGTTGCCGCAGTCTTCACGTCGGTGTTCTTGCTGTCCTTCACGATGCCGACGACTTCGGTGTCGAGCTTCACGTCCTTGCCGCCGCCGAATCCAAAGTGGAGTCCAATGGGATTGCGTCCTGCGAAGTAGAGTCGCGCCATCGCTTCGTTGATAATCGCAACTTTTGGCGACGTGCCGGCATCCGCATCGGAAAATTCCCGCCCGTTCAGCAGCGGAATTCCCATCGTGGCCAGGAAGTTCGGGCCCACCCAATTCTGATCCACGTTCATGTCTTCGTCTTCCTGCGCGTTGTATCCCTGCACCGTAATGTTGCCTGACGAATTGCTATCCGCGAGCATCGGTATCTCAGACGCGCTGACGGAGCGCACACCCGGCAACGCCTCGATGCTCTTTCGTATGCGGTCCGCGAGCGCGATTGTCTGTGGTGGCGTGTAGCGGTTCAATTCCGGTGAAATTGAAAATTCCAGCACGTGATCCGGACGAACGCCCAGGTCCTGCGTCTTCAGGTTCAGCAAGCTGTGCGCGAACAGACCCGCTGCAGCCAGCAACACCGCGGTCAATGCAATCTGCGAGGCCATCAAGGATTTGCGCACGCGCACGTTGGCTTTTCCGCCCGAAACATTGACTCCTTGATCCTTCAATACGCTCTGCAAATCGGTGCGCGTCGCGCGAATCGCCGGAATCAATCCAAACAACACGCCCGTCAACAACGAAATTACGCAGGCGAAAATCAGCACGCGATAATCAAGCTGGGCGGTGAGCCCCGCAGCACCCTCATTCTCCGGAATCGAGTTCACCATCACGCTGAGCATCCACGAAGCAAGCGCCAAGCCCGCCGCGCCACCCGCCAAGGCAAGTATCAGGCTCTCCGTCATGAGTTGCCGCACGAGCCGCACGCGACCTGCTCCGAGTGCTAGACGCAACGCGATCTCGCGCTGCCGTCCTTCACCGCGCGCTATCAGCAACCCGGCCAGATTTGCGCACGCGATTAACAGAACCAATCCGACCATCGTCATCAGCACAAGCAATGGCTGCTTCGCGTCGTGCTGCAGGATCGGCCGACCATGCGACCCAGTGTCCAGGACAATCTTGCGACTGAGGAATTCCTTTTCATGCGCGCCCCCATGCGAGAACTTTTTAGGAATAGCGTCGGTTTCCAGGATTGCCCGGTACATCGGGAGCAGCCCGGCTTCGGCCCTAACTATCGAGATTCCTGGCTTTAACCGGCCGATAATTGCCACCCAGCGGTCGCCTCGATCGGCGAGGCCGTCCCAATTCGGGGTCATCTGCGCTTTCATTGTGATGGGGATGAATAGCTCAGGAATTTGACCCACCTGAATGCCCGTAAAGCCGGGTCGCGCAACGCCGACAACCGTCAGAGAATTCCCATTGACGGCTAACTGCTTATTCAAAATATTTGGATCACTGCCGAAATGCCTCGTCCAGTACCCGTAACTCAGCACCGTCACTGGATTCGCACCGGGCGCCGTTTCGTCTTCCGGGGTGAGAATGCGCCCGAGAAAAGGCCGCACGCCCAGGACTTGAAAATAATTTCCGCTCACGAGTTCCGCTTCGGCGAGTCGGGACTCTCCCTGCCCAGCCACGCTAACTTGCACGTGAAAGCGCGCCAGCAAGCCAGCAAATACCTCATTGCGATCTCGAATGTCCTTATACGCCGGGTAAGAAAATGACGTCGAGCCATCGCCATCGCTCCACGTACGTCCCCAACTTCTACCCGGTGAGCTGAGCACCACCAGTTCGCGCGGGCGTTCGACGGGAAGCAGTCGCAGCAGAACTTGATCCGTGAGCGAAAAGATCGCGGCGTTCGCGCCGATGCCCAGGGCCAGCGTCAGAATCGCGACCAGCGTGAACCCCGGATTTTTTCCCAGCGTTCGCAGCGCGAAGCGAATGTCCTGCAGCAAGTTTTCCATTTACAGCTCCTAAGAAAGCGATAAGTGGCGTCCGCAAGGCCTACCGTTTCTCGTCACGCGTTACTCGTATCTCAGCGCCACCATCGGCTCCACGCGCATAGCGCGCCGCGCAGGGATGTAACAGGCTGCGAGCGCGACGCCCGTTAGTACTAGCGCTACGCCGCAAAACGTAATCGGATCCGTGGCGCTGACGCCGAACAACATGCTGGCCATTAGCTGCGTCAGACCGAGCGCCGCAGCAATCCCGATGGCCACGCCCACCAGCGCCATTTTCATTCCTTCTCCCAGCATCAGCCGCAAAATGTGGCCGCGTTGCGCGCCCAGCGCCATACGGATGCCGATTTCGTGCGTGCGCTGGCCCACCACGTACGAAATCACGCCGTAAATCCCAATGCTGGAAAGCAACAACGCGAGCGCCGCGAAAACTCCCAGCAAAATCATTGAGAAGCGGCGCGCCGCCAGCGAATCCGCCACAACTTCCTGCATCGGCTTCGCTTCGTACATCACGTTCTCGCCATTCATTTTCTCGACGGCGTCGCGAATCGCGGGCACCATCCCAGCCGGAGACCCTTTGGTCCGCACCACCACCGCTGCCTGGGGCGGCCCGTTCCATAGTTGGTCGGGAAGCTGCATCAACGGCATGTAGGCTTGCGCAACGATCGGATGTTTCGCGTCGCCGTCCGTATCCAGGCCCCAATGCTTCACGTGGCCCACCACTCCGACGATCTCCGGTTGCGTGTTGATGATGTCGATGTTGATTCGCTTGCCGATGGGATCCTCATTCGGAAAATATTCGCGCGCGAAACTTTCATCAATCACCACCACCGGCGGCGAATGATCATTATCGCTTTGCGTGAAGAAGCGGCCGCGGTGCAGCGGAATTTCCATCGCGCTCAAGTAACCGGGTCCCGCCAGATAAAAAAGAGACAGCTTCATCTCACTCTGATTCGCGGGCTTAGGCTCGCTACCTAGCCAAAAAGGAAATTCGTTGTCGCCGCTCATAGGCAACGCGCCGCCTGTGGACGAAACGCTCTCCACGCCGGGAATATTCTTTAGTCTTTCATCCAAATCTCGAATGGCGTTGCGGCTGGCCGTTGCATTTGTTCCGAGAGAAGGCGAGAGCGACACCGCGAACGTTAAGACTCCCTGTGGATTGAATCCTGGATTCACATTCCAAAGATCCAGCAAGCTGCGAATCATCAGTCCCGCGCCGATCAACAGCACCAGAGCCATGGCCATTTCCACCACCACGAATAGGCCCTGCGCACGGTGCCGCGCTCCGCTGGCGCCGCGGCCGCTTTCCTTCAAAGTTTCCTGCAAATTTGGCCGCGATATTTTCAGCGCGGGCGCCAAGCCAAAAAACACACCCGCCACAACCGAAGCCAGCAAAGTAAAAATCAAAACGCGTCCATCCACTCCCACGTCCTGGGCTCGCGGCAAAGTTTCCGGCAGAACCTTCAGCGCCGCCTGAGTTCCCCAAGCTGCCAGCAACAAACCCAACCCGCCCCCGGCCAACCCGAGCAGAACGCTTTCCGTGAGCAATTGCCGAATCACGCGCGACTGGCTCGCACCTAGCGCCGAGCGGATCGCAAATTCCCGCGCTCGCGTCGTCGCGCGCGCCAGTTGCAGGTTCGCCACGTTCACGCACGCGATGAGCAATACAAATCCCACCGCGCCGAGGAGTACCCATAAAAACGGCTGCACGTCGCCAACAATATCCTTCTTCAGCGGTACCAGGGCAATGCCTGCGCCTTTGTCCGCGTCGGGATATGCCAGCGCGAGATTATTCGCGATCTGATCCATGTCCGCTTGCGCGGCCGCAAGCGTCACAGCCGGTTTCAGGCGGCCGAGCGCGCGCATGCCTTCATGCACGTCGCGCTGCTGGAACAGCGGATCCTTGAATTGGCCGATGGGAACAAAAACATCCTTGATGCCAAAATTCGTGGACTCCAGCTGAAAACTTGCAGGGATCACTCCGATTACGGTATAGCCGCCGCCATTCATCGTGATTCTTTTCCCGACGATGTCTGGTGCGGAGCCGAATTTGCGCTGCCACAGCCCCGCGCTGATCAATACGACAGGCGCGCTGCCCAGACGATCATCGTCCGCGCTAAACAAACGTCCGCGACTCGGGTTCACGCCCAGCATTTCGAAGAAGCTGGCGGAAACCATGCCCACGCGCACGCGCTCCGCTTCTCCGCTGCCGGTAATGCTGAAATCATCGTTGCGATAGGCTGCCAAGGACGCAAAACTGGAATTGCTGCGCTGCCAATCCAGAAAGTTGGGATAAGAAACAGACATGCTTTCGAAATTCGCCGACGTTTCAGAGAGCACGACCAATTCGCTCGGCCGCGGATACGGCAACGGTCGCAGCAGCACGCCATTCACCACTGAAAATAGTGCAGTGTTTGCGCCTATTCCCAGCGCCAGCGTCAGCACCGCAATCGCTACGAAGCCCGGGCTCTTCAGCAGCACTCGCGCCGCGTATTTCAGGTCTTGAATCAGGGCTTCCATTTTTTATGCACCTCCAGACACACACGTCCTCCTGCGTCGAAAAACTTCTTCAGAGGCGGTGTTGGCTGGCTTTTAAGATTCCCTCTAGACGCTCGCGGTGCGCGTGCCCAGAGTTTCTTCGACGATGCGGCCGTCGAACAGGTGAATGGTGCGGTCCGCGATGCTGGCATAGCGTGGGTCGTGCGTCACCATGCAGATCGTGGCGCCTTCGCGGTGCAATTGGCGAAGCAGATCCACCACCGCTTCGCTGTTCTTGGAGTCCAAGTTTCCGGTCGGCTCGTCAGCCAGCAGGATGGACGGAGAGCCTACCAGAGCGCGCGCCACGGCGACGCGCTGTTGCTGACCGCCTGAGAGTTGCGACGGGTAATGCTTCATGCGGTGCGCCATGCCCACGCGCTCCAGCACTTCCTGCACGCGCTTCTTGCGCTCTGCCGCGGCCATGCTGCGATAGGTGAGCGGCAGCTCCACATTCTCGTAAACCGTTAGATCGCCAATCAGGTTGAACGCCTGAAAGATGAAGCCGATCTCGCGGTTGCGAATGCGCGTGCGGTCCGATAGCGAAAGATTCGCCACCGCCTGCGTATTAATCCAGTAGTTGCCTTCGGTGGGCGAATCCAGCAGGCCCAGGATCGAAAGCAGCGTGGATTTTCCGCAGCCGGATGGTCCGGCGATGGAGAGAAATTCTCCATTCTTGATCTCGAGATGGACGCCGCTTAGCGCGTGCGTCTCCACTTCATCCGTGTAGAAAACTTTGGTTACGCCATCGAGGCGAATCAGCCCTTGTTCCGCAGTAGTCATTCTTCGCTCCTTCGAATCTCAGTCCCAAGAGTAGGTACGAGCCTAACGCCTGAAAAAGTTCCCTGGATTACATCACTCACTACTTCAATTGCACGCGATCGTAATTGTCCCAAGCCGACATATCGGAAAGGATCACTTTGTCGCCGATCTGCAAGCCCTTCACGATTTCCACCGTATTCACCGAAGTGCGGCCCAATTGCACTTGCACGCGCTCGGCTTCCTTGCCGTCGTCCACGACCTTGAAAATCCCCACGGTGCTGTTGGCTTCGCCGTGCACTGGCCGTTCGACAAATAGCACATCCGCAAGCCGCTCGATTTCCACGGTGCCTTCCACACTCAAATCGGGTCGCGCGCCTGTTGGCAACGGGCCATCGAGTCCCACGTCCACGGTAACGGTTCCGTTCACCACGGCGGGATCAATGCGCGTCACATGTCCTGGAATTATTCCGTTGTGCGTATCCACAGTTGCCTTCTGCCCGATCAGAATATCTTTCGCCTGAGTCTCGGCGATCTTCAGTTGCGCCTTCAAATGGGTGGGCTGCGCCACGCGCGCCAGCACTGTGCCCATCGTCACCTTCTGCCCCACTTCCACGTCGAGTTCCTGCAACATGCCGTCAATTCCCGGCCGGATGTGCAGCTGGTCCATTTGCGATTTCTTCAGCTCGTACATCGCACGCTTCTGATTTACGGTCGCTTCCTGTACGGCCAGTTGCGCGGAAATGGAGTTATCGAATGTCTCCACTTCTTTTTGCGCTAGGTCATTTTCCTTCGCCAATTCCTCCGCCTGCACCTGCGCGGTTTTCACGTCGAGTTGCGGCGCCAGCCCGTTCGCGCCCAACTCTTCTTTCGTCTGCTTCACCATTTCCGCGGTGCGATATTGCGAAGAGATGCTGGCGGCCGAAGTGCGTTTGTCCATCAGCTGGTTTTGCAGCTGGGCCTTGGTCTGCTCGTAGGCCGCTTGCGCGCCCTTCAACTGATACTCCGCGTCGAGCGTCTCTTGTTGTAGTTGCGGATTGATCAAATCAAAAATCACCGTGTCCGCTTTGACGGGAGTGCCGGGCAGAAGGTAGCGCGTCTGCACCTGTCCGTCAGTCACTGCTGGGATCAGCCGAATGGTTTCCGGCACTAGCGTGCCCAGGCCGCGGACATCGCGAAGCATAGGGCCGCGCTTGACAGTACCCTGCCAGACGGTGCCGCCATCAACGCTCGGCGCGGCGGGTTTCAGCCGCGAAAGCGCATAGGTCATCAACGGAATCAGCACCACCGCGGCTACGATGTAGGCGATGCGCCGCATCTTTTTCTTATGCTTAATTTCTGGTCTTACGATGTCCACGGATACCAACCTCGCATATATACATCGCAAATCGAATTCCGGTGTCACATGTCATATAAGGTGTTTATATTGTGTTGTTTAGGGGAGCATTGCAAGTGCGGAGTAGGCCCATTTTGCCCGCTCGTGGGAATCGTCCGTCCCGGTATCGGACAGATTGACTCCCCTTCAAACTCGCTCGATTTAGCCTTTCGGATCGACTCTACGCGGATTCCGTACTGGCGCGGATTTCCTGCCAGCGCTTGGGGCGCTTTTTGGCGTCGAGCACTTTCTTGCGCAGGCGAATAGATTTCGGCGTGACCTCGACGAACTCGTCGTCCGCAATGAACTCGATCGCTTTTTCCAACGTCATGTCGCGCGGCGGAATCAGGCGGATGGCTTCGTCGGCCGACGAAGAACGCATATTGGTCTGCTTCTTTTCCTTGGTGACGTTCACGTTCATGTCGTCTTCGCGCGCGTTCTCACCGAGGATCATTCCTTCGTACACTTCAATCGCCGGTCCCACGAACATTTCACCGCGTTCCTGGATGCCCCAGATGGCGTAAGCAGTGGAGACCCCGCTGCGATCAGAGACCAGCGCGCCGGTCAGGCGCATGGCCATGTCCCCGGCATATTCCGTCCAACCCTCGAGCAGCGAATGGATCAGCGCTGTGCCGCGCGTATCCGTCATCAACTGGCTGCGCAATCCGATCAGCCCGCGCGAAGGGATGCTGAACTCCATGCGCACGCGGCCGGAATTGTGATTCACCATCTTCTTCATTTCGCCGCGGCGATTGCCCAGCAGCTCCATCACGATGCCGATGAAATTTTCAGGGCAATCCACGATCAGCAATTCCAGTGGCTCCAGGCGGCGGCCGTTTTCCGTGCGCACCACGATTTCCGGCTTGCCCACCATCAGCTCGTAGCCTTCGCGGCGCATGGTCTCGATCAGAATCGCCAGCTGCAATTCACCGCGGCCTAGCACGCGAAATGCGTCGGTCGTCCCAGTGTCTTCCACGCGCAACGAAACGTTGGTCAGCAATTCCTTCTCAAGCCGCGCACGCAGGTCGCGTGAGGTGACATATTGCCCTTCGCGACCGGCAAAAGGAGACGTGTTAATCGTAAACACCATGGTCAGCGTGGGTTCATCAATCGTGAGCGGTTCCAGCGGCGCGGGGTTCGCTAAATCCGTGATGCTTTCGCCGATCTGGATGCCTTCCACGCCCGCGATGGCAACAATATCTCCGGCGCTCACTTGCTCCGCCTCATCGCGTTCCAGCCCGCGAAACGTGAAAAGCTTGGTGATCTTCGTCGGCTGAATCTTTCCATCCAGCTTGACGATTCCCACTTCCGTGCCGCGCACCAAAGTCCCACCAAACACGCGAGCGATGGCCACGCGTCCCAGAAAGTCGCTGTAATCCAGGTTGGTCACCTGAATCTGCAGCGCGGCGGTGGGATCTCCCGATGGCGGCGGAATAGACTTAACGATCTGTTCGAACAGCGGCTGCAAAGTCGTGGAATCGTCGCCCACTTTCAAATGAGCCACGCCTAATTTCGCGTTGGTATAAATCACCGGGAAATCGAGTTGGTCTTCCGTGGCATCCAGGTCAATAAAGAGGTCGTAGATTTCGTCCAGCACGGCTGCGGCGCGCGCGTCCGGGCGGTCAATCTTATTCAGCACCATGATCGGCGGCAGTTTGGCGGCCAACGCCTTCTGCAGCACATAGCGCGTCTGCGGCAACGGGCCTTCGCTCGCGTCCACCAGAACCAGCACGCCATCTACCATGCGCAGTGCGCGTTCCACCTCGCCGCCAAAATCACTGTGGCCCGGCGTATCCACGATGTTGATTTTCGTGCCTTGATATTCGATCTCGGTATTCTTGGCGAGAATGGTGATGCCGCGCTCGCGTTCCAGATCGTTCGAATCCATCACGCGCTCCACCAGTTCTTGGTTGGCGCGGAAAATTCCACTTTGGCGCAGCATGGCATCCACCAGAGTGGTCTTGCCATGGTCCACGTGCGCAATAATAGCGATATTACGAATGCTCTTCGTCATTGGATAACTGCCAAAAAAGGGTTTACGAGCGCGGTCTTTGCATCCCTGATCGAATCCCGTGCAGACCGTTCCAGAAGGGGTATCCAGGAGCAACAAACGCACAGGTATATTATCATGCGGGGCGCGAACCCGCTATGCGCCAGTGCGGCCGGCAGGTCGATTTTCGTTAATATTTTCCGCGTATGAAATCTGATATATTTCGCGCGCTCGCTGCGTATCAGGGGTGACTGCCGCCAAGCCCATGGATGCCATCGTTCTCGAAAATGTCACCAAATCTTATGATTCCGTGATTGCGGTTAACGCGGTCAGCCTGAAGGTCCGCTCCGGCGCGATACTTGGCCTGCTCGGTCCCAACGGCGCGGGCAAAACCACCACCATCCGCATGATCATGAATATCCTGGTCCCGGATTCAGGCTCGATTCGCGTCCTGGATGAACTGGTCAGCGACAGCACTCGCGACAAGATCGGCTACCTCCCGGAGGAGCGCGGCCTTTATCCGCGCATGAAGGTGCTGGAGATCATCGTCTTCCTCGCGGCGCTGCATGGCCTGACGCAAGCCGAAGCCGCCCGCCGCGGCAAGGAATGGCTCGACCGCCTGGGCCTCTCCGAGTGGTCGGACAAGAAGCTGGTGGATCTCTCGAAAGGTATGCAGCAGAAAGTACAGTTCATCACCTCGGTGATTCACCGCCCGCCCTTGATGATTCTGGACGAACCTTTCTCCGGCCTCGATCCGGTGAACGCTTCCACGATTCAGGAAATCATGCTCGATATGCGCAAGCAGGGTTCCACCATTGTCCTATCCACTCATCGCATGGAGCAGGTCGAACGGCTCTGCGATTCCATCTGCCTGATTGACAAGGGCCGCAACGTGCTCGACGGCGATTTGCGGGCCATCAAACAGTCCTATGGCAAGAACACGCTGCACGTGGAATTCACCGGCAGCGACGGTTTCCTCAATCACCCGGCAATCGGCCAGACCACGCGCCTCATCACCGGCATCGAGGCCAAGCTGCAGCCCGGCGCCGATCCGCAGGAAATTCTGAAAGCCGCGGTGCAATCCGATGCGCGCATCACGCGCTTCGAGCTTCTGGAGCCCTCCTTGAGCGAAATTTTTATTGATAGGACGACGCATGCGTAAGATCCTGCTGATCATCAAGCGCGAATACCTCACGCGCGTGCGCACCAAGGGTTTCATCATCGGCACCGTCATCGTGCCGCTGATCGGCGTGGGCTCAATATTGCTCGTCGTTTTCCTGGTAGGCCACACGGCCACGCAAACCTCGCGCATCGTGATTGTGGATAATTCCGGCCAGCTCGGTCCGGCGATCGTCCACGGTCTCGATGGCAAGCTCGCCGATGGCCAGCCCCAATTCACTGTCGAAGAAACCGTGTCGCGCCCCGCATCGCCTGACGCGCTGCAGCAGGACCTCCGCGCGCGCATCAACAGCGAAAAGCTCGACGCCTACCTGTGGATTCCACAAGACCTCGACCAGCCGTTCGAGCTTCACATGCGCAATCCCGACAACTTCGGACTCGTCGGCCCTCTATCGCGTTCCGTGGATCAGGCCCTGATTTCCAGCCGTTTCGAGCATCGCGGTGTACACCTTGAAGATCTGCAAACGATTCTAAAGGGCACGGACCTGAAGCTCCTGAAAGTCAGCGAGGCCGGCGAATCCGTGGAAAAAGGCCAGGGCATTGCCATCGCCATCGCGCTCGTGGTGCTGCTCTACACTTCTCTGCTGATGTACGGAATCATTACCATGCGTTCGGTGATCGAGGAAAAAACCACGCGCACCATGGAAGTTCTGATCTCTTCCGTGCGGCCCTTCGAGCTGCTCGCCGGAAAGATCCTCGGCGTGGCGGCTGTGGCGTTCACCCAGTTCTCAATCTGGATGACCACCACCGCGCTGCTCTTTTCCTATGGCGTGCTGGCCTCCTGGGGCTTGACGCGCAATTCCCCTCTCGCCGGCGTTCATGTTCCTATCTCACTGGTGCTCTACGCCGGCGTCTTTTTCATAGGCGGCTATTTCATGTACGCTTCCATGTTCGCCGCCATCGGCTCGGCCTGCTCCAACGAACAGGACGCCCAGCAATTGCAGTGGCTGGCCATGGCGCCTCTGGTTTTCTGCATGATCATCTACGGCGTGATCCTCAACGACCCCACGTCCCGCACCGCCGTGATTCTTTCCGAGATCCCGTTCTTCGCGCCGGTCCTGATGGTGCTGCGCATTTCGCTGCAGACTCCGCCCGCGTGGCAGATTGCGCTCTCGCTTACGCTTCTGATTCTCACCACCATCGCCGTCATGTACGCCTCCGCAAAAATCTATCGCATCGGCGTGCTGATGTACGGCAAGCGTCCGTCGCTCGTGGAACTGGTTCGCTGGCTCCGCTACACCTAGCCGCCGCGGCAGCACGCTATCGAGATTTTCGTTGTGCTATTCTCCGACTTGCGGGCAGCGGCATACGCCCCGCGAAGAGAGGAATTCATGGGCGTCAGCGTCAATCCAAATATGGTTACGACGGCATTCGATTTGCCGGGGTACCGCGTCGTTAAAACTTTCGGCCTCGTGCGCGGCGTCACCGTGCGCTCCCGCAGCATTCTGGGCACCATCGGCGCTTCGCTGGAAACTCTGGTGGGCGGCAACATCACGCTGTTCGAAGAAATGTGCGAAAAAACCCGCGAAGAATCTCTCGAATTGATGATGCAGCATGCCAGCCAGCATGGTGCCAACGCCGTGATCGGCATGCGCTACGACGCCACCGAAGTGATGCAGGGCGTCACCGAAGTGCTTGCCTACGGCACCGCCGTTCAGGTCGAACGCATAGCGCCCTAGTCCCGCGCCACTTTGCAGGAACGTGCTTGGGGTCCGTTGGCTCCTCTGGACGCAGCGGGAGATGGCAGTCCGCTCGATAGCAGATGGCGCGGACGTGCGCACAGGCTTACAATAAGCCGTTTGCTCATATGGGAGGCACCTCAGCATGAACCGTTTCCTCAACTTCGTCTCCGCGATGCTCGTTTTCGGATTGATCGCTGCGCCGTCGCTGGTTCGCGCGCAAGCGCCGAAAACGCAAACCGTGGAATTCCCCAGTGGCAAAGAAACGGCCAGCGGGTTCCTGGCCGTGCCAGACAAGCCCGGCGTGTATCCCGGACTGGTTGTTATCCATGAGTGGTGGGGATTGAACGATTGGGTCAAGGAGCAGTCCGAAAAGCTGGCCGAACAGGGCTATGTTGTCCTGGCCGTTGACCTCTATCGCGGCAAGAGCGCTGCAGACCCCTCGGACGCGCACGAGCTGATGCGCGGAATGCCGCAGGACCGCGCGATCCGCGACATGCAAGCGGCCTTCGAGTACCTAGCCACGCGCAAGGATGTGAAACCCAACCGCATCGGCGCAATCGGCTGGTGCATGGGCGGCGGCCTTGCGCTGCAACTCGCGATCCACCAGCCGCATCTCGGCGCCGTCGTGGTCAATTACGGTGCGCTCCCCACCGATCCCAACGACATCCAGCAGATCGGCGCCTGGGTTCTGGGGAATTTTGGCGCGGATGATAAGGGCATCACACCCGCGGACGTCCAGGCGTTCGATAAAACTATGAAGGGCCTGAACCGCCGCATTGACGTGAAAATTTATCCGGGCGCAGGCCACGCATTTGAGAACCCGAATAACACCACCGGCTATCGTCCCGAAGCGGCTGCCGACGCCTGGAAGCGCACCCTCGCATTCCTGCACAACGCGCTGGGATAAAGCTCGCCACCGTCTGATTCGCGTGACGGACGGACTAGGTCAGCACACGCCCCCGGGGGCAAATCTGCTTTGGAACCGAATGCCCGCTAGAATCATCAAACTCGAAAGAACAGCCCGCCGACTTCGGCAATCGAAAAGGAAGGAGAAATGAAAATGAAAAACAAAACGACGAACCAGAAGAACCTGCCGGCCGCCCAATTGCAGGAAGGTTCCGAACGCGCCCGGCCCATACTGCACCAGCACGCCAGCGAGATTCAGCCCTACGGCAAAATTGCCAAACTGCCGATCGCCCTGGATCAGCAGGTTTGCGCCACCAGCGTGGAACTGCTGAATCAGATCCTCGCCGACACCATGACTTTGCGCGACATGTACAAAAAACATCATTGGCAGGTCGCAGGACATACCTTCTATCAACTGCATCTTCTCTTCGACAAGCATTTCGAGGAACAGTCCGAGCTG
The DNA here is from genome assembly GCA_963779465.1 of uncultured Acidobacteriota bacterium. GTDB lineage: Bacteria > Acidobacteriota > Terriglobia > Acidiferrales > UBA7541 > Palsa-295. The sequence continues at coordinate 240,884 of CAVZYH010000002.1, read as the reverse complement.
GTGGACGCCATTGCGGAACGCATCCAACTTCTCGGCGGCATCAGCATCGCCATGGCGCCCGACGTTGCGGAAACTACCTTCATTCCTCGTCCGCCCCGCGGCCGGGAAGAAGCTCCCGTGCAAATCTCCCGCTTGCTGGAAGCTCACGAAATCATTTTGAAAGAAGCTCGCACCGTGGCTAAGCAAGCCGCCAACGCGGGAGACGATGGCACCAACGATCTGCTGGTGAGTCAGGTGATCCGCACCAACGAGCTGCAGGTCTGGTTCCTCGCCGAGCATCTGGTGGACGTGCCTGTGGTGCGCGCAGACAGCGCCAAAGCAGCCGCGTCCGGATCTTAAGCGCGGTTCGTATTCGGCCAACTCTCGAAGGAGGGATGCACATGCCAGAATGCACGCACATGAATCAGATTCGCCCGGTGAAGCCACATACGAAGGGTTGCGAGGAGTGCTTGAAAATGGGCGACACCTGGGTGCACCTGCGGCTGTGCCTGGAGTGCGGCCACGTCGGCTGCTGCGATTCATCCAAAAATAAACATGCCACCAAGCATTTTCATTCCACCAAACACCCCATCATGAAATCAATCGAGCCAGGCGAGACCTGGGGCTGGTGCTACATTGACGAAGTGGAGCTGGACTTCGCGTGATGGCGCGAAGTCCGGCTTCTTATTAGCGGCTATGGAATTCTCCTTCGCGTTCTACCTCGTTTGCGGTCGGTCGTAATGTCAGAGTTGGATCCAGCGAATCAATAATCCTGCAATCCCGGCGCCCAGTAGCGGACCGAAAATCGGGATCGCCGCATAGCCCCAATCCGAGCCACCTTTTCCCGCGATTGGCAGCACGGCGTGAGCAATGCGAGGACCCAAATCACGCGCGGGATTGATGGCGTATCCGGTGGTACCGCCCAGAGAAAGTCCGATTCCCCATACCAGCGCACCCACCAGGTAGGGTCCAAGTCCTCCGGCCGGTCCGGTGGCAGCGACTTGCTTCGAAAAGATTGTGGCCACCACGAACACCAGTGTCAGCGTGCCGATCACTTCGCTGATGAAGTTCCATGGCGCGCTGCGGATCGCGGGCACGGTGCAGAAGATCGCCAGTTTAGCCGGAGCGTCCGGCGTTTCTTTCCAGTGCGGACCGAAGTGTATCCACACCAGCACAGCTCCACAGAACGCGCCGACCAACTCCGCCGCAACATTGCCCAAAAAGTTCGAATAGTTTCCGGACGAGACAGCAAATCCGAGCGCGACTGCCGGATTCAGATACGCCGCCTTGCTGCCACACGCCATCGCCGTGAACACTCCGGCCATCACGGCGAACGCCCAACCGCTGGTGATCACCATCCAGCCGCCGCCTTCCGCCTTCGAGCGCTTCAGCAGCACGCCGGCAACAACGCCATCGCCTAGCAGGATCATCACCAGGGTGCCCAAAAATTCTCCCAGAAACGGTGAACCCATTTTTGTTCCTCCTCACATCGCCGGCCGTGTATTGCTGCTGCCGCTGCCGTCGTGGTGGCCAAAACTTAATCTCTCGACTACTCATCCGTCCAATCAAACGAACGTGTGACTGCTTTCTTCCACGATCTGTACAGACGCGCGCGCGTTTCTTCATCCATGTTCGGATTCCATGTGTGGTCCACGGCCCAATTCGCGCGCAGGTCGTCAATGTCCCTGTAGAAACCCACCGCGAGTCCAGCCGCATACGCCGCTCCGAGCGCCGTGGTCTCCTTGATCACCGGGCGAACCACGGGAAGGTCTAAAATGTCTGCTTGAAACTGCATCAACAGGTCGTTCCCCACCATTCCGCCATCCGTGCGCAGCGCTTTCAATTGAATCTGCGAATCCTTCTCCATGGCCTCCAGCACTTCGCGCGTCTGAAACGCAGTGGCCTCCAAAACCGCGCGCGCCAGATGACCCTTGTTGGCGTAGCGCGTCATTCCCGCAATCACGCCCCTCGCGCTCGCTTTCCAGTACGGCGCGTACAATCCAGAAAACGCCGGAACAAAATAAACGCCGCCGTTGTCCGTCACCGTTCGCGCCAGCGCCTCAACATCCGAGCTTCTCTGAATCAGTCCGAGATTGTCGCGCAGCCATTGCACTAGCGCCCCGGTGATGGCGATGCTGCCTTCAAGGGCATAGCGCGCTGGTTCATCGCCGAATTTGTAGGCGACGGTGGTAAGCAAACCAAATTTGGAATGAATGAGCTTCGTGCCGGTGTTTTCCAGCATGAAGCATCCGGTGCCGTAAGTATTTTTTGCTTCGCCTGCGCTAAAGCAAGTCTGCCCGACGAGCGCGGCCTGCTGATCGCCCAAGATTCCAGCGATGGGAACATCTTTGATTGAATCGAGCTGGGCTTTGCCGTAGATTTCGCTGCTCGACGCGATCTTCGGAAGTATTTTTTCGGGGATGTCGTATGCCGTGAGGATTGCCTTATCCCATGCCAAAGTCGCGAGATCCATCAGCTGCGTGCGGCTCGCATTCGTCACGTCGGTCACATGAAGGCCGCCCTGCGTGCCGCCCGTCAACTTCCAAACCAGAAAGGTGTCCACATTTCCGAAGAGCAAATCTCCCGCCGCGCCAGATTCGCGCGCTCCGGCGACATTCTGCAGAATCCAGCGAATCTTTAGACCACTGAAATAAGTAGCCAGCGGAAGCCCGGTCTTTTCACGAAAACGATCTTGCCCGCCATCGCGCGAAAATTCCGCCACAGCTTCGTCCACGCGCGTGTCCTGCCACACCAGCGCGTTGCATACGGGCCGGCCAGTCTTGCGATTCCACACAATTGCCGTCTCGCGTTGATTGGTGATGCCGATCGCGGCGAGATCCTTGGGACGCAGGCCCTTCGCTTGCATCGCTTCGACGATCACTTCCTGCGTGCGGCGCCAGATTTCATCGGGATCGTGTTCCACCCACCCGGGCTTGGGAAATATCTGTTCGTGCTCCTTCTGCGCGGCCGAAACGATGCGCCCGCTACGATCGAAGACAATAAATCGCGTACTCGTCGTGCCTTGATCAATCGCGCCAAGGTATGCCGTCACTGTGATTTCCTCCGGACTGGATCGCAGCTCGCGCCAATCACTTTGAATCCGCCGCAGCAGTCGGCTCAGCCGGCAGCCCAGCCAACTGGATCAACCGCGTGATTTTCTCGCGATACTGCTCCGCCGCAGTTCTCTCGAAATCCGCGCTCCAGCCGAGTTCTTTCGCCAGAATCGCCGCCGTCGCCGCAGCGGCGCTGATCGCCGCCCGCCAACTGTAGAATTGCAGCCCGGTGCGACGCATAAGCACGTCATCGATCGTGACCGCCATCTCGTTGCGCGCGCAATAAGCGACTTCGGCGCGCAGTGGAGTGAATCCAGGAACAAGTGGCGCGGCGAGCGCGGAATCGTCTTGCGCCAGCTCCAGCACTTTCGTCGCGTTAGTGCCGAACTTTTGCGAGAGATGCTTCGCCGTCTGCTCCGGCAGTTTGTAATCCCGCATCAGCGACTGCCAATATTCGGGAGCGTAGCCGGCTGACCCGTAGAGCGGGTGATCGAGAGTCACGCCGGGAATCGCCGCCCGGCCCAACGAATTCTGTACCGCGCTGATCGTGTCCTCAGCCATCGCCCGATGCGTGGTCCATTTCCCGCCCATGATGCTGATCAGCCCGGACTGCGCGTCCACTTCCACTTCGTGGTCCCGCGCGAGCTTTTTTGTGTCGCGCGAACCGCCTGCGCTCACCAGCGGTCGCGCGCCGGCAAACCCGCTGACGATCTGTTCGGCGCGAATCGTCGTCTTGAAATACCGGTTGATGTGGTGCAATAGATACGCGACGTCGTCATTCGAAAGATACAGCTCATCGTGGATGGTCACTTCCTGCTCGGTGGTGCCGATCAGCAGGCGATCGAACCACGGCACTGCGAACAGCACGCGGCCATCATCTGTCTTGGGGATCAGCAGCGCGTCACGTGTGGGGAAAACTTCCAGCGGCAGCACCAGATGCGCGCCTTTGCTCAGGCGCATGCGCGTGGGAATTCCCGGAGTGGCGAGGCTGCGAACTGTGTCTGCGTGTGGCCCGGTGGCATTGACGAAACGCTGAGCGCGAACGGTAAACCGTTGCTTTGTCAACTGATCCTCTACTTCAGCAGTTTGCAGCTTCCCGCTCGCATCCTTCGTGAATCCAACAACCCGCGCGTAATTCAGAGCCTCGCCGCCGGCTTCGACAAAAGTATTGATCAGACCCATGTTGTAGCGCGCGTCGTCGAACTGCCCGTCCGCGTAGGCGATGCTGCCGATCAAATGATCCGGCGCGAGGCCGGGCATCCGTTCGAGCGTTTTCGTTTTCGGGAGAAACCGGCTGGGAAACAAGCTGTCTTTCCCCGCAATCCATTCATACAGCTTCATCCCGAATCCCATGTAAGCGACGCTGAACCAGCCAGCGCAAGGAATCAGAAATTCCATCGGCCGCGAAAGAAACGGACCGTTGTGCAGCATGTGAATGCGCTCGTGCAGCGCGCGGTTCACCACCGCATATTGCGCGGGATCGAGATGCTTCACCGCCTCCTCAAGATAACGAACGCCTCCATGAATAATTTTGGTCGCCGCACTCGACGCGCCGCTCGCAAAGTCCGCGCCTTCGAGCAGCACAGTCTTCAACGCGCGCAGCTGTGAATCCAGCGCGCAGCCCGATCCCGTAGCGCCGCCGCCAATCACGCACACGTCGAACGAATGCGCCTGAATGTTCTCCAGTGATTCGCCGCGCCGCTTCATCGCGCCCTCCAGCCAAGCCCCAATGGCGGTCACATAGTGGCCGAATCAACCCGCAGTCCGCAATCGCAGTCTGTTCGTTTGTGCAGACGAGCCCGCTGTTCGCCGAAGAATGAGAGCGATTATGTTCGGAAGTGTGTTGGTCCAGATCACCGGTCGAACCAACAGATCATCAGCCAACAATTTTGCTACGGAGACTCCTAAGGCAAGAGGGAAATGGAGAAGGAATGGTAAGCCCGTGCGGGCTCGAACCGCAGACCTGGCCGCTGTTCGCGGCCCGCTCTAGCCAATGCTCCGTAGAATCAATTCTCTGATCTTCGCAGCCGATTTCCATCTCTTGATTTCTAGCTCACGCCTGCGAGCGTCCGGTAGGGCATCATACGTTTCTTGGTAAACCGGTTCCCAAGGTCCTCGCCCGCGGGTCGCCAACGAGTGAGAACGATTGTGTTCGGAGAGTCGTCGAGCCAGATCGTTCGTCGAGCCGACGTAAAATCGGCCAGTGGATTTGCTCTGGAGAATGTAAAGCGAAGCCACGAAGGAAATGGTAGGCCCGTGCGGGCTCGAACCGCAGACCTCCACCGTGTCAAGGTGGCGCTCTAGCCAACTGAGCTACGGGCCTATCAACTGCTCATAATCTTAACACAGCGGTGGCGCGCCATTCTCCCGCCGCAGCTACTGGTTCTTAATCACTTCGCCACCCTTCATGACGAAGTGCACATTTTCCAGCACGTGCACATCCGCCAGCGGGTCGCCCTGCACGGCAATGATGTCCGCATATTTCCCCGGCTCGAGCGTTCCCACGCGATCCGACCATCCGATCAAGTCCGCCGCATTCACCGTCGCCGCCTGAATGGATTGCAGCGGCGTCAGGCCCATCGAAACCATTTTGCCGAATTCATGCGCATTCAATCCGTGCGGATAAACCGCCGCGTCCGTGCCAAACGCCACCTTCACTCCTTCCTTGAACGCGTGCGAAATATTTTTTTGCGCGATCGGCAGCACGATCTTTGCCTTCTCGATCATGCTCGGCGTCAATCCCAAAGTCTGCATATTCTCCGTCAGCCAGTCTTCCAGATACACCGTCGGAACCAGATACGTCCCGCGCTCTTTCATCAATTGAATGTCCTCGTCATTGATGTAGCTGCCGTGCTCGATCGAGTCCACCCCCGCCAGCACCGCGTACTTGATCCCCGTCGCGCCGTGTGCGTGCGCCGCCACCTTGCGGCCCAACCCGTGCGCGGTGTCCACGATCGCTTTCATTTCTTCCGGGCTATACTGCGCGAGCGCCGGGTTGTCGCCTTCAGAAAGGACGCCTCCTGTCGCCATGAACTTGATCACGTCCGCGCCGTACTTGATGTCCTCGCGAACTTTCAAAGTTACGCCATCAATGCCGTCGGCCACTCCGTCGTCCGACCAGTGGTATTGCGGCGCGAGAAAATTATTGTCGGCGTGCCCGCCCGTAATTCCCAGCGCCGGACCAGATACCAGCATGCGCGGACCCGGCACGTCGCCAGCCTTGATCGCATCGCGCAGCGCAATGTCCGAATATCCACTGGCGCCCACGTTGCGCACCGTGGTGAATCCGGCCTCGAGCGTCACGCGAGCGTTGCGCGCGCCCGTCAACGCCTGCCGTGGATAAGAAGCGTGCAAGCCGGCCGGGCCGGAATCGTACGGCGTCATCGTCAAGTGCGTATGGCAGTCGATCAGCCCCGGCAGCACTGTCGCGTTCGAGAGGTCAATCACTTTCGTTCCGGCCGGCAACTGGCCGGAAATTTCCGCATTTTTGCCGATGGCCTTGATCCGGTCGCCTTCAATCCAGATCGTCTGATCGCTCAGATAATTTCCCGTGCGCACGTCCAGCAATTTCCCCGCGTGGATCGCGATTTCGGCGGGCGCCGTGCCCTTCGCCGTTTGCGCAGCGCAGGCCCAAGCCATGATCGAAACCAAGAGAACCAGAATCCCCAAACGCTTCATTCTCATCCCTCCCGATTTCATCGCGGACTTCGCAGCGCGTCGGATTGTATCCCTCTCGCGCGAAGTTTTCGGGCACTATTTTTGTTTCGTGCCACCGGCTGCCGCAGCAATTGCTCGCGCTGGAAATCCCCGGAAAATATTTCGGTGCGACGCTTGACACGCGTGGCGGATGCTGTATGATTATGCAGTGTCATGCATAATTGTGCATAAGCAACCATGGGCGCTCACAAAAAATTCCGGCAAGGTCAGATCCTGAAGCTCCTCACGGGCGAAGCAGTCGCCAGTCAGGACGATCTGCGCCGCCAGCTCATCCACCTCGGCGTGCGCGTCACCCAAGCCACGCTCTCACGCGATCTGCGCGAGTTGCGCCTGGTCAAAACCGTGGACGGCTACAAGCCGCTCGCGGCAGCCAAAGCGGACGATGCGCCGCCGATTCCCGCGCTTGCTCGCGCGGTTAAAGAATTTTTGCTCGATATCCGCCCTGCGCAAAATATGCTCGTGTTGAAAACTCCTCCCGGAGGCGCGCAACCTCTCGCCGCCGCCGTGGATTCCGAACGTTGGAAGGAAGTCGCCGGCACTCTGGCGGGCGACGACACCGTACTCATCATCACGCCGTCGCGTAACGCTCGCGCCGCCGTCCAGAAACGCGTGGAGGAAATGCTCCGATGACAGACCCGTTACGGGTCGCCGTCGTCGGAGCAACGGGCTACGCAGGATTTGAGCTGGCCCGCCTCCTTCTTCGGCACCCCAAAATCGAAAAGCCGGTTTTTTATTTGCGCGAAGGCAATGTGGGCGTCCGTTGCCTCACGGAACTGTACCCACAGTTGCGCGGTTGGGGCGAAGCGGCCTGCAAACCGCTTTCCGTGGAAGCGATCGCAAGCAGCGGCGCGCAGGTCGTGTTTCTTTCCACGCCTCACGAAGCGTCGCTCGAACTCGTGCCCGCGCTGCTCGCGGCGAATCCTGCTCTGCGCATCGTGGACCTCAGCGGCGCGTATCGTTTCCGCGACGCACAAACTTTCGCGCATTGGTACAAGCTCGCCGCGCCTGATTCCGCAACTCTCGCTGCGGCGGTGTACGGTCTGCCCGAACTTTACGCGGACGCTCTGCCCGCAGCGCGGCTCGTAGCCAATCCCGGTTGCTATGCTACCTCGGTAATTCTGGGGCTGCGGCCCCTCGTCAAGGCCGGCTGGATCTACGCCGCTCGCGGAATCGTCTGCGATTGCAAATCCGGCGTCAGCGGCGCAGGTAAAGAACCCAAGCGTGAAACTCACTTCGTCGAAGTAAATGAAAATTTCCGCGCCTACGGATTATTCACGCATCGCCACACGCCGGAAATCACCGAACACAGCGGCCTTATGCCCGAAAACTTCATTTTCACCACCCATTTGCTCCCTGTCGAGCGCGGTATTCTCTCTACCTTATATATGTGGCTCAATCCCGCTCGCCGGGCGGATGAGATCGAAGCGCTCTATCGCCAATATTTCGCTGCGCGCCCACTGGTCCGGATTCTCCCGCATGGGCGTTTGCCGGAATTGCAGCACGTCACTCACACCAATTTCTGCGACATCGGCTTTGCGCTCGACCCCGAGGGCGAACGCCTTGTCGTCGTCTCCTGCCTGGACAATCTGGGCAAAGGCGCCGCGGGCCAAGCAGTACAGAACATGAACCGGATGTGGGGCTATCCGGAAACGGCAGGTTTGCTATGAGACTGGTAATCAAAATTGCAGGCGCGCTCCTCGAAAGTGAAGAAGCCGTGCAGACCATCGCGCGGCAGATCACTGAACTCGCGCGGGCCGGCCACGAATTGCTGGTGATTCACGGCGGCGGGAAAATCTTCACCGCAACTCTCGCGCGCATGGGCATCAGCAGCCGCTTCGTCAGCGGCCTGCGCGTCACAGATCGCGAAACGCGCGACGCGGCCGTAATGGTGTTCGGCGGCCTGCTCAATAAACGCCTCGCTGGCGCAATTTCCCTCGCCGGTCAGCCCGCCGTCGGCATCAGCGCTTCCGACGCTGCCTGTTTTCTCGCCGAGCCCATGCAGCTCGATGAACGCGAGGGCAGCCTCGGCTTCGTAGGCTATCTCACCGAAGTGAATGTGGAGTTTCTGCGCTCGCTGTGGCGCTCCGGTATCGTCCCGGTCGCTTCCTGCCTCGGCCTCGGCGCCGATGGCGAACTTTACAACATCAACGCGGACCACATGGCCGCCGCCGCCGCGGAATTCATCCGCGCCGATCGCCTGATTTTTCTCACCGACGTCGCCGGAGTGCTCGACGGCCAAAAAGTTCTGCGCGCCGTGCGCGGCGGAGAAATCGAACAGCTCATCCGCCAGAATAAAGTATCCGGCGGCATGATCTTGAAACTGGAAGCTGCCAAGCGTGCGCTCGCGGGCGGCGTGTCCGAAGTGCGCATCGTCGGCGGCACTGCCAGCCGCGCGCTGCTTTCTGCGGTACAAGGCGTGCGTTGCCCGGGGACGCGCGTTCTGCCGATCGTTCATGAGGCCGCGAAAGCCGCCCACGGAGCGCCCTGTTGAAAATGTCGAAAATCGTGCGCAAGAAAAAGTTGGCGATAGCGAAGCCGCTCTCTCCCGCGCAAATTCGCGGTGCGGAAGCGCGCTACCTGATGAACACCTACCGGCGCCCTCCGCTGGTGTTCACGCACGGCCGCGGCTGCCGCCTATTCGATTCGCATGGCCGCGAATATCTCGATTTTCTAGGTGGCATCGCCGTCAACGCGCTCGGCCACGCCCATCCGCGCTTGGTGCGCGTAATTCGCCGCGAAGCCGGCCGCGCCATCCATCTTTCTAATCTCTTTCAGAATCCGTACCAAGCGCCACTCGCGCGGAAGCTTGTCGAATGGTCCGGCCTTGACCGTGTTTTCTTCACTAACAGCGGCACCGAAGCGATCGACGGCGCGCTCAAGCTCGCCCGCGCCTACGCAAACGCCAAAGCTACGACCAGCGGCACCGCGCCCAAGACGCGCATCCTCGCGCTGGAAAATTCCTTTCACGGCCGCACGTTTGGCGCGCTATCGATCACGCATCCAGCGAAGTACCGCGAACCGTTCGCGCCTCTGGTTCCCGGCGTCGAGTTCGTGCGCTTCAACGATGTCGCAGACCTTGAATCTAAATTCGATAACACCGTCTGTGCGTTGGTGCTCGAAACCATCCAGGGCGAAGGCGGAATCTTCCCTGTCAGCGAACCGTTTTGGCAACGCGCTCGCTCTCTAGCAACGCAACACGACGCCGCGCTGATCGCCGATGAAATTCAATGCGGCCTGGGACGCACCGGCCGCCACTTCGCTTATCAGAAATTCACGTCGCGTCCGGACATTCTCGCGGTAGCGAAACCCCTCGCCGGAGGCTTGCCGCTCGGCGCCATAATCGCCAACGAAAAATTCGCGGCGGCGTTCGTCCCGGGACTGCATGGCACCACGTTCGGCGGCGGCCCGCTCATCTGCGCCACCGCGCTGGAATTCCTGAACGTCATTGAAGACTCCGACTTGCTCACTAACGTCCGTGAACGCGGCGCCGAGCTGCGCCAGGGAATCGAAAAGCTCGCCACCAAGTTCGATTTCATCCGCGAAGTCCGCGGCGAAGGCCTGATCCTCGGCGTAGATCTAGCGATTGACGGCGCGCCAATTGTCACCGAAGCCCTGCGCGGCGGCCTGCTCATCAATTGCACCCACGAACACATCCTGCGCCTGCTGCCGCCGTTCATCATCCGGCGCCAGGACGTCGCAGAATTCCTCAACAAATTCGAAAAGGCCCTGAAACAGGCAACAAAACCCAGCTCCACCCAAAACGCAAAACCGAAAGCGCAGCCGATCGCTCTGGCTGCCGCGAGGTAAAGGCAAACATGAACACCACCGCTGCCGCCGCACACGTTTCTTTAACTAACGACCTCCTCACCGGAATGGAATGGAACCCCGCGCAAGTCCGCAGCTTCTTCCAGCTCGCCGCGGACGTGAAAGCGCATCCCGACCGCTACCGCGGCGCGCTCGCCGGCCGCTTCTTCGCGCTGATTTTCGAAAAACCTTCACTCCGCACGCGCGTCACATTCGAAGTGGGCATTGCTAGCCTGGGCGGCTCATCCGTGTTTCTCGATCACACCGTCACGCATCTTGGTGAGCGCGAATCCATTCCGGACGTCGCAAAAAGTTTGGAACGCTGGGTCACGGGCATCGTCGCGCGCGTGTTCAAACAGGAATCGCTCGACCAGCTCGCCGTCAACGCCAACGTTCCGGTGATCAATGCGCTTTCCGATCGCTACCATCCTTGCCAGGCGTTCGCCGATTTCTTCACGCTCGAAGAACGCTTCGGAAATCTGCGTGGCCTGAAAGTCGCCTACGTCGGCGATGGCAATAACACCTGCCACTCGCTGCTCAGCATCGGCGCGCGCGCTGGCGCCCACGTTCGCGTGGCCACACCCGCGGGCTACGAGCCTGATCCGAATATCGTCGCCGAAGCAAAGCGCGTAGTCCGCGAAACGCGCGGCAAAATCGAAATTCTGCGTTCGCCCGAGGAAGCGGTCGCCGGCGCGCAAGCGATCTACACTGATACCTGGACCAGCATGGGCCAGGAACAGGAAACCGCCGCGCGCGAAGCCGCGTTCGCTGGCTATCAGGTCAACGACGGTCTCTTCGCCCACGCCGCGCCCGATGCGATCTTCATGCACTGTCTTCCGGCTCATCGCGGCTCGGAAGTCAGCGAAGCCGTCATGGATTCGCCGCGCTCCATCGTTTTCGAACAAGCCGAAAATCGCCTGCACGTGCAGAAAGCGATTCTGCTGACGTTACTCAATTAATTTCGGCCATCAATCAAGGAGAACGCATTGCCCAAGAAAATTGTGCTCGCATATTCAGGAGGCTTGGACACCTCCATCATTATTCCCTGGTTGAAGGAAACCTATCCGGGCTGCGAAGTGATTGCCATGATCGGCGATCTCGGCCAGCAGGAAGATTTGGAAGCAGCGCGAAAGAAAGCTCTGGCCACCGGCGCAAGCTCTGCCTACGTGGAAGATCTTCGCGAGGAGTTCATCACCGGCTACATCTGGCCCACGCTTCGCGCTGGAGCCGTGTACGAGCATAAATATCTGCTCGGCACTTCGTTCGCGCGCCCGCTTCTCGCGCAGCGCCAGGTGCAGCTCGCCAAAGAACTCGGCGCCGATTCCGTCGCGCATGGCTGCACTGGAAAAGGCAACGATCAAGTCCGCTTCGAGCTGGCCGCCAAAGCCCTGGCGCCTGAATTGCAGATCATCGCTCCCTGGCGCGAATGGAATATCGTCTCGCGCGAAGAAGCCATCGCCTACGCGCAGGCGCACAATATTCCTGTCGAGCAGACCAAGAAAAATATCTATAGCCGCGACCGCAACATTTGGCACCTCAGCCACGAAGGCGGCGTGCTCGAAGATCCCGCGAACGCGCCCGACGAAGCCATGTGGCAGTGGATCACCTCGCCCGCGAACGCGCCTGCGCAGCCCACTACCGTGGAAATCGGCTTCGCAGGCGGCACTCCTGTTTCCGTCAACGGTAAGAATCTCGCGCCGGTTGCGCTGCTCGATCAACTGAATGAAGTTGCCGCAGCCAATGGCGTCGGCCGCATGGACATCGTCGAAAATCGCCTGGTCGGCATCAAGTCCCGCGGCGCGTATGAAACTCCGGGCGGAACGCTTCTCGTCGCCGCGCATCGCGAACTCGAAGCGCTGGCGCTCGACCGCGAAACCGCGCACTACCAGCAGCTTCTGTCGTTGCGCTACGCCGAAATGGTTTATTACGGCATGTGGTTCACGCCGCTGCGCGAAGCTCTCGACGCTTTTTTCACCAGCGCGCAACGACGCGTCACCGGGTCCGTTTCGCTTACGCTCTGCAAAGGCATCGTCAACGTCGCCTCGCGCCACTCGCCCTATTCGCTCTATCGCACCAACCTCGCGAGCTTCACCATGACCGGCTACAACCCTAAAGACGCCGAAGGCTTCATCAATCTTTTCGCGCTGCCCATCACCGTGCCGCAGGAACCGGCGGTAACCGCGGCGCCAAAGAAAATTCCTCAGAAGGCCAACGCCTGATGACTGCTCCGCGCGAACAGAAGATGTGGGGAGGCCGCTTCGAACGCGGCCCCGACGCATCCTTCTACGAATTCGAGCGCTCCTGGAGCTTCGATCGCCGCATGCTCCCGCAGGAACTCGCGCTCGATCGCGCCTGGGCTCGTGCCATCGTCGCCGCGGGAATCCTCAGCGAAGAAGAAGGCCAGAAAATCGCCACGGCGCTCAGCGAAATAGCGTTGCGCGCACAGACCGATACCGCATGGCTCAACACTGCGACAGCCGAAGACGTCCATCATTTCGTCGAATCAGCGCTGATTGAAAAACTCGGCGCGCTCGGCGCCAAGCTGCACACCGGACGCAGCCGCAACGAAATGGTCGCCACTGAATTTCGCATGTATGTGCGCGAAGCCGCGCAAGACCTCCGCCGCGCACTCGCCGCTCTGCAACGCGCCATCGCCGCGCAGGCCGAAAGCAATCTGCCGACTCCCATGCCGGGCAACACGCATATGCAGCACGCCCAGCCGATTCTGCTTTCGCACTGGCTACTGGCGCACGGCGAAGCGTTTCATCGTGATGCCGAGCGCCTCGCCGCTGCCGCCGCGCGCGCTGATGATTGCCCACTCGGTTCCGGCGCCCTCGCCGGCTGCGCTTTTCCACTCGACCGCAATGCTCTCGCGCGCGACCTGGGATTTTCCCGCATTACGGCCAACAGCCTGGACGCCGTCAGCGACCGCGACTTCGCCCTCGAATTTCTTTTCGCGCTTTCCACACTCGCGATGCATCTCTCGCGCCTCGCCGAAGATTTTGTCCTCTTCGCTTCTCCCGAATTTGCTTTCATCGAACTGCCCGACGAATTTTCCACCGGCAGCAGCCTCATGCCGCAGAAAAAAAATCCCGATGCCTGGGAATTGATTCGCGGCAAGACCGGCCGAATCTACGGCTCGCTCGTCGCGCTGCTCACGACGTGCAAGGGCCTGCCATCCAGTTATCAGCGCGATCTGCAGGAGGATAAAGAACCGCTCTTCGCCGCGCACGACCAAGCGCTCGCCATGATTCAGATCGCGGCCGCCACTCTCGCGGCCACGCGTTTCCGCGCTGATCGTCTTTGCCAAGCCGCGCAGGATCCCGCGCTCGTCGCCACCGAAGTCGCGGATTATCTGGTCACTTTCGGCGTGCCCTTTCGTGAAGCGCACGAAATCGTGGGAAAAGTGCTGCGCGCTGCCGAACAGGAAGGAAAATCCATCCGCGAAATGCCGCTCGAACGCCTGCGAGAGTTCTCCCCGGCGTTTGGGCCCAGCCTGAGCACCGCTCTCACCCTCGAATCTGCGCTCGCTCGTCGCGCCACGCGCGGCGGCACGGCACCCGGCGCCGTTCGCTCCGCCCTGCAAGATTTCAAAGTGCGCCTCGCCACGCTCGAGGAAAATCCATGAGGCCGCGGCGCGCAAAATTGTCAGACGCTCCTGCGATTCACGCGCTCATCGCTCATTACGCCGCGCAGGGCCTGCTACTCCCCCGCGACGCGGAAGAAATCCGCGCCAATATAGGCCACTTTATCGTTCAGGAAGAAAGCCGCCGGCTCATCAGCTGCCTTTCCCTGGAAAGCTACGGCGCCGATTTCGCTGAGATCCGCTCCATCGCTGTTCATCCTGAAAATCGCGGTCAAGGATTAGGCGCACGCCTGATCGCGTCAGCTCTGAACGAAGCCCGTCGCTGCGGCATCGCCCGCGTTTTTGCCGTCACCCACGCGCCCAAATTTTTCGAACGCCAAGGTTTCATCGCGGCCGCGCGCCAGTCGCTCGCCGAAAAAATCGAGCGTGATTGCCGCGCCTGCTCCCAGCAGCGCACCTGCAAACTCGTCGCCGTGATCGCCACGGTAATTCCCGAACGCGTCATGATGCCAATCCCCTCCGATTCCGCGGCCCCGGTCCCGGCCTGCTAATCTAGAAGCCCATGACCACGCGCCTATCCAACGCCGACATCCCGCAAGGCTTCACTTTCGCCGCCACGCACTGCGGCTTGAAAAAATCGAAACTCGATTTGGCCATACTGATCAGCGAGACGCCCGCGTCCGCAGCCGCAGTCTTCACCACGAACATCGTAAAAGCCGCGCCCGTAATCGCCTCTCAATTACATCTTCGGCAATCGGCGCATCGCATGCGCGGCGTGATCGTCAATTCAGGCAACGCCAATTGTTGCACCGGCTCGGAAGGCCTCTCCGCTGCGGCCACCACCGCGCTGAAGCTCGCGCGCGAACTCGGCCGCCTGCACCCTTCGCAAATTTTGGTGTGTTCTACAGGCGTCATCGGCGTTCCGCTGCGCTGGCAAAAAATCGTGAACGCCATCCCGCGCCTTGCTCGCGCGCGCCACCGCACCGCCAGCTCCTTCGCCGAATTCACCCGGGCCATCATGACCACGGACACGCGCCCCAAATGGGCCGCCGCAAAATGCCGCATCGGCGGCAAACAAGTTCGCATCCTCGGCTGCACCAAAGGCGCCGGCATGATTCAGCCGAACATGGCCACCATGCTCGGCTTTCTCGCCACCGATGCAGCCATTTCCCCCGCGCTGCTCTCGCGCACGCTGCGCGCCGTCGTCGAGCGAACCTTCAACGCCATCACTGTGGACGGCGACACCTCCACCAATGACACCGTCACGCTGCTGGCCAATGGCGCATCCGGCGCGCCAAAAATCACAAAGGCAAATGACGATTTGAAAAAGTTCAGCGCTGCGCTGGAACTCGTCTGCCAATCCCTCGCACTCCAAATCGTCGCCGATGGCGAAGGCGCCCGGCACGTGATCGAAATCGAGGTTCGCGGCGCTCCCACGGATCGCGCCGCAAAACAGATCGCGCTCACCATCGCAAATTCGCCTCTGGTGAAAACCGCCATAGCCGGCGCCGATCCCAACTGGGGCCGCATTCTCGCGGCCGCCGGCCGTTCCGGCGTCGCATTCGATTTCCAGCGCGCCGATATTTCCCTCGCAGGCATAAAAGTTTGCCGCCAGGGCCGCGAAAATCCCTTCGACGAGCGCGCCGCGCATCGCAAGATGCTCGCGAAGTACGTGCCCATCGTTGTCTCGCTCCGTTCCGGCGAGGGCCGCGCGCGCGTCTGGACCTGTGATTTCACCGCCGAATACATTCACATAAACGCCAGCTATCGCACTTAGCCCGCGCAGCCAGCCCATTACCCGCCGTTGTTGACTGCCGCCGTCTATTGCAGCAAGATGCTCCTGAGCAACTGGAGCGCTCGCTTCAGCCGGGTGGGGTCAGGTGGTCGCTGGCCGCGCGGCCGATTTCCTGTCCCTTCAGCCTCGTGTTTTGCGCCGGGCCGCGTGCCCCACGCAAAAGGAGAACGGCCGTGAAGAAATTGTATGTGGGTAATCTGTCGTTCAAGGCCACTGAAGAGCAGATAGCGGCGCTTTTTTCGGAAATTGGCGTGCAGCCTGATTCGCTCACGCTGTTGCGCGATCGTTTCACAGGACAGCCGCGCGGTTTCGGTTTCGCTGAAATTGGCAACGACGCCGAAGCAGACAAAGCCATCGAAGCGCTCAACGGAAAGGATTTTCTGGGCCGCGCGTTAGTTGTGAACGAAGCGCGCCCTCAGCGTGAAGGCGGCGGCGCCGGCGGAGGACGTGGCGGCCACGGTGGCGGGGGCGGTGGTGGTGGACGCGGCGGTCACGGCGGCGGAGGTGGTGGCGGCGGTCGTGGCGGACGCGGCGGCGGTGGATACGGTGGTGGCGGCGGAGGCGGTCGCGATCGCTAGTTCGAAACAATAAAGTTTCGCTCAGTCACAACGGGCGTGCATATTTTGCGCGCCCGTTCGTTTTTCGGAGCGCCCGCCAACCTGCCGGTCGGCAGGCGTCCCGCAGGCTCTTTTTCTGGATCGCTCATCCGACGCAAAACCGCAAATCTATGCGATCGCCTTACGTTCCTGGACCGAAGCCCGCCGTATCGGTGTTTCCACTTCCGTGATCTCGCCGCCCTTGTACTCAAAGCGGATCAACGTCGCGCCGCGCACTCCCTGCGCCACCAGCGCAACCACATCCAACTTCGACTCCGCCTCCGCCAAATCTTCCGCCGAGGCATACAATGCCGGGTTCTTCGGCAAAAAAACCGGACAGCAATCGTGGAACGGCTCCGACGAAACATCGTACGTCCCAATCTTTTTCGCCGTCGCCAGAATGTCCATCTTGTCCGCGCCAATCAGCGGCCGGAACACCACCATGCGCGACGCGGCGTCCACCGCGATCAGATTTCGCAAAGTCTGCGACGCCACCTGCCCCAAACTGTCGCCGGTCAAAAGCGCCAGGCTCCTGTCCCGCCTCGCCAGCGCTTCCGCAATTCGCAGCATCATGCGCCGATACAGCAGCACGCGATAATCTTCCGGCGCGTAACGCACAATTTCCCGCTGAATCGCCTCAAACGGCACGCGGTATAGCTTCGCGTGAAATTGATACGGCACCAGCTTGCGCGCCAGCCCGCTCGCCACGTGCAGCGAAGATTCCCCCGCCTCCGCCCCCGTGCCATAAAAATGCACGAAACTCAAATGCGCGCCGCGCTTCATCATGTGATACGCCGCTACCGCCGAATCGTAGCCGCCGGAAAGCAGACACATCATTCGCCCTGCGGTGTTGGGCGGCAAACCACCCGCGCCGGAAATTTTCCGCGCGTACACCAGCGCCATGCTTTTGGTGATTTCTACGTAACAGGTCATCTCCGGCTGGTTCAATCGCACGCGCACGTTGCGATTTGCCGCGCGCAATTTTTCCAGCAGATGACGCCCGATGATTACTTCCGTCTCCAGGCTCGTCGTCGGAAATCGCTTGTCGCTGCGTTTCGCTCGCACGGCGAAACTTTCAAATCGCAGCGGCTCCATCTCCTCCCACGCCGCGCGACACAGTTCATCCATGTTCCGCTCTACCGCACGCGCCACAGCGTAGAACGCAATTCCCATCACCCGGTCCAATCGCGCCGTCACTTCGGTGAGCGACGCTCCATCGCCCAGCCACACCACCATTCGGTCGCCCGGCTGCTCAATGCGCTCCACCGGAATTCCCTGCAGCGCGATGCGCAGCGCCGTATGCAGTTTGCGCAGGAAAAATCGCCGGTTGCGGCCCTTCAGCCACAGCTCGTGATAGTGGACAACAATAATTGGATTGCTCATGGGAATTTCACGCGGCGCTCATCAATTCCAAGCTTCAGCAAATTATAACACCCGCTGCCGCATCCGCGGCGGATGACCCAGCCCGTGGGCCGGCACACAATCCGCCGATAACTTTATAGCTACAACCAATGTTCGATAACGACTTTCCACTACTTCTGGGGTTATTATCGGCACCGCTCCCGTCCCTGGAGCGGACGCCAGGTTGGCGCGAAGCCTGATGCTACCCAAACTGCCTGGCGTGCATCCAATTCCAACACCAGGGCATCTGGGGAGAAACGTATGTGGAATAGACGAGACTGGGACGACTTCTTCTTAATTGTCCGGAAACGGTGGAGCGCGCATCGCCCGCCGCGTCCCGTGGATCTTTCGCACCGCAATCGCCTGGTGCCCACGGAAGGCTACAGCCTCGCCGAGCTGGACCAAGCAGGCTTGAGCATCGAGCAAGCAGAATATCTCGGTCTGCCCGTGGACGCGGGCCGCGTCGGCTCCTACGGCCCCAACGTCACCACGCTTCGCGAATTCTACCGCTCCAGCCGCTCGCGTTTCTAAGCAAAGTATCCGCCAGCGTTTCAAATTATCTAGAACTCAGCTATCCCGCCCGCATCGCCCGCGTCTAATTCCACTTGAAACGGTTTCGCCCGCGCTGACGTATCATCCAAACGCAAGTAACCGACTTTCGCCAGGAGATTGCTCGATGAAGAAGGTTGTGCTCGCCCTCGCCATCCTTTTGATTTCGCTCGCGTCCGCGTTCGCGTCGTTCGCACAAGCGCAAGCGCCAGACACGAAGCCCCTGCTGCTGCGGCAACCCACTCTAAGCCGCACGGATATCGCGTTCATGTACGGCAACGACCTGTGGAAAGTCAGCCGCGAAGGTGGCAACGCTATACGCCTCACCGCCGGCCCCGGCATCAAGCGCGGCCCGCATTTTTCACTCGACGGCCAATGGATCGCTTTCACCGGCGAGTACGACGGCAAATTGAACGTGTATGTGATTTCAGCGAGCGGCGGCACGCCGCGCCGCGTCACCTATCACGCCGGCCCGGACATCGTCACCGGATGGACTCCCGACGGCAAAAATATCCTCTTCGCCTCGCCACGCGAGAGCTTCCCCAACGGCACTCTCGCCCTCTTCACCGTCCCCGTTGCGGGCGGCTTCCCCACAAAAGTTCCGCTCCCCATCGGCTGGGAAGGCTCCTACTCTCCCGACGGGAAATTTCTCGCCTATCGCCCCACCCCTTCGCCCTTCGGTAATTGGAGCCACTATCGCGGCGGCACCTCTCCGCGCATCTGGATCGCAAGTCTCGAGGATTCCAGCATCGTGAAACTCCCCCACGACGATTGGAACGATCTCAATCCGCTTTGGGTCGGCGACACGATTTATTTCCTCTCGGACCGCAACGGCGCCTACACCCTCTTCGCTTACGACACAAAATCCCAGAAGGAATCGCAGATCATCGAAAATACCGGCCTGCCCATCAAATCCGCGGACGCCGGCCCCGGCGCGATCGTCTACGAGCAATTCGGCTCGCTCCACCTCTACGATCTCGCGACGCATCACCAGCAACCCGTGCAGGTCCGCATCGACCCCGACCTCGTCGAAGTCCGTCCCCATTTTGAAAAAGTCGCAAAACACATCAATGACGCTGCGATTTCGCCCACCGGCGTCCGCGCCGTATTCGAAGCCCACGGCGAGATTCTCACCGTCCCCGCGGAAAAAGGCGACATTCGCAACATCACCAATTCTCCCGGCGTCGCCGACCGCAGCCCCGCCTGGTCTCCCGATGGACAAACCATCGCCTATTTTTCCGACGAGTCCGGCGAATACGCGCTGCACCTCCGCGCGCAAAATGGCTTGGGCGAAGTCCGCAAAATCAATCTCGGAATTCCGCCATCCTTCTTCTACGGCATCACCTGGTCGCCCGATAGCAAGAAAATCGCCTACACCGACAAATGGCTCAATCTCTGGTACCTGGATCTAGACAAACCCACTCCCGCGAAAGTCGATACCGATTATTTCGATGCCCAGGGCCTCAATCCCGCTTGGTCTCCCGACGATCGCTGGATCGCTTACACCAAGCAGCTTCCCAGCCATTTCCGCGCCGTCTTCGTCTATTCGCTAGACACCGGAAAATCCACGCAAATCACCGACGGCATGAGCGACGCGCGCTTCGCCGTCTTCGACAAAAACGGAAAATATCTTTATTTCGCCGCGAGCACCAATTCCGGACCTACGCTCGCAGGCCTCGACATGTCCAGCGACGGCAAGGAAGTCACGTGCAGCGTCTATCTAATTGTTCTCCGCAAAGATCTTCCGTCGCCGCTCGCGCCCGAAAGTGACGAAGAAAAGCCCGCCACCGACAAAAAAGAGGCCGCTAGTTCCAAAGACGCTTCCAAATCCGATCAGGACAAAAAGGACAACGACAAGAAATCGGATCAGGACAAGGACGCCGAAAAAGCTAAGGACAAGGAGCCAGTCAAGGTCACCATCGACTTCGACAACATCAGCCAGCGCATCCTCGCCCTCCCGCTCCCTCCCAAAAATTACGTGGATCTATCTCCTGGCAAGATCGGCGAGCTTTTCACTCTCGAATTTCCGTCCAATCCGGATTCCCAAGGACCGCCCAGTCTAGTGCTCGCGAAGTTCGATCTCACCAAGCGCAAATCCGAACAACTCATCGGCGGCATCCAGAACGTCTCCGTCTCATTCAATGGCGAAAAATTCCTCTATCAACAAGGCGAAAACTGGTTCATCGCGCCCACCGCCGCCGCTGCCAAGCCCGGCGAAGGCGCCCTCAAACTCGACGCCATGGAAGTCTGGGTCGAGCCCCGCGCCGAATGGAAACAGATGTACGACGAAATTTGGCGCATCGAACGCGATTTCTTCTACGACCCGCATCACCATGGCGTGAATCTGCAGGCGCTCGCGAAAGAATATGAACCGTATCTTGATCGCATCGCCACGCGCGATGATTTAAATTATCTTTTCCAGCAAATGCTCAGCGAGATTAACGTCGGCCACATGTTCGTCGGCGGCGGCGATGTCCCCGAAGTGCAACCGTTGCAGGTTGGCATGCTCGGCGCGGATTACAGCGTAGAAAATGGCCGCTATCGCTTCGCGCGCGTCTACAACGGAGAGAACTGGAATCCCCAGCTCCACGCGCCGCTCACTCAACCCGGCGTCAATGTCGTCGCCGGCGAATACCTGCTCGCCGTCAACGGCCGCGACGTTCGCGCCGATGCGGACGTTTACAGTTATTTTCAGGAAACCGCGGGAAAGCAGACTGTGCTAAAAGTCGGCCCGCAGCCCGACGCCTCCGGCTCGCGCGAAGTCACCGTCGTTCCCGTCCCGGACGAAACCCCTTTGCGCAACCGCGCCTGGATCGAAGACAACCTGCGCAAAGTTACCGAGCTCAGCGGCGGCAAGCTCGCCTACGTCTATCTTCCCAATACCGGCGCCGGTGGCTTCACCAATTTCAATCGCTATTACTTCGCGCAACTCGGCAAGCAAGGCGCCGTCATTGACGAGCGCTTCAATTCCGGAGGGCAAGCCGCCGATTACATCATCCAGTACATGCAGCGGAAAATTTGGAATTACTGGGTGGCTCGCGAAGGTGCCGATGCTTCCACGCCCTTCAGCGGAATTTACGGCCCCAAGGTGATGATCACCAATGAATTTGCGGGCTCCGGCGGCGACGCTCTCCCCTGGTATTTCCGTCACGTCGGCCTCGGCCAGCTCGTCGGCAAACGCACCTGGGGCGGCCTCGTCGGAATCGGCGGCTACCCCAGCTTGATTGACAACGGCTTCGTCACCGCTCCCCGCTTCGCCTTCTTCACCACCGAAGGAAACTGGGAAGTAGAAAATCACGGCGTCGCGCCCGATATAGATATTGAGATGGACCCTGCGGCCTGGCGTCAAGGCCATGACACCCAACTCGAGAAAGCCGTCGAAGTGGCCATGCAGGACCTGGCAAAAAATCCGCCCCAGCCGATCAAGCATCCGGCCTATCCGGATTATTCCAAATTTTCCACGGCGCACTAGAACACGCCTCACAATCGTGAGGCGCGGAAGCGCGAGGTTCCTCGCTTCGTCGGAAGAGCAGAGCTCGTGTCATCCCGAACGGAGTCCCGCGCCTTTTCTGACGATGCGACGCGCATCGTTATCCTGAGGCCGGCGCTTTTACATCAAGGTGGCCGAAGGATCCCTTCTCCGCAGTTTGCTGGGCGCGGCGCGCAGAAAGGGATCTGCTTTCTTGCGAAAAAGGCGCACCGCAAATTCGGTTGCGATCCGTCCGCCAACCCTTTAACGTATTACCTCTTTGCATCACTCAGGAACGTCATCGTGAAAAAGAAAATTCGCGTCGTCCAATACGGCCTCGGCCCCATCGGCTCTTCCATCGTCCGTCTGATGCGCCAAAAAGATTCCCTGGAGATTGTCGGCGCGATTGATAAAGACCCCGCCAAAGCCGGCCACGATCTGGGAGAAGTAGTGGGCGCGCCCAACGCCCCCTGGGGCGTTCTAGTTTCCCCGGACGCCGCGCCCTTGCTCGAAAAACCCGTGGATGTGATCGTCCACTCCACCTCTTCTTACCTCACCAGCGTGATGGACCAGCTTCTCGCATGCATCGCCGCCGGCTGCTGCATCGTTTCCACTTGTGAAGAACTCGCCTATCCATTCCGAAAACATCCCGAGCTTTCCCTGAAACTCGACGCCGCTGCAAAAGAAGAAGGCGTCGCCCTCGTCGGCACCGGCGTAAATCCCGGCTTCGTGATGGACAAGCTCGCTCTCACCCTCAGCGCGGTCGCGCAGCGCATCGATTGGCTCAGCGCCGTGCGCATCGTGGACGCTTCCAAACGCCGCCTGCCTCTGCAGAAAAAAATCGGCGCGGGCATGACGCCCGAAGAATTCCGCGCGCAGGTCGCCGCCGGCGTCATCAAACACCACGGGCTGCCGGAATCCATTGCCATGGTGGCCGACGGCCTGGGCTTCACTCTGGACGATATTTCGGAAACCATCGAACCGGTAATCGCTGAAGAAGCTATCAAAACGGAATTTCTGGAAGTGGCGCCGGGCCAAGTCGCCGGCGTGCATCAAATCGCGCGCGGCGTCTCCGCCGGAAAAGAAAAAATCTTCATGGAACTAAAAATGTACATCGGCGCCCGTCATCCCGCCGACACGGTCGTGCTAAAAGGCGAACCGCATCTCACTCTGACAATTCCCGGCGGCACCCACGGCGACGTCGCCACCGCTGCCGTAGTCGTAAATTCCATCCCAGCAATCCTGGCCGCCAACGCCGGCCTGCGCACCTCGCGCGATCTTCCCCTCACTTTTTTCCCGCCGAACGCCAAACCCTAACTGAATCGTAAGCAACCGGCTCGCGCCTAGGCTGGATAGTTCATGTCCATCTATTCCGCTTACGCTCGCGCGGCAGCGTCCTCACAACTGAAGGCTCACTCTTCAGCACTCCGCGCAATCTCGCGACATATTTCTTCGTGATCGGTTGCAGAATCAGCTGGCCATCCTCTTCCAGAAAAACGACAGCAGTGCCGCGGCGAATTCTCAATTTCTCGCGCAATTTTATCGGAATCACGACCCGACCATTTTGCGTGACCCTCGATACGTTAGCGCTCATGCCATCAATTCCTAGCAATACAAGCGCCATAGCGCCCGAAACTTTTTCTCGGCCCCATTACCGCGACATTCTCACTACGCACTCTTGCTCCAAAAACGCGCCACCGCCGAATAATCCGGATCGTCCTTTGACGCATCCTTCACCGCGCTATACGTCGCATACGCCGCAGCCGCAGCCGGCAAATTAACACCCTGCTGCCGCGCCAACTCCAGCGCCAATCGCATATCCTTGTGCATCAACCGCAACGGAAAACTCGCCGCGAATTCATTCTTCAGCATCAGCGGCGCTTTCACATCCAGCACCCCCGCCCGCGCCATGCTCGATTGCATCACCTCCACCAGTTTCTCTCCCGCCACGCCCCCCGATGTTGCCAGTGCTAGTGCTTCCGCCAGCGCCTCTACTTCCAGCGCCAAAATCAGATTCATCGCGAGCTTCACCGTCTGCCCCGCCCCGTTCGGCCCCAACAAAAAGAATTTCTTCCCCAGCACTTCCAGAACCGGCTTCGCGCGCTCCAGTACTTCGGCTTTTCCGCCGATCATGAACACCAGCTCGCCCTTTTTCGCGCCCCAATCTCCGCCCGTCACCGGCGCATCGAGAAAATCCACTCCGCGCTCGCCGCACGCCGTCGCCACTCGCCGCGCCAGTTCCGGCGAAATCGTGCTCGAATCCATATATATGCTGCCGCGCCGCAAACCTTCCATCGCGCCCTGCGCCCTCCACAAAACCTCCTCCAGCGCCGGCGGATCGCTCACAATCGTTATAAGCACGTCGGCCACCGCTGCGACCTCGCGCGGATTCCCCGCAAGCTTCGCGCCCTCGCTCACCAGTTCATCTGCCCGCGCGGCCGTTCGATTCCACACCACCAGCGGAAACCCAGACTTCAGCAGGTTGCGCCCCATCGGCTTGCCCATCAGCCCCAGCCCAATCAATCCGACCGTCGGTTTCATTTCCAACCTCCAGAAACAAAACAAAAATATACCTGCGCACGCAAGTAAATGCGAATCGGACGCGCAATTTCAGGATTCCGTGACCGGATTGCACAAAAGCGGAGGGAACTTCCCTTGCGGGAACGCTATTTTTTCTTAACCGGCTTCGGCACAGGCCGAGCCTGCGCAGCCTCGTCGCGCACTTCCACCACGCGGATCACATACGAATAAGGAATTTCCACGCGCATCGTTTTCTCTTTTCCGCCTGACGAAAAATGCTCCTGCACGAAGATCGCTTTGCCGGTATCCGACGCCAGCGTCCCGATCGTCGAAAGCTGCAGATCGCCCGCGCGATAATGCGCTTCTACGCGCTTGCCAACGAATGCCGTGTAACGTGCCATGCCACCCCAGTCGGCCGAATAAAGTACATCAGCCATTTCGCCGACTGCGCAGTATATACGAATCAATAAATAAGTCAGCTTTAGATATTAATGATGTACGTGAGAGGTAACTGCTGCGCTCTGCGGCGCGAGGTCGCCGTCGCTTAATTCCAGATTGGCCACCAGCATTAACGTCACCGCCGCCACCACACTTGCGGCCAAATAGGGAAGAAACACCGGCCACACCCAGCCCAGCGCTACATGCTGCTCGGCAAATCGCAACGTAACAATCCACCACGCAATCGCTCCCCCAGCCAGCCCCGCAAATGCCGCCAAATTCCGGCTCAGCTCCGAAATTGCTAGCGGATGCTGGCAGTTCGCGCAAACCAGATCATACGAATACACAGCCACGCTTCCAGCCGGCATCACCGCGCCGCAATTCGGACACGTTCTCACCGCCATCTTTCACCTCCGAAATTTCAACGATTATCGCTCGCCAGATCCTCAATCAGCGAAAATTCTACGCGATGCCGGAACGGATCGATCCGCTCCGCCCGTACCCGCACGCGATCCCCCAGCCGAAAGGTTCGTCTCGCTCCTCCGCCTCGGCGCGAACCGCGATACGGCTCGCAAACAATTGAATGGTGGCGGTCCTGGTACGCGCATCTCTGCCCGGTAAATTCCTCCAACCGGTCAATGCTCACCAAACCTTCCACGAAAATTTCCACCAGCTCCACGAAAAAGCCGAACTTCTGCACCGAAATGATCAGCGCCGTGTATTCCTCGCCCAGATGGCTCTCCATAAATTGCGCCGTCTTCCATTCCATCAATTCGCGCTCCGCCGCGTCGGCCCGCCGCTCCGCTTCCGAACTTTCCGCCGCAACATCCTGCAACTCCACGCGACGATAAGGACCCAAAACCGCCACAGTTTCCTCTTTCCCCGTGCGCGCGTTCTCCACGTGAGCGCGCAACGGCGCCACGTCCGGATTTTCCAGCGCCCATTTCAGCGCCCGGTGCACGATCAAATCCGGATAGCGCCGGATCGGCGAAGTGAAATGCGTATATTCCTTGGTCGCCAGCGCAAAATGTCCCAGCACGTCCACCGCATAGCGCGCCTGCTTCAGCGAGCGCAGCATCAAGTAAGAAAGGATCCGCTCTTCCGGTTTGCCTGCAATTTTTTCCGTCAACCGCTGATAATGCTGCGGTCGTATGTCCACTTCCTCCGCCGCAGGCATCGTCACGCTCATCGCCTGCATGCGTCCCCGTCCGCGCCCGCCGCGTCCCTCGCGCGCCTGCGGACGGACGTGCCCATGCCGCACTACGACGCGCCGCTCCGCCAAATCCTCCACGCCTAACGAATATCCAAATGCGTGCGCCAGCTCCTCGAACTCCAGCACTTTCTTTGGATCCGGCTTCTCATGCACGCGATGCAGCGAAGCCACGCCGCGCTTCTCAAGATATTCCGCCACTGCTTCGTTCGCCGCCAGCATGAACTCCTCAATCAACCGGTGCGCGATGTTCCGCTCGCTGCGCACGATACTCAGCATCCGTCCTTCATCGTCAAACTCGATCACCGCCTCCGGCAAATCAAAATCAATCGAGCCGCGCGCCCGCCGCCGCTTGTTCAGCAGCAACGCTAGCTCCTTCATCCTCTGAAATTCGCCCACCAGCGGCGCATAGCGCGCGGTCATTTCCGCATCGCCCTCGATCACTTTGTTGACGTTCGTGTAAGTCATCCGCTCCGCCGAACGGATCACGCCCTGAAAAAATTCCGTCCGCACCAGCTTCGCCGCTTCATCCAGCTCCATCACCACGCTCATCACCAGCCGGTCGACTTTCGGATTCAGCGAACAAATCCCGTTGGAAAGCTCCTCCGGCAGCATCGGCACCGCGCGATTGGGAAAATAAACAGACGTTCCGCGCAAGCGCGCCTCGCGATCCAAGCCGCTACCGCGCCCTACGTAATGCGCCACGTCAGCGATATGCACCTGCAATTCGTAATGGCCGTTCGGCAGCGCCGTCACATGCACTGCATCATCAAAATCTCGCGCCGTTTCGCCGTCAATCGTCACAACCGGCAAATGCCGGAAATCGCGCCGCCCCGCCAGGTCGCTCTCCGCCACCTGTTTTTGCGTTGCCCGCGCTTCCCTTTGCACCTCGTCCGGAAAAATGTTCGGCAGATGATGTTTGCGAATAATAATCTCAACATCCACGCCGATTTCGCCAGGCCGCCCCAGAATTTCAATCACGCGTCCCGCTGGAGCCAGCCCGCCCTTTGGAAAACGCGTGAGCTCCACATTCACCACTGCGCCATCCAACTCCGGATAACGCGTTCGGCTATTCGCAGCGACCCCACCGCCGCTCTCAGCCTCGCCAATTTTTTCCCGCAGCGTCGGCGTCAGCTCTGCGCCCGGCGGAATGATCACTTCATGCAGTATGCGTACGTCGTAAGGCAGCACGACATTTCCATGAGGCCCGTAGCGGAACAATCCCACGATCGTCGGATGCTCGCGCTCCACAATCTGCACCACGCGGCCTTCCGCTCGTCCATCGGCTCGTCGTCGCTCAATGCGCGCCAACACGCGATCGCCGTGCATCGCGTCTCCCAACCCGTCGCGCCCAATAAATAAATCTCCCTCTACCCGCGGCATCGGCGAATCCGGCACCAGAAAAGCGTAACCATCGCGATGTGCCACAATTCTGCCGCACACAAGATTCGGATCGCGACCGCGTCCCGATGCGACATTCGATTTCGCAACGGACGCCGTCCGCGTCGCATCGCCGCCCGCCACATGCAGGACACCAACTGCACCAGCTTCCGCATCTGTAATCGGCGTCTCCCGCTGCAATGTCTCGCTCGCCGCAGCTGCCACATTCGCAGCGCGCACGCGTTTTGCCGCAGCAGCTTGGCCCTCAGCTTCCTTCTTCGCGTGTTTCGTCCCCGCCAGCCGGAATCTTCCGCCCTGCGTTTCTTCCACTTCGCCGTGCTTCTTCAGTTTTTGCAGCACGCGCGGCAGAAAACGCCGCCCGCGATGTTTCAGACCCATTCCATGCGCGATGTGGCGGATGCTCGCAGGCTGCGAAAGCGTCGCCAGGTGCGTGAGCACTAGATCCGGAGTGACGTCGTCCGCGATGGTCGCTTCTCGTGGTTCGTCGGAATGGCGTTGGGGTGTCATACGGTCACGCACAGGCTAACGGATTTGCGCGCGGGTAGCAAAAGTTGCTTTCACTGCGCCGCGCGACTTTTCAACAACAGTGGAGGATGTCAAGGCTGGTCAAGCTCGCGTTCGGCCAGATCCAGCACCGCGATCTTGCCGTCCGCTTCGCGCTCCAGCGCCGGCGCGTACTGGCGGAGCTCCTCGCGCTTCCACCAATTTCCCGTCTCGCGCTTCGTCCGCATGTCCGTGAACCAGTATTGATAAATTACCGTGCGCACTTCTCGCGGCGGCGCGCCAGCAAACGGATTGCTCGCAAACAGCGCCAGCACGTCCGGCTCGTTTTTCAGCAAGCGCTCCTCCGTCCAAATCACGAAACGCGATCGCTGCCACGATCCCAGCGACGCAAACCACAAATTCCATTCAAACCGCGGCTGATACGGCGCATAAATTCCCGGCGCCTCATTAACCGCCTGCGGCTTGTAGCGAAACGGATACGCGATCCAAGTTTTTCCATCGAGCGTGCCCTGAAATTCGATCTCATAGCGCTCGTGCGTCATTACCGCAAATAATCCATAAGAATTGGCGATGCGAAACGGCTCCAGCGCCTGCACTGGCGCCGCCGGCAGCGGCAACCCAGGCATGAACATCCACAGCAGCTGCACGGTCGTGGAATAAAAAACCAGTCCCAGGCACGCTCCCGCAAACAACCTGCGCAACGGCGTAAATCTTTCGCGCCACTCCGCACGAGCGCTCGTGAGTTCCGGCGCTTTGACTGCCGCTCCAGTCGAACCCGCCGCGGCCATCGCGCCCTTTCGACGAATCCACTCGCGGAAACGCAACGGCAGAACCCATTCCAGAAATCGGTCGTCCAGCAACAGAACGCCCAGCAGCAACACCAGATAATTCAAAAACGTATAATTCGCCGTCGCAATAATCGAAATCTCAAAAGGCGTCACAATAAAAAAACATGCAATGCGAAATCGCCTCGGCAGAAACAGCATCCACACAATCAGCAGTTCCGCCACCAGCGTGTAGACCGTGGCCGAAGCGTGAAACCAGTGCGGCAAGTGCTGCACGTACCATCCGATCCAAGTCGGCAGCGGTCCATTCTGATAGTAATCGTCCATCGCGGTGAAATTCCGCCACGCCAGGTCGCCGCTCCCGATTTTCGCCACGCCCGATTCGAAATAGATGCGGAACCATTCCCACTGCAGCAGAAAAAGGCTCGCGCGCGATGGCGGATTCAGCTCTCCCAACCCCGGCCGCAAGCCTGGGGGCGCGAAAAATAGCGCGATGAACCCTGCCTCCAGCAGCATTCCGTCCGATTGATACCCGGAAAAATCCCGCGCTACGCTCACGAACGAAACGAAACACAGAAAACAAATCAGCAACCCAACGCGCGGCCACAAATTCAGCGTCACCAGCAACGACGCGACCACCCCCACCCAGCACAGCGTCATCAACGCGCCGTTGCCCGCTCCGAACCACAGCAAAGTCGGTACGGTCCAGTAACTCTGCAGGTGCAGCGCAGCACTCACTGCCTGCAGATAATCCGCCGCAGGCAGGATTCCATTCGGCCCGATCAATCCCTTAATCTGAAACAGCAGCGAATAAAAAGCGGAAAAATAAATCAGCCCCAGCGCGCGCAGAAAAATCCAGCGCGGCCACAGATGTCCCGGCCGCTTCTCGGTGATTGGCTCGGGCCCCAGCAGCCAATTCACCACACCTTGAACAATTCCTTCGTTCATGGCCTGCGATTATACGGCGAAAGTTTGCAACTCTCCGGAAAGTTCCACACGCGAGGCAAGAAAACGTCGAAGCAGCTACAAGCTATACGGAGGAAACGCTTCTGTCTCGCGGCGTCAGTTTCAAGAAACTCGGTGGTCGCGGCACTTCGCCAATCGCCTCTCGCCCCTCCGCCAATCCAATCAAAAATTCCTGCGCATTGAACCGGAATCCGTTCCGCGAATTCAGCGACGACCCATTCTCTCCCGCGCGCACATAGCGCCCGTCCGCCAGCAATATTCTGGTCTTTTCCGTGTCCGCCAGATACGGCTCAATCACCTCGCCAAACACTTGCTTGCACAATTCCGTGTCGCGTATATGGAACATCACTTCCACGCGCTCATAAATGTTCCGGTGCATCCAGTCCGCGCTGCCTAAATAAAGCTCGGTCTTCCCGCCGTTCCCAAACACAAAAATCCGGCTGTGCTCCAAAAAACGTCCCACCACGCTGCGCACCCGAATCCGGCTGCTGATTCCGCGCACTCCCGGACGCAACGCACAAGCTCCGCGCACGACCAACTCAATGTTCACACCCGCCTGCGAAGCCCGGTACAACGCCTGAATCGTCGTCTCGTCGAGCAGCGCGTTCACCTTCGCGAAAATAAACGCCGGCTTGCCCGCCTTCGCGTGCGCGGTCTCGCGCTCAATCAATTTCAGGCAGCTCTTCCCAAGATTCAATGGCGCCACGAAGAGCGGCTCATAATTCGGCCGCTCCGAATAAGCCGTCAAATAGTTGAACACGTGATGCACGGCGTGCGTGATGTGCGCATCGGTAGTCAGCAAGCTCAGATCCGTGTAGTAACGCGCGGTCGAAGGATTGTAATTCCCGGTCCCCAAATGCGCGTAACGCTTAATCTGGCCGTCGCTTTCTCGCCGCGCAACCAACGCAAGCTTGCAGTGCGTCTTCAATCCCGATACTCCGTAGAACACCTGCACGCCCGCTTCCTGCAGATTCCGCGCCCAGCGAATGTTGGAGGCTTCATCAAAGCGCGCCTTCAACTCCACCACCACGGCCACTTCCTTCTTGGCCGCCGCCTCAATCAATGCGCGCACAATCGGCGAATTCTCGCTGGTGCGATACAACGTCTGCTTGATCGAAAGCACGTCCGGATCTTTCGCCGCGCTCTCAATGAAACGCACCACCGCCGAATACGAATCGTACGGATGATGCAGCAGCAAATCGCGCTTGCGAATCAGATCGAACAGCGAACTCACGCCGGGCTTCAGCGCCAGCTCTCGGGGCACGAACGGCTGAAATTTCAAATCCGGCCGCGGTGCTTGATCATATAGATAGGAAATGCGCGCCAGGTTCGGCGGCCCATCCACGCGAAAAATCTGCCACGGCGCCAGACGAAAATTCGCCACCAGCCGGTCAATGATTTCCTGGTTCGCGCTGGCCTCGATTTCCAGCCGCACCGCTTCGCCCTTGCGCCGCCGGTGCAGTTGCGCGTCCACCGTGTCCATGATGCTGCGCGATTCTTCCTCTTCCAGATACAAATTGCTGTTGCGCGTCACGCGAAACGCCGCGGCCGACAGCACTTCGTATCCGTGATACAGGCGGTTCGCAAACGCCTGAATCACATCGGACAAAAACACATATTCAATGGCCCCGTCTTTCGTGGGCACCAGCACCAGACGCGGCAACGCGCGCGGCACCGTCACCACTCCCAGATAAATCTGCCCGCCGCGACGTTTGCGCTTGAGCAAAAACGCCAGACACAGCGCCTTATTCAACACGTGGGGAAAAGGATGCGCCGGGTCCACGGTCACAGGCGTCAACAGCGGTTCCACTGACCTGATGTAATAGTTTTCAACGTACAACCGCGCTGCAGGTCCCAGTTTCTTCCAACTCACCACGCGAACCGATTCCGCCGCAAGCGCCGGCAGCAACTCCTCGCGCCAGCAGTCGTATTGCGCCTTCACGAAGCTGTGAATCGTCTCCGCCAGCTCCTTCAGCACATCCGCCGGCGCGAGCCCATCCGGACCCGGCTCGCAATTTCCGTGCTCCACCAGCTGCAGCATGCCCGCCACGCGCACCTCGACGAACTCATCCAGATTACTCGCGGTAATCGCCAAAAATTTCACCCGCTCGAGCAGCGGATTTCTTTGATCACGCGCCTCTTCCAGCACTCGCTGGTTGAATTGCATCCACGAATGGTGCCGGTTGAGAATGTATTGTGGGTGCGCTACATCGTTGTTTTTCATGACTTCCTTGCAGCGAAAAATCATATCGCAATCGTGTTACAGCCGTGTTACCAATCCCCGAGCGCCCACGCGAGCAACTCAATTCCCGCTCTCGTAGGTCCTGCCAGCCACACCAGTTGCGCTCGCCAGACCCACTTTCCCCGTTTCATGTTAGGATTTTCCGCCCGAACCATTCCCGCACCTTTAAAGAGGTTAGAAGATTTTGACGTTTGTCGCATACGCACTCCTGGCCCTCGCGGCAATCCCGTTCATCTACTACTTTCTCTCTCTCTACAGCACCGTGCGCTATTTCCGCGCCTCGCGCAACGACCTCCTCCCAAATACTGATTTCACTCCTCCGATCAGCTGCCTGAAACCAGTAAAAGGTCTCGATGCGGAAGCCTACGAAAATTACGCCAGCTTCTGCCGCCAGGATTATCCCGATTACGAATTAGTTTTTTGCGTGGATCCCGGCGACCCCACGCTACCGGTACTCGAAAAACTTATCAGCGATTTTCCTCAGCGCCGCATCCGCCTGCTGTTCGGCTCAGGCCGTGACGCGGTCAACGACAAAGTCGCACGCCTCACTCGTCTGGTGGCCGAGGCCCAACACGAATATTTTGTCATCACTGATAGCGATGTGCGCGTCGGGCCCGATTATCTGCGCACGGTCATCTCGCCCTTCCGCGATCCGCACGTAGGCGCGGCCACCTGCCTCTATTCCTCCACCGAAGAAAGAAATCTCACCGAGCGGCTGCAATCCATCGGCATGATCTCTGATTTTTTCGCCGGCGTCATGGTCGCCTGGCAGCTCGACGGGATCAAATTCACTTTTGGCCAAACCATCGTCACCACGCGCAAAGCAATCGCAGGCTACGGCGGCTACCCGACGATTGAAGACCGCCCCGCGGACGACGTGTATGCGGGTCGCCTGGTCGCCGAGCAAGGCTACGAAGTAAAACTCCTGCCCTACGTCGTGCACTCCGTTGCCGATTTTGATTCCCTCCGCGAATTTCTCTACAAGCGCTTGCGCTGGATGACGGTCATGCGCCTGATGCGCCCCTGGGGCCACCTCGGCCTCATCTTTACTTGGGGATTGCCGTGGTCACTCGTCGCCATCGCAATCCGTCCCTCGCTAACGGTGGCCGCCACATATCTCGGCATCTATTTATTTCTGCGCCTCGTCATGACCTGGCTCATTGGCATCTGGGGAATGAAACAACCGCGCGTCTGGAAAAAAATGCCACTGATCCCGCTGTGGGACGCCATGGCCTTCGCCATTTGGCTAGCCAGCTTCACCCGCCACACCATCCGCTGGCGCGGCATCAATTATTACCTGCTCGACGGCAAACTCACCGCCACAGCGCCGCGCAACGCATCGAGCGTTTCGCACTAAACAATTTCCGATTTCGCATTACAGCGGGAGTCTCACTCCTTTCTAGCCACTAGTCACTCATCACTAGCCACTGCCGTTATCGCCAAACCGAAACACAATCGCCGTAACCGAGTCCGCCTTTCTCCGTGTGCTCCTCTTTTCCTCTATATCCTCATGTCTTAAATCTCTTGCCGTTCCTAGCCGCAATCCTCGTTTCGGTTTCCCGGCGAAATCGAGTAAAATATTTTGCATACCATGACAATAATTCCGCATCCGTTGACGATGAGCGCTTCGCATCATCGCGCCTCGTGCACCGGACGCCCGCGCACCGCATGACGTCATCCCCCCGCTTGCACCTGAAAACCTTCATCCTGATATTCTTGATGATCATGTTCGGCCCGCTCGGGCAAGTTTCTCTCAGCGAAGGCATGAAGACCATCGGCGCCATATCGCTGCACCAGCCCGCGGATCTGCTCAACGTCTTCTCACAAATTCTCCAGTCGCCTTTCATCTGGCTCGGCATCCTGCTTCAGCTGATGTTTTTCGTATGCTATATGCTGGTTTTGTCCTGGGCCGATTACAGTTTCGTTCAACCCGCCGGCTCCATCGCCTACGCCGTCGTTGCCCTGCAAGCACACTTCATCCTGAAAGAACCGATTTCGCTATTACGTTGGGCTGGCGTATGCGTGATTTGCCTCGGCGTGCTGATCGTGGGCCAAACCTCCCCGCGCACTACGGAGCAAATATAATGGCCTGGGAAACTGTGCTGCTGGTTCTGATCGTCTTTGCCGGCACGTCTGGCGAACTCTGCGTCACCCGCGCGATGAAAACCATCGGCGAAGTGCACGATTTCCGCCCCAGCTCGCTCCTGCGCGTAATGTTCCGTGCGATTCAAGTTCCCTGGATGTGGCTCGGCGTCGCGCTGATGGCCGTCGCCTTTTTCTCCCTGCTTGGCGCGCTGTCCATGGAAAACGTCAGCTTCGTCGTGCCCGTCACGGCCCTCAGCTACGCTGCCGGAGCACTCGGCGGCCAGTTTTTTCTCGGCGAACGCGTCTCACGCCGCCGCTGGCTCGGCGTTCTACTCGTCTGCATCGGCGTAACGCTCGTTTTCCTCGGCAGAAAATAGCCGCTGCGCAACCTATTCGTAGCGCCTGCCTGCCGGTAGGCAGGCGTCTCGCCGGCTCTTTGCCGTTGAATTTGTAGCGGCCGCCTGCTTTTGCTTTTTAGGCGGGCGTCTTTGAAGTTGACTTGGACTTCATCAGTTGCTTTTGCAGCGCGCGTTTCGCATCGTCCGCGCCAAACCTGCAACCGCTCCGCCGCATCTATAATATGGACGACGCGCTAAACTCTCGCTACGATTGATGGAGCCGAAACTCTGAGGAGTGCAGAAATTTGTGCGGCATCGCCGGTTTCACCCATAAAAAGTGGTCGCCCGATTCAGACCGCATCCGGCGCGCCGCGGCGACCCTCGTCCATCGCGGCCCCGACCAGCAGGGCGTTTTCCAATCCGAAATATGCTCTCTCGGCGCCACCCGCCTGAAAATTATTGACCTGGAAGGCGGCGATCAGCCGATCTTTTCTCCGAACGGCGACGCCGTAATCGTCTTCAACGGCGAAATCTACAATCACCTGGAATTGCGCGCCGAACTGGAATCGCTCGGCCATCGTTTTAAATCACATTCCGACACCGAAACGGTCCTCCACGCGTTTCTCGAATGGGACACGCAGTGCTTCTCCCGCCTGCGCGGCATGTTCGCCATCGCCCTCTGGACCGAATCTTCCCGCCGTCTGGTAATTGCCCGCGATCGCCTCGGCATCAAACCGCTCTACATCGCGCATCTCGGCCAGGACCTATTGTTCGGCTCGGAGCTGAAGGCTCTTTTCATCCATCCCGAACTAGCCCGCCGGCTCAGCCTCCAAGGCCTCGATTGCTACCTGTCTCTGAACTATGTCCCGTGCCCCTGGACCCTCGTGGACGGAATCGAAAAACTTGCTCCCGGAAACTGGCTCGAATGGCGCGACGGAAAAATCCGCGAGGACAGCTATTGGAAGTTGCCTTTCGAAAATCCGCGCAACTGGACTCTCGACTCCGCGAAAGAGGAACTCGACTCGCTGCTCCAAAAATCCACCCGGGAGCACTTGCTTTCCGATGTACCTCTCGGCGTCTGGCTCAGCGGCGGCGTGGATTCCTCCACCATCCTGCACTACGCCGCGCAAGTTTCGACCTCGCGCCTGAAAACTTTCTCCATCTCATTCCGAGGCCGCAGTTTCGATGAAAGCGGATACATCCGCCAGGTCGTTAACCACTATCGGACTGAGCACGAGGAACTGGATCTCACGCCCGACGAAGATCTAGCCGGCGCCGTCGCTGAGTTCGCCTACTACTCCGACGAACCCACCGCCGATGCCGGCGCCCTCCCCGTTTGGTTCCTCTCCAAAATGTGTAAGCGCCGCACTACCGTCGCGCTCAGCGGCGAAGGTGCCGACGAATTATTCGGCGGCTACCTAACCTATCGCGCCAACTCGCTCGCGCGCACCGCAAGACACCTGCCCTCGTCGGCCCTGCGCCTCGCGCTCCAAGCGATCAGCCACTGGCCCGTCTCCGACGACAAAATCAGCTTCGAATACAAACTGAAACGCTTCCTCGAAGGCTGCACCATGTCGCCCGAACGCGCCCACGTTTTCTGGAACGGCACATTCTCCGACAAAGAAAAGCAAGCGCTGCTGAAAACTGAGCTACCTCACGCGCTCGACCAAATCCTTAGCGAGCTGCGCGCAAAATTCACATCAGCAACCGATCCGCTCGCGCCCTTCCTCTGGTTCGACCAAAAATATTATCTTCCCGGCGACATCCTCACCAAGGTGGACCGCATGAGCATGGCGCACTCCGTCGAAGTCCGCCCGCCATTCCTCGATCATCGCATCGTCGAATTCGCCGCCACGCTCCCCGCGTCCCTGAAAATCCAGGGCTCGCGCCAGAAATTCGTCCTCAAAGAATTGATGAAAAATAAATTGCCGCCCGCAGTCCTCCAGCGCAAAAAAGTCGGCTTCGACATTCCCGCGCACGAATGGCTGCGCGGTCCTCTGCGCGATTTACTAACGGACACGTTGAACTCGGGCCTCGCGGACCATCCCGGTCTGTTCGAACCGAAAGCAGTGCAATCTCTCTTGCAAGCCCACATGGACAGGCGCGCCAATTTGGGTTATCACCTGTGGGGCTTGCTGATTCTTTTCCTATGGATGAAAGAATGGCGGATTCAGGCAGCACCCTCTCCGGCCAGCCATTATTCGGCCCCGGAAAGAACTGGCATCTCTACTTAATCGTCCTACTCTTTGCCGGAGCGATTTACGTGGGTTGCATCGTTTCTCCGCCGTCTCTCATGGACGACGTTGATTCCGTGCAGGCGCAAATCGCGCGCAACATGCTCGTCTCCGGCGATTGGGTAACCGCTCGTCTCGACGGCGTCCCCTATCTCGAAAAGCCTCCGCTCATTTATTGGACCATCGCTCTCTCCTACAAAGTTTTCGGCGTGCACGATTGGTCCGCGCGGATTCCCATGGCGCTTTCCACGCTAGCTCTTTGCTGGGCCACTGTGGCTTTCGGCATCTGGGCTTTCGGCAAACGCGCGGGTTTCTATGCCGGTTTATGCATGGCCACTTGCGTCGGACTGTTTCTCTTCACGCGCGTCTTGATTCCAGACGTAATGCTGACCTTCACCACCGCCCTCGCCATGTGGGCCTTCCTTCGCGCCATTGATACCGAAGAACGAAATCCGCGGCTATGGGCATTTCTCTTCGCCGCCAGTCTGGGCGCTGGCCTGCTCCTGAAAAGTTTAATCGCCGTCGTCTTTCCCGTCGGCGCTGCGATCGTCTACCTTCTTCTCACGCGCCAGCTCTTTTCCTGGCAAGTCTGGAAGCGCCTGCATCCATTCAGCGGAACATTCGTCATCCTACTAATCGCCGCTCCTTGGCACATCCTCGCCATGCTGCGCAACCCGCCCTATTTCGTTTTTACGTTGCACAGCGGGCCCAATTCCTATCACGGATTTCTCTGGTTCTTTTTCATCAACGAGCAACTGCTCCGCTTTCTCAATATGCGTTACCCGCGCGATTACAATACCGTCCCCCGCCTTTATTTCTGGCTATTCCATTTGATCTGGCTGTTCCCGTGGAGCGTTTACATTCCAGCGGTCGCCAAACTTTCCTTCAAACCAATTGATCGCGCCGGCCGCGCCCGCCTGCTCTCTCTCTGCTGGCTCGGCTTCGTTCTGATCTTCTTCACGTTCTCCACCACCCAGGAATATTATTCGATGCCGTGCTACCCCGCGCTCGCATTGCTAATTGGCTCCGCGATGGTCACGGAAAATGTTTGGGTCCGCCGCGGCACTCGCGCGCTAGCCGTCATCGCCGCCTGCGCCGCCGTCGCGGCCTTCGCCATTTACTGGAACGTGCGCAACCTCCCCGCCCCCGGCGATATTTCTTCCGCGCTGTCCCGCAATCCCAAATCCTACAGCCTCTCCCTGGGACACATGCTTGACCTCACGCTCCCATCCTTCGCCTATCTGCGCACTCCGCTGCTCCTCGCATCCATCGCCTTTCTCGTAGGTGCGCTGGGAAATCTACGCGCGAAAGGCCAGCGCGCTTTTCTCGCCTCCGCGCTAATGATGGTTCTGTTTTTCCACGCCGCGCGCATGGCCATGGTTGTGTTCGATCCGTATCTTTCCTCGCGCCCGATCGCCGAAGTGCTGCTGAAGTCACCTGAAGGCGCCCTAATCGTGGAGCGCCACTATTACCCAACGTCTTCGATCTTTTTCTACACCGACCGCACTGCCCTCCTCCTGAACGGCCGCGTCCTGAATCTTGAATACGGTTCAAACGCTCCCGGCGCGGCCGACGTCTTCATCGACGACACAAAATTCGCAACGCTCTGGACGACACAGCCGCGCTTCTATCTGGTCTGCGCGCAAACCAGCCTCCCCCGTTTGCAAAATCTCGTAGGCGCCGCAAACCTGGACATCGTCTCCCAAAGCGGCGGCAAACTCCTGCTCACAAATCACCCGCTATCCTCTTCCGCCGCACCTGCTCCGCAGCCAGGTTCGTAGCGGAGCGTCCCTGGGAACGCCAATCTCCCGATTGGCGTTTTTTCTTGTGCGAGCTCTGGGCCGCTGATGATGCGACTAGCGTTGTCATCCTGACTCCGGCGCTTTTGCCTCATGCCGGGCGAAGGCTCGCTCCTGCCTTTCTCTGCGACCTCTGCGCTCCGGCCTCTGCGTCCTCCGCGTTAATTCTTCGCCTTTGCCCCTCTCGCCATCTGCCACCAAGAACGGTAAGATATGAACCTGTTAGGCTCCAGCAACTCATAGCAGCGAGCAGCGCCTGCCTGGCATCAAACAGCAGCGCTCAAACGAAATTGAAATTAGCAAAACCCGCGGAGGAAGCATGAAGATTGCAGTCCTAGGTGGAGACGGATACTGCGGTTGGGCCACCGCCCTGTACCTGTCGAAGCAAGGCCACGACGTGGCCATCGTGGACAACTTCGTCCGCCGCCAATGGGACCACGAGCTGGGCGCGCAAACTCTCACTCCCATCCGCCCGCTCTCCGACCGCCTCAGCGCCTGGCACCGCCTCACCGGACGAACCATCGAATCCTACGTGGGCGACATTACCGACTACGAATTTCTCAGCAACTTCATCAAGAGTTTCGAACCAGAGTCCGTCGTCCATTTCGCCGAACAGCGCTCCGCCCCCTACTCCATGATTGATCGCGGCCACGCCGTGTACACCCAGGTCAACAACGTAGTCGGCACTCTGAATCTTCTTTTCGCCCTGCGCGAACTGCAGCCCGATTGCCACCTCGTCAAACTCGGCACCATGGGCGAGTACGGCACTCCCAACATTGACATCGAAGAAGGCTACATCGCCATCGAACACAACGGCCGCAAGGACGTTCTTCCCTTTCCCAAGCAGCCCGGCTCCTTCTATCACCTTTCGAAAGTCCACGACAGCCACAACATCATGTTCGCCTGCAAAATCTGGGGCCTGCGCGCCACCGATCTGAATCAGGGCGTGGTGTACGGCACCATTACCGATGAAGTCGCACTCGACGAAGCGCTCATCAATCGTTTCGATTACGACGAAGTTTTCGGCACCGTCCTCAATCGCTTCTGCGTCGAAGCCGTCATCGGACACCCGCTAACCGTGTACGGCAAAGGCGGCCAGCGCCGCGGCTTTCTCGATATTCGCGACACGGTGCGCTGCATCGAAATCGCCTGCCAGAATCCCGCCGCGCGCCACGAGTGCCGCGTCTATAATCAATTCACCGAAAGCTTTTCCATCATGGACATCGCCGGAATCGTCCAGGCCGCCGCAAAAAAAATCAACTTGTCCGTCGAAATCAGCCACCTGCCCGACCCCCGCGTCGAAGCCGAAGATCATTACTACAACGCCAAGCACTCCAAGCTGGTTGACCTCGGCCTCCAGCCGCATCTTCTGTCCGACACCATGCTCGATTCGCTTCTGAAAGTCGCCGTGAAATACCGCGACCGCGTTGACACCTCCCTGATCCTCCCCAGCGTCAACTGGCGCAACGCCCGCAACAATTACCGCGAGCGTGCCAGGTCTGCAACCGGCGCGAAACCAGCAACATCTCAGCTGAAAAAAGTAGGAGTCTCCTCCGACTAGCCCAGCTCTCCACGGAGAGCTAATTCCTAAGACCGGGGTTGAGCCGTGGACCTAGCACAAGAGTTAAAGAACATAGAAGACTATCTAATCCCCAAGCTTCGACTTGACCACATGGAGCGGTCACTGTACTACCACCTACTTCGACACACGAGGGTCATTGGAAAAGAAACCTCAATGTTTGGGATTCTAAGCTTGTCGGAGGCTAGCGGGATTTCGGAGAGTACTGTGCGTGAGCGAATTCGGGCATTGCACGACAAAGGATGCATCAGAATAGAAGACCGATCGGGAAAAGGACATACCCTCCGCGTTTTCCTTCCGGAAGAGATTGCCGAACTCGTGCCGAAGCAGTCTGAGATTTCAGCGGTCAACATCAATGACATAGATTTCTTCACTAACCGAACCTACGTTAGCGCACTGATTGATCGCGAGAATGGGCAATGCTTTTACTGTCTGCGGAACATCGACGCCGAGACTTGTGTCTTAGACCATGTGGTTCCGCAGGCCGCACGGGGTGATAATTCCTTTCGGAATGTGATTGCTTCCTGCCATGAGTGCAACGCGGTCAAACAGGATCAGGATGCCGCGGACTTCCTCAGGACCAGACATCGTAAGGGATTGCTATCGCAAGCGGAACTTCAAGAGCGGATGGTAGCGTTGGAAAAATTGCAAATGGGCGAACTACTACCAGAAATCTGACCACATCTGGAAGACACTCATAATAGCGACGCAGCGAACTCCAACAAACGGCGTGCTCTGTGAGGTATTTAAAATGGTGCCCGAGAGAGGACTCGAACCTCCACTCCCTTGCGAGAACTAGCTCCTGAAGCTAGCGCGTCTGCCAATTCCGCCACTCGGGCATTTCTGGTGTGTGGCAAAACAAAACTACGAGGCTCATCCATATTGACGCGTGCCCCGTGGTTTGTCAACGCAGCACACTACTACCAGGAACTCTTGACCCGCCCGCACGTTCGCACTACATTGAATCGCTGGGCCCGCGGCGAACAGGAGACGAAATCATGGCAACCACCCGCGCGATGCTAGAACGCCGCCGCTCGTCGCGCGTTTTCATTCGCATCCCGGTGCAACTCTTCAGCAATGGCGTGGATGGTGAGCCGCTCGTCACTCTCGCCGAAGCCATCGCCGTCAGCCGCTGTGGCGCTCTCGTCCGCGCCTCGCTTGAGCCCGGCCTCGGCTCGCGCATCGAGGTCCTCAACGGAATTTCCCAGGAAACCCAGGAATTTCGCGTCATTCGCGTCACCCACACCAAAGATCCCGGCGTCTTCGAACTCGGCTTGGAGATGCTCTACCCCGCCCGCAAATTCTGGGGCATCCAGTTCCCAGACGACCGCGTTCCCGCTTGAATCCTGCGCCGTTCGGGGTGCATAATCCCCCCAATCCAGCTAGTAACTCGGGCCTGCACGGCCGTCTGCAATTGGGCACTCTTCACGGCCAGCCGGCGGGAGGCACCCATGGAAGCGATTCACGGCGCACTTTTGGGCGTTCTGGTTCTTTGGGGAGCGGTGACTGCCGTTCTCGTCGGCCTTCTCGCCTATCGCGGCACCCTCGAAATTCGCGAAGACGATCAGATTTTTCTCGACCGCGCCGGCGACTCCATGGCCAACGAGCAGCGCGAACTCGTCGCGCGCATTGACAAGCTCTCCAAACCCATCAAACTCCTGATGATTCTTTCCATCATTCTGCTGCTAACCGCCCTCGGCGTATTCCTCGCCGAAGGCTTCAAGAATTTCTGATCCCGGTGTCGGTAGCATGGGCAATCTTGCCTGTGCGCCCGTACTTTGTCTGATATTCATGCAGAGGGGAATTATTTTTCGAGAAAGAAACCGGTTTCTCTTCGGTCGCGGCGTCGCACCGCACACAGAAATCGGAAACCGACTCAGCCGGTTTCTAGCCGCTAACCACTCGTCACTAGCCACTGCCTTTTTCACACACCAGTTGACGCCTCGCCCATTCAAACCGTGCCGCACTAATCACTCAGCACGTATCACCCGTCACTGTCCTCAATTCTGCGGCTTGGGCTGCGGCGGCTGTGCGGGCGTCACGGTTGGTGCCGGCGTTGGCTCCACAGGCGCCAGCGACCCGCAGTCCACCGCCGTATGGTTGTGCACGACCAGCCAATCATTCCCCACTTTCGTAAACACCAGCGTCGTCTGCCCCCGGGCATCGTAAAATTTTCCGTTCGCCAGCGTCGCCGAAAAATCCCACTGGTAAGTCGCCCACGCCATATCCGCGTGTAAGTAGATGTAGGTGTTCCGCCTCACAATCTGCATCTGCTGGAACGCCGCTTTCTGCCGTTCGTAACCTTCCGCCCAGTTCTTCCATCCCACGATCGGCGGCCCGTAATCGCTGTTCACGAATGTCGCGCTATCCGAATAATATTTGTGCATCAACTCCAGATTTCCCAGTTGCTGCGCCGCCAGCATTTCGCCAATGTCGTGCTCGATCTGATCGTTCGGCGACATCGGCATGGACGGCATCGGCTGATCCGCCGCCGGCTGATTCTTTTTGCTTTTCTGCGCCCACACCGCCGAAGAGAGCAGGAGCATCACCGCCGCGCCCGCCAGCGCGCGCATCGCACCTATGCGCAAGCCCGTCAATCCCAAATCAAATCTCCTCATTCGCTTTTCCTCCTCGCGAGCCCCGGCCGGAGCATAGCACGAGCCCGAAAGCGCAATGACGGCCATCGACACACGTGTTGCGCATAAAAAAACCGCCTCTGAATTTTACGTCGTGGTGATTCGTGGGTGTTTTCTAGCTGTATCAGCTGCGGCGGCCCGGATGGGGTTTCTCGATATTCACGATGACGATTTTTTCGTGGCGGGGGCGCTGCCCTTCGATTCCGTGCCGCGACTGCGGGACGGAATCTCAGGATGAATCGCGCTGTCGCCGTTCCTGGGAGCGGCAATCTCCTGATTGGCGTTTTTGCACGCCGGTCTGCCCCGTGTTTGTTAATCGCGACCCACGTCGCCACGATGTCAGCCCGTCCCGTATTGTGGAGTCTTCGTTCGGAGCCGCGTCTACCTCCTCACATCTCGCGCAACCCGAAATCCGTAATCCGCATACTGAAAATCTGGAGGTATGCTCGCCCGCGCCGCGCAACGCGACACCTTGATTTGATGCCGCCACGATCCCCCGCGCGAACTTTTCCGCGTCCCCTGCGCTGCTCCCAGCGGATTCCGCTCCGGCGACGCGCCGTAATATTCCGCCGCGAACCAGTCCGCGCACCACTCGTGCACGTTCGCCCCAATGTCGCAAAGCCCATACGCGTTCCGTTCCGCTCGCCCCACTCTCTCGGGCCCGTTCTTCCATCGCGCTGAATAATTCGCCAAATGCTCCGGCGGCTCATCGCCCCACGGAAATTGTTTCTGCTCCGCCCCTCCGCGCGCCGCGCGTTCCCATTCTGCTTCCGTCGGCAAACGGTATCGCCGCCCGCAAGCAGCGCTCAACCACTCGCAGTAAGCCACCGCATCAAACCAGGAAGGCGCCACCACCGGCTGCTCCGCACCCGAAAAGTTCGCATCGTTCCAATGCAATGGCGCGCGGTGCTTCGTAGCAGCCAGAAATCGCCCGTACTCCGCGTTCGTCAACTGGCATTCCGCCATCTCAAACGCATCCACCCAAACCCGATGCACAGGACGCTCGTTGTCCTGCCCGGTGTCGCTCCCCATCAAAAACCACCCCTCCGGA
This sequence comes from uncultured Acidobacteriota bacterium, assembly GCA_963779465.1. Classification (GTDB taxonomy): domain Bacteria; phylum Acidobacteriota; class Terriglobia; order Acidiferrales; family UBA7541; genus Palsa-295. The sequence continues at coordinate 197,147 of CAVZYH010000002.1, read as the reverse complement.
ATCGCTACCATGCGCGGCTCGCTAACGCTGGCGTGCACATTCGCCGATTCAATCGCGCCGCTCGCCCGCCCATCTGCAGAAGCGCTCACGTCATCAATCCTGTCCCGCCGTATGTCTCGTCTGGCTCAACAAATTCACAAACAACCGGTAAGCCCCCGGCACTCCCGCCGGCAATTCCCGGAAAAACGATAGCCCCGTATAAATGTACAAACCCTTCCCGTCGCGCGCGTAAACCAGCGAACCGTTCGTCTCCGCCTCGCCCGGATCCGTCAATCCCAGCACCGGCGAATACTTCGCATCGAACGATCCCCAAAAATAAAGCCCGCGCTCCTGCACCCATCCGCGGAAATCCTCAGACGTGATCTTATTCGGCGAATTCAGCAGCGCATCATCCGGCGCCAGAAATCGCACCGGCGAATTTGCATCCGTCACCCGCGAAGTTTCCCCTGGCATCGTTGCCTTAAACGGCGCCGGCAATTCCTCGTTCCACGCAAAATCGCGCTGATACTGCACCAGCAGCGTCCCGCCTCGCTTCACATAATCCAACAGCCGCGCGTTCGTCCGCAGCAGGTCCGGACGCAACTCATACGCCCGTATCCCCACCGTAATCGCGTCATACTTGCTCAAATCTCCGAACGCCAGAGACACCTCGTCCAACATCTCCACACGAATCCCGATCTGCCGCAGAATTTCCGGCAAAGTGTCGTTCTCCGCCGCGATATATCCCACACGCAATCCCGCCGGCACCACCAGATTCAGCACATGCACAGTCGCGTCCGCCGGCTCGCTCCAGTTTCGCGTCGGCAAAGTGGGAATCGGCTCCACCGACGTCCGAAAAGTTTCCTCGCCCATCCGCGCATAGGGATGCAACGTGTAAGCCCCAGCAGCTGTCTCCGGCGGCGCCGTCACTACAAACTGAATCAATCGGTCGCCGCCCTTCGCAAATGCCAGCGGCCCCGCCACGTTCGGTATCTGCACCGTCCAACCCTTTGGCGCGTCCAATCCCACCGTCACTTTTGTCGCCGCCGTGCCGTGATAACGCACCCGCGCGAAAAGTTTCATCGGCATCGCCGTCCGTTTTGCCGGCGCCATCACCTGCTTCGGCTCCACGGTCAACGTCACCGCCGGCACTAGCTCCAGCGCATAAGTTTGTATCCCCGTGGTAGTGGCCTCCATCGAATTCACGGTCCGTTCAATCGCAAATTCGTATCCCGCAACTTCCACGTGCAGTGCCAATCGCACCAGCGGCGGCGGAAATGGCAAAATCGCATCCGCTGGAGTCAGCGCTCGCTTCGCCCCCGCCGGAATCGCCACAGTGAATTTCGCGGAGCCGAGGTTGGCGTCGCTCGTCGCTCCCTTCGATCCGTCCGGCACAACGCTCCATCCACTCGGCACCACAATGCTGCTCGCATCCAGCGTCCACTTCACCGATACCGCCGGTGTCCCCGCGATTGACACGTCCACAGAAAATGTCTCGCCCGCCACCAATTCGTGCCGGCTCGCTTGCGCGTTCAAAGGAATCGCTACATCATCAGCCAGCGCCAGATTAATTCGCTTCAGCACGCCGTCAATCTCCCACACGGCGCCGGCACTGTCGCCACCCTGCTTCGCCAATTGCTCGCGCAGTCCCGCAATTTCTTTCGCCGCAGCAGCTAGCGATTTCGCCGCAGCCGCGCGATCCAATTCCAGCGCGGATTTCGCCGCAGCGGCCAAATCCTGATCCGCGGCATTCAGCGCCGGAGCCATCACCGCCTGCGCGCCAGGAAATCGTGCGGCCAGCGTGGCCAGCGGCTCAGCCAGCAACTGCGCATCGAATTTTCCTGCCTCGCCCTTCTCGTTCTCCGTCACCAGGAATACCGGCCGCCGGAAAAACGCGTTCCCGAAAAACGCCGGTGTTCCCTGCGATCGGTGCTGCGCATGCCCTTCCATCCCCATCTCCACGTACGTTTTTCCCCACAACGGCGAAACTGCATCCGCCGGCAACGCCACCGCATTCTCAGCATTCCCGCCGCGCGACACGCGCGCTTCCAGCGCTACTTTCCACGGCGCCAGCCCTTCCGCAATCTGTTCCGGAAACATTTTCGGATCCGCCGCTGCCATCACCGCCTGCGGCGTCAAAATTCCGCTCTCCTGATGATGCCCGTGCCCCGAATGCACCCCGCCCCATCCATTGATCACCACGTCCGGCCGATAAGTCCGTATCACCCGCACCATGTCTTCCAGCGCCAGATTTCCCCACACTTTCTGCGCCTGCTCCGGACTCTTCAGATATCCGGTATCCAGCGCCCGCGTGAAATACTGCCACACGCCATAATGTTGTCCCGCCGCCAGCAATTCTTCTGTGCGCACCACGCCCAATTCTCCGTCCTGCTCCGGCCCGATCGCGTTCTGCCCGCCCTGCCCGCGCGTAATCGTCAGCAGCGCCACGTCCGCATTCAATCCATGCGAAAGATAAGCCAGCAAACTCGACCATTCATCATCCGGATGGGCCGTAACAAAAAGCACACGCGTGCTCACCCGCGCTTTATGAATCGCCTCCACCGTCTCCGGCAGCGACTGCGCGCCAACCGGTTGCGCCGCCGCACACCCGAACGAAAGCACGCAAGAAATCATCGCAGTCACGCCAAAAATTCCCCGCCTCGGATTCCAATTCAAGTTCCAGCCTCCTCAAACGGCCACTGCCGCAGCATTCGCGCGCGCCCCATATAAACCAGAATACCCGCCACCATCGCCGCAAGCGAGGCCAGCATCGGCCTGCGCCCCGTGGAGATAAAAACCGCAATCCATCCCGCAATCGCCAGCACCACCGGCACCGGATAAAGCCACATGCGAAACGGCCAGTGTTCCGTCTTCCGGCGACGGTGCAGCAATATCAATCCCACCGCTTGGCCGACGAATTGGATGAGGCAGCGCATTGCCAGGATGGCGCGAATCACCGAGAAAAGATCAAAGAACAAACACACCACCATCGAAGTCGCGCCCAAAGCCAGCAGCGCCACGTGCGGAAAACGCTTCGTCGGATGCACCTTCGCAAACACCGAAAAGAAATTCCCGTCCAGCGCGGCCGCGTATGGCACTCGCGAATAACCAAGCGTCGCAGAAAACACCGACCCGAACGCCAGCACCAGTATCAGCCCCGTCGCAAGCGACGCCCAATTCATTCCAAACGTCCGCTCCACAAATAAACTCACCACAAAACTCGAACGCGCCGCTTCCTGCCACGGCACCACGCTCAAAATGCTCGTCTGCATCAAAAAATACAAAATCGCGATTCCGAAAATCGAAATGAAAATCGCCCGCGGAATATTCTTCCCCGGCTCCTTCATTTCACCGCCCAGATTGCACACATTGTAGTAACCCAGATAGCTGTAAACCGTCTGCACCGACGCGTGCCCCAGCCCCGCGAAAAAAATCCACGAAAAACTCCACGCTCCCGGAGGAAAACTGAAAAGATTGCCAGCATTAAAATGCGTCGCCCCGCCATAAATCAGCCACAAAATCGTCCCCAGCACGATCACCCACAATACCGTCGAAATTTTGCCGATCGCCGTGATCCGCCGGTACAACAGCAAAACCGCAATTGCGATCATCACGACCGCAATCGCGCGGTCGTAGTTCGCAATAATCCGGCTGGCATATTCCGCATGCATGCGCAGCCACCCCGCCACCGCCGGAATCTTCGCCGTCAGATATATCGAATAATCCGCAAATCCCAGCGCGCCAGAAGAAATGCTCAGCGGCGCCTGAAAAAGCGTCTGCCAGATAAACAGGAACGACATCAATCTACCCAGCCGGTTCGCCCCGTACGCCTCACGCAGAAAAACGTAGCTTCCTCCCGCCTGCGGCATCGCTGCGCCCAATTCCGCCCACACGCATCCATCCAGCGCCGCCAGCACCGCTCCCACCACCCACGCCAGAATGCACTGCGGCCCGCCCATCGCGCGCACGATGAACGGAATCACAATGAACGGGCCAATCCCCACCATGAACGTCATGTTCAACGACGTCGCTTCGATCAGCCCCAACCCACGCTCGAGTTTTTCTGGTTCACTCATGCCGCTGCGCCAAAAATTCCTTCACCAGCCGATGTTTTCCGCAAAAACAGGAAAGTCAGCATAACAAGAATGCGAAGGTAGCACCCCGAAAACTAAATACTCTGCGCGTTCCGGTAGCATAGGCAATCTTGTGTTCAGTCTCATGACATCCTTTACAGAGCGTTATCAGGACATCCTTTACACTCGGCGGGGAGAGTGAACGAGGGATACGGAGATAACGGGCCCTCGGGCGAGGGCGAGGATGGCGTGGGGAACAGTGAAGGTAGACGAGCAGCGCGTACGTTTTGTGGTGAGTGCGAAGCGCGGTGAGAAGACCATGAGTGCAATGTGCGAGGAATTTGCGATTTCGCGGCCGACAGGTTACCAGTGGCTGCGGCGCTATACGGCGGAGGGGATTGCCGGCGTGGTGGAGAAGAGCCGGCGTCCGCACCAGAGTCCAACGCAGACGGCCAGCGAACGGGAGGAGCGGGTGGTGGAGTTGCGGCAGCAGCGGCCGGACTGGGGCGCGCGCAAGTTGCAAGTGGTACTGGCGGACGAGGGGATTCATCTGCCGGTGATCACGGTGCACCGGATTTTATTGCGGCGCGGATTGGTGCGAGCGCAAGACCGGTTTCGCGCAGCGGTAAAGCGCTTCGAGCGCGGCGCGGCGAATCAGCTGTGGCAGATGGATTTCAAAAGCCCGCTGGGATGGGACGCGCCGGTGGGTCCGCTGTCGATTCTGGACGATCACAGCCGCTACGCGATCGCGCTGCACGGAACCTGGTCGACCCAAGCAGCGCCCGTAAAACAGCAGCTGATCGCAGCGTTCGAGCAGTGCGGCATGCCGGAGGAGATGCTGATGGATCACGGGACGCCGTGGTGGAACATGAAAGCGGTGACGGGTTGGACGTGGCTGACGGTGTGGATCATGCGGCAAGGAATCCAGCTGCACTTCAGCGGGTATCGCCATCCGCAGACGCAAGGGAAAGTGGAGCGCTTTCACGGAGCGTTAAGCGCGGCGATGCAGCGACGAGGAATCCCGGCGCGTGCGGAGCGGCAAATCTGGCTGGACAAATTTCGTCATGAATATAATCACGAGCGGCCGCACGAAGCACTGGCGATGAAAACGCCGGCGACGGTGTGGCAGAAAAGTGCACGCCGCTATGTGGCGCAACCGCCGACTTGGGAATACGAAGCGGGAGCGGAAGTCTACCGGGTATCGAAGGTAGGTCGGCTCCACCTGCAGGGGCGGGCCTGGGAAATTAGCCGGGCGCTGGCGGGCGAATGGGTGCGCATCGAGCGTCTGGACGGGCGCGTGTTGGTGTACTACTGCCGCAGCCTGGTGCGCGAACTCGATCTCGTCACCCAGCGGTCCACTGCAGTGGACCGCTGGGTGAGCTGACCCGCAAAGTGTAAAGGATGTCCTGATAACACTGTGTAAAGCATGTCATGGAACTTGACACAATCTTGCCTGTGCTCCCGCAGTTGCATTCGTACCGCCGGCGTACCGCCGGCTCTTTTGCTTTTGCCTGTGCTCGTCTTTAGCTCGTCATCCTGGGCGCAGCGAAGGATCTCTCTTCGACTGTCCGCGCCAAAGACTTCCCCACTCTGCGTTATCATTAACCAGAGCACCGCGCCGCTCACGCTCATGCCATCCGCCCGCACAACGCTCGGCCTCGCGCTCACCGCCGCCACAGTCGCATCACTCTTCCTCGGATATTTCCGCGCGCGCCGCTTCCGCGCGTTTCCCGCATACGGCTGGCTCGGATGGCTCGCCCTGCTCTCCGCCGAGGCACTGCTCTTCGCCCACATCGAACCCGTCGCCACCTACTTCACTCCCATCGCCTGGAGCGCCTACATCCTCATCGCCGACGCCGCCGTCCTGGCCCTCACCAATCGCTCCCGTCTCAACGACGCGCCCATCGTTTTCGCGCGCCTCGCGTTTCTCTCGATCCCTCTGTGGCTGATTTTCGAAGCCTACAATCTCAGACTGCAAAATTGGACCTACATCGGCCTCCCGCGCACCTGGCCCGCCGCGCTTTTCGGTTATGCCTGGTCCTTCGCCACCATCACTCCCGCCGTGTTCGAAAGCGCGGACCTAGTCCAAGCTGTGCTCCCAGCACAGCCGCCCAACCCGCTGCCGGAATCCACGCCCCGATCGACGAAAATTTCGCCCGCCGCCGAATCCATCCTGATGATTTCCGGCGCGGCCTGCTTGCTTATCCCGCTCGTCGTGCCCCAGCACCTCGCCGCATACCTTTTCGCGCTCGTCTGGATCGGATTTCTTTTGTTTCTCGATCCCCTCAATCGGCGCCTCCGCCTTCCGTCCTTTATCGGCGATCTTTCCGAAGGCTTGTCCCGTCGCTTCTACGGATTTCTCCTCGCTGGCTGGATCTGCGGCTGGCTCTGGGAATTCTGGAATTACTGGGCGGCCGCAAAATGGCTCTACACTTTCCCCATGTTCCAGCGCTGGAAGATTTTCGAGATGCCCGCGCCGGGCTTCCTCGGCTTCCTCCCCTTCGCTCTCGACTGTTTCGTGATGTACGTCACCGCCGCATGGCTTCTCGGCTGGTTAAAGAGAGTAAAGTGAATACCGTGCACCAGCGAAACTCTCGCATCCATCTTGCCTTCGCGCTCTTCCTCGCATTATTCGCCGTGCCGCTCGCTGTCACGCCTGCGTGTGCCGGCGGTATCAAACTCCCGCCCGAAGCAATCCTGGCCATGGACAAAATGTACAGCGGCGATCCGGACGCAGCCATCGCCACGCTGCGCAGCCTAGAACAATCCCAACCGGAAAATCCTCTGCCTTTTCTTCTCGAAGGCGAAGCCCGTTGGTGGAAGATTTACTGCTCTAATCTAGAAGTTAAATACGGAATGATTGACGCCTGGAAGCGCGGAAAAAAACCGGAAGACGATGCCTTCCTGCTGCTCGCGGACAAAGTAATTGATCTCGCCCACGCGCAAATCGCCAAATCCGATACGGCGGATATGCGTTTCTACGCCGGCATGGGATTGGCCCTGAAGGTGCGCCTGGAAGTCTTGCGTGGCGAAAATCGCGCGGTCGCGCATTACGGAGTCGCCGCCCGCGCCGAATTTCTGCGCGCCCTCGAACTGGATCCGCAAATGCCAGACGCGACCGCCGGCCTCGGCCTCTACAACTACTACGTGGATTCGCTTTCGACCACCGTGAAAATCCTGCGCTTCTTCATGGGCATCCCCGGCGGCAACAGGGCCGAAGGAATCCGCCAGATGCAAGTTGGCATTGACCACGGCGTGGTGACGCCCACTGAAATGCGCTTCCATCTCGCCAGAAATCTGCGCACCTTCGACTATCAATACGAACGCGCCATCCTAGTCGCGCAACCGCTCGTCGAACGCTATCCCGGAAATCCTATCTTCCAGCTGCTGCTCGGCAATCTGAACACCGAATTGGGCCGCCCCGCAAAAGCCGCGGAAAACTTCAAAGCCGCGCTCAAAATCGCGGATCGACCCGCCACTGCCGATTGCTGCTCCTCCTGCCCGTCCTGCCCCACATGCTCCGCCCGCGTGCGCGAAATCGCGAAAACTTTCCTAGTCTCACCGCGCTAGCGCTTGACCTTCGCAGCGCCGGCTCCTTTGCCTTTGTTCATGTAGCGGCTGCTGTGTCCCGCGTCTTTCGGGACACAGCGGGCATCTTTCTTTCTCCTCTTCGTCACGCCATGTGATTATGACGCTGGTACCGAAGTCGTCTGGACTTTGCCCCGCTCAGTTCGGCTCATCATCAGCGTCGAAATGCATCCCGATACAAACGCCGCGCCCCACATCGTCGTCGCTCCCCACTTCCCCAGAATGCTAGCCCCGAGCCACGGCCCCACCGCGAACGCAACGTTGAACGACATTGTGTACAGCCCCATATATTCCCCGCGTCGTTCCGGCGGCGCCAGTTCCGCAGCGTACGCCGAGCTGCCCGGCATCAGAATCATTTCACCAAACGTCCAGATCACGACCGCCGCAAAAACTCCGGCAGTTTTCCCAAAAGGCGCAATTCCCACCAGCGCGTACGCTCCAAATCCCGCCGCATACAAAAACGCGCCCAGCATCAGCGTGTGCCGATGCGTCCAATGCTCCATCGCCGTGTTCAACGGAACTTCCAGTGCCACAATCAACAAAGTGTTCACGGTAAAAATCGTCCCGTACACCGATTCCGGAAAATGCAAATAGCGCACCAGAAATAGCGGCAGCGTGGACGTAAATTGAAAAAACACCAGCTGCACTGGAATCATCGCCGCCAGAAAATAAAGCATCCGCGGATTTCGAAATGCGCGCAGATCAGCCGTAGGATGCAGCGTTGCGAGGGGTTCAATGCTCTCCGCTTCGATCTCACGGCCCAAGTCCGTCGCGTCCGCCCACTCCGGCTCGTGCGTCGTTTGTCTTCCCAAATTGCGCATCGGCCAGAGCACCAGCATCGCTCCCGCCAGAATCGATGTCGTGCCATCCACCACAAACAGCCAGCGAAACGAATACACCGCCAGAATTCCGCCGATCGCCGGACCCACGCTCATCCCCAGATTTCCGGCCAGCCGCCCGAGCGCAAACGCTGCTTTGCGTTGCGCGGGCTGCACCAAATCCGAAACCATCGAAAGCGTCGCCGGCCGCAGCGATTCGTTCAGCACCGCGAACCCCAACGTCATCAGCAAAATCGCGCCGTAACTTTTCGCCAACGGAAATAGCAGCAGCAGAACACCGGTGAGAAAAAGCGAAGCCTTCATGATCGGCAGCGGTCCCACGCGATCGCACAAGATCCCCGCAAGCGGCATGATCAAAAGTGCCGCCAGGCCATAGACCATCAGCGTCAGCGCTGCTCGCGCCGGCGTCACTCCCAACGTGTGCGTCACATACAAAACTAGAAACGCCAGCACCATCGTTCCGGAGCGATTCACCACCGTCGCCGCCGAAAGTATCCACATTTCGCGTGGCAGATTTTTCAGTCCGCGCCAGGGATTCATGGGAATGTTTCAGGGAGGCAGCTTAAACTTATCTAGTAGTTAAGCGAATCAAAAATTCCCTACGCATGGAATCGGGGATTCGACTACGCGCCAAACGCCACGTCGCCGTTCGAGCGCATGGAAGCGAATTCCGCCGCACAGAAAACCACATTCAAACGTGGTTCTGACCAATGCTCGATCCCGTCGCTCATTGAAGCCGACGGCAGAAAACGCGAGCGTGCCCGGGGAGTCCGGATATGTTTCGTGAAATCGCGTCCAAGCGGTCTCATCATCCAGCGAGTCTTGTGGTTCTGGCCGCGACACAACCACGACCGGAGCGCTCCAGGTAAATCGAAGATCGAGCAACTTCGCTGCTTGGTTTTCCTTTACGAAGTCTCTTATGGCCTGCCAGTCGTCTAAATCCAGGTCTTCTGGTTTTGGCAGGCATTCGGGCCAGATGCCACCTTGTGTTTCCGTCTTAATCACCCAGACGATGCGATCGGATCCTTTGTAAAAGTATTTACTCGAAAGCAGGGCATCGTAAACGCGGTGTGCTTCAGCTTCATCGTACTGTCTGTTAGGCGGCTGGTCAGCGGAGAGCGAGACCGCCGTCAAAGCGGCAAGCGCAAGACAGAGGCGTGCAGGCGAGAATTTCAAAGAAGCTCCGAATTTCAGGAGTGTGCCGCTTCTTCCTGTTCGAAAGCGTGATACGAAGACCGCACCAGCGGCCCTGCTTCCACGTGCTTGAATCCCATCGTTTCGCCCAGCCGCTTGAACTCCGCGAATTCGTCCGGATGCACGTAGCGCTCGATCGGCAAATGTTCGTGCGTCGGCTGCATGTACTGCCCCAGCGTCAAAATGTGCGTTCCTTGCGCCGCGATATCTCCCATCGCCGCCAGCACCTCTTCGCGCGTTTCGCCCAGCCCCAGCATCATTCCAGTTTTGGTGGGAAGTCCCGGAATCATTTCTCCTGCGCGACGCAATAATTCCAGCGACCGCTCGTACACCGCGCCCTTGCGCACCTGGCGATAGAGCCGCGGCACTGTCTCCATGTTGTGGTTCAACACGTCGGGCTTCACAGCCATCACGGTCGCGAGTGCGTTCCAATCACCGCGAAAATCAGGAATCAGCACTTCCACCTTGCATCCCGGCACGCGCGCGCGAATTTCCGTGATCGTGCGCGCAAAAATCGCCGCACCCCCGTCCGGTTGATCATCGCGATTTACCGAGGTTACAACCGCATAACGCAATCCCATCCGCGCCACCGCTTCCGCCACGCGCTCCGGTTCGTCTTCCGCGGGAGGGCCCAAAGGTTTGCCGCTCGGCACTGCGCAAAATCCGCAAGCCCGCGTGCAAATGTCGCCCAAAATCATGAATGTGGCCGTGCCGTGTTCCCAGCATTCGCCCATGTTCGGGCAGCGCGCGCTCTCGCAAACCGTGTGCAGATCCAGCGTGCGCATGGTGCGCTTCAATTCCTGATATTTTGGTCCGCCGAAAAATCGCACGCGCAACCACGACGGCCGCGGATGCGCCGCGGGCGGCGGCGTGGAATTCGGAAGGATGGTGAAGCGCGTAGCCATTGGCTTTTGGATGAAAACCCATTGTACGCGGAACCGCCCGCGCGAGACAACCGGGTGGCGCGCCGCGTACGGTCCGTCCATGGAAGTACTGCAAGCCCCGAAGCGAGGGCGGGGGGCCAATTCCTGAACGTCGCGCTTGGCTCTTGGCCCTTACCGTGCGACGTAACCTGTTCAAGCTGAACCACGTCTGAACCTACGGTTATGTTGTACTCTTACCACACCACTCGGAACAGAACGGACTTTGCTTATATAACTCACTGATTGCAAAGGGCTATAATTGGTGGTGAGGGGTCACCGAAGTGCATAGAAAAGCTCGACCCAACTGATGCCCTATCAGCTCACAATACAAAGACCAGTCGAAACTCGCGGCGTCGGTCTCCACACGGCGGTTCGATGCCACCTGCGACTGGTTCCGGCCCCTGCCGATACCGGCATCGTTTTCCGGCGGGTGGACCTGGACAATTTCGAGATCGAAGCGCACGTGCGCAACGTCGCGCGAGTGAGCTACGCCACCAGCTTGATGAAACAGGGCGTGCTGCTCTCGACCGTGGAGCACTTGCTCGCGGCGCTGTACTCCTGCGGCGTGGACAACGTGTACGTCGAACTGGACGCCTTGGAACTTCCGATCCTGGACGGCTCCTCGAAGCCTTTCATCGAACTGCTGGCGCAAGCAGGGATTCGCAAACTACGGCGGCAGCGGCGCTACATTCACGTGATCAAACCGCTGGAGTTTTCCGACGGCGACCGCCGCATCGGGATTTATCCCGCCGACGAATTCCGCGTGCACTGTTTCGTGGACTACAAGCATCCGGATGTGGGTCCGCAGGAAGTGGAAATGACGGTGGACCGGCAATCATTCAGCCGCGAACTGGCGCCGGCGCGGACGTTCGGGTTCATGAAGGATTTCGCGGGCTTGCAGGCGATGGGATTGATTCGCGGCGGCTCGGTGGAAAATGCGATCGTGCTGGACGACGAAGGCATTCTGAACGGCCCGCTGCGTTTTCCGGATGAGTTCGGGCGGCACAAAGCGCTGGACCTGATCGGCGACCTGGCGCTCGTGGGGCGTCCTCTGAAAGCGCGCATCGTGGCGCATAAGGCCGGACACGCGCTGCACACTCAACTGGTCACTCGCCTCCTCGCCGACCACACTCTCTGGACCGAGACCACCGCGCCGCGCGAGTCCGGAGATGCGCGACCTTCTGTTGCCGATTCTCTCCCCGCCACATCTTGAATTTCCCGGAATTTCACGCAGTGCGAACAATCACAAAATGAATCAGGCGGCGAGTGCGGAAGCCTAGCTTCTCGTAGAGGTGAATCGCGGAAAAATTTTCCTGGCGCACGTGGAGAATGGGCGTTTCGCCGCGCAGGAAAATTTTGCGCATCAGAATGGACATCAACTCGCGCGCATATCCGTGGCCTTGAAAATCCGGATGAGTGCAGACCGCGCTGACTTCAGTGTAGCCGGGCAGATGCAGCCTTTCGCCGGCCATCGCCACCAGACGCTTGGATTGACGGATTCCCAGATACTCGCCCAATTCGCGGGTGCGCGTGCCGAACGGCCCTGGCTTGGTCAATTCGGCGAGCGCAACCATTTCCGACACATCGGCCGGTGTTAATTTTTCGGCTGGAAAACCATCCTGCGCGAGATTGGGTTTTTCGCAGACCATCTGCACGAGCTGCGACGCGTGGACGGTGATCCATCCGGCGGGGATTTGCGGCGGCTGGTCCAGAAAAAAAGCTGCGCCGGCGCGCTGCAGAGTTTTCGCGAGCGACGCGTACGCATCGTTTGTCGGTTCGCCCATCGCCGCGAGTAAGGTTACTTCCGGCGGATAGCGCTTCGCGAGTTCGTCACCTTCGGCGAAGTGCGCGTGGAGCGTGGAGAGCGAATTCCAGATCGGATTGTCGAGGATGTGCATCGGCTTCGGAGTTTCTGCCTGTCGCTGAGCTGTGTTCAAGACCATTTCCTCAGGCGCGAGAGGTTTCCCGCGACACCCGCAAAATCGGACCTTCAGCGGCTGAAGCCGCTTGCGCCTGATGTCGTGGCTAAAGCCACGACCCACAAAACTCTTCGTGCTCACATACGCCTCTTTCTTGATGCTCGCACAATTTATGCGGCGCGCGAAATCCGCGCTATCCGAATGTAGCGGCCAATTTGTCTTGTGAAATTTTGGCTACTCGAGCGGCGGACTATCAGCGGCGGCGGATTCGCCGTTATTCGAAACCCGAATGAGTCCACTTTGATCGGTAAAGAAACTGCGCTGCCCAGTCGTGCCGCGCTGAATGGGATCCGCAGTGACTGTGTAACCGGAAGCGCCTCCGGAAGTGCAGCCCTTCGCCGCGGCTTTGGGCGAAATGACCGGGGCGGTGGCAGCACCCGGATACTGGGGAGTGTATGTGAAAACGTAGCCGGATCTGCGACCGGACGTCAGCGCAGTATCGAGCAGAAACGCGTGGTTGCAAGTTGCACGCTCGCCGGGCTCGAGCCCTGCCGCTCTTAAGCTCGACGGAAATCCATTTTCATATTCGGTAGCATATGTCAACACGGCGGTATTGATGGTGCGGAGCGATCCCACCGCGGTAGCTTCGTTCGCCGCCATGCGCGCGCGCAACAGATTTGGAATCGCGATCGCGGCGACGATCATGATGGGAAGAACCATGAGGCCGAGATAGCCCAGCACAAGACCCGTGGTCGCGAGGCCGCGGCCGCCGAGGCGGCCTGCGGATCTGCGGATTTCTGAGAGCGAGAGGTGGCCGAGAATAACGGCGGCGATTGAGGCGGGGAGAAAAAACGTGAAAATTCCGCAGACCAGGCTCGCGATGGCTTTGCCGCTGGTGGGCGGGTTGCCGTCGAGTGGAGGAGGCGTAGCGGAAGAACTTCCTGGGACGGCGACCGAACCTGGCGTTGAGCCTGCCGAGGCAGTGGACGGAAGCGGGCTGCCGCACTTCGAGCAGAATTGGCCTGAAGTGGGATTAGCCATTCCACAGTTTTGACAAAACATGGTGTGCCTCCTGTTCTGCTTGCGAGGGAATATAGCGCTTTGGTTAACAAATGCACGGAATTTGTGGCGCTGGAGCGGCTGTTTCGATTGCCAAAGCTGCACGGGGAAGCGACAATACCTGTCGCATGGCTGCCGCTGATACCGTCATCGTAATTTTGGCTGCTGGGAAGGGGACGCGGATGCGTTCCGACCTGGCGAAAGTGTTGCATCGCGCGGGCGGACGGCCGCTTCTGGAACATGTGATTCGCGCATGCCAGCCGGTGAAAGTGGCGCAGATTTTGGCGGTAGTAGGGCACCAGGCGGAAGAAGTGGGCGCGCTGGCCGAATCGCTGGGCGTGGATACGGTGAAGCAGCAACCGCAGCGCGGGACGGGGCACGCGTTGCAAGTGGCGCGGCGGGCGTTGCGCAAGAGCGCGAAGCTGGTGATCGTAGTTCCCGGCGATGCGCCGCTGCTGCGCGCGGAGACTTTGACGGCGCTGCTGGACACGCACCGTCGCGGCGAAGCAGCGGCCACGATTCTGAGCGCCGAGCTGAACGATCCCACGGATTACGGCCGCGTGGTGCGCGATTCCGAAGGGCGCGTGCAAGCAGTCGTCGAAGAAAATGTTGCGACGCCGGAGCAGCGCGCCATCCGCGAAGTGAATTCCAGTATTTATTGCTTCACGCTGGAAAAATTGTGGCCCTGCCTGGCAGCTTTGCGGCCGAACAACGCGCATCGCGAGTTGTATCTGACCGATGCGATCGCTTTGTTGCGGCAACGCAATGAACGCGTCCTGGCGCAGGTGGCTCCGGATGCCAACGAAATTCTGGGATGCAACACGCGCGCAAATCTAGCGGACGTGGACCGGATATTCCGCGCGCGCAAAGCCGCGGAGCTGATGGAAGCGGGCGTGACGATCTATTTGCCGGAGACGGTGCTGATTGATCCGGAAGTGAGCGCGGGGCCGGACACGGTGATCGAGCCGTGCGTGCAACTGCTGGGCAAGACGCGCATCGGCGCGCGCTGCACGATACAGACGGGGAGCGTGCTGCGGGATATGCGGCTGGATGACGAAGTATTGATCGCGGCGCATAGCGTGATGGTATCCAGCCGCATTGCGAGCAGGGCGCAGGTGGGGCCGTTCGCGCGGCTGCGTCCCGGGGCAGATATACGCGCGGGCGCGCGCATTGGAAACTTCGTGGAAGTGAAAAATTCTGTGATACACGAGGGCGCGAAGGCGGGGCACCTGACTTATTTGGGTGACGCATCTGTGGGGCGCGGAGCGAACATCGGCGCCGGGACAATTACTTGCAACTATGACGGCGTTGCCAAGTATGAAACTACGATCGGCAATCGCGTTTTCATCGGCAGTGATAGCGCGCTGGTAGCGCCGGTGCGGATTGGCGACGGAGCGTACGTCGCGGCAGGGTCTATAATTACGGAAAATGTTCCGGCGGACGCGCTGGGGATTGCGCGCGGACGGCAGACGAACAAGGCTGGATGGGCGGCGGCGTGGCGGCGCGAGAAGGCGCGGGCAGCGCGCGACGAGGGGCGTGGAAAGCGAGAGCGCCGCAGTAAAGTGGTGCGACGGGCGAAAGTGAAAGCGCGCCGACGAGTGAAGAGAACAGCTGTAAAGCGTTCCCGCGGTTAGAGCTTCGTTGTAACTGCAAAATCAGCATTTCAGTGAACGAAACTTCGCTTTTTTCCATCTGGTGATTGCAATCTCAGACTTGCCGAGCTGCGCATTTGGAGCGACAGATGGCGTACTAAAGTGCGCCGCTACGAAGTCGAAACCTTGGCATCTGCAGCGGGGCGAAAGCGCCAGTAGATGTTGTAGCGTTGTTCGAAGAGGCGGTAGAAGGGGCTTAGGGTTACGTCTTCCGGGCGTCCGGCGCCGACCGTGCGAAATGTTAGCGGCTTGGCGTTCGTACCTGCTGGCGCGCCAAGCGGTTGAATCCATTCGTCGAGTGTGGTGCCGTTGGCGGCTAGTTCGGGAACGGCGATCGCGGGGAAGCCGGCGTGGAGATACTTGTCGTCGGAGTAGATGTGTTGGGGATCGAGATCTTGCGTGCCTAGTTCGCCGGCGAGAACCAGTGGGCCGTACGTTATCGCGGCCACGTTTTGGTCGTCGGGAAGCGGCTGCAGGTGCAGGCGCATGGGCAGGCTGACTGCGACGACGTCTCCATCTTTCCAGGTGCGATGGATTTTGGCGTAGGTGGAGGGCGCTAGCTTTTCGTTTGGCTGGAAGCGCTGGCCGTTGATGGTGATGCTGGCATTATCGGCCCAGTAGGGGATGCGCACGTTCAGCGTGAAGTTGGCGGGCGATTTCGTTTGGATCAGCAGGCGCGTGGCGGCTTCTTCCGGGAAGCGCGTTTCCTGGCGGATGACGACGCCTTTTTCGCGCCAGTTCACTTCGGAGGCGAAGTAGAGATTCACCCAGAGCGACTGCGCATCGTGGAAATAGAAACCCTCGCCCAGCTTCGAGAAATTTTCCAGGCCCGTGCCGCAGCAGCAGAAGTAGCCCTGGTGCGGGATGAAGTGAACTTTCCACTGGCCGGAGCGCGTGCCGAGAAAATAGAGGGGCGAGCCTTGAGCGGGATTCGGCGTGGCCAGGATGTGGTTGATGAAAGCGCGCTCGTAGTAGTCGGCGTATTGCGGTTCGGCCTGCCAGGTGAAGAGATGGTTCGTGAGCTTGAGCATGTTGTAGGTGTTGCAGGTTTCCTGGGTGAGGTCGGTTAGCTCGGTGGAGAGGACGTCTGGCGGGGTGCGGAAGTGTTCGTTGATGCTATTGCCGCCCGTTACGTAGCTGCGATGCTGGGTGACCTGCTGCCAGAAAAAGAGCGCGGCGTTCTGGTAATACGGGTCGCCGGTGAGTTCATATTCGCGCGCAGCGCCGACGAATTTGGGGACTTGGGTGTTGGCGTGGAGGCCGGTGAGAGCGTCGCGGCTTTGCGAGGCAGGATCCATCACGGCGTGATGGTCAAAGCGCTTGGCGACGACGAGGTAGCGCGGATTTCCGGTGGTGGCGGAAAGGTTGGCGAGAACTTCGTTCATGCCGCCGAATTCGGTTTGCAGAGTGCGCTGCATTTGATCTTCGGGGAGACGGCCGGTGCGCCAGTCGGTCCATGCGGCCATTTTTTCCAGAATTTGTAGGGCTTGGGCGTTCTGGCAATAGACATACATTTCGAGCAGGCCAGCCATGATTTTGTGCAGCGCGTACCAGACGACTGCGGCGGGGCGGCCTTGTTCGAGATCGTCGAAAGTGGATTCGGGGAAGGCGGAGAGGTAACCGTTGCCGCCAAGCTGGGCTTGGCATTTGGCTAGCTCGGCGACGATGTTTGTGGCTTTCGTCTTGATGCTGACGTCGTTGGTGGAGGCGTACATCTGGGCGCAGGCGGAGAGATAGTGGCCGACATAGTGGCCGCGCCAGCCGTTGGTGGGAGATTCGCGATTGTAGAGGGGGTCGGCGGCGGAGGGAAGATTCGCGGTGATGCGGAAATTGTGGAGGAGGCGGTCGGAGTCGAGGGCCAGCATGTAATCGAGGGTTTGGGCGCGCATGCGGAGGAGGTCGGGGTCGAGGATCTTGATGTCTTCGAGCGCGAAAGGAGCGGCAGTTAAGGTGGGGAGCGGATGCTGGTTCAGCGGTTCGTGCGATGGGCCGCCGGCGTTGGAGGCGGACGGCGTGATTACTTTTTTGGTTGCGCGGGCGGCGGCGAGCGCTGTGCTGGTGTAGAGGAGGTTGCGGAGAAAGTCACGTCGGATCATTCGAGATTCCTTTTGGTCAAGCAGCGGAAGTCTGGGTGCGGTGATGCAACTTCCTTGAGAATTATACCTCTCGTGAGGCTGTCGGGGCTCGGGCGTTGCGGCTTGCGGCGAGATGCCCATTAGAACGTCAACTGCAACCGAACCCGCGGGACGCCTGCCTACCGGCAGGCAGGCCGACGCTACGAAGCCCACCGTCTGTGCCCCGAAAAGCGGCGCTGCGGCATATCTGGCGCACATGGTAAAATAATTTGAGGCGAGGAGTGGCGATGAAATTTGGCGTGGTGCAATTTCCTGGTTCGAACTGCGATGCGGATGCTTTCCACGCGGTGAGCGCGATTGTGCGGCAGCCGGTGGAGTTCATCTGGCATCAGTCTGAGGACTTGGCTGGTTGCGACGTGGTGATTTTGCCGGGCGGATTTGCGTATGGGGATTATTTGCGGACTGGGGCGATTGCGCGATTTTCGCCGGTGATGAAAGCGGTGGAGCGGTTTGCGCGCGGCGGCGGATTGGTTTTGGGGATTTGCAACGGATTTCAGATTTTGCTGGAGGCGGCGTTGCTGCCGGGCGCGATGATCCGCAACAAGGGGCTGCGTTATCTGTGCCGGCATGTGCATATAAGGGTGGAGGCGACGGATACGCCATTTACGCGCGCTGCGACGCTGGGACAAGTGCTGAAGATTCCGATTGCGCACAATGAGGGGAATTATTTTTGCGAGCCGGCGGCGCTGGCGGAGTTGGAGCGTAACAACCAGATTATTTTTCATTACGTGCGGCCTGATGGCGGCGATGCCGACGCCGAAAACCGCGAAGCGAATCCTAATGGGTCGTTGCACGCGATTGCTGGGATCTGCAATCGGGAACGGAACGTGCTGGGATTGATGCCGCATCCGGAGCGCGCGGTGGAAGGTTCGCTGGGATCGTCGGATGGGTTGGTGGTTTTTCGTTCGCTGGTGGCTAGCTTGTCGGCTGCGGGGAGCGCGCCGGCGCGGGTGACGGGAGTGACGGCGGCGGTTCCGGCGTAGGGATTACTGTTCTTCGTAATTTGTCTTCGTATTTAATTATGCCCACAAAAAATGATTGAGACCGAAATTAAGGTTACTCCGCAGATTGCGGCCGAGCACGGCCTCTCGCCTGAAGAATACGCGCGCACGCAGAAAATATTGGGGCGCGATCCGTCTTTTACGGAGCTGGGAATTTTCAGCGTGATGTGGAGCGAGCACTGCTCGTATAAATCTTCGCGCGTGCATCTGAAGCGATTGCCTACGCGCGGGACGCACGTGGTGCAGGGCCCCGGGGAAAACGCGGGAGTGGTGGATATCGGCGACGGGATGGTGGCGGTTTTCAAGATTGAATCGCACAACCATCCGAGTTTCGTGGAGCCGTTTCAGGGCGCGGCTACGGGAGTGGGGGGGATTTTGCGGGATATTTTTACGATGGGCGCGCGACCGATTGCGGTGATGGATTCGCTGCGGTTTGGGCCGATCGCGCCAGGGCTCGGCGCGGGCCGGGCGACGGCGGAGGAGATTGCGCGGAACCGGCATATTTTGGATGGGGTGATACGCGGGATTGGATTTTATGGGAATTGTTTTGGTGTGCCGACCGTGGGCGGCGAAGTGGTGTTTGAGCCTTGCTATGCGAACAATCCTTTGGTGAACGCTTTGGCGCTGGGAATTTGCCGGCGCGAGGAATTATTTTTTGCCAAGGCGCGCGGGGCGGGGAATCCAGTGATTTACGTGGGCGCGAAAACGGGGCGCGACGGAATTCATGGGGCGTCCTTGCTGGCGTCGGCGGAATTCAGCGAGGAATCGCAGCAGAAACGGCCGAACGTGCAGATGGGCGACCCGTTCATGGAGAAATTGCTGCTGGAGGCATGCCTGGAAGCGATGCGCACGGGCGCCGTAGTGGCGATTCAGGATATGGGCGCGGCAGGATTGACGAGCTCAAGTTCGGAGATGGCGTCGCGCGGTGGGCTGGGGATTGAGATTGATCTGGCGCGGGTGCCGCAGCGCGAGACGGGCATGACGCCTTACGAGATTATGTTGAGCGAATCGCAGGAGCGCATGCTGCTGGTGGCGGAGCGCGGGCGGGAACGGGAAGTTTTCGACGTGTTCCACAAATGGGGATTGGACGCGGTGGAAATTGGGCGCGTGACGGAAGATGAGATTTTGCGCGTGCTGAATCATGGTGAGGTGGCGGCTGCGATTCCGGCGCACGCGATTGCGGAGGAAGGGCCGAAGTATGAGCGGCCGATTGCCGCGCCAGTTGCGAAGGCTGTTGAGAGTGGCCTGGCGGCAGGTGCGAGCGCTTTTGTGCCGTTGGCCGCGGCTGGCGCGGATTTGAGTGAGAATTTCCGGCGTTTGCTGGGTTCGCCGACGATTGCTTCGAAGCATTGGATTACCGAGCAGTACGATTCGATGGTGCAGACGAATACGACGTTTGGTCCTGGGGCTGGGGATGCAGCGGTGCTGCGGTTGAAGGAATCGAAACGCGCGCTGGCATTGGCGACCGACGGGAATGGGCGCTGGGGATTTTTAGCGCCGCGATTGGGCGCGATGCATGCGGTGGCGGAGGCGGCGCGGAACGTGGCTTGCAGCGGGGCGCGTCCTATTGCGGCGACGAATTGCTTGAATTTCGGGAACCCGGAAAAGCCGGAGGTGATGTGGCAGTTCAGCGAAGCGATTGATGGGATTTCCGAGGCTTGTCGCGTGCTGGAGACGCCGATCACCGGCGGGAACGTGAGTTTTTACAATGAGACTTTGGGGAAGGCGATTTATCCGACGCCGGTTTTGGGGGTGTTGGGATTAATTGAGGATGCGGAGTGCGCGTTGGGTTCGGGATTTCGGAGTGAAGGCGATTTGATCGTGTTGCTCGATGGAATGAGCGATGGCGCCGCAAGAGATGGCGGTCCCGCAAGCGGGACCGCCGCTACGAAGACGGAATTCGCTTCCAGTGAATATGCGAAGACGATTCATGGGATTGTGGCGGGCGCGCCGCCGGCGATTGATTTGGCGGCGGAGAAGCGGTTGATTGATTGTTTGGTGGCGCTGGCTGCGGAGCGCGCGGTGCGTTCGGCGCACGACGTTAGTGATGGAGGGCTCGCGGTTTCGGTGGCTGAGGCTTGTTTTGGGCGCGACGGGCTGTCGGCAGAACTTTCGATTGATGCCGCCGGCGCGGATGATTTTGCGGAGGCTGCGCTGTTTGGCGAACGTGGCGCGCGCGCGGTGGTATCTGTTGCACCTGCTTCGCTTGCCCGCGTGAATGAGGTTGCGGCACAATACAAAGTGCGTGCGCAGCGTATCGGTGCAGTCACTCGCGGCGAATTCCGCATCCAATATCAGGGCGCGGGTGTGATACAAGGCAGTATTGAATCGTTCCGGCGCGTGTGGAGCGAATCGCTGGTGAAGGCAGTGGAGAGCCCCTCATAATGAAAATCTTGGTCTCGACAGTACGCTGGATCGTGATACTCGCGCTCTTGCTGGGAGCAGCAGCGTTGCTGCTGGAGAAGCCGATCCCGGGATTCGAGAAAGCTCTTCGCGGTAATGACTCCGTGTATCCTTTTTACAACAGCGTCTTGTGGTGTGTCCCTTACATTATCGCTCTCTGGGGCGTGTTGACATGGAGGCGGTGGGGCCTGCCTTTATTGGCGGCGCTGGCTTTGGTCGAGCTTGCTTCGGGTTTCGTGGTGGCCATCGTGTGCGACACGCTCTTCGCTAGGAACGGTGATATTCTCGGGAACGCTCTCGTCATGTCGTTGTGCTTCATCCCCATGTGGTATCCGGAATTTTCAAGAAGGAATCAACCGGCGTGAGCAAAATAATTCAACTCGGCGACGATCATTTTCACGACCATTGCGGCGTGTTCGGGATATTTGGGCACCCGGAAGCGACGAAGATGGCTTATCTGGGGCTTTATGCGTTGCAGCATCGCGGGCAGGAATCGGCGGGGATCGCTTCGACGGATGGTGCGCAGGTATTCGTGCACAAGTCGCTGGGGCTGGTGCAGGAAATTTTCACGCCGGAAGTTATTGCACGGCTGCCTGGCGACGCATCGATTGGGCACACGCGCTATTCCACTGCGGGCGACAACACGCTGATGAACGCGCAGCCGGTGGTGATCGACTGCAACAAGGGCAAGATTGCGCTGGGACATAACGGCAACCTGACCAACGCGATCGAGCTGCGCAAGAAACTGGAACATCGCGGGTCTATTTTTCAGACGACCAGCGACACCGAAGTGATCGTGCATTTGATCGCGCGGAGCCAGGCGCGAAACTTGACGGGCGCGATTGCGGACGCGCTGAACCAGGTGGAAGGCGCATATTCGCTGTTGCTGCTAACGCGCGATGAGATTTATGCGATTCGCGATCCGCGAGGGTTCCGGCCACTGTGTCTGGGAAGGCTGGATGGCGCGTGGGTGGCGGCCTCGGAAACTTGCGCGCTGGATTTGATTGATGCGGAATACGTGCGCGACGTGGAGCCGGGAGAAATGGTGCGGATTTCGCGCAGCGGCCTGGAATCGCTGCATTTCGCGCCAGAAAAACCGCTGCAGCAGTGCGTTTTCGAGCACGTTTATTTTTCGCGGCCAGACAGTCTCGTTTTTGGAATGCCGGTGAACCGCACGCGCGAACGGCTGGGGCGTTTGCTGGCGAAAGAACATCCGGTGGAAGCGGACATCGTGACGCCGGTGCCGGATTCGGGCGTTCCCGCGGCGATCGGATATTCGGCGGATTCGGGAATTCCGTTTCGCATGGCGCTGATCCGCAACCATTATATTGGGCGGACGTTTATCGAGCCGAGCCAGGCGATCCGCGATTTTGGAGTGAAGCTAAAGCTGAACCCCGTGCGTCGAATGCTGGAGGGGCAGCGTGTGATATTAGTGGACGATTCGATTGTGCGCGGCACGACCAGCCGGAAAATCGTGCGGCTGGTGCGCGATGCCGGCGCGACCGAAGTGCACGTGCGGATCAGCTGCCCGCCGACAATTTCGCCTTGTTACTACGGAGTGGATACGCCGCGGCGCGAGGAATTGATCGCGGCAAATTATTCGGTGGAAGAGATACGGAAATATCTGGGCGCGGATTCGCTGGGATACGTTTCGCTTGAGGGATTGCGGCTGGCGATGGAGGATACGGACGACGCCAACCACAAGTTCTGCACATCGTGCTACACCGGCAGCTATCCGACGGAGCTGGTGCAACTGGAAGTGGAGGCTCATCGTGAAGGCTGACGTGGAAGAAGCCGTGGCCGCGGACCGGGAACGGCTGGAAAAGGCGCGCGAGGAGCACCACGAGCACGCGACCACCAGCGACAAGGTGTGGCGCGAAGTCGTCTCGTGGTTTTGGGTGATCATGGCGTTCCTTCTTATTGAGGGGACGCTGGTGCAGGCGCGGGTGATTCCCAGCGGGTCCATGGAAAACACTGTGCTGATCGGGGATCACTTGATCGTGAGCAGGTTCGGGTACGATGCTGGGATTCCGTTTACGCCGTGGCATGTGCCGCTGTGGCGCGAGCCGAAAAGACAGCAGATTACGGTGTTTCGCGCGCCGCTGGCGGATCAGGGATTTCCGGATTTCATCAAAAGATGTATTGGAGTCCCGGGCGACCGCATAAAAATCGTGGATGGGAAAGTGTTTGTGAATGGAACGGCGTTGAATGAGCCGTACGCCATGCACAATCCGAACGCGAGCGATTCGCCGGTGGAAAATTTTCCGGCGCGAACCGCGGAGATGCCTTTTGCGGACAATCCCGACTGGCGCAACGAGCTGGCGAAGCAAGTGGAGAACGGCGAGCTGGTGGTGCCGCCGGGCCAATACTTCATGATGGGCGATAACCGCGACAATTCGAACGACAGCCGCTACTGGGGATTTGTGCCGCGGGAAAATATTATCGGGACGCCGGTGCTGATTTATATGTCCATCGAGGCGCCGGAAGATGTGTGGGAACCGGGGCATGTGGGCGAGCGGTTTGCGACGTATTTGAACGCTGTGATACATCCGGGAGAAATTCGCTGGAAGCGGTTGTTCCACTTATTCTGAACTTGATTGTGGTTCTGGTTCGCAACGAGACTCAGGCTTCAGGGAATTAGTTCGACTCCTTCAGGAAGCAGAAACCAACCATGCGCTACGCCGATGCAGGGGTAAATATTGCGGTGGCCGATGAAGCCAAGCGGCGGATTGCGGCTATGGCGCGGAAGACTTTTACGCGCGGAGTGCTGGCGCCGATCGGAGGATTTGGCGCGCTATTTCAGCTGGATCGCAAGCGCTGGCACGAACCGATATTGGTATCGAGCGCGGACGGCGTGGGAACGAAGCTGAAAATCGCGTTTGCCACCGGGATTCATTCGACCGTCGGTGCGGACATTTTGAATCATTGCATCAATGATATTTTGACGCAGGGCGCGCAGCCATTATTTTTTCTGGATTATCTGGCGATGGGGAAGATTGATGCGCGCATCGTAGAGCAGGTAATCGACGGGATGAGCAGGGCGGCGCGGCATGCGGGATGCGCGCTGATTGGCGGGGAAACGGCTGAGATGCCGGATTTTTACACGGCGGGCGAATACGATCTGGCGGGATTTATTGTGGGCGCGGTGGAGCGGAAGATGCAGCTGGATCCGCGGGGGGTGCGTCCGGGAGATGCGCTGCTGGCGCTGCCGTCGAGCGGATTGCACACGAATGGGTATTCACTGGCGCGGAAATTGGTGTTTGGCGTGGCGAAGCTCAGCCCGAATACTTACGTGGCGGAAGTGAGTAATAAAATTGGGCCGGAGTTGCTGAAGCCGCACCGGGCCTATTGGCCGCTGCTCAAAAGTGTCTTGGCGCGTGGGTGGGTGACTGCCATGGCGCATATAACGGGCGGCGGGATCACCGGGAATTTGCCGCGGGCTTTGCCAGCGAACGTGCAGGCAGTGATTGATTTGGGGTCGTGGCCGGTGTTGCCGATATTTCGATATTTAGCGCGGCTGGGTGCGATTGACCGGGATGAATTGCTGCAAACTTTTAACTTGGGCGTGGGGATGATTTTAGTAGTGCCGGCTAAGCACGTGTCGAGGGTGGAATCTGAGTTGAAGCGGCGGCGGGAGAAATTGTATTTGATTGGGAGGATTGAGCGGGCCGTGCGGGGAAAGCCGCGGGTGATTTATAGCGGGAAGCTGGGGTTGTAGGGATTGAGAGCGGACTTTTTTGCGCCGCGGAGTTGTTCGCTGCGTAAACCTAAGAACACTGCCAAGAGTGGCCGTGCCACGATGCACGTTTGCTTGTTCTACTGACCGGTATTGTCCGTGTCCACGACGACTTTCCACGAGCCGTCGGTTTGTTTCTTCCAGACGACCACGTATTTGCCTTTCGTATCGGTTGATTTTCCGTTCTTGTCGGTGGTTATGAAAACGTAGACGCCGGTTTCGTAAGCGATATCACCGGAGTGCGCGACTTCGAGTGAGCCGGTTTTCCAACTCAGGCCGGGGCCACGCAGTGCGAGCAGGGGGGCCCAATTCTTGCGGAACTTTTCTTGACCTCTCACGGCGGGAGCTTTGTCCGGCAATATCACGGCGTCATCGGCGTAGAAGGAGACGGCCTTATCGAGGTCTTTCGCGGTCGCGGACTGGGACCACGCGGCGGACGCGGCGCGGATGGCGGCTTCGTCAGCGGCTCGGGCTTGCTGGATTTCCTGTTGGTTCGCGGCTTGGGCGTCTTTTTTGCCGGGTTGGTCGCAGGATGTGGTGGCGATGATGGCGAAGAGTGCGGCTATCGGGATGAGATTTTTGCGCGGCATGGAGGGCCTCCGGTGCGAATGTGCGGTGGACACGATGCCTTGGTGGTGCGCTGGCGTCAAGTGAGACACGGAAACAAAGTGCGGTTCGGAACGCAAAAGATTTGACGCAGAGAAAAGCAAAGCGAAGAGCACAGCCAGGAGTGGCTATGCCACGATTGTGCGTGGCGGTTTTGTGGGTTTCGGGAACTGTGCTAATTTCGGGCGGTCATGAAGAAACGCATTGGCGTATTGCTTTCGGGGCGCGGATCGAATTTCGAGGCGCTCGCCGAGAGCGTCGGGGCGGGGCGCATTCCGGACGCGGAAATTGCGATTGTGGTGAGCAATCGCGACGGCGCGGAGGGGATTGAGAAGGCGCGGCGACGTGGGTTAGATGCGCAGGTGATTCCTTCTAAGGGGCTGGAGCGCGAGGCTTACGACAAGTTGGTGGTGGCGGCGCTGCAGGAGAAGAAAGTTGATCTGGTGTGCCTGGCGGGATATATGCGGCTGCTATCTCCGCATTTCGTGGCGGCGTTTCCGCAGCGGATTTTGAATATTCATCCGTCGCTGCTGCCGGCGTTCCCCGGATTGGAATCGCAGCGGCAAGCGCTGGAGCATGGCGCGAAATTTTCGGGCTGCACGGTGCACTTCGTGGATGAAAATCTGGACGCGGGGCCGATTGTGCTGCAGGCGTGCGTGGCGATTGAGGACGCGGATACGCCGGACACGTTGGCGGAGCGGATTTTGCGCGAGGAACACCGCATTTATACGGAGGCGGTGCGGATTGTGCTGGAGGGGCGGTATCGAATGGAGGGCCGGCGCGTGCTGGTGACTGCGCCGAAAGGGTCGGAGAGAAAATAGTGTCGTCCACAAAATTCAAGCCAGTGGAAGAGCAGCTCGCTTACCTGAAGAAGGGCGTGGCAGAAATTATTCGCGAAGAGGAATTGAAGGCGAAGCTGACCGAGTCGGTGAAGACCGGGAAGCCACTGCGCGTTTATTTGGGCGTGGACCCGACGGCGCCGGATATCCATCTGGGGCACACGGTGGTGTTGCGGAAATTGAAGCAGTTTCAGGACATGGGGCACACGGCCGTTTTTCTGATTGGCGATTTTTCGGCGATGATCGGGGATCCGACGGGGCAATCCGAGACGCGTCCGCCGCTGACGCGCGAGCAAGTGGACGCGAACGCAAGAACATATCTCGCGCAGGTGTACAAAGTACTGAATCGCGAAAAAACGGAAGTTCGCTACAACAGCGAGTGGCTGGGGAAATTGAGCAGCACGGAAGTGGTGCAGCTTTGCGCGCATTACCGATTGGCGCGGATGCTGGAACGCGAGGATTTTCGTTCGCGGTTGGACGCGAATTTGCCGATTTCGGTGCACGAGCTCTTGTATCCGTTGTTGACGGCTTACGACGCAGTGGCATTGAAATCGGATGTGGAATTGGGCGCGACGGAACAGAAATTTAATTTGCTGGTGCATCGCGAGATTCAGCGGGAGTACGGTTTGCCGGGGCAGGTGATTTTGACGATGCCGATTCTGGTGGGGCTGGACGGCGAGCGGAAGATGTCGAAGAGTCTGGGGAATTACATCGGGATTACGGAGAAGCCTGGCGAGATGTTCGGGAAGCTGATGTCCATTTCGGACGAGCTGATGTGGTCCTACTACGAACTGCTGACGGATTTTGGTTCACCGGTGATTGTGCGGCTGCGCGAAGAGGTAAGCATGGGCGTGCTGCATCCGATGGACGCCAAGATGCAGATGGCGCATACGATTGTGGCGGGATTTCACGGGGAAGAGGCCGCGAAAGAAGCGGCGGACGAATTCAGACTGGTGTATCGCGATCGCAAAGCACCGACAGACATGCCGGAAATGAAATTGGCTTGGGGGAAGCGGCCGCTGCATTTGGTTTTGACGGAAGCTGGATTGACTTCGTCGCGGAGCGAGGCGGAGAGATTGATCAAGGCGGGGGCGGTGGAGGTGAATGGGGCGATCGAGAAGGATGTGAAGAAGACGATCGTTTTGAATCCGGGGGAGATGCTGCCTTTGCGGGTGGGGAAGAAGAGATTCTTGCGGGTGGTAGGGGTTTAAGGGCTTAGCGTTCGCGCCTACTTTGCGGGGCGTTCGGCGAAGCGTTTTAGGCGATCGAGCCAGGATTGGTCGCGCAATTTCACGGCACGACGGGTGATCAGACCGTCTAGGATTTTTCCTACCTTTGTGGGCATGGTGTATTCGTCGCGCATGATTAGTTTGGTTGCGCCGGCTTGAGGTTGCAGGTCCCAACGTTGCATTCCTCGGACTCCGTAGGAATCTTGAAATTGCCATTCCAGGTGATGTTCCCATTCGTAGGCGGTGACAACCATCGTGAGGGTTAGTTCGTAGTCTCGCAGTGTTCCGGTGATGCGAACTTTTTGTCCTATCGCGAAATCGGAGGCGCCGGATTGGACTTCGAAGTGGGCTCTCATTTCAGTGCCGTACCAGAGGGGCATACGCTGGGGAACGAAGAAGACAAAGATTTCGTTGGGAGTGGTGAAGATTTCTTGGACTAGTTGGATGCGAGACATTTTGTGGGAACGTTATCTCATAAATTATGCGGCTGCAGAGAATTTCTGGGCGACGGGAGAAACGCGACGAGCACAGCCAAGAGTGGTTGTGCCACGATCGGCGAACTTAGACCTCAACGAGGACCAGAGAAACGTCGTCGGTGGGAGGGCCTTCGCGCCATTGGGCTACGCTATCGAGGATGCCTTTTTTCATTTCGTTGAAGGGCAGGCGCGAGGTCTCGCGGACGATTTTTTGTACCCCTTCGACACCTAGCATTTCGCCGCGGGCATTGAAGACGTCCGTGATGCCATCGGTGTAGAGCACCACGCGGTCGCCGGATTCCAGGTCCACGTCGAGGGTGGCTTCCGCGTCCACGGCTTCGGGCAGAGCGCCCAAGACCATGCTGCGGGATTCAAGGAGGCGCGGCTCCGCGCCGTTATGCGCGATCATCGCGGGAGGATGGCCGGCGCCGGCGAAAATCATTCGGCGGCCGGGGCGGTCAATGCGCGCGGCGGCAACCGTGAAAAAGAAAACCGAGCTGCCGATGTTGTGCATGACGAAGCGGTTGAGCTGGTTCAGCATGGTGTCCAGAGCGGAGCCGGCGCGCAACTGCGTCATCATTTCGGTATAGATCCGGTTGGCGACGAGGGCCGAGCCGATGCCGTGGCCGGAAACGTCGCAGACCAGCAGATTTAAATAGTGATCGTCCAGCGAACTTACCAGGCCGAAGTCGCCGCCGATGGTGCGCACGGGATGATAGAAGGTTTCTACGCGCACGCCTCCCCACACAAGTGATTTCGGAGCGAGGCTTTGTTGCACGCGCGCAGCGAGCTTCAGGTCTTCCTGAATTTCCTGGTGGCGCTCTTCGAGTTTTTGGTTGACCTCGCGCAATTCCTGCTCGGCGCGCTTCAAATCGGAAATGTCGGTGAAGGTGACGATGGAAAACTGGCGGCCGTCGGGATCCTCGATCACGCGAGCGCTGATGATGACCGGCATGCGCGAACCATCTTTTCTGGGCAGCACGAATTCGAAGCGGTTTTTGCCGGCCTGCAGGCCTTGGTCTCGTTTCTTGGTGATGAAATCGGCTTCCGCTTTGTTGTAAAGCCTGTGAATGTCCGGGCCGACGATTTCAGATTGCGGCAACCCGGTCATCTGTTCGAGATTGGAGTTCACAAAAATAATATTCTGGCAGTCGTCGGAAATGAGCACGCCTTCGTTCAGGCTTTCGAGCACGCCCTCGATTTGCTGCAGCCAATCCGGCTGTTCGACTTCCACTGACGACCCCTTTTAGGCCTCAACTGCCCGCCCGCGTATCTTACCCAATTCGGAAGAAAACCGCTAAAGGGTGGGCCGCATCTTTAGTGGGTAAGAACTACCACATTTGATGCAATGAATTGGCGCTGAGGAGCGTAATAATGAGAGGAGATCGTGCGGGCGATTTTTGTGCTCGCAGAGAGTGCGCGAGACCATGACAGTGACTGCCGCTTCTACCGCTGCGTCCACCGCAAGCCGGCCGGGCCTGCCGCCCGGACCAAAAGGCACTCCGCTGCTGGGGCTGGCGCTACAGGTGTTGCGCGATCCGCTGGCAACGCTGATGCGCGTGGCGCGGGAATATGGTGACATCGTATGCATTCCGGTGTTCCGGCATTACCGCATTATGCTGAATCATCCGGACTTCATTGAGCAGGTCTGCATCCTGCAGCACACCAAATTTCACAAGAGCACACTGACCAAGGACGTGACGCAACGGCTGCTGGGACAAGGACTGCTGATCAGCGAAGGGGATTTCTGGCGGCGGCAACGGCGGCTGGCGCAGCCGGCTTTTCATCGCACGCGCATCGCCGAATACGGCTCGACGATGGTGGAATGCGCGAATACACACATGAAGCAGTGGCACGATGGCGATGTGCGTGACATCGCCGAAGAAATGATGGGCATGACGCTGGATATCGCAGTGCGCACGCTTTTTGGAACTACCCTGAGCGTGAAGGCGAAAGAAGTCGGCAAGTCGCTGGGATTTCTGATGCGCTATTCCATGCGCAAGGCGCGTTCGCCGATCAAGGTGCCGGAGAGCTGGCCGACGCCACGGAACCGCCGAGCGGAGCGCGAGACGCAATTTCTGGATTCGCTGGTGTACGGGATCATCAAGGAACGGCAAGCGGAGGGAAACACAAATCCGCACAACGATCTGCTGGCGCTGTTGATGGGCGCGATGGATGAAGACGGCACGCAGATGACTCCGGAACAATTGCGCGATGAGACGATGACTTTATTTATGGCCGGGCACGAGACTACGGCGCTGACACTGGCGTGGACCTGGTACATGCTGAGCGAAAATCCGGCGGCGGAGGTGCGTTTGCACGAAGAATTGCAGCGCGTTCTGGGCGGGCGCGCGCCGGAAGTTGCGGACATGGAGCGATTGCCGTATCTGCGCGCGGTGGTGAGCGAGGTGCTGCGGCTTTATCCGGCGGCTTATATTGTGGCGCGGACTTCGATCGCCCCATGCACGATCGGCGGATACGATTTTCCGGCGGACACGACATTTATTATGTCGCAGTGGGTGATGCATCGCGACCCACGATATTTTGATGAGCCGGAGAAGTTTCGTCCGGAGCGCTGGTTGGATGGGTTGGAGAATCGCTTGCCCGCGGGAGCTTATTTTCCGTTTGGGGATGGGCCGCGCAGGTGCATCGGACAGGGGTTTGCGCTGCTGGAATTGGGGATGGTGATTGCGACGGTGGCGCAGCGGTTTCGATTTAAGTTGGTGCCGGGGCATCGGGTGGTGCCGGATCCTTTGGTGACGCTGCGAGCGAAATATGGGATTCGGATGAAGGTGCATGCGCGGGGGTGAGTGGATCGGAGAAACGAAGAGAGATCCTTCGACCGGCTTGAAACAAACGCGCCGGCCTCAGGATGACGATGCTTGTCGCATCGTCACTTTACAAACTCAGGTTGTTCGCCATGGTCCCAGGGATCGTAAGTTAGGGAGAAGCGTATGCGGTCCGGGATCGTTGGGTGGGAATAGAACATGAATACTGTGACGGGACTGGGCGTGGGATCGGAGAGATCCACTTCGCCGAGAATCTGAAAGGCTTGCGCCGCCACTTGGCTGGAATCCGGTGTGAGGCCGTGCGTGACTTCCAAGCCGTATTGGTCGGCCTGGTGCTCGGTGTAGCGGCTGAAGGCACTCTGCACTGGATTGGCGACGAAAGAGTAGATGGAAATCAGAAGCAGCAAGGCGGGCAGCGAGGCCCAATCATCCACGCCGCGAATACCCCAGGCGGTGCCGAATCGCCGCAGCAGCCAGCCGATCGTGCGGAAGCCGAGATAAAAGAGCACGAATAGAAAGACTGCCGCGAAGAGCAAACCCTTCCAGATGTGATTAAGAACGTAGTGGCCTGTTTCGTGTCCGGCGACGAAGACAATTTGCGACGTGTTCATCTTGGCGATGGTGTTGTCCCATACCACGATGCGTTTTGATGCGCCGATGCCGGTAACGTAGGCGTTGAGCTCCGTGGTTTTTTCTCCCGCACCCATCCAGAACATGCGCTCGGGAGGAATATTCACGCCCGCGCGCTGGAACATCCTTTCCAGGCTGGCGGTAAGCTCGGGATCTTTTTGCTGGAGTGGTTCGAATTTGTGGAACATGGGATCCACGATCAGCGGTTGGATGAAAACGAGGATTACGATGATGGGCAGCGACGTCAGCCAGAAATAAAACCACCAGCGGCGCGGGCTGCTGCGGATGACGGCGTAAAGAATCGAAACGAGAATAATGCCCAG
Source organism: uncultured Acidobacteriota bacterium (assembly GCA_963779465.1). Lineage (GTDB taxonomy): Bacteria > Acidobacteriota > Terriglobia > Acidiferrales > UBA7541 > Palsa-295. Next base: position 165,754 of record CAVZYH010000002.1, on the reverse strand, counting down.
CAGGATTCCGAGGAATTGTCCCTTGGCCCAATCCCAGAACCAGGAGCCCCAACTCTGAATGCTGAGGCCATATTTACGCTCGACCGAATTTTCGTAGATGTCCGAGGGCAGGCTGAGAATTGCCATCGTCAAGATCAAGAGCGGCGCGAAGATCGCGGCTTGCAGGAAACGATTGCGGGCAACGGATTCAGCCCAGTCGCGAAATTGCGGACCGAATCGCCAGTAGAGGATCACCCAGAGGACGAAGATGCCATAGAAGAAATCAATCCAGGCAAAACGCGCGTGGAAGCGGCCCAGGTCGCGCGCTTTGCGGTAGAGATCAGGAGGGAGCGTGTAGGCTGTGACTTTTTTTTCGGATGATTGCGGGGATGCATCTGGAACCGAAGCATCGGGAGTGCCGGCGGGCGCCTGCGAGGATTGCGGCGCCGCAACGGAAGCAACCGCGGAGACGTCTGGAAGCGGCGCGGGGGTCGTGCCAAACGCGAGGGGTATGGCGAGCAGAATTATTAAGAGCAAAATCCAGAGTGCGAGAGGTTTCATCCTTGCTCCAGACGGTTTGGCGACCCGCCTTCCAGGCAAAATTCGAGCGGCGATTATGACTTGGCTGGCGAGGCGGCGCAAGGTTCTGCAGACATGAGCCGGCGAACCGGCCTTATCTCGAAGGGAGGTACAAAAGTGTGCGGCAAGGGGGAGACGTTTGTACCTGCCGGGAAGTACAGGGTGCCTCTTAGGGCGCGGGACAGAACGCCAATTGCCACTCGCTCGAGCAGGCGGCTAGAATTAAGGCGTGGGAAACTGCCACCTGGGAGAAGCGTGATGAAAATCGCACATTGGGGCCTGGGCATTCTGCTGGTTATGCCGATGGGCATTGCGGCGGGGCAGGCACAACCCGCTGGGCAGGACGCGCAGGCGCCCGCGGCAACTCCGGCAGCGAGCGATTCCCTGGCGGCGGCCGCGAAGGCTGCGCGCGACGCGAAGAAAGACCAGCCGAAGCCCGCGCGTGTGTGGAACGACGATACGATTCCCAAGTCCAACGATGCCATTAGCGTGGTGGGCAAGACGGCGGCAGACGATCGCGCTAATGCCGCGGCTGGGACCGGCGATGCTGCCAATGCCGCTCCGGCGGCGGACGGTTCTGCGGGACCTGGCGGCGGTTCTGCGGTCGTGGCGGATGTTCGAGGAGCGCTGCAGACCTCCATCCAGAATGCCAAGGAAAAATTGGCGACGATCAAGGTGGATCTGGATATATTGCAGCGCACCTACACGCTGGATTCGCAGATGTATTACATCAAGCCGGACTACGCATCGGACACGGAAGGCGCGGCGAAACTGCAGGACGAGCAGGACCGGATCGCGACGAAACAGCGGGAAATGGACGAAGAGCAGAAGCTAATTGACGATATGGAAGCTGATCTTGCCAAAATCCCCGCAGCAGCCGCTCCGGTCGCTAACGACAATCCAAAGTAGGACCGATGGCGCGCCTTAATCCCCGGACGATTCACGATAGAGAAAAAGAAGGCAAAGTCAAACGAGCCAGCAGGACGCTACGACTTCTCCTGATGCTGATTCCCAAATCGGAACGACCCTACTACTAATAGTATAGATTTTTCTTGACACACTAGCCGCCTCAGAGCAAAATTCCGCACGTTAACGCTGCGTTACGCGAATATTTCTGTTCGAGTGGCGCTGCGCTGGACAATTTTCAATTCCCCGAAACCGGCAACGCACTTTTCACATATTCACACGCATCCACACGCGAATCGAGGGGGCCGATGCTGAATTTGGCAGGTGGAACGGTGCAGTGCTTGAATCCGGAATGTCTCGCGCGAGGTCGCTGGCTACGTCTGCACGATGCGCCGCAGGAATGCTGCAACAACTGTGGCGCGCCACTGCACAGCGTGCCGCCGCCGCTGCCGCCGCGATTTCGGATGCGTGCGCGGCCAATGAGGAGTTACCGGCCGATGGGGCGCGGGCGCTGAAGTTTTTTGCGCGCGGCTGTGCTGCCGGATAGAAGCGCGCTGACCGAGTTCAATTTAGCGGAATAACAAGTTGCGGCAAATGAAAAGTCCCGAGGCACCCCAGCCGCCTCGGGCCTTTTTCATTTTCAGGCACTTCCAGTAATTCCTAGAAGTAGTACTTCAAGCCGAATTGAATGATGCGCATTCCACGGTCCGTGGAAATCTGACCGAAGGTGGAGCTGCCGCCGTAATACTCCGGATTGAGAAACTGAACGTGGTTGAACGCGTTAAAGAATTCGGCGCGGAACTGAAGCGATGTGGTTTCGCTGACCTTGGTGTTCTTGATCAGCGAGAGATCGAAGTTATTGATGCCCGGGCCGCGCAAGACGTTACGGGACATTGTTCCGAACGTGAAGATCGGAACGTTAGCGCAGTCATACGAATTAGGATTGAACCAGAAGTGGCCCGTCGCGGGACCTCCTAAACAGGTGGCGCTCGTGGAATCGAAAGAAGTGGTGTTGCTGCGCGGGTTCAAGTATTGAACTGGGCCGATGATGTCCGGGCGATCCAAACCATTTCCTTGCTGGCTGGAATCGTTATCGGAGTACAACGTGAATGGCTGTCCCCCTTGAAACGTCGCAATGCCATTGAACTGCCAACCAGAGGCCACTTTCTTCATGAATCCGCTGTCAAAATGACGATCGAAAGGCAGCTCCCAAATTCCGCTGATGACCAGGCGTTGGGCCACATCAAAATCCGCAACCGCGCGATCCAGCCTGGGGTCCAGGGGATCGGTGTATGTGGAGGAGCGGGAGCGGAATCCCGAGGTAAGGTCAATCACTTTTCCCGCGGTGTAGGCGGCGCGCAAGGCGAAACCCTGGCTGAAGCGCTTGTCAACGGTGAGTTGGAATTCATCGCTGTCTGAAAGGCCGTTGCTGAAATTAGTATAGATTTGGGTTACTCCAGTTGGCGACCCGTTGGGATCGGTCGGGGTCGTACCTCCCACGCAAGCGGCCATGGGCCGGGCGCAGTCTTCGTTGACGAATCCGAAATCGCTGAGTTGTTCCATTTCCACCGAGGGAACCGGGTAGTTGGTCTCAGCGGTAGAGATAAGTTTGCGCCCCAGACTGCCGACATAAACCGCTTCAACCATGGTGTCTTTGGTGGCCTGCCACTGGAACCCAAAGTTAAAGTTCTCTGAGTAAGGCGTGCGGAAATGCGGGTAGGTGGTGTAACCGTAGGAGATGGCCGGAACTCCGAAGGTTCCCACATCCGAAGGAAGAAATGGGAACACGTTGGTAGCGCCGAAAGTGCCAAACGGATCGGCAATGGGGTCTCCGGTGATGCCAGCATAGCTATTCACACTCGTGTTGTACTGGTTGGCAACGCCGGCAAACGGCGGCAAGCCGCCAAACTGGAGGTTGAGCGCACCGTCTTCGATGTCGTAGAAGATGCCGAAGCCTCCGCGCATCACAATCTTGCCGCTGCCAAGCATGTCCCAAGCGAATCCGAGGCGCGGGGCAAAATTATTGTAGTCGGGATAGACGAGAGCGCGATTGGGAGTACCGGGATCGCCGGGGTACAATATTCCCGAAGGAGCGTTTGGAAAGATGGTGGATTGCTGGCCAGGGAAGAGGCCCAGAATTTCGTTGTGAATGTCGTATTGCGGCACATAATAATCCCACCGAAGGCCATAATTCAGAGTGAGGTGAGCGGTCACTTTAAACGTGTCTTGAGCATACAAACCGATGGAGCCGGTACGGATTCCGTAAACCGCATTGGAGTTTTGGTAGTAATTGTCCCAGAAGCCGCCAACAAAGTCCGCCAAATAGCTGCCAGTAAATGGCGATGAATAGCTTCCAAAATCAAAGCCCCCATTGTTGTAATAGTCGTAATCGAAATTCAATTGCAGGCGGGTAAAGTCCGCGCCGAATTTGAACTCATGCTTGCCGCGAGTCCAGGTGAAATTATCCGCCCACTGCCAGGTGTTGTCGTTCAGCCTGGTGGGGCCCTGCACTGAAGATCCCAAGTCGAAGTTAGGAGTAAAGAAAACGGGCGGCGAGACGCCGGCCGGATCATCGGGATTCACGTTTGTGAAGCCGAGAGAAGCTGGCGAGGTATTGTCCGACGGAATCGCCTCGTGCGTGGAGGTGCGATTATAGCCGAAGCGGAATTCATTAGTCAGAGTTGGCGAGAAGATGTGGTTCCAGGTGAGCGTGGCAATCTGGTTCCGAAAATCGGTGCTATTAGCGCCGCCCAGAGGCGAAGACAGGGCTTGTGGGAGCGGGTAAGTGGTGCGATTGTCGTCAATCAAATAGACGAACGAGAGCGTATCCTTGGTGCCGAAATTGTGGTCAATGTGAAGTATGCCCTGATCATCGTCAATGGGTTCATTCGGTGAAGAGATGAAACCACTGGAGTTAGGAACGTTAGGGAGAGGCAAGTATTTGGTAATGTAATTGGCGATGACTGGATTCACCGGAACCTGATTGTTTGGGAGGATCGTGGTGGGTATGGCGGTGACGCCGTCGCTGCAAGTGTAGAAAGTGGTTCCGCGAGGATTAAAAAGCTGTCCGCTGTCGAAAAGTGGATCCGAAGGTGATTGAGCTCCTGAAGGGCAAAAATCTGCCTTCTGCCCGGTGAGAAAACTGCTGAAATCACCCGTCCGTTGCGCGGGTGTCAAAACGGTTAGCTGCTGAGAAGTATCACCTTCGCGCGTGCGCGCCCCCTGATAGGCCAGAAAGAAGAAGGTCTTATTCTTCCTGATAGGGCCTCCGAACGTTCCACCGAACACATTCCTCTGGAATGCCTGTTTGTCCAGATTATCAGGCAGGAAATAATCTCTGGCGTTCAGCACTGTGTTTCGCAGGAACTCGAAACCGTCGCCATGAAAGGCGTTCGTTCCGGATCGGGTGATCTGATTGACGATTCCACCGGAAGTCCGGCCGTACTGCGCGTCGTAATTGTTGGTGAGGATCTTGAATTCCTCGACGGCATCGGGATTCGGACTGACCACGATGTTGTTCCCGAGAAAATCTGTGTTGTTAGCGCCGTCAAGCAGAAACGTGAGCGACTCGGAGCGCTGGCCGCTGACGGAGAACGGATTGCCGGAAGTATCGTCGGGATCGGCCGCAAAAACACCGGCCTGGAGCAGGCCGAGTTGCAAAGTGTCGCGACCGACAAGCGGAAGATCGTTGATCATGCGCTGATTTTCGACTTTTCCGAGGACGGCGCCGGTGGTGTCCACCTGGACTACGTTTGAGGCAACCTCCACGGTCTGACTTTCCGTCCCGATTTTCAGCGACACGTCCAGATGTCCGTTTTGATTCAACTCGAGGACGATGCCGTCCTGGACAAAAATTGAAAAGCCGGGTTTATCTACGGTTAGCTTGTAGGTGCCAACCTGGACCAAATCGAAGAGATAGGAACCGTCGGAGTCCGTGGTGGTGGTTCGGGCGATGCCTGTTGCGGTGTTTGTGAGGGTGACCTTAGCGCCCGGTACTACGCCGCTAGATTGATCGGTCACGGTGCCGCGGAGGGACGCTTTGGTTTGACCCCACGCCGAACCGCTGAGGACTGCGATGACGCAAAAGAGGAATGCACATTGCAGCAGCGCACGAAGAAATCTCACACCCCACCTCCGTAGTAGAGACACTTGCCCAGGACACGCGGCGCGTGGAGTGCATGGGACCGTTCAGCTGGAAAAAATGGAGGCTACGGTTTCGCCCCTGAATTAACGACACATCCCCGGTTCATGCCCCAATTTCTGCAACTCACACTACCCCGATGCGGGAATCTATAGAACCGCGCGCGAAGGAAGTCAAGAAAGAAGCGCTTATGGGAAGCATCAACTGGATTGTAGTGAATGACTTGTGGTCAAAAAACTTGGGGCGGGAAGGGGGGAGCGGCCGGTGGGGGTGCCGGCCGCTCATGGGCATTGGGGTGATGGAGGTGCAGACATTCGAGGCGCTTTGGGGAGCCCCGAACACGACTTAGTATGCCGCTGGGGAGTGGGGGCGTCGATAGGCCGCTCGGCCCAATTAAGGCCAGTACGAAAGTACTCGAAAGGTGGTTCGTGGGAGTTTCGCTTCGTGCGGGAAGAGAGAGTCAAAAGATCCCACACGGAGTGCACGCAGGAAAAGCAGAGGAAAATCTGAGAAGGCCAGGGCGTGAGCCGCAGAGAAGCAGAGGGCGTAGAGAACACCATTAACCGAAGGCTCGCGAAGGGGCGGCGCGGCGTGCGGGGATTGAATGGGGCGGCGGGGGATGGTAGGCTCGCCGAAGCAGTTGCCCCGACGCGGTGCGCGGTCGCGCGCTGCGAACTGCCCGTTACGATCTATGGGCGCTACCGGAACAAAACTCGATCGCAAGCCGGCTTTGGAAGCGCAAGCCTTGGCATCGGTGCGCCAGCTGCTGGTGGAATTAGGCAGCGCGCGCGGGATGGAAGAGCTGGTCGCGCGCGGCACGAAGGCGCACTTGGAACGCGAGCTGGGGTTGGGCAGCCTGGAGCGCGTGGAACTGATGCTGCGCTTGGGCGATGCGTGCGGCGTGCGATTGCCGGATCGGGTGGTGGCTGAGGCCGACACGGTGCAGGATTTGGTGGACGCGATTTTGCGCGTCGAATGCGGCGACGATGGAAATGGCGCTGGCGCTCGCGACGCGGTGACGGCGCCGAATTCTTCTGGGTCCTCTTCTGTGGTGACTGCTGCTTCGCCCGCGATTCATCCGGACCCTCGCCCGGACATCGACGAGCAAATTCGCAAAGCGGAAACGCTGAGCGAGATTTTGCGTTTGCGCGGGCGCGGCGAACCGGGCCGCAGCCACATTCAAATTTACGAAGAAGACGGCCAGCTGCGGACGATCACGTTCGGCGAACTGTACGAGCGTGCGTCTGTGGTGGCCGCGGATTTGCGGCGGAGGGGCCTGGAACCGGGACAAACGGTGGCGATCATGCTGCCGACTTGCGCGGAATTTTTCTGGACGTTTGCGGGGATTCTGTTGGCGGGCGGAATTCCGGTGCCGATTTATCCGCCATTCCGTGCGGACCGCATCGCGGAGTATGCGGCGCGGCAATCCAACATTTTGCGCAACGCGGAAGCGCAATTTCTGGTGACGTGGCGGCAGGCCGAAAATCTGGCGAAGCTGCTGCAGCCGCGCGTACCCTCATTGCGCGAAGTGCTCAACGCGCAGAAGCTGGCGAGCGCGCCGGCGGATGCGCTACGACCTGCGGGCGAGTGGCGGCCGGTGCAGCATTTGTCGCACCACGCGCGCGGAGAGGATATTGCGTTCCTGCAATACACTTCGGGCTCGACCGGCGATCCAAAAGGCGTGGTGCTGACGCACGCGAATCTGCTGGCAAATATTCGCGCGATTATTTCCGGGCTTGTTATTCAGCCGGACGACGCCTGCGTCTCCTGGCTGCCGCTGTATCACGACATGGGATTGATCGGCGCGTGGTTTGTGCCGCTCTTCACGGGGATACCGCTGGTGGTGATGTCGCCGCTGTCGTTTTTGAGCCGGCCGGAGCGCTGGCTGCGCGCGATTCACAAGCATCGCGCGACGATTTGCCCCGCGCCGAATTTTGCGTACGAGCTGTGCGTGCGAAAAATCGCGGACAAGGATTTGGAAGGGCTGGACCTCAGCTCGTGGCGCGCGGCGACGAACGGCGCGGAACCAGTGCGCGCGGAGACTATGGAAAGATTCGCGAAGCGTTTTGCGCCGTATGGATTTCGGCGTGAATCGTTGATGCCGGTGTATGGGTTGGCGGAGGCTACGCTCGCGGTGTCTGTGCCGCGGCTGGGTGCGGGATACAAAGTGGACCGGATCGAGCGCGCGCAATTTGAATCGGAGGGCAGGGCGGTGCAGGTTGCGAGCGCGGATGCGCCGGCGCTGGAATTTGTGAACGCGGGTAAGCCGGTGCCGTCGGTCGAAGTGCGGATTGTGGATGCGGATGGCGTCAATTTGGGTGAGCGGCAAGAAGGGCGGCTGTGGTTTCGCGGACCTTCGGCGACGCGCGGGTATTATCGCAATCCTGTCGCTACGCGCGAATTGCTGCGCGACGGCGATTGGATCGATTCCGGGGATTTGGCGTATTGGGGCGAAGGCGAGATTTACATTACTGGCCGCGCGAAAGACGTGATCATCAAGGCGGGGCGGAATCTTTACCCGCACGAGGTGGAAGAAATAGCGGGACGCGTCGCGGGAGTGCGCACGGGATGCGTGGTGGCGTTTGGCGCGCCGGATGAACGCACGGGGACCGAAAGGCTGGTGGTGGCTGCCGAGCTGCGCGACATGTCCGCTGCGAAACGGATCGAAAGTGAGATTGCGCGGGCTGTGGATGAGGCGTTGGGCATGCCTCCGGATGTCGTTGCGCTCTTGCCAGCGCAGTCTATTCCGAAAACTTCCAGCGGAAAACTGCGGCGTAGCGAGACCCGACGGCTTTACATGGAAGGAAAACTGGGACGGAAGCAAGAAGCTCCGTGGGTGCAGATCGCGCGTCTGGCAGTGCGCGGCGCGGTGCCGCGGGCGTGGAGTTGGATGCAGCAGACGGCGCAGAGCGCGGTTGAAATATTGTATGGCGTTTATGCGCTAACTGCTTTCGGGGTGATTCTGATTCCGCTGTGGCTTGTGGTAGGGCGCACGCGCAACCGGCGGCGCGCGGCCAGCCTGGTGCAGCGCGGGGCGCGCTTGATGCTGGCGGCGGCCGGCGTGCCAGTGACCATCGTGGGCGCGGAAATTCTGGAGCAGCGCGCGAAAACAGGTCCTTGGATTTTCGCGCCGAACCATTCGAGTTACCTGGATATTCTGGTGATGCTGGCCTCTCTGCCGGACGATGTGCGTTTCGTGGCCAAGGGGGAGATTCGCGCGATGCCGTTCGTTAGTATGTTGGCGGACCGCAGCGGACAATTTGCGTTTGATCGCAACGATCCGCAGGCGCGCATACGGCAAGCGGAAGAAGTGAACGCGGCGCTGCGCAACGGCGAATCTGTGGTCATTTTTCCGGAAGGAACTTTTACGGCGGCTGCGGGGATCCGTCCATTTCAGTTGGGTGCGTTCAAGGCAGCGGTGGATACGCAGCGGCCGATTTGCGCGGTTTCGGTGCGCGGCGCGCGGCAAATTTTGCGCGATAAGACGTTGCTGCCGCGGCCGGGGCATGTGACGGTGACGTTCAGCGCTCCGATCGCGCCCGATCCTGCGGCCGGCGACGATTGGCATGAAATCGTGCGCCTGCGGGATCAGACGCGCGAGACAATTGCGTTGAATTCCGGCGAGGCATTGATTTAGCGGATTGCCTGCGCCCATGAAACCCAGTCGATTGGGCCCCTCCCTCAAAGGGCTACTGCTGGTTCAGGATGAAATTCACGGTGATCAGGGTTTCCACTTCCACAGGTTCGCCGTTCAGGCGCGTGGGTTGATAGCGCCACTGGCGGACTGCTTGTAATGCTGGATCCGCGAGGATCTGATTTCCGCTGATCACTTCGAGTTGACGGACGCTCCCGTCATTCGCGATGATCGCGCGCAGATAGACGGCGCCGGCCAAGTGCATGTTCCGTGCAATCACCGGATATTCCGGCTGCACTTTGTAGATTAGCGCAGCGGCCATCACGCCTTCGCTGCGCTTCAAGAGCGATTTATGTTCTGGCGGCTCGGGCTTTCTTATTTCGATCGGCATGCCTGAACGGTCGGCGCCGGGAATCCAAGCGCCCGAACCTGGAGGTCCATCCATTCCGCCGTCGCCGATTCCTGGCACGGAATCTCCTGTTGTGCTGGATGCGCTTGCATCGTTTAGAGCACGCGCTGGAGTGGGCGCAGCAGGTTTGGTGCAAAAGAGGCAAAGCGCGGGCCTGTTGGTGGTGGCGGTTTGCGGATGGGCGTGCGACGGCGCGGGCTTTTCCGCGGAGCCGCTTCCGCCGCGGTACGGTGGAGTGGGCGTCACGTTGAAGAGGCCGGGCAAAACGCCGGGAGTGATCAGCGGCCACAAGAGCATCGCGCCGAGCAGCGCCGCTTCGAACACTATAGAAATCACCAGCGCTTTGCGACGCAGATTGCGGGCGCGAGCGCGAGATTCAGCATCGTTCTCCAGCATGCATTGCGACAAGCTTCCCAGATCGCTCACGGACACACCTCCGCGTAATCGTTGGCACACAAGGGATGCCTACCAGACGCGGCCAGCGAAGTAATGGTCTGACTTCATGCGGCCGGCACGAGGGTTCCGGCCGGGCCGCGTCCGATGCTGCTTCGGAGTTCGCGCGATCTCTGTAGAGATAGACACCGGGACCTGCGACTTGTGCCCCGATCGAACCGCACCAGGGCGAGGGTCGGGCGAGAATGGCGCTGGCGACGCGGCTGGCGGTTGTAAACCCCTGTATACAAATTGTTTACAATTCTTGTGCGAGGAAATGCATCATTTTGAACCCGACGTGCGTCTAACTGTCTATCATCGCTAGATTGTTGCAGTTCTTAGAGATGGAAGGAGTGGTCATAATGAGCCGAAACTCGATAGAAACGGTGGGAGTTCGCTATACCGGCTGGGCCGCATTGAATCGCGACCCACTGGAAGACCGCGTGGAATTCACCTGTCCGCAGTGCGGGGAAAAGGGAACGAAGGCTGCGCGGAGACCGCGTGCGGCGTATCACTTCACGGACGGGTTCGTACAGGACCTGGAAGGTGAAGCGACTACCTGCCGCAGCTGCAAGAACTCGCTGCGAGTTGTCCCGGTAGTGATGTTGCACGACCAGGACGAGAAGCGGCGGTTTCAGGCAGTGTTTGCGCTGGATCCTTATTCGAACAACTAAATTCGGGCCGGCGGGAAGAGAGCGGCAGCGCTTTCGGTGAGTGTCCCGAGCGATGTGTGCTCGTCACAGTAACGCCTAGACCCAACGCAGAGGGGATGAGCCGAGACTTGTCCCCTCTTTTTTTTGGGCAGGGTTTTTCAGCGGATCAGGGCCGCATGATGTTGGGAATCAGCTGATGCGGATGCGCGAAGGGTTCGCCTTCGACGTCCAGGTGCAGATGGTGCGCTTCCAGGTCGCGGCGGACGTGATTGAAAGCTTCGTCCACGGAATCGGCGAACTGCAGAAGTTTGTAGTCGCGCTCGTTCATGGTGCCGGTGCGGACCATGTGGCGCCAGTTGAGAACTTTGTCCCAGTATTTCCTTCCGTAAATCAAAATCAAATGATGGGAAGAGAGTTTGTTGGTCTGAAGCAGCGTGAGCATTTCCCAGAGCTCGTCCATAGTGCCAAAGCCGCCCGGGAAGACGATCAGGGCTTTGGCCATTTGCGCGAACCACAGCTTGCGCATGAAAAAATAGTGGAAGTAGAAATTCAGGTCGGGAGAGATGTAGCGATTCGAGGTTTGCTCGTGCGGCAGCTGGATGCTTAAGCCCACGGATGGGCCGCCAGCTTCCGCAGCGCCGCGATTCGCCGCTTCCATGATTCCCGGACCGCCGCCGGAGCAGATGACGAAGCGGCGCGGCTGATTGCCGAGAGTCATGGCCCAGGAAGTGATGCGATGGGAAAGCTCGCGCGCTTCTTCGTAGTAGCGCGACATTTCGAGCAGGGAGCGTGCGGCGGTGATCTTCGCGCGGGATGCAGCAGTGCGCCGGCCGCGCGCGGCGGCTTTGGTCTTTTTCAGGTGTGCCAGAGCGTGGTCGCGCGATTGAATGCGGGCTGAGCCGAACATAACGATGGTGTCGCCGATGTTGGCGCGGCGCAGGCGGTTCAGAGGATCGAGGTATTCGGCGAGAATGCGCAATGGCCTCGCCGGGAGGCTTTCCATGAACTGCGGATCTTCGTAGGCCAGCTCGGGCAGCGGTTGGTGTTTGGGCTTTTTGCGCGCGCGCTTCATTGTGTGCGCCCCAACGCGGAGTTCGCTTCACGCTTGGAGTCAGGTTCTGTTGCAGATTTCAATTCACACCTCAGTTCTCACTGCAGTTTTGTTTCGTTCCTGATTATGGCGCTTCTATTCTAGGAGAACGCGCGGGAAATGACAGCGGTTGCGCGCGGCGGCAGTGCTCTGTAAGCAACGCGTGCGCGCGGCGGCGAATCAGATACACTGGATAACTACAGTGAATTTGGGACGAAACTTGTGAATCGCAGGTTATTCCGCCGTTTAATTCGGAGTGGAGCGGTCGCTGCGATTGCGGCGACGCTGGTTTTGGCTGCGCCGTTTGCGCGGTGCCAGGAAGCGCCTGCTGGTCCGCTGCATCCGCGTCCCGGCGTGCCGCCTGAGCAGATTTCTCCCGCGGAGCAGCAGAAGCATGCGATTCGAGTGCGCGTGAACGAAGTGACGGCGCCGGTGATCGTGCGCGACCCGAAAGGCGAGATGGTTTTTGATTTGAAGCAGGATAATTTCCGGGTGTACGACAACGGGGCGGAGCAGAAGATTGATCACTTCGACGTGGGCGGCGATCCTTTATCCATCGTGCTCGTGATTGAAGCCAGCTCACACATTCAGCCGATGTTTCCCAGCATCAAGCATGCGGGAATCGTGTTCAGCGAAGCAGTGATGGCGCAGACTTCGGAAGCGGCGGTGATCAGCTATGACAGCACCGTGGACTTGCGGACCAAATTCACGACGGACCCGGACAGCGTGCAGTACGCGATTGAACATTTGCCGCTGGGCGTGAACGATACGCTGCTGTACGACGCGATGGCGAAGGGAATTTCGATGCTGGAAGAACGGCCCGCGGTGCGGCGGCGAATTATGCTGGTGATCGGAGAATCGCAGGATAGCGGCAGCGAGAGCCGCCTGGGCGAGGTGTTGCGGCAGGCGCAACTGGCGAATGTGACGATTTATTCCGTGGGACTGAGCTCGGCGATGGCGGATTTGCGCGCGAAGCCGGATCATGTGAACGACACGCCGGATTTATTGGCGCTGGCGGTGTTTCTGGTGAAGACCGGGAAGAATGCGCTGGGCACGAACTCGCTGGCAGTGGCTAGCAAGGCTACTGGCGGATTGCACGTGGCTACGATGCGCGACCGCTCGATCGAAAAAGCGATTGACGACATTGGCGGCGAGCTGCACGCTCAGTACACGATCGGGTATCGTCCGGTGGGCGATGACCCGGACGGTTACCACGAAATCAAAGTCGTAGTGGACCGTCCGAATGTTTCGGTGCGCACCCGGCCGGGGTATTACGTCGCGCCGCTATCGTAAGGGTCTAAACGTCCGGTGAGCTGCTACTCGTGCCCAACGGTTGTGAACCAGAGGCACCCATTTCAAAATCAACGTAGCGCCAGACCATCGCGGAGGTCCCGTCGGTAAAGACAATCTCTGCGGTTGCGACGAACGGCCCGTAAGCGGTGGTGGAGATTGAAAATCCGCGCGCTCTGTCCTGCGTTGTAAAAATGTTGTTCCCCCAATAGCTACCGAAAAAGTATTCAACCCGAGCGACGCAGGCTAGTGTGGAATCCTTGTGAGGGATCGCGTAGATTTCGACATCGTAAAGCTGGCCCGCCCGTCTAGACGTGACTAGTCTGTGGACGAGAAAAATGCCTCGGTTGGGAATGTAGTGTCGGTTTCGGTCTTGCTCTCGCCTACCGGTGTCCTTGGAGCTTTGAATGCGGCCCTGGCCACCCAAAATATCGCCTCGCGCTGAGACAGAAATCGCACCGAGCTCCAAAGTACCGAGCTTGAATGGGGTGCCAGACCGGATGCGCCATATTAGACTCGCGCATAAATCCTCGACCCTCGCACGAAAGATCCACAATAGCGAGGCGGCGAAGAGTACCCAGAGAATTGTTGGGAGAGCGCTCCAAAAGTTGGATGGCGAATCTGCGACTCCAGCCATTGCATCAAACTCGGCGATCCGACTCGTCACGATGAAATTGAAGACCATATTTCATCTCCAGATACGCGGCTAGTTCCTGCCTCAAATCTACTTCTTTTCCGGTTCGGGCGGAGCTGCGACTGCGGCGGCTTCGTCTTCTTCGAGGATCGCGGCGGCTGCGGCGATGCGGTCGCCTTCTTCCAGGCGCAGCAGGCGGACGCCTTGTGTGGAGCGGCCGGCTTCGCGGATTTCGCCGGAGTGCACGCGGATCACTTTGCCCTGGCCCGTGATGATCATCACGTCGGAATCTTCGCGGACTTGCAGCGCCGCGACGACGGGACCATTGCGGTCGGTGGATTTCAGGTTGATCACGCCTTTGCCGCCGCGCAAAGTGACGCGATATTCGGCGAGCGGCGTGCGCTTGCCGTAACCCTTTTCGGCAACTGTGAGCATGAGGGAAGTGAGCGATTCGCGAATCTGATCGCTTTCCAGCTCGTCGAGATTTTTCGTTTCCTTCTTGTACTCCTTCTGGATGATCCCGAAATCAGGCTGCACCGCGTCCATGCTGACGACGAAGTCGCCCTTGGCGAGATCCATGCCGTTAACGCCACCGGCCGCGCGGCCCATGGAGCGAACTTCGGTCTCGCGGAAGAGAATGGCCTGGCCGTCGTGACTGGCCAGGAAAATCATCTGCATGCCGTCGGTGAGTTTTGCGCCGATCAGCTCGTCCGCGCCATCGAGATTGATGGCGATAATGCCGGAAGGGCGCGGATTGGAAAACTCGGCGAGGCCGGTTTTCTTCACGGTGCCATTTTTGGTGGCGAGGAAGACGTAGCGATCGGCTTCTTCCAAATTGCGCGCGGAAACGACGGCGGTGAGCTTCTCATTTTCCTGGAAACGCACCAGGTTGGAGATGGCTTTGCCGCGCGTGGCCGCCGCGGCTTCGGGAATTTCGTAAACTTTCAGCCAGTAGATGCGGCCTTTGGATGTGAACAGCAGGATGTAACTGTGCGCCGAGGCGACGAAGAAATGCTCGACGAAATCGTCGTCACGCGTTTTGGCGCCGATGCGGCCTTTGCCGCCGCGCGATTGGTGGCGATAAGTTTCCACCGAGGTGCGTTTCACGTAGCCCGCGTGGCTGACGGTGATGGCCATTTCCTCGTCTTTGATCAGGTCTTCGAGCTTGATTTCCTCGACGCGGTCAACGATCTGGGTGCGGCGCTCGTCGCCATAGGATTTTATGATTTCGCGCAATTCCGCGACGATCACGGCTTTCAGTTTCTTTTCGCTGGCGAGGATTTCACGCAGCTCGGCGATTTGTTCACGGATTTTTTTCAGCTCGGCAAGAATGTCGTCAATGGAAAGCTGCGTCAGGCGGTGCAATTGCAGTTCGAGGATGGCGTCAATCTGCGGAAAGCTCAGGCCGACGATTTCCGCAGGCATGCCGTATTTCTTGTTGACGAGCTTTACGCCGGCGATGCTCTTTGCTTTGCCGTCTTCGGAAACCCTCACGGTCTTGTTGGCGAAAAATTCGTGCAGGTTTTCGCGGGCGTTGGCGCGACTGGAAGAACCGCGGATCACGCGGATGACTTCGTCCAGATAATCGAGTGCGATCTGATAGCCCAACAGAATGTGCTCGCGCTCTTCGGCTTTGCGCAGCTCGTATTGGGTGCGGCGGCGCACCACGTCCACGCGGTGCTCGATGAAAAGACGCAGCAGATCCAGCAGGCCCAGCTCGCGCGGCTGTCCGGCGACGATGGCCAGCAGGATCATGCTGAAAGATTCCTGCATCTGGGTGTGTTTGAAGAGGTGCGCGAGAATAATTTGCGGCTCTTCGTCGCGCTTCACTTCGATGACGATGCGCATGCCGTCGCGGTCGCTTTCGTCGCGGATGTCGGCGATGCCTTCGATCTTTTTATTCTGAATGAGGCCGGCGATGTTTTCGATCAGGCGCGCCTTGTTCACTTGATAAGGCAGCTCGGTGACGACGATGTCCTGGCGATCCTTGCCGCGCTGTTCGATGGCGACCTTGGCGCGCACCTGGAAGGAGCCGCGGCCGGTCTTGTAGGCTTGCTCGATGCCTTCGCGGCCGTAAATGTAGCCGGCCGTGGGAAAATCGGGGCCGGGGACGAGCTTCATGATTTTTTTCAGGTTGGCTTCGGGCTCTTCGATCAGCACGATGGCGGCTTCGACGACTTCTTTCAAATTGTGCGGCGGAATATTGGTGGCCATGCCGACGGCGATGCCGGAAGAGCCGTTGACGAGCAAGCTGGGAACGCGAGTAGGCAGGACAACCGGTTCTTTTTCGCTTTCATCGAAATTGGGGACGAATTCAACGGTATCTTTTTCGATGTCCGCGAGCATTTCTTCTGCAATTTTCGAAAGGCGCGCTTCGGTGTAACGCATGGCCGCGGGAGGATCGCCGTCCACGGAGCCGAAGTTCCCCTGGCCGTCCACAAGGGGGTAGCGCATGTTGAAATCCTGCGCGAGGCGGACGAGCGCGTCGTACACGGGAGCGTCACCGTGTGGATGGAACTTGCCGAGAACTTCGCCGACGATCTTGGCGCACTTGCGGTAGGCCTTGGTGGAGGTGAGGCCGAGCTCGTACATGCCGAAAAGAATGCGGCGATGCACGGGCTTGAGGCCGTCGCGGACATCGGGCAGCGCGCGGCCGACGATCACGCTCATGGCGTAATCGAGGTAGGACTTCTTCATTTCCGATTCGATATCAACCGGGGTGGTAATTGATTTGTCTAGTTCTTCGGCCACTTAGAATCTCCGTGTTTTGGTGAGTGGTGATCGATGATTAGTGATTCGTTTCCTCTGCTGCCGCGCCTTGCTGCTTGCTCCGAAAAACTGGCGGTCTGAATGCCGCCGCTACAAAACCTGCGCCTATGCTTTGGCTTTGGCTTTGGCCCGTTCTAACACGTAAGTCTTCACCGTTTCGAAGGCCGTCGCGTTGTTTGAAAAACGCTGCGGGCCGAAATGTAATTCCAGTTCGTTGAGCAGCGCATCACATTCGGATTGCGTGGCACATTCGAACGCGACGCCCTGTTCGTTGTTCGGCGCATCCGTCGGCGTAGCGCGAAAATCGGAGCAGCTCATTCCGCGCAGGCCCGGCAATATCTTCCATACCAGTTGATAGTTCATGTTTTGTGGGTCGCGGCTTTAGCCGCGACATAAGATTGCCCGGCTCGAAGGGGCTTTAGCCCCTGAAGTTCCCTTTGTCGTATACTCGCAAAGATCCATTTCGTACTTGCCGCTCGCCGAGCTAGCTGAATAGTCCAATGGCTTTTCCACAAGCTGTGCTTTCACCGGATTGAGTTCAATGTATTGTTTCCGAATCCGATATTCCGCAATGTCGCGGATCCAGCGGTCGTGGTACCCACTGAACCAAATCGGAAACTTATAGTTCAGTTCCTTTCCGATCCTGAAGCTCGATCCCCCCTTGATCATCATGACTGTTTTTTCAAGCGATGCTTCCTCGCCGGGAGTAATCAGCATGTGCAAATGTTCTGGCATCAGGACAAATGCGTGCAACTTGTAAAAGCCCCGCTTTCTGCATTCGAAAATCTGGTCCAGTACTATCTTCGCCAGCTCGGATTTCTGGAACAGCATTCGGCGCTGCCATGTGCCCGTCGTGACAAAGTAAACGCCAGCTTGCTTCACTCTTCTCGCGATTCTGCTCATCAGGGAACTTCAGGGGCTAAAGCCCCTGACCCCTCTCCGCTTTAAGTCGCGGCTAAAGCCGCGACCCACAAAGATTCTCAGGGGCTGCGATTCCGAGCGAGTCGCTTAACGCCGCGCGTCGGAATTCGCGAATCACACAAGCCTGAATGCCCTCAGAGCTTGTCCTTGTGACTGCTCGTGACTGCCCCGTTCCCAAGAAACTAAATATCCAGGTTGACGACGTCGAGGGCGTTTTCTTCGATGAACTTGCGGCGCTCTTCGACGTTTTCGCCCATCAGGGTGGAGAAAATTGTTTCGGCTGCGACAGCGTCTTCCAAGCGCACTTTGAGCAGGGTGCGCACCTCCGCGTTCATGGTGGTGTTCCACAATTGCTCGGGATTCATTTCGCCCAATCCCTTGAAGCGCGTGATGGTGAAATCTTTTTTGGCGTCTTCCAGAACGTAATTGAGCAGGCCGAGCGAATCTTCCTTCACGACTTTGTCGCCATTGTGCGCGACGGTGAAGGGGCCGCGATCGAGTTCGGCGATGGCCGCGGCGAGAGTGCGCAGGCGCTTGTAATCCGGCGTGGCCGCGAGCGCCCAATTGATGCGGCGTTCGCCGCCATTTTTCAGCACCAGCTCGTGCAGGCTGTGCTCTTCGTCGAAAATGAATTTCGCTTCGAGGTCGAGCTTTTTCTTTTCGATGGCCTTCACGAGTTCCTGCAATTTCTTTTTGTCGGCGAAATCGGCTTTCTTGTCGAGTTCACTTTCGGCCAGCAGGTCCACCAGCTTCGGTTCGCGCAGGCGGCGACCCAGCTTCGCGGCCACCTGATCGTATTCCTGAATATTCAGCAGGAAGGTGGTGAGATCGGCGCCTTCGAGCGATTTTCCGTTCTTGCCCTTCACTGTGTGCTCTTCGGTGGCGCGCTTCATCAGCTCGCGGGCGAATTCGCGCTCGTCGCGGATGTAGCGGTCCATTTTTCCGCGCTTCACGCGATAGAGCGGCGGCTGCGCGATATAAATATTTCCCTTCTCGATCAGCTCGCGCATGTGGCGGAAGAAAAAAGTGAGCAGCAGCGTGCGGATGTGGCTGCCGTCCACGTCCGCGTCGGTCATCAGAATAATTTTGTGGTAGCGAAGCTTGCTGGCGTCGAAATCGTCTTTGCCGATGCCGGTGCCGAGCGCGGTGATGATGCAGCGAATTTCCTCGTGGCCGAGCATTTTGTCGTAGCGGGCTTTCTCGACGTTGAGGATCTTGCCCTTGAGCGGCAGGATGGCCTGGTAGCGGCGATCGCGGCCGCCCTTGGCCGAGCCGCCGGCGGATTCGCCCTCGACCAGGAAAATCTCACAGCGCGCGGGATCGCGTTCCTGGCAATCGGCGAGCTTGCCGGGCAATCCGCTGGAATCGAGCGCGGACTTGCGGCGCGTAAGCTCGCGAGCCTTGCGGGCGGCTTCGCGGGCGCGCGCGGCGTCAATGCACTTGCCGATAATTTTTCGCGCGATGGAAGAATGTTTGTCGAAATATTCGCCGAGGCGCTCGTTGACCATCTGCTCGACGACGCCCTTGATATCGCTATTGAGCTTGCCCTTGGTCTGGCCTTCGAATTGAGGCTGCGGAAGTTTTACGGAGACGACGGCGACGAGGCCTTCGCGGACGTCGTCACCGTTGATGGTGACTTCGTCCTTCTGCTCCTTCAACATGCCGAAAGAATTGGCGTAGTAGTTGATGGTGCGCGTGAGCGAGGAGCGGAAACCGGAAAGGTGCGTGCCGCCGTCCACGGTATTGATGGTGTTGGCAAAGGCGAATACATTTTCGGTGTAGCTGTCGTTGTATTGCAGCGCGATTTCCACTTCTACCTGATCGCGCTTGCCTTCGATGTAGATCGGCGAATCGTGCAGGACGCCTTTGCCTTTGTTCAGGTGCTTCACGAATTCAGCGATGCCGCCGGTGAAGCGGAATTCGGCCTTCTTGCCGCTGCGCTCGTCATCGAGCGTGATCTTCAGGCCTTTGTTCAGGAAAGCGAGTTCGCGGAGGCGTTGCGCGAGCGTGTCATAACTGTAGATGGTCTTGCCGAAAATTTCGGGATCGGCGTGAAAAGTGATTTTGGTGCCGGTCTTGCGCGTCTTGCCGGAGGCTTTGAGCTTCGAGGTCGGCACGCCCTTTTCGTAGGATTGTTCCCAGACTTCGCCTTCGCGCCAGATTTCCAGATCGAGCCAGTCGGAGAGCGCGTTGACGACGGAGACTCCGACGCCGTGCAGGCCGCCGGAAACTTTGTAGGTGTCGCTATCGAATTTTCCACCGGCGTGCAGCACGGTCATGACGACTTCGGCGGCCGGCTTTTTTTCCGTGGCGTGCATATCCACGGGAATGCCGCGGCCGTTGTCAATTACGGTGACGCTGTTGTCTTCGTGCACGGCGACGTTGATCTCGTCGCAGAATCCGGCCATGGCTTCATCCACGGAATTGTCCGCGACTTCCCAGACCAGATGGTGCAGGCCCATTTCGCCGGTGGAACCGATGTACATCGCGGGACGCTTGCGGACGGCTTCGATGCCGCCGAGAACTTTGATGGAAGTCGCGTCGTACTTGTGGCCGCCAGTTTTTCCGGCCGCAGCGTCTTTTTCAGCCATGGGTCGTGCTTCTCCTCAGATTGCGTGCGGATGCAATTTTGCAAATAAACGTTAAGGCTGCGGGAAGGCGGTCGCGCGGATGTGCCCGACACTTGCTCGCCAAAATTCTGGCGAGTTACCTTGCCCATTGGTTTCGCTCACCCGAAGCTGGGTTCGAATACTTTCGAGGGCGCGCGCACGCGCCGGCGAAACTCGAAGGGTTGCGGCTCCATCCCGTCCCGTTCCGAAAAATTCGGGGAGACGCGGCGGAGCTTTTTGATTTTCCCCTGCGGAAAGGGGATTACCCGGCGCGGATTTGGCTTCTCTTGCCCTGGCGCGAGCAAGAAAAACAGAGGCAAATTCGAGCCGAATATAGTGCCGCTCAGAAGGAAATCTGAACAAGTTTATTGTAGCGAAATTGGGTGAAATTCACAAGGCGAAAGCGCGTGGCAAAATTGAATTTATAGCTTTTCTATTCAGTGGTTTACGAGTGGTTCGGGGCCTTTGCTGGGAGCTTCTCGCGGGGGCGACGAAAACGTCCGAAAGTGGGCGTTTTTACACCGATTTTCGAACGATTCCGGCGCTATCGTCGGCACTGCGAAGTGCGCGCGATCTTCATGCGATGTTCAAATGCGCATGGGCATTACGACGTAGCGGTAGCGCGAAGTTTCGTCGCCTGTGGGGCGAAGTTGGCCGGCGGATTGTTCGTCTTTTAGTTCGAAACTGATGGGGCCATCGGCGGCGGCAGCTAGAAAATCCAGCAAGTATTGCGCGTTGAAACCGATCGCGATGGTCTCACCTTTGAATTCCTTTTCGATGATTTCCTTGGCTTCGCCGTACTCGGGGCTGGAGGAGGAAACTTCCAAGCCTTCGGTGGTGAGCGTGAATTTCACGGCGTGGGAGCGCTGGTCGGCGAGCTGGGCGACGCGGCGCAGAGCGTCCTGCAATTCGCCGCGTTCGAGCGAGAGGGTTTTGTTGGCATCGCGCGGCAGCACGGCTTCGTAATTCGGGAATTGTCCGGTGAGCTTGCGCGAAGTGAGCAGTCGGCGGCCCACCTGGAAAAACAGATGGCTTTCGTCCTGGCCGAATTCGATCTGAAGGTCGTCGCCGGATTTGCCGACGAGGCGCTGCACTTCGGTCATGGCTTTCTTGGGGATCAGGACGCGCGTCTCGTTGTTGAATCCTTCAAATTTGTGATCGGTCTCAACCATGGCGAGGCGATGGCCGTCGGTGGCCACCATGGCGAGCGAGCCTGGTTTCAGCACCAGCAGCGCGCCATTCAGCGTGTAACGGGATTCTTCGAGCGAGATTGCGAAGGTAGTCTTGGCGATCGCGTCGGCGAGCAGCTTCGCGGGAATCTTCACCAGCGCGTGCGGAAACGCTGGCAGCGCGGGAAAATTATCCTTGGACATGCCCACAAGCTTGTAATTGCGGCGGTCGCTGATGATATGCACCCAATGATTTTCCAGGAGCTTGAATTTCACTTCGCCTTCGGGCAGCAAGCGCAGCAGCTCGAAAAGTTTCTTGGCGGGGATGGTGCCGGCGCCTTCTTTTTTTACCTTGGCATCGCAGGAGGTGCGGATGCTCAACTCCAGATCAGTGGCCGTGATGGTGAGGCGGCTGCCTTTCGCTTCCACCAGAAGATTGGAGAGGATGGGAATGGTGGTCTTGCGCTCGACGACGCCTTGCGTCAGTTCGAGCTCGTCGAGCAGGTCCGATCTTTTTACGCTGAATTCCATCTGGGGCGGCCCTCGCAATTTTCGAGCTGATTTTTGCTGCGGCTACTGTACTGCTTTTCTTTAGGTATATAAATATATAAGAAAACCGTCGCCGTCGCCGCATCTGTGGAAACTTCGGAAAACGCCGCAAGTGGAGTGGGGAGCTGCAATTGTCGCTGCGAGTGTGCTGTGCAACGGCGCGCGGCGGCGAGGATAAGCCTGCAGAAATGCGGCGCCCGCGGCGCGGCCGGCAGCGATGCACCGTTCATTCACAGGGCACTCACAGGTCGTTCACAGGCGATGCACAGGACACGCGCGGGTAATCCAACTACAGTCACAAGACACACCCCAAGCGATGCATTGGGCGTTTCTAGGGCAGGTTTAGCACGGGCACGCGAAAATCCACAGCTGGTGGGGCGGGTTGAGTATTTCCAAAGACTAAGTCTAACCAAATGAATCGAGTAGCCTGTTAATTTTCTTGTTCAAATCTTTGTTGGTTTGGCGCTCGGTCTCAATTTTATTGATGGAATGCAGCACGGTGGTGTGATGCTTGCCGCCGAACTGGCGGCCGATCTCGGGAAGGGACGCGGAAGTGAGCTGCTTCACGACGAACATGGCCACCTGGCGCGGCAGCACGATCTGCCGGGAATTGCTGCGGACATTCAGGTCCTGGGCGCGCAGGCCGAAGATTTCGCCGACGCGTTTTTGAATCTGCTCGATCGTGACCTTCTTTTCCTGCGTCTCGATAATATTTTTCAGGACTTGCTGGGCGGTGGAAAGGTTTAATTCCGCGCCAGTGAGCGAGGCGTAGGCCATCAGGCGGATCAGGGCGCCTTCGAGCTCGCGAATATTCGATTTGATGGCACGGGCGATGTACTCCGCCACTTCGTCAGGGAGCTGGACGCGTTCGCTTTCCGCTTTTTTCTGCAAGATGGCGATTTTCGTTTCCAGATCGGGCAACTGAATATCGGCGATCAAGCCCCATTCGAAGCGCGAGCGCAAGCGCTCTTCGATGGAGGAAATTTCCTTGGGCGGGCAATCGGAAGAAATCACGATTTGTTTCTGCTGATCGTAGAGCGCGTTGAAAGTGTGGAAAAATTCTTCCTGGGTGCGTTCGCGGGTGGCGATGAACTGGATATCGTCCACCATGAGGACGTCCATATTGCGGAAACGATCGCGGAAAGCGGCCATGCGCTCGAACCGGATCGAGGAAATCACTTCGTTGGTAAATTTCTCCGCGCTCACGTAGGTGAGGCGCATCGCCGGGTTTCTGCGCTTGAGCGTGTGGCCGATGGCCTGCATCAGGTGCGTCTTGCCCAGCCCTACACCACCATAGAGGAACAACGGATTGTAGGATTTCGAAGGCTGCTCGGCGACAGCCAGCGCCGCGGCGTGCGCGAACTGATTGGAAGCACCGACGATAAACGAATCGAAGGTGTAGCGCGGATTCAGCTGGTTGGCCACCGCGTCGAAATCCAGCTTGGCCTGGGGAGACACTGGCGCACTCGCAGCCGCCGCAACGGGCGCTTCTGCTTCGGCGCAGACAAAATCCAGGTGCAGTTGAGGCTTGCCGATTTCAACCAGAACCGCTTTCAGCAGCTCGCCGTAAGTTTCCGTGAGGCGCTTGCAGAAAAGGCGAGTAGGCACGCGGACGGTCAGACGATCGTCTTCCGAACGATCCAAGCGTGTGGGTCGAAACCAGGTGGCGAAGCTATGTGGATTAACGCGCCGCTCAGTATGTTGGAGAATCTTATCCCAAAGGTTCATGAAGCGAGTCAGCCCTTACCGCAATTTCCACCGATGTGGAAATGCTGTGGAAAAACGCCACCCTTACCGGCGGGTGTAATTTGGTCTGGTGTTTCGGATACGATGAAGCGGCTTCGCGCCCTGCGTCGCCAGCTCTAATGAATCCCCGTGCCTTACGCTCATCAGAGACGTGAGGCGGGATTCTGCCTAAACGCGACGCTGGTAGCAAGAGAAAACTGTGTAGGTACCGGGCATGCTCTCCACAAACAATTCACAGGATTTCCACAGCGGCGAATTTTGATATTTGCGCTTGTAAAAAATAAAAATCGCGAGACGAAGCTGCGCGAGAGTTGAAACTTTTTCCGGCTCGCGAGATTTTTTGTTGGCGCGATGGTACGGATCGCATGTAAAGCAAAGGCAGACAACACCAACAGCTACCCGGTTCGGTGAACCTGAACCGGCCGCTACACAATTCAAAAGCAACCGCAACGACTCCCGCCTGAAGGCGGCCGCTACAACTTCAAAAGCGAGAGCGCCCGGCGAGAGGTCGGCGCTGCAAAAAAAGTGCGACGCGGATTTAGTCGAGGCGGAAATTTACGCGATCGATGGAGCGGGCGCGGCCGGTGGATTCATCCACGTCAATCTGCACGGTGTTCATTTGCACGTCGCCTTCGGCCACGGTGAATTTCGCTGGCAGCGCGTCCAGGAAGCGCTGCACGATGGGCTTTTTCTCCATGCCGATGACAGAATCATGCGGGCCGGTCATGCCTACGTCCGTGATGTAGGCGGTACCGCCGGGCAGCACGCGATTATCGGCGGTGGCGACGTGCGTGTGCGTGCCGAGCACAGCGGAAACTTTTCCGTCGAGGTGCCAGCCCATCGCTTGCTTCTCAGAGGTGGCCTCGGCGTGCATGTCCACGATGATCACTTTTACATCGGAAGGAAGTGCGGCCAGCTCGCGTTCCGCGGTGCGGAAGGGATCTTCCAGCGGCGCCATAAAGGTGCGGCCCTGAAGATTCATGACCGCGTAGTGGACGCCATTTTTCGCTTGGCCAACGAAATGCCCTTTGCCCGGCGTGCCGGCCGGAAAATTCGCGGGGCGGATCAGCCGCGGTTCATGCGGGAAAAAATCGATGATCTCTTTGCGGTCCCAAATGTGATTGCCGCCGGTGATGACTTCCGCTCCTGCCGCGAATATTTCTTCAGCGAGGCGCGGAGTGATGCCGAAGCCGGATGCGGAATTCTCGCCGTTGGCGATGCACAGATCTATGGAGCGTTGCGTGAGGATGTCAGCAAGGCGGTCATGGACGATTTTGCGTCCGGGCGAACCGACGATATCTCCGATAAAGAGAATCTTCATTGTGGAGGTTTCTCATTTCGAACTGCGATTGAACTGCGAATCTGAAGCGTTCCGATGTGGAGCGGTCCACTCCGCCGTGCGCAGCTAGGTCCTGAACCCCACGAATAGGTGGGTGCCCTGCGCCTGCTTTAAGGCTATCCACCGGCCGAAACCGATGGACGTGCACAAGGGCAGGACGACGCGGACTCCCTGGGATCCAGTGTTGGTTCAAAAGACCATCGCGACGTCACCTGCGTCGCAGGCCGGTTCCACGGAGCATTGTAGCAGGAAATATCAGGGCGGAGAGCTACGCGGGGGGCGAGCTGGCGTTAGAACAAGAACTTGAAGCCGAGTTGGACGAGGCGCGGCGAGGTAGCGCCGATCACGTCGCCGAATGTGGAGCTGTCAATATTTCCGTCAACGGCTTGCGGGCCGAAAAATTGTGCGTGGTTGAAGGCGTTGAAAGCTTCAACGCGGAACTGGAGCGACTTTGATTCGGTGAGGCTCACGGTCTTGAGCAGAGCCAGGTCGTAATTGTTCAGTCCGGGGCCGTAGAAGAAGCGGCGCTTGGCGGTGCCGGGCGTGCCCAGGGCGTTTTCTGTGAACGCGGCGGTATTGAAATAAGCGTTGCCGTTGCGCGGGTTGGAATTCAGGTTGAGCGCGGCGCCGGTATAGTCCGGCTCATCCACGCCGAAATTATTGATGCCGTTGGGTTCGGATCCGAGCAGAGAATTGTCGCCAAAGTTGACGAGGGTCACGGGGAGGCCGCTGCTGAAATGGGTGATGCCGGAAATTTCCCAACCCTGCGTCCAGCGGTTCGCTGCGCGGAAGAGTTGTTCGAAGGGAAGTTGATAGCTGTAGCTGACGACGAAGTTGTGCTTCACATCAAAAGACGAGAGCGCTTTGCTGAGCGCAGGATTGATTGGATTGACTGCTTCGCCCAGGTTCGAGGATTGGTCCTCGGATTTGCTGTAGGTGTATCCGGCGAGCACGGTGAGGCGCCTGGTGGTGTGGCGCAGCGTGAACTGCAATGCGTTGTAGTTGGAGTTGCCGATGGTTGCCTGATTCGCATTGCTGCCAAAGCTCGAGCCGAGCGGGCCGCGCGTGCCGTTGAAAACCTGGCCGGCAGAGGTGGTGTACTGCGTGTCTTCGCCGAAAGGGCCGCAGGGAGTTTGTCCCGGCGCAAGATTGGCCGGATTGCTCAAGAACAAGCAGAGTGACGGGTCGCCTGGGTTCGCTTCCTCGATTACCAGAAGGCGATGCCCCTGGGTGCCGACGTAATTCACGCTGACGACCGTGTTGTTACCGAAGCCCCGCTGCAGCGAGAGCATGTATTCCTCGGTGTAGGGGATGCGATTGGTTGTCAGGTAGTTGGGTAGTCCGGTGATGGGTTCGAACTGCGACCAATCTATGCTGTTATCAGGATTTTTCGCGCTGGAATTCAGCGGAGCGAGCGTCACCGGAAAAGTCTGGCCGAGATTCTGGCCGCTGGCCGCGGTGACAAAGGGTGTGGCAAAGAGCGGCGGCGCCGGACTGGTGTACGTGGTGCCGTAGGGGGCGTTCGCGCTCATCACGCCGATGGTGAGAGCTTCAATCGCGGTGTAAAACATTCCATAACTGGCGCGGATGCTCGTCTTGCCGGGGCCGCCGAGTATTTTGGCGAGCAGGCCGTCGCCCGCAACGTTCGGTGAGTACGCGAGGCCAATGCGCGGCGCAAAATCGCGATTCCCAGGAGGCGCTAGCGTGCGCGATACGCCGGGATCGGTGGGATAAAGGATGCCGGCCGGAGCGCCGGGGAAAACGAGCGATTGTTCGCCGGGAATGAATGTGGCGATCTGGTTGTACTTCTCATACCAGGGCTCGATGCGGTCCCAGCGCAATCCGTAATTCAATGTGAGGCTGCTGTTGATGCGCCAGCTATCCTGGCCATAAAGACCGAAGTACTTGTTGCGGCCGTAAAAAGGCTGTAGCTGACTTTGGTTGTACTGGCTGGGAACTCCGAGCAGGAAATCGGCGAAGTCCAATCCAGTCTCAGTGCCGAAGAAGAGGAAGCTGCCATTGAATTGCGCGATGGCGTTGACGTTCACCTGATCGTAGTGAATTTCTCCGCCGAATTTCAGCGTGTGCGTGCCGATCACTTTGGAAAAGTTGTCGAGCAATTGGAAAGTGTTCTCGACTTGATTCAGCTCGTTGGTATTCGTGCCGATCGTGTAGCTGTTGAAGCCGACGCTTTCCACGCCCTCGGTTTTCGGCGACAGCGGCACGATGCCCGGAGTTCCGGGGCCGACCTCAAACCCCTGTGAGGCCAGACTTACTCCGACTCCTCCGACCGGTTTGCCAAGGTCATTGGCATTACGCAGGTAGCTGAAGTGGAATTCGTTCGCGGCGGACGACCCTACCGTCTTGGTGAAGCCTAGATCGAGCAATTGCGCGCGGCCGGTGTAGAGCGCGTTGAAGCCCGGGACGTTCGCGCCGCCCTGTGCGATGGGGTAGGGATTGTTCTGCGACCAGTCGTCGAGAAAATAGTAGGCGGTGAACAGGCCGAAACGCGTGTTCGCGTCGAGGCGATAGGCGCCTTTATCGTCGCGCAAGTTCAAGTTGAAGGCTGAGGTGGAAAACGTGCCGTTGGAATTGTTGGGCGCGGGAATGTATTGCAAAAGATTGGTGCCCGGCGCGATCCAGGAGGTCGTCGGGATGGTGGCGTTCGGAAAGACGCAACCAGTCGCGGGATTATTGCTGGTGCAAGGTCCGCCGCCGGGATGTTGCTGCGTGGGGCCGCTGAAGTAATACGGCTCGCCGGGCTGCACGGCATATCCCAACTTATTCGAAAGATTTGTGGCAATGTTCGGCCCGCTTACCACGCAGGGTATTTCCAGATTGCCCGCCGCGACTCCGCAAAAACCCAGCGGATTGAAACCGCTGGAATTGAGCGGCTGGTCGGAGAAGTTGCCTGTGGTGCGGTCCTGCACGGACGGTACCGAGATTTGGCCAGTGTCCACGCCTTGCGTTGAACGAGTGCCTTGGTAATCGGCGAAGAAGAAAATTTTATTCTTGCGAATGGGGCCGCCGACGGTGCCGCCGAACTGATTTTGATCGAAAGCTCCGCGCGTGGGAGAAAAGTAGTTGCGCGCGTCGAAGTTGGTGTTACGCAGGAATTCGAAAAGATCGCCGTGAAAAGCGTTGGTGCCGGATTTCGTGACGACGTTGATCTGCCCGCCGCTGAACTCGCCATACTCTGCGTCAAAGTTGCTGGTGAGAATGCGAAACTCGGCGATGGAATCGAGGGTAGGAACGATCGCCGCGCCCATGTTGACGTCTTCTTCCACGTCGCTGCCGTTGACGATGAAGGCGTTGGCAAATTCGCGCTGGCCGTTGATGGAAATTGTGCCGGGATTCAAATCGCCGGAGGGGGAAAGCGCGCTGGCGCCGACGTCCTGCACCGTCTCATTAGTGATGGTTGTCACCGGCACCACACCGGGCTGCAGCGCCAGCAAGTCTGTGTAGCTGCGGCCATTGAGCGGCACGGCGGTCATCTGTATGGCGGTGATGACCTCGCCGATTTGCGTGCTGGTTGTGTCCACGTGGATCTGGTTATCAACCACCGTGACAGCATCGGACCTGGCGCCCACTTCCAGGACCGCGTCAATATTCAAGGCGCTGTTGGCATCAATGGTGATTCCGGTGCGTTGATACGGGCGGAATCCGTCGGCGACTACGTCGAGAGTGTAGCGGCCGACTTGGACGTTGAGGAAGGAGAAGGCGCCACTGTCGTCGGTGGTCAGGACCTGACGCACGCCGGTTTCCGCGTTGGTGATGGAGACGGTTGCTTTGGGCATCACGGCGCCGGTCGCGTCTTTCACGGTGCCGGAGATGCGGCCGCCAACGCCGGCGTGGGCGGCGATGGCTGAAATAAATAGAGCCGCGAGAAGCGAGAAGATGCGGCTACAAGAGAGGGGATGAGGGCAAAACATTAGGCTCCTAGTTGCAATCCATTATCAACTGGAAAAAGAGTCTAGGTTAGTTGTAATTGGGTGTCAACTGGAGTTTTGTAAGAATTTAGTTACAATTCGCTGGCTGGCTGGTGGAAATTCGCGGACGGCGGCGACGTGAACGCGGACTTGCTCGGCCGCGCTCACGCCGTCCGATTGGGCTCAGCGGAAGAGGATCGTCAGTTCGTCTCCCCCTAGAAGTGGAAGCCAACCTCCGCGCTCAACGCTCGTGGCGTCACGTAGTGCGTGCCGCTGAAAGTGGAGAGGAAATTGTAAACCGCTTCCTTGTTGCCAATATTGATGGCGGTCAAGCGGAGACTCCACTTATAACGGTCGCCGCGGAAAAGATTGTCGTCGCCGACAGCCAGATCGAACAGGTTGCGCGCAGCGACACGCGGCGGATTGTGATCGTCGTTCTCGGTTCCTGGGGTGGGAATCTGCAAGAACTTCGACTTGTATTGCGACGAGGGGCACAAGCCGGAGGCGATGATCGCCGTGCCGGTAGGATTGGACGGGCTCGGCGGAGTCGCGAACACTCCGGCGCAGGACAGTCCAGCCTGAAATTGCTGATCGGGCGAGAGGCCGGAGACATCCACGAATCCCGGGACTTGCGCGCCGGCGCAATTGCCGCCATCGCAGGGGACCGGGCCTGCAACCAGACCGCTATCGTAGCGCCAGTTGAAGCCAATCCAGGGCCAGAGCTTTTTCGGCTGGTATTGCAGGTGAGTGGTTTCGTTAAAATGCTCGTCGTGGTCAATGCGGAAGGGCGTAAAACTTCCCGCTACGATGGGAACCGCGCCGACGCCGCCGATTTGCGGGGTGAAAAAGCGCGCGGCGACGCTGGACATCACCACCAGCGCGGTGAGCCCGTGATAGTCCGGGACGTTCGCGCTGATCGCGTAGCCGGGAATTTTCGAATTATTCCACTCGATGGGAAAGGTGATCGGCGTAGCGCCCAGAATGCTGAAGTCGTAGCCGCTGTGCGTGTACTTCCAGATGTACTCGCCGTTGATCACTAGATATTTTCCGAATGCCTGCTGCAGGCCGGCGTGAAATTCATTGCGAAAGCCGGGAGCAAGAGGAGTGGCGGTTCCGGACGTGCAGCCTTCGTTTTCGGCCGCGAACAGAGCGCCGACAACCGGGTTCAGGCAGCCGAGGCTGGAAAGCACCAAATTTTCGTTGAATGGCGTTTCCAGCGTCCGCGCATAGGAAGCGCGCAGAACCGTGTTGGTTTTTTTGACGTTGTAGGCGACACCTAAGCGCGGCTCCGCCTGCGTCGCGTGAGTGAGGCCTTCATAGATATCCCCGCGGATTCCAAGGTTGAAGGACCAATTCTTCAAGGTGATGGAATCCTGCACGTACATCGCGAGCTGTTTCACATCCGTATGACCTGGAAAAAGGTACTCAGCACTGTTCGTCTGCCCAGCTGAACATCCATCGCTGGCCGGCAGCGCGGCGGTTCGGGTCAAGTCAACGCAACCGAGGATGGGAACAAACGCACCGACGGACCCTTGGCCCAGGTTAGGCGCCAGCGTTCCGGTGCATTGCGTTTGAGAAGTGATCGCTGGATTGGTGTCCGGAGTTCCGTCGGCATTGAGGCACACGGCGTTCAGTGTGGGATCCACAATTCCGAAGGTGTCGCGTTCCGTGAGGAACGTCTGTTCGTACACGATTCCGGCCTTGATGTTGTGATTGCCTTTCACGATGGATAGCTCGGAATGAGCGCCGGCGTTGGTGAGCGTGCGATATTGATTCGCGGCTTCCTGTTGAAGATTGGAGGGACCGAGATCGGCGAAAGGATTGTCGCTGCCGTAGTAGTTGAACTGGTCGCGACGGACAAACCCACCGAGCGTGAGCACGGTGGATGAATTGATCAAGCGCGTCCAGGTGGGAGCGATGTTGTAGGTTCCGATCTTCGAGCGTTGATCCGTGGGGCCAACGGGATTGCCGTCAGGATCAAGACCGCCATTGGCAACGACCACGCCGAACCAGGGCGAAGCAAATTGTCCATCAAACGAATTCGGCGTTTGGAACCAGGACCGTGTGTAAAGCAGATCAAGGTGCAGTGAGTTTGCAGCATTGAATTGATAATCTACGCGGTCGAAGATGTTTTCTTCGTTGCCCTTGTCGTGCATTACGGTGAACTCGGGACCGTCGAGAAACCGGCCGCTGTTCAAACCGTTGACGGAAATGAAATTGCCCCAGTTCTGGCCGCCATAGGCGAGGTCGAAGCCGGCATTGGCTGTGCCAAACGCGCCGTAGGAGGCCGTGACGCTGCCGTGGGGCGTGGTGACACCCTCGCCAGAGCGCGTGGTTGCCTTGATGACCAGACTGGTCTTGTCTCCGAATTCGGCGGGCGGGGCTCCGGAGATAACTTCCAGAGATTGCACAGCGTCGATCGGCAATTGATTCGAGAACACCTTGCTCTGCTGGTCGGTGATGGGCTGGCCGTCCACGGAGAACGAATTTTCGGCGTGGTCGCCGAGCCCGTGGAACAGGCCGTTGGAGTCTGCGGCGACGCCCGGGGTAGAAAGCGTCACGAGGGAGCTGATGGAAGAAGACGCACTCTCCAAGGGAAGCTTGTCGAAGAGGGAGCGATCCACGTCGGTGTGGAAGGTCGGCTCGTTCTCGAGCAGGTCGCCGCCACCTTCGACGGTGACGGTGCTGGAGCTGCCAGCGAGGGTCAGGCCGATCTTCAAGGCGAGAGGCACGGAGGAGCGGACGTCGATGTCCTGCGCGTACGCGCCAAATCCCGTGGCGCTGACGGACAAGTGATAGGGATTGAATGGCACATTGGCGAAGCTGAAATTGCCGGATGCGTCGGTGGTGGTAGTGCGTTCATAGCCGCTGACCGGGTTGTGGATCGTGACGTTCGCGCTGGCAACTACGCCGCCCGAAGGATCCGTTACGGTTCCCGCGACGTTCGCCGAGTTCCCGGTCTGCGCGATGCTCGCGGGTATGGCTAGCAGCGCGCCTAACAGGAAAAACAAGGCCCCCAAGAATGCTTTTGCGGTTCTCATCAGTGAATCTCCCTTTATGAATGGCGGCCTAGACGCTGCGCAGCGCCGGCCGCGGATGAATTGCGATATGAAAATGGAATGCGACGCCTGCCGCCATGAAAACGGCACGCGTTAGGGGATTACGATTTTTGGAATGAGAAGTTAAACAGGAGGCGCGCGGGGGATTCTATGGCTGCAAACAGGATCGAGGCTGAGCTTCTGATATTCGGCGGCGGCAAATCGCGCGAAGGTAATCGGCGATTGCGTTTCCAGCTGCGCCGCGGGCTGTGGCACGGCGACGTGGCCCGTATGGCAGACCTGGCAATGTTGTTCGTCGGAGGAGTGCCCATGCCAGTGGCCGGCGGCCTGCATGGCGAAGAGGCCCACGGAAAGAATCAGGGCCACCGCCAGTAGTCGTAAGGCTATTCGCTTAGGCATAAAAAATATCCAATGCTCTCGTGCCGCCTATCGTAGCTCTGATGCCGCTTTAGCTAAAAAGGTCGCTGTGTTTCCGCTATGAATCGAACAACACCAGGGCTCCACGCATGCCGCGCGACGTGTGCCGCGTTTTCAGACCTGCAAGACGTTGCCTTCGCGCGCGACCAATTCATAAAGCACCGGGTTGACGAAAAAGCCAAGGACCAGGCGCGAGATCAGCCCGGCGACGATCACAATCGCGAACGGTTTCTGCGTGTCGGAACCGATTCCAGTGGAAAGCGCCGCCGGCAGCAAGCCCAGACAAGCGACCAGCGCGGTCATCATAATCGGACGCAAGCGCAGCAATGAGGCTTCGCGAGTCGCGGTGCGAATGTCTTTCTTTTCCAGGCGCAACTTGTTGATGTAGGACACAAGAATTACAGCAGTCTCCACCGAGACACCCATCAGCGCGAGCAATCCGAGCACGGACGAAACGCTGAAGGGCGTATGGGTGAGTTTCAGCGCGATGAGCGCGCCCACAGGCTCGGTCATCACCACGCCGAGCGCGATGGTCACCGGAAACTTGAAATTGCCATAGAGCGCGAAGAGGATCATGAAAATCAGCAGCACGGCGAGCGGACCGATAATCAGGAATTGCTGCTCGGCTTCGATGAATTCGCTGTACTCGCCGCCCCAGCTGAGGCGGTAGCCCGCGGGCAGGGATTTTTCCACCGCCGCGATAGCGCGCTGGCCTTCTTTTACCGCGCCGGCCAGATCGCGCCCTTCGATGCTGTACTGCACGCCGATGTAGCGCGAATTCTGCTCGCGATAAATAAAGGACGCACCGTTGCCCTCGCGAATATCCGCCAGTTCGCTGAGGGGAATCTGCTGGCCGGTAGGTGCGCCGACGAGCAAGTTCGAGATCTGCTGCGCGTTCTCGCGAAACTCCGGCTTCATGCGCACCACAAGATCGAATAATTTTTCGCCCTGGATTACCTGCGTGGCTGCCTGACCGCCCACGGCCGCTTGCACCACGCCTTCCACGTCTGCCACGTTGATGCCGAAGCGTGCGATCTTGTCGCGATCCACTTGCACGATCAAGCTGGGCTGGCCGAGCTCACGCACCACGGTTAGTTCGGTAAATCCGCGGATTTGCGAGAGCCGCCGTTTGATTTCCAGAGCATTCTGTTGCAGCACATTCAGGTCGGGTCCATAGATCTTAACGGCGAGAGCGCTCTTCAGGCCGGTGAGCGCCTCATCCACGGCGTCTTCCGCCGGCTGTGTGTAGTTGAAAATGATTCCGGGAAAGGCTTTGAGCTGCTCGTCCAGATCCGCGATCAACTCGGGTTTGGTATGAAATTTGCCCGTCTTCCAGGCAGAGTCGCCGTAGGGTTTTAAGCCGACATAGAATTCGCAGTTGAAAAAACCGGTGGGATCGGTGCCATCGTCGGGGCGCCCCAGCTCGGAGCCCACCACCGTAACCATCGGATATTTCGCGAGGATGTCGCGAATCTGGGGCGCGACCTTGGCTGCCTCTTCGTAGGAAATCGTATAGGGCATGGTGGCGCGTACCCAGAGCGCGCCCTCGTCGAGATGCGGCATGAATTCGCCGCCGATAAAAGGAATAAGCAGCAGGGACGCACCGAAGATGAGCGTGGCAACGACCATCGTCAACTTG
This sequence comes from uncultured Acidobacteriota bacterium, assembly GCA_963779465.1. Taxonomy (GTDB): domain Bacteria; phylum Acidobacteriota; class Terriglobia; order Acidiferrales; family UBA7541; genus Palsa-295. Next base: position 131,861 of record CAVZYH010000002.1, on the reverse strand, counting down.
GAATGGTCCAGGCACCAGGTCAGGTAACCGGCGTAATTTCGCTTCACCCACTCGAAGGGTTTGTTGACGCGTTCGCGGACGCCTTGCCTGAACCAGTAGGAGCACATTACCGGAACGAAGGTGAGCGTGAGCACTAGCGCGCCAACCAGAGCGATGGACATGGTGTCCGCCATGGGATGAAACAATTTTCCGGATGGCCCGCTGAGCGCGTAGATGGGGATGTAACCGGCGATGATTACGGCTACAGAATAAAAGATGGGGCGATCCACGTCCTTGGCAGCGGCAAGAATCACTTCGTGCAGATCGTATTTCTGGCCTTCGCGCAGACCAAGCTCGCGATAGATGTTTTCGACCATTACTAGCGTGCCGTCAATGATGATGCCGAAATCAATCGCGCCGATGGAGAGCAGGTTGGCGGCGACGCCGCGCGCATGCAGAAAAATAAAGGAGAAGAGCAACGCGAGCGGGATGGTCAGCGCGACGATGACGGCTGCGCGCACGCTCACCAGGAAGAAAATCAACACGATGAGGACCAGGGTCATCCCCAGGAGCATGTTTTCTTCCACGGTGTTGATGGTCAAGCGCACCAGGTCGCTGCGATCGTAGTACGGCACAACCTTCACGTCAGGCGGAAGGATGTGCTCGTTCAGTTCTTTGGTTTTGGCCTCGACGCCCTTCAAAACATTCTGAGTCTGTTCGCCGCGCAGCATCATGATGACGCCTTCGACGGCGTCGTCAGTCTTGTTGAATCCGAATTGGCCCAGGCGCGGCGCGTGGCCGATGGTGACTTCAGAAACGTCGCGCACGCGCACCGGCACGCCATTCTGCGAGCCGATGATCACGCTGCCGATGTCCTGCACGTCTTTGATCAGGCCCAGACCGCGCACGTAATAGAACTGGCCGCCCTGCGGATAAAATCCGCCACCGGTATTGGCGTTGTTCACGGAGAGTTGCTGGATCACTTGCGGGACAGTGATGTGATAGCCGTAGAGCCGCGCGGGATCGAGCAGCACCTGATATTGCATCACGGTGCCGCCGAATCCGGAATCGTCGGCGACGCCGCGAACCTGTTTGTACTCGCGCTCAATCACCCAATCTTCGAAAGTTTTCAGTTCCTGCGGCGTGCGATCGGGACTCTGCAGCACGTAGCGATACACCAGGCCGGAGGGGCTGGAAAGAGGTGCGAGCGACGGCGTAACGCCCGCTGGGTAAGTAACTTCGCTGAGCCGTTGAAACACGATCTGGCGCGCAAAATAATCGTCGGTGTCTTCATCAAAGGTGAGGATTACGTCCGAGAGGCCGTAGAGCGAAATGGAGCGCTGAATGGCCATTTTCGGCACGCCGTTCATTTCCACTTCGGTGGGCAGCGTCACCAGGCGTTCGACTTCCTCCGCTGCGTGGCCTGGCCACTGCGTGATCACTTCCACCATGGGCGGTGAAAGATCCGGGTAGGCGTCCACCGGCATGCGCTGGAAGGAAACTGTCCCGCCGATGGTGATAAACACCGCCAGCATCAGGATCAGGAACCGTTCTTTCAGCGCGAACTTGATGACGTTATGAATCATTCGAGAACAGCCGCCCTAGTGTTGGAACGAATTCGCGAATTGCAGAAATAAGCTGCCGTCGCCTACGATTTTGTCGCCGGGACTCAAGCCCTTCAAAATTTGCGTCTTTCCGGCTTCGCTTTGGCCGATCTCCACCGCTCTGCGGCCGAACTGATTTGTGCCCGAGGCTACGTAAACGAACGGCTGGTTTTCATCGTCGCGCAGCACGGAGGAATCCGGCACGGCGATGGCGTTCTGTTCCACGCCGGCATTCACCGTGGCCGTGACGTACATATTGTTTTTGAGTTTCTCGCCGGGATTTTCGACTTCGATGCGCGCCTGCAGGGTGCGCGTCGTCGGATCCAGCGCGGGCGAGATGAACGAAATCTTGCCCTGGAATTTATCCGGATACGAATCGGTCTGCACGGCCACCTGGTCGCCTACGTGCACCGCGGACAGGTCGTTCTGATAGACGTTGGCCAACACCCATACCGAGCTCATATTCGAAATGATGAATGCCTGCGTCGCGCCGGCTTGCAATAACTGGCCGGGGGAGACGTCGCGCTCGACGATTTCTCCGCCGATGGGCGCGAGCAACGGAATTTCGGCTGAAGACGGCGCTTTTTCCAAATCATCCGGATTGGGAATTCCCAAAATTTTCAGGCCCAGCAGCGCTGCGTTCAAATCCGCCTGCGCTTGAATGCGATCCGATTCCGCCTGAAGCAGATCGCGCTCGGCGATGGCGTGGTGCGCGTACAAATCCTGAGCGCGCGCGTAATTTTTATCTGCCACGCGATAGGTGTCGCGCGCTTTCAGGTAAGCCGCATAAAGCAGCGAATAGTCCGGGCTGCTCACTTCCAAAAGCGATTGGCCTTTCTTCACGCGCTCGCCGGGTACCACCAAGATCCTGCTGACCGGACCGCCAACCTGCGTGATTACCGGGACGGTGTTAAATGCGTTGTAAGCCACGGCGCCAGTGAGGCGCAGGACGCGCGGCAATTTCATAGGCTCGACGGTCACGACTTGCACGTGGGACATCTGATTTTCGGGAATGGTAAAGAGCTCGGGAGTTTCACTCTTCGATTCCTTGCCGCTGAAAGACGTCATTTGATTCGCGCGTTCGTCGGAGCTGCAGCCAGCGAGACATGCCGCGGCCATCGCCGCCGCTAGCGCAAACATGCCGGCACGCATTGCCGGAGATCTGGAGCCGCATCGGAAATACTGGTCGCTCATGGCAGGCTCCTGGTTCCCACGGCCTCGCGCAGCTGCTCGACCGCGGTGAGATAAGCCGCGAGCGATTGGCGGTAGTTGAGCTGGATCGCGCGATAGCTGCGTTCCGCGTCGAGATAATCGAGCAGGCTGGCGGCGCCGCGCTTGTAGGAATATTCGGTGATGTCGCGCGACTGCTGCGCTGCGTCCAGATAGCCGCCGCGGTATTGCGTGACCACCAAATCGTTTTCGCGCACGCCTTCGTAGGCGGTGAGCACGTCGCTCATCACCTGGTCGCTCGCGGCCAATTCCTGCTCCTGCGCCTGATTGATCACGTAATTGGTGCGCGCGATTTCGCCCTGGTTGCGATTGAAGAGGGGGAGCTGGAAGCTGCCGAAGAAGGAGGCGGTATTCGTCGAGCTGACGTGGTCGTAGTCGGCGGTGCCGGTGACGTCCACTTTGCCGTTAGCCTTGGCCAGCTCGTATTGGCTCTTGGCTGCGATCACGCCTTGCTGCGCGGCGCGAAAATCCGGGCGGTTCTGCAGAGCTTTTGATTGCAGGTCTTCAAGTTTCATTTGCACCGGGAGGTAATCGAAGTCGCTGGAAACGTCGAAATCTTCCGGCACGGTTTGGTATCCCAGAAATTGCCGCAAGCCCACGAGCGCTTGCACTTTGGAAAGCTGGGCCTGGGCTACGTCCTGCTGAAATTGCAGCATCTGCAACTTGATTTTCAGGAAATCGCCTTCGCTGATGTCGCCGGCGTTGTAACGCGCCTGGCTGATGTCCACCGTATTCTGAAAACTCTTCATGTCTTGCAGCGCTAGATCGAGGGTGGATTCGGCGAGCTGCACGCTGACGAATTGCGAGGCGACGTTGAAGGTGAGGGTGCGCTCGTTGTCTATAACCAATGACGTGGCTTGCGCGGTGACGTCTTGCGCAGCTTGCAGGCGGTGCTGACGTTTCTTGCCGCGTTCGAAAAGGTAAGCGATGCCCACATCGAACTGCGCGGTTTCGTCAATGTATTCCGAGGTGAATTCACTGGGCTGAAAAATCGGAAGGAATTGCGCGTCCAAGGTGAGCACGGGATTGGGCCGCAGATTTGCCGTGATTTCCAGAGCCTGGTCCTGCTGAATGGTGGTGCGCGCGGCTTTTAGATTGTGGTTGTGCTCGAGCGCCATTTGAATGGCTTGGTCCATGTTGATACGTACGGCGCCATGCGCCTGCCCCGACGGAGTATTTTGCGGCGCAGTTGCGGGCGCGGGATTCTGCGGCGCGGATGGCGGCGTCTGTGGCGGCGAAGTCTGCGCATGGGCAGCAGACGCGAAACACACCACGAGTGCGGGAATGGCGAATCGAGCGGTTTTAGCAGGCATAGTCTTCAACCTCTAAAGAGAAAAGTAATGGGATCGGCGTGCCGGTAGCGGCACAGGGTCAACTAAAGGTTAGACGGCGGGTGGAGCGCGTGCGGGAAGGCGCGGTGCGACGGGGGAGGGCGCAAATTCGGGTTCTTGAATCTCGATTTGCACGCCCACCTGCGCCAACGATGGTTCGCGATGGCCAGGTTGCGGATGGTCAATGGGTTGGTGACTCAGATGGCAGATCGAGCAGTTTGCGTCGGACCCGGCATGATGGTGGGAAACGCTGCCCAAGACCATCACCAGCATCAGCAGCGCGAGAAGCGCTACTGGAATGGCGAGATACCGGACTGGCTTGGCTGTATGCACGTGATGAGGGTCGGCAGAACCCCTGACGCCTATCATATACGGAGATGGCTATTTGGTGTTAACGGGTTGCGTTGTGGGCACGGGGGATGGTGAGGTCACGCGCCGATGCGTTCGGGAACCGGCGCAGCACAATTCTTGCAGCGCTAATTCGTTTGTTCCAGCGCTTTTTCCACCATGGAGACGCATTTTTCCACGCGCTTGCGCAGCGGGCCTTCGATTTCCTGCTGCCGTTTGCGCAGCGTGAAGGATTCATCGGCGATATTCAGCGCGGCGAGCACCGCGACCTTTAGCGAATCCACCATGTGCGTGGCTTCGGCGACGGAGCGCATCTTGGCGTCCACATAAGCCGCCAGCTCCTTCAGGTATTCCTCATTGTCTTCCGCGTTCACGTTATAGCTTTGATCGTAAATCTCGATTTTCACGGTGCACTCCATGGCTGAGCCAGGGTTATTGTCGGCCATTGCGCGCGCGGGTGCAACGGGGTTGTGCTGGCGCGCGAGTCTTGCTCCGGCGATTGTTAGGACGCCGCTGGCGCTTGCTGCATTTCCGCGACGAGGCGCTGTACGAGTTCCGCGGCGGGCATGGCGCGGGCGCGCGTGACGCCTTCGCCCACGAAGAGGGAGAGATAGCCGGATTCTCCCAGCTGTGCGGCCGCGGTGCGCATGGGGCGCGTCAAAGCATTCTGCAGCGGGAACGGCAGGATTATTTTTTCTCTTCCTTCGAGTTTAGTGATGAACGTATTCAGCAAACCGCGCGCGGGCCGGCCGGAGAAGGCGCGGGTAATGACGGTGGTGTCTGCGCGAGCCTCCAGAATGGCGCGGCGGTAAGCATCAGGCGTCCCGGCTTCGGGGCACGTCAGGAACGCGGTGCCGAGCTGCGCGGCGCTGGCGCCGCGCGCGAGGGCTCCCGCGATGTCTCGCCCGTCCATCAGGCCGCCGGAAGCAATTATCGGCGTTGATACCGCGGCGCGGAGCGATTGCACCAGTTCACGCGTCGGAACCATCGCGCTTTCGAACGCGCCGGCGAAGGTCCCGCGCTGCGAGCCGGCCTCTGCGCCCTGCGCAACGATCGCAGTTACGCCGCTCGCTTCCAGGATTTTTCCTTCAGCCACCGTAGTAGCCGTGCCGAACGTTGCGATGCCCGCCGCCCGCAGGCGCGCCATCGCGGCGTGCTCGGGAATACCGAAAGTGAAACTGAAAACCGCAGGGCGCGTTTCCAGTACGATCTGCAACTGCTCCGCGAAGGAATTCTTCGGCCAAGCAGGCAGTGTGGGCTGAGGCAAGTTCAGCGCTTCGTGAATTTCGCCGAGCAGAGCCAGCATCGGAGCTGCGTCAACTGGTGATTCAGGCGCGTATCCGCCGGCGAAAAGATTCACATTGAAAGGTTTGTCGGTGAGCGTGCGGACCTTTTTAATATCTGCAGCAATTTGCTCGGGCGTGCTGTAGGCGGACCCGAGTGAGCCCAGAGCGCCGGCATCGGACACGGCCGCTACAAGCTCGGGCGTTGAGGGACCCCCGGCCATCGGAGCCTGGATGATGGGGTGCTTGATCCCGAGGTCGCGTACGAAATCGTTCTGGGTCATGCGAATTACTCGCTCTGGCGAATCGTGAAGTTGCGCTATCCGCTGACTGCGGACGGTTCGTCCGGATTATATCGCGCGGAGGGTTGCGCCGAGCTTTTCCTGCAGCGCGGCGACGATGCGTGCGGAGAGATCGTTGAGCTGCGCGTCGGTGAAGGTGGCTTCCGCACTTTGAAATTTCACGCGGATCATTAATGAGAATTTTCCAGCCGGCACTTGGCCGCCGCGGAACAGGTCGGCGGCTTCGATGCTTTCGAGTTCGGCGATCTGGAGCGAGCGAATCGTTTCGATGACTTGTGCGAACGTCACGCCGTCGGCGAGCACCAGCGAAAAGTCACGCTCGACGGCGGGGAAGCGCGGCAGCGCCTTGAAGCGACGCGCGGCGTTCGCTGCTTCGACGCCGGTGACGAGGGGCTCGAGCTTTAGTTCAGCGACGAAGATGTCCTGACGGAATTTGTATATGTCCGCGATGCGCTTGGCGAGTTGGCCGGCTATTCCGAAGCTTGCCGGTACGGACGATTTGTTCGCTAAAGAAATCTGTGCGGCGCGCGAGCCAGTGAGCCAGTGCGGACCGCCGGTTTGCCACGTAAAGACTCCGACCAGCTCGCCGATTCGGTCGAGGTCGCCTTTCAAATCCGCGAAGTCAAATTCGCGCGCGGCTTCGTAAATGGTTTTTTCCTGAGCCATGCCGGTCGCGCCTAGGGTGAGCACTTGCGTTTCCACCGGCTCGCCGTCGCGCAGCTCATACGTTTTGCCGATTTCAAAAAGTCGCAGATTGCGCTGGCCGTGATTCAAATTCCACTCAATCGCACGCAGCATGCTGACGGTGCCCGTCGAACGCATCACCGAAGCATCTTCGGCGAGGGGATTGCCGATCACCGCGGGCGCCAAATTTTCGGGTCGGAAAAGCTCATTGCGCTCCGTATCAACGATGGGGATTTCCACAATTTCCTGGTAGCCCAGCGCGACGATGCGCTCGCGCAAGCGGTCTTGCGCCTCGGCGTGCGGCAAGCGATGCGCGGCGAGCTTTGCAGGCGGCAGGCGCGGCGGAAATTTGTCGTAGCCGTAATGCCGCGCCACTTCTTCGATCAGGTCAATGCCGCGCGCCACATCCTGCCGCCAGGAAACTTGCCGACATTCCCACACCGCAGCAATCGAACCGTCGCTGCCGCGATTCACGTCCACCCGCACGGGATGAAACCCCAGTGCGCTGAGAATAGCTTCGATGTCGCGATCCGGAACATCCGCGCCCATCACGCGCAGCAGTTCCTTGCGCGAAAGCTCGACTTTCTTTTCGGGCTCTGGATGCGGGTACACGTCCACGACTCCCGCGAGGAGTTCGCCGCCAGCAACCTGCTGAATCAGTTCCGCGGTGCGCCGCGAGGCCAGCTCGGCCGTTTCCGGATCGGCGCCGCGTTCGAAGCGGTAGGAAGCTTCGCTGCGCAAGCCCAGAGCTTTGGAAGTGCGGCGAATGGAAATGGGATCGAACCACGCGCACTCGATCAAGACGTTGCGCGTGCTGAAGCTGATTTCGGTTTCGGCGCCGCCCATCACGCCGCCGATTCCGACGGCGCGCCCAGCGTCCGCCACCACGCACATGTCTTTCGTCAGCGTGCGTTCGGCGCCATCGAGCGTGCGGATTTTTTCGCCGGGCTTCGCGCGGCGAACCACAATGCGGTGTTCCTGCAATTTGTCGAAATCGAAAGCGTGCAGCGGGTGGCCCAGCTCGAACATCACGTAATTGGTGACGTCCACCACGTTGTTGATGGATTTTTCGCCGATCGCTTCCAGGCCTTGCCGCAGCCAGTCCGGCGAAGGCTGCACTTTCACTCCGCGCAGCGCGCGCGCGGTGAATCGTCCGCAAAGATCCGGCGCCGCAATTTCCACGCGCGTCGAGTCGGCTATTTTTTCTGCGGATTCTTTCAGCTTGGGATGAAGTGGTTTCAGCGGCAGGCGGTAAATCGCCGCCACTTCGCGGGCGATGCCTAAGTGACCCAGGCAATCCGGGCGATTCGCCGTGACTTCCGCGTCCAGCACCGGGCCCGCGGCGGTTTCTTCGATGGAATCCACGGCCACGCCGGCGAGCGAAAGCCGGGCGCGCAGATCGGCAGGCGACGCGGTGACGTCCACGAATTCTTTCAGCCAGTTGTAGACAACTTTCATTTTTTCGCGAACCTTATTGGGCCGTCAGCTTGCAGTGCTTCACAAACTGTCTCAGTCTTGATCTCTTCGCCACCAATTTTTCTTGTGATTAACTCAAACAGATCCCTCACGTCGAGTAAGGCAAAGTGAAATCTCTGGGCCATGTCCTCCACTTCTTTTACAAATATCTTGTGATCTGGACTTGGCGGCCGTTTGTCTGGCGGATCGTTACGATAGGCGTTGCCTATTAGGATGCCCTTTGTGTTTGTAGGATCTTTGGCCTCGCCGATCCATTGGAGAAGTTGTCGACCTTTGTCTACCCCAATTGAACCAGCCGAAGCCGTGACCTCGAAAAGAAGCGCCTGCCCCTGGCACAATCCCTGTAAGTCATGTGTGTGACCGGTTGGATTTTCCGAGTGGTTTGGCACGCCTAACAGAGCTAACGCTTCAGAAACTCGTTGTTGAAGTGGGACGCCGGTCAACCAAAGCATTTCGGCCCATCGCGCGAGTTTTGTTCTTTCCACTTCGGATGCTGATACCTCGGACTGAAGTCGAGCGATTTCTTTGGAATTCCTTAAAGTCTTGGTATCGATGTCAGCGACGCCCGGGATCGTTGCAACGATATTCGCAGCCCATTCTGGAGCTGGATCGGGCTCAGGTTCTTCGAAGTCAGGACTAAAGAAGTCAAGAATGGCTCTTATCGCCAGATCGTCGCAGCCGTGTGCGGGAGGGTGGAAAACATACGCGCGTCCGAACTGGCCGCAAACCGCTCGTTTCACGTTATCTGCAACGGCTATCTGCCAGTTCCAGCCATGGGGAATATTATGCACCGTGGGGCGCGCATTAATTACCATTTCATGACCTCGTAAAGCCTTCATGTAGTTCTGAAACATCAGAGAATTCATGATGTCATTCAGAGTCTTGCCCTTCTGTAACTGAAGGTTCAGCGTCACGTATGGAATTACGCTCAAATCCAAGCCGCCGGGTGGAATATCGGTAGCCTCGGGAAGTATCAAGAAAACCGTGTGTCCATGTTGCATGTACTGTGCTAAAAGCCCACTGAGGTCTTTGTCACCGGAAATGCGCGACGGGCTTCTGCAGTCGATCAGGAGCCCCTGGTAATCCAGTAGGTTGTAATCTTTCCATTCCTCCCATTGAACGCACTTCAGCCTTGGGATCTCCTTTCCCACAACAAGAAGGCGGGGCATGATTTCATTCCTTTCACTACCCTAACTAAATTGTCGCAAGAACCGCACATCGTTCTGGAATAGCAGCGGCACTTCCGTCACGCCGTACTTCATCATCGCCAGCCGGTCCACGCCCATGCCGAATGCGAAGCCAGAGTATTTTTCCGGGTCGTAGCCCACGAATCCGTACACCGCAGGATTCACCATGCCCGCGCCGAAGAGTTCGATCCAGCCGGATTGCTTGCACACGCGGCAACCGAAGCCGCCGCAGACGTGGCAGGTGGCGTCCACTTCGGCGGAAGGTTCGGTGAATGGAAAATAGCTGGGCCGCAGGCGCGTTTTTGTTTTGGGGCCGAGAAATTCGCGCGCGAAATAATCCACCGTGCCCTTGAAATCACAGAAAGTGATGTCCGTATCCACGGCCAGGCCTTCGATCTGGTGGAACATGTAGCCGTGGGTCGCGTCGGGATTATCGCGGCGATAAACTTTGCCTGGGACGACGATGCGCACCGGCGGCTTCTGCTTCTCCATCGTGCGAATCTGCATCGGCGAAGTGTGCGTGCGCAGCAAGTGCCCGCCGCGCGCGCCCGCGATGTAGAAAGTGTCCATGTTGTCGCGCGCGGGATGATGCTCGGGAATGTTGAGCGCTTCGAAATTGTAGTAAGGCGTTTCGATTTCGGGTCCCGCGACCACGCTGAAACCGATTGCGGTGAAGATGCGCAGAAGTTCGTCGTAAGTCTGGCGGATCAGGTGACGCGTACCGATAGCGCGCTCGATGCCGGGGAGTGATAAATCGAATTGCCCTTGCCCAACCTTAGCGTCACGAGCGCTCGGACCGGATTCTAATTCAGTCAGTCGCGTCTTGAGATACGTCGTGAATTCATTGAACCCCTTACCAAATACTGGACGGAAATTTCCCGTTGGAACCAGCCAGTTCTCCCGAATTTTCTTTGAGACACCCTCTCGTCCTTGCCAAAGCTGCTTCAGCAATCGCACTCGCTCATCGTCGCTGGCGGCCTCGGCCATCGTGTCGAAATACGCGCGTAGTTCGCCAAAATTGCTGGCGATATTTTCCGCCGATGTGCTGAGAAGGCCCAGCGCAACTACGTGCTCGACTGGCAGAAGCAATAATCTTCGGACGGGTTCTTTGCTCCAGACGAAGGTGTCCCTACCGGTCTCGCTAATCCGATTCCATATTTGCCAGAAGATTCCGGGGGTCGTGCCATACCATCTCGCGAGAAATCTATGGAAATCGTTCTCGCGTTTGTAGTTCTCTAAATCCCGTCCTGCTAGGTCTAAAAGCTGAAGCCACGGACCTAGCGCGTCCGCGCCACGAGAGGTAGCTATTTGCGATATCAGATTCTGAACATCTTCGTCGCCTATTTTCATTCGAACGTCTCGTCCGCGCATCCAGATTAGAAACGATCTTCGGCTTTAAGGGCGGGTCTCGCACCCTACCTTGGAAATGCGCCGAGCCCCTGGATGCTCGCGGGTGCATCGGCGACGTTGGCGCACCGCAATCAACGACCCGCCGTTGCCTGAAATTATCCTTCTTCGTGGTGGCGAACAACCGCGGGCCGCGCGGTTTGCACTACTCCCGGCTTCGGGAAGTGCTGCTTCACGGAGCCGACCAACGACGCAAATCCATCGGCATCGTGCACGGCCATGTCCGCCAGAATCTTGCGGTCCAGATCAATTCCGCCGGCCTTCAGCGCGTGAATCAATTGGCTGTAGGTGGTGCCGTTGTTGCGCGCGGCGGCGCCGATGCGCTGAATCCACAGCGCGCGGTAATCGCGTTTGCGCACGCGGCGGTCGCGATAGGTGTAGCGCAGCGAACGATTCACCGCTTCTTTCGCCGAGCGGTAGAGCTTGCCCTTTGTGAGGAAAAATCCCTTGGCGTGTTTCAGCAGTTTTTTGCGGCGGGCGCGGCGTTTGGTTCCACGTTTAACTCGAGGCATGGTTCTCTTCTCCTGTGGCGCGTTTCGAAGGCGCTAGCGAAAAAAATTCAATTCAAAACGAGGAGACAAACGCGGCCCGACCGCTCGCGGAAATGCACGAGTAGCAGGACGGGTTTGTCTCGTGGGACTGCATTTTGCTCCACCACCAGCCCTCATTTCTGAGGGCGGGCGGAGCATCCGGCCGGCAGGCACCCGTTACGCTCTGCCAGGCTCGGAAAAAATCTAACTTCTACCGCAGGCCGTACGGCAACTGCAGACGCACGTTGTTTGTGTCCGCAGGATTGACCTGAACTTTATTCAGCAGCCGGCGCATGCGGCGCGGCTTCTTGGTGCCGAGCAGGTGGCGCTTGCCCGAACGCCAGCGCATGATCTTGCCGGTGGAAGTAATCTTGAAGCGCTTGGCGGCGCCACGGTGCGTCTTGGCTTTCAATTTCTTGTTCTTCTTCACGATATCCTCTTGAACTGATTGATCTGAATTTCTTTACGCCTGCCCTTCGGCGTTTTTCTGCGCCGGTTGCGCAGCCGGTGTCGAACCCGCGCCTTTCTTTGGCGCGAGCAGTGCGAGCAGGATGTTCGCTTCCATTCGCGGACCGAACTCCACCTGCACGTGATCCATGATTTCCTTCAGCAAACGGTCCATCTTCTTGCGGCCTACGTCCTGGTGCGCCATTTCGCGTCCGCGATGGAAAATCATGGCCTTAACTTTGTAACCTTCGCCGAGGAAGCGGATGATCTGATTCTTGCGAACCTGAAAATCGTGCTCGGCCGTGGAAGGCCGGAACTTTACTTCCTTGATGTGCGAACTTTTCTGATGCTTCTTGGCTTCGTGCGCCTTCTTGCTGGCTTCATACTGGAATTTGCCATAGTCCACCAGCTTGCAGACCGGCGGCACGGCGTTGGGCGAGATTTCCACCACGTCCAGGCCGGCATCGCGCGCGGCCTTCATGGCGTCAAACAGCGTCATTACGCCGAGCTGATTTCCAGCTTCGTCCACCACGCGCACTTCACGAGCGCGAATTCTTTCGTTGACCCGCAGGCCAGGCGTCCCACCACGTTCTGCGATAAACCCACCTCCCGGGCCCTGGAAAGTGCTATTCCAGCCCGCTAACCGTGCCCTCCATGGTCGAAATGTCCGCGAGGAGGGACGGGCCGAAAAGTATAGCACGGGTTTGATGCTCTCCCGCAACTACGGATTTGCGATGCCGGGGTGCGTTCGAAGAGCAGGCAATCCCAAAATTTGGGGATTAGGACGCAGGTACGCTAACTACTCACTCTTTCTCTGGAGCGTACCGCCGCAAGAGCGTGATCGAGAAAACCAGAATAAGGATGACCAGCCCTAACAAGCCAAGTTCCATCATGCTGCCGCGAAAGATGCTGGCGCCGTCGGCGGACCAGGCTCCGCCTTTTGTGAGGCTTGCGGCTTCCAGGGTAATCACCAGCATGCGCCGGATCGAGGCAATCAAGCCCACCACCAGGAATGGCTCGGTGACCAGAACATGAGAGTGAATGGAGATGCGCACCGTATGCATAATTTCCACCATCATCAGCACGACGAGCAACTGGTCCAACACCACAAGCGTGTCGGTGGTAATCGTCCAGTGACCAACGGACACCCAAAGCATTTTTCCAGCGTTCGCGATCGTCAACAGTGCCGTTATAAAGAGCAAAATACCAAGAACGGAGTAGACAATCACTTCGGCCTTCGCCATATAGTCGCCAGACTGTACACGGAGTTTTTCTTGTGTCATGTCGTTTCACTCGCAGAATTGCGCAGGTGCGCCGATTTTGTCAGCGGAGTATAGCGGTAAGCGGGCGTGTCGGGAAGCGGGAACGAGAGTTTGCCGCAGACGTGGCTGGAGCTACAGCTGCGATGGGCTACGGAGCCTTCTTCACGAAAAGGCCGGCGAAGGATTGCCGGTGATAGTACGCGACGATTCCCCAGAGAATCGCGACGGTGATCGCGATCCCCACGCCCATGTGGTACAGAAACAGATGATACAGCACGATGTTCACGATGATCGGGCCAAGAATTGTGAGCCCGAGCGGAACGTAGCGATTCACAAGCAACAGTCCACCGCCCGCGATTTGCAGCGCGGAAACTACCAGGCCGTAGTGCGACTGGACCAACGCCGTGACGAACTGGCCTGCCAGCCCGGTCGGCATCGGTCCCTTCGGAACGAACGGCAGGAAGGCGATTATCCCGAATGCAAAGAAGAGCAATCCCAGAAGAATGCGTGCAATCAACGCAGCGATTTTCATGGTGTGAGCAACTCCGCGAGCCGATCATAACTCACCGCAGCGCCATGTTCCATGCCGGTCTTTAAGGCGCCGTCCCGCGCAGCGCGGGAAGAATAGAGGACCGTCTGCGTGAGCGTGGTCTTGCCGGCGTGCTCGTTGAAGATTAGGGTGTTCAGCGCTTCGCCGCCGGTCCAATCGTCGTCCCATATCTCGGTAAATACCAGCCGGTCGGGTGGGGCGATCTCGCGAAAGACGCCGCTCATGCCCATGTCCTTGCCATCACTGTGGCGCCACACGAAGCGCGCTGCACCCCCAACACGCAGATCCATTTCGCAGACCGCGAGACGCCAATCGTCCGGGCCGTACAACCAGCGCTTGACGAGCTCGGGCTTGGTCCAGGCCTCAAACACCAGATGCCGCGGAGCGTCGAAAACGCGGGTCATCGTAACCTCATGGTCACTGGGCGTGGTTACTTTCAAGGTTCCACTGTTTTTCATTGGTGCTCTACCGCCTTGTGCGTCCACGTTTTTTCTCCTTCGCTTTCAGTTCCTCCAGCACGCCATCCAGCCGCTGGAAATTGCCTTCCCAGATGCGCCGGTACCGTTCGATCCACACTTCCAGCTCTTTCAGAGGCGCCGGACGCAACGCGTAGATCCGGCGCTGCGCATCCACGCGCACGTCCACCAGTCCGGCGTCACTGAGCACGCGCAGGTGCTTTGAGACTTGCGGCTGGCGCAGACTCAGGCGATCGACCATGTCGCCGACGGCCCGCGGCCCTTCGCGCAGCAGTTCGACGATTTGAAAGCGGTTGGGCTCGGCCAGCGCTTGCAGGGTTTCCATCATGGCTAGCTTTAATATGCCTTACAACGTATATGCTTGTCAAGGTATATTCGTGTGTGAGGATATACGACGCCCCGAGTGTGTTTTGAACACAATTGACCGCTCGTACCATTGGGCATCGCACCCCAATACCGAAAACTGAGGACAGAAGGGCATTTCCTCGGAGGGCTGCACTCATGCGCACGACTTATGTGCTTCTCGCGGCCGCTACATTGACTCTGGCGTTTTCCGCTTCAGCGCCGGCGCAGGATATTCCGCTGCACCTGTCGCAACCCGCGCCTCACATTGTCTCGAATACTTCGGCGCAGCCATCATCTTCTACGCTCTCGCACACCGCGCAAAGCTCTTCGCGCGACAATCTAGTGGTCATGGACCCGCCTCCGATATCGCTTGGCGAAGTGGCCCGGCTCGCTCGCGCCAAGAAAAACAGCAACGCAAAGTCCGTGAAAATATTCAACGACGACAATATGCCCCACGCGCCGCTCAGCTCCGGCGAGAAAGCACCGGGTCTTGATGCACAGAGTTCGTCCGGCGGAGGAAAAGTGACGCTGCTGGATTTCTGGGCTACGTGGTGTGGACCGTGCCGTCACGCTTTGCCCGGGTTGAAGCAATTGCAGGCGGCCTATGGCGCCGACAAAGTGGAGGTCATCAGCATCAGCGAGGATGAGGACCAAGGCACGTGGCAGAGTTTCGTCGCGCAGAATCAAATGAATTGGACGCAACGAATTGATGCGGATCACCAGATGATGCGGCAGTACGGAGCCAGCGCGCTGCCCACTTACGTGCTGATCGGCAAAGACGGTAATGTAGTGCAGCAGTACGTGGGCGATGATCCCGGAGAACCAATCCTGGAACGCATGGAACCCGATCTGAAGCGAACCCTCGAAGGAAATTCGTAAACCCAGCGGCGAGCGAACTACGAAATCACTTTTGAATCTATCTCCGCGCGCAGGTCCGCGCTGAATTGTTCGAGCGGGCGCGCGCCCAGGTCGCCTTTGGCGCGATGGCGCACCGAAACCGTGCCGGCTTCGGCTTCTTTGCCGCCGATCACCAGCATGTAGGGAATTTTCTGCAGCTGCGCGTCGCGGATTTTCGCCTGGAGCTTTTCATTGCGATCGTCGAGTTCCCCGCGAACACCGCCGTCAAGCAGCTTCCCGAGCACCTGTTTTGCGTAATCGTTCTGCCGCTCGGTGATGGGCAACACTACTGCCTGCACGGGCGCAAGCCACACCGGGAACGCGCCGGCGTACAGCTCGATCAGATACGAAGTCATCCTCTCCATCGTGCTGATTACGCCGCGATGAATCATCACCGGCCGGTGCACCTGACCGTCCGCGCCGATGTATCCCAATTCGAATTGATTCGGCAGATGAAAATCGATCTGAATCGTGGAATAGGTTTCCTGGTGGCCCATCACGTCCGCCAGTTGAATATCCAGCTTCGGGCCGTAGAAAGCAGCTTCGCCCGGAGCTTCTGTGTAAGGAAGCTTGAGCGAATCCATGGCTTCGCGCAGCATGTTTTCGGCAAGATCCCACATCTCGTCATTTTCCACGTACTTCGTGCGATTCAATTTGTCGCGCAACGATAGGCGATAGGTGTATTGCGTTATGCCCAGATCACGATAAGCCTGTTCGACCAACTGCATCACTCCGGCAAATTCTTCCTTAATCTGTTCCGGGGTGCAAAAAATGTGCGCGTCATTGAGAGTCATGCAGCGGACGCGGCTGAGTCCACTGAGGACGCCCGATCGCTCGTAGCGATACATCGTACCGAGTTCGGCAATGCGCACGGGCAGGTCGCGATAGCTGTGCTTCTTGGATTCGTACACGAGAATGTGATGCGGACAATTCATCGGTCGCAGCACGAGTTGTTCGGTTTCCAGGTCCATCGGCGGAAACATGTCTTCGTGGTAGTGCGCCCAATGTCCAGAACGCTGGTAGAGGTCAACCTTCGCCAAGTCTGGAGTGTAAACATGCTGGTAGCCGGCGCGGCGTTCTTTTTCCAGGATGTAATCCTCTAACAGACGGCGAATCGTCGCGCCCTTCGGCAGCCAGAGCGGTAAACCGGCTCCCACCAGATCGCTTACGGTGAAAAGACCAAGTTCTTTTCCGATGCGGCGATGGTCGCGGCGCTTGGCTTCTTCGAGCTTGTGCAGATATTCGTCCAGATCTTTTTGATCAATGAAACATGCGCCGTAAATCCGCTGCATCTGCGGATTGCTTTCCTTGCCCTTCCAGTACGCGCCTGCGACGCTCATCAATTTGAAGGCCTTGATGCGCGCCGTGGAAGGAATGTGCGGGCCGCGGCAGAAATCTATGAATTTTCCGGTGGTGTAGAACGAAACCATTGGCTCGGTGGCTTTTTCTTCCACCAGCTCGCATTTAAATTCCTGATTGCTTTTGCGATACAGCTCGAGAGCTTCGGGCTTGGGCAGCAACTTGCGCTCGTTGGGGAAATCTTTCGCGGCAATCTCGCGCATCTTGGCCTCGATTTTTTCGAGGTCATCCTGAGTGAACGGCTCCGCGCGCACGAATTCGTAGAAGAATCCGGTGTCAATCGGCGGTCCGATGCCGAGCTTCACGTCGGGATACAGTTCAAGGACGGCGGCTGCCAGCAGATGCGCGGCGGAATGTCGAAATACTTGGAGCGAGTCCGGATCTTTCGCAGTGAGGATGGAAATTTTGGTGTCGTGCTCGAGCGGGAGCGATAGATCCACCAGCTCGCCATCGGCGCGGGCGACGAGCGCTTCTTTCGCCAGCCGCGGCGAAATTTGGTGCGCAATCTGCGCAGCGGTAGTGCCGCGCTGGACTTCGCGCGTGGCACCGTCCGGTAAAGTAATCTGAATGGTTTCAGTGCTCATGCGTGGCGTTTTTCCCCTGTGGAAACAGCTAGCTTACTGGCCCGCGCACATGCGGTCAAGGCGGCCGATCTCGGTTCGCAGGTTGACCTGATCCACAATCTAACGCCGATCCGGCCGATCTCGGAATTGAAACCGCTGCTCGATGTGGCTTTGACCGCTTCTAAACGACGATCACGCCTGGAAGATCGCGGAAGTCGGTATCACTCGTGACCAGTCGGGCGGCGGCGGATTCCGCGCTCGCGTAGATGATCGCGTCTGCCATTGCCAACCGATGACGGATGCTGATCTGTGCCGCGGCTATAGCAATAAACGAATCAAGTTCCATTTGTCGCCCGCGGAAAGCTTGGGACAAGAACCGGTCCACGACCGTTTCGCTCGAGGTCAACTTTAGTTTTTTCACCACCTCGTAAATCACTATCGCTGGCACTACCAGCGAGTCCTCGCGTTCAAGATATACGCCGAATGCTTCCGCCTGGGGCCCGTCGCCCAAATACGCGACCCATCCCGACGAATCCACCACGGTCAGATCAGTATCGGTCGTTGCGATCACGATCTGTCGGCTCCCAGCGAATCCCCTTCGCAATGCCACGCAGCTCGCGGATGGAGCGTGGCGGGTTCAGACGCAGCGTTCCATCTTGCAGATACAACAGGAGTTCCTGGCCAGCCTGAAGCCGCATCTCATCGCGGATCGCCTTCGGAATCACGATTTGAAACTTCGGTGATACTTTCACTTTAGCCGTTGCGGTCTTCATTCCAAAGCTCCATTTTTCATATCGATAGGTTTATGGTATTCCATTTAGATATCGATTACAAGATGGTATAGCGAGAATCAGCGCTGCGATCCGGTTCTGCAGCGTGTGCTATCGGACAACAGCGGCCGTACTTTCCTGAGCCGACTATGCCGGAATGGTGCAGAATGGGTCGCAACAGGGGTGGCGCACCTCGTTAATCCACCCTTGGCGACCGGGACCTACCCAGCCTGGTACACCGCAGCCCTGCGGACGAGCGCCCCGTCTCCAGGCGATGGCTTGCCTGAATGCGCAGCGCCGGAGTCCGAAATCAGGCACGACACTTTTCGATTTCACATGGATTGGAGCGCCTGGGCAGTCATCTGCCAGCGCCGGTGAAGGTGCAAGGGGGGTTCACATGACCGAGGCCGCGATGAAGTGGGTGGGCCAAGTCATTGACGGAAAATTCCGCCTGGGCGAGTTCGTGGGCGGCGACGAAGGTAGTTTCGTATTTCTGACGGATTACGATTCCCCGGACGTTCGCAAGGCCGCAATCAAATTAGTTCCGGCAGATTCGCCCGAGGCGGAAGGACTGCTGGCGCGCTGGCGGCACGCCGCGAAACTTTCGCATCCTCATATGATCCGGCTTCTGGATATGGGACGCGGCGAACTCGATGGTGCGCCAGTGCTTTATGTGGTTATGGAGTACGCGGAAGAAAATTTATCATCAGTGATTGCGCGCAGGCCACTCGCACCAGCGGAAGCGCGCGCGATCCTTGGCCCAGTGGTTGATGCGCTCGCCTACGTTCACGCCAAAGGATTCGTTCACTGCCGCATCAAGCCCGCGAACATCATGGCGGAGAATGATCGGCTGAAAATTTCCAGTGACGGGCTCTGCCGCATCGGCGAATTCAGCGGTAGTGTGGGAAAACCCGGAGCATACGATCCTCCTGAAGCCGCCGGCGGAAGGATTTCACCCGCGGGCGACGTGTGGTCGCTGGGCATGACGCTGTGCGAAGCGCTCACACAACGCTTGCCCGTGTGGGAACGAACCAACCAGGCGGAACCGGCGCTGCCATCCACGCTGCCGGCGGAATTTCTGGATTTGGCGCGCCATTCCATGCGCCGCGACCCACAGTTGCGCTGGAGCGTCGCGGACATTTCCGCGCGTCTGCTGCCCAACGCGCCCGCGCCGCCGAAACAGATTGTGCGCGGCGCGCAATATCCCTCCGCGCGCCGACGCTTCGTCGGCACGGCCGCGCCGATCGGGCTGGCGCTGCTGGCGATTTTGGCGGTTGTGCGTGTTTTCAATCACCACTCGCACGCCGAGCCGGCCCGTACAGTAGCCGCCGCAGAAACGCCCGCTCAGCCTAAGATTCAGCCGGCAGTCCATGCAGCGGTCCAGCCAAAGCCCGATAAGAAGCCGGCGCTCGCTGAAACCGTCGCGACCGTCATCAAGCCGGCGCCAGCTGTTGCATCGCCACCCGCGGCGAAGCCGGCGGAACATGCTGTGGAAACGCCCAGTCCGAAGAAAAGCATTGCTGCAAGCGCCGCGGCTCCGACTGTCGCACCCCCGGCTCGGCCGAAGACCGAAGCGCCCACGCAACCACCGGCAGCAACGGCGACGAGCAACGTTCTGGTGCGCGGAAAAGTCGTGAAACAATTTCTGCCGGACGCTTCGCAAAAAGCGCGCGACACGATTCGTGGCAAAGTCCGGCTCAGTGTGAAAGTTCACGTGGATGAATCAGGCCGCGTAACGGAAGCAGCGTTGGATGCTCCGGGGCCCAGCCAATATTTCGCCGACCGCACACTGGAAGCCGCGAAGCTGTGGCTCTTTACTCCCGCAAAAATGGACGGCCACAACGTGCCCAGCGAATGGGTGCTGCGATTCGAGATTGATCCAACGGCGACAAACGTCTATCCCGCGCAGACGGCTCCATAAAATCACGCGCCTCTCGCAGCAGCGTGCTATTTCTTGCGCGCCGATTCGAGCATGTCCCACGCAGCATCCGGCAGATCGAGGAAGTCGTTGAATTCCCCTGCGCCCCGCAACCACAGGCCGCCATCAATCACCACGCATTCGCCGTTCACGTAGTCCGCTTGATTGCTCAACAAATAGACCGCAAGGTTTGCGAGTTCATCGTGACGTCCGAAGCGGCCCATGGGGTGATGTTTTTTCGCGCTCTCTTCCAGTTCTTTCGAAGGCAGCAACCGCGACCAGGCACCTTCGGTGGGAAATGGTCCGGGTGCAATGGCGTTCAGTCGAATGTGATGGCGCGCCCACTCCACCGCGAGCGAACGCGTCAGCGCCAGCACGCCGGCCTTCGCGCACGCCGACGGCACCACAAACCCCGAGCCGCAATTCGCCGCGGCGTAGGTGGTGACGATATTCAACACGTGCCCAGGCTGTTTCGCCGCAATCCATCGCTTCCCGAGAGCCAGCGTGCAGAAAAATGTGCCCTGCAACACGATTCCCACCACGGCATTAAACGCGTTCGGTGAAAGTTTTTCCGTGCGCGCGATAAAATTTCCGGCTGCGTTGTTCACCAGCGTATCCACGCTTCCAAATTCTGCCTCGGCCGCTTCCACCGCCTTTTCCACGGCGCTGAAATCGCGAATGTCCGCGGAGAAATAAGCCGCGCGCGCTCCCTTCGCACGAATCGCTTCGGCGGTCTCCTTCAGCGGCTCTTCCCGCCGCGCCACCAGAAAAATATTCGCGCCCAGCTCGGCGAAACGCAGCGCCATTGAACGTCCCAGCCCCGTGCCGCCGCCCGTGATCAGAATCGTGCGGCCCTTACACAGATCAGCTTGAAACATGGACAGCCTCCCTTGCTCCAACAGCAGTATTCATCTCGCATCACGACGGCCGCCGCAAGCGCGTTTTTTCCTTCAGCCAAAACTCATGGCAACCGGCGCGTTGCTGTGCTATTCAGTCTTCTGCACTTCTTCCGCATCCGCCGCTGCGGCGCTTGGAGCGAAGAAAAGGAACCTCAATGAAGGGTCTTCTGGTGGGACTAATTCTAGGAATACTGATCGTTCCGATCGCGCTGTTTTGTTATATCGAGACGGGACAAGCCCCGGCGGCCGCATCCGATGCTCCCATGCCGTTCGAGGCATTCCTCGCTCGCGGCGGCTTGCATGCGCGCATAAAGAAGGAGGCGCAGGACCGCGAGCTTTCCACATTCACCGCGGGCGATCTAGCCGCAGGCGCCGATGTGTATAAGACGAATTGCGCTTTCTGCCACGGCTTGCCGCTGCAGGCGCCATCCGCTGCGTCGCAAGGAATGTTTCCGCACGCTCCGCAACTTTTCACCGCCAAAGAAACGGTCACGGACGATCCAGTGGGCGTCACCTACTGGAAAGTGAAAAACGGTATTCGACTCACGGGCATGCCCAGCTTTCAGAAAGCGCTGACCGAGCAGCAAATGTGGCAAGTTTCTGCATTGATGGCGAGCGCCGACAAATTGCCTCCCGATGTTCTGAGAGGCCTGTTGCCAGCCTCGGCGCCCGCAAACGTCACGGCGGCGGCGCCCGCTCAGTCGCCAGCTCCCGTAACGCCGCTGCCGACCAGCCCATCGGAACCGAAATAGCGCGCCGAAAAATCCCGCGAACTATTTCGCCGGAGGCAAAAATTCCTTCGGCAACGGATTTGCCGGCGTTTCTTCCAGCCAGTAAATCGTTACGACCCACCAGCGCGTGCCGTCGTAGAAAAGCTGAAAGCTGTTGATGCCGCGTGCGAAGGGTTGCGCATCCTTGGCGTCGTGCCGCGATTCGTAGGTGCTGAAAATCTGCATGATATTGCCGTAGCGCTCGGCCTTCTGCGCAATTTCGCGCTCGGCAAATCCATTCTTCTGGAAGTACTTATCCGCGAACTTGGCATAGTCATCTGGCGTAATGATCTCCGTGTCGTAGCCGCTTCCGGATTTCTTCGCGACTACTGGAATCAACCGCGCGCCCGGTACAAAGAGCGAGCGAAAGCGGTCCCAATCGCGCTGTTGGCCCGCTGGACCGGAAATCACGTCGTAAGTTGCCGCCAGAATCGCTTCCGGTGACGCCACATCCGCGGGTTTCGCGGCGGGCGGCGGCGTTGCGGCCTGCGTTGCGGCGGGAGCTGCCTCGCTCGGCTTCTTGGAGTCGTCTTGCGCCCGAACAGGAAATGCGGCGCTGCTCACCAGCAATACCGCCAAAGCAATAAATCTCAAAAGTGACATGAAAATCTCCCTGCGGCTCGCCTGTTACGAATCGTTGCCCCACGCCGCGCCGCGCAGCTTAATCCGTTCCGCTGATTTTCACAATGTGTTCCGGCAAGCAGGAGATCGCGCCATGCAGGGCGTCGCAGGATCAGAAGTCCACGTGGAAGCGCATGCCCGGAACGAACACCGGACCGCGCACCTTGTTGTATCCCGGATTATTGATGTGCTGAAAATCGCAGGAAGCGAAGAATCCGCGCCACAGGTGCACCGTGTAAAATCCTTCGAAGATTTTTTCGGTGCCCGGAGAGAGCGCGCCGTCGCCCAGCAGGAATCCCAGGCCGCCGTACCCCAGATATTGCTGGTGAGCCGCCACGATTTGATTGGCTACGAACACAGCGCCAACGCGATCGTTCTTGCGCCGCCACTTGTCGCCTTTGGAGAAGATCCCGGTCTCGACGGTGCGGTCATCTTCCGTGTACGCGAAAGATTCGTTGCGGCCATCACTCCACCCCACCCGCCCGAAGACGGCCAGGTCCGCCGGAAGTTCCTGCTCAAAATTCAGCTCGAAGCCGTATTTTTTGCGGCCCTGCTTGGCCGTGGAGCTAATGCTTGGGGTTGAGACCTCTCCGTTCAGAAAATTCGCATTCGCTTCCTCATAATTTCCCATATTGGCGATATTCAGGTAGCTTAGGAAGCGCACCGTACCGGAGCGATGCAGCAGCCGATTGCCCGTCGCGCTCAACTCCAGATTTTCACCGCGCGCCTGCGCGATATTCGCCTCGAGGTAGATTCCATTGGCCACCTTGGGCATCAGCATCACGCCGAAGCGCGCGCTGAACCAGTGATCGTCGTATTCCAAAATCGCGCCGTCGGTGTATCCACGCGTGTTCGCTGCATAGTCAAACGCGCCATCGTTGTCCACGGTCCAATTCAGAAATTGCAGGTGGCTATCAGAGCCGTATGAATTCACATCGAAAAAATCAGGAATAGTGAATTTCCCCAGCCGGAATTCGATCCTCCGCGCCGGCACCGAAGTGGCCAACGAGAGTGGCCCGCGCTCGACGGTCACCATTTCCTTGCTCAGTGGAATAATCTGCCGAATCATTAGCCGCGCGAGATACGGGACATCTCCCAGGCTTGGATTCCGCACCACGTCCAGATTCACGAACCCCGCCAATCCCAGAGCGTTACTGAGGCCGTGGCCGCCCGCGCTCTCGATGTCCAGGTACACCTCAGTGGTGTGTGTCAGCTCGTAGCCCAAAAATAAGGTGTAAACCTTGGAGGTAGCGTTTTCCGCGGCATCCGTGAAACTGTTCGTGCCGCTGTAAGGCGCCGGAAAATTTCCGTGCCACTGCAAAACGATGTTGGCCTGCCCGGAGATCCAGTAACGGCTCGTTTCCGAATGCGGGAAGAGCGTCAGCATGTCGCCCGATTCGGGTTCGCTTGCCGTTGGGGCAGGAGCCGGCGCGGCCGGAGCGTCGGCGCCGGTTTGCTGCGTGGGGGTGCCCGTGTTTTGCGTAGTCGCAGCGAGCGCTTCGGTCTCGGCCTGCGGTGTATCCTGAGCTGCCGCGGCGTGAGCAGAGATGAAAGACACCAATAGCATTGAGAAAATCGCAAACCCAGTTTGGTGGGCGAATCGGCGCATCAGCCTGAGGAACATCCGCTCGAGAAGTGTGCTTCCCCAGCATGCAGAGTAGAACATGAAAACGCTCCCAGTCTTCATCAACGGACGGTTACAAGTGGCTTCACCGTATGCGTGGAGAATGCAGAAGGAGGGGTCCTGAACGAAACTATTTTGCAATCAAAAAGTTGTCAAGCCGAAAGCGAAAGCGCCATGTAAATACCTGCAGATTCATAAGGAAGCCGTAAGGAAATCACGCAAAGTCATCAGCTCGGGCTCCCCGGCACCTCGTCCCTCACTGGACAATCGGCCGCGGGGCAGGCATCCTGATTGCCCCTTGGGGCCATCTTTAGTAATCTCTGGGATTGCGCCTACCGTATGGGGCCCGACCTACAGGTACAGGAGTGAGCAACTTGCGGCAACGATTTCGTCCAGGTTTTTGGCTACTGCTATTTTCGATGGTCGCGATGTCCGCGTGCACGGAGCAGGTCAATTATCCTGCGCCGACGATTACTTTTGTCGGTATTTGCCCCTTGACGACCAGCAGCAACGCGAATTGTGTGACCTCGATTGCCGCCGGCAGCGCGCAATCGTACCTCACCATTCGGGGCAATAACCTGATTCAACAGACTCAAGCGGGATTTACGCTTTCGCCCGGCGGCGGCACCCGGGTGCTCGCGACCAATCAATATATAAACACCAATGAATTGATCGTCACGCTGCCCGCCAGCCTGCTGCAAACTCCCAACACCCTCTACATCAATGCCACCACGCCGCAGCCAGGCGGCGGAACATTCCCGTCGCAAAACCAGGCGCCCCCGCCCGCCACGATATTCACAATCACGCCGATCGCCAGCGGAAAGCCAGTCGTCACCAGCATGAATCCCTCCACCGCTTTTGCCGGAGCGCCGGGCTTGCTGCTGAATCTGAACGGGCAGAACTTCGTGTCGCAGTCCACCGTGTTTGTGAACAACTCCAGCCGCAATACCAGCTTCCTCAGCTCTACTTCGCTGCAGGTGAGTCTGGATTCATCGGATCTTCTCACTCCCGGCGCACTTTCAATTCAGGTCGTGAATCCTCCGCCTGGAGGCGGCGGTTCAACTCCCGTCTCGTTGAGTGTTCTTACCGCCGTTCCGGTGATTTCTGCTGTCGCGCCCGTCAGCGCCCTGGCCGGTGCGACGTCCGCAAGCCTCTCCGTTACCGGCTCCGGCTTCTTGAATCAATACACTTACATCACTGTGAACGGACAGCCCGTAACGACGACGGTCAGCGGCAGCTCCAGCGCAACGGCCTCGCTCACCGCAGGCGATCTGGTGTCCTCAGGCGTTTATCAAATTGTGGTTGTAAACAAGCCGCCCGGGGGCGGTCGCTCCAACATCCTCACTTATTCCATCAATCCGACACACCTGCTGGGCTTGCCGGTGCTGGTGGATCTCGCAGCGGACGGCTCGCAGGCGATCAACGGCATCTGCGGTGGCGCGGCCAACTGTGCGAGTGGCGCTCTCGGCCTCACGACTGCTAATTCGGGTCCATCCAGCAGCAGCACCGGCCAATTCGTGGCATTTGCCTCGGTGTCGCATAATCTGGTGCTCACCGACTTGAATACCGATGCTGATGTTTATGTTCGCAACACCTGTTTGTCTTTAGCCACCTGTACGCCGGTCTCGGCGCTGATCAGCTCGGATCCCAATGGCCAGGCAGCCAACGGCGGAAGCTCCGAGCCTACGGTTGACTCATCCGGGACGCACGCAGCCTTCACGTCGCTCGCGACAAATTTGGTAACGACTGTCCCGGTGCAGACCGGCACGAGGCAGGTCTACTGGCGGCCGGTTTGCCTGCCCTCAGCCACCGCTGCCTGCACCATCACGCCAAGCTCCAACTTCGACACGCAGCTCGTCTCCATCTCCGCCGACGGCCGGACTGCCGGAAACGGCGCCAGCTACAATCCAGTCATCAGCCCGGATGGTGAATACGTCGCGTTTGTTTCGCTGGCTACCAATCTGGTTACCAACATCACGGCGGACGGCCACACGCCGCAGGTTTATATCCGCGATACCTGCAATATCGCGACGATAATTACCACTGCTCCCACCGACGCCTGTGTTCCCACCACCTACCTGGTGTCCACACCCGATGGCAGCACGTTTGGCAACGGACTAAGCTCGAATCCTTCCATCTCCGAGGACGGCCTTTTCGTTTCCTTCACCTCCGCCGCGACGAATCTCGGCTCTACGGCGCCGAATCCCAACGCCTTGCCCGAAGTGTTCGAGCGCGGCACTTGCATCACCACGATTACTAGCACCACGAACACCTGCGTGTCGGTTACCACGCTAATTTCCACTCCGGATGGCACCACTGCCGCCGACGGCCCCAGCGGGCAGTCCACCCTCTCCGCCTGTGGCAGCGTGACCACCACGACCAGCAGTGCGTGCACCTCCACCACCCTCGCCAGCGGCCGTTTTGTGGCCTTCGCGTCAACCGCGTCGAACCTGGTCACTGGCGTTGGTCCAACGCCGCAGCAAATCTATGTTCGCGATACCTGCATCGGCGTCACCATCACCGTCGCGCAATGCACGCCTTCTACTACGCTGGTCTCAACGCCCGACGGCGTCACGCCCGCCAATGGCTTGAGTGAGCACCCCAGCGCTAACGCCTCGGGTCAGCTCATCGCGTTCGCGTCGTTCGCTTCGAACCTGGGTGGCACGGTGAATGGAGTCGAAAACGTCTTCGTGCGCAACACCTGCCTCGGCGTGATTCCAACCTGCACCACCGGCGTGGTGCTGGCCAGCATTTCCACCGGCATCAACGCTTCCCCCCCGAATGGAGGGAGCCTGGTTCCTTGGATCAGCGCCGACGGCCACACCGTCAGCTTCCTTTCCACCGCAAGCAATCTGGTGGCGGGCGACAATAACGCTCACGAGGATATTTTCCTCGGCACGACCACCTTCTAATTGTTGTTGTTTTCGTGCGGCCTGTTGTCGGGACGCGAGGAACTATTTTGCGGGCTGCGCCGCATTTCGTTGCATCAAGGCCGCTCGTGCGGTGGTCAGCGTAAACGTCAGCGATTCCCGAGGCACGCTGGTCACAAACGATCCCACCATCCAGCCCAATCCCGTGGGGATGTCGCGAGTTAACGAAATGGCTTGGCACTCGACGTACGTTCCGCCGTCTTTCTCTTCGAATCGCCAGTAAGTATTCATGCGCCACATAAATCCACGATCATGCCCTTCCGCTTCCAGCTTTTCGTCGGACTTTCCTGCGTCCTCCACTTCCTGCACCCGCGTGGTTTTCGAGCGGCTGTAGGCGTGAGTGCTGTCCACCACGTGATAGTGAACTTCCTGGTCGGTATCGATTACCGTCGTGATAATTTTTCGCTTGTAGAATCGCAGCAGCACGAAATAATCGTCGCCTTCGTGCCGCAGAATTTTCGAGCGCACGATGTCCGGCTTGAAGTACTGCACTTTGTGATCGTAATCCTGCATGAACGAAATCGTCTGCCCCAGCGTCGCGCCCGGCACGAACACCGTCCCGACCCAGTGGTGAATTATTCCCCCCGGCGTGGGAATCGGCTTCCCGGAATCCAGCGTTTCCAGCCGCTCGATTACTAATTGCCCGTTCCGCAGTTGTTCCTCATCTGCCGCCCGTTGCGCCGGCGGCAAACGCTCCACCCACAGATACGCTCCGCTCTGCGCCAGCTCGGCGGTCACTTGCGCCCCCGTCAACTCGATGTAGCGGTCGTAGGCTTTCGCGGTTTGCGGTTGCAGGTCAGCGGCGCTCGCTGGTATGGGAAGCGCGAGGCATGCCGCGAGGTACGCCGCAACGATGAACGCCAGTGTCCGCTGTGAGCGTCTGCCTGCTTTGACCATCACCTGTCCTGTAACTCCGGCGTCTGCCGGGGCGGCACCATTAGGCATACGCAGTGCCCTACTTCATGAGAGGCATGCAAGCTGCCAAAAGATGCCGAAGTTCTAATTTGGGATTATCGCAGGCTGAAGTCGCGCGGGAAGGCGTCCAATTGTTGCCCTGCCCGCCACCGGAAATTTGTGGAAGGGACGCCAACAGGAGGGCTTGGACGGGTTGGATAGATGCCCCGGCTCCTTTTTTTTGTGGAACCGTCGTCCCCGCAATCGCAGCTTCCAACCCGCACATCCATTTTCGCCATTTCGCCAATTAGAACCAATGGCGCGAGCGGTTCAAAAATTTCAGTACGCGGGTTTTGGTACTAGGTAAACCATAGCCCTCTCGCGTGCGGCTAACTGGCTATTATAGAGGTACTTAGCGGAACAGAAGCGAGCCTGCCCGCAGCGCTTCCGGCGTTCTGTCCAGTAACGACGTTTCGCGACCAGTTCGCCGCAGCGCCGAATCCTGCCCTAGCCGGTGTTATGTAAACCTGCGGCGATGCCGTTGATCGTCGCGCCCAGCGCATAGTTCAGCCCCTCGCTCGCCGCCTCAGCCCGCTTCCGGCGCAACAACTCCACCTGAATCAGGCTCATCGGGTCCACATAAGGATTGCGCAGCCGGATGGATTGCGAGAGCACCGAGTTGCCTTCGAGCAGCCCGCTCTGGCCCGTCACAGCCAGCAGCATCCGCCGCGTGCGCTCAAACTCCTCCGCCAGTATCCCGAAAACACTTTCGCGCAAGCTGGCGTCCTGCACCAGCGTGCTGGCGTAAAGGCGCGCGATGTTCAAATCCGCCTTGGCCATGGCGATTTCCACGTTGCGCACCAAATCCGAAAATAGCGTGAAGTGGCGCATCATTTCCTTCAGCCGTCTTTCCTGTTCCGGACCTTTCGCGGCGAAACGCTGCAACGCATAGCCCACTCCAAACCACGCCGGTACCGCGTGGCGGCTCTGCATCCATCCGAAGACCCAGGGGATCGCGCGCAAATCCTCCAGACGCCGGCTTTCGCTGCGGCGCGCCGGACGCGAACCCATCCGCGCGTGCTCCAATTCGTTGACCGGCGTCGCTTGCTCGAAATATTCCAGCACGTCCGCATTTTCTGCGATGTGCTGCCGGTAGAACGCGTACGCATCCTGCGAAATTTCTTCCATCGCGTCGTCCCACTGGCGATCCGCGCCTGCCGCGGGCCCATCCGGCCGCGTGATCGCTTCTAGCGATGCCGCAATCATCAATTCCAGATTCCATTCGGCCAGCACTGGATCGGAATATTTCCAGTTCAACACTTCGCCCTGTTCGGTGATGCGCATCTGGCCGGAAAAATCGCCGACAGGCTGCGCCAGAATCGCGCGGTGCGTGGGGCCCCCGCCGCGTCCGACGGTGCCGCCGCGACCGTGGAAGAGCCGCAGCTTCACGCCACATTCCCGCGCGACGGCGTGCAGCGCGCGATGCGCCTTGTGCAATTCCCATGTGCTGGTAAGCATTCCGCCGTCTTTGTTCGAATCCGAATAACCCAGCATTACTTCCTGGCGCCGCCCCCAGGAATCGAGCAGGTGCTGATACTCGGGAGCGATCCACACCCGGCGCATCGTCTCCGCCGCGGCACGCAGCGATACGATTGATTCGAACAACGGAACGGGAAGTAGGCCGGGATCGCTGTCCGTGCCCGCCACGCTCACGCCGCTGATTTCCGCGAGGCGCAGCAGATTGAATACATCGCGCTCGGATTCCGTTCCACTGATGACGTAAGCGCGGATCGCTTCGGGCGCGTATTGCGTTTTCAATCGCGCGATGGTGCGAAAAGTATTCAGCAACTCACCGGTTTCCGAGGATACGCCCGCGGAAATTTCTTTTTGCGCGCGCGCCATAGTGGTGGCATCGGAAATCCCAGTGGCCTTCAGCTCGGCGAGGGCTCTGGCGTGCACTTGCGCGTGCTGCCGAATGTCCAGCGTGTGCAGATGAAAACCGAAAGTCCGCAGCTTGCGCAGGAACGGATCAATCAGCAGTTCGGCCAGCCGTTGCCCTCGGTTTTCGGTCAGGCTCGAGCGCAGTAACAAAAGATCGAGCTCCAGTTCCTGAGCGTTGGCGTACGCGTTGGCATGGCGCGGCTCGTCGCGCGTCAGCCGCATGCGAATCCGCGCAAAATCCAGAAAGTGCCGGTTCAGCTCCGGCTCCGAAATCCATTTTCCCCGCGAAGGCTCCGCGCCCATCCGCGCTTCATACACTTTCACCGCCGCGCGCAGCTCGTTCGAAGAGCCCGTCTGGCGCAGCGAAGAGCTGAGTTCGTCAATCAGACGCTGGATCTCCGCACTGTAATGTTCCAGGATGACGGCCCGCGCTAGCGCCAGCGCATCCGCGGTGCAATCTGGCTTGATCAGCGGGTTACCGTCGCGATCGCCGCCGATCCACGAACCGAAATGCAGCAACTCGGGAAGTTCGTCGTCATTCAGCGCGCGGCCGTAAACTTCCTCAAAAGATTCAGCCAGCTCTGCATACAACCGCGGAAGAGTCTCGAAAAGCGTCATGGGATAAAAATCCAGGCCCATGCGCACTTCGTCAATCACGCCTGGTTTTTTCATGCGCACTTCGTCCGTCTGCCACAGAGAAGTGATCTCCGCGAGAATCAGCGATTCATATTCCGCCGCGTCGGCCGCGGTCAATGGCAACCGGTCCAGATGTTCCAGATATTGCGCGATACGCCGCCTCTTCAGCAGCACGGTGCGCCGCGCCACTTCCGTGGGATGCGCGGTGAACACCGGCACAATGCTAATTTTGCGCAGAGCAGTCAGCGCATCGCCCGCGGAAATTCTCGCTGTGCGCATGCGCAGCAACGTTCCGCGAAACGATCCTGCCAGTGCCGGCTGTTCGCTGTGCAGCTTGGCCGCGCGCCTCCTCCGTTTGCGATGATTAGTTTCCGCCAGGTTGGTGAGCTCGAAATATATAGAGAACGCTTTGGTCACGCGGTAGGCGTCTTCCACTTCCAGCCGCGCGATTTTCTCGCGAGCTTGCGCTAGCAGAACGTTTTCAGATGGAGATGTTTCCGCAGTCGCCGTCTCTGCTGGCAATTGTTCGCGCTGCTGAATCAACAGGCGGCGGAGCTGCTCCACCACTTCCAGCAACGGTTCGCCTGCCTGCTCCACCAGCACTTTTCCCAGCAACATTCCCAGCGAGCGCACGTCGCGCCGCAGCGGAATTTCCTTGGCGTCATCGCCCGTGCCCGCGGCCAGTTCTTCCAGCCGGTCGTACTGATCGTCCGCGCTCCACAACGGCGCGTTATCCGCAGTCGCCATGTCACATGATGAAGGCACCGCCGCAGGCTAGCAAGACCCCGCCGCCGAAAATCTGCGCCGCGGATTTGAATTGCTTGTGTAGAGGCCGCTCTGTCCCGCGCAGTTCAGGATAGAGCGGGCACTTAACCTGCAACGCGACCATAGCTTCCCGAGATTTCCTCTCCCCTTGACAATCTACAAGACCGCGATACTATCTCACTTGTAGCTCGTCTAAGGGAGAACGCATGAGCCCATCCGTCGAAATCCTGCAAGGCACGCTCGATCTGCTGATCCTGAAAACACTCGCGCTCGAACCCATGCACGGTTGGGGCATCGCCCAGCGCATCCAACGAGTCTCGCGCGAAGTCCTGCA
Source organism: uncultured Acidobacteriota bacterium (assembly GCA_963779465.1). GTDB lineage: Bacteria > Acidobacteriota > Terriglobia > Acidiferrales > UBA7541 > Palsa-295. The sequence goes on along the minus strand of CAVZYH010000002.1, from coordinate 100,499 downwards.
AATCCAGCAAGGTTCGCTCTACCCGGCGCTGTATCGCCTGGAACGCAAGAAATGGATCCACGCGGAATGGGGCGCCTCCGAAAATAATCGCCGCGCCAAGTTCTACACCTTGACCAAAACCGGCCGCCAGCAACTCGAAAAGGAATTGGCGGACTGGAAGCAAATGTCCACCGCTGTTGCACTGATTTTGCAGCGCGTGTAGGAGGCGGGAGCGATGATGAACTGGCGCCGCTGGTTTTCGCGCAACAAAAAGTGGGAGCAGGACATGCAAGACGAGCTGCGTTTCCACATCGAACGCCAAACCGCCGAGAACATCGCCGCAGGGATGCCACCGGAAGAAGCCCGCCGCCTAGCCGTGCTGCAACTCGGCGCACTGGAAGGTGTAAAAGAAAACTGCCGCGAACAACGCAGCGGCTTTTGGCTGGAATCTCTCTACGCCGACATCCGCTACGCTCTGCGCATTCTCCGCAAATCGCCCGGCTTCACCACCATCGCGATTCTCACGCTCGCTCTCGGCATCGGCGCGAATACGGCCATCTTTAGCGTGGTGCAAGGCGTTCTTCTGGCGCCGTTGCCATACAGCGATCCGGACCGCCTGGTCCTGGTGTGGCAATACAATCTGATGCTGAAACATCCGATCTCCGTCTCGTATCCTGACTTTCTCGATTGGCAACGCGACGCTCGCTCTTTCCTTCAAATGGCGGCGTACGATTCGCAGGACCGTAATCTGACGGCTCCAGGCACGCCCGAGCGTATCAGCGGTGAGGAAATCTCTTCGGGCTTTCTGAACATGCTGGGAATAAAACCGATCCTGGGCAGTGAATTTTCGCCAGACGAAGATAAGCAGGGTGGCGCGCCAGTCGTCCTCATCGGCAATCGCTTATGGCGCAATCGTTTCGCCGGCAGCAGCGATGCCTTGGGCAAACCGATAACGTTAGACGGAGTGGAGTACACGATAGCCGGAGTGCTCCCCACGAACTTTCGCCTGCTCGGAGACGATGCGGATGTTTACACGCCAATTGGGCAGGGCGATCCACTCATCTACGGCGATCGTACGATCCATCCGGTCCTCTGCATTGCCCGCCTGAAACCCGGAGTGTCCGTCGCCCAATCGGATGCGGAGATGAGCGCGATCCAAGCGCATCTGGTTGACCTTTATCCTTCCGTGGATCGAGGCCTGGATGCGAACGTCAGGCCCCTCAAGCACGAATTCGTCGCAGACGTGAGCGGAACGCTCCTGTTGCTGCTGGGAGCTGTGGGAATTGTCCTATTGATCGCCTGCGCGAACGTCGCGAACCTTTTGCTCGCGCGCTCCGCGGCGCGCACCCGCGAATTTGCCATTCGCTCGGCGCTGGGCGCAAGTGGCGCGCGGATCGTGCGGCAATTGGTAACGGAAAGCGTGCTCCTTTCGCTCGCGGGCGGAACGCTGGGTCTCGCACTAGCAAAATGGGGAGTCCGTCCAGTACTCGCAACGCTTCCGGGAAACCTGCCGCGCGGCGAAAACATCGGCGTGAATCTCTCCGTTCTTTTATTTGCGCTGGGCGTCTCTGCCGCAGTTGGAATTGTATTTGGTCTCGCGCCCGCGTTGCAGAGTTCACTGACTGACCTGCAAGCTTCGCTGAAAGCCGGAGGCCGGAGCTCGACCAGGCCGCATCATCGCGCGCAAAGCAGTCTGGTGATCGTCCAAGTGGCGCTCACTTTGGTCTTGCTGGTTGGCGCAGGGCTGCTTTTTCGCACCATCCGCCGGTTGTGGGAAGTGAATCCCGGCTTTGATGCGCGGCACCTGATCGTTTTCAATTTGGGGCTTTCACCCTCGGCGAACAAGAATGTCGCAAGCATGCGCGCTGCCTACCAGCAGTTAATCGAACGCATTCGCAATATTCCCGGCGTCACGGCGGCGGAACTTACAATCCTGTTTCCACTGAGTGAGCACCAAAATATCGGGCCCTTCTGGGTCGGTTCGCAAGAACCCGAGTCCAGTGCGCAGGCGCCGCGAGCGCTTTTTTATTGGACAGGGCCGGACTACCTCCGCACGATGGAAATACCGCTGCTGCAGGGCCGATATTTTACCGAGGCAGACACCGCCAGTTCCCAGCCAGTCGTGTTGATAGATAGCGCGCTGGCGCAAGCTTATTTCCCGGACAAAGATCCCGTGGGTCAGGCCATGACCATTCCGCATTGGGGACCTGTCCGGATAATCGGCGTGGTAGGCCACGTCCGGCATTGGGGACTGGATGAACGTGATGCGTACACGCAAAATCAAATCTACGCTTCGCTGAACCAGTTAACGGGCGACTGGGCGCCGATCTTCTATCGCAGGCTGACGGTGGTCGTCAGCACCCCACTCGACGCCGCGGCCGTGATGCCCGCAATCAAAGCAGCGGTCTACGGCGCGAGCGGCGACCAAACAATTTATGGAGTCCAAGTAATCCAGCGGTCGCTAGCGCAGTCCCTTTCATCGCAGCGATTTCCGATGACCCTGTTGGGCGTGTTCGCGGGCCTCGCACTGCTGCTGGCATCCATCGGAATCTACGGCGTGATTTCCTATTCGGTGGTCCAGCGTGTGCATGAGATCGGCATTCGCATGGCTCTGGGCGCAGAGACGCGCGACGTTTTTCGCATGGTGATCGGACAAGGTCTACGGCTGGCGCTGGCCGGCGTCGCGATCGGCGCCGCAACCGCGCTCGCTCTCGCCCGGCTGCTGTCGAGTTTCTCGCGCTTGCTGTACGGCGTTGGCGCGGCCGATCCAATAACGTTCATCGCAGTCTCGACCGTCCTAATCGGTGTCGCCATCCTAGCCTGCTACGTCCCCGCGCGACGCGCCATGACAGTGGACCCGATGGTTGCGCTGCGACATGAATGACCGACGCTTCGAATGAAAGGAGTGCGAATGAAGTTCTGGCGAAGGTGGACCAACGTGACAGCAAAATTTGATCAGGAGATGAGCGACGAGCTGCGTTTCCGTCCCTAGCTGCTAGGTGCCGGCCGCGTTCTACGGATTGCTCGTGACGTTCACCTTTTCCGTGCTTTCCGGCGGCATGCGCAGCGTCACGTCCGTAGTTTTCTTCGGGCGAATCACGATGTGCTTGCTCCAATCCGAAAATTGGCCTTTCGAATACGCCCGCAGATCGTATTGCCCCGCATCGTAACGCGCGAATTCGTAGTGCCCGCTGGAATCAGTGTGCGTGGCGTGCGGCTTCAATCCGTCGGAGGTTTGAATCGTCACGCTCGCCTCGGGCACTGGCTTGCCATGCGCGTCCAGCACTGTTCCTTGCACCGTTCCCACGCCTCTCGCGAATTGCGCCCGAGCCGTCGCCGCGTCAAGCGTCAGTGACAACAGCAACGTCAGCGACGTGAACGCCGCCAAAACCAGGACACTTCGTCTCATCGTGCACCCCAGGATGTTGCTGAGTGCAATTTTACGCGGGCCATCCGCGTGCCTTCGCAATGATCCCGTCCAATGTTCTCGATTAGGAACTCCTGTTCGTGGGTACAGGCGAACACGCGGACGACCGCAGCTTAATACTTGTAGTGTTTACTCGCAGCCGCGTGCGCAGGCTGCTCCATGTGGCCACTATCGGGGCTGACGCCACGTTCCAGCGCCAGAAAATAAGTGAGAAGTTGCAACGGAATCAGATGTACGAACGCCGCCAGCCATTCCGGCGCTTCCGGAACCAACAGAATTTGCTCCGCGGACAAGTCGTGATTCGCTGACGGCACCGTAATCGCCGCGCGCGGCATTTTTAGTTCTCCCGCAGCGCGCAAAATCTGCCGCCCGCGCTCGTCCGTCGCGCCGCCCGTGAACAATCCAACCAATGACCCCCGCGCATCGGTCTCCGAAAAAGGCCCGTGCAGAATTTCCTCCGTTTCAAATCCCTCCGCCGCGATGTAGCAAGCCTCCTTGATCTTCAATGCCGCTTCGCTGGCCGTGGCCCAGGCCGCGCCCGAACCGAAAATCTCGATGCGCGCCAGCGGCGCCACACGTTTGGCCCATTCGCGCACCGATGGCTCGAGTTGCAGCGCCTGACGCAGCAAATTGGGCAGGCGTTCCAGAGCTGCGAGCGGCGGCGGTCCCGCGAGCAATTTTTTCCGCTCGACCACCCGCGCGATCAACAGCATGAGCGCAGCCAGCGCAGTGGTATAACTTTTTGTGTACGCAAAAGCCAATTCCTGCTCGCACGTCTGAATTTGAAAATCGGCGCCGCGCACGCCTTCGCCGCTCATCAGGCCGGTAATCACCACGGTCAGCGCCCCTGCCGCTCGCGCCATGCGCAACGCTTCGATCGACGCCGTGGAGGTGCCGGTATGCGTGATCACGATCACCGCGTCGCTCGCACCAAAAGCGATCGGGTGATGCACCAGCTCAAAAGATTGTTCGTAGTGCGCCCAGAATCGCCCGCCGCTGAATTCGCGCATCCAGCTTTCCGCAATGCGCGCAGCGTGCAACGATGTTCCGATGCCCACGAAAGTGATGCGTTCCTTCTGCGCCACGGCATCCGCCGCGCGTTCGATCTCCGCGCGCTGCCCGAGCACTCGCTCGATCAATTCCGGCTGTGCGTGAACCGCTTCATAAACATAGTAGGGATGAGCCGTGCGCATCTCAGGCATTTGTTTTTTCTCCGCTCGCGTTATATTGGTTCGGCTGCTTTCGTGGCCGCTCATTTTAACGGAATAGGAGCCGGAATGCCTCGTTACCTCTCGCAACACACCCTGGCCTGCCTCACCCGCCAGGGTGCAGAAGAACTCGCGCGCCGCCTGCATGCCGCCAAGGAAGTCACCGCGCGCCGCGTGCTCGTCAACATGCAGGAAGGAAAAATGCTCGTGGAATTCGACGCCCCGGGGCGAGAAGAAATGGAGAAGTGGCTCGCTGCGGAAAAATTCCATTTCGACTGGCTGTTGCGAATCGAATTCGAAACCAGCGACGGCACGCTGCAGCCAATCACCTAACGGGAATCACTACAGAAACCCAGGCGCCAGCAACCTAAACCAAATCAACTTACTTCGAGAGTTTTCGCATCATCGCCATCGCTTCCACATCGCCCACGATGCTCTTGCGGCTAAGCACCACGATCAGTTCGCGGACGATATCCCGCAACTCCTGATCAACCAGGGGCGCGGGCTCCACCAACGCCGCTGCAGCTCCATCCGGCTTTGCCGGATCCGGTTCCAGATGGATCAAGCCGCCCAGTTCGGCCAGCCACCCGTCCAGCACGCGCGCCTGATCGGGCTCCGTCGCCGTAAACATCATGCCCATGCCCATCCCATTCAGTGAATACACCACTTTGGCCTTGGTCTTGAACGTGCGGCCCTCATGCGTGACTGTCAAAATAATCGCCGCGTTTACCGCAAACGGGCTGATTGTGTCCATATAGCAGCCACTGCGGCTGATGTCGGATAGCCGGCCCGTCACGTGAACATTGGCTTGCAAATCAAATGCTTCGCCGCCGCTCGAAAAAGGGAAACGCGGATGGCGGCGCTTCTCGGCAGGTTCGCTTGCGGCCGGCACAATACTCGCTTTTGAAAGCTTTTCCATTATCCAGCTGCACTCCAGCGAATTGATGAAAACCATTCTGCGGCCGAGCTGTGTAAGGCAATCACGCCGTCAAACCGTTCCTTGGCTCTCGCGAAAAAATGGCAATCGATCGCCGCACACATGGCGAGCAGCGTCGAAATGGCAGACCCGCACGCGAACAGCGCGCCGCTGCCCAACAGAAACTTTGTCATCATCCAACACCAGTCTGGGAAGGGGTTCAATCCGGACACGACCCTGAGGTTCAAGAAGAAGCAGCCCGCAGCGAAGCGCCGGTTTTCGGAAGGGAATTCAACTGTATCTCAACCCGCCTTCAGGTCAAGCTAGCCGAACAGGGAAGTGTCCAATTGACACAATCCGCGGCCTCTCTTGCAGGATCCGGGTTAGCAGAACCTTACTTGGCGCGCTCACTCCGAATCGTTTGCCGTCCGTGCGGTTCGGGTGCAACCTCAACTCATGCAAATCTGCTGCCAGCGCTGCGCTTGCGCCTGTTGTTGTATGTGTTGCGCAGACGTGTGTTCTGGCGCAGGGAGGCTAGGCAGCTAAAAAACGCAATCTAGCCCAGAAGTCCCGCACCCACCGCCAGAACTACCCGAGGCCGGTGGGTTTTTTGTTTTATGCCCAAACTTTTTGCAACGGTTCCGCAACAGAAATTCTAATTTCGAAGAACGACTAAAAACGAGGAGAAAGCCAATGACTGACTACAAGCATCCTGAAGTTCTTGTAACCACCCAGTGGGCCGCCGATCATTTGAACGATCCGAAAGTCCGCCTGGTCGAGGTGGACGTGGATACTTCCGCTTACGATCAGGGCCACATTCCCGGCGCAGTGGGCTGGAACTGGCAATCGCAGCTGCAGGACAACATCCGCCGCGACCTGATTGACAAATCCGCGCTGGAAAAGCTGCTCGGCGCTTCCGGAATTTCCAACGACACCACCATCCTGCTCTACGGTGACAACAACAACTGGTTCGCCGCCTACGCCTTCTGGCAAGTAAAGTATTACGGCCACAAGGACGTGCGCCTGATCAACGGCGGCCGCAAGAAGTGGGTAGAAGAAAAGCGCCCGCTCACTACCGACGCGCCGAAAATAGCCGCCACCACCTATCACGCCACAGGCCCCGACGAATCCATCCGCGCGCGCAAGGAAGATGTCTATGCCTTCCTCGATAAGAAGAAGGCCGCGCAGTTGGTGGACGTCCGTTCCGTGGACGAATTCACTGGCAAGATTCTCGCGCCTCCGGGACTTTCCGAAACCGCGCAGCGCGCCGGCCACATTCCGGGCGCCGCGAATATTCCCTGGGGGCAAGCCGCAAACGAAGACGGCACTTTCAAATCCGCGGACGCGCTGAAGGAGCTATACGGCAAGAAGGGAATTGACGGCGCCGAGGAAGTGATCGCCTACTGCCGCATCGGCGAACGCAGCTCGCACACCTGGTTCGTGCTGAAGTATCTGCTCGGCTTCGGCAACGTGAAGAATTACGACGGTTCCTGGACCGAGTGGGGCAATCTCGTCGGCGCCCCGATCGAAAAGGAAATCGCCGTCGCTGCGCATTAGCCCGCGCAGCGCTTTCGTCGAGCGGTTAACTGTTTCACCGAGGGAGCTGCGTGCCCTCCCTCTTTTTTTCGACGCGGCTATTCTCTAAGCATGGGGAGAGCCGTGTGGACATACCTGCTCGGACCGATCCTCGCGTTTCTGCCGCGTCCGTGGCGCGCCCGCTGGTGGCCCCACACTTCCATCGAATGGAACACAGCGACTCTGATCTCGGGCGTGCTCGAAGCAGTTCTCTCGCTGGCTGCGCTGGGCGAGTGGTACTTCACCTACTTCGCGAGTCTCGCCGAATAGTTCACCCAGCACACGCTCGGTCCACATCCCGATTTTCACTTCGAATGGGGTGCCGTGCGCGAAGCCGGCCTTTTCGCGTTCGCGCTGCACCCACTCACATGGACGATCGCCTACTGCGGCTGCGAAGGCATCGTGCGCGCCGTCGCGGCGCTTGCTGCGAAACATTCCTACGGGACACTCCCGCTTGCAGCCGTGGACATTCTCTATCGAAAAGTAATGCGGCGAGCGCAGCCGGCAACGTTGCCGTTAGTCGCGGACGAAATTACTCCCGGCACCGAAGATTTTGATTTCCGCATCTCATCCTGCCGGCAGAAGCCATTGTGGAAGCACCAACCCTTCACCATTCGCTACGCAGGCGCGTACTTTCAAGTGGTGGGAGAAAGCTTCATCGCGGCAGGACCGCGGCCCTACATCTATTTTCTCCGGCGGCTGCGGCCCGGCGAAGCCACAGGAGGTGTGCAAGACTACCGTCCGGAGGACACACTTTTACCCGCGCGCTGAAAAACGGACGGCGGCTACTCCGGAATTTGATTCTCCGGCACGCCGCTGCGCCGCGCTTCGTCCTGCAGCGCGCTGATCTTCGCCGCAATGTCGTCGCGCTGCTTTTGCGCGCGGACCAATTCATCGTGCCAGTCATCGATCTTCGCGCCGCCGACGTGGCGCGTGGAATTCACCGTGTCGCCATTCAGCGCCGCTTGCAGTTGCGTGATCTGTTCGTCCAGCGGCGGCAGCTTTTCCTGCAACCTGATGATCTCGTTCTGATACTGCTTCGCGTCTTTGCCGCCCTTGCCATTTGCCGCGGGCTTGGCGCTGCCCGGCTTGTTGTTTGTTGCTGAAAACGTGGAAATCGTGGAATTTTTGTGGACCGCTCCCATATCCTCGTTCGTCCACACTTTTTTCGCTGACGCTGGCGCGGTCGGCGTCGTCGCAGGCGCTGAAGTCGTGATGTTCGCTGCGGTCGTCGAGTTGGTTTGCGCTTGCGCCGCCGCATCACCTGCCGGAGGCGTCTGCCCCGCGGAACTCCCTTGCGCGCGCGCCGATCCCGGCGTAGAAACAACCCCCGCAAAAGCCAGGGCCGCGACAAACAGCTGAATTCGCGTATTCATAAAGCCTCCTCGACTTCCGTGTAAGCCACTGGTACACGACCAGCAAGCTTCGAGCAGCGAAATCCTCAGACGTCGGCAATCAATTGGACGGAAGGGTACAGAGCTGCACTAGGACTATTGTGCGCCCATTGCTACGTGGTTGAACCCGGGGTGGACCGAAAAGTTACGGGTCGCCGTAGACCGCTTTGCCACTAGCCAGTTCGCTCTTTACCATCGCCAGGGCCTGCTTGGGTGGCCCGATGCGGCGGTACTGGCTCGCTTCGACGTATTGGTGCTGCTCGAACGTGAAGAGGAATTTGCGCGCCGTGAAATCGTATTGATAGCGCGTAGGCAGCCAAATTCCCGGAGCGATTTCCTGCTGCTGCATAAAAAACACGCCGCCGCGATAAAGCTTGCCCAGAATCCCGCCGCCGAACGAAATGTCTCGCATCACGTGCGCTTCCCCGTGCGACAGCTGATTGGCTTCGCGATCCACCCAGATTTTACCGGTCACGCGCGTCAGAATGTCTTGCACCATCGAGCGCGGGTGAAAATTCGGATTCGGCTGCAGCTCGTACACGTCGCAAACCCGCCCGTTGCACGCCTCCTGGCCATCCCACGTCGTCACGAAGGCTTCTTGCGTCGCATCCAGCAGTTCCTTTCGGTCGTCCTTCCGCTTCTGCCACTTCGCGTATGCTGCTTTGGTTCTGGAATCGTCGGGCTTCAGCATCAACTCCAGCAACTCTTCCCATGCAGTCAGTTGCTTGTGGTACTCCGCCGGATCCGCCGGCCGGTCGCCCTCTTTTAGCAGCAGTTTCATCGTGCCGCTGCCGGTAGGAACCACGCGATAGGTCTTATCGTCGAGCACGCGCGGCGACGTGCCTCCGGTGCGATCCACGTGATGTTCGATTCGCTCGTATTGCTCGAGCGCTTCATCGTTGTGATGCTGGTTCGCCAGCAGCTTTTTCGAGCGCTCCGCGATCTCCGCGCCCGAAGGCGCCTGCGGCGTCGCGGTCTGACGTCCCGCGCTGACTTCATGGACACTAGAACTCACGTTGTCGGGGATTGACTCGGAAGGGCCGGGCTTCCGCCCCGACGTGGAATCCCCAGAACGAGGAACTTCAGCCCCAGAAGCGGCGTTTCTGGTTGGACCTGCAGCAAAGCCGGTTACGCTTTGGCCGGACGCCCCCGCCATGCTCGCCAGCGCCAGCGCTGTAGCCAGACTCGAGGCCGTAAGTCCTTTCGCCATGTTTAACATACCCGTGAATGAGATGCGTGCTGCCACTCGATTAGCTGCAGCCGCAATTCTACCCGAATCTCCAGCCCAAACCGCCGTCCGCGCACATCATCTCCCGCCCCTCCTCCGCATTCCAACCGCCAAAAAATTATCCGTAATCTGAAGTTTTTCCGGCCTCATATCCGTCTAATATAGTAGCAGCGATGAAGCCCGCCAATTCCCTATCCGACGCCCGCCAGACGCTTGGCGCCCTGCGCGAAACCATCTGGATCGCGCTCGATACCCTGCGCGCGCATAAGCTCCGCACATTCTTGACCTTACTCGGCGTCATCCTCGCCGTCACCACCCTCGTCGCCGTCATTTCTGTCCTGAACGGACTCAACGTTTACGTCGCCGACAAAGTGGCCAACCTCGGCGCCAATGCTTTCGTGATTGACCGCATCGGCATCGTCACCAACCAGCAGGAATGGTTCAAAGCCCGCAGGCGCCCCACCCTCGGCATGGACGATCTGGAAGCTCTGCGCAATGGCATGAAGCTGGCCGACACCATCGCCGGCGAACAGAACACCTTCGCCGACGTGCGCCACGGCAACGACCTCAGCGAAGACGTCTCCATCATCGGCGCCACTCCCACATTCGCTTCGATCCGGGATATTGACGTCTCCAATGGCCGCCTGCTCACTGACGTTGACGAAGATCATCGCGCCGGCGTCTGCGTCATCGGCGCGGACGTTGCCAATAAATTATTTCCCGGCGTGGATCCCGTGGGAAAAGAAATTCGCGCCGGTCAAGGACAGTACACGATCGTCGGTGTGGCCACTCCCAAAGGCAACGTCCTGGGCCAGCCGCAGGATAATTTCGTGATGATTCCGCTCGGCACCTATCGCAAGGAGTGGCTCACCGCTCAGGATTCCATCGGATTTTTCGTTCAGGCGCGCGGCCCGGAATGGATGGATGCGGCGCAGGACGAAGCGCGCATGATTTTGCGCTCGCGCCACCATCTGGCATATCAGACCGAGGATAATTTCGCCATCATCGCCCCGACTTCCATCATGGGTCTGTGGAATCGCATCACCGGCAACGCCTTCGGCATCGCCATCTGGATTACTTCCCTATTTCTGGTTGTCGGCGGAGTGGTGATCATGAACATCATGCTCGCCAGCGTCACCGAGCGCACTCGCGAAATCGGATTGCGCAAATCGCTCGGCGCGCGCCGCCGTCATATCATTCTGCAATTTCTGGTGGAATCATCGGTGCTCGCGGGCCTGGGCGGATTTCTTGGCGTGGTCGCCGCCGTGCTGATCAGCCAGTTGGTGCGCGCGCTCTTTTCGATCCCCACTTCCACCCCATTTTTTTCCATACTCATCGCGCTGGTTCTTTCCACCGCCGTCGGCCTGTTTTTTGGCATTTATCCGGCAATGCGCGCCGCGCGGCTCGACCCCATCGAAGCCCTGCGGGCGGAGACCTAGGACCGGCCCATGCAAAGTGATTTCCGCGAAAATCTCCATCTCGCGCTGGATACGGTTCGCGAGCACAAGCTGCGCAGCTTCCTCGCCATCCTCGGCGTGATGATCGGCGTTGCGCTCATCATCCTGGTCGTGGGCTTGGTTCAAGGCTTCCGCCAGACCATCCAGGACGAAATCGTTTCTGAAGGAATTGACACCGCATTCGTATCGCGCTTTGATCAAGGCCCGCAAAACGGCCGCCGTCCCAAGGACGAGAAGCTGCGCAAGCCGCTCACCCTCGAAGACGCCATGGCCGTCCGCCAGCTCTGCCCCGCGATCAAAGAGATCGCCGTTTCCGCCTTTCAGTGGCAGCTATCGCATACCGCGCGCTATCAGGGCATTACAATCGAGGGCACCGATTTTCGCGGCACTTTCCCCGCCTATCTCACCGTCTATTCCAACGCCACCATGAAAGCCGGCCGGTTTTTCACCGAAGCGGAAAACGAACATCGCGAAAACGTGGTGGTCATCGGCGAAAACGTGGCCACCACTTTCTTTCCCACTATCGAAGACGCCATGGGCAAGGAAATTCTAGTGGACGGCTCCACCTACCAGGTCGTCGGCGTCTTCGAAAAACCGCCAAACGGTTTCGGTACGGACGACGAAGATCGTCGCACCGTCATCCCCTACTACACTTTCATGAAGCTGTATCCCAGCAGCTACGAACTCGGCTATCGCTTCCTGGCATATTCCGGCAAGCTCGATGCCGCCGTGGACCAGATTCGCGAAGTTCTGCGCCGCCGCCGCGAAGTCCCCTACGACAAGCCGGACAATTTCTCCATTCAAACCCAGGTGGAAGTGGTGCAGAAATTCAACGACATCATTGGCGGCGTGGTACTCGTCGTAATCGTGCTCAGCTCCATCGGCCTGCTGATCGGCGGCATGGGCGTGATGAATATCATGCTGGTCTCCGTCACCGAGCGCACCCGAGAAATCGGCGTGCGCAAAGCGATCGGCGCGCGCAGCCGCGATATCACCTGGCAATTCCTCTTCGAAGCCATGACCCTCACGGGAACCGGCGGCATCATCGGCATTATCGTCGGCAGCGCCATCGTCTTTCTGATTCCGTTGGTGAGCCCGTTGAAAGCCGTCGTGCCGGCGTGGGCCATCATCATCGGCTTCACGGTTTCCGTCAGCATCGGCCTGATCTTCGGTGTCTGGCCCGCCACCAAAGCCGCGCGCCTCAACCCCGTCGAAGCCCTGCGCTATGAATAGTCACTCGTATTATTGAAGTTTTCCAGGTCCCTGGTCGGAGTCCAGCTGGATCGGACTGTGCGGATCGAGTTGCGGCACTCCGTTCGGACCCATCACGTATGGAAAGCCCGCCGGATCCTCCAGAGTCCCGCCGACCAATCCCGCATCCCGCAGTTCTTGCATCGACGTAGGAAAGCGCCCAAATTTTCTCCAGTAATCTTCGGAGCTTTCGTTCAGGCGCTTCAGCCCCAGCGCCGCATCGAGCGAATTAATATGCTGCACGGCCGCGCGCCGAACCTGTTGATCATTCGTGCTCGAGTACACTCCGGTCCAGATCATTCGTGAAGTCTCCAGCTCGCTGCCGGCTTCCGCCACGCGCGCGGCCATCACTTTCATCCATATCTGCGCCTTGGGATTCTTGCTGCCTTCCAAATACGCCTCTGCGGCCTTCTTGTAATCCTTCAGATGGATCGAATACAAGAATCCCAGATCCTGGTAGAGCCGCCATTCATCCGGGTTTTCCGCGATGCCCCGCTTGACCAGCTCCACCGCTAAATCCGCATTTCCAGGGCCGGTCGGCGGGCGCTCCGAAAGAAAAACCGCTCCGAAGCGATACGCAATCATCAGTTTAGGATCGAGCGTGGTGGTAATGTCGAGCAAAGGCCACAGCTGTTCATACGTCGCTCCGTGTTTCCGCACCCTCACGCCATAATATTGCACCACTCGCGTCCAATAAACGTCCGCCAGCAGTGGCTCATATCCCAAACTCAATTTCTTCAGTAGCGTCCCCGAACGCAGCAGCAATTCATCTTTGTCCTGATTCATCGCAAGGGTATCCGCATCAATCCGCGTCTGCAGCGCTGCGCACAGCGCAAATAGCGCCGGCACTGCGACGAGCGCCAGCAAAATCGATCGCGTGTGGCTTTTATTTTGGTAGCTCCTGCTCATTTCAGATTGCGCCCGGAAAACACCGCAGCCGAAGCCACCAGAATCAAAGTCACATACAGCAGCGCGTACACCGTGTTGTGCCAGATCAGCGCGAACGGTACCGCTTCGCCGTGCGCCGCCGCCGCAATGACCCCGAAATTGTGAAAATTTGGCAGCACGTAATAGATGAAGCGTGTAATCGCTCCCAGCTCCCAGTTCGATGTGTACTGGCTGACGCTGAGTATGCCCGGCGCAAAAACTCCCGCGACGTAAATTCCCAGCGTGTACAACGTCGAAAGCATCGGGCTCGTGAAGCACGAAAAGAACAGCGCCAGCGCCGTCACCAGCGTCAGTTCCAGCAAAATAAAATAAACCGCCACCAGAATCGTCGCGTCCCCCCGCTCGAATTTCCTGCTCACGCAGTACAATGCCGCCCCTAGCCCCAGCGTCATCAGCGCCGTGTTAACCACTAGCGTTAGGAGCAGTCCCGCGAATTTTCCCACCAGAAATTCCCAGCGGCGGATCGGTTTCGATAGCAGGCTGTACAGTGTGCGCTTTTCCATTTCCTTGTACACTAGCCCAACGCCGATAAAAATCGCCATAATGATTCCAAAGATCGAAATCGCTGAAAGCCCCAGGTTGATGATCACCATCCGTTCGATCCCGATGGAAATCTGCCCCACCAGAATCGCCGCGCCGATCATCATCAGCGCAAAAAATATCAGGTTGTACAGCACGCGGTCCCGCACCGCTTCGCGGAACGTATTGATCGCAACCACGCCCGGCAGCGCGCTCATCGCACACCCACTTCTGCGGCCGGCACTTGCGTTTTTTGCCGCCCCACCAGATTGAAAAAATAATCTTCCAGCGACGGCCGCAGCGGCGCCACCGACAGGATTCGCCCCTCGCATCCGCGCAATTGCTCCAGCACCGCGTAAAGCTCCGCTTCCGCCACTTCGATCCGGAAGCGGTTGCCGATATTCTTTGCGCGCGCCGCGATGTTTGCCGGCAGGGCGTGCTCCTTCCCTATTTCGAACAAAATTTCCATCCCCTCCACTTCCATGGACACGATTTCCCCCGGCGATCCAACCCCGCGCAGTTTCCCATCGAGCAGCACCGCCACGCGGTCGCACAACATTTCCGCGTCGGAAAGAATGTGCGTCGAGAAGAAAATCGTGCGCCCCTGCTTCTTCAAATCCAGAATGATGTCGCGCACTTCGCGCCGCCCCACCGGATCTAGGCCAGACATCGGCTCGTCCAGAAACACTACCTGCGGATCGTGCAGAATCGCCTGCGCGATGCCCACGCGCTGCAGCATGCCTTTCGAAAATTTCCGCAGCTGCACGTCTGCCGCTGCGGCCAGGCCCACCAGGCTCAGAAAACGCGCCACGCGTTCCTTCCGCTCCGCCGCGCTGAATCCAAAAAACCGAGCGAAATATCCCAGCAGCTCCCGCGCCGTCAGATAATCGTAAAAATAAGGCTGCTCCGGCATGTACCCGATCTCGCGATGCATGCGCACATCATTAATCGAACGCCCGCGCACCCGCGCCGTTCCCGACGTCGGAAAAATCAGCCCCATCAACAGCTTCATTGTGGTCGTTTTCCCCGCGCCGTTCGGCCCCAAGAATCCGAACGACTCCCCCTCCTCCACCTGCAACGACAAATGGTCCAGGGACCGGCGCATTTTTTTCCGCCAGAACCCCACCGGGTAGTCTTTCGTCAGCCGCTCGATTTCAATCGCTGGATTCGCCATGGCTCCTCATTATGAATTTTTCCAGCGCCCAACGGTTCATGTCAATTCCATGGTGTTGCTTTCCTCTACACAGCCCCAGCCAGAACCCCGAAGGGGTTCCCAGACCGTTTCTGCCCTGCCGAAAGTGGATCGGGAGTCGCGGCCGCGTTCACTGATTGCCCGTGAAGACTCTTCGAGGATGGTCGGGGAAAATCCGTGCGGGCAGGCAATCCGGTTCGAACCGTCTGGCACGCACGGCCGATTTTGCTCAGCTAACGCGCGCTGGCCGGTGCCGGCACTACCGGATGCAAATCCAGAAACTCTGGATGGCTCTGGAAGGCGCTTGGAAAAGACCGTTCGTATTCCGCCAGTCCCCGGCAGGTGAGATGATGCGAGCCCGAAAATCCATAGGCGTTCATTTCTTTCATCGCTTCTTCGGCCGACCACCCCTGCACGCTCATCCGATAGGCTGCGATGGACATGCCGGTGCGATCGGAACCCAGTTCGCAGTGCACAAAAATTTTCTTATTGGGATTTTCCCGCAGCACATGCAAAAAATTCGCGATCGCCTCGTCGTTGGGATGGTAGCAGTGCCACGGAATGGAAACGTAACGCATGCCCAACCTGGTCGCTTCCTGTTCTTCGTCCGGATGTTCGCCGGGCCGCAGGTTCACGATGATTTCCACGCCCATGCTGGCCAGGTGTGCGAGCCCTTCGCCGGACGGCTGAGCTCCGCGATAAAGCTGCGCCGAGACTTCGCCGAATTTCGCAATGCCGTTCACCGGAATCATTTTCGCGATCGCATGCTCGGCATTCGCAGGCGCTGGTTGCGCATCATTCATTGCACTGTTCGCTGCAGCGTTCGGCGCGGAGTTGCGCGCGTCGCTGGCTGCGCTACTTTCGGCGCCGGATTGCGTTGCGTCGCTCGCTGCGGCCTGAAACGCACGCGCCGAACTGCACAAGAGCGCCAATACCAGAATCGGCAGCACCACGCGCGACATCTTGTAGGAATTTTTCATCGACTTACTTGGATGCTTCCACGCCGGCTACCGTAGAATGCGTCCATTAGGATACCCACCACAATATGTAGACGTTTTCGACACCGCAAGCCTAAGATTTTGTGCTTTCTCTATGAATTTTTCTTGACAAGTTTTCCACAACCCCCGATACTGCGCTTCCAAGCTCGGGGGAGAATTAGTTGGCCGCAGCGTTTTCTGCTGCCCCCAACCAGTCGTTGAGCCGGACCGAGTTTAACCGAAAATCTAAAGGGGCCTTACCCCACGGCACGCCGCGCCTCGGTTTTCTTGCGCGGCTTAGCTGGGCTTTTGTCTCTTTTTTTTCGGCGCGAACGGTGTTTCTTGCCGCTCCAGGGTCCGGCTGCTCCCCACAAACGCAACTTTCGTGTACCTGTACGGTGCACTTCACTTCACCCTCGGGGCGCCGCTTTGGAGTAGAATGAAAGTTCTGCTCCCGCACGGCTCCCCGGCTCACATGCACGTGGCACCACTGCCTGCGCGGAGGCAAAATGTCTGAAACAAGGACGGTATGGAACAGCATGGCCGAAACGAATCAAGTTGCACGGCGCACCACCGGTCTGGAATTCCAGCGGCGGTTCACCGACGGAAAAGTTTCACCCTTCGATAAAGTTGAGTGGGAACGTCGCACTGCTCTCATCGGCGATCATAAAGGTCAGGTAATCTTCCGCCAGGAAAATGTGGAAGTCCCCAAGTCCTGGTCCATGACGGCCACCAACATCGTGGCTTCCAAGTATTTCCACGGCAAGCCCAATACCCCCGAGCGCGAAACTTCGGTGCGCCAGCTCATCGGCCGCGTCGTGGACACCATCGTCCGCTGGGGTGAAGAGGGCGGCTACTTCGCCACTCCGGAATCCAAGAATATCTTCCGCGACGAACTCGCCCACCTGCTCGTCGAGCAGAAGGTCGCCTTCAATTCCCCCGTCTGGTTCAACGTCGGCGTGCAAGCCAAGCCGCAATGCTCCGCGTGCTTCATCAATTCCGTCCAGGACAACATGGATTCCATCATGAACCTGGCCAAGACCGAGGGCATGCTCTTCAAGTGGGGCTCCGGCACCGGCACAAACTTCTCCTCGCTGCGTGGCAGCAGAGAATCCCTCTCCGGCGGCGGCATCGCTTCCGGTCCGGTCAGCTTCATGAAGGGCTTCGACGCCTTTGCTGGCGTAATCAAAAGCGGTGGCAAGACGCGCCGCGCCGCCAAAATGGTCATCCTCAACGTCGAACATCCGGACATCATGGAGTTCATCCAGTCCAAGACCAAGGAAGAGCGCAAAGCCCACGTGCTCATCGAGCAGGGTTACGATCAGGCAATCGACGGCGAGGCTTACTCCTCCGTCTTTTTTCAGAACGCCAATCACTCCGTGCGCGTCACCGACGATTTCATGCGGGCAGTAGAAGAAGACCGCGGTTGGTGGACTCGCAACGTCAACGACGGCAAGCCTTGCGAAGAATTCCGTGCGCGCGATCTGCTGCGCGAAATGGCGGACTCCGCCTGGCGCTGCGGCGATCCCGGCATGCAGTACGACACTACCGTGAACCGCTGGCACACCTGCAAGGCCACCGACCGTATTTACGCGTCGAATCCGTGCTCCGAATATATGTTCCTGGACGACACGGCCTGCAACCTGGCTTCGCTTAACCTGATGAAGTATCTCGGCCCCAACGGCCAGTTCGATGCTGACTCCTTCAGCCACTCCGTGGACGTCACCATCACCGCGCAGGAAATTCTGGTGGACAACGCCAGCTACCCCACGGAAAAAATCGCGCGCAATTCGCACGACTACCGTCCGCTGGGCATCGGCTACGCCAACCTCGGCGCGCTGCTCATGTCTCTCGCGCTACCCTATGACTCGGACGGCGGCCGCGATTTCTGCGGCGCTATCACCGCGCTGATGACCGGCGAATCCTACGCCCAATCCGCGCGCATCGCCGAACGCATGGGTCCCTTCGGTGGTTATCCGCGAAATCGTGAAGCCATGATTGACGTAATCCGCATGCACCGCGATGCACTGCGTCCCATCAAGGAAGAACACGTGCAGCCTTCGCTCCTGCGCGCCGCCCGCAAAGCATGGGACGATGCGCTTGAGCTCGGCGAAAAGTTTGGCTACAAGAATTCGCAGGTTTCCGTGCTCGCTCCCACCGGCACCATCGGCTTCATGATGGATTGCGACACCACCGGCATCGAACCCGATCTCGCGCTGGTGAAGCAGAAGCGCCTGGTCGGCGGCGGCGTCATCAAGATCGTCAACAATACCGTGCCGCAAGCGCTGATGAATCTCGGCTATCCCACGGAACAAGTCGCCCAGATCGTGGACTACATTGACGCCAATGCGAAGATCGAAGGTGCTCCGGGCTTGAAAGACGAGCATCTCCCCGTTTTCGATTGCTCGCTCACTCCGATAGGCGGCGGACGTTCCATCGCCTGGCGCGGACACCTCCGCATGATGGCCGCGGCCCAGCCCTTCCTTTCCGGCGCTATCAGCAAGACCATCAACATGCCGGAAGAGTCCACCGTCGAAGACATCATGCAAGCCTACATCGAATCGTGGAAGTACGGCCTGAAAGCGGTAGCCATCTACCGCGACAATTCCAAACGCTCGCAGCCGCTTTCCGCCGCCTCTGGCAAAAAAGAAGATGAAAAGCCTGCAGCGGCAGCCGCACCGGTTGCAGAAGCCGCCGCAGCCCCAGCGGTCTCTGCGCCGCAGCAGGAAGAGCTATTCGCGCGAGGCGCCAGCCGCCGCAAGCTTCCCAACGAGCGCAGCTCCATCACTCACAAATTTTCCATCGGCGGCCATGAAGGCTACCTCACCGTCGGCAAATATGCGGACGGCGCCCCGGGCGAAATCTTCATCAAGATGGCCAAGGAAGGCTCCACGCTGTCCGGCATCATGGACGCCTTCGCTCTGTCCGTCTCCATCGCGCTGCAATACGGCGTGCCCCTCCGCGCTCTGGTGGATAAATTCGTCAACTCGCGCTTCGAACCTTCCGGCTACACCGGCAATCCCAATATCCGCTACGCCAAATCCGTAGTGGATTACATCGGCCGCTGGCTCGGCGCGAAATTCATCTCGCCCGACTATCTCGACATAGACGCCACCACCGAATCCGAAGCTCCGGCCTCTACTGCGGCGGTGATGGCACACGCGGTCGCACTGGCAACCGCGCCAAAGCACGCCGACCCGGACGCCTCCACGCGCGTGCGCGCCACGATAGACGACGCGCCGTCCTGCTCCGAATGCGGCATGCTAATGACCCCCAACGGCAGCTGCTACAAATGCTCCAACTGCGGCGGCACCTCCGGCTGCAGCTAGCGCGGGGACCGAAGAGTGTATAGAGATGGCGGAACAGGCGAGCCTGAATTTTGAGCCCAGTCGCGATCGCCTCAAACCGGCGGCGGAACGGGCGCTAGCTTCTGCGGAGCGCCTGTTCCGGTCAAGCGATCCCGGTGCCCAGGGTGCGTTCGACGAAGCAGAAAGCCTCGCAATAGAATGTGCGGACCAAGACTTGCAGATGCGCACATTCGAGGCCTCCGCTCGGTTTCACGAGAGACGAGGCGCGATTTCGGTCGCACGCGAAAAATACAAAACCGCGCTGAGAACTGCTGAATGCCTCAGAATCGTTAGCGACGCAGCGGTTGAGACCGCAGAACGCCTTCGCTTCGATCTAGTGAGAATCGAGAATCGCGAGGACCCAGATTTCAAAAACCTTCTCCGAGCCTCGAAGCGCGACGACTTGCGGGATCGCCTTCGCGAAGCGTGGGACAAATTCGTCGCCGATCGAGGGAACTCGTCAGGTCGCCTTGCTGCACGCGGATTCGGCTCGGTCGACGACTTCCGTCGGCGGATCGACGCCGCAGAACTCGATCCTGAGGATGATGACTAGCTCTTTTCGCGCCCGGCCTGCGGGACCTGGGGAGAGTCCGACGACCGCCATCGCCGCCTTCGTGGCGGCGCGGCGCTCTCCGGGCGAACCCCTGCACGTTATGGCACTGAGGCTGGGTGTTAGCAGAATCATCGAAGAGCCGATGCGCTTCGAAGGGGGCTTGTTCGAGCTTCCGAACGGCGAGCGAATCATTAAGCTGAACGCGACGAGCCCGCCAAACCGAAAGCGGTTCACTCTTGCCCACGAGATCGGTCACCTTTTGCTCGGAAAACCAGGACTCCGAGGTTCGTGTGGCTCCGATCAGGCGTTGGAGCGAAGGTGTGACGGCATCGCAGCCGAACTTCTGATGCCAACGGACGAAGCAGTTCAATTTATCAAGAACCTGGGAAAACCTTCGCCGGAAATACTCAGAGCAATAGCATCGCGCTTCGAGGTCTCGCTACAGGCTGCCGCGTTTCGGGTGCATCGCGACCTTCGCCTCTGGAAGTGCTTCATCGGCTGCTGGCAGCGACATCCCAAGATCAAGACAGAATGGTTTGTGGGCTATAGCCGCCGCTGGGACCGAGCCCAGCCAGACGAGCATTCCCTGGACCTTGCCCTTTCGTCTGAAGGACCGGTCCAGTCGAAGGAGCTGTGGCAGCGCGGGCCACAGGCCGAACCAGTCTGGTTGAATCTCTTGCGCTTGGGCGCAGACAGTCGCGTATTCGGTCTGGTGGGTTTTGTGACTTAGAACTTATCGCAAAGGAATCACGGGAAGTAACGAGGAAGTCTTCGGTTAGACAAAGCGGAAACTCTACCTCGAACGGCCTCCAAGCACCCAACACAAAAAAAATAGGGGGCCCCGTCGGGCCCCCTTTATGCTCTACCCCTAGTTCCGGTTCCAGCGCGGCGAAACCGGCCCACCCCGGGATAAGAGACAGCCGCTGTATGGTTTGCACGCCAGATGCCAGCTCAACGGCTTTTCCCGCGCGGGTCTATCTGTTGTGCCCGAAGGATTTAGCTTCTGTGATTACGGAAGCCCCTATGGTATTGCGGTAGCAACATCCAGTTTCTGAAAGCGTCCAGCCATTTTTCTATGTTCTTTGGAAGAAAATCGCCCCTAGCTTCTAGCGCGAATCCTTAACCGCTTCCACACGAACCACCCGGGAACCAGAAAAATCGCCAGCCAGAACAACAGCGACGGCCCCACCGCAAACACGAAAACCACCAGCGCGACCGCTCCGTCTTCGAGGTTACTAAACCCTTCCACCGCCGCGTTCCTGATCTTCGTACCGGTCGAAATCGTGCTCGACCCTAGCACCTGCCGGTATTCTTCGCTCAATTCCACCTGCACCGTAGCGTAATTCACCCGGTGAACCAGGATCGCGCTCTGCCCCTGCATGCCCTCAATCTCCCCGCGGATGCGCGCCAGCTCGCGTTCCGCCTCCAGCACGTCCTCCAACTTCCCCGTGCGCGTTCCCAGCAGCTCGATCAGCCGTTGCTCGGTAGCCCGTGCGCTCTTCAGCCTCGCTTGCAGATCCACATACTGGTCGCTCACTTCCTCATTGGAACGCGTTTCCTCTTCCACGTGGCCCAGCTTCCGCACGTCGGCCAAAAACCCATCAAGCTGCTTCGTCGGAATCCGCAGCGCTGCCGAAATCCCCCGCGCGTTCCCGGTCTGCGCCTTCGAGTCCAGCTTTTCCACGTACCCGCCATGCGCCGCAGCCAGCTTTTCGATCGCCGCGCTGGCCTTGTCATAGTTTGTCGCCAAGATAGTCAGCGACGCGGTCTGCACAATCATCGGCCCGACGGAGTCTGGAGCTTTCAATTCCTCGCCGTCAGAAGGCGGTGGCGCGGGCTCCGAAAATACCGGGATCGACCCTCTCGATGCAGGCAGAGCATTTGGCGTCTGTGGGCTCGCGGGCATCGTCAATCCTGGTTTCGGCACGAATAATAGCTCTGAATTCCGACCTAGCCCGTTTTCGGGAGGCGCGGACAACTCGGCCGCGCGTTCTGCGGCAAGGTTCGCCGCCTCGCGTGGTCTGAAAACGCTTCGAATACTCACAACCGCAAGCAACGCAACCAATCCCAAGCCCGCAAACGCCCAAACGTAAGGCCTCGCAAACATACGATGCCAGTTCCACAACTTATTTCGCTCGGAAGCGCTTGGAATTATTTTCTCTGACGAATTGCTGCGATCCAGCGCAGCCAACAGTGTTTCACTCATCCCCGCCGAAGGATGCTCCACCTCAAAACTCAGCATCCGCTCCGAAAGCGCGCGAAATCCCTGCGCAACTTCCTGGCACTCGCTGCAACTCACCAAATGCGCTGCCAGCGCCGCCGCGCGCCGCGCTTCCAGTTCGCCGTCCAGATAAGCCATCACTTCTTCGGCATCAAACGCGTGTTGTGCATTTCGTTCCATAAAATTCCTCGGCCCTAATCCTTTACCGGCATCAATTGATTTTTCAGCGCCGCCCGCGCCCGGAACAAACGCGAGCGCACCGTATTCACCGGCATCCGCAGTACCGCGCCAATTTCGCCGTAGCTAAGCTGTTCGTACTCGCGCAACATTAAAATCTCCCGTTCGGTCGGTTCCAAATGTCCCAGCGCGTTGCGCACCCAGATTCCCGCATCACGATTCTCCGCGGTGTCTCCCTCCGCCGTCCGGCCATCCAGCGCCTCGTTCTCCACCACCTCGCGCCCCGCCTTACGCCGTTCCGCCGCTACCAGATGAATCGCGATCCCATACAAATAGCTGCGAAAACTAGCCCGCGGCTCATACCGCTCCACGTTCTGCAAAAGCGCCAGAAAACATTCCTGCGCCAATTCCTCCGCCCGCGCCGGATAACCCAGCCTCCGTCGAAAAAACCCATAGATCGGCTCGCGATAGCGTTCAAACAACTCCACAAACGCCTCCCGCTCCCCGCGCTGGAACTCCAATATGAGCTGGTCGTCGCTATTCATAAGAAAAGCACCGCACCGTTTCCGTTCCCGGGTTTAGACATTGCCTTGGCCGTTGTAGCGGCCGGTTCAGCTTTATCGAACCGGGCAGCCGTTGCATCCGGTTTGCCGTTGTCCTTGTAGCGGCGCACTTCAGTGCGCCACTTTTAGTCCGGCAACCGCCGCGACAGAGCCTAGATGTGTCCGCCCTGCGCCCGTCACTATCTAGAATGTCGCCAGCGCGGAAATAGTTCCCGGAAGATTCATTATTATTTCGAAATAACCCGGCGGGAACTGCCATCGCCGACCGCCAAAGACACAGACCGTCAGCTTAGCGTGAATATCACGCTGATCGTGGTGTCCACCTCAACCGGCTCGCCCATCAACAGCGTGGGCGAGTAGCGCCACTTCTTTACAGCGGCCAGCGCTGGCTCGGCGAGCACACACACCCCGTCAACTACATAGGCCTCGCGGATCGATCCATCTTTCGCAATGATAGCGTGAATAATCACCGTACCCTGGATGTGCGCATCTTTCGCCTCTCGCCGGTACTCGGGGACTTCCTGATGAATCAGCTTCGCGGCCGCGACATTGCCGCCCACTCTAATCCTTTTTTCCGGAGCGTCGGCCGCAGATTGCGTCCCTGCCGGTGCTACTTGCTTTCTTGGAAGAGCGGGGGGATAGGCCGCAAGATTGCCAACATAACGAAATCCTCCATCAACATACGCGAAATACTGCCAGATCATTTCTGTGGCGGAGTCTTGAAACCGCGCGTCGTACAGCGGCACAGGACCCTCTCGCTGCAGCAACAAGGGATACTCTTTTGAAGTTGCGAACTTGTCGCACGAGCCCTCAAAACGGTGCGCCACAATAAGAGTCTTCTTTTCCTTTAGCAGGCTGGCAAATGTTGCAGGAATGGACGTACTGATTCCTAGCCGCGAAGCTGCCGAGGCCGCGGCGTACTCTGGACCCCGCGCATCGCCGAACACCGACTTGAACCAGCCATCCGGGTCCGGATGCGCGAGCGACTTCACGTAAGCCGCAAGCGTCTGGTTGTCGTTCGCCCTTGCCTGCTTCATCATCTCGCCCAGCAATTTCTCCAATCCTCGCTGTGTGTCCGGATACGAAGGAATCGCAATGGCTGGCCCGGCTGGAGCTGGTGGAGCGGTCTGCGGAGAATTCTGTGCAATGCTCGGGGAAGCGGCAAGCAAAATGAACGAGGCGAGCAATAAGCTTCGCAATTGATTCATGGCGGCCTTCAGAACAGCGCGTAAGGCGGTATTTCGGTGATAAGTGATACACGAAGTAATGCATAGACGCAATCGAGAAGTCTGAGCGCAATGATTCGGACGAATCCCAACTCAGGCCAGCGCCCCAATCGCCTCGCGCAGCGCCTCCGCCAGCGTTTCCGTCCAGCGCGTCACATCCTCGGCGTTCTCCGCCTCCACCATCACCCGCGCCAACGGCTCCGTCCCCGAATAACGCAGCACCACGCGCCCCGATTTCCCCAGCACCTTCTCCGCCTCCGCCAATCCGCGCGCCACTGCCGGCAAAGACTCCAGCGGCGGCTTCGATCTCACCTTCACGTTCACAATCTTCTGCGGAAAAATTTTCAAATCGGCGATCAGTTCATCCAGCGGCCCACTCAGCGCGATGATTGACGCGAGTTTCACAGCCGTCAGCATCCCGTCCCCGGTCGTAGCATCATCCAAAAACAAAATGTGCCCAGATTGCTCGCCGCCCAGGTTCGCCCCCGTGTGCAACATTTGCTCCAGCACATAACGGTCGCCCACAGCCGTCCGCATCAACTTTAATCCGGATTTTTCGAGCGCCCGCTCCAACCCCAAATTCGCCATCGTCGTCCCAACGATCACATCGCCCTTCAGCTTCCCGGCTGCTTGCAGATAACGCCCCACAACCAGAAGCACGCCGTCGCCATCCACCAGCCGGCCCGAACCGCTGGCGAAAATCGCGCGATCCGCGTCACCATCAAACGCCACGCCCAGCGACGCGCCCGATTGCGCCATCCGCTTCTGCATTTCTTCCGGATGCAGCGACCCGCAATCCGCATTGATGTTCCGACCGTTCGGGCTGTCATTAATCGCAATTACATCGGCGCCCAGCGAACGGAATAATTTCGGCGCGAGCTTGCTGGCCGCGCCATTCGCGCAGTCCATCACGATTTTCATCCCGGTCAGCCGCGCCCCCGGCAGCACCGCCGCCCGCAAACCATCCAGATAATCGTCGTCAATTTTCTCGTTGTCGTGCGGTTGCATCTCGCCGCGCGATTCCGGCGATTCGCTCGACGCCAGAATAAATCGCTCCAGCTCCGCCTCCACTGCATCCGGAAATTTCATCCCTGTCGAAGAAATCAGTTTCACGCCGTTATCGTGATAAGGATTGTGCGAGGCCGAAATCACCACGCCCGCCGCGAATCCCTCGTGCTGCACCAGCCACGCCACGCCCGGAGTCGTCAACACTCCCGCGGACACAGCCTCCACGCCCGCAGCCGCCAGTCCGCGCGCGATGCGATCCGCGATGTGCGGCCCGGATTCGCGCGTGTCCCGCCCGATCAGCACGCGCGCCCGCGCATCCGGCGAACGCCCGTTCGAGCTCACGTATTCGCCCAGCGCAAGCCCCACGCGATCCAGCGTCGCGTCGTCCAGCGGAACTTCACCGGGCACTCCGCGAATTCCATCCGTCCCAAAAAGTTGTTTGGTCATTGATTTGTTATTGCACTCCGAAAAATCAGGCACGCGATTCTATCATTGCGCCACACGCCCAGTCCTAACGCAACCCTGCCCGTCCCCCAGGCCAGTGTACGCGCAGGCACAGCCTCATTCGTGCGGCTCGGGCTGTGTTATCGTACCGCCATGCCTCTTGAGGAAGAGAAAATCGTCTCCGCCAGCTCCGCCAGCGGAAAAATCATCGCCGCCGGAATCGTGATCGCCTTCTGCTACTGGGCGTCTTCGATTCTGGTCACGCTGCTGGTCGCGGTGCTGCTCGCGTATTTTCTCGATCCCGTCGTCAACTTTCTGGAAGATTGGCACGTCCCGCGCGCTCTCGGTTCGCTCATCGTCGTTCTGTTCACGATAGCAACAGTGCTGTTTGTCGCATGGAGCATGATCGAGCGCGTGGACCAGTTCGGCCGCGACTGGCCTCTCTACCGCCAGCCCTTGCATCAAGTCGCCAGCGTCATCGAGCAAAAAATGGCGAACTTTGAGGAGCACGTTTCCGAAATCGAACCTGGCTCCACTCCCGGCGAGCATGTCGTCTCCGTCGGAGAGTCGCACCCCGTGCGCGCCGCGGTGCTCTCGCGCTTAAGTTCTTTGTACGAAGTAGTAGTCGCCGCGACCTTCGTGCCCTTCCTGCTTTTCTTCATGCTCGCCGCCAAACGCCAGGTCTGGCACGCCACCATGCAGTTATTTCCCGCCACGCGCCGCACCGAAGTGAAAGAAACTCTCGCGGACGTCACCATGGTGCTGCGCAGCTATGTTGTTGGCACCGCACTGGTGGGCCTGATTCTCGTGGTTTTCAGCTGGCTCTTTTTCTGGGGCATGGGACTCGACTTTCCGTTCCTGCTCGGCTTGCTTTCCGGCCTGCTGAATCTGATTCCCTATCTCGGCGTGGTTCTTTCCTGGGCTCCGCCAATTCTCATCGGCATAAAACAATTCCACACGCCCGGCCCATTCATCGGCATCTTCACAATTCTCACGCTCTTCCACTTCATCGCCAACAACCTGCTGGTTCCCGCGTTGGTGGGCTGGCGCGTCCGTCTGAACGCACTGGCATTAACCGTATCCTTACTCTTCTTCGGCTTCCTCTGGGGCGCGATGGGCCTGCTGCTGGCGATCCCAGTCACCGCAGTAATCAAAGTAATCTGCGACCACATCGAAGAGCTTCAACCCGTCGGCCGCTGGCTCAGCGGCTAGCGCCTTGCCGCTCATTCGTTTCCGATGTCATCCCGAACGAAGTCCCGCGCTTTTTCTTTTCCCGCCGCAGCTTGGCGGGCGCGGGACGCAGCGAGGGATCTGCTTTTCTGCGCACTGATGCGTCGCGACAACCGTTATCTTAGTCCTCGTAATCGTTCCACCACACTCTTCAACGCTGCGGAATCTCGCGCATCCTGAAACATCCGAATCGCCGCAATCCCGGCCGCTCCCGCGCCTACACACTCCGCAGCGTTCTCCTTGCTCACTCCCCCAATCGCCAACACTGGAATCGCCACGCCGCGGCAAATCTCCGCCAGCCGCGCGACGCCCTGCGGTTCACCCATCCCCCGCTTCGACGGTGTGTCGAACACGGGCCCGAAGAAAATATACGCCGCTCCCGCACTCTCCGCCTCGCGCGCATCCTCTAGCGAATGGCACGAAACCCCAACCCAAAAATCCGCCGCAACGTTCCCCGCTCGACACCAGCGCACCACGTCCCGCGCCGCCAGCGATTCCCGCCCCAAATGCACGCCCGCCGCCCCTGCCGCAATCGCCACATCCACTCGATCGTTCACAATCACTCGCGTCAACCCGCCGGCTGAAGCGACGGCCTCTCGCGCCAGCTCCAGAAGCTCCCGCCCCGATAAATTCTTCTCGCGTATCTGCACCCAATCCACGCCAGCCGCAATCGCGGCGCGAATTTTTCCGAGCACGCCCGCGCCGCCCACGCCCTCTACGAGCGATTTCCGGTCGGTCACGTAACAAATAATCGGGTGCTTAAGTGCGGGTAACAACGGTGGCAGTCCGGCGGCGAAACGCTTCCAGCGCAAACAACACGTTCATCACTCCCAGGCCCGAAATCATTCCGCGCAAATACGGGTTCATCACAAAAAGCGCCAGCCCCGGATACTGATACAGGAAATAATTCACGTCCCAAACTTCGGACCAGGGCATCAGTATCAACAGCAGGCCCAGTTCCAGCCACAACAGTAGCAATATGACGCGCAGAATCCGAATCAGCATGATTGGCCTACGATTATGGGAGATTATCGCCAGACTCGCAACCGCCCCGTGAAGTTTGTGAATCGCCCCACAGCGCGATTCACCCTGAGATCCCGCGCTGCGGGATCGAAGGGTCGAAAAGTCGCTCTCGGCGTGCCGTTGACGTTGCCTTTGATTTTTGTAGCGGCCGGTCTGTCCCGTGCCTTTCGGGACAGACCGGGCATCCTTCTTTTCTTGTTGTCGTTTTCGCATCCCGGCCAGCAGAAACGCCCACCCGTGCTCCACCACCCCTGCCGAAACCCGATAAAATTATCTCGCAATGAAAAATTCCGTTCACATCACGCTACTGGCAGCCGCACTTTTCGCGATAATCCCCGATCCAGCCGCCGCGCAGAAATGTACCGCCAAACCCGCAATAATCTCCCTAGGCCAAACCGTCCGCCTCACCTGCCAAATCCCCGCCGCGAGCGCGAAACTAAACGACCGCACGGTCCGCCTCTTCCCCCAATCAACCGTCGGCTCGCAAGGCCTCATGCCCATCGCCGTAGCCGACACTCCCGGTGCCTACGAAATAAAATTTCTAGCCGAAGACGGCACAGCGCTAGCCTCAGCAAAACTCACAATCCGCCCGACAAAATTTCCGACGCAAAACGTGGTCCTGGCCCCGCAAATCGAAGCCCTGCACTCCACGCCCGAAGACATCCACACGCTCACCGAATTTCGCAACACCGTCTCCGACGTAAAATACTGGGAAGACCCACTCGTCGCGCCAGTTCCCGGCTGCGTCCTCTCCCCCTTCGGCGTAAAGCGCCTCCACAACGGCAAACCCACAGGCGAATTTCACGCTGGAATTGACCAGCGATCCCCCGCCGGACGCCCCGTCCACGCCGTAGCAGCCGGTACAGTGAAAATCGCGCAGCCTTTCGCAGTTCTCGGCGGCACCGTAGCCGTTGACCACGGCCAAGGCCTCGAAACCATGTATCTGCACATGGAAAAATTATTGGTCGAACCCGGCGCCCAGGTAAAAAAAGGCGAAGTGATCGGCTACGTAGGTGCCACAGGCCGCGCCAACGGCCCTCATCTCCACTGGGTAGTGGACGTCAACGGCGTCCCCGTAAACCCGCAGCAATGGGTAGCCCTGAAATCCTGTGGCTCCGAAAAGCCAAGCACGAAGTAGTTGGGTACCAGTCGCTAAAGCCGCTCACGGTTGCAGCATCCCATGTTTGCGCAACACTTCTTGAAGTTGATCGTGCGGCAACGCCGGAATCGTCCAGTAGTCGGCGCCAACCATCGTCTTCGCCGCGACGATGGTGTTAATCACCGCCTCCTCGGTCGCCTGCACCACGGCGGTAAACATCGCATCCAGCTTCCAGCTCTGCATCCGCTGAATCGTGGCGTTCGGATCCTTGAACGGAGGTTCAGCGCTGTTGCCCTCGTCGGCTCCGGCATTCGCAGTCGAGAACGCCAGGAATATGTCGCCGGATTCGTCTCCTTCGATCGCTCCCACTCTTCCCAATCCCACAGAAACCCGGCGCGCAAGGCGCTTCAGCTGGTCCGGCGTTAACGGCGCGTCCGTCGCGACGATCACGATGATGGAGCCTTCCTCCGGCGCGCGGACGCCATCGGCGGTGGTAGCTACGTTTGGCTTGCAGACTGGAACCTGCTTCCCATTCCACCAGTTCACCACCGGTGGATCGAGGAGTTTCTCAACGCAGGGCTCTTGCAGTTTCATTTCCCGCGCCACCGGAATGCCTGCCACTCGCAGCTGGTGCGATCCGCCGTAGTTGCACTGCACCAGCACGCCAACCGTATACCCGCCTTCCTCAGCGCTCAGCCGCCGCGACGACGTTCCGGTCCCGCCCTTAAATCCGTTGCAAATCATTCCAGTTCCACCGCCAACATTTCCTTCGAGCGGTAGGCCACCTGTGGCGGAGTTCAGCGCGTCCCAGGCGTCCTGGGTCGTGACGTGCTGGCCCTTAATGTCATTCAAAGGTACGTCGGCCGTTTCAGCACTGACCGGATACCAGAATTCTCCCGGACGCTTTTGTTGCACCATCCAGGCCACCGCGGCATCGCGCACCACGCCGACGCTTCCCGTGTTGGTGATCAGGATGGGCGTTTCCAGCAGGCCGCTCTCCTCGATCCAATGCGTGCCAGTCATATCGCCATTTCCATTTCCGGCGAAGTACGCGGCGAACACGCTCTTAGTCCCCTGCTTCCCGCGCGGAAAGATCGCGGTCACGCCCGTGCGAACGGGACCTTTGCCCACGACTAGCCGTCCTTCACCCGAGATGAGCGTCTTGTATCCCACCTCGACGCCCGCAACATCGGTGATCGCGTTCAACGGTCCAGGTGTCCCGTCAAATGGGACCCCGAGATCACGCGCGCGAGGCTGGGTGTTGCTCTGCGAGAGCGTCGCTGAAGTAATCGCAGGTTTAGGCGCCGCACCGCCCGCTCCCATCTGCGCCGTCGCCACCAGCGGGTACATCGCGAATACGCAACATGCCGCCACTAAGCGAAGATCCATCGCGGGCCTCCCTATCACCGAATTTCTGCGCACCTATTCGTGCGCTCTCATTCTTCCAAAGACTGAAGCCTGATCGTTGAACCGAGTGGCGCCGAATTTTCTACGGCAGAACCTGCGCGGTTTGAACGGGCAGTTTTGCTGCTTCCCATCCCACGATGCCGCCCGCAATTTCACCGACGTGTTGAAATCCGCTCCGCCGCAGCAAGCTCGCCGCAATGGACGAGCGATAGCCGCCCGCGCAATAAACCAGCAACGTACGATCCTTCGGCAGCTTTTCCATATTCTCAGTCAGATGATTGAGTGGGATGCCCAAACTTCCCGCGATATATTTCTGATCGCGCTCCCGCGGCGCGCGTACGTCAATCGCCAGCGGCGGCTCACTCGACGACAGAAGTTCCGCCGCGAACGGTGCGCTAAGTCGCTCGGTGAACGCAACCAGTTCCGGGCGCGCTTCCAAACTCTGCAACCCATCCTGCAAATATCCAGCCACGTGATCAAATCCGATGCGCCCCAGGCGAATTGCCGATTCGTTCTCCCGCCCAGGGTCCGCGATGATCACAATCGGATGCTGCCGGTCCAGCACGGTTCCAGCCCACGTCGCGAACTGGCCCACCAGTCCGATGTTGACGCTGCCCGCCAGATGCGCCGAAGCAAACTCCACAGCGTCACGCGTATCCAGAATCTGCGCGCCAGCGGCCTGCAATTCCAGCACGCCATCCAGCGTCAGCGGATTCATCTCGCGCGCCAGCGCCTGATCCAGCGTGGGCCGCTCTTCGCTATTCAGCACCGCATCGTAAACGAAATACGCCGGGGCGTCCGGCTGATCCGCCGTCACCACCTGAATGAATGCTTCTTTGCTCATGGGCTGCAGCGCGTAATTCAACCGTCGCTGCTCTCCCAGTGTGGATACCGTTTCCTTGCTGATTGCCTTCCCGCAGAGGGATCCGGCCCCGTGCGCCGGATACACCAGGCTGTGATCCGGCAGCGCCAATAGCTTTGTGTGCACCGAATCAAACAGCATGCTGCCGAGCTCGCTGGCCGACCATCCCAGTGCCGCGCGCAGATCCGGGCGCCCTACGTCGCCGATAAACAAAGTGTCCCCAGTGAGTACGGCATGGGGTTGCGTATCGCTCAAGTTCAGATCGTAAACGACGATGGAGATAGATTCCGGAGTGTGCCCCGGCGTCTCCAGCACCTTCAGGCGCACGCGTCCGAATTCCAGAATGTCGCCGTCACCAAGAGGAGTGAACGCATACTGCGCTCTTGCCGCTGCGCCCAGATAGATTTTTGCACCCGCGCGATCGCGCAGTTCCAAATGTCCGGCGACAAAATCGGCGTGCAGATGAGTCAGGAATACGTGCTGAATCTTCAGCGCGTGCTCAGCGGCAAAGGCAATGTACTGATCGATGTCCCGTTGCGGGTCAACCACTGTTGCGGTGCCGGTCCCCTCGTCTCCAATCATGTACGAAGCGTGCGCCAGGCACGGCAGATAGAACTGCTTCAACAACACTTCGCACCACCCCTCGCTTGCAGATAGCTACGTCGTCCGCGAGAACAATCCGCAGATATGGCCGTGGTCGTCCAGCAGTCGCGACGCATAATGTCTCACGATACCTGTGTTGATTCCGCACACCAAGTCCTGATTGACGCATTTACCCGAACATTGAAATCTGGCCAAAACCACACGCCCGTCACGCGAGTAAGCCGGACTTGGCCCCCTGATTTCGTTGTAAACTACCCGACTTCACTGGCTATCTGACTGGCGCTCGCTGCAGATTCCGCCGATGTTTTGTCTCGCGGATTTGGAGGTCTAACCATGGTTGGGTCTGTTGATTTGCGGATGACGAGAATTCCACTCAGCCACGGAGCCGGCCAAATCCCCGCGCTCGGCTTCGGCACGCTGATTCCTGACCCAGCCGTGACCATAGCTGCGACCAGAGACGCGCTGCAAGCCGGATTTCGCCACTTCGATTGCGCCGAGCGCTACGGGAACGAGCGCGAAGTAGGCGGCGCGTTGCAGGCAGGACTCGCTGCTGAAAACATTGCGCGCGAAGAAATTTTCGTCACCACAAAGCTGTGGAACTCCAATCACCGTCCCGACCGCGTCGAACCGGCTTTCGAGGCGAGTCTGGACAGACTCAGGCTCAAGTATCTGGACCTCTACCTCATCCACACTCCCTTTGCATTTCAACCCGGCGACGACCACGATCCGCGCGATCAAGACGGAAATGTCGTCTACGACCGCGGCGTGACTTTGCACGACACCTGGAAGGCGATGGAAGATCTTGTGGACAAGGGGAAGTGCCGCGCCATCGGACTTTCAGACATCACGTTAGAATCACTGAAGCCCATCTATGAATCAGCGAGAATCAAGCCAGCTGTGGTCCAGGTAGAATCACATCCGTATCTGCCGGAAACGGAGCTATTGGAGTACTGCAAGCAGCGGGGCATTGTGTTTTTGGCTTTTGCGCCGCTAGGCCACGGCATGAAGCCGGGACTGCTCGAAGATCCCGTCATTTCAGCGATCGCCGCGCGAGTTGGCAAGGCGCCGGCCCAGGTGCTGCTGGCGTGGGCCGTGCAGCGCGGCACAGCTCTGCTTACCACTCCCAAAAGTGCGGCCCGCGCGCGAGAGAGTTTCGACATCTCCGCGCTTCCCCAAGACGCGCTCGACGCAATCAATGGCATTCAGATCAGGCAGCGGCTGAATCCCGTGGTGCATACCGGGGTTCCGGGTTTTATCCCGAAAAGAGGATAAACAGCAGGGCAAATCTTATCTTACGGATGCGCGGTAGCGCTTCCCGCATCCTCTTTCACGTGCGCCAACGGAATCTGCCCAAACAATTGCAGGTCAATCAGCATGTTCAGCCGCCGGTCCAGCTGAAAAAAGGTCGCCGCCTTCCTTCCGGGCAACACCTGGCTCACGGTCGGCACATACTTCAATCGCAACTCCTGCACCTGCGTGTCCACCTCCAGCCAGTGCCGCACATAAATCATCGCGTCCTGGTCTGACATCGTTGCCCACATTTCCGCGTACTGCTTCAGCAGCGCATACTTCTGGTCGTTCACCACCTGCAAGTCCCTCACGTAATGGTTGTAGATCGGCCAGAACTTCTGCCCCTCCTCCTCCGATAGCGACATATTCTGCCCAATCACCTGCATTTTCATGGCGCGCAAATCTTTCCGCAGCAGTGCGATGTCCTCATCCGTCACCGTCGGAGTGATCACCTTCTCCACCTTAACCTGCTGCCCCTGCGCCGTCGCCCCGGCCCCTGCCATCCCCCAACCAAGCGCCGTCGCCGCCAACATCCCCGCAACAAACGCCCCAACCAATCCCGCCGCTCCCGTTATTTTGCGCGTCATAATCTTTCTCCTTACCTTGGTCATCTTGCCACAAAGCTCCGGCGAGAACAGCAAGTCTGGATGCATGATAATACAGTCGGGCTGTTATTGGATTACTACCAGCAACAAGCGAGAGTCAATTCTCGATTAACGCGTTTGCCGAAGAAGCGAAAAGCGGACGAACACCCGATGTGCGGTTATCCTGACAGCCGATCAGTGGGCCTTTTCTTGATCCAATTGACGAAGTCAGCCAAAAGCACAGGCAGCCCCAGGAACAAGGAAATTAACGCAACCAATCCTGCGACACGAAATTGCGTAGGCGGTAGAAAGGCCACGGAACCTAATTCGTATCCAAACGGCGACTTTTTGACTTCGTTGATAAACCGCTCGACATAGACCCAGAATGGCAGGCCCGCCGCTAGGACGATGGCTCCTCGAACTCGCATCAGGTTTGCAAACTCCCGTTTTCGGTCTAAAGTTTGGACACCGTCACACGGCCGGAAGTGCGCGGCAGGCCTGTGCCTGATTTACGCACTAAACCGAAACTGACTCATCGCCCATATTCTTACAACATAGTTTGGAGGCGTCGCTCTAGAAGATTAATGCTTTTGCAGCGTGGCAATGCGGTCGGCCACATCGCGATAATCAATGTTAGCCGCGTAAACCTGCCGGAAACTGTCCAGCGCTGCGTCCGCTTCCCCCGCGGATTCCAGCGCCAATCCCAAATCGTAACGCAGCGCTAGAGCCGATTCCTCTTCCAATCCCGGCACCTGCAGCGCGCGTTGGTACCACAGCGAAGCCACCTTAGGCTCGCCCTTATCCATGAACGAAAGCCCCAGCATCACCGAACAATTCATCTCGTAACGGAATGGCTTGCCCTTCTGCACGGCCTTCGCCACTTTCTGGAACTCTCCGATGGCTTCGTCCAGCAATCCCATTTCGCGGTAGGCGATGCCCAGATTGTAGTGCGTCTCCAGGTCTTCATCCTCTTCGCCCATCTCGCCGAGCTCACTGCGGAATTCCTGGAATACTTCATGCAGCTGATTCAGATTTTCCAGCGTGCCGGGCGTGGCGGCAGGCTCGGCTGCAACATTCTTGTGGCTGGAGCCGTTCGTCGCAGGCGGCGTGATCGCGGCCATCGGCGTCGCGTTCGCTTCGGCGAACACTTGCTCCAGATTTGCGTGCAAGTCTTTCGGCGAGGATGCAGGCGCCGACGCAGCCGCCGGTTCATGAACTTGTTCCGCGGCCGGAGCTTCCAGATCGTCCAGCTCCGCCACCAACTCGCTAATGAAATCCTCGGTCGTCGCGGCACCGGCGTGCCCGTGCGGTGCAGCCGCCTCCGGCGTCAATTCCAGCTCGAACTCAGCGCCGCCCAAGAGAGACGTCGCAGCCGGATCCGCAGACGGTTCATCCACCAGCTCCAGCACAGCCTCGGGAATTGTTTCCAGCGGCGATTCTTCTTCCGTTGCCGCCTCGATCAGTTCGATTTCAGGTTCTGCCGCCGCTTCCACCGGCGCTTCAACAGCCGCCTCTGCCTCTGGCGGATGCGCCGTCACGTCGGATTGTGGAGTATTCGCTTCGACGCTGAACGGCTCGATCTTCGCTTCCGGTTCCGGCTCTTCATCCTTCAGCGAGCTCAAATCGAACACCGCTTCGAGCGCCGCGTTCGTGTCAGTCGCTTCCGCCGCCTCAGCCGCAACCGGCTCCGGCTCGACCACTGGATCCAGCTCCAAGCTCGCCGCAGGGACTTCTGCCGCGGCAGGCGTCTCGACCTCTGCGGTTTCCGCCGCAATCGCTTCCCACTCGTCGGAAAGGTCCAGCTCTTCCCCAATCCCGGCTATCTGTGCGGGCGCTTCTTCCGCCGCCACAGCGCTGCCAACCGCTTCCTCCGGCGCAACCGATATCGGCGCCGCTGGCGATGTCGCTTCCGGTTCCACACCAGACAAGGGAATCTCGAATTCAATGGGCGCGGCTGGTGGCGCGGCAGCGCTGCTAACCGGCACGGGATCGGGCGTAATCTCAAACGGCGCAGGTTCCACCGTCGGCGCCGCGGCAGAAACCTGTACCGGTACCGTCTCAGACGCGCTCGCGGCAGGAATCACCGCTTCCGGCGCAGCCACCGTCGGCGCCGCCGGCATATCTTTCTCCGTCAGTCCTGCCACCTTCGAATATCTCTGCCGCAGCTCGGCAAAACGATCGGCATTAACCGTATCATTCCGCTCGCGATGAATCTGTTCCAGCTGCGCCGCCAGTTCCGCCGTCCGGCGATCATTTCCGGCGCCCAAATGCAGGTCTAGCAATCGTTCCAGCGTCGGCGTATGCCGCGGCGCCTTTTGCAGCACGTTTTCCAGCAGGTGCGTGGCCTTCTGCGTCAGCCCATAACTCGAAAACAGGTCCACATCCGTCAGCGCCTGCGCGATGTACCGCTGCGTCTCTTCGTCAATCGCTTCCTCGGTTATCGCCGGCGGCGCAGGAGGCACCAGCTTGTTCTGTTCTTCAGCCGCGGCTTCGCGAGGACCAGCGTTGCTGGGGTTCCCCCCGCTCGCTGCCGCGCTCTCCGGGCTCGTCCCGCCTGCCATCGGCGTTCCACCCGTACGCGCCCGCAGTTGATTCAGCCGGTCCACGAGCCGCTCGTCGTTCTTATTGCGGTCCACCAACTCCACCAGCAATTCTTCGGCGCGCGGCAGATTTCCCCCCGCCGCATACGCGTCGGAAAGCTGCCCCAGTGCCGCATTCAACCGGAAAGGATCGCTGGTCGTCCGGCAGAAATCCGCGAGCGTTTCCAGCGGCTCGGTGCGTCCCGGCAGCCGTTCGCAAGCGGTGCTAAGCATTTTTAAGAAATGATCCTGAGCGCCCGCTTCAATCATCGGCGCGCGCAATTCCGCCAGAATCGGCAGCGCCTGATCCGGTTGCGCCCCTTCGATCATCCCTTCGGCGACCTTGCACAGCAGCCCGTAATGCGCGTGCCCGTGCGCCAGTTGCCGTCGCGCGCGCTCCGCGGCCTTGTCCGCATGCCCCGCGCGCAGCTCGTATTCCACCAGCAGCTTGGTTACGTCGCCATCCGTTTCCGCCTCGGGATGCGTGCCCAGAATCGCGATCGCTTGATCGATCTTCTCGCTCGAGTTCAGCGTCTTGGCTTTCAGCAGAATCGCCGCCGCGTTGCCCGGGTCCACTTCCAGCGCGCGCTCCACCAGCTTTTCCGCTTCTTCCGTCTCCCCGCGGTCAAACAGCCGGTGCGCATACGCCTGGTAAGTCAGCGCCGCTTCCTTCTTCTGCCCCATCATGCCGTACAGCTCGGCCAGCCGCATTTGCACGCGCTGGTTTTCCGGTTCGACCTCCAGCAAACGGTGCAGCACCTCTACAGCCTTCTGCGAATGATTCGATTTCAGGTGGGCTTCGGCAATCTGCAGGAATAAAGGACGCGCTTCGCTCAGCACTCCCTGCTGCACGTACAGATCCGCCAGCCGTTCCAGCGGTGCCAGCTCGTTCGGCGCCAGCTTGGCGATCTTCTTATAGATCGCGATGGCCTTGCTGTTGAACCCATCATTCAGATAGACCTGCGCCAGCCGCTCGAAATATTCGATGGCCTGCGTCATGTCACCCTGGCGGGCAAACAAATCCCCCACCGTCATTAATGTCGCTTGATCTTTCGGGTCTGCGCGCAGTATTAGCTGGTATTCGCCGATGGCCTGAGGGACCTTGCCCTGGTTGAGGAACTTCAGCGCATTTTCCAGCGCTTTGCTTTTGTTGAAGGCCATGGATGATTTTTGCCCGCCGGACCCCGCACACTCCGGCACTACTTCCGAGCCGCACGGACGGCTTAGACATGAAGGTTAGCACGCGCCAAAAACAAGGAGCAACGCGCCTCAAAGGGCGAGGTGCCATAGGCGATAACAGTGCCTCTTCCGTGCCCTGACGCCGCCCGGAAGGGCCGCGCCATGTAGAGCCTGCCGTCCGTGGGAACGCCATTCTCCTGAATGGCGCTCTTAGTAGGTTCTCCTCGGTTTAATTGAGGACGCTACTATCAGCCGTACTAGCCGCCCGCGTTCCCACCGAGGGCCACTTCCCGCCGGGTTTTCTCTTGACAAAATCTCGCCCCGGGAGCAGATTTCACCTCAAGTAACCGCTCGGTAACGGGATCTCCTCCATCGTGAGAATCCCCTTCCTGAGCCGCGCGCAATACCCACGCTCGGGTCGGCCCTTATCACCTAATTCAAATGCGGGTTTGGAGGAGGCTCCATTGGAAACTGCTATTGGCGTTTTTGGCTCGCGCGAACGCGCGGAAGAAGCTGTGAAGGAATTACTCGATAAGCATGTCCCGAAAGATTCGATCGTGTTTTTGACTCGCTCCGAGAATGAAGCCACCGCGCTCGCCACTGAACTTGGCACCTACGCGGGAGGCTTCATCGGCGGAGCCGCCGGCCTTTCCGCCGGAGTCGCCGCCGCAACGCTGTTTTTAATTCCTGGCATCGGCCAGGTATTTGCCCTCGGCGTCGGCGCTACCGCGCTGCTAGGCTTTCTTGGATCTCAGACCGGCGCCGCAGTGGGCAAAGCAATTTCCGACGACGAAGAAACTCCTCAGCCGACCGCCGCTGAGAGCTCTTCCGAAGACGCGGCCCTCTTCCTGGAACCGCTGAAGCAGGGCCGTTCGCTGGTTGTCGTCCGCACCGATTCTCCCACAGCGGCAGCGACGGCCTGCGCCACCCTCGATCGCCTGGGCATGAGCATGCCACCCCGCGCTGCCGCCCGGATGCAAGCGGCCGCCCGCCAGGTCGGTGAAATCACCGTCGTGGATATCAGCGGCAGGATTACGCTGGGCGAAGGCAACGTCATGCTTCGCGAAATCATGGTGGACTTGCTCGAGAAAGGCCGCAAACACATCCTGTTGAATATGACCGAAGTAATCCACGTGGATAGCGCCGGCATCGGTGAGCTCGTCCGCTCGCATACCAGCGTCCGCAAACTAGGCGGTCGCATGAAGCTGGTCAACCCGCACAAAAAAGTCCGCGACCTGCTGCAAATGACCATGTTGTCCGCGGTCTTTGACGTCCAGGAGGACGAAGCCAGCGCCATCAAATCCTTTGGCCTCTCCTCGAAAGCTGCGGGATAGGGTTTCTGTTCCAAGTCGACAATCTTTGTGGGTCGTGGCTTTAGCCACGACATAGAAGCTACGAGAGCCGTGCGGCTTCAGCCGCTGAAGTTCGGCCTTGGAATTGCCCGAGAGGAACAGTCAGCCCTGCAGCCTTCGCGCTGTAGTAGGAGTGGTTCGGGAACCGCCCGCTCAGCGAAATTACAATCACCCGATGTCGCAGGCAGGTGCCAACGGCAACGGATCCTGCGTAGCACCCGAAGCCCAGCAAGCCGATTGACGCACCGGCGCATAAGAAAACCTGTGTAGCGGTGTAGGCCCGTGCCGCCGCAACGCTTCCAAATGCTCCGGCGTCCCGTAACCCTTGTGTTGCGCCAGCCCGTACTGCGGATACTGCAGGTCGTATTCTTCCATCCGCCGGTCGCGCTCCGTCTTCGCCAGAATGGACGCCGCCGCAATCGAAACCGACCGCGCGTCCCCGTGAATCAGCGCCTTCTGCTCGATCGGCAGATCAATCTCCATCGCATCCAGCAGCAAATAATCCGGCAAAGGGCTAAGCTGCGACACCGCCGCCATCATCGCCTGCCGGCTAGCCTGATAAATATTCCAAGCATCAATGCGGCCCGAATCAATTTCCGCCACAGCCCAAGCCAGCGCGTGTTCGCGAATCCGTGGCGCAAGCTCCGTCCGCCGCTCCGCCGTAAGTTTTTTGGAATCGTCCAGGCCGACAATCCGCCGTCGCGGATTCAATATGACCGCCGCAGCCACCACCGGGCCAAACAGCGACCCGCGCCCAGCTTCATCAATCCCCGCAACGCGCAGCCAGCCGCACTGCCGCGCCTCCCGCTCATATCGCGAACAACAAAGTCTCCCCATCGGCCCGCGATTTTAGCACACACCGTAACAACGCGACTCGTCCGCAGCGGCTCAGTTTCGGGGAACGGCACTTGTCAGGCGCTCTCCACTTTTGTACGCGATGAGTTTTTCATGTTGACCAGTCGTTATCACCTGTACCGAAGGAACATGGATTGCCAAGACGGACCGGCTTAGGATTCTGATGGACGGGAAAAATTGCTCAAACCTTCGTCGGGACTTACGGTTCTTCTAGGTTTCGCTGCCGTTCTTCTATTCGTAATCTGGTCGGCTCGGTCGCACCAAGTGACGATCCCGGATAATGTTGCCCTCGCTCTGGTCTGCTTCTCATTCGCTTGGCCATATCTAGCGATGTGGCGAGTAGATCGTGGATGCCGGAAGTTAGGTTGGAAGCGCTCTAACTATACGCAGTTCCTCTCCGGTCCACGTCCAGACGACACCCGCGACCCAGACGAGCTGGCCATTTGGCGATGGACGATCCAACTATGCTACGCGCTGTTGGCGGTGGTCTTTTGTGTGCTCACTATCGACTTGGCGGGGTAGAGCCGAGTCAAATCCTACGGCAGCGTGATGGTCTACACATGAAAAGCGATAAGCCTTTGTCGTTACTGGACGATGGATGCTCTTCTAGAGTACCGAAGAGAATCTTTCGTGGCGCTTGGGTCTTGGCTGCTAATACTTTTGTTGCTTGGGCAATGTTTACCAGGCTGCGAAGCGCAGGATTCCCGGGGTTGAATTTCCAGTTGTGCTTCGAGTTTATTTTTGAGGTAATTCTTCCGATTATCGGTATCGTGCTTGAGCTCATAAATTGGAAATTTGCTAGAGGTGTGAACGTCGGTTGTTTTACGGTCGCGGGCTGTTTCTGGCTTGTCGGAGCGATTTGGTGGCATTCAGACCCTTTCTTCGGCGTCCTGCTTATTGTCGCGTTGGGATTGCTAATAGTCGCCGGACTGACTGAAGTCGTGTACCGACTAACGCAAAGCGATTCTTCCTTTCCGGGCATCCTCTGACAAGCCGCGTCATCGGAATCTGACCCACCACGGAGATGTCCGCTGCGCGTCCTCTGAACATTTTCTGAATCATCTTGGCGGGATTTTGACGCGGTCCGGCACGGAACGCTTGGCGACGTCGAAGAGGAAACCACAAAAGGCCCGACCTCATCGGATACTGGTGCCGCGAGGGAACCTTGGCTCGACAGGCGTGCCTACTTCTCAAGATTTCGTGGTTTGTGAAGCCGTATCGGAAGAATTCTCGCGTAGTTCCTGAAGTCTGGATCAGTGGTAAAGATACTCCATTCTCGTGCTAGCGCCGCCGCGCAAATCAAAACGTCAACAGGTGAAACTACCACACCCTTGGCGCGGCACGCGTTGCTTGCTTTGGCTGCCGATTCATAATCTTGCGTTTGCAAAGGCTCGTCTGGAAAAACTCGAAGAGCCACCCTCAACTTCTCATACTGTGCGTCTGTCTTAATGCCCGACAGCAATTCCTGCCGCACAGGTCCAATTATCCGAACCCGTCCTTCCTTTGCCAGTTCGGATAGCTCCGTAACAAGCGCCCTCTCGGCGTCGCTTAGGTCGGTTGGCTTCCGTCGGAGTGCGAACGACCACACTGAAGTGTCAACAAGCGTATTCATTTGCGCTTTCTATTGCGCTCACGCTTGTAGTCATAGCTGGGATCGTAATCAATTGTTCCGAAGGAGGACACAATGTTTGCTTGTTTTCGGCGACGGATGTACTCCTCAAGCGCGGTCGTCACCGTGTCCTTTTTGGTTCGATGATTCCCTAATTTCTGAGCTTCCAAAATTAACCGGTCGTCAATCGCGAGATTGGTAGGCATCTATACGCCTCCTCCGATCAATTCTACACATAGCTGTGTGTAAGTCAATCTACCAACGCATGTGTAGAACTCGGGTTCCAGAACCTCGCCTTTTCGCGATCCCGTAAGCCCCATAAACAAAAAAAGCCCGCCCCGATTTCTCGGAGCGGGCCAGTTCAAATCCACAAACGCTTTTACTTCGCGGCAGCCGCTGCAGCCTCCGCAGGCGCTTCAACCCGCGCCGCACGCTTGATCCTCGCAGCCTTGCCCTTGCGCTTTCGCAAATAATTCAATTTCGCGCGCCGCACTCGTCCGGCCTGCACGATCTCAATCGAGCTGATCATCGGCGAATGCACCGGAAAAATTCGCTCCACTCCAATTCCAAAACTCACGCGCCGCACCGTGAACGATTCGCCCAGCAACTCACCGCGCCGGCTCATCACCACGCCCTCAAACGGCTGGATGCGCTCTTTGTCGCCCTCGCCTTCCTTCAGCCGCACATTAATCTTCACCGTATCGCCGGGACGAAAATTCGGATGATCCTTGCGAATTTGGGACTGCTGCGCTTTATGCACAATCGGATTCATGACTTTATTTCCAGGCAGACCCGCTCAGGTGGGGCCAGCACACAACGCACAATC
This sequence comes from uncultured Acidobacteriota bacterium, assembly GCA_963779465.1. Lineage (GTDB taxonomy): Bacteria > Acidobacteriota > Terriglobia > Acidiferrales > UBA7541 > Palsa-295. The sequence continues at coordinate 58,391 of CAVZYH010000002.1, read as the reverse complement.
TCCGATTCTAGCCTATTTACCCCAGTTTTCGCCACACCAAATTGTCGCCGGCGCGCCGCTTCGCCTTAGTTACGAATTGAAAGGGGTTATGTAGCGGCCGCTCTGTCGCGCGCCTTTCGCGACGGAGCGGGCAGCCTTCCGTCAAGACACCGCGTTATCGCGTTTCTGCGCGCCGCGCACAATCTCATCCAACACTCGCCGATCCTCGGCACCCAGCCCAGCCCCATCCAACAACTCCGGCCGATTCCGCCAAGTCTTCTCCAGCGCGCAACGCCGCCGCCACTTGCGAATCTCCTCGTGATTCCCGCCCAGCAACACTTCCGGCACATCCCACCCCCGAAACGAAGGCGGCCGCGTGTAATGCGGATAATCCAAAATCCCGAGATTCGTCATTCGTGATTCGTCGCTCGCAGCCGCAGCGTGATCAGTCGCATGTGCGTGCGCGCCGGGTTTCGCCCGCCCGGTCTCAGCAACGAACTCACTGAAAGACTCGTTTACGATCGAATCCTCATTCCCCAGCGCCCCAGGAATCAACCGCGTCACCGCATCCAAAATCATCGCCGCCGGCAATTCGCCGCCAGACAACACAAAATCCCCAATCGAAATCTCATCCGTCGCCAAATGTTGCGCGACCCGCTCATCCACGCCCTCGTAACGTCCGCAGATCAAAACCACGCGCGAGAGCCCTGCGAACCGCCGCGCCGTCTGCTGCCGAAACATTTTCCCCGCCGCCGAAAGCAACACAATCGCGACATTCTCCGCCCCACCGTCGCGCACACCCACCAGCGATTCCACCGCCTCAAACAGCGGCTCCGGCTTCATCACCATCCCCTCGCCGCCGCCAAACGGCCGGTCATCCACAGTCCGGTGCCGATCATGCGTAAACTCCCGCAAATCGCGCACACCAATATCAATCAGTCCAGCCTCTCTCGCCCGCCGCACAATCCCATAATCCAGCGGCCCCGCGAAAAATTCTGGAAATATCGTAACAATGTCGAAACGCATCGCGCCTAATCCTACCGCAAACGCGCGAACCACGCGAAACAAGCGCCCCAATGCCTTGGTTGGAAAATCACTACTCGAGGTTTAATTCGCGGAGTCCTTCAGGAAGCACCACCTCAATCCGACGCGCCGCCAAATCCACATCCACACAGATCTCCTGCGCCAAAGGGATCAGCAACTCCCCTCGCGTCGTATCCACCACCAAATTCGGCGTCCCCGAAATCACCTCACCATGAATGTCCACGTCGCGCACCACCCCTACGTCTGAACCATCCTTCTCCCGCACCGCGCAACCCACTAAATCGCTGATGTAATAACTCCCAGCCGGCAATTTCACGCGGTCCTCGAAAGGAACCTGCACTTCCAACCCCACCAATTTCCGCGCATCGTCCACGGAATCGCTAGCAGCAAAATGAAAAATCGCCTGCCCCCCGCGGCTATGCGATAACCAGCACCTGCGCACCACAACGCGCCGCGGCACACCTCTGCCGTCCCATAATTCCACAGAACTCAATCGTGTAAGCCGTTCGGGAAAATCAGTGAGGATTTCCGCAGCCACTTCGCCGCGCACGCCATGCGGCCGCACAATTCGCGCTACCGTGACGCTCGCCGCCCGTGGTGTTTCCTGCGTGGTGACTACTCCAGAATTTCCAGCGTGAATCGCTTCTTCAGCTTCATTCCCGCAGCGCCCAGCAGCGTCCGTATGGACTTCGCCGTGCGCCCCTGCCGCCCGATCACTTTTCCCAGGTCGTCCGGCGCCACTCGCAATTCCAGCACCGTCACCTGCTCGCCTTCGATCGAATTTACCTGAACTTGTTCCGGATGATCTACCAGAGCTTTCGCGATTTCCGTAACCAATTCCTTCATGAGTCCCCCCAGCAGGAGAAAGAGCCAGCGTAGTAGTAATTCACCTGGGCATTAACCCAAGTTCCATTAATTAGTCGCTGGGCTGAGGACTAGGACGTGTCAGGCAGGCTTGCGGTTACGCAAAAAACTGCGGACTGTGTCGCTGGGTTGTGCGCCCTTGCCAATCCAGTAATCCACTCGTTCGCGGTTCAGGTCAATCGCCGCAGGCGTCTTCAGCGGATCATAAGTTCCCACAATCTCCACGAACCGCCCGTTTCGCGGACGCGTCTTTTCCGTCACAATCACCCGATAAAACGGCCGCTTCTTCTTGCCAATCCGTGCCAATCGAATCGTTAACAAAGCCTCATTCCTCCTGATTCAAATCCATACGCCAGAGCCAACCAGTATAGCGAACCCCGCCCCATTCACCAACGTTTTTGGTGGCATAGGCGATCTCGCCTGTGCGGTTTTCGTCTGCTAATCGCCCAATTACTCCGCGAAGCGCTAGCTAACACCCCGTTCCCAAGGCGCAGGCACCTTCACCGACGCCATCCCCGCAGCCGTCGCCGCCTGTATCCCCAGATCCGTATCCTCGAACACCAAACAATCCGCAGCCGCCACGCCCAACCGCTCCGCCGCCAGCAAAAACGCTTCCGGATCCGGCTTGCTCTTAACGTAATCCTCAGCACAAACCAACGTATCGAACCGATCCAGCAGCTTCAGCGTCCCCAGCGACGCACTCACCGATTCCCGCGTGCCCCCGGATACCACCGCAAACGGAATCCGCCCGTGCTGCGCCTCGATATGCTCCACCACTTCCGGGATCGCCTTCAGCTGCGGCAGCAGTTCGTAGTACAGGTCTTCCTTGCGAGAGATCACGCCCGCAATCGGCATGTTCAATCCCTGTCGTTGGTTCAACAGCGAAACGATCTCAGCCGTGGGAGTTCCGCCCCACGAATAAAAAAGCTTCTCCTCAAACGTGCAATTCCATTCCGCCAGCACCGTCTTCCAAGCGATGTAGTGCAGCGGCATCGAATCAACAATCGTGCCGTCGCAGTCGAATAAATAGGCCCCAAACGGACCATCCGGCAATTTCAGTTTCATGTGTTGTGTTGATTTGCCTTTCGTGGTTTTGCCCAGATAATCTGCGGATCGCGCCGCAGCGCGGTTCGTCCTGAGATCCCGCAGAGCGGGATCGAAGGGCCAGCGCTACGACCCGCCTTTCAACCCAGCAAACTTCCCCAACCCCCGCATCTTCGTCTTCGCATAACTCCCATACTGCTTCATCATCTTCCGCATATCCGCATACTGCTTCAAAACCTGATTCACTTCCTGTACCGACGTCCCACTCCCCGCCGCAATCCTCTTCCTTCGCTTCCCATCAATCAAATTCGAATTCGCCCGCTCTTTCGCCGTCATCGAATTAATAATCGCTTCCACCGACCCCAGCCGCTTCTCATCAATCTGCGTATCCTTCGGCAAATTCGCGAATGGCCCCACTTTCGGCAACATGCCCATCAACGATTCCAGCGACCCCATCTTGCGTATCTGCTTCAACTGATCGCGAAAATCCTCCAACGTAAAATCGTCCTCGCGCAGCTTGCGTTCCAGCTCGCGCGCCTGCTTCAAATCCACCGTCTTCTCGACGCGCTCGATCAGCCCCAGCACGTCGCCCATGCCCAAAATCCGCGACACCACGCGGTCCGGCAGAAACGGTTCCAGCGCATCGTACTTTTCGCCCACGCCGACGAACTTCACGGGCGCGCCCGTCACCTTGCGAATCGAAAGCGCCGCACCGCCGCGCGCGTCGCCATCCATCTTTGTCAGCACGACGCCCGTAATCCCCAGCCGCTTGTGAAATTCCCCCGCCGACCGCACCGCGTCCTGCCCAATCATCGCGTCCGCCACAAACAGCAGCTCTGCGGGATTCAGCTCGCGCTTCAGCTCCGAAAGCTCTTTCATCAATTCATCATCTATATGCAGCCGCCCCGCCGTATCCACCAGCACCACGTCGCACGCGGACATCTTCGCTTCGCGCAACGCCCCGCGCACAATTTCCAGCGGCTTATCCGTCCCCGTTCCCGGCCACAGCGGCACGCCCGTAGCCTTAGCCACCTGCGCCAGTTGCTCGCGCGCCGCGGGACGATACACGTCCGTCGAAACCACCAGCGGCCGGTGCCCATGCTCCGCAAGCCATTTCCCCATTTTTCCAGTCGATGTGGTTTTGCCCGACCCCTGCAGTCCCACCACCATCCAAACCGCCGGAGGCTTCGACCCATACTGCGGCTTCGCTTCCTTCCCCAGAAGCTCGCCCAACTCGTCGCGCACGATCTTCACAACCTGCTGGTCCGGCGATAACTGCAGCAACACCTCCGACCCCACAGCCTTAGCCCGCACATGCGCAATAAATTCATCCGCCACGCCCACGTTCACGTCGCCATCAAGCAAAGCCTCGCGTATCTCCGCCAAGCCAGCATCGAGGTGCTCCTCGGAAAGCTTCCCCTGCCCCCGAAGATTCTTGAACGCCCGCTGCAGCTTCTCAGTTAAAGTTTCAAACATTCAGTTGACCCACGCTTAGTGCCTTGTAATTAGAAGCCATCAAGTTCCGTTGAAATCCGCCGTTCCTGGGACCGCCATTCTCCGGAATGGCATTTTTGTAGCGTCTCGCAACTCGGTAGGGGCGCCGCTTGCTGCGCCCCAGCTTGCCACGATCTCAGCGCCGTCGACCATTTGCATTTGAATTTGTAGCGGCGGTCTTCAGACCGCCAGCCTTTGCCGTTGACTTGCCCTTGTAGCGGCCGGTTCAGCTTCATCGAACCGGGCAGCCGTCGCCTTTGACTTTGTAGCGGCCGCCTGCTTTTGCCTTTGAGGCAGGCGTTTTTGACGTTGACTTGCCTCGGCAGCGCCAGCCGACGCTCTCAAACCCCGCAACCAACAAAAAACTGTCATCCCGCAGGCGTCTTTCGCCGGAGGGATCTGCTTTTCCCGCGCAACGCGCTCCACAACGCAAACATCCACCACTTTTCATTGTAGGTGACGCATCCAACCCGGTCAACGCAACAACCGGAGCGCCTCCCCATCAATCACAACTCGACTTGACACACGTTACCTTCCGATCAACGATCCGGACGCACTCCAAAATCCAGGAATCGAATCCGCCTCCTTGTCCAAATCATCCAAAATTTCGGCAACCGCAATCGAAACGCCTCACGTCCGTCCGCACCTTCCCGAACCCGTCTTCAGCGACAAGAAACATCACATCCGCATCTTCCAAGGCGATTGCCTCGACATCCTCGCGAGCCTCGGTGAAGGTGTCGTTGACTTGATCTTCGCCGACCCTCCCTATTTTCTCTCCAACAACGGCATCACCTGCCACGCGGGCAAGATGGTCAGCGTGAACAAGGGAGAATGGGATCGCTCGCGCGGCCCCGACGCCAATCACGAATTCAATCGCGCCTGGCTGGCCGCCTGCCAGCGCGTCCTAAAACCAAACGGAACCATCTGGGTCACCGGCACCAGCCACGTGATTCATTCCGTGGGCTTCGCCATGCAACAACTCGAATTCAAGCTCCTGAACGACATCTCCTGGGTGAAACCAAATCCTCCGCCGAATCTTTCCTGCCGCTATTTCACTCACGCCACGGAGACGATTATCTGGGCGGCCAAGAACAAGAACAGCCGCCACACCTTCAATTACAAATTGATGAAGGAAATCAATCACGGCAAACAAATGAAAAGCGTCTGGGAAATCTATCCGCCCAGCAGCGCGGAGAAGCGCTTCGGCAAGCACCCCGCGCAAAAGCCTGTCGCCCTGATCGACCGCATCCTACGCGCCGCCTCAAACGAAGGCGACCTTGTCCTCGACCCATTCCTGGGCAGCGGCGCGACGGCCGTCGCGGCGATCCGCTGCTCCCGTTCCGTCGTCGGCGTTGAAATGGAGGTAGGGTCGATGTCAACGACGCTCATGCGTGTGACGGACGAGCTAATGTTTGTGTCCATGACAGCCGCCTGTCTCGAGATTGATCTTGATCTGCGAGAGCGATCTATGGATCGATCAATGCGTACAGGGACCCGGGCCATGGACGCACTCAACTCAGGAAAACTAGTCCGTCGCGAGCGAAGCTACTACTTTGTAGGAACCTACCGTCGCGAAGTCGTCTATTCCGTCACCGCCGAAGATATGGCGGAGGCGGTCCAGAAATTTCACGGCAGCGCGCAAGCCGCGCTAGAAATCCTATTCGTTATCAAGACCGAAACTGAGATTTATCTCGCTCAATAACAATGATCTAATGGCGCGGTGCGTATCGCCTTACCCCTCACAGGGCTGGAGAGCTACAAGAGCAGGTCCCGGCGAGCCGGCGTCGCCACCGAAGCCTGGGGACTACAAAACCTTTACTGCCCAAACTGCCAATCGCCCAGCCTGACGGGCTTGGCTGTCAATACCCCCGCAGTGGATTACACGTGCCCTGAATGCGGTGCACCATTTCAACTGAAGGCGCGGTCGAGCGCTTTTGCTGGCCGGATTGTCGATGCGGCTTATAGCACGATGGTTCGTGCCATCCGGGAAGAGCGCACTCCGAATTTGTTTGCCCTCCATTACGAGCCGGAAGCGTGGCGAGTCGCGAATTTAATTCTGATTCCGTACTTCGCGTTTCCTCTGTCGGCGATCGAAAAGAGAAAGCCGCTCGGTCCTGATGCGCGCCGCGCCGGCTGGGTCGGCTGCAACATCCTTCTAAGCGCGATTCCCCTGGACGCGAGAATTTCTGTAATTGCCGCTGGGAAGCCGGCTACCGCCGCCGACGTGCGTGCGCAGTATGCTCGAATCCGGCCGCTGGAGAAGATCAAAGCGGCGCAGCGCGGGTGGACGCTCGACGTTTTGAACGTGGTGCGCTCATTGGGAAAAACGGAATTCAGTCTCAATGAAGTTTATGCATTCGAAACCAAGCTCGCACGCCTGCATCCGAATAATCGACACGTTCGGGACAAAATCCGGCAGCAGTTGCAGGTTCTGCGCAACTACGGCCTGCTGCAGTTTCTGGGCGGTGGGGATTACCGCATGCGGTAAAGGCAGTCGTGAAATGTTGCGACCTGTAAGTCCAGCATTTACAATTCCTAATGATTCCTCTTGCGTTAACATGACTACTATGTTAGCATCAGCCGGGCGGTTATTCCGCCAAGGCAAGGAGGCCATATGGTCCGCGCTGGTTGTGCTGCAACGACTTGCGCGCCATCCGCTCGCTCATTCACGCTGCCAGCCTCCCAATGGCCGGGTCATCGCGGTACCTCCCGCACTTATCACTCGATTACCCTCAGAGCCTGGCAGCGGCAGGGTCGAAGGGTCGCCTCTGCTCCTCACTGCGAAATTCTAATCGACACTCCAGCGATTAGAAACGCCCGCAACTCCCCTGAAAACAACATCATAGATTTTTCTAATCGACCAAAAAGTGCCTGTTTGCGCGCGCATTTCGCGCTTCTCGCGTCGCTCCTTCCGAATCCTTTCTCACCACCCGCAATTTTTCTAATCGCTAGTGGCTCAAATATTAAAAATCGGCCTAACTCACTCACAACAAATGAGAAAAATTTTTCTAATCGCTAGTTTTTCGGCTCTTTTCAGCAGTTTCGCTCGAACAACCAGCGCGCGCTCGGCCGAAGGGATGTGCGATGACCGGGGCGATACACAGGTTGTGCTCCACTGGGTTTTAACGCCTGTAGGCTGGTATCATGGGACTTTGGAAGCAACGGGAATTGGACGATGAATATTAAACTGAACCGCGAGCAGGAAAAAATCGTCGAGGACGAACTGAAGGCGGGGCACTTTCGCGATGCTGAAGAAGTGATCGCCGAAGCGCTGCAAGCTCTGCGAGAAAAAGAACGCTTGCTGAGCGCAGCCGGACCTAATGGCCAGCAACGCGAGGCGGTTCGAGAGATGCTCGCCTTCGTGGAGAAGAACCATACGCGGCTGGATGCTGTCTCGGTGAAACAATTGATTCGCGAAGGCCACCGTCTGTGAGTGATTTTGTACTGGATGCGTCACTGGCGCTCCAGTGGTTTCTTGAAGACGAAGCAGACAGGAAATACAGTCTCGGCGTCCTGGCCAGCCTGACGGAAAAGCGCGCGCTGGTGCCGGTGCTGTGGTGCTACGAGGTAGGGAACGGGCTTCTGATGGCCTATCGCCGCAAGCGAATTTCCCTCGATCAAGTGGACGGCTATCTAACGCGATTGAGGGCCCTTCCGATCGACGCCGCGCAGCCGAACCCATCCGAAATTTTCGCGTTACCGGCGCTTGCCTTAAGCACGGGCTGACAAACTACGACGCGGCCTATCTGGCCGTTGCCTTGAGCTCCAATCTGCCTCTCGCCACCACGGACAATGAGCTCCGCCGAGCCGCCGCGTCAGCTGGCGTCGCGGTTGCTTCGGCCTAGTTTGCTTGTGCAATGTGTTGGAATCTCAAATCACCCGCCCCATCTTGTGTCGTACGCGGTTCCTTGACCGTCGCCCGCAGGTCGTCTAAACTGCTTGTTTCGACTGGACCCGCGATTCGTAGTAGTGCGCGAGCCGCAATAAATTGTGAGGGAGAGGATCGTTGCCGAAACGCACTTATCAGCCGCATGTGCGGCGCCGCCATAAAAAGCACGGGTTTCGCAAGCGCATGAAATCCCAAGGTGGACGGAAAGTTCTTGCAGGACGCCGCAAAAAAGGGCGCCACAGCCTCACGCGCGTCTGACGTCGCGACGCGGCTGGATTTTCCGCGCGCTTTTCGCCTGCTGCGCCGCGCCGAATACGACGCGGTGTATCGCGAAGGGCGCCGCCGGAGCAGCCGCGAGTTCACCCTATTTCTACGTCCCAATGGCCTCGCAAGCAGCCGGTTCGGCTGGAGCATCAAAAAGGCGCTGGGTAACGCGGTCCGGCGCAACCGAATCCGGCGACGCCTCCGCGAAATAGTTAGATTGCACCGACAGGAGATCGCCCCGGGATGGGACATTGTCATTCATCCACGCAGCTCAGCCGCAACAGCGGAATTTTCGGCGTTGCAGGCAGACCTGTTGAAACTGATGCCGGCCAGCGCCAAGGCGCCGCAATAGCGCCGAAGCATCCGCGCGAGTCCACGAAGACTTTCGGCGCGTGGTGGCTGCTGGCGTTCGTCCAATTCTACAAGATTTTCTTTTCGCCTTTTCTGGGCGGAGCCTGCAAGTTCTATCCCTCATGCTCGAACTACGCGCAGGAAGCAATCGAACTGCACGGCGCGTGGCGCGGCGCGTGGCTGGCCCTGAAACGGCTGGGTCGTTGCCGCCCGTTCACTAAGGGCGGCTTTGATCCGGTGCCGGACGCGGAAGATCTGGACGCGGAGTGGCTGCGCAGCAGCACGCCGTTCGATGAAGCTGTGGAGAGCAAGGAGCGCGCGCAGTGAAGGAAATGTCCGACCAGGTCCGCGGAATTGTATTCGTCGTCATATCGTTGCTGATTCTTTTTGCTTGGGGACATTTCTACAAGCCGCCGGTTCCTCCGCCGCAGACCAATCCATCGCAAACTTCCGCGCCTTTGAATCAGCAAGGTTCACAGCAGGCAGCCACGCAATCGGGAGCAGCGGGGAATGCCTCATCCAGCGCCGTTGCGAAATCGGGCGCCACCGCTGCAGCCGCGAATCCCTCCGTCGTAGAAGCCAGCGAAGAAAAAACCGTGGTGGTGGAGAGCGCGCTCTATCGCGTGGAACTATCAAACCGCGGCGGCGTGGTGAAAACCTGGCAACTGAACAAATATTTCGACGATCAGAAGCCGCCCCACCCACTGGACCTGGTGAACGACAGCGTCGCGCGAGAATTGGGCTGGCCGTTTTCGCTGGTGCTGGCTGACCCGCAACTGGAAGCGAAAGCGAATTCGGCGCTGTACCAAGTGCAAGCGGTTGGCGCGGCAGTCGTGGTGACCGAAAAGACCGGCAGCGGATCAAACACCGCGGCGGCTGCGGCTGTTGCGGCGGCGCGCGCGGCTGCAACGAACAATGGCAACGGCCCGCTTGACGCTCCCATCAAGATTACCTTTCACTGGAGCGACGGTCATCTGGATGTCACCAAGACGCTGAACTTCACTCTGAACTACGAGACCACAGTCGAAGCGGCGGTAACGCTCGACGGTAAGCCGCAGCCGGTGGCAGTGGCCTGGCGGGGCGGATTCGGCGACAAGGCAGTGTACAACGCGGCGCAGCTCGTCACCGTGTATTACAAATCTGGCGGCAAGCTGAATTTGCTGCAGTACAAAAAGCTCGGCGTTTCGGGGAATCAGAGTCAGCCGGCTATACAGTATGGCCCGCTGGAGTTTGCAGGCGTCGAGGATCAATTCTTCACCGCATCTTTTTTGCCAGACGGCACGGATATTTCGCTGTGGCATTGGATGCAAAACCATTCCGTGACGACGGATGGCAAGCAGACCAGCGAGCCGGAAGCAGAGATGGCGGCAGGGACGACCACGGGCGCGCCGCTGCGCATGCGCGTATTTGTAGGGCCGAAAGATCTGGGGCTGCTCGAAAAACTTCAGCCGCCGCTGGCCGAGCTGATCAATTTTGGCTGGACCGGAATCATCGCGAAGCCGCTGCTGTGGATTTTGCAGACGCTGCACACCAAGGTGCCGAACTGGGGCTGGTGCATCGTGCTGATGACGTTGGTGATCAACATCGCGATGTTTCCACTGAAGATGAAGAGCTGGCGTTCCATGCAGAAGATGCAGAAAGTGGGCCCGGAAATCCGGCAGATTCAGGACCGCTACAAGAAATATTCGATGAGCGATCCGCGCAAGAAAAAAATGAACGAAGAAGTGATGGCCGTGTACAGCCGCGAAGGCATCAACCCGCTGGGCAGCTGCTTGCCGATGGTTTTTCAAATGCCGATCTGGTGGGCGCTGTGGCGCGTGTTGAATGGCGCGATCGAACTGCGCCACGCCCCGTGGATGGGCTGGATTCATGACCTTTCGGCGATGGACCCGTATTATATTCTGCCGATCAGCATGACCATCATGATGTACTTGATGACGAAAATGACGCCGCAGACCACCACGGACCCGGCGCAGCAGAAAATGATGGCGCTGATGCCGCTCATGATGGGATTCATTTTCTTCCGGCTTTCCAGCGGACTGAACTTGTACATGTTCACGAGCAACTTGGTGGGAATCGGCCAGCAGTATTATCTGAATAAATCGGAACCGATGCCCGCGAAGGGAAAGTTCAAAAAGAAGATAATCGATGCCTGACGAACGGACAGGGACCGGCAAGCGGCCTTATACGAGAGACCACGCGCTGGTAGAAGCCCGGCTGGATCGCGAACGCGCGATCTCGGAATTGCAACGCTATCTCGATTTAGCGGTGCGCGAGATGGGCCTGGAAATCTCATTCGAAATTTCGACGCCGCCGACGGTGGGTGGTGGCGCGGATGATAAGGATGTGCTGGTCGCGTTCAGCGGCGCGGATCAGGATTTTCTGCTGGAGCACAACGCGGATTTGCTGCTGGCGCTGGAGCATGTAGGGCATCGCTGGCTGCGACTGGATCCGCGGCTGCACGACCGCGTGCGCTTCGATTGCGGAGATTATCGCGCGTTGCGGCTGGAGGAATTAAAACTTTCCGCGCGCGTGGCCGCGCAACGCGTGCGCGAAACGGGCCAGGTATTTCGATTTAATCCGATGTCGCCGCGCGAGCGACGCCTGATTCACCTGGAATTGAGCGGCGCGCAGGGCGTACGAACGATGAGCGAAGGCGTGGGCGACCGTCGCCAGTTGGTTGTATATCCGGTGGTGAAGAAGTAGGTCGCTAATCGTAATTAGTGGTTGCTGCGCGGTGCGTTACGGAAGTTTCCTGCTGAAGTTCTGAAATTTCTTCATTGCACTCTTTAAACTTCGATTGTGTAGCCTTCTTTTCCCACGTTGATGCATTGCGTGGTTCCCAAAAGGTCTGTCATCCCCGCGGTTTCATGGATGTGCCCACAGAATAGATAGAGAGGTTGCTCTTTTTCCACCCAGGTGCGCAGGGTTGGGCTCCCGGCGTGCTGGCCTGGCGCGTACTCGTCTAGTTTTGTGTCACGCGGCGGGAAGTGCACGACGAGGTAGAGTTTTTCCAGGCCCGCGAACGGCGCGAGCGCCGCGGCGATTTCGGCTTCGGAATATTCCCCAGGAGTTTTGAACGGAGTGATGTTGCTATAGCCGAGGCCGGCCCAATTGGTGCCATTGAGCGTTCGCGTCTGGCGATGGAAATCCACGAAGCCGTGCTTCTGGCAAAAAGCTTTCGTTTTCTCGTGCGTTTCGTGATTGCCCGGCAAGACGAAAAGGCGTTCGCCTAGCGGTTTCAGAATCGGAGCGCAGCGTTCCAGCCCCTTGTCGAAATTGCACAGATCTCCCGCGGCGATGTAAATGTCCGCGGGCTGCGCGACCACCCGCTGCAGAGCGCCCAAATCGCCATGAATGTCGCTGAAGATCAGAATTTTCATCGCACGTTCCCAGAGTGCGTGGGCGCAATTTTGATCAAGCGCCGCACGTCCATGCCGTCGGCCTGCCAGCCCTCTTCGATTGGCTCGCCAGCATCGTTAAATACTACACGATAGGAAAACGGCGCGGGGCCTTGGTGATTGCGCGTGATGAAACGGTGCTCGTTGAAATCCACGTAGTGGCGGCCCGGCTCGCTGGAAGTGCGAATCACCGGAAAACGCGCGAAGGACCAATAAAGCTGCACTTCGGGAAGTTGCAGCGCGCGCGCCACGAATTCGTTCGGCGGAGAATCGGCGCTGAAAGCGAAGACCGGCGCGGCGGGATAGCGCAAATCAAAACGCGACTGGTACACGCCGTCGGTCGTGCGAATCACACCGCCCCAATCGAGCAGCGAAGGCGGCAGCGGAAGAGCCGCGATTCGGTCAATGGGAATGTGATTCGCGGCGGCAAAATTTCTGGTGCGCAGGAACGCGGCATGATGGGCCACGCTGCAGGCGAAAAGATAAGCACACATGACGACACAGCCGGCCTGGCACCAATGCGCGACCCTGATGCCGAAGCCCGCGTTGCGAAACGCGGGGAGAAAAAACAATGCACCGATAATGGCGCTGGCCAGAAACGCGATCCACAGATGAAACGGAAATCCCACCGCGCTGGCAATTTTCCACGCGCCGAACGCGCAGAGGGTGAACAGCACCCACATGGAAAGACCGCGCGCGGAGGTTTTAGTGCGATCGGCATAAATCCATGCGGCGACCTGCGGAAGCAACGCGATTGCGGTGAAACAGAAGTCAATGATGAACAGCAGGTCCCAGGAAACACGTTCGTGCGAAAGCGGATACCAGATTCGCGTGCCAAAGGAGGTCATTGAGTCGAGGAAGATGTGGCTCGCGATAGCGATGGCGTAAATGATGAAGAGCATTCCCCACGATGGAGGATCCCAATCGCGAAAATCCCAGCGTTTTTTAGCGAATGCGAAGCCCGTGCGAGTGAGCCAGGCGAGAAGCGCAGCGAAAAAAGGCAGCGCGACGAAGGAATGGGTGATGGCGCGATGATATTTGACAATAGCTAACGGATCGCGCGAGAAAATTTCCTGGACAACGTCCACGTCGGGAAACATGGCGCCCACGGTGGCGGCAAAAGTTGCGACGCGGCCGTTACGCTCCGAAAAAAAGCCCTTGCCGATGAGCGCGCCGACGATTCCGTGAGTTATCGTGTCCATGAGTGAATTGAAAAAAGAAAAGTGTACACGATTGCAGGCGAATCACACGACTTCGAGCAATGAAGAGCGCTTGGCGGTAACCTCTCCCACGATGCGGCCGGGAACATTGCGGCGATGCAGAGCGGCCAATGCGGCATCGGCGTCTTCCGGAGCGATGGCCGCCAGCAGGCCGCCGGAAGTTTGCGGATCGAAGAGCAGCGCGCGAAATTCGTCGGGAACGCTGGGCGCGAAAGCAGTGCAACTTTCCACAAAATCGCGATTGTTCTTCATGCCGCCGGAAAAAAATCCGCGGCGGGCAGCTTCGATCGCGCCGGGAAGATATTCCATGCGCGCGTGATCGAGTTTCATGGAGACGCCGCTGCCGATGGCCATTTCGCGGGCGTGGCCGAGCATCGCAAAACCGGTTACGTCCGTAACAGCGTGAACCGGACGTTGCTCCGACGGATGTGGTGCATCGATTTCACGCAACGCTTCGGCAGCATCGCGATTCAGGCGCGTCATGGACGCAGTGGCGCCCGCGACCCAGGCCTCGTCCGTTTGGCCCTGCTTGAGAGCCGTGGAGATTACGCCGGTGCCGAGCGCTTTCGTGAAAATCAAAATGTCGCCGGGGCGCGCGCCCACATTTTTCCAGATTCTCTGTGGATGAATCACGCCGGTAACCGCATAGCCAAACTTCAGCTCGTCATCGCGAATCGAATGTCCGCCGACAACGGTGCAAGTCGCTTCCGCCATTTTCGCCAAGCCGCCCCGCAGGATTTGTTCGAGAACCTCCGAGGCACCGGCTGCGGGAAACGCGAGGATAGTAAGCGCTGAAATCGGCCGGCCGCCCATGGCATACACATCGCTGAGCGCGTTGGTGGCCGCCACTTGGCCGAAAAGCTCGGGATCATCGAGGATCGGCGTGAAAAAATCCACGGTTTGCACGATGGCCAGCTCATCCGTGAGGCGATAGACGGCGGCATCGTCGCTGGTTTCAAAACCGACGATCACGTTCGGATCGATTTGCGGTGGAAGACGCTTGAGCACTGCGTCAAGAACGCTGGGGCTCAATTTTGCAGCGCAGCCCGCGGCCTTTGCCGTAGTGGTGAGCCGGATTTGTTCCGCCAATGTCATTTCTCCGTGGAACGGATGGGACGATTATAGCGCGGCTGCGGACTTGGTGCGAAAAGCGCGTGGAGCTAGCTTAGCGGAGATTGGGCGGCGGTTACGCGTGCGCGGCGGCCGAACGGATCGGAATGGTGATGGGCTTAGCGGCTTCGGTGGCGGAGAGCATGTGGCAGCGGCCGTCGAAGATCGCGCCCGGTTCCATGATCAGGCATGGCGTGTGGATCTCGCCGGTAACGATGGCTTTGGTTTGAATTTCGACTTTGCCGGAAGCTTTTATGATGCCGTCGAAGTGGCCGCCTATGATCACGTAGTTGCCGTCAATCTGGCCTTCGACTTTGGCGTGCTCGCCGAGGATCAGGGTTTCGTGGGAAACGAGCGTGCCCTTCATCGCGGAATCAATGCGAAAGGTGCCGGCAGATTCCAGGCGGCCTTCGAGCTTGACGCCCTGTTCCAGGAAGCCGGTCCACTCCCCGGAATCATGTCGTTTGCGGTCAAACCAACCCATGCGCTTTCCCCACGCTACATGAATAGCGTAGCATTATTTTCGCATGAGTTGGTCGTATAGGCGGGCCAAATCACTATCGTCGTAGTATTCAAACACTAACTGTCCAGGCTTGCTGCCTTGTCGTGGATGCATGTGAACGCGCGTGCCGTACTCACGCTGCAGCTCTTCGAGCGCCGCCTTGGTGTTCGGATCCACCGTGAAAACTGCGGCGGTGACGTGGGGCTTGCCGCTGCGCGTTGCGAGTCGCTCGACTTGGCGAACCGTCATGCCGCCGCGAGCGACTTTGCGGGCGATCGTGAGACGAGTTTGGGAATCGGCGACGGCAAGGAGAGCGCGCGCGTGACCGGCGGTGATGCGGCCTTCCTCGAGCAAGTCCTGAATAGGCTCTTCGAGTTTTAGCAGGCGGACGGCGTTCGCGATTGTGGCGCGGTCTTTGCCCGTTCGTTCGGCCACTTGTTCCTGCGTCAGATGGAACTCGTCGATCAAGCGCTGAAAGGCGTGGGCTTGTTCAATGGGGTTGAGATCTTCGCGCTGGAGGTTTTCCACCAGCGTCATTTCCAGCGCCATTTCCTCCGAAACGTCGCGGACGACCACCGGAACTCGAAGCAGGCCCGCGCGTTGTGCTGCGCGCCAACGGCGCTCGCCGGCGATCAGCTGGAAGCGCCCGGCAATTCGGCGCACGACCAGCGGTTGCACGATGCCGCTCGAATGGATTGAGCGAGCGAGTTCGTCGAGCGCTTCTTCGCGGAAGCGCGTGCGCGGCTGATAGGGGCTCGGATCGATCAGGTCAATATCCGACTGAAAGAGGCCCTCAGATAGTGCCGGAGCCGCTGCCGTCGCTGCCACTATCGGTCCCGCTGCCACTGCTATCGGGCGTGCTGGCTGCACTTGAACCGCTGGAGCCTGCTCCTGCAGCGGCTGCGGAGGCGGTGGTGCCTGTACCTCGGTCGGCTCCGGCTCCCGAATCAGCGCGCTCAATCCCCTGCCCAACGCGTTTCTGGGCATTAGCGATAACCTCCTTGGCAAGTTGAATGTAGCTTTCTGCGCCTTTACTATGTATGTCGTAGAACATTACTGGCATGCCGTGGCTTGGCGCTTCAGCCAAGCGAACATTTCTTGGAATGACCGTCTCGAAAACCTGTGCGCCGAAAAAGCTGCGAAGGTCGGCTGCTACCTGCTTCGAGAGTGTGGTGCGGTCGTCGTACATCGTTAGGAGAATGCCTTCGATGGCTAGCGACGGATTGATTGTGCGGCGGAGGCGCATTAACGTGTCGAGAAGTTCGGATACGCCTTCCAGGGCTAGATATTCGCATTGGATTGGAACTAATACTGAATCGGCCGCTGCCAGAGCATTCAGGGTGAGAAGATCGAGCGACGGTGGGCAGTCTATTAGCACGTAGTTGTAGCGCGCTTGAATGCTGGACACCAGGGCTCTGAGCCGATATTCGCGATTATCGAGGTTGACTAGCTCAACTGCGGCGCCAACCAGATTCTTGTCAGATGGAATCAGGTCCAGACCCTCTACCTGCGCGTCAAGAATAATCCTATCGAGCGATTCTTCCAGGATTAGCGCTTGGTATAGAGTGCGACGGGCAGGATCCTTCGGAAATCCGAGCGCGCTTGTGGTATTTCCCTGCGGATCGCAATCAATGATTAGCGTGCGCTGTTCGGAAGCTGCTAGAGAGGCACCGAGGTTGACGGCAGTGGTGGTTTTTCCTACTCCGCCTTTTTGATTTGTAATGGCGATGACGCGAGCCAAATTAAATTCCCCCAGGAGCGGCGTAAATGTAACAGAGAGATTTGGTACGAGGCAAGCTGTTTCACGTGGAACAGCATAAATTGCGGCGCGTTCCACGTGAAACACAAAATGCGCCACGTCGCGCGCGTGCGTTCCACGTGAAACAACTACTCGTCCTTAACTCTTCAAGCCGTGAAGAACAACTCGCCGTTCTGATTGAGGGATTCGGATGGAATCAGCCCACTTCCAGCTCGCGTCCCGCGAAACTTCCCGAGCAGACTCCTCACCGAGCCACAGAACGATCGATCCATTCGGATTCAGGGCCTTGCGCGACCAATCTAGAAACTCATCGTCAATTCCAATGGCTCGCGCTGTGACGAAATCAAAGGTATCTCTGGAGAAATCGATCTCCTCCATACGGGAACGACGCACGTCCACATTCGCAAGCTGCAATTCCCTGACGATCTCTGAGAGAAAAGTAGCTTTCTTTTGGTTGGATTCGATCAGAATGACGTTCAGATCCTCCGAAACCATACGGATTGGTACGGCAGGGAAGCCGGCACCTGAGCCAACGTCGGCGAGCCGACCATGCCGTATGGGGACGGCTGTGACGGCGAGCAGGCTCTCTCCGAAATGGAACCGCACAATGCCCTCCGGGTCGGTAACGGTGGTCAGGGACGTCCGCTGATTCCAGCGCAAGAGTAGGTCGACGTAGATGCGGATCTGATCGCAAAGCCGCGCCGAGGCAGTCGCCCCGTATGGCCGGAGCTCCCTGGCAATCATTTCATTGGAGAGTTGTTTCACGATTATTTACTACATATATAGTGCTACTGTGAATTTAGCGTTATTGTATCTATTGTATTTTCTTGATCTTGCTGTCGTTTGCTTGCCAGCGCGGCCCGCAATCTACCCGGGGCCAAAATCCCGACAGTGATGTCCGCGACGAAATGTGCAACGACGCAGGGCAACAAACTGCCCGTCCAGGCCCGTATGGTCGAGAATAAAAGCCCAATCGTAAGCGTCGAGATAAGGCCGCGGCGTCCCTGATAGAGATGGGCAACCGCGAAAAAGACCGCAGAGCCGAGTACGGCGATGATCACGGAGCCCCGCGACCAATCCTGAAAGACCCGCTGGACGAAACCACGATAGATCAGCTCCTCGCACACCGCTACGGTCGCGACCAGCGCAAAAAAGGCCAGGCGCTCGACATCGTCCTGGGGGAACAGCTTTAATGCCAACTGCGGAAGAATTCCCTGGATTCTGTCAGGCTGCGCGACTAGGCGGCGCAAACCCATAATCTGATTGAGCAGAATTAGCGCGGACAGCACAACCGAGACCGTTACTACCAGCGCTGGATTGGGTATCGCTAATCCGAGCTGGCTGATGCGAATTTCATGTGCGCTGGTGCGCCACAGGATCACGCCCGCGGCGAGCCATTGAAATGCGAGAGTGGAAGCGTACAGTGAAAGGCGGTCCAACTTCGTGGTGTTGGACATCTTCATCAACTGGAGGACGCGCCGGCGTCCGAGAAACGGGACGGCGATGCCGAGAAAAAGTAGAATGAGCGCGAAATCCCAATGCATGACGGTAAATGAAAACACTGATGCGGTGGCGGAAGCAAGCTGAACCGTGACTGACCGGTTGCGGGAGTTGACATCGCCGGACGCGACACCGTATCGTTCTTGTTCTTGCGAGTAACACTTTGAAAATTCTGATCATTGGCGGCGGCGGACGCGAGCACGCGATTGCGTGGAAATTGCGCCAGAGCGTCCAGGTGGAAAAAATCTGGTGCGCGCCTGGCAATGGTGGAATTTCGCGCGACGCGGAGTGCGTTGCGCTGAACGTAGGCGATGTGAAGGCGGCCGCGGATTTAGCGAAGAAACTAGGCGCGGATCTTACGATTGTGGGGCCCGAATTACCTCTCGTTCGGGGTATCGCGGATGAATTCAAGCAGCGGGGCTTGGCGATTCTGGGTCCTCCGAAAAGCGCGGCCCAACTGGAAGGCAGCAAGATTTTTGCGAAAGAGTTTATGACGCGGAACGGAATTCCGACCGCAGGCGTGTATGGAGCGTGCGATTCGGCGCTCGAAGCTTGCGCGAAGCTCGATTCTGTTTCGTGGCCGGTGGTGGTGAAGGCCGACGGGCTTTGCGCGGGCAAAGGCGTGCTGGTAACTTCGTCGGCGAACGAAGCGAAGAAATTTATCGAGCGGCTGACGAACAGCGATGAGTTCGGCGAAGCGGGCAAGCGCGTGCTGCTCGAGGAAGCACTCGAAGGCAAAGAGCTTTCGTACATTATTCTGACGGACGGGACGAATTTTATTTCGCTCGCGCCGACGCGCGATCACAAGCGCGCGTTTGATCATGATGAAGGGCCAAACACCGGCGGGATGGGAACCTATTCGACGGACGAAATGTTGGCGCGCGAACTCGAGGAAAAAATTCTGAACGAAATTGTCCGTCCGACCCTGACAGGATTGCGCACAGCTGGAATGGAATATCGCGGATTTATTTTCTTTGGTTTGATGCTGACAAAAGATGGTCCGAAAGTCTTGGAATACAATTGCCGGTTGGGCGATCCCGAAACACAGGCAATTTTGCTGCGGGCGGATTTCGATTTTGCGGCGGCTTGCATGAATGCGGCGCGCGGGAAGCTCGATGGGTCGAGCGCGAAGTGGACTCGCGGGGCCAGCGTCTGTGTGGTGCTGGCGTCGGAGGGCTACCCGTCCAGTCCCGTTTTGGGCAAGCCGATCATCGGGCTGGAGGGAGCGGAGAAGGTACCCAATGTGGCTGTGTTTCACGCGGGGACACGGCGTGACGGGGACAACTACTACACGAGTGGTGGCCGAATTCTAGGCGTTGCGGCTATTGGCGCGTCGGTCGAAGCGGCCCACGCGGCTGCCTACGACGCGGCTAGTAGGATAGAGATCCCCGGTGCTCACTATCGGAAGGACATCGGGATGACGGACATTAAAAAGGCGAAAATTGCGGAGGTACGGGCGAATGGCTGAAGTGACAGCGAACAAGAAGCGGGAAGTGCGCGTAGGCGTGCTGATGGGTTCGGACACGGATTTGCCGGTGATGAGCGAAGCTGGAAAAGTGCTGGATAAATTTGGAATTGGATTTGAGATGGAAGTGATGTCCGCGCATCGCACGCCGGTGCGCGCGCACGAATATGCCACCACGGCGCAAAGCCGCGGATTGAAGGTGCTGATTGCCGCGGCGGGCGCGGCGGCGCATCTGGCGGGAGTGATCGCGGCGAATACCACGCTGCCGGTGATCGGCGTGCCGATGGGAACAAGTTCGTTGAACGGACTGGACGCGTTGCTTTCGACGGTGCAGATGCCGGGCGGAATTCCCGTGGCTACGATGGCGATTGATAAGGCTGGTGCGGTGAATGCGGCGATCTTCGCGGCGGAGATCCTCGGTCTGTCGGATCCGGAGATCGCGCGCAAATTGGTGGAACATAAGGAAGAGCTGGCGCGGTCGGTGACGGAGAAGAATGCGCGTTTGCAGCAGCAACTGGCCGAGCGGAAGTAAGTATTCGTCGTAAGGCCGGTCGTCGGAGGTCGCTTCGCGCGGTTGTCAAACTCGAAGAAGGATTTTTCGTCGCTGCGATCGTCAAGATGACGGCGCGAAATGCAAATGATTACGCGGGAACCCGCAACAGTAGTTACGCAAAATCGCAATTTCTTCCGACTGATTTATTGCGGTGACGAGCCTTTCAACAGCGAAGGTGCCTCGTCGGGTTTTTCTTGCTCTGCTTGCTGATTGGCGTTGGCTCGCTTCGGTTCGGGGGGCGGGTGAAGAATCCATTCGAAACCCGATTCCACACCGATTATGGCCATGGTCTGCCGAGATTCTTGCGGAGCCAAGACCGCGAGAGCGGCGCGAAGAAATTGCGTGGCGTCGGCTGCGACGATCTTGCCGCTTTGCCCCTGCAGAAAAAGATCCGCGACTTGCCGCATTTTAGCGTCAGAACCGCAGATGTTTTCCAGGCGCGGATCTTTTCGGCGCAACAAATCCAGCAAACTGGGCGTGGCCTTTTCGGGCGGATACTGAAATTCGATAAGGGTACGCGGCTGGCCTTTTTCGGGAGGCCAGCTTTGGAGGTAGGTGGGATGCGAGACCTGGGTATCGTAATAATCCAGGCGCTGCATTTCCTGCTTTAAGTTGAAACTGAGCTGCCAGACTTCCGGGCCGTATCCTTGAATATAGTCTGTGAGAATCAGCTGGGCGACGGGCTCATCCTGTGGCCAATCGAGCTTGCCGTGAAGATTGCCGACCACGGTGTTCATGCGCTCGTAAAGATTTTGGCCGATGCTCTCGATATCCGAAGCCTCCGCAGTGATTTGCACCTGATTCACGTGAGGGCCTGGCGCGATGAAATGGCCGTGAAGGTGCGGCAATTCGCTGTCGAGGCGCGCAAGCTGGAGTTGCGAGGAGGGCGAAAACCAATCCACGGCGCCGAGAAGGATGCCCGCGCGAACGCGATTCATTGCCACGGGAGTGGGGGGATGGGTTTGCATCTCGATTTTATCTTCGATTGTGCCGATGAGGATCGCATCTTTGACGACGGCGATTACGACGCGGCCGGCGGCGAAGTTTACGACGATTTCTTCGGAGGGCACATCCTGAACCTGCTGGGCGGCAGCTGGACGCGGGGAAAGCAGGAGGGCGATCGCCAAAATGAGGAGCGCCGCGATTCCCGTGCAAGAATTAGAAGCCGCGCTACGAAACCTGGCGTCAAATAACCGGGGATGGAAAAACAACAGCATTCTCTGACGGTATCACAGAATTATTGCTACTGGGGATGGCGTAGGAAGCTCCGACTGGACGCAGATGGGTGTTACAAAGGTGGAGGATTCTAGTAATATTCGACGGTAAGCGACCATCCTGACGGAACTACGGTTCGTGGAAATTCGGGCGGCATTGAAAGGAGTAGTGTGAAATCCCCCAAGAGTATTAAGCACAAGGGCAAACGAGCTTCCGAAATCATTGAGGCGCACCAGCGCTTCGTGCGCGGCGACGAAACGGGTGCGCGCGCGGACTTTTCCGGCGCGAACCTGAAGGGCATAAATCTGGAAGGCATGAATCTGGACCTGATGAATTTCCAGGGAGCGAATCTGGAGGGCGCGCGGCTTTACAACGCGCGGCTCTCGTCGGTAAATCTGAGCAAAGCGAACCTGCAACGCGCCGACCTGCGCAAGGCGGACCTAACGGAAGCGAATCTGGAAGGCGCAGATTTGACGGAGGCGCAGGTGGGGGGTGCGGAATTGTTCCGCACAGATTTGCGGCAGGCGATTTTGCGGCGCGCGAATTTTGGCGCGGCAAATTTTCGCAGCGCAGAGCTTCGCGGCGCGGATTTCAGAGGCGCGGAAATGCGCACCGCGATTTTGCGCGAAACGAATCTGGAAGGCGTGGATCTTTCAGGCCTGGATTTGAGCACAACTTTGCTGCCACCGGGGTACGTGGTGGCGGGAAGCGGCAAGAAGTAGGCTATGGCTAACCTGCCGTGGATCATGGTGGAAGACTATAAGTACCCCACCGGATGGGTAGGAGTCGAGCAGCAGGAAGCGCGCGCTCGCGCTTACTGCGAGCTCGCAGAGCGGGGGCAAATACTTTTCTTTCGCGAGCTGCCATTTGATTTGCCGGCCGAAGACCAGAAGTTTTTGCGCGAGCAGGAATGGACCGAGCTGCGGCTGCATAAAAATGTTTCCTACCGGCCGAGCGAAGATATTCTGCGCGGAGTATCCGGGAAAGCGGAAACGGTGGCGCGGCTGCATACGATCATGCGCAATTACAGCGCGCAGATCATTCAATTCGTGGGGAATTTTCTTTCGCCGTACAGCGGCAAATGGAATCTGGATTTCGCGAGTTTTCGCCCGCTGGAGGAAGAAAATCGCGACCTGCCGGTACACAAACGCAATGATCTGCTGCACGTGGATGCTTTTCCCAGCCGGCCGACGCGCGGCGGACGAATTTTGCGCGTGTTCACGAATTTGAATGCCACCCGACCGCGGGTGTGGACGACCACGGATAGCTTCGAGGCGCTGGCGCGGCAATACGCGAAAGCCGCCGGGCTGCAGCAAATCGCTGAAGACGATTCTTTTCTGGGACGCACGGTACAGAGCCTGGGAGCGAAACTCGGCGTCGGCACGATGAGCCGCACGCCGTACGACATGTTCATGCTGCGGTTCCACGATTATCTGAAGGAGAACGCCGCGTTCCAGGCGAATTGCCCGAAAATAAGGATGGAGTTTCCGCCGATGGCGACCTGGCTGGTGTTTACAGACAGCGTGGCGCATGCGGCGTTGAGCGGGCAATACGCAGTGGAGCAGACGTTTCTGATTCCGCCGAAGGCATTGGTGGCGCCGGAAGCAGCCCCGTTCCGCATTCTCGAAGGAATTGCCGGGCGGCCGCTGGTTTCGTAATGCCCACCCGATGTGTGTGCCCCACCGGATTTACGGCGTCATTTTTCCTTTGGTCAGATAATCCTGCGAGGGTACGCCGAACGCGTCAGCCACGCGATTGAAAAATGCGAAGAGCGCCGTGATGTAAACCGCTTCGGCGATCTGATCTTCATTCCATCCGGTATCGCGCAATTTCTGCACGTCCGTGTGAGTCGAGCGCGCTGCGTCCTTGGTGATCTGCTCGACGTAAACCATTAGAGCGCGCTCCGCAGACGTCAGGCCGGCGTCATCGAGTTTGCCCTCCAGAATCGCAGCTACGCATTGATCGGTGGCTCCCTGAACACGCAGGAAGTAAGCATGGCTGTCCAGTCAATACGGGCAGCGGTTCAGGTAGGAAACGTAGCTGGCGATCATCTCCTTGTGGCGGCGGGAGAGATGGCCTTCGGAAAAGTGAACTTTGTTCGAGAACTCCACAACCTCGCGAAGAAAATCCGGCCGCGCGCCGAAACATTTGATGATGCCGGGGACCTGGCTGCGTCCGGAGCCGGCGCGCCAGAAATCGTAAGCCGCGGCAACCTCGCCGATGGCTTCGGCGTCTTCGGTGATGCGGATTTTCGTGGAATATTTTTCGGCTCCGGAATCGGGCAGCGCATCGGTGTTCGGCGATTTGTTTTTTTCATCGGTTGACATCGGAACCTCCCTACGCAGCGCGACGCCTGCGAATCCAGCCAAGGATCTTCGGACTCAAGATAAAAACGGGCCAGCCCGCCAGCACTACAGCGGAGCCGAGCGCGGCCTCTCGTGGATTACCAGTCGCGAGGAGAATCAACATAGTAGCTTGGAGCATCAAGAATGCAATAGGTGTGAAAGGATAGCCCGCGGTGAGAATTATTGTTTCCGCCTGCTGTGGTCTGCGACGAATTACAAAGAGGCCCGCGACAGTAAGACCGAGAAAAAGAACCGCGACGAAAAAGAAATACGCGATGATCTGTTCAAACGTCCCCAGCGCCACCAGAATGGACGCGATGACTCCCTGAATGGTGATGGCGCGTGCGGGCGTGCCGAAACGCGGATGGATGCGAGCCACCGATTTCAGAAACAGGCCGTCGCGAGCCATGGCGTAGTACACGCGTGGCGCGGACATTATGAACGCCGCCAGACTGCCCACCACACACACCATGACGATCGCGGAAAAAACAATGCCGCCAGCCGGACCGAAGAGAACTTCTCCTGCCTGCGCGACGAAAGTGCCGCGGGATGATACTTTTTCGATGGGCACGAGATATATAAAAACAGCGCTGATGACGATATAAACGGCAGTGACCGCGATGACGCCCAGAGCCAGGGCGCGCGGAAGCGTACGGCCCGGATCGCGTACTTCGCCTGCAATTTTTGCGGCATCCCACCAGCCGCCGAAGCAGAAAAAAGCGCCGACCAAGGCAGCTCCCAGACCCGGCGCCAACGGCAACGCGCCGGAACGCTGCGCAACGAACGGAACAAAATTTGACCAGGAGCCCAGGTGAAATGCGAACGCCCAAACGGTGAGAGTGGCCAGCACGGCAAATTTCAGCCAGGTAATCCACCGGAGAAATCCTGCGCTAATGCGCGTGCTGAATATATTCAACAGGCAGACTGCCCAGATGGCGATCACAGCGGCGATTTTTACGATCAACGGCGGCCAGTGAAAAATGTATGACGCGTACGCCGCGAACCCCACGGCAAATGCCGCCGTGAGTCCGGGATCAAGGACCAACAAGCTCATCCAGCCGTAGAGGAAAGCAGTGAGCGGGCCAAAACTTTCGCGCAGGTACACGTATGGGCCGCCCGCACTCGGGAAACGTCCGGCGAGTTCGCCAAAGCATAGCGCGCCGCAAAGCGTCATGGTGCCGACGGCAAGCCAGACGATGAGCAGCCAGAAAGGCGAGGCGAGAGATTTGGCCATGCCGGCGGGCGTAAGGAAGATGCCCACGGCGATCGCTTCGCCAGCGACGACTGCGGCGGCGGAGCCGAGGCCGAGCTGTCGGCGGAGACCTTCGTCTGATCGAGGAGTGATTCCGGTATCCGATGCCATTATTTAGCGGAAACGAACCGCTCCTTGTGGGTGCAGAATTTCGGGCGCGCTTGCGGCGTTCCCATCGCGCGTCGCCAGCGCGCGCGTGTTGGACGGTTGAAGCGGCTGATACTCTGCTCTGGCGACGAATGATATCACTGCATGCATTTGTAACAACGCAGCTTTCAAGAATCCGAAGTTATCGCGGTGGCTGCGGAACAGCGGGCGATACTGATGGGGAGCTGGAAAACGCGCCGCCAGCATGAAGTAATTCTGGTTCATGCTTGGCTCGAGCGATTTTCGCGCAGCCCAGAAATACAATGGCGGCAATCACGACGACGGCACATAGCCGGCGGACAGGCGCAGGCGTGGCGCGAACGGGTATTACCAGGCCGAAGATCATTCCGGCCAGCAGACCGCCGAGATGCGCCGCGTTGAACGAATGAGCCTGAAGCCAGTCGGGCAATAATCCGAGAATAATGAAAAATCCCAGAAGGATGACGATGACCCAGCGCCGCTTGAACGTGGGTGAAGGCACGCGCTCCAGAAAATACGCGCCCCAAAGCGCGCCGACCAGACCGAAGGCCACACCGCTCGCGCCGAAACCGTAGTATTGCGGAGAAAGAGCGACCAATTGCGCCATGCTGCCCGCGATGCCAGTGAGGAACCACAGCACCAGATAGCCAGCACGCTGAAAAACAGACTCGGCGATGGTGCCGAAGAGCAGAAGGAAGCAAAGATTCGATAGCAGATGATACAGATCAATGTGCACGAAAATTGCGCTGACCAGGCGCCACCATTGGCCGGAGAAAACCGCTTCGCCTTTCATGCCGATTCCGAGTAATACCGGATCGTAAGGACGTTTGGGCGTGGAATGATCCGCGAAAACTTGCAGGCAGTAAGTAGCGACGATCAGAGAGACGAGGAGCAATGTGAGCCAGGGGAAACGCAAGCGCAAGTTGGGCGATTTTGTCCGCAGTACGCCGGGGTCGTCGGAAGCCGTTGAATCGGAGCGAGTTTTCGCGGCACATTCCGGGCAAATATTACCGGAAGTCACAGAGGAATCGAATGGCTTCGCGCACTGCTGACATTGCGGCACTAGGGATCTCGACTTTCGAGCGGGTGAGATGGCTTCGTAGCCAGCTTAGAGTTGGTCCTGACGCAAGTCAAAGACAGCGAGAGATGGCCGTGCTCTAGTTGGCAACGAAAGATGGCGGTCGCATCGGTCGCTCCAAGGCGAGCACCGGATGGCGCAAAAATTCCGCACCTGCGCTTATGCTGCGTGCGTGAAGAGCTGCGCTATTTTCCGGCCGCAAATTCGGCCGGGTCCTCGCCGAAGCCGCCGGGGCCGCGCGGCGACAGGCTGCGACGGCGCGTTTCGATGCCGAGACGCTTTATCTTTTGATTCAGCGTGGAAAGCGGCACCTGGAAACGCTCGGACGCTTCGGTCTGGTTCCAGTTGGTGCGCTCGAGCATGTCCACGATGATCCGACGCTCGACTTCTTCCAGAATCTCGAAAAGCGAAGGCGCCGTACCGGGGGCGCCCACCTGTCCCGGAAGCGGCGGCAAAAATTCCGCGAGTTGCAAACGAACGCCGCGAACAATTTCGCGCGTGCGAACGCTTTCGGGAAGAATGTCCGCGTCCATCGATTCCTGCGTGGACAAAACGACGGCGCGTTCGACTACGTTTTCGAGTTCACGCACGTTGCCGGGCCAATCGTAGTCCATAAGCAGTTTCATGGCGCCGTGAGTGAAGAGGCGCGGCGGCTTGCTGTTGTCCGTGCAGAACTGGCCGAGGAAACGGTCAATCAGCAGCGGGATATCTTCCTTGCGATCGCGCAGCGGCGGCAGGTGCAGCGAAATCACGTTCAAGCGATGGAACAAATCCTCGCGGAAACGGCCTTCGCGCACCAGCTTGCTGAGATCTTCGTTGGAAGCCGCGAGGATGCGCACGTCAACCTTGATGGTCTCGGTGCCGCCCAGGCGCATGAATTCGCGTTCTTGAATCACGCGCAACAGCTTGGCCTGCGTTTCGGGTCCGATTGTCGAGATTTCGTCGAAGAAAATCGTTCCCTGGTCCGCGACTTCGAAGAGGCCCTTTTTCGAAGCAACCGCACTCGTGAAAGCGCCCTTCACGTGGCCGAACAGCTGCGATTCCAGCAGATCCACGGGAATCGAGCCGGTATTGATTGGGATGAAAGCCTTGTCGGCGCGCGTGGACGCGGAATGGATGGCTTTCGCGATGACTTCTTTTCCCGTGCCGCTTTCGCCGGAGATCAGCACGGTGGAGCGGGACGGCGCAACCTGAGTGACGAGATCGAAGACGGCCTGCATCTTGTCGCTCTTGCCGACGATGTTCGGGAAATTGTAGCGCTGCTTCAAGGCGCGCTTGAGCTGCACGTTTTCATCGCGCAGGCGGCGGCCTTCGATCGCCAGAGAAATTTGCGCGATCAATTCGTCGTTGGACCACGGCTTGGTGATGAAATCCTGCGCGCCGCCTTTGAAGGCCGCGCGAGCCATGTCAATCGAACCGAATGCGGTGATCAAAATGACGGAGAGCTGCGGATCACGGCGGCGAATTTCGCGCAGCAATTCCAGGCCGTTGCGATCCGGCAGGCTGACGTCCAGCAGCATCAGATCGAAGGGTTGATCTTCGAGCTTCTGCAGGCCGGCCTCGCCTGTTTCAGCGAGAGTTACTTGGAAACTTTCGGAAGTGAGAAGCGCTTCTAGTCCTTCCCTGATTTCAATTTCATCATCTACAACGAGAATCGAACCTCTAGGCATGGACGGCTTTCCTGGCTACGGGAAATTCCAGGCGGAAGGAAGTACCTTTGCCTGGAGTAGAGCGTACGTCGACTTTGCCGGCGTGCTCTTTAATGATGCCGTAGCTCACCGAAAGGCCTAGCCCGGTGCCCCGTCCGGTGGCCTTGGTTGTAAAGAATGGATCGAAAATACGGTGGAGGTGCTCGGGAGAAATCCCCGAGCCCGTGTCAGTGACTTCGATTTCGACGGAACCGTTCTGCGCTCCGGTGCGCACTTCGAGCAAGCCACCTTGCGGCATGGCGTCGCGCGCGTTCATGAAGAGATTCAGGAAGACTTGCTGCAGGCGGGTGATCGAACCCAGCACCGGCGGCAATTGTTGATTGTAATTCTTGACGACGTTGACTTGCGCGGTCTTGAAAGGGTGCTGGACGAGCGTCAGAGTTTCTTCCAGCACGTTGTTGATATCTACTTCGATGAATTCTGCTGCGCCGGTGCGCGAGAAATTCAGCAGATTATTGACGATCTCGCTGGCGCGGAAGGTTTGTTTGACGATGCGTTCAATGGTTTTCTGCCGCGGATCGTCCGCGGGGATCTGCTTCGCGAGCATTTGAATGTAATTGGAAATCACCGCGAGCGGCGTGTTCACCTCGTGAGCCACGCCTGCGGCGAGCAAGCCGAGCGAAGTGAGCTTCTCGGTCTGCACCATCTGATCTTCCAGGCGCACGCGTTGGGTGATGTCGTCGAGCAAAATCAGCCGGCCCAGGCGCGCGCCATTTTTGCCTACCAGCGGCGCGATGGATGCGTTAATCACCAGGTGACGGCCGGCGCGCGTGTTCAGGCGGAACTTGTAGATGCCGGAAACGTGATCGCTGGCGGCGCGCGAAGTAATTTCGGCCACCAGATCCTGCGGCAACACTTCCGGCAGGCGACGCTGCAAGGCTTCTGCGCGCGGAATGGCGAGCAAATCTTCGAGCTGCGGATTCCAGGATTCGATGCGGTCTTCCAGGTCCACGGTGACGACGCCGATCTTGAGGGACTCGACGATATTTTCGCTGAAATCTTTCAGGCGCTCGATCTGCATCGCTTTTTGTTCGAGCGAATGATAGAGGCCGGCGTTTTCGATGGCGATGGCGACGTACCCAGCGATGGTGAAGAGCAATTCGAGGTCGTCACTGGAGAGGTAGTCGCCGTCCACGGTCTTGCCGAGTCCCAAAACCGCGACGGTACGCTCGCGGAAACGGCAAGGAATAAAATAATTCAGGTCGAGCTCTTCGAGCGTGCGGCGGACGGATTCAGATTCCTGCAGCGCGGTGCGCGCCGATTCAAAGAACAGGCAGCCGCGCTCGAAAGCCGGACGGGCGGGGTCGAGGAAAGATAAATCCAGCGGCCCTTCGGGGCGCAAACCCATGGAGCGCGAGAGCACGAATTGTCCGGGCGACGCGGGATCTTCCAGGAACACTGCGAGACGATCAACTAAGAGCGTTTGCGAAACACGGTCGAGCACCGAGCCGACCAGCGGCTCCAGGCGCACTTCGTTGGTGAGCGCGCGCCCGAATTCGATAAGCGTGCGGCGGTAATCCAGGCGATCGCGATAGAAGAAACGGTCCAGGCGCGTCTGCACCCATTCGCGCAGCGGCTCGATTAAGAATGCGGCGACCACGATCGCGATAATGCCGCCCGCAGGTCCGGTGGAAAGGCCCGGACGGTGAAAAAGTTCGCCGATCACGGCGATCAACGCAAAATAAATGCCGACGACAGCAGCGGTAGCGAACGTGTAAGACAGGCCGCGCTTGAAGATGATGTCCACGTCCATCAGGCGGTAGCGAATGATCGCGTAGCCGAAGCAGAGCGGAATCAGCACCAGCGAATACACAGACAACTTCATCCATGGCGGAGGAACCAGCCCCAAGGCATAGGGCACGATATACAGCAGAACGAACGGCAAGCTGCCGGCAAACGCTCCAGCGGTGACCCACTTCAGTTGCTGGCGTAACACTCCGCTGGGAGCGCGGCGAAAACTGAAAAAGAAAATGAATGCGGCCAGAACAAAATAGATTCCCAGGTTGACCTGCTCGATTTTGTCCAGCCAGTAGCGCGCGCCAAATGATGGCAGAAAATCCAGCGTGCCCGTGGCGATGAACAAGTGAAGCGTGAAGAGCGCAGCGGGAACGCTGTAAACGAGCGCGAGCTTGGGCCATAGCGTGCCGCGCCGTTCGGGAAATACCAACGCGAAGTGCACCAGCATGGCGGGTTGCAGCAGCAGCGCCGCGACGTTCGCCCAATAAATAATCCAGTCGAAGGAATTCAGCTTGCCGCTGTAATGAAAACTGTAGAGAACAAAAGAGACCAGGCAAAAAATGTAGAAATGAATCGCGCGCGGCGCATTCCAACGGCGGACAAAAATGAACAGGCCGATGAAGAGGTAAAGCAGCCCGAGGACGCGCAAGTAATTTTCAATCGAAGTGGGATTTTCCTGCGGTGCGGTGACCACCGGCGTTTCAAAGGCGCGGCCGTCGCGAACCAATTGATAGCGGATTTCGGTCCAGGGCCCGACGTGGAACAGCACTCGCGTAACGTCCACCGCGCGGTGGATCGTGAAGCCGCGCACTGTTTGGACGATGTCGCCCTGACGGATGCCGGCCTTCGCACCGGGCGAATCAGCCACCACGTGCCAGGCGGCTACGCCCTGCGGAGAGTCCATCCATGTGACGCCGTCATCGGGAAGAACGTACAGGGACCGCTGCTGAAAGTTCAGAACGGCAAAAACTATAGCTGCCAACGTAAGGAGGGCCAAGATCACCGCTCCGAGTCGCATGCGCAGACTATCGTTCATCCGAGTACACCAATTTCCTTGGAGTAGAATGGTAGCACGTCAACTTCCAGCGAATCACAGATTCCGAAATATGTAAGCGCTTATTTATGAAGGAGTTACACCAGGAGCTGGAACAGGGAATCGCTCTCATACCATTTGTGGAAGGATGCTTCCCGATTACAATATAGCTTTCCCTACTTAAAACTGGAAGCTCACGCCGCCCCGGAAGAACCTATACGCCGGCACAAGGACGATTTGGCCGTCATTGGTGGCAAGCGTGACGTAGCCTTGCGCGAGGAGGTTGCCGCAATCTGCCAGAATTTCGGCGTGCCCGGGGATGAATCCGGGCAGTCGCTGGCGAACCTGGATGCTCAGGTACGGATCCACGTGGTAAGTGGATTGGCCGTAGGCGTCCTGCGCGGAAACGGCGGGCCCACTGATCCATTTATAGCTGGAGACGATCTTTGTGCCGGTGCGCGGAATGGTAGCGGAAAACCGCGTCGCGGCGCTGGAGCGATATCGAGCGGCCAACTGAGTGCGCAGCGCGCCTTCGGCGGGATCTTCATTTGGCGCCAGCGCTCCGGCGTAGGCATAAATCACGGTCATGTCCAGATTGCCCGCGATTTTCTGCTGATACACCAGGCGCGCGCCCAGGGAATTAAAACTGCCGGCATCATACGCGAAGACATTGGAAAAATAATCGGGCAAGTAATCAGGCCCGGAGAAATCGCCGTGGCCGAAGACGGCGGTGTTGTCGGAATGGTCGTTGAACACCGCAGCGGTGATGCTGGATTTCTTGGTGAGATCGTGCTCGACGGCAAGTTCCGCGTGGAGATCATCCTCCAGCACCGGACGCCCCGCGCGCAGCAGTAACGTGGGAAAAGTGTCGAGTTGGTTGATGGTGGATTGCAGATTTCCTGGAGTGCCGGCGGAATCCTGCCAGGTATTTGTGGTGACCAGCGCGGAAGCTTGCCATGTCGGCGTGATCCGCACAGCCACTTCCGCACGAGGACGCACAGATGTTGTCGTGGATTCCAGACCCGCCATCAGGAAATCGGCGCCGTAGCGAATACTCACCCGCTCGCCCAGCTGAAAAGCGGAATCGTGAGACATGCGCAAGCCGTGGAACGTGGGGCCGGCGTCGCCAAGTTGCGATTCGCGAATCAAGAGCGTGGTCACCGGACCTGCGCTGGAATCGCCGGAAGGCAGCCATTGCGCGACGAAGCCATTCGATTCTGAACCGGCATCGTAACTGAACTGGCCGGCGATCAGAAGATTGCCGAGGCTCTTCAGTTCGTAATCATAGGCAAACGCGCTGCCGGGCGTATCCGCAAGATTTGAAATGGAGCCAGGGTGATCGGAACCGGAGGTAAATTCCAGGCGCGTGCGCGCAGACTGGTCTTGCGGTTTCTCAAACGGATTGGCGCGGCTTCCGAGAACTACATCTCCATCCTGCCAGCGCAAGACCGGGCGAGTGGCAGCGGAGGTTCGCAGCACCCAACTCCAATCGTCGGAGGAAACCTGCTGATCGGGTTGGCGGCGCAATTTTTCCAGAGAGCTGAAGACGGAGCCGAGCACGATTTCCAGCAGCGTGGTGTGCTCATCGCGCACCTGGATGTCCTGCTCCACGGCCGGGAGGAAACCCGCGAGCGTAACCTTAACGGAATAACTGCCGGCCGGCAGAGTGGCGCTGGAGAAGCGGCCGTGCTCATTGGTCAGCAACTGGAAAACCATGCTGTTCAGGAGCTGATCGGAGGAAATCATCACCGTGGCGCCCATCTGAGGAGTTCCAGTGGAATCCACGACCACCCCCGTGATTTTTCCGGAGGCTGGCGCAGCAATTACCGGCGCGGCGATCACACACCAGGACAGGCATAGCATGATGCCGAGGCCCATGGAGCGAATCGCACGCAGATTCATGATGCTCACTTCGCCTGTGGCGGTGGCGCACCGGTTGGCCGGACGGTGAATTCCGTAGCCGGAGTTATGGTCTTCTTGGTCAGATTGTCGGTTACCGCGACTTCCAGTTTGTACTTGCCCGGTTTCAGCGAGCCGAGAGTAATGATGTTCTCCAGCGTCATTTCTTCGCCGTGCAAAGGCAGTTTGTCTCCACCCAGATCGTATTTCAGGACCGGATCATTTTCTTTGTCCATGGTCACGCGATATTGCACGGTCGCGTCGGGCTTGTGGGTCTTGTCGTCCACCTTCAGGTTATAGACCTGAAGGAAAACGCCCATCTCATCGCTGGCGGTGAAGGACGCATCAATCCGCGGTCGAACTTTCACATCGCCGAGGACGAACTGGCCCAGCCCGATATCGTGATTGGAGACGCGCTTAATCTCGTCGGCAAGAATCAGAGTGCTGGAAGAAAGGCTGTCGTCTTCAAAACGCGGGACGGCCAAGCGCGTATTCACCACGCCCACGTTGCCGTTGTTCGTGTCCTTCAACACGATGTCCAGGCGATACAGTCCCGGACTGAGCGGAATGGCCTTCTGATAAATCGAGGCAGTCGCCAGCGATTGCTGCAGCAAGGCCTGCGGAACGTCGCGGCGGACATTGTCTTCAAACGTGTTAACCGTGCGGCCGCTGAGGCTGGTGACGCGGCAGAACAAATTGACCGAGGCAGATTCAACGCCATTTTTCTGCTGAAAGCTCAGCTGGCGCGTGGGAATTTGAATGGTGATGGGAACCAAAACGGTATCGGAAGTAATGCGCAGGAAGTCCGTGCGGTACTGGAATTTCACCTGATCGCGCACCAAGCGCGAAGAGACCACTGCTTCCAGGTCCTTAAACTTTACCGGCGGCGCCTGCTGGATCTTCGCATAGAGTTCCAGGCGCGAGAATTCTTGCATGGTTTCCGGAGTCATGCCCATCGCCTGCGCGTCGTGAGTGCCGTCCGTGTTATTGAAACGGGCGGTCTTGCTGGCGAGGCCCATGGATTCCATCTGGGTTAGACCAGCGCCAGGAACGTACAGCAAAGCGTCCTTTTCGCTGGGGTCCATCGTGAGCCTGTACTCGCCGCTCATGGTGGGATCTACGAATTCGATCTCGATGTTTTCGCCAATCCCTTCAAGATAGCGGTAACGCCAATCTTCGAACGGATACGTGGAAGTTTCGCCGCCGCCTTCAGAAGCGGGCCGGTCATAGCTGCCGCCCGACGGATGCGATTGAACTTCGTCCGCGGGACCCCACATGATGTAGATTCTGCCGCGATCCGTTTTCCAGCCGGGAATACCGGAAGAAAAATGCTCGTTGGCATAGGCGATGCGGCGGTAGTGCTCTTCCTTGAACGTATTTTCAGCGGAGTCCGGATCAGGATTGCGGCGTTGCCAGAATGCTTCAATGAATTGCTCGCGCTCTTCGTTCGTGGAAAGATGAAGGAACGAACTGCGCTCTTCTGGTGAAATGATGTAGACAACATCTTCGTTCAACCATTTCTTATATTGGGAATCGAGTTCGTTAAATAGGTCCTTGTCGCGTTTGGAACGCGCCTTGGCGGCCTGCTTCGCGGTCTTCTTGTCGGTCTGGTCCTGCTGCTGAGTGGGAGATTCACCTTGCGCGGAAGCTTTGGGGAGATATACGAATCCGCAAGCTAAGACGGCGAAAAGAAACACTTTGACCGTAGAACGCATCATTAAGCCTTTGCCCCGAGGCACGAAATTCTAACCTGTCCAAAAGTACAGGTCAATGCCGGATTCCCCTAACTGCCCTTGATCCATTGGAATCGGATGCTGGGCACGGGGTTGCCTGACGCGTCGTAGCAATATGGGGCAGGAGATAACTCAGGTCGCTAACGGGTTCCCGTGGCAGGGTCGAGAATCATCCCGAATCGGGAATCAGCGCCCCCTACAATTCGTGCTGCATGATCGAACTTATCGATGTCCTATTCTCTTGGTGTCCAATTAGCTTTACAATGGAGCGGTCATGAAGGGGATATGTCGGCCGCGCGGCCGGTCAGTAGCTGCATGTGCATAGTGACGGTCTGGGCCCCGAACAATGGTCGCTCAGAGCGAAGATCTCCGAAATGTCATATTCGCGCCTGTCTTTCTGCTTCCGCTGGCGTCTAATCGTAACCGAAGAAACATTTCGTGCCCCCGGAACGTAGTTAAGTCATGGTAATGCTGTCGCCTCGAGGGGCGAGTCCAAAGGTAAAGCAATGAAAACGTGGCAGAAAGTAGGAATTGGTGCGGCTGGCGTCCTGGTACTAGGGGGTATAGCGTGGTATAGCGCCTACCAGGTTAATAAAGGCGTCGTCGCGGTGCAAACCGGCAAGGTGCAGAAGGCCGACCTGACGTCCATCGTGACCGCTTCCGGCGAAATCCGGCCGAAGAATTACACGAACGTGCTGGGCGAGGGCATCGGAAAGATTACCGAGATCGTGGTGAAAGAAGGCGACCACGTAAAGAAAGGCGATATTCTGCTGCGGCTGGAGAACATTCAGCCGGGAGCCGACGTCCAGGCGCAACAGGCGGCGATTGACTCCTCCGAAGCATCCGTACGCGCCGCGGCTGCCAGCTATGATTCAGCGGTTGCCACGCTGGCGCAGCGCCAGGCGGATCTCGAGAAGGCAAAATTCGACTGGGAGCGCGCGCAGCAGCTTTACAAAGAACAATTGATCGCCAAATCGGATTTCGACGCAAGCAAAGCTACCTATGACGCCGCTGCCGCCGGCCTGAACGCGCTGAAGGCGCAAGTGGAACAAAGTCGTGCGGGGCGCGAGTCATCGCGCTACAACCTGGACCAAGCCAGCGCGATCTTGAAGCACACCAAGGACGTGCTGCGGAAGACCACCTACGTCGCGCCGATTGACGGGATTGTCAGTTACATCGCCGTACGCGTGGGCGAAAACGTGGTGCCCGGAATTCAGAACGCCGAAGGCAGTTTCCTGATGACCATCTCGGACATGAGCATCGTCACGTCCGAAGTGAAAGTGGATGAAACCGATATTACCAATGTGCGTCAAGGAAACCCCGCGGACGTCACGATTGACGCGATTCCCGGGAAAGTCTTCAAGGGGCACGTGACACAAGTGGGCGAGCTGGCGATTTTGCGCTCGTCGGGCCAAGCCGCCACCACGCAGGCCACCGCGAACACCCAGGAAGCGCGCGATTTCAAAGTGGTGGTGACCATTGATAATCCGCCGGCGGATCTCCGTCCGGGCCTTTCCGCCAGCGCGAAGATTCAGACCGAACAGAAGAAAGGCATCCTGACCATTCCGATCCAAGCGCTAGCGGTGCGCACCCAGAAAGAACTCGAAGAAGCGCAGAAAGAGCACGGGAGCAACGTGACCCTGGCTGCATCGAAGCCTGCCGCAACGGGAGACGCGCAACAGAAAGTAGATGTTCAGGGCGTCTTTGTGATTCGCGGCAAGAAAGCGGAGTTCGTGCCGGTGCAAACGGGAATCACCGGCGTCACGGACATTGAAATTACCAGCGGAGTGAAAGAAGGCGACGAGATCGTAATCGGCAATTACAAAGCGCTGCGCACGCTGCGGCCTGGCGCCACCGTGAAAGTGGATAATTCGACGCCGAAGCGCGAAGAGTCCGCGACGTAAGTAACAGGAATCCAGGAGCGCCTGTACATGGCCGTGGAAGAAATCGCCCCGTCGCAAAATTTCCGGCAGGACCTCGTTGACACCGGCATCGTCATTCAAACCGAGGAACTGTGGAAGACTTACGAGATGGGCGCGGAGCAATTGCACGCGCTGCGCGGCGTAAGCATCGAGATTCACAAGGGCGAATACGTCGCCATCATGGGCCCGTCCGGCTCCGGAAAATCCACGCTGATGAATTTGATTGGATGCCTGGATACGCCGACGAAGGGAAGTTACTGGCTGGCTGGTCGTCTGGTGAGCCAGCTGGACGACGACGAGCTGGCCTACATCCGCAACAAGGAAATCGGCTTCGTATTTCAAACCTTCAATTTATTGCCGCGCGCAACTGCACTGCACAATGTGGAATTGCCGATGATTTACAACGGCACGGCGTCCGACGAACGCCTGGAACGCGCGAAGAACGCCCTGAAACAGGTGGATCTGGCTGAGCGCATGATGCACAAGCCCAACGAGCTTTCCGGCGGCCAGCGCCAGCGCGTGGCGATTGCGCGCGCGCTGGTGAACAATCCTTCGATCCTGCTGGCGGATGAGCCCACCGGAAATCTTGATTCGCAGACCGGCGAAGAAATTATGGCCCTCTTTGCGCGCCTGCACGAGCAGGGCAACACCATCATCCTCGTCACACACGAATCGGATATTGCGGCGCACGCGCATCGCGTGATCCGGCTGCGCGACGGCAAAGTGGAAAAAGACGAACGAACCCGCTAAGAAGTTCCCGCCTTTAATTTGAAAAGAGATTTCTCGCGAGGAATAACACGTTCGCGGGCCGCTCGGCCAGGCGCCGCATAAACCATGGGAACCAGAACGTGCCGTAGGAAATCAATACGGCGCAACGATATCCCGCCTGCACCAAACGCAGCTGCTCCGCGCGCTGAATTCCGTATAGCATTTGAAACTCTACCAAATTCTTCGGCACGCCCTGATCCGCGGCCCACGCTATGATTTTGGCGATCAGCGCCCGATCGTGCGTGGCGACAGCGGCGCGCACGCGGGCGCGTCGCGCTTCGGGACTTAGCAAGCGCTGGGTGAGATGCAAAAAATTCTCGTCCACATCTTTTTTCTTGGGATACGCGATTTCCGCAGGTTCGTTGTACGCGCCCTTCACCAGGCGAATCGCCGCACCCTCCGGAATCAACGTGTCGAGATCTTTTTCCGTGCGGTAGAGATAGGCCTGCAGGCATATGCCGACATTGGAGTAGGCCTTGCGCGCGCGGCGATAAAGCTCCAGGGAAACGTCCACGTAGGGGCTTCCCTCCATGTCAATCCACAGAATTTTGTCGGAGGGGGTACTTTGGATCAGCGTCGCGAGATTTTCGTAACAGAAGTTGGGATCAAGGTCGAGTCCGAGCTGCGTGAGCTTCACGGTGATTTCCGCGGGAATGCTGGTGGCTCGGATGCGGTCGTAAAGCTCCAGAAAATGGCGCGTCACATCCGCGGCTTCGTCGCGGCTGGTAATATTTTCTCCTAGACGCGAAAGCACCGACTGGATGCCGCTTGCGGCGAGCGCGCGCGCGGCGGTGACGGCGTCCTGCATGTCTTCGCCCGGCAGGAAACGAGCCGAGGCGCGGCGCATGAATCCGAAGCGGGGTGCGTGTTCGCGCATCCATTGATTTTGTGAAGCCGCCAGGATTGCGCGGCGCATCGGATTCATGAGTGGCTCAATTTTTGCTCGTTGGTTGATTCATTTTTCGGTTGCGTCGCCAGTCCGTCACCAGCGCGCTGCCGATTCATCTTCAGTTCACGATTATTGTGGAGAAGACAGCGCTTTGATCAGCCGGTAGTAGAAATCCACACCATCGTAAAACGAAGCGACGCGCACGCGTTCATCGCGGCCGTGCGAACGGTCGTCGTCCACGTCCATAAATAATCCCGGCAGCCCGTAAGTGGGTAGTCCCGCCGCGCGCGAAATTGCGCCGTCGCTCGCGCCCGCGTCCATCACTGGGACAATTGGCAAGCCGGGCCACATTTCATTGGCCACCTTTTGCAGCGCCGACATCAAATCGGGGCGCAACGGAGATGGCGGGTTGGGAATGCCGCTGGATGCAAGGCCCGGCGCATGCGTCACGACGATGCGCGAATCGTCCAGAACTTTCACCAGCGAGGCTTCGATTTCATCCCCTGAATGACCTGGCAAAATGCGGCAATTTACGTTGGCATGCGCCATTCCTGGCAAGGCATTGTTGGCATGGCCGCCATCCAGGCGCGTCGCGACGCAGGTGGTGCGAATCCGCGCGTTGTAATAAGGAATCGCGGAGAGCCGTGCGAGCGCTGCGGGATCAGGCGGCGTTTGCAGAATACCCTTCATGTCCGCGCCGGTCTGGCCGCCGACGATGTCTGCTTCACGCTTGAAATATTCGCGCGTCACTTCGTTCAGCTCGAATGGGAATTGATATTTTTCCAGCCGCGTCAGCCCCTCGGAAAGCTGATAAATCGCATTTTCAGAAGTAGGCAGCGAACTGTGTCCGCCGGGATTGCTGACCTTCAGATCGAAATCCTGATACAGCTTTTCGCTGGCCTGAATGCCGACGAGCAGGTGCTTTCCATTGTCGAGCTCGAAATCGCCGGCATCCGGATTGATCACGTACTCGGCTTCGATCAAATCGCGATGATTCTTGATGAGCCACGCAACGCCGTTCGATGTGCCGCCCTCTTCATCGGCGGTAAGCGCGAGAATGAGGTCGCGATCCGGCTGGACTTTTTCCTGCTTCAGGCGAATAAAAGTGGTGACCAGAAACGCGTCGCCGTCCTTGATATCTCCAGTGCCGCGGCCGTAAAAGTATCCGTCCTTCTCAATGAACTGGAACGGATCCATGGACCAATCCGCGCGGCGCGCTTCGACCACATCCAGATGGCAGATGAACAGCAGCGGCTTTTTCGCGCCCGCGCCGTGAATGCGCGCCACCATGTTGCCTTTGCGGTCGTTCGGTCCCAGGACTTGGACATCGCTCGCCGGAAAACCGGCATCAAGCAGGCGCTTGGCCATCGCCTGCGCGGCAATCGTGGTGTTGCCAACGGAATCGGTGGTGTTGATTTCAACCAGCTGCTTGAAAATGTCGCGAGAAAGCTGCTTGGTGCTGTCGTTCACTTGAGCGCGTAACGCACTTGCACAGAAAAGGCCCACGACTAACGCAGGCACAAACAGAATCCGAGATTTCAATTTGTTCTCTCCCAGGATAGGACAAACGAGCCTAGCAGACGCGGAGGCGGGGGTCAAAATGGCGGCAGGGAGAACGGCTTGTCTTTCGGCGATTCGAGGACGGAGATGGCGAAGCGGTACAGCTCGAGCTTGGTCACGTCGCTGACCGGACTGGCGTCGAAAATCTGGCTGAAGGCGGCGTGAATGACGTGCGCCTGATCTTCCGGCAGCAATCCGAGAAATTCACCGAAGCGATTTTTGGCCTTGGAATATTCGGCGGATTCTTCAGCAGTCAGCGGGCGGTTTTCGGAAAGCCTTAGCTCGTACCTCTGGTAGAAGTCGTAGCGAAACTGCTTTTCGTAGAGCCCGGCATATGCGGCTTCCCGCGTTCCGGGCGGCTTATTCGACACGGCCAGAGCCTTCGCAGTGAAATCATCGAGCGCCTTTTGAAAACCGCGGAAGTCTCCCGTCGCGCCCATCAGCGGCCCCCTGCCGCTCTTGCCCAACGACGCAGCCACCTGGTTCGTGCGCGCCTCGTAACATTTTCCATAGGCGGTGATGGCGCGAACAGCCGGCTGCGCAGCGGCGTTGCTCGGCGTGGCGGATTTGTCCGTGAAGTGCGCCACCCATGCGGTGGAAGTCATTTGCAGAATCTGCGCGCAACTAAGTCCAAGCCGGTCCGCGTCAGCACCTTTCGTTTGCGCGGGCTTGGCTTGCGCGAAGCAGACAGGTGCGAGGCCAGCGGCAATCAACCCAGCAGCAATAAACAGCGGAGAGAAAATCTTCATCTTATCGAATCCCTCGAAATTCTAATACGGTTGGTGCCAGCCGTCATTCGTCGCAGCGGGTGCGAAAGCAGTAGAATCGCAAAGACAATTCCGCGCCGCGTGGTGAGGATCCGGACCCCTAAAGGTTCGGTTCCGACAACATCGCCTTCACCAGCAGCGTCGTAACGTCCGTCGCGCCGTCATGCACCATCGCAATCTCTACCAACTTTGCGCCCCGCGCGTATTTGAATACAAACCGCAACTTGACGAGGCCGCTCCTACCGCCTGCGCGCAGTTCTGCAAATTTCCCGGCAAATTCCTTCACCGAAGCGCAAGGCGCCACATCGCGAAAGAAATGCTTACCGATCACGTCCTTCGTAGCAAGGCCGGAGAGCGCTGATTCTCCGCGGCTGTATCCCACGATCACTCCGTCGCCCGAGAGTTGAATCGCTCCGAACGGCAGAGCATCCAGCAAATCTGCATCAATGCCCGAGAGATCCTCAACCGCTTGGCCCGCGGCGCCGGCCATGCACGGAAGGCAAATACCGTGCGAAAGGGGTGAGCTCAAGTTTCCGCGCCGCATCTCCGCAGCGCACCACGCGCAAACGACGGGCCCGGAGTTTTCAGCAGTAGCCATGGCCTGAAATGATATCACCCGCGTCGAATATGACTCCGTCACGTTGAGGAAGCATAGCGCACATCGTACAGGTCGAGTTCCTGTTCCAGGCGGCGCAGCACCTCGTCATTAATCTTATTGTGGTTGTGCATGTTCAGGAGTGCCGCGCGCTGCAGCGCGCGGATATTCTTTGAAAGCTCGCGATAACGAACGTAATCTTCGGGCGTGTAGCCGGTCTCGACGGAGCGGTCACCCGGCAGCAAATTCAGATGATGTTTCTGGATGCGAATGAGATCCTCATACACCGGCGCAAAGCCGGCACTGTCCAGTTCACGCGCTTGTTCCAGATACGCGAGCGCCGCTTCGATCATCGCGTATCGCGCCCGCTCCTCTTCCGGATTCTTCACCACAGCGCTGGCCAATCCTAGGCGGCGAATGAAAAATGGCAGCGACAAGCCTTGAAATACTAGCGTCACGAAAATTACGCAGAAGGTCAGAAAAATAATCATATTTCGCTGCGGGAATGGAGAGCCGTCCTGCAGCGCTCTAGGCAAGGAAATCGCGGCGGCCAGCGCCACCACTCCTCGCATGCCCGTCCATCCGACGATAAAAATCGTTGCCGCGCTTGGCAGCGGCGCCGTCTCCT
Source organism: uncultured Acidobacteriota bacterium (assembly GCA_963779465.1). Classification (GTDB taxonomy): domain Bacteria; phylum Acidobacteriota; class Terriglobia; order Acidiferrales; family UBA7541; genus Palsa-295. The sequence continues at coordinate 16,696 of CAVZYH010000002.1, read as the reverse complement.
GATGCTGTACGTGACGCCGCATCCAGTTCGCTGCCCACGCACCTGGGTACATCCACAGCAGCCGCAGAACGATCACCACGGCGCTGACCAGCAGCCCGATGAGTATCAGGTGAAACAGGCTGTGATTGCGAATCTCGCCGAGGATGTAAGGCAGTTGCAGTCCGATCAGAATAAACACGACGCCATTGAGCACGAAGCTGAGGGTTTCCCAGACCGCCGCACCTTGTAGCCGAGCCCGCGTAGAGAAATATAGCGAGCTTTGATGGCCCAGATACATTCCGCACACCACCGTGGCGAGGACGCCTGAAGAGTGCACGCTCTCCGCCGCGAGATATGCGAAGTACGGCGTGATGATGCTGAGAGTTATTTCCACGGGCGCATCGGTAATCTGTTTGATCAGCCACGCCACCAGCTTGGCGATCACCAGGCCGATCACGATGCTGCTGGCGATCAGGTAGAACAAAAGCGTCATGCGTTCGTGCAGTGGCGGCGTGCGTCCGGTGACGACCATCGCAACCGTGAGCTGCAGTGCAAGCAGACCGCTCGCGTCGTTCACCAGGCTCTCACCTTCGATCACGTCGGTGACCCTCTGCGGCAATCCCAAGCGTCGGGTGATGGACGTGGCTGCGATCGCGTCGGTGGTGCATATCACCGCGCCCAGAACCAGACTGAGCCTCCAGGTGAAGTCCGGCAGAATCCAGTGGGCGGCGAAGGCCACGCCCCACACGGTGAACGACACCAGGCCGAGCGCGAGCAACGAAATGCTGAAAATGTTTTGGCGAAAATCGCGCCAGGAAGTCTGGAACGCGGCGGAAAAAAGCAGTGGCGGCAAGAAAAGCAGGAAAACGACTTCCGGATTCAGTTCAATGTGCGGCACGCGCGGGATCAGGCTGAGGAACAGCCCGGCAATCACCAGCACGATGGGATAAGGAGTCTTGAAGCGCTTCGCGAGCGTCGCCAGCACGGCGATGCACAGCAACAGCAGCAGGAAAATCGGTTCGGAGTGTTGGATGTTTTGCCCGTACATAATTTCTAGGAAGGATTACCATAGCGCAGATGTCGTCCGTGGGCACGCACTTCCAGCGCGCTTCCGAAAATCGTCGAAGGCTTACTTGCGGTGGCGTCGGTCGTCCTTGGTTCGGCGCGAAATTGCGCGCTCGAGCAGGTGGTCAATCGCTCGGCCGAGCCTGCGTATGCGTGTGTCCGGCCCTTTGGCGGAGTCGAACCATTTGATGAAATGCCGGCGATGACCCGTGGTGAGTTCGTTGAAAGCCTGGCGCGCCGCGGGATTCTCTTTCAGCGCTAGCCGCAGGTCGGCAGGCACGGGCTCTTCTCGCGACACGCGGTCCAGTCTAAGTTCCACCCGGACCACGTCTCCAAAATCGGCGCGCGCCGCTTTGCGCAGCGCCGTATTGAGCTGGATGCGATAACGCCCGCCGCCGGCCGGCATCAACGTAACCCGCGCGCTGCAACCATTCACAATCGCAACGACTGGCACGTATTTCGTTTTCGCGATCTTACGGCTCTTGATGTGTGCTTTGCGTACGTCGCCAGCAGGTTTGCCCTTGCTGCGATTCGGCCCGCCCTCGTCGCCGCGAAGCTGCGCGATCAGCGCGTCCGCAACCTCAGGCGGCACATCAACGTGCCGCATCATCCAGATCTTGTAAATTGTTGCTTGGAACTGAACTGGGTTGCGATTCGAGGTTGCGCCATTGTAGCAATTCATATTTTGCAACGGAGTGTTGCGCGTGGAGGCGCATTGCTTCGAGGATACTCCACTTGGCTGCCGTGACCGTGCTGCCCAGGCCGTAAACTCCAGCAAAGTCGTCGCTGTACGTCTAATGGCGCTTACCTCTCGTTCGATGTTATGAACCCAGTGCGAGGAATCATCAGCCCTCTATCCCAGCGTCCAGGTTCGATTTTCCAGCAAGGCTCGAAAGCGACGAGAGCATGTTGCACCTCGACACCGGCTCGAGACTAGTCTTGAAAGTGGGGCGAACAAAAGACGAAGATGCATTAAAGAGATGAACCACCCAATCGAATTTGATGAAATTGGCTACTGGTCGGAGATCAAGCTCGACATCGTTCGAGAATATGCATCCGCTTATTCCACGATCCTTGCTTCACAAGTGAATCCTTCTTTGCACCACATCTACATCGACGCGTTTGCCGGCGCTGGAATCCATCTTTCAAAGGCGAATCAGGAGTTCGTTCCCGGGAGTCCGCTGAATGCATTGAATGTACGACCGCCGTTTCGCGAATACCATTTTATAGACATCGAAACTGAGAAAGTCGAGAGTCTTCGGCGTCTGATCGGAGATCGCAAGGATGTTTTCTTCTACCAGGGCGACTGTAACAAGATTCTGCTAGAGAACGTCTTCCCTCAAGTCGAATACGAGGAATACAGGAGGGCTCTTTGCATACTTGACCCGTACGGGCTTGACCTCCAGTGGCGCGTAATATCCGCTGCCGGCCGGAGAAATACGTTGGACATATTTCTAAACTTTCCCGTTATGGATATTAACCGCAATGTTTTGTGGCGTGATCCTAAAGGCGTGAATGATCTGCAGAGGGCCAGGATGACGGCATTCTGGGGAGATGATTCTTGGCAAAGTAACGCGTACCAGCCAGACCTGTTCGGTCACCCGGATAAGCAATCAAACGAGGCAGTCGCGCAAGCATTTCGTATGAGGCTGAAGCGCGGTGCAGGGTTTGCCAGGGTTCCCGCACCGATTCCAATGAGAAATTCAAAAGGTGCGGTAGTCTACTATCTCTTTTTTGCCTCACAGAAGGACACAGCAGAGAATATTGTGTTCGACATCTTTGAGAAGTACAGAAACCGAGGAGAGAGCTAATGTCGCGTGATTCCGCGATCGAGTGGACGGATGCGACCTGGAACCCAGTCAGGGGCTGCACCAAGATCAGTCCTGGGTGCAAGCACTGTTATGCAGAGACCTTCGCGGAGCGCTTTCGCGGCGTGAAGGGCCATCCCTACGAACAGGGCTTCGACCTTCGCCTCATCCCGGAAAAACTTGCCGAGCCTCTGCGATGCCGCAAGCCGAGAATGATTTTTGTCAATTCGATGAGTGATTTATTCCACAGCGAAGTGCCGGAAAGCTACATCGTCGCGGTGGCACGCGTGATGTCCGCGGCCAACTGGCACACATACCAAGTACTAACAAAACGCTCTGACCGACTTCGGAAATTACTTGATTCGACATTGGGCTTTGCGGCTAGGCAATCGCATATTTGGTGGGGGGTCAGCGTCGAAGACAAGAAGTACGGCCTTCCGCGAATCGACGACCTTAGGAAAGCTCCTGCATCGGTCAGATTTCTTTCGGTGGAACCGCTATTGGAGAACGTAGGTCGCCTGACACTCGACGGTATTAGTTGGGTGATAGTCGGTGGCGAGAGCGGCCCTGGCGCCAGGCCAATGAAAAAAGAATGGGTAACGTCAGTCAGAGACCAGTGTAGACAAAATAGGGTTCCGTTCTTCTTTAAACAATGGGGAGGCACTCGTAAGAAAGTGACCGGCCGAAACCTGGAAGGCAGGACCTATGATGAGTTTCCGCAGCGAGTTCGTCATCGTGTTATGCCCACAGACGAGTGTTTAGTCATTGCTTCTGAAATAGAATCGTCCCTCACGCTGAGCAATCTGATCGGAATATCTTCCGTCCTTGAACCAGCCATCACTTGACTCCGACGTTGCGCAAATGAAAAAGGCCGCGAACGCTTTTGGCGTTGCGGCCTTTTGAATTTAAATCCTGGCGGTGACCTACGTTCCCGCGTCGTTTCCAGCGCAGTATCATCGGCCCGGCAAGGCTTAACTTCCGTGTTCGGGATGGGAACGGGTGTGACCCTTGCGGTAAGACCACCAGGAAACTTGTGCATCGAAACTGGAGATCGGTATTCGAACCGCGACGCGAACGCCGCGGCTCGAAACCGAAATTCAGAGTTTCGATGAGCAACTGAAGGAAGTTGGTAACAACAAACCGCCTATTCGCTTGATTGTAGTCAATGCGAAAAGTGCGTCTTTCCTCCGCCGTGCCCTTCGACACCCGCTTGAGCGGGCCTCTCAGGGTAAAGCGACGGTTTAGGAAAGTTTTATGGTTAAGCCGAACGGCCGATTAGTACGGGTTAGCTACACGCATTACTGCGCTTCCACCTCCCGCCTATCAAAGTCGTAGTCTTCGACTGGCCTTCTTACCCCCCCGCAGGAGGGTTGGGAAACCTTATCTCGAGGCGAGCTTCTCGCTTAGATGCTTTCAGCGATTATCTCTTCCGGACTTCGCTACCGAGCTATGCCACGGGCGTGACAACTCGATCACAAGAGGTCCGTCCATCCCGGTCCTCTCGTACTAGGGACAGCTCCTCTCAAGTTTCCTGCGCCCACACCAGATAGGGACCGAACTGTCTCGCGACGTTCTGAACCCAGCTCACGTACCGCTTTAATAGGCGAACAGCCTAACCCTTGGGACCTTCTACAGCCCCAGGATGCGATGAGCCGACATCGAGGTGCCAAACCTAAGCGTCGATGTGAACTCTTGGCTTAGATCAGCCTGTTATCCCCGGCGTACCTTTTATCCGTTGAGCGATGGCCCTTCCACGCAGAACCACCGGATCACTAGATCCCACTTTCGTGCCTGCTCGACCTGTGTGTCTTGCAGTCAACCCGGCTTATGCTCTTGCACTCCACGGCGGGTTTCCAATCCGCCTGAGCCGAGCTTTGAGCGCCTCCGTTACCATTTAGGAGGCGACCGCCCCAGTCAAACTACCCGTCTGGCCGTGTCCTCCACCCCGTCTAGGGGTGCAAGTTAGAGCGACAGAACTATCAGGGTGGTATTTCACCGTTGCCTCCCTCCCAGCCGAAACCAGGAGATCCCAGGCTCCCACCTATCCTACGCAGGCAGTACCGTTAATCATGACCAGAGTGCAGTTAAGGTGCACGGGGTCTTTCCGTCTAGATGCGGGCATCCGGCGTCTTCACCGGAACCACAAATTCGCCGAGCCGTTGGCCAAGACAGTCGTTCGATCGGTACGCCATTCGTGCAGGTCGGAACTTACCCGACAAGGAATTTCGCTACCTTAGGACCGTTATAGTTACGGCCGCCGTTCACCGGGGCTTCAGATCAGGCCTTCGCTACCTTGCGGCAGCTAAGCCCTCCCTTTAACCTTCCGGCACCGGGCAGGCGTCACCCCCTATACGTCGTATTCGACTTAGCAGAGAGCTGTGTTTTTGTTAAACAGTCGCCGAACGCATTTCACTGCGGCCCCCTCGGGCTATAAACCCTAGCGGGGCACCCCTTCTCCCGAAGTTACGGGGCTAATGTGCCTAGTTCCTGAGCCAGCGTTCTCTCGAGCGCCTGTGGATATTCACCTTGTCTACCTGTGTCGGTTTGAGGTACGGGCACCATCTGAACTCCTTAGAGGTTTTTCCTGGCAGCGTGAAATCAGAGACTTTGTGGCCGTGTGGCCTCGGACCCGGTCTGACCGTTGAATGACCTCGTGGATTTTCCTGCGAGATCCGGCTTGCACCGAGACATCGGGACATCCATCACCCGACTCCCATATCCTTCTGCGTCACCCCATCGTATAACGTTCAAATGGCGGGACAGGAATGTTGACCTGTTGTCCATCAGTTACGCCTCTCGGCCTCACCTTAGGACCCGCCTAACCCTGAGCGGATTAACCTTCCTCAGGAAACCTTAGACTTTCGGCGACACGAGTTCTCATCGTGTTTATCGCTACTTATGCCGGCAGAGTCTCTTCCGTTGCGTCAAGTAGTTCTCTCGATCTACCGTCGAACTCAACAGAATGCTCCCCTACCAAATGACGAAGTCCGTAGAAATCGTCAATTACGCAGCTTCGGTCGTAGACTTAGCCCCGTTGGATTGTCGGTGCGTGAACACTTGACCAGTGAGCTGTTACGCTTTCTTTAAAGGATGGCTGCTTCTAAGCCAACCTCCTGGCTGTCTGTGCGCTCACACGTCCTTTCCCACTTAGTCTACAGTTGGGGACCTTAGCTGGCGTTCTGGGTTCTTTCCCTCTCGACCACGGAGCTTATCCCCCGTAGTCTCACTCCCGTACTGTTGTACACGGCATTCGGAGTTTGATTGGATTCGGTATCCTGGATGGGACCCTAGTCCATTCAGTGCTCTACCACCGTGGCAAATCATACGAGGCTGCCCCTAAAGGCATTTCGGGGAGAACGAGCTATCACGGAATTTGATTAGCCTTTCACCCCTACCCTCAGCTCATCCGAGCGATTTTCAACTCACACCGGTTCGGTCCTCCAGTCGCGGTTAAGCGACCTTCAACCTGGCCAAGGGTAGATCATCCCGCTTCGCGTCTATTCCCACACACTGAGCGCCCTATTCGGACTCGCTTTCGCTACGGCTCGCTTTCGCTTAACCTTGCGTGTGAGAATAACTAGCCGGCTCATTAAGCAAGAGGCACGCCATCAGGCATTTCCGCATCCGAAGACACGGCATAGCCCTCTGACTGCTTGTAAGCATACGGTTTCAGGTTCTATTTCACTCCCCTAGCAGGGGTTCTTTTCGCCTTTCCCTCACGGTACTAGTTCACTATCGGTCGCCAACGAGTATTTAGCCTTGGAGAGTGGTCTCCCCGGATTCCCACTGGGTTTCTCGTGCCCCGTGGTACTCAGGATATCCCTTCGAGTCCGGTAAGCTTTCG
>CAVZYH010000002.1:0-5000 GCA_963779465.1 uncultured Acidobacteriota bacterium | reverse complement strand
TTTCCCCATTCGGAAATCCCCGGATCAAAGCCTGCTTGCGGCTCCCCGAGGCTTATCGCAGCTTGCCACGTCCTTCTTCGTCTGTTGGCGCCAAGGCATCCACCGTACGCCCTTAGTAGCTTAACCATAAAACTTACCCAACACGTCGCCATCGCCGGCCTCTGGATGATCACTCATGCAGAGGTCCGACACCGCGCGTGGAGTAAATTCGCCTTTCCACATTGCGCTACTCTCGAGCAAATATTTGCGGTTTACTACGCCATGCGAGACTTGAAACCCGCATAACGTAGTGCCAGCTTCCTTCAGTTGTCAAAGAACTTCAATCCTGTCAACAACTTCCGACTGGATTGTCTCCCCTCCCGGGGGAGCGCGTCAGCGGTTTGGAGCCTCTGCCGCGAAAACTGTTTTTTGCAATAAAAAACCCGGCGTCGAGCGCCGGGCGGATCCGCCGATCCTGCGGGCCATACTGCCTGGCCTCTAGGGCGGACGTGCTCGATGCTCGATTTCTTTCTACCCGGTGTTTGTATCCAAACTCACCTCTGATTTAGAAGGCGGAAACCGGTTCGTCTGCGAAGCGCACGCCTTCGCAGGCCTGTGTTCGCATCAGGGGAGTATAGCAAGTTTAAAAATTTCGTCAAGTGTTTATGAATTATTTTTACAGCGTTCTTCTGTGGATTTCACCCGCTCTGTGGAAATAGGATCTCCCTGCAAAAAGCGGTTATAGCGGGGTGGAAGACGGACAACGTCAAATCAGCTTGCTTTCCCCGGTGCTGCGAACCGAGTTGCCCGCATTCTCTCCGCCCACGCGGTTCTCTGCACGATTCCAACTGAAAATATCGCGTCCGCGGGATTGGGAATCGATTCCAAAAATCGCGCGCGGATTGCGTCGGGCTGGCGATATTCCCTTCTGCGAATGCCAATCAAGTGCTCGTATACATCACGCATGACCATCATTGGAGGCTCAATTGCCGTGCGTGGAAAGAGCTCACCCGCGAGTCGCAGGCACGCGTCCTCCAGTGCAGCGTCCCGCTTTCCATCCGCGAGGGAGGGTGTCACGGTCCTGCAGACGCTCGCGCAAGACCTCCAGATTGCGGGACTCCTCGTGCGCCACGAAAAGTAGACTTCGCGTATGCTGGAGCTTACAGCGCGCCACTCCGCGCTGAGAGCGTGGCCGAACATCGCCTGATAGCAACCCGTTCCCTGATGGCTGGACGGAACCGCCGTCCCCGCACCGTAGAAAGCGGGGATTCCATCAAGGGTCAGGCGCTTGTAGATGAAGTAGCCGACGATCTCAGCGTCTTGGTAGAAAAAGGCTAATCCGAAGTCGTCATGAAACGGCGAGTGTTTCCGCGACCAGTGCGGCCGAGTGCTGCGCCAGTTCGTTGCGACAATTGCGCCTATTCGTTCGAGCAGAACGTCTCGGCGAGCTTCGGGCACCTGCGACCCGGTTGGGATTAGTTCGACATAACCTTCAGCGCTTGGAATCAACGTTCCCTGACTTTTACGCAGCCTTCCGGTAGACCGCTCCCGCAGATCTTACAAAAGCTCCTCCACACTGCTACAGCGCAGGATCCGACTAATGCTATGGCTCAGTTTTTCGGCAGCGCATAAGGTTCATGGCCTTGAGGCTCAGCACAACTTCGCTGTTCTGATTTAGCACTTCCATCAGCGTGTTCACGACACCTCGGTCGGGCTTCGATCGCGACCGGCGCGCATCGAGAACGCTCACGCGGATTCGAAGCGTGTCTCCCGGCCGTACCGGAAGCTTCCAGCGCAACTCGTCTACTCCCGGAGACGCGATCGCCGCCGTCCTCGGCAGAAAATTGTCCGCGAAGAGCCGCATCATCCATCCAGCGGTCTGCCATCCGCTCGCAATCAGGCCGCCGAAAGGTCCTCGCGCCGCAAAAGAGGGGTCCGTGTGGATCAGTTGCGGATCGTAGCGGTTCGCGAACTCGATGATTTCCGCTTCGCTCACAGAAATCGTTCCGTACTCGTACACTGAGCCTGCCACATAGTCTTCGAAACAGCGTTCCACAGACGGAACGACAAACTTAGATGTCGGCGTTTCTTGCGGTTTTGTTGTTTCATCAGCCTCGCACAAATTTCCCGCCTTTCACTGCAAATTAAGCTGGACGATGTTATTGTCCGCATTGCAGCGAGTCAATGCTTCACCGGTCAACGCCAAGCGCTTAATGCCCAGCAAAGAAGTGCAAGTCGCAGCGCTCCACGCGCAAGCAACAGGAAGTGAAAACGTCGTGAGCTGAATTTCAATTCGAGCATTGTGCGTTTCTAGTACAAGAGATTCGCAGTTATTACGTCAGCGAAGGACCCCAGAAAGTCTTCGCTCGCGCTGGCAGCAGCCGCTTGTAAATGATAGTCTGCGCTTCTCATGTCCTGACCGGTGAGATACACAAAAAGGCACGCTATGAAAATTCGCGGCGGCGGTAGCGGAGTTGGAATTTCAAGTCGTACCCATCTCGATGGCGCGCCTTATTCTTCGATATCGCGGCGCGAATTTCTGGGGACGCTGGGCGCGCTTGGAGTGGCCGCGGCCGTTCCTGTAGGCGCTTGCTCGCGCAGAACGGGTCGGCGGCAATGACCGCGCTCGGACGCATCGACGTGCACCACCACCTCTATCCGCCCGCATACGTGAAGGCCATGGCCGACGAGTCGGCGAATACCGGCTTTCCGCGCCCAACTGGACGCCGCAGACCTCGATTCAGATGATGGATGAGGCCGGCGTCGCCACGGCGATGCTGTCGCCTGTGCAGCGGCTGGTGATGGACTCGATGAGCGACAAAAGCGAGCGGGCGCGCAGCCTGACGCGCGCGAACAACGAGTACAACGCGCAACTCGTGAAAGATTTTCCGGGCCGCTTCGGGATGCTGGCGGCGCTGCCTCTTCCGGATCAGGACGGGAGCCTCAAAGAAATCGAATATTCGTTCGACACGCTGAAGGCGGATGGCATCGCGCTGTGGACCGATTACGTCGATAAGTGGCCGGGCGATCCGGCTTTTGCCGCCGTGTTCGATGAGCTCAATCGCCGCAAGGCAGTGGTATTTTTCCACCCGGCGATCGCCACCTGCTGCCGGAATCTTCCGGGGCAATCGGGGATCATCGAATTCGACCTCGACACCGCTCGCGCGATCGACAGCTTGATTCTGAATGGAACCACCTCGCGGTGCCCCGACATCCGCTTCATTTTTTCTCACGCGGGAGGCGCATTCTCGGTGCTGGCGGCGCGCATCAACGACGATTTTCCGAAGCGGCTGGCCGACCGCGTTCCGCACGGCGTGGATTACGAAGTGCGCAGGCTTTATTTCGATACGGCGCACGCGAGCAAAGTTCCCGCGCTCGATGCGTTGAAAGATATCGTGCCAGTCTCGCAGATTCTCTATGGAAGCGATGTCCCGCTTCGCAAATATCCGCTCACCGACGAGGGGCTCGAAGTGTACGCCGGATTCTCACCGGCCGATTGGAAGGCCATCAACCGCGGAAATTCGGAGCGATTGTTCCCGCGCCTCAAAGCCTAGGGTGAGGAGAAATCGCTGAACGCATTTCAGACCACGAAGCGGTAGCCGATGCCGCGGACGGTGAGCAGGTGCTTCGGCTTCGAAGGATCCTCTTCGAGGTAGCGACGCAGGCGGACGATGAAATTGTCGATGGCGCGTGTGTCGGTGTCTTCGCGCAGGTCCCACACATCTTCGAGGATGGATTTGCGCGGCACGGTTCGCCCCGCTGCTTGAATGAGATGCCGGAGGAGTTTTGCTTCCATCAGCGTGAGATGGATCGTGGTCCCGTTGGTTCGCAATTCGAGCGTGCCGAAGTCGATTGTTTTGCCGTTGAACGAAAAGCGCTCTTCGTCTCCCATCGCTGGGGAAGCAACGTTTTCTACAACGCTGCGGGTTGGGCTTTCGGCTGCGGCGGGCTTGTGGGCACTCGTGAGCCATGCGTTGCGGCGCAAGAGACCCTGGAGCCTCGCGAGGAAAATGGGGAGCTCGAACGGTTTCGGCAGATAATCGTCCGCGCCCGCGGCAAAACCTTCGAGCACGTCTTCGGGGCGGCCGCGAGCCGTTAAAATCAGGATGGGGACGTAGTTTTTGGCTTCGCGCAGTTTGGTGGCTACGGCGAAGCCGTCCATTCCGGGAAGCATCACATCGAGGACGACGGCGTCGAAGTGCTCTTTGGCGTCGAGCAGGCGCTCAACCGCGGTTTCTCCTTCTCCGGCAACTTCTACTTCGTGGCCTTCGGCCTCGAGATTGAAGCGCAGCCCTTCGGCAAGATGCTCTTCGTCCTCGACCACGAGCACGCGGCTCATGACGCCGTCCTGGGCAATTCGAATGTGACCGTGGTGCCGCGGGACGCGCCGCGACTCTCCGCAAAGACTTTTCCGCCGTGCGCCCGCGCAATCGAGCGCACGATGAAAAGGCCGAGGCCAGTGCCCTTCACCTGCGACTGCGTTTTGCCCGGCACGCGGTAAAATCTCTTGAAAACCCGCTTCAGGGCCTCTTCGGGAATACCAACGCCGCGGTCGCGCACCCGCAGCAGCACGCGCTTCTCATCGGGCACTTCGACGTTGACGGTCACATCGACGCGGCCTTCGGAATATTGAATGGCATTGTCGAGGATGTTGGAGACGGCGGTGCGAATTTCTTCGGGATTGACCTGCACCTTCACGCTCGCATCACCGTTCGCGGAAGAATCGAAGTGCAGCGCTTCGGCCGGCAAGTGGTGCCGAGAGCGGGCCAAGGCCACGCATTCGCGCACGAGGCTTACGAAGTCAGTCTCGGCGCGGTAGCGATTGTGGTGCTTGTAGCCGACCTCGCCGGCCTTCAACACTTGCTGGACCGTTCCGAGAAGGCGCTCACTATCTTCGAGCATCAGTTTGTAAAACTGTTGCCGCTGGGTTTCGTCCACTTCGCGGCGCTGGAGCGTTTCGAGATAGAGGCGGATGGAGGCGATCGGCGTCTTCAATTCGTGCGTGACCGCGTTGATAAAGC
>CAVZYH010000001.1:0-2528822 GCA_963779465.1 uncultured Acidobacteriota bacterium | reverse complement strand
TTTGCGCCGAGTTTGGTCGCAAGCAACTCGTACACTGCATTCCAGGAGCCGATATCACTCCAGCCGACTTTTGCCGGAAGCACCGATACGCGCGCGGCGCTGGCCGGGCGAGTGGCAAGTTCCATAATGGCGTAGTCCACAGAAATATTTTCGAGGGTGGGATAAATGCGTCGCAGCGCCGCGGCGTATTTCTTCGTGCCAATAGTTTCGGCGAGGCGCATGAGCGCGGAATGTGTGGCGGGCAGGAAGCTGCGCAGGCATTCCAGATACGTGGAGACGCGCCAGAAAAATATTCCCGCGTTCCAGAAATATTTGCCCGAGGCTACGTAGCGGCGCGCCACGGCGAGCGCGGGCTTTTCCGTAAAGCGGCGAACAGCCATTGCGCGGACGCCGCGAACGCTCGCAGCAGGCGAGCCAGCTTCGATGTAACCGTAACCCGTTTCGGGTCGCGTGGGTGGGACCCCGAAGACCACCAGATTGCCTGGAGTACAAGCCAAATCCAGCGCGGCGCGCACGAGCTGGCGATAGCGTGCGGCGTCGGCGACGTAACTGTCCGACGGCAAGACGGTCATCAGCGCGTCGCCGTGTTGGTGCTGCAGATGAATTGCCGCAAGCGCAATGGCCGCGGTGGTGTTGCGACCAACAGGCTCGGCGAGAATCTGCGCGGCCGGAACTCCGCGAAGCTCGCGCCGCGCCGCAGCAGCCTGTTCGATATTGGTGACCACCCAGAAATCGCGCAAAGCGAAAATCGGTTCCAGGCGCGAAACGGTTTCGCGCAGCATGGTCTCGCCGCCGGTGATGTTCAGCAGCTGCTTGGGCGTGCGCGTGCGGCTGCGCGGCCAAAAACGAGTGCCGCGTCCGCCCGCAAGCAGCACGGCGCATGCGGGAAGCGACTTACGATTTGACGCAGCACGCTTTTTCACGGATACACCACGCGCGACAACGCGGCTTCGCTGACGCCTTGAACAATCAACTTGCGCGCGACCTCATCGAGAGATGCAGGAACGTAAGCGCGGAGCAGCGAAGTTCGCTCGCCCGGCGCCAAATGATACGCGCCGAGCTCGGCGGGAAGCAGCCAGGTTTGCGCCGGCGCGTATTTCACGGATTCGCCGCTCCACTGAATCGAGCCGCGGCCTTCCAGAAAAGTCAGCAGATCGAAATGTTCCGGCGCGGTGGCGGCGGCCACTTTTTCCACGAATTCCCATTTTTCCACGGCAAAATAGCGGCAGGCGACAAAAAACGTTTCCGTCACGCCGTCGCGCACCATCCGCGCCGGTTCGATTTTTCCACCATGCTGTTCGCCGAAGCGCATCACCTGTAAAGCTTTTTCGATATGCAACTCGCGCGAACGACCCCGCGCGTCGCGGCGATTGTAATCAAACACGCGATAAGTAAGATCCGAATATTCCTGAATTTCGCAGAGCACCAGACCGGCACCAATGGTGTGTGCCGTACCGGCGGGCACAAAAATAGCTTCTCCCGCGCTCACCGGCACGTGCTGCAGGCGATCCTCGGCCGAGCCATCCTCGATAGCGCGCTTGAATATCTCCGGCGTGACGCCGGGTTTCAGCCCGGCCAGCACTTCAGCCCCGGGCTGCGCGTGAATCGCGTACCACATTTCCGTCTTGCCGCGGCCGCCCGCTGCCTTTTCGTGTCGCGCCGCATAATCATCATCCGGATGAACCTGCACGGAAAGTTTTTCGTTCGCGAAAATAAATTTTACGAGCAGCGGAAACTGCGCATCACCGGCGCGGATTTTCGTTCCAGTCCATGCCGATGGCAAAGTGCGCCACACTTCGCCAAGCCTCTGTCCCGCGAAGGGGCCCGACGCGAAGCGACACTCCACTCCGGTCATCCACGCTTCGCCCAAAGGCTCGGCCAGATTGGATTTTTCAGGAAACAACGGTGCGAGAGTGCGTGCCCCCCACGGACGCGGACTGAAAATTGGTTCCAGCCGCGCGGGGCACAGAGAGGCGTTGCCCGGAATCACGCGGCCTTACCGAAGAAGCGCGCCAGCCGGCGCAGGCCTTCGTCGATCCGCTCCATTGAGGTGGCGTAGGAGAGGCGCAAAAATCCCGGCGCGCCGAACGCCTCGCCCGGAGTGACCGCGACGTGTTCGCGCTCGAGTAGTTGCTTCGCGATAGCGGTAGTGTCCGGCATCTGCGGATTGAAATGCGCCGCGACATTTGGGAAAACGTAGAACGCGCCCATTGGCGGTGTGCAAGTGACTCCCCGAATCGTGCGCAGGCCGGCGAGAATATGTTCACGCCGCCGCGCGTATTCCTCCTGCATGGCCGTCACCGTATCCATCGAGCCGCGCATCGCCGCGAGCCCGGCGTACTGGATGATCGAAGTAGGATTCGAGGTGGATTGGCTCTGCAGCTTAGCAATCGCGTCCACTAGCGGCTTGGGCGCAAGAATGTAGCCGAGGCGCAGGCCGGTCATGGCAAAAGTTTTGGAAAACGAGCCGGCGACGATCAAGCGATCTTTAGGCCCGGGAATGCTCGCAGCGGAAAACGGCTTCGCGTCCTTGTAGACGAAGTGCGAATAACACTCATCGGAAAGCAGCCAGATATTGTGCCGGTTGCAGAAATCCTGCAAGCGAGCGAATTCCATCGGCGGAATCACGGAGCCGGTAGGATTGTTCGGCGAATTGGCGATAACGATTTTGGTCTTCGGCGTCAGTGCCGCTTCCACCTGAGATGCACGCAGGGTGAAGGAATCGTTCTCGAGCGTCTCAACGAAGACGGGCGTTCCCCCGGCGTATTTCACCATGTCCGGATAGCTGACCCAGTAGGGAGAGCCGATAATGACTTCGTCGCCCGGATTAATCAGCGAGCAAATCGCATTGAAAATCGCGTGCTTGCCTCCGACGTTGACGACGCACTGCGACGGCTCATAAGCCGATCCCAACTGCGCGGCATGCCAATCGCAGATTGCTTGCCGCAGCGGAGCGATGCCCGCCACAGGCGTATATTTCGTGCGATTTTCCTCGAGCGCCTGGATGACGGCGCGCTTGATGTGTTCGGGCGTGGGAAAATCCGGCTCGCCGGGGCCGAAGTCCGCGACGTCAATGCCCTGCGCCTTCAGCTTCTCCGCTTCCTGCAGCACTACCATCGTCGGCGAAATGCTGATGCGATTGACGCGATCCGCAAGCTGAATGGTTTTTTCCATTTGTTTTTCCGTAGCCAGTTCCATCACGCTCTCCCAGGAATACCCAAGTGTACAAAGGCAGCGAATTCACAGCGCAGCCGGAATCCCGCCGCGACGACCGCCCGAGGAACCTACTTGAACTTAGCGCCGAGCCGCTCCTGCACGATCGCTGGAACAAAATCCTTGATAGGGCCGCCGAGCCGCGCTAATTCCTTCACTAGCCGCGAGCTCAGATAACTGTATTGCTCGGCCGGCAGCATGAAAACCGTCTCGATGTCGGGCTCGATCTTACGGTTCATCATGGCCATCTGCAGTTCGTATTCGTAATCGGATACGGCGCGAATGCCGCGCACAATGACGCTGGCTTTTTTCGCGCGCGCGTAATCCATCAGCAGTCCGTCAAAGACGTCAATCTCGACATTCACCCACCTGAACGTCGCCGTTTCCAGCATCTCGACGCGTTCTTTCTCGGTGAACAGCGGATCTTTTTCCAGATTGTGCGCGACGGCCACCACGAGCTTGTCAAAAATATTGGACGCGCGGGTGATCAGGTCCAAATGGCCATTGGTGACCGGATCAAACGAGCCGGGATATATTGCGGTGACGGGTCTGAAGGCGCCGGAATCCATTCGATGAGCGATTCTAACCTAGATAGTCCTTCGCTGCGGCGGGAAAAATCTTGGCGTGGTAGTGGCAACCTGGCCCAAATTGGCTGCGATTGACGCGGAACGCAGCTCCGCGAGTGATGCGCCCTGCCCTAAGGACTGCTGCGCATCTGACGCAAGTTTGTGCGGATTCACTTGACCCACTCAACGTTCGGTAGCTGCAGTTCGGGTATGCATTTGCCCCGTTGAGCGCCCTAGAGTTGACCACTGCGACTAAAATGGTCGTTGTTTAAGGTATTGCGCTGGTTGGGGTTGCGGCAAACGCGGAACTTGACTTTTCTGCTGGGCAAGCCGTAGAATGCATATGCGACCGTATCGGTCGCATATGCATCTATGATGAAGCTATCGAAGAAAGCCGATTACGGACTGATTGCGCTGAAGCATTTAGCGATGCATGGCGGGCGAGGGTCCTGTAGCGCGGGAGACATCGCCGAGCTCTATAAGATGTCCACGCCGCTGATGGCGAAAGTGCTACAGAAACTGGCGAAGGTTGGTTTGGTTGCAGCGCGGCACGGTTCGAGTGGCGGCTACACGCTGGGTCGCGACGCGTCATTGATCTCGGCGCTGGATGTGATTAAGGCGATTGACGGACCGCTGTTCATCACTTCCTGCATGACTTCGCACGGGGCGTGCGACGTGACGACGACCTGCTCGATCCGCGAGCCTTTGCGGCGCGTGAACGACAGCATTCTGGAAGTGCTGGGCAAAGTCACGATTTCGCAGATGACGGATGAGGCGCCGCTCTCGGAAATGGTCGAATTGCGCGTCTGAGGGAACGGCAGCAAAACAAGTTTTGGGGTAGCGTTACTTGGGCTGGCGGCAAAAAACACTGAACGGGGTTGAGGAGACAGAGAATGGCGATCAAGCTTCCAATTTATTTTGATAATCACGCGACCACACAGGTGGATCCGCGCGTCGTCGAAGCAATGGTTCCGTATTTTACTGACAAGTACGGCAACGCCGCCAGCCGCAACCATGAATACGGCTGGAAGGCTGAAGAAGCAGTGGAAAATGCGCGCGGGCAGATCGCCAAGCTGATCAATGCCACGCCCAAAGAGATTGTGTTCACCAGCGGCGCCACGGAATCGACAAACCTGGCAATCAAGGGCGTCGCCGAAATGTATCGCGAGAAGGGCAATCACATCATCACGCAGGTCACCGAGCACAAGGCGACGCTCGATACCTGTAAGCGTTTGGAGAAAAACGGCTACGAAGTGACCTACCTGGCCGTGCACAAGGACGGCCGCATCAGCTTGGACGAACTGCGCAAGGCGATCACGCCGAAGACGATCCTGATTTCGATTATGTACGCGAATAACGAGATCGGCGTCGTGCAGCCCATCGCGGAAATCGGCAAGATCGCGAAAGAGAAGGGCGTCTTCTTCCATGTGGATGGCGTGCAGGCCGTCGGCAAGATTCCCGTGGACGTGCAGAAGGATGGAATCGATCTGATGTCCATCTCCGCGCACAAAATTTACGGGCCGAAGGGCGTGGGCGCGTTGTACGTGCGCCGCAAGAATCCGCGCGTGCAACTCGCAGCGCAGATTGATGGCGGCGGCCACGAGCGCGGCATGCGTTCTGGCACGCTGAATGTGCCGGGAATCGTGGGCCTGGGCAAGGCGTGCGAGCTCTGCGGCCAGGAAATGGCGGCGGAAAGCGCGAAACTGTTCAAGCTGCGCGAACGTCTGAGAGAGTCCATCATGTCGCGGCTGGATGAGACGTTCATCAACGGTTCGATGGAACATCGTCTGCCGCACAACATCAATATCAGCTTTGCGTACGTCGAAGGGGAATCGTTGCTGATGGGCATCAACGACATCGCCGTGTCCAGCGGCTCGGCTTGCACTTCGGCGACTTTGGAACCCAGCTACGTGCTGAAGGCCCTGGGCGTGGGCGAGGATCTGGCGCACACTTCCATCCGTTTCGGCCTAGGACGCTTCAACACGGAAGAAGAAGTGGACTATGTGGCGGATCGCGTAGTCGAGACCGTATCGCGTTTGCGTGAACTTTCACCTTTGTATGAAATGGCCAAAGAGGGAGTAGACGTCAGCAAAATGAAATGGCAGGTGGCAGCGGAATAAAAATCGTCTCAAAAGGGGGGAACGTGATCTACGAAGGCACAGTCGGCGTACATCGTACGTTCAGCGGCAACACCCCGGTATTTGACGTATTTTTCGCTCCTAACGTAGATGGCGGCGCGTGCAACTCGCGGCGCTTTCGTGACCTGGAAGAGCTGGCGGACTTTTTGGAGTTTCTGAAGTTGCGTGAAGAAGTGGTAGTGCGGACGCTGGAGGAAGTTTGCGCCGGACGTTCGGCATCCATCGCGCATGTGACTTTGTCGGATCGTGTGATTGCGGAAGAAGGGCTGGATAGCAGCGTTACCATGAAGAGGAGAATCAACTAATGGCGTATAGCGATAAAGTAATCGAACATTACAACCATCCGCGCAACGTCGGCTCGCTGGACAAGGCCGATCCGAACGTGGGTACCGGGCTGGTAGGCGCGCCGGAATGCGGCGACGTGATGAAGCTGCAGATGAAAGTGAATCCGCAAACGCGCGTGATCGAAGAGGCTAAGTTCAAGACCTTCGGTTGCGGTTCAGCGATTGCGAGTTCTTCCCTGGCCACCGAATGGGTGAAGGGCAAGACGGTCGAGGAAGCGCTGGCTATCAAGAACACGGACATCGTCCGTGAACTGGCGCTGCCCCCGGTCAAGATTCACTGTTCGGTGCTGGCGGAAGATGCCATCAAGGCCGCGCTCGGCGACTGGAAGAAGAAGCAGGGCGAAGCGGACTTGAAGCCCGCAGAAGCCGCCACGGCGCATAACTAAACTGCAATCTGTTTGCTGCTGCGCCGCGCACGGCGAGAAGTGCGCGGCCTCGATGCAAATAGGACGATGATGCAAGCAGGACAACGATCATGATTCATGTATCCGAGAAAGCTGCGGTAAAAATTCGCGAGCTGCTGCAAAAAGAAGGCGTGCCGGCCGAATCCGGCGGACTCCGCGTCGGGGTGCAGGGCGGCGGATGTTCGGGGCTCAGCTACGCGATGCGTCTGGATACCGAAGCGCGCAACCGCGACAAAGTGTTTGAAGAAAACGGCGCGCGCATTTTCGTGGATCCTAAGAGCTATCTCTATCTTCACGACACCACGCTGGATTATCACGAGGACCTGATGAAGCAGGGCTTCGTCTTCCAGAATCCCCAGGCGGCGCGGAGTTGCGGATGCGGTAGTTCGTTTACCGCGTGAACTGGGCATCGCGCGGTAAGCGTTTTACGCAGAGGTATTTCTCTCCTGTGCCATTCGCGCTCTTCTTTCCTCGGGGGCGCGCCCGGACGAGACCAGACCCATGAGCGTTCAACGATCCCAAGATGCGCAGGCCGAGGGCATCCCGGTCACCAGTTGCTGGAATTGCCGCGCGGCTGTGACCGGCGCGCATTTTTGCGCGGCTTGCGGAAAAGTGCAGCCGCTGCCGGCGGGCGCGAGTTACTTTGCGTTTTTCGGATTGCCGCAGAAGCTGACGATTGAACCAGCGTCGCTCGAAGGGCAGTTCCACATGCTGAGCTGGAAGTTGCATCCGGATAATTTTGTGCGCGCCAGCGAATTCGAGCGCAATTTGTCGCTGGAGCGCTCTTCGCAGCTGAATGACGCCTATCGCACGTTGCGCGAGCCGATCGCGCGTGTCGAATACCTGCTCGAGCACCTCGGTGTGCGCAAGGAAGGGACCACCAAGCAGCAAGCGCCTCCGGAATTGCTGGAGGAAGTTTTTGAGCTGAACGAGTCGCTCGATGAATTGCGCGAGGCGCGGGCCGCGGGCGGCGATGTGGCGGCGTTGCAGGGCCGGTTGGAAGCGGCGCAGCAAAATTTTCAGGAAGATCTTGACGACGTGGATGCGGAACTAGCCGGCCTCGGGCGCGAGTGGGACAGCGCTGTTGATTTTGGTGGCGATGAGGCAAAGAAAATTGCGCTGCTGGCGCGCATGAACGAAGTGCTGAACCGCCGCGCTTACATTCGGAATTTGGTGGCGGGTGTGCAGAAGGAACTGGGGAGCTGACGGACGATGGGACGCGTGGTTGGGATTGATCTCGGCACGACATTTAGCCTGATCGCGTATTTAGACGCGCAAACTGGGGCGCCGAACTGCATTCCGGGGCCCCACGGCTCGACTTTGTGCCCGTCGGTTGTGAGCGTGGATCGCGACGGCAAAGTAATCGTTGGCGAGCCGGCGCGCGCGAAGTTGCTGACGCAACCGGAGCGCACAATTTACTCCGTGAAACGCCTGATGGGACGCGGCGTGGCGGACGTGCAGGACGAGCTGAAGATTTTTCCGTTCCGGATTGATCCTGGCAGCGACAACGTGATTCGCGTGCGCCTGGGCGACAAGAGTTTCACCGCGCCGGAAATTTCCGCGTACATTCTGCGCGAGCTGAAATCCTGGGCTGAGGCCTATTTCAAGGAGCCGGTGGATCGCGCGGTAATCACCGTGCCGGCGTATTTCAACGACGCGCAACGCCAGGCCACTAAAGATGCCGGGCGGCTGGCAGGACTCGAAGTGTTGCGCCTGGTGAATGAGCCAACGGCTGCGGCGCTCGCTTACGGCTTGCACAAACAGAAGCGCGGCCACGTGGCTGTGTACGATTTTGGCGGAGGCACGTTCGACATTTCGCTGCTGAAGCTGATCAGCACGAATGAAGGCGACATCTATCAGGTGCTCGCGACCAACGGTGACACGCACCTGGGCGGCGACGACATTGACAACGCTCTGCTGGATCTGGCGCGGCGCGAAATTCGCGAAAAATTCGGCGTGGAATTCGATCATCGCGGCGAGGCTATTCAGACGCTGCGCAAGAGCCTGATCCGAGCGAAGCACGAGCTTTCGTCAGCGGAAAAAACCATAGTGCAATATCCGCTGGAATCGAAAGGCATGTACATCCGCGAAATCACGCGCGCGGAATTCGACGAACTGATTCGTCCGATCATCGCGCGCACCATGGCGCCGGTGAAAATGGCGCTCGCCGATGCCAAGCTTGCGCCGAAAGAAATGGATGAGGTCGTGCTGGTGGGCGGCTCGACGCGCATTCCGCTGGTGCGCAAGACGGTGGGCGACTATTTCCAGCGCGCGCCGCATTGCGAACTGGACCCCGACGAAGTGGTGGCGCTGGGCGCAGCTGTGCAGGCGGACATACTCGAGACCGGCGTGAAGACCATGCTGCTGCTGGACGTGACGCCGCTTTCGCTGGGCATCGAGACCATGGGCGGGGTGATCGCCAAAATTATTCCACGCAATTCCACGATTCCCGCGAGCGCGCAGGAACTCTTCACCACCGGCGTGGAAAATCAGACGGCGATTGACGTTCACGTGCTGCAAGGTGAACGCGAACTGGCGAAAGATTGTCGTTCGCTTGCGCGCTTCCAGCTGAGGACGCCGCCGGGACCCGCGGGCCTCGCGCGCATCGAAGTGAAATTCCTGATTGATGCCAACGGAATTCTGCAAGTGGCCGCGCGCGATTTGCGCACGAACGAACAGCACACCGTCGAGGTGCAGCCGAGCTACGGTCTTTCGGACACTGAGATCGAACGCATGCTCGAGGAATCGATTGAGTACGCCGAGCAGGATTTCGCCGAGCGGCAGGTGATCGAAGCGCGCACCGAAGCGGAGACGATTCTCGCCGCGACGGATAAGGCGCTGGCCGACCCGCGATCGCAGGAGATTTCAGCTACAGAACGAAAAGCCATCACGGAATCGGAAGCGCAGTTGCGCGCGGCGCTCGCGGGCAGCGATTACAAATTGATGCGCACACGAATTGATGAAATCAATGCGGCCACGGCGCACCTGGCCGAAGTGCTGATGAATGGAGCGCTGCAAACCGCGTTCGAGGGCAAGAACCTGGACGACGTGTAGGATTGCGCGCGCGCGAGGGATAGCAGCTGGTTTTGCTCGCGATGAAATTTTTGAATATGAGCGCTCGACCGTTCTGAATTTGTGATGAGCGCGTTGAGAGAGGAGCAGCAAAGCATGGGCGGTAAGAATCCGTATATTGAAGAAACAAAGTTCACGCCCGCGACGAAGAAATACAAGGTGACGTTTGTCAGGGAGGGGAAGACCGTCGAGATTGATCCCGACAAAGTTCCCTTCGGCCACGACGGTCTGCCGGGCAGCATCCTGGACATTTCGCAGGGCTATCACATGGGCCTGGACCACGCCTGTGGTGGCGTGTGCGCATGCTCTACGTGCCACGTGATCGTGCACGAGGGCCTGGATAGTTGCAACGAAGCCACCGACGCAGAGTTGGACCAACTGGATGAAGCGCCGGGAGTGACGCCGAAGTCGCGCCTGGGCTGCCAGTGCGTGCCGGACGGCACCAAGGACATCGTGGTGGAAATTCCGGAGTGGAATAAGAATTACGCTAAGGAAGCCGAGCACTAGAAATTGGCGCCGCCGTGCGTTTCGCGTTGCGGCGGCGACATTTGGCGGTGGCGGAAAATTTGCATTCGGGAGCGGGAAAGAATGCCGAACACGTTTGATTGGGACAACGCCGAGGAAATCGGAATCCAGCTGGCAGAAAAACATCCCGGCGTGGACCCGCTGACGGTGCGCTTCACCGACATGCACAAATGGATCATCGAGCTGCCCGGATTTACCGGCGACCCGAAATTATCGAACGAAGGAAAGCTGGAAGCGATTCAAATGGCCTGGCACGAAGAATTTCAAGATAACCAGTAAACTGGCTTCCGCGCCCGCCGCATCTCCGCGAATTTTCGTTTGTACTTTCCCACGCACTTTCGCCTGTATTTTCGCATGCAGCTCGCACGAATTTTCATACTTACTTCCGCAGTGGTCCAAATTGTCCGTCGAATCGAATTTGAGATTGTCTGCATCCAATCCGGCAAATTGCGCCAGCGTGATACATTTTTGTCCACAAGACTGAACTCGGCGCAGCGATTTTGCCGGCAGGAGGCATCACCATGGAAGCGGATCTGCGTTTTCCGTTAGGAAAATATCAACGTCCAACGGCGCCGCTGACAGACAGCCAGCGCCATGAATTCATCGAAGCGATCGCCGCCACGCCCGCGCGTCTAAACGAAGCTGTGAGTGGTTTGAAGCCTGAACAGCTCGACACGCGCTACCGTCCGGACGGGTGGACTGTGCGCCAAGTGACACATCACGTTCCGGACAGCCACATGAACGCCTACATACGATTCAAGCTAGCGCTCACGGAAGATCTGCCGTTGATCAAGCCATACAACGAAGCCAAATTTGCCGAGCTGGGTGATGTGAGGAGCGCGCCCATCGAGCCGTCGCTCGCCCTGCTCGAAAATCTGCATAAGCGCTGGGTGCTGCTGCTGCGCACGCTCGGCCCTGCGGAGTGGGCGCGCCAATTTCGCCATCCGGAACACGAGAAGCCGCTGTCGCTAG
Organism: uncultured Acidobacteriota bacterium; assembly: GCA_963779465.1. Lineage (GTDB taxonomy): Bacteria > Acidobacteriota > Terriglobia > Acidiferrales > UBA7541 > Palsa-295. Next base: position 2,517,588 of record CAVZYH010000001.1, on the reverse strand, counting down.
ACGATACGCTGGCGTTATACGCCTGGCACGGGAAACATCACGTGGCGCACATCACATCGTTGCGGGAGCACGAAGGCTGGCGGTAGAAGAGCGGAAAACGGAAAATTGAAAATGGAAAAGCGCCGTTTGAAGCTCGCGGCGTGCGCAGACGAAAAGTGAAAGACTGAAACGTAAGAAATTTCCGCGATTTGGTTGCGCGATTTCCCGGATTTGCAGGTCCCCATATGGAAGCCACTAACCACCGTCCAACGTGGAAGACGCTATTAGCGTTCGCGATCATTTATTTCGTGTGGGGCTCCACGTTCCTGGCAATTCGCACCGGAGTGCGCGAAGTTCCGCCGCTGGTTCTGGCTGCTATGCGCTTTTCGGTCGCGGGCGTGGTTTTATTCGGCTGGGTGCTGGCCCGAGGCGAGCGCGCGCCGACAATCCGTGAATGGCGCTCCGCATCCTTATTAGGGCTGGTAATCTTCGTTTTCGATTACGGCCTGTTGTTCTGGGCGGAGCAGCGCGTGCCGTCAGGAATTGCTGCCGTGATGCTCGCCACGATTCCGGTATTCATGGCGCTGTGCGAAATTATTTTCCTGCGCACGCAGCGGCTCACGATCCGCTTGGCCGCAGCGCTTCTGATCGGTCTCGGTGGCGTGGGTGTGCTGATGAGCCACACGCTAAATCTGGGTGGCGCACCGATTGATAAGCTCGGCGCGATGGCGCTGATTGTCGCATCCATCAGCTGGTCAATCGCCTCGGTCCTCGCGCGCAAACTTCCGCTGCCCGATTCGAAAGTGATGAGCTCGGGAGCGCAAATGCTCGCTGGTGGAATCTTGTTGGCAATCGCAGCAGGCGCGTTTGGCGAATTTCGCAATTTTCATCCGTTCGCGGTTTCGCGCGGAGCGTGGTTCGCGCTGCTGTACTTGATCGTCGCAGGCTCGATCATCGGTTTCACGGCGTACGTGTGGCTGCTCCATCATGAATCGCCAACGAAAGTCGGCACCTACGCGTACGTGAATCCGATTGTAGCCGTGCTGGTGGGATATTTTCTGGGCGGCGAAGCGCTCACCGCGCGCACCATCCTGGGAAGTTTTCTGGTGCTGATCAGCGTGATAGTGATCACCACCACGCCAGCGAAGAAGCCGGCAGCGACGCTTTTAGCCGAAGACGCAGCGTAACTCCCGTCGCGGTGACTTGCCGAGCGTCACTGGATCTCTTTGTTTGCGTAACGTTTCACACTATCGGTGCGGCGGCCCGCGCCGAGTTTAATGCCAGCGAGCAGCAACCAGAGACAGCCTGAGTAGAGCGCGGCAGGTATCCATAGAATGAACGCATATACGGCCAAGGCCTCAAGCCACCGACTCTGAAAGTTTCCAACCCAACCACGGTCTAAGAGCCAAGCCCACGGGGAACCGAATATAAAACCGTACCCCGCGACGCGTTGGCCGTGAAGGTGAAATCGGCCCGTGGCGATCATCAGCACGTTAAGCAGCAAAGCGATCACAAAAGGCAAAGCGAAAAGTGTCCTTTCCAGCCAATTCCATGATTTTGAGCTCTGATTCAAGGATGTCGACGGAACGCGATTTGTGAGTGGCATGGTAACTTGCCGTCCCTCCATGACTACCTAAGTTGCTGTGCCTTCTCAGCGCAACTTCTCGATCTGCTGCTGCACCTGGTTGCGGAATTCCAGCGGATGCGCCACTTCACGAAACGGTTCGGAAGTTCCGCCTGTCCCGATCATCACAATCGTTCCATAGCCGAGCATCCTGCCGCCCGTCGTCTCGCTCACTTCGATGCTCTCTACTTTGTTCAGCAGCATTTCAATGGTCTTGCGGCTCATCAAGCCGGTTTTGATCACCACGCGCCGGTTGGTCACAGCCATTTCCGTGGCGTGGCGCCGCACCACGCCAATCAGAATCACTACGGCCCCGCAAACGAGTAACGCCGCACCGCCAGCTTCCGTCAAGTGCAAAGTGTTCGCGTCCATTTCGCTGTGGCTGAATGCGTAAAAAAGCACGAGCGCTCCGGGTAGGCCGAGCAGGAGGACTCCGACGAAGAGGTGCCCCACCATTACGATCCAATGCAGTTCCGTCTGGTAGATTACGGTTTCGCCGGGAACCAGGTTCGATTCTACGTAGCTCATCTGCTCGTCCCTCGTATCGCGCGGCTGCTCGCGAAAATCAGTGCACCTCGTTCGTGTTTCAATCAGGCTATCACAATGACGGAATAGTTCTTGTGCGGGCGTGGCTGCACCTGCGGCCGGCAGTTACCGGCGCGAGCTGGAAGCAAAGTTTCGATGGCGCAAAACTTTTGAGGGAGTGGGGAAATATTAACGGCCGCGTGGCGGATTACACGGGGTAAACCCTCGTGAAACAGCAATCGCTCGACATTCTCGACTACTTCTTACAGCAGAGCGGTCTCGCTTCAGAGCTGGCAAATTCCTCGCCGCATTTCGCCGTCCCTGGGTCAATCTCTCGGCCGCGGAGCCGAACGGCTGTTCTGTCACTTTTGACAATATACGGCTAACGCGTCACCGGGTAGCTTATGCCCGGCCTGCAGTAGGCCACCCCGTTTCGAAGATGTCGAAATTCCGACTGAACAAGGCCTCGAACGGATTTGTTAATCCCCGAGGGAGCATGTGGAGGACCCATATGAAGCGCATTGGATCGGCAGTTGTTGTCGTCGCAACGTTTCTGGCGGTTTTCGGGGTGGCGGCTACGCCGTCCGCGTCCGCGCAGGAGAAGAAACCAAACATTCTGGTGATCATGGGAGACGACGTTGGTTGGTTCAACATCGGCGCTTATCACCAAGGAATTATGGCGGGAAAGACGCCCAACCTGGACAAACTCGCCTCCCAAGGCATGCGCTTCACCGATTACTACGCGGAAGCCAGCTGTACTGCCGGCCGCGCCAATTTCATCACCGGTGAGTTGCCCATCCGCACGGGTCTAACCACGGTCGGTCAAGCGGGCGCAGACGTAGGCCTGCCCGATCAGGCCGTCACTCTCGCCACTGTCCTGAAGGCGCAAGGCTACGAGACCTTCCAGTTCGGCAAGAACCATCTTGGCGACTTGAACAAATATCTCCCTTGCGTCCACGGCTTCGACGAATTCTTTGGGTATCTCTACCACCTCGACGCCATGTCCGACCCGTACTGGTTCGACTACCCGCAGGACTGGATTGACAAGACCGGACCGCGCAATCTAACGCACTGCTGGTCCAGCGATACAGATGACCCCACAACCATGCCGCGCTGGGGCAAAGTGGGAAAGCAGAAAGTCGAAGACGAAGGTCCATTAGCTCCGTTTCCAAACATGACGGGCCTGCAGAATTGGCAAGAAGGCAACAAGGCTAAATACGACATGGAGACCTTTGACGAAGTGCTCGTGGGGCACACCAACGGCGCCATGGATAAGGCCAAGAAAGACGGCAAGCCCTTCTTCATTTGGCACAACACCACCCGCATGCACGTATTTACATATCTCCCGCCGAAATATCAGGCGGTTATGAATAGCAAAACCGGCTACAACCTCGAAGAGGCCGGCATGGCTCAGATGGACGACAGCATCGGCGGCATCCTCCAACATCTGGAAGATATCGGCGAAGCCCAGAACACCATCGTCATTTTCACTACCGACAACGGCGCAGAAGTATTCACATGGCCGGATGGCGGCATGACTCCTTTCCGTGCTACGAAAGGCACCGTTTTCGAGGGTGGGTTCCGAGTGCCTGCCATCATCCGCTGGCCCGGACACGTAAAGCCCGGCACCGTGGAGAACGGCATCTTCTCTGGCCTCGACTGGCTGCCTACGCTGTCGGCTGCAGCCGGCAACGCAGACATCACCAACCAGCTCCTTGCGGGTGTAAAGCTCGGTGATCGTACCTACAAGAACCACCTGGACGGCTTCAATCAGTTGGCGTTGCTGAACGGCGCCGGACCATCCGCCCGGCATGAAATCTTCTATTTTGGTGGCCCGCACCTCGGCGCGATCCGGATTGATGATTTCAAGTTCCAGTTCTACCAACAGCCATACGGCTGGCCAGGCGAGAAGGTCACGACGGACATGCCCACGATCGTGGACCTCCGCCAGGATCCCTTCGAGCGCACTCCGTCCATCCGCGGCGAATCTCTGAACGAGATGGGCGGCGGTTACATGAACGAGTTCTACGCTCGCGAGTTTTGGCGGTTCGTCGTGGTGCAGAAGGCGGTAGCCCAGCTCGCGGAGACGGCCGTCGCGTATCCTCCGATGCAGGCGCCAGCATCGTTCAACCTCGCCGCCGTAAAAGCCCAGGTCGAGCAATTGATCCAAGCTCACGAAGCGCAGTAGCGCAGACCCATAACCCGAGTGGGCGGCTCGCAAGAGCCGCCCCACCCGCTGCAAAGTGCGTATTACTTGGGCGCGGCCTTAGGTTTCGGTCGCGTCGCAAGCACAAGCTCCCGGGTCTCCTCCCGGGCATCTGAGCGCGGATCCGACGCCCGCGCTCGACCTAACGGCGGTTGGTTTCCTCGCAGACGCCCAGCCGCCGTTCTGTTATTTTCTCGCCAGCGGTGGTGCGACTGGATCCGCTGTGAGCTGGTCGTGGCGTTCTAGAGTTGTAATCAGCGACCGGAAGCGTCGTTTCGCTCGCCCGCAGCAGCGACTCACCGTCAGATCGAGTTGCTCGCAAATTCCCCATCCGGCGTGAGCAATTCCGCGAGGCTCAGGATTTTTTTTGCGGATTGTCAATTTTGCCAGTTATCACTGCGGCGCGGCGCGTTTACCGTGGGGCCGATGGAACGAGCGGCTCAGAATATGCGTTCGGGGGATAGCCCAAGCGCTTAAAAAATGCGCTTCCGCTTTCAAACGGCGATGTCGGTACAAATTGGCCATGAACTGCTAAACAAAATGCGTTACTTTGCGGGACGCAATCACGCGGCACAGTAAATATTCGCAGGAGGAAATCATATGGGCGGCGTAGCGCGGGTAAACCAGAGTCTCTCGGTGGGGCTGAGTGTCCTTTTAATGTTCACCATCGGACCGGGGGCTGCGAGCGGTATGGCATATCAGAGTTCGGGAACCGCACCGGCCGCCACTACGACCTCCGAGTATCCCGGCCAGGGTGTGCCGGCAACAGCCGACGAGCTGCAAGCCGTGGTGGCGCCGATCGCTCTTTACCCGGATGCATTGGTGGCGCAGATCCTGAGTGCGGCGACTTTCCCGGATCAAGTTGCTATCGCTAGCTATTGGGTGGGGCAGAACAAGGGTCTCACCGGGAGCGCGCTCGTGAGCGCGGTTGATAAACAATCCTGGGATTCAAGTGTTAAGGCGCTCACCCAGTTTCCAGAGGTGCTCAACAACATGGCCGCGAACCTCTCGTGGACGTCGCAGCTTGGTGAGGATTACCACAATCAGACGGCAGATGTTATGACGGCGATCCAGACGTTGCGCGCAAAGGCGAAAGCGGCCGGGAATCTGAACACTACTCCTCAGGTTACGGTGGTACAGCAATCGCCCCAGGTCATCGTGATCCAGCCGACGAATCCGCAAGTCGTTTACGTTCCGTATTACAACCCGGCAGTCGTTTATGGCTACCCGTACGTAGTGCCTGCGTATGTCTATGTTCCTCCTCCCAGCACTGCCGATGTGGTTGCGGCAGGCGTCATTGGATTCGGCCTCGGAGTCGCTGTCGGTGCCATGATGTCCAGCAGCTGGGGATACAGCACGTGGGGTTGCCACTGGTACGGAAGCTACGGGGTTTACTACCACGGCGGTGCCTACTACGGAAACAGTGCTTGGCACGGCGGGTATTACGGATCCAGCTATAACGCATATGGTGCCTACGGCAGCGCTCACGCGTCGGAAGGCTACAATCCCTCGACAGGCACTTACGCGCGTGGCGCGTCAACTTCGACGGCATATGGGACGCAAAAGGTCGGGCAGGCATACAACCCGTACACGGGAGCCTACGGCGCGACGCATCAAGGTTCCAACTCGTATTCGCAGTGGGGAAGCTCGACGATGTCAAAGGACGGCACGACGGTTGACTCGCAACATTACTCGGACGCAAACGGGACTGTGGGCACTGCCGAGAGTTCCAACGGCAATAAGTATGCGACCGCGAACGGCAACGTTTACAAGAACACGGGGAGCGGCTGGGAGGGCGCTAATTCTAATGCCGCACACGGTTGGGGAAGCAGCGGCGACTCGGACTACCACAGCAGCGACTCCGACTATCACGGCGGCGGCTCATCGTCTGCATTCAGCGGCTGGGGAGGAGACAAGTCCGGTGGTGACTCTGGCTGGGGTTCCAGATCTTCGAGCGGACAGGGCTGGGGCAGCCGAGGTGGTGGTGGAGGCTGGGGCGGCGGCGGTCGCAGCGGTGGTGGAGGCTGGGGCGGTCGTCGTTAGGATTAAAGATGGAAGGCAGGCATTGTGAGAATCCAGAGCGGACGGAGGAGTGAAATGTACGAGTTGCTCCGCAATCGTGCGAGTTTGAGATTGCGTTCCCTAGTGCTGATGGCGAGCGCCGCGGCGCTGTTTCCGATTTGGGGATGCGGTGGCCGCAACGGCAACAAGGCGCAGCCTTCTGCTACCGAGGCTACGCAGGCCGCTCCGAAAAAGTTTGCTTCGCCAGATGAAGCCGGCAAAGCCTTGTACGACGCGGCTAAATCGGGCAATCAAGAAGCGATTGCGTCCATTTTTGGCGGCGGATCCAAAGATCTGATTTCAACCGGGAATGCAGCCGAGGACAAAGCTTCGCTAGCCGGATTTGCCCAAGCTTACCAGGTGATGAACCGGTGGCGGAAGCTGAACGACGGCAGCGAGTTGCTTTTAGTTGGCGCGGACAATCAGGCGTTTCCAATCCCGCTGAAGAGCGCGGCCGGTCAGTGGTATTTCGACGCTGCTGCAGGCAAGGAGGAGCTCATTGCGCGCCGCATCGGCCGCGATGAGATCGTGGCCATTGACGCGTGCGCAGCATTGGCGGAGTCCCAGCAGCAGTACTTCGCGCAAAAGCATGGTGGCGTGAAACAGTACGCGCAAAAATTCATCAGCGACGCCGGCCAACAGAACGGATTGTACTGGCAGTCCCCACAAGGTTCTGCGCGCAGCCCCCTTGGACCGCTGGTAGCGTTCGCCACTGAGGAGGGACTGACCCTTAAGCCCAACGATGCCCGGCCGTTTTATGGTTACTACTTCCACCGGCTGGATGGTCAGGGCGCCGCTGCCAAAGGTGGCGCGAAACAGTATGTCGTCAACGGAAAGGCGACGGCTGGATTCGGCTATGTCGCGTACCCGGCAAAGTTCGACGAAAGCGGCGTGCAGACGTTTATCGTCAATCAGGATGGGGTGATTTATGCGAAGAATCTTGGCAAGGATACTGCCACAATCGCAAAAGCGATGACCGAATTCAATCCAGACAAAACCTGGACCGCAGTGCAATAAGTCTCGGCTAGAACCATCAGCAGGAAACGTTAATTATCCAAGCTCTGCTGCCGCTCGCCGCTCCGCACGGCAATCGAGAAAAGATGAGCAGGGCGGATGAACTCTAAGCCAGAACGGGCCAGCGAAACTGCGGGGCAGATGCGCGGTCTTTTGGTGCTTGCTCTGCTCGGACCGCTAGCGGGTGCGGCCGCGGGAATCCTCGGAGCGATCTTCCGCCTGGCGCTGGCGCGCGCGGACCGTCTGCGCGATTCATTCATTGCCTGGGCGCACGGACATAACATCCCAGGTTTTTTCCTCGTTGTTTCTGCTTGCGCTGCCGCGACGGCGATCGCGGCTTGGCTGGTTCGCCGATTCTCGCCAATCGCGTCTGGAAGCGGCATTCCTAACGTTGAGGCGGAGCTCGAAGGGCTTCCGCAGCCATCCGCGGCTCATCTGATTCCGGTGAAGTTTGTCGGCGGTCTGCTCGCCATTGGTGCGGGGTTGGCGCTCGGGCGAGAAGGCCCCAGCGTGCAGATGGGCGCGACCGCCGCGCGCCTGGTAGGGAAAATATTCAAGCGCAACTTGCCGGACTGCCGGGTGCTGCTAGCGGCTGGCGCAGGGGCGGGCCTCGCCACGGCGTTCAACGCGCCAATCGCGGGCGCGATTTTTGTGCTCGAGGAATTGGTACGCCGATTCGAACCACGGATTGCCATCGTGGCGCTGGGTGCTTCGTCAAGTGCGATCGCGGTGGCTCGGCTATTTCTGGGTGACGCTCCGGACTTTCATGTCCGCGCGTTGGCTTTTCCAAACAATCGCGCGAAGCTTTTATTTTTTGCGCTGGGTGTATCGTGCGGGCTCGCAGCTATCGCCTATAACCACGCGATCCTCGGAGCGCTCGCGGCGACTAAGAGGCTTCATCGCTGGCCGGTGGAACTGCGTGCGGCGTTCATTGGCGCCGGCGTAGGTGCCTTGGCATGGTTCGCGCCGGACGTTGTTGGCGGCGGCGATTTCATCACCCAACGTACCTTGGAGGGCATCGGCACGCTGGCGCTGATTCCATTATTATTTTCACTTCGTTTCGGACTGGGCGCCGTTTCATACGCCGCGGCGACTCCCGGTGGCCTCTTCGCTCCGCTGTTAGTGTTGGGAGCGCAGCTTGGTCTTTTTTATGGGCTCGGTTGCCAATTCCTATTTTCGGGCTTGCACCTTCAACCAGAGGCATTTGCGGTGGTAGGAATGGCGGCCTTCTTCGCTGGAGTTGTGCGCGCGCCGCTCACCGGAATCGTGCTGGTAAGCGAAATGACCGGGAACGTTACGATGCTTCTCCCGATGATGGGAGGATGCTTCGCGGCGATGCTGGTCACCACCATTCTGCGCAACCCTCCGATTTATGATTCGCTGAGCGACCGCGCCCTCTCGGCGAATAAATCCGGTTACCCGCCAGCGGAAGGTACCTCCGAAACCGCTTAATCGTTGGATTATTCACGTCATTGAAAACAATACGTGGCGACTTGGCCTGGGTTCAACATTCGGTGCGGCAGTTTTCGGGCAGATCCGAGGGACGAAGAGAACGCGCAAACAGCTGAAGTAATTCCTGGCGAGCAAGCAGCCTCTGGATTTCAGCCCGCCGTCCTATATTTCAGTTCGGCGCCGGTGCGAGCAATTCAGAAAGTTACATTTAGTTGGACGCCCAATACCGCAGATCCAGGCCCGCTCGTTCCCGTTGGCCGCCAAATATACTGGAAATCTGGAATCACCGTGACGTAGCGCGTTGGCACCCACTGGTAGTTCACTTCCAACATTTTCGCGGCCGTGGCGGCAGGAATGAAGGTACTCGTCTTTCCATAGATCCAGGCGAAGCTCAAGATATCCGTCTTGCGTTTCCTGATGAGGCCTTCATAACTCAATCCGCCGCCTCCGAACACCGGCATGGAGCTCACCAATTGTTTTGAGGAATACGTCCCGGCTGCCCAAACCGTAAGGCCCTCTGTTGTGCCCGGCCCCGCTGGCCGATACACCATCTGCTGGCCCAGGATAAAGACGCCAGAGTTACCGTTGCTGCCGAGGTTTCCCAAGGGAAGCGTAGCGAACGCGTTGTTATCCTCGAAGAAGCCGACCGTGTATTGGCCTGGCATCCCCTTGTCGTTCGAAACCTGATTAAAGAGATAACTGACCTGGGCCGTTACCAGCGCGCCTTTGTTGCCTTGCTGCAGTGCATAGACGTTTCCATCGTTCGCGGAGTTTGCGCTGGTATTGAAAATTCCTGCGGCTACTTGGACCGCGGGAGCGACGTTGTAAATGGCCTGCGCACCCCACTCCAATCCCGGAGGCGGCCCAACAAAGCTGAGGTCATTGGCAACCAGGGACTCAGGGGTGGAATTGATGGCGCCGCTGACGTAGTTGCTGAAAACTGGCAGGCCCGCAAAGGTATATTCAGCGCCGAGGCGGCCCGCTGCAAGCGTCAGGTCGCCATCGAGAAATTTTTGCTGAAGGTATATCTCGCCCAGGTACGCTCCCACGGCATAGTCTGGATTGACCGGGAATGCGCTGCCAAGACTCGCTGTCAAATTGCTTCCCGTTCCCCACAAATCGGAAAAGTAAAAAGACATACCCGGAATTTTCAGCAGTTTCTCAAAGTTGAAGTCAACGGAAGTCGTCAGCTGACCGACATAGCCCCAAATTTGATGGGGACCGCCGGTCACATTGGTCTGTAGGGCCGAGTAATACGAGCCACTGGGTGTGATTCCAAGATTTCTCAGCTTATCGCGGAACCCGTCCCAATCGCTCGTGAGCATTTCTTCCGTATCACGGTCCTCATCCTTGCAACCATACTTCCGCATGTTCGGATTCGCAGGGTGCCGACAATTCAGTTTTCGCTGTTTCGTGTTTGCCGCGGAAGGATTCTGAGCTTGACTCGGTGGCAGAGAGGGAGTCGAAGTCTGTGCCGAGGTCTTAGACGATGGGCTAGCGGAGGCAGGTACGCCCGTGGCCGTCGCTTGAGGGCTTTCGTCCTGCGCTTGCCACCCGAAAGCGCAGAGTGGCTCGCCGAGAATCAGCAACGCGAAGACGGCAGCGGTCAATGGCGATGCCTTCATTTGCCGGGTTTATCTGGTGCAACACGGCCGCCTTCGGGGCCGCCGCTCCCCCGGGCGTCCCATTCATGTTTTAGAGCGGCTAATCGCTTACGAACTTCGTCCTCGCGCCGGTCCTCCAGCTCCTCGATGAGTTTGTTGTGCGACGCTACGACGCCAACAAGCGCGCTGGTAGTCCAGGCAAACGTGAACAGACCCGAAATGCCAATGATCGGGCTGATGTTGCGCCAATGCTCTCCAAGGTCAACGTTGCCGTAGCCTAGCGTTGTGTAAGCATTCGCGCAGAAGTAGATGGCATCGTAAGCATGGGGAATCAAGCCCATGAAAAGCAGGGCATACGCCCAGAGCATGAATCCGGCGATATGAAGCGCGAGCATCAGGAAAATGGTCGAGGCGAACAGGAACATTCCCTTTACCAGGAGAGGCCGCCCCGCTCGAAGGCGACGTTCGCGGCGCTTACGCAGGACTAGAACGCCGTGAAGGCCCGTACCATGCAGCAGCACCAGAAAAACGAGCATGAAAGCGCCGATGCCAAGCGCCGCCATGGGTTTGAATTCGTCCGGGATCTTGGCCAAGAGTGCTGACAAATGAGGCATGAGATTCCCCGCGATGCTCCATGGCTGTCGAGCGAAAGAGGTCAGAGTTCCTGAGCAATGCATTTACGGGAAAAGTTGGTCTCGATATTAAAATGTTCGATAACGCAACTGACAAAGGCTCGGGGGTGCTAATTCTCTTTCTATTTTTTGTGCTTTTTCTTTTTGTCTTTCTTCTTGTCTTTTTTCTTTTTATCTTTATTCTTTTTGTCTTTCTTCTTGTCCCCGTGCTTCTTTTTGCCGTTCTTGCCGTCGTCTTCCAGCACCAGCTTTTCCGCTCCCTTCATCTTATGCGCTTTCATTTCCGCGAGTAGACCTTCGTCTGTCAAATCCAGCGGGTGCGAGTGCTTCCAATCGTGGTGGAATATTTTCGCCAGTCGTTCGATCACGTGTTTGTCGTCCACCGCGATGGCCAGCTCTCGGCGGCTGTCAAAGCTGCCGGGCGCCAAATTGATCGAGCCGACGATTGCGCGAGCATGATCTGCCAGCAACATCTTGGCGTGCAGTTTCAGGTGCCTGAGTTTATGAATCTTGATGCCCACATCCTGCATGATGCGCATGCCGCCGACGGCTTCGACCAGTTTTTCCTTGCTGAGCTTATGAGGAGGGCGGGCCATCACATGGACCTTCACTCCGCGGCGCGCCGCCCGGACTAACCGTTCGATAATCACCGCATCCTGGTAGCGCTCGTTCTGCACGAAGAGGGATTCCTTCGCGCTGTCTATGAACTGCGCGATGCGTTCCCGGCCATTGCCGCAGCACCAGATCATGTGTGAATGTTCGTCACCCTTGAAAGGCTTGCGCGACCAATCCGCTTCGAAGCATTCGATGATTTCGCCTACCTCGTGAGGATGCGAGGTGACGATGGCGTAATCGCGGGTTTCGGTGAGGTTCTTCGTTTCCCAGTTAAGCGATTTTACGAAGGCAGTCTGACCATCCACCACCATGGACTTCTCATGCGTCACGTCAAAGTCCGGGTTGCTATCTATGACCGTCACACCCCCGGCGGCTAACTTCTTGCGCGACTCCTTGTTTTCCGATTCACCATCACGGCGTGCAGGATTCAGCATCACCCGGACATCCACGCCGCGTCGCTTGGCGTCAATCACCGCTTTTAGAAGCGACGGATCGGAGAAAAGGAACATCTTGACGCGTAGCGATTTTGTCGCAGCGTTGATGGCGTCTAAAATCGGCTTGGATGTATCGTCTGGCATCACGATTACAGAACGTGACATGGGGCCCCCTTAAAATCTTCGCGAACGCGACCGACGCCTGCCGGGAACCAGCGCGGTCTTTCCTGAGTGATGCGCATTTCTACTTCGCAACGGGGCTTGCAGGCGGCGCGCTGAACTGTATTCGATAGAGTTCCGCGTACACTCCGCCGCGTGCGATCAATTCGTCGTGGGTGCCCTCTTCTGCAACCACTCCATCTTTCAGGACGATAATCTTATTTGCATCGCGAATCGTACTCAAGCGGTGTGCAATCGTAATTACTGTGCGGCCCTTCATAAGCTTTTCCAGAGCGTCAATAACCAATCGCTCCGATTCCGTATCCAGCGCCGCTGTGGGTTCGTCCAGAATGAGGATCGGATTGTTGCGAATCACCGCGCGCGCAATTCCGATGCGCTGTCGCTGGCCGCCAGAAAGTGTTTCGCCGCGTTCTCCCACCATGGTGTCGTAGCCGTGCGGCATTCGCGCAATGAACTCATCAGCATTCGCCAGCTTTGCGGCCTCCCGGATTTGCTCGTCGGTAACCCCCTTGCGCCCGTAAGCGATGTTGTCGCGCACGCTCCCCTCGAACAGCACCGTTTCCTGCAGGACGTAACCGATTTGGTCTCGCATGGAACGAAATTTGTACTCACGAACATCCACGCCGTCAATTTTAACCACACCGGAGGCTGGGTCGTAGAATCGCGGAATCAGGCTGACGATGGTGGACTTGCCACCCCCCGTCGGGCCCACCACTCCAACGAGCTGGCCCGCTTTGATCTTGAAATTAACGTCTTTGAGCACCGGAGCGTCGGCGGTGTATGCGAAGGCCACATGCTCGAACTCAATATCACCGGCAATTGTGCCGGCCTCGCGCGCGTCGGGATGTTCCGGAATAATGTCATCGGCGTCAAGGATTCCCCGGATGCGATCCACGCCGACGGCGGCTTGCGCGATGGTGTTGGTCATCGTGGCAAGGTCCTGCACCGGCTTGAAGAACTTATTCAGGTAGGAGAGAAAGACAGTCAACGCTCCCGCCGTCATCACTCCGGCCAAAATCAGCGCCGAGCCTCTCCACAGTACAACCGCGGTGCAAAGCGCAACCGTGATCGCGACGATGGGAGACAATAGCGCCTTCACCTTTCGTGCTTTCAGCGAGGCCGCGACGGTCGCCTCGCTGACCTCGGCGAGTTCTTCTTCGGCCAGGTCCTGTCTCCCGAAGGCCTTCACCACTCGCATGGATTGCAGGCCCGCCTCCACCACGGAGACAATTTTGCTTTGCTCTTTGCGCACTTCGTGGGTCGCCTTCTTCACCACTTTCTTAAAGCGCGACACTAGCAGGAGCATGAACGGCGTCACCGCCACAGCAATCAGTGTGAAATCCCAGTTGAGCCAAAACATAATGAACAGCATCGCTATGATCGTCAAAATATCCACAAGGATTCCCAGTGTGGACGAAGAGGCGAAGCTCTGGATCGTCTGCACGTCGGAAGTGATGGTGCTCAGTAGCGTGCCGGTTTGGTGGCTATCGTAGTAACTCAGCGAAAGTTGCTGCAGGTGGTGATAGGTGCGCACGCGTAGATCATTGGCCACCCACTGGCCGACGCTGGTTGTGTAGTAGTTCGCGACGTAGGAGGCGACCGCGCCCAGCACCGCGATCAGCACCGCCGCGATTGCGGCCGCAGCGGCGATTTGCATCTTGCTGCCCCCACTTAAAATGGGTCGCAGCAGGTCGTCAAGCCAAGGAGAAAGCTTGTGGGTGCCCACGACGTTGTCGAGGATGATTTTCAGCGGCCACGGTCCCGCCACGCTCATCGCGGTCTGGACGAGCATTGCGAGCAGGATAACGATCAGAGTTCCTCGGTACGGGCGCACGAGACTTCGGATCAGGCGCAACAATCGGACACTTCCTTGTCTGGCCGTTGCCTTTGGATTCCCCGCCTGCATCGGCGCTGAGGGCCCTGGTTTCGCCTCGCCGGAACGCTCGAGACCAAACAGAGCGACACAAAAGCGGCCTTACGGCTCAACTTAGAACCCTCTAGCGGCGAGCCAGAATATCGGAATTGCGGGTGCGATACTACGAGTCCCACTCGCCGCGTGTAACTGTCACTTTTGACAGTTTGCAAAGCGTCTAATGCCCGCTAACCCGGACCCTCTCTGTGATTTGCCGGCCGCCGACGCGAAGCCCCCAGGTCTGAACCCGGCTTGAGTGGACGTGCGACAAGCCTGTGATGGCGTTTTCGGGTCAGTGCCGCGCCACGTGCGTGATAGCTTCCAGAGCGATACTGGTCTTGACGCGCTGTTCGGGGCTGATTCCCAGCCGCTTCGCCGATGCGAGCTGCTGTAGTCTTGTGTAGGCCGATGAGCCGGCGTCCGATGAGACCTTCGTCGAGAGCTCGAGCACTTTTCCTCCAGGCCACTCCCAAAGCTCCAGTGTGAGCCTGCCTAACCGCGCCTGAGATTGCGTCTGCCAACTGGTTGAGGTGATCTCTGCAACTCTTTTTACACGGGACCAATCAACGGACACCCCTGCGTCGTGGAACAGCTTGATTTGCGCGGAGTTCAGGAGGCGGGAAACGTCAGTTCCTGTTTGCGGAAGATCCTCCGCTGCGAGTTGCGTCGTAATTGAATAGGAGGAGCTTGCTCCCTCGCCCGTGAGGTCAACTTCGCATTTCAAGGCGCTCCCTCCCTCGGTGGTAGCAAGCAGCTTCTTCCCGCTGGTCGCCCGGAATTTGGCGGTCAGATCACTCTTAGCGCCCTGCCGCAACCGCACAATTGCCCCTTGAGACAGGAGATCGAGCTTGTCGGTATCAAAAAAATAGATGCGACCGGCCGTTTCCTTTGTGCCTCGAAGAGCCGCGACGGCAGCTTGAGTTTCACTTGGGGAGAGGAGCAGCTTCACTTCCACATCGCAGTTCTCTTGCGCATGCAAGCCAATACAAGAAAGGATCACTGCGCAGCAGAAGCACAACCAGAGGCGAGAACGCGCGATTGCCGGCAGGGGGCGCAGCATCTTACTCACATGGTCCATCATATGCAGAACCCAGCTGCCGGGCACCTGTCACTTTTGCCAATTCCATTAATTCCCCGATAGCGTTAATATCCGCGCGACAAAGCAGTTAGGCCCGTGTCCGGTAGCTTCCAGCGAAAAGAGGAGTGAAATGCGGCACACAGCGAATTCGATTCTCAAGATCCACAGTTTGGTTATCGGCACCCTGCTAACGGTTGTTTTGCTCACCGTAGGAAGCGTTTCTGCGTTTGCCCAGAAAGCGGAGACCATTGAGGCCGCCGCGATGGGTACGGGCACTCAATTGGGACAGAACGTTGAAGTTCGCCTGATCATAAACGACTACTCCACCATGGAAGAGCGACAGGTTTTGGTGGATGCATTCACCAAAGGCCAGAACCAGGGCTTGGTGACCGCCCTGCAAAAGATGAGAGCCGTGGGCCGCATCTCGCTCACCGGCACAGTGGGCTACGACGTCAGCTTTATTCGTATGATTCCCACACCGACGGGCCGAAAAATCCGCTTTATCACCAATCGCCCCATCCGATTCGGCGAGGCTTGGACGGACTCCCAAACCATGTCCTTTGACTTGAGCGGCGGCGAGATAGACATCAACGACTCCGACAAGAGCAAGAGCACCGGCGTATTGTATCCGCGAGCCCAACTGGTGATTGACAAGCAAGGGCAGCTGCAGATTGACCTGTCTCAAAACCCGTGGAAGCTGGTGGATGTGCTCGACTGGAAGGGAACACCTGGCGTCAATTAGCCGGAGATCGGACTGCGCACTCGCGTTTCAGGCTCACGTTGAAAGGCTGTCATCTTTTTCTGGAGGCGCATCATGAAGCTACAAGGATATCTGGCGATTTGCTGCGGTGTACTGGTGTTCGCGGTGCTGGCGATGGCCACGCACATGTCTGCCAGCGGATTGAACGGTGACAACAAGAACAGCAGCAAGTACGTTTGCTCGGAGACCAATCCGGGAAGCATGTGTAATGCCAGCACCACCTGCGGTTCGACTACCAGCGCATGCACCGTGGACGTGAAACGCAGCGGCGGTAATTCCGCGTCCGCTACGGCGAGCATTCCGAACGCCAAGGGAAACGCGTCGTTCTGCGTGAAAGTTGGAACAACTGTGACGTGGCAAAGCGGATCCAAAAATACCGGTTTTGTACTGGACTTTGGCCCTTCGTCTCCGTTCGACGTACCGGATGGAACGATCATCGGGGGAGCCGATCGTCCGATTTCCGTCGTCGCTAAGCGGCCGGGATGCTTCAAGTATTCCGTTGGAGCCTGCGTGTCAGGAACGATTTACGGAATGTGCGGCAATTCGAACGCGGAACTCGTCGTAATCCCCTAGGCGAATTGGGTTAAACTCTCGCGTAGCAGTCTCGCACGATTTAGGCGTTGGCCCTGTTTCTGGGGAAAGGAAAATTCGGTGATACACGGCACGGATTCCAATCTCACAGTTCGCAAATTCGGGTTCGGCAGCCTGGTGTTCGCAGCTCTGCTGCTGGCGGCGGTCCCCCTGGTTAGATCCCAAGAGGACCGAAAAATCGAGACGATTGACTCAACCGCGACGGGAACCAGCACGCAGTTGGGCACGATGGTGAACGTCAAGGTAACCATCTACCAGTACTCCACCGACGAAGACAGGCAAGTGCTGGTGGCAGCATTTAAGAAGGGCCAGAATCAGGGTTTGGTTGACGCGCTGGGAAAAATGAAGCCGGTTGGCCGGATTGCCATCACTGGCACGCTGGGCCAGGATCTTGCCTACATCCGCCTGATCCAAACTGACACCGGTCGCAGAATTCGCTTCGCCACGAACCGCCAAATTCAATTCGGCGAGGCTTACCACAACACTACAAGCAAGGCCTATAACCTGACCGCCGGCGAATTCGTCCTGGACAACTCCGACAAGGACAAGAGCGTGGGCACGCTGTACCCTGCGGCTCAGCTGATCATCAACAAAGAAGGCCAGCTAGAGTTTCAGCTGAGAAAGAACCACTGGAACCTGGTAAATATCATTGACTGGGACAAAGCCGGCGCCAAAGAGTAGAATCCGCGTCCGCAACCGATTCCAGCACATCGATCACGGCGAGGTGCATTTTATGTTTCTCGCTCCGCCTGCACCTTGCCGGTGATGACGCGCCCTTAGCTTCGTTATGGGCGCCGCGATTCAATGCAACGGCGAGCACGCAACGCGATAAAGTTTTCGTTCTGTGGGCTAGATACCTACCAGGTCATTGACCCGCTGCGATACACGACGTGATCGCCTGCTGAAAGTCTGTCTTCAACGTCTCACCGTTCCCCTCTTGACGGACCCTGACCCACGCGCTGGAAACCATGAGCTGCTTGACGGAAGCGACGGGGCCCTTTTTCTGGTTGAAAGTGATGTTGTTGTCAACCATGTTGACGGTGTTCTTTCCGCCTAATGAGTGAAGAAGAACCGTGTAGTAATCGCCCGGCTCAATTCCGGGCCGCACATTCTGCCCAGCGCCCACGGGTTCAATCGTGATTTGCTTCGCATCCATGGACGCTAGTGGAACCCCGAACCGGTGGGTTTCCACATAAAACAATTCACCGGGTCTCGTCCCCTCCTGGGTTTGGCTCCAGACCACCGAGCAGCCATCAAAATTGGTGGGCGCTACCGACATTGAAGTGATCACTTCGCCGAACCCGGGCGAGGTATGTTTCCAATGCACGGTATGGTCCACAGACAACTGTTGCGCCAGATTCTGAAGATTCTGAAACAGCTGAGACTGGAGCACAGATGACCGTGACACTGTGCCAGCTGCGGCACGCAGTTCGACTACCGCGCTGCTGCTCCCCAACCACGACATCAACAAAACTAACAAGCCCGTGAAGCAACGCTTTTTTTTGTCCAACGGCGACCTCCTGTTTAACCCAAAAATTAAGCTGAAAGCTCGATCTGCCCCGACCTCTGGTAAGCCGCCGAACCGGACCTGCTGCGCGGCCGGCACTGCGCTCGCGCGGCTAGTCAGGCAGGGCGGTCGCTGGGTTCCGGAACACCATGGCAACCACCACTTTCGACGCTACGGGCGTATTTCCGTAGATCGCCGCACTGAAACTCCAGTTTTGAAGTGCCGCTGCAGCAGCCGCTGTCAGCGTCGGCACGTCGTGGACGGTGGTGACGCGGGCGATTTTGCCCTGGCTGTTGATGGCGACGTCCAAGACGACGGCGCCGGACGTTTGTCCGCTAGCTGGGTAGGGCGGAAAGGTCGCGCTGAAAAGTTGCGGCGGAGCGTAAGGCGTCGCTTTGGGGTTTGGCGGCTGGAACGACTCTGGCGGTCCCAGCGGAATATTATTGGAATTCAGAAACGCAGGATCGAACACGATGTGGACGATCAAGGTTGACGGCACAGGCTTTCCGTTCAGGCTGGCCGGCGCGTAGGTCCAATTTTGAACCGCCAGCGTCGCTTGCGTCGTCACCGTAGGTATGTCTCGCAGCGTTTGGACGTTCATGATCTGACCGGTAGCGTCCAAATTGACGGCCAGCGTCACCACTCCCGCAGCGACAGTCGTGGCCGGATACGGTATGCCGCTTGCCGTGAGAATATCCGGCGGAATGAAGTTTTGTGTGTGTTTCGCCGGAACTGGCCCGGCCATCCCCACCACAAGCGCTGACGCCAGCAACAGCACCGCAGCAACCTTAGGAATGTGCCTCGTAGGCGAAATTTGTCGTGTCACGGTCATCCTGAGCCACTCGAAATTTCGTAGCGCGCAGTAATGCTCGAAATTTCACCATCGGAGGGTAAGCTCCTTGCGATTCTATTGGAACTGTCAGAAATGACAGCCGACAGCGCGGGGCTCGGCCAGCCGGCCTGCGGAGCGGCCGTTCCCGCAGACTGGCAAAACTGACACTCGACAGATTCCGGGAACCGGACCATTCTCAGGTTCGGGTCGCCTGATCGCGACTTACTCCGCCGACTCGACGCTGGCATCCGTAATTCCAGCGCTTGGGATTCGAGATGCTGTTGCGCGGCGATGCGGTCAACCGCGCGCGGGAGCGAACGTGATGACAACAAAAATGACGCGAATCCTGGGCGTGACAATCGCGGTGATTCTACTGGCTGGCCTGGTGGTCCAAACGGCTTCGTCGGGGCCTGCGTTCGTTGCTCCCGGCATCACGAGTGCCGGTAACATCGCATATCCGACCGACGTTAGGACGCCAGGAATTGTGACGCTGATGGTGAATCTGGATAACTCCGGCAACGTGCAGCATCTCGACGTGCTGCGCGATCTTCCCTCTCTGACCAGTGTTGCCTCCGCTGGTGTAAAGAGCTGGAGCTTCAGGCCAGCCTCGTTGGATGGCCAAGCGGTGCCTGCGGTTCTTCCGGTCAGCGTGGTTTTCAATCCTTTCAACCCCGGAGGTGTTGGATACTCGTCTCAGACTATTTCAATCTCGCCAGCATCGCCCGCGGGTAACGCGGAATACCTGCCGCCGCAAATCACCGCGGCGTCCTATGCAACGTATCCGGCGATGAGCGTTTCTTCAGGAGCGGTCGTTCTCGACGTTGTCGTGGGAAGTTCGGGTAAGGTCGCCAAAGTGCACGTCGTTCGCGGCGTGCAAAGCTTGACGCAGCAGGCTACGACGGCAGTGAAGGCCTGGACGTTCAGTGCGGCGACGTTTCAAGGGACGCCGATTAGCTCCCACCTGGTCATCGCGTTCGTATTCCCCTCTCCAGGAACCGGGAGTTTCTAGCGAATGCAGCCGCGTATGCGGACTACGGCGCTCTCGTGTACAATAACGTACGTCGGTGCAGCATGTGGCCCCCGTCGCGGGGGCATTTGTTGCGTTTTTGTTGCGCTGACGCACGAAACCCCCGATGGCGCTATGGTGCAACGGTTAGCACGCGGCCCTTTCAAGGCTGAAATACGGGTTCGATTCCCGTTAGCGCTACCAATATCTCGTGTTTGAATTGCTCCGCTGGCAAATCGCAGAATGCCCTGTTCGTCTCAACGTAATCGCGAAACGCCATTCTTGAACTGCGCCCGCTCGCGTCGCATCACACCTGCTATATAATCCCCGCGAAATGCAGATGGCGCAGACCGACGGCGTGCGATTCCAAACCGCGAGCGATCAATCGCTGCTGATCTACTTTGGCCAGCAGCTCACTTCGGACGCTCAGGAGCGCGTGCGGAAATTGTCGCGCTTGCTCGAACAGAAACCGATCGCGGGCGTGCGCAACCTTAATCCCGCCTACTGCTCGATTCTCGTAAGCTTCGACGCGCTGCAATTGAACCACGCCGATCTGGAAGAAATTCTGCGCGGCTATATCGACCGCTCGGGCGCTGTGCGTATTCCGAAAGGGCGCGAGCTGAAAATTCCCACGTGTTATGGCGGCGAGTTTGGTCCGGATCTCAACGAAGTTGCCAGCCTGCACGATTTGACGCCGGCTCAAGTAATCGAATTGCACGCGTCGCGTACTTACACCGTTTATTTTTTCGGATTCGTCCCGGGCTTCGCATATCTCGGTGAATTGCCGGAAGCGCTCGCGACGCCGCGACTAGAGAGCCCGCGCCGCAGCACGCCCGCCGGCAGCGTGGGCATCGCCGGCAGCCAGACCGGCGTTTACCCGTTCGCCACGCCCGGAGGCTGGAGATTGATTGGACGAACTCCCATCGCCATGTTTCGCCCGCATCGCAAAGCGATAAGTTTTCTCGGAGTAGGCGATCGCGTGCGCTTCACGCCGATTTCCGCCGCGCGATTTGCCGCGCTGGCGCGCGCATGAACACAATGGAGGTTCAGGCTCCGGGATTGCTCACAACTGTGCAGGATCTCGGACGTCAAGGCTTCGGTCCCGTCGGCGTCTCACCGTCCGGAGCCGCTGATCCAATTTCGTTGCGTCTCGGCAACCTCTTGGTTGGGAATAGAGAGGGCGCGGCTGCGCTGGAGATGATGCTGCTCGGCGGAACATTTATTTTTCCGCACGGAGCAATCGTCGCGCTGACCGGTTCCGATTTCGGCGCAATGCTGGATGATGGCAAACTCAGTATCGGCACGTCTGTGCGGGTGCGGCCGGATCAAACTCTTCACGTAGGGCCAACGACTTCAGGCGCGCGCTGCTATCTTTGCGTGCGGGGCGGAATCACGGTGAAGCTGTTTCTTGGAAGCGCGTCCACGCACATTTTGAGCGGCCTCGGCGGTTTCCAGGGCCGGCCTCTGCGCAAAGGAGACGTGCTGCGCATTGGACGCGCGGCCAAGCATTTTCGTAAGAGAGCCGTCGCGCAGCGCGCAACGGAGAATTTTTCGCATCGCAAAATCCTGCGTGTGACACTCGGTCCGCAGGCTAGCTGGTTTTCCGAATCATCGCTACGCGCGTTTTATGCGGGCCGCTATCGCATCGGCGAGCAATCGAATCGCATGGGCCTGCGGCTCGAAGGCGCGGCCGTCTCACAAAGCGGCGCGCGCGAGATGATCACCGAAGGTGTTTCACTGGGAGCCGTTCAGGTGCCCGCCGGCGGCTCGCCGATCATCCTTTTTGTCGAGCAACAAACCACGGGTGGCTATCCGAAAATCGCGAATGTGATTTCCGCGGATCTTCACCGCATTGGCCAACTTCGCCCACGCGATGAGATACGATTCGAACAGGTGACATTCGACGCCGCGCGATCCCTGCTCGTCGAGCAGGAAAAACTATTGGCTTCGCGGGAGTTGATTCTGGAATGAAACGCGTTGATCTCAATTGCGACATGGGCGAACTACCGCAAGCCATCAGCGACGGCACCCAGGAATCGTTGCTGCCGTCGCTGACCTCGGTCAGCATCGCGTGCGGAGGACACGCCGGCGACGCCCAAACCATGAGAGCGACGATCGAGCAGGCATTGCGCTGGAAGTTGGACATAGGCGCGCATCCTGGATACCCGGATCGCGAGAATTTCGGTCGCCTGGAATTGCAGCTACCACCGTATGCAATCGCCGATTCCGTTTTCGAGCAAGTCCGCGCGCTCGCCGAAGTTGCCGCGGAGTGCGGTGCTCGGGTGACCCACGTAAAGCCCCATGGCGCGCTCTACAATCAGGCTGCGCGGAATCGCATCATCGCGCAAGCGATTGCCGACGGCGTTGCGCGCTGGAGCCTGGACCTCGCGCTTGTCGGTCTGGCTGGATCACTGATGCTGGACGTCTTTCGTGAAGCAGGATTCCGTGTGGCCGCCGAAGCGTTCGCAGATCGGCGTTACGAGGCCGATGGCGCACTTCGTTCGCGTAAATTTGTGGATGCGCTGCTACGCGACCCCGCCGAAGCCGGGCAACAGGCATTACGCATCGTTGAACGCGGGACGGTGATTGCTCACGGCGGTACTGAAATCGCGGCGAACGCGCAGACCATTTGCGTCCATGGCGACACTCCCGGCGCTGCGGAGATTGCGGCGACAGTGGCGAACACGCTACGGCGGGCCGGAGTCCAGCTCATGCCGCTCTCGGGCATTTTGCGAGACGCCTCGCGCAGCTAACCCTGCTTCTCCGTGCGCTTTCGCATCCGCGCGCTCTGTGACTTCTGCCACAGCCTGTAAACCGGCACACCCGATAAGATAATGACCAATCCTGGCCAGGTGTATTGCGGCTTGTAACGCAACAATTGCACCTCGATGGCTGCAGCGAGCAAGAGATACATCGCCGGAAGGATCGGATAACCGAACACTCGGTAAGGCCGCTCCATGTTTGGCCGCCGGTACCGCAAAACAAAAAGTCCGATGATCGTCAGCATGTAAAACATCACCACAGCAAAAACCAGAAAATCGAGCAATTGTGCGTAAGTGCCGGAAAGGCATAAAACGCAGGCCCAAACGCACTGAACCCACAATGCAACGGCAGGAGTGTTGTGCCGGTTCACGCGGCCCACGCTGCTGAAAAACAATCCGTCCTTGGCCATCGCGTAATAGACTCGTGCACCGGCCAGGATCAGCCCGTTGTTGCAGCCAAATGTGGAAATCATCACGACGATAGCAACCAACAACGCGCCGTTTGCGCCCACAATACCTTCGGCGACAGCGGTGCCCACACGATCGCCGGCGGCATATTGCAGTCCTCGCGCGGCTACCGAAGTTCCTTCGGGAGTTCCAACCAGCGGCAATACATTTAAGTACGCGAAATTGGCCAGAACGTAGAGCACCGTAACAATTCCGGTGCCAAGAATCAGCGCAAGTGGCAAATTCCGACGGGGATTCCGCACCTCAGACGCGATGTAGGTCACGTTCGTCCACGCGCTGGAAGAAAAGAGCGCGCCGACCATCGCCAGGCCCACCAGTGTCACCAGGCTGACCCACACCGTATTTTCGCCGGCTTGATATTTGTGTAATTCAGAAAGACTTGCGTTCCGCCAAAAATTGCTGAAGTTTGCATGGCGGGCCGCTCGTGTTGCGAACGCGAAACATAGCAGCGTCAATCCACTCAGCGCGGCAAATTTTGCCACCGTGAAAACGTTTTGCACCCGAGCGCCCAGGCGCAGGCCGCGCGTGTTCATCCAGGTAAGAAAAATGATCGAGCAGATGGCCAGCAGATTTTGCGTGTTCAGCCCAACGTTATAGGGCCCCAGCGCGCCGAACCAAATTTTGTACGGGCCGAATGTCCCGATCTTCCAGATCCACGCGGACGAGGAGAACCAGAACCACACAACCCCAGTGAAGTTCGCGAAGGCGACTGCCACCGCCGCGATCGTAGCCGTCTGAATTACCAGCAGCGTGGCCCATCCATATAAAAATCCCCACATCGGGCCCAGCGATTCGCGCAAAAAAACATATTCGCCGCCGGCGAGAGGCATCGCTGCGGCCAGTTCTCCATAGCAAAGCGCCGCCATCGTGGTCATCAAACCGCTGACCAACCAGACAATCAGCAGCAGAGCAGGGCTATTCACTTGCCTCGCGATGCCGGCGGAAACAATGAAAATTCCCGAGCCAATCATCGAGCCCGCCACAATCATGCTGGCGTCTAGCAGGCCAAGGCTCTTGATCAATTCGGGAGTGACCACGATGCTCTTCACGTCTGGTGACTGGATGGGTTCAGGCATAGGCCAAGATCCGCAACACTACACCTGAAGTCTGGCTTTCGAGCAACTGCAATGTAAGCGCACTCTATGTGTTGGTTCGCTGGCGCGCGTTGGCTTTCTCGAAACATAATTGGCGCGGCCCGCAACAATTGGTAGCACGGCGTGTTTTACTGGATTGCAGGGTCAAGCCGCATTCCTACCCCTGTTAAAGCCATTCCAATTCCACAAGAGGTGATAGTTCGAATGAAAACTCTTACTAAGATTGCGGTGATTGTTGCGACGATTGCTTTCCTGGTTCCGTTCACGTCACAGAACGCCCGCGCGCAAGGTAAGCATCCGGCCTACCTGCACGCTCTTTCCGACCTGCGGGATGCGCGAGCACACCTGCAACGCCCCGACGGAGGCCCGCTGCATGCTGAAGAGCGCGCCGCCGTGGAAGAAATCGACCATGCCATTGACGAAATCAAGCGTGCCGCGATGGATGACGGCAAGAACATTGCAGACCGCCCTCCGGTTGACGCGCACAACCCTTGGGTCGGACGATTGCACGATGCCCGCGAGCTTCTGGACAAGGCTCATCACGATCTCGAGAAAGAAGAGGATAACCCCCAAGCGCGTGGACTTCGCGACCGAGTAATCGGGCACATCGATCGCGCCCACGCTCACGTGGACGAAGCGATCGCCATCGCGGATCACCACTAGACGGCAGTTGATAAAGGCGTGGAAAGAAAATTTCCCCGGGTCGGCGCAATGCCTGCCCGGGGATTTTTTATTTGCGCCGAGCTCTGCGAATACCCGCCGCGAGTGAATCAGGCCAAAATAATGTAAAATCGTCGCAGCAACCGGGGATGGCGATTGGCGGCTGCATTTGCCCGGACGCGTTGGAGTGTGCACGCGGCACAAAGGAGATTCACAGTGGCGGATCTAATGAGGACATCGAATCCAGCTCTGAACGCCAGCGCCTTTCAAGGCGCAGGTGTCGGAGTAGGCGAAGCCATGACGCTGCAGGGCACCGTCAACAAGACCGGTGTGCTGCTGCTCTGCGTCATCGCGACCGCCGCCTGGACCTGGAACATCTACACGCATTCGCAGAATCCTGAGAACGTGCTGCCGCTGATGGTGGTCGGCGGAATCGGCGGATTCATCGTCGCTCTGGTGACGATCTTCAAGAAGACGTGGTCACCGGTGACCGCTCCGATTTACGCGCTGCTCGAAGGCCTGCTGCTCGGCGGCATCTCCGCATTTTACGATACGCGCTTTCACGGGATCGCGATTCAAGCGGTAAGCCTGACGTTCGGTACGCTCTTGGTCCTGTTACTCGCCTACCGCTCCGGATTGATACCGGTGACGGAAAAATTCCGTCTCGGCGTGGTGGCGGCGACGGGAGGAATCGCGCTCTTCTACCTAGCCACAATCGTGCTGGGGTTCTTCGGCATTCACTTCACCACGATCAACGGTTCCGGTCCCGTTGGGATCGCCTTCAGCGGTTTTGTGGTGGTCATCGCGGCGCTGAATCTGGTGTTGGATTTCGACTTCATCGAGAGCGGCGTGGCCGCCGGAGCGCCGAAGTACATGGAGTGGTACGCGGGCTTCGGGTTGATGGTCACACTGATTTGGCTGTACCTGGAAATTCTGCGCTTGCTCTCGAAACTGCGTAGCCGCGACTGAGCGGAGCTCAACCAGAACGCGCTCCGCACCTGCTTGGAAGAAGCACTTCCTGCGGGGGAGTCCCGCGCAACTTCTGGACGCAATGCGCCTCGCTGTAGACCCAAACGGAGCTAATTCGAAGCATACCGTTTGTGGTAGCCTGCCACCAGAAATGTAACGTTTCCACCCCTCCAATCTCGAAATGGAATTCGTGATTCTGCGCTCCCACAGCTAAGTGACACTATCAAATAGACTTACAAGAAAGCCAATCGTGGCCTGGGAACTGCATTGTATCCACTGGATTCTGAGGCGCGCCCGCCATCTCCAGGGCGATTCGAGGGTGTAAGCGTGAGAGAACGGGTAACGAAACTAGACAGCCGTATGCGCGCAGCAAACCGTCAGCGCGGATTTTCGATGATCGAAATGAGCGTCGTGGTCATGTTAATCCTGATCATTTCGGCGATGGCACTAATTGCTTACTTGCCTACCTTGCAGGACGCGCGCTTCGACAGCGCGACGCGCCAGGTCGTCGATCAATTGCGGCAAGCGCGGGAATATGCAATCACCAATCGCCGCTACGTGCAGGTCACCTTTCCTATCGTGGTCGTAGGCGGGAAAAATCAATATGAGGTCGTACTGCTGCAACGGAACGATTTGACGGCCGGCGCGGGTGCCGTGAATCCGGTCCTGAGCACGACTATTCTGCAGTACCCCGCGCAATACCTCGTCTTTGCGGGAACTCCCGACACGCCGGACGCCTTCGGCAATGCCGCGGCCATTGAATTCGAAGGCCTGAACGGCGGACCGGTCGGCGGAATGTTGTTCCAAAGCGACGGCGAACTGGTGGACGGAGCCACATTCCAGCCAATTAACGGATCAGTGTTTTTGGGATTTCCCGGAAAGAACACATCGGCGCGCGCGATCACAATCTTGGGCGGCACCGGGCGAGCACGCGGTTGGAAGGGCACCGGAGCGGTTTGGACCAGGTTCTGAAGGAGATCGGGAAAATGTGGCAAGCAAGAAAACGGCAGGCGGCAAAAGGCTTCACGCTTTTAGAGACGATGATCTCGCTGGTAATTCTGGGTGTGGGCGTTCTGGGCCTGGCCGCCATGCTGGCGGACTCGCTGTCCTACATGCAGGGCTCGGAATACGATTTTATCGCGCAGCAAAAAGCTGAAGAAGCGGCCGAAGCGATCTACACCGCCAAATACACGAATAACGCGACGTTCGCGCAGCTTTCCAATAACACGACGGGCAATCCAGCCGGACTGTTCCTGGTCGGACCGCAGCCGTTGCTGGTTCCGGGAGCAGACGGACTTGTCGGTTCGGTCGCCGACGCAGGTGGTAACCCCGCGTACATCGTTCTTCCCGGGCCGGACGGAAAGCTCGGTACGCCCGATGATATCTACCAGAATCTGGGCGCGTTCACGCGCACCATCGCCATCAGCCCGGTGGCGGGTTACACCAACAGCCTTAATCAGGTGGTGATCACAGTGAACTACAGCACGGGCCGTTTTACACGCAGCTACACACTGACCACCTACGTTTCAGCGTTCTAGAACCGCCAGGAGCAAGGAATGAAGCTGCAAAAAGGATTTTCGCTGATCGAATTGATGGTTTCGATGGGAATCGTGGTTACCGTCGTAGCCATCGCCACTGGCGCGCTGATGCAGGCGGAGCACGCCACCACGGCGGTTTCGTACATGGCGAACACGCAAGAGAATTTGCGCGCCGGAATGCATTTCATGGTTCGCGACCTGATGCAGGCGGGCGAAGGAATTCCGCAGGGCGGCGTTAGCTTGCCTTACTCGGGCGCGGCTTCGGCGATCAATCGCCCCGGCACGAACCCGGCAGTCACGTTTCCCGTGGCCTATACCACACTGCCGGCGATCACTCCCGGTTACTTGGCCGGGCAACTCGCAACCTCTCTGAATCCTTCCACTGGCGCGACGCTCACCGGTGTGAGAACCGACATTATCAATATCATTTACGCGGACAACATTCTGCAGGACACCGCGGGAAACTATCTCTACAGCTATCCCATCATCCAAGCTACGAATCCGCCTTGTGCGGGGACTATCAATGCTACTGGCGCGTCGGTCACGCTCGCGGCAGGCTGCTTCCTCATGCCGGGAGCGACCAATCCAATTACCACCGGCAATTTGATGATGTTCCACAACCAGAACGGCACCGCGTTGGAATATGTCACCAGCGTTGCCGGGCAGACGATCAATTTCGCCGGCGGCGATCCGGCCGGGCTGAACCAGTCAGGAAAAACTTTCGGCACGGTCGCGAACCTGGCCACCACCCCAGGCGTGTTTCCGCCGACTACCGTCACCCGCGTGTGGATGGTGACTTACTACATTGACGCGACCAACGCCCAGAATCCGCAATTGATCCGCCAGGTAAATTATCCGAATTACCCCGCGGCTGCGCCGGTAAACCCGCCCATCGCGATTGCTGACGATATCGAAAACCTGGCGTTTAGCTACGCCATTGACAGCTCAACGGACGCTGCAGGCACGTACCCAACGACCCAATTCACCAACGGTGCGGGCAACGCCCCGCAGCCGATTCTCCCGGACACGCCTGCGCAAATTCGAGCGGTCAACATGTTTCTGGCGGGCCGGTCCGAAAACACCTACACGGCATTAAGCGCGCCCCAATATCTGAGAAACAATCTCAGCAGCCAGGTGAGCATTCGCAGTCTTTCGTTCACCAACCAGTTCGCCACGTCTACTTCGACCACGGCGCCCTAGCCCCAATTCGCAGCAAGGTGCCACTGCAATTTGAGTTTTCAAGGAGATCCGCTGTGAGAATGGATAGAGAAAAGGGAGTCGCGCTAATAACCTCGCTGATGGTACTGCTGCTGATTTCCGCCATCGTGGTGGGAATGTGCTGGATGGTGATGACCGACCAGCGCCTGGGCGGCAACAACTCCAGCCGCGAGCTGGCGTTCTACGGCGCCGAAGCCGGCATGGAAAAGCTGACCACCGACGTTGCCAACAAGTTCTCTACCGAGGGCGCGCTCACCGCAGCCGATATCACCGCCATCACTGCCGTTCCTCCTAACGCGCTCCCTGGCGTTCAATACGTGAACGCCGCTGGCGCTTCCACCTACCAGATCACTCCACTGGTCCCCGTGTCGAACAACGCGTCGATTCTGCCGCCCAGCCCCTACGCCGGTATGCAAGGCCTGATCACGCCATTCACGCTGACAGTCGCCGCGCAGAACACCGCGACGGGAGCGGAAGTAAAGCTCACGCGCCAAATTCAGGTGGTCGCCATTCCCGTCTTTCAGTTCGGCATTTATTCCGACTCCGACATCTCGTTCTTTAACGGCCCTTCGTTCAATTTCGGCGGCCGCACGCACACCAACGGAAATTTGTGGCTCGCTCCCAACACCGGCCCGCTCTTCCTGGGTGATAAAGTCACGGCAGTCGGCCAGATCATCCGAACCAACCTGGAAAACGGTTACGCGGGAAGCTCTGGAAGCACCTACGGTGGATACGTCTCCATCGCGCTTGCGCCCAATCCGAGTTTGACCAACGAGCCCGGCAGCCAGCCCTATACCAACTCGTCCTGGCGCCAATTGGCATTCACCGAAGGCAGCGTCAATTGCTGCAGCGTTTACGGCAACATCAGCACCAGCCTGAACAACCCAACCTGGAGCGGCACCGTCATCCCCGCCTATAACGGGCAAGTACAGAATGGCGTTCCGGTCCTGAGCCTCACCTCTACAGCGCTGGGCGGCATCACGCAGCCGATCTCTTTGATTCGCAGACCGGTGCAGGGCGAACTAGGCACCAACCCGTCCGAGTTCAACGAGCAATATTTCTCGCAGGCCACGTTGCGGATTCTGATTGACGATTACCAAACGCCCGGTCTTGCAACCAGCGGTTGCACGAATTCGCCCATGATGGTTTTGGACGGTATTGACACTTCGAGTGCGCCCGTTGATCTGGGCACTCTGACCAACGTAGCCAGCACTGCTCCTTGGACAACCAACGGCGCGTCTGGCCCCACCTGGTGGACCGCCAATGGCGGCACGCTGCCTTATTTGCCGCTGCCGGTTTCCGGCGCGACGGGTGCCTCGTATACCGTGTACAACGTTTCCACAGCAGGGACGGGAAGGGGCTATTGGCAGACCGCGAATACGCCGATCATCACCGGATGCATCAAGATCGAGTATCAGGACACCGCCGGCGCGTTCCATGACTACACCAAGAAAATGCTGGCCATGGGCTTCCTCGGACGGAATATCAACCCCACCAATCCGGCGGGCACTGTTCCCTATCCCAACGTTGTCCCGCTGGTCGCTGCTACGAAGGTGAACGCGCAAGGGCCGACCACTCGGGCCACTGTGACTCCATGCACCACTGATCCCAGCCCGCTCGCTATCATTCGTCTGGCACGCGTCCGCGATAATCCTCAAGGTGCCGCGTCACCCTATTGCGGCACCACTAACGATACCAATGCCGTTGACTATTGGCCGCTGGTGCTCTTCGATTCGCGCGAAGGTGGCTTTCGCCCGAGCGTGATTCCTGCAAACAGCCCAGCGAAAGAGAACCTGCCGCAAATTCCTGCTCTCGGCGTGATGAATTATGTCGAGCTGGATGCCACCAACCTGTCCAACTGGCTCCGCACCCAGCAGGGCACGTTGAGCCTCAACAACAATACCGGCTTCACGGTCTATTTTTCAGACCGTCGCGGCGAGCAGGCCGACACTGCTGCGTCTCCTGCCGCGCTGACCGGTTCGTTCGGATTCGAAGACATCGTCAATGGGCTCAGCGATGCAACCAACGGCTGCCCGGATAAGGCCTTGACCGCCGGCGAAGACCTCGAAGGCGATGGCGTGCTGCGCATCTACGGTGCATCGCAACCGGTGTCGCCTGCGCTCATCTTTCCCAATGCGCTCACCAATGCCGTGCCCGGGATTGCTACTCCGCTGACCCTCACCGGCACGACATACCCGGTCCTGCAAAACCCTCTGTGCAAGACGAACTACCAGTTCCTCTGGCCGGGTGCGACCTACGTGCACACGATGGAAGCCCGTGAAAACCCGCCGCTCTTTTTCCGGCGCGCTCTGAAAATCGTGAACGGGATCACGCTCAGCCTCGGCACCTCTTGCTACGGCACCGGCACGAATCCTCCGTGCGGATTGACGGTGGCGGCAGAAAATCCGGTTTACATCCAGGGCGATTACAATTCGCCCGGCGGCAGCCTTACCGGTACCGGCACAGTAGCCGCGGCCGTTGCCGGCGACGCCGTAACCCTGCTTTCGGACAATTGGAATGACGTAAATAGCTTCACCGACCCTTACGACTACGGCGCGCGAATTTCAGTGCAGACCGCGTACCGCGTCGCGCTGATCGGAGGCAAGGGAATTCCATTCCCGCAGCCGACGGGAGCTGCGGCCGACTTCGGAACCGACGGCGGCGTGCATAACTTTCTGCGCTTCCTCGAAAACTGGGGCGGCATCAACTGCTACTACGAAGGCTCGATGGTGAGCTTCTACTACAATCGCCAGGCGGTCGGAACCTACAAGACCGGGAACACCACGTATAGTCCGCCCAATCGTTTGTATAGCTTTGACACTAACTTCGCTCTTGGGCCGTCGTATCTGCCTCCGAGAACTCCGGTGTTGCGCTCGGTCAACACCATCGGGTTCTCGCAGGAGATTCTGCCGACCCAGTAAAAGCATTCGTACCCCGCAGCGCAATCAGCGGCTCCCGCACCTCCTGGGAGCCGCTTTT
The DNA here is from genome assembly GCA_963779465.1 of uncultured Acidobacteriota bacterium. Lineage (GTDB taxonomy): Bacteria > Acidobacteriota > Terriglobia > Acidiferrales > UBA7541 > Palsa-295. The sequence continues at coordinate 2,485,888 of CAVZYH010000001.1, read as the reverse complement.
TTTTTCGCGCCGCGAGCGAGCCCGCGTGCGCGCGTCACATCACGGCATAGCGGCGCGCAACGCTGGGGGGGTGCCGCGCATCACGGCGACGCGGGCAGAATACGCACGTTGAAATTCGTGTTCACCGGTGCCGGCGTGCACGTGGGCGCGACGGTGCTCGAGCATAATCCCGTGAACACGCTGCCGAAATCTCCGGGCACAGCCAGTCCGACCAGCGGCTCAGCATACAAATTGTAGCTGTGGCCCACCGGCAGTCGCTCCAGAACGAACGAGCCGTCGAACTGCGTCGGCGGACTCGCCGCGTTGCAGCTCCACCCGCCGAGCGTCCCCGCAATCACCGAGCCGGTTTCCGCGTCCACCGCAACCACGTGCGCGCCCACCATTCCACTAACCGGCGAGCCCGGCGACGGTGCGGCAAATTGCGCCAGCGCAAACGGATTCGCTGGAACGATCCGGCCGCTAATCGCACCGACGTTCAGCATGTCATTCGGGTCGGGATACTGTACGCGGATCCCGGTGCGATCGTCGTCCGCGAGCGGCCCGTCCGGCGCGGAACCGGTGGGACGCTGTCCGAGAAATGTTCCGGGAGGAGGCGCAAATGGAAACATGATCGCGCGAATCACCGCAGAATGATCCAGGCCCATCCAGTGTCCGAGCTCGTGTATCAGTAATGATTCCAAGTCGTAAGCGCCTTGGCCCTGCAGCGTCCCGAGCGCACCAGGAGTTGCGAACGTAGCTTGGCCGTCGTTGCGAAAAAGCGTGTCCGCATCCAGAATTTGCCCCGCGAATTCGGCCGGAGCGGACGCGCCCACGACTGCGCCCGGGGCATTCGCGGTAATCGTGCGCGTGAAAGCCAGCACGCCACTGGTGAAGCCCGCGCTCGACTGGTTGAAGCAGATGGTGTTCAGCCCATCCACGTTGTCTTCCGCATCGTCTGTACAGGAATTTGCCGCGGCCACTTGCCCCAAAGGCGCCAGCAGCCCCGGGAACCCCGTCGTGTTGAAGGTAGTGCCGCTGACACCGGACCACGCGCCGAACGAAGCCGTAATCGCCTGGCCAATCTCGGTGATCTGCGCGGGCGTGTTCGGCGCCGCGACCGTGAGCATCGTTGGCAGCTCTAGTGCGGGCTGCGACGTGCTCCATCTGCGATTCAGCGGCGCGGCCAGCGACAGATTCCAGCGGTTCGGCTGCGGGCAGCCGCCCGTCAGCGGAATCGTGTAATCCATGGTGTAGGGAAGCGCGCCCGCTTCGGACGTTGCAGTGAAAGAAAGCAACGCGATCGTTGCCATGGCCAGGGCTCGCTTCATTTTTTTGCACCGGATTGCGTGTCCAGCGCGGATTGCACGCTCAAACGCAACCCCGCGACAGAAAGATTGCGAATCCCCTCGGCGTCGAATCGCCGCGTCACCGGATCGTAGGTCTCAAACGCGGCCGTATCCTGCACCACGATCTCCGCGCCACTGCGCACATCTTGCCGAATACGAAATGTTCCTTGAACCCAGCTCACCACCGAATAGTCGCCGCGCGCCGTGTTCTGCAGGAACAGGATCACTTCCTCACCGGGGCGAAAGCGCGGCACTCCGGAAACGGTGGAACTCAAATTTCCCACCGACCCGCCCAGCAGCCGCACGATAACCTGCTGCGCCGCGCCGGTGGGCGCTCCCTTCCACGAATCCTTCACCGCAAACGAAGTGAACGTCCAGATTTCGCCGCTGTCCCATGCCGCAGAATTGGCGACGCACTGCGCGCGCACCACCAACTGCGCTGCCACGGTCATTTTCGCCACAGACATGCGCTCCAGTGTCGTGGCGGAAGCACTCATTGCCGCGCCGACCAGAACTGCCGCAAGAGAAAGAACAATTCTGATATTTCGCCATCGTTTCGTCATTTCAGTTCACCTCGTCTCATCTCACCTCCAACATCCCCGTGGACGCCGCGCGATCGTTATTCAAAGTGGTGATGAACAACGTGCGCACGCCCGGCAAAGTCGCACTGGAGATCTGCAGATCGAGCTCGATCATGTTCGGAAAGAGTCCCGTGATTGCGGAAGCCGTCACAACGATGTCGCTGCCATCCGGTGCGCCACCCGCTCCGCTGAACGAATAAACAAACGTCGGATCCAGCAAGTTGCCGTGGATGCAAAGGCTCACCACCGCCGTCCCGGACGAAGGCCGCGTCACCGTGAGCGGTGAACCCTGGATTCCACAATTGTTCCCGCCGGTCAGCAGCCCGATGGTATCCACGTCAACCGGTGCGGACTCCGCCGCGGTGGTCGGCTCCGGAACCGTTAGAACAACGGGCGCAGCCGCTGGCTCGCCGCTCGAAAGCGTAATCGTTCCCACCGACACGTCGAACGGAACTATCACGAACGGTACAGGATTCGAAAGCGCGCCATTCGGTCCGGGATTTTGCACTTGAATCGTCAGCGTCGCGGCCGCTTGCACATCCGCGGGATTCAGGCCCGTCGCGCAACTGGTGGTCGCAGCACATGTGGTGCCGCGCGTCGTGCCGTTAATTGAAATGGAAGATGCCGCGCTGCCGCTGCCGGCTACGAACCCGCTGCCCTGCACCTGCAGCGGAAAACTTTCCACCGCGCCTGCAAACACGCTCGACGGAAAGATCACCTCGATGGTTGGCCCGGTGGTGATCGCCGTGGTCGCGCTCGCTGATATGGTCGTATTGGCCTGGCTGGTCGCAGTCACCGCCACTGCATTCGGCGAAGGTGCGGTCGTCGGCGCCGTGTAAAGTCCTGCAGAACTGATCGTGCCGCAAGCCGAGCCGGAGCAGCCCTGCCCCGCTACACCGCTTTGCACGCTCCAAGTCACATTCGTGTTCGTCGCTCCCGTGACCGTCGCGAAAAATTGTTGCGTGGAAGCTGCTCCACCAGACGGAGCCAGAAATGCATACACCGGCGAGATGCTTACCCCCACGGTTTCGTGTACGCCGGAAATAGTAATCAATGCGCTCGCGCTCTTGCTGGCATCGGCCACGCTTGTCGCCGTCACCGCCGCCGGATTCGCTGTTGGCGCGGTCGCCGGCGCCAAATAATCAATGGCGGCAGCGCTCGGGCCAGTCGGCGGCACGCAAGGGCTCGACGCCTGCTGGCAAATCTGCCCCACGGTTACATTCCCGTTTGCGATCCCATTCACGCTCCACGTAACCGACGCGTCCGCGGTGTTAGTCACAGTTGGCATCAGCGTCACGCGCTGGCCGGTGGCGAGCAGCGCACTGACAGGCAACACGCTCACCGTCACGTTGCTGATGATCGTGATCGTCGCCGCGAGAGTCGAGCCGCCTTCTGTCGCGTGAAGAGTGACCGGATTTGCCACGGGAAGATTCGCGGGCGCTGTGTACGAGGCGTTGGCCAGGCCCGTCACCACTATGGTTCCCAAAACGGAATTGCCGCCGGAGATTCCGTTAACGTCCCAGGCAACTTGCGCTCCCGCCGCCCCGCAGAAAGTTGCAGTAAACGCCTGCAGTTGTCCCAATGCCAATTGAGCGCTAGGCGGCGCAATCGCACTAGGAACAGCGCAAGCAACGGTCACCGTCGCGGTGCCGGCTTTCGTCAGATCGGCCACACTTGCGGCCGTCACCGTGACTATCGCGGGGGAGGGAATCGTCGCAGGCGCGGTGTACACCGCGGACGTCGGGCCATCCACCACGATCGTGCCCAACGTCGCGTTGCCGCCGGCCACACCATTCACGCTCCAAGCGACGCCGCCCGCCAGCGAGCCCGATCCAGAAATGCTTGCGCTAAAAATCTGCGCGCCGCCTGGCGCCACGGTCGCCGTCGCTGGCAGCACGGAAACTCCGACAGCGGGTTGCAACGTGACCACCGCTGAGGCTTGATCGGCCGGATTCGCCTGGCTGATCGCCGTCACCGTCACGCTTGCAGGGCTAGGCATCACCACCGGAGCTGTGTACAGCCCGGTGCCAGACACCATGCCGGAAATCGCATTGCCGTTCGCGACGCCATTCACCTTCCACGCTACGCTGCTGTCCATCGAGCCGCTCACCGTCGCTTGAAATTGTTGGGTTGCGCCCAACGTCACCAACGCGGTGGTGGGCTGCACCGTCACGGTGACGGTGCCAGCCTGAAATGTAACGCTCGCCGAAGCGTGGTCGCCCGGATTCACCTGGCTGATCGCCGTCACCGTCACGCTCGCCGGACTGGGCATCACCGCGGGCGCTGAGTACAAGCCGGTGCCATCCACCGTGCCGGAAACCGCATTTCCATTCGCGACTCCGTTCACCGCCCATTCCACGGCAGTGTCCGTCGAACCAGTCACCGTCGCTTGAAATTGCTGCGTCGCGCCCAACGCCAGTACTGCGCTGGTTGGTTGCACCGTGACGCTGACGGAGGGCTTCGGCGGCGTGCCGGCATATCCGCATCCGCCAATCGGGAACATCGTCGCGCAGAAAACCGCCACAGCGGTCAGCTGCTTGTGCCATGCGTTTGAAAATCGCGCAGCGCCCGAGCGTGTGCTCGATCGGGACCACCCCTGCCACACCTCGCTCGTGCTGAAGAAACTCATAGCCGCGGACAACAAACGCACGCGATGTGCCAAAGCGACGCACATGCACGAATCGCAGAATTATCGCGATCAACCGCGAGCCGGCGCACCCAAACGTCGGCAAAGCCTGCAATCGAAGATGCTTAACAGCTCATGTCGCGCACTTCTTCGGATTAAGACGCGCAAAACGCACAAAATTTGGATTGTCGCGGGGAATCGCTCGGTCCCGCATTGGCACAGATTCGCAATCGCCCATTCCGATTCGGGAGAGAACTTGCGGTCGGGCGCGGGACGCAGCGAGGGATCTGTTTTTTTCGGAGCCCAACCGCCGCAGTCGAACGGTTGACACCAGCCCGCCTCAGTCGAATAATGCGCCCATGTCCAAACCCGAAACCGTGCGGCGCATCAAGAGCTACTCAGCCGATAACGGCTACGTTTACCAATATCAATTTCAGGATGTGCATCCCGCACAGCGCGATGGCGCCAAGGGCAACGAATTCATCTATTACGTCTCGGCCGACCGCAAAACCATGTTCCCCATCCGCATTTTCGTTCCCCGCGAAGTCCTGGACCAATGGACCAAGCAAACCGGCCGCGCCCTGACCGGCACAGAAGAATACGCCATAGCGAAAATGCGTCTGTTTCAGGCCGTAGATGAGATCGCCGATTTCGCCACCAGCCGCCCAGAACTTACAGTGGACGCAGCAAACCTTCCATCGCTGCTCGAACGTCTGGATTTGTAGTTCCTCATGCGCAGCCTGCTTAAAAACCAGTGAACCGAAATCCCACCACCGGCGTCTGGCTGAATGAGGCAGTGATGGATGCACTGGCGGCGAGCTTTCCGGGAAGTGCGGTGAGTCGTGACGAATCGCTCGCGCGCGAGTTCGAGCAGCGTCTGGCGGATTGTCCCAAGTTGGCCTATCGCGTCGCGCTCGGCGTACTTCACAATCCGGCGGAGGCCGAAGACGTGGCGCAGGAAGTGATGTTGCGCGCCTATCGCAATTTTCATCGTCTCCGCGAGCGCGAACGATTTCGCGGCTGGCTGGTGCGCTCGACGTTTCGCTTGGCGCTCGATCGTATTCGTTCCAAAAATCGGCGCGAACGTCATGAGAACGATGCAACGCGCACGGCGCTGAACGCGCAGCCCGAAGCCAGCGTCGAAACTCTGGTCGCGTCGCGCGAATTCGAACGGCAAGTAGCGCGGGCGCTCGATGCGCTGCCAGAGAAACTCCGGATTGTGATGGTCCTGGCGGCCATCGAAGGTCACAACACGCGCGAGGTCGCGAAACTGGCCGGCCTGCCCGAAGGCACCGTGAAGTCGCGACTATTTCTCGCGCGAAAGAAGTTAGCGGAGAGTTTGCAATGTCTTGTGAAAAATACTCCGGTTGGCTAACCGACGCAGCGCTCGGCGAGCTTAGCGCCGAACACGAGCCCGAGCTGCTCGCGCACGCCATGGAGTGTGACACATGCCGCGAAGCGCTGAATCACGCGCGCGAGGTGCGCGACTTCGTGGATCGCGGCGTCGAATCACTCGTCGCCGGCGAGCCGTCGCCGCAATTCGCCACAATCCTGCGGCGGCGTATCGCGCAGGAAGCCGAACCGCTGCGCTTGCGATCGATGGCATGGGCACCAGTCATAGCCGGCGCCCTCGCGCTCGCCGTCGTTCTGGCGATCATGGCCGCGCGCAGACCCGTTCACAACGCATCCAATCCGAACGTCGCTGTCGCCGTGAATCCTATTTCCGCGCTTCCGGAAACGGTAACTGCGTCTGCTGCGAATCCGCAGAATGCAGAACGGACGGCAAACACACGCGACCCCAGACGTGGTGGGTGGACGCGCACCGCGACCACTGCCTTTCCGGAAATCGTCGTGCCGCACGACCAACTCGCGGCTGCAGCCCAGTTGAGCGCCGCGATTAGTTCCGGTCGAGTGGATGGCAATCAGCTTTTGGCCGCGCAGCGAGAGTATGACAAGCCTCTGGAAGTAAAGCCCATCGAACTTGCGCCACTGGAAATTTCCGCGCTGGGCGATACCACGGAAAAATCTGTAAACTCGATTCAATTCTGAACGAAAGCCGCGTGACCGGCGTCTTCATCTATAGAAAGCCGCAATAACAAATCATCGGAGGCTCTGATGAAAATTTTGCGATCGCTCGTCATCTGCGCGTTGCTTTTGATGTGCGTGCCGCTCCTGGTTTACGGCCAGGGAACCAAGGCAACGGACGCTCCGGAAAATGCGACGGCCGAACCGCCAACGCCGGTCAAGTTACAGATCCTTCTGTCCGAATATGACGGCACCAAAAAAATCGCCAATCTTCCCTACACGATGCCTCTCATCGTAGCGGGCAAACGAAACGGGGCGTATTCCACCCTGCGGATTGGGGTCAAGGTTCCTGTGACGACCAGCGATTCGAAAACTGGCGACACCCAGATACAGTATATAGATGTGGGTACGAACATTGATGCTCGAGTGGCGCATGCTGGCGACGGGAAATACCAGTTGGATTTAAAGGTGGACCGGTCTTCGTTGTACGTTACCTCCCACGATCAGGATGGCAAGATCGCTGGCAAGGAATGGTCAGATGGAGAAGCACCTCCGAGCACCCCGCCGCTGGTGCGGCAATATCGCGGCGACGTGGGAATGTTTCTGCGCGAAGGTCAGCCTACCGAAGGAACCGTCGCAACGGATCCTCTCACAGGGCACGTATTTAAGGTCGAGGTCACCCTGAACTTAGTGAAGTAACTAGGGAATCGAGCACTTCGAGTACGGGAAACGCGGAGCCGTCGCTACTGAAATTCCACAGCATTCTTAGATTGGCAGTTCGAGCCCCATCGGGACAGCCGCGTTACGCCTTCGTCACCACCGCGTGCAGCGCCGCCTCTAAATTTTCGTAACGGAATGCGTAGCCGTACTGCTTCAAGCACTCCGGCTGCACGCGCTGGCTGGCGAGCAGCAGCGCGTCCGCCATCTCTCCCAGAGCCAGACGTAACGCGACTGCCGGTGCGGGAAAAATTGCCGGCCGGTGCAGCACGCTCGCCAGCACGCGCGTGAACTCCGCATTCCGCACCGGCTCCGGCGCCACCAGGTTCACCGGCCCGTTCCAGCTGGCATCCTCAATCGCCAGGCGCAGCACTCGCACCACGTCTTCCAAAGCAATCCAGCTCATCCACTGCTTCCCGCTGCCCAGCCGCCCGCCCGCGCCGAACCTAAATGGCGTCAACATACGCGGCAGCGCGCCGCCTTCCGCCGACAGCACGATTCCAAAACGCATGATCACCGTACGTATGCCTGAAGCCGCCGCGCGCGCCGCTTCGCCTTCCCACGCGCGACACAGGATCGCCAGAAAATCGTTGCCGTGGCCGCTCGATTCCGTCAGCACCTCATCGCCGCGGTCTCCGTAAAATCCGATCGCAGACGCGCACACAAACGCGCGCGGCGGTTGCTTCAAATGCGCCAGCGCGTCCACCAGCACGCGCGTCGAATCCACGCGGCTGCTGCGCAGCACCTGCTTGCGCTTCGCCGTCCAGCGCTCGCCCGCGATGCTCGCGCCGCTCAGGTGCACCACTGCGTCGAATCCCTCCATCGCCGGCACGTCCACCAGTGCGTTCAACGGATTCCATGTCACGTCTCCCGCCGCGGCCTGGCTCCCCGGGCGCACCATGCGCGAAACGCTGTGACCATCACGGCGGAGCGAACTGGTGAGCGCCGCTCCCACCAAACCGGACCCGCCAGAAATCAGAACTTTCATCGCACTTCCTTTCGAACCGCGCCTGGCCCAGTGCCAGCAGAACTAAACTACGGCTCAGCACCAGCGTCGTCAAGCGAACAGCGTGCGCCATCAAACGCTCAGGCGCATCCAGCGCCAGACATTACCGACAAGAAAAATTCCACAAGCAATCGAGGACGCACACGCCCATGTAGTATAGAATTTGCAATTCTTCAACGAGGTGGGAATGGCAAGTACCACGCGGCGCGCGCGCACGGCAATCATTCTCGCGAGCATCTTCGTATTTCCCGCCGCAATTTCCCGCGGCAAGCAAGAAAATCCCGGCATCCGCGGCTTCGCGCCCGCCCGCGTCCCCGCCGAACGCGCCCTCGAACAGCAAATGCGCGCCATCCCCGATCCCGCGCGCGCCGAAAGCGATTTGCGCCACATCACCAGCGAGCCGCACATGGCCGGCACCGAAGCCAGCCATCGCGTGGCGGAATGGCTGCGCGATCAATATCGCAGCTACGGGTTCGATGCCGAAATCGTCAGCTATAGCGTCTGGCTGGCACAACCCGGCGAAATCAAACTGGAACTGACGGCGCCCGACAAAAAAAATCTCGCCACTCCCGAACAACCGTTTGAAGTGGATCCCGACACGTACAACAAAAATATCGTCGCCGGTTTCAACACCTTCTCGCCCTCCGGAGACGTCACCGCTCCAGTCGTCTATGTGAACTTCGGGATGCAGGCGGATTATCGCGAACTCGAAAAGTTGGGCATAAGCGTCGCTGGAAAAATCGCCATCGCCCGCTACGGCGGCTGCTATCGCGGCATCAAGACAAAACTCGCCGAAGAGCACAAAGCCGTCGCCCTGATTATTTATTCCGATCCCGAAGACGACGGATACGTCGCAGGCGACGTGTTTCCCAACGGCCCTTGGCGTCCCATGACCGGCATCCAACGCGGCTCCGTCGAATACACGGAAATTTATCCTGGCGACCCGCTCACGCCCGGAGTGGCCGCGACTCCCGATGCCAAGCGCCTTGCGCCCGCCGACGCGACGAATCTGGCGCGCATTCCCACCATGCCTATCAATTCGCAGGACGCCTCCGCGATCCTTGCGAATCTCGGTGGCCCGCACGTGCCGCGTCAATGGCAGGGCGGCCTGCCGTTTACCTATCACATCGGGCCTGGCACAGCCGTTGCGCACATGAAGCTGGTAATGGATTATCAGCAGCGCCCGCTCTATGACGTCATCGCAAAGCTTCGCGGCGCAAATGACGGCGAATGGGTCGTTCTCGGCAATCATCACGACGCCTGGGTTTACGGCGCGGTGGATCCCGGCAGCGGTACGGCAACGATGCTGGAAACCGCGCGCGCGTTAGGTGAATTGGTGCGCGCCGGATGGAAGCCTCGCCGCACCATCGTGATGTGCGAATGGGACGGCGAAGAGCCCGGGCTGATGGGCTCGACCGAATGGGTGGAAGCAAATCGCGCCGAGCTGCAAGCCAAAGCCATCGCTTACATAAATACAGACGTCGGCGTCGCCGGCCCGAATTTCACCGCTTCCGCCACGCCGTCGCTGAAAGAATTAGTGCGCGACGTGACCCGCGAGGTGCAAGACCCGCGCGACGTGCGCAGCGTTTACACTGTCTGGTTGGATCGCGCCATGCGCCAGCAGGAAGAGCCCAGCGGCATCGCGCGCCCTCCCAGCGCGAAATTCACGGCGCCCGGCGAAGCTCCCATCGAAGCGCTTGGCGCAGGCTCGGATTTCTGCCCGTTCTTCGACCACGCCGGAATCCCCTCGCTCGACGCTGGATTTATTGGTGACTACGGCGTGTATCACTCCATGTACGACGATTTCTACTGGATGAAAAAATTCGGCGACCCCTCCTTCGAATATCACGCAGCGCTTGCGAAAATCCTCGGCACATTGGCGCTGCGTCTCGATGAATCCGACACGCTCCCTTTCGATTACTCCGCCTACGCCGCGGAAATCGCGCGCGCCGCGAGCGACCTCGCCACACGCGCCACTAAACTCGGGATCGGCAGCGCGGACGTGCCAGCCGTGACCGCTGCCGCAGCCCAACTCGTAGCCTCTGCAGGCCGCGCATCGCTCGCGCTGCAACAACGCGCAAACGCCTCGCCAAATCCTGGGAAGCAGAATGAATTGAACCGCGAACTCGTCAGCGTCGAACAGGCGCTACTGGCGCCCGACGGCCTGTCAGGCCGCACCTGGTACAAACACACCATCTACGCCCCGGGAACCTATGCCGGATACGCCGCCGAAGTCCTCCCCGGCGCAAACGAAGCCCTCGACCGCCAGGACGCCGCCACCTTCACCCATGAAGCGGCAGCCCTGGCCGCCGCGCTCCGCCGCGCGTCCACCCGCCTGGACGAAATCGCTCGCCTGGCCTCTTCACCAACCGCGGAGTAACTGTTGCGATTCACCCCGGCGCATTCGCATCGCGCGCCTGCGTCTCGCGTCTGTTCTCTATTCTCAGATTGGGCGCCGAAATTTAATTGTGAGTAGCTTATCCTCGTTGACTTGCCATCGGACGCCACCTAATATGTCCGCGCAATGCGGGCTTCTTCAATTCTTCTCGGCTACAAAAATTCTCGCTCAGCCATTATCGATAAGTTCGCTGGCCGCTGAATGAGCACGCTCTGAAAAGTAAAAGTTTGTGATCTGCGCGTGTCGCGCTGGAGGGAATCAATGTTGGGTCGCAGAATCGCAATTTTAATCGTAGTTCTGTTGCTGGGTGCCGCTGGTGCGCTAGCCCAGACCAAGCCCGACTCGCCAGAATTCGACGTCAAAGAGCACTACACGAAATACGAATACCGCATTCGGATGCGCGACGGCGTCCATTTATTCACGGCCGTGTACGTCCCGAAAGACGGCTCGCAGGCATATCCGTTTCTAATCAACCGCACTCCCTACAGCGTCGCCCCCTATGGCGTGGATCAATATCGCGCGCGACTGGGTCCATCCGCGGACTTTGACAAGGCCGGCTACATTTTCGTCTTGCAAGACGTCCGCGGCCGTTACATGTCCGCAGGCACGTTCGTCGAAATGCGCCCCCACATTGACAATAAAAAATCGAGCCAGGACGTGGACGACAGCAGCGACCTCTACGACACCATCGATTGGCTCCTGAAAAACGTCCCAAACAACAACGGCAAGGCCGGCATCTGGGGAATTTCCTATCCCGGATTTTACACTTCTGCGAGCATGATCGATTCCCATCCCGCATTGAAGGCCGCATCGCCGCAAGCGCCCATGACCGATCTGTTCAAAGGCGACGATGCGTATCACGGCGGCGCATTCATGCTCGCCGCAAATTTCGGCTTTTACGCTTTTTTTCAACCGCAGGCGAATCCGCAACTGCCGCCGAAAGTCCGAATGCCCTTTGATTTCGGCACACCTGACGGATACGAGTTTTTTCTCAAAGCCGGCACGCTGCAAAACCTGAGCAATCTGCTCGGTCCCCAGCAAGCGCTCTGGCTCGATCAGGTGCATCACGATACCTACGACGACTACTGGAAGGCCCGCAACCTCGCCGCGCACACGAAAAACATTCACTGCGCGGTGTTGACCGTCGGCGGCTGGTTTGACGCCGAAGATCTGCAGGGCCCTTTCACCTTGTTCCATGCAATCGATCGCGACGATCCGGAAATCTTCAATGCGCTGGTCGTCGGCCCTTGGGTGCACGGCGGCTGGGCGCGTTACGATGGCGACCACCTCGGTCGCGTAAGTTTCGCGGCGAACACCGGCGACTACTATCGCAAGAACATTCTGTTCCCGTTTTTCGAGCAATACCTGAAAGGGATCGGCAACGCAAAATTGCCGAAAGCCTACGTGTTCGAGACCGGCACCAACGTCTGGCGGCAATATCCCGCGTGGCCGCCGAAAAACACGCAAACCAAGACGCTCTACTTCCACCCGAATGGCGTGTTGTCATTCGATCCGCCGCAAGAACCAGCCGCTGCCTACGACGAATACGTCAGTGACCCCGCAAAGCCCGTACCCTTCGTAAACTACGTGGCACAAGAGGTGCCGCAGGAATACATGCTTTCGGACCAGCGCTTCGCTGCGTCCCGGCCGGACGTGCTCACCTATCAGACGGAAGTGCTACAAGAGGATGTGACGATTGTAGGGCCAGTGTCCCCGCGCCTTTTCGTTTCCACCAGCGGCACCGATTCAGATTGGGACGTGAAACTGATTGATGTCTATCCGCCCGATTATCCGCAAAGCAAGCAAGACGAACCGCGCCCGGAAGAAAAAGGGAAGCCGCAGACGGATGTGCCCGCGCCGGCCTTTGTCATGGGCGGATACGAACAGCTAGTGCGCGGAGAACCATTCCGCGGAAAATTCCGCCACGGTTTTGAAACGCCGGAGCCGTTCGTCCCCGGCAAGGTCGAGGAAGTGTCCTTCGCAATGCAGGACGTGAACCACACTTTTCGCCGCGGCCATCGCATCATGGTGCAAATTCAGAGCACCTGGTTCCCGCTCACCGATCGCAATCCGCAAATTTTCTTGAACATACCGGATGCGAAACCGTCCGACTTTGTTAAGGCCACTCAGCACGTATATCACGGCCAGGGCCAAGCCTCGGGCATTGAAACCAACGTGCTCGCGCCGGCCGTCGCGCCGGCTGACAAAAAATAGTCTCGCGCGCGGCGAATCGCTACTGCGCGATCGGAACGCGCACGGATCCGATTCTTCCGCTGCCTCCATCGCGCACAATCACTTGCACGGCGGCGGTGTCCGGCAGCACCTGCACATCCCGAGTAAGGATCATCCCTTCCCTCATCAATTGCGCGTACTTCTCAGCATCAATCGCCAGAGGAAGCCGCAAGGGATGCGTCTCGATCACGCGGTTCTTTCCATCCAGTTGAATGTAAACCACGCTAACGACGTCGCTCCACACCGCGCCCGCCTCTGCAAATTGAAACTGCGCGGTGTCCAGCGAAAGTAACAGGCCCAATGTCTTCTGGCCGGGTTCACGCGGCGTCACTTCTGCGCGGATCCGGATCCCGGTCGCCTCCACCGGACTAGTCGCAATTTCTGAAATCATCTCCGCCCAGGTCGGCCCGGCTATTTTCGGCTCCGGCAGCGCAAAATATCCCTCTCGCGTTTGCACGTGCGTGTCCGGAAGCTTCACCGCCACGTGCACCTTGTGAAAGCTTCCGTCCCAATTCACATCATCCGGATAAAATCCCAACTGGTACGTGACGCGCGAATCGTCTATCGCCTGGCGAATCGAACCTTTGATCGCATTCGTGTTATAGAACGCAAACCCGCCCGTACGCCGTGCCAGACTTTCCATAGCTCCCAGAGTCTCCATCTCTTGCACAGTGCTCGGGTGCGTGGGCCCTCCGGTGAAGTCGCCGGCAATCAATCCGCGCGCGTCTACCGGATAAACCGCAACGTTCGCCTCCGTCAGCGCCCTAATCGTCAGTTCGACGTCGGTCGCGTACGGAATTGTCTGCCCATCCGCAGTGCGCTGCAGATTATTGCTTTCCACACTGAACGGAAAACTGCCCGAGACCCACAGCAGGTTTTTTCGCCCCGGCAGCGAGCCCAAATGATTAGCAATAATGCGCAACGCCTCGGCCGTGGGGTGCCGGTGATCCATCGCGAACGTCTGGTTCTCATCAATGCCCGCGTCGTCTGACAGCGTCTGCAAATTGGTGTTCAGCACGCTCATGGAGTGGGACTTCGCTACATCCACATCTACCGCGCGCTCGCCCAAATAGCTTTTCAGCGACGCATCGAGACTCGCTGCATCGCTCGTGAATTCCTGCAGCACACGCAAGCGAGAGCCAAGCGTATAAAGCGCCACGCGATCTTCCGGGCGCAGTGTGCGCAGCAATTTCGCAATCTGGCTGCGCATATACGCCTGGTCTCCGCTTTCGGTGTTGAAGGAATCCAGCAGAATCACAGTCAGGTTCGACGGCACGCCAGCCGCTTGAATTTCGTTCGAGTAAGTGCCAGCAGGCAGCGGCTGAGAATTGCCCGGCAACACTTTGCTTGTTTCCACAGAAAACAGTTGAATCGTCCGCGGCGACTTGTTGTCCAACACTGCGAAATCATCCTTACTCAATCCGCTCACCGGATTGCCGTGCTTGTCCAGGACGATCACATCAATTTGCACTAGCCGTGTAGCCACGCGCAGCGGCTGCTGCGTCGGCGCCGTAGCCTGTGCGGCTCGCATCGTTCCGGCGTCAATCGCCGATACTGCCGCCAAAGCGAAAATAGCAATCGCGCGTGCGCTCATCGGATCTCGGTCTCTCTCGTAGCGGACTTCGGATACTTCACTTCACGCAGCCACCGCGCGAACAAAAGCCACCAAAGCAGAAACAGCGCCACATTCGGCCAGCCTGCTTCCACGCCAAACGGCATCCCCGTCAGCCACGCCGGGCCGTGAAAACTCCCCTGAAACAAATGCCCGTTGCCCATCTGCCCGCTGTCCGGCACGCCGTAGAAGTAAGTTTCGCCCCAGTCCCATGCGACGTGGAGTCCCAGCGGCATCCATAGGTCACCCGTCCGCCGCAGCAGCAGGCACGCAATCAACCCGAAGCCGCCAACCGTGAACAGGCCCAGCACCGTCCAACCGGGATTGAACATGTGCGCCGCAGCCATCAGCGCCGAAGTGATCACCGCCGCGGGCCAGAATCCGATCCCGCTCGTCAACGTGAATTGCAGATAACCGCGGTAAAGAAATTCTTCCACCATGGTCGCCAGAATCATCGTCGCAGCCCATAGCAATCCGTATTTCAGAGTGTCCACTCCGTGCAGCCTTACCGGCCCCAGGGAATAAGCGTGAGCCAGCCGCAAAATCACCAGCAGCAGCGTCAATGACACGAAGCTGATCCCCGACGCTTGCCAGAACTGACCGCAAAACGCGCGCCGCCACGGAAATCCGTAATCGCCCAGCCTGCGGCCTTCGATTCGCGACATGATCCACGCCGCCACCAACAGCAAGCACAAAGCTACCGAAAATGTAACGATCCCCACCGCCGGGCTGCTCGGGTCCGGCTGCCGCCCTTGCAACGCAGCATCCGCGATTTTGTTTGCGGCATATCCGAACGTGAGCACCAGCGCGGCGTAAATCAATAGCCGCCACCCGGCGCGCAACCCATTCGGTCCCTTAAAAATATTGTGTAGCACTCGCTACTCCCTCGGATATACAACGCGCGGGGCACATACACGAATCCTAACGAAACGCAGCCCCGGGCTCGTTCATCTAGACTGAAACTAGCACTGGCGAGATACCCTGGACTATGATTAGTTGCGCCAAATTATCCGAGCGAAGTGATTCCGGCTTTTATCCAGGCAGAGCCACGGAGCGGCCCCATTTCTAGCTCTCCCACAGTTTTCGCTCGTTCCGTACGCAAGATTGCCGACGCGGTCGCGCCGCGCGGCAGCGCCCGTCATCTGCTCAAAGCCGTCGGCCTCGACCGCGACGCGCTGCGCGATCCACGCCTTAGAATTCCCTATGCGGACATGATGATGCTTTCCGAGCTCGCCTCTCGCATGACCAGAGACGTTGCGTTCGGCCTTCACGTAGGCGAGCACGTCGAACAAAACTCCTACGGCATCGTCGGGTATTCCGTCGTTAGCAGCGCGACCCTCGGAGAAGCGCTCCGCAGCCTGGAACGCTATTTGCCGATCTGGACGAACGGCGGCGTGTTCGAACTCGATGTCGAGCCAACCGTCGCGCATTTCCGGTGGAAATATTCGAACGGCCCGCTCCCGGAACTTCGCCACGATGTCGAGATGACCATGGCCGCGGTCGCGCGCTTCAACCGTCTTTCGGAAGGCGTCGCATGGAAACCGCGCGAGGTCTGGTTCGCACACTCGAAACCCAAGGACGTCTCCGAGCACGCCCGCATTTTCCGCGCGCCGGTGCGTTTTGGCATGCCAGTCACTTCACTGCTCCTCGATAGCGCCTTGCTCAATCTCCGAATGCGGGGCGCCAATTCCGTTGCGCATCAAGTGCTCACTGCCGCAGCCGATGAGCTTCTCGCGACGGCTCCCGCGAAGGCCAATCTCACGCAGAGCGTCCTCAGCTTCATTCGCCAACGCTTGTGCAGTGGCGATTTCAGTCTGCACGAAGCTTCCCGCCACCTCGGCATCAGCCGTCGCTCGCTGCAAAGAAAATTGCGCCAGGAATCTTCCTCGCACCGGCTCCTGGTCGAACAAGCTCGCCGCGACCTCTCGCGTTGCCTACTGCTTGGCTCGCATGCCACAGCCACCGAAGCCGCCTATGCGCTGGGTTTTTCCGATCCCACCGCCTTCCATCACGCCTTCCAACGCTGGCACGGCATGCCCCCGCAAGCCTACCGCGAAGCCAAAATTCGTTAGTTCAAATTTGAGTTTTCGCAACGCGGACACGCAGCCGCGGAGAGCTCTGGCTGCGCATCGGCAAATTCGCGTTGCACTCGCCTCCACGGTAGAATATGGATGATGCGCGTTCGCGTGCTATTTTTCGGCCAACTCAAGGACATTGCCGGCCTCTCGCAAGAAGATGCCGAGCTCTCCGACGGCGCACGCGTGGAAGACCTCTACGAGCGCTACGCTCGCCGCTTCCCCCGCCTGGCCGATTTTCGCCCTTCCGTCGCCGCATCCGTAAATCAGGAATATGCCGAGTGGCGCGCCTCGCTCGCAGCCGGTGACGAAGTCGCCTTCCTCCCGCCCGTCAGCGGCGGCCAGCAAGCTGCCGTCAACAGCGACATCATTCTCCTGGTTCGCGATCCTATCCAGCCGCGCGAAATTTTGCTGAACCTCAAAGCCTTCGAAGATGGCGCCGCCGTGATCTTCGACGGTTTCGTCCGCAACAATTTCAAAGGTCAGCGCACACTTTATCTCGAGTACGAAGCCTACGAGCCCATGGCCTACACCAAGCTGCGCGAACTTACCGCGCATATTCACACTCACTTCGCAATCCATCGCCTCGCGATCGTCCACCGCCTGGGCCGCCTGGAAGTCGGAGACACGAGCGTCTTCATCGCAATAAGTGCGCCGCATCGCGCGGCCGCTTTCGATGCCTGCCGGTACGCCATTGACACTCTGAAACGTACCGTGCCCATTTGGAAGAAGGAATTCTTTGCCGGCGGCGCTGTGTGGGCCGAAGGCGAACCCTTTTCTCAGCCAGCCAATTCCGCTTCTGAAGAATCTACCTCCTAGATGAAACGAGCCATTGCCACGCTTTGCACTTTCGCGCTCGCGGGTTTCGGCGCATTTGCGGACGCCCCGGCTTCCGATCCGACAGATCCACAGCAGCAACAGCGCCAAAAAGGCCCCATCCGCGTGCAGACGGACCTCGTCAGCATCCTCGCCAGCGTCACCGACGCCAAAGGCGAACCAGTAATCGGCCTCGATCAGAGCGCTTTCCAACTTTCCGAACAAGGAGTCGCCCAGAAGATCGTGAGATTCGAGCCGCAAACAAATCGTCCGCTCGATCTAGCGTTGATGCTCGACGCCAGCGGCTCCGCAGCGATCGAATTGAAAATCGAACGCGAGGCCGCAGCACATTTTATCGAGGAAGTGGTCCGTCCGGATGACCGCCTCTCCGTTTTTTCATTTGCAGCCGATGTCGTGCAGCTCTCCAATTTTTCCGCTGATCTCAAACAGCTGGATAGCGCGGTGCGCCGTGTGGACACGAGCCCAGATATGGGCACCTCGCTCTACGACGCAGTGGTACTCGGCTCGCAAGTTGTCCGCAGACAGGGCGCCGAACGCCGGCGCGCGCTGGTAATCATCACCGACGCAGGAGAAACCACCAGCGTCTCGAAATTCGAAGACGCGCGCCGTGCCGCAATTGCCTCGAACATCTTGCTTTATACTGTCGTCGTGCGCCCGATGAAGTCCGATGCCGGGTGGAACACCGCGGGCGAACACGCCATCTCCACCATCACAGACAGCACCGGCGGCGCGTTGTACTATCCGACCAATCTCAGCGAGCTGGGCGCTATCTTCGACCGCATCAATCAAGAGCTGCGCACACAATATCTGCTCGGCTACTATCCCAATCCCACGCCGCCGCCGGGAAGCGACCGGCACGTGGCCATCACCGTCAACACCGGAGATACTGTGCGCTACCGCAAGGAATATTTCACCGCCGGAGTGGCGCAATAATCAGATGAACCAATTTCTCGATGTCGCGATCGCCGCCGCCCGGGAAGCCGGCGCCGTGCTGCTCGCCGAACACAGCCGCCCGCAGAAAATCACCTATAAAGGTGACGTGGACCTGGTTACTGAAACCGATAAGCGCTCCGAAGCCATCGTCGTCGGCCGCTTGCGCCGCGAATTTCCAGACCATCGCATCGTCGCTGAAGAGGGCTCGGGTGGCGCGACCGCAGCATCGCCGTACGAATGGCACGTGGACCCGCTCGACGGCACGACGAATTTCGCCCACGGCTATCCCTGCTTCGCGGTTTCGATCGCGCTGCTCGAAGATGGAGTGCCGCTGGTAGGTGTGGTCTTCAATTCCATCGCAGACGAACTTTTTTCCGCCGCGCGCGGCCAAGGAGCCTTCCTCAACCAGAAACCGATCCACGTTTCAAGCGCCGAGCGCATGGCCGTCAGCCTGGTGGCCACCGGTTTTCCCACGCACAAACGCGGCGACAATCTGAACATCCATTATTACTGGCATTTCACGCTAAATTCTCACGGCGTGCGCCGCGACGGCTCGGCCGCGCTCGATCTTTGCTCCGTCGCGTGCGGCCGCTTCGAAGCCTTCTGGGAATTCGGTTTGAAATCATGGGACACCGCAGCCGGAATACTGATCGTCAGCGAAGCAGGCGGCAAAGTTACCGATCTTAGCGGCGGCCCCTATCGTCCTGGCGGCCCCGACCTGCTCGTCACCAACGGCCACATCCACGCAGAAATGCAGCAAATGATGGCCGATATCGCCACCCGCGCGAACATCAAGCTGTAGCACGCCAGATCGTTTGATGAACTCGGCGCGCTGGCAAAGATTGACGCCCCACACGCCGCGATGCTAGCGTGACCCAACTCCTCCATGCGCGCTGTTGACATCATTCGCAAGAAACGCGATGCCGCGGAACTCTCCCGCGAGGAGATCGCATTTCTAATTGAAGGCGCCACCAACAACCACGTCCCCGATTATCAATTGGCCGCCTTCCTCATGGCCGTCCTCTGGCGCGGCATGACGCGCGCCGAGCTAGCCGCGCTGACGGAATCCATGCTCAATTCCGGCGAGGTCCTCGATTGGTCGGATCTACCAGCCTTGAAAGTTGACAAGCACTCCACCGGCGGCGTCGGCGACAAGACCTCTCTCGTCATCGCTCCTATCGTCGCCGCGGCCGGCCTCTACGTCCCCATGATTAGCGGACGCGGCCTTGGTCACACCGGCGGTACGCTCGACAAATTGGAATCCATCCCGGGCTTCAACGTAAATCTGCAGCTCGCAGAATTCCGCCGCACGCTCGCGCTGGCTCATTGCGCTCTGATCGGCCAAACTCCTGAAATCGCTCCAGCCGATAAAAAGCTTTACGCTCTGCGCGACGTCACCGCGACGGTCGAAAGCCCCTACCTGATCACCGCTTCCATCATGAGCAAGAAGATGGCGGAGGGAATTGACGCGCTGGTCCTCGACGTAAAAACCGGCGACGGCGCCTTCATGAAAAAGCAGGAAGACGCCGAATACCTGGCCGAGCTGATGGTCGAAACCGGCGTACGCATGGGCAAAAAAGTTGTCGCGCTGATCACCGATATGGAGCAGCCCCTGGGCCGCAAAATCGGCAACGCGCTGGAAGTCGAAGAGTGCATCGAAATCCTCGACGGCAAAGGCCCGGAAGATTTGCGCGAACTGAGCCTGGAACTTTCCGCATGGATGTTCGTCCTCGGGGGCAGTTCGAAATCCGTAGCCGCTGGCCGCGCGCTCGCTGCGGAAATGATTGCTTCCGGACGCGCGCGTGATACATTCCGCGAAGTGATTCGCTTGCAGGGAGGCGATCCGCGCGTGATCGAAGATCCCAGCCGTTTGCCGCGCGCCAAGCATACCGCCCGCGTGGACGCTCGCCGCACGGGCTACGTCACCGCAATTCATTGCGAGCAAGTAGGCGTGGCCAGCATGCTCCTGGGCGGCGGCCGCGAAAAAAAGGAAGACTCGGTGGACCCGGCGGTGGGCCTGGTGCTCGAAAAGAAAATCGGCGACAAGGTGCAGTCTGGCGAAAATCTCTGCACCGTTCATTACAATCTGGACGCGCGTCTGATTCCATCTATGCGCCTGCTGTCCACAAGTTTCGAAATCGGCGACGAAGGTCCGCCCGCGGCTCCGCTCGTTCGCAAAATCATCGGCGCGGAAAAAATCTCATGACCCCGTACGCATCTAAAGGAGGCACCCGCGCATGCACCGTCTGGTAGGCGTACTGGGAATGCTCACCATGATGGGTTTCGCGTTCCTGTTCTCCACCAATCGCCGCGCTATCCGCGGGAAAACCGTCGCCTGGGGCCTTTTCCTACAAATCGTCTTCGCCTACCTCGTGATCAATTGGACCTACGGCCAGTGGATTTTCCAAAAAGCCGGGGCCGGCGTGAACTGGGTCCTCGATTTCGCCTTCTTCGGCTCCCAATTCGTTTTCGGCGACCTTGGGAAAAAAGGCTCGCCCATGGGTTTCTTCTTCGCCTTCCAAGTCCTACCCACCATCATTTTCATCGCCGCCGTTTTCGCGCTGCTCTATTACTACGGCGTGATGCAAATCATCATCAAGCAAGCTGCGCGCGTCATGACTGGCCTCATGGGCGCAAGTGGCGCCGAATCGCTGAACGTAGCAGCCAGCATCTTCATGGGCCAGACCGAAGCGCCTCTAACCATCCGTCCCTATCTCCCCGAAGTCACGCAATCCGAATTAATGACCATCATGACCAGCGGCATGGCCCACGTTTCCGGCGGCATGATGGCGGCCTACATCGCCTACGGCGTCGAAGCCAAGCACATCCTCGCCGCCGTGATCATGACCGCGCCCGGGACAATCCTGCTTTCGAAAATGATGGTCCCCGAAACCGAAGTGCCCGTGACTTCCGGCAAAGTAGAACTCGCGCCTCTGGAACGCGACGCCAATGCGCTTGGCGCGCTAGCCCGCGGTACCGTTGACGGCTTAAGCCTCGCCCTGAACGTCGGCGCCATGCTCATCACTTTCATCGCGCTGATTTATCTCGTGGATGGAATCTTCGGCGCGCTACATGGCGGCTTTGCGTATCTGGGCGTCACCTGGTTTCCTTCCAGCGTGGAGCAAATCTTCGGCTGGCTCTTTTCGCCGATCGCCTGGGTCATCGGAATTCCTTGGCACGATTGTCACGCGATCGGAAATCTGCTCGGCCTGCGCATGGTCACCAACGAACTCATCGCTTTCCAGCGCCTTGGCCCGATGAAAGACGCGCTCGATCCGCGCTCTTTCACCATCGCCACCTTCGCGCTCTGCGGCTTTGCGAATTTCAGCTCCATCGGAATTCAAATCGGCGGCATCGGCGCCCTCGCGCCCAATAAAAAAGCGGATCTTGCGCGGCTGGGCATTCGCGCCATGCTCACCGGCACCATGGCCAATCTAATGTCCGCCTCCATCGTTGGGATCATGATGCGATGAGCGCAACCCGCGCAAAAACCTCACCGCGCGATTCCGAATTGGCCCGCGCCGACCGCGCCGCGAAATTTATCCTCTCGAAAACCAAGCTGCGCCCGAAAATTGCCTTGGTGCTAGGCTCCGGCCTCGGCGCTTTCGCGGACGAATTAACCGAAGTCACCCGCATCCCCTATGAAAAAATCCCCAACTTCCCGCGTTCCACTGCGATCGGCCACGCCGGTCGCCTGGTAATCGGCAAAATCGAAAATATCTCCGTAGCGGCGATGCAAGGCCGCGTCCATTTCTACGAAGGCTACACCGCGCAGCAAGTCGCGTTTCCCATCCGTGTCCTGGGCCGCATGGGCATTCTCTCCGCTATCCTCACCAACGCCGCCGGCGGCATCAATCTGCGATATCAGAAGGGCGCGCTCGTGGTCATCAGCGATCACGTCAATCTCCAGGGGATTAATCCGCTGATCGGCCCGAACGACGAGCGCTTCGGCCCGCGCTTTCCAGACATGACTCAAGCCTACTGGAAGCCCTATCGCGAAATCGCGCTCGCAGAAGCCAAGAAGCTAGGCATCGCGACGCCAGAAGGCGTATATGCCGCGCTCGCCGGACCCAACTACGAAACGCCCGCGGAAATTCGTTATTTGCGAACGATTGGAGCCGATTTGGTGGGAATGTCCACGGTTCCAGAAACGCTGGCCGCGCATCACATGGGAATTCGCGTGCTCGGAATTTCCTGTGTCACCAATATGGCCGCGGGCATCCTCGATCAAGTGCTCGATCACAAGGAAGTAATGGAAACCCCCGAGCGAGTGAAAGGCCAGTTCATCGCGCTGCTGCGCGCTGTGCTCCCGCGTATCGCCGCCGACGCTAAATAAATAGATGTGAAATAGATGAAAGCAAAGTAAAGGAAAGCGAAAAATAAATGAGCGAATATGACGCGCTAGTCACCGCAGCAACGCAAGCGTTCCAGAACGCCTGCGCCCCCATTTCCAATTTCCGTGTAGGCGCAGCTGTGCGCGCCAAATCCGGACGTATCTTCACCGGATGCAACATCGAAAACGCGACGCTCGGCCTAACCTGCTGCGCCGAGCGCGTGGCCATCTTCAAAGCCGTCTCCGAAGGCGAACGCGGCTTCGACGCCATAGCGGTCGTCACCGATGTGGACCGCCTCACCCCGCCCTGCGGCTCCTGCCGCCAAATTATCTGGGAATTCTGCGGTGACGTCCCGGTCCTGCTAGCGAATCTAAAGGGCAAAGTAGAACAGGAAACATCGGGCAAGCTTTTGCCGCGCGCGTTCGACGCTTCGTTCCTGTAAAGAACAAAATCCACTACCGCTGAAATCAATCTCAAAAAAGGGTGACATGACCGCGAATCTCAAGCTCATTTTCCGTTGCCAAGCTTTAGGTTTTATCTCCCGCCTTCGTCAGCGTTCATCTGTGTTCGTCAGTGGTGCCTGTTTCCTTGGCGTTTTCTTGTCCGCAGCGCCACCCGTTCCTGCGCAAGAAAAAATAGACCTCCTAGTAACCGGCGGCACAGTAATCACCATGGACGCCCAGCGCCTCGTCCTCGACGACGGCGCCATAGCCGTTCGTGCCGATTCGATAGTAGCAATCGGCCCACGCGCTGAAATCGAATCGAAATACCAAGCGGCAAAAGTCGTCGATGCCCGCGGCGCGATCGTAATGCCCGGCCTGATCAATGGCCACAGCCACGCCGCCATGAGCCTGTTCCGCGGCATCGCCGAAGATCTCTCCCTCGACGACTGGCTGCACGCCTACATCTTTCCGGCCGAAGCGCGCAACGTCACCCAAGATTTCACCGCGTGGGGCACGCGCCTCGCAATCCTGGAAATGCTGCGCGGCGGGACCACCACTTACGCGGACATGTACTACTTCGAGGATGAAGTCGCCCGCGTGACCAAAGAAGCAGGCATGCGCGGCGTGCTCGGCGAAACCATCATTGATTTTCCCGCGCCAGACAACAAAACGCTGCCCCAAGCCTTCACGTACACCCAAAAATTCCTAGACCACTGGAAAGGCGATTCCCTCATCGTCGCCGCCGTTGCCCCGCATTCCATGTACACCTGCTCCGAAAAGACTCTGCAGGATGCAGCGGCTCTGGCCCGCCGCAACAATGCCCCGATCCTCATTCACATCGCAGAAGCTCCCTTCGAGCTAGAACAGAGCCGCAATAAATATGGCTTAACTCCGGTCGCCTATCTTTCGCGCGCCGGCGTTCTCGGTCCAGACGTAGTGGGCGCCCACTGCATTCTCGTGGACCACGCGGACATCACCGCCCTCACGCATTTCGGTGTCGGCTGCATTTACAATCCCTCCAGCAATATGAAAACTGCGGCCGGCGTGATGCCCGTCGTCGAAATGCTCGCAGCCGGCGAAGCCATCGGCCTCGCGACGGACGGCGCCGCCAGCAACAACAACCTGGACATGTTCGAGGAAATGGATCTCGCTGCCAAACTTCAGAAACTTGCCCGCATGGATTCGCGCGCTCTTCCCGCCGAGCAGGTCGTCGCGCTAGCGACTATCAGCGGCGCCCGCGCCCTGCACCTCGAAAAACAGATCGGCTCACTCGAGGCCGGAAAAAAGGCGGACATGATCCTGATAGACACCTCCGCCCCGCATGCCACGCCCATGTACAACGTCTATTCCCAGCTAGTTTACGCATTGAAAGCAAACGATGTGCGCACGGTAATCATCGGGGGGAAAATCGTAATGGAAGACCGCCAAATGCTGACGCTGAACGAACAGGAAATTCTCGCGAAAGCCAGGGAATACCAAAAACAGATCGCCGCATCACTAACGAAACCCGCCGCAAAATGAACCGAAGCAGGACCTAATCAGGCTTTCGCGCCGAATTCCGTTGCCGATGTAGTTTCGCAGCGCTCGAACGCAAAGTTTCCGGCACATTCTTATTCGCGCTGAGATGTTTCAAATCATTAGGCGTCAAATGCGGCAAAAGATGCAAACTTACATCCAGCGGTGACTTCGGATTCTTGGTCAAATTCTTGACCACCACATAGCTCTTCATGAAGTTCCGGTTCTTCGAAATAAGCCGCAACACTTCCTGCGACACATTGGTCATCGCCGCGAAACTTTCGATCTCCAGGTCTGTCAACCGCGGCGATTGCAGCACGCCGCGCTGTACGATCTTGTTCGGATCCCGGATCAGCAGCATGCGTTCCTCGCGCCCGCCCTTCACCGCGAGCTGAATCCGCTGCACGATATTCATCGTGGCCATCCGCTGCAGCAGCGTCGTCCTCTTCTTGACGTCCGGCTCCACTTCCGCCGCCGCCTCTTCAATCACTTTCTCTTCCAGAAATGCGTTCGTCTCAATTTCCGCCAGCAATTCTTTCTGCTCGGCAGTTGCCGCCTCCGAATAAGCCAGTGCAATTCCCAGCGCTGGATACGAACTCAACCGGTCCAGATTGTCGAGCAGCGTCTGAATCCCCACGCTCGTCAAATCCGCCGAAACCCGAGTCACAAATTCCGCCGGACATGCCGCGTTCGCCGCCATCCGGTCAGCCACTTCCGGCCGCCCGCCCATATTGTCCGCGCAATATTCAAAAAGTTTCAGGTCCGCATCCGGACGCGCCAGCGCTACCTGCAACGATTGCAAAGACTGCGTCAGCAAACAGCTCTTCGCGCGCTCCGCGACCGCGGGATCTTTGTCCATGGTCAATACCGCCAGCAACTCCGCGCGATCCTCTGGCGCAAGCGAGATGGTTCCCGCGCACAGCGCCAGTTTTTGCTCTGGCCTCGCGTGCCCCGAACGAACCGCGGCTCGTATCTCGGCGCTAATGGGAATCTCCTCCCGCGGTTTTCAAGTCTTTTTGCGTGAGCATTACCACGCTCGGCTGCCCCGGCTGCCCGCCCGCCGCAACCGTCTGCCCGTTAAGCTCCAGTACGATCGCGCTCGATTCGCTAGAAGATATTTCCAACGAATCCACCGCAGTGAACCGGTACACCTGCTGCGCATCCATGTGTCCCGCGAAGAGCGGCTTGCCGTCCGCGATCACTTTCACCTCCGCAGCCTTCGCCGCCGACAGTTTCAAATCCAGCGTTGGTGCTGTTCCAGAGGTAGGCGCGCCGCCACCGCCAACGGGCACAGCGGCATTCGATGAGATCGCCGGATCGGAGAGCGGTGGAGCAGCCGTATCAGGCGCAGAAGTAGGATTCTGTGAAGAAGTTGTGGGCGCAAAGGTCTGCATGTCCGTATTAGCAGCAAGGTTCGGCCCAGCGCCACCGTCCGGCGCAGAATTCACCGGCTCCCCAGAATGTTTATGCAACCGAGCGGCAATTTTCGGTCCCAGGAAGTGAACCGCAGCCCAACTGCCGGCTGCAACCGCCAATACCAGCACGATCACCACAAAAATTCGCGCCCAATTGCGATCAGCTTCCTCAGGAGGGTCCGCCACTACGCCAGGTTCAGTCCGCCCGCGAGTCTCCAGCGCGTATTCCGCTACCAGGCTGTCTTCATCCAGCCCCAAATAACGCGCCACCGAACGTATGAAGCCGCGATTGAACACGCCGCCCGGCAACAACTCCCACTGTTCATTCTCCAGCGCCGCCAAAAAGCGCGGAGCTATGCGCGTAGCCGCTGAAATTTCTTCCAGTGTAACGCCCCGCATTTCCCGCTCGCGTTTAAGGTGTTCGCCGAAAGGTTTTGAAGGCATCCGCTGGAATCCGCAACTACAGAAAATATAGGCGTCGCTGATGGGAGTGTCAATGCTGGCCGATAGGTCAGCGGAGGGGCGCCCATTGGCGATTCGTCAATCGCGCCGCGAACGTCATTGCAGTGTACCGAAACCGTTCACTATAATGTCAACGTTGACTTCAGAATCCAATAACCCGACCAAAGGCCTCGCGGAAGACTCAATGCGGCGCTCCACGGACGCACGCCCCTTTGAGGGCGTCGAAAGACGTAGAACTCCGGGTGTGGACATGTCCATCGAGTCGTCCAACGAAGTCACGGTATTCCACGAACTCGGCAAAGCCCTCACGTCTTCCTTGCAGCTCGACCAGGTCCTGCGCACCATCATGGAAAAAATCAATGAGGTTCTGCGACCCGATACCTGGTCGCTCCTCTTGATGGACCAGGAAAAGGACGAGCTTTATTTCCAGATCGCCACCGGCAAAGGCGCGGAATCGTTGAAGGACGTGCGCATTAAAGTCGGCCAAGGTTTAGCGGGCTGGGTCGCGCAGACGGGTGAAGCCGTAGTCGTGCGAGACACCGCCAAAGATTCGCGCTTCTTCGGCCAGGTTGACGCTAAAACGAAAATGGAAACGCGCAGCATCGTCGCGGTGCCCGTGCGCTTCCGCGATCAATGCCTAGGCGTCATCGAACTGATCAATAGCATCGGCCCGGAAGGGTTCAGCGCCCGCGACCTCGCGCTGCTCGAAGCGCTCGCGGATTACGCCGCCATCGCCATCGAGAACGCGCGCCACGTGCAGCGCATTCACGAACTAACCATCACCGACGATTGCACCAGCCTCTACAATGCGCGCCACCTCAATTTCATGCTGGACACTGAAATCTACCGCTCGCACCGTTACGCTTTTGAGTTCTCCCTGATTTTCATTGACCTCGACCATTTCAAGAGCGTCAACGATACGCACGGCCACCTGATGGGCTCAAAGCTCCTGGCGGAAATCGGCCAGGCCATAAAAGACAAATGCCGCCTGATTGACCTAGCCTTCCGCTACGGCGGCGACGAGTTCGTAGTCCTGTTGCCGCAAACCTCGAAAGAGAATGCCTTGGGGGTCGCACGCCGCCTCCACAAACTGATCCGCGAAGCCGTCTGGCTGAAAGACACCGGCATCAACGCCCACGTAACCGCCAGCGTAGGCGTAGCAGCCTACCCCAGCGATTCCCGCACCAAAGCCGAACTGTTGCACCTAGCCGACGAAGCAATGTACTTGGTAAAAAACACCACCAGAGACAGCGTAGCCGCCTCCGGCGTAGGCCTCCTGGCCCAAGACAAATAATTCCCGCCGCCACGAAATCCCGCAGCTAAAACGTAGTCGTAAGCCGCAACGCGAAGCTGCGCGCGGGCCCAATCGCGTTGCCGGAAAACAGGCCGCCGAAATCAATCACGTCGAGGACGTTGGTGAGGTTCTGCCCATCAGCTTGCAGCCGTACGTTGTAACGCTCCGATTTGTACACATCTGCGCCCGCCGAGACATTCACCTGAAATGACGGATAAATGCGCCCAGTAGCGAAGTTAACGCGAGACACGACTTGTGGTCCGTATTGCAGGGTTACTCCCGCGATGCACTGCTGCTCTGTCTCGCCGTCCGGGCACTGAAAATCAAACGGGAGCCCGGTATCGTACTGAATCCCGCCCGCGATCCAAAAGCGTGGAGTGACCTGATAACGTACGCGGGCGCGAACGGTGTTGCGCTGGTCTTGAGAGTCCGGGACATGGCCCGTAATCGGTATCTCCGCGTCGTCGCCCAGAAATAGTCCGCCCGTCACCGGAAACCAAGCCTGGCCGACGATGTAGGAATAGCTCGCAAATCCAGAGAAGCCGTGCCAGTCAGGCACCATCAACTTTCCTTCCGCTCCGTAAATGGTGGAATGGCTGAAAGCAATCGGATAGCTGATGGTGGTGTTTTCAATCTGATCGTCGTCCGCGTAGTTATTCACCAGCCGGCGGAAATAATTCGCGTCCAGCTTAACTTTTCCGTGGAAATCCTTCGAAATGCCCGCCTCGTAGTAATTTCCCTCCGAAGGCTCGACGGGCAACTGCAGAGAAATTGGGTTCAGTTCCGTCGCTGCCGTAGAACTGGAAAGCAGAATATTTTCATTCGACGGCGTCTGGAACACTCGGTCATAGGAAAAATGCACCACCAGACCAGCCGAGGGAAAATAACGCGCAATCGAAATGCGCGGATCCACGGCTTGCCGGTTCAACAACAATTGATAATGGTCCCAACGAATCCCGGCGTTGATCGTCCAGTTTCCCAGATGGATCTGGTCCTGCACGAACGCGGACTGCTCCAGGTCCGGGCGATTCGCCGCGAAGCTAAAAGTCAACGGAGTGTCCGGGTCGAACTGCGTCGGGTCGGTAATTAGGTAGCGGAAATTCTCGTTCAGATAGGTGTTGTCGGACTCCACGCCGAACTTCCATTCGTGATGGCCGTGAACCGCGGTCACCACGCCCCTGAAATATGCTTCGCGAAACCAATTGTGCTGCGAAATCAGGATGGGCGTCGAATAGGCGTTGGAGTAAAAATCGTTCGAGTCGCCCCGCGTCATGCCGTTAAGGTCGAACAGCACGTTGGGAGAAAAAATGTGCTGGTAGGTGACGATCCCCATCGTCTCGAAATTGTCTGCGTTCTGGCGCTGCGGTTCCGGAGGCAGCGTGGGATCGATGGGCGTCAGATGAGGTTCTTGCTGAATCAATTCGTTGGGGATGTCATAACGGGCTAGTTCGTGGCGCACGCTGAGGCTCAGGCGGTCATGTGGCGTCAGCTGGCGCGCGTAGCGCAGCGAAAAATCGCCGAGGCTGCCTGTGTTCGAAAAATTTTCCGGAACCACCGGGTTCAGGTAGTGGCCCGTGAACGAGCCGCTGGCGCTCCCGCTCAGCGTATTCTTGCCCCACACATACTGTGCGCTGGCGAAAGCGGCGCCCGTGTCAAAGCTCCCACCGCCAAGAATCACTTGCCCGTGCAGTCCCGGGTCGGAATCCTGAACGGTGTTGACCTCCACCACGCCGCCCATCTTGCGCCCATATTCTGCGGGAATTCCCGCGGTGTAGATGCTTATGGATTGCACATCGTCGGCCTCAATTTCATTGCCGAAACTCGGTGAACGATTGTCTTGCAGCGGCACGCCATCCACTATGAATTGCGTCTGGTATTCCGATCCGCGCGGATGCAGCACTGCATTGCCTTCATACAGCCACCCCGGCTGCGAATTCACCAGATCCTGCAGCGACCTCCCCGGTATTGAACTCAGCCGGTGTTGAATGGTGTCGGAGCCAATCTGGCTCACTGCCCCCGCTTGGTCCGGATCAATCAAGGTGTCGGCCGCGTTCACCGTCACCGATTGATTCACTGCCAGCAGAGTCAGCTTGATCGTATGCTCGGTGGGGATCGTCGAA
Organism: uncultured Acidobacteriota bacterium; assembly: GCA_963779465.1. Classification (GTDB taxonomy): domain Bacteria; phylum Acidobacteriota; class Terriglobia; order Acidiferrales; family UBA7541; genus Palsa-295. Next base: position 2,455,938 of record CAVZYH010000001.1, on the reverse strand, counting down.
CGGATGTCCACGGTCTCCGACGCAGGGTAGAATCCGCTCTGTACAATTTCCAGCTGATACACGCCAAACGACAGCCGCGGCACCTCCAGCGTCCCCTGCTCTGAGGTTGTCAGGGAAATGCGGTACTGGTTCGCCTCGCTGACGATCAGCACCGTAGCCTTCACTCCCAGCCCCGAAGGATCGACCACCTTCAGCCGCAATTCTCCTCGGTTGTTCTGGCAATTAAGCGGCAACACGCAGCAGAAAAACAGCCACGCAATTCTCTTCAGGAACCGTCGGCCCCGGTGAGCTTGCAAATAATCGCCGACGATGGCCCCCAAGAGCGTCATCGGCGAGTGCCAGTCAACGGACCGTGTGAGCATCCTTCTTCGACCGCCCTTCAAATCGACCATTCCATTGTCCCTCGTTTCGTCTTTCTCGCGCGCCGCGATTGTTTCTCGGGTGAACGAATCACACACTCATCGGACCTTCCCGCGCCGTTCAAAGTGGCCCCTTCGTTTGCTAGCAGGAAACCTCTCACCTATACTCATCCTCTAAACAACTATTACTCGCGTCACGGAGATGTTGCTCTGCGAAATCAGGATGCAGCGCGCTACGCACGCTGGGCCGCATACGCCGCGGCTCTCATCGCGCTCATCGTCGCCGGCGTTTACGCCCGCCGCGCGATCCAGGCCGCGCGCGCTCGCCAGCAGGCGCCGCCTCCCATCCCTGAATCCGTGCAGCAGGAATCCGCCGAATTTTCCTACGTCGGCACAGATCAAGGCCGCCAGCTCTTCACCATCCGTGCTTCGCACGCTACACAATATAAAGACCAGAATCGCGCGCTGCTCCAAGACGTCTGGATCACCATCTACGGCCACGACGGCAGCCGCAACGACAACATTCACACCCGCGAATGCAATTACGAACCCTCCAGCGGCAACGTCGTCTGCGAGGGTGACGTCCAGATCGATCTCGCGAGCGCCACTCCCGCTTCCGGCAAGCCCGCCGACAAGGACCTGCAAGTCACCACGCGCAATCTCTCCTTCAATCGCGAGAGCGGCGACGCCACCACTACCGCGCCGGTGCAATTTCGCTTCCCGCAAGGCACTGGCCATGCCGACGGAATGACCTACAGTTCGCAGAAGGAAATCGTCCGTCTCGCGCACAACGTGCAGCTCGATCTGGCGGCCTCGGAAAAAAGTGGCGGACTGCCCGTCACCGCCACGGGCGGCGGTATGGAAATCAGCCGCAACGATCGCCTGGTGGTGCTCGATGCTCCGGCCAACGTGCGCCAGGGCGGTCGCCAAATCTCCGCCGACAAGATTTCCATCGAGCTGGACGAGGAATTTCGCGCTCGCCACGCCATCGCGCAAGGCCATCCACAGGTTTCGTCCACCGATCCTCGCGGAAAAGCCACGGCTACGGCCACGCAATTCGATATCTTCGTAAATTCCGATGGATGGATCGAGCGCATTGTCGCCGATGGCAGCGTGGTCGGCTCTCGAGAAGCCCCCGGCTCGACGGACCACTTCACCGCTGCCAACGTCGTGCTCAACATGACGCCGCAACACAATCTTCTGCGCGAAATCACGGCCACCGGCAACGTGAAAGCCACTTCGCGTTTGGGCCCGCAATCCCGCGCGCTTGAAACCGAATCCCTGCTTGCTACTTTCGGCCCCGGCCCACGAGCGGGCCAGCAAGTCATTCAAACCGTCAGCACCCTCGCGCCCGGCACTATCGAAACTGCTTCAGCCGACGAAACCACCACCCTTCACGCCAAGAGATTCGTCGCGCAATTTGCCTCGACCGGCCATCTGGATACGCTGCAGGGCCACGGCGGCGCCACTGTCACCAGAAAAATCGGCAACGCTGCTCCGCAAATCATCAGAGCCGCCGAGCTCGCTGCGAAATTTTCTCCGGACGGCGAATGGCAGTCGCTCGACGAAACCGGCGACGTTCACTTCCAGCAAGCCGATCGTCAAGCCTCCGCCGATCGTGCCAACGTCGTCCGCTCCACCCAACTTATCTTGCTCGATGGCTCGCCCGTCCTCACCGATTCGATGAGCCGCACTACCGCGAAAAAAGTTGCGATCAACCAGAAGTCCGGAGACATCAGCGCTACCGGTGGCGTGCTCTCCACCTATTTCCCTAGTGTGCAAAATTCCGCCATGAGCCTCGGCTCCGGCCCCGGCCACATTTCCGCCGAAACTCTCACAGGATCCACCACCTCGGGCCACGTCACCTACCTGAGCCACGCGCGCTTATGGCAAGGCGATTCCGTGCTCGAAGCCAATCAGATCGAAATCTGGCGTGCTGAAAAAAAATTGCAAGCCACCGGCAACGTCGTCGCGAATTTTCCGCAAGCATCTCCGCCCGCGTCCGCGCAAGCTTCGCCCGCGAAACCGTCTCCCACGAAATCAGCCACTCTCACCACCCCATCCGGCCCGACCCTATGGCAGATTCGTGCCCCAATGCTCACCTACTGGGGAGACACCGGCAAAGCACACCTGGAGACCGGCGTCACCGCCGACTCGCAGCAAGGCTCCATGCAATCCCGAACTCTGGACGTGTTCCTGACGCAGCAGGCAGCCCCACTCAAGCCTGGGAGCAACGCCGCAGCCTCCGCCAAGCCCGGCCAGCAGCCCCCCTCGGAGGGCCGCCAGCTAGACCATGCCCTCGCCCTGGGCGGCGTCACCGTCCGCCAGGCCGATCGCCGGGGCACCGCTGACCAGGCCGAATACACCGCCTCGGATGGAAGATTCGTTCTTTCCGGCGGCCAACCCACCATTATTGATGCTTCCAGCGACACAACTACCGGCCATTCGTTGACCTTCTTTGTAGCGAATGATACGATTTTAATCGATTCGCAAGAAGGTTCGCGCACGCTGACCAAGCACCGGGTTGAGAAATGAACCGGCATGTTGAAACTCCAGGCCGCTGAGCTTAGTAAGTCTTATCGAGGGCGGAAGGTCGTCGATAAAATCAGCCTGGAAATTCAGCAGGGTGAAGTGGTTGGGTTGCTCGGGCCGAACGGCGCCGGAAAGACCACGACGTTCTATATCCTGGTCGGCCTCGCGCGTCCGGACTACGGGCGTGTAATTCTCGACGGCGAGGACATCACGGACCTACCCATGTACCTCCGGGCCCGCAGCGGCATCAGCTACCTTCCTCAAGAACCTTCGGTATTTCGGAAAATGACGGTGGAAGAGAACCTGCTCGCGGTCCTCGAAACTCTGCCGCTCACCTCCGAACAGCGCCGCGACCGCGTCGAAGAGTTGCTGGCGCAGATGGGCCTGGAAGGCGTACGTTACAGTCGGGCGTATGTTTTGTCCGGTGGAGAACGCCGTCGCCTGGAAATTGCGCGGTCATTGGTGCTTTCGCCGTCGTTCGTGCTGCTGGATGAGCCGTTCGCGGGAATTGACCCGCTCACGGTCGTGGATATCCAGAAAATTATCGCGGACTTAAGCGCGGCGGGCATTGGCGTGCTAGTGACGGACCATAATGTCCGCGACACCTTGGCCGTCACCAATCGCGCTTACATCATTAACGACGGAAAAATTTTTAGAGCGGGGACTCCGGCCGAACTTTCCAACGATCCGGAAGTCCGCCGCGTGTATCTCGGTGAGGGATTCCGGCTGAACTGATTGCTATGAACTGGCTCGCACCCAAACTCAGCTTGCGCGTGGCCCAGAAGCAGATTCTCACGCCGGGCCTCGTGCAGATGGTCAGCGTTCTCGCGCTGAATCGCCTGGAGCTGCGCGAGATGATCAATCAGGAAATCATGGCCAATCCCGTCCTCGACGAAGTCACCGAAGAGGGCGCCGCAGCCACCGACAGCTACACCGACGAAGCTTTCCTCAAGAAAGAAACCGAAAAGGTCCCGGAAACCGAAGCCGCCAATCCTTTCGACGAATTTGATTTCGGCACTTTCTTCACCCAGTATCTCGATGCAGGCTCCGAACGCGCCGGCAGCAGCGAACGCGAAGATATCGAACGCCCCTCCTTCGACAAGTTTCTTTCGTCCGCGCAGAACCTGGCAGACCATCTCGCCTGGCAACTCAGCGTCAGCATCTGCACCGAAACCGTGCGCAAGATCGCCGAAGGCATCGTCGGCAACCTCGATGAAAACGGCTACTTGACCGCCACGCTCGAAGAACTCGCACAGTCCGGCAACTATTCCATGGAAGACGTGGAAGAAGCTCTCGCCATGGTCCAGGAATTCGATCCTCCCGGCGTAGGCGCGCGCGACCTGCAGGAATGCCTGCTGATGCAGCTCAAGCTGATTGACCCGCAAAATACCCTGGCGCAGCAAATCATCGCCGAACACCTGAAGCTGCTGCAGAATAATCAGCTCAAGGAAGTCGCCCGCGCGCTGAATCGCCCCGTGGAACTAGTCAAGCGCGCCGTGGACGTGATCAAGCAGCTCGATCCCAAGCCCGGACTGCGTTACAACCACACCGAGCCGCGCCTCGTCGAGCCCGACGTCCAATTCCGCAAAGTTGACGGCGAATGGCAAGCCCTCATGAACGAAGACGACTTGCCGCAGCTCCGCCTCAACCCCATGTATCGTCGCCTGCTCGCACGCGATGCCGCCGACCGCGACGTCCGCAATTACGTGAAGGAACGCTTCACCGCCGCCATTCAGCTGATGAAAAATATCGAACAGCGCAAGCACACCATTCAGCGCGTCTGCCAATCCATTCTTCGCCGCCAGGGTGATTTCCTCGATTACGGCGCCGATCATCTGAAGCCCATGATGATCAAGGAAGTCGCCGAAGAAGTCGGCGTCCATCCTTCCACCGTCAGTCGCGCGGTCGCCAATAAATATGTCCACACGCCGCAGGGCGTCCTCGAACTCCGCTATTTTTTCAGCGAATCCGTGAACGGTCCGCAGGGCAGCGAAATGTCCCTGCTTTCTCTCAAGCGCCGCGTCAAAAAAATGATTGATGATGAAGACACCGCGCACCCGCTCACCGACGAGCAAATCACCAAGCGCCTCAGCGAAGAGGGCATTCAAGTCACGCGCCGCACCGTCGCGAAATATCGCGAAGACCTCCGCATTCCCAGCACCCATCGCCGACGGGTCAAGGGTTAAAAACCCGCCGTGACCCGCCGCACAACCAGAAATCGCACTCGCGACATTCGCCAGCTCGTAATTCTCACCGGCCTGTCCGGCTCCGGAAAAGGCTCGGTGCTGAACACCTTCGAAGACCTCGGTTTCTATTGCGTGGATAACCTGCCCGTCGGCTTAATCTCCACCTTCAGCGAACTCTACGTCGAAGGCGGCAGCGAAGTCGAACGCGCCGCGCTCCTGGTTGATGCCCGTGAAGGCGAGCAAATCGAAAAGCTTCCCGGAATTTATCGCAAGCTCGTGTCCGAGCATCCCGCCACTCTCGTGTTTGTCGAGGCCAGTGACGAAGTTTTGCTCCGCCGCTTCAGCGAAACCCGCCGCCCGCACCCGCTGAGCCCCGATGATTCCATCGCCCAGGGCATCCGCCTCGAGCGTCGCCGCATGGCGCCCATTCGCCGCCTTGCCGACGTAATTATTGACACCTCGAAATTCAACGTTCACGAGCTCCGCCAATTCATCATTGACCGCTTCCAGAACCCCGGCCGCCGCCCGCTGCTCGTCTCAGTCGTAAGCTTCGGCTTTCGCTACGGCATTCCCGCAGATGCGGATCTGGTCTTCGATGTCCGTTTCTTGCCCAATCCGCATTTCGTCCCGCGCCTGCGGAAATTCAGCGGCAAAGATCCGCGCGTCGCGCGCTACATCCGCTCTTTCTCGCAAACGGGCGAATTTCTCCGCCGGATCGAAAGCTTGTTGTTGTACTTGATCCCGCACTATATTTCCGAAGGCAAAAGCTATCTCACTGTTGCGCTCGGTTGCACAGGTGGGCGGCATCGTTCCGTGGCATTGGCCGAAGTGATTCGTCGCGATCTGAAACGCAAAGGTTACTCGTCCAAAGTCGTGCATCGCGACATTGATAAATCCACGACTTGAAATTTTAATGCCGCGCAAACGCGGCCAAGGGTTCCCATTTGGATTCTGAAAAACTAGACGGCACGGCAAACCTCACTCAAAGCGAAGAACTGCGGCGCCTCCTCGGTTTTCTCGCTCCCTACACGCTCCCGCTCGCGGCGGGCATTCTGCTCATGGCCATCATGGGCGTCGCCGAAGGCCTCGTCGCGTTCGCCATCAAGCCCGCTCTCGACGTGGTCTTGAAACCGGACTCCGCGCTGCAAAAACTCGTCCTTTTCCAGGTTCCCGGCACCGACCGCATTGTGTACATGAACGATTTCGTTCCCTCGCGCGTTCACCATGTCTGGTCCGTGTTCGCTCTCTCCCTTCTTTTTATCTTCCTGGTGAAGGCCCTCGCGGAATATTTCGGCAGTACCCTGATCCAGTATGTCGGCCTCGCCGGCGTCACCAACCTCCGCAATAGCGTGTACGTCAAAGTCGTGCAGCAGCCCGTCGGCTTCTTTCATCACAATCCCGTCGGCCGCGTCATGTCCGCGGTAATCGCCGATATCGAGCAGATGCGCAGCGCCTTCTCCGACTATCTCGCGGATTTCTTTCGCCAGATTTTCAGCCTGGTCGTCTTCGTCGCCGTGCTGCTCGTAATTGACTGGCGCATGGCCATCGGCTCTGCTGTTCTCGTCCCCCTCGTCGTCTGGCCTGTCGCAAAGCTGACTCGTCGCATCCGCCGCTCCACCGAAACCAGCCGCACTCGCCTCGCCGACCTCAGCCAAATCCTTCAGGAAACCATCAGCGGCAATCGCGTCGTGAAAGCTTTCGGCATGGAAGGTTTCGAAATCAAAAAATTTCGCGAATCCGCGCGCAACCTCCTCCGCGAAAATATGCGCTGGATTCGTGCATTGGCCGCCACCGGTCCTATCATGGACGTCCTCGGTGGCGTCGTCATTGCTATGATCCTGCTCTACGCTCGCGGCGAAATAAAAGTGGACCGCATGACCATCGGTTCCTTCGGCGCCTTCACCTTCGCGCTCTTCAAAGCCTACGAACCCATCAAGCGCCTCGGCAGCATCTATCAACTGTTCGTACAAGCGCTCGGAACTTCTTCGCAAGCTTTCAAGCTGCTGGATCTCTCCGAAGAAAAACTCGACGCGCCCGGTGCCACCGCCCTGCCGCCGTTTTCGCATTCCGTGGAATTTGAGAATGCCACTTTCCGCTACGACGACGCCGACTCTCCCACGCTCAGCAACATCTCGCTCAAAGTTCCCGCCGGCGCAGTCGTAGCACTCGTAGGCTCTAGCGGCGCCGGCAAGACCACCCTCGTCAATCTCCTCCCGCGCTTCTACGCCGCCACCACCGGCGCGGTGCGCATTGACGGCCACGATCTCCGCGGCGTCACTCTCCGCTCCCTGCGCGGACAAATGGCCATCGTCACCCAGGAAACCATCCTCTTCAACGACACGATCTGGAGCAATCTCTGCTACGGCCGGCCTGATCTCGCAGAAGAAAAAGTTCTCGGCGCCGCCAAAGCCGCCATGGCCCACGATTTCATCATGCAAATGCCCAAGGGCTATCAAACACTAATCGGCGACCGCGGCCAGCGCCTCTCCGGCGGGCAGCGCCAGCGTCTCGCCATCGCCCGCGCCCTGCTCAAAGACGCGCCCATCCTCATCCTCGACGAAGCCACCTCCGAGCTCGACTCCGAATCTGAAATGCTCGTGCAAAGCGCGCTCAACAACCTCATGACTGGCCGCACCGTCTTCGTCATCGCTCACCGCCTCTCCACCATTCGCCGCGCGGACTTGATTGCTGTCCTCGAAGGGGGCACAATTCGCGAACGCGGCACTCACGAAGAATTGCTGGAGCGCCGCGGACTCTACGCCCGTTTGTACGAAATGCAATTTCGCGACGCCGAACCAGCCTCGCGCGCGGCAGGTCCCTTGTAAATATGCCCAGCACCGGGTCACAATCAGTCTCCGTGAATTCTCCGAAGCCTACAACGCAATCCACCGGCCTGAAATCGATGACGGGTTATGCCCAGGCGCGTGCCATCGAAAATGGTTGGAGCCTGCGCGTTACCATTCGCGCCGTGAACCACCGCTTCCTGGATTTGCATCTGCGCATTCCGGAAGGTTTCGAACCGCTCGAACCGCGCATCCGCCAAATTCTTCGTGAACGGGTCCGCCGCGGCCATCTGGATTTCACTCTGCACTATGAACTTGCTGGCCCCGCAGCAGTCGGCGTCAATCACGATGTCGCCGCCGCGTACCTGAAAGCTGTCAATTCGCTCCGCAAAGAATTTGGCATTCAGACCGAGCCCGACCTCGCCTCCATCCTTCGGCTGCCCGGAGTCATCGGCGCTGCCGCCGCATCCCTGGACGGCGAAATCGAGCGCCTCGGGTCCGTGGTCGAGCGTTGCCTCGGCGACGCGCTGGAAAAGCTCGATCGCATGCGCGAACAGGAAGCCGGCCACCTCCGCGACGATATGTCCACGCGCCTGCGCCACATCGCAGCGCTTACGGCGCAACTCGAAACGCTTGCCGAAGGCGCGCGCCCAGCCTTCGCACGTCGCCTCGCAGCCCGCTTGCAGGAACTTCTCGGCGAAGCCCCGCTCGATCCCGCGCGGCTCGCTCAGGAAGCTTCCATCGCCGCCGAACGCAGCGATGTCTCCGAGGAACTGGCGCGCCTGCGCAGTCACGTGCAACAATTTGAATCGCTGCTCGCAGGCGCTTCTGACGTCGGCAAGAAACTCGACTTCCTGCTGCAGGAAATGCAGCGCGAATCGAACACGCTGCTCTCGAAAACGCCGGGTAACGACGCCGAAGGCCTGGACATCACCCGCCTCGGCCTCGAAATCAAATCCGAAATCGAAAAATTGCGCGAACAGGTGCAGAACATCGAATGACTCAAGCCGACCCGCTGGTGCTGATCGTCTCCGGCCCTTCGGGTTCCGGAAAATCCACTCTAGTGGAGAAGATTCTAGAGGTCCCCGGCACCCTGCTGTCTGTTTCGTGTACCACTCGGTCGCCGCGCAAGACGGAGAGCGATGGCAAGTGGTACAATTTTGTCACTGAGGGTGAGTTCCAGCAGATGGTCGAACGCGGTGAATTCCTGGAATACGCTCAGGTCTTCGGCAAGAACTGGTACGGCACTCCGCGCAAGTGGCTGGAAGAAGCGCAGGAGAACAAAAAAGATCTGGTCCTGGAAATTGATGTCCAGGGCGCTTTGCAGGTGAAACGCAAACTTCCGGGCGCGGTGGCCGTTTTTGTTTTGCCTCCTTCGCGCGCGGAACTCGAACGGCGCATTCGGGCGCGTGGGCAGGATTCCGAAGACGAGATTCACCGGCGGCTCGAACGGGCCCGCCAGGAAATGTTGAATTACAGCAGCTATGATTTCGCCATCATCAACGACGATCTGGAGCGCGCGGGCAGGGAAGTGCAGGCCATCGCTCTGGGCTCGCGTTGCCGGGTGGCGCCGAATGAAGAACGAATTCGCGAAATTCTGAAGTCTTTTGGAGGCTGATCTTCACATGGCTCATCTCAAGGATGCACCAGATAGCCAATTTGCCTACGTCGTAGTCGTCGCGCGCCGCGCTCGCCAATTGTTGATCGGCGGCCGCCCCATGGTAGATAACCCCCGGTCGCGCAAAACCACGCGCATCGCCGAAGAGGAACTGCAGAAGGGCCTGCTCGAATACGACGCCCCGCACCTCAACGAACAAGCCGAAGACATCAACGAGAAAAAGAAGAAGTGACGGTGGAAGTGGGTTGTGCCTTTGTAGCGGCCGCCTGCTTTCGTCTTTTAGGCGAGCGTGTTTGACTTTGCTTCACGCCCGAATCATTAAGCGGTTAAGAACTCCATGAAACTCGCCCTAGGCGTAACCGGCGGCGTTGCGGCCTACAAAGCCGCCGAGCTAGTCCGCCGCCTGCAAACCGAAAAACTAGACGTCCAGGTCGTAATGACCCGCGCGGCCCAGGAATTTATCACCCCCCTGACCTTCGCCGCGCTAACCGGACAAAAAGTCATCACCGACATTTTCGCCGCCGCTGGCTCAGCTCCCGCGAACGTCGAAAGCGCCATCGAACACATCGCCGTGGCCCAGCGCATTGACCTGCTGCTAGTCGCCCCTGCTACCGCCGACATCCTGGGAAAATTCGCGCACGGCATAGCCGAAGATTTTCTCTCCACCCTGTATCTCGCGACGAAAGCTCCAGTAGTCGTCGCCCCCGCCATGAACGTCAACATGTGGGAGCACCCAGCGACGCAACAGAATCTCGCAACCCTGCGCGCCCGCGGCGTCCAAGTAGTCGATCCCGACGAAGGCTACCTGGCATGCGGCATGACCGGTGCCGGACGCCTCGCCGCCACAGAATCCATCGTCAAAAAAGTTTGCGACGTGCTCGGCCTCCGTCACGATTTCGCCGGCCAGACGGTTCTCGTCACCGCCGGCCCCACCGTTGAAGACATTGACCCAGTCCGCTTCCTAACCAATCGCTCCTCCGGCAAAATGGGCTACGCCCTCGCCGAAGCTGCCCATCGTCGTGGCGCGCGCGTAATTCTAGTAAGCGGCCCCACCGACCTGAAAATTCCAGAAGGCGTGGACTGGGTTCCGGTGCGCTCCACCGAACAAATGCATCACGCGGTTCGCGAGCGCGCTCGCGAAGCCAACATCGCCATCATGGCCGCCGCGGTTTCCGATTACCGTCCCGCCGCCGCACAAGATAAGAAAATCAAACGCGGCGATGGCACTTTCACACTCGAACTCGAACCCACGCCCGACATTCTCGCCGAACTAGGCCGCGAAAAACAAAATCGCATCCTGGTAGGATTCGCCGCTGAGACAAACAACGTCGCCGACAACGCCCGCGGCAAACTCCAGCGCAAGTCCGCCGACATGATCGTAGCCAACGACGTCACCCAAGCCGGCGCCGGCTTCGATACCGACACCAACATCGTCACCCTATTCCTCCGCGATGGCCGCGAGCTAGCGCTCCCCCAGCTGAATAAATTCGACGTAGCCAACCGCATCCTCGACCAGGTACTGGATATTCAGAAACAATCAAAGTAGATTCTCAAGCGGTACATTTCAAGAAGCCATCTCGTAGTGATTTGCGCGGAAGGGCGGGGCTTCAGCCCCGCCGCAAAGCTGCGAGGAGCGGGGGGCTTTAGCCCCTGAAGCCCCGCCTTTCGATGGTGGCGCATTATTTGAGTGGAGGATTCATGGATCCGGCCAAGCGCACAAGTGCGGGCATCCGCGACGACGTGCGTGATGACGTCCGCAGCGAAACGCATCTCGAAGAACTAGTGAAAGACTGGCTGCGCTACGGCGAAGATCTAGGCCTGGCTCCGTACTATCGTGATCGCCCGCCCTTGCACGCTGTCGCCGAAGCCGCTTCCGCTGCGTCGTCAGTTGACGCGCACAGCATCGCAGCTTCCAGCACCATTTCTGCCGAGATGCCCGCTGCAGTCTCCGCGATGGCTGCTGCAGCCTCAGGCCGCGCGCCCGCCGCTGCTGCAAATAACGCGTCATTATCCGCGTCGCAGAAATCACCAGCTTCGTCAGCGATGAAAACCCCAGCCGCCGCGCCATCGCTCTTCGAATCCATTGAACGCGTCGCAGGCGACACTCTCTCGCGAATCCGCGAAGACATCGGCGACTGCACCCGCTGTAAGCTCCACAAAGGCCGCACCAAGATCGTCTTCGGCACTGGCAATCCCAACGCCGACCTGATGTTCGTCGGCGAAGGCCCTGGCCGTGACGAAGATCTGAGCGGCGAACCGTTCGTCGGCCGTGCCGGAAAACTTCTCACCGACATGATCAAAGCCATGGGCCTGCAACGCGAAGACGTCTACATCGCCAACGTAGTAAAATGTCGCCCCCCGGAAAATCGCCTTCCTGAAAAAGACGAAATCACCACCTGCTCTCCATTCCTGATGCGCCAGATTGACGCCATCAAACCCAAAGTGATCTGCACCCTTGGCAGCTGCTCCGCGCAAACCCTGTTGCAAACCGCCCAAGGCATCTCCAAACTCCGCGGCGAGTGGTTCGATTTCCGCGGCACAAGACTGATGCCCACCTATCATCCCGCCTACCTCCTCCGCAATCCCGCCGCCAAGCCCGAAGTCTGGAAAGACCTGCAAAAAGTTATGGCCGTCCTCGGCCTGCAGCCCAAAAAACGCTAATGCCGCGCGCCGTCGCTCGCGCCGGCTCCGTTGATTTTGACGTTGCCGTTGAATTTGTGGCGGCCGCCTGCTTTTTCTTTTTAGGCGGGCGTTGTTGCCGTCGCCGTTGTCTTTGCCGTCGCCGTTGTCTTTGCCGTCGCCGTTGTCTTTGCCGTCGCCGTTGTCTTTGCCGTCGCCGTTGTCTTTGACGTTGCCGTTGTCTTTGACGTTGCCGTTGTCTTTGCCGTCGCCGTTGAATTTTCTGCTCCCGACCATGAATATTTCGCTCGCCATAATCCTGGGCCTAACCGGCGCCATCTCCTGGGGCGCCGCCGATTTCGCCGCGCGCTTCGCCTCGCGCCAGGTCGGCGCCTACCGCACGCTTTTCTTCATGCAATTCTTCGGCTTCCTGGCCCTCACCGTGTATCTGAAATCCACCGGAGGCTTTTCTCACGGCATCGCCCCGGGCTGGCAACCCTGGGCCATGGCTGTAGCCGCAGGCCTCCTCAACATGCTCGCGTCCCTCGCGCTCTACCATTCCTTCGAACACGGAACCCTCAGCATCGTCGGCCCAGTCTCCTCAAGCTACCCGGCGCTTACCGTCGCGCTCTCATTCCTCAGCGGCGAACGCATCCACGCCGTGCGCGCCTCAGGTCTCGCCGTCACCCTGCTAGGCGTAATCCTAGCCGCCACTTCCTTCACGCAAACACAAAACACGAACACAGAAAAGAATCCGCGACATGCGACCGAAACTCACGCCGAACAATCGCGCGCGCATTTATCAACAGGAGTAGGCTGGGCCATCTGCGCCGCCCTAGGCTTCGGCGTGCTCTTCTGGTTCCTGGGATTTTATGTAGTCCCAGCGGTAGGCAGCGCTGTCTCCGTCTGGGTCATGCGCCTCACAGCACTCCTCGCGCTCTCGCTAGCAGCCGCACCCGCGGGCCAATCGCTGAAACTCCCCCGCGGCAAAGTCTGGTGGCTGCTTCTCGCCGTAGGCATCCTTGACACCGCCGCGTTCGTCGTCAACAACGCCGGGCTAAGCACCGGCCAAGTCTCGGTAGTAAGTGTCCTAGCCTCCCTCTACGGCGCCTTCACAGTCCTACTAGCCTGGATCTTCCTCCGCGAACGCCTCGAGCGCTCCCAATGGCTAGGCATAGTCCTAATCTTCATCGGCATCGTCCTCGTGAGCATTTGATTCAGCCTCTGGTAGCATAGGCAATCTTGCCTGTGCTGGAACGTTCACGCTGAACTGCGCCACACCGCAAAAAACTACGATGCTCCAACCATTCCGCAATCCACCACACACTCCGAACCCGCACCTCACGCTGTTACACTATCCCACTGATCCAATGACGCAACGCTATCTCGAAGTCGTGCTCCCAGTCCCGCTGCGCTCGGCGTTCACCTACGCCGTGCCCACTTCGTTCAACGGCGAAGAACTCGTCGGCCGCCGCGTCCTGGTCCCTTTCCGCAATCGCGCCATGGTCGGCGTCGGATTAGCGGTTTCCAATCAAGCGCCAAAGACAAAACGCATCAAAGAAGTCGCCGAACTCCTCGACCGCGTCCCAGCGCTCCCCCCCAGACTAATCGAACTAGGCCAATGGATCAGCCGCTACTACCTCGCCCCCATCGGCGAAGCCTTTCGCGCCATGCTTCCGCCAGAAATCGAATTGCGCCACCATCGCGAATACTGGCTCACCAACGAAGGCCGCGCCTACCTGCAGGATCTCGCCACCAACGAAGAAAACACAGACGTAGAATCCGCCGAACTCGCCTACCTACGCCTCTTCGAAAAACAAAAAGCCGACGCCCCCGACAGCGCTCTTGCCGAAACGCGCCTAGCCCGCATGCCCGGAGGCGCAACCGCCGCCGAAAAATTCGTCCTTCGCGGCCAGCTAGCAGCCCGCGAATCCACCCGCCGCCGCAAAACCCGCACGCAAAAAATCGTAGCGTGGAACCCGGCGAACGAAGCGCCCGCCGCTAACGCCACGGAAGAAAAAATCCGCGATGTCCTCACCGCCACGCGCGGTCCGCTACCGTTGAATCTGCTGCTGGCACAAACAAAGGTCTCCCGAGCCGTAATCGCGCGCCTGGAAAAATCCGGCCGCCTGAAAAGCTGGGAAGAACCCTTAACTACCGAAGAAGATCCGTGGGACACTGACTTCACTCCGCCCACAAACATCCTCAATCACGAACAAAAACACGCGCTAGCCGAAATCTGGCGCTGGCTAGTGGCGGATAAATTCACGGCAGCTCTCATCCACGGAGTCACCGGCAGCGGCAAGACCGAAGTCTATCTCGGCGCAATCGAAGCCGCTCTCTCCCGCGGCAAATCCGCCATCGTCCTGGTCCCGGAAATCGCGCTCACTCTTTGGGTCGGCCGCCTCGTCCGTGCCCGCTTCGGCGATCAAGTCGCCATCCTCCACAGCGCGCTCCCCGATTCCGAGCGCGCGCGCGAATGGTGGCGCGTCCGCAACGGAGATGCTCGCGTAGTAGTCGGCACACGCTCCGCCGTTTTCGCGCCGCTCGAAAATCTCGGCCTGATCATCGTGGATGAAGAACAGGAAACCAGCTACAAACAGGAAGAAACTCCGCGCTACCACGGCCGCGACACCGCCGTATATCGCGCGCGCCTCGAAGGGGCCGTAGTGCTGCTAGGTTCCGCCACTCCGTCGCTCGAGACCTATCACAACGCCCGGGATGGAAAATATCACCTGCTCGAACTCACAGCTCGCGTCGCTGATCGCCCCCTAGCCGAAGTCCGCATCGTTGACTTGCGCGAAGAATTCCGCCGCGCCCACAAAGCTCCGCCCGTATCCGAATCGCTTCGAGCTGCCGTCGCATTGCGCCTCGAAGAAAAAACCCAGGCCATGGTCCTCATCAATCGCCGTGGCTACTCTTGGTCGTCGCTCTGCCGCAGCTGCGGTGCCTTCGTGCAATGCCAAAACTGCAGCATCGCCCTCACCTTTCACAAAAATCGCCAGCGCCTTGAATGTCACTACTGCGGGTATTCACTTCGCCCGCCCAAGCAATGCCCGAAATGCCACGCCGAATACATGTATTTCGTCGGCGACGGCGCCGAACGCGTCGAAGAGTATCTGCGCGAAACTTTCCCCGCCGCGATAATCTCCAGGCTCGATCGCGACACCGTCCGCACCAAGCGCGAATTCCAGCAAGTCCTCGGCGCCTTTGCAAAAGGAGAAGTGGACATACTCGTAGGCACGCAAATGGTCGCCAAAGGCCACGATTTCCAGCGCGTCACCCTGGTAGGAGTCGTCGCCGCCGATCTCGCCTTGGGCCGGCCCGACTTCCGTGCCGCCGAACGCACGTTCCAGCTGCTCACTCAAGTCGCCGGTCGCGCCGGCCGCGGTGAACTTTCCGGCGAAGTCCTCGTCGAAACGCATTATCCCGAGCACTACGCAGTTCAACACGCCGCGAAACAAGACTATCTCTCGTTCTACGAAAAAGAAGCCCACTTCCGCCGCATGCTGCATTACCCGCCGTTCACCGCACTAGCCAGCATTTTGATCCGCGATAAAAAAATCGAAAACGCTATCCGCTGGTCCCGCGCCCTGGCCGCCTATTTCGCGCCCTTCGAAGATCGCGGCGTAAAAATCCTGGGCCCCGCCGCCGCCCCGCTAGCCCGCCTGCGCCAGGAATACCGTTTCCAATTCCTGCTGAAATCCCCGAAACGCTCCGCCCTCTCCCAAGCCCTAAGCGGCGCCTTGGATTTCTGCGCCAAAAAGGAAATCCCCGAAACCGCCGTAATCGTGGACGTAGATCCCGCCAGCCTTTTCTAGTTGTGGAGTTGCGTTACCAGAGGTTGTTCGTAGGCCACAAAGTAAAACACAAAATAAAAATTACCAGCCCTACGCAAGCCAAAAGCTTCCGCGACGCATCGAGTGCCTCCCACCGGTCAAACGGCGGCGGATGCGGAAATCGCAGCGACAATATCAGTAGCACAATCCCCCAGAACGCCCACGCGTGCCAATATCCCACTCCCAAAAATACCAATCCCACCGCTGCGATCAACGAAAGTCGCTGGTGCCGCTCCGGCGCCAAACTATACATAATGTGCCCGCCATCCAGTTGCCACACCGGCAGCAGATTCAAAGCCGTCGCCAGCAACCCAATCCACGCGGCCAAAGCCACCGGATGAAACAACAAAGATTTCGCCTCAGTCCCCGGATGAAACATCGCCATGAAAATCTTCATCAGCCCGGGAAATCCGAAGATCAACCCGCCGTCCTCCTGCACGCCCGGAATCACTTTCGACACCGCGATTCCATAAGCCGTCAACGGCAGCGCCACAATAAATCCCGCGATCGGGCCTGCGATTCCAATATCAAAGAGCGCCCGCCGCGTAGTGATCGGTGCGCGAATCCGTATCACGGCGCCAAAAGTCCCGAAAGGGAAAGGCGAAGGCAGGAAAAACGGGTAGCTGCAGTCAATTCCGTAATACCGGCACGCGAGATAGTGGCCCATTTCGTGCGCCATAAAAAATCCCAGCAGTGTCAGCGAAAAAGGAATTCCCAGCAGCAACATTCCAGGATGTTGAAAGGGCAGCAGCGGAATCGCGAACAGCTTCTCGTCGCCCGAAAACGGTTCCACATTCTGCGCAAACGAAGTCGCAATCAGCGCCCCCGCCGAAAGCGTCATCAGCAAGGTTAAACAGAAAAAAACAATCGCAGGCCAAATCGGCCGTCGTCGCACACGCATACGCGGAGGCGGCAGGTCAATAATCTCCGGGTAATTTCGATCGAGGATTTCCAGTGGGACGCGGCTATGCCCGTTGCCGGTGCTATTGCCCATGAAGGTTGGATGCCCCAGCGCGAAAAGCGGGTTCGGCGCCGCGCAATTCGTCAGGGCTTCGGCGCCGCCGCAGTCGCAGGCAGCGATTGCAATTCTTTGCCAGGCTTGAAGCGCACCGCTTTTCCGGGAGGAATACTCACCTGCTGGCCAGTGCGCGGGTTGCGGCCGATGCCCGTCTTCCGCGGCTTCACGTTGAACACGCCGAAGCGCCGCAGTTCGATCCGTTCGCCGCGCCCCAGCGCATTCTTCATCGCCTCGAAGACGGTTTCCACCGCCTGCTCGGCCTTCGTTCGAGTAATATTGGTCTTCTGTACGATTGCGTTTACGATGTCGAGCTTGATCACAGTGCCTCCCGCAGGGCGGAAACCTATGCTAGACAGGGGGTTGCAGGTTGTCAAGCGCCGTCCCCTGTAATACACTGCCCGACTCGCAACGCGTCGCCTGTGCCTCAGAGTACTAAGACGAGCTCAGCTGTTGCCGTCGTCTTTCGTAACGCCGGCGTCCCGCCGGCTCTTTGCAGTTGGTTGTGGTTGTGAATTTGTAGCGGCCGCCTGCTTTTGATTTTTACGCGGGCGTCTTTGACGTTGCCGGAAAATCTTTGTAGATCGCCGCTTCGGCCACTGAAGCATGAAATTCGCCGTTACGCTTAACGCAAAACGAATCACCAAAATTCCGGGAGGAAAAGATGTCTGTGAAGTCCGATAAATGGATTCGCAAAATGGCGCAAGAACACAAAATGATCGAGCCGTACGAAGACCGCCAGGTCCGCGACGGCGTCATCAGCTACGGCGTCTCGTCCTACGGCTACGACATGCGCGTCGCCAATGAATTCCGCATCTTCACCAACGTGAATTCCACGATCGTGGACCCCAAGCACTTCGATCCAAAATCATTCGTCGAATTCACGGGCGACGTCTGCATCGTCCCGCCGAATTCCTTCGCGCTGGGCCGCTCCGTCGAATATTTCCGCATCCCGCGCAACGTGCTGACGCTCTGCGTCGGCAAATCCACCTACGCCCGCTGCGGCATCATCGTCAACGTCACGCCCTTCGAACCCGAGTGGGAAGGCTACGTCACCCTGGAAATCAGCAACACTACGCCTCTGCCAGCCAAAATCTACGGCAACGAAGGCCTCTGCCAGGTAATCTTCTTCGAATCCGACGAGCAGTGCGAAGTCTCCTACAAAGACAAAAAAGGCAAATACCAATCCCAGCAGGGAATCGTCTTGCCAAAAATCTAATCGTCAAAAATTCGCGTGTGCGGGGCTCGCCGCGGCCCCGCACATCGCCAGCTTCAGGCTTTGCCGCTAACAAACGGCGAAACCTTTCCCCACTTTCCCGTAAACACAAACGAATCCAGCGCCTTCCGTTCCCGCGGCGCCAATTCCGGCGCCTTCAAATGATCCGGCAAAGTGTGCGCTTCGCCCGGATACCCAATCGCAATTCCAGCTACCGCTTCATACCCTTCCGGAATCCCGAAAATCTCCCGCGCCTTCTCCGGCAAAATTCCTCCCATCTGGTGTACCGCCAAACCGAGCTCCTCCGCCTGTATCGTCAATGTCGCGGAGGCGGCCCCCACGTCGTGAAACGCGTGACGGTTCAACTCGCCGTTGTGGTCGAATTTCAATTTCGCGACGCTCAACGCCACAACCGGAGCACTCGTCGCCCAGCTCTGGTTGAACTCGACGAAACAATCCAGCACCCGCTTGTAATCCTCCGGATGATCCTTCGTCCCAACTATGAAATACCACGGCTGCCCGTTGTATGAAGAAGCCGCCCAGCGCGCTGCCTCAAACAAACTGCGCAATTTTTCCGGCTGAACTGCCCGGTCCGCGAACGCCCGCGGGCTCCACCGCTCGCTAATCAAACTGTGAATCGGCGCGCTGGTCGTCGCAGTCTTTTTCAGTCCACTCATGATTCCTCCTTAAAATTAAGATGTTCTTAACGCGAACGTAGGGGCACGGCATGCCGTGCCCGCCCGCACTCACAACTCTTCCACACTCTTCCTAGGACTTCAGCCCTTCTTCGCAAACTTCCCGTCCACGGAGTAAGCCCCAGCACCATTCACAGACAGCACCAGCAACCCGCCCATGATCGCGACATTCTTCAAGAAGTTGATCATCTGCATCTGCTGCTCCTGCCCCTGCACCGCCCAGAAGTTGTGAAAAAAGTAAGTCACCGGTAACAGATACAGGAACAACAGCCATGCCGCGAACCGCGTGCGGAATCCCGCCAGGATCGCCAAGCCGCAGCCCAGTTCCACCGCCGCCGCAATCGCGATCGCCACGCCGGGCGCTGGCAAATGCACAGCCGTCGCGTAAGCGACGATCTGCGCATAGCCGCCCACTTTAAAAAATCCGCTGATCAGGAATATCACCGCGATCAGAATTCGTCCGGCCAAAGTAGTTATATCGCTCGTTGAATTCATCCCCGTATCTCCTTTACGAATTTGATTTTTTACGCCAAATCAAACAGCAGCACTTCTGACGCTTCCTTCGCTTCCACCCGCACTTCGTCTTCCTTGGTAATGGCCGCTCCATCTCCTGCTTTCAATTCCACGCCGTTCAATCTCACCGCGCCCCGCGCCAGTTGTACCCACGCATGTCGCCCCGCCTTCATCTCATGCTTGGTTTCCTGGCCCTTATCGAGCCGCGTGATAAAAAGATCCGCGTCCTGATGAATCGTTACCGGCGCTTCCGGCCCCGCCACGTGATGAAACTTTCCGCGCAAATTCTTGTCCGGAAACGCCAGCTGCTCGTACTCCGGCTTCAGGCCCTTGCGATCCGGCGTAATCCATATCTGAAGCAGGTGCGTTGGATCCTTCGGTGAAGGATTGAATTCGCTGTGCATCACGCCCGTCCCGGCCGTCATGTGCTGCAATTCTCCAGGACGCAGCACCGCGCCCGAGCCCATGCTGTCTCGATGCTCAATCGCTCCATCCAGAATCCACGTCAGGATTTCCATGTCGCGATGCGGATGCATCCCGAATCCTTGTCCCGGCGCCACCACGTCCTCATTCAATACGCGCAGCGAACGGAACTGCATGAATTGCGGATCGTAGTATTGGTCAAACGAAAATGAGAATCGTGAATCCAGCCACGACATCTGGTTGTGGCCGCGTTCCTTACTCGGTCTGATCGTTATCATGTTCCTTCTCCCTCTTGAGTCTCTCACTGCACAATTCATCCGCGCCCCGGCCCAGCTTGCGCGCGATCTTGCGCAACTGTTCCTGCTCCGCGGCGCTCAGTTTACTCATCACCTTCGCCACCATCTTCGCGTGCTCTGGAAACACGCGCGTGATCAGGCGGCGACCTTTCGGCGTCAACTGAATTTGAATCATCCGCCGATCCTCCACCTGCCGTTCCCGCCGCACCCATCCGTGCCGCTCCAGGTTGTCCACCACCAGCGTAACGTTTCCGCCGCTGCGCAAAAGTTTCTTGCCCAGTGTGTGCTGGCACATCGGACCCAGGTGCAGCAGCGCTTCCAGCACCGCAAACTGCCCAGGCGTCACGCCCAGCCCTTCCAGATGGGCGGTGGTCTTCGCCATTGTCGAATCGGACGCGCGTATCAAGTTGATGTAGGCGCTTAAAGCTCGTACCGTCTCTGCGTCGCCTTGGAAGTGTGTCGGCATATTTGCTTCAAGCTCAAATCGTTCAAGCTTAAACGATTGGATGCAGCTCCAGCCCGCGGGATTCACGCGAGCGTAAACCTTTCAAAACACAGGTGTTATCGTTTGTAGCGCCGGCGTCCCGCAGGCTGCGTTGGCGTTGAATTTGTAGCGGCCGCCTGCTTTTTTGTTTTTAGGCGGGCGGTTCTGAATTTGCCCTTGAATCCGTATTAAGCCGTTTTCTCAACGCGCCACCTGCCCCTACGGCTTCTGCGTAGGCCGCATCAAAACCTCACTAACAAAACTCTGCGGCGCCTGCGTCACCAGCATCTCCACCACATGCGCTATATCCTCTGGCTGCAGCATCTTGCTGATGTCCTTCTTCCCATGCGGCGAAAAATCCGTAGCCACACTCCCCGGACAAATCGCGCTAACCCGTATCCCGTACCCTCGCAGATCCTCGGCCATGCACTCCGTCAATCCCAGCAAACCCCATTTTGAAGCGCAATAAATCCCGCCTCCCGCGAACGCATTCTTCCCCGCCAAAGACGCAATATTGATGATCTGCCCGCCTCGCCGTGAAATCATTCCCGCCGCCACCGCCTTGCTCGCCAGGAACACAGACTTCAAATTGGTGTCTAACACACTGTCCCATGTCGCTTCGGTGGCTTCATGCGTGGGCCCGAAGTATCCGATCCCCGCGTTGTTCACCAGAATCTCCACGGGACCTAGTGCTTTCTCGCTGTCATGCACAAAGGACAAAATTTGCTTGCCATCCGTCACATCCACCGCTGCGGCAAACACGCCAGCCGCACCACCAGCACGCAGCTCGCCCGCCGCGCTCTCCAGTTTCCGCGCATCCCGTGCACACAAACTCAGTTTCGCCCCCATCATTCCCAACCGCCGCGCCACTGCCAATCCAATTCCGCGGCTCGCACCTGTCACAATTGCCAATTTCCCTTGCAACGGTTTTCCAGTATTCATATCCGTGTCTCCTACGAGGCGACAATTCATGTCCATTTGCCATCTTATCATTCACGTGAGAACATTCATTCAGCGGGAACTGGGACGCGAATCGGCTTCGCAGGGTGGATTCGCCTTGCACGCATGCGCGGCTTTCCCTATAATCCCGGTTTCGTTTAGCTCGCTATCCTTCAGGGGTTGTGGCCCTAGGCGATACCGTTCATCCGTACCAAAACTGGTCCAGGAGGCAGGGAAGAGATGATCCGAATGCGCTTCGCTACGAAGGGAATTCTATTCACTGCTCTCATTCTGTTTTGTATCACCGCACGACCGGCGGCCGTGCGGGGTCAGGCAGCGGATCAGGGAAAAACTTCCTACACCATTCCCGAGTACAACGCCTTCCAGGCGGCGCGCGCTGAAACCAACGCGCAAAATCGCATCAAGCTTCTCGACGATTTCGTTTCCAAATTTCCCAGCTCCACGCTGAACTCCTACGTGTACCAGCTCTACATCTCCACTTACGTCGAGCTCAAGAATTATGCCAAGGCCATCGAATACTGCGACAAGATGCTCGCCCTGGGCGACAAGTTGGACACTAGCACTCGTCTGCAAGTACTGCAGACCCGCGTGCAGTATTTCCCATACGCCTTTAATGTCAAGGATCCCAACGCGCACGATCAGCTCGTTAAGGAACGCGACTTCGCTAAGGAAGGCGCGGATATCGTCTCGAAATACACCAAGCCCGCCGAATCCAAATTGACCGACGCTCAATTCGCCGACCAGATAAAGCTGGTAATCAATTTCTTCGACGCCGCTGCAGGTTTCGCGGACCTCCAGTTGAAAGATTATCCTGCCGCGATCGAAGCCCTGAAGGGCGCCACCACTAACAATCCCAAGGACGCCATCTCTTTCTACCGTGAAGGCCTCGCTTACCTGGGCGCCACGCCGCCGCAATCCGTCGATGGTTTCTGGGCGCTCGCTCGCGCGATCAACCTCGGTGTTCCGGACGCCGATAAAATCAAAGATTATCTGCGCAAAGCGATCCTTGTGTACGAACAGCCCGGCTGCGATACTGCGGTGGATGCGCAAGTCGGCGAATTGCTCACGCTGGCAGGCACTTCCGGTGATCGTCCCGCAACCTACACCATTCCCGCGGCCGCTGATCTTCAGAAAATTGCCGCGTCCAGCACGATCCTGACCGTTTTGACCGATCTCACCGCCGGTGGGGACAAAGCCAAGCAGACTTGGCTCGCGATCTGCGGCGCGCAATTTCCCGGCGTCGTCGGCAAAATCATTGAAGTCAAGCAAGGCACGGGTTTCGTGAACTTCGAAGTCTTCACTGGCGCCGACGAAACCGAAGTACAAAACGCCACCACCGCGAATATGGACGTCAAGGTCTGGACCGCCGCTCCTCCTGCCGGTACGCCCAACGCTGCACAGGAATCTGCTCAGCCAGACGTCGCCCGCCTGGCCAAGGACGACGGCATACGCTTCTCCGGCGCCATCGTCAGCTACGACCCCACGCCTTTCCTACTGCACTGGGATCAAGTGAAGGTTGACCCAACCACAATCCCGGAGAAGGCCGAAGCCGGCAAGCACCACAAAGTGCCGCCCAAGCAGTAATAGGTCCCCACAAGTTTCACCCCAAAAAATGGCCGGAGCGAAAACGCCCCGGCCATTTTCTTTTATGTGGAAATAAATGTGTCCCACCTGCGATCGTGGACCTGCTACCCCCGCTTATGCCCCATATGATCCAACTTATACTCCCCCACCTTCCTGCTTAAAGTATTCCGATGTATCCCCAGCACCTTCGCGGCCCGCGACTGATTCCCATCCTGCCGCTCCAGCACCCGCTTGATGAATTTCTTCTCGAACTCCGTTACCGCCTCTTCCAGCAATATCCCGCGCTCCACCATCATCCCAATTAAAGATTCCAGTTGTTCTTTCACGATGACACGCTCCGCATGAGCACTACGGAAAATCGCCGAAAAATTCCGCACGCCAGCATGCGCGACAAGAAAACCGTCGCGCTCGCTCCTCGCTGCAATTTCTCTTAGTCTAATTCGTGGCCGGTAATTCGCTGGTAGGCTTCCCGGTATTTCCCCGTTGTAGCCGCTACCACGTCCGCGGGAAGCGCCGGACCCGGAGCTTGCTTGTTCCATCCAATTTTTTCCAGATAATCACGCACGTACTGCTTATCAAAAGAAGGCTGCGTGCGCCCCGGCACATATTCATTCGCCGGCCAGAAGCGCGAAGAATCCGGCGTCAGCGCCTCGTCAATCCAGATCAATTCGTCGCCGACCATCCCAAATTCAAATTTCGTGTCCGCAATAATAATCCCGCGGCTCGCCGCGTGTTCCACAGCGCTACGATAAATCGCCAAACTCGTATCCCGTAATTTCTCCGCCAGCGGACGTCCAACCGTTTCGACCGTCTGCTCGAACGAGATGTTTTCGTCGTGACCCGTCGTCGCTTTCGTCGAAGGAGTGAAAATCGGCTCCGGCAAACGGTCGGATTCGCGCATTCCCGCCGGCAGTTTAATGCCGCAAATCGCGCCAGTCTTCTGATAATCCTTCCACCCCGACCCCGAAATATATCCGCGCACCACGCATTCAATCGGTGCAGGCTCCGTCTTGCGCACAAGCATCGCGCGCCCTGCCAGAGCCTCGGCGTACGGCGCCAGCTCGCCGCCAAAATCCTTCGCGGAAATAATATGATTCGGCACCAGGCCCGCCAGCTTCTCAAACCAGAAAAGCGAAAGCTGCGTCAGCACCTTGCCCTTATCCGGAATCGGCGTCGGCAACACCACGTCAAACGCCGATAGCCGGTCTGTCGCGACAATCAGCAACTTGTCGCCAACTTCATAAATGTCGCGCACCTTGCCGCGCCCGCGCAGCTTCAATCCGGGAAAATTCGTCTGCGATATGACTGGAGTCATTTGTGGGGATGCCAAGTGATGTTCCTCGATGCAGCGCCGCACATTCTAACGCAGCGCCCACCCATGTCAACCGTTAAGAAAATATCGCCCGTCCAACCTGACTTCTTGCGCCGCGAAGAAGATAGTAGGATTATCTCCGTGAATCAAGTCCGCCCCTGGGAACCGTGCAATGAATAAAAGAACTTTCATGAAACTCATCACCGCGGCAATGGCTGTCCCCTCAGCCTCGCGCGCCTTCGCCTGGGCCGCGGCCGAAAAACTCAGGAATTGGGCCGGCAATATCGAATATGGTACCGGCATCCTATACCCAACAAAATCGCTGCAACAAGTTCGAGACTACGTTAAAAAAGAAACCAGGCTCAAGGTCCTCGGCACCCGCCATTCGTTCAACCACATCGCCGACAGCAAAGATTGCTTCCTTTCACTCCAGCCCATGAACGAAGTCGTGACGCTTGATCCCGCCGCACGCACCGTCACTGTCGCGGGCAGCATTACCTACGGCCAGCTCGCGCCCTATCTCGATTCCCACGGCTTCGCACTGCACAATCTCGCATCCCTGCCGCACATTTCCGTAGTCGGCGCGTGCATGACGGCCACTCATGGCTCCGGCGAGAAGAACGGCAATCTCTCCACCGCCGTCTCCGCGCTCGAAATCGTCACCGCATCGGGTGAAGTCTTGAAGCTCTCTCGCGCACGCGATGGCGAGACATTCAACGGCGCCGTAGTCGGTCTCGGCGCCCTCGGCGTAGTCACCAGCATCACGCTCGACGTTCAGCCCTCCTACAAAATGCGCCAGTACGTTTACGAGAACTTGCCGTTCAGCTCGTTGCGGGATCACTTTGATGCCATTGAATCCAGCGCCTACAGCGTCAGCCTGTTCACCGACTGGCAAAAGCAGCGCATCAACGAAGTGTGGATCAAGAGTCGCGTAGAACCGGGCGTGGAATTTCAGGCCACGCCGGAATTTTTCGGCGCCAAACTGGCGACCAGGAACCTGCACCCGATCGCGGAAATCTCAGCGGAAAATTGCACCGAGCAGATGGGCGTTCTCGGCCCCTGGTACGAACGCCTGCCCCATTTCCGTATGGGCTTCACGCCCAGCGCCGGCAAAGAGCTGCAGACGGAATATTTTGTTCCTCGCAAGCATGCGGTTGAAGCGATCCTGGCCGTCGAGCGCCTCCACGAACAGATCAGTCCGTCTCTGCTGATCACCGAAATCCGCGCCATCGCAGCCGATAACCTATGGATGAGCCCCTGCCACCGGCAAGACTCCGTGACCATCCACTTCACCTGGAAGCCCGACTGGCCCGCCGTCAGCAAGTTGCTCCCGATCATCGAAAAGGAGCTCGTCCCATTCAACGCCAAACCCCACTGGGCCAAGCTCTTCACCACCTCTCCGCAAACCCTGCGCGCCCTCTACGATAAGATGCCCGACTTCATCGCTCTAGCCACGAAGTACGACCCAAAGGGAAAATTCCGCAACGACTTCCTGAACAAGAATATCTTTAGCGGCTAGCCTCGCATGAAGTTCGAGGCATTGGCGGAGCAACATCAAGAATCGCGAAGGAGCAACAGCGAAGTGCCTTCGGTTTGGTCCTTGAATTTGTAGCGGCCGCCTGCTTTCGCCTTTTAGGCGGGCGTCATTGATGTTGCCTTCGAACCTGTAGGGGCCGGTTCAGTTTTATCGAACCGGGCCTGCCTTTGCTGAAGGTTTTATCCTGCTGCCTGCGTGGCAAGTCCTAACAACCCGATCAAATCCGCTACAACGCGCCCTACGCCGCATTACTCGCGCTCTTCGGCGCCACCGCTGCCGCGCTCTCTTCCCACTTCACGGAAACCAACTTCGAAACCCCAGGCTCCTGCATCGTCACGCCATACATCACCGACCCCATCTCCATCGTCTTGCGATTGTGCGTCACGACAATAAACTGGGTTTGCCCGCACATATCCGCCAGCATCTTGTTAAAGCGCCCCACGTTCGCCTCGTCCAGCGGCGCGTCCACTTCGTCCAAAATGCAGAACGGACTAGGCTGATACTTAAACACCGCAATCAGCAGCGCCAAAGCCGTCAGTGCCTTCTCGCCGCCCGAAAGCAGCAAAATATTCTGCAAGCGCTTGCCTGGGGGCTGCGCCACGATATCGATTCCCGCCTCGCCCGAACTGTCCGGTTCGCCCAATCGCATCTCGCCATGCCCACCGCCAAATAGCGACTGGAATGCAATCGCGAAATGCGCATTGATAAAATTAAACGCCTCTTCGAATTTCTGCCGCGACACTTGATCCAGCTCAGTGATCGTCAACTGCGTGTTTTGGATGGACGCCACCAGATCATCCCGCTCCCGCCGCAGGAATGTATCGCGCTCCTCGCATTCCTTGAATTCTTCCAGCGCCATCATGTTTACCGGACCCATGGCGTCCACGCGCGCCTTCATCTCGTTGTAATTCGTTTCCGCCGCGATCAGCTCTTCTCCAGCCAGCAACTGCGCTTCCTGCGCCATCAATTCTTCCGGCTGCGCATTCAGTTCCGCCATGCAGGTCTGCCGCAGATAGTCGCGGTCTGCATCGTTACGCGCCTTCTCGATTTGCCGCTGGTTACGCTCGGCCCGCAATTCGTCCAAAGACTGCCGCTTGCCGCGCACCGTCTCGTCAAGCTGCGCCGCACGCGTCCGCGCTCCCTCCCATTCGGTTTCTAGCGCCGTTTTCAATTCTTCCAGCCGCGCCTTCTCCGTGCGCAACTCCGTAACCTGCATCCCCAACTGCTCGCAGGAGCCTTCCAGTTCTGTTTTCTCGAGCAACATCCCCTCGTGCTGCTGCTGCAGCGAAGCCATGCGCTCGCCCGCCACAGTCAATTCCGCAATTAAGTGCTGCTCGGCAGACTCGGCGCTCGAAAGCCGCTCAGACATCGTTGCCAATTCTTCGCGTCGCGCAACGACCTGCTCCTGCAATGCCTGAAAATCCTGCCGCAACTGCGCGAGGCGCCCCGAAACTTGCGCGCTTTCCGCCTCCGCCGCCTCGCGCGATTGCACCGCCGCCAAATGTTCGCGCCGCGCATCGGCCGCGCGTATGCGCGCCGCTTCCGCGTCCGCATGCAGCCGCGCAATTTCCGCGCGCTCCGTCGCGAATTGCTGCTCGATCCGCCGCAATTCCGCGCGTGCCTGATCCCGCTGGTGCGTCGCCGCTACCAGAGATTTCTCCGCTTCCATTTGCCGCGCAATCGCGGATGCCACCTGCTCCTCACCGCTCGCAATCGCCATCTCGATCCGCGTCATCTCCGCCTGTTGCTCGTTCACCGCGCGGTCCAACCGCATCGCTTCCGCTTCGTGCTGCCGCAATTCGCGCTTCAACGCCAGCGGCCCTGCTTCTCCCGCGCGCCCGCCGGAAACCATTCGTCCGTGATAGCAAGTCCCTTCCGGCGTCAGAAAATAGCTGTGGGGATTGTCGTGGGCCATCTCCTCAGCCAGCGCCGCGCTCTCCACCACATACGCCGTGCGCAATTTCGTCAGAAAATATTTTGCCGCGGGGCCCAGCGGCTCGCGGAATTCCACCAAACGGTCCAGCCGGCCCAGCACTCCCGCGGGCATCGGCAGGGAAGCGTCCGCTTCCGGCGCGGCGAGATTCAATTTGTTCAGCGAGTCCACAAAGAAAGTCGCGCGTCCGCCCATCTCATCGCGCAGCAGCGAAATCCCCGCGCGCGCCTGGTCGAACGATTCCACCACTACATATTCCAATTCATCGCGCAAAAATTGTTCGATCGCGCCTTCGTACTTTTCCTGCACTTCGGCGTAATCCGCCAGCAATCCCACCGCGCGAAATGCGCCGCCCGGAGTATCCGCGCTGCGTTCGCCGCTCACGTTGAAAAGTTTCTGCACTGCGTCCGCCGTGTACGCCCGCTCGCTCAAAATCTGCTCGATCGAAGCATGCCGCGCGCGCTCCGCCGAAAGCCCTTCGCGCATGCGCTCCAACTGCTGCCCGGTTTCCTGCTGCTCGCGACGCAATTCCACCAACCGCGCCTGCGTCTCGCGCACCATCGCGCCCAATTCGAGCGCGCTGGCTTCCGCCAAAGTAAACGTCTCTTCCGCCGCCGCAACCCTCCCGGCCAGCGCTCCGCATTCGATTTCCACCGCGCGCATGGCGGTAGTCCGCTGCTCTTCTGCCGCAGTGTGCCGCGCCGCCGCCTCTTCCGCCTGCACCGATTCCGCCTGTTCCCGCGCGGATTCTTCCACCAGGCGTCCAGCAATCTGCCGCAATTCTTCCATACGCGCGTCCAGCTGTTGCTGTTCCAGAATGCTCGCGCCAGATTGTTCGTTCGTCTCGCGCAACGATGCTTCCACAACAGCTGTCTGCTCCCGCAACGCCAGGACCGCCTCGCGGTGCGCCGTCATCCGCGTGGTCATATCGCCCACTTGGCGCTCAGCCACTTCGGTCTCGATCACCAGCCGCGCCGCTCGCGCATCAATCTGCGCCGTCTGCTCGCGATTAAAAGTAATTCGGTTCTCCGCGCGGTCCAGATCCAGCGCTGTCTGCCCCAGCAAATTCTGAATCTGGCGCAACTCCGCGTCCAGTTCGTAAGTTCGCGCACTCAATCGTTCTTGTTCGGATTCCAGCCCATGTACCGAACGCGCCTCGCTCTCCTCCGCCGCATCCATTTCGTGCAGCAATTTTTCCAGCCGTACCGCTTCCTGATCCAGATGTTCGGCCTTGCTGGCCAGCACGCTGCGCAGCAACCCGCGCATCTGCTCGCGCAATTCCGCGTAACGCCGCGCCTTCGATGCCTGCCGCTTCAGCGAAGCCAGCTGCTTTTCCACTTCCACCAAAATGTCGTGTACCCGCGAAAGATTTACCTTCGAAGCCTCCAGTTTCGCTTCCGCCAATCGCCGCTTGGTCTTGTACATCGTGATTCCGGCGGCTTCTTCAATAATCGCCCGGCGATCCATCGGCTTCGAATTAAGAATCTGCCCGATGCGCCCTTGCTCGATGATCGCGTAGCTGTCCGGGCCCAATCCCATGCCCATGAAAAGTTCCTGCACGTCGCGCAAACGCGCCACGCGCCCATTAATCAGATATTCGCTCTGCCCGGAGCGATACAGACGCCGCCCCACCACAATCTCGCCGGCCTTCATCGTAATCGCGGCTTTTTCCGTGCCGCGCTTCTTCCAAGGCTTACCCTTTTCACCCGATGCAGGCGCGGGCTCCATAGAAACTTGCCCTGGTGCAGCCGTCTCGCCGTCAGCCATCTCAATAAATCCATCCACGATCTTCGTTTCCGGCTGAGGCTGGTCTTCCACAATCACGGGCCCCGCCGTTTCCATCGCCGCTGGTGTCTCCTCCGATGCCGATGGCGCGTCCATCACCGTAGCCACAGCATTAGCGAGCTCAGGGTCCACGAGAGTCAGCATGACCTCAGAAAGTCCCATCGGCGGCCGCTTCGCAGTCCCATTAAAAATACAGTCAGACATGCGCTCTGCGCGAAGCATCCGGTGGCTCTGCTCGCCGAGCACCCACGAGATCGCGTCCACCACGTTCGATTTCCCGCACCCGTTCGGCCCCACGATGCAAGTGATCCCCGTGCCGCTAAAAGTGATAGGAGTCTTCTCGCAGAAGGACTTAAACCCAAATAATTCGACCTTGCGTAGTTTCAGCACCAGTTTCCTCGCACAGTTTACCCCCTCCGCCTTGATGGCTGGAGGAGCTTCAATTGATCGAACTTTTTTCGGAGGTATGTCGAGACACAAACGCTGGAGGGTCAATAATCAAGGGCCCTTCCGCCTGGCGCTTCCGGGACGGCGGTTACGGGAATAAAAAGTAGCACGCGCCGCCACTCGTGTAAAGCCCACTTTTCCAGATTCTGCACATCCTGTAGTGCCCAATCGCGAAACACACCCAGCCCCCAGTACCGCGAAATCCGGAAGCATCGAGCCGCTCGCCACTGATCACGAGCCAATGCATTTTTCGCGAAGCGGCCGCATCGCTCGCCGGGTCCGATCAGCCGCAAGCGGAGCGCCGAACACTGATCCCCAGGCCACCGATCACTTCTCACTTGTCACTAATCACTTTCTTCTTCATTGACTTACAACCATCCTCAACTTAGCATCCTGCCTGCAGGAGGCGCGCTTGCCTCAGGATTCCGGACCAACTTCCAATCACGCGTTCGCCGTTCTACTAATTCTCGCAATTATCTTTGTTCTTTCCTTTGAAGGCTTGCGCCCTCCAGCGCCGAAGCCCGCCACAGTCCCGGCCACGGAATTTTCGTCCGCGCGCGCCCGCGAAATTCTCAATCGCCTTGTTGGCGATGGCGTCCCGCATCCCACCGGCAGCGCGCAAAATGATGTAGTCCGCACTCGCGTCCTCGACGAGCTTTCCAGCGCAGGTTACTCGCCCACCGTACAGACTGGTTTCGCCTGCGATGAACAAGGTGACTGCGGCACAGTCCAAAACGTCCTAGCGCGTCTCGATGGCACGGAGCCAGGTCCCACAGTTCTCCTAGCCGCGCATTACGATTCCGTCCCTGCCGGCCCCGGCGCTTTCGACGACGGCGCCGGCGCCGCAACTGTCCTCGAAATCGCGCGCATCTGCAAATCCCTGCCGCAGCCGCGCCACTCCATTGTCTTTCTCGTTGACGACGGCGAAGAAGCAGGCCTTCTCGGTGCTCGCGTCTTCGTCAATCAACATCCCTGGGCCAAAGACATCCGCACCGTCGTCAACGTTGACAGCCGCGGCACCTCCGGCCCCAGCCTGATGTTCGAAACCGGCGACGCCAACCAGTGGGCCATCAATCTCTTCGCGCAACACGCCGCACATCCCGTCACCAGCTCCGTTTTTTACACCGCGTACAAGCAGATCCCCAACGACACCGACTTCACAGTCTTCAAAGCCGCCGGATATCAAGGCCTCAACTTCGCGAACATCCGCGACGTAGTCCAGTACCACACTCCCCTCGACAATTTCGGAAACGCCGATCCCGCCACGCTGCAACATCACGGCGACAATGCTCTCAGCTCCGTCCAGGCGTTCGCCAACGCCGACATTTCCGATCCTCCCAAATCCGAAGCAGTCTATTTCGATCTCCTTGGCACTTGGACCGTCCGGTGGGCCGCCACGCGCACTCTCGCGGTAGCCCTGTCCGCCGCATTTCTCTTGTTGCTCGAAATCGCGTGGCTCTTTTACAAAAAACGCCTCACCGCAATGGAATTTCTCTGGGGATTCTGCGCCTGGCTCGTCTCCATTCTTGCGGTCGCCCTCTTCGCATTTCTGCTGAGCTACATTTTGCGCAAGGCCGGGGCCATGCCCGTTCCGTGGACTGCGCATCCCCATCCTGTGCAAGCCGCCTTTTGGTCTCTCGCCGTCGCTTTGCTGTCTTTCACCGCGCTGCGCTTTGCATCGCGTTCTGGATTTTTCGGCCTATGGTCCGGCACGTGGATTTGGTGGGCAGTACTCTCCATCATTCTCGCCACCCGAATCCCCGGCCTCAGCTACTTTTTTCTCGTGGCCACCTGCGCCGCAGCGCTCGCTGGATTGCTGCTGGTGTTTCGCCCGAAGTCTGCATCGCTCGCAGCGATTTTTCCGCTGGCCATTTCCGCCCTCGTCGGATTCCCGCTAGCGCTTTTGCTCTACCAGGGTTTCGGCGGCCGCGCTCTGCCTCTGATCGCCGTGCTAGTCGCGCTGCTTCTCAGTCCGCTCGCACCCCTTTGCGCCGGCATACAACGCCCTGGCGGTTCCTCGCTCGTCGCACTACCGTGGCTCGCCGGCGCGACGATGCTTCTCGCGTCCTTCGGCGCCATCGTCGTCCCCGCGTTTTCTGCCAAAGCCCCCGAGCACGTTAACCTCGAATACGTTCAGGAAGCGGACTCTGGCAATTCGCAATGGGTCGTCTATCCCGCCTCCGGCCACCTACCCGAACCGATCCGCCTCGCCACCAATTTCCGCGCGCAAGACTCCGGCGCCTTCCCCTGGATCGCCGACCCCGCATTTTTTGCCGCCGCCCCCCATGTGGAAGTCGCGCCACCCACCTTCACCATCCTCGAATCCTCGGAGCTCCCCGGAAAACGCCGCTACCGCACGCTGCTGCGCTCCGAACGCGGCGCCTCCGAAGCCCTACTCATGTTTCCACCAGACTCGCGCATCGAATCCGCAGTCGCCGCGGACGAGCCCCTGGAACCGCAAACCGAAAAAGTTCGCCAGTATCAAAACGGCTGGTATGCCTACGATTTTTACGCGATGCCCGCGAAAGGCGTGGAAGTCAGCTTCACTCTGCCGGTGGGAAAGCCCGTGGAAGTTTACGTACTCGACGTAACCTATGCCCTCCCGCTCGAGGGCATGTTCCTTCTTAAATCTCGTCCGCTAACCGCGACCTCTTACGGCGAAGGCGACTGCACCATCGCCAGCCGCCGCGTCCAGCTGTTGCCGTAGGAGTTTCCTGCAAAGCTTGTTCGCTGAGAAAGCAAGCCGGAACTCGCGCACAAAACCGCGTCCCGCGTCTTCTCGAATTCGTAGCGGCGACTGGGGGATCTGCTGTTCGTTGCACTCGCCCCGCGCAAGTCCCGATACTCAGATCCCATAGCCCGTCGCGCACCTTCACCCTAACTTTAGAGCCCGCCTATTTCTTCGCTTCCGGCGCGATCACCAGATTGCCGTTGGCGTCTCGTTCAAGCACAATCACGCGCTTCTGTCCGGCGTTCTTCTGCTGTGTTTGCGCCAGCCGCGCCGCTTCCGCCACCGTCAGCGGCCGGATTCCCGATTCGATCACTCCCAAAGCCACCGCATCTCCATAATTTGAGAATCGCGACGGCACATATTCCCCGGGATTTTTGGAATTTTGATTTACCAGTCGGTCCGCTGCCGCGCCCGGAGCGCTACTAGGCGCAGGCGCCACGTAAGATCCTCCGTTAAGGCTCGCGCCGCCGTTGATGCCGCCTGTACTGCCGATTCCCGAAACGTTGTTGATCGATCCCGCGCCATTCAGCACTCCACTCGCGGACTGCCCGTGAACGGTCCCCGCCAGAATCAAAACACTCGCCAGCAAAAATGTCATTTTCATATTGTCCCCGTTGCGACGCCGCGCCAGATTCCCCGCCGCGAGCCCTTTGTCATCCCATGACGCCAACCGAGCGCATCCCGCTCAAAAGGGCTCAGGAGTACTGTGACTTGTACCGTGAGTACCATCCCGTCCCGTCGCCGTTCTCCTCATTACCTATCTGCAATCGCATTTCCATTCCGCCCTTTGCCCCGCGCCCGCCCCTCAGCTACAATCGTCCTCTTGCCAGAACGCTGAAAATGACTGACATACACCTCCACAACACGCTCTCCGGCCGCCTCGAGCCCCTCCACCCCCTCCACAAGGGCGAAGTCCGCATCTACAGCTGCGGCCCCACGGTCTACGACTATGCTCATATCGGCAATTTTCGTACCTTCGTCTTCCAGGATGTACTGCGCCGTTTCCTGCTCTTCCGCGGCCTCCGCGTCCTGCAGGTAATGAATCTCACCGACGTGGACGATCGCATCATTCAGAACGCCGCCGCTGCCGGGGTCTCCATCCGCGAGTACACCCAAAAATACGTCGAGGCTTTCCTGCAGGACATGAACGCGCTGCACCTGCAGCAACCCGAAGAAACCGTGCGCGCCACCGACCATATCGAAGACATGGTCGCGCTCATCTCTCGCCTCCAGGAAAAAGGCCTCACCTATTCCAGCGAAGGTTCCATCTACTTCCGCATCGCCAAATTTCCTGACTACGGAAAGCTTTCCAAAATAGATATCGGCGGAATGAAAGCCGGCGCCCGCGTGGACAACGATCGCTACGAAAAAGACGACGCCCGCGATTTCGCTCTCTGGAAAGCTCCCAAACCTGGCGAGCATTTCTGGGAGACAAGCATCGGCCCAGGCCGCCCCGGCTGGCACATCGAATGTGCCGCCATGGCCATGAAATATCTCGGCGAAACTCTGGACATTCACACCGGCGGCATAGATCTCGCCTTCCCGCATCACGAAAACGAGATCGCCGAAAGCGAACCCGCCACCGGCAAGCCCTTCGTGAAAATCTGGCTGCACGCCGAACACCTGATCGTTGACGGCGAGAAGATGTCGAAATCGCTCGGCAATTTCTTCACGCTGCGCGATCTCCTCGCCAAAGGCACCAAGCCTTCCTCCATCCGCTATCTGCTGCTTTCGGTTCCTTACCGCCGCCAGCTGAATTTCACTGCCGATAGCCTCACGCAAGCCGCAAACTCCGTCGAACGTCTGCGCAATTTTGTCACGCGCCTGAAAACTGAACAGTTCGCCGCCGGCTCCAATCCGCAAATCGCCGAACGCGCCTCAAGAGCCCTCACCGATTTCGATGCTGGTCTTGCTGACGACCTGAACACGGCATTCTCGCTCGCGGCCATCTTTGACCTGGTCCGCGACATTAACACCGCCATGGATCGCGGCGAATTCCTGCAACAGGACGCGCCCGAAGTTCTCACTGTCATGGAAAAATTCGACGCCATACTCGCGGTCCTGGCCGATGACGACGACGAAAAACTTCGCGCACTAGGCTTCGGCTCGGGTCCCGCGCGCTGGACTCCCGAAAAAATCGAGAAGCTCATCGAAGAACGCAACGCCGCAAAAAAGCGCCGTGATTTCAAACGATCCGATGAAATACGTCAGGAACTTCTGAACTCTGGTATCATCCTAGAGGACACGCGTGACGGCACCGTCCGCTGGAAGTACAAATGACCATCTCCGCAAAACACGATCTCTCGCTGCATAGCCAGCCCTCGCAAGAGCGCCCGAATCTCTACGGCGTTGATTAAGTAAGCCCCCTCCTACTTTCGTTTTCGGCCTGCACCCGGCGGGAACCGGTCTGCGCGCTGACTTCAAAATTCTTTTCTGGAGGATGTAATGCATGTGACAGATACGAAAGTTGATTCGAAATTGCCGCACCTCATCACCGAATTACCCGGCCCCAAAGCCAAGAAACTCGTCGAGCGCGACCATCAAGTAGTTTCGCCGTCCTACACGCGCGATTATCCGCTGGTCGCGAAGTTCGGCCGCGGCGCCACTATTGAAGACGTGGACGGCAACACCTTCCTCGATTTCGCCGCGGGTATCGCTGTCGTAGCCACCGGGCATTGCCATCCCGAGGTCGTTGCCGCGATCCAAAAGCAAGCCGCCGAGCTGATTCACATGTCCGGCACGGATTTCTACTATCCGAGCATGGTGGAACTCGCGGAAAAATTGGCTGCGATCGCGCCGGGTAAAGAACCCAAGCGCGTTTATTTCGGCAATTCCGGCGCCGAAGCGGTGGAAGCAGCCATCAAGCTCGCAAAATTTCACACCAAGCGCGACAAGCTGATCGCCTTTCACGGCTCGTTCCACGGCCGTACCATGGGCGCGCTTTCCTTGACCGCCAGCCGCGCCGTGCAGCGCAAGGGATTCGGCACGCTTCTTTCGGGCGTCTTTCATATGCCGTATCCAGACACTTATCGCGGCACTTTCGGGATTCGTCCCGATCATGCTTCCGCCGATTGTCTCTCCTATCTTGAAAATGAACTGTTCCGCCGCCGCGTGGATCCCGAAGAAGTCGCCGGAATTTTCATCGAACCGATCCAGGGTGAAGGCGGCTACTTGCCCGCTCCAGCCGAATTTCTGCAAGGCCTGCAGCGCATCTGCCGCAAGCACGGCATCATGCTCGTCTGCGATGAAGTGCAATCCGGCATGGGACGCACCGGCAAATGGTGGGCTTCCGATCACGCCGGCATCGAGCCGGATATCATCTGCACCGCAAAAGGTATCGCTTCGGGAATGCCGCTCAGCGCCATCATCGCGCGCGCCAGCGTCATGGATTGGGGTCCCGGTGCGCACGCTTCCACTTTCGGCGGCAATCCGGTGTGCATCGCTGCGTCGCTTGCGACGATCGGCCTGCTCGAGCGGAATTACATCGCGAACGCGGCGCAAATCGGCGAATTCATCCGCGGCTTGACCGCCGATTGGACCACCCGCCACAAAATTGTCGGCGAAGTTCGCGGCAAAGGTCTGATGATCGGCATCGAAATCGTGCGCGATCAAAAAACCAAAGAGCGCGCTCCCGATCTGCGCAACCGTTTGGTGCAGATGGCCTTCCACAAGGGGTTGCTCATTTTGGGTTCCGGCGACACTACCCTGCGCTTCTGCCCTCCGTTGCTGATTGACGAAGAGCAGGCCGAATTCGCAGTACGCACCGTGGATGCCTGCATCACGGAAATCGAACGCGCGATGTGACGATGCGACGAGCATCGTCATCCTGAGGCCGGCGCTTTTGCCTCAAGCCGGCCGAAGGATCTCTCCCGCCGCATTTTTGCGGGCGCTCAACCGTTTCGCAAATAGCACAGGCCCGCACGCGCGAGCCTGTGCTATTTTGTTTCCCGCATCCTTTTCGTGTTCGTGAGAAACTGAAAATTGACCGAAAAATCTTCCGCAGGAGCTGCTTTGCCGCGCATTCTCGACGTAGGCTGTGGTCCGATAAAATATCCCGGCTCGATCGGCCTCGACATGAATCCATCCACCGCCGCCGATGTACTCTGCCATCTGGACCACGGCGGATTGCCCTTCCGCGATAATTCCTTCGACCAGCTCCGCGCCGAACACATCATCGAACACGTCGCGGACATCATCGCCACCATGGAAGAATTTCACCGCGTCACCAAGCCGGGCGGCACAATTTTCATCGCTACTCCGCACTACACGGATTACAGTTCCTTTCGCGACCCGACGCATCGCTGGCATCTGAACACCTATTCATTTCT
Source organism: uncultured Acidobacteriota bacterium (assembly GCA_963779465.1). Taxonomy (GTDB): domain Bacteria; phylum Acidobacteriota; class Terriglobia; order Acidiferrales; family UBA7541; genus Palsa-295. The sequence goes on along the minus strand of CAVZYH010000001.1, from coordinate 2,418,743 downwards.
CTATTTCTATCCCGGCGGAATGCATGGCCGCGACATGTGGTACACCAAAGTCCGCATGCGCGAGGTCAAGCTCAACCTGCGCCTGCTGAATCTCTGGCGCACGCTAGGCTTCGAATTCCTTGTGAACCGCAGCCGCTTCTTCCGCCAGTTCTGGGAACACTACCTGAGCTTCGTAATCCGCGGAAAATTAATGGAGTTCACCTTCGAGGTCATCAAGTGAACTCGTCGCTGGTGCCGCTCGTAAAATTCCGGAACGCAGCATGACCAACGCATCTCCCAACACCGAAAAATCCTGGCTCGACGCCATCCGCCGCGATTGGGACACCCGCGCGCGCGAAAATGCCCGCGCCTACATCAACTGGCCCGACGTTCCGAACGAAGAGGACGCGTTCTTCGCCTCCGGCAAGACGGACTATGATCTCTATGTAACTCCATTCCTCAAAAAAATGGCTTTCGATCCGAGCGAAAAAACTGCACTCGAAATCGGCTGCGGCATCGGACGCATCGCGCGCTGGATGTCCGTGGACTTCGCGCAATACATCGGTGTGGATGTCTCTCCGGAAATGATTCGCAAAGCCTCCAGCTACAATTTGCCGCGCGCGCGCTTTCAGGTCGTTTCCGGAGGCGATCTCGCCGGCATTCCAACCGACAGCGTAGATTTCGTATGGTCCTTCGCCGTGTTCCAGCACGTCCCGGACAAGCACGCCATTTTTAATTATTTTCAGGAGGCGGCTCGCGTACTGCGGCCCGGTGGAATTTTTCGCCTGCACATGAAAGGCCTCTGGATGCTGCCGCTAGGCCGCCTCATGCTCGAAGCCGGATACCCAGACCGCTATCGCGATCGCGACAAAAAAACGCCAAAATTCAAAATCCCATTTGTCCGCCTGCGTTATCTCGATACCTGGCAAGGCCGCTCCATTCGGCCCGATGAAGCCGTGCGACAATGCGAATCGGTGGGACTCGAAGTGCTCGACACCGAGGGTGAGTGGACGCCGATGATGTGGATCGGAGGCCGCAAAAAATGAGCGCCCCATCAACACAAGCCACACAAACCACACAGGCACGCCCGACTACGCCAACGAACACCAAGCCTCGCATCCTCGACGTCGGCTGCGGCAGAAAGAAATATCCCGGCTCGATCGGTATTGATATGAGCGCCGCCGGCCAGGCCGACGTGCTCTGCGATTGGACGCGCACGCCTTTCGCCGACAGCACCTTCGACGAAGTTCGCCTGATCCACATGATCGAAGAAGTGGACGATATTTTTAAAGTGCTCGCAGAGGCGCATCGAGTGGCCAAGCCGGGCGCCCGCGTCGTGATCATGACGCCGCACTACACCGACCACGCTTCCTACTGCAGTCCCGCGCATCGCTGGCATCTTTCCAGTTTCTCGCTGTGGTTTTTCAGCGAGAAGCCCGCCGAGTACGATTACTACGCCCCCGCGCAATTCCGCGAGCGCCGCGTGCACGTCACCCTGCTGCGCATCTGGCGCGCGCTCGGCTTTCAGTCCCTGATAAATCATTTCCGCTGGTTCCGCAAATTCTGGGAGTATTATTTGTGCTTCGTCATTCGCGGCAAGACAGTCGAATGGGAGCTTGAGGTCGTCAAGTAGGTTTTCCACCAGTGCTAGCCCGTTTCATTTTCGCAATTATTAACTTCGCCGCCCGCAAAGGCCTCGGCGCAACGCCAACGTCACAATCGGCGTCCACTAACGCCAGCAATTCCGCCAAAAATCGCGCGCGCCAAACCGGCATCCGCGGTGAAACTTACGCCTACTGGTATTTGCGCCGCCACGGCTACGTTCTCGTTGCGCGCAATTTCACGTCGCCAGGAATCAAAGGCGAAATTGATATGGTCGGCTATGACGGTCAGACGCTCGCGTTTGTAGAAGTAAAAACGCGCACCGTTGTCGAATCCGCGCGCGCTTCGCAATCGGTGACGCGGCCCGCGCCGCTGACGCCCGAAGAAGCCGTGAATTGGGAAAAGCGTCGCAACCTTTCGCGCATGGCCCGGCAATTTCTGCGCGCGCGTCACATCGAGACCGCTCTGTGCCGCTTCGACGTGCTAGCTATCGAAACTCGTCCCGGCGCGAAACCCGTGGTGCGCTTGCACAAAGGCGCGTTCAACGCCACGCAACAGCAGCATCGGCCGTAGTAGAATATCCGGGCGCAACACCGAGGAGGAAAGTTTGCCGGAGCTTCGCAAGGATCCGATTACCGGCCGCTGGGTCATCATTTCCACCGATCGCGGAAAGCGACCGACGGATTTTGTTCGCGAGAGTGTGCATATCAAAGGCAATCCGGCCGTTTGTCCCTTCTGCCCGGGCAATGAGGGGAAGACGCCGAAAGAAATTCTCGCCTACGGACGCAACGGCAGCGGCAAAGATACTCCTGGATGGACGGTGCGCGTGGTGCCGAATAAGTTTCCGGCGCTTGGGATCGAAGGCGGGCTCGATCGCGAGGGCGAAGGACTTTTCGATCGCATGAACGGAGTGGGCGCGCACGAAGTAATCATCGAATCGCCGGACCACCAGAAAACTCTTGCGATGCTGAATGAAAAAGGCGTGGAAGAAGTTCTGTGGGCCTACCGCGATCGCATGCTCGATCTGAAAAACGATCGGCGCTTCCGCTACATTTTACTTTTCAAAAATCACGGCGAGCCGGCTGGAGCCACCGTGGAGCACACTCACTCGCAGCTGATTGCGCTGCCCATCGTGCCCAATCGCGTGCGTGAAGAGGTGGACAGCTCTAAGCGCTATTACGAGCAAAAAGAGCGCTGCATTTTTTGCGACATGGTCCGCCAGGAAATCGAAACCGGCTCGCGCATGATCATCGAGAGCGATCATTTCATCGCCCTCGCGCCGTACGCTCCGCGCTTTCCTTTTGAGACCTGGATTCTGCCGCGCCAGCACAGCTCTTCGTTCGAAAATATGCCCGCGCCGTATTACGCGCATCTGGCGCGCTTGTTGCGCGATTTTCTCGGCCGCCTCGACGCCGCGCTGGCCTTCCCTTCCTACAATTACGTGATCCACACTTCGCCGATCGGTGAAGAAATCAACGACCATTACCACTGGCACATTGAAATGATGCCCAAGCTGACCAAAGTCGCCGGCTTCGAATGGGGCACTGGCTTTTACATCAATCCCACGACGCCGGAAGAAGCCGCGCGTTTCCTCCGCGAAGCCATCGTCCCGGCATAATTCTCACGGTGCGTTTGGCGCATCCGCCGCTGAACTTGTAGCGGCGCACTTTAGTGCGCCATCGGCGTTGCGGCACCCACCGATGGCGGTCTGAAGACCGCCGCTACGAAAACCCCGCGTTTTCCCGCGAATTATTTTGCCGGCTCGTTCTTCGGCTGAATCGAAAGCAACTCTACTTCGAAAATCAGCGTTGAATTCGCCGCAATCGGCCCTTTCGCGGACGGGCCATAGGCCAAGTCCGACGGAATAAATAATTGCCACTTCGATCCCACCGGCATTAGTTGCAGCGCCTCGGTCCAGCCCTTGATGACGCCGGCCACTGGAATCGTCAGCGGCTGATTGCGCGAATACGAGCTGTCGAATTCGGTGTTGTCGAGTAGCGTGCCTTTGTAATTGCACACTACGGTGTCGGTGGCGGTAGGTTTTGGACCGGTGCCTTGCGTCAGGATTTTATACTGCAGGCCGCTGGGCAGCGTGACCACGCCGTCCTTCGTTTTATTTTCCGCCAGAAACGCGTCGCCCGCTAATTTGTTAGCTTCGCCGACTTTCTTGGCGGCCTCCGCTGCGACTTGCGCCTTTTCGGCCCGCTCTTTGTTTACTTTGGATTGTAAATTTGCCATCACGGCCTTGGCTTCGTCGTCGGTCAGCACGGTTTTGTGACCGGCTAGAGCATCCTTCAGACCCTGCGACAGAATATTCGGATCCACATCCACGCCATCTCTGTGGATACTATTGCCGATGTTCATTCCGATGGCGTAGCTCTCCTTATCTTTGTCAGTTTTCAGCACCAGGGGAGCCGACGCGGGATGATGCTGCGCTGCGGCGCCGGTGGAAGACTTTGCCGCGGTGCCGGTCGGTGTTTTTGCTGCGCCACCAGTTTGTCCCGAAGTGCCACTCTGTGAAGAAGCCGCGGTCTGTGTCTTGGATGCTGAAGCCGTCGCAGGTTTCGGAGCCGGCTTTGCAAGTTTTGTCGCGGACGTGGAATTGTCCGTCGCAGAGGCGCTCGACGATGGCGGAGCTGTGGATGAATTTGTCGCCGGGGTCTGCTGCGCCGGCGCAGTTCCAGCGAGGAGGATGGTTGCTGCCAAGACACTTACTGCAATGTTGGGTAGTTTTCGCATGGAGTTAGTTTCGCATTGCTTCGCCGTGTGCGCAAACGGAGTGATTCGGGAGCGGTGCGTATTGATGGCTGACTTGGGAAAGGGAAGGGCGCGGCGCATCCGCAGCGCTCGGCAGGGTGCACGGGACGCAGGGCAAAGGCGCGCCAAATTGGCCAAAAAATGTGCGATTAGAAATGGTCGCCATTGTTTGTTTTCTAGGAGTTGCGGACATTTCTAATCGCCGGGCGGTCGATTAGAAATGATGCGTTTTGAAGGGAGAGAGGTGAGTGATCGGTGACGAAAGATGAGGACGCGGTTGCGAGGTGTTTCTGTTGTCGGCGTGAGTCTGGCTCGGAATGGGTGCTCTGGGTTCGCCGAGTGGAGCCATTTAGGATACGTAGAGATGGGAGCGCCGCGGCTGGCCGCGCCGTGCGCTGGATTGAGTGAGCGGACCGTTTGTTGGGTTTCATATTTTAGTTTTCGTCAGAGTGTAGCGCGATCGTGACGGGGAAACAGCTGAGCGAAGGGACAGAACTGGTACAGAACTAGTACTACCTGTTCGAAATTGATTCGTACAGCTGTACTCGTCTGTGATGCCGAGGTTCCAAGGATTTAACGCAGACGGAGGAGACGTAGGAACGCTAAAGACGGAGAGGGAACTGAGGTCAAAGACGCCCGCGTGAAGGGCAGGCGGCGACTTGTCACCACTCGCATAGATTCGGAGGGCGCGGGGAATCACGGGCGCGGTTTGTGCGACTCGCGGGCGCTGGTCAACGCGCGATATAAGAATGTCAATTCTTCGCGCCGCGGCGGAGACAATTTGTTTACGAGCTTGTGACTGCGGCAAAACAAGGCTGAACCGCGAACCGTTGTAGCCTCCGCACGGCGTATACGACATTCCCAGCCATCTGGCAGGTGCGCTTCGTCATGGTTCGGTCCAAACGCCGTTCCAGCCGAATTCCTAATGGTGTAGCGAAGGAGATCACGGCAATGAGAAATTCCGCGAGAGTAGTGAAAGCGTTTCTGGCCGCGAGCGTGCTGGCGGTCCTGCCGCTGAGCACAATGGCGCAACATTATACCCAGGAGAATTTGGTCTCGGACATTGCGCAGCCTGACAATGCCGACGGGACGAAAGTAGGGATTGACCCGAACCTGAAAAATGTTTGGGGCGTGTCGCGCGGTGCGGCGAGTCCGTGGTGGGTGAACAACGCGGGGACCGGCACTTCGACTTTGTACACGGGCGGCGGAGCAACTGTGCCGCTGGTTGTGACTGTTCCCAATGCTACTGGAGCAAAAGGACCGTCGGAACCGACGGGGATGATTTTCAACGGGACGAGCGATTTCGCGTTGGCGGCGGGGAACCCGGCAGCGTTTATTTTCGCGACAAAGAACGGCACGATTTCGGGATGGGGTCCTCCTTTCACACCGGTCACACCGAATAGCGCAGGCGTGGGACAGTCATTGGCCGTAAATAAAGTAGATGAGTCGAAGAATGGCGCGGTGTTCATGGGATTGACTTGGGTGGAAATGGAGGGCAACCACTTTTTGCTTGCCGCGAATTTCAGCCAGAACCGCATCGAGGTGTTCGACAAGAACTACAAGCGCGTGAAGATTTCGGAAGAAGCGTTTAATGACGAACGCATCCCGCGCGATTTTGCCCCTTACAACGTGCAGGCGGTGGGCGCGACCGTGGTGGTGGCGTACGCCAAGCAGAACGCGACCAAGACTTCGGCGGAGGACAGTTGCGGCGAGCAGTGCGGGTTTGTGGACGTCTTCACGGCGAAAGGCAGGCTGGTGCAGCGGCTGGAAGACGGGCCATGGCTGCAGGCACCTTGGGGCGTGGCGTTGGCTCCGCAGGATTTCGGATTCTTCAGCCACGATTTGCTGATCGGCAATCGGTTCGGCGGAACGATTGCGGCGTTTGACACGGTAACGGGAAAGTTCCTGGGCAACCTGGTGGACGCTGCCGGAGCGCCGATCGCGATCAGTGGATTGTGGGGGCTGGAATTTGATAATCGCGGGAGTAACGAAGCGGGAAGCACAGCCAGTCCTTCGGCGGGGCCGGCGCTATTTTTTGCAGCTGGGATCAACGGCTATGCGGATGGATTGTTCGGGACGTTGACACCGGTTGCAGCGGAATTGAACGCAGAAGATCACGAGTAGCACTCCTCCCCCCGACGGCGCCTCGGCTCGTGAGAGCCGGGGCGCTCCCCTTTTTATTGCAGATTATTTCCGGCGAATTCAGCGGGCGCGGTTCGCCGCGGAATCTAGCGGCGATTCGTGCATGCTGAGGATGTACCAGTGATTTTCGGATTTGCGGCAGAGCATCATGCCGCGGCCGGTGGTGTGAATGTTTGCGGATTCGATGGTGTAGTCGTAGAGGCTCCAAACCACGTTACCGACGGCGCGTTGGTCTTTCATGTTCATTGAAAAATGGACGCGCGGGGTGAGGCCGAAATATATTTGCTGAAAATGGGTGGTGGCTTGGTCGCGTCCGCGCAATTCGCCGCTGGGAGAGCTGAGAACGAAATCGGGATCGAAGCACGCGGCGAGCTTAGGGGCGTCGGCGTCGTTAAAGGCTTCCGCGCAGGAGTGCATGGCTTGCTCCATATCCGCGATGACGGAAATTTCTGTCGAGCTCGGAGCGGCGATGCCGAGGCGCGCGACGCTGCGTTGCAGGTCAATGGTGACGCCGAGCTGTTCGAGGAGGTCAACGCCGAGGACGCCATCGAGCGGGCCGCCGCAGGCTTTGGCGAGGACGCTGAGGTCGATCGCGGGGAGCGTGACGTTGCGCAAGACGTGATTACCCAGCCTGAGTTCGGCAATGGAGACGACGCGGGCGCTGAGGGCGGTGGTCTGATTCCAGGATTGCACGCGGACCTCTTTGGAATGGCCGGAGGTGAAAGATTTTTCGTTGAGCATGGAGGTGGCGGCGGTGTCTATCAGGAAGCGTTGGTCGGAGCCGTTTATTTGGAGGATTACGACGGGGACGCGATCGCAGCGCTGCAGCGGAATTTCGCTGGAGTTGACCGGAGATTGCGCCTGCGCGGCGGCGCGATGCGGCTGCATCGCGAGCGAGAGGATTGCTGTCGCGAGAATTCGCAAGAGCACAACCGGCCCAATTTGCATCACTCCCTCGATGGTGCGGACGATGTGACTTGGTCAATGCGGCGAAGAATGGCGGCTTTGGCTGAACGGAAGGCGGATTGATCGCGGAAGAGGCGCGAACTCCAATTGCCTCCCATCGCCAGAGCTTGAATTTCGAAGGCGAGCTGGCGTACGTCCACATCTTTGCGAATTTCGTCGGCGGATTGCGCATCGCGGGCGGCGTGTTCCAGATTTCCCAGCCATTTTTTCATCAGGCCGACGATGCGATCGCGGACGGGACCAGGGCGATCGTCGAATTCGAGTGAGGCGGCGGAGAAAAAGCAGCCGCCGGGAAAGGTTTTGCCTTCGCCGTAGGAGAGCCAATTTTGGCAGAGCTCGCGCAGGAGGCGGAGGCCGCGGAATTGAGCGGCGGGAAGGACGACTTTTTCGACGAAGATGTCGCGGGCTTGGTCCACGACCGCGCATTGCAGGTCTTCTTTGGAGCCAAAGTGGGCGAACAGGCCGCTCTTGCTGATGCGCAGGGTAGAGGCGAGCTTGCCGATGGTGAGACCTTCGAGGCCTTCCAGGGAAGCGATATTGACGGCCTTGCGGAGGATGGCGCGGCGGGTTTTGAGGCCGCGGGGGCGGCGCGGAGAATGCTTTGCGGTGGTGGCCGCTCGGCTTCGTGGAGGCTCGGAACGTAGTGGGCGCGGGTTCATTTTGCCGGGCAGATAATAGCACGACCGTTCGTTCTATTACAATGGGCATTTGGCGCGCACTCGAGACGAGCGCCGGCCGTATAGAAGCGGTGCACGATTAAATCCGAGTGGCGATTAGCCGGTTGTTCAGAAGGCACGAAATCGGCAACAACTCGTATGCTTAGGCCCGGGCAGGGAGTCAGGAAACCTCCGTTCGATTCCGGCTTGCTCGATAAATTACATTTTAGTAAGCTGCCCGCGATCTGAATACCGGAACGAGGAATGAATGAGAATTTTGCCGCAGTTTGCAATTCTGATGGCGCTCGGGCCTTCAGCGTTCGCACAAGATCAGCCGTCCACACGACCGGTTGAAAAGGCCGCGGTGCCAGCGGCGACGGCGCAGGTGACGTTCCGGCGGGGGTGTCGCGGCGGGAAAATCGAGATTTCGCGTGGTGCGGTCGATTTCCGGATCTGCCGGGGCGCAGGAGAACGGCAGCTACATTATTCGCGATCCGCGAACTATTTTTCGCATCCCGCAAGATCATCGAGTGATCGTTTACTTCGAGTGGGAAGGGCCGCTGGGGCCGCATCATTTCGAGGGTGTGTGGAAAAGCCCGGACGGGAAGATCACGTCGGTATCTGATTTTGATTATGAGGCGAAGCAAGCGCGGTTCGGCGGCTATTGGGACATGTTGATTGCGGAAAATACGCCGACGGGGCTGTGGATGGTGCAAGCGCTGGTGGATGGGGAGCTGACTGGGACGCACACGTTTCAGGTGGCGGCGGGCGCGAGCGCTGGCGGCGATTCGGCGACGGCATTGGCACCTTCGGAAGCGATGCGCAGCCCTTTGGCGCCTGCTGCGCTGTACAGCAAAGCGAACGCGAGCACCGTTGCGATTGAAAACCGCAATGAGCAAGGCCAGGTGCTGAACGCGGGGGAGGGATTTTTAATTGCGCCGGGGCTAGTGCTGACTGCTTTTCAGGTGATAGACGGTGCATCGTCGCTGCGAGTGGTGGGTGCGAACGGGCGGGCGATTGATACGAAGACCGTGTCGGCGTGGAATCGTCGTCAGGACTGGGCCATTCTGCAGGTTGCGGGGATCGAGGGGCCGGCGTTCGCGATTGCGAAAACGGATTCCTGGGGCGTCGGGGATCGCTGCTTCTATTTGGACGCTGCGGGGGCGGGCAATCGTGTGATTGTGGCGACGTCTATCGTGGGAAAAAATACTTTTCCGCACGCCGGCGATCGAATCAGCCTGGGGACTTCACCTGCGAACACGGGAATTGGGACGGCGTTGCTCGATGAGTACGGGGACGCGATCGGAGTGACAGGGGGCGTGCTGGTACCGGGAGTTTCGACTTTGGAAAGCGTGCGCGCCGGCGTTCCCGCGAGCCTGTTGCTTGCGGGAGGACTGGCGGTGCCAGCAATGGCGACACCGATGAGCCAGATTTCCCTTCCGACGGCTGACTCGAAGACCACGACGCTGGAGGAACTGACGGAGACTGGGCAATTCGTGACGCCGATCGTGCATCGCGAGGACATTTTGTTTGGCACGATGGCGCGGGAAGTGCGGCGGGGGAAAGACGGGCTGGTGGATGCGCTGCAGGAAAAATACGAATTTTCGCGCAGCGACGGACACGCGGCGGTGTTGCTGAGCCTGGAGCCAACGCGGAAACAAAAAGCGGCGACGACGATTTCGATTTATGATTTGGACAACAAGGCGGTGAGCCAGGGTGCTCCAGACGTCTCCGCCACACCCGGCGGGAAACTTGTCTTCCTGAGTAAGACATTGGACATCGGAAAGTTGGAATCGGGAGTGTATAGGCTGGACGTGCTGATGAATGGAAATCCGGTGTGGCGTACTTTTTTCCGGATTACCGATTAGATAGGTTCAGACGCTACCGGTTCAACAGGGTCAGTTGCACGACGCCTCGAAGTTGAGCGCTCTTAGCAATTCCTCGACGATTGGCGACGATCGAAAAATGTGGATTGAAGGTGAGCCGCGGGAAGGCATGGCCGCGCGCAAAATCGCCAGCGCGGGCGCGACGGTTTGGCGGGCACGTCGTATAATGCGGCGATGATTGGGCGGACGGTGTCGCGCTATCGCATCCTGGAGCAGTTGGGCAGCGGCGGGATGGGCGTGGTTTATAAGGCTGAGGATACGCAGCTGCGGCGGTTTGTAGCTTTGAAGTTTCTCTCCGAGGATTCTCCTTCTGATTCGCAATCGATTGAACGGCTGCTGCGCGAAGCGCGGGCGGCTTCGGCATTAAATCATCCGAACATTTGCACGATTTACGAGATTGGGCAGGACGGGGACCGTCCGTTTCTGGCGATGGAGTTTCTGGAGGGGCAGACGCTGAAGGAGCGGATTGCGCGCGGCGGATTTACTTCGGCTGAACTGCTGGATTTTGCGATTCAGGTGGCTGGAGCGCTGGACGCGGCGCACGCGAAGGGAATTATTCATCGCGATATCAAGCCGGCGAACATTTTTGTGGCGAGTACGGGACAGGCGAAGGTGCTGGATTTTGGTCTGGCGAAGCATGCGGGCGCGGCGGGCGAAGGAGTGGAGCACACGCAGAACCTGCAGACTCGCAGTGTCGAACCGCTGCAGAGCGCGGCCGGCTCGGTGGCGGGGACGGTGACATACATGTCGCCGGAACAGGTGCGCGGGGAGCAGTTGGACGCACGGAGCGATTTATTTTCGTTTGGAGCGGTGCTGTACGAGGTGAGCACGGGGAAGGCGCCGTTTCCTGGTGAGACCACCGGTGTGATTTTCGATGCGATTTTGAATCGCGCGCCGGTGACGCCGAGCCGGCTGAACCCACAGGTGCTGCCGAAATTCGAGGAAATTATTCACAAGGCGCTGGAGAAGGATCGCGAGCTGCGGTACCAGTCGGCGGGGGAGATGCGAAGTGATCTGCGGCGGCTGAAGCGCGATTCGGAATCGGGGAACATTGCGCCGATGATGGCGGCGCCACCCTCAGGGAAAACGCGCGGCGGAAGGATGCTGATTTATTCGATGGTAGCTATCGCGGTGGTGCTGGCGGCGGTTGGCGCGGGGATCTGGTGGTATCGCATGGCGCGGCCTGCGGTCCCGACCAGCACGAGTTGGCAGCAGATAACATTTTTCACGGACTCCGCGGTGTATCCGGCGCTGTCGCCGGATGGGCGCATGTTGGCGTTCATTCGCGGAGCCGGCACATTTTTCGGGCCGGGGCAGGTTTACGTGAAGATGCTGCCGGACGGCGAGCCGGTGGCGTTGACGCACGATGCGACCGCGAAGATGGATCCGGTGTTTTCGCCGGACGGGTCGCGGATTGCGTATGGAACCGCGACTCCGTTCGATACCTGGGAAGTTCCGGTGCTGGGAGGCGAGGCGCATTTGAGGTTTCCGAATGCGTCGTCGTTGACATGGATTGAGGGCGGGAAGCGGTTGATGTTCTCCGAGATCAAAAATGGAATTCATATGGCCGTGGTGACTACCGATGAAGGGCGCGGGCAGAACCGGGACGTGTACGTGCCGAGCAGCGATCGCAGCATGGCGCACCACTCGTATCTTTCGCCTGACGGCAAGTGGGTGTTGATAGTGGAAATGGGGCCGCAAGCGCTGTTCGTATCTTGCCGTGTGGCGCCGTTTCAGGGCGGCGGTCCAGTGCGGGAAGTGGGTCCCGCCAACAGCGTTTGCACGTCAGGGGCGTGGTCTCCGGACGGCAAGTGGATTTATCTGAGCGCGAGCACCGGCGGAAAATTTCACATCTGGCGGCAGCGATTTCCCGACGGAGAGCCGGAGCAAGTGACTTCCGGACCGAACGAAGAGGAGGGGATCGCGATGGCGGCGGACGGCAAGTCGTTGATCACTTCGGTGGGGATGCGAAATGGAACGGTGTGGCTGCACGATGAAAGCGGCGATCACCAGGTTTCTTCGGAAGGCGACGCGGAAGGAGCGAGTTTTTCCGAGGATGGAAAAAAACTGTACTACTTGATGGACAACGGACAGACGCAGGGTTTTGAACTATGGGTGCGTGACGTTGCGAGCGGCACGAGCGAACGCGTGCTGCCCGGATATGTGATGCAGGACTACTCTGTTTCGGCAGACGGAAAGGAGGTTGCGTTTGCGAAGGCGGATGCGAGCGGGCGCACGGGATTGTGGGTGGTGGCTCTGAACCACCGTTCCGCGCCGCGCCATCTGGAATCCGCCGCGATTGAGGATTCTCCGCGTTTCTTGCCCAACGGCGACGTGATTTTTCGTTCGGTCGAGGGAGGGATTGATTTTCTGTACCGGATGCGGATTGATGGATCGCAGCGCGAGAAAATAAGTCCGAAGCGAATCTTCGATCTATTCGACGTCTCGCCAAATGGCAGGTGGGCGATTGTGTTAGGTGAAGGGAGCAACGAGGAGAAGTCGCCTGCGGTAATGGCGGTGCCTGTGGAGGGAGGGACTTCGGTTGAGATCTGCTCGATAGACTGCGTGGCGGGATGGAGCGTCCACGGAGAGTTCATGTTTATAAATTTCTATCAGAAGGAAGATCAGAGCACGTACCTGCTGGGGTTGCGAGAGCCGGGAGGAATTGCGGACGCGGCGGCAATTGGAAATGTAAGTACGGAAACAATGAAGAAGGTCAAAGCCGCTGAGGTGATTCCACATCGGGTCTACTCTATCGTGAATAAATCGCTCTACGCATACACGTTAGAGAGCACGCAGCGAAATCTATATCGTGTCCCCCTGCAGTGAGAGGGTTGCGCAATAGGTCTCGAGGGGCGGGTCCGGTGCAGTGGTGCGGGACCCGCCCCTACGATCTCTCATGGTGACTTCAGTCGTGGCCGAAGAGGAGCGGGGCGCCTAGTTTGGCTGTGTAGTTGGGGCGGTAGCGCTCGGTATTATAGAGCGTGGCGACATCCACCCTCCGCGCGCCGGCGGAAGATGCGGGGAGGGGCGCGGAGGCGTAGCATCCATTTTGCACGCCGACCATGCGGCCGGTGACGCCATCGCGGATCAGGTCGAGCGCGATGTTGGCGTAGGTTATCGCTACGATCTGATCAATGGCGTCGGGCTCGCCGCTGCGGAGGTCGTAGGTCAAGTCACTTTCGATGGTTTCCTCGCCGGTTCTCCGCTGTAGTTCATCTGCCAGGGCGTGACCGATGTCCACTTTTTTTCTGTGGCCGTAGGCGTCGGCTTCGCCGTACTCGTCCACGACGCGGTTGGTCCAGGTGGCGCCTTCGGAGACGATCACCAGGGAATAATGGCTGGAATTATTGCGCTTGTCTTCCACCAGGAGCTTGCAGACGCTATCGAGATCGAAAGGAACTTCGGGGATCAGGCAGCGCGCGGAAGTGATGTAAGAAGTGTAGAGCGCGGTGAAGCCGGCATCGCGACCGAAGATGCGGAAGACTCCGATCCGTTCGTGAGAGCCGAGGGTGGTGCGTTGGCGGTTGATCGCATCTTTGGCACGCGTGATGGCAGTGGAGAAGCCGATGCAGTATTCGGTGCCGTGGACGTCGTTGTCCATCGTTTTGGGAATGCCGATTACGGGGAAGCCTTTGCTGGAGAGCACCGAGGCGAAGCTGAGCGTGTCGTCGCCGCCGATGGCGATGAGGCAGTCAACGCCCAGGCGCTGGAGATTTTCGAGGACGATGGGAGTGAAGTCGTAGAACTTGCCGTCGAAAGTAAGCTTCTTGAGTTGCTCGGCGGAGATATGCGCGGGAACTTTGTTGGCGGCGACTTTGCGGGGATTGGTGCGGGAAGTGTGCAGCCAGGTACCGCCGCTACGGTCAATGGTGCGGGTATTTTCGCGGGTGAGCTGGCGATCGAGGCGGTCGTCGCCGGTATCGGCGGGATTCATATTGGTGAGCCCCTTCCAGCCTTTGCGGATGCCGGTGACGGTGTGACCCATTTCCGTGGCGCGGTACACGACGGATTTGATTACGGAATTTAGCCCGGGGACGTCGCCGCCGCCGGTTAGGATGCCGATATTCTTGCCTTTCGCCATCGATTTGTTGCTCCTTGGGATGCCGGCGGGGCCGGTGAACACGGATATCCGCTGGGTTGCGGTGTGCAGCTTTGCGGATACCGGGGCCGGGCGCCGGGTGATTTCAAAGTGCCACGACTACGATTTAATTATGTGTGCAATTCTACTAGTACACTAAAAACGCGAAAAGATGAATGGGGAAACGCGAGGAAATTGTGCGGAGATGGTGAGCGAGCGGGGCTTGCGCGGCGCGGCTAGAATTTGAAGACGATTCCGACCTGGGCGCGGAGATTGTTTTGGGTGCTGTTGCCGATTACGGTGGGATTGCCGAAGCCGGTGCGAACCCAGTCAACTTCGACGGGGCGGAAGGCGATGTGTTGGCTGATGGGAAGGTCGAAACCGCCGCCGACGGTGAGGTCGAAGGCATTGTTGTTCGGGGTTCTGCTGAGGTTGATACATTCGCCCTGGATGGTGCAGGTGTTGTAGAGATTCGCGTAAAAATTGTTGTGGATCCCGCCGAACATAACCTCCGCAAACGGCAGGACGCGCTTAAATTTGAAGCGCAGGACCGGCCCAGCAGTGTAGGTGTACACGTTGCCGTGAACGGATAGATTGCAATTGGACTGGCTATTGCAGCCCTGGGTATTCGCCGGCACGGTAACAAGCTGACCGTAGCTGCCGTAGTCTGCAAATTCGGCCTTTAGGCCGATGTGTTTGAAGAAGAAGTAGGAAAGTGACGCGCTGCCGCCGTTGAAAGAGGAACTGGCAACGAAGCTGTCGTGCGGAGAGTACAGGTAGGAATAGTTCACGGCGACTTGCACTTTCGGCGCGTCTTGGGCGAAGGCCGCGACAGCGAAGAAGATAGCCAGCGCGAGCAAAAGCAATTTCTTCATTTCAAAGGCTCCCGGAAATCCAGTCAAGTGACGGCCGCGACGCGGCGACGGTTACACAGAGTAACAGCTTATGAGGCCGAGGCGGCGCGCTGCTATTTTAGCCGCAATTTGGTTTGTGGAAACTGAATATCGCGCGAGAATCTTGCGGCTTTTGACGCGGCGGGGATCTGTGAGCCGAGCAAGACCGTAAGGTGCCCGCACTGCGCATATTGGATTTCTTGTGGAGTGGCTGCGGAGAGTTACGGTGAACTACTGCTGTTCCACTTTGGGGTCGAGCTGCTTGGCCTTGGCGATATCGGCCTTGGCGCCTGACTTATCGCCTTTTTTCTGTTTGGCTAATCCGCGGGCGTAGTAGGCGAGAGCGTTTTCGGAATCGAGCTTCAGGGCTTGTTCGCAATCCTGGAGGGCTAGGTCGTACTGCGCGGTTTGGTCGTAGGCGTAGGCGCGGAGGCTGAAGGTGGCAGAGTCGTTCGCATCGAGCGCGATGGCCTGCGTGAAGTCCGCGATGGCAAGGGCAAATTCTTTTTTGTGGTTGTGGGCCTGACCGCGGGCGGCGAAAGCTTTGGCGTTCTTCGGGTCAAGCTTGAGCGAATTGTCGAGGTCTGCGATGGCGCGATCGAAGTCGCCTTTGTTTTCCAGAGCAGAGCCGCGACGGTACAGCGCTTCGGCGCTTTGCGGGTTGTTCTTGATGGCCTGGTCGTAGTCCTGGATGGCCAAATCTGTCTGGCCGTTGTCGTCCAGGGCGTTGCCGCGGTTGAGGTAGGCGATGGCGAGCGTCTCTGGTGACTCGTGGCCCGATTCGATCAGCGCAGAACAGCCGGCGATTTTGCGGCCGACGTTGTCGCCGGTGCACCAGGCGAGATTCTGATTTTGGGCGGCGGCAGAGCTTGCGAGCACCGTGGTGGCCGCGACGATTGCGAAGGCTACGAGCGCGACGTTGGTGCTGACGCGGAGGAACAGTGCTGCGGCCGTGCCGGGCTGATGTGTTCGCTCGTTGAGCTGGGTCGCGATCACTTGCTGCCTGCCCGCGCCTGCGTTTCGAGATTCGCGCTCGCCATCGATGAATGCATCTCCTTGTGCGTTGCGGACCATATCATATTTGGGATGGAAAGAATCCGTAAGTTGGAAGATGGTCGCAGAGAGGGCGTTAGGAACATGTAAGGCGGATATAAAGATTTCATAAAGAAGCGGGAAGCTCAAGGGTGACGGCAATTCTATTTATGAATTCAAGGCATCGGCGGAATCGAAGGGTCTGAGATTCGCGTGGGTGCCAGAGCCGCTGGCGTCCCGAAGGAGACGATCCTAGGATTTTTTTGGGAGAGTTTGGGTGAAGTTTGCGTCGGTTTGCCTGTCCAAGGAGTGGATGAGCTGAAGCGTGCTCGATTGGGCCGTCATTGACCGGCAACCTATACTGAGCGTGACAATGCGCTGGAAATGAGGCAACGCCAGGGGCTGCGCGTGTCGTCGTAACCAAGCGGGCTAAACAGGCGCTGGCGAGAGTTGCCGGTGAAATCACAACAAGTGGCTACAATGAAAAAACAGCACGACGGGGGGAGAACGCAACCGTGAAAAAGCGCAAAGGTAGTGGAGTAGATGAATACATAGCAAGATGTCCGAAAGAGGCGCGAGGCGATCTGGCGAAGATGAGAGCGGCCATACGGGTGGCAGCGCCTGGCGCCACTGAACGCACCGATTATTTCCAGATGCCCGGATATTCCGATCCGGGAATTGATTATTATGATGGAATGTTTGCCTGGTTCAGTTTCAAGAAACCACACGTTCGCTTACATGTACCCCCTTTAGTAATACAAGAACATAGGAAAGAGCTTGCAGGCTACGTCACGACGAAAGCCATCGTTACCTTCCCAACGGGTAAACCAGTACCAACGACATTGGTGAAAAAGCTGGTGAAAGCAAGTCTAAAGGCAATGAAGGATAAGGATATCAACCGCACCAAAACGTAACTGCCTCGGATTCTGGACTGTTTTTGACAACCGCTACGTTTAATTCTTCTTCAAGACAAAACCAGGGATATCGACTGAGGCTATGGAAAAAACACGATTTTGGAAGTGGTGCGCCCGGCGTGATTCGAACACGCGACCTTGTGCTTCGGAGGCACACGCTCTATCCATCTGAGCTACGGGCGCAAACGGGAATTAATTTGTGGTGGGATGATTGTATTACGTTCTGTTGGTGGGTCGCAATGAATTGGAGCTGGGTTAGTTATGGCCGCCGGCGAGTTCGCGGACTATGGAGCCAACGAAGGATTTGGCGTCGCCGAAGAGCATCAGGGTTTTGTCGAGATAATACAGCGGGTTATCAATTCCGGCGAAGCCTGGGCTCATGCCGCGTTTGATGACCATCACAGTGCGGGCTTTATCCACGTCGAGAATGGGCATACCGTAGATCGGGCTTGACGGTTCGTTGCGCGCGGCGGGATTGGTGACGTCGTTTGCGCCAATCACCAGGGCTACGTCGGCTTGCGGAAATTCGTCGTTTACTTCTTCCATGTCGAGGAGTTTGTCGTAGGGGATATCGGCTTCGGCTAGCAGGACGTTCATGTGTCCGGGCATGCGTCCGGCGACGGGATGGATGGCGAATTTTACGTCCACGCCGCGTTTGGTGAGCGCATCGAAAAGTTCGCGGACTTTGTGTTGGGCTTGCGCGACGGCCATGCCGTATCCAGGGACGATGATTACTTTGTTGGCGGCGCCCAGGATTGCTGCGGCTTCTTCGGCAGAGGCGCTGCGCACGGGACGAGCTTTCTCAGCGGAGGCGCTGGCAACTTGTTCTTGGCCGAAGGCGCCGAAGAGCACGTTAGTAAAAGAGCGGTTCATGGCTTTGGACATATTTACGGAGAGGATGAAGCCGGAGGCGCCGTCGAGGGCGCCGGCGATGATGAGCAGTTTGCTATCGAGGACGAAACCCATGGCTGCGGCGGAGAGGCCGGCGTAGGAATTCAGCAGCGAGATGACGGTGGGCATGTCGGCGCCGCCGATGGGGATGATCATTAGCACGCCGAAAATCAAGGGAATGATGAGCATCAGCGGGAACAGATGGACGTGGCTGGGATCGTGGACGAGATAGGCGGCGATGCCAATGGCGACAGCGAGGAACAAGAGATTGACGAGGTTCTGACCTTTATATGTGATGGGGCGCTGCGGGAGAATTTCTTGCAATTTTCCTGCGGCCATCAGGCTGCCGGTGAAGGTTAGCGCGCCGAGAATTACTTCCATCGAGAGCACGGACATCAT
The DNA here is from genome assembly GCA_963779465.1 of uncultured Acidobacteriota bacterium. Lineage (GTDB taxonomy): Bacteria > Acidobacteriota > Terriglobia > Acidiferrales > UBA7541 > Palsa-295. The sequence goes on along the minus strand of CAVZYH010000001.1, from coordinate 2,400,545 downwards.
GAAGGGCGGGACGTTCGGCGCGCGCAGATAAAATTCGGCGGTGCCGACAAGCGTGACGCAGAAGGCGCCGAAAGCGTGGCTGAGCGCGGTCCGTTGGGGGACGGCGGTCATGTGGACCATGCCGAGGGGCACGCCGATGATGGAGCCGAGGACGAGGGCGATGGCGATCCATTTGTATTCGATGATGTTGTGATTGAGGAGCGTGCCGGCGATGGCGAGAAACATGCCGAGTTCACCGGCGCGGACGCCGCGGCGTGCGGTGGCTGGCGTGCGCATCCACACCAAGGCGAGGATAAAGAGCGCCGTGGCGATCAGGTAGATGATTTCGATGAAGGTGTCCGTGCCGAGCCAGGGGATCATTATTTTTTCGGGCCGCTGGCCTTAAACATTTTGAGCATGCGATCGGTTATGAGGAAGCCGCCGACAACGTTGCTGGTGGCGGCGACGATGGCGAGCGCGCCGAGGATGGTGGAGAGCGTGCTGCGATGTTCGCCGGTGAGGATGATGGCGCCGACGACGGCGATGGCGTCGAGAGCGTTGGTGAGCGACATGAGCGGGGTGTGCAGCAACGGGGTGATTTGGCGAATTACCTCAAAACCTATGAAGGCTGCCAGCATGAAAACGTAGAGGCTGGTGAGCAGGTCCATTTTCATGATTATTTTTTCTCCTGAGAGGCGGTGACTAGCGGCGGCAATTTGTAAAATTCGCGCAGGCGGTGATTTACGATTTCACCGCCGTTAGTGAGCAGCGTGTCTCTGATAATTTCATCGGTAGCGGCTTCTTGGGCGAGATCGGAGCGCAGTTTGCCGTCTTTTATCATGTGCAGTAAGAAAGCGGAGACATTGCGCGCGTACATCTGGCTGGCGTGATAGGGAACGGTGCTCGCGAGATTGTACCAGCCGATGATGGTGACGCCGTGGGCTACGATTTTTTCGCCGGGTTGGGTTAGCTCGCAATTTCCGCCGCGTTCGGAGGCGAGATCGACTATTACGGAGCCGGGGGACATGCCTTTGACCATGTCTGCAGTGACGAGGAGTGGCGATTTGGTTCCAGGGACCACGGCGGCGGTGATGACCACGTCGCTTTCGGCGACTACTTTGCCGAGGAGTTCGCGCTGGCGGCGATAGAAGTCTTCATCTTGGGCGCGGGCATAGCCGCGGGCGTCTTCTGCATCTTTGGCTTCGATGGGTAATTCGACGAAGCGACCGCCCAGGCTTTGCACTTGTTCTTTCGCAGCGGGGCGCATGTCGTAGGCTGAAGCTACTGCGCCGAGACGACGGGCGGTGGCGACGGCTTGCAGTCCGGCTACGCCTGCGCCGATTACGAAAACGCGGGCGGGAGTGATGGTTCCGGCGGCGGTGGTGAGCATGGGGAAAATTCTGGGGAGCGTGTCTGCGGCGATCACTAGCGCTTTGTAGCCGCAGATGGTGGCCATGCTGGAAAGGACGTCCATGCTTTGGGCGCGAGTGGTACGCGGCATCAGCTCGACGGAGAATGCGGTTACGTTGCGAGCTGCGATTTGCTGAATTGTGGTTAGGCCTCCCAGGGGGCGAAGAAATCCTACCAGGATTTGATCTTTGCGGAGGAGCGGGAGGTCGGCGTCGCCGGTTTTGTCGTTCGAGCCGTAGCAGAGAACTTGGGCGATGATGTCGGCCGTGCGAAATACTTCGGCGCGATCCGGAATGATTTTTGCGCCTTTGGCCATGTAGGTAGAGTCGGGGTAGCCGGCTTCCATTCCGGCATTGGCTTCGACGATTACTTCGAGGCCGCCTTTTGCCAGGGCTGGGATCACGCTCGGGACGAGAGCTACCCGGCGTTCACCTGGGTAACTTTCGCGTGGGACGCCGACGATCATGAAACTTCCTCCGGGGACGCATGGATCTCGATGCTGTCGCAGGAAACGCCGCGGCGATGGGAGTTGGAGAAAATCCCGAGGCCGCAGACGCTGCGGCGTGCATTTGTGAAACTGGAAATGATACACCAAGTCGCGAGGATGTATCGCGCCGGCGATCTTCTCGCTTGGCGCTGCCGCAGTTGCTTTATAATCCGCTGCGATTGAGGAGAATGCCTGTGACTGATTGCGTTCGTGGGCGGTGCGGTTCGCGGAGTGATTTGCGGCGGGGTTTTGCGCTGCTCGTGCTGGCTTGCGCGGTTGTGTTGGGGGTTGGTTCTGCGCTGGCACAGAAGCAGGCTTCGGCTCGCGATCCTTTGAGCGGGCTTTCGCCTGCGGCGCATCGCGCTGTCGCGCAACTGAGTGCGCTGAACTCGATCGCGGCGGGTGAGTGGAAGTTTCATGTGGGGGATGTGGCGCACGGCGAGGCGCCGGATCTGGACGATTCCAGTTGGCAGACGGTCGCTGGGAATTCGCACGCGCCAACGGACGCGGTGTGGTACCGGCGGTGGATTGAGGTGCCCAAGACGCTGAATGGCTACGATTTGAGCGGGGCGCGGATCTGGTTTCAGTTCGAGGCATATGCGAACGGGCCGATGCCGGAAATTATTTATTTTAATGGACGCCGCGTGGCGATGGGCGATGACCTGGAGCCGATCGCGCTATTCGATCAGGCGCAGCCGGGGGAGCGCGTGCTGGTGGCGGTGAAATTGCTGCACACAGTGGACCAGAAAACTTTTGCGCGGGCTGTGGTGTCCATCGAATTTACTGCAGCGCGGCCAAACCCGAATGACTTGCTGCAGGAAATACTTTCCGCGACCGCGTTGCTGCCTTCGCTTGGTCTGTCCTCTACCGCTGTTCGTCAGGGAATTGAGGCGGCGAGCGCTGCGGTGGACTTGCAGGCGCTCGAACAGGCGCAGCAGCAGCCTTTCGATGCGTCGCTGGTGCGGGCGCAGGCGGAGCTGGAGAAAATTAAGGGCGATTTGCAGCAGACTTCCATTCGACTGACGGGGAATTCGCACATTGATGCGGCGTGGCTGTGGCCTTGGACGGAAACGGTACAGGTAGCGCACAACACGTTTTCGACCGCGCTGCAACTGATGGATGAATATCCGCAATACACTTTTACGCAGTCGGCGGCGGCATACAGCGAGTGGATGTGCCAGAAATATCCAGCGATCTGCGGGGAAATTCAGGAGCGCGTGAAGCAGGGGCGCTGGGAATTGGTCGGCGGAATGTGGGTGGAACCGGATTTGAACATGCCGGACGGCGAATCGCTGGTGCGGCAGCTGCTCATCGGCAAACGGTATTTTCACGACAAATTCGGCGTGGATGTGCGCATTGGGTGGAATCCGGATTCATTCGGGTACAACTGGCAACTGCCGCAAATTTACAAGAAATCCGGCGTGGATTATTTCGTGACGCAGAAGATGGCGTGGAACGATACGAATCCACTGCCGTTCAAGCTTTTCTGGTGGGAATCGCCGGATGGCAGCAAGGTGCTGGCATATTTTCCGCACGATTATGCGCGGGGCATCGAGCCGGAGCCACTGGCGGAAGACGTGGCGCGGGCGCGGCAGCTGAATCCTGGGCTCCCGGAGATGATGCATCTGTTTGGCGTAGGCGATCACGGTGGCGGGCCGACGCGGGCGATGCTGGACGCGGGAGTGCGGTGGACCGATCCGAAAATGGTGTATCCGAAGACATTTTTTGGGAACGCGCAGGGATTTTTTTCGGATGTGGAAGGAAAACTGGATACGGCACATTCGCCGGTGTGGAATTACAAGACGATCGCGGGAGGCTCGACGAAGTTGCCAGCGCCGCCGGCTGGGATGGTGAGCCTGCCTACCTGGAACGACGAATTATATTTCGAATATCACCGCGGAGTATTCACTTCGCAGGCGGCGCACAAGCGGAATATGCGCGAGAGCGAAGAGTGGATGCTGGACGCGGAGAAATACTCGTCGCTGGCGTGGCTATCCGGATTGCCGTACCCCACTGCGGCTTTGAACGAAGCGTGGAAGAAGGTTTTGTTTAATCAATTCCACGATCTGGCGGCGGGGTCTGGGATTGCGGTGATTTATCAGGAGGCGCAGCGGGATTACGACATGGTGCGATTAGCGACTGGGGAGGCTTCTTCGGCGGCGCTGGCGGAGATTGCGGCACGGGTGGATACGCGTTCGGCTGCGGGCACGAGTCCGGTGCTGATATTCAATCCACTGGCATGGGAGCGGAAGGACATTGTGGAGTTTTCGGTGCAGATGCCGGAGAGCTTGAAGGATGGAGTTTCGGTGACGGATGCGGAAAATCATTTGCTGCCGATGCAGATGATTTCATCGGATGCGGCTACCAACACGGTGCGCTTGCTGGTCGAGCCGGGAATGGTTCCAGCGCTGGGTTATGCGCTGCTGCACGTGGAGCCGGGGCGGCGAGATGCGGCGGCGGATTTATCGGCGCATGATTTGACAGTGGAAAACTCGATGCTGCGGGTGGTGGTGGATCCGAAGAACGGCTGCATTACGAGCCTGTACGACAAGCGCGCGCATTTCGAAACCATGGCAACGGGTGCGTGCGGGAACGAATTGATTGCGTTCGACGACAAGCCGAAAGATTACGACGCGTGGAATATTGATGCGAACTTCGAGGAGTCGTTTACGCGGCTAGATATGGCTGATTCGGTGCAGCTGGTGGAGCGCGGACCATTGCGCGCGACAATTCGCGTGACGCGGACGTGGCAGCATTCGAAATTCACGCAGGACATTACGCTGTACGCCGGTCTCGATCGGGTGGACGTGGTGAATGATTTTGAGTGGCACGAGACGCACGTGCTGCTGAAGGCTGCGTTTCCGCTGGCGGCCGCGAGCGAGCATGCGACGTACGAGATTCCGTACGGGTCAATCGAGCGGCCGACGACGCGCAATAATTCTTGGGAAGCGGCGAAATTCGAGGTGCCGGCGCTGCGTTGGGCAGATCTGGGCGACGCGGCGCACGGTTTCAGCCTGATTAATGATTCGAAGTACGGCTACGACGCGAAGGGGAGCGTGCTGCGGATTTCGCTGCTGCGTTCGCCGACATGGCCGGACGCGGACGCGGATCGCGGGCCGCAACATTTTGCGTACGCGCTTTATCCGCACGCGGGGGATTGGAAGCAGGCGCTGACGGTGCGGCGTGGGTATGAATTCAATGAGCATTTGGAAGCGTTGCCGGTGAGCTCGCATGCGGGAGCGTGGGGCGCTGAGCACTCTTTTGTGGGAGTGGAGCAGGACAACGTGGTTTTGACAGCGGTGAAGAAGACGGAGGATGGCGACGCGTTGCTTTTTCGATTTTATGAGTGGGCGGGGAAAAATTCGCAGGTGCAGTTGAGCGTTCCGGCGGGGGCTACGTCCGCGACACTGACAAATTTGATGGAGCAGGCGGAGGGTGCGGCGTTGACGATTGCGCGTGACGGAAAAGTAAGTGTTGCGGTGCATCCGTACGAGATTGTTTCGGTGCGAGTCGAGTATCCGCGTGGAGGCGCCGCAGGAGCAGATAAATGATAATTTGCTGCTCCTGAGCAGAATTTCGCGGTTCAGCCCCGAGAAAGATTTTTTATCTGCTTGGCTAGTTTTTCAACTTGTTCAGCCTTGTTGACCATCGTCAGCGACAGCACGTTCGCGGAATCCGTTTTCTCGACTTCGTTCTTGAGTTCAGTGGCGAGGGCATATAGTTTTTCGACGTCGTCGTGGATCTGTTCCTTGTTCTGTTTCAGGACCTGCTTCGGATCCGGCTTGGCAGCATTCTCGCCGAACGGGTCGTTCCGGCCATCGTAGATAGGCGTACTGCCCGAAGGCAGCTTGGGGCTGGGATTCTGCTGCGCGAAGGCGGCGCGAACGGACAGCAGCGCGAGCGGGGCAGCGAACGCCCAGGAAAATAGTTGGGTGATGAAATTACGCTTTTTCGGGTCCATAATGCGTGCTCCCGTTCGCGGAATGTGGTTGGGATGGGGCTGGCCGCAAGGCATCGGGCGGCTGGCCGGGTGGTATAATTCCGCTCCCTCTATCTTATGACTGATTCGTTCTCACGGTGGATGGAAATTGCAGGGAAGACCGGCTTGCGGCTGGCGGTCATCCTCGTGTTTGCGATTTTGCTTACGCGGATGCTGAAGGCGGTGACGGCGCGGCTGGTTCATCTGGCCAAATCGTCGTCGCGCGCGGGGCAAATGCGCGAGCAGCAAACTCGCACGCTGGCCGGGCTGCTGTACAGCATTGGCGCGGCGATCATTGGGTTGATCGCGGTGCTGATGGCGTTCGAAGTGCTGGGGTTCGATATCGCTCCGGCGATGGCGACCGCGGGAGTGGCCAGCGTTGCGATTGCGTTTGGCGCGCAGAGCCTGCTGAAGGATTTCATCAACGGATTTTTTATCGTGTTTGAGGATCAATATGTGGTGGGGGACTTGATTCAGTTGAATGGCGAGACGGGACGCGTGGAGCACCTGACATTGCGACGCACGGTGATACGCAATCCTGCGGGCGCGATGGTGACGGTGCCGAACAGCCTGGCGGGGCAAGTGGCGAATCTAAGCCGCGATTGGTCGCAGGCGTTTGTGGATGTGACGGTGCCAGCGGCGGAGATGGTAGGACGGGCACTGGCGACACTGGAGAGAATCGCAGGAGATTTTCGGAATGATGCGGACTGGTCCGCGGCGTTGATTGATGGGCCGCGAGTGCTGGGGGTTGAGGCGCTGTCTTTGGATGGCACGGTGATCCGGCTGCAGGCGCGGACGATATTGAATCGAAGGGATGATGTAGCGCGCGAATTGCGGCGCCGGATTAAGCTGGGATTTGAGCAGGCGAAAATTCCGCTAAGCCATACGCATCAAGTGATGCTGCAGGGCGAAGTGCCGCAGGACCAAGGATAGCTCCGGGAAAAGCGCCGGGCGGGTAACGGCGAGTGAGTAATGCCGGGGCGCGGCCGTAACCGCACAACTTCAATTGCAACGGAAGAGCTTCGAGCGAATCGCTTAGACAACGGAGGAGGACGCGATGGGAGAAGTGACGCACGAGCAGGTGAATCTGATGCTGCGGCTGTACGACATACGGCGGGAGCCGCGTCTGCGTGAGGCGCGGGATTGGTACGTGAGGAATTTCAAGCCGACTTCGCTGGAGGATGTGGCGAACGTTGCGCCGCCTAATTCGCAAGAGAATGCATTCATGCGCATGGTGATCAGCTATTGGGATACGGCGGCGAACATCGTGAACCGCGGTCTGATTGATGAGGAATTTTTCTTTGAGAGCACGGGCGAGCAATGGATCGTGTGGGAACGGCTGAAGCCGGTGGTGGCGGGGTGGCGCGCGATGTTCAAGAACCCGCAGGCTTTCGCGCGGCTGGAGGAACACGTGAAACGGCTGGAGGCTTGGCGTGAGAAGAATTCGCCGGGCAGCACGGAGGCGATGCGGCAGATGATGGCGGCGATCGCGACGCGCGAAGGAAATTCCTGAAAGCGGTGAGGCCGAATTGAGGGCGGGCGTGGCTGCCGCGTGCGCGCCGGCGCGGATGGCGCAGTCTTTTCACGCCGAGAAAATCGCTATGAGGGGCGGGGGAGATATGGTAATTTTCTGCCCGACCCCCGCGATTGGTGAGTTCCCCGAGGATTTCAATGCACCGGGAAGTTCTGACCTGAGACCCAAAGCCAGGAGAATGCCCCGGGGAGGTAAGCTAAAGATGATGGTCCGCCATCCATTAACGTGTCTGATTGCGCTGCTTCTCGGCCTGCTGCTGGCGATTCCGGCGGACGTGACGGCCCAAGCGGCCCAGGCCACCCAACCGCAGCATGCGGGGAAACTGACGGCCGTGTTGCCGGTGGTTAATGTGATTCGCGGGCCGCAGCAGACGCCTGCTTCGACCTCTGAAGCGATTTATTGGGGCGACGTGATCAATACGGGACACCTAGCGCGAGCGCGCGTGGCGTTGGACGACGGCTCGGTGCTGAGTGTGGGATCGGATTCGAATCTGACGGTGACGAAACACGACGGCGGAGCGCAGCAGACGGAACTAGATCTGAATTACGGGCGGGTGCGCGCGAAAGCCGTGAAGCAAGTGAAGCCCAACGCCAATTTTCAAATTCGCACGCCGACGGGAGTGGCAGGCGTAGTGGGAACCGATTTCGCGCTGGACTCGCAAGGGGACACGACGCGCATTGTGGTGTACGAGGGGAAAGTAAATTTCTGCGCTTACGAATCGAAGAAGAAACAGGAGCAGGAGGGCGCGGCGGGCGGCTCAGAGGATCAGAAGAAAGATAAGAACGGGCGGATGCTGGGGCCGTGCGTGATCGTGGGCGCGGGCGAGACTTCGAGTGTGCAATTCAATGCGGCGCCGACGCCACCGGTGCCGGCGACGCCTGTGACGGTGACAGATATGACCACCACGACGAGCGTGAGCGGGGGAGCTGGCGGAGCCGCGGGCGGACTGGGAGTGGCGGGCGCGACGGCGGTGGGAGTGGGCGCGGCGGTGGCGGTGACGGTGGCGGCTATCGTGATTCGTGCGGCGAGCAAAACGAACACTTGTTCGACGCCGGCGGCTGCAGCGCATGTGGCGCCTTCGTCGAATTGCACGGCGATTATTAATGCGGGGGCTGGGAAAGTGAATGGGCAGAGGCCGTGAAGCGTTCTTAGGGATTCAGAGGCAACTGCGCAGTACAACTTCAAGAGCAAATTCAAGAACGCCGGGTCCGCTCCGCGGGACGGCCGCTACAGAGTCAAAACCTTCGACGTCGGAATCCGCAGGATCAATTCTCGCGGAGTAAAACCTAGAAACTCAACGGCTGGAACTCGAGTGGTGCGCGGAATTTTGCTGCGCGGATAGAAATTCCGCGATGGCGCCATTTGCCATGCCGGGTTGGTCGGTTTCGAATATGTGGCTGGCGCGGGGGATCAGGATCAGCTTCGCGTGGGGAATGCGTTCGGCAATCAGGTGGGAATTCGCGGCGGGAACCAGCTGATCGGTTTCGCCGTGAATGATGAGCGTCGGAGCTTTGATCTGCGCGATTCGGCTGTAGGCGTCCCAGGCGAGGATGCCTTGCAGTTGGCCGAAGTAGCCTTGCGGAGTCGGATACCACATCATGCGGATGGCCATGTCTTCGTCAATTCGCTGGCGCGGGGTGGCGGCGTCATAGATGTAAGGAATGATGGCTTCTGACTGTTCCTGCGGAGTCATGCCTTGGCGCGTAAGAATTTGCAGAACTTCTGACGCGGCGCGCACCGCGTGGGGACCTCCGGCATTGGTGCAACCCAAAATCAGCGAGCGGACACGTTGGGGATATTGCAGCGCGAATTCCTGGGCGATCATGCCGCCCATGGAGACGCCGAAGAGGTGTGCGCTCGGGATATTTGCGGCATCGAGAACGGCGGCTGCGTCGGAAGTCATCTGTGCGATGGGATAGACGCCCTCTGGCACATCGCTTTGGCCGATGCCGCGATTATCGAAAGCGATGGTGCGAAAACTTTGCGCGAGAAATGGTCGGGTGCGATGCCACATGCAGGAGGGATAGCTGAGGCCCATGATGAGCAGCAGCGGTTCGCCAGAGCCTTGTTCATCCCAGTAAATTTTGGCGCCTTGGTTTTCAGTGAAAGGCATGGGGCCTCCGGTGAATCGGGACGGCCAGGGCTCGGCGGCTAGCGCGGGCATGGAATGAGATAGTCACAAACAGATGAATGTTACTAACACCGGCGCCATTGTATATAATCCGGCTCACCATGCCAAATCAAGAAACGCTGTACGAGGTGGCCAAGCGGGTGGCCACGATTACGCTGAATCGTCCCGACAAATTGAACGCCTGGACCGCCGTGATGGAGCAAGAAGTGCGAGCTGCCATGGCGGAGGCGGAGCGCGATGAAAATGTTCGCGTGATTGTGCTGACGGGCGCGGGTCGCGGATTCTGCGCGGGGGCTGACATGTCTCTGCTGAGCTCCGTGGCGACGAAGGGGTTAGACGCGGCGCAGCGGGCTCACGCGGTGCAGGCCGGAGCGGGTTCCGGCTCTGGCTCGGGCGATGGCAGTGCGCGGGCAGACTTTCAGAGGAAATATTCATATTTTCCGGCGATGAGCAAGCCGGTGATTGCGGCGATCAACGGCCCGGCGGTGGGATTGGGGCTGGTGATCGCGCTGTACTGCGATTTGCGCCTTGCTTCGGACGCGGCGCGATTCAGCACGGCATTTGCGCGGCGCGGGCTGATTGCCGAGTATGGTATGGCGTGGATGCTGCCGCGACTGGTAGGACATGCGAACGCGCTGGATTTATTGTTTTCGGCGCGATTGATTGACGCGGCGGAGGCCTTGCGCATGGGTTTGGCGAATCAGGTATATCCGCAGGACGTGTTTCACGAGAAAGTGCGGGATTACGCGGTGGAACTGGCCTCGAATGTTAGCCCGCGTTCTTTGCGCGTGATTAAGCGCCAGGTGTACGACGCGATGTTCCAGCCGCTTGGGGAAGCGTTCGAGATTTCCGAGCGGGAAATGCTGGCGAGTTTGCAGTGCGAGGATTTCAAAGAGGGAGTGGCGCATTTTGTAGAGAAGCGCCCGCCGGTTTTCACTGGGAAATAACCGAGACCTATGAACTTTGAGCCAAGCGCGAAGACGAAGGAGCTGCGGCAGCGGTTGCAGGCGTTCATGGACGCGCACGTGTATCCGAACGAGCGGCGATTCGAGGAGGAAACGGCGAGCGCACCGTGGAAGCCGACGCAGATCGTTGAAGAGTTGAAGGTGAAGGCACGCGGCGAGGGATTGTGGAATTTATTTTTGCCGGGGGATCCGGGCGGAGCGGGATTGAGCAATCTGGAGTACGCGCCGCTGTGCGAAATCATGGGGCGCAGCCACATGGCGGCGGAAATATTTAATTGTTCGGCGCCGGATACGGGGAATATGGAGGTGCTGGCGCGTTATGGCACGGCGGAGCAGAAGGAAAAATGGCTAAGGCCGTTACTGGCGGGGGAGATTCGCTCATGTTTTTCGATGACCGAGCCGGATGTGGCGTCTTCCGATGCGACCAACATCGCGGCGAGCATTGTGCGGAGCGGAGATCAGTACATTGTTAATGGAAGGAAGTGGTGGTCGTCGGGAGCGGGCGATCCGCGCTGCAAAATCGCGATTTTTATGGGCAAGAGCGATCCCGCGGCCGCGCCGCACCAACAACAGTCGATGATTGTGGTGCCGCTGGATGCGCCGGGCGTGAAGATTGTGCGGATGCTGAAAGTGTTTGGCTATGACCACGGGCCGCATGGGCACGCCGAAATACATTTTGAAAATGTGCGCGTACCGGCGGCGAATATGCTGCTGGGTGAAGGGCGCGGATTTGAAATCGCGCAGGGGCGGCTGGGGCCGGGGCGGATTCATCATTGTATGCGTTGCATTGGCGTGGCGGAGCGCGCGCTGGAAGCGATGTGCGAGCGGGTGCAGGCGCGAGTGGCGTTTGGGAAAGCGCTGGCCGAGCAGGGAACAATCCGCGCGGAGATTGCGGAATCGCGGATGGAGATCGAGCAGGCGCGGCTGCTGACGTTGAAAGCGGCGTACATGATGGATACGGTGGGGAATAAGGCGGCGCGCGCCGAGATTGCGATGATCAAAGTGGTGGCGCCGAATGTGGCGTTGCGCGTGCTGGACCGTGCCATACAAGCGCACGGAGGAGCGGGAGTTTCGCAGGATACTTTTTTGGCTGGGGCGTGGGCGATGGTGCGGACATTGCGATTGGCGGACGGGCCGGATGAGGTGCATGTGGAGTCGGTAGCGAAGCGGGAGTTGGCGAAGAGTGGCAAACCGTCGGGGAGTTCGGCGGGTGGCTAGACTTTTGTGAGAACGAGCGATCGCGCTGTGCGCGCGCGGGACCGTGATTGGAAGACTTTCGATGCCACTAGTTCTGAAAAATCCGCAGGCGCTCAAGGAATTCGTTGGCAAGGAAATTGGCGTGACGGATTGGTTTCGCGTCACGCAAGAGCGCATCGTGCAGTTCGCGGAAGCTACCGAAGACCGGCAGTGGATTCATGTGGATGGGGAGCGGGCTGGTCGCGAATCGCCGTATGGAGCGACGATCGCGCATGGGTTTCTGACGCTTTCGTTGATCAGCCGTTTCGTGCATGGGGTGATGCTGATCGAAGGTGGCGTGCGATTGGCGGTGAATTATGGGTTGAACAGGGTGCGGTTTCCTGCGGCGGTGCGGGTGGATTCGCGGATTCGTGCGCGCGTGGGCTTGCTGGCGTTCAAAGAGCTTGCGGATTCCGTGGAAGCGATTTATAGCGTTGCGGTGGAGATTGAAGGGGCGGAGAAACCTGGTTGCGTGGCGGAGTGGATTGTTCGGTATTACGTTTAACTGCGTGGTGTTTCGACGAAAGGCAGATCCCTCACCTGCTGCGGGGTGAGGGATGACAGCTTATTGTTTTAAATGCGGCCGGACTGGGCAGTGTGAAGTGAGGCGCGCAGTAGCGTCTGGATTGTTGCGGGCATGGTGGCGAAGCGGGCGTCTTTGGTCAGGCCTTGGTGATAGCGGTAATAAATTTGCTGGACGATTACGGCTAGTTTGAAACGCGCAAAGGTGAGATAGAAGGCGATGTGCAAAACATCGCTGTGCGTTTTTTGCGCGTAGTGCTGCACGATTTCTGCGCGCGTGAAACTTCCTCCTTCTGTTGTGGGTCCCCAGCGATTTTTTTGCACCTCCTCCGGATCGGTTTTGTCCACCCAGTAGGCGAGCGCGGTGCCGAGGTCCGTGAGCGAATCGCCGATGGTGCACATTTCCCAATCGAGGACGCCGACGATTTTGGTGATGTCATTGGAATCGAGGACAACGTTGTCGTATTTGTAGTCGTTGTGGATCAGCGAAACGGCGGTTGTGGTGGGCACGTGTTGCTGCATCCACGTGGTGATTGTTTCTACTTCGGGATAGTCGTGGGTTTTCGAGCCGTGGTAGCGCTCGGTCCAGCCGCGGACTTGGCGCTCGAGATACCCTTCGGGCTTGCCGAGATCGGCGAGGCCCGCGGTGGCGTAATCCACATGGTGCAGGCGGACGAGATTATCAATGAAGGATTCGCTGAGGCGGCGCGCTTTTGCGGCGGGAAAATCAAGACCGTGCGGCAGAATTCTGCGCAGGATGATGCCGTGAACCGGTCGCATCACGTAGAAGGGCGCTCCGATGACGGAATCGTCGTCACAATAGAGCAGGACTTCGGGAGCGGGAGAGTAAACGGCGTGAAGCTTCGAGAGTGCGCGAAATTCGCGGGACATATCGTGAGCGGATTTCACTTTGCTGCCGAAGGGCGGACGGCGGAGGACCAATTCTTTCGCGCCGAGGCGGAGCGAGTACGTGAGGTTGGAATGGCCGGCGGGGAATTGACGGATTTCGAGTGCGCCGACTTCATTGGGAAAGTGATTGCGCAGATACGGCTCGAGCGCGGCTGCGTTCAGTTCCTCGCCGGAACGAATGGTTGTTGGTCGGTCGAGGAAATCGCTCATCGAAAAATCTCCCTAGCGATAGGTGAGCATTTGGGGATCGGCGATGTGTTCGTGGATATTAAAACTGCTGAGCGTGAAGCGTTCGGCGCTGTAAAGAAATTCGCTCCAGGATGAATTGCGCGACATCCAGGTCATTTGCAGCGTGCTTTCGGGCGAGAGATGCAGGGCGCGTTGCGTGGCTACGGCGATGGGGCCGCCCGAAGTAAAAATCGCTATGCGTTCGCCGCGTTTTTCGGAGGCCAGGAATCTTTCGAGGCCAGAATTTACGCGAGCGCAGAATTCCAGCCAGGTTTCCACGCCCTCTGCGTGGATCACACCGCGGACCCAATCGCTAATGACCGCCGCGAACAAGTGTTGAAAGGTTTTACGCTGCTCGATGTTGTTTTCGGCAGCATGGAACGCGGCGTGGAGGTCCCGGATTTGTTGGTCCTTTTCCAGCAATGCAGGCAGAGTGCCGCGGAGCACTTCTTCCGCATGATATTCGTCGAGTTCCGGGAGCGTTTGAGGTTGCGGGAAATTCAGGCCGGCTTTTTGGTAGGCGGCGCTCGCGAGTCTTACGGTGTCTCTATGCCTTGCGCAAGGGCCGACACCTACGCGATCGAAAATGACTCTGCGCTGAGCCCAGTGTTCGCCGAGCCGGCGTGACTGCGCTTCGCCGAGCGCAGACAATTTGTCGTAGTCCGGTTGGAGGAAGGATGCTTGCGCGTGACGGACGAGATAGAGGATGCCCATCGTCAGAGTAGTGGTTGGTTCAAGGTAGAGTCACCAGCGATATTGTGACGGTGAAATGCGCGCGGGTCCAGACTCGGATTGTAGGCATCGTGAATTTGGAATTCGCTCGCGCAAATTAACCGGCGGCGCCTTCTTCTTTGCCGAAGTGGGCGAATGATTTGCCTTGATTGGCGAGGCGCACGAGCAGCGGAGCGGGTTGCCAGATTTCACCGTGCTGACGATGGAATTCGGAAATGCGCGCCAGAACTTGTTTCAGGCCGACGGTATCCGCATACCACATGGGGCCGCCGCGATATGCGGGGAAGCCGTAGCCGTTGAGATAAATAATGTCTATGTCGGAAGCGCGCAGGGCGAAACCTTCTTCGAGAATGCGCGCGCCTTCGTTGACGAGGGCGAAGATGCAGCGGTCCACGATTTCCGCGGCGGAAATGTCGCGCTGCGGGATTTTTGCTTCGGTTACCCATTTGCGGATCAGTTCGTCAACCTGGGAATCGTGCATGGCGCGACGCTGGTCATCGTATTTGTACCAGCCGGCGCCAGTTTTTTGACCGAAGCGGCCTAGCTCGCAGAGGTTGTCTTCGACGAGCGGCTGGCGGATGCCGGGTTTTTCCAGCTGGCGATATTCCTTGCGGATGCGCCAGCCGACATCTAGGCCGGCGAGATCGCCGGTGGCGAGAGGGCCCATGGCCATGCCGAAATCGGCGAGCGCTTTATCCACGGCCGCGACGCTCGCGCCTTCTTCAACGAGAAATTGCGCTTCGCGGCGATAGGGGCCGAACATGCGATTGCCAACAAAGCCGCGGCAATTGCCGACTAGCACGCCGACTTTGCCGAGCGTTTTTGAAAGCTGCATGCACGTGGCGATTACTTCTTTTGAGGTGGCTTTGCCGCGGACAATTTCCAGCAGGCGCATAACGTTTGCGGGGCTGAAGAAATGGGTGCCGATGACGGAGGCGGGTCGCAAAGTGGCAGAAGCAATTTCGTCAATATTCAGCGTGGAAGTGTTGCTGGCGAGGATGGCGCCGGGTTTGCAGACGCGATCGAGTTCTTTGAAGACCTCTTTTTTCAGGGCCATGCCTTCGAAGACGGCTTCGATGACGAGATCTGCTTTGCTGAAATCGTCGTAGGAGAGCGTGGGAGTGATGCGTTTGAAGCGTTCCTCCGCATCTTGCGGAGTGAAGCGGCCGCGCTTGACGGAGTTTGCGTAATTCGATTGGATGGTGGCGAGGCCACGATCGAGCGCGGCTTGATCGGCTTCTTTGAGGAGCACAGGGATTCCGGCGTTGGCGAGGACCATGGCGATGCCGCCGCCCATGGTGCCGGCGCCGACGACGGCGGCGGATTTTATGGGGATGAGCGGAGTTTCTTTGGGGACGTCGGGAATTTTGCTGACTTCGCGTTCGCTGAAAAAAACGTGAATCAGGGCTTTGGATTGATCGGAGAACAGGCACTCGGTGAAAAGTTTTTGTTCGAGCTGGCAGCCTTCGGCGAAGGGCAATGTGGTGGCGGCTGCGATGGCGGTGATGGCGGCGACGGGCGCGAGCAGGCCGCGCTGCTTTTTGGCGACAGTTTCGCGCGCGGCGGAAAAAATTGAAGCGTTGTCGGCCGGAGTGCCGAGTTTTTCGTTGCGCTCACGCGTTTTGGGTGCCTGCTTCGCGGCAACTTCGCGGGCGAATGCGATCGCGCCAGGGAGCAGATCGCCTTCGATGATTCGATCAACGATGCCGAACTGCAGAGCTTCCGCGGCTTTTATCGGATTTCCGGTAGTGCACATTTCGACGGCTTTTGCGACGCCTGCCAGGCGGGGAAGACGTTGCGTGCCGGCTGCGCCGGGAATGATCCCGAGTTTTACTTCGGGCTGTCCAACTTGCGCGCTGGAAACGGCGACGCGATAGTGGCAGGCCATGGCGACTTCCAGGCCACCGCCGAAAGCAGTGCCGTGAATTGCGACGATCACCGGCTTTTTGTTGTCTTCGATTTTGAGAAGGAATGGGAGCAGGCCTGCGCCGCGCGGTTTGCCGGAAGTCATTTTGCCAAATTCTTTTATGTCGGCGCCGGCGATGAAGGTGCGGCCTCCGCCGATCAGGACGACGGCTTTGACGGCGTCGTCTTGGGCGATTTGATCGAGCGCTTCGGAGATACCTTCCGGGACGCCGGGACTGAGCGCGTTGACCGGGGGATTATTTATTGTGATAACCGCGATGTCGTTTTCTTTTGTCAGTTGGATGAGGTCGGTCATGGAGAAATTCCTTGGTTTGTGAATTTAGAGTGTGACGAATCGCCCATAATGCAAATCGCGGATTCAAAGTCAAAGGCGCCGACCTAAAGGTCGCCGCTACAAAGTCAAAAGCTGAAGCCAGAACATTTTCCGCGGATTTCTTACGCGCTTTTCGCGGAGACGGGGACGGCGTCTGCCACGGCTGCATCAATCACCTTTGCGGCAATCCGCTCGCGATGAAACGTAGCGTCGCCGAATGCTGTTTCCGAGCCTTTGGCACGGCGATAGTACAGGTGCACATCGTTTTCCCATGTGAAGCCCATGCCGCCGTGAATCTGTATGCCGCGATTGCCAACTGTGCGGGCGGCGTCACTGGCGTACATTTTCGCGATAGAGACGGCGATTGCTGCGTCGGGGGAATTTTCCTCGAGCGCCCATCCGGCATAGTACACGGCGGAGCGGGAACTTTCGGTTTCCAAATACATGTCTGCGCATTGGTGTTGGACGGCTTGAAATGTGCCGATGGGTTTGTCGAACTGTTTGCGCGTCTTGGCGTATTCGACGGTTATGTCGAGAGTGCGTTGCATGCCGCCGACTAATTCTGCGGAGAGAGCGGCGGCGGCGATGTCGAATGCGCGTTCTAGATTGGTAGTGAGGCCGATTTCTTCGGCGGGAGTGTCGTTGAATTCCACGACGTAAAGCTTGCGGGTGAGGTCCATCGCGGTCATAGGAGAAATGTTCAGGCCGGGGGCTTTGGCGTTCACGATGAAGACGCTGTTGCGCGCTACTACGAGGATGAAATCGGCGATCGCGGCATCGGAGACGAAATATTTTTCGCCAGTGAGTTTTCCGCTTGTCGCGTTGAGTTGGATGTCGCAAGGATTCCAGCTGGCGTTGGCTTCGAGGATGGCGACGGTGGAGCGAGCTTCGCCCCGGCAGATGGGCGCGAGATATTTTTGTTTGTGTGCGGGCGAGGCGACGGCGTCGAGAACCGAGCCGGCCAGCACAACGGTGGAAAAAAAAGGGCCGGGCAGGAGCGCGCGGCCGGCTTCTTCCATCAGCAGCATGAGTTCAACTTTGCCGAGGGCGACTCCGCCGTACGCTTCTGGGAAAATAATGCCCGTGTAGCCCTGGTCGGTGAGTTTGGACCAAAGCCCGGCGTCATAGGCAGTGTCCGTTTCCATCAGGCGGCGCATTTCGGCGCTGGGACATTCACCGGCAAAGAATTTGCGCGCGCTGTCTTTCAGGAATTCCTGACTTTCACTCAAGCCGAATTGCATGGAGTTTCCCCTTCTGAAGTTTTTGGCCTAATAACTTCTGGGCAAGCCGAGAACGAAATGGCCGATGATGTTGCGTTGCACTTCGGAAGTGCCAGCTTCGATGGTATTGCCGCGCGTGCGCAGGTAGGCGTAGGACCACATGCCGTTGTCAATGGCGCGCGGGTCGCCGGCTAGCAATTGGCCGTAGGGGCCGAGGATCTCCTGCGCGATTTGCTGCAGGCGTTGGTTTAGTTCGCTCCAGAAAATTTTCTGGATGCTGCCTTCGGGGCCGGGGACGCCGGTGGCGGTGAGGCGGCTGAAGGCGCGCATTTGATTGAAGCGCATGATTTCGATTTCGGCGCTGCACTGCGCGAGCTTCTGGCGAATGATGGGGTCTTGAGCAGCGGGACGGCCGTTGCGCTGGATGTTGCGCGCGAGCTCGATGAGGCGGGTGATGTAGCGTTTGAAAATGAGATGGAGGCGCGCGCCATAGGAGCCGCGCTCGTACATCAGAGTGCTCATCGCGACATTCCAGCCGTCGTTCACTTTGCCGAGGACATTTTCGGCGGGAACGCGGACGTCGCGAAAAAAAAGCTCGTTGAATTCGGATTCACCAGTCATTTGGCGCAGCGGACGAACCCCGACACCGGGGGATTTCATGTCTATCAGCAGAACGGTGAGGCCTTTGTGCTTAGCGGCGGTGGGGTCGGTGCGCACGACGAGTTCGCACCAGTCGCCGACCCAGCCGTAGCTGGTCCAAACTTTTTGGCCGTTGACGAGGTAGTGATCGCCGTGGAGAACTGCTTGGGTTTGCAGGCCGGCGAGGTCGGAGCCAGCGTTCGGTTCAGAGAAGCCCTGGCACCAGATTTCTTCGGCGCTTAGAATTTTTGGAATAAACCGCTGTTTTTGCGCTTCGGTGCCGTAGGCGATGATGGTGGGACCGATGAGGCCGAGGCCGAGAGAGTTGGCCATGGGCGGCGCTTCGACGCGCGCCATTTCTTCCCAGAAAATGGCTTGCTGCATCAGCGTGGCGCTGCGGCCGGCGTATTCTTTGGGCCACGAAACGGCGGCCCAGCGGCCTTCCTGCAGTTTGCGCTGCCAAGCGCGGAGGTAGGGGAAGGATTCCTCGATGGGTTTTTCGCGCCACTCGTTCCAGTCTTTCGGAACGTTAGTCGAAAGCCAGGCGCGGAGCTCGTCGCGAAACTGCAGTTCGTCGGGGGTTAGGTTTAGATCCATGACTCGGACTCCTTCGGATTGACTGCAAAACTTTTCTGCGAAACGCGTGCTGCGCCGAATTACATCAATTTATTTCAGGCGCCGGCCTTTGCTTTCGGCGGCGGTGGCACGGTGAAGCCCTGACGCATCGTGTCTTGGCCCTGCCAATATTTCTTGCGTATGTCTTTTTTCAAAATTTTGCCGGTGCCGGTTTTGGGAAGGCTATCCACGAATTCGAACGACCGCGGACATTTGTAGTGCGCCAGACGCGCGCGGCAGAATTCGATTAGCTCGGCTTCGGTGGCGGCGGCATTTGGTTTCAACACCACGAGAGCTTTCGGGACTTCGCCCCATTTGGCGTCGGGAACGGGGATTACGCCTGCTTCCAGGACGGCGGGATGCGCGAGGATGGCTTTTTCTAATTCAAGCGAGGAAATATTTTCGCCGCCGCTGACGATGATGTCTTTCTTGCGGTCAACGATCAGGGCGTAACCATCTTCGTTGAGTGTAGCCATGTCTCCCGTGTGGAACCACCCGCCGCGCAGCGCTTCGGCGGAGGCTTCGGGCTGGCGCCAGTAGCCCTCCATGACGCCGTCGCCGCGCACGATGATTTCGCCGATGGATTGGCCGTCGTGCGGAACGTCGTTGTCATTCGAATCCACTACCCGCAGATCCACGCCGGGAATTGCGTAGCCGGTCATGGCTTGGCCAGCGTAGCGCTGCTCGCCTTGCCAGTCCATTCCGGATTTCATGGGCGAAACCGAAAGAGTGGGCGAAGTTTCGGTGAGGCCGTAGCCTGAGAAACATTCGCAGGCGAATTTTTGTTCCACTTCGCGGATCAGCGTGGGCGAAGATGCGGCGCCGCCGATGGTGATGCGGCGGAGAGTCGTCAAATTATAATTGGGGCGCTCCGGGCAATTCACCAAGGCGGTGGCCATGATGGGAACGAGGCTCAAGGAGTGCACGCCTTCTTTTTCGATGAGGCGGAAAATTTCCTTGGGGTCGAAGCGCTGGATCATTACGTGACGGCCGCCGAGCAGCGTGAGGAAATGCGCGACGCCCCAGCCATTCGCATGGAAAAGCGGGATGGTGTGAAGTTCGACGGCGGCTCTTTCAATCTGCAATCCCAGGCACACGTGCAGTGCGTGAAGATATATGTTGCGGTGAGTGAGCATCACCCCTTTGGGATTGGCGCTGGTGCCGCTAGTGTAGAAAAGTTCGGCGAGCGAAGTTTCGTCAACGGCGGAGATGTCTGCGAGATGCGGAGTGGCGGCGGCCAGCAGCGCATCGTAATTTGTGGGGGAGAGCCAGGACGCTTCGGGAACGCCATCGAGCTGGCAGAAAAACTTTACGGTCGGAATGTCTTTGCGAAAGGCTTCGGCGACGGGAAGGAATTGTTTCTCTATAAAGAGGGCCGAGGCGCCGGAATCCTTGAGGATGTAGCCGAGTTCTGCCGGTGTGAGGCGAATGTTGAGTGGAAGCAGAACTGCGCCCGCTTCGAGCACGCCGTAATACGCTTCGAGCAAGCGATGGCAATTAGTACTGAGGAAAGCTACGCGATCGCCCGGCTGGATGCCGGCCTGGCGCAGGGCGCCCGCGAGACGACTGACTCGCTCGACCATTTGGGCGTAGGTGAAGCGGTCGTCATTGCAGACGATGGCGGTGCGGCGGGGATATTGTTGCGCCGCGTAACGCAGGAACCGCAGTGGAGTGAGTGGAATGTTCATGGCTCATTTTGCCTGAATCAGGCGGATTGTCCTCCATCAACTACCAGAGTATGGCCGGTGACAAAGTCGGACGCCGACGAAGCGAGAAAAATCGCGGCGCCCTTCAGGTCTTGGGGACCGCCGAAGCGGCCCAAAGGAATTGTGGCCAGGAGCGATTCTTTGTTGCGTTCGATGACTTTTTCGGACATGTCGGTGGGGAACCAACCGGGGGCGATCGCGTTGACCTGAATATTGTGCGTGCCCCATTTGCAGGCGAGATCTTTAGTGAAGATAATCACGCCGCCTTTGCTGGAGCTGTAGCCGATTGCGGAAAATTTCGGCGATGAGCCTATTAGTCCGGCGACGGAGGCGATGTTGATTATTTTTCCGCTGCGCTGCGCGATCATGTGGCGGCCTACTGCCTGCGAAAACAGAAATGTTCCGGTGAGATTGGTTTCGATTACTTTGTTCCATTGCTCGAGCGTCATGGTTTCTACTGGCGCGCCCCAGGAAGTCCCTGCGTTATTGATGAGGATGTCTATGCGGCCGAATTTTTCGAGTGTGGCGTCGGCTACTTTTTGAATGCTGGCTGGATCCTTGACGTCGCAGGCCAACGCGAGGACTTTTGTGCCGGCGGCTTGCAGTTCGGCGGCGGCCTGCTCGCAACGTGCTTTTTTGCGGGCGCAGAGAACCAAAGTTGCGCCCATTTCAGCCAGGCCGTCGGCCATCTGGCGGCCCAGGCCTACGGAGCCGCCAGTGATGATGGCTACGCGGTTGGAGAGGTCGAAGATTTTGGAGGCGGTCACGTTGCGAGTTGTGGGGCCGAGGTCAATTTTCGTTCCGTCAAAATAGCGTGTGTTTATATCATATGTTAGAAGCTAACGCTACAGGAGCCGAAATGTCTCGCAGCGCTGCGCGAGCACGCGAATCCGCGCGAAAAGCGGACCCCTTACCCGCTGCCGCGGGTTCGGGATGACACTCGCTACCTCTTTTCCGAAACTCCCGAAAACTTCTACTCGCGCAAGACAGCAGTTCTCTCACAAAACGCCCTTGCGAATTGCTTAGTACTGATCGCCGAAAGAGAAGCCTTGAGTGCAGTCACTGCCGAAGCCTAAGAAGCAAGGGTGCGCGAAGACGTCGAAGGGGCGCAGATAGGGCGCGGGCGTGAAATCTATGAAAGCGGGCGGAGTGGGGACGATGGTGGTGCCCACCTCAAAGATATTGAATTGCGGGCCGAGCGCTGCAGCGTCGCCATTCAGGAGATTCGCTTCGATGCTGGGCCAGTGGCCGGTCTCCAGTCGTTGCAGGAGGGTTTCGACCGCGGCGACGGTTTCCGCCGGGGTGAAGGCGCAGTGTCCGGCGCGATCCACGAACGTTTGGCGGAGCAAGCGGGTGTTATTGTCCACGCGGTCCACGACATCCTTGTAGGCTGATTCATTTTCGACGACGACCAGGCCGTCACCCTTGGTGTGCATCGTCACAACTGGAATGTCTATCTGGCCGTCGAAAATAATATTTTGCTTCAGATACTCGACTGCTTGGGGATCCGCCTTAACGCGAGCTGCATGATTCAAAGTGTCGAGATCTGCTTCGAGGCTGAGTCCGGCGGTCTGATAGAGTGCCCAGACTTCGTCGCGGTCGATCGATTTTGCGAGCTGTACGCGGTAGTCAACGCCGGTGTTCCAGGAGACATTGCCGCCAGCGCGAACTTCGAGCTCGGCGCGGAAAGCGAATACGAATGGAAAGTCAATTTGCTGGTCCCAGAGAAACTGATTTGCCTCCTGGCTGGCGAAATCGGTGGAGGACGGTTCCGGCGTAGTGGGAGTGAACCAGCCGGGAGTGTCGCTGAGAGCGGCGCCGAGGGCGATGCGCGCGCGGCCTTGTGGCGTGGCCTGCGCGGCGGCGAGGACTTCTTCGGCCAGGGTGAGATTGGCGGTGGGGTTCTTGATGTCAACCACCTGTAATTTGGTGTTGGGTGCGAGGAGCGTCTTGAACGCGAATTCGGCATCGAGCGCGGTGTTCCAGGTGGCTACGCCGCCCGAGAGCACGCCGCACATGGGTTGCGCGGCGGTGAAGCGCTTGGGATTTCTTTGAATTAGACCGGCGGTGATGATGCCGCCGAGAGAATGTCCCCAGGCGATGGTGGCGGCGGGGTGGCCGAACATGGAGTCAAACAAATCGAGCACGGCGATTTGGTCGTTGAGAGCTTCGTGAATGGCCCAGCCGGCGGTGGCGTAGGAGGAGCCGGCGAGGGCAAATCCGTTGGCGAGAAGAAAAGCGCCGGTGGCGGGATCGCCGACATCGGTAGCGGGATTGGGGCTGCCCGGCGTTACGTAGCCGTGGCTATAGAGGAACAGGGTTCCGTTCCAATTGTTGGGAACTTGGATCAGGTAGGTGGCGCCGTCGCTGAGCGAACCGGTTTTTGTGGTGAGATTGGCTTGCGCGCGGGCGATATTTGCCGTGGAGAGAGCGAGAAACGTGGTGATGGCCACAAAAAGCGCGGTGCGTTCGAAGTGTTGCGACATTTCAACTCCTCCTGTAGCTGCGAGGTTCGAGGGCCCGAGGCTCCGGCGAAATTATTCGCCTGAAATTCCGAAGACTGCGCCGGCGGCGGCTGTAGCGCGAGCTGCCGGCGATTTCCTGCCGCGCAATCAGAAATTCAATCGCACACCGAGCTGAATCTCCCGCTTCGGCAGCGCCGAAGTGAATCCGAGCGGCGTACTGGGAGAGACTGCGGCGCTGCCATGCACGTTGAACGTGGTGAACCCGGGCACGAAACCGAATAGCGGGCTTACCTCATTGTTCACGCTGCCGTAATTGGTGTGGTTGGCGATGTTAAAGCCTTCGGCAGTCAGAATCAGATTGGCGTGCTCGCCGACTTTGTGCTGCCAGGTCAAGCGCGCGTCGAAGTCAACGTAATTGGGGCCAAGACCAGTATCGCGCGGAGCGCCGATGGGCCTTTCGTTCGTCGTGTGGTTGTCTCCGTTGACCTCGCCACCGGCGAGCAAGTTGAAGGGATGGCCGCTGTGGTACTGGAACACTGGCGAGAATTGAAAACCAGCCAGGAAGGGATTCTTCCAGGGGCTGTTGATCACTCCGGCCGCCACCACCTTGTTGCGTTCATCAAATTCGGAGAGGGCCCGATCCAATTGCAGATCGGTAGGATCCTGCGGTCCGAAGTCGGTGTTGAAATCGGTGCCGGTATCGAAAGCTTTACTGTAGGTGTAACTTCCGAAGAACGAGAAGTTGTGGCTGAAGGTTTTGTGGACTTCGATGATGCCGCCTTCGTAGAGGCCGGAGGACGCAGCGGTGTATTGATTGTTCTGTGTAACCAACACATTCACGAAACAAGGGGAGACGGGCTGACCAAAACCGTTGAGCGTGACCGCGCAGGGGTAAACGCCTCCGGCGCCGGGGCCTGAGGTTTCCAAACCTGCGGCCGGGTCGGTTGCCGCGCTGGTGTTCCAGTTTCGGTAAGAAGTGGTTTTGCCGTTTGCGAGGGTTACGGTGCTCATGGGCGTCGAGGCGAACAGGTTGGTATCAATCGCAACGGGGAGGTGAAGGGTGTGGGAATAAATAAAGCTGACGGAAACGGTGAAGCCCGGCGTGATTTCGCGTTCGATGCCGAGAGAAGCTTGCTCCGAGTACGGCGGCCTGTAATTGGAAGGGTTGCTGAACAGCACGGTCAACGGCGAAAGCTGGCCGCTGCTTTGAACGAAAATTCCTGAGCCCAGCGGTTGGGGGAAGAGTCCGCCCGCGGTGGTTGGGAGAAGGGATTGCGGGGTGATGCAGGCATTCTGGCCGGCCGCCGGCGTGGTGCATTGAACCAGACCATTGGCGAAGAGGGTCTGAAAGATGGTCGCGGAGTTTTGCAGAAAAGGAAGGCCTGTGCCACCGAGAGGATCCGCATAAATAGATATAAACCGGTTACAGGGGCTGGAACCACTACCGGGGAAGATGGTGCCTGGGGGACCGAGCGCAGTGACCCCAATTCCGCAGGTATTCTGGGCGTTGAGCACCTGGTCAGGAACTTGCGAGGTATTGTGCTGATTCTCGACGGTGCTTCTATTCGCGTTCAGGACTCCGAGGCTCAAGTCCACTTGAGGAATCTGGGCGTCAATTGGTCCGTAGAACATTCCAAATCCGCCGCGGACTACCGTCTTATGATCTTTGAATGGATCCCAGGCGAACGAGACACGCGGGGCGACGTCGCCATAGTAAGTATTCAGCGGGAGATATTGCGAATCGATTGAGTAACGTATCCCGTAGTTCAGCGTGAAATTGGGAGCGATCTTCCAGGAGTCCTGCAGATAGATTCCGGTTAGCGGACGCGTGTAGGCGGGATAGTCCGCGTCACCAAAACCCTGTTGATAAACCTGCGGCAGGCCGAGAGATGCACTCTGCAGGGAGTTCAACTGCGTTTCGCCGAGCTGTGGGCTGAGAAGCGCGCCGGGAAGCGGCCCGAAGACGAAGCGACCCGGAAGAAAAGTATGAGATTCGGAGTGATTGCCGCGCAGAATTTCGTCGCCGCCGAATTTGATGGTGTGGGCGCCGCGGACGAGGGTGACGTTGTCTGCAAATTCGTAACGGCGGAGGATCGTGAGATTGGGCAGGAAAATATTGGTGCCGAGGTTGTTCGCAAATCCCGCAATCTGCACGCCAACTTGGCCAGGCTCATTGGGAATCACGTCGAAACTGTTGTAATCAAACTGGAAGCGGAACTCGTTCTCGGTGCGCAGGCTGAAAACGTGATACCAAGCGGCTTGAAGATTATTGTCATAGTCATGAGTGTCACTGCCGGCAGAGAAGCCGGTTAGGGATTGGACGTCAGGGTTCTCTTCCAAGTCGTGGCCGTAGCGGTAGGCGAGAGTGACGGAGTCCGCTTCGCTGAAATGATGATCCAGGCGAGCGGAGAACAGGTACTCGCGAGTGGTGTAGGGGAAGAGGCCGCCGTTGGATTCCAGCTGATTAATCCAGTAAGTGTTGAGCGCGGCTTGTCCCGGGGTGAGGCCGGTGAGCTGGCTGGTAGTCAACGCGCTCTGCAGCGCGCCGGCACAAATAGCGGCGGGCAGAGTGATAGGTGCGCCGCCGCTAGGAGGATTGAGGCAGGGTACTGGCGTGGCGCCCTGGGCAGCGAGACCGGCAATAACCGTGTTCTGAGCGGCGGTGGGGAGAAACTCATCGGTGTTCGTCAGCAACGGAACGGATTGTTCCGAATTCTGGCGCAAGCCTTCGAAGGATAGGAACATGAAGGTTTTGTCCTTCTGGATTGGGGCGCCGATTGATCCGCCGAATTGATAGCGCGCGAGAGAATTCTTGACAGGCGTGCCGACCGAATTTGTGGTGGGATCGAAGATTTCGCCGGGCGCAAGCGCCTGAGTGAGTGCGAAAGGATCGCGCGCATCCAGGGCGCTGTTGCGGAAATAGCTGTACACGCCGCCGTGGACTTGGTTGCTGCCGGATTTTGTGACGATGTTCACGGACGCGCCCGTGGCACCGCCCA
This sequence comes from uncultured Acidobacteriota bacterium, assembly GCA_963779465.1. Lineage (GTDB taxonomy): Bacteria > Acidobacteriota > Terriglobia > Acidiferrales > UBA7541 > Palsa-295. Next base: position 2,374,550 of record CAVZYH010000001.1, on the reverse strand, counting down.
AATCCGCGCCGTAGTTGCTTCGGTTCACCTGAAATTCCTGGACCGCGTCCTGGCTCACGGTGAGGCGCACGCCGCCGGCATCGTCGCCCGTTTCGCCGCCGTCAACCGTGACGCTGTTGCCGCGGCCGTTGCTGCCGTAAAAAGACAAGCCGCTTTGGGGAGTTTGCTTGACGCGAAAATCCTGATCGTCCGTGAGCCGGGTGGAGTCGGAGACGCCGGGCAGCAGCAGCGTGAAGTTGAGGTAATCGCGGCGGTCAATCGGAAGGTCCTCGATATATTGTTGCGTGATGGTATTGGACTGGCTGCCACGTTCGGTTTCGACGACGGGCGGAGCGGCGGTGACTTCCACCACTGAAGACGTGGTCGCAACCTGCAGATGGAAGTCCAGGGTGGCCGCCTGTCCGACGGTTATGGTGAAGCCCTTCTGGATTTGCGTTTGGAAGCCGGGGACCTGCGCGGTGAGGTCGTAAGTGCCCGGAGCCAAATTGGAAAAGCGATACTGGCCGTTGGAGTCCACGTCGGACGTAAGGCGAATACCTCTAGACGCGTCTTGTGCCGTGACCGCACCCTTGGGAACGACGGCGCCGGTGGGATCTGTGATCGTTCCGCCGACAGTTCCTGAAGCGCCCACACCTTGGGCGTACGCGATTGGACTGGCCAGCAACAGACAAGCCGCCAGGATCACGGCGCAAGAAAATGAGATCAGAACTCTCATGGCTCCTCCTAATGTGTGGGGCAGCAGCGGAATAGGGCCGGTCGGAAATTGGGGTGGGCCTGATGTGCGGCCGCAATCCTGAGAGCGTGGGTACCGCGCCATTTCGCCAGAGACATTATTGCGGAATGTCTTGCACGATTTCGAAGGCACACGACCCCCACGTCCAACCCATTTCCCAAGAATTGTGAGTGTAGGTATCACATCATAGTTACTAACGTCAATAAGAAAGCTGATGCGGCAAATCAGGATTATCGATGGAGGTGCCGCGGGGTCGGGAAGGGCTGTAACTGCCGGGTTTCGGATGGGGTGAATCCGAATACTGGGAACTTAGGCTAAAGTGCGATCGCTTTGATACAAACGGACCATTGGCTCGAGGAAGAACGCCTAACGCGTCAGTGCGGTTTAGTGCATTAGGGGTTCAACGCGCTTGCGCGGCCGTGACGGAGAACTTCAAACCGAGCGCGTGCATTACACGGATCACGGTGCCAAACTCCGGGTTGCCCTCGGTGCTGAGAGCTTTGTAAAGGCTTTCGCGCGACAGTCCGGCTTTCTTCGCGATTTGCGACATGCCGCGAGCCCGGGCCATGGTGCCGAGTGCCTTGGCGATGAAAGCTGCATCGTTGGTTTCCAGGGCTTCTTCCATGTAAGTTTGGATCGCTTCAGCGCTGTTCAGATATTCCGCGGAATCGTAAGGGCGCGTTCGAGGAGATTTTCTTTTCTTATTTGTCATGTTCAATCCTCAAATTTAGCCGCGAGCAACTTTGCGGCCCTGATGTTTTTGGTCTGGGTGCTCTTATCGCCGCCACTCAACAGGACGACTAACGTCTGGCTCCGCGTTATGAAATAAACCCGATACCCTGGGCCGTAGTGAATTCGAAGTTCGCTGACGCCTTCTCCGACAGGCGCGACATCGCCCGGATTGCCGAGCGCCAAGCGATCGATCCTAGCCGCGATTTTTGCCCGAGCGCGATGGTCGCGAAGGGCCGCCATCCAGTCCGAGAATACTGGAGTTTGGCGAACTTCCATTATTTTGAAGTGTATCCTATAAGCTACACTGCGTCAAGTCTGGCGGAAGGCCGCTAGTGCGGGGTTAGCACGATACGGCCGGAGACGGTGCCGTTGCGAAGCTCAGCCATGGCTTCATTCACTTGCGTCAGGGTGCGCACGGTTACTTGCGAGCGGATTTTTCCGGCGGCGGCCATTGCGAGAACCGCGCGTAGATCCTGGCGGGTGCCTACGGAGGAAGCCTGGATGCGGATTTCCGATGCGGCCATCGAAATGGGTGGGAAGCAGATGGCTTCGGCAGGTAGGCCTACAACGAGCAGGATTCCGGTGGGCCGAACGCAGAGAAAAGCGGCATCGTAGGCGGCTTTTGCGGCGGAAGTTACGATGGCGGCGTGGACTCCTCCGGCGCGTCGCAATTCCTTGGCGACATTTGCGGTGGTTGTGTTCAGAGTTGCGGAGGTGCCAAAAGTTTTCGCGCGCGCGAGTTTTTCATCGGAGACATCAATTGCGGTGACGGCTGCACCCAGCCCGACGCCGATTTGCACGGCGATCTGACCCAGGCCTCCGACGCCGAAGACCGCCAGACGTTGCCCTGGTTGGATCTTGGCGTGTTGCAGGGCGCGATACACCGTGACGCCGGCGCAGAAAAGAGGCGCGGCATCGCTTGCGGAAAGCTGTTCGGGAATTTTCAGCGCGTGGCTGGCGGGAGCTTTAACGAATTCGGTGAAGCCACCATCCACCGTCACGCCGGTGATCTGTTGTTTGACGCAGAGGTTCTCATTGCCCTCGCGGCAGAATTCACATTCGCCACAACTCCAGTGCAGCCAGGGGATTCCGACGCGATCCCCGATTTGCAAATTTTCCACCGAGGACCCTTTTTCGACGATGCGGCCGGCGATTTCGTGGCCGAGGATGAGCGGTTTTTTGATGATGCGAGCGAGCTGCGGCCAATCGTTATCAGCCAGGTGCAAATCGGAGTGGCAGACGCCGCAGGCTTCGACCGCGATCAAGACTTCGTGTGCGCCGGGCTGTGGTTGAGGGACCTCTTCGATGCTCAGCGGGGTCTTGAATTCGCGCAGTACGGCTGCTTTCATCACCTGCACCTCAGCGAGATTGTGATTGCGAAGCAGGCTGGCCCGGAAGAGGCGCGAGCTGCCGCGAGCGGAGCGCTGATTAAAAATAATTTGCGGTTACGGCCGGGCGCCCCGCAAGAAAAATTCGACGGCATTGTGCACCCGCTCGGTGAGTTTGTGCGGGCCGGTCAGGTCCACGGCCCACTGGCGGACGACAGTGTTGAAAAGTCCTTCCATGAACTCGGCGAGGTGCACTACCGGAAAGTCGCGGGTGACTTCACCGTTTTTCTGGCCCTCAGCGATAATTTCGCGGAGCAAGTTTACGGTTGCCGCTTCGGCGCCGCGCAGTTCGGGCGAGCGCACCGGGTCCATGGCGCCGGCGAGAATTACGGCCTGCCATAGCGGGCGGCCGACTTCGGTGACATTTCCGAGAGTTTCGTAAAAGCGGCGCAGGCGCTGTTCGGTGGTAGCTTTAGTGGAGAGTTCAGACTTGAGGCTTTCGGCTTGGCGGGCAAAAGCGCGGCGACCGACTTCACGCAATACTGCTTCTTTACTGGGAAAATAGCGGAAGAAAGTGGGCTGGCTGATTTCTAGGGTTTGCACAATGTCGTCAATGCGCGTCTTTTCATAACCGCGCTGGCGGAAAAGATGCAGGGCCGTTTCGACGATCTGCTGGCGCAGACGAGCTTTCTTGCGCTCGCGAAGGCCGTCGACTGGTTCTTTCCGGGAAGTGGAGTGGCCGGGTTTTCTGGCGGCGTCGCCGTCGCGATTGCGATCGTTCCCGGGTTCAGGCGAAGGTGGCTGCCTGGCGGAATTTTTTGCGCGGGGCATGCTGCTGTTCCTCCTGCAAAGCGCACCGGAGTGGGGTGCGGAATCCATATTGTGTTAGTAGCCCTAACATTATAGCGACTAACGTCAAGTTGCAAGCCTTGTGTGGGTCGCAATGCGACAGTGAGAGCTTAGATCGCGGTTGTGCGTAATTGGCGCGGTGAGCGTGCGGTTGTCTGCACACTATTCGGTAATCGAACGAGTGCAAGCGGGATGCGATTCGGGGTTTTCAGCTTCGAGAGGCGAAATAAACTTTCGCTCGGCCAACAGTGAGTGCCGTTACTCAAACTGCAGGACCACAATTTCAGGATTCGATCCCAACCTCAGCGGCGGCCCCCACGTCCCGGCTCCGCTTGATGTGAAAACCTGCATCTTGCCGATTCGGCTTAAGCCGTACACAAACTGCCGGTAAACGCGGCGCGCCATCCAGCTCCAAGGCACGAACTGACCAAGGTGCGTATGCCCGGACAGCTGGAGAGATACGCCGGCGGCTTCGGCGACCTCTGGATGGTCAGGCGCATGCGTCAACAGAATGCTCGCGCGATCGTGATCCAAGCGGATGTCGCGCAGCACTGAGGCAAAGTGGGCGCCGTGCGTCGCGTTTAGGTAGGACACGCCGGCAATCTGCAAACCGTCTGCATCCACTTTCTCATTGCTAAGCACGCGGACACCGGCGGCCGTAATGGCATCGAGGTATTTGCTGTCGTCGCGAAATTGTTCATGGTTTCCCGCGACGAAATACACACCGTGCGGCGCCGCGAGCTTGTTCAGCGGCTCGGCTGCCCGCCGGGCGTCAATCGCAGTGCCGTCGTACAGATCTCCAGCGATGAAAATCGCGTCCGGCTGTTCTTTCAAAATTTTCGCGACCATTCGCCGCAGGAAGTTTCCGTTCCGGACGTGGCCGAGATGCACGTCACTGATCAGTGCCGCTGTTCTGCCCCGCCACGACGCCGGAAGATTCTCGAGTCGCACGGTTGTGCGCGTGATTCGCGTCCAGCCGGCGTTGATGACGCCATAAAGTCCTGTCACTGCCGCGGCAGCAAATAGGAATTCCACGATCCGATGGAAGTTCACGTCCTGCCCCAGCAATCGCGCAACTCCAAAAATAATCCACGAGAAAACGGCAGCGAAAAACAGGAACGTCAGCATGCCCATCCAGACTGCGGCTGCGCGGTAGAACGCGCGTAGAGGAGCATTCGTGTAGCGATATGCGAGCAGCGAGGCAGCTACGAAGCTCACCGACAAAATGCCCAGCGCTAGTTTGATCCAGAACGCGCCGGGCGCATCGCCGCCTCCGGCCGCAAATGTCCACGTCTTATACAGAAAAATATGTATCAGAAAAAGAAGGGATTGAATCACCGCAACAACTCTAATCAATCGTGTTCGTGTCATTCGATTCCTTAACCCGCCATTCGGGTTGTCGGCTTCATCTTTATTGCAGCTACACCGTTCTGGCGATCTGCGGCTCTTCTCGTCCTTGCTTCGCAAGATTGGCGAGAAGCTCGTAGGAGCGCAGCCGGTCCTCGAAATTGTAAGTGTTCGTCACCACGATTAACTCATCCGCCCGCGTCTGCTCGAGAAACGCGTTCAGCCGCGCGCCGACCAGTTCCGGTGTGCCAAAAATCGCCGCGCCAAATTTTACGGCCACCATCTGTCGCTCCTCCGCGGTCCATTCGAGGCTCCTTACGGGCGGTGGCAGCGGCCCGGGAACACCACGGATCAAATTCAGAAACATTTGGATCGGAGTTGTAGCTAGAAACTGAGCTTGCTCGTCCGTGTCTGCCACCATCACCGGGATTCCGACCATCACGTATGGTCGGTCGAGGAGGGCGGATGGACGAAAGGACGCCCGATAGATTTGCAGCGCGGGCATCAGAGGCCCCGGTTGAAAATGAGCGGCGAACGCAAAGGGCAAGCCGAGTCTTCCAGCTAGCCGGGCGCTAAAGTCACTTGAGCCTAGTAGCCAGATGGGGACGTTGGTGCCTTCTCCGGGATAGGCATGCACGCGCTGCGAAGGTTGTGGCTCGCCAAGGTAACGGCGCAACTCGTCGAGAAGCTCAGGGAAATTGTCGCCGGTGGCGTTAACAGAACCACGGAGGGCCCGCGCCGCTTCCGAATCACCTCCGGGGGCGCGACCGAGGCCGAGATCAATCCGGCCGGGAAATAGCGATTCGAGCGTGCCGAATTGTTCTGCGATGGCAAGCGGAGCATGATTGGGCAGCATGATGCCGCCAGAACCCACGCGGATTGTCGAGGTCGCATTGGCAACGTAGCTGATCAGGACCGACGTAGCTGAGCATGCGACTCCGCCAATATTGTGGTGTTCTGCCAGCCAGAATCGTTTGTAGCCGAGGGATTCTGCATACTGGGCGAGTACGCGAGCATTGTGGAATGCCTCTTCCGCCGTCCCTCCCTGTCTTAAGTGGGCCAAGTCCAGGATAGATAGCGGCGTATCGGTGAGTCGCGAACGATCTGGCATGGATTCCTCATTACCCGTACGGAAATAAGACGGGCACCAAACGGGTACCTTAATTGGATGCTCGAATTCTGTTACCGATGCGGCGAAGCGGAGCGTGCGGGGAAATTTCGCCGACGTGAGGAGTTACTGGAGGCGCGGGTGGGAATCGAACCCACGTATAAAGGTTTTGCAGACCTCTCCCTTACCACTTGGGTACCGCGCCTCGGTCATACAGTATATCGAAACCGTGCTGTACTTTCAGCCGGGAAGCTCGCGGGCGTGAGTTTAGGACCTTCGGGTGGTGAGATTCAACTGCGATCGGTGGTTGCGGCGTTGTGGATGGCGGACTGGAGTGCGTCGCGACGAACGTCGAGTCAAATTCAAAGGCGCCCACCTAAAGGTGGCCGCTACAATTTCAAATGCAACGGCACTCGTTGTGAAATCGGAGCGCGGTGCCGCAATTGGGAGATTGGCGTTCCCAGATAACTGCAAAATCCTTGTGAGCAACTAACGGATGTGCAGCTCGTAGGGCATGCGGGCTTGTATCGGCTCCATTTGGCTGAGGATGTGATGGAGCATTGAATCGAGGGATTGCGATTCGCTCATGTTGTTGTCTTTTTCGCGCTCGAGAAATTGCTGGAAAAATGATTTTTCTTCGGGGTAGCGGACGATGTGCACGCTTTCGCCGGCGGGAATATTGGAGAGCTGCTTGGCGATTTCGACGGCGCGGTCGAGGCCGCCGAGTTCGTCCACCAAGCCGAGTTCTTTGGCTTGCGCGCCGGACCAGACACGGCCTTTGCCGATTTTGTCCACGGCTTCGACCGTCATTTTGCGGCCTTGCGCGACGCCCTTGGTGAAATCGGCGTAGGTATCGTTGAGAGATTTCTGGATGTAGGCGCGCTGCGCGGGAGTGAAATTCTGCTGGGCAGAGAACATCGTGGCATTGTCGCTGGTGGCGACGAAATCCGTGCTCATGCCGAGCAGAGCGTAGAGTCCGGAGACGTTGAATTTTCCGATGATCACGCCGATGGAGCCGGTGATGGTGTCACGATCAGCGACGATTTTGCGGGCCGGGGCTGCGATCCAATAGCCGCCGGAAGCCGCAACGTCTGACATGGAAACGACGACGGGCTTTACCTGGTTGGCCAGCTCCACTTCGCGGCGGATCACTTCGCTGCCTACCACCGAGCCGCCGCCGGAATCCACGCGCAGCACGATGGCTTTGATACTGTAATCGGTGCGCGCGGCGCGAATATCGGCGGCCACGGAATCGCCGCCCATCACGGAACCGCCGCCGGGCGTGCTTCCGGAATCTCCGGAAACGATCAGGCCGGTGGCGTGGACGACGGCAATTCTGGTGCTCCCGGCATTGGAGATGGACGAGCGGTAGCGATTCAGCGAAATGGGATTCCAGCCGCGATTGCGATCCTTGAAATAACCCTGCAGCTGATCCCAGTAGCCGAGGCGGTCCACGATTTTGTTGGTAACGGCATCACTGGAAGAAAATGGGCCCCGATTCAACAGCGCTTCAAATTGCGCGCGGTCCATGCCGCGGGCTTTCGAGGCGTCGTTCAAATATTGATCGTAGATACTGTGCAACAGGCCCTCGACTTCTTCCTTATGCGCGGGCGTAAACTGTTTTTCGGTGAAAGTATTGCCGGCGGTCTTGAATTCGGCGATGTGATAGAACTCCGGGACGACTTTTAATTTGTCGAGAGTGCCGCGGAAGAAAAGCGCTTCCGCCATCATGCCGCGAATGCTGACGGGCGCCGTGGGAACCAGCCAAATTTGCTGGCAAGCACTGGCAAGATAGTATTCCTGGTTGCCGATGCCGTCGTATCCGAGATAGCAGATACTGGGTTTGCCGCTTTTGCGAAAGGCGAGCAGGTGAGTGCGAATTTCCTCGAGCTTGGCCCAGCCAGTTTCCAGCGGCGCGATGCGCACGACGAGCCCGGTGATGTGCGAGTCTTTGGCGGCGGCGTCAATCGCGTCCACATAATCGTGCAGCACTGGAATCGTGTAGCCGTTGAAGGCGCTGAAAAGATCCGGGGAGCGCTGTTCTTCGATCTGGCCGGCGGCGTCAATCACCAGTACCGCATTCGAAGGCAAGCGCAGGCGGCCGCTGGGTTTCATCGCCACGATAAATAGAATGACGAGAAAGACCGCTAGAACGATGATGATGACTGCACGGCGCTGGCCCCAGGTCATTGACATTCACCTCGTCGAGGATTATTGCGCGGGGAATCGAGAATAGGCAAGGTAGCACCGTGCGACGAAAAACTCCACCTGGGAGCGGGCACACCGGGAGCTACTTCCCTTGGAACGGTGAGCGGAAATACGAAATGAAAATCGTGAGTGGAGGTTATGCTAGCGGCGACGAGGCGGAGCGACCATGAGAATCGGCGAATGAAGAAATTCAGAGTTTGGGTGGGCGTAGTTGCAGTTGTGGCGTTGAGCGCTTATGTGGCGACGGGGTTGCGTTACGCCTCTTATGAGCCGCAGCGGTCTGATCATTACATCTGGGGCGTTTATCACGTTCATTCGACGATGTCGGACGGGCTGCAATCGCCGGAAGAAATCGCGGCGCAGGCGCGGGCGACGGGAATCAGCCTGGTGCTGTTGACGGATCATGGCCGGCCGAACCTGGCGTCGTCGAACTTCCGCAAAATTATTGATGGCGTGACGATCGTGGGCGGGTCAGAAGCGAGCTTGCCCGATGGCCACCTGACTTTTTTTGGCGCGCAGGAGGCGCCGGGGTTTCGTTTGTCGTCATTTCCGCCGGAAGCGATGGACGACGCGCGAGGCTGGGGCGCGTTTCCTGTGCTGGCTTATCCGGACGATCCGGATTTGGGGTGGCGCTACTGGGATGCCGGTTTGCGGCCTGGCGGAATCGAAGTGCTGAATTTATTTACGAGCTTACGCGGCGCGTCATGGCCGGAACGATTGCGCCTGGGGATGTACTATCCGTTTTCGCATTATTATTTTTTGAAGAGCATCACGATTCCGGCGGAATCGCTGGCGCACTGGGATGGCTTCCTTCAGCGGGGCAAGATCTGGGGATTTGAGGCTTCGGACGCGCATGGCGGCTTTCGCATCGGGTCTCGGTTGGCGATGAAGGTGCCTTCTTATGCGGATACTTTTTCGTTTGTGGGGATGGGGATCTCCCGCCGGTACGAAGCCGATCCGGAAGAGGCAGTGCGCAGAGGAGATTTTTTCAATTGCATACGGGGGGCGGGCGAGCCAGAACGATTTGAGTTTACGGCGCGTCATGGAATGCAGGATTTTCCGAGTGGTGGAGATGCGCCGGTGAATTCGAGCTTGCGCGTTTTGGTGCAGGCGCCAAATCAAGTGGTGCGCATGGTTTTGAAGAAGGATGGGGTCGCGGTACGCGAAATTGTTGGGGATCACTTGGATTTTGAGGACGCTGGCGCGGGAGTGTATCGCGTGGAGGTTTTCTTGGTGGTGCACCCTCTACTGCGGAATGATGTGCCATGGATTCTTTCAAACCCGATTTTTGTGGGAGTGGGACGCGAAGCAATGCCGGCGCGGCGTTTCACCACGATTCGCGCGCAGCTCTCATCGCCCGCGGCTGCCAGGCCGTATTAGCCCTTTGAAATGCGAACCAAGCTTGGGGTCTGCTATAATTCTGTACTCAAATTATGGACTTCGATCACCTGACAACCTTTCTGGAGATTTCAAAGCTGGGCAGCTTTTCGCGTGCGGGGCAGAAACTGTTCCGTTCGCAGCCGGCCGTCAGCGCGCAGATCCGGCAGCTGGAGCAGGAGTACGGGCAAAAGCTGTTCGATCGGGTCGGCAAGACGGTGAAATTAACGGCGGCGGGCGAAGCGCTGATTGTGTACGCAAACCGGCTGCTGAATTTGAAAGAAGAGTCGCTGCGGGCGGTGTCTGATCTTTCCAGTTCGCCGCGCGGCACTTTGCAAGTGGGCGCGAATGAAGCGACGTGCCTGTACGTGCTGCCGGATTTGTTCGCGGCGTACCACCGGCAATATCCCGGGGTACAGATCAGCATTTACCGGAATTTCAGCCGCAAGGTAATTGAGAAGATCGAAGATGGGACGGTGGACGTGGGGATCGTCACGCTGCCGACGAAATCACCGAGCCTGAAAATCCATTCGATCTTTCGCGACCGGCTGATGCTCATGGTGAGCGCGAGCAATCCACTGGCGCGCGCAAAGGGTGTAACGCTCAGCGAGATTGCGGACCAGCCACAGATTCTGCCGAAGACCGGCTATACGCGGCAATTATTCGACAAACTCTTCCGGCCGTACCGCTCGAAATTGCGGATCACCATGGAGCTGGCGAGCGTGGGGATGATCAAGCGCTTTGTGGCCGCGGGGCTGGGAGTTTCAATCATCAGCGAAAGTTTCGCCAAGGACGAAGTGCGTTCGGGCGAAGCCAAACTTATCCCGATTACGGACGTGCAGCTCACTCGAGAACTGGGGCTGGTTTACCGGCGCGACCGGACTTTGCCGCGAGCGGCTGCGGCGTTTGTGACGTTATTGCGCCAGCAAACCCTGGGGCTGGATGCCGTGCACGGTTCCAGTAAGCGCTGAAGATTTCGGCACTGAATCGCATCGCCTTGCCCGCGAGAAACTTACACCGCACGTCCTTCCACGGTTTCCCGCATCCAATATCATCGCAGGCGCGTACCATATATGCAGGGAACCGCGCACGCGGGGAGCATCATGTTGGTCAAGAAAGCACCCGATCTAACATATAAGGATGTGACGCCCAAGAGTCTGTACATGGGGCGGCGCAATTTCCTGTTTGGGTTAGCCGCGGCGTATGGCGCGGTGGTGGGCTACAAGAAATTGACGCGATTACTGGCGGGCCCCGCGACCGGTTCGAAGCCGGTGCCGCTGACGGGCGTGACGAAATGGCCGGGCAGCACCACGGAGAAGGAAACATCGCTGGAAGATGTGACGCACTACAATAATTTTTACGAATTCGGCACCAGCAAGACCGATCCTGCCGCGAACGCCGGGAATTTTGTTACCACACCATGGAGTATTTCCGTCGAAGGCGAAGTGAAGAACAAGCGCAAGTATTCGATGGAAGAAATCATGAAGCTTGCGCCGCTGGAGGAGCGGATTTACCGGCACCGCTGCGTGGAAGGATGGTCCATCGTGGTGCCGTGGATCGGCTATTCACTCAGCACGCTGGTGAAATTAGCGCAGCCGACGTCCAAGGCGAAGTTCGTAGCGTTTGAGAGTTATTACGACCCGAAGCAAATGCCCGAAGGAGGCGTGGCTGGGATTGAGCTGCCGTACGTCGAAGGATTGCGTCTGGACGAAGCGATGAATCCCTTGACGCTGCTCACCGTGGGAATGTATGGCGAGACGCTGCCAAACCAGGACGGCGCGCCGGTGCGCCTAGTGATTCCCTGGAAATATGGATTCAAGAGCATCAAATCGCTGGTGCGCATACGCTTCGTGCAAGAGCAGCCGGCGACTACCTGGAACATCACGAACGCGCGCGAATACGGTTTTTATTCGAACGTGAATCCAAGCGTCGATCATCCGCGCTGGTCGCAGGCCACCGAACGCCGCCTGGGCGAATTCCGACGGCGCCCCACGTTGATGTTCAATGGCTACGGCGATCAGGTCGCGAGCCTGTACAGCGGCATGGACCTGAAGAAGTATTATTGAGCGTGAAGCCCGCGTGAATTCCATCCTCACCAGCAAATGGACCAAGGTGGTGGTGTTTCTGGCGTGCCTGATTCCTTGCGGGCAATTGCTGTGGCGCGCGTTTCACAATGGGCTTGCAGGATTTCCGGACAGCATGGATTTCGGCGCGAACCCCATCGAATTCATCACGCACGCGACGGGGGATTGGACGTTGCGGTTTCTGGTGATCACACTGGCGATCACGCCGCTGCGCAGAATTTTGCGCCAGCCGCACTTGATTCGTTTTCGACGAATGCTGGGCCTGTTCGCGTTTTTTTATGGATGCCTGCATTTCGGCACGTGGATTGGGCTCGATAAATTTTTCGCGTGGTCGGAAATGTGGAAGGACGTGCAGAAGCGGCGGTTCATCACCGTGGGATTTGCCGCGTTCGTGCTGATGATCCCGCTGGCAGTGACTTCGACTGCAGGGATGATCCGGCGGCTGGGCGGACGGCGCTGGCAGATGCTGCATCGCGCGATTTATTTGAGCGCGAGTTTGGGCGTGATCCATTATTACTGGCTGGTGAAATCGGATGTTCGCAAGCCGCTTTTGTATGCGGTGATTGTGGGAATCTTGCTGGCTTACCGGTTGGGGATGTGGATATATGGGCGCGGGCAGAAGACAGGTGCGGGCGGCGGTGTTCGGGCCGAGCCCTCGACAGCGGAAACAGCGTAGCGGCAATTTGCGCCTTGGCAGGCCTTTTCGGTACGTAATCTGCTCCTGATACTGAAGCCAGGCCGTTTATACAGCGAAGCGTGGATTGTGCGGTTTCGTCCGAGTGCCCATACTTGCGGTCGGATAAAGGCTTGAAAATGCGGTGCTTGCCAGAAGCTGGACGAGAGGTTCGGAAATTCGCGGCGACAGAGCGCTGAATTGGGCTGCAATTTGATGGTTGGAAATGGTTGGCCGGCTCGGACACTGTTCCGAAACTGCACTGTTGGTCAGGTGTTTCGGCTGGGTTGGCGCGGTAACATTCGTGCGAGCCGTTTTCTCGGGTAAAGGATGCAGCGAGTCGTTCGTTCGGCGGCAGTTGAGTGCGCGCACCGCAGTTCAGGTCGCGCTCGTGCACGAGACTCAGGAAGAACCATCGAGGTCTGCTACTTGAGGTATCCCAGAAACATTCTTTTGTGCGTGCTAATGATAGGGATGAGTATTTCCCTGCTCGCCTGCGGATATTCCGGCACGCCTCCGGGTTACACGCCTCCTCCCAAGGGCAATGCGCCGACGATCACGCAGCAGCCCACGAGCGTGACGGTGACGGCCGGGCAGGCGGCGACATTTTCGGTGACGGCGACGGGAACTGCGCCGCTGAATTATCAGTGGTACGTGAATTCAGCGGCCGCGGGAACGAATTCAAGCAGCTACACGATCGCTGCGGCCACAGTCGCGCAGACTGGCGCGCTGATTTACGTGACGGTGACGGACGCTGTGGGATCGGCGACGAGCGCGACAGTGACTTTGACCGTCAGCGCAGCTGCGACTGCTCCCGCGATTACGCAGCAGCCCACGAGCGTGACGGTGACGGCGGGGCAGGCGGCGGCATTTTCGGTGGCGGCGACGGGCACAGCGCCTTTGACGTATCAGTGGTTCATGAACGGCACGGCGAGCGGGACGAATTCGAATACGTTTTCGATTGCGCAGACCACTACAGGGCAGACTGGCGCGCAGATCCGTGTGAAGGTTACCAACACGGCCGGGAGCGCGACGAGCAACACCGTGACCCTTACCGTGAATGCGCCTGCGCCGACGGCTCCGACGATTACGCAGCAGCCTGCGAACGCCATCGTGACGGCGGGACAACCCGCGACATTTACCGTGACCGCGACAGGCTCAGCGCCGCTGGCCTATCAGTGGTTCTTGAACGGGACCGCGGCGGGAACGAATTCAAGCACCTACACAATTTCGCAAACTACGATAGGGCAATCCGGCGCGCAGATTTATGTGACGGTCACCAATGCGGTGAACACCGCTACCAGCCAGACGGTGACGCTGACTGTGAATGCGGTGCAAACCAGCACGGTGAACGTGCTGACGTATCACAATGACATGGCGCGCACGGGGCAGAATCTGAATGAGAGCATCTTGACCACGGCCAATGTGACTTCCGCAGATTTTGGGTTGGTGGGGAATTTGTCGGTGGACGCGGGGGTGGACGCGGAGCCGCTATATGTGTCGAACCTTTCGCTCGTGGGCGGCGTGCACAACGTTGTTTATGTAGTGACCGAGAACGATTCCGTGTACGCGTTCGACGCTGATACGTTCGCACAGCTGTGGCACACGTCAGTGCTGGGCGCGAACGAAACCGCGAGTGACAACCGCGGTTGCGGTCAGGTTTCGCCGATCATCGGAATTACTTCGACGCCAGTGATTGATCTGAGCGCTGGTGCGCACGGCGAGATTTTCCTGGTGGCGATGTCGCTCGACAACGGGGGGAACTATCACCAGCGGCTGCACGCGCTGGACTTGACTACCGGCGCTGAAATCAGCGAAAGCCCGACGACGATACAAGCGACTTTCCCGAAGACCAGTGGCACGACGACATTCGATCCCAAACAATATAAGGAACGCGCTGCTCTGCTGCTGTTGAATGGCGTGATTTATACGACCTGGGCATCGCATTGCGACGCTGGACCGTACACGGGTTGGATCATGGGCTACAACGAAACGACGCTGCAGCAAACGAGCGTGCTGGACGTGATCCCCAATGGCAGCGACGGGGCGATATGGATGGCGGGCGACGGGCCTGCGGCAGATTCCTCGGGCAACATTTATTTTCTCGACGGGAATGGAACTTTTGACGACACGTTGAACAGCAACGGATTTCCGGAACATGGCGACTATGGCAACGCGTTCATCAAGCTTTCGACCTCTGGCAACAGCTTGAGCGTGGCCGACTATTTCACGATGTCCAATACCGACGCGGAATCGGATGCGGACCAAGATTTGGGATCCGGCGGCGAGATGCTGCTGCCCGACGTGCAGGATACGCAGCAGAATACCTGGCATCTTGCGGTAGGCGCGGGCAAGGACGGACACATCTACGTGGTGAATCGCGATCTGATGGGCAAATTCAATACGAGCAACGACAGCGCGATCCATCAGGAGATTGATACGAACGGGTTGAGCGGCGGCGTGTGGTCCATGCCGGCTTATTTCAACAACGTGGTGTATTACGGCGCGGTGAGCGACCACTTGCGGGCGTTTTCCATCGCGAACGCAAAGCTGGCGACGCCCGCGAGTTCGTTGAGTGCGACCAGTTTCGGATATCCGGGGACGACACCGAGCATTTCGGCGAACGGGACATCCGCGGGAATTGTGTGGGCGGTGGAGAACAACGGCAGCGGAGTGTTGCACGCCTACGATGCGACGAACCTTGCGACGGAGTTGTACAACAGCAACCAGGCGGCGAATAGCCGGGATCATTTTGCGGACAATAAATTTATTACGCCGATGATTGCGAATGGGAAAGTGTATGTGGGAACGCCGAACAGCGTGGCTGTTTTCGGATTGCTGCCGTAGGGCGGCGGCGCGAATGTAACGGCTTCAGGGACCGACCTTCCTCTTTTACCGAGTCAAACGGCAGGGCCGCAGCTCCGCTCTTCCAGCTAGCCATCGTGAAACTTCCCGCTACTGCTTGAGCGCTTGTTGAATTGCGGCGATTACTTCGGGCGAGTCGGGCGTGACGTTCTGGTTCGAAGCGCTTGACGACATTTCCATCGCGGTCCACCAGGAATTTCGTGAAATTCCATTTAATTTCGCCGGCGACGGCAGGGTTGGCCTTCGTCGTTAGATAAGCGTAGAGCGGAGTCTGGTCGTCGCCCTTTACTGAGACTTTCGCGTACATCGGGAACGTGACGCTGTACTTCGTCTGGCAGAACGTTTTGATTTCTTGATTCGTGCCGGGTTCCTGTTTGCCGAAATTATTGGCGGGGAAGCCGAGGATCACGAAGCCCTGATCCTTGAATTTTTCGTAGGTGGATTCGAGGGCGCTGTATTGCGGCGTAAAGCTGCAGCGGCTGGCGACGTTCACGACCAGCACCACTTTGCCTTTGAAGTTAGCGAGCGGCAGAGGCTTGCCGTCAATCGAAGGAAGCGTGAATTCGTAAATGCTTGAAGCGGCAAACAGGGATGCGCTCATCAGCAGGGTCACCAGTCCTATTAGGTAGGCGCGGGAAATTTTGATTCGCGAAAACCGCATCGTTTCTCCTCGGGGTCTTCCGTTGTTTGGGGCGCTAGGCGGCTAGCAGGATACCGCAGCGGAGCTTAGCTCGCAATTCCGGCGAAATGTGATTCTGTGCGGCTTGCCGGTGCGACGCGACGGAACGCCGGCAACTATTCTTCCTCGGGATGGATGCCAAGGTCATCGTTCATTTCTCCGGCTGCGAGCGGCCGGATGCACAATCGCTTTCCGTCCTGGCTGCATTGATATACCTGGTAGGCCGGAAGATCCTGCGGCTGCACGTGGTACGAACCGTCTTCCATGTTCACGGCGGAATCGAAGCTGTGCATCGCGTAGAGATTGCCGGGATTTGCACGCACACGGAACTGGGCCGAGGCGGGTTCGTAATTCCCGTAGCTGAAGCAGTGGGCGATGCAGGCGCGGTCGGCGATGTGTTGCACCAGGATACGCGATTCGGGGAAGGGCGGTTTTAAGGTGGCGAGGACACGAGAGTTGCGCGGCACGGTACGAACGAGTTGCTCCACTTGCGCTTCCATGCGATTGATCGTGCCGGTGTCCTGAAACAGAAATGTGAAAAAGGTCGCGGCGATCGCCGCAGTTGCGAGCAGGTGCCATTTTCGCGGCTGTAGTGCGCCGAGCAGGCAGCAGAGTAGCGCGGCGGAAACGGAAGTGAGGCGTTCGGTCAAGAGTGCGAGTGCGGACGGCTGATACGGAAACCGAATGCCGTCAGGCAGCAGGATTACCGCAAGGCAGACGATGACGTAGAGCTGAACGGGCAGCGCAAACTCGGCCCAACGAATCTGTCCCCAGCGGCGGCGAAAGAAATTCCCGGCGATCGCGCAGAAGATAAACACCAGCAGCGCGAATTCGGGGATGGCGTAGCGCGGGCCGAAGAGGAGCAACTGGTCCGAGCCGTTGAAAAAATAAAAGGGGTCGTCGCGCGCCTGCACGATATCGTGGTGCCAGAAATAATAGCGCGCGGCGAAGAGCACTACGCCCGCTGCAACCACCAGCAAAATCTGATAGCGCCGGGGAATCGCTTCGGCCAATGCGACATAGGCCGACGCCGCGGCCAGCCAAGCGAAACCTAGAGGATGGGCGAGCATCGCCAGCGGCGCGAGCGCGACGGCGATCCATCGTTCCCAGCCGCGGCCGCGCCAGAAAATCGCAATGCCGAACGACGCGAGGCCCAGCGAAATATAGAAATTCAAAAACCCCATCTCGAACGAATAGCCGTAGCTGAACATGGCGATGACGGGACAGAGCAGCCACGGCGCGCGCCTGGTGGCAGCGCAAACGAAGGCGAACGTGCCCCAGAAGAAGATAAGCACCGCGAGCGACACGGCAATTTTTTCGGCGGTGTGCAAGGAAACGAAATGGCCGAGCCCACCGAGAAGGAGATCGAAGAGCGCGTTGTTCCAGCGACGCGCGAGCCACAGGCCGGGCGCCCAGCCGTGTTTCACAAGTTGCGCGAGCCAGGCATTGTAAAGGTGACTTCCCAGATCGCCGGCGGCGATATTGCGATGCCAGAAAACGGGCGCGAGGACCGCCGCGGAAATCAGCAGAAGGCGCGAAGCATGATGCCGCACGAACGCCGCGGCCTGTGCGGAGAGGGATGCGCGCGATTCCGTTAGCGGAATACTTTCCACGACTCTATTTTCGTTGGGACTGGCCGGGTTTGCGTGGCTGTGCTGCGTCAAGAACGGCGCCTCGGGGGGTGTGAAAGTGTGCCCTGCATCGCTGCAAACATATCATGAGACCAGTTGGATGGGGCTGGCCCACGGGCGGAATCGAGGTCGAATTGAGCTCCAGAGTGATCTATGAATTCAGAAGCAACGGCAAGAGCGCCCAGCTGAAGCTGGCCGCTACAGAGTCAAAGTCAACGATTCCCCCCTAAAAAACAGGCGGCCAATACAATATCAAGCGCGACGGTTACAACTGGGCGATTCGATGAGTCCGAATAGGCGGATCGGTTTGGCGGGCTACAGCAATGTGCCCGAAGCGTGGCGAGTAGTGATATAAGGATGGCGGAGCGGCGCGACGAGACACGAGGACGCGCGGGAGGGTGACGATGGGCGATCCTAATATTTCGGACATTGCAAGGAAAGCGGTGGGCTGGTCGATTTTTGTGAGCGTGTTGATGATTGTGTGCGGGATTCTGGCGATCGCCTTGCCGTATGAGGCCGGCCTGGCCGCAAATATTTTCGTGGCGTGGATGCTGATCTTCGCGGCGGTGGCGCATTTCGTTTTTGCGTGGTACACGCGGCGCACCGGAAGCGTGCTGTTGAAAGTGCTGCTGGGGATTTTGTATCTCTGCGTGGCGATTTATCTGCTGGATCATCCGGCGCGCGGCCTGGCTACGCTGACACTGGCGCTGGCGTTTTATTTGCTGATCGAGGGAGTTTTTGAGATTGTGCTGTTTTTTCAGCACCGTCCCGCGGCTGGCTCGGGATGGTTCCTGATGGATGGCATCGTGACGCTGATTCTGGGTGGAATGATTTGGGCGACGTGGCCTTCCAGCGTGGAATGGGTGCTGGGCACGTTGGTGGGGATCAGCATTTTCTTCAGTGGCGTGACGCGGTTGATGATTTCGCTGGCGGCGCGCCGGGTTGTTACTAAGGTTGCGTAGCGGCGGTCTTTAGACTGCCAGCGATCCGAAACAGATCACCGATCCATGCCGTAACACCGATGGCGCACTGAAGTGCGCCGCTACAACTGCTTTGCGAAGCCTCAAGGCCGCATTTTCAATTTTCGATTATTGCGTTATGTGAAAACTATGCTTCTTGATCGTCTTTCTTTGGCGCGTAGGGGTACTTCGGGGGCTTCTGCATGTGGGAAGTGCGGTAAGCGTCTAACTCCGCGTCCGTCAGATTGAAATGCGTCTTCGCCGGGTGATTTTCCGTCGCAGCGAGCTCCAGGTGGAGGCGGTGCGAGCAGATGTCCGGCGCATCCTGAAAACGGACGCGGCGCGTGTCGAACGCTTCGTTCGGTATCGTCAGAGTGAATTCGCGCGGTTCGGTCGCGGTTTCGCGAACGGTGAAAGTATATTCACGGCCTTGGGGCTTGGCTTCGAAACCGACGAACTGCACGATGACGTTGCTATTGTTGTTGCTCATTTTCCGGCGGCCGCAACGGCCAACGGTGCCACAACTTTCTTGACGCGCTTGGCGCGCTTGCGCTTGGGCGGCGTGCCTTCGGCAATTTCGACCACCATGATGCTGGTGACAAACTTCTTCATGCCGTGCAGGTCGAAGTCAATCGAAGTGCGGTCGTTATCGGATTCGGTGATTACGCCAAGGCCGTATTGGAAGTGCTTGATGTACTGCCCTTCGGGAAGTGCTTTCAACGAGGCTCCTAAGACCGATGATGCGTGTGCGAAAAAAAAGGGCGAACCGGCTAAAGCCGGCTCGCCCCTCTTCGACTAGAGGCTGGTGACGTTCGCTGCCTGCAGACCCTTCGGTCCACGGGTAACTTCGAACTCAACCGCTTGCCCTTCGTTCAGCGACTTATAACCTTCCGCCTGAATGGCCGAAAAGTGGACGAAAACGTCCTCGCCGGACTGGCGCTGGATGAATCCGAAGCCCTTGCTGGCATTGAACCACTTTACTGTTCCTTGTTCTCTCACTGATTTACTTCCTTCTTTTTAAGCTATTTGTTTGCTTCTCGACCGCCTCCAGCCGTAAAGCGAAAGAGGCTGCAAGTGTGAACTTGCAGCCCCTTCAATCGAATCTAAAGGTGTTACAAGAGCAACAAACGCAAGACAAACATAGCATGGTTTCGCACCGCACCCTAGCGAATTCGTAAAGCGCGGATTGGCTGCCCGCGCGATGAGACTTCGTGAGTTCCTTCAGTATTGTTTGCGGCTGCTGCGGAGATTTCGATGCGCAGCCCGTGCCGGCGTGCAAATTCAACATCCGATTGTTGCATCGGCGTGCGGGGAGTATGATGTGCGAACCCTAACCTCGAACTGAGCCGTTCGTTGAGCCGTCCCTGGTCCAGCTTTCGGCCCCAGCATCTTGCAGATCGCTCGTTTTGGAGGTTCGCCATGAAGAAAAAGCCCCTCATGATTGTCGGCGGCATTGTGGTGGCGTTGTTTTTGATCGTTCTGGCATTACCGCTTTTCATCAACGCGAACCAATTCAAGCCGACGCTGCAGACTCAGCTGGGTGGCGCGCTAGGCAGGTCGGTGGGGATCGGCGACATCAGCCTATCGATCATCTCCGGCGGCGTGACGGTTTCGGATGTTTCCATAGGAGACGATCCGGCATTCAGCAAGTCGCCCTTTTTGACGGCGAAGGCTGTGAGCGTCGGCGTCGAGATGCTGCCGCTGATTTTTTCGAAGAAACTCGAGGTGCGTTCGCTCACGGTGAAGGATCCGGAAGTGAATCTGATCCATTCGGCGAACGGAACTTGGAATTATTCGAGCCTGGGCGGGAGCGCAGCGAAGAGTGCGCCGAAGGCTCCAGCATCTGGCGAAGGCGGAGCTCCCGGCTCGTTGAGCGTCGGGAAAATCAGCATCGAAAACGGGAAAATTATCGTGAGCGCAGCGGGATCCAGCGCCAAGCCGAGTATCTACCAGAATGTTGACCTGGAAGCTTCGGATCTTTCCTACACTTCACAGTTTCCGTTCAAGTTGACGGCCACCGGCCCGGGAAACGCCGCGATAAAAGTGGAAGGCAAGGCGGGGCCAATCGATGCGGCGGACGCTTCGCTGACGCCACTGGATGCCACGGCGGAGGTCGAGCACCTGGACCTGGCGAACACCGGCTTTACCGATGCGTCCGCTGGAATCGCGGGTGTGATGGACTTTAAGGGCACGCTGAGTTCCGATGGCAAGCAGATGAATGCCAAAGGCACGGTGAAGGCGAACAAGCTGAAACTGTCCGCGACGGGCGCGCCTTCTTCTGTCCCGCTGAATATTGATTATGCAACGACCTACGATCTGAAAAGCCGCTCGGGAAATCTCAATCAGGGCGATATTCACATCGGCGGCGCGCTGGCACGTTTAAACGGTGCGTATAACGTAGCAGCGGAGCCCGCCAAGTTGGATATGCGATTAAACGGCCAGTCCATGCCGGTGAGCGATCTGGAAGGCTTTCTTCCTGCCGTGGGAGTAGTCGTGCCTCCCGGCTCGAAGCTGCAGGGCGGTGCGCTTACCATGAATCTAGCCGTCAGCGGGCCGGCGGACAAGCTGGTGATTTCTGGGCCAGTCAATTTGTCTGGTGCAAAGTTGGCGGGATTCAGCGTGAAATCGAAGCTGGGGCCGCTGGGATCCATCCCCGGACTTGGCGGCGGGGGCAGCGGTGGCGGTGGATCGGACACGGATATTCAAACGTTGAGCGCGAACGTGCGCAACGATCCGTCCGGAACGAAAATTGATAATCTAAATCTGGTGATGCCGTCGCTGGGGACGATCACGGGAAATGGCACTGTTAGCGCTGCCGGCCAACTGAATTTCAAGTTGGTAGCGAATCTGGCGGGTGCGGCCGGTGCGCTTACCAGCGTCGCGGGTGCTGCGGGTGGCGGAATTACCGGCGGCCTTACTTCACTGGCCGGTGGTGGCGGAGGCAGCAAGAGCGGCAGCAACGGGATTCCATTCACTGTGACGGGCACGACGTCGAATCCACAGGTCATCCCCGACGCGAGCGGCCTCGCCAAGAACGCGATCACCAACGGCGTGGTTGGGAACCCGGCGAGTAAGACAAATATCGCGACGGGATTAGCTGGTGGATTGTTGGGGAAAAAGAAGCCACAGTAACGGTTTTTTTGCTGCTGGCAGTTCTTGCGAATAAGGCGAGGCGGGGCGCGCCGCGGCACTGCTGCGGTCTAGTGCAGCGAATTTCCCGACCCAGTTCCCGACAGCGTGGCTTCGGCGTCGCTAAGCAGAGTGCGCAGCGAGCGCACTACAAAGCGAATCAGGATCGCGATCACGCAGAGCGCTAGCGAAACGATTACGGTGGCTATGTATGGGTGCCGCGTGACGATCCACATCAGAAACACCACCAGTGCGTCTTCGGCCGTGCTCAGCGCGAAATTCGAGAACGGCTCGGGCGAATGAATGACGGCTGCGCGCGCGGCCGTCTTGCCTCCATGCGCCGCCAGAGCGATAAGGCCGCCCGCAAAAGTGGCCGCAATCTGTTCCCACTGCGGCAATTGCGAGGTGGTGGCGTAAGCCAGATAGGCGGCGACGGGAACGCGGACGAACGTGTGCGCCGCATTCCAAAGCAGATCGAACACTGGAATTTTATCCCCGACGAATTCCAACAGGAACAACACGCCGCAAATCGCGATGATTTTCCAGTCTTGCAGCAAGTGCAGAGCGGCCGGCAGCGCCAGCACGTTGAAATGGGCTAGCAGGCCGAGCATTCCGACAGTGGCGTACACGTTCAAGCCGGCGGAAAAACTGACGACCACCAGGATCGCGGTGAGCTCAGCGCCGGTAGGTATCAACGGGGATAAAGACGCCAATATCATGGATGTGAGAATCGTGCCGCGCGGCGTGCAACGCAATGTTCGCCGCGCGGTGGAATCCAATTAGCTCGGTGACATCCAGAACCTGCGCGCCGGACTACTTTGTTGCCGGTTGCTTGGCGATCACCAGACTGCTGATCTTGTCGTAGGTGGCTTTGGGAACGATCTTCTTGCGCAGCAGGTCGGTCTTCGCGTGGTACGGACGGCCGTCAATAATTTTCTGCGCGTACGCCTCGCCGATTCCCGGCAGAGCGTCGAGCTGCGCCTTGGTGGCTGAGTTCAAATCCACCAGAGTGCCGGCGGCGGGAGCTGGGGCCGCCGATTGGGCCGCAGCGGTTTGGCTGTGCGGCAAAACCGGGAGAGACAAGATGAACAGCAGCGACGCCGCAAGCAGCCAAAATGAAATACCGAGTTTTCGGGTCATGAGCGTGCTCCTTTTGCGGATAACGATGACAGCAAGATCGATGAGTGGTAGCGGCGCATGGAGCCGGCCACCCACAGACTTTTGCCGCCGCATACAATAGCACCGCTGGCAGTTCGATTCTACGGGCGTGTTGGGTCTGGCTGTTGCGACGCACCAAGTTGCGCCCAGTCGCTTGCCGCATTAGTACGCCGCTAGCGCACGTGGCGCGCGGTGTCACCTCTCTAAATAGTGAGTAAACAAACCCCCATCGTGTGAATTTTTGGTTACAATAGCGCCCGCTGCGGGGTGGTGATTCTTGTGGGACCGGGTCAGTAGGGCGCGTGGGGCGGGCGGAGCTTCCTCAAAATTTGCCGAAGTGAGCCGAAGGCATCGCTACGGCCTGCTGAGCGTAGTGTGCGCGGTGGTTCTCAGCTTGGCACTGGTGCCGCTGCTGGCGCAGCAGATTTCATCGCGGCGGTCGCGCACTGCGGGCCAGCCGGGTTCCGTTGAACCGGTGCGCAAGCGAGCGGAGTGGTTTTTTCGGCAGCGCGCTTCTGCAAACGGGCATATTCCGAACGAGCTTTTGCTGGAGGCTATCGCGCGGAACCGGAAAATGATCAGCGAGAGCGGGACTTTCGTTGAACATCTCGCCGCGGTTAAGCCTGCAATCTCTCCTTCGCTGCAATTCTGGACGCCGCTGGGGCCGCAACCTACCGCGAACACTCAGTTTTACGGAAATGTCTCAGGCCGCGTGACGGCGCTCGCGGTGGATCCCTGCGACGCAACGGGAAACACGGTGTATGCCGGAGGGGCGGACGGCGGCGTGTGGGTGAGCTTCAATGCGTTAAGCGGCAATCCTGTAACGTGGCAGCCGCTCACGGACAATGAGCTGTCGCTCTCGACTGGGGCGATAGCGCTGGCTGCCAAGCCATGCCAGATGTTCAACGGGCACGCGCAGAGCAATCTGATTCTGGTGGGCACGGGGGAATCGAATTACGCGTTGGACAACGTATATGGCGCGGGGGTGCTGCGCTCGTCCGACGGTGGCCACACCTGGACGCAGGACTCCACGTTTACGAGCAGCGCATCGCAAGGTCCAGGCGCGAGCGGGCCGTACATTGCGGCGCTCGCCGTGCAGCCGCATCAGAAGAATCCGGTGGTGCTGGCGGCGGTGCAGGGAACGGATTTCGCGGCGGGGGGATCGCTGCCGTCAGGCGTGTGGCGTTCGACGGATGGCGGAAATACATGGAACCGCGTGCAGCCGGGCGGCGGTGCGAGCGGTCCGCCATACAATCCGGCGACGGACGTGCGTTTTGATCCTGGCGATCCTTCGGGAATGACGGCGTATGCAGCGCTGGGGGATCCGAATGGCGACACGGACCCGCGAGCAGCGTGTGCGAGCGCGCCTTGCAACGGCGTTTATATTTCGCAGGATGCTGGAATTACGTGGAATCGAGTGGCGGGACTCGATAGTGCCTCTACCCCTTCGCTCTACGGCACTATTTCGCTGGCCATTGCTCCGGGCAGCTCGTCCGCGACGTCAATACTGTATGTCGCGATTGCCGACGCTAGCACGGATTCCAATGATCTGCTCGGCCTGCTTTCCGGCACCGGAATTCAGCCCAACGGAAGCGGTTCGGCGTTCACTACGATCTTCCCCAACGCTTCGAATTTGCCGGATTTCTGCGAGCCGCAGTGTTTTTATGACATGAAGCTCGCGGTGGTTCCAGGCACTTCCGGGCAAACAATCTTTGCCGGGGGGTCGGCGCAACCGACGAGCGGCACGATTGTAATCGGGCATTCTTCAGTATTTCGCTCGCTCGACGGCGGAAATACCTGGGGCGATGTAAGCGCGGACGGCAGCGGTAACGAAACTTCGATTCATGTGGATGCTCACGCACTGGATTTCGCGGTTGGGACCGGCGGCCAGGTACTGGCGATGTTTGCGGGGAACGATGGCGGCGTGTGGTCTTCGCAAGATGTTTTTAACGCTGCAACGGTGCCGGGCGCTCAGGTGTGGAACGACTTGAACACGATTACCGGGAATGCCAATACTTCGCTGAATCTGACGCAGTTTTATCCGGGGATCGCGATTCATCCGGCGACCGATAAAATTGTTTACGGTGGCACGCAAGGGAACGACGTGCAGCAGTTCAGCGGCTCGCTGGTCGCGAGCGGGACCGAGGCTTGTCCTTACGACGGCGGCTACACGGCCATTGACCCGCAAACGCCGAGCACGATCTATGCGGCGTGCAGTTATCTGGGCGGCCCTGGCACGCTCACCAAAAATATTCTGAATGGCGTTCCCGGGGTGGATGGCATCAATTGGGCGGCGATTGACCTAAGCGGGATAAATTTTACGGACACCGCCGATTTCATTCCACCGCTGGTGCTGGATATGAAGAGCAGCCAGAATTTATATTTCGGTACGTTCCGCTTGTACCAGACGACGAATAGCGGCACGAGCTGGGCCGCCATTACTTCGGATCTGACGAGCGACAGCAGCGACAACTTCGTGACCACGATTAGCGTGGCGCCGAGCAATTCGAATACGATCTACGTGGGAACCTCGGATGGGCTGATCTGGCAATCGGCGCAGGTGCTGAGTGGGGCGGCGGATATTCACATGGTGAACCAGAGCAATCAGCCGGGGCGCAGCGTCACGGCCATTGCGGTGGATGCGGCGAATCCGGCGGCGGCATTCGTGGCGTATTCCGGTTTTTCTTGTCCTGGTGTGAATGGATGCGACGGGCTGGGGCACGTTTTTTTTACGAATAATTCCGGCGCTTCCTGGCTGCAGGTGGACGGAGACCTGCCGGACGTCCCGGTGAACGACATTGTGATTGATCCCAGCGACGCGACGGACAACACGATCTATATCGCCACGGATTCTGGGGTTTACGCCAGCGCGAACGCCACCGCCGGAGCCGCGACAACCTGGGGTGTATTGCAAACTGGCTTGCCGAATTCGCAGGTGCTCGCGCTGCGGTTGCGCAATGCGTCGCGAACGCTGGTGGCGGGGACGCATGGACGCGGCCTGTGGAGTTTATTGCTGCCGAATCTGCCGGGTTACGCGTTGACGGAGCTGAGCCCGACGTCGGCCAGCGCGGGTTCGGGATCGTTTCAACTGACGGCCACCGGTGATGGGTTCACGGCGCAGTCCGTGATTAAGTTTAATGGCACTGCACTGCCCACTACTTTCGTCAATGCGACGAGTCTGACGGCAACGGCGCCCGCGAGCGCGTTGAACTGCGGCGGCGGTGTTCCGGTAACGGTTTCTGATCCGACGTTGGGCTCGACGAATACGCTGACGTTCAGTCTGGTTGGCGCGGCTTGTGATTTTTCTTTTGGCGCGACGGTTCCGGCAAGCAACACCGTGAGCGCTGGCGGGACGGCGAGCTACCAGTTGGCTTTGAACGCCGTCGGGAACGCCGGCAGCAGCGTGCAGTTTTCCTGCAGCAATGCGCCCGCGGGCTTTATTTGCAATTTTGCGCCGAATCCGGCGACGACTGCCGCAGCCGCGAGCAATGTGGCGCTCACGATCTCCGTTCCGGCTACCGCGAGCCTGCCCGTCGCACGTTATGCGCTGCCTCGGACGCTAAGACTCGAACCTACGCGTTTCAGCTTCGCTGCGATGCTTGCGATTTTGATTTTGATTAGCGCATCGAGAAAAATGCATCGTGCGCGGGTGACTTTTGCGTGCGCGTCGCTGATTTTGTTGGCGGGCCTGCTGGCGGCTTGCGGTGGGAGTGGCAGCGGTGGTGGGGGCCCAGTCCCGAAAACATACGAAATCACGATTCAAGGGGTCGCGGGAAACTTCCAGCATTCAACTACAGTGCAACTCGTGGTAGATTAGGCCGCGTTAGCGCCCCAGTCCGGCCTGGGCATCGGCCGCAGCCAATTTTCGATCGGGAGGAGTTCCGCCATGACCTGCCCGCAATGCAACGAACGTATCCCTGCGAGAGCGATTTGGACACCCGCCGGGCTTTCCGGTGTGGTCTGCGTGCATTGTCACGCAGCGCTCGCGCCGAAGCCGATTTCCGCGATTTTAGTTTTTGCGGTTTCTTTCGGCCTGGGGGATCTGGCGCTGATGCTCTTGCGGCACAAGGGGGCGGAATTCTGGCAGGCGTTCGCGGGATTTTTCGTGGTGTTTGTGGCGGTGTTTGCGCTCACGGCGCCCTTGTTTCTGCGCTTGCGCTTGAAGGACCACGGCGACCCGCATCTGAGCGGCCACCGCGCCTGACCGTACTGCGGATCGGATTGCCAGCGTGACGCAGAGCGGAACTTCTTAGAGCATCTGCCGTAGTACGTACTGCAGAATCCCACCGTGTTGGTAGTAAGAGACCTCGAACGGAGTATCAATCCGCGCCAATGCATGGAAGCGAGTTTCCTTGCCTTGCGCATCGCGCGCCGTCACTTTCATTTTCTTGCGTGGCGCGAAACTTCCCGCCAGCCCTTCGATTGCGAAAATTTCCAGACCCGTCAGCCCCAGTGATGTGAGCGTTTCGCCGGGCAGAAATTCCAGCGGCAATACGCCCATGCCCACCAGGTTGCTGCGATGGATGCGTTCGAAGCTTTCCGCGAGCACCGCGCGGACCCCCAGAAGAATAGTGCCCTTCGCGGCCCAGTCGCGCGATGAGCCGGAGCCGTATTCCTTTCCGGCGAAAATGATCAGCGGCACGCGCTCGTCGCGATATTTCATCGCCGCGTCGTAGATGGACATCTTCTCGCCGCCAGGCTGGTGAATGGTCCATCCGCCCTCAGTGCCGGGCGCGAGCAAGTTGCGCAGGCGAATATTGGCGAACGTGCCGCGCATCATCACTTCATGGTTGCCGCGGCGCGCGCCGTAGGAGTTGAAATCCTTGGGCTGTACGCCGTTCGCGATCAGATATTTTCCTGCGGGCGTATCCGCGGGGATCGAGCCGGCGGGCGAAATATGGTCGGTGGTGACGCTATCGCCCAACACTGCGAGGGCGCGCAGGCCGTGCAGATCCTGCAGCGCGGTGGGCTGCAGCGGCATATTTTCAAAATATGGCGGATGCTTGATGTACGTGGATTTCTCGTCCCAGGCGTAGAGATCGCCTTCCGGAATGGGCAGCGCGCGCCAGTGCTCGTCGCCGGTGAAAACGTCCGCATATTCTTTGCGGAACATTTCACTGGTTACGGAAGCGCGCATGGTTTTTTCCACTTCGTCTGGCGTCGGCCAGATATCGCGGAGATAAACCGGCTTGCCCGATTTGTCATCGCCGAGCGATTCGTTGACGATGTCGAAATCCATGCGTCCGGCCAGGGCGTAGGCGACGACCAGCGGCGGTGACGCCAGATAATTCGCGCGGCACAGCGGATTGATGCGGCCTTCAAAATTTCGATTGCCGCTTAGAACCGAGACGGCTACGAGGTTATTGTCCTTGATCGCTTTTCCGATGGCGTCGGGCAGTGGGCCGCTATTGCCAATGCAGGTGGTGCAGCCGTAGCCGACCAGATTGAAGCGCAGCGCATTGAGCGCGGGCCACAGGCCGGCTTTTTCGATGTAATCGGTCACCACTTTCGAACCCGGCGCGAAACTGGTTTTCACCCACGGCTTGGTTTTCAGGCCGCGCTCGATTGCTTTTTTCGCCAGCAAGCCCGCGCCCAACATCAGCGAAGGATTTGAAGTGTTCGTGCAGCTGGTGATTGCAGCGATGACTACAGAGCCATCCGCAAGATCAAATTTGTCGCCGTTATTTTGCACGCTGACGTGTTTCGGCTGCGCCGTCAGAGTCTTTTCGAACGACGCCTTGGCCTGCGTCAACGGGACGCTGTCTTGCGGGCGCTTAGGCCCAGCCATGGTCGGCACCACGCTGGCCAGGTCCAGCTCGATCCGGTCAGAAAAAATCGGATCGGGCGTTGGATCGGTGCGGAACAAGCCCTGGTCTTTCGTGTAGGCTTCGACCAGGCGAACCTGATCGTCGGGTCGCGCAGTGAACCGCAGGTAGGCGAGCGTTTCGGTATCCACCGGGAAGAAACCCATCGTCGCGCCATATTCCGGCGCCATGTTGGCAATCGTCGCGCGATCGGGCAGCGTGAGGCTGGAAAGCCCCGTGCCGTAAAATTCCACGAATTTTCCGACCACGCCTTTTTTGCGCAACATCTGCGTGACGGTGAGCACCAGGTCGGTGGCCGTCGCGCCTTCGGGCAAGCGGCCGTGCAATTTGAAGCCGACCACCGCGGGAATTAGCATGGAGAGCGGCTGCCCTAGCATGGCCGCCTCCGCTTCGATTCCGCCGACGCCCCAGCCGAACACGCCAAGGCCGTTGACCATCGTGGTGTGCGAATCGGTGCCGACCAGCGAATCCGGGAACGCCAAGCGCGCGCCTTCTTGTTGCTGGCTAAAGACCACGCGCGCCAGATATTCAAGATTCACCTGGTGGCAAATGCCAGTGTCTGGCGGCACTACTTTGAAATTCTGAAATCCCTTCTGACCCCAGCGCAAGAAAGCGTAGCGCTCGATGTTGCGCTGCATTTCCAGGTCGGCGTTGAATGCGAACGCGCCCTCGACGCCGAATTTATCCACTTGTACGGAGTGATCAATCACCAGTTCGGCGGGCAGCAGCGGATTGATTTTCTTGGGATTTCCACCCAAGTGCCGCATGGCCTCACGCATCGCGGCCAGGTCCACTACGGCGGGAACGCCTGTGAAATCCTGCAGCAGCACACGCGCAGGCATGAATGAGATTTCTTTCTCGCTCGCGCCCGCCGCGCTCGACGGATCCCAGCCCGCCAAGGCGTGAATGTCTTCGGAAAAAACGAACTGGCCGTCTTCGTGCCGCAGTAAATTTTCGAGCAGAACTTTCAGCGAAAACGGCAGCCGCGAAATATTGCCGATTCCCGCGCTTTCCAAGACGCTCAGGCGATAAATGTCGTAGGAATCATTACCGGCGCGCAGGGCAGTGCGCGTGCCGAATGAATTTTTCTTTGCGGAGCTCATGCGGGGATTAAATCTCCTCTCTTCAGAACTGCACATTTTAGCGCACTACCGCCTCGGCACCGGCGCGAATTTCGCGCCAGATGAACGGGATGTGCGCATAGCATGAAGGCGCATTCAGGAAGGGAACTGTGCGCGACGCTTCCTAGTGTTTCGGAGGTACGTAACTGTCCGGCAGCTTTGCGCCTTCGCCGAAGAAGTAGGTCTCCATCTGCTCTTCCATCACCTGTTGCGATTTCGGATCCAGAGGATTCAGGCGAAACTCATTCATCAACATTTTGGAATGTTCTACCCACAACTTCCAGGCTTCTTTCGAGACGTTGTCGTAAATCCGCTGGCCGATCGGGCCCTTCCAGGGGACGCGATCCAGTCCCGGCATATCTCGGCCGAACTTGACGCACATCACAATATGTGGAGTTTGGGGCGCGGGCTGCGCGCTAGCGGCTGCGCCCGGATTTCCTGAATTCTTGTCGTCGGCCATGTACGTCTCCTTGCAGAGTGTGCTGCAATTCAAGATACTGCATCGGCGGCGGAAATTCCAGTTAGGGGCGGGCCAGGCGCGCAGACGGGCGGCGCCCCCGGTCCTGTAGCGAGCCATTTGCGGAGTTGTGATAGGCTCTTCTGGCAGGGCAGCTGTTTTAATAAAACATGAGGGTGGGTCTGCCAGAACCTCGGGGACCGGCCAGGAACTGAATATGAACACCAAGGCAATCGTCGAACCCCAAAATGGACAAATCGGCGCCTATTTCTGCGAAGCGCCATCGGATCCCTGTGCCATCGTGATGTTTGGCGCCTCTGGCGACCTGGCGCGGCGCAAGCTGCTCCCGGCGCTTTACGATCTGTCTTACCACGCTTGTCTAGGTCCGCGGTTTCGTCTGCTGGGTTTCGCGCGCACGGAAATGTCGGACAGTGATTTCACCCAGAAGGCCGGCGAATTCCTCCCCAGCGGAAAGGAAGAAGGCGCCGACGACGGCAAGAAAGCGGAATTTCTGAAATGTCTGCGATATTTTTCGGGCAGCTACGACGATCCCGAAGCGTTTCGCCGTTTGGCGCAGCGCCTCGACGAACTCGATGGCGAAGGCCAGCTCGGCGGCAATCGGCTGTATTACCTGGCCACACCCCCGGAAGTTTATTTGCATGTGATCGAGCAGCTCAAGAAAGCCGGGCTGAACAAACCCAAGAATGAAAAATCCTGGGCGCGCATTATCATCGAAAAACCGTTTGGCCACGATCTGGAGTCGGCAAAAGAACTAAATAAAAAAGTACTGGAAGCGTTCGACGAATCTCAGGTGTACCGCATAGACCACTACCTGGGCAAAGAGACAGTGCAGAACATGCTGGTCTTCCGCTTCGGCAATGGCATCTTCGAGCCGCTCTGGAATCGCAATTACATAGATAGCGTCCAGATAACCGCCGCCGAGCAGCTGGGCGTGGAGCGCCGCGCTGCATTTTATGAATCCGCTGGCGCGCTGCGCGATATGATCCAGAGCCACGTTCTGCAGCTCACTTCATTGACCGCCATGGAGGCGCCGGCGACTTTCGATGCGACCTCCGTACGCAACGAAAAAATCAAAGTGCTGCAGTCCATCCGGCCATTCACCAAGGAATCAGTATTTAAATCCGTGATTCGCGGCCAGTACGGTCCCGGTCAGGTGGATGGGAAGCCGGTTCCGGGATATCGCCAGGAGCCGGGAGTGAAGCCGGATTCCGCGACGGACACGTTTGTGGCATTGAAGTTGCATGTGGATAACTGGCGCTGGAGCGGCGTGCCGTTCTACTTGCGCACCGGAAAACGCCTGGCGCGGCCGCTCACGCAGGTCGCGATTCAGTTCAAGAGCGCGCCGCACATGGTATTTCGAGGCGAAAACCACGAAACCAATTCGCTGGTCATGAATATTCAGCCTGACGAAGGCATTTCGCTTTCGTTCGGTGCAAAATCGCCGGGCGCGCAAATGCGTGTCCAGCCCGTAACCATGGACTTCAAGTACAAGGATGCGTTTGGTGGCGGCTCGCGCCCCGCGTATGCCACGCTTATCAATGATTGCATCCGCGGCGATGCCACGCTGTTTGACCGTGCCGACGGCGTTGAGGCCGCATGGACATTAGTGGACCCAATCCTGGAAGCATGGAAGAATGCGTCGCCGCCGCCTTTCCCGAATTACCCAGCCGGCAGCGATGGCCCGCGGGCAGTGGATGACCTGACCGCCGCCGATGGCCGGCAGTGGCGCCCGCTGTGAGGCTAGCTCTTGTTCACGCACACCATGTTCGATTCTCAAATGCGGAGGCCTAAATGATTTTGGCGGGCGATCTGGGAGGGACCAAGGCCAATCTCGGTCTGTTCGACGTGAAAGCTGGCAAACTGGTCCGCGTCGCCGATCGGCGCTATGCCACGCAAAAACATTCGGGCCTGGAAGAAATCACCAGCGATTTTCTGAATGGCGCGGGCGCGAAAATCACTGCGGCGTCTTTCGGAATCGCCGGCCCCGTCGTCAACAATCGGGTGCAGGCTACGAATTTTCCGTGGGTGGTGGATGGCGCGAATGTGGCGTCCCACCTGCACCTCAACCATGTGCGCCTGGTGAACGATGTGGAAGCGGCGGCCTATGGCATCGGCGTGCTGGATCCCACCGAGCTGGAAACTTTGCACGTAGGAGTGCCGTCGCCGCGCTCGACGCAAATCGTGATCGCGGCGGGCACCGGCCTGGGGGAGGGGATTCTATTCTGGGACGGCCAGCGGCACGTTCCGATGGCCACCGAAGCGGGCCATGCGGATTTTGCTCCGAACACTTCGCAGCAAGCGGACCTGTGGAAATTTCTGAATACGCGCCAGGAATGTGTGAGCGTGGAAACGATTTTGTCTGGGGGCGGATTTCAGCGCGTGCATGAATTTTTGAATCCAGCCGTGCGGCATCCGGGGTTTGATGATGACGGCACCGATCCAGCGCCGGAAATCACGCGCCGTGGACTAAGCGGTGAATGTCCGGTATGCGCCGCGACTCTGGATCTGTGGGTGGAAATTTACGGCTCGGAAGCTGGGAATCTGGCGCTACGCACCGTGGCGCGCGGCGGCATCTACATTGCCGGCGGAATTGCCGTGAAAGTGCTGCCCAAGCTGAAAAACGGGAAATTCGCCGCTGCGGTGAAGCACAAAGAGAAGCTTGAATCGTTCTTGGTGCAGATTCCCATCCACGTGGTGCTGAATGAGGAGTGCCCGCTACTCGGCGCGGCTTCGGTAGCGTGGAAAAACCTCTAGTAGGTTATCGCCTGCCTGATTTGATCCGTCCGAAAACCCGCGTGAGTAAGGTTACGCGGCGCTCCGTCAGCGAGAGCGCCGGTTCCTCACCGCAAGACCGGCCGTAACTTTCCTGGCGCTTATTCGAAGCTTCCCGTCACGCCTTGGAATCCGTGGCTGGCCTGCTTCAGCAGCCACTTCATCACGCGAGCAGCGTCATAGCAGTACGCGACGTTGTAGCCCAGGGTCGAAAAACAGTGCGGCTCGCAACCCTGCTTCATTTCGTGCAGTTGCTTCAGGTCGAATTTCTGATTTTCCACCTTGCCCCAATCGTAGCCCGCGTTGTACATCGGGAAACAGGGCGCGAGCGTGCCGTCGGTGCGAATGATCAGCCAGTTTTGACCAGCGCGGCAGCCCCAGTGTTCGCCAACGCCGCGCATGAATCCCTTCATATTCTGCAGGCGGGGAATGGAGTCCACCATTTTGTAGCCCTGGCGCTGCTTGTCAATGAGCCAGTCGAGCAAATCGTCCACCATCGGAAAATCCTCGGGGCGGATGTAAGTGTCATTGGCGTCCAGATGTTTGAAGTGCGGCTGCTCCATCATGGGCGCTTCGTTGATGTGAAAAGTGAGGGAGATGCCGTTATCGTGCGCGATTTCCACCAGCTGTTTGACGTCTTCGATATTCGTGCGGCAGATATTCGTATTGAAAAAGGTGGTGTAGCCGTAGCGATACTGACGGCGCACCATGTAATCGAAGTAGGAACTAACGTGTTCGAAGGCCTTCGGCAGGCCGGGCTTTTCCTTCACGGTGTCTACGGCGAAGTTGATGGTGGCGATGCCCGCGTCGCTGAGGCGATCAATTACGTCCGGACGCAGCAAACGCGCGTTAGTGGCGAGATAAACCCAGAAATCCTTTTTCGCCGCGTAGTACACAACTTTGTGTACAAAATCCGGGCGCACCAGGGGTTCACCGCCCGTGGGCGCGAGCACGCGGCACGGCGTGTCATGAAGCCAGTCAATCGCGCGGCGGGCGGTGTCTTCGGTCATGCCCTTCACGCGATTGTCGTAGGACCAGCAGTAGTGGCAATCGAGATTGCATTTCCACTCGGTGAAAAGGTAAGCGATGATCGGCTGAAAGTCGCCAGGCATAACACGGGATTTGAGATAGGGAACCATCCAGCCGCGCATGTTCTTGAAAATACGCGACGCGGGCCAGTGACGTTTGCCGGTCTGCAACACTTGATCGTGCGCGGCGATATCATCGGCATCCAGGTCATGGAAAAGTTCGGGTTGGCTTGGAAACACAGGCGTAGGCAGAGTCTTTTTTTCTTTGGATGATTCCGGCGTATGTTTCTCAGGAGCTTCCTGCAGTAATTTGTGAAGGGGCACATCCAGACGGAAGGGATAAGAAGGCACTGTGGGTAGCGGCTGGTGATGATCGGACATGATTTTCTCCTTGGACGTCAAGAGTTGGCGGAGCCGCCGCGCTCGACAGCATCGCTGTCCAATGCTGCGGTAGTATGCCTCGCATTTTGTCCGCGAGTTTGTACGCTAGCGGACACTGCCTCCGTGCAAGGGCCCCCCGGCGTGGAACTTTGCATTCGATTCACTACCACAGCAAAGGGTTACAGTTGAAGTGCAAAAAGTTACACCCTCCGGTTAGACGCAAGTAATAAAGATACGCACGGGCTGCTTCTTTTTCCTGGTTGCGCGCATCTATAATCTGAATTCTGCCCGGATCCGCGCAAGGAATCGAAAAGGGACCGGCAGCAGTAGCG
The DNA here is from genome assembly GCA_963779465.1 of uncultured Acidobacteriota bacterium. Taxonomy (GTDB): domain Bacteria; phylum Acidobacteriota; class Terriglobia; order Acidiferrales; family UBA7541; genus Palsa-295. Next base: position 2,339,753 of record CAVZYH010000001.1, on the reverse strand, counting down.
CCCGCCTGGGTGGCCGCGGGAGCGATGACGGGAGTTTGCACGCATTGAAATGGCCTGCAGCCAGCAGCTGGGTACACGCGACGTTGCCCGCGCTGGGTGGGGCAGGCGTTTTCCTCGCGGCCTTTCTGGATTCTTCTTTCGTTCCGCTTCCTTTAGCCACGGATCTGATTGTGATGGAACTCTCGATCCGCCAGCCGCTGCGCATGCCGTACTACGCGGCGATGGCGGCGCTCGGTTCACTCGCAGGATGCATCTGGATCTACGCGCTGGCGCGCAAAGCCGGTGAAGCTTATTACCGCAGAAAGCAGGGACACCCGCCGGGACGGATGCGCAGGTGGGTCGAGCAATTTCCGTTTACTTCGGTGCTGCTGCCCGCCGTCGCGCCTTTTCCTGTTCCATTCAAACCATTCGTGATCGCGCAGGGCGTGTTTCGCGTGCCGTTCGTTCCGTTTGTGGCGGGTACATTCGTGGGGCGAGGATCTCTATTTTTCGTGGAAGGCTTTTTGGCAGTGCGCTATGGAGCAGCCGCGAAAGATTTCGTACTGCACCAAAAGTGGGCATCGTTCGCGATTCTGGCGGCGTTGATTTTGCTGGTGCTCACAATTCGCCGGCTGCAATTCGATCGCCGTAACGCGTCGTCCGAGATGGACTAGCTGGTAGCACAACTGTCTTAGGCGGAAAGCTCAATCGCTACTTTTCGTGTCGATCAACCCCTGCTTACCCACGGTAACCGTCAGATGTTCGCCTTTGGCGAACTTTTTCGGGGCATCGCTTTTTTCCTGAACTTCCCATGAGCCGTCATTCAATCGCCGGATTCTTATCCCGGTCGGTTCATCGAACTGTGCAAGGCGAGACCCGAGCACCGGGAAAGCGAAGAACAGAAGTAACCCGCCGCTGAGAAGTTCGCCCATGACGAGCTTTCGGGCATCCGTCGTTTGTGGAGTGTAGTCGCCGTAACCTAGCGTCGTGATAGTCACCAGACTGAAGTAGGCGGCATCCCAAGGTTCGATGAGCTTCTCCAGCGTGGAATCGGCTTTCGTCCGCGCGACGTGCCCGTTGCCGATGTACAGCTTTGCAAAAGACAACACAAGCACGAAGAATAGAGCCAAAACTGACACGATGGCGACCTGACGTTCAGGAATTCGTTTGGGCATTTTCAAGGCCGTCAGCAGCATCAGCATAAACAGGTACACATCCACGACAACAATGCTGATCCAGGCAAGCGGCGCATAGGACAGAAAACCGTGGAATAAGTGAACGACACTGACTGTGAGCAAAACGATCGGAGCGACAAGGTTTACGAAAAACTCGTACCTGCCAATACCGGCTCTCAACTTCCCCCAAAGTTGCTCGATGAGATTCGATTTCATTGAGGCCTCTCTTTTCCTGCGGCAACGCTGCTACCTGCGGAATAAAGCCGATGTGAACTGCGTCCGGCTTAGGCTAGTTCGATGATTCCGAAATAAGTTCCCTTACGCGGCGTTCTAGTTCCTTCGTGATCTCATGCGGATCTGCGTCGGCAGAGAAGCTCACCGGCTTTCCTATCGTCACTTGCACGTGGCCTGGACGTGTGAGGATGCGATTCGCCTGCCGCAAATCGAAAAGTCCCGTGAGGCGGATGGGAACGATTGGAATATTCAGCTGTTTTGCGAGCAGGCCCACGCCGGCGCGAAAAGGAGCGATGTGACCATCCTCGGTTGTGTGGCCTTCGGGAAAGACAAGAATGTTCCAGCCGCGATCCGCCAGATCGCCGGCAAACGAAAAGCTTTTCAGGAAGCCCGAGCGTTGCGGCAAGGGAAACACATTGAACAGTGACAGTGCCAGAAAATAATCAAGGCGCTCGCGCAGGCGGTTGAATCGATTCATGTTCTTCGGTGGACGGCGCATTTCGGCCAGGCGTTCGGCGCGCATGGCAGTGGCCAGGCGATTGCGCAGCCGTGCGGGCAATGCGGGGAGTACCCAGGCAATGTCCACGTAGGTGACGTGGTTCGCAATCACGAGGACGGGGCCGCGAAGCCCGCGAAGATTTTCGCGGCCGCGGATTCGCGGTGCAGCAAGAATATATGTGGCAGGCCACGCGAGCAGGTAGTAGACACCAAGACGCAGGGCGGTGGTGAGCCAGTTTTGCGGCCAGCGCGGATAGAGATGTTCGACTGGCGCGGTTGGAGATTCCGTCAGAAGCTTTTCCAGTTGGCCAACGGTCGAGATTTCGCTGAAGCGCAAGTCGCTGAGGTCCATTTGATAGCGGCTTTCGAGCGCGCTCATCAGTTCGACACGATCGAGCGATGTCATGTGCAAGTCGGTATCGAGCGTGGCGCTGCGCGAATCGGCTGCGACAGGGCGCCCGGTGATTTGCGTAATCAGCGTGGCGAGGGAACTGTTGCCGTCCTGAGCGGTGGTCGCTACATCGAGTCTTGCGTTGACGGCCTCGCGAATGCGCGGGAGCAGCGGCTTCAAAGTCGGCGTTCGCGGGAAATCGGGATCGGGCCAGGGATACCAGCGGCGGATCTTCTGATATTCCGCGAGTGAGTGATTGGCGTTTTCGATTATGGCCGCTTGGTTCGCATGCAACGGATTATCGAGTAGCAGGACCGCGCACGGTTCCGCGTTGCCGTTGCTTTCGACGCCGATCACCACGCAATCGCGCACTCCGGGCTGACTGCGCACCGCTTTTTCCAAATCTTCGGGATAAATGTTCATGCCGGCTGGCGTGACGATCACATTTTTCCGGCGCCCTTTGAAATACAAGCGGCCTTCCGCGTCGCTTTCGCCCATGTCCCCGGTGTGAAACCAACCATCGGATTCCGCGACGGGTTGAGCACGATCGTGCTGCCGGTAGGCCGTGGCGACATTTTCGCCGCGCACCAGAATTTCGCCGTTCTCGTCCACCCGAACTTCCATGCCCGGAAAAACTTTGCCAATCGAGCCTTGCGCCGAACGGAAGGGATGATTCAGGCTGATGAGCGACGTGGTTTCCGTCATGCCGTAGCCTTGAATCACCGCGTAACCCAAGCGGTTCCAGAACGATTCCACCTGCTCGGGCAGCGCGGCGCCTCCGGAAATGAACGCCCAGAATTTCCACCCGAGACGCGAATGGATTTGGCGGAATCGCCACCAGCGCAGAAGAAAGTGCTCCTTCTCGGCGCGTGCGAAATTTTCGTGAAATTGTTGTGTGCGGCCGTTGGGTTCCATCTGCCGCAGGATTTCGCGTTGCAGAGATTCGATAAATCGGGGAACCGCCACCAGCACGGAGATGCGCTCGTTGCGAATCACTTCAATCAGGCCGGAGGGCTTGAGCGAATCAATAAAAACCACGGTCCCCGCGAGGAACGGCGGAATAAATATTCCCAGCATCTGTCCGAAGACGTGGCTCAGGGGCAGCAGATTCAGAAATCGCAGCGGATGAAAGATGCGCTCGTAGCGAAGATATTTCTGGATTTCACGCTCGACCGGTTCGATGTTGGCCAGGACGTTGCCGTGGGAGATCACCACGCCGCGCGGTTCCGCCGTGGTGCCGGAAGTGAAAATGATTTCGAGCGTGTCCTGCCGTGAGAGAACGGGCGCGGGGTACGGCGAAGCATCCCGCTGTTCAGTAAGCTCTGAGAGCGATTCCAGGACTATGGCCTTCTCCGCGAGCCCGACGTCCGCAAGCGTGCGGCTGCGAAAAATTAGTTTGGCATTCACTTCGCGAGCGACCCGCGCCGCGAATTCCGCTGTGGAGCCGTGGTCAATGGGTACGGCCACAGCGCCGCGAAGCAAGCATCCAAAAAAAGCCACGATCCATTCCGGAGAGTTTTCACCCCACAACAGAACGGCGTCGCCCTTGCCGATTCCGCGAAATTCCAGCTCGCGCGCCACGCAATTCGCCTGCTCTGCGATCCGCGCGTACGTCCAGGTTTCCATGCGGAAGCCGCGCCGGTAACGCACGGCGATTTCATTTCCGCGCGCCGCGTACTGCGCCACGAAATCTACCAGCGATTGCACAATAGCTCTCGAGAGAGGATTTTCTGATGCTCAGGCATCGCGGTGTGCCGGCCTCCTGCGCGTTCGCGTCGCTCGCCGTTTGATACAATTTACAGGTTGTGGGGCACATATACAAAACGGTGGTGATCGGGGGCGGCCTGACCGGCCTCGCTTGCGCGTTTCGGCTGCGCCAATTGGGAATTCAGGCGCTCGTCCTGGAAGCATCCGGCCGCGCCGGCGGCATGGTTTCCACAGTAAAACGAAATGGATTTGTGTTTGAGGCCGGCCCGCAGTGCCCGCGATTTCCTGCGTCGGTGTGGAACCTGGTGCGCGATCTGAACCTCGAATGCGAATTTGTAGCTGGCGATCCGAAGGCCAAGCGATACATTTTGCGCGAGGGCCGCTTACACCTTGCGCCGTTCTCTCCTGGAGGCGCGCTTACGACGCGATTGATCGGGCCGAAATCCAAATTCCGGCTGCTCAGCGAGATCCTGCGAAATTCGCAGCCTCCCGCTGCCGAAGAGTCGTTGGCGGAATTCGTCGCAAGAAAATTCGGTGGCGAGGTGCTGGATTATTTGGTTGATCCGTTTATTTCAACAGTGTTTTTTGGCGACGCGCGGCAAATGGGCATGCAGAGCGCGTTTCCCGACCTGGTGAAATGGGAACAAAGCAGCGGCAGCGTGGTGCGCGGCGCATTGCGCGCGTACAAATCGAAGCGAGACGCGCGTGCGTCAGAGTCAGCCGCTGCTCAAGGCAATTCCAGCGCAAAACATGGTGGACTGTACGTCACGGACGCGCTCCCGGCGCTAGGATCTTTCAAGGGAGGTATGGGCACGCTCGCGGAAAAACTCGCGGAAAAATTGGGAGAAGATGTTCATTTTGGCGCGACGGTTGGATCGGTCGCAGCAGCGCGCAGCGGAACCACCGGGCGCGAGTCAGGCTGGCAGATTCGCGTAAACGGCGGTGAGGAATTTTCGGCCGAAGCGGTGGTGTTCGCGGTGCCAGCCGATGCCGCGGCTTCGTTGCTGCAGCCAAACGCGCCGAAACTGGCGGCGTTGCTGGCAGCGATCGAGCACGCACCGATGGGGGTGGTTTCCTCCGCCTATGAGCGAGAACAGGTGCGTCACGCGATGGACGGCTTCGGATTCATGGTTCCGCGCCTGGAAGGCTTGCACACAATTTGCACGTTCTGGAATTCGTCGTTATTTCCTACCCATGCGCCCAAGGGCTGCGTATTAATGACGAGCTTTGTGCGCACCGCCGCTGGCGGTCTGATGACGGCCCCCTACGATGTATTTGCGCAAATGATAGAAGCCGAAAATTCCAAGATTCTAGGAATCACAGGCGCGCCGGTCGAACGCACCGTGTGGAGATATCCTCGCGCGCTGCCGCAGTACAATGTGGGCCACGCGCAACGAGTAAAGGAAATTCGCGAAGCGGAAAGCGCGTTGCCGGGACTCTGTCTTGCGGGGAATTATCTGACGGGGCGCTCGATCGGCGATTGCGCCGAGTCCGGTCTTCGAGCGGCAGAAAAGTTGCACAGCCGCATGCACAGTTGAGGCGTCCAATTTCGGCGGCAGGAGCGAGAAGTTGTTTGTCCACACTCTCATTTGGATTTTCGGATTTCTGTCGCTCGGCGCGGTGGCCGGGGCGATCTACCAGAAACTCGAGCTGCGCCGCGACAGTAAGCTTCATCCGCCTCCGGGCAGGCTTATAGATTTGGGAACGCATCGTTTACATCTACTGGAAAGAGGGCAGGGCAGCCCCACGATTATTCTGGAAGCGGGTCTGATGTCCACGGTCCTCAGCTGGAGCGAAATCCAACGCACCCTCGCGCGATCGTATCGCGTGGTGAGCTACGACCGAGCCGGATTGGGCTGGAGCGATCTCGGCCCCGTGCCGCGAACTGCCGACCGCATCGTGGAAGAACTTCATACTTTGCTCGAGCGCGCGGCGATTCCTCCGCCATACGTCTTGGTGGGACATTCTTTTGGCGGACTCACGATGCCTTTGTATGCCGCGCGCCATCCGCAGGAGACGGCGGGCGTGGTGCTGGTGGATCCAGTTGCACCAGCCGAATGGAATCCTCCCTCAGAACAGGACCGCAGGCGCGCCGAGATCGGCGCGACGGTGTCTCGCCGCGCCGCGCTGCTGTGTCGCATCGGCGTGATCCGGTTCGTGGCGTTCCTGCTCACTTCCGGCGCAACGAGATTCGCAGGACGCTTGGTAAGACTAATCAGCCGGGAAGCGCCGGCCGAATCTGGCTCGGTTTCTAGTCCTTGGTTTTGGAATTTGCCCATCGAAGAGCGCAAGATGGCGGCGATTTTCTGGGTGCAGGAGAAATTTTGCCAAACCATTGCAAGCCAACTGGAAAACCTGCCGGGTTCCGCAGTGCAGGTCGCTGAACTCGGCAATTTTTGCAGCAAGCCTGTGATCATCTTGTCGGCCAAGTCCACACCGTCGAAAAGACGCGAGCAACACGCAGCGATGGCGCAACGTTTACCCCAAGGCCGCTACGTACTGGCGGAAGAGAGCACCCACTGGATTATGCAAGATCAGCCCGAACTGGTGCTCGACGCAGTCCATGATGTGGCTCGTTCCGTTGTGAAACGTGAAACTGAAGCTGCCGCAGCGAGCGCCCGCTCTTCCGCACCTTCCGGCCAAGCCGCTTCATGACCGCCCGCGTCCTGAGTTCGCCGGCGACTCGCGCATTTAGCTAGATTGGTGAGATTTCTGCATCGCGAGTGCCCCCATCCGAATCTAAGCGACTGAACCCGCGGGCCGCCCACAGCGGACTAGAAACAGGTCGCAATGCGGGCTGCGTCTTGGAGTCTCGACAGTTGCATGGGGAAATGCTAAATTTTTGTCACCCGCTCCTCGGATTGTCGTCTCGCAAGATAATGCTTTTCTGTGCGCAATCCCTGAGCACAGTTTTGACGACAACAGGTCTTCGGCAGTCGCGGTGCTGTCCTTTTTTGGTATTCCACCCGCTGCGTGAAAGCACCAGCAAACTTACTTAAAGAATCTGAGAAATTTCAAAGAGAGAGCCGATGAATGGTTCCGCAAGACGTACTGTCGTAATCGTCGTGGCGCTGGTGGTGATCGTCGTCGCTGCGATCGCGGTAGCGCTGCGCCCGAAACCCGCGGCCAGCGCTGGACCGCCTCTGGAAGTTATGGTGGTGCCGGTAGAGCAGAAAGATGTAGCGCTGTACAGCGAATGGATCGGCACGCTCGACGGGTTGGTCAACGCCAGCGTGAAAGCGCAAGTGACCGGCTACTTGCAGCAACAGGCCTATCAGGAAGGCGCGTACGTCGAGAAGGGCCAATTACTGTTTCAGATTGACCCACGGCCCTTTCAGGCCGTACTCGACCAAACCGAAGGAAATTTAGCGCAGGCCAAGGCGCAGCTTGCGAACGCCGAGGCTGTGCAGCTGCGCAATCAACTTGATGTGGACCGCTACACGCCGTTGGCGAAAGAGCAGGCGGCAAGCCAGCAAGATCTCGACAACGCCATTCAGAATAATCTGGCGGCGCAAGCCACCGTGGCCACAGCTAAGGCGCAAATCAAGTCAGCCGAGGCGGCGGTCGAAACGGCGCAGCTTAACCTGGGATTCACTCGATTGGTAGCGCCGATCAGCGGCATCGCAGGGATTGCTCAGTTGCAAGTCGGCGCGTTGGTGGATACCACCAGCGCTCCGGTCACCACTGTTTCGACGGTGGACCCCATCAAGGTTTATTTCACCGTAAGTGAAAGCGAATACCTCGATTTCAACCGGCGCTTTCCCACCGCGTCCGGCAGGGCAGCTGAGCTGAAGCGTATGCCGCTCGATTTGATCCTGGCAGATGGCCGCACTTACGATCACTCTGGAACGATTGACTTCGCGGATCGCGCCGTAAGTCAAGGCACAGGCTCCATCCTTATCGCGGGCCTGTTCCCGAATCCCGGCAACATTCTGCGCCCCGGCGGGTACGGAAAAGTTCGCGCGGCAACCAGCACGCAGCCGAACGCGTTGGTGATACCGCAACGCGCGGTGACCGAGTTACAGGGCAGCTATCAAGTGGCGGTGGTGGACGCCGAAAATAAAGTAAGCATCCGCACGGTGACGCCCGGTGAGCGCACCGGCAGCGATTGGATCATCGCCAAGGGACTGAGTGCAGGCGAGCGCGTGGTGGCCGAAGGGGCGCAGAAGGTGCGTCCCGGTTCGCAAGTGAACCCGAAGCCGTACGTGACGCAAAGCGCGACGGCGGAGGGAAACTAAGGCCCGTGTCCAAATTTTTCATCAACCGTCCCATCGTCGCGATCGTGATTTCGATTGTGACGGTAATTCTCGGCATCATCACCATCGTCGCTCTGCCCGTCGCGCAATTTCCAAACATTGCTCCGCCCGAAATCCAAATCCAGGCCACTTACGTGGGCGCGGACGCGCAAACGCTGGAACAATCCGTCGCCACGCCCATCGAACAGCAAATGAGCGGCGTGGACAACATGAACTACATGTATTCGTTGAACGCCACGGCCAATGGCGGGATGACGATGATCGTGGACTTCGATGTGAAGACGGATCCGAATATCGATCAAATTCTGGCGCAGAGCCGGGAAACTCAAGCGGCATCACAGCTTCCCGCGGACGTGAACAACTACGGCATCACCGTGCAGAAGTCGGTGACCTCGCCGCTGATGCTGCTCACGCTGTACTCGCCGAAAGGCACTTACGACGCGGCTTTCCTTTCCAATTTCGCGTATATCAACATTCGCGACCCGTTGACGCGTTCCTACGGCATCGGCAACGTGCAGATTTTCGGCGCGGGACAATACGCGATGCGCTTGTGGGTGAAGCCCGATCAATTGGGCAAGCTCGGCATCACCGTCACGGACATCATCAACGCGATCCAAGGCCAGAACACCGTGAACCCTGCCGGACAAGTAGGCGGCGAACCCGTGCCACCAGGGCAGGAGTTCACCTACTCCGTGCGCGCGCAGGGCCGATTGATTTCCGAAGGAGATTTCGGGCAGATTGTGGTGCGTGAAACGCCCGATGGCGGAATCGTCCGCGTGAAGGATGTGGCGCGCGTCGAGCTGGGTTCGCAGGATTACAGCACGGCGGGCCGGTTGAACGGCAAACCCGGCGCCATCATCGCTCTGTACCAGTTGCCCGGCTCAAACGCGGTGGACGCGGCAGCGGCCGTTAACAAATTGATCGCCGGAATGAAGCAGACATTTCCACAGGACGTGGATTATGTAACTTCGTTGGATACGACCAAGGCGGTGACCTCCGGAATCAAGGAAATTGTCGAAACGCTGCTGATCGCCATCGTGCTGGTGATCCTGGTGGTCTACATCTTCCTGCAAAGCTGGCGCGCCACATTGATTCCGATGCTGGCGGTGCCGGTGGCGCTCATCGGGACGTTCGTCTTTTTTCCTCTTTTCGGATTTTCGATCAACACGCTTTCACTGTTAGGACTGGTGCTGGCGATTGGATTGGTGGTGGACGACGCGATCGTCGTCGTCGAGGGCGTGGGGCGGCATATTGAGGAAGGCCTTGCGCCCAAAGAAGCGGCGTTTAAAGCGATGGACGAATTAACCGCGCCGGTCGTCGGCATCGCGCTGGTCCTTTCTGCCGTATTCGTTCCCACTGCGTTCATTCCGGGAATCACAGGACGGCTTTATCAGCAATTTGCAGTGACCATTGCAATTTCCGTAATCCTTTCCGCTTTCAATGCGCTGACGCTGAGTCCAGCGCTGTCTGCTCTTCTGCTACGCCCGCGTGGCGAGAGCAAGGGCGCGATGGGCAGGTTTTTCGGATGGTTCAATCGGACGTTCGAGCGGGCGACGGAGGACTATGTGTCCGTTTCCCACGCGCTGATCCGCAAGTCCGCCATCGCCATTGTGTTGCTCGTGGCATTCGCAGCGGGCGCGGCACTCTTCGCATCGCGCGTGCCGTCCAGTTTTTTGCCGGATGAAGACCAAGGCTATCTCTTCATTAACCTGCAACTTCCCAACGCCGCTTCGCTGCAACGTACGGACCGAGCCGCGCGCGTCGTGGAGAAAATTCTGGCAGACACTCCCGGAGTGAAATACACCACCAGCGTAATCGGGTTCAGCCTGCTGAGCTTCGTGCGCACCAGCTACAACGCGTTTTTCTTTGTCACGCTGGACCCTTGGGACGAGCGGAAATCGCGCGCCGAACAGTTTCAGGAGATCAAGACTCGCCTGAACCAGAAATTGAGCCAGATTCCTGAAGGCATCGCGTTTAACTTTTCACCTCCCGCGATTCCCGGAGTAGGCACATCCGGCGGCTTCACCTTTGTGCTGGAGGACCGCGCCGGAAAAGAAGTCGAATATCTCACGCAGAACTTGGACACGTTCATGACGGCGGTGCGTAAACGGCCAGAGATTGGTTTTCTGGCTACTACCTATTTGCCCAGCGTGCCACAGCAATTCGTGACGGTGGACCGCGACAAGGTAATCAAGCAGGGCGTGAACATCACCGACGTTTACAAGACCATTCAGTCCTTTATGGGCGGATTCTTTATCAACTATTTCAACCGCTTCGGCCGCCAGTGGCAGGTGTACATCGAGGCGGAAGGTGAATACCGTACGCGGGCCGAAAATGTGGGGCAATTCTACGTGCGCAACGTTCGGGGCGACAATGTGCCGCTTTCCGCGCTAACGAAATTCGAGCCGCGCATGGGGCCGGAATACACCATGCGTTTCAACGAATATCGCAGCGCGCAGATCGTCGGCAGCGCCGCGCCGGGCTATAGTTCCGCGCAGGCGATGAAGGCGCTGGAGGAAGTATTCGCGCAAACGATGCCCAACGACATGGGTTACGACTACAAAGATATGTCGTTCCAGGAAAAGCTGGCGCAGAAAGGTGTCTCGCCCACGGCCGTTTTCGCGTTCTCGCTTTTGTTTGTGTTTCTGATTCTCGCCGCGCTGTATGAGAGTTGGTCGCTGCCCTTCAGCGTGTTACTGAGCACGCCAGTGGCGGTGTTCGGCGCGTTCGCGACGCTCTGGTTGCGCCGCACGGTAGCCGGTTGGTTCTATCCGGCATACATGGTGCAAATTGAAAGCGACGTGTACTCGCAGATCGGTTTGGTCATGCTGATCGGCCTGGCGGCGAAGAACGCGATTCTGATTGTGGAGTTCGCGAAGGACGAATACGAGCAAGGCAAACCGCTGGTGGACGCCGCGCTGGCAGGCGCGCGCATCCGGCTGCGGCCCATCTTGATGACTTCCTTCGCTTTCATTCTGGGCAGCGTGCCCTTGTGGATCGCCACCGGCGCGGGTTCTGTGGCGCGCCAGATTATCGGCACGACGGTGATTGGCGGAATGCTCGCGGCCAGTTTCCTCGCCATATTCTTGGTTCCGGCAATTTTTTATCTGATTGAGAAGTGGTCGGGCGCCGGGAAGAAGGACGCCGCCGCGGCTGCGCCGCCATTGCCGCCAACGCCTGAGCCGGCGCCCGGAGACTGATATGACGCGCCGACTGATGACTGAACCCGGCACGCAGCGGAGCGCTTCATGAGCAGGAATTTCACGAACATGACATTCAAGATAACTCTGCGGCCATTGATCGCCGCTCTGCTGGCTGCGAGTCTGGTGACAGGCTGTGCGGTGGGCCCGAACTACCATAAGCCCGACATCCAGACTCCCGCCGCGTACCATAATCTGCCCGAAAATGAGCAAGCCCAGGCGCAGGCAGCTTCCTACGCCGATCTGCCGTGGTGGCAAGTGTTCCCAGATCCGGTGCTGCAAGATTTGATCCGCACGGCGCTGAAGCAGAATTACGATTTGCAGACCGCAACGGAGCGCATTATCGCCGCGCGCGGACAACTGGCGGTGACGCGCTCGAGTCTTTTCCCGCAAGTGAATGGCAATGCCAATTTCGCCGGTGGGAATGAACAATTTTACCCAGCGAAAACCAATATCCTGTTACTCACGGCAGATGCCGCGTTTCAAGTGGACTTATTCGGCGGGCTCCGGCGCGCCACGCAAGCCTCCCGCGCGCAGATGCTGGCGACGGAAGCGGCGCGGCAAACCGTGGTGCTAACGGTGGTGAGCGACGTGGCCAGCGATTATTTTGCACTGCTGCAGCTTGACCTGGAATTGCATATCTCGCGCGACACCGTAAAGACGCAGGAAGATTCCGTCAAGCTGACTTCGCTGCGCCTGGACCACGGCGTCGCCACCAAGCTCGACGTGCTGCAAGCGCAGCAAGTGCTGGACACCGCCAATGCACAAATCCCGAATTTCGAAAGATTGATTGCGCAAGAAGAAGACGCCATCAACATTCTTCTGGGCAATTATCCAGGCGGTGTGCCGCGCGGGCGCGTGCTCGAGGAGCAGGCGCTTCCTCCGGATGTGCCTCCCGGTTTGCCCTCGTCGTTGCTGGAGCGGCGGCCCGATATTCGCCAAGCGGAGCAATTGCTGATCGCCGCGAACGCGCAGATTGGCGTGGCCAAGGCGGCATTCTTTCCACAGATATCGCTGACGGGAGCGGGCGGCGGGGCTTTTGGGCGCAGCAGCGCTTTCTCCAGCATAATGGGGTCGCAAGCGGCAGTGTGGGCGTACGGAGTGCAGGTCAGCCAGCCGATCTTCACTGGCGGCGCGTTGCGCGGGAACCTGCACGTAGCCGAAGCGCAGCACGAAGAGGCATTGATCGCCTACAAACAGGCGATTCAGTTTGCCTTCCGGGATGTGTCCGACGCGCTGGTCGGATATCAGAAATTTCACGAAGTGCGCCTGCGCCAGGAGGATTCCGTGCGAGATCTGGCGGAGTCGGTGCGCCTTTCGATCATGCGGTACCAGCGCGGCACCACGACCTATCTGGAAGTGCTGGACGGCCAGCGGTCGCTCTTCGAAGCGGAAATCATATTGGCGCAGGCGCGCGGCGACGAATACCAGAGCCTGGTGCAGCTATACAAATCGCTCGGCGGCGGCTGGAAACAGTAAGCGGTGAGCACCGCGGCTGGCTCGCCACGCTAGCGCTCTAGAATCTCCTTCAGTTTTTGCATCTCAATTTCCATCTGCTTCGTGGCTTCATCGAACTGCGGATCGCTCATCACGGCGGGCTGGAAAAGCGTCATCGTGACCGTCGCGCCATCGCCATTCGGAACCACGCGGGAATACACCTGCCAGGTTGCTTGCGGATCTTTCCAGACGTGATCGAATACGCCGAGCTCTCTCACGGCGTTAACCTTCAGCGCGCCTTCGCCGAATTTGGTGACGGCGTGGAACCATCCGTCTTGGCCCGGACGGACGGAGCGCAAATTCACGATGGCGTATTCCGGCCAATTCATCGGATTTGCGAGGAAAGCGAAGGCCTTCTCGGGGCTGGCTTGGATGTCCACAGATTTTATTGCTGACCGCGCAATTTTCTTCACGATGTCCTCTCCCATGCTGAAATATGAAGGCTGTTCGTTACCTCGAACTGGGAAAATGTTGAATGTGCTCCCCGCCGTCGCGGCCGAAGTAGCGCACTTTCTTTCCGTTTAGATAGACGATGTAGTAGGCGCACCCGGCCGCGACGCCTTCCTTTACGAAATCTGGATACGACGCTTGCCCCGACTGAATTTTCTGATTGATGCGTTCGATGCTTTCCGAGGAAAAGTCAGCTGCGACCTCGTTGTGAACGAGCGGAGCGCTGGTCGCGAAGGACTCGCCGCTTGTTGCGTAATAGCGAAATTCGTTGCGCAAGAAATCCACGTGATAGGATTCGATTCCCTCCTTTCCTAGAGTCGCCAGGATCTCGCGAAAGGTGATTTCCTTTGCCAGGGCCTTGCGGATTAATTCTTGAATGAGTGGTTGGTTCATTTGGCTTTCCCTTTTAATCAACGGGTACTTTCGTCAGTTTATGCAGCTCGGCCGTTCTCTTCAGAATGCCGGTCAGTATATTGCGATCGGATCTGGAAAGAACCGCGAAGAACTCTTCGTCGTTTGCGTCGGCCAGCCGTGCCAGCTTGGGGACAATCGCGATCGCCGCGGGTGTGAGCTCGATGTCTTGATAGCGGCGATCGCTGCCGGATTCCTTGCGGGTGACCAGGCCTTTTGCGAGCAGCCGGCTGATGAGCTTGGAGACCGCGCCGCGCGTCAGGCCGGTCAGCTCCGCGACCACGCTCGGCGAAGTGGTATCGTCGGCGCCGTACATTTCGCGCAATATCACCCACTCGGCCACCGTCACGCCGCTGGATTGCAGCTTGCGGGCGAAGGCATAGGAGACATGGTTTGAAACCAGCCGCATCCAGAATCCGATGTGCATGGTCAGCCGGCTCGCCGCGATTTTCGATAAGCTTTTGCTGGTCATGGCGCCGCTCCTTACCAGAACATAATAGTATACTAGGAAACTAATGTCAAGGAAATAGTTGTTCGAGCAGGCTCAGTCGTCTCCGGCAGATTTCCTGGACCTCTACGCGGCCACTCGCTGGAATTGAGCATCTGTGCGGAGCGCTGCATCTTGCCAGGTCCGGACGACCGGCCGCGGAAGTCCGCGCAGGCGCAGGATTCAGACGCTGTTTGGCTTGTGATACTCTGACGCCGTAGAAAAAGAGAATGTGGTAGTAGTTCTGCAGGCGTCGAGCATTCAAATCCGCACGAGATGAGGACCTGATGAGCGCGCATCCGATTGCAACGAACGAAGCCCTTGCGGGGCTTCCGCCACAACAGCTTTTTATCGGTGGCAAGTGGGTAGAGAGCGATAGCGCAGAGCTTTTGGAAGTTCGCAGCCCGTCCAGCGGCAAGTTGCTGGCGAAGGTTCCGCATGCTTCTGCGGCAGATGTCGACCGTGCGGTGGAATCGGCGCGCAGGTCAAGAGACGCGTGGAGACTTACGCCGCCTTTTGAACGCGCTGCTGCTTGTCACCGAATCGCCGACCGCATCCTGGCTCATAAAGAACAGATCGCGGCGATCATTTCTCTGGAACAAGGCAAGCCGTACTTCGCGGAAGCGCTGCCGGAAGTTGAAGAGACCGCCGAGAATTTCCGCATCGCGGCTGAAGATGTGAAGCGCCTGGAAACTCCGATCATTCCGGCGCGCGATCCCAACAAGCGCCTGTTCACTTTCAAGGTTGCCATCGGAACGTGGGGAATTATTACGCCCTGGAATTTTCCGACCGTGATCCCCTCGGAATATTTTGGACCGGGGATCGCTGCGGGAAACACGATTGTATTCAAGCCGGCCGAGCAGACTCCACTTTCAGGCTTATTTTTGGCGCAGTGCATGGCGGAAGCAGATTTGCCGCCGGGCGTCTTCAATCTGGTCACGGGGCTGGGACCTTCGACCGGCGACGCACTTGTCAGTCATCCCGGGATTGACGGCATCGGGCTGACCGGCGAAACGCATACCGGCGACACCATTCAGCGACGGGCGGGCGTAAAAAAACTTCTGATGGAACTTGGGGGAAATGGCCCCCAAATCGTTCTGGAGGATGCGGACCTGCACCGCGCGGCAAAGGCCGCTGCGTTCGGTGCGTATTTCAACGCTGGACAGGTTTGTTGCGCGACGGAGCGGGTGCTGGTTGACCGTCGCGTGCACAAAGATTTTCTTGAACTCGTGGTGCAGGAGGCAAAACTGGTTCGAGTGGGCGATCCGTTTCAGGAAGGCGTGCTAATGGGCCCGATGAACAATCTTCCGGTGATTGAAAAAACGGAACGTCATTTAGCGGACGCTGTGCAGAAGGGCGCACGCGTGATTTTCGGTGGGAAGCGCTTGGCGAAACAGCCCACGGATTATTTTTTCGAGCCGACTGTAATTGACGACGTAAGTTCCGAGATGTTGCTCAATAACGAAGAAACTTTTGGTCCTGTGGTTCCGGTCATTACGGTTGACGGTTATGAAAAGGCAATCGAGCTTGCCAACGCGACCGGCTATGGCCTGCAGATGGCGATTTTTACGCAGGACATTGATAAAGCGTTTTATTTTGCGGACCGGCTGCGCAGCGGCAATGTGGTTATCAACGACACCACGGATTACTGGGAAGCGCACGAACCGTTTGGCGGTGGGGGTGGAACGAAGAGCGGTTATGGACGGCTTGGCGGCCGGTTTACTTTCGATGACATGACGCATCTGAAGACCGTCGCGCTGCATATAAATAACTTGAGTCCGAAACATTAGCCGCGGAATCTCTGTGCGGTTTCGGTTCGCGATGGACGCGCGCCGTTTCTAGGTCGCGAGCAACGCACTGGCAATCAAAGCGAAGACGATTCCGGCGCCTTGGCGCGCCGTCAGCTTTTCATGAAGAAATGCGATGCTAAGCAGAATGGTGACGAGTGGATACAGCGCGGATAGCGTGACGACGGTTGAGGCTTTGCCCTGATCAAGCGCGGCGAAGAACGTCAGGAATCCGACGAACGCGAGAAATCCGCCCAACGCAGCCCAGCTGAAGCCCGGCAGCGACCATTCGAAGCGAAATTTTTCCATGCATAATACGACGACCGCGAAGGCCAATACCCCCGCGGTTTGAAACAAGAGCGCTTGCTTCGGTTTCGAGTAGGTCGAAGCGAGCTTGCTGAAGACTCCCCACAACCCCCACGTGACTACGGTTAAAACGGTATATAGATACCAGGTTTTCAAAATCGCCTCCCGGATCGGAAAGTAAGCTCTGTGGAACGACTACCTGAAACAAACTCCAATTACGACGTACGCTGGTCTTCGAACAGCGCTTGGGGATCGTGGGCGGACGCGCGGCCGGCCCAAATCCAGGCGTAGCGGCTGGAGACAGAGCCGACCAGGAAGCATATCGCTGCGGCGTGGCGGCCGTTGGGCGAGGCGTGCCAAAAGATGCGAATGATCAGTGCGATGGGCCCTTCGAGTGCGCCGGCGATCCGCATGGTCCAGCCAGATTTGCCGTTATGGAGCGGAGCGTGCACGCGGCCATGGCGCAATTCGAGAATGAAGCCGATAAGGGTTTCGATGGCGGTGGTGGCGAATCCCAGGATCTGCGTGGCCGGGACGAGAAACCCGAAGAGCTCCAGAATTGCCGCGGACCCGCCGAGGCCGGAAGTAAGAAAGTGGCCCGGAAGGAGGAGGCGGTTTTCGTGCCAGACGGGGATGGCTGTGGCGCCGATGAGCACGCCGGTGTAGCTGGCGAGTAGCAGGCCGGTGACTGCGGCGGCAAATTCGGCGAGCCATTGTAATGGGGGAAGGAATGGCATGCGAATCCCGTAGAGGATGAGCTCGTTCGTGGCGAGCGCGAGAAAGGCGGCGCCGCCGAACGCAGAGAGGATCCAGGAACCCATGGACATGGCGGAGCGCCATTTGAAAACGCGCAGCATGTTCAGGAAGCGAAGCGGGCGGCCGAGGTCTGAAATGAGCAGCGCGGGACATAGACCGGCGCCGATTAATGGGATCCACAGGACAACGCGAATCATACGGGGATCCGCGTGAAAAAGATGGCCGACGAAGGCGATTAAGGAGGACATGCCGGCGATGCCACCGACGAAAAAATAGAGGGGGACTTCCCAGGTCCAGGTGGGTGGCTTCAGGACGGGCAGGTTGTAATAGTCTTCGGCACCGGGAATCGCTCCGTTCGCGTGAGCTTGGCCTGCGCCGGTGACGACTTTGCCTGAGGAGCCGGCCTCGTTGCGAATAGCATCGAGACGCTCTTCGGATGCCTTTGGCCTAATCGGAGGCCGGCTCGGGGCGCCGGGATTGTCAGTGGCGGTCACTGGCAATTCCTTGATTCGCGATTGGGTGATTTTGCGGTGGCTCGGGCATGCTGGGCGTCGTCAAAATAGAAATGCTCCGCAGACGATCGCGGCGAGGACCAGGGCGGAGACTAGCGCGGACAGCCATGCACTTTTCAAGTAAATGGTGGGAACTTGCGGAGCGGGCGGCAGATTGTACGCTTCCGGCTGTCCGAGGATCACGAACATTGCATGAGTTCCGCCGACACTTGTTCGCAGCGGGTCGTACACCTGCGCATCGGCGTAGCCGCGGCCTTGCAGTTCTGCCACGCGTGCATCCCCGACTTCGCGGAGTTCAGCGAGATCTCCGAAGCGAATTGATTGGGTGGGGCACGCCTTCGCGCACGCGGGAATCATGCCGGCCTCCTGGCGGTCGTAGCAGAACGTGCATTTGAAGGCACGACCATCGGGATGGCGTTTATCCACGACGCCGAAGGGGCACGATACAACGCAATAGCCGCAGCCGTTGCAGACGTCGGACTGCACGAGCACTGAGCCGACATGGGTGCGGACGATGGCCCCAGTGGGGCACGCTTCCAGACAGCCTGCATTGCCACAGTGTTTGCAAACGTCCGATAAGAAGATCCAGCGGAACGGATTTTCCATGTCCACTTGCTGTGGACCGGCCACGGCGGGCTGCTCGAGGAACATGACGTGGCGCCACGTGGATGCGCCGAGCTGTTGCGTGTTGTCGTAGGAGTAGCCGGTCCAGATCATTCCGTCGTCGGGGACTTCGTTCCATTCTTTGCAGGCGACTTCACAAGCTTTGCAGCCTATGCAGATGGTGGCGTCGGTGAGGAACGCAGCCTTCTTGACGTGGTACGGCGCGGGGTAAATAAAAGAGTTCGTCAAGGGGTTCTGCACAGGATCCGTCATGCGGGTCTGCCTTCGCCGATGGAGTGATATTCCTTCAGCTTCGCGACATTGTTGGCGCGTCTTCCGACGAACAGATTGCAGAGCAGGCCTTTAGTTTCCATGATGCGAACGTTGGGCTCTTCGGAGATGGCGATCAGGTCGTTGGCAATGTCGCCTTTGACCAAGCCATTGTAACCCCAGTGAAAGGGAACGCCGATTTGATGAACGAGCCGGTCGCCAATCTTCAGCGGCCGAATTCGCGAGGTGGAGAGTGCGTGTGCTTCAATGGCCCCACGCGCCGTGACCAGAGTCACCCACTCGCCGTGCTCGATTTTCAATTCCTTAGCGAGTTCCAAGGAAATTTCGCAGAAAAGTTCGGGCTGCAATTCGGCGAGGTGCGACAGCGTGCGCGACATACCTCCGGCGGTGTGATGCTCGGTCAGGCGGTAGGTCGTAAGCACGTAGGGAAAACGCGCGTCTGGAGAGGTGGCGTACTCGTTTCCGGGGCGCGCTCGATTCAGCCCCACGGGATTTGCTTGACGCTGCGGATACATCGGATTCGAGATGGGAGATTCAAGCGGCTCATAGTGCGCAGGCAATGGGCCGTCATTCAGCCCGACGGGAACCCACAGCCAGCCGAAGCCATCGGCGTGCAAGATGTACGGCTTGTCGCCGGCGAGCGCGGCATCGCCTTCCGCTCCGGGCGGTGGAATGTAGTTCGGAGGCTTCGTCGCGGTGAAATCGGGATCGTCTTTGCCAGTCCATTTTTTCGCGGCTTCGTCCCACCAGACGAGTTTCTTGCGCTCGCTCCACGGCGAACCGTCGGGACGGGCGGAAGCTCGGTTGTAAATGACGCGGCGATCGGCGGGCCAGGCCCAGCCCCAACCATGGCCATATTCGTCTTTTGGGTCGCGTTCATTCGCGCGGTTGCGGCCTTCGGAAGGATATACGCCGGAATAAATCCAGGCGCCGCATACGGTGGAACCGTCGGCCTTCAGTTCGCCGAACCCAGAAAGGAGTTTGTGATCGGCGACAGTCCAGCCATTAATCTCCTGAAGGATTTCAGGCGACGCTGGCTCGCGATGGTCGCCTTCGAGGGTGTAGTCCATGGTCAAAGCGAGAAGGCCTTGATTGCGCGGACTGGGATCAAGCTTCGCCTTCTCTTTCAGTCGGCGCCACAGGTGGTACATAAACCAATTCTCGCTGCGCGCATCGCCTGGAGGATCAATCGCTTTCTGGCGCCACTGCAGCAGCCGCTGAGTGTTGGTAAACGTGCCTTCTTTCTCCACGTGGCCGGCGGCGGGCATCAGAAAGACTTCCGTCTCAATGTCTTCCGTACGCAGGTTGCCGTTTTGAACTTCCGGCGATGCATACCAAAACGATGCCGTCTCTGTTTCTACCATTTCGCGAACCACGAGCCACTTCAGCTTGCCAAGTCCGCGACGTTCCATGCCGGAGTTCGGTCCGGCGACGGCGGGGTTTTGGCCCATCACGAACAACCCGTCCATTTTTCCGTCGAGCATGTCCAGCCAGTAAGCTTGATGCGAGTGATCGCCGGTGAGGCGTGGCAGCCAGTTGAATCCGAAATCGTTTTCCTTGGTTGCGGCGTCGCCGTAGTAGGCCTTCAGCAGGCTGACTATGTATTTGTCGAAATTGTTCCAGAAGCCGGTGCGCGGCTTGTTCGCTTTGATGAAGCTGGCGAGATTCTTCGAGGAAGGCCCGAACTTCGGCATGCTCAAATATCCCGGTAAGGAATCGAATAATGTGGGGATATCCGTGGAACCTTGAATGGAGGCGTGACCGCGCAACGCCAGGATGCCACCGCCCGGCCGTCCCATGTTGCCCAGGAGCAATTGCAGAATCGCGGCGCAGCGGATAATCTGCACGCCACTGGAGTGCTGCGTCCAGCCCAGCGCGTAGCAAATGGCAGCGGTTTTCTCGGGGCCGGACGCGCCGCAATACAGGTTCGCGACATTCAGAAACGCTTCCTTGGAAACGCCGCAGTAACGCTCGACCATTTCCGGCGTATAGCGCGAGAAATGCCGCTTCATGATCTGATACACGCAGCGCGGATGCTGGAGAGTCAAATCCTGTTGGTAGGTGCTCAGGTCGGTGCTGGAGTCAACGCCATGCATCGAGTGGCCGCCGGACATTTCGTCCGGGTTTTGATCGCTGGAATGGCTGGCGTTCTGGACGCCTTGATAGAGCCATGACGTGGTGTCGTATTGTTTTTTCTCTGGATCCCAACCCGAAAAAATCCCGCCAAGCTCTTCGGTGTCCTTAAAAGATTCAGGAATAATCACCGACGCGTTTGTGTAATGCACAACGTATTCGCGGAAGTCGAGTTCGTTCTGCAGAATGTGATTGATGATGCCGCCCAGAAACAGAATGTCGGAGCCGGCGCGCAGAGGAACCCAAGTATTCGCGACGGCAGAGGTACGACTGAAGCGGGGGTCAACGTGAATCACGTGCGCGCCGTGATGCTCTTTGGCCTCGATCACCCATTGGAATCCGACGGGATGATTTTCGGCCATGTTCGAGCCCATGATAAGGATCACATCCGAGTTCACCAGATCACTCGGCGCCGTGGTTGCTCCGCCCCTTCCGTATGTGGTGCCCAGACCGGGCACCGTCGAGCTATGTCATATTCTGGCCTGATTGCTGATGCACACCATGCCCAGGCCGGCGGTGAACACCTTTTTGATGAGGTAATTTTCCTCGTTATCGAGTGTCGCGCCGCCCAAGTGGGCGACGGTCTTGTTCTGCATCAGGCTCTGGCCGTCCTGCGTTTCGACGAAATTTTTGTTCCGGCTTTCCCACAGGCGGTTGGCGATCATATCCATCGCCTTCTCGAGATCCAGGTCTTCCCAATGCGTGGACTTCGACCGACGGTATTTGATTTTTGTGAGGCGCTTGGAATGCGTGGTCAGTTCAAAACTGTCCGCGCCTTTCGGGCACAGCCGTCCGCGCGAGAGTGGTGAGGCAGGATTGCCTTCGATGGAGATGAGCTTGTTTCCTCTGTGAAACACCAACTGGCCGCAACCCACAGCACAGTACGGGCACACCGAGTGCGCCACTTCCGCGCGATCGTTCTTCGGGCGCATGTGGAGGGTGTGCTCGCTCATCGCTTCCACACCCGTGCCGTCAGCGCGATTCAGGATTTGCTTTATCACAGGCCAGCTGGTGATGAACTCTTTGATCACGGGAGCCTCCGCGAGCGACGCGCCAATTCTCTCATTCTTTCGGCGTCGTGAGAGCCGGGGAAAAACTGAAGGCAATTTTGAGCGTACAGTTCTCGCTCCGTGAAACAAATCTTGAATCATCGGCGACGCCTGCTCGATGATCCCGATGCCGGCCGTCACGTTCACGCACAGAATGATCCACAGTAGATAGAACTGCGGGGTCCGCACCGCCGCGCTCACGTCCACGTCGTGCGTGGTAATCGGCGCCTGGGGCTTGGCCGACGGCGTCCAGTTATTCGGCTTCCAGTCCTCGCGCGGCACGCGAATCATGAATACGCCAAGCATCATGAAAACGAAGTAGATCACGCCCTTCACGATAAACGTCGGCGTTGTTCGAAACTAAGCCCTCAGAATATCAGCTACTTAGCAGAGGATGGTTCCACCGATCAAGATGCCCCTGGTCGCGGGGTATGTGCTCCGGCGGCCTTCGGCAATCCTTGAATTTGAGGATCAACAATTCCGGCTTTGATTTTCGTCTGCCAACGGCGTAGCGAACGGGCATCCACCGTCGAACCGGACGGTCGTTGACCAAAATGACGTGCGCGTGAAGCACAAATGTCTTAGTATCAACGTAATGCGCCCGTAGCTCAGCTGGAAAGAGCGTCTGCCTTCTAAGCAGAGGGTCGGGGGTTCGAATCCCTCCGGGCGCGCCATCCTTCATTTTTGCCTTTGCAAAAGATCACTTCGAAGGGTCTTCTATATGTGGGATAAAGATTTGCGGCATCGATTGCGCAGTTCGAAAGGACCAGGTTGAGCAGTTTTGCCTTTTCGGATGGGGACTGCTTAACGTATAGAAAATAGGCCTTATTCGCGAGTTCTAAGATTTTAACCGCGTCGAGCATTTTCTCAGGTTTAATCTCGCCGAGAGCGCGAATAGCCATTTGAATCTGTAGCTCTTCTACTTGCCACTCGGCACTTTTTCGACTCCATAATTCCTCGGTAATCTTGCCGTCTAATTTGTCCAGATACGCCTGATCCAGACGGTTGCGAACAGAGGCTAGGCGTTGCTGCAAGCGCTGCTCTTGACCCTGCTTAACTGTTGCTTCGCGGCCTTTGTCTGATAGCAGGGATTTTGAAAGCTGCGATACAACGCGATCGGGTATGTAAATGTCTTTTAAGATTTCGCCGAGTCGATTGCCCAATTCCTCCTCGCGGAAATACGGTAATTCGCACTTCCCACGGGAACCCGTGCATCGGTAATACGTATATTTTTGCTTTTTGATCTCCGCGGTGACCATGCAATCGTCATAGGCGCATGTCAGCAGGCCCCGAAACGCAAAGTCATGCTTTCGATACCTTGGCTTGTTCCGCCCGTGGAATACGGACTGGACCTGTCCGAACAAGGTACGGTCAACGAGAGGAGTCTGAGTGCCGGCGTAGGTCTTCCCATCCCAAATGAACGATCCTGCGTAGAAGGGATTTTTCAGTAGCCTGTCGAGATAACTGTAGTGCTCCCCTCCAATTTAGACAGTCAGGGCCTCGTTTTTTAGTACCGCTGCAAAACTCAAGAATGCCTCTCGCGGGGTACGATTTCCGACTCCGCGATGAGGCCGGTCGTGATTGTACTCCTGGATCCAGCAAGCGATGGAAGTTCGAGCTTCCTCCACACTGCGATACTCCGCCGTCCAGACTTCCTCTTCTTTCAAGCTGCGATGGAACCGTTCGATGTAGCTGTTGCCTTCGGGGTGATGATACGCCGTCCGCCGGTGCGTGATGCCGAGACGCCCGAGCGTTTCTAAGAACCGCGACGAAGTGAACTGCGTCCCGTTGTCCGTGGTCAGCGTCAGGTTGGCTTCGCGGCTGCCCTCGGGCAGCCGTGCCAGCACCGCTTGCTCGACCGCCGCCAACGCGTCTTCGCTCCGGCAGCGATGGGAGAGATTCCATCCCACGATTTCCCGCGTGCAGCAGTCGATCACGCACACCAGGTACGACCAGCCCACGGCCGGACCCGCCCAGATCTTGGTCATGTCCGACTGCCAGATCTGATTCGGCTCGGCGGCTTCCACGCGGCCCCACTCTTTTTTCCTGCGTGCGCGCAGACGACGTGAGCGCACCAGCAACCCACGTTCGCGCATCACCCGCAGTACTCTTTTGCGATTCACGGGCAGGCCTTTCTTCCGCTGCAGCCACCAGGCCACTCGTCGATAGCCGTACGCCAACTTCTCTCCGCACGCCACGATGATCTGCTCATCGTAAGTGCGGTCCGCCCGGCTGCTTCGCGGCTTCTTCTGGTAGTACAGACTCGACCGGCTGATGGCCAGGGTCGCCGCTACCAACGTAGCCGTGTAGCCCTGCGTCACCATCTCGCGCGCCTGGGAGTGAACTTCACCGCAGCTCACTCCCCCACGACGTTTTTTAAGATCTCAATCTCCAGCGCCTTGCGGCCCAGTGTCCGCTCCAGTTGCCGGATGCGATGGTCCTTCTCGGTTTCGGCCGCGGCAGCGCTTCTCCCCCCAAGCGCTGCCTTCGCTCCCTGCTCCGCTTCATCCTTCCAGCGATAGAACAGATTCGCAGCGATTCCGTGACGCTGGCACGTCTCCGAGACGTTTCCGCTCTTAAGGCCTTCCTGCACAATCTGCCATTTCTCTTCGGGGGATCGATCTACGCGTGGTTTCCTGCCCATGTTGCCTCCTGTTGGAGGCCCTGATTCTACCTAACTGAGGTGTCCAGTTTGAGTGGGGAGCACTACAAAACTCTTCTTAAGAGCCTGGACGGCTGGCTATTGAATTCTGTCCATCGCGCTCTCCGGCTTAGGGCTAGGCTTTTCCGGAAAGCCGGAATCACAATACTTCCTCCTCCCCACGGGATGTCAAAGTCGGGCCTTCTAAAACTGAGTTACAGGCCTCAGCCTGGACAGTTCGTCGATATGCGTTTCCCTAGCGTCGCGCGAATATCTCGCCTGATTATGCGCGCATCGAGGACGTACGGGGCTAGCGCAGTCGCTAACGTTCGATCACTGCGCTACTACTGAAGCTGAGAGCCATGTTGCTTAGCGAGACATTCAAGGCGCTGCTCAAAGAGGCTCAGTTTACAAGAGAAATGCTTGGCTCTGGAGCCACGCAGATCAGAAGAGCTAACTACGCATCAAAAGGAATCTATTTCCAGGCCTTCACAAGCCTGTCGACCGGTTTTGAGCGGATCGGCAAGCTCTGCTTGATGCTCGACCATTACCTCAATCATAACCATACCTTCCCGGACTCTGGCTACATGCGGACCGAGCTTAGTCACAACATTAAGACTATTTATGAAAAATCGACCTCGATTATCGTCAAACGGTCGATCTTGATGAAATTCTTGCAGGAACTCAACGATCCCATCCATCAAGCTATTCTGTTAGTCCTTTCAGATTTTGCGCGGGGCGATCGCTACTCCAACATTAATCTCTTAGTAGGTAGCGCGCGGCAGAACGATCCGATTGCCTCATGGCTCACACAGGTCGTCCAACCGCTATTCGAACTTCGTGTGCGCAAGCGGAGAAAAGACAGAATCCGACGCAACTCCTCGGCTGTTGCAACCTTGTTAAGCCAACACATGAGAGTGATGCATATCTCCGAAACGGGAGAAGGGGTTACCGATACTGAAACGGCGAGCGAAATGACCGGCATGTATGAAGCAGTCGCCCCATACCGTCAGCTGTATGTGTTGCAAGCCATTCGTTACTGGACTGAGCTCTTAGCGTCGTTGGAGTACGCGGCGAGGAAGGCGGGGAGCCAGGATGTCCCGTTCTTCACCGAGATATTCGCCCCGTTTTACAACGATGACTCCTATATCAGGACGCGAAAGATCTGGGACGCGTTCTGATACTGGGAGAGGCGGAATGCAAGGCACGCTCAAGCAGTAGGCGTGCAGATCGGATGTAGCCCGCAAAAAGAGTTCCCCTATAGAGTGGGTACCGCCGCTAGTAGAAGCTCAACCCGGCAGACTGTTGACTTTGTGGCAATGCTGACACGAAGTCGCCGAGGAAAGTTCTAAAATCGTCCCCTTGGGCGCGCCATTCCTCATCGGTCCATGTGGCGGGAGTTTGCCGCGGGCCGGGGTTGTTGCTTGCAGAAGGCACGCCGATGATTCCGTGAACGGCGGTCCCGTCCACGCTGTTGGGGCCTTTCACCCAAGTCCATTCGTTCTGGCCACAGATGACTTGGATGTTCCTGATGTTGGCGGTTACAGTGCCGGAGCCATTGATCACGCCGCAGGTTCGCGCCGGATTGGATGGCTGAGCTGAGATCGTGACGCTGTAATCGCTGTCGCTGGGTACAGCGGTCGCGAACGTGAAAGTTCCGTTGGCATTGACGGCGAGATTGTTGTGCAGGTTGTCCTGCAAGACGATGCCGCCGACGGTGAATGTCGCTGGCGGAGCGCCAGTATTATTGTTGCAACCTGCAAACACGAAGGAAGAAATCGCGAGGACGGCGGCTAATTCTAGTTTCAAGGCGGTTTTCATAACAGAGGTTTCTTGTCCTCCCCATCCCTGCAGCGGCCCGAGCGCCCAGCGACGAGGTTTGCCATTTTTCGACGGAGCAGAAAACGCAGCACCAGGACACGCGCGGATATTAACACATCGTCACTTTTACGCAGCGGTACCTGAATAGCGGTGTACCAAAACTGATACGGCGGATCCTGGGCTGCTTGCCACGGAAAGCATGCGGGCGACGCACCGATTTTTTGTACCGTCCGGAGCAATACTGCCTGCTCCGCAACTATCGGCCGTTGGATGTGTTCTTCGGATTGTGGGACGGTCGAAGTGGACAAAGCAAGAGACAGAGTTGCGCGGCTGAATGCTCACCGCCAAGAATGACGCCTGCCGCATTCAAGTGCCGCTAAGTTGCGTTACCAGACATCTCTAACAACGCCGGCTCCGTCATTTTGCCGAATCCAAGCTCGCTGCGACGCGTAGCCCAGGCGCTCAGCTCAGAAGGTTTGGCTCGGAGATCTTCGTCTCAATCTTTCTCTTTGATCTGATGTTCTTCTATCTTGTTATATAGCAGACGACGATTAATTTGGAGCCGATCTGCTGCTTCCGTCTTATTTCCGTTCGCCTCGTTGAGAGCGTTTTCAATCAACCGCTTCTCTAATTCCGCTATGGATTTGTGAAACGGGAGGGACAGCAGATCCGTTTGCGGCTGCATGGAGTTGGGACCGTTCTCCGGCACCGATTTCATGGGAAAGTGAACGGGCATTATCAACCGCCCGCGAGCCATGAGAACGGCGCGCTCAATCATATTTTCGAGTTCCCGAACATTGCCCGGGTAAGAGTATGTCTGCAACACAAGAATGGCATCGTCGGAAAAACCAACGACGGGCAATCCATTTTTCTCGCTATATACCCGCAGGAAGTGTTCAGCCAAATGCGCAATGTCGGACCGTCTCTCCCGCACCGGCGGCACGGAGATGCGTACCACGTTCAGGCGATAAAACAGATCCTCTCGAAACAGTTTTACACGCACGCACGCTTCCAGATCCCTGTTGGTAGCCGCCAGGACCCGAAAATTGCCGGAGATTGTCTCGGTGCCGCCCAGTCGCTCAAATGTGTGTTCTTGCAGGACGCGCAGAAGTTTCGATTGAACGCTCGGAGGAACCTCGCTGATCTCGTCGAGAAAGATGGTCCCGCCGTCGGCTATCTCGAAACGTCCGGGCTTTTTGCCGGTGGCTCCTGTGAATGCTCCACGCTCGTGCCCGAAAAGCTCGGATTCGAGCAGCGTTTCCGGCAGCGCCGCGCAATTGACCACCACAAACGGATTCTCTCTGCGCTGGCTATAATTGTGAATTGCTTCCGCAACAAGCTCTTTGCCAGTTCCTGACTCTCCACAAATCAGAACAGTCGAATCGGTTTCGGCGACCTTGCCGATCATCTTAAAAACGTCCATCATGGGCGCACTTGATCCAACCAGCCGTCCCGTGGAAGCTGTGTTGTTGCGACCTACTTGAGCCCGTAAAAGGTTTACCTCCTGGCTCAGCGACGAGTGGGCTAAAGCGCGTTCCGCTGTGAGCGAAATATCCTGCAGATCGAACGGCTTCGTAACGAAGTCGTAAGCGCCGAGGCGCACGGCTTCGATGGCGCTATGACTGGAACCGAAAGCGGTGATAACTATTACTGGAATCGGCATGAGGCGCGCGTCCCGGCGCATGTAGCGAAGGACTTCGTCTCCTCCCATCTCCGGCATTTTCCAGTCCGTGAACACCAGATCCGGCGTCGCGTCTCGAAGAAGCTGAAGGGCTTCGCTCCCGTCCGATGCTTCCAAAGTCGAATATCCACGGCCACGCAGAATCGTAGCGAGTGTTTTCCGGAGATTCGCTTCGTCGTCCACAATTAGAATCTTCTTGGTCATTTTTCTGCGTCTTCACGTCTGCCGAAGCTTTGTATCCGACGCGGAGATGGGAAGCAGAATGCGGACAGTTGTCCCATGCCCGTTCCCGCTGACAAGTCGTATTTCGCCGCCGTGCGCCCGCACGAGTTCGTGACAGATAGAGAGGCCAAGCCCGGTCCCCGTCGATTTCGTAGTGAAAAAGGGGTCGAAAACTCGGCTCGCGATCGCTGGATTGATTCCGCTTCCGGTATCGTTGAATTCCACGCAGACCTCTTGTCTTTCTGCTGACCTACTTCCATCAGACGTCACGCTCATGCACAAGGTTCCACCCGAGGTAGCCATCGCCTCGATCGCATTTTGAATTACATTATCGAACACTTGGGCCATTCGGTTTTGATCCACTGACAAAGACTGAGGATCACCGACGAAGTTTGTGATGAATCGCACGCGATGATTTCGCGCTCGTTCCGCATGATTCTCCAGTCTTTGCTCCAGGAGGAGACGTAGATTGGTCGGTTCGGGATGCAGCTGTATCGGTTGCGAAAAGTTCAAGAGACGATTGACCATGCCGTTGACGCGTTCGATTTCTTCCAGCGCAACGGCGCAGGACTCATGAACATTCGGATCATCGGATGACTGCTGGCACATCTGCACGCGAAGCCGGATGGTCGCCAAAGGATTTCTAACCTCATGGGCAACGCCGGCAATCAGCCGTCCCAAGGCAGCCAGCCGTTCCGCGTGACGCAAGCGGTCTTCGATTTCTTTTTCGCTCTCGATCTTTTGGCGGAGGATTGCTGCCAGCCGATTGATCGCTAATGCAATTCTCTTGATTTCGCCCGGATCGTCGCCGATGGCAATCTGCGAGGTGAGGTCTCGCTCCAAATTCTCAAGCCCACCTTCAATCTTTAAAACGCCTGATTGCAGGTTTCGCACGACCAAAAGAGTTAAAAGTACCGAGGTCAAGGTGGCTAGCCCGAGTCCGGCTACGATCAGATAAGCTCGCCGGCGATTGGTACCGGGAACCGATGGAAGCCTTTTAAAAGTCCAAGCGCTTCCCAGAACGCTATTCCCGTCGCGAACCTGCACCGCTTCAATCAAGACGATGTCGCCCGGAGTGACAAGAACTTTCTCTGAAGGTTGAGCGGTGACAGCCGCGGTGCCGGCGACCTGGAGTATCGCGAGGCGCTCCGCATCTGGAATTTCGATGTCGGCAGAATTATCCGCTTCACGGGTCGGAAAGGAATACCCCAGCAGCGTGTTGTTAGTGCGCGCGTAGAATCCGCCCTCTACTCCCTCGGCATTTTGCAGCACGACTCTGCTGAGAAGAGTAAGTACGCCATTGGAGGATTCTGCGGAGGGAACGTCGAGAGGCGGCACCTCATAATTGCGGTGTGCAAAGTCCGCCTTGTCCGAATACTCCCGGGCCAGTGCGCGAGCGGTCTCCAGCAAATGCTTCTTCTCGTCACTCAAGACCGAATATCGGGTATAGCGCAGAGCCGCCAAAGTGGCGATTAGCACGGTTAGAAACAACACCACCACAAGCCCGCCCAACACCAACAATTGTGAGCGGAAGCTCAATCTCGATAGTGTCAGTTTCGACGACATGGCTAGTCGTCCTTCGACAATGTGAGGCGGAAGCTCCGCATGCCCCCAGAGCCGACCGCTAGCATGTTAGCCATCATACCAAGTTGACGCTCGACGCGCTTTGCGCCGCGATTGGGTTCCGTTATTAATGCGCCTGGAGTGTTGCGGCGTCAATTCGCCGCCGAAGCATGAACAATGTAGTCTTGCTTGCACACGTGCTCGGCGGAATGAGCAAGCGCCTCCGCCGCATTGATGAAGTAGGAAGCCTCGATGATCGCTCCAGCCTGAAAAGATTGCCGGCCCTTTGCATAGTAAATATCGCTCCAGGACGCAATTCTCGCCACTTGCGCTCGATCTTCCAAAGGCAAGGTGCCGTTGTTCACCAGCCAGTGAATTCGAGCCAGCAACTTTCCGACTCGATTGAGGCTTACTGCCGTTTCGCTGGAACTCGCGACGCCCGGCTGATTTCCCGGCGGGTAGGGGACGAGAGTTGGAGAACTGGCGTCGACCCTTAAGATCCTCGAGACGGCAACTTCTACCGACCTGGAGAGTTCGCCCGAGGCCGAGGCAAACTCGCCGGCCACAGCATAGTCTTGCTTTTGATAACTGGAGACAGCTTGCTGATAAGTGTGTTTGGACTCCTCAAACATTTGGCTCACATCGGGCGTTTGTAAGTCGATGATCTTGACGTAAGCCAGCAAAGCCTGCGATCGATGAAGGCCGTCGTACGCCAACTCGATGGATCTCGCGGCACCGTCCTCATCCGTGCTGACACGGTCGCGGGCACCCGTGACCGGATCCTTCAGTGACGTCTGAGATGCGAGATTGGCTTGGTGGGTATCGGTTTGCCAGCTTTGTTCGACTGGCACGCTGGCCGAAGTTTCGATTCGTAAGGATTTGTCGGTTTCGTCGTTTCCTTCATTCTGGGGGGGAGCCAGAGATGCCGCCTCGGCTGTTGTGGGGGCACACAAAGACGACATCTCTGGTTCGTTCGGGGGCCGGGAGTTCTGGAGGTTGATCGAGCGTTTTGAATCCAAGTTCGTGATGAATTTTGCCTCGATATGCGGATCTCCGGAAGGTCCGCGGTACGGGTTGCCACAAATCTCTAACCGCGATCCGAGAGGAAGCAGGGCAGCAACCTGCTTCGCCCGATCTTTCGGGAAGTGGACTTCTAGTCCCCCATCAATCACAAAACCAGATAGCTCTCCATCACTTGCTGGGAGCGCTTCCCGAATCCTTCCGTAGACGATTTCCATTTCGTCCTCCACATCTGCTGGAGTTCTCCGCATAGCCGCGGACTGGGCGTCCGGCGACTCCGGCGTTTCACAATTCTTGGAAACGCATGTCGGTGCTTGGTCTGCCTGCGTCGCTGGACCGATGCCGGCCACCGAAAGATTGGTAGCCAGTGGAACGAACACAACCCACGACAGCAGAATGACTATCAAGACTCCGGTTCCGACCGCAAATACAAATCCGACTCGTACGCTCCCGCTCATGGCCGAACCTATCAGAACAATTGTGAATTCCGCATCGCTCGACGCTCTTGGCCTCAAATCTCAAATCTGCGATCCGCAGCAACTTCAGGGAAACAAGACGATATAGGCAGTTGTGACCAATACGACTGCCGCCATAAATAGGAATGCATAAAAAGCACGAGTTGAAATCCTTCCCTGTTTCACGTTACAGGTGGCGCGCATTCTCTTTGACGACGATGACTTACATGAATGGCAGATGCAATGCGGATGCCACACTGAATCGACGCTTATCCGGCGATAACTCCTTCGTTTTCTGGACAAGTTGACAGGTCACAGCAGAATCCAAATACGTGCGCACTGAAGATGTGAAGAATGCGAACGATGCATTGTAAACAAAGCTCACACTCCTCTTGCCTATAGCGGTGCGCGCGGCCTGGACAGCGCTCAAATATCGCCGCCCCGTCGCTGCCGGCCGTGAGCGTCGTTTCACGATCCAAACAACACCGGCCTCTGCCAAGTCTTGTTACAGCTCAATTTATCGACAAACATTTCGCCGGGCGCGCGGAGCTAAAGTGTTTCGGATGCTCGCGACCTGTGCGGGCTGACTTCGGCGCGCTGGAATGGCATGAGAACTGCACACTGGGAAATGTTGGATGTCATTCGGCAGTGAGAAATCATTCGGGAGGCTTGATTGAGAGAGCCGATGGAGTTCGATGAACGGTCCCGGTCTCACGGGGCCCCCAATGCAGCGGTAAGATCCCATAGCAACGTGACGAATGAGCTATTCACTTCCTGCATGCCGGGCCTTCGAAGGACCGCTGAACGCTTACTGAGAAATAAGGAAGATTCTGAAGATGTATTGCAGGATGCGCTGCTTTCCGGCTTCCAGAAGATCCACCAGTTTGAACGTCGAGCTCAATTCTCCACCTGGATGCAAACGATTCTTCGCAATAAAGCTCGAACCATGTGGAGACGACGACGATGCCGACCGATAAGCTCGTCACCTAGATTGGAAGAGTGTGAAGAAGAGCGGATCGATTCCGCGGAAGAAATTGCCGATGCCGGACTTAATCCTGAAGAAGAATATAGCCAGAAAGAAAGCTCCCGCATCGTGGCGGATGTCCTTGCACACCTGCCGCCGAAATATCGGGAGGTTGTCTGGCTGTGCAAGATCCAAGAATTGAATGTAACCGACACCGCGGAAAATTTGGGCATCCAAGTTGGAACTGTCAAGGCACGCATGCATCGTGCTCGTCGCATGATCACAAGGTATATGAACGATCGAATGGTTTCGCAAGCGGCACGCCTCCGTTCAGCGCGCAGGCTAGGGATCCTGACTCCATACGGAGACGCCGTGCCTCGTACGAGTACCACGGAACACGTTGGGGTCAAACGAACGCGACGAGAACATTCTCACAGGGTTTGCGGGGGCCCCCGGCGAACTCTCACGGCCGTGCAATAGGCTTACCCGAAACGCCTTTGTGCACTATCCACCTTAGACTTCAATAAATGGAGGTATAAGCCAATGAAATCGGTATTGCTAGTTGCGCTGTTGGCAATTTCGACGAACCTATTCGCTCAAGAATCAATCCCCGTCGGCACTGTTCTGCCGGTCGAACTCGAAACTTCTCTCTCGAACAAGAGCGCGCCTGGGCAACTCATAGAGGCACGGATTATGCAGGATGTTCCTATCGGGAACGGATCGATGATACACGCAGGAGCCAAAGTGACGGGCCATGTGGTCACGGTGGCTCGTTTCGGTGCCGTCAGGGGCTCTGAGATCTCCCTCAAATTCGATCAACTAGTGATTTCTCACCACACAGTTATGATCAGGACGAATCTGCGAGCCTTGGCGTCCAGGTTGGAGGTAGATGACGCGGGGTTGCCGGATACCGGCCCTGATCGTGGGACTCCTCCCACAGCCTATACCACGACGCAAGTGGGAAGTGACGAGGTCGTCTATCGTGGCGGTGGTCATGTAATGAACACATCGGAGGAAGTGGTTGGAGAGCCAGTTCCACCCGACGGCGTATTAGCTCGCGTCCTACCAAATCTCAAGGAGGGGTGTCGCGGCCAGATGAGCGACAACGAGCTGCCACAAGCACTGTGGATATTCTCTTCGGATGCATGTGGGGTCTACGGCTACCCACATCTCAAGATCATCAATTCCGGCCGCGGTGATCCGCTCGGACAGATTGTTCTGGCGGCGGACGAGAGTAAATTCAATGTACGCGGCGGCAGTGCAATGCTTCTTCGGATCATCTCTGCTGATCAATTAGGACTTCAAGCGCCAAGGCATTCTTGAGAGTAAGAGTGCGAGCGCTCCGCGCAACCTGACAGAACGGAGCATCCCATGGTTAGCTACATGCAGACTGTATTGCTCGTGGGCCCGGAATTTCTTGACTCTCCGGCCGTTGCTGACTGGTTTCGAAGGCGGCGACGCAAGTGTCTTATAGCATCTAGCGTTAGTGAAGTTTCCGGGCTGGCAAGATCACGTGATTTCGACGTCGTTCTTAGCAGCTGCCACTTGCCTGACGGCACAGGTCTTGGCCTAATCGATCGGTTTGAAGATCTTCCACTCAGTTTGTTCGTTTCGCATCAAGTCGAAAATAGCTGTATTTGGTTGCCGGGCATCCTGCGTGGCGTTCGATGTTGGGGTGCTGGGGCGCTCAAGCCTCAGGCGTTCGCCCATTTGCTGGAGGACCTCATCTCGGAAACGAGAGAATTCGTGGCACAGGCGATCGGCAATAGCACTCCCGTGGAGCGTACTAATTTCGCGCCTCCACTGTTTTCACACTTTCGCAAATATTAAGGAGCAAATGAAATGGTGCCGCAATTAGCCACTGTAATGCAAAAATCGGAAGGCGACTTCGACGAACTGTTCGTTTCCGCGGACAGATTCGATGAACATCTACGCAGGGTGAGCGACATGATCGCACGTCGCGCATTTGAAATCTTTGAGAGTCGTGGTTGCGCTAACGGCCACGACTGGGACGATTGGCACCAGGCAGAGTCGGCCGTACTGCAGACGGTCAATCACGAGGTGTCAGATTCCGGCGATGCATTTCTCGCTGTCATAGGTATCGCTGCTCATCGTCCTCGGGACTTGAAATTGAGCGCGGAGCCTCAGCGTCTGAGGA
This sequence comes from uncultured Acidobacteriota bacterium, assembly GCA_963779465.1. Classification (GTDB taxonomy): domain Bacteria; phylum Acidobacteriota; class Terriglobia; order Acidiferrales; family UBA7541; genus Palsa-295. Next base: position 2,305,506 of record CAVZYH010000001.1, on the reverse strand, counting down.
TTGTGGGATGCCCCACGCCCAGCGGGTCCGGCATTCCGGAAAATATGACGCCTCCTCCGCGCGCATTCTCGCTTACTTATCAATTTCCTGCTCCCATTGATCCTGCGAAAGTCTCGGCTGAAATAAAGGGCGATCTGCTGGAGGTGCACCTGCCCAAACTATCGCCTCCCACCGGCGCACCGATCTGAAGTTTGCTGGATACAGAGGTCCGTGAGCCCACTCGGCTTGCGCGATACTAGCCGGAGGATGGAAATCAAAAAAGTGATAAACGTAAATAATTGAAGTGTGAATGATGAATGGCAACTGGAACAGTCAGCTAAGCAGCACTGCAACGCAGGCCTCTTCCGGCGAATACCAGCGTGCGGTGCGACGAAGTCTAGACATCGGTGGTGTCGACCGCCAGGAGGTAATTCCGCGATGAATATAAAGAGATTTGCGGGTAGGGTTTCCGTAGTTCTGCTAATAGTGGCGGCAATGTCGCCATTCGCCCGGACAGACGAAATGAGCGAACTCACGAAAATGACCTTTCAACATCGGGTACAGCTTCCTGGACTTGTGCTTCCTCCCGGCTCCTATTACTTCACGCGGATCGACGATGGGAACGACTCCGATATGAATCTTATTCGAGTCTTCAGCAGCGGCAAAAAACAGATAGACATAATCCTGCAAACGGCCAGTGTTGAGCGCGAGCATCCGCGCGGAAGAACTGTCCTCACATTTGCGGAACGCCCCAATGGTCGTCCACCGGTTCTTGTTGACTGGTTCTATCCGGGGTCGCTCGAAGGTCATCAGTTCTTGTATTCCGCGCGCAGAGAAGGGCAGATCGAGAATTCAGAGAAGATCACCGTTTTAGCAGACGACAGGGGCGGCGTTGCGATTCAAGGAGCAAGCAACGGCGCGAGGCATCAGCGACCATAGCGACCTATGATTTGATCGACTCGTGGCAGCTTTCCGTGCCGTCTAGTTGAAAAGGTCAACTATCAATTTCTGCATTCCGCGTGAAAATTCCCGCACGCACTCGACGGTCGAGAACCACGCCCCTCGGCGAAGACGGTTGAGGATGATCTGATCTTGCATTGAGGTTTGGCTATTGTCGAGCTACGTAGGAGGGCACGATGGAAATGATCTGGCTCGCGGCTTTGATTCTGGGCTCGGGGTTCGCCATCGCTTCAGGACAGGGCGCGAAGTGGAAAGTTCTCATCGCGGTCATTATCCTGGCGAGCATGGGTCTAGGACTCGGTCTTGGATACGCAGTAGGTTTAGGGAGTGAGAATATGGGATCTGTCCGCAACCAGGGTCTGCCGTTCGCCATAATCTTCGGGATTGTGGGAGCGATGACATGCGCAGCGCGGAACACGTGGAGTTCGAAGTAGCGAGCCGTTGGAAAGGTTTGGAGCGGAAATTGATCGTCTTCTCGGATTCTTTTGCAGGCAATCGGCGTTGAGGCTCCAAGTCCGACCCGTTCATCGTTTCAATCGTAAACTTTGGACCATAATTAGCTTTTCGAACTTTCTCTCACGAGGGAGCTGGACATCCGTTCAATTGGACGGCGTACTATTCCGCGCCATGTCCAGCGAGCTATCCCGGCACGAACCAGATTCCCAAGCCGAAAAGCCTATTTGAGTCGAGGAGGCCGACATAGATATGCATTCAGCTGGCCCCGTGTTTCTGAACACGTAAAAAACTAAATCCGAAACGGAGTCCAATCTGTGGCAACGCTGCCACAAAATCGTCGAGAAAAGTTCTAATGTCGTCCCCTTTGCGCGCGCCATGCGTTCGATTGATTGGTCACAAAAGCACAGGGCGCTGAGTTCACCTCGTGATTACCATGTGGCTAACCGTAGATCGTTTTGGCGATAGTTCGCAGCGTGGATGGAGCGCGTGTCGCGATAACGGGCTTCGATGTCGCGCACCGCGTCATGCGCTCGGTCCTACCCGCACATGCGTGCTTTTCTGCTGGCGACTTCGCCCATCTGGCGGGCGCGATTGATGCTGCCGACGGGCATGCTATCGGGGTTGCAGTTCCCAGTGACATCGAAATACGGAACTTCGCCTGATTCTTGCAGCAGCTGCGAATTCGCCAGAAGCGTGAGCCGCGCAACGGAGTGAAACGGAGCTTCCGATTCATTCCAGTTAATACTGGCGTTTTCGGTCCAGAAGTTGACGTCGTAATGATTGCCCCAGTACGTCATGCTGCTGGTATCGAGGAATTGCACGCCGAAATCGAAGGCGCTCATCTTGCCATCTTCCTTGAGGTGCCGGAGCAATTCATCCTGCAAGGCATTGGGATTGCTTTTATCGAGAGTGCGCGCCGGATTTCCCGGCAGCGGAGTTGCTGAAAATTTCACAGTATCGGCCGCTCCGTGACGGAACGGCACGTTACTTCCGTAGCGCAGCTTTTGATACGGTTCGATTTTCTGGCTCACTTGGACCGCCAGTAGCGCCAAAGTCCGAACGACGCGCAACTTGTCTTTGAAGGGCAGCGCCCACACACCGGCCGCGGGATTGGAAGCCGTAAGCATCTTCATGGCGGCCAGAAATGCATGCGCGTCGTTGATGGGCAGGGTCGTGGTATTTTGCATCGAAAAATCCTGACGCGTGCAGTTGTCCGCGGGAACGGCCGAGCCGTCGCGACTAAGATGCACGGAGAAAGACAGCGAGCGAACGTCGGGCTTGAAATCGGAATTCACCTTCGAATCTGAATTTCCAAAGCGGACGATCGCGGGATAAACGCCGGGCTTCGCGAAGATTCCCTTGGCCAAGCGCGCGCCGAGCGCGGGGTCGCGTCCGGCGGTAACATCGAACACTTCAAATTGAGCGCGTGCGGATGTGCCCTTGGCATGCGTGCCGCGACGGAGCGGCACGCGCTGTTCGGCCGCGGCCTTGGCCTGCATCTGCAAGACTCTTTCGGTGATCTCTTCGATGCAGGCTTTCTCCGATGCGAGATCACGCTCGGCGTCGCTGCCGGTAACGCCGAACATTCTGGTCAGAAAAAGCATCGAACCTGGTCTCCTCCGGACTCAACCCAATTTCGAAATGAATTTGATGGCGGTGACGCTCGGCAGAAAGCAATACGCTGCCGCCTTGGTCGTTACGAATGTCAGGAGTCCTGTTATTTTGATTGGCGGCGCACCATTGGGCTGCGGAATCACGAAGATGCTTTCCTCGGGATTCTGCGTGCCAATCATCGGATCTTTCGCCTTAGGGTTTAACCTTACCGCCCCGGCAAATTCACTGTCGTTCACCCAATGCCGCAACACAAACTCGTACTGATTCTGGATATTGGAGTTAATAAAATAGCCAAGAAGCCCACGCTTGATCCCGTCATACGGCAGCTTTGGATCGTAGTTGGGCCCGTACGGCAGGCCGCGACGAATCAAGCGGTGCGTGTTGTTGCTTCCACCGGGCTGGCCCTGACCGGTCACGGGCTGGCCTCGTGGATTTATACGGCGCATATGCGCGCCAACCGGGCAACGCAATCCCTTTGGATCTCCCGAGCCGTCCGCGTTCACATACTCGTAGTTGTTCATTTGTTCGAGGGAGAGTCCGCCTGGCGGGCTGTCGGTATCAGGGGACAATGCGAGCGGAACACCGTTGCGCCATCGCCCGCACATTTTTGCGGCGAGCAATTCAGGATCAATTTTATCTTTGTTCGACTGTAGAAAATTCTCGAATCCGACCACGTCCGTCTCAATCATCTTGAACACTGCAAAACTTCCATTCAGGCCAAGTTCCTTGGGCTCTGGCACAAAGTAATTTTCAGACTCGTCCCGCAATACGAATAACCATGGCTCGCATGCCTGTTGGTGATCTGCAGGATATTTTTCTGGCCCGCCGCGAATGGTGGTCATGCTAATGCCGTCGGTATAGCCGAAGGGAACCTTCGCGCAGGGGGTCGGCTTGCCATCCTTCATCTCAATCCACGCCATTCCGTCCTGCCGCCAGATTTCTTTAAAGGCGTTGCCTTGGGCGAATAAAGCTGACAAACGCTCGGTGTAACTCTGCATCGCTTCGGGGCTAAGCGCGTGCAGCGTCACCAGTGCGTGATCGCGCCCCTTTCCGAAATCCCCTACCCAATTTTGCGGAGCGCTGGGTCCCGTATCGCCAACGAGCTCTGCTCGCTCGGCAGCCCCCGCGACGAACGCGCTGAACGACTTGAATGACAATGCCGGAACGCGATCTTTTATCTCCAGCGCGATAAATCCCGGCCACGTGATCCCCACGTTGAGGCAATAGTCCGGCTTCAGGCGAGGAGCATCCGCCGGATTGTCCGCGGGTCCAGGTGCGAATCCCACGTGCCAGTCCTTGGCCGTAGTGATCTGCGGCGCGTCCGATTCGTCGCCACTAACTAATCGTCCCAGCAGGTTGCGCGCCTCTGCAGGAGCGCCGACAGTCAACAAGAAATGACGCACCATCGGCATGCGGTAGCCGCGAAGAACAAATCCCTGGATGTCGTCGAGCGGCAATGCGGAGGCAACAACCGGCGGCTTATTATCGTCGGACGCAGGCGCTCCGTGCTCGTTCCTTCCGAACAGACGGCCGAGCGCTCCTCCGACTGTTTTCGTCGGGGTGTTTGTTTTGTTGTCCTGGGTCAACGCGCTTCTCCGGCAGCCTGTGCTATGACGCCGCGGCCGATTGCGACTTACTGTCGGCGATCAGCGCGTGAACATCTTGAACACTCAAACCGGGATACGCTTCGTAAAATCCGATCGGAGCACGATTGGCGCCTGCTGCAAAGTCCACGAACTCCTGGAGATGTTTCCTTACAGGCGAAGGCGGCGCGCCCTTGGTGAACTTGAACAGCAGGTCAAAAACCTCTCCGATGTTCTTGGTGAAATCTGCGATATACGTGTCGAACGTGCCGTCGTACACCGTAAAGAACCCGATCTGGTTATCCTCCAGCTTCACGAATTGCGCGAAATGTGGTGTCCCGACTTTGTCCAGGTCCTTCGTCGTGCCACGCCCTCGCGCACGCAGCAGCAGCTCCACTTCCATGTAAGCAATCTTCGATTTGATGGGTAGCACCACCAGGAATGGCCGCTGTTCGGTTACGCCGGTAACATCTGCGCTGGCGGCCAGCGCCTTGATCTCTTTGGCGGTAACGTCGGGATAAGCGGTGTAAAGATTCACAGCGGTCGAGAGATGGTCCGCGCACCATTCAGCGAATGCCTCGGCGTTATTGGCCACCGGTAAAGCCGGCGCACCGTCCACATGCTGAAAGATCGCATCGAACACTGGCCCTGCCGCCTTGGCGAGGTCCGCGATGAGCGCGCCGAACTCACCATCAAAATCCCCAAGAAATAGAAGAGTCCGTTCGCTCAGCAGCGTGAAGCGCGAATAGTGAATTGTCCCCAGCGTATCCTCAACTTTGAAAAAATCTGGCATTAACGTCGGAAGCCGCTCCGTGACTGCCTTCGCAGCGGCCGCCGATTTCAACGGGAACGCAAGTGTGAAGTGACTCTGGCTCATTAGACAAACTCCTTAGGGAATCAGCCCGCAATCGAACATTTTATTGGCGATAGGAGCGGCGACCTTGTTGATGAATACGGTCTTCATCTGTGGATCGCTGTGCAGAAACTGCACCACTTTCTGTTCTTCAGGCGAGGGAGCGGCCTTTTGGCTCTTCTGTTGATACAATTGCTCGCAGCTGGAATTCTGGTATTTCGCTATGACCTTGGCGGCAACCTTATCCAGGATCGGATATTGCTGCGCCGGCTCGGCGTTAGCGCGGTCGGGACGCAGCACAGCGAACCCTACAAGCACAGCGACAAACAGCACCAGCACCGCCAGCGAAACATACGAACGCTTCATCATCATTTCCTCCTGTGTTCCGATTCGTGCTTCGATTCAACGGCCGCTCTGTTTGCTTCCATTACGACGAGGGATATTTCTTAAACATTTTGGCGACCGCATTGTCCACCATCTTCATGTTTTTCTGCGAGTTGCTCGTATTCAAAGTGTTTTGAGCCATGCCACGCCAGGCCAGTTCTTTGGCTTTCACATCGTAAATATCCACGATCAACGTCCCGATTACATTTTGTTCCGGCGTGATCCCGCCCATTCCGCCACCGAATCCGCGCATGCCCCAGGCGTTGTAAGAGGTTTGCGTTTTCATCCCGCCACTGATGATCACCACCAAGTCGGGATTTTCGCTTTCTTGCACCATCTTCAGGCCCTTGCCCTGCAATTGCGTGTTGATCTGGTTCTGCGCTTCCTGTGCCAAGAACGAACTAGCCACCGCGTTCGGGTTCGGACTCTGGCCCCAGGCATAGGTGTGATATGCCGAAAACGTGGCGTTAGGGCTGGAATTCACGTATACGGTTTGGGCCGAGGCTGCCGCAGCGATGCAGCAGAGCAGGGCCGCGAGCACGAGCAACTTAGTTTTCATTTCCTCTCCTTTAGCGCCGCCAATTTTTGATTTCTACTTTCACAATCAGCGATAGCGTTGACTTCCATCACAAATGCTTGCCTTAGCCACCTAGTTGTTGGCTCTGGCGATGGCGTCGTACATGTTCCTCTGGTCCTCGGCGGATAACTGAGACGGCCCGAGGTTGAACGTCAGCTTGTCGATGCTTCCGGTAAATCGGAAAGGACAATCATAGGTAAAGTCCACCGGCGTCCGAGTATCGAGCCCGACATCGAAACTCTCGTCGGCTGGAAGGAGGAACGGAATGGTGTGTTCCATCGACTTGCGGTCGACCTCTTTGCCATCCACAGTCAGCACGCCGACACCGCCCTTGCCAACGCCGGGGCCGTCGTATTTGAAATCGAAGACTATGGTGTGCTTGCCTTCGCCAAGCGCAGAGCCTCTCCACCGGAATCGCTCCAAGTCCAGCATGTTATAGACAAAGACAGGCCGGCACCTGCCGAATCCGAAGATATCGGTAGCAAACACCATGAGCAGTCCCAATGCGGCTATTAGAAGCATTGCGTAACCGAAGCGTTTTCTCCGCCGTCCAGCATTGCCGACCAAGATCAGCACGAGCCCCAGAATCAACAATCCCAGCCCGATTTTTTTGAACAGGTCGCTCTTGAGCCACCAATTAAAGCTATGGGTGAGGTAGAGACCGTAGCCGCCGATCATTCCGCCCTCGGTTACGACCATGCCCTCCGCGCCTCCACTCGGGATCGTCAACTCGGCAGCAATGGTGAAGTTTTTGCCCAGCACGTTGGGAGCATTTCCGTCGGGGATATTTGCATTCTCACCGGTATACGTAAAAACAGTTTTCCCGGCAATTGCGCTCGGTCGCGCCGTTAGGGCGCGCACAAAGCCCGAGTTATCCAGCGGTAAGACCTGATGGTCCGCCGCCTCTTTCTGGAACAGCGCCTGCATTTCTTTCAGCTTGTCAGGCATTGTCGCGGCGAGGTCGTTGGCCTCCGAATAATCCTCTGCGATGTGGTATAGCTCCCATTTGTATTGATTGAGGGGCGGCATGGCCGTAGTTCCCAGTTCCCAGGGCGGGGCGGGCGGCGTGGTAGCCGCGACCCAGCCGTCATGATAGATCGCGCGGTTGCCCACCATCTCGAAATACTGAGTGTCGCGTTTGGATGGCGCACTGGCATTGGCGGAATCGAAGGTATAGAGCATGCTCACCCCTTCAATCGGCTTCTGCTTGATTCCGTTCACAGTATCGGGCGCTTGGACGCCGGTCGCTTCGAGGATCGTAGGAACAATATCGATGACGTGGTGAAACTGGGTGCGAATGCCACCCGCACCGTTGATATGTCCGGGCCAGGAAATCGCAAGTCCCTGGCGAGTCCCGCCGAAGTGAGAGGCCACCTGCTTGGTCCACTTGAAAGGGGTATCGAAAGCCCAAGACCATGCCACGGACATGTGCGGATAGGTCTTGTCGGAGCCCCAGTCGTTATAGTGCAGTGCGTTCATCGCGAGGACGGGCTTGACCATCGGCATATTGATGATGCCGTTGTAGGCGGTGTACTGATTGAACGTGCCGTAAACGCTGCCTTCGGCGCTGGTACCGTTGTCGCCGTCGATGTAGATGATCAGCGTGTTGTCGAGCTTGCCCATCTTCTGGACTTCGTCAATCACGCGACCAATCTCGTAGTCCGTGTAGGCGGTGTAGGCGGCGAAGACCTCCGCTTCACGGGAATACATGCTCTTTTCCGCGACATTTAGCGAGTCCCATTTGGGCAGCTTGGCACCCGCATACTCTGCCTGTCCGTCGGGCCACGGCGTTAGCGTAGTATTCGGCGGAATCACGCCGAGCTGCTTTTGGTTTTCAAAGATCTGATCGCGCAACTTTTCCCAGCCCATGTCGAACTTGCCCTTGAACTTGTCGATCCATTCCTGGGTTGGTTGGTGAGGCGAGTGGGAGCCGCCCGGCACGTAGTAGAGGAAGAACGGCTTGTCGGGCGCCGCTGCGTTGAGGTCCTGCAAGTAGCGGACGGCATCGTCGGCCAGGTCAGTAGTGAGGTTATAGCCCTTCTTGCCAACCCAGGGATACACTGCCGTCGTATTGCGGAAGAGGTAGGGCGTCCACTGGTCGGTCTCGCCCCCCAAGAAGCCATAGAAATACTGGAAGCCCATTCCGATTGGCCATTGGTCGAACGGCCCTGCGGTGGTGCTGTAAGTGAAGCCCGGGGTATTGTGGTCCTTACCGAACCACGAGGTAGCGTAGCCGTTTTCCTTCAGAATCTCGGCGATGGTGGCATTGTCCTGGCCGATAACGGAGTCATAGCCCGGGTAGCCGGTGGACAATTCGCCGATCACGCCGAAACCCACTGAGTGGTGGTTGCGACCGGTGATCAGCGCCGCCCGCGTCGGCGAGCAAAGCGCTGTCGAATGGAACTGGATGTAGCGCAGCCCGGCCTTGGCGATGCGATCCAGATTTGGCGTCGGGATGACTCCGCCGAAGGTGCTGGGCACGCCGTAGCCCTGATCGTCCGTCATGATGAGAAGGACGTTGGGGGCGCCCTTGCGCGGCACGACGCGCGGTGGCCACCAGGGCGTGGAATCTTTGGCGTCCTCCTTGATCACTCCGCCAAATTTTGGCGGTGGCGGTGGAATTTGCTTCCCGTCAATCGTCGTCGTCGCATCGGCGGAGCCCAATTTGCCCGTCACTTGCTGTGCCGTCACCGGTGCAACCGCCGCCACGAAGCACGCCAGCGAAATTATCCCCACTTGAAGCAAAAGGCGAGCCGGCGAACGTTCCTCTGCATTCCGCATATCGTGAGCACCCCGCTGTAAACTTATCAATACTGGGCAGCCACCATACGAGTCATGTCCGTCATCGTATATTGGTAGAAATGACAGGCAGGTGAATCTTGTGGAATACCTTGTCAATAATAGAAAATCCACGTAACCCGAGGAGTATAATCCCGGCTCCCGAACAGGCAATGGACTTGATCCAGAAGGGAAATCAGTCTGTGGCGAACATGAAATGAAATCGGCCAGAAAAGCTCCAGGCGCGTCTTCCTGGGCACGCAATTTCCCCAATTTTGGATCTACTTGCTGGAAGCCGCCTAGACGGTCCTTTCAGTTCGGATTCAGTTTGTTTCCTCTAGCGACGGGTGAGGGCTTCGAGCTCCTCAAGCGTGCGCGGCCAATCCGATCCCAATAGTCGCGAAAGACCGCGGTCCGCGAGAACTCTTCCGCTCGTTTGGCATCGCGCACAGTAGTTTGTCTCATTGTCCGCGTAACGAATGCGCAAGATCTTTTCTCCACATCGCGGGCAAGGCTCTCCATACCGGCCGTGAACAGCCATGCCCTTGCGAAACGCGGTCACCTTCTCGGGAAATCCAGCGGCGGCCTCGGCGCGCAGCCGGTCCATCCAAATCCTCAGCGTATTTCGCGTCGCGTCAAATAGTCTTTCCCACTGTTGCGGCTGCAGCTTGTGAGTCAGCGCGATCGGCGAAAGTTGCGCCGCGTGCAGAATCTCATCCGAATACGCGTTGCCGATGCCGCTAAGTAATAGTGGATCGGTGAGAGCCCTCTTCAGTGTGCGGTTTTCAGCCGAAAGCGTGGCGCGAAACGATTCGAAATCGCTTGCGAAGACGTCGATCCCTCCGGGATCCATCGCGCGCAAAGCGACTTCGCTGCCCAATACATGCAAAGAAGCGCGGCGCTTCGTGCCAGCCTCGGTAAGCACCAGTGAACCGTTGGGAAAATCGAACGCCGCCAGATTCTGCCGCCCAGAAAGCTTTGCCTCCGCAACACGCCAGTGCAGGCGGCCGGCAATCATTAAGTGCAGAACCAGCCAAAGATCCCCGTCCAAGCCGATGGCGATGCGCTTGCCGATTCGCCGCAATTCGCGCACGGTGCGGCCTTCCACGTCCGTTGGCGGCGGTTGCACGGTGCGCAGCAGGAACACGTTCGCGAGTCGTACGCGCACGAGCGGCTGGCCCACTATGCGCGGCTCGAGCGCGCTGATGTAGGCTGCAATATCCGGCAGCTCAGGCATGCGGAAAAACATCGCCGACTACCATGACAGCTCTCATGCGACGCGACCTCCGATTAGACGATAGTACACATCTGTTTTCGTATCGGCCACGCGCTTGCGCTGCGAAGCCCTTACGCACAAATTACTCTGAGGGCTATCACAAATTTCGTTAGCGGTGAACTGCTAAGCGGCGGAGCAGTTAGCTGTACTTCCCGGCGCGGCAACCCAATCGTCGTAGTGCAAATGCAAAATGCGGCATGCAATGAGTCGCAACCGGAAGCGCGCCCGAACGTCTCATCCAATAGGCGGCTTCGGCCGGCAACGATTTGTACACATCGGGGTGTCTGCCGCGCTAAGATTCTGTCGAGGGGAACGATGCATGTCGGACATGACTGACATCAAGCCGGTCGAGGCGGTCTCGAAAGAAGTCTCCCGGCGCAGCTTCATCAAAGGGGTGATCGCCAGCGGCGCTGCCGTTTCGTCGGCAAGTTATCTGTTCCGCGCGGCCACGCTGTTTGGCCAGACGCCGAGCGCCAGCGCAGCCGAACGGCTCATCACCATCAGCGTGAACGGCCAGCAGCGGCGCGTGGATGTGCTGAAGCAGGAAACGCTCGCGTGGACTCTGCGTTACAAGCTGGGACTCACTGGCACAAAACTCGGCTGCGACCGCGCGGAGTGCGGCGCATGCACTGTCCTGATCGACGATGTTCCGCATTATTCCTGTTCGGTGCTCACGCACACCGTCCGAGCGCGAAAAGTTGTTACCGTCGAAGGCCTCGCTGCCGCCGACGGCACGCTGCATCCCGTACAGCAGGGCGTCATTGACGAACAGGGCTTTCAGTGTGCCTTCTGCATGTCTGGCTTCTTGATGGCCACCGTCGGATTCCTGAAGACAAATCCTAATCCCACCCGCCAGCAACTGGCGCACGGAATTTCTGGAAATCTTTGCCGCTGCCAGGATTACAACAAGATTCTCGACGCCATGATGCGCGGCGCGGAAAATCTGAGGAAGGCCAGCCATGCCTGATGCCGGAAAACCTGCTAAGGGCGCCGATCGTCAGTACGGAGTGGGCCACAAACTCGTCGGCAAAAATTATCCGACTCCAGATCTCTATGCCAAAGTCACCGGAGCTGCGAAATATGCCGAGGATTTTCGCGCAGAGGGCATGCTGTTCTGCAAACTTCTCCTTAGCCCCATGCCGCACGCGCGCGTAAAACACATTGACGCAAGCAAAGCCCTCGCCATGCCTGGCGTTCGCGCGATACTCACCGCAAATGATCTGCCCGCGCCCGCCGACACGCTGACCGACAACGGCACGGTGATCAAAGCTAGCAAGTGGGGCGAACGCGGCCTCACCATGGAGCCCGTTTATCAGGGCGAACCGATCCTCGCGGTGGCGGCTGTGGACGAAGTCACCGCTGCGGACGCCATCGAAAAAATTAAAATTGATTTTGAGCCGCTTCCTTTCGTTGTCGATCCGCTCGAGACGCTCCGCCCGGGCGGTCCCAATCCTCGCACCGACGGTAACGTCTGGACGAGGCCCGCGCCGCCGAATCCCCCGCAGCCGCAGGTCACGACGTTGAAGTGGGCAGACGCTGATTTTGCCGGCGTGAAAGAAAATCGCTTGCCAATGGGCAAGGCGCCGGACGAGTGGACGTACGGCGATCTGGATGCCGGTTTCAAGAATGCCGCGCTCGTTCTCGATGAATCGTTTGCCACGCCGGACACCAGCCACGAAACTCTGGAACCGCGCAGCGCGATGGCCTACTGGCAGAATGGCAAATTGTTTTTGCATGCCGGCACGCAAAGCACTGCGCAGACTCTGCCGGCTATCGCGCGTTGGTTGAACATGGACGCGAGCAATATTGTTTTCATCAGCGAATATACCGGCGGCGGATTCGGCAGCAAGATCACCGGCGGCGTCACCATGATTATTCCCGCGCTGCTGGCGAAGAAGACCAACGCGCCCGTGATGATGCGCATCAGCCGCGAAGAAGAAACTTTCATCGGTCGAGCGCGCCCGGCTTTTCAGGGTCGCATGAAAGTCGGCTTCGGCAGCGACGGGCGAATCAGAGCTCTCGACATGTTCGTCATCTGCGACAACGGTCCCTACGATTCGGTCGGCGACGCATTTTCTTCCGGACGCATCGTTTCTTTGCTGTATCAGCCGCAAGCCATGCGCTGGCGCGGAGTGACGGTGCTGACCAACACGCCGCCACGCAGTGCCCAAAGCTCACCCGGTGGCCTGCAAGGAATCGTCATCGTCGAGCCCATCATCGCGAAAGCCGCGCGCAAACTCGGACTCGATCAAGTCGCCATCCGCCGCATCAATTGTCCGGAAGGGAAGGCGGAATTCGGGCCGGTGGTGAACGGTAAGCGCCCGCATGCCACCAGCGCGTTCCTGAAAGAAGCGCTTGATCGCGGTGCGGAACAATTTCGCTGGCAGGAAAGAGTGGCGCGTCAACCGAAGCGCATCGGATCGAAGGTGCGCGGCGTCGGCGTGTCGCTCAGCTGCTACGTCGGCGGCACGATCGGCTTTGACGGGCTACTGGTTATCACTCCGGAAGGGCGCGTGCGCTTCCAATCGGGAATTGGCAACCTCGGTACGGAATCGGTCAGCGACGTCCATCGCGTCGGCGCGGAAATTCTCGGCGTGCCCTGGGAGAAATGCGATGTCGTCTGGGGCAACACTTCGCTGAACTTTCCATACACGTGCGTTTCCGGCGGCAGCCAGACGACGCACGCGATGACGCGAGCTTCGTACGCCGTGGCGATGGACGCGAAGAGCAAACTGCAGCAAATCGCCGCGAAATCGCTCGGCGGCAAGCCGGAAAATTACGAAGTCGCCGGCGAGCGCGTCTATCGCAAAGGCGGCGGCGCTGGCATGACGTTCGCGCAGGCCGCTCAGCACGCGATCAAGCTCGGCGGAATTTACGACGGTCACGAAGCGGCCGCGGACGTCAACAAATTCACAAAAGCCTCTGTCGCAGCGCTGGCGGGCCAAGGCCTGGTAGCGGCAGCGCGCGACAACTACCCGCGCGATGGCGTTACGCATTCCTACGTTGCGAGTTTCGCCGAAGTCGAGGTGGACGTTGAAACCGGCCACTATCACATTGTTGATTTTCTTGCGTACGCTGATGTCGGCAGCGTGATTCATCCAGCCGCGCTCGGGGGGCAGATTCTCGGCCGTTCGACTCTCGGCATCGGCCACGCCATCGGCCAGAAATGGGTCTTTGATCCTCACTACGGTCTCATGGTGTCCAATCGTTTTTATTACACCAAGCCGCCAACCATTCTGGATGTGCCGGTGGACATGCAATGGGAGGCGCTGGATATTCCTGATCCGGAAACACCTGCCGGCGCGCGCGGCATCGGTGAACCTCCCGTGGGCGGCGGCTGCGCTTCGATTCTAAATGCGCTTTCCGATGCGCTGGGTGACGAAATCTTTCAGCGCGCTCCCGTAAACGCGGACACGATTCTCACGTCGCTGGAAGCAGGCCGCCCGATGCAGCATCCGCTGGTGGCGCACATTTGATTTCGTTGCACTCGTAACAGGAGAGAGCCATGGCCGTAATTCGCGATGTCATGCCGGCGTTCGATTTGCTTCAGCCCGGTTCCATCGCTGACGCGCAGAAACTCTTGGAGCAGCACGGGGCCGACGCTTGGGTCATGGCCGGCGGGCTCGATAGCTTCGACTGGCTCAAGGACCGCATCAAGCGGCCGAGGGTCCTGGTGGATCTCAGCGGCATTGAAGAACTCAGAGGTGTTCGCGCCACGAACGATGGCATCGAGATTGGCGCGATGACCACGCTTACCGAGGTCGTCAACAATCCGCTGGTCAAACAACACTATGGCTTGTTGGCGCAAGGCGCGGAGCTTGCAGCGTCGCCTCAAATCCGCAATCAGGGCACGATTGGCGGCAACGTCACGCAGGACGCCCGGTGTTGGTATTACCGCGCGGGCTGGCCGTGCTATCGCGCTGGTGGCAACATCTGCTATGCCGATACTCCCGAAGGACGCAACCGCGAGCACGCGATTCTTCACGCCGAACGCTGCGTCGCCGTGAATCCGTCCGATTCTGCTCCGGCACTGATCGCGCTGGACGCGAAATTTGTGATGCGTACTCCGAAGGGCGAGCGCGTAGTGGACGCCGAAGACTATTTCGTCGGCCCTGAAATTGACATCACCCGCCTGCACATCCTGCAGCCCGGCGATTTGCTCACTTCCATTCGCATTCCTTCTACCTGGGCCGGCGCGCAATTTTATTTTGAGAAGGTGCGTGACCGCAATGTTTGGGATTTTCCGCTGCTCAACGTGGCGTCCGCGATGTTCGTATCGAACGGCACAATCGAACGAATGCGCATCGCAGTGAACGGCGCGGCTGCTCGTCCTCTGCGACTGAAATCTGTCGAAAACGCCGTTCAAGGAAAGCCAGCCAACGCCGCCACCGGAGAAACGGCTGGAAAGCTAGCGGTACAGGGAGCTGTACCGCTGCAATTCAACGCGTACAAAATTCCGCTGATGCGAAATTTGGTGAAGCGCGCCATCGGCGGCGTGGAGGAGCCGACATGGGCTTCCTAGAGTGGGCCACGAGTCCGTGGGGCCAGCGTGTCCCGATTCACATTGCGTGGTTCTTGATATGGGTCGCGGCGATTGCAGGCCTGCTTTTCCTGATGGTGCACGCGACGTACGTCCGCTATTTCGCCAAACACAAGGAATTTGCCGGTAGCGTTTCACCTCTCGTCGCCGCCCGCATTCCGGAGCGCGTTCGCCGGCACTCGCTCACTGCACGCATCTTCCACTGGGTCATGGCCGCTGCTATGTTCACGCTGCTGTTCACCGCGTTCCTTCCGAAAGTAGGCGTGCAATTCGATTGGGTCACTTACCATTGGATCGCCGGCTCCGTCCTGACAGTTTCGATCATCTTTCACATCATTCACGCCTCCTTCTTCATGGATTTTTGGTCCATCTGGCCGGACAGAATTGACGCGCGAGACGCCGGGCGAAGAATCCGGCGATTTCTCGGCAAGCCTGCTCCGCCGCCCGACCGCTTCGCCAAATATCCGCTGGAAAACAAGTTGTACCACGGCGCGATCATCGCCGCGGGACTGTCCGCGATCATCACCGGCGTGTTCATGATGTTTCGCGTGCGCACAATTTTCTTCCCGCGCAATCCGTATCTGTTTGGCGATATGGCTTGGGGGATGATGTACGTGCTGCACGGCCTCGCAGGCGTTGGGCTGATTGCCTTGATCATGGTGCATGTTTACTTTGGGCTGCGGCCGGAAAAACGGGCTATCACCAAATCAATGATCTTCGGATGGATGAGCCGCGATTTTTATCTGCAGGAGCACGATCCGGCGCGCTGGCCGGTCGACAATACCACTTCACCGCCGCCGAGTTCGCAGAGCGCAGAGCCCGAAGGACTAACCGATGCTGGCTGAGATCGCCGAACGCTGCAACACCATCGAAGAATCGTACGAGTTCATGCTGGCCTACGCCGCGCAGGGGCTGCCCACCGATTCACGCAGCCAGTCGGGAGGACAAATCCGCGAATACTTGCGACGCGCTGGAAATGCGATGCGCGGTCTGGAGGAAAGCTGCGCGAAGGCGCTGCAACAGGAACGACTCGAGCCTGGCGAGCACTACGAGGCGTTCTTCAAGGTGCTAATCCGAGATGCAGCCGACTCACTCGCCGCGATCGAGTTGGTCCTCACCCAACCCACCATCAGTTCTCAATTGATTGACAATTTGAACGCTTCCATTCATCTCCGCGCGCTGCTCACCGATTTATTTCTGCTCACCGAAATAGCGAAGCCTCAACGCATGCCAGCAAAACCGGCAGTTTCCGGCAGTTAGGATTCTTTATTCCGTAACCCGCAGTAATACCACGCCGTGTGCCGGCACTTGAACTTTGTAAACAGCCTGCATTGAGCCGAGATCCTTTGCGTTCCAGACGTCGCGCGCTTTCACAGCTCCCTTGAATCCCAGTTCGCGGAAATCGACTTGCAAATCCATAGGCCCGGAATGCCGATTGAAAAGTCCCACTGCTTTTGAGCGATCATCGAGCGTCCGCACCCAAATTTCCATGGGACCCTCGGCGGAAAACCTGTCGCCCTGCTTTCCCGCGGAATCCTGGTCAATAGCCAGCACTTCCTTATTGGTCAGCAAAGCGACCGTCTCGGGGCTCATCGCGCTCAAATCATTTCCCGCGAGCAGCGGCGCCGCGAGGAGCGCCCACAGGCTCATGTGCGTGCGATATTCCGCAAGATTCATCCCGCCATTGCCGACTTCCAGCATGTCCGGATCATTCCAGTGGCCCGGTCCTGCGAATTTCGCAAGGCCCGCTTGTCCAAATCCAATCGCCGCCATCCGGAGATACGTGTCGTTGATATCGCCGGTGGTCCGCCACAAATTGCCGCCGGCAGACGCGGCCCAACGCCACACCGCGTCATCGCCGTACTGGCAGAAACTGTAAACGATGGGGCGCCCGGTCTTGCGCAGCGCGTCGCGCATTTTGATGTAGGCATCCACCATCATTTTGTTGGCTGCGGCGGGTGAGTCGGCGCGTTTCATGATTTCGCGAAAATCGCACAAGTCGTATTTCAAGTAGTCGATTCCCCAGGCCGCGTAAGTCGCGGCGTCCTGATCTTCGTGGCCGTAGCTGCCTGCGAATCCGGCGCAGGTCTTTGGACCGGGCGAAGAATAAATTCCAATCTTTAAGTTCTTGCTGTGCACGTAGTCGGCCAGCGCCTTCATGTCCGGAAATTTGCTGTTGGCGTGAATCACGCCTTGTGCGTCGCGCTCTGCCTCCCACGTGTCGTCAATGTTGACGTACACGTACCCTGCGTCCCGCATTCCGGAGGAAACCATTGCATCCGCTTGCGCGCGAATGACGGCGTCATTCACTTTCTCGGCGAAGTGATTCCAGCTGTTCCAACCCATCGGCGGAGTGGCTGCAATACCTTTTGACTGCGCGTGACAGAGCGGTGATGCGAGAAGCAGAAAAAGCATGCCGGCAAGAAAAAGATGCATCGCTGCGAATTTCTGACTCGAATATGCAATCATGAAGTTCGGTCCTCGATTCGGCCGCTGTGGAAGGCTCGCTCGCGCCGTCTGCGACGGCCGAGATGTTGCACGAACGGCGCACTGATTCTTGTCCGTAATCGCCGGTTCCAACAACGTTTATTTTTGCGAATGGATCTCAGTTTCTCTAAAATCAGCGCGGGGAGAAGGCATGGGGCATCCGCTTCTTGATCTGACGGGCAAGACGGCTGTGGTGATCGGCGGGACCAGCGGCATTGGATTCGCGCTTAGCCGCGAACTGGCCAGAGCGGGCGCTGATGTGGTGCCCACAGGCCGGCGAGCGGAGCTCGTGCAAGCCGCTGCAGCCGAAGTGCAGGCTCTAAGTCGCCGCTCGATTGCACAAACTTGCGATGTGACCGATGGCGCGTCGTTGGAGAAGCTTCTGCAAGCGGTGTGCGCGAAATTCGGCAGCGTACAGATACTGGTGAATTGCGCGGGCCGTACCAAGCGCATACCTACGCTGGAATTGCCCGACGACGAATGGGACGCGATTCTGGAAACCAATTTAAAGGGCACGCTGCACGCCTGCCGTGTATTTGGCCGCCACATGATCGAACGAAAATACGGGCGCATCATCAATATCGGCTCGCTCGCTTGTTTCGTCGGGCTCTACGAAGTGGCTGCTTACAATGCCAGCAAAGCGGGAGTCGCCGCGCTCACGAAATCGCTCGCCATCGAATGGGCCACTTCCGGTATTTGTGTGAACGCGCTGGTTCCCGGGGTGCTGCGTACGGATATGAACGCAGCGTTGCTCGACGGCACGGAGCGAGGGCGCGAATTCCTGATGCGCACGCCGATGCGGCGCTACGGGAGAGTCGAAGAGCTCGGCGGCGCCGCGGTATTTCTTGCTTCCGATGCCGCCAGCTTTGTCACCGGCCACTTGTTGGTAGTTGACGGTGGCTTCCTTGCGAGCGGCGTGAATCAATAGCGCTGTCAGGAACACGAACTGGCGGTGCAGCCGCAGATTTGTTGGCATGAACGGCCCCCGCGTGATCGATATTCCCAGTCCATAAATCTTGGGTAATTCTGCTATCGTCGGTTGTTCGCTGGTCTGGTACGCTACGATTCGCGCATAAGAGTGATTGCGTTTGTGGCGCGGGCCTTTGTGAGAATAGCAACAGAAACCGAGATCGCATCAGCACGCAGACTCGAACGATGAATATCAAACCTAAAGAGCGTTGTCGCTGGGATCAACTGAGCTTGGGCGAAGTGATGCTGCGTTTCGACCCAGGCGATCAGCGCATTTGGACCACTCGTCAATTCGCCGTCTGCGAAGGCGGCGGCGAATACAATGTCGCGCGCGGCTTGAAACGCTGTTTTGGCCTGGACACAGCTGTGGTCACCGCGCTCGCGGATAATCCGATCGGCAAGCTCGTCGAAGACTTGATGAATCAAGGCGGCGTGGACCATTCGCTAACCAAGTGGGTTGCGTATGACGGCGTAGGCCGTTCCGTGCGCAACGGTTTGAATTTCACTGACAGGGGTTTTGGCGTTCGCGCCGCACTGGGCTGTTCCGACCGCGGCCATACGGCTGTCTCGCAACTAAAGGAAGGCGACATCAACTGGAATCACATTTTCCGCGAACTCGGCGTGCGCTGGCTTCACACCGGTGGAATCTTCTGTGCGCTTTCGGCCTCCACTCCTGCTGTTGCGATGGAGGCGATGCGCGCGGCCCGCGAAAATGGCGTCATCGTTTCGTACGATTTGAATTATCGCGATTCGCTTTGGAAATCCTATGGTGGGAAGAAACAAGCGCAGCTGGTAAATCGCCAACTCGCTGCTTATGTTGACGTCATGCTCGGCAACGAAGAGGATTTCTCCGCCGCACTCGGTTACGACGTGAAGGGAGTGGGCGATGAATTCTCCAATCTCTCATCGGAAAATTTCCAGGCCATGATTGAAGTTGTTCTGAAGGACTTCCCGTTCCAGGTAGTGGCCACGACATTACGCAAAGCCACCAGCGCGACACGGAATGATTGGGGCGCCATCTGCTATTGCGATGGCAAATTCTACGAAGCCCCGCGCAGAAACGATCTAGAGATTTATGACCGCGTAGGCGGGGGCGATTCTTTCGCTTCCGGACTGATCTACGGGTTTCTCGCGGGTAAAGGCCCGCAGTGGGCCGTGGATTGTGGCGCGGCGCACGGGGCGCTGGCGATGACCACTCCCGGAGATACCACCATGGCCACGCTCAAGGAAGTGGAACAAGTGATGAAAGGAGCAGGCGCTAGAATCGTTCGTTGATCTGCGCTGGGGGAAATCTGTGAACAAGGCCACGGTGTTGCAGCGCGCGCTTGCGACAGGAATCATTCCTGTAATTCGTGCCGCCAGCGCGGAAGACGCATTGTTTGCCGCCGAAGCTGTTCTCGCAGGCGGCGTAGATGTAGTTGAGATCACCATGACGGTGCCGGGAGCCACTTCCGTCATTTCGCGCATTGCGGAGACGTTGCCTGGGATTTTGGTCGGCGCCGGGACGGTCCTCAATGCCGAGGCTGCCCAGCGCTGCCTTGACGCCGGAGCGCAATTTCTCGTAAGCCCCGGAATTAATTTGAAGACGCTGGAGTTCGCGCAGCGAAAAAGTGTTCTGATGCTTGCCGGCGCTCTAACGCCTACCGAAGTAATGTCAGCATGGGAATCCGGCGCAGACCTAGTGAAAATATTTCCGTGTTCGCAGGTCGGAGGCGCGAGTTATATTCGCGCGCTAAAGGGCCCGTTTCCAGAAATTCCGCTGGTTCCCACCGGAGGCGTGAACTTGGACACGTGTGCTGAGTTCATTGCAGCCGGCGCCAGCGCCCTCGGAGTGGGCGGCGAACTAATATTAAAGGATGCCATTCGTCAAAAGAATGCGGAGCTGATCTCAGGATTAGCGCGCCAAATGCTCCAAGCCGTACAAACTGCGCGCGCGGCGCGTCCGAAAGCGTGACCGACTGACGAGTTCGGCGAAGCACAGGCTCTCGGATCAAGCGCCCCTAGTGCACGTTGAACAGCACGGGCGCAACGGCAGCGTTCGCCTCGGGATTGTAGTTGTCGTATATGAGCGACGGTGCGCTCATCGCTTCGATCCGATAACGCATCTGAAAATCGAACGCGAAGGTACTGTTGCGTGGCGCGTACCGCTCAAGCGCACGTCACTTCAAATCCTGATCATAAAGTTGACTCACGGCTCATCGCGCCACACTTCTCGCAGTGCCGGATACATTTTGCGATACGCGCGGTACCGCCGATTCATCAGTGCCACGTCGCGCGGGTTCGGCTCGGTTCGTTGCGCAACCCGCACGGTGGCATCCGCCGCGTACTCGACGCTCGCCCAATTGCCTACGCCCACTCCGGCGAGCAGCGCCGCGCCATAAGCCGCGCCTTCCTCTGCTTCTAGCAATCCAACCGGCATGCCGTAAACGTCCGCCTGAATTTGCCGCCACAACGCTCCGCGCGCGCCGCCGCCGCCCAGTCGAATGGACTCCAGCGGAATTTTCAACTCGGCGAAAATCGTCAAAGTATCCCGCAAACTGAATGCCACGCCTTCTAGAATCGCGCGAACCACGTGCGCGCGCGTGTGGGTCGCGGAAATTCCTACGAGCGCACCGCGCGCGTTCGGGTCCAGGTAAGGAGTCCGCTCGCCCATCAGGTATGGCGCCCATAACAAACCATCCGCGCCTGGCGGAGTCGCGCTCGCTTCCGTCATCAATCGCGCGTAAGCGTCTTCCGCGGGCTCGCCCACAGCGCCAAATTGATCGCGAAACCAGCGCAGCGAATATCCTGCGGCCTGCGTCACTCCCATCACGTGCCAACGCTGCGGCACCGCGTGGCAAAATGTGTGAATGCGCCCAGCGGGGTCGCGCACCGGCTCGGCGGTCGCGGCAAAGACCACGCCGGAAGTTCCAATCGCCGTGCTCACCGCTCCAGCACGCACGATTCCCATGCCTACCGCTCCCGCTGCCTGATCTCCCGCTCCCGCAATCACCGGAATTCCGGCGCGAAGTCCCGTAGCGCGCGCGCCTTCTTCTGAAACGTGCCCCGTTACTTCGTACGACTCGAAAACCCGTGGCAGCAGATCCGCATCCAACCGCGACGCTTCCATCATCGGCTGCGACCAGCGCCGATTCGCCACGTCGAATAGCAGCGTCCCCGATGCATCCGCAACGTCCGTCGCGCGCGATCCGCTCAGGCGCAAACGAATGTAATCCTTCGGCAGCAAAATCGCGTCAGCGCGCGCCCAAATCTCCGGCTCGTGCTTCTGCACCCACAATATTTTTGGAAGCGTGAAGTTGGTCAGCGCCGGATTGGCAGTCAACTCGATCAGCTTCGCCGCGCCGACCTTCTCGGTGATCTCGCGGCAATCCGTCTCGGTGCGTTGGTCGCACCATATAATGGATGGGCGCAGCACGCTCCCACCGCGGTCCAGCAGCACCAATCCGTGCATCTGGCCGGTTAGCCCAATCCCGCTGATTTCGCTCGCCGCCGTCTTGCCACGCGCCAGGCATTCCGGCACCGCACTGCAAACGGCGCTCCACCAATCATCAGGATCTTGCTCGGCCCATCCTGGAAGAGGCGACGCAAACGGAGGGTGCGCGGCAGTAGCCGAACTCACCACAAGCCCATCGCCATCCAGCAGCACAGCCCGTGTTCCGCTAGTCCCAATATCTATCCCCAAAAGCTTCATCGTCGTCGCGCTCCGAAAATCCACAATACATGGTTCACTGACACACCGTCACTCGTGCCCGTTATCATTCCGCAGCGTGTGATTTGACTTCCGCGGACGTACGTACTATATCGGACGCGAACCGTTGAGAGCCAAGTCAGCGACTGGTCCGCGCGCGAAATCGAAGAAGAGGGAAGCCGCCGGCAAGTTTGCATTGCGAGCGTACAACTATGAAGTGTCTGCTTGTACTTTTTTTTGTCGCTGGCAGTCTAGCCAGTGCCGCGCCGGCGCCGTCCGGTCTCATCGCCAACGTTCACGCGCGAACCACCATCACGTTGAACGGCGTATGGCGCGTGATCATTGATCCCTACGAAACCGGCCTCGGCGGCCGCTACTACGAAAACCGCAAGCCAAAGGACAATCAAGATTTGGTGGAATACGATTTCGATACGTCCGGCACTCTGAATGTCCCGGGCGACTGGAACTCGCAACGCGAGAGCCTTCGCTTCTACGAGGGACCGGTTTGGTACAAGCGGTCATTCTCCTACCACCGGAACGCAGCTTCGCGAGCATTCCTCTACTTTGGCTCGGCGAATTATCAAGCACGCGTGTACCTCAACGGCAAACCGCTCGGCGAACATCAGGGCGGATTCACGCCTTTCAACTTTGAAATATCCGACGCAGTGCGCGAGGGCGAAAATTTCGTCGTGGTGGAAGTGAACGACGCCCGCCACAGCGACGCGGTTCCGGCCCTGAACACGGACTGGTGGAACTATGGCGGCCTCACCCGCGACGTCGCCATCGTAGAAGTGCCCACAACCTTCATTGAAAATTATTCCGTGCAGCTCGCCAAAAACTCGCCGAGTGAAATTGCAGGGTGGGTGAAGCTCAACGGAGCAACCGAGCCTCGACAAGTGACGATCGAGATTCCGGATGCAAACATCACGCAGCAGGTAACCACGGATCCCAGCGGCTACGCAGAATTCAAATTCACCGCGAAACTTCAGTTTTGGTCGCCGGAAACTCCGAAACTCTATCGCGTGGTGCTTTCGGCCGCGGGTGATCGTGTGGAAGATCAAATTGGTTTCCGCACCATCGAAGCACGCGGCACAAACATCTTGCTGAACGGCAAGCGCATTTTCCTGCGCGGAATTTCCATGCACGAAGAAGCCGCGTTTCGCGGCGGGCGGGCATTTTCCGTCGAGGACGACGCCGTCCTGCTGGGCTGGGCCAGGGAACTGGACTGTAACTTTGTCCGGCTGGCGCACTATCCTTATAACGAGGACATGATTCGCCTCGCGGACCAAATGGGGTTTCTAGTCTGGGAGGAAGTTCCGGTTTACTGGGAAATTGATTGGAAAAATCCCGCCACGCTGAAGTTCGCTGAAGAACAAATGCGAGATTTGATTGCCCGCGATCACAATCGCGCCGCGGCATTCTTCTGGTCCATCGGAAATGAGACGCCGGTGAATCCCGCGCGCCTGGAATTCATGAAGCAATTGGCAAGTTACACTCGCGAACAGGATTCCACCCGACTCATCACCGCAGCCCTGAATCACATCGAACAAACCGGCGACAATACCCGGCTGCTGAGCGATTCGCTGGGAGAATTCCTTGATGTACTAGGCTTGAATGAATACGTTGGCTGGTACACCGGCTCCATCGCATCCACCGACACGATGCAATGGAAATTCGGTTACGATAAGCCGCTGATCGTCAGTGAATTCGGCGCGGAAGCACCCTTCGGCTCACACGGAAGCCCCGATGCGCGCTGGACGGAGGAGTACCAAACGGCCCTGTTTCAGCACCAAATCGCGATGTTGCGCAAAATTCCGTCGCTTGCCGGGATGTCGCCCTGGGTGCTGATGGATTTCCAATCGCCGCGCCGCCCGCTCACTGGCGTGCAGGATTTCTACAATCGCAAGGGCCTGATTTCAGATCGCGGCCAGCGCAAGCAAGCGTTTTACACGCTGCAGAAATTCTACAGGGAGATGGCAGCAGCTCCGCCAGGCCAATAAGAGCTCTCAGCGCTTCTGCGCCAGCGCCGTCTCAAAATCCGCGGCAGCTTTGTCTATGCCCCCAGCCACGTTGTCAATGATAAGCGCGACTTGTGGAATCTGCGCGTCTGCTTCTTTCCACTTTTTCTCGTCCATGTATTCGTGCACAGCCGCCACCGTCTTCGCTCCGTACCCGGTGTAAGCCCCCGGCGCATAAATCTGATTCTTGAACCAGGGACGTTCTGGCAATCCCTTTTCATTCAAAAATAATCGCGAAATCCGCAGCAAATCGGAATTCAAAGCTTCCAAAGACTGCGACGTCAAAGCTGGAGAACCCGCAGCCTTCCACGCCGCGAGCGCCTTGGAATAGCGTTCCGCGCTCTTCTTCAGCGTCTCAATCGAATTCTTCATCGGAGTAAAGTTCATGTAAGGTGGCACCGCTTCGACGGGCGGCGGCACGAAAGTTTTACGCGGGTCCGCAGCAGCCGTAAAAACTCCTTCCTGCAATTCCAGGTTGCGCTCAGTGATTTCTTCCTGCTTGTCCTTCAGCAATTTCTCAAGTTCCGTTTCGTATTTCGCGATGGCTTCCGCTTGCGGCGCGTAATCCACTGGAATTATGTCCGCCCCGGCCAAACGCATCATGGTGGTCCCTGCAGTCTCTGCCAGCGCTCGCCCATACGAAAAATCCGTATCCACGAAATGCGTGTACCAGTAAAAATCATCGTAAATGGAATGATACTGATCGCCATCCTCCTCGCCGCCAAAACCCACGTCAAGCGTGGAAATCCCGGCGAAATCCTGGAACGCCGTATAGTCCGATCCGTCTCCCAACGCGGAGATCTCCAGGTCTGCTCGCTTGCGAGCCTCGGCGCGCTCCTCGGCATCCTTCGCTTCACTGATTCCCACCAGATGCGCGCGCTGAAAAACGGAGAAATGTGTTTCGGGGTCCTGAATGTTGCGCGTCACGCCGCTAATCACCTCCTGCAAATCCTGCGTGCCGCCGGCTTCGAAATGGCCCCGGTCGTTGCTGTCGGAGTTGATGTAAGCGACGGCATGCTGCTGCAGTTCCGTCAAATGTGTTTCCACCCATTCCACGGAACCCAGCAAACCGGGTTCTTCTCCATCCCACGCGCAATAAATAATTGTGCGCTTTGGCGTCCAACCCTGCTTGTGTAGTTCGCCAAGCATGCGGGCTTCCTCCAGCATTTCCGCCTGACCGGAGATTGGATCTTCAGCGCCGTTCACCCAAGCGTCGAAATGATTGCCGCGAATTACCCATTGCCCGGTATCGTCGCCGCCATGCAGCGTGCCAATCACGTCGTAAATCGTTTTCATGTCCCAGTTGGACGCAACTTTCAAATGTACTTTCGCGGGGCCTGGACCAACGTGATAAGTGATCCCAAGCCCGCCGCGCCAACTTTCCGGCGCCACAGGCCCCTGCAATGCGGTGAGCAACGGTAGCGCGTCGGCGTAAGAAATCGGCTGCACCGGAATTTTCGTGATGGTCTTGGCATCCTTGATCGCCAGGCGCTTTGCATCCGCAGTCGCTCCCACGCCCGGCGTCAGCGGATCGCCAGGATAATCCGTATCCATCACGCTGCCGCGCTGCACTCCCTCGCGCGGCCTCCACCCGCCCGCCGGATAATCGTCGCCCTGAAAATATCCATCTCCATGAGGATCGGAATAAATGATGCAACCGATCGCACCGTGTTCCGCGGCAACCTTCGGCTTGGTGCCGCGCCAACCGGAGCCGTAGCGTGCGACCACGATCGCGCCCTTCACCGAAATTCCCAGACGATCCAGCTGCTCGTAATCTTCGCGGATCCCGTAGTTTACATACACCAGCGGCGCCGTCACATCTCCGTCCGCGGAATAAGCGTTGTAGGTCGGCAGTTGTTCTGCCGTCTGGTTGCTGGTCGGATCGATCGGCAGCACGGGCTCTTGCAGTTTCGCGCGGTACTGCGTCGGCTCCACCAACTCAACGACTCGTTCCTTCGGCGTCGGAAACAACACGCTGAACGATTCAATATGCGCGTCCAATCCCCACTCTTTCATTCGCGCCAGAATCCATTCTGCGTTGTCTCTATCGAAAGGCGAGCCTACGTGATGAGGGCGCGCGCTCAAGCGCCGCATGTTCTCGCGAATGTTTCCAGGCACGATGCCGTCCTGAAATTTCTTCTCCAGCGCGCTTTCCGTCGCGGAAGATGCCCGACTGTATCCCGCAATTGTCGGAGCACTCTGCGCTTCCGTAGCCTGTCCCGGCGTGATTTGAGCCGAAAGCAGCGCGGTAATTGCAAGCATCGAGCAGCACATCGAGCGCAAAGACATGAAAGGTTTCTCCTGAAATGAAATGGCCGGCCAAAACGGGGTACCCGTGAACAAATCTTCACGCACCACACTACCGACGCACGACCACCACGCAACGTTTCAGAGCCGTTGCATTCTCGTACCATCGCAACGAACACGCCAGCACATTCTTTGGTCGTTGGTAAGGGGGAAAAGGGAACTAGCGCGGAGAAAATTCGATCGCTCGGCTGGGCGCTCCCGGCCCGGGGTCATCCTCATCGCAGCTGAAAAATATTTGCAAATGGGGGCATCAGCAACGACATGAACGCTGAGTTCTCTCGCGGCCCCGGCCGCTGAGCCGCCTATTTTCCCGGCGCATCTTGCTGCTTATTTCCGGCGTGTTTACCTAGGCCAAACGTCGGCTCGTCTTTCGTCCCGCCAATTGTGATGGGCACGTCGCTTCCACCGTTCTTGCCCTTGAAAAATGGGTCCGCGGCCTTCAGAAAAAATGATTTTGCGCCCGTTGTCGTCTGCGAAAGTTTGGCCTGCATCAGCAGGTCGCCCTGGAAATCCATTGCCGTGCTGTCAATATTGTATGTGCCATCCAAATGCACGGATGCGCCCTGAACGGCAAACCTCAAACTGGAAAATGTCACCACGCCGTTAGCGACCCGGAAAGTTCCGCGGAGATCGGATGCAACTTCGCTGATATCTGTGTCCTTCGGCTTCCCCTGTCCCTTGCGGCTCAGCGTGTCCACCTTCTCTTGCACCGTGGCACTTGTAAACTGCGCGTTGCCCACTCCGAATTGCCCGGCAAGCTTCATACGATCGAGCAGATCGTCTGGACCTTCGGGAATATCAATCGTGGTTTTGAGGTTCGCGGATCCAGTCATCAACGGCTGATCGGAGTTAACTGCCAGCCGGAGCAAATCCTCAATCCGCGCGTTCTCCGATGAAGCGTTCAAGTAAATCGTCCGTCCTTTGATGTCCTTGCTGACGTCCACGATCTTGCCGCTCACCAGCAAAGTGGTACGCAGAAATTTCGCCGTCACGCCCTTCAGGATTACGTCGCCGTTCGTTCCGTCCACTAGCGCGGAAAAATCCGTATGTAGCGCCATTGGTTTGCCGCCGGTCCGCAGGCCGAAGTCCGGCGTATCCGTGTAGCCCGCGACCGTCAAATAATCCAGCGGCCCGGAAAATTGTCCTTTCGACGACAGAATCCCGCGTAGCCCCTTCAGCGTTCCCAAGTCCGCGTTCTGAAATATGTAGTGTCCGTCCGCCGGAGTCTCGCTCGGCTCTTCCGCCGACCACGGTCCGAATTGCCCGGTCGCATCAATCTCGCCATTGGGGATGGCGTTGGTCAATAAGGCGTGGAATTGCGCCGGGCGATCGAAACTCACGTTGTGAAGATCCAAATGATGTATCGGAAATTCGCGCGGCGGCTTGTCCGATTGCGCTCGCAGCACTTCAATACTCGCGTCGTCCGCCCGCACCTCGCCAATCAGAACGGGATATTTCTTGGCCAGGTCCTGGTCGGTTTTGTGAATCAGCGGCTCGCCGCCCCGCACGCGCGGCGGAGTGTGAATCTTCAAGCCGTCAAGCTGCACGAAAGAAATGTACGGCCGGGGACGCAGCAATTCCGGCAGCTGCGCGTACATCGAAACGGTCTTCACTTCGATCAGCGGCGGAATGTCGGTGCGTCCCTTGTGGCGCAGCACCAGCTCGGTAATGGTCACATGCATCCGTGGAAACATCGTGACGTCGAAGTCCGAAAATTCCACAGTGCTCGCAAAATGCGCCGCCAATACTTTCTGCAAGCGCGCGCGAACCAAGCCATGAATATTCGATCTCAGAAAAAATCCCGCCGCTACTAGCAGCACCAACACTACGGCGCCTGCGATCGACCATTTGCGCATAGCCTTCTCGCCCATCCTCGTCGCGATTACGCGGCGTTCTTAGCCAGTGTATCGTAGTCGAATTGCGACGGAACCTCTCTACGGCAAACCCTGTAGAATCGGGGCTCATCTCACTTATGGCGGCCACGATTCTCAATTGGCGATGACAGCGCCACCCCGCACTATACTTTCCGCGGGTTTTCCAAAACGTGGGTTGCTCCATAAAGGCAGCGCGTCACGGCACCTCGCAATATCACCCCCGCGAAACCGCGGAACCCGCCATCAGTTCCGGTCGCGAAGCTCCCGCCAGCGCCGTAAAAAAATCGCGCTCACGGACGCCATCTCCGAAGCAGAGAACCTTAGTTTCCGGATGGCTCGGATCGAAACGCATCAGCTCGCCATCCGAAATCAAATCCAGGCCTGCCAGTTCCTGCGTCTTCAGCACAGACATCACCGCGTCGCGCAGCACCAGTCGCGAAGTATTTCCCACCAGCCACGATGGCACCGGATAGCTTCCGACTACAGTGGTCTTAATTCGTGGATTCATGGGGTCTCCTCCCGTCTCGCCGACGGTGCGAGCGAAGGCATCGCGCCCAGTGACACCGATGATAACCCCGATAAGACTCTCGTTGCTGCCCAAGTGGATACGCCGGCGATCGCTGTCCTGGTCCGAGCCACGGCGATATTTGTCATATTGTGCTCGGCTTTCCTGATCCCAGCACGCTGCGCAAAAATCGGGCAAACATCGGCCAACGCGATTGCCGCGAACGCACGCAGATGTATACTGGCCCCGCGAATGGCGCCCGAACGTTCCCTGCCCGCATCGCAAATCGCGCCCGGCCGCCGTCGGAGGACCACATGACTATCGTTGACGCAAAAAGCGGTCTCGCGTCCGTCATACAGGAATACGGCCGCCCGGACATTCACATCGGCGCCGGAGAAGGCGAATCTCCCTACGTGCCGTTCAAGGAAAACGTTTTTATCCGGCACCTCGCCTTCGATGTACGCACCAATTCCTTCGCCAATATTCTCTGGGTGAAGAAGGGAGGCATGCTCGGCCGCCACCGTCATCGCGGGCCTATCTCCGCCTGCACGCTGGAAGGGAGCTGGCGCTACCTGGAATACGATTGGGTCGCGCGCCCCGGCAGTTACGTCCGCGAAAATCCCGGCGTGATTCATACGCTGGTCTCCGACGATCCCAATGGCATGAAAACAATTTTCTTCCTGAATGGCTCACTCGAGTTTTACGACGACCACGACGTGCTGCTCGACACTCTCGACGTCTTCTGGTTCATTGACCACTACCTCAGCCACTGCCGCGCCCACGGCCTCAAGATCAACGAGAAACTCTGGATCTGATCGCGCGCTAAATCCGGCGCCAGCGCGCCTTCCTTGTTAGGAGTGTCACGCCCGAACTCGCTCACAGCCAATAAAGGAGCACAAACAAACATGTCAGCACCATACCGCGCCGACCACGTCGGCAGTTTTCTCCGTCCGCCGGAGCTGCTCCAAGCGCGTCGCACCGCTGCGCAAGATCCCCAGCGCCTGCACGCCATAGAAGATCGCGACATCGAGCGCGTCCTCGCCAAGCAAAAGGATCTCGGCTTTAACATTTTCACCGACGGCGAATTTCGCCGCCGCAATTTCATGAGCGACTTCACGGACGCCGTCGAAGGCTTCGATCTGGAAGACGCCGTCGCGCGCTCCTGGAAAGCCGGTCAGGAAAAAGAAGCGCCGGTCAGCAGCGTCACCGGCATCGTCACCAGAAAACTGCGCGCCGTCGAACCGCTTACCGGCCGCGAGCTCCCCTTCCTGAAAAAACACAGCCCCGGCAACATAAAAATGACGCTGCCTAGCGCCACGCAATTTCCCGCTATCTCTTTCAAACGCGGCGTCACCGACAAAATTTACAAAGATCACTCCGAATTGCTCTGGGACATCGTCGCTATTATGAAGACGGAGCTCGCCCGGCTTTCCGCCGAAGGCGTCAAATATATTCAGATTGACGCGCCGCGCTACAGCTACTTCATGGACCCCAAATGGCGCGAGTGGATTCGCACCGAAATGAATATCGCACCCGATGCGTTGCTCGAGGAGTCCATCCGAGCGGATAATGCCTGCTTCGCCGCCGCGCGCCGCCCCGGTGTCACCCTCGCCATGCACCTCTGCCGTGGAAATAATCGCAGCCATTGGTACGCTGAAGGTGGCTACGACTCCATCGCCGAAAAACTCTTTGCCACCATGGCCGTGGATCGTTTTCTTCTGGAGTATGACGATGATCGTTCCGGAACGTTTGAGCCGCTGCGCCTGGTCCCGCGCGAAAAGGCCGTCGTCCTGGGCCTGATTAGCTCGAAAAAACCGCAACTGGAAAACGCGGATGATATCGCCCGCCGAATCCAGGAAGCCGCACGCTACTTTCCAATCGAAAATCTTGCGCTAAGCCCGCAATGCGGTTTCGCCTCCACCATGGAAGGCAACTTACTCACCGAAGAGGAGCAGTGGGCCAAGTTGCGTCTGGTAGCAGACGTGGCTCGCCGCGTCTGGAGTTAAACGCTCGAGTTCAGCACCGGCAGCGTCGCTTGACATTCCCAGACCGGAAGGGAAGAATCGCCACGAAAGTAAATCGTACAACTGAGGAACAAGCACGCGCTGCGGCCGTTCCCTGTACGGCCCGCAATCCGTGCTAATCGGATCGCTGCCCGCATTCGAAGAGGAAGGTCACCATGCTCTCTACTCCCTACATTGACGGCAAAGCCATCGAAGTGTCGCCCTCCGCAATGTCCGACGTCCTCAACCCGGCCAACCAGAAACCCTTCGCAAGAATTTTCATGGGCCAAGAACAGCACATGCGTGCCGCGATTGACGCGGCATTCGCAGCGAGAACCGCCTGGGGAAATTCACCCGCCGCTCTGCGTGAAAAAATTCTGCATCGCTCCGCCGACGAACTCGAAGCCGCTACCGACGAAATAGTGGATCTGCTGATTGGCGAAGGCGGCTCGACATTCGGCAAAGCCCATTTCGAAGTCCCCTTCGCCGCCAATATGCTGCGCTCCATCGCCGGAGAAGCACGCCGCGTGCAAGGTGACGTATTTCCCTCCGACGTTTCCGGCCTGCTCTCCCTCGCGATCCGACGCCCGCTTGGCGTAGTCGCCGGCATTTCGCCTTTCAATTTTCCGGTGGTCCTCGCGCTGAAGAAAGTCGCGTTCGCGCTAGCCACCGGCAACACTTTCATCCTCAAGCCGTCCGAAGAAACTTCGCTTGTGGGGCTGAAGCTCGCCGAAATTTTCGAAAAGGCCGACCTGCCTCCCGGAGTCCTCAACGTCGTCCCCGGAGACGGCCCCACGCTCGCCCGCGTCCTGTTCGATGATCCGCGTGTGAAATTGATTTCGTTTACCGGCTCCACAGCTGTCGGCCGCATTATCGCCGTCGAGTGCGCCAAAACGGGCAAACGCGTGATTCTGGAAATGGGCGGCAAGAGTCCGCTCATCGTCCTGAAAGATGCAGACGTGGATTACGCCGTGGACACCGCCTGCTTCGGAATCTTCATTCATCAGGGACAAATCTGCATGGCCGGTTCGCGCATCATCGTCGAAGCTCCGATCTATGAAGGTTTTCTGCAACGTTTCGCCGCGAAAGCCAAAACTCTGCAAGTCGGCGACCCTCGCGACCCGCACACGGTCATCGGCCCGCTTATCCGTTCGTCGCAATGCCAAATGATTGACCGCAAAATCAAGGAGGCCGTCGCCGCGGGCGCGCGGGTCCTTACCGGCGGCACCTACGAAGGGAATTTCTACCAGCCCACGGTCGTCGCAGACGTTACTCCGAACATGGCCGCATTTCGCGACGAGCTGTTCGGCCCAGTCGCCGCCGTCACCCGCGCGGACAACGCCGATCACGCCCTCGCGCTCGCCAACAATTCTTCCTACGGTCTTTCTTCCGCGGTCCTGACCAATGATTTGCAGCTGGCGATGCGTTTCGCGCTGGAACTGGAAGCCGGCATGGTTCATCTCAACGGGCCAACGGTGCATGATGAGCCCACAGTTCCATTCGGCGGCGTGAAAGATTCAGGCAGCGGTCGCGAAGGCGGCCGCTGGTCAGTAGAAGAAATGACCGAAGTAAAATGGGTAACAATCCAAATGGGACGCCGCCACTATCCATTCTGATTGCGGCGTCACAGTTTGCGAAGAACCGTACGTTGCAAGGGTTTCGAATTTGCAGCGCCCGGTTTTAGCCCGGCGCCTCTGACTTTTCGCTGTTCGTCTTAATCACCAATCACCAATCAACAATCAACAATCAAAAAATACCGTCTCCCCGGTCCCCTGCATAATCACATCCCACTTCAACAAGCCCTCCACTCCCGCCGCCCTCCGTGCAATCAAAGTGCCGCGCCGAGCCTCCCTCACTAAACCCAAAACAAAATCCTCGCCATTCGCCGGTTCATCCGGAAAATAAATCCGCGTCACCACTCGCCGCAACAGTCCACGCATGAAAACAGAAACCGCAATATGCGGCGCTTGCAATTTTCCATCCGGCCCCGGCACTGCTCCCGGCCTGATCGTCGTAAAACGAAATTTCCCATCCTCATCCGTCGGAATTCGCCCATAACCCTGAAAGCCAGCTTCGACCGGTTTGTCCTGCATATCTTCCGGGTGCGCGTATTTCCCGTGCGAATTTGCCTGCCACAATTCGACGATCGCGTCCGGCACTCCCACGCCGTCGGCGTCCAGAACGCGCCCCTCGATTGTCACGCGCTCACCGGCCACTCCGGGCCCAGCGAGCTCCGCGCAATTCAGCCACTCCATTCCAATGCTGAAAAACGGCCCCACAGTCTGCGAAGTAGTCGCGTGCAAGGTCATTCTATTTCTCCCTCGGCGTCGCGTCGCGGCCGTTCAAAATAATGTCAAATTTATATCCCAGCGCGTGCCCCGGAATCGTGCTCTCCCAATCGAAAATCGAAATTAGCCGCTGCCGCGCCGCTTCATCCGCCGTGCAGTTATAAATCGGATCAAACGGCAGCAGCGGATCACCGGGAAAATACATCTGCGTCACCAAACGCGTCGCAAACGCCGGACCAAACACCGAAAAATGAACGTGCGCTGGCCGCCACGCGTTGTGATGATTGCCCCACGGATATTCTCCGGGCCGCACAGTGATGAATCGATACCGCCCCTCGCTATCGGTCATTGCATATCCATGCCCGCTGAAATTCGGGTCCAGCGGCGCCTGGTGCTGATCCACTTTGTGACGGTAACGCCCCGCCGCATTCGCTTGCCAGATTTCAACCAGCGTTTTTCGCACTGGCCTTCCATCCTCGTCCAGCACTCGCCCGCTGACAATAATCCGTTCTCCCAGCGGCTCACCTGAGTGTTGCCGCGTCAAATCGCAAGCCTTCACGTTCACCGTCTCCGGCGCGAAAACCGGCCCCGTACTTTCTGAAATCGTGTGCGGCAAATAAATCAGCGGCTGCGAAGGGGAGCGTTTCAGCGAGGACTTGTAGGTGGGATGCAAATATTCCGGCTGCGTTCCAGCAAGCGCCCGTCGGTATCCGGCCAGTTTGCTCATGCGATTTTCCTCGCTCTAACTATACCTCGCGCGCACCAGCAGCAACCTACATTCGCGCCACGCTAGCAACGCCGCGATGCTTCGCCACTTCGCGCAACGCTACCAGAGCCGCCACCGTCGCTCCCTCGACTTTGCGTGGTTCAGATCGCTGGCGTCCAAAATGACATGGCGAATCTAGGTGGGCAGCCGAGTCCTTGTCAAGGCCGATTATCGAAATAGCGTGCGCCTATCGCCCACTTCGTGTATCCTGCGCCGTTTCCATGCCGTCACGCAGGAGGTCTTCGATGCCTCGCCCCACCTCTCACAAATCCACCAAGCGCGCGAAACGCTCAACTCGGCTCGCGCCGCCGCAATCGCAATTACCGGAAAATTCTCTCGCGGTGCTGTCAACTCCTTCCGCGCAAATTGACGCGCTCACCGGCGATCCCGATTTCATGACGTCGCTCGCTCGCGGCCTCGCCGTCATTCAGGCGTTCTCCCAGAAAAAACGCCAGCTCACCATTTCGCAAGTCAGCATCAAGACCGGCTTCTCTCGCGCCGCCGTACGCCGTTGCCTCTACACGCTGGCCAAACTCGGTTTCGCGGGCTCCGACGACAATCGCCACTTTTTTCTGCAGCCGCGCGTCCTGGCGCTCGGTCATTCCTATATTTCCTCCATGCCGCTCGCCACCGCAGTGCATCCGATCCTTGAGCGCTTCAGCCGCATGATGCACGAGTCCTGCTCCATCGCTTCCCTAGACGGCCTGGATATCGTTTATGTCGCCCGCGCCAACGTTACGCGCATTATGGCCATTGACCTGGGCGTCGGCAGTCGCTTGCCCGCTTTCTGCACATCCATGGGGCGCGTGCTCCTCGCGAATTTGCCGCCCGAAGAGCTCGAATCTTTTCTCGCGCGCATCCAGTTCACGCGCTACACGGACCGCACCATCGTCACTGCCGATAAACTCCGCCCCGTCCTGCGCACAGTTCTGCGCAACGGCTACGCGATCGTGGATCAGGAACTCGAGCTCGGCCTCCGCTCGATGGCCGTGCCTATTCAAGGTCCCAGCGGCCAGGTAGTCGCGGCCGTCAACGTCGGCGCGCACGCGCAGCGGGTTTCTAATCAGGAGATGCTCAACAATTTCCTGCCGCACCTGCGCGCCGCCGCACAAGAACTCTGCATGTTGTTGCGCTGATGATCGCAGCCAGGGGCGGCCGAGAATTGAACATGGACACCAGAGACGATTCGAAGCGCTACGAAAACACTCTCGTGGCGATCCTGTTCTTTTCTTGGGGCACGGTCTTCCTCGACCGCATGTCGCAGCTTTACCTTGCGCCCTACATCGCTCCCGAATTCCACCTGACGCACGAACAAGTCGGTATGCTCGCCTCCGTCCTCGCTATCACCTGGGCCGTTTCCACGTTGTTTTTCGGCGCGCTCTCCGATCGCTTCGGCCGCCGCAAAATTCTCATCCCCGCCGTATTCGCCTTTTCACTTTTGTCCTGGGTCTCTGGAGTCGCGCACACTTTTCACCAACTTCTCCTGGCTCGCGCGCTGATGGGCATCGCCGAAGGCCCCTGCTGGTCCATCATGACCGCGCTGATCGAAGAATCTTCGACGCCCAGCCGCCGCGGACGCAACATCGGCATCGTAGTCAGCGCCGGGGCGCTCGTCGGCCTCGCCGTCGCGCCAATCCTGACGACGCAAGTAGCCGCACGCTTCGGTTGGCGCTGGGCCTTCTTCGTTTGCGGCGTGCCTGGAATTTTGATGGGCCTGCTGATGTGGAGATTCGTGAAGGAGCCGCCAAAGAAATCCGGCGCAAACGGCGAGTCCCTCCACCACCCAAGAATCCGCGATTACCTCGCCATCCTGCGTTACCGCAACGTGTGGCTCTGCTGCATCGGCGCCGCCGGCTTCATCTCTTGGCTATTTTTGTCGAACGTTTTCGCGCCGCTCTACATCACCGAGGTCGCGCATCAGAAACCCACCACCGCCGGATTTCTCCTCGGCGCCACGGGCCTGGGCAGCTTCATCCTCGGTTTCCTCATGCCCGCTCTGTCTGATCGCCTCGGACGCAAGCCCGTGCTCCTCGCGATGGCTGCGATGTCCGCGCTCGTCCCGCTCGTGCTGCTGCTCCAGCCGCTCTACGCCTACCCATGGCTCCTCGCGGCGATTTTATCCCTCACCAACGCAGGCCAGGGCATGCCAACTCTGGTCATGGTCCTGATTCCCACCGAAAGTGTGCCGCCACAATTCGCCGCCACGTCCATAGGACTCGCGACGCTGGTGGGCGAAGTGTTCGGTGCGACAATCGCACCTACTGTCGGTGGCGCGCTAGCCGAAAAACACGGCCTCGGAATCACGCTACTTATGTCCGCGGGCGGAGCCGGTCTCTTATTCCTGGTGGCGCTGTTCCTCAAAGAGACCGCCAACGTCAGCCACGGCTTCGCGCGTCCGCGACCCGTCACCCCGCCGCTCCACTGATCCGCCATCGCCACAATTACCGCCCAGAACCAGCGTCACGCCCGGCTTTATCTCCGCTCTCCCTCAAGCCCTCATTCGCCCGAAAAATCACATAAGCTCGAATCGCCGTCGCATCTCCACGCGAAATCTCCTTCGCAAATGACACCATCCCATTCTCGCGCAGCAATCCACCCAGCACGACGCTGAACCACTGATTATTCGTTAAAGTGCTCGAATAACGCAGGTCCGGCAAAACTCCACCACTGACCGCGACGTCCCCGTGACAATTCCCACAGAATCTCTGATACATCTGCTCGCCCCGATGCAAAGTCGCCGCGTCAGCCGTCGCCGCCGGAGGATGCAAAACCTCCGGGTCAATCTCCGGCAGCGCCGGCAAGACCGCCTTACCTCCGAGCTTGAAAGCCAACATGCGCGACACATTTCTCACGCGCCCCGATTTCAAAGCGGGTTCACCAGCAGCCAAAGGAAACACCCCGCCCCACCCCGCCAAAATCGCCACGTACTGCTCGCCGTTCACCATGTAAGAAATCGGCCCGGCAATCGCGCCCGTCTGTATCGCATAAGACCACACCCTCGCGCCCGTGTCTGCGCGATACGCTTCAAAGTCCCCCTTCGCCGTCCCCTCGAACACGAGATTGCCCGCCGTAGATACCACCCCGCCATTCCAAGCTTCCGGACGATCCACATCCCAAACCTGCTTCTGCTGAATCGGGTCCCACGCCACCAGCCTCCCGCGCACGCTGTTCATGATTGCTTTCTTGATCGCCGGATCTTGGGGCATTCCGGCGGCAGCGAAATCAATCCCCACATCGAACCCCAAATTTTTCGCGTGAAAATCTGCATCCGACTTGTACGCAAATCCCACATCCGTAATCGGAATGTAAACCAACCCAGTCAGCGGACTGAAAGACATCGGGTGCCAGCTATGCGCTCCCAAAGGCCCGGGAATCACCAGTTCCGAATTGCGTCCCTGATAGCGCGCGTGCGCCGTTTCCACAGGCCGCCCGGTTTTCATGTCCACTCCGCTCGCCCAGGTAATATGCGTATAAGGCGCAGCGGAAATCAGCGCTCCCGTCGCGCGATCCAGCACGTAAAAAATTCCGTTTTTAGGCGCATGCAACAATACCTTCCGCGGCTGCCCGGAGATCGTCAAGTCCGCCAAAATCATCTGTCCATCGGAATCGTAATCCCAAGCCTCGTCCGGATTTTCCTGGTAATGCCACACGTAGTCGCCCGTCTCCGGCCGCAGCGCCACAATCGAGCAAGTAAATAAATTATCGCCGCCGTGCGGGCTGCGAAATCGCGGATTCCACGGCCCGCCATTACCCACTCCGATAAAAAGCAGATCCAGTTCCGGATCGTACACAATCGAATCCCACACCGTTCCACCGCCGCCGTATTTCCACCACTCTCTCGTCCAAGTCTTCGCCGCCTTCGCCAAAATCGGATTCTCAAACGGTTTTGCGGGATCGCCAGGCACCGTATAGAACCGCCACGCCATCTCGCCCGTTTCGGCGTCATAAGCCGATACGTACCCCCGCACGTCCATCTCCGCGCCGCCATTGCCGATGATCACTTTGCCCTTCACCGCCCGCGGTGCCCCCGTAATCGTGTAGCGATACTTGCGATCAATCGTCAGCTTCTCCCACACCCGCTTTCCCGTCGCCGCATCCAGCGCAATCAGCCGTCCATCCAGCGTTCCGAAAAATACTTTACCTCCCCACACCGCCACTCCGCGGTTCACCACATCGCAACAAGCATTTACGGCCCACTCGGGAATTACCTTCGGGTCGTAAGACCACAGCGGCGCGCCCGTCGCCGCATTCAAGGCAAAAACTTTGCTCCACGCTGTCGTGAAATACATCACACCGTCCACCACAATCGGTGTCGCCTCTTGCCCGCGCCGCGTGTCCAGGTCGTAGAACCACGTCAGCCCTAGCTGCCCTACATTTTTGTCGTTCACCAATTTCAACGGGCTGAAGCGCTGCTCGTTGTAAGTCCGCCCGTGCAACATCCAATTCCCCGGCTCGCGGTCCGCGCGCAACAGACGAGCTTCGTTCAACGGCCCCTTCGCGTCAGCTCCGGAATTGTCAACCTGCGCACCGTGCTTGCCGCAACCCGCGCAAAATGCGACGGCCGTGCAAAAAACCATCACCAACGCCGCGGCGGATCCTCTCGGCAAAAAGGGTTTTCGTGCGTTCGATATCATTCTCACAATGAATTCATCCAAGCCCGCCACGGAAACAAACTGCCGCCAGCCTTCCATCCACGCGCGCCTCAGCGCACCACGCAGTCGCTTCGATACTGCTTTGCGCCGTGCAAGTCAAGGCACCATTCTTACTCCGTCGGGCGATATTCGCACAAGCGCTCGATTAAAGGTCTTGACAAACTCGCACTGCGGCGTTAAACGTTCTGCCCATAAAGGGTGTGGATGCGGACCATCCGCCTTGCCAATGCCTGTCCGCTAAAAGGGGGGATCCATGAGCGCTCGTCCCGCGCTGCTCGCGGTCCTTTTTCTCGCGCTGTTCTTCGCTTGCACCGGCCCTGCATTTTCCCAAATTACCGTCGCCCAGTTGAACGGCGCCGTCCACGACGACAGCGGCGGCGCGGTAAAGAATGCGACGCTTACCCTCCGCGACACTGCCACCAACGCGGTCTATCGCACTACCTCTAATGACTCCGGTCTCTATGTAATTCCCAATTTGCCGCCCGGCACCTACGAACTCACCGTCGCCTTCACCGGATTCGCCACGACCGTGGAAAAAGG
This sequence comes from uncultured Acidobacteriota bacterium, assembly GCA_963779465.1. Lineage (GTDB taxonomy): Bacteria > Acidobacteriota > Terriglobia > Acidiferrales > UBA7541 > Palsa-295. Next base: position 2,266,409 of record CAVZYH010000001.1, on the reverse strand, counting down.
CATCGTCCTCAACGTGGGCCAGACCGCCACCGTGGACGTAGCTCTGAAAGTTGCCACACAAAGCGAACAAGTCGTCGTAACCACCGAAGTTCCGCCTATCGAACCCACCAGAACTGAAATCAGCCAGGTCATTGATACCAAGCAAATTCAGGATCTACCCATCAGCGGCCGACAATTCACCGATTTCGCACTTCTAACCGCCGGAGTCGCCACCGGCCGCAGCAGCTTGCAGTCCACCATCACCGAATTTGAAACCACGCGCATCTCCTTCGCCGGTATGCGCGATTTCAGTAACATGATCACGGTGGACGGCGCCGACAACGTCAACACCGCAACCGGCTCGCAGCGTGCCACGCCGCCGCAGGAATCCGTGCAGGAATTTCGCGTTGTGAATAACGCCTTCGGCGCCGAATACGGCCGCGCTCTGGGCGGAATCGTCAACATCGTCACCAAATCCGGTGGCAACGAGCTCCACGGCTCAATTTACGATTACTTGCAGAACAATGCCACCGACGCGCGCTCGCTCCTTCAGCCTGCGCCCGATCAATACGTTCTGCGCCAAAATCAGTTCGGCGCCGCCCTCGGCGGCCCCATCAAGAAGGACAAGATATTCTTCTTCACCAATTACGAAGGCCAGCGCCGCGGCGAGTCGCCCACCTACCCTGGAGTGCTCTATCAAAATATCGGCTTAGTGGACACCTCCAAAGCGGCTTTGGGAATCGCTCCAGAAGGTTGCACCACAGCCCTGGCAACTTGCAACTTGTCCCCGCTGCAATATCTAAATTCTGTATTGAAGACCAAGAACAACGATTACGGCATCGCCAAACTTGATTGGCAGCTGAATGCCAACAATCACCTGTCTATCCGCTACAACATCGAAGACGGCCGCGACCTGAACGAGCTGGTCGGCAGCACGCTCGACGGCGGCGGCATCGGCGCGCCGAGCAGCGGGCACAATCTTTTCCTGCGCGATCAATCTTTGGTTGGCAGCGTGGCCACTACCGTGAAACCTGATCTGGTCAATACCTTCCTCGCCCAATATGCCCGCCGTCACTACAATTTCCCCGGTGTTACCGGCCAGCCCAACCTCGATATCCCCAACACGCTTTTATTCGGCCACAACTTCGGCGTTCTCGATGCCATCTACGAAAGCCGTTTCCAAGTCACGGATTCCATGACTTGGGTCAAAGGCAGCCATGTCGCGAAGTTCGGTGTGGATCTCAACTTCGTCAACAATTTCGTCACCTGGCCCGGATTCACTCCCATGCGCATCGTTATGCCCGGCCTGAATTGCCTGGTGGATTTCGCAAACTTCGTGGACCCGTTGGCCGGCATCGCTTCCAACCCAGCCGATGGACCGTGCCCCACGGCGACGGCTCCCTTCTTCCCCACGCAGCCCGGTGCTCCATTCGGGCCCAACAACAACGATCAGCCTCTGAACGGGGTTCCCATCGTCTTCTGGGGCGCTCCGGTGGGCACCATCCCGAATCCGCCAAGCGGTCAGCTGCCAACTCCGCCGCCAATTCCCACCAATTGGAACAACGCTTATTTGCCCAGCGAAACCGTGAATTTCTCGGAGACCTTGAACCACGGTTACTACGGCTTTTACGCCCAGGATCAGTGGCACATTAAGCCCAGCCTGACGATCAACTACGGTGTGCGCTACGATTTCGAATCAGGCCTCTCCAAACAGATTAATCCGCACTATAACGGCATCCAGCCGCGCATCGGTCTCGCTTGGTCACCGAAACCCAACACCGTAGTCCGAGCTGGATTCGGCATATTCGACGATCGCTACAACCTGTCCTTCCTGTTCATCACGCAGCCGCAGCGCCCCGTAATTATTCCCGGCGAGACGTTGCCCGGAATTCGCCAGGGAGCCAACACCGCGACTTGGGTTCTCAACCAGATGACCCCAGGTCCGCTCGGATTCCCGGCGACTGCCGCAGCTAACCTGATCACCACCGGCCAGGTGCCCGACCAGTGGATCACCGGTCCGTGTCCGCCTTCTTGCACTGCGGGCGCCGGTATGGTCCAACACAACAGCCAGATTCCATACTCCGAACAAGCCAACTTGGAAATTGACCACCAATTTGGCAAGGACCTGACGGTTAGCGCCGGCTATCTGTGGGTTTCGGCGCACCATCTAGTTCGCGCCGAAAACCTGAACGTCTGCCCGTACTTCGGCGCACCCGCAGGCACTACCGTTCCCAGCGTCACCCCCGGAATTCCCGATTGTCCCCCTGCAGAAGCGCCTCCTGCCGGCTGGCCAGCGGGAAAAGCGTTCTTCTACAATGGATTGAATCCCAGCGGCTCGCCCGCATACGGCAATGCCGGCCTGCTCTACTACACAGACAACACCGGCAATTCGAATTACAACGGCCTCACGCTGCAGTTGAACTACCGATTCAACAACATCGTCACTCTCAACGCCAATTACACCTGGTCGCACACTTTCGACGACGGCACCTTCACCACTTTCGTCAGCACACCGCAGGATCTCTACAATCGCAGTCTGGAATACGCCAATTCTAACCAGGACGTTCGCCAGCGCTTCATCACCAACTTCAGCATCGAAGGCCCCAAGGACAGCATCCTGCGTAATTTCACATTCAGCAGTATCGTCACGTTGCAGACTCCGCGTCCGTTCACTCTTTTCGTCGGATTCGATGCCAACGGTGACACCAATCCAGTGACCGACCGCGTCAGCACTGCCCCGCGCAACAGCTACTACGGCGACGACCTGTATTCCTGGGATCTGCGCGTTTCCCGCTATTTCCAATTCAACGAGCGTTACACTCTCAACCTGATGGTGGATGCCTTCAACATCCTCAATCGTCCCAACGTGGATGAAGTCACCTCCGTCTATGGGGCGTCCGTCTTCTGCGGATCAAGCGCGATTCCCCAACGCTACAACGATGCTGGCACGCTCGCCACTCAAGCTCAGGCGATAGCCTTTGACACCGGCACCGGCCCACCGACCTGCCCCCTCAGTTTGGGCCCGGTCCCAGCTCCGCCCGTTCCGAGCGCCAGCTTCGGCACCCCTAGAACGATGCTAAATCCGCGCCAGTTCCAATTCGCGGCCAAGTTCTCGTTCTAATCGCGGTATCGGCACCGGTTGTGACGATCGCTTCGACTGCTCAGGAAGGGTGGGCTTCAGCGCGCCGAGAGGTGATGTGAGAGGAGGGGCTTTAGCCCCTGAAGCCCACTTTTTGATCGGGGCTACGGCTCCGAATCCCGCAGCAGCGCCCTTAATCCGCTTCAGCCGCAAGAGCCATCGCGCATAGATGATCTCCGCAATTCATTCGTACTATGATGATGCGGCTCCAGGCTGTGTGCGGCGAACTGCGATGAATTGAAATGACCACCAAGCCCCAAATAAACGATCGCGTCCGCCCCGTGCGCCTGCGCGCTTCCGGCGCAACTCTCCACCATCTCGCGGATGGAGCGATGCTGGTTCGTTCCGACGAATCTTTGGGACCGTACCCCAAAGTTCTCACCGATCGCCTCACACATTGGGCGAAAATCTCGCCGCATAAAATCTGCATTGCCAAAAGGGAACCGGGCGGCGAATGGCGCAAGCTCACCTACGCCCAAGTTCTGCAAGCCGTGAATGCCGTAGGCCAATCCCTGCTCGATCGCGGGCTCTCCGAAGATCGCCCCGTCGCCATCCTCTCGGAAAACGATCTCGAACATTTCCTTCTGATGCTTGCCGGCCAGCACGTAGGAATTCCCACCGCGCACATTTCCCCTGTCTATTCACTGGTCTCGCGCGATTTCGGCAAACTGCGCCACACCCTCGGCCTCCTAACGCCCGGCCTGGTCTTCGTCTCGCACGGCAAACGCTACGCCCGCGCTCTAGAAAAAATAGTCCCGCACGCCACAGAAATCGTAGTCGCCACCGCGCCCCCGCCAGGCAGAAAGACAACTCCGTTCGCCGAGCTCGCAGCCACTAAGCCAACTCCAGCCGTCGAAGCGGCGCACAAAAAAATCCAACCTGAAGCCGTAGCAAAAATCCTCTTCACCTCCGGCTCCACCGGCATGCCCAAAGGCGTCATCAACACCCACCGCATGCTCTGCTGCAACCAACAAATGATCGCGCAAGTTTTCTGTTTCTTGCAGGACGAGCCTCCCGTCCTCCTCGATTGGCTTCCCTGGAATCACACCTTCGGCGGAAATCACAATACCGGCATTGCTCTCTACAACGGCGGCAGCTTCTATATAGATGATGGCAAGCCCGGCTCCTCCCTCGTCGCGGAAACCATCCGCAACCTGCGCGAAATTTCTCCCACCGTCTATTTCAATGTCCCTAAAGGCTACGAAGACTTGCTGCCAGCCCTGCGCGCCGACACACAGCTGCGCCAAAATTTCTTCCGCCATCTGCATCTCCTCTTCTACGCCGGGGCCGGCCTCTCGCAACCTGTCTGGGACGCCTATCGCGACCTCGCCCTGCAAACCTGCGGCGAGCGCATCATCATGGTCACCGGGCTCGGCTCCACGGAAACCGCTCCGATGGCGATTCAAACCACCTGGGAAACAGATCAAGCAGGAGTCATCGGCATCCCAATCCCCGGCGTCGAAGCCAAGCTCGTCCCGCGCGGCGCGAAACTGGAAGTCCGCGTCCGTGGCCCGAACATCACTCCCGGCTATTGGCGCCAGCCGGAACTAACCGCGCAAGCTTTCGACGAAGACGGCTTCTACAATTTCGGCGATGCACTAAAATTTGTTGATCCCGCCGATGTCAACAAAGGTTTCCTGTTCGACGGCCGCTTTTCCGAAGATTTCAAACTCGCCAGCGGCACATGGGCCAGCGTAGGCCCGCTGCGGTCCCGCATTCTCAGCCACTTCGCGCCATACGTCCGCGACGTAGTCATCACCGGCCACGATCGCGACGACGTAGGCATGTTTATTTTCGCCGATGCGGACACCTGCCGCGTCCTTTGCCCTGACCTCAAGCGCGATGTATCGGCCGCCGAGGTTTTTTCGCATCAAAACGTCCGCGCGCACTTTCAAGGCCTGCTGGAATCGTGCGCCGAAAATTCCACAGGCAGCTCCAATCGCGTCACCCGCGCCATAATCATGGAAGAGCCTCCATCGCTAGACGCCGGAGAAGTTACCGACAAAGGATCGCTGAATCAACGCGCCGTTCTGGATCGCCACGCCGCAGTGGTGGAAGAGCTCTACGCGCCGCAGCCGTCTTCGCGCATTCTGCGGGTTAAGCCAAGCTGTTGACTTTGTAGCGGCCGCCTGCTTGCAAATTCAACTTACTGATGCGTTCCATCCAGGCCCGCACCCACCGTCATCGCCACATCAATCTGATGTAAAATAAAGTAATAGCGACCGGCAAAGTCACCCGAAAATCAGTTGGAGGTAAATTACTTTCATGAGCGATGCCGCACTAAAATCTTATTTATTCGTCAGCGATTTCGACCAAACCCTCACGTTCAACGATTCCGGCTATGTCCTAAGCGAAATCGTCGGGATCCCCACAGCCGAATTCGAACGTAAAGCTCAAGGCATGACCAAACTCAATCTAGTCCAACAGGGCGCCGAGCTAGCCTATCTCCTCCTCCACGATCCCGAATTCCGCTCCCGCGTCCGCAAGGAACACCTGATCCAAGTCGGCAAAGAAATTCGCCTCAAAGCGAATATCGGCTTGCTCAACGAAATTCTCGATCACGGCATCCAAGGCTATCACTTCGATTTTTACGTGCTCTCTGCCGCCCCCGTCGAAGTAATCCAATCCGCCCTCGAAGGCATCCTGCCGCCCGATCGCATTCACGGCACGGAATTCAAATACAAAAGCACGGGCGAAATTGACACCATCGTCCGCGCTACCGCCGGCTACGGCAAAGTCGCCTTTCTCGACGAACTCCAAGCCAAAATGAAAATCGGCCCCGACCACGTAATTTACGCTGGCGACGGGAGCTCTGACATTCACGTCATGCTGCACATCAACGCCCGCGACGGCTTCACCATCGCCGTCTCCGAAACCAAACACGTCTCCCACATCGCCCAGCGCACCATTCTCAGCACCAGCGCTCTCGGCGTCCTCGTCCCCATCCTGGAAAAAATTGTTGGCAAAGGCCGCGCGCAAATCCGCGCCTTCCTCGAATCCTACGGTTTTCTAATTCAGGAATGGGACAAAGTTCGCACCGACTGGCTCACGCTCCGCCCCGCGACGGAAGAGCCGGTGGAAACTCGCTCGGAAGACGGTCTATCACAATGATCAGCCTAGTCGGTTGGCTCGCCACGGCCCTCGTCACGGCGTCCTATTTTTTCCGCAATCACAAGACGCTCCGCGTCATGCAGGCTCTCGGCGCCGTCGTCTGGCTTACCTATGGCATCCTCATTAACTCCAAACCAGTAATGGTCGCCAATATTATTGTCGCGGTTGTGGCCCTCTACTCCACATTCATCCCGGCTAGGGTCGCGCCACCCCCAACTCCCGAAACCGGGGACTAATTATTACGTCTTCTGACGATGCGACGAGCATCGTCATCCGGAAGCCGGCGCCTTTGTCCCATGCCGGTCGAAGGATCCTCTCTCTGTCTCTGTGCTCTCCGGTCTCCCGCTGTGCCCTTTGTGTTAAATCTTTCGCTTTTCTCTCCGTCCCCGGCCCCTCTGCGGTAATTTCTTGCCCCTGCCTTGGTCTTTCGCTCATCACGACCCTACAACCCAATCCACCCCGCATGTATCAACCACAACGATGTGATCCCCACCAAAATCCACAACACCACGCCCTGCAACATCGGCCGAACCCCCACTTGCCGCACCGTAGCTCGCGAAAGCCCCGTCCCGATCAGATAAAGCGTTGCCGTCAATCCTAATTTCCCCATCACGCTCAACACATGCCACGCCCCCGCGCCACCTGGCAAATAAGTGTTCGCCACCGCCGCCAAACAGAAAAGCCCAATAAACCAAGGCCACTGTATCGTCCGGCTATCCGACCGCTTCATCACCGCCGCCCCCACCGAAACCGGCACAATCCACAAAGCCCGTGTCAACTTAACCGTAGTCCCCACCACCAAAGCCACCGCCCCATAACGCGCCGTCGCCCCCACCACCGAGCTCGTGTCATGAATCGCCAGCGCTGCCCACAATCCAAATTGTTGCTGTGACAGATGCAGCAGCCACCCCAGCGGCGGAAAAATCAGCAGCGCAATCGCATTCAAAATGAATACCGTCCCCAGCGAAACAGCCGTCTCCTCTTGATCCGCATGAATGATTGGGGCGACCGCCGCAATCGCGCTCCCTCCGCAAATCGCCGTTCCCACCGTAATCAAAATCGAAGCCGTCTTGTTCACTCCCAACATCCGCCCCGCCAGCAATCCCGCCGTCAACGCGAACGCAATGCTCGCAGCCGTGTATACAAAGCCGCTCCGCCCAGCCCGCAACACTTCGTGCAGGTTCATCCCAAATCCCAGCCCCACCACCGACGCCTGCAGCAAATATTTCGTCGCCGTCCGCGCTTCCGTCTGCCACGGATGCGTGAAGCCAAATCCAAACACCAGTCCCAAGCCTAGAGCCGCTGCTGGAGACACCAGTCCGCTCGCGCACAACGCAAACCCCAGCGAAAATAAAATTCTCACCGCCACATATATCTCCCGTCCTCCACTCGCGCTGCCAAAAAATTTCGCCCGCGGTCCAGCTTTATATCATTAAACACCGTCGGCCTGCTTGCTACAGTCGTCTCCAGCGCTGCACGCTTCGCCCCTCTTCAGAACGTTAGAGAAATCTCATAAATGTTGCCCCTCCGTCCCCTTACATCTTCGCCCCCTTCTCCAATTTAGTGTGGACATCGGTACCCCTTCTCGTTCAAATTATGGGTGTACCTTTGACGCTTTTCGGTCATCTGGGGGAAACACGCTATGCGATACTTCGCTATCCTATTAGGATTGCTCCTTCTTCTTTCCCTAAGCGCCGGCGCACAAAGCACGATCTCGAACTCTGCCTTGCTGCCTGCTTCCTATTTTGCTGTGCCCGCGACTCCTGACCTCGCCGCGAACGCCCCGCCCATTTCGCTCACACCCTTCTCCACGCCCGCGGCCAATATGCCTCTGGCAAACACTGCGCCAGGCGCCCTGGCTCCTTCCACGCCCCTGTCGCTCATGCCCGCCGCTGCACCTCCGCAAGACGTCACCAGCGTGTTCGAAAACTACGCTTGGCAAGTCTACGGCGGCTATACGTACTTGCGTTTCTTTGAATTGCCCGGCGTCACTCCGAGCATGAACGGTTTTAACTACAGCGTCGTTTATTACTGGAAGGACTGGTTCGGCTTCGATGGCGAATTCGCCGCGACTCACGCCACCCAGGACAACGTCAGCTCCTGGTTCCTGTTTGGCGGTGGCGGTCCGCGCTTTCGTTGGTCCGCGAAAAAAGGTGTCGAGATCTGGGCGCATGCCCTCGCTGGGTATTCGCACTTCACTCCGCAGACGCCCGCCGGCGATCAGCACGCTTTTGCCTACGAACTCGGCGGCGGCGTGGACCTCCCCTTCAAACCGCGCTGGGCCCTGCGTTTTGGCGCAGACGCCATGTGCACTACCTACTTCAATACTCACCAATTCAGCCCAACAGCGCACGCGGGCGTGGTCTTCCGTTTCTAACGCTACGGCGGCGGCAACGGTTGGCAGTGGCGCTGCTTGCTGCGCCCCAGTTCGCCACGATTTCAGTGTTGCCGCTATTCGCAATTGCTATTGCCTTTGAACTTGCAGTCCGCCGTTATCTCTTGCTGTGTTCCCCGGTTTCTCTCTCTGATCTCTGTGTTCAATCTCTAGCTTTTCGCTTCGCCTCTACGGTGTTCGCCCCCTTTCTCCTGCCACCTTTCCCCCGCCGCCGTCATCCAATTCCGCATGAACTTATTCGATCAACTCCGAATTCGCGACGTCCTCCTCCGCAATCGCATCGTCGTCTCCCCTATGTGCCAATATTCCAGCACCGATGGCTTCGCAAACGACTGGCACCTGGTTCATTTGGGCAGCCGCGCCGTAGGCGGCGCCTCCCTCATCTTCACCGAAGCTTGCTCCGTCTCCCCCGAAGGCCGCATCAGCCCGCAGGATCTTGGCATCTGGAAAGACGATCACGTCGCCTTTCTCTCCCGCATCACGAAATTTCTCTTGGACCAGGGCACCGTTCCCGGCATCCAGCTCGCGCACGCCGGACGCAAGGCGAGCACCCCGCGCCCGTGGCAACGCGGCGGCTTCGTCCCGGAATCTGACGGCGGCTGGAAACCCGTCGCTCCCAGCGCGATCGCCTTTTCAGATTCCTACGCGCAACCCGCCGCGCTCGATGCTGAGGGAATTGAAAAAGTCGTCAGGGATTTCACAGTGGCCGCCACGCGCGCTCAGCAAGCAGGCTTCCAAGTGATCGAAATCCATTCCGCGCACGGCTACCTGCTGCACGAATTCCTCTCGCCGCTCGCCAATCAACGCACCGATTCCTACGGCGGCTCCTTCGAAAATCGCACGCGCCTCCTCCGCGAAGTCGTCAGCGCCGTCCGCGGCGTCTGGCCAGTCTGCTACCCGCTCTTTGTCCGCATCTCCGCCAGCGATTGGGTTCCCGGCGGCTGGGACATCGAGCAATCCGTCGCGCTCGCCGAACTTCTCGGCCCGCTAGGTGTGGATCTGATTGATTGCTCCTCTGGAGGGGTGGTCCCCAATGCAAAAATTCCCGTCGCACCCGGCTACCAGGTCCCTTTCGCCGACCAAATTCGCCAGCGCACCGGAATCCTCACCGGCGCCGTCGGTATGATCACCAACGCCAGCCAAGCCGACGCCATCCTGAACGGCGACAAAGCCGACGTAGTAATCCTCGCTCGCGAATTACTCCGCCAGCCCTACTGGCCCCTAGCAGTAGCCCGCGATCTGGGCTTTCCCGTAAGTTGGCCTGTTCAATATCTCCGTGCCGCACCGGACGGCACTTCTCCGCGCGAAGCAATCCAACTCCCCGACAAGCCGTGCGCAAACGCCGAACACGACGAAACCCAAGAATAATTGGGCTCGACACGCGTTTCCGTCTTGCGGTAGGGGCGCTGCTTGCTGCCCCCGAGCTTGTCACGATGTCAACCTGGCCGCGACGTCGTACGGGCACGACGCGCCGCGCCCGCGTGCACAATGCAGCGCGTATTCGCTCGTCGCGCCCTTGCTTGTCAGCCGGAAGTTTTTATTCTTGCGAAAATGCGCAGCAGGAAGAAAATGACGGCCGCGTAAAAAGCCGCATTAATGGGAACCCCAATTAAGGCAAAGTCTGCCTTGGTAGCTGAATGCACCCCACGAAACGCGATGCAGGGCCACCAACCCAAGATTTGCAACCAAAATAAGAAGTGACTGAACCCAGTCGACCGCCATGAGGACTCGGCCACCCAATAAACTGCCAGCCACAACGCAACTGACAGCAGCGATCCGGCGATGATTGCGATCCACCCCTGTTTCCGATTGCCGCTCGGCGTTCCGTTCACGGCTTAATAATGCCACAGAGACTAGCGCCCGAGAATTGTTGGTTAATTACACTGAAGCAGTCTTTCTCCGCATCGGAAACACCCCGCGCAAACTCACTACCCCAACATCCACAATCCATCTACCATATTCCCGTGACGACGACCGATCACCTCCACCGCCGCATCGCTGCGGCCACCGGCATCGTCATGGCCAGCGTCCTGCTCAGCCGTATCCTCGGCTTCTTCCGCGATTGGACCGTAGCTCATCAAGTTGGTGCCAACGCCGCCACCAGCGCCTACTACACCGCCTTCACCCTGCCCGATTTCCTCAACTACCTGATCGCCGGCGGTTCGCTCAGCATCACCTTTATCCCTGTCTTCGCCAAATACGTTGCCGAACAACGCGAAGACGAAGGCTGGCGCGTTTTCTCCACAGTAGTCACAGTAATGGGCTTCGTCCTGGTCACGCTCGTAATCCTCGGTGAAATTTTCGCCGCGCACATCGTGAAATATATTGCGCCCGGCTTCGCCCCCGCCGAATTCCAGCAAACGGTTTTCCTGACGCGCCTGATGCTCCCCGCGCAAATCTGCTTCTACGAAGGCAGCATCCTAAGCGCCGTCCAGTACGCCAAGAACCGCTTCATCATCCCGTCGCTAGCTCCTATCCTCTACAACATCGGCATCATCTTGGGCGGAGTCTTACTCTCGTCGCGCATCGGCATAACGGGTTTCGCAGTTGGCGTCCTCGGCGGAGCAATCTGCGGGAATTTCCTGCTGCAAATCTATGGCGCCTGGCGCGCCGGCGCGATTTTCAGGCCCAATTTCAACGTCCGCCATCCCGGCTTCTGGATGTTCCTGAAACTTTCCGTCCCCATCATGCTCGCTCTTTCACTTTCGTTCGTTGACGACTGGATCATCCGCTGGTTCGGCTCCTATCTCCAACCCGCCTCCATCACCTGGCTTGCCGATGGCAAAACTCTCATGCGCGTCCCGCTCGGGCTGGTCGGACAGGCCATCGGCGTCGCGTCCTTTCCGATCCTCGCGCAGCTCTACTCTGAAAAAAAATTCGACGACATGAATCGCATTCTCAATTCTACTTTCCGTGCGCTCATCGTGTTGCTGCTGCCCATTTCCGCGCTGACCATCGCCCAAAGCCTGCCGCTCGTGCATCTCGCTTTCTCAGCCACTCGTCTCCGCAGCGCCGATCTTTCCGCCATCGCCTCGACCCTGGCCTTTTTCTCGCTCGGAATGTTCGCTTGGGGCGCGCAAAATATACTAGCCCGTGGCTTCTACGCCACCCGCGACACCATCACCCCAGCCGTTGTCGGCACCGTCACCACGCTCCTAAGCCTCCCGATCTATTGGCTTCTAGTCCGTCGCCTCGATTACGTCGGCTTGGCCCTGGCCAGCACCATCGGCATCGTCGCCTACACCATCCTTCTTTTCATTTTGCTGGGACGCCGCACAAAAAATCCAGAAGAGGGGAGCATCGTAGTCTTTTTCCTGAAGGTAGCAGTAGCGTCAGCCGCCGCGGGCTACGCCTGCTATCGGCTAACCGGTGCGCTTGAAACCGCCATCCCTTGGCAGCACATAGCAGGCGCGTTCTTGCTGCTGACGTTGGTAACTTCGGTAGGAATCGGCCTGCTCTTAGCCCTGCTGAAAATTTTTCGCGTCCCAGAAGTAGGCCAATACCTCCGCCGCGCCTACCAATTCGCGAACCGTGCCTGACGATGCGATGAGCCTCGTCAGCTAGGAATTCATCCTGTCACTTGGCGGGCAGCTGCTCCAAAACTGGATTCAGGGTCAACTCGCTGTCCTTGATGACTTCTAGTTCTCGCGCCCAATCTTTTTTGCCAGACGATCTAAGTTCGATCTTATGAGTGCCCGTCGGAGTCGGGATCGTCGAAGGTGTCTGCCCAACAAATCTGCCGTCCAAGTATATTTCTGCGCCGGTAGGGTCCGACGTAATTCGTAAGGTTCCGACTGCTACCGGCTGCGCAGGCGCCGGCGAGACTACCGATTGCGGATAAAACCGTCGCAGCAGCTGAATCAAGTCGCTTGCACTGAGCGCGAAGCCGATTCCTTGAAGCGCTACTCCGCCTTCCGAACCTTGAATGCTGAGCGCCTTCAGGGTATTAATGCCGATGACGTCTCCGTGAGCATTCAACAGTGGGCCACCACTATTTCCAGGATTAATTGCAGCGTCCGTCTGAATCCACGTGCCGCGGCCCGCCTCGCGATTTCTTCCGACCGCACTGACGATTCCCTTCGTTACGGTGTTCGGCATTCCGTGGGAAGGGTTGCCAATGGCAATTACGGTCTGCCCCGGATGAACGTCTGAAAGGTCAGCGAGGGATACATGCGGAAACCCTTCTCCTTCAACTTTTACAAGGGCCAGGTCCATCTCGGAGTCCGTATACACCACCGTCCCCAGCAACTCCGAGGCATCCGAGAAAATAACTGTTATCGAGGCGTCTCCTTCTACGACGTGATGATTCGTGGCAATTACACCTGTGTCTGTTACCAGGAAACCTGTTCCCCAACCGCGGCTATCTCGAAGTTTCACTATGGCCGGACTGGCATTTTCGACCACACGTTCGGGGGCTAGTTCAGGACGATAATCGACTGTGCTTCCCGCGTTCGTGCTGGTTCGAACGGACCCCTTAAAGACCTCGGATATGGCCCGAAGGGTTGTCTGAATTTGAGTTGTTTTTAGTAGCCAGTATCGGCCGTGATTTCGGCCGTTTAGAGCGGTCCATTCGAACGGACCGTCTGTGAGGGTAACTTCTTGGATCGTGTACCCGTCTTTGTAGATTCGGGCAACCATTGCGTGTTCGAGCCTCGTCCCGATCACGGTTTTTGTTTTGTGAAAGTATCCACCCGGATAGTTGACGCGGAAGGGAGTGGTGCCGACAACAACCCCATCGATTTCCACCGTCGCGCCCGTCGGCGAACTCGTGATGTTCAGAGCTTCGGACCGGCTGCGGGGTGCCAGCGCGGTCATTGCCAATAGCGCCACCAACAGGCGAAAAGCAATGCGCACCGTCGTTCGCATGGATGCCTCCGAAGGTCCGGAGTCACCATGTCACCCAGTAAGCCGCACCGTCAATCCGTACAAGTACGCAGCTACTCGCTCGGCGTGCGTTCTCTACTTCAGATACCTGCCCAGCCAATCCAAAAATGTCGCGTACCACAACTCACTGTTCTGTGGCTTCAAAACCCAATGCCCTTCATCCGGGAAAATCACCAACTTCGAAGGCACTCCCTGAACTTGCAGCGCGGTAAAGAACTCCAAATCCTGGTTGTAAGGCACACGAAAATCCAACTCGCCTCCCACCACCAAGGTCGGCGTCTTATATTTCTCCAGCATCGCCGCATGCTCGCTCGGCGACCACTTCCGGTAGCTCTCTGGCTTAGCCCAAGGCGCGCCGCCAAACTCCCAGTCCGCGAACCACAATTCCTCCGTCGCCCCGTACTCGCTCGTCAAATCGTAAGGCCCCGCGTGGCTGATCAAACACTTAAACCGGTCCGTGTGCGTCGCTATCCAATCAATCATGTATCCGCCGTACGAACCTCCCGCCGCTCCCACTCGCGACCCATCAATAAAAGGATACTTAGCGATTGCCGCGTCCAGCCCCTTCATCAAATCCTCGTAAACTTTCCCGCCCCAGTCCTGACTGATCTCCGCCGTAAATTTCTGCCCATATCCGGTTGACCCGCGGGGATTGATCATCACCACCACATACCCCGCCGCAGCCATTACCTGCTGATTCCAGCGATACCCCCACGCGTCCGTCCAAGCCCCCTGCGGCCCGCCATGAATCAAAAGCAGCGTCGGATATTTTTTCGTCGCATCAAAATGCGGCGGCCGTATCAGCAATCCCTCGACCTGCGTCTTCTCCGCGCCCTCGAACCAGAACGGCTCCGCCGCTGGCAATTCCAGCTGCGCCAGTAACGTGCCATTCTGATGCGTCACCTGCCGTAAATGCGCACCGCCATCCGCATCCGCCGTGAAAATCTCCGCAGGTGTCGTGAGGCTTGTCCGGGCCAGCGCCAGAATCCTCCCATCGTGGCTCAAATCAAAATCCGCGTTGTATCCGTCCGCAATCACCTGAGGCGCGCTGCTGCCCCCCGCCGCAATCGCGTACACCGGCATCTCTGCCTTGTCCTCAGCCGAAAAATAAATCCGCGCGCTGTCCGGCCCCCACGCATACGCTTCCACGCCGCGATCGAAATCCTCCGTGCGGTTAACGATTTTCCCGCTCGATCGCTCATACAACATCAATCGCCAGCGATCCGCCTCATACCCACCAAGAAATTGCGCCCGATAAGCGATCCACTTTCCGTCCGGCGAATAAGCGGGCCCCCAATCATTCCCCGGATTCGTAGTGATCCGCTTCGGCTCCCCACTGCCTGCTGCGGCCACCGTAAAAAGATCTCCGTTCGTGCTCAACGCCTCGTTCTTATCCGCATTCGCCGTGAAACACAGCTCGCGACCGTCCGGCGAAAACGCAATCGCCTCCGGCGCCCCTTCATTAAAAGGTGGCACATCGTAGTTCGCCCCCGGCGTCAAATCCCGCGCAGCGCCGCCGCCCTCCACCGCCGTCACAAATAGATGGCCCCGCTTACCGTCCCACCATTCCGTCCAATGCCGATACAAAAGTTTTTCGTAAACACGGGCTTTCACCTTACTTTTTTCTTTTGCCGCGTCGCGCCCAGCATTGCACGCATCATCCTTGCAATCCGCATACACGGACGACACAAACGCTAGGCTCTTCCCATCCGGCGACCACAATTCGTTATCCGCGCCAGTAGAAATCGAGGTCAGCCGCGTCGCCTCGCCGCCCTCCGGCGCGATCCAATAAATCTGCGGCGTCCCGGCACGCCCCGAAATAAACGCCAGCTTCTTCCCATCCGGCGACCACCGCGGTCGCGTATCACTCCCTCCACGCGTCAGCTGCCGCGCCTCGCCACCGCCCGCAGCCGGCACGACCCAAATGTCGCGCACCGAGTGATTCGCCTCCAGATCAGGCGTCGCCACGCTATACGCGATCCATTTCCCATCTGGGGAAATCTGCGGCTCACTGACCCGATGCAGGGAAATCAGATCTTTAAAAGTGATCGGACGCTTCTCGGCCGTCTGGGCCGCAGCAACCACAGCCCCCACAACCACCGCGATCGCAACTCCCATAAGCCGCGCGCCCCGCCGCATCGTCCCTCCCCGCCGCCACAAGTGTTAAATCTTCGACCGCACCCGCACCTTGCAAGTTAAAATCGCCTGCCCAGCTCCCGCCACAATCAACAAAACACTAAACGGCCAGGGAAAACTCACTATCCGCCGCGTCTCGATAATCGCTTTGCCCGTTCCCACGTCAACTTCCTGCGTCTTCGCCGGCATAGCAACTTGCGGATGGATCAAGGCCGCAATCCCCGCCGCTACTAGCAATATCCCCACAATCGCAATCGGATGAAACCTCATCTCAAGAACTCCCCACGCCGCTGTTAATCCGTCGCCCCAGCCGCGACCTGCGCCCGCGGCTGCGTGATCTCTCCCAAATAATCCGGCCGCCCCTCGTCCCTCACAATATGCGGATACCGCAACCCCTCATGATAATCCACCGAAAACGTCCGGAACTGCGCCCCATTCGCCACAATCAATTGAATCGGCGCCGTCGTGTTTTTCGCCGCCACAATCGCGTCCCGCATCGCCTCCGGCGAAAACTGGGTCCCATTCACCGCCACAATCTTCATCCCCGGACCAATTCCCGCGTTGTAAGCCGGCCCGCCGTGAATCACGTCGCTCACCGTGCCCTCGTCCGACGCCGAAAATCCCGCGGTCAAAGAAAAACTGGCGTGCCGCGCCAGCTCCTCCTGGATTTCCAGCATCGTGTTGGGTTGTTCGTTGTACACCAGCTTCCAGCCGCTCTTTTCCACCGCTTCGTTTGGAGTTTTCGTCGCCACGCCGTCCAGCCGCGCGCGCAAAAATCCAGCCCAGTCGTACGGCGCCACGCTGTTCAACGTCGCCACCACATCCTCAAACGTGTACGTCTTCAATTCCGGCTGCCCGCCCGAGCCTCCGTGAAAAATTCGGCAGAAATCGTCAATAGACTTCTTATCCTTCGTTATCGTCCGCAAAGTTTCATCCACATCCATCCAAAGCAGCTCGCCCTCTTCGTAAAAATCCGTTCCCCTGCGCCAGTTGGACCATTCATTCGCCGCGTCGTAAAGAAATGGTGCCGCATCCGCCGTATCCTGCAAAGGACGCCAATCGCGCCCCGGCCGATTTTCATACTGCGCGATCAATCCCGCAAAATCCTCGCGCCATTGCTCGGGCGTTTGCAGCCCGCTGCGCGCGGTCAGTACCTCGCCCAAATATTCCGTCAGCCCTTCATACACCCACAACAAATCGTCCTTCATCGGCTCCTGGTAATTCGGAGTCGCGAGGCCGGCCGGCCGCCGGAACTTTCCGTTCCAGGAATGTACGTACTCGTGCGGCAGCAGCGATGCAAATTCAATCCGCTCCGCTTCGTCAATCAAACTGCGCTCCGCCGTACGGTCATCGCTCGATTCGTGATGCTCCAGTCCAAAATGCGCCACGTCGTCGCTTAGCGTAAGCAGAAAATGGTAATCGCGATAATGTCGCGCGCCAAAAAGCGCATAAGCTTCGGTCACCAGACTGTGCAGCGCCAGCTGCGTCTCTGGAGTCATCGCCAATGCCGCCGCGCTGTCCGCTGCAATATCGATTTCATGTGATGGATTCTGCCCAGGCGTCAGTTGAATCGCCCGGTAATAGCGGCCCGAAATCACTGGCGAATCCACCAGCGTCGTCAGCGCCACCGGCGCAAACTCAATCGTCGCGCCGTCCTGCTTCGTAATCGCCAGCGCCGTGCCGAATTTCCAATCCGCAGGCAGCCGCAAGCTCGGCGCAAAATTGATATCCTTCGCCAGAAGTCCCTTCGGATACAGCAGCACCTGGTTCCAGCTCAGCACGTCCAGCGAAGCCGTCGCCGAAGCCCCGGCCGAAAATCCCGATGCCGGCCCCGACAGCAGAAAATCTAAGTCCGCCTCGAGCGTTGTCACTCCCGCCGGCACGTCCACATGAATCGAAAACATTTCCACCAAATCCCGCCGCCACGGAATCGTCTTCCCGCCGCCGCTGAATTTCATTCCCGCCACCTGGATGATCGGTCCGTCCGGCATGTGCTCCCCCGGAATCCATTCCGGGTAGTACAAAGTCAGCGGCCCAGCCGACACGGGAATTTCCATATGCGCGTGCAAAATTTTCTGCGGCGCCTGCGATGCATCTACCGTCAACCGTATTGGCGCCACCGAACCCTGCGCCTCCGCACCCCGCACCACATTCGCGTGGCCGCATGCCAGCACGAACACCGCCGCCATCACCACGGTCCGCATCATTGCTCGCATTCCTACCTCCAGAATTTCAAATCACGGAAACCCAGCGCCGGTACCTCAAAATCCCTTCATCCCCACCTGCCACATCAGAAATCCTAAAACCTGCGTATCCTCTTCAATAATCTTGCTCACCGGACGCCCTTCGCTATGTCCCAACTTCGTATCATACAAAAGCAAAATCGGTTTATCCCCACCCTGAGCTGCCTGCACGGCCGCCGCCATTTTCCGCGCATGCAAAGGAGCCACCCGGGTATCACTATCCCCCGTCAAAAATAGAACCGCCGGATATTTTGTCCCCGCCACCACGTGGTGATAAGGCGAATAAGCAAAGAGAGCAGGGAACTGCCCGGCATCCTCCGACGACCCGTACTCCGGCACCCAATACTTCGCCACAAAAAAATTCTGGTACCGCACCATATCCAGCAGCGGATATCCGCACACGATCGCACCAAAAAGATCCGGACGCTGCGTCATCGCCGCGCCCGTCAACAATCCGCCGTTGCTCCGCCCCGTAATCGCCAGCTTGTCAGCCCGCGTGTAATGATTGGCGACCAGCCATTCCGCGGCGGCGTAAAAGTCATCGAACACATTCTGCTTTTTCTCCAGCATCCCCGCGCGATGCCACTCTTCGCCGAATTCACCTCCGCCGCGCAAGCTAGGCAGCGCAAACACGCCCCCGCGCTCCACCCACAGCACCGCGTCGTCGCGAAACATCGGAGTCTCGCTCACGTCGAACCCGCCGTAAGCCGTCATCAATGCCGGATTCGTCCCGTCCAGGTGCAATCCCTTCTTGTAAAATAAGAACATCGGCACGCGCGTCTTGTCTTTCGATTCGTACCACACCTGCTTCAACTCAAACGCGCTAGCGTCAATCGGCACCCCCGGCTTCGCCCATACGTCCAGCGCCCGCGCCGCCAAATCGTATCGATAAACCGTGGCCGGTATCGCAAGCGATTGAAACGAAAAAAACGTCTCGTTCGTTTTCCATCGCGCCGCGATTCCCGCCACGGTTCCCAGTTGCGGCAATGGAATTACTCCCGCCAAAGTTCCATCCGCCTGAAATATTTTCAGCTCCGAAGCGGCATTGTGCGAGTACTGCGCCACGATTTTCCCGCCCGCCAGCCGGAACTCCTCCATCCGCGATTCGCCCTCAGGAATAATTTCCTTCCAGTGCTCCTGCGAAGGCGTCCGCAGCGGCACCGCCATCAATCTCCATTTTGGCGCCTTCCAATTCGTCTGGAGATACAGAGTGTCGCCCGCGATCGCTCCCTGAAAACACCCATCCAGAGTGTTGACCACCGGGGTGATCGGCCCCGCCATCTTCAAATCCTGGACATAAACTTCCGACCGGTCGCACGCCGACCCGTAAAAAACCGTAAGTAGTAAATATCGTTCGTCCTCCGACACACCCACCGCCAAAATCTTGTCCGGCGTATAACCGTCGCCAAAAATCTTGGTATCGTTCTCCGGATCCGAGCCCATCGCGTGAAAATAAGCCCCAGGACCTTCCTCCGCCTGCTTCGAATAATAAAAACCGCTCTTGTCTTTCCGGAATGTGGGACCAGAACCGTAGCGCGCCCGCGGCAGCACGTCCTTACGGTCTTTCCCGGTATCGGTATCCAAAAAATGCAGCGAAACTTCGTCCTCGCCGCCCTTCCGCACTCCGTACGCAATCAGTTTCCCGTCCTCCGAAACGCCCTCAAAATTCACGCTCGTCGTGTGATCCGAGCTCAACGTCGCCGGATCCACCAGCACTTCCTCCACGCCCTTCGCCCCGCGCCGCATATAAAGGACGAACAACTCCTGGTTCGCCGCGCGCTTCGCGTAAAAATATCGCCCGCCGCGTTCGATCGGCAGGCGAATCGTATCCACCTTGATCAGTTCCCCCAGTCGCCGCGCGATCGCATCTTGTCCGGGAACTTTACTCAGCACCGCCTGCGTGCAAACATTTTCTGCGTCAATCCACGCCCGCGTTTCCGGGCTGTCCTGCTCCTCCAGCCAGCGATAAGGATCGTGCACCACCGTCCCATGGATCGTTTCCGCGACGTCCTCAATTCGTGCCACCGGCGGACACTTCGCCTTCGCATCTTGTGCATTCACAGTAGTCACGCTCGCGATCAGGAAAAATAAAGGCAGGATTAATCGTGGAAATATCAAATTCACGCGGCCCTCAAAATCACAAGAACGTCCCGGCGCTGCGCCGGCACCAGCCGCACACTCAACTTTCAATCATTTCCTCCAGCGCGGATCTTCACGTTACCGGCGTGGCCGTCTTTCGGGGCGGATTAAAAAATGGCAAGTCGCTCACCGTCGCTCGTACCTTATGACGCACCGCTTCAACCGTCAGTTCCATCTGCAATTCGGTTCCAGCCGCAGCGTGCTCGCGATTCAGACTTGCCAGCGCGATCATCTTCTTCAGCGTCGGCGACCACGTTGTCGACGTGGCCTTGCCCACCTGCAAGCCGCCCCGATACACCGGCACGTGCGCGCGCGAAGCCGTACTCTGAACCTGCGGCCCCAATCCCACCGCGTCGTAAAGTCGCTCCACGTCTTCCCAACGCACATCCAATCCCATCAGCAGCCGCTTCGGTCCGCGCTGGTGTTCCGCCGCCAGCGCCTCGCGCCCGATAAAATATTCCTTCTTCAAATCCACCATCTTTCCCAATCCCAATTCGTACGGCGAATATTTCTGAGCCTCAATCAACGCCCGCTTGCTACTGGTGTAATCCACCTCCAGCATGATCAGCCCTGCCTCAATGCGCGCCACGTCAAGCGCAATAATTCCCGCCGGATGCAAATCAAACGGCCGCCCATTCTCCATCAGCGCGTCCCATACCCGTGGCGCATCCTTCCAGGCCATCCATATTTCGTATCCCAAATCGCCCGTATAACCGGTGCGCGAAATATCTACATCCACGCCCCCGATTTGTCCGTGCACAAATCGAAAATATTTCAGATTCGCAATGTCCGCTTCCGCCACCTTCTTCAACAAACGTCCGGAAGTCGGCCCCTGCAGCGCCAGCGCCGCCACCTTGTCCGAAATATCTTCCATGTGCACGTCCAGGCCCAGCGCGTTCTGGTGAAACCAGCGAATGCTCGGATCCGCCGCCGTCCAGCGATATGAATTCTCGCCGAGCCGCGAAATCGTCCCGTCATCAATCACTTTTCCCTGCTCGTCGCACCAGCAGCAATAAATCACCTGCCCGATCGACACCTTGTTAATGTCTCGCGTGATCACGCGGTTCACAAACTTGGTCGCATCTTTACCTTCGATCTGGTATTTGTAAAGTGGCGTAACATCAATCAGTGCGCAGGCATTGCGAATCGCGTTGTACTCGTGGTCGTGATGCATTTCGTACACGCTAACCGCGTAATATCCCGACCACTCGCGGAAATTCATGCTCTCGCACAATTTTGACGTTCTATCGTGAACCGCAGTCCCAATCGGCACAGTCACTCCTATCCACAAGAAAAATCACAACACGCAGCCCGCGATTATAGTGCCCGCATCCACCACGCCGCAAGCGCGATACCCTCGTAGAGCGTCGTTATACTGGCGTGTCCAGAAATCTTCTGGCCAACCTCTTTTGAAGGTCGCACTTGCCCTATGGGTGAGCATGGTGATTCGACCATGCCGCATCGATTTCTTCCAACGTTTTGCCCTCAGAATCGGAGAAAGCCTGAACAAGCCAGGAAACAGGTACGTCGTCGTCCGTGGGAAATCGCTTGTAGAAGGTGCTTATCTGTTCGGCGTAATACTCCACATCCTTCGAGAAGTCCAATTGCTGAAGTTTGCATTTGTGCAACGGACGATTGTTCAGGCTGAATCCGGATTTTGGTGGCGTTGCTTCGTCGTATGCCAGACACGCCGAATTGAATCCCAGCTGGTAACCCCACAGGTATCCGAAGACGAAGCTCTTCTGCTGCTGCGCTGACCAGCCGAGCCACATCCGGCCTTGCCCACCCATCATGTCATGATCGTAGTGTGGATGTTTTTGAATACCAGAGTCCCGCAGGCAAAAAGAAAGAAGCAAGATCGTCAAAAGTACGTTCTTGGTCAATTTTCGCTCCTTCTCGTATCGCAGCGTCCTTGAGAATAGCCAATCTCTGACCCCAAGTCAGCCTCGGCCCACTCCCTTCTTGTGACTCTGCGCTCGCGCCTGTAGAATGTTTTCGCTTCGGCGCTTTCCTTCGAATCGCTGAACCACCTATATCCACTCATGGCGAAGAAATACGACGTCATCGTAATCGGCGGCGGCCACAACGGCCTTGTGAACGCGGCTTACCTCGCCAAAGCGGGCAAAAAAGTCCTAGTCCTCGAAAAACGCTACGTCCTGGGCGGCGCAGCCGTAACCGAAGAAATCATCCCAGGCTTCAAATTTTCTGTTTTCTCCTACGTCGTCTCGCTCCTCCGCCCCGAAATCATTCGCGATCTGGATCTCCCGCGCCACGGCCTGGAAATTCTTCCGCTCGACGGCACCATGACCCCCATGCCCAACGGCGACTTCCTCTGGCGCCAAAATGACCACGGCAAAACGCGCCGCGAGCTCGAACGCCACTCCAAACTCGACGCCGAAGCCTACGAAGAATTCGGCAAATCCATGGTCGCCATGTGCCGCTTCGTAAAACCGATCCTCGGCATGATCCCACCCGATCCCACGTCCTTCGATCCGCGCGACCTGAAAAAACTCGCCTTCCTCGGCAAGCGTTTCCAAAATCTCGACGCCGAAGACAAATACAATCTCGTCCAGCTCATGACCATGAGCGCCGCCGATTTTCTTGACCAGTGGTTTGAGACCGATGTCCTCAAAGCCACCATGTCCGCCTCCGGAATCATCGGCACGTTCCTCGGGATTCGTTCGCCGGGCACCGCCTACGTCTTGCTACATCATTACATGGGCGAAATTGACGGCGCGTTCCGCTCCTGGGGCTTCAGCCGCGGCGGCACGGGCGCCATTTCCAACGCGATCGCCGGCGCGGCGCTCGAAGCCGGCGTCGAAATCCGCAAGGAAGTGTCGGTCTCAAAAATTCTCATTAAGAATGGCGTCGCGCAGGGCGTAGTCTTAGAAGGCGGCGAAGAAATTCGCGCCGATATCGTTTCCTCCAGCGTGGACCCCAATCTCACGTTCCTGAAATTCATCGAAGCCAGCGAGCTTCCCGCCGATTTCCTCGAAGATGTCCGCCGCTACAAATATCGCGGCTCCTCCGGCAAAGTGAATCTCGCGCTCGACGGGCTGCCGGATTTCACCTGCTTGCCGGGCCCCGGAAATCATCTCCGCGGCGCGATTTCCATTTCGCCTTCCATGGAATATATGGAACGCGCCTACGACCAGGCCAAGTACGGCGAATTTTCCCGCCGCCCCTACATTGATATGGTGATTCCGTCGCTCACGGATCCCTCCGTCGCGCCGCCCGGAAAACACATCCTTTCCTGCTTCGTGCAATACGCGCCTTACAAGCTCGCCTCCGGCACTTGGGACGAACAGCGCGAAGCTTTCGGCAACACCGTGATTGACACAATTTCCCAATTTGCCCCCAACCTGAAAAATCTCATCATCGGAAAGCAGTTCATCACGCCGCTAGACATCGAACGGCAGACCGGCCTAACCGAAGGCAACATTTTTCAGGGCGAACTTTCGCTCGAGCAACTTTTCTTCCTGCGACCCGCCGCAGGCTGGGCGCGTTACCGCACACCCATTAAAAAATTGTACATGTGCGGCTCGGCCACACATCCCGGCGGCGGCATCATGGGCGCTCCCGGACGCCTCGCAGCTCTGGAAATTCTAAAAGACACGGGGAGAGGCTGAGCGTGGCCGCGAAACGCGACATCATCATTCTCGGCGGCGGCCACAACGCGCTCGTAACGGCCTTCTATCTCGCGAAAAAAGGCCACAAGCCGCTTATCCTCGAACGCCGCTCCATGGTCGGCGGCGCCGCCGTCACCGAAGAATTTCATCCGGGCTTTAAATGTTCCACCGTCGCCCACGCCGGCGGCCCGCCGCTCGCCCACATTGTGCAAGACATGCAGCTTTCGCGCCACGGCTTGGAAAAACTTGAATCACCGGTTCGTGTGTTCGCGCCTTCGCCCGATGGCCGCGCGCTCGTCCTGCACACCGATCCTGCAGCCTCTGCTCGCCAAATCGATAATTTCTCGAAAAAAGACGGCGCAAAATATTTTGAACTCTCCAAGGAAATCGCCCGCGCCGCAGCAATTGCCGCCGAGCTTCTCATCCTCACGCCGCCGGTAATCGAAAAACCCTCCAAGGAAGACCTCTGGAAGCTCTTGAAAATTGGGCGTAAAGTCCGCGGCCTCGGAAAAAAAGAAATGATGCAGCTCATCCGCTGGGGCCCCATGGCCGTCGCGGATTTTGTCGCTGAATTTTTCGAAACCGATCTGCTGCGTGCCGCCGTAGCAGCGCGTGGAATTTTTGGAGCGTCTCTTGGCCCCTGGTCTGCGGGTTCCACAGCCCTACTTTTGCTGCGCGCCGCGGCAGACCCGCACCCAGTAGGAAACTCGGCGTACCCGCGCGGCGGCATGGGCGCGCTCACCGCCGCGATGGCCGCAGCCGCGAAGGAAGCTGGCGCGGAAATTCGCACCGGTGCCGAAGTCGCGCAAATTTTGGTAAAGCACGGCGCAGTCACCGGCGTCGCGCTTGTGAACGGCGAAGAGATCGCAGCGAAAGCTGTAGTTTCCAGCGCCGACCCTCGCCGCACCCTCCTCGGCCTGCTCGATCCGGTGCACCTGCCGCCCAGCTTCGTCGTAAAAATGCTCAATTTCCGGAGCAATGGCGTCGCCGCAAAAATAAATGTCGCGCTCGACGGCCTCCCGGCCTTCACCGCGCTCCAGCATTCCTGCGACGGCAACGCCGCACTCGCCGGTCGCATCCACATCGGTCCCGGCATTGACTATCTTGAGCGCGCCTTCGACGATTCCAAGTACGGAGAATTTTCCCGCGCCCCCTATCTCGATATTTCCATCCCCACAATTCTCGATAATTCGCTAGCTCCCGCCGGCAAGCATGTAATGTCCATCTACATGCAGTTCGCGCCATACAAACTAAAATCCGGCGACTGGGCCCAGCAGCGCGATGCCCTGCGCGATACCGTAATCAAGACCCTCGCGCAGTACGCTCCCGATTTCCCGACGAAAATTCTAGCCGTGCAAACCCTGACGCCCCAGGATCTCGAATCCACTTACGGCCTAACCGGCGGCCACCCCTTCCATGGCGAATTGGCCCTCGACCAAATTTTCACCATGCGCCCCCTCCTGGGCTGGGCCCGCTATGCCACTCCAGTGAAACATCTCTACCTCTGCGGCAACGGCACTCATCCCGGCAATGGTATAACCGGCGCGTCTGGCCACAACGCCGCCCGCGAAATCGCCAAGCACCTGCGTTAAACTCTCCCCACGTATTATCGAACGGTAGCGCAGTTGAATTTGTAGCGGCCACCTTTAGGTGGGCGTATTTGACTTCTCGTGTTGACGGGGCGCCGACAATGACCGCACCGAAAAGAAAGCCGTACACTATGATCGATCGCTCTCACCTCCATGCTCTGATGTCTCGCGAAGAAGAAAAATTCGTCAACGAACGCCCTATCTCGGCCGCTCTCTACGCGCGCGCCCAAAAATCCCTCCTCGGCGGCGTCCCGATGAACTGGATGAAAAAATGGGCCGGCAAATTTCCCGTCTTTGTTGCCGAAGCTCACGGTGCGCATTTCCAGGATGTTGACGGCCACGATTACGTTGACCTCTGCCTGGGCGACACCGGCGCCATGACCGGCCACTCGCCCTCGCCTGCCGCCGCAGCCATCGCGCGCCAGGCCAATCAGGGAATCACGCTGATGCTTCCAACCGAAGACGCCGCATGGGTGGGCGAAGAACTCACCCGCCGCTTCGGCTTGCCGTACTGGCAATTTACTCTCACCGCCACAGACGCCAATCGCTTCGCCATCCGCATCGCCCGCGAAATCACGCAGCGCCAAAAAATTCTAGTCTTCAACTACTGTTACCACGGCACCGTGGACGAAACTTACATCTCGCTCCACAACGGCGTCACCGGTCCACGCCGCGGAAATATCGGGCCGCCGGTGAATCCGGTGGAAACCACGCGCGTCGTTGAATTCAACGATCTCCTTGCGCTCGAGAGGGAACTCGCCCACGGCGACGTCGCCTGCATCCTCGCCGAACCGGTACTCACCAACGTCGGCATCGTTCATCCCGAGGCCGGCTTCTGGGAAAAAGCCGCCGCCCTAGCGCGAAAATTTGGAACGCTTCTCATTATTGACGAGACGCACACCATCTGTACCGGTCCCGGCGGCTACACTCACGCCCACGGGCTCAAGCCCGATCTCTTCGTGATTGGCAAACCCATCGCTAGCGGTGTCCCCGCGGCAACCTACGGCTGCACCGCTGATGTAGCGCAAAAAATCACCAGCCGCATCCAGTTAGAAGATTGCGACACCGGAGGAATCGGCGGCACCCTCGCGGGCAACGCGCTTTCGCTTGCCGCAATTCGCGCCACGCTGGAACACGTGCTAACTCCCGCCGCCTTCGCGCACATGATTCCGATTGCGGAAAAATTCGCAGACGGCGTCTCCAAAGCCATCGCGGAGGCCGCGCTCCCCTGGCACGTCGCGCGCTTGGGCTGCCGCGCCGAATATCTGTTTCATCCGCACCCGCCGCGCAACGGCGGAGAAGCTGCCGCTGCCATGGACTTCGAGCTAGAGCGTTTCATGCACCTATACGCCCTGAACCGCGGCATCCTCCTAACGCCGTTCCATAACATGGCGCTGATGTCTCCCGCCACAACCGAAGCGGACATCGATCACCACACGAAAGTGTTCACAGCCGCAGTCCACGAGCTAACTCAGTGACACGGCAAAGTCCGCCGCGTTTCTGAATCGCTCCCGAATCCATTGCATCTCATTGATTGGAAGAAACCAATGCCCGATCGCACCCGTGCACGCGAACTAGCCGCAGAATTTAACGCCAAAGGTGACCCACTCGGCTGGTTCGAAGCTCTCTACCGCGAAGCAGAATCCGGCGGCACTGAAATTCCCTGGGCCGATCTCGTCCCCAATCCGAACCTGCTCGATTTCTGGCAATTGAATCCGCAAGAAGCTCGGGGCAAATCGGCCCTGATTATCGGCAGCGGCTTAGGCGACGACGCCGAGCAACTCTCCGCCTGGGGATTTCAAACCACCGCGTTCGACATTTCCGCCACCGCAATTACCGC
This sequence comes from uncultured Acidobacteriota bacterium, assembly GCA_963779465.1. Lineage (GTDB taxonomy): Bacteria > Acidobacteriota > Terriglobia > Acidiferrales > UBA7541 > Palsa-295. The sequence goes on along the minus strand of CAVZYH010000001.1, from coordinate 2,239,325 downwards.
CTCAAAAAAGCGCTTCCCGTCCACCAAAGTGCAATACGTCGTCGCCGATTTGCTCGCGCCGCCCGAATCCTGGCGCGCGAAATTCGATTTCGTTGTGGAGACCTACACTCTGCAATCGCTTCCTCCGCACTTGCGCGCCCGGGCGTTTCCGAGGATTGCGGAATTTTTAAAGCCTGCAGGGATGCTGCTGGTAATCGCCAGAGGCCGCGATCCAGTAGAAGATGCGGGCCACGTGCCCTGGCGCTTGACGCGCGGCGAGCTGGCCGCATTTTCGAGCGCCGGCCTCCAAGAAATTTCCTTCGAGGATTATCTCGACCCGCACGACCCAGGCGTCAGAAAATTTCGCGCCACGTATCTCCGCCCGTGATCCGCGCGTGACCGTACGGTCCCCGAATTCGCGCCGACTTTTAAAGCTCACACCTCAAGTCGCGCGTTATACTTCAACTGTGACCGCGCTAACACGCCTAACTCCAGCCGGCACGCGCGGCCCGCAGCGTGAACTCGCACGAATCCCAGCAAAGGAACGCGCTTGAACCAAGACCGCAGAAAATTTCTGCAATCCCTCGCCGCTGCTGGAGCCGCCGCTGCGTTTCCCGGCATTCCGCTCCTGAATCATGGGATCGCGAACGCCACCGCAGCCCTCACCTCGTCCGAGAAACCGCAACCCGCGGCCTCATTCGATTTCGCCTTCTTCACCGACACCCACATCCAACCCGAACTAGACGCCGCGCACGGATGCCAAATGGCCTTCGCAAAAATCGCCGCAGCCAAACCCGAATTCGCCATCTGCGGCGGCGATCTGGTATTCGACGCGCTCGGAGCCAGCCGCGGCCGCGCTGACATGCTCTTTGATCTTTACCTGCGCACCGAAGCCAGCGTCCAGGTGCCGCTCCACCACGCCATCGGCAATCACGATCTCTACGGCATCCTCACCCAAAGCGGCGCCACTCCCACCGATCCCGGCTACGGCAAAAAAATGTTTGAAGACCACTTCGGCGCGCGCACTTATTATTCCTTCGATCATCGCGGCTACCACTTCATCGTCCTCGATTCCATCTTTCCCACGCCCGATCGCCTCTGGGAAGGCCGCATAGACGACACGCAGCTGCAATGGCTCGCGCACGATCTCGCCGCCATCCCATTGAGCGCACCAATAATTGTCATTACTCATGTGCCGCTGATCACCGGCTATCTCGCGTACGGACCGAAGCCCGACGGCACGCCGCGCCATGACACCGTCTCCGTTGCAAATTCCTCCGAAGTGATCTCGCTGTTCCACACGCACAACGTCCTCGCGGTTCTGCAGGGTCACCTTCACATCAACGAACTCGTGAACTACAAGAATTGCCAGTACGCTTGCCGTGGCGCCGTCTGTGGCAATTGGTGGCGTGGGCCGCGCCTGGATTTTCCCGAAGGCTTCACCATCGTCAGCCTCCGCGAAGGAAAAATCTCCTTGCGCTACGAAACCTACGGCTTCAAAAGCGTCGCGCCAGACCCGCGTTTTAAATCTTAATTTACTAACTTAAATTGGTTTAGAATCGCGGCCAGCATATGACTCTAAACACGCTCGCACCGCGCGCTATTCTCGCCGTCACTTTGACGATCCTGTGCGCCGCATCACTCCAAGCGCAAACAACCCAGCAGCACCCACCACCGCAATCGCAGCCGCACGCCATCGTCCTCCACGCCGCGCGCCTGCTCGATGTGGAATCCGGTCGCATCACCGCTCCGGGCGAAATTCTCATCGAAGGCGAGGCAATAAAAGAAGTCGGCGCGAAAGTCACCAGGCCGGCCGACGCGGAAATCATAGATCTCGGCGGCAGCACTCTTCTCCCCGGCCTGATTGACGCGCACGTCCACCTCTTTCTGCATCCCGGCGCGGAAGATCTGCAAACGGTTACAGAATCCGTCCCGCAGCGCACCATTACGGCCACCATCGCCGCGCGCGCCGATCTCCTCGCCGGATTCACCGCCGAACGCGACATGGGCACCGAAGGCGCCGGCTCCGCCGACACCGCGGTTCGCGACGCCATCAATCGCGGCCAGATCCCCGGCCCGCGCCTGCGCATAAGCGGCAACGCCATCAATATTCTTGGCGGCCACGAAGACGCCATCGGCTACAACCCGGAGCAGCACGTCCTCCCCAACGCGACCTACGCGAACAACGCAACCGAATTGGTCAATGTGATTCGCGAGCAACTGAAAGAGGGCGCGGACTTCATCAAAATTTACGAAACTGGCGCAGACTCCGGAGCGAACGGGAAATTCTCGACGCCGTATCAGTACACTGAAGAGGAACTCACCGTCGCCGTTCGCGAAGCTGCGCGCACCGGCAACCGCGTCGCCGTTCACGCCACCGGAGAGCCAGGAACGCTGTACGCCGCCCGCGCTGGCGTCGAATCCATTGACCACGCTTTCCAGCTCAGCGACGAAACCATGCGCATCATGCGCGAAAAGCAAATCTTCGCCGTCCCCACTTTCACTATTTCCGAATATTTCGCGGAACACGCCACAACTTCCGAAGCCGCCGCGCGCGAGCGGGCAGTCCTCGACTTTCACGCCAGCGAACTCAAAAAGCAGCTCGCAGCGGGCGTCCCCATCGCCATGGGTTCGGACGTCGGCCCATTTCCGCACGGCACGCAAGCCCGCGAATTTGTGTTGCTGGTGAAATATGGAATGCCTCCGCTCGCCGCGATTCAGGCCGGCACGCTGAACGGCGCAAAACTCCTCGGCTGGCCGGATAAGATCGGCGCCCTCAAGCCCGGCTACCAGGCGGACATCGTCGCCGTCCCCGGCAATCCGCTGGAGGACATCAGCGCGCTCGAAAAAGTTTCCTTCGTGATGAAGGGCGGCGTGATCTATCGCAAATAATCCAGCTGCAAGACTTCCGTGCCAGCATTGATTCGGACTTAGCCGCGGGAACGAGGGGGTTTCGTCACGGGGCTTTGCGCATAAACCCGTTGTGTCCGCAGCGAGACGAGCATACGATGCGCCAGACAGAACTCTAAACCGAACCACGCGGTTCCGATCGCTCTGCCTACCAAGAAAAACAGGAGAAAAAACGATGATCAAGCGAATGCTCTGCGTTTCCACGCTAGCTGTATTGCTCATGTCCATGTTCGTATTCTTCGCACCGGCCGCGCGCGCGCAGCAGGCTGAGGCGCCCAAGCAGCCGGTGGTGTACACATACGTTTCTTTCTTCGGAGTTCCGCGGGCGCAGTGGGGCGCATTCGAGAAGACCGCGGCGTCCGAGCATAAGGTTTTGGACCCTCTCCTCGCCGACGGAACGATTCTGAGCTTCGGTGAAGACGCCCTGGAAGTTCATGAAGGCCTCAACGCACCCACGCATGTCGGCTGGTTCACTTCGTCCTCGATGGCGGGCTTGATGAAAGCTTTGGCCGCTGAGCGCGCTTCGGCTCCCCCTGCATCCGATATCGCCTACACCATGCACTCGGATTCGATCACCATGTCCACGATGTACAACGGCAAAGGCGGGACCACCGAGAGCGGCTACGTCCTGGTGCAGGATTGGACGCCGAAGCCAGGTCACGTTGAAGAATTTAAGGATCTGCTCACGAAGTATCGCAAGCCCGCACTGGATGCCGCGGTTGCTGACGGCACCCTCTCGGGTTATTCGGTGGAGGAAGACCTGATCCACACCGAAACGCCCGGCGTATTCACCCTGATCGCCGTCTTTCCAAATGCGGCAGCGATGGACAAGTTCTACGCGGAAATCGAATCGCTGCACACCAAACAGCCGCTTTTCGGTGATGTGTACGGCTCGACGGTGGACTATGCCGCGCATCGCGACCACCTGCTGCGCGTCCTGTATTCGAAGAGCAAGTAGGCCAACGACGCGGAGCGTTCCGCCGATGGTCTGAACAATCCGTCGTCGCGTCGCGAAGCAGCTGGCGAGTAGCTAATCCCACAATGAATGAGCGCGCCCATCCCTCCCAGAAGTTGGGAGAGGTGGGCGCGCTTGTTTTCTTGCGTTTGCCCGTTTTGCGACCTTGCGCAATTGCCAAACCGGCGACGAAGAATTCAACACAGAGGAGCGGATGGGTAACGGCGACAGGGCGCTTGTGCCGCTCTCATGCGAGGCGGTAAAATAGAATATTGCGGATGGGTACGACAGACTGAGCGAGGCACAACTTTATGACATCGACTGTTACAACTGGCACGCCTAAGGCTGCGGTGAATTTGCAGCGCGGGGAATTTTCTAATGAGGCGTTCATCGATTTTACGCGGCCTGAAAGCCGCAAGGCGATGGAAGAAGCCTTAGCGCAGGTGCGCGGAATGTTTGGGTGCGAGTATCCGCTGACCATCGGCGGCGAGCGGGTCACTACCACGGAGAAGATCAAGTCTCACAATCCGTCGCATCCGGAGCAGGTGATTGGTGCCTTCCAAAAGGCGACCGTGGAGATGGCCAACGCAGCTGTAGATAAGGCGGCTGCGGCGTTTGAGCGCTGGAAGCGAGTGCCTGTGGAGGAGCGTGTGGCGTGCTTGTATCGCGCCGCGGATATTTTGCGGAAGCGGCGTTACGAACTCGATGCCTGGTTGAGCTATGAAATCGGCAAGACCTGGCCGGAAGCGGATGCGGATATTGCCGAGCTGATTGATTTCTGCGAATACTACGGGCGAGAAGCGTTGCGGCTGAGTGCGCCGCAGAAATTGACGCCGTTCCGCGGAGAAAACAATTATCTGAAGTACATTCCGCTGGGCGTTGGCATCGTGATTCCGCCTTGGAATTTCGCGGCGGCGATCATGGGCGGCATGACGGTGGCCGCAATCGTCACCGGGAATACAGTGGTGGTGAAGCCATCGAGCGATTCGCCGACCATTGCCGCGATTTTCATTGATATTTTGTACGAGTCCGGCGTGCCGGGCGACGTGGTGAGCTTTTTCACCGGACCAGGCAGCACAGCCGGCGAAGCGCTCGTGACGCATCCCAAAACGCGCTTCATCGCTTTCACCGGATCGAAGGAAGCCGGGTTGCGCATCGCTGAACAGGCGACAAAAAGTCAGCCGGGTCAAGTCTGGATCAAGCGCACCGTGCTGGAAATGGGCGGCAAAGACGCGATCGTCGTGGACGATGAAGCAGACGTGGACGCGGCTGTCGAAGGCGTCGCGCTTTCGGCGTTCGGCTACCAGGGACAGAAGTGTTCGGCGTGTTCGCGGGCGATCGTCGCAGAACGAATTTACGATGAGTTCTTGGGCAAGCTGGTGGAGCGCGTGAAAAAGATGAAAGTCGGGCCGATCGAGGATCCCACCAATTATATGGGGCCAGTAATCAACAAGGCGGCGATGACTTCGATTCTTGGCTATATTGACCAAGGTAAAAAGGAAGGGCGTTTGGTGGCCGGCGGAAAACGCGCGGAGGGCGACGGATATTTCATCGAGCCGACGGTGATTGCGGACGTGGATCGCAAGGCGCGCATTTTCCAGGAGGAGATTTTCGGTCCCGTGCTGGCGGTGACCAAGGCCAAGGATTTCGACGAAGCGCTTTCCATGGCTAATGACAGCGAATTCGGATTGACCGGGGCGGTGTACTCGCGGAATGCCGCGAAAATCGCCCGGGCGGAAGAGGAATTTCACGTAGGGAACTTGTATATGAACCGGAAATGCACCGGGGCGATGGTGGGTGCGCATCCGTTCGGGGGATTTAATATGTCGGGAACGGATTCGAAGTCGGGCGGGCAGGATTATTTGTTATTGTTCATGCAAGCGAAGACGGTTTCCGAGAAGATCGGCGGGACGAAGTAGGGTCAGGGAGCGTCAACGCGGAAGCGGCTGCTGCGTGACGCCACTAGAAGTCGAAGAGCGATCCTTCCCCTGCTGTCGAGGAGTGATGATGGCGGGGTTACGAAGTTCGCGGTTTAGATGGTTGGAGATATATCGGCGATGGGTTTTAGTTTGAAGACGTAGCGCAAGATGACGTAGGCAATAGGCCCCGACGCGAGCAGCAGTGGTGCGTAGCGCCAGACGTAATCCTCGCTTTGCGCGATTTTCAACGCACACAGCACGAACGGAAAAATCAGGATGTAGGCGATACCCAGCGTGCCGCCGGGAATGCGAAAGCTGCGCGGCGCTTCCGGCAATTTTCTGCGCATCTGCCAGGCGGCGAGCAGCGTCAGCAGCGTGGTGGCGATGCGCGTCCAGATATAGATGTTGACCATATCCTCGACGTTGAATTTCGCCAGCAAACAGTAGACAACCGTTGAGAGTGCGATAGCGCGCGTCGGCGTGCCGTAGCGCGGGTGAATTTTTCCGAGCCATGCCGGTAGATAGCCATCTTGCGCCATCGTTGCAGGCACACGCGTGGTGTAGAGAATAGTGCTGTTGGAAAGGGACAGGGTGCCGATCATTGCGGCGATGAGCATGGCGGCGCCCAGAGCCGGTCCGCCAATCAAGCGGGATGCAGTGACGATGTAATCCGTCCTCCATTCCTGCCAATTCCCAAGCACGGCGATCGCGAGCGTCGTGGGCAGCACGTAGGTAAGGACGTTCATCGGGGTGTTCCAGGCGAGGATGCGTACGAAAGTCTCTTGCGGATTTTTCATTTCTCCGGTGGAGCTGGAAAGCTGCTCATAGCCGGCGTAATTCCACATGGCGAGCGCGAGGCCTTTGCCGAAGACGCTGCCGAACGGCGCACCTGGCGGAACGAACGGGACTACCGGATTGAAATGCATGTGAAAAAGCGACACCGCGCATAGCCAGGTGACTGGAATCATCACCGCGACGAGGAGCGCGACGGAAAGCCATCCGGCCACTTGAATTCCACGCGCATTCAAATACGCGAGCACGATGAGCACCAGGCACGCGCCTGCCCATTTTGCGTAGCTGGTGAGTGAAGGAAAATAAATTCCGAGATAGTCCATCACCAGCACGCCGTAGAGACTGTTGAGCAAGAACGTGCCTGTCCAATTCCACCAGCCGCATTGGAAGCCCCAGAAATCGCCGAAGGCCGCGCGGCTCCAGCGATAGAAGCCGCCTTGCACGGGGAGAAGGCTGTTGAGTTCGGCGGACGCGAAGGAGATCGGGATGCTCCAGAAAAAAGGAACGAAGGCGAGGAAGACCAGCGCCATCCCCGGGCCGGAATCGTGAAAGATGCCTTCGTATCCGAACGGGCCGCCTGCAGTGTAGCCGTAAAAAATGCAGAGCAGCGGAAGGAAACCGATCTGGCGCAGGCGCGAGCCGTCAGAGTTTTGCGCTTGCTCGGTTTCAGCGGAATCGGTTGGCATTGACCTGCTGGACGATGTTGCGTGCAGAGTGCGGCATGATATGGGAGTGCTCCGCAGTTTTCAACGACAAAGAAAACAATCGCTTGACTGACGAGGCGGTTGGGTTAGAGAATTCGGCGTTGTTTCCCCGACAATAAGGTTAGTCCGCAGGCAACCTAGACATGCTGCCGAAGTGCTTTTGCGCTCAGCATGCGGACGACTGTTTGGTTTCGGGGTTGCTCCGGGCAGCCCGTCGAGGAGAACTTTGATGATTCGTTTTACTAACAGCGCTGCGCAATACTTCATTTTTGTCTTCTCGCTATCGGTCCTGCTGCTATTTGCGAATGTCGCGCGCGGGCAGAACACCATTTCGACCATCGCGGGCGGTGCGCCTCCCAACAACGTTTCTCCGACGGCTGCGCCGATCGAGGGACCGGAAGCAATTGTTCGAGATGCTGCGGGAAACCTCTATGTGGTGAACGACAACGGCGTGATCTACAAGGTGGCCGCTGGTACACCGGCTCCTTCCATGTCCATCTACGCGGGGAACAACACCGCGGGATTTTCGCCGAACGGTACGCTGGCGACTGCGACGTTGTTGTATGAACCGATCGGCGCGGCGGTGGACGCTTCCGGCAATTTTTACTTTTCCGATCAGAACAACTGTGTGGTCCGGGAAATCGCTGCCGCCAGTGGAGTGATGAATACCGTGGCGGGCACGGCGGGCGTCTGCAATTACTCGGGAGACGGCGGGCAGGCAACGAGCGCGAAACTGAGTTTCCCGCAAGAGGTCGCGCTAGATGGCTTGGGAAATCTTTATATCGCGGACATTGGCAACAGCATCGTTCGCCGCGTTGTTCTGTCGACTGGAATCATCACGACATATGCAGGGATTCCGGACACTCCGGGATTTCCCACGAACAATGTTTCGGCAACCTCGACCTCGCTGGCTGCCCCGGTAGCCTTGGCAGTGGATACTGGCGGAAATCTGTTCATCGCTGACGAGAACGACAACATTATTTGTCGTGTGGATGCCACGTCGAAAAATATCACGATCGTGGCCGGAACTGGCGCGTTCGGATACAGCGGCGACGGGGGGCTGGCAACCGCGGCGACGATGCGAGCGCCGGATGGCGTGGCGGTAGATAGTGCGGGGAACATTTATATTTCCGATACCCAAAGCGCTGTCATTCGGCAAGTGTTCTCGCCGACGAACCCCAGCACACCGAACGAAATTACGACAATCGTGGGCACGGGCACTTTCGGATTCAACGGTGACGGGGCGGCAACTTCGATCGAGCTGACCAATCCTGCCGGACTGTTCGTTGATCCGCCTAGCGGAAATCTGTGGATCGCGGATTACTGGAGCAATCGGGTTCGCATGTACAACGCGACGACGAAGACGGTTTCAACAGTGGTGGGGAGCGGCGCAGTGGGTGACGGCGGGCAGGCAACCAGCGCCAGCTTGTATTACCCGCGGAATCCTGCGCTGGATTCGAGCGGCAATCTATTTCTGGTGGATGCGCAAAACAATCGAATCCGTGAAGTTACCGCCGCGAACCAAACAATTTCAACGGTGGTCGGCACGGGAATTCCGTGCGCACAACCGACGCTACCGTGTGGTGACGGAGGGCCCGCTGCTGAGGCTGCACTTTTTCAGCCGCGCACGGTCACGGTCGAGCCGTCCGGAATCCTGATCGTCGCGGACGATGGTGATAATAGAATTCGCGAAGTGGATGCCGGAGGGACGATCACGACCATTGTAGGATCCGGGAATCTGTGTGCGGCTCCTTTTTCGACGTGTGGCGACGGTGGACCTGCGCTTAGCGCCAGCCTCAACGACGCACGGGGAGCGGTGCTAGATGCGGCGGGAAATCTTTATTTCGTTGATGCTCAGGACAATCGCGTCCGTGAAGTGGACACAACCGGCACGATCACGACGGTTGCGGGGGGTGGAGCTGATGGGAACGCGCCCGTTGGATGCGTTCCGGGAGGAAATCTTTCCGGAGACGGAGGCCCAGCGGTCAACGCAACTTTAGATTGCCCGCTTGGCCTGGATATTGATGCGAGCGGCAATTTGTACGTCGCTGACACGGATAACAATGTGATCCGCAAGATTGACACCGGCACGCCGCGCATAATCACCACGATCGCGGGGACCGGAGCTGCTGGAAATACCGGAGATGGTGGCTTGGCCACGAACGCAACTTTGCGTACTCCCGATAGAGTGTCGGTGAATGGCGCTGGCAATTTTTTTATTTCCGACTCGGGGAATAACGTAATTCGGCGCGTGGACGGGACGAGCAAGATCATCACGGCGTTTGCCGGAAGTGGGACGTTTGCATTTGCAGGCGACGGCGGCCCGGCACTGGCGGCAAGCTTCGCGACGCCGGTGGGAGTGGTGGTAACGCCTGAAGGGAACATGTACGTGGGCGATGTCTTCAACAATCGGATCAGGAAGGTTCTGCTCAATCCGAACATCGCGCTTTCCAGCATTACCGCTGCATTTGCGAACCAGGCGATTAATGTGAGCGTGACCTTGCCGGTGACCTTGACCAATTCGGGAGACGCGCCGCTGGCGATTTCGGACATTGCGATTACCGCAGGGGCATTTTCGCTGGCTACTTCGGCGACTCCGTGCCCAGCGGCGCCTACAACACTTGCGATCGGCGCGCGCTGCGAGATTGACATTGCGTTCATGCCAACGCAATTTATCGCCTATACCGGAACAGTTACGATCTCTGACAACGCGCCGATCACCGGAAGCACGCAGACAGTCAGTCTCTCGGGCATGGGAGCTGCGGGTTTAACGGTGTCGGTGAGCGGCGCCGGAACAGTGACTAGCGCGCCCGCAGGGATCAACTGCCCGACGACCTGCACGGCCACGTTCGCAGGCAACAGCGCAGTGGTACTGACAGCGACGGCGGGCGCGGGCTCGACGTTCGCGAACTTCGGCGCGAACTGCATTCCTGCCAGTCCGCAGACGACCCCTCCGACTTGCACGGTGACAATGAGCGCCGCCGAGACCGTAACCGCGACGTTCAACACGACAACCACAGGATCGATATCTATTGCACCGACGACGTTGACATTCGGGAGTCAGGCGGTGGGCACTACAAGCGCGACGCAGACTGTAACGGTGTCAAACACGGGAGGCACGGCGGTGACGTTCACGAGCATCGTGACGACCGGCGATTTTGCGGGAGCAACTCTGGTGCAATGCCCGAGCATTGCGGTGGAAGGAACGCCGTGCACGTTCCAGATCTCGTTCAAACCGACGGCGACCGGAACGCGTACCGGTGCTATCACGTTCACGGACAACGCCACGGGAAGTCCGCAGACCGTGACATTGACAGGGACGGGCACCGGCAGCCCTGCGACGATCACGATCACGCCGACACCGTTGCCGTTTGGGTTGGAGGGATTGGGATCGACGAGTACGCCGGAGACGTTGACGGTGTCGAACACGGGGAGTACGGCGGTGACGTTCACGAGCATAGCGATGACGGGAGATTTTGCGGGAGCGACGCTGGCGCAGTGCCCGAGCATTGCGGTGGACGCGAAGCCGTGCACGTTCCAGATAACGTTCACGCCGACGGCGGCGGGAGCGCGGACCGGGACGATCACATTTACGGATAATGCCACGGGAAGCCCGCAGACGGTGATGTTGACAGGGACAGGGGTTGCGGGAGCGATCGGGATTACGCCGACGGCGTTGACATTTGGCAGCCAGGCAGTGGGGACGACGAGCGCGGGGCAGACGGTGACGGTGTCGAATAACGGGAATTTTCCGTTGTTTTTCAGCAGCATCGTGACGTCGGGAGATTTTGCGGGAGCGACGCTGGCGCAGTGCCCGAGCATTGGGGAGGAAGCGGCGCCTTGCGTATTTTCGATCACGTTCAAGCCGACGGCGACGGGAACGCGGACGGGAGCGATCACGTTTACGGATACAGGGACGGGAAGTCCGCAGACGGTGACGCTGACAGGGACGGGCACGCCCGGAACGGCGACGGTAACGGTTACGCCGAGCAGTTTGGCGTTTGGAACGCAGGCACTGACGACGTCGAGCGCGCCGTTGAGCGTGACGGTGACGAATACGAGCACGGGGCCGGTGAATTTCACGGGGTTCACGGTGAGTGGCGAAGAGGCGGGGGATTTTGCAGTGCCGCTGCCGTCATCTAGTGCGGGGTGCAGTGCGACGGGTACATTGGCGGCGGGAGCGAGTTGCATGATCCATGTGGTGTTCACGCCGCAGGCTGCGGGGGCACGGACGGCGACGTTGAATATTGCGGACAATGCGACGGGAAGCCCGCAGATGGTGGCATTGAGCGGGACGGGGGTGGTTTCGACGGTGATTATTACGGTGCCGCCGGGAGGGTCAACGACGGCGACGACGGTATCGGGAGGAACGGCGTATTACGGATTGGTGCTGAGCGGAGCGCAGGGAGTGACGGGGACGGTGCAGCTGGGATGTATACCGTCGTCGGAGCTGATCACGTGCAAGGTGATACCGGGGACGGTGACGTTGAACGGCGGGACGACGGAGGTAGCGTTTGCGATACAGACATTCTGCCAGGGGACGACGACGGCGAACGGATTTGCGGTGCCGGGCGTGGGAGGGATTGGCGGAGGGATTGGATTGCTGCTGGTTACGCTGGTATTGAGTGGAGCGATGTGGACATTCCGGCGGAAGCGGCGGGTGGCGATGACGTTTGCGACAATGCTGCTGGTGGCGTTGGGATCGGCGGCATGCAGCAATAGTTTGCCGCAGGGGCCGAACGGGGCGACGCCGGCGGGGACGTATACGTTGTCGTTGACGACGTCTTTAAACGGAGCGCCGCCGCAGACCTTGAATAACTTTTTGACGCTGGTGGTGAAGTAGACGCGGATTTGTGAACCGCAGAGATCGCAGAGAAAACCCGAGGCAAAGGCGTGCCCGGTCCGGCGTTGCGGGACCGGCTGCTACGGGATCAAAAACGAAGTCAACGGCGCGCATCCCGCATTAGCGGGATGGCCGCTACAATTTCACAAACAAATTCAGAACCGCCTTCAAGAACAACTTCAACAACGCCCACCTAAAAAGCAAGCGGCCGCTACAACGCCACACTCAAAGTCAGCGTCAAAATCAAAAGCTGGTGCAGGGCTCGGCATGACCGGGACTTGGTCCGCTGACTTCAATGAGATGGAAAACTATTGCTTGACGGTGCTGGCGCAGCGGTAAGAGAATCCGCGCTCAGTTCAGGTTCCCGCGTAGAGCAAGATTGCCCCCAGAGCAGCCCTGCGTGAAAAACAGTCATAAATGACGAGTGATAAGTGATGAGTTATCAGTGAGCGGTAGTACTGATTTGTGGGTTCAGAGCTTTTGCGATTCATTCGAGCTTTTTTCACTGGCTGAGGGCTTGCGGCGAAAACTGGGCTAGTGAAAAAAGCAGTGGCGAGTGATTAGTCGCTAGAAGGCGTGGAGGATGCGGCTGGGCGGCTTGGATGAGTTCGTGGTGTGGTCGAGAGCTCCATGGCTTCCCAGTTGCACTATTACGGTCACGCAGTGGTGGTGCGCACAGAGGCGCATCGCTGAGCAGGGCCTAAGTAGTGTGCCCACATGAAGATGCGTGTAGATAGCATCCCCCTGAGGGCGGTGCGTCGACGGGGTATGCGCAAAGTTTTGCACTTGTGTCCGTATTGTTTGCTGCCGGAGGAAATATGTCGCTTAGACGCAGTTTGAGACGCGCGTCGGGACTTCTGATTTTAGGGATTTGTATGCAATTTGCGAGCGCGCTACCGCAGGGCGAATTGCACGCCCAGACGGCGCCTAAAGCTCCGGACGGCAGCACGGCGAGCACGCAACAGCAGCAACAGATTGCTGCGAGCGCGATCACAATGCCGCTGTTTTTTGAGGCGAATGAAGGGCAGACGGATCCCAGCGTGCGATTTCTGACGCGCAGCGGCGGTTACACGATGTTCCTGACACCGACGGAAACGGTGCTGGTGGAAGGAAATAACGGAAGTCTGAGCGGCGACAAATTTGGGAAGGGAATGAGGACGTTTCGCGCGGACGCGAAAAATTCGAAACAGTCTGTGCTGCGGATGGAGTTGTTGGGAGCGAATTCCGCTCCGGAATTTCAAGGGCTTCAAGAGCTGCCGGGAAAAGTGAACTACCTCATCGGGCGGGATCAGGCGGGATGGCATACGAACGTGGCACTGTTTACCGAAGTGCAGGTGGCGAAAGTTTATCCGGGAGTGGATTTGCTGTTTCATGGCGACCAGCGGCAATTGGAATACGATTTCGTGGTGGCGCCGGGAGCGGATGCGGGGCGGATCGGGTTCCGGATCAAGGGCGCGAAGAAAATCGAAATTGACGCGAACGGAAATCTGATTTTGCACACGGCGGAATCCGAATTCGAGATGCGGAAGCCCGCGATCTATCAGGGCGAAGGCGCGGATCGCAGCGAAGTGCGAGGCAAATTCGAACTGAGCGCGAAGAACGAAGTGCGTTTTGAGTTGGGGCCTTACGATCACGCGGAAAAATTGGTGATTGATCCGGCGATCAACTACGCGACCTTTCTCGGCGGCGCGGGGATCGAGATCTCCACATCGCTCGCAGTAGATTCCAGCACCCCGGGCGCTCCGAAGATATACGCGACGGGTGTCACAACCGACATCACGAGTTTTCCAGTCCCCAGCACACGCATTAACAATCCCACCGGAGATGAAGACCTATACATAGCTAAGGTTGACCCGACGAAAACCGGTTCGGCGTCGCTGGTGTATCTGACTTTCATCGGAGGCAGCACACCGTTTGAAAGCTCTGGCCAGACGACTTGCGAAAGTGATGCGGCGTGGCTGTCGCTGGATCAGAGTCAAGGCGCGTCGCTGGTGGAACCGGTGATAGGAGGCGAGACGAGCTGCGCGGATTATCCCGGAACGTTTATCACGCCGCCTGTAACTGGAACCGGGATAGACGGCACGCTGGCGACGACTGTAACGCGCCTCGCGTCCACCGGGACTTCCATTGACAAGTCGGTTTTGTTGGGCGGCAACGGCGAGATGTCCACGGGTTATGTGTTCGTGGACGCGACAGGCGACGTGCTGGTGACGGGACCTTCAGCGGCGACCAACCTGCCCACAATGACGGGCGCGTACTACCTGACGTTTAACAATGGCAACACGGGAGCATTCGACGATTGCTACACGGCGAAGCTGCGACGGTCGGATCTGACGCCAACGTATTTCAGTTATTTGAACATGGGTGCGGGGAGCACTGCTCAGGGACAAGAGGCGGAGTGCGGCGGCGCAATTGATTCCAACAATCCAAACATTTTGTATTTTGGCGGGAATACGGAGTCCACGCTCGCATTCGCGGGAGCGCCGGCTGGCGTGATGGGATTCCAACCCACGCTGCAGGGAACGGAAAATGCGTTCGTGATGAAGTTGGATATCAGCAAGAGCGGGACCGCGGCTCTGCAATACGCGACATACATCGGGGGAGGCGGCGCGACGGTAGTGAGCACGGGCGCGCACCAGATAGGCAGCGGATTGGTAGTGCTGGCGGGGCGCACGACGTCGAACAGCACGACGAACAAGCCCGACATTCCGATGGGGAATTCACTGCCGGGGGGAACCGCGAATGCGGCGGCGGGCACTACGGGCGGCGAGACGGGCTTTGTGACGGTGATGGATACGACGAAGAGCGGCGCGGCGAGCCTGATATCGGGAAGTTACTTTGGCGGCAGCAGCGGGCTGGATGAGATACGCGGCTTGGCGTATGACACCCTGATTCCAAGCGGATTCTACATCATCGTTGGCGGACAAACCGGATCCGCGGATTTTCCTACATTGCATCCGTTTCAGGCGGCGCTCTCCGGGATACAAGACGGCTTCGTTGCGGCGTTCTTTATTACGCCTACGACGGCCGTGACGGAGTTTTCCAGTTACATCGGCGGCGGAACGGATGATCAGATTTCGGGCGTGGACATAGATTCCAACCATGCGATTTACGCGACCGCAACCACGGACGTCGGAACTTTTTTCGGAAACACCAATCCGGCCACAACGGTAAATGGGTTTCAGACGACCTGTGCGAGTTGCAATATCGTCGGCGCGCCGGCGGCGCTGCCGGACGCTACGATTTTTGCTTTGACGAGCGCGGCATCCGCGACGTTTTCGGCGCAAATCCTCGCGCAAACGACAACGCTAGCGAAGGGCAGCACAGAACAGCTGACGGTGCTGGGAACTTACAGCGACGGAACTTTTCAGGATTTGACTAGCAAGGTGACCTGGCTTTCTTCGAACCCCGGCGCGGCGACGATCAGTAGCAGCGGGCTGGTGAGCGCGGTGGGTGCCGGAATGACCACGACGATCAGCGCAACGCTTGCGGGCACGACGATTCCGAGCATAACGATAACGGTTCCGGCGGTGACGGGCTTGGCGTTCAATGTGGTTCTGGAAGGAACCGCGTACGGGACGGTGACCGACAATCTGGGACAGATCAACTGCACGAACATCGCGGGGCAGGGAACTACGGGAACGTGCAACACGACGTACCCGAGCGGAACGCAAGTGATACTGACGCAGGCCGCGAATCCCGGATCGCTGTTTGCGACGTGGGGTACAGCGATTGGCGACGCGTCGTGCCCGGGCGTTACGGCAACCTGCACCTTCACGATGGACGAGCAGGAAGAGATTACGGCAACGTTCAATAATGGCGCGGGAAATTTCACTTTGAGCGTATTTCCGGCAGGCACGTCGAGTGGCGGCGGCGTGGTGACGGGGGCGGGTTCGATCAGCTGCACGTTGAACGGGGCGAATACGCCGACGGGAACATGTTCGGCGACGGTGGCGAGTGGATCGATCGAGACGCTGACCGCGCTACCGAATGCGACATCGAATTTCACCAGCTGGAGCGGGCCGTGCACTGTACCGACGGGGCAACCAGCGAAATGCGTCGTGACGATGAGCCAAAATCAGCAGGTGATGCCGCTCTTCACGACGCAAGGAAATAGTTTCACCGTGGCACTGACGGGGCTGGGTACGGTGACCAGCACTTCATTGCCGGCGACGACGGAAATTGACTGCGGGAACCCGGAGCCGCCCAGCGTGTGCTCGACGACCTTCACGTCCGGCGCTTCGGTGAGTTTAACGGCGATACCGGCGACGGGCTATTCGTTCAGCAGTTGGACGGCGGGACCGTGCAACGGCACGACCGCAGCTACCTGCGCATTCGTGGTCAGCAACACCACGGCAACGAGCGCGACGGCACTGTTCACTATAAACACTTTCTTGCTGACCGTGAATCGCGCGGGCATCCAAGGGGGAACAGTCACAAGCAACGCGGTAAACCCCCAGCTCGGCACCATCAGCTGCGGGCCGGCTGCGGGGATCGTGGACTGCTCCGTAAATGCAACGTTCAACACGGCGGTGACCCTGACGGAGACGCCGCCGGCGGGCGGAGCGTTTGGCGGTTGGAGCGGCACGCCGACTGCGTGCACGGTTGGAGCTACGACATGCACGTTCAATATGCCTGCGGGAGCGGAAACGGTGACGGCGACGTTTACGACGGCAGCGCCGACCGGACCGGTGCTGGCGATCAGCAAATCGCATGATGGAACGTTTACAGTAGGCGAAAGCGGGGCTACGTACACGGTGACGGTGTCGAACATCGGAACAGGGCCGACGAGCGGAACGGTGACGATGACCGAGACGGTTCCAGCGGGCCTGATTCTCGACGTAATGGGCGGAACAGACTGGGATTGTTCAAGCGCCATAAATGTATGCACGAACAGCGACGTGATTCCGCCTGGTTCGAGCTATCCACCAATTACGGTGGTTGTGGATGTGGCCGGCAACGCGACTACGCCGCAGGTGAATTCGGTGAGCGTGTCTGGCGGTGGCGCTGCTGCCGCCGCAAGCGCGACGGATTCCACGCCGATCCAGATGATCGTGGCGGATTTCGGCGGAGATTACGGCTATTCGAACGGAATTGATGACAAGCAAAGAATTGACGGGAAGACCGCGCCGCTGCAAATTGTGGTGACCAACAAATCGCCGACGCAGTCAGTGATTTTTTCGGGCATTTCGGCGGACAACCCTGCATACACGGTGACGATGAACTGCAAGACCTTGGCGCCGGGACAAAGCTGCACCGTCACCGCAAGTTTCGCAGCAACGACAGCCTGCCAGAATCAATTTGCAAATATCACCGTGGTGGACAATGACCCGACGGGCAATCTGCTTCTGGAAGTGAACGGGTTCGGCGCGGACACCACTATTCAGGTGGACGACCTGACGGATGCGAACCTTACAGCACAGCTGCTTGCGCAGAGCCTGGTGGGCACGGGGGTGACGATCAGCAATGTGAAGTACACAGGTTCGCCGCGCGCCGCTGGGAAGTTCAGCAGCGCGACGAATATTCTGGGCTTCACCAACGGCATTGTGCTGAGCACCGGATCGGTTCGCAATGTGGTGGGACCGAATTGTGTGTCTGGTGCTGTGCCCGCTCAGAACGACGGCCTTGATACGGGAATTTCCGTGGACAACGTTCAGCCGGGCGACACAGACCTGACGACTCTGGGTGGCGGACCCACTGAAGATGCTTCGGTGCTGGAGTTCGATTTTGTGCCGACAAGCACAAGCATATCTTTCCAGTACACGTTCTCCTCGGATGAGTACAACGAGTTCGTCGGGGTGTTCAACGACGTGTTCGGATTCTTTTTGACGGCGCCGGATAGCTCGCCG
Organism: uncultured Acidobacteriota bacterium; assembly: GCA_963779465.1. Lineage (GTDB taxonomy): Bacteria > Acidobacteriota > Terriglobia > Acidiferrales > UBA7541 > Palsa-295. The sequence continues at coordinate 2,221,374 of CAVZYH010000001.1, read as the reverse complement.
GTAAATATTGCGCTAGTGCCCGGGACGAATCTTCCGGTATCAATCAACAACGTTAATGACGGCAATACGGACCCGCCAACGCCGCCGACAAACCAGCAATTCTACATCAACAACGAATTCGCGCCTGCGGCAGCGCCGCTGGACACGGAGATGAATGGTCTGACCACTACGCTGACGGCACAAGCGACGGTGATTCCGGGGCAGACCTATCACATCAAGCTGGCGATCGCGGATGCGGAGGATCATTTGTACGATTCGAACGTGTTCGTGCAGCAGGGAAGCTTGTCCAGCGCGAACGTGACGGCGAATCCGACGTCACTTACTTTTGGGAGCCAGGCGCAGGGGACGACGAGCGCGGCGCAACCGGTGGTGATTACGAATGTGGGCACGAGCACGGTGACGATCACGAGCATCGCGCCGAGCACAAACTTCGGCGAGACGAACACTTGCCCTGCCACTTTGACGGCGGGCGGCGACACTGGGTCGAATTGCACAGTGAATGTAACGTTCACGCCAACGGCGACAGGAGCGTTGACCGGGACAGTGACAGTGACGTACACGAGTGCGGGTAGCGCGACGCCGCAGACTACGACGATCACGCTGACGGGCACGGGAACGGCGGGGACCGGCGGGACGATCACGATCACGCCGACACCGTTGCCGTTTGGGTTGGAGGGATTGGGATCGACGAGTACGCCGGAGACGTTGACGGTATCGAACACGGGGAATACGGCGGTGACGTTCACGAGCATAGCGATGACGGGAGATTTTGCGGGAGCGACGCTGGCGCAGTGCCCGAGCATTGCGGTGGACGCGAAGCCGTGCACGTTCCAGGTAACGTTCACGCCGACGGCGGCGGGAGCGCGGACCGGGACGATCACGTTTACGGATAATGCGACGGGAAGCCCGCAGACGGTGACGTTGACAGGGACGGGGGTTGCGGGAGCGATCGGGATTACGCCGACGGCGTTGACATTTGGCAGCCAGGCAGTGGGGACGACGAGCGCGGGGCAGACGGTGACGGTGTCGAATAACGGGAATTTTCCGTTGTTTTTCAGCAGCATCGTGACGTCGGGAGATTTTGCGGGAGCGACGCTGGCGCAGTGCCCGAGCATCGGGGAGGAAGCGGCGCCTTGCGTATTTTCGATCACGTTCAAGCCGACGGCGACGGGAACGCGGACGGGAGCGATCACGTTTACGGATACAGGGACGGGAAGTCCGCAGACGGTGACGCTGACAGGGACGGGCACGCCCGGAACGGCGACGGTGACGGTTACGCCGAGCAGTTTGGCGTTTGGAACGCAGGCACTGACGACGTTGAGCGCGCCGTTGAGTGTGACGGTGACGAATACGAGTACGGGGCCGGTGAATTTCACGGGGTTCACGGTGAGTGGCGAAGAGGCGGGGGATTTTGCAGTGCCGCTGCCGTCATCTAGTGCGGGGTGCAGTGCGACGGGTACATTGGCGGCGGGAGCGAGTTGCATGATCCATGTGGTGTTCACGCCGCAGGCTGCGGGGGCACGGACGGCGACGTTGAATATTGCGGACAATGCGACGGGAAGCCCGCAGATGGTGGCATTGAGCGGGACGGGGGTGGTTTCGACGGTGATTATTACGGTGCCGCCGGGAGGGTCAACGACGGCGACGACGGTATCGGGAGGGACGGCGTATTACGGATTGGTGCTGAGCGGAGCGCAGGGAGTGACGGGGACGGTGCAGCTGGGATGTATACCGTCGTCGGAGCTGATCACGTGCAAGGTGATACCGGGGACGGTGACGTTGAACGGCGGGACGACGGAGGTAGCGTTTGCGATACAGACATTCTGCCAGGGGACGACGACGGCGAACGGATTTGCGGTGCCGGGCGTGGGAGGGATTGGCGGAGGGATTGGATTGCTGCTGGTTACGCTGGTATTGAGTGGAGCGATGTGGACATTCCGGCGGAAGCGGCGGGTGGCGATGACGTTTGCGACGTTGCTGCTGGTGGCGCTGGGATCGGCGGCATGCAGCAATAGTCTGCCGCAGGGGCCGAACGGGGCGACGCCGGCGGGGACGTATACGTTGTCGCTGACGACGTCTTTGAACGGAGCGCCGCCGCAGACCTTGAATAACTTTTTGACGCTGGTGGTGAAGTAGACGCGGATTTGTGAACCGCAGAGGCGTACAGGGCGTGGAGAAAACCTTCGGCGACCCGATGCAGGGAACGGCTGAATGGGCTGTGGGCTACGGTGCGGGGGTTATGTCGAAGACGTGGGCTTGGAAGGGATCGCGGCGGATGAAGAGGCCGATATCATGAAGTTCCTGGCCGGTGCGATCGTAGCGGACGTTGTTTAGTTCGTCGTTGAAGATGTAGTTTTGAGTTGGCGAGACGCGATCGGCCAGGTGGACGCGCCCTTGCGAAGTGTAAGCAGCTAGATTTACCGCGATTATTTTCCACGCTTTCGGTGAACGCCATTCGTAGACGAGCAGCGCGTCGGTGGGAGCATCGCCTTCCGGCGCGACATCCAGTAGCGCCCATTTTCCCTCGTGAAAAACATCCTGCTTCGTAATTCGCAAAATTTTCTGGAAGAAATTCGTGCTGATCCGATCGGGCGGCTCGTCGGCGGCGATGCGTAAAATGATGGGGAGATGAATGCGGCGTCCTTCGAGTTCGCCTTGGTGATAGAAGCGCATGCCGGGAAGAGTGGAAAGCAGCGTGCCAACTGCGGCGAGGCGGTCATTGGGAAAAACCACTGCGCGACGTTCTTCGTCGTGATTTTCCATGAAGCGGGCAAAATCGCTTTGGCGCTCCGGTTGGCTGCTTAGGCGTTCGCGGATGTGCCAGATGTTGGTGTCGCGCACAGCGTCATAGAGAGTTTTATCGTAGGAGTAGGAAAATCCAAGCTCGAGGAGGCGCTGTTCGGTTCCCCAGTAGGCTTCGGCCAGGAGCGTGAGGCTGGGGACGGCGGCGTGCGCTTCGGTCCAGAATTCTTTTTCTGGTTGCGGCGTGTCGCCGAGCAGATGACGCCAGTTGGTGTTGAAGATGCCGTTGAGTTGGAGCATGGCCATGTCGCAGCGGATACCGTCGCAGTGCGCGGCGATGGTGCGGAGGTCTTGTAGTTGCGCAGCACGGAGGGCGGGATTGAAGTGATTTAGTTGCGCTACATCTTGCCACGGGGGGAAGTAGGGATCTTTGGCCAGGGCGATGTATTGCGGGCCTTGCGCGGTGGATTGCGTGTAGTAGAGCGAGGGATTTTTCTGGAATTCTTCTGGGGAAGCTTGGACGTAGAATTCGGGGTGTTCGCTCGTCCAGGGATGATCGAGCGCGGTGTGGTTGCCTACGAAATCCAGAAAAAGTGCGATGCCGCGGGCGCGCAATTTTTCGCGAGCGGCGTCGAGGCCGGCCCAGTCGCCGATGCGCGGGTCGGGGACGTAGGCGGTGACGGAGTAGGGCGAGCTAATGACGTTGTCAGGTTTCCAATTTGGCAGCGCGAGACTGAACTGCGCAGCGTTGGCGGGATTTTCTACGTTCATGCGGCGTGAGGCAGGGCTGCGTTGCCAGACGCCCATTAGCCAGACGACGTGGAAGCCTTGAGCGGCGAGCGAGTCCCACTCGGAGTCGGGAACTTCGGCCAGCGTGATACTTTTGCTGACGCTAGCGGAGAGTTGTTCGAGCCAAGTCCACGTATTGATTTCATAGAGGTGTGGGTGAGAGCGCAACGGGAGGCTTTGCGAAGTATTCGGCTGTGAGGGCATCGAATTGAGGTTAATTGGCAACTGCTGGGCGTGTCAATCGAAGGCAGTGGTGCTGGGCGTTTCTCGGTTGACGATAAAGGCAGTCGCCAGTGACGAGTGATTGGTGGCTAGAACAGACCAGGCGAAGGTCCGGCGACGGTTGGTAGCGCGGTTTATGGACAAAAGTGGGGATTAGTGACACATTACTTCGAACGGAGCGCCGGGGCGGGCCGCTCGCGTTTAAGGATGAGGAGGGACTCGATCATGGTAAAGCGTGCGATGCTGGCTGGATTTGCAATGGTGTTTGCGGTGGGGCTTTCGGTCGCGGGCCAAGACAGCGCGGCGAAGAGCGGTTCGTGGTCCGGCGTGATTACAAATGATATGTGCGGGGCGAAGGACGCGAGCGCGGCGAAGGCGGAGTGCACGTCGAAGTGCGTGAAATCGCATGGCGCGAAATATGCTTTGTATGATGAGGCGGACAAAAAGGTTTATATCTTGGAGCCGCAGGACAAGGCAGACGGACATGCAGGGCACGACGTGACGGTGAAGGGGACTTTGGATGGGGATACGATTCATGTGACTTCGTTGACCATGAATACGGCGAAGGGATCGTAAGTCGTTCTTTCGGGTTTGAGGGTTGGGTTAGAAAATCGTCTCCGCAGGGTATACGACTAAAAGGGCAGGGCTAACAGCTCTGCTCTTTTTTTTGTGTTGGGGCGTTCTGATATACTTCGCGTCCTCAACTGATTCGCTTGCTCGGAAAGGGTGTGGGGATGAAATTCCATAGAACGTCAGTGTCGTTGGTGATGTTGGTGGCGGCTTGCGGCGTTGTGCGGGCGCAAAGTCTCGCTGCAGCGGGCGGGCGGACTTTGGTGGTGGATGACTATTTTCGGATTAAGGGAGTGGAGGATCCGCAGATAAGCCCCGACGGGAAGTGGGTGGCCTACACGGTGGAGACCGCGAGTCTGAAGGACGACAAGAACCGGAAGCGGATATGGATGGTTCCTATTGGCGGCGGGACTCCGATTGCGCTGACGGATGAAAATGAATCGTCTTCCCATCCGCGGTGGAGTCCCGACGGAAAATTTATTGCATTTATTTCGGGACGCGAGGGAGGCGGCGACGACGAGGAGAAGGGTACGAAGCAGGTGTGGATTTTGAATCGCCAGGGAGGCGAGGCGCAGCAACTGACGGACACGATACAAGATGTGGACAGTTTTGCGTGGGCACCGGGGAGCGACCGGCTGGTGCTGGTGCTGCAGGATGCTTCGCCGGAAGAAATCGAGGCAGCGGCGAACAAGGAAAAGGGCGGCAAGGCGAAACCGAAGCCGCGGCCGTGGGTGATTGACCGGGTGCACTTCAAAGAGGATGAGATTGGGTATTTGGACCGGCGGCGGACGCATTTGTACGTATTCACGATTGCGGATCGCAAGCAGCGACAGATTACTTCGGGGGATTACGACGACGATGGTCCGGCGTGGTCTCCGGACGGGAGCAAAATCGCGTTTGCGAGTAACCGGTCGGCACCGGAACCGGATTTGAATTACAACAAGGACATTTGGGTGGTGGCCGCGGACAACACGGATCAGGGGAAGTCGCTGGTGCAGGTGACGACGAGCGTGGGGACAGAAGAGGCGCCGGCGTGGTCACCGGATGGGAAGTGGATTGCGTACACCACGCAGCTGGAGCCGGAGCTGTTTCAATATTCGACGATACAGATTGCGGTGTCGCCGGCGACGGGCGGCGCGGCGAATGTGCTGACGCGTAAGCTGGACCGTAATTCGACGATTCCGCGATTTGCGGCGGATGGGAAATTTATTTATTTCATCGCAGACGACGATGGGACGCAGAATTTACTGCGCGTGCCGGTTGACGGCGGGGAGATTACGCGACCGATTGGCGGGCGCAAGATGGTAGAGGCGTATTCGCTCGGTGCGGATGGCACAGCGGTGGCGACGGTGGGAGCGCTGACGCATCCGGCCGAGTTGTATGTGCTGCCTGCGGGCGGGGAATTGCGGAAATTGACGAGCGTGAATGACGCGCTGATGGCGGAACTGCGTTTGCCGACCGTGGAGTACGTGCATTTCAAGAGCAAGGACGGAACCACCGTGGCGGGATATTTGTACAAACCACCGGATTATCAGCCGGGCGTGAAGTATCCGACGATTTTGAAGCCGCACGGCGGGCCGGTGTGGGCTTACTACGCGGAATTCAATTTTGATCCGCAGCTTTATGCAGCGAATGGGTATGTGGTGCTAACGCCGAATCCGAGAGGGTCTTCCGGTTACGGCGAGGATTACTGCAAAGCGATTTTCGCGGATTGGGGACACAAGGATTTTGAGGACGACATGGCGATGGTGGATTACGCCGTGGCGCAGGGGATCACGGACCCCGAAAAGATGGGAGTGGGAGGTTGGTCGTACGGCGGGATTTCGACAAATTTTATTATTACCCAGACCACTCGGTTCAAAGCGGCCATTTCCGGGGCCGGGGAATTTTTGTACATCACCAATTGGGGGCACGATTTGTACTCGCGCGATTGGGAATACGAGCTGGGATTGCCTTGGAAGAATCGGGAGAAGTGGGAGAAACTTTCGCCATTCAATCGCGTGCTGCAGATCACGACGCCGACTTTGGTGATGGGCGGCGATGTCGATTGGAATGTGCCGGTAATCAATGGGGAGCAGCTGTACCAGAGTTTGCGGAGGTTGGGAGTGCCGACGCTTTTGGTGGTGTATCCGGGGGAATATCACGAGTTTTCGCGGCCGTCGTTTATTAAAGACAGATACGAGCGGTATTTATTTTGGTATGGGCATTATGTGAAGGGGGTGGGGCCGGCGGTGCCGCCGGTTCCGAAAAGCACGGAGTGATTTTTGGGAGGCCGAACTCGTCACTGATGTAGACCGATAAAGCAATTCTGGGATAGGTCGGATGGCGGAAGCGAAAGAAAAATGGCCGCTTCGTCCCGAAAGGCGCGGGACGAAGCAGCCGCTACATGAGCAGGGTCAAGACCAAAGTCAGAGCCAAAGTCAAAACCACGGTCAACAACGCCGATCGGTAGATTGGCGTTCCCGGGTTTATTTTGACGCGCTGTCAATCAGGGAGGCGATGTTGGATCTCAGTTTGGTTAGATCTTCTTCGTGCAGGTACATCATGTGGCCTGCACCGTAGTATTCGAAATGGATGTTGCTGCGCAGGTTTCCGGGGAGGAAGAGATGGTCCATGGTGTATTCGGTGGCGTAGAACGGCGTGGCCATATCGTAGAAACCGTTTTCGACCTGGACTTGCAGGTGCGGATTGGTCATCAGGGCCTGGATCAGGTCGCCGGAGACGTTTGCTGAGCCCGGGAAAAAACCGCCACCTTGCGGGCTGCGGTGTTTCCAATCCCAATTGCCGCCGACATCGCCGCTCAGAGCCTCGTAGGATCTATCTTCGGTGACTTTCAATTCCTCGCGGGCGTAGCTATTGAATGCGGCGGTGAAGGCGCCGCGGACGGCGGTGTAGGAGGGATCGTCCTCGGCGAATTCGGTGAGCATGTCGTAAGTGGGCATGGTGTAGCGTGCGTCGTAACGGCCGGTGGTGAGACCGTGGCTGCGCATTAATTCCACATTGAACTGCGGGAGGTTGACGCGGAGATCGGATTTCAGCAGGTAATCTTCGCTGAGTCCGGTGAAGTGCGAGAGTTTTTTCGCGATATCCGATTTTTCTGCGGGAGTGATGTTGGTGCCTTTCATCAGAGCGGTCGCGTACTCGGTGGCGGCGAATTTGCGGGCTTCAGAGAGGAATGCTGGAACGTCGGATGGTGCATCGGCGAGCGCTTTTTGGTATGCCGCGGTAGCGGCATAGCTGGGTAGGTAGAGGATGAAAGGCAGATCGTCGCCGGGATTGAACGAGATGGTGCCGAGATTGAGGACGGAAGAGATGAGCACGATTCCGTTGATGTAAATGCCGTCGTGTTGCTGCAGATAATTTCCCAGCGCGGCGGAGCGGAAGGTGCCGTAACTTTCGCCGATCAGAAATTTGGGCGAGTTCCACCGGTTGTTGCGATTGAGATAGATGTTGATGAACTGCGCAAACATTTTTACGTCCTGATCCACGCCCCAGAAATCCTTGTTCTGCGCCTTGCCGACGGCGTGGCTGAAGCCGGTGCCGACAGGATCAATGAAAACCATATCGGTTTTGTCGAGCAGAGAATTGGCGTTGTCTTCGATTTTGTATGGCGCGGGCGGAGTATCGGCGTGGTCGGCATTGACGACGCGGCGCGGTCCGAAGGCGCCCATGTGCAACCAGATGGATGCGGAGCCGGGGCCGCCGTTGTAGAGGAAAGCGATGGGGCGCTGGGAGAAATCCTTGGTGTCGCTGCGCGTGTAGGCGGTGGAATAAATTAGCGCGGTGGGCTCGCCTTTTTCGTCTTTCAAGAGGGTGGTGGAGGCGATGGCTTTGTACGCGATGGATTGGCCGTTGATTTTGACGGTGTGATCGCTGGGCCAGGCTTCTTCTTTGGGAGGATTGGCGTCTGGGGCTTTGGCGTCTGCTGCGGCGGGAGCCTTGGCGTCTTTCGGTGGTTCTTGGGCTCTCGCGCTGGTGGTGAGTAAAAGCATTGCTGCCGCACAGATGGCTAGGAAATTCTTCATTTACGCTCCAATGCGTTGATTTCGCGCCCCAATTATCGCGGAGGGATTCTACGCACGCGGGTTGAGGGAAGTCAAACGGGCGAAGGGCCTCTTACCGCAGAGACGCAGAGGTCGCAGAGAAAAGCCACGGAAAAAACACGAGCCCAGAGGGACTTTGCCATGAAGACTGGAGTGGAGCTAGTTGCACGGTGGATTCGTGAATGTGAGGGTGATCGCGGCAGGGTCATCGGTTGCGTCATCGGTGGGGGCGGGGATTTTTTGCGTATCGGAATCTATGCGGGCTGGGATATTGCAGGCGGTTTGGTTATGGCGCTGGCTGAGGCGTTGGGGATCGAGATCTTCCCAAGCTGAGAACGTGTAACTTGCGGATTGGAGCAAGGTGAATTCGTAGAGGGCGTCGGAGATTTTGCGGGCCGCTGGGTTGTCGCCCTTTTCGGCTTGGGCGGTGACGGTGACTTCGCCGGGCGGGTGGCCGCCTTCCCATTTGAGCTGGACTTTTACTGTGTGGGTGGGGTAGCCGTTCTGGAGTTTGATGTTGGCGTTCAGAATTTGCTGGCCGTCTTTCACTTTTATGAATTTTGCTTGAGATTGTTCGGGCTCGCTGGGATAAAACGTTCGTGGAAAGGGCGAATTGGGGTCGAGGCGATTCATGCGATTGAAGACAAGAAGATATTCGCCGGGGCCGATGTGATCGAACTCGAATTTTCCGTCTTCGCCTTGAAAACCCCAAAGACCGGGCTGGGCGGGATCGAAACGTTCAGCCCGGTAGAGCTCGACGGACGCGATCTGGAGTGAATTACCATTGGGGCCGAGAACGCTGCCGCGAATTTTTCCGGTGGGCAGGGCGTTTACGTTGTACTCATAGCATGCGCCGGAGGGAATTTTGAAAGGGGGCAGGCCGCCTTTCAGCGTTTTCTGCGAGAACTCGAAGCGCGCGGGGAGATCGGCGGTGTAAACATATTCGCCGGCATGAACGTCGTAGAAAGAATAGACGCCATCGGGGCCGGTGCTGGAGGAGAAGCGATCGTCTTTGGAGCGCAATTTTAATTTTATGTAGGGGATGGGATCTTCGGGATCGTCGGTGGGCGCGAGGAGCGGCGGATCAGCGCGGCGCAGAACGCCGTAAACCGAAGCGACGCGGTCGTGATTGCGCATCGCGCGCAGCTGGGGGAGGATCGCGCGGCCTTCGCTCGCGGGACGCGTCTGGCCGCAGATGACGGCAAAGAGACGGCCTTCGGTTTCCTGTTGGGTAAAGACGATGTACTGCTCGCCTTTCTTGAAATAGTAGCCGCAGTCGGCGTCGTCGCCGCCGGAGAAGACGTCAATGTCGGCGGAATTGGGGCCAGCGAATTTTTCGTCAATGTGGAAATGGTAGCGGGTGATGGGCGCGACGGCTTGAGGAGCGGCGCCGGGATTTGCCTCGTCGGTGTTAGCCGCGGCAGTGGCGGCTTCGGCGGACGTGGTGTCGGGCGCGACGGCGGCGACTTCAGTGACAGTGCCGAGAAAAACCACATCGTCGGATTGCAGGCCGGGACATTTTCCGGGAGGTTCTTTGGAACAGGTGCAGGCGTGAACCACGGAGGGAACAAAGAAGAAGAGCAGGAGCGCGGCGGCCAGGAATGAGCGTCGAATCATGAATATGTATCGTACCTTGTGAGGCGCGCGGAAATCGAGGATTCGCTGGAAATTTTTTGGGCAACTGGACTGATATGGCATTCGGAGGTGCTGCGCTATTTTGGTACACTCGGGCTCGATTGCAGAAAGCAAAGTCCCCGAAAAGTGAGTCTCCGATGGGCTGATGTGCGCGCGGATTCGCGCGCCGTGGCGCGAGCTGGATCAAGGAGCAATTTACGAACATGCGAAGGATTCTGGCGGTCTCGATTGTGTCACTGGAGATTTTCTGCGCGGCGGCGGGAGCGCAGCAACAGACGGCTCCGGCGCAGCAGGGGAATCAGTCCATCTACAACGTGATCGTGGTAGGGAAAACTGTGACGGCGGTGGGCTATCAGCACCGCAGCGGCTCGACGATGATCGGATTTCAAGGAACGCCGCTGCTGCCGTTGGCGAAGGGCGACGCGAAAGTAGACAGCAAGCGGGGATCGATCGTGGTGAGCGCGAGTTTCAAAAATATGAAGCCGGCGCAGACGTACGGGAAGGAATATTTGACGTACGTGCTGTGGGCGATAACGCCGGAGGGCAAGCCGAGTAATCTAGGTGAATTGCTGCTGGATGGTGACAAGAGCAAATTGACGGCGACAACCAATTTGCAAACGTTCGGAATGATCGTGACGGCTGAACCGTATTTTGCGGTGAGCGTGCCCAGCGACGTGGTAGTGATGGAAAACGTGGTGCGGGCGGATACGGTGGGATCGTCGGAGCAAGTGACCGCGAGTTACGAATTGATGCAGCGGGGAGTATACACGTACGACATGACGAAGGCACGGGAACCAATCACGGAATTCTCTCCCAAGGTGCCGCTGGAAATTTACGAGGCGCGCAATGCGGTTTCTATCGCGCAGAGCGCGGGTGCGGATACTCTGGCGCCAGACGCTTATCAGAAGGCGATGAACTCGCTGGGGAACGCAAACAATTTGCTCGCGAAGAAAGCGAACCGAAAAGAAGTGATTGCGGCGGCGCGCAACGCAGTGCAGACCGCGGCAGATGCGCGCGCGATCGCGGTTCAGCGCGCGGCGCAGCAGAAAGCGGCGGCGGAGCAAGAAGCGGCGCAGGCGGCTGTGGCTGCGGCGGACGCGAGACAGAAAGAAGAGGCCGCGGCGCGGCAACAAGCTGAAATTCAGAAATTGCAGGCGGAGCGGGATTCGGCGCAGGCGGCGGCTGCTCGGGCACAGGCGGATGCGGCGCGCGCTCAGGCAGACGCAGCGGCTTTGGCAGCGCAGCAACAAGCACAGGCCGCGCAACATCAAGCAGATTTGGCGCAACAGCAGGCCAAGGCGGCGCAGGATGCGGCGGCGAAGTCTGAAGCGGAGAAGCAGGCTTTGCGTGCGGCGCTGTTGGATCAGTTCAATCGGGTGCTGCCGACGACGGACACGCCGCGGGGTTTGCAGGTGAATATGGCGGACGTGTTGTTTGCGTTCGGGAAATATGAACTGCAGCCGCCAGCGCGGGAGGCATTGGCGAAATTTTCCGGAATCGTGCTGGCCCATCCGGGGCTGCACCTTTCGGTGGAAGGGTACACGGATAGCGTGGGCAGCGACGCGTTCAATCAAACGCTTTCGGAGCAGCGCGCGAATGCGGTGCGGGATTATTTAGTACAGCAGGGGCTGGACCCGACTTCGATTACCGCGACGGGATTTGGGAAGTCGAACCCGGTGGCGGGCAATGATACGGCAGCCGGGCGGCAACAGAATCGTCGCGTGGAGATTATTATTTCGGGCGAAGTGATCGGGACGAAAATTGGGGCGCCGAGCGCCCCGCCGCAACAGTAGTTGGCAGATTCGGCGGCCGGAGTGGCGAAGTTAGCGCGCTGGGTGGTTTGAATGTGACCAGATCCGGAAGCCGCCCACGAAGGCGTTTTCGTTGCTGCCCAGGCGGGCGCCTGGGGGGAGTTTCTTCAGTTTTGCTGCATTGCCGCCCCCCAGGACTACGTAATCCGCTTCGAGAGCCGCTTTTAATTTTTCGGTGATCTTAAAAACTTCACGGCGCCATTTTTTCTTCCCGTATTTTTCCAGACCGCGTATGCCGAGATAGTCTTCGTACGTTTTTCCGTTCTTGTAGGCGAGGTGCGCGAGTTCCATCGGTTCGAGGATGCCGTCTATTACCATTGCGGAGCCGAGGCCGGTGCCGAGGCCTAGGAAAAGCATACGGCCGCCTTTGTAACTGCCCAGAGCCTGCATGCTGGCGTCGTTGATAATTTTTATGGGGTGGCCGAAGGCTTTGCGGAAATCGAAACCCACCCAGCCACCGCCGAGATTATGCGGCTCGCGGAGAGGATGGTTGTTGATGACCGGGCCGGGATAGCCCATCGAGACGCCATCGTATTTCCACGAGCGAGTAGCTTTCTTGACGTCGCGAACCATTTTGGCGGCGGTCATGGAAAGGTTCGAGGGAATCTTCACCGGTTCTTTCTGACCGGTCATGAGGAGCTTGACGTGCGTGCCCCCCACGTCGATCACCAGGATGCGATGCGGTTTGTGGTGCGGCTTTGCGCGACGGGTCGTCATTGGCGGATCCCTCGTTGGAGACGCTCGACGGTATATCCGGAGGAGTGGATAGTCAACTGCGTGTGGTGGGAAACGGGTGTGGAGAAAAGATGGAGAAAGAAAGAAGGATAGGGCTAGCGTTTTTCCGCATAATATATACAATCCAGTTCCTATGAAACACAAGCTGCTGGTCAAGTCCTCCATCTCAGCGGTTCTGCTTTCTATGATCTTAGTTTGCGTCGGATTTGCAGCTGGCGGCGATGGCCGCGATCGGGCCGACGAGCGCGCCGACGATTTTCAAACACCATCGAGCGAGATGCGACCGCTGGTGGAGAGGTATGACGCCGACCGCATGCTTTTGCTGCGCTCGGACCGGACTCCGGTTTCGCCGGCGGTGCTGGAGCGAATGCAGAAATTCTACACGGGGTGGCAGGCGGAAATAGAGAAAGTGGATTTCGACAGCATGCATCAGGACGGGAAGATTGATTACATTTTACTGAAGAACACGCTGAACCACGAATTGCGCGGGATCGAATTGCGGCGCAAGGAAATGGCGGAGACCGCGCCGCTGCTGCCGTTTGCTCCGACGATTGTGGGGTTGGCGGAAGCTTTGCGGCACATGGAAAACGTGGACGCGGCGAAGGCGGCAGCGACGCTGGAAAATTTGAACACGCAGATTGATGAGGCGAAAAAATCGCTGAGCACGGTGAAGAGTTCGAAATACGTGGCCAACCGCGCGGCGATTGAGGCGAACGAGCTGCGGCAGTCGCTGAAAGATTGGTTCACTTTTTACAATGGGTACGATCCGCAGTTTACCTGGTGGACGGGCGTGACGTACAAGGTAGTGGACACGAACCTGGAAAGTTACGCGGCGCAAGTGCGCGAGCAGGTTGTGGGAATCAAGTCGGAAGACAAGACCACGATTGTAGGAAATCCGATCGGGCGCGACGCGCTGATCAGCAGCTTGGGCTACGAAATGATTCCTTACACGCCGGAAGAATTGCTGGTGCTGGCGGACCGCGAGTATGCGTGGTGCGAGGCGGAGATGAAACTTGCCTCGCGGGAGATGGGCGACGGCGACGATTGGCACAAGGCGCTGGAGCAGGTGAAGTCGGACTACGTGCCGCCCGGAAAACAGCCGGAACTGATACGAGACCTGGCGCTGGAAGCGATTGCGTATGTGGAAAAGCACGACCTGGTGACTGTGCCGGAATTGGCAAGCGAATCGTGGTGGATGGAGATGATGACGCCGGAGCGGCAGCTCGTGAACCCGTTTTTCACGGGCGGAGATCGCATCAGCGTTTCGTATCCGACGGAAGGCATGACGTTCGAGCAGAAAATGATGAGCATGCGCGGAAATAATATTCATTTTGCGCGAGCGACGGTGTTTCACGAATTGATTCCGGGGCATGAACTGCAGGGGTTCATGGCGCGGCGGTATCGGGCGTGGCGCCGGCCGTTTGATACTTCGTTTTATGTGGAGGGTTGGGCGCTGCATTGGGAAATGCTGTTGTGGGACATGAATTTCGCGCGGTCGCCTCAGGATCGGATTGGAATGCTCTTTTGGAGGATGCATCGGGCGGCGCGGATTATGTTCTCTCTAAATTTTCATTTAGGAAACTGGACGCCGCAGCAGTGCGTCGATTTCCTGATGGATAAAGTGGGGCACGAGCGCGAGAACGCTACGGCGGAGGTGCGACGATCGCTTGCGGGGGATTATTCGCCGCTGTACCAAGCCGGGTACATGTTGGGCGGGTTGCAGATTGGCGCTTTGCACAAGGCGCTGGTGGAACCGGGGAAGATGACGGAGAGGCAGTTTCACGACGCGGTGTTGAAGGAAAATGCGATCCCGATCGAGATGATTCGCGCGGACTTCACGAATGAGAAATTGACGCGGGATTATGTGCCACATTGGAAATTTTATGGAGATTTGAGTGTGAAGCAGTAGTTGGGTTTTGAGTTGAGAGCCACAGGAAATCTTGATTCGATTCATGTCCTTCTTCGTACGACAAAGGATTGCAATTTATGAGCGAGCAATTGAATCGTAGGCAGCTGTTGAAGTTTGTCGGCACGAGCTGTGCCGCGTTTATTTTGCCAGCGTCGGGATTTGCTGGCGAGCGCGGATTCGGTCCGGCGGAAGGCGACTTGGAGATTCGGATATCTTCGGTTAGCGCGCATATGCTGCGGCTAAGTATTTTTTCTGCTCGGCCCGGCGGCGGGACGGTCCGCAGCGATGGATCACTGGCGCAGGAGGCATGGGACGGGCCAGTTACGAAGCTGAGTGGAGATTTCGCGCACCACGCTGTGAAAGCCGGCGATCTGAGCGTGACCGTTTCTGCGAACCCGCTGATGTTTTCGATTGCTGGCGCGGACGGCGCGGCGGTTCAGCAGCTGAAGGTGGATCGGGCTAGCGGAGTGGTTTCGTTCGCGACGGGAAATTCACCTTTGCTGGGACTGGGCGAGGGCGGTCCGCAATTCGATCGGCGGGGGTCGGTTGACACGATGAAGCGCGGGCAGGGCGGCTACAAATTGCAGACGAATGGCGGGCGCGTGCCGATCCCGTGGCTGATTGGGACGGCGGGATGGGCGATGTTCTTCCACGCGCCGTTCGGAACTTTTGATTTTTCGGGGGCGGAGAGCAAATTTTTGCCGGCTGGGCCGGATGCAGCATTTCCGCTGGACATTTTTGTTGTGGCGTCGCGGGAGCCTGCGACGATTATGGGCGAATACGCGCGGCTGACGGGCAATGCGGAACTGCCGCCGCTGTGGAGTTTTGGCTATATGCAATCTCACCGGACGCTGGGGAGTCCGGAGGAGATTCTGGCGGAGGCGAAGACGTTTCGCGAAAAGAAATTACCGTGCGACGCGATGATTTATTTGAGCACGGGATTTTGTCCGAACGGATGGAACACGGAGAACGGTGCGTTCGAATGGAATGTGCGCGCGTTTCCGGATCCGCCGAAAATGCTGGCGGAATTGCACAAGGATAATTTTCGGACGGTGATACATACGGTGATTTTGACGGATACGTTGACTGGGAGGGCGCAGGACGCTTGTGATGTGGCCAAATATGACGAGACGGAGGCGGGTTGTTACTGGGATGCGCACCGCAAAGATTTCGCGATAGGCGTGGATGGATGGTGGCCGGACGAAGGCGATCCGCTCGACATTGCGTCGAGTCTAGTGCGCAACCGGATGTACTGGGAAGGTCCGCAAATCGACCGGCCGAACGAGCGGCCGTTTGCATTGCATCGCAACGGATATGCGGGGATGCAGCGGTACGCGTCGTTCTTGTGGTCCGGCGATGTGTATTCGACTTGGGAAACTTTGAAAACGCATTTGCCGATCGCGGTGAACACCGGATTGACGGGCATTCCTTATTGGGGGACGGACATCGGCGGATTTGTGCCGACGAAGGAATTCACGGCGGAATTATTTGTGCGCTGGTTTCAGTTTGGCGCCTTCTGCACGTTGTTTCGTTCGCACGGACGGGCTTGGAAGTTGCGGCTGCCATGGGGTTGGAACACGGGCGATACCGGGCCGGCAGAAATACGCAATTATGGCGGAGCGGCGCTTCCGGATGAGAGCCAGCTGCACAATCCCCAGATTGAAATAATTTGTCGGAAATATCTGGAGCTGCGCTACCGCATGCTGCCGTACATCTATAGCGCGGTGCGCGAGTGCACGCTGACGGGGATGCCGGTGATGCGTTCTCTGTGGCTGCATTATCCAGATGATCCCGCGGCGGTGGCGCGCGGAGATGAATATTTGTGGGGACGGGATATTTTGGTGGCGCCCGTGGTGGAGCAGGGCGCGACTTCGCGAGCGGTTTATTTGCCACAGGGGGATTGGTGGGATTTCTGGAGTGGGGAACGCGTGAAGGGTGGGAGGGAAATAACGGGGGCCGTGGATCTGGAGACGACTCCATTGTACGTGCGGGCTGGGGCGATTGTGCCGATGGGACCGGTGAAACAATTTACTGACGAGAAGGTTGAGGGGCCGCTGACGATTTCTGTTTATCCGGGGGCAGATGCTTCCTTTTTATTGTACGAGGATGATGGGACTTCATTTGATTACCGGAAGGGCGAGTGGATGGGGATTCAGATGCGGTGGAACGATGCGCGGAGGGTCTTGAAATTGGAATTGGCTGAGGGATCGCGGATGTTGGCGCCGGGGCGTCGTGAGATTGAAGTGAAGGTGGGTTCGACGGTGAAGAAGGTGAAATTTGAAGGGCAAGCGGTGGAAGTGGCATTTTAGATTGGGTTTCGTTTGCGGAGTTGTGATTGGTTTTGTTGCCCCGGGGGTGATAGATGGATCGGCGAGAATTCTTACGGGATTTGGGAGTGACGACCGCGGCACTGGGATATGTGGCGACTGCGGAAATGACGGCGGCAGCGGAGCGGGCGAAGGCTGATGCGTTTGATCCAACGACCGAGTTGGGAGTGAGCTCGGGAGTTGCGCCGGATGTGTCGGGCCACACTTTAGTTTGCGAATTCAAAATTGGCACGACCGGGTGGAAGGTATACGAAGATTTGCGAGAGCGCGACGGGGCGATTACTTTCATTTCTGCGGCGGGAGCGTCGCTCGTGTTGCCGAAGAGCGCGGAGGCGACTTTCGCGGAGGCTGATCCGCCGTACTTGGGATTGAAGCTTGCGGACATTGGAATGTCCGGTCCCGATTTGCTGGCCGACAAGCTTTTGCAGCACGGCGATCCAGATCCGGAGCGGGTGAAATCCGCGGCGCCGCCGCAGGGTACGGCGAAAGATGAAGAGCGCTGGCGCTTGCCGTGGAACACGTTTGTGGGAACGAAGGAATGTGCGGACACGATGCCGGTATTTCCCGTGGGAAACACGAGGACGTACCATCCGGGACAATATTTTCCGGAGCTCACGAGCGATGTGGCGAAAAAAAGATTTGAAGGATTGATTGGCGGATGGATGCCGGCAGTGCGCAAGGTGATGCCGATTTCCGATGGCGTGTATTTGGAAACGGTAGTGTTTGGAGACGTGGAGGCGCGCGACCGGTTCATTGTGCAGACGTGGCACCGCACGACGCGCGTGGAAAACGGGAAAGTGGCGAAGGTGGTGTACGGGTATAGCTATCCCGCATTTCCTCCCACGCGGGAAGATCCGAGCGCTGAGGAGTTTTATCGTGCGCTGCTGGTGTTTGCGGCGTACTGGGAAAAACAGCTGCAGGATTTTGCCTCGGCTGCTTTGCCGGATGGCGCATGGGTGGATATGGCGAAGCACGCATTCGCTAGGGAATTGATGGTTCGTCCGGGCGGCGTGTATCCGAAGTACGGCGCGGTGGATCGCGATTATTACGGGCCGGAGTACGACGGGTTCCAGGATATTTTCACGATGGCGGTGTACGCAAATCTGGAGTGGAGGCGATTCGATGTGGCGCGAGAGATTATCGATAACTATCTGACGGATTTTACTGACGCGAAGGGAATGATCAACATGCGCGGTCCGGAGACGGCGCAGTTTGGACTGACGCTCTATTTGTTGGCGCGTTATTTCCAATACACAAAGGATGCGGCGCTTTTGGTGAAGCATCAGGAAAAGATTGTGGCGACGGCAGCGATTTTGACGGAGTTGCACGATGAAAGCTTGAAATTGGCGAAGGATGATGTGGGCTACGGAATTATTCATGGTTGGAGCGAGTCAGATTCTTGTTTGCATCCGAAGCCGATGACCTGGTGGCTCCCATATTTTGCGAACAATGCGTTTGCGGCGCGAGGGCTTCGTGAAATTGGCGCCGTGTGGCCGACGATTCAGCCGGGCTCGGGAGCTACGGCGGGAATCTGGTTTAAGCGCAGCAAAGATTTGCAGGATGCGGTAATTGCGAGCATGCGCGCGAATGTGAAGCGCGACGCAAATCCCGCGTACATCGGGCCGTTTCCGGGAACGACGCTGACGTTCCGCGAATCGCTGGAAAAGGAGCGTCCCAGCCCCCAGCAATGGGCGCATCGCGCTTATGCCGAACTGCTGCAGCCGGACGTGCTGCCCGCGGATTTGGCGAATACCGTGATTGATTGCATGCGGGCTTACGGCGGGACGACTTTGGGGGTTGTGGCGAATATCGAGCGGCCACATCCGGAGGGTCGCGACATTTTGGGATTCATTTCGTACGGATACGCGCAAATGCTTTTGCGTCTGGATCGCGTGGAGGAGTATTTGCTGTTTCTTTACGCGCATCGTTATCACGATCACACCCGGGGGAGTTGGACGGCAGGCGAGGTTTCGGGAGTGGACGGCGATACGGCGCTATTTTGCATTCCGGCGCAACAGACGATTCCTCTATTGGTGAGGTGGATGCTGGTGCTGGAGGATTCGGACGAGGACAGAATTTATTTTGGGAAGGGATTGCCGCGGGAGTGGGTGGCGTCTGGGAAGGAGATACGGATTTCTGAAGCGCCGACGCGGTGGGGTAGGGTGAGTTTCGATATGAAGGCAGATCCTATGGCGAAGAAGCTCGACGCCAAGATTGACTTGGGGAAAGCCAGCGGGGTGAAGGAAGTTCACTTGAAATTGCGAATGCCGGCGGGGAGCGCTGTGCAGCGTGCTACGGTGAATGGCCGAGTGGTGGAGTTGGGCGGGGCGGCGCACGACACGGTGATTTTTGCGACGGGTGGCGAAAAGCAATTTGAAATCGTAGGGGGATTTTAGTTGAGTTGAGCGATTGCGAAGCGAGCGTCGGCGTGTTCAGGCCAAACAAGGAAAGTCCATGACAGACAAAATGTCACGCAGGGAATTATTGAAAACGGGTGTGGCTGCTGGAGCTTCGTCAGTGGCGCTTCGGAGAATAAATGTCGAATTGCCACGTGAAACCGTGACTGTAGCGTTGCCGTTGGCGGCGGACGGCGAAATAGTGGTGTTGAATTGTAATGATGGCGTGTATGTGCCGCCGCGAGGGGAGAGTTTCTTCAAGTTTGGGTTTGATTTTCCAGAGCCTTCGGTGGCGTTTCAGGGGATGTTGTTCTCATTTCGATTGCACACGTTTGAGAATTGTTACGGAATGGACCAGGCCAGCATGAAGGTGGGAAAAACGGCGGATGGATTTGAGATGCGCTGCTCGCAATTGGTTTGGGCTGGTGATCAGATGAAAGCACCGGGGTCGGTGGTGGCGAGAGTGCGGAAGAATGGCGATTATTTCGAATGGACCGTGACGGCGGAGACCGACAGGCCGATTAAATCAGTGACATCCATTGTGCGCGGGGTGCCGCGGGGGCAGGTGTCTGTTTCGTGCAATAAGTTTTTCGATCCGAAAGACAATGAAATCTCGGTGGAGCATCCTTATCTTTTTGGCGGGATGACTACACCGCTGGTGGTGATACAGAAAGGCAGCGGGGATTTCTTTTATCTTTCGGTGCGGGACGAGCAGGTGCGCGCGACGCGATTTTATATGCAGCCCGGAGACGATGGTTATCGAGTTGAGCTGATTTTCGAGCGCGGAGGCTGGGAGAAGAGCAATAAAATGGAAAGCGCGACTTGGCGCGTGGGGAAATCGCCGAGCATGGACGCGGCGTCGAGGATGCATTTCGAGCACGTGGAGAAAGCATTTCAGATTCCGGACTGGGAGACAAGAACGGATGTGCCGGAGTGGTTCCGGGAAATTGCGCTGGTGCTTTCGATTCACGGGATGCATTGGAGTGGATACATTTACAACGACTACGCGAAAATCGGGACGACGCTGGAATGGGCTGCAACGCAAATCCCGGCGAAGCGCGTACTGGTTTTTCTGCCGGCGTGGGACGGGCGCTACTATTGGAACTATCCGCTGTACAGGGCCGATCCGCGGCTGGGGGGCGAAGAGGGATTTCGCGCGTTGATCGAGAAGGGGCAGAAGCTGGGATTTCGGATGATGCCGATGTTTGGCGCGAATGTGGCGAACCGGAATTTTCCCATGTATGCGAAAGTGGCGAACGCGCAGACGGTGCGGATCGATGGAGATGATTTCGCGAATGATTGGGTGGATATGGACAACGACCGGAGCAACGATGGTTGGGGCTCGTTCATGAATCTGAGCGTTCCTTCGTGGAGAGAATATCTCGCAGGGCGGATTTCGGAAGTGATCGAGCAGTACAACGTGGATGCCTATTTTTTGGATATCGCCGGGGCGTGGATCAACAATTTAAGCGGCGGAATGTATGAAGGGACCGTGGAATTGGTGAAGGAGCTGCGCGCGAAGTTTCCTGGCGTGCTCGCGGTGGGAGAGATGCATTACGACGCGTTGATGTCGTGCATCCCGGTGTATCAGGTGCCGCGGTCTCCGGCTTATCCTGCGGCTTTGACGAAGTACGCGCGGTCGTTCGAGCATTTGAGCAGGCCCGCGCCGGGGCGCGGGAGCACGGGCGTGCATGAGGATGGATTCGCGAATTTCAAGCCGACGATGCCGGAGGAGAAACACACGATTCCGACGATTACCGTGGTGGATGATACTTTCGCTAAATATCGCGATGTGATGATTGAGGTGATTACGGCGGCTAAGCTACGGGCGGGGATTTCTTGAGTGGGGGAAGCGTTTCGGCTTAATTTCTTCTCGAATGGGTTCTCGAATTCGCAATCTTCTAAAATTCTCGCCGAGACCGTGGCGGCGCATCAGCTTTCAATCTATAGTCAATTCATGATCAGACCGACGTGGACGTTGCTCGCTGCATTGTTGATTGTGGGATTGCTGGCGCGGCCATGCGTGGCGCAGGTGCAGGCCCCTGCCTCGCCGGCATCGCCAGCCGCGCCACCGGGCGCGAAGGGCCTGCCTGCGGCGGATTTGTCCACGGCTGCTCAGCAGGGGATTTCTCTGGCGGAGAAGGGGCGTTGCAAGGAAGCGTTGCCGCTGCTGAAAAAAGCCACACCGCGTTTGAGTGACAAGCAATTGAAATTTGAAACAGCGATGGCCAGCGTGCGATGCGCGATGAGCCTGGATCAGGTGGACACGACCGCGGACACTTTGCTTTTGCTGAATCGCGAATATCCGCACAATCCGGAAGTTTTGTACGTGACGATTCATTATTTTTCGGAATTGGCGAACCGCGCGGAGCAGGATTTGGTGAATTCGGCCCCGGGCTCTTATCAGGTGCACAAGCTGGATGCGGAGGGATTGGAATCGCAGGAGAAGTGGGACGAGGCGGCGGCCGAATACCGGAAAATTCTAGAAGTAAATCCGAAATTGCCGGACATCCATTACCGGCTAGGGCGGATTTTGCTTTCGAGGCAGCCGCCGGCGGTGGACGAGGCGAAGAAGGAGTTTGAGGCGGAGCTTGCGATTGATCCTGCGAATGCGGCGGCGGAATTTATGTTGGGAGATATTGCGCGGCAGGCGCAGCAGTGGGACGAGGCGATCGCGCATTTTTCGCGAGCGATGAAGTTGGATCCTGGGTTCGAGGAGGCGTATTTAGGATTGGGGATGGCTTTGAATGCTTCCGGGAAATATTCGGAGGCGGTGGGACCGCTCGAATCGTACGTAAAGATGGAGGCGGCGGATCCGGCGGGACATTATCAGCTTTCGATCGCGTATGCGAAGTTGGGACGGAAGGAAGATGCGGCGCGGGAGATGGGATTGCAGCGCGATGCCGAGATTAAGGCGCAGGCGCAGCAGGGAGCGGGGCGGCCGAATTAGGGATTTCGCCGCAAAGACGCAAAGGGCTCAGAAAATGCCCAGCTGGCGTGGCAGTTCGAGACAGATCCTTCGGCCAGTTTGAAGTGACCGCGGCGTCCGCGGGACGGCAATCCTCATCGCATCGTCTGAGTAGGCAACAGCAACCGCTACGAGCCGACGGGATACCGGCGCTACCAACAGCGCGTTACTTCCAGCTTTTTTGGCCTTCTGTGATGGTGATGTAGCGATCTACGGGGACTTCTGTGAAGCGTTCTTTCGCGCCGCTTGGTTGCGGCCATTGAATTTCCAGCCAGTCTATTTTTGTGCGTTGGCCAATTCCTAGAACGATGCGGGGGTCGTGAGCGGAGAGGTAGCTGCCGCCGCCCACTTTGGTGTGGGTGCGTTGGAGATTGCCCGAGCTGTAGGTGATTTTTGCTCCTACTGCGTCAATATTGGATTTGCGGCCGATGAGGCGGAGGCCTAGCCAGTGGTTTTGGCGTCCGGCATTGTTGCGGAGGAGGACTGGCGCGCCGTTGTTCGTCGCGATCAGTACGTCAACCGAGCCATCGTTATCGAAATCGCCGAGCGCCATGCCGCGTGCGGCGAGGGGCTTTGCGAAAATCGGGCCGCTTTCGAGGCTGACATTTTTGAAGCCGTTGGGTGTGTTGCGGAAGAGAAGCAGCGGTTCGCGGTAGGTGACGTGTTCGACGCGTTTTTCGACTCCGTCGTCGGGATGGCCGTTGCAGAGAAAGAGATCGAGGTTGCCGTCGTTATCGTAATCGAAAAATTTCAGGCCCCAGCCGCTCATGAATTTCGTGGTGGGGCCAATGCCGGTGGGAATGGAAACATCATTGAAAGTTTCGTCTTTACTATTGTGATAGAGCGCGTACATCTCCTGGTCCACGTTGGCGACGAAGAGATCGAGAAAACCGTCCTGATCGTAATCGGCGGCATCCACGCCCATGCCGGAACGGGCGCGGCCGAAGGTGTTGTAGCCGACTCCCGCCAGTAGAGCGATTTCTTCGAAACCTTTTTTGCCGCGATTGGCGAAAAGAAAATTCGCGACGGTGTCGTTGCCGACGAAAAGATCCATCCAGCCATCATTATTGATGTCCGCCGCGACCACTCCCCAGGCTTTTCCCAGCGCGCCGGCGATCCCGGATTCTTTGCTGACGTTGGTGAAGGTGCCGTCGCCGTTGTTGTGGAAGAGGCAGCTGGGCTCGGGGCCATAGACATTTGGTTTGCAGTACCAGCGTTCGCCTGTGATGGTGTTGCCGCAGAATTTGTTTTTGGATTTGTCGAAATCTACGAACCGGCAGACGAAGAGGTCGAGGCGGCCGTCATTGTCATAATCGAACCAGACGGCGCTGCTGCCCCAGCCGGGAGCGGCGACTCCTGCTTTGGCCGTGACGTCGGTGAAGGTGCCGTCGCCATTATTGTGATAGAGGATGCTTCGGGGATATTGCGTGACGTAGAGATCGGGGAAGCCGTCGGCGTCGTAATCTCCTACGGCGACGCCCATGCCGTAAGCATTGCCGAGGACTCCGGCCTTTTCGGTGACGTCAGTAAACGTGCCGTCGCGATTATTGCGATAGAGCGCGTTGCGCAGGGGCTGCGGCGGAGTATAGAAATCGCAGGGTCCGCTGTTGACGAGGTAGATGTCCATCCAGCCGTCGTTGTCGTAATCGAGGAAGCCGCAGCCCGCGCCGACGGTTTCGGGAAGATACCATTCGGGGGAGCGGCCGTTGGTGTGGGTCCAGTTGATTCTGGATGCGGAGTTGGGGATTTCTTCAAAGGCGGGGAGGGAATCCGGGGCGGGCGGCGATTGGAAGAGGCGCGAGCGATTCGCGATGAGCGCGCCGAAGCTGGAACTGCCGAGAACTTGCAGGAAGCGGCGGCGAGGTACCGAATTCCAGCGACCATCTCGACCGCTCGACATGCAGCGAACCTCCTGATTCGATTTCGCGACTGACAATGTCGCAGACTGCTTCACGGATTCGCAACGATTCCCGCGCCTTCTTTGACTATGATGACTTTGTTGGCTGGAATATTTTTTAGTTCTTCGTGGAGGCCGCTGGGCCAGCGGATCTGCAGGCTGTCAATTTCCGTGGCGCGGCCTAGGCCGAAGTGCAGGCGAAAATCGCTTTGCGAGATGTAGCTGCCGCCGCTGCGGACTTCCCGGATTTGATGATGGCCGTCGACGCGCAGGGTTACGCGAGCGCCGATGGCGTCGCGATCGGATTTTGTGCCGATCAGTTTTATGGTGAGCCAGTTTCCTTGGGGTGCGTCATTCTTCAACAAACTGGGCCCGTCGTAACTGTTGTTGACGACAAGCTCGACGTTGCCGTCATTGCGAAAATCGGCGGCGGCCAGGCCGTGGCTGTTGAAAGGTTTGGTGATGCCGGGGCCTGCGTCGAGTGAAACGTCTTTGAATTTCCCGTTGTGCTCGTTCCAGTAAACTAATTTTCGTTCACGGAACGAGCTGAGCAGACCTTTGCCTTCGATTTCGGGATAGACGTGGCCGTTGACGATTACGATGTCCGGCCAGCCGTCGTTGTCCACGTCAACGAAAAGAACACCCCAGCCGAGGAATTCGACATTGCTGCCGAGGCCGGCCTGAAGAGTGGCGTCGGTGAAGGTGCCGTCCTGATTATTGCGGTAGACGGTGGAGCTATCGTCTGAAAAATTAGTTTTGATGATGTCGAGCCAGCCGTCGCCCTCGTAATCGCCGGCATCCACACCCATGCCGGCTTGCGTGTGGCCATCTTCGTTGTATGCGACACCAGCGCTTAGAGCGATATCGGTGAAGGAGCCGTCGCGGTTATTGTGAAACAAAAGATTGGGAGAGGAATCGCATGAGACGTAGATGTCGGGCCAGCCATTATTTTCGAAATCGGCAGTGAGCGGAGTGAAGCAGTAGCGCGGGACGTGGTCTTTCAGAATTAATTTTTCGGATACGTCGGTGAAAGTACCGTCACCATTGTTGTGATAAAGCTCGTTGCGCGCGCCTTTCAGGCCCATGGGGCCGCAGAAGACGGGCTGGCCTTTCCAATCGCAGGCGGACGCGGTCGCGGGATCGTCCAGTTGCGCGGCGTCGAAATCAACATAGCGCGCGACGAAGAGATCAAGGTGGCCGTCGCGATCGTAATCCACGAAGGAGCAGCCGGTGTTCCAGCGGACATCTGTCTGAGCGAGACCGGATTTTTTGGTGACGTCGGTGAAAGTGCCGTCGCCATTATTGTGCAAGAGAACGTTGTGCCCCCAAAACGTGACGAAAAGATCGGTGAAGCCGTCGTTATCGTAATCCCCCGCGCAGACGCCCTGGCCCCATCCGACGAGCGCGACGCCGGCTTTTTGGGTGACGTTGGTGAAAGTGCCGTCGCGATTATTGTGATAGAGGTGGCTGGCGGGTTCGTGGCCTTTGGGGAAACCCTCGAGGGTACTGCCGTTGACTAGAAAAATGTCGGGCCAGCCGTCGTTGTCATAGTCAATTACGGCGGCGCCGGTGCCCGTGCTTTCGATGATGTATTTTTTGATATGGTCGCCGCCGAATTCGGTGCGGGCGGTGAGGCCGGCTTGCGCGGCGATGTCGACGAAGTGGATTTTGGGAGGCATGGGCGGCGATGGCTGGGATGAGGTGGCGCCGGGCTGCTGTTGTTGCTCTTGAGAAGGCGCCGGAACGGCCACTACGGAGCACAGTTGGAAAATCGCGGCGAGCGTGACTATTTTTGCGGCAGAGCGGATGAACATTTAGCTCCGACCGGCGTTGGCAGAAATATTGTGAGAGCAATGGGGCAAGAATGTCTGCACCGTGTGCGACCTCTGATGTAGGCTACCAGCGTTGTAAACTTTTTTGGAGCGCATAGCGAGTTTTTTTCCGTGCCGACACATTCGATTATTTCCAGGCGCGATTTGCTGAAGTCTGTGGGGGCGGTATTGACGGCTCCGCACGGCGGCTGGAGTGGTGCGACTGCGGCTGTTCCGGTGACCTATGTGGACGTGGCGGCCGCGGCGGGGATTACATTTCAGCACGACAATGCGGTTTCGGCGGAAAAATATTTGATTGAGACGATGGGGTCGGGATGCGGGTGGATTGACTACGACCAGAATGGGTTGATGGATTTGTATCTGGTGAACGGGGCGGCCACGCGGCTTTATACCCCAAAGCGGCCGCTGCGGAGCGCGATGTATCGAAACAATGGCGACGGAACTTTTACGGATGTGACAGTGAGGGCGGGAGTGGGAGCGGAGGGGCTGTTTGGCATGGGCGTGGCGGTGGGGGATTACGACAACGACGGATTTCCGGACCTCTTTGTGCTGGGGTACGGGCGCTGCATTTTGTATCACAACAACGGCGACGGAACTTTTACGGATGTGACGGCGACAGCGGGAGTGGCAAATTCGGGGCGATGGGGATCGAGCGCCGCTTGGTTCGATTACGACAATGACGGCCGGCTCGATTTGGTGATCGCGAATTATGTGGATTGGGCGCCGGACAATAATTTTTGGTGCGGCGATCACGAGCCGGGGCTGCGCAGCTATTGCCATCCGGACAATTATCACGGGCAGGCGCCGACGCTCTATCACAACAACGGTGACGGGACGTTTACGGATGTGAGCTTGCGATCCGGAGTGGGAGGGAGGCCAGGGAACGGATTGGGCGTGGTGACTTTTGACTATGACGACGATGGCTGGCAGGACATTTTCATCGCGAATGATTCGATGCCGAATTTTTTATTTCACAACAATCGCGATGGCACGTTTCGGGAAGTGGGGTACATGGCGGGCGTGGCGGTGAGCATGGATGGGGCGTCGGAAGCGGGGATGGGGGTGGACGCGGCGGACGCTTCCGGCAATGGCAGGATGGACTTGATTGTGACGCACCTGGATTCGCAGCTGGCGCGGTTTTATCAGAATCTGGGCGGCGGAGTATTTGACGATGCGACGCTGCGTTCGAAGATTTCTTACGCCACGTTTCATATGAGCGGGTTCGGGACGCGGTTCATGGATTATGACAATGACGGATGGCGTGATGTATTCATGGCTGATGGGCACATTTTGGACAACATCGAGCGCTACCGGGCGGAAGTGCGCTATGCGGAGCCCAAGCTGATGTTTCGCAATATGGGGCGGGGGATTTTCGAGAATGTGAGCGAGCGGCTGGGTGCGGATTTTCAGCTGCCGCGGGTTAGCAGAGGCGCGGCGATCGGTGATTTCGACAACGACGGGGATCTGGATATTTTGGTGAACAACAATGGAGAGGCGTGCCAGTTATTGCGCAATGACGGCGGGAACGCGAATCACTGGCTGGAGATTTTTCTGATCGGAACGAAATCAAATCGCGACGGCGTGGGAGCGCGAGTGAGGCTTACGGCGGGAGATTTGACGCTTTACGAGCAACGCAAAGGCGGGATGAGCTATCAATCGGCGCAGGATCCACGACTACATTTCGGGTTGGGCGCGCACGGTTCTGTGGATGCGTTGGAGATTATCTGGCCGAGCGGAGTGGTGACGAAGCTTGCGCGCTTGAAGTGCGACCAAATTATTTCGGTGAGAGAGGGCGAGGGGATTGTGGAGCGAGCGTTTCCGCGGATGATTGCTCGCGCCAGCTAAACTGGCGGGTGGCCTGCTAGGTTACGGAAAAAGTGAAGTACGTGTCATCCGGAGCGCAACCGGTTAGCCGCAGTTCGAGCGATCACCGAGGAGAATGCAGATTCCTCCGGCAAACTACGCCTTCGGGACGACATCTGTCGTGGTCTCCACGGATTTTTATTCGACGCGGGAAGGGGCGGTGGTGGCTTTGCGGTCGCCGGGGCCTGAACGGATTTTGGCGGCTTGGGCTTCATTGAGACTGGCGAGGATCGCGAGCATTTTCTCGGCTTGGTCAACCTGGCCGCGCTGGCGGTAGGCGGTGGCTAAATGCGAGTACACCGAAGTATTGGCGGGATCGAGGCGGCGGGCGATTTCCAAGTGAGTGATCGCGTCGTCATAGCGGCTGGCCAGCAGATAAATCTTAGCGAGGGCGATTTGCGAGCGGGAATTATCCGGATGTTCGGCGACCGATTTTTCCAGCGCGGTTTGGGCTTCGCCGAGTTCCGGTTGGCCTGGTGCGATGCCGGATCGAATGAGCGCTTCTCCCAGAAGCGTGAGCAGGATGTAATTTCCGTGGCCCGCGGCGATGCCTTGGCGGGCCGCGGCAATCGTTTCCGGGATTTTCCCTTCCTCTAGATTTCTCTGAGCAGTTGCCATGTATGCGATTTCCGAGTCGGGCGCGAGCGCGGCGGCTTGCGCGAAATCTGCTGCGGCGAGGTCGCCACGTTCGAGTAGGGTCTGAAAAACGCCGCGTTCGTAGAACAAGCGCGCGGAGTGGGGAAGATTCTCGATGCCGAGATTTACGACTTTTACGCCGAGAGCGTAGCTCTGGTGATCCATGCAGGCGTCAGCCACGAGAACGTAGAGCTTTTCGTCGGCGGGGCTGAGGTTGGCGGCCTGTTGGAGAGCTCGAAACGCTTGCTCGGGCTGGCCATTTCCGACATAAGCCTGGGCTAGCAGATTGTAAACGCCGGCCGAGGGATGAGCTGCGCCGGTGAGTTTGGTGAGGATGGCGATCGCTTTCTCGTACTGGTTGGTGGCCGTGTAACAGAGCGCGAGGTTGAAGTCTGCCGCGAATTCGTTCGAGACGCGGCCTTGGGCGGCAAGGAGATGAGGAATGGCTTCGGAGAAGTGGCCTTGTCGCGTGAGGTCGGTGCCGGCCTGAAGCTCATTGTCGGCGGAGGTGGATGCGCCCGAGTCGTCGGGCGGCGCCTTGGTCTGGGATTGTTGGCGGCCCACGGAGCTTTGCGCTGGGGCGGACGAGCACGCGCAAAGAGCGACTAGAGCGGCCAGGAACAAGGAGACGGCGCGGGCTGGCAGAAACGAGCAGCCGACCCGTGGCTTGTCTTTGCTAGCGAATTGACGATGACTGTCCACTGGCGACGTCAGCCTACCCCGATTCTGCCAGCATTTCTGCGTTGAGGGAAGGTGGGCGCACGGAAGGCCCTTAGCGCAGGAAGCGGGTTATTCGTAGGCCCGGCGGTGGGCTTGAGGCGGGTTTCGGAAGAAACTAGTAGGAAAGTATTAGGCTGGGTCAGAAATGGCTTGACAGGATATCGAATACAATATAAAAGAAGCGCCATCGAGCGGTTGTTCTGTCCCATTGGGGTAATGGGGATCATGAGTAAACGCTTACTCTATCCAAAATACTTGGCATTCTCGCTCGGAGCAGTACACCTGCCTGGCCGCGCCTGCGCTACCACCCTAGCATGCGGCGCGGCCATTTCTCCTCGCTTGCAGCCCGATCAGCGCAACGAGGGCGCAATTGAGAAAAATTCCCAACCCGTGAGCGACGGCTATGTCGCATAGCGCCCTCGCTTTGGTCTCGACCCGTTTATTCGGACGTTTCCGTTCAAGTTCTGAGATTCGCGAGTCGCGCAAAAGTTCCGGCAGTGAACAAGGAGGCAATATGTCGCGCAGTTTCTCGATGGGATTCTGTTTGAGCGTGCTGGCGTGTCTATTGGCCACGGTGGGCTTGGGAGTGCAGCCGGCGTGGGGACAGGCGGGCAGCCAGGGATCGATAAACGTGACGGTGCTGGACCCGGACGGAAAGGTGGTCCCGGGCACGACGCTGGTGCTGCAGGATCTCTCGACGAACGATATTCGCAACGCGGTGACGACTGGGGATGGAACATATACGTTTGTCAACCTGTCGCTGGGAACTTACAAGCTGACGGTGACGAAGAAGGATTTTCAGAGCCAGACTTTCACTGACATCTCGGTCCACGCGGCACAGGTTTCCGACATCGCCGTGAGCCTGAAGGTCGGTCAATCGAACGAGACGGTGGAAGTCCGCGAAAACGAGACACCGCTGGTGGAAACGACGTCGAATACTTTGGGCACGAATATTGATATCAAGCAGCTGGAAGATTTGCCGCTCAGCGGACGCGACGTGAGCCAACTTTCGTTTTTGGCAGCAGGATTTAGTGGACTCCCTGGAAACGGCAACGGCACATGGAACGGCCTGCCAGTAATCGCGCAGGGAAACAACGTGGACGGCGTAATTTCCAGCACGAGCCGGATGAAATTTAGCGGCAACCAGCAGCCGGCCATTCAGGCGCGCTTGGAAGACATGCAGGAAATGACGGTACAGACGGACCAACTGGACGTGAACCAGGGATATGGCGCGACGAACATGCAGGTGAACTTCGTCACGCGCCGCGGAACGAACTCCTATCACGGCCGTGTCTTTGAAAACTATCAAAATGCCGGACTGAACGCCAACAGCTGGACCAACGACGCGCAGGACCTGCCCAAGAATAAGTTCATCAAGAACGATTTCGGCGGAAGTATTGGCGGCCCTATCTTGAAGGATAAGTTGTTCTTCTTCGCGAGTTTTGCGACGTCCCGGCAACCCGGCTCGTACACGACAACGAACAACGTATTCACGACGGCGGCGCAGGGCGGCTTGTTCACGTTCGATGGGCCCACCGGTCCCACATCGGTGCAATTGCTGGGAACGCCGACCAGCGTGGCCGCGATGAACGGACTCAATAACTCGGTTAACTCTGTGGTTGTCGGGGAACAGACGAAGATCAACGGCATCCTTTCCCTTGGGAAACTGACGAATGCGCTCAATGACCCTAGCGTCCAGCAGCTCGGCTTTCAGGTGGAGAGTCCCCAGACGTATTACTTCCCGACGTTCCGACTCGATTACAACATGTCGCAGAGCGTCCGATTCAATTTGGCGCTGAACGAATCGACATTCAATCAGCCGGGCGCGACTGCGCCGTGGTTTCCGGGCGCCCCGTTCGCCAGTTCCGAAGGGGCGAACAAGTGGAAAGCTTATCCGGTGGCGTTTGGATTTGATTGGACCATAAAGCCGACGCTGGTGAACCAATTCCGCGGCGGGTTCCTATACAACTGGCAGACTTACGGTGTTGGTTCGGCGCTGCCGACGCCGGGTTCCAGCGTCAACGTGCAATGGGATCTGCCCGGTTACAACGCGAACATGTCCGGAGATGAATTCCAGCAACCAACCTCGGACTATTATCCGCTGTTCAACATGTCCGATTCTTTGACGTGGCAAAAATCCGCACACACGTTCAATTTTGGTTTCTCGTGGTATCGCGAACAAGACCATTACTGGAACGCCCCGTCGGGAATCGCGTTTACAAATCTGGGACTGGTGACCGGCGACCCGGCATTGAACCCGATCGCAAATGCGTTGTTCGCGGCTGGCGCCAGTTCCGCGCAGCAGACAGAAGGCGAGCAGCTCTACGCGATTCTTACGGGAGACATCGGGGCTTCCAACGGCCCTGCGGTGCGAACCGCGTTTGCTCTGAACCCGCAGACCAAGCAATACGACCAGAATTCAACCGCACCCTTCGTGCTCGATGAATTGCAAAAAGCTTGGGGCTTGTTTTTCCAGGATTCCTGGCGTATCAAGCCGAACTTCACTTTGAACTACGGATTGCGCTGGGATTTCACGGGTGATGACCACGATCTGAAGAACGCGTATGAGAGCGTTACCTTGGACGGGGTATGGGGCCCGTCTGGAGCAGGTAACGAGTTCAAACCGGGAGTACTGACAGGGAACCAGAACCCGCTGTTCGTAGCCAGAGGTCACCAGTACAATTCTTGGAATGTAAGTCCGCAACCGCAAATCGGATTTGCGTGGAGTCCTGCTTTTACCGACGGGTTCATGGGTAAGCTGACGGCTCAGGGCCAAACCGTCGTCCGCGCCGGGTTCGCGTTCCGGAAGTACACGGAGCCGTATCAGTTCTTCTGGGACGCCGCGACTGATTATGGTGCGTTCTTCTACCAGAACAATCAGTACGTTGACAATCCTACTCCGACATCCAACGGGCAATTTAAGCCGGGCAGCTTGCCTCTGGGGACACCATTTCCTCCAGCAGCGGGATCCGCCCCATACCAAAACCTGACTCCGAATTACACCACGACATATCCGGAAGCGGGGTTGACGTTCGTCTATCCCTACCAGCAGATTTTCAACCCCGGAATCGCGTTGGGAGCGATTGATCCGACGATCAAGCAGCCATACACCGAATCGTGGAACCTGAGCATCCAGCGCCCGATCGGCCGTAACAACGTGCTTGAGTTCCGTTACATTGGTAGCCATAGTGTGCACCAGTGGCTGAACGTGTTCGAAGACGAAGTGAACATTTTTGGTGGCAACGGGAACCCAGGATTCCTTCCCCAGTTCCAGCAGGCGCAGAAGAATCTCGCGATCAACACGGCGAACGGAAATCCAAATTCTTTTGCGAATAACGGGCTAGCAGGACAGGCGCCCACGCCGATTTTTGACGCGGCGTTCACCGGTGTACCGGCAGATCAAGCGTATGGAAACTCCACATTCATTTCCATGTTGCAAGCAGGCGCGGCTGGTGGACTGGCCACAGCGATGGCAGGAGGTCCGGGCGGCAACCCCACGTACTTCTGCAACATCGTGACAGCCTTTGCTCCGTGCCAAGCGAACGGAGGCTACACGGGCGCGGGCGGGACGCAGCCGATCAACTACTTCCAGATGAACCCGCTGAACTCGGGACAGGACGTGGGGTTGACGACCGCCGCCGGTTACTCGAATTATAACGGGCTGCAAATAGATTTTCGGCAGAAACAGTGGCACGGGATGCAGTTCGATGCGAACTACACCTGGAGCCACACGCTGGGAATCAACACGCAGAATTCCTGGACTGGGGTCTTCAACCAGTTCTCGCTGCGCAACCTGCGACAGAGCTACGGGCCCCTACCGTTCGACATCCGGAATTCGTTACACGTGAACGGCACGTACGATTTGCCGTTCGGTTCAGGTCAACATTTCATGAACCAAACCGGTTGGGTGGACAGGCTCGTGGGAGGATGGTCCGTTGGAACGATCGTAACGTTACAGACAGGCGAGCCGTTCCAGTTGCTCGGCGTACAGTCAATCAACGGCAACGTCTCCTCCACGTTTAACGACTTTGGTGACAGCGGCATGGTGTTGAATGGCGTGACGCAGTCACAACTGCAAAGCTCAGTGGGCGTCTATCACGTCCCAGGACAGACGACTGTGGACTTGATCAATCCGAAGTACCTGAGCAGCACGGGCGCGAACTCGGCGTTCATCACACCGAATACAAATCCGGGGACGTTTGCACTGAATCCGTGGTTGTACGGGCCCCGCTATTTCAACCAAGACATCGCGATCAGCAAGCAGATACCCATCACCGAGCGCTTCCACATGAGTTTCCAAAGTGAGTTGTTGAATGTGTACAACCATCCGAACTTTGGTCCAACGCCAGGTGGGAACGTGAACATCAACAACGGCGGCTTTTCTCAGGCGGGAACAATAAGTACGCCCAACAGCCCGGGAAACAACGGAGCGCGCGAAATCGAGTTCCGGTTGAATCTGATGTTCTAGTTTGTTGCGGCCAGGTCCACCCTCCATCGCGTTCGCTGGATGCCAGCTCTGGTATCCAGCGAGCGCGTCGGTTTTTTGGATCGACCTCAGATCGCTAACGGAACCGAGTTGCCGGCTGGGCCGTTCTCCGCGCGGCGCTGTAGAGAGCCATTGTCGCGAGAATTTAGAAGCTCGGGTGTTTGTTCGGCGTTAGAATTTGCGTGAGGCACGCGGGCGCACGCTGCGGGGAAGCGTATTGCGCCAGGCCTTGTCTGCTCAGGTGGACGGGGCCCGGCGCAGTGCTGCTTTCTTATTAACACCTTTATTTTCATATTGTTAGGACCTAGCCGGCTTGGGTAAAATGCTTGCATAAAATTCGCAATCAGATATATTCCGTAACGGACCTTCATGCCAGCCGCCCCGCCGACGATCTGAATCGAGCAGAATGAGGGGATCGGTGTAACGGGCCGAAGAAGGTTGCGGTAGATTGAGTAAACGCTTCCTCGAAATTGGGCTTCGGTTGCAGCGTGGCACCTAGGAGTGGCGAAGGAGGGAGGACAACGTGAAGTTTCCCACGGGCGTTTCGCGACGGCAGTTTGTTTCCGCGGTGATGTCGTCGGCGGCGCTGGCGTGTCTTCCGAAAACCGCGGGTGCGTTCTCATCGAGTGCTTCTTTGGAGGACGTGCTGTTGCAGGGTGGCCGAACGCATGGTCCCGAAGGGCGCGTAACGCTGCTGGCCGCGCCGTTTCCAATGGCGCAAGTGCGACTGCTGGACGGTCCATTTCTGGATGCCACTAAGCTAAATCTGGAGTATCTTCATGCTCTTCCAGTTGACCGGCTGGTACATAATTTCCGCGTGAATGCAGGACTAGCCAGCACGGCGGAACCTTTGGGTGGCTGGGAGGCTCCGGACTGCGAGCTGCGCGGACATTTTACCGGACATTTTCTTTCGGCGTGCGCGCTTGGGTACGCGAGCACGGGCGACGAAGAATTGAAAACGAAGGGCGAGGCAGTCGTCGCGGAGTTGGCGAAATGCCAGGAAGCGAAGGGCAACGGATACTTGAGTGCGTTCCCTGAAAGTTTTTTTGACAGGCTAAGCGACGGTAAGGGAGTTTGGGCGCCTTTTTATACGTTGCACAAGATCATGGCGGGAAATCTGGATATGTACACGTATTGCCAATCGGAGCAGGCGCTGGCGGTGGCGGAGGGAATGGCGCGGTGGATGGGTCATTGGACCAATGGCATCAGCGACGATCACATGCAGCGGATTTTGAAGACGGAGTATGGCGGGACGAACGAGGCGCTTTACAACCTGAGCGCGATTACCGGTAAGTGGCAATATTTTCGGACCGGGACGCGATTTGAGCAGCCTGATTTTTTTGGACCTCTCGCCGGGCACCGGGATGAGCTGAAAGGGCTGCACACGAACACCAATATTCCCAAAGTAATCGGCGCGGCGCGGCGGTATGAGTTGACCGGCGATCCTTATTACCACGAGGTGTCGAAGTATTTTTGGGAAGAAGTGACGCAGGAGCGCGCGTACGTGACGGGCGGCACGAGCAATGGCGAAGGATGGGACACGGACGCGGGCAACTTGTCGAAGGCGCTGAGCTTGTGGTCCGAGGAGTGCTGCTGCGGATACAACATGTTGAAGCTGACGCGGCACGTGCATCAATGGAGCGCGGATCCGCGCTACATGGATTATTACGAG
Source organism: uncultured Acidobacteriota bacterium (assembly GCA_963779465.1). GTDB lineage: Bacteria > Acidobacteriota > Terriglobia > Acidiferrales > UBA7541 > Palsa-295. The sequence continues at coordinate 2,186,121 of CAVZYH010000001.1, read as the reverse complement.
CGGACGCTATTTAATTCGCGGCTGGGGACGCAGCATCCGGAAAATGGCATGAAGATGTACTATTTCCCGCTGGAAACGGGTTACTGGAAATTTTTCCATTCGCAGTTCAATTCGTTCTGGTGCTGCACAGGAACAGGCGTGGAAGAATTTTCGAAATTTACGGATACGATTTATTCGCACAATGAAAACGATGTGTTTGTGAATCTTTATATCGCTTCCGAGGTGCGCTGGCCGGAGAAGGGACTTACCGTCCGGCAGACGACGAGATTTCCGGAGCAGGAAGGCACCAGCATCACGGTGAAAGCGGTAAAACCGGTGCAGGCGGGGATTAATATGCGAATTCCGAGTTGGGCAGTGGATGGTGGCACCGTGGAGCTAAACGGAAAGGCGCTGCCGGTCCTTTCGAGCCCAGGAAGTTATTTGCGAATCACGCGGGAATGGGCGGATGGCGACCGGCTGGAAGTGAAATTGCCGATGCGCTTGCATACGGAACCTCTGCTGGGAGATGCGACGCAGGTGGCGGCGTTGTACGGGCCAATCGTGCTAGCGGGACGATTGGGAACCGACGGACTGACGGAGGCAATGCAATTCGATCCGGATCACGGACCGACGCAACTGTCTCCGCCGCACGCGGAAGCGAAGGGCAGCGCGAACATTGTAGCTAAGTCTGGTGAAGAGATTCGCGCGGCGGCCTGGGTGGAACCCGTGAAAGGGCAGCCGCTGACTTTTCAGACCGTAGGGCAGAAAAATGCGACGATGTTGATTCCGCTGAATCAAATTTTCGGGGAACGATACGCGGTGTATTGGAAGACGAGCACGCGAAGCGAAGATGCGGACGGCTAGGGTTTGGCACGGAGCGCGAGCGCAGCATTTCTTGCGTGTTCTCAAGTGAGAATGTTTTGGGCTACACGTTGACGGAACTGCCATGGGAGCGGATCATACGTGGCACGCGTCATCGGAGATGAGAAGTGAGCATCCACGAAGTAGCGAAGCTGGCCAAGGTTTCAATTGCGACGGTGTCGCGCACGATTAATGGCGTGCCGACGGTTACGCCGCAACTTTCACGCCGCGTATGGAAGGTAATCGAGGAACTGGGGTATTACCCGAATACCCAGGCGCGCGCGTTGGTTTCTGGGCGCAGCCGGATTTTCGGATTGATCGTTTCGGAGATCACCAATCCATTTTTCCCGGAAATTGTGCAGGGATTCGAAGATATCGCGGTGCAGAACAATTACGAAATTCTGACAACTTCCACCGTGCACGACCCCGGACGGATGGCGCTTTCGGTGCGGAGGATGATCGAGCGGCGAGTGGAGGGCGTTGCGGTGGTCACGTTTGGGATGGAAGAAGCACTGTTCGATGATTTGAAGTCGCGCAACGTGCCGCTGGTGTTTATTGACGTGGGTCCGCCGCTGCCGCGGATCAGCACGATCAAAATTGACTATTTGAATGGGCTGCGGCAGGCGGTGCAGCATCTGGCCGCGCTGCGCCATGAAAAAATTGCATTCATTTCTGGGCCGTTGACGTTGAAGACCGCACTGGCGCGGCAACACGCGTTCATGCAAGCGATGGGCGAAATTGGCCTGAGCGTGGATCCGCAGCACCTGGTGGAAGGAAATCACACGATGGAGGGCGGCATCGCGGCGATGCAGAAGCTTTTGGCGCACGCGGAAATTCCCACGGCGGTGATTTGCTCGAATGACATGACGGCGCTGGGAGTGATGCGTGAAAGCTACGCGCAAGGGATTCATGTGCCGAAGGAGCTTTCCGTCGTGGGGTTTGACGACATTCGCCTGGCGCAATTCGTGATACCTCCATTGACGACGGTAAAAATGTCGCAGGCGGAAATCGCCCGCCTTGCGTTCAACGCGCTTCTGACGGACGTGCGGCGTAAATCTCCCTCGCCAACGGGCAGCGAATACATGCTCCGCACCAGCCTGGTGCTTCGCGATTCCACCGCGCTGGCTCCGAAAACGGCGCGCCGGCGAAAACCCAAAGCCGCCAACACTGGCCGCGAGTGAACCAAGCGGAAGCCTTGATCTGAAGCGCCGCCAGCGGTCACGGATAGATTCGCGAGTCCGATGGAAATAAACGCGCACCCGACCGTTCGGCGGCTTTTTCTGGAGAGCGAAGCGTTTGCTGCATCGCGGGCGCTGTGATTTTTAATACACGAGCAGAAGCGGGGCCACGGGCGCGGTAAATCAACTGGGTTTGGACATGGGCTGGCACGGAAATTAAGGATTAGGGGTGCAGGCTTTTATGGCGATCGTTGCAGGTGTGGATTTCGGGACATTAAGCGTTCGCGTTTCGATCGTGGACAGCGAGAAGGGCACGCTGGAATCCGCGGTCGCTGAATATCCATTGCATCGCAAACGCGAGGACCCGGAATTCGCGACACAATCGCACGAAGACCACATGCGGGCATTGGCTATAGCTACACGCGAGGCCTTGAAGAACGCGGGAGTGCGCGGCGACGACGTGAAAGCGATCGCCCTGGACACCACGGGATCTTCGGTGGTGCCGGTGGACGCGAACATGGTTCCGCTGGACGATTATTATTTGTGGTGCGACCATCGTGCGAAAGCCGAAGCTGCAGAAATTACGGAACTGGCCAACCGCGAGGGATTGGAAGCGATTCGCTGGTGCGGTGGCGTGTACTCCTCGGAGTGGGGATTCGCGAAATTGCTGCACTGGCTGCGGCACAATCTCGACAAGCGGATGAAATTCGCAAGCGCTTTCGAGCATTGCGACATGGTGGCGGCGACGCTCTGCGGCGTGACCGACCCGAGCAGGGCGAAACGCAGCATTTGTGCGATGGGGCACAAATGGCTGTGGCATGCGGATCTGGGCGGGTTGCCTTCCGAGGAATTTTTGGTGAAATTGGATCCGTTGCTGGCTGGAGTGCGCGCGAAACTTGCGGGGCAGTATGAGACTTCGGACAAAATCGCCGGAACGTTGTCTGCTCACTGGGCCGAGAAGCTGGGATTGCGCGCGGGAATTCCGATTCCCGTGGGCGCATTTGACGCGCATTGGGATGCGATTGGTGCGGGCACACAGGAAAAAGATGTGGCGAATGTGGTCGGTACTTCGACTTGCATCATCGGAATCTCGCGCCAGACGCAACTGGTACCGGGAGTTTGCGGAGTTGTGCAGGGGAGCGTGCATCCTGGATACACGGGGATCGAAGCCGGGCTTTCCGCCACCGGAGATATTTTTGAGGCGATCGCGCGACGGGCGAACACTACTATTTCGCAATTGAGCTCAGGCTTGGAAAAATATCGCGCGGGCCAAACGGGATTGCTGCGCATGACTTGGGACAATGGCGACCGGACGGTGCTGGTGAATCCGAATCTGCGCGGAATGACGCTGGGGTGGAACCTGCAGAATACAGCGCAGGATGAGCTCTTCGCCGCGATCGAAGGAACGGCGTTTCACACGCGGGTGATTCTGGATCGCATGGCGGAGCATGGCACCAAGATTGAACGCGTGATCAACGCTGGTGGGATTCCGCAGAGCAATCCAGTTTTGAATCAAGTGTACGCGAACGTGCTGGGGCGGCCAGTGTTGGTGCCGAGCAAGAAAGTGACGAGCCTTGGGTCTGCGATTTTTGCGTTTCTGGCGGCCGGGACATTTAAGACGATCGAGGAAGCGCAGAAGCAGATTTGTCCGTCGCACACTGTGTTTAATCCGCAAAAGGACACGCAAGGAATTTACGACGAATTGTATTCCCTGTACCGGCGATTGTATTTTGACTTCGGCGAAGGGGCAGGGGGCGGGAGTTTTGGCGACGTGCTGCCCGCGCTCATCCGCATATCTTCTAGTCAAATGTCGCGCGCCCATACGACGGAGAAGGCGAATTAGTCAGGCTGGTGCGGCATCCATCCGTTTTTTGTTGATGAAATCCAAGCCATGATTTGCGGAAACGGCGTAGCATCCGTATTCTTGTTGGAATCCTGTGCTCGCGAACACAACTGATCGATTTATTGCGCGCGGGTGGAGTAGCGGATGACCCAAGTTTCTTGTGGTGCACTGCTTTTCGATATGGACGGAGTGCTGGTGGATTCGACCCCGGCGGTGGCGCGCGTTTGGACGCATTGGGCTGCGCGGCACGGATTTGATGCGACCGAGGTGGTGCATCGGGCGCACGGGCGTCCGAGCATCACGACGGTTCGCGAGTACCTGCCGAACGGCGATCATCTGGGCGAAAATAAGCTAATCGAGCAGGACGAGGTCACGGACCTGGACGGAGTTGTTCCGCTGCCAGGGACACGGGAACTGTTGAGCGCACTGCCGCGCGGGCGCTGGACGATCGTGACATCGTGTTCGCGGCGTCTGGCGGAAGTGCGATTGAAAGCGAGTGGATTGCCGTGGCCGGAAGTTTTCGTCACGTCGAGCGACATTCAGAATGGCAAGCCGGCGCCGGATCCTTACTTAAAGGGCGCGGAGGTGCTGGGATTTCCGCCGCAGGATTGCGTGGTGGTGGAGGATGCGCCGGCGGGCGTGCGTTCGGGCAAGGCTGCTGGCGCGAGGGTGATTGCGTTGCGCACGACGATGACGGAAAAAGAATTATGGGATGCGGGCGCGGAATGGGTGGTGCGGGATTGCTCCTCGATCGCGCTGGATGGTCCCGGCATCCGAAATGGGAAACTCTCGCTGGTCCTGCGGGAGGACGGCGCGCACCGTTCGTAGTCGCGGCGCGAGTCCTCCTTGGATTCGTCCGCCAATTTGTGCTCTAGGAATGCAACGTCAGTACAGTGAGCGAGTGCGCGGCGAAAGTTTGCCGGAACGATGGCGCGGCTCCGGAAAATGAGCTGTGTTTCACGCCCACGTTTTTCGGCTCGGCGAAAGTGTTCGTCGAATCCAGGGTTGGGCCGTTTACCTCGTAGAGATCTCCCGCAGGCTGCAATTTGAATCCTTCGATGGCGATGTCCGCTGCTATATCCAACGTTGGATGACGATTTACGATGGCGAGAGTGAGTTTTTGGCCGTTGTCGTCAGTGGTTGCGGAGACGTCCAGGTACGGCGTGTCGGGCATGTCCGAGAAAGTGTCGGAGCGCACGAAAGCGTCTAGCGCGACGTTGCCGCAATGCTGGGCGTACAGCTGCAGCGGGAAATAGGTCGTTTGCAGGACGATTCCCGTTGGATTAGCCATGATAGGCGCGATCACGTTGACAAGTTGGGCGAGATCGGCCATCTGCACCACGCGGCAATTGCGATGAAAGATGTTGAGTGCGGAGGCGGCCCATAGAGCGTCGCGCAGATTGTAGATTTCTTCCAGCTTGTGATCATCGCCGCGCTTGAACCAGGAGCGGAACCAGATGTTCCATTCGTCGGCCGCGATTTTGACGCGTTCTTTTTTTTCGTTTTTGCTGGCGACGGAAGTGATCACGGCGTCGAGAACTTTTATTTCGTGCTCGAGCTTGCTGGCGTCGTGAATTTCCTTGGCTGTATCGGTGCTGCCTCCGTAGTGATGGAGAGAAATGTAGTCCACCACGTCCACGAGTCGCTCCAGGACCTCGCGGTCCCAATCGGCATTATTCCCCCCGCAGGCGATGAGCTTAATGGTGGGATCCACCCACTGCATCATCTTGGCGAATTCGAGAGCGAGGTCGGCGTAGGCTGTGGCGGTCTTGTGGCCGGCTTGCCACGAGCCATAAATCTCATTCCCGAGGCCCCAATATTTGACGTTGTAGGGTTCCGGGTGGCCGTTTTTTTTGCGCAAGTTGGCCCAGGCGGTGTTCATGGTGCCGTTGCAATATTCCACGCAGTCGGCGGCATCCTGCATCGTGCCGGTGCCCATGTTCACGGTGATGTAAGGCTCGGAGCCGAGCTTGCGGCAATATTGAATGAATTCATCGGTGCCGAAGCGATTGGATTCTTCGGCTTGCCAGGCGGTGTCCCAGCGGCGCGGGCGGGAATCTTTCGGTCCGATGCCGTCTTTCCAATTGTAGCCGGAAGAAAAATTTCCGCCGGGCCAGCGCAGCAGCGGAATGTTCAGACCGCGCGCGGCTTCCAGAACGTCCTTGCGAAAACCGTCGTTATCGGAGAGCGGCGAACCTTCTTCGTAAATTCCGCCATAGATGCAGCGGCCCAGATGTTCGATGAAGTTGCCGTAGATGTTGCGGTCGATCTTGCCAATCTGGCGATCGAAGTCAATCTTTATGCGGGCGCTGGCTGCTGGTGTGGAAGCTTGGGTCATTGTTGCGGCAGGCGCAATCCCTGGCGTCGCTGTTGCGGGTTTGCTGACGAGCGGAGAAGAAGACATCAGCGGGAAGGTAGCGGCACCGAGCGCCGCGGCCATGCCGTCCTTCAGAAAATTGCGCCGTGCGGGAAGCTTAATGGTCATTGCAATGTCTCCATTTTTCGTCGCCCATCGGCATCGAGTCGTCGGAGGACGAATGGCAATTGCCGCCGCAAGGCTGATGTCATGGGCGGCACGAGTATCCATGGGGAAACGTTTACTCGTCAACAGGGGATTTTCGAGGCGGTGATTCTCTGCACTTCACGGATCCGATGTAGCGGAGAGATGAAACGCGGTGCGAAGGTGTGATGCGCGAAGCTCCACGGTCGGCGGGAGCCGGGGAGAGAGTGAACTTGCCAGGACTGTGTATAAAGTATATTGTACGCCTCGATCGTCAAGGAGAGTTTCATGCGCATACGAATCCTCACGCTGGTCGCAGTCCTAATGGCATTGCTTCCAGAGGCTTGTGCCGCACAGACGAGATTGAAGAACGACCAATTCCAAGTGGGATTCTCGGATTCCGGAATCGCCAGCATAAGGCGGGTGCAGGACAAATACGACACTGAATACATCGCGCCGGCGCGAAGCTTGGGCGACCTTGTGATTCGCTACCGGCAAGTTGGGGCGAAGGAATGGAAGCGGGCGTCGGCGGCTGTGATTGATCACGCGACTGCGGCGGCGGGGCAGACGACCATCCATTATATGGTGGGCGAACCGGCGCCGACGATCGCGACGGAAAGCCGGGCCTCCGCTTCCGTGGAACCGTGGGAAGTGTGGGCGTTGAAGGATCAGATCGAGCCGACGAATTCGCGTGAGGCGGGAGTGCCGAAATTTGTGTGGCGTGGGAAAAAGGGAACGGCGGAGTGGGTGGAATACGATTTTTCGTCGCCGCAGAAGGTGTGGTCTGCTGAGGTGTATTGGGCGCTGGAAGAAAATCCGGACGAACCGATCAAGTTGCCGAAATCGTGGCGGGTGCTGTACCGCGACGGCGAGAGTTGGAGGGAAGTGAGCGCGACGACGGGTTATCCAGTGGCAGCGGATCGATACTCCGAGGCAGATTTTGCGCCGGTGACTACGTCGGCGTTGCGGATCGAGGCGCAACTAGAGAACGGGGCGAGCGCAGGAATTTACCAGTGGCGCGTGAATGATGAACTGAAGAAGGCGACGCCGATTGAGGGTTTGGAAGTGCGCGAGGAATTTCGATTGGATGGCGACGCGCTGGTGTGGAGCATTTCGTTGCAGAACAATTCCGATCACGATCTGGAAGTTGGTGATTTAGGTTTGCCGCTGAAGTTCAACACCGATTATTCGTGGGACAAGACGGAGACGTACACCAAGCGCGTGTTTCCGCACTATTTCATCGGAGGGAACGGGTCCTTCATTTTCTGGATGCGGCCGAATGCCGAGGGGCCGTATCTGGTGATGACGCCGCAGACCGGGACACCTCTGGAATACTTTGATGCGACGCGGATGGAGCGGGGCTACGCGGCTTATATCCATTCGGCGGCGAGCGGGGATGAGTTACGCGCGAAGGGCGGGAATTGGCGGTTGCCGAATTCGAATCTGGTGTTGAAACCCAAGGGGGCTGCCGGCGATTCGGCACATTACGGATTTCGATTTCGCTGGGCACCGGATTACGAAGGTGTGCGCAACGTGTTGTACGAGGAGGGGCTGTTCGATGTGAATGTGGTGCCGGGGATGACGGTGCCGACGGACTTGACGACGCTATTTTCGCTGCACACGCAGAACAAAATCACGGAAATCGCAGCGGAACATCCGGATCAGACCAAGATCGAGTACATGAGTGATAACGGGAAGGATGTGCACGTTTACAGAGTGCAGTTCGCACGACTTGGAGAAAACCAGCTGAAGGTGAAGTACGGGGATGGGCGATATCTATCGCTAGAGTTTTTCGTTACCGAGCCCTTGGAGACATTGTTTAAGAAGCGCGCGGCTTTTATAGCGACGCACGAACAGTGGCTGGATCCGAAGCGATGGTATTACGGACTGTTTTCGCAGTGGGACATGAAGCACGAAATATTACGAAGCCCAGACGATCTCGACGGGTTGCAATCGTACGCGGTGGCTTCGGACGATCCGGCTCTTGGAAAGGCGCCATACGTTGCGGGCGAAAATATCTATTACCCTTCACAGCCGGAAATTGATGCGGTGGAGTTGTACTTGAAGAAATTTGTGTGGGGCGGGCTGCAGCAGACGGACAAAGAACCTTATCCGTACGCGATTTACGGGATTCCGAACTGGAAAGTGAACCGCGACAACCCGAAAGACGACCAGACGGGGAAGAAACATATCTGGAGGATCTACGATTATCCGCACGTGGTGCTGCTTTACTTCAACATGTACCAGGTCGCGAAAGATAATCCGAACATGGTGAAGTATTTGAACGCGGACGGTTATTTGGAGCGCGCGTTTGGAACGGCGAAGGCATTCTTCACGGTGCCGATGGAAATTCTGAAGTGGTCGCCGTACGAAACGGGGACCTATGACGAACTGGTCATTCCGGATTTGATTCAGGCGCTGGATGAAAACGGGCATAAGGACCAGGCGGAATGGCTGCGGGCGGAGTGGGAGAAGAAAGCAGAGCATTTCATCAAGGGGCATCCGAATCTCTATGCTTCGGAGTATCCGTTCGATTCGACGGGATTTGAGTCAACGCACGCATTCGCGAAATACGCGATGACGCACGTGGTGAAACCGGGCGAGGGAGCGCCATCGGGATTGCCTGAGCGCGATATACGGAACGCAGTGAAATATCAGGATGCGCTGGCGTTTTTGAACGAGCAAATGGCGCTGAATTTGGCTTGCCGCGGGTGGCTGGAGCCTGCGTATTACGATTTGGGGAGCGACTATCGCGGAGCAGGGAACGCGAGTTATACATTGAGTTATATGGCGCAGATGGGCGGTTGGGCGGTGCTGGATTATGGCTTGTATTTCGCGCGGGATCCGTTTCCTTACGCGCGGCTTGGCTACGCTTCTTATTTGAGTTCGTGGGCGCTGCTGAATTCCGGGACGGCGGAAACGAAGTTCGGGTATTGGTATCCGGGAAAAAATAACGACGGCGGGGCAAGCGGAGGATTCGAGCCGCGTCCTTGGGGGTATGCTTGGCTGGGAAATAAGGAAATGGGGCGCGGGCCTTGGTGGTATGACGGCGAAATTGATTTGGGATTTTTGGGAGCGTTGCGGACCGCGGCGACAGTGGTGGTGGACGATCCAATCTTCGGATTTTATGCGTACGGAGGAGAGTTGCGACGCGACGGGAAAGTGACGGAAGTGATTCCGAAAGATGGGTTGCGAGTGCGGTTTCACGTGCTGCGTGATGGCGAGCGGTTGCATATTTTGCTGGGACGCGATGGGTTTGGCGATGGGCAAGCAGTTTCGTTCACGGATGGGTTGGGGGAAATAAAATTTACTTTGGAAAATCGTGGACGCGGGGAGCATGACACTCGCGTGGGGGTTGCCGGTTTGCCTGTTGGGGATTATCAGCTTTTCGTCGGTGGACGAGCGGCGCAGAAGCTTTCGAGCAAGGGCGCGGAAGAAGAGAACCTCGTGATCCCGATCGATGCGGCAACGGTTACGGTGAAGATAGCGCGGGTTGGGGTTGCCACGGACTAAGCTTGGTGGGTGGCGGCGTCCAGAGACTACACAGCGGCGAGAAGCCGGTTGCAAAGTCATCGACGCCCGCCTGAACAGCAGGCAGCCGTAACGAAGTCAAAGTCAAAAGCAACGGAACCGGCGGGACGCCGGCGCTACGATGAACTCACGCGTGTTGTTCGCGGTGCCGTTGGATGAATTCTTTTAGATATGCGCCGGCCGTGGTGATGTGTTTCCAGAGGGCGTCGGAGGCGATGTCGGGATTTTTGGTGCGGCAGGCGTCCAGGAGTTCGTGGTGGGCTTTTCCGGCCACGTGCAACTCGCGGGTAAACACCAGATGGAGGCGCGTGTAGCGGTCGCAATTATTGTTTAGAGTCTTGAGGAAAGAGAGCATCACGGGGCGATTCGCGGGTGCGTACAGCGCAGAATGGAACGCCCAATTCCATTGGCCCCAGGATTTCACGTCGGCGTCATTTTCGAGCGATTCCTCGAATTGCTGAAGGATTTCTTCGGCGGCTTGAAAATCTCTTTCGGTGAAGTTGGCGATCGCCTGGCGGAGCATGTAGCACTCGAGGACGGCGCGCGTTTCGAAGAGCTGCATGATTTCGTCGGGGGAGAGAGCGGAAACGACCGCGCCACGATTGGCGACAATGGTGATCAACCCTTCGGCGGCTAAGTGACTGAGCGCTTCCCGTACGGGGATGCGGCTAATCTGAAACTCGGCAGCGATGGCGTCCTGGCGAAGCTGCTCGCCTTCGCGGAGTTCTCCGTGGAGGATTTTGTCACGCAGGCGCTCGACCACAGCTGCGGCCAAGGATTGGCGCGGGATGGCATCCGATTTTTTGGGCGCGGTGTGCTCGTGGGCTGGCACGGCAATGAATTTAGATTGAGGTTTTGGCATAGTTAGTCACGTAACCTTGCGAAGCTAGATCTGCGTGGGGTGTGGCCTGACTGCGAGTGCCCGAATTTAGATGGCCCGCTCTGACGCTTTGTTTCCGACTGGTTTTCTTACTCCACCCACCCAATCAGGAAATTGCCCCGTTGGGAATCATCTATCAGGAAGGTGAGCGTGTCAATTCTCCGTCCAGCATGCGCCAGATGCCAAGAGAATTCTCGTTTTTCAATTCATCGGGGAGGGCGACATCTGGAAAATCCTGATAGCAGACGGGGCGAGCAAAGCGAAAAATCGCCAGGGTGCCGACGGAAGTAGTGCGCGAATCGGTGCTGGCAGGGTACGGACCGCCATGAACGACGGCATCGCAAAGCTCTAATCCCGTGGGATAGCCGTTGTAAATGATTCGGCCGACTTTATTTTCGAGGATGGCGATGAGCTCGGAGAATTCCGCGATGTCCTGCTCGGTGCCGTGAACGGTGGCGGTGAGATGGCCGTGCAAGGCGCGTGCGGCTTCGAGGATTTGTTCTTTTTTGGAATAATTGATCAACAGAGTTTCTGGGCCAAAAACTTCGTTGGAGAGATCGGGGCTTGCGAGGAACGAGGCGATGTCGGTCTGGAAAAGTGAGGCGCCTGCTTGAAACGCGGTCGCTGAATCGGGAGATGACTCTTCGGCGAGCAGGCTGACGTCGCCGCGAACTTTACGATTGCGAATCTCGCGGGTGTATGAGGCGCTGATGCCGGAGGTCAGCAGGGTGAACTTCGCGGATTCCACGACTTTGGTTTTGATGACGCTTATGAGCGCCTCCGCAGGCTTTCCCGTTGATAAAAACACGAGCCCCGGCTTGGTGCAGAATTGTCCGGCACCGAGGGTGAACGAGCCGTAGAGTTCCGCCGCGATTTTTTCACCACGAGCGGCGAGCGCGCCAGGAAGAATGAAGGTCGGGTTGGTGCTCCCCATTTCGCCGTAGAACGGAATCGGCGACGGGCGTTTCGTGGCTAAGTCGAAGAGGGCGCGGCCGGCGGGAATGGAGCCGGTGAAGCCGACGGCTTTCACAAGGGGATGTTGCACAAGGGCGGCGCCGACGGAAGTGCCGGAATCGAAGAGCAAGGAAAAAACTCCCTCGGGCAAATCGCAGGCGCGCACGCTATCGCGGATGATGCGGCCCACGAGTTCGCTGGTGCCGGGATGCGCGGGATGAGCTTTGACGATGACAGGATTTCCGGCGGCGAACGCGGAGGCGGTGTCGCCACCGGCCACAGAAAATGCTAGCGGAAAATTACTGGCACCGAATACCACAATCGGGCCGAGCGGGCGCAGCATCGAGCGGACATCCGGCTTGGGAGCGGGTTTGCGTTGCGCATCAGCGCGATCGATGCGCGCGGTGACCCAAGAACCTTCGCGTACGACTCTGGCGAACATGCGGAGTTGCGTGCAGGTGCGGCCGGTTTCCGATTGCAGTCGAGCTACGGACAGCGCGGATTCCTGATGGGCGCGCGCAACCAGAGATTCGATCTGCGCTTCGATTCGAGTCGCGATCGTGTCGAGGAATTCGGCTTTCTTAGCGCCCGACAATCGGCCGACTTCGATGCTGGCTTCTGCGGCGAGTCTGACGGCGAGGTCAACTTCTTCAGCCGTTGCGGAGTGGAAGGTCGGCTCGATTTTTTGGCCAGTGGCGGGAGCAAAGGCTTGGAATGTGCCGTTGCTGGGGTCGGCGGCCTTACCGGCATTGCCGTCACGAAAGCCGATTATAGATGTTCCCAAAAATTCCATTGTAGAGTTCCTTTAGCGTGCGGCTTGCGCGAGGGCCGAGCTCGCATTTTTTGGCCGATTTTGAATTGCGTGCCGAATTATTGTTTTCGTGGCTGCTAATTCTTCGCCAATCAGCTCCAGTTTTGGAGCGCGGACACGTGCGTTGCCGATTCCAAGCTCCTGCTGAACTAATTTTATCAGCTGGATGAACTTGGGCACGGTGTCGAGGCGCAACAACGGCAAGAACCAACGATACAGTTCAAACGCCTGCGCCGATTTTCCTTCCATGCCGTAGTTGAACAGGTCCACGGATTCGCGCGGCAGAGCGTTGGCGAGGCCGGCGATCCATCCGGTCGCGCCGACTCCGATGCCTTCGAGTATGGCGTCGTCCACGCCGATAAACAAAACCAGGCGATCGCCGATGAGGGCGCGAATCGCGCTGACCCTGCGCACATCGGTGCTCGATTCCTTCACCGAATGCAAATTCTGGTGCTCGCTTGCGAGTTCCTGAATCTGCTCGGGAAGAAAATCGGTCCCGTAAGATACAGGATTATTGTACAGCATGCTGGAAAGCGGCGTGGATTTGAGAACGGCGCCGACGTGGGCCTTCATTTCGCGCCAGTCGCCTTTGTAAACATACGGCGGGAGAACCATCAGGCCTTCGCATCCGGCGGATTCCGCGACTTTGGCTTGCGCCACGGCTTCGGCGGTGGAGAGCGCGGAGATCGCGGCGACTACCGGGGCGCGTCCTTTCAAGGCGCCTGCGCAGTTGCGCAGAATCGCCACCTTTTCGTCGAAGGAAAGCGTGGCGCCTTCGCCGAGCGAGCCGAGCGCCACGACGCCGGTGCAGCCATTTTCAACTAGCCAGCGGCAATGGTTGGCCATGAAAGCATGATCAACTTTTTCATTTTGATCGAAACACGTGGTGATCGCGGGCATTACGCCGGTCCACTTCATGAGAATCCTCCATTTAATTTCGTGGCGCAGAATGCGATGGATTTATCGCCAGGCTCGAACAACGCACCGGAAAAAGAGGCGGACGAATGGAATCAATCTGCCACCCGAAAAGAAATTCAGCAGCGGGCGCGCAAACACGCCCTTGGCAAGGGCCCATGCCGCAGCGGGCGTGCAATTTGGCGGCGCGCCAGGAAGCGTGGTCGCACAAGCGTTCGTGCGACACGTCTTCGCAGCGGCAGATCAGCGTGTCTGGGCGCGCGAGATTTTTTAGCTCGGGACGTAATAGGAATGCTTCTTGCAGTATGGGAACAACTTTTTGGTAGCGGGCGCGCTTGGCGAAAAGATGCTTGGCGCGATCTTCCCAATTTGTAGCGGCGTAACCGGCGATTTCGCCTTCGACGAGCGCCAGCTCCAGGCCGCCAATTCCGGTGGGTTCGCCCGCACAAAATATTCCGGGGACTGAGGTTTGCTGATATCCGTCCACTTGAACAAAGTTTTGGCGGAGCCGGCAACCGCACATGCGCGGGAGCTCGGAGTTTGGAATAAGGTGAAAACCGCACGCGAGATAGTCACACTCAATTTCGCTGGTTTGACCTCGGCGCGAAATGCGCACAGTTTCCACGCGGCGATTTCCAAATGCGGCGACAGGCCAACAATCGATCCAGTGCGGGATTCCATGAAGCTCGTAAGCCAAGCGGGCGGCCGCGGCCGCTTTGCCGGGAACCAACATCATTTTCAGGGCGAAGCGCGCCATTCGTGGGCGCGTGGTCTGCTCGCAAATACCGATCACCTTTGCACCGCATCTACGCGCATAGGCGGCGACTGCGAGAAGCAGCGGACCGGTTCCGGCGATGAGGATGCGTTTTCCTGAAATGTCGAGGCCGGATTTTGCGAAAGCTTGCAGTCCTCCGGCGCCCATGACGTTGGGAAGGGTCCAGCCGGGAAAAGGCAAGAAAAGTTCGCGCGCGCCGGTGGCGAGAATTAGTTTTCCGTAGCCGATCTGTATTGCGGAGTCGTCGGACTCGGCAACTAGCTCGCCTTTCGCTGCGTGAAAAACGCGTGCGCCACGAACAATTTGAACCGCGGACTTAGTCAGGCGATTAAACCAGCTCGAAGATGCCGAGGGTCGCGCGGAGTTATACCCGGCGCGCCAGATTTGTCCGCCGGCGGCGGGATTGTCGTCAATCAATCCGACCGTGCGGCCCGAATCGGCGGCCGCGAGTGCCGCAGCGATTCCCGCAGGGCCTGCGCCGACAACGGCGACGTCGAATCTTAGATGCTTCACGCTATCCATTGGTTTCTATTTCCATATTCGCTTCGCAGAGCACTTGGCAACTGCGACGCTGCGGTTCTCCGTTGATTGCGACGCGACACTCGAAGCACGTACCCATGCCGCAGAGAGGTGAGCGGGATTGACCGGTCACGGAGGCGCGGCACGTCGCGCCCGAAGTGACAACCGCGACGGCGACAGTGGATCCGGCGCGCACGGTGACGAGTTTTCCATTCACGCGGACGGAGACGGAGTCAGACATAGGCCTCCGCAGCCATTTGCCGGGACGGCAGATAAGGCTGAAAGGGAATTGCGGGCCGCTGGCCGAGAATTTGCGCGCAGATTAATTTTGCGGTGGCGAGTGAGGTGGTGATGCCCAGGCCTTCGTGCCCGGCCGCGACTAAAACGGACGGATCCTGCGGCGACGGCCCGATCAATGGGAGTTTGTCGGGAGTGGCGGGACGAAAACCGGTCCACACTCGGATCGCGGAAAGAAAATTCAGGTCCGGCATGTATTCGAAGGCGCGATGCAACATGCGCGAGAGGATTAATTCGTCCACGGCCGAATTTTCGGCGCCGTATTGGCGCGACGAGCCGATCAATACTTGGCCGGTTTTACGGGGTTGGACGTTAAACGCCACGGAATCCGCAGTGAGGGAGTGCGCGCTTTTCAGATAGCCGAGCTCGACGACCTGGTGATGCAGAAAATTCGGATAACGATCGGTGATTACGAGATGACCCTTGCGCGGCTTGATGTTGATGCCGGGGCTGAGTCTCGGCGCGGACTGGCCCGCGGCGTTGACGATGAAGCCTGCTTCGAAAACGGTGCCGTCAGCGAGACGCGCGACGCGTTTTCCGATTGCGGCTACCGGCTGGCCTTGGGCGACGCGAGCTCCGCACGTGCGCGCCTTCTGCAATAAAAATTCCGCGGCGCAGGGGGGGTAAACCACTGAATCTCCTGGCACGCGAAGCCCGCCTGCCAGAGGTGTGCGAAGGTTGGGCTCTGCTTCGTGGACCTGCTGCGAATCGAGAATTTCGGCGTTTACACCGCGTTCGCGGTAATAGTCAAATTTTCGGCGGACTTCACGCATTTCTTCTTCGTCGGCGGCTACCCACAGCGTTCCGCACGGATCAAATTCAACCGATGCGGGAAGCTGGTCGCGCATGTCGTCCCAGAGAATTTGCGAATAGCGCGTGATTGCGAACTGCGCTTCGGAATCGTCCATCACGACGATGTGGCCCATGGCTGCGCCGGTGGAACCAGCGCCGGGGAAACCTTGGTCAATCACCAGGACCTGCAAGCCTTCCGTCGAGAGTTCCAACGCGCAGGCGGCGCCAACGATACCGGCGCCGACGATCACGACTTCGGCAGGCTTGTTCACGGGTAGATGCCATTACGAAAGGGATCGCGGGGATCGAGAATCACATCTGCCTCTGATGTGATGAACGCGGAGCCTTTGATGATGGGCAGCACCTGGCCATCCTCAATGCGAACTTGTCCTTCAAAGACGCTGCCCACGATGCTTTCCTGGCGCCAGACCTCGCCGGGTTTCAATTTTCCATCGGCGTAGAGGCAGGCGAGTTTGGCGCTGGTGCCGGTGCCGCAGGGGGAACGGTCGTAGGCTTTTCCAGGGCAGAGAACAAAATTCTGGCTTTGAATGCCGGATTTCCGGGAGGGACGAAATAGTTCGACGTGATCGATTTCTTTGCCGTCGGAGCCAGTGATGCCACTTGTGACCAAGGATTGACGAATGGCCCAGGCAAACTCAGTTAATTTTTCAATATTTGCGGCATTCAGCTCCACTGAATTATTGTTCACCAAAAAAAACCAGTTGCCGGCCCATGCGACGTCGCCGCTCACGGCGCCGTAACCCGGCACTTGGACTGTTACATTCGCGGCAGTTCGTTTGCTTGCGACGTTGACGACGGTAACTTCGCCCGTTTCGTGGAGAGTGGCCGTAACCGTGCCAACCGGCGTTTCGATGCGATGATCGCCGTAGGTGATTTTTCCCAAATACGCGAGTGTGGTGACCAGGCCGATTGTACCGTGCACGCACATACCGAGATATCCGACATTGTTGAAGAAAATTACTCCAGCAGCACTGGTGGGATCGGTAGGCTTGCAGAGAAATCCACCGACGACAACTTCCGAGCCGCGCGGTTCGTTGGCCAATGCGCTGCGCAGGTGATCGTGATCGGCTCGGAATCGTTCCATTTGCTGAGCCACAGAACCGCCGCCGAGGTCGGGACCGCCGCTGACAATGATTCTGGTGGGCTCACCACCGGTGTGGGAATCGACGATATGGATGCGTTCCACGGCGTCGAACAGATTCGCAGGGCTATTTACGACACGTGGCTTGGTAAGGCTCATGAGCAGGCTATCCGATCCTCACTCGGGACGCGCGTCCGGAAGGTGCATTATTGCGTCTGAGAGCAGACATTTGCGAGCAAAATTGCAGGCACACGGGGAGAAAGAGCGGAGACTTTGCGAGAGGCTGAGCCGAAGAGGGGAGGGACGCTGGAATCCGAAAAACGGAATAAGGGAGTGTAAGTGCTTTGGAATCGGGAATGAGAGAAATGGGCATTGACTGGGCCGCAGTGCATATAATATACATCGTGCCGAACTTAGGCAATCGAAAAGGTTAGCTCGTCTGAAAACGTTTACATTCGGCACAGCTTGTTCTTGAGCGCGGCGGGCTTTCGCATGGGATTTCCGCAGTTTACGGAGATTCGGCGTACTAGCGAGCCGGGTGGATTGGAGCGTCGCGTTGCTCTTTTGACGCGGTGCCAGATTCGCGCGGGCTGCGTGGGATTCAATTCCGGCTTCGACCGATTGCAGTGCCTTGCGAAATGGACTGAGCGCCGTCGCCGCCCCGATGGCTTTGGGTGCCAGCAAGGAGGATGACGGCAAGGGCACGGTTGCCCCGGCCCTGCTTTCCAAAATCCTTGGGTCGAATCTGGAGGATGCTCGCTGCGCCGCGAAGAAGTCGTCTTGTGAAAACGCCTCGCCGGAGGAACAAAATGAACATCAGTTTCCGCGGATGGATTTTGGCTGCGATATTTGTCGTGATCGCCGCGGCACCGGCGAGAGCGCAAGGCACGCTCGCGGACTATCAGCGCGCCGAGAAATTCCTGCCAGGAAATCTGCGGCACCAAATCTATGTGGCGGATGTGACGCCGCACTGGATCGAGAAGACCAGCCGGTTTTGGTATCGGAAGGCGGGGCCGAGCGGAACGGAATTCATTCTGGTGGATGCGACGCAGAATAGCAGCGGGCCGGCATTCGATCATACAAAGCTGGCGGAGTCCCTATCACGCGCGGCGAAGCGGGAATATACCGCGACGCAGCTGCCGTTCGACAGTTTTGAGTTTTCGAAGGACGGACAATCCATTAATTTTCAGCTGGAAGGCGTGGGGTGGACGTGTGCGTTGGAGAAGTATGAGTGCAGGAAGTCCAGCGATCCGCAGCCTGGGCCGTACGAAGATTTCTCTCCGAATGGCGCGTGGGCGGCTTATGTGAAAGATCACAATCTTTATTTGCGCGACGTTTCGACCGGTTTGGCGCAGCAGCTGACCAGAGACGGCGAGGCGGGCTGGGATTACGCGACACCGATTCCTTCGCTACGGCCAATGGTGGCGCAAGGGACGGATGACGTAAAGCAGCGACCGGCGGTTTTCTGGGCGCCGGATTCATCCAAGCTGGTTACGTATCGGCTGGATTCGCGCAACGCGGGGCACTTCATGACGCTGCAATTTGTTCCGCCGAATCAGTTGCGGCCTAAGGCGTACGACGTGGTGTATCCGTTGCCGGGTGAGGCGCTGCCGACGGCAGAGCCGATTATTTTCGATGTTCCTTCGGGGAAACGGACGGACATAAAGACTGCGCCGTTGGAAATTCGTTTTCAGGGCGGACCGGGTTTCGATTGGTATCCAGACAGTAAGGGCGTTTTTTACGATTACAGCGAGCGCGGAGAGAAAGCGATCGAGCTGCGGGAAGTGGACCCAGCGACTGGCATGCAGCGAGTGTTGGTGCGGGAGCAATCAGAGCGCTATGTGGATCCGGGCGAGACTTTTTTCAGGTTTGCGCATGAGAGCGGCGAGGTTGTGTGGTCTTCGGAGCGCGACGGTTGGAATCATTTGTATCTTTCCAACGCAAGAACCGGGCAAGTCATCGATCAGCTGACCCAAGGGTCCTGGGCGGTACGGCAAATACTCTTCGTGGATGAAAAAGCGCGGCGAGTTTATTTCTCCGGATGCGGACGCGAGCAGGACGAAGATCCCTATTTGATACATGTTTACAGCGTGGGATTTGACGGCAAGGGGCTTACTCTGCTGACGCCCGAAAATGCAAATCATGTGGCCAGTGTCTCGCCGGACGGAGCTTTTTTCGTGGACAGCTACTCGCGGGCGGATTTGCCCGGGAAGGCGGTCCTGCGGCGCACTAAGGACGGATCGGAAGTGCGCGTGCTGGAAGAGACTGACGCTGCCGAGTTGTTGAAAACCGGGTGGAGATATCCGGAACCTTTTCACGGAAAAGCGGCAGACGGAACCACTGATCTGTTCGGATTGATCTGGCGTCCTTCAAATTTCGATCCAGCGAGAAAGTATCCGATCGTGGAGCAGGTTTATACGGGACCGCAAGGATTTTTTGTTCCGAAATCGTTTGGGCAGGCGAACCGCAGCGGCCTGCAAGCGGTGGCGGAGTTGGGATTTATCGTGGTGATGGTGGATGGACGCGGGACGACGGGACGCTCGCGAGCCTTCCACGAATATTCGTATCGAAACCTGGGCGGATCGTTTGAAGATCACGTGGCAATGATCAGGCAGATGGCCGCGCGCTATCCGTACATGGATATCGAGCGCGTGGGGATCTGGGGAACTTCGGCGGGCGGTTACGGCGCGGCGCACGCGATGTTGGTATTTCCTGAATTCTATAAAGTGGGCGTGACGATTTCTGGAGATCACGACGCGCGGTTGGATAAGGCCTGGTGGAACGAGTTGTACCAAGGTTATCCGCTGCAGGAGGATTACATCGCGCAATCGAATGTGACGATGGCGGGGAAGTTGCAAGGGCACTTGTTGGTCGTGCACGGGGATATTGATGACAATGTGCATCCAGTGGAATCAATGCGGTTCGTGGATGCCCTGATGAAGGCGAACAAAAATTTCGACATGCTTTTAGTGCCGAATATGTATCACGGGGAGGGCGGAAATCCGTATTTGATACGGCGACGATGGGATTATTTTGTGGAGCATTTGTTGGGAGTGACGCCGCCGAGTGGTTTTGAAGTACATGAAGATCGGGAGGAGCCGGCGCGAGGGCGCTGACGGCGTTCGCCATCTTCGTTTCCGTGGCTGTCTATTCGGCACTGCCCCAGATGTCTCCTAGTGTGTAGCCTGTGGGAAACGGATCATCGGAATCGAGGACGTATTGGGTGATACCGGTGATCCAAGCGCTGCCGCTAATCGTGGGAACTACGGCGGGGTGAGGGCCGACGCGCGTCTGTGAGATCAGGCGTCCGGTGAAGGTGGTGCCGAGGATTCCTTCGTGCACAAAATCCTGATTAAGAGGCAGCTGGCCCTTGGCGTGGAGCGCGGCCATTTTGGCGCAAGTTCCGGTGCCGCAGGGCGAGCGATCAAGCGCGCCGGTCCATGAAGATGGACGGTTCCAATCGAGTTTGCCGGTTGAGACGATCACGGTGTTTTTGCGGTCGGATCGTGGATGGTTCCCGAGCGCGGAAAGTTGGGCGATGGTGATGCCGGCGATGGCGGAATTTTCGGGATGAACGGCGGGGAGTTGTTCGTTCGCCGCGGCTTTTATCATTTCGCCGACGCGAACGATGTCGCGCGCTTCGTCGGGAGTAAGGTGGAAGCCCAAAGGCGCGGCATCGGCGATAACGTAGAACATACCGCCATAGGCGACATCCACTTTTACAGTGCCGAGGCTGGGAACTTCGACGTTGGTATCGAGGTGCACCGCGAACGCGGGAACATTTTGGAAAGTGACGCGCTTAACTTTTTTATTTTCGATTTCGGCTTCGACTTCAACTAGGCCGGCGGGCGTGTCGAGCTTCAGTTTCATGATGCGCTCGCGGATGGGAATCATTCCGGTTTCGAGCAGCACAGTGACGACGCAGATCGTGTTGGTGCCGGACATGGGCGGGTATTCAGTTTGCTCCATGATTACAAATCCGGCGGCGGCTTCGGGGTTTGTGGACGGCAGGATGAGATTGCAGTTTGACGCGGGATATCCGCGAGGCTCGCGGAGCATTAATTTGCGAAGATCATCGGCGCGCGTTTCCAGATATTTCATTTTTTCAAACATCGTGGCGCCGGGTACATCGAGCACGCCGCCGACGATTACGCGGCCCGGCTCGCCGCAGGCGTGCGCGTCCACGGCGGAAATCATTCGAGCGAATTGCACGGGCGTACCCCCAACGAATTTACTTGCGATTTCAATGAATTGTGCAAAAGCGGCTCGCAGATATTGCGCGGGCCACTGGAGCGAACTACGGAAGCTCCTGATCGGGCATTTTACGGTCTGATGCGGAGCGAGCGATCAGAAAATAAACCGGCACGCCGAGGATGACGATTATCAGGCCGGGCCAGGTGGTCGCTGGGCGATAGGTGAAGAGTACGATCAGGATGGTTGCCGCGCCGATGATATAGAGCGCGGGGAGCCAGGGATATCCGAAGGCGCGATAGGGGCGGTCGGCATTCGGTTTTTTGATGCGCAGGCGAAAAACGCCGGCGATGGTAAGGATGTAAAAAATCAGCGCGGCGGAAATGATGTAATCGAGCAGATCGCTGTAGAGGTTTCCGTAGGACTGCGTGGCGGGGTTGTAGGTGCGCGGAAGAACCAGGAATGCGGCCCAGAGGCCCTGAATGAACAAGGCCCAAGCGGGTACGCGCGCGGCATTCAGCGTGCCCGCGGATTGAAAAAATAATCCGTCGCGCGCCATGGCGTAGTAGGTTCGAGCTCCGGCGAGGGTCAGGGCGTTCACGGTGCCTACGGTCGAGACCATGATGGCAGCGGCCATTAGCGCGGCGCCTAGCGTGGGGAAAATCGTTTGCAACATGGCGGTGGCAACTCGATCGGACGGAGCGTGCTGGATCGCTTCCAGCGGAAGAGTGACGAGATAGGCTACGTTCGCCAGGAGATAAAGTGTGATTACGATGCTGGTGCCGATGGCTAGCGAGAGCGGAAGATTGCGACGGGGATTTTTCACTTCTCCGGCGGTGAAAGTGATGTCGTGCCAGGAGTCGGCGGAGAAGAGCGAGCCGGTTTGCGCGACGCAGATCGCAACGAGCAGACCGAAGGCCGTGGTAGCGCTGAGTCCGGCCGCGAGTGGAGAGACGCCGCGGGCGGTCCATGCGTCGCTGAAATTTGCGTGAACGGCGGCGGCGTTCCAGCCGAGCGTCAGACCCAGCGCGATCAGGACGAGCAGCGCGATAGTCTTGCCGACGGTGAAAACATTTTGCACTACTTTGCCGTATTGCAGGCCCCGGCTGTTCGTCCAAGTGAGAACCGCGATGACGCCGATGGCGACAAGCTGTGCGGACGAAAGTGAAAACGCGTAGCCGCTGGAAACGTGGATAGGCGAGATTAAATAGTGCGATTCCGAAACGGACGGAAAGAGGACGCCGGAAAAACGCGAGAATGCGATGGCGACCGCGGCGATGGTGCCGGTCTGGATTACGGTGACGAGGGTCCAGCCGTAGAGGAAACCCCAGAGCGGGGAGAACGCCTCGCGCAAGTAAATGTACATTCCGCCGGCGCGCGGCATCATGGCAGCGAGTTCGCCGTAGGAAAGCGCTCCGGCGATTGTGAGGGCGCCGGCGAAAAGCCAGGCGACGAGCAGCCATCCGGCGCTGCCGATTTGGCGCGACATATCGGCGGATACGATAAAGATTCCGGAGCCGATCATTACGCCGACAACCACCATCACGGAATCGAAGAGGCCTAGGCCGCGCGCGAACGTTGGATCTTTCGGAGGCGCGGCGGGGGTAGTGACGGGCGCGTTGGTGGTCATTAATATCCTTGTGAATCTAGTGAGCGCTGTGTTCCTCGCGAAGCTATTTGCGCAGATGCACGTGATGCATGACTGCGAGTGGCGCTAAGCAAATAAAAGGAGACAAAAAGCTTGCGAGGAGCCGAATCAGGCTCACATGAAAAGGCTTGACGCGTGGATAATATATACAAGACTATACCTCTGTGTCGAACCCATCTTCCAACAATTCGGGCGCCAGCAATAGGAATGCGAACAGCGCCGGTGCGAAATCCGCGCGCATTTCTCGCCGCGAATTCGGTCTCGACGCGGCGGTAGGTGCGGTCGCAGCCGCGGCAGTTTCACTTTCGCCGCCGAGCTTGCTGGCCGCGCGGCGCGACCCGGACAACATATCACCGACGATTGCGGCGGGCGAGCAGGAAACGGTGAACGTCAAGCTGACGCGCGAACAGAGCCGGGACGTGGAAGCGAAGCTCGCGAATATTATTCGGAAGTACGGCGAGCGACTCTCGGAGGAGCAGCGGAAACACTTGCGGAAGATCCTGGCTTACAACGAAACGATGCTGGCTCCTGTTCGCGCGTTCGCGCTGCAGAATGGGGATCCGCCTGTTACAGTGTTGAAACTTTCCAGCGGGAAAAATAACGAGTGATGAGTCGGGCGCTGGTAGTTCCCGGGGCACGCGTGCCGCGACGCATGAGCTACCGTGGTGTGAGACGCGCGAGAGGGCGAACTAATTCGTGCTAAGCGAAGACACACTCTATCTTTCGGTGCGCGAGCTGGGAGAGCGAATCCGCGGCGGGAAAATATCGCCCGTGGATTTGGCGGAAAGTTTTTTGGAGCGCGGTGAAACGCTTGGACCGAAGCTGAATGCCTACGCGACAATCACGCGGGAGCTGGCGTTGCGGCAGGCGCGAGCGGCGGAAAAAGAAATTGCTTCAGGGTATTATCGCGGGCCTTTGCATGGGGTGCCGTATGCGGCGAAAGATCTTGTTGCGGTGGAAGGATATCCGACTACGTGGGGCGCGCGGCCGCTGGCGAAGCAATCGTTTAATTACAACGCGACGGTGATTGATAAACTGAACCGCGCGGGAGCCGTGCTGATCGGAAAAGCGGCGATGATCGAATTGGCTGGCGGCTTGGGATATTCCGCGGGCGATGCGTCGTTGACCGGACCTTGCAAGAATCCCTGGAATACGAAGTACTGGACGTGCGGATCGTCAAGCGGGTCGGGCGCGATTGTGGCTGCGGCGATGGCGCCTTGGGCAATCGGGTCGGATACGCGCGGGTCCATCATATGTCCAACGTCATGGTGCGGGATCTCGGGGATGCGGCCGAGTTTCGGGCGCGTGAGCCGGCATGGCGCGATGGCGATCGCGTGGACGATGGATAAGCTGGGGCCGATGGCGCGCACGGCGGATGATTGCGGGCTCGTGCTTTCGGTTCTGGCGGGGCACGATCCTTTAGATTTCGATTCTTTGCCGGCGAGCATTTCCGATTTTGCATATCCTGATGCGGCGGGTGAAGCTTCGAAGCCGATTCGCATTGGCCGATTGACGAATGTGTGGAACGAGCCGGAGCCGGGACTGGCAGCGGCGGTGGATGCGGCTCTGAAGGTGCTCGAAAAAAACGGTGCCACGATTACGGATGTGGAGATGCCGGATGGGCCTTATGAAGAGGCGGCGGAGTTGACGATTTTGATGGAATCGGCTTCGGCGTTTCAGGAGCTGATTGTTTCGGGGCGCTGCGCGGAGTTGATTGATCCCGTCGGACAGATTAACGGCTACGCTAGCCAGGAATTTTCGGTAGGGGATTACCTGCAGGTACAGCGCGTGCGGACTTTTTTGCAAGCACAAGTGGACAAACTGTTCGAGCGGTTCGACGTGCTGGCGACGGCGGGCGAATCTTCTGCGGCTGCGCCTTTGAGCGCGCCTCCGGAAGAAGATTCGGCGGGGCCGATCGAACGGCGGGCGCCAGACGGAGTTTCGAGCTTGTGCGGATTGCCGGCGATCGGCGTGCCGTGTGGATTGAGCAAGGACAATCTGCCGTTCGGAGTGCAATTCATCGGGCGGGCACTGGACGATCGCGCGGTGATTGCGGCGGCGCGGATGTTTCAGAGCCATACGGAGTGGCACAAGATGCGTCCCCCGATCAGTTAGAATGACGGTCTTCAAGGGGTGTTCGTGACGATTCGTACTGCAAAGGTTCGACAATCCATGGAACGGGGTGTGCGCTTTTCGAATCGAGGTGTCGAGTTTGCGGCGTGCTACGGTTTCCTCGCGTTGCTGATTCTGATTTTTTGCGATGTGTTTATTCAGGCCGACGAAATCAACCCGCCTGCGCAGACTCAGGCAAGCGCGCTGGAACAGTTTGCGGCGGAGTTTTGGACTTGGCGCGCGCGTTACGAGCCGTTTTCAGCAGACGATATTCCTCGCCTCGAACGGCCGGTGGGGGAACGCGATTGGTCGGCTGGATCAATCGCAAAGCAGCGCAAGCAGCTCGAAGAATTCGAAGCGCGGTGGAAGAAGCTGGATCGTGCAGGCTGGACTGTAAACGAAAAAGTGGACGACCGGTTAATGGGGTCGGCGCTGGCGCGGGTGCATTGGGAGCTGGACTTGAATCGGCGGTGGCAGCGCGATCCGACTTTTTATTTGGACCAGACGCTTACGGCTTTGTTGGAAGCGCTGGTGGAACCGCCGCCGTTTGATGCGGCGCGTAGCCGCGAAATCGTAGCGCGGATGCAGGACATTCCGAAGATCTTGAGCGATGGAGAATCGAATTTGCACGCGGTGCGCCCGTTCGCGCAGCTGGCAATCAGTTCGCTCGCGCAGATTCGGCCCGAATTGCTGGAGGTAGACCGCGAAGTCGCGCCCATGCTGCAGCGTGGCGCGTTGCAATCGGGTAGCGTCACTGCCGAATTTCACGCGGCGACGGAAAAGGCAATTGTGGCGCTCGAAGCGTATCGCGGGTGGCTGCAGGAACATCTGCAGAGCATGCCAGAAAATGCAGCGGTGGGGCGCGCGAACTATGAATTCTTTCTGAGCCACGTGGCGCTGATTCCTTATACGCCGGAGCAGTTGCTCGCGATCAGCCGCCAAGAGTGGGAACGCGCGGTGACGTTCGAACAGATTGAAAAGCAGCGAAACCAGGGGCTGCCAGAACTGAAGATCGCCGCGAACATTGACGAGCAAATCCGCACGAGCGAGCGCGACGAGCTGGCGATCCGCGAATTTCTGAAGAAGAAAGAGATCCTGGCGATTTCTCCGGAGATCGGCCACTACACGATCCGCCTGATGCCGGGATATGTGAATGCGCTTTCCGGATTCGGAGAGACCGACGATTTTCTGCACGCGACCGGCGTGCGATGGTTGAACGAGCCATCGCCAACGCTGGGATATTTCTGGCTGGCGACGGCGAAAGATCCACGGCCGGATATGGTGCATGAAGGCGTCCCGGGACATTATTTTCAGATGGCATGGTCGCGGATGCACGAGGATCCGATCCGGCGGCACTACTATGATTCGGGGCCAAACGAGGGATTGGGATTTTATGTGGAAGAAATGGTGCTGCAGGCGGGGCTGTTCGACGACAGCCCGCGGTCGCGCGAAATTATTTACAATTTCATGCGGCTGCGCGCGTTACGCGTGGAAGTGGACGTGAAATTGGCGCTCGGGTTATTTACGATCAAGCAGGCCGCGGACTACCTAGCGCATTACGTGCCGATGGATCAGAAAACCGCCGAGGAAGAGGCCGCGGGATTCGCTGTGGGGCCGGGACAAGCGATCAGCTATCAGATTGGCAAGGTTCAGATCATGCGCTTTCTGGCGGACGCTCGATTGAAGCAGGGTGATGCGTTTGAGCTGCGCGCTTTCGACGACTATTTGTGGAAGAACGGAAACGTGCCGATTGTATTGCTGCGTTGGGAATATCTGGGCTTGGACGATGATCTGAAGACTGTTGACGCGGCCGTGGCGGCTGCGCCCAGCGCGAAATGAATTTTTCGCAGAACTTAGCCCCTAGTTAAATCCCGCGACTTCCCAACGGTGCAGCGTGTCGAGCACCAGCGCTTTTACCTTGGCTACCACCTTGGCGTAATACTCATCGGCTTTGGTTTGCGTGCGATCTTTGGGAATTCCCTGGCCGGGCGTGTATTGCAGCATGGTGGCTGGAAATGGAACCGCCGACCACGCGTCCGCGGGAACCGGCAGAGCTTCCGCCATGTCATTTCCTGTGAAGAGCTCCCAGTGAACTTGTTTCGGATTGATGGCTTGGACCATGGCGGTTTCGTCGTTGGTTGCGTGGCCGCTGTCTTCGCCGAACACTTGATGCGTGATGTCGTTCGCCAGAATCCACCAATTGACGACCAGCGTATTGACTTTGAATTCCAGCGCGATGTCCTGTGCTAGTTGCTGCAGAATGGGAATTTGTGGGCCGTGGCCATTGAGGATGATGATGTTCTTAAAACCATTGTTCACGAGGCCCACTAGAACTGCGCGCACATAGACGCGGAAGGGCTCCTCGGGAATGCGCAGGCTGCCCGGATAGGGAGCGAGAATGTCTGTAATGCCGTAAGGAATGTGCGGAGCGATGAGCGCGTTAACGTCGGCGGCGATGGAATGAGCGAGACCTACGGGCACCGTGTTGTCGGCACCGTTGTTGATAAAACCGTGAGCTTCGAGGGTGCCGACAGTGAGGATGACGGTTTTGATCTTGGCGGGCACCAACTGGCGAAATTCTTGCCAGTTCAAATCGTCCATGGAACGGGAGGATGGCTGCTGCGCACGCGTCGCGGCCGGGAACAGTGTCACGAAAAAAAGGCCGATGATCAGAATTCGAAATGGCACGTGGTTCTCCTTATGGGATTCTATTGGCGAGCGGCGATAGTATATTGTATTGATTATCCCGCACAAGGTCGCGGATACTGTGGGCGCGCCGAGGTGTCTGGGCGCGGTGAGATGATGCCGATAGAAAAGTGAGCAAACGTTTACTCGGCCTTGGATATACTCAGCGGTTGCAGCGTGGCGGCTTCGGTTTGAAGTGAACGATGGTTTGGCGGCTGCGGAGATCCGGACTTCATGCCGCGATGTCTGGTGAACATTATTCGGGGAGACTGGCATGAATAAGAAAAAAGAAATGTCGCGCCGGCGTTTTGTGACTTCGGCGGTATCGGCGGGTGCGGCAGCGTGTTTGTTGCCGACGAAAGGATTATTCGCAAGCGTGGCGGGCGACGGGCGGCGGGGGGATGGCTCGGCGCAGCAGCCTGCGCCCACACTGCTCGATAATCCTTCGTGGAAAGATCAGGGCATCGAAAATCTCACTCGGTCTCCCTACGCGAAGTTGAAAAACATTCCGGTTCACGCGGTGACGATCGAGAGCGGATTCTGGGAGAAGCGGCGCGTAATCAACGTGGAGAAAAGCATTCCGAGCATGCGCGATCTGCTGGAGGCGAACGGGCGCATGAACAATTTTCGCCGGCTGATCGGGAAGAGCACGGCGGCGCAGAGCGGGCCGGTCTATTCCGACTCCGACATTTACAAATGGACCGAGGCAGTGGGTTTCACACTGCAGTCGGGGCCCTATCCCGAACTGCGCGCATCAGCACAGAAGTTTATAGACGATGTGGTTGCTGCGCAACAGCCCAACGGTTATCTGAACACGTATTACGTGGGCGACAAAGCCGCATTGAGCATGACGGTGCAAACGCAGACGACCGGCCACGAGCTTTACAACATGGGGCACTATCTGCAGGGCGCGATTGCGTTTTATCGCGGCACGGGCGATCCCAAGATGCTCGATGCGGGAATCCGTTTCGTGGACGATTTTCTGCTGCCCAGTTACGGGCCCGCGCCGCTGAAGCCGATTGTCTCCGGGCATCCGGAGATCGAGATGGCGCTGATCGAACTGTACCGCACGACCGGCGACAAGCGGCAGTTGGAGTTGGCGGGATATATCCTGCAGGGCGATGACCGGGCGCAACTGGAGGCGCGGCGCACTGTTTATATGTTCAGCGGCACTCCGTTCACGGCGCGCACGAAGCTGGAAGGTCACGCGGTGCGCGCGATGTACGCTTGTTGCGGCGCGACGGATTATTACATGGAGACGGG
Organism: uncultured Acidobacteriota bacterium; assembly: GCA_963779465.1. Lineage (GTDB taxonomy): Bacteria > Acidobacteriota > Terriglobia > Acidiferrales > UBA7541 > Palsa-295. The sequence continues at coordinate 2,157,285 of CAVZYH010000001.1, read as the reverse complement.
CGACGCGACCTATCTGAAGACGCTGGACAATCTGTGGAACGACATGACCAGCACCAAAATGTACGTTACCGGAGGAGTGGGATCGCGCGCGGCAGGCGAAGCGTTTGGCGATGCGTACGAATTGCCGAATGCGCGAGCGTACGGAGAAAGTTGCGCGGCGATCGGCAACATGATGTGGAACTGGCGAATGCTGGCGGTGACGGGCGACGCGAAGTTCACCGATGTGGTCGAACGCGCGCTGTACAACGGAATCAATTCGGGGATGTCGCTGGACGGGACGCTGTATTGTTATCGAAATCCACTGGCGTTCGATCCGGCGACTGGCGACAAGATTCGCAACACATGGTACGACACAACGTGCTGCCCGCCAAACCTGGAGAGAACGTTCGCGGCGTTGCCGGGATATTTCTACAGCACGAGCAAAGATGGAATTTATGTGCATCTGTACGACAATTCGGAACTCGACTGGCACCTGGAGAACGGTACTGGCCTGAAGATCACTCAGAAAACGAATTATCCGTGGGATGGCAGCGTGGAAATCGGCGTAAGTCCGGCGGCACCTGCGGATTTCACTTTTTATGTGCGGATTCCGGGATGGGCGGAGCGCGCGCAAGTTGCGGTGAACGGCAAGCCGGTGGCGGGCGCGAAGCCTGGTGAATATTTGCCGATACAGCGGAAGTGGGCGGCGGGCGATGTGGTGCATCTCAAGATGGAAATGGTGCCGCAGGTGATCGAAGCGAATCCTCACGTGGTGGAAGATGCGGGGCGCGTCGCGGTGCAGCGCGGTCCGCTTGTGTATTGCCTGGAACAACTCGATCAGCCAAGTGGGACCCTGCTCGATGATGTGGCGCTGGATCTGGGGCGCAAGACAACCGGCGATTTCCGCAGCGAGTTCAAAAGCGATTTGCTGGGCGGCGTGGTGGTGCTGGAGCATCCGGGGGCGAGTTTGGAATTCGGAAGCGCGCACGAAGCCTTGTATTCCACATATTCGCCAGACACGCCAAAGAACAAGCCGGTGGCGCTCACTTTCATTCCGTATTACGCGTGGGCGAATCGCGAAGCGACTCCGATGCAGGTTTGGACGCCACTGCTGAAGGTTTGATTCTTATCGGGTGTTCTTCAGGGCGCGGAAAATAGAAAGAGGATACAAATGATTCGTAGATCCCTGTTGTGGTGGTGTGTCTTCGCTGGATTGCTACTTTCCGCGCGCGAGTCTCTCGCGCATCCATTTCCACAGAGCGCGCCTCAAAATCCCGCGAATTCTGCTGGACTTCGCGTGCAGAACCTGGATTTTGGCGCGCAGAGCGTGTTGATGCTCGACGGGCCGAGCGGGAATGAGGTGCGGGTCGCGTTGCACGGGAAATTCGGGGCATGGACCTTGATGGCCGTGCTGCACGAACCGCAAGGCGGCGCCGCGGTATTCGAGAATCTGGAAGAGCGGAAGGGAAGCATTGTTTACGTGGGGAAGCAGGGCGAGATTCTGCGTTTGGCGAAGAGTTTGGAGCCGACCAGCGCCGCGCCTGGTTCATTGTATCGAGGGAAGACGATGGATGAGATTGGCAAGTCGCCCGCAGATTTGCTGGGCGCGGAATTACTGCCCGCCGGCAACGATGATCCGAGCTACGCGGATGTGTTGGCGGCGCTGCCGCCCTTGCGGGTGCCGACTTTTGTGGGGACCCGACATTCCGATGAGAAGCCGACTTACGACTACGGCGGATTCAGCGATGAGATTTATGTGGATGCCGGAAAGATTTTCACCGACATACAGGACGCGCGGAACAAGCACGATGTGTGGGAAGGCTTGGTGGGAAGCTGGCTTCCGGTGGTGCGCTTCGTTTTTCCAGCGGGTGAAAAAAGATATTGGGAAGAGACAATTTTCGCGGATGAAGGGCCAGGACATTTCTGGACTCAGCCGGTCTGGTACCGGGTTGTGATGGTGGATGGAGGACAGCTGAAGGAGGCGCACTATTTTTACCATCATCTGCCGTTTCCTCCGCGAGGAGAGCCGGCTGCGGCGGATTATTATCAGGCGCTGCTGAATGTGCATACGGTGTGGAAGCACGATTTGGATCCTCCAATGAAGGTTGACGTGCCGGACGCGCAGATTCTGAATTTTTGCCTCCGCGCACTCTCGATGGAAATGATCACGCGCGTGGAAGATCACCCAAAATATGGATATCCGCCGCTGGGCGGCATCAATGTGTTCGGCGGGTACGGCTACAACAATGTGGATACGTTTCAGGACACGTTCAATGCGGACGTGACTGCGTTTCTGGAGTGGGGGCTTTTCGATATCGCGGGGCGCTACATGGATGATTATTTTACGAATGCGGTGCGCGCGGATGGCTCCATTGATACGCGCGGACCGGAGATAGGGCAATACGGAAAGATGCTGGAAGTGGTGGCACGGTATTACAGCTATACAAGAGACGAAGCGCTGCTGCGCAAGCATCAGGAAAAGCTGCTGGCAATTGTAGATTTGTTTTATGTGCTGCGGAAAGAATCGAAACAGGTTCCCGCGGGAGATATTTCCTACGGCATCGTGCGGGGCTGGTCGGAACATGACAGCAGCTTGAAGGTGCATCCCTACAGGTTCATGCAGCCGCATTTTTCGAATAATGCGGAGGCGGCGCGGGGATTCCACGATTTGGGGCAGGTCTTCATCGAACTCGGACGGAAACATTCCGACGAAGCACTGGAATTGCGTGGGCGCGGGATGCTGCAGGAATCCGAGAGCATGAAGAAGGATATGAACGCGGCGATCGAGAAATCAGTGGATCGCGCGCAGACGCCTGCTTATATGCCGGCGGTGGCGGGCGATGTGCCGACGTATGGAAAAGAACGCGCGTATTCCGAGATGCTGGATTCCGGTGAGTTGACCGCAGAGCAGGCGAACATCATTGTCAAGAATTTGGCGGCGAACGGTGGGTCAATGTTCGGACTGCTGCGTTACGGCGTGAACATTGATGGATTCCTGGATTACGGGCCGGCGTATGCGCGAATGCAATTCGATTGGGTGCGCGAATTTCTGCTGCTGTATTACGCGCACATGGCCCACATTTATTCGCCGGGAACGTGGACATCGGTGGAAAGCTCGAAAATTGACGGTACGGTGGGCGGACCGTACTGCACTCCGGCACAGGTGACAATTCCTACTCTGACCAAGTGGATGCTGGTGTTTGAAGAGCCGGACGATGCGGTGGTGTGGCTGGCGCGAGCTACTCCGCGGGAGTGGCTGGAGCAAGGAAAGAAGATCGCCGTGACGGCGGCGCCGACGCGCTTCGGAAATGTGTCGTACGAAATTCGATCAGATGTGGCGCACGATAAAGTTTCGGCGGTGATTCGTGCGCCGGAGGATTCCGCGGCGACGATTAAGCTCCGCTGCAGAGTTCCCGGCGGCAAGAAAATCCGCGCGGTCACGGTGAACGGAAAGAACTGGACGGATTTTTCAGCCGAGCAGGAAATGCTGGTGATCCCGCCGCCATTCAAAGGCGAGATCGCGGTGGAATTTTCTTATTGATTACCGCGCGCCGCTTCACCCAGCTGAATGGCATTCGAGTTTGGCAGCAACTGCAAGACGCTGTGCAAAAGATTTTCGCGCTTGTCCACCACTGCCGTGACGCCTTCTGGCAGTCTTTCTTCCGCACGAATTACGGCAGCGTGAGAGGTATTCAATAATATGGGGACCTTTGGGTGGAGATCGCGCAGTTTGCGCGCGGCGTCCACGCCGTTCATTCGTGGCATGGGAACGTCGAGAATGATGAGATCAAGGTTTATTTCGGGGGCGCGTTCGACTGCATCGAGACCGTCAAATGCTTCGCCGCAAATTTCAAAGCCTGACGTCTCCAGCAGCCTGTGGATTCCGGCGCGAACGGCGGCGTTATCGTCAACAACGAAGACGCGGTATAGCATGTCACCCCCCTGGGTCCATCGGGTGACAGCCGATCGCTGGGAAGCACCCAACTACGTACGCTAGCGTACCAAACGGGTGATTGCTCGACTATATGTTTCTTGGAAAAGGCATCAGACTTCAATTGCGTGTTGGCGGGAGAATCATTTCTTCAGTTGCTTCCACTCGATTTTCAAGACGCCCAGAGAATCCAGCGCGTCTTTCATCGCCGCGCGTTCCTCGCTCGAAACCTGGCCGTCCAGCGATTGACGCGCGCGGATGGCGTCTTCCACGGCTTTCACACAAAGCTCCAATTCGACCGGGCCGGTCTCGAGAACGGCGACTTTGTAGAGTGCGCGCCAATTATTTTCGGCCAACGGGCCCTCCTGCGGGGACGCATTCTATGTTCGAGCGCCGGTGATGTCAGTGCGGTAGCGTACCAAGGCGGTTGAGTTCTTTTTCCCACTTTTCGGTTTGTTGTTTGATGGCAGCGTAGCATTCGCAGGCGGCGTCTTCCAGGCCGGTGCGGTCGTCAATCCTTACGCTGCCGCGATTGTAAGTGATGAATCCGGCCTTCTGCAGAATGCCCGCGGCGACGGTTACGCTGGCGCGACGCGTGCCGAGCATGTGCGCGAGAAATTCCTGGGTTAAGGGAACGATTTCGCCGCCGAGTCGGTCCTGGCTCATCAGCAGCCAGCGCGCCAGTCGCTCGTCCACTTCGTGCAGGCGATTGCAGGCCGCGACGTGGGTTGCTTGCAGGCCCAAGCTCTGCGCATAACGGTTCAAACTTTTTTCCAGGGTCGGCGAGTGCGACAGCACTTCTTTGAAGTCTGCCGCAGTCATCTGGTGGGCGCTGCCCCCAACTTGCATAACGACTTGCGTCGGGCTGGTGCTGAGCCCGACGACGAGCGGAAGCCCTACAAATCCTTCCTTACCCGCCAAGCCAACTTCAACGCTTTTTCCATCGCTCATAACATTGAGCACCGAAGCGAGGCCGGCATTGATGAAATAGACGTGCGCGACGGGCTCGCCGGCTTCGTGCAGGACGGAGTGCGTAGGCAGTTCCACAAATTCCATTTTCTTGGCGACGGCGTTCAGCTCGCCGGCGGGCAGTCCGAGCAGGATCAGATTTTGAATGTTATTGCGGTTGCCATCTGCAGCCGCGGGGCCGGCCGTGACACCACGAGGTAGTTTTGGAGAGGCCATAAGGCTCCTGTGCGAGCGAATCAGGTCTGATTTCGCAAGGAGCCGCAGATTTTGGGGAGGCGACGGCAGGATGCTAGTGAGACGGCTTAACCATACTCGTTAAGGCGGAGGATAGCTATGAAATACGGCGTGCAGTGGCGGGCGTAGTGCGTGGGCGGGTTAAAGGAAACAGAATCAAGTGTCGCGGGCTGTCAGAATGGTGCAGTGTGACCCAAGAAATCAAAACAAGCGCGGGACGAGGTAGCTCTAGCCGCCCTGACGACAGAAATGACGCGGCAGCGTTTTGTGGATTCGGCGTGCGCAATGGCGAAAGCGGCGGGATATCGAGCGACTAACCCCGCAAGAGGAAACTCAATGATCGAACGCTGGCCTACGAGAACGTCGTCGCCCGGCTTTCTTAAGCCGCGCACGCTCCCTTCAAGTCGGCAATCGTCGGCTCTGTTACCAGGTCAGCCCGCCTCCACGCTCGAACCGCGCAGAGACTTGGTTAAGCCCCCCGCCGCTTGGCCGTCGAATCATCGGGCAAATCCAAATTGCCGGGCGACAGGATCTTGAGCGTCACCAGAACGGCGGGGACGAGAAAGATGATCGTGATCGCGACCCACATCAATGCGGCCGCGCACTCTTGGTCTTCCAGCGGAGAAAGCGCAAACACTCTGGGCGCGGAAATATACGACGGGTAGACGACGCGGTCACAAAATGAGAGGAAACCGGAAATCGCGTCACATGGCAGCGTCGCGGCGAAAAGATACAAAGGAATAGTCCACTGGGGCCATCTTGGCGTGCTCGGCCACGGTTGGACCACTGGCCACCAGAACATCAGGCCGGCGCACAGAAAAGAAGCGTGCTCTAACTTATGCAGCCAGTCCCAGCGCAATGCCAGGTCAAACACCGCGGGCACATGCCATCCGATCAAGGCAAGCGTGGCGACCAACCAGCAAATCGCGGGATTGGAGACTAGGTGGCCAAACTTTTTGGCTAAGGGCAATCGAAAAAACGGACTCACAACCCCACGGGCCAGCGATCGCGGAAGTTCCCTAAGGAGTGGCAACTCCGGAGCGCCCAGCAAGAGCAGAGGAGGAGCGACGGCCGCGAGCAGTAGGTGCTGCACCATGTGAACCGTGAGCGACACTTCGTCCAACGCTTGCAACGGTGAGCCAATTGCAACCCAGACTGTCGCAACTCCAGCAAAGAAGCTGGCGAGCCGCCAGACCGGAAATTGGCGAGTGGCCGCAATTCGCAGGCGATGCCAGCCTCTTGCGTAGACTAGGGCAGCGAGACACAGCGACGCATCTACCGCAAGTGGAGCGGACCAGGATTGCAGGAGGATTTGAACATGCGAGTTCATAAAGAGCGTTAGGGTGAGGTCGAAGCTGCTCCGCCCGACTGAGCACCGAGCGCGATGGTGCGCGAGGCGTCTCGCGCCGGCGCCTGCCCTGCCGGATGCAAAGATACTAAAAATGCCACGAGCGCTGTGGTTTCCGAGGGACTCAGATTCTTGCCGTAGGCGGGCATATTGCCGCCGCCCTGGATCACCTGCCGGATGAGCTGATCCTGAGTGAGGCGTACGGCCACTGCATCAAGCGCTGGACCGCGCTTTCCACCCTGGCCTGCGAGCGAATGGCAGTTGTGACATTGCTTGACCTGAAAAACCAGGGCGCCCTGCCGCTCGAGCGCTGTGCGGTTTTGCAAGAATTGAGTGGGAATGGGAATGCCGCTCCAGGCGTCCATCACGGGACTCCATGGCGTGTTCTGAGCGAGATGAGTGAAAGTTGCGAGCGCTACCACCGCCAAAAGAACCGTGAGGACTGCGAGTGGCCTGCGGCGCCAGCTTTTTTCGCCTTCACCCGCAAAAAATGGCAGCAGCAGGAGAGCAAGAATCCCAACGACGGGGCCGATAAGTAGAGCCGGCGTTTCCATTGAGGCTGGAAGGTAAGAGAGGATTGCATAGAGCCACAGAAAGAAGAAATCCGGGCGCGGTGCGGTCTGAATGATCGTGGGATCCGGAGGGCCTGAAGGACCGAACGGGCCGAAGTGATAGGCGCAGAAGGCTAGCGAAAAAAGAATCAAGGCAGAGAAAAAAAGATCCTTCCAAATCGCGTCAGGCACGAACGGCATGCCATCCGTCTTCGTCAGCTCATGATATTCTTGCAGGTATGTGGCTTTGCGCACCAAGCGCCCGGGCATGGGCCACTCGTTGATGCCAAGCTTCACGACCATGAGCAGATGAACGCCGACAAAGGCGATCAGCAGGCCTGGAATGACGAAGACATGGAGGGCAAAGAAACGCGATAGCGTTGCGCCAGCGATGATCGGGCCGCCCAGAAGTAGATTGACCACCAGTGGGCCAATCAACGGGACGCGGCTGCCAATCGAAGCTCCGATTCCCAATCCCCAGTAAGCGTCCTGATCGAATCTTAGAACTTGGCCTGTGAACGCCATGCCGAGCGTGACGAGCAAAAGGAATACTCCGACGATCCAAGTGAGCTCACGCGGGTATTTGTACGCGCCGAAGAGAAAAACCTGGATCATGTGAATCAGGACGATGGCGACCATGAAATCCGAGCCCCATCCGTGGAGCGCGCGGATGTACCAGCCGAGCGCGACATTGTGATTCAGCGCCTGAAGGCTGCTCCATGCCTCTCCTGCGGAAGGAACGTAGATCAGAGCCAGCAGGATGCCGGTGACGATTTGCATAATGAACACCGCGAAAGCAGCGCTGCCAAAAACGTAGAACCAGCTGGAGGTCTTTCGTGGAATACGATGCTCGGCGGTCTCACGAATGGTCGAGGCAATCTGCAGGCGCTCGTCCAACCAATCGCCGATAATTGAAATCAGGCGCATGGCCGTATTCCTTGGACGATATTAGACGCCTGGCCCGGCGTGGGCATCTCGCCGGCTTTTATGAATAGCTTTCCGGCGTCTATTTTGTAGTGGTATTCGAACAAGCCACGTTCTGGAGGGCCGGAGGCGCGGGCGCCATCCTGGTAATAGGCTCCCCCATGGCACGGGCACATGAACAAACTCGATTGCGGGAACCAACGGACCGGACATCCGAGGTGCGCACAATTGATGGCGAATACCTGATATGACTTTCCGTCCACGTTGCGAACCCAACAGGCGATGTCGGCGGTATCACCATCCCAAGAGCTCACTACTGGGTTCCGATACGTCGCCAGGCGCGTTTCTCCGGAAGGAAATTGTTCGAGACTGCCGAGAGTGACCCAGGATTCGTAGCCGTCCTTGCGGCCGCGAGCGATCGGAGAGAGCAGGTAACGCACCACCGGCACCGCAAGAATTATGGCAACAAGGCTGTTAAAGAAAATTCCCACGTTCATGAGAAGCGCGCGCCTGCTGAGTAAAGTCATCGAACTTCTCCTGACGATTTCGGTGTGCTTGAATAAGGCTGGCCCGGGAATTGGGAGCGCTGCGACGCGAGCCACGCAACGACGTCGGAGACATCTTGCGCCGACATCGGTGTGCCGGGGATATTATTACGCCAGTCCGGAGCACCTAGATCCGGACGGCCCACGATCACAATTGTCCGCAGCTCCTGATCGTTGAGCAGTGCGAGAAAAGATCCATCCACGATGGAGCTTGCCTTCGGCCCTCCCTTGCCGGCGACCCCGTGGCAAGACGCGCAGAACGTCACATACACCTGTGCGCCGTGCGAAGAGTCGCCCGCACTTGTGGACGAGTACGGCGGCGGGTTCGCGCCGCTTAAAACGTTTGGCTGCGACCACCGTTCACGAATTCCGCCCACGATCAGATCAATCTGTTTTTCCGTGAGCATTCCGCCGGCGCTTTGCGCGAAGGCGGGCATGGATGTGCCGGGAATGCCGTTCGTCGCGTCGCGGCGCAGGATGTTGTTGTCGGCGATCGCTAAATACACAGGGTCACGGAGCGGGATGGCAGCTCCGCCACGCCCGTCTGGGCCGTGGCAGCCGGCGCAGTTGTCACCGTAGAGAATGTTGAAATCCGAAATGTCGCTGGGATTAATTGGCGTGCTGGAGGCAAGCGGCTTCCCGGATGAACTGGCGCACCCGCAGATAAAGGTGGACAGGAGCAACGCCGCGGAAACGAGAAGACTGGTCTTCATCTGGACTCATCATCCTTGCGACGTTTCTCCGACATAATTCCAGGGGCCTCGACGCCCGCCCGCACTGCAAACGGCAAATTCTCACGCGTCGAGACCCGTTCCTGGCGCATCACGACCAGACCCGCGACCACGCCAAATGCCACCTGGGATGCCATGAACCAGACCCAATCAATGTGGCTGGCGAGCAATGGATTAAGGAGGTTCAAAATCGAATACAACAAGCCGGACCACAGCACCGGAGCAATCAATCCTCCCAGCAATATCGGTCGGCGCGGGAACATGGGGAGCATGGCGCCATAGAGCAGGCCCACCAGCGTCGAGCCGATGCCGTGCAAAAGGACGGCTATTGCGAAGCTGCCTAAGTGAAACGAGTTGAGTTGTGACGGCTCGAGCTGTAGCGATTTCGCGGACAACGTCGCGGCGAGAAGATTGATGGGATACCAGATGCTGCCAGCCTTCAGAAGCCCATAGGTGCACGCCAGGACTGCCATCGCCACACTGCCCGCCCAGCCTCCTTTTACGCCGGCCGAAATTGGATAGGTCTCGAGTGGAAGCCATGCGCGGACAAGATCTGGCGCGACCGGAACGCGCTCAACAGTCTTGCGCTCGGTCGCGATGCGGACCTCCCCTGCGACCACCGGAACAGTCACTTCCTGCCCGTGAGGCAACGCTTGCCTGAACCACCCAGCGCATCCGGCCACCGCGAGGATAAGGCCGAGCACGCTGAGCGACGCATTCGTCAGCAAGCCTGTGAACAATAAGGTGAGGCCAAACGCTAAGACAAGTGGCCACGCCGTCGGTGCGGGCAGCTCCACCGACTCGGGGAGCCGTGACCTTTCGCCGGAACGATCTGCGGATGCCCGCGTAACCATCTCTGCTCCTCAGCGCCCCACAAGATAAACGACGGTAAAAACCACGACCCACACCGCGTCCACAAAATGCCAGTACATGGAAAGCGTTGCGATGCGCGCTGATTGTTCGACTCCAACCCGATCGGCGAGGCCGAATAGCAGCACGAGAGTAAGCATCACTAGTCCCACGGTGACGTGCGTGGCATGCAAGCCGACGAGTGAATAATAGGTTGTGCCGAAAAGATTGGTAGAGATCGTGAGTCCACGCTCGAAGATCAGCCGGTGCCATTCCCTCGCCGTACCGAATAAAAAGAGGGCGCCCAGAGCGATGGTGATCGCCCAGAGAACAAGGAAGGTTTTGCGATGACCGTTTTCAAGCTCCTTGCTCGCGAGATGAATCGTCAGGCTGCTGGATAATAGACAAATGGTGAAGAAGATCGGTGTCTCCAGTACTTCTCGAGGAGTGGGTCCGGTGACGCTTTTTCCCAAGTAGAAGAGATATGCGACGACGAAAATGCTGAAGATTGCAGACTCGGCGATGATGAGGCAGGCCATCCCGACCTTGCCCCGGTATGGAAGCTTCCACTCGAGAGAACTATCGAGAACTGGACTCGTGACGGCACTCATCGCTCAATCCTCTCAGTCATGGCGTTACTCGTAACGACTGTCCGGATCTTCCGGATGCTTCAGATCCCACAACGGCCGTCGACTCGCAACCACGGGAATGGAAGCAAAATTGTAATCCGGAGGCGGTGAACTTACCGACCATTCCAGAGTCCATGCGTCCCAGGGATCGTTGCCGGCTTCTGGTCCTTTGAAATACGAATAGATTAGGTTCGCAACAAACACAAGTATGGCGATGCCTTGAATAAATGCGCCGATCGTAACGATCCAGTTGAGAGTTTCCCAACCCGGACGCGGCTCGTAGGTATAGATACGTCGGGGCATTCCGAGAATTCCGGGGATGTGCATCACGTCGAATGTGAGGTGAAATCCCAAAAGGAAAAGCCAGAAATGAAGCTTGCCCAGGGTTTCGTTGAGCATTCTCCCCGTCATTTTTGGATACCAGTAGTAGAATGCGGCAAAAAGCGCAAAGAGAATTCCACCGACGATAACATAGTGAAAATGCGCCACGACAAAGTAGGAAAGGCTGAGCTGCCAATCGAAAGGCGCAGAGGAAAGCATGATTCCGGTGAGACCTGCGATCAAGAACTGGAACAGAAATGCGATGGAAAAGAGCATCGGCGTCTTGAACGAAATTCTTCCGCCCCACATGGTGCCTAACCAGTTGAAAATTTTGATTCCGGTGGGAATGCCGACGCACATGGTGGTGATGACAAAAAAGCTGTTAGCGTAGGAATTCATTCCGATTGTGAATATGTGGTGCGCCCACACGCTGAGGCTGACGAACGCGATACACACCGTGGCCCCGACCATGACCGGGTAGCCGAAAATCGGTTTGCGCGAAAATACCGGAATGATTTCGGACATGAAAGCAAAGCAGGGAATAATCAGGACGTAAACTTCGGGATGACCGAAAATCCAGAAGAAATGCATCCAGATCGCCGCTGAGCCGCCCGCCTGTGTATCGAAGAAATGTCCTCCTAGATACCGATCAATCAGCAGCATGATTTGCGCTGCGGAAAGTGGAGTGATCGTGATGAGAACCATTCCGGACATTACGAGGTTGAGCCAAGCGAGCAGCGGCATGCGATTGAGCGTCATTCCCGGGCAACGGAGGCACAAAATCGTCGCGATCAGATTGATGGCCGTGCCGATACTCCCAAACCCCGAGACGAGGAGAGAAATCGTCCAGTAGTCGGAACTGGGGCCGGGCGAAAAAGCTTTCGCCGCCAACGGTGCATATGCCCACCAGCCCACATCAGGAGCGTTGCCGGCCCCGTAGAGCCCGTTCCCGCCCAAGAAACTGAAGTAAAGGAGAACGCCTCCCAAGGCAGTCAGCCAGAAACTGAACGCATTCAGCCTGGGAAAGGCCATGTCGCGCGCGCCGATCATTAGTGGGACGAGGTAATTGGCGAAACCAAAGAGCACGGGCATGGCCACGAAGAAAATCATCGTCGTGCCGTGCATCGTAAACATGCGATTGAAAACCTGAGGTGAAACAAAATCATTATGAGGACGAATCAACTGGATGCGAATGATAGTCGCTTCGATCCCGCCGACGACTAGGAAAAGAAGCGCATAGACGATGTAGAGAATTCCCAGACGCTTGTGATCAACCGTGGTGACCCATTCATGCAGAACTTCGACCCAAGGCCGCGCTGCGTTTGTCGCATTCGGGATGGCCATCGCGTCAGACGACATAAGCACTCCCTCAAATCCTTTGGCTAGCGAAGCGTCTGGAGATAATCCACCAGCGCATCCAGGTCAGCGTCGCTAAGTTGCATAGCAGGCATGAGCGAACCCGGCTTGATCGCGTCGGGTTGCTGAATCCACAAGCGAAGGTTCGCCTTGGTATTCTCGGCAGCACCGGACGCGATTGTTTGACGGCTCATCAAGTGCGTCAGGTCCGGCCCGAAGCGTCCGTCAGCGACGGTGCCGGCAATCGCGTGGCAGTTGATGCAAGCGGTTGTTTCGAAGACGCGCCTCCCGGCGGTTACGTTTGCATCGAGCATTGCCGGCTGCTGTTGGGCGTGGACCCATGTGGCAAACCCCTCGGGGCTGTCAACGTAAACCCGCAGCAGCATCTTGGCGTGCTGCGTGCCGCAATATTGCGCGCACTGGCCCAGAAAGATACCGGTTTCATACGGATCCATCCACATGTGATTCACGCGATTTGGAATCAGATCTGTTTTTCCGGCGAGCTGGGGAACCCAGAAGCTGTGGTCCGTGTCAGCGGAAAGCAGCGTCAAAAAAGTGGGCGTGGGGTGGGCCGCTTCGCTTACGGGAACGTGCAGCTCATTTGCCGTGACAACGCCTGATTGTGGATAACGAAATTCCCACCAGAACTGATGTCCGATGGCGACAACCTCAACAGCATTCTCAGGCTTCGGAGCATCCTGAATCGAGTGAACTACCCGTGCGGTTGCGAGAAACAATACGACCACAATCAGAATCGGAATCACGGTCCAGGCCAATTCAATCTGCGTGCTTCCGTAAACCTGGGCGGGCTCGCGACCATCATCCCCTGGGCGTTTACGGAATTTCACGACCGCATACGCCAACAAAGTAAAGACAACGGCAAAGATGAGACCAGTTACGGAAAGGACGAAGTAGGAGAGATGTTCGATCGATTTTGTCGGCGTCGAGCGCGGGTCAAAAATGCTGGGAAGCGGAGAAGGATCACCGGGTGCGCCAAAACAGAGCGACCCAGCAAGCAGCGCTCCTGCAAGCAGCACGGCGATTCCCGCCGCTTTGCTTCGTAGCTTTCGAATTTGGTCGAAACGTCCCATGAATGGATATTCAGCCTCATGCGAAGTGAGACCAAAAATACAGGGCACTTATCAACCCAATCCCGCGAGGCCTGGCGCGTTGGTGTAACGCAACTTAGTTCGCGGTTACGGAGCCGTGATAATAGCCGGGTGCCAACCTGCTGACAAGTGTGTAGTCGCTGCCATTGGACTCGAAACAAGTGCACGAACGGGTAGAGCTCTTTGCAAGTGAGGGATTGGGAGGCCGGTCATCACAACTCCTGGTAATTGCGCCAAGTGCGCGCTTCGATTTGGACAGCCTCCCGCGGAATTTCAATTGGGGTAAGGCACGCGTAGCAGGGTGCCTGATGTTGACGGCAAAACGTAACGGATGCCGGCGTACACCATGCTGAGATGCGCGTTCTTGGGATTGTCGGGAGCTACAAACCAGGGAGCGCGAGTGAGGTAGGAATACTGCGTGTAATACTGCAGCGCTCCATGTCTAGGGCTCTTCCAGAAAGTTAGCAGCCAATCGAAGGTGACCTGCTGGATGGCGCGATTATTTGTATTCGGCGAACCGGGACCACCGTAACCGATAATTGCGCCAGGGTTTGTAGTGTTCGTCGTGTCGGGGAAGAAATTGCGTCCGTAATAATCTGCGCCGTAATAAACGGCGAACGCTTCCTTTTCGCTTGCTCTCCACTCGAGGCCGGCAGAACCCGCGCCAGCATGCACCATGGACAGGTTGATGTCGTTACCAGCAAAATTAGGGCGAATCACGAGTTCTGGCCCAGTTCCTACCAGGTAGTGGGCCCCGCCATCGCTCCAAAAAGCGTTCGCGAGGACGACGAGCTTGTTGGGCACCAATTCATAGTTCGCGGCGATTTGACCGCCGCCGCCGAACGCGGAGTGCGATTGGAACCCAGTGGCACCGCTGGGCTGCACCGATGCGTGCACAGCGGTAAGAAAACCGGTGAGTTCGACATGAAAATGCCGGCCGGAGAGCTGTGTGTCGTAAGTGGTCTTGGCAATAATGTCTGGCATAAGATTCGCCGCTCCCGCATTGGCGTTGTTATCGAACTGCGTGCCAACCGCGGTGAACTGCGCCGGCAGCGCGATATAGGTGCCGACATATTGGTTAGGGTTTTCGATGCCTACGCCGATGGCCCAATGCTCGTTGGGGTGGTAAGCGACGCGAAACTCGGCCGCGCGGGTATAAGGGACTCCGACACCGAGGTTCTGATCTTCGTTGTAAGTGATGGCCAATTCGGAGGGCATGGGGCCGATGCCAGTACGGTTCGGCGTGAGCCAGCTCCATGTCTGTCCGCCTACAACCACCCATTTGCCGTGCCTTGCGTAGCCAAAGTAAAGCCGCAAACGATTCGTAAGGCCATTCACGCTTTGATAGACATTGGGAGCGCTGTTGCCGCTGAAATCGCCCTCGACGTAGCCAATGAGGTCAACGCCTCTGAAATTGTCTTCGAGCTTCAGGTTGAGCCGGGAGAACTGCGCGGTGGTGCGGAGTTCAGTGACATGACCTTGTGCAGTGTTGCTGAAAGGAATGGCGGCGAAATTGGTGGCGATGTTGCTCTGGGTGTTCGTGGTGCGAAATACATTCTCGAAGTCTACGAATCCTCCTGGGGTGAGAACCGCTTCGCCGAGTTTGATGGAGCCCACCGGAGTTTGTTGATCGCCCTGCTGCGGCTGATCCGCAGATGGGCTCACGGGGTTGACGACGATCTTGCGGGCATCCGGCGTAAAGTCTGACGGGTTCGCGTTGGTTGGCGCCGGATTGGGTCGAACTATCTCGACAGCAGGAATTAGTGCGCCACCGGCCGTACTCGGTTGGACGCTTTTCAGTTGCGCTTCCAGAACCTGGATTTCTTGGTGTTGTGCTGCAACCTGCTGCTGAGTCTGAAGGAGTGCTTCGCGGAGAGCGTCCAACTGAGCTCCAACGTCTGAGGTGTTCGCAGTAGCGGAATCGGCCGTGTGCGGGGCAGTCTGGCCGTAGGCAAGGCCAGGTATCATTAACAGCAGCCATGCACTTCGTAAAAAGGTTCGCATCAAAAACCTCTATGTAATTTGGCCGGTAACACTCGCTTCAACTCGTCACCGACACCAGTCCCCGAGAATGCCAGACGCCCACTCGGGCTCGTAGCATTCACCCACCAACTGCAGTCTGACGAAGATCGAGCCGGCAAACGCGGCCTAAACCATCTTGAACATCGGCTTAGAGCGACTCCAATGACTCGCGGACATGTCGAACATTGCCCTCGATCGTGGCCACCACTTCTTCGATGTTCCCGGAGAGGATCATCTTTCCCATCGCCAGCGCGAAGCCCACGGCTTGCGAACGGTCGGCATGTGAAGGTATCGAAAGTGCGTTTGCATCGGTGACTACATCGATGATTGCGGGCCCCGGATGCGCCATTGCCTTCTTGATGCCCGAGGTCACATCAGCGGGATTTTCGATTCTTACGCCCATCATGCCGATGGCTTCGCCAAGCTTGGCGAAGTTTGGATTCTTCAGGTCTGTTTGAAAGTCTGGCAATCCCCCGGTTTCCATCTCCAGTTTCACCATTCCTAAGGCGCCGTTGTTGAACACCACGAATTTAATGGGGAGGTCGTATTGCGTCGCGGTCAGGATGTCGCCCAGGCTCATCGCGAAACCGCCGTCGCCACACATGGCGACAACCTGACGTCCGGGAAAGGCACATTGCGCGCCAATGGCCTGGGGGAGCGCGTTCGCCATGGAGCCGTGGTTAAAGGAACCGATCATCCGCCGGTCCTTGGTCGCCTTAATGTAGCGGGCATTCCAGACGTTGCACATGCCAGTGTCAGCGGTAAAGATCGCGTCGGGCGCCGCAATTTCACTCAGCGCCGCGGCTACCGGCTCCGGGTGCATGGGCTGGCGTGTTCCCACGTGGTCAACGTACACATTCATTTTGCGCATCTTCTCTTTGTGTTGGCGGAGCGTGGAATCCAGGTATTCCCGGTCCGACTTTGCATTCAACATCGGCAGCAGCGCTTGCAGCGTCTCGCGCACATCACCCCAAATTCCCAGATCGAGTTTGCTGCGGCGTCCCAACCGGTCAACTCGGATGTCGATTTGGGCGATCTTGCACTTTGTCGGCAGGAATTTGTCGTACGGAAAATCAGTGCCCAACAGCAGCAGCAGATCGCACTCGTGGATTGCCTCATAAGCCATCCCGAAACCAATCATTCCGGTCATTCCCACGTCATAAGGATTGTCGTATTCGACGAACGGCTTACCCCGATAGGCGTGCGCAACCGGTGATTTTACTTTTTCCGCGAGAGCGACCACCTCGTCGTGAGCGTTTTCACATCCAATGCCACCGAAGAGCGCAACTTTCTTACTGGAGTTAATCAGGTCCGCCAAACGCGCGAGGTCTTTGTCGCTGGGACGAATGCTCGGCCGTTTGCCTACCAGAGAACGGACCGACCCGTCGGCCGGGAGATCCGCACCACCTATGTCGCCAGGCAGCACGATCACGCTTACCCCGCCTTTTCCGAGTGCGCTTTGCATCGCGATGTGCAGAACGCGCTCGAATTGCATTGGGTTCGAAATCATCTCGCAATAGTGGCTGCATTCCTTGAACAGGATTTCAGGATGGGTCTCCTGAAAATAGCCGGTGCCAATCTCACTCGTGGGAATATGCGATGCGATTGCAAGCACCGGAGCGTTGCTGCGATGAGCGTCGAAAAGGCCGTTGATCATGTGCAGGTTGCCGGGGCCGCAGCTCCCGCCGCAGGCCGCGAGCCTGCCGGTGAGCTGAGCCTCCGCGCCGGCCGCATACGCTCCGGCTTCTTCGTGGCGCACGTGGATCCATTTCACTTTGTTGTTCAGCCGGAGTGCATCCGTCACCGGATTCAGGCTGTCGCCCACTACTCCGTAAATCCTTTCCACGCCTGCTTCGGCAAGCCTGCGAATCAATTCGTCTGCAACTCTATGTGGCATTTTTTCTGCCTCCCTTATTTGTTCCGATACTCTTGCGACGAGATGAATTCGACTTCGAGGGGCAACGTGACCTCAAAGCCATGCCGCTATTCACAGCGATTTCGATTGCGCCGGCGGTTGCCCGGCTGGCCCTGTCTCGCGCAGGAAGAAACTCACCACGATCGCGGCTGCACAGCAAACGATCCAAAAATATGCGCCATGCTGAAAATGCAAGTGCAGGTTCATCGAGTTTCCGATGCCTTTACCGATATGCTTCGCATAAACCGGACCAAGGAATGCCGTAATCCCAAAGACCAGAAAATTAATCCCACCCGTCGCGCTGCCCTTCACATTGTCTGGATTTACTTCCTTAATGACGCTGTAAGGAATCATCGCCGCGCCGGATGCCACGCCGAATATGAACATCGCCCCGTGCACTGGGATGGGGATGGGTTTAAGCGAGATCTGGGCAGCAGCGAGGATCATCACAGCCGCGCTCCCCATGATCACTGGTTTGCGCCTTCCAATTCGGTCCGAAAGCCATCCCAGCAACGGACATCCAAAAACCCAGCCGAGCGGAACCATCGAGGCGATGAGCACTGCGTTGTGGTAGGAAAGTTGCAGATCTTTTTGAAATGAGGCTACGCCCCAGATCATATCTCCAATTGTGGTGGGTGCGAACAACAGTCCGGCAATTAATCCGCACAGATACGATTGGGGATTCGAGAAAACAATCTGGTACGGCTTCAGGACCGAAGCCGCGCCTTCGCCTTGCGCGCGCTGTGCAAACTGCTCCTTGGGAGTCGCCAAGTACAAGCACACCGCGACCGCGAGGATGATGACTCCGAGACCGATCCAGATTGCGTGCACTTCCAGTCCATGTTCGATCATCGGTCCCACAGCGAACTGGCCCGCGGAACCGCCCAGCATCCCGACGCACTGCGTGAAGCCAATTGCCGTGGCCAGAAAACGCGCTGGGAATCCGTGCGCGGCCAAATAAACGGCGCCGGTGAACGCGAAGGCAGAACCTGCGCCCTGGAGCAATCGCCCGGTATCGCCTGCCCATACGGCGGATAGGCTAAAAAAAAGGCATCCTATACCCAAGATGGCGGCTCCCACAGGAACAGTGCGCTTCGCTCCCAAACGATCAAGCGCCGCTCCGGCCACCAAGCTCATTGTGGAGTATGTGTAGTAGTAGGCTCCCAGAATCGCGCTGATGCCGAGCGCCGTGGTGTGAAATGAGGCTTCCAGCTCCGGAATCATCACGGCTGGACTCGACCTCACTGCATATTCGAGGAAATAGAAAACCACCGTGAAAGCCCAGGCGATAGCAAATGCCCGAGTCTGAGTCCCGGTCTGCTTTTGGTCCAACGCAACTGTTGCCATGGCTCTGCGAAACCTCTCTCCGCAACGAGATAAAAGAAACCGGCTAACGGGACGATTCCTTCATCAATACTCCCTGGCTCATTGCCCACTGCGACCCGTACCCGCGTCGCCCGAAGCTCCTTTACGCATTTCATCGTCCAATCAAGCGTGCTTTTGCCGGCTGAAAAAAGGTGGCTTAGCTTGTCTTAACGCAACTGCGCGACGGGCCTGCTGTCAGCATGCTCGCTCGTGCGCAGATATTGACACTGGCCCAATAGCTTCTGCGGAGATACGAGCTTTGGTGCGTTTGCGCCGGGAAATAACCGATGAGTCTAATTCGGGGCAGGCGAGTCAAGAGCATGCTCAAGCAAGCGGCGGCTGAATATCGATTTCGGACTTCAGATTTCAAAGTTCAGAGTGCTCTCGATCTAAGGAGTGCGCCCGATTGCGTGGATCATTTCGTCTCGCGCTTGGACGTAACTAAGCTGTGACTGAAGCAGCAGGGTCTCGGCGTCGAACTCTTGAGCTATGGCGGTCTCAGCCTGCGACGGGAGTGCCTCGCCTCTTTCAAGCTGTTGTGCCGAAACCCGGCTCGATTCCGTCCGCAGTGTAAGAATCTGTTGCGACACGTCGACCATTTCCTTCGTGCGTGCCAGTCTGTTGGCGGCAGTCTCAACTTTGCGCTCAACCTCATCCGTTATTCGTGCCAGGTTTTCCTGCGCCTCTCCGAGACGAGCGTTGCTTTCGCCCACGTTAGCCTTTCGTTTCCCACCATCGAACAAATCGTAGGTGAAAATCGCTCCGAAAGTCCCAAAGTTGCGCGCGAGGAACGGGACGTTGTCCGAGTAACTGTACCGGGCAATAGCCGAGATATCGGGATAGTAATCGGCCTTTGCCAGGCGAATGGCCGCCGACGCTTTCTCCACCTCCGCTCGTGCCGCGACGATTTCAGGGTGCGACGCCAACGCCGTAGTGACGCACTCCTCCCGCTGGCAAGGCTCCTCGACCTCGGGGACGGTGGGATCGAGTTCGAGCTGGGTGGCTATCGGCAATCCCAGCACATCGTTCAACTGCATGGTGAGGTCAGATAATTGCAACTCCGTAGTGAGCATGTCCTGTTTGGCTTCAAGAGTTTGCGCTCGACTCTCGATTAGTTGTTCGTCGAGCGTACTGCCATACTTCACCTGCTGAGTGCGCTCACTCTCGATGTCCTGGGCAGCGCGGATTTTTGCTTCCGTAGCGCGTCGGTGCAGCTGCGTCACCAAAATCTGGTAATAAATCTCATGAACCCGCAATGCGACGTCGTTCTCGGTCGCCTTCTCATTCGCCCGGGTGGCGTCCAAGTCAGCGCGCGCAAGCTCGTTTGCCGGTTTGACTCTCGTGAACAACTGCGTGAGCGGCTGCTCCAGACCGGTGCCACTCGTGATAATGGTCCTCCCACCCTGATTGAGAGTCGTTGGCGCCACAGGAATCGGGGTGCCAGCTACAGTTCCCAAACTACCTTCGGAAATTTGAATGAACTGTGTGTCGGTAAGACGCAAAACCGTGCTCTCGTTCTTTATGCTTGGGAAATATCCGCTGCGGGCAGCGTCCTTCGCATGCGCTTTCTCTTGCACTTGCAGTCCCGCGATACGCACTACATGGTTATGCTTCAGAGCTAGTTGCACCGCTTCAGAAAGGGTGATCTTTTGCGGAGCCGGCTCTGCTTTCTGCGCTCGAGCGCAAAGAGGGATGCTAGCTGCAAATAGGACGATGCCCAGACCGCGACTGCGGAATCTCATTGCTTCTCCCCCTTCACCGCAGTCTGTTGCTCTTGAATCCCGCTGAGGTCGCCATATCTCAGCGGCGGCTCGCGCAACAGAGCTACCAGGACCAAAGCGATCACCGAGACCCAGGCGACCAAATAAAATCCATCAATCAAACTCAGCGTATATGCCTGCAGGCGAAGCCGCCCGCCCACCACATCTACCGCGCGACCCGCCGCATCAACCACGCTCGATGACCTGGCATATAAACCCGCTGTCATTTGACGAACGTTTCCGTCGGTGATCCAGCTTCCATGCTGTACATGTAATCCCAGCACGTTCGAGTGGAACTTTTCCCGCTCCGCAATGAATCGCCCCATCAGGACCGCGCCGAGCGTCCCTCCGAAGAGTCGAATGGTATGAAAGTACGCAGAGAATGTCAGAATCCGCTGCGGTTTCGCCAACCCGCCCGAGAAAAGTCCCTGCAAAATGATCGCTGCGACCAAACCGATGAACGCAAAGCATTGGCCAAAGCCCATCAGAAACTCGGTTCGGTAGAAATTCGCCGCTGCCCAGGCGCTGGTCATTTCAGCGTTCAGCAGCGAAGCAACCGCCATCGCCGCGAATCCTGTCGCGAGCAGTAAGCGCGGATCTACATTCCAAAGCAGAAGGAAACCAGCCAGGAACGCGAGAGGAACGAAAGATCCCGCCGTCCAAATCACCGCCGGACCGATCTGGTCCGGTTCAAACCCGTGGATGGCCAGGGCCTGCGGGACCAGGATGATTGTCGTCACTAGAAAAAAGCGAAAGCAGAAAAGTCCGGTGCCCAGCAAGACCGTGTTCCATTGCCGCAAGTAAGGCACATCAACAAGCGGATTGGCGCCACGCAGGCGACGCACCAGAGCGCATAACAACAGGAACGAGCCGCTGGCGAACAGCGCGGTGAATACTCCAGAGTGCCACCAGTCGAGCCTTTCACCTTGCTCGCACGCAGCCAAGACCAATGCAAAACCCGCGCTCGCATATAAAAATCCCGCGAAGCTCGGCGCCTCGCCGTGTTCTTTTGCAGCGGGAGACTTCGGTATGCCCAAGTAGATGCACAACATCATCAGCGGCGTGATTACAGCCGAATTCCAGAACATCCACTCCCAGGAAAGATGGTTTCGGTACCAGCCGTAAAGCGACGGCGCGATATTTACAGCAAAATCCACGAACGAGGCGTAGAGAGCAATCGTGAACGGAAGATACCGGAGAGGAATGTTGCGCAGCGCAAACGTGAGCGTCAGCGGATAAAAGGTTCCAGACGCCAGTCCCGCCAAACACGTCGCCACGATGAGCAGACTGTAACTATGAACAAACGGCAGGAAAATACAGAGCAACGTAAAGATCGTCGCGGCCGCCAACAGAATTCGCCGCGGCCCCATCAGTCCGCCGAGATACACAGTGAATGGCCCGATGAACATCAACCCGACATCGAACGCCGTACCGATCCAAGCACCTTCGTCATAACTGAATCCCAGATGCCCCTTCAGGTCGGGAACGCCGAGTGAGATCATGCGGCTCGTGAGAGTCACGACTCCCGCGCCTGTGACGACACCGAGGATTCCAAGCAATGGACTTTTGGAAAGGTCGGCTGGCACAGCCCCGGTAATTCCGCGCGCCAGTTGCGTCGGAGTGGGCTGCGGCAGGGCCATCGAGGAAGCAGACATCCTACGCTCCCATCAGCGGCTCGTCCGGACTGTGGCGACTACGGAGAGTCCGGGGCGCAAGCTGTTCGCAAAGCCGGAATCCTCGAGCGCTATTTTTACGGGGATCCGTTGCACGACCTTGGTGTAATTCCCGGTCGCGTTATCGGGAGGTAGAAGCGCAAACTGCGAGCCGCTGGCGGGAGCAATCTCCAGTACTTTGCCCTGGACCACGCGGCCAGGATATTCGTCAATGCGTATTTCCGCCGAGTCGCCAACCTTTACATTGGTCAGCTGCGTCTCGCGATAGTTTGCCTGAACCCATTTGATGAGTGGCACGAAGGAGATGACTTGTGTCCCCGGCGATACAAGTTGTCCAGGCCGCACCTGCTTCTCCCCTACGGTCCCATCATCCGGAGCCACAATTTTTGTATAGCCGAGGTTTACTTTTGTCCCATTTAGCGCCGCGTCTTTCGCATGCTGGTCAGCCATGAGTTGCAGGTCTTGAGATTCCAACACAGCCTTCGTACGCCTCTCCGCTTCCGCCGCGTCTTCGCTGCTGCGGAGTAAGGTCTTAGCCACTTCCAGATCCGCCTTGCGACTAGCGAGCTGGGCGGCAAGTCGCTCGTCATCAGCGACTGCCTGCTCGACTTTCTGCTGCGTGGCCGCACGTGTTTGCAAGAGCGCTTCCTGGCGAGCACGCTCGGCGCGCGCGCGCACGACTTCTGCCTGCACAGCGTCTATTCCGGCTTGCGCGGCGACGATCTGCGCCTTGGCCTGATCGATTCCGGAGAGTGCGCGCTCAATCCGGCTGTCCTGAAGCTCGCGTTGCCGGTGATTGTTCTCGATGGCAGCTTTCGCAGCCTCTACCGCTGCGGTGGCTTGATCCAATTGGGCTTGGAAATCGTCATCGTCCAACTCGACGATCAATTGTCCCTTGTGCACCTGCTGATAATCGGTGATCTTCACGTCCCGCACGATGCCTGCAACCTTTGTGCTCAGCGGAGTCAGATCGCCGCGTACATAGGCATCGTCTGTGACCTGTTCCACCCGTCCGCCCTCCCAGGCGTTCCAGTCACGTGTGACCGTGATCAGGATCACAGCGGCGAGCAGCACGATCAATGCGGGCACCACGAATTTCCGCCATTTCGCCTGAGGCTGTGCGTGAGCTTGCTCCGGTTCCGGCGCCTTCGCAGGAGTCGGCGTGCCCGCTGTGGCCATCCTTATTACTCCTTTGAAACTGGTTTTCCCTAATCCCATTGAGCATTCCGGGCTCCGGGCTGCGGTACTTCGATCTCCATAGAAATAAACAACTTGCAGCCGAAAGGAGTCCGTCGGCAGGGTGAGCGGGTGCCAACATTCTCGCACTTGCCAAAATGCTGACAGTACGGGCCCCAGCCACGAGCGAGGAAACGTTAGGAAGATGGCCGAAAACCAGGCATATAATGCCCGCCATGGCCTCCTTGAGACCAGAATCCGAGCTATTGAATATTCAGCTTCTGGTTGATTCGATCCCCGCGCTGATACACACCTCCAGGCCGGACGGCTACCTCGATTACTTCAATAGACCTTGGCTGGAATATCTCGGCGTCACTTTGGACAAAGTGGCCGGCTGGAATTGGACCGCGTTCATTCATCCCGAAGATCTCGATGGAATTGTGTCCACGTGGCGAGCCAGTCTCGCGAGCGGAGAAGTCTTCGAATACGAAACGCGCGTCCGGCGGGCGAATGGCGAGTACCGGTGGATGTTCCATCGAAAGGTGCCGCTTCGCGACGCCTACGGCAGCATCGTGAAGTGGTACGGATCCAGCCTGGATATTCACGAGCGCAAGACTACGGACGAGCAGCTCCGTAGAAATACGCACGCACTCCAAAGAAGCGAGTTTTATCTCGCCGAAGGGCAGCGTCTCGGCCACATGGGAAGTTGGGCCTTCGGCCCTGCTGGATTCGACTACTGGTCTCCGGAATTGTACCGAATGTACGGTCTGGACGCGGCAAGCAAGGCGCCTAGCGTTCAGGAATATTTGGATTTCATCCACCCGCAGGACCGCCAATCCATGGCGGATCTGATCAACCGTCTCGTCGCGGAAGATACGCCCTTCGACGCTACCAAGCGCATCGTGCGACCCGACGGCGAAGTCCGTTATGTTCGTTGCGTCGGCGTTCCATTCGCTGGCAGCCAGAATCTTAAGAAGTACGTCGGCAGCGCCATAGACGTCACTGAGCACGAGCTACTGACCAGAGAATTGCGCAGGCGCGAAGCCTACATGGCCGAAGCGCAGAAACTCAGTCGCACCGGCAGCTTCGGATGGAAACCTGATACTGGCGAGATTGTCTGGTCAGATGAGACCTACCGCATCTTTGAGTATGACCGCTCCGTAAAGCCAAGCATGGATTCACTGGTCCTGCGCGTACATCCCGAAGACCGCGTCGCCGTCAAAGCGGTGATTGATCGCGCGTTTGTGGGAGCGCCGGAATTCGAGCATGTCTATCGCATGCTTATGCCTGATGGACGAATCAAGCACGTCCACGCCTTAGCTCACGCTTTACGCGACGCATCGGGCAACTTGGAATTTGTAGGCGCCGTGACCGATATCACCGAGCACGTGATGGCCGAAGAAGCTCTCCGTAGCAGTGAAGGGGATCTCCTGGAGGCGCAAAGACTAAGCCACACCGGCAGTTGGCGAAATGATGTGTTGAGAGGGATCGTCACGGTCTCCCCGGAAGTGCATCGGATATTCGACATTAGACCTGGGGAGGACGCATCAACCGCTGGATTCTTTTTTGGCAGGATTCATCCAGAAGATCGGCCGATTGAAGCGCAAACTTTCGAACGAGCGAATTTGGCGAAGACCGGCTTCGAATCGGACTACCGTATCGTTCTCCCGAACGGTTCGATCAAGCACGTCCACAACCTCGGTCATCCAGTCTTGAACGAGTCCGGCGAGATCACGGAATTTGTCGGGACCGTGATCGATATCACTGAGCGACGCCACGCGGAAAGGGTGATTAGAGAACAAGAAGCAGAGCTCCGGCAAATCCTCGATTTCGCACCATGGCACGTGGCGGTACTGGGAGCGGATGGAAAAGCCATCTATCTCAATAAGGCCGGGCTTGACTATCACGGCCTTACGCGTGAAGCGTGGCAAAACTATGACCCACACAAGTTAATTCACCCGGATGATCATGACGAGATCTTGACCGGCGCGGGCGGAGCTAAACTCCTCGGCGACCAGCCGTTCGAAACCGAAGCGCGCTTGCTGAGAAATGACGGGAAGTATCGTTGGTTTCTTTTTCGATTCAACCCGCTCCGGGACCGAGAAGGACGCATCACGCGCTGGTACGTAACTGGAACCGACATCGAGGACCGCAAACAAACAGAGGAGAGACTGCAAAACGAAAACGTTGCCCTGCGAGAAGAAATCAACAAGGCATCGATGTTCGAAGAGATCGTGGGGACATCTCCCGCGTTGAAAAGTGTTCTCTCGCGCATCTCCAAGGTCGCACCGAGTGATTCCACGGTCCTCATCACGGGTGAAACCGGAACAGGCAAAGAGCTGGTTGCACGCGCTATACATCGCAGATCAGATCGCGCTTCGCGCGCGTTCGTTAGTGTGAACTGTGCGGCAATCCCCCGTGACCTAATCGCTTCAGAATTCTTCGGCCATGAGAAGGGCGCCTTTACGGGCGCCACTCAGCAGCGCCTCGGCCGATTTGAAGTGGCAAATGGCGGCACGATCTTTCTTGACGAAGTGGGAGAACTTCCCGCCGAGACTCAGATTGCTCTGCTGCGCGTTTTGCAGGAGCACGAGTTTGAGCGTGTCGGCGGCACGCGTCGAATCCACGTTGACGTTCGGGTGATCGCAGCGACCAATCGTGACCTGCAGACGGCCATCAACACCGGCTCCTTCCGCAGTGATTTGTTTTATCGACTGAATGTCTTCCCGGTCGAGATTCCTTCTCTGCGAGAACGACGAGTGGACATTCCCCTGCTGGTGGAATACTTCATCGATCGCTACGCGCGAAAAGCAGGTAAGAACATAAAACGCGTCAACAAGAAGACGCTGGAATTGCTGCAGTCGTATCCTTGGCCGGGAAACATTCGCGAACTGCAAAACGTCATCGAGCGTTCGATGATCCTGTGCGAAACAGACATTTTCTCGATCGACGAAAACTGGTTACCGCAGCCGTCGCCTCTGGCACCAGAGTCGAAACACCAAGCGGAGCTACCGCAGAGACTCCTCCTGCAAGAGAAGAATCTGATCGAGGCTGCACTGAGAGACACCGATGGCCGTGTGTCGGGACCCACGGGCGCTGCGACCAAGTTGGGGATACCAAGGTCCACGCTGGAATCGAAAATTCGGTCGTTAAAGATCAACAAGAACCGCTTCAGGGCTATCCCGGGAACTTGAGGGCTTGCGTCTCCGGTAATGCGGCGTCCGACTCCACTGAACCTGCGCAATTCAATTTCAGAGCTTGGCGTACTCGGCTTTGGCTTGCTGGTAGATCGGAATATCGGGATCGGCGCCCTTCCACAAATTCAAGAAAGTCTCGTAGGACTTCCGCGCAGCGGCTTCATCGTCCATCATTTTCTGCGCGCGGCCAAGCTGGAGCCAGGCCAAGGGTCCCGTGACATGCCTCACGGAAAAACCGGGATTGTCGATCATCTTTTGGAACTGCGCCGCGGCAGATCGGCCATCTCCGAGCTCCAGATACGCTAGTCCGCGGATGTAGGTGGGGTACAAATACACAGATCCCGTAAACGCTAGGTCGTACTTGGCAGTGCCACGGAGTAGTTCGATGGCTGCCGCCGCATTGTGTTGGCGCAGCTTGACCGCGGCCCGGATGGTGGGAATGAAGTAATGCTGTACGAGCGTGTCCTCCGGCCTTTCCGCGCTGACCTGGTCTGCGAGTCTGTCGGCTTCAGTCGCTTGTCCCGATCGTGCGAGCGCGAGCGCCAGGGCGAGCTTGTCATTGCGATCGAGCGGGCTTGCAACTGCCTTGCCTTCATAGCCTCGAGCTTGCACGTCCTTTCCAACTTCGGCGTCCTCCAAAGCCGACAGAATCACCAACCAGCCGGCATTGCTAGCCTTCGAGGTTCCGCCCGAAGCTTGCTGCCGCAGACGCTCGGCGGACCGCAAGCGACCCTGCTGAATCTCGATCAAGGCGTGTTCATCCAGGAAGTCTTCTCGATATTTGCCTTGCTCCTCCTCCTTGAGGATCTTTTCGACGTTCTCCCGGTCGCCCGTAGCGAATGCCACAATCAGTCGCTCCTTCCGGATTAGTGAATTGTCGAATTTAAGGGCGTCCGCTTTGGCAAGCCACGATTTTGCCTCATTGAATCTGCTTGCGAACCTGATGGACTGTATGGCGCTACCGAAGTAATAGGAGCTTGGCCGCAACCGTGCGACCTCGGCCGCTTCGTCAGCGGCCCGGCCGGGCTGGCCGAGATGGACAAATGCTTCTCTGAGGTTAGTGTGGGCAAACACATCCCGGGGAAATATCTCTAAGAGGTGAAGGGCGGTAGTGTATTCCTTCTCCCAGTCGCCGATCACGTTACTGTAATAGGTGATTTCGGCGCCCAACCGGTCTTTTTCGGTTAATCGGTCGCGGAGCTGATACGCACGCGTGTACGAAGCCTCCGACAACTCCGTGTTACCAAGGAAAAGGTAGGCGGCGCCCATGCGCCCATACGCTATCGCAAAGTTTGGATCCAGCTCGACAGCCCGCTGAAAGAGTTTGAGCGCCCCCGCAGCGTCACCGGCTAGGTACAGTTTGCCTCCTTGAGCGGCGACCTGCAGCGCATCGAGGGATGTGCTGAGCGCCTGCTCCAGCGGCGGATTGAAGCGCGCCAGCGAATCGGCAGGCTCCCCCAGCTGCGCTCGGAGGCGTGCGGCCGTGACTCCCGATTCGTGTACGATATCATTCCGCCTGCTGATGTCCGCCTGCGCTCTGGCCAGGATTGCTCCCGAACCGCAGTCGACCGCCGCCATCCGCAATTGGTAGCTATTGCCGGCATCGGCGATCGATTGGGAGATTACCAGCCTGCTGTTGGTCTTGCCGCAGATCTGGCGTGCCACCTCGGGCGTCAACTTTGTCGTCGGCGGAAGCTTGAGTTGCGTAAGGGTACCCAACACCTTATCCATACCCAGAATGTTCAGATAGGGGGTCTGCGTCATTTCGTAGCGCAGGGCTGTGTCTAACGCATCGTCGAACACCGGATCACCGGTCTCGTTTTCGACATCGGCGAGGACAATGGTGTCCGCAGCGGAGAGCGTCACCCGGCGATGGTGGCTCCGATACAACCAGAAGGCTGCAGCGATCACGGCCAACAGCGCGGCCGTCGCGAACCATTTGCGCAAGCGGAGACGAGGCGACGCCGATTCGACAACTTTTTCTGTGGTTGGAAACCGCGCAGCTGGCGCATCGGATTCTGAGGTTTCGGTCGCAAGAGCCCGAAGCGCGGCAGGTTTCGTGATATCTGGCTCCTCGGGGACGACAGTCACACGCGAGGTGAACTGGTATCCCTTTCGAGCAATGGTAACAATCAGCCGGGTATCTTCGGAGTCGTTATCGAGGGCCTTGCGTAAATGGGAGATGTATTGCGTCAGATTCCCTTCTTCTACGAACGCGTCGCCCCACACAGCTTGCAGCAGTTCCTCCTTGGTGACCAGACGGTTCGGGTTTTGAGCTAGAAACAGCAGAACATCGAAGGCCCGAGGCGTGAGAGAAATCGATGAACCGGCGCGAGAGAGCGTGCGCCTACTCGGATCTAGCGCAAACTGGCCGAAGTGATACAAGTTGGTCATAGAAAACCGGTAGCTTACAAGTTATTCAGGGTTTTTCATATTTTTTCAGAGTAGTCTGAAGGACTTCCCAAACCCTGACGTTCAGAATGCGCCACGAGATGCCAGCAACGAGCCTGAAGCAAGCGGCTTGCCAGTGACTTCGAACCACAGGTTGAAGAACGGACCGCAGCACTCGCCAAGGCCAATGACAATTTGAGGTCGAGAATTGTTGAGCGCAGGGACATTAAGGGACATTTGCTGCACGGCGACGCGGCGGTACATCTTACCGTGCTACCCGCGGCAGACTGCCCATGTGGAAGACTCCGTCGTGCCAACGCAGCTTCGACACGGATATTGGGCGGAATTTCACCAATTGGCGAAACTTCGCCAGTCGAAATTAAGCTAAGTTCCGAACGATCATGTGCTTAGCATCGGGCCGCGAACTGCTCATCGCAAACGCGTGCACGTGGAAAGGGACGCGGAATGCTGAAGATCCAGAGAAAAACAAATGGGGGTGTCATTTTCACACTGAGCGGTCGAATCGAGGCGACGGATCTTGATGAACTGCGAAGGCTGCTTGAGTTGGAAGGGCACGACAGCCACATCGCTTTGGATCTCAGAGATGTAACACTCGTAGACCGCGATGCGATTAGGTATCTAGCTGATTGTGAGGCGGACGGGACCCAACTCGCGAATTGTCCGCCTTACGTCCGAAAATGGATTGGACAAGAAAGCGGGCCGAGGCCGAAAAAACAGCACCCTCGTACAGCTAAACCGCGAAAAAGGGAGCAAAGGAATGAGCTTGAATAGTCTCACCTATCCACTGCGGTATCAGGACCTGACGACCGAGCCCGAACCGGACATCACGCTTGATCTAGACCGAATCGACGAACCGGTGAACCCAGCGGCCGGATTCGAAGGGATCATCGGAAATAGCTCGGGGCTTCGCCGCGTGCTGCAGATGGTCGAGACCGTCGCTTGGGGAGATTCCACTGTGCTCTTGCTAGGCGAGACCGGCACGGGCAAAGAGCTCATCGCGCGCGCCATTCACAGTCACAGCCCTCGCGCGGATCGGCCATTTGTGAAACTCAACTGTGCCGCCATTCCTACCGGCCTGCTCGAAAGCGAATTGTTTGGGCACGAGCGGGGATCGTTCACCGGCGCGATCGCGCAGAAGATCGGCCGGCTTGAGCTTGCGCATCATGGTTCGCTGTTCCTGGATGAAATTGGCGACATCCCGCTGGAGCTCCAGCCGAAGCTGCTTCGCATCTTGCAGGAGCGGGAATTTGAGCGCCTGGGGAACAATCGGACGCAAAAAGTCGACGTGCGCATTGTGGCCGCTACTCATCGTGACCTGGAAGGAATGATCCTGGAGAAGCAATTTCGCAGCGACCTCTACTATCGGGTGAATGTTTTTCCGATTCATGTTCCGCCCTTGCGGGAACGTCCGGACGATATTCCGCTGCTGGTGCAACATTTTTTACAACAGGCCACACGACGCATGCGTAAGACGATTGACACGATCCCGTCGGAGACAGTGGACGCTCTGATTCGGTATCGATGGCCTGGCAATATCCGCGAGTTGGAAAACGTAATTGAACGTGCTGTGATTTTAAGCCCCGGTCCTGTGCTGCAGCTTTCGCCGCGGGATTTGAAATCCCGGATCACTCCTGGGCAGAACGCGGACCGCCATCAAACCCTGGAAGAGGTCGAACGCAACCATATTCTGAAAACCCTGAAAGAGACCAGGTGGGTTCTGTCCGGATCCAGCGGTGCCGCGGCGCGCCTGGGATTGAACCGTTCGACGCTTTATTTCCGAATGAAGAAGCTGGGTATCGCCCGGAGTGTGGATTCATTCTCTGACCCGCAAAAAATCGTGATGATCGGATGAGGCTAAGAATTCAATTGGCGGCTACGCTCCTCATCAGATCCTTCATATGCAAGCTAACCGCCCGAGCTGATTTGCTTGCACGCGCCCGGGCCGCTGCCGGCGACATGCTGCGTGAGGTCGGCAGTGTCATTCAGCTGACGAATGCGATCCAGTCGGCAGCATGGAGCTGAAACGACAGCTCCGTCGCAAGCTGCGGCACTCCTCTAAGTCTTTACTCTCGACTACTTCCGAACCGCCCACAGTAAAAAGCGAATCGGCACCGAAAATGCACTGCTATCGACGGAAGCAATCGTAGAAAGGGAGAAGCAGCGATGGGTGCACTGGAATCCTTTCTCGGGAACGGATCGGCAATAGTTGGAGACCTGTTTCCTGCGAGTATCCGCGGCGCGGAATCGACGAGGAGGGCTTCGCGTGCCCGCAAGTTTGGTTCCGCTGGTGTGAAGTTCGCGCCGCTGGTGCTGCGCGGTGATTGGGCCCTCATTCGGCAGGCTGTCGCGGGAAATCCAGAAGCGCAGGAACGACTTTTCAAAACGCATACGCCCAGGCTTTATCGGACGGCCTTTGCCATCTTACGAAACAAAGAAGATGCCGAAGATGCAGTACAAGAGAGTTGGTGTAAGGCTTATGCGAAACTTGATTCCTTCGAGGGGCGGGCAGCCTTTTCCACTTGGCTGACCCGAATCGCAATTAATTCAGCTCTCATGCTTCGCCGAAGGAAGAGCTGCCGTGTGGAAGCTTCGTTGAACGAGATTTTGGACAATCAATCAGAACCGCTCCTAAACCGAACAGTCTCCCAGTCGCCGAATCCTGAGCAGATTTGTGCGGCAAATGAATTGAATGCCCTCATCGAAGACCAGATCCGTGAGCTCCCGCCACGAGTTCAGGCAACATTTCGGTTACGCAAGATTGAAGAATTTTCAATCACGGAAGCCGCCCGCGCTTTAGGCGTTCGCAAGTGTGCTGTGAAGTCCCGAGTCTCACGAGCTCGCGAGAAGGTGTCACGTGGACTCCGAAAACTGCTTTCTACACCACCGCGTCCGCACTCCCTTTACAGCTTCAGTGTGCAACCGCGACTGAGTCGGAAATTCGCAAGTCTGTGCCGACATCGGCTTCACATTGCGCGGTCAGAGAAGACTTAAGATTGCGGTGAATCCTTCCAGCAACTCCGTGCTCCGAACGGAATTTTCGTAAACAGATCCGCGGTTGCATCGTATTCAGGAGTTTGTCGAAGCAAAATCCATCCGGAAGTGCGACGACGGTTTCGAACTGTGGATGAGCTTTCAGCGTTGCGGGACGGACGATCAGCTTGTCCTGGAATCGTCGGAATGTTCTCGCAATTATTCGCGACGAAAACTTCAACGCGCCTTCGACGATCTCACCATCTCCGCGTGGCCCACACCAGCCGGAAGCCGTTCCTTTTCGCTGTCTTCAGCTGCCATCCCGCTCTTGTGCTGGCGCACCCATCGCGAGTCCGTGTTTAATGACTGTCCATGCACAAGCAGACTCAACGGTTCATTCGATCGTGCCGAATTCGATTTACTTGATTTCTGGGGGATTGGGGTGAGCGACGGGGTTTGAACCCGCGACCCTCGGTGCCACAGACCGATGCTCTACCAGCTGAGCTACGCTCACCGCCGAGTGGATTCATAGTTTACACCATCTGAAGGGGGCTGCAACGGCCCCCGTGTGTCCATGGAAACTGGTTGGTTCCGATACGGGAATCGTGGACGTGGGATCGGGCGGGATAATTTTGCAAGAATAAGGAAACGTTTTCCGGGTGCCGATACGTCTAAAATCTGACGGGTAGGTGCGTGCTTGTGTGTATCTACTATTGATGGCATTGGCCCGAGTATTGCAGTTTGGGAGTCGATGCAAGCTGGGTACTGAATTCTGGGGGCGGTTCAATGCGTTTGATGAGTTCGACGAGTTTGACGAACGGGCGTTTGGCGGGGTGCGCGAAATACGCGCTGCTGTTGCTGGCGGGTGCGTCGCTTTTCGTTGTGCAGTGCCACGCAGGCCTGCACGCGGAATGGAGGCTAGAGCGCGCTTCGGCGCTGCAGGCGGGGCAACAGCCGGCAGCGCAACAGGCGCCCGCGCCGCAGGCGCCTCTCACGCAAAAAGTTGGCGCGCTGAAATCCATCAGTGGCAATGCGCTGATTTTGACTGCAGACAGCGGCACAGACGTGAGCGTGACCGTCGCGAGCAACGCAAAAATTGTGCGGGTGGCCCCGGGTGAAAAAGATTTGAAGTCGGCGACGCCGATTGCGTTGACGGACCTGCAGGTGGGCGATCGAGTTTTAGTGCGCGGAAGAGCGTCGAATGACGCGAAGACGATGACGGCGGTGGGAATCATCGCGATGAAGAGCAAGGACCTGGAAGCGAAGAAGGCGCAGGACCGCGACGACTGGCAAAAACGGGGCATCGGCGGGTTGGTGAGCGCCGTAGATCCTGCTACCGGCACGATCACAATTTCCACGGGGAGCGGAGCCACCGCGAAAACCGTAGCGATTCGCACCACGAAGGATACGGTGCTGCGCCGCTACGCGCCGGATTCCGTGCAGTTCGATGATGCGAAGCCCGCTCCGCTGGATCAGATCAAACCGGGCGATCAAGTACGCGCGCGGGGAACGAAAAGCGAGGATGGTGGTGAATTCGCGGCGGACGAAATAGTTTCTGGAACTTTCCGCAACTTGGCTGGAATTATCACTGCGATTGATGCGAGCGCGCAGACGATCACTCTGACGGACGTGATCAGCAAGAAGCCGGTGGTGGTGAAAATCACGACACAATCGCAACTGTGCAAGATACCCGCGCAGATGGCGCAGATGATTGCGTTCCGGCTGAAGGGAGCTGGGGCGGGCGCGGCGAGTGCAGGCGGCGCGGCCCCTGCTGCCGGAACTGCAACTGGCGGGCAGCGTTCGGGCGGTGCGGGCGCTGGAGCGGGCGCGGCGGGGAACGGCGCACCGGGAGGCGGTGGCGGCCGGGGCGACTTCCAACAAATTGTGAATCGGCTGCCTGCCAGCACGTTGGCGGATTTTCAGAAAGGCGACGCCGTTATGGTGGTGTCCACGCAGGGCACCGATGCGGGCGGCGTAACGGCCATCACTATGCTGGGAGGCGTGGAAGCAATATTGGCAGCAGCGCCTGCCGGCAACGCATCGCAAGCGATGATGCTTTCGCCGTGGAGCCTCGGCGGCGGTGCACCCGGCGGCGACGCCTCCGCCGGAAATCAATAAATCATAATCAGCTCACCGATTCATAGTCTTTCAGGAGACGGAATGAAAGCCCGGGTCTTTTTATTTTCACCATTCATTGCAGCGATAATCGCACTCGTATTTTTCTGTTCGAGCTCCACGTTTGCGCAGACCGTCACTCAGAATGCCGCACCGAGTGCTGCACCAGCGGCTGTGCAGACCGGCACCGGCACAATTCGCGGACAGGTTACGGACCCATCGGCTGCGGCCGTCCTGGGCGCATCAATCATCGCGACAGCAGCCGACGGAACGAGTCTCGCCGCGACGACGAATCGCGACGGAGTGTTTGAAGTGAAGGGCGTGGCGCCGGGAAAATATACGGTAGAGGTGATCGCCAAAGGCTTCGCGTTGTACAAGAACGACGCGGTGCAGGTGGCGGCGGGGCAGGTGCAGCAGCTGACCATCGCGCTGACGATCGAAGAGGAGCAGCAGCAAGTGACCGTGACGGATCAATCCACGAACGTGGACGTGAGCCCGACGAATAATGCCGGCGCGATTGTGATCAATGGCGCAGCGCTGGATGCGCTGCCGGACGATCCCGATGAGTTGCAGACGGACTTGACAGCATTGGCCGGACCGTCGGCGGGGCCAAACGGCGGGCAATTCTATATTGATGGATTTACGGCGGGGCAACTGCCACCGAAATCCGCGATTCGCGAAATACGCATCAATCAAAATCCGTTTTCCGCGCAGTACGACAAGGTGGGTTACGGGCGCATCGAGATTTTCACCAAGCCCGGCACGGATAAATGGCACGGCGGGTTTTCGGTGAACGGGAATGACTCGGCATTCAACACGCGGAATCCGTTTTTCAATTCAAGCGAGGCGTCGGGCACGCCATACCCCAGCTACTATTCGATGCAGTACAGCGGAAACATCGGAGGTCCTCTGAGCAAGAAGGCTTCATTTTTTTTCACGGAGGATATTCGCGATATTAATGACCTCGGGATCGTGAATGCGCTGCAAGTGAACCCCACGACCTTCGTGGTGACGCCGTTTAGCGCCGCGGTACCCAATCCAAAGAAGCGTTACAACATCGGTCCGCGGCTAGACTATGCAATATCGAAAAACAATACGCTGACGGTGCGCTATCAGTATTACCGCAACGATGAAACTAATGATGGCGTCGGCGGGTTCGACCTGCCGTCGCAGGGTTACAACGACCTGAGCACCGAGCAGACGCTGCAGGTGGGCGACACGCAGATTTTCGGCACAAAAGTAGTGAACGAAACGCGCTTTCAGTACTTGCGCGAACAGAGCACGCAAACGCCGGACAGCACCGCGCCGTCGATCATCGTGCCTCTGGCGTTCAATGGCGGAGGGTATAGCGGCGGGCTGATCAACGACACGACCAACAATTATGAATTTCAGAACTACACCTCGGTGCAGTTCACGAAACATTTTTTGAAATTTGGCGTGCGGCTACGCGGTTCGACCGATTCGAATAGCTCGACCGGGGGATTCAACGGGACATATGTATTTCCGTCGGTCACTGCGTATGTGGATACATTGCAGGGCGTGCCCTCTGCTAACCAATTCACGGTGACGGCAAATCCGGCGAACACGACGCTCCCGGCGAATCCGTTTGTGCACGTCTCGCAGGTGGACGTGGGA
This sequence comes from uncultured Acidobacteriota bacterium, assembly GCA_963779465.1. Taxonomy (GTDB): domain Bacteria; phylum Acidobacteriota; class Terriglobia; order Acidiferrales; family UBA7541; genus Palsa-295. The sequence continues at coordinate 2,121,569 of CAVZYH010000001.1, read as the reverse complement.
TTGTATGTGGAGGATGACTGGCGCATACGGCCGAACATCACGCTGAGTTACGGATTACGGTTTGAGTCGCAGAATAATATCAGCAACCATGCCGATTGGGCGCCGCGGCTGGGATTTGCATGGGGGATTGGAGGCGGAGGAAAGACCGCGCCCAAGACGATACTGCGAGCCGGTTTCGGAGTTTTCTACGACCGCTTTACATTGCCTTACGTCTTGGAAGAGGACCGCTTGAACGGCACGTCGCTGGCCGGGTATGTGGTGCCGAGCCCGGAATTTTTCAACGCTAATCCCGCGCCGCCGCCGCTGCTGACGCCGAGTCCGACGCAGTTGCTGACGTTTTATCAGACGAATCAGAATTTGCACGCGCCGTATGTCGCGCAGACGGCCGTGAGTCTGGAACGCCAACTCACGAAGGTTGCGAATCTGAGCGTTTCGTACCTAAACTCGGTGGGCAACGACCAATTGCTCACGAATAATATCAACCCGCCGACTAATCTTTCGTCCATCTATCCTTATTATTTGGATCCGGCCGCCGCGATGCGCAATTCGCAGTTCAGAAATATCTATCAGTACGAATCGGGGGCAATTTTTCGGCAGAACCAATTGTTCGTGCAAAGCCGCGTGCAGGCGGGGCAGAAGCTGACGTTGTTCGCTTACTACGTGCTGAATTATGCGAACAGCGACACTTCGGGCGCAAACAGTTTTCCTTCGAATCCCGGGAATATCATGCAGGATTATGGCCGCGCATCGTTCGATACGCGGAATCGTTTTTTTCTCGGTGGTTCCATTGCGTTGCCATGGGGATTTCGCCTCAGCCCGTTCATGATTGCCAGTTCCGGCTCGCCGTACAACGTGACTTTGAGCCAGGACTTGATTGGAAGTTCTCAGCTGAACCAGCGACCGTCGTTGGGAACCGTAAACTCCGGGAATCCCGCCGAGCTGACAATTCCAGGATTCGGCACGTTTAACACCTTGCCGGGCGCGAATGCGACGCCGATTCCTGTTAATGATTTCACGGGGCCAAATCATTTCACCCTGAACCTGCGTTTGGCGAAGACGTTTAATTTCGGGCCGGAAAACAAGGGCGGTGCCGGCGGAGGCGGAGGTGGCGGAGGAGGTGGGCGCGGAGGTGGCGGCGGGGGACGCGGAGGCGGCTCGAATCCGTTTGGTGGCGGCGGACCAGGCGGGTTCGGTGGCAATACCTCGACGAAACGCTACAACATTACGTTGAGCGTCAATGCGCGCAACGTGTTCAACAATGTGAACCTGGCGAATCCGAGCGCGGTCTTGAATCCACCGGCGGTAGCGGGCGGCGCTGCGTCCTACAATACAGAGTTTTTTGGAGTTTCGAATGCGTTGGCACGCGGACCATTCTCTTCAAACGCAGCAAACCGGCAAATCTATTTGCAGGCGGGGTTTTCGTTTTGAACCGCAGTTGACACTTCACAGTTGAAAGTCGAACGTTCTGGTGAGTTTGACTTTGAACCGGGCGACCGATCACCGCTTGGCTGAGGGCATGACCAGTTTTTCTACCACTGGCACTGGCAGTGCGCCCTCGTCGAGGACCAAGTCGTGAAATTTCAGCAGGTTGAAGTTTTTGCCTGCCGCTGCCTGATATTTTTGGCGCACCGCGAACCATTCGCGAATGCCGACGTAGTAGGTGGGTAGCTGGGTCGAGCTCAGCTTGACGCGCAGTAGTTTTCCTTCCGCTTCGGCCTGGGTTTGAAACGATTCCTTGGTCATTAAATCCAGCGCTTCCTGATCGGTCATGTTCATGGTGTGCATTTTAATGTCGAGAATTGCGTTGGAGATCACGCGGAGTCGAATTTTGCGCATGACCATGCGGAAGCGCGGATCGTTGTCGAGGAAACCTTCGTCCATCATTACCTGCGCGATGTATTCCGCCCAGCCTTCGACATAGGCGCCATTGGCATAGAGCGAGCGGAGCAAGCGGCGGCGTTCGGGCTGGATATTATTGGCGTGTTCCGCCTGGACGTAGTGGCCAGGAAGGGCTTCGTGAATGCTGAGCCACTGCAAAGTAAAATCGTTGTACTCGCGCAGCTTCGATTCGACCTTGGCGGCGGGCATTTCGGGATCAATCGGAGTAACCCAGTATTGCGCTTCGGCTTTCGGTTCGAGCGGCGGCGCGCTGTGGAAGCCCGCGACGGAGTAGATGCCGCGCTCGAACGGCGGCGTGGGAATTACTTTCAAGTTGTCGCCGGACCCGAGCGAGACAATTTTCTTCTCGCGAATGAATTTTGTGATGCCCACGAGGTCGGCTTCGATGGTTGGTTGCAATTGAGAGGGGCTGGGGTGATGGTCTGATATTTTCAGCAGCACTTCCTGGATGATGAGGTTTTCGCGATCGTGTTCGCCAAGATTCGAGTGGTCGTTGTGGTCCGGATACATCTGCTTGTGTAGGGGAATCGCGATTTGCAGCATTTCGGCGCGTACGGACTTCATGTCCTGCTCGGCACTGGCTAATACGTCTTCCGGCGTCACGGAGGATTCCATCACGAGCGCGAATTTCTGGTCGTAAAGTTCCTTGCCCAGGCGCCAGGTGAGATTCGATGGCTGTTTCGCGAGCGAGTTCTGCAGCCATGCGGAGAATTCGCGCAAGGATTTTATAGCGGGCGGCGCGACGGCATCATATTTGGTCTTCAGCGGCGAGCGCGCGGGAATTTCGCCGGCGAGCAAGTGCTCGATGAGGTCAATGTTGCCGGCATTTTCATCCACGGCTGTGGAAATCCACACGGGATCAGAATCTGACAAGTACGGCTGGACTTGCGCGAGGAGGCGAGGGATTTGGCTGACGCGTGAGAGGACCTGGCCGATCCGGACGTCGTGCGGCGCGTAATTCTGGGTCAACGGCAGGAATAGCGCGTTGCCGATCAGTTCCACGACGACCGTGGGATTGTGTTTGTAGCTCTGAATGCGATCGAACTCCAGCAGGTTGAGGCCGATTTGATCGTCAATCAGCTGCCAATCGGCGGCGTTTTCAGGATCGAGAGTTGAAGGCGGCGTCTCTTTGTGGAAACGTTCGCGCCAGTTGGTGTAGAAGGCGCGTTGCTGAGCGATGGACTCGAGGCTGAGATCGTCCAGCTCGGCATCCAGGGCGATGATTTTGCCGGTCTTGGCGTCCAGATGGGTGTGATAGCCGGCGGCGGAAGCACTCGTCGGAGCAAGCGCGAGCGAGTCTTTCATGAACTGGTCGCTGAGGGCGGCAAATTTTTTGGATGCAGCGGCGCGAGCGCCATCTGACGGCTGACTCTGCTGCTGCGATTTAGAGCGTTGCGAAATCATAAGTGTCAGGAGAACCGCGGCGGCACAAAACAGGCAGCGCCTTGGCATCAGGAGTCCTTTCAATCCTGCAACCACATTTAGCTGGGCCGGCGGAAGGGAATTGGCGCGCTTCGTTCGCGCTTGCCGGAGGATTCCTGCATGCGCTCGCGTGCTTGGTCGGCCCAGGGACCGTTGGGTGCGTAACGCAGGTAGAGCGACCATTGTCCGTGAGCGGCTTTGCGTTCACCCCGCTTTTCGTACGCTAGCGCGAGATTGAAATGGACGTCTGCGTGGGCGGGCATGGCGCGGGCGGCGCGGCGCAGATGGTCAATGGCTTCGTCAAGCTCACCGAGTTCTTCGAGCGTGCAGCCCAGGTTGTAACGCGAGATGCCGTTAAGCGGATCAATTTGCACGGCGGCGACGAAGCAGTTGCGCGCGTCAGTCAGCTGGCCGAGCTGGTAATACGCGACGCCGAGATTGATGTGCGCTTCGATCCAGTTCGGCGCGAGGTCCACCACGCGCTGATAATTTTCGATCGCTTGCGGGAGACTCTCGGCACGAGCTTCGCAATCGAGCGCGGACTGAAAAAAATCTTCGGGCGTGGGGCCGACCATGGCGTGCAGTTTCGTGGGCTGAGGGGCGAGGTCAAACGGGAAAGCCCACTGGCGCAGAAAAGGATTGTAGGGGCGTTCGGAGCCGGGCGGAACGACATGGATTTCGCGACCGAATTCGACGAGGCGAAGTTCCTGGATGGGCAGGGAAGCGGCGCCGAATTGCGATTCCATCATAGCGACGGCGCGGCGAACACGTTTGGCGGGGACGCGATTTTGGGTGATGCGTTGGATGGAGCGCAGAGCTACGAGGTCGCCGAAACTGTAGAACCGCTCGCCCCAGCGGGTTTCGGGGCGTACGAGCCGCAGACGTTCCCAATAGCGAAGACGGTTTGGCTCAATATCCAGGATGCGCCCAACTTCATTTCGCGTATATCGCTGCGCCAATCCGCTCGTCCCCCGCTCGCCGTGGTGTTGCCGCGAATGATTATGCGCCTGGTGTCAACTCTTGCCTATGGTACTTGGCTGTGGATAACTTCACGGCGACGGTGAGTCGCGCAATGACGTTCGCGGACGCCGATAACCAGAAGAGGACACGCGGTTGCGCGGCTGGTGGGGCTTGCTAGACTTTGATAGGCAGTTGCCCACCACGATGGCTCTTGATACCGCTGAACGATTGTATCTGGATCGCCAGGTCACCCTGGCTCGAGCCATTTTTGTGGCCCTGGCGCTGGTGGATTTGATCGAGATGTCGGCGACGGGGTCACGCGCGGCCGCGTCGATTTTTCTAGCGGTTTATCTGCTGCTGGCGCTGGCGGTGCTTTTGTATGAGCGGTTTTCCAGCGAGACGAGCTTCACGATTCCGTTGGTGGCTGACTTTGTGGCGCTGGCGGTATTCCTGTTTCTGACGCCTACGGTTTCCGCGTGGTGGTTTCTATTCTTATTTGTGGTCTTCGCACTGGCGACACAGGGAAATACTCGCTTGATGCTGGCGCTGGTGACTGTGGCGACCGCCGGAATCATCTTTCGCGTGGCGATGATGGAATTGTCAGGGTGGAGCGGCGCGTGGCATTGGCTGACGATCGGGTTGGGCACGGTGATTTCCGGGCTGGGGATGGGATTCTTGGGGGCTCGGGAACGCGAGCATCTGGAGCGGCAACAATTTCTGGAAAAAGTCTCGCGGCTGCTTCAATTTGACCGCGGTCTGACGGAATCGGTGCGGCAGGCGCTTGGCGAAATTGCCCTGGCGTTTGAATGCGAGCAGGCTTGCCTGGCAATTCGCGACGAAGAACTGGAGCGGCTGTTCGTCTGGAAGATTCATCCGAATGATCGGGAGCTAGGCGGGCCGGAAACGCTACCGCTCTCGCGCTCGGACACTTTCTTGACGGACGCGTTCGAGAGTTCGTTCTGCTGGGAATTCAACGACAGCGCCGGAATCGGATTTGGATGGGATCGGCGCAGCGGCCAAATATTTCGCAAGCTTCCCGCGCCGCCGGATTCGACGCGCGAGGAATTCGGGGCGCGCACCCTGCTGGCGGTGACGATTGAGTCTGGCGGAAGGCCGACTGGGCGCGTGCTGCTTGTAAATCCTCATGGGCCTGATGGATCGGGTGCGCCAAGTGGTTCAGACGGGACGGGCGCCGGCGCCGGGCTCGTCGGCATGAACGGGTCACACCGGCGATTCACGCGGGGCGACCTGCGCTGGCTGGAGCAGATCGTGCGGCATGTGGGACCCCCGCTGGAAAACGTCTTTTTAATGAGGCACTTACGGGCGCGGGCGGTGGAATCGGAGCGCAGCCGGATATCGCGCGATTTGCACGACGGGATCCTGCAGACGCTGCTGAGCCTGAATATTCAGCTGGATGTGCTGCGCCACAAGTTCCCTTGGACGCCGGAGCAGGCAGGCAAAGAGTTGGAAACATTGCAAAAAACCGTGCAACAGGAAAGCTCGGAATTGCGTAGGATGGTTACAGACCTTCGGCCGCTGCGGGTTGAGAGCGCGGACATGCGGGAGCTGATGCTGGGTTTTGCGGAGCGTTTCCGCAACGAAGCTTCTCTGGCGGTGGATTTGTTCATCGAGGACCGGAATTTACGGCTGCCGGACCGAATTTGCAGGGAGCTATTCCAGATATATCGTGAGTCACTCAACAACATAAAAAAGCATGCGAAGGCGAGTCACGTCGTGGTAAAACTAGGGCAAGATGAGGCGAAAGTATCTCTCGTTGTGGATGATAATGGGCGGGGGTTTAGCTTCTCCGGCAGGTACAGCAGTGAAGAGCTGGACCGGCTGCGACTCGGGCCAATTTCGATCAAGGAAAGAACACGCGGTGTGGGCGGGACGCTGACGGTGGAGTCGAATCCCGGGCACGGGGCGCGTCTGACGGTAGAAATCCCACTGAATTAAAACAAGATGACGAAAGCAAAACAGGTGATTCGCATCCTGGTCGCGGACGACCATGCCATTTTCCGTGATGGCTTGCGCAAACTATTGGAGGCTGCCGACGAGATTCAGATCGTGGGCGAGGCGTCCAATGGCGTGGAATGTGTGAAGATGCTGACCAAATTGAAGCCTGATATCCTGCTTCTGGATTTGCGCATGCCCGAAAAGGATGGCCTGGGCGTACTGGAAGAGGTGAATTTTGATTCTTTGCCGACGCGGGTGATCGTGCTGACGGCCGCGGAAGACGACCGCGACGTGGTGCGTGCGATGCGCTTGGGGGCGCGGGGCGTGGTGCTGAAGCAATCGGCGAGCGATTTGCTGGTGAAGAGCATCCGCAAGGTGTCCGACGGCGAAATCTGGCTGGACAACCGGATGACGGCGGAAGTGATTGATGCGTTCAAGAAATCCGCGGAATCGGGACAGCGCCGGGAAAAACCGCTGTTGAGCGACCGCGAGAAGGAAATCGTGCAGCTGGTGGCGCAGGGTTTTCGCAATCGTGAGATCGGCGAGAAGCTTTTCATCAGCGAACAGACGGTAAAAAATCATCTGCATAATATTTTCGACAAATTGGGCGTTTCCGATCGTCTCGAGCTTGCGCTGTATGCCATCCATCACCGGTTGATTGACCAGACGTAAGCGGCACGAGCGCCGCGGCTGCGCGCTGTTCCTTTTGCTCCCGCGATCTGCTGCTTCAAATCCTTCATAATTTTTTCGGCTCGCAACCCTTTTCGCACGAAAAGCGTCTAGAATATTCCTCGGTTGAATTGTTCACGATGAGCGAGACAAATCCGAGCACAGGGAGCGACGAGTCTCCGCGCGTTCTTTCGCGCGAGCTGGTGATGCTGCTTTGCTTGCTGGCGTTGGTGGTGATGTTGGCGCTGACGGCGTTGCTGTCGCGGCTGTACCACAAAAAAATACACACGCTGGCGGATGCGATGTTCACGCAAGGCGAAGCGGACGAACGGGCCAACCAAGTGAACGCGGCGCTGGCGGATTACCGCAGTGCGCTGGCATATAATCCAACGAACTCGCTATTTCAATTTCATCTGGCGAAGGAGTTGGCTGCAGCCAAGCGTGACGAAGAAGCTCGTTCGTATCTGCTGAATATGCTTTCTGAATCTCCGGGCAGCGGAGAAGTGAACCTGGAGCTGGCGCGCATCGCGGCGCACCTCAATTCGATGGCGGATGCCATGCGTTACTACCAGGGCGCGATTTACGGCGAATGGGCTAGCGACCCGATGGCCAGGCGCTGGGCAGCACGCCGGGAACTTTGCGAAACCCTGCTGAATCGCGGGGAAGTGAAACAAGCCGCGCCAGAAGTAATCGCGCTCGCGGAGAATACTCCCGCAGGCGACCCAGTGCGGCTGAAAATCGTGGCGCAACTGTTGCTGCGCACGCAGCAATGGACGCGCGCGCTGGACCTGTATCGCACCCTGTTGGCCGCGGACCGGAGTGATCAAGAATCACTTGCCGGTGCCGCGCAGGCGGCATTTCAACTGGGCCAATACAACGCAGCAATGGAATTTTTTGACCAACTGCCGCGCGAAAGGCGAGATCAACCGGATTTGGCGAGTCTTTTCGCCACGACCGGCCGGATACTTGCGCTGGATCCATTCTTATCGGGACTTCCCGCCGAGGTGCGGGCGCAGCGAGCGGCGAGTGCGCTGGCGCTGGCCCAAGCACGAGCGGAAAATTGCGCGCGCCAAGCTGGCCAATCGCTGGAGCAAACTCCGCCGGCGACAGACCTGCAGCGATTGTACGCGCAGGGCAAGGACTTGCAGCAGGATTGGACTGCGCGATACATGGAACGATTCCCGGATCGGCTGGACGCCGCGATGACATACGTATTCGTGATGGAAAATGCAGCCGTAACGGTGTGCGGCGAGCCTCAAGGTGACGATCGCGCGCTGTGGTTGCTGGGCCGCAGCCGATCTGTGGTGAACCGATGAGCGAGGCTCCCGTTGTTTCGGTGGCGAGCACTCCGGATGTGGTGACGCCAGCTGCGGATGCTCAGCGCGCCGAGCCCACACGATTCCGGGCGCGATGGCAATCGTGGACGCACGCGGTTTTCACGCTGCGCGAGGACCGATTCTTCCTGTTGCTAGCGGTGTTCATCGGCATATTTTCCGGCTTGGTGGTGGTGTGTTTCAGGTTGGCCATCGAATGGACGCAAATCACCTTGCTAGGTCCCTCGTTGACTCCATCATTTCCGCGCGTCGTGCTGGCTCCGGCGATCGCGGGGATCGCGGTGGCGCTGCTGGCGATCCACGTGTTTCCGCGCGTGCGCGGCAGCGGAGTAAACCAGGTTAAGTCGGCGATGTACATTTCGAATGGCTATGTGTCGTTCACCAACGTAATCGGAAAATTTATCGCGTGTGCGCTGGCCATCGGCAGCGGGCAATCGCTGGGGCCGGAGGATCCATCGCTGTTGATGGGTGCTGGAATTGCATCGTTGATTGGCCGGAGTTTGCGGCTGTCGCAGGAAAAACTGCGCCTGATCGCGCCGGTGGGCGCGGCAGCCGGCTTGGCGGCTGCGTTCAACGCGCCGATTTCGGCGGTGCTGTTCGTGATCGAGGAAGTGATTGGAACGTGGAGCGCAGGGGTGCTGGGCGCGATCGTGCTAGCGGCCGTTTCGAGCGTCGTGACGATGCGTGCGTTCCTGGGCGCGGACTCGCTGTTCCGGGTTCCGCCGTTTCGCCTGGCGGGGCCGGGAGAAATTCTGGCGTATGCAGCGCTGGGCGTGGCGGGCGGCGCCGCTTCATTGCTGCTGCTGAAATGGATCGTCTATGCGCGTCCCAAGATGCAGGCGCTTCCGCGCTGGACAGAATATTTGCAGCCGGCCGCGGCGGGACTGCTGATCGGATTGATCGGCATACGCTTTCCGCAAGTGATGGGCGCGGGGTACGCCATCGTCGATCAGGCGATGCACGGGCAATTTGTGTGGCAATTGCTGTTGCTGCTGGCAGGATTGAAATTGCTCGTCACAGGATTTTCATTTCTGAGCGGGACCCCGGGTGGCATGTTTGCGCCTGTGATTTTTATCGGGGCGATGCTGGGCAGCGCGGTGGGATCAATCGAGCATCATTTTTTTCCGGCGCTTTCGGCGACGATCGGCACATTCGCGTTGGTGGGGATCGGAACGCTGTTCGCGGGATTTTTGCGCACGCCGATTACCTCTGTTTTTATGGTTATCGAACTTTCGGGGAATTACACGGCGATTCTCCCGGTGATTATCTCGACGATGATCGCATATGGAATTTCGCGGGCCTACCAGAAGGTTCCGCTATTCGATTTGCTGGCGCGGCAGGACGGAATCGTATTACCCTCGATTGAAGAACGGCGAGAGATGACGTTGTTCGTGGTGGAGGATGCGATGCGAAGGGACGGCGTGTTGGTGTCCGAGCCGGGCGATCACATCGTGGAGGTCGCGAAGCAAGCGGAAGCGCACCCTGAAGCGGCGTTGCTGCTGCGGATGCGTCCGGGGGAATGGTGGCTGCTGGATCGCGACGACGTGCTGCGACTAGCGCCGGATGCAGCGCGCACAACCACCCCGATACATGCCAAATCGAAAGGACCGGTGCCATACTTGTTCCGCGACCAGAGCCTGGCCGAAGCGCTGCAGGTGATGGGCGATTGGCCGGTGCTGCCGGTGGCCAGCCGGGCGGACTTGGCGAAGCTGGAAGGCATACTTACACTCGCCGATACATTGCACGCTTTTCGCAAAACTCCAATCGAAGACTGATAGCAGCACTCTGCCAGCAAAGTATTATTTATCTGCAACTTAGCCGCGATAGGACTAGTACTTCTGTACCAATTTGGTCCTCCATAATTGAGGCTTTGGCTCTATTGGTTCTCAGGCGCAGCGGCCCTACTCTACATGCGTACTTAGGGAGGTAGTGTCCTGTGGCTTTAAAAGAGCGACGAGCAACGCGGCGATTCCTCATGCGACTTCCGCTGACCGTTCGTTGGACTGACGAAAGCGTCGTTGGCGAAGCTGCGACAGAATCGCGGGAAGTTAGTTCCCGCGGCCTGTATTTTCACTTGCCCAAAGGGTTGAGGAGCGGCGCGCCGGTCGAGATCGTCATGACCTTGCCGCACGAACTCACTCAAGCGGGTCCGGTGCGCGTCCGGTGCCTCGGCCGTGTATTGCGGACTAGTCCCGAGAATTCGGGCGAAGTGGGAGTAGCAGCAGCCATCGAACGATACGAGTTCATGCGCAGCAGCGAATCAGCGGCATAACGAGTTTCTTACCCAGACCCTGCGGAGATGGGTGAGAATGCCGGGAGGCTCGGGTCCCTCAGCCTAGTCCTCCCGGTTCCTTTTATATTTCTACCGTGCGAGCAGCTTCGGACGGTTGTGAGACCACGCCTTGTTTTGTTTTACGCCTTCCATAAATTCCAGATTCAATTGAAATTAGCGGGCTGAAATCGATGGCGCTTGTAATATTTCGATTAGTCGAATTCGCGTCGCGGCGGGGATTGTTGCGCGGTCACGCGGCCGGCGACGATTTCCGCTTGCGCGTAATTTTCGCCGCGAATGGGAGCGCCGGCGAGGCGGCGCAGCAGGGCGAGTTGTCCCACGTGCGTGAGCGAATCAGCAATCGCGCCCTGAAAGAGTTTTTCCGGCGGGCAGGAGAGCGCTGCATCGGAGGCAAGATAATCATCGAGCGCTTTAATGGACGCGAAGAAGCGCTTGGTGCCTTCGTCCCACGTAAGCGGCGCGGAATCGTGCCAGTCCTGTTTGCCGTTGGCCTGGCTCAGCGCCCAATCGAGCAAATCTCCAAGATGGGCGAGGATCTGACCGCACGCGCGCGTCGTGTCGCCGGCGCGATATTCAGCGAAACCTGGCGGAGCGCCCTTCAGCACTTTGCCGCCGCGATAGGCGAGCGTGGCGACGGCGTGGCGCAGGAGATAACGGCTGGAGCCTGAAGCTGGGCGTTCAGGTGTGGAGTCCATAGTGGCCTGATTATAGGCCTAAATCAGACGCTGTGGCACAAGCCGCTGTCGCGTATGCGTACGATACGCATAGACCGCAGTATCTCTCCGTATCTATACTGATTCTATGCAATCGGCCAACGCACGTGCCGCTATGGAACATCCCGAGTCGGAGTTGCTCGACGCGTTGCGCCGTTATTGGGGTTACGACTCGTTTCGTCCCATGCAGGAGCGCATTGTGCGCAGCCTGCTCGGTGGGCAGGACGCATGCGTGGTGATGCCGACGGGCGGTGGAAAATCGCTCTGTTACCAGCTGCCCGCTGCTTTGCTCGCGGATCGGATCGTCGTGGTGGTTTCGCCGCTGATTGCGCTGATGCAGGACCAGGTGGCGCAATTGAGCCAAATGGGAATTTCAGCGGCGCTGCTTAACAGCACGCTTGCGGCGAGCGAGCAGGCTGCGATTTTGCGCGACGCGATCGCTGGGCGCTACCGCCTGCTGTATCTTTCGCCGGAGCGATTGGCGCGGGCGGACACCATTGAGTGGCTGCAGCGCGTGCCGGTATCGCTTTTTGCGATTGACGAGGCGCACTGCATTTCGGAGTGGGGGCACGAATTCCGTCCCGAATACCGGCAGTTGAGTTCGCTGCGGCGGCATTTTCCGGATCGTCCGATTGCGGCGTTTACGGCAAGCGCTACACGGCAGGTGCGGCACGACATTATCGAACAATTGGCTTTGCGGCAGCCGCATAAATACATCGCGAGCTTTCATCGCGCGAATCTGCGGTATGTGGTGAGGCAATGCGATTCGGGCACGCAATCCGAGCTGCTGGTGCGGGCGCTGCGAAGTTATGCGGGCAGCAACGTGATTGTGTACTCGCCGACGATTGCGCGCGTGGAAGAAACCGTGGCGTTTCTAGCGGCGGAGGGAATTCGCGCGATTGGTTATCACGGCAAGATGGATAGCGCGACGCGCCGGCGCAATCAGGAAAAGTGGATGTCCGATGAAGTGCCGGTGCTGGTGGGGACGGTGGCGTTTGGATTAGGGATCAACAAAGCGGCGGTGCGTGCGGTGATTCATCTTTCGCTGCCGAAATCCATCGAACAGTATTATCAGGAGGCGGGAAGGGCGGGGCGCGACGGGTTGCCCGCGGATTGCGTCCTGCTGTGGCAGAAAAAAGACGCGGGCTTGCTGGCACATTTTATTGAGCAGCTCAGCGATTCCAAAGAACACGAACGAGCTTGGCAGCGCTATCACATTATTCGCAATTTTGTTGATTCCACCCATTGCCGGCATCGGCAGATTTGTTTGCATTTTGGCGAAACTCCGAAGTGGTCTTCATGCGGGGCTTGCGATGTATGCGGATACGAAATTGGATGGCTTCTCGCGCCTGCATCGGTACCGCGTTCGAAGCGGCGCGCGAAGCGGTCCGCCATGGACCGTGCTGCTGCAACTACTACGGCGGCTGCAATCACGTTCACGCGTGGTCCGCGTCCGAGCTCGATCCGGGAAAATGAATTGCCGGCGAGCGCCTCGGCGACTGCTGCCAGCGTGCCGGCCTCGGCCTGGTGGGGGGCCGCTGGAAAGCGCGATGCGTCAGTTGCCGGGGGCGCCGCGGCGCCCGGAGTTGATTCCGGACTGCGCGAATATATGCGGGAATGGCGGCGGGTCACATCCAAAAAGTTGAACATCGCGGCGTTCATCATCATGCACGATAGTTCGCTGGATCACTTGTGTCAGGTGCAGCCGCGTTCGCTAGCTGAGATACGCAAAGTCTCGGGATTTGGCGAGCGCAAGACGGAAATGTACGGGCCGCACATCCTCGAGGCGCTGGAGCGATTTCGCAACGGCGAAAGAATCGTTGCGGAAGCGTCCGATGAATGAGGCGAGCGGCTCGCGCGAATGATTCAGTCGCTGGATTTGACGCGCGGGAAGGTCGTGGTGGTGTGGCCTGCAAAAATCGCGGAGGTGTGTGATGCCCTAGCTGCCGGCTTCAGCAAGGGGCCAGCCGAGCCATAGGTGATCGCGTCGCGAGTTTTGGCGAGCGGCGCGGCGTCTAGAAATTTCACTGCGTTGCCATCGCGTTCGATTCCCAGCTGCGTCCAGAGCGCCGTTAGATCCACGTTGTAGGGTTGATCCTTCATTTTGGCGTAGAGATTTTGCAGCACGGGCACGCCCGTCGCTTGATCGCCGATCGTGAACGCTTTTTCAAGTTCCCAGTCGCGGCTGATATCGCCGCCTGCATTTAGTATTCCGCGCAGAGCGTCTTCCAGCCCTTTTTTATTTCCCGTTTCGCGATGAATTTCGATATCCGCAAGAAAACAGAAAAGCGCGCCGCCCCAATATGTTCGTCCCCAGGTGTGTGTGTGGTCCAGACCCTCGTCTCCCGCGGCGGGGAGGCCCTGATGCAAGTCGCGCATCACTTCGAACCACATTTGATTGGCATCGAAATGGCCGGCGCGGACTCGAGCGATGGGTTCGACATAGGTGGCGATGCCTTCTTCAATCCAGTGATGATTTTCCGTGACGGAAGGGAAAGACAAATGGACCATTTCGTGCGTGAGCATCCAATCGCTGGCAAGGTCGGAGAACTGCGCGTCCTTTCCCACGTGAATGGTGATGAAGCCGCCATTCTCGCGGCCAAAAGTGCGTCCGCTGCGGACACCTTTTCCATCGTAGGGGACGATACGGAGCAAAAGCTGCGGAACCGGAAAGCGGCCATAATACGCGGCGACGGATTCCGCGGCCCAGCGCACCCACTTTAGCAAATCCTCTTTACTGGCCTGCATCGCACCGGCCTCGATGTTTACGTCAATGCGCGAGTTGCCGATGACTAGGGTGGAGGTCATTTCGTCAGCTGGAAAAGCGGTGGCCGCGGCGAGCCCGACGACTAGAAGAGCGAGCGCCGCAGGCCAGAATCTCCGGGCGAGTTGCGAACTGCGCCGAACTGCTTGCACCGGGCCGCCGTCCATATCCCATTGTGCGGCTGCACGACCCTTACGCCAAGGAAGAACCGACGTTGCCGCGCAGCGCTCTGCGCATGGGGCCATCCAGCACATGATCCACTGAGATCTTGCCGGCGCCAAAAATCAGGATCAACAGCCCCACGAACAAATAGATGAAGGAAGCGGCGTTTTGGAAGGTGTCGGGATTGGAAATGAAGGCGAGAAGCGCCGCATGATCCGCCGTCCAATAGGCGGTAAACATATCGATAACCAGGCCGAGGGCGGCGATGCGCGAGAGCAAGCCGAGCGCCAGTAGAATTCCGCATACGAATTCAAACGACGAAACGAAGGTGGCCGTGGCGTGCGGCGCAGGCAATCCGAGGCTCGAGAAAAATTCGGTGACCTTCGGCAGGCTGTGCAATTTCGCCCAGCCATTCTGCGAGAGTTGCCATCCCCAGTAGATACGGACAAGCAGCAGGAACGGAGATTGCAAGGCCGAGACCGCCTTCACGAATCCATCGTACATGCGCAGAATCGGGTTACCAGTTTGGCTCATGGAGTGAGGTGCTCTCTTCCGGCCGGCGATTATTGGCGCGACGCGGCCTTTGCAATTTTCAGGGATTTTTCCAGGCGGCAGAACCAACCGAGCGCCGACCAGGTGTGAAACCATTTCTCAACGCGAGCCGCGCGGGCTGCAGCCACGATCGGTGAGTAGCGCAGAGCCGATTCGATCGCGGCGTTTAGTGACTTGCCGGTGTGCAGCGCGGAAAGGATGGCGAATTCTTCGCGGTCGAGGCGGCGGAAATAGACGTCTTCGTCCAGGCGATGCACGGCGAGAAAAATGGGACCGGGCTTGAGTTTCGCGATAGCGCTGACGCGTTTGCGCTTGTGGCGCTCGCTGAAAGTATTGCTGGCGACATCAAGATCGTCGGAATCTTTGCGCACCTCGAGCAGCAAATCATCCACCGGATAGCGCAGAGCGAGCAGGCTGATGTAAGGCTGCAAGCGCAGGCGCAGCTTGGCGGGATTGACGCCTGCGAGATCCTCGGGCTTGAGCGACGGCTCGCGTAGGCCATCGAACGCTTCAATATCGGCCCATTCCAGTTGCGCCATATCCACGGCGAGATTCTGGCGTTCGCCGGCCCAGCTCGGATGTTTTTGCAGCCAGCCTACCAGGTGCGAACCAAGATTGCGCAGGGTGAAAGATTGCGATGGGCAATCAATCAGATAGGCTTTCGCCATCGCGTCGAAGCGGCGCCCACCGAGCACGGCGCGCAGGCCGGGAAAATCTTCAGCGAAGGCGGAGAGGACGCGGAACCAGTATTGGCGATTGTAAATTTCCAGGCGCTCGAAGGAAGTCAGCCGATCATTGGGTTTGATAATTTGATTGGCCACGGCGCGCATCGAGCGGCCGTCGGGCGCGACAGTGCGCATGCGTTCCGAGCGCGTCAGCGGGGTCATGACAGCGCGAGCCATGCGGCGTTGCAGGTTGAGAAGTTTCATACGGCGGCGGCGAGCGAGGCGCTCGCGAGGAAGCGATTGGCCTTCAGAGCTTCGTCGTGCACCTCGTCGAAGGAAGGAATGCTGTCGTCCCATTCGAGGAGCGTCGCGGTGTGGCCGACGCGTTCGATGGCGCGCGCGTAGAGTTTCCAGACAGGATCGATGACGGGATGATCATGCGTATCGAGAATGTACTTGCGATATTTCGAGTGCCCGGCGATGTGGATTTGCGCAACGCGTTCGGCGGGAACGCTATTCACGTAAGTGAACGGATCGAAGCTGTGATTCTGCGAAGAAACGTAAATATTGTTTACGTCGAGCAGGATTCCGCAGTCGGCGCGCTCGGCGACTTCGTTGAGGAATTCCCATTCGGTCATTTCCGAGACGTGGAATTCGGCATAGCTGCTGACGTTTTCGACGGCGACGGGAATTTCGATGTAATCGCGCACTTCGCGGACCTTCTGCGCGGTAATGCGCGCGGCTTCGAAAGTGTAGGGCATGGGCAACAGGTCGTGTGTGTAGCGGCCATCCACGCTGCCCCAGCAGAGATGGTCGGAGAGCCAGGGGGTCTTGGTTCGCTGCACTAAAGTTTTCAGGCGCTTTAGGTGTTCGCGATTGGGGCGCTCGGCGGAGCCGAAGTACATTGAGACCCCGTGCTGTACCACTTTGTACTGTTCCAGAATTTGATCGAGGATGCGCAGCGGGCGCCCGCCATCAATCATGAAATTTTCGGATATGATTTCGAACCAATCCACTACGGGCTTACGCGTAAGAATGTGCTGATAATGCGGGGAGCGCAGACCGATCCCGATTCCGTAATCCGTGTGGCCGTTAAAGCGATTGGCAGGCATTTACGACTCCGCTGGTTGACGCGACTAGAAAAGATGATGCGGAAAAGTGTTGAGGGCCGACCACCCTGCGCCGGCCCTCAACACCAGACCGTTGGTACTCGCTGCGTTCGCCAAGTCGGCGAGTGTTAGTCGGGCATCTTCGAGCCGTCGGTTGCGCAGCCGCCCTTGCCCTTGCAAGAGTTCTTGCCTTTGCAGCCATTGTCGCTCGATTTACATCCGCCCTTGCCCTTGCAGGAGTTCTGACCCTTGCAGGAGTGCTTTTCTTTCACCTTGGAATCCGCGGGCTTCTGATCCGACTGCGCGGTGGAATGCATGCCGGAGAGAAGGTTGGACGCCTGGATCGTTGTGGTAGTACCGGCGAGCAAACCTGCGAGCGCTGCGCCAGCGATTAGAGCCTTCTTGGACTTTGTCATTTTACCGAGTTACCTCCTGTGAGTTTGGACTGCAACCACACCTGCTTCTACTACGTTGCGGAAACGGGTTTTGGATTGCTTGGAGCGGTTAATCTGGACTGGGTTGGTTCCAAGCCCCGGCGGTAACCCGGGGAACCGCCGGAAGCATAACGCCGAGGCCTGTGAGTGACAACTCTTCTTTTGTAACGATTGCGGGTGTCCGAAATCGCTCGGCGGGGAGGCGCATACTGCTGGAAAATCCCACAAGCGAACGTCGAATCAACCGTGCTGGGGCCGCCTTCGGTGTGTTGGACTGCGCCGGAGCGGATTGGTTACCGAGCGGTGCGCGAATTAAGTGCGGATTGAATCGCATTCCGATCGTGCGAATCCGATGTAAGCACGCGCGCCCTGTTTGCGATTGACGAAAGCGCTGAAGTTCGCTAAGGTGTTATTTGGATGTTGAATTGTTGCCAGATGCGGTGTTGTCCATGCGCTTGTTGCGCATGTTGTATCGCGCACCTGTCTGGCGATAGGAGATTCGGAACTTAAGTCGTAATCCAACTTCAGGTTCCCAAGCCCCACCCGCCAGAAACTCTGGTTGGTGGGTTTTTTGTTTTTATGGGCCTGTTTTTCATGACTGAACACTACTTATGAGTGAAATCAAGGAAACCAAGGCACAGCGCGTCGAGCGGCTCAAGCGAGCCAAGAACGCGTGGGAGTGCGTTGACGAGATTCGCGAGTTTGCGAGGTTGGGGCATGCTTCGATTCCGCCTGAGTGGCTCGGGACATATTTTCGTTCGTGGGGAATTTACACGCAGGGCGACGGGCAGGGAGTGATTGGCGGCGCAAACGGCGAAGGGAAGGCGACGCCGTATTTCATGGTGCGGATCCGGATTCCCAACGGAATTTTGCGCAGCGCGCAATTGCGGACCGTGGCGGATATTGCCGAGCGGCACGCGCGCGGCGTCGCGGACATTACGGTGCGGCAGAATATTCAGCTGCACTGGGTGACGATTGAAGCGCTGCCGGAAATATTAGACCGCTTGCAATCGGTAGGACTGACGACCACAGGTGCGTGCGGCGACGTGGCGCGCAACATTACCGGCTGCCCGCTGGCTGGCGTGGATGCAGATGAAATTTGCGACGCGTCGGCGGTGGCGCTGGAATTGAATCGCCAGCTCGGTGGCAATTCCGAGTTTTACAATCTGCCGAGGAAATTCAAAGTTTCGATCACCGGCTGCCATTTGTGGTGCTCGTATCCCGAAATTAATGACGTGGCTCTGACCGCGACGATCCGCCGGCGCGGTGGCGCGAGCGAGATGGGATTTTCTTTGCGCGTGGGCGGAGGGCTTTCCACCGACCCGCATCTGGCGACGCGTTTGAACGCGTTCGTGGCCGCGCATCAGGCGACGCAAGTGGTGCGAGCAATCGCCGAGATTTTCCGCGACAGTGAAGTGCTGCGCGAGAACCGCGATCGCGCGCGATTGAAATTTCTGTTTCTGAAGCATGGTTGGACGGCAGAATCGTTTCTTGCGGAACTGCACCAGCGACTGGGATTCAAGCTCGACCCTGCGGAGCCTGAGCGCGTGCCGGAAGACGCGTATCGCGATCATGTGGGGATACACGCGCAGAAGCAGCCGGGATTTTCGTATGTGGGAGTATCCGTATTGCGCGGCCGGATCAGCGCCGCTCAATTGCGGACGGCCGCTGAACTGGCGGAACGCTACGCCGGCGGCGAGATTCGCACGACGATTATGCAAAACCTTGTCCTCGTCAACGTGCCGAGCGAGCACGCAGACAAAGTGGCGCGAGCGTTGGACGCGGCGGGCCTGCCGGTCGCAGCATCGCCATTTGCGCGCGGGACCATCGCTTGCACCGGCTCGGAATTCTGCAAACTGGCGTTGACCGAGACGAAGACCTTCGCGCGCTGGCTGGTGGAAGAACTTGAAGACCGCATCCCTGGTTTTGACGAGCAGCTGAAATTGCATATCGCCGGATGCCCGAACAGCTGCGGCCAGCATTGGATCGCGGACATCGGCCTGGAAGGCAAGAAAATCAAAGTGGGCGGCGAGATGGTGGACGCCTATTACTTCTGCGTGGGCGGCGCGGTGGGGAAGTTTGCTGCCATCGCTCGTCCCGTGGGCTATCGCTGCGCCGCGACGGAAGTGCCGGAGGCGATCGAGCGGCTACTGAGAAGTTTTGAGGAAGAGCGCGAGCCCGGCGAAAATTTGCGGCAATATTTTGCGCGTCACACGAATGACGAGATCCGCATGCTCCTGGCGGGGCAAATTGCGGAAGCCGTGGCACGGGACGCTTCGGCGGGTCCCGTGCCGTATGGGATCGAAGGATAGCGCATGCCTCTTTTTCCGATCTCTCTGAAATTGCGAGGGCGGCTCTGCGTGGTGGTGGGCGGCGGGGTGATCGCGGAATCGAAGATAGAGAGTTTGCTGGCGGCGGAGGCGCACGTAGTGGTGATTGCGCCGCAAGTGACGGAGACAGTGATCGCGCGGGCGCGCGCAGGGCAAATCGAATGGCAGGCTCGAGCGTTTGCCGCGGAGGATTTGTGCGGCGCGTTTCTGGTGGTTGCGGGAACTTCTTCGCCGCAGGTGAATCACGAAGTGTTTCAGCAATGTGAGGCGGACGGAATTCTTTGCAACGTGGTGGATGATCCGGAGTACTGCCACTTTTATTATCCGGCGGTGGTGCGGCGAGGCGCCTTGCAGATTGCGATTTCCACCGAAGGGCAAAGTCCGGCGCTGGCGCAGCGGCTGCGCAAGGAACTCGAGTTGCAATTTGGTCCGGAATACGAATCGTGGCTGGATTGGCTGGGCGCGGCGCGCAAATTCCTCCGCAGCGAAGGGAAAGATCCGGAAGAAACGAAGCGGCTCTTGCATAAGCTTGCGAGCGGGGAAATGTTCGAGAAATTTTTGCGCGAAGGCGAGCGGGACGAGCGGGAATTGATCGGCAGGAGCAATTCATGAAAGGCAAAGTTTATTTGGTTGGCGGTGGGCCGGGTGATCCCGAGCTGCTTACGTTGAAGGCGGCTAGAATTTTGGGCCGCGCGGATATTGTGCTGCATGATGCGCTGGTGAGCCGCGAGGTGCTGGAGCTGGTTGCAGCGGACGCGGAGCTCGTGGACGTCGGTAAACGGTGCGGCACAAAATTGCTGACGCAGGAAGAGATCAATACGCTGATGGTTTCATATGCGAAGTCGCACAAAGTTGTGGTGCGATTGAAGGGCGGCGATCCCTTGCTTTTTGGCCGCGCCGGTGAGGAACTCGCGGCGCTGCGGCTAGCTGGCATCGAATTTGAAATCGTTCCGGGGATTACTGCGGGCTTCGGCGCGGCTGCTGCGGCCGGATTTTCGCTTACGGACCGGCGCGTTGCTTCGCAGGTGCTATTCACGACGATCCAGCGCGATACCGAAAACCGTTCGATACAATGGGGTGGAATCTCGAGCACCACCACGCTGGTGCTCTATATGCCGGGAACCGATTATGCGCGCGTAATGCAGCAATTGCGCGATGCTGGTTGGCCAGACGACATGCCTTGCGCGATTGTGTCGCATGTGTCGGGAAAGGATCAAGAGATTCGCTCGACGGTTCTGGCGAGGCTGGGTGACGAGGGCGCATTGCCTGCTCCAGCGATTATGGTGGTGGGGCGCGTCGTGGCGGAAGTTGCGGAAGAAATCGGCCGGGGATTTCAGATTGGTCCGGAAACTGCCGAGAAAACTTCACGGCCCATGGTGATTTGAAGTCGCGCAACTTCCCAAGCAGAAAATTCAACGAGTGCGCTACAGTTTTAGCGCGGAATTTTACCAGCGATGGCGGAGCGCTGCGCCGAAGCGCGTGTCATATATGTTGCGTACGGTAGCCATCGCTTCGGGAGAGAGCGGCGGCAGGCCCGATGCGAGGCAATTGTCGGTAACTTGATCGGGGCGTTTGCCGCCGGGGATGGCGCAGGTGACTGCGTCGAACATCAAAATCCAGCGCAGAGCGAATTGGCTCATGGTGACGCCGCCCGGCAGCAGCGCGCGGATTTCTTCGACGGCTTCCAGGCCCGCGTTGTAATCCACGCCGGAAAAAGTTTCGCCAACATCAAAAGCTTCGCCGTGCCGATTGAAATTGCGATGGTCGTCCGCTTCAAAAGTGGAATCGGGGTGGAACTTGCCGGTCAGCAGGCCGCTGGCGAGCGGCACGCGCGCGAGGATTCCTACCTTTTTTTTCTGCGCTTGCAGGAAAAATTCGTCGGCAGGCCGCTGACGGAAGCAATTGAAAATAATCTGCACACTCTGGACGTTGGGGTGGTCGATCGCTTTCAGAGCTTCGTCCACTTTCTCGACGCTGACGCCGTAATAGCGCAGCTTTCCGGCCTTCACCATGCGATCCAGAATATCGAAAGCCTCAGGCCGAGAATACAGCTCGGTCGGCGGGCAGTGGAGCTGCAGCAGATCGAGGGCATCGGTGGCGAGGTTGCGCAGGCTGTCGTCCACCCACGCGGTGAGGTTCGCGGCGCTATAACCGGCCACCGACTGGCTAGGAAGTCGCCGCCCCGCCTTAGTGGCGACGATGATGTCCTTCTTGTAATTTTTCTTGAGGTCGGCGATCAGGCGTTCGCTGCGGCCGCTGCCGTAAACGTCTGCGGTATCGAAGAAATTTACGCCGCAATCCACGGCCGTGCGCAGGGCCGCCATGGCCTCTTCGTCGGACACGTGGCCCCACGAGCCGCCAATGGCCCACGCGCCGAAGCTGACTTCCGAAACTTTCCAACCGGTGCGGCCGAGCGCGCGGTATTCCACGTTAATTTTATCTCCGGGTGAGGCCGAGGGCCGAGGCTAGGACTCGACCAGGTGATAGAGCCTGTAATCCTCGTTCATGATCGTCGCGAAGGGACGCACGGTCAAGCTGCTGGTGTCCGTCTTCACGATCCAATCGTCTGACGATTGCGCGAAAGCTGTAGCAGCGAGCATCTGCTGGCGCGTAATGCGTTCCGGCATATTTCCCACGCCGAAAAGCGCGATCGGGCCGCGCAGCAGCGCCACCGTGTTGGGGTTCTTGCTGTCCACGGCCTCCACGGTAATCGGCATTTCCATTTCCATCTCAATGCGGTCACCATCTTTCCAAGTTCGTTGCACGGCGAGAAACTTTCCCGGCGTAACATCGCTTTGAATGCGGCTGCCGTTCACGGCGACGGTGGTCTTCGGGCCAGCCCAACCTGGAATGCGGATGTTCACGGTGAACGATTCGGGACGCGCCGACTTGAATTCCAGCTGCGTGGTATTCGCTTGCGGGAATTTCGTGGTTTGCGTCAGCGTTACCGGCGTGCCGTTTTGCGGCCAGGTCAAAGTGGACGGCAGGAACAAGTTGACGTAGATGCCGTCTTTGCTGCGGAAGTAGGAACTGATGCCATAGTCTGCGGTGAGCTGCGGGAACGTGCCGGAGCAGCACGGCCATTTGTCCTTGTAATGAACTTTCTTTGCAGCGTTGTTGTAATCGGAATAATAGAAGGAGGTTCCGTCGGGCAGGATCGGCCAAGCGCCGGCGATCGTGTTGTAGAGGATCCGTTCCATGCTGTCGCCGTACCGCGAATCGCCGGTGACACGCAGCAAATAGCGCGTGATTTTGAAATGGCCATACACGCCGCACGGAGTCTCGAAGCTGGAGTGCGTCAGTCCCAGGCTCTGCCAGAGCCCATCGCTTCCGGGCTGGACGAACGCTTCGTCTGGGCCCCAGCCACCGGTGACGTAGCTCTGTTCGTGGACCATGCGAAAACCGTTGGTCGCGGCGCGCAGGTATTTTTCGTCGCCGAGCACCAGATACGACTGCATCGCGGAGCTGAGCGCGTTCACGTGACTGTAAGCATGCTCCCCGGGAAGATCGTTCGTGCCTTCTGCAAGTGGATCGAAGTAGTCCTTCTCGATGAAGCGGACGGCGAGATCTTTGTAGCGCGGGTCGCCGCTGCGTTGATACGCGAGGAACAGATTTTCCGGCAGCGTGTAGGTTTCATCGAAGGTGTAGGCGATGTCCTTGTGGAAACGCTGGCGCTGTTCGGGGCGGCTTAGAGCTTTTTCCGGCAAATGCGGCAGCACGGCTTGGGTGCTGCTCCAGAGCACGTCGAGCGCGGAGGTGTCTCCGGCGAATTCGTGCGCGTCAATCAAGCCGCAGCAGGTCTTGTCGTAGGTGTAGGCGGGCAGGCGGTAGTCCACATAAAATTTTCCAGCGGGATCAACTGTGGCCCCGTAGCCGCGGACCAGACGCTGCACTTTTTCTTGCGTGGGTTTGTTGCCGGTGACGGCGTAGGCGCGCGCGAGTCCTGAAAGATATTGGCCGAAACTGTGTCCGGGAATGAAGGCATGGAAATTGTCCATCGCGCTGAAATCATCGGCATCGTCATACCAGCCGCCCATGTCCGGGCCGATCGCGGTGAGGCCTTCGCGCTTGCGGAATGGTTTCAGCAGCGCGTCTTCATCGAGATGCAGGTAGAGATCGTGATTCTGGTCGAACTGGCGGCGGAAAGGGCTGTCGAGCAGTTGGACTTGGGAGTAGCCGAACGTGGAGAGCTGAGGCGTGATCGCGACTTGCGCGGTCGGAGCTGCGGGTTTCGCCCACGTGGGGATTGAGCGTGCGGCAAGCGCGGCGCCCGTCGTAACCGCAGCATTAGTAAGGAATTGGCGCCTCGAAGTCTTTTTCATGGTCTGGTCTCCCTGAAATTGCGGTGCCGCGGTTCGCCTGAGGCCCGTTCCGTTGTGATGCAGGTGCGGGCTGAATGAACAACATCGAGAAAGCGTTTACCTATCGCTTATACTGCCCGCGAAAGCAGGTTGTCAAGCGGGCGATTTAACGCACCTTTCCGGCTTTAATCCTCACGCGACGATTTTTTCCCTATTGCTGTGGGGGTGTCGCGCCGTCTGGGGACGCCTCGCCTTGGATGTAGAGCTTATACCGATTCGTTGATGCTTCCTGTTGCTGCGATTGCGCGCGCAGTTCAGCCAGGCGTTTCACCAAACCTGGAACTTCGCCTTTAGGATCATTTGTTTTTCGTAAGGCGAGCAGCAGGTGATAGACGGCAATCTGGTCGTTGGGATTTTCGCGCAGCACCGCGCGGCACTGTTCGACGGCGCGATCATTTTGGCCGGATTGCAGATAGAGGTTGCCGAGCACGTTGCGGGCAAGAGGGAAGTCCGGCTGGAGCTGCACCGCGCGCGATGCAGCTTTTACCGCTTCGTTGAATTCCGGCGTGCCGACTGCGGGGCCGCCTTGGGAAATAATTTCGGCTTTCAAGTAGTGAAGAAACGCGTCATCAGGATGCGCCTTTAATTCTGCTGCCACGGTTTTCAATGCCTGGTCCAGGTTGCTGGCCTGCATTTGCGCGAGACCTTCGGCGACAGCCGCGGACGCCTGGCCGGGGTCGAGCTTGTTAGCGGCCTCAAAATCGGATTGCCCTTTTTCGAATTGGCCCATTTGAATGTAGAGAATGCCGCGCGCGATATAGAGCGGCGCTGCCTTGGGCAACCGCGCGAGGCCGGCGTCAATCATTTCGACGCCTACTTGAAAGGATTCGTGTTTGAAGGACAATGCCGCGAAATCAACGTAGTACTTCACATTCTGCGGATTTGCGACGATGGCTTGGCGCAGCAGACTGACGGCGCGAGGCGTGTCGCCCGTGTCTTCATATGCCGTGGAGGCCAGGTCCAGAACGTCGGGGTCGGGCGCGCTCTGATCGAGCAACGGCTGAAGAGTGTTGACCGCGTCGGCACTGTGCTGCGCGGTGAGCTGAACGACGGCGAGGTTGTAGCGCGCGTGCGGATCGTTTGGCTGCAGCGTCAGAATTTGCTCGAAAACCGGGAGAGCCTGGTCCAGCTTTTGCAGTTCCATCAGACATGCGCCGTATTCTTCCAGCGCGGTGGGCTGCGAAGAAAGCACCGGTCCACTCTTCTGGAAGTGCTCCACGGCGGTTGGGCAATCGTGTTTTTTGTAGGCGAGTGCGGCGAGCATTGCGTGAGTGGTGGGCTCGTCGGGCCGAACTTTCAAAATGCGCTGTAGCAGCGGAACGGCTCGATTGCTTCCGGCTTTGTATTCCAGTTCGGCGGCGCCTTCAAGCGCTGCGAGGTAATCCGGTGAGATGGCGAGGGCTTTGTCGTACGCGGTGAGCGCTTCGCGATTGCGCCCGAGGTGCGTTAGTGCGATGCCCTCGAGCGACCAAAGCCTGACGTCTTTTGGCCAAGCTTGGAGTTGAGCGTGGACGAGAGTCAGGGCTTGTTCGTTGTTGCCTGCACGTAGGGCTGATTGGATCGCGCTGATGCTGGCGGCATCGGCGCCCGTTTGGGCCGCTGCCTTAGTCGCGACGGCGGAAATCGTCAGAAGAAACAGTACGATCACATTTCGCGCCACTCGCAAAATTTCCGGCCGGCGTAGGCGTGCGCTCTGGCGAAGAAGATTGCGCTTCGAATTGTTCAGGATGTCTCTCGTTGTGATGCGGTTTACCATGCGATTCGTATCAGCGACAATCCCTGCCGTGGCAACGGAAATTGCAGATGCCCGACGCCGTGGTCGAGCGAAATCCATGCCGGAGAAGTGAGCAGCTGCAATTGTCCGGCATCCTGCAACCGTTCATATTGGACAGGCGAGAGCGATTGCGGCGACCCCATCTCCTTCCATGCGGTGAACGAGTTACTGTGATGCGCATCGATGCGAAAATGTTCGATCAGCGCTTTCTGCGCGCCCGGTGGCAGTCCCTCGAACATCAAGTCGATCGGGGCGGCTGGAGCGGGAAGATCGTCATCGTGATAATTCCAAATTAGAATCTGGAGTTCGTGATCGCGGCGCGTGGCGACCGCGTTGATGTCTGGCCGCGCGCGCACGCCGTTGAGCACCACGTCAGCGGTTGAAATCGCGGCGGAGCTGGTGGTTTGCACGCGCTCGTCGCCTAGCATTCCGAACATTCGGAACGCGTTTAACACTGGCTTGTCTAATCCGTTCGAAGCGAGTTCGCGGAAGCCGGCGAAATATGGCTGGTCCTCGAATTCGAACGACCAAGTGACGGCGCCGAGGAAATTTATGTGCTCGCTGGCCGCCAACGTGTAGATGTTGTGCATGGCCTCTGCGGTGTAGGACGCGAAAAGCTCGCCGTTGCGGTACGCATTTTGCGGATTTTCTTGCGCCGAACAGGCCGCGCAGCCTTCGGGGTCCGATTCGCCCAATACAATGGGGGTTTCGCGCCATTCGGGAAACGACGCGACGATCTGAAATCCGTTTTTGATGGACGTGAGCTGCCGAGCAACGCCCATCTCCACGTGATCGCCCAGCCATTTCGGCGAGCCTTTAGGATGGAAGCTGATAAACAGCAGCGGCGAGCCGATTTTCCCCGTCGCATAATTGGTCTGATGCGCGCAGTGCTCCAGGAACTGGCGCAGGAATTCAGCTGCGTGCGGATTCCCCGGGCCGGTGCTGTCCGGACCTCCGATACGCGCTTCGGGAAACGCGCGCAGGACCGCGTCGGCGGTGAAATCGTAAAGTTTGAAATATTCTTCCTGCGTGCCCTCCCAGTAGTCAATGTCCGGTTCGTTCCAGACTTCCCACAGCCAGGTTTTTACTTCCGCGTCGCCGAAACGTTCACGCAAATGACGCGTAAATTGAAAAACAAGCTCGGACCATTTGGCGTAATCGCGCGGCGGGTAGGCCCAACCGGTATAAATCGAACCGATTGAACCTTTCGGGAAATTGTGGCGATAAGGTTCGGGACGCGTGGAAAGCGCTTCGGGCATGAAGCCGATTTCGACAATGGGCCTGATCCCGGCCGCGTGAAACGTATCGAAGATTTGGTCGAGGATCGTCCAACTGTAAACAGGTTTGCCGTCTTTGTCCTCTGTGTACACGTTGGTCGAGCCCCATTTCAGGGATGCGGAGCCGTCGCCGGTGGTGAACAAATTGTGGACGCGGACGTACACCGGCACGGAACTGAGCGCGGACAGTTCGCCCAGAAGTTTTTTTCCGTTGGGCGCGTACGTGTAGTTCGGTTCGTCGTATCCAAAGTAATTCCAGATGGGAACGATGGGGCCTGCGGATTGGTCGGCACGCACGTGGATCGTCACGCTCTCCGGAGCTTGCTGCGCGGAGGACCAGAAAGGCAACAGTAGGCAAAGCGCAGCGGCGGAGAACATGCTGGTGAGGAATTTTTTCATCGGTTACCGTGAATTGCCGCGCGCACCGGATGAGCCACGGCTCTGCCGGCGACGGATTCAGCCTGCCTGAGACACGCGGTCTCGCCGTTTGACTGCTCCGCTCGCCGGCCAGATATCGCTAAGATACTCTGCGGCGCTACTTGTCGCCGGCCTTTTGCACAGTGAACTTGTAAATCGAAGTCGAGTGCAAAGTCTGTCCCGGCTTCAACTCCGTCGAAGGGAAATTCGCGTGATTCGGCGAATCGGGAAAATGCTGCGTTTCCAGGCAGAATGCGGAGCGGTAGCCGTACACTTTTCCGTCTTTGCCGTGCACCGTGCCATCCAGAAAGTTTCCGCTGTAGAACTGCACACCTGGTTCGGTGGTGGAAACTTCCAGAACGCGCCCGCTCTGAGCGTCGTACGCGCGCGCTGCTGGAGACAACGCGGCCGGCGATTTCTTGTCCAGTACCCAATTGTGATCGTAGCCTTTGCCGAATTTCAATTGTTCGTTGTCCGCGTTGATGCGCGCGCCAATCGCCATGGGCTGTAGGAAATCGAAAGGCGTGTTGTGGACGTCCTCAAGTTTTCCGGTGGGAATGAGCGTCACGTCCACAGGAGTGAATTGGCTGGCGTACAAAGTGAGCTGATGCTGCAGGATATCGCCGTTGCCCTGTCCGGCAAGATTGAAGTACGAATGGTTCGTCAAATTGAGCACGGTATCTTTGTCCGTGGTCGCGGTGTAATCAATCTTCAGCGCGTTCTCTTTGGCCAGCAGTGTGTAGACGACCTTTACGTTGAGATTTCCGGGGAAGCCTTCTTCGCCATCTTTGCTCAAGTAGGTGAGTTCGAGCGCCTCGCCTGCGCTGCTCGACACATCTTTCGCCGTCCACACTCGCTTGTTAAAACCGATGACGCCCCCGTGCAAGGTGTTCGGGCCGTCATTCAGCGGCAGCGTGTACAGGACGCCATCTAGAGTGAATTTGCCGTGCGCAATGCGATTGCCGTAGCGGCCAATTGTGCCACCAAAATAAGCTTTGCCAGCCTCGTAGTCTGCGGGATTGTCGTAGCCGAGCACCACGTCGCCGATCTTTCCATCGCGATCTGGAACCTTCAGCGAGACAAGCGTGCCGCCGAAATTACTGATCGCCGCGGTCATCCCGTACTTGTTCGACAAGGTATACAAATCCACGCTCTGTCCATTCTGGATTTTGCCGAATGCCTGCTTTTGCATTTTCGATTTCGCCTCTGCTTTGGGATAAGGCAGCATCGTCGCTGCGCCAAGAAAAAATAGCGCTGCGACCATCGCGGGGATCGTTAAATTCCGTCTCGCCATCTTTTTCTCCTCAGACTTCCTGGTACGAACCACACTAGCGCCAAACGGACACAAAGGAATCACAGAATGCGCAGTCTGTGCTTCGAACACCACGGCGCAGCCAGTAGCAAAGCTTGACCCGGCATGGAAGAAGGAAACCGGCGTCGAGGTATTTTCTGGAAATATGAGCAGCGTCCGATGCCGGCGCGGATCCAAATGTGTTTGGTAAACGTTTTCCTTCGCTTTATACTGCGCGTCGCCGCAGGTGTCAAGCCGCGTGCCGGATCACGCCAACCCGGATATAATGCCTGCGCACACGTTCTGCTGATGAAATTCACTCGCCGCTCATTTTTTCGTCTATCGCTCGGTCTCTCGCTGGGCGCGTCGGCCTCCCGCATGTTTGGCCAGGGCATGTCGCCCCATTCGACCAAGGCGCAGCCTCGCTCGGCGCCTTCCGGCCGGCCTTTCTACGCGCACTTCACCGATATTGCGGGCAAGGCGGGATTGGTGGCACCCACGGTCTATGGGTACCCGGACCATAAGGACTACATCCTGGAAGCCGTAGGCTGCGGCTGCGCCTTCCTGGACTACGACAATGACGGCTGGATGGACATTTTCGTGTTGACTGGGACGCGCATGAACGGCGCGCCCGGCGGCACCACGAACCGCCTCTACAGGAACAACCGTGACGGCACGTTCAGCGACGTAACGGACAAAGCAGGGCTGCACGATGTCGGCTGGGCCTCCGGCGTGTGCGTCGGCGATTACAATAATGATGGCTTCGAGGACCTGTTTTGCACATATTTCGGGCAAAACAAGCTGTATCGAAATAACGGTGATGGCACGTTTACCGACGTCACCAAGCAAGCGGGTTTATTAAACGAAGCGCCGCGCTATGGTGCGGGCTGCACCTTTCTGGATTACAACCGCGACGGCAATCTCGACCTGTTCGTTTCGAACTACGTGCAGTTTGACCTGAAGCGCGTGCCCAAACCGGGGCAGAACAGCAACTGCACCTGGAAGGGTGTGGACGTTGAGTGCGGACCGCGCGGGCTGCCGCATGGCGTGCATTCGTTGTACCGAAATAATGGCGACGGAACTTTCACAGACGTCAGCGTGCAAGCCGGAATTTCGACGCTGCGTGGAAGTTATGGCATGACGGTGGTCTCCGCGGATTTCGATGAGGATGGCTGGCCCGATATTTTCCTGGCGTGCGATTCCACACCTAGCCTGCTCTTCATGAACAATCACGACGGTACGTTCCGCGAAGAGGGTGTAATTCGCGGAGTTGCCCTGAGCGAAGATGGCGAAGAGCAGGCCGGAATGGGCGTCGGTGTGGGCGATTACGACCTCGACGGGCACTTGGATCTTTTCAAGACCCATTTCAGCGAAGACACTAATGGCCTGTACCACAACGACGGCAAAGGCAATTTTGTAGATGTGACGCGCGTCGCGCGGATCGGCGTGGAAAACCGGTACGTAGGTTGGGGCGCGGGCATCGTGGATCTGGACAATGACGGCTATCCGGATATTTTCATGGTTACGGGCAGCGTTTACCCGGAACTCGAGAAAACGATGCCGCAATTCCCCAACAAGACCCCCCGAGTTGTGTTTCGCAACCTGGGCAACGGGACATTTGAAGAGCTGCTGGACGAAGCCGGTCCCGGTGTCTCGGCGCCGCATTGCAGCCGAGGCTGCGCTTTCGGCGACTTTGACAACGATGGAGACCTGGACGTGCTGATCGTCAACCTGAACGAGCCCCCGTCTCTGCTGCGCAACGATCTGCGCGGCTCAAACCACTGGCTGAAGCTTAAATTGGTGGGCACAAAATCGAACCGCAGCGCGATTGGCGCTCGTGTGGTGGTGCGCTACGGGAAGAAGGTACAGGCGCAAGAGGTATTGAGCCAATCAAGCTTCTACTCTGTAAACGATTCCAGGTTGCATTTCGGTCTAGGCTCGGAAAAGACGGCGGATATTGCGATTCGTTGGCCTAGCGGGGCGCACGAAGAGCTGAAAGCCGTCGCAGCCGACCAGTTGATTGTGGTGAAAGAGGGAACTGGAATCGTCGGCGGTGAGGGTTGGTCCAAACCAGTCGGCTAGGAGCGCCGAGGACAGTGATGAGGGTCGCGACCCCAACCATTGAGCCAGCCAGCAGGGCAAAGTCCCACGATGTTGCGTCTCCAGACACGCATGTAACGTAAAAATACTATTGCATCCAAATTTCCGCTTGACAGCATTTGAGAAACGGATGTAAATTGCGGCCAACAGGAAGTAAACGTTTTCTCTGAAAGTGGTGGGGCTGCTTGCATTTGCTTTCTCGGTTGAGCGTTCGGTCGTCGCGACTGAGTCGGTTGCCGGCTTGGAGTCGTGGCAGGTGCGGAATGCGTTTTCCGGGCGGGCCAAATTCGTGAGAATGCTAGTGGGGGGGATTTGAATGAGATTTATGACTGCAATGCGTTGCTTCTTCTTGTTGGTCGTAGTTGCTTTTTCTGCCAGCGTTTCCTTCGCACAGTTTAGCGGCAACGTAACCGGCGTGGTGCAGGATGCCACCGGCGCCGCGGTGCCGAAAGCGAACGTGCAAATTACGCACGTCAGCACCCAACTGATCCGCACCACGACTGCAGACGCGAATGGAACCTACAATTTTGTCAGCCTGGCGCCCGGCACATATGAAGTGACCGCGGAGGCCGCGGGCTTTGCGAAGACCGTTGAGAAGATCGACCTGACGACGAACCAGACTTTGACCGTCAACCTCACGCTCTCGCTGAAGTCTGTCACCACATCGGTGGAGGTCACGGAGGTAGCGCCAATCGTGAATCCCTCCGAGAGCCGCAATGAACTCACCCTCGAGCACGTCGCCATGGATGAGTTGCCAGTCCCTGGTCGCAGCATCGTTGGCTTGGTCACCCTTGCTCCAGGCGTCACCGGACTTGGCACCACGGCGGCCAATGCCCCTGGGTCGAACGTTGACAACTACTCCACGGAAACGGCGGTGGATGCGAGCGCGAATGGCCAAGGCCAGATGTCCAACATGTGGGTTGTGGACGGCTTGGACGTTACCAGCGGAATCCGTCAAGGAATTTTGAATCTGACCCCCAATCCGGATTCGGTGCAGGAAATGGGTATTCAAGTGAATACCTTCTCTTCCGAATATTCACGAGCCAGCGGATTGCAGACCGTGATGACCACCAAGTCCGGCACGGACCAATTTCACGGGTTCGCCAGCGACTACTATTACAATCGCAACATGTTCGCTCGGACCAAATTCAGCCCCAGTGAATACTTGCCCTTCCACGGTAACAACATGGCCTTCGGTATCGGCGGCCCGATCATCCCGCATCACCAACTGTTCTTCTTCTTCGACGTTGAGCCGTTGCGCTCGGAGCAATCGACCAACGCCGGCAACCAGACTTTCGCCGACCCCGCGTTTGTAGCTTTTGCCAACGCGAACTTCCCGACCACCGTAGGGACAGGGATATTGAACACCTATGTACCCTCAAACCTGACTGGTGTCACGCTCGCGCAGACGGCCCAACAGTTCTTTTTCCCGGCAACTGGTACCTGTCCCGCCGGCCAAACCACGATTGCAGTCGGTGCCGCGGCGATGCCCTGCACTCTGCCGTTCATTGATAGCGGGGATTTGAGCGCGAGCGCGGTTCGCAACGGAACGCAGTATTTCGGCCGCGTGGACAAGTATTGGAGCAAGGATCGTGTTTACGGCAGCTTCTACCGAACAGTGCTCACCTATGGCGCTCCAGGTGCGATACCCCAGTTCTCTGCTCCCAGCAACCACAACTGGGAGTATGCGATTCAGGGAAACTGGACACACACGTTCAACCCAAACACCCTGAACGAAGCCATATTCGGCGTTAGCCGCATCGAAGGTACTTTGGCCAGTGGCGCGGCGGTTTACAGCGTGCCGAATATTTCGGTCGGAGGCACCAACGTCGGCTTCGGCGCCGGCTTCGCGCAAGGCGATTTCATTCAGAAGAATTATCACTGGCGCGATGTTCTTACTCACGTCCAGGGCGCGCACACTCTGAAGTTCGGCTACGAAGGTTGGTACGGAACCGATATCGAGCCGTTCGAGGGTCCCTATTCCACACCAAGCTTCAACTTTCAGGACTTGACCACCCTGATTCAGGACCAGCCGCGCAATGAAGGTAACGTTATGTACAATCCGGTGACCGGTCTGCCGCAGCTCTGGTCTTGGGACGCCGTGTCCCGCACCTGGGGCGTATTCGCGATGGATACCTGGAAAGTAAAGTCCAACCTGACCTTGACGTTGGGCCTCCGCTACGATGATTCGGGTAACCCGTGGTCTAACAGTCCGACGACGGTGTTCGGGAACTTCTACCTTGGACCCGGGTCCACGATGGACCAGCAGGTGGCAAACGGCTTCGCGAAGCAGACTCACAACGCCCTGAATCACTCCGTCAACGACTTGGTGAGTCCGCGTATCGCCGTCGCGTGGGATCCCACGGGCAAGGGCGAGTGGGCGATTCGTGGCGGGTTCGGGATCTACAACAACTGGCTGACCTCGGCGAACGTTCAAGAAGAGTTCCGCGGCAATCCCCCGGGACTCATTCAACCGACGTTCGTTCCAGGCGGCGTCGCTGGTGTTTCCGGGCCACCAATCTTCGAGCTCGGGAACAGCAACACACCTCCGTTCGGGTTTCCCAATCCTACCTTGAACGCCGGCCTGATCAACTCGCAGGGAGGCATCACGGGCGCGAACTTCGCGATCGGTGGCATTAATCCGAACCTGAAATCGCCTAAAGCGGCTGTTTGGTCGGGAACCGTGCAGCGTAGCTTCTTTAGAAATTTCGCGGCCAGCGTCGGATACACCGGTTCCCACTCGTACGATCTAGTCGGAGGCGGTGACGTGGCGGGGGGAGTAAGCTACGGCGTAAATATCAACAATTTCCCCAACGATTTGGTCCTGAACAACAGCTTGGTTCCAACTCACCTCAATCCTAGTTTCGGCAACATCAACTATGCCGATAACAATCGGTATGGAAACTACGAGGCGCTGATCCTCGATCTTCGTGGGAGATTTTCACACGGGTTCTTTGATGCCTCCTATACACGCTCCGAATCCAAGGACGACGCGGGCGTGTATCCCGTCCCGACGAATCCTGCTCAGTTCTACGGACCGTCTCCCTGGAATGCTCCGAACCGCTTTTCTCTAGTGGGCAACTACCAGATTCAGGGTCTGAACGGCGGCAAGGACCTGGTTGGCCATTTGACGGGCGGCTGGGGAATTACCGGCACGATCATTTTCCAGAGCGGTTATCCGTTCAACGTCACCAACACCAGCAACTTCAATCCGACTTGCGTGAACCCTGGACTTCCGTGCCCATCACCCGGCAACCAGATTAACGGGCTCGCCGCGAACAGCGGCGACTACAACGCCGACGGGCAGAACTTGGATTACCCCAACGTCACCAACTACTCGCAGGGCAACTCCAAGGCGGCTTTCCTCAACGGCGTTTTCGCCAGTCCCCTGACGCAATTTACACAGCCGACTCTGGGAACCGAAGGCAACGAGAAATTCAACCAATTCCGAGGCCCGAATTTCTCCGAGACAGACGCTGCAATTTACAAGGACAACCGCTTCGGAGAAAGATTCAACTTCCAGATCCGGTTTGAGTTCTACAACCTCTTCAACCGCACCAACTTGGAGAACATGGACACCAACCCGTTGGATCCTAACTTTGGCAAAGCCACTGGTCAGCTCCTCGGACGTTGGTGGCAGATCGGCGGTAGATTTACGTTCTAGTTTGTCCACCCTGGAAAAGAGCCTGCGGCCTCCCCCAAGGACGCAGGCTCTTTTCGTTTTTAAGGCCGTTTTTCATCTGGCTTGACGCAGCGTTTTCCGCACGGCCGATAAGCTCGCCATATTCAACCTCCAACAAGTTGGAACTTCCTGGTTCCTGCCGCTGAATGCTCCCATGGGATTACCATTGGTTGAATTGCGTCTAGCGTTTGAAGCGGAAATTTGAGGCGAGCCAGGCGATGGGTGAATCGTTCATGTCCAGAGCGCGACGAGCAAGTTCGAGCGAGTACGCCCGTGGGCAGGGCGTCGCGGCCCGGAAGTCATTGGACGGCAGAAAACTCGGATTGCTTGCCTCTACGGCGTTCCTATTGCTCGCAGGCACCCCTCTGCTGAGCCAACAGCAAGGTCCGACGATTTCGGTGAACGTGAAGATGGTCACGATGTTCGCCACGGTACGCGATGAACACGGCGCGCTGATCCGCAAGGTGACCAAGGATGATTTCGTGCTGCAGCAGGACGGTCATCCGCAAGCGATTACGTACTTCGCGGCGGATTCCGATTTGCCGCTCACTCTGGGCCTGTTGGTGGACACCAGCATGAGCCAGCGGCGCCTGCTGGATCAGGAGCGGGACGCCAGCCACGCTTTTATTGATCATCTGCTGCGCGAAGATAAGGACAAGGCGTTCGTGATTCACTTCGACCACGAGGTGGAGTTGCTGCAGGACTTGACTTCGTCGCGCCAGAAACTGGAAGCGTCGCTGGATCAACTGGGGCGGCCGCAGTTCTCGCAGACGGGTAGCGGAGGCGCTTCGGGGAGCGATCCCGGGAACGGCGGCGGGGGCAGTGGCAGTGGCGGGCGCGGCTCCCACGGCGGCTATGGCGGAGGCGGCGGCACGCTGCTTTATGACGCTGTATTCTTAGCGTCGGACGAGCTGATGAAGAAGCAGCAGGGCCGCAAAGCCATCGTGGTTCTTACGGACGGCGTGGATCGCGGCAGCAAAGAAACTTTGCGCAACGCCATCGAAACGGCGCAGCGCGCTGACACTCTGGTTTACTCGATTCTCTTCGCTGACAAGGAAGGATATGGAAACAGCGGTGGCTTTGGCGGCGGGCACATGGGTGGCATGGGCGGAGGAGGCATGGGAGGCGGCGGGCACCGGCACTATCCCCAGGAGTCGCGTCCTGACGGGAAAAAAGTTCTGCAACAATTATCGAAGGAAACGGGCGGACGTTTTTTTGAAGTCACCAAGAAGGAGACCATTGACCAGATTTACGCGGAAATTGACGAGGAACTGCGCAATCAATATGCGCTGGGCTACACCCCCGATAAGGCCGACGCGGACGCCGGCTACCACAAAATCGAATTGACGACCAAGCTGAAGGACGCTGTGGTGCAAACGCGCGAAGGATTTTACATCGGCCACTAACTGCGTGCGACGCTCTTCGGAATCCCGGCAGGGATTCTGCTGGCAGCGGGAACTGGGAACAACCGCACCTTCATTCTGACTTCAGGGGCTTGGCGCGGCAGTCGTCGCGGGATTTTGTTGCAGCGCGAGATACGCTCGGCCAAACGCCGAATGTTGCGTGCCCGGTGCGACGGCTATCACCTGCACCGTATATCGCCCGGTGGGCAGCTTCTGCAGCGGCAAACTGATGCGGAATGACACGGTGTGCGTTTTCGGATCTACTTGCGCGGGCGCGA
The DNA here is from genome assembly GCA_963779465.1 of uncultured Acidobacteriota bacterium. Taxonomy (GTDB): domain Bacteria; phylum Acidobacteriota; class Terriglobia; order Acidiferrales; family UBA7541; genus Palsa-295. Next base: position 2,085,724 of record CAVZYH010000001.1, on the reverse strand, counting down.
TCAGCGGAGTGGCGTTCATCTGAACCCCGTTGCGCAGAAACACCAGCCCCGCGCGCAGGGAATTCGGATCGAACGGCTCGTTCTTGTCGGCCTTTTCCGGATAATACGCTTGCAGAAAGACGTACAGCGTCTGACCTTGCGTGAAATAATTCGTCACGCTGGGAATAATTTTCTGGCCTTCCATATCGAGAGGGGAGCTGGTGATTTTCGCGCGCACACCTTGGCCTTTGGTCGCGACCTCCGATGATTTCTCGATGGGGACGAGCTGGCTGGATAGCAGGACCGAGCTGAGCGTCACTTTTTCCGGCTGTGCCGCCGGGACCACCAGGTTTTGCTCGAACGTGCCGATCTTTCCCGATTCATTTTCGCGCGTCACGAATTTCAGCCGGTAATTTCCAGGTGCCAGCACCACTCCGCCCTGGTACAGCAAATTGCTGTGCCGCACCTGCTCGAAATGTTCGGCCTCCAGGTTCACCGTGATCGTGTCGCGCAGTTGCGCCACGATCTGGCCTGAAGGCACAGCGCGCACTTCCACCGCAAAATCGAACTCCGCATGCTGTTTGTTGTGTTTTTGCGCCCAATCGAGAGCGCTGGAAGCAATTTTCGCGGCAATGGGCACGTAGGATTGCGTCGAGCTCAGGCGAAAGATCCCGGTTTCCACAGCCACGGGAAGTTCAACGACGGGATGATCGGAATTAATCGCGTCAGCAATTTGCTGGTCGCGGTCTTCTTTCTCCAGGTGCTGAAAATCGCGCGGTGCGTAATATCCGTCGCGGAACCGAACGTGCGCGCCCGGAACGTTAACCTTCACGCGAATGGCTCGCCATCGGCCATCGTGCTTTACATCCGCGCCGAGATTGTAGCCGATCAGGTAGTAACCGCTGTTATCCCGCTGGATGGCGGGGAATGCATCGCTCAGATCGCCCAGATCGAAAAAAGCTTTTCCGCCCGTGTCCGTGGAAAGGGTCGCGAGCGTGTCGCGCGAATCTTCGCGCTGATCGGTCTGATGAAATACGGATGCGCCGGTAAACATCGAGGTTCCGGTCGCGGCATTCGTGGTGGTGTCGCCACCTGGCGGCGCTGCCAGCAATCCGCGGGAATCGATCGAATAGATGGAGACGTCGGCGCGATTCGCGGCGTCCGTCGCAGCGCGCAGCTGCGTGCGATTTTCTTCGCCGGTCTGGGTGATTCCGCCGGTGAATTCTACCAGCGCCTTTCTTCCGGGAATTCCGCCCAGCACGTCCGCAAGGCCTTCCACGGCTGCGAGCTTCTGGTCCGTGTTGAACACGTTGAATTCGGTTTCATCCGGCGTATACGCCGCGCCGGTATATTCCTGGACGTCGTATTCGCCGTTCGCCGCTGCGGCGTAGAGAGGACTCGCGAGGTTCGCGGAATTGTCCGGCGTAAGCTGCGCGATCGCTTTATTGAGGACCGCGCGATCGTTGGTGAAGTTCGCCAGGACGTTTATTCGGGTGGAAAAAACGATGACGGCGACCACGTCGGCCTTAGTCATCTGCTGCTTCACGAATTTGTCCGCCGCATCGTGCGCGCGAATCAGGTCGTCTGTTTGCATCGAAGTGAGATCGAAGAACAGCGCGATCAGGCGGCGGTCGCGCAAGGCGTCGCTGATGGCGTCGGCAGAAGGCGAATTCGGTCCGTCATTGTCAACCGCCACGACGATGGGTTTGCTGACGTCGGTCGTTGCAGTTTCGATTGCTTCGATGTCAGCGTAGGAAAAAGAAGTGATCGCTTGCGACTTGCCTTCGTCCGTTATCGTAAATTGATTTGCGGTCAAGCCCTTGATGGGCTTGCCGGATCTGTCGGTAACCTCTACGTCGATGCGAACCAAATCCGACGAACTGCGCAGGACTGCGGACGATTGGTGGGCGGCGGCCTGCTGCGCAGGAGTTTGCTGGGCGGGCGCCAAGGCAGGCGCGGGCGGCACGACCACCACCGGCGCGGGCTGGCTGCCGGATTGCTGCTGTACTCGATCAGCTTGCGCAGCTTGACCAGCTTGGCGCGCTCGAGCCGCAGGTTGTCCCACGGCCAGCGTAGCCAACAGCCAAATCGTCGCGATTCTGTAAGCAATTTCTCGCATCAGAAATTAAACCGCGCCATCACATCCATGGTACGCATTGAGCCGGCGCTGGTCACGCGCCCAAGCGACGAAAAGCCCAGCGTGGCCGAAAGCCCGGAGAACGCGGGCGTATTCGTCAGATTCTGGACTTCCCACCGGATGTCCAGATGATGCCGTTCGCGCGGTCCGAAGCGAAAAGACTTCGCCAGCGACATATTCCAGTTGAATTTGCACGGCCCTTCGATCGCGCCGCGGCGTTCGTCGCCGTATGTGCCAGTGGCTGGCGTCGCGAATGCAGACGTGTTGAAAAATGCAAGCGGCGAGCCACCGCAAATTCCCAGATTCGGCTGGGCTACTTGATCGGGGCGCAGCGAGAAACTCGCCCCGGTGCCGTTGTCTGATTCCGTGCCGCCCAGATAAGCCGTGACCGGCGTTCCCGTTTGCCAGGTGACGATATTCTGCAGCCGCCAATTGCTAAACGCGTGTTCGGCCCAGCCGTGCGTGGCGAGATGGTGATGTTCACCGAACGGCAGTTCGTATAGGGTCAAGAAACGAAGTTGCTGCCGCACATCGAAGGACGAAAGTCCCCACTCCGCGGCGTAGTTGCCGTCCTGCTGTACCACGACGGGCGTGGTGCCGCCGATGGTGCTGGCGTTATCGAGCGATTTCGAAAAAGTGTAGAACGCTTGCAGCGAAAGGCCGCGCGTGAAGCGATGCACCAGGCGCAACTGCAGCGCGTTGTAAATCGAATTGGCTCCGGATTGATCGTAATAAAAGCTGTTCGCGTCCGGGATCTGCAGGGAATCCTGCGTGTCCAATGGACTCGTGCCTAGCGGAGCGCGATTCGGAGCGCGCAACAGGTCCAAGTCGGTTCCTTTCGTTCCGGTGTAGGTGAGATCCAGGATCCAACTCTGCGAGAAGGAGGTTTCGGTGCCGAGCGTCCAGATTTGCGCGTAGCCGTCTTTGTAAAAAGGATTGACGCCGCCGCGATTGCTAATCGCGCTGATGCTGGGGAAGCCGTTCTCTAAGGTCAGCACTTGCGAGCCCGATGTAATCAAGTTTTCCGAATTGGCGAAGGGCGGCTCGTAGGACAAATATTTCTGCGCCAGCGAATTGTAGATCGCCACGTTGTAAAAAATCGAATAGCCGCCGCGAACCACTGTCTTCGGCTTGATAAACCGCGGCAGCCAAGCGAAGCCGATCCGCGGCGCCCAATTCCCGTAATCGCCGTGCACCAACGCGCGCGGGTAAGGGCCATTAAATGTTCCCACGCCGCCGGGCGTGACGACGTCCACTGCAGTGGCCGTGGAATTCATGTCGAGATTCGCGATCTGATTGTATTTGTCCACCGGCGGGGTGACGGCTTCGTAGCGCAAGCCGTAGAGCAGCGTAAACTGCTTGGTCATGCGCCAATCGTCCTGGCCGTAACCGATAAAATCCCAGCTGCGCAGATAAATGTTCGGCCCGAATTGCACGGTGGTGCTGTAAGGCAGGCCAAGCAGAAAATCGGCGAGCTGGTAATAAGGTTGGGTCTGCGGAGTGGCGGGGACGGGCTGGCCCGTCGCAGTCAATTGCGAGGTCATAACGCCCGTGAAATTGAACGACCCGCGAGGTGCCGGAGACGCTTCGGAATTCAGCTGGATACGGCGCAGCTCGCCGCCGATGGTCAGCGTGTGCTTCCCGTGAACCCACTTCCAATTATCGCTGAAGCGCAAAGTCTGATTGCGCACCAGCGACGGCACCGGATCGTTTAAGCCCGAGAAGCTAGTCAAACCTATCGACGGAATGCCGTACGTAATTGGCGCGGTGGAGACGCCGGTAATCCCCAAGTGTCCCGCGACATTGTTCACGTAGGAATTATCGCTCAGCACTTGCGCGCGGCTGCGGCTCCAATTCAGCTGCGTGGCCTCCACCAGGTGCGACGTCCAGTTGTGCGATAGCCCCAACGTGGCCGACTGGCTCAGCGTGGATGAAGTGCCCGCAGTATCCGGAAAATTGCCAAAGGTATTTTGGCGCTGGGAATTCAGGTTGTAACCGACGTTGAGGCTGAACTTGGAGTTGATGGTGTGCAGCACGTGCAGGTTCAATGTGTCGCTGTTGATCGGCACCGTGGTCTGCAACAAATAATTTTGCACCGTGCCGGGCAAGTTCTGCGTGGGATAGAACGCAAGAAGGCCAGCCGCAGCCGTATTGATTGTGGGAAGTAGGCAGCCGTTGCCTAACGGAGTCCGCGGGCCGGTGAAATTCGAAAACGGATCGTAGAGCGTCACGCCCAGGCCGCAGAAATTCCCGGTCCGTTCCGCAGCGGTCGGTACTGTGGAATAAGTATCCAGCGCGCTCGATTGCGTCTCGTGCTGGTAGTTGATGAAGAAAAAAGTCCTGTCGCTGCCATTATAAATGTGCGGAATTTTCAGCGGCCCACCGAGGTTGCCGCCAAAGCGTTCGTCGTAGTGGCTGGGCTTCGGGACCGGATTGCCGGTGATCGAATAGGGCTTGGCGTCCCACACGGAATTTTCGTAACGATTGTAGAAGCTGAAGCGGATGCGATTTACCGCCTGACGATTTAATCTTCCGCGCCCGCCACCACCACCTCCTCCGCCTCCAAACATTCCGCCAGGTGCTCCGCCGAAGCCTCCGCCTCCGCCGGGTCCACCGAAGCCTCCTGCCCCGCCTGCTCCGCCGCCCGCTCCCCCGCGTCCTCCGCCGGGACCTTGTCCGCCGGGCCCACCTTCACCGCTTGGATTCCCCGGAACCAGTCCGTTCTGGCCGAAGCTGCCCGGACCATTTCCCGCGAGGCCCTGGCCGACAGTTCCTTGCAATAAGAATGAATCGGAAGTGGCGCTGGTGCCCCCGCCTGCTGGTGATCCTGCCGCGATTTGCGTTCCCTCGTTCGCGGGAGTGTTAGTTGCGCCTGCTTGGCCGCCAGCGCCTTCGTCCGTCAAGTCCGTCTGCTCGAAGCCGCCGCCCGCCAGGCCGGCGCTGATCGCATTGCTTACGCCGGCCGGCACTTGGCCGCCCCGTCCGCCGCCCTGTCTGCCTGGGCCCCCTGCATTGGAGTTGTTGGGATTTGCGGTGCCGTTCGGAGCGCGAGGTGTTCGTGGCGTGCGCGTTGCTTCGGGTTTCGCGCTCAGCTCTGCCAAAGTGGCTACGCGCAATACGATCGGAATGGGACCAGGCGGCACCACTGGCACTTGAATCACCAGCGACGCGTTCGCGAATCCCAGCTGGCTGGCTTCCACGCGATAAGAGCCCGCGGCAATTTGCGGAAACTCGAATTTGCCGGATTCGTCGGTCCAACTCAGCCAGGTTTTATTGGTTTCGGTATTGGTCAGATGCACGGTCGCGGCGGGAACTGGAGTGCCTTCGGGAGTGCGCACCACTCCGGCAACCGGCTGCGGCGGATTGGCAGGCTGCTGCGCCAAGTTCAAGTTCCCGCCGGCGAGCCAAAATAGCAGCAGCGCCAGGATCTTTCCTTGGAGGCGATTGAATATGACGATTCCTCGAGCTGACAAGCTTGCACGACCTGCTGGTGACGCTTGCACGCTTCGTCCGCCCCAACACTTTCTTGCGCCGACAAAGCCGGCCAGCTGGCGGCGAACAGTCTGCAGCCCGCTGCCCGCCGGGTAGCGGCGTCGGCGGGACCCTTCGGCCGGTCGCGGTCAGGCTGCCGTGCCGCGGAGATACCACAATTGTAATAGGCCAAACCTGGCGATGCTCATGGATTCCGAATTACCGCGTCGCTAACTAATTCAGTTTCAACGGTGCCAGAGTTCCAGAATTCCTTGGTTGCTGCGCGGCTGAACGCGTTTCGCGTGACTTTGGACCAGGGACTTAAGCAAGCAATCCCGCGAAATAGCGGAACTTTTGCGGCCGTAAACGGGAACTAGCAGCAACGTACCAGGGCCCAGCTTTGGGGACGCAAAGTAGGCAAAAGAATTATAGACGCTGGTGGCAACCCAGGCGATTTCCACCCGCATCTGTTCGTTGCAAATCGTTTGGGGGCAAACGAGTAATGCGCCAAGCGGGAAATTTTGGGCCGATCTCGAAATTCGTACCGCGTGCCGCGGTTCCCGTAGCAGCGTGCGCGCTAGCGCTATTGTTTGCCAGCGCGCAGCGCCCGGCGGAGGGCCAAGGTGTGCAGACGGTGCTGCACGCGCGCGGAAGAGTGTTTCCGGATGTGGGCCGCGGCGCGGCGGCCATCGAACGCGACGCCGCCGGCCATTATTATGTGTTGGGAGACCCCGCCAGCATCATCTGGATATACAACGCTGAAGGAACGCGCATCGGACAGATACCCACCGCGCAGGCCAGGGCCACAGTCGCGGCCGCAGCGATCAAATTTGCCGTGGACTTCGACCGGGACGCGGTATCCGGGCGCATTTTCGTCGCCGACCGCGGTGCGAACGCCGTAAAAATATATACGCCGGACGGCGCGCTGGAGGCCAGCGTCCCAGTCAACGCGCCCATGTCCGTAGTCGCGCTGGCGAACGGGGAATTCGCTGTGGTGACGCTGCGCAGCGATCATCTGGTGCGCGTGATGAACGAGCACGGCAAATTGCTGCGCAGTTTTGGAAATGTTTCCGACGCCGTCAATGACCCGAGCCAGCTTACCGTGCCTGCGCTCAGCGCCTCCGCAGATTCCCAAGCAGGCTACGCCGCAGGCTACCCGACGAGCCCGCCGGCAGCCTATGCCATGGACATAGGCAAACTCTATAGTGGCGCGCCCGGCGATATTTATTTCGCGTTCACTTCCTTGAAAAATCCCAAATTCCGAAAGTACGACCGCTTCGGCTATGCGGGCTACGAAGCCGAAGTTTCCGCGAACTCATTGATCCCGGACATCAATCACGATAATTCCCAGGTGCAACTGGGGATGCGCGTTTCGGGAATGGCCGGACCGGGCGAGATGTTTTCATTCAGCAGCATGTACTCTGTCGGGGGCGGCGCGCCGGCATTCACGGCGAATGGCGGCCATGGCGGAGGCGGCAAGCGCGGCGGCTCCGCAGCGTCAGGCAGCACGGGAGGCGCAACAACCGCCGGCGACGGCGGCTCCGCTGGCACGGCGAACAGCGGCAGCGGTCTGACTACCAGCGCGACAGGCTCTGCGGACGGTTCGGATCTGAGCGGCTCGCTTTCGGCGAACAGCAACAGCGGCAACGCTGGATCCAATTTCAATTCCAGTTACACCACCGCGACAGACTTCAACGCGCTGCTCGGTGTGGAGACGCTGGGCAACGGATTTGGCGCACCAGGAATTTTTGGCCCAGGAGCCTTTCCCGGATTCGGTGGCGGCTTTGAACATCACATGGGCGCCGATGTGCCACCGGGCGCAGCGGGAGCTGTTAGCGCGGCAGGCGGCGCTGGGGTTGCCCCTGGAGGTTCTCCGGGCGCTCATGTTGCTGGCGGACCAGCGAGTGGAGGCGGAGTGGAAAGCGCGGGCGCCGGACATGGCGAATACGGAGATCACTATGGCCGCGGCTTCCGCCAGGAGGGCCTGAACAGTTTTGCCGGAGTCGTGAAGTTCACCGAACGCGAGCGGGACGTGACCGCGAAGCCGGTGATTCACGCGTTGGGCGTCGACGGCGCGAGCCAGCAAGTGTGGGCTACGATCGGCGACATGCTGCTGCGTTTCGACCGCGACGGAAATCTCCTGGATATCTACCGCGTGGCAACCACGCAGGGCGCCGCGCTGCAGCCCGTGGGAATTTTGGTCGAGCCGGATCGCATCCTGCTGGTCGCCGATCCCGCCGGAATCTACGAATTTGCGCGGCCTGACAAATCGCAACCCACCGGGAAGCAGCCACTCAAGCCGGAGTGATCGAGCTATAGCGCGGCAAGAATTCCGGCGCTACCTTACGCTGAGGATGGGTTCGCGGACTCCGGACTCAAGTAATTTCGCGAACTGTTCGGGCAGCACCGGCCGACTGAAGTAATAGCCTTGCGCCTCGTCGCAGTGCCGCGCCTGAAGAAATGCCAGTTCTTCCAGCGTCTCCACGCCTTCGGCCACCACGCGCAGTTTCAAACTGCGGCCCATGCTGATCACCGCGGTGACGATGGTAGTTTCGTCGGGAGCAGTGGTGATCTGGCGGATGAACGACTGATCGATCTTCAAGGCATCAATCGGAAATTTGCGCAGATAGCTGAGGCTGGAATACCCCGTGCCGAAGTCATCCACCGCCAGTTGTATTCCGCTGGCCCGCAGTATCTTCAGGATGGACTGCGTGGACTCAGCGCGTTTCATCAGGACGCTTTCAGTGAGCTCCAGTTCCAGTAATTTAGGCTCGAGGCCCGTTTCTCGCAGCGCTCTGAATATACCGTCCAGAAAATCCTCGTCGCGGAACTCCATCGCCGAGATGTTCACGGCCATGGTAATCACGGGCAAGCCCTGGTTCGCCCAGGCGCACGCCTGCTTGCAAGCTTCGCGTAGTACCCAGTTGCCGATGGGCACAATCAAGCCACAATCTTCCGCGATGGGAATGAAATCGCCGGGAGGGACCAGCCCCCGCACCGGATGCTTCCACCGAATCAAGGCCTCCGCGCCGGAAATCTGCCCGGTGCTCAATTTCACCTTCGGCTGGTAGTGCACCAGGAATTCTTCACGCTCCAGCGCGCGCCGCAGGCTCTCCTCAATGGACTGCCGTTCGACAGCGCGCACGTTCATCGCGGGCTTGAAGAATTGGTAGCTCTGCCGCCCGTTTTCCTTGGCCTGATACATCGCGGTGTCCGCGTTCTTGATGAGCGTCTCCGCATCCGAGCCGTCGTCCGGAAAAACGCTCACTCCAATGCTGGTGGTGACGTGCAAATCGTGCTGATCAATGGAATGAGCCTCGGCCACGGTCTGCAACATTCTTCGCGCGGTGATGGCTGCGTCTTCGGATAACCCCACCTCGGAGAGCAGTACCACGAATTCGTCGCCGCCCTGACGGCTGACGGTATCGGAGCCGCGCACGCAATCCACCAGCCGCTTGGCGACGGATTGCAGGAGTTTGTCGCCCGTCGGATGGCCCAGCGAATCGTTGATATGCTTGAATCCATCCAGATCCAGGAACAGCACGGCAACTTTTTTCGAATTACGCTGCGCCCAGGCGATGGCTTGGTTCACGCGGTCGTTCAACAACATGCGATTCGGCATGCCCGTCAGGAAATCGTGCTGCGCTGAATGGGTCATCTCCAGCGCCATGGCGCGCGCCACGCTTACATCCCGAAACACGATTACCGCTCCGGTCGCGCTTCCTTCCCGGTCATGGATGGGCGCGACCGAGTCTTCGATGGGAATCTCCGATCCATCTCGGCGCACCAGGATGCAGTTCGCCGGCAAATCCACCCTGCGATTTTGCTCGACGGATTTTTCCATCGGATTCGGGGCGGTCTCGCGCGTATTGGAGTCGAGAATGCGAAATACTTCGGCCATCGGCCGGCCGGCGGCTTCCTGCCGCGACCAGCTCGTCATTTGTTCCGCCACCAGATTCAGAAAGGTAATGTTTCCGTCGGCGTCCGTGCAAATCACGGCGTCACCGATGCAATTCAGCGTGACTTGCGCGCGCTCCTTCTCAGCGAACAGCGCCTCTTCCATAGCTTTGCGCTCGACCGCGTAACGCAGGGCACGCAGCAACCCTTTGGTCTCGATCTGGCCTTTGATGAGATAGTCTTGCGCCCCCACTTGCAGGGCGTTTCCGGCCAGAGATTCATCGTCTAAACCCGTCAGCACCACTAGCGGAACGTGAGGCGCGGCGGCGTGCGCGCGGCGCACCGCCTCTAGTCCCTGTGAATCGGGCAGGCCGAGATCCAGCAAGATAATGTCAATGGGATGCTCCGCAAGGCACTCCTCCGCTTCGCTCATCGTCCCCACGCGGATTAATTGAGTATCGTTCGCGCTTTGCTCGTTGAACATCTCACGAATCAAACGAGCGTCTCCCGCGTTATCTTCGACCAGGAGCAGCAGCTTGATGGGCCGGGTCGGCATGCGCTTTACCCTTGCTGCGGTAATTTCACCTTGGTCAGCCAGAAATCGTTGATGCTTCCCACCAGATTCTCGAACGCATCGAGCTGCACGGGCTTGCTGAGGTAGCAATTCGCCTGCAGCTGATAGCTTTTCACGATGTCGGCTTCGGCGTCCGAAGTGGTCAGAATCACAGTCGGTATCGTTTTCAGGCTGGCGTCCTCCTTGATGTGGGCCAAGACCTCACGGCCATCCATTTTCGGCAGGTTTAGATCGAGCAAAATAAGATCCGGCCGGGGCGATTGCGCATGAATGCCCACGTGCTTCAGGAAGTTCATGGCCTCCACTCCGTCCGTGGCCACGTGCAATCGAATGCTCGGATTCGCGTCGCGGAAGGCTTCCTGCGTCAGCCGCACGTCGCCGGGGCTGTCTTCCACCAACAGAACTTCTACGGGCACGCCATCGCCTCTAGCTTTCATGGTTTGCTCTTGCTCCCTGCCAGGGCGAAGCTGAATGTGGATCCTTTCCCGGGCTGTGATTCGACCGAAATGTCGCCGCCATGCCGCTCGACGATCTTCTTGCAGATCGCGAGTCCGATGCCGGTTCCGGCAAACTCCTCGCGTTTGTGCAGCCGCTGGAACATCACAAAAATTCTGTCGAAGTATTGCGGATCGATTCCCAGGCCGTTGTCGCGCACCGAAAATGCCCATTTACCGCCGCTTTTCTGGACGGCGGAAATGTGTATCCGCGGCACTCCGGGGTTTTGATATTTGATGGCGTTGCCAATCAGATTCTGCAAGAGCTGCACCAGTTGCATTTCGTCCGCCATCACGGCGGGAAGGGGATCGTGCGTCACCATCGCGCCGCTATCGGCAATCGCGCCGCGCAGATTCAGGATTGCCCGCTGCAGCGCGTCTTCACTGGAAGTTTCCAGCAGGTCTTTCCCTTTGGTGCCCACGCGCGAATACGCCAGCAGGTCCTGAATCAGTCTCTGCATGCGGTTGGCGCCGTCTACTGCGAACGTGATGAACTCGTCGGCGTCGGAGTCCAGCCGGCCCTTGTAGCGCCGCGCCAGCAATTGCGTATAGCTCGCGACCATGCGCAGCGGCTCCTGCAAATCATGCGAGGCGATATACGCAAACTGCCCCAATTCCTCGTTGGAGCGATTCAGTTCCTCCACCTTATATAGAAGATGGGCTTCGGCGACTTTGCGCGTGGTAATGTCGCGGATCGCCGCGGTGACCAGCGTGCCCTCCGCGCTTTCCAGCGGGCTGAGCATAATTTCGATGGGAAACTCAGTGCCATCCTTGCGCCGTCCGGTGATTTCAATTCCGGTTCCGATCTGTTGCGCTAGCGCGTCTTCGGTGGAACGCAGCGCGTCGGCAATCAACCGTTCCGCGAAGCCCGCCGGGATGATGTTCTTCATCCTTTGGCCGACTAGTTCGTCGCGGTGATAGCCGAATTGTTTTTCGGCTTGCACGTTCAGCAGGACGATGTCTCCCTGTTGGTTTACGACTACCATCGCGTCCGGAGCAGCTTCGAGAAGTCCTCGATAACGGCTTTCCATGCGCGCCAGATGCTTTTCGGCTTCCTTGCGCACGCTGATGTCGCGAATCGCGGCTGTTACCAGGATTCCCTCCGCGCTGTCCAGCGGGCTCAACATGATCTCGATGGGGAATTCCGTTCCGTTCTTTCTGAGGGCAATGAGTTCGATGCCCGTGCCGATCTGTTGCGCCAGTGCGTCTTCGGCGGAGCGCAGACCGTCGGCGACCAGTCGTTCGGCGAAGCCCTCCGGAATTATGTTCTTCACTTTCTGACCCACGAGCTCGTCGCGGCGGTATCCGAACTGTTGTTCGGCTTGTACGTTCAAGAGCACGATGTCTCCGTGTGGATTGACCACCACCATCGCGTCTGGTGCTGCTTCGAGCAATCCGCGGTAGCGGCCCTCCATGAGCGCCAGATGTTTTTCCGCTTCTCTGCGCACGCTGATGTCGCGAATCGCCGCCGTCACCAGGATTCCTTCGGCGCTGTCCAAGGGGCTCAACATGATCTCGATCGGAAACTCACTGCCATTTTTTCGCCGGGCGATGAGTTCAATGCCCGTGCCGATCTGCTGCGCCAGCGCGTCCTCCACGGAGCGCTTTTCGTCCGCAATCAGCCGCTCCGCAAAGCCTCTCGGGATGATGTTCTTCACTTTCTGGCCGACGAGTTCATCGCGGCGGTAGCCGAACTGCTTTTCGGCCTGTACATTCAGTAAGACGATTTCGCCGCCTTGGTTTACCACCACCATGGCGTCTGGTGCGGCTTCCAGCAGCCCGCGGTAGCGACCTTCCATGCGCGCCAGATGCTTTTCGGCTTCTTTGCGCACGCTGATGTCGCGGATTGCGGCTGTGACCAGAATTCCTTCCGCGCTCTCCAGCGGGCTGAGCATTAGTTCGATGGGAAACTCGCTTCCATCGCTGCGCCGTGCAGTCAGCTCGATGCCCGTGCCGATCTGCTGTGCCAGCGCTTCTTCCACGGAGCGCAGGCCGTCCGCGAGCAGGCGCTCGGCGAAGCCCTGCGGGATGATGTTCTTTACCTGCTGGCCCACAAGCTCGTCGCGACGATATCTGAATTGTTTCTCCGCCTGCACGTTCAGCAGGACGATCTCGCCTTTCTGATTCACCACGACCATCGCGTCCGGGGCAGCTTCGAGCAGCCCGCGATAACGACCTTCCATGCGCGCCAGATGCTTTTCGGCTTCCTTGCGCACACTGATGTCGCGGATGGCGGCCGTCACTAGAATGCCTTCGGCACTGTCCAAGGGGCTGAGCATCAGTTCGATTGGGAACTCCGTTCCGTCCTTCCGGCGCGCAATCAACTCGATGCCGGTGCCGATCTGCTGTGCCAGCGCTTCCGCGGCGCTGCGGGTGCCGTCGGCCACCAGCCGTTCCGCGAAGCCCTGCGGAATGATGTTCTTCACTTTCTGGCCGACAAGCTCATCCCGGTGGTACCCGAACTGTTTCTCCGCCTGCAAGTTCAGCAGGACGATCTCCCCGGCATGGTTCACCACGACCATTGCGTCCGGCGCTGCCTCCAAAAGACCGCGGTACTTTGCTCCAGATGCCTTGTGCACTTCCTCGGCGAATTCGCTTTCGAAGTTCTTGCGCTGCGCGCTCCAGCCAGCGGCAATGGCGAGCAGCAAACCCAGCACCGTTTCGAAAATCAACACATTTCTGAACTGGCGCGAGCGCCGGCTCGCATCCGCCTGGCGTATCGCCAATAATCGAAGCTCTTCGTCTTGCATGTTGCGAATTACTTCTTGAAACTGGTCTATGATCTTTCGGCCGCCGCCCTCGCGTTCGAAATCGGCTGCGGCATCGATGCCTTTCGTCCGCCTCAGGCTGACGACGGTCTCTGCGTATTGCACGCTCCGGTCAGCCAAGTTCATCAGGCTCCGGATCCTCAGCTGCTGAACGGAGTTATCCACCGTCAGATCGCGAATGTTGGCCTGGGCCTGCTCGGAACGTGCGATGGCGGGGCGATAGGACTGTAGGGAATTTTCGTCACCTGTGATGACGAATCCACGATAATCCGCCTCCATAGTCTGCATGGCCGCAGCCAAATCCTGGAGGTTCTCGATAACTTCGTGCGTGTGCCGCACACTGCGGTCGCTTTCATCGGCGACGGCCATGCCGCGATACGAAATCATACCCACGGCCAGCAACATCGCGATGGCAGCGCCGAACGCCAGCTGGATCTTGCGCTTCAACGGAAGCTTCGACTTCATTGCACACCAACTCGAGAAGGGTAATTTCTATTCCGTACATGACCCTGAAGGCTGTAAGAGGACAGCCTGTAGCCATGCCGGTCTGTTTAGAAGGGAACTCAATCCTATACCAGCCCGCAGAAACGTCAAGCCGGGTTTGCCATCAGGTGTCGCATAGACCATCAGCACGGCACAGTCGCGCGTGGATGCTGAAAGATTCCAGCTAGCGCCGCGCATTTCTCTTGTGCGCGCTCCCGGCTGGCGCTCGCACTTTCGCGCAGCGCCAATCGCCATTGGGCGGGACTACAGTTCGTTCCGCACGATTGCAGCCACCTGGGTGCCCAGGATCTCGATCGCGCGCAACATTTTCTGGTGCGGAAGCGTCGAGACACCCATTTGGAATGTGATGCGAGAGATGCCGCCCAGAGCTTCATTCACATAAAGGATCTTTTTCGCGACCGTTCTCGCGTCACCAATCAAAAGCGCGCCAGTTGGTCCGCGCTGCGCGTCGAATTGCGCGCGTGTGGTGGCCGGCCAGCCGCGCTCCTTCCCGATTTCGGTGAACGTGTGCGCATAACCGGGAAAGAAAGTTTCCGCGGCATCGTTGGTGGTGTCCGCCAGAAAGCCGATCGAATGAAGACCCACGGTGAGCTGTTCGGGCGAATGGCCGGAGCGACGTCCAGCTTCGCGGTACAGGTCAACGAGCGGCCGGAAACGTATCGGCTCTCCTCCGATGATCGCGACCATCAGAGGAAGTCCCAGCATCCCCGCGCGAACAAAGGATTCGGGCGTGCCGCCCACGCCGACCCATATCGGTAGCGGATCCTGCAACGGGCGAGGGTAGATCGCCTGCCCGGTAAGCGCCGCGCGGTGTTTGCCGGACCAATGCACTTCCGTGCTGGCGCGAATTTTTAATAGCAGATCGAGTTTCTCCGCGAAGAGCGAATCGTAATCCTCCAGCCGCAGGCCGAACAGCGGGTACGACTCAATGAAAGATCCGCGGCCGGCAACAATTTCGGCGCGGCCTCGGGAAATCAGGTCGAGCGTCGCGAATTCCTGAAATACTCGAACGGGATCGGAAGCGCTTAGAACGGTGACGGCGCTGGTGAGGCGAATCTTCTGCGTACGTGCGGCAGCAGCGGAGAGGATCACGACGGGAGCTGAATCCAGGAATTCCGCACGGTGATGTTCCCCGATGCCGAAGACGTCCAGGCCGACCCGATCGGCGAGCTCAATCTCTTCGAGCAGATGGTGCATGCGTTCAACGGGACTGAGCGTCAGGCCCGTGGCTGGATCGGAGATCGCTGCCGCGAAACTATCAATACCAATCTGCATCTAGAAAACTCCCTTAACGCCATTCCTAGAAATCGCTCACCACGGGTGAAAATGGATAGAGTCGAGCTTGGATTTCACTCGAGTGAAGGTTATCGAGATCAGCGCGATCACGCCTAGCGTCGCTAGGCCGAAGTAGATGTCTATGTAGGAGAACAGCCTGCTCTGCGTGATCACATTATTTTGAAAGAGTTGCAATGCGCCGAGCCCGGGATTACTGGTTGCGCCACCGTTGCGGTGAATCAAATTGGCATATTGCGCCAGGGTGGAACGAGTGGTGGCGTCCAGACGATTGGAGACGTCCAGGAGGCGTGAGGAATGCAACGTCATACGCCGATCGAACAAGACGGTCGCCGCTGTGACACCAAATGTGTTGCCGAGCTGGCGCACGAAGAAGTACGTGGTGGAAATGTCATTGACCTGGGCGATCGGCGCGTTGGCGGAGACAACGGTTCCGGCAGCGAGGATAACGGGCCCGATGCAAAAGCCTTGCAGGAAAATCGCGGGCGCCAACACTATGGTGGGGGTGGTGGGCGTCCACATATAGCAGATCGTGAGGTACGCCGCGACCAAGACCAACATTCCGCCGGAGAGGGTGCGCACGGGACCCAAGCGGGGTATCAGCAAGTGCAAAGCGAACTGCAGCCCTAACCCAAGGCCGAGCGTGTACATCGAAATAAAACCGCCTGCCTGCAAGGCGCTGTAGTCCTGGACGAAGCGCAGGTATTGCGGCACGACATAAAGCCCGGCGCCGAAGAACGCTCCCACGATTAAAATCACTAGAAAGTAAGTCCGCAGAGAAGCGGTCCGAACGATCATGCGCAAGTGCAAGACCGGCGAGTGGTTCTGTGGGCGGTAATCCCACCAGAGAAACGCGATAAACAGAATCACTGCTGCAACCAGAGCTAGAGTAATCCAGTTCGACTGGAACCAGAGATCGCGCTCGCCACGGCTGATAGCCGTTTCCAGGCACGCCAGCGAGGCTATCAGCAAAAGAGCGCCCCAGATGTCAACCTGGCTGTCTTTCCTGCGCTCGTACAAAAATCCTGGCGGGACCAGCTTCCAGATAAGAAAAGCGCCGATCGCCAGAAAGGGAAAATCGACCAGGAAGGCATAATTCCAGTGAAACGTATCGGTGACCCAACCCATCACGACCGGATATGGGACCTCAAAAACAGCAAGAACCAGGTAAAGCCGGGTGACTGCAGCCATCCTCGCTTTCCCGGGAAAAAGCAACCCGGACAGAATGACGACGCGCACCAGGAACGCGCCGCCGCCGAAGCCCATGATCAAGCGCGAAGCCAGCAGCTGCCCCAGACTGCCCGTGCTGAGCACACAGCCCATCGCTCCCACGGCATAGATTGCGATGCTCAGCAGCAAGTGACGCCTGGCGCCCATGACCCGCGTCATCCAAGCCGCCATTGCAATCGAGCAGAGGTAGCCGACGTTATAAAGAATGATCACCCAGCTGATTTCATCGGAGCTGGCGCCCACGTTGCCCTGCATGTCCGGGAGGAACACGTTGATGGAGAGGCGGTTGGAGATTTCGATGGCGGCAACCATGCCAACGGTCAGGAGGACCGCCATGCGCCGCGCGTAAGACATGCTCGGCACTATGCTCGTGAGAAACCGCTCCTCCTCCAGTTCCCAGGATTCTGGAGGATTACCGGCTAGATAGGACATCGCGTCTCTTCCCCATCAGCGAGTGTAAATAGTCGCTTCTACGTTCATTCCGGGCCGCAGCACGAGATTCTGATTCTTGTTTGGCTTCACCAGAATTTTCACTGGAATGCGTTGCACGACTTTGATGAAATTTCCGGTCGCGTTTTGCGGCGGCAGCAGGGCTTGCTGCGAGCCGGTGGCTCCTGCAATGGAATCAACCTCGCCTTCGAAATCTTCGTGATAGGTATCCACATGGATGCGAACCTTCTGGTGGGGCGCGACGTTGGCCATTTGCGTTTCCTTGAAATTCGCGGTGACGTACACCCGGTCCAGCGGCACGATGGTGAAAAGCAGTTGCCCCGGCGAAACGTACTGTCCCAGATCCACGGATTTTTGCGCGACTTGTCCCGTGATCGGCGCGGTGATGTGCGTGTAGGCCAGATTCAGCTCGGCTTGTTGCAGTGCTGCCTTGGCGCGTTCCACCGCGGCGAGCGCCGATTTGTAGGTAGCTTCGGCGATGGGCACCTGCTGCTCGCGCGCCTTCGTCTCCATGAATTGAGACTCCGAGCGTGACACTCGCGCCTGGGCGGAACGCGCATTCGCGCGCGCAATCTGCACAGATTGTTGTGCCGCGGAAAGTTGCTGCTCAGCCGCAGCTAGCTCGCTTTTCGCCACACGCGCTGTAGCTTCCACGGCATCGAATTGATACTTCGAAACGTCGTCTGTGCCGAGCAGCGGCGTGTAGCGAGCCAGATCGGCCTGCGCGCGTTCGTTGGTGGCACGTTTTGCAGCTACGTTCGCCTCGGCGACCTGAAGATTCGCGGTTGCGGACTGCTCGAGTTGCGCCTGGGAGCTGGCATAGTCGGCGGTGTCGGATTCCTTCTGGGCCACGGCTCCGCTGGTGCTTTGAGTGGTGGTTGCGCGCGTCAATCCGATTTGAATTTGCGCGGAGTTTGCCTGAGACTCCGCGAAATCGAGGTTCGCTTTGGCTTGCGCCACTTCTGCTTCGTACTCGCGCGGATCAATCTGCACTAAGAGGTCGCCTTCTTTTACTGGAGTATTGTCGTTGATGAGCAAGTTAACAACGTAACCCGGAACCTGCGGCGCCATCGCAGTAATGTGGCTGTCCACTTGGGCATCGTCGGTGGTGACCTGGCCGGTGAAGATGTACCACGCGACGACGAGCGCAAGCAGAACCACGACGATCGCGCCCTTCGCGGCGGGACTCAGGTTTTGAATCCGGTTCCTGAATGGAATGGTACCTGGCGGCGGCTGCGGCGCCGGCGCAGCGACAGCGGCGGCAGGCGGTGGAGTCGGTGTTGGAGGAGTAGAGCTCATTATTCAGTTCACCTCTTACTTCGTATACATAGCTTCGATTTCGCCGGTAGCGCGCGCCAGCGATGCGCGAGACAAATTAAATTGATACAAAGCGCCGATCTGATTATCACTGGCGCGCGCCAGAGCGTCCTGCGCGGTAATCACTTCGACGTTGGTCGTGACGCCAGCTGCAAAGCGGCGCTCCGCCTGCGCAACTTCTTCCTGCGCCAGTTGCAGGCCTAAATTTGCGACGTCCACGGAATTACGCGCGGCCGTGAGTTCATCCAGAGCGGATTTTACTTCGTTGACGATTTGCGCTTCCAGCTGGCGGCGGATTTCCGCGACGTGCTGTTCTTCCAGCTTGGCGTGTGCTTCTTCCGCGCGGATACGGCCGCCAGTGAAAATCGGGAATTCCAAAGAGACTGCATAGGTGTAGGCAGGAATGCCATTGTTGAAGCGGGATCCCTGATAGAACCAGAAGCCGGAGAAATCCAGAGAGGGCAGCCGCTGCTCGCCCGCAGCGTCCGTCGTCAACCTGGCGATGCGCTGCTGCGAATCCAAGGAGCGAATCTCCGGCCGCGAAGTCAGGGCCTGGTCGAGCAAGGCCTGTCTGTCGAGTGCCGGAACGTCGTAGAAATCCAGGTGGTCGGCGACTTCGAGATCCTGGTCGCGCGGCAGATCGAGCAGCGCGGCTAAGCCGTACTTGGTGGTATGCGTCAGCGTTTCCGCGTCAATCAGGTTCTGGCGCTCGTTTTGTAACTCGACGTTGGCTCGCACCGTGTCAATATTTAAACCGATCCCGGTTTTCTGCAGTTCGGTGGCCTGCTCGTACAGCCGCTGGGCGAGCACGACCCGGGCGTTTGCGGCATCGCGCGTTGCCAGAGCGCGGAGGATCAGGAGGTATTGGTCAACGACGGCATTCACCACAATTTCGCGCGTGGTCTGCTCGTTGGCCCGCGCCTGATGCGTACCTTCGCGACCGATCTGATAGGCGCGAATTTTCTGGAAGTCCAGCAGGGTCTGCGAAAAAGCGGGGCCGGCATTGATTATTTGATAGGGGCCGAGCTCTTCGCGCTTCGGTGCGCGTTCGATGCTCTGGATATTGTATTGGTTAATCGCACCGGACGCGACGACGTGTGCCTGGGGAAGCAGCGCGGACCGTGCAATCTGGCTATTGCGGTCACTTTCCTGAACCAGAATTTGCGCAATCATCCGCTGTGGATTTTGCTTTAGGGCAAGCTGCACGGATTGTTTCAGTGTGAGTTGCAACGCCACGGGCGGGGATACCGGCGGTTGCTGAGCGAAACAAGAAAGTGGCGACCATACCTGAAGAATCAACAAGAGCAAGACGAATATTTGCCGGAAACTCGCGGCCATTGAAAAACCTCCAAATCACCTGACGGAAAGCAGAGCAGGATTTTACCCTCTGACTGGCAGTTTGCATTGGAAGATTATGGACGTTCCATAACCGGAAGGGTGATGGCCGAGTCGCGGCCGCAGGTCTTTCTGCTAGAGGGCAACGGCAGTAGATTACGGCGCGGGAACGTTCCCGTGAATCTATTTCGCGCAATTTTGGCACAGGCGAGAGAAAGATGGCGGATCGGAGTAGCAGTAAACTTGGAAAGTGCCTTAGAATCAAGTGTGCACTGCATGTCGGGGCGTAGCGCAGCCTGGTAGCGCGCCTGCCTTGGGCGCAGGAGGTCTGGAGTTCAAATCTCCACGCCCCGACCACTTCCTTCTTTGTTTTCAATTCATTCTTCGCGGCAATGCGGCGTCGAGGATGGACGATAGAAGCGGCCTGCGTCCAGATACAAGTCTTTCTGCGGTTTGGAACCCGCGATGTTGCGCTTTCGGTAGCGCGTGCAAACAGTTTTCGCGCGTGATCGGAACCAGAAAACTGGAACCATATTACTTTGGCTTTCCTATCCAGGAATACTGCCATGCTACCGAGACGCTCTGATAGTTTCCGCCGAATCGTACATATGTTCCGTCGCTGTAGCTGGCCTTTATCGATTGGTGCTTGTTAATTGGGATGGAAGCCGTAACTCCAATTCGCGATCCGGTTTGCTTGGTCTGCAAATTCTGTATGCCGCTCAAGCTGGTGATGCCGCCGGCCCAGAAATTTCCGTCCAGCGACATCCACAAGCGGGGCTTGAAGTCGTAGCTGAGATGGCCCTCGAAAGAGCCGATGGGTGTTTCAGTCTGCGGGGCGACGACGGGCCCGGCGTACGACGCCGGGTTTCTGGTGTAGAACCAAACCCCGGCATAAGCGTCGAGCACCCAGTGGCCCCATCGCTCGGAATACCCGATTTCGGGCTTAAAAGCCCACCGATTGCCGCCCCAGTTTACCAATTTCGTCGGGTCGTACTGGCCGGTCGGCGCCACCACCTTCAGGCTTACTCCCAGCAACCTGTGTTGTTTCCATGTCGCCATCTCTTTCGCTTGCATGGCGCGGCCGCCTATCAAGTTCACAGAAAGTCGAAAGGTGGCGTCGAGAAGGCCTGACCGGTATATCTGTTCAGATTGACCCGCGACGTCACCCTGGAAGTTTCCCACGCCGTAGGGCAGTGAGGCAGTGACGTTTGCGGAGCGTCCAAAGAAATTCAGCGAGTGATAGAGGCTAAGAACCGGAACGTAGTAGGTTCCAGTGGCGTTGGCAATAGGAACAGTGCCATTAAAGTTCACGCCCCCATCGAAAAAACTCCAGGTTATCGTGACTGCATTGGAGTGTAGCGGCGTGATTATGTAGGCTCGCGGCGCCAAATCCTGCGCGGCGAGCTGCGCAGCCCCTGCCGCAAGCGAAATGAATGCTGCTAGGAAAATACGAAGGCGCATGATTGGTAAGAACTCGACTTCAGAACGCGGGACAGCCTAATCAATCGACCCGCAACGATTCAATTGTCAGAACATACAAGCGTCGCGGCGCGTCTGCCTTGGACGCCTGGACCAGGGGTTCAATGACATTACTTCTTGGCCCGTGTTTCTTACGAATTCCGCACTGGATTCCGACCCTACGAGCCGCCCCTGAGTGACAAGCGGAGATAGAAATAACCGATGGCGCCGGCTGCCAGGGACGCTGCGAGAACTGCCATCTTTGCCGTGGCGACTAACGCCTCGTCTCCGAAGGAAAGGCCGCTAATAAAGAGCGCGACCGTAAATCCAACGCCCGCTAGAATGCCCACCCCGGATATCCCCGCCCACGTCAAACCGCCCGCCATTCCAGCAATTTTCGATTTCACGGCTAGAAAAGAAAACGCCGTGATCCCCACGGCTTTCCCCACCAGCAGCCCTAAAACTATTCCCAGCGCAATCGGGCTCGAAACCGCCAGCTTGAGTTGCGCACTGGACAGGACGACACCCGCGCTCGCTAAAGCGAACACAGGCAGCACCACAAAACACACCCAGGGATGAAGGGTCCTTTCGAGGCGCTCGGCAATCGAATCAGTGCCACGCAGCAGTCGATCCAATGAATTGAGTGTGCCTTCCGCCGACGATTTGTCCCGACTCAAAATCTGGGTTCGGAAATTTTCGAGTAGCGGCTCCGCATTCTCAGCCAATTCCTCCGGCCGGAATTTCGGCTTGATTGGCGCGATGAGTCCCAGGATCACACCAGCGATCGTTGCGTGCACTCCGGAACTCAGAACGGCCGCCCAGAAAAAAATGCCCACCACCACGTAAATGGAGATGGGCGCACGAAGCATCGCAACCGCAATTAGGAGCAGCAACAAGCCGCCCGCTGCCATCAGAGCCGGCAGAGAAATCGTAGGAGTATAAAAGAACGCAATCACCAGGATCGCCCCGACATCGTCCACGATAGCCAGTGCAAGCATGAATACACGCAGGCTCGAAGGTATGCGCTTGCCGAGCAAAGCGAGAACACCCATGGCAAAGCCGATGTCCGTTGCCATGGGAATTCCCCAGCCGCGCGCGCCCATACCTGACCGATTCAATGCGAAGTAGATCACGGCCGGAAGGATCATGCCGCCCAGCGCTGCCACGATGGGAAGGGCGGCTTGGCGAAAGGAAGACAGCTCACCCTTTACAATCTCACGCTTGATTTCAAGTCCGACAGTCAGAAAAAACAGCACCATCAATCCGTCGTCAATCCAGTGATGCAGGTCCATCGAGAGAAGAGCGCGGCGGCCTAACTGCAAGGGAAGCTTCCAAAGAGCAAAATAGGATGCGCTCCAGGGAGAATTCGCCCAAACGAGGGCGGCGACGGCCGCGCCAAATAGCAGGATTGAGCCGGAAGTCTCGTTATGAACGAAACTCTCGAGCATTGACCGCGGATGCGCCAGGAACCGATTTTGACCTGTGATTGGGAGAGGAGTTTCCATCAGAGTCGTTGTTCCTCTTCAAAACGTATTTCGGACTTGGAACTCTGCCGTCGTGCATCGGCCCAATCACTCCCCGGCGGTAGCATCCCGCGCGCGGAGCGTCAATTTCGCAGCGGACAATTCTGCTCGATGAATGTGGGACACAAGTCCAAGCTGCTTGAAAATCCAGATGCTGTACCAGTTCAGATCAATTTCATACCACTTCAGGCCGTGTCGGGCGGAAACCGGATAGGCGTGATGGTTGTTATGCCATCCATCTCCGAAACTCACCAGCGCTATCCACCAATTGTTGGTCGAAGTATCGCGGGTCTCAAAGCGACGCGAACCCCAAATATGCCCGGCCGAGTTGACGATCCACGTTGCATGAAGGCCCACGACGGTGCGAAAGAAAACTCCCCACAGTACCAAGCGAAAGCCCCCTATAGCGAACAGCACAACTCCGAGGACAGCCACTGGCGCAAGATGGTACCTGGTGAGCCAGACATGAAATTTGTCCACGGCCAGATCAGGGACGTAGCGTTTGAGTGTCGGAACGTCTTGGCGCAAGGCATTGCCCGCCATGATCCAACCCGCATGCGACCACCACTTGCCGTCGCGCGGAGAGTGGGGATCGCCTTCCTTGTCCGCGTATTGGTGATGCTTGCGATGGATGGCCACCCACAGGAGTGGGCCCCCTTCCAGAGCCGACGCGGCGCAAATCGTAAGAAAGTACTCAAACCACTTAGGTGTGGCGTAGGAGCGATGGGTGAGCAGCCGGTGATAACACATGCCGAGTCCCAGCCCGCCGGTCACCCAGTACAGAATGACCGCGACGAAAAACGCATGCCAGCTGAAAAAGAAAAGTGCGGCCACCCCGCCAACGTGAAACAAGATCAGGACAGGGGCGATCCGCCAGTTAAACCGATTCACTCCGGACTGATTGCCCCGCGAACCAATGGACGGCAACGCAACCGTGGATGTCATAGCTTCCTTGTGGATCGAAAGCGTCGGCTCTAAAGCAGTTTGTTCTGAAGCACCACGCGTGCCACTTATCAGCGAAACCCTGGCCGGGAGTCCTGCGGTGGGGGAGATCCCGCCGAATCCTCTCTCGTTTCAGCTGGTGTAGAAGTTTCCTGTGAGCAGCGCCACGGGCCCTGCCAACCAATGAGAGTGGCAGTAGTGTTACCGATACGCGATTGTCATAAATGACAAGCTGTCAGGCTGGCTCAACAACGAGGCAGGCCGCTCGGTCATCACTGCGTACGCAGCGATAGTCTCACCTACAGGCCATATCGCGCCAGCGAAGATCGATAGCGCCAAACGAATTCGAAACTCGGGATGCGATTCTCAATGTCCGGTAACGCGGCTCTTCGGAGGCATCGCGCGAGCACTGTCAATTCTGACAGTTCCGTATTTGGCTGGCTCGTGCAACCATGACTCAGCTGTTTTTCTGCCTGGGAAGGCAATATCGGGCTCGACGTCCACAGGCGTTGTTTCCATTTCTCTGGGCTCTGGCGATTTTGTTGGTCCTGACGCTGCGGAGAGAAGGTCACCTCAGGGAGCAGCACCTATGGCCTCTTCGAGAATTGCTGCCGTTTCCGTCGGTTGGGTATCGAGCCTCTTGGATGGTCTAGCCCTGCCGGACCGGAGGAAAATCTTGGCCGCCGCAACTCCTCGCCGCTTCGCTGCAAATTCTGTGATCACTTACCAGGGGCAGCCGGCAGAGAATTTGTTTCTGCTCACTAGGGGTCGCGCCAGATATTTCTTCGATGAGCAGGGGGGGCGACACCTGATACTTCACTGGGTGGCGGTGGGCGAACTCATCGGCGGAAAGACGCTCCTGGCCAAGCCTGATACTTACCTTCTGGGCTCGGAAACAGTGAAGGAATGTAACCTGCTGGTATGGGATCGAGCCACCATCCGAGGATTTGTGGCGCAATATCCGATCCTGATGGAGAACGCCTTGGCAACTGCCTCGGACTATCTGGCGTGGTATCTTGGCGCGCATGTCGCGCTCACTTGCCACTCAGCTGAACAAAGATTGGCCGGTGTGCTGAGTAGTCTGGTCGGGGTTATTGGGCACCACGTTGCGGGCGGCGTCGAACTCGATGTCACCAACGAGGAATTGGCGAATGCCGCGAACGTGACTGCTTTCACTGCCAGCCGCGTGCTGAGCGCATGGCAACGCAATGGTGTCTTGAAAAAGAGCCGCGGTAAGATCTTGCTGCGCCAGACCACTCAACTTTTTTCGCACTGATTCTGCGCTCGGTTCCGTTCGTCTTTCTCCGTTATACGTCTGCGCCCCATACTTGCCCGACGGCAACTTGCAGCTTGCTTCAGGACAACGACACCCTTTCTCCCGCATGGGATGCTTCGGTGGCGGTCATATGTCCGTCAGCACAACTGCGTCCCTGTGAAGGCGCACTCTAACAAGGAGCGGGTTATCAACGAGCAATCGATTGTCCGGGTTCTGGTGGTAGAAGATTTCGCCGAATGGCGAGGCTATATTGCTGAGAAGCTCCGCGAAATTCGATACCTGACCGTCATTCATTTTGCGACGGATGGGCTGGCAGCAGTTCGCCAAGCGGCTGAGCTGAAGCCGGACTTGATTTTAATGGACATCGGCCTTCCCAGCCTGAACGGAATCGCAGCCGGGAGACAAATCCGCAAGTTTGTCCCGGACTCCAAAATCATTTTCGTGACCGCAGAAACGTCCGCGAGCGTGGCGGAAGAGGCGCTAAGTCTGGGCGCTGCAGGCTACGTTTTGAAGACTGCCGTTGACTGCGATCTCTTGGACGCGGTGGAAGCAGTCATGTCGGGTAAACGATTTGTAAGCCAAAATCTAAGCGACTGATCGCGTGAGCCTCTCGCCTGAAGCGCCGTCGCGCGAAGTAGGGCGTGATCGCTGGAAGTCTCAACTGAACGCTTCATCTGCCTTTCCTGCGCGCGAACCAGCGCGCCAGACATCATCCCTACTTATTTCCTGAGCTGTCGTGTTGCGTAGTTGCGCTGGAGCAAGTTCCGGGTTGCTCTGACGCAACGACACAATAATTCCCGCATGTCATGCTCTTGCTTCCGAAGTCGGCTCCGCGTTAGCGGTGTGTCAATTCGGTCCAGAACTCTGAACACAGGTGGCTGCTTGCCCCTCCAGGAGTTGCAGATGGTCGAAAGTCAATGGCGGGGCCTATACCGAGCGGCGATTCTCGAGCTTGAACCTAAGCGACTTCAGGGACGGGTGAAAGCCGCTGAAGACGCCATCCACCTGCGTGCGTCGAGTGGGGCTCGGGTTTCTCGCGACGAGCAGCGAGAAATGAATGACGCGCTGTCCACCTTGCGAATCTTGAAACGCAAGCAGTGCTGACGACTCTTGGTTGCTGTGCAACAGGCTCACGGTTCAAACCTAATTTTTGCCGCGTGTTTCAATCGCCAGCAGTCAACCCTCGCCGCTGGTTAGATGATTTTTTGCTTCTCCAATTCCTGAACGATAATCTTCGCGATTGCATCGACCGCCCTCAGCGGTGACTGGTGGACTTACCGTTCACTGATGTCAGTGCGGACAATACCGCCGGAATCAGAACCGCGTGTTTTCTCAAGTTATTTCCCCATTTTCGTTGCGGGCGGTTGCCAGAGTCTCGTTTCCTTGCGCGCAGCCTCGATGGGACATCAATTCTGGCACCAGCAACGGCAACACCGGCCATAATTGTCATATATGACAGTGCCAGGATACTTCTGCGCTGTTCCGTTAGGCGAGCGGTCCGCTTCGGCGCCGCCTAGAACGAATATCCGATCCCTGAACTAACTCCCAGCTCATTTCGTTTTGCGGTCACCGGAGGCCTGCTATCGAAGTTGTCCCAGAAAGTGAAAGTAAGATGAAAATTGTTGACCAGCTTGATGTTGAGCGAATTATTTGTCGTTACGCGAATACGACCTGTGTCTGACAGTCCCGGAAATACCAGCAGTTGTGAATTGAAGTCCCCGACCTTAAAACGCACCAGGCTATACTGAAGTCCCAGCAGAGCCTCGGCCTGTTGGTCCGCGGGCTGGTTAGCGGTAGTATCAAACGACTCGTTAATCACTGCAACGCCTGCTATCCACGAGAAATTAGTGTTGGTGGTGCGTTTGAAGTAGTGGCCATAGCCGCCGCCGAGGGTCGTGCGCAGATTCAAATCCTGCTGGCTGCTGTGGAGGAAATCGGACAGTGCGACGAGGTATGAATTTCTGTTCAGATACTTCGCGAAGGTGGTCTGCAAATCTTGACGATTTGTTTTGGACGCTCCTGCCTGCCCGCCAAACGTGGAGTCGTACGAGCTGGCCACTTCCCATCCGGTGGTCCGATACGCAAGGTCGGTGTTGACGTTAGTTGACGTCTGACTATTGCCGCTGGAAAAGCTGTAACCAAGATCAACCGAACCCTGCAATTGTCGCCAAAACGTGGGCTTTTTGGTGTCCATGCTCACGACGGTGTCTGACGGGATTTCCACTTTCTCCGTCGCCTCCTGAATCAGAAAGTCGTGGTCCTGCGCTTTTTCGCCGGCGACTTTTTCAATTTTTCCCTCGAGTCTCGTGCCGTTGGTCAAGACAATCCGGTAAGTGGCGGTGCTTTGCACCGAATGCACTTGATTCCAATCGAGGCCAATATTACTGGCCACATAGTCCGTGTCAATGTAGAGCAGGCCGTTTTCCAGCCGCTTCACTTCTCCGGTGAAATGATCACCGTTGTTCATGACGACCACGTCTTTTCGTTTCGCTTGCGCCGGAAGACACAGGCACGCCACGAAAAGCGGAACGAACATGAGACGGGTGGCGCGGGAGAACGCAAGAATTCGCATGATCATTGTTTGACTCCTACGAAGAAGCGAAATCGCCGATGAATCCGAACGTGCAGTTTACCCTCCGCCGAACGATCCAGCGAGTGCCCGATGCGGCCGATGTCTGAGTGGGTACTGCGAATTCCATGAAGCGGCGGCAGTTGTGCATCCAGCTGTTTTTCCGGCATGATTCTTCCGAGATTCGAAAATATAGAGGGAGCAGCAGTCGGGGAAAACTTGAGGTCATCGGATGAATCCGGCCGCGCTCCCCCTTAGTAAGAGAACTCCAGCCCCGCGATGGCATCCTGCTGCGTCAAAACGCTTCGCCAACGCCCATGCCGAAGGTGTGGCCGTCCCTGCCCTGGGCGATGTCCGCTCGAAGATTAACGTGGTACTTCTTGCTCAACTCAAATCGTAGTCCTCCGCCTCCGGAGGGCAGGAAGTGGCTGGTCTGCACAACTTGTAGTGGCTGACTCCCGCCAGGGATGACGCCGCCGAGCCCGCCGAACACCACCAGGCCGAACCTCTTCGGCAAAACCAAGCGATATTCCAATTGGGTTGCGAGCGAGTAGCGAGTGAAGTATTTGCCCGCCGTGTATCCCCGCAATTCGTTACTAGTCCCGTAGATGCAATTCCCATAGAACGGGGGCGCGCCGCCAGTTCCGCAGAAATAGGCGTCATAGGCGAGCACTTGTTTATCGTTCAAGCTCCAATATTTGTCGAACTCAGATCGGTACGATTGGAACGTATACTTGCTGCCTAAACCTTCAGAAAAGAAATCCGACGTGAACGTAAAGAAAGTGCCGCCGAGCGGGTAGAAGTGGTTGGGGCGGGTATCCCGGGTTACGCGTGCGCCGATAGAGGTAAGAGTGTCATGGAGACCCACTTCCGGGGGAATTGGGACAATGCTGCCGCTGTTTGGCACAACCGTTACGATTGAGTGCCCGGTTATGAATCGAGGGCCTACAAAAACTCTCCATCCGACGCGGCGGAGGAACTCCGCAAAGAATGCTTGGCCGGTTTGTACTAGAGGCAGCTTATCGTCGGAGGCAACGCCGGTGCCATAGATGTTGTAGTTCACATTGCCATGGACGTAGCCGGTTGTGAGCTCGTAGGTATTCTCTTTGAAGAAGAGTTGTCCGCCGACCGCGAAGCCGCGGCTGCCATTATTGGTGATCAGCCCGGCTGCGCCAATCGTAGAAGGCGGGGAAATCTTGTCCTTGGTGCTGAAAGGGAAGATGTAGCCGAGTACCGGAACAATTCCGGTGCCGATGGCCGGGCTCGATATTGGAAGAGGCGCCACGACGAATGCTCCTCGGGCGGGCTTCTTGTCTTTTTTCGGCGGTTTCTCGGGTTTCTGAGGCTCAGTTGACTGCGCGTCCACCGCTGCTGGCTTTGCAGGCGCAGTGGTCTGCGGGTCCTGCGCTGTTGCGGGCTTGGCGGAATTCTCCTGCGCGGCTATTCCGGCCGATGCCGGTTCCACTCGCTGATTTTGATGGCCGCGACAGGGGATGCTGACCGTGAGGTATCCGGTGCAGACCAGCAGAACACCCAGAAAACGCGCCATCAACGTCTTCGGCCTGCAGGCCACCCTGCATTTTCGTGCAGTTCTGCTCTGAATTTCCATATGATCGGCTTTATGGGCGCACACAGGCGCTTCGCGAAGCTTTGTAGCAGCCCCAATTAGGATTTTCTAATGCGCGACGCCGCCCACGTTACAGCCGTCACGTAAATCGCAATGCGAAGCGCGGTGATCAGGTGGCGCGTCGAGATCCAGAACTTTGTCGGCGACGCGGCGTATCAGCAGCTGACAAGCACGCACACAAACCGCCGCAAGCTAATGATTACACATTGATGGTCGGGCACCAAAGCCATCGTTGAACATTGTCAAAACTACCAGTTCCATTTGCAGGAGCGCGAGAATGGATTCCGGTTCCGCGGGTTCAGAAGAGCGACAGTTGGCCGGATCTGCAGAATCGGAAGGAACGCATTTAGAGCTGACCATCCGCGGATTACCGTTTCTGAAAGTTTTGACAATTAAGCCATCGTGCTCTCATCCATAGTATGATCTGGCGTTTCTTCCGAATTCAAATCCGGGTGTGAAAGGAGACGTATAAAGCATGTCACCAAGACAGTTCGACCGTCCCAGTGCCGGTGTTGAAACTCGAATATCCGATAAGAATTCATCCAGGCGGCAATTCCTGCAGACAGCTAGCGGTGGGACGGTTGCCGGCTTGCTCACGGCCGCGGGCATCGGGTTGGCCGCTCCCCATTCCGTCATCGCTCAGAGCGTGCTCAGTCCGGATGCTGCGCTCGAAGAACTAATGAATGGAAATAAACGCTTCACTTCGGATCAACTGACTTCGTTCGAGGCAGACCTTCGGATCCTCAAACAAAACACGGAAGAAACGCAGGAGCCATTCGCGGCGGTATTGTCTTGCGCGGATTCACGTGTACCCGTCGAGCTGATTTTCGACCAAACGATAGGTCACATCTTTGTAAATCGAGTCGCCGGCAACGTCGTGACGTCGGAGATTATCGCGAGCCTGGAATACGGAGTTGCGGTGTTAGGTACCAAGGTCATCCTGGTGATGGGACACGGCAATTGCGGAGCAGTGAAGGCCACGATTCAAGCGAAGGAAGTCCCCGGGCAGATCAGCGCCCTGTATCCACACATTCAGCCTGCCGTGGACCAGGCCGGGCCCAATCTTGAGGCAGCAACCAAGGCCAATGCCAAGATCCACGCTGCTCTACTACGACAAGCTTCTACCGTCATCGCAGGGTTCGTGAAAGAAGGCAAACTCAAGGTTGTCCCCGCGTATTACGACATCGTGAAAGGGAATGTGACCTTGTTGGAATAGCGGGACACATATTCCTCAGCCGAGAAACGCGCGCGAGGTGCGCCGCGAAAACGCAAGCACGGTTCAGCTGCAATCGGTCATGATTCTAATTCGGCATTGGCAAACTTGGACGCAAGCATCTTTATGCGCCCGCGCAGCTCGACTCGGCCTATCCGTGGCGATATGCTCGGAGCGCTAGCGCGACTCGAGTAGGATTCCAGGCAAGGAGCTACGACAAATTCCGTGATCCGTCCACTATTCGCTTTCTTAATTTCTTTCGCAGTGCTATGGCTCGCGGCACGGATTGGTGCCGCATTTCGCAAGGGAGGAGTCCTGGACGACGCCATGCGCCACGACCTTGACGTAGTCGTGGCCGCGATCCTGACGCTGCTCGGCCTGATCATCGGATTCAGCTTTTCCATGGCCACGGACCGGTATGATCAGCGCAAAAACTTGGAGGAAGCAGAGGCCAACGCAATTGGCACGGAATATGTCCGAGCTGACCTGCTGCCCGCCGCCGATGCGGCGCGCGTGCGTTCCTTGCTGGTGGAGTATCTCAACCAGCGCATATTGTTCTATAAAACCCGCGATGAAGATGAGCTTCGACGCATCAATGATGCTACTAACGGGTTGCAGGCCGATCTGTGGTCAGCCGTCACGACCCCAACCGATGCATCGCGTGCGACGCCCGTGCTCGCCCTGGCTATTTCAGGCATGAACGATGTTTTGAATTCACAGGGATACACTCAGGCCGCTTGGTGGAATCGAATTCCCATAGCGGCATGGGTTCTGATGCTCGTGATTGCGGTTTGCGCCAACCTGATGTTCGGCTACGGCGCGCGGCGCGACAAACCGGGCGCCGTTCACGCGCTAGTTCTGCCGCTCGTTCTGTCCATCGCGTTTTTTCTGATAGCGGACATAGACAGCCCTCGCAGGGGCGTCATTCGCGTGAATCCGCAAAATCTCACTAGCCTCGCTCAGTCTCTGCATCCGCGCTAACTGCAATCATCCTGAATCGCAATTTCGAATGGAACGGATCGCGAACTCCATGAATTAAGCAGGTGCCGGCAGCGATCTGGGTTGCTGCAGCCGAAATTCCAAGAGAGATTCGCTCGGAATAGAAAGCTGCTGGCCTTTTTTTGAGGCCGCGACAGCTGTTCCAGCACCACCTCCGACAAGCGCACCGATTCCAGCGCCTTTCCCGCCCCCTGCAATTCCGCCAATCAGCGCGCCCAGTCCGGCGCCGCCGATCACTTTCTTCGCCGTGTTCCCGCCTTCACCTTTTCCCTTTATCTCATAGGTGCTGGTGAGAAGGGGATACGCGGTCCCCTTGATGACGATATCGGTCAATTCAAGCGTCAGTTCGGAACTTCCTTTCATCCTGCCCGCCGATTCAGCGGATACCAGGCGGCCGTACACCTTCGTCCCCCTGGGCGCCACTACGATATTGTCAACCACCAGGTTCGTTTCCAGGCTCGCCGTGAAGCGATCTCCGGTCTTTTGTTTGGTCGAATCTATGGCGTCAATTGTGCGAATCAAAATGCGCGTTCCGGCAGGCACGTAGATCTTCTTCGCGCTTTGCGCCGCAACGGCGGCGGAAGCCGCGTTCAACGGCGCAGCGAAGGCCGTGGCGAAGGAATTTTCCTGCAGGGATACAATTCCCAGCAGCGTGGCTACCGCACAAGCACAAGCCGTTCGCATGTATTCTCTCTCCTTCGTTGCGCTCACTGGCCTTCTCCAACAATCGGCAGGGAAGAAGCGATCTGAAGATCAATGATCAAAAGCAATTGGTCCTCGATTTGCGCGAACCGCGCGGCAGTGACCGCGCCCAACGCGTCCTTCATGCGGCCGTAGTATTTTGCAAGAAGTTCCGCGCGTTGTTTCCTGTAGCTCACGGCGCTTTGAATCAACTCGTCCGCCTTCGCGTCGGTCATTTGCGAGTAATTCTCCGCGTACTCCTTGATGTTTGCGACTCGCAGATCATTCACCCTCGCTAATTCGGCGTCGTACTCGCTGTAGATCGGCCAGAATTTCGCGGAATCCGCTGCATTCAATTCCATGACGGAACCCATAATCTCCGCCTTCTGGTCACGTACATTGGTCCGCATCAATTCAATGTATTCCTGCATGTTCTTCTTCTGCGTGGCGGTGGCCGATGATTGCGCGGGCTGGCTCTTGGTTGCCGGCGCCTTCGGCGTAACCTGTGCCAGAGCCGCAGGACCAGCGGCTAAGAGCATCAAAAGTGGAAGCCACACTGCGATTCGTTTCTTCATCTTAATTCCTCCTATCAGGGTCACGTCGCGGCAGTGAAGCCGGCTGGGCGCTCACGAAAGCTGGAATTCGATTCAACAAACGCGGGCGGCCGAACATCGCCAAGGAACCGGGGAGTTTTCACAGCAGTAGAGTCCCCATCGCTGGGGTAAATTAACATAGGTCCCGAATTTTCTTATTGTCAAAATTAACAGGGAGCGGACCCAAAGCCATTTCAAAAAGCGCTTCGGACGGTCTAAGCGCTGCCCGAAACGGCTGCGTCCTAGCTGCTGCTCTGCTCGGCAGCCCGGCCGGAGTGGGCGCGCGAATATTCGCGTCTACTGCTTTTGCGGCTGCGCCTCGTTCATCTGTTTCAACTTTTGCTCCAGCAACCCCTTCTCCTCTTCCTTGGTCAGCTTCGGGAACAGCAATACAAACTGTAGGCGCAGGCCCCACGGTGAAACTCCCTGCGGATGGACCGCGTTTCCGTAGAACTGTGCGGTGATGTTCACCGGCTGGAACCCGAGCTTCATGATTCTTCCCACTCCGCCGCCGAAGGGCACCGTCCAGACGTCGCCGCCGGGTGCTCTCCAGTTGGCGGTGATAATGGGCGAAGTGGTGAGATACCAGCCCTTCTTCATGTTGTAGTTGACGAACCACTGCAGCAGGAATTGATTCACGGCAGGCTTATCGAGATCGGAATGGCCCGCGACAGACCAGACATTGTTTGCAAGAAACCCAATCGTCCATGGCTTGGGCTGCACGAGTACGACCACCGAAGGCCCCATGCTGAGTTTTCCCTGTCCCAGATATGTCGTGTTGGTTGCCGTGGGCAATACAAACGTCGGGCCGAGGCCCCAAATCACCTTACTCTTTTTAGGCGAGATGAAAAATGTCGGGTTCATATCTCCCAGCCCATAGACCCCGGTAGTCAGCGTGGGTGGCCCGGATGCCTGCGGTATCGGAAGTGGTTGGTAAATGATTGGAGTAATCCAGCGGACGATCAGGTTCCAATCTTTCGATACGCTGATCGGAATCACGGGCTGGATGTTCAGCACATTCTGGGTGCGGTCGCCTGGGCTGTTGTTGAAGTTGAAATTTTCCTGAATGGGAACGCTGATCAATGCGGCTACCGGATTCTGCGCCGCATTTCTCAACGCGTCCGTATTTACCGCAGCCGCCTGCGTTTGGTCGGTTGCGACTTGAGTTCCTTCCGGACCAACGGGCGTACCTTGTGCAGACAGCGGCGCCGTCGATAGGAAAAAGACCCCCAGAGCCATTAGAATTCGATTCATTCGCATCTGTAACTCCAATTCGCTCCGCTTTGCGATCTCGCTAGCGCACTGGGCCCGGGCTTTGCTGGCATGGCCCCCTCGCTCACGCAGGCACAGCGCGCCACGCCACATTCGTAAACATTTCTCAACTCGCACGTTCGTGGATCATCGCGAAAAAGCGGGCATTTCAATTATTGTCTTGTATGCCCGTCCGCAATTTCTCCATCACCTGATCAACGCCGAAGCTGGCCGGCGACTGGCGTGGCGGAAATGCTTTGAATGTCATCAGGAACTGGCCGACAATCGCCTGCGCCGGCACCAGCAAGTACACGCGATCAATCATCCAATGGTCGTAATCCGAAGCTTCGTAGGAAGCCCGCTCGAAGGGATCGGCGTGCAGGTCTTCGATCAAGGGCACGCGTAATGGAATCAAGGGATTGCCCCAGACGTTGAATCCATGCGCGCGCTGTTCGAGGAATACGAGTTTCCATTTTTCGTACCGCAGCCCGGCAAAATCGCCGTCATCGGTCCAATAAAAGAATTCCTTGCGCGGTCCGGGTTCTTTGCCCGAGAGCAAGTCCGTCAGGTTGTAGCCATCCAAATGTACCTTGAACGTTTTCCCATTGGATTCATATCCAGTAAGCAGTTTCTCCTTAACATTGGGTTCACCGGCTGCTGCGAGCAGAGTTGGCGTCCAGTCCTCATGCGCGGCGATGTCGTTGATCACCGTCCCTGGCTTGATAACGCCGGGCCAGCGAACGATCATCGGAACCCGGTAAGCACCTTCCCAATTCGTGTTTTTCTCGCCGCGAAAGGGAGTCGTGCCGCCGTCCGGCCAGGAAAACGTCTCAGCTCCATTGTCCGTTGTGATGATGACGATCGTGTTGTCGGCAATGCCCAAGTCGTCGAGCTTCTTCAGCAACACGCCGATGTTGTCGTCGAATTCCGTCATCCCCGCGCCGTACAGACCCTTGTCGGCAACCATTGCTTGATACTTCGGCTGCAGATGCGTCCAGATGTGCATGCGCGTCGTGTTATGCCAAATGAAGAACGGCTTCCCCGCTTTCACAGCGCTATCCATATCCGCTAGCGTGGCTGCCAGGAACTCTTCGTCTGCAGTCTCCATGCGCTTCTGGGTCAATGGGCCGGTATCTTCGCAAGCCTGTTTTCCCCACGCCCCAAAACGCGGATCGGGCGGCGCCGGATTTTCGGTGGCGGTGGCTACGCACTTGTACACCCCGCGAGGACCGAACTTCGCCATAAACGCGGGATTCTTCGGATAGTCCACATTCTCCGGCTCCTCTTCCGCGTTCAGGTGATAGAAGTTGCCGAAAAACTTGTCGAAACCATGCACCGTTGGCAGAAATTCGTTGCGGTCCCCCAGGTGATTCTTGCCATTTTGGTACGTCAGGTAACCGCGGCCCTTCAGCAGATCAGCAATGGTGGGATCCTGTGCCTGTAAACCCAGCTCCGCGCCAGGTAGCCCAACTTTCAGCAGCCCAGTACGAAACGGACTTTGCCCCGTAATAAACGCCGCTCGGCCCGCCGTGCAGCTTTGTTGCGCGTAGTAGTCGGTGAAGAGCGCGCCTTGTTGCGCCACGCGATCAATATTCGGCGTCTTGTAGCCCATCATGCCCAAGTTGTAAGCGCTGATGTTGGAGTAGCCGATGTCGTCGCCAAAGATGACCAGGATGTTCGGCTTTTTCTCCTGGGCGTTAGTGCAGACCGCCGTGAACGATAGCAACAACAAAACAGCTGACGCTGTACGGAGCTTGTTAACCATAATTTAGTAGTCCTCCCTCAATGTCCTAGCCGTGCCTGCGGTCTCGAAAGCGCCTCACCGCGCCGGAGCCGCCAAGAAAATTCTGTGTAACGTAGTCGGAGTGAACGAAGTGCGCTGCCATCTACAGAGCCAATCTTACTACTCCTTAAATGCCACCGGAGGCCCACTGACACGCTTGCCCTTGAGGTCTACGATCACCTCGACGCGATCAGCGATCTTGATGAACGGAATGCCGCTGTTCATTCCGTAATCCTTGCGGTCGAAAGCCATCGTGCCGGTAATCTCGCCCTCGCCGGTCCCTTTTCCGGTAACGGTAAAGATCAACTGTTCCGGCTTGGTCACACCGCGAATCGTGAAGTTGCCGTCGAACTGAACCGTGTTGGGACCAGTCTGTGTGACCTTCGTGGAGTGAAAAGTGATCAATGGATCGTGCTCGGAGTCGAAGAAGTCTTTGCTCTTCAGCTTGCTGTCCTTCATTCCACTTCCCGTATTCACGCTGGCCGACTGAATCTTCACGTCCAATACCGCTGTGGATAACTCAGGTGAGGTGAATGTAAGCGAAGCGTCCGTCTTCTGGAAGTCACCCTCTATGGGTACCGACGCCTTCACGTTGAACTTAATCGAGCTGTCCGCCTTGATAATCTGGAAAACCGGAACGCCTTGCGCCGGGGCTGATGACGCTGCCAGTCCCACAAGTGCGATGCATGGCGCAAGTACCCAAACTTTCATCCAATTCATGCGTATGCTCCTCTTTGAGCCTTTGCCCTTAACCGAAAGACCTTGTTTCCAATCGATTCGCGCAAACGCGCGAGCACCTCGGCAGGACTACGAATGCTACGCCTTGAAAATACAGGCCGGTAATTGTCAGAACTGACAGTCTAAATCGCAAAGCTCGGAACGACGTTAACAACGACGTGGCTCGATCCAGCGACGACACGCAAATCGCGTCACTCGCAGCTGCAGCAGAATCCCAGACAGTCACGCGCTTGTGGCCGGATGAATTACTGCTTCGCTCGTTCGCAAGACCTATCAGGAAGGCGGGTAGTGGTTTCGGCGGCAAGGCCGTCGGCTTGATCACCCAGATACTGCTGATATGCGACGCCATCCAGACTAACAATGACGCAGGTTGACTGCGTGGCGCTCCCAAGCGTTCGACTGCGGTAGAAGTCATCCGGAGGGATTTAGTGCGGGCTGCGATTGGTCCAAGTTTTTCGCCACGAACTTTCGCAGAGCGAGCGTCAACGGGATCGCGAGAATAGCGCCGGTAAGCCCCAGCAGGAAAGCCCAACCGACCAGCGAAAGGGTGATCTCCAGAAACGAGATGCCGACCGCGTGTTTCATGAAAATCGGCGTCACGACATTATCCACGATCAAATTCGTAAGAATTAAACCACCCGCCACCAGCAAGGCTCGCTTCCATCCATACATCAACAGCGTCACCAAAGTGGGTGGCAGCAGCGCAATCACGAAACCGAGTGTGGGAATGAAATCCAGACAGAAATAGAGAGAGGCCCAGACGACCGGCGTGTCCACGCCCATCAGAATCAGAAATACGAGGTTGATAAGCGCGTTGATGCCCGCGGTCTTGGCGGTGATGGTCACATAACTGCCCGCGTCAGATCCGTAATAGCTAAGCTTCTCGGCGAGCGGACCAGCCTGCTCTCCAATTTCTCCCGCCATTTCGATAATAAAGAGGAATGCCAACACGCCGATCAACAAGCCGTTGGAGATGATCTCCCCCGCCTCCGGCAGTACGGCGCGCGAAATTTCGCCGAGGCGCTCGGGCGTGAACACACTTTTGAAGGAGAGGCTTGGCGCGGCAATGTTATGGGCATTCAGGAAGACGTCAATCTGTTGATAGAGGTTGGCAACACGCTCCTCGTAGATCGGAAGCTTGGCCGCAATCCGCACCGTGGCCAAGTCAAGAGCCAGCAGCAAATACAACCCAAAAGCCGCTACAGCTATGGCCGTCAAGACGATCGCCGCACTCTTGCGGAGCTTGAATCGCCGCATCAGCCATTTGGGGAAGGGCACTGCGGCGTACGCAAGCAGCAGGCTGAGCAACAGAGGTGCGAGTACCGCAGAGGCAGCCTTGATGCCCGCGAGGATTATGATTGTGCAAGCGACACCCAGCACAATTCGCAGCATCGGGTAGGGCGCGGTATCTTTCATGCGCAGAGTGGAGGTTGCACTTGCTTGAAGTCAGACGGTTTTGGGTCGATTCTGAAACAACTGGCGCAGCGTTGTGGAGCAAAGGCCATATCGCAGGTGACTCTAACCGCGACTAGCGGCGCGCGACACGACCAGAGCCCGCTCCCTCTTAGGCGCCATTCCGTTTATGCGGGATTCTTGGCACCGAGGAGTCGAGTAACTCCAGAGTGCTAGTACCCGCCGCCCAACTTTTGGTAATTGGAGTTGGTAGTTGTCACCACCAGGTTTTTGGCGGTCGCGTTAAGAATCGTCTGCTGCGGGTAGCTGGTTCCATCCGGCAGACCTGCCATCTGAACTTGCAACGTCACCGCATCTTTGGCTTGGCCCATGTAGGTGTTGACGCTCAAGGATATGATCTTTTTTATCGCGGGATCGAAAACAAGCGTCATGCTGTCGCCGGGCTGCGCGTAATTCGTGAACACTATGTTCAGCACACTGCCGCTGGGATTCAGCGAGACTTTGCCCGCCTGAAAGGCTTGTTGCATTTTGTCTGGATCGGGCGGAACGTACATGCTCAGGACGCCCTTCACATCGCCCATATAGTCCGCCATCTCAGCTTTTTTCTTTTCAATCACTCGCTGCTTCAATCTGCCGCCACTAGGCTGCTGCGGAGGAGGGCCGATCGGAGTCTTCTGAACCTGCCCGTCTGGCCCGTACTGGCACAAATTTTCGCTCGGAGGCTTCTGTTCTCCGTTCAGCGTGATCTGCGTTGTTTCCGTCCACTGATACTGGCGGAGTCGCGCCTTATTTTGAGCAGCGGCTTGCTGCGCAGCTGCAAACTTCTGCTGCACTTCAGGATTCTGCGCAATGGAGGCAACGCTGGCGGCAAGCGCAATCGCCGCCACAATCATCAACCGCCCGCTTTTCGCGAGAGCAAAACGGCTGCCGGACTGTTTCCTGCGGCTAATCGCAAGTCCATGACTCATCGGGCTGCTCCCTTAATCTATCGGATAACAAACGCGTTATCGGAGGTGCGCTGCGTCTGAGAGTACGCCATCTCGATCGGATTCACCAGCGACCGCGACAAAATCGCCTCTGGAATGAGTGATTCGAGGACCCGGGAAGGAGTCTTTAGAGAGATGTTGGGCACCTCTCAAAGAAAGATGCGTGGGGTAGTCTCCGCCCGGGTCCTCTACCCTAACCAACTCTAGAATACGGTTCGTCCAGATTCCCGTATATTGTCAAGATTGACAGGTCGTGCAAAAAAATCGCGAAGCACCCATCTTCGGTCCCTGACCGGCTAGGGAAATGGCGTTCGTGCCTTGCGCGGATCATCGCCAGCACGCTGCCGAACACCTTCGGCCCCACCGTGTGCACAGGAATCCACAGCTTGAACGGGCGTATATCTCGAAAATTCATTCGTCTATTTGAGGGTGATAGTCGCGCCAAAGAACGCCCCATCAGTCGTGTTGTCCACGAAAAAGCCTGAGGACTTGCGATAGTCAAAGTAGAGATAACGGTAGCCGGCCTGGAGCACCAACGCTGGCTTAATGCGATAACCGAGAGCACCGAAGATCTGGTAATCAATTTGGGCGCCGGCACCCCAGCCGCCTACGTCACCCCCAACCGTAAGTTCCACTTTGGGAGTCAGAATTCCGGTGATACGTCCGCCGACCAGCGGATCCACCCAATTCTGCGAACCGGTGAAATTCAGAGTGTTGGTCGTAAATGACGCGCTTTGGCCGAAGTGCCAATAGCGGAATCCAGCGAGCGCGTCAATCTTCAGCCTCTCGTTGTCAATCACCCGATAACCGACCTTTTGAGTGAGGAAGAATTCGGTCATGTGCAGATTCACGACGCCCTGGTTGGGGGTGTTTGGCAGCGCTCTATCATCCCCCAGCCGGATCCAAAAAATATCGAGCGGCATCACGATTCGCTTGTAACGAGGTTCGATCACGCCCATCAATCCAATTCGGAAGTGCGAAAGCAGGTCACCCGCGGACGCGCTAAAGGGGATTTGCCCGCCATTCGGATCGCCAATGCTTCCATGAGCTCCGGGGAGCCATAAATAGGGGGACACGGCGAAGTGCCAGTCGCCTTCTGGGGCGGTACTCGCGGCAGCAGCAGCACCGCCAGCGGGAGTTGCTGTGGCGGGCGTGGCGTCAGAAGGCGTAGCTGATTCCGTAGCTGCGACATTCGCGGCTGAGGTCGTGGGGCTTGACTCGGCGGGTGCAACGGCGTCGCCGCCGCGTAACGTAGGAATCGCTTGAGCGCGAGACGGGCACGCGTTCGCCAACAACAGCAATCCTGAGAATATCGCCGATACCGCGAATTTCCGATTTGACGTCAAGAGAAACTCCTTATTCTGCGTTTTTCCAGTCAGCGTACTGCCGATTATTTGGATTCTTAATTCTGTGCCTTGCGTGCCGTGGACATAATTGTCAGAAGTGACAATCGCCACGTGATAGGTGGGAGCGGGCTCCGGTCTCTTGCAAGGCCTAGAAAAACAGGTCCAGTATCAGCCCCACAGCGTTCACTTGCTGATTCGGGGCCTTGCCGGTGTTGTTCTCATGCTCATAGTACGGATCAAACTGCACGTGCTTGCCCACCGGCAGCAAACAACCCGCGTACAGATTCGTGGAACTGATTTTTGAGTACTGGCTCTCGTAGAAGAGCTCGGCGCTGACGTAAGGCGCTGGATGATAGTCCTTGATCGTGAAGCGCCGTTCAGCTGTCAATCGGTTGCGATAGCGCCAAGTGAACTTTCCGGCTTGCCAATCAAGATCGGCGCGGTTTCTATCGGTAATCAGAATCCGTGCCGTAACGGGAATGTGAAATGTCGCGACGGGCTCCAGTCGGTCTGTCAAAGGCTTGTCCGGTGTGACCACCGCCCGGTATCCCACTGCCAGCACCAACGGCCTGGATTTCGCATCGTCCAGATCGAATACGGTGACGTCTTTAAGCCGCAGCAACGGCTTCAGGTAAAATTCCACGCTGGGCCCGACCTCAGCCTGCGTTGGGTCGCCGCCCTCTCGAGTGTCCTTCGCTTGGAAAACGAATCGCACAAAGGAATTCAATTTGAAATTCGCATCAACCTCGGGTAGGAATTCCGTCGTGGAGTTTTGTGCGAATGCGGACGAGCCTGGGAGCAGCAGGAATGCAGTCAGAATCAGCCATCTGCGCCGAATGCATTTCATTTCTGGGGCTTTGGAGGAATGGCAAGCTGCCTCAGAAGTTTGCTGCACGGAAAATTATCACCTGCCATGGTTTTATTCGGCATCATGCGCGCGTGCGTCCTGCCCTCTCTCGTTCTACCGTCTAACGGATGCTACTTCTCGAACGAGAAAATACGTTTCCAATCGTTCTTCATGCTGATCACAATCCAACCGTTCTTATTTGCAGTAGTCATCAACGCCTCGGAAAAAGTCCCGACGTGGGTATCCGGAAGGCCGCCAGCAGGACCATACGCGTACTCGCGGTCAGCGTCATCGTGATGCACCAGCATCATCAGCCGGGCGCCGTCACCTGCTTGCGTCCACTCCAGCATTTGCTGATCGCCGGCGGTATTGCCAAAGGCCGCATAGGGCCGCTTGCCGATGAACATGTTGATGCCGATCACTTTTCCCGGGCCATCGTCCACGAAGAACGGCTTCGGTTCGCGCATCAATATAGGTTTGCCGCTTGAAATGTCGTACTTGGTCACGATGCTTGATCCGACCACCTGCTCGGGCGGAACGCCATACACCTGGTCGCTGTACTCGCGCACGAATTCCTGCCCTCCGCCGGTGACGATGTAAACCCTAAAATCCTTTTCGCGCAGATATTTCATCACTTCTAACATGGGCTGGTAAACCAGGTCGGTGTACAGCCGGTCGAAGCGCGGAGCTTTGGCTGTACTAATCCATGGCTTGACGAGCGCCAGAAACTCCTCCGTGCCCATGCCAGCGTGTGTCACGGCGACAATCTCCATCCAATCCTTCTCGCTGAACTTGCTCATCGCCTCACGATCACCAGCGAGCACCGACTTGAATGGCTCGGTCTCTTTCCACTCCGGGTGCTGGGGCGCCATCGTGCCCAAGCGGTGCAACGCAAACATAGCTTGGGTGTACAACGGATGCTCGGTCCAAAGCGTGCCGTCCTGATCAAATGTGGCGATGCGGTCTTTGGGCTCTACATACTTGGAACTGGACTTTTCGGTGGTCTCCTTGACGAAGGAAAGGATCGCATCTCTGGCAGGCCCCTTATTCCATGATGGCAGTGGGTTTTCTTCCGCCCCGGAAACGCCGCCTACAGCTCCTAAAACCGCAGCCGCCGCCGACGTTTTGATCAAATCCCGACGCGTAATTCTCATACACCCCCCGTGTCACCCGGTGTGAGGCTCATCGGCGTACAAATTAAGCAGGTGCCGCACTCCGCACAATTGTCACAAATGACAGGGGTGGGAATCCCGGTGATCTGGCTTCGGCGGAAACCTCTCGGATTTCACGTTTCTTCGCGCACGAGCGAGCGTCGCTCGCTCGGACGGCTAACGCACTGACCAAACATTTGAATCAACGCCTGATTTGTCCGTACGGCGAGTTGTCAGGGTTTGCGGATGCTCGTTGCAGCGTAAGGGAAATAAAAGGGCGGCCCTTGCGAGCCGCCCTTTGTGGATGTTTCTTGTGTTAGTTGCTGGGTCCTTTGGCTGCCGCCTCCGCCTGGGCCATCTTGGAGGCCATTTCGGCTTTCAGTGCATCGAGGTTGAAACTTGCGCCCCGTTGCATCGGTGGAAATTCCAGGAAGGTCTGGATTTCCTTACCCATCATTTGCTGAACGAAGACAAAACGCCAGAATTGATACATATACCAATCACCGAAGGACATCAGCGACCCATTCCTCGTGAGGTCTTCTGGAAAGCTCATTCTCTCGTACGGATCGAGTCGCAGATTGATAATCGAAGGCACGTCCGGGTGATTTTTGACCCCCAGCCAGCCTTGAGGTTGATCGATGAAGCGATACTTGTAGTCGTCAATGCGCACCGCGCCAAGCGTGCTTTCGCCAAGGTAGAAGATTTCGTGGCGATTGGACGGGCCTTTGCCGGTAAGCATCGCAGTCTGATCGTAGCCGTCGAGATGATTCTTGTACGTTCGGTCGCCGAATTTCGCCCCTTTGAGCAAATCCTGGGTGACATTCGGGTCTCCCGCGAGCGTGGCGAACGTGGGCAACCAGTCCAACCCGGACATGATGCCGTTCTGCACCGAATCGGGCGCGATATGGCCGGGCCAGCGGACGATGCACGGCACGCGGAAGCCGCCCTCCATTACCGTCCCTTTCGCCTGTGCGAATGGGGTGGTACCGCCATCGGGCCAGGTGAACGTCTCGGTGCCGTTATCAGTGGTGAAAACGACGATGGTGTTATCGTCGAGCCCAGCGTCCTTCAGGTGCTGCATCACGAGGCCAATGTCGTCGTCTAACTGCGCCATTCCTGCTTCTTCAATGCTCCAACCATTCTCGGAGTTCATCATCGCGGTGTATTTCGGCGAGAGGTGGGTGACTACGTGCATGCGCGTCGGGTTCATCCATACAAAGAACGGCTTCCCATCTGCCTTGGCCTTGTCAATGAACTTGAGGGAGAGGTCGCGGATCGTGTCGTCCACTGTCTCCATGTTGTATTTGATGCCGTTCGTTGGGTGTGGTGGCAACGGCCCTTCATCTTCGATCTTCTGCTTGCCGATTTTGCCCCAGCGCGGCATATCGGTGGGATCGTCTACGTCCGTGGCCCAGGAATGAACCAGATTGCGCGGGCCGACCACATTCAAGAGGTTCTGCGGATAGTTCGGGTGGAACGGATCTTCCATGGCGTCCAGGTGATACAGGTAGCCAAAGAATTCATCGAAGCCGTGGACGGTGGGCAGGAATTCATTCTTGTCACCAAGATGGTTCTTGCCGAACTGGCCGGTGGCATAACCCTGCGCTTTCAGCACGGTGGCGATCGTGACTGCTTCCGCCGGGATGCCGATCGGCGCGCCCGCTTGTCCGACCGTCGTCATGCCGGTGCGGATGGGCAGTTCGCCCATAATGAAATTCGCGCGACCCGCCGTACAGCTCGCTTCGGCGTAATAGTCGGTGAACAGCATGCCTTCCTTGGCGAGCTTGTCGAGGTTCGGCGTCTTGCCCGCCATCATGCCGAGGCTATAGACGCCGATGTTCGTTATCCCGATGTCATCACCCATGATGACCAGAATGTTGGGTTTCTTTTCCTGCGCGGAAGTGGGCGGCAAAGCGACCATACCCAGAACCACCAGAGACACTAAAACGACAAGAACGATCCTTCCGGTGCGCATCATCAACTTCCTCCTCTTACTTTTTCTTGCGTGGGTGAAAAAGATTGTCGCCGATCTTTTCGGCTGAAGGCGGGGCTACAAACTTAACTCCTAACGTAGCCTGGCCCTAGCCGTCGAGACTGGGAATTGTCAAAACTGACAATCGGATGCGTCCCAGGTAGTTCACGTGGATGGGTCAGCAGCGCGCAAGTCCCAATATCTATAAGCAGCGAACGATCGCCGCCAGTTGCAGAGGACCAGCCGCTGAAAAACGCGACTCTGCTATCAGCGAATTAGTGCAGAGCCTTTAGCAGGTCGCCTAGCACGACCGCTAACGGGATCTGCGTAAGAATCACCGGCAGCGCGGGGATT
Source organism: uncultured Acidobacteriota bacterium (assembly GCA_963779465.1). Classification (GTDB taxonomy): domain Bacteria; phylum Acidobacteriota; class Terriglobia; order Acidiferrales; family UBA7541; genus Palsa-295. The sequence continues at coordinate 2,041,553 of CAVZYH010000001.1, read as the reverse complement.
ACTACAGCAGCCGCCAAGGTGTAAAGCGCTCCCTTGTCTGCGGGGAATGAGTTCATGTTTTTGATGGTGTCGTAAATGTGACCATAATTGGCGACGGTACTGCTTTCGGGGGCTACAAGAAACTCGGCTTCATGCCCGGCCCGATGCACGATCCATTTTTCGTGGAATTCGGCGCTGTGGAGTTGGCCGAGCAGTCCATATTCCAGGATTCCTCTGCGACGGACTCCCGCCAGACGCGGAACGAAAAAAGCCAGAGGGCCAATCGCGACCAACGCCGTGACAGCCACCAGGATAATCGCGGGCAATTTGAAGTCTATGAGGCGAGCGCCTTGATGGAGGATGTCCTGTCGCCAGGTCGCCGCGATGACGGCGGTCGCGCTGAACGCGATGGGGGCGAAAGCGGCGGAAGTTAAACCGAGAAAGCCCAATCCACCGTGCCCGTCAGGATGAGTGGCGACTAACTTCAAATTCCGTCGCGACAATTTGAATGCGAAGAAAGTCCATAGCAGCCATTTCCAAAGCGCGAGGCCCAACAAAAACTGAAATATAGATGCGCTAACCACCACGACATACCATCCTGCAGCGGTCAAATGGAGTTCGCCCCCGGACGCACGCGAAAGCCAGGGTGTAGCGTCCACTAAACCTTTGTACGAGGTTGCAGTATGAATGATCAGAAGCAGCAAGATTACGAGTTCGGGCAGAACAGAATCGCGTACGCGAATGAGCTCGGCGATTACCTCGTCGACGCGCACGAGTTCGAGCGCGTCCAGCAGCCCTGCTTGACGGACATGTCCGAGTACGGCGCGAAAGCGTGTGTCCATCAGCAGTTCGCCGACCAGCAACACAGGAACGGCAACGAGCAGGCGGGCGTGAATACGATAGTCCCGTATCAGGGAAACCAAGCCATCGCGATTTAATAGCGCGGTTAGTACAAATGGCGGGAGCCAGCCAATGAGGATCAGAAAGGTAACGCGGCGCCCGAGGTCCCATTTATTGTGGCGGATCAGACCTACTGCGTGCTGGGCCCGATAGAACACGCCTCCACGGACTAGGGAAATCTCGGCAGCGGCAGAAGAAGAATCAGTTTCGGTGGCCATGAGTTTGCCCGCGATGTCGAACCCCCTTTCGCGTTCCGATGAAGGCTCTCAACCCAACACGGTCGAGAGCCTCATCGCGATTCGACACCCCGTCCATACGCCAATGCGCGGTGGTTCGGGGCCGTTTCTCATGCCAGTGATTTGCGGAAGCTACTTGCGAGTCGGTGAAGCCTTGGTGAGCACCTCATCCAGAGTTACGCCGGCCGCTGGAATGGTTTGGCCACCTCCGACGATTTCCTTCGCAGTGATTGCTTTGCCGTACAGCGATTTATTGGCGTCATCATCGGTGTCCATAGATGCGCCTTCCAACGAGACACCGGCAAACAGTCCACTGCTTCGCGAATACGTCAGCACGTCCACTTTCATCGAAGCGGCGTTGTAGTCCGTCGCTTGCGCGCCCGTAGGACCGGCGGCGGCCGCGGCGTTTGCTCCCAGCTTTGTTTTGCCGTTGAGGATCTGATCTACGCCGTGGCGATTCATCACCGCCAGCACGAAGTCAGTCGCCGTAGAGCCGAGCTGCACGCCGATACTGCCTTGATCCAGCTTGTACATCGCCGGCGCACCCCATTTGCCATTCAATTCCGCGCCGTCACGGCAAACCAGGACCCCTCGACCGTAACTGCCGCCGATTCCGATGGCCACTTTTTTGACGCTAGGGAATACCAGAACGCAAGCGGCCTGGTTGAGAATATTTGTGGGCAGCGAGCCGGCGAGAAGCGCGCGGAGTACCGTGGCAGAATTCGAGATGCGCTCTTCTTCCTTCTTCTGAGCGAATAGAGGGGAAGCTACCGCTAAACAAAGTGCGAAAACGATCATTCTTTTTTTCACAGTCATATCCTTTCGTGCAGAGATGTCCTCGTATCGCTCGTATCGCGCACGAGTTCCTAAGTGGGCGGCTTACCCATCAACGGCAAGCCGATTCTGCTAGTGCCCGACACATGATAGTACTGTTAGAACTAACAATCCATAGCCCTCACTGAAATGAGACTCGAAATTAATAGTCCGGTCCGTCAGAGCATCCGCCCGGACCACGGCAATAGCTTCCGACACGCGCGGTTACCTGAAAAGGGCGCCGGTCCCCAAGTCTCCAGCTACTTTCGCCGCAACTAGAGCTTAATCGCTCGGAGCGGTTGCCCTGCGTTGATGTGATTTCTTCGCTCGTTGCGATGAAAAGGCCTGAAAGATCTCGGCGACTGCTAACTCCGCGAAACTTTCTGGCTCGGCTTACGGCATGTCCTCTTCGGACGGAAACCGGGATGTAAACGTGTGACCAGCGAGCGCCTCGTTGATGGCCGCAACCAAGTCCGTGTCCATAAAGACCTTGATCACATAACCCAACCCCCCAGCGGCGCGACAAGTCTTGAGGATGTCGTAATCCTCGTGAACGGTGAGAAATACAACCTTCGTCTTGCTACCTTGCCTCTGGAGCTCTTCCGCCACTTCGATGCCACTCATCAGCGGCATCGAGATATCCAGTACTACTAGGTCCGGTTCGAGTTTCAGGGCCGCTGCCAAAGCCGCTCGTCCATCCGATACCATGTCAACGACCTCGAACGTCGGTCTCAACAGGGTGCCCACTGTGGCCAGAACAGGAGCAAGATCATCGGCGACTAGGACTCGTTTTCGAGCCATGAAAGCCCATCCCTGGGCCGGTCTCCCGCCCTCCAACAAAGAATCGGACGGCGATGCAACACGAATTGGCCCGGCAATCTCGGCGCGAGAGTTTAATCCGCTCGGCGTAGAAGTGGGCATCTGCGCGTATCTTGAGCGCGATCCAATCGGCTAGATATTGGCAAAATTAACAGTAAGAGGAAGGGGCCGGTTTCGTTAGACAGAAATAATTCTGTGCTTGATGGCGTACTGCACCAGCTCGGCGTTGGTCTTGATCTGTAGAAGCTCCATTGCGTGGTATTTGTGGGCGGCGACCGTCCGCGTCGTGATCTTCAGCTTAGCTGCGGCTTCTTTCATGGTGCGGCCTTCGGCCAACAGTTGGATTACTTCCCGCTCCCGGTTGCTTGGCCCGGGCGCATGTTCGCGGGCCCTGGGCTCTCGCAACGAAATATTCGTCAGCCCCGCTGCCGCACGCGGCGTTATGTATCTCTCTCCCCTCAATACTTGCGCGATCGCGTCTATCAGTTCGACCCCTGCCGCCTGCTTCAGTAGAAATGCCGATGCCCCCGCGCGAAAAGCCTCACCAATCAGGTAAGGATCCTCATTCATAGTCATGTAGATAAGCTTCACGCCAGGCATCTTCTGTTTCAGCTGCCGCCCGGCGTCCAAGCCATTTAACTGGGGCATGGCAATATCAATCACGATTACGTCCGGTCGCAACCTGGCAGCAGCTTCCAGTAGCGCACGTCCGTCACTCACCGTGCCGACCACTTCACACTGCGGCTCGAGAATGCTGCGCAGCGCATCCACCAGCATCTGATGGTCGTCTGCCAAAAGCACACGTGGGTGTTTCATGATGTCATCCCTCCGACGCCTCTTGTTCTTAGATGCGTCTCGCTGGCGTAGTCCGCTACGGGTACCTCGGCGAGAATTTCCGTCCCCCGTCCGGGCGCGGATAGCACCGATATCCTTCCGCCCACCAATCGTAGCCGCTCGCGCATTCCCACCAGCCCGATTCCCGCGTCGGTACCCGTAAGTTCAACGTCAAAACCCGCTCCGGCGTCCACGACCTGCAGGCGGATTTCGTTCCGTGTCTTACAAAGTTCCACCTTTGCTTCCTTGGCCCGGCTGTGCTTAACCACGTTGTTCAGCGCTTCCTGCGTAACCCGGAACAGACACAGCGCGACATCCTTTGGGATTTCTGAAGGAATGCCGCAGTCCGCGAATTGTACCTGAATTCCATACTTCTCGCCAATCTCCTCGCACAGCCCCATCAGCGCCGGCACTAGGCCCACGTGCTGCAGTTTGCTGGAGTGCAATTGATGAGAAAGACGATGCACATCCGAAGATATCTCCTGGCTGCGCGTCCATAACTCCCGCACCACGGCGCGTTCCTCTTCTTCCGACTCGGGCCGCTTTTTCCACAGTCGCGAAAGTCCGATGCCCAGCAATGCCAATCGCTGGCTGAAGTCGTCGTGCAGTTCTCTGGCGATGCGGCTGCGCTCTTCCTCTTGCGCCGCGATCAGCCGTCCGCTTAGTTCTTCCAGCGATTCTGCATTCAGCTTGCGGTCCGTGATGTCCACGCACGATCCGATGTACCCGCAGAAGGTTCCATCGGACTCGATCCTGGGTACGCCGTAATCAACCACCCAGCGGTATTTTCCATCGTAACGCCGCAGTCGGTATTCCATCTCGAAGTCGGCCCGGGCGTCAAACGCACGAGAGTAAAGACCCAGACAACGCTCCCGATCCGCTGGATGCACTCCCGTCGCCCAGCCTTCCCCAAGCTCTTCTTCGATACTGCGACCGGTGAAATCGAGCCAGCACTTATTGAAGAAATTGCATAGTTTGTCGGTGCCGGCCATCCAGATCAGCACCGGAGCTGTGTTAGCGACCAGGCGAAACCGGTGTTCGCTCTCGAGCAGGGTCTGGTTCGCGCGTTTGCGTTCGGTTATATCCAGCACTTCGGCGATGAAGTACAGACCTTCCCCCTGCGCGTTACGGATCAAGGAACCGCTGCACTCCCCGTGCAGCACCTTTCCACTCTTGTGCAAGCAGCGTTTCTCGACGCCTCGGAAGCTGCTGCCGTCCGCCAGCGCTTGATCCAACCTCCGCGAGAACATTGGCCAGTCGTCCGGATGCGTCAGGGATTGGACGTTCTTGCCCAGAAGTTCCGCTTCCGTGTATCCGATGAACTTACAGAATGAGCCATTCCCAGCGAGGAATACGCCTCCCGGCGAAACGATAGCCATTCCTATGCCCGCATCCCGGAACACGCTGCGGAATTTCTCCTCACTGTCCCCCAACTCCTCTGCCGCCCGCCGCCTTTCTTCCACCAGGACAGCGAGGACCATAAAAGGCGCAGCCGCAAAGAATAGGAAAAGTTGTAGCGACAGTAAGTTACTGTTGGGTTGAGATTCGGTAAACGGACCTCGACCGTGGGTTGCACCCCAGATCGATAGGAATGCGATCAGAATCACCGATGTGCTGACCCCGGTCGAACCGAAGCGTAGCGCGGACCACAGCATAAATGGCACGAGCAAATAGAACACTTGAGGGGTGCTGGCGTTGCCCGAAGCAAAGAACATCACATATCCGAACACCAGCAACCCGGCGATCAGTGCGACGCCTTCCAGGTAGTAAGCGCGCGAGCGGTGCCTTCCGGGGGAACCTCTGCCGACCCAGCTAAGAATCGCGGGCATCAGAGTGAGGAACCCCAGAGCTTCCGAGAAGAAACTAGTGCGCCAGTTCGCCCAATAGCTTCCCGGGACGGCAAGCGCACCGACAAGCGCTCCCAACGCTGGCGCCAGGACCACCGCAATCAGCGAAAACTTGGTCAGCGCCACCACGCTCGTTAGCCGCGGTACCCCCTCGAAAAAATAGCTAAGGCACAATCCAGCGATAAGTACTTCCACCGTGTCGGCCAACGCCAGCAAGGCAGCCGTACTCGCCGGCACTCCGTTTTGCACATCGTATAAATAAAACACCGCGAGGGCAGTCAGAATCAGCACCGGCCACGTCTTACGTGGGACCAGCAGCAACACTGACACCAGGAGTACGCAGCCAGGCCAGAGTGTCGAAAGCAATTGGGGACGCAGCACTAGAGCGGCCCCTAGCGCGGAAGCGCCGTAAGAAAGGATGGCGACAAAGCACGCCAATAGAACCGTACTCGAAAGAGAACTGAGGCGCGCACCGTCCCACGAGGGGCGGACAGCGGCGGTATTCATCGCCTGCCTCCCAGTCGAAGCGCAGCGGGGGCAAAAACGAAAACCGTCGTCCCCTGGCGCAGAGGCACCGTCTGGCTAGCGCAGCGTCGGGCGAGCGTTCCTATCCTCCCAAGTCGTACTACTCTCATATTGTCCTGGACGGCTCGGATCGTAGCTGATCTGAGCCGCCGATCCGGATCGAGGCAAACTAGGCCGGGTGACGGTTCACGCTGGCTGCAAAGTGTACCACACGACTATTGATGGAGGCCCCCAAAATGGAACACCCGCTGAGACTTCGTTTTGTCGTCAAACCAGGGCCGGTTCTCGGTTCAGCCACCGGCTAGGTTTCGGAATCGGCAGCTGAAGGAGTTCTACCAAGTAGCGTGAATGCAGCGTGTTCTTTCACTCTGGAGTGATCGAAACCGAAGGTGGCAAGAACGCCGCAATCTCAAACTCGTGTGGGGCGGGAGCCCGGACGAAAATACAGGGGGTGAGCTACAGCTTCTGCTTTGGGGAGGGGTAGGTCGTCCGGGCCCCTCGTTGTCAGAATGGCGGCAATATGAAGAAGAACGAACCGCCCTGGAATTGTCAGAATTGACAGGTTTCGGGAAGACGGTCTTAGGTTCATCATCTATGAACGCCCGACGCCCCAGCGCTTATTCTGAACGGCCTTTTCGAACAGGGTCGCATGCATCGGCGCGATCGCGATAAATGTTGAAGTCAGTATGGTGTAAGCGGGAGGCGAAATGAGCACCGAGATCTCGAAGAGCTCCAGCGTCAAGCAAAAAGCCGTCCACGAATTAGAAGAACTCGTCGCAATCTTCCTGTATCTGGCGTTCTTCTTTTGCGCTGTTACCACCTACAGTATGTTGCTCCTAAATGACTTTCACGTCTCATATTTCAGTTTCGGCACTGCCTTGATCAACGCCCTGCTTGTCGCGAAAGTGATTCTTATCGGGGAATACGCACACCTTGGCAAGAGACACGAAGCCAAGCCATTATTTCTCTCAGCAGCATACAAGGCGTTTCTGTTCAGCTTGTTGGTTTTCGCCTTTCACATTGTCGAGGAAGTGATCAAACGACTCTGGCACGGAGAAGATTTTGCGACCGCGTCCCACCGGATTCGCATTAACGAGTTGCTTGCCCGCACTCTCGTCATTTTTTGCACTTTCCTTCCACTCTTCGCATTTAGAGAGTTGCGGCGGGTGCTGGGCGAGGACGAATTTCGGGCACTCTTTTTCCGAAAGGAAAACACACCAAAGGCGCATGCAGGTTGACGGGAGCCAGTTACGGAGACCCAGTCATTGATACGGCCTATTTAGCCTGGGCTGGCGATATTTCTTTCACGCAGCGGAAGCCGAGGTGGTTCGTGCCGGTGCTAACCTCGCCCTTGCCTCGAGTGCCCACCATGTAGCGCGAGCAATACTGATCGGTGCACAGGAACGAGCCTCCGCGCTGAGCTTTCTTTGGCTCGGTGGGTTCGGCAGCATCGAGCGACGACTCAGGCCCCTTGGGATTTCGCGCAATGCCGCCCGCCGCCACCAATTGCTGATAGTAATCGGGGCGATACCAGTCGCTGGTCCACTGCCACACGTTCCCGGCCATGTCATAAAGACCGTAGCCGTTCGCTGGAAACTTCCCAACTGCAGTGACCCCAATATATTTGTCCTCACCCGTATCCTTGTCGGGAAAATGACCCTGAAAGGTATTCGCCATCCACGCCCCGTGCGGGCGAAATGCGTCACCCCAAACATACGGCTTCCCGGTCAGGCCGCCTCGTGCTGCGAATTCCCATTCAGCCTCGGTAGGTAATCGCTTCCCGGCCCATTTGGCATAAGCCACAGCATCTTGGTACGCGATTTGCACCACGGGATAGTCCATCTTTCCCTGGATGCTGCTCGTGGGGCCCTGAGGGTGGCGCCAGTTCGCGCCGTGAACATAAGCCCACCATTGATAGTGGTCGTTCAAGGCCACTTCATGGTCAGGTGGTGAAAAGACCACGGATCCCGCCACCAGGTTTTCGGGCGGCGCGCCTGGATAATCTTCCGCCTTGGGCTTGCGTTCCGCGATGGTGACGTACCCCGTCGCTTTCACGAACTTGGCGAACTCCGAATTCGTGACGTCGGTCTTATCCATCCAGAAGCCGTCCACGTACACACGGTGAACCGGGCGTGAGTCGGTCGTGGCCTGCATGCCCACTGGATCCTTCATCGGCGGATCGGACGCTCCCATGGAGAATTCGCCGCCTGGGATCCAAGCCATCCCTGCGGGCGGGGAGCCGGAGGGAGCACTTTTGTTTTCAACGGTCGGCGCGAATCCGTTCGTGGCCGCCGGCATGCTGGCCGCCGGCGCGGGAGTGCTCACGGCAGTCGCCAGGCTCTCCGTCGGCGCGGCTCCGGTCGTAGTGTTGGGCAGGGTCTGCGAGAGCGTCAGCTGAGGTAGTTGAGTCGCCTGAACATTTTGACGGCTCGCAAATTTCCAGAGGCCCACGAGCACCGCCAGTACCACCGCGACGCCCACCGCGATTTTCACGCCATTCCTTTTCCTGGTGGCCTTCAAAGCTTTCTGCGCGCGCCTTTTCTTATTCATGGAGTCAGTTCCTGCGAATTCTCAGCGGATCGGATAGCAAGCTCCCAACTATCTCCCGAGGAGACGACACACTATATTGTCACTTTTGACAGTGAAAGTAACCTTCCACGGTTCATTCCGCAGTTTCAACGTCAGTCACAGGAACCGCCTGACCCGGACGAACGCCTTCTGAGCACCGCCTTTGTCGCGGACAAAACCCATCCTCTATGGATGGTCAGATTTGGTTATCAACATCCCCTCCAGCTGCACGACGCGGAATGCGAACGCGAATTCGCGTTCCGTGCGATGGCTCGGATTGAACGGAAAGCTGCCCCCCGACCAATCGCAGTCGCTCTTGCATGCTGATCAGACCAAGACCCGAAGCTCGCTTCGCGGACTCGGGACTGAATCCCACGCCGGAGTCCGAAATACATAGCTCGATTCGATCCTCATGACCCAACAGCTCAACCTCGGCCTCTGTCACTCCGCTGTGCTTCGCCACATTCCGCAAAGCTTCCTGCGTGATCCGGTAAAGGCACAGCGTCACATTTTTGGGGATGTGCTCCGGGACGCGCTGATGGACGAAGCTAATCTGCAGGCTATCCCGGTCGGACATTTCTCTGCAGAGCCTCTCTATCGAAGCTACCGGACCCAATAGGTCGAGCAGCGAGGGCCGCAGCCGGTGCGACAAATTGTGGATGCTGGACGCGATTTCCGTGGCCACTTCCGAGAGGCTGTGGAGTTGTATTCTAGCCTGGGGCGAGAGGCCCGGAAGATCCCGCTCGAATTGCCCGATGCCGATTTGCAGGAGCGCCATCCGCTGATTCAGGTCGTCGCGTAATTCTCCGGCAACGTGGCTGCGTTCCGTCTCGTGTGCCTCAATCAGCCGGGGGCTCAAGCGTGACAGAGTACCCTCTGCCAGCCTGCGCTCGCTAATATCGCGAACCACAGCCACTGCATAGCTCCGGTCTAGCTGGATGTATTTAATATTGATCTCCACCGGAAATGTCGAACCATCCTTCCGCCGGTGTTCACTTTCTATGATCGCGAACCCGGATTCGCGCATCTTTCGGATCACCCGTGTGTAGAGAGACGCGTCAAGCTGCGGATCAATATCGTACACAGTCATAGACAGCATCTCTTCGCGATGATAACCAAGGTCCAGGCATGCTTTCTCGTTCATATCGAGGAAGTTCAACGTCAGCGGGTCAATCACCTCGATGGCGTCATTGGAACCGTCAATCAATTTTCGGAACAACGCCATTGATTCCTCGGTTCGCTTGCGCGCCGTAATATCCCCACTCACCCCTACCAATTCGATCGTTGCTCCGTTCTCCACGATGACATTCACAATCTCGTGCAGCCACACGATTCGGCCGTCCGCTGCGATCATGCGGTACTCCAGCTCGTGATTCTGTTGATCCTGTATCGCCTTTTCCGTGAGGGCCACGATCCGTTCGCGGTCCGCCGGATGCAGGTGCTCCACCCAAAACGCTGGATTGTTCAGCCAACCTTGCACTGGATATCCCAGGATCTCTTCCACGTGCTTGTTCACGAATGTGGTACGAAAAGATCTGGGCTCGGCTCGACGCAGGATGGCCCGCACCGATTCAACCAGTTCTCGGTTCAGAGCTTCCAGCTTCCTGGCATCACTCCTGAATCCCGCCTTGGTCAGTCGCTCACCTAAAAGAGCCACAACCGCCAGAAACAGTCCACAAGCCAGCACCACCAGCAGGCGAAATGTCCGCAGGCTCGGGGATTCATCTCGTCGAAGGAGTTCCCAGATCCCGATGACGGGCACCGCCACCACTACGGCCATCGCCAGTAGTGAAGCGATCTTGCTCTCGTCACGCATCGAATCCCTCCACCGACGTTCTAGCTGGCGCCAGCTGTCGCGCGTGTAGCGGCGCCCACAGAAACCAGCAAACCGCCGCGTTTTGTGCCAAAGAATACAGGCTGCCGTTGTAATGCCTTCCCAAATCAATGGCCATGTTTGCCAGCGTCGAACTCACCGCGTACAACGTGGACGCTCCTAATAAATGATAATAAATCGATTTCCACGGACCCTGCGCCCGGCGGATCACCGAACACAGAATCAGCACCAACGCCAGATTTTCAATCCCATACAAGGTAGTAAACCGCGGGTCATAGATTGCGGGGTTCGAGAATAAATACTGATAGGGAAAAAGCAGAAAAGCATAAAGGAACACCCAAGCGACCAGCAAGAATAGAAAGGTCAAGCTCGCCCGGTACGCTTTCTGGTCGTAACGATCCAGATGCGGCAACATCGCCACGGCCGCCATCAGCGGGACAAGGTGAAGGAACAGTGCCGGATCAGCGATGGAACTATCCGGGACATCACTGTGCCGCAGAAGCACGTAGTAGATATAGATCCATTGGTCGAGCGCCCATAGTCCATAACCGGTCGCAATAAAGACCCAGAATACGCGACGACCTTGCGTTCTCTGCACTGCATTGAGGATAGCGAACCCGGTAGCCAGAAGTAGGAGAGCGAAATAAATGCTAGTGCCGTAGGGCGCTAACTTATCGCCGAGCCCTAGCCCAAGCGAGAGCACAGTTTTGACAGCGAGGAATCCGAAGAGCAGAGCTGGCCATAAGGGATGCGAAAACCCGTACCTCGGAGGACCCGAACCAGTGACCTTCATCGCGCTTCTCCCGAACTCCCTTCCGCGCATCCCCTGGAAATCGGCGTCGCTATGCAAGCCTCGCTCGACGAAGGAATCCTTAAAGGCGATCTGTTGATACACCTCCACTCACGTGTTGGGCCTTTCGTGTTTAACATTTGTGGCGGCGAAATGACCCGGTCCAGACGTTCTCGTCATTTCCTAAGCGCTTTGAATATCACAACTCCTGCGCAATTCGGTAAAGGATATTAGGCGGGAGAAGTTCAATCGCTGCAAGGCTCAAACTTTTCGTCGCACGCGCGGCAAAGATTGTCCTGCCTTGTACGCTAGCGCTCATTCCACATCGTGCCCCAGCTCTCGATCGCTCGAGCTCTTCTGCGATCAGGCCCCGTAGCGCTCCGCGCTACATCGCCCGTATCTTCATGTAGCGGACGATATCGGGCAGCATTTTGACCAGCACAAATAAAATGAAAAGCGCAATCACGCTCAGAATCACTATCATCACCACGGCTCACCTCGCGATTCCTTACCCACCAGCCTAAGCAAAACAGAACCCGGTGAATATGCCCATACCGGCGATCCCTGATTTAGCCCCGATAAGTACAGTACACGAATTGACCAAGGCCGATTTCGGCTCCCCGTCGTGACGAAGAAGAAAACCAGACACATCCCTCTCGATTCGGTACAATCTCGCCGAACGGCCTCCCTCGGGAAGCCCTTCGCAGCGAATCGTATCACACGGCAGGGCAAGTCCGAATTCCAGAGAGGAATCGAATGCCCAGTTCGCCCGAACGCGCCCAAGCGCCTGATGCACCCGCGACCCCCATAACCGAGATTCATATTCTCTGGATCACCGCCGGTCTCGGTTGTGACGGAGACACCATCGCGATGACCGCTGCAACGCAGCCAAGCATCGAAGACGTGCTTCTCGGCGGCATCCCCTGGATCCCCAAAGTTCATCTGCACAATCCTTTTCTGACCTACGACAACGGCGAGGAATTCATGCGCCATTTTCATCAGGCCGCGGAAGCGAAGCTCGCCCCGTTCATTCTGGTGATGGAAGGCTCGATCCCTAACGAAAAAAATAAGAGCGAAGGATATTGGGCCACGTTCGGCACCGATCAAGCCACCGGTCAGCCGATTCTCACTTGTGACTGGATTGACCGCCTCGCGCCGAGAGCCTGGGCCGTTGTCGCGGCGGGAACCTGCGCCACCTACGGAGGCATACACGCGATGGAAGGAAATCCCACCGGCTGCATGGGCTTGGCGGACTATCTCGGTTGGCAATGGAAATCCACCGCCGGCATTCCCATCGTTTGCGTTCCGGGATGCCCCGTTCAGCCGGACAATTTCATGGAAGTTTTGCTGTACTTGCTGCACATGGCCGCTGGACGCGCTCCCATGATTCCGTTAGACGATGCGTTGCGTCCCACTTGGCTATTCGGCGCAACCGTTCACGAAGGATGCGATCGCGGCGGGTATTACGAGCAGGCGCAGTTCGCCGAAGAATATGGCTCGCCCACCTGCATCGTGAAACTTGGCTGCTGGGGGCCAGTGGTGCAGTGCAACGTCGGCAAGCGCGGCTGGATGGGCGGAGTAGGCGGTTGTCCAAACGTCGGTGGAATTTGCATCGGATGCACCATGCCGGGCTTTCCGGATAAATTCATGCCGTTCATGAATCAGCCGCCAGGTTCGCTGCTTTCTTCGGCCGCGGTGATGACTTACGGGCGCGCAATTCATGCCTTGCGTCGCTTCACGCAAGCATCTCTCAACAAGGAGCCGCCCTGGCGCAGCCGCGCGCAACACTAAAATCGGCAGGCAGGGCAACGCGGGCCGGGAAACACCGAATCTATATTCTTTAGCAAGGTTGAGGCAGCAGCAGAGGCGCAAAATGGCGCTCGATTACTTAACTCAAGGAAATGACTCCCGCGGCGATCCCAAATCGCACAGCGCGGAAAGACTCCTTGGAAATTTGTTGGAAGCCGAAAAAGCCCTTCAGGAACTAGCCAACGTTTTTTTGCAGCACCAGTCTTTGATTTCCAGCGCAACCCTCGACCGCGCCGGGGCGGCGGAGGCCCAGCCCAATCCCGAAGCGCCATTGTTGAATATGGAAGCGAAGTACCGCGCCCTCGTCGAGCAAATCCCCGCCGTCGTCTTTATGGCCTATCTCGACAAAGGAATCGGCGAAGCCTACGTCAGCCCGCAGATTGAAACCGCGCTCGGTTTTTCTCAGAGCGAGTGGCTGGAAGACCCGGTCCGCTGGTATCAGCAAATTCATCCCGACGACAAAATGCGCTGGAGCGAGGAAGCCGCCGAAATGTTTCTCTCCGGCAAGCCATTGCGCTCCTCCTACCGCGTGATGGCGCGCGATGGCCGCGTGCTCTGGTTTCAGTGCGAAGCAAAAATGATTCGTCGTGAAGATGGCCGCCCCTGGTTTATCCACGGCGTGGGATTCGACATCACCGAACGCAAAGGCCTGGAAGAAGCGATCCTGGAAATCAGCGCGCGCGAACAGCGACGCATCGCGCAGGATCTGCACGACGGCCTCGGCCAGCATCTCACCGGCATCGCTTTCATGAGCAAAGTTCTGGAGGAAAAGCTTTCGGACAAGACGTTGCCCGAAGCAGTTGAAGCCGCCCAGATCGTGAAAATGGTCAACCAGGCGATTGACAACACGCGGCAACTGGCCCGCGGCCTGCATCCGGTGGCGGCAGAACCCCTCGGATTAATGTCCGCGCTGAAAAAATGGGCGAATGAAGTCGAGGCGCTTTTTCACATCGGCTGCAGTTTCCGTTGCGAGAAGCCGCTGAACATCCACGACGCGAACATGGCCACGCATCTTTATCGCATCGCGCAAGAAGCCGTGAACAACGCCATCCGCCACGGAAAGGCCAGAAATATTATCATTCGCCTCTCGAGCAAGACCGGCACCGGCATGCTCTCCATTCAGGATGACGGCGATGGATTCCCCAAGCAACCGGCCAATCCACCGGGAGTCGGTCTCAACATCATGGACTACCGCGCGGATATGGTCGGCGGCTCGCTGAAAGTTCAGCCGAATCAAGATCACGGCATCACCGTGACTTGCACGTTTCCCATCAGGGGTGTTGAATAGCGGAGCATTCCCATGACTGCAAAAGCGCAACTTGACGTCCAAGCGAAAAAATACCGTGTGCTGCTGGTTGACGATCACCCCATCGTCCGCCAAGGTCTCGCGCTGCTCATTGAACGCGAAGCCGATCTCTCCGTCTGCGGCGAAGCGGATGGCGCGCATTCCGCGTTCCAAGCTATCGAAACCCTGCGCCCGGATATCGTACTTTTGGACATTTCGCTAAATGGCCCCGACGGATTGGAAGTACTCAAGGAAATCCGCGTAAAAACCGGCAGCCTCCCCGTCCTGATTCTTTCCATGCACGATGAATCCATTTACGCCGAGCGAGCCATGCGCGCTGGCGCCAACGGCTACATCATGAAGCAGGAAGCTACTGAAAAAGTTTTGATCGCGATTCGCAGAATTTTGCAGGGCGATGTTTATCTCAGCGACCGGCTCACCACCACGATGTTGCAGCAGTATGTCAGAGGCGGCGCGCACACAAAGAGTTCGCCGCTGCTGAATCTCACCGATCGCGAGCTCGAAGTTTTTCGTCTAATCGGCGAAGGGCACGGCACGCGGCAAATCGCTGACGAACTGCACCTCAGTGTAAAGACCATCGAATCCTATCAGGCGCACATCAAAGAAAAATTGGCGCTGCGTAATGCCCGCGAATTGGTGCAGCACGCCATTGAATGGACTGTGAACCTCAACGGCGGTTACTGATCGTACTTATACGATCAGGGATTCCCCTATCGCTGAAAGTGACCGTCCCCTATCGCAAATACCACCTGTTCCTGATTGTAGTTGAGCCACCGTCCGAGTAATTCTCTCAATCGAAATTTTGGATAGTAGTTTGTCCCGAACCGGGCCAATCGCCTCCCGTGCGGAGCCGTCGACCCGCCTCCGTTTCTGAATTGCAGGCGCTCTCTCGGGACTCGGCCCCCGCACAGTTGTCCCTGCTGGCTTTCGCAGCAGCCTGAGAGGAGGGACTAGCAATGACACCCGAATCAGTTCCTTACGGTCGAAAAACGCAAAAGCCGTCACCGGTCCCTGACATTCATATTCTCTGGATCACCGCGGGACTCGGCTGCGACGGTGACTCCGTTTCCATCACAGCCGCCACGCAGCCCAGCATCGAAGACGTCCTGCTCGGCGCGATCCCCGGATTACCGCGCGTACATCTGCACAACCCGGTACTTGCCTACGAAAATGGCGACGATTTCCTGAAATTTTGGTACCAGGCCGAACAGGGCAAACTGGAGCCGTTCGTCCTGGTGGTCGAAGGCTCGATTCCCAACGAGAAGATCAAGAAGCAGGGTTACTGGGCGGCGCTAGGCACCGACTCGAAAACCGGCCAGCCCATCACCACCAACGAATGGATCGACCGTCTCACGCCAAAAGCCCTCGCAGTGGTCGCCTGCGGGACATGCGCCACATACGGCGGTATCCACGCCATGCAAGGTAATCCCACGGGAGCAATGGGGTTAGCTGACTATTTGGGCTGGGGCTGGAAGTCGAAAGCGGGCCTGCCAATCGTCAACGTCCCAGGGTGCCCCGTACAGCCGGACAATTTCATGGAGACGCTGCTCTATCTTCTATATCAGGTCGCTGGCCTCGCTCCAATGATTCCCTTGGACGATCAGCTTCGCCCCCTCTGGCTCTTCGGAAAAACCGTCCATGACGGCTGCGACCGCGCTGGCTATTACGAGCAAGGAGATTTCGCCGAAGTCTACGGCTCACCGAAATGCATCGTGAAACTGGGCTGCTGGGGCCCGGTCGTTAATTGCAACGTGCCCAAGCGCGGTTGGATGGCCGGTATCGGCGGTTGCCCCAACGTCGGCGGAATCTGCATCGGCTGCACCATGCCCGGCTTCCCGGACAAGTTCATGCCCTTCATGGACGAGCCGCCCGGCGCCAAAGTCTCGGCCGCAGCCATCAGCGTTTACGGCAAAACCATCCGCACCCTGCGCTCATTCACAAATGACACCGTGAACAAAGAACCAAAGTGGCGTCACACTGGCACCGAACTCACCACTGGCTACAGACCAGGGACGTACTAAAAAAAGGAGCCGAAAAAATGGGCACAATTACGTCTGCAGCAAAAGGTACGCCGACCGGTTCCCGAAAACTCGTGGAAATGAACTGGGATCCGATCACTCGGATCGTAGGCAGCCTCGGAATTTTCACAAAAATTGATTTCGACAATCGCCAGGTCGCTGAATGTCACAGCACCTCCTCAATTTTCCGCGGTTACAGCATCTTCATGAAAGGCAAGGATCCCCGCGACGCGCACTTCATCACCAGCCGCATCTGCGGGATCTGCGGCGATAACCACGCCACCTGCGCCACCTACGCGCAGAATATGGCGTTTGGTGTGCGGCCGCCGGCGATGGCTGAATGGATCGTAAACCTCGGCGAAGCCGCCGAGTACATGTTTGACCACAATATTTTTCAGGACAATCTGGTCGGCGTTGACTTCTGCGAGCAGATGGTGAAAGAAACCAATCCTGGCGTTTACGCCAAGGCAGAAAAAACGGCCGCGCCCGGTGCCAATCTTCATGGCTATCGCACCATCGCGGACATCATGAAGGCGCTGAATCCCTTCGTCGGATCCTTCTACCGCGAAGCGCTACAAATGAGCCGCATGACGCGCGAAATGTTCTGCCTGATGGAAGGCCGCCACGTGCATCCTTCCACGCTTTATCCCGGCGGAGTAGGCACCGTTCCCACCGTACAGCTCTTCACGGATTATCTGGTGCGTTTGATGAAGTACGTGGAATTTATGAAGAAGGTCGTCCCGCTGCACGATGACCTATTCAACTTCTTCTACGAAGCCCTTCCCGGATACGAAAAAGTCGGCCAGCGGCGCGTTCTGCTTGCCTGCTGGGGCTCGTTTAACAATCCAGCGGTCTGCGATTATTCCTATAAGAAAATGACCGAGTGGGGCCGCGCGATGTACGTCACACCCGGCGTCGTGGTGGACGACAAGCTCGTAACCACCGACCTGGTGGATATCAACCTTAATATTCGCATTCTGCTCGGCAGCTCGTATTACGACGGCTGGGAAAATTCCGAAAAGTTTGTGCAGAAGGATCCGTTGGGCAATCCCGTGGATCAGAATCACCCCTGGAATCAGACCACCATTCCCAGACCACAGAAGCGCGACTTCGGCGGCAAATACACTTGGGTAATGTCCCCTCGCTGGCTCGATAAAAGAACTGGCGACCATCTCGCGCTAGACACCGGCGGCGGCCCCATCGCGCGCCTGTGGGCCACCGCGCTCGCCGGGATTGTGGACAACGGCTACGTCAAAGCCACCGGCCGCAGCGTGAAAATGTATTTGCCGAAGACGACGTCGCTGCCCGAAGTCGAATTCGAATGGAAGATTCCGAAATGGAGCAACGCCATCGAACGCGACCGAGCGCGCACTTATTTCCAAGTGTATGCCGCCTCATGCGCTCTCTACTTCGTCGAACAGGCGCTTGCGGAATTGCACGCCGGAAGAACCAAGACGTGGTCGGAATTCACTGTGCCGCAGGAAGCCATCGGCTGCGGCTTCCACGAAGCTGTTCGCGGAGTTCTTTCGCATCACGTGGTGATTCGCGACGGCAAGATCGCGAATTATCATCCCTATCCGCCCACGCCGTGGAACGCCAATCCCCGCGACGTTTACGGAACGCCAGGCCCGTACGAAGATGCGGTGCAGAACACGCCCATCTTCGAAGAAAACGGCCCGGATAAATTCAAAGGCATAGACATCATGCGCGCCGTGCGCAGCTTCGACCCCTGCTTGCCGTGCGGCGTGCACATGTACCTGGGCAATGGCAAAGTGCTGGAGACCCATCACTCACCCATGTTTGGCCAGCACGCTTGACGCTCCAGGTCTTGGTGTCGAAGCGGGCGGCCGCGACGGAAATAGGCAGGCTTGGGCGCTGGGATAGTCCGCCGGATCCGTTGCGATCGCTCGCTTCGATTTATCTTTGAAGGAGAATATGCCGCCTGACAAAGATCTCCAGAAACGTATCCAGCGGATCGGCGAAATTGTCGAGCAACTCGAAGCCACTGCCGATCCCAACTCGCGCGCCATGGCCAAGGAGCTCTTGGAATCTCTGATGGCTCTACACGGAGCTGCGCTCGAAAAAATCATGAATATTACTCACGAGGCCGGCGAAACTGGCGAGTCGCTGATCCGGAAATTTGGCGACGATCAACTCGTCAGCAGCCTGCTCCTGTTGTATGGCCTGCACCCTTGCGATATAGAAACCCGCGTCACAGCTGCACTCGAGAAGTCGCGCAGCTTCCTCGATTCGCATTCCGCTAGAGCCGAGCTCGTTTCAATCAACGAAGACGGCGCAGTCACGCTGCGGCTGCACCTCAAGCCCGGCGGCTGCGGCTCTACAGCCGCAACAGTGAAATCCACGCTCGAATTAGCCATCCAAGACGCTGCGCCCGATGCTGCTTCGATCCACGTGCAAGAAGCCGATAACGGAGCGCCACGTTCCGGATTTATCTCCGTCGCGCAACTCGCCAATGGTCAGAGCATGGCCGCACTGTCTGTTGCACCCACCCAGCGGAGCGGAGACTAGCGTGCCTCCCGCGCTTCCACCGCCGCAGGAAAGCGCGTTTGCAACACTTCGCCAGTTTGCGCGCAGGCGAACGCCCGTCGAGCGCTGCGAAATGTGCAGCCGCGAACTTTTTCCCGAGCACGAGCACCTGGTGGAACCCGCCAGCCGCAAGCTGCTCTGCGCCTGCGAAGCCTGCGCGATTCTGTTCGATGGCCAGAGCGGCACAAAATACAAACGAGTTCCGCGCGAAGTGAAGTTCCTCGCGGATTTTCAGCTGACCGATGCCCAGTGGGACGGATTGACGGTCCCCATCGAAATGGCGTTTTTCTTCAACAGCACGCCGCACGAAAAAGTGATCGCACTCTACCCCAGTCCCGCCGGCCCCACCGAATCCTTGCTATCTCTCGAGACCTGGGACGAAATCGAACAGACCAATCCCATCCTCAAATCGATGCAGCCTGACGTGACCGCCTTGCTCGTCAACCGCGTCGGCCATAACCGCGGTTCTGTCGCCGCCGAATATTATTTGGTCCCAATAGATGAATGTTACAAGCTCGTCGGACTGATCCGCACCCATTGGCGCGGGCTTTCCGGCGGCACCGAAGTGTGGCGCGAAATCGGCGCGTTCTTCACCGCGCTGCAGCGCCGTGCCGGAGTCGGTCGCGAGGGCGAGCATGCCTGAACTCGTCCTCACGATCGAAGGTGCCGAAGTGGTCCAGTATGCGGCCGCCCCGCTCCTCGCATTCAAATTGCGCATCGCCAGCGACCCCACCGGCCAGGCGATCCACACCATCGCTCTGCGCGCGCAGATTCAAATTGAAGCGACTCGCAGAAAATACGATGCCAACGAACAAGCGCGCCTCGCCGATCTTTTCGGCGAACCCGATCGCTGGGGCCAGACGTTGCGCAGCATGCTCTGGACGCACGCCAGCGTCGTGGTCCCGCGTTTCACAGGCAGCACAGTTGCCGACATCTCCGTGCCCTGCACGTTTGATTTCAACGTTGCCGCCACAAAATATTTTCATGGCGTCACGAATGGCGATCTCCCGCTATGCTTCCAATTCAGCGGCACCGTTTTCTATCAGGGTGACGACGAAATCTTGCAGGTTGCGCCGATTTCCTGGGACAAAGAATCCAAGTACCGCCTGCCTGTAAGAGTTTGGAAAGATTTGATGGAGGCGTACTATCCGAATTCTACCTGGCTCGCCCTCCACAAAGACGCATTCGAAAAGCTCTATCAATTCAAAGTGCGAGAAGGCATTCCCACCTGGGAAGAAGCGTTGGAACGAGCGCTGAACGCCCTGCCGGAAGCGGTGCGCCCATGAATGCCGCGCTCGTGGACGGAATCGTGAAGGCCGTGCTTTACGAAGGTTACATGCTGTATCCCTACCGGCCGTCCGCGGTGAAAAATCGCCAGCGATTCAACTTCGGAGTGGTTTGTCCGCGCGCTTACAGCGAAGCGCAAGGCGACAACAGCACGGACGCATGGACCATGCAAACCGAGTGCCTCGTGCTAGGTGACGCGCAAACCGAATGCTCAGTTCGTGTCCGATTTTTGCGCATGATCACTCGTTCGATTGGGAAGCTGCGCGCCCCAGCGAACGACCCAGCCTCAGTCGCTGACGCGGCGATCGAAAATGTCGAGAGATTGGAAGCTAACGGCAGGACGTACCAGCCATGGCAAGAAGCCGGCGAAGAAGTGATCGAACTACCGGAGTTCAATGTTTCCTCCCTTTGCGCGCAACCGATGCAGTGGCCATTCCGCTTGTCGCTCGAACTTGAACAGGAAGTGATTCGTGATGAACAGAGCGTGATCGTCGGAGTCGTCCGGCGCGAAAAATCCAGCATTGCGGGAATGGTCGAAGTCGCGGCCCGGCGCTTGCATGACGGGGTGTTCAAACTCACGGCGCGCATAGCAAACGTCTCCCGTTTTGCAGCTGCGATCCCGGCGAGTCGTGAAGAAGCCCTCGCGCGCTCCCTCGTCTCGGCCCACACGATTCTGGAAGTGCGCGCCGGGGAATTCGTCTCCCTGGTTGATCCTCCCGAAGCCCAGCGCGAATTCGCGCACGCCTGCCAAAACATCGGGGCCTGGCCAGTCCTCGTGGGCGAAGACGGCCAGCGCAACACCATGCTCTCTTCGCCCATTATTTTGTACGACTATCCCCAGATCGCCCCCGAAAGCCCCGGCGATTTGTTCGATGGCGCCGAAATCGACGAAATATTATCGCTGCGCATCATGACCCTCACCGACGACGAAAAACGCGAGATGCGCCAGTCCGACGATCTCGCTCGCAAAATTTTGGAACGCACCGAAACTCTGCCGGAAGCGCAATTGATGAAACTGCACGGCGCATTGCGTGGCCTGCGGGCCGCAAGAAGCGAGACGACGTGAACGAATGGGAATGGCGAGCGCTGGAAGATAAGACGACCGTCGAATCGCTCGACGTTCTGGGCATCCCAGTCCGGCGTGGCGGACGCGTCAGACTGCGCCCCCGCGCCGGTGGCGATGTCTTCGATCTCGCGCTCGCAGGCAAAATCGCCACTATCGAATCCATCGAACAGGATTATGAAGGCCAGCTGCACGTTTGCGTCGTCGTGGATGAAGATCCCGGTAGAGACATCGGCCTTATGCGCCAACCCGGCCACCGATTTTTCTTCGCGCCTAGTGAAATAGAAGCCCTCCCAAGAGAAGCTCAGGAAGCACCCGCCGCCGAAGCAAAACGGATCCTGATCGCCGGAATCGGCAACATTTTTATGGGTGACGATGCCTTCGGCGTCGAAGTTGCCAGTATCCTTGCCCGCCGCACTTTCCCGCACGGTGTTCGTGTCACGGACTTCGGCATCCGTGGCTTTGATCTCGCCTATGCGCTGCTGGACGGCTACGAGACCACCATTCTCGTGGACGCTTATCCCGGTGAAGGTCCGCCCGGCACCCTCTTCGTCATCGAACCCGATTTGCAAAATTCGGATTCCGCCGGAGCGCGGCCCGGTTTCGTCGATCCTCATGGCATGGATCCGCTCAACGTGCTGCACATGGCGCAAGACATGGGCGGCGAATTGAAGCGCATCCTCCTGCTAGGCTGCGTGCCGGCGACTCTTGGTCCGGCCGAGGGAAAAATGGGCCTCAGCGAGCCCGTCGCAGCCGCGGTGGAAGAAGCCTTGCAGCTGATAGATTCGCTGGTGACCCGAATCCTCACAGAAGAATGGCCTGCGAAAAAATAAAACGTACGCTCATCGCGCAAAGGAGAAAACCATGGCCGTCGAACTAATGGATCAAGCGGCAGAATCGAACGGAACCGATAAGGACACGCTCTACATGCTCGGCGGCGTCGCTCTGGTGATCTTCGGCGCCGGGCTGGTGCTTTCCAATCCCACGGTGCGCCGTTATCTCGGCCAGATTGGCGTGGGAAACCTGGCGTCCGCCGCGATACCAGACATTGAGCGATATTTCCGCCTGCGCTCGATGTAACAGCGCGCCGGCATTGCAAACGGCCCGGATAATTTCTCCGCATTTGGCCCGCGCCGCTCAGATTGCGAACTCAGGAATGATGTCGTGCAAACAGCAACGCAAAGAGGCCTCGTGCCAGTGAAATTTGCGCTCGATACCAACGCCAGCCGCTTCACCGTGCAAGCGTTTGCCACTGGCATGCTCTCCAGCTTCGGCCACAACCCGAAAATCGCCATGCGTGACTATGACGGCGAGATCCAATTCGCGCCCGACACTTACGAAAACGCCGTCGTGCGCGTCACCGTACGCACCAGCGCCATGGACGTTCAAGACGAAATGAGCAACGACGACCGCAAGAAGCTCGACCAAACAATGTACGAAGCTCTCGAAGTGCAGCGCTTCCCAACCGCGGTGTACGAAACGAACCAAATTACCGTACAAAAACAGACTGAAGATCTGCTGCTCATCCACGCCACCGGCACGCTTTCATTTCATGGTGTCACCCAAACACAATCCGTAGATGCCCGCGTCACCCGCCTGGGCACGATGCTCAGGATTTCCGGCGACTTCTCGTTGCGGCAATCAGATTACGCAATCAAGCCGGTCACTTTCGCCGGCGGAGCATTGCGCTTGAAAGACGAACTAAAATTTACTTTCGAACTCGTGGCCCGCGCCCAAGAAGATCCAAGCGCGTAGCAGCGACACAACATCGGCAAAGGGAGCTGCACCGTGTGCCTGGCAATACCCGGAAAAATTATTGCGATTGATTCGCAGAACGCGCATCTTGCGACAGTTGACGTCGTCGGTGTGCGCCGCAAAGTGGATTTAGGCCTGTTGCTGGATGCACCGCCCGTCCCCGGCGATTGGGTTCTCATACACGTCGGCTTCGCCATGAGCAAGATCAGCGAAGCCGATGCCGCCGATCAAATGGAAACTCTCACCATGCTCGGCGAAGCGGCGGCAGCAATGGAGGAAGTGCGCGGCTACGGTCTCGAGAACGATATTCCAGACTACCCGCCGCAAAGGTGGAAGCAATGAAATTCGTGGATGAATTTCGCGCCCCCAAACTGATCGCCAAAGCCGGTGAAGAAGTTCGCAAGCTCGCCGATCCCAATCGCCACTACCGCATTATGGAGGTTTGCGGGGGCCACACCCACGCAATCTATCGTTTCGGCTTGAAGGACCTGCTTCCGGCCAACGTCGAATTAATTCACGGGCCCGGCTGCCCGGTTTGCGTGCTGCCGATGGGCCGCATTGACGACGGTTTGTCGCTCGCAGCGCAGCCCGATTTTATTTTCGCCGCTTTTGGCGACATGATGCGAGTTCCGGGCACCCACGGCAGTCCGCTGGAATACAAAGCGCGCGGCATGGACGTGCGCATCGTCTATTCGCCCGCCGACGCGCTCAAACTCGCGCGCAACAATCCCGACAAACACGTAATGTTTTTCGCCATAGGATTTGAAACCACCGCGCCGTCCACCGCTCTCACGCTGGTGCGCGCGAAAGCAGAAGGCCTGAATAATTTTTCCGTGTTCTGCAATCACGTCACCATAATTCCCGCCATTCGCGCGATTCTCGATTCGCCGGACATGCGTCTCGATGGCTTCGTCGGCCCCGGTCACGTGTCCACGGTCATCGGCTGCAGGCCGTACGATTGGATCGCCAAGGACGAAGGTAAGCCCGTCGTCGTCTCCGGCTTCGAGCCGCTCGACATTCTGCAATCCATCGTGATGTTGCTGCGCCAGCTTCGCAACGGCGAGGCCAGAGTCGAAAATCAGTACAAGCGCGTCGTGCCCTGGGAAGGGAATCGCGCCGCGCTGCGCGCCATGGCCGAAGTATTTGAACTTCGCCCGTATTTCGAATGGCGCGGCCTGGGTTTCATTTCGCAATCCGCTCTGAAAATTCGCGATAGCTATTCCACGTGGGACGCCGAGCAGCGCTTCACTGTTCCGGGCATTCGCGTTACCGATCCCAAAGCTGCGCAGTGCGGCGAAGTGCTGAAAGGGGTACTCAAGCCCGCGCAATGCAAACTTTTCGGACGCGAGTGTACGCCCGAACAACCCGTCGGCGCGCTGATGGTGTCGTCCGAAGGCTCCTGCGCGGCCTACTACAATTACGAGCATCGCAAACCGATCACCATCGCGAATGCCGCGACGCGTTAAGCAAACGGGAGATTCATGGCCACCGCCGTCACCAAAGTCAAATTCCGTGAACCGCAAATCGAAATGTCGCACGGCGCCGGCGGCAAGGCCAGCCGTAGGCTCGTCGAAGGATTGTTCGCGCCGCTCTTTTTTGGTACTTCCACCGCCCCGTTGGCCGATGCCGCTCACATTCAAATCAACGGCACAAAACTTGCCATAACCACCGACGGTTTCGTCGTGAAGCCGCTGCGTTTTCCCGGCGGCTCCATCGGCGAGCTCGCCGTCAACGGCACCGTGAATGACCTCGCCGTGTCTGGCGCGCGCGCCGAAGCCATCGTCGTCACTTTCGTTCTCGAAGCGGGCCTGCCCACTGAAATCTTGGAAGCGGAAGTCCGCGCCATGGCCGCTGCCGCTGAAAAAGCCGGTGTCAAAATCGCGGGCGGCGACACCAAAGTCGTCGAACACGGCAAGGCCGATGGAATGTACATTGCCACCACCGGAATCGGTCGCCTGCTTTCCGGCGTGGAAATTTCCCCGCAGTCCGTGCGCCCCGGCGACAAAGTTTTGCTTTCCGGCCCCATTGGCGATCACGGCATCACGATCCTGCTGGCGCGCGGCGATCTCGATCTGGAAGCGGACCTGCGCTCGGACACCCGCTCCGTTTTTCCCCTGGTTCAAGCGCTTGTGCGCGAAGCCGGCGCGGGCGTGCGCTGGATGCGCGATCCCACCCGCGGCGGAGTGGCCACTTCGCTGAATGAACTCGCGCGCGATTGCGGGCTGGGCGTCGCTCTCCTCGAAGAGGAAATTCCAATTCGCGATTCCGTGCGCGGTGCTTGCGAGCTTCTGGGCCTCGATCCGCTGCACATCGCGAACGAAGGACAATTTCTGGCCGTGGTTTCATCCGAATGCGCGGAATCCGCGCTGCAAGCTCTGCGCGCGACGCCTGGTGGCGGCGAAGCCAAAATGATCGGCGAGATTCGGGAACAGCCAGAGAGCGCTGTGTTAGTCACCACACTGTACGGCGGTAGTCGCCTCGTGGATATGCTCGTTGGCGATCCGCTGCCGCGCATTTGTTAGGAAGCCAAATGCCCACGGACGTTGAACTCGCGGCGCAAATCGGCCAGCGTTTGCTGGCGCGCAATCAGCTCATCGAGTCCTTCTTCGCCGCGGAATCCTTGCGCTTGGCCGAAGCTTGCCGCGAAATGTCTGAACGCTTCCTTCGCGGCGGCCGGCTGCTAGCGTTTGGCCGCGGCCCGTATGCCACAGACGCCCAGCACGTATCCGTCGAATTCGTGCATCCCGTCATCGTCGGCAAACGCGCGCTGCCCGCCCTCGACCTTTCTCTCGCTTTCGAACCGTGGCTGAAAACGCTCCTGCAACCTGCCGACATCGTCATGGGGTTCGGTCCGCCCGATGGCGACGCCGAAGTCTGGTCGGCTTTGGACGCGGCACGCCAACGTCACGCGATGACTTTCGCTCTGCCGGGCGCGGGCGGCTCCTATTTCTGCAATCCAGCCACTCACGATGCTTTCATTCACCAGGAACTGATTGAGATTCTCTACCACACCCTTTGGGAGACAGTGCACGTCTTCTTCGAACACCGTGAACTGGGCCACGACGTAGGCGCGGCCGGTTTTCTCTATCCATTCCTCGGCAAAGACAAGCAGGAAACGTCCGACATCGTCGCGCAAGTCGCTGCTTCCATTCGCATGAAAGCGCAAGATGACGCTCTGCTGCGCACCCAAGTAGCACGCGAAGAATCTGAAAAAATCGGCAACGTGGCAGCCGCAATTCGCGAACGCATGGCTCGCGGCGGCAAGCTGATTATTTTCGGCAACGGGGGCTCGGCCACCGACGCGAACGACTTCGCGATTGATTGCATCGCGCCGCCCACTGGATTCGCAGCCGTGCCCGCAATCTCACTTTCCATGGAGCCCGCAACCCTCTCCGCCATCGCCAACGACGTAGGCACGGAATTAATTTTCCAACGCCAATTGATCGCCCACGCCCGGCCCGACGACGTAGCCATCGCGATTTCCACCAGCGGGGGCTCAAAAAATATCGTCGTGGCGCTGGAAGAAGCGCGCAAAAGAAATTTGCTCACCGTGGCGCTGCTGGGTTACGACGGCGGCCAAGTCCTGCGCCGCGATCTCGCGGACTTTCCGCTCATCGTCCGCTCCGATTACATTCCGCGCATCCAGGAAGTTCAAGCCTCGATTTACCATCTGCTTCGCGAGGGGCTTAAGGGTTTCGCTCATGCCTAATCTGGAACTTTACGGCACGGCCAGCTGCCCTTTCACCAGCGAGATGCGCGAATGGCTCGAATGGAAGGGAAGTGAATTCACCGAGTTCGACGTTGACGCCGACACTGAAGCACGCGAACGCCTGCGTCGAATGACTCAACCACCCTTCACCGTCCCGCTGCTCGTCGAAAACGGCAAAGTCATTCAAATCGGCTGGCAAGGCCGCGGCTGCGTGGTGCACTCAAAATAATTAATATGCCCAAGGCTTACTCGATTCAGGTGCGCGGCATTGTGCAGGGCGTCGGATTTCGTCCGTTCGTTTACAGGCTCGCGCGCGCTAATAATCTGCACGGCTGGGTTTTGAATGCGGCAGATGGCGTCGAAATCCATCTCGAAGGAAGTGAGGAAGCGTTCCAATCGTTTCTGCAAGAAATGAAAGCGCATCCGCCGCACGCCGCACAGATTTCGGAGGTCCGCGTTGAACCCGCCGAGGCCGCAGGCGTCAGCGAATTCGCAATTCGCGAAAGCGCGGGCGAACGCCGCCCCACCGTGCGAATTTCGCCCGATCTGCCGCTTTGCGAACAATGCCTGCAGGAACTCTTCGATCCCCGCGATCGACGCCGCCACTATCCCTACATTAATTGCACGAATTGCGGCCCGCGTTACAGCGTCATTCGCAGCCTGCCCTACGACCGCCCGAACACAACGATGGCCCCGTGGTCGCTCGACGCTCATTGCGCCGCCGAATACGTGAATCAAGCCGATCGTCGCTTTCACGCACAGCCCGTCGCGTGCCCCGCGTGCGGCCCACATTATTTTTATCAAGCCGGCAATCAAATCGAACGCGGCGATGCGCCAGCCATTCGAGAAGCCGTGCAAGATCTTCGTACGGGCAAGATTGTCGCAGTGAAAGGCCTCGGCGGTTATCATCTCGCTTGCGATGCGCAAAACGCGGAAGCGGTTGGCGCCATGCGCGCTAGGAAATTTCGCAAAGAAAAGCCCTTCGCCTTAATGGCGAAAGACATCGCGCTCGCACGCAGCGTCGTCGAACTCGGCTCCGATGCCGAAGCGCTATTGCAGTCGGTCGCCCGCCCCATCGTCCTCGCGCGCGCGAAGATCGATTTGCCCGAAGTCGCCCCCGAAAATGATGAACTCGGCGTGATGCTGCCCTACACGCCGCTGCACTATCTGCTGTTCGCCGCTGGAGCGCCCGAAATTCTGGTGATGACCAGCGCGAATCGCTCCAGCGAACCCATCGCGTATAAAGATGACCACGCGCTCCAGCAACTCTCCGGCATCGCCGATAGTTTCCTCATTGGCGAACGCCCCATCGCTCGCCGTGTGGACGATTCCGTCGCCCGCGTCGGCGCTTTCGGCCCAACCGTTCTGCGCCGCGCTCGCGGTTACGCGCCCAGCGCGGCTGCTACTTTACCAACTGCGCGCCCGATTCTTGCGCTGGGCGCCGACCTCAAAAATACGATCACTCTGGTAGTCGATGGCCAAGCCTTCGTCAGCCAGCACATCGGCGATCTTGATAATTACGAATCGCTCTGCGCATTTCGCGAAACGATCCGCGATCTGCTCGCGATGTATGAAATCGATCCTCGCGAATTGTTGCTGGTCCACGACGCGCATCCCCAATTTGTCTCCACGCTCTACGCCACGGAATTTCCCGCCGCGGAAAAATACCCTGTGCAGCATCATCGCGCACACGTCGCCTCGGTGCTGGCCGAGCGCGGTGCCTGGGACCCGCGCGTCATCGGCGTCAGTTTTGACGGCACGGGCTACGGCGATGACGGCTCCATTTGGGGCGGCGAGATTTTTGTCGGCAGCATGTGCGAGGGCTTCGAGCGCGTTGCGCACCTTCGAGCCGCCGCCCTGCCCGGCGGAGACGCGGCCTCCATGAATCCGGTCCAGGCCGCGGCCGGTTTTCTGTCACAACTAAATGAGCTGCCGGACTTCACCGCTCGACCGTTCTCATTTCCGTCGCGTTATCGCGATGCAGTGCAGCTCGTCAACAACAACATTCGCGCATTCACCACCACCTCCATGGGACGCCTCTTTGACACCGCGGCCGCCCTGCTCGGTTTCACACGAGAAGTGACCTTTGAGGGCCAGGCCGCGATGTGGCTCGAACGCCTCGCCACCCATGCGCCCGTCGCCGACGCATATCCGTTCCCATTGGCTGCCAAGGAATTGGATTTTCGTCCCCTGCTTCACAGCGTGATCAACGACAGACTCCGCGGCCGTGACCAACGTGAAATCGCTCGCGCGTTCCAGCGCGGAATTGCCCAGGGGCTTTGCGACGCAGTCGTAACTCTAAGCCGCGCACATAACACGGACACCATCGTCCTTTCGGGCGGCGTTTTCCAAAACGAGCTCCTCCTGCGCGATATAAAAGAACTCCTGCAGCCCGAACCGCTGCAAATCTGGACCAATCACATCGTTCCGCCGAACGATGGCGGCATCAGTCTCGGCCAAGCCGCGCTGGCCGTGTTAAGCAATCGCAGCGTGCAAGGCTCCGTACCAGAAATGGCAGCGCATTCGGAATCAAAATGGATGACACAGGTGACGTGAAAATGGTTTCTGCCGCCGCTGCAGCGTTTGCTTTTCAACTTTTGAGGTGACGCGCCCCGATGCACGAACTTTCAATCGCCATGAGCATCGTTGATCTCGCTTGCGAGGAAGCTGAATCGCACGGCGCCCCTGGTGTGGACGTCGTCTATCTCAAACTCGGCCTACTCTCCGGCGTAGTAAAAGAAGCGTTGCTTTTTTCGTACGAAATCGCCTGCCAGCAAACGCCTCTCGAAGGCTCGAAGCTGCTAATCGAAGAGGTTCCCATCCTAGTGAATTGTCCCGTGTGCATGGACCGTCGCTCCGTGCAGTCCCTACAATCGCTCTGCTGCGTACAATGCGGCTCGCCAACCCCCGAAATCCTGCAAGGGCGCGAATTGATGGTCACCGCAATGGAGCTGCGACAATGATTTCAGAACCTCGGCTCGTCCTAGTCCGCAAGAACGTCCTGAAACAAAACGACGTCCTCGCTCGCGCCCTGCGCGAACGATTCCGCGAAGCCGGCGTCCTAGCGATCAGTCTCGTCTCCAGTCCCGGCTCGGGCAAGACCGCGTTCCTCGAAAATACCCTCACACTTCTCCACGCGCGCTACAGAGTCGCGGCCTTGGTGGGCGACCTCGCCACCGAAAACGACGCAGCTCGCCTCGCGCGCAGCCAGGCCCCCGTGAAACAAATCATCACTGGCACGGTCTGCCATCTGGAAGCCGCGATGGTTCAAAATGCACTCGACGGATGGGACTTGCGCGGCCTGGATTTCCTGTTTATCGAAAACGTCGGCAACCTGGTCTGCCCCTCGTCCTATGATCTGGGCGAAGACCTACGCTTCGTGCTGCTTTCCGTGACCGAAGGTGAAGACAAGCCGCTGAAGTATCCAACAATATTCAACAGCGCGGACGTCGCAGTGATCACTAAATCCGATCTCAGCGCCGCAGTGGAATTTGACGAGGACGCCGCCAAACGAAATATCCAGGCAGTGCGGCCGGGCATGCGAATCTTCAAACTCTCAGCCAAAACTGGCGAAGGAATGCCTGAACTTCTGGACTTCCTCGAAAACCAACGCCTGCGTTCTCGCTCCACCGCCGCAGTCTGAAAATAAGTCGTCCGTCGCGTCGCAACAACACACCGCCGCGCCGCATTCCATCTTTACTCGAGCTCAATCGCGTACAGTTCGATTAGCCCCGCGCGTCGCATCCACTTTTTCGATGCAGTTGCATCAAACATTCGATGAAGTAAAGAATCGTTCATCCTGTATTATCCCGCCATTAATAAAATCGCGCGGTGGCGATGTAGCGCCAATACTTCTCTAGGCGGGCGCTAGTACACGTCGCAGCCTCGCAAGCCGGAGCCCAGGGTGCGGCTCTGAATATGGGGTTCCGCGCGTTTTTCTCGAGAGCAGGCCACGGTCGCCGGACGGGTGTTTGTCATCGGCAAAGAGAGACAAAATATGTCAGCAGCGGATCGCTTTGGGCTTCGATTGTTACTCGCCAACGCGCAAGGTCCCGCGCACAGCCGCAGCCATCAGGCGAAAACCCCAGTCAAACCCCGCGCTATTCGACTCCATCGCTTCGGTCCACAGAGCCGTGTTAACTCATGTTCTATATTGTCTCGTGTTGAGACAATTGTTACTCGGAGTCACTACCGAAGCGCGCGTGCCATCAGTCGCCGGAACAAGTACCATTACTCTGGTATTAACACCGAAAGACGAAACAGTGAAAATAGTTGTACTAATTGTGGAAATCTTGCTCCCTCGATTTCTGCGCACTTCCGTATGTCATTAATAAATAAGCACTTAGATTTGTTCCAAAATGGCCCGCCACTTGCGAATCACGTGCCACCCGCCCGAGTACGTAAGTATTGGTGTCCCGAATCGTAGGAAGAGTTGACTTCGGTTGGAGAGGAAAACGAATGGTTACGATTAAAGCAGTGGGATTGGCGATCCTTCTTATCGCAGCGCCCCTTACCCTCTGGGCTCAACAGAACAACGCAGTCTCGGCTGTCGCCGCGCCAGTCGCGGCCTCCGCTGCCGGCGCCACTCGCCCTAACGACGACCGACCGGCCCTTCAGCAGCGCAATCCGCGCTACAAGGTGATGCGAGACGATATTCTTAATGTCTCGTTCCCAATCTCCCCGGAGCTCAACCAGACCGTCACGATCCAGCCCGACGGCTATGTCACGCTTCTCAACGCTGGAAGCGTCTATATACAGGGCATGACGGTGCCGGAAGTGACCGACGCCATCACCAAAGCCTACGCCAAGATTCTTCACGACCCGATCATCAACGTGAACCTACAGGACTTTCAGAAGCCCTTCTTTGTTGTCACCGGGCAGGTCGCCAAGCCTGGCCAGTATGATCTGCGTTACGACACCACCGTCTCCGAAGCCATCGCCATCTCCGGCGGCTTGCTGCCCACCGCGAAGACGCAGCTCTTGATCTACCATCGCGTTTCTGCCGGCTGGATGGAAGTGACGCGCTACAACCTGAAAGACTTCTTGAACGGCAAGAACGTCAACGAAGACGCCGAGGTCAAGCCCGGTGACATGATCTTTATTCCTGAAAAGGCCATCACCAATTTTCGTAAGTACGTTCCCTATAGTTTCGGCGTGTACGCCAATCCGACGGCAGCCTGGTTCTAAAGAATCTCGCACCTAGCAGTAATCAGGATGCGAACAAACCAATTTCTGAAATTGTAACGCGAGGGAGAGAGCCAATATGAGTGAGCAAAATTATCGAAACGGATCTGGCAGGTCAACGCAGGAGGCCACGCTGCGAGACATCGCCATGCCACTGTTCCGCCGGCGCCGCCTGCTGGTCCTCACCTTCTGCGGAATGCTTCTGGGCGCCATCATCGCGGCTGTTGTGCTGTCGAGCCGCTACGAGGCCCAAATGGACATTCTCGTGAATCGCGGCCGCATGGATCCCGTTATCACCACGGAGCAGTTTTCGCAAACCGCGCCCGTCGCGCCGGCCGTGACTGAAGAAGAGATCAATTCCGAAGTCCAATTGCTCCAGAGCGGCGACTTGCTCAAACAAGTTGTGCTGGCCAACAAACTTCAGGATATCGAGAAGGATACGCTTTGGTCGAAGCTAACGCCCAAGAAGGACGAAGAATATTACGTCGCGAAAGCTACGGAGCGCCTGGGCAAGAAACTGAAGGTTGAGGCGGTGAAGAAGACCAACATGCTTGAAGTCACCTATCAATCTACGGATCCCCAGCTCGCATATGGAGTAATGAGCGCGCTTTCCACCGGCTATCTGCAAAAGCACGTTGAAGTAAATCGTCCAGTAGGCTCCTACGATTTCTTCGCCAAGGAAACCGACAAGTACCAGAAGGCGCTGCAAGATTCCGAGGTTCGTCTCGCTGATTTCGGGCGGGTGGAAGGAACTTCGGCGCCGGACGTGGTGCGCACCGATCTCGCCCAACAGGTCGCGACCTCGATTGCTGCGCTCCACCAAGCTCAACAAGCTGCATCCGCCGATGAACAACGGATTCGCAATGAGGAAGGTCAGCTCAAGACCACGCCGGCACGATCCGCCACACTGGAAGCTTCCAACGCAGCGGACGTGCTCCTGCAGCAGCTCGGAACCAACCTGCTGGCGGCGCAGCTCAAGCGCACCCAACTCGCCATGAAATACGACCCCAGCTATCCGCTGGTGCAGGAAGCCGATCAGGAGATTGCGCAAACCCAAGCTGCGATCAAAGAAGCTGAGAAGACGAAATACATGAACCAAACCACCGATCGCGATCCGACCTACGAACTTTTGCGGGCGGACATCGCGAAGACCAGCGCGGATCTTGCTTCGCAGAAGGCCACCGCCTCCGCGGTAGCCCAAAGCATCGACTCAATGAATCTCAAAATGGTGGAGCTCGATCAGAAAGCCGTCAAACAGTCGGACTTGCTGCGCGAGGCGAAGGCTAACGAAGCGAACTACCTTCTTTACCTCTCCAAGCGAGAACAAGAAAAGACTTCCGACGCGCTCGACGCTAAGCGGATTGCCAATGTGGCGATTGTGTCTCCCCCGACTCTCCCAGTATTGCCTGCATACAGTGCGTTGCTGATTCTAGCCATCGGATTGTTGCTCGCGATCATTGCCGCGGCCGGTGCGGCCTTCGTCGCCGAATACCTCGATCCGTCGTTCCGCACTCCTGACGAACTCGCGGATATTCTGCAAATGCCGGTGCTGGCTTCAATGCCGAAGAAGGTCGCTTAGCGCCGATGCTTTTAGATTATTACCAACTCGCGGAGCAGCCGTTCGGCGTCACCCCAGACTCTCGGTTCCTGTATCTGGGACCGAAGCACCGGGAGGCGCTCGCTTCGCTCGTTTACGG
Organism: uncultured Acidobacteriota bacterium; assembly: GCA_963779465.1. Classification (GTDB taxonomy): domain Bacteria; phylum Acidobacteriota; class Terriglobia; order Acidiferrales; family UBA7541; genus Palsa-295. The sequence goes on along the minus strand of CAVZYH010000001.1, from coordinate 2,008,033 downwards.
CACGGAAAGCAATCGTGGGTTCCTGGCGCTGATCGCCAAGCCGGGAATGGGCAAGACGTCCTTGCTCTACCATTACCTTTCCTATCTGCGTGACAAGGCTCGCACCGCTTTCGTCTTTCGCACCGATTGCGATTCGCGCGAGTTCATTCGTCACGTTTTGCTGGATCTCGGCATTGACGTCGCCGGCATGGATCTTCCCGCCATGCACGACTCGCTGAACAAGTTGCTCACCGAGGAGATGCGTGCAGGCCGTCGCTTCGTGCTGGTAATTGACGAAGCGCAAAATCTGGACGAAAAAGTTCTCGAATCCATCCGCCTGCTCTCCAATTTCGAAACTCCCTGGACAAAATTGATGCAGATCGTGCTGGCCGGTCAGCCGCAACTCGCCGATCGCTTGGCCAGTCCATCCATGGCGCAACTCCGGCAGCGCGTTTCCATGGTGATTCGCATCGAGCCGTTCACGCCCCAGGAAGTCAACGCCTACATTGATCATCGCCTGTGGATTGCGGGCTGCGAAAAACCCGCGTTCCTGACCGTCGGCGCCCGCAAGCTCATCGCCGATCACAGCGAAGGTATTCCGCGCAACATCAATAACCTGTGCTTCAACGCGATGTCGCTGGCCTGCGCCCTGCAGCGCAAGACGATTGATCGCGACATCATCCGCGACGTGATTGCGGATCTGGATCTCGAACCATTGCGCGAAAAAAACATCGCCGCGCCGAAGCCGGAAAAGAAATCGGTGCGCGTGCCGCCCGTCCTGGCTGCCGCCGCACGGAAACATTCATCCTCCGGCGGTTGGATTCCCAAGCTCGCGATAACCAGCGCTCTCTTGCTGGCTGCGTCTGGTCTCGTCGTCAATCTGAACCACGGCGGTGCGCGATCCTCCATCATGCCGCACGCCCTTGCCACGGTGTCGGCTGCGCCGCCTTCGGCTCCGCCTGCTGCACTGTCTTCTACTTCGGCTCCCGCTCTACCTCCGGCTTCGACTCCGGATTCCGCTTCGGCTCCCGCTCCCGTAGTCGTTTCAGCCGTTTCGCTGATGCCGGAGGAAGAAGCCAACGCCACCGTGAAACAAGCAACCGAAGACGTCAGCGTGAAGTCAGGTCAAACTCTCTATCAAATCAGTCTGAACAAATTCGGGAAGTACGACGGCGCGGTCCTTGAGCAAATACGCGGACTGAACCCGTCGCTCAATAATCCCAATCGTATTCGCACCGGCCAGAAAATCCGTATCCCGGCAACGGCAACACTATCCACAGACGGGCAGCACGCGGGCCAGCAGGCTCCAAATGCTGTACCCACAGAGGCAGGAAAACCATGAGCAAGAACTTTGAATTGATGCAGCAAGCAGGTAAAGAGCAGGCTCTGCGTCCGAGCTCCATGCCAGAGCCGGTGTCCACAGTCACTTTTGGCAACGGCCACGGGAACGGTCATGGCAATGGTCATGGCAATGGCAACGGAAAACGCCATCGCGAGGCAGAGGGTCTCGACCTCGACCTGCTGGCTGGCGAAGAAGTTCTGCGCCTGGTGCAGCGCGTGTTCTTACTGCAATCGCAAGAGCCGCCGCACATGGTTGTGTTTGCCGGCATTGACCATGGGAATGGCTGCAGCCGCCTCTGCGTCAGCGTGGCGGAAACGCTCGCGAAAAATATTCGCGGCTCCGTCTGCCTGGTCGAAGCGAATCTGCGCTCGCCCGCCTTGCCCGAAATGTTTGGCACCACGAATCATCATGGATTGACGGACTGCCTCCTGCACGATGGCCCCATTCGCACCTTTGCGAAGCCCGTGCGCGGCGAAAATTTGTGGCTGCTTTCCAGCGGCGCATTGGCTGCGGACTCAGCGAATCTTTTGAACTCCGAACGCGTGCAGTCGCGCTTCGCGGAATTGCGCAAGGAATTTGATTTCGTGCTCATTGACGCGCCACCGCTAACTCCCTATTCGGACGCGCTAGCCTTCGGGCAATTGACGGACGGGTTCGTGCTGGTCGTGGAAGCGAATGCTACGCGGCGTGAAGCGGCCCTGCAAGTGGCCGAGAATTTGCGTGCTGCAAACGTTCGGATTTTGGGAGCTGTCCTGAACCAGCGGACCTTCCCGATTCCGGAGAAGCTGTACAGCAAACTGTAGCGCGAAGCGTTCTGATTTCGAGGACTCAGCAGAGATTTGGGTGCAGGGTAATTTTCACTGTCGAGTGTGCGGATGGGGCCGGAAGCAGCATAACTGGCCCGTTGGCAAATTGGTGATGGAGCACTGTGACTGAGAATGGCGGAGCCCTGTCTATGTCCAGTTCGCTCCAGCCTGCTACCGACGACTTGACGCAAGCGCAACAGGATTTGCCGCAGCATCAGCCGGCGTGGTTCGCCGTTCAGACACGGCCGCGGCACGAAAAAAGAGTTTCGGCAGAGCTGCAAGAGAAGGGCATCAGCGCCTTTCTCCCTGTTATCTCCTCCACCAGACAATGGAGTGATCGCCGTCGCGTCGTGGAGCTGCCTCTGTTTTCGCAGTACGTCTTTGTGCGCATCACGCAGAATCTAATTACTCGAGCATCGGTGCTGCGGACCAACGGAGTCACACACTTTGTGGGTCCCCGCGGAATCGCGGCCCCAATCCCTGATGAGGAGATCGAACGAGTACAACGGGTCGTCGCTCAAGCCGTAGCGGTCGCGCCGCACCCGTTTCTGAATGTCGGTAATCGCGTGCGCATCCGAGGAGGCGCCCTCGACGGCCTCCAGGGAATTCTCACTGCGGTAAGCGGCGATCAGACCCTGGTCTTATCGGTGCAGCTCATCCAAAGATCTCTCGCGATCCGTATCGCGGGCTTTGCGGTCGAGCCGGTTTAGGCTGAGCGTTCCTTCATTCAGGACACAAGGCGATCAAAATACATTTTGCGTTTTATCTGTAGCTTGCACCCGGCTGCAGCAGCAGCCTGTCGCTTCATATTGAGATTCGTTGAGGACGAGCAGAGGAATCAGTTTCCGTCGCAAATTCCCAGCCCGAAGAGAGCCAAACGGTGAACGAAGCGAAGCGTCGGTTTCTTTTGAATGCACTGAAGTTATATGACCTCGTATTGATAGTGGTGTCTTTCTACTTGGCTACATTCTTGCTCGTTCGCGCGGCCCACGGTGTTTCCCTGCACGACTTCTTGGCGATGCGCATCAAACTGTCGAATTTCTTGATTTTCGCAATCGCGTTATTCTTGTGCCACACAGCCTTTGCCTGGTGCGGGTTGTACGAGTCCCGAAGGCTTTCCACCAGGCTGGCGGAATCCTTGGACGCGCTGAAAGCAACAGCGTTTGCAACGGCCTGCCTGGCTATCGTTTCAACCCTGTTTTCCGTACGCATGATCACCCCGCAATTCCTCCTGGTCTTCTGGGTGATCAGCTCCTTTTCGGTGATCATCTCGCGACTCTCATTGCAGTACTGGCTCGCGGTGGTTCGGCGGCACGGCCGCAACCTCCGCTACATGCTGATTCTGGGCACAAACCCGCGTGCCATCGAGTTTGCGCGGAAAATTCAGGCGTCTCCGGAGCGCGGCTACGAACTTCTCGGTTTCGTGGACGAAGATTGGGCCGGCACCGATGCCTTTAACGAGACCGGCTTCAAGCTGCGCTGCGATTACGCCGGCTTGGCCGAGTTTTTGCGCCGCAATGTTGTTGACGAAGTCGCGATTTACCTGCCGCTGCGCTCGTTCTACGAGCATTCCTCGCAAGTCGCTGCACTGTGCGAACAACACGGCATGGTCATGCGATTTGCATCCGACATTTTTGGCCTGAAGACCGCCCGCTCTCGCGCCGAGGAATTCGATGGCGATCAGCACATCGCCGCCTACACCGGTGTGCGCGATGGATGGCCGCTGGTAATCAAGCGCATCCTCGACGTGGCGCTTTCCGGCGTCCTGCTCATCCTGCTGTCGCCGCTGCTTCTCGTGGCTGCCGCGCTGATCAGGCTCACCTCCAAGGGTCCGATTTTCTTCCGCCAGGAACGTCTCGGCGTTAACAAACGAACATTCTTCATTTACAAATTCCGCACCATGGTTCCTGACGCCGAAAAACTAATCGAAGCGTTGGAAGACCAGAATCAGGTCTCCGGCCCGGTATTCAAAATTATGGACGATCCCCGCATCACTCCTATCGGAAGGATGTTGCGCCGCAGCAGCATTGACGAATTGCCGCAGCTCTTCAATGTTTTGAAGGGCGACATGAGCCTGGTCGGCCCGCGTCCCCTGCCAGTGCGCGACTACCAGGGTTTCAATGAAGATTGGCAACGCCGTCGTTTCAGCGTTCGCCCCGGCATCACTTGCCTGTGGCAGGTAAACGGCCGCAGCTCGATTCCATTCGAGCAGTGGATGAGGCTGGACCTTCAATACATGGACGAATGGTCACTCTGGCTCGACATCAAGATACTGGCGCGTACCATCCCGGCGGTGCTCAGAGGTTCGGGCGCGGCCTGATCCGGAATCGCCAAAACGCTGCCATCATTGCATTCCACGGAGCCGCACAAAATTACAATGTCACGCGCCAATGTCCTCGGTGTCGGAGTTCACGCGGTGAATCTATCTCTCGCTGCGGAGATGCTCGAAACGGCTGTGCAGTCCGGCAGCGGCGGCTACGTCTGCGTGACGGGCGTGCACGGCGTCATGGAAGCCCAGCGAAATTCTCAGTTCAAAAAAATACTCGACGGCGCGATGCTGGTCGTCCCGGATGGCGTGCCTACAGTATGGGTCGGGCGCTGGGAAGGCTTCAAGAAAATGGGCCGCGTTTTCGGCCCCGACTTGATGCTCGAAGTCTGCCGCAGGTCCGTATCATCCGGCCACACTCATTTTCTTTATGGAGGCATGCCGGGAATCGCTGAAGAACTTCGCGAAAGCCTTGAGCGCCGTTTTCCCGGCATTCGTATCGCAGGCACTTACACGCCGCCGTTTCGCCCGCTCAATCTGCAGGAAAAAACCGATCTGCAAAACCGATTGTCCACTGTCGCCCCAGACATCATCTGGGTGGGCCTGAGCACCCCCAAGCAAGAGCTGTTCATGTACGAAAATGTTCACTCGCTGAATTGCAAAGTAATGGTAGGAGTCGGCGCCGCGTTCGATATCCATACGGGCCATCTGAACGACGCCCCAGACTGGGTGAAAAACGCCGGCCTGCAATGGCTGCATCGCCTGTGCCAGGAGCCATCTCGCCTCTGGCGGCGATACCTGTTCAATAACTCGGCGTTTCTGGTACGCATTGCGCTGCAGATTGCCGGTATTAAGCGCTACGAGCTTGCGCCTCGAGCGGTTGCCAGTGAATAACCCCGAGTGCTTGCCTTCAGACAGATGCGTGGATAACGAAATGACGGTTTCCGAGACTGTTCCGGTAGTCACATTCGCGGGCGATGCCCCCGTACTCGGGAAACCTGCGTCGCCAAACGGTGACCTCGCATCGCCTCAGAGCGTCTCGAATTTCGTGCGCACTCTCTTTCGGCTTCTGGACGAATCAGCCGTTCGTTATTGCGTGCTCCATTCGTGGGATCAGCTCCCCGATCATCTCTCCAGCGATCTGGATCTGGCGATCCACCCGGACGACAAGCCCGCGGTCCCTGCGATTCTGGAGTCCCTGCGGCAGAACGGTTACACCCCCTATCACTGGAAGAACTACGCAACCAAGGGCCATAGCTTTTATTTCTTCTGGACCGCCGGCTCCACACCGCACACCGTCGCCGTTGATATCATCTTTGAGCACCGTCGCGCGGGAATGATCTTCGCGTCCGGCGAAAAATTAGTGTCCTCTCGCATCCGGCACCGCGGTTTCTGGATTGCCGCACCGGAAATTGAGTATTCCTACCTCCTCGCGAAAAAAGCAGTCAAAGGCAAAGCGTCCCTCTCTCAAGCGCTGCGACTCAAGAAGCTGGTCGAAACTTTGGGATGCGAGAAAGCCGGAGAGATTGCAGGAGAAATCTTCCAGCCGAACGTCCAAGCGCGAATCGTGGACGCCTGTGCGCACGGCTCGATTGACGCAGAACTTCACACTTTGAACAACAACAAGTCGTCGCGGGTCTTCCGGACCGGCGATGCGCCTGACTTGATTCGCTACTGGGTCGGCGAACTGCGCCGCGCCATCTGGCGTGCTTCCGAGCGCGCCGGAATTCTGCTTGCGTTCATGGGCCCAGACGGCGCTGGAAAGAGCACAGTAATCGAGGGCCTCACCCAGGAATTCGCCATTCCGCTGCGCCGGCGAATTCTGTTCCACTGGCGTCCCGAGGTGCTTGCTCGACGCAGGGACAATAACCCAGTCACCGAGCCGCACGGCCAGAGGCCACGCGGCATACTGGCTTCAATGGCCTATCTCTCCGCGGTTTTTGCCGATTGCTGGGCTGGCTATCTTTTCGTCATCTGGGCGCATCTGGTGCGATCGGACTTCGTTCAGTTCGATCGTTATTTCCATGACGTCCTCGTAGATTCTCTGCGCTACCGCTACGGCGGTCCCGCATGGTACGCGGCGTTTCTTTGCCGCCTGCTTCCTGAACCGGACCTCGTCATCCTTCTCGATGCCGATGCCGATTTAATTTTTGCGCGTAAGTCCGAGCTGTCTCGCGCCGAAATTCAGCGCCAGCGCGCCGCCTATCGTCAATTGCGATTCAAGCGCGCTCGAGTCGTTTACGTCGCTACGGACGCCGGAATCAAGCCGACTCTCCTCGCATCCGCGACCGCTCTTGTGGATTTCATGCAGGAACGATTCCAGCACAGAATCGCGGACTGGATGAAGGTGGCATAGTGACGAGCGCAACAGCGGCGATCGAAGCAGCATCACGCTTTCAGGACTCGGCGGAATCGCTCGACCAGGTCCTCCGCGTCTTTCTGGGCTTGTCTCCGGAGCATCCACTGCCAGTGGATGAGCCTGCTCACACCAAAGGAGTCGCGCGCGACCACGCAGTGATCCGCATGAATGCCACGGCGGCGGGCGCAAAGCAACTCGAGCGCCACGGTTACACACGCCAACATCGTTTCGCCGTACTGCCTTCGCGAACCCAACCTCGCTGGCTCTTGCCTCTTGCCGGCGACGGTCGCGCGATAGACGGATTCGAACTCTACACTCCCTATTCGCCTCTGACGCGCTTGTTGAAGGCGCTCGTGGTCGGTGCGCGAGCAACCGGATGGAACGTATGGGCGCGGCGCAACCTGCTTGTCGCCGCCCGCGCTCCGCTGGCCCTTGAAAAACTCGCGACTAAAGTTACCGGCGAAAAAAACGTCACGTTTGCATTTTCCATCGGCACCCCAGGCTCGGTTCAGAAATTCACAATTCAGCTGATGGATGCCCAGGGCGCGATTCTGGGATACATGAAGCTGCCGCTGAAGGCGCCCGCAGAACAGCGCCTGCGCCATGAAGCGGAAGTATTGCAAAAGCTCCACACTTTCCCGCAGCTGCGCGCTCACATCCCCACCGTGCTGTTTGCCGGTGATTGGGAAGGGCATTACGTCTTGTTCCAGTCCGCGATCAATGGCAAGCCTGGCCCGACCCGCTGGACGAACCACCACGAGGAGTTTCTCGAAACTCTGCACGGCTGTGCGCCGGCCATGCTCCCCGGACGCAAGCTGGTTCAAAAAATCGCTCAACGCTGGAATCAGAGTGCGCCACGCCTGGGCGCGAACTGGCAGCGCATCGGTCGCAGTGCTTTGAAGTCCGCTTCCCACGACCTCGATACCGCGCAGATCGCCTGCGGCATCCATCACGGCGATTTCGTTTCCTGGAACACGCGCGTTGGTCCGAAAAGCCTGTTCGTGTTCGATTGGGAATCAGCCTCGTGGGAAACTCCTGCGCTCTGGGACAAATTCCATTTTCTGGCGCAAACAGAGTGCCACCTGAATCGGAGCCACAAAGAATCCGGCGCCGTGGACGTGCGCGAAAGCAACCGCGGATTGTATTTGCTCTACCTGCTTAATTCCGTGGCGCAATTGAGCGACGAGGAATCAGTCGCGTTCTCGCTCAAATACCGCGAAAACCAAATCCTGCAGCACATTTCGAAGCCTGTGCAGACGGCCGTGGCCGATTAAATGCAATCCCCGCGACAGTTTGCGCCGAAAATCAAAATCGCCGCGAATTCTCTCGCGCATTTCGCAATGCTTGCGATTTTTTTCCTCTCGATTCCGCTGATTGGCCACACCCAATCCGCCGAAGACCAACGGACCCCGCAGTTGGGTAACATCAAAGGCCTCATCGTAGTCAACAGTTCCGGTGGTTACCCGTCCATTCAGGAAGCGATTGATATCGCCGGCAGCAAGGGCGGCGGCACCGTCCTGGTGCCTTCAGGCAGATACGTCGCGAAACAAATTGTCCTCAAGGACGGAGTCAGTCTCATCGGCGTGGGCATGAATCCACCTCCTCATGGCGAAGGAACCACTCTCGAACAGGCTCCGGGCGCCAACACGGATTTCATCGTGGATGATCCGAAGCTGAGCGGCACCGGCTTCCAGCACTGGTCCACGATTGCCAATATTCGGATCGTGGCCGGCGCTGGCGGCGGAACTCGAGGCAGTGGGATTCGTTTCAATGCGCGCACGGGCGAGGGCACAAAGCTCGACCACCTGTTGATCATCGGATTTCCTGAATCGGGTGTTTCGCTGTCTCGCGGCGCAGAACCGTTCTACGCCGACGACCTGCACCTGTTTCGCAATGGCAAATACGGAATCGACATCAATCGTACCGGCGGAGATGCCAATCAACTCGTTAAACTGTCCGTCATTTCCGGCGATGACAATGGCATTTCTCTGATTCGCATCGGACCATCCGGAGGCTTGCTCTACGCGGAATCCTACTTGATCGAAGGCGTCAAAGCCGAAAAACATACGCCGGGAAAACAGAACGATGTGATTCTGCTGGACCACATGAACGGCAGTCCCGTCGTCATCCTCAGCGTCGGCGCGCAAAATACCTCAGGCGAGCAGGCCGACGCGATCGTTCGCGTCGAGGGCGCTTCGGCCCTGCTGTATTACCTCGGACTGAGCCACGATAAAAATTGGGCTTACACGATCAACGACACCATCGCGCATCGCCAGCTTCCCAACTCAGCGGCCGGCCTCTACGGAGCCGACATTTTTCCGTCGGCCCACGCTTTCGGAGATGAACCAGCTCCAGCCGTCACAGGTTTAAAGCACAATCGCACTCCGGCCTGCTCCACCGCCGCCAACGACGCCTGCGATGCGCATGTCACCTGGTCCGAACCGTTCACAGACAGCAGTTACACTGCGACGTGCTCGCTCGAAGGTCGGAGCGGCGGCGCTCGGACGGTTAGAATTGCCGCCAAATCACCCGATTCGCTCACGGTCACCATCCAGGGACGCTCCACCACAGGCAGCGACGAAACGCTCGATTGCATCGCGATCCATGATTAACTCGCCCAAAAGACCGGAAGCCTCGCGCGACGACCACAACACTCGTCCGCTCAAAATTCTCATCTCGGCTTACGCCTGCCAACCAGGCCAAGGCTCCGAGCCCGGCGTCGGATGGAGTTATGTGAAGCCGGCCGCCCGTTTCCATGATGTTTGGGTAATGACGCGATCCAACAATCGCGCTTTGATCGAAGCCGAGCTTGCAGCGGAGCCCATGCCGAATGTGCACTGGATCTATTTCGATTTTCCCCGTTGGGCGAGTTTCTGGAAAAAAGGTAAGCGCGGCCTTCGACTCTACTATTCATTATGGCAGTTCGTTGCGTTCTGGAAGGCGCGCAAGCTCCATCGTGATGTCGGGTTTGATCTGGTGCATCACGCGACGATCGTCAGCTATTGGCTGCCCACATTTGTTCCGTTTCTTCCCATTCCCTTCGTTTGGGGGCCGGTTGGCGGAGGCGAATCCACGCCGCGCAGTTTTCGCACTTTCTTCGATTGGTACGGCAGGATGAATGAAGCGCTTCGCGTATTCGCGCGGATTCTCAGTGACCTGAACCCGCTGGTCCGCTTCGCGGCCCGTCGAGCCGCAATCGCCTTCGCGGCAACTCCAGAGACCGCAGCGCGCTTGCAAGCTCTCGGTTGCAAAAACGTCGGTGTTTTGGCGGAGTGCGCCTTTTCCGATCAGGAAATCGCCAATCTTCGCGTGCTTCCTCCTTCTTCGGGCAGCCCATTCCGGATCATGAGTGTGGGAAGGCTCGTGCACTGGAAGGGATTTGAACTCGGCTTGCGCGCCTTCGCACGATTTCATGAGCGCGTTCCCGATGCGGAATACTGGTTGTTTGGAGATGGCTCAGACCGAAAACGCCTGCAGCGCTTGGCGATCGAGCTGGGACTGCAGAAGAGCGTCGTTTTTCAGGGAAACGTTCCCCGGAATCGCGTCTTCGAAAAACTCGGGGAATGCGACGCGCTGCTCTTCCCAAGTTTCCATGATTCCGGCGGCTGGGTGACTCTGGAAGCGATGGCGGTGGGGCGTCCAGTCATCTGCCTCGATCTCGGCGGCCCTGGCTGGAAAGTAACCGATGCCACCGGCATCAAGGTCGCGGCGATCGATCCCGAGCAAACGATTTCCGATTTGACGGCGGCGTTGTTCCGGCTTCAAGCCGATCCGGTCCTCCGTGCCCAACTCGCGCAGGCGGGCCGGCGCCGCATCGAACGGGAATTCAATTCGGACCGAAGAGCCGAAAAGTTGGCGCACATCTACGAGGGTTTGCTGGCTGAAAGAAGCGGAGCGACTCACAGGGATCGAATTGAAGAAATCGTCACAGTAGGTCAAGAACAGTAAAGCAGCCAAATCGGCCGCAAGCATTGCGGCATGAATGACGGCACGGATTTCGCGCGAGGTACCCTATGGCAACTACTAACTCTCCCATCCAGGCAGCTCCGAGGACTCGGCAGTGGCTGCGTAATGGCTTGTGGCTTTTCATTGTGGCCGCGATGTTCGTGGCCTTCGCTCAGTTTGCCACCGGCAGCAATTTGCTCTGGAACGACTCCACTTTGCTCGTTGCCACCGGAATTCTTTCCGTGGCACTCTTTATCGCATTGTCTCGCGCCAGAGCACAAGGCATTGACGCCCGGCGAACCTTCCTGAACTGTGTAATGACGCTCCTCTGGTTCGTCCTGATTTCTGAGCTGGTCTTCGTGCACAGCGCCAATTCCACCTCCGCCGCGTCCAAGGGCAATTTCGGTATAGGAGCGTTCCAGGAAGTGGTCGCCTGGCTGCTGGCCGGTTTTGTGTTGCTCCTCTTGACGATTGCTCGCCCGCAATATTTGCGCCAGATGTTTGCGGGTTCCTACAAGTGGGTCACCCTCTTCACCCTGCTGGCGGTCGCATCAATTCCACTGTCTCCATCACCCTCATATTCTCTCGCTTGGGCGTTCAAGCTCGTCCTCACAGTCCTGTTGCTGCGGGCGTTTCTGAGCTCGATGGAAAGCAACGAGGATGTACTCACGCTCTTCTACACTTTATTGTTCGGCATGTTCATCATAATCGTGCTTCGCCTGGTGCTCGCGATGAATGCTCCCGAGCCATTTTTTCAAGGTGGCCGGCTGAATGACTACGCTTCCCCCACCGGGCTATCCACTCTCGCCGCCGTTCTCAGCCTGTTGTCCATGACGCTTCTCGCCGTTCGCCGGCGTGGTTGGCTTCTATTTCCGCTGGCGTTTGGATTGACGGTCATCCTGCTCTCTGGAGGCAAGACGGGCATCGTGGCTGGAGTACTCTCCGCGTTGCTGTTCTTTGCGTTACAGAAACAAGTCCGCTACGCGCTCGGATTGCTCGTGGTTTTCTTGGTCATTGGCGGCATTCTCCTCGTGACCACCCCGCTCGGAAAATACTTCCAGGAATACAGCCAGTCCGGCGAAGCCTCCACCATCACCGGCCGCACCGATCTCTGGGCCACCATTTGGCCCGCGGTACTGGAAAAACCCATCGTTGGTCACGGTTATGTTGCCTCCCGATTTCTATCCATTGACCTCGACCTCGACTTGGGAGCCGGCTGGGAACCGCCTCACACCCACAATTCTTTTCTGGAGCCGCTCTACAACAACGGCATCTTCGGTCTCCTGCTCGTGGTGATCTTGAACTACATCATGATCAGAAATTTTGTCCGGGTCTTAAAACGTCCCGCCGATCGCGAATCATTTTTCTTGGCTGTCGGTGGGTTCTCGATTTACGTCAGTTTATTTATTAACGGCATGCTCAAGGTCACTTTCGGCGGATCTCCCGACAGTTCCTTCACAGTGTTCCTTGCGCTGTTTGTAGTCAGCATCGGGCTTCAGAATCGGGTACAGAGCTCCGCCGCAGCGGAGTAATCGCTCTGTTTCCCGAATTCCAAATTCAGGTCGTACCGATGATCACTGAGGGTATTCAAATTTCTAATTCAAACATTGCCGATGTTTCAAACCGGCCGGCGCTCGGCTTCCGTAGAGAAACACGCAGATTTTTCAGGAACTTGTGGTTCCAGGCCTTTCTGCTGTTCGAAAAGGTTGGTGTGCACGTGCTGCCGGGAAGCTTCTATTCACCGATCCAGAACTATCGCTGGCTCAAAGAAAATATGCCGCTTTGGGCCGAGCGCAGCCCCCTGATCGGAATTGACTGGGACATAGACCAACAGCTCGCCTGGCTCACCGAGATCTGTGCTCCCTACTATTCGGAAATAGCAGGCCTCTCGCTGTTTAACCAAAGCGCCGCGCAGGGATGGGGCCCCGGCTTCGGACGAATCGAATTCCAGTTTCTCCACTGTTTTATCAGGAGCAAAGCCCCGCAGCGGATTATCGAAATTGGCAGCGGTCAATCCACTGTCTGCATGTTGCATGCCTCCCAGCTGAACGCCGGCGAAGGCCGCACTGCTTCCGAAATCACCTGCATCGAGCCATATCCTCGAGCGGCGCTGCGCCGCCTGCAAGGCGTGCGTCTATTGCAGCAGCCATGTCAGGCGGTTCCGGTCGATCTGTATTCGCAATTGCGTGCAGGCGACTTGCTCTTCATAGACTCCAGCCATGCAGTTAAAGTCGGCTCGGATGTCATTCGCATATATTTGGACATTATCCCCAGCCTTGCGCCAGGAGTATTCGTTCACATCCATGACATCAATTTCCCGTACCTCTACAATCGCAGCACGCTCTCCTCTTATTTCATGCAAAATTCTCAAGAGACCGTCCTGCTCGCTGCGTTGATGACCCGGAATAAGCACCTGTCCGTGCTGGCCTCGCTATCCGCGCTGCATTATGACCGGCCGCGCGAAATGCACGCTGTGCTGAAAGACTACCAGCCGCAGGACAACATCGAAGGAATGTGGGCTGCCTACCAGCCGTCGCGAGATTTCCCCAACAGCATCTGGCTTGAGACGCGCTAGTGAAAATTCTGCTCGTTCACAACAGCTATCAACAGCCGGGTGGCGAAGACGTAGTCTTCGAGCAGGAACGCCGGCTTTTGGAACAAATGGGCCACACCGTCGTGACCTACTGCCGCAGCAACCACGAGATCGAGAAACTCACCACGATCGGCCGCACCACGCTCGCAATGCGCACGGTCTGGGCTGGCGATACCCATCGCGATTTCGGCGCTCTCCTCGCCTGCGAAAATCCCGACATCGTGCATGTTCATAACACCTTCATCATGATCTCGCCGTCAATTTACAGTGCGTGCCGCGAGCACGGCGTTCCCGTCGTGCAGACGCTTCACAATTTTCGCCTCCTTTGCCCGGGCGCGCAGTTCCTCCGCGACGGAAAAATCTGCGAAGATTGCGTTGACCACAGTCTGTGGCGCAGCGTTTGGCACGGATGTTATCGCGATTCGCGTCCGGCCACGGCTTCGGTGGCGCTGATGCTCGCCTGGCATCGCCGCTCCGGCACCTGGGACGAGCTCATTGACCGCTACATCGCGCTCACCGAATTCTCGCGCACCAAGTTCATCGCCTCGGGATTTCCCGCCGACAAGATTTTGGTGAAACCAAACTTCGTGGACCCGGATCCCGGTCCTAAACAAAGACCCGGCGATTACGCGATCTTCGTCGGACGCGTCTCCAAGGAAAAGGGCCTGCACACGTTGCTGGACGCCTGGCAACGACTCCCGGAAAATTGCGCGCTCCAGATTGTCGGCGATGGTCCCCAGCGCCAGGAGCTGGAGCAGGAAGCGCAACGCCGCGGCCTCTCTTCAATTCAATTTCGCGGCCGCCTCTCACACGCCGAAACGCTCGCGGCAATAAAGGATTCGTATCTTCTCGTCATGCCCAGCCAGTGGTATGAGGGTTTCCCCATGACCATCGCCGAATCCTTCGCCTGTGGAACGCCAGTGGTTTGTTCAAAACTGGGAGCCATGGAAGAAATCGTGGACGATTCACGCACCGGTCTGCATTTTGCTCCGGGTGACTCCGAAGATCTTTCGCGCATCCTCGGATGGGCCTTCGTTCACCCAGCCGAAATGGCCGCGATGGGACAAGCGGCGCGCCGCGAGTACGAGGCCCATTACACGCCGCAACGCGGGTACCGTGATTTAATGGACATCTACGAGAAAACGCTCGCAGCTTACCCATGCCTCCAGCCCGCGTGAAACACCTTCTCACGTCGTCGCGTAATCGCAACCGGGCGGAAGCGCGCCTGTTGCTCAGAGCCTGATCCTTGACCCTATCCTTCGACCTCCCTGCGCATTGGACGACTAGCCGCCAATCGGAATTTACTCCGACGTATCCACAAATTCCCAACCCGCCCGTGGAAAAGTCGTACATCCGGATGCTGTTCAGCTGGAAGCTGCGCGTGAAATCTAAAAAAGGCTCCGTTTGTATCGCCAATTCGCGGATTTCTTCCGGTGTGCCGTATGCAACCACTGAAACGCTGCCCATCGAATTGCTCCGCTAGTTCCAGCGCCACGCGATGAAGCCAGAATTCAGCATTGTTCGAATCAACGTCTTGACCACGTCGTTCAGGCGGCTATCGAAATGAATCGTCCCACTCGAAATCGCGATCTCCTGCAATACACCGGCATTCTCATGGCCGTGTTGCTGCTCAGCAGGATTTTCGGATTTCTCCGCGACTGGACCGTAGCCCATCAGCTCGGTTCCAGCGCCGTCACCGATACCTACTACGCCGCGTTCACACTTCCCGATCTACTCAGTTACCTGGTCGCCGGCGGCACGCTGGGTATGTTTTTCATTCCAGTCTTTACCAAGTATGTTTCAGGAAATCGCGAGGACGAAGGCTGGCACATCTATTCCACCATCATCACCTGCATGACGTTCGTGCTCGTCGCGTTGATCGGCTTCGGCGAAATCTTCGCGCCGCACCTCGTTCACTTGCTCGCGCCCGGATTTGACCCGTCCCAACAGGCCCGCGTCGTATTCTTGACTCGCTTGATGCTGCCCGCGCAGCTCTTTCTTTTCCTCGCCAGCATGATGGGCTCGGTTCAGAACGTGAAATCCAGGTTTCTGATTCCTGCGCTCGGCACTGTGATTTACAATCTCGGAATCATTCTTGGTGGCTGGCTGCTTTCTCCGCGCATCGGCGTCACCGGGTTCGCAGTCGGAGTAGTTGCCGGCGCCTTCTGCGGATACTTCGTGCTTCAACTTTTCGGCCTCCGCAGCGTCGGCGCGCGATTCACTCCCAATCTGGACCTGAATCATCCCGGTTTTCGTCTGTTTGTGAAATTGAGTATTCCCATCATGCTCGCTCTCTCTTTTGACATCACCGACGAATGGGTCATCCGCTGGTTCGGCTCGTATCTGATGCCTGCGTCAATCACCTGGCTCACTTATGCCAGGACGTTGATGCGGCTTCCTCAGGTCTTGATCGGTAGCGCCGTCGGCACCGCATCCTTTCCCTTGCTGGCACATCTTCATTCCCAGGGCGATTCTGAATCCCTCAACCGCACCTTGAATACCACCTTGAAGGGCCTGATTCTATTTCTTCTTCCAGTTTCTGCGCTCGCAGTCGTATTGAGCAAGCCACTCGTCTATTTCGTGTTTTCTCACACGCGCTTGCGCGAGGCCGATTTTCAGGCTACGGGAGCGGCGCTGGCTCTTTTCTCACTCGGAATTTTTGCCAGGTCGGCTCAAAATCTCGTAGCTCGCGCTTTTTACGCTGTTCACGCGACAATTCTTCCCGCGGTGATAGGCACGTCCGTCACGCTGCTGAGCCTGCCGATCTACTGGTATTGTGCTCGAAGATGGGATTTTAAGGGCCTGGCGCTCGCCAGCTCTGGCGTGGCGATCGCTTTCGCGGCCGTTTCCTTCGCGGTCCTGGCCCGGCGCACGCGCAATCGCCACGTGAATGATTTGTTTTCCTGTCTCGCAAAGATGTCAGTCTCGTCCGTTCTGGTGGCCTTGCTCTGCCACAAACTCACCGCATGGCTCCAAACGCGCCTCGCCTGGCACACCACCTGGGGCTCGCTCCAGTTGCTGGTGATTGTGACGGCAATCGGATTCCCGCTGATGATCCTTTTCGCCAAGCTACTGGGCGTGGATGAGATTGATACCTACGGCCGTAAATTGCTGTCTTGGGCGCCGAAACGAACCCTGGTCCCACACGAATGATCTGCCTCAGCCGATCGCTTAACACGAAATGGCAAGTGTCGCGATGAGTTCCTTGAGTTATGGTTTCGTTCCCGTGCTTACTTGGTACCACACATCCCCATCTAACATGCATTCGGCCCCGGCAGTTCGATGCTATCGTCGCCAGGCATTCTTCTCGGCGGCGGTACTTGAACCTCGGCGTTACATTTGCAGCGGCTCGAGGTAGCCACAGTAATTCGCTTCTCTTAGTGACGACGATTTGATGAGCAAAAACAAACCAAGCATTGTCTCCAAGCTGGTCGCCTTGGCAGTGGTTGGCGTACTCCTCTTAGGCGTGTTGTACAAATTCAGGCATCAAATCAAACACTTTCATCCCCATCTACGGCTCCGGACTTTGGAAACCATTACCATTTCGCCGTCACCATTGACATTGCCGAAGGGCGCCTCCAGGAAGTTCATCGCCATCGCTCATTACCGCGACGGTAGCCAGGCCGAACTCGTTGCTGGAGTCACTTGGACTTCCTCTGATCCGCGCGTGCTCTCCATAAATTCGGACGGCATCGTCACGGCGGCAAGCCAGGGAGCATCGAACGTGCGAGCTACGTCGCAGCAGCACACCAGCGCGCCCGATACCATCATGGTCGTTCCTCCAGCAGCTGTGGCACTGGCAATGTCGCCGCCGGACGGATCCATCATGGCAAAAGGTGAATTGCAATTGAACGTCTTGGCTACCGCCTCAGACGGCCAGGTGGACGACGTTACCCGTCGCGTGCAATGGACTTCTTCGACTCCCGCCGTTGTGCAAGTCACACCGGCGGGTTTGGCGCGCGCCCTGGCGCTGGGGCGCTCCACAATCGTCGCTCAGTTGACGACTCCACTTGGAACAATTCAAACCGCTACCGGCCTCAGCGTCGTCGCAACCACGAACTCTCTGAGCGGCGTTTACTCTTATCGCTACGACGATCGCGGCACGGGCCAAAACAGGTTCGAGACTTTGTTGAAACCGCAGAACGTGAACTCCCAAACCTTCGGAAAATTATTCGCCACCCCCATGGACGGCTACGTCTACGCACAACCGCTCTATGTTGCCAATGTTTCTGTTACGGGGCGGGGCACTCACAACGTCGTTTACGTCGCCACGGAGCACAACTCAATATTCGCAATAGACGCCGATTCCGGGAATGTGCTTTTCCAGACGAACTTAGGTCCCGCCGTCCCTAAAGACCAATTGGTTTGCCCCGATATGGGTCCACAAATCGGAATCACCGGCACTCCTGTGATCGATCCGGCGACCCAAACTCTCTATGTCGCCGCTAAGACCTTCGAAAACGGCCGCCACTTCTTCACCCTGCACGCGCTCGATATCGCATCCGGACAAGAAAAAAGTGGCAGTCCAGTCCTGATCGCGGCAACTTTTCCACGCACCGGAACGAAGGAGCATGATGCGACCGCGGTCTTTGATCCTACGCAGCAGCTGCAGCGGCCCGGACTGGTGCTGGCGAACGGACAACTAATCGTCGCGTTCGGCTCATTCTGCGATCAAGGCAATTTCCACGGCTGGGTCTTCAGATACGATGCCGCCAGCCTCGACATGACTGGTGTTTTTCTGACCACTCCGAATGGAACCCACGGCGGCATCTGGCAGGCCGGAGGGACGCCAGTCATTGACCCCCAAGGTTTTCTATATGTCATTACCGGAGATGGGGAGTTTGACGGGTACGACGGCGGCCCTGATTACGGCGACACGATTTTGAAGCTCGGATTCTTACCAGGTAATCCTCTTGCGCCCCTGGACTATTTCTCTCCATTCGATCAAAACCAAATGAATGTGCACAATTTGGATTTAGGCGCAAGCGGGCCCTTGGTGCTGCCGGACCAGCCGGGCCCCTACCCGCATCTTTTGCTCGGTGCCGCGAAGACGAGTTCGTTGTACTTGCTGAATCGCGACGATATGGGCCACTTTCAGTCGTCGAGTAACGATCAGATCGTGCAATACATCCCGCGCGCTACTCAGACCAAAATTCACGTCAGTCCCGCCTATTGGCGGAACGCAAATTCCGAATGGGTTTACGTAAGCGGAGTGGAAGGCCCTCTCATGGCTTTTTCGCTTTCGCAGGGACGCCTCTCGCCCGCCCCGGTCTCCCAGACTTCCACGATTTTCGGCTACCCTGGCGCTACGCCGATCATTTCTTCCAACGGCGACTCCGGCGGAATTGTTTGGGCTTTGGAGAATTATTCCGGCGTGCTCCACGCCTACTCTGCAACCGATCTTTCCCATGAGCTTTACAATGCTAAACAAGCCGCAGATGGCCGTGATGTTGCCGAACGCGGCGTTCAGTTTTACACGCCGATGGTCGCCAACGGAAAAGTGTACTTCGGCAGTCGGACTCACCTCTACGCGTACGGATTGTTGTCAAAGTCTCAATCAAACTGATACTAAATAGATGTGCTCCGAGCTGCACGCGCAAGCCTAGCCATTCGCGAAAAAGTGCCGCGAATGTTCTCTCATTTACCTTGCAGCCTGCCTGACCGCGAGCTGCCGCGAAAATTCTTGATGGTTCTTCCGAGATTTTAACTAAACAGGGAGGCACACAGTGCAGAGTAATAAACTAGCTGTAGTTACCGGTGCGGGTGGATTCATCGGCGGACATCTCGTCGCGGAATTTCGCAGGCAAGGATACAAACACATTCGCGCGGTTGACGAAAAGCCCTTCGCCGAATGGTATCAGCGCTTCGACGACGTCGAAAATCTCTCCCTCGACTTGAACCTCAAAGAAAACTGCGACCGCACTGCGAAGGGCGCCGACGAAATTTACAATCTTGCCGCGAACATGGGCGGCATGGGCTTCATCGAACAGAATAAAGCGCTCTGCATGCTGTCGGTGCTCATCAATACACACATGCTCATGGCCGCGAAGGACCACGGCTGCCAGAAGTTCTTCTATTCCTCGTCAGCCTGCGTCTATAACGCCGACAAGCAGAAGACTTTCGAAGCCCCCTCGCTCAAGGAAGAAGACGCTTACCCCGCCCAAGCCGAAGACGGTTACGGCTGGGAAAAACTTTTCTCCGAACGCATGTGCCGCCATTTCCGCGAAGATTTCGGCCTCTACACCCGCGTAGCCCGCTTTCACAACGTCTATGGACCATGGGGCACGTGGGACGGCGGCCGCGAGAAAGCTCCCGCGGCGATTTGCCGCAAAGTAATCGAAGCCAAGGTCCACGGCAAACATGAGATCGAGATCTGGGGCTCAGGCGAGCAGACTCGCAGCTTCATGTTCGCCGACGATTGTGTCAAAGGCATTCAGTTGATCACCAATTCGCAAATCCTCGAGCCCATCAATCTCGGTTCTACCGAAGCGGTCAGCATCAATCAATTGGTGGACATTGTGGAAAGCATCGCCGGCATAAAACTCAAAAGAAATTACGACCTCAGCGCTCCCAAAGGCGTCAACGGCCGCAACAGCGACAACACTCTCATCAAGAACTATCTGAACTGGGAACCCGATACCACCTTGCGCGCCGGCCTTGAAAAAACCTACGCCTGGATTTACGACCAGTATATGGCCCGCGAGCGCGAAACCGGCGCTGTGCGGCACTCTTCTGCCACGAGGTAAGCCGAACATCGGCAAACCTCGGTCGCAGCCATACAGCTGCAGCACCGAATAAAACTTCGCGACAAAAAGAGCGGGCGACTCGTGAGATTCTCACGGGCCGCCCGCTTTTTCATTTCTGGCGTCTCGTTCGCGTCCGCATCTAATTCGTAAGCCACTCCGAACGGCAGCAACCGCCAGACCGGAGTAGCCGACCGCCTGAAGCTTCATTTCCGCGTCTGCACGCTCCCGCATCCTAACGAATCAGCGCGTTCTCCAGTTCCATCCGAAGCACCGCACACGCCCGCTACTTCCCCCAATATCTTCTCCGCGCCACCGTCCCCGCGCCGTACCTCGTCCACCTTGCTGGTTTCATCAAGACCCCACGTCCCGCTCGGTAGCGCCAACGTACAGGGTCCCAAATCCGTCCGTTGGGCCAGTATCGGCCTGCCCTCCCCAGTTGATAGCCTTCAGTCGAATCTCGCAGCGACCCGAAATCAAATTTGATGGTGGGAACGTGTCCGTTCAATCACGCGTGCAAACCCGGAGCGACAAGTTGCGAACTCACCTCACCCTTCTGCTAACCACTGTATCCATTGGACTTACGGTCAGCTGCGCCGGAATCGCCGGCTCCAGCAAACCCACGCAACCCTCCACCGGCCCCGGCGTTCAAACCATCGCGATCGCGCCCACCACCTTGAACGTACGTGCTGGTTCTACGCAACAGTTCACCGCCACCGTCACTGGAGTTGACAGTCCCCAAATCACCTGGCTCGTCAACGGCATTCAAAATGGCAGCGTCTCAGTCGGCTCAATCGCCCCCACAGACGGCCTGGTCGCGCAATATACCGCCCCTTCCCAGATTCCCAGTCCCAATCCGTTGACCATCACCGCAACGGTCAACTCCGCTTCATCGCTGAGTTCCACCGCAACCCTCACCGTTGTAAACCCGATGCCTCAGCTCTCCTCAATTTCTCCGTCGCAGCTAGGAATCGGCTCGTTCACCATCACGGCATTGGGAAGTGGTTTTGTCAGCGGCGCGACTGTGAATTTCGGTTCCACCGCGCTCCAGACCACATTCGTCTCCGCGACGAAGTTGACAGCCGCAGGAACTGCTGCCAGCTCGCAAGCAGGCAATGTCGCAGTCACCGTCACGAATCCGAACCCCGGCTCCGCCACCTCCGCCTCTCTGAACGCCCAAGTCTTGGCCGGTCCAGCCACCGCGCCGCAAATTTCCGCAAACCCCGTCTCACTAAATGTTCCAGCTGGCGGGGCCGCCACTGTGGTTCTCACAACCACCGGAACTCCTGCGCCAACTGTGACCTGTTCCGTCGCGGGCCAAGGCACGGCTCAGCTTTCCGGCTCCGCCCTGACTTACACAGCGCCGAACACCATCCCTGAAGACGGTCACGACACCATCTCCTGCACCGCCACGACTGCCGCAGGCGCCGCGACCGCGCAGATCATCGCAAATATTTCCACATCAGTCGCCGGCTATAACGGGCCCATCCCGTCCACTCTTTTCGGCATGCACTACATCAACGCTGCCAGCTGGCCCGCTGTTTCTTTCGGCGCTCAAGGCAAAATGCCCGGCACCACTTGGCCCAGTCTCGAGCCTGCCTCCGGCCAATTCAATTGGGCGCGTTTGGACCAGCTCATTGCTAGCGCAAAAGCGCATAATATCGGCGTCATGTATAGCACCGCCGGCGTTCCTAAGTGGGCGGCTGCAAGCGCTTCGACCTGCACACCTGATCCGTTTTCTGGCTTGCCCACCTGCACTGGAAACGTCGCCAATCTCGCCGATTGGGACGCATTCGTAACCGCTCTGGTCACCCGCTACAAAGGTGAAATTCAAATCTACGAGCTCTGGAACGAACCGCAAAATTCCTTCTCCGGCACCGTCCCGCAAATGGTTGCCCTCACGCAGCACGAACACGACATCATCCGCACCCTTGACCCCGCAGCGACGATCCTCTCGCCCTCGATCGTTTCCTGGGGTTATCAATACATGGCCAGCTATTTCGCCGCGGGCGGTACTACGGATGTTGACGCTGTCGCGTTTCACTCCTACCCCGATCCCACCAACGACATCCCCGAATCAATTACCGGCAGCTTGCTCTCCACTTTGCGCACAGTCATGACAACGTACGGGCTCGCCAATAAGCCCATGTGGGATACCGAGAGCAGCTGGGGCTATGCTAGTGCCGGTGCGATTACCGACCCCACGTTGCGCGCCGCCTTCGTCGCACGACACTATCTGCTCCACTGGTCCATGGGCATCTCCCGCTTCTATTGGTATTGTTGGGACGATCCCAACATCGGCACGCTATTCACTCCCGGCGCCGCTCCGTTGCAACCCGCGATCGCCTATCAGCAGGTCTACAATTGGATGCACGGCGCAGTACTCACCCAACCCTGCTCTGACAACGGCGCAAGCTCTTCCTACCACGCGATCTACTCTTGTGAGCTGACCCGCACCGGCGGTTCCGAAATGCTCGCCGTTTGGAATACAGAGGGAAACAGCGTTTATTCAGCCCCCACTCAATACCTGCACTACCGCGACCTCTCCGGCAATGTCTTCAGCATGCCCAGCAATCACCAGGTGACCATCGGGATTAAACCCATTCTGCTCGAAAACTTCTAGCCTCCACGGCGCAACTCCACCCTTCTAGCCCTGATCGCATAATTGCGCGACCGAGCAGCCGCGCTGTTCTACAATATCGCTAGGGCGATTCAGCTCCGATGCATCTCTGAAGGGAAAGACGGCGTACCAGATTTATCCACAATGCCGAACAAAGTCCTCAAACTCGATCCGCAAGACAATGTCTTGATCGCGCTCTCCGATCTGCGCAAAGGCGCGCAGATTAATCTCGATTCGCAATCCTACACTCTGGAATCCGACGTTTCCGCAAAACACAAATTCTCGACCGAAGATCTAGCGCCCGGCGCCAGCGTGCGCATGTACGGCGTGTTGGTAGGCAAAGCTGCGGAAGCCATCCGTCGCGGGGGCCTGCTCACCACCAAAAATCTCCATCACCTAGCAGCATCCTTTCACGAAAAAACCAGCGACTTCCACTGGACCCCGCCCGACGTTTCCCGCTGGCGCCGACGCGAATTTCAAGGTTACCGCCGCGCCGACGGACAAGTCGGCACCAGGAATTATTGGATTGTCGTCCCCCTGGTTTTTTGCGAAAACCGCAATATCGCCGTGCTGAAACAGGCTTTCCAGGAAGATCTCGGCTTCGCCCCGTCGCAAATCTACCGCCGGCAGGTTGCCGATCTCGTCCGCCTCTATCAAGAAGGCCGCGCCGCGGAAATCAAAACTCACCTCCTCACGCCAGACGCCGCAACTCCTCAGCGCTCTCGTATTTTTCCCAACATAGATGGCATCCGTTTCCTGCTTCACGAAGGCGGCTGCGGAGGCACGCGCGAGGATTCGAACAATCTCTGCGGCCTCATCGCCGGTTATATCAATCATCCGAATGTCGCCGGCGCTACGGTACTCAGCCTCGGGTGCCAGAACGCGCAAGTCGCTATCCTCCGTCAGGAATTGCGCAATCGGAATCCCAATTTCGATAAGCCACTGGTAATCGTCGAGCAGCAACACAGCGGCACCGAAGCCGCCATGCTCAGCGAAGCAATTCGCAGTACTTTCCTCGGCCTCATGAAAGCCAATGAAGCTCAGCGCACAAGCGCACCGCTTTCCACCCTCTGTCTAGGCCTGAAATGCGGCGGTTCCGACGGTTTCTCCGGCCTTTCCGCCAATCCCGCCATTGGCTACTCATCGGATATTCTCGCCGCGCTCGGCGGCCGCACCATCCTCTCGGAATTTCCGGAATTGTGCGGCGTCGAACAGGATCTCATCAATCGTTGCACGCGCCCCGAAATCGCCGACCGCCTCATTCACCTGATGAAAAGCTACAGCGCGCGCGCCAGTGCCGTCGGCTCCGGATTCGAAATGAATCCCAGCCCCGGAAATATGCGCGATGGCTTGCTTACCGACGCCATGAAATCCGCAGGCGCCGCGAAAAAAGGCGGCAGCTCGCCGGTCACCGCCGTGCTCGATTATCCCGAGCTCGCCACCACCCCCGGCCTGAATTTGCAATGTACCCCCGGCAATGACGTCGAGTGCGTCACCGCGCAAGTCGGCGCCGGCGCCAACATCGTGCTTTTCACCACGGGCCTCGGCACGCCCACCGGAAATCCCATCACTCCGGTCGTAAAACTCTCCACCAATTCCGCTCTCGCCCAACGCATGCCAGACATCATTGACGTTGATACCGGCGCGATAATCTCCGGCGAAAAATCCATCTCGCAAATGGGCGAAGATGTCCTGGAATTCGTGGTTAAAATAGCCAGTGGCGA
The DNA here is from genome assembly GCA_963779465.1 of uncultured Acidobacteriota bacterium. Classification (GTDB taxonomy): domain Bacteria; phylum Acidobacteriota; class Terriglobia; order Acidiferrales; family UBA7541; genus Palsa-295. The sequence goes on along the minus strand of CAVZYH010000001.1, from coordinate 1,983,656 downwards.
AGTTCACACCAAAGCAGAAGGGAAGGGCCAGGAAGATTTCATCCCCTGGAAACGCGGCATCTCTCTTTAATCAGCGCGCACTAAGTCCCCAGCAAATTAATCTGCAATTTCTCGTATCCATGCTCGCGCGCCCACAAATCTAAGGGCATCGTCGCCAGCTCATCGACCACCGGCACCGCAAGCCCCGTCTTCGTCAAATCAATGCTCTTCAAATATGTGTGGCAAGTGTCACAGACGTCCACCCGCACATGCGCGATCTCCGGCGCCGAATAAAACGCCATCTGCGGCTCTCGCTCTTCTCCGCAGCCTGCGCAATACACCCTCCGAAATCCCCACTCATGCGCGCACAGCATGCAAATCAAAGATTTCTTCGCGCCGTCGCCTTCACTCCGCAACACGCCCACGATCGGTTTTCCGCCGCATAGCGGACAAGTCGACGGCGCTCCGTCCACAATCATCACCTCGCGCTGATCCGCCAGATACTCTGCATAAGGCTGCAGAAAAATCCACGCCAGCAATCGCTCCCCGGCCCTGCCGTGCGCATCGCCCTCCTGTAGCATCCCGCCTACGGCCCTCGCCGTCTCCAAATCCCCCTGCCAGAAATCCTCAATTTGGTGCTGCCAGCCCGCCGTGCCCTTGCGCGCCAATCCCGCCGCAGCCTGCGCCAACGGCGCCGGCGCAATCTGCTCGATCAGCGCTAGAAATCTTGGGAATGGAGGCAGCAGCAAGAAAAGGTCCAATTCATCGCGCAACGGTCTCGCGGATGAAATTTTCGGGGAATCGCCCAGCGCTTTCTGTAGTTCCGCGTACAGGTTTTTCTGAAATGTCGCCACGCGCGAATAAAATCTCAATCCTTCCGCGGCAAATGGATAAGTCGAAGTCAGCTCATTGGCGCGGCGGATACGCCGGTCCCACTCCCGTTGAATCATTGCTTGGATCGCGTGCCGCCTTTTACCTCTTCATACCACGTGCGATGAAACGTCCAAGCCCACGCGCGCGTCACGTATCCATGAATCATCGATCCGAAGCTGCCTTCTTCCAGAATCGTGCTCATGTACACGTGAATCAAATACAGTCCGATGCTGATCAGCGCCGCGCTCGCGTGAATCAGGATCGCCACATAGCGCACATAGCGCCAACTCCACGGCAGCGCTTCCGTGTACCACAGCGCCACGCCAGTCAGCAGCAGCAAAATCACACTGTAAAAAATTCCCCAGAAGAAAAGTTTCTGCCCGAAATTAAACCGCCCCACCGGCGGAAGTTTGTCATCCTCGTTCTGGATGTAGTAGGGAATCGCCTTCGCCCATGCGCGATCGCCGTCATTCACTTCCATGTCCCGGTGCCATTCCTTAAAAGTCCAGAAGAACGACCCCGCAAAAATCAGTCCGAACCACGGATGTATGAATCGCGCCGTCGGCCCACCGCCCACGATCGCCGCCAGCCAATACAAATAAGGAGACCAGAACGCCAGCCCCGTGATCAGCGCAAGTGTGTAAGTAAGCGCCCCGATCCAGTGATTGGCGCGTTCGCCAAACGAATACCGCGGGATCAACTCCTCATTATCATCGGAAACAGTTGGATGCGATACCGCGTTGCTCGTCATACCCGCCTCCCGCTAGCGTCTCCGCTGCGGTTCCCGTTCTCGGAACCCGGCGGAATCGGCTCCTCTTTTTTCGGCCCATATCGCAGGTAATGCCAAGCCAGCCCCACGATTCCACCCACCATCGCCAAATTTCCCAGCCACTTCAGCGGCCCTTTCCACAAACGCACCGAATACGGAATGTGCGGATTTTTTGGCAGTCCGCCATACAACTCCGGATTCTTGGCATCGTGCAGCACGTAAATCACATGCGTTCCGCCCACTCCTGCTGGATCATAGACTCCCGCGTCCGCGAATCCAGACTGCGTGCGCAGCTGCTCCGCCCGCGTCTCCGCCAGTTCCTTCATTTCCAACTTCGTCCCGAAATGCAGGCATCCCGTCGGACAAGCCTTGATGCACGCCGGCTCCAGCCCCACCTGCACGCGATCGTTGCAAAGCGTGCATTTGAATACTTTCCGCGCCTCCGGACTGAACTTTGGAATGTTGAACGGGCACCCCGTCATGCAATATCCGCACCCGATGCAATGCGCTTCCTGAAAATCCACAATCCCGTTCGCATACTGCACGATTGCCGCGTCCGCCGGACAAGCCGCCAAACACCCCGGATCCTCGCAATGCATGCACTGATCTTTGCGCATCAGCAGCATCATGCTGCCGTCTTCGCGCTCATGCTCGTTGAACTTGATCAGGTTCCAGTAATTCCACGCTGTTTCCGGCATCGTCTGGTAGGTATTGTCAAACGTAGTTTCAGTGAAGGTGTACCCGTTCCATTCCAGGCAAGCCACCTCGCACGCCTTGCACCCGATGCAAGTCGTCGTGTCCACCAGCTTGGCCACGCGGAACTCGCGGTTCAGTCCTGCGCCCGGCACCGTCCCGGCATGTCCCGAAATCCTGACTATTTCCGTTGCCGCCTGGCTCATCTTTCGCTCCCTACGCCTTTTCCACCTTAACCAGGAAGCCCTTGGATTCAGGGGTGTGCGCGTTCGGATCCGTCACGGCCGGCGTCAGCAAATTCGCCGGCGTCCGCGCGTCTCTTCCGGCATCTTCCTGAATTCCGCGGAAGCCCTGATGAATCGGCAATCCAATCTGGTGAACCTTCTTGCCGTCAATCATCATCGGCTTCAACCGCCGTGTAACAAATGCTTTCGCCGTATAAGTTCCCCGCGCGCTGATCACATGAATCATGTCCGCCCCGCGAATCCCTTTTTCCTCTGCCAGCTCCACGGATATTTCCACAAATGGCTCCGGAATCAGCTGTACGTTCATCGGGTTATTTTTCGTCCAGTAGTGATACTGCTCCGTCAGCCGGTACGTCGTGCACACAATGCTGTATTCGCTGGGGTCGCCGAACTTGTCGTACGGCGACTTAAACTTCTTCACCAGCGGATTATTCGATTGCTCGGGGTGGAACAGATTCTTCGTTGGGCTTTCAATCGGCTCGTAATGTTCCGGAAACGGCCCCTCCGCCAGCACCCCAATCGGAGCGAACAATCGCCCGATGCCTTCCGGATTCATGATGAACGGTCCCATGTGGTCTTTTGGATGCGAATCCGGCTTGAAGTCCGGCACATCATTCCCCACCCATTTTCCCGCTGCTTCATTCCACCAAACCTGCTTGCGGTCCGGATCCCACGGCTTTCCTTCCGGATTGCACGACGCGCGGTTATACAGCACGCGCCGGTTCGCCGGCCAGGACCACGACCAGTTTGGAAATACGCCCATGCCCGAAGGATCCTCGGTGCCGCGCTTCTGAATCTGCGAACCCGCCTCCGTCCAGGAACCCGAATAGATCCAGTTGCCGCACATCGTCGTCCCATCATCCTTCAACCACGCAAATCCTGGCAGTTGCTGACCCGCCTTGATCACCTGTCCCGTCACGGGATCAGTCAAATCCGCCAGCGCCTTGCCGTTAATCTCCATCGCGATTTGGGTTAGCGGCGGGTGAGCCGCATCCGCGTAAGCCCAGCTCAAATTCAAAATGGGGTCCGGGAATTTTCCGCCCTCTTTCTTGTACAGGGCTCGCACGCGCAGGAAAATATCCGCCACAATGTCCTGGTCCAGCCGCGCCTGTCCCGGAGGCGGCACCGCCGCATATTTCCAAGTCACCCAGCGCGCCGAATTCGTCATGCTCCCATCTTTTTCCGCGAATCCCGCGCACGGCAGCCGGTACACAGTCGTATTGATCGTTTTCTGCTCGTCCTTGGTGATTCCGGGAGCCTTCCAGAACTCGCTGGTCTCATCCTCGTAGATCTCGCCCACCACCAGCCAATCCGCCTTCTTCAACGCATTGATATTCTTGTTCGTGTCCGGCCCGATCATCACCCCGTTCATCCCGAACGCCATCATCCCCTTGATCTTGCCGTTGTACATGTCTTCCCAAATATGCGTCCAGGAACAATCCTGCCCCGCCTTCGGCAAATAATCGAAACCGAAGCCGTTTTCTTTCGTCGCCGCATCGCCGTAAAACCCTTTCAACAGCGACACCATGAACTTCGGCGTATTCGAGTAATAATTGAACGAATCCCACGGCTGCGGCTTCGACGACGTCGGCGTCGTGCGCTTCAGAAACGTTGCCAAATCCGTATCCGTCGGCACCGGCGCCTTCAAATATCCGGGAAGGGAATCGAAAAGCCCCGCCATGTCCGTCGCGCCCTGAATATTCGAATGTCCGCGCAACGCGTTCACTCCGCCGCCCGCTCTTCCCACATTCCCCAGCAGTAGCTGGATCATCGCCGCCGTGCGAATGATTTGCGTTCCAAACGTATGTTGCGTCCAGCCCACTGCGTAAATAATCGTCGCCACTTTCTTCATGTCCCCGTCTTTACGCACAGACGTGAACATGTCAATCGCCTTCAAATATTGTTCCTTCGGTATCCCCGTGATCCGCTCCACCATCTCCGGCGTATACCTCGAATATTGCTGCTTCATCAATTGGAATACGCAGCGCGGATGCTGCAACGTCAAATCGTAAGCCACATTCGGCGGCAGCAACGGAGCCGGCGGTGCAGCCTTGCCCATTTCCGGCGCAGGCGCGTGACCAGTCGCCGACGCTGCGCTTCCTTGTCCGGCGTTCCCAGTCCCACCGGCCGCCCCGCCAGAACGTCCCGCCAGCTGCTGCGCCGCTAGCAGAATGCCCGGCGCTCGCAGCCACATCCGTCTTTCCGCTCAGATCTCCACCCTCCTGATAATTCCAGGTAGTTTTATCGTAAGTCCCCGCCGTCGCATCGAACCCGGAGTACAACCCGTCCTCCGGCAGCTTGAACCCTTCCTTCACGATGAACGCCGCGTTCGTATAGTTGATCAAATACTCTTTCGCATACCGGTTGTTCTCGATCGCGTAACGGATCAATCCACCGAGGAACGCAATATCCGTCCCGGCGCGAATTTGCAAAAACAGGTCAGCGGTAGAAGAAGTACGCGTGAATCGCGGATCAACAGAAATAATCTTGGCGTTGCGGTGGCGCTTGGCCTCCATCGCCCACTTAAATCCGCAGGGATGGTTTTCGGCGGGATTCCCGCCCATGATCAACATCATGTCGGTGTTCTTGATGTCGATCCAGCCATTGGTCATCGCCCCGCGTCCGAATGTTGGTCCCAAACTTGAGACCGTGGGGCCGTGTCAAACACGGGCTTGGTTTTCTAAATACACCAAGCCCAACCCTCTCATTGCTTTCACTACCAAATAATTGAACTCGTTCGTATCTGTGCAGCCGCCGATGAACGAGATCCCCTCGCAGCGATTCACCGTGTGCCCCGCTGCATCTTTCTCCACGAAAGTCGCGTCGCGCGTCTTCTTCGTCCACTGCGCGATCTCGCTCATCGCGCTATCCCAGGAAATATCCTGCCACTCCGTCGCGCCCGGCCGCCGAACTTGCGGTTTCGTCAGCCGCCGCGGATTCAGCATGTCCTGCTCCAACGATGATCCCTTAGGGCACAGCGTCCCGCGATTCGTTGGATGATCCGGGTCGCCCTCCACGTGAATCACCTGCGGCGTCACGTTCTTCGCCTTATCGCCGAGCGTGTAAATCAGCACGCCGCAACCCACCGCGCAATAAGGACACGTTGAGCGTGTCTCCGCAGCGCGTGCAATTTTCAATTCTTTCAGTTGGGCGTACGCAGGCTTTAGGTCAAATCCGAAGATGGTCGCGGCAACTCCGCCAACCGCCGCTACCTTAAAGAAGTCTCTACGGGTCGTCTCCACTAACGGGACCTCCGCATCCGGTTTGGCGTCGCCGGACATCCATTTCTATGTCTTCGATGACTGTCCTGTCAAGAAGCATTCACGCGAATTCAGCGCGCAGCCTATCCGCATTCACACAACTGTAACCTTCGCCGGAGTCGTGCAATTTCATCCCCGACATATTGTAGAATTTCCCTGCACGCACCCTCGCTGGTTTGATGCTCGGCCGTTCATGAAGGTGTCAAACATTTTGCGGTAGGGTCCAAGTAGCCACCACCGCATCAAACATTGAACTCGTGGCACCGTATCACCTCAAGGAATCCACATGCGTTTGAAAATTGTGCAGGCGGGCGAACCGGTCCTCCGCGAAACGGCCCGGCTCCTTACGCCCCAGGAAATTCTCGGCGAAGAAATTCAGCGCCTCATCCGCGAAATGCGCGACGCCATGCATGACGCACCCGGCGTCGGCCTCGCCGCCCCGCAAATCGGCCAGCACCTGCAGCTAGCCGTAATCGAAGACCGCGAAGACCTGCTGAAAAGTTACGCCGCCTCCGACCTGCCCGAACGCGAACGCCGCGCCGTCCCTTTTCACGTAATCATCAATCCCGTAATCGCCTATTCCAGCGACGAAATGAAATATTTCTACGAAGGCTGCCTCAGCCTCCCGGGCTTTTCCGCCGTAGTCCCGCGCGCCCGCACCGTCCGCGTCGAATACCTAGACGAGCGCGCCGAACCCCACTTCGTCCAAGCCTCCGGCTGGTACGCCCGCATCCTCCAGCACGAAATAGATCACCTCCACGGCGCCCTCTACATTGACCGCATGCAATCCCGCACCTTCACCACCCTCGACAACTGGACCCGCCTCCACAAAGGCAAACCCGTCCCCCAACCCCAATCCGACGCCCCCAAAGAAACATAGCGCCCGCCTGCCGCTAGGCAGGCGTCTCGCCGGCTCTCTGCATTCGAATTGGTAGGGGCGCTGCTTGCTGCGCCCCAGCTTGCCCGGGTGTCAGCATCGGCGCGAATCCGTGGGGGTACGGCGTGCTGTGCCCGCGCCGACACGCCTTGGCCGGGCGGCTTCCGAGAACGCGACTTTTCACGCACAAGCTCTGAAATGTGATAAAACGAAGTTGCGCGCGTTCGATTTAAGAAATATTTGACGTGAAGGCGTTGCCGTTGAAGACTTCTTGGCTTACTCGTCCGCTATTGATCTGCCTGGCGCAGTTGGCGAGGGCAAAAATGCTGGGCACGGCGCTCGCAAGCGGATTCGCACTCGTAATCTTCATGGCGACAGCGGGTTTCGTCCAGGGTCAGACATCTTCGCCGCAGGGAACCCCGACGTCACAATCTTCAGTAACAGAGCCTTCTACGCAAAGCTCCGCAAACGCAGACGCTACGCGTTCTGCTCGCATCGGTGGAAACGTAGCCCAAGCAAGTTTGATGTATCAAGTCGCGCCCGTATACCCACCGCTTGCGAAGAGTGCGCACGTTAGCGGTACAGTCCTCCTCCACTGCGTCATCGGCACAGACGGCACGGTTCAGAGCCTTGAATATATCTCCGGGCCCCCGCTGCTGATGAAGTCCGCTATGGACGCCGTGCGCCAATGGAGATACAAACCCACGCTCATCAACAGCATGGCGGTCCGAGTGGATACCACGGTGTCGGTAGTTTTCGCGCTGGGAGGGTCACCCACATCAGACGCGACGCACCAACCGCAACTGAAGCCCGGCGACCGTTATAAGTTCACTGACTACGTAAACGACTTCGCCGGAGTCATCGCTCCGGACGACAAATCGCAACTCGATCTGATCTGCAAGGATCTAGACCAGAAAAAGGAAATTCAGATGGCCATTGTGACGATTGAGTCGCTCGATGGTCAGCCGATCAAAGAATTTGCAACCCAATTGGGAAACCTCTGGGGTGTCGGGCACAAGGGAACGAACCGGGGTCTTCTGATTCTGCTGTCCGTCACGGATCGGCAATACCGCATTGCCGTTGGCCTCGGCCTTGAATCTGTACTCACGGACGAACAGGCCGATCGTCTAGGGCGAGAGATGGTGCCCATCCTCAAAACGGGCGATTATGGCGAAGCGCTCCTGCAACTAGCTAAACGAATTCAGCTTGAAATCGCGCCAAAGGTCGAATGAAGTCGCCGCGCAGACAGGAAGCGTCAAAGGCCCTGATCAACGCGGTTGTCGTAAACTGACCCGCTCTACCCAACAGACCCTACCCTTGACACCCTCAGCCCTCTCTGCTACGGTGAGTCGTTCTTGATAGAGGAGCGGAAGCCACCAGTAACCAAGCCGTAATTCCGAGACGCTTCGGAGGCTTGAGCGAAAAGGGCACAGTTCTCAATTCCGCCGAAGTCGTCGCCGGAAGCTCACTCCGCGACGGTTGGGGGGTCAGGCTAATACCTGCCCACTGTCATCCGTTGAAAAACGGATGGAGCGCTATTGGGAAGAAAGCCGCCCCCGCTTCACTCGCGGTTTTTCTTTTCCTCCCTCCATTCTTTTTTCATCAGAAAACTCAAGAACGCGGCCGCACTCTGTCCGCACATCCGCATTCCGGTGAATGAATGAACGTAGTCGAACTAACCCGCGCGCTCGTGGACATCGAGTCCACTACGAACAACGAAGAGGCCGTCGGCTCCTTTCTCCTCGGCCTTCTCGTGGACCTCACCGCCCGCACCGGCGGCGCCGTCGAACGCTGCCCCGTAGAAGCCAATCGCTTCAATGTCTTCGCGCACTGGGGCGTCCCGCTCGTCACCCTCTCCACCCATATGGACACGGTTCCCCCGTACTTCGCATCCCGCGAAGATTCCGAATTCATCTGGGGCCGCGGCTCCGCAGACGCCAAAGGCATCATCGCCAGCATGATCGGCGCGTCCGAAAAATTACTAGCCGAAGGCGCCCGCAATTTCGGCCTGCTCTTTGTAGTCGGCGAAGAGCGCAACAGCGCCGGCGCCCTGGCAGCAGCACGCGATCCTCGCGGCTCGCGCTATCTCATCAACGGCGAACCCACGGACAACAAGCTAGTCCTCGCGGCCAAAGGCATCCTGCGGTACGAAATCGAAGCCACCGGCCGCCTCGCCCATTCCGCTTATCCCGAACTCGGCGAATCCGCAATTGATAAACTTCTCGACGCGCTACAGGAAATTCGCAAAATTCCGCTCCCCGAAGACCAGCTAATGGGCGGCAGCACGCTGAATATCGGCGTAATCTCCGGTGGCCGCGCCCCCAATGTAATCTCCGACGCAGCCCGCGCCGAAATCTCCTTCCGCACGGTGGATGACGCCGACTCGCTCCGCCAAGCCGTCACCCGCGCCGTCGCCAACCGCGCCGCAGCCAAAGAAGCCTTCTCCGTCCCGCCAATGCGCTTCACCTCTTTCGACGGCCTCGAATCCACGGTGGTCTCCTACACCACCGACGTCCCCGCCTTCGCAAACGCCTGGGGCCAACCGTTCCTGATCGGCCCCGGCAGCATCCACATAGCCCACACCCTAGAAGAACGCATCGCCAAAAAAGAGCTCCTCGAAGCCGTAGAAATTTACAAAAAAATGGTCGCGCAACTTCTCACCCGCGCCGCCGGAGCTCCACGCCCATGAACCTAGCCATCATCGGACACGGCAAAATGGGCCGCCTGATCGAGCAACTCGCGCCCGAATATGGTTTCACCGTCACGCAACGTTTGAATAGCACCAACAATCGCGACGCAACTGGAATCACAGGCAACAAATTTGCCGGCATTGATGTCGCAGTAGATTTTTCCACCGCGGACGCCGCGCCTCACAACATCGCGCGTCTCGCAGCACTGCAAATCAATGCGGTCGTCGGCACGACGGGCTGGACGCAACACCTTCCGCAAGTGCAATCGAGAGTGCGCGACAGCGGAATCGGCCTCGTCTGGAGCCCCAACTATTCCGTCGGGGTCAACATTTTCCTGCAACTTGCCTCCGAAGCCTCCCGCCGCATCGCCAGCTACAAAGAATACGGCGCATGGGCCTGGGAAATTCATCACGCCGCCAAGAAAGACGCCCCCAGCGGCACGCTCCTAAAAGTAGTTGACGAAATGCATCGCGCCGATCCCGAAAGGGAAGTCTCCGTAAGCTCGAATCGCGCCGGCGCCCATCCCGGCACACACGAGGTCGGCTTTGACTCCGCCGCCGACTCGCTCACGATCCGCCACACAGCCCGCAGCCGCGAAGGCTTCGCCCGCGGCGCCCTAATGGCCGCCCGCTGGGTCGTCGGCAGACACGGCTGGTTCGAATTCCGCGACGTGTTGTTCGACCAAGATTCAACGTCGCGCCAGCGCACAGCTTCGGCCGCCCGCCGTTAACGTTGCCGTTGCTGTTGACGCTGTCGTTGCTGTTGACGTTGTAGCGGCCGGTCCCGCCTTTTGGGACCGGGCAGCCGTTGCCGTTGGTTCGCTGTTGTAGCGGCGCACTTTAGTGCGCCATTGAAGAGGCGCCAATCACGATCCGACGCAGGCGCGAGGTCAAACAAATCTCGGAGCGCAACAACCAGCACGAGTATTGACAAGCACCAAAGGAGCAAAAAATGTTCACAGGATGCGGCACAGCACTGATAACTCCCTTCCGCCGGGATTTCTCTCTGGACGAACCTGCGCTCAGACGTCTAATCCGCCGCCAAATCGACGCCGGCATAGATTTCCTCGTCCCCTGCGGCACCACCGGCGAGAATCCCACACTAACCCGCGCCGAACATCTACGCGTCGTAGAAATCACCGTGGAAGAAGCCAACGGCCAAGTCCCAGTTCTGGCCGGCGCAGGCGGCTACAACACAAAAGAAGTAATCGAACTTGCCCAAGACCTCCAATCCCTCCACGCGGACGGCATCCTTTCCGTCACTCCCTACTACAACAAGCCCACGCAAGAAGGCCTCTACCAACATTACAAAGCAATCGCCGCCGCAATCTCCATCCCCATAATCGTGTACAGCGTCCCAGGCCGTACGGGAGTAAATGTTGAGCCAGCCACGCTGGCCCGCCTCGCAAAAATCGAAAATATCGCCGGTGTAAAAGAAGCCTCCGGCAACATCGCCCAAATCGCCACGATCGTCAGCCAAGCCCCCGAAAATTTCTCCGTCCTCTCCGGTGATGACGCCATCGCCCTCCCGGTAATTGCCCTCGGCGGACACGGCGTAATCTCCGTAGCAGCCAACGAAATTCCGAGAGAAATGGCGGCTCTGATTCACGCCTGCCTCGACAACAATTTCGCCCGCGCCCGCGAACTACAAAAACAATATCTCTCCCTGATGGAAATGAATTTCATCGAATCCAATCCCGGCCCCGCCAAAGCCGCCATGGCCGAAATGGGTCTGCTCGAACCGGTCTGGCGTCTCCCGCTCGTGTCACCAAAGTTAGAAAATCTCCAAAAAATCCGCTGTGTACTCGAATCCACTGGCCTCCTGGGGAAGGTGCATGCTGCAGCAACAAATTGAGCAACTCATTGAGCAGATCTTCGACCAGCCGCCGGAAAAATACCTCCCGGCACATGTAGCATTGTTTCAGTCGTTCAAAGACTCGCTGAACGCCGGAGAAGTCCGCGCCGCCGAACCCGATGAAAAATCATCATCAGGCTGGCGCGTAAACGCCTGGGTGAAAAAAGGTATCCTACTCGGCTTCCGCATCGGCTCGATAACGGACATGTCCATTGACGCGCAACGCCAGCCGTTCTTCGACAAATCCACCTACCCGGTCAAGCAAATCACCGCCACCAGCGCAGTCCGCATCGTCCCCGGTGGCTCCAGCATTCGCGATGGCGCATTCATCGGCAAGGGCGTCACCTGCATGCCCCCGATGTTCATCAACGTAGGCGCGTACGTAGGCGACCAGACAATGATAGATTCCCACGCGCTGGTAGGCAGCTGCGCTCAACTCGGGAAAAGCTGCCACATCTCAGCCGCGGCCCAGATCGGCGGAGTTCTCGAACCAGTAGGCGCCATGCCGGTAATCATCGAAGACGAAGTTTTGGTGGGAGGAAACTGCGGCATTTTCGAAGGCACCATTGTAAAACGTGGCGCGGTCCTGGGCTCTGGCGTGATTCTGAATCACTCCACTCCGGTCTATGATGTAGTGCGCGGCGAAGTGTACATCGCAGCCGAAAATCAGCCGCTGATCATTCCGGAAAAAGCAGTAGTCGTACCCGGCTCGCGCCCGATCAACCGCGGCCAAGGAAAAGATTGGGGCTTATCGCTCTACGCCCCGGTAATCGTAAAATATCGCAATGCCAAAACCGATCTACGCACCCAACTCGAAGATTTGCTCCGTTAAAAGCCGATGGCGCTCTTGACTCCTAAACCAGCAAAAAAACTCGCGCCACAAGCCGCGCTCACCGACCCCACGGAATACACGCCTCACTACGCCTATCGCCAAGACGCGCTCGAATGTGAGAACGTCCCGCTCTCCCGCATCGCCGAAAAATGCGATACCCCGACCTACGTTTACAGCAGCGTCAGCATCCTCGAAGCCTACCGCCGCTTCACCAACGCCTTTCGCGCCATCCCCCACTCGGTCTGCTACGCGGTGAAAGCAAACTCAAATCTCTCGATCCTGAAATTACTAGCCCGCGCCGGCAGCCGCTTCGACATCGTCTCTGCCGGCGAACTCCATCGCCTCCGCCACATCGGCGTTCCCGGCCGCCGCATCGTTTTTTCCGGCGTCGGAAAATCCAAAGAAGAAATCCGCGAAGCGCTCCAGTCCCGCATCCTCCTCTTCAATGTCGAGTCCGAATCCGAACTGGACTTACTCGCCGCCGAGGCCTCACGCCTCAATTGCAAAGCCAGCGCAGCCCTCCGCGTCAATCCAGAACGTCCAAGCCGGCGCCCATGCCCACATCTCCACTGGCCGTCATCGCCATAAATTCGGCATTGATTGGGACGAGGCTCGCCGCCTCTACCTCGACAAATCCCGCGCCAATCACATTTCCTGGCGGGGAATCAGCGCGCACATCGGTTCGCAAATCCTGCGCGTCGCGCCTTTTCGCCGCGCCGTCATCCGCGTCTCCTCGTTCGTCCGCGAGCTAGCAAAAGCCGGCGTGAATTTATCCTATCTCGATTTAGGCGGCGGCGTCGGCATCCGTTACACCCGTGAAAGTCCGCCCGACCTGAAAGCCTATGCCAGCGCAATCCTCCCGCACATCCGCGCGCTCGGCTGTCGTCTCCTGCTGGAACCCGGCCGCGCTATCGTGGGCCCCGCAGGTGTCCTGCTCATGCGCGTCCTCCACGTCAAACGCAATCGCGACAAAATTTTCGTAGTAGTAGACGCCGCGATGAACGATTTTATCCGCCCCGCGCTCTACCAGGCCGTCCACCCGATCACACCGGTCACGCGCCGCAGAAGCGAAACCGCAAACGTCGTTGCAGCAGACATCGTCGGCCCCGTCTGCGAAACTGGCGACTGCTTCCTCCAGGATTGGTCTCTGCAATTGCCCAAATCAGGTGATCTGCTGGTCTTGTGGGGTGCCGGCGCCTACGGCTTCGCGCAAGCCTCCAACTACAACTCGCGTCCGAAACCTGCCGAAATTCTGGTGAACAAAAGCAAATTCAAAATAATCCGCAACCGTGAATCTCGCTCCAACCTGATCCGCGGTGAATAGCTTCGCATTTCGTCAAAAAACGGGGTGTCATCTCGAACCCGCGGAAGCGGGTGGGGAATCTGCTTTTTGCGGAAACCACAAGCTTTCTAGGAGAGAGCGGCTTTCCTCAAGCCCCCCGCCCATCATGATGTGCCCAAGCCTCTTCATTAGCCCGCAAACGCCGCTGTGTCTCTTTCGCCTGCTGTTTCGTTCGAGATTTCGCTCGCGCCCGCCCAATCCTGATCGAAGCCTTGAATATCGCCCCCACCGGAATGAACCCGCCCAACTTGTGCGCCGCCACAGACGCCAATCCCATCGAAGCCACGCATCCGCACGATTCGCAATCCGGCGTCCCGCCAAACTGGCACGGCGTGATCTCCGAAGTCAGGTCCGCCGACAAAGTCCGCGTAGTCTGCGCAAATACGCAATCCTGCGGCGAATGCGGCGGCGAAGCAAACTGCTGAATCACGGCCGCTGGCATATCCAGCTTCGGATATTTCTTCCGCAGCTCCAGCATGTCCGCAATCGCCAGCGCACGCTCGGCAGCCGTCAACATCTCCGGTAAATCATCCCCGACCTGCGGAGTAAATAAACTGAACCACACCTTCTTGATTTCCGGCCGCGGCGTCCAAAATTCCAGAAACTCCGCCAGATAACCGGGGCGCTTCATCATCTGCCCCGTAACGGTGCAATGAATCGTCACGCTCTGTCCCGCGATATTTTTCAGAATTCGTTCATAGGTCGCAGGCGCCCGCCGCACGTCGTGTTCCGGCTGCAATCCATCAATCGAAACAGCCACGTGCAACAGGGGCATGTCCGCCCAACCAGCTCCCAGCGTGCGAAACGCGCTAGTCACCACCTGCACATGAATCCCCCGCGCAAACAATTGCGGCAGCAGCAATTCCAATTCGCGATATCGCACCAGCGGATCGCCGCCCACTATTGAAAGGTGCAGAGGCTTCAGCCGGTCCACAATTTCCAGCACGCCATCCACCAGCGCCTGTCCCTTGTGGTCAATTAATTGCCGCAGGGTTTGCCCGCCTCCCAGATGCCCGTCCTCATACGCATAGCATCCCGGGCAACGCAAAGGGCACTCCCGCGTAATCTCAATCGAAAGCGAAGGCTGCTCGCCCCTGAGGATCTTCCCCCACGCCTGAATAATCTCCGAAGTGTACATTGCGGTGGATCCTTTCCCGCCGTACCTCGAACGTATGGCCTGTCTGTATGGTGCTGAATATTTGCGCCGCGTGATCGCGGCCGCCGGAAGATGTCTGCAAATGGAAAACCGGTGGACCGTCTACTTCCCTCAACGACTTCGGAAGTCAATCCGCACCCACCGTAACTCGGATGCGTCCCCCCGAAAAATCGTTGGCCTAATTTCCAAAGCCCGAAAGGCTGATTCGCAGGCAATTATAGAACTTTCTACTGCCCGTCGGTAGGAATCTTACGTTCAAGCGACCCCGCGCAAATGTCCGCGACGGCTCGCAGCAGGCTACTCCGAGTACAGCAGCAGCAATACGCCCAGCGCAATCATGAGCAGCGGCCAAAGCTTATCGAATAACGGGCGCCATTTCTCGCTGGCATCGGCCACGCCCTTCGCCACCGCCACTCCCGCGCCCACTCCCGCAAATCGCAAATGTTGATGTTGCACGCGCACCATCGTCTGCATCGCGTCGGGCCCGTGCATCCCACCGTGATGATGGAAAAGCAGCATCACCGCGCCACCCAGCGCCAGCACCGGAAATAGCCACGCGCTCCACGCGGCGCGCAATCGCCCGCTCGTGCGCAACGCCGCAACCGCTCCCAATGCCAGCAGAATCGCCGCAAAAGTCTTGTGCTGCGCCACCTCGGGATTATGTGTCAGCGCGAAATAAAAACTCTGATAGCCGAATGGCCAGATTTCCGTATCGCTGAAGACCAGTAAAAAATATCCTGCAAACAGCAAGCATGCCGCCCACGCATACTTTGCCGCCGGCCAACGGCGCGTCAACCGGTCTTGCGCCAAGAAGAACAAAGCCGCCAAAATCAACAGCGCCCCTGCCAGATGATGGTTAAATTCGCTCTCGCGCTTATCCGCCAGCTGTTTCGCCAGCACCTCCGGCGTCGGCGCCGGCGCACTAGCGTCCATGTGCATCCCCGGCATATCCGGCATGTCGTCCATCCCCTCCATGCCGCTCATCCCGGTCATCTCTGGCTGAACAGGAATATTCGGGTGCTGCGTCCATGCCGGTGCAAACAAGAAAACTGCCATGGTCACAACTATCAGCAGAGCTCCCGCAATCCACCACGCTCGTTCGCGCCCGCTCACAGCTACGTTCACACGACCTCCTCGGTGCTGAAATCCCGCGGCAAAACTACTTCACAAGCACGTCGCCTGTTCGGTGTAGTGGTTCCGTGAACTTCAAACCACCGGGACGCTCTGCGCCTCGCCGTTCGCCGGTCGTTCTCAATTCGTCTTGTCCTTCGAATAACACAAACGCTCCAAATTGCACTCCGCGCACTTCGGCTTGCGCGCATTGCACACCCGCCGCCCGTGCCATATCAACTGGTGCGAAAAAGTAATCCACTTTTCCTGCGGAATGATCCGCATCAAATCCTGCTCGATCTTCTTCGGATCCGTGTTCTTCGTCAAATCCAATCGTCCGGATAGCCGCTGCACGTGCGTATCCACCACCACTCCCGATGCAATCCCGAACCCCGACCCCAGCACCACATTCGCTGTCTTGCGCGCCACTCCGGGCAACGTCAGGAGCGCCTCCATCGTCTGCGGCACCCTCCCGCCAAATTCCTCTACGATTTTCTTGCTCGCCCCCATGATGGACTTTGTCTTGTTGCGAAAAAACCCCGTCGGCCGAATTTCCTGCTCGAGCGCCCGTGGATCCGCATAAGCCAGCGCCCGCGCATCCGGATATTTTGGAAATAAATCTTTGGTCACGATGTTGACGGTCACATCAGTGCACTGCGCCGAAAGAATCGTCGAAATCAGCAGCTCAAACGGACTCTTGTGGACCAGCTCGCAGCTCGCTTCCGGGTAAGCCTCGTCCAACCCCCGCAAAATCGCACCAACCCGCTCCGGATTCGTTCCTCGCCCAAACGCCAAGCCACCGCCCGCGGATTTGCGCGCACCCACGGCCGCACCTCTAGCAGCGGCAGCACCGGCACGCGCCGTTTTCGGCGCCCGTCCCACGGACTTTCCCACCGCCGCAGGTTTCCTTTTCCCGTTTTTCTTTTTTATTTTTGCCATCAAGTCGAAGAATATATCACAGGCAGCCGGACGAACATGCACCTCGCCCCGCTTGTCCGCGCGTTAACGCGGATCAGAGGGAGCGCTGGCGACGCCGTCGGCATTGTATGCCGTTACCCTATAACGAGCTCCGAACAACGTCGCATGAGGATCCGCCCACGGATCGTCCGTATCCGTCGCGCAGCGGTCGCAAATCGTCTTCCATTCTGTCGCGCCCGCGTCCATGCGCTCCACCGAATAGTTCACCGCTCCAGCCGACCCGCGCCAAACAACCAGGCCGCCCAGCACTACCGCGGTAATTACAGGCGATGGTGGCGTCTTGTGTTTTGGCAGCGGCGTGCCGGACATCGCATACGCGTGCGCGCGCAACTGTTGGACTCGCGCGGCCATGTCCTCTGCCGAATTCACCAGCGTCTTAATTCCGGGGTAGTACAGAGCCCACCACTGCCCGCACTCGCCGCTGGTCGCGTAAGCAAGGTTGTTGCTGTCCGCCGGGATCGGCTGAAAGCCAAAATTTTCCAGGTGCGCCTGCAAAGCCCAAAATCCATCGCCCGAAACATTGGGATCCTTTGTCAGCGTATCGAGGACTTTCTGCAAATCCTGCTGCGTCGTCCAGTCGGTGCGGTCCCACCCAAATTCGTTGATGATGTAAGCCTTCCCGTGCCCGGTCACCGCCGCCGCATCGCGGGAAAAACTCGCGGCCGTGGTGTGCTCACCCGTTCCCAAAAGCGCGTCCCAGTGCGGATAATATTCGAAAGTGATCAAGTCCGGGCTCTTGTCATCTAACACCTTCGGATAAGCGCGAAAAATTCCAGAAGTATCCAGGTAGAGATGGCGCGAATCCTGTTTCTTGATGTGCTCGCCAATCGTTTCCACCCAATCGGAAACCTGGCCCAGCGCGCCAGCGCCACCGCCCATCAGCAACGGAATCAGCCCGCACATATTACAGTCTTCCCACGCGAGAATAGTCGGATCGTCCTTATAACGCACGCCGGTCAGCGTATTGACATGATTCAGCACAGCATCAATATGCTTTTCGTAGGCTGCAATCAGCGCCGGATCAGTGAAAAAATCCTGAGGATTCCGCTTCTGTCCCCACGCCAGATATTGTCCGATGCCGCCACCGGAGCACGTCGCGCAATCACCAATCAGCGTGATGATCAACCGTACGCCGTTACGTTTAGCCGCCACCAGCGCGTAATCGGACGCCTGAAAAGCAGCCTCATTGAATTTGCCCAGCTCCGGTTCAACGCACTGCCCGCAGCCCACCGTATCACCCATGGTCTGCGCCCGCGCCACCTTCGCGCCCATTTCCGCGGCGGTCGCGAACGCGTCATCAATTTCAAATCGGCTGGGGTAACGCGGCCCCATCGGATCGTGTGGCCCATACCCTTCCAGCCCGAGCCATTCGATGTTTGGCCCGCTGTAGCGAAATTGCTCGCCGCCCAACATCAGCTTCGTTCCATCTCGCCGTACGAAATCTTCGCTGCGAGCAGTTTGAGCCGCAGCCGACAAACACCCTAGTCCCGCGAGTAGCATGACCAGCAAAGGAATTCGCACGGACGCGCCATACCTTTTGTCAGATTTTCTCATTTAGAATTTCACTTTCTCGCGCAAATACACGCGCGGCATACAACATCCAGTCGGGATTTTCGTGATGAGACAGCCACAAAGGTCGGTAGGTCACCAATCACTGATCACTCGTCACTTATCACTGCACGTCTCACACCGCAAATAACAAGCTCTGCGCGAACGGCCACTCCGCGTCAAACCACTGCCGCTCGCAACGAAATCCCGTCCGCTCGCCCATCTGCAGCACTTCCGCAGGGTTATATTTATGCGAACTCTCCGTCCAAATCGTCTCGCCCTCGCGCAAATAAAATTGCTGCCCCGCCGCCTGAATCGTTACCCGCTGCCACGCCTTCGACCGCAAATGCATCTCCACGCGCCGTTCGCATTCGTCATAACGCGCCTCGTGCTCGAATTGCAGCAAATCAAAATCCGCGCCCAGCTCTCGATTGATCCGCGCCAGCAGATTCATATTGAACGCAGCCGTCACTCCCGCCGGATCGTCATATGCGAGTAATAACTGCGCGATCGGCTTTTCTAAGTCCGTCGCCAGCAATAATGCATCGCCCTCGCTCAATATGCGCCGCACCTCGCGCAAAAACTGATCGCCCGCCGGCCGGTCAAAATTTCCGATCGTGCTGCCCAAAAACAGCACTAGGATGCGTTCTCCCTCACGCCGCCGCGCCGCCACTTCCTGCAATCCTTCCAGATACGCGCTCTCAAATCCCACGATGCTAACTCGGTCCATCTGCCCGATTTCCTGTTGGCAGCGCGAAAGCGCGCTCCCCGAAATATCAATCGGATAATAATTCACCCGCTGCCGCTTAGAGAGCGCCTGCAACAGCAACCGCGTTTTCTGCCCGCTCCCGCTTCCCAGCTCCGCCACCAGCACCGGCGTAGGCAGCAGCGAAACAATCTCGTGCGAATCCCGCTGTAGCAATCGCATTCCCGCGCGGCTCAGCCCGTACTCCGGCAGCAAACAGATCACATCAAAAAGCGCCGAGCCCACCTCGTCGTACAAATATTTCGAAGGCAGCTCTTTCTGCCCCGCATGGCTTAGTCCCACCACCACATCACTCGAAAATTCCGCCGTCACCGCAGCTGGAACCTCCGGAACTCCTGTCCTTATCATGCGCGGTGCGGACGCCATCGCTTATTCCTCCGTACAGCGGAAACTACTGTAGATATAAGGGTAATGAGGCTGAAACCAATTCCGGTATGAACGCCGCAGCATGCACGCATCCGTGCGCGACGACCCGCCCTTCATCACGTAATGTTTTCCGTCAAAAAAATCCGCCGAATATCCGCGATAGAATTCAAACGGCTCAAATCCCGGCAACGGCCCGAATTCAGTGGACGTCCACTCCCATCCATTCCCCAGCAAATCGTAAACTCCAAATCCGCTGCCGCCTTCCGGATGCTCATCCACCGCAGACGGGTCCCAGCGCTCCTGATTGAAATTCCCGCGCCAAAATTCCGGCGGCTCCTCGCCCCACGGATACGCCCGCTCGCGCCCTTCCTGCGTACCGTACGCGGCGCGCTGCCACTGCTCTTCGGTCGGCAATTTTTTCCCCGCCCACCGCGCGTACGCCGAAGCTTCCGCGTGGCTCACGTAAACCGGCCACGACGCGGGCAAGGGAATCGAACCAAACATTCCGCGGTATTCCCACTTCGTCTTAGCGTCTTCCGCCGGCGATTCGCTCACCCGCTTCCAGAAATGTGGATGCTGCATTTTTTCCTTGCGCACCCAATCCCAGTCTTCCGTCCGCCAATATTTTCCGCTATGGTATCCGCCCGCCTGCACGAACTTCAAATATTCCGCGTTCGTCACCGGATACTCGCTGATCGAAAAACTTGGCACCAGCACCCGCTGCATCCCAAACTCGTTGTCCCAGCCAAACGCCAGACTATCGCGCGACTGTCCCAGCGTCGCAATCCCCGAAGGAATCGTCACTTCCTTTGCATCCGGCGCAGGACGTTCGTCGGCAGCCGGCCCAGCCTGCCGCACTTTTTTTTCAATCGCCAGATTGTGCAACAAATATGCCAGCGTCTCCGCGTGCATCAACCGGTGCTCAATCGCCACGTTCAGCAGCTTGCCAATCTCCGGCGAGGCAGCCAGCGCCCGCGTCACGCTGGGATCGCGCAACCGCTCATCCAAACGCGTGCGCACCTGCCGGTTATATCGCTCTACCTGTGCAATCTCCGGCCACTCGCCCGGCTGATCGTTCGGCAATCCGCCGCCCACCGGATCAATCCCAAACGCGAATAGCTTGTCGAAGGGAGAATCTTCCAAGCCAAGCCCCAGCGCGGGGCTCAGCAGATTCCGGTCGAACGCCTCCAGATGCCCCAGATAAAAAATCAGCCGGTGCCGCTCCGCAATCGGCCGCTCGTAGTACGAATTCGGCGGCAGCACCGCAAACAACGCGTCAGTATTCGCGCGCGCACTCTCCAGGCGCGTCAATAGCGATGGTTCTAGCTTAGTCACTACTCGGGAAGCCGTCACGGTTCACCTCGAAGAGGGGGGAGTTCCTTTCTACCTCTTCCGTTGGTCTCGCGGCAAGCTATTTCGTCAACACGGAATTGGGTGCCCCGGTGCTTCAGGAAGGTGCAACGATGCCCGGCGCAATCATATACAGTAATTTACTGAAAGCCTTACCGCGATGACTGTATGCGTTCTTCTCGTCCGATGTCAATTCCGCATAAGTCCGCCCCAGCTCTTCAAACAAAAACACCGGATCGTACCCAAATCCGCCAGCCCCGCGCGGCTCTTCCGTAATCACGCCGTTCGCGGCCTCAGAAACCACCGCAATCGCTCGCCCCGCCCGCGCAACAGCCGTAACACAAACAAATCGCGCCCGCCGTTCCGCGCCCACCTTGCCGCGCATTTCCCGCAGCAATTTCTGCACGCGGTCCGCATCGGACGCGCCCGGCCCCGCATATCGCGCCGAATAAACGCCCGGTGCCCCGCCCAGTGCCGGTACTACTAGTCCGGAATCATCCGCCATCACCGCCTCAGCGGTAAACTGGCTGTAATGCAAAGCTTTCCCCGCGGAATTTTCAGCAAATGTCGGAGCAGACTCCTCAAAGGAAGGGAACTGAGCAAACCGTGGCAACAACTCAATCGTGACGCCAGATCCGCGCGCCAATTCCACGTACTCGCGCAGTTTTCCAGAATTCGATGACGCCAAAAACAATCTCATCAATGGAATATCCGGAAGGGCGGGGCTTCAGCCCCGCCGTAAATCCCCGTAAGCAGCAGGGCTTTAGCCCCTGAAGCCGCGCTCGTCGGTTCTAGCAGCGCCGGCCTGCCTGCCGGTAGGCAGGCGTCTCGCCGGCTCCTACGTGCTACGCGCCACAAATTTAATCTGCAATAATTCCTGCTGCGCCTTCACCAACTGCCGTATCCCGCCCGCCGCTAACTTCAGCAGATCCTGCAGCTCCACATCTGTGTACGGCCTGCCCTCGGCGCTCGCCTGCACCTCGACAAACTCCCCGCTCCCCGTCATTACCACATTCATGTCCACTTGCGCGCGCGAATCTTCCTCGTACTTCAAATCCAGCAGCAGCTCGTCTTCCACAATCCCCACGCTGGTAGCCGCCAGAAAATCAATCAACGGCACCTTGCGCAAAATTCCTGCCGCTACCATCCGCTCCAGCGACAACGCCAGCGCCACGTACGCCCCCGTCACCGAAGCCGTCCGCGTTCCGCCATCCGCCTGAATCACATCGCAATCCAGCCAAACGGTGCGCTCGCCCAGCCCCTTCAAATCGGTAACCGCCCGCAAAGTCCGCCCGATCATCCGCTGAATTTCCAGCGTCCGCCCCGACTGCTTCCCCCGGCTCGATTCCCGCGGCGTGCGATTCTCCGTAGAACGCGGCAGCATCCCATATTCGCCCGTTACCCACCCCCGCCCCTTGCCCTTCAAAAACGACGGCACTCCATCCTCCACCGTCGCCGTCACAATCACCCGCGTGTCGCCCGCTTCAATCAGCGCGCTCCCCTCCGCATGCGGGATAAAATCCGGTGTAATCTTTACCGGCCGCAATTGGTCAGCTGTACGTCCGTCAACTCGCAAGAATAATTCTCCCTTCGCAGTTCTGCTGTGGGTGCCACAGAATTTCGGAACACCAAGTGTGACGACTACCCCCCCAACTGTCAACAATCGCGAATGTCTAACGGTGGGACAACCTGATTAGAACGATGTCCGAATCCTGTCTGCGCCGCTGCGCCAAAACTCTACCGCAACGCCACCACGCCCTTCACATAATCCGCAGCGCCCATCCCGCCAGCCAAAGCCCCCTGCACATCCCCCAGCGACGAATACCGGTGCGTAATAAACGGTCCCACGGAAATTTTCCCCTGCTCAATCAATCGCAAAGCCCGCGTATAAGTAGAAGGTCGCCCATCCCTCTCGAATCCGCCAGAAGCCCCCACCGGCGTCACCAAGCAAGGCTCCTTGAACATCACATTATTCAGCAAACTCAATTCCACTCCCGCGTGCCCATGCCCATAAAGCAGCACGGTCGCCTGCTTCCTTATCAAGGTAGAAATCCCCGCAAACGCGCGCCCCTGTCCCGAAGCCTCAATCAAATATTCCACGCCGCCGCCCTTCGTATGCTCGCGCACCGCCGCCCCTATCTCGCCGGAACCCGGATCCAGCACAAAATCCGCGTCGAATTTCTTGGCCAGCCCGCGCTTCATCTCGTTCGGCTCGCTCACAATCAGCAATCCGTCGTAACCCACCACCCGCCGCAAATATTGCAAAAACAGCAATCCCGAAGGCCCCGCTCCGCAAATCAGCACATGCCGCACGCGCCGCTCCGGCGAAGCCGCGGCAGCCCCAATCGCAAATCGCGCATGCACCCGCGCCACCGCATCCGAAGAATGAATCACGCAACCCAGCGGCTCCGAAAGCGCCGCCTCCCGCATATCCAGATCCGCAGACAACCGCACCGCATTGCTAGCCGGCACCGCGATAAATTCCGCCAACCCCCCAGGCAATCCAGTGATCCCATGCTCCGAATAGAACGCGCACTGGTGCGAATCCCCGCTCAAACAATATTCACATCGCGGCTCGCGATGCGCGCTCACGCAATTCAGCCCTTGATCCATCACTACGCGATCGCCCACGGTAAGATCGCGAACCTCCGCTCCCACTTCCGCAATCTCGCCGCTGATTTCGTGCCCCAATATCTGCGGCTGCACCGTAAGCGGCACGCTTTTCCCAGCCGCATCAGTATTGTAATTCGCGTGCCCAGAAAAAATGTGCGCGTCCGTTCCGCATATCCCCACCGCCGCAATCCGCAACAACACATCGCGCGAACCCATGCGCGGCAGCGGAACCTCCCGCACCTCAATCCGCCCCACGTCGCAGAGCACACAAGCCTTCATCCGAGCATCCTCAGTTCCGAGCGGCGCGCCCTAAACATTCAAAAATTCCACGACCACGCCTGCAATTCAGCGCGAAGGTTTTCCGCTAGGGTTTCCCGGGGCTGCCGCTGGTGCCGGAACCGCCACCGGCGCTCCCGATCCACCCGTCGCCGCCGCAGGCGTAACTGCGATCACCGCCGGATTTAAATCAAAAAATCCCGTCAAATCCGCATGGCCCGCCAAAGTCTCCACTTCCTGCCCATGAATCAAAAGTTTCAGCCGGCGCGCCCCAGCCACATTACTCTCAATCGTCCGCGCTATAGACTCCACCGCCATCTCCTCGCTCAAAATCCCCGAAGGCGTCTCGGAAGCCAGCGCCTCGGAAAAATCCGCGATCGCCGTCCCATCCGGCAAAATATAAAATCCCAGCAGAGTTGCATCCGCGGGCAGCGTGCGCTGCTCGTCGCTCGGCGCGTCCGCAATCAACGCATCCAGTACCTGCCGCCCGCGTTTCGCGGGATCCGCCGAAAGTGGCAGCTGCATTTCCACCGGCGCCACGCGATCCGCCCCCGCCGCCCAATAAATCCTGGCATTCGCCATCGCATCCGTGGATGTCGCGGTTTCCGGCTTCAGCAATTCCCGCCGCTGTTGCTCCTCCGAACCTGGTTCTTGCGACAAATGCTCAATCCTCTGGTGCAGCCCCCGCAAGCTGATCAATCCAATCAGCACCGCGACCGATAAAATCCCCAGCGTTATTTTTAGATTCCGCGGCATTATTTTCCACCCGCAGTTCCAGCAACGCTCGCCGGCAATGAGCCCTGCGGTCGCAGCGCCTGCACGCAGCGCTCGATCGTCGCCGTCAGCGATGCGCCCATCGCCAGCAGCGCATTAGGATCCGTAACCGAAATGCTCGAAATCTCCACCGCAATCGCCGGCGCCGCCACCGACCGCAGCTCCCGCACCGCGAATCGCGCCGACGTCCCTGGCGATCCCGCAAATTTCTGCGCCAGCGCCGCCTGCACTGCATCCGCCAGCCGACGGCTCGGCTCCGTATAAGGCCGCTGCGCCTCTCCCCACACAATCAATCCGCTGCTCGGCGCGCTCGGCACCGGCGCGACGCTCACCGCACCAGCCCCCGGCGCACTCGATCCATCACCACCCGTCGCCGCACTCACCGCTGCAACAGGACTGGGAAATTGATAACAGTAAGTTCGCGCCGCCCCCAGCTGCCCCGTGGACGAAACGTGCAAGCTGATAAAAATCGCATCCCGATAAGCATTCGCCACCGCCGCGCGATCCTCATACGAAGGATTCGAATCATCGTTCCGCGTCATCACCACGCGAAATCCCTGCCGCTCGAATTCACTCCGCAGCATCCGCGCGAATATCAGCACCACATTTTTTTCCACCAGTCCGTTGTCCGCGCGCGCTCCGTCGTCCGTCCCGCCATGCGCCGCATTGATCACGATCACCGGCCCGGTATGCACCGGCGCTGCAGGCGGCGTCAAATTTTGCGCAGGCGCTGGCTGTTGCGGAGGTGTAGGCGTGGGTTGCGCTTGCGGTGGCGCGGGAATCTGCGCGGGCGTTTGCGAGCCCTCTTGCCAAGGCAAAGCGCTCGCCGCGCTGGCACTCGCGAGCCCGCCGCCCGCCAAAATCACAAATATAATTAGCGCCCGTCGCACGGCAAAAAGCATAGCAGAAATGCCGCCACTCGCAGCCGCCAACAAACGCCGCCGTCGCGCACCTCTAAGCACCTGCGCGAATCATCTCCGCCGCTTTTTCCGCGATCATCATCACCGGCGCATTCGTATTTCCGGCCGGCACCCGCGGCATGATAGACGCATCCACCACCCTCAGTCCCTCAATTCCACGCACCCGCAGCCGCGCATCTACCACCGCCAGCGCATCCACGCCCATCTTGCAAGTTCCCACTGGGTGATACAGCGTCTCCAATTCGTTTCGCAAAAACTCCGCGATTTCCGCGTCAGATTGTTGCGCAGCCCCCGGATGCAATTCCTCCCCGCGAAACGCGCCGAACGCTTTCGCATTAGCCAATCGCCGCGCCAGCCGCACTCCGGCGATCATCGTGCGCAAATCCGCATCAGTCGAAAGATAATTCGCGCGAATCGCCGGCGCATCCAGCGGATCAGGCGAACGCAACGAAATCTCTCCGCGGCTTTCCGGCGTAATCAAAGTCGGTCCAAATCCGAAGCAATGCTCCTTGCGCCGCACCAGTCCATGACCGCGGTAATAGGCCGGCCCAAACAACAGCTGCAAATCCGGCACAGGTAATCCTGCTCGCGTGCGCCAAAATAATCCCGCCTCCGCCACGTTTGACGCCAGCGGCCCATTCTTCCACACCAGCCAGCGCAAAAAATTCCCCAAGGTCTCCGCGCCATCCAGGCTGATCTTCTGCGTGCACAAATATCCCACCGAAACCATCGGATGGTCCTGCAAATTCTTCCCCACCCCCGGCAAATCACGTATTGGTGAGATTCCCGCGGCTTTAAGTTGGTCCGCCGGACCGATCCCAGAGAGCAACAACAACTGCGGTGAATTTACAGTCCCACCCGCCAGAATCACTTCACCCTCAGCGCGCGCCTGTTCCGTCACGCCGTCACGCAAAAACTCCACGCCCACCGCGCGACCCTTATCCATCAAGACCCGCGTCGCGTGCGACCCGCTCAACACCGTCAGATTGCTACGTTCGCGCGCCGGCTGCAAATATCCATCAGCCGCGCTCCATCGCGAGCCATGCTTCTGCGTCACCTGATAAAGCGCCGCTCCATCCTGCGCGTCGCCATTAAAGTCCGCATTGCCGGCGATCCCAATTTCATCCGCAGCAGCAAGAAATGCCCGCGTTAAAGGATTCACGTACCGCGGATCCGCCACATTCACCGGCCCGCCCGTCCCGTGATATTCCGAAGCTCCGCGCTCCTGATTTTCCGATTTCTTGAAGTAAGGCAGCACGTCCGCAAATCCCCAGCCAGCATTCCCCAACTCGCGCCAGGAATCGTAATCCGACCGATTCCCACGAATATAAATCATCGCGTTGATCGCACTGGATCCGCCCAGCACTTTTCCGCGCGGCCAATACAATCGCCGATTGTGCAAATGTGGCTCCGGCTCCGTCGCGTAATTCCAATCCACCGCAGTCTTAAAGAGTTTCGAAAACGCCGCCGGAATCCGAATCTCCTTCGCACCTCCCTCCCCGCCCGCCTCCAACAATAGAACGCGCGTCCGCAAATCCTCCGTCAACCGTGCCGCCAGCACACACCCCGCCGACCCCGCCCCCACAATTATGTAATCGTACGTGTTGGATTTACCCGTCATACAACGCGCAAGCATTAAATGCCATGCCGCGGCGCGCAGCAATTGAATTATCCGGAGGATTCGTAAGAGCGGGGAACTAAAGTCTGAACCAGAACCCGAAAATCGTCGGAGGTGTTTCTAGCCACTAGCCACTAATCACTAGCCACTGCCTTTTTCCCAAACCAAGTGATGCAGCGCCCACGAAAAAACTAAATTAAGCCGCCCGCTGCTCGTCCTTCAATGCCGCAGCGCTCCAACGGACCCGCCGCAATCCCGCAGTAGCCCAATAAACCACAAACCCGGCCGCAATCAGCAAGAGCCCAAACGCCAGTCCACTAATCCCCAATATCTGCTCGCCCTCGCCATGCACAATCGAAAAACCCAACAACAAAAGCGGAAACACTCCGATCAAAACCGCTCCGGCCATCCCACCGGGCACCTTAAAAGGCCGCCGCAACCCCGGCTCCTTGATCCGCAGCACGATCAGAGCCACGAACTCCAGCATCAAGCTCATCCCGTACAAAAGCACGTCAATCGTAATCAATCGCTCAAATCCCAGCCCCAAGCACAAAGCCCAGCACGACGCCAAAAATAGAATCGCCACCCAAGGCGCCTGCGTTTTCTTCTGCAACCTGCCAAACACCGCCGGCAGCAACCCATCCTGCGCCATCGCCAAAGGCAATCGCGAATAACTCATCACCAGCGCATTGAACATTCCAAACGCGCTCATCATCCCGCCCAGCACGAGCGCCACGCGAAACCCGCGCGCCACCAGCGGCCCGCCCACTAATCCGCCCATCATCCCCGCAATATCTGCCCACGATCCAGTTTCAAACGCCGACGCCGGAACCCCTGTCAGCCACATCGCCGCGAACGGCAGCACGTACGTCAGCGAAACCACAATCACCGCCACGATCATCGCTGTCGGATAAGTCTTCTGCGGCCGCTTCACTTGCGTCGCAATTGTCGAAGCGTTATCCCACCCCATATAATTCCACATGCAGATCAGCAACCCGCCGATCAGTCCGACGCTCGAAGTCGTCGGCGCCGTCACCGCTCCCTGCAGCGCTCCGATCTTCGCCGGCGCAATCAGCACGATCAGCACAAACGGCGTCGACAACAAAAAGAACAGCCACAACGAACTGATCGCCACCACGCGTATCCCCGCGATATTCATCAGCGCGCACACGGTGACTACGCCCATCGCCACCATCCACCCGCGATGCCCCACCGCAAACCACGGAATCAGCCGCGTCAGATACGCCACAAAAAGCGTCGGATAAATCGCCATATCAAAAATGCTTGCCACCAGCGACAGCCACGCTTCCTGAAATCCCCAGAAATTTCCCATCGCGCGCCGCACCCACGCGTAATATCCGCCTTCCGAAGGCAGCGCGCTGGAAAGTTCGCCGATCATGTAAGTCGTCGGCAAACTCCAGATCAGCGGCGTCACCAGCAGCAGCAAAATTCCCAGGCCGTAGCCCGCGCCATGAATAATGTCTTCGGTGCCATACGTTCCGCCAGACACCATAAAGAACGTCGCTGCCACCAGTGGCCAGAGTGTTAGCTTTGCATTTCTTTTTGTGGAAGTAACTGCCCGGGCAGGAAATTGGGCTGGGAGGGATAAGGTGCTCAATTTTTTGTCGCGTCCTCCATCAGCAATCCTCGCTCTCTAGCCGGCGCGTACCTGGAGTGAGTTTGCATCATGCAGAATACGGAAAATAATTCCCGATGCAAGAAAAATCCGCGCCAGAGTGAAAAATTTTTCCGCAACAAGGTTCGGAATGAAAATTCAGCAACGAGGGCCGCCAGGGAAGCCCGGCGCAAGTTTGGTACGGTGCCTGACACTTCACGCCGCGGTCAATCGTTGATCCACCTGCGCAGCGCTCCTCGATCGCAGGCTGGAATTCGAACGTGGACGGTGTGAGAGGGAGGAGGGAAGTCGTTTCGGCGGGAGTTGACCGTGAGGCGACGCGCCACCGACTCCGGCGGCGCGCCGTGAAGCCCTGCGATCCTAATTCTGCGGCTTACC
Organism: uncultured Acidobacteriota bacterium; assembly: GCA_963779465.1. Classification (GTDB taxonomy): domain Bacteria; phylum Acidobacteriota; class Terriglobia; order Acidiferrales; family UBA7541; genus Palsa-295. The sequence goes on along the minus strand of CAVZYH010000001.1, from coordinate 1,954,753 downwards.
CGCTGCCCCAGCGCTCCCGCCATGCTTATTTTCCCGAAGTTCGCGCTGTTCCGCCGCCCATTGCTTCTGCTGCTCCGGCGTCATCACGCCCCAAACCTGTCGTCGGATATCCTTGCGGATCACCTTCAGCTTCTGCTGCTTCGCCTCATCGCTCAGCGACGAATCTTTCCCCAACGCCGCGATTTGTGCCTTGCCATCCTCGCGTATCGTCTTGATTTGCGCCTTCTGCTCGTCGGTCAGATTCAAGGTCGCGTCATCTTCCGGTGTGTCCGCGCTCATCGCCCCCGCACCAGACCCGCCAGCAGCATGCGCAGGTGCTGAACTACCACCTTGCTGCGCTCGCGCCGAGTCCAGAAATCCGAAGCTCAAAGCCAATCCGCAAAACATCGCCGCAGTAATGATCGTTTTCATGAGACTCCCTTCCGCCATCGCTCAATCCATTCCGCCACGGTCATTCTCCCACCTATGTCAACCACCGATCCCAACCAACAAGCCCCGCCATATATGATGTCCCAGCATTCCGGCCCCTCGGAGCCCCAACCAGGCCGTAGACCCCCAAACCCGGGTCCAGCGGGAAGGGAACTATCTTATCCCAGAGCAGGTAATCGCTAGCCGCGACCGCACTTTCCGGCCTGTCCATGAATGATAAGCCACATGAATTCAACTACTTGGAATTCAGGGCTTTGGTCCGCCACGTGCCATTGTCTATGCGTACGCCAGCGGACCGCGGTCCCCGCGCGCTATCCAACTGGCTCTGGAGAATAACGCAATGATCCGCACGCTAAAACTCGGGGCTCTGCTAGCCATTGTCACCATCTTCGCCGCGCTTCCTGCGAAAGCAGATTCAGGCCAGACCCTGGATTACACCCTCTCCGGCGGTCCCATCTCCGCCTCCTGGTCAATGTCCCAGGATCCCACGCCCTTTTTTGTCGAGGATGGCACCGCTTTCGCCGTCAACTCCACAGACCTCGTCGTCGGCAATGTGCCGGTTGACGACATTATCTGCTTCTTCAGTTCCGGCGACTCGGGCGGCATGAATACCGTCACCTATCTTCCGGACTTCTACGGTGCCCAGCTCTATTCCGGCCCCGAAGATTCCCCAACCATGCTCATCGGCACGTTCTATCTCACCGACGCCGCGGGCGACTGCTACAAGTTGAACGTCACGCAAGCGCCCGAGCCCATGACTTGGCTCCTGCTCGCCACCGGCCTTGCAGCCCTGGCCTTGAAGCGTAGAAACCCTCTGGCAAACTGACGGTGCAGCCTACCGCTCAATAACGGAAAAAGCCTCCCAGCCGCATCGGGAGGCTTTCTTGTGCGCGTTCACTCTTCCCGCGCCGCGCTCGAACCTACTTCGCGCCCGCCTGTTGCAGCTCCGTCAGAGCCGCCAATACTTCCTCGCTATGCTTCGCCGGCTCCACCGACATGTATTCCTTCACAATCACGCCCTGCGGGTTCACCAAAAAAGTGTCCCGCGCCGAAAGCTTCTTCACTCCCAGATTCATGATCGACCCATACTCCGCAGACACCTTATGCTCCGTATCCGCCAGCAATTTAAAATTCAACCCTTCTTTCGTGCAGAATTTCTCATGCGAATCCGCGCTGTCCACGCTCACTCCAATGATCACCGCGTTTTTCGCTTCATACTGCGCCAAATCCCGTTGGAAGTTATGCGCTTCGGTGGTGCATCCGCTGGTAAAATCCTTCGGATAGAAATACAGCACCACCCATTTCCCGCGATACTCGTCCAGACTAACCGGCTTGCCTTCCTGTGAGTTCAAAGTGAAGTTCGGCGCCACAGACCCCACCGCCGGCGCCGCGTCCGATGCGCTAACCATCCGGTAAGCCCCGCCCGCCAAGATCAACCCCACCAAAACCAGCACGATCGCCAAACCCATCCGCGCTCTCCCAGTTTCCTCAGCCTTCATGGTTTCATTCCCTCCAACGCACCACCCAGTATGCTCCTCCCGACGCCCCCATTCCAACCCCGCCCCGCCTAACGTCCCGCCACCCCCTGCCGATGAAGGTAGCATAGGCAATCTTGTGTTCAGTCTCATGACATTCTTTACAGGATGTTATCAGGACATCCTTTACACTCGGCGGGGAGAGTGAACGAGGGATACGGAGATAACGGGCCCTCGGGCGAGGGCGAGGATGGCGTGGGGAACAGTGAAGGTAGACGAGCAGCGCGTACGTTTTGTGGTGAGTGCGAAGCGCGGTGAGAAGACCATGAGTGCAATGTGCGAGGAATTTGCGATTTCGCGGCCGACAGGTTACCAGTGGCTGCGGCGCTATACGGCGGAGGGGATTGCCGGCGTGGTGGAGAAGAGCCGGCGTCCGCACCAGAGTCCCACGCAGACGGCCAGCGAACGGGAGGAGCGGGTGGTGGAGTTGCGGCAGCAGCGGCCGGACTGGGGCGCGCGCAAGTTGCAAGTGGTGCTGGCGGACGAGGGGATTCATCTGCCGGTGATCACGGTGCACCGGATTTTATTGCGGCGCGGATTGGTGCGAGCGCAAGACCGGTTTCGCGCAGCGGTAAAGCGCTTCGAGCGCGGCGCGGCGAATCAGCTGTGGCAGATGGATTTCAAAAGCCCGCTGGGATGGGACGCGCCGGTGGGTCCGCTGTCGATTCTGGACGATCACAGCCGCTACGCGATCGCGCTGCACGGAACCTGGTCGACCCAAGCAGCGCCCGTAAAACAGCAGCTGATCGCAGCGTTCGAGCAGTGCGGCATGCCGGAGGAGATGCTGATGGATCACGGGACGCCGTGGTGGAACATGAAAGCGGTGACGGGTTGGACGTGGCTGACGGTGTGGATCATGCGGCAAGGAATCCAGCTGCACTTCAGCGGGTATCGCCATCCGCAGACGCAAGGGAAAGTGGAGCGCTTTCACGGAGCGTTAAGCGCGGCGATGCAGCGACGAGGAATCCCGGCGCGTGCGGAGCGGCAAATCTGGCTGGACAAATTTCGTCATGAATATAATCACGAGCGGCCGCACGAAGCACTGGCGATGAAAACGCCGGCGACGGTGTGGCAGAAAAGTGCACGCCGCTATGTGGCGCAACCGCCGACTTGGGAATACGAAGCGGGAGCGGAAGTCTACCGGGTATCGAAGGTAGGTCGGCTCCGCCTGCAGGGGCGGGCCTGGGAAATCAGCCGGGCGCTGGCGGGCGAATGGGTGCGCATCGAGCGTCTGGACGGGCGCGTGTTGGTGTACTACTGCCGCAGCCTGGTGCGCGAACTCGATCTCGTCACCCAGCGGTCCACTGCAGTGGACCGCTGGGTGGGCTGACCCGCAAAGTGTAAAGGATGTCCTGATAACACTGTGTAAAGCATGTCCTGGAACTTGACACAATCTTGCCTGTGCGCCGTTGACGTTGCCTTCGCTAGCGCCGGCGTCCCGCCGGCTCCGTTGTCGTCGAATTTGTAGCGGTCGCCTGCTTTTTCTATTGAGGCGGGCGTCTCTGACTTTGTTTTAGTCGTTGAATCTGCACACGCCCACTCCACCAGGAGCGCATCTTGCGTAATCTAAAAATCCTAATCGTGGACGACGCCGCCGTAATGCGCAAAATCATCGAACGCGCCCTGCGCCAAGCCGGCCTGGACCTCGTCGAAGTCCGCGAAGCCGGCAACGGCGCCGAAGCCCTTGTCGAAGTTCAAAAAGGCTCCCTGGACATAATCCTCAGCGACATCAACATGCCCGTAATGGACGGCCTGGAGTTCCTCAAGACACTCCCCACCATCCCAGCCGCCAAAGGCGTCCCCGTAATCGTGATTACCACCGAAGGCAGCGAAGCCCGCGTAGTCGAAGCCCTCTCCGCTGGAGCCAAAGGCTATCTCCGCAAACCCTTCACTCCCGAACAAGTAAAAGAACGCGTGGGGCCGCTTCTGGCGGGCGTATCGTGACGAACACCACCGCAACCGCGACCACCGCCAGTCGGGCCGAGCCAAAACGCGTCCCGCTCGATCCGAATTGGAAATCAGTTCTGGAATGCGCCACCTTAGAAGTCTTCGAAATGATGGCCTCTGCCCGCTTGACTCCCTACATCCCGCCCGCGCCTGATCAACGCGGGCCGGCAGCCGCACAATCACATAAACAAAGTGGCCTCACCGCCATGGTCGGCATGGCCCGCGTTCTCTGCGGTATGACGACCATCCACTGCTCCACCGAATCCGCCATCCGCTTGGCCTCCAAAATGGCCGGCGACGAAGCCGCCAAAGATCCCAAAATCGTCAACGACGCCATCGGCGAACTCTGCAACATGGTAGGCGGAAACTTCAAAGCCAAAATCCCCAGCCTCGCCGATCACTGCATGCTTTCCGTCTCTACAGTAATCACCGGCGAAAACCACGCCCTGCAATCCGCCGAACCCAGCGAATCCCTGCACGTCCCGCTAGTTTTTGAAGGCTCCCAGATACAGGTCTCCCTGATCACCCAATCCTGACCCGCAATCTCAAAACAGAGTCTATGATCATCGGGGCGGGTGCCGCCCTTCCGTTTATGTAAGCGAAGTCAGTTCGGTGTCGGTGAAGGCTGTGACGCTTGCCGCGGACCAGCAGCGCGATTACTGCTCCGGCGTGAGTGCCCCGGTCGCGGGGTCAATCCGGAATCTAGAAACACTCGAATCTTCGAAGTGCGCCACGGAAAGCTCCGTGCCATCCGGATTGACCTCGACGCTTGAAGGTTTCGCGGCCACCGCAAACGGTGAACCCACAACGACGTTCAGTTCGCCGGTTTTCCAATTGATGCTGAAAGCCGAAATACTCTGCGAAGTTTGATTCACCACGTACAGGTACCTGGCAGAAGGTTCAATCGCCAACCACCCCGGCCCATGTTCCGGCAGCACGGATACCTCAGTCGCGGCCACACTCTCGCCGTCGCGCGAAACCGTCAGTGAATCTCCCAATCCATTCGCCGCGAATGTCATCCGCTGGCCCGTGCCTAGATTCGTGACGTGCAGCACCCGCGAATCGCCTTGCACCGCGCTGCCGCCAAGCACGGTAGCTGCCACAGTCAAGAGCGTCTTCGTATTGTTACCCTTATAGCTCGCCAGAATGTTCGCCGTCCCAATGGAAACCGCTGTTGCGAAACCCAACGCGTTGACGGTCGCCACCGCCGTATTGTCCGACGAATACGTCGTGTCGCTGGTCGTCACGTTCGAGGTCTGCCCGCCCACATACGTCGCGGTCAGCACGAACTGCTGCGTCCCGGTAACCGAAATCGTTGGATTCGCTGGAGTCAGCTTAACCCCGGTGATGAACAGGCTTTTCACGTCGGAGCCGGGGCAACCGGCCAACCCAAGAATCGAAATCAAAGGCAGAATTTGCACGAATTTCTTGAACTTGAACAATGGATGAACTCCGCATTCGCCCGCGCGAGAACCTTAAACCGGATTTTCAATTGCCGATCCGGCCGACCACTCAATCGTAACCGCTCAGCGCTTTGTTGTCGCTAAACCGTTGCAGGGATGCTACCACAGACGGAATGACGCCCCGCCCTCGCAACCTCCGCGGTTTCCATGCGATTGGCGAGTGCAGCAGGGATCGATTTTGTTGTGGCGCATCGTCGGGCGGCGCATTCCCCAAAATCGTTTCGGCAAGGTGGTGTTAGCTATGTTCCAGATCTGTCCGAACGTACAGGTCTGCTCGCGGCCAGCGCATGCTAACGTCGTCCCGGAGTGAAAAAATGAAGCATCCCCAAAATTTGCGCGACGCCGCCAACCGCGCCCCAATCGTCACCGCGATCCATATTTTCGCGCACGCCAGCACCAGCGACCATACAATTTCTAATCGACGGCCAAATTATTAGAAATTCGCGCAAGTGCTTGAAAACAATCGTCAGCACCCACTTCTAATCGCACATTTTTAGAGGAATTACGCCGCCGAAATACGACGCGCCCTCACGCGCGCATGCGAGCAGCCGACACGGTTTGGGTGGATCGCGGCGCACTTGCGGATCCGCCGGATCTGCGACAACTCTGCGCTAAGCTTACTTGCCTGCATCCACCATCGGAATGTGCTCGGCAAACTGCACGTCGATCAGCAAATCCAAGCGGCGCTCGATCTGATACCACCTTGCAGTCTTCTTCGGCGAGATGACCTTTTCGAAGATTGGCACGTATTTCGTTAGCAGAGCCGAGAACTGACCGTCGATGGCCGTCAAGCGGTTCATGAACTCATTCGCCTGGGCATCAGTCATAGTGTCATAGCTCAGCACGTATTCCTTGATCAGCGCCACGCGGGTATCGCCGATCTTCCAGGCTTCGGCTGCGTATTGGTCATAGATAGGCCAGAACTTAGTCGCTTCCGTGTCGGTCAGCGTCAGATTGGCAGCAACGAGCTGCTTCCTTTCCGAGCGGACGTCTTCCCGCAGTAGTCTGATGTCTGTCTCGATGGCAGGGCTCACGCCGGAGTTGGCGGCCTGGTCGGCCTGGGCAAACAGCGGTACGCTGGACAGCAGCAACCCGCTCACCACCGCAAGAACAGCTACTAAGCTTCTCCTTTGCATTGCTTTCTCCTTGGCGTTTATTACCGCGAGTCTCCGAGCCGCCAAATATTCTTGGTCGCGCTGCGCGATCCTCACCTACTTCTTGTTGAGGTCGTCATCCTTGTAATACTTCGTACCTTGAAGGGTCAATTGGAGGGCGAGGCCATTCTTGGTGATCTGGTAAACCCACACTCCCGGGGCAACTTCAGCCGCTCCAGAGTAAGCTCCGCCCTTGTCGCCCGCTTTGGCCGCAGCATCCGCTTGCCCTGAACCGGACCAGCCGGAGTTCAGAAAATGTGCCAGGGCCTTAGCGTTCTCAAAGATGAATACCACGTCATAGTCTTTCACTCCCATACCCAGGCCGGCACCGACCGAACCCATCTTCATGAAGGTTTCTTTCTTGGTCTGGTTGTTAACGGCCAGTCCTGAACCGCGTGCCGTGCTCAACAGCAATACGTTCACCCCCATGTTGTCGAAAACAGCGTATCCCGCCGCTTTCCGGACCGCCGCTTCGGACGGGGGGTCTATCTTGTACAAATCCTGCAAGACCTCGGCCGCCATCTTGCGTGTTTTATCCTTTTTTTTCTCATTGTCGTCATCCGCCGCGATGCATAGACTCGCGGAGAGCATCGTCATGGCCAGAATCGAGGCGATCATCCTGACTTTCATCGGAATCCTTCCTTCCCGGAGTTTGGCGGCAACGGTCCCAGGTCGTCCCGCCCCACACAGAGGCCATGGGGCGTCCTGCTCACGACTCAAATCAAAACTCCAAGGCTCTCGTGTAGCTGATCCCCAAGTCGGGGACAACTAGGGCTTTCCCTAGGGGCGTGTTTGAGAGTTGGCTTTTGAGGACGATCTTTCGCGCGAAGGCGCCCAGATCCGGCGAACGGAGCACGCGGGTTCGAACTCCAGTTGATTCTCTCGTTAGACAAATATGACGAGTGCAAAACCCGGGGCCGTTACTAGGGATTACCCCAGTTGTTCGGCAACGGTGTTAGGCCTAAGAGATGTAAGAACAATGACCCATATGGGCGCAGTCGGTACCACCCCTACCGACTCGTAATACCCCCAACGGGACTCGGGGAGCGAACATCACGCGTCAAACCTCCCCGAGCCCCGCCCTCCTCCGCGGAAGAGAATTGCTGTGCTAGGGCACGGTACGTGGTCCAATGAAGACTGACTAGCACGCGTCAGCGCGGAGATCCGGCGAGCCGCTGCGGGCTCTCGACGCGACGCAAACGAGTAGGCCGCAAAGGAAACGAAAATGAAAATCGGCTTATCACAAAGGCTGTTCGCAGCCGCTGCGATCTGGACGCTGATACTTTCTTCCCTCGCCGTCTTGCCTGTTGCGAATGCCGGAGGCCCGAAGCTCCTCGTGAGTTGGACCAATTCCAAATATTCTGGTCCGAAGCCTCGGCGGATTCTGGTGATCGGCATGAGCGAGAATCCGGAGGTTCGCGCGGACTTCGAAGACGATCTTTCATCTGCCCTTGCAAATGACCATCTTGAGGTAATCCCCGGAAACACAATCCTGTTCCGCCCCCATTCTGCCGAACCGGATCCTGAATATTTGAGAGGCCAAATTCGCGACTTCAAGATCGACACCGTGCTGGTTTCACGGCTGGTCAAAGTCGATAAAAAGACCACTTACGTTCCCGGCCATAGCTACGTCGCTCCTTATGGTTACTACCACACGTTCTATGGTTACTACGGCACGGCCTACAGGCAGGTTTATAGTCCCGACTATCTGCGTGAAGATACGACGGTGCGAGTGGAAACCAATTTTTATGCAGCGAATCCGCCGGATGGTGAACTCATCTGGACCGGCACCAGCGAATCATTCAATCCGAAATCGGCGAAAAAAGTAATCGATGGGCTCGTCAAACTCATCGTAAAAGAATTGACGAAGCAGAACCTGCTGTAGGAGTTTCCCGATCAGACTATCGCTTCCGCGCATTCCCGCAACATCGACTTTCCAGTTGCCCATTTCTCTTCCGAGTATGAATCCGGCCCCGCGATAGCTGTCAGCGGTAACAGCAATCGTCTGCATCATTTGGCTAGGGATTTCCCTAGTTGTTGCTGTGGCCCTAACCAGCCTAAATGGTTCCCTGGAGAGAAGATCCTCTGCGCCGAAAATAGTTTAGCCGGCTGGTTCGCAACCTTGAGGTAGATCCAGCTTCGTCTTGCAGAGGAGGCAGAGGTGTTAACGCCTCGTTTTCACAAGCTATCCACAGGAGAATAAAAATGGCGACGCAACCAAGCGCAACCAACGACTCGAAGCAAGACGCAACGCCGAGGCAAAACGACTGGACAAAGCCGGCCGCGATGGCACTCCCGAAGGAAGGATATCTCAAGCTTGAGCAGGGACGCTACGGTCCTGTCTTTCCCAAGACGCCGGCCTGCTACGGGTTTTCGGTCGTCGGAAAAGTCAAGCCCGGCAGAGAGCAGGTGATACGCGATTACGGGAAAAGCATTGAGGAGGCAGTGAAGGGCGATCCCCTCGTTCTCGCGCCGCTGAAGCTCCACTACCTCCGTTGGCTTTTGTTCGACGTCGGCTCGGGGCTGCACTTTATGTATCAGGGCATCTTCGACACCGATTTCGACAAATACCTTGAAGATGCCATTGATATATTTACTAAAACTGGCATCACCACAGTTTTCGTGAATCTCGAAGGATGGCCAGACGACTGGAAGACAAACCCTCCAGCGGTCATCAAGTTCTTTCGCGAACATCAGTGTCCGAGTTTTTTGGAATACGGGGAATATCCATTTGTTACGGCTGATGAGGTCAAGAAGGCCCTCAAGCTCAAGGCGGCATTTTCCGGAATGCTCGATTTGATGCAGTAGCGAATATTTCGCTTCAGGATCATCGTCGTGGGCCACACGGCTTGAGGAGTCTCTGCGGTGCTTGAGTTTGATGACATCCAGCATTTTCTGATTGCACGCCCGCCGGCTCTCGCGGCGCGATACGAATTCCTCACATTTCGGCATGCCGCGGGAGGACGCGCTTGGTTGAGTGGCGTTCTCAACAAAGTAGGCACGGCTAGCGCGGTCGGCTCGAGCGCCTTGGACGCCAGGTGGGTAACCGTGGCCTTGACCTGGAACGGCTTGCGCGCGCTTGGTGTGGCGGAAGAATCACTAGCTACCTTTCCCGCAGAGTTCCGACAGGGAATGGCCGCCCGAGCAACAATTATTGGGACTACGGGAGCGAATGACCCTTCCCACTGGGTGGGAGGTCTGGCAAGTCCGGACCTTCATGCGATTGCAATACTTTTCGCCCGCGACGTTGCGGAACGTGAGCGGTGCCGCCAGGAACATGACAGGCATTTGTCTCAATGCCCGGGCGTGGAGGTTCTGTCGTCATTGGATCTCGAGGACATACCGCCCTACAACTCTGTGCGCGAGCACTTCGGCTACCGTGATCGGCTCTCGCAGCCAGTAATCGCAGGAACGGGAGTCGAGCCGACGCCTGGCTCCGGTCCGCCGATCGAAGCGGGTGAATTTTTTCTCGGGTATCCGGGCGAAGAAGGTCCGCCCACCGAGATGCCGCAGCCCGAAATTCTTTCCCGCAACGGTAGCTACCTGGCCTATCTAAGGATGGAGGAGCACGTCGGCGCATTTCGCGCATTTCTCCAACAACACGGCGAAACGAGCGAAGAACAGGAATTGGTCGCGGCGAAGCTGATGGGGCGATGGCGGAGCGGCGCTCCGCTAGTCCTCGCGCCCGAGATAGATGATCCCGAGCTTGGCGCAGATCCCCAGCGCACCAATGATTTTACCTACGCAAATACGGACGCACACGGTTACGGCTGTCCCCTGGGTGCACACATTCGGCGAATGAATCCGCGCGACACCGCGGCGAACATGCAGCGACACAAGATGATCCGGCGGGGAGGCACCTACGGTCCACCGTTGCCGGAAGGCGCGCCGGAAGACGGCAAGGAGCGCGGCATCGCGGCGTTCGTCGGTTGCGCCAGCCTGGTTCGACAGTTTGAATTTGCAATGAACGTGTGGGCCAACGATCCGAACTTTCATGAACTGGGAAACCAGCGCGATCCATTCATCGGCACCCAAGATGGGACGTTTGACATGACGATCCCGAAGCGGCCCATCCGCAAGAAGATCACGGGCCTACCAGCTTTCACGACCATACGAGGCGGCGCTTACTTCTTCCTGCCGGGTATCAAAGCACTTCGATACCTCGCGTCGCTGGGGAATGGCCGGTGAGAAAATGAACGCCTCGCTCTAAAGAAAGGCAGCGAGAAAGGAAAACAATCATGAGCACCGCACTTCAGCCGCCCCGCACCTACAACCAGAACCACGTACCCCGCAAGTATGCTCCGGCAAAACGAAGGGTATCCATCTACTGGACGTGGAGCTATCCGTGGGAATGCAACCGGGACCTCACGGAAATGGACAACCGTTTCTCGACGATGACTGAGGTTCGAAGGGTGGCCTGGCCGGAGTATGAGACCACGGAGTGGGACGCGAAGCACTTCCTGCAAGGAATAGAAGGCACATTAGAGTTGTTCCACCGCTCGACGCTGTCGTTTCAGCAAGTGGTTGGCGAAGTCACTACACAACCCGTAGCCGTATTCCAGCGAATTGATCAGGCGGGGTACAAGCTACCAATAGACGAACGAATTCTGCAGGACACTGACACGCTGATGGTTTTCGGTCTTGACCACTTGGTTTCGGAGCAGGAGGCGGCACCGGACGAAATCGCTGCGATCAAGGAGTGGATGAAACGCGAAGGGACCTGCTTAATGATCGGCCCGCATCACGACGTGGGTTGCACGAACGACATGAAGCAGCGGCAGATGGAATATGCGCACCATGGTGACGCTCTCGTCCCCCGCCAACAGCGCTTCGGACAGTACACGCGTTCCTTGATGAAGGCGCTGGATGTTCCGGTCATGAATCAATTTGGCCTCCGCCCAGCACTTGTCAAAGGCACTAAGCAGATCTCACCGCTTACGATCAACCGGGACCACGACAAACTTGGCTTACTGAACGGGGTTACCACATTTAACTTTCACCCTCACCTGCCACACTATGCCGTAACCACCGACGACGCGAAGTCCGTCCACGTGCTTGGCCGCCAGCCGATTGATCTTGACCGACCCCACCCTTTCACTGCGGCGGGGAACACGGAGTTCAATTCTTGCGTCTGGATGCCCCCGAAGAATGAACGGGCCGGACATATTCTATTAACCGACCTCACGATTTTTACGACTCTATTCGGTGGGACGGACAGCCTCGAGACGTTCTGGAAGAACCTTGCCGCGATGTGATTGCTGGTCAAACCAATCAGAGCCCTTGCCACACCGAAAGTACGATCGAAGACAAAAATGGACCTACTGAGCAAAGTGATTCCGATAACGCTGCTGCTGTTTGTCGTCTCAAGTATGCTGGCGGTCGGCTTGAGTCTCACCATTAGCCAGATCCTTGCCCCACTTCGGAATGGGAAGCTTGTGTTCCTGGCGTTGCTTGTGAATTTTGCCCTGATGCCGATTGCGGCCTTCACACTCGCGAAGCTACTTCGGCTCGACCAGCCTCTGGGTGTCGCGCTGCTGTTGCTGGGCGCGGCTGCCGGCGCGCCGTTTCTTCCGAAGCTGGCGGCAATCGCCAAGGGCGATCTCGCCTTCGCAGTGGGCTTGATGGTGTTACTTATGGTTCTCACCGTCGCCTACATGCCCCTCGTCTTGCCTCGGCTAATCGAAGGGGTATCGGTTGATTCCTGGAAGATCGCCCGCTCCCTTGTACTTCTAATGCTGCTCCCTTTGGCGCTAGGCCTGGCGGTAAAAGCTCGTTTCGCGACCGTTGCGGCTCGAATCGGGCCTCTGCTTAATGGTCTATCCACTGTGAGCCTCGGTCTCATGGTCGTGTTGCTCCTGATAACAAACATTCGAAACATCATTGACCTGTTCGGCACTCGCGGCATCCTGGCCAGCATCCTTTTCATCGCCGTCGGAATTGGTTTGGGTTGGTTTTTGGGTGGCCCCGGTCAGGGCACGAGAGCGGTGCTGGCACTGGGAACGGCTCAACGCAACATTGCTGCGGCGCTCGTGGTCGGGGGGCAAAGTTTTACCGACCCCAAGGTAGTTGTGATGATCGTAGTCGTCGCGATTGTTGGCCTGCTGATCTTGGTGCCACTTTCGCGCATGTTTGCCAGTCGTAACAACGAACCGGGAGTCTAGGGCTACTTGATCCAACGGAACATGATTAAGACGCGAAAGTCAGGATCCGCCAACAGAAATCTTATTGCGACTATCGTGGTGGTCGTTGCGATCTGCGTGCTTGCCGTACCGGGCCAAGCTCAAGTTCGAGGCGTATACCCGGCAGGAATGAGTGCCACAAACTCTGGGGTCACTCCCGAAGCTGGGTTCACATATGCAAACGTATTTATTCTATACGCGCGAGACGAACTAAGGGGGCCCACTGGCGAAATCTTCGCCACCGGACAAAACTCCGTCATCATGGATATGAATAGTTTTGTTTTTGTGAGCGAGAAGAAGATAAGGAAGTTGGGCGGTGCCGTATTTTCGTTTTCTGCTACTCTGCCCATTGCCAACAATTCGCTCACTTCTGACGTTGAGGGCGCGTTGAGTGGAGGCGGAGGATTTGCGGATTCTTTCTATCAACCGTTCATCCTAGGCTGGCGTACGAAGCGCGCGGATATTCGTGCGGCCTACGGATTCCTGGCGCCCACGGGCCGATACGGTGCCAGCGCAAATAACAATGTAGGCTCCGGATACTGGACTCAGGCGGCGTCGGCGGGCGAAACTTTTTATCTTACAAAGAATAAAGCTACCGCCGTGTCGGCGTTTCAGATGTACGAATTCCACACCACTCAGCAGGGCACAAACATCCACCCCGGTCAAAATTTTGACCTCGACTATTCGTTAACCCAGGCTTTCGCTCTCCGAGAAGATTTCCGCCTTCAGCTCGGACTAGTGGGCTATGGGCAATGGCAGACCACGGATAAGAGTGGTCCAACCATCACTCCCGCGCAGGCTGCGGCGCTTTACAAGGTTAATGCTCTCGGTTTCTCAGCAAACGTAATCTTGCCGGCGCGAAAGGTGAGCCTGGGCGTCAAGTATTTTCACGAATTCGCGAACAGGTCAACATTTCAGGGATATTCGCTGCAGATCTCAGGCAGCATCACCCTTTAGGCGGATAAGAGTGTCCGAACTACGGATGCGCTGGAACTTATCAAATCTGAAGGTGTGATTCTCAGCCGGGCATCGGATTTGCTCACCAGCGGGAGCTCATCACTCGCCTATGACTTGTCTTTCTTTGCGTGCTTCGGAATCGGAAAGAGAAAGGTGAATTCCAGGTTCAGCTGCCATATCGGCGAAAATTGATTCGCAGGGCGAAGAGCGTTCCAATACACCGTGACGTTCGAATCAATCGCTTGCTTCCCGATATTGAAACTGCAGCCCGCGCCGCCTCCCATTGGCAGCAGCCATCGCTCGCCCGTCAACTTCGTCCAGTCAGCCACAATTGTAGGATTACTGGTGAGGTACCAGCCTCGCGGCAGATTGTAGGAAAACAACGGCTCGATCTGAAGTTGGTTTACTGGTGTGCGGTTCGAGCCGCCGGCAACGGACCAAATATTCTGAATCAGTACGCCGACAGAGCCCCATTCCGGCTCGACCAGCGCAGCACCCGTCGGACCGACGCCCCATTTTCCAGCGCCGAGTTGATTGGTTGTCGCCGTCGGAATCAAAAGTGCAGGCCCTATTCCCCAAATGAGTTTGCCCGCGTGGCCCGGGGTCAGGAAAAACGAAATGGTAGCGTCACCCATTCCGATGCTCCCGCCACTTTTCGCAAGCGAATTCGGCTGATATGCGATTGGCGTCGTTATGGCTCGTGTTACAAGAAGCCAATCTTCCATGATCGAGAGAGGAATTACCGGTTGGATGCTGAGCGAATTCGCGCTCCGATCATAAGGTCCCTGACGGAAGGTGAAATCTTCCTCGAACGTAAGCTTGATCTCATCTGCGAAGGGGTTTCTTGCGGCCTTTCTGAGCTCCTCGGGAATGGTCTGCGCCATCGCCACCGACGGCGCCATAAGAAGACACGCGCACCACGCCAGAAGAATTCGCATGTTCGAATCCGACGGAATTAGTCTAGTCAAAAGCACGGTTAATCAGCTGTGAATGCGAGTCCGGGACCAACGGTCGTAGGTCAACGATGGTTACGGGCCAAATCTGTTCTTCTCAGAACACGAATTTGAGGGCTCGAGCCAATAGTTCTTCGAGGGGCATGATCGTGAGCAGCAGAGGCACGATTGGTAAGACGGTAACGATGGCCAGCCGGGCCATGTCTTTCAGTGTGAACGGCACCATTCGCATGTCGCTTACGACAGCGTAGCTGTTCGCCAAGTCCGCAAGCGACTGGATGTCGGTTGTGCCCAGAAGCCTGCCTTTTGGAGTTCCCTGAAACCACTTCTCATCGAAATCACTCACGTAGGCGGTAGCGAAGTTTCCGTAATTCCCCAAGCCAGTCAGTCTAGCGCGCACAAGATGAGGGGTGAAGATGGTAAGCGGGCCAAGAATCACGAGAACGAAAAATCCGGCCAGTATGATGATCGTCGTTCTGAACGACATGAGGCTTTGCTGCTGGTAGAAGATCCGGCTGGCGATCAGCCCCGCCAGTAGCGTGCCTTGCGCCAGCAGGACCGGCGCGAAAGCGTAGCTAATCCCTCCGAGAAAACCGATTCCGCCGGAACGGTCCGGATGGGCGGGCAACAATCGAAGTTTCAATCTGGACGTACGCCACAGAAATAGGAACCAGATCCCAAGCCGAAGGTACCAGCGGAGGAAAATGAATTGGAAGATTGGAATGCTTACGAAGCTGTACCAGTAGCCCGCAACTGTTAGGTGTATGCCGGTCGCGTCGGGGCTCGCATACCATGTTGCTGCTCCCAAAGCGACCTTGTGCTGCCAGAACAAGTGCCCCACGACATACACAAAAAGCAGCAAACCTAGCTCCAACCATACCGAGTTGCGTGCCCGCAATGCGGAATCGACGGCAGCGTAAAACTTCGGCATCTCCTCCGCAGAAATTATTCGCCGTTCCACAAACAACCTGACCACTGGCCTCATGCGGCTGTGGACGGTGAGTTCGGCCGCAAGCAGCAGCGGCAGCGCCGCCAGAAAGCGCACATGAGATTCAATGTCACCCACGAAAGTCAGCGATTGGCCTCCTCGGAGATGGCCCTCGATCGCGGTCAAGACTGCCAGTGGCAACCAGGCAAAAAGCGATATAGACAACACCCGACGCTGCAGGAGTTCCAGTGCAGGGCCAGATAGGTGCGTCCGCCGAAAGATCTGAAACAGCGGACCTCCCAGGACCAGTGACAGGTCAGGTGGTTCCTGCAATATCGTCGGCGTAGACATAGGAGGTAGGTGGCTCGCGCTCACCGGGAGAAGATCGGGAGGATTTTTGAAACGATCACCATCCACCCGTACTCGATGACTGGGCTCTCACGCAATTCAATCATTTTCACCGAAGCCTAATCACTAAATGCATCCGGCGGCCAATTGTCATCTGTAGCTTTCCACGATTTGTCAGGGTTATAGAGCTCCATTTCCTTGAAAATCTTGAGCGTATCTGGGCCCAGGTCCTGCTGATAGACGATTCCTTCGTAACTGACGATGAATGTCTTTACGCCCGTGACGCGGTAATCTGCTGGTGCAGCGGCAAGAGCGAAGCCGCCGATCATCGCGCCCTCTACAACAAAATCCATCCTGCCCAGCGGAGCCGCCGGACCCTGTCCTTTCAGAATCCTGAAGAAATATCCGTGATACGGCTTGGCGCGGTCGGTATAGCCCTCTTGCAAAGCGTCTGCGATGCCCTCGGCGATTGGCCCACCCAGGGTTTGATCCGCATTCCACCACACCAATCCGTCGTGCTTTCCCGAGGTGCTGATCATCAGCTGTGCGTATTGATTAACTTTGGAGCCGTCATGTTTTTCCATCGCGTATTCGTGCTGAGCTTCCACGTAGCCTCGGCAGATTTCGATGGCATCCAATTCATTGCTGCCGATGCGACGGTACAGAATTTCCTGGCGGCCAGCCTTTGTGTCGAAGAGCCACCTCCCGTCGCGCTGGACGATGGGAATCGGCAACGGCCAATCGTCGTTTCCGACGACTAGAGTGGCACGCTTCGCATTCTTGGGATCCACAACAACGGAACTCTTCTCGCGCGCTTTGTTGGCAAATTCAATGCCCAGATTCCTGTCTCGAACCAGATCCTCCGAAGCGACCAAGTCCTCACTCCCCGGACCGAGAATCTGCTCCAGAGTTGGAACGTCAAAGGTCCCCGCAGCCTGGACAAATGCGTCCGCGGCCTCTTTCGGAGTAGCGAAAGTCTTCTGGCTTTGCGACGAAGTTTCGGACGGTTTCTGTTGTGATATCAAATTCGCAGAGCAGAGCAGCGCAACGGCGCAAAGAAGGCTAGTTACAGAAAATCGCGCGAACGCGCCCCGCACTTGTGAGCTCATCTTTCTGGGTGTCATTTGATTCCCCTTCTCCATGACTATTTATCTCCGTCGCCCACCGCCGCCTCCGCGGCTTCCACCACCCCCCATGCTGGAGCTGCCTCGCGAACTGCTGGCTCTTGCTTGATTCCCACCTCCGGAAGAACCACCGAAGGTGCCAGAATTTCTCCCGCCCGATCCGCTGGAAACTTGGCGATTGCCCACTCGGTCGCCACCACCTGTGCCGCGGTTGCCGCCACCCGACTGCTGCCTGCCTCCGCCGGCGCCGCCACGATCCATCGTGCCGGCTTGCTGTCGGCCGCCCTGTTGACGAGATTGTTGTTGCCGCGCGTTGGCTTGACGGTCAGAGACCGAGGCCCCGCGACTTGTGCCGCCGTACTTGTTTGCCGTGTCCCTGTTTGAATAAGGAGCTCCCCCTCGGTGTTGCGGATTGTGCTGCCAGCTGTTGCCTCCTCCTCCACGATTGGGCTGCTGAGAGGGACGATTACCGTTACCGACGTTTTGCCGATTGGAGTTGTTGACGAAATTGTTGTTCGTGTTGATGTTGATGTTGTTGTTCCCGCCGCCGCCCCACCCGCAGTTGTAGCCCCATCCACCGCCCCAAGCTGCTCCCATCGCCAAGCCAACTCCAAAAGAGATCGCCATCCCCGCCGCGTAATATCCGGGGGGTGGATAGTAAATGGGCGGATAGGGATAAGCTGGCGCGCCGTACACCACCACCGGGTCATAGCTTGGAACATACACGACCTGCGGATTGGACTGCTCCACCACGATCACCTGCTTGCTTTCCACCACCTTTGTTTCGACCTTCATTTGCTCATTCGATTTCAAGTTGCCCTTTTCCTGCGCCTTCGCGCGCATGCGCTGGACGGATTCCATTACGTCATTCTGCTGCGCCAGGAATGCGTTGCCGAGTTCGTCTGTCCACTGGATGTCGTCCACCAAACGCTTGACCACATCCGGAAGCGCCGCCATGGCTTGGACGCTTGGGTCCCAAGGTTGCTTCTGCACCGCATCAGCAAGCGCCTTGTCTTTTAAAGCTTTGTTCTTAGCCAACCATTGCTGAAGTTGAACCAGTTCCAAGGGGTACGTTGATGCGGCCAGCACTTGAGCGAGCAACGGGTCGGGGTACAACGCAATCGGAGCCACCAGCGAGTCGATCTGGTCTGGGGGCAGGTTAGCAGCTTCTTGCTGCGTCGATCCGGCTGCCGCTGCCGGTGCCTGGGACTGACTCGCTTGCACTGCAACTCCTGGCGCAAGCAGCACACAACAGAGAATGGCCATGCACTTATGCGCGACTCCCAGAAGCATTTCCGACTTAAGTGTTTTTCTTAACATGATTGAACTTCCGCTCTCCCGTCTAAGACATGCTTGATTCTGAACAAAACTAAAGTGCGTAAGATGTGGCGTGTCAGTCCGCCAAACCCCTCGCAAACGAGTTTGGCGGTGGCGATTTTCGATTCCAGCCAACAGCATCATTCGCCGCTGATCAAAACTTCCTAACGAATGCAAGTCACGTACGCTTTTAAGTCGTTCCAGTCCAGCGAGCAACTAGGGAAATCCCTAAGTACCGCAGCCGTTTGCCGCACACACTCCGATTACGTAGAACCTAACGGAGAAACATAAGTCTTGTTCTCCAGAGCAGAATTAATCGCCGGGATCAGATGAGTTTTCATTCGGGACTTCCAGACGTAGCCCCGAGCGCCCGCCTGCTGGCAAGCGTTAACAAATTCCTCGCCGGTATTAATCGTCAGAAATACAAACTTGGCGGTCGAGCCAGATTTCATCAGCGTGTGGACTGCGTCAATGCCGTTCATCACAGGCATGGTGATGTCAACCACCACAACGTCCGGACGGAGGCGCTGAACCTCTGATACCAGGAATGCCCCGTCGGTTGCGATTCCCACGATTTCAAAGTGAGGGAGCAGTAACGCGATTTCGGCTTCCAGAAATTCATTGTGGTCATCGGCCAAAAATATGCGCGGGCGAATCAAGTTCGCCTCCGTCAGGGATGCACACGTGTACTCGCCGTAGTGACTCAGGCAGCCATGGTGCAATACTAAAACCGTATGGAATGTTAGGTGGCGTGAACCAGGTTCGCTACTGGGGAAATCCCTAGCACACCGATCTGTCGGTTATGCTCAACGAATGGGGTTTCTGGTGTGCGGTTCTAACAAAACCCACGGGACGGTTCAGAATCTGCAAAGACCAGCCCGTGTTTCAAAGCGTAGAGTACCAGCCCGGCGTTACTTTTCAGGTTAAAGGCTTCCATGATGTGATGCTTGTGGAATTCAACAGTCTTTTCACTTAAGTTGAGCACACCAGCGATTTCCTTTATGGATCGCCCCTCCGCGTACAACTGAACGATTTCCCGCTGCCGGTGGCTTAGTTCCTTGTTAAATTGACGCGCACGCGCTTTTGCGGCAACCCAATCATTGGCCCTTAGCTGCGGACTCAAATAGGCCTTTCCATGCAGCACGTGATCAATCGCTTTCAGTAATTCGCTCCCGGCTGCCTGTTTGAGCACGAACCCGATCAATCCAAGTTCGAGGGCAGCGGCAGCCAGATTAGGATCAGCTTGCATCGTCAGGAAGATGAACTTGACGTTGGGAGCATCCTCCTTAATCCTGCGGACGGCGTCCAACCCATTCAGGACGGGCATCCCCACATCAACTACGATGATTTCAGGCCTAAGCCTGAGGGCCGCCTCGATCAGCGCTCGACCGTCGGCCACCACGCCGATAACCGGGTAAGTCCGTTCCAAGAAGATTTTTAACGTCTCTGCGAAGATTACGTGGTCATCCGCGATCAGAATGCGCGGGCGGGTTCTGTCTGGCGACATGGTTTCCATGGTCTCAACACCCCTCGCGGAGCATCCCAGCTGGGCTGGGTGTAAATGGCTTGTACTCAGCTCCCGTGCCAGTCACGCTCGATGCCTCGAACCATTGCACCGCAAACTAGCCGCAAGCAAAAAGACCAACAATTGTCAAAACTAACAATGGGGGGTGGGCGTACCCACTCCAGTAACAGGCTCATCCCCGGTCAAGGAAGGTGTGGTGCTTGACGATCCTGGATTACGCGCCTCCCGGACCACGGCCTTTAGGTTTTTTTGTAACGACTCCTGCGCAGTGACCAGCGGCAGGCGAGCTCTCAGGGTTGTCCCTTTCCCAGATCGCGAATGAATTTCGAATTTGCCACCCAACGACCGCGCGCGTTCTTCCATGCTCCGCATTCCCAGTCCCTCATTCTTGCGCAGACCTTGCAAATCGAACCCGCAACCGTCGTCTCGGACGATAACTTCCAGGCTTTCGTTGATCAATCTGAGGTAGACCTTTGCCACCTCCGCGCCGCTATGTTTTTTCAGGTTTCGCAGGCCTTCTTGAACGATGCGAAAAACACACAGGGCGGCGTCGGCATTTACCGTCCGAGGAATTTCGGTCGAGATAAAGTCGACTCTGATCTCTTGACTGGCGGTGAATTCCTTGCACAAGGCGGCGACGGCAGGGACGAGTCCGAGACTCTCGAGCGTGGATGAATGCAACTGGTGAGACAGGGTGTGCAAATCGGTGCTGAGTTCGCTCGTGGATCTTACAAGTTCGTGCAAACGCTTGTGCACATCAGGCAGTGATGCGGGCGTTGCTTCGTCCACGTTCTCCAGACCCAGCGATAGGACCGCTAGTCTCTGGCTAAAGTCGTCGTGAAGTTCCGAAGCAATTCGTCGCCGCTCCTGTTCCTCGGCGTTGATCAGCTCACTGCTTAGATGTCTTTCTCTCTGCTGCGCTAATTTCAACTGTCTTTGATTGTAGTGCAGATAGGCGCCCAGAAAGGACATAGCCAGCGCGATCAAGAGCGTAAAGACCCAAAGCCACTTCGTGCGTTCCCACAGGCTTGGTTCGCGAAAGAGCACAACACTGCCGTAAGGAAGCCGGCTTTCTGGAACGTGCCAACGCTTCAGTTCATTCGAGTCGAACATGAACCTACTAGGAAGAGACTCGATAGGAATGTCTTGAGCTTTTTTCCCGTCAAGGAGTTCCGAAACGATCCGGGCCGTGACTTTTCCCTGTTCTCGAAAAATCATCACGTCCCCGCCGACGACGCCGTGACCCAAATACGTGTCCGACATGCCAAATACGGGTGCGTTGGCGGCTGAGGCGACCATGGGAAGCGCCTTAGTCGCGTTTAGAAACTTGTTGCCGACGGAGTCCTGTAAGAAAGAGACATATAACACGATGGAATTCTCGGGTAGATTTCCTAGCTCTTGGAGCAATTTCCCCATTTCCATATCAACTAGATAGGAGAATTGCGTTTGGGGTTGGGAAGAGTTGAGTAGTCCTTTTGTAACTGCAATCGCGATTCGGTCATAGGCTGAACTGCCTCCAACTACGAATATGTGGCGGGTATTCGGAAAGAGGCGTAGGGCCGCGTCAAGTGTCCTCCCGGGCTGGAGTCGCTGCCATGTTCCCGTGAATCGCGCATCCAAATTCGAAATTCCCGCTTGTTCCAAGGAACTCCCGCAGATGACGATGGGGACGTCGGAGAACAAACTACTCGCATGGTTTGCCAGAAATCTAATTGTGTCCGGTCCTATCGCTACAACAACTTTGAACTTGTGACCGGCGTACTGCTTGACAAACCAGTCCTCCCTTTCTGAAAACGACGGAGCGTCAGCCGTATAGAGTAATTCCAAGTTTTCTGTAAAGAATTCAACGTCATGGCTCGCCGTGTTTGGCACCCCGCTGATGATCTGCTGGGTAATTACGTCGATTAGGGCATGCGAGGAGCCCGCCTCATTCAGAATGAGGACGTTCTGCTTGGGAGGCAGGTCTGTCGAAGCGCTGGATCCGCTAGCCAACGCCAGTGCGAGGATGGCCCATAACACCGAAATGAAGCGCAGGCATTTCCATGAAAGAAGTCTTGGCTGACGTAAGTGCGGACAATTTTCGAGATCTGGCTTGCCGTAACAGTCAAAAACCGTCCCCTGTCGTTCCAATCGCAAACCGAAGCTGCCGCCACGTAGTGCCATAGTTGGAGGGCCCCAGGCCCCTCTGCCGCGTCGAATCCCCGTTCAAATGAGAATCTCCAAATCCAATTACCAGGATAGGCTGTTTTTCCGCCCATGCTGGAATAGGTCGGTTCGCTCAAATCGTCGGATGTGGTAACAGGTGCGCTATGTGCGCAGGACGAAGTGCAGGATATACGCGGAGAGAGCCGATTCCGTCTCTTCGGCCGAGCCAATGCGCTCTAAAAACGAGTCCTGCGTGGAAAAGTTGAACTCTATGGCGGGTTTCTGGAGTTTTCTGGCGCAATCGAGAACCGGCGAGACTGAACAGTCTACTCGACCCACCGTATAGTCGTTTGCAGTGTTATCGGTCAGAGAGAGAAGCTCAGGCAACTCTGAGGCGATGATCGCACACAACAGCACGCTAAGTAAGGCAATACCGAGCGTCCTGACGGCAATGGTTCGACTAGGCATTTTCCGATAACCGATTGACAGCTTTATACTCCTACGCTGCGACACATGCAATACTTTTAATTCCTTAGTTAGTAACTTCCACGCGTTCACAGCCCATTCACGGACCTGTTGTACGCAGCCGTACCGCTCCAGCAGCTAAACCCGACAATTGTTTCTTCGAGAAGGCATCGCATCGCCCTGGTCTTAGGGATTTCCCTAGTTGTCACTCGCGGTTCCTTCTTTTAAAAACGACGCAGAATTCGCTCATGTAACTGAAGTCCGTGAGCACTCGCTGGCGTTCAGCAGGCCGGTTCACGATCGCATTTTGGCGAAGCCTTGCCGGACATTTATTTAAATAAGGAGCAAGCCCATGGTCCTCGACTTCCTCCGAGTTCCTCAACGAATCCTGATTCCTTTGCTGATGGCACTGTTTCTCGCCGTGGTGGGGCAAGCGCCTGCACAGGCACAGGAGCAGTCCTCGCAACCCGATATGCAAGAGATGCAGAAGAAGCTGCAGCAGCTGGAAAAAGAGCTGCAGGAACTAAAGCAGCAGATGAATGCCGGCTCGGGGATAGCGCAGCAAGCCGTGCCCGGGCCAAGCGTTCCGGACGCTACCGATAATCGCCAAGCCGTAGAACACTCGGAGGAACCGAAACCGTCGAATTCGATAAATTTTTACGGCTACGCAATGACGGACACCGGTTATAACTTCGGTTCCATCAACCCCAATTGGTTTGACGTTGAGCGCCCCACGCAATTACCGGCGTTCCCGGGAGAGTACGGTCCAGACGGCAGCACTTTTGCCGGTGTTCGACAAACCCGCTTCGGCGTGAAGACCTCTACTGCGACGCCTCTGGGAGATCTCAAAACCATCTTCGAATTCGAACTCTTCGGCACAGGTGCGGACGCCGGGCAGACGACCTTCCGGTTGCGCCAGGCGTATGGCGAACTCGGTCAGTTCGGCGCCGGGCAGACCTGGAGCGCGTTCATGGACATCGATGTCTTTCCAAACTCCCTCGAGTACTGGGGACCGAACGGCATGGTGTTCTTCAGAAACGTGCAATTACGCTGGATGCCAATTCAAGGTCCGAGCAATATCGTAATCGCTCTTGAACGTCCCGGCGGCAGTGCGGATGGCGGGATTTACGCCGATCGCATTGACCTCCAAAACATTTCTCCCCAATTTAAGTGGCCCGATCTGACCGGTCATGCGCGCCTCGCTAGAAACTGGGGCTACGTCCAATTGGGCGGCATTGTTCGGAAAATCGCCTGGGTTGACACGAATGGCGCTCTTCCTAATCTCAGCGGAAGCGCCATCGGTTGGGGCATCAACTTGACGTCAAACGTCAATTTCACCAAGAAAGACGTCGGGCGCTTCGAGTTCGTTTACGGAAAAGGCATCGAAAATTACATGAATGATGCCCCGGTTGACATCGGCGTCGCGAATAATTTCTCGAATCCCGCGTCTCCCGTCAAAGGCGTGGCGTTGCCCGTTACTAGCGTTGTCGCCTTTCTCGATCACACCTGGAGCGAACGGTTCAGCACCTCCATCGGCTATTCCTTCTTAAACATCTCAAATTCGGATGCAATGCTGCCGTCTGCGTTCCATCAGGGCGACTACGCCTTGGCTAATCTTCTCTTCCATCCCTTAAAGCAAGTAACGGTGGGCGGCGAGTTCCAGTTTGGCAGGCGCGTGAATTTCTCCGATGGCTTCAACGTTAACGATTACAAAGTTCAATTCTCCTTCCGCTACGACTGGAGTAAGGGCTTTGAGTTCTAACCGCTGTGCCGGTTTAGAGATGAAATTCGCATTACAGAGTTCGTGGATGGACGCAGTCAACTAATCCCAGTTCTGGAGGTAGTAAATGTTCAGAGTCAGAGTTCGATTTGGGACGTTTTTCTTGGGCGCATTCTTGGTTGTTGCCGCCATTTGCACCGTTCCAGTTCACGGCCAAACCAACAAAAGCCCGGTCGCTCCCAACCGCGAGCGAGTTGAAGCCGCCGTGCGAGAAGCGTTCGACAAGTATCGCAGCGACACGAATGGCAAGAATGCCGACTACATTCCCTACCTCGCGCAAGTGGATTCGAAACTGTTCGGCATAGCCGTGGTGACCACGGACAATCAGGTCTTTGAGCTCGGCGACGTCAAGTACTCGTTCTCCATCCAATCGATTTCGAAAGTCTATACGCTGGCGTTGGCGATGGAAGAACTCGGCTTCGACAAAGTATTTCAACGGATCGGTTCCGAGCCGACCGGTCGAGCGTTCAACTCCGTGCTTGCCGTGGTGGACATGCCGACGCATACCGGCAACCCACTTGTGAACGCCGGCGCGATCGCCACGACGAGCTTAATCTCCGGAAAAAACGAAGACGAGAAGTGGAACAAGATTCTCGATTTTTATGGCAGGGTCGCCGGCGAGAAATTGGTCC
The DNA here is from genome assembly GCA_963779465.1 of uncultured Acidobacteriota bacterium. Taxonomy (GTDB): domain Bacteria; phylum Acidobacteriota; class Terriglobia; order Acidiferrales; family UBA7541; genus Palsa-295. The sequence goes on along the minus strand of CAVZYH010000001.1, from coordinate 1,929,872 downwards.
TGATTGATGAGGTGTACAAATCTGAAGCGGCCACCAATGCCGGCAATAAGGCGCTGTCAATGCTGCTTGCTAAATACGATCGCATCTACGCGGACCCATTCGAATCCGTGGATATCTACACAAAACAGTGTTCAGTCGGTGTGAACGCGACTCAACTCGCACGCATGGGCGCGCTGCTCGCCAATAATGGCAAGAATCCGGCGACCGGCGAGCAAGTCATCAAAGCGGAAGACGTGCCTTACATCCTCTCCACCATGATGATGGCCGGGCTTTATGACAGCTCCGGTTCTTGGGCCTGGCATGTAGGACTTCCCGCCAAGAGCGGTGTCGGCGGCGGAATCGTCGCCATCGTTCCAGGCAAAGGTGCCATCGCGGTATTCGCTCCGCGTCTCGATGACGCGGGAAACAGTGTGAAGGCACAAAAGGTCATCGAGTTCGTTGCCGACAAGCTTGACTACAACCTTTTTTCGCCACAATCCGTCGGCTTGAAGAAGTAGTCCCAGCTGGTTGGCGCCCCGAACCTGATTTACACGCGGTGCGCGGCCCCACGGGAGTCTTCCGGAGGCGAGGTAGATGCGAACAATAGCATTACCGGTTCGCCCTACTCGACGCGCGAGAGCTGTTCGATGAGGTCGTAATGCAACGGCGATTCGGTCGAATAAAATCCACGGTACTTTTGTTGTTATTTGTATTGGCCGGCAGTTCCTGCCCTCTCGTTGCGCAGACGCCAACGGAGCAGGGGACCACGGCCAATTCCCAGCCGCAGGCGTCCGCCGAAGTTCTGAAGAAAATCGATCAGCTAGTCCAACAAAACGAGCAGCTCGAAAAACAAAATCATGAGCTGATAGATCAAATCAATTCGTTGCGCCAGCTCCTCGCGCCGCAGACCTCCGTGCCGTCTACCTCGTCGAGCGGCGAATCAACGTCTAGTGCCAACTCCGCGGCTGCGTCAGCAAACTCAGCGAACAAACAAACGGCTCAACCGTCCGACCCAAACTCCACGCTGGCCCAAGGCAACAATGATGACAAGAGCCTCCTCCCAGAATCTTCGCCAGGCAACGGCGCGATATTTGGAGAATTTAACCCAGGCCGTGGCTTTACCGTCGGCAGAGGCGAATACGGCGAGCTTAATCTCAGTGGTTATATGGCTGTTCGCTATCTAAATCAGCTGCCAGGCCAGCAGTCCGCTACCGACCACCTTGGCCGTCCGGTCCCGATAGATCCACGTCAGGATTTCCAATTCCATCGAGTCATGTTGTTTTCGCAAGGGTGGCTGTTCAGTCCTAAGTTTCAATACACCACATTCCTTTGGACGGTGCAGGACACCAATCAGGTGGCCGTTGGCGGAGCCTTGTACTACGACTTCGGTAAATTCATGACTCTTGGAGCAGGCTGGAACGCCTACCCTGGAACACTATCGCTTCAGGGCTCTCACCCGTATTGGCTCTCCTACGATCGCGTCATGGCGGATGAGTTCTTCCGCCCTTACTTCTCGCAAGGTGTCTTCGCCAAAGGGAACATTCTTCCGAAGCTTGAGTACAGGTGGATGGTCGGTAATAACAACAGCAACCTGGACGTACCGGCCGTCAGACTCGATCGGGACCTTTCCGCCGGCGGTGCAATAACTTGGATGCCCACAACTGGCGAATTTGGCCCCCGCGGAGCTTTTAGTGACTATGAAGATCACCAACAGCTCGCGACTCGCTTCAATCTGGCTTATACCTACAGTCCTGAGGATCGCCAGGCCCCCATCGGTACGCCGGCGGCCAACACAACGCTGCGTCTTGCCGACAGCCTCAACATTTTTGACTTGGGCGCCCTAGCCCCTGGTGTGACGATAGAGAAGGCGCATTATCAATTGCTTTCTCTAGGTGCGGGAATGAAGTACCACGGTTTGTTCCTCCAGGGCGAGGGCTATGGCAGGCGATTGGACAATTTCGTTGCGGATGGAAAGTTGCCCGTCGGCGCAGTTCGGGATTTCGGCTTTTACGTTCAGCTGGGATATATGGTCGTGCCGAAAAAGATTGAACTCTATGGCGCGACTTCCTATGTTTTCAGTGATTATGGACACCCGAAAGAATTCATCGTGGGTGGCAACTATTACCCCTGGCACACACGCAACGCGCGCCTGAACATCCAATTGATTAATGTGGACCACTCGCCGGTTAGCAGCACCTTCGGCTTCTATCTGGGGCAACTCACCGGGCAGGTGTTCACGATTGGAATGACCGCCCTCTACTAAACTGAGTGTCTCCGCCGCTGATGCTCGAGAAACGACTCTAATGCGAACCGAACCCAGCAGCCCGCAGCGCAGAATCATGCAATTTCTGACCGGGACTATCGTTCTCTTCTTGCTATCGTTAGGGACGGCTTCTCCTCAGGCCAAACCCGACGAGCCCGAAGTGAACGATTCTCATTTTCATTTAACGAATTATGTCCAACAGGGTACAGACATTCACGACTTTCTCGCGATTATGGGCACGAAAGTCGGGCGCGTGGCGCTCTTCGGTATTCCACTCCAGCAACAATGGTCCTACCAGAATTCCGGCGACTTCGCTCCCACCTATTATTTGCAAACAGACGCCCCCCTCTACTACTACTCCTTCACTGACGCATACATCGCGATGGCATATCGTTCACTCTCGCCCGAGCAACAGGCTCGCATTGATCCGATGATTACAGGATTCGACCCCTCTGACATGTACGCGGCCGATCACATCCGTCGTGTGTTGCAGACTTTTCCCGGAGTCTTCTCCGGCATCGGCGAATTCACGATTCATAAAGAGTTCGTTTCTTCGAAAGTTTCCGGAGAAACCGCCAGCCTGACCAACCCTGCCCTGGACCGAATTCTGGATTTCGCGGCCCAAGTTGGCCTCGTTGTCCTGATTCACAACGACGTTGACGTGCCGTTCGCTAAAGAAGGCGCAGAACCCGTCTATCTTGCCCAGATGAAATCGCTCCTCAAACGACACCCGAACGCTACGATCATTTGGGCACACTGCGGGGTAGGTCGCGTCGTTCGTCCCGTCAAACAACATACCGCGATGCTGGAATCCATCCTTAGCGATCCGCAAATGCGCAATGTTTACTTCGATATTTCGTGGGATGAAGTTGCGAAATACATTGTCGCGAGCCCTGAATCGGTCCGAATCACTGCCGATCTGATTAACCGTTACCCGGACCGCTTTCTCTTCGGGACCGATGAAGTTGCTCCCTCAAACCAGGAAAAGTATCTCCGGGTTTACTACGAATACGAGCCACTTTGGAATGCACTCTCTCCCCAGGCAAGCGAAGCTGTCAGGAAAGGCAACTACGAACGGCTCTTTGATGCAGCGCGGAGAAAAGTTCGGGCATGGGAAGCGACTAACCTAACTGGACACAGTTTAACTCCGGTCGCTGGAACGCCTGCTTCGGAATTGCCCTGAAGACCAGGAACCGCTGAGAACGAGAAACGAAAATGAATCTCACTTCCAGCTGTAAGGCGCTGCTGCTAGCTTCGATTCTGGGCTTATTGCTCTTTTCTGTGATTGCTGTCGCCCAGGAAACCCATCCGGCGCACTGGGCCTACTCTGGCGAGGATGGTCCGAAACACTGGGCGAAGCTCGATGCCGGGTACTCCGCGTGCGCCGTCGGACATTCCGAATCTCCCATCAATATCACGCGAGCCGAGCCGTCTGATCTTCCTGCGCTGAAATTCGACTACCAGCCCACGCCGCTGAACATTATCGACAACGGCCACACCATTCAGGTGAACGTTGCTCCCGGCAGTGTGCTTACGGTCGGCGCCAAGACCTACACCTTGAAACAGTTCCACTTTCATCACCCCAGCGAAGAACATGTGAACGGGAAGTTCTTCCCGTTAGAGGCGCATCTTGTGCATCAGGATTCCGAAGGGCATCTGGCGGTTGTGTCTGTCCTCTTCCAGGAAGGGCCGGCTAACCCGCTGCTTGCGACGTTGTGGAAGAATATCCCGGCTGAAAAGGACAAAGCCGAGAATGTTCCATCCGTCTCCAGCCAGCCGGTTGATTTGCTGCCCGCCAATCGCGGCTACTACATGTTCGCCGGATCGTTGACAACTCCGCCGTGCACTGAAGGCGTAGCATGGTTCGAATTTAAGAGCTATGCGACCATCTCCGCAGAACAGGTCGCGACGTTTGCCAAGATCTATCCGGCAAATGCCCGCCCCATTCAGCCAACGCACGGTCGGAACATTCTTCAGTCAAAATAAGCCGCGAGTAACTCGAGCTCTCGTAGCCGAATCCGGTCCCAAATCCAGACTAGCCTGCTCACCGGATTTATGGATTTCACGCTTCCAACAGCGCTCCCGATACCGCGCGAAGTGCCACGCTAAACCTTTAGAACGGTCTTACGCCGCGTAAAGCCCCACTAGGGTGCCGGCAAACACGCCAGGAGACATTCGTAAAATGGGTGTTAATGGACGCCATGCCGCTGGATCGAACTGCAGGTCTGACGGGGCATCGCGGATTCGCAATCTTGATAGAACACGACTCATCATGGAGGAAGAAACGACAGCGGCAAGCCGAGGTAAACGCTAGGCGAGTTTGGGCCGAGAAATATTGCCCAAAATTATCCAGAAAAACGCTCGAACGGCCGGAGTCCGCTATGCAGACGTTGTACAGCGATTCGTTCAAATAGTTCAACCGGATCCAGACAGCGACATTCAAATGGTGGAGGCGGGGGGAGTTGAACCCCCGTCCGAGAAACCTTGCAACACGAAGCCTACATGCTTATCCCGTTCCGTTGGTTTCGCTGCTAGCGCTCAGAACAGGCAAGACGCGCTAGCAACTAGTCCGATGATCTCGCCGCCGCATTGCGGACCGAAACGCGACAGCCAGCCTACTGTGTGACGCCCCGACCCACGCGCGTAGGTAACGCCTGGGGGAGCGCGTAGCCTAATTTAAGTTAGGCTGCGAGTGCCAACTGTGAGTTGCCAGTTGTGTTGTTCCACCATGTTTCGGGGAGGTGGGTCCCGGCATGCCTTCGAGCCGCTACAGTTTCCGTCGAAACCGTTGCGCCCCCGTTGGTCCCCACTAGAATATCACCTCAGCGAATACCACGCCAAATCATCGGGCTATTGGTGCATTAGAACGTCGGCAAAGCCGCACGCTTGGATGATCGCGATCCACGCGTTCACACCCGCCGCGGAAAAGGTGCCGGGAATGTGCCCGGTCCAATCTGTCAACGACGTAACCGGTTCGTGTCGCCATCGAGTGCCTATGCCTCGCCACAAAAAAAGGGCGCCCGCGAGTTAATTTCTCGCGGGCGCCCTGTAAATCTCGACCGATCTAAAAAATTACCACGCGTTCCGCAGCTTGCTTCCCGGCCAGTTTCTCGCCAGGTTGTAGGCGTTGATTGTCCCGATGCCGCTTGGATAGTCATAGCCGGTCTTGGTCACGAACGCCGGCTTGTACGACGTGGTCGAAGTGGACAGCACGCCGTTCGTCGCTCCGTCGTAGTAGCAATTGAATGACCCCAGCGTGGTACCGTCCACCACCAGCGGCAAACAATTCACGTTGTTGTCGCCCAGCGTCACGTCGTAGAAAATGCAGTTCGGGCTGGTCTGATTTCCCAGCGTCGAATTGCACGAGCTGTTGCCCTTAAATCCGTATTCCAGGCCGGCCAGCGCGTAGTACACGAAGTCCGGATTCCCCTGATAGGGTTCCGACGTTTGGTTGATAATCGCCTGAATGCCGCCCAGAATCGGCGCCGCGAAAGACGTGCCGCCGCCCCCGGACCAACCGTCAGGCGCTCCCACGCACGGCGTGCCGCCAAATCCCGGCGTCGGATCGGAGTAACAAATCACATAGTAGTGGCCCCAAACTCCGTTGCCGGCGAACAGCGAAACGTCCGGCACGTCGCGCACTCCATCCGCCGGATTGCCGTACACCAGATATTGGAACAGGGGTTTTCGGTAGCCGCGGCAATTTCCGCCTACGACTCCCGGAATCGTCGGGTTTCCGTACGCGCACGCGCTTGGGCCGCCGCTTCCTCCCACAACCCCCAGGAAAAATTCCTCGCCGACCGCGCTATTGCACGAACCGCTGGGCCCGTACGACTGCGTGAATCCCAACGCGTTGGTGATCAGCTGGCTTCCGCAAGAATCGTTCCACGGAATTTCCGGAATGTAGGAGAGCGCCGAATTGTAGTACGCACCGTTGGTCGCGCTCCAGTAACTCGATGTCGTGCCGAGATAAGTATCGCCGTAGTCGGTGCCGCCCACTGCCACGTCGTATGGCGTGCTGGCGAAACCGCTCACGTTGATCCCGCCCTCTGCCGCGAGAGCGAATTGGTCCGAAGTGTCCGCGCCCGCGTCGCCCGCCGCCGTGAAAATCGTGACGCCCTGCAGCACGGCAAGCTGGTAGAGCTGATTGATATAGGCATTGAACGACGAGCCCAAAAAGCTTTCCGATTCCAGGTAGCTGATGCTGATAATCGCCGGCGGCCGATTGCGGCCGGTCAGCAAGTTTTGTATCGCGATGAAGCCGCCGAAGTTGGCGTCCGTGTCGGCGCAGGAAGCCAGCACAATCGCCGCGCTGGGTGCCGACGCGGTGGCCCATTCCACGTCCACGGCGGCTTCGCCGTCATCGCCATTGACACCCGGATCGTCGCAAGCGCCGCCATTGAACGGATTCTTGGAGGGTTGCGGATGAATTTGCGTCAGCGTGCCTTTCGGGAATTTCTTGGACAGGCCGAAGGTCTTGCGGAACGCGTACCAGTCGGCCGTCGTGTACAAATTGGTGTCTTCCACCACCACAACCGTCTGGCCTTGTCCGGAGAATCCCTTCGCATACAGAGGATTAATGTTGTAGATGGTTTCCAGATCGCCCGGCACCAGCAGCTGTAGACCCGCGCTCGGCACGGTGTAATTGGCTTTGGGTTTCAGCGCGGTGTGCGGCCGAAAGTCATTCATGGAAACGACGCCGTGAACCGCGGACGCCAGAGCCGCAGGAATGCTCGGATCACTGACGTTCGCGATGTGCGCTTTGCCGTTCACGGAAAGATTGTGAATTTCCGTATGGAAAGCCGCGCGAATCGCGCTGGCTGGACCGGAAAAATCAATCACCCCGTTCGACTGATAGACATTGTGGACTGTGAAGCCGTGCGCCTCCAGCCATCGGCTTACGGTGTTGACGTCCTCTTCGGACGGCCCAAATCGCTCCGCAACTTCATCGGAAGTGAGCCACTTGTGATACGACGCCGATTTTTCATCATGCAACTGATCCACCAAATTTTCCGCGGCCTGTGCTTGCTCAGGAGAACGATTAAGAAGGAGGTACATGTGCCGGAGCTGGAGATCGTCGGAGACAGGACCGCGGTCATTGGCGGCCGTCACTTCGGGGCGCGTGTTTCCCGCAAGCCTCACTAAACTGCGTTCGTCAATGTTCTGTGTGATCAGGCGCCGTTGCAGCCCCGCCGTTTGCGCCGAGACCGGAACGTTACAAATCAAAACACTCGCCAATAGACCCACCGATGCAGCCCATACACCTGCTCTTCGTGACATGCGGTTCGCTCCTTCGGAATATGTACCCGAGCCTCCCAGGCGGGAGGAGGTGCGCGAGAGTGTATAGCAGGCCGGAAGGGAGCGGAAACAAAAATTACAAGAATCTATGTGAATTCGGACGAGACCCGGGACTAGGCGGTTCAGTACCCGATCTCCTCACCAGGCGCGGCGCCGCCAGCGATGATCCGGCCGGCGTCCGGATCTGAACTGACCCGCGACCACCAGCCCGCGCGAGAGCCAGTGCCTTAACGAGTTAGCGATGTAATCAGCTCCGAAAACCGAGGGTAGCGCGCGCTCAGCTCCGCCCGGTTTCCAGTTTCGTAGTCTTCATACTCGAATCCCGGAGCCATCGTCGTCCCAAGCAGCGCGAATTTCCCACCAGCGCGTACCCGCGAACCCTGCCACACGCCGCCCGGAACATTGTGCTGCAGGCGCGTGCCCGCCGCGATGTCTTGCCCCAGCAAGATCACTTCGCCGCTTCCATCCGCTTGTAATTGCAGCATCTCTACGGCGTCGCCCAGATAAAAATGGAACATTTCGTCACCGCGCACCCGGTGCATCGCCGAAAAAGTATCGGGTGTCAGCAAATAATAAATCGCCGTGGAAATCGCTCGCTCGCCAGGATAGCCCGGCAGCAAATTCCGCGGTACGACAGTCGCTCCGCGATAAGTTTCCGTGAAATATCCGCCCTCGACCGGATGCGGCCGCATCTGCAACAATTCTCGGATCTGCTCCGCCGTCAGCATCTCTGGTTTTCTCCCCTCCACGGTCAATTATCTTTGACAGGACCAGTCCCGCGTCTTTACACTAAAACGCATGGAAGTGCATCTTAAGCCCGAAACAGAATCGCGCCTCAATGAACTGGCCTCGCAAAGCGGTCGCCCGACCGACGAGCTTGTGGAAGACGCAATGGCAGGGTACCTCGTCGAAGTCGCCGAAGTTCGCGCAGTGCTGGACGGCCGCTACGAAGACATCAAGAGTGGGCGCGTGAAGCCAATTGAGGGCGAGACGTTTTTCGAGGATTTGCGCCAGCGCGAAGAGAAATTGCTCAACCGACGACCTCCTAAATGAGCCCGGCCCAGGGTTTTGAGCTTCACCCTGGCGCAGCACAAGACATTTTCGAAATCTGGCAGTTCATCGCTGAGCAGAACCTGCCCGCCGCCCGACGTGTGCGCGAGGAGATCCTCGAGACGATCCGCAAACTTGTTCCTTTCCCACATCAAGGCCACGAGCGGCCTGATCTCACTCCGCAACCTCTGCGGCTGCAAACGATCCGCGACCACCTAATTATTTACGCGCCCGATGAAGAGCCTCTCATGGTGATCGAAGTGCTTCACGGTCGCCGCAATCCACTGATCATCGCGGCCATCTTGCGCGCTCGAAGGTGGATTCGGCTTCGCGTGCGACTGCCGTAACGCCGCAAGTCTGCGGCGGAGAGATGCTGTCTCATTACCCGGAATTCGAGCGCGCGTGACTTGGTTCTCGGCGACGAGAAACCTTAGTCCAGACGCGCTCGAATGGTTGGTCACGGTGTTAGCCGCATCCGGACGTTGACCAAGCGGGCCCTTAGTCTCTGATGCAGGCCCATCTTCCGTCGGAGTCAATGACGGGATGTTGTCCTTGCGTGCACGATGGCGGTGGGCCTGCATCGTGGTCTTTGTCCCGATCGCGGTCTTTTTCGCGATCCCGATCCCGATCGTGGTTTGCGTCCTGGCCCGCCGCGCCCTGATCTCCGGGAGGTCCTTGAGGTCCTGCCGGCCCGGCCGCTGGAGTCGTGGAGCACCCGCCAACCAGCAGCAACAGCGCGAACGAACCTGCAACTAGCGATTTCTGCATTCCGATTCTCCCTTTGGCGTCACTTCGGCAAACTGTCTCCGCCGCAAGCCACCGCACATGACGAAGATCGTACTGGCAGTGAACAACCGGGCGCTGTCCCAATTCGCACAGTATCGAAACCAGTAGAAACCAGAGAGCCCGATAGCCCTGCCGCTGCATGGCAGGAACGCGCTTCCGTAATGTCCGTTGACACCCCTCGTCACCGTTTCCATAATCGAAAAGAGGCAGGTATTCCTTTGACTCCAAGGAAAACATCGCTCGAACAGGCCCTGGAAGAGGCGGTTTCCCGCGCCCTGCGCGACAACCTCGCCCCGCTGCAACGCACCGCGGACGAGTTGCATCACGCCTATGCCGACCTGGTCGCCGCCTGCAGTTCCAGCAGCCCCAGCAATGCGTTACCCGCGCTGTTGCGCGCACAAACAAACGCCGCTGCGCTTGCCGCTGGACTTTCCGTACTTTCGAATTTCGTTGCGGTAGCGCTGAATCCTTCGCACGAACAGCAATCTTCCGAAGAACGCGAATTTGCGGGCGCATCCTCAGCTGTAGCCGTGGCAGAGCCGGAAGAAACGTCCGAAGAAGTCGCAACGGAAGAAACCGCGCAGGAATCAGCGCGCGAGGCTGCGCCAGCACCCTCTGTTCCGGTCGCCGTGCAACCGCCGCCCGAAGCGGAGCTGGAATGGGTGGAAGAGCCGGAAGAAGTGCTGAACGCAGCTCCCGAAGTGGCGACGGTCCTGCAGGCTGCGCCACCTCCGGAAGCGGAAGTCGCCGAAGAAGCTTTTGAACTTGCCAATCTTCCCAGGGAAGAGCAGGAACTGCACCGTCGCGCGAACCGCGTGGCCAAAGTAGCCATGCAAGACATCAAACTTTTGCAGCCGAAGGAAGTTCGCCTCGGCCGTGAGCACAAAGACATCTGCGTCCGCCTGCGGGTGGACATTGATAAAGCACGCAAGGAATACGACCGCCGTTTTCGCGCGATTCAAGACCATCCTGTGGATTATTTCTACGATTGGATGGTGGAAATTTTGGCCGATGGCGACGCCCAGGCCCTCGGCGAATATCCGTATCCCTCGCCCGTTCTGCGGCATTAAGATAAATCAGGATGAAATTCATCGGCCCCGCAATGCGCTCAGTCGCAGTGGTATTTGTCTTCTCGGTCGCGCTATGCTCCGCGCCGCTCGCGTTCGCGCAGCATGCCTCGCAGGGTCAGGTTCCGGCGCCGGCGGCAACTCCAGCTCCCAGTCACGCAAAGAAGCCCGCCCCTCCGGCTGCTACTGCCGCCCCGGCTCGTACTCCGTCAGCCGCCTCGACAAAGCAGCTCGAACAACTGACGCGCGGGCTGAAACAGAAAAATCCCGCAGCAGCCTACGCGAAGCTCAGCGCCTTTGCGCTGCAGAAAGCTTCGGGCGCGGCGGGCAATCGCGCCGCGCTGGCCCTGGGATATTACGATTACGGCAAAGCGCATTATGGACAGGCCGCGACGTGGTTGAAGATGGCGCAAAACGATCTGCTGCTGCGCGATTACGGTTTGTACTGGAGCTCGCAAGCAAATCTGGCGCTCAATCGCAACGCGGAGGCACTCGCGCAGCTTCAGGAATTTCGCAAGAGCTATCCTGACTCCGTCATCACCGATCAGGCGTTGCAGTCGCTGGGTGTCGCGGCGCTAGCCGTGAACCAACCGGCGGCGATTCTCGCGGCTCTCGATGGCTACGCGCAAACTGCCGCAAAACCGGCGTTGCTTTTCCTGCGCGCCGAAGCTCGCGAACAATCCGGACAGCCGCTGCAAGCCGCCGCGGACTACCAAACCATCTATCTGCATTTCCCTTTGAGTGATCAGGCGCGCGAAGCGGGAGCGAAGCTCAGTTTTCTGCGCAGCTCCCTGGGCGACAAACTCGGCGCGATTCCCATAGAGCAGCAGCTCGAACACGCATCCGCGATTTTCGCGGCGCATCAATGGGGCGATACGCGCAACGAATATTCGCGCCTGCTGCCCCAACTGACCGGTGCGGATCGCGAACGCGCGGAACTGCGCATCATGGAGTGTGGCATCGCGCTCGGCGCAGGCATATCCCCGCTCGCTGAGCTCAAAATCAGCGATCCCGATGTGGATGCCGAACGCTACAACACCATTGCGAATTATTATCGCGACCGGCCGTCGGAAGCGCAGATGATTGCTGCGGTGGAATCGGCGGTGGCACGCGCGCCAGACAGCCGTTGGGCCGAATCCGCGCTGTTCCTTGCGGGCAATTATTATTGGGTGCAGCTGGATCGCGATCGCGCGGCCTCTTTTTATAAGCGGCTTTCCGACAATTTTCCTTCCGCCGCCGACGCGCTTCCCGCGCAGTGGCGCGTCACTTGGGCTGCAGTCTTGAAACGCCAGCCGAATGCTCCGGCGCTGCTGGCCGAACATCTGCGCCGTTTTCCCGGCTCGCAATTTTCGCCCGACGCTTTGTACTGGCTCGGGCGCCTCTCTGAAGAAGCAGGGAACTCCGCGCTGGCGCGCACTTATTACGCAAAGCTGCTGGAGCGCTTTCCGCAGAATTATTTCGCCACCACTGCCGTGAAACGCCTGCGCGCTCTCGGTCCCGGTCCGGCTTCCGATGCCGATATACTTGCGACGATTCCGCCGGTGCCGCCCGCATTGCCGCTTGGTGACACCATTCCGGCCGCCGCCGCGAACCGTCAGATGCGCGCCGATGCGCTGCGCTCGATCGGTTTCGATGCTTCGGCGGAATTGGAATTACACGCCGCCTATGCCGCTACGGGGGAACCGCGGCTGTTGCTGGAAGCCGCGCAGGAAGCGCTGAACGCCGGGCACCTCGGCGCAGCGATCGTCACCGTGCGCCAGATTTATCCGCAGCTGGAATGGCGGCCGTTCGGCCAAGTTCCGCGCGAAGTGTGGCTCACGGCTTACGCGATGCCGTTCGAATCTTTCATCGTGGCTCGTTCCACTACCGCCGGCGTGGATCCCATGCTCACCGCCGGACTGATTCGCCAGGAATCGGCATACGATCCCGAAGCGCACTCGCACGCTAACGCTTTGGGCCTGATGCAACTGCTGCCAAAAACGGCACGCCGTTTCGCGAAGCAGGCGAAGGTGCGCTACTCCACTCCGATGCTTTTCGAGCCGGACTACAATATTCATATCGGAACGATTTATTTTGCCGGGCTGCAGCGGGACTTCGGCAGCGTGGAATCCGCGCTGGCCGCTTACAATGCCGGAGAAGATCGCGTCGCGTTCTGGACCAGCGGCCAGAGCTATCGCGAGCCCGCAGAGTTCGTGGATTCCATTCCGTTCACGGAAACGCGCGAGTATGTGGAAATCGTTACGCGCAATGCCGATATTTATCGTAAGTTATACGGGACGCAACCTGTGCGAGGCGCAACGAATGAATCCCGTAAAGCCGCAAGCAGCCCCGGCCACTAGCCCGCAACTTTCCTGGAAGGCCGCGCAATTCACCGAATCCGTAATCCGCGAAATGACGCGGCTGGCGCTGCAGCATAAAGCCGTCAACCTTTCACAGGGTTTTCCTGATTTTCCCGCGCCTGCGTTGATTAAAAGCGCTGCGCAGGATGCGATCGCCGCGGACATCAATCAGTACGCCATCACCTGGGGCGCGAAATCGTTGCGCAACGCCATCGCTGCGAAATTTTCGCGTACGAACGATGGTCTGGAGATTGACCCGGAGCGCGAAATCACGGTTTGCTGCGGTTCTACTGAGGCCATGATTTCCGCGATGCTGGCGGTGATTAATCCTGGCGACGAAGTAGTGGTCTTTGAACCTTTCTACGAAAATTATGGGCCGGATGCGATTCTTTCTGGCGCATCGCCGCGCTTTGTTCGGCTGCATGCTCCGGATTGGACGTTTGATCCGGCGGAACTCGCAGCTGCGTTTGGACCAAAGACTCGCGCCATCATTCTGAACACGCCCAACAATCCCACGGGCAAGGTTTTTACGCGGGCCGAGCTGGAAATAATTCGCGAACTCTGCCTGCGTTGGAATGCTTATGCCATCACGGATGAAATTTACGAGCACATGGTGTACGACGGCGCTGAGCATATTTCCATGGCGACTCTGGAGGGCATGCGCGAGCACACCATCACCATCAATGCGCTGTCGAAGACCTACAGTGTCACGGGCTGGCGAGTGGGTTGGGCGATTGCTTCGCCGGAAGTCACTTCCGCGATTCGCAAGGTGCACGATTTTCTTACGGTGGGAGCCGCGGCGCCTTTGCAGGAGGCTGGGGCCGTTGCGCTGCAATTTCCGCCGGAATATTACACGACGCTTGCGAGTGAATACGCGCAACGGCGCGAAAGATTGCTGGGCATTTTAGGCGGTGCCGGCTTCAAGTGCTTCAAACCGTGCGGGGCATACTACATCATGACCGATATTTCCGCGTTTGGTTTTCCAGACGATGTCGCGTTCGCGAAATATCTGGTCACTGAAATTGGAGTTGCTGCGGTTCCCGGCTCCAGTTTTTACCGCGATCCAACGGATGGACGCACGCACCTCCGCTTCACATTCTGCAAAACCGAAAAAACATTCCAAGCCGCCGCCGAACGCTTGGCGAAGCTAACGCCCACGCAATCAGAGTAGTCCGGTTTTCCTTTCCGGAAAGCGCTTGACAAGCAAAAAGCCGCTATATACAATGTACCTGTGTATATTGAGGATTCATGCTAATGCCCCACAAAATAAGCATCTCGGATGCGACTATGGCCCGCCTGAAGGCGTGTGCCGAGCCATTTCTAGATAAAGAACCAGAGGATGTGATCCGCCGCTTGATCGACGAGCGTGAAGACAACGGCGGTGACCACCAAAAACCGACCAACCGGAGAGGTGACTTCCACAAGGAGGCTTTAATGGCCCTCGACACGAAATCCAGAGTGCCGCGCGAGAGAGGTGCCACCGTCGAAATCGGTGGCCGTCAAATCCAGGCTGGAACGGTGCGCGACCTTTACAAGCAGGCGCTCAGTTTGTTTGTCGACAAACATGAACACCAACTGAAAAGCTTGCTCCCCTTCCGGACAAGCGGCCAACGTTACTTGGTGGCCCGTGAGCAAAAACACCAACGCGGAAATCCCTTTATTATTCCTGTCGAGTATCACGGTTACTTCATGGAGGCTCACAAGGACTATAAGAACGCGATAGATCACCTTGGCAAGCTCGCAAGGCGATTGGGTTTGTCGTTCAAGTATGTCGGCTAATTTTACGGAGCCATTGATCGTTGCGCTGTTGTGCTAGAATCCGCCTGCCGCTTCAGGAGGCCCATGCATGGCCGTGGAATTCGTTCTGATACCGCCGGGCACGCAACTTACAGCGAACGGCGAAGGCCAGCCGTTTGACATCAGCGGGAGCCAGACGCGCACTTTCCTGTGCACCATGGACATCACTGAGCAGATGGAGCAGGAATCGGTGGATATTTCGGTGTGGGGATCGGCGGACGGAGCGGACTTTGGAAAAATGCCGCTGCTGAAAATGCCGCAACGCTTCTATCGCGGCGAAACGCGGCAAGTTCTGGATCTTTCGCTCAAGCCTGAAATTCGTTTTATCCGCGCGAAATATGATTTAGCCCGCTGGGGCCGCGTGGCGCCGCATCCGATGTTTGTGCTGGGTTTTCGCCTGATTGAAATTCCGAAGTTCGTTGCGGAAACCGCCGCGCGCTGAATTTTCTCCGCTGCTTCCCACCTTGCGTTGCTGATGCCTTTGTATTCCCGCGCGCCGTCAGGGAGTTTTTTGCGCCGCGGGCGTCGCTTTTGCCGTATCCACCTTCTCCGCCACTTGCGCGCGCAATTGCTTGGCGCGAATTCCCGCGGCACTGTCCGGATCCAGCTTGACGTAGGAATCAATGTCCGCCAGCAGCGCGGGATAGTCCTTCTGCCGCAAATGAATATTGGAGAGCAGGCGATAGACGATCGCGGCGCTGGGCGCAAGGGATTTGGCCTGATCCGCGGACTTGAGCGCTTCTGCGAGCTTGTCCTGATTCAGCAGCGCGCGGCCCAATTCGTATTGTCCCAGCCAATAATCGGGATTCAATTCCACGCCGCGGCGAAGTGTCTTTTCGCCTTGCGCGAAATCCAGGCGGTCGAGCATCAGCGTTCCTAGCCCGACGTACGCTTCGCAGTACTTGTCACCGCTGAGCTCGATGGATTTGCGAAAGCTGGTTTCCGCATCGTCGCGCTTGCCGAGCGACACGTAGGCCATCCCCACCTGATAGTACGCCTCGTAATATCCCGGTGCGGCCGTTATCGCTGACTGAAAATCCCCGAGCGCGCCCTCTGCATTTTTTTCCGCGTACAATTTTTTCTTGCCCGCGCTCATCAGGTCGCGCGCTTTTGCAGGCATGGAAAGTTCGTGCGCGGAGACGCTGCCTGCTCCCGCGGCTTTTGTTGCGCCGGCTAGCGATTTCAAACGCAGCACCACGCCTTTCTCCGGCATGAAGGACATGTCCACGGTCATGGCTACGCGCTCATAGCCTTGCACGTCCACCAGCAGCACATAGGTGCCGCCGCCCAAGCGCCGGAATTCGAACCAGCCGGAGTCGGTCGTTTCTTCCTGCTGGCGCGAATTTCCATCGGAGCCCTGCAATTGCACCATCACGTTGGCGGCCGGCTGATTTCCATCGTCGTAATAAACATTGCCGTTGATCGTAAGATTGTTGTCGTCCGAGCGGCTTCCGTTGAATTGCCAGGCGTCGGAACAAGGTGGGAACAACACGCGGGCGGAGAGCAAAAACAGGACGATCGGGCCGATATGGAGCCGGCTCATGGGGCACCCCCGGCTAACTTGAGCCGAGTATAGCACCGCGAAGCGCGCCAGGAACACCAGCGACATATTCTGCTGCGGGCTTCTGGAAATGCGCTGTGGCGCGCTGGTGTCTAGGTATTTAAATCGAAACTTTGCAGGTAAGCCGGTACCACGACCGGCCAATGAAATCGGCTGGCGATGCCGGCGCGCAGACCTTCCAGGCCGCTGGGTTCTCCGTGCACCAAAAATGTCTGGCGCGGCGGCGCGCTAAATCCTGAAAGCCAGCGTAACAATTCGCTTCTGCCTGCGTGCGCGGAAAGTTGATCAAGCACCACGACCTCGGCGCGCACCGGCACTTCCTGCCCGTGGATGCGCACGTACTGAGCGCCATCCTGCAGCGCGCGGGCGAGCGTGCCCTCTGCTGAGTAGCCCACCAGCAGCACAGCGCTGCGCGAATCCGGCAGCCGTTTTGCCAGATGGTGCAGCACGCGTCCGCCCGTGGCCATGCCGCTGGCGGAAATAATGATGCAGGGGGAAGTCACATCGTTGATTTTCTTGGAATCTTCCACGGAGCGCGTCATGTGGACTTCCAGAAGATTCAGCGGGTCGCGATCGCCATTTTGTTCGAGCTTCGTAAAATCTATGTCGTGGTCCTCGTGATGCCGCGCATAAATATCCGTCACGCTGATGGCCATGGGACTGTCCACGTACACCGGCAGCTCCGGAATACGCTTCGCGTCATCCAGCTCGCGCAGGTAATACATCAACGTTTGCGTGCGGCCGACGGCGAAGGAGGGAATTACGATCGCTCCGCCGCGCTTGGCCACGCGGTTGATCACGTCCGTCAGCGCGTCTGGCACCGAGCCGGTGCCGTGCTCGCGATCTCCGTAGGTGGATTCGCACAGCAGGAAATCGGCGCGCGCGGGCGCCTCCGGGTCATTCAGAATCGGCTGATCGTAGCGGCCGATGTCGCCGGAGAAAACAATCAGGATCTTTTTGCCGTTCTCGGTAATCGTTAATTCCAACCACGTGGAACCCAGAATGTGGCCGGCATCGTGCGTGCGCACTGAAAATTCCGGGCTGATGGTGAAATCGCCCTCGCGCGGAATTTCCTGGAATCGCGTCAGGGCTTGCTGCGCCTGCGCGATGGTGTAAAGCGGCAGCGGTGGCTTGTGGTTGCTGTAGCCTTTGCGCGCTGCGAATTGCGCATCTTCTTCCTGCAAGTGCGCGGAATCTGGCAGCAGCAGGTTGCAGAGCTCGTGCGTCGCGGCGTCCGCATAGACTGGCCCGCGATATCCGGCTGCAACAAGGCGCGGCAGATACCCGGTGTGATCAATGTGCGCGTGCGTCAGCAGCACCCAATCAATCGTTGCAGGATCCACCGTGAGAGGATTCCAATTTCGCTGCTGCAGATCTTTCGAGCCTTGGAACAGGCCGCAATCCACCAGTAAACGCTTGCCGCCTGTTTCGATCAGATACTTCGAACCTGTAACCGTTCCCGCCGCACCCAGAAATGTGATTTTCGCCATGGCCCGAGCATTCTAGACGCATCGGTGTCGCGACGCCACGTGGTTTGTGATGTCGAGATTCCGTGGATTGCCATACCGCGATTTCAACTTGACCCGCTGGGCGTCTGCACGTAGTCTCACCAATTCGCAGGGCGCTCATCGCAACTGGAAAAATCTATAGCAGGCAGGAAATAATATGAAATGGATCGCTGTATTTTTTTGCACTTTGATTTTGGCGGGCGCAGTCGCCGCGCAGGAAGGGCCTGCGGCGCCGGCCGGGTCTGCGCCGTCATCCGCGCCGGTCGCGCAGGATTGGGTTGCACAATCCATGAAAAAGCATACGTGGGAAGTGGGCGTCGTCGCCGGTGGCGGTACGGGGCTTGGCAAATCCGATGGCACGCAGTTTGCCTTCGGCGGTGGGCGCGGGGGCTGGATTCTTACCGGCAACCATCTTCCTGGCATTCTGCGGGGCAATTTCGAATGGGCCGTGGACGTCCTGCCGCTCTACGCCGTGCTCCTGCCTGGCGGCGGAGGCGTGTACGGCGCCAGCATCCGGCCGGCGATCTGGCAGTGGAATTTCACCAGCTGGAATAAGTGTGCGCCATACGTCGCGATCGTCGGCGGCACGGTGTTCACCACCAGCAATGTTCCGCCGGGCAACACCGCAGCCGTAAATTTCACGGAGGGGCTGGCGTTCGGCTCATACATGTTTGTGAAGCCGCGCCGCGCGTTTTCCGCTGAAGCCACCTTCGGGCATTTGTCCAACGCCAGCATCGGGCGTCACAACCCCGGATACAACGCCACATTCTTGTTCACCGTCGGTTACAGCTGGTACAAAGGGGGGCGCTGAAGCCGCAGCACACGGGCGCGTTCAAATCGCGGAACAGACACCACGCACCTCAACCGCACCACACGATTGCCACCGGGTATTTTCGAAAAATTCTGTCTGCGGTGAGGACGACCATCTGCTCCGCTTGGGCCTGCGCGATCAGCAAGCGGTCAAACGGATCGGTGTGATGCTTCGGTAAGTCGTAAACGGCGAGGGCATGTTGATGAAGGATGGGTAGAGGAATGATGCCCTGGTCGGCCAATCGCTTGGGCACGTAGCTTGTGGGCGGTCTCGGCAATTGCAGTTTTCCGGACGACGTTTTTATGCTGATTTCCCAACTGCTGGCGGCGGACAAATAAAACTCCTGTTTACCGTCCGCCAGTAACTCACGGCCTGCCCGGTTGATCTTCTCGACGGATCCGACGCTCCACAACCATATAGAGGTATCGAGCAGATACTTCATTTTCGCTTCCGCCGACTTCGTTTCTTTCGTACGGAGGTTTTGGAGTCTTTCTCTTCCCCTAGAAATTGCGCGAGCAAATCGGGGGGCAGGGGATCGTTGAAGTCATCAGGAACCACGACGGAACCCCTATCCATACCCAAGGGACGAGTTGCTTGCCGTGGCTGAATACGAACCAGTCGCGCGACGGGTTCACCCGCTCGCGCAATGATGACCTCTTCGCCCTCCGCCACGCGCTGCAGCAGTCGCGAGAGATGCGTTTTGGCCTGATGAATGTTTACTTCCACGAGGCCATCATGGACTAAGTCCATGGACTAAGTCAATGGTCCGGACGAAGGACTCGCAACCTCGGCCGCGGCTGGAGCAAGCCATACCTTCAGCGTGTTTGACGCTGCGCGACGCGGATGTTATAAGTTAATCAGCACCGTGGGGCCGTAGCGCAGTTGGGAGCGCGCATCGATGGCATCGATGAGGTCACGGGTTCGAACCCCGTCGGCTCCACCAACGTTTGATCTGGCTTCTCTCTACTACCCTCAATCTAAGCCGCTTACGGTCCAAAACCGAAGCCGGCCGCGCCAGTACCTTCGGCACATACTGGCCCCCGCATTTTCTGCTATGCTTGAAACGAATCAGGGCATCTGGTGTCTAACTATTTAGAAGGACACGCCCTGAGGCTCGGCGCTTCGGGAGGGAAACGGAACGGCATGTCCGACTTTGCGCAATCACTGCCGTGGGGCCGCGATGAAGCAGAATTAGTCACCGAGCTGCAGGCGGGCTCGGACGCGGCGTTCGACTGGCTGGTCACCTATTATCACGCAGTGGTGTACAACCTGGTCTACGGCATTCTTTCGGATTCCGCCGACGCCGCCGACGTGACCCAGGAAGTTTTTCTGCGCGCCTTTCGCGGGATTCGCGGGTTTCGGCAGGGAAGCTCGCTGAAGACTTGGCTATATCGTATCTCCGTACGACAGGCCCTGAATCATCGCCGCTGGTGTTGGCGCCATCACCGGCAGCAAATCTCGATTGATGCAGATGAAGAAGGCAAGAATCCAGCGCTGGACTTGAAGGATTCGGAAGCTTCGCCTTTGGAACAGTGCGAGACACACGAAATGCAGGCCACGGTTCGGCGCGCGCTGTCGCAAATTCCGGATGCGTTTCGCGGCGCGGTAATTTTAAGAGATCTGGAAGGCTTGTCTTACGAAGAGGTGGCTGAAGTGCTTGAAGTATCCGTCGGCACCGTGAAATCGCGAATTCTGCGCGGGCGGCGCCTGCTGAAGGAAATTCTCGATCCGCTGGTGCGCGCTCCGGAGCGGAATCCTGCCGCGTCCGCAGAACAAGCCAGCCTGTCGTATCCGGCGACGTCTGAGATGCATCCCCATTCCCATTCCCAGCAGCATCCATCGCCATCTGTCACCACATCCGCGCCGTCAGTCTCAACGCTGGCTGCGAGTGTTGCCGCACGATCGTTGCGAGGTCTCCGATGAATTGCCGCCAGGCCGAACGCTATCTTCCGGGATATCTCGACGGCGCGATTTCGCCGCGGCAACATGGCTTGGTCCGCGAACACCTCGTCGCTTGCGAAGCTTGCAACGTGCAACTGGAGCGTTTCCGCCGTTTGTCCGTTTGTCTGGCAACGGTTGCGGCGGCGCCGCCTCCTGCGGATTTGGCAGTGCGCATCCGCATGCGGGCCGTGCAGTCTGGCGCGCCGTGGGCCGATGTTCGCCGCATGTGGTCGCGCGCGGCTGTAACGTTCGAAAATATTCTGAAGCCGCTCGCGGTGCCGGCTACCGGCGGAATTTTGACGGCGTTGGTGGCGTTCGTGCTGATCGTGCAGAACATTCTGGTTGGCGTGCCGATGGGTGGCATCGTGCCGAACGATCTGCCTTTGAATCTGGTGCAGCCTGCTCGCCTGGAAAGTTTGGCACCGTTCCCCGTGCCGGGCGTCGTGGGTTCTGCGGCACATTCGGAATCCGGCGAACTGCTGCTGGAGGCTACGCTGAACGCTTCGGGCGAAGTGGTCTATTACAAGATTCTCTCTGGACCCAACGATCAAGCGGTGCAGCGCCAGCTCGATCAGGTGATGATGTTCTCGCGTTTCCGGCCGCAATTCAGTTTCGGGCGTCCGCAGGCGGGCGGCCGCGTGCTGGTGAGTTTCAGCGAAGTGCGCGTGCGCGGCTGACCCCCGCGTCTAGCGGGTCGGTTAATCTAGCACCGTCATCGTAAGCCCCGGGGAAACGGGCGAAGCACCCCTTCCGCTTTTCTCTGCGTTCCGGTCTCTGCGTACTCCGCTTTAAATCGCTCGACGTGGTCGATCCTGGTGAATCGCGCTCCTGTCTTGACTCTGTTCAGGCTGCCATTTAGAGTCTGTCTGCATCTTTTATCGAAGCCCGGCGCGCCGCACGGGGTTGCGCGCGCATTTCCGGATCCAATAGAGGCAATTCAAAGAAATCGGTGAGGAGTTCCGTCATCTTAAAGCACCACCAGAAATTTTCAGCGCACGTCTTTGTTGCCGCCATCATTATTTTGCTCGGCACGGCCGCCATTCCCGCCACGCGCGGTCAGGCCAGTCCTGACACGACGCAGACCGGAGTGAGCGTCGAGACTAGCCAGTCCATATTTTCGGTGATGTGCGCGCTGGACGCCGCCGGATTCGCCGCAGACGAGAGCACGTTGAGCGAAATGCCTTCGCGCCTGGCGCTGCGCGGCGAGATGCTGAAGATGCAAGGGCCTGCCACCGACGCGCTGCGCCAGTTCTATCACGATTACGCGCTGGCCGATTCCGGTGAGACGCTCTCGCGCTACATTACTTTCGCGCTGGTGGTAGGACCGCCGCCGAGTTTCACATTTCTGCTGGGCCGCGATGTGATGCCGCCCGACGCGCTGGCCATCGAAGGATTTCAGGAAGTGCTCGTGAATTTTTATCACGAGGCGCACCTGGATCTGCGCTGGGCTGCTGTGGAACCGGAATACAATCGCGCCGTGGAACGCTACCAGTCTCCCGTGCGCCATGTTGTCACTGTCTGCAACGGCTACTTACGCGAGATTTACCGGCCGCGCTACGGGCATTCCTTCGCGGTGTATATTGAGCCGCTGGTGGGCAATCGCACCAATTTCCGCAACAACGGTAATCATTATGCGATTGTGGTGGACGGCGGGCCGCAATTTCCGGAGGCCGACGTTCGCCACGCCTATCTGCATTTCATGCTCGATCCGCTGCCGCTGAAATACCGCGAGGCGGTGATGAAAAAACGCGGGCTGTTGAATATTGCCGCGCGCGCGCCGCGTCTGGCCCCGGAATACAAGAACGACTTCATGGCCTATGCCGACGAATGTCTGGTGAAAGCCGTCGAGCTCCGCATCCGTCACTTGAAGCCGGAGCAACAAGAAGCGGTGCTGGCCGCGGACGATCAGGACGGGTTCATAATGGTCCGTATGTTCGTGGTGCAATTGCAGAAGTTTGAGAAAGCGGAGCCGGCGATGTCGTATTATTTCCCGGACATGATTGACGCGATTAACCTGGAGACCGAACAGAAGCGCTTGCAGGATTTTAAGTTCGCGGCGCTGGAGAGCGCCGGGCCGGAAAAAGCGGCGCCGGGCGCGGCGCGCGGCGGATTGCAGCCGGGACAAGCAGCAAATCCGCAGTCGGAGTTGGAGAGCGCCCTGGCGCAGGGCGATCATGAAATCGCACTGCAGGATCCGGCGGCCGCCGGCAAGACTTTTGAAAAGATCCTGGCGAAGTATGCGGATAATGCCCGGGCGAATTTTGGTCTGGCGGTGGCCTCGTTGCTGAATCACGATGCCGACCGCGCGCAGGAGCTGTTCGAAAAATTGGTGGCGCCCGCGCCCGGTGGCGCCGGGCCTGCTGCTGCGGGAACGAATGGCGGCGAGGCGGCGGGACAAACAGCTGGTGGAGCGTCTGCCGATGCAAAGGCCGCGCCCGATCCGGGGATCGTTTCCTGGTCGCATGTGTATCTGGGGCGCCTGCATGATTTCGCGGAGGAGCGCGACCAAGCTGTTGCCGAATATCGCGCCGCGCTGGCAATCCCGGGCGCGCCGGAAGCCGCTCGCGTGGCGGCGCAGCGGGGAATTGACGCGCCATACAATCCGCGCGGCGCAAGCAGTGGCAGCAGCGGAAATGGCACAGGTGCGCCGCCAAAGCAGTAAGCTTCAACCGGGGCTATCAGCCGGCCTGCAGGTTCGGAGTTATTCTAAAAAGGAAGGCAACAAAAAATGACGCTCCCTTCAATCCGACGTGGTCTGGCAGGTCTGGTGGTGTTCCTCGCAGTGTTCCTTGCGGCGCCGAATTCGTTCGCGCAGTATCAGCAGGCCCAGCCGCCGGCTTCCTCGGGCACGCAATCGCAAGCGCCGAAGGACGGGCAAACGGCGGCCGCGCCCGCGGCAGCGCCAAAAGCCGATCCGGAAGAAGAGGCTGCCTACAAATCATTCAATGATACGAAACCGGAAGACGCGGACAAGCGCATTCAACTGGGCGAGGCATACGTCCTGAAATATCCCAACGGCAAGTATGTCGCGCTGGTGTATTCAGGATTGACCGTGGCTGAATACGGCAAGCTGGACCTGCCGAAGATGTACGCGGATTCGGATAAAGCGCTGGCACTGAATCCAGACGACGTCAACGTCCTCGTCCTGGTCGGATGGGTGATCCCGCGCAAGTACGATCCAAACGACCTCGCGGCGGAAAGCCAGCTCGCCAAGGCCGAGAAGTACGAAAAACACGCCTTGGAAGTCCTCGCGGCTCTCCCCAAACCGGCGAACCTGACCGAGGAGCAGTTCGCCAAGGTCAAGGCAGAGGGCGAATCCCAGGCGCACAGCGGCCTGGGCCTAATATATTTCCGGCGCCAGAATTACGCGGAGTCCGTCGAGGAGTTGAAGAAGTCCACCATGGACCCCACGAATCAGGATCCGGTAGATTATTACATCATGGGCATGGATCTTACTCAGCTGAAGCGCTTCTCGGAATCCGCCGACGCGTTCGCGAAGTGCGCCGCGATTCCTGGTGGCTTGCAGGACCGCTGCAAACAGATGGGCGCCGACGCCAAGAAGCAGGCCGCAGCCGCGCCTGCGCCTTCGAAGTAGGGATCGCGGTGATTGCATCATGACAGCGGAGGAGCGCACCGAACTGGAGGCGATCCTCGGGCACCATTTTCAGCGACCTGAGGAACTGGACCGCGCGCTCACGCACCGCTCGCATCGTCAGTCGTCGCAAGGAACAGACAACGAGCGGCTGGAATTTCTCGGCGATCGTGTGCTGGGATTGATCGCGAGCGAGCATCTCTGCCGTTCCTTTGCCGATTGGGATTCCGGGCAACTTTCCAAGGGTCTGGCGCGTGTCGTCAGCGCCACATCGCTGCACGCGGCGGCGAAGAAATTGAAACTCGGGCACTTTCTTCGGCTGGGTCCGGGCGAAGAAAAAACCGGCGGCCGCGATAAGAAGCGCCTGCTCGCTGATGCTTACGAAGCCATTCTCGCGGCGATTTATCTCGACGCCGGGCTTCCGGCTGCCGCTTCATTTTTGCAACGCACCGTGCTGGATCCCGTGCTATCTGGCCATGGCGAAGGTCTCGAACGCGCCGACCACAAATCGGCGCTGCAGGAATGGCTGCAGCAACGCGCGCGCTCACCGGTGGAATACCGCATACGCAGCGAATCCGGCCCCGAACACCAGAAAGTTTTCGAAGTTGAGGTTTGGCACGGCGGCGAACGCCTCTCCAGCTCAACCGGGCGTAGCAAAAAAGAAGCCGAGCAGCAAGCTGCCAGCGCCGCACTGGAAATTCTCGAAGCTCGCGACGTTCCTCGCCTCTCGTAACTGCATGGCATGCTCGCCGCTGCGATTTCGGGTTTTTCGTCCGCCCGTGTACAACCGCGCTTGCTGATTTTTTCCCCAAGCTGCTAAAGTGAAACCATGGCATCTGAATCCACCGCGCTGTCGGCGCAGGCGCCCGACGCAGCAGTGCTCGCCGCTCCGGGCGCACCGCCCGCGTCGCGGAAAATCGTGCGGTCGCGCAGCAGCCTCGCGGAATTTCTGGAAATGCTGCTGATGACGATGCTGCTGGCGCTCTTTGGCACGACCTTCGTGGTGCAAGCGTTCAAAATCCCTTCCGGCTCGATGGAACCGACGCTGCTGATCGGCGACCACGTCTTCGTCAACAAATTCATTTTCGAAGGCACTGGCGCGTGGTACGAAAAATTCCTGCCGTATCGCGATATCCGCCGCAGCGACATCATCGTGTTCAAATTTCCGTTCGACGATCACCCGCATTATGTGAAACGCGTGATTGGCCTGCCGGGCGACCGCCTGCGCATCGTGAATGGTGACGTTTACATCAACGGTGAATTTCTGCGCGAGCCCTACGTGGTGCGCACCCCGGCCTCGCGGGATCCCGAGGCCGATAATTTTCCACCCACCAATCGCAAGGCTCTGCCATTCGTCGCGCGGCGCGAATGGGCCGATCAGCTTTTCGATTACGTGCGCGACGGCGAGCTGATTGTTCCACCCAACCATTATTTCGCCATGGGAGATAATCGCGACCTCAGCGCCGACAGCCGCTACTGGGGTTTCGTGGATCGCGATTCGATCATGGGCAGGCCGATGGTGATTTACTGGTCGGTGCGCGCGACGTCCGATGATTATCGTTCGCGCGGCGTTTCCAGCGTGCTGAGCGGCATGGGCCAGACGCTGTTGCACTTGCGCGCGCAGACCCGCTGGGATCGGATGCTGCGCGAGGTTCACTAATTATGATGGCCGCGCGCCGCCGTTAGTCATGTCGCAAACTCTCTCCGAGCTTGAACTGCACTCAACGCCGCTGGATGCGGCGCGGCCGCGGCGGCGCGCGTGGTCCCGCTGGACGAAATGGTTCGTCTGCCTCCTGATTCTTCTGTGGCTCGCGGATTTGGGCGTTTCGCTGCTGATCCGCCACACGCGCCTGCAGCGTAGATTGACGGCGCGGCTGGAAGCCGTGTTCGGCCGCAGCGTTGAAGTGGGTAGCTACGATTTTTCGCTGTGGGGCGGCCCGACGCTGCAAGCGCACTCGGTGATATTCGGCGAAGACCCGCGCTTCGGCCACGAATATTTTCTGCGCGCGGATTCGTTGACGGTGCGCCTGCGATGGCAAAGCTTGTTCCGCGGGCACATGGAATTAGGCGCCATCGCGCTGGAAAGTCCCAGCCTGAATCTGGTGCGCAATTCCGAAGGCGACTGGAACGTTGCTGAGTGGTTGCCCAAGTCCGCGGGGCCGGCCTCTCCCTCGGTGCCAGGTCCCGCTGTGCGCTTCGGCCGCATTGACGTGGCTTCCGGCCGCATCAATTTCAAACGCGGCGACGAAAAGCTTCCTTTCGCGCTGACCAACGTAAATGGCTACATGGAACCGGACCGCTCCGGCCGATGGACCTTGAACCTGGAAGCTGTTCCCACGCGCGCGGCGGTGCTCCTGCAGCAGGCTGGCACGATTCGCGTTTCCGGGCACGTTGGCGGTACGTCTTCGCGCCTGCGGCCCGCCGTGCTGGATCTGGCGTGGAGCCAGGCGTCGCTCTCCGACCTGCTTCATCTGGCGCACGGTTACGATTTTGGAGTGCGTGGAGATTTGGGTTTGGTGGTTCATGCGGAAACTCAGGGAGATAATTGGGCGCTGCAAGGCCGCGCTGAACTGCGCCGCTTGCATCGCTGGGATTTTGCGGCACGAACCGATAATCCCGCGGTGAACGTCAACGCGAAAATGATTCTATACCCGCTGGCGTCCGGCCTCGACATCACCGAAGCCACGATCGAAGCTCCCCATTCCTTTGCGCGCGCGGATGCTCACTTCGCGTGGCCTTCGGCTGCGGAGCCACAGCTGGAGGCGCCGAGCACGAGCGCCACCACGTCGCCCGCGCAATTCGAAATCACGCAATCGCAGCTGGACCTCAGCGACGTGCTTGCCTGGATCCGCGCATTTCATTCCGACGTGGCCGCCGACGTCTCGCTGCGCGGTTCCGCGAGCGTTCGTGCGGGTTTTTCAGCTTGGCCGCTGCAGCTGACTTCCGCGGCCGGCGCGATCGCAAACGCCGAGCTCGCCAGCGCCCGCTTGCGCGTTCCCGCGCACCTTAGCCAGACGCAGTTCCGCTACGACCATGAAATGTTTTCGCTGCTGCCCGCAACGGTTTCCTACGGCTCATCAGAAGGCGCCGTTCACGTGGATGCAATTGCCGGTGTCGGCCAACACGAATTTCCTGTCTATCATTTGTCCGGAAATCTAACGCAAGTACGCGACCTGGTGGCCACGGCCGGCGCGTTGGGATGGAATATTTCCCGCGGTTGGGATCTTGCCGGTCCGGTGCGTTGCGATTTGCGCTGGCAGGGCGCGCGCTTTCCGTGGGAAACGCAGCCCGTGGGCACCGTGGAGTGGGGCGGGGAACCGGGGGGTGCTTCGCTGCTGACGCCGTTCTTAAATCAGCCGGTGAAGCAGATCCGGGCGCGCGCGGAATTAAAGCCGGGGCTGCGGCACATTGCGCTCACTTCCGCGGACGCTTTCGGCGCGCGCTGGACGGGCACGTTCGATCGCCACGACCTCGCGACCGGATGGCAATTCGCGCTTTCCACCGATGCGCTTTCGGCCTCGGACCTGGATCGCTGGCTGAATCCGCGCTGGCGGCAGAGTTTTCTGGATCGCATGCTGCCATTTTTGAATTCCAGTTCGCCGGCGAACGCAGTGCCGGAAAATCTTCGCGCCGAAGGCCGCATCAATATAGAGGAGTTCGCGCTGGCGCCCGTGACGCTCCACCATCTGCAGAGCGATGTAAAAATTGGCGGCCGGCACATTGAGGCATCGAGCGCCAAAGCGCAATTTTTCGGTGGTGTGCTGGAGGGTTCGCTCGACGCGCAACTCACCGCGACGCCCGCTTATCGTCTTAATCTCGATTATTCGCGCGTGGACCTTGCGGCGCTTACTGCTGCTTTTCCCACACTCGCCGATTTGTTTGCCGGCTCAGCTTCCGGGGAATTCACGCTCGATTCCGGGGGCGGCACGCGCGCCGATCTGGTTTCGTCGCTGGAATGTCGCGGCAATGCCCGCATCGCCGACGCCAGGCTGCAAAATATCAATTTGCTGGAATCCATGCGCGAAGCGGACGCACGGCCCGGCGTGAGCGCGTTTCCTGCTGCTACCGCCGTGTGGGCATGCGGCAACGGCAAGATTATTTTCCAACGATTGCGTTTTACCGGTGGCGCGCAGGATATCGCCGCATCCGGCTCCGTGGATTTTTCTCGCAACCTGAATCTACGGTTGCGCTCGGTTCCGGCCGGAGGCGCTACCGGCACCGCCCGCCCTGCGGCCGGCGCGGCGCAGCTCTTCGATTTGACCGGGCCCGTTCACTCCCCGAATTTTCAGCGGGTGAATTCACCAGCGCGCCGCGACGATGAGCCTGCAAGCACGGAGCCGCGGAATTGAATACGCGTCGTCCGACTTCGTTCGTGTACTCCCTGGGATTAATCGCCGCGATCACGCTGCTCCTGCCGATCGCAGGCGGCGCCGCGTCGGCGCGCATTCACTTGACGCCTAATTTCTCCATGGGCGAATCCTTCCGTTATCACATTGAATCGCGGACCACCACGACCGGCACCACCACCACCCCGATCGTCAATCCGGAAGCTGCATCACAGCTGAAACAGGTTGCGGAGCTGGATGTGCGCCTTGACGTCGTGGGCCTGCAGCCCCCGGCGAACGGCACGGCCGGCGCGGCACGCCTCCGCGCCAGTTACGAAAAAGCCAGCGCCGCGACGGAGACCGACGCATACGATCCCGCTGCTGCTGCCCTCGACACGCAATACGATAATCTGCAAGGCCACTCCATGGAATTTACGATCGAAGCCGATGGCAAAATTTCGCACATCACCGGACTCGATGAGGTTGTCTCCAATCCCGCCGCAGCCGCCGCCGTGCGCGCTTGGATCAATGAATTTTCGCCGGGCGCGAATCTGCCGCCCGAGGGCATCGCTATCGGCCAGAAGTGGTCAGCCGAACGCCCGCTGGACAACACGCCGCTCGCGAATCTGCTGTGGCGCAGTTCGTCCAGTTATCTGCGCGACGAGGCTTGCGATCCGCCGGGACAATCAACATCGGCCGCGACGGGCGGTGCCGCTCCCGCCGCGTCGCCCGGGCCGCATTGCGCCGTAATCCTCACCAGCTTCGATATCCTGCGCCACGGCTCCGCGAATGCCGACGCCACTCCGGAAGACTATCGCCACAACGGACTGCGCAGCTCCGGCACGTGGACGGGCAAAGGCGAAAGCCTCGACACCGTTTCGCTGCAGACCGGCATGTTAGTGCGCTCCACGCAAACCAGCACGCAAAAAATGGACTTCGAAATCGTCAGCGCGCTTTCCGGTTCGAAAATTCACTACGCCGGCCAAGTGGAAACACATTCCGAAATCACGCTGCTGCCCAATGCCACCGCCGCGTCTCCGACTCCGTAAATGCGGTCTCTGGGGCGCCTGATTTTGTCTTCCACATGAAGATCAATTGACACGCCGTAACCAGGGGACTAGCATCCCGCTCAGTTTCTGTGTTCCGTCAGGAAGAACTACCCGAGGTGGGTAATGAGCGATGCCGCCCGGCTGCGCTAGTTGCGCGTAGCCTTGATTCTCGTGGGCCTAATTTTTGTTCTGGGCGTTTATCCGTTGATGATGGCTTGGTGGCCGTCGGGCTGGCGCTGGCAACCCAATCAGCCAGAGTACGAACAGATGATCCTCGGGGTATACGCGACGCTGGAAATATTTCTGCTTCTTGCTGCGCGGAATCCGCTGCAGAACCGCAGCCTGATCTGGTTCACCGTTTGGTCGAGCCTGGTCCATGCCGGGATCATGACTGTGCAAGCGCTCAACGCGCCCGCGGAACACGGCCACCTGCTGGGCGATATTCCGGCGCTGGCCGTCGTGGCAATCGTGCTCGCCGTATTGACGCCGCGCGGCGCCGTCGCACAGAGTTGAAGAGAATTTCGCACGCAGTCCCCGATCGCTGGATGCCCCGAACCGCTAGCCGGACGTGGCCATCCATCGCGCCAAACAGCTATAATCCCCACAGATGATCCCTACCCCGTACAAACCGAAGAAAAAGTTCATGGAGCTGGCAATTTCGGAGGCCAAGCTGGCGGGCGATCGCGGCGACTATCCCATTGGCGCGGTGATCACGCGGCTGGTCGGCAAGCGCGAAGTGGTGATTGCCAGCGCGGGCAATCGCGTGAAGACTTCGGGCTCGAGCATCAAACACGTGGAGCTGGAAACGCTGAAGTACGTGTGCAGCGGCTACGGACGATATTTGCCTGACTTCGTGTTGTACTCGACGCACGAGCCTTGCGCCATGTGCGCCGGAGCGTGCGTGTGGTCCAGAATCGGCGCGGTGGTTTACGGTGTTTCGCAGGAAGACATCGCCGCGTACGGTCGCAAGTGCGGTACCGAAGTTTACAAATGGCGAGCGTGCTTAATTTCGTGCCAGTTTGTCTTTCGCAAGGGCAATCACCGCATTCCCGTATTCGGCGGCTTCCTGCGTAAGGAATGCCAGAAACTTTTCAGCTACAAAGCCGCGCGCCGCTGAAGCACGTTCGCCTTGCCAAGCAGGCTTCCCTCAAATTTGTTATAATTAGAGTTTTCAGCAGAGCGCGTTTGGCGCGCTGAGGACTTCTGCATGAATTTCAAGCTAGCCAGCGACTACGAACCACGCGGTGACCAGCCGCAAGCAATCTCGCAGCTGCTCTCGGGCCTATCCGCCGGAGACCGCCATCAGGTGCTGCTGGGCGTCACCGGTTCGGGCAAAACTTTCACGATGGCCAAGGTGATCGAGGAGATCAATCGGCCGACGATCGTGCTGGCGCACAATAAAACCCTGGCCGCGCAACTTTTCCACGAGTTCAAATCGTTTTTCCCCGATAACGCCGTCGAATACTTCGTCAGCTATTACGACTATTACCAGCCCGAAGCCTATGTTCCGGCCAGCGACACTTACATCGAAAAAGAATCCACGATCAACGATGAGCTGGACAAGCTGCGTATGAGCGCCACGCGTTCGCTGTTCGAGCGTCGCGACGTGATCATCGTCGCGTCAGTCTCCTGCATCTACGGCCTCGGTTCGCCCGAAGCGTATTACGGCATGATGCTGCTGCTCGAAAAAGGCATGTCCATCAACCGCGAGACGATTTTGCGCAAGCTCGTCGAAATTCAGTACGAACGCGGCGAAGATTTGCGCCGCGGCACCTTCCGCGTGCGCGGAGACATCATCGAAATTTATCCGCCCTACGACGATCTCGCGGTGCGCATCGAATTGTGGGGCACGCAGATCGAAGCCATTCGCAAGATTGACCCGCTCACCGGCGAAATTCGCCTGACGCGCGAAGGCGACATCACCCGCCAGCCAATTTATCCGAAAACGCACTACGTCCTGCCGGCCGAACAGCGCGAACGCGCTATTCAAAGCATCTATGAGGAAATGGAATGGTGGAAGGGAGAGCTGAGCCGCCAGGGAAAAATCGTGGAATCGCAGCGCATCGTGCAGCGCACTAATTTCGATATCGAAATGATGCGCACCATCGGCTATTGCCATGGCATCGAAAATTATTCGCGGCATCTTTCCGGACGTTTGCCGGGTGAGGCACCGCCGACGCTGCTGGATTACGTGCCGTCCGATTATTTGCTGGTGGTGGACGAATCGCACCAGACCGTACCGCAACTTCACGCGATGTATCACGGCGACCGTTCGCGCAAACAGACTTTGGTGAATTATGGTTTTCGCATGCCGTCCGCGCTCGATAATCGTCCGCTTACTTTTGAGGAGTTCGAGCATCGCACCAATCAGGTGGTCTACGTTTCCGCCACGCCCGGGCCTTACGAACTCACGAAAACGGGAGGAGTAGTCGTCGAGCAGGTGATTCGTCCCACGGGCTTGGTGGATCCGGAAGTGGAAGTGCGCCCGGTGAAGGGCCAGGTGGACGATCTGCTGGAGCAAATCCGCCAGCGCACCGCGCGCAACGAGCGCATTCTGGTCACGACGCTCACCAAGCGCATGGCCGAAGACCTTGCTGAATATTTCGCGGAAGTGGGCATACGTGTCCGCTATCTGCACTCTGAGATTGATACGCTGGAGCGCGTGCGCATCCTGCGCGATCTGCGCCGCGGCGAATTTGACGTGCTGATCGGCATCAACCTGCTGCGCGAAGGATTGGATCTGCCGGAAGTTTCGCTGGTCGCGATTCTGGACGCGGATAAAGAAGGATATCTGCGCAGCGCGACGTCGTTAATTCAGACGATGGGCCGCTGCGCGCGTCACGTGGAAGGCCGCGCGATTTTGTACGCCGATCGCATGACCGATTCCATGCGCCAGGCCATCGGCGAAACCAGCCGCCGCCGCGCCATTCAGGAAACCTACAATCGTGACCACAACATCACGCCGCAATCCATCATCAAGTCCGTGGATATGCAGCTGGCGCGGATTATCGAAGCTGATTACCTCACTGTGCCGGCCGACGAGCCTGTGATTGGCGAAATCACCAGCGAAGCGCAGATGGTGCAGGCCATTGCGCAGCTCGAAAAGCAAATGCGTGAAGCCGCTAAAAACTTTGAATTCGAACGCGCCGCCGGCATTCGCGATCGCGTTCGCGCACTGAAGCAACGCGACTTGGGCGCCATTTTTTCTCCGCCAGCGACGGATTCTCCGGTTCCAACTTCCCCGCAGGCGACAGCGGCGGCGGTCGAAGAGGCGCCCGTGGCGCAGGTTCCGGCGCCAAAAACGCGGTCACGAGCCGCCAAGGTGTCGAAGAAATCCTGAACGCGATTTTTCGGTTCCCGCCTCCGCGCTGTTCGCCGATCCAAGGTACGTAGATAGTCGCGGAAGCTGGGCTCTTCGTCCCGGCGCTGAAATTTCGCGGGATATCGACTAATATCTTTTCCCGATTGTGCCGAATAGAATAAAGACCAGTGCGCAATTCCCAATCAATCCTCGGCTGGTTGCGCCTGCTCCGGGTTCTGCTGGCAATCCTGGCCGTTCTTTCGTGTTCCATCGCTGCGCGCTCCCAATCCGCGCCGCAACCGCAGCCGCGATATCCCCCCGGCAATGAATTCGCGGTCTGGGGCGGCTACTCCGTCGGCAATGCCGAAATGATTGGTATCGAGACCAATCGGCAGCTCGGCGAATTCGCACTCCGTTACGGCCGCACGCTGTTCGACAAGCCACACCTTTCGTTGCAATACACGCTCGACGTGATCCCGGCGGAAACCGTGCGCCAGTACACCTACGACGTGTGCATGCCGGTGCCAAATGTAACCGCTTACTGCCCGAATGGACGTGAAACGGTTTACGGCGGGGGAGTGAATCCTTTGGGATTGAAGCTGAATTTTCGGCGTGAGAATCGCTTGCAGCCATTCATCGCGTCCACGGCGGGATTCGTAGCGTCGCTGCGACCCGTGCCTGTGGACATTCCCCGCGGCACGCAGTTTAATTTCACGTTCGATTTTCAGGCCGGCGTGGACCTGTTCAATTCATCGCGCAACCGCGCCTGGCGCTTCGGTTACAAGTACCAGCACATTTCCAACGCCCACCGGCACGACTACGATCCCGGCGTGGATTTCCAAGTCATCTTTCTAAGTTATTCGTTCTTCAAATAGCAAACGTCGCTCGTACTTGTACCTCTTGCTCCGATGCGACCCCAATCAGCCACTCGGAAATGGGGGTGCCTCCGTCGTAAAAACGAACCTCCGTCCGACCGAGGATGACGGGCGCGTACTCGGAATGCCGTCGGTCCTTTGTGACGTACGCGTCGCAATAGCATGCGTTCACCAAATGGTAGCAATCATCCATCACGTCTCTGGCGAGGCTCCCGGCTCGAGCTGCTCTCCACGTCGTGTAGAGGTCTGCTCGAACCATAGTATTTCCGACTCTATAAGTGGGATTTCGAAGCATTGCGGCGGCGACTTCAACCAAGATTGTACCGTTCGTTGCTCGAAACTCGTCGCGCAAGTGACCTATTAGAACTCTAACTACATCAAGCGGATTAATCGACGCCAGAAATTGGTCGAACGAAGCGCTTGCGGAAGATAGTCTCAATTGAGGTCGCTCATTGGCAAACGCTGCGGCGTCGTTCCTTGACTCCTTGCAAAGATTCCTTCGACTCGACAGAAACTCGCGGGCGCGTGCATCGAAGCTTCCCTGCGCCAGCTTTTGAACTTCGATCGTCAGATTCGCATAGTCCACCTCGGAAAGTGTGGTCTCGAATGCTGCGATCTCGCCGGTCACACTTCTTGCCTCGCTTTGCAACAGATCCTTGTTCATCTTGAGGCAGGAAATTCCGGCGGCGACGAACCTCGATAGGTATGAAAAGAGCTCCCTGCCCCTGGCTACAGGATCGTCAATTCGCGTCGATGTAAACGTTGCGGCTAGTTCGCATATCAGCTGAGTGCTTATGACAAGTCGCGCGCCGCGCTCGCCGAGCGCATTCCACAAATGCCGGGGATCGACCTTCTGATCACAGAGTTCGCACCAGATGGACGTTTCGGGATATATCGACAGGGGTATCATCGTAACTGCTCAACTATACTACCCCGCGTTTCAATTCGTCGATCGCATAAAAAGTTCCCCGCCAAAAAATCCCGCCTTGCCGCAGAGTCACAATCGTTGAGCGCGCTAGCATCCACACAAAGATCAAAGCCCCCAGCGGCTGGGTCACTGCATACAAAGGCGACTCTTCGAATTCCAGCGCGGCGCCGGCTTGCGCCAAAATCGGCAGGGCTATTGCCACTGCCGTGAAAGCCCGCGCCCAGCCGCGCACAAACGGCAAGGCCAGCCACGGCAGCAGGAACATCAACAACGTTCCTGCCACTTGCCCGCAAGCCACCCAGAGGCGAAAACCAGTAGTCGCATAAAAATTCTTGGTGGTTCCGCGGATGATATTTCCCA
This sequence comes from uncultured Acidobacteriota bacterium, assembly GCA_963779465.1. Taxonomy (GTDB): domain Bacteria; phylum Acidobacteriota; class Terriglobia; order Acidiferrales; family UBA7541; genus Palsa-295. The sequence goes on along the minus strand of CAVZYH010000001.1, from coordinate 1,895,042 downwards.
GCCCTGAGTGCCAGTGCACGCTGACCGCGCGGCCCGCCGTCGCCACGCCCGAGCGCAAGCCCGCTGCCTTTACCAGTTTTCCCAGTTTGACGTCGTCCACCACTTCCATCGCGAGGCGCCGGTGCGTTCCCATTTTTTCATACGCGTCTCGCCGGATCATTTGGAATGCTCCAATCCCCACATAGGCGCTGGATTTTGGATCGCTCGCGCGCCACGGCCGCAGGCTCAGCATCAGAGACATCGCGAAGAACGTCATCGCGATTTTTTCGCCCGGCGTGAACATCTCTGCGTGGCACAGCAGGGTCAGGTGATCCCAGTGCTTTTCTTCCGCGAGTGCGATGGTCTTGCGCAATACGTCCGGCTCGAAACGAACGTCCGCGTCCGTGAATACCAGCCATTCTCCGCTGGAATGTTCAAAAGCCTGTTGCAGTCCGTGCGGTTTGCCCAGCCAGCCGGCGGGAAGGGAAGCTACGTGAACTACTTTCAGGCGGGGATTCTCGCGCGCGGCCGCATCCAAAATGCTGCCGGTCGCGTCCTCGGACCGATCGTCAACGGCAATCACTTCATAGTCAGGATAATCCTGCGCCAGAAAAGTCGCGAGCGCCGCCGGCAATTTGTCCGCTTCGTCCAGCGCCGAAAATAAAATCGAAACGCGGGGAAAGCTTTCGGGGCCGCTATCGTGGCTGCGGCTGTCGTGTGCGTGAACCTGCACTTTGTTCAGCGCCGGAATTACAAGCGCGCCGCGAGCCAGATCAATGGCTGCGAACAGCCAGCCCAATGCGATGAAGCCCAGCAATCCAGTCCAGAGCCAATGCAAGTGTGAATTTCCTCCAGCGCGAGCGCAGCGAACACGCTATGCTATCACTTTGCATGTCGCGCTCTGTTTCCATCGTCGGCGCAGGACGCCTTGGTCGCGCGCTTGGACGCTCACTGCGCCGCTTGGGATGGCGTATTGGCGCGGTGGTCACGCGCTCCGCGGCACATTCTCGGGCTGCGGTGCGCGCGATTGGCGCAGGGCGGCCGCTCGCCACACTCACAAGCAAAGTGATGGATGCCGATGTTATTCTGTTGATGACGCCAGACGATGTGCTGACGGAAGTAGCGCGCCAGTTGGCGAGGGTTGCGGGTAAAAAATGCCGCGGCAAAACCGTGTTGCACGGCAGCGGCGCGCTGGACAATTCGGTTCTGCAAGCGCTGGCGCGTTGCGGTGCGGCTACTGGCTCGATTCATCCGATGCAAACATTTACAAACAATTCGCAGCCGAATCTGAAGGGCGTGATTTTCGCCATCGAAGGCCAGCCGCGCGCGCGTCGTGCCGCTGGCGCGATTGCTCGCTCTCTCGGCGGCATTCCGGTGCCGGTGGCAAGCAGCAGTAAGCCGGCCTATCACGCTGCGGGCACGCTGGTAGCCGGTCACGCGCTGGCATTGACCGAGGCCGCCGCGCAAACGCTTATCAGGCTCGGCTTTACCCGCATGCAAGCGATGCAGACGTTGCTGCCATTGATGCGCCAGATGCTCCACAATTTCGAAAAGCACGGCCCGCGCGCCGCGTGGACCGGCCCCGCTTCACGCGGCGATTACGCCACGCTGAAAAAGCATCAGCAGGCATTGCGCCGCCAGCCACGCGAGTTCAGCGAATCCTACGCCGCGCTCCTCCGCCTCTCTGCCCGCGTGCTGGCGAAAAATCCGGCGGCGACTCTGAAAAAGCTGGATCGTGCTTTCAAAAATTCCAGGAGGAACTCGAAGTGAAGAACCTGCACATCCCAGTTGAACACACCACGCTCGTCAATGGCCTCCGCGTGGTGATTTCGCCGGACCGCTCCGCGCCAGTCGTCACCGTCGGCGTTTATTATCAGATCGGATTTCGCCTGGAGCCCCGTGGACGGAGCGGCTTCGCGCATCTTTTCGAGCATATGATGTTCCAAGGCTCCGAAAACGCCGGCAAGATGGAACACATCCGGTTGATTAATTCCTCTGGAGGCATGCTGAACGGCACCACCAATTACGACATCACCAATTATTTCGAATCCGTTCCCTCGAACGCCCTGGAACGCGTGTTGTGGCTCGAAGCGGATCGCATGCGCGCGCTGAAGGTGGACGACGAAAATTTGCGCAACCAGCGCGATGTGGTGAAGGAAGAAGTCCGCGTGAACGTGATGAATCAGCCCTACGGCGGGTTTCCCTGGCTCGACCTCCCGCCTGTCGCTTTCCGCAATTGGCCGAACGCCCACAATTTTTACGGCGATTTCGCCGATCTCGATGCTGCAACGCTCGCCGACGTGCAAACTTTTTTTCACACTTACTATTCGCCGAACAACGCCGTGCTGCTGATGGTCGGCGACCTGGATCCCGCGGAAGGGTTCGCGCTGGCCAAGCGCCATTTCGAAAACATTCCCACGCACCCTCTGCCGCCGCGCGCAGACGTGACCGAGCCGCCGCAAACCGAAGAACGCCGCGGCGAGGTGCCGGAAAAATTCGGTCCACTGCCTGCGATCGCAATCGGTTACACCGTTCCGGATCGCCACAATCCCGATTGGTACGCCGCGTCCATTCTGGATCACGCGCTGCACGGAGGGCGCGTCGGGCGTATCTACCGGCGCCTGGTGCTGGAAAAAGAAATTGCCGTGGAAACCGATGGCGGCGCGGACATCATCGAAACCAACGGCCCTACGCAAATGGTGACGCGCATTTTTCACAAGCCCGAATTCACCAGCGAGGAAACCATCGCTGCGTACGACGAAATCATTCGCGAAATTCAGGAGCAGGGAATCAGCGAAGACGAGCTGGCGCCCGTGAAAGTGAAATTGCGCGCCGATTACTACTCCAATTTGGAAGGCGGAATGGGAGCGCACATGCCGCGCTTCGGCCTGATGCACTACCTTGCATGCTTCACTTTGTTCGACGGCGATCCCGGCAGAATCAATACGATTCTCGACGGATTCCAGGCCGTCACTCCCGCGCAGGTGCAGGCGGCGGCGCGAAAATATCTGGTCCCGGCAAATCGCGCAATTGTGCTGCGCAGTCCCATCGAAAAGGAAGTGGCCGCATGAGCGGAACAACTACCAAACCCATGACTACAACGACCAGCTCCACTGCACTGGCTCACCCGAGCCCTGTTCCCGCACTCGGGCCCGAACGGCCCGTCGCTTGGCCACGACGCGCGGCGCGCACACTGCCCAACGGCATGCAGGTGGTGCTCGCGGAACTGCGCACGTTCCCGAAAATTTCCGCGCAGCTTTTTTTTCGCAGCGGAAACGCCAGCGTCGCGCATAGCACGCCGGGCCTCGCCGAATTGACGGCCACGGTGGTGCGCACCGGCACCGCTTCGCGCTCCAGCCGCCAAATTGAAGAAGATTTGCGCCGCATGGGCGCGGACCTGGGCTCGCACGCCGGCGCGGATTCCAGCGCCATCTCGATTTCCGGACTCGCCGAATTTTCCGAAGGCATTTTCGATCTGTTGGGAGATCTGGCGCGCAATGCTTCGTTTCCCACCGAGGAATTCGAGCGTGAACGCGGCCGCAAAATCGAAGGCTTGCGCATCGAACGCACGACGCCGGGATTTCTGGCGAGCGAACGGTTCCGCCGGATCATTTTTGGCGAGCATCCCTACGCTATCGTCTCGCCTACCGAGGCGCAGGTCGCTGCCATCGAGCATCCGCAGCTCGAGGAGTTCTATCACCACAATTATTCTCCCGCCAATGCGTTGCTGATCGTCGTCGGCGATTTTTCCGCTGACGCCATGTTCGCGCAGATCGAGAAAGTCTTCGGCAGCTGGGGGGCTCCGGCGCCGCGCGCGATGATTTCGCTTGCGCCGCCGCGCAACACCGGCCGCAAAGTTCACCTGGTGCATTTGCCCGGCAGCGTGCAGACCCAGGTACTGCTCGGAAACCTGGCGATTACGCGCCGCGATCCGGATTGGTTTCGTCTGGTGCTGGCGAATTCGATTTACGGCGGCGCTTTCCATTCGCGGCTGGTCATCAATATTCGCGAGCAGAAGGGTTACACCTACAGCCCGCGCAGCGGCCTGCAATCACTTCGCCAGCACGGGTATTTCAGCGTGCACGCCGCGGTGCGTAATGAAGTGGCGGCCGCTACGCTTACGGAAATATTTTACGAAATGGACCGCATGCGCTCGCTCCCCGTCACTGTGGAAGAATTGGAAAGCGCGCGCAGCTACCTGACCGGCGTTTTTTCGCTGGGCGTTGCGACGCAGGATGGGCTGCTTGGCCAACTCTCCACGATTTATCTGGACCACTTGCCCGAGGACCATCTGGAAGCCTATCGTCAGAAAGTTCACGCGCTGACCGCAGACGATATTCTCGTCGCGGCGCGCCGCCACTTCGATTCCGCCAACGCGCAAATCGTGCTGGTAGGCGACCGCGCGCAAATTTCGGAACAAGCCGCGCTTTTTGGCGAGGTCACCGAATACGACGCGCAGGGGACTCGACAAACTTAGGCACGTGTTGGCTCAGCAGCGAGTGTGCGTTGAAAAAAGCCGCAACCATCGCGATTGTTGTTTTCATCTGTGCTCTTGCGGTAGTGGCGCAGAAGACGCCGCCGGCGCATCCGCTGGACTTGAACGTCGCGAACGTTAAGGAACTGGAGCAAGTCCCCGGCATCGGGCCGAAAACTGCTCAAGCCATCGTGGATTTCCGGCATAAGAGCGGCCGATTCCACCGCGTCGAAGATCTGCTGGCGATCAGAGGAATCAGCCAGGCCAAACTCGATAAGATGCGCCCATACTTGAAGGTCACGCCGCCACCGGCGCCACCGCCCCCGCACAAACCGTCGCAGCCACAGTGAATGTCGGTTTCTTGTTGGGCGGCGCGACCATCCGCTATGCTCTCTGTGTTAGAGTTTTGCGCTTGCGCTCCGTGCCGGCGGCAAAAGAGAATTAATTCTCGGAGATATCCATGTTAACGAAGAATCTTTGCTTTTCGGTCACTGCAGCGCTAGTGCTGATGTTCGCAACTCTCGCTGCGAGCAGCCCCACGAAATACGCCACGAGCGGCGCATCCATTTCTGCCGACGCGTCCGCCTCCGGCTACCACTTGCTGAAGAAAGTGCCGCTCGGCGGGGAGGGCGGCTGGGATTATCTCGCGTTCGATTCGCCGACGCGCCGCCTGTTCATTTCGCGCGCAACCAAAGTGGTGGTGCTCAACGTGGACACCGGCACCGTCTCCGGCGAAATTCCTACCACTGAAGGCGTGCACGGCATCGCGTTCGCGCCGGAATTCGATCGCGGATTCACCTCGAACGGCCGCGCCGGCACCGTCACGATTTTCGATCTGCAATCGCTGCAAATCATTGGAAGCGCGAAGACCGGCATGAATCCTGACGCAATCGTTTACGATCCTGCGTCGAAGCGTGTCTTCACCATGAATGGCCAAAGCAACGACGTCACCGCGATTGACGCAGCCACCGGAAACGTGCTGGGAACCATCCCTGTGACGGGCAAGCCGGAATTTGCCGTAGCGGATGGCGCGGGACATGTTTACGTCAATATCGAGGATAAAAGCGAAGAGCTACAGATTGACACGCACACTTTGAAAGTGACGGCGCAGTGGCCGCTCGCGCCGTGCGAGGAGCCGTCCGGCCTCGCGATGGACGTCGCGCATCGCCGCCTTTTCGCGGGCTGCCACAACCAAATGATGGCGGTGGTGGACGCGGATTCCGGAAAGGTACTCGCCACGCCCGCGATCGGCGCTGGCGTGGACGCCAACGCGTTCGATCCCGGCACGGGATTTGCGTTTGCTTCGAACGGCCAGAGCGCCACGTTAACGGTGGTGCACGAAGACGCACCGGACAAATTTTCAGTGGTGGAAAATGTGGCGACGCAGAAGGGCGCACGCACCATGGCGCTGGACCTGAAATCGCACGAAGTCTATCTGGTGACGGCCGACTTCGCTCCCGCGCCGCCGTCCGCGAACGAAAATCCCCGCCCGCGCATGACCGCAGTTCCCGGCACGTTTGTGGTGCTGATTTACGCGAAGTGACGCCGTGCCGCGCCCGCGTTCACAACCGAATAAACGCACGGAGGTCCGAGGTTCTGACTTTGTAGCGGTCGCCTGCTTCTTAGGCGGACGCATTTAAGGTTTTTCTTGAAACTGTGCCGTTTCGTCCCGCAAGCCGCGGTTGACACTCTGGTCGGCTGAGCGTGTTACAAATTCTGGTGACTGGATTTGGTCGCGTCAATCGCCAGCGGCACCTGGTCGGCAATTTCCAGGCCGTAGCCTTCCAGCGCGACCACTTTGCGCGGATGATTCGTGAGGACGCGAATCCGCCGCAGACCTAGATCAATCAATATTTGCGCGCCAATTCCGCTTTCGCGCTGCACCAGTCGCTGCCGTCCTAAATCCTGCTCCACTTCTTCGCGCGCGTGAAAACGAATGCGCGGCGGCTCGCCATTTTCCGCTTCGCGTGAAGCGTCAATCTGGAATCCGCGCCCGGTGTGATGCAAATAAACGAATACGCCGCGGTCTTCTTTGGCGATGGCTGCGAGCGAGCGCTCGATGATAGCGTGGCAATCGCAGGCCGTTGAGCCGAACACGTCTCCGGTGAGGCAGTGGGAATGGACGCGTACCAGCGGCGGGCCGGATTTCGCAAGGTCAGCCAACTCGCCGCGCACGAGCGCCACGTGCAGCTCGTGGTCCGCGTCGTTCGAATACGCGATCATGCGGAAATTTCCATGCCTCGTGGGCAGCACGGATTCTGCGATGCGCCGCACATGCCGTTCATGCTGCATGCGATAGCGAATCAGGTCAGCGACGGTCAACAATTTCATTCCATGCAAGCGGCAGAATTCCACCAGCTGCGGGATGCGCGCCATGGTCCCGTCATCGTTCATGATTTCGCAGATCACGCCGGAATGGTCCAGCCCAGCGAGTCGCGCCAGGTCCACCGACGCTTCCGTCTGTCCTGCACGCACCAGCACGCCGCCATTGCGCGCACGCAAAGTGTAAACATGCCCCGGCCGCGCGAGATCTTCGGGATGAGTGTTGGGGCTGGTGGCCGCCAGAATCGTAGTGGCGCGGTCGGCGGCGCTGGTTCCGGTGGTAGTGCCGCGGCGCGCGTCAATCGGCTCGCAAAAAGGAGTGCCGAACATCGAAGTGTTGCGTGGGGTGATGGGCGCAAGAGCCAGCGCGTCGCAGCGTTGTTCAGTCATCGCCAGGCAGATTAAGCCACGCCCGAACTTCGCCATGAAGTTGATGGCCTCGGGCGTCACTTTTTCGGCGGCCATGGTCAGGTCGCCCTCGTTCTCGCGGTCTTCATCGTCCACCAGGACGATCATGCGCCCCGCGCGAATATCTTCCAGCGCCTCTTCCACGCTGGCAAATGGTGGTTTTCTTTCGGTCATTTTGAGCGCCTCGCCTATCTCTCAAATATACCACTGAGACGAGTAGCGACGGTGGTTCGTGAGCATCTCGTAGCTGCCAGTGATTTATGATGCCGGATTCGTGATTCGTTCACCCCCACTTACGGCGCGAAGGCCTTCGGTCGGGGTATAATCGCGGTTAATCTATGCCCCTCCTTCCAGGTTCGCATTTGGGTCCGTACGAAATCGGAACGCTGCTCGGCGCAGGCGGCATGGGCGAAGTGTATCGCGCCCGCGACCCGCGCCTGGATCGCGCGGTGGCGATCAAGATTCTGCCTGCCGAATTATCCGCGGATGCGGACTATTTGCATCGCTTTGAACGCGAAGCGCGCTCGGCCTCCGCGCTGAATCATCCCAACATCGTCACCATCTACGAGCTGGCGCACGATGGTTCCACGCACTACATCGCGATGGAATTGATCGAGGGCCAGACGCTGCGCCTGTTGCTCGCGGCTGGCTCGCTGCCGATACGCAAGGTCATCGAAATTGCGGCGCAAGTGGCCGAGGGACTGGCCAAGGCGCACGAAGCGGGCATCGCGCACCGCGACTTGAAGCCCGACAATTTGATGATTTCCAGCGACGGATTCGTGAAGATTCTGGATTTCGGGCTGGCGAAGGTCACAGCGCGCGTCGCAGAACAGCAAGAAACGCGCGAGTTGTCGGGATGGCAAACGCAACCGGGCGTGCTGGTCGGCACGGTGCAATATATGTCGCCGGAGCAGGCCAGCGGCGCTCCCTTCGATTTTCGCTCCGACCAGTATTCGTTCGGTCTGGTGCTGTATGAAATGGTGACGGGGAAACGCGCGTTTGCCAGAAACTCCGTGGCCGAGACGCTCGTCGCCATCATTCGCGAACAGGCCGAGCCGATCGCCGTGCAGAATCCGGAGGCGCCCGCGCCGCTTTGTTGGGCCATCGAGCGGTGCCTGGCGAAAGATCCCGACAAGCGCTACGTTTCCACGCGAGATCTGGCGCGCGAACTCGCGGCTATACGCGACCGCTTCTCGGAAAGACCGGCCCGGCAGGCGGAGCCTCGCCCTGCCAATATTCCGGTGCAGCGAACTGCGTTCGTCGGGCGCGAAAAGGAAATCGCCGCCGCCAAAGAGCTGCTGCTTTCGAAAGACGTGCGCCTCGTGACCATTACGGGCATGGGCGGAATCGGCAAGACTCGCCTGGCGCTGCAAATCGCCGGCGGTTTATCCGAAGATTTTCCCGGCGGAGTACATTTTGTTCCGCTCTCGCCGCTGCGCGATCCTGGCTTGATCGTCTCCGTGATCGTGCAGACGCTGGGCATCCGCGAGGCCGGCGGCCAGTCGTCGCTGGAGCTGCTCAAGAAATACTTGCAGGATTCATCGCGCCCGCCGGTGCTCTTTGTGCTGGATAATTTCGAGCACCTGATGCCAGCGGCGCCCATCGTCGCGGATTTTCTGGCCATGGCGTCAAATCTCAAAATCCTGGTCACCAGCCGCGCGGCGCTACACGTGTACGGTGAGCGTGAATTTCCCGTCCCGGCGCTGGGCGTGCCGGATGCGCAGTCGAAGTCGTCGCTGGACGCGCTTTCGCAATTCCCGGCCGTTGCGCTGTTCGTGCAACGCGCCGTCGCCGCCAAACCGGATTTTGAATTGAACCAGCAGAACGCATCCGCGGTGATCGAAATTTGTTCGCGTCTGGATGGGCTGCCGCTCGCCATTGAACTTGCTGCCGCTCGCGTGAAAGTTCTCTCACCCTCTGCGATGCGCACGCGCCTGGCCAGCCGCTTGCAATTATTGACCGGCGGCGCGCGCGATTTGCCGCAGCGGCAGCAGACCCTGCGCGCTGCCTTCGATTGGAGCCACGACCTGCTGAGCGCCGCAGAGCAAAAACTCTTCCGCAGGCTGTCGGTGTTCGTGGGCGGCTGCACATTGGAAGGCGTGGAAGCGATCTGCGATACCAAGGGCGATTTGGAGCTGGATCTGCTCGACGGCATGGCGTCCATGGTGGACAAAAGCCTGCTGCAACAATTCGAGCAAGCCAATGGTGAACCGCGCTTCGTAATGCTGGAAACGATTCGCGAGTACGCGCGGGAAAAACTGGAAGCCAGCGGGGAGGAGGCCGCGACGAAGCGTGCCCACGCCGCCTACTGCCTGGTGCTGGCCGAAGAAGAAGCGATGGCGCAGACCGGCGCGAAAGCTGCGGCCGACGCCGAAGGGCGGGAGCGCCTTGCGCTGGAACACGACAATTTTCGCGCTGGCCTCGAGTGGCTCATCGAAACCGGAGACGCAGATTGGGGCCTGCGTCTGGGCACCGCGCTTTTTAGTTTTTGGGAGTCGCGCGAGTACCTGGCCGAGGGGCGGGACATGCTCGCCAAGGTGTTGCACATCCCCGCGGCTGCTGCGCCGACCAAGGCTCGTGCCCGCGCGGTGTTCTCTGCGGGCGTGCTGGCGACCGCGCAGGGGGATTTCGCCGCGGCCGACGCAATGATGATGGAGAGCCTGGAAATTGGGCGTAAGTTGGGCGACACACACGGTGTCGCCGTTACCGTCAATGCACGCGCCATTCTTGCTCGCGACCAGGGGAATGTTGCGAAGGCGCACTCTCTGTTCCAGGAAAGCATGACGCTGTGGAGAGAACTGGGCGACCTGCAGGCCATCGCGCGGGCTCTGAGCAATCTGGCGAGCGTGCTGAAGATGCAGGGCGAGTACGATCTGGCGCGTTCACTGTGCTCGGAGTGCCGCGCAATTTTTGAGGGGCTCGGCGATCGGACGGGAGCCGCGTGGTCGCTGAATAATGAGGGAGATATTGCGCGCGATCAGGGCGATTCGGCCGCCGCTCGCGCGTTGTTTGAACAGGCGCTGGCGATTTTTCGCGAGCTGGATGACCGCTGGGGGATTGCAGGGACGCTGGCTGATCTGGGCACGCTGGCGCGCGAAGAAGGGAATTGTGCGGCGGCGCTGGCGCTGTTCCGTGAAAGCCTGAAAATTTTTCAGAGCTTGGAACACAAACGCGGCATTGCGCGCTTGCTGGAATGTTGCGCGTGTTCCGCAGCGGTGCAGAAGCAGCCGGAGCGTTCGCTCCGCCTGGCGGGCGCGGCAGCCGCGTTGCGGCAGAATATTGGCGCGCCGCTGACGGTCGCTGAGCAGGTGAAACTGGAAACGATCCTGGAGTCCGCCCGGCAGGCGCTTTCCAACACCGCAACGGCGTGGCTGGAAGGTTGGGACATGCCGCCGGAGCGGGCGATCGAAGAAGTTCTGGCGCCGGAGGGCGCGTCGCAATCGGGCTAGCGCTTACTCCGCGGTCGTTGGATCTATCAGCCGGCGCACGGCCGAGACGCGATTGCAGGCCAGGCCTACACGCTTGGCGTGCTCCTGCACGGTGGCCTCGTCTGGAGCGAGGTACACGCAATACACTTTGTTGCCGGTGACGTAGCTGTGGAGCCACTGGATTTTTGGGCCCATTTCTTTCAAGACCGCGACCGATTTTTGCGACAAATCGCGCAACTGCGCGTCGGTCAAATCTCCAGCTCCTGGAACATCTCGTTCGATTACGTACTTGGGCATGAACATTCTCCGGAAGCTTTGTCATGCTAGCATGCAGTTGGAGTGGCTTCAAGAAGCCTGGGCCGAAGCTGGGCCGCGATGCACAAGAATTTGACGTGGGAATGAGGTCGCCATGGATCTTCGCTCGCTGCAGAAACCGCTGAAAGAGCAATACCGCGCGGACCCCAAGGCCTCGCGCATCACCATTGTGGCGAAAGGCGCGCAGACTGGGGCGCCGATTGCGTGCTCGGTGGACATTGGGCGCGCGATTCATCAGGCCGAAGCGCATAAGGGAGTAGGAGGCGCGGGGGCTGGCGCTTGTTCCGGCGATCTGCTGCTGGGCGCGCTTGCGGCTTGCGCGCAAATCACCTGCCAGATGGTGGCGACTGCCATGAACATTCCTACTGACCGCATCGCCGTCACCGTGGAGGGGGATTTGGACCTGCGCGGCACGCTCGGCATATCGAAAGAGGTGCCGGTGGGTTTCGAGACCATTCGTGTGAACTTTGACTTAGCCGCCCCGAACGCCTCGGCGGAGCAAATCGCCGCGCTGCGCGAGAAAACCGAGCAGTACTGCGTGGTGATGCAGACGCTGCTGCATCCGCCGGCTCCGCAGAGCACCTGGACGCGCCACGATTAGGCGCGTGGCTCGTGATCTGCGACTTGTGAATCGTCATCCGCGCAGCGCGCATTCCTGGGAACGCCAATCTCCTGATTGGCGACTCCAAACCTCCAGGACCGAGAGGCACAGGCCCTTCGCGTCCGCTCAGGGCAGGCAAGATTGCCCGTGCAACCAACGGCAAATTTGTATTGAATAGAAAACTGTTTCTCCATTGTTTTCAACAGGGCTCTCAACAGAATCTTGATTTTGTTAGGTTTATTTGTATCGAATAGAAATGGCGCGTTTGGTGGGTGGCGATGGGTGAGGCGATGAGGAGCGGGCCCGCCTCGGCGGGCAGGCGCCAAAACGGCCGAAAAACTAGCGATTAGAAAAAGTTTTCTCATTTGTTGTGAGCGAGTTAGCGCGATTTTTAATATTTTGACGACTAGCGATTAGAAAATGGCGGGTGGAGAGTGGGGCTGGCGCGCTGGCGGTTGAAGCGCGAGCAGCGTGGACCATACAGCCCCCTTGTGGTGATGAAATTAGCGCACGACTGATGATAACACAGTCGTTACGGTAATTCAAGTGCAAACTGTGGGGTGGGGGCTCGCGCGGCCGGATCGTGCCAGGAGCCTTCGATCCTGCCACTGGCGGGCTCTCAGGACGGGTAGGGCGCTATATTTCCGGGGTGGGCTAAGTTATACCGCGCCTACGGCGCTGGTGGATTGGTCGGACATCAGTCGTGCGGCGGGGTTTACGGGAACGAAGTGATACGGAGCGAAGTTCAAACAGTTAACGGTTGAAGGTCAGGGGCGGGTACCCTCGCCTGAGCATAAGTCTCCATGTCGCGTCCTCGGCACAGTCGAAAAGCGTCCCGACCGGCGCTAAAACATTCTCCAGCGGCTATGTTGGCGATCGTGGCGACTCCAAATCCCCACCCTTCGCATGAAACAAAGGCGCGAAGAGTGGGGCACCCGGAAATTCAACTGCGTAAGTTTGAGTCGTGCGGAAGTGTGTGCCACCCGCCCTACGAATCGCGTGACAGAGACTTCGGTAAACGGCGCAATAAGGACACCAGCGTGAAGCTAATCACGATGAGTATCGCAATCGCAAAAAGCCCAGCCGTCGTGCATCCAATGACGATTGCCGCAATTTCGAAAACATAAGCAACAGATGGATGGCTTGACGCTAGGGCACTGTGGAGCCCGTGCAGTATTACCGCGAGGGCGACTGGTCCAGCTATGATGAGCGTTGGACGCAGTTCTTCCCAAAAAGAAGTCTTATTCGTGTCTCGCTGCGAGAGATGTCCCCAGTATTCGACGCCCTTGGGTATTCCTCTAACGCTGCCCTTGATGCTTACTCCTCCCTGGGAACCGGTGTGAATTATTTCGAAGATGGCCCCGTCGCCACGGTCGAGGTAGTCAAACCTCATCAGAGCTTGCGACGGGATGTCGTGATTCAAGGATAGGCGGAAATCGTTTACAGCCCTCGTTTCAGACACAGTTCGTGACCCGAGAATCGTGGTCTGAGCTTCAAAGCAAACGGTCAATGGATCCCTCTCAACGAGGTCGGTGCGACGCACCGTAGTGTTCCCGGCATTCCAGAACGCCAGCCGTGTCACCACTAGACGCTGAACGGGCTGGCCGTTAAACAGGATGCTTATCTCACCGTACGGTGTAGCATCAGGTTGACCGATGAGTGGCAAATTGCGCGTCCTATATGCAAGCCTAGCGCGCGTAAGCGACCTTATGGTTAAGATGATGCCTACTACGGCAAGCAACAACCCAACGATTGGGAGTGCTTCACCGGTTGAGATGCCAGTGAGGGTGTGCATTTGAATTGCAAATCTTACCACGAGACCTTATAGGCCACCGGGGCTCGAATCGGCAGACCGAACTGGACAGCAATATCAGCGGTTGCGTGCGGGTTCTCGACGGGTCGATCGTTCAAGTCAACCAGCGGCGTCCTGGCCCGACGACGCAGAAGCCCACCATCATTCTCGCGCGCCAGCGGCGGCTGAACTGCGGACTGAGTTTACATGCTTGCGGATGCGATGATTATGCCGCCTGTGAGGATGAACAGGCCGCCGACTAGGACTGCTGGGGATGGAAGCTGCTTGAATGCCAGCCAGGAGATGGCTTGAGCGGTGAGAAAGAAAAAGACGACGTAGAGGCCGAGGAGTTTGCCGAAGTCCCAGGGGGGCGAGTTGACGGTCCATCCGTATGCGAACAGGACGACGGCCGCGAGTGCAAACAGCGAGGCTTTTTGCCAGGGCAGAGTTTTGTGAAGGCCTGCCCTGATGAATGCGTCTCCGCCGGCTTCCAGAAGCGCGGCGAGGAACAGAACAGCGATGGTGTTGTGGCGTGACATTTTTGGCCTCACGAAAGGTTTTTGCGAAGCTGCTGTTGTGGTATCTCACAGGGTCGAGTGGAAGACAATATGCGTGTGGGGAAGTTGATGGGCAACGGAGGACGGCCGAGCGAGAGGTACCGCAGAGACGCAGAGGGCGCAGAGAAAGGCGAAAGATTTTACGCGGCGGGGACGGAGGAGAGGCGGAGGAAAATCTGAGGAAGGCGGAGGGCACGCGCGCAGGAAGTTTTTTCGGCGGCAGGGCGACTACACAGCCAGGCGCTGATGCGGGGCTGGAATTATGCGCTGCCGGGGCGCCGCGACTATAGGACTGGCTTCCACTCGTTTGTGGGGTCGTATTCCTGGATTGCGGCGGCGTCGTTTGCGGTGTCTGCGCCCAGGTCGCGCTGGAAGACTATGCCTTGCTGGCTGATGATGAAGGTCATTACGCCGGAGTCGCGATATTTTACTGGGGTGGCGATTACGGCGAAGCCGCCGGTGAGTTTGCCGTTGACGATGTATTGCTTGGCGCCGCCTGGGGCTTTGCTGCCTTGGGCGGTGAGGATGCGGAAGGAATAGCCGTCGATTACTGGCGCTTCGTTGGGTGTGAGGAGCGCGTCTTTGGCGAAATCTTCCACTCTGCCTAGCGGGCTGGATTCCTGGTCTTGCCCGGTTTGCCAGTAGAGGCCGTCCTGCTTTCCGGGAGTGCTGAAGATCTTGGTGGTGTAGAGACCTTTGGGATTTCCGTCGCGAGGCTGCTGGGAATAGATTTCTTCGGAATTGGCGATCGCCGAGCAGGCGTCAATTGCCATGATTTCATTTCGTCCGATGCGGCGAGCGAGGATTTCGTGAGCGCCGGCTTTGGTGTCGAAATACCAGGTTGACGAAGAGTCGCGCACCAGAGGAATGGGGAAGGGATAGTTGTCCGGGCCGATGTTGAGGATTTCGCTGCCGTCGGTCATTTTCACCCAGCGGTTCATTAGGTCGTACTTGGTGACGAAGTCTTTCAGCGCGGCTTTATCCTCGTTCGCATCGCCTGAGCTGAGGATTGGTTTCGAGTCGGGGCCCAGGATTTTTGCTAGCGCGGCTTCGTCTTCGCTTTGTTCGGCGTTGCGTAAGGCTTTTCCGGCTTCGTCGGGGCTGGCGAAGGAGGCTTGGGCGGGATCCTTCGACGCGAAAGTTGCGGCGTTGCTGCTGGACGCTGCCAGGGTTGCCAATACTGCTACCGCTGCTGCTGCCGCTGCGAGGAACCAGGAAATTCTGCGGGTGAATCTCTGCGTGTTCGATTTCATGACGCTTTCTCCCATTTTCTTTTAATGATGTCTTGGTGCCTTTGACCGGCGCGAAGATCCACGCGCTGGCGTTGGGAATTCGTGCTACGAATACTACTTATGATGCGCGCCACCGCCGCTGGAATGCGCGGGCGCGGAGTGATGAACCGGCTGTGGATGCGGATGCGGCGCGCGGTACATCCCGCCGCCGTGCATGCTGGAGCGTCCGCGATTGCTTTCGGCGCGGGTGCTGGCGCCATCGTGAGCTGTGTGCGCGTGTTGCTCCGCGCCTGGGTCGTTGGTGTGTTCGACGCCGCCATTGCCGCCGATCTGGCCGTGATCGCCGTTGTGACCGCCGTCGGGCGGATGTTGGACGCCGCCGTTGCCGCCGATTAGGCCATGGTCGCCATTGTGGCCGCCGTCGGGCGGGTGCTGAACGCCGCCGTTGCCGCCGATTTGTCCGTGATCACCGTTGTGACCGCCGTCGGGCGGGTGTTGGACGCCGCCGTTGCCGCCGATTAGGCCATGGTCGCCATTGTGGCCGCCGTTTGGCTGCCAGCCGTTGGGGCCGTAATGATGTGGGCCGTTCGGGTCGTTGGGATTTGGGCCCCACGGGTGATAGTGGTTGTAATCTCCGCCGTGCCAGCCGCGGTTGTTTATGTAGGTGGTGTGGTTGTAGATCACCGTGCCACCGCCTCCGCCGCCCCAATTGCAGCCCCACGCGCCCCAACCCCATCCGAAGCCGCCGCCAACGTAGCCACCGCCGCCGCCGATTGCCGCGCCAATCGCAACGCCCGCGCCGAATGAAAGTCCAAGGGACGCGACCGCGTAAGATGGCGTGTAGTAAGGGACGACATACGGCGCTCCGTAGATCACGGCCGGATTGTATTGCGGCACATAGACGACGTCCGGCGAGGCCGGTTGAATCACGATCGTGCCGGGAGTCGGTTGCGTCACGGCGATCTGAGCTGTGGACTGCAGCGAACCGGTGGCTTGCGCCTTCGCGCGCATCACTTGCACGGCAGCCATCACGTCGGCCTGCTGATCGTGTGCGGCTTGGCCCAGGTTTGAAGTCCAGGTCATGTTCGAGGCCAGATCGTGCAGCACGGATGGAAATTGCGTCAGCGCTTTGATGCTGGGATCCCACGGCTCTTGATCAACCGCTTGCGCCAGCGCGGTACCGGTCAAATTTTTATTTTGCGAAAGCCAGTAATCCGCAAAGGCGACTTGCTCGGGGTAGCCGGCCGCTGCGAGGACTTGAGCGACGAGGGCGTCGGGATAGAGAGCGATAGGAGCGACGAGCGAATCCAGCTGTTCCGGGGTCAGCAGGGCCGGGGCCGGATCGGGATTGGCATCCGCGCTCGGCGCCGTCGCGTCTTGGGTGGGCGCTTGCTGCGCTGGCGCTTGCGCGGGTGCTGGCGATGGTGCGGCTTGCGCTGGTGGCGCTTGCGCGGGCTCGCTTTGGTACGCTGGCGCCGGAGCGGGAGCAGCCGCGTGCACGGGCTGATACTGATCAGTGGGCACGCTTGCCTGCGGAACCGCCAGGCCGACCACGGAAGTGCGCGTGGCTTGCCACGCAGCGTGCTTGCCGTGCAGACCATACATGCCGGACATGTTGTCGCCGTAAATCTGTCCGCGGAAAGTGAGGACGTTGTTCGTCAGCGTGTGAAATTCCACGTGGTGTATGTTCACGAAGCCTTGTATCGGACCTTGCTGGAACGGACCTTCGAAATATCCTTCGAGCCGGTTACCGATCTGCTGGATTTGTACGTGTTTTATTTCGATCGCGCCGTCCTGAATCCGGTTGGAATAGATGGTCCAGTTGCCTTCGATATTGTCCGGCGGCTGCTGCGCTGGCGCGATGCGGCAGATGATCAGCGACAGCAGAATGAGACTGGCCAGCTTGAGCGCGAACATATTCATCCTCATGACGTGGTCCTCTTCGCTTTTGCGACTTGCTTCGTAGCTTCCGTAGCTGGATGCAGGGAGCCCATCGCGTTTATCAGAATGAATTCGTAAAGACAAGTGATTTGTCGCCAACGGCCTGAAATTTTACATCAGTTTTTGAGCAGCGCACACATCTCCGAATCTATCCGGGCGCTTATCGTTGCGCAGCACGGTTGGGATGATGTAAGTCTCCAAAATCATCGGCACGCTAATAGCGGAGGAAAAAATACGCGGACATACTCAGGCCGACCGCGACCACGATCCAGCGGACGTGTTGCTGGTTCATTTTTTGGGCGTAGTGGGCGCCGGCGTAGCCCCCGATCAGGCTGCCGAGGATCATCAGCAGGGCTTGCGGCCAGAAAATCATTTTGGCGAAGATGAAGGTGATCATAGCGACGCCATTGACCACGCTGACCAGCAGGACTTTTACTCCGTTCATGGCGTGAATATCTTCCATGCCGAGCAGGGCAAGCAGCGAGAGGACCAGGATGCCGACGCCGGCGCCGAAATAACCGATGTATATCGAAATCAGCAGCTCAAGGAAGAATCCTGCGATGGTGAGAGGTCGGGAAGTTTTGCCGGCGGCGGCGCGGCGGCGCACCCAGGCGCTGATGCGGGGGCCGGCGAGGAAAAGCAGAGTGGCGGCTAGCAGCAGCCAGGGAATCAGATGCAGGAAAGTAGATTGCGGCGTGCTGAGCAAAATACGCGCACCGACCACGCCGCCGATGACGCCGACAAAAAGCAACAGCGGCAGCAGGCGGCGCGCTTCGGGTGTAAAGGCGTTGCGGTAAGCGACGGTGCTGGCGACAGTGCCGGGAAAAAGCGCGGCGGTGTTGGTGGCGTTGGCCGCGATGGGAGCCATGCCGCTGAAAAGCAGCGCGGGGAACGAAATAAAACTGCCGCCGCCGGCGACAGCGTTGAGCAGTCCCGCGACGAGCGCGGCGAAGAATAGGAAGACGGGGTGAGAGAAGGGCACGCGAGAGAATAACATTGGCGGCGGGTGAGGAAAAAGGCAGTGGTTCATGACGAGTGGTTAGCGGCTAGCGAAATGCGCGGGTGCAGATCGGCGCCGGCACGGATGTCGGTTTGGCGCCGCCGCTCGCGGCGGGGTTGGCGGAGAAGAAAAAAAGAAAACGCGGTTTTGGCGCGGCGCGCATCTAACTGCAAAGAGCTTGCACTGGGCGTTGAATTTGGGCATCCTGAGCGCAATCGGCCCGCATGTGTTCGCTGTGGATTGTGGCGTAGATGGATTTATGAGTTCTTCCACGCAAATCGTTTTGAAACCCTTCCCTGTCAGGACAGCTTTGCTCATTGATGCGGATGAGCCGACGCGCGCGTTTCTGGCCAACGCACTGGATCCGGGAGAATGGAGCATCCGGCACGCGGCGAACAATCAGACAGCGCTGGAGCTGGCGCAGGTCACGCGTTTCGACTTGATTCTGACCAGCGAGAAAACTTCCGGAAAAGAGGATCTGGAGTTGCTGCGCAAGCTGCGGTCGGCTCGGCCACACACACGTTTGATCATTCTGACGGACGAGAGCGCGCCATCTTATGTGATTGATTCGATGCGTGAGCACGCGTTCAGCTATTTTTCGAAACCATTTTCACTGGATGCGCTGGCGGAAATGGTGCAGCTGGCGACGGACGCCCCATGCTGGGACGATGGCATCGAAGTGGTCTCCGGAACGCCGGAATGGATTCGGCTGAACGTGCGTTGCGACCGGCAGACGGCCGACCGGCTGATCCAATTTCTGCATGAGATTGCGGATTTGCCGGAAGTGGAGAGTAATGCGGTGGCGATCGCGTTTCGCGAAATTCTGCTGAACGCCATGGAGCATGGTGGAAAATTCCAGCCGGACCAGTACGTGCAAATCTCCTACGTGCGCGCGAAGCATATGGTGCTGTGCCGCATCAAGGACCCGGGCCAAGGATTCACGCTGGACGAGATACAGCACGCGGGGGTGGCGAATCCGGAAGACGATCCGATTCGCCATGCAACGTATCGGGAGCAGCGAGGAATGCGGCCGGGCGGGTACGGAATATTGCTAGCACAGAAATTGGTGGATGAGCTTATTTACAACGAAGATGGAAATGAAGTGCTGCTCGTGAAGTACCTCGATAACGGCGAGTTGAAGCACTAGCCTGAAATTGTGATTCCTCAGAAATTTCTCGTTGCAAAGGCAAAAGCCCGGCAAGACAGCGGCGCTACAAAAAAGGCGTCACGATCGCGCGATCGCGGCGCCTTTTGCTTTTGGGTTCCGCTGCGCGGCGGATCGACAGCAAAAGGGTCGAGAATTCACCTGATTTTGCGGCGAGGAACAGCGTAGTATTTGGGGTCGCGATTCTCGGGCGGACGAAGCGCGGAGCATCAAGGCGGTTTCGGCAGCGGTGTATAGCGCAAAATTCGGAGCGAGGGGAGTGGGCGTGCGCAAATTTATTGGGGCATTTCTATGCGTGATTGTGGGTTTTCTGGCCATGACACTGCCGGAGTCCATGAAGGCGCTAATGGCGGCGCAAGCGGCCGCGAGCGAAAAGCAGGCTGCGTGGGATAAATTGGCCGACGAATATTTCGACCAGGTCTATTTCAAGTTCGCACCGAGCAGCGGAACGGCCGCGGGGCTGCATCAGTATGACGCGCTGCTGGAGGATTATTCGCGCGCGGGAGTGGACGCGAATGTTGCGGCGCTGCGTAGCTTCGAAAAGCGCGTGGAGGCGATGGACCCAAAAGGACTGGAGGAAACGCGCGCGGCGGACCGGGAGCTGGTGCTGACCAATATCCAAGGGACTTTGCTGGCGCTGGAAACCATTCGGGCGTGGGAAAAGAATCCGGATTACTACTCGAGCGGGATCAGCAACAGCGTTTATGTGATCATGATCCGAAACTTTGCTTCGGCGGACGAGCGGTTGCGGTCGGTGGTGGCGCGCGAGGAAAAAATGCCTCCAGTTTTTGCGGCGGCGCGAGCGAATCTGAAGAATCCGCCGCGGATTTACACCGAGATTGCACTTGAGCAGCTGCCGGACATTATCAGCTTTTTTCAGAACGATGTGCCGGCGGCTTTTTCGGTCGCCACCGATCCGAGGGTGAAGGCTGCGTTTGCGAAATCGAATGGCGCGGTAATTGCGGATCTGCAGAGTTACGCGGCGTGGCTGAAGTCAGACGTGCTGCCGCGCTCGAATGGGGATTTCCGCATCGGCGCTGAAACATTTTCGAAGAAATTGCTCTATGACGAAATGGTGGATACGCCTTTGGACCGGCTGCTGGAAATCGGCCGGGCGGATATGCACAAGAATCAGGCGGAATTCCAGCGCGTGGCTGCGGAGTTGGAGCCGAATAAATCGTCGAGCGAAGTGCTGGCGGAATTGATGGCGGATCATACGACGCCAGATCATCTGCTGCAGAGTTTTCGCGATACGTTCGACGGGCTAATCTCGTTCATTCGCACGAAACATATCATTACGATTCCTTCCGACGTGCGGCCGATTCTGCAGGACACGCCGCCGTTCATGCGCGCGACGACGTTCGCCTCGATGGATACTCCGGGACCATTCGAAAAGGTGGGGCAGGAAGCGTATTTCAATGTGACGTTGCCCGGAGCGCACGACACGGCGAAGGAAATTGCGGGGCGGATGGCAGCCTTCAACGTGGGGACGGTCGTGAGCACTTCGACGCACGAGGCGTATCCCGGACATTACGTGCAATTCTTGTGGGTCCACGAGGCGCCCACGAAAACGCGGATGTTGCTGGGAGCCGCCACCAACTCGGAGGGCTGGGCGCATTATTGCGAGCAGATGATGTTGGACGAAGGATTTGGGCAACCGGGAACGGGCGCGAAGGACGCGCGCGAGGCGAAACTGATTCGGCTGGGGCAACTAGAGGATGCGTTGCTACGCGATGCGCGCTTCATCGTCGGGATCGAAATGCATACCGGCAAGATGAGCTTCGACCAGGCGGTGGAATTTTTCGTGAAGGAAGGGTATCAAACGAAGGAAACGGGGCTGGTGGAGACGAAGCGCGGGACGGCGGATCCGACATATCTTTATTACACGCTGGGGAAGCTGGAAATTTTGAAGCTGCGAGAGGATGTGAATAAGAAAGAAGGTGCCGCGTTTTCGCTGGAACAATTTCACAATAATTTCATGAGGCAGGGCTTTCCGCCGATCAAGATCGTGCGGCAGGCGATGTTGGGGAATAACTCGCCGACGCTTTGACGGAATGATTCGATTCGACGAGCTTCGAATTTGAGGATCCGCAGGGCAAATCAGAATATTCCGGAAGGCTTGGATCGTGGACCGCGAAGAAAAATGTGCGGTTAGCGGGAAGCGGAAGTACGCGAGCGAGGGTGAGGCGCTGGCGACGGCGGCGCACCAGATCGCGAGCGCGGGTGCGCCCAAAGACCTGCGAACTTATTTGTGCACGTGGTGCGAGGCTTGGCATTTGACGAAGGGTGCAGCAAAAGGTGGGAAGGACCGCAAATAGGTAGCCTGTACGTACTTTCTAGGGCGCGCGCAGCTTGGTGTAGATGGTGCTCGGACTCTGTTGGGTTGTTGTGAGGAGAAGTAGGATGCGGGATGCGGTGCGAATTGCGTCGATGCTGATGTGTCTAATATTGAGCGACGGCATGCTTGCGACGCGCGCAACCGCTGCTGCAGGGGAAAAGTTGGATGCGGTGCAGCTGATTGAGATGGCGAAGTCGAATAATCCGGGCTTGCGCGAGGCGATCGCCGCGACTTTGGATGCGAAGGAATTGAAAGAGGGAACGGCTTGGATCGCCAGCGGACCGGAATTTTTCTTTGCGACGGAGGCTGCGGCGAAACCGGAGCTTTTCATTGATGGAGCCGCGGGGCCGGCAATGCAGAACATTTCCGGGTCTAATATCTGGTACGCGGCTGCGCGTATTGAGCCGGTCGGCAGGCTGCACTCGTTCTACTATGTTGCGGGCGGCGCACACTTTGGCGGGCGGTTGGATTTGCCGGCGTTTGGGGCTTTGTCTTATCTACAGCCCGGAGTTCCTTCGGGGAAGCTTTCCGAGAAAATCGTTCATACCAGCAAAATCTATGACGGGATGAAGAGCGAGTATTGGATTTACGTGCCGGCGCAATACGATGCGCGGACGGCGGCGGCGCTGATGGTTTTTCAGGATGGCCGGGGTTACACGGATCGCGACGGTAGAAATCCAGCGCTCAACGTCATCGATAATTTGATCGCTGAGAAGCGGATTCCGGTGATGATTTGCGTGTTCATCAATCCGGGAGACATTGAGGGCTCGCCGGGCACGCCTACTTATGCTTTTGTGAGGGCGTATTCTCAGAAATGGAAGCGCAGCATGAAGGACTCGATGCGCAGTACGGAATACGACACAGTGAGCGATCGGTACGCGCGTTATTTGCGCGATGAAGTGCTTGCCGATGTGGCGGCGAAATACAATATTCGCAAGGACTCTTATAGCCGCGCGATAACCGGACTTTCTTCTGGCGGAATTTGTGCGTTTAATACGGCTTGGCAGATGCCGGAGCAATTCAGCCGGGTGATTTCATGGATCGGAAGTTTCAGCGGGATTCAGTGGAAGGAAGATCCCGCGGTGCCGGATGGCGGGCAGGATTATCCGGACAAGATTCTGCGCGAAGAACGGCGGAATATTCGGGTTTGGTTGCAGGATGGCTCGAATGACATCGAGGGGCAGTACGGCAGTTGGCCGCTTGCAAATTTGCGCATGGCGAACGCGCTGAAATTCAAGGAGTATGATTTTCATTTCAGTTTTGGGAAGGGCACGCACAATACAGGACAGGGAGCGGCGGAGTTTCCGGAAGAGATGATTTGGTTGTGGCGGGATTACGATTCGGCGAAGAACGCGCAGACGTATGAGATCGAGCCGGGAGAGAAAGCGAAGCCGCAATATCGCGTGGCGATTGTGAATCGTGAGGACGGGTAGGGCGGGGACGGAAGCTCGGGGCCGTCGGCGCTAAGGGGCGAGCATAAAAAAACCGGGAGGCGGTTGGCCTCCCGGTTTTGATGCTGCGTAAATTCCCCAGGAAATCCTTCGGGAATTATTTTTGTTCTTTCTTGCTGTTCTTGTCCTTGTGAATTTCCTTGCTGGTTTTGTTTTGTTCCTTGTTGACCTGCTTCTTCTCCGCGGGAGTCAGCTTGCCGCCGTTGGCTTCGCGGTCAGCTTTGGTCTGCTGATTGATCGCGTGCTCCTGCTTTTCCACATGGGCCGTTTCGCCGGCGTTCATCTTGCCGCTCTCGACGCCTTCGCCGATGCGCTGCTGCTGATTTTCGGCGCGTTCACCGACGTGGCTCATCGCGGGGTTCGCGGGTTTGCCATGATTTGCAGACGCGAAGTTGGAACGGTCCTGGCTCGCCATGTGTTCGTGAGACATCTGCTCGGAAGTTGCGTTGACGTGCTGTTCGTGTTCCGCGGCGCGTTCCTGAGCTGTCGCGACTGCAGTGGTGCCGCCCGGGCCGCCGTTGAAACTGGCGCGGACGCCGACATTTTCGTGGACCACGGTGCGATCGACGAAAGTGGTGTGCACGACCGCGGTGTTCACGTTAAGTACTGCGGTGTTGTACGCGAAATGCCCGCCGCGCCATTCACCGCCCACGAATCCCACGCCGTGGTAACCGAATCCGTAATTCACGCCGCCGTAGAAACCGACGTGCGGTCCCCAGTAACCGGCATGCCAGCCGTAAGCGCCGCCTGCAAAGCCCCAGTAGCCGGGAGTCCAGAGGAGGCCCGCGCGGGGAGGAGCGAGCCAAACGCCGGGAACCCAGAAATAGCCTGCGTTACCGTAGGCCCAATAGCCGGGAGTCCAGAGAAAACCTTCGGTGGGGCATGGAGGCTGCACGTACACCGGAATTGCTGGAGGGCCTACGTGCACGGAAATGCCCACCGCGATCTGCGCAGAGGCCTGGGTCGGCATGGACGCGAGCGCGAGGGGAACGCATAGAGCAAGAAGCAGAGTACGAATGAAGTTCAGCTTACGCATTGCAAAATCCTCCCTTTATAAAGTTCGTTGGCCGCTAAAATTTCAGTTTTTGCAGCGCTTCAGAAACCGAGCTGGGCTAGCTCCATGTTTCATCTAACACGAGAACTCGCCGAAGGTTTCGCGGAGATTTCGCTGCGATTCCAGCCGGGGATAACCCCGGTTAGCCAATGATACGAGGGCGAATCTGATTGGGGAGGGCTATCTGGCTGGGTACTCCCAGAGTCGGTAAATACGACTTTATATTACTGATAAAATGAGGCTTACGGGCGAGTTGGGAAGTGGCATGCGCCAGCAAAACTGGACCTGTGGACAGCGCGACGCTGAGCCGTTCGGACAGGGTCCGATCAAACCGGGCCTTCGCTCCGTTCCGACCGGAACTCGTCGAGAACGGACTTCGCTCCGCTCTTTAATCCTTATACGGATCGAATTCGTTGGCGCCGGCCATGGCGACTCCTACCGGGGTTAGCGTGTGGAGGATACGGATGCTGGTGCTGTGTTGGGCAAGAACTTCGGGCAATCGTTTGTAGCAATCCGGCGATTCGTCGAGCCCGGCACCGCGCAGTTCGACGTGGGATTTTTGCAGCCACGAGTTCATCATTTCTTGCGTGACTTTTCCGACGCGCTTCACTTCACCGGTCCTCTTGTCTACTTTTCCTTTTGCTTCCATGCGGCCCATGACCCTACCTGCGCCGTGAACGGTGCTGTAGAGAGAGTATTTCGCCTCGTCGTTTTCGACGCCTTCCAAAATCACGGACGTTTCGCCCATGGTGCCGCCTACGAAACCTTTTTGACCTGGAAAAGCTGGTGTGGCGCCTTTACGCACGACCCATAGTTCTTCGCCGCTGTGGGTTTCGCGCCACGCAAAATTGTGATGGTTGTGAACTTCTTCAACGATCGGCGCACCGAGCAGCGCCGCAACTCGTGCGCAGACCCAATCCCGCCCGGCATACGCATATTCACCACCCAGTTGCATGCACTCGATATATTGCGCTCCAAGATCGCTGTGAGCGGGGATCACGCACGGCTCGACGTCCATTCCGTCGGACGCGCCAGCTTTTTTCAAGAACCATGTGGCGATTTTGTGGCCGAGGCCGCGAGAGCCAAAATGAACGCCGATCCATACGCGGTCCTGCTCGTCAGTAAACAAATCAACATAGTGATTGCCGGAGCCGACGGTGCCGAGTTGTTGGCGAGCCATTTCCTTCAGCGGCGAGGCAGCGTGGCATTTCCACGCGCCGCTATCAAACAAGGAGTGATCGACGCGTTCTTCATTTCGGCGTCCCACGCCGAAACTAATTGTTTGCCAGACGGAATCCATGATCGCGCTGATATTCTTGCGTAGAGCGGAACCGGGCATGTCCAGCAAAACAGCCTTATTGCCGCAGGCGATATCGAAGCCGACGCCGCTGGGGCTGATGGAATCTTTGTAGGCGACGACTCCGCCGATGGGAACGGCGTACCCTTTGTGATGATCGGCCATCAGCGCGACGCGATCGGCGGTCTTCGCACACGTCCTGATCTGGCTGACCGCGCCTTCGTCTGGAGAGCCCCAAATGGGGATGTTGTCTAAGATTTGCATACAGATTCGGAATATTACCAAGGCGATGCTGATTGAGTCCAATTACTCTTCGTTTAAGTCACATCACCGAAGCATTCGGTGAGATCGCAGCCTGTAAAAATAAGAAGGGCGCTTCGGTTGTTACACCTAAGCGCCCTTTTATTTTTTCCGCGCCCGTCTTCGTCCGACGGCGAGCGCGGAGGATTCAACTGCAGGGACTACGTTTAGTACATGCCGCCCATGCCGCCGGCGCCTGGGGCGCCGCCGCCGTGAGCTGCGCCTGCTTCCTTGGGTTCCTTGATGTCGGCCACCAGAGCTTCGGTGGTGAGCATCAGGCCCGCGATAGAAGCGGCGTTCTGCAGAGCGAGACGAGTTACTTTGGCCGGGTCAATCACGCCTGCCTTGACCAAGTCGCCGTATTCGCCAGTGTCCGCGTTGTAGCCAAAGTTCTCGTCCTTGGATTCGCGGATTTTGCCCAGAATGACGGCACCTTCGTCGCCGGCATTGTGGACAATCTGGCGGAGCGGCTCTTCGAGCGCGCGCTTCACGATGTTGACGCCGATGGCATCGTCATCATGCAGCTTGAGCTTATCGAGGGCCGGGATGCAGCGGATCAAAGCCACACCGCCGCCGGGAACGATACCTTCCTCGACAGCCGCGCGGGTTGCGTGCATTGCGTCTTCGACGCGAGCCTTCTTTTCCTTCAGCTCGGTCTCGGTAGCAGCGCCGACTTTAATGACGGCAACGCCGCCGACGAGTTTCGCAAGGCGCTCTTGGAGCTTTTCCTTGTCGTAGTCTGAGGTGGTGTCTTCGACCTGCGCACGGATCTGACGCACACGGCCTTCGATCTCGGACGGCTTGCCGCCGCCTTCGACGATGGTGGTGTTGTCCTTATCAATGGTGATCTTCTTGGCGCGGCCGAGATCTTCGGGCTTCACGTTCTCGAGCTTGATGCCGAGATCTTCGGTGATGGCCTTGCCGCCGGTGAGGGTGGCAATGTCTTCGAGCATGGCCTTGCGGCGATCTCCGAAGCCCGGAGCCTTCACGGCAGCGCACTGCAAGGTGCCGCGGAGCTTGTTGACGACGAGAGTGGCGAGAGCTTCACCTTCGACGTCTTCAGCGATGATTAAAAGCGGCTTGCCCTGCTTGGCGATCTGTTCGAGAAGGGGCAGCAAGTCCTTCATCGAAGAGATTTTCTTCTCGTGAATGAGGATGCGGACGTCTTCCATCGCGCATTCCATGCGTTCGGGGTCGGTGACGAAGTAGGGCGAGAGGTAGCCGCGGTCGAACTGCATGCCTTCGACGACCTCGAGCGACGTTTCCATGGTCTTGGATTCTTCCACGGTGATGACGCCGTCCTTGCCGACTTTCTTCATCGCACCGGCAATGATGTCGCCGATGTGCTTGTCATTATTGGCGCTGATGGTGCCGACCTGGGCAATCATGTCGCCCTTGACGTCCTTGTGCAAACGGCGAACTTCCTCGACGGCCACTTCGACGGCCTTTTCGATGCCGCGCTTCAGTGCGGTGGGGCTGGCTCCGGCCGCAACCGCCTTCACGCCTTCGCGGAAGATGGCCTGGGCCAGTACGGTGGCGGTGGTGGTGCCGTCGCCGGCTACGTCGGAAGTCTTGGACGCAACTTCACGAACCATCTGCGCGCCCATGTTCTCGAGCGGATCCTGCAGCTCGATTTCCTTGGCGACAGTGACGCCGTCCTTGGTGATGATCGGCGAGCCGAACTTCTTTTCGATCACCGCATTGCGGCCCTTGGGGCCGAGGGTGATTTTTACTGCGTCGGCGAGCTGATTGACGCCGCGCAGGATCGCCTGGCGAGAATTTTCACCAGTCACGATTTGCTTTGCCATGATGTCTTTCTCCTATTTTGTACTGCGAGTTAGTTATCCGGTGCGAGGCTTAGGCCGCGTCCGGGAAGTTGCTGTTTAGGTGCAGCGAGTTACTTCTTGCCGGCTGCTTTGGCAGCGGGGCCGAGCTTCGCGAGGATCTCGTCTTCCTTCATGATCATGTATTCCTCGCCGTCAATGGTGATGTCGTTGCCGCTGTATTTGCCAAAAAGGATGCGGTCACCGGCTTTTACGTCGAGGGGGATCAGTTCACCTTTTTCGCGGCGGCCAGAGCCGACGGCGATGACTTCACCCTCTTGTGGTTTCTCTTTTGCGGAGTCCGGGATGATGATGCCACCCTTGATGGATTCCTTTTCTTCCAGGCGCCGCACTAGCACGCGGTCGTGCAGGGGCGTGATATTGACTGCCATTTGTGAAATTCCTCCAATTGTTTGGTGAGACTTGCCGGGAGAAGTTACGGCGGTCAGGAAACCGTTTAGCACTCCTCGTCAGCGAGTGCTAATATAGCAATCAGGAGTAGGTGAGTCAAGGAGGAATGTGATAATTCGACGCTCACATCTGCTGCGCTTGGGCTGCGTGTATAGTTTTTGTTTTCATTAACTTGTGTGCCGCCAGATTTTTCTGACACTTGTTTCTTGCCTTTGCGGGTGGTGGCGGGCTAGAATCCCCGGCACTGACGCTGGTGCAATCACTCTTCTATATCCGACTCATCAGCTTAACAGCGGGGACGCTGGTTTATTTGTTTTTGCTGGCGTTGATTTTGGGGCATCGAAGGCCGAGGCTGTTTGAGCGCGTTCTCTTCTTCTTGTTCCTCTCGTTGTTTCTGATCTATGCCGGTGGGCTGCTCGAAGTCAACGCGTTTATGCAGTACGGCGGTTTCATAATGCCGGATGCGACGCGTTTCTTTTGTGAGGGACTCATCGGACTGGGAATGCTTTTTCTGCTCCCGCTGGTGTGGCATGCGCACTTCGCATACGGGCGGCAGATTCGAATGGCACCTCCCGGGATCTTTGGCAGACCCTTCCTCGTAGTCTTCTACCTTTTGTCATTGGTAGTGCTTGGATTAGGAATCATTGTTCCTTGGAATCTCTCATCGCAGTATCGGTTCTCATTGACGCCGCGTGGTCTCGTGGCGACCGGACGTTCGTTTCTTCCAGCGATCGCGCTGCTGGATGTTGTGTTTGAAGCGAGAGATTGGCGTGGCGCTAAGGGAGATGTAGAACTACGATTGTTTCAGTGCTTGTTCGCGGTTTCTTGTCTTTTGGCTGCTCTTTTTGCTCTTCGCGATCTCGTTCCCGCGGCCACCGCTGGCCAATCCGAGATGATCAACGCGGCTGTTTCGGTAGCGGGGATTCTGCCGGGCGTAGTGCTCGTTTACTTTTTTCTGCGGCGGAATTTTCTAGAGTTTGGGGCGCAGCGGAATTTGATGTATGCGTTGCCGGCTACTTTTTTGGCGCTGCTGTATTTGGCGTTGGTGCGGCGTGTGAGTGGGTGGCTGGAGCCGGTTTTGCCGCCGGAGGCTACGGCGAGCGTGTTGCTGTTTATTTTGATTTTTTTGTTCGAACCGCTGGAGCGGGCGATTGGGCCGGTGTTGCATCGGCAGCTTTCCGAGCGGATGGACCGGGTGCAGAGGTTGACGGTTGAGTTGCAGCAGGAAGCGCGGCAGGGGAAGGTGGCGAATCTGGTGGCATCGGCCGAGAGGAGGATCCGCGCGGAATTTGGGCTGGCTGCGGTCCGCATTTCGATTCCGCGCGATGCGGCGTTGAAAGCTTTGGAAGCGCCCGGCGGGTTGGGGCACACGGCGCAGATGCGATTGATGAAGGGTGGGCAGGAAATCGGAGTGCTGGAAGCTGCGACGACCGGATCGTATCTGACAGGGGAGACGACGGCGGCGCTGGAATTTCTGGCGGAGCAATTGCCGGGGATGGTGGACCTGGCGCGGCTGATCGAAGAAAAGTTGCAGCTGGAGCGCGAGCTGGCGGAGCGGGAGCGGATGGCAGTGCTGGGGCAGATGGCGGCGAGCGTGTCGCACAATTTGCGGAATCCGCTGAGCTCGATGAAAACGGTGCTGCAGGTGCAGCTGGAAAATCCGGATTTGCCACTGGATGTGCGGCGCGACTGTACATTAATAGTGGGCGAAATTGATCGCATGAGCGCGAAGCTGACGCAGCTGCTGCATTACGCGAAGCCGACGGTGCACGGCGAGCGCGTGGCGGCGGTGGCCGTAGCGGCGCAGACGGCGTGGTTATTCGGGCGGGACGCGGAGCGGCGCAACGTGCGGCTGGAATTCGAAAAGCCGACGCACGAGATTGTGGCGCAGGCGTCGGAAGAGGCGTTGAGCGAGGTGCTTTCGAATTTGATTGTGAACGCGATGGAGGCGCAGCCGGATGGCGGGAGGGTGCGCGTCAGCGTGGGGCGTTATGACGGGAGGCTGGACATCGTGGTGGACGACGATGGTCCGGGAATTACGGCGGAGCTGCGCGCGAAAATATTTCAGCCGTATTTCACGACGAAGGCTACCGGGACGGGGCTAGGACTGGCGATTGTCGCGCGGAGGATTGAGGAATTGGGCGGGACGATAGCGATTGAGAGCCCGCTGCACCGTGGGAAGGGGACTCGGTTTCATTTGACGCTGCCGCTGGCGGACGAGGAAGCGACGCCGACGTGATTTTTGCGTTTGCGACGCGCTGGAGCGGACGGCGGCTCGGACTCGGTACGGCCCAAGAAGTCAAAGGCTCGGCGAAAAGGCCGCCGAACGGAAGGCGCTTCGCGCCTTCTTATTTTTGTCGTGGCTAAAGCCACGACCTACAAGGCATTTGTAACAGCGCGACTACGCGGCGGATCGATGGTTGCAGTAACAGCGATGGCGGTCTAAAGACCGCCACTACGAAGGCTCTTGTTGCAAAGGGACAGTTGATGCGAACAATTTTGTTGGTGGATGACGAGAGCGCCGCGCGTTATGGAACGGGGCGAGCGCTCGAGAAGCAATATAACGTGATCGAGGCGGGATCGGCTGCGGCGGCGCGCGAGGCTTTGGCTGCGGGGGCGCCGGATTTAATTCTGTTGGATCTGGTGATGCCCGGGGAGGATGGGCTTTCCTTTTTGCGTTGGCTGCGGGAAAACGGGCATGAAGTGCCTGTGCTGGTGGTTTCGGCTTTGGATACCGCGAAGACGGCGGTGGAAGCGCTGCAGAATGGAGCCGCGGATTACATTGTGAAGGGATTCGATATTGGGGAGTTGCGGCGGCGCGTGGCGAATTTGCTGCGGCTTTCTGAACTGGCTGAAGAAAACACGCGTTTGCGGCGCGAGTTGGTGGCGGATGGGCAATTCGGACGATTGCTGGGGGCTTCCGCTGCGATGCGACGCGTTTTTGAAATGGCGGAGCGGGTGGCTGCGACGGATGCGACGGTTTTAATTCTGGGCGAGAGCGGGACCGGGAAGGATTTGCTGGCGCAGGAAATTCACGAGCGGTCGGCGCGGCGCGGTCGGGCGTTCGTGGCAGTGAATTGCGCGGCGCTGCCGGAAAATTTGATTGAATCGGAATTGTTCGGGTACGAGCGGGGGGCTTTTACTGGGGCGGCGCAGCAGCGCAAGGGGAAATTCGAGCTGGCGTCGGGCGGAACGATTTTTCTGGACGAGATCGGGGACATGAATGCGGTGACGCAGGCGAAAGTGCTGCGCGCGCTGGAAAATCGCAAGATCGAGCGGCTGGGTGGGTCTCATGCGATTGATGTGGACGTGCGGGTGATCAGCGCGACGCACCGGGATTTGCCTGCAGAAATTGCGGCGGGACGATTTCGCGAGGATTTGTATTACCGGCTGCGCGTGGTGACGCTGGAGCTGCCGCCGTTGCGCGCGCATAAAGAGGATCTGGCGATTTTGGTGGACGCGTTTTTGGGGCTGCTGGGGACGCGGCACAAACATCACGCGCACGTATCGCCGGAAGCGATGAGCTTGCTGCGGCATTATGATTGGCCGGGGAATGTGCGGGAATTGCGCAATGCTCTGGAGCGCACGCTGGTGTTGTGCGATGGCGACGAAATTACTTCGGCGGATTTGCCGGAGGAGATTCGGGAGTATCGCGGCGCGGCTGGGGCGAGCGGTGCCGCGAAGAAAGCGGGGGACGATTCGTTCTTGGGTGAGGCGGACTTTCGCGAGGCGAAGCGGCAGTTTGAGATTGTTTATTTGCGCCGGAAATTGGAAGAGCATCATTGGAATGTGTCGCAGACGGCGGCGGAGGTGGGGCTGCATCGGCAGAGCCTTCAGGAGAAATTGCGGGAGCTGGGAATTCAGAGGCCAGGAAAATAGAAGCGGTAGCGGATGTAGAGGAAATGAACGGGGCAGTGGAGCAGGCGGGCTGATTGCTGGATTAAGAGCATCGATGGGGAAAAAGGCAGTGGCTAGTGGCGAGTGATTAGTGGCTAGAAAATAGCAGATCCCGCGCGCGCTGTCGCGGGTTCGGGATGACAGGTTCTACCAGGTTCGACAGTACGGCCAAACAACTTCAAGCATGAGCGACGCCGAATCAATCGCGGGGTTCATCTTGGCCGGCGGGCAAAGTTCGCGGATGGGTGTGGATAAGGGGCTTTTGGAAATTGCGGGGGAGCCGATGATCGTGCGGGCGTCGCGGCTGGTGGGGTCGGCGGTCGGCACGGCGGCTGTGGTGGTGGGGACGCCAGAAAAATATCAGGCGCTCGGGTTGCGGGCGATTGCGGATGACTGGCCGGGTTGCGGGCCGCTGGGTGGGATTGCCACGGCGTTGCGCGCGTCGGACGCAGATTGGAACTTAATGGTGGCGTGCGATTTGCCGTATCTGACGCGGGAGTGGCTGGAATTTTTGCTTCAGCGCGCGCGCGATTCCTCAGAGGAAGCAGTGGTGGCAATGAATCCGGCGCCGGAAAATAAACGCGGAGCAGAACCGCTTTGCGCGGCGTACCACAAAGGCTGCGAGCCTACGCTGCGGCGCGCGCTGGAGCGCGGCGTGCGCAAGGTGATGGACGGCCTGGCGGAATTGCGCGTGGAAGTGATAGAACCAAAGGAATGGAAAGGCTTTGATTCCGACGGGGTCCTATTCAAGAATGTGAACACGCCGGCGGATTACGAACAGGCCAAGCGGAAATTTGCGGGGCGCGCAGGACGATGAGCCAACACTATTTCGAATTCAAAAATGTCTGCAAGGCGTTTGACGATAACGCGGTGCTGAAGGACGTCAGTTTTTTTGTGGAGCAGGGCGAGACGGCCGTGATTATGGGGCGCAGCGGCGTGGGGAAATCGGTGTCGTTGAAACTGCTGCTGGGATTTCTGGCGCCGGATTCGGGACGGATTATTGTGGCGGGGCAGGACGTGACCGATTGGACGGAGGAGCAATTTTCACAGATTCGGCGGCGGGTGACGATGGTGTTTCAATCGGGCGCGCTTTTTGATTCGCTGACGGTAGAGGAGAACATCGCGTTTCCGCTGGAGAGCCACAGCGAGACTGAGGCGCCGGAAAAAATCGACGCCACAGTGAAGGAGCTGATGAAAGAGCTGGAAGTGGCCGATTTCGCGGATTCTTTGCCATCGGATTTGAGCACGGGAGCGAAGCGCGCGGTGGCGATCGCGCGGGCGCTGGCGGAAGATCCTGACGCGATTCTGTACGACGAGCCGACTACGATGGTGGATCCGCTGATGGCGGCACATATCAGCGATCTGATTACGAAGTTGAAGGGGAGATTGAAGAAAACTTCGATTGTGGTGACGCACGACACGCATTTGGCAAAGAAATTGGCCGACCGGATTTTGTTCTTGCAGGAAGGGCGGGTGGGATTTTTCGGCACGTGGAAGGAACTGGAAAATTCCAAGGAGCCTTTCTTGCGAAATTTTCTCGCGCAGGATGAATTGATTCCGGCGCTGGACGCCGGCGAGTGAGTCAAAATCCCACGGCAGCCGGTATGCCCGGGTCCGGCGCTGGTCCGAAAGGCGGCGATCCGAAATCGCAGCTGCGGCGCGTGATGGGATTTTGGGACGTAC
Source organism: uncultured Acidobacteriota bacterium (assembly GCA_963779465.1). Taxonomy (GTDB): domain Bacteria; phylum Acidobacteriota; class Terriglobia; order Acidiferrales; family UBA7541; genus Palsa-295. Next base: position 1,861,574 of record CAVZYH010000001.1, on the reverse strand, counting down.
TGCTGTTCAATATTGGCGCGGTGCTGGGGCCGCGCTGGATCGCGGCGGCTGCGCACAACGGGACTTCCTCCATAAGTTTGTGGGTGTTTGCCGCGTTGTTCTTTTTCCTGCCAACGACATTCGTTATCGTGGAACTTTCCACGCGCTTTCCGGAAGAGGGCGGGTTGTACGTGTGGTCCAAGGAAGCGTTCGGAGATTTTCACGGCTTCATCGCCGGTTGGACGTATTGGGTGTACACGTTTTTTTATTTTCCGGCGCTGCTGATGGCCAGCGCGGCGATGGCGGCGTACATCGGCGGGGGCGGCACGGCGTATCTGGCGCAGGACCGGACGTTTTTGGTGGCTGGCTCGTTCGGATTACTTTTTGTGGCGGTGGCGCTGAACATCGTCGGACTAAATATTGGGAAGTGGCTGCAGAACGTGGGCGGGGTGTCGACTTATGTGCCGCTGCTGATGTTGGTGGGGATGGCGGCGTATTTGTGGCATGCACACGGATCGGTGACGCATTTCACGTGGCGGAATATCATGCCTACATGGAACTGGGGCACGGTGAACTTCTGGCCGCAGATTGCGTTTGCATTCGTGGGGCTGGAGCTTTGCGCGACGATGAGCGAGGAAGTGCGCAACCCGCAGAAAACTCTGCCGCGCGCGATTTTCGGATCGGGGATGTTGATCGCAGTGATTTATATCGCGGGAACTTTTGCGGTGCTTTCGATGCTGCCGGCTGATTCGGTAGATCCCAAGAGCGGAGTGTTTCAGGCGCTGACGTCCGGCTCGATGATGCTACGAATTGTTTTGTTCGGAGTGATCGCTGCGATTCTGGTGACGGTGGGGAACGCAGGCGGCGTCGGCGGGACGGTGGCGGGGGTGGCGCGCGTGCCGTTCGTGGTGGGCATTGATCGCTATTTGCCGGGGGTTTTTGGTCGAATTCATCCGAAGTGGAAAACGCCGTGGGTGGCGATTCTAGTGCAGGCTTTTGCGACGGGAACCGTGCTGCTGCTGGGACAAATCAGCGATACGCCGAATACGGCGTACCAGGAATTGGTGGACGCGGGGACGATACTTTATTTTATCCCGTTTATGTATATGTATGCGGCGGTGATCCGGCTGGCTTATCGCGCCGATCGCGGCACGAACGAGAACCAGGTGTTGATTCCCGGTGGGAAATTGGGAGTTTGGCTGATGGGGATATTGGGATTTACGGTGGTGCTGGGCGGGATTGTGTTGTCGCTGATTCCGCCGGAGGAAGCGGCGAACAAGTGGGTGTTCGAGGGGAAGCTTGCGGGTGGCAGTGCGTTTGCGATTTTGTTTGGGTTGATGCTTTATTATCGCGGGGCGCGGGCGAAGGCGAGAGAAGCGGCGCGCACGAGCTAAGCGCGCGAAGTTGGTGTTAGTGGATCTTGCGATTTTGCGTGGTTTGTTTTGTGGAAAGCGAGAAGCGCGGTTCGATTTTATTTTCTGTTGCGGTGGATCCCGCAACTCGGGCTGCAACGTATTCTCCTACCGATGGGCCGTGTTTGAAGCCGTGGCCTGAGCCGCCGCCTACCAGCCAGACGTTTTGAAGATCCGGGTGCTGATCAATCAGAAAATCTCCATTGGAAGTGCTTTCGTATTGGCATACGCGCGTTTCGACGACGGGTGCATGTCTCAGGGCGGGGAAGCGGCGGGCGAGAAATTCGCGCGCGGATTCGACGGCGGCCACGCTGACGGCGCGGGATTGGGTGTCGGGATCTACCGGTGCGCCGTGATGATCGTCGGCGACTTTCAGGCCGCGATTTTCCAGGTCGGGCATGCCATAGAATTCGTCTTTCAGATAGAGCCAGGTGGGCAGGGCTTCCTGGCGAAATTGAATTTCGCCCTGGGGCACGCCGAAAAAGATAATTTCCTGACGCGAGACGAAGATGCGCGGGCCAAGAAGGTCGGGAAATAGCTTCGCCAGCCAGGGGCCGCAGGCGTAGACGAAGGCGCCGGCGGAAATATTTTCGCCGTGGCTGGTCATGATGGAAGCGACGCGACCTTCGCCGAAAGGCGCGAGGGCGGAGGCGGCGCGATATTGCACGCCGATATTCTGGGACTGCTCGACGACGGTTTGTACGGCGCGACGGGCCATCAGGACGCCGCTTTCAGGTTCGAGGATGCCCCAGGCGTCGTCGTCGAACTCGATTTGCGGGTAATGCTTGCGCAAGCCCATAAGTGAAAGGCGTTCGTGCGGGATTTTGTTGTTTTGCAGAGCCGTCAAAGTGTCCATCGCGTAAGGATATTTGGCGTGCGCGATCCACAGGACGCCGGTGGGCTGAAATAATTCCGGGCGGCCGGCTTGGGCGAACATTTCTTTCCAGCGCGGAAGCGCGCGCAGCGACCAGCGGGTGTAGATATCGTCCGCGCCGTAGCCCATGCGGATGATGCGCGATTCGCCGCCGGAGCTGGCGCGGGAGTTCGCGGGACCGTAGGCATCGAGCAGCGCGACGGAGGCGCCGGATTTCGCGAGATAGTAGGCGGTCCATGCGCCGAAAGTGCCGGCGCCGATTACGGCTACGTCGTAGGATTTGCGATCGGTCATGCGGGGACGCCGGCGCAGGGGAGTGGCCGAGGCTGTGGCGCGATGAAATGTTGTGCGCGCATCAGAATCCTTCTTCAACGAGATGTTTTACGGTGAGATGCGATGCGGCCGGCGAATTTTCGTTGTGCAGCAGACTCTCGACGTATTTCGCGAGGATGTCAGTCTCGATGTTGATGGCGTCGTTCACGGACATGGAGCGGACATTGGTGTGCTGGTACGTAAAAGGGATGATGGCGATGTCGGCGATGCCTTCGTGCCAGCGGGCTACGGTGAGGCTGATGCCGTCGAGGGCGATCGAACCTTTTTCGGCGACGTAGCGGCGAAGCTCTTGCGGCACGCGAACGGAGAGCCACCAATTTTCGCCTTCGGGGACGAGGCGGGTGACGCGGCCAATGCCGTCAACATGACCCTGCATGAAATGTCCGCCGAGGTGGGCGCCGGCTGTCAGCGGGCGTTCTAGATTTACCACGTGGCCGGGTTTCTTTTCACCGAAGTTGGTGCGGCGGAGGGTTTCGCCGGAGAGATCGGCGGAGAAGTGGTCGGCGTTGAATTCGACTACTGTCAGGCAGCAGCCGTTTACGGAGATGCTGTCACCTAGTTTTGTGGAGGCTGCGATTGCGAGGTCATTTTCTGGAGCACAGCCAGGAGTGGCTGTGCGGCGAAAGCTAACGCGGAGGCGGCCGCCGTCTTGCGCGTGATCGAGAGATTCGATTTGGCCTACCTGTTCGGCGATGCCTGTGAACATTTGTTGGTCGTTCCAGTGATCAGTTTCGGTGCGGCTTAGCTGGGCGCACAGGCAAGATTGCCCGCCTCCGGCGGCCATGCCTATGCTACCTCAGAGCTTGTATACGTCGTGAAAATATCCCTGGACCACGAAATCGGGGCCGCAGGGCTTTACGGTCAGGTTTTGCAGCGCTGGGGATTTTGCGAACCAGCGCGACGGGATTTGCGCCATCGGGACGCCGCCTGTGCCCATGATTTTGGGAGCATAGAAGAGAATCATTTTGTCCACAATGCCGGATTGGAGGGCAGCGCCGTTGAGTTCGGCTCCGGCTTCCAGCAGGACGTTTAGGATTTGGCGACGACCCAGCTCGCGGATTACAACGCGGAGATCGGCGTGACCTTGGCGAGCGGGGACACGGACGACTTCAACTCCGGCGCGATTGAGAGCACGAGCCTTCGGCGAATCGGACGATTGCGTGGTGAAGATTACGACATCGTGCTGCGCGGATTGCACTAGATGGGAGTGCAGCGGGGTGCGCAGGCGCGAATCCACGATGGCGCGGAGGAGCGGCCGGCGGCGCGGCTCGCCCGTGCGGTCGCTCAGGCGCGGATCGTCGGTGAGTACAGTGCCAATTCCGGTGAGGAGCGCGTCGGCTTCGTGACGTAAGCGCTGCACGGCGTCGCGTGATTGCTCGCTGGTGATCGAGGTGGCACTGCCGGCTTTTTGGGCGATCTGGCCGTCGAGGGTGAGCGCGGTCTTCAGGGTGACGAGCGGGCGCTTGGTTTTTATCCAGCAAGCGAAATCTTCATTCAGGTGCTGCGCTTGTTTTTCCAGAACGCCGCTGATCACGCGGATTCCCGCGCGACGAAGCTCGGCGAGGCCTTTGCCGGAAACAGCGGGATTGGGGTCGCGCATGGCGGCGACTACTTTTTTTATTTTGGCGGCAATGACGGCTTTAGTGCAGGGGCCGGTGCGGCCAGTAGTGCAACACGGCTCCAGCGTGACGTAAAGCGTGGCGTCTCTGGCGCTTTTGCCGGCTTGTTTAAGCGCGACGATTTCGGCATGGTCGCGGCGGTCGTAATCGTGGAAGCCTTCACCGATCACTTTGCCGTTCTTAACGAGGACCGCGCCGACGAGGGGATTCGGATGCGCGAGGGCGGCTCCGCGAGTTGCTAACGTTAGAGCGCGGAAGATCCATTTTTCGTCGGTGGCGATCGTTTTTACTTCGGTCATTTTCGTTAGTGACGCGTTTCAGCGAATCGTTTGCAGTGCAGTCTGCAATTCCAGTTTCCCTCCCGGTGCGTCGGGGAAGTCAAATGCGCCGGCCTGGAGGCCGCCGCTACAAATTCAAAATCTACGAACCGGCGCTACGCCCGCTAATCGAAGAGCGAGTTGACGTAGGTTTGGGCATCGAATGGGACCAGGTCGTCGATTTTTTCGCCGGTGCCGACGAAGCGGATCGGCAGATTCAGTTCGCGGGCGATGGCTACGACGATGCCGCCTTTGGCGGTGCCATCGAGTTTCGTGAGCACGATGCCGGTGACTCCGGCGTGGCTCCAGAATTCACGGGCCTGGTTGAGGCCGTTCTGCCCGGTGGTGGCGTCGAGTACCAGCAGCACATCGTGAGGCGCGCCGGGAATTACCTTGGCGGCAGTGCGCTTCATTTTGTCGAGCTCGGCCATGAGATTGGATTTGGTGTGCAGGCGGCCGGCGGTATCCACGATGACGACGTCGGCATGGCGAGCGCGCGCGGCGGTGAGCGCGTCGAAAACCACCGCGGAAGGATCGGCGCCGGGTTTCTGTTTGATCATTTCTACGCCGGAGCGGCGCGCCCAGATTTCGAGTTGTTCGATGGCGGCGGCGCGGAAGGTGTCTGCGGCGCAGAGGATTACTGTTGTCCCTTCTTTCTTCAAGCGATTCGTGAGTTTGCCGATGGTGGTGGTTTTGCCTGTGCCATTGACACCGACGACAAACAGAACCCGCGGCTCGTCGGCCGGTTTGCCATCTGCACTGGGCTGGGCGGCCGCTGGCGCTGTAAGAATTTTCAGGATTTGGTTTTTCAGTTCGCGTTTCAGGGCGCCGGGTTCTTCCAGTTTGTGTTCGTTGACTTGCTGGCGCAGGGCGGCGAGAACATCTTTGGTCGTGCGGACGCCAAGGTCTGCGCTGAGCAACGCGGATTCCAGTTGCTTAAGGAGTTCGGGATCTACCGGGCGGTCGCCGGTAAGCAATTGTTCGACGCGGGCGGAAAGTTCCGAGCGAGTTTTGCTGACGGAATCTTTCAGCCGCTCGAGGAGCGTGGGTTCTGGTGGTCCGAAGAGGGAGATCATGGGAGTTGGCCGCGCTTGGCGGAGCATTTGATTGTAGCAAACGGAGCCTGATTGGTGAGTAGTGAGTCGTGCTAGCGGTCAGAAGCTGGTGGCGCGAAGTAGGGAGTGCTACTCGGATGCGAAACTATACTTCGACGAGTGCGGCGCTGAGGCGCAGGCGGCCAGAGGCGACTGCGGCGTCGAGGGCGGCTACTACGTTGGGATCGAACTTGGAGATGGCGAGGGAGCGGATGCGGCCGAGGGCGAATTCCAGGTCCATCGCGGATTGATAGGGGCGATTGGTAGTGATGGCGTCGAAGGTATCGGCGACGGCGATGATGCGCGCCATCATTGGAATCTGATCGCCGGACAGGCCGTAGGGATAGCCAGCTCCGTCCATGCGTTCGTGGTGCAGTTCGATGCCAGGAAGCATGTCTTTCAGCTGAGCGACCGGGCGCATGATGTTGGCGCCCTTGCTGGGGTGCTGCTTCATCAGGTCGAATTCTTCGTCGGTCAGCTTGCCGGGCTTTTTCAGGACGCGATCATCCACGCCGATTTTGCCTACGTCGTGCAGCAGCGCGGAAATGCGCAGGCGGTCAATATCTTCGGAATCGAGGCCCATGTATTCCGCGATGATGATGGAATATTTGGCGACGCGGCCAGAGTGGCCACGAGTGTAGGGATCCTTTTCGTCGATGGCGGCGGCGAGCATGCGGATGGAGCCGAGGAACAGCTCGCGGTTTTCGGCGGCGGCCTGCTTGAGGCGCTCGACGTACTCTTCGATATCACCAGCCATGTGATTGAAGGTTTCGGCCAGCTCGCTGATTTCTCTGGCGCCTTCGACACGCACGCGTTCGTGAAATTCGGCGCGGCTGATGGCGCGGACAGATTCCACCAAGCCGCGAATGGGGCGGGTAATGCCCAGCGCAAAGAGATATCCGAAGAGAAGCGCGACGAGGGTGACACCGACGACGAAACTGAGGGCTTGCGCGGTGAGTTCTTTTACGCCGGCGTCAATACGCGCGCTATCGAGGCTGCGTTCGGCGATGACCGTCCAGCCTAATTCCGGGATGGTGCTGTAGGTGCCGATCATTTCGACAGGATGATTGTTCTTATCCTGCTCGGTGAAATGCATGGTTTCGGTGGCGCGCAATTCCTGAGGCAATTCCTTCAGGTGGCGGACGACCGGGGAACTAGAGCCGACGTCGCGACCGGGAACGACTTCGGCGGAATCGGGGTGCGCGACGATGTGGCCGTGTCCATCCACGATGAAGACAGTGCGTTCGCGCACGCTGGCATCGCGAATCCGCTCGAGCAGGCGATCAATCGAGACGACCGACGCGATCATGCCGGTAAATTGACCGTTCAGAGACAGCGGAACGGATACTACCAGCGCGGGACGGTTATTTTTTCCGAGCGCGAAGGATTCGCTGACGAATGGAAGTCCCTGAATGCTGGCGGTAAAGGCGCGTTTGAGCGCGCCGCCGACGAAGGGATCCTGGTCGGCGTTGAAGCTGCCCGCGGATTGCCCTTTGGCTTGCTTGTTAACCGCGGTGACGTAGAGAATGTTCTGGTTATTTTCGACGAAGCTTTGCAGCAGACGCGCGAGCTGCGGCGCGTGCATGGGGTCGTCCACATTTTCGATCCAGCCAGTGAGCGCGAGAACCTGACGCTGGCTGAGAAGTTGTTCGCGCAGATTTTGTTCGAACTGCAGAGTTTCGCTGGCGAGCGAACGGGTGATTTCGGATTGCTGAACGCGCTCGGTGTCCTGCAGTTTTTCTTCGCTGAGGCGCAAGACCTGGCGGTGGTAAAGCCATAGCGGTGTGATGCTTACGAACAGCAGGGCGCCCAGCACAATCCAGAGGATGCGCAGGCGGCGGGTCGTCTGCTGCTTGAGGGCTTCCGTAGGCACAGGGATCTCTTCGCTAAAATCGTAGCGAAGTGGGCGATGCGATACAACGGGACGATGGTACTGGGGTTGGCGAATAAGATACAGAAGGATTGGGGGTTAGCCTGCTCGGCAACAGGCGATCGCGGACTCTAATCGTCGGCTTTGCGGTCTTTGGCACCGAAGTTCAGGCGGGGTTCTGCTCCGGCTACCAGGCGCGCGATGTTTGGGCGATGTTTGATTAGGACCAGCAGCGAGATCACTACTGTGCCGAGCGTGACGTATTCGGGCGGCGCGTGGCCGGGCGCGTAGAGCAGGTACACGAAGAGAGGAAGCGCGACGGCGGCGGAAATCGAACCAAGCGATGAATAGCGCCAGAAAATTACTACCGCCAGCCAGAGGACGATTCCGGCGGCGACCGCTTGCCAGCAGATCGGCAGGAATACGCCGAGGCCAGTGGCGACTCCTTTGCCGCCTTTGAAGCCGAGCCATATGGGGAACATGTGGCCGATGACCGCGCAGACGGCGGCGATCATCATCCAGCGAATATTGCTGTGGGTGAAATATCCCGCGAGCCAGACGGCAGCGTAGCCTTTGCCGGCGTCGAGAAGCAGCGTGAGAACTCCAGCAAATTTTCCGGCGTTGCGCGCGACGTTCGCGGCGCCGATATTGCCGCTGCCGATGGCGCGGATGTCGGGGCCGCCGAACGCTTTCACGACGAGCAGGCCGAAGGCAATTGAGCCGAGAAGGTAGGCGATCACTGGAGTGAGCCATACGGCGCTGAACCAGAGTGAGCTTGAGTAATTCATTCGACGAATGGAAACGCGGCTAGTTTGCTGTATTGCGCGCTGGATGGTTTTAGCACGCTTTCGAACAGATGGAATTCGGATTCGCGCGCCGCGCCGAAATCATACGACTTCAAGGCGTCGGCTGCACGAGCGAGATTTTCCAGAGCGTCGCCGGGCTCGAGGCGCGCGAGAGTGAGATGCGGAGAGTAAGTGCGCGTTTCGCGCGCGAAGCCGAGCGGTTCGAGCGCTTCTTCGACGGCTACCGCTAGCTCAGCCAGGTTCGGAGTGGCTTGAACGCCGCACCAGAGCACGCGCGGTTTGAATTCATTGGGGAAAAAGCCGAGGACGCGGAAATCCATGGCGACAGGTTGCGCCGAGCGAATCGGCGCGAGGGCAGCACTGATTTCGGGGAGTTTTTGTGGGTCCGTTTCGCCTAGAAATTTCAGAGTGACGTGCATGGATTCGGCGCGAACCCAGCGCGCGGCGCGACATTCGGGTTTCAGGCGCTGAATGAGCGTCGCGAGGGCGTTGCGTACCGCGCTTGGCAAGTCGAAGGCGACGAAGAGGCGCATGGCTTTGGCTCAGGCTCGCGCGGCTGCGGGAAAAAGATAATAGCGGCGCACGGCATCGAGCGCGGCTTGTGCGGCGAATTGGCGAATTCGTTCGCGATCGCCGGGGAATCGGTAGGCGCGTTCGCGGGGGCCGTGCTCGTCGGCGAGGCTGATATGCACCAGGCCGACTGGTTTCTCAGGCGTGCCGCCGCCGGGACCGGCTACGCCGGTGACGCCGACGCCGAGAGTCGCGCCCGTGCGTTTGCGGATGCCGTCGGCGAGGGCGAGGGCAACTTCGGAGCTGACCGCGCCTTTTGCTTCGATGATGCCTTGCGGCACGCCGACGAGACTGGTCTTCAGGTCGTTGCTGTAGCAAATTACGCCGCCGAGAAAATAGGAGGAGCTGCCGGGAACGTTTGTGAGGCGTTCGGCGAGCATGCCGCCGGTGCAGCTCTCGGCGACGGCGATGGTGGCGCGATTTTCCGTGAGGACGCGCGCGACGACTTCTTCGAGCTTTTCGCCCTTGGTGGAATAAAGATGTTCGCCGAGAGCGAGGGCCATTCGATCAGTGATTTCGTCGAGAAGTTTTTCAGCTTTGGCCGCGTTGCGCGACCAGGTGCGTGGGTGCAGTTGCGTGCCGGTGGGCGCGGCGAGGATCGTGGTTTCGGTATCGGGATAAAGCTGATAGAGCGGGCGCACACGGGTTTCGACGTCGGATTCGCCGAGCCCGGTGGTGCGCAGGTCGCGGGTGAAGAGGCGCTCGTCGCCAGAAATTTTTGTGAGACGCGGGCGGACTTCAGTTTCGAAAATGGATTTCAGTTCGTGCGGCACGCCGGGAAGCAACACGATAATATGGCCGTCGGCTTCGAGCCACAGAGCCGGAGCGGTGCCGCGCGGATTCGGGAGAACTGTGGCGCCTTCGGGGACCATCCCTTGGCGTTTATTTATTTCGGGCATGGTGCGCGCGAAGCGGCGAAAGCGTTCCTGGATTTCGCGCACGATGGCTTCGTCGAGATGCAGCCTGCGGCCGAGGAGCTCGGCGACGGTTTCGCGGGTGCGATCGTCGTCGGTGGGCCCTAGGCCGCCGCTCGCGATGATCAAGTCGGCGCGATCGAGGGCGTGGCGGAAGGAGGAGCGCATCTCGTCGCGCGAATCGCCAACGACAGCTTTGTGGATTACGCGGATGCCGATTTTATTGAGTTCGTCGGTGAGCCACAGGGAATTAGTGTCGAGGCGATAGGGCGTGAGCAACTCGGAACCGACAGCAATGATCTCCGCATTCATGTAGAAGTGTTGTACTCGATGAGCAGTGGGGTGTGCAAGTCGGAGGCGGACAGTGGTTCTTGATCGTTCGTAACTGCGGATCGGCTAGTACACCGGCAATCCTACTGGACACCGGCGAAGGGATTCTCGATCACAATACCGGCGATTCTTTGCCCCGCGTTGAAATCCTCGGACAGAATCCGGCTGGCGCCACTTTTTGCAGCGGATGAAACGATCAGCGCGTCCCAAAAACCGATCTGCGATTCGTCCTCGATCTGGAATGCGGCGGAGATTTCGGCCGCAGTGGTTTCCGTGCACCATATCGCATAGCTGCTTACGATTTGGCGCGCCGCTTCCTTGGATAGCGGCACTGGAATCTTTCGGGTGACGTTGATGTAGAACTCTTGGAGTACTTGCACGCTGATAACGCCCGTTCGTTCGCTCCACAACTTCCGCAGAACCGTGTTGGCGATTTGGTGTTTCGCGCCGCCAGCGATGTCGTGCGCATAAATCAGAACGTTTGTATCTACAAAGGTTTTATCGCTCATGGAGTTCGTCGCGACTGACTCGACTCTTGCCGCCGAGATTAAATCCTTGGTCGAGGAGAGCCAATGCCTGTCGTTCCGCGCGCTCGTAGGCTTCCTCGTCGCCGATGAGGATCTCGATTTGACGAGCCACTAGACCGCTGATCGAAGTGGAGCGACGGGCTGCGACGATCTTAGCCTTTCGAATCGTTTCGCGGTCGAGGCTGATGGTGACGTTTTGCTTGGCTTTCGCTTTCACGTCTGGCATAATTAGCTCCTTCTCACGTACCATACGTGTACCACGTATTTTACGTGAAGTCAATGGGAGGGGTTCATTCTCCATGCTGTTAAGACCTCGCTGGCTGCTACATCTGGAAGGAGCAAGTGTTTTCGCGCTGGCGCTGATTCTCTACTGGGCGGGACATTTCCACTGGTGGCTGTTTGCGGTGCTGCTGCTCACACCGGATCTGTTCATGCTGGGTTATCTCGCGAATCCCAAGATAGGCGCGGCCGCGTATAACCAGGTACACACTTCGGCTTTGCCGATTTTATTGTTGGGCGTCGCGATTGTGGGTCCGCTGCCCGCGCTTGAGCCTTACGCCCTCATCTGGCTGGCACACATTGGCATGGACCGCATGCTGGGCTATGGTCTGAAATATCCGACGCGATTCCGCGACACACACCTCCAGCACGTGTAAACCGACACCCATCGCAGCTGGTCCGCGCGGTTCCGCTTCCATCAACCGAACCAACGGCGCGTCAGGGATGTGAAGTAGATTGCGAGGATTGTTTGCTTGCAGGCGGCAGCGGTTTTGGTTTGGCGAATTTGGCGGGGTCAATCGGGATGTTTTGTTGCACTGTTTCGAATTGGATTGTGTTCGTGTTTCCCGGTTGGGATGTGGTGACGCGAAAAGGAACTCGCACGCCGTCAACATCGCGGTAATCGGCGCAGTCAATTTGGGTGGGGTTGCGGCCTAGGGGAGTTTCGGCGTAACGCACCATACGGACTAGCAGGCCGGATTGCTGATCGAAATATAGTCTTACTGGTGGTTGGCCTTCGCGGACGGCGACGAGCACGTAGACGTCGCGGTCGTTTATTTTTTCGGGATATTCCCGGCGCAGCTCGGGAAATATTTGCTGGATGTGCAGCGGAAATTGCAGGTCGGCGTCCAGTCGCGCGGCGAGGACATCGGCATCGTGCATTTCGCGCGGCGGCCGGTTGGGGGCAATGGTCGAGCCTGATTGGCCATCGAAGGTCGTGACAGTTTCTCCGTCTGGCGAGTGGCGAACGATGGACTGCTTGTCGGGAGCTTGCGTGAAAATTTCGACGGTTTGCGGCTGGCCCCGGAAAGTGGCGGAGCCTTTTTCGACGCGGGTGGTGACCTTTTCGATTGCGGCGGAGCCGCCCAGTGCGCGGACGTAATTATCAAGCAGATGGCTGACTGTGGGCAGGTTCGCCGGAAGTTTCGTCGCGGCGGCGTCGGCATTCGCTCCGCCAGCAGCGGGGTTGGCAGGTGCGCCGGCAGCGGCGGGGTTCGGCTGCGATTCGGCGCCGACGACCGGAATCGTTAGCGGATTCGGCGCACCGCGATGGCAGGAGTAGCAGGTGACTTCGCGATGGCCTTCGAAATTTTCTTTGTTCAGCGCGAACATCATGCGCATCATGTCCCGCGCCACCTGCTTCGGTTTTTTCTCATCCTTATCGAAATGGTTTTCGACGTGGCAGTAACTGCATTCGACCCCGAGCGATGCGGTGATGAATTGCATCGCGGGAATTACCTGGCCGGCCGGAACGCCTTTGAGGATCTGGATATTTTTGTAAACCTGCTCGGCAGTCTTTCCAGATTCGCCCGCGGAGGACTGCTGTGTGGCGGGATCGACGGCAGGCGCGCCGTCCATGGCCGTTTTGATTTTACCGGCGAGCGCGTCGGCTTCGGTGGCGTTGCCTTCTTTTTGATACAGGCTCATCAGCGTGCTGGCGGCGGGAAGATATAAAGGATCGAGCGTCAGCGCGCGCTCCAGGTGGGCGATCGCGCGCGCGGCGTCGCCGGATTCGACATACGGCGTCGCGGCGCTGGCTTCGGCAAGCGGTGAATTGGGATCGAGCTCCAGCGCGCGCTCGAATGCGATTTTGGCTTCCGCGGCTTGCTGCGCGAGTAACAGAGCTTCGCCAATCCATTTGAAGAAATCGCTATCATCGGAGAATTGCGCCTGAACTTCGGTGAGAGTGCGATAGCCTTGCACGATAAATTTCGAGGATTTGCGCTGCATGCCGGCGTCAATGTAAGCGATGCCGAGATTCCGGGTTCTCAGATCCGGTGAAGGCTCGCGCCAGGCGGCGATGCCGGTATCAGCGGGTGCGTCGGGCTGCGATTCGGGGCGGCGCTGAATTCTGTGATCGGTGAAAGCGGAGTGGCCGCCATCTTTCGCGTCGCGCCGCGGCATGTGGCAGGAGAGGCAGTCGCTGTCTTTCGCGGGATGCGCGGCGGCGGTGGGGAATTTTGCCGCGTGGCAGGTGAGGCAGACCGCGCGATAGTACGCGACGGTCTGCGCCGGCGTGCCGTTCGGTTTGTTGTGTGGATCGTGGCAAGTGCCGCACCACAACTGGCCATTGCTGTTGCGCGCGCAGGCGCTCAGCGCGAGTTGCTCCACATGGCTGATCACTTTGAACGAGCCGGTGGGGTTTGCGTCGTGATATGTGGTGAACACATCTTCGGCGCGCTGGCCGGGGACGAAATCGCTCAGCTGTTTGCCGGGATTGGGGACGCGCGCGACTCCGAAGAGATGACATTGCTCGCAGACGCTGTCGCGTGCGGCGGGCGGGAGCTTCGCGGGATTGACGATGTTGCCGGCGCGCGAATCGGCGAGATGTTCTTCGGCGGGGCCGTGGCAGCGTTCGCAGGTGATCGATTCTTCTGACGCAGGAAATATTGGCGAGCGGTATTCATTCAGCGTGCCAGCGACATGCAGCGCGTTGCCCGAATGGCAGAGCACGCATTCTTCGCGGATGGGCCGCGTGAAATCGGGATCCGGCTGATTTTCGTAGCCGGGCGCGAGATCGTAGGATTGGCGGGTCTTGTAATACGCGACGGGCGATTGGAAAAGATGTCCGCCGATATCCACCAGATATCCGCTGGCGTGATTTCCGGAGCCGACGACCCAGTCAATGCGGTATTCACTCTGGTCGTCGCCGTTTTCCCAGCGCTGCCAGTAGCCGGCGGGCGTCGAGTACATGGTGATTTTCGAGCCGTGCGCGCTCACGGCGCCGTCCGGTTCCTGGCCGGGGCGGCGCAGAGAATGAGCCATCGCCGAGCGAGCGTATCCCGCGACTTCGGCAGCGTGGCAAGTGACGCAGCGACTTGCGCCGGTGGACGGGCTTGCCAGCGGCGCGGAAATGGTGGCGTCGTGCGCAGCGGCGGAGTCACCAGCCGATTGACCTTGTGCCGAGAAAATACTGATCAGACAAACTGAGATGAGGAGGAGCGATCGCGGGAGGAGGTGTGCTGCGAACCGGAGCGGAGATCGCGTTTGGAGTGGGCCGGGCGGTCCATGGCCGCGACCCCGGACTTGCGTTGTGCAGGGAAGAAACATCTGGGGTTGAGACGCGAGCGAGGCGGGAAAGGTTTCGGAACGAATTCATATTTTGCCGGTGCCGAACCGTGGGACTCTGGTTCGGAGCAGCCCGAAGCGAGGTCGCGAGAAGCCTGCGCTGCGAAAAACGTTAGAGTCGCGCGGGCAGCGAACCGAGTCAGATAGCTGGTACGAACTGGAGAACCTGATGGAACAAAATTTGCAGAACACCACGGCGCTGCTGGCGCGCACACCGTCTGCGCTCGACGGGCTGCTGCGCGATCTGCCGGAAGCGTGGACTTTGCGGAATGAAGGTGCGGGCACGTGGAGCGCGTTCGACGTTGTGGGACATCTGATTCATGGCGAACGCACGGATTGGATTCCGCGGGCGAGGGTGATACTGGAATTTGGCGAGACGCGGGAGTTTGCGCCGTTCGATCGTTGGGGACAGGAACGAGAGAGCGCGGGAAAATCTCTGGGCCAATTATTAGATGAATTCGCGCGCTTGCGTTCGGAGGGCTTGGTCACACTGCGCGCGATGAATTTGCAGCCAGAGGATCTGGTCCGGCGCGGACGGCATCCGTCGCTGGGAGTCGTCACGCTGTCGCAGCTGCTGGCGACTTGGGCAGCGCACGATTTGACGCACCTGCACCAAATCTCGCGCGTGATGGCGCATCAATATGACGCGGCCGTCGGTCCGTGGCAGGCGTATCTCGGCGTGCTGAAGTGCGGCGGGCACAGTGCGCCGTAGGGAATCGTCCGTAGGTGCGGCATTGCGACCGCGCTGTCGCACGGCGGATGCGATTGGCACAATCGGCCCGTTCGATAGGAGAAACGCACGTGTCTGACGAACATGATTCGGAGCACCGCGAACTGACGCCAACGGGCCAAATCGCAGCAGGCGATTCGGATTCTCCGCGCGCACTGGCGATCGAGCCGCGTCGGAGGTGGGGCCGCGTCCAGCGCACACGGCTGTTGACATGGGTGGCGATCGGGTTCCTCTGTCCCGGTTTGTTGGTTTATGCCCTGCATCTTCAGGGCGGCACCAACGATTCCGTCTTCAGCGTGCGCAGCGAATTGCCGGTGAAAGCTCTGATGGCATTTTTCGTGGCGCTGGCGACGTGGATAGTTTCGCGGATGGAAAAGCGGCCGCTGAGTGATTACGGCATTCCTCCGCGCGGAATTTTTGGATTGCGATTCTGGGAAGGCGCGCTGTGGGGCTTCGCGATGCTTTCGGCGATTGTGCTGGTGCTGCGAGCGTTGGGTCATTTTCAGATCGATTCCGTCGCGCTGGCGGGGCGCGCGCTGCTGCGATACGCGGTGGGTTGGGGCGCTGTTTTTCTGGCAGTGGCGGTGCACGAAGAGTTTGCGTTTCGCGGCTACTGGCTCTTCGCGTTTGCCAGGTTCAGAGGCTTCTGGCGAGCCGCGCTATTTACGTCACTGATATTTGGCGCTGCGCATCTTTTCAATCCTGGGGAAAACGTTTTAGGAATTCTGCAGGTGGTTGCGATCGGCTTGGTTTTTTGCCTGATGATCCGCCGGACCGGCACGCTGTGGTTCGCGTTGGGATTTCACGCGGCATGGGATTGGGCGGAGACATTTTTTTACGGAACGCCCGATAGCGGCTTGCTTGGCGTGGGCCGGTACTTGAACACTTCGGTGCAAGGCCCGAAATGGCTGACGGGAGGTTCGGCGGGCCCAGAAGGCAGCGTCATCGCATATCTGGTGATACTGCTGTGCGCGCTGCTGGTTCATCTGCGATTTCCGAAAGCGGTGTACCCGGATCATCCTGCGTAAAGCGTAGCCGATCGAAATCGTCGCGGTGCGCGCCAATCAGATGCCCCAGAGCGAACGGAGCCAGCCTTCGAAGACGTCTGACCAGGCGTGGGCTAGCATGTTGGCCCGGAGATTGCGGCGCCAGGCTGCCAGCGTGCCGTAGAGGATGCCGAGGACGGCGATTACGAACGTTTGTTTCCAGCCTTGATAGGTATGGGCCAAGCCGAAAATCGCACCTTGCAGGATTACGGCTGCGACTATGCTGCCGGTGGCGGCCTGGAATTGCTTTTGCATGTAGCCGCGGAAGACGATTTCTTCGCCGATGCCGGCGGAGATCGAGAGCAAAATCCACAGCACTACTTCCGTGAAGCCCTTGGGCGGTTGGTATGACGCATGCGCCGAAGGGACGCGTTGCAGGATCCAGTGCACGAGCCATGCGGTTAGTTCCCACACGACCCAGAAGGGAATCGCGATCGCGACGTCAGTCGTTACGCTCCGCCAATTAGTCCAGCGTCCCCCGGTGAGGTCCCGCAGGGTGCCGCCCCTCCAGTGGACTCCGACCCACGCCCAGTAGGCCATGCCCCATTCGGAGAGAATCAAGAGCCCGTATTTGAGCAGCAACGCGCTGTGGGAGGCATTTGGGTGCGCGGATTCTGGGGCAACGGTGCTTGAGGGCACACCCGTGCGAAAACCGAGGTACGCGAAGATGAGCAGGATGGAGAGCGTGTGCCACGGAGAGGCGATCAGGCGGCGGAGCGGTCGCGGTTGCGCGGGAGTGGCTGGGTTCTCGTTCATGCGCTCCCCGAAGATACACGAAGATATGGATTGATACGCAGGGGCGGGCGAAAAATTGCAGGGAATTTGTGGAACACGCGAATTGACCGGAGCGGCTAACGGGCTGGAGGTTCGGTAGCGGCGGTCTTCAGACCGCCATCGTTCTGCGACGCAACACCGATGGCGCACGGAAGTGCGCCGCTACAAGCGCGGAATCAACATCGCTTACTTGCGCGACGGACTCACGGTGAACGCACGTCGCCGAAGTACTCTGCGCAAGAAGCAGATCCCTCTCTGCGTCCCGCGCGCGCCAAACTGCGGCGCGAAAGAAAATGCGCGGGACTCTGTTCGGGATGGCACGCGACGGAGTGAAGGCGATTACTGCAGAAAATCAACCGTTAAGTGGGAGGCCCTGCACGTCCCAATCGAGAGAGTAGAGTGCGCTGTTGGTGGTGATCATAGCGCGGCGGCTGGGCAGCAGCGCAAGTCCGACGATGTTGCTGCCGCTCACCACCAGTTCGGGCTCAGCTTGCGGCGTGAGGCGGACGATGCCGCGTTGGCCGCTGAGCGACGCCGCGACGTACAGATTGCCGGCGCGATCGAACGCGATTCCTTGTGGGCGGCCGAGGCCGCGGAAAAAAGTACTGACTTCGCCGGCGGGATTGATGCGATAGACATGATCGAAGCTGGAAGTCGTGGGGCCGGTTACGTAAAGCTCGTCCGAGGGGCTGAACGCAAGATGATAGGCAGCCATGGAAGGCTCGAGCGTGGCGAATACGAAAATTTCGCGGTCGGGACCGATTTTGAAAATTGTGCCGCTGCGATCGCCGACGTAAAGATTGCCGGCCTTATCGAACGCGAGGCCGGTGGCGATCCCCATGCCCTCGATCCACTGCATCGAGCGACCGTCCGACGAAACGCGATGGATCGCGCCATCGTGGCGGCTGGAAACGAAGAGGAATCCCTCGCTATCAATGGCCATGCCGGTGGGATTCATCATTTCGGTGATGAATGGCTTGATGACGTGATTGGCGGTGACTTTGTAAAGCGAGACGGGAACTTTCTGGCCGCGCTGTCCGCTGAAAGTGACGTACACGTTGCCGTCGGCGTCCACGGCGGGGCTGGCGACGGGATGTAGATTGTCGGCAACCTGCGTGCCGAGCGCGAGCGGGAACGGCGGGCTTTCGACTCCGGCCATTCGGACGCGGACGGCGCCGCCCGCGGCTCCTTCGGGCACGCGCGCGATCAGCAAATTTTCCGCGGCGAGCACCAGACTGGCTTCCGCCGCGCCGAACTGCACCAGCGGGCGCGCGTGATTGCGCGTGCCGAAGCCGCTGCCGTGAATGGCGACTTCGCCGCCGGGTAATGCGGCGGCGGGCTTGATGCTTTCGATTCTGGGAGCGGCGGTCATGTTCACGGTTATGTTCTTGTGTCGGGGCGCTCGGCGCTTGCTCTGATAGCTTGCACTAAATTTTGGCTCGTGTCATTGAGTGCGCCGTTTACCTCGCGACCTGCTCAAGGAGCCTGTGCGGCAGCCGCTAAGGCGGAACTTCAGCGGCTAAAGTCGCACGGATCTTGCGTGGTGTATGTCGTGGCTGAAGCCACGACCCACAAAGATTCCTGCTATAGACCCGCTGCACGCGCGAGCCATAGGCCGATCGCGGCGTAGATTCCTGCGATCCAGTCGTCCGCCATGATGCCCCAGCCGCCGGGTAACGATTCCGCCTGACGCGCCGGGAACGGCTTCCAAATATCGAATACTCGAAAAAGTATAAAACCCAGGAGCAAATATTTCCAGTGGAGCTCCGCGCGCATGGTGATGAGGCCGAGCGGCGTCGTATTCAAAACTGGCTGTGCAACTCTCCACCAGACGGGGATTCCGCAGCCGAGGAGGAGCGTCAGATGTTGGCCCGATACTTCGTCGATTACCACATATTGAGGATCTTTCTCACGGAAGCTCTTGGCGACAAGATCTGAAGCCCAGACCCCAAGGCCAGCGATAAACAACGTGAGGACGAGCTGCGTCCATAAGAATGGATCGGAATACCAATTGGAGGCGCTCAAGAATATTCCGTAATCACCGGAATGGGCAGCTATGATCGCGGCGCCTAAGCCGAAACATACCCAATACGGCAGGACCGCCAGCACAAGCCCCACGAGCGAGCCCAATGTGCCGGGAGCCTTTGGAAAGTAACCGAGGCCGCCGGCCGTCGCCACGAAGAGCGCGAAATGCGGATTGGTTGGCGGCGGGACTGGATTCGGCGCGTTGTGAGAGCTCGCGATGGAAGCTGCGGACAAGTCTGGAAGTGCTGAAGGGAAATCGTCGGAAGCGGTGGGATCAGTTTTTGCGTTCATCAGTTCTTATGTTCGTCGCGGGATTCGCGGGGGATGTCTTCGAAAAGCGTATCGTCATTGGCCTGCTCGCTGATGACGTATTTTTCGCTGGACCAGTTGCCGAGGTCGTAGAGTTTGCAGCGTTCGCTGCAGAACGGAAATTCCGGGTTGGCGTCGGAGTCCGTCGGCTTCTTGCAGATGGGGCAGCGGAATTTCATGTAGCTAAGAATACCGCAAAGTCGCGGGCGATGCGCGGGAGTCGTCGCGGAAAAGCGGGCGCGGCATGCCGTGCGCGCCGCAAGTGAAAGGCGCCCACCTGAAGGTGGCCGCTACAAATTCAAATGTGCGCGCTACGCGTGGGGTGCGAAGGTTACGCGAGGATTGCGAAAGGGGACTCAGGGGCGGCCGCTCGACGGCGGGTTGATTCTGGCGTTGGCGCTTCGAATTCGATGGCGCGGGCGATCAGGTCGTAGTGTTTGGCATCGGTGATTTCGATGGTGGCCATGGTGCCGGGTTGCGGCAGGTCGGCGGCGTCGTTCACGCCGGCGAAATCGGTGATGTAAACTTTGCCGTCAATTTCGGGGGCCATGCCTTCCAGACGCGCTTCCCAGATCAGGTCAGTGTCTTTCGACGGGCCTTCGAGCATTGCTTGCAGACGCTGGCCGATCTTGTTTTTCAGTTTGCGCGCGGAGATTTTTTTCTGGATGGACATGAGCGTGTCGCGGCGGCGCGCGATGGTCGCGGCGTCCACTTTATTTTCGAGCGCGAAACTCTTCGAGGTGTCTTCGTCGGAGTAGCCGAACACGCCCATCCAATCGAATTCGGCGGCGCGCACGAAATCGCACAGCTCGCGAAAATCATTTTCGGTTTCGCCGGGGAAGCCAACGATGAACGAAGTACGAATCGCAACACCGGGGATCGCTTTGCGCGCTTTTTCCAGCATTTTCAGGAACGCGTCGCCATTCGAGCCGCGCTTCATGCGCGCGAGCACGCTGCGGCTGGCGTGCTGCAGCGGAACGTCAAGATATTTTGCCAAGCGCGGATGCGCGGCGATGGTATCGAGCAGGCGCGGCGTGATGCGATTGGGATAGCAATAGAGGAAGCGCACCCAATTCAAATCTTCGATTTGCGCCAGGCGCTCGAGTAGAGAGGCGAGTCCGTCGCGCAGACCGAGGTCCTCGCCGTAGAAAGTGGTGTCTTGGCCGATGAGCGAAATCTCGCGCACCCCGGCCGCGGCCAGATTTTCGGCTTCGCGAATTACGGATTCGAAGCGGCGGCTGCGGAATTTTCCGCGCAGCTGCGGGATCACGCAGAAAGTACAAGGATGGTCGCAGCCTTCGTTGATCTTGATGTAGGCGGTGTGGCGCGGCGTGGCGAGAATGCGCGGCGTCGCGTCGTGGTACAGATACGTGGGCAACTCAGCGCCGCCGATATTTTCAGAATCGTCGGGGCGCAACTGGCCTTCGCAGGCTTGCAGGATTTTTTCGATTTCGCCGGTGCCGATCACCGCGTCCACTTCGGGAATTTGTTCGCGGATGTCGTTGCGAAAGCGTTCGACCATGCAGCCCGCGACGATCAGTTTCTGGGCGCGGCCGAATTTCTTGTACTCCGCCATTTCCAGGATGGAGTCCACCGATTCTTTTTGCGCCGGCTCGATGAAGCTGCAGGTGTTCACGACCAGCACGTCGGCTTCGCCCGCGCGCGGCGTCAGCTCGTAACCGGCGCGCGCGAGAATGCCCATCATCACCTCGCTATCCACGAGGTTCTTCGGGCATCCTAGGCTGACAAATCCGACTTTCTTCATGCAGGGCGGTCCTTTGGCGTGTTGCGAAACACACAATTCTACCATACGAGCAACATCGAGCGTGGCGGGCGTATTAGAACGGATATTTGTAGACTAATTTTCCAGCGCCTGCTGCACTTCATGCGGGCTGCGCGCGATGACCGTCAGGTATGCGCGGGCCGGCTGATCGGGGGCGGCGCGCCCCTGTTCCCAATCGCGCAATGTGCCGAGCGGAATGCGGTAGCGGGTGGCGAATTCTTCCTGCGTCATCCCCAGAGCGCGGCGAATGATTTTCGCTTGCGGCGTGCGTTTCATGCGTCTTGTGTCGGCAGGAGTCAATGGGCGCGCGTCAGGGTCGGCCAGCGCGGCGCGTTCAATGGCGGCTGGCGTCATCGGACGAAACCCCTTAAGCGTTTTCTTCGAGGTAGGTTTTCTGCTCATGTGTGTTGGCTCTCCGAGCCGATATGATTCTTATGGCGTCTTTTCGTTCGGCGTAGGCCACGAAGAGAAGCTGGCGGTCAACCATGCGTGTTATGACGAAGCGTTCTTCGTCGTAATCTTCCCGGTCGTCCAGGAACTCCACGGCAAACGGGTCGTTGAACACGCGCTTAGCGAGTTCAAAACTAACTCCGTGTTTAGCGAAGTTATCCTTGGCTTTGGACTTGTTCCATTCAAAGTTCAAATTTGAATGGTACGGGATACCAGTAGTTAAGTCAGGCGTCCCGAGTTCCTCTTGTACCAACTCTACGGACGATCGGTAGCTTCGAGGACGAGCTTCAGAGGGACGGCATCTTCTCGCGTAACCTGCACGTCTTCAACTGTCTTGGTTTGAAACCCTGTAGCCGCGACAACGAGCACATAGCGCCCGCTGCGAACATGCGCGAATGAGAAGTGGCCATCTGGACCCGAATTGGTCCGTAAGGTGTTAGTACCGGAGCGTAGGGTTAATGAGGCATTGCTTATTAAGGCGCCTAACTCATCCATGACAATGACATCCAGCCGCTCGCCAGGCTTGTAGTTCTTGTTGGGAATTACCGGATCGTAGCTTGATAGTGGACCGAGGTCGAGAATCACCGTCACGGCACGGTTTGACTTAGCAATCTGAACGCTCTTGATTGCCCTGGTTTCGAACCCCCTGGCGCTGATCGAGAATTCATAGGTTGCAGGCGGAGCGAGAAATTCGAAATGTCCTTTGCTATCCGACTTTGTTTCGAGCGTTTCGGTGGACGATTTCAGTATGACGGAGGCACCCGCAATTGGAGAATCTGATCTATCCAGCACTTGGCCTTGAAAGGCCGTTCCGGATTGGCCGAAAACGTGAGGGCACAGGAGGGAAAAAAGTGCTACCAATCTGAAAAGCCACAGGATTTTTTGCCCACAGGTCAGGTGGAGCGATTTTGGCGTCAATCCGGGCATGGATCAGATGTCCAGTGGTCGTGCGCAGCCGATGATAGCACCGTGCTAGCTGGTTCGAACATTCGTCGCTCGAGTGAATTCGCGGATGGCGCTTAGCAGCGCGGACATTTGTTGCGCTGGCGCGGGGCGATCGCCGAAGCGGGCGGATTGATAGAGCGCGGTGAGCTGCGCGACGGGCGCGGCGATCTCGGCGGCGGGAATGGCGGCGGCAAATTCCAGCGCCGTTTGCGACGGCGATTTTTTCCAGCCGCGGCGCTCCAGTAGGCGCAGCATTTCGCGGTATTCCAGTGTGGCGAGCGAAGCGGTGACGTTGCCGCTGCTGCGCGCGCGCAAGCTCCAACGCGCCGCGAGATAACCGAACATGCTGCGGCCGCGGAGATAAATCAGCAGCGCCACCAGAAAAACCAAAACACCAGGCAGGAAATACGGCGAAGCTTCGGTTTCCTTGTCCAGCTTGACGATTAGCGCCAAAACCTGGCGCTGTTTCAGCTGGTAGTACTTGCGCGCGCTGTCGCCCCAATCGCGCGAAGTCTTCTGCACGTTTTGCGCGAGAGTCAGCTGGTGGCCAAAGTCATAATTGATGATCCATTCGCCCCAGGCGTATTGAAACCAATCCCAGTACATGCCCAGGCGCCCCATCAGGCCGCCATGCGAATCGTTTCCCGGGGGCGTGGGATCGAAAGTGATCCAGCCGTAGCCGGGGAAAAAAACTTCCACCCACACGTGCGCGTCGCTGGCGCGGACGATCCAGTCGCCGCCCACATCGTTGAATTCGCCAGGAAGAAAACCGCCGACGTAGCGCGTGGGAATGCCCAGATCGCGCAACATCACAGTCATGGCCGCGGCGAAATATTCGCAATGCCCGGCGCGGCGCGTGAAAAGGAAATAGGCGAGCGGATCGGCAGTACGCGGACCGGTGAGATCCAGGGTGTAGCGGTAGTGAGTTTTCAGATACAGCTCGATCTTCGCGGCTTTGTCGTATTCGTTGGTCGAGCCCGCGGTGACTTGTTCTGCAAGCTGCTGGATACGCGGATCGAGGTGCGGCAGCTGCAAATAATTCGCGGCGATTGAATCGGGAAAATCCGCGGAGGCTCGGCGCAGCTGCGGTGGAGGCACGGCCGGAAGGTTGGAAGTGGCTTCGTAACGGATTTTGGTGTTGTTGTGAAAAGGATTCGAGAGCGACCCGGTCTGGTCGAGAATCAGGTAGCCGTTATGTTTCGCGCTGCCCATCCGGTCGGCGTCGGAGGAAAAGCGGCCTTGCAGAGTTTCGATGCGCGGCGCGACGAAGATGGCGTCGGTGGCGATCGGCTCCATCAATACCGTGTAATGCAGCGGAACGGAATCGCCGGCGGGGAGCCTGGGCGAGTCCAAGCGGTATTCGCCGGCGGAATCGGCCGAAATGATCATTTGTTCGCGCGGCGGCGTGAACCACCGCCGGCCATCAAAATTGGTGAGCACGATGCCGCGCCAATGAATGCCTTCGGCGAGGCCGGGATCGCCATCAATGTGAATACGCATTACGACGGCGCTGCTTTTCTTAATTTCGCCGATTTCGCCCAGGGTGACATCGTCGCTGAAGCCGGTCATCAATTTTGGCTGCAGGTTCAGCGCGCTCAGGTAGCCGGTGGTGACGCGCGGAAGCATGAAGAAAATTATGGCGCCGACGAACAGCGTGCCGATGGCGACTAGCGCGGACGTCAATCCTAGCGCGCGATTCAAGCGATGCGCGAGCGGCGAGCCGGGTTCCAGCGGAGGCGAGACGGCGTCGTTTGCCCCGCGACGAATTTCGAGAGCTACGAAAGTGGAAACGGCCAGCACCAGAAAAATTGCCAGGGCGATCAGGAAGCCGGTTTCGACGGTAAGGATCGCCGACGCCAGCATGCAAGTGACCGCCAGCATCGCCAGGAACGCGAAATCGCGATTGCCGCGCGCGGAAAGCAGGCGCACCAGCGTGGCAAAGAGCATCAGGTGGATCGCGGCGAGCAGCGCGGAGTAAAGCGCGGGGTTCGGCGCGCCTTGCGAAATCGTGCGCGAGAGAACCCACAGGTCAATCGGGAAAAATAGGAAATAGGCCAGGACCAGGCCGGTGGCGGCGCGCACGGAAAGTTCGGGGCCGCGTCCGCGCCACAGGCGGCCGGCTTTGTAGATGAGCACGACGACGGGAATCACCGTCGAGAAAATGTCGAGTTTGCCGGTGCTGACGACGGCGAAGATGCCCGTCGAGACGAGCAAAAACAGCGACACTTCAAAATAACGTTGCACCGCCGGGAGCGGCGGAGCGCTGAGGCGCGCGGTGGAGGCCATGGACGTTTATATGATAGCAGCCGCGACGGGGGCACGGATTGCGCGGTGGTTTGCGGGGTGTCTATCGTGTAATGGGGCGCGCGGCGGTGGCGATTTTGCGGGTGGCGCTGGAGATGGGGAGCTTACTTACATTTTTCAGCGGAAGGATGCGGGTTCGGGGGAGTTTTGGGAGTTCGCGGACATTCGCAAGGAATGGGAGCAGAGTGATATTGCGATAGGTTACGCCGTGGCGGGCTGCGGGCAATTCTTCCAGTGAGATTCTTGTGATGGCTAGCGTTTCGCGCAGATGTGCTTCCAGCTCTGCCTTCGCGTGGCGCTTGATTTCGAGAGCGGGGAATTGCCACATGCGGGAGAAAAGGACCGTGTCGTGCGCGCCGGGGTCTTGAACGAGCAAGGTCCGGCTGCGAGGATCGCGGAGGATTGCCGCGGCGATTTTCATGTGGACTGCGGCGCGTTTGCGGCGTGGGGCGGGGATTTCGTCAGTTAGGCCTTGACCGTAAGCGCGGCAGTGGCGTGCGACTGGACATTCTGTGCAACGCGGCGATTGCGGCGTGCAGATTACTTCGCCTAGTTCCATCAAGGATTGGTTCCAATCGCCGGGGGTCTGCGTTGCGAGGAGATTTTGTGCTGATGAGGCGAGGGCGCGCCAGTTTTTCGGGGCGCGCGGATCCCCGCGAAGGGCTTTAATGCGTGCCAGGACACGCGCGACGTTGCCGTCGAGCACCGCGAGTGGGATGTCGTAGGCAATGCTCAGGACGGCCGCAGCGGTGTACGTGCCGATGCCGGGGAGTTCGAGCGCAGCGCTGAGTTCGCGCGGGAATTTTCCGCTGTGCTGCGTGACGATCAATTTTGCGGCGCGATGCAGATTGCGTGCGCGACTGTAGTACCCGAGACCGGACCAGAGTTTCAGGACTCCTGATTCAGGTGCGTGCGCGAGCGAATTCACGGTCGAGAATTGCCGCAGGAAACGCTGGTAGTAGGGCATCACGGTGGTGATACGAGTCTGTTGCAGCATGACTTCGGCGACCCATATGCGATAGGGATCGCGGCTGCGACGCCAGGGGAGGTCGCGCTGATTCGCGCGAAACCAGGCGAGCATGCGGGTTTGAAACGTCTCTAGCGCGCGGCGGGTGAGTCGCCTTCTCATGCGGCGCCATTCTCGCACTTTTTTGCGTACCCCGCCTCGCAGCGCGAAGGTCACAGGCAAAATCGCCCGCCTGAAGGCGGCCGCTACAAAGGAAACGGGAAAAAACCGGAGGGTTACGGGCGCTAATTTTATAGGGAATTGAGGAACAGAAAGTACGAAGACGACCACAGCGCGGTGGGAATCGTGTTTTGCGGGCGCGCCGTGAGGATAATCTTGAAGATTTCGCGCTCGGAAGCAAGATCGTCGAGGAATTGGCCGCCGAGCGCTGAGATATCAGGTTGAATGGTGGCCAGCTCGCGCAGCGCGTCGTAGATGATTTCGGCGGACGGCGCCATGGGCGTCACGAAACGATGCGTGCGGAATTGCAGCGCGGCATTGAGCTCGTTGAAGTGCCAGGCGATGCAGGCGGCCATGGAAACGGCGCGCTCGAAACGCGCGACGTGCTCAGCGGCGGCTCGATCCGCATCAGTTTTGGATTCACCCGGCATCGAGGGCGGCGGACCGATAAAAGGATCGAGCACCAACATCACGCGGCGTTCATCTTCGCGCGCGAATTCGCGAACCATCAGGCGCCCGGCGCGCGCGGTGACTTTCCAATCCACGAAGCGGGCGCTATCTGAGGACAAATAATCGCGTAAAGAGTGCAGCTCGTGTCCGCGGCCGCGAAAATTGCTGGCCATTTCGCCGCTGAGCAGCGGCAGAACTTCGTAAAAATGGTCGGTGGGCGCAACCTTTGGATAGACGATGATCTCCATCTGCGAATCCACCTGCCGGGTTTTCTCGAAGAAGCCGAAGGGGAAGCGCGTGCGGATGCTGAAGGCGTCCTGGCGATAATTGCCGCGATGTGGAAAGGTCAACTCGACTTTCTGGCGGGCGGAGGATTGCCGCGGGATGTAAGGAAAAAATACCGGACGCGTGAGAATCTCGCCCGCGCCTTTTTTGTTTTCACCTACCACGCGCAAGGAAAACGACGGCCATGCCGGCTTTTCGTTGCGCAATTCCAATTCGGCGACCACCGGCTGCTCCGCGAAGACGTGCTCGGGCATGTCGAATCTCAGTTCGATGCCGGTAAGCACTGCGCGCGAAAGCACTCCGGAAATCAGAATGCCCGCAATGGAGCATGCCAGCACCATGAAGAGCAGATTGTTGCCAGTATTGACGGACGCGAGGATCAGAATCGCGACGACGCCCAGGTACACCATGCCCTCGCGCGTCAGCCGGTAATCCACTTGATAGACGACCCATTGCAAGCTCGTGCGTCGCGCGAGCTTTGGCACGATGGCGATGGCTACCCAACCGGCCAGGCTCAGCGCGATCACGGTGCTGATGGCGGCGAGCCTGACGCGGCCCTGTTGCGCGACGGCGGCGGAGAACAGCGCGACCAGCAGCGCCACGGAGAGAACCAGCATCGCGATGGCAAAGTTTTGCCAGCCGTGTTTGTCACGGTCGCGCCACATGCGAAGGACGAGCGAGTCGGCCATCTTAGTTACACAGGTACGCGGGTGCTATCGAGGATTTCGCCGAGGATTGCTTCAGCCTGCTCGGATTTTTTCTGCGTGGAGACGTAACGCGAGCTGACCACCACGCGATGCGCGAACACCGGAACGATGAGGCGCTTGAAATCGTCGGGTAGGCAATAATCGCGGCCCAGCAGGAACGCGCGAGCTTGCGCAGCGCGGTGCAGCATCACGGCGCCGCGCGGGCTGACGCCCAGGCTGAGCTGTTCGGTCTGGCGCGTGCGCTCCACAATTTCCAGCGCGTAGTCCAGCAGGCTTTCTTCCACTTTCACTTGCGCCACGGATTCCTGCATCGCGACTACGTCGGCCGCGTCCATCACCGGCGTAATTTTTTCCACCGGCGCGTGGCCAGCGTTATTGCGGATGATTTCTTTTTCGCTTTCGCGCGAAGGGTAGCCCATGCGAATGCGCATCAGAAACCGATCAAGCTGCGATTCGGGCAGCGGATACGTGCCGTGATGCTCGATCGGATTCTGCGTGGCCAGCACCAGAAAAGGATTCGGCAGCGGGTGAGTGTGATTGTCCACCGTGATTTGGGCTTCGTTCATGGCTTCCAGCAGCGAAGATTGCGTTTTCGGCGTGGTGCGGTTGATTTCGTCGGCCACGATGATGTTCGCGAAAATGGGCCCGGGCTTGAATTCGAATTCCTGCGTCGCGGGATTGAACACGCTGACGCCGATCACGTCGCTGGGCAGCAGGTCCGAAGTAAATTGAATGCGCTGGAACGAGCAGCGGAAGGAACGCGCCAGGGCCTGCGCGAGCGTGGTCTTGCCAACTCCGGGAACGTCTTCAATCAGCAGATGTCCGCGGGCGAGCAGGGTGGTGAGGGCAAGCTGGATGACGTCTTCCTTGCCCTTCACGACGCGCGTGATCGCGCGCAAGAGTTCGGCGAGGCGCATACTGGCGTTCGTGGTGGTTGTTTGCAATTCGCGTGGCCTTCTGCTACAAAAATAGGTTGCCGCTGCTTCGGTAAATGGCCATGCAGGTTGCGGCTACAACCGCGATGGCCTTTGCAATTTTTCGGGGAATTCGGTTCAGCCCCGGAAGTGCTGCACAGCGTGGGCGACTAGCTCAGTGGTTAGAGCGCTCCCCTCACACGGGAGAGGTCCAAGGTTCAAGTCCTTGGTCGCCCACCATTCACCTTTCACCCTACGTATTTAGTTCTACCACCAATCGTTAGACGATGCGAAAAGCGGAAGGTACAGGTGTGTTCAAAAAGTTTTGGGGTTGTACAATGCGTTGGCGCGGGGGAGCACACCATGAACAGCGTTTTGCGTTTCGTGCAGGTGATTGCTTTGGGCACCTGGGTGGGATCCATCATCTATTTTGTTGTGATTACGCAGGGGATTTTTGGCGTGCTGCAGAGCCGCGATCAGACTGGGTTGATGGTGGCGTATTCGCTTGCGCGTTTGCACTATTTGGGGATGGTTGCCGCGGTCTTGTATTTGGTGACGGGATTGGCGATGGCGCAATCGGTGAAGGCGTTCTTGCAGCCGGCGATGATTGGCGTGGCTTTGATGTTGGCGCTTACGCTCTTGACGCAGGCGCGGGTTATGCCGCGTCTCGCGGAGCTACGAACGGAGATGGTTTCGGTGGATGCTACGCCGAAGGACAATCCTTTCCGTGTGGAGTTCGACCGGTTGCATCAAACGTCGGTGCGGATGGAGGTGACGGTGTTGCTGATTGGTATCGCGGCATTGTTTCTCACCGTGCGGAATGCGGCGAAGTAGTCTTCCAGCTACGACAAAAGATTTGGCGCAGAGGCCGGAGCGCAGAGGTCGCAGGTAAAACCCAAGTCAAAGGCGCCCACCTAAAGGTGGCCGCTACAAATGCAAGTCAACGGCGGGCGGAGCAAGCAGCGCCCCTACCACTACTTTTTGCGCCCAGGATTTTTCTTCAGTGCTGCGCGCTTCGGTTTCTTGGTGGATTTCTTGGCGGGCTTGGCTCGCTTCTTGGCTTTAGTGCTCTTCGTGAGTTTGCGCGTTTTGCCGTAGTGTTCCACGGCGCGCCACATGTACCAGCTGGCTACGGTGCGATAAGGGCGCCAGCGTTCGCCGAACGCGGCGAGTTCGCGCGGCTTGGGAATTTCTTTTTTGCCGTACGTCAGCGCGAAGCCCTTTTGCACGCCGTAGTCGTGGATGGGCAGGACGTCGAGGCGGCCCAGGCGGAAGATCAGAAACATTTCGACGGTCCATGCGCCGATCCCTCGCACGGAAATCAGGCGCTCGACCAGTTCTTCGTCGGACAGCAACCCGGCGGCTTCGAGCGTCGGGACCACTCCATCAATCGTTTTCTGCGCGAGGTCTTTCATCGCCGCGGCTTTCGCGCCGGAAAGTCCAGCCTCGCGCAGCTTCTGATTCGAGACTGCAAGGATTTCCGCAGGCGTGGGGCACAGGCCGTTCGAGCCGAGCCCTCTGATGCGCGCGAAAATCGTGGCGGCGGCTTTGCCAGAGATGCTCTGGTAAGCGATCGCTTCGAGCAGCGATTCGTACACGCTATCGCATTGATCAAGCTGAAAACGAAATGCGCCGGTCTTGGCGATGATGCGCGCCATGCGCTTGTCCGTACGCGTGATATGTTCGTGCGCTTTGATGTGATCGAACGGCAGCGAAATTTTTTCAGTCATGGGAATGCTCTGTCCGCGAGCTTTCGGGAATTGCCTGCCCAAATGCAAGTATGTTGCCGTCCGGCGCGAGCACCAGCAGTTCGCGTTGCCCGTAACTTTGGTTCACCGGACCATACACGTCGCCCGTGGGCAGGGTATCGAGCTTCGGTTTCAATTCAGCATGGAGTTCATCTACGTCGCGAACGTCAATGTAATACGCGAAGCGGCGCGTTCCGGGCGGCGGCGCGTTCTTGCCGGTCTGCTCCCAGATTCGAAAGCCCACGGTTTCGCGGTGCACATAGGCATAGTCGGAGAAACGCAGGATTGTTTCGAAGCCCAGGATGTCGGTGAAGAAATTCACGGCGCGATCGAGGTCTTCGACGATCATGAATGGCGTGACCTGAATGAAATTCGACACGGCTGCTCTCCTCGCGGGAGATTAGCATAAGTCCAGCGCGCATGAGCGCCATCGGCGCTGTAAATTCAAATTCACAGTCAAAGGCGCCGGCCTGAAGGCCGCCGATACAAATGCAAAGGCGCGGTGAGTGCCGGCAACTGCGGCGCTCCGCGCCTGTGTTAGTATCGTGGGCTCATGAAAACAGGAATAATTGGGTTGCCGCAAGTAGGGAAGACCAGCTTGTTCCGCATTCTCACTGGCGCGCGCGTGGAAGGCCGCAGCACGCCTAATCAGGCGCACATCGGCATCGCCAAGGTGCCGGATGCGCGCGTGTTGAAGCTGGCGGAAATTTTCAAGCCGAAGAAAAACACGTTCGCGACGATCGAATACGTGGACGTGGGCGGCTTGCAGAAAGATCGCGAGAAAAATTCCGCCTCGCTGGTGCCTTTGCGCGAGGCGGACGCGCTGGCGCAGGTGGTGAGGCTGTTTGAAAATCCCGCGGTGCCGCACGAAGGCGGGTCGCTCGACGCGTTGCGCGATATCGAGAGCGTCGAGATCGAATTGATGCTCTACGACCTGGAGCAGGCTTCCAAGCGCGTGGAACGCCTGGAAAAAGACCTGAAAAAGAAAAAGGAAACGATCCTGGAAACGGAACTGGCGCTGCTGACGCGTTGCCGCGCCGCGCTGGAATCCGAAAAGCCGTTGCGCGAGCTGGAATTCAAGCCCGAAGAACTGAAAATGTTGAGCAGCTTCGAATTTCTGACGCGCAAGCCGATGCTCTACGTGCTGAATCTAGGCGATGAAGAGGCGGCGGACATTGACCGCGTGATCGAGAAGCATCACTTGGAAAAGTTAGCCACCAAGCCGCAGACCGCTGTGGTCCCGTTCTGCGGAAAAATCGAGGCCGAGCTCGCGGAATTGCCCGAAGCCGAAGCCAAGGAAATGATGAGCGCCTACGGCCTGAAGGAATCCGGCCGCGACCGGCTGATTCAGGCCAGCTACCAGTTGCTCGGGCTGATTTCGTTTCTCACCGCAGGCGAGCCGGAGTGCCGCGCGTGGACCATCCGTCGCGGGATGAACGCGCAAGAAGCCGCGGGCGCGATTCACAGCGATATTGAGCGCGGATTCATCAAGGCCGAGGTCGTGAACTGGGAAAATCTGGTGAAGGCCGGAAGTTTTGCCGCCGCCCGCGAGAAGGCGCAGGTGAAGCTCGAAGGAAAGGAATACATCGTGCAAGACGGCGATGTAATTCTGTTCCGGCATTCGGGGTGAGGAAGTGGCGAGTGACGAGAATCGGCAGCCGCCGAAGTGAAGTTTGGATCTAGGTTTTGTAGCGGCGCACTTTAGTGCGCCATCGGTGGTAAGCATCCGATCGATGGCGGTCCCGCAAAGCGGGACCGCCGCTACAACGGCAATGACGCCTCCTGAAACAAACCGGATATTGCTGGGGCTGCTGCTGGGCGTGACGGCGGCTGGCGCGAATGTGCTGGGCGGATCGTTGATCGCGCACGGGCAGTGGTCGCGGCGCTACCTGAAATATTTCATCGCGCTGGGCGCGGGATTCATGCTGGCGACGGCGCTGCTGGAGATGATTCCGGAATCGTTGAAACTCCGCGGCGACCACGAATTATTTTTCTTCCACGATACCAGTTCCGTTTTCCTCCTCGTCCTTGCCGGATATTTCCTGGTGCATTTTTTTGAGCACACTCTTGCGCCGCATTTTCATTTCGGCGAAGAAACCCACCACGCTGAAATTTCTCACGCGCACGCCAGCTACGCCGCTCTGCTTGGCCTGGGAATTCACACGCTGTTCGACGGCGTGGCCATCGCTTCGGGCCTGCTGGTCTCCGCCTCGCTCGGCATTCTGATTTTCCTTGCGATATTTCTTCATAAATTGCCGGAAGGTTTTACAGTGGCGTCGCTGATGCTGGCGAGCGGGCAAAGCCGCCGCGCCGCGTTCGTGTCGTCAGTCATTCTGGGCGGTGCGACGCTGCTCGGCATGGCGCTGATGTTCGCGCTACGCAGCACGGTGGAAGATGCGCTGCCGCTCTCGGCGGGCGTAACGCTCTACGTCGCCGCCTCGGACCTGATCCCCGAGGTCAACCGCGAGCCGGCCTTCGGCATGGCCGTGTTAGTATTCCTCGGAGTAGCCGTGATGTTGGGATTGAAGGCTTTGTTCCACCTTTAGTCACCACGCAATCGTTTCGCCACCCCTAACCCACTGAGCAATAAAGAGTAATATGAATCGCACGGCTCGCAACCGGCATGCAGCGCCGGGCAACTTTTTACCCTCGAGCGGGTTCCATAGAGTGAGCCGGGAGCGCTCTTATGGCACACGCCCACACGCTGCAACTTTATGGCACGGCAGGTGTTAGATACAATGTGGAGGCCATGACCAGGTCTGACGTCGAATTGATGTTGGACGTGAAGGCAGGGGACGAAGCGTCCTTCAACCTTCTCCTCCAAAAATATCGCACGCCACTGGTGAATTTTCTTTTTCGCATGGTCCGCAATACGGCGACGGCGGAAGACCTGGCGCAGGAAGTTTTTTTACGCGTGTATCGCGCGCGGAAGCAGTATTCTCCCAGCGCGAAATTTACCACCTGGATGTTTCGCATCGCGACGAACCTGGCGCTGAATTCGTTGCGCGACAATCGCTACCGCCAGATGGACGTTTCCATTGACGCGCCGGTGGAAGAAGACGTTGCGCCGCTGCAATTGCCGGCGCGCGAATTGCGCATTGACGAAAAGATGATCGAGCGTGACCGCTCAGAATTTATCCGCCGCGCCATTATGGCGCTGCCGGAAAAGCAGCGCGTCGCGGTGCTGCTGCATAAATACGAAGAAATGGACTACGGCGAAATCGCCAAAATTTTGGAATGCTCGGAAAGCGCGTTGAAGTCGCTGCTATTTCGCGCTTACGAGACCTTGCGAGTGCAGCTGGCCCCACTTGTGTCCCAGCCGGTGGAGCATCGCGCAGGGGAAGGACGGCCATCATGAAGAAGTGTGAAGAAGTATCCAAGCAATTGATCGCCTATCTGGATCGCCGGGCGAATTCGGCGGACCGGCACGAGGTGGAAGAACACCTGGCCGCTTGCAGCGCCTGCCACCAGCGTGCGGAAGATTTCCGCAAGCTGTGGGGCGTGCTGGACGAAGTGCCGCTGGTCGAGCCGTCGCTGGGTTTCGATGCGCGGATTCGCGCGCGTATTGCGGAAGAGCCGCGGCGCGGCTGGCTCGGTTGGTTTGTGCCGCAGCCCCGGCTGGCATTCGCGATGGCGCTGCTGCTGGCGCTGAGCGTGTGGATGGCAAACCTGCCGCCGCGCGAAGGAAGCGCCGTAAGTACCGACCAACAGGATTTCGAAGCGATCAAGGATTTGGGCGTGCTGGAAAATTACGACGTGCTGAGCAAGTTCGATGCATTGTCCGAAGTGCCGGTGGATGAGGCGGCGCCCGCGGATCAACAAGCGCAGCCGGTGAATCCGGCCAACGATCAGCAGCGAGCAACCGAAGAGTAGGCCTACGACCAGGCCGACGGTTTAGCCGAGGAATCGTTCGAAGAATAGGCCGAAGAATCGTCCGAACTAAGACAGTCGCATAATGGTGAAATGAAAATGCGTTGCCGCAGGAAACTATTCGCGCTGGCGACGGGGCTGCTTCTCGCGCCTCTGCTGTTGCTGAGCGCGCAGCCTGCATCGGCGCAGCGGCTGTATAGCGGACGGGGCATGTACGGCGGACGAGGCATGTACGCGGCGCGGCCGTTCCGGCAGCAGCATGTACAAGCAGCGCATCCACCCGCGCATCCTCCCCAGAACCATACGCAATATCACTCGCAGGCCTCGGGCGCGCCGCCTAACGGCAATCAGGGGGGCAATCACGGCGGGAATGCGAATCACCCGAACGGTGGTGCGGCTGGTGCGGGCGGCGCTTACCAGGGCGGCCAACATCCGAACGGCTATAACGGCAATAGCTATCGCCCACCGACGAATCCTAATGGTGCGCCGAGGCAGGGAACCAACGCGCTTTCGAATGGGCGTCCCGGCGTAAACGGACAGGGCCAGGCGAGGGTGCCGGGCCAATGGGCGCAGCGACTCGGGCAGATGTCTCCGCAAGAGCAGGAACATTTCCTGCAGAACAACGAACGTTTCCGGAGTTTACCTCCCGAGCGGCAGCAGCAGATCCGCCAGAACCTGCAGCGATACAACAGTCTGCCGCCCGCGGAGCGAGACCGGATCCAGCACAGCTATAGCACATGGCAGGCCTTGTCTCCCGATCAGCGCCAATACGTGCAGCGCACGCTGCTGCCGAAATGGCAGCAGATGTCGCCCGATCGCAAGCAAGTGGTGACCGGCCGGCTGCACACTCTGCAGCAGATGAGCCCTGCGGACCGCGAGGCCGCGCTGAACGATCCGCGATTCATGCAAGGATTGAGTCCCGACGAACAATCCGTGCTGCGCGGTCTCGATTCCGTGCGCAATCCTTCCGGACCTTAAACCCTCATCGTTCGTGAAATCAGCGGCTTTCGGGCGACCTGCGGAGATGAAAAGAGCCGGCGCTGCCTAAATTCAGCGGTAATCCTTTTACATTATTGTGTTGTTTTAGCTGATTCTTTAGATTGGGCTCGCATGGCAGTCATTCCGGCGCCCTGGCAGACGCCGGAAGTAAGCCACCCAGACGCATCAGATGTTCGCCCCGGCCGGTACCCCCATACCGGCCGGGGCTTTTCTCTTTAATAGCGGATGTCTCCCGTCCGACCCGCGCCTGCAACTTCATCGATCTGCAACTCGCGCGAAGCCGCACCGGGTAGTTCCGCGAAGTCCGCTCGTGGTGACGGTTTTCCCCATGCTTTCACGCATAGCGTAGTGAATGTCTGTAGCCGGAAGGTGGGGCGAGCGACCGGGGACTGCCCGCCCCGCTTTCCTGACGCCGCGATTTAATCCCTCGGCAGACGCGGCAACGACATTTCACGGGGAACCGGGCGGCCACTGCGCAAATAAGAAGGGCTGCCGTGAACGCGGCAGAAGGGGAGAAACGACATGCCAGGATATGAAACACAACAAATGGGAGACGCTACGGAAATCTCGACGAATCCGGAGGCCGTGCCGGCTCCGTGGCTGCTGGTGGCGATTCCCGGCGGCCTGCTGGTGTTGATTGCACTTTCGACAGGCATCATCTACGGCGTGCTCGCCGCCGGCTTCGTGTACGGCGCGATGTACTTGCTGATGCACTCGAAACAAGCCACGCTCTACCGCGCGCCCGCGAAATTCCGTGTTTCGAAGAACGGCATCGAGGTGGGCGCAGCTACCATTCCGAAGGACACTATCCATCGCGTCATCGTGCGCAATCACGTGCTGCAAGCAGCTGGCGACGTGATCATCGTAGCCGACGGCCACCCCAACAGCGGCCAGCAAAACGTAGTCGCCGGGATGAACTGGGCCGTCAGCAAACTCGGCCCCATATCGTATCGCGTGGATGCCGAAGCCCGCGGCGTGCCCACAACTCTAGCCGGTGGCCTGACCGAACCCACCGCAGCCGCAATCATGACCGACGTCAATAAGGCCCTGCAGCTTTCTTGAGCTCAGCCCGTCGATCTGCGCCGGATGGCGTGCTCCGTTGGCGCGTCATTCGGCGCAGCGCTACCGCCACCAACCTCCGCGCAGCCCATATTCCGCGGCACACAATACCGCGTAAAATCAGCTTGTAGTTGCCCAAGCCACGCCTCAGTCGCGCCCCAAGAATCGGAACTCAGAGGGAAGAACAGCGGCGGAAACTTCGCGTCCGAACAAATTTTTTGCGTGATGTTAACTGTTACAAAACATTTTGGAATTTTTTTCTGCAACGCGCAGACTAGCGCTATGAGTCGTCGCTGCCGCATCCCCTAGTAATTGTGGTTTGCGTTGCGGTGACCACAAGAACTCTTCGCGCGCCTCCGAAAATCCACAAATATTTTCCATTTCCAGAACAATTCCGCTTGACATGTTTGCGAAGCTATCTACAATCAGGGCACAAAGTGGGAAGAAGTGGCGCAGAGTGGCAGAAGCTGGCAGAGAGTGTAGGGCAGTGGCGATCCTAGAAGCAAGCATTGGCGCACCCAGCACCAAGTAGTGGCGAACCCAGATACCAGAAGCAAACAGTTTCATTTAGAAACACGACGACAGCAGGGGCGAACCAGCGAGTGATTTTCAAGAAACACACGCCGGGCGGGCTGTTCGAGGGCTTTTATGCTGCGGGGCAACTATCTAGCGACGGTGGACGAGAAAGGCCGGCTGAAGATTCCCGCCGACTTTCTGGCCGAACTGCGCAAGAGCGGCACAAAGTTCTACATCACCTCAACGAAGGGCGATCGCGCCGCCATTTATCCCCTGAAAGCCTGGGAAGAAATCGAAAAGAAGCTGGCGAAGCTGCCTGTGCACAACGCGGCAAAACAAAAATTTCTATCGCGCACGAATTACTACGGTCAAGTGGTCGAGGTGGATGGCTCGGGGCGCATTCTGATTCCACCTGTACTCAGAGAATCGGCGGAAATGAAAGGGGAAGTGGACGTTCAGGGGCAGTTGACGTACCTGGAAGTCTGGAATCACAGCCGGTTCCTGGATCAAATGAACCGTAATCCGATGACGGCGGAAGACGAAAAGGCACTGGACGATCTGGGCATTTAAGTTTGACCGTACTGCATACGCCGGTTCTGTTGGCTGAGATTTTGGAGTGGTTGCAAATCCGGCCTGAAGGGACGTACGCGGACGTGACGGTCGGCACGGGCGGTCACACGCTGGAGATCGCCAAGCAGCTGACTACGGGAAAAGTTTTGGGGATGGATCGCGACCCGCAAGCTTTGGAAATCGCGCGGGAGCGATTAGGGCCGCACGAGCGGCAGGTGATTCTGGTGCACGCGGAATTTTCGAAAATCGGCGAAGTGGCGGCAGCCAATCAATTGCCGCTGTTCGACGGAGTCATCGCCGATCTGGGGATTTCAAGCCTCGAGCTGGATAGCCCTGAGCGCGGATTTTCCTTCCGCTGGGCAGGACCTCTCGACATGCGCATGAATCCCGATAGCCCGCTGACCGCGGACGAAATTGTGAATCAGTGGCCGGAGAAACAGCTGGCCGATCTCCTCTATAAGAACGCCGAGGAAAGAGATTCACGCAGAATCGCCAGGGCGATCGTACGAGCGCGGCCTATACGCGACACCGAACACCTGGCAACGATTGTGGCAGGGGGACGAAAAGCAAGGGGAAGGCAGAGACTGCATCCCGCGACAAAAACGTTTCTGGCGCTGCGGACAGCGGTGAATCGAGAAGAGGAGGAACTCGGGCAGTTTCTTTCGCGTACCCCTGCCACTTTAAATCCAGGAGGACGGTTAATCGTCCTCAGTTATCACTCGATCGAGGACCGTCTGGTGAAGCACGCCTTCCAGCGGCTTTCGCACGAGGGATTTCGCATACTCACCAAAAAAGTGATCCAGCCCGGCGACCCGGAAATCGCAAGTAATCCGCGGTCGCGCAGCGCGAAGATGCGCGTAATCGAGAGGGTGGCGACGGCGGAGACTCGTTTCGACGAGCAACGCACGGCGCCGCACGTCAGCTGATGACTGAATATTACACGATTAAGAGAATCGACAATTCGCGGCTGGTTCGTTCCATGGCTCCTGCGCGCTTGCAGGATTTCTGGCGGCGCGTGGCGGCGGGCGGCGCGATGGCGGCGTGCCTGCTGTTTTACGCCTGGCAGCATTTCGCGTGCATCCAGTTGCAGTATCAGGTGGAGCAGCTTTCCGCGTTGCGAGCGCAGTCCGTACAATTGAATCAGCAATTGCACGTGGAAGTGGCCACGCTGAAGGCGCCGGGCCGCGTAGACGGCATCGCGCGCAACGAATTGGGATTGACAGTTTCGGTGCCGGGCCAGGCCATGCCGGCGGACGGGCCGAGCGAAGCCGTATTGGCCGAGGCGCGCGCGGTGGTCCAGCCGCAGCGGCCCTGAAAATCCGGCTGATGAATTTCTGGCGGCCCGTTGCATGGAGCCATTCCGGCGAAGCGATGTGAACATTGGCCGGGCAAAGTTTCTCGCAAGTTAGGGCGGAATCCATGGAGCAGCGCAGCCCGCGTCTCCGCTGGTTGTTGGTCTGGGTCGTGGCGGTGGTTTGGATGGTGGCGGTGCTGGCCCGCCTGAGTTACCTCCAGCTCTTCTGCTATAGCGAATACTTCGCAAAAGCCCAGCATCAGCAACAGCGCATATTTGAAATCAGTCCGATGCGCGGCGTGATCTACGACCGCAAGGGCCGGGAACTGGCCGTAAGCATTCCCATGGACTCGGTTTTCGCTGACCCCACTGACATCAAGGATCCTGAGATGGTCGCGCGGCTGCTTTCGCGCGTCTTGGACATTCCCGCCGAAGATCTGGAAGCAAAAATTAGTGATTCCAGCAAGCCGGTGCGCTTGGCGAAGAAACTCTCGCCGGAAACCGTCGAGCGCATTGACGAAATGAATTTGAAGGGCGTGTTCTTCGAGAAAGAAAACCGGCGGGTTTATCCCGAGCACGATTTGCTGGCGCATGTGCTGGGCTGGGTGGATACGGACGAAAAGGGCATGGGCGGCATCGAGCATGAGCTCGATAAACAAATTCGCGGCCGACCAGGGCGCGTGATGTTGATGGCCGACGGCAAGCGCCGATTTTACGACCGGCGGGAATCGGCCGCGGATCCTGGCGCGAGCGTGGTGCTGACGGTTGATGAAACCATTCAGTACATCGCGGAAAAAGAGCTGAAGCGCGCGATGGAGGAATCGCACGCCCTGCACGGCACGGTGGTGATTCAGGATCCATCGAACGGCGCGCTGCTCGCGGTGGCGAACAATCCGAATTTTGATTCCAATGACGCTGGAAAATTTACCGACGATACGCGCATGGACCGCGCGGTGACGGCGGCGTATGAGCCGGGCTCGACGTTCAAGGTCATTACCATGACCGGTGCGATTGAGAATCACGTGACGAATCCCAATGTGCTGGTGGATTGCCAGATGGGATCGATCCTTGTGGCCGGCCGCCTGATTCACGATTGGCATCCCTTCGGCGTCTTGAGCGTGCGCGACGTGCTGGCCCATTCCAGTGATGTGGGCTCCATCAAGATCGCACTGAGCATGGGCGCGCCACGCTTTTACGACACGATGCGAAGATTCGGAATCGGCCAACTCACCGGGATCGAATTGCCGGGAGAAAATCGCGGGCTGTTGCGTCCTTTGGAAAATTGGACGGCCAGTTCGATCGGTTCGGTGGCCATCGGGCAGGAAGTCAGCGTGACGCCGGTACAGATTGTTTCGGCGATTTCGGCGATTGCCAATGGCGGCACGCTGTATCACCCGCACATCGTGCAGGAAATTCGCGGTGATGGGCCCAAGCCGTTGCCTGCGCGCGCCGAACCGCAACAAGTGACCGACGCGGAGACTGCCGCGACCGTGCGCGGCATGATGGAGACCGTCGTTCTGAGCGGGACCGGGACGCCGGCGCAACTGAACGGCTATACCGCGGCGGGAAAATCGGGAACGGCACAGAAAATTGATACCAACACCGGGCGTTATTCGCCGAATCAGTACGTAGCGTCGTTCGTCGGTTTCGCGCCGGTGAACGAGCCGGCGGTTACGATTTTGGTCGTGCTCGATTCGCCCGAAGGAGCGCATCACGGCGGCGAAGTGGGTGGGCCGGTGTTCAAACGCATTGCTGAGCAGGTGCTGGCATATCTTGACGTGGCGCACGATGTGCCGATGAAGGCGCCTGCGGGCACAGAAACTGCGAAGAACGGGCAGCCGACGCCGGCGCCGGGTCAGGGCTCCGATAAATTTCGCGCCGACGCGAATCAGGCGGCAGCGAGGCATGAAGCTGCGAATCAGGAAAATGTGGCGCGCTTTCACGACGTCGTAGCAAAAAAAGATGAAGCGGAGAACCGCCTCGCCAATCAAGAAGCGAATGGCGGAGCGCCAACGATCGCGTTCAGCGAAGAAGATTCGGTCGAAGTTCCGGACCTGACGGGACAAAACGTGCGCGGCGTCACCGAAGCGTGTTCCCGCCTCGGCTTGATTCCTTCGCTGCTTGGCAGTGGAGTTGCTCTCGAACAATCGCCGGAGCCTGGCGCGCGCGTGATGCGCGGCAGCACATTGACGGTGCGGTTTGGACGTGCTGCGGCGCAGAATTTTCCGGGGACGCTCCCGACGCCACAACCTGCGGCGTTCGCAGGAAGCTCGCAGAGGAATGCGCGGTGAAATCCGTAGTGGAAGGCGGCCCGAAAGTGCAATCAGCAACGCGTCGGCAAAAAAAGCGCGCAGGGATGGAAATGGAATTGTCCGAAGTGATCGCCGGAATTGAAGGCGTTCGTGTCACGGGCGGCGCGCGCCTGCGCATCGCAGCGGTCGCATGCGACAGCCGCAAGGTCGCGGCCGACACGCTGTTCTTCGCCATGCCCGGCACGAAAACAGACGGCAACGAGTTCGTGGCCGACGCAATCAAACGCGGCGC
Organism: uncultured Acidobacteriota bacterium; assembly: GCA_963779465.1. Classification (GTDB taxonomy): domain Bacteria; phylum Acidobacteriota; class Terriglobia; order Acidiferrales; family UBA7541; genus Palsa-295. The sequence goes on along the minus strand of CAVZYH010000001.1, from coordinate 1,820,854 downwards.
GGTGGCGATTGCCAGTCCGAATGCGCGGCCAGCGAATATTTCGAGCGAGGTGACCTGGATCGAAGTTACGCCCGGATCCGAGCGCAAGGCGCTGGCTGTCGCGGCCGCAAATTTTTACGGCCATGCGGCGGAGGCGCTGCAGCTTGCGGGCGTCACCGGAACGAACGGCAAGACCACCATCACATTTATCCTCGATTCGATTTTGCACGCCGCTGGATGGAAGACCGGGCGCATCGGCACCACCGGATACCAGACGCCGCGGGGCACCCGCACCGCGAAGAACACCACTCCCGAATCGCTCGACCTGCAGGAGATGTTTGCCGAAGTGCGCGACGCCGGAGGCACGCACGCGGTGCTGGAGGTCAGCTCCCACTCGTTGGTGATGGACCGCGTGTGGGGCTGCCACTTCGCCGTCGCGATTTTCACCAACCTCACGCGCGATCACCTGAATTTTCACAAGACATTCGAAGAATACTTCGAAGCGAAGCGCTTGCTGTTTGCAGGGACCGGCGCAGGCGCGCCAGACGTCGCGGTCATTAATATTGATGACCCGTATGCACAGCGTTTGCAGGCATTGGGAAAGCGCACGCTGACCTACGGTTTGAACGAAGCGGCCGACCTAACCGCGAAGAAATTTACTTTGAGCTTCAACGGCTTGGAATTCACTGCGCAGACTCCGGCAGGAAAAATCGAAGTGCGGTCATCACTGGTCGGCCGCATCAATGTCTACAACATTCTCGCGGCGATCGGCGCAGCGCTCGCTCTGAATGTGCCGGCGGGAAAAATCGAACAGGGCATTGCTGATCTGGAACAAGTCCCAGGACGATTCGAGCGAATTGACGAAGGCCAGCCGTTCCTGGTGGTGGTCGACTACGCGCATGCGGACGACGCTCTGCGCAATTTGATTTCGACAGCGCGCGAGCTGAACCCCGCGGGGCGAATTATCACTCTATTCGGCGCGGGCGGGGAACGCGACCGCTCAACGCGTCCTCCGATGGGCGAAGCCGCAGGCTCCCTGAGCGACCTCGTGATTCTCACCAGCGATAACCCGCGCAGCGAAGATCCGCTGCTGATAATCAACGACGTGGTAGTGGGATTGCAGAAAGTGAATGCGCAGTACCGCATCGAACCGGACCGGGACGTGGCCCTGGAAATGGCTATTGACGAAGCGAAACCTGGAGACATCGTGTTGCTGGCGGGAAAAGGCCACGAGAACTATCAAATTTTGCGCGACCGTACTTACGAATTCGACGATCGCGAAAAAGCGCGCGCCATTTTGCGCCGGCGCGGGTTTGTAAAGAAACAGGCCATGAAATAGCGGCAGATTTCGGCAGCGAAATCGAGCACTTTCGAGAGTCCAAGCTTGAGAGTGAAGCCCAGTCCAGGGGAAACGCGATGCGGTGGACCGTTGCTCAAGTGGCTGAAGCTCTGGGTGTCGCGGCTCCCGCGCGCCTTGACGCCTTGGCCGGGCTGGCCGGCGTCTCGATTGATTCCCGCACGATTCAGCCAAGAGAACTGTTCATCGCCATACACGGACCGAGTCATGACGGACACGATCACGTGGCTGCGGCTTTGGCCGCGGGAGCCTCAGCTGGCGTCGTGGCGCGCGGCAGATTCGCGCAATACCCGGAAGAAATCCGCGGAAAACTCTTTGCAGTGGACGACACGCTCGACGCGCTGCACCGCCTGGCCTCGCGCGCATGCGTCATCTGGCGCGCAGCCAAGCCCGGTAGAAAAATCGGCGGCGTGGCGGGTTCGGTGGGAAAGACGACCACCAAAGAAATCCTTGCGGCGTTGGTGGCCGCGCGGTTCCGCGTATTGAAAACCCAGGGAAATTTGAACAACGAATACGGGCTGCCGCTGACGCTGTTGAAATTGGATGACGAGCACGACGCGGCCGTGATCGAGATGGGCATGTCGCATCGCGGCGAACTGGCGCGCCTGGCACGCGTCGCGCCGCCTGATGTAGGCGTGATTACGCGAATCGCTGTCGAGCATTTGGAATTTTTTTCTTCGATTGACGAGATCGCGCTGGCCGAGCGCGAGCTAATCGAAAATTTGGCGTGGCCGCACGCGGCCGCCGTGTTGAACGCGGACGACGAGCGCGTCGAGCGGTTCGCGGATGTCGCGCGCGGCCCTGTACTCTGGTTTAGCACCGGCAGCGATTCAGGCGTTCGCGGCGCGGCTGCGCGCGCGCAATTCCGCGCCGAGAAGATCGAAGAGCGCGGCGTGAGCGGCTCGGCATTCGATTTTGTCGCGCCGTCGGGTCGCTCGCGGCTGGAGCTGCCGCTGATCGGCCGCCACAACGTGATGAACGCCGTAGCGGCGCTAGCGGCTGCGAGTGTCTGGGGAATAGGCGCTGAAGATGCCCAGCGCGTATTCCTGCAGCTGCAGCCGGCAGACAAGCGCGGCGAGGTCGTGAAGTTCGAAGCAGGGTTCACAGTGATCAACGATAGCTACAACTCCAGCCCTACGGCCTTGAACACGCTGGCGGAATTGCTAGCCATGACGCCGGGATTTTCGCGCCGCATTCTGGCTGCGGGTGAAATGCGCGAGCTCGGCGCATCCGCGCCGGAGCTGCATCGCGAGTGCGGCCGCTTCGTCGCCGGCCTGCGCAAGATTGATTGGATCATCGGCGTGCAATGCCCGGCCGAAGACTTCGTAAAAGCGGCCGTCGCAGCCGGTCATCCCGCAGAACGCGCGAAATATTTTCAGAATTCCACGGAAGCCGGGGAATTTCTCGCAAAGTTCATCCAGCCCGATGATCTGCTGCTTCTGAAAGGTTCGCGCGGCGTGAAAATGGAAAAAATTCTGGAAGCGATTGACGCAGGCCACGCGCGCAGCGCCACTGAACCGGATGCCGAGCACGCTGCGGCGCAACCAAAAGGCCAACGCTAGATGCTCTACTATTTATTCTTCTACCTGCTGCGGCCGCACTTCAGCCCGCTCAACGTCTTCCGTTACATCACCGTGCGCACTGCGATGGCCAGCACCAGCGCGTTGCTGCTTTCACTGCTCATGGGCCCGTGGGTCATCGAGCGCCTGCGCGATTTGCAGGTGAAGCAATACATTCGCGAGGAGGGCCCCAAGGGCCATCAAAAAAAGGCCGGCACTCCGACGATGGGCGGCGTTCTGATCGTCGCGGCAATCGTGATTCCCACTTTGCTTTGGGCGGATTTGCGCAACTCCTACGTGCTGCTGGCCATCGGCGCGACGCTCGCTTTCGGCACCATCGGCTTCGTGGACGACTACAATAAAGTCGTGCGCCGCAGAAACCTCGGCCTCACTCCGCGCGCGAAATTTTCTCTGCAAGTGCTCACCTGCGTGCTGGTGGGCATCGTGCTCGTCGCGCTGCAAACCCAAGGCGAGTATTCGATGCAGCTCAGCGTGCCGTTTTTCAAGCGCCTGCACCCCAGCCTGGTGATCTCGTCGTTCTTCGATCACTCCTATATCTGGCCGCTGGCGTATGTGCCGTTCGTCCTGTTTTTGGTGCTGGTAATCGTGGGCTGCTCGAACGCGGTGAATCTCACCGACGGCCTTGACGGCCTGGCCATCGGCTGCGTGCTGGTTTCTTCCACCGCGCTCACCGTGCTTACCTATCTTTCCAGCAACGCAAAATTCGCGGATTACCTGGACCTGCAGAAAATTCCCGACGCCGGAGAGCTGGTAATTTTCTGCGGCTCGCTGGCCGGCGCGTCGCTCGGCTTTCTTTGGTACAACGCGCATCCCGCGGAAATGTTTATGGGCGATGTAGGCTCGCTCGCCCTGGGCGGCGCCATCGGCACGGTCGCAGTGATCATCAAGCAGGAAATCTTGTTGCTTTCAATCGGCGGCGTGTTCGTGCTGGAAGCGCTTTCGGTGATCATCCAGGTTGGTTCATTCAAGCTCACCGGCAAGCGCGTCTTTCGCATGGCGCCGCTGCATCATCATTTCGAGCTGCTGGGCTGGAGCGAATCGAAAATCATCGTGCGCTTCTGGATTGTGGCGCTAGTCTTCGCGCTATTTTCGCTGACGACCCTGAAATTGCGCTGAGCCGGATGGCCACTCGCGGCGCTCAGGTTTTGACTTTGTAGTGGCCAGCGTTAGCTGGGTGCTTTTGATTTAGCAGTTGTAGCGGCGCACTTCAGTGCGCCATCGGTGGCACGACTGCCAGCGATGGCGGTCTAAAGACCGCCGCTACAAAGGCTTTTTGGCCGCTCAAGAACAGGTTTTGTGGTTGCGACATACACTTGCCACATTTGAACTTGAATTGAGGACATGAGTTGCGACTCGGATTCGATCTATCGGGCAAACGCGTGCTGGTCGTAGGCCTCGCCCGCACGGGCGTGGTGACGTCACTCTTCAGCGCAGGCTACGGCGCGACGGTCACTGCGACGGACGAGCGTCCTGAATCGGAGCTCGCCGAAACCGCCGCACAACTCCGCGCCGCGGGCGTAAAACTGGAACTCGGCGGGCACGTTGACGCGAGTTTCCTCGAACAGGATCTGATCGTGGTGAGCCCGGGTGTGCCGGCCAAGCTTCCGCCTCTCGAACTCGCGCGCAAGAACGGCATCCCTGTCTGGAGTGAAATCGAACTCGCCTGGCGCTTTCTGCGCGGCAAGCTGGTAGCCATCACCGGCTCCAACGGCAAGACCACCACCACCGCGCTACTCGCGCACATTTTGCAGACGTCAAACATACCCACGCTGGTCGGCGGCAACATCGGCACGCCGTTGCTCGCGCTGGTAGAACGGTCGACCGACCCAGCCGTGACCGTCGCGGAAATCAGCAGCTTTCAACTGGAAACAATAGACAAGTTCCGCCCCGAAATCGGCGTGCTCCTGAACCTCACGCCCGATCACCTCGACCGCCATGGAACATTCGAAGAATACGCCCACGCCAAAATGCGCATGTTTGAAAACCAGCTCGAGCGCGACATGGCCGTGCTGAACGCCGATGATCCTGAAATCACCAAGCGCATGCCCGCGAAGCCCCACATTTTCTGGTTCAGCCGCCAGAAGCGCGTCGCCACAGGCGCTTTCTTGCGCGATAACGAAATCATTTTCCGCAACGAAGGCTCGGAAGCGGTGCTGGCACGGCGCGACCAGATCCCGCTGCGCGGCGAACACAACGTGGAAAATGTTTTGGCAGCATGCGCAGCCGCTTATTTGGCCGGTGCCACGCCCGCAGCCATCGCCAGCGGCGTGAAATCGTTTCGCGGCGTCGAACACCGTCTGGAATTTGCCGGCGAAATTTCCGGTGTGCAGTTTTACAACGACTCCAAGGCCACCAACGTGGATGCCGCGTTGAAAGCCGTCGAAGCGTTTCCCGGGCCGCTCGTGGTAATTCTGGGAGGCAAAGACAAAGGCAGCCCCTACACGCCGCTGCGAGACCTGCTGCACGAACGCGCGCATCTGGCCCTGGTGATCGGTGAAGCCGCGCCGAAAATTGCCGCCGATCTGGAAGGCGCCGTGGAAGTCCGCCAAGCCGGCACTCTGGAACGCGCAATCCAGCTGGCCGCGGAAGCAGCACAGCCCGGCGACACGGTGCTGCTCGCGCCAGCCTGCTCGAGCTTTGATCAATTCGAGAACTACGAACAACGCGGCCGCGCGTTCAAGGAATTAGTAGCGCGCCGCGAAAATCAATCCGCCACCGGCGCCACGACGCCCGAGCCGCCAACGCTCGCGGACAGAGGATAGCGATGCCAAGAAGTTTGCAGCCAGACAAAAAACTATTCGGCGTGACGCTCGCGCTCTGCCTGATCGGCGCAGTAATGGTCTTCAGCGCCTCGGCCATGACCGCCAGCGAACAATTCGGCGCCGGCTACATTTTCCTGCTGCGCCAGCTGATCTACGTGGTGCTGGGAATCGCCGGAATGTTCTACCTGATGAACATGGATTATCACAAACTGCGCCAGCCGCGCGTCGTTTTCACCGGCCTCGCGGTCACGATTGTGCTGCTGGTCTGCGTGTTTTTCCTGGACCGCTCGCACCAGACTCATCGCTGGTTCCGCATGGGTCCCTTCAGCTTTCAACCGTCGGAAATGGCGAAGCTCGCGCTGATCGTCTATCTCGCATGGCTGCTGGAGCTGCGCCGCCTGCCCAGAAATTTTGGTGTGAACGATCCGCTGCACACTTTGGCTCCTGCGATGGGCGCCACTCTGATGATGGCCGCGCTGGTGGTGAAAGAACCGGACATGGGCACCGCGTTCATGATCATGGTGATTGCCATCGCTATGCTTTTCGTTGCAGGACTTTCGCTGAAATACATCGGCGGCACCGTGCTGGCCGCCATTCCCGTCATTTATCTCTTGATCGTCCGCGTGCCGTACCGCCTGGCGCGCTTCGAAGCGTTCCGGCATCCAGAACTCGATCCGAAGGGAGCAGGCTTCCAGCTGCTGCAATCGTTGATCTCGGTGGGTTCAGGAGGGATGAGCGGCGTGGGCCTGATGGAAAGCCGCCAGAAACTTTTCTTTTTGCCCGAAGCGCACACCGATTTTATTTACGCGATTATTTGCGAGGAAATCGGATTCATCGGCGCGGTGATCGTGCTGGCACTTTTTGCAGTGTACGGATGGCGCGGTTTTGTGGCCGCGATGAAGGCGCCGGATGATTTCGGCAAGTTCCTCGGCCTGGGAATCACGACCATGGTTGTGGGACAGGCGCTGATCAACTTAAGTGTCGTGCTCGGATTGATGCCGACCAAAGGAATCCCGCTGCCGTTCATCAGCTACGGCGGCTCGAGCCTGTTCAGCATGCTATTGGCCACGGGCGTGCTCCTGAATATCAGCCAGCACGCGGACGAGACGTGACGGCCGAAGCTGGCGCGAACGGTCCGAATGTAAATAGCGCTGTCACAAACCGCGCCGCGAGCAAGAGCCTGCTGATCGCGGGCGGCGGCACCGGCGGCCACGTTTTTCCCGCCATCGCCGTGGCGCGGGAATGGCTCCGGCGCGAGCCGGAAGGAGCGCGTAGTGTCGTGATTGTGGGAACCCAAGCCGGAATGGAATCGCGCCTGGTACCGCAGGCCGGACTGCCGCTCGAAACCATTCGCGCGGCGGGCCTGAAAGGCATGGGCGGCGCAAAACTCGCGCGCAACCTGGCTCTGCTACCCGCGGGCCTGTGGGATTCGGAGAAAATCGTGCAGCGGCATCATTTCAAGGTGGCGTTTGGCGTCGGCGGCTACGCATCAGGCCCAATGATTCTCGCGGCGCGCCTGCACGGCGTGCCCACCATGATTTTCGAGCCAAACGTCGAGCCGGGTTTCACCAATCGCGTCCTTGCGAGCCTCGCCAACCGTGTGGCCTGCGGTTTTGCGGAAACGGCGAAGCGTTTTGGTGATCGAGCCATCGCCACCGGTATTCCCGTGCGTCACGAGTTCTTCTCCATCGCGCGCAAAGAGCATCGCGAACCCTTCAACGTCCTTATTACCGGCGGCAGCCGCGGCGCTTTGCCCATCAATCGCGCCATCGTTGACTCGCTGGACATTCTAGCCACAAGAAAAAATCAGCTTTTCATCGTGCATCAGACTGGTGAACGCGACTATAATGCGGTGCGCGTGGCTTATGCGCGACGCGAATTCCGAGCGGAGGTTGTGCCCTTCATCGAGAATATGGCGGAGCGTTTTGCCCAGGCAAATTTGATTCTCTGCCGTTCGGGCGCGATCACGACGGCCGAAGTTGCCGCCGCCGGTCGTGCCGCCATCTTCATCCCCTTCGGCGCGGCCACTGACGCGCATCAAACGCGCAATGCCGAGGCCATGCAGAACGCAGGCGCCGCTCGCCTGCTGCCGCAGACCGAACTCACGCCCGAGCGTTTGACGAAAGAAATTTTTACCCTCCTGGACCAGCCCCGGAGAATCACCGAAATGGAAGAGCAGGCGCGGCGATTGGCTCGTCCGCGCGCGGTGGAAGATATTGTGGACCTGCTCGAAGGGCTGGTGCGCGCATGAACGTCCCATTTCGCAATTTTCAACGCATTCATCTGATCGGCATCGGCGGCAGCGGCATGTCCGGCATCGCCGAAGTGCTGCTATCGAGCGGCTACGCAGTTTCCGGCTCCGATTTGAAGCACACTCCCGTGACCGAGCGGCTGCGCAAGCTGGGTGCCAGCATTTTCGAAGGTCATCTGGCGGAAAATGTGCACGGCGCGCATGTGGTAGTGATTTCATCGGCGGTGCGCACAGATAATGTGGAGGTAGTCGAAGCGCACCTGCTGAAAATTCCAGTGATTCCGCGCGCGGAGATGCTCGCGGAACTGATGCGCTTGAAATACGGTATCGCCGTCGCCGGTGCGCACGGTAAAACCACTACAACGTCAATGGTCGCGGCGGTTCTCGCGGCAGCGGGCCTTGATCCCACGTTTGTCGTCGGCGGGCGCGTGAATCATGCCGGCTCGAACGCGCGCGTGGGCCAAAGCGAGTACATGGTCGTCGAAGCAGACGAAAGCGATCGCTCGTTCCTGCTGCTCGCTCCCGTTGTTGCAGTAGTCACCACCATTGACCGCGAGCATCTGGACCATTACCACTCGCTTGAGGAGATTCAGGACGTGTTTTTGCAGTTCGTCAATCGCGTGCCATTTTACGGTACGGTGATTTTGTGCCTCGATGAGCCCAACGTGCAGGCAATCCTGCCGCGTGTGAAGCGTCCGGTGATCACTTACGGAACTTCCAGCCAGGCAGACCTGGTAATCGGCGAAGTGAGGCTGCGCGGCCTCGCCAGCGAATTCCGGCTGAAATATCATGGCGACGATTTGGGAATTTTCCACCTGCCTTCGCCGCCGGGAATTCACAATGTGAGCAACGCCGCCGCAGCAGCAGCCGTCGCGTTGTCACTGAATGTTCCTGCGGACCTGATTCGCGCGGGCCTCTCGAAATTTTCCGGGGTCGGCCGGCGCTTCGAAATCAAAGGCACGTTCAACGGTGTAACCTTAATAGACGACTACGGACATCATCCCGCCGAAATTCGCGCCACGCTCGCCGCCGCGCGCGGCTGCGATTACCAGCGGCTGCTGGTCCTCTTCCAACCGCATCGCTACACGCGCACGCAGCACCTCTGGGAAGATTTCCGCCGCTCGTTCAATGAGGCGGATATTTTAGTGATGACGGACATCTACGCAGCCGGTGAAGAAGCCATTCCCGACATCACCGGCGAAAAATTAGCCGAAGCGATTCGCGGCGCCGGACACAAGAACGTAGTCTTCACCAGCACCATGCAGGCGGCTATCGAATACTTGCTTCGAGAAGCGCGCCCGCACGACGCAGTGTTGACGATTGGCGCAGGCAGCGTGGGCCGCGCGCTGGATCAGCTAGCGATGTTGCTGGGATCGAAAGTTACGACGGTGGCGGACTAGACTGAATGCGCATTAGCGACAAACTCGGCGCACGCTTGCAAGAACTCGGCGTGGAACTGCGCCCCAGCGTGCCGCTCAGCGAAAAAACCTCGCTCGGCATCGGCGGCACCACCGACCAGCTGCTGCTGCGCAAATTCGAAACCATCCCTGACGTGATGCATCTGCTCGCGGACGAAAATATTCCGCATCGCTTTCTCGGCGGCGGCACCAACGTGCTGATTGCCGATGGCGAGCTGCCCTACGTCGTGCTGCATCTGCCCACATCGCAACCCGGAATGCGCGTCGAAGTGAACGCAGCTTACGTTGACGCGGCGGCCGACCTCGGCGGCATGGTCACCTTCTGCGCGAAGCGCGATCTCGGCGGCATGGAGGGCCTCATCGGCGTTCCCGGCAGCGTCGGCGGCGCGCTGCGCATGAACGCCGGCGCGTACGGCACGCAAATCGGCTCCTACGTCCGCGAAGTCGAGCTCTATCGCGCGTCCACCGGCAAACTGGAAACTCTGCGCGGAGATGACATTCGTTTCGATTATCGCCATACTTCATTCGCGCCTGATGACGTCATGCTGCGCGTGAAGCTGGAGCTGCCATCCAAGCCGTATAAGGAAATTTTGGCGGGGATAAAAATTTGCAACGAGAAGCGCCGCGCCAGCCAGCCGCTGAACCAAAAAAGCGCCGGCTGCATTTTCAAGAATCCACCTGGCGGCTCAGCCGGACGCATGATTGACGAACTCGGTCTGAAAGGTCATCGCGTGGGCGATGCGATGGTGAGCGACCGCCACGCAAATTTTTTCGTGAATGTTGCGAACGCCAGCTGCGCCGATATGCTGGGTCTGATTGACGAAGTGCGCGAACGCGTGCGCGTCACTTACGGCATCGAACTGGAGAACGAGGTAATTTTCTGGAAAAATTGAGAACCATCGACGCGGGCGCTTACCCCCAGGAAGTTCTGGCCGACGAAGAGCCGAAGTATCTCCGTCGCCAGAAGCCCCTGGAAATCAAGCGGCGCAAATTCGGCAAGAAAGCCTGGAAGACGTATCTGCGCGTCGCGTTTTGGAGCGTGATCGCGCTCGCGGCTGCGGTGACGAGTTACGCGCTCGGTCATTACCTGCTCGCCTCGCCGGAAATGGCGCTGATTCATTCCGACCAGGTGCAGGTGACTGGCAACCAGTACGTGCCGCGCGGCCGCGTCCTCGAAATTTTCGCCGCCGACCGCAATCGCAGCGTCCTGCGCATCCCCCTGAATGAACGCCGCCGCCAGCTCGAAACCATTCCCTGGGTCGAGCAGGCCACCGTGCGCCGCGCCCTGCCAAATCGTATTGAAGTGGAAATCACCGAACGCACGCCCATCGCTTTTCTGCGCGAAGGCAGCGATCTCGCGCTAGTGGACGTCCACGGCGTAATCCTCGATCGTCCGCTGAAAGGGAATTTCCATTTTCCGGTGATCACCGGCATGGGCGCCGACATGCCCATCGAAGATCGTGAGCAGCGCATGCAAATGTTCGCCGGCTTCTCGCAGCAGGTGGAATCCGCGCGCGGCGGCGCGATGGACCAAGTGAGTGAAGTGGACCTGACCGAAGCGAAAGACCTGCGCGCCACAATTTCCGGACTGCAAGTGGCCAGTACTTCCGGCGGCGCGGCCGCAAACGATGGTTGGGGCAACACAGATGCACCTATTGTCGTCCATTTCGGCGACAGCGATTTCCAAGGCAAATACCTCACGGTGCTGAACGACATCGGCCAATGGCGCGCGGCGGCAGGCCGCGTCGAATCCGTGGACCTGCGCTTCAACGGCGAAGCGGTCGTGAATCCCGATCGCGCCATCCTGGCGATGAAGAAAGATCCGCCGCCGATTACCGCCGTCGCGCCGCCGCAACCAGCTATGCATCCGCCTGCGCCAGCAAAATCGGTCGCGCCGCCGAAAGCAGCTAGGACGGCGCCGGCAAAATCCCTCCCGTCCGCGAAGTCAACGAAATCCACGCCGGCAAAAACGACTCCGGCGAAAGCGGCGAAGGCAGCGCCGGCGAAAACAAACACGGCGCAGAACGCCGCATCAAAAAATTCTGCGAAGCACGTGAGCACGCTGCAGCACTAGCGCCTGGGCTCGTAGCGCCGGTGTCTCGCCGGCTCTTTGCAGTCGAAGTTGAAGTTGAATTTGTAGCGGCCGCCTGCTTTTTAGGCGGGCAGCCTTTGATTTCGGTTTTGTTCGGGAACGGCGTAACAGAATTCGGCGCGGCGAAATTTTGGCGCGATGCAATCATCAAGGAGCACTTGATTTGACGAAGAAGGAACGGCACATCGTAGCGTTGGACATCGGCAGCACCAAAACCTGCGCCCTGATCGGCGAACTCGACGACGACGGCAGCGTGAAATTCGCCGCACTCGGCGCAGCCGAATCCAAAGGCTGGCGCAAAGGCCAGATCGTGAACCTCGATCTCGCGGTCAGCTCCATTCGCCGCGCCGTCGAAGAAGCCGAAGCCCTCACCGGCGTTCCGGTCGAATCGGCGCTGATCGGTGTAGCCGGCACGCATGTGCGCGGCGTCAACAGCCGTGGCGGCATCACCGTAGGCTCGCGCCCGCGAGATGTGCAGCGAGACGACGTGCGCCGCGCCATCGAAGCAGCCCGCGGCGTGCAATTGCCAGAAGATCGCGAAGTCCTCCATGTGCTCCCGCAGGAATTTTCGCTGGACGCGCAAGATAATGTACGTGACGCGATCGGCATGGTCGGCCAGCGCCTGGAAGCAAACGTCCACATCGTCACCACCTCCGGCACAGCCACGCAAAATATCGTAACCGCCGTAAATCGCGCCGGCGTGCGCGTGGACGACACGGTGCTGGAGCCGCTCGCTTCCGCCGAAGCCTGCCTTACGCAAGATGAGCGCGAACTCGGCGCTTGCCTGCTCGATATCGGCGGCGGCACCACCGAGATGGTCGCCTTCGCCGGCGGCGTAGTCCGCCACACCGCGGCCGTCCCAGTCGGCGGCGATCATTTCACCAACGATCTAGCTGTCGGGCTGCGCACTCCCAGCAGCGAAGCGGAAAAAATCAAGCGCCTGCACGCCTGCGCGTTGCGCGAACTTCTCACGGAAGATTCGCCCATCGAAATCGCCAGCGTCGGCGACCGCCCGCCGCGCACGGTTTTCTCGCGCATGCTCTCAGAAATCGTCGAACCGCGCGCCCACGAGCTATTAATGTTAGTTCGCGACGAACTGCGTCGCGGCGGCGGCGAAGGCATGATCCCCGCCGGCATCGTGCTCACCGGTGGCGGCGCGCAATTGCGCGGCCTGTGCGAATTGGCAGAGCGGATTTTCAATCTTCCGGTGCGCGTGGCGTCTCCGCGCGGACTCGCCGGAATGAGCGAAGAGGTTTCCCGGCCCGAGTATTCAACGGCCGTTGGACTGGTTCTGTACGGCGCACGCACCAGGCGCGCCGGCGGATCTCGTCCCAGCGGCTGGGTGGGCAAGTTGAAAAGCATGTTTGCAGGGGCGTAACAAGTAGCGGATGGACAAAACGAAATTGGGAAAAGACTGGGGAGGAAGCATGGCGCAAAAAGAATCGGCAATGCGTGTGTCGTTTGCAGAAGAAGCAACCAACGGAGCAAAAATAAAAGTAATCGGCGTGGGCGGCGGCGGATCCAACGCCGTCAACCGCATGATCCGCGCGAAAGTGGAAGGCGTGGAATTCATTGCGGCCAACACCGACCTGCAGGCGCTGAAATTGTCGCAAGCGCCCGTAAAACTGCAACTGGGCGCGAAGCTCACCAAAGGACTCGGCGCGGGCGCGAATCCCGAAGTCGGCCGCAAAGCCGCGCTAGAGGACACTGAAAAAATCCTTGAAGCTCTCGACGGCGCGGACATGGTGTTCGTCACCGCAGGTCTGGGCGGCGGCACGGGCAGCGGCGCGGCTCCGGTCGTTGCCAATCTTGCCAGCGAACTCGGCGCGCTCACCGTCGCCGTTGCGACCAAGCCCTTCGCGTTCGAAGGCAAGCGCCGCATGGAGCAGGCCGAACAGGCGCTCGCGGAACTAATCGGCTGCGTGGATACCGTCATCGTCATCCCCAACGAACGGCTGATGGATTGCGTCGAGCACGGCACCAGCTTTTTCGAAGCCTTCCGCATCGCCGACGATATTTTGCGGCAGGCCGTGCAGGGCATTTCAGACATCATCACCATTCCGGGCATCATCAATCGCGACTTCGCCGACGTGAAAACAATTATGTCCGGGCAAGGCTACGCGGTGATGGGCACCGCCGTCGCATCCGGCTCGAATCGCGCCATTGACGCGGCGAATCGCGCCATCAATAGCCCGCTGCTCGAAGACAATTGCATTCAGGGCGCGCAGGGCATCTTGATCAACATCACCGGCTCCTCCAGCCTCAGCCTGCAGGAAGTGCACGAAGCTTCTTCCATCATCCAGAAAGCAGCGCACGAAAATGCCAATATTATTTTCGGCGCCGTGATGGACGATGCCATGAAGGAGTCCGTGAAAATCACCGTGATTGCCGCGGGATTCCGCGACGTTGCCGGCCGCAAATCGCAGCAGAAGCCATCCTATCTGCCAAAGACATGGAAGGCTGCCCGCGAGCAACCCGCTGCCGGAAACATCGCGCCGCAACAAACCAATGTCGTCCAGCAAGTCAGCCGCAACGTCGCCGAGGTGAGGAACGAAGTCCCGGCCGACGATCTGGACGTCCCAACATTCCTGCGCCGCCAGGCACAAAAAGCGTAACAGTCCTGACTCTGTGGGGCGGCCCGCGAGCCGCCCCACACGGCATCCGTTTCGCAGCGTGATGCGTGCCGGAAGGCTCGATTAGGATTAATAGATGCGGTAGTAGTAAGATCGGCTTATGCGATGCGGCGTAAGCCTCTGCGCTCTTTTTATTTCATGCAGCGCAGCGTTTGGCCAGACGCATGGCGCCGCCCTCGCTCAGCCAGATCGATTCGAAATCGGGCTCCAAACGTTTTTCGATTTCGGCCCCCCGTTTAACTACTACGAATTGTTCGTTGTTCGTCCGACAACCAGCGGTGCCTCCATCGAACGGATCACGCTTACACCGCCCGTTGACTCATGCACGCGGCAGGCGAAGGTCGAGGTGGCATCCGCCTCGATCAATGACTCCATTGCTAAGCTTTTAGGGTTCACAAATCCATGCGCAATTCCCGCGAAGGAGTTGCGCCGTGAATTGAAGCGGTGCAAGCACTGCCGAGGATATAGCGGGGCGAACGTTGCGATGCAGGTTGAGTGCGGAGGTCAAACCCGTGTGATCCGTTCAGACATACTCGATAAGGATATGTTCGATCCTACGGCGAACACTCCCAAACACACTCAATGGACCATGCAGATCCTGCGACGTTTGGACGAAGCCGTAGGACCCGGCGTGATGGCCAAACCGATGTTTCCGGTTAGCGAGCAGGGCCAGACTTCGCCGCAGGACGCCGATTCGCCGGTCCTGGAATATTTGAGTTCTGGCAAATACGATGAACTGTTCCACGAGGCGCCGGACAAACCATCGGATTTATATCACGCCGATCAGATTCACCCGCCGCTTCCCACTATCAGGCTCGTCAGCAGCACGCCTGTCGAGCCAAAAGTCTTCGTTGAGCCAAAGTATCCCTCATTGCAAAGGCAGCTCATGTCGAGGGCTTGGTTTCCTTCACTATCCGAGTTGATTCAGCAGGAAGCGTGACGAATCTCTCATTTGACGGCGGTCCCCCGCTCCTTCAGTCAGCGGTGAATATCGCCTCAGGCGACTGGAAGTTTCCAGAGGATTCCACGTCGCGCGAGGTTCACGCCGTGATCGAGTTTTCGTTGAATTGTCTCCCGCCGCCGCAGTAGCGCGACTACAGATGGCGTAAAGCCTCGCCTTGGATTTTTCGCATACCGGGATATAGGCCTGCGCCTGCCGTAACACCAGCACCGCGAATCTCCTCTTTCCGCTCGTCGCGATATAGAATGGTTTTTGTGCCAAATCTGATCCGTGTTCAAGACGGCGTGCTCTTCGCGCTCCAAGCTCATGCGCAGGGCGCGCCTGAAAATGAACGTTGCGGCCTGCTCGCGGGTTGCGAAGGCGTGATCACCCGCGTCTTGCACGCGCACAACATCGCCGGCGATCCCGCGACGCAATACGAAATTGCGCCCGCGGAATTATTCCATTTGATGCGAGAGATTCGCGGTGCCGGGTTGCAATTGCTGGGGATTTATCATTCGCACCCGCACGGCGTGAACGAGCCGTCGCGGGCCGATGTAGCGCGCGCCTACTATCCTGACGCGGCCTATTTCATCATTTCGCCGGACGCGCACGCAGAAAAGCCAGTACGCGCGTTCGCGATTCGTGATGGCCTTGTTTCGGAGTTGCAAGTATCGGTCGCCTGAGAGAAAACCGCGCGCGGCCGCGCTTCGCGGGACCGTCGCTACGAGGGTACTTTCAACACCACAGCCGTGATGTCGTCATGACTGCCGCTGCTCGCGGAAAACGCGCGCACTTCTTCGAAAAGAAAATCCAGGCATTCATCGGCCGACTTGCAGCGGCACTGCCGCCAGATTTCTTCGAGTTTTCCCGCGCTCAGATCCTCACCCAGCGCGTTGCGCATTTCGTGCAAACCGTCGGTGGCAAACAGCACGGCGTCTCCCGGCGAAAGTTGCACAGTGTGGATGTCATAGGTGGCGTCAGGAAACATCCCCGAAGGAAAACCGCCTTCACCCAGCGAGCGGCAGCCCTCGCTGGATACCAGCAAGGGAAATGGCACGCCCGCATTCGAAAAAGTGAGCTGGCCCGAGGCCGGATTGAACAGCGCATAAATCATGGAACTGAAACGTCCAGGAACCGGGCGCACGCGCAGGCGTTTATTCAGCAGGGCCAGCACCGCAGCCGTGTCTTCGCCGGTTTTGTTAATCCCGCGGATTGTGCCCATCACCAGCGAGGCATACATCGCCGCGATCAGCCCCTTGCCGACGACGTCGCCCATATACAAGCCCACCAAACCGTTGGGCAGCGTGAAAAAGTCAGCGAAATCCCCGCCCACTTCGCCAAGCGGCGCGAAACGAAACGCAATCTCGAACGCTTCTCCGCGCAAAGTGCCGCCCGGCAGCAGCGAATCCTGAATCAGCCGCGCTTCGTCTTTGGCGGCTTCCAGAGTATGGTGCCAGGCAACTCCCTCCACGGCCGAACTGGTACTCATAATGGGCGATTCCCTCGGTAAGATGCACTCGCAAATCCGCTTCCAAAGCAGCTATGCGGCGAGGCATCGCGGCGCGGCACCGGCACGAGTTAGGGCAGGGAATGCGCCTGAATGGCGAGTGCCGGTCTCGGATCAGTTCCGAAACGGGAGAAGTGGGTTGGTTTGGCACTCCGCGCCCACCGCTCTGGGCTCACCCCCCCGTCCTGAGTCGTCTTTAGGATTTCGGGCCCACCAGGCGCAGACCAATCTAAGAAAAGAGCTTGACACAATACCAACTAGTGGGTATGTTGGTTGCATCAGCGGCAATATCAATGATCGACACCCGACACGAATCGAAGACCAAGTTCCTGGACGCGGCCCTGCAAGTCTTCCGCGCCAAAGGCTACACCGCCACTCGCGTTGAGGACATCTGCGACGAAGCCGAACTAACCAAGGGCAGCTTCTTCCACCATTTCGACTCCAAGGAAGACCTGGCGCTGGCAGCGGCAGAGTATTGGGGTATCCAGACCAGCGCTCTTTTCGAAGCAGCCCCGTATCGCGCGCTTACCGATCCGCGCGACCGGCTTCTGGCCTATGTGGATTTCCGCAAAGCCATTCTGCAGGGCGAATTGCCGGAATTCACCTGCTTGGTCGGCACGATGGTGCAGGAAGTTTACGAGACGCATCCGGCTATCCGCGAAGCTTGCGACAAGAGCATCAGCGACCACGCCGCAACGTTAGAAGCTGATGTCGCCGAATGCATGTGCCGCTACAACGTCAAAGGGAACTGGACTGCGCAGAGTCTGGCGCTCTACACCCAGGCGGCCATCCAGGGCGCGTTCATCCTGGCTAAAGCCAAGGGTGGCCCAGCCGTAGCCGCCGACTGCATTGACCACCTACACGGCTATCTGGAATTGCTTTTCGCTGAACCCAAAATATAAGGAGAAAAAATCATGGCAAGCGCACCAGGACGCGGTTTGCAACTCACGGAAGTACCGGAAATTGTGACCTGGCCGGAGACTCACTACGTCTTCATCGAAAAAAGTGGACCGTTTCAAAATACCGCGCCGCAAGCCTGGCAACAGATGCATCAGCTCATTCCTCGCATACTGGAACAAAACAAAATCACCGGATACATGAGTCTCTACGAAGTAGCGCCGCAGATTTATCGCGCCGGTGTTGCGCTGGCGGCCGCACCAACGAAGGATTTGCCCGAGGGCGTGACATACGAAAAATTCCCAGGCGGCAAGTACAGCCGTTTTGTCCTCACCGGGCCGTATTCAAATCTGCCGGAAGCATGCGGGCGCGTTTTTCAAATCGTCGCCGGAACGAAACTCCCGTTGCGCGAGGACTTCGGCATTGAAAATTACGTCACCGATCCCAGAAACACGCCCGAGGAACAATTGATCACCGAAATTCTGGCTCCCACGGCCTAGATATTCTGCTCGCCAGCCCAGTCGGATCGCGTTGGCTCAGGGGGCTGGCGCGCTCTTGGATCGGAGGAATATAAAATGTGCCCTATCTGCATCGTAACCGCGACTCAGGCCGCGATCGGCGCCACTTCTGCCGGCGCCTGGACCGCTTTGATGATCAGAAAGCTCCGCACCAAATTCACCTCAAATTATTTGCCCCGGACAAGAACCGGAAGGAGATTGCACCATGACTGAAAGCCAAGCAGCCACTCAAAAAGTCGTTTCGCACACCGAAACCAGTGCCGCTAACTCACTTTCCGCGCATCGCGTCGTCTCACGCCGCGAATGGCTCGAAGCTCGCACGGCTCTGCTGGCCAAGGAGAAGGAGTTCACGAAATTGCGCGACCAATTAAGCGCCGAGCAGCGCGGATTACCCTGGGTCCGCATCGAGAAGGACTACACTTTCGACGGCCCATCCGGAAAAGTGACCCTCGCGGAGTTATTCAACGGCCGGAGTCAACTCTTCCTGAAACATTTCATGAAGGGCCCCGGCCAGAAAAATAACTGCGTAGGATGCGCGTTCGAAGTGGACCACCTCGAAGGCCTGCTGGTGCATCTGGAAAACCACGATCTCACGTATGCAGCCATGGCCCGCGCTCCGATCGAAGAAATCGAAGCCTACCGCAAGAACATGGGCTGGAAATTCCCCTGGGTTTCGTCCTACCACAGCGATTTCAACTACGATTTCAACGTGTCGTTCACTCCAGAGCAACTATCATCGGGAAACGGCTACTACAATTTCCGTCAGACCAATCCTGGAATGGAAGATCTTTCCGGCGACAGCGTTTTCTACAAAGACGACGCTGGCCAAATCTTTCACACCTATTCCACGTTCGGTCGCGGCGGCGAATTGTTTCTCGGTGCTTACGCTTTTCTGGACGTGACTCCGAAAGGACGGAATGAAAACGGCCCGTACCACACGCTGGGCGACTGGGTGCGCCTCAAAAATATGTACGGCAAAGGTGGCACGGTCGAAGGCAACGGAAGATTTCATTCATCAGGCTGCGGCTGTTCGGCCCACAAGTGAGCGATTACCTGGCAGGCTGTCGCTGAAAAAAAACAAAGGATACTGCGCTGAAGAGGAAGTCTTACCAGGAAACTCTTGAGTGCTGCGCGCCCACAGCATCAGCAGCTTCCAGCCGCCGCGAATAAAGTGGAAATCGCGCGGCGAACGAAGCCACTTCCGAACGCACGCGCCGTTCGATCGCGGCATCGCCCAGATGCGTAAGCACCTCCGCGATCCACGCCGCAATCTTCTCCATCTCAGCTTCGCGCATCCCCCGCGTGGTCACCGCCGGCGTGCCGATGCGAATTCCGCCGGCCTTCATCGGCGGCAGTGGATCAAACGGAATCGCATTTTTATTCACCGTCATGCCGGAACGTTCCAACGCCAATTCCGCGTCGCGTCCCGTGATTCCGCGCGAGTGCATATCGACCAGCATCAAATGATTGTCTGTCCCGCCAGTAACAATCCTGAATCCGCGCGCGCTCAATCCTGCCGCCAGCGCCTTGGCATTCGCCACCACCTGCTGCTGATATGCTCGAAAATCCGGCGCGGCAGCTTCTTTCAGGCACACAGCCTTTGCGGCGATGATGTGCTCGAGCGGCCCGCCCTGCACTCCTGGAAAAGTGATTCGGTCCAGATCCTTCGCATATTTTTCGCGGCACAGCACCAACCCTCCGCGTGGCCCGCGCAAAGTTTTGTGCGTGGTGGTGGAAACAAAATCAGCATGTGGCACCGGGCTGGGGTGCACGCCCGCGGCGACCAACCCGGCAATGTGCGCCATATCCACAAAAAATAACGCATTCACTGCCTGCGCGATTTTCGCGATGCGCGCGAAATCAATGATCCGCGCATAAGCGCTCGCTCCAGCCACAATCATCTTCGGCTGATGCTCGCGCGCCAGCCGGTCAATCTCATCGTAATCAATCGTCTCGGTATCTTGCGTCACGCCGTAGGCCACAAATTTGTATGTCTTGCCCGAAAAATTCAGCGGATGGCCGTGCGTCAGGTGCCCTCCATGCGCCAGATTCATGCCCAGCACAGTCGCTCCCGGCTCCAGCGCTGTCATATAGACGGAAATGTTGGCCTGCGTTCCGGAATGCGATTGCACGTTGGCATGTTCGGCGCCGAAAAGCTGCGTGGCGCGTTCAATCGCCAGCCGCTCCACACGGTCCACATTTTCGCAGCCGCCGTAGTAGCGTTTGCCCGGATAACCTTCCGCGTATTTGTTGGTAAAGACCGAGCCCATCGCTTCCAACACAGCTTCGGAAACGAAATTCTCCGAGGCAATCAATTCCAGCCCGGTAGCCTGCCGTCGCACCTCATCGCGCAACGCTTCCGCGACTGCGGGATCCACTTCGTCCAGCGAGCGGCTCATGCGCAGCAATTCTGGGGTTTCGTTGTTCATTTCAAGGCACCCGATCCGGATTCGCAACGGCGCAATACTTGACAGCAACTTTGCCAACGCCAGCGTGTTTCAAATTTCGTGAAGAGTTTATCGGAGCGCTGCGCGCTTTGCAATCAAACGGGTGTGGCGATCCAGCAGCTCCAACGTCATTTCATGCAGCAGCTCACGGAGGAATCATAATGATGCGACTTAATCTTAATTCGCGTTGGCTGGGAACGATCGCCCTCGGTGTGGCGTTGCTGTCACCGGTGGTCCTGACCGGCTGCGCCGAACGCGCCACCGTCCGCGCCTACGATCGTTACTACAACGATTATTACGCATGGAGCGATCACGAAGTGGTCTATTACCGCCAGTGGGTCGCCGAAACGCATCGGCCTTATCGCGATTTTCGCAAATTGCCGCCGCCCGAACAGCGCGAATACTGGGCTTGGCGCCACGGTCACCCGGATCATCACTAACAAGCCGGGATCAGTCGGAGCAAATAATAAATCTCGCAGGTGCGAAATCACCGGCGGGCATGTTTTTATCGCGGCTTACTATTCTCAGGGACTATTGCTGCTGGGAGCCCGTCACGTCGGACACGACGGGAATGTGATGCTTCGCCAGTAGCGTGTGAGGCCCACCATAAATGAACTCGAAAGCAATGTTGTAGCCCGCTTGCACCGCGAGATTGATATTCCCCATGCGGAAGCCATCCATCGCATCAAACCGGCTTGGGTACCACAACAACGCTGCCGCCTCGGTGCCCGCATACGGAGCCGCGAGCGCCGAAAACGAAAATGTGCGGTGGCCATCGGCGCCGCGTCGTGCCGTGACGGTGGATATCAGAGCGTGCTCCAGCCGGTGGCCGAATCCCGTGCACTCACAGCGGTAGTACAGCGTGTCTTCGCGAAAAAGTTCAGCCAACCCGTAACGCGTCGTCTGCGTCACCAGGTTGATCCCATAATCGCTTGCGACCCGCTGACCATAAGCGCCCCAGCCCTGACCCCAGTCCGGGGGTCGGCTACGGGCCTGTTGGACGCCGGCTACGGTAACCGCGCTGAGAAAGGCGTACGGCCCGAACGCGTCAAAAATATAGCCGTGCAGTTTGTCCTTTTCCGACGGACGTTGGTAGGGTTGGCCCGGCTGCACTGTCGCCGCTCGGTGCGACAGTATCGGGAGCCGGCTGGGCTGGTGTTGCGCGGGGGGTGTCGATTGCTGCTGGTCAGAGGACGTCGAGGAGGTGCCTGCTCCTGCGGCGCCCTGCGCGTTAACCGGAGCTGAAAATATTGCGACACATAAGCATAGGGGCAATACGGTTAGGGGAAGGCCCAACTTCATCTCGAAAAATCTCCTTCGAATTTCTATGACCATTCCCGGAAACCAGTGCGAAATAGCCTACACTGACTTTTCAATTTTCTCACCCAGAAAAGACCCGTTTCCAGCCGGCGAGTCAGCAACCCAGCGACCCAATCCGCAAGCGAAGCGCAAGCCTCCGTGCGTTCGCACAGAACCTCTATCAGAGTTTATCTGTGCTCCGCAGTGGCGCCCTTCGAATCTTAGACTCATGCACCCGCGCCATCGTTGCATTTTTTTGCATTGCTCGCATTGCGCGTTATCGGCGTTCGTTTGCGTCAGTGGCCGGTGCCCTTGGCTCCCACCTGTGATTGACTTCGCTCCAACTCTCCCCTAACCTTGATTGCTTACCGCGCCCACGCTCGCGCCACTATGCGCGTGCCGATCTCAGACCGGCGCAGAAAAGAGCCCACCCAGGTATGTCCGACCAGAAACTGCCAACTCGCGCCGAAGATTTCTCAGAATGGTATAACCAGCTCGTTCTGCGGGCTGAGCTGGCCGATTACGCTCCCGTGCGCGGCTGCATGATCGTGCGTCCCTACGGTTGGGCGCTGTGGGAGAACATCACGGCCGCGCTCGATAGCCGCTTCAAAGCCACCGGCCACGTGAACGCCGCATTCCCACTGCTGATTCCGCGCAGCTTCATCGAAAAAGAAAAATCGCACGTCGCGGGATTTTCGCCTGAGCTCGCGGTGGTAACCCACGGCGGCGGCGAAGAACTGGAAGAGCCGCTGGTGATTCGCCCCACGTCAGAAACTATCATCGGCCACTCCTACGCGAAGTGGATTCAGTCTTACCGCGACCTGCCGGTGCTGATCAATCAGTGGAACAGTGTAGTGCGCTGGGAACTGCGCACTAAACTCTTCCTGCGCACGCTGGAATTTTTCTGGCAGGAAGGGCACACCGCGCACGCCACGCTGCCTGAAGCCGAATTTGAAACGCGCCAGATGCTGGACATCTACACCGATTTCGCCGTGAAGGAAGCTGCCGTGCCCGTGATTCCCGGCCGCAAATCCGATTCCGAGCGTTTCGCAGGCGCGGACCAGACTTTTTCCATCGAAGCCATGATGGGCGACGGCAAAGCCCTGCAAGCCGGCACCTCGCACAATCTCGGCCAGAATTTCGCCAAAGCTTTCGAAATTCGCTACCTCGATAAAGGCGGCGTGCTGCAGCACTGCTGGACCACTTCCTGGGGCCTTTCCACGCGCTTCGTCGGCGCCATCATCATGGTGCACGGCGACGACCAGGGATTGATTTTCCCGCCGCGACTGGCGCCCATCCAGCTGGTGATTGTCCCTATTTTCAAAACGGACGAGGAAAAAGCCAGCGTCCTCGATTGTGCGCACAAGCTCCGCAAAGAACTTGCCGACGCCGGAATCCGCGTGAAGCTCGACGAGCGCGAAGGCTCCAGCCCCGGCTTCAAGTTCAACGACTGGGAAATGCGCGGTGTCCCTCTCCGCATGGAGCTTGGCCCAAAAGACGTCGCCAAAAACTCGGTAGTGCTCGCTCGCCGCGACCGCCCCGGCAAAGAGGGCAAGGCGTTCGTCCCGCAGCAGGGAATTGCGCCAGCAGTTACGCAGCTGCTAGCAGAAATTCAGCAAGCGCTCTTCGATCGCGCTCTCGCGTTCCGCAAGGCGAATACCCACGAGACCGCCGATTTCCAAGAATTCAAGAAAGCCGTCGAGAAGGGTTTCGCCTCTTCCTGGTGGTGCGGCAAAGCCGAATGTGAAGCCAGCATCAAGGAAGAAACCAAGGCCACCATGCGCTGCATTCCACTCGAGCAGCCAGGCGGTTCGGGCAAGTGCGTTCATTGCGGCGCTGCAGCTACCGAGAAGGCCATCTTCGCCCGCGCGTACTAGCCGTGTGAACCTACGCTCCGGCGCAGTTACTGTTTCAGAACACATGCTTTAACCCAGCCCTACGCGGCTGGCCTATGCTGCTAGCATGACCCTATCGGAATTGCATTCGGGAGGATTGTTCATTTTGCGCGCCATGGGTGTTCGAGACAGTCAGCGGGGCGGGTCGAAGCTCAGCTTCTTCATAACTATCATCGTTCTCGCTGCGGCGGCCTACTGCGCCCTCAAGCTCGTTCCGACATTTTTCGCGAGTTACCAGTTGCAAGACGCCATGACTACCGAAGCGCGCTTTGCCACCTCGACCTATCCCAAAAAAAACCCGGATGACATCCAGAACGATGTCTATAAGAAAATCCAGGAGCTCGGCCTTCCGGCGAAGAAGGAAGATATTAAGGTGTCCACCGACGGTTCGCTTATTACCATTTCGCTGGATTACGCGGTAACCTTCGATTTAATCGTTTACCAGCTTACGCATCAATTTCATCTCTACGCAGACAGCCATCCAATTTAGACTTACAATTCATTTCGATCGAGGTCCGGCGAAACCGCTCGTGCCTGTGCCGCGCCCGCCCAACCGTCTGGCTCTGGCGCGCGTCTAACCATCAGAATGTATTTCTGAGTCAATTTCGTCGTACTGCATTTCACGGAGAAACTGATTGCGCATTCGAATCGCCCCGGGCTTCTGGACCTCGCGCGTCGGCTTGGCGGTCCTTGGCACGGTGCTATTCGCCTTCCTCGCGGCCACCTGCGTTTTCGCATACTACTACATCCAGTTTGGCAAGCTGATTGATCAGCGCCTCACCGGCCAGGTCTTCCAGAATACCTCGCGCGTCTTTTCCGCTCCCGGACACATTTACGTCGGCGAAACCCTGCACGCCAGCGACCTCGCCACCTACCTCCTGCGCGCCGGATACCAGGAAGGCGAGGCCGAGGGCGCGCTCGGCGAATTCAAGCTGAAGGGCGCGACGCTCGAAATTCGCCCGTCCTCCAACTCCTATTTCCGCGGCGGAAATGCAGTACGCGTGGTTTTCTCCGGCAGCGCGATTTCGCGCATCACTCAACTAAGCGACGCCGCTCCGCTCGATTCCGCCGAGATCGAGCCGGAATTAGTCACCAATCTTTTCGATAGCTCGCGTGAAAAACGACGCGTAGTCCGCTTCGACGATCTGCCCAAGGACCTCGTGGACGCGGTCCTCGCGGCCGAGGACAAACGCTTCTTCGAGCACGGCGGCCTGGACATCGTCCGCGTTTTCGGCGCCGCCCTCGCCGACCTGCGCCGCGGCCAGAAAGCTCAGGGCGCCAGCACCATTGACATGCAGGTCGCCCGCAGCTTTTTCTTCACCACCAAACGCGAATGGCGCCGCAAAGTCAAAGAAGTCCTGATGGCCGTCGAAATCAATCAGCGCTATTCCAAGCAGCAGATTTTCGAGCTATACGCCAACGAAGTCTATCTCGGCAACCGCGGCAGCTTTTCCATTCGCGGTTTTGGCGAGGCCGCCGAAGCCTATTTCGGCAAGGATGTCCGCGAACTGACCCTCGGTGAATGCGCCTTCCTCGCCGGAATCATTCGCGCGCCCAATCGCTATGCCACTGCCGAGCGTCACATGGATCGCGCCGAGGAATCGCGCGACCGCGTCCTGCCGCAGATGGTCGAAGACAGCTACATCACCCAGGATCAAGCCGACGCCGCCAAAAAAGTGAAGCTCAAATTCGTCAATGGCGGCGTTAATACCGGCTCCGCGCCTTACTTCGTGGACATGGTGAAAGACCATCTCCTCGAAAAGTTCTCCGAAACGGATCTGGAAACCCAGAGCTATCGCATTTACACCACTCTCGATCCGCAATTGCAGCGCGCCGCCGCCGATGCGATCCAGACCGGCGTGCAAGGCGTGGACAAGCTGCTCGCCAAACGTTACGCCGCCTGGGCCAAAAAAGGCGAGCCGGCCACGCGCGTGCAAGTTGCACTCGTGGCCATGGACGCGCGCACTGGAGAAATTCGCGCGCTGGTCGGCGGCCGGAACTACGGTGAAAGCCAGCTCAATCATGCGCTGGCCCACCGCCAACCCGGTTCGGTGTTCAAGCCGTTCGTCTATGCAGCGGCTTTTGACAACGTGGCCGAAGGCTTCACGCCAATCGTCACGCCGGTCACTACCGTGGATGATGTGCCCACCACCTTCGAATTCGACGGCAAGGAATACACACCGGACAATTACGGCGAGGAATTTTACGGCACAGTCACCGTGCGCGACGCGCTCATCCATTCGCTCAACGTCGCCACCGTAAAAGTCGCCGAGCTGATCGGCTATCAGCGCGTCGTAAATCTCACACGCCAGATGGGCCTGGGAACCAATATTCAGCCCACCCCCGCGGTCGCCCTAGGCGCCTATGAAATGACCCCGATTGACGTCTCCGCCGCCTACACGCCCTTCGCCACCAACGGCTTTCGCGCCGAGCCGCTCTTCCTCCGCAGCGTACTCGCCGCCGATGGCACCGTCGAAGAAACCGCCGGCCCCCGCGTGCGCGCCGTGCTCGATCCGCGCGTCGCCTTCCTCACCACCAGCATCATGCAAGACGTCATCAATCGCGGCACGGGCGTCACCGTGCGCTCCATGGGCTTCACTGCCGAAGCCGCCGGCAAGACCGGAACGTCGCGCGACGGCTGGTTCGCCGGATTCACTTCGAATCTGCTCTGCGTAGTCTGGGTTGGGTTCGACGACAATCGCGACCTCGGCCTTTCCGGCAGCGCATCCGCCGCGCCCATCTGGGCCGAATTCATGAAACGCGCCGTGGCTCTGCCGCAATACAAGAACACCGCGGAATTCGATCCGCCCCCCGGCGTAATCGCCGAGATGATTGATCCGAAATCCGGCGAACTGGCCAACTCCAGCTGTCCACAGTCCGTGCAGGAATATTTCATCGCCGGAAGCGAGCCCACCGAAATGTGCGGCCAGCAGGGCGCTTCGCCCTCGAACTGGCTCTCCCATCTCTTCGGCAAAGGCAGCAATCCGCCGCCACCTCCCAGCGCTGCCGCGAATCAGCCAGGCTCTGCACAGCCGAACAAGCCCGGCGCTAAGCCGGTGTCTCCCGGCGACGCACAGGCGCCACCGCCCGCCACCCCCGACGCCGAAAAGAAAAAGGGGCTTCTGGACAAGATTTTTGGTATCTTTGGCTCAAGCAAGAAGCCTGCGGACAGCCAGAAACCACAGCCGTAGGCTCCTGGGGCGCGGAATAAAGGAGTCGGGCTATGAGCCGAGTGACTCTCTTTGCAATCCCGCTGGTTTTGGTCGTAGCTTGTCCCGCGTTTGCGCAACAAACTGCAACCAAAGTCAGTGATACCTCCACCAGTTCGTCTACCGCAAACTCTGCAAACTCTACTCCTGCGTCGAAGCCGTTCTCCTCGCTCTCCCCGCGCGAAGCCGCCGAAATGCGCGCGGACATCCTCATGGCGCGCAAGGAATATAACGACGCGGCCGGCGCGTACATTCAAATCCTGCTGACCGATCCCAAGAGCGCCGTCGTCATGAATAAAGTCGGCGTCGCCTTCCAGCAATTAGGCGACTTGGAGCGCTCCGAGAAGTTCTACAAGCGCGCGATGCACGCGGACAAGAAATTCGCCAGCGCCGCCAATAATTGCGGCACGATCGAGTACGAGAAAAAGCACTACAGCAAAGCCATCAGTCTGTACAACAAAGCGCTCGACCTGCACTCCGATCTGC
Source organism: uncultured Acidobacteriota bacterium (assembly GCA_963779465.1). Lineage (GTDB taxonomy): Bacteria > Acidobacteriota > Terriglobia > Acidiferrales > UBA7541 > Palsa-295. Next base: position 1,793,581 of record CAVZYH010000001.1, on the reverse strand, counting down.
CCACCGTGTACAGCAACCTCGGCTACGCTTATTTCGCCGACAAGCAATATCCGCAGGCGATGGATTCGTTCCAGAAAGCCCTCGCGCTCGATCCCACTATTTTCGACCGTCGCGGATTGGGCGGCACCATCGTGCAGCAACGCACCGCCACCGATCCCGGCCTGTTTTATTTTTATGTCGCTAAGACCTACGCCCAGGCTGGCGACGCCGAACGCGCCGCCCACTATCTGAAACTCGCCCGCGACGATGGTTACGCCGGCTTCCTCTCCGCGCAGACCGATCCCGCCTTCGCCAAAGTCATTAAAGATCCCGCGTTGCAGGAAGTTCTGCACGAAGCTCCTTCCTACGCGAGCTCAACAAAGAAAGTGATTCAAAACTAATAGAACTTTCCCGGGGGAATCATACTGTGACAGGCCCAGCTCCAGCTCTCGCATACAACGAACTACTCCAGTCCGCCTACGACGCCTTCAACGAGCGCGATCTCGACTTTCTCCTGCTCCTGATGCATCCCGACGTCGATTGGGCCAACGGCATGGAAGGCGGCCGAATCCGCGGCCACCAAGCTGTGCGCGAATACTGGACGCGCCAGTGGGACATCATTGACCCCATCGTCAAGCCGCAGCGCTTCGAATCGCTTCCCGACGGCAGAACCCTCGTGCACGTCCATCAGGTAGTCCGCGATCTCGACGGCAAAGTCATCCTCGACCGCATGGTCCAGCACATCTATCGCCTCGACGGCGCCCAAATCGTCAGCATGGAGATTGTCGAACCGGAAACTTAACCCGCGAACCTGCTCTACAAATGTGCTCCCATATTTGATCCGCAAATCCGCTCCGAAAACTCGCCCGGGCTCCGCTGAGCATTCCTTGACGTCGGTTAGCTAAAGCGTTAGAGTACGCCCAAAGTAATCCACCTGATCTTCGCAACGGACTCCCACTCAAGCGTCGCTCGCCCAGGAGTCCATCGGAGGCGCCAGTGCCACGCCGCATCAAATTCCCATTCCTGTTCCTGCTCGTCTGTCTTTTGTTCTCGCCCGCTGCCGCGCGCGCCACCCTCGACAAGGCTTGCCTCGCAGTCACGCCCGATCATCGCCTGCTCACCGGCCAAAGCGGCCTGAACTACGACCAGGTGGGCCGAGCCATCGTTACCGCATATAACGCGCAGCACTTGCAGCAAGAACCGCTCGTCGCCTGCCCCGACGATGGTTCCATCGAAAGCGTCCAACTCCTCTCGGAGGGCAAGGCCGCATTCGCCATCGTGCAAAGTGATGTCGCGCACTCGGCCTGGTTTCATCACCCCGTGCTATTTACCAAGCCGCCGCTACCTCCTTGTACCGTTCTGCCCTGCAAATTTCCTGACGGCCAGTACGAAATTCGCCTGATCGTTCCGATGTTTACTGAAGCGGTTCACGTCCTCGTCCGTCCTCACATGTACACCTCCAGCGTCGCCGACCTGCGCGGCCATCGCGTTTGGGTCGGCAAGCAAGGCTCAGGAGACTACCTCACCGCCGAACGGGTGCTCGCCGCCGCCGGCCTGAAAATGACTGATGTCGAACTGGTTCCTGCGCAGGCGAGCTCCGGCCCTGGTATGGACACTCTGCGCGGCGCGCTCGAAGCGTTACAGCAAATGAATCCGATTCTGGATGCCGTGGTTTATACTGGCGCCGTTCCCACCAGAGATATCCAGGCCGAGCTCGCGCCTCCTGATGGCGCCAATCTCAATTCGGAAATACATTTCGTGCCGCTCAGCCTCGGCATGGTCAGCCAGCTAAGTAATGATTCCAGCTACGTGGAAACCATGATTCGCAGCAATGACTATGGCCCCGGCATTCCGGACTCGCAGGGCGTCGCCACGGTCGGTGTCGAGGCTCTCTTTGTCACCAGCGACGATCCCGAGATCGATACCGTCGCTTTAAGCATGGTCAACTTCCTTGCCAGCGACATGCATAGCATTCGCTCGCAACTCCCGAAAGACGAGCCCGCACTCGCACGGCTTGCGCTGGTGGATCTCCCCACGCGCGCATCCTTGCTGAAACGGTACTTCTTCCGTCCGGCGCGCTACTATTTCTTCCGCGATCCTGCGGTCCTGCTTCATCGCGTGATCTTGGGGACGGCCGCCCTCGTGATCTTCCTCTTCATCTTGTTCTGCTGGAAACGCAAGAAAATCGGCCCGCACATCATGAAGGAGCCTCTCGCATTATTTGCGTCGCTGGGTTTCGTCGTTACCTGGGTGCTCGGAGCATTTTCCATGATGCGCACCGAACGCCACGTCAACGGAGATTTCGCTGGAGTGTTTGCCGCTCTGCGCTCCACCCTGTGGTACGTGCTGCCCTTCACCGGGAAAACCGCGATGACCGCGAACGGCCAGGTAACCATTAAAATCGTGCAAACCGTATTGGCGCTGCTATTCGGCGGCGCCGTCTGGCCCTACGCCAAGAAATTTCTGGTCGAACGCATCTGGCGCCCCGTCGCGCGGTGGCTCCGCGGCGGCCACCTCTTCGCCCGCCACAACCATACCGCGCGGTGATCGCTCGCGGCGCTGAAAAAATCCCGCCTGCTGCTGCGTTTGTGTCGCTCGGGGGTTCGCCTTTGTAGCGGCCGCTCGCGCAGCGAGAGGGCAGGTGTCGCCTTAGTTCGTCTTGGAGTGCGGCGGCTTGCCACCGCTTTGCTTGGCGCGAGGCTCGCCTCGCGTGCGCCTCCGCACCATCGCGACGCGTGAACTAGATCACGCCCTCCGCGTGTCGCGGAACAGCCACACGAAGGCCGTGCCTGGGAACGCCAATCTCCCGATTGGGGTACTTCGCCGCGTCTGCGCAACACGCCCCGCGCAGCCACGAACCCTAAATCCCACCGGAACTTTACAGCCCCAGCCGCAACTGTTGCTATAATGACCCGCGAAATGTTCTCCCGCGCAGTTCGTCGCTCGTTGCTGCTTTCCTCCGCACTAGCCGCACTTTCGTTCATCCTCACAGCGCCACTTCACGCGCAAACGGCATCGCCTACATCGCCCACGAACTCTACCGTCGTCGAGCTCCACAGTGATGGCGAAATCGAACCCATCCTCTCCGAATACCTGGTCCGTGAAATCCAGCAAGCCAATCAAGAACACGCCAGCCTGATCCTCATCACCATCAACACCCCCGGCGGCCTGGACACTTCCATGCGCGACATTATTCAATCCATTCTGCGCTCAGCCGTCCCAGTCGTAACTTACGTGTACCCCACCGGCTCCCGCGCCGCGTCCGCGGGATTTTTCATCCTGCTGTCAGCAGACGTCGCCGCCATGTCCCCAGGCACCGAAACCGGCGCCGCATCTCCACTAATCGAAATCGGCGGCTCGCCCGTACAAATCGACGACACTCTGCGCAAGAAAATCGTGAACGACGCCACGGCTTACCTGCGCAGCTACACCAGCAAACGCGGCCGCGATCCCGAACTGGCGGCCACCGCAGTCACCGACGCCAAAGCCTTCAGCGATAAAGAAGCGCTCGACGGCAAGCTGGTGGAAATCGTCACCGCCTCAAAAGAAGACCTCATCGCGCACCTGAACGGCCGCACTATCACTCGCTTCGATGGCACCCAGCTGCAGATTTCGCTGCCCCATCCGGTGATCGTCGCGCCTCAGATGACCGGACGCGAAAAATTCCTGGTGCGCATCGTGCAGCCAGACGCATTTTTCATCTTGCTAATCATCGGTGTCCTCGGCCTCTACGTGGAATTCACTCACCCCGGCGCATTCGCACCCGGCGTTTTCGGCGCCATCGCCCTGTTGCTCGCTCTCTACGCGATGCACATGCTGCCCGTCAATCTCGCCGGCCTGCTGCTCATTGCCTGCGCGTTCGTACTATTCATTCTGGAGGCGAAATTTCCCACGCACGGAGTCCTCGGCGTCGGAGGGGTGATTTCCATGGTTCTCGGCGCGCTTTTCCTGATCAAATCGCCGCTGACGGGCATGGGCGTAAGCCTCTGGACCGCGCTCGCCGTGGTTATCCCATTCGCGGTGATCGTAATCATCCTCATGCGGCTGGTGCTGCGCTCCCGCACCTGGAAAGTTTCCACGGGCAGGGAAGAGCTGGTCGGCGAAGTCGGCGAAGTCCGCGAACCAGTAGGCTCCGGCGAAGCTCTGGGTAGCGTTTTTGTCCACGGCGAATTATGGCGCGCCGCAGTCCGCGCCGGCGAAAACATCCCCACCGGCGCCCGCGTCCGCGTAAAAAAAGTAAAAGGACTGACGCTAGAAGTCGAGCCCGTAGAATCAAGGTAAGCTTTGCAGTTGACGTTGCTTGTGCACGTTGAATTTGCTGTGTATTTGATTTTGTAGCGGCCGGTTCAGTTTTATCGAACCGGGCAGCCGTTGATGTCGGTCCGAATTTGAAGTTGTCTTTGGCTTTGCTTTTGGATCGGTTCAATCGCAGCTCGCGCCGTCATCCTGTGGAGCGCAGCAACGAGGGATCTCACTTCGCGCCGAAACGGCATCCGGTCTGGATCTGAACAGTTTTACGCACCAAGCATCGGAGGAAACTAAATGGATTTCGTAACCATTCTCTTCGGCGTCGCCGTAGTCATCTTCCTCATCTGGCTCTCCAACTCCGTCTACGTAATCAAAGAATGGGAACGCGGCGTAGTCCTGCGCCTCGGCCGCATGCTGCCCGAAGCCAAAGGCGCCGGCCTGCAACTCGTCTTCTTCCCCATAGACAAACTCACCCGCATCAGCCTGCGCATCGAAACGCTCGACGTCCCGCCGCAAGACGTCATCACCCGCGACAACGTCTCCGTGAAGGTCAACGCCGTATGTTACTTCCGCGTAGTGGACGCCAATCTCGCCCTGTCCCAAGTACAGAATTATCTATATGCTACTTCGCAGCTGGCCCAAACCACGCTGCGCAGCCTGATCGGCCAGTTCGAACTCGACTCAATTCTCTCGGAGCGCGAAAAGGTTAACGCCAAACTGCAACAAATCCTTGACCAGGATACCGAGCCTTGGGGTATCAAGGTAACGAAGGTTGAGGTAAAACAAGTAGATATTCCGGAGAACATGCAGCGCGCCATCGCCCGCCAAGCGGAAGCCGAGCGCGAGCGCCGCGCCAAAGTAATTGCCGCCGAAGGCGAATTTCAAGCTTCGGCGAAATTATCCGAAGCCGCGGCAGTGTTGCAAAAGGAGCCAACAGCCATACAGCTGCGCTATTTGCAAACGCTGGTGGAAATTGGCGTCGAGAAAAATACCACGGTGATCTTCCCGCTGCCCGTGGACGTTATTTCGCAGTGGATGAAGTCGCTGGAGAAAAAGTAAAAGAATGGCAAACAACGCAAGACGCGGCGGCGGTGACCGGGTTCTCGAAAGCCGGCACCTGGTAGGACTGTTTCTTGGCGTGGTCCTGCTGTGCGGAGTTTTCTTCACCCTGGGCTACGTGATGGGCCGCACACAATACGGCGGAGCAGTCCACGCCGCCGACGGTTTCAACAGCAACGCGCCCTCCGCTCCAGCTTCCGCTGCGAAATCAAAGCCTGCGCCAGCTTCGAAAGCCGCGCCTGCGCCACCAGAAAACGGCGGTTGGGATTTCTACGACAATAAGAAGACCGCGAGCGACCATCTGGAACCCGCGCCCGCACCTTCAACTGTCGCGCCATCCGCGCCGGCAACCAAATCTCCCGCAGCCGTTCCCGCGGTAGCCACCAAATCAACAAACGCGCCGCCCCCGGCAGCCACAAAAACCGTCGCCGCACCCGCGCCCAAGCAACCCGCGCGCTTCCAGCCGCCTGCGATGAGCAAGAACGCCATCGTCGTGCAAGTTTCAGCCGTGAAGCTGCAACGTGACGCACTTGAAATGGCCGACGCGATCCAACAGAAAAAATTCCCATCCTTCGTCGCCACGTCGCCCGCGGATAATTTGTACCACGTGCAAGTAGGACCCTACCCCGATATGGCCGCCGCCGAAAATGCCAAGCGCGCCCTCGAACAATTGGGTTTCAAGCCTATAATCAAACATTAGCAACAAATTGTTGAATGTTTAGACGGAAGGGCGGGGCTTCAGCCCCGCCTCAAAGCCGCGCCAAAAGAGGGGGCTTTAGCCCCTGAAGCCGGGGGTTTCCATCGCGTATGAATATTTGTGAGATAGTTTGTAAATGAATTTGCCTCGTTACGTGCGAGTCTTGCTCGCCATCGGCAGCGGCGTCGCCCTAGGCCTCTCGTTTCCCAATTACAATTTGTACCCGCTCGCCTGGATCGCTCTGGGCATGCTCGTCCTGGCATCAGCCGGCGCGCCTCTGAAGGAAGCCCCGCTCTACGGCTTCCTCCACGGCCAAGTTTTCTACCCGGTCTGCCTCCCCTGGGTAGACACCGTCATGCGCCAGTACGGCAACATTGACCCGCTGATCTCCGCCGCGTTCGTCGGCATGATCGGATTCATCGGCGGCCTGATCTGCGCCACATTTTCCACCGGCGTCGCCCTTGCCTCGCGCAAGAGCAAGTTGCTGGCCTGCGCCCTGGCACCATTTCTCTGGACCACGCTGGAATATTTCCGCACCAACATCCCCATCATCGGCTCGTCATGGGATTTGTCCGGCTATCCCGCCGCGCGCAGCATGGCTCTGCTGCAAATCACCTCCGTCACAGGAATCTACGGCCTCTGTTTCCTGATCGCCGCGTTCGGTTCGCTCGTAGCCTACGCCGTCATCACCAAGACTCGCCAAGCTTGGACCTCCGTCGCCATCGCAACGATCCTGCTGCTCCTCGTCGTGCTGATCGGCCCTCTTCTGATTCCCAACGCCAGTCCGCGTTACGTCGCGCACCTGGTGCAAACCAATTTCCCGCAGTCCGAAAGCTATCCCCCCGATTGGCTTCAAGTGCATTCCGGCGAGCTCGACCAGCTCGAACACATCAGCGTGGACGCCGCGCGGCAATCCCCCGGCATCATCATCTGGCCCGAAGTCCCCGCTCCATTTTCATTTCTGGAGCAGCCCTTCGCCGACCGCGCCAAATTAATCGCCCAGGACTCCGGAAATTATTTTCTGGTCGGCGTGGTGGATTGGAAGCGCGAGGACACCGGAAAATATCTGGCGTCCAACAGCGCAGTCCTGCTGAATCCGCAAGGCCAGCGGGTTTTCGGCTACGACAAAATCCATCTCCTGCCCTTCGGCGAATACGTCCCGCTTCGCGGCTGGCTCACCTTCGCAAAAAAACTCACCGCGGACATCTCGGACTTCACTCCCGGCTCCACGTACGGAGTAGCACGGCTCCCCCAAGGAAAATTCGGAGTCTTCATCTGCTACGAAGCCATTTTCCCCAGCGAAGTCCGCCAGTTCACCGCGAACGGCGCTCAATTGCTCGTCACCATCTCTAACGATGGCTGGTTCGGCCGCTCCTCCGCTCCCGAACAACACATGGCGATGGCCCGCGTCCGCGCAGCAGAAAATCGCCGCTGGCTCCTGCGCGACACCAACAACGGCTACACCGAATCCGTTGACCCCTATGGCCGCACAGCCGCCCAATTGCCGCTAGATATCCGTGGCCAACTAGACGCCCCTTACGATTTCCGCGGCGACCTCACCCCCTACGCGAGATTCGGCGACTGGTTCAGCTGGCTTTGCATAGCTGTCACCGTCGTCCTGCTCGGAATGACGTTCCTAAAGCAACCCGCCTAAATCTTTCGAAATTCGATAGAATGGAACCCAATGGCTGAACATATCGAAGACCTGCAACAACGCTTCGCCGAGCTGAATAAACGTATCCAGCTCGTGCGGAGCTTTCTTTGACGCAGAATCCGCCCGCAAACAACTAGCCGAATTCGAAGCCAAAACCAGCGACCCGAATTTCTGGCAAGACCAGGAAAAAGCGCAAGCCACCCTGCAACAGCGCAAAGCCGTTGAGGACCGCGTAAACGCCGAAGTGGCTCTCGACACGAAAAAAAGCGACATCGAAACCTACTTAGGCCTGGCTCAGGAAGAAAAAGACGACGCCCAACGCAATTCGCTCCTGGAAGATGTAGCCAAAGAAATCGCCTCCACCGATACTTACGTCTCCGACCTGGAAACGAAGACTCTCCTCGCCGGAGAAAACGACAGCCTCAACGCCATCGTCACCGTAAAGCCAGGCGCCGGTGGCACCGAGTCGCAGGACTGGGCCGAAATGCTTCTGCGCATGTATCTGCGCTGGGCCGAACAAAAGGGTTTTCGCGCCACCATCCTGGATTCCACCCCCGGCGAAGAAGCCGGCATAAAATCCGCCACAGTCCAGATCGAAGGTGAAAACGCCTACGGCATGCTCGCCGGCGAAAGCGGCGTCCATCGCCTGGTCCGTATTTCGCCCTTCGACCAGGCCGCTCGCCGCCACACCTCCTTCGCCTCCGCCTTCGTCATTCCCGAAATTGACGATCGGATCGAAATCAACGTCAAGCCCGACGACCTGCGCATTGACACTTTCCGCGCCGGCGGCCACGGCGGCCAGAACGTCAACAAAGTCGAATCCGCCGTGCGCATCACGCACTTGCCGTCGGGCATCGTAGTGCAATGCCAGAACGAACGCAGCCAGCACAAAAATCGCGAAATCGCGATGAAGGTTCTGCGCTCCCAACTCTACGAACTCGAACTAGAAAAGCGCCGCGACGCGCTCAACAAACTCGACGCCTCCAAACCCGAAATCAGTTTCGGCAGCCAGATCCGGTCCTACACCATGCAGCCGTATCAGCTCATAAAGGACCATCGCACCAAAGTCGAGCGCGGTGACGTCCAAAAAGTCCTCGACGGCGACCTGGATCCCTTCATCCGCGCGTACCTGCTCTACCGCCGCAATCTGGCTTAGCCCTACTCTTTCCCCTAAGCCGCAACCAAAGTGCCAGTTCCCATCCGAATCTCGGACACCGCTGCGCATTTCCGCCGCAATCCTCAACCATCCAACCCCGATTTAAGACCTTTCGATGCAAATGTTTGACACCCCCAAACCCCCGTGCTAGCCTCGTTTTTTGGCTTGGGCAGCTGCGAACGCACTTGGGGCCCCCGAATTGCACTTACTCCGCTGGAGGATACTGTTTTGGCTCACCACGATGAAAAGTTTCTCTTCACCTCGGAATCCGTAACCGAGGGCCATCCCGACAAAATCGCCGACCAGATTTCCGACGCCGTCCTCGACGCCGTCATGAAAGACGATCCCATGGGCCGCGTCGCGTGCGAGACTCTGGTCACCACTGGCCTGGTCGTAGTCGCCGGCGAGATCACCACCACCACTTACGTGGACTTTTCCGACCTCGCGCGCGAAGTCATCCGCGACGTCGGCTACACTCGCGCCAAATTTGGCTTCGACGCCGAAACCTGCGGCGTAATCTGCACCATTCACAAACAATCTCCGGACATCGCCATGGGTGTTGACACCGGCGGCGCCGGCGACCAGGGCCTGATGTTCGGCTATGCCTGCGACGAAACGCCCGAGCTGATGCCCATGCCCATCCAACTCGCGCACAGCCTTACGCACAAGCTCGCTGAAGTCCGTAAGAAGAACGTGGTTGATTTCCTCCGCCCCGATGGAAAATCCCAAGTCACCATCGAATATATTGATGGCCGCCCCGCCCGCGTGGATACGGTAGTCATCTCCACGCAGCACAGCGACAAAGTTTCCTTGAAAGATCTGCAGGAAGCCGTGCGCAAGCACGTAATCGATCCAGTTCTGCCCGCAGCCATGGTGGACAAGAACACCAAGTACCACATCAATCCCACCGGCCGCTTCGTTACCGGCGGACCGATGGGCGATGCCGGCCTAACCGGACGCAAGATTATCGTGGACACCTACGGCGGCTACAGCCGTCACGGCGGCGGCGCGCTCTCCGGCAAAGACGCCACCAAAGTGGACCGCTCAGCCTGCTACATGGCGCGCTACGTCGCAAAGAATCTCGTAGCCGCAGGCCTGGCCACGAAAGTAGAAGTCCAGTTGGCCTACGCCATCGGCGTCGCCGAACCGGTTTCCGTAATGGCAGACACCTTCGGCACCGGCACAATCGCCGATTCGCAGATCACCGAACTGATTCGCGGATTCTTCAAGCTGACGCCCAAAGGCATCATCGAGACGCTCGACCTGCGCCGTCCGATTTATAGGCCTACAGCGTCCTACGGCCACTTTGGCCGCACCGGCCCCGGCTTCACCTGGGAACGCACTGACAAAGCCGATGCCATCCGAAAAGAAGCCGGCACCCGCGGCGCAGTAGCAGTCTCGCGCTCTTGATTCTGTAGCGGCCACTTTTAGGTGGGCGTCTTTGCTTTGAGCTATGTAGCGGTCGGTTCAGCTTCATCGAACTGGGCCGCCGTTGCCAGGTTTCGAATCCGCAACGCCGGCGCTTTTGGCTTAGCGTTTTTCTGCGCCCGCTGCGTCTCTGCGGTAAAAACGGTTTTCGAATCACAATTCGCATTTCAAACTTAAAGGGAGTCACCAGTGGAAACAGCAACCACCAAACTAGCCGGCGACGTAAAGGACATCACCCTAGCGGAAAAAGGCAAACGCAAAATCGAATGGGCCAATCAACAGATGCCCGTCCTGCAATTAATCCGCAAGCAATTCATCAAAGACCAGCCCCTGAAGGGAGTCCGCATGTCCGCCTGCCTGCACGTCACCAGTGAAACCGCGAACTTGGCGATCACTCTGCGTGACGGCGGCGCCGACGTAGTCCTCTGCGGCTCGAATCCGCTCTCCACCCAAGACGAAGTCGCCGCATCGCTCGTGAAGGATTACGGCATCCCCACATACGCCATCAAAGGTGAGGACAACGCCACCTATTACGCGCACATCGCTGCCGCGATTGACCACAAGCCGCAGATCACCATGGACGATGGCGCAGACCTCGTCACCCAACTCCTTACCAAGCATCCTGAGCTCGTCAAAGGCGTCATCGGAGGCACCGAAGAAACCACCACCGGCGTCATCCGTCTCCGCGCCATGGCTAAAGACGGCACGCTGAAGTATCCCGTCATCGCCGTAAACGACGCGCTAACCAAGCATCTTTTCGACAATCGCTACGGCACAGGCCAATCCACTCTCGACGGCATCATTCGCGCCACGAACATGCTCCTCGCGGGCATGCGCGTGGTCGTTGCCGGCTACGGCTGGTGCGGACGTGGCGTCGCCATGCGCGCCAAAGGCCACGGCGCAGACGTGATCGTCACTGAAATCAATCCGACGCGCGCCCTCGAAGCCATCATGGACGGGTTCCGCGTGATGCCCATGGCCGATGCCGCCCGGATCGGAGAAATTTTCGTCACCGTCACCGGCAACAAATCCGTCATCGCGCAAGAGCACTTCGAAAAAATGAACGATGGGGCGGTTATCTGCAATTCCGGCCACTTTAACGTCGAAATTGATATCGCCGCGCTGGAAAAGCTGGCCAGCTCCAAAAAGCCAGCCCGCCCATTCGTGGACGAATACGCCATGAAAGACGGCCGCAAAATTTATCTCCTCGGCGAAGGCCGCCTGATCAACCTGGCCGCCGCCGAAGGTCACCCAGCGGTTGTGATGGACATGAGCTTCGCCAACCAGGCACTCGCGTCTGAGTACATGGTGAAAAACGCGAAAGACCTCAAGCCGCAAGTGTACTCAGTGCCCGAACCCATCGACCGCCAGATCGCCAAGCTAAAACTGGAATCCATGGGCGTCCACGTTGACAAACTAACAGCCGACCAAGAGCACTACCTGGCCAGCTGGTCCGAAGGCACGTAGACTTCACCACAGAAGCCGCCCTCGCTGCGCTCGTCATCCTGAGCGCAGCGAAGGATCTCTCTTACTCTCTGTCGGGTCCAGGGCGACGTCGGGCCGCGGTCGTTTGCGCGACGTTCGCTCGCAGACCCGCCCCTTTTTCTTTTCGTCCCTGCTGCAATTCTTCTCGCCACCGTAATGTACACACAGCATCGTTTGCTTTATCAGTCGTGTCTCTCTAAAATACGCACATGATTTTTCTGCGGGCTGACGGCCATCACGAAGCGGACGGGACCCCGAATTCGCTCTCGCCGGTCGCCGCCACTTCCGAATTTCTATTCGATACAAACGAACGCTTCAGAAACGCTGACGTCGCTGTAACTCCTTCAAAACAAACGACCGATTTTCTATTCGATACAAATAAATCCTCCGAAGCGTCAACCGTCCCCGTAACTCGTTCAAAATCAGTGACAGTCATATTTTCTATTCGACACAAATGGACGCTTCGCCGCAACTCGCCTCTTTCCAAGAAAATCGAAAATTCCGCTGTCCCGGCCTCTCGCGCATGATGCAAGACTGGGCTGCCTGGGCCATCGAAACGGCCAAACGCCGTGGCGCCACCTATTCCGACGCGCGCGTCATGGACATCCGCCAGCGCGAAATCGGCACAAAAAACGGCGAAGTCGGCACGCTCGTCGAATCCGAAACCCTCGGCATCGGCATCCGCGTCATCGCCGGCGGCGCCTGGGGATTCTCTTCGACCGACCGCCTCACGCGCGAAGGCGTCCAGGCCTGCGCCGCCGAAGCCGTAGCGATTGCCAAAGCCTCGGCCCTCGCGAAACGCGCCGACGTCGCCCTTGCCCCCGAAAAACCGCACGTGGACACCTGGCAAAATCCGTTCCTCAAGGATCCCTTCCGCATTCCCGTCGAGCGGCAAATTGCCGTGCTACTCGCGGCCGATAAAGAAATGATGCGCGTGAAAGGAGTCACCCTCGCCGAGGGTTCCATGTCCTTCAAGCGCATTGACCAGCTTTTCGTTTCCAGCATCGGCTCCGTAATTCATCAAGTGAAAATGCATTCCGGCGCAGGAATTGTAGCCACGAGTTTTGCGGGCACCGAAATTCAGAAGCGCTCGTATCCGAATAGTTTCGGTGGCCAGCATGCTCTTCAGGGCTACGAGCTGGTAGAAGCTCTCGATCTCGTGGGAAATGCCCAGCGCACCGCAGAAGAAGCCGTCGCGCTCCATTCCGCCGTGCAATGCCCGGAAGGCACGAAAACAATTATTCTCGGCGGCTCACAACTCGGCCTGCAGATTCACGAATCGATCGGCCATCCGATCGAACTCGACCGCGTCCTCGGCCAGGAAGCAAACTTCGCCGGCATGAGTTTTCTCACCATCGAAAAATTGCGCAAACTAAAATATGGCTCGGACATCGTCAACGTCGTCGCCGATGCCCGCCTCGAACACGGCCCCGGCCTCGGCACCTTTGCATATGACGACGAAGGCGTCCCTGCGCAATGTACGCCCATCATCACCGACGGGCTCTTCACTGGCTACCTCAGCAATCGCGAGCTGGCCTCCGCCATCGGCGAAACGCGCTCCGGCGGCACCATGCGCACCGAATCCTGGAATCGCCTGCCCATGATTCGCATGACCAACATCAGCATCAATCCCGGTACGTGGAGTTACGACAATCTGATCGCCGATACCGACGACGCGATCCTGATGGAGACCAACCGCTCCTGGTCCATCGACGATCGCCGCTACCATTTCCAATTTTCCACCGAAATCGGCTGGGAAGTGAAAGGCGGCAAGCTGGGCCGCATGATAAAAAATCCCAGCTACAGTGGCATCACCACCGAATTCTGGAACAGTTGCGACGCAATCTGCGCGCGCGACCACTGGACGCTCTGGGGTACCCCCAATTGCGGCAAAGGCCAGCCAATGCAAACCATGGGCACGGGCCACGGCGCCTCCCCAGCCCGTTTCAGAAACATTAAAGTCGGAGTTGCCTTTGCGAAGTAGCGCCTGCGTCTCGCCGGCTCTTTTGCGGTTGAACTTGCAGTTATAGTCGCCGCCTGCTTTTTAGACAGGCGTTTTTGACGTAGTCGTTGCATTTGTAGCGGCCGGTCCCAGTTTGTGGGACCGGGCAGCCGTTGGAGTTGTTTTTGACTTTGTAGCGGCCACCTGCTTTTTGTTTTAGGCGTGCGTTTTTGACCTTTTCTTTGCCTCTGTAGCGGCCGGTCCCAGTTTGTGGGACCGGGCAGCCGTTGCAGTTGCTTTTGACTTTGTAGCGGCCACCTTTAGGTGGGCGCCTTTGAAGTCTTGCAACAATTGAGCACGCGTAAAAATCAAAAAATGCCCAAAGCCAAAAAAAAATCGGCAACCAAACAACCGCGGAAATCCCCCGCACCGCAATCCTCAAATCATCCAACCGGCGCGCGCTTTACCTCCACTGAACTCGAGCACATCGCCGATCGCATCATCCGCTGGAGCGACGCAGACGAAACCGAAGTCGAAATTGACGCGACGGTTGACGCGCTGACCCGCTTCGCCAATAACACCATCCACCAGAACGTCGCCGAGCACACCCTGGGCATCTCCGTCCGCGCCGTTGTGGATGGCCGCACCGCCCGCGCCACCACCAATAAAACTGACGAAGAATCCCTGCGCCGCGTTCTCGCCGCCGCAATCAGCCTTGCGCGCAACGAACCCGAAAATCCCGACCTGCTTCCAATGCTTGGCCAGCAGAAATATCAAAAAGTCTCGCACTTCTACCGCTCGACGGTGGCGGCGAGCCCGCAGGACCGTGCCCGCGCCGTCGCCCGCGTCTGCAAAATGGCCGACGCCGCGAACCAGACCGCCGCCGGAATTTTCACCACCGGCTTCGTCCAAACCGTGCTGGCAAATTCCAAAGGCCTCGTCGCGCGCCACGACCACACCCGCGCGGAATTTTCCGTCACCATTCTCGAAGACAATTCTTCCGGTTGGGCCAAAGCGAATTCTGCCGACATCCTGAACATTGATCCCGAAGCATTATTCGAAAGCGCGAGCGAAAAAGCAGCGGGCTCGCGCAAACCGCGGGAACTCGCGCCCGGCCGCTACACCGCGATCTTGGAACCTCCCGCTGTGCTCGATCTCGTCGGCTCGATTTTTTACGATTTCGCCGGCACCGCTATTCTCGACAAACGCTCTTGCCTGAACGACCGCATCGGCAAAAAGATTTTCGGCGACAACATCACGTTGTGGGACGACGTCTATCATCCGTTGCAAATCGGCGCGCCGTGGGACGGTGAAGGCCTGCCGCGGCAAAAAGTTTTGCTGGTGGATCGCGGCGTCCCCAAAAACCTCGTGTATTCGCGCGCCACCGCGAAAAAAATGAAAACCAAACCTACCGGCCACGGCTTCACACTGCCCAATGAATTCGGCGAAGCCCCCATGAACCTGGTCTTTTCCGGCGGCGATAAATCCGTGGACGACATGATTCGCTCTACAGACCGCGGCATCCTGGTCACGCGCCTCTGGTACATCCGCGAAGTGGATCCCTACGAAAAAGTCCTGACCGGCATGACCCGCGACGGTACGTTCCTGATTGAAAATGGCCGTGTAGCCGGCGGCATTCGCAATTTCCGCTTCAATCAAAGCGTCATCGAAGCGCTCGCCAACGTCGAGATGCTGGGCCCAGCCGTGCGCGCAGCCGGCGAAGAATCATTCGAAATGGTAGTTCCGGCGATGAAGATCAACAACTTCCATTTCAGCGAAGTGACAAAATTCTGAAGTGTGAACAAGAGATTTGTGGTCGAGGGAAGCGCGGTTGAAAAGCGATTTCTGGGAGCCGGGGCAGTCTTCCGCGAAATCAGATATAAGTTTCCGCTCGCAAAAAAAAGAATCGGCAGTTATTTTGTGAATTGCAGGCTGGTGATTGCGCGGGAAATTACGTTCTCTTGAATCTGCACCAGGTCGGTATCCGCAAGCGTCATCCCGAAAATCGTGTAAACCTTCGCGCCGCGGGGAATGTAAACCACAACTCCTGACCAGTCGCGCGAATCCACGCTGCCGCGGAACCGCCGCTCCGTCGCCGAGATTCCCGAAATCATCACTTGCTTCTCTCCCAGCGGCCGGAAATTCTCCATCACGTCGCGCAGTTGCTGCTCTGTCGAGGCGATGTCGCTCGCGAGCGATTTGCCAGTCGGAGCTTGCCCAATCAAGAGATAAGTATTCTGGTCATCCGTTCCCAGCGCCGTAATCGATCCCGGCAAGATCGTGCGCGCGCCCTCAATCAGTTTCCACGTCGGCGGTTTGTACATCTTGAATCCGTACGTGTCGTTCGTGTAGAGATTGCCGCTGACTTCCTCGCGCATCGGTTCCGGCGGTGCGGGTTTCGGCGCTGGCGCAGTGCTCGGAGTTGCCGCTGCGGTTGAAGTTGGCGCGTTCGATACAGAGGAAACGCCGGATGTATTCGACATCGCCGATGTGTTCGGCGCAGCGGACGCAGGCGCCGCGGAATTCGTCACTGATGTAGTTGGACTATCTGTGTGTGGATATTCTTCGATCGCGTTCGCCGCGGAGTCAGCGTCTGAGTTCTTCGCAGGCGCTGGCGCAGAAGCGTGCTCGACCTTTTCCGTTTTCACGGGTGACGGTGCAGCTGTAGCAACAGGAGTTTTTGCCGGCACGGAATCGGTTTTCCTCGCCGCATCTGCATCGGACTTCTTCGCGTTCGCCGTCTCCGACTTCTTGGCGTTGTCAGGCACGGATTTCTTCGTCGCGTCCGAATCCGGTTTCTTCGCGCTCTCTGGTTCCGACTGCTTCGCGGGATCCGTGACCGTGATCGAGACGACTTGATCTTTCTGCACGACCGCGAATCCGTAGCTGGTTTTCACTTTGAAGGAATTATCCTCGAAACCGACGATTGTGCCGTTGATCTTTGAGCCGTCCTTAAGCTTGATCTCGTCCGCCCGCGCGGGCGCGGCCAATTGCAGCAGAGCGAGCGTGGCGAGGCCAGCGACTGCAGCGACGGATATGATCCTGCGACTCATGCGTTCGAGTATCGCGCTGGAGCGTGCGAGCGGCAAGCGCGCGCACGTGACGGTTGCTTGGTTAGTCAGCAAGCGGCGGCAACAGCCGCGCACTTCCTCCCAAAAGCACGACGCGGAGCGACTGCTAAAAAGCGTCGCTGTTCGCTGAGCGCTCTGTGGCAGCTGCTGTCACTTCTTGCGGCGCGGGCGTTTCACGGCGGCGCGCGATCCAGGTGCTGATTGAGGTTTAGGCTTTTCCGCGGAGTGAATCGCGCGCAGTTCTTGTCGTAGCAGCGCGAATTCCGATTCGAGCGCGCTCTGAACTGTTATAGCATCGCGGAGATCGTTCGCGCGGCCCAAAGCTTCCAGATTGCGCGCGGCTGCGACGGCTTTGGGGGCCCCAAAAATGGCTAGCGAACCTTTCAGCAAGTGCGCGGCGCTGGCGAGTTCCGCGGCGTCCTTCTTCGCTATCGCTCCGCGGATGCGCGCGAGCACTTTCGGGCCATCGGCGAGGAATGTGGCGGCGAGCGATCGAATCAACTTTTCATTTCCGACGGTCGTGCGGCGCAGATGTGTCGCGGCATCTTCGAAATCTGTTTGCGTATTTGCCGCTGAATCCGCCGTTGCTTGCGCCGCGGCGGAGCGCGCAAAGACTCCAGCAGTTTCCGGTTCGTGCCGCGGGTGCGCGACAATCGTATGCAGATCCAGCGCTGCTGATTCGACGGCTTTGTAGAGCGTTTTTACTTCGACGGGTTTCGCGAGAGATGCGTCCATGCCCGCTTCGCGGAAGCGGTGTTCATCGTCTGCGGTGGCATGGCCGGAAATGCCGATAATGATCTGATGTTTTCCGGTCGTGGCTTCGCGTTTTCGAATCGCGGCGGTGGTTTGCAGTCCGGTCATGCGCGGCATTTCTTCGTCGAGCAGAACGACATCGTAGTCGTGTTTTTCCAGAGCGATGAGTGCCTGGCGGCCGTCGGCTACGCCTTCGACGACGTGGCCACGCTTCTTCAACAGCTCAATGATCAGGTCGCGATTTAGCTCGGCGTCTTCCGCGACGAGAATGCGCAGCGATTTTTCAGCCTTCTTCAGTTTGTGCGCCTTTTCTTTTTCCACGGACTTGTCCCGCAGCGGAGCGGTTGCGTCATTCTGCGTGCTTTGTGCTGCGCGCGGCAAGCGAAACCAGAATCGCGAGCCGCCACGTTCGCGAGTTTCCGCGCCGATTGCGCCGCCCCAGCGTTCGACGGTAATCCTGCAGAAATAAAGCCCCAGGCCAGCTTTGCCGGCGTGCGATTTGCCCTTGGAGAATAGCGCGAAAAGTTGATCGGGGCGCTGATCCCGTGGCAAGCCCGGACCGTCATCATCCACGAAAGCGAATACGAAGGCGTCCTGACTTTCCAGGCCGATCGTGACTGCGGTTCCTTTCGGTGCGTAACGCATGGCGTTCTCCAGCAAGTTGCCGAAAATGCGATCAATACGCGAAGGATCGCCGACAACGCGCCATCCGCGCGAACCATCCGCGTGAGCGCCTAGAGACAAGCGGATCTGACGCTCGCGAAATGCGGGAGAGAATTCTTTGATCGCTTGTTTGGCGCAGGCGAGCAGGTCCGGGGCTTCCGCGGGGCTGATTTGGCGGGCTTGCTGCGCGGCCAGGTCGCTGGAAAAGGCTTCGAGTATGCCGCGAATCATTAGTTCCTGGCGCTGTGATTCTCGTTCGCCGGCCTTCACGTATCTGCGCAAGGCGGTTGGGAGATTTTCGCGCTCGAGCAGATTGAAGACGCTGTTCATGGCGCTGAGCGGCTGCGTGAGATCGTGGACGATGCAGTGCAGCAGAATTTCTTTCTTCTGGATTTCCTTCAACAGCTTTTCGTGTTCGAGCAGGGAATTGCGCGCGGTCTGAAACCACTGCTGCTGCTGACCGAAAGATTCCGAGAGGTTTTGCAGCAACAGAATTCGTTTTCCATCGAGCGAGCGGGCTGCGGCTTCGAGAGGAATTTCGCAGCCATCGGCGCCGCGTTCGATCCAATTGCCGGAATTGGCCGATCCCGGCAAACGCGCGCGCCAGAATTCTTCGGCATCAACCAGGAAATTCTCGAGGAACGGTGATTTGTCGGCCAGGTCGATCGGTTGAGCGCTGTTGGGCTGGGCGCCCCAAATATTGGCGCACCAGTCCGGCCATGCGCCGAGCACGCGGAAATCGCCATCGCTGAGATATTCAAACAGCGCGTAACCTTGGCCGGCGAGGAAGGATTCGAAGATGGAATTCGCGGACATTTATTTGGCCAGCATCGCTTGCGCCAGCTGCATAAAGGCTTTTTCGACTGCATCGCCGGTTTTCGCGCTGGTCCTTTGTAGCATCCAGCCCGCCGCCGTCAGTTCCGCTTCGCGGGCCGGATCAATTTCCCATTGATCAGTGAGATCGAATTTATTCAGCGCGAGGACGGCGGGAACTTTTCCGATTTCGGCTACCACACGGTCGTTTAACGCGAGCGCATCATCGAGCGTCTGGCGGCGCGTGCCGTCCACGACGAGAAGATATCCATGCATTCCTCGCAGATAGGACATGCGCATTTTCTGAAAGGCGTCTTCGCCGTAGATATCCCAGAGGACCAGCGTCAAATCTTCGCCTCCGGCGCTCACAACTTTTTTATCCACTTTCACGCCAATGGTGGTGTGGTACTGATCGTCGAACATGTTTTCGACAAATCGCCGCAGCAGGCTGGACTTGCCGACAGAGAAGGAGCCGAGCATGCAGACTTTTTTCTGCGGCATCTGATAGCTCGCTCAGTTCGCGGGAACTGCGCCGGGAGCGCCAGCGTCAGCACTGGTGACCGCAACGGCGGTGGCAGCAGCGGAGAGAGTGATCTTGAACGTGACGCTGCGATTGAGGCGGCGGCCTGCTTCCGTGTCTTCATTTTGCAGCGGCTGCGAGGTACCGACGCCGCGCGGCAGCAGGTTGGCAGATTTTACGCCATTGCGCAGCAGGGCAGCGCGAATCTGGTCGGCGCGCTGGCGGCTGAGAGGAAGATTGGCGGCTTCGACGCCAGTGATATCGGTGTGTCCAACCAGGGCGACTGTGACGGTTTGATGCAGCGGCGCGGCCTGCGCGACGAGCTCGCGGATATTCTTTTCTGCTTGCGCGAGATTGGCTTCCTGGCCGGCGTCCAGCTCGGCGCGGCCAAGAGGGAAGAGCAAAACGATGGATTCGAGCGAGTTCTTCAGCGTGTTTAATTGCTGCAAATTGGAATTCTGCAGACGAGATTCGTCCACGCGGCTGACGCCGGCAATCCACGGAGCTTTTTCCTCGAGCTGCGCGATCCAATTCTGCGGGGCCGCGCCTTCGGGAATTAGTTCGCCGTCCTTGGCGGTGAGTGTGACGCCCGCGGGAGGATGGAGCAACGCCGTGGCGCGGCGGGCGACGATAGCGTCGTCGAGCGAATAGTAAGGGGCTAGTTGCAGGTCTGCATGATCAGGATCGAGGCCGGCCTGAGAAATTAATTTCTTGGGATCTTCGGAAAGAGGGTCGCGAAAGCCCTGGACGTGGAATGTGCGGCCGTCTTTGGTGTAGGAAACCACGACGATGCCGGGCTGTTTGCGCAGCTCCGAAAGGAAACGCGACCATTCGATCAGCAAGTATGTGGAATAGCCAAGCCAACCGAGCAGCAGGATTCCGGCGACGGCGCCTGCAATGATGGCGGCACGCGGGCGTCTTTTGTCCGCGGGTTTTTCGCGATATTGGGTTTCGAGAAGGCGCGCAATCTGAGATTCCGCCGCGCGGAACGGCCCCGGATCGCCCTTGAAATTGACCAGCGCGGAACTGTAGAGCCGCTGAACTTCTTCCAGCGTTTCTTGCATGGCCAGATTGTAGGTTTCGGGCGCGTGGCCGCGAATCGCCGCGGCGATGACGGCGTTCGGTCCGCTGACCACGCGAATCTGCAATTCGTCGAAAGTCATGTTGCCGAGATTTTCGGTTTGCCCGGATTGGAAGGAATCGCGCGCGAATTGTTGGATCGCAGAGAGCAGTCCCGCAACCATATCGGCGTCTTGAGCAGGCGCGGAGGGGGCTACAAGATGATTCAGCACCAGGCCGGTTTCGCGATGAATCAGAAAAACCTGTTCGACGCGATAGAGCAGGCTGTGCATCATCACAATTTCGGCAAACGGCCTGCCGGTGCGGAACGCTTCAATGCGCCATTGAATGCCGCGCCAGGAAAGGCTGTGCTCAAGCGCTTCGTTGAAAGATTCGAGCATCCCGCGCAAAGTTTCGGTGATGGATTTGCGGATGGCCGGACCCATCACGGGGAAAAGCGCGTCGGCGAGAACGTGCGGATTGCGGCGCACGGATTCGCGCAGAGTTTCCTGAATGGTGGGAGCGAGCGCGTCGGCGAGCGCGAGGTCATCGCCCTTTTCACGACGCATCTGAATCGCTTCGGCGACTACGACGCTGACGTCTTCGGTGCGTTTTTCGAGATTATCGAGGCGGTCCTGAATCGAGGCGATGCCTTCCTGTTCAGGCGCGACGATTAGGTGGCGGAGCTCTTCGAAGGCGTGGTTGTTGTCCGTCGGTTTTTCCTGGGCCTGCGCCTCGAAGGCGCGGCGTTGCGCTTGCTCGGCCATATTGGGAGGATGAAGATCTCGGCGGCGGGCTGGATAGCAACCCGCTGCATCCGCGCGCTAGCTATGCATAGACCAACGGCGCTTCCGGCAACCCTCGGGCTACTCTCCGGGCAGCTCGAATTTATTCTTAAGCCGCAGCGAGAATTCATTGAACAAATCGGCCAGGCCCGCGCGGTCGGTCTTTTCGTCGCGCAAGACTTCGACTTCGCGGTTCAGAGCCGCGGTGGAATCGCGGCGCAGCTTATCAATCTCGGCTGAGACGGATTTCGAGTGTTCGAGCAGCTTGGCGCGCAATTCGGCATGACCGTCAGACATCTGATCTTCGAGCTGCGAGAGCTTTTTCTCGACGATTTTCGTGCCGTCCTTCATTTCGCGCGTCAGTTCTTTCAAGCCGTCTGAACGTTCGGATTTTTCGGTTTTGATGCGCTGCCCCAGAGAATCGGTTTCTTCCTTGATGTAATTGCTAAGGGTATCCAGGCGCTTGGTCATATCCTCGCGCAGGGTCTCGACGGCCTTGGTGACGGTCTCTTCCAGGCGAACGAAGCGCTTTTCGTAATCGCGCATCTGCGAGCCGAATAATATGTCGCGGATCTTGTCTACATTGGCGCCTTCCGCGTTTTCTTTGGAGTTCGAATTGTGCATTTTTGCGTCCGCCGGGGATGCCATTTTCCTACCTCTCCTTTGCATGCCCTTGGCGCGATGCCGGGGGGACCGTCGCGTGGAAGGGCGGGGCATGGGCGGACATTACTACGAATGAGCGCGTGCCGCAATATACAGGTGGTCAACAAACGAGGGAGGGTGGAGTAATGGAAGTTCTAGAACAGGGGCGTGTAACAAAATGAGATTTTGGCGATGATCTTAGCGGTCGAGGAAGGCGCGGAGGCGGGCGTAGCCTGCACGGCTTACCGGGAGCTGTGTGCCGTTTGCGAGCACTGCGACGTGGCTATCTTTGCCGTACGGTTCGACCCGGGCTACGCGTTCCAGGTTGACGATGTAAGAGCGGTGGATGCGCATGAAGCGGGTCGGGTCCAGCGCGGATTCCAGGCTGGAGATGGTCTGCTGCTTCAAGTGCTTTTTGCCTTCGGCGGCGAGTGCGACGTAATCGTCCTGAGCCTCGGCATATTCCAGCTTCGCGACGGGAATTATGAATACGCGGGTGCCGTCGCGCACGGCGATGCGGTCGAGGAATTGGGCGGGCGGACGCGCGGCGACGGCTAAATCGGACGCGCTCGGCGATGTCGCTTCGGGCAGTTTGCCTGCCAGACGCTCTTTGGCGCGCTTCAGCGATGCTTCGAAGCGGTCGGCGCCGAAAGGTTTCAGAAGGTAGTCCACGGCGTGGACTTCGAAGGCTTTGATGGCATAGCTATCGTAGGCAGTGACGAAGACTACGGCGGTGTCGGTGCCGATCAGTTCGAGGACTTCGAAGCCATCGAGCTTGGGCATCTGAATGTCGAGGAACATCAGGTCGGGTTTTTGCTCGGTGACGATTTTTACGGCTTCGAAGCCGTTGGCGCACTCGGCGATGATTTCGATTTCGCTGTGCGCGGCGACGAATTCGCGCAGCACCTGGCGGGCGAGTTCTTCGTCATCCACAATCACCGCACGAATTTTTCCTGTGGCTGCGCGGGTCATGCCGTTTGCTCCTCGCTTTCAGTGGGCAGAGTCAGTGCGACGCGGTAACGATCACCTTCGGTCTTCACGGCAAAGCTAGCTTGATTGCCGTAGCGCGCTTGCAGGCGCTGACGGACGTTTACCAGGCCGACTCCGCTTTTGCGGCGCGGCGGTGCGTCGGGGTCAAAGCTATTTTCGACAGTGATTGTAAGATTGCCATTTTGCGCGTGGACGTCGAGGTGGATCCAGCCACCTTCGACCAGGTTGGCGATGCCGTGCACGACGGCGTTTTCTACCAGCGGCTGCAGAAGCAGAGGCGGAACGGGAACATGAAGCGCGGACTCGTCAATATTTTCTTCCATTTGGATGCGCGCGCCGAAGCGAACTTTTTCTACGGCGAGGAAGGCGCGGATGAGGGAAAGCTCTTCTTCCAGCGGGATTGCGGATTTCTCTCCCAGGCCCAGCGTGCGCCGCAGGAAATCTCCCAGCAGAATGCACATCTCGCGGGCTTTTGATGCGTCGGAGCTGGTGAGCGCGCTGATGGAATTCAGGCTGTTGAAGAGGAAGTGCGGATTCACCTGGGCTTTCAGGGCGCGGAGTTCGGCATCGCGAGCCAGGACGCTGGCTTTCATCACGCGGGCTTCGGCGTCGCGTGAAGCTTCGACCGCAATGATCACGTAGTACAACGTGACCCAGAGCAGATAGAGCAGCAGGCCGGTGACGATTACCAGGGGAACTTCCGGACGGAAGCGGTGGCTCAGTCCTGGGAAATATTGCATTTTCGAAAGCGAGCTGGCCAAACTCTCCGCCGCGACAGCCCAGATGATGCTGGCTACGAGCGCGGCGGTGAGGTGCGTGGCAATTAAGCGGCCCAGGCCATATTTTTCCAGCGGATTTCCGCGGCAGGAATACCACGGAGTGAGGCAGAGAAACGC
Organism: uncultured Acidobacteriota bacterium; assembly: GCA_963779465.1. Lineage (GTDB taxonomy): Bacteria > Acidobacteriota > Terriglobia > Acidiferrales > UBA7541 > Palsa-295. The sequence goes on along the minus strand of CAVZYH010000001.1, from coordinate 1,769,741 downwards.
GTACAGGAGGCAGAGGGGCACCGAGAGCACGATTGCTTCGCGATCGCTGATCTCGTGCGAGACGGTAAGTAGATAGGCGAGCAGGCCCGCGATGGGAATCCATGCGAGAAGATAAATGGCGACGCGGCGGATTTGGCTGAGTATGGGATGCATGATCGCGAGCTAGTTCTTGACGACGATGCCACCGAACAGGCTGGCGCCTTTCATGATCAGCTTTTTTTGCGTGCCGGAGACGTTGGGCGGTTGCTGATCGGTTTCGTCCACGAACGCGCCGAACAGACTGATGCCCTCCATGGAAACCAGCCACTCATCTGGAACCTTGATCTCTCCACCACCCATGAAGGACATCGCTTCTATGGTGGCGGAATCGCCTTCCATGTCCGCCTGGCGGAGGTCAATTTGAAAGCCGCCCATGAAGGAGAGGACTTTTCCGCCTTTGAATTGTTTAGTGGTGATTCGGCGCTTGAAGCCGCCGAGAATTGCGACGCCGCTGAAATCCGATTGCGTGGAATCGGAGCGGCCCCAGTGATTGACGAGATTTGACCAATTGGAACTTGTCGAACCGTCCGCGTTGGCGCGCGGGCCGGCGGCTTGCCAGATCATCAGGACACCCCCAGCGATGACGATCAGCGGCCAGACCACATCGAAGTGGATGTGGGCGACGCCAAGATTTTCGAGCATCAGGATCGAGCCGATTGCGAGGAGCATGATGCCCCCAAAGCCGCGACCGCCGCGGCCGCGGCAGTCAATCAGCATCGCCGAGCCGGCAGCGATCATGATCACCGGCCAGAAATAGCTGAAGACGCGGTCGGCGTTGATGATGCCTTGTTGATCGAGCAGGAGCACAACTCCGGCGGCGACGATCAGCGCGCCGAAGAGGAAGCTCCAGCTGTAGGACCGGTTGGTACCCATGTTTGTTAACCCCTCCGGGACGCGGAGAAGCGATTTTCCTGTGTTGCGAGCAAGATTGCGAGGCCCAGGCCCACGAGGATCAGGGGCCAATAGCGCAACACCTCTGCCGCGTCGGGGAGATTCAGGCGCATGGAGAGGATATTCCAAATGTCGGCCAGCATCATGGAAAAGAGCCAGAGGTTGTCCAAGCGGAGATGGCCGTAGCCGAGCTCGCCGAGCTGGAAGGCGATGCCTAGGAGGATCAGCAGGGCCGCTCCGGCGACCGGGATACGCGCACTGGAAAACAGGGAAATCATGGGCGACGGGCCATTCGTGCTAGTCATGGTCTTGTCTCCGATTCGAATTGCGTTGCCGTTCATGATGCGAGAATAGAGGAGGTTAGCGGTGGCGTCTTGGGTTATTCGGCGAATGGCGGTTCGTTGCCGGTGAACGAGGGTCACGCGCAGGTAAAAAGGCTGGGGGAAGTAGGGAAGTTTAATGGCGTGAAGGAGAAAACCTGCTACGGAGCAGGAGACTCGGTTTTGGGGTGGCCTTGCGTTTGAAACGGCGCACTTTGGTGCTCATCCGGCGGTGCGGCTATCACGGATGGCGGTCTGAAGACCGCCGCTACAAACCCTTGCAGGCTTACGAGAGGGTCATGCCGATCCAGAAGGCGGCGGTAAGGATGCCCGTCAGGAGCAGCATGAGGCGCAGGCGCTGTTTGCGCACGGCTACGATTATCACGCCCATGGCACAGAGCAGGAAGCCCAGCTCGGGCCAGAAGATGGCCGAGTTGAATCTGCCGCTGGCGGCGTTGGCCGGATCTTCGAGCCAGAAAGATGCGAACGAAGTGGCGGCGGTGAGCGATGCGGCTACTGCTCCCGCGAGAGCCAAGCCTTTCGCCCACTCCGGCACTACCCAGTCTTTTTTCGCGTCACGCCAGTCCAGCCACGTCTGCGCGACTACCAATGCTGCGACCATCAGAACGAACAGCGCCACGTCCCCCTCCCCATTTCGCGTACGGTTTCGTGCTCGTTCAAAACATTCCAGCTTTGGAGGCGGCTCGCTCTGCGGAGCGAAAGTTCCGATGCTGGAAAACTAGAGCCGAAAAGGTACGAGGGCCGTTGCTGTCGAATCACACCCTCAATGCGCGGCCGCTCTTGCCTGTAGCGGCTTTGCTGCTTCGACAGACCCCGTTACATTTACTGGCGTACATTGCACCACTAGCAATTCAAGTTCCTCTCGCGCCAAGCGCCTGAGCATGGCTTGAATCACGGTGCTGCCCTTCGGTGACATTCTCAAATCTCCTTTGGTACTGCGCCGTGACCGAAAACCACGGCTTCAGGGGCTAAAGCCCCATCTACTGCGGACGCTTACGGCGGGGCTGAAGCCCCGCCCTTCCGTGATTCCGCCGTGAGACTACGACGGATTGAACTCGTTCGTCAAAATCATTCTTTCACTGAGCAGTCGGGCTTGCGTGAAGCGCTCCGTGGCGTCCTCAGGCGAACCGGCGGGAAGCTCGTGCAGGACGCGCTTGAGCTCTTCGTCGAAGAGGCGCGTTACGAATTCAGGCGTGTGCAGGACAGGCTCGCCTAGTTCGTTGAGCACGCGAGTGACGTCACGATGGCGCATGCGTTGCGCGATCATTAGCCTGTAAATGCGATCGGTGGCGAGGTCTTCCATATAGCCATCGAGCAAGCTGGCGCCGCGTCCGCTGAGCACGCCTTGGCGATAGCGAATCACGGTGCGCACCGCGGCGCGTGTGCCGGCTACGGTTTGCTGACCGACGCCTGCGGGAACTGGGCGGAGGTCGGGATGGGTTTCGTGGTTTGCCGGGCGCGCTCGCAATTGATTGGGAGCGGGGAACTGGCGCACGGCGATTTCGTTTTGATCGGGGTGGCCGGTCCAAGCGCCGTCCATCAAGGATGTGGCTTCGTTCTTTTTATCGTTTTCCAGAATGGCGAGGGCGCAGGCATTGAGGTCGGCATCTTCGCGGCTGGGATAGAGCGCCGTCATGCCGCCGATGGCGAGCATGCCGTGCTTGTGGCAGATCTCGGGGATGGTGTTGCGCAAGTTCTGGAAGAAGGCGACGTTGTGCGGGATGGTGTTGCGATCCGGCAGCACCCAGTTGGGATCGTGCAGATTGAAATGGATCAGGCTGGCCATGTAGTCCCAGCGGCCCAGATTGAGCGCGAGGAGGTGGTCGCGCAGATTGTAGGCGAACTCTTCCATTTGATACGCGAGCGGATGCGATTCCACCAGCGCCATGCACTTGATGTAATCGCGCGGCCAGCCCTTGGCGCGCGAGATTGCGTGGAAAAGGTCGCGCCACCAAAGCGCTTCATCGGCAGATTCGGATTTCGGAATGTAGAAGGTGAGCGGGTGCTTCAACTCTTCGGGAGTTACCTGGAAGGCGATCAGCGCCACGTCGAACAAGGATGCGGGAAGCCGTTCACCATTGAGGACTCGAGTCTGGCGCAGGTGTAATCCGCGCGGGCGGAGCGAGATTACCGTATTGCTCGGTTTAATTGTGACGGTGGAGTTGCGCTTGCGGTCGGAATAGTTGAGTCCGCCGCGGAGAGCGGAAAGGATGTTGGTGATTCCTTGCATCAGGCGCGGCCAGGTGTTGGCCATGGAATCTTCCAGGTCGAGCATCACGCCGGGAGCGCCGGAGTTCAGCATTTTCACAACGAGCTCGGCGTCGTCGGCGGGCCCGGTCATTTGATTGCGCTGGTCCTGGCACCATTCCGGCAACTCAATGCGCCAGGATTCGTGGGTGGCGCGGGAAAGCGGCAGGTAATTCGGCAGATGGCCGTCGTGTGATGCTTCGAGTGCCGCGACGCGGCGGCCGATCAGGTCACGCTGGCGCGGGGTGAAGGCGCGGTGCAGCGGCAGCAGGAACTCGATGAAGCCAGCAGGCAGATCGCGCGCCGGGTCAAAGCCTGTGGGCGCCGCATTCGCTGCTTGAACTGGCTCGAAGTCGCGATTCAATTCGGTTCTCGTGCTTGCCATAGATTCTGAACCTGCTCCTTCTAACGCGCATGGGCGCGAATTCCATTTCGGGGAATTCACGGTGGCGCTCTGGGGGTGCGTCACGGGGTCAAGGAGGCGTCCAAGTGACAGTTTAGGCGACACCACGCCGCTGAAAAGGCGAAGACGGAGGGGCAATCATGGTTCCAAAGAGTACTAGTGACGAGCCTTGAAGGTGTTTTTTCTAACTGTCTGTGGCTGTTAGGGATAGAGCACGTTACCGGTCTGTGCGGTGTTGGAGGCTTCGGAATAGGCGAACTTCTATCGTTGAAATTCGACCGGCGACCAACACATTGTCCAATTTAGGAAACGATTTGCAGCACTCGGACGGTGGCACGTGGGCGGCCGCAAGCGTGTTACGGCTGAGTACGTATGCGGATTTGAGCGGTCTCGGCATCCCGGGGACTGTCATTCGTTCGGTGGCTTTGGGGTGCAGCTTCCATCACCAGGGTGAATTCCGAGCCACTGTGACGTTCGGGTTCTCTGCTAGGATAGCCGTGCTTATGCGAAAACCTTGGGTAATCGCGCATCGAGGGGCTTCCGGCCACGCGCCGGAAAACACACTTGCGGCGTACGAGCGTGCGGTGCAACTGGGTGCGGGATTCATCGAGACTGACCTGCACTTGACGCGCGACGCGCGGTTCGTAGCGATCCACGACGCGACGCTGGAGCGCACCACGAATGGACGCGGGAACGTGCACGATTTCACTTTGGCGGAATTACGGCAGCTGGACGCCGGAATGTGGTTCGACCGCGAGTTCATGGGGCAGCGCATACCGACGCTGGAGGAAGTGCTGCAGTTCGGAAAAGAGCACGACGTGATTTTTTATCTGGAAGTGAAATATGACGCGGCGTGGGGGATGCACCATTCGCTGGTGGCGGAACTACATAAATCGCAAAGCACCGCGCGCTCGATTGTGATTTCGTTTGATCCGTCCACGCTTACCGCGTTGCGGCAAGTGGATTCAACGATGATGATGGGATTGCTGGTGGATGAGCCGAAAGAAGACTTCGCAAAAACGGCGACGGAGCTGGGCGTGCGGCAGTTGTGCCCCAGGGCGAATCTGGTGACGCCGAAATTAGTGGAGGATGCGCACCAGCTGGATTTGCAGGTGGTGGCGTGGACGGCGGATGATGCGGAAGTGATGCGTGCGGTGGCTGCGGCTGGCGTGGATGGGATCATGTCGAATTTTCCGGATCGGTTGCAGACAGTCCTCGAAGAGTCGTAGTTTCCCTGCGTGGCGTTTGAAACGCGGAGTCGTGGAAGTAGCATGCGGTTCCCCCCAAAAATTCAAAAGCAACTGCGCCCACCTGAAGGCGGCCGCTACAAATTCAATCGCAACGAGCTGGTCTGCGCGAACGGATCATGATTTGCGTCGCTAAGCGAGTTGGGTGAAGAGCGCGGCGAATTGGGCTAGAGTCAGTTGTTCGGCGCGGGCATCCGGGCGGAGAGTGGTGGCGGCCAGCGCTTCGTGGATTTTTTTGTCGGTGGCGATGGCTAGCAGGTTGTTGCGCAGGGTTTTTCGTTTTTGGTTGAAGCAGGTCTGCACGAATTCCAGAAAATGCTTTTCGTTTGCTTCTCCCGTGATGTGGAGGTTCGCTTGTTCACCGGGCAGAGTCACGCCTACCAGCGCGGATTTCACTTTTGGCGGCGGGCGGAATGCGCCGGGCGGAATGCGCAACGCGATTTTCGGTTTGGCATAGAACTGGCAGAGGGCGGAGAGATAGCCGTAGTCGCGCACGTTGGGATGCGCGGCGATGCGTTCGGCTACTTCCAATTGAATGACGATGTGAATGGATTCGATTTGGGCAGCCCAGCGGAAGAGATGATGGAGGATGGGCGACGTGATGTAGTAAGGCAAGTTTCCGTAGATGTGGATTTTGCCGGCGGCTAGATCGCCGATGTTGGTGGCCAGGACGTCGGCGTTGACGATTTCGAGGCCGCGCCATTTTTCGCGGTCGGAATCGCGGGATGCTTTGAGGCCTTCGGCTAGGCGCTGGTCTGTTTCGATGGCGATTACGCGTCGGTGGTCGCCTACGAGGAGTTGCGTCATTTCGCCGTGGCCAGGGCCGATTTCGATCCAGGTCTGATTTGGGGCGATAGGCAGTGTGTTCAGGATGCGTTTGCGCCATCCGACGTCGTGGAGGAAGTGCTGGCCTAGGCGTTGGCGTGACATGGGTGGTGCGAGTGTAGCAATGCGGGCAGCGACGAACAAATGGTGTGGGGCGTGAGTTCGATGACGGGCTGCCGCGGCTTTGCGACGGCGTGGCCTGTCAGTCTGCTTAAACCTAAAAGCAAGATGCCCGCTTCGTCCCGAAAAACGCGGGACGAAGCGGCCGCTACATAGTCAACGGCAAAAAGCCGGCGGGACGCCGGCGCTACCGAAGAAAGAGCACCGGCGGGATCGCCTGCCTGCGGCACGTAGGCCTGGCCACGATGTGAGGTGCGAGCTTGACGAAGCTGCGGCGTTCCGATACCGTTTGCGTTTCTGTTGGCTGCTTATGAAAATCCTGTTCATTGCGTCGGAAGGTTTGCCTTACTCGAAGACTGGTGGCTTGGCGGACGTGGTCGGGGCACTGCCCAAGGCGCTGGCGGAGATGGGGCACGAAGTGGCGGTGCTTTTGCCGCGCTATCGCGGGAACAAAATCACTTCGATACTGGTTTCAAGCGTCACCGTGACGCTGGGCGATAAATTGCGCTTTCCCGCGATCGGCGAAGGCACGGCGGTCGCGGGCGTGCGGTATTTTTTCGTGGACGACCGCGGATTTTTCGACCGCGAGCAGCTCTACGGCGAGAAGGGCGCGGATTATCCGGACAACGCCGAGCGCTTTACGGAATTTTCGCGCGTGGCGATCGAATTCATGAAGCGGGTGTGGCTGCCGGACGTGATTCATTGCCACGACTGGCAGACGGCGCTGGTGCCGGTGCTGCTGCGCACGCAGCACGCCGAGGATCCGGTGGTGCGCGGGCTGCCGGTGGTGTTCACGATTCACAATATCGGCTACCAAGGGATTTTCCCGCAGACGGTGATGCGCACGATAGGCCTGCCCGATAATTTTTTCACGATGGACCGGCTGGAATTTTACGGCCGGGTAAATTTTCTGAAGGGCGGGCTGCTGTACGCCGATTATCTGACGACGGTGAGCCGTCGTTACGCGCAGGAAATTCAGACGCCGGAATTTGGTAATGGATTGGAAGGGGTGATTCGCAACCGCGCGGACCGGCTGATCGGAATTTTGAACGGCGTGGATTATTCGGTGTGGAGTCCGGAGGTGGACACCTTCATTACGCAGAATTACTCCGTTCACAATCTCGAAGCGAAGAGAGCCGACAAGAAGGATCTGTTGCAGCAGTTCAAGCTTCCCGTGGACAAGCCCGAACATCTGGAACGGCCGGTGGTGGGAATCGTCTCGCGCTTTGCAGATCAGAAGGGATTTGATTTGATCGCGCGCGTGGCGGGCGATTTGATGAAGGAAAATCTGACGCTGGTGGTGCTGGGCACGGGCCAGCCGGAATACGAAAAGATGTTCAAGGACATGGCGGAGAAATATCCGGGACGCGTAGGCGTGAAAATCGGATACGACAATCCGCTGGCGCACAAGATTGAGGCGGGCGCGGACATTTTCCTGATGCCATCGCGCTATGAGCCGTGCGGCTTGAACCAGATATACAGCTTGCGCTATGGTACGGTGCCGGTGGTGAGGGCGACGGGCGGTCTGGACGACACGGTGCAGAACTATGACGCGAAAACGCATCATGGGACTGGATTTAAGTTCGAGGCGTATGACGGACGGGCGCTGCTGGACACGTTGCGGGCGGCGTTGAAGACGCAGCGTGATCCGAAGGCGTGGCAGACGTTGCAAAAGAACGGCATGGCCAAGGATTTTTCGTGGAAGGCTTCGGCGGCGGCTTATGTCACACTGTATGAGGCAGCTAAGAGGGCACGAATCCCGCGGGCGGCTGGGACATCTAAAGGTTAGCGCTGGAAACGTTTCCTGGAGGTTTTTCGGGGGCGTGGTGCGGCGCTACAAGGGACAATAAGGGACAACATGTCAGAAAACATTCAAGCGGTGAACGACGCGAATTTCGAAGCAGACGTGGTGGAAGCCAGCAAGACCCAGCCTGTGATGGTGGATTTCTGGGCGGATTGGTGTAGGCCGTGCCATATGTTGACGCCGACGGTGGAAGAACTGGCGAAAGAGCACGCGGGGAAGCTGAAGGTGGTGAAGCTAAACGTGGATGAGAATATCAACGCGGCGGGCAAGTTCAATATTCGCGGGATTCCCACGTTGCTGATTTTCAAGGGCGGGCAGGTGGCGGACCAGCTGGTTGGGGCGCAGCCAAAAGAGTCGATCGAAAAAGTCATCCAGCGCCATATTTCGTAGGTCTTCGGCGCGAATTCAGTTTAGTCCAAGCCAGGTGAATATGAGGTGCGGCGAGCCAGAGAGGCAGTTGCCGGAGACGGCGCCGCCGACTTCGAAGAACTGCGCGGCTTGCGGTGCTGGATTCGCTTGTGGTGCGCCGGCGGCCGGTTGTTGGTGTGAGGATGTGCAGGTCGCCGCTGAGGTTTTGGTTGCTCTGCGGGCGCGTTACGCGGATTGTTTGTGCCGACGGTGTCTTACGGCGGCGGCTTCGGATCAGCGTGCGTTGCTTTCGGATTCTGAGTCTGCTTCTACGGGCGTAACATCCTGCCGTGATTTCTCCCATGAATGTAAAAGCTAAAAAAGAGCAGCGGCGTTGCCATTGGGCGCAGTCGCCGCTGATGGTGCAGTACCACGATCGCGAGTGGGGCAAGCCGGTCCACGAAGACCGCGTGCTTTTCGAGTTTTTGATATTGGAAGGCGCGCAGGCCGGGCTGAGCTGGGAGATCGTGCTCAACAAGCGCGAGAATTACCGGCGAGCGTTTGATGGATTCGATGCGGCGAAGATTGCGCGTTATGACAAGCGCAAGGTGCGCTCGCTGCTCGCGGATGCCGGAATTGTCCGCAATCGTTTGAAGATTGCGGCGACGATTTCCAATGCTGCGGCGTTTCTTGCCGTACAGCGGGAGTTCGGGTCGTTCGACCGTTACGTGTGGCAGTTCGTGGGTGGACGCCCGAAGAAAAATGATTGGAAGAGTTCGCGGAAGATTCCTGCGCGCACGGCGGAATCGGATGCGCTAAGCAAGGATTTGAAGGCCCGCGGCTTTCGCTTCGTCGGGACTACGATTTGTTACGCGTTCATGCAGGCTGTGGGCATGGTCAATGATCACGCGCGCGATTGCTTCCGCTACAAAGCGGTTGGTTAGCTCGTCCGCTTCTGGCTCATGCCGGTAATGTGTCAGTTTGCAGTAACGGCGTTTATCGGGCACTGAGGTTCGTTTCGAGATTAGGGATTAACCTCCGGCACACTTACTCACTTATGTTCTGGATAGCGAATTCCTGCTGGTGTAGTATTCCAACTTAATTTCGCAATTAGGTGCAAATCCCGGAGAATTTCGGCATGCGAACGGCGCGAATACTGGACCTAGCCGGTTTGGTTTTCTGGGCACTCTGTATCGTTGGCTGTCACCGAAACGTCGTCACAACGTCGCCGCAATCCCCTTCACCGTCTACTCTGGGTCAGCATCCTGCAGAATGGCACTCCGTGGATGTCGCTTTCCGCGTCTTGGACATTAAAAGTGCGGGCGATTCGCTCTGGATCTGCGGCACCGAAGAAACGATAGCGGTTTCAAATGACAATGGAACGCACTGGCAGATAAAACATCACACGCCTGGCGGTCCATCGCTATCGCACATCGATTTTGCAAATTCTAAGTTCGGTTATTCAGCGGGAACAGACGGTCGGCTCCTTATGACGCAAGATGGCGGCGAATCTTGGGTGGCACGTCCTGGATTGAGCGAAACAATCTTGCAAATTTCCTTCGCTGACTCCCAGCACGGCCTCGTAAGGGTTCGGAAGTCGCTGCTGTTCACAACCGACGGAGGGTCGCACTGGTCCGCAGTAAACGAACAGCAACATCCCGAAGGCATCGAACACTTCCCCTATACCTTCTCGCTCGTTGCGCTTGATCCATCGCACATGGCCGCAATGATGAAAGAGGGACCAGCACAGTACAACGCTCAGGCTTTGCTCTTTACACAAGACACGGGAAAAACCTGGCAGCTGCTAAACATTCCCAACGTGACACTCTACAGTTTCCTCCGCTCGAACGGTCAGTATTGGGCCGTGGGAACCGAGGTGATCCATAAGGACCAGCCCGGTGGTGGATATGCCGTTCCTGTCGCTCTATACTCCCGTGACGGCGAGAACTGGAGTCACTCCGCAAATGATCTCTCGGCTTGCAGCCTCGAAATGTGTACTCTATGCAACTCGCAGGGGTGTATTTCATCGAATGGTGCAATCGCTCGAATCTTCTCGCAAATCACAACTGTGAGCGGGTTTTCGCCGAACAGGGACCTCAGTACAAAGTGGGCGGCTACAGACTCTGTAGTTTGCTTCGTGGGTAGTCACTTTCAGTGTGCAGGTCTGGAACAGCTTTCACATCCGCCTCCCAGCGCGGGGTCGCCAGTGCCAGCGGCGTCCGCTCCCTCGGCTCTAGGTTTCTCCGGTCCGCACTGACCCACGCATGTCGGATGCGAGGGACGTGTAGCGTTCCCCTCGTTTCGACGCGGTCTTTGCGGACGCAATAAATGTGAGGGATCACCGCGGACTTTCTCTGATAATTTCTCTGTGCTCCCTCGACCAATTCCATTTGGACGTATAGTCGCGTAATCGGAAACTGACCCGCTATCCGATTGACCTCACGCTTGCGTCGGGGGCAGCCGGAGGCTAGAATTGCTCGTACTTGTTTTTGCGTTAGCCCGCCTGTAGTGCTTCTGGTGTCAACTGCCGGGGCAAGGTGCGGCCTGACGAAGGGTGGAGCGGCGAAGGTGAGTGAGAAGGCGCGAGCGAAAGCGATCTGCGTGGTTGGAGCGCAGTGGGGCGACGAGGGCAAAGGTAAGGTGGTTGATTACCTGGCGCAGTCGTTCGACTACACGGCGCGCTACGCGGGCGGGCACAATGCCGGGCACACCGTCATTTTCAACAATCACAAATATATTCTGCAATTGATTCCCAGCGGAATCCTGCGGCCGGAAAAGAAGGCAGTGATTGGCGCCGGAACCGTGGTGGATCCGGCGGCGTTGGTGGCTGAGCTCGAAAATTTGAAACGATCGGGGATTGAAGTGCGCGGGCGGCTTTTCTTGAGCGATCGCGCGCATTTGATCTTTCCTTATCACCGCGAAATGGATAAGGCTGCAGAATCGGCGCGCGGGGCCGCAGCGATTGGGACTACTTCGCGGGGCATCGGGCCGGCGTATGAAGACAAAATGGCGCGGCGCGGGATTCGCGTGTGCGATCTGTTCGATCCGGTGGGCTTCAAGGAAAAACTGGAGCGGGTGGTCGCCGAAAAAAATGCGATCAGCCGCGCGACGTACGGGCATCCGCTGGAAACCGCTGGAATCTACGATCAATATATGGAATTGGCCGCGCACATCCATGGCCTGGTGGCGGACACAGGTGTGCTGCTGAATCGCGCGCTGGATAACGGCGAATCAGTGCTGTTCGAGGGCGCGCAGGGCACGATGCTGGATATTGACCACGGGACGTATCCGTACGTCACGTCGTCGAACGCGACATCGGGTGGCGTGGCGACGGGATTGGGCGTGGCGCCGACGCGAATTGGCGGCGTGGTGGGCGTGACCAAGGCTTACACCACGCGCGTGGGCAGCGGGCCATTTCCCACCGAGATGCCGGATCTGGACGCGCAGGCGTTACGCGAGCGCGGCAAGGAATTCGGCGCGGTGACGGGCAGGCCGCGGCGTTGCGGCTGGCTCGACTTGGTGGTGCTGAAGTTTGCGAAAATGCTGAGCGGAATTGATTCGCTGGTGGTGACCAAGATGGACGTTTATGACACGCAGCCGGAGATCAAAGTCTGCACCGGGTACAAATATAAGGGCAAGGTGCTGGAACATATGCCGGCGGATGTTGAGATCCTGAACCAGGTCGAGCCGGAGTATGTGACGTTGCCCGGATGGCAGAAACCGACGCCGGGAATTCGTGACGTGAAGGAATTGCCGGAGGCGGCGCGTAACTATCTAAATTTTATTTCGGATCAACTGCAGGTTGAAATCGGAATGATATCCACCGGGCCGGAACGCGATGCAACGATTGTTCCGCGAGGGACGAAACTCGCGTCCTGGCTCTAAGGCGCCATGCTTTCCCACGAAGCGGCTCGCGCAAAAGTGATCGAAGTAATCTGCGCGCGGCATTGTGCGCCTCCCCCTCCTACTGAAACCATTGAATTCGCGGAAGACCCTTCGCGCGTGTTGGGACGCATCGTAGCGGAAGACGTGCGGGCGGACCGGAATTATCCGCCATTCAATCGCTCGACGCGGGATGGATTTGCGCTGCGTGCGGCCGACGCGGGGCGCGCCGGCGTGAAATTGCGGTTGATCGGAGAGAGTCGCGCGGGAGTGCCGTTCGCTGGCATGGTCGAGCCGGCGACTTGCGTGCAGATCATGACCGGAGCAGCGATGCCGCGCGGCGCGAATTCGATTGTGATGAACGAGCACGCGCGGATTGAGGGCGAGTTCGTGGTGCTGGACGAAGCGGCGCGCGAGGGCGCGCATTTTGTATTGGAAGGGCAGGAAACGCGCGTGGGAGAAAGCGTGATTGCGCGCGGCAAGCGGCTGAGCTATGCGGAGCTGGCGATTGCGGCGCAGGTGGGGCGCTCGAAGCTGGTGGTCGCGAAGAAACCACGCGTGGCGATACTTTCGACGGGCGATGAACTGGTTGCGATGGAGCAGACGCCGACGAAATATCAAATTCGCAATAGCAACAATGTATCGCTGGCAGCGCAGGTGGCTTTGGCAGGTGGCGAGCCCGTGATGCTGGGAACTGCTCCGGATAATCTTGAGGAACTGCGAGCGCGAATCCAGCAGGCGCTGGAAGCGGATATTGTGGTGGTTACCGGCGGCGTGTCGGTGGGGAAATACGATCTCGTCGAACAAGTGTTGCGGGAAATGGGCGCGGAATTTTATTTCGATGCGGTAGCGATTCGCCCGGGGAAACCCGCGGTGTTCGGTTTTTGTCAGAAGAAACCAGTATTCGGATTGCCGGGAAATCCGGTTTCGACGATGGTGACGTTCGAGCTGTTCGTGGTGCCGGGGATTGAGTTGCTGAGCGGACACAAGCCGCAAGCCTTGGCACTGCTGAAGGCCAAACTGGCGCATCCTTTGAATGAGAAGCCTCCGCTGGCGCATTTTCTGCCGGCGCGTGTGAGTTGGCCGGAGGGTGAGGCGGTGGTGGAGGCGATTCACTGGGAAGGGTCCGGCGATATTGGTTCCGTCGTTAAAGGAAATTGTTTTTTGGTAGTGCACGAGACGCGGCAGATTTATGCGGCGGGGGAGATGGCGGACATTTTGCCGCGGCGGGGATTGTTCTGAGTTTGTACACACACAACGTTTTGCATTTCGCGCACCACAAGAGCATGATGAATTTGTGAAAATGTCGAACACCCACAACCGTCGAGCCAGCGCCCCTATCCCAGCTAAAACGTGCCCAAGACGCCGATTTCTATTCAGTACAAATGGAGCCTTTTCGCGCAGTCCGAATTTTGTAAGCGCAACAAAACAAAGCAGTTCATTTTTTCTATTCAGTACAAATGAACGATCACAAACCGCTGCTCACCAATCACTTATCACCGGGACAAACTCTCAGAACCAGCCGGCGCGAAGCACACCATGACGAAACTCTCGCACTACGATGAAAAAGGGCGCGTGAGGATGGTGGACGTTACGGCGAAGGCGGCCACGTCACGCACAGCGCAGGCTCACGCTTTTATTCGCATGGAACGCGCGACGATCAGTAGCGTGCGACGGCTGAAATCTCCAAAAGGCAACCCACTCGAAATTGCGCGGATCGCTGGAATTGGCGCTGCCAAGCGTACGGCGGAGCTGATTCCACTTTGTCATCCCCTCGCTTTGACTCACGTGGATGTGAACGCCAAGCTGTGCCAGAATGGAATTGAGCTGACATCGGAGGCGACGGCTACCGGCCCGACCGGCGTCGAGATGGAGGCGTTGGTAGCGGTCTCGGTTGCGGCGCTGACGATTTATGACATGTGCAAGGCGCTGGAACGCGGCATGGAGATTACTGAGGTGTACGTGGTGAAGAAGGCGGGCGGGCGAAGCGGCACGTATGTGCGTCCTGGGAAGCGTGTGAAGCGATGACACCAATGAAGGATGTGAAAGTCTTGGTGGTGGACGATAACGCGCTGATCCTTGATCTATTGATGAAGGGACTGCTGCCGCATTGCGATGCGCGTGCGGCGGCGGATGGCGCCGATGCGTTGCTGAAGATTGTGGATGATCCGCCGGATCTGGTGGTGTGCGACTACCGAATGCCGGGGCTCGACGGGCGGCAGCTCTACGAAAAATTGCGCGGGCGGCAACAGACGAAAGCGATTCCATTTATATTTTTGGCCAGCCGCAGCGACATTGAAGAGAAATTGCGGCCGATTGTGGAAGGCGTGGAAGAATTCATTCCCAAGCCATTTTTTTTGAAAGATTTGGTCCGGCGCGCGAAAAAAGTGGTGGACCGCTTGCAACTGGAGAAATTGCAGAATCGCCAGGTGCGTCCCGGGGTGGTGCAGGGGCGGCTGGAAGAAATGTCCATCATGGATTTGATGCAGTCGCTGGAGATGGGGCAGAAATCGTGCCAGCTGACGATTCGCCGCGGGGAAGAAAGCGGCGATTTATTTTTTGCTTCGGGGCAATGTAAGGATGCGCGGCTGGGAGCGTTGGAGGGTGAAGCCGCGGTGTTCGAAGCTGTGCGCTGGCCCGAAGGCGAATTTGAAATTGATTTTAATCGCGCGCCCACGCGCGACACCATTTCACGCACTACGACTGGATTGCTGATGGAAGCACTGCGATTGGTGGATGAAGGGCAGCGCGACGGCGAAAGCGAAGACGCGCAGGTCACCGAAGGATAGTCCCGCGAAGATCGGGGAGCCACCTCATGCGGGTTTCCATACTTACAGTTAGCGATTCGGTTGCTGGCGGAAAAACCGTAGACGGTTCCGGGCCAGCTGTGGCGGGGCGATGCAGGGAACTTGGTTGGGAAATTGTGTCGGCGGAGATTTTGCCCGACGAACGCGAAAGTATCGCTGAATTTCTGCGAAAGACGGCTGACGCGAAAGTGGTGGATTTGATTCTCACGACCGGTGGTACCGGCGTCGGGCCGCGGGACGTGACGCCCGAAGCTACGATCTCCGTGGCGGAGAGGCTGATTCCCGGATTTGCGGAGCAGATGCGCGCGGAGGGATTGAAGAAAACTCCGCGAGCAATTTTGTCGCGCGGTGCGGCTGGGATTCGTGGAACGACTATTATTGTGAATTTGCCGGGGAGTCCGCGCGGAGCTGTGGAATCGCTGGACGCTATTGCTGCTTTGCTGCCTCATGCCGTGGATGTGCTGCACGGCGCACGCCATTAATACATACCTAAAAACGTAACCGAAGGAACGGGCGCCTCGGTGCTGCCGTGCCCGCTTCGTACCGAAAGGCGCGGGACGAAGCGGCAGCTACACGCGCAACTGCAAGAACTGGACGCTTCGCGTGACCGGTGGCGTGAAATTATTTGTGGCGGATGAGGCTGGCTGTGAGTTGACCGCTGTGCTAGGATGCGCTGTTCGTGGGGCGATATTGAACCGGCGATGCCGAGCCAATACATTCCGATATTGATTTACGCGGTGCTCGCCGCGTCTTTCCCTGCCGTGTCGCTAATGGTTTTCAAATTGATTCGGCCAGACATGAAGGCCACCGGCGCGAAGCTGGAGCCGTATGAATGCGGCGTGCCGCCGGAAGGGAATGCGCGCGGACGGTATTCGGTTCGGTTTTACATGGTGGCGATTCTGTTCGTAATTTTCGATGTGGAGACAATTTTTCTTTTTCCTTGGGCGATCAAGTACGGGCAGTTGGGCGTGTATGGCTTGGTGACGATGCTGGTGTTTTTGGGGATTTTGCTGATCGGGTATGTGTGGTTGTATCGCAAGGGCGCGCTGGACTGGGTGTAGTCGGAGCGCCGCGCCGAAGATCCCGCGTGTATAGAGTGGAATTGACGTAGTTTTTTGGAGTGTGTTAAAAAGGCGGGCTGCGAGCCGATTGCGGGGCGCGAGTTCTAGCGCGCACCGGGCGAGGGCAGCCGATCGAACCGATGGTCAACGACCCTTCGGAAAAAGGTCCAGCCGCAAAACCGCCGGAGGGCACGGCGGAGAAGCCTTCTATTCCTTCCAAGCCTGACGCGCCAGCGGCTCCTACCGCGCCCAGTGAACCTGTTGCAGCGAAACCGCCGGCGGCAGCGACGCCTGCTGACCCGGCTGCAACGAAACCACCTGCCGCGCCACCCGGGGCGAAGCCTCCTGCTACTGCGAGTACTCCGGCGACTCCCGGGACTGCGGCAGCATCTGGCGCTCCCGCAGCTGCAGCGCCGCCGAAACCTGCGGCTCCTGCTGCGCCACCGAAAGAAGCGCCGCCGAAGCCAGTTCCGCTGGATAACGAATTGACGCAACGGCTGAAGGCGCGATTTGGCGATGCGTTTCGTGAAGCGTCGCTGGACCGCAAGCAGGCCATCGTGACGATCGCGCTGGATCAGCTGCGGGAAATTTCGCGTTATTACCGCGACGAAGAGAAATTCGACATGCTGGTGGACTTGACTGCCGTGGATTGGCCGAAGCGCGAAAAGCGATTCGACGTGGTGCTGAATCTTTATTCTTTCGCGAAGAACGAGCGGCTGCGATTGAAGGCGCACGCGGGCGAGAACGAGCCGGCGCCGAGCGTCTGCGAAATCTGGCCTGCGGCGAACTGGATGGAGCGCGAATGTTACGACATGTTCGGGATTGTGTTTGAAGGGCACCCCAATCTGACGCGCATATTGCTGCCGGACGAATGGCAAGGCTACCCGTTGCGGAAGGATTACGACATTTTGAAGCAGGACACGGATTGGGTTCGCGAAAATCTGGGAATCGAGAGCGGACAATAGCACCGCAAGCCGGCCACGAGCGAATGAGCAACGAGCACACGATAAAAACGATTTCGGGGATGGATAGCGTCAACACCACGGTGCTGGGCGCGGACGAAATCATTTTGAACATGGGGCCGCAGCATCCTTCGACCCACGGCGTGCTGCGCGTGAAGCTGAAATTGGATGGCGAGCGCGTGGCCGGGTCAGAGTGCATCATCGGCTACCTGCATCGCGGCGTCGAGAAAATCGCGGAACATCGCAGCTACCAGCAATTTGCGCCGTACGTGGACCGCATGGATTATGTGGCGGCGGTTTCGAACGGGCTGGGCTACTGCGAAGCCGTGGAAAAATTGCTGGGCACCGAAGCGCCGCCGCGCGCGCGTGTGGTGCGCACGATTCTGACGGAGCTGCAGCGGATCGCCAGCCACTTGCTGTGGCTGGGGACGCACGCGCTGGATATTGGAGCGCTGACGCCCGTCTTTTACTGTTTTCGCGAGCGCGAAGAGATCCTGAAAATTTTTGAGAAGTACTGCGGCGCGCGGTTGACGACGCACGCGTTTCGCATCGGCGGATTACAGTACGAGACGTACGACGGATTCGAGCAGGACGTGAAGCGCTTCTGCAACGATTTCACCAAAAGAATCGACGAGTACGAAACGCTGTTGACCGAAAACCGCATCTGGGTGGGGCGCACGAAGGGCGTGGGAATTCTTAACGCGGTCGATGCGATTGCGCTGGGAGTGACGGGTCCGGTGCTGCGCGCGAGCGGCGTGAAATGGGATTTGCGCAAAGTGCAACCTTACGCTGCTTACGACCAATACGAATTCGATATTCCCACGCGCGAAACCGGAGACACATACGACAGGTACGTGGTGCGCATGGATGAAATGCGCCAATCGCAGCGGATTTGTTTGCAAGCGGTGGAAAATATTCCCACCGGGCCAATCATGGCGCGCATCGGCAAGGTGCTGAAGCCGCCTCCTGGCGAGGTGTATCACTCGATCGAGGCGCCGAAAGGCGAGCTGGGCTATTACATCGTCAGCGACGGGACCACGCAGCCGTATCGCGTGCGCGTGCGGCCGCCATCGTTTATTAATTTGCAGGCATTCGACAAAATGGCGAAAGGCTCGCTGATTGCGGACGTGGTGGCGATTATCGGGACGATTGATATTGTGCTGGGGGAAGTGGACCGCTAAAGATGGGCCATCTGATTCCACCTTCGATCATGCCGTATGTGCTGCCGGTAGTTTACGGCGTGGTGATTGTCGCGGTGTTGCCGCTGCTGGCGGGTTACATCGTTCTGATGGAACGAAAAGTGATGGCGGACATGCAGGCGCGGCTTGGCCCCATGCGCGTGGGGCCGCACGGATTGCTGCAGCCGATTGCGGACGCCGTGAAATTACTGCTGAAGGAAGACATTATTCCGGACAAAGCGGACCGGCTGATGTTCTGGTTTGCGCCGCTGGTGAGCGTGACGATGGCGCTGCTGGCGTATTCGGCTTTGGCCATCGGTCCTGCGTTTCAGATCGCGGATTTGAATATTGGATTGCTTTTTATTCTGGCGATCAGCTCGCTGGGGATTTACGGGATTGTGCTGGGCGGCTGGGCGTCGAACAGCCATTATTCGCTGTTGGGGGCTCTGCGCAGCGCGGCGCAGCTGGTGAGTTACGAAACCGCGGCGGGGCTGGGACTGATTTCGGTGCTGATGCTGGCCGGTTCGCTTTCGATGAAAGATATCGTGCAGGCACAGTCGGATCAGGGCGTGTGGTTCGGATTCTCGGTGCCGTTTGGATTTTTTATTTATCTGGTCGGCTCGATCGCGGAAACGAATCGCGCGCCGTTTGATTTGCCGGAAGCGGAATCGGAGTTGGTGGCTGGATACATGACGGAGTACAGCGGCTTCCGCTGGTCCCTTTATTTTTTGGCGGAATACGCCAACATGGTAATCGTTGCGGGGATCGCGACGACTTTATTTCTGGGCGGGTGGCTGCGGCCGGGCGCGCGTTATCACGAGCATATTCCGGGAACGGGGATTGAGTGGTTGGACGCGTTGCCCGCGCTGCTGACTTTGGGCCTCGCTTTGTATTCGCTTTCTCTTGCGCCGAAGCAGCCGGTGAAAATTCAGAAAATCGTGATGGTGCTGGTTGCGCTGCTTTGCTTGGGGATGGCCGGAGTATTGGCGGGGGCTTTGTTTGCGCCGAGTGGAATGATGCAGGGAATTCATGGCGCGTTCTGGTTCATGGCCAAGGTGTTCGCGTACATTTATGCATTTTTGTGGATCCGGTTTACGTTTCCGCGTTACCGGTTCGACCAGCTGATGCGGCTCGGTTGGCGATTTCTGATTCCTCTCGCGCTGGTGAACGTGATTGGGGTAGGAGTGGCGATTGTGTTGCGGCAACAATTCGCCTGGGGACCGATCGTGTCGTTGATTCCAACGACGCTGGGAACTTTGGGTGTGGCGATGCTGCTAGCGAAAGATGATGCGCCGGTTTCTTTGACGCAGACGGCGGATGGTGAGTAGATGCAGACGCTGAATCAAGCGTTATTCATATTTTTCGCCGTGCTGGCGGTGGCTTCTGCGATTTTAATGGTGACGCGGCGGAATATTGTGCATGGCGCAGTGTTTTTGATTACCACGCTGCTGTCCACGGCGGGAATTTTTCTGCTGCTGGAGGCCGAGTTTCTTTTCATCGTGCAGATCATTTTGTATGTGGGCGGGATCATGGTGCTGTTTGTGTTCGTGATCATGCTGGTGAATCTGGACGTTTCGATGCGCCAGACGCAATTCAATCGTCAATGGTTTGTGGCGGGAGCGCTGTCGCTGGTGCTGGCGTTGCAATTTTTGTTCGCGATCTGGGCGGGGCGAGGGGCGCTGCGTTTGCCGGCGATGGCCGCGGAGATTTCGCCGAAAAATACCGAGGCGGTTGCGGACGCGCTGTTCAGCCACTACATGCTGCCGTTTGAGATTGCTTCAATCTTGCTTCTGGTGGCAATGATTGGCGCGGTGGTGATGGCGAAGCGGAGAGTGGGATGATTCCGGTGGACTATTATTTGTTTCTGAGCCTGGCGCTGTTTGCGATTGGCGTGATCGGAGTGCTGACGCGGCGTAACGTCATCATTATGCTGATGTCCATCGAGCTGATTTTGAACGCTGTGAACATTAACTTGATGGTTTTTTCGCGAATGTGGGGAACGGTGGACGGGCAGGTGTTCGCGATTTTCATCATTACCGATGCGGCGGCGGAAGCTGCGGTGGGGTTGGGCATCATTCTGGCATTTTTCCACAATCGCGAGACAGTGCTGGCGGATGAAATGGACATCATGAAATGGTGAAGGCTTAGCGATGAACGCCCCGTATTTTCTGGAGCATATCTGGCTGATCCCGCTGTTTCCGCTGCTGACGGCGGCGGTGATGCTGTTTTTTGGCCGGAAGCTGGCGAACAACATCGTGAGCTATTTGTGCGCGGGGAGCGTGTTCGTTTCTTTCATTTTCTCGGTGGGAGCGTTTTTACAGCTGGTGGCTCGGCCCGAAGGCGAGCGATTTTTTGCGAAGATGCTATTTCAGTGGCTGCCAGCGATTCCGTACCACATGGTCGACGGCCGGCTGGCGAATTTCGTGGCGTCGTGGGAATTTCAGATTGATCCGCTTTCGGCGGTGATGATTCTGGTAGTTACCGGCGTGGGATTTTTGATTCACGTGTATTCCACGGGATATATGGCGCACGAGGGCGGGTATTACCGGTTCTTCGGGTATTTGAATTTGTTCATGTTCGCGATGCTGATTCTGGTGCTGGCGAATAATTTCCTGATGATGTTTGTGGGTTGGGAAGGCGTGGGGACCTGCAGCTACCTGCTGATCGGATTTTATTTCCATCGTAAGTCGGCATCGGACGCGGGGAAGAAAGCGTTTATCGTGAACCGCGTGGGTGATGCGGGATTTTTGCTGGGAATTTTTCTGTGTTCGGCGGTGCTGGGGACGGTGCGCTTCAGCGACATCGGGCCGGCGTTGCACGCAGGAAACTTCCAGAGCGGCAATCCATGGTTGACGGCGATTGCGCTGCTGCTCTTTGTAGGTGCAGCGGGCAAGTCGGCGCAGATTCCGTTGTATGTGTGGCTGCCGGACGCGATGGAAGGGCCGACGCCGGTGAGCGCGCTGATTCACGCGGCGACGATGGTGACCGCGGGCGTGTACATGGTGACGCGGACGAACGCGATATATCAGCTGTCGCCGAAAGCGATGGGCGTTGTTGCGCTGGTGGGTGCAATCACGGCGCTATTCGCGGCTTCGATTGGTGTGGTGCAGAACGACATCAAGAAGGTTCTGGCGTACTCCACGGTTTCGCAGCTGGGTTACATGTTTCTGGCCTGCGGCGTCGGCGCATTCACCGCGGGAATTTTTCACTTGATGACGCACGCGTTTTTCAAAGGCTTGCTGTTCCTCGCGGCGGGCAGCGTGATTCACGCGCTTTCGGGCGAGCAGGACATGCGGAAGATGGGCGCGCTATCGAAGCGCATTCCGGTGACGTATTGGACTATGTTGATCGCGACGCTGGCGATCGCGGGAATTTTTCCGTTTGCCGGATTCGTGAGCAAGGATTTGATTCTCGGCAAAGCGTACGAAAAGGATTTGCTGTTGTGGGCGATCGGATATTTCACCGCGGGGATGACGGCGTTTTATATGTTCCGCCTGATTTTCATGACGTTTCACGGCACGTCGCGCGTGGATCATGAAGTGGATCACCACATACACGAATCGCCGAAGTCCATGCTGGTGCCGCTGGTGATTCTGGCGGGGCTTTCGATCGTGGGCGGGTTGGTCAGCTGGCCGGAGATTCTGGGGGGCAATAGCCACTTCGTGCACTTTCTTGAGCCGGTCGTAGGGATGGCGCACGACGCGAGAGTGGAGCCGTTGAAGGGGCCCGGCTCGCGCATGGGCGAAATCAATTTGATGCTGATGTCCGAAGGGCTCGTGGTGCTGGGAATTTTGTTCGCTTGGTACCTCTATATTAAGCGCACGGAATTGCCGGCGAAGATCGCCAAGAGCCTGAACGGCTTTTATGACTTGGTGTACCACAAATATTACGTGGACGAGCTGTACGATGCGCTGTTCGTGAATCGCGCGAAGGATTTGGGATTGGCGCTGGGTTGGTTCGATACGAATGTGATCAATGGAGTGGGCGTCGACGGCGCGGGTTGGCTGACGCGATTCGTGTCGCGCGTTTCGATGTGGTGGGACACATGGATCGTGGACGGTTCGGTGAAATTGGGCGCGCGGATTGTCTGGTTGGTGAGTTTTCCGGTGCGCCTGATTCAGGATGGGTTGGTGCAGAGTTACATGCTGTTCATCGTGGTTGGGTTGATCGGGTTCCTGGGATATTACTTTTATTTGGCGCATCACGCGATGCACTAGATTTTGAAGTGGGCGGGCATGGGCTGCAAATTGCTGGAGTAGAAGAACGCGAGGGAACGGATGCCTTTTGCCGATAATCACATTTTAAGCACGATCCTGTTCACGCCGCTGATCGGCGCGATCCTGATGCTATTTATTCCGCGCGAGCGGGCCGACTTGCATCGCTGGATGGGTAATCTGTTCGGGTTCCTCGGGCTGCTGGTCTCGCTGCCATTGATTTGGCGTTTTCAATCCGGAGCGGGCGCTCCGCAATTTCAATTTGTGGAGAACGCGAGCTGGATTCCTTCGGTCGGAGCGCACTTCACGCTGGGAATTGATGGGCTAAGTTTTCTGATGGTGATGTTGACCACGGTGCTTGGCGCGATTGCGATTCTGTCGTCCTGGTCGGCGATCCACAAGCGCGAAAAGGAATATTACATTCTGCTGTTGCTGCTGCAGACGGGCATGCTGGGCGTTTTCATGTCGTTGGATTTCGTGCTGTTTTACGTGTTCTGGGAAGTGATGCTGGTGCCGATGTATTTCCTGATTGGCGTATGGGGCGGCGAGCGGCGGTTGTACGCGGCGATCAAATTTTTTCTGTACACGCTGGCCGGGTCGGTGCTGATGTTGCTAGCGATCCTGGCGATTTATTATTACCGCAATACTTTCGACGTGCGCTGGATTTTGGATCATCCCTTCACCTCGCAGGACGGGTGGCTGCAGAAGTGGCTGTTTTGGGGATTCTTCTTCGCGTTTGCAATCAAAGTACCGGTGTTCCCGTTCCATACATGGTTGCCGGACGCGCACACTGAGGCGCCGACGGCTGGTTCCGTCATACTGGCTGGCGTGCTGCTGAAAATGGGGACGTACGGTTTTCTGCGATTTTCGCTGCCGATGTTTCCGGACGCGACGGTGAAATATCGCGGCATTGTGATCGTACTGTCGCTGATCGGGATTGTTTACGGAGCGCTTGTCTGCATGATGCAGAAAGACATGAAGAAGCTCATCGCGTATTCGTCGGTGAGCCACATGGGTTTCTGCACGCTGGGAATTTTCGTGCTCACGCCGCTGGGCCTTTCAGGCAGCATCATCCAGCAAATCAACCACGGTATTTCCACCGGAGCGCTGTTCCTGCTGGTGGGCGTGCTGTACGAGCGGCGGCACACGCGGTTGATTTCCGAATTTGGCGGACTTTCGACGCCGATGCCGAATTTCGCGGTCGTTTATTTAATCATCACTCTTAGTTCGCTGGGGATGCCTCTGCTGAATGGGTTTATCGGTGAGTTCACGATTCTGCGCGGCGTTTTTGAGGTGAGCTGGCAATGGGCGGCATGGGGCTCGTTCGGCGTGATTCTGGGCGCGGCATATTTGCTGTGGCTGTACCAGCGGGTGATGTTCGGTTCGGTGACGAATCCCGCGAACGAACATTTGCCGGATTTGAACGCGCGCGAATACGCGACGCTGATTCCCCTGGTGGTGCTGGCGTTCTGGATCGGAATTTATCCCGCGCCGCTGTTTAAGGTGGCGGAGCAGCCGGTGCATCGCCTGGTGGAGCGCGTGCATCCAGGATATTACGCGGACACGCATACGCCGGGCGAAAAGGCTGCGGCGACTGATTCCGGCACAACGGCTGCTCCGGCCGAGGTGAAATAGATGCCCTGGCAGAAGATCTTCGAGCAGACGCGCGGGGATTTCTTCCTGGTGCTGCCGGAAGCGATGCTGGTGTTTTTCGGGCTGGCGATTTTGTTGACCGATTTTTTTCTCACCAAGCCACAAAAATCCTGGAATGCGCTAACGGCGATGCTGGGAGTTCTGTTCAGCGGTGGCTCGCTGTACATGCTGCGGGGGTACGCTTCGCCGCCGTTTGGTCCGGCGCCCGGATTCTACGATTCCATCCGGATCGATCCGTTTTTTATATTCTTTGGCTTTCTTTTCCTAGCATCCACGGCGCTGGTGATTTTGATTTCGGTGCGTTACATGGAAATCGAAAACGAGCAGCACGGCGAGTATTACGCGCTGATGCTGTTTGCCACCGTGGGCATGATGTTTCTGGCGTGCGGGAACGATTTGGTGGTGTTGTTCCTGGGGCTGGAGACGATGGCGCTGAGTTTTTACGTGCTCAGCGGATTTTTGCGGCGCGACCGCCGGTCGAACGAAGCGGCGATGAAGTACATGCTGATGGGCGCTTTCAGCTCCGGCATCCTGGCTTATGGATTTTCGATTTTGTACGGTTTGGCCGGTTCGACGAATCTGACGAAAATTCAAGATGCGATTCAGTACCGGCACACACATGTTCCGGGGACCGATTTCCTGACGTTTCTCGCGCTGGGGACCGTGGCTGCAGGAATATTTTTTAAGATTGCGGGCGTGCCGTTTCATCAATGGGCTCCGGATGTTTATGAGGGAGCGCCGACCGGGATCACGGCATTCGTGAGTGGCGCTTCGAAGGCTGCGAGCTTCGCGCTGCTGCTGCGCTTGTTCCTGACGGTTTTCTGGCCGGTGAATCTGGACTGGGTGCGGATTATGGAGGCGGTGGGCGTGCTGTCGCTGACGGTGGGTACGCTGGCGGCGATCACTCAGACGAATATCAAGCGGCTGCTGGCGTATTCTTCGATCGCGCAGGTGGGGTACATTCTGCTGGGGTTTGTGGCGGCGGTGAATCCGGACGGCACTTTGCACGAACGCGGATTGCAGGCGATGGCGTTCTATTTATTCGTGTATGTGTTCTTCAATACCGGCGCGTTCGCGGTGGTGATTTTGTTGCGACGCAAGGGGATCATCGGCGACGAGATTGATGATTTGAATGGATTGATTGAGCGCAGTCCGGGCGCGGCGGTGCTGATGCTGATTTTTCTGCTGTCGCTGGCGGGGATTCCGCCTACCGCCGGATTTGTCGCAAAACTTTTGATATTTTGGGCTTTGATTGAGACGCATCACACGGTGCTCGCGGTTACGGGAGTGCTCTATATTCTTCCAGCGGTGTATTACTATTTCCGGATGGTGGCGGCGATGTGGGTGCGCGAGTCCAGCGATACGGTGCGGCCGGTGATTACCTGGGCGCAGAAGTTTGCGCTGGGCGCGATGGTGATTGTGACGCTCGCCGCGGGAATGTTTCCCGAGCAGTTCCTGCGTTTGGCGACGTACTCAATTCTGACGCCGTTTGGCCAGTGACCGGCAACGCGTAATGTCCTCCCCAAATCCAGCTCCTCGCAAGAATCCGGGAGCAGCCGCACGGCAGATGGCGCTCGCGATGGAATTGCCGTTTTTACTTGCTGGCGGAACCGTAGTTGCGGGTTTCTTCGGATACTTGTTGGATGACTGGCTGCATACGAAGCCATACTTAATGTTGCTGATGGGCGCGATCGGATTTGGAATCGGACTGTGGGAGATGCTGAAGAGGCTGCAAAAAGATGACCGCGATAGCGCCGGAAAATCCGGATGACGAAAAGCTCGCGCGAGCTTCTCAGCGGATCGCGTGGCTGACGTTAGCCCTGGGCTTCACGACTGCGGCCGTTGTCTTCTTTGCGAAGTCAAACCGCGCGGGTGTTGGAATCGCCATCGGCACGGTTCTCGCGTGGATCAATTATCGGTGGCTGGACCAGTCGCTGGGGATGCTAGTCACGGTAACTACCGCGAAGTCCGACAGTCCGCAGGCGCGTGGCGTGCCGGCGAGCTTTTATTGGAAGCTATGTGGGCGTTACGTGTTGATAGCAGTGGTTATCTATGCTATTGTCCACTACTTTGCATTGCCTCTTGTGTCCGTTCTGGTCGGGCTTCTGGCACTTGGAGCTGGTGCAATTGTGGGCAGTGTCTACGAAGTCAGTACGGGGTCCGAATAGCGAATGAACGAGCACCTGAACTGGTTTACAGTCCTACTCAACAAACTTTTCGGCAGCGCGGCTCTCGCTGTGCTGCATGCGGCATATGTGGTTCCTCACGATGTCGAGCATCCGATTCCGAACTTCGTGGCGTCTGCGCTGGCCGTGTGCATTCTGGCCGCGGTTTTCTTTTTGTGGCTCCGGCCGAGAATTTCAGCGGAACGTCCTGGAGCGACGCAGCAAGTGATGGAGCTGTTGCTGACGAACTCGATGGGAGTTGGCATCCGCGATTTGCTGGATGAAAACGTGGGACCGGAAGGCCGCAACTACATGCCGCTGGTGGGTGCGATTTCGATTTTTATATTGTTCGCGAACGCGATCAGCCTGCTACCCGCGTTCCTTTCGCCCACGGGTCATCCGAGCGTTCCGCTTGCGTGCGCCATCCTTACGTTCGTCTATTACAACTGGCTGGGGATCAAGCATCACGGGCCGATTGGGTATGCCAAGCATTTTGCCGGCCCGGTTCCGGCGCTGGCGATTCTGATATTTCCCGTGGAGATCATCAGCCACACGGCGCGCTTGCTCTCCTTGACGGTCCGGTTGTGGGCGAATATTTTTGCGAGCGAATTGATCTATGTAATTTTTCTGACGGCTTTCATCGCGCCGGTTATGTCGCTAAGCCATACGCACCCGGTTCTGGGGATTGTGCTGGGGATTCTTCCGGCGACGATTCCCGTGCTCTTTTTGGGCTTGCATCTTTTTGTGGCCATAATACAGGCGTTCGTATTCACGATTCTTCCCGCGATATATATCGGCATGGGGACCGCAGAAGAGCATTAATCCGGCTTGATTGCCGACCAGTGTGATCCCGGCTGCTTGAGGATGACGGGAGCCACCTCCTGGAGGCGCTTAATAAAAAGGAGATGTCTATGAAGAAGGTTGCGCAGTTGTTGTCCATGTTATTCGTTGCGGCGATTGCGGCGGTGCCCGCATTTGCACAAGCTGCAGATGCCGGAAAACCGCCAGAGCATGTGGCGCGGTGGATTGTTCTAGCCGCGGGCTTCTCAATGGCGATTGCGGCGGCGGCGTGCGGTATCGCGCAGTCGCGCGTGGCGGCTGCCGCTTGCGAAGGTATGGCGAGGAATCCGGCGGCGGCAGGCGCGATTCGAACGGCCATGATTCTGGGATTGGTGTTCATCGAGACCCTAGTACTGTTTACGCTCGTCGTGGTATTTGCGAAGGTAGGATACTAGTCGAACATTTTTGAAGTGTGATTGGCCCGGAAGTTCGCGAGGAGCGAGCTTCCGGGCTTTTTGTTTTTTGGGGTGATTGGCGAGTTCCTCGCGCGTGCGCCGGTGCGACTCCTCAGAACACAACTCAACGTCAACTGCGCCCGCCTGAAGGCGGCCGCTACAAATGCGAAGGCGATGGCGCCAGTGGGCGGGCGGGTCCCGCGCTCGCAAGGCGAGCGCCTGCGAAACAAGATCCGGGAGATTGGCTAGGATTGGCTGCGATTTAATGGAGCGAGAGGGATTCGGCGGCGGCGCGGGCGTAGTCGAGGACTTGGCTGGGGAGGATGCCGAGGTATAGGGTGCCGACGGCTGCGATGCTCAGAGCGAGGACCAGGGCGGGGGCGACCTTCGATGGCGTGTAGTCTTTCGAGGGCTCCCAGAAATACATGGCGATGATCACGCGCAGATAGTAGTAGGCGCCGATGACGCTGTTGATGGCGGCGATGACAACCAGCCAGACGATGCGCGAATCGAGCGCGGCTTGAAAGGCGAAGAATTTTCCGAGGAAGCCGCCGGTGGCGGGCAATCCCAGCAGCGAAAACAGGAATAAGGTGAAGCACGCAGCGAGAACCGGTTGCTTCGTGCCGAGGCCGGCATAGTCGGTGATTTCCAGGCGCTGCTCGTCGCGCTGGCCCAGATGCGCGATCACCAGGAACGCACCGATTTTCATTAGCGCGTAGGCCGCTAGGTAGAAGAGCACGGCGACGACGCCGTACACGGTGCCGGCAGCGAAGGCGACCAGAATGTATCCGGCATGCGCGATGGAGGAATAGGCGAGCATGCGCTTTACGTTGGTCTGAACGAGAGCGGCGAAATTGCCGATGCACATGGTGAGAATTGCGGAAATCCAGATCGCCCAGAACCACAGGTTGTCAGCGGTGCCGAAGGCGACGTAGAAAATTCGCAGCATCAGCGCGAAGGTGGCGGCTTTGGGCGCGGAGGCTAGCAGAGCGGTGACGGGCGTGGGCGCGCCTTCGTAAACATCGGGGCCGTAAATCTGGAAGGGCGCGGCGACGACCTTGAAGCCGAGGCCGACGAAGATCAGCGCGAGGCCGGCGATGGAGAGGGAGTCGAGGCGGCCTTGTGTGGTGATTAGTTTATCGAGCGCGGCTTGTACTTGGTCAATGCGCGTGGTGCCCGTGGAACCATAGACCATGGCGATGCCGTAGAGGAAAAACGCGGTGGCGAAGGAGCCGAGGATGAAATATTTCAGCGCGGCTTCGTTGGATTTTACTGCGCGGCGGCGGAACCCGGCGAGGATGTAGGTGGAGATGGAGCTCATTTCCAGACCGATGAACGCGGTGACCAGTTCGTTTGCGCCTGCGAGGATGCCCATGCCGGCTGCGGCGAACAGCACCAGGGAATAATATTCGCCGCGCTGGATGCCTTCCTGCTCGAGATACTGCATGGAGCCGAGGATCGCTAGCGCGGCCGAGACGATTACGATGAGATGTACGAAAACGCTGAAAGTGTCCGCGCTGATTAGGCTGTTGTAGGCCATGCCCGGATCGAGGGCCATCAGGCGCACGGAGCCGAGCGCGACGAGCGTGCCGATGAACGCGAGCCATCCCAGGACGCGCTGTTTCGCGGGGCCCAGGAACGGGTCCGCGATCATGATGATGATACCGATGAGGCACAGGACGATTTCCGGCGCGAGGCGATGCAGGTTCTGGAGCTGCTCAGCCGGGAACTGGATCACGGCTGCACCGTCCGCGGGGCGATGGAGGCGAGCGCGCGGTCGTTCATCGGCGAGTGCGCGGGCAGCGGTTGCGGCGACGGCTCTAGCTGCGGCAGGAGCATCTGTTGTCCGCTGGCGAGCGCGGGAGGTTGCTGCTGCGGCGCGCTGGAGCGGCCCTGCGTTTGCTGGACCAGGCTGTCGGTTGTGGCCTGCATGCGGTGCGTGAAGAGCGGCGAGGCGACGCCCATGAAGAGAATCGCGAGAGCGACGGTGACGAGAATAAAACGTTCACGGCCGGAGGCATCGGGCAGCGTGCGATTTTTTTCGTTGGTGAGCTCGCCGAGCGCGACGCGCTGGTAGGACCACAGCAAATAAATCGCCGAGAGGACGGCGCCACTGGCAGCCCAGGAAGCCCACGCGTGGTGATATTGGAAAACGCCGATCAGAATGAGGAACTCGCCGATGAAACCATTCAGGGGCGGCAGCGCGAGCGACGAGAGGCAAACGAACAGGAAGAACGCCATCAGCACCGGCATGGGATTCACCAGGCCGCCGAATTCCTTGATCTCGTAAGTGTGACGGCGATCATAAATCATGCCGAGGCCGAGGAAAAGCGCGCCGGTAGAGACGCCGTGGCTGATCATCTGGAAAATTGCGCCTTGAAACGAAATGGTGGTGAAGGAAAAAATTCCCAGCACCACAAATCCCAGGTGGCTGACGGAGGTGTAAGCGATCAGCCGCTTGAAATTGGGCTGGATGGTGGCGACCAGCGCGCCGTAAACGATGCCGATAATTGCCAGCACGGCGATGAGCGGGGCCATGCGATGCGCGGCGTCTGGGAAGAGCGGCAAGCAGAAGCGCATCATGCCATAGGTGCCGAGCTTCAGCATTACGCCAGCGAGGATTACGGAGCCGGCGGTGGGCGCTTCGGTGTGCGCGTCGGGCAGCCAGGTGTGCAGCGGGAAAAGCGGCACTTTGATGGCGAACGCGAGGAAGAAAGCGCCGAAGAGCCAGAGTTCGGCGTGAGGCGGAATCTGAATGTAGCCACGTTGCAGGCGCACAACCAATTCAGGCAAGTCGAAGGTGCGGACGAGGCCGTGCGTCCCGCTCAGATTGTAGAGCCACAGAATCGCGACCAGCATCAGGATGGAGCCGAACATGGTGTAGAGAATAAATTTCACGGCGGCATAGATGCGGCGAGTGTGGCCCCAGATGCCGACCAGGAAATACATGGGAATCAGCGTCAATTCCCAGAAGACGAAGAACAGGAACAGGTCGAGCGAAACGAAAACGCCGATCATGGCGGTTTCGATCACCAGCAGCGAGACGAAAAACCCTTTCACGTATTCGTGGATTGAATTCCAGGAACAGAGGATCGCGAGCGGCGTGAGGAACGTGGTGAGCAACACCAGGAACAGGCTGAGGCCATCCACGCCGATGTGATATTGAATTGCGTTTCCGATCCAAAGGTGATTTTCGACGAATTGGTAACCGGGATTCGCGGAGTTGAACGTGGGGAGCAAGAACGCGAGCGAAATCACGAATTCAACGAGCGAGACGGCCAGCGCGATGCGGCGAATCCAGGTGTGGTCGTCCGAACGCAGCATGAGCAATGCCGGCAGACCCAGCAGCGGCAGGAAGATGATCACCGAAAGCAAATGAGAAGGCATTTCCACGCTAGCGCACCATCCCCCAGAGTCCGAGCATTAATACGGTGACGCCGACGGCGCCAATCACTACCCAGGTGGCATAGCTGCGCGCGTTGCCGGATTGAATTTCGCGAAGTTCGCTGCCGGATTCGCGTGCGACCCGAGCCACACCGTTCACCGTGCCGTCAATCACACCTTCATCCACCACATGCCAGAGGACGTTTGTTGAAATCCAGAGCAGCGGCTGGATGATCGCGGCGTTGTAGAGTTCGTCCACATAATATTTGTGCAGCACTAGCGTGTACGGCGCGCGGAGGCTGTCTGCGAGTTTTTTCGGCGTTTGCGGGCTCTTGATGTAGAACCACCAGGCCAGAAGCAATCCGGCGAGCGCGATTAGCACGGGCCATCCTGTGAGCGCGTGCAGCAGCATTGTTCCGGGGGCTTCCACAGCTTCCGCGGCGCCCTCTGCACTTGCGACTGCCGCGGGCGCGTACGTCGCGAACACTGGATGAAGGAAATTGTCGAAATAGTCCGGGCCGCCGACGAGATGCGGAGCGGCGACCCATCCGCCGACGGTCGAAAGGATGGCGAGGAAGATGAGCGGCACGGTCATGCTGTGCGGCGATTCGTGGACGTGCACTTTATGTTCGTCGTAGCGTGGTTCACCGAAGAAGGTGAGGAAAATCAGGCGGAACATGTAGAACGAAGTCAGCCCCGCGCCGATCAGGCCGAGCGCCCAGAGGAACGGATTGGAGGCGCGTGCGGCTTCCAGGATTTCGTCTTTGCTGAAAAATCCGGCGAAGCCTGGGATCCCGGCAATAGCGAATGTGGCGATGAACATGGTCCAGAACGTGATGGGAATCTTGCCGCGCAAGCCGCCCATGTGCGGCATTTCCTGGTCGCCGCCCATGGCGTGAATCACGCTACCGGCCGCGAGGAACAGCAAGCCTTTGAAGAACGCATGCGTCATGAGATGGAACACGCCAGAAGCGTAGGCGCCGACGCCGAGGCCCAGGAACATGTAGCCGAGCTGCGAGACGGTGGAGTAGGCGAGAACTTTCTTGATGTCCGTCTGCACCAGGCCGATTGTGGCGGCGTAGAACGCGGTGAGCGCGCCAATCAGCGCGACGACGAACATGGCGACAGGCGCGCGCGAGAAAAGCGGATTCATGCGCGCGATCATGTACACGCCGGCCGTCACCATGGTGGCGGCGTGGATCAGAGCGCTGACGGGTGTGGGGCCTTCCATCGCGTCGGGCAGCCAGACATAGAGCGGGAGTTGCGCTGATTTGCCGACCGCGCCGGTGAAAAGCAGCAGGCAGATGGTCGTTAATACGCCTGTGGACACGGCGGCGTCCGGCGGACCGCTAACGAGCTGTTTGAAAATTGTGCCGAAATCCACGGACTTAAAGGTCCAGAAAAGCAGCAAGATGCCAATGGTGAAGCCGAAGTCGCCGATGCGCGTGGTGATGAATGCTTTTTTGCCGGCGCTGATCGCGGACTGCTTCAGGAACCAGAATCCGATGAGCAAGTAGCTGCAGAGGCCCACGCCTTCCCAGCCGACGAACATCAGGACGACGTTGGCGGCGAGGACCAGCGTGAGCATGAAGAAGACAAAGAGATTCAGATAGCTGAAGAAGCGATAGTAGCCCTCTTCATGCGCCATGTAGCCGGTGGAATAAATGTGCACCAGCAGGCTGACGAAGGTGACGACGCCGAGCATGATGATGGTGAGCTGGTCCACCTGCAGGGAGAAATCCACTTTGAACTGGCCCGCGGTGATCCAGGTGAAGTACGTCTTCACCACTGGGATTTGTTCCGCGGGAAGCTGCGCGAATTCGCGGACTAATTCCACGAACGAGAGGAATGCCAGAGCGATCGAGCTGATGGCGACCGAATTTACGATGGTCTTCGAGAAATTTTTGCCCAGCAGGCCGTTGATCGCCGAGCCGAGGAGCGGCAGCGCGATGATGATCCAGAGATGGTCGAGTATTAACATTAAAATTTGAGCAGGTTGATGCGTTCGATGTTCAGAGTTTGGCGATTCTGATACAGGGTGATGATGATGGCGAGGCCGACAGCAGATTCGGCAGCCGCCACGACGATCACGAAAAAGACAAAAACCAGGCCATCGAGCTGGTTGTGCGCGCGCGCGAAGGCGACGAAAGCCAGGTTCACGGCGTTGAGCATCAGTTCGATGGCCATGAAGATGGTAATGATGTTGCGCTTGAAGACGAACGCGACGATGCCCAGCCCGAAGAGAATCGCGCTCAACACCAGGTAATACGAAATGGGGACTATGCTCATTCGTCCTTCTTCGCCAGAACCAGCGCGCCGAGAATGGCGATCAAAATCAAGATGGATGTGGCTTCAAACGGGAACAGGTACGTCTGAAAAAGCTGCGCGGAAAGATCGCGCGTAGAGACCGAGGCGTTCGTGCCGCCTACGCCATTGGCAATCTGTTTGCCGATGAAGGAATGAGCCATCCAGTGCGCGAGGAAGAGGATCAGGAACATGCCCAGCGGCAGGCCTGCATATTTCGCGAGCTTGCTGTAATCCGTGCGCTCTTCGACGCCCGCATTGAGCAGCATGATCACAAAGACGAACAGCACCATGATCGCGCCGGCATAGACAATAACCTGCACAGCAGCGATGAATTCCGCGCCCAGCAGCAGGTAGAGCACGGCGAGCGAAACCATGACCAATATCAGGGCGAGCGCGCTGTGAATCGGTTCGCGCGCCAGAATCAGCGTCAGCGCGCCGAGCACGGCGAGGAACGCGCAGACGAAGAAAACGATGAAGGGCAGCGTCATCCGCGGTTCACCAGCAGCGGCCAGACTTTTACCAGCGCGGTGATTACCAGGTTCGCGAGCGATACAGGCAGAAGGAATTTCCAGCCGAAGGACATCAGCTGGTCATAACGCAGGCGCGGTAGCGTGGCGCGCGTCCACACGTAGAAGAACATGATCAAGCCGACTTTCAGCAGGAACCAGAACGGCCCTTGAATAATGGAGAGCACTACCGGATGCAAGCACGCGAGGCCGATCACCAGCGCGCCGGTGGTGACGACGATCAGCTGGATGCGGGCGATGCCGCGCACGAGCACCGCGGCGTCATAAGCAAGATAAACCGCCAGCGCAAGCAGGCCCACCGCGGGAAGGTAACGCATGAATGTCCATGATTCCGGGAAAGGTGAGAGCCAGCCGCCAAAGAAAAGAATGGTCGCGAGGCAGGATACGGTGATCATGTTCGCGTATTCCGCCATGAAGAACATCGCGAATTTGAAGCTGGAATATTCGGTGTGGAAGCCGCCGACGAGTTCGGTTTCGCCTTCTGGGAGATCGAAGGGCGCGCGATTGGTTTCGGCGATAGCGGACATGAAATAGCAGAGGAAGCCGACGATTTGCGGCACAACGTTCCAGCGCGGGATGAAATGCAGATAATAGCCGCTCTGCGATGTGATCATTTCGTTGAAATTCAGCGTTCCGGTGAGCAGCACCACGCCGACCACGGCAAGTGTGAGCGCGACTTCGTAGCTGATCATTTGCGCGGAGCTACGCAGGCCGCCGAGCAGCGGGTACTTGCTGTTGGAAGACCAGCCCGCGAGCGCGACGCCGTACACGCCCATGGAAGTAATCGCGAAGACGACCATCAGCCCGATGCTGCTATTGGCGACGATCAGCGTGGATTCGCCCAGCCATTGCACACTAGGCGGGCCGAAGGGAATCAACGCGAGAGTGGTCAGCGCGAGCGAAAGCGCCAGAACCGGCGCGAGGATGTACACGAAACGATCGGCGCCGGGAGGCGTGAGGTCCTCTTTAAATAGGAATTTCACGCCGTCGGCCAGCGGCTGCAGCAGTCCGTGCGCGCCGACGTAGTACGGGCCCCAGCGCGATTGAATGTGCGCGATGACCTTTCGTTCGAACCAGGACAGGTACGCCAGCGTCGTCATCAACAAAAACATCAGACCGACGATTTTAGCTAGCGATACCACCAGGACTGGATGTTGGGTGATGAAATCCACGGCGTATCTTTGGCCTCTTTGGTAGAAGTCAGCTTGGAACAGTAACGGCCCAGGGAGCCGCTGGTAAAGAGAAAATCGTTGGCTGAAAAAATATTTCCTACCGGCACGTCGTAAGACGGCTCCGATGCTTTACACGTAGCGGCGGATTGCGGCGCGCCTCCGCCGAGCAGGCTGGAAACCGGCAGGTCGTAGCCCGTGACGTTCTGGCGAATTTCGTCGAATGCAGCTTCGGGCGTGCGCAGGCGGATGGGCGCGCCGACTCCTAACATGCCGAGCTGATGCGAAAGAATGCGGATCAGGTCGAAATCACTGCGCGGACCTTGCGGGTCAATCGAGCGATGCGTCATTTGCACTTGGCCGGCGGTGTTGGTGAGCGTGCCGTCTTTTTCATATGACGAAGCTGCCGGAAAGACCACATCGGCGCGCAGTGCAGTTTCGGTCAGGAACATTTCGTGGACTACGAGCAGTTCGAGACGGCCGAGATTGTCTGGCTGCGCCGTCGCGAATGTTTTCACGGGATTGGCGCCGACGACGTAGAGCGCTTTCAGTTTTCCGGCGACGGCTGCATCCATCATGGCGCGTGCGGTTAGGCCGGGAGCTGATGGAATTTCAGCGCCCCAAATTTTTCCGAAGCGGGCGCGTTCGCCGGAATCGTGGAGTGACGCATAACCCGGCAATCGATCGGGGAGCACGCCCATATCGGCTGCGCCGCGGGAATTGGAGTAGTCGCCGAGCGCCATGATTTTGGTTTGGCCGCCGATGCGGGCCGCGAAGGAAACTAGATCGCGTAGTGCCGGTCCTTGGATTTCCGCGCCGAAGAGGATCACGACGTCACTTTCGGCTTCGAGCGCGGCTTTCAGTTGCACCAGGGCTTCGGTGGTGGGCGCGTCGAAGGTGCCTTCGCTATGGGTGAGCCAGCGCACGGCAGCACGTTCGCCGCCCTTCGCGGTTTTCACCAGATGCTTGGCTTGGCGGTGGATTTTGCTTTCGACGCCATTGATTACGTAGAGGCGCGTCTGGTGATGGCGCACGCCGGTGCGAATTTGCCAGGCTACAAGCGGATTCTGCTGGGTTACGTCGTTGCCGACGAGCAGAACTGCCGGCGCGGTGTAAATATCTGAGATCGTGGCCAGGGCGGTTGTGGCGTCCGGGCCGAGAGCTGCGGCGAGGCCGGCGTAATCCGCGGTGCGGTGGTGATCAATATTATTGGTGCCGAGCGTGGCGCGCGCGAAACGGTTGAGCAAGTAATTTTCTTCGTTCGTGGTGTGATTTGAGCCGATCACGCCGATGGCATTCGCGCCATGCTTATCGCGCACCTGCTTGAGGCGGCGCGCTACTTCTTCGAGCGCGTCTTCCCAGCTGGCCGGTTCGAGCTTGCCGTTGCGACGGATGAGCGGCTGGCGCACGCGCTCGGCGTTGCTGGTGAAATCGAAACCGAAGCGGCCCTTGCCGCACAGGAATTCGCCATTCACGCCGGAGGAATCGCGATTATTGGCGCGCAGGATTTCGTTGTTGCGCACGCTGAGCGTGGTCTTGCAGCCATTCGAGCAGTGCGTGCAGGGATTGGGAACGTACTGCATTTCCCACGGACGCGTCTGATAGCGATAAGTACCGCTGGTAAGCGCGCCGACCGGGCAAATATCAATGCACATGCCGCATTCTTCGCAGGCCAGCTGGCCCGGCTCATTGGGAATGATCACGGAATGGACGCCGCGCGCGCCGACGCCGAGCGCTTTCACGTCCATGCCTTCATCGCAGACGCGCACGCAGCGGAAGCACATGATGCAGCGCGGGGCATCGTAGTAAACCAGCGGCGACCATTTCTCTTCGGGATAGTGCAGCTTTTCTTCGGTGAAGCGGCTGTGATCGAGGCCGTAACGGAAAGTCATGTCCTGCAATTCGCACTCGCCGCCCTTATCGCAGACGGGACAATCGAGCGGATGATTGGAAAGCAGGAACTCGATCATGTCCTTGCGCGCTTTGTGAACTTGCGGCGTATCGGATTTTACGACCATGCCTTCGGTGGCGACGAGCGTGCACGCGGTCTGCAACTTGGGCATCTTCTCTACTTCCACGAGGCACATGCGGCATGCAGCCTGCAGCGAAAGCCCCGGGTAATAGCAAAACGAAGGGACTTCGACGCCTTGTTTTTTGGCCGCTTCGATCACCAGCGTGCCGGCCGGTGTGACGACCGGCCGTCCATTCAAAGTGAAAGTGACTTGCTTTTGTTCCGCCATGCGTTTCCTAGTGAGCTCCCAGAATCATTTCCGCGGGTTTGAGCGCGCATTTCCCGTGAAGGTGGTCTTCGAATTCGTTACGCCATTTCTTGACGATGCTGATGGTGGGCAGAGCCGCGGCATCCCCGAGCGGGCAGAAAGTGCGCCCAAGCATATTTTTTGAAAGCTCGTCAATCAACGGAATATCTTCGGCGCGTCCGCCGCCGTCGTGGAAACGGTCCAGCATTTTGCGCAGCCAGGTGGTGCCTTCGCGGCAGGGAATGCACCAGCCGCAGGATTCATGCGCATAGAAGTGCATGATGCGGCGGGCGAGATCCACCATGCAGGTGTCCTCATCAATTATGACGGTGCCGCCGGAGCCGAGCATCGAGCCGATCTTGGCGACGGAGTCGTAATCCATGTTGACGTCAATTTCACTGGCGTCGAGCAGGGGGCAAGAACTGCCGCCGGGGATTACGGCTTTCAGTTTTTTTCCGCCGCGCACGCCGCCGGCTACGTCTTCGATAAGCTGGCGGAGATTGAATCCCAGCGGAAGCTCGTAGATGCCGGGCTTATTGACGTGTCCGGAGATCGAATATAGGCGCGTGCCGCCATTTTTCGGAGTACCGAGGCTGGCGTACCAATCGCCGCCGCCGCGAATAATTGCCGGCACGGTGCTGAGCGTTTCCACGTTGTTGATTACCGTGGGGCGGCCGTACAGGCCAACGACGGCGGGGAAGGGCGGCTTGATGCGCGGATAGCCGCGCTTGCCTTCGAGCGATTCCATCAATGCGGATTCTTCGCCACATTCGTAGGCGCCCGCTCCAGTGTGGGCCGCGAGGTCGAAATCGAATCCACTGTCCAGAATATTTTTGCCGAGAAAACCCTTGGCGTAGGCCTCGGCGATGGCAGTTTCCAGGATGTCAATGATGTAGCGATATTCGCCGCGGATGTAGGCGTAGCCTTGATTCGCACCGATGGCGCGGCCGGCGATCACCATACCTTCGATCAGCTGGTGCGGATCCATTTCCAGCAACGGGCGGTCTTTCGAGGTGCCCGGCTCGCTCTCGTCACCATTGGCGAGGATATATTTCGGCTTGGGAATGTCTTTGGGAACGAAGCTCCACTTCATGCCGGCGGGAAATCCTGCGCCGCCACGTCCGCGCAGATTCGACTTTTTCATTTCGTCAATGATCTGGTCGGGGGTCATCTGCTGCAGCGCTTTTTCGAGGGCTTTGTAGCCATCGCGGTGCATGTAGGTTTCGATGGAGCGCGAATTGGGAATGCCGAAATTCTTGCTGATGACGACTACTTCATTCGGATTGCGTTCGTGCAGCG
The DNA here is from genome assembly GCA_963779465.1 of uncultured Acidobacteriota bacterium. GTDB lineage: Bacteria > Acidobacteriota > Terriglobia > Acidiferrales > UBA7541 > Palsa-295. The sequence goes on along the minus strand of CAVZYH010000001.1, from coordinate 1,731,375 downwards.
CGCCGGAAATCACCGGCACGGGCTTGGGCTTCTTGCCGTCTTGCAACTGCTCGAAAATCGCATCCACTTTTTCGGGGTCAAGGTTTTCGTAGTAATCGAAATTTACCTGCATGGCTGGAGCGCCGGTGCAGGCGCCCATACATTCGACCTCTTCGAGGGAAAACGTGCCGGAAGGCGAGACTTCTTTATTGCCAATGCCAAGGCGCTTCTGCACGTGGGCGTAGAGTTCGTTTGCGCCGCGCAGCATGCAGGAGATGTTGGTGCAGACCTGGATGTGATAGCGGCCGACCGGTTTGCGGCGCAGCATGGAGTAATACGCGAGGGTTTCGGTGACCTGAGTCATGTTCAGGTCCAGACGCTGAGCGATGTCGGTGAGCAGTTCGTCGCTAAGGTAGCCGAAATAATCCTGCGCGTACATCATCATCGGGATCAGCGCTGAACGCTTCACGGGGTAGCGTCCGAGCAGAATTGTAAATTTTTCTTCCAATGCCGGTGGCAATTGCATAAATCCCTTTTTCCCGCTGGGTCTAGCTATCCACAGTCTAGCGGTCCACTTCTCCCAGGACGATGTCCGTCGTGCCGATGCAGGCGACTACGTCTGCGATCAGGCGGCCTTCCGCCAGTTTTGGCAGCGACTGCAAATTCACAAACGACGGCGCGCGGAACTTGACACGATATGGCTTGGCGGAACCGTCGCTGGCCACGAATACACCCAGTTCGCCGCGCGGCGATTCGATGGCCTGATAGACCTCGCCCGGCGGCGGCGCAAAGCCTTCGGTGAAAATCTTGAAGTGATAGATCAGGCCTTCGATGGACGTCTTCATTTCCTCGCGCGACGGAGGAATGATGCCCGGCACTTCGGCACGGAATGGACCTTCGCTGGGAATTTTCTGCATGGCCTGCTTCACGATCTTGATGCTCTCGCGAATTTCAGCGACGCGCACTTGATAGCGCGCGTAACAGTCGCCGGCGGTCTGCGTCTGCACGTTGAAATCGAATTCGTCGTAGCTGGAATACGGAAAGGCCTTGCGCACATCGTAGGCAACACCGCTGCCGCGCAGCATCGGACCGGAACAGCCCATGGCGATGGCGTCGGCGGCGCTGATGATGCCAACACCCTGCGTGCGGCCCAGCCAGATTTTATTCTTGGTGAGCAGGTCCTCGTATTCGTCAATGTGGCCGGGTAGGGAATCAACAACACGCTGAACTTTGTCGAGCCAGCCGGGGGGCGGCTCGAGCGCCAGGCCGCCGATGCGGAAATAGCTGGTCATCATGCGCTGGCCGGAGAGATATTCGAAAATTTTCAGGATTTCTTCGCGCTCACGGAAGCTGTACAGGAAGACGGTCATCGCGCCGAGGTCAATGGCATGCGTGCCGACCCACACCAGGTGGGAAGCGCAGCGTGTCAACTCGGTGAGCAGCACGCGAATGTATTGCGCGCGCTTGGGAACTTCGATGCCGAGAATCTTTTCCACTGCGAGGCAGTAGCCCAGGTTGTTCGATAGCGGGGCCAGGTAATCAATGCGATCGGTGAGGGTGATGCATTGCGAATACGTCTTCGCTTCGCAGGATTTTTCGATGCCGGTGTGCAAATAACCGATTATTGGCTCGGCTTTGACCACCATTTCGCCGTTGAGCTCCAGGACCACGCGCAGGACCCCGTGCGTGGAGGGGTGCTGCGGCCCCATGTTCAGGACCATCGTCTCAGCAGCGCCGATCGGTGTTTCGATCGTGGTGCTCATCGGTAGCCCTCCGTCGGATAATCCTTGCGCAGCGGGTGACCTTCCCAATCGTCGGGCATCAAGATGCGGCGCAGATCGGGGTGGCCGTCAAAACGAATGCCGAAGAGATCGTAATTTTCGCGCTCGTGCCAATTGGCGGTAGGCCAGACTCCGGTGACGGAATGGACCGTGGGGTCGCTGCCATTCAATTTTACTTTCAGGCGCAGGCGTTCGCGGCGATCCAGCGACACGATGTGATAATTCACTTCGAAGCGCGGCTCGATGGGGAAGCGATCTACGGGAGTGATGTCCGAAAGGAAAGAAAAACGCAGCGAGGGTTCCGTCGCCAGATATTCGGCGATGCGCAGCAGGTGCTCGCGCGGCACCACCACCGTGATTTCGCCTCGAAACTCGAGCACTTCGGCGACCGCTGAGGCGTTCCACTCCCTGAGTTTCTGGACTACCGGATGTTTGTCAGTGTCCTGCGGTTCCACTATGAGTTCGGTTCCCGAGGGCGGCAGATTAATGAGTCCAGTCGAGCGCGCCCTTCTTCCAGAGGAATATGTAACCGGCCAGCAGAATTATAATGTAAAGCAGCATCTCCACAAAGCCGAAGACTTTCAGGTCGCTGTAAATCAGCGCCCACGGGTAAAGGAAAATTGCCTCGATGTCGAACAGAATAAAGAGCAAGCCGACCATGTAAAATTGCACGGAAATGGGCTGGCGGGCGTCGCCTGTGGGGCGCATGCCACACTCATACGGCTGGTCTTTTTCGCGCGAGCGCTTGTGTTTGCCAATGATGGCGGAGGCCAGCACCAGCACTCCCGCCAATCCGCAGGAGAGTATAAACATCAGCAACAGCGGGCCATAGTTATCGAGGTAGTTGCTGTTCATTTTCGTGGCGCTGTTATAATAACGACCCTAGAGCAGCCGGTCAAATGAACTCTGTATTACTGCGATTTTATTTTGTACGGCGCGGCTGCGTGGCGAGCGCGGGGAAGCAAGATTCATGAGCTCTGGCTTCAATACGGACGTCAAGGTGGGAGAGCACGTCTTCCACGTGCAGACTGAAGACCGCGGGCCGCATCATCCGATTATTGATACCGTTGTATATCAGCAGGGGCGAATTCTGCACCGGCGCGCATCGAATTACGAACAGGGCGCCGATGCGGCGCCGTTTAGCGCAGAAGAATTGCGCCAGCGGGTGGAAGAGCAGCATCGGTCGGTGATTGAAGCGCTGCGCTCGGGCGGTTTGGATGCAGAAATTGCTTCGGCGGAAACGGCGACGCAGGCCACTCGGCCCAGCGGCATTCAGGTGCAGCTTCTGAACCCCGGGTCGTGGCTTTCGGCGGGGAAAGTTTCGCTGGAGCTGGAAGTTTCGCGGAAAGCTGACAAGCAGCCGCAGGCGGGGGTTGCTGTGAAGGCGGTGATCGAAGGCGCACTGGCCGAGGGCACACATTCCGGCACCAGCGACGATCTGGGGCGCGTACACATCCATTTTCCGTTGCCGCCGCTGGGAAAAGGCGACCTGGCTTTAGTGATTCAGGCGCAGGCGGATGCCGGGAGGGATGAGATTCGCTTTGCGATGCGAACGCGCGCGAAGAATCCTACGGCGGGCGCGGCGCAATGACGGTCACGATCAATGGCGAGCGCCGCGAAGTGCCTGACGGCATCGCAGTCTCGGCGCTGTTGGAACACCTGGGAATGCCGCGCGAGCGCTTAGCCATCGAACGCAATCTGAATATCTTGCCGCGGGCGGATTGGACCGCGACGCTGGTGCAGCCGAACGACAGCTTTGAGATTGTGCACTTTGTCGGCGGCGGTTAGCGGCTTCCGTTTGCTGGGCCTTACTTCGGGGGCGCGTTGGCCGTCATGATTTTTCGCGCTGGGTCGTTGTCGCAATAAACGCGCCATTCAGCTATGCGTCCGTCTTTCACTATTGCTTTCCAGGCCGCCGGAATTTCCCAGAAATTTTCTCGCGTCAGCTTGCCGTTAACGGCGAAGGTGCCGCGCGCTTTTCCGAACATGGCCACTACGTCGCCGCGGCTGAATTCGTCGGTCACTTCGATGGCGTAATCCGGGAACATGCTGAAGTAGAACTTCCAGCCCTGGCGCATTTGCTCCGCACCGCGGAAAGAGTGGTCGAGAGCATCCACGAAGAGGTGATCAGGCGTCATTAGCGCGACGATGCCATCCACATCGTGCGCGTTGATTTTGGCAACGAAGGCCATGGCTGCATCTGCAACACTTCCGTGATTCATCGGTTTGCGCCTCCGCTCTATGAAGTGCCTGCCGAAGGCGCAAGGATATTCAATCTCGAGGACGAAACGCCAGCGATTTGCGGACTCTCGTCGGTGGCCTAGGTCTTCATGGCGTCCGCGAGTTTTTCCAGGCAGCCGGTCCAGCCGCGCTGGTAATCGCCGCGTTCCTTGGCGGAGGTCGCGCCGAGATCGTGAGTGAGCACGACCTCTGTTGATTTTCCGCGCTCCAACAACTCGACGGTGACGATGGTATCCGCGGGGTGGAGCATGGTTTTGTGGCCGGCTTTCTCGGTATGTTCGAGGTTCCAGCTGAAGTCAATTTTTTCCGGCCGCTTAATTTCGATGTACGTGGAGTGATGGATGTGGATGTCGCCGTCTGGTGTGCGTATATCGAGCATGAAGCCTCCCCCGACGCGGAAGTCGAATTTTAGATATTTGATGACGTGACTGGCGGCGTCTCGGCACATCCAGCGATCCATCTGCTCCTGGCGCGCGAAGGCGTCGAACACTCTTTCACGCGGCGCGGCGATCGTGCGGCGCACCTCGAGCTTGCCGGTTGGGCCTGGAGTTGCTGCTGTCATGGTCTTTCCTCCTCAAATCCGGCGGCGTCGTCGCTTCGCCGATTGCTTGCCGTGTTTGCTGCTTACGCCTTCGTTTGCAGAATTTTCCAAGTAGCGGGCCAGGGAATCGAGTTGGATTTCCCAGAATTGGCGGTAATGCTCGATCCATGCCGCCGCGTCTTTCATCGGCTCGGCGCGCAGGCGGCAACGATGGACGCGGCCGTCCTTCTGTCTGGCCACCAGGCCGGCGTGTTCGAGCACGCGCAGGTGCTTTGAAACCGCGGGAAGTGACATCTTGTAGGGCGCAGCGAGTTCGCTGACGGAAATTTCACTTTGGCGCGCGAGGCGCGCGAGGATTCCGCGGCGAGTGGCGTCGGAGAGAGCGGCGAATGTGGCATCGAGCGCTGCGTCTGAATAGTTAACCATATGGTTTAGTATGGGCGTCGAGGCGAAATATGTCAAGGAAAAATTTGCGCGAAGAACGTGCGGCGACGGGAACTACAGGCCGGCGAGCAGGTGGCCGAGCTTGTCTTTCTTGGTGCGCAAGTAAGCGGCGGAATGTTTGCTGGTGCGCGGGCGGCAGGGAACGCGCTCGACGACACGGATGCCGGCGCTTTCGAGCTGCGTGACCTTGTCGGGATTATTGGAGAGCAGGCGCACGTCGCGAATACCCAGCGCCTTCAAAGCCTCGGCGGCAAATTCGTAGTCGCGCGCGTCGTCGGCAAAACCGAGGCGGCGATTGGCTTCGACGGTGTCGAGGCCGGCGTCCTGCAGCTCGTACGCTTTCAATTTATTGATCAAGCCGATGCCGCGGCCTTCCTGCGGCAGGTAGAGCAGCACGCCCGAAGGTTCCTTGGCGATTTTGCGCAGCGAAAATTCCAGTTGCGCGCGGCAATCGCAGCGTTCGGAAGTGAAGACGTCGCCGGTGAGGCACTGGGAGTGGACGCGCACCAGCGGCGCCTTGCTCGCTTGCGATTTCGCGGGCGCGCGCGAGGGACCGTTGGTCGCGCCACGCAAATTGCCGTGCTGGATGGCGACGGCTTCTTCTCCGGATTTGCGTCCTTCAATGCCGAAGATGCGGAAGGAGCCGAAGCCCGTGGGCAACTTGGCAGCGGCGACGACGCGCGCTTTGCTCGACTTCCCAGATTGTTTTTTGCGCGGCACGGAAACTCCGATTATAGCAGGGTTCGGGAAATCAACCCGAGCGCGCGGACTCGTGAGAAAGCAGCGCGAGACGCGGCGCGGGCGATGACAAGATCGAAGCCTCGCGTCCCTTTACATCGCTGGCTGCTTTGGCTAACTTAGTCCGTGCGCTGCGCAGGCGGCGCTCCGCGAGCAAAATGAACACATTTTTTGGCGCAGAAGAATTGATATTCTCGCTGGTGCTGAAAGTGGGCTTCGCGGCATCGCTCGCGGCGCTGCTGGTACGCTTTCGTTCGTTCCGCAATTTGCTGTTCACTGAAATTCGCGATTCCGACCAAAAAGTGATGCTGCTGCTATTCCTCACACCGCCGCTGGCGATTGGCGTGTTCCTGCGGCTGCTGGGCGGTTACCGGTTTTTCGATCTGACGCTGGAAGGCTCGTTCCTGATGGGGTTGATCGGCGGCCGGATCGTGGGGCTGCTGGGCGGTTCGTTGATCAGCCTGCCGGCGTTTGGCAATCACGAATGGCTTTCGAGCCCGATCGCGGCGCTGGTAGGGCTGATTGGGGGAGTGGTGCGCGAGTCCATGCCGGAGAAAGAGGACATCTGGCATTTTGGGCCGTTTCTTTTTCTCAGCGTGCCGGAGTGGATCTGGAAATTAATTCGTTACGGCAAGGGAAATTGGGCTATGTTGCCGTTGTTCGCGTGCGTCGGCGTGACAGTGGCGGAAATTGAATTCGCGGACTTCGGCCGAGTGCCGGAGAGGTGGCTGTATTCGTATCGTCCCACGAATTGGGGCTACTCGCTGCTGGTAGTGATGACTTCGATGATGTGCGTGGCGATGGCCATCAAGATCTGGAACAACACGCGCATCGAAATGAACCTGGAGCAAAATCAGCAGTTGCTGCTGAAAGCGCGCATGGATGCGCTGACCAGCCAGATCAATCCGCACTTTCTGTTCAACACGCTGAATACAGTGTCTTCGTTGATTCGCTTCGATCCGGACATGGCGCGCGGCGTGGTGCTGAAGCTCTCGAATATTCTGCGGCGGCTGCTGCGCAAGCATGAGACGTTCGTGCCGTTGCGCGAGGAACTGGAATTCATTGACGATTATCTGGATATCGAGGTGATTCGCTTCGGGCGCGACAAGCTGCAGATCTTCAAGGAAATCAGCCAGGAAACGCTGGAGACCTTCGTGCCCAGCATGTTGTTGCAGCCGATGGTGGAAAATTCGATCAAGCACGGCCTTGCGCCACGGCTGGAAGGCGGGCAGATTCACCTGCGCACGCGCCAATCGAACGGGCGTCTGCTAATTGAAATCGAAGACAATGGGATGGGAATTTCGCCCGAACGCCTGGCCGCGGTATACGGCGGAGGAATCGGCATCAGCAACGTGCACGAGCGGCTGCGCCTGCTCTATGGTGATCAATTCAAGATGGACATACGCAGCAAGGAAGGGCAGGGCACGCAGATTCACCTGGAGATTCCGGAGCTAGCGACTGCCGAGCCTTTCACCGGATTCTAGTCGCTTCATTCGTGTCGCAGGGCCTGCATCGGGTCAACTCTTGTGGCGCGTTGCGCGGGAATGAAGCTGGCGCAGAGCGCAACCACCGCCAGCAACGCCGACACGCTGATAAAGGTTAGCGCGTCGGTGGGCCGCACGCCGAAGAGCAGGCTGGCCATAAGGCGCGTTAAGGCAAAAGCGCCCAGCACTCCGACGGAAATTCCGAGTAGCGTGAGAAGCGCTCCTTGTTTCATCACTAGCCCCAACACATCTTTCTGCTGCGCGCCGAGAGCCATGCGCAGCGCGAATTCCTTGGATCTCCGAGCGACCGAGAACGAAATCACGCCGTAAATTCCTACGGTCGCGATCATCAATGCCACTGATGAAAACAGCGCCAGCAACAGCGTCAAGAAACGCGGGCGCGATTGCGCGGAGGCGAGCACGTCTGCGACGGTCTGTACGTTCGTCACCGGTATCATGGGATCGATGGAGCGCACCTCGCTGCGTGCTGCGTTTGCGAGGGACGATGGATCTCCGTGTGCGCGGAGAAAGACCGATGCGCCGCGCATACCCGAGGCTTGCTTCTGCGTGTATGGAAGGAAAATCTCGGTGCCGGTCGGTTTGTCGAGCCCCGCGTTCTTGACGTCTTCGACGACGCCGATGATGGTGCACATCGTATCTTCCATGCCGGGTTGAATGCGGCGGCCCAGCGGGCTCTCGTTGCCCCAAAAAGTTCTGGCCATCGTTTGGTTGACTATCACCACGTCAGGCGAACCTTGTACATCGCGGTCGTCGAATTCGCGGCCATCCATCAGGCGGATTCCAAGCGTCTTGAAAAAATCCTTGCTCACTACGTTGTAGTAATCCACATTTTCGATCGGGCCGCCTTGCTTGCGCACGAATCCCTCGATTTTGGTGTCATTCATGTTGGGCGGGCGCATGGGAGGTAAACCCGAGCCGATGGCGGCCGAGGTGACGCCCGGGAGGTGGGTGATGTTCTCATCGAGAGCGCGCCAGAAATGCTCGGATTGTTCGGCCTTCGAGTAATTCGAGCCGGGCAACGCGATTTTCATGGTGATCACGTTCTCGGCATTGATTCCGGTGCTTACTTCTTGCAGCTTCCAGAATCCGCGAATCATTAAACCGCAGCCGATCAGCAGGACCAATGCCATCGCCAGTTCGCCGGCCACCAGGATTTTTCGAAAACCCTGGGCGCCGCTGTTCGAGGTCATCGAGCTGACTGTGTCCTTCAGCGAATCCTGCAGATTTTTCACCACCACCGAAAACATGGGAGCCATACCGAAAAGAATTCCAGTGAACAGCGCAGCGGCGATGGTGAAAAGCAGCACGCGCATATCAATTCCGATTTCGCCGGCGCGCGGCAGGCTGCCGGCATTGGTCAGCTGAATCAGGCGCAGGCCGCCGAATGCCAACAACAGGCCTATGAACGCGCCGCAGGCGGAGAGCAGCACTCCTTCGGTGACAAACTGGCGGGCCAGACGCGGAAGCCCGGCTCCGAGCGCGCTGCGAATGGCGATTTCGCGGCGGCGAGATTCGGCGCGCGCCAGCAGCAGGTTGGCAACGTTGACGCAAGCGATGAGCAGCACGAATCCAACCGCGGCGAGCAGCATCAGCAGCGCCGGCCGAACGCTGCTGACGACTTCGCCCTGCAATGGAAAGCTCACCAGCGTGTGATTCGCGGGATTGAAGTAATGTTCGTGGTCGCCTTTGTGTTGCGCGCCGAGCGCTCGCTCATAGGCTTCGAGTTCGGACTGCGCTTGCGCAGCAGTAACGCCGGGCTTCAGGCGTCCAAGCAGATACAAGTAATGGGAGCCGCGACCACCCGGTTTCGCCGGATCGATTTGCAGAGGGGACCACACTTGCGGCGGGTCAACTTGACCGGGCGGGAATTCAAAGCCGCGGGGCATTACGCCGATGATCGTGGATGGCTGGCCGTTCAGATACGTTTCCTTGCCGAGAATGCTTTTATCGCCGCCGAAGGCGCTCTTCCACAATCCGTAGGAAATGTCCGCCACCACGGGCGCGGATGGATCGTCATCCGCGGGCGTGATGAGCCGGCCGATAACTGGCTGGACGCCCAGAGTGCGGAGCATCCCGCCGCTGACGAACGAAGCTGTGACGCGCACCGGTTGAATCAGGCCGGCTATAGTGGCGCCGTCATTGGCCCACGCGTCGAGTGCCTCCCAGGAATTCGTGTCGCGGCGCAAATCGAGGAACTCGGGCGCGGACGTCCAGAACCGACGCAGACCGCCATTGGGGAAGGTGGGGAATTCGGTGTAGATGCGAGCGAGCTTTTCGGGCTGGCGATACGCGAGCGGACGCAGCAGGACCGCGTTGACTACGCTGAAGATTGCGGTGGTGGCGCCGATTCCGAGCGCGAGGCACAGTATCGCCGCGAGCGTGAAGCCGGGATTCTTTACCAGCATGCGGGTGGCGTGTCGCAGGTCCATCCAGAGTGCGTTCAAGGGCGTCCTCCACGGCGATTAGACGCTTGAATGTACGCATCGTGCAAAGCATTTGTTGCAGTGGGACAGCGCACAGCTGGCCGTCACTAACTACCGCATTTCAAGTGATTTATGGCGCAACGATCCAAGGTTACGGCGCCTTTCTGCCTGCCGGCAAGGATTGGTGAAGGCGTAAAGGCTGTGCCCGGACCAGACGGTTGTGAATCATTGTTCGGATTTTGCAGAGCCGCATGGATAGCGTAGAATGACGAAGCCAAAATCCCTTTCAGCGAACAGGTGGAATGATCGACGACCAGGACAAAAGCACCGCGCGACCTGCAATCATATTGTTGCTACTGGTGTTTGTGGTTGCCGGCTTTACCGTGAAATACGGTTTGCAGACGCTAACCTGGATTGAAGGGAAGCTCTGGAGTTCCGACAATCCGTGGCTCGCGAATGTTCCGCTGGTTTTGCCGCAAGCTGATGCTGCCCCCGCTCCGATGGCGATGATGACCATGACCGCCAAGCCGACGAAGCCGGCGCTGTTGAAAGCGTACAACTACGAATTCAATTCCCCTTGGCCTGGCAACCCGGCCGTGAAAGGCTCGCTCACCTACACGCAGTTCCTCTACGATTCCGGGCCGGTAATCGTTTTTTTCGATCCGGATTCGCAAGTGGACACAATGCACACGCTGAAGACTTCCAATCCCACTGAATATCAGAAATTCGCGGACGTGTTTGCCGATAAGCCTCTGAATACAAATTTCGAAATGTATCAGGCGGTGTATGACGCGGCGCCGTCGCAGCAATCCCCGGTGATGAATGCGCGCGACGCGATGAGAATCAACGTGCTGCTGCTGTGGAAGCTTTCCTTCGGACTGGATCTGCGGTGCGATGGGCAGTTTTATTCGTTCGCTGCGGGCAACGCGAAAGGCTTTCAGTTTGGCGACCCAGCCAAAAACGTTCCGGTGGCGGTGCGGGCTTTTGATGATCGCGATCACCAGTTCCGGTTTATTTTCACCACTGCGGGCGGAGTTGCTGGCAAGATTTCGCAGAACGACGTCAATACGGTTATGCAGTCGTTACAGGTCGTGCCGTTTATCGATCGCTAGTGCTAGTGGCGTTGACGGCGTCGGCAGTCGGTTGTGCTGCTTGCAGTACCGCCCGGTAGTAAGCCTCGTACATCGGAATTACATCGTTCGCGCAATATTTTGCCCGGGCATTCACGCGCGCTTTGCGGCCCATGCTGCGTCCGCGGTCCGGCCGGGTGAGAATCTCCAGGGCGCGTGCGGCACCGGTTTCCACGTCGTGCGGCGGGATCAGATAGCCGTCCACTCCGTCGGTCACCACTTCCGGCACGCCGCCGACGTTTGTGGCGATTACCGGGACTTCGCAGGCCATCGCTTCCAACGCCGCGAGGCCAAATGACTCCTCCTCGCTTGGCAGCAGGAATAAATCGGCGAGGCCGAGTTTTTCGTGGACGTTGTCCTGCTTGCCCATGAAGAACACGTCCTTCTGTAGCTCCTTTCTGCGCACGATGTATTCCGCTGCTCCGCGGTCGGGTCCATCACCCATCATCACCAGCTTGGCCGGAATTTTTTCACGCATCAGGGCGAAAATTTCCACCACGTCAGTGATGCGTTTCACGGGGCGAAAATTCGAAAGGTGCATCAGGATGGGCTCGTCGTTCTTCGCCCATTGCTTGCGGGCAGCTTGGTCGCGGCAGCGCATGTACTGGTCGCAATTTACGAAGTTGGGGATCACTTCGATGGGGCGCTTGATCTCGAATTCGCGAATCGTGCGTTCGCGCAAGTAGTTGGAGATTGACGTGACGCCATCGCTCTGCTCGATCGAAAACCGTGTGATTGGCAAATAGCTGCGGTCGCTGCCGACCAGGGTGATGTCCGTGCCGTGCAGGGTAGTGATGAACGGCAACTTTTTCGGTTGGGCCATCATGCGCGCCAGCAGGGCGCTGACGGAGTGGGGAATGGCGTAATGCACGTGCAGCAAATCCAAATGCGCCTGCTCGGCGACTTCCAGCATTTTGGTCGCGAGCGCTAGCGTATAGGGCGGATGATCAAAGAGGGGATAGGAAGTCACCTCCACTTCGTGGAAGTGGATTCGCTCGTGCGTGGAGCTCAGACGGATGGGCATCGCGTAGCTGATGAAATGAATTTCGTGGCCGCGCGCCGCCAGTTCGATGCCCAGCTCGGTGGCTACGACGCCCGAACCTCCGTAAGTTGGATAGCAGGTGATTCCGATTTTCATGGGACCTCCCGGCACTCTAACAGTCATCCCTTGCGAGCAGCAAGCCTGGCCGATTACTTGTCGTTGCTTGCACGGGGGGCGGCCGGATGCTAGATTCGCGCCTTCCGTCCGACATTAGACGGGCCGACAGGGCATCTCGATGCTGCGACTTTCAGGCAAAGTGGCGTTTATTACCGGAGGAGGAACCGGTATCGGCCGGGCGTGCGCCTTGGCGTTCGCGCGGGAGGGAGCGCGGGTGGCGGTGGTCGGCCGCCGGAAGGAGCCTCTGGACGCGGTGGCGGCGGAAATTGCGGCTACACCGGCGTCGGGTGGTGGCAAATCGCTCGCACTATCCTGCGACGTGACCCAGCGGTCGTCGGTGGAGGCCTCGCTGGCAGCTGCGGAGAAGCATTTTGGCCGGCTAGACACGATTGTGAACAATGCCGGCGCGGTGGTGGTAGCGACTGTGGAGCACACTTCCGATGCGGAGTGGGACCGAGTGCTCGCCGCAAACCTGACCGGAACATTTTTCGTCTCGCGGGCTGCGCTGGCGCCGCTGCGGCGGGCTGGCGGCGGCTCGATCATCAATATCGGCTCGGTATTGGGCCTGGTGGCGCGTAGAGACCGCGCGGCGTACTGTGCGGCGAAGGCGGGAGTGTCCGGCCTGACGCGCGCGATGGCGCTGGACCACGCGCATGAGAAAATTCGTGTGAATTGCATTTGTCCGACTCTTGTGGAGACCGAGCTGGGGATGCAGTCAATTCAACAGACGCCGAACGCGGTGGCTGAAATCCAAAAACGCATCGCGGAAATTCCGATCGGGAGGCTGGGCAAGCCGGATGATGTGGCTATGATGGCTGTGTATTTGGCATCGGAAGATGCGTCGTGGGTCACTGGCGCGTCCTTTCCGCTTGATGGAGGCCTTACGGCTTACTGATATGGCGCAAGCAAGATCTCAGTCGCGATCCCAATCTGAATTGTTGAAATCCAAATCTCTGGAGCGCTTGGCCGCCGAAGAGATGCGCTGGCGCTTGCGCGAAAATCAAATCACCAATCATCTTGGATTTGCGCTGGTTGTGGCAGAGCGCGGCAGAGTCGTCCTGCGGATGCGCGTCAGCAAGAAACACCTGCAAGTACACGGAGTGGTCCATGGTGGCGTGCTGGCAGCGCTGGCCGATACGGCTGGGGGCCTCGCGACGTATATGTCTGCTCCGCACGGCACGCGGGTTGCAACCATCGAGATGAAAATTAATTATCTGGAAGCGGTGGAGGGAGGCAGCGTGACCGCGGAAGCGATCGTGGTGCGCATCGGGCGGCACGTTGCCGTGGTGGATTGCGACATTACCGACGATGCGCGCCGGCTGGTAGGTAAAGCACTGATGACGTTTTTTGTGGGGCCCTTCAGGAAGAACCGCAAGAAGCGGCCGTCGTAGCACGCACACGGGCCGCCAAGCCTCCGCGTCCCGGTGCGCGCCAGATTACGAATTATTCGCTTCACGAAAAAAAACGGCTATTCGTCCGAGCCGTCCGCCCCGCCCGAGCCGTTGCTTCCGTTCGATCCGTTTACGCCGCCCTGCGCCGCATCTTCACCCTCTTTATACAGGTACTTGATGCAGTGCTTGTAAACGAGCAGGTTGGGGCTGCCGTAACGGGTGAGCTTGATGCAATCCCGGTCATACCATTCCACGCTCCCGCGCAATATTTCGCCGTCGGTAAGTACCACGGCCACAGGAGTCCGCGATTGCATCTGTTTTACGAAGTAGAAATTCTCCGCATGAGTTTGCTCCGGCGGCGCGGGCTTCTTGCGTTGCGTTCCTGACGCTGGGACGGCTTGAATAGGACGAGCTGGGAATTGTTCCTTCACGTCAGTAAGAGTAGGACGAAAAAGCTTACGATTTACCATGGATGCTCCTTCCAGTTGCTACTTCCTGTTATGACTGTGGAAAAAGGTTTTAGGTTGCAGACATTTTATAAAAAAACAGAATTCGTGCGGGCGCCCTAGCGATTGCCTAATGAAAGAAGAAGAGCGTCCAGCCCCAACTGGCGGCTAATATTCCGCTTAAGCCGGCTTTCCAGGCGATCCAGCCCCTGGGTGGCCCGCGAGACCCACGCGAAATCTATTTTCCTGCTGAGTGCTTCCAATTCTCGGTGAAGATCGGGATTGCGAGCGAATCTGCTTTTTGGACCTTGGGATAGTTCAAGAAGGTCTGTGAGCTGACTATAGAACAGCGTCAGAATATTTTCAAACGATTCCTTTTCCTGTTTGGCGAGTTGCGCGGTGGCGGTGAAAATTTCCGCGGTCTTTCCGCCGTTGATGGTTTTTTCCAGCAGGCTTAAGACGCTGCGGCGGAGACGCGCGGATTCTTCCAAGTTCAGCGCGAGAGCCATGCCTGGGCTGCCGCTCGCGAGTTGGGCGGCAAGCTTGCGTTCCGGCGGTTTCTGGTCGCTGCGCTCGGCGAGAAAGTTTTCGATTTGCTCCACCGCGACGGGCGCGAAATGAAATTGCAGGCAGCGCGAGCGGATGGTTTGCAGCACGGAATCGGGAGTGGGCGCTAGCAGAATTAGGGTGGCGCTTTCCGGCGGTTCTTCCAGGATTTTCAGGAACAGGTCGGCGTCGTTCCAGCGCATGGTGTGCGCGTCGTCCAGAATAAAGATGCGTCGGCGTCCTTGCGGTTTGAAATACGCGGCGCGCTGCACCGCGCGCAACTGGCCCACGCGAATCATGGGGCGCGCGACGGGAGCGAGGCGCCGCACTGGATCCGGCACCAGCAGCCACACGTCGGGATGCGGCTCGATAATGAGCGGCATGCGTTCGACCATGGAAGCGTCCGCAGATTCGCCTCGTTCGGTGAGGCCGGCCGCGATGAGTGCAGCGGGATCCGTTAGCGGGGCCATGCGTTTGCAGGATTCACATTCGCCGCAGAAGTCGTCTGGCAGTCGCTGGCAATTCGCGGCTTGCGCGAACATGCGCGCGAGCGTGTACTTGCCAATTCCGCGCGGTCCAGTAAAAAGCATGGCGCCGGGCGTGCGTTCGCGGCGCAGCATTCCGCGAAGGGCGGTGATGATGCGTTCGTTGCCGAGAAATTCGTTGAAGCCCATGGGATCAGCGGCTGGCATGAAGCGCGGGAAATACGCGCGCTTCGATAGCCGCCAAAATCTCCTTATGAATTGCTTCTGGAGCGCGCAGGGCTCGGGCCTGCTCGTCGTAACATTCGATCTTTACCCAATTCGGTTGGCGCGCGAGCTCATCATAAACGTCGGAAGCGGCGCGCAGATGCGCCAAGTCGGCTTCCTGCAAGTCGCGGCGCAGTTCGGTGTACTGGCGCTTAGCTTTTTCTCCCACCAGGCGGTGCGCTTCCTCGGCCGGTACGCGCAAGTAGATCACCAAGTCTTCCGGCGGCAAGGCATACACCTGATATTCGAGTTCTTTAAGCCATGTTAGAAATTCGCGGCGCTTCGCGGGTAAAACCCGGGCGCCCTGGTGCGCCAGGTTTGAAGCGATGTAGCGGTCGGCGATAAGCGCTTTACCGGCCGCGAGATCCGATTCCAGCGCGGGACGCGATTCCCGGCGGTCTCCGGCGTAGAGCAGCGCCGAAAAATGCGGATCTACGGATTCCAGCGGGCCGAACTCGCCGTTGAGGAAACGCGCCACCAGCTTGCCGAAAAATCCGTCGTAGCGCGGGAAGCTCACCTGCGCGTACGCGATGCCACTCGATGAGAACGCGCGCGCGATCATTTCCAGCTGCGTGCGTTTCCCCGAGCCGTCAATTCCTTCGAGCACGATGAATTTGCCGCGGGTAGGCATGTACTCGAAACACAGTCTAGCATAAGGACGTATTCCGGAAAGCGCGGTCCGTGAACAGCGCCGACGGCGCTACGTCGAAGAGAGACCCCTCTTCGCTGCGCTCCTCAGGCTGACGACCTCGCGGGTGTTGTGGCTTTTTGCCATGCTAGAATCGCGACGATGACGAATCAGGCTGCACTGATCGCCGATAATTTTGCGCGAATTCAGGAGCGCGTTGGGCGTGCTGCCTCGCGCTGCGGACGCCGCGCGGACGAAATCACTGTGGTGGCGGTGTCGAAGACCCACCCCGCCGAAGCGATCGTGGCGGCTTTTGAAGCAGGGCTGCGGCATTTCGGCGAAAATCGCGTGCAGGAGTGGGAGGCGAAGCAGCCGAAGGTGGCGGACCTCGATGCGACATGGCATCTGATCGGCCACTTGCAGAGCAACAAAGCTCGTCGCGCCGCGCACATTTTTCGGCGCGTGGATTCGCTGGACGATTTGGCGCTCGGGAAGAAACTTCACGCTGCAGCTGACGCCGAAGGGAAGTGCCTGCCGGTGCTGATCGAGGTACACCTCGGCGGTGAAGAAACCAAGAGCGGAGTTGCCGAAGCTAACTTGTTATCGCTGGCGACGAGCATTGCGCCGTTCGCGCATCTGGAATTTGCCGGATTGATGACCATTCCGCCGTTTTTCGATGAGCCAGAGCGGGTGCGCCCTTATTTCCGCAAGCTGCGCGAATTGCGCGACGATTTGAGCCGGCGACTCAGCCGCGCGCTGCCGGTGCTTTCCATGGGCATGAGCCACGATTTCGACGTGGCCATTGAAGAAGGCGCCACGGAGATTCGCGTCGGCACTGCGTTGTTTGGGCCGCGCGGTTCTACTGCCTGATGCCTCGGGCGGCTCCGGGCGCACCACATTCGTGCTGCGCGGCTGAGGCGCGAATCGTCGCAGGGGACGAACGACAGTTACCTACGTCTGATTGTGCGCGCCGGCACGGAAATCGCAGGACGAAATGGAAATAGTGGCGAATGATGCAGGCGTATCCTTTTACGTGCCTGTGCAGCCGCGAGCCAGCCACGATGCGATCGAAGGCGAGCACGCCGACGCATTGAAAGTTCGCCTTACCGCGCCGCCGGTGGACGATCGCGCA
The DNA here is from genome assembly GCA_963779465.1 of uncultured Acidobacteriota bacterium. Lineage (GTDB taxonomy): Bacteria > Acidobacteriota > Terriglobia > Acidiferrales > UBA7541 > Palsa-295. Next base: position 1,714,542 of record CAVZYH010000001.1, on the reverse strand, counting down.
AATGAAGCGCTGATGCAGTTGCTCGCGGAGCGTTTGAACGTGCCGCGAGCGGCTGTTAGAATCGTGTCCGGCGAAAAGAGCCGCAGGAAGCGCGTGGCCGTGGCAGATATAAAGCGCGAGCACGTGCTGACGCTGCTGGCGGCTGCAAAGCGCCCGGCGAAGAAAGCAAAGGATTGACGAAATGCCGAATCTGAAAGCCATCCAAACTGCATTACGCGCCGCCAAGCTCGACGGGTGGCTTTTTTGCGATCATCATCACCGCGATCCGATTGCAGGCAACATCCTGGGACTCGACCCGAACGCGATGGTCACGCGGCGCTGGTTCTATTTCATCCCCGTCAAAGGCGAGACGCGCAAGCTGGTGCACAAAATTGAGCAGGGCACGCTCGACACTCTCGAGGGCAAGAAATTCTTGTACGCGGGATGGGAAGAGCTGCACAAAATGTTGCCAAGGCTGCTTTCCGGCAGCAAGACCATCGCGATGCAGTACTCGCCGGACAACAATATTCCCTACATCGGGCTGGTGGATGCCGGAACGATTGAGCTGATTCGCAAACTGAAGAAAAAAGTGGTCAGCTCGGCAGACCTGGTGCAGAAATTTGAAGCCAGCTGGTCGGACGAGCAATTTCAGGGGCATCGCGAGGCTGGCAAAATCGTGGACCGCATCACGCGCGAAGCTTTCCAGCGCGCGGCGAAGTTCGTACGGGAAGGGAAGCCGCTGACGGAATATGAGTTGCAACAGTGGATCGTCGAGCAATTTCGCGCGGGCGGGCTGACCACCGCCGAGCCTCCGATCGTCGCCGTGCAACCAAACAACGGCAGCCCGCACTATGAACCGCAGGCCGTTGGCTCGCGCCCCATTCGCGCCGGGGATCTGCTGTTACTCGACATCTGGGCGAAGCTGAACCGGCCAGGCAGCGTGTATTACGACATCACCTGGGTAGGCTATCTGGGCGAGCGCGTACCGGATTCCTACGCCAAAATTTTCCGCATCGTGAAGAACGCGCGCAATGCCGCAATTGAATTCGTCAAGGACGCCGTGGCGAAAAAACGCGCGGTGCACGGCTGGGAAGTGGACCGCGTGACGCGTGAAACGATTCGCAAAGCCGGATACGGAAAATATTTCCTGCATCGCACCGGGCACAGCATCGGCCAGGAAGTGCACGGCAACGGCGCGAACATGGACGGCCTGGAAACGCGCGACGATCGAAAAATCGCGCCGCACACCTGTTTTTCGATCGAGCCCGGAATTTATTTGCCGGAATTCGGCGTGCGCAGCGAAGTGAATGTGTATGTCGGCGAGAACGACGCGCGCGTTACCGGCGCCATTCAGGAAGAAATTCTTCCCTTGCTGGCTTAGGTGACCTTGAACGAATTACCCGGGAACGAAGCTACGCTCCGCGACGCGCCAGTGAGCCAGGAATCGGGCGGCCACACGGCTGCTGGCGGTGCCACGGCCATTCCGCCAATCGCCGGCTCACCATCCGGCGATCAAACTCCAATCGTTCCGATGGCTGGCAGTGAAATGGCGGTGAGTCAAGCGCCTGGCGGACAAGGCGTCGCGGCAGGTCCGAAGTCGCATCCCTCGCGAGTAAGTGCCAATCGCGCGGCGCTCGCGCTATTCGCGGGAATCGCGGCGTGGCTCGTCCCCGGTCTGGGACATCTTCTGCTGGGGCGCTGGGGCCGGGCGCTGGTGTTTTTCGCAGCGGTGGGCGGACTGGTCGTCAGCGGATATTTGCTGCGTGGCAATGTGTTCCCGCCGCATTCCGGAGATCCATTCGGCACGCTGGGTTTTCTGGCGGATGCCGGCACAGGAGTGTTTTATTATTTTTCGCGGTTTTTCGAGGCTGCGGGTCCAGACGTTTCGCGCGCCGCGGGGGATTACGGAACGCGCTTCATCGCCGCGGCGGGAGTGGTGAACGTGCTGGCAGTGCTGGATACGATCGAAATCGCTACGGGCAGGAGGAGCTAAGTGAATTGCGGCGCGTTGCTATTCGTCGCCAGCGCGCTGCGGCTGAGCCACCTTGGCGCGATGCTGTTGTTCGCGCTGCTGGTTTCGCTGGTGCTGGCGTGCTTGTCGCACCGCACTCGCGCGGGCGGCCTTAAATACGCGTTGTGGTCCTTCGGGCTGTTCGTGCTGGTTGGCGTCGGGGTCGCTTGGCTGATGTATCCGCTCTCGCGCTGAAGGATGCGCCGGCCGCGCACGCCGCGCACATTTCGCGGCCAAAGTTTGACAGTTTTTTTGCGCCGATGTTACAGTCGTGCAGGCGCCGAGGTAGCTCAGTTGGTAGAGCAGCCGATTCGTAATCGGCAGGTCCCCGGTTCAAGTCCGGGCCTCGGCTCCACAGTTTCCAACCCGCTTTTTTCGATCGCTCTACTTTGTCCCTTTCTGGACGCCGCGAAAAACTCGCGAACATTTGGGAACCCCAACCCAGCCACCTTGTCCACCGCGCGTTTTTGCGACTTGTATACCCGTGCGTGTGAACGTTAAGCGTTGTCGTGAGGCGGCGTTAGGAGATAATAGCCACCATGCGTGTTGGAGTCTTTACACCTTTGCTCTCGCAGCTTTCGCTGCCTAACGTTCTCACGAAACTTGCCGCGCTACGCATCAATACCATCGAGCTTGGCACCGGAAATTATCCGGGTGATGCGCACTGCAAACTGATGATGCTGGACGATAGTCGCGCCCTCGCGGAATTTCAGAAGGTGCTCGCCGGCCATGGCGCGCAGATCAGCGCTCTGAGTTCGCACGGCAATCCCTTGCATCCTGATAAAGCGCGTGCGGAGCAAGACCGAGTGGTGAGTCGCAAAACCATCCGGCTTGCGGAAAAACTTGGCATACCCGTGGTCATCGATTTTTCCGGTTGTCCCGGCGATTCGCCGCACGCCACCGCGCCCAACTGGGTGACGTGTCCTTGGCCTCCGGAATATCTGCAGGTGCTCGATTGGCAGTGGAACGAAGTGGTCGCTCCTTATTGGGTCGAGCACGCAAAATTCGCCCAGGACCATGGCGTGAAGATCGCCATCGAAATGCATCCTGGATTTGTGGTTTACAGTCCGGAGACGATGCTGAAGCTGCGCGCGATCGCCGGGCCCGTCGTCGGTTGCAATTTCGATCCCAGTCATTTGTTCTGGCAGGGAATCGATCCCATAGCGGCCGTACGCGTGTTGGAAGGGGCGATTTTCCACGTTCATGCTAAAGATACGCAGCTGTACCCAAATAATCTGCAACGCGCCGGAGTGCTGGACACCAAGCCTTACACCGACGAGCGCGCGCGCAGTTGGATTTTTCGCACCTGCGGCTACGGTCACGGCGCGGAGTGGTGGAGCGAATTCATTTCCACGCTGCGAATGTTCGGTTACGATTCCGTGCTCTCCATCGAACACGAAGACAGTCTGCTTTCCGCGGAAGAAGGGCTTACGAAAGCTGCGAATTTCCTGAACGAGATCGTGATTCGTGAGCGCCCCTCGGCGGCGTGGTGGTTGTAGCGCGCGGCGAAGCCCAAACTCGATGACAACAATCGCCAAAATCATATGAGCTGCGCCGCATGCTGATTTTCTCAACGATTGTTGCGATCTTTGTTTACGGGATGATCTCCGCCATGCTGGGCACGATTTTGCCCGAGCTGTCGGAGCGATTCCGCCTGTCGCCCCGCCAGAACGGCACCATCGCCTTCGCGCAGGCGCTGGGGTTGATCATCGCGTCGCTCGGCGTCGGGCCGCTGCTCGATAACGAAGGAAAGAAGCTCGGACTTATCATCGGGCTCGCACTGATCGCCATCGCACTTTTTGCGCTTCCGCGTTCGTCCGGTTTTCGTAGCATTTTGTTCTTGCTCTTCCTGCTTGGTGTGGGCGGAGGAATCGTCGTCACCGGCGCGAATGCGCTGGTCAGCGATGTGGGCGAAGCGCATCGAGCTACCGCACTCAATCTGGTGAATCTGTTTTTCGGGCTGGGCGGACTGGCTACCCCGTTTATCGCGGCAAATCTTTTCGGGCGAAATTGGGTTCGCCTGTGCTACACCATCGCCGCCCTCACGGTCGTCTCGCTGGCGATTGAGGCATCTACCAAAATGCCGGAGGCAACTCGATCCGGTGGCTTCGTGCTGGCGGATGCGGCTCCTGTTCTCGGACGTCCCTTGCTTTTTCTGCTGGGATTGTTTCTTTTTCTTTATGTTGGCTGTGAGGTGGGAATCTGGAATTGGCTGCCCCGCCACCTGATCGCACAAGGAATTCCTGAATCGCGAGCGCTCAACATTCTTTCGCTGGGATTCGCGCTCGGCCTGCTGATTGGCCGTGTGGGCGTCTCTCCCATCCTGATCCGGGTTCCGGCAATCACCGTTTTACTCTTCGCATCCATCGTGACGGCGATTTCGACTTTTCTGATGCTGCGGCTGAGCAATCCGTTCACCGCTGCAATTATGGTTTTCGTCGCGGGCCTTTCCATGGCGCCGGTTTTCCCCACCACTCTCGCCATCGTTGGTGATAATTTTCCGCGCATGACGGGAACCGCCATCGGCTTCGCAATTACCTGTGGTTGGATTGGCCTCGCCGTCAGTTCGCGCATCATTGGTTTCATCGCGGGCGGCGAACCGCGGCGGCTCAAAAGAGCGCTGCTGGTAATTCCGGCTTCCGCGGTGCTGATGGTGGTCTTGGATTTAGCGATTCTGCACGCGCTGCGCTAACGCAGCGATGCTCTCGACGGCAGCTTGACTCCGGAAGCCCTGGCGCGCTAAACGGTCAACGCCTTCCAATACTCTGCGTCAATCTTCAGCGCTTCCATCGGCGGCATATCGTATTGCTCCTGCTCGATAAAGGCATGCTTGATGTTGGCCTTGCTTGCCGCCGCGAAAATTGGACGGTAGTCAATGCTTCCTCGGCCCAACTCGGCGGAAGGCGGCGGATCCGTATCGGAGCCCGGCGTGCCCGTCAATTTGAAGTCCTTCACGTGCAGCATGGAAATGCGTGTAGGGTAGCGCCGCAAATAATCCACGGGATTTTTGCCGCCAACGATTACCCATCCGCAGTCCATCTCCATCGTCACGTTCGCGGGATCTGTCAGGCGCAGCAGCTCGTCGTAAATTACCACGCCGTTCAGCGTGCGAAACTCCGCAGTATGGTTGTGGTATCCAAATTTGATTCCGGCCGCATTCACGCGCTCTCCCATGCGATTGAATTGCTCCGCGTTCCAGCGCCAGTCGTCGAGCGTCATCGCTTCTCTGGTGAGCCGCGGATCCACCGATTTCGCGGACGATCCATCGGGAAGTCCGGCCGATGCGCAGATGATGTACTCAAGCCCCAGCGTTTTTCCGAATTGGATTACGTCGTCGAGGTGTGGCGCCAGATCAGCGTATGAATAGTGTGCGCTCACGCAGTGCAGCCCTGCTTTCTCCATGGCCTGCTTCACATCGCTCGCGCTGCGGCCAAAAAATCCCGCAGCCTCGACCTCACGGTAACCGATCGCGCTCAGCTGGAGGAGAGTGCCTTCATAATCTTTCGGCATCAAATCCCTGACGGAGTACAGCTGCAATCCGAGCGGCAAACCCAGCGGATTCGCCATCAGCCAGGATGCATCGGCACACGCGGCGGCGAAAGCTACCGATGCCGAAGCAGTCTGTAGAAATTTCCTTCTTGAAAATCCCCTCATGGTCACCGCCCCTGTTCTGAAGTCATGGTCATCTCGATAACACGAGCGAACCGCGCTTAGCCGACAATCGCCTTCGCTTCCGCATCCCACGTCGCAATCGTTTTCTTGAAGTACGCGTAGTTTGCCAAATGGCAGCCAATCGCGGTGTGATTGCCAAATACTTCGTTCTCGACAGTAGCTTTGCGCGTTCGCACCGCATTGAAAAAATTCGCCTGGTGCGCGGAAACATCGCTGTACCCGGCCGGTGCGGTAAAAATCTCGGATTGCACCGTCGTCTTATAATCGAGCGGCGTAGGTTGCGGATTTTCCGCCGCCCACTTCGCGAGATACGCATTGCGAAGCCGCGCCGGCCAACCCTTGGTCGAATATGTCTCGGGCTTGGGAACAATATCTTGTGGCGTAAATGTCAGCGTCTGATTCAGAAGTTCCATCGTGCCCTTCGTGCCCTGGAATTTGATCGGTTCGCCGCCTTGATTAGCATTGTTCAGATTGCAGTAGAGCGAAACGCGGAATTTCGGATAGTCATAGACAGTCTCAATCACGTCGGGGAAGTCACGCCCGTCCTTCCAGCGAAATAGTCCGCCAGTTGTCTGCGCGCGTAGCGGAACTTCGTTGATTCCCGCGACAAAGTGAATCCCGGAAAGCAAATGCACGAACAAATCCCCCGCCAAGCCCTCGCCGTAATCAGCGAAACAACGCCAACGGAAGAAACGTGCTGCATCAAATGGGCGCTGCGGCGCTCCCACCAGGAAAGCATTCCAATCAATGGTCTGCTCGCTCGCGTCCGGTGGGATTGGATACACCCAAGCGCCTCCGGGCGAATTGCGGTTTGACGACCCTTCGATCAGGAAAACCTCGCCGAGCGCCCCCGACGCATAGAGCTCGCGCGCCTTTTCGTACACGATGGAGCTGACGCGCTGGCTGCCAACTTGCATGATACGATTTCCTTTTTGCACCGCATCCACCATAGCGAAGCCGTCCTGCACGTTGTGCGACATCGGCTTTTCGCAGTAAACGTCCTTGCCAGCCGCGCATGCATCCACCACCACTCTGCGATGTTGATGGTCGGGCACCGCCACGATCACCGCGTCCACGTCCTTGCGATCGAGGATCTCTTTATAATTGCGCGTTGCCGGCACCTGTTTCTTCACGGCTTCTTGCGCCGCCTCGTGCCGGCTGTCGTAAAGGTCGCAAACCGCTACACATTCCACGCCAGGCACTTCGAGCGACGCATCCAGCAGCTCGCATCCGCGTGTGCCCGTGCCAATGGATGCGAATCGGACGGTATCGCTCGGCGCGACCGCGCGTCCGGCACCCCAAAGGGCCGCCGGCTCCAGCAATTTGATCTTGGAACTTGCTCCGGCAGCCACGGAGCCCGCACTGAGCTGCATGAATGTCCTGCGTGTTAGAGATTTCATTCGTTGTCCTTTCGTGCAGACATAGTCCGTGCTCGACCGACTGCATTGTCGGCCCCGCTCAAGGCGATGTCGAGATTTTTCTCTACAGCTGCTGCCGGGCGATTCTGCAGCGCTAGATCGCGCGTTGCAAGAAAGAGCGAATGTTCGAGATTTTGGACGAGAACGAGAATCGGAGCAGAAGTTAGTAGTTCGATGGAGCATCCTTTAATTCATAACTCACAAAAGCCAATCGCTTGCTGTCTGGCGACCACGACGGCACATTAATCGTCCCCTGACCGCCGAACAATTTCGCTAGCACGCTGATTTTCCCGTCTTCAGGCGACATCAGCCGCAGCGAAACGTCCTTATTCGGCGGATGTCCCGTCACGCTCTTATCGAACGAGAGAATGACCATCCATTTCCCGTCCGGCGAAATGTGCGGGAACCAATCGTTGAAATCATCGTGAGTGATCTGCTCTTGCTCGCTTCCATCCGGGCGCATGCGCCAAATCTGCATGATGCCGGTGCGCACCGAATTGAAATAAATATATTTTCCGTCCGGAGTATATTCAGGCCCGTCATCCAGCCCTTTGGCCGTGGTCAGCCGAGTCTCCGTGCCGCCCGCGGCCGGAATCGAGTAAATATCGAAGTCCCCGTTTCGTTCGCCGACAAACGCCAGCGTGCTCCCGTCCGGCGACCAACCGTGCCAGTACGAAGGAGAGTTCTGCGTGATGCGTTGGGGAGTTCCGCCGCCAAACGGAACCGTGTAAACGAGCGAATTATGGTCACCCTGTGATTGGTCGCTGATCGCGATGAATTTTGAGTCGGGCGAAATTCCGTGGTCGTTGTTGCAGCGGATGGCGAATCCAGTGTCAATCACTTCCGGTTTTCCGCCGCCAACGGGCAAGCGATATATCCGGCCATCCTGGTTGAACAGAAAAAATGCGCCATCGCGCGTCCAATTCGGCGCCTCGAAATGCTGCGGCGCGCTGTAAACGACCGTTCGCACCTTTGATTCGATATCGATCGTTTCCAGCTTGCTGATGAGTGTCGTATTTGCAGCTGATGATCGCCACCCGGCGAAATGCGACAGCACGAAGACGCACAGTATCGCCGCCAGCGAGATGACAAAAGTTTTCATAACGTTCTCCATCGCCGTGAAGCGCCGCCGGGGCGCCGCCATCTGTGACGCGCTCCAGCGCAGCCCAAAATCTGCAATAATGATCCACATCCTAGCATGACCGCTTTGTCGCCCCGTACCCTCAGAAACAATTAGACAGTCTCGCCGCATGCGTCGGATACTGCCGCTAGACGAGATCTCCGTGCCGGAGTCGTGATTGATGCCGGCCCCTCGCACGTTGCGTGCGAAATCCGGTGCCCTTGCCGTCAGCTCCGACGGACCGCAGCCGATATAGAATGGCAGAGCGCCAGGAGGGAATATGTTGAACGCCGGACCCGCCAAGAAAGTGACCATCTATGTTGGCCAGGACCAGAAGTACCACGGCGATTCGGTATACGCCGCGATTCTGGAGTTTCTTTTCCGCAGCAAGGTTTCCGGAGCCATGGTCACCCACGGCATCGCCGGATTTGGCGCTGATCATCACATGCACACAGATCGAATCCTGGCGCTGACCGAAAATCTTCCGATGAAAGTGGAATTTATCGAGACGCCAGAGAAAGTCGCGGAACTTCTCTCCAAGCTGAAAGAAATGGTGGGCACCGGCCTGATCGCCATGTCCGAGGTCGAAGTGATCAAGTAAGTATTCGCGCCCGAGCGTAATCCGATCGGAGCGAAGCAAAAAACGGAGCCGCCGTCGTGAGGCAGCGACTCCGTTCAGGGGTGGGGGCCCCTGGCCGAAAACTCTTCGCTCGAAATCAGAAGCTATATTTCAAAGCAAACTGAATAGTGCGCGCGCCTTGTGAAGTAAAAATCTCGCCATAGTTGGACGCGCCCGCAGTGTGCTGACCGCTGTACTCCTGCCCGAAGTTGTAGATCGGGGTATTCGTGAAATTCACCATATCAACCCGGAACTCAACGGTCTGCCGTTCGGTGATCGAGAAGTTCTTGCCCAAGCTCAAATCAGCAGACTTGTATCCCGGACCATCAAACGCACCGACAGCGCAATTGCCGAATGTCCCGGCGGCAGGGGTGGTCACCGCGGCAGGATTCAGGAACGAAACGCCATTGTTTGCCGGGTCGAATACCATTGGAACATGCGCAGGAACTCCCGGAACGCAGTCCGCGCGAGTAGAGAAACCTCCGGTACCCGATGTATCGCTGCTTGCGAAAATAGTTTGCGCAAATCCGCTGTGGAAGACGAAGGCGGAACTGATCCGCCAGCCCCCAGCCAGCGCGTTTACGAATCCATTCACGTCATTGCCAAACCGCCGACCGTGTCCGAAAGGAAGTTCGTACACCACGTATCCGTTGAACAGCGACCCAGTGTTTTGTGGGCAACGGCCGTAGTCACCGATCTGATTATAGGGATTCTGGGGAAATGCCCAGCCGGCGATCGTTTGCGCTTCGGTGCTGACGGCGTCGCCGTACTGACCGTAGAATCCGGGCGTGTCACTGAGGCACTTGGACCATGTGTAATTCAATTGTGCCTGCAGACCGTTTGTGAGCCGCTCTTGCAAGACCGCCTCTAACGCGTTGTAGTTGCTAACGCCGTTTGACATCGAATACCTGGCTTGGCCCACTTCTCCCAGCAAAGTTGAGTTGAGGAACGGGCTGGGAGTGATCGTACCGTTGGAATTCAATTCATTCTGCTGCAGCATGATGATATTGCTGAGATGTTGGTCGTCCTCACCGACGTAGCCGACCTGCACCGTCGTGGAGTTTCCGAACTGCTTCTGAATGTTTAGGCTCCATTCCTGCTGAAAGGCTGGCCGGATGTTTATGTCAAACGCGTGAATGTTAACACCCTGAAAGCAGACGGGGTCAAACGCTACCGCCAACGCGAGCGTGCATCCCGTCGGAAAGCCGACGAATCCTTGATCCAGCGTGCTGGCAGGCAGCGGCGTGGTAGGAGCGAACGTGACGTTGTGGGCTGTTTCAAACGGCGGATTTGCCGTCAGCAGATTGTTGACGCCATTGCTCTCCATGAAGCTGGTAATCCCGTAGGCTGCACGAACCACGGTATTCTTCAGGAATCCCGGCTGCCAGGCTACGCCGATGCGTGGCTGGAAGTTGGTGATGCCGTTATATTGCTTGTAGAGCGCTTTACCCAATCCGTTGTTGTTTATCGTCGGAGTAATCAGATCTCCGCCAAACAGCTCATAGTTTACGGCGTTCCCGTCTGCAGCATAGCGGGGCGTGTTCAGCTCCCAACGCAGACCAAGGTTCAACGTGAGATTGTGCGTTAGACGCCAGTTGTCCTGCCCGTAAGCTGCCCAGAGGTTGTTCCGTACGTGCCGGTTGCCGGATGTACTGCTGCCTATGCCGAGGTTGTTGGGGAGGCCAAGCATGAAATCCGCCAGCCCGGAACCCAAGGAAGTGCCACCGTTGCCCGTGTATTGCCCGTTGAAGTTGAAAAAGCCTGCGAGTCCTTCGTTGCCGGGATAGAGGAAATTGTCCCGGTAGTTGTTGAATTGAAAGCCCACGTGAAATTCATGGTTTCCGTGGGACTTCACGATCGAATCGCCAATCTGAATCACGGTGTCATTGAAAGTGTTAAATGCCGAAAGACTATTGGCGATGTTTCCAACATTGCCGAACAAGCCCTGAAGCGAAGGCAAGAATGTGCTCGGCGAACCCGGAATATTGAATTCCTGCGGCAGATTTTGCCCGGTCGGGTTCGTGTAGCCCTGGCTAACGGGAAAATAACTGAAGCCCACTCGGAGGTCGTTGATGAGAGTTGGATCAATCGTCCTGGTCCAACCGAGCACCCCGTTCTTTAGGGGATAGTTAAAGTCCGTGATGCCGTTATTGGCAAGCACATAGGTTTCCGTGGTCGGATTCCGCACGGATTGTTGCGAATAACGCCCATAGATCCGGTCCTTTTCGTTAGGCGTCCAGTCGATTTTAACGTCGCCTTGGTCCGCGTTGTTCAAAATGCGCTGCTGATAGAACAAGATATTTCCGGAGGTCGGCAGTGGGTAGAGCGGTGAATTCACGATTGAGGACGCTGAGGGGCTCAACGTCAGTCCTGCAGCCGTCAAGTTATTATTCAGGATCGGCGTGCGTGCCGTCGGTGCCACGCCCGCTTGCGGCATGTACAGTTGTTGGCTCGGATCCGTGCAAATGCCGGCCACGAAACCTGCCGTGCAGAGCTCGCCGAAATTTCCGGCCCGCTCTGCTTGGCTCATAACCTGCACGTTTTGGGTGGACGGCTGGTCCATGCGCTGTCCCAGATAGTCCACGAAGAAGAACAGCCGATTCTTGACGATGGGACCGCCGAAAGTACCCCCGAAGCGGTTATATCGCAGCGCCCCTTTGGGAGTTACTGGCGTCGTTAAACCGTTACTCCACTCGTTGGCATCCAACGCATCATTCCGGAAGAATTCAAAGGCGCTGCCATGAAACGAATTCGTGCCGGATTTTATGGTTGTGTTCACGATGCCTCCCAGAAAATTGCCAAACTCCGCGGAAGGATTCTGGGTGATCAAATTGAATTCCTGAATAGCCTCAAGGCTGGGTGAGTAGGCCACTTCATTGTTGTCGCTCTGATTGTTGTCGATGCCATCGAGAATGTAGTTATCCGTCTGTTCGCGATTGCCGTTGATGTAAGGGCGGCCCACCTGGAAAGTGTTTTGACCCGACTTGAACGCTCCGGGATTGGTGCTGACGGCTCCCGGGGTGAGCAAAGTGAGTTCGCCGTAATTCCCGGTGATCAGCGGAATGTTTTCGGTAACTACGCTATCGATATGAGTACTGATGTCGGTGGTCTCCGTTTGCAGCAGCGGAGCTGTCCCCGTAACTTCCACCGTCTGCGACATGGCGCCCACCGTCATCTGAAAATCTACGCGCGCCGATTGGTCGAGGACCAGGTCGAAAGCCGGGCGCGCCGCGGTTTGAAAACCTTTGGCCTCGACCTTCACCGCATACTTCCCGATTGGCAGGCGGGCGAGGTAGTACGCACCATCGCCATTGGTCTGCGTCGGATACGCCGTACCGCGCGCGGCATCCGTCGCGGTCACCGTGGCGCCCGCGACCGCGGCGCCCGAAGCATCGGTAACAAAGCCGGTTATCGACGCCGTGGTCTCCTGCGCGCCCGCGGGCGCGAGCACCGCAAAGACGGCGGCGAGCAAGCCAACGCCGAGAAGCAGCACGAATTTTGCAAGCCCAGTACTCTTGTTCACGAAAGCCTCCTGCGTGGATTCTGTGCGGCGAAATGCCATAAAACCCCCAAGCACCCTAAAGATGGCAAGAGCTATAGAGCGGAAAATATAGCTTGTCAAGAGAAAAGTGAATATGTATAAGGCTTCTGACAGATATTGCGCGTACGCTCTATAGCGGATTAGCCCGCTCTATAGCAGCATGTTTGCACTTGAGCGGCGGTCCTTGACGCCTTTTTGGCTGCGCCAGAGACCTAACCTGCTAGACTCTCAGCACTTTCCGGAGCTTTCATGACACCGATCGGCCGTAACGGCGAGCCCACTTACAAGCGCATCCAGAACGTAATCCGCAAGCGCATCGAATCCGGACAGCTACGACCGGGCGACGCCGTGGCGTCCGAACGCGAGCTCGCCAAGATGCACAAGGTCAGCTTGATGACCGCGCGCCACGCGCTCGCCGACCTGGCTCGCGAGGGCATGGTGGAGCGCCGCCACGGTTCCGGCACGTTCGTCGCGCCGCCAAAAATTCATTTCAACAAGCTGATGAGTTACACCGAGCAGATGGCCAGCCGGGGATTGATGGGCAGGTCGAAGATTATTTCCTCCAGCGTGCTCGATAACGAGCACGAAATCGCGGCGCGGCTTTCGCTGCCGTCGAACAGCCATTTGTTCATGCTGGAACGCGTGCGGCTGGCGGGCGATGAACCATTCGCGTTGGAGACTTGCTATTTGTCGGCAGACGAATTTCCCGCGCTGGCGGGCGGGGCGCTGGAGCGCGGGTCGCTATTTGTCACGCTGGAGCACGAATACGGCGTCGAACTGGCCTACGCCGATGAGGAAATTGACGCGACTGCTGCGGATTTAAAAACGGCGGAACTGTTGGCAGTGCCGCGCGGCTCTCCGCTGCTGCGAATTCGCCAGTTGATTTTCACCACGAAAGGCAGAGCTTGCATGTACGTGCTAGGCCTGTACCGTTCCGGTCGCCACACTCTGGTGATTCGCAGATTTCGTTAGTTGTTTTCGAGTTGTTGCCACACAGAAGCGAAAATACCGCGGCGACGCGGAAATCGCAGCAAATTGTCGTGGCCGCCCTAGCGCTTTTTCCGCGCGTGTTATGGCGCGCGTTCAGGCGAGCCGTGGCCGTGGCTTAGTTCGCGCGACATTTGCCATGCGCACACAGCAGCGAGCGTCGTAAGGCAAATTCCCAGCGGCCATTTTTGCAGCAGCAATTTGCCGACGCCGAACAGCGCGCTGTAGACCATCACTGTGCCGAGGATCCAGCACCACAGGTTGCGGCCCAGATCGTGCGTCGCAGCGGTTTCGGGAGCGAGCGCGGCGATGGTCTTCCATCCCGTCACATCCGGCCGCACTTTACGGTAGAACGAAAGCAGGATGCTGTTCGGTTCCGGCGCGGTGCACACCGTCACCAAAATCCACACCGCCGTCGTGACGAACGTGGTCGTCAGCACGTTTTTCGCAAAGAGCACGGTCGCCGAGCCGGTGTAAAAAGTCGGCCGGCCAATCAACGAGTTCCACAATCCTTCTGAATTCAGAGCCAGAGTCAAAACCAACGCGGTAATCATCGAAGAAATTTCGCTCCAGGCATTGATGCGCCACCAATACCAGCGCAGCAGATACACGCTGCCAGTCCCCGCGCCCACTTCCAGCACCGCTTGCCAGCCGGAACGAATCGAAGCAAGTTGCGCGGAAACGTAGCCGCTGGCGATTACCAGCAAAACCGTTACAACTTGCGAAACGCGGACGTAGTGTCGTTCCGACGAATTGCGCACCAGAAACCGCCGGTAGAAATCCTCCACCACGTACGAAGCGCCCCAGTTCAATTGCGTCGCGATCGTGGACATGAACGCCGCCAGGAATCCCGCGACAATGATGCCGCGCAGCGCGTGCGGCACGTGGTCATTGACCATCAGCATGTAGCTGGTTTCGGGACGCGCCAGGCCCGGGTACAGAACAATTGCTGCGAGCGCGGTGAGAATCCAGGGCCACGGACGCAGCGCGAAGTGCGCTACGTTGAACCACAGCACGGAAAGCAAACCCTGCCGCTCGTCACGCGCACTGAAAATCCGCTGCGCGATGTATCCGCCGCCGCCCGGTTCCGAACCCGGATACCAGAACGCCCACCACTGCACGCCGAGATACACGCAAAAAGTGATTACGGGCAATGTCCAGAGCGTTTCGCTGGCGAAGCCTTGCGAAAAATCAGGAAGAAAAGCGAGCGGGTCAGAGCCGCCATTTTTGGCGCGCAGCGCGGCGATCTGGCTGATCATCGAGCTCATGCCGCCGGCGGCTTTTACCGCGTACCAGGCGATCGCGATGACGATTCCCATTTTCAGAATAAATTGAAAAAGATCGGTCCACAGCACGCCGGAAAGTCCGCCCAGCGAAACGTAGAAGCCCGTAAATGGGATCAGGAAAAAAATGCAGATAATTAAAGCGTAGCCGTCCGTGCCGGAAAATACCGCGCCAAAAATTCCGGTGAGGCTCGCCGACATGTTCTGCAAGAAATGCCATTGGCTGATCGTGACGCCCAGCGTGGTGCCTACGATGTTGATCATCGCTTTCGTCACCCAGCCGAGGATCAAGCAGTTCATCAGCACGCCTAAGTAGATGGCGCGAAAGCCGCGTAGAAATGCGGCGGGTTTGCCGGAATAGCGCATCTCCGCAAATTGCACGTCGGTCATCAGGCCGGAGCGCCGCCACAACCGCGCGAACAAGAAAACCGTCATCATTCCGGACGGCAGAAACGCCCACCAGATCCAGTTTCCGGAAACTCCTTGGGTGTAAACCAGCCCCGCGACCAGCAACGGCGTGTCCGCCGCAAACGTCGTGGCCACCATCGAAGTGCCCGCCAGCCACCACGATACCGTTCGACCGGATACGAAATAGTCTTCCGAGCTTCTCCCGGCGGAGCGGCGGAAATACAGTCCGAGGAGGAGAGTAATCAGGAGGTAAGCAATAATTGCGGACCAATCCAACAAAGTGAATGTCATGGCGGGGCGGATTTATGGCACACTTCGCCGGGCCGAGGCAATGGGAAATCGCGGCGAAGCTTTTCTTCGGCGGCCGAATTTGCCAGCGACTCGCTGAAAAATGCTGCGGGTTTTGCGATGGCGCGTGTTATTTTACGTGGCTCTCGGGAGGGACATGGGCGCTCATTTCGGAAATGGACGGCATGGATTGTATTGTAGTTACTTATTGGTCATGATATTTGCCTTGATTAGTTCCGCGGCGACGGCGAACGCGCCGCAAGTGGCGCCTCCGGCCATCAACCTGATGCCGATGCCTGCGACGGTGACTCCCCTCGAGGGTCGTCTGGTCGTGTCACACAATTTTCACCTGGGGAGTGTCGGCTACGGCGAGCCCAGACTGCAGCGCGCAGTGCAGCGGTTCGCTCGCGACCTAGCCCGTCAGACGGGTTATTTCGTCAACGACCCCACTGTGGACGACCTGGGCCACCAGACTCTCGACATCCACGTAGACCACGCCAGTGAACCCGTGCAGGATTTGGGTGAAGACGAGAGCTACACATTAACTGTCACTGGCGCGGGCGCCCAGCTGACGGCCCCGAATTCGCTCGGAGCGATGCGCGGCCTGCAAACTTTTCTGCAATTGGTGGAAGTGACGCCGGACGGCTACGCCGTGCCCGCGGTCCATATCGAAGATTCGCCCCGTTTTCCTTGGCGTGGACTGTCCATAGACGTCAGCCGCCATTCCATCACCATGGCAACGCTGAAGCAAAATGTGGACGCGATGGCAGCGGTGAAATTGAACGTGCTGCACCTGCATCTTTCCGATGACCAGGGCTTCCGGCTGGAGAGCAAGGAATTCCCCAAGCTGCACGAGCTGGGCTCCGACGGAATGTACTACACGCAAAGTGAAATGCGCGATCTGATTGCCTACTCCGGCGACCGCGGAATTCGCGTCGTGCCGGAATTCGATATGCCCGGGCACAGCACCGCGTGGTTCGTCGGATACCCGGAACTCTCTAGCGGTCCAGGACCATATCAGATCGAGCGGCGCTGGGGAATCTTCGATCCTGCGATGGACCCGACGCGCGAATCCACTTTTAAGATGCTGGACAAGTTCATTGGCGAGATGGCTACACTCTTTCCCGACCGTTATTTTCATATCGGTGGCGATGAAGTTAACGGCAAGCAGTGGGACGCAAATCCGAAAATCCGCGAGTTCATGCAAGCGCACAATCTGAAGAATGATCAGGAGCTGCAGCAGTATTTCACGGATCGCGTCGAGAAAATTGTCAGCAAACATCACAAATTCATGGTCGGCTGGGACGAGATATTGACTCCCGGAATGCCCAAGAACATCGTGATCCAGTCGTGGCGCGGCCAGGATTCACTGGCCGAAGCCGCAAGACAAGGCTATCGAGGAATCCTATCGAGCGGGTACTACCTGGACGCAATGGCACCCGCCTCGCAGCATTACTTGGTTGACCCGCTTGCCGGCGCCGACGCCACACTTACCCCTGCGCAGCAGAAATTGATTTTGGGCGGCGAGGCCTGCATGTGGGAAGAGTTTGCGTCCGACGAAACCATCGAATCGCGCATATGGCCGCGGGCCGCGGCGATCGCCGAACGTCTGTGGTCTCCGCAGCAAGTGCTGGATGTGAATTCGATGTATCGCCGGATGGCCGCGGTCAGCGAGCATCTGGAAGAATTGGGCCTGACGCACCGCTCGAGCAGCGCTGTGATGCTGGCGCGCGCCGCTGGAACGGATGATATCGCCGCACTCGACGTGCTGGCGCAAGCGGTGCAGCCCGCCAGTATCACCATTCGCGAGACGGAAGCAGAAAAGAGCGGCGGAATTCAGACCAGCGACATTCCCTTGAATCGTATGGTGGACGCGATCCCGCCGGAAAGCGCAGCCGCCAGAAAATTCTCTGCCGCGGTGGACCAATTCATCGCGAACAAGTTTCAGGACGCCGCCGCGGAATCCTACATTCGCGAAGAATTGACGAAGTGGCGGAACAACGACAGCGCGTTACAGCCGCTGCTCCAAAATTCATTCCTGTTGAAAGAAGTTGCGCCGGTTTCGCAAAACCTCGCCGCACTCGGCGCCGCGGGATTGCAAGCTCTCAATAGCATTGATTCGCGCAAACCGACCCCGACGGAGTGGAAGCAGCAGCAGATCGCCATCATTCAGCAAGCAGCGAAGCCGACGGCGGATCTGGTCCTGGTCATCGCGCCCGCGGTGCAAAAATTGGTCGAAGCGAGTTCAGGCGGCGCAGTCGTACCGTGAGCGTCACACGCCGCCGCGCTGCGCGAAGAATTTAGTGGATGAAACGATTCGCAAACTTGCCTCTAATTGCTGATGAGAGCGGTAGAAATTAGCCAACCGAAGGCTGCGACGAATTCGAGTTGCCGACCGAATTCGCTTACGGGTGAGGAACAGCCCGAGGCGGCATCGCTCCCGGCGGATATTGAGGATGGGGCATCTGCACGTTGAACGGCGCCTGGTTCACGCCGCCATTAGCTGCGGCCATGATCAGCTGCTTGTCGCGCAATAATCCAGGCTCGCCGGGATAATAACTTAGCATCACGTCAACCAATTGCATCGCCGCCGGATAATTCCGCTGCTGATAAAGCTGGGTCACCTGCGTTTTGTAAATATTATCGATCTGCAGTTCCAGCGCGCGGACGTTTTGATTTCCAGCGTTGCGCGATTGAATCGCCCAGAAGAGCGCCGACGCGTTCAGCGGAGCGAAGTAGCGTCCCTGCGCGTATGCCGCTTGCGCGTTTTGGAGCTGCTGCTGACCGGCCGCGGCCTGCACGGGAACGGGAGCCGGCGCTGGCGCCGCCGCGGGAGCCGCCGCAGGAGCAACACTTCGCTGAGCGTTATTCTGAGCAGAATTTTGCGATTCGTGTCCGCCCTTTTCATCAGCGGCCGCTGGCGGCGCGGAATCGTCCGTCACTCGAACCAGATCCACGTTACCGGTGCTGGCGCCTTTGGTCTGCCAGGCCAAATCAAAAACCGCGCCCTCGTGAATATCAATCGCGCCTGATCCACTGGCTTGGATAGCCTTGCGTCCCGGACACGAAATCAAGCCATCAATGGTGTATTCCTGCGCGCCAGATTTCACTCCGCTCGCGGCAAATGCATTCGACGTAGGATGGAACGCTTTCCCCGCGATCGTCACGTTCAGGTCAGGTGTGCATTTGTGCCGGTCGCTCGCATATCGAATCATCACCGTGGCCGTGGCCTCGATCGGCGGTGGAGGTGACACGGGAGGATGATGCAAGACTTTCCAGCCCACAGCAGCCACAACGACTAGTGCGGCCGCAATCCCGATGATCGTCCACGGTGGTTGCTGCTTCGCCGCACTCGACGCCGCCGTTACAGTCGCCGTCGCCGGCGACGACATCGCGGGAATCTGCACGCCCGTCGTGGGCTTCGCAACAATCGCCGCCGCTCTGGTTGGCGATAGTTGACCGTTCAAAACCGCTTGCGGAACCGCGGTAGTTTGCTTCGCAGGTTGCGCCGTCGCCCAGCGGCCATTCGCGTGCGCCTGAATGCCCTTGGCGCCCAATCCCGCGACGAGCGAGGGAACCACAGTCGCGACTCGTTCTGGAGGAATCCGCGTGGCGTTTGCCGCAGCCATGGCCTGATGCCATCCGGGCCGGCGATGCGTGTAATCGTCGTGCGTAACTTCCAGCAGTAGGGGAAAGGTGGCTTTGGAACTTTCTACTGCGCGGACGATTTCACGCGTGATTTGATCGGAGGGCAACGAGCGCGGCGAAATTATGATGACCATCGCCTCGCAATCCGAAATGGCCTTGTGCGTTTCCTCGAAGTAATCCGCGCCGGCGGGGCAGTCTCGCTCGTAATACCAGCTGCTGTAGCCCTGGGATTCCAGCCCTGCGGCGATTTCGTAAGCCACGGCGCCATCTTCCTGCACGTAGCTAATGAAAACTTTTTTGGGCAACGATCCCATGCGGTACTCCGAGGGGCGATGCCGAATCCTTCGCCACTGCCGAGTGGGGCATATTCTCTAATAGCCCGCGAGAGAATTGCAAATCCAAATGCCGCTGCAATCATTAGTCGTGGTGAAAGTAGAAGAGGTTCCCGTCCAGATCGCTTACGGTGAACTGCCGCAATCCCCAGGGCTTTTTTTCCAGAGGCTCCACGATGTTCGCGCCGGACGACTGCAGTTCCTGGTATGACGCGTCAATATCGTCAGCAAACACCCAGTGAATGGCGGGTTCGAACGGCGGCTCCCTTTTGCGAAAGAATATCGTCACTTTGCCGCCGCGTAACACGGCCCCGATCTCTTTGCCTGGGTACAGCCATCCGATCTCAAACCCAAGTGCATCCCTGTAATGCTGCTGCGCGCGCTCGACATCTGCGACGGGCAACTCCGGCACTGGCTGGCCAATCGAAGTCAATTTCCCGTTTGCGCCCATGAAGCCCTCCTTCGCACTCCTTTATGCAACAAGACCGCCGATGCGTCAATTTAGGACACTACCCACCCGCGCAAGGTCTTGTCCGGCTTAGACCGCCATGCTATAAATGAATGCCTGGCGCGAAGCTGCTCCGTATGCGGGATTCGTATAGTGGTAGTACGCGACCTTGCCAAGGTCGAGGCGAGGGTTCGATTCCCTTATCCCGCTCCACGCGTTGTAACGAGGTAACGAACTAGCGCCGCGCCCCCGCTAGCCACTGTTTTCTCCCCGTGTTAGAGTCGCATCCGCCCGACCCACATGCTGGCGTACCTTAGCGGTCCTATCGAGTATGCAGAAGACGGCGGCAGGCTCTGGCGCCGCAAACTCACGCCGTACTTGCGCGAACAGCTGGGCCACCGCGTGTACGATCCCGCCGAAGATGAAAAAAAGAATCTCAGCGATGAAGAAGCCGCGAATTTCCGCGAATGGAAATCGACGGACGTCGTGCGTTTCCGTCGCGTGGTCCGAAAAATCATCGCGTTCGATCTGGACATCATCGAAAATCACGCCGACTACGTGATCTGTTACTGGGACGCGCAGGCCAAAAGTGGCGGCACGTCCGCCGAGCTGACCATTGCGCATCGGAAAGGCATTCCCGTGTATTTGGTGACCACGCTTCCGCCGCAAGAAATCAGCGGCTGGATGCTAGCTTGCTCCGACCAGGTGTTTCGCTCCGTCGAGGAGTTGAGAGAATTCCTCACAGCGCGCTTTGCTAGAGAAAAACAGAACCATCTCTGGAAAGATTGATAGAATTCGCCGCGCATGGAGAAAATCCTGGTCGCTGTCGGCAGCACGCGCCGCCCGAAAGTGAATGCCGTCAGCGAAGCTCTGGCTGCCATCCGTGCCGTCTCAGATTTCCTGCCAGAGTTCGAAATTTTGGGCGTCGAAGTGGAGAGCGGCGTCCGGCACACCCCGCTCTCGCGCGAAGATTTAATGGCTGGCGCCCGCCAGCGCGCCGAAGCTCTGATACAAATGGCCCGCGCGCAAAATGAACGCTGGAAATATTTCGTGGGCCTCGAGGGCGGCTTCGATGTAATCCCGGGCCTTGACGTAATTCCGAGCCTCGAGGTGATTCCCGAGCTTGACGTCGTCAGCGAGGCCGGCAATCGTTGGGTGTTCCTCGAAAGTTGGGCGTATGTAACTGACGGCGAAGGCCGCGGCTCTTTTGGCCAGTCCGGCGCGGTGCTGGTGCCCGAACCGCTGGCCGAAACCGTGGTTGACGATGGCGTCGAACTCTCACAAGCGATTGACGCTTTCGCGGGCGGCCACAATATTCGCGATGCCGAAGGCGCCTGGGGCATCCTGACGCGCAATTTGACCACGCGCCAGGATTCCTTTCGCATCGCGGTGATCAACGCCTTCGCGCCATTTTTCAATCGCGAACTGTACGCGACGAGCGATTACAAACCCGGCGCCTGAATTTTCGACCGGAATTGGCCTCCGATAAATGCGTTGATCAAGCACTTGCTTTGTTTGTTCGGAGAAATTGCCGGAAACTATGGTTCGACTTCCGACGCCAAGCGTGCCATTTCCAGTAATTCTTCGGCCGAATAATTAACGAGGAACTTCGCATGAGTTCGAGCGCCTGCGGAAATCGCAAGAATGCTTAGTATTGCTCGCACCAGTTCAGGATTTGTTGTTTGCAAGATCTCAACTGCACCTCGCTCGGCCAGTTCTCGGATCGCCTGAAAATAATCTTCCTCCAACCATCCGGGAATTGGAGGATTTCTTCCGTCGTCGCGAGCTAATTCGATGACAGCAACGATTGCGTAGGTGTTCCAGTGAATTGCGCCACCCTTGCGATAAATTCGCACGAGATGCGGAACAGCAGCATATGACGCCTCGCCCACGTCTCCCTGATGGTGCAGTCCTTCCCATAAATCACGCCACGCAGCGTTCGTGTCGTCGTCGGTATCCAGTCTTGACAGCGAAGGTCGTGGGTCGAACTGAGTACGATACCCTCCTTCAAGGTTCTGCCAGCGTTTGTCGTCCAGGCTAAGCATTCTGAAGCAGAATTTATCACGATTTGGCAGCAATTCTTGGTCTCTGGCGGGATCGGAGATTGACCCACTGCTGAATTTTCACATTCGTATGTGTTAGCCTAGCGCCAAGAGGTGATGACGCGTGGACATCGTCAAGGGCAACATGGGTTGGATCGAAGTGGTCGTCGGACCGATGTTTTCCGGCAAGAGCGAAGAACTGATTCGCCGGCTGCGCCGCGCCGAAATTGCCAAGCAGCGCGTGCAGATTTTCAAGCCAGTCATTGATCAGCGCTATGCCAAGAACGGCATCGTCTCGCATTCAGGCCTGGAGCTCGATTCCGAGCTGGTGAAAGACGGGGCGGACATTTTGGCGAAAGTCGCGCCACGCACCGAAGTCGTCGGCATTGACGAAGCGCAATTTCTCGGCGAATCGGTGGTGGAGAGCTGCGTGAAGCTGGCGGACATGGGGAAGCGCGTGATTGTCGCCGGCCTGGATACTGACTTTATGGGCCGCCCCTTTGAGCCGATGCCGCGTCTGCTCGCGGTCGCCGAAGAAATCGTGAAGCTGCTGGCTATCTGCATGCAGTGCGGCAATCCCGCCGTGCACACGCAGCGCCTGGTGGCGTCGGAAGAACTAATCATCGTCGGCGCGGGCAACATGTACGAAGCGCGCTGCCGTCGCTGCTTCGAACCGCACCTGGCCCACGAAAAGATCGAAGAAGAAAAGGCTGCGGCAGTCTCGAAAGTCCGCGCTGCCACCAGCTAACGCCTGGAGGCAGTTGCCTCTGTAGCCGTGGTCCCGCAAAGCGGGTCCGCCATTAGTGATCCCCCCTGGGACCGATGGTCCCGCGGCTGCGGGACCGTTACAAATGCTTTACAGACGGCCCCTGCAACCCACCGCGTCCGCCGCGAATCTATGTTCACGTAACACCCAAAAGGCAATAGAATAGGCGCAGGCGGAACCATGTACTTCCGAACCACCATCGTATTGGCCGCGGCGCTGGCTCTGGCGCTCGTGCCCGATACAGCCGACGTGAACCGCTACCGCACTCCGATGTTGGCGGGCGCGCCGGCCCTGGGCTCCATGTCTGATCCCGGGCCCATGCCGGAGATTTTTGTGTCCGTCGTGCAGCAGACTACCGGCAAGCAGGCTCCTCTGCAGCCGCAATCCCGCCTGGAAATTATTCGCTACGTGTCCGGCGAATTCGCCAAGGTTCGCACGCCCATTCCCGCGGGGAAGAAAGGTTTCAAGGTTGCAGTCGGAAAGAAGCTGGATGAGAGCGAGCTGAGAAGCGCCCTTCGCTCGCACGGTCTGGCGGCGAATCCCGGCGACACCGTGCAAGTCACCGGCATCGAATTCCGCCCCAAGGAAATCGTGGTCGAAATAAACGGCGGCGGCAGGAGCAGCTTTAACATTCGCGATCACATCCAGGTGGGCGTCGGCGATACCATGCAGACTCCTCTGGCCACTTCCGGAGAGCACAAGAATAACGGCGGCACGCTGGTGCTCGATTTCGGCCACGACGTGCCGGACATGAGCGCCGACGACCTGATGACCGATCTGCAGGTTTTTCTCGACTTCACCAAGGAACATTCCGGCGCGGTAAATTGGCTGGACACGCTACCGCCGCAATTCAAGGAAGCGATCCAGGACCATCAGGTGCTGGAAGGCATGAATCACGATATGGTTCTGGCGTCGCTCGGGCGGCCCGGACACAAAGTCCGCGAACGCGATCCCGATGGCAGCGAAACCGAGGACTGGATTTATGGCACACCGCCCGCGCGCACGACATTCGTCACGTTTATCGGCGATAAAGTTGTACGCGTGAAGGAATTCGATTGATCGCGCGTTGACTTTTCTGTCGCCAACCCCTAGCATTTCTCGACCGATTAAAATGGTTTGCTAATGCTGCGCGCGATGGCGCCAGCTCTAATCCCCGGAGGATTCATGGCAATTAAAGTAGGCATCAATGGTTTCGGACGCATCGGGCGCAACATTTTCCGCGCCGCCTTGGGCGATCCCGCCATCGAGATCGTGGCTGTCAATGACATCACGGATTCCAAGACGCTGGCGTACCTGCTAAAGTACGATTCGATCCTCGGCAATCTGCCGAACAAAGTCACCCACACTGACGATTCCATTTCTGTGGACGGCAAGAGCATTAAAGTATTTCGCGTGAAGGATCCCGCCGAGCTGGACTGGTCTTCGGTAGGCGCGACGATCGTCGTGGAATCCACCGGCCTGTTCACCGATGGCCCGAGCGCCCGCAAACACATTCGCGGCACGGTGAAGAAAGTAATTATCTCCGCGCCCGCCACCGATCCCGATACCACTCTGGTTCTCGGCGTCAACGATAAAACCTACGACCCGGCGAAGCATCATGTGATTTCCAACGCTTCCTGCACCACGAATTGTCTGGCGCCCGTCGCGAAAGTGCTCTCCGATACTTTCGGCATTACTGCCGGCACCATGACCACGATTCACTCCTATACAAATGACCAGAAATTGCTCGACCTGCCGCACAAGGATTTGCGCCGCGCCCGCGCCGCTGCGCTTTCCATGATTCCCACGTCCACTGGAGCGGCCAAGGCGCTGCAACTGGTGATCCCGGAACTGAAAGGCAAGCTCGACGGCTACGCCATGCGCGTGCCAACGCCGAACGTCAGCGTGGTGGACCTCACCGTGTTCACCGAAAAGCCCGCGACCGTGCAGACCGTGAACGCTGCATTGAAAGCCGCCGCGGAAGGGCCCATGAAAGGCATCCTGCAGTATTCGGAAGAGGATCTGGTTTCCGTGGACTTTCGCGGCAACCCGCATTCTTCGATTCTGGATGCAGGGTACACGCGCGTCGTCGGCAATAATTGCGTGCAGATCCTGGCTTGGTACGACAACGAGTGGGGCTACTCTTCGCGCTGCCGCGACTTGATTAAATTCCTGTCAAAGTAGCGGTTCGACGCTTTCACGAAAGCCAGCGCGGAGTCCGCAAATAGTGGTGTGGCCGGCGAGCAGCCGGCCCACCTGGTTTATTTCCGGGGAAATAAATTCGATGAGTCAAATCCGAAAGCTATGAACAAACTTTCAATCCGCGACCTGCAACTGAAAGGCCAGCGCGTTTTTATTCGCGTGGACTTCAATGTTCCCACCTCTGAAGGAAAAGTGGGCGACGACACGCGCATCCGCGAAACTCTGCCTACGCTGCGATTCGCGGCCGACCGCGGCGCACGGCTGGTGCTCGCTTCGCATCTCGGCCGGCCCAAGGGCAAGGTTGATCCTAAATACTCGCTCGCGCCGGTAGCCGCGCGCCTGCAGGAATTGCTCGGCGGTAAACCGGTTGCGTTCGCGGCAGACTGCATCGGGCCCGAAGCGGAAGCGAAGAGCCAAGCCCTCCGCGATGGGGAAGTGCTGCTGCTCGAAAATGTCCGTTACCATCCGGAAGAAGAAGCCAACGAGATTGAATTTTCGCGCAACCTCGCAGCGCTCTGCGACGGCCTCTTCGTCTGCGACGCATTCGGCTCCGCGCATCGCGCACACGCTTCCGTCGTCGGCATCACCAAATTTGTGCGCCGGTCCGCCGCCGGCTTGCTGATGGAAAAAGAGCTGGCCTATCTCGGCAAAGCGATTTCGCAGCCCGATCGCCCGTTCGTCTCGGTCCTGGGCGGCGCGAAAGTCTCCGACAAAATCGAAGTGGTGCAAAATCTGATGAAACTGGCCGACGCGATGCTCATTGGCGGCGCGATGGCCTATACATTTTTGAAATCTCAAGGCCTGCCGATCGGGAAGTCTCTGGTGGAAAACGACAAGCTCGATCTCGCGCGCGAGCTTCTCGCCGAGGCCGAGCACCGCAAATTCCGGTTGGTCCTGCCCGTGGATCACGTGCTCGCTGAATCCATCGATTCCACAGCGACGCGCATCACAGACATCGCACAAACCCCCGAAGGCTGGATGGGTCTCGACATCGGCCCCAAAACGATCGAATTGTTCAGCCGGGAAATTTCCAGCGCGCGCACCATCGTGTGGAACGGTCCTCTCGGGATGTTCGAAAAGCCGGCCTTCGCGCTGGGGACACTCGCGATCGCTCGCGCGGTAGCTGCCGCTTCCAGCAAGGGCGCAACATCTATCGTAGGCGGCGGCGATTCCGTCGCGGCCGTGGAACAATCCGGCCTGGCGTCGCAGATTTCGCATATCTCGACGGGCGGCGGCGCTTCACTCGAATTTCTAGCCGGCGAAAGACTTCCCGGCGTCGAAGCGCTCACCAACAAATAATGAATAACGTAATCGCGCCCCGCCGCGCTAAGCTCGCCACCAGGAGAATCCCTTGCGCCGCCCAGTAATCGCCGGAAATTGGAAGATGTACAAGACGCAAGAAGAAACCCGTGCGTTTTTCGCAGCATTCAAACCGCTCGTGCCCGCGACCCCGGACTGCGACATCATCGTCGCGCCGCCATTTACGTCACTGGCAGTCGCTGCGGCAGCCGCGCAAGGCAGCACCATCACCATCGCCGCACAGAACGCCCACTGGGAACGCGAAGGCGCCTTCACCGGCGAGATTTCCATGCGCATGATTCACGATGCCGGCGGGAAAGCCGTACTGATCGGCCATTCCGAGCGCCGCCAATTTTGCGGTGAAACGGACGAGTCCGTGAACCGAAAAGTAAAAGCCGCGCTCGAAGCCAAACTCACGCCCATCGTCTGCGTCGGCGAAAGCCTCGCACAGCGCGAATCGCACCTCACGCATTCCATTCTGAAACGCCAGTTTGAAGGCGGGCTGGATGCGTTGACCGAGCACGAGTTCTCGCGTATTCTCCTAGCGTACGAGCCGGTTTGGGCGATTGGCACCGGCAAGACCGCCACGCCCGAAATGGCTGCGGATGCTCACCGCTACCTCAGAGAGCTTGCCGCCACGGTTTTTTCGCCCGCGCAGGCCAACGGAATTCGCATCCTCTACGGCGGCAGCGTCAAGCCCGACAATATTAAGGGTCTGATGGCGCAAGCGGAGATTGACGGCGCCTTGGTGGGCGGAGCGAGTCTGGACGCGAAGTCGTTCGCAGCGATCGTGAATTTCTGAACGTCACTTTAGGATTTAGCAGGGATTTTATAGCCGCGGGTGCGCCTGGAAATTGCACCCCGCACACAGGGAGTTCGCAATGCCGTCGTGGGCAAAATGGGGTTTAGCGCTACTGATCGCCGTTGGACTGATAGCCGTCGGCTGGCGCGTACTGTTCGTTCTGGTAACGCTGCACGTGCTGGTGTGCTTCGTGCTGATCATCGTCATCATGCTGCAGAGCGGTTCGGCAGCTGACCTTGCCGGCGCGTTCGGCGGTGCAGGCAGCCAGACGGCCTTCGGTCCGCGCGGCGCGGCCACCTTTCTTTCGCACGCCACCACTTGGTGCGCCGTTGTTTTCATGATGACATCGCTGACGCTCTCCGTGAAGCGCGCCCCAAGCGATGTGTCCAGCAGCACTGGTTCGGTTCTGGAGCAGACGCAGAAATCCGGCACAGCTCCCACGAAGCCGGCCCAGTCTGCGCCAATTCAGATTCAAATTCCGCCGACGCAGCAGCCGGCACAACAGCCCGCGCCCGCTCAGCAGCGACCGGCGCCGAGCCAGCAACCCGCGCAGAACCCCGCTCCTAAGAAATAGGGGCTTCTGCTATACTTCGTTTCGTCCTCATCAGAATGCGGTCGTGGCGGAATTGGCAGACGCACCAGCTTGAGGGGCTGGCGGTAGCAATACCGTGGTGGTTCGAATCCACTCGACCGCACCAACATCCAAGCTCAGAAGTCGCCGTTTCGGACGATGTTCACACCTTTCGCACCGCACGAGTTTCTTCTTTCCCACCAATTTTGCACGGCACACAATCCGAGGCAAGTCAGTTTGCGATTACGCGAGTTCTCAGGAGTCAGAACTCGGCGCGTCAGCCGCCAGCGATGGCGCCGACGATGAGCAGGGGTTCCGTTCCCGAGACAACCGCCTCAGGAAGCGGAGTGTCCGGCGTTTCATGGGAAAGGTCCTCGCCACAGGCGAAGAAACGAAGGAACGGCCGACGGGTTTGCGTCACATGATCGCGGATCGTACCGCTCAGCACCGGGTACCGGGTCTCGAGTGCGTCAACCACGGAGCGCTGTGTGACCGGCGCAGGAAGGTCGAGTTCCACTTCGCCGCTAATGCGTGCGAGCCCGCGCAGGTGCGGCGGCAGAACGACGCGAATCATGGCAGCGTCTGGACCTCAACCGAAAGCACTGCCGGAAGATCACGCACAATGGGCGACCACGAGTCCCCGTCGTCCGCGGATGCGTAAACTTGTCCACCGCTGGTGCCGAAATAGATGCCGCATTTATCGAGTGAGTCCACGGCCATGGCATCGCGGAGAACGTTGACGTAGCAGTTGGCTTGCGGCAGACCCTTGGTGAGTGCCTCCCACTCATTTCCGCCTGTGCGGCTGCGGTAGACGCGCAGCTTGCCGTCTGGCACGAAGTGTTCACCATCGCTTTTGATGGGCACGACGTAAATCGTTTCCGGCTCGTGCGCGTGGACATCAATCACGAAGCCGAAATCGCTGGGAAGGTTTCCGCTGACTTCCTGCCAGGAGTCGCCCGCGTTGTCGCTGCGCATAACGTCCCAATGTTTCTGCATGAACAAAACGCCCGGACGAGCTGGATGCATCGCGACATGGTGAACGCAATGACCGATCTCAGCATTGGGATCGGGAATGTATGGGGAGTGCAGGCCACGGTTGATCGGTCGCCACGTCTCGCCGCCGTCGTCCGTGCGGAACGCGCCCGCTGCCGAAATCGCGACGAACATCCGCTTCGGGTCCTTCGGATCCAGAATAATCGTGTGCAAACACAGGCCGCCGGCGCCGGGCTGCCACATCGGCCCTGTGCCGTGGCCGCGGAGTCCTGCAACTTCGTGCCAGCTGTGAGCGCCATCTGTGGAGCGGAACAATGCGGCGTCTTCAACTCCCGCATAGACATCGTCCGGATCGCTAAGCGACGGTTCCAGATGCCAGACGCGCTTGAACTCCCAGGGATGCTGTGTGCCGTCGTACCACTGGTGGGTAGTGAGGGGCTTGCCAGCGGGGGGAGAAGTTTCATACACGAATTTGTTGCTCTGCCCTGCAGGTGGTCCATCCGGCTTCGGCATCTGCTCCCCGCCGGGAGTTTCCCAAGTCTTGCCGCCGTCGCTTGAGCGCTGGATTACTTGTCCAAACCAGCCGCTCGACTGCGATGCGTACAGGCGATTCGGGTCAATCGGCGATCCCTTGAGGTGATAAATCTCCCAACCGGCAAAATACGGGCCGCTGACATCCCAGTGTTCGCGTTTGCCATCCGATGTCAGGATGAATGCGCCCTTCCGCGTTCCCACCAGCACCCTCACGTTGCTCATATAGCCCTCTCGCTTGGGTTTTCTGCGATGCTTGTTCTCGAACATCGATCGTGCAGCGGCATTATTTTCGCATATTCACGGCGCGCAGCGGAATCCAAACATTTCTGGAGGAGTGGTCGCCGACTCCAAGCCTATCTCGCAGAGACAACCAGCTAGCCGCTAAATATCTGAGACCGCTCGCACGAATTCTTTCTCTCCCGAAATTTTCCGCGTCCGGCACGATCCGAAGGTAGGCGAGTTTCGGGTTATGCGACACATTAACCGTCGATGTGGATCTCCACACAGCCTGACTTATGTCTATTGTAATCCGCAATATAGCGTGTTCACGCCAGAACTTCTCGGCGAAGGCCGGTTGCAGCGGGCGTTACCGGTTCTCTGCTAGCTGAGAAAATCGTCGAAGCGGGGCTCGTCGAACCGGGGAACGCAACTAATTCGGCGAGCCGGGGTTTAGGTTCGACCACACCCAGGAGCGTTGCGATACCGAACAAAGGAAGTTGATCAGTAAGGGGTTTTCCGCACCCAAGTGGGGCTGCAAGAGGTGACGACATGGACCTGCCCGCCCTTAGGCCCAACATTGCTGGATTAACATCTTCGGTACAACAGGCTGAGATGGCAGTACTTCTCGCCGGTCAGTGGCCTGCGCTCAAACCGTTGCCGATATTTAAGTGTGAAACCGACGATTATCGCGCCTCGATCGAATTCGACAAAACGCGAGGTGAGTGGGTCTGTCGCAAAACATCGTTACCTTCCAACAAGGTCAAGGAACTGCGTGGTGGATTGACAGAAATAACGATGGCATTACCCCGCAGTCATGCGCAAGTCTCCGTCGAATCTGACGCAGCAGAACAGCAAGAACAAGAATCGGAGAAGGAAGCCAGTCGTCGTCTGCAAGCCATTCGTGAGTGGCGAGAGAATTACGAGAACGGCGGACTCTATTCTGGCCTGCAAGGATATCTTTCCAAAAGCCAGCAAGATGAAATCGATGCCAGCATTCGATTGACTCTTACTGCTCGGCAGCTTCAGTTCAACGCGAAGAATCTCGCAGATGTTTTTGACGCGCTCTCGAAGGCGGGCGGCAAACTAGCAACACTTATAGAAACCGCGCAGAGGAATAAATCGGAGCAGCGAGCGGCTGTGCAGAAGGAGGCAGCAGCCGAGGTACGCACAGACGAACTGGCGCGAGGGGAAGCCGCCGCACCCAGCGCCGAATGCAATTTGTTGGTTGAGACGATTCAACCCCCACTCGATCGCCGCCTTCAGATGCGCGCCACGCTTGCCTCCGGCGCATACACCGCGCTCGACGACGTCAATGGCGGCGTTGTCCTCAATATAAGTGAGACGGGCATGGCCGTTGCCGCGACCGACGCACTTTCAGTAGCTGAATACCTCCCGCAGGTTCGCTTTCGATTACCGAACCTAGAGCAGAGAATCAAAGTCTCCGCGCAGGTCGTGTGGCAAGCGGAATCGAAGAAAAAAGTGGGCATCCAATTTGTCGACCTTAGCTCCGAGGTCCGCAATCAAATTGCAAATTGGATCGCGTCCGAAAAACCATCTCCGCAATTTGTAAGTTTAACGGCGGCGCCTGCTCAGAGCCTTCTTCCCGCGCCCCTTGAAAGCGTCCCAGAGGAACCAAACTGGAGTGATGTTCCCGAACAAGACCAACACTTCGCGCCTGAACTGATTTCGCGCGCGGCGTCTCGACCGTCGGAGCTCGCGACGCCCGAGATTGGCGATGCAAGCTCGCCACTCATTCTTGAAGATTTCACGATAGGAATGGACCGCGACGATTCCGCCGCCGGTTTTGGACCGAAAGTCGGAACGGGCAGTGCTGAGTTGTCGGCGAATCGCATCGAGAACTCTCGGTTACGCCAATTTGTTCTGGAATTATCCGGACTCCAGATAGCCGCACTGGTATTTTTGTTAGCGTTCATCACCCTGGCCGTGGGCCTCACCGCCGGACGCAGTGCGCTCGGATTGCTTCGCCGGGACACCGAGAAATCATCGACGGTTACGGATCACACGTCACAGGCGCTCCTTAATCGTCTACGCGACAGGACCTCGCAAGCTTTCACTCCGTGGACGCCAGATGGCTCCGGTACACCTGCCGTGAATCCGCCCGCGCCTGTGCCAGCGACCGTCGAATCGCACTCAGAAAGCTCCGCCGCGCGATCCCTCAATGCCCGACCGGAAGATTCAACTCCGAGCGTGGCGCCGATCGGACCACCTTCAGTAACAACGACCCCTTCGTTCGCCGATTCCGATAATTCCGAAACCAGTTCGGAGCGCGACCGCCCGACGGAACTAAGCGCGCGGAATGCGCCGCCACCTCCGGATTCACAGCCTGCACCGCGGCCCAGAGCGGTCGTTCCGAAGAGTGCTGTGCCGGCAAATCCCGCAGCACGCAAGGTAATGCCTGCGACACGCCCAACGCCGCGCCTGTCACCGCCTTCCACAATCCTTTTCACTGCCCGAAGCGACGGCAGCAAGCCATTCAGACTGATTCTCCCGGAAAGACCGATCGCCGCTTCCTCTTCTTTCGCGATTACCTCCCAACTTTCTGTACTTGTAGCTCCCGATCCCGGACGCGCACCAGCTCAGGAACCTGCTCGATTGCAAGCCGGCGACCTCGTCTCTTTCGTTTGGCCTCGTTATCCAAGGCCGGGCGACCGGCATGGATCATCGGAGACCGTAAAGGTGCGTACCACCATCGGAGAATTCGGCCAAGTGCTGGACGTGAAACGCGTCAGCGGGTCGTTCTCGCTCCTTCCCGCTGCAATCAACGCCATTCGCCTCTGGCATTTCAAACCCACTCTCTTGAACAATCGGCCTGTCCAGGCTCAACAGGACGTCACCATAGAATTCCGATCGCCAAGGCATTTGCCGCACATCCCCACTCGGTATGCTGCGCAGCGCTAGAACCGCCTGTGGCACATCTAATCGTCGTCACCGCTCAGTGCGTTTTGATTGGCTTGATTCTCTGACCGACTTCTGGCTAACTTCTGATTGACCCGCTCGCTGCACACAAACCGCTCTTCACAATCCTCCTTGATATTCGCACTGCGTTGTATATGATGTGCTGTTTTCAGATTGTCTCTACGGTCCTATCGAACGCTTTTTTGCCAACGTCGTCAGGAGAGCAAGAGCGATGCGGATCAGGAAGCGCAATAGCGGTTCTGCTGTAACCCCGGCCCTGCTGTCGTTAATCATCGTAGCAATGGTGGCCATCACCGTTTACGTTTTTGCTTCGAATTTTCCCTGGGCAGTCCGGCCGGCCCCCATCACCTCCGTTGGCGTCGAGGTTGATCATCAATACGATCTGACTCTCGCTGTTACCGCCGCAGTTTTCATCCTCTCGCAGCTTGGCCTGGCCTTCGCCATCTTCAAATTTCGCGACCACGGACAGAAAGCGCATTTCTCGCGCGGCAGCAACACCCTGGAAGCTGTCTGGACCACCGCCACCATCGTCCTTTTCCTTGGACTCGGACTGATGGGCCACAAAGCCTGGGCCGAAGTCCGCTTCACGCCCGCGGCTGCCGACGCGATCCCAGTGGAAGTCACCGCCAACCAGTTCGTCTTCAATTTCCGCTACGCCGGCCCCGATGGAAAATTCGGCCGGCTCGATCCCAAACAGATCAGCGCCTCTACCGGAAATCCAGTCGGAATTGACGCAAACGACCCGGCAGGTAAAGACGACATCGTAGTCCCCACGCTCACGGTTCCTGTGAACCACGAAATCAATTTGCTGATTCGCTCGCAGGACGTGATTCACAATTTTTACGTGCGCGAATTGCGCATCCAGCAGGACGCCATGCCCGGCATGGTGATTCCGCTGCACTTCACTCCGACCGTGATCGGGCAATATGAAGTAGTCTGCACGCAGCTCTGCGGCCTGGGCCACTCGCGCATGCACAGTTACTTGAACGTAGTATCCGACGCGGACTACGACACATTCCTCAAGCAGCAGGCGGCGGGCCAGTGACCCTACGCATAATGACTCAGTCCATGATTCGCTGCACGAAACACCCAGAAAGCCGGAACCAATTCCCAGGAGGCCACGCATGAGTTCGCACGCGCACGCCGGTGGATCCACTGTGCACGCTCCGATGGCGGAGCCCAGCGGTTTCATCCGGAAATATATTTTTAGCGTGGACCACAAAGTCATCGGCATCCAGTATTTCCTGCTGGCGCTGACGGCGGTGGTCATCGGCATCGTGCTCTCGTTGCTGATGCGATTCCATCTGGTGTGGCCGAACGCCACACTGCCGTTCGTCAGCGGCGGCCAGATGTCGCAGGAACAATACCTGGCGCTGGTCACCATGCACGGCACCATCATGGTCTTCTTCGTGCTCACCACGGCGCCGCAAGGCGGCTTCGGCAATTATTTTCTGCCGATTCAAATCGGCGCGCCGGATATGGCTTTCCCCCGCTTGAACATGCTTTCTTTCTGGGTCACGTTTTTGGCCTTCGTCAGCATCATCGCCGCGTTCATCGTTCCCGGCGGCGCGCCCATTAGCGGTTGGACGGGCTACACGCCCCTCAGCGGGCTCGGAGAAATCACCGGCCCCGGCGAAGGTTGGGGCCAGACGATGTGGATCGTCAGCATCTCGCTCTTCTGCCTCGCGTCGCTGCTCGGCGCGCTGAATTTCATCGCTACCACGATTGATTTGCGCGCTCCGGGCATGAGCTTGATGCGCATGCCTCTCACCGTGTGGGGCTGGTTCGTCACCGCGATTCTGGGTTTGCTGGCTTTCGGCGTTTTGCTCGCCGGAGGAATTTTGCTGCTGCTGGATCGTTCCGCGGGTACCAGCTTCTTCATCCCCGCTGGTTTGGTCGTGAATGATCAGTTGCAACATCACAGCGGAGGCTCGCCTCTACTATGGCAACACCTATTCTGGTTCTTCGGCCACCCCGAGGTTTACATCGCGATTCTCCCCGGCATGGGAGTCGCGTCTCACGTGCTCTCCACTTTCGCGCGCAAGCCGGTGTACGGCTATCGCGCGATGGCCTACGCCATTTGTGGCATCGGCTTCCTGGGATTCATGGTGTGGGGCCATCACATGTTCGTCAGCGGCATGAGCCCCTATTCCGGCTTCGCATTTTCCGTGTTGACGATGTCCATCGGCGTGCCCTCTGCCATTAAGACCTTCAACTGGCTCGGCACACTGTGGGGCGGCAAAATCCAATTCAAGTCGCCGATGCTTTTCGCGCTCGGCTTCGTTTCACTGTTCGTTTCGGGCGGTCTCTCGGGCCTGTTCCTCGCACAGCCCGCGGTGGACAACATGCTGCACGCCACCTACTACGTAGTCGCGCATTTCCACCTGGTGATGGGCGTCGCGGCCATCTTCGGCATTTTCGCCGCCACCTATTTCTGGTTCCCGAAAATGTTCGGCCGCATGATGAACGAGCCGCTCGGCAGAATTCATTTCTGGTTCACCTTCGTCGGCGCTTACTGCATTTTCATGCCGATGCATTTCATCGGTATAGCCGGCGGCATTCGCCGGTACGCGGACGCCTCCGCCGTCGGCTTCCTCGCGCACCTGCAACCCGTGCACGAATTCATGACCATCGCCGCGTTCGTCACCGGCGCAGCGCAGCTTTTCTTCCTATTCAACTTTTTCTACAGTCTGAAATTCGGGCCGAAGGCTTCCAAGAATCCCTGGGACGCCACTACGCTGGAATGGGACACCGATTCGCCGCCGCCCATTGATAATTTCGGCGGACACTATCCAAGCGTCTATCGCGGCCCGTATGAATTCAGCGTTCCCGGCGCGGTGGACGACTTCATCCCGCAATGGGTGGAACCGTCGCAGGTAGCGCGCGTAAAATAATCTGCAGAGTTTCCCCGGAGATACGCCAATTTTCGCCGGGCATGTGAAAGCGGTGCGGAGTAATTGAGTGCCAAGCACAATCATCACCGAAGAAATCGAGCTGATTCGCTCCGACAAGGGCCCCGGCGGCGGAGGTTTCTCCGGTGACGGCGGCAACGGCGGAGACGGCAATCCTTACGGCGGTGCCAGCGTTCCGCAGCGCGCCTACATCACCGGGATGTACATCGCGCTGGCCGGCATTCTGATGTTCTTCATGGCGTTCGTCAGCGCCTACATCGTCCGCAAGGACATGCCCAACAGCGCCTGGATTCCGCTGGAAGTGCCCCGCATCCTGTGGCTCAACACTCTGATATTAATCGCCAGCAGCTTCACCCTCGCGCGCGCACATAACCGTTTCACCGCGAAAGACGAAGAAGGCTTCCGCCACTGGTGGGCCACCACCACAGTCCTCGGCGTTCTTTTCGTCGCGGGACAAATTCTCGCCTGGCGCCAGCTCGCCGCGCAGGGTCTTTTCCTCGCGACCAATCCAAGCAGCAGCTTCTTTTACGTTTTCACCGGCGCGCACGGCGTGCATCTGCTAGGCGGAATTCTGGCGCTGCTCTATGTGCAGTTCCGCGCCACTCGAAAAGTGGCGCGCGGAACCGCGATCGAAGTCGTCTCCATGTACTGGCATTTTATGGATGGCCTATGGGTCTTCTTGTTTCTACTCCTCTACCTGGGAAGGTGAAGCGTGAGTGATACGGAATTCGAAGGCATAGTCGAATCGCGCTGGTCTGGCGGCGCGTCGCCCTTCGCCATCAATTCGAAAAAGTTGGGCATGTGGCTGTTCATCATTTCGGATTCGCTCACGTTTTCGGCCCTGCTCATCAGTTACGCCTACGTTCGCCTGGAGACGCCGGACTGGCCGCGCCCTTTCGAAATCTGGCCGGCCATTGCTAAATCGTCCTTGATGACGTTCGTCCTGCTCTCCAGCAGCTTGACCATGGTTCTGGGCGTGAACGCCGCGTTCAACGGCGACCGCAAGAAAACGGTGCGCTACCTTATCGCCACCATCGTTTGCGGCATTCTGTTCGTCGCGATTCACGCCACGGAGTGGGTCACGCTTCTCGGCGAAGGCGTCACGCCCTGGTCCAACCCCTTCAACCCGGCTGCTCCGCTCTTCGGTGGCACGTTTTTTGGCCTCACCGGTCTGCACATGCTGCACGTCACCATCGGCGTGGTGTATCTCGCGATCATCGCCTGGGGCTTCAACAAAGAGAAATACACGGCCGAGCACGTGGAAGTCAGCGGCCTGTACTGGCACTTCGTGGACCTGGTCTGGATGTTTATTTTTCCGATGGTGTACTTGTTGAGTGTGAATCCGAAGTAAGAACGAGAACAAGGAGCGAGCGAACCGATGAGCGCACACGGACACACCGCCGAGCTCACCCACGAGCACGCTGTAGGCACCACCAAACTTTTCGCCACGGTTTGGGTCTGGCTGCTGCTGCTAACGATCGTGGAAGTTTATTTGGCCTACTTGCGCCTGCCAGTCACGATCATGATTACGATTTTGGTGGGCCTCTCGCTCATCAAGGCGGCGCTGATCATTTCGTACTTCATGCACATGCGTTTTGAGCGGCTGGGACTATTCCTGTTGCTGATCCCCGCGATGGTGTTCTGCATTTGCATGATGCTGATAATGTTCTTTCCGGATAGCATTCGTCTGATGCAGCTGCGGCCTCATTGAAGCCGCTTTAGCATGGGGCATTAAGACGCGCCTGCAGCAAACGAATGATTTGCGGCGCAGTTTTTTTGAGAAACGTGGGAGATTGAGTTGAAGAAGGAAGTCTTAATTCGTGTAGCGCTGCTGCTGAGTTGCTGCGCGGCCCTGATCGCGTTGCCGATCCCGCATGTTCACGCGCAAAGTTGCGCCATGTGCTACCAGAGCGCCGCTGCATCCGGCCCGCAAGGCGGCGCAGCGCTCCGTCACGGCATTTTGATCTTGTTCATCCCCGCCATAAGCCTGTTCGTCGGAATTTTTGCCCTGATTTACCACCGCCGCGACGTCGCCCGCTGATTTCACCCCAGCCGTCGCAGGGGCTGCAGCGGCGGATGCCGAGTTCGCCTGGCATCCGCGCCGCAATTACCGCCATATTGCGCCCTATTAGGTCTTAGGCTTGTGTAAGTCGGTGCAGATCGCCACAGCGCTGTTTGGATTCACAGCGCCGTCGCCCTGCTCCACGTGCTGAATTTTTCCTTCCTTGTCCACGACGATAGTGGTTCGCTGCGCCCACTCGTACTTGTCTCCTTGCACGTCGTACGGTTTCAAAATTCCATACGCTGTAAGGACTTTGCGGTTCATGTCGCTGAGAAGAGGAAAGGTGACTGCGATCTGTTTTGCGAATGCGGCGTTTGCTGCGGGGCTGTCTATGCTGATTCCCAATACCACGGTGTCGCTTGCTTCCAGCTTGGCCATATCAGCCTGATAGGCCTGCAGTTCCTTCGTTCAGCCACCTGTAAATGCGAGAACGTAAAACGCCAGGATCACGTTCTTCTTGCCGCGGAAATCACTCAGCTTCACCGGCTTCCAGTCATTCGCCAGCAGCGTGAAATCCGGCGCCACGTCTCCCACCTTCAAGTTCGTCTTGGCAATGGCATCTTCCTGCGCCGCTGCGGAAAACTGACCCGCGAACATCAGCAGCAGGAGTAGTCCGACGACGGCAGTGACGATTCTTTTCATCGGTTATCTCCTTGTGAATTGCGCAATCTGCGCGTCATGATTATAGCCGCGTTCCAGGGTTCGCTTGTAACAGCGATGTAAACTCTGCGCCAGAAGCGCACCGCGGATTTCGCTGTTCCTTCCCCGCGCTTTCCCTATAATTCGTCAGTCACATCAGGAGCCGCAAAGAAGTGTTTGCCGATCGCACCAATTGGAATCTGCAAGCCAATCGTTTGAGCGAAAGTCTTGCCCGGCATCGCGCAGAAGGGAAGCCGTTGCTCGATCTCACGATTTCGAATCCCACCGAATGTGGATTTGAGTATGACAGCCGCGCCATCCTGCAGGCGCTAGCGAATCCGGCCAGCCTCGCGTACGACCCAGACCCGAAAGGACTGCTCAACGCACGACAAGCAGTCGCCGCGTACTACGCAGCGCGCGCCACCGAAGTGCCGGCCGAAAATATCATCCTCACCACGAGCACCAGCGAAGCCTATTCCTTCGTCTTCCGCACGCTCTGCAATCCGGGGGACGAAATCCTGGTCCCCGAACCCAGCTATCCGCTCTTCGCATACCTGGCTGATATTCAAGACGTAAAGCTCGTCCGTTATCCGCTCGACTACGATTACGGCTGGCAAATTAATTTCCACGCGCTGCAACAGGCCATCACCGCGCGCACACGAGGCGTAATAATTGTCCATCCCAATAATCCCACCGGCCATTTCACCAAGCAGAACGAACTGGAACGGCTGAATGAAATTTGCTCCTCCCGGGAGCTCGCGATCATCGCCGACGAAGTGTTCCTGGATTTCGCGCTGCAAGGCGACGCGCCATTCACTTTCGCGCAGAATTCCGCGACTCTGACTTTCACCATGAGCGGCCTATCCAAAATTTCCGGCCTCCCGCAGATGAAGGCCGCATGGCTAATCACGAGTGGAACCAAGCAGCGCATGTCGGAAGCCCTGCCGCGCCTGGAAATCATCGCGGACACCTATCTTTCGATGAACGCCCCGGTTCAACACGCCATTCCCGCGCTGCTCGACCAGCGACATCCGTTTCACACGCAATTATCAGCCCGCGTGCGAACAAATCTGGCCCAGCTGGATCAGAAATTGGCGCTGCAGAAATCCTGCGCCCGCTTAGTCGTGGAAGCCGGCTGGTACGCAGTGCTGCGCGTCCCTGCCACGCGCTCGGACGAAGACCTGGCCATCGAGCTCCTGACCCAAAAGAACGTGTACGTCCATCCGGGCCATTTCTATGATTTTCCGTCGGAAGGATTCTTGATCGTAAGTCTGATCACGCCAGAAGAGGAATTTGCGGCGGGAATGAAATTGCTGTTCTCGATGTTCTAGCGACCAGTAAAAAACTAGAAACGACTCCGGGATTAGCGCAGCCGTCCCGGTGGGTCCGCGGTTTCCGGAATGCCAACCTTCAGATCCGGGCCCTTGCTCTCCTCCTTCTTCGAAGGCACCTGCTGCGGAATCCCAATCCCACGATTTATTTCCAGATGCTCTTTGGCGCAGCGAGGACAATATCCCTTTCCGTTCTCGTCATCGCGCTGGCTCGCCAGCTCATAGCAGCCGCAAATACAGTCGCAGTATCCCGTGATCGAAGCAGTCTTGATGGGTATCAGAGCCATGAAAACCTCTCCCGTGGTCGTTGCGAGGGAATCATACCTACGCGCCGCACTGCGCGCAAGACTGCCGCAGGGAACCAGGCGCTGGAAAAAACCAGAAGAAACGATCAGGCGGGCTTCATCTCCGCCATGCGGAATGGATCCCCGATCTTTTCGTGCAACTCCATCCACACCCGGTCGGGATGCGACAGAAATACTTCCACAACCTTAGGATCGAACTGCTTTCCCGAATATTTTTCTATCTCCGCGCGCGCCGCGGAAATCGGCAACGCCTTGCGATAAGGCCGGTCGGAAATCATCGCGTCCAAAGTATCCGCCACGGCGAATATTCTCGCGCCTAGCGGAATCTGTTCGCCTTTCAATTTTCGCGGGTAACCGGACCCGTCGTAACATTCCTGGTGCGACAACACAATCTCCGCCGCTTCCTTCAAGAAGGGAATGCGCTCCAGCACTGAAAATCCGATCTCGCAATGCTTGCGCATGATTTCGCGTTCTTCGTTCGTCAAAGGCCCCGGCTTGCGCAAAATGCTGTCCGGCACTCCCATCTTGCCAATGTCATGCAGAAAGGCTCCGCGCGCAATTTGCCGCAACGCTCCTGGATCCACGCCCATGGACCGCGCGATGGTGATCGTAAAAGCCGTCACGCGCTGGCAATGTCCCTCGGTCTCGGCATCCTTCGCGTCCAGTGCGCCACCCAGCGCCTCCAGCGTGTAATCGTAAGACTGCTCCAGATCCTGCAACGCAATCGAAAGTTGCTGGGTGCGCTCCGCCACCAGATGTTCCAGATCGCTCTGATAAGTGCGATTTTCCATCACCAGCCGGCGATGTTCCAACGCCCGGCGCACGCTCAGATGCAGCTGATCTTTTTCAAACGGCTTCAGAATGTAGTCGTAGGCCCCCGCGCGAATGGCCTGCAGCGCGATGGAAATATCGTGCATCGCGGTGACCATGATCACCGGCACATCGGGATCCTCGTTGCGCAGTTCGGCCAACAATTTCAGCCCGTCCATCTCGGGCATTACGATATCGCTCAAAACCAGGTCGAAGGTGTCCTTGCGAAAAGCGTCCAAAGCCATGCGGCCGTTCGAACAGACCGTGCACTGGTACCCTTGCGCTTCCAGCAAAGTCGAAACGACCTCGCGAATCGCCTCTTCGTCGTCCACCACCAGAATCTTTTCCGTTTCCACCATAGGCCCCCGGGAGTCTCCATTATAGAGCCTGCCCACGGGCCAGAAATGCCTAATTGACGATTCGAATACCCGCGTGCTGCATTGCACAATAGTAGGTTTTCATACGTAACTCTCGCCACAAGCCGTGGCACCGCGCGCAATTCCATTCAATCCGTGTCGATCCTGGATGCGCGCCCTGTCTGCGGTGAACGAACCGCTGCCAACGCCGCCACCTGCGCCATGCTGGCCTCAATTTGTGCCGAAAGATTCCCCAGCAACTCCGTAAGTCGAGCCAACCTGCCCGTTGACCGCAGTCTTGACCGGCGGATCTCCAGTGATGCCATCCGGTAGTTAACGCGGAAACGGAATCGTCGGCCAGTGCGTTGCAATTGCCGCATCCACGGCTCCGCTGGCGACATTTTCCGCACCATCGCCATCATGCGTTCCAGCCGTCCGAAATCTTCCCCCAACCCCAATAGGAAACCTTCCACCACATGCTGACGCTCGGCGTGCAGGTGCCGTTCAATTTCGCCCGATGCCTTGCGCCGCACGTAATCCTCGTCCAATGCTTCCAGCGCCAGCCGCAACTGCGGGTAATGTTGCGCGTGTTGCGCCCGCAGAACTTCCACTCGCCCCCCGTGCGCCGCATCCGTTTCTTCCGGCAGCGGCTTCACCGCTGCCCACACCAGTTCCAGCAGGCAAACCGCGCCCAGTGCCAGGCAGCAAGCGGACAGCAGGCTCATGGAAGATTCCGCTCCGTGATGTTCCGGGCCTCAGGGCCCCGGTCGTATACTGCCATTTACCATATTGTTGTTGACGCTGACGTTCACTAAGAGTAACATCCCGCTCGTTGCGATGACTTGGTTGCGTGCCACCCAATCCCCGCAATTCCGGAGGCCTGTAGCGTGGAATCGCTCGAACGCTTCGCGCAGAATCAGCGCATCATCGAAGAGTTCGTCTGCCAGTGGCTGGTGGCCATTCCCACCGCCATGGGACGCCTCGCGCACGTCGCGATGCTGCGCGACATTTATACCGGCCGCTATCATCACCCCATTCTTCAGGACGCTTACTCTGAGCCTGCCGTTCATCAATCTTTGCTCTATTGCCACGAGGAACTTTTCGAGAAAGTCCTCGAAAATAATTTCGAGCAGCAAGAGTGGGATTTGCGCATGTGTTTCGCAGGCATGGAAGCTCCGCCGGCGGAAATCGCGCAACGCTGGATGGAAGTAGATCTGTTCCGCTTGTTCGTCCCCTTCGGCACTCCGCCCTATCTTCGCGATCTTTTCTGCTCCAACTTGCGCGCGATTCTGGGCCTGATCGTTTCCGAAGCTCTGGTCCATACCGCGGCCTAACCACTTCGTTTTGTTTCTGTCCGCACAATCCTTTGGAAACCCCGCACCCGTTTGTTAGCATCGAATGATGGTGGATATCCCGCTGCGAGCCTGGTTCCGCGATCCATTCAAACGATTGATTTTCGAGGTGGGCGCGGGCTATTACGCGCGCAAACTCGCTACAGGCCCCGAAGCGGATTTGCGGGGCGAATTTCTCCGTTCCTTGCAGCTGCCGGCTTCCGGCAACGGGCATGGCACAATCAGCGTGTTGGACGTCGGCTGCGGCCCCGGTCACGTCGCTCGCGCGCTCGCACGCAGTGGATACGATGTCACGGCGGTGGATCGCAGCCGCAGCCTCCTGCGAATCGCCAGAAGGCTCGCCTCGCGTGAACGCACCTCCGTGCGCTTCGAATTATCGCCGGTGGAAAAACTTCCGTTCCCGGATTCGTCTTTCGATTATT
Organism: uncultured Acidobacteriota bacterium; assembly: GCA_963779465.1. GTDB lineage: Bacteria > Acidobacteriota > Terriglobia > Acidiferrales > UBA7541 > Palsa-295. The sequence continues at coordinate 1,672,255 of CAVZYH010000001.1, read as the reverse complement.
GCTACGCCACCGGAGTGGTGTATTGGGTCGAACATCTCGCCGCGACCCTCGCCGAGATGGTCCGCGTCACGCGCCCATCCGGATTCGTCGCGTCGCTCGATCCCCATGCATCCATGTCCGTCACGAGAATTCTGGCGTATGCGCGCGAAAAATGCCTCGACGCGCGCGACACTCGCAAACTGGTCGCCTGGGCGACTTCTGCGCAACTCAATCGCCGCTTCGAAGAAGGCCAACTCCGCCGCGTGCTCACCGACGCCGGCCTGCAGAGTCTCACCTTAGAACAGCGCTTTGGTGGCATGGTCTGGTTCTGGAAGGGGATCGTCCCGGCGCGGGGCTGAATTGTTTTCGTAATTGCATGAAGATCCTCGGAGGATTGGATGAAATTGTTTCGGCCCGTGGAGCGCATGATCGCAGTCAAACGGCTCGCCGCCGCGGCGATATTACTGGCGTGCGGTGTGGCGCTCGCCGCCGAAAGGCCGGCCGTTTCCTTCAAATCGCTCGCGTCCGCGAAGCCGAAAAGTTGGTCCCAGACCGCGACTGGCTCCAGCCCCGAATTCATTAAAGCCGCCGACGAAGTTCTGGCGCAGATGAGCAAGATTCTGGATCTTCCGATCAAGGAGCCACTCAAGAAAACTCTCCGCTCCAAACAGGAAGTTCGCGACTACCTGATTCGAGAAGACAAAGAGGACAAAAAAGACGCCGAGCGCTACGCCGACGACAAAACTCTGGAAGCTTTCGGCCTGATCCCCAAAGGGTTTCCGCTCGATTCTTTCATGCTCGACGTTTTGACCGACCAGGTTGCCGGGCTCTACGACCCCAAAGCCAAGGAATTCTATATCGCGGACTGGATTCCGGTGGACGAGCAGCGCACCGTGATGTCCCACGAGCTCACCCACGCTCTCGAAGATCAATCCTTCCACATTGATTCCTGGATCAAAGCCGCGCGCCCCAATGACGATGCCGAACTCGCGCGCGATGCGGTCAGCGAAGGTTCCGCCATGGCCGCCATGGTGGATTACGAAATGCTCGATCAGAAAATCAGCGTCCGCGACGTGCCAGACGTCACTTTGCTGATTCGCGCCAGCGCCCTCAGCGAAATGGATAAAGATCCTAACCTCGAGAAAGCCCCGGTTTATATTCGCGACGAGCTTTTATTCCCATATCTTGCCGGCACCGGTTTCACGCAGCAATTTCTGAAGGCGCACACCGGCTGGCAAGACCTTCATTTGATTTTTCAGGATCCTCCGGTTTCCACGCAGCAGATTCTCCATCCGGATTTGTACCTGAAGGGCGTGAAGCCTGAAACCGTCACGCTGCCGGAATGGAAAGCGCTGGTACCGTCCGATTGGAAGCTGCTGGAAGAAAACACCATGGGGGAATTCGGAGTGAACGAGATTCTGAAGAAGCTGCTCGACGAAAACCGCGCGGAACTGCTCTCACCGGCCTGGAAAGGCGATCGCTACGCCGTGTTTGAAGACGCCAAAATAAAGTCCAATCCGCTGGTGTTCCGCCTAGCGCTCGATAATACCGACGATACGGCGCATTTCTTCGGCCAGTACAGCGAAGCCCTGGAACACAAGTACAAGACGCGCACCGAACTCTTCCGCCGTCCCAATTTCTTTCAGTTCCAGTCCGAATCCGGCGGAGTTTTCCTGCGCTGCGTCGCCACACAATGCCTCACCGTGGAAAGCGCAACGCGCGAAACCTACGACAAAATCAATCACGCCATCGGCTGGGACCCAGCGCCCTCTACGGTGAGCGCGCCCGCAGCGCCCGAAACGATCACACAGCAATCAGCGCCCGTCGAATCCGCCCACGTCCGCGCGCAATAGTTTCGCGCACCGCCCCCTCAATCATTAAGTGAAAGCTGCACCGTATCCGCGCGGTGCACCACCATCAATGTCTGATCGTCGGCCTGCTTCCTGCCGCTGGAATATCCCTGCACGTCCTTCATGCATGCCGCCGCGAGCTCCTGCGGCACCCATCCATGCCGCTCGCCCGCGACACTGGAAAGCCGCGCCGCGCCATACTCCACGCCGGAAGCGTTCACCGCTTCGGAAATCCCGTCGGTGTAAAGCAGCATGCTGTCGCCGCGCTCCATGCGCACGCGTTGAATCGTGTAGCGGCTCTTGGAGAACATTCCCAATGGCACGCCGGTCGAGCACACCTGGCGCACGCCATCCTTCGAGATCAGCAGCGCAGCCAAATGTCCCGCGCTGCCGATTTCGATTTCGCCGCGCTGTCCCGCGCGTCCGCAAATCAGCGTGGCATATTGTCCCGCGATCGTGCTCTGGCAGAACACACTATTCGCCATTTCCAGCAGCTTCTCGAGCGTCAGGTCCACGCCTGCCAGGCTGCGGAACATGGCGTGCAAGTGGGTCATCAGCAGGGACGCGGCCACGCCTTTCCCCGCCACGTCGCCGAGCAAGAAAACCAGCTCGCCATCCGCTTCCGCCGGTGGAATTAAATCGCAATAATCACCGCTCACCATTCCCGCGGGTTTGTACTGGTAATGCACCAGCCAATCTCCGTGCCGCAAATCTGTCCGCGGCAGCAGTCCGCGCTGCACGCGGGACGCGAGCTCTAAATCACGCTCCAGCGCGCGCTGTTCATCGCTCGTCAGATGATCCAGGCACAGCGTCACCAGCGGATCGGCCAGCAGCCGGTCTTTTTCCACGGAGTCATGGCATTCCGTGCAAATTCCGTACGTCCCGTCATCCATTCGGCGCAATGCGGAATCCACTTCGCCAAGCAACGCCAGCAAAGAAGCTGCCGGAGCCGCCGCCGCAGGCGATGCAATCGCCGCATTCAATTCCTCGCGCCGTTTTTCCAGCTGGCCGCGAATGTATGGGTCGCTCACTGCGCTCATGTCTGTGGCCTCCACATCCGAACTTCGCGCCATACTTACCGCTGCGCTATCCGTTTCCGCCATCAGAACTCCCTTCGCCCCGGCCTATCGAATTCTCCGCCATTGGATTCCTAGTCCTGCGCCCGGGACTCTGCTTTAATCGCATCCAGCAGGCTAGCGGCGGCTATGTTGTCGGGACGCGCCCGGCGGTCCAAGCGCTGCAACCGCCGCTCGAAATCGCTTCTGTAACGCCGTAATAGCGCAGCGCTTAGCCCCACGTCGCGATTCGATGGCCGCAGTTCCGCCAACGCCTTGCGTACCAGCACGGCCGCGCGCTGCGGTTCGCGCGCTCGATGCTCGTAGTGAATCGCCAGTTGTTTGTAGGCTTCCAAACCCTCGCGCGAACTCCCCAGGATGCTCTCCCACAATTTCAGCGCCAGCGGTAAATCGCCGCCGCGTTTCGCCAGACGCGCCAGAGATCGTCGCGCGGCCCGATCTGTCTCCGGCGGCAGCACGGCATCCAAAGATTGCGCGTAATGTTTGCGCGCACGCGTCATGTCGCCGCGCCGTTCGCAAATCCGCGATACCCCAAATAATTCTAGCCCGTCCTCGCCGTCCGCCTGCGGATCAGCCAGTACCGCGACGATTCGGCTGGCGAGTCCCGCCAGGCCGCGCAGGTCCATTTGATTGTGCAAGAATATCTGCACCAGCGGCTCTGGCGGCCCGCCGCGCAAATAATCGAAATAAAATTGCGGAATCATCTCCGAAATCAGGTCCGCGCCGCGATTCCAACCCAGGACATGCTTTTCCAGTTCCGCCAGCCGCACAGATCCCAACCGCACGCGCCACAAATTTCGCGCCGGATGCAAAAAATCCAGATGCGCGAGCGGCTCGGCGGCTCGGATTTTTCGCGTCATGCGATAACGCGTCTCCAGCAGCGGCCAGTCAAACGACTTCCCATTGAACGTCACCAGCACCGGCCGCTCCGCCATTCGCTCCGCCAGCGTCAGGAGAAGCGCGTGCTCTTCGCTCAGCTCGCGCATGAAGAACTGCTCCACTTCCAGCCCGCCTGCGTCCCACCATGCAATTCCAACCATGAACGGATAAGTTCCCGTCCCGCCCATCAGGCCCGTCGTCTCCGTATCCAGAAATAGCCATTGCCGCGGGTCCGCCACTTCCGCGCAAGCTCCCGGCGCCAGCAGCCGCAGCGCCTCCACGTCCACCGAGCCCTCTGGCGGTGCGCAGCCGATAGCCTCCGAAAACCACTTGCGCACCGACAAGTGCTCGCCAAACGAGTTGCTCAACGGCTTCGCCTGCAACATCTCAGCCAGCCGCTCCACGCCGTTGGGTAGCGCAGCCGAAAATCCGCGCCCGCCGCTCGCAACACTCTCCGCCGCAGTATTTCCCGTCGTGACGCGAGACTTCCGCGCCGGCTTAAGCGCCGCCAAAGGCGCCAATCGGTCCCGCACACTCATCGCTGCTCAATCTCCCGGTTTCCTCTGCCTTCGCCTTTATCAGTGTTCATCTGCGTTCATCTGTGGTGATTTTGCCTTTTTCCGTGCCCGCTGGGTCGCTGCGGTATGAGTTTTCAAATTTACGCTCACGCACACAACCGCTCCAAAATCGCCAGCGCCGCTTCCTTCGTCTTCTCGCACTTCTGCCCGGCAGGCCCCACGCAAGAAGGGCACCCGCTCTCGCAAGGGCACCCAACAATCAACTCCCCCGTCCGCCGCAACAAGATATCGTGCACCCGAAACAACGGCTCGCTAAACCCGATCCCACCCGGATACGCATCATACAAATACAAATTCGGCTCGAAAAACTCCTTCATTTCCGCAGGATTCGCCAGCGCCGGCGAAAATTCCTGCCACTCCGTCTCGATCTCCGGACTAGCCGGCCGTTCCCCCACCGCGGTCCCCAGATCCCGCCCATCGCACATCAGCAATAAAGTAGCCATCGAAGCCATCGCATACAGCAATCCCAATATTCCGTTCTGCCGTTCAGACAAAGCATAAGGCAACTCCGCCAACAGCTTGCGTTCCAAGGTGATCCAAAATGCCGTCGTGTGCATCTCGTTTTCCGGCAGTTCCAGCTTGCCCGCGCCGATATTTTCATTCGTGAAGAATTTGATCTTCTTGAATCCCACCACCTGCGATCGCACCAGCACATCGCCATGCGCCCGCGCCGCCGGCCCCGCGATTTGTTCCTCCTCCGCGATTTCCAGCACGCGCACCTGCGTATAGCGAATCGCGTCCGTGTAGTAATCCACGTTCACGCTTTTCACATACGCCTTGCGCTGTTCGAAATCCAGCCGCTCCACGTGATATTGCTGCCCCTGGTGCAGATAAATCGCCTTGGGATGCACGGTCGTCAGCGCCGAAGAAAAATCCACTTCGCCAATCACTTCCGGCTCGCCGTCCTCGTCTCCGTTCGTTCCGCCGGTCGTGTCAATAATCACAAAATTGTCAGACGTCACCGAACGCAAGCTCACCGTATCCGCTGGATAAGCTTCCTGCACCCAATGCCAATTCCCGCCGCTGCGATGCAGGAATCCCGCCTCGGTCATCCGCTCGCAAAGGCTCGGCAAATCCACATCGCCAAAACGTTCCTCAGGCCCGACCGGCAGCTCAAACGCCGCGCACTTCAAATGATTCACCAGGATTTCCAAATTGTCTGGCTGCACGTAAGCATGCTCCGGCGAGCGCCCAAAAAAATAATCCGGATGCTGCACGATAAACTGGTCCAACGGGGCCGAAGATGCCACCATCACCGCGCAAGACGTTCCGCTCCGTCGCCCCGCCCGCCCCGCGCGCTGCCAGGTAGAAGCGATCGAGCCCGCATATCCGGCCATCACGCTCGCATCCAGCGAACCAATATCGATTCCCAATTCCAGCGCACTCGTAGCCACCACGCCGCGAATCCGCCCGTCGCGCAACCCGCGCTCAATCTCGCGGCGCTCACCCGGCAAATATCCTCCGCGATACCCGCGAATCGGCTCCGCTTCTCCCACACCCGGCCGGTTCGCCTGCTGCAGGTAAGTCAGCAGCACCTCCGTATGCAGCCGGCTATTCGCAAATACAATGGTCTGCAGCTTGCGCGCCAGCAGCTCCTTCGCCACGCGCGTCGTCTCATTCAAATAGCTGCGGCGAATTCCCAAATTCCGATTCACCATCGGCGGATTATAAAAAACAAAAAGCTTCTCCGCCGCCGGCGCGCCGTTTTCTTCCAACACCTGCACCGGCTCCGCGATCAATTGCGCCGCGAGCTCCCCCGGATTCGCAATCGTCGCCGAGCAGCAAATAAATTGCGGCTTGGACCCGTAAAATTCCGCAATCCTCGCCAGCCGCCGCAGCACATTCGCCAGATGACTGCCGAAAACTCCGCGATACGTGTGCAATTCGTCCAGCACGATGTAGCGCAGATTCTCAAACACGCGCGTCCACTTGGTGTGATGGGGCAAAATCCCCGTATGCAGCATGTCCGGGTTCGTCAGAATCACATGCCCGCGCTCGCGAATCGCCCGCCGCGCGTCGCTCGGCGTATCGCCGTCATACGTGAACACGCCAAAGCAATCATCCAGCCGCTTCGCCAGGTCGTGCAGCTCCGCCAGTTGATCCTGCGCCAGCGCCTTGGTGGGGAACAGGTACAGCGCACGCGTATCCGCGTTCTCCAGCACCGCATTCAGCACCGGCAAGTTGTAACAAAGCGTCTTGCCCGAAGCTGTCGGCGTCACCACCACGAAATTCTTCCCCGCGTGAGCCAATTCCGCAGCCGCCGCTTGATGCGTATAAAGTTTTTCGATCCCCTTGGCGTGATAAGCCGCCGCCAACTCCGCCCGCACCCATGCAGGCATCGCCCGGAATTGCGCTTCGCGCGCCGGAATGTGTCGCACGGCCGTCAGTACCTCGTCTGCCCGATAGCGCGCGACCAGCGCCCCCAAAGCCTCCTGCACCGTCTCCAGGGTCGTGCGAGCCCGTACCGCCAGCCCCCCAGCCAAGCCCCCCAACCCCTGTTGCGATGCCGCCATCACCACCTCCCGCTGAAGTTGCCAGGCTCCCGCCCATCCACAAGCTTTCGCTTTTTATTCGCTGAGGCTACCACGCAGCCTCGACCCACGCAACAACAGTCTTGAGTCTTGCTCCATGATTTCCATTTATTAGCCTTGCTCTGTGCGCCTTTACCTGTGTTCGCCTGGGTTCATCTTCGTTCATCTCCGGTGCCTTTGAATTTTCCCTACGTTCCCACTCATCATCTTGCCTTTATCTGTGTTCATCAGTGGTGATTTTGAATTCGCTCCACCTTCCGCGCCAAAACCGCCAGCCCCTAGCCATCCCCCACCAATTTTTGCTATACATGAACCATGGCCCATGACTTCCTGATTTTCGATTTCGGCAGCAACGAAGAAGTAGCGCAACAAGCACGCCACAAAGTAGAAGGCTGGACGCAAGGCTTCCGCCTGGGCAAGAAAATGCTCCTGAAATTCGAGCGCGAAGCGGCCGACGGCTCGTCTGAGCCCGAATCCGAAACGGACGCCAAGAAACCCTCAGCCTCCAAAAAGAAATCCGCCGCAAAATCCGACGGAGCCGAGCCCAGCTCGAAAGTTCGCGTCTTGGTCCGCCTCGATTTCTCCGACCACGAAAAGCTCTCGCATCAGCGCTGGTTGGATCGCATCCCGACGGAAGAACCCTTCAAGTCCGCGAAAGCGGAAATCATCCGCCAGGGCCAGCCGGGGTTCTCCGAAGCCGCCGAACTCTTTGACTCCCTGTCCTAATGGCCACCTGATGCCTGTCTATTTTTCCAGTAATCCTAGGGAGATTCCCGTGCGCGTTTTTTCTCACAGTGCGCCGGGTTTGGCTATAATGGCGTGTACCTAATTCCCGCGGCAAGCCTCTAAGGCGAGAGTGCCCGATGCCGACCCAAGCAAAAACGAAATTGGCGAACTACGACGCGTCGAAGTACCAGGGCCTCGAGCGCGAAGCCCTCATACGCGTCTATCGCACGATGTTTATGTCTCGCCGTCTCGACGATCGCGAAATCCAGCTCAAGCGTCAGAATCGCCTCTTCTTCCAGATTAGCGGCGCAGGCCACGAAGCCGTTCTCGCTGCTGCCGGCCTGCTCCTGAAGCCGGCGTACGATTGGTTTTTCCCGCATTATCGCGACCGCGCGCTAATGCTCATGCTCGGCGTCACTCCCTACGACATGCTTCTCCAGGGAGTCGGCGCGAAGGCCGATCCCGCATCCGGCGGTCGCCAAATGCCCTCGCACTGGGGCAATCGCGATCTGAACATCGTTACGCGCTCGTCACCCACCGGCACGCAATTTCTGCAAGCCATCGGCGCGGCGGAATGTTCTGCTTATTTCGAAAAATTTCCCAAGGCCTTCGACCAAGCGCGCAAAGCTCCCACCGGCGCCACCGTCTCCTTTCACAAAGATGAAATCACCTACGTTTCCGCCGGCGACGGCACCACCAGCGAAGGCGAATTTTACGAATCGCTCAACACCGCGAGCACCAAGCGTCTCCCGGTCCTCTATCTCATCGAAGACAACGGCTACGCCATTTCTGTCCCAGTCGAAGTGCAAACTCCCGGCGGCAGCATTTCTAAGTTGCTGCGGAATTATCCGAATCTATACGTCGAGGAATGCGACGGCACCGAGCCACTCGAGAGTTACGCCGCGCTGCGCCGCGCCGTGGAGCATTGCCGCGCCCGCAAAGGTCCCGCGCTGATTCACGCGCACGTCATCCGCCCCTATTCGCACTCGCTTTCTGACGACGAAAAGCTCTACAAATGCGAAGCCGAACGTTCCGCAGAAGCGCAGCGCGATCCGCTCCCGAAATTTGCGTTGTTCCTGGTACGCGAAGGCATCCTGGAAGAAAACGAAATCGAAGCTCTGGAAGCTGAGGTAGATCGCGAAATCATCGCAGCCACAGATCGCGCTCTCACCGCCGAACTTCCGTCGCCCGACTCGATTTACAAATGGGTTTACTCGCCCGACGTAGATCCCACCTCTCGCGACTTCGAATCCGCGCCAAAAAAAGAAGGCCATCCGAAAACGATGGTTGAAATGGTATCCATCACTCTGCTCGATGAGATGAAGCGTGACGAACGCATCGTGGTCTTCGGCGAAGACGTAGCCGATTGTAGCCGCGAAGAAAGTCTCGCCACGGTAAAAGGGAAGGGTGGCGTCTTCAAAGCCACCGCAGGGCTGCAGCGAAAATTCGGCGCCCAACGCGTCTTTAATTCACCGTTGGCCGAAGCCAATATCGTTGGGCGTTCCATCGGCATGGCCATTCGTGGCCTGAAGCCAGTTCCCGAAATTCAGTTTTTCGATTACATCTGGCCGGCCATGATGCAACTCCGCAATGAAATGGCCACCATCCGCTGGCGCTCCGCCGGACATTTCAAATCTCCCGTCGTGATTCGCGTCGCCATCGGCGGCTACCTTACCGGCGGCGCGATTTATCACAGCCAGTGCGGCGAAGTTACCTTCACGCACATTCCCGGCCTGCGCGTGGTGATGCCTTCCACTGCTCTCGACGTATGCGGCCTGCTGCGCACGGCGATCCGTTCCGATGATCCCGTGTTGTTCCTCGAGCATAAGCATCTCTACCGCCAGCCCTACAATCGCTCCGAATATCCCGGTCCGGATTTCACCATTCCCTTCGGCAAAGCGCGCATGGTCCGCGAAGGCACGGACGTCAGCGTGATCACTTATGGCGCGGTAGTGCATCGGGCGGAAGTAGCCGCCGCGGAACTCGCCCGCAACGGCATCTCCGCCGAAATTCTAGACCTGCGTTCGCTCAGCCCCTACGACTGGGAAGCAATTGCCGCGACCGTCCGCAAAACGAATCGCGTTCTGGTCGCCTACGAAGACACGCGCTCCTGGGGCTACGGCGCGGAAATCGCCGCCCGTATCGCCGACGAGTTATTCGATGAGCTGGCCGCTCCCGTGCGCCGCGTAGCCGCCACCGACACGTTCGTCGCCTATCAACCCCGGCTAGAGGACGCGATTCTGCCCCAAACCGAAGACATCGCTCGTGCCATCCGCGACCTGATGACTTACTAGCCCAGCCCTCTGGCGGCCAGACCCATGAAACCTTTGCGTCACTCCATTCGTATAGTTAAAGTAGGCGGATGAAGCTCGGGCAAGAACCGCTCGGGAGGGTAAAGCCATGAATTGCCAGCAATGCCACAAAGAAATCGCCGAATATTCCAATTTTTGTTACTACTGCGGCGCGCGCCAGAACCCGAACGCCGCACCCAGCGCCGCACCGCGTCCCCAGAAGCGCCTGATGCGCTCCTCCACCGACTGCAAGCTGGGCGGCGTCTGCGGCGGCCTCGCCGAATATCTCGACGTGGATTCCACCATCGTCCGCCTGATCTGGGTGGTCCTGATTCTTTTCCCGTTCCCGCTGGTTCCAGCCGTGCTTGGATACTTGGTCGCCTGGCTCGTGATCCCGCAAGCGCCTCCGCCCATACCGGTGGAAGTGTCGGCCCAACCCGCCGCGCCGTCAGCGCCATCCGCGCCCGGACACGGCTCCGCCCAGACCGCGTAACCCGGAAAGTTTTCGGAAAGTGTTGGGCCACGCGGACGCGATGCACTAGTGCGAACCGGCGACACGCGTTGCCCGTCCGCAACTAATCGCGCTCTTTACCTTTCGCTCTGCGCGAAAAAGATCCGCGCCGCTCGCCGTAAATCGCCTGGTCAATCGAAATCAAGCCCGCTCCCAGCGCCGCTAAACTAAACGCGCCCACTGCCATCATCAGCGGAAATTGATAGTTATCCACCTTCGCCGGATTCGAAATCAGTCCGTGCACCTTCACCAGCGCCACCGCCATTTCCCCCGCCACCAGCAATCCCGCGATTCGCGTGAACAATCCCACAATCAGCAGGCAGCCACCGAAAAACTCCACCACTCCCGCGATGTAAACAAAATAACCAGGGAATCCCATGTGCTCGAAACCCTGCATGGTTTCGTGCGTGTGCGTGAAAAGCTTCGGATAGCCGTGATACACCAGAATAATTCCCAATCCCAGACGCAACAGCAAAAGCGCCAGCGGCTTTAGTTTTTCCAGACTCCGCATTCCATTCCTCCCGCGGCCTCCTCGCCGTAATCCGTGCCGCGCACTGCGCATTGTATCAGAACAGAAAAAGCTTCCCGTCCCCGCGCTTGGAAACTCTCCCCAGACCGCCTGCGCAGTCGCGCCGGTCGCTTAGTGTAGAATCCCTAAGCACCATATTTCAGACGATGCCACGGTCCAGGCAAATGAATAAAGAAAGCCATTAACTCCGCGCTTTGCGCGCCGTGAGATTCACCTTCGGAGAATGTCCGTGATTCGGAAAGTGCTGTTGGGCTCCGCGCTGCTTCTGGTCCTGATAGTGGCGCTCTACGTTCGCTTCCATAATTCCACGCCGCCCCCGGAAACCGCCTATGCCGGCAGCCGCACCGTCACCCTCTACAGCACTTCAGCGCAAGTCCGCGAACCCGTCACCACGGTCAATTTTGGCGATCGCCTCGACGTCCTGCAAAGATTTCAAAACCAGGTGAAAGTCCGCACCACCGCCGGAATCGTCGGCTGGATCGAGGAAAACGATTTACTGTCCGCGGATCTGTGGGAAACCCTGAAAGACTTGGAACTAAAGTCAGCCAGCATGCCCGTGGTCGCTCGCGGCCACACGAGGGTCCTCAGCAATCTGCACATCGAACCGGGCCGCGATTCGCCCCGTGTCCGCCAGTTGAATAAAGACATTCCTCTGGACATGGTGGCCCGTCAGCCCAAATTAGTCATACCCGCCTCCATTTCCAACCCCGAATCGGAACCCGCGGAAGAAGCTGCGTCCGAAAGCGCCAAACCCGACGACCGCAAATCCCCCGACCGAAAATCCAAGGGTATTCGCGATGCCAAGGCCGGCGCCGATCCAGACGCAAAGCCCGAGCCGAAAAAGGAAGACTGGTGGCTCGTCCGCGCGCACATGCCCGACCAAACCATCCTCGCCGGATGGTTGCTGGGCCGCTTCGTCGAGCTCGACGTCCCGCCGCCCCTGCCCGACTACGCCACGTCCGCCGGAATGCGTATCGTCGCCTGGACCGAGCTGAATCGCGTCACCTCCACTGCCGGAAAACCCATGCCGCAATATCTGCTCCTCGGCACCCACGGACCCGAGGGCCAACTCTGCGACTTCACGTCGCTCCGCGTGTACACCTGGGGCAAGCAGAAGGAGCGCTACGAAACTGCGTTCGTCGAAAGTAATGTCTGTGGCAAATTCCCCGTGCAGAAATTGCAGGCTGCAGGCCCTGAATCCGACCTCACCTTTAATTTCATCGATTACAGCAACGGAACGCCAGAACGCCGCACGTACCAAATGCATCAGACCATCGTTCGCCTCGTGAAGGATGGCAACGCCGCGAAACCTCGCAAGCGCCCCCGTTAATCACCGCGTTTCATCCGCCATCATTTGCAGCCGCGCCTGCCACCGATTGCGCTAAATTTGTTACATGGGGAATCGTTCGGCTATTTTCGGTGCAGCCCTCCTGCTATATTTTTCCGTGGCGCTCTCCGGCTGCTCCCAGGCCACTTCCCAGCCCCTGCCTTCGCCGCAGATTGCCGTCGCGCCGACTCTGCACTTCATCGGTCAGTGGGGCAACCCCGGCAACGGCCCAGGCCAATTGCAGCAGCCGTCCGGCATCGCCACGAATTTTCTGGGCGATATATTCATCGTGGACTCAGGCAGCGCATTCATTTCCAAATTTGCGCCGGAAGGGAAGCCGCTGCTCTCGTTTCAGGAAGACGGCTTGAACCATCCGCAATCCGTTGCCGTGGACCGTGGCGGGGCGCTCTACGTCACCGATTCGGTGCGCAACAGTGTCTTCATTTTCATGCCGAATGGCGATCACTATCGCGAACTGCGCCTGCGCACGCGTCCCCTCGCCGGAAATCCGCTCAGTGCGGCCGTAGGCGATGACGGCCTGATCCACGTGCTCGACCCGCACGCAGGGAAGGTTTTCAGCTACACGCCGCGCATGCGCCTGGTGCAAACCTGGGAGCCGCGCGAAACTATGCCCGGCACTCAGCTCTTCGGCCCGCTCGTCGCAGGTCCCGATAATCTTCTCTACCTCGGCACGCCCTCTGGCGGCATCATGAAGCTCACGCGCGAAGGCCACCTGCTTTCAGAGATCACTCCCGGCGCGAAAGGCATCACCTGGAATCCCGGCGCAGGATTCGCGGTCTGGAACAATTGCGTTTTCGTGATGGACTCCGACGGACGCATGCTGCACATCGCGAGCACCGCCGACGGCGCTGCAAAAGCCGACATCGACCTCGCGCCCGAACTCGGCCAAGCCTCCCACAAAGCTCCAGCTCTGGCCGTCAGCCCCCACGGAGAATTGCTGGTCCTCGACGCGCCGGAAACCCGCGTGCTGCGCTACCGCATCACCTTCTGACATTCCCCCTTCACGCGCTATGATTGCTGTTCTGGAATAACGAGGTGTGTCTCATGGCCCTATTGCTTTCCGAAGCAGCCGTGCAGCAGATCCTAACCATGCCCATGGCGCTCGCAGCCGTCGAAGATTCTTTTCGCCGCCTCGCGGACGGTTCCGCGATGCTGCATTCCCGGCAGCGCCTGCACATTCCCGGCAAAAGTTATCTTCATTACATGGCCGCCGCCGACGGCACCGGCAATTACATGGGATTGAAGATCTACACCAGCGCAAAAGTGGGCCTGCGTTTCCTGGTCCCGCTGTTCCAGGTGGATTCCGGTGAACTGCTCGCGCTGATCGAAGCTGATTACCTTGGCCAAATCCGTACCGGCGCAGCCAGCGGCTTGGCCACCAAGCTGCTCGCCCGCGCCGACGCCAGCAAAATCGGCATTATTGGCACAGGATTGCAATCGCGCACCCAACTGCACGCGCTCGCGCTGGTGCGCACCATCACCGGAGTTCGCGCCTTCAGCCGCACCCCGGAGCATCGCGAACGCTTCGCTAAGGAGATGACGGAGCAGCTAGGCTTTCCGGTTGTAGCCGTGGCGTCGGCCCAAGAAGCTGTTCATGGTGCCGATATCGTGGTCACCGCCACCAATTCCACCGATCCCGTTCTGGACGGCAGTTGGCTCACTCCCGGAATGCACATCAACGCCATCGGCGCGAATTTCCCGCAGAAACACGAGCTCGACGGCACAGCCGTCCGTCGCTGCGACATCATCGCCGCCGATTCCCGCGAGCAATCCAAAATCGAAGCCGGCGACCTGATTCAAATGTATGGCGACGACAAGCGCCGCTGGGACAACGTCATCGAACTAGCCGAAATCGTCGCCGGAAAAGTTCCCGGGCGCAGCAATCCCGAACAGATCACGCTCTTCAAATCCAGCGGCATCGCGATTGAAGACATCGTAGTTGCAGGCAGAATTTACGAAATCGCCAAAGAAAGAGGAATGGGACGGCAGGTACCGCTCTGGGAAAAAGATGCGAGGTCGGCAGAAGCCCGCGGAGTCTAAGCCCGCGGCCCCGTGCGCAGCTTATTCAAATGCTTGAAAAGCGCGTCGCGCAATCGCATCCGGGTATCTTCCGGCAGCGGCGCGGGCTCCGAATTGCAGAAAATCTGAATCGTCTGCCGGGTCGTGTCCACCACCACCCGGCAATCCTCGCAGTTTTCTAAATGTTTCTCGATGGAAGACTTGAGCGATGGTTCCATCGCCTCTTCCAAGTAATTCGAAATCTCCCTGACGATGCTCTTACAATTCACGAATTCTCACCCTGTTTAAAATAACGGTTCAGTTTCTGGCGCAGCTTCAAGCGCGCGCGCAGCAGCCGCGACTTCACTGCCGGAATCGAGAGACCCAGCGCCTCCGCCGTCTCCTCGGTTGACAACTCTTCGATGTCGCGAAGTTGAAAAACGATTCGGAAAGGAGGCTCCAATTCCGCAATTGTGCTGTTTAATATCGTGCCCAATTCGGCCTGTTTGTAGCGTTCCTCAGGCGAAGGACCCCAGTCCTCCACCTCTCGCGGCATCGTATCTTCCCCGGTGTCCACTTCTTCGTCCAGGGACACCTGGTTCGGCCGCCGCTTGCGCAGCTTCATCAGCGCCTGGTTCACTGCAATTCGCACCAGCCAGGTATAAAACCGCGAATTGCCCTGAAACTCCCCCAGATGCTGGTAGGACTTCAGGAACGCTTCCTGCATCACGTCTTCGGCGTCTTCCTTGTTCTGCGTGATGTTCTGCGCCAGGCGGAAAATTTTGCGCTCGTACCGGCCCACCAGCGTCTCGAACGCGTTAATGTCCCCAGCTTTGGCTGCGGCGACGAGCGAACCTTCGTCGTCCTTCACCACCGTCGAGGGCAGCGGCGCACGCGGTTGCAACGGATTCAGTTTGGAAGTGCCCATGGGTTAGCTCTTCTTCAGGGTAGCACAAATCGTGCCCCCATCGTTGCAGCACGAACGCGCGCCAACGGCAAATCCCCAAATTTCAATAATTTAGCTCTGCGAAATTCCACCTGGCCCTCGAGCAAACGGCGTGCGAGGTGCGTGTCACAGCGTCGCAAGTCAAGCAACACCCGCCGCACTACGCTTGCGGATAAGCCAAGGGCTGGCGGATAATCGCTTTGCTGACTTACGCCTCGGCAGGCCCGGCCCGGGCGGCAATTCAAAGGGACGAATGCGTACACTGCCGGATTATCTTCGCAAGGGTATGAAAATGATTCTTGTCGGCGCCAATCCTGGCGACCGTTCCGCGCGCGTCGGCCACTATTACGCCGGTCGCGGCAATCAGTTCTGGCCCATCATGTACGAATCCGGCGTAATCCCCGAACCGCTCAGCTACGAAGACGATCGCCGCATCCTGGAATTCGGCATCGGCATGACCGATCTGGTCAAGCGCCCCACCCGCGCTGTCGAAGAAATCGAGCGCCAGGAATTCGCCGAAGGCCGCGTCCTGCTCGCGCAAAAACTGGAAGACCTGAAGCCGCGCGTCGTCGCCTTCAATGGAAAAATGACATACGAAAAATTTACTGGCCGCCCCTGCAAGCTCGGCCTGCAAAAAGAAAAGCTGTATGGCGCGCAGGTCTTCGTGCTGCCCTCTACCAGCGGCCTGAACGCCGGCACCGAACGCGGCGTGAAAACCCGATATTTCAAGAAACTTGCGGCCCTGCTGAAGGCTCTAAAGGATTAGGGAGACCGCAAAGTATGGCAACCACGTCGCAGCCCGCCGCCGCTCCGGTCGTAATCGAAGAACGCGACGGCGCAATCACCTACATTCGTCTGAATCGACCGGAAAAACTCAACGCATTGAACATGCAGCTCGGCCAGGAGCTTGTGCATGCATTGCTGCGCGCGCAAACCGACAGGGCGGTCCGCTGCGTAGTTTTGACCGGAAATGGCCGCGCCTTCTGCGCCGGCGGCGACCTGGAACTGCTGCGCGACGCCCGCCAACGCAAAGCCACCGACGAAGTGGAAGCTTTGGTGACGGCCGGCAAAGAAATTTCCATCGCCATCGCCACCATGCCGAAAGTCGTGATTGCTTCGGTGAATGGTCCTGCTGCTGGAGGCGGCATGAACCTGGCCCTCGCGGCCGATATTCGCATCGCATCTGATCAGGCGCGTTTTGCGGAATCCTTCGTGCAGATCGGCCTGTTCCCCGATTTCGGCGGCACGTATTTCTTGCCGCGCATCGTAGGGCCCACGCGCGCTGCCGAATTGTTCTATACCGGCCAGATGCTGTCGGCAGACGACGCCCTGCGACTGGGCATCGTCTCCCGCGTAGTTCCCGCCGATCAGTTGGAAGCCGAAACCACAAAACTCGCCGAAAGCATCGCTACCGGAGCCGGCCTCGCGCAACGCGACATAAAACATCGCATGAGCAGCGAACAACGCAAGGATCTAGAAGCCGCGCTCGACGAAGAGATTCGCCTGCAGCGGCATTGCTTCGAATCTCATGATTGTCTGGAAGGCCTGAACGCGTTCTTCGAGAAACGCAGACCCAATTTTGACGGGCACTGACGCCGGCGCTAAGATTGAAACTGTCCGCCCGGCGATTTTCCGCGATGCGTTCGATGTTGCCGCACCAGCGGAGACTCCACACCGTGCAATGCAACAAACGATTTCAGAGGACCAGGCTGCCATTCGCAAAAATTCAATCGAGCCGCATCCCAGCTTCCAGCGGCTCCTGCACAAAATGAACAAGGCGCAATCCTGATGGCTCGCTCCGAAGCGAACGTCGCCGCGCGCGGCTACACTTTCGGCGAACTGATGGTAGCCGCCGCTGCGCGCGAAATCGGCGATGGCGAACTCGTCTTCGTCGGCATGCGCCTGCCGATGCTTGCCTTTCTCGTAGCCCGCCGCACCCACGCCCCCGGTGCCGTCGGCCTCTTTGAAAATGGAATCCTCCGCGAGACTCCCTCCACCGAACTGCTCTACACCATGGGCGATCCGCCGAATCTGCGCACCGCCACGCAATGCGGCACGATGCTCGACGTAATGGGCCTGTTGCAACAGGGCCGCGTGGACGTAGGTTTTCTCGGCGCCGCGGAAGTAGATCGCTTCGGCAATCTCAACACCACCTGGGGTTATCGCAATAAAGAAATGCAGCGCCTGCCAGGTTCCGGCGGTGCCTGCGACATTGCTTGTCTCGCCCGCCGCACCGTGGTGTTGCTAGCTCACGACCGCGCGCGCCTGTGCGATCGCGTCGGCCACATCACCTCGCCCGGTTTCGGCGTCGGCGAGGGCTGGCGTCGCTCGCAAGGCCTGCCCCCCGCGAGCGGTCCGTCGGCCATCATTACCACGCTCGGGGTCCTGCGATTCGGCCACGATGGCGAAGCCTTTCTTGCGTCCGTGCATCCCGGCATCAGCGTCGAGGAAGTGCTCGCCAATACCGGCTGGACGCTCCGTGTTGCCGACGAGCTGATGGAAACTGAGCCGCCGAGCGACGCGGAATTGCGCGTGATGCGCGAGCTCGATCCCAATCATTTCTGGACGCGCTAAAATAAAATGACCGCCGAATCCAAATTGCTCACCATGCGCGACGCCATCGCCCGCCACGTCCCTTCCGGCTCCATTGTCCTGCTCGGCGCCCAGCTCGAACAGATGATTCCGTTCGCGGCGGGCCACGAAGTGATTCGCCAGAGCCGCCGCGACCTCACGCTCGTCGGTCCCATCTCCGATATTCTCTTCGACCAGCTGATCGGCGCCGGCTGCGTCTCGCGTGTCATGGCCGCGTGGGTCGGCAACGTGTCCGCGGGCGTCGGCTATTGTTTTCGCCGTGCGGTGGAACGCAGCATTCCGCGCCGCCTGGAAGTTGTGGATTATTCAAACTTCACGATGGCGCTCGCACTGCATGCCGCTGCCCTCGGAGTGCCGTTCCTGCCCACCTATGCGACGCTCGGCAGCGACCTGCTGAAGAAAAATGGCAACCTGCGCGAGTTCTCATCACCGGTAAGCGAGGAAAAATTGGTAGCCGTGCGCGCGCTTCGGCCGGATGTTGCGATCCTGCACGTGCAGCGCTCCGACGCACAAGGAAGCGCGCACCTTTGGGGCAGCCTGGGAGTAGCAGTGGACGGCGCACGCGCTGCCCGCAAAGTAATTGTAGTAGCAGAAGAAATTGTCGAGCCGAGCGTTATTGCCTCAGATCCAAACCGCACGCTGATCCCTGGCTTCCTCGTCGCAGCCGTCGTCCACGAACCCGGCGGCGCGCATCCCTCGCCCGTCCAGGGCTACTACGGCCGCGATCACGCTTTTTTCACCGAATATCACGAACAGACCCGCCGCCTGGAAGATTTCGAGGATTGGCTAGGCCGTTGGGTCTCGCAGGTCACCGATCGCACCGAGTATTGGAAGCACCTTGGCGCCACCCGCGTCGAAGCCCTGGCCGTGAAAGAACATGCTTTCTCCGCACCCGCGGATTTCGGATACTAATGACCGCAGACCCCGTGGCAAATATCGAAATCACGCCGCGCGAAGTGAAAGAACTTCTCGCCCGCGACCCAAAAGTTCTTTTCGTGGACGTTCGCGAGCAGTGGGAATACGATACCGCCCGCATCCCAGGCTCGGTGTTGATCCCGTTGAGCGACATCCCGTCGAATTTGCAGCGCCTGGAAAATGCCGAGCACGTGGTGTTCTTTTGCCATCACGGCATGCGCAGCCTGGACGCGGCCGCGTGGCTCCGTTCGCAAGGGGTCGAGGACGCCCAATCCATGACGGGCGGAATAGAGCGTTGGTCCACTGAAATTGATTCCACCGTGCCGCGCTACTGACGGGAAAGAGAACATGCCAACGAAAAAGAAACCAAGCAAGTCCGCGACAAACACCAAGCGAAAAGGGAAGTCCGCACAATTCCTGCAGAAACCTACTTGCACCACTTGCCGCAAGGCCCGCGCCTACATGGAAAATCGCGGCTTCGACCTGCATTTCCGCAATCTCGATAAAGAACGCCTCAGCGCCGCCGAGCTGGAGAAATTAATCGGCGACTGCGATCATCGCGAATTCCTGAACACGCGCAACGAGCTCTACCGCCGGAAAAACATGAAACAAAATCCGCCAACCCGCGCCGAAGCCATCCGCATGATGGTAGGCGAACCAAATCTGATCAGGCGTCCGGTAATAGTCGCTGGGGGCCGTGTAGTCCTCGGCTTCGATCAGGAGAAAATCGACTGCTTGTAGCAGCACAGGTAAACACTCAGGCTTGATGTTGACGCTGCGGTTGAATCTGTAGCGGCCGCCTTCAGGCGGGCGCAGTTGCCGTTGAATTTGTCAGGAGCACCCGGATTTGCCGCCGATCATAGACATTCACATCCACATCAACCCCCACGGAATGGTCAATCCCCCCGCGCTCGAACTAATCAAACGCGGCCGCCGCGATTTCGATGAAGCCGAAAAATACGCCGCCAGCCCGAACGAATTCCTGAAATTCATGGACTCCGCCGAAATCGAGCGCGCCGGTCTGATCAACTACGTCAGCCCAGACGTAATCGGTTTCACAGCCGAAATAAACGACTGGATCGCCAAATATTGTTCCGCCAATCCCAAGAGGCTGCTCGCGTTCGGCTCGGTCCATCCGAAATATATCGAAGACGCTGCCGCCGAAGTAGATCGCCTCAAAAAGTTGGGCATTCGCGGCCTCAAAGTCCACCCATCGCATCAGCTCTTCGCACCGAACGAATATCGCAACGGCCTGGGCCCGCTGCGCGCCATGTACGAGCGCGCGCAGTCCCTCGGCCTGCCCGTGATGATTCACACTGGCACCTCAATTTTCCCCGGCGCCCGCAACGTGTACGCCCAACCCATTCTCGCCGACGATGTCGGTGTAGATTTCCCCGATCTGGTAGTAATCCTAGCCCACGGCGGCCGCCCGCTCTGGATGAACGAAGCCTTCTTCCTCGTCCGCCGTCACGCCAATATGCACATGGACATTTCCGGCATTCCCCCGCAAAAACTGATGGAATCGTTTCCGCGCATCGAGGAAATCGCCGACAAAGTATTATTCGGCACGGACTGGCCCGGCCCGGGCGTACCCAACATCCGAGGTAACATCGAAAAATTTCGCGCTCTGCCAATTTCACCGCAAGCGCAGCAGAAAATTCTGCACGATAACGCGGCGAGGCTTTTTCCGCTGCAGGCTTAGGAGCCACAAACTAAAATGGAAGTGAAAACAATTGGCGTAATCGGGGCTGGCGCGATGGGACGCGGCATCGCCTACGCCGCCGCATTTGGCGGCTATCGCACCATACTCGAAGACGTCTCCCCCGAAATGCTCGAACAGGGAACGGCCTACATCCGCGAAGCGCTCGACGAAGGCGTCGCCCGCGGCAAAGTTACGCCAGAACAAAAAGCCGCTGCGCTAGCGAATCTCAGCACCTCAAGCTCCGTAGAAGACGTCTGCCGCGAAACCGACCTGCTAATCGAAGCCGTCCCCGAAGAAATGGAGGTGAAACTGGAAATTTTCACCATCTTCGATAAATTTGCCCGCCCCAACGCAATTCTCGCCAGCAACACTTCATCGCTCTCCGTCACCGAGCTCGCCGCCATCACCTTTCGCGCTGCCGACTGCATCGGCATGCACTTCTTCAATCCCGTGCCAAAAATGAAACTGCTCGAAATCGTGCGCGGCCTCGAAACCTCCGAAGCCACAGTGAAGGCCTGCGCCGCAGTAGGCCGTCGCATGGGCAAGGAAGTCGTAGTGATTCGCGACTCGCCCGGTTTCATCACCAGCCGGGTCAACGCCATGATCGGCAACGAAGCGTTCTACATGCTTCAGGAAGGCATCGCATCCGCCGAGGATATTGATAAAGCGCTGAAGCTCGGCCTCAATCATCCCATGGGCCCATTTGAACTCATGGATCTCGTGGGCCTGGACGTGCGCCTGAACATCCTTGAATACCTGCACAAAACGCTCGGCGAAAAATACCGCCCTTCGCCGTTGCTCCTGCAATACGTGAACGCCGGACGCCTGGGTCGCAAATCCGGCCGCGGCGTGTATGATTACAATAGTGACGGCAGCAAAAAATAATCCACCGGCGCTCCAGACACGACGCCGCACAAGCGGCCGGCGCTAATATCCATGCCTCCCAAATTAAATCTCGCCGACCGCATCGAAATTCTGCAAG
Organism: uncultured Acidobacteriota bacterium; assembly: GCA_963779465.1. Classification (GTDB taxonomy): domain Bacteria; phylum Acidobacteriota; class Terriglobia; order Acidiferrales; family UBA7541; genus Palsa-295. Next base: position 1,650,822 of record CAVZYH010000001.1, on the reverse strand, counting down.
GCGATCTGATCGCGATGGACGCAGATGCGATCGTCAACGCCGCCAACAACGACCTGCAACTCGGCGGAGGCGTAGCCGGCGCAATCCGCCGCAGCGGCGGCCCGCAAATTCAAAAGGAATGTGACGAAATCGGCCCCGTCCCAGTCGGCGGCGCCGCCATCACCTCCGGCGGAAATCTGAAAGCGCGCTACGTAATCCACGCCGCCAGCATGCAATTAGGCGGTCGCGCCTCCGCGCAATCCCTGCGCAGCTCCACCGCCCACGCCCTGCGCATCGCCGCGCAAAAAGAGCTCAAAACCATCGCATTCCCAGCCGTGGGCACCGGCATCGCCGGCTTTCCCATGCGCGAGTGCGCCGAAATCATGCTGCGCGAAGCGGTCAAGCACCTCGAAGGCCCTACGTCGCTGCAAAAGATTTATTTTGTTCTGTTCGACCAGGAAGCGCTCGCCGCATTCCAAAGCATCCGCTCCGAACTCGAATCGAAAGTGTAATCGAGGCCCATGACCCAGGAACTGGTGGAAAAAGTTCAAGCAGAGTTGGTCCGCTACGAACATCCGCTGTTCGATTTCGCCGCGCGCCCCGCCGAAGAAGGCGTCGAAGTCGAAATCCGTTACAAGCCCAGAAATTCCGAAATCCACGATTACACTTTCCTGCTTCGCCCGCGCGAAATCGAACACACTCAATTTCCCTGGACGTTTCAGAAGCAGCTCTACGATTGCCTGCACGATTACATCATCGAGATGTTCACGCGCAATCCGCAGAGGGTGAATTAGCGCCCGCCCGTGAGCACCTCGCGTCCCATGCCCGACGCTCCCACTCAACTCGCCGGCACCCTCACCGAACACATCCGCGCCTGGGGTCCGATCACTTTCGCGAAATATATGGACGCGTGCCTCTATGATCCGCAACACGGCTACTACACGCGCGCCGAGCAATTGCCGCGCCGCGACTACTTCACGAGCGTGGACGCCAGCCCGATCTTCGGCCGCCTTCTCGCCCGCCAATTTCAGGAAATGTGGGTTAAGCTGGGCCGCCCGGCCGAATTTCTGCTGGTGGAACTGGGGGCGGACACGGGCGCCCTGGCCGCGCAAATTCTGGATTTCATTGCCGAATCGTTCCCCGAATTTTACAGCGCCGTGCAGTACGTAGCAGTCGAACGGTCCGCCGCCCGCCGCACGGCCGCAGCCGCAACCGCAACGCTCGCGCCACACCTTGGCGCCGAACATTTTGCGATGGTGTCAGACATGCCCACACAGATTCCCTGTGGCTGCGTACTCTCGAATGAATTTTTCGACGCGCTGCCCGTCCATCGCCTCATCCGCGAAGGAAACGAAGTGCGCGAAGTTTATGTCGGCTCGGGCACGAATGGTCTGTGCGAACAGTTCGGCCCGCTCTCCACCCCCGCGCTAACCGAATATCTCACCGTACAGGGAATCACGCTTCAGGAAGGACAGCTGGCAGAGGTAAATCTGGAAGCCTGCGCCTGGATCGCGGAAATGGGCACGCGTCTCGGCCGCGGTTTCGTGCTCACGATTGATTACGGCCATGAAGCGGGCGAACTATACGATGACCGCCACATGCGCGGCACCCTGCTGGCCTACGAAAAACACCGCGCCAGCGAGAATTTCTTTCGCGCCCCAGGCCAGCAGGACCTCACGGCCCACATCGATTTCACGGCACTCGATCGCCACGGCATCCGCGCCGGGCTGCAACGCACCGGCCTCACGTCGCAATCAAACTTTCTACTGAGCCTCGCGCGCCACAGCGATTTCGCCGACCTGCAATCCCCAGCCATGGGCGAAACCGAGCAAACCCGCGCCCGCTTGCTCTTCAAAACGCTGATTTATCCCGAGGGCATGGGCGAAACATTTCAAATTCTGATCCAGCACAAAGGCATCGAACGGCCGCACCTGTCCGGCCTCGATCCACTCTAAAAATCCTGCCAAATTGTAGATTGTGAACGAAGGTCTCGCTGCAGAAAGATCTTGCGAACGCCCGTTCCTACTGCGTCCCCGGCGAAGGCCGCTTGAGCGTCGGCTTGCTCGGATCCGCAGCCGGTGCGCTAGCAGCGGGCGCCGCAGCGGGTGTGGCAGGGGCAGACGAAGCCGCCGCCCCGCCAGCCGGCGTTGAATCATCTCCCGTGTAGGGTTTCTGAATGTATCGCGCCACTTCCTGCTGCGCTCCCGCCGTATCGTCGCCCAGATGCGCCGCCAAACTATATTCATTTATCGCCCGCTCGCGCTGCCCCAGCAAATCATAAATCTTTCCGATGTAAATGTGGCTCCACACTTCCGTCCAATGCGGATCCGCATCCCCGCCCAACGCTGCGCGAAACGCGTTCGCGGCGGCCTGGTAATTCTTCTGGTAGAACATCGCCTCGCCCATCCGGAAATGCGCCAGCGAATTGCTCGGCTGCGCGTCCAGCGCCTTTTGATATTCCTGAATCGCTTCGTAGTATTTGCCGACTTCCGCGTATCCTTCGCCGCGAGCAATTAACGCATGCACCCGCAGGCGCGGGCTGGACTTCAGCAGATTATTATTCGGGTCAATCGTAATTCCGTTCGGCTTCGGCCGCCCGAACGTATCAATCTCAAAAGGCTGGGTCGTCCCGGTCACCAGGATCGTCTTTAGCTCCGGATTTCCTTCCGTATCCACGCGAATTTGTACCGGCATGCGGAAAGTGTCCAGGTCCTGATGGATCTTCCCAACCACCTTGAACCCCTTCTGCGTGCGATAGACAATGTACTCCATCTTGAATTCCGGCACGCCCGTCGAGTTCAGCCACTGCGAGAAAAACGACACCAGATTCACCGGCGGCTGCCCCTTCACTGGCGGCGGAACTTTGGTCATCGCGATTTTTTCAAAATCGTTCAACGTGATATTTTTGCCGTCATATTTCTTGTAGGTCTCGCGCAGCAGAGCATTGAACTCATCATCGCCCAGTTCCGTCCGCAGCATGTGAAATACCAGCGCGCCTTTGTCCGCCACCACGGACCGCCATTCATTCGAAAATGTGGACAAGCGCGCGGCCTGCGAAATTGGCGCGGTATCTTCATACATCAACGCGCCCACCGCAAAATCCTCCAGCGCCTTGTGCAGCCCCGCGCTGCCGTCGCTCTGCTCCGCGTACATCGCCTCCGCATAACGCGACAACCCATCCGTCAGCCACACATCCGAAGCGGTCTGCGGCAGCACGCGATCGCCCCACCACTGTTCCGCGGCCAGTTGCGAAAGCAAACGCTCGTTCGCCCGCGCACCCCATTGCCGCGCGCTGATCAACATCAATCCCGGCGCGGAAAATCCCGACACGGTGCCGTCCGGCAGTTGCGCAATCGTCAGCGGCGGATCATTCTCTTTCATGTCCAGCGGTCCGAATACATCAGAAAAGTAACCGACGATGTGCGCGAGCGAAGTCGCGTAGGCATTCGCCGTGTTGGCCTGCGGCGGAGGTGTGAACACAGACACGCTGAAGCCCTCCGATTGCACCGGCGCCAGCTGCAAATTTCCCGCGACGAACGTTCCCACCGGCCCCGCGTGGTCGCAATGAAATACATAGGACGCCTGTCCCGGCGCGCCCTTGCCGATTCCGGGGGACATCGTCGGCGGATCGGCCTTGCCAGTCCCGGCCACCGCAAAAGTATCCGGCACATCAATCTTGAATTTTCCGGTGTAGCGATTGGTAGGGTAATTCGTCAGCGGGAACCAGCGCGCAGGCAGCAGCAGGTACGCACCGGTCTTGTCAACCGAAGCCAGTCGCACGCCGCGCGTCGGGCTGTCCTCTTCACTCGAGACTGGCCCGGTATAATCGAACACCAGCGTCACGGTTTTTCCCGGCGACACAACATCCGGCAGTCCGACGGTCAGCAGCAGCGGGTAGCGGTTGTCGCGTTCAAATTCCAGCGTGCCGCCGTTCAGCAGCTTCACCGAATTCACGCGCAAGTCCTGATGCAGTTCCACCACGACGGTGCGCCCAGGCTGCAGCGCGATAAATTCCACCTTGGCTTGCCCGGAAATCGTCTGGTCTTCGGGATGCAACAGCACTTCCACTTCGTAGTATGTCGCGCGGAAAGGAAATCCTTGCGGAGTCTGCGCGCGTACGCCAGCCGCGCACACCAACGACGCTGTCAGCACCACCAAAAAGGCCGGAACCTCAGCAAAAAGCCGCTTGTACTTGGGCAAGAATGTGAACAAGAAAGATACCTCGCTCGTAAAGGGACAGCCCCTATAAACTCAGATACCGAATCCCTGCAGCAAGTTGCCCCTCACAAAAGGTTACATCATCCCGGCAAAAATGTCCGCTGCGCGCTCGATCGCTCCTCCTGGACCAAGCCGCGCGCGCACTTCGGCTAGCCCCGCTTTCGCCTCCGCGCGCGCATCGGGCGAATCAAGAAGCCGCCGCACCTCCCGCTCCACCGATTCCGGCGTGAAATCGTCCTGAATTAGTTCCCGCGCCACCAACCTCCCCGCAATCAAATTCACCATAGCGATAAACGGCGTGCGAATCATGTGCCGCAGAATAGACGCCGTAACCGGAGCTACGCGATACACCACTACCATCGGCGTCCCCAGCAGAGCGGCTTCCACGGTAGCCGTGCCGCTCGCCACAATCGCGCAATCGGCCGCGGCCAGCGCGTTATACGTCGTGTTCTCCACTCGTTTGATTGCGAACGTAGGCTGCGCATAGCGCGCGAAAAATTCCGCGCTCAACCCGTGCGCCGCCGCATGCACGAATTGCACGTTCCCTGCCTGCGCGATGCGCTCGCAAGCAGCGATCACCCACGCATAATTCTGCGCAACCTCGTTCGGCCGGCTCCCCGGCAGAATCGTTACGATTGGTCGCCCCGCATCCAGCCCATGCCGCGACGCGAATTCCGCGCGAGACATTGTCGCGCGCACCGTATCCACCAGCGGATGTCCCACAAAATCAACCGGCACGCCCGCATCTCGATAAATTTTCTCTTCGAACGGGAAAATCACCACCATGCGCTGCACCAACCGCTTTACCACGCGCACGCGCCCCGCACGCCACGCCCACACCTGCGGCCCAATAAAATAGCCCACCGGAATATCAGCTTGCTTCAGCCGCCGTGCCACGCCCAAATGCGTCCCCGGCGAATCCACCAGTACAGCCAGCGCCGCGCCACGCTTCGCCGCTTCGCGCGCCAGCCGATTCTGCACCCCAATCACCGCGGGGATTTTGTGCAGCACCTCGGTGATGCCCACCACCGCCACTTCGTGATAATCCGCGATCAACTCCACGCCCGCTTCGCGCATGCGCGGCCCGCCCATGCCGAAAAATGTCGCGCCGGTTCGCGCTCGCAATGCCGTCGCCAGCCGCGCCGCATACATATCGCTCGAAGCTTCGCCCGCCGAAATCAGCACTTGGCGCGCACTCATCGAGCCAACTCACACGAGTTCGCGGCAGGGAATTGCGACCACGAAAACTTTACGAGTTCGCGGAATGTCTTGGTTTGGCAGCGCAGTAAGTCGGTGAGCAACACGTCAGTCATCGGCGGGCAACGGCCGCGAAAATCCCGGCGCATTCCCACCAGGCAGAGAAGCGATCAACTCCTGCTCCTTATACTGGAGCTGGTACAAACGGTAATAAATCCCGTGCAATGCAAGCAATTCCTGGTGCGATCCCTGCTCGCGCAGCCGGCCCTTATGAAACACCAAAATGCGATCCGCATGCTGAATCGTGCTCAACCGGTGCGCGATCACCACCGCCGTGCGCCCCTTCAGCAGCCGGTCCAGCGCCTCGCGAATCATCAACTCCGTTTTTGTGTCCACGCTGGATGTTGCTTCATCCAGAATCAGAAATTTCGGATCGTGCGCCAACGCCCGCGCAAAGCTCACCAATTGCCGTTGTCCCACCGAAAGAGTTGCGCCCCGCTCCGTCACAGGCGTCTCGACGCCCGCAGGCTGCGAATCTAGATACGCGCCCAGGCCCACTTCGCGCAGCGCGCGTTCCGTCCCCGCCCGGTCAATCGTCTCCGTACCGAGCTTCACGTTCGATTCCAGCGTCCCAGTGAAAAGGAACGGATCCTGCAGCACAATTCCAAAAAGTCGCCGCAAATCCTGCACATCCAGTTCGCGTATGTCCACGCCATCCAGCAAAATCTCGCCGCGCTGTATATCGTAAAAACGCAGCAGCAATTGAATGATCGTAGTTTTCCCCGCGCCCGTGTGCCCCACGATCGCCAAGGTCTGCCCCGGCTCCACGCGGAACGAAACATCGCGCAGCACCCACTCATCCTCTTTCGGCGTCGCCCCGCCGTGATACGCAAACCACACGTTGCGGAATTCGATCTCGCCCCGCGGCGCCGGCAGCGCGTGAATCTTTGCAGGCGAAAAGATCGTCACCGGCTCGTCCAACAACCGGAAAATTCGTTCCGAAGCCGCCATGGCGCTCTGCAAAATATTGAATTTCTCGCTCAAGTCCTGAATCGGCCGGAAAAACCGCTGCGCGTACATCATGAACGCCACCAGCACGCCGATCTGCAAAGTCCCCGCGATCACCCGCACTCCGCCCACCCACGAAAGCAGCGCGATGCCCGAAAAACTCAGAAATTCCACGCCCGGATAAAAGAATGAGAACGCATCAATCGCGTCTTTGTAAGCCACCATGTGCGTCAGGTTCAACTCCGCGAATTTCGCGCGCGATTTCTCCTCGCGGTTGAAAAGCTGCACCACTGCCATGCCGCTCACATGTTCCTGCAGAAACGCATTAATGCGAGCAATCGCTGTGCGGATCCGCCGGTTGGCGTCGCGCACCCGATTCCGGAAAAAATAAGTGAGCAGAATCATGAACGGCAGCGGCGAAAAAGTCGCCAGCGCCAGCATCGGATGCCACTTGAACAAAACCGCGGCCATCGCGAACAGCAGCACGAAATCGTTCAACATCGCCACCACGCCGGACGCGAACAAGTCGTTCAGCGCATCCACATCCGTCGTCGAACGCGTCACCAGCCGCCCAATCGGACTGCGATCGAAGAAACTCATTGGCAGGCGCTGTAGATGCTCGAAAATTTCCTTGCGCAGGTCGTACATCGTTTCCTGCCCCACCCACTGCATGATTCGCACCTGCACGTACTGCAATCCAAAACTCGCCAGAATCGAACCGGCATACGCCGCCGCGATCCATACCAATCCCAGCACGGCCGCTGTGCGCGCGATCGAACGGTCAAAACCGGGAATAATGTATCGGTCGATCCCCACGCTGAAAAGATAAGGCCCTAGGATTTCCAGCGCCGTGATTCCCAGCGTGAACGAAACCGCCAACACCACCTGCAGCCGGTACGGACGCAGGTACTGCATCAATCGCCGCGTCAGCTGCGAATCGTAGAGTTTTCCGAGCTTCTCTTCTTCGCGGAAATCGCTCATTCGCGTTCCAACTCTTCTTCCAGCATCTGTTTCTGATTCAAATCCGCGTAATACCCGCCCAGCGCCAGTAATTCTTCGTGCGTTCCGCGCTCAGTGATGCGTCCTTCGCGCAGCACCACGATCTGGTCCGCGTTTTTCACGGTCGAAACGCGATGCGAAATCACAATGGACGTGCGCTCCCGCATCACATCGCGCAACCGCCGCAGAATGCGTTCTTCCGTATCCGTATCCACGCTGGAAAGCGCGTCATCCAAAATCAAAATCTTCGGCTGGCGCAGCACCGCTCGCGCGATAGACGTCCGCTGCTTCTGCCCGCCCGAAAGCGTAATGCCGCGTTCGCCCACCATCGTGTCATAGCGTTGTGGAAAGCTCTGAATCTCGCCGGAAATGCTGGCAATCTCGGCAGCCTCCAAAATATGTTCTTCAGCCGCAGAGTTCACGCCGAACGCGATGTTCTCGCGCAACGTATCGCTGAATAAAAACGTATCCTGCGGCACATACCCAATCGCCCGCCGCACTTCCGCCAGCGGATAATCGCGAATCGAGCGGCCATCCAGGAACAAAGTTCCCGGCGGCGCATCCCACAGCCGCGCGATCAACGCGGCGAGTGTCGATTTTCCGCTCCCAGTCGGCCCCACGATCGCCAGCGTCGAGCCTGCCGGCACGCGCAAATTGATATCGCGCAGCACCGGACCGCCGCCCGTCCCATCCTCGTTCCGCGCCGTCGGGTAAGTAAAAGTCAAATGCCGGAACTCAATTTCGCCGCGAATCGCGGATTCCGCCGCCGCTGCCGGCGCGTTCGTCGCGATCACCGCTGCGTGCGCCGAATCTCCGTTGCGTCCCGCGACTGCGCCAGCCCCGTTCCCGCTCGCCTCCGCCGCGCCCGCGAAATCCCCAATCCGCGCCTTGGCATGCAGAATGTAATTCAGCCGCCCCATCGAAGCCGCACCCCGCTGAAAAATGTTCGTCACCCACCCCAGCGCGATCATCGGAAACACCAGCTGCCCCAAAAACCAATAAAACGCCCACATCGTGCCCACGGTGAACCGATGATCAATCACATCGCGCCCGCCCTTGCCCAGCAAAATCACAAAGGTGATCCCAATCAGCGCGGTAAGAAACGGAAAGAACAGACTCCACGTGGCAATCAACTTGATATTGCGATCCACATAATCGCGATTCGCGAGATCGAAAGCCGCAATCTCCGGCTTCTCCTGCGCATACGCGCGAATCACGCGAATCCCCGTCAAATTTTCCTGCGCGCGCGTGGACAAAGTTCCCAGCGCCGCCTGAATCTGTTCCGAAAGCCGGTGAATCGTCTCGCCGAAATAACGCACCGCCAGCGCCACCACCGGCACCGGCAGTAGGACCCAAAGCGTCAAGCTCGCCGAGAGCTTCACCATGAAGAAAACCGCCACGATCATGGTCACAATCGTGGTAGCGCTGTACATGATCCCCGGCCCCAGCACCATGCGGACGGCGTTCAAATCATTCGTCGCGCGTGACATCAAATCCCCAGTCCGATTCCGCACGTAAAATTCCGGCTCTAGTTCCACGAGCCGCGCTAGCAAATCATTCCGCAAATCGTATTCAATCTCGCGCGACACTCCGATCAATATCCAGCGCGTCCAGAACGAAAGAAATCCCTTCACGAATACGATGCCAATCAGAATCAGGCAGAAAAGCCCCAGCGCGTGCCGGTCCATCGGCACATAGAGCGCCAGCAGCGGACTCATCGCCACGCGCGCCGTGCCGGTCAGCGTGGAAAGTGTGTGTGCCGAGCCGCTGATGCAATCCGTAATCATTCCGATAATCAATTGCGGGAACGCGCCCACCAAGCCCATCAATGTGTTCGTCAGCAGTCCCAGCGCGGTCATGCTTTTGTAGCGATGAACGTACGGGAGCAGCGTCTTCAGATGGTCCCATCCCGACGCTTTTTTCACCGGGCGACCGGCGGTGCTAACTGCGGCGGGTTGGGCGATGGCGCTCACAGCCGAACTTGTGACTCCGGAGTTTCCAGCGCAGGCAGCTCATACAGAAAATTCTCAAAATTGCGGTCCATGGATTGATATCGTTTCGCTTTCGCGTTCCAGCGCACCTCCACAGGCAGCGCCCGCGCGCCCTTAGGATTCGCCGCCGGCGTGAAATACAGCAGCAGCCCCTTGTCGTTATCCTGTTCGTACTGCACCCGCCAGCCATTCACCGGCGCCAGCGGAATATTCCCCAAGAACCCCTTGGGATTTTCCAGATGCTCGTCGCAGCGCAAAATTTCTTTCCAAGTACCGCCGGTATTTTCCAAAATCACTCCGCGCGTAATCACCGTTCCCGGCATGGCCACCTGCGGCGTTCCCTTCATGCGATTCACCGCCAGAATTTGCCGCGATCCGTTTTTCGCCAGATCTCCGTACAACAGCACCTCGGTATCGGAACCAAGCGCCGTTTCCGCCGCCTTCTGAATTTCGTCCGGCACAGCTGGTGCAGCTGGTGGGCCTGGCGACGCGCCCTGCGAACCTGCACTCGCGCTAGTGCCATTCTGCGCTGCCTTGTCGCCGCCAGCTCCGGTAGCAGGCGGCGGTGAAGAATTGCCACAAGACCACGCGCCCAGCGCCCCCGCACTCAGCACGGCGCACAAAATCAATTTTTTCATGAGGTCCCGTTAAAGGCTTGACGCCGCGAGCGTGATTTCCGCCACCGTTTGCGTAGCAGCGTCGCAGGACGCTTCCATCACCTGCGGCACATCCGGCCCAGCCCAATCAAATGTGTATAAATACAATTCTAACTTGTCGTTGCCCTTCACGGAAGGGCTCCGCGATTCCGCCTTCCCGTAAATTTCTTCAATCCGCCCGCACGCATCTCCGAGCTGCAGTCCGCGGCCACTCGCGATCAGTTTCAACCGCTTCGGATCCATCACACCCGCCGCGCATTTCGCCATAATCTCCGGCTTGTACTTCGACCCCACTGTGACGGTCTTCACCGAGCCGTTCGCATCCGCTTCCACGCGCAGATCGCGATGCATGCAAATATCGCCCCACACGTGGGCATCGGTGACGGCCGCGTCTCGCTCCAGGTCCCGAAATTCCTTCATCGCAGCCGGCACCTTGTCGTGTCCGGGCCGCAAACCCGCTAGCGTTAATTCATTCACGCGCCCGTGCTGCATCGCTTGCGACCCAACTTGCACAGTCAAGCCCGCCACCACGGCCCCGCTAACGAGCAGCCAAAATCTCTTCGAGGCGCGCCTCAAAATTATCCTCTCCCTCGGACCACAATCGCACCCGCTCCACCGTAGACGCCTTTTCGATCCTTCGCACCCAATCGAACAAACTCTTGATATTCTCCTGCGTCTTTTCCTTATACAGCAGTAGATTCGCCGGCTTCGCCATGGATTCCAGAAAATCGCGCTCTTCCTGATTCTGCGGCGCCGGCCGCGCGATCTGCCGAATCCCCAGCACGCCTCCGTGCCCCGTAAAGAGATGCTCGAATCCAAAACTCACTTCCAGATGCCCATTATCCTTCCAAAATCCATCGTCATAGGCTTCGCCATTGCACAATAGCGACAGCGCCTGCGGCAACTTCTGCGAAGTAAGTGGCTCGCCCTCGAATACCCACAAATCCCAGTGCGACCGCACATCGCAACTGCAATCATCGTGGACGTAGTCCTTCGCCAGCTCGATGATCCCGTCCGCATCCAAAGGGAACGAGCGCAGGTCCTGTTCGTACACAGGAGTTTCCGTCGAATCTACCGCGCGAATTTCTAGATGTGTGAACCCGGGCTGCTTCTCAGAGAAGGGAACTGTATTCAAAAAATCGCGGAACTGCTCCAGCATGTTTTCTTCACGAAATTCTTTCAGCCAAATGCTCAGGTAAGCCTGATTCGCCATGCGGCCATTATACCGGACTGGGAAAAAGCGTATGGGAAAAGCCGCGCAGCAAAACAGAGTTCAGCAGAAGGAGGTGTTACTTCTTCTTCGGAGGAAATTCGTCGTCCGGCTCCGGGCTAAAATCCGTGGAAAGCCCCAGCAGCCGCGCTTTCAAAGTGTCGCCCATGGTCCCCAGCACTTCCGAGCAAGTCTCGCGCAAGCGCTTTTCCGCTGCCTTCGCAATCGTGTCCAGCACGGTCTGCGAATGTTGTCCCAAAGTCGTCGCCGAAGCCAGCAGCCAGGAATTCGAAGCATTTTCCAGCCGCGATTTATAAAGCTCAATCGCCTCGTCGTTCGATTTCTTCAGCTGCTCCATCCATACTTTTTTCTCGGACTCGCGCTGCGACTCCCACTGCTCCAGCACCGGCCCCAATTCCGATTGCAGATGCACCCGCGCCTGCTCCACGCCCAGCATCATGCGCTCGTCAATCGTCTTCTGATATTCCAGCAGCGAACCTTCGCGCCCGAACTCCATGTCCGCCCGCGCCTTTTCCAGCGCCTCGCGCGAAACCTGCTCAAACCGCTTCAGCGATTCTGAAGTGACGCGATGCACCTGGTCCGTAAATCCGGCGGTGGCCATCTGCGCCGTCTCGCTCATCTTGTCGCGCTCGCGCGTCACAATTTCTTTCGCGGACTCGTCAATCTGCGCCGTGCTGTGTTCTACATAAGTCCGCCGGTAATGATCCAACTCCGAAGCCAGCAAGCTGGATACTTCCGCCGCCCGGTCGCGAAGCTGGGTCGAAGACTGCTCGACCATCTTCTCCATCGAACTCTGCATCGTGCTGTGCGCTTTCTTCTGATACCACTCTGAAGCCTTCAGCAGCGCCTCGTAAGTCGCGTGCTGCGTCTCGGTGCTGCGCTGTTGGATCTCTTCTTCGATCTTCGAGGCGCTCTCCCGGACTGACTTCTCGATTTCCGCCGGCACTTTCTCCGCTTCCGTCCGCAGCCGCGACACCGATTCCGCTATCGCCAGCTCCGAAGCATGAATCGTCTGTTCGCGCACCGTATCGTGCAATCGGTCGGCGTGGTCCGTCGCCTGCTGCACCTGCTCCAAAATCGAACTTTGCAATTGCGCCACGCGCTCGGCAGCTTCACGCACCTGCGCTTGCACGCTGTGCTGCAGCTCGCCCACGCGTTCGGCAGCCTGCCGCGCCTGTTCGTGAATGTGATTCTGAGTGTGTGCCGCTTGCTGTTCGGCCTGCTGCAATTCCGCCGCCACGCGCTGCGCCTGGCCCAGCCGTGGCTCCAGTGTCTGTTCCAGCTCCCCAATTGCGCGATCCAGAATCTTTTGCGCCGATTCCTGCAACGCCGGCTCGATCTGCTGCACGCGATCGGCGATTACGTGGTCAGCCTTGCGGCTCATTTCCTGCTGCTGCGCCGCCAGCAACTCATCAAACTGCTGCCGCGTCTGCCGCAAAGCGTTCTGTGCCGCTTCCTGCAGTTGCGCCCGGGTCTCTTCCGCGCGATGCCGTTCCGTCTGCAATCCCGCGCCCAGCGATTCAATTGTCGAAGCCGCCGTATTAATCGCTTCATCCAACGACGAGCGCAGCGTCTGCGCCTGCGCACTCGCCTCTCGCTCAGTCTGCGCCAACACTCCGCGCGCCGCCTCATCCAGCGATACCCGCAACGCCTCCGCCCGCGCTGCGGCATCTCGCTCCGCCTGCTCGGTCCGCGCCAGCACTCCGCGCGCCGTTTCATCCAGTGACGCACGCAACGCTTCCGCGCGCGTCGCAGCGTCGTGCTCCGCCTGCGTCAAAGCCGTGCGCGACAGTTCCGTCAGCTTCTCGCCCAGCTTCTGCGATGCCCCGGTTAGCGCCGCCTCAAATTCCGCATTCCACTGCTGCGACGCAATCAGAGCTTCCGCCTGCGTCTGCTCAATGGTCTTACTGCGCACCGCCTGCGCGGTGTCTTCCAGGTTCTTGCGCCATTGCTCCAGATGACTTTGCGCTGCTTCGGGCGAAGACAGAATTTCCAGCGATGGTGTGGACGCTTCGCGGTCCCGCAGCGCGCGCTCCACCACCTCTTCCACCGACTGCCTCAAAGTCAGCGCCGCCGCTTGCTGCGCCGCCTGTTGCGCGGCTTGCTCCGCCGCATGGCTCACCGCTTGTTGAACGGCGTTGCGCACTTTTTCATCCAACTGAGATGCGGACGTCTCGCTCGCCTTCCGCGCTTCGTCCACAATCTCTTTGGTCCGGTCCGCGGCCTGCTGCACCACTTTCTTCACCGCGGATTCAGACACGCGGTCCATCGAAACCTTGATGGCCTTCTCAACCGTATCGTGCAGCTGCGCGTCCAGCTGCTGCCTCACCACCGTCATTTCTTCGGTGATCGCTTCTTCCGCGCCGCGCCGCAAAGTTTTATCCAACGTCTCTTTCGCATCCGCCACCATCCGCGCCATTTGCTTCGCTAGGGCTGCCTGCGTATCCGCGTTCACAGCCGCAACCGGAGGAGTTGGCACCACGTGGATCTTGCTGTCAGCCGACGATCCAGCGGCCGGCACAGAAGCGACGGGCGGAATGACGGGAGGCGTTGCAGGAGCCACAGGCTTCGCGGTCATCACCGGAGGCGCACTCGGCGCAATAACCTGAGTATTAACTGGAGTTGGTTTCGACGGCGGCGTCACCGGAATCTGAAATGGCGGCGCCTCGATCCGTTTCTCCGGCGTAGCCGGCGCAGGTATCGGAGGAGGCCCAATCGGCGGCAACGGCTGTGGCGAAATCCCCGCCACCGGCTCGACTGCCAGCGTCGCGTCTGCGATCCCAGTCAGGTCGCCAGTCGGAATGTCCACTCCCGACGCCCAATCTTCCGGCGGAAACGCGATCCCCCAAAAATTTCCCGGAACTTCAAATTCCAATCCAATCTGAAATAGCTCGCGCACCGTGCGCGGACGCTGCACCCACACCACTCGTCCCTGCGTGTGAAACGGCCCGCCCTCCGGCCGCGGAATATCCAGCGTAACCATCGAATTCTTCGGAACGTAATGTTTCGATTGGTATTTACACCCGTGGCAATTCACCATCACCGTCGTGGTGCGCTCTTTGAAAGGTTGCCCGAGCGCGTCGGTGCCCGTCACCGTAATCGGTACGGCTTGCACAATGCGCGTGCTGCGGCGCTTCTGTGTGCCGGGATCGGCGGATTGTAGGGAATCGGTCACGCACTCCTCCCAGGGGCGATTTCTTAGGGTAGCATCACAGCGCAACGGCGTCTCTAGACCGCGCGCAAATGTGCGAAAAGGTTACTCGTATCTGACCCGAAACTACTCAGCTTCGGGGCACTAGTCTGCGCTATTAAGAGCAATTCGATTGCCGCAGCCGATGGCCTTGCTCGTTTTTAGCGCGCCGCGGTTGACCGGTGGGAAGTCCCGAAGACTGCGTCCTTTATCTCCTTAGCCACCCAAATAGGGCCAACCAAGAAGTAAATCAAGCCCCGGGGAAAATGCCGGCTTATTGCCCTCAATCCGGTGCCCAGCCAACAGCAAAATCCACCCTCCAACAAACATCGCCAACCCAGTCCGCCAGAACGTTAAAGCTGCCAGCACCATGCCCCCGATGATGATCGGAATCCCAATCCCGTGCATCACCTTATTCCAAACGTTAGTGTGCTCGTGGTCATACTGCGCCATATATTTTTCCAAGTCCGGCATGACAATCCTCCCAGCCTAACCACCCCTATATACGCCCGCGATCCCGCGGAAGCAACGCTCACGACCGCCGCAGTAGGATAGGCAATCTCGCCTGTGCGCACGTGAAGTCCCCTGGGGACGCCAATCTCCCGATTGGCGTTTCGCAGTCGCCGTCGCTTTTGAATTTGTAGCGGCCGCCTGCTTTTGCTTTACAGGCGGGCGTCGTTGACGTTGCCTTTGAATTATGTAGCGGCCGGTCTGTCCCGTGCATTTCGCGACAGACCGGGCACTGCTCCGCCATCTCAGGTGTTCAAATTTCGAATGAATCGTCGGGGCACGGCGTGGCAAGCTAAATTTCGCTCCAAGGTAGGAATATTCCGGCCGCACAAAACCAAAAGCTACAAGTCCCGCCGCCCCTCCATCGCCTTGCTCATCGTAACTTCATCCGCATACTCCAAATCCGACCCCACCGGAATCCCCATCGCAATCCGAGTAACATGCACGCCCAAAGGCTTAATCAGCTTGGACAAATAAACCGCCGTAGCCTCACCCTCCGCCGTAGGCGAAGTCGCCACAATAATTTCCTCCACAGTCCCGCCCTTCAATCGCTCAATCAAACTCTTGATCTTCAGCTGATCGGGCCCAATTCCTTGCAAAGGCGAAAGCGCTCCGCCCAAAACGTGATAAAGCCCGTCGAACCCACGCGTCTTCTCAACCGCATGAATGTTCGTCGCCTCTTCCACCACGCAAATAATTTTCTTACTCCGCGAAGGCCCGGTGCAGAATAAACAAGGGTCCGCGTCCGTGATGTTGTTGCAGATCGAACACTCGCGCACCTTCTCCTTCGCGTCGCGAATCGCGTCCGAAAGCGCAAACGCCTGCTCCGGATCCACGCGCAACAAATAAAACGCCAGCCGCTGCGCGGTTTTCTGTCCAATTCCCGGCAAGCGCTTCAATTCATCTATAAGTCGTGTGACCGAAGGGGCAAAATCAGGCATGGAACTCCATTCACTGAAAGAAATCTGAAGTAGAAGGGAATCGGAACATTCAACGCTGCGACAACCGGAAAGACCCGCAAAAATTAAGCCAAGCCACCACCACAAACCCGCACCTGCCGCCGCTCAGAACAATCCAGGAATCTTCAATCCCGCGACCCCGGGCAAGCCGCCGGAAATTTCCTTCACTTGTTTCGAAAGCTCTTCATCCACGCGCCGCGTCGCTTCGTTCACCGCGCCCTGAATCAGGTCCTGCAGCATCTCCTGATCCTTGCTCTTGAAAATATCCGGCTCGATGCGCACTTCCGTCAGCTGCTTCTGGCCGTTCATCTTCACCGTAACCATGCCACCGCCCGCCGACGCTTCCACCGAAAGCTCGTCTATCTGCTTCTCGAGCTTCTCCTGCACTTGGCGGAACTGCGAAAGCATTTGCTGTAGCGCTTTCACTTCCATGGTTATTCCTCGCCTGGGCGCTTGACGTTGGAAATCTGGCCGCCGAACTTTTCAAGCATGGCCCTAACGATCGGATCCTCTTCGAATCGAGCGCGCAATTCTGAACCGCGCCCCGCCGGCGCTGTGGCCCGGCTGGAATCCAGTTTAACACAGACGCGCAGCGGCTGGCCCACCACTTGATTCAGCACTGTGCGTAATCGTTCCATCGGGTCGCGCGCTTGCAGCATTTCCGCCAGCGATCGGCTTTCGCTGGGGAAGAAAAGGCGCAACTCGCCGTTCTCCACTTCCCAGCGGGTCACCGCATCCAGCATGGACCACAAAAATTTTTGCCCATGCAAGGCCGCCTTGATCGCTTCCACCTGCGCAGAACCAATTCCATTCGTCGGCACCTCCTCCGCGCGAGTCGCAACGCTCGACGCGGCTGCCGGCGCAGATGTTGGCGCTGTTACCGCGGCATTTGTTGGGACAGCCTCCGGCGCCAAAACTGAAACGCTCGCCGCACTCGGCGCTGGTCCACGCCCGTTTCCCGATTCGACTTCTCGACTCGAATCAGATGTCGCGGGCTTAGCGATTGAAGCCGGCGGAATCGCCGGAGAAACTCCAAGCGCGCTTGCAGATGAATTCGCCGACGAATTCGTCACCGGCGCCATGCGCACCGCAGCACCAGAAGAAGAAACAGGCTGTGCCGCGGCCACCGCCGGCACCGCGCGAACCGGAAGGGAACTGGCGGCGGAATTCGCCGTTCGCGCCGCACCACTTCCGCGAACATCGCCGCCACCACCACTGCCGCGAGCTTCCCCGCGCAGCCTTGCCAGCACTTCCTCAATCGGCGCCAATCTCTGCGCATTAATCAATTTCAGCAACCCCAACTCCAAATGCAATCGTGGGTCCGGCGCCCTACGCAATTCCGCATCCGTCGCCAGCAATGTGTTAAAAAACCGCGTCAGATCTTCCTCGCCGAAGCGCTCCGCCTGCTCCGCCAAACGCGGCCGCTCATCCTCCGGCGCCGCCACCAACTCAGAATCCGCGCCGCACACCCGCGTCACCAGCAAATTCCGGAAATGCCGAATCGCTTCACGGCAGAAATGCTGCAAATTCTGTCCGTCGCCAATCAGCCGGTGCACCAAACTCAAAGCCATCTCCGCCGACTGCGCGGAAATCGCATCCACCAGCGCATCCAGCACGCTCTCGGCAACGACTCCCAAAAGCTCCCGCACCTGCGCGTCCGTCACCGCCTCGCCGCTGTAAGCAATCGCCTGCTCCAGCAACGATAGCCCGTCGCGCAAGCTGCCCTCAGCCGCCCGCGCCAGTACCGCCACGGCCCCCGGCGCAATCGTCAATTTTTCTTCGCGCGCGATCCGCTCAATTTCCTCCGCAATCTCCTTGAACGAAAGCGCCCGAAATTGAAACAGCTGCGCCCGCGACTTGATCGTCTCCACTAAATCTTCCGGGCGCGTCGTCGCCAGAATAAACACCACCCGCTCCGGCGGCTCTTCCAAAGTTTTCAGCAGCGCGTTCGATGCTTCATCGGTCAGCTGGTGAGCTTCATCGAGGATCACTACCTTGTAGCGGCTGGAAGCCGGCGCGTAACGCACCATCTCCCGCAGTTCGCGTATCTGATCAATGCCGCGATTCGACGCCGCATCAATCTCCAGCACGTCCAGCGAAGTTCCCGCCGAAATCTCCCGGCACGAATCGCAAGTTCCGTCCGGCTCGGCCGTCGGCCCCTTCACGCAGTTCAGCGCCTTCGCCAGAATCCGCGCGCTGGTAGTTTTTCCCACGCCGCGCACGCCCGAAAAAATGTACGCATGAGCCACGCGATTGGAATTGATCGCGTTCGCCAGCGTCCGCGTAACGTGCTGCTGACCCACAATTTCGCTGAATGTCTGCGGCCGGTATTTCCGCGCAATAACTTTGTAGGTCATCGAATATGTTGTGGAACCTGCTCACCCAATCGCAGCGACTAGAGGAACTTCGGGTACTCCGCGGCACACGAGACTGACCCGCTACCGTTGCTCCCTTCCGGGCCTGGCGGGGTTTGCGGGGAATCGTTGCACAGAGCCCGAAGTTCCACCCATCGGCAGTCACCGCGCAAAAATTTCCGCGCACAAAACTGCTCCGCGAAGTCTAGCACAGCACTCCACCCCACGAAAGCCACCCGGTTTACGGACAGTGCTCCAGCTTCCCACTGCTTGATCAGGCGCTCTGCGACCTACTCGTTCATCGCTCGGTTTTTTTTCTTTCTGCGCCGAGCGGCTGCAATTGCAATCATCGCGTAAAGTGCCGAGTTTAGCAGCCCGACGATTATTAGGTTGGTCTGAACACCGGCAGGCGTTCCGTATTCACAGTCAATGCACCAGCTGAATAGAAGTATTGGAGGACAGAGAATCACGTTTGCCGCGTACAAGACAAAGCCGAGAGGCCCGAGGGGCCTTGCATAGTCGTGATAGGTCCAGAGCACATAAAAGCAGGTGGTGATTGCGAATCCGAGTATGGCAAAACCGGCGACAGTTTTCCACGATTCGCGCATGGCCGTAGTGTCTCCCCTCCGATGTGTGATTGCACGGCCATTTCGCGCTCGCACAACGCTCGACTTCCAATCCTCAACCAGAGTATCCTGCCGCGCCAGAATCACTCGCAGGCGGTTTTCACCTTCGATGCATTCGCAAACACCAGCAGTTCACCCCACCAATGCGGCGCGTGAAGTGCCACTGACGCGCAATCAAATCCGCGGCTTCTGGGCCTCCTGGGGCGGCTGGACGCTCGACGGCATGGACTCCTTCATCTACGCGCTCGTCCTCGTCCCATCGTTGCGCGATCTTCTCCCGCGCTCCGGCATTGAAGCCACCAAAGGAAACATCGGATTCTACGGTGCCCTGCTCTTCGCAATTTTTCTGCTCGGCTGGGGTCTCGCCTTCCTGTGGGGTCCAGTCGGAGATAAATTCGGTCGCGTCCGAACGCTGATGTTCACAATCTTGTGGTATTCCACGTTCACTCTGCTCAGCGCGTTCGTGGTCAACGTCTGGCAGCTCGCCATCCTCCGCCTGCTCGCCGGCATCGGCATCGGCGGCGAATGGGCCATGGGCGGCACATTCGTCGCCGAAGAGTGGCCCGAAAGTTGGCGCATCCGCGGCGCGGGATACATGCACACCGGCTACTACGTCGGCTTTCTCCTCGCAGCGCTCGCCAATCTCAGCATCGGCAGCCACTTCGGCTGGCGCCAAATGTTTCTGTTCGGCGGATTGCCCGCGTTATTGCTCGCATGGATTCGTTATGGCGTCACCGAACCAGCCCGCTGGCAGCAAAAAGAAAAACTAATCCACGCCCTGTCCTGGTGGCGTCCGCTCGCGACGCTCTTCAATCCCACCTGGCGCCGCCGCACCATCCTGAATTCCTTGTTCATGCTCGTCTCCATCTGCGGACTGTGGGCCGGCACGGTGTACGTTCCCACCGCCGTCACTGCTCTCGCCGAAGCCGCTGGCCGAACCACGCCGCAGGCAACCCATCTCGCCTCCTACGCCACCATGCTCGTCGCATTCGCTACGATCCTCGGTTGCCTCGCCATGCCCACGCTAGCGGAACGGTTCGGCCGCCGCGCCACGCTCGCACTTTTCTTCGCTCTAATGTTTGTGTTTATCGTGCTGACTTTCGGTAAGGTCTTCTATATGACAAGCAATGCGCTGCCTTCCTTCTTCTTCTGCCTGTTTTTCCTCGGCCTCGGCGGCGCCAATTTCTCTGTGTACACTCTCTGGCTGCCCGAACAATATCCCACCGAATGTCGCGCCAGCGCTTTCGCCTTCTCCACCTCCTTCGCCCGCTTCATCGGCGCCGGAATCACGTTCTTGGTAGGGGCCGGCGTCCGCCACTTCGGCTCGCTCGGCACGCCCGTAGCGCTCACAGGCATCGCTTTCGCCATCGGCCTGCTGTTAACTCCCCTGGGCGAAGAAACCCGCGGTCGCCCGTTGCCGCCATAGCGTTATTATGAAAATGGGCTGAAAAATCGTCGAAAACTCTGGTTACAGTAGTGATCGCAGTAATGAGGAAGTCGGAAGGGCGGGGCTTCAGCCCCGCCGTAAGGTCGCCCAAGGAGGAGGGGCTTTAGCCCCTGAAGCCTGGCATTTCGATCGGTGCGAAATAATTACCAGAAAATTTCTAGTTCGCCCCGCCCTGCACCGGATGGGTAGCATCATGCTTCAACGCCACTCGCGCCGGTGGCGCCGCAACCGCCGTTTCCACACGCTCATCGCTGATCGCGGCCAAAGTCTCCAGCGTCTTTCGCGCATCGGCCGTCTGACCCGCCTTCGCTTGCGCCTCCGTCAGCACTTGCAGCGACAAAGGATTGTAGGGATCTTCCTGCAGCTCCGCGATCGCCCCCGCATAATCTCCTTGCGCATAAAGCAATGCCCCGTTCGCAGAGTGATAAGCCTCCTGCACCGGAGTGCTGCGGTTCGTCTGCGCCATATTTTCCAGCAGCTTCACCGTAGCCTGCGCTGCATCAATCTTTCCGGCTTTTACCGCGATAAACGCGCGCGCCTGCAAGATCAAGGCCAGTTCGTTTTCGCGATCTCCCGGCAACAAATTGCTCTTGCGCGTGTCTGAAAGATCCTCCCGTGCGTCATCCAGATCCTTCAGCGCGCTCGCCGCATCCGGATTGAAAAGCGCCATCGCGCGATGAATCTCCGCTTCCTGCACCGTCAATCCCGCCGCGTGCGCTTCCGCGTCCACCTTCTCGAACGCCTCGCGCGCTAGCCGCGGTTTGTTCTCGCGGTAATAAGTCATCGCCAACAGGATCCGATAACCGATCTGCGTGGACCGCTCTTTCGTTCCCCTGATCGCCACCAGATATTGCGCGCGCGCCTTCGCCTCGTCGCCCATCAATGCGTAAGTCGAAGCCACGCCGACCTGCGAAGCATTGAAATGCGGATTGATCTTCAAAGCGTTGTTGTAATGCTCCAGCGCTGCTGGATAGTCGCCCAGCATGCGCATGATCTCGCCGTAAGAATCCTGCGGGTTCGGCTCGTTCGGCAACGCCGCCACATACTGGTCCATCAACGGCGGCGCCAGTTGCGGTTGCCCGCTCAACGCGTAGCAGTACGCCAGATTATTCATCGCCGGATAATAGTGTGGATCGTATTTCAGTAGCCGCACCAGTATCGCTTCACCGTGCTCGAAAGCCCCCTGGTTCGAGCAGAGCCATTCCGCCGCCATGTTCGCGAGCCGCTTGTCGGTCGGATACTTCGCCAGCAAATCGTTCATCGCCGAAATCGCCTGCACAGTTTCGCCGTTCTTCGTGTCGTTCATCCAGTGGATCAGCAGTTGCTCGTCCGGCGCCGCTTTATCAATATATTTCAACGCCAGCGCGCTTTCGTCCTTCGCTTCCTTGGGATCGGCCGAGAAATAACCCAGCGCCGCGTGCCCCAGCGCAAATTCCGGATCGGCCTTCACTGCCTGACGACAAAATTCCAGCCCTTCGTCCACGAACAGTCGGTCTTCGCGCTGCACCAGCGCCATCTCGTAAGCGTTCGCGGCCAAAGTGGATTGCGTGGTCACCGGTACCGTCGCACTCGCCGCGGGCGCGGACTCCTGCGCTCGCGCCGTGCCGCCGGCAAATAAAATGGCGATAGCCATCCAGGGGAAGAGGTTTCGGGTTTTCACGGTTTTCCTCGCATGGGATTTTGCAGTGCTCGTTAACGGCCCTTCAAAATGTAGCCAGGATCGAAAGGCTGCTTATCATCAATTTTGATCACCTTCACGCCGCCGGTGATGTTGTAAACATC
This sequence comes from uncultured Acidobacteriota bacterium, assembly GCA_963779465.1. Classification (GTDB taxonomy): domain Bacteria; phylum Acidobacteriota; class Terriglobia; order Acidiferrales; family UBA7541; genus Palsa-295. The sequence continues at coordinate 1,628,675 of CAVZYH010000001.1, read as the reverse complement.
AATCACGCCGATCGCTCCGGCATTTCCGCCGACGATTCTCATCACTTCCTCATCGCTCTCGGCGAAAACCACCGGAACCGCGTTCCTGCGGCCCGGATCACTCAGCACGGCCTTCTCTTCGTCAATTGTGCCGCCCAGCACCTTGTCCAAAATGAATTTTGTTGCCGGCGAATTAGGTTCGCGCAGCACCAGCGTGATGCCCTTGCCATCCGGCCAGATGGTCGTCTTGGCCTTGAAGATCTTGCTCAGTTCCACCAGGCTCAGCGCCCGCAGGGGATTGGCAGGATTCACCACAATCGCGTAATCAGTCCCGAACGCGACCGACGCGACGCTCAAAATCAGCACGCAAACAATCAGCAACCTGTTTCGCATGGCACTTGTATCCCTATTTTCAATTTCCTGGAGTTCGCCTGTTTACAAAATAGCACTCCACCAAAATCGCGAGCCGCCGATTTCCCCACGCCGTGTCGCGCCAGTAAACTAGTAGTGCCAAAATTCTCCACTACATCATATTCGCCGCCGCTTCGCCTCTGCTGTCCCCCGTTTCATCGCATCCGAATTTACACGATGCGTTACACCGGCGTCTCGCCGGCGCTTTGCGGTTGCCTTTGACTTGGGCTTCGTCGCAACCCCAACAGCGGCACGCCTCCGACGCCAACCCGCCTGGCAGGTGCCATTCAGGAACACCCCCAGCTCATTTTTCAGCATCTCCCATCCAGCCCGGAGTATCTTATCCACCGAGTGCATCCTCCGCACTCCACCGCGGCGCCAGCGGCACCCCCACGAAACGGGGATAACTCGGCATGTCCGAGCCCTCCTTCGCGGGAACGCTTCCCGGTTCCCGCCAAGGATCACGGAGGATCCATGAAGCGTCTCGTTTCGATCGCAGCACTGTTGTCAGCCATGATGTGGCTGACTCCCGCCGTACACGCGCAGGCCACCACCGTAGTTCAACCCGGAACGCAGGTTCGCCTCACTCTCGTCTCAGGCCTCACCACAGCGGTCGCGCACGACGGCGACCCGTTCACGGCCATCGTTGCCGAGCCCGTATTTTCCGGTAACCAATTGATCCTGCCCGCCGGATCAAAAGTCCACGGCACCATCACCAGCGTCACCCGTCCCAAATGGTTCGCCATGGAACGCGGCGGCGCCACCATGAATCTCGTTTTCAATTCCGTCGAAGTGCAGAGCCGCATTTTCCCGGTGCAGCTGAGCATTCTTTCGCTCTATAGCGGCACCCCCGAGGACTCCAAGAAGCGCAAAGACCTGAAGACCACGGAAGGCGTGGTGATCGAACAAAAGCGCGACATCAAGGGCGACATCATGCTGGGAAGCCTGGGCACCGGAGCCGGCTCGCTCGTAGGCGTTCTGTTCAGCAACGTCACTCGCGGAACAATCTTCGGCCTGGTCGGCACCTCAGCCTACATCTGCACGAAGAAAGGCAAGGACGTGGAACTCCCCGCGCAAACCGGAATGTTGGTACGCATGGATTCCACCATCACGCTGCCACCGGAACTGATCCACAGCGCGGCAACCACCACAAACTCCACCGGCAACTAACGCCGGACGATAACCGGACCACAAGAAGCAAACAACGTAATGGGACCGTCGCCGCGATCACCGCGAGCGAACGACCGTCGCAGTGCGCCCCGCTGTTGGTAGCATAGGCAATCTTGCCTGTGCAGGAGCGACCGCACCCGTCGGCAAGTTGCCGCACGGAACTAACCGCGTGTCATCCCGCGCGAACTCCCGCGTTTGTCGCTTCCCGCGACTGCGGGACGGGCGCGGGACGAAGTGAGAGTTCTGCTTTCTGCGGCACAATCCAGATTATCGGAGAATCAAAGGTTGGAAGTCCTGGTGAGCCCGCGAGACCGTCGTCACTGAAGCACCGCTATCGCTTTCGAGACTCTCAAACAACTCCGCAAAAAAAATTAACCGACCGCCGCCCCGCCGTGCCCGTGCAGGCTCCCCATCGGCCACGAATCCTCAGCCCGCAACTTCAAAGCCCCCAGAGTCCATCCGCTCGCCCCGCGCTCCATATACGCCACTTGAAACAGCACTGGCGCCGCGCCATTCCCGCGCTGGTGGTAGCGTTCGATCACCCGCAAAGCCACCACCGCCTCGCGCTCCACTTCGGTGCGCAAATAAAACTTGCAGCCTCCATCGCTCACGTCGCACGTCTCCGAGCGTTCCGTAAAAAATCGCCCGCAGCGGTCGAACCCGCAAACTTCGATGGACAACTGCAACGCGATTCGCTCCGGCCGCTGCGCCCCGAATTCTGCGAGGCTTGCCGGTAAATTCGACGATGCCGCCTGTTGGCTCATGTATCCGTCCTGTCCCATGCCTTCCGGCTCATCCAGATTCATTCCGCCGCGTGCCAGCCGCGCCGGCGACTTCCTCGGAATCGTCAGGCCGCCCCCCGAGCCGCGACAGGTTTCGTCGGCCGGTCAGAGCGCTTCAAAAACCGGTACAAGCTGGTGCGGCCAATCCCCAGCACCTGCGCTGTGCGCACGCGGTTGCCGTTGCACATTTCCAGCACGCGCTGTATGTGCACGCTGCGCACTTCGTCCAGCGGCAGCGGACTCCACACCGTCGCAGCCGACGACGCATGCCGCCGCGAGCGCTGCAGATGCTCCGGCAAATCAGACACGTCAATAAAATCGGAATTCGCGGTAATCGCCGCGCTCGCAATCACGTTTTCCAGTTCGCGCACGTTGCCGGGCCAATCATGCTGCAGCAGAACGATATGGGCCCTGCGCGTCAAGCCCTGGAACGGTTTCCCGTACGTCTCGCCATATTTTTTCACGAAGTGCTGCACCAGAATCGGTATGTCCCCGGGACGCTCCGCCAACCCCGGCACACGCAGCTCAATGCTGCTAAGCCGGTAAAAAAGATCCTCACGAAATCGTCCAGCCAGCACTTCCGCCCGCAGATCGCGGTTGGTCGCCGCAATCAGCCGCACATCCACCTTGCGCACTTCCGGCGAACCCACTCGCTGAATCTCCCGGTTCTGTATCACCCGCAGCAATTTCGCCTGCATCTGCAGCGACGTCTCGCCAATCTCATCCAAAAATACCGTCCCGCCATTCGCATACTCAAATAATCCCGGCCGCGTTTCCGTCGCGCCCGTAAACGACCCGCGCACGTGCCCAAACAGCTGGCTTTCCAGCAGCGTATCCACCAGCGCTGAGCAGTTGCACACCGCAAAGCGCTCCTGCGACACCGGGCTCATCTGGTGCAGCGCATGCGCCACCAATTCTTTCCCCGAACCTGTCGGCCCAGTGATCAGCGCGTTGGTATAATGCCGCGCGATTTTCTTTGCCAGATCAAATACTTCCAGCATCGCTGGGCTGCGCCCCACAATCCCGTGGAACAAAAGATTGTCCAGCAGCTTGTCCTCAAGGTCCCGTATCTGCAGCCCGCGCGTAAATGAATCCGTTAGATCATCCAACGTCTTCAGCAGCCGCGTGTAATCAATCGGCTTGCACAAATAATCGTAAGCGCCGTGCTTGATCGCCTCAATCGCAGAATCCACCGCATAAAATCCCGTGACCAGAATCACGTACATCCCCGGATCGCACTGCAGCGCTTTTTCCAGGAACGCCAGCCCATCCATCCCCGGCATCTTCAGATCCGCCACTACCACGCGGCAGCTCCCCGAACGCACCTGTTGCAGGGCTTCCTGGGCGCTCGTCGTCCCCGACACAGGGAACCCCGCCTCTTCCAGCCGCCTGGAGGTCAGCTCAACGTGATCTGCCTCATCATCCAGTATGCAAATCGTAAGATTCTTACGCGATAACTCTATCAGTGGTCTTTCCAGCAGCACGCTCATGGTAAACACACATAGGCAAGGAAGGGGCCAGAGCGGAACTACAATTGGTCGTCTCTACGATTACGCTTTGCGGCCCGCAGCGATACTTTCCATCTCGCCTAATGCCAGCCACTCCTTCGCGTTACTGCGAGGAAGAACTAGAACCATCGGCAAATACCCGCTTCTCACCCTCGAATCCCCATGCACCTTCTGCACCGCTCACGTACCAATCTGGCACCGAATGTCAAAAAAGAACTCATCCCGTCCCGCCGCTCTCTCCGCGCCCCTTCCGCCTCAGTTGTGCACGCTGCCCCTGATCAGTCGTTCGATTGACGCAACCATGCTGTCTTTCACGCCCTTGCGTGGCTGCAGTTGCTCTAGTCCCACGTCTTTGCAGGACGCGTCCTGCTCTCTCTCCGCCACTCTCACTGCTCGATGAGGCACTGGAAAATCCGCGCCGCCTCCCAGCGGACGCAGCAGCCTCACAAACAGTACGCTGTCCACTCGCACTGCCGCGTGCAACACCACCGTCTTTCCTTCCCGTTCCTTCCAGTCCAGCGAAGTCTTCTCCACAAAGAAATTTTCCTTTGCGTCCCATCCCGATACTTCCACGCGGTAACGGTGCCCCTGGATCGCCGTCATTTCCACCGTTTGAGTCTCATCGGTTCCGCGCGTCATAGCCCCACCTCACGCAGGTATATTGCAGAACCGATACCAAAATGGAGGGCAGGCTTTTAATGACGCGGAAGGGTTTAACTCAGCGAGGCCACCAGTGCAAAATGCTCCAACTGTTCCGAACGCACCCCTTGTGCGCTAGTGAAACGAGTTTTGCGAGCCCGGCAGACACGTCATGTCGCGCGCCTTCTTCGAATCCTTATCCCCAGGACGATCCCGGATACAGCATCGCCAGCGCAAATCGGAAGATGTACGGAAACAATTTATCGTATGCGTACCACGCCACCACCAATCCCAGCATCCCAAAACCCTGCGTGCGCACCCAGTGCTGGAACCGCAGCGCCGTTCCTTCGCTCATCAGCAACGTCACGCCCGTCACTCCGTCCAACGGCGGCACCGGCAGCAGGTTAAACGTCCCCAGCAGCAGATTCAAAAGGAAGATGATGCTCAAGAACGTCGCGGCAAATCCCGCGATCCCCGGGACCAGCGCTTCCGTGATATGCGTGAAATCCACCGACTCCGGTACGCCAAATATTCCAAAATGCATCCCGGTGCGGATTGCAATCGCCGACAAAATCACTAGCGTAAAATTCGCCGCCGGCCCGCCGAGCGCCATTGCAGCCGCGCGCCGCGGATATCGTTGCTGCCAGGCCGGATCGTAAGGTGCGCTCGCCCAGCCGATCATCCAGTGCGCCACAAAATAAGAAAGGATCGGCACCACCACCAGCCCAAAAGGCTCGCGCCGGATGTGCGGCCATGGATTCAGTGTCACCTGCCCGCCGTGGAACGCCGTCGGATCGCCGCCAATCCGCGCAATCAGCGCGTGCGCCCCTTCATGGCAAGTGGTCGAGAACAGGAATACGATGTACCAGATGACGCCAAGCAGCAGGAATTGGGGTGTCATGCCGCTCGACAGACTAAAGTGTCCCGGCCCGTAGCGCAAGCCCCGCCGCGCCACTCGTTACGTTGCGCACACGATTGCCGCCGTGTTACATCCCGCGAAAATCTCCGCTATCGCCAGAAATATTCTTGACAGTCCGCGACGCCAGGTCTAGGCTCCCAAAACAAGGCTTCCACGCAATAGATCCAAGGGGTGGTGTTGTAAGGAGGGGCCGTGAGTCTGAATCAACGGAATTCTACCCAGGCCAACGTCTGCTCCGAGCAGGAATTCGAAAAGCTGCTCCGCCGCAGTGAAGAACATCTGAAATCCCAGCGTTCCGGCGCAGCCACGTCCGAACCGCTCCCATCGAAATCCCTGAAAATTGTTCCGCCGTTCCGCCGCCGCGATTCAGCAGCGTAGCGCCCGCTCGTTCAAGACCCGTTCCGGCAACTCGACGTGTCATCCCGAACGTAGTCCCGCGCTTTTCCTCGCCCGCCGCATTTTGGCGGGCGAGGGCCGCAGGGAGGGATCTGCTTTCCGCGGAATAGCCGAGTCCCGACAACTTGGAACCTTGAGCTCCATGTGAGAACGCGAACATCTCTGTAAGGCGCGGCTCTAGCCACGACACACCCAGAGTAATGCGGGCGGTTCACCCGCTGAAGTACGATTTCAAATTTTCCATGCGCGAGATTTATCGTACAGCGGCAAGAGTGTTAACGAAACGAATTCCGCCGAGCTCTGAGGTGAGGTGGCTCCGGGGCCTGGACTCGAACCAGGATAACCAGCTCCAAAGGCTGGCGTGCTACCAATTGCACTACCCCGGAATAAGGTACAAAAGTGTAGCAGACCTCCCTCCGATTTGTTACCTCCCTCGCTCACGCATGAAACTGCACCGCGCACCGCCGTTTGCCGCCGCGCCCTCGATTTGTTACGCTGCTAAAGTTGCAGCTCAGCGGAGAGGTGTCCGAGCGGTTTAAGGAGCACGCTTGGAAAGCGTGTGTAGGAGAAATCCTACCGTGGGTTCGAATCCCACCCTCTCCGCCACATTTATTTTCCCCGAATAAATCGCGCGGTTCGACGCTTTACTTCTTCCGTGGCCACAATCCCGCGCCCGTTCGATTCCATCCTCCGCCAGTCGGTTAGCGAGGATTCTCGAAATCCGGAACTCCGGATAGCGCGACTTGGTCAAGTTTCCGTTCCCACCGTACGTGCCCGAGAAAATGAAGGTATGCCCGAGCCTCGCGAAGCAGTTTCCGGTCTCCGAGTTTTACTGCAAGCTGTCCCAACAGCAAGTGCTGGCGCGGATCCTCCAGATTCACGTGGCCCAGTGCGTTTAGTGCCACATCGCGCGCAATTTCCACCCGCCCGGTACGAGCCGACTCCAACGCATAGGAGAAATATAGGTTCTCTCGCGCGCGCTGTGTCGCCTTGAAGATGCACCACAGGTCTATGATTTGATCGGAAGCCCTCAGCGATGCCGTGCCGACCGTGGTGAAGACCGAACACCTGGGGCAGCGGTCCACAGCCACCGTTTCGATGCCCGCTTTTTCGATGCCACGGATCACCTGCAGGAACTCTAGCGGGCTTGATTGGAGGCAGCTCACCCGCGGGCCCGATGCCAGCAGCTCTTGCACATAATCGGCTGCGCGGACAGGCGTACTGAACACTGGGAGGCACTTGCCCTTGTTATCGGGCAAATTGATAGTCACTGCGGCGCTTCGATTCGATTCTAGTAGCCCCGTAAACAGCGCAGCGTCCTCTAGAGGACGCTGAGGAGCTTTAAGAAGTTCACGTTCGATCTCTTCGCGATTCGTCTTAAAGTACTCGCTCTCATGCGCCCGCGTGAGATCGGCAGGAAGTGGCCGCGCAAGCGCAGAACGCAGCGAGGAATACTCTGGAAGCTCCTTGCGATTTTTCCGTCCCATCAGCCAGCCCGCCATTGCTCATCCCTCGATCTTCGCTAAAGCCGCCGATGGCCACCCGCAGCAAGATTACTCCTGCTACGCAAGTTCAGCAGGGAAGCCGCACGCCGATTCTTGGAGAGCGCGCCACGACCGTGCCTCAGCGTCAGTCAAGGAAAGCCCAACAATGAGACTCGATGTAGTAGTAGCAGTTGCCGAACGGCGGCGCGCATCCGTAATAGAGGAACGGCTCCGATCCTTCATGCGGAGCATAGCTAAACTCTTCATCAGCGAGCAATCCATAACTCGCGGGCGGAACGGACGAAACATATTCCGGCACCAGTTGATCCAGCCGTTCCGGATAGTGACCGTGTTTCGCGCGGTACGCCAGGCACGCGTCACCCAGTTTGACGGCCCTCCGCTCGATCGCGCATTTTCGCAAATGCAGCGTGCCGACCACGGCGACCACGCCGATAACAAAGACCCCGACGCATGCCATAACGTGAAGCGCCGGACGGCGGAGTTTCCGAAAGCAACATGCGATCGTCGCGATCGCCAAAAACGGCAAGCTCAGCAGGAAAATCAGCATTGACGTCACGGGAAGAACCAAGACCCATGCGTCAAAGATATAGGAGCAGACCGTGACCACCGTCGCCGCGATTATTAGTTTCATCCTTTGTCCACCCCAGTACCGCAGGATACTTGAAAGCTTCATTGTGTCAAGTACTTTACATAACAAAGTAACTGAGGCGAATAAAGACGCAGCTCATACTGGCGGAGAAAACCGATTCCTTGGCGATCCACCGATCTCATAGTCACAACATTGGAGATTCGGTCCGATAGTGCCCGTTCCTTTTCGTCCGCGCGCGGTACCAGCTGTGGCGCTAAAGGACGTATATATTGATTTTCGTTTCGCCCATCGCGAGTCGCCAAGAACGCATGACCTGTCCCAAGTGCAACGCGCCGCTCGTCCCGAAACCCGTACCGGGCGCCCTGAAATTCCCGCAACGCCTCGAGTGTCCCGTGCACGGCTGGCTGCCCGAGAGAATCACGCCGATCCGTATGCGCTTCCACAAGGACCGCCCTGACTGGTAATTAGGGCAGCGTCAATCCGGCGCTCGCCACCAATAGAGCGTAGAATGAATTCATGCCCTCGGTGCACGAACTCGAAAGAACCACCCCAGCCGAGTTAGCCGCTATGTGCCGGCGCGTCGCGGATAATCCTGGCGCGTATCTGCAAGACGCCGCCGACGAAGCCTCCAAGCTGAAATTGGAATGGGATGCGCTGCAGACCGTCCCGAACCCAAACTACGCCGTGCAAAAGAAGATTGAACAGCAGAAAGACCGCGTAGGAAGACGCATGATCGAATTTCTAACCCGCATCCTCTAACCTAACCGAATTTCCATCCATAGAGCCGCGCAGCTGTTTCCAGCCACTAGCCACTAATCACTAGCCACTGCCTTTTTCCTGACCACACATACGCAATCAACCCTTCTTAGCCTTCCCAGGCGGATTCAGCGCCACCGAAGCCTCACTCGTCAGCAGCAGGAAAGTAAACGACTCCTGCAAATACAGCTGCACCTTACTATCCGTGTGGCTCAAATAACCAATCGAAACGTCTTGCCCGATGTGCAGATCAAAATCCCCGCCGCGCGTGGTGAGCACAAACGCCCCCGCAATCGCCGGCGCCCAAATAATCTGGTCCTTCACCAGCCGCTTCACATGTTCCAGCACCGGATATCCGTGATCGCTCGTCTCCGCCAACGCCGTATAAGCGTCCGCGCCCAGCAGCACGGCATAAGGCCCGTTCACGCCCACCAATCGCAACTGGCTCAACCCTTCCGCGATCGCGTCGGGGTACTGCAGCACATCTGCCGGTAGCGTCTTGATCGGATTGCTGGTCCCTTGCCGCACCCCACCGATCCCCGCGGCAGCATAACCATCAAAAATCGCGCGGTCTTCCGCAAATGCGATCTCTCGAGCCGCATCTTTCGCCGGCTGCCAATTCGAATCCTCCGCGCCGCGTTCCACGTCGTCAATCCCCTGGCGATCCAGCTCAAACGGCACGCGCAATTCCACGAACGCCTTCACCTCGCGCTGCCGCGCCAGAATTCCATCCGCCGGCGCCGCGATCTTCCGCAAATGCCCCGTCCCCACGCAGGACGCGCCCGCGCCGCTCGGCCCCTGCACATCCACCACGCGCCGCCCCGCCAGATACCGCTTCAACGTGCGTGTCGTTTCCTCTTCAATGGACGCCCACGCCGCATCCGAAATCGGCGCCAGCTCGCGATGCAAATTATTCATGACCGATGTCTCCTTTAAGTGATCCGATTCCGAGCGAACCATCATTCGTGGACGGAGCCGCTTGCTCCCCTTCATTGTTTGTCGGCGCCCTCGAAGCGGAATCGGACGACGCACCAGACTCATCATCGCGCTCCGCGTCAGCGTTCGTATCTGGCGCCACCGCGGCCACAGCCTGCTCGTCGCTCACGTCCTCCAGAAAACTCGCGGCCGGCACAAAAAACAAATTCCCAGTCACCGCCCGGCTGAAATCCAGCAGCCGGTCATAATTTCCCGGCGGTCGCCCCACGAACATGTTCTGCAGCATCAACTCAATGGTGCTCGGCGACTTGCTGTACCCGATAAAATAAGTCCCGAACTCCCCTTGCGTCGGTCGCCCGAAAGGCATGTTGTCGCGCAGGATCTTCACCTCGACGCCGTTCTCTTCGATCGTAGTCAACGAGCTGTGCGACGAAGTCGGCTTCACCGCCGCGTCCAATTCGATATCCGATAGTTTCTTGCGCCCGATGATCCGCTCCTGCTGCTCGGTGGAAAGCGCATCCCACCCCGCCATATCGTGCAAATATTTCTGCACGATCACGTAGGTCCCGCCTTCGAAGGCCGCATCCTCCGCACCAATCGTCACCACGTCAATCGCTTCCTGCCCTCGCGGATTTTCCGTCCCATCCACGAACCCGATCAGGTCGCGATCGTCGAAATATCGAAAGCCGTGCACTTCATCCACCGGCGAAACCGCATCTCCCAACTTCGTCATAATCTGCGTCGCCAGCTCGAAACACAAATCCATGCGCTTCGCTCGAATGTGGAACAACAAATCGCCAGGAGTCGCCATCGCGTGCCGCCCCTGCGAGCGAATCTCCCGAAAAGGATGCAACTCCGCCGGCCGCGGCGCGCCGAATAACCGGTCCCACGCCTCCGAACCAAACCCCATCACGCAAGAAAGTCCCGCTTCAATATCTCGAAATTCCACGGCGCGAATCAGCCCCGAAAGATCCGCGCAGAAAGAACGCAGCGACGCACGATTCTCCGCGCCCGGCTTCACCGTCATCACCAGGAAGATCGCCGCGCGCGACAACGCAGCAGCGATCGGCTGCGCCAAAGCACGCACACCTTGCGCCGCGTCAGCTCCGCTATTGGGATCGTGTTTCATCGCTTCGCATCCTGCAGGTGCGCACTGCATTCCGCCCCTCAAAATCCCGCGCGCGTCACCTGCGAATCTTTGGGCGGCAAGCTTACCATCGGCTGCCGACCAACGTCCACAGCGCCCCAGCATGCCTCTATCTCCAGCGTCCGCCGTTGCTTAGCCCCGCATCACATGAGATCGAACCGCCGGCTTCCACGGTTCATTTCCGTAGCCGCCTACAGTGATTACCGTATTTCCGCAAGCCGCGCTCTGCTACATCATCACTCGAGTGAACGCGGCGCGAGCTGCGGTTCCCCAGCCCTGGCCGCGCCCGGCGTTTCGTCTTGCCACAACGCCATTCGCTCGCGGTTACCGGCGCTCGGAGGTCTCATGGCCTGCTTCACCGCATTGATCGCACGCGCCTTCATGCTAGCGGATCTGCCCGAGTCGGCTAATTCGCCTCTTCTTTTCCTCAAGATATTCATCTCGATCGTCCTGCTCGTTTGCTTCGCCGTACTCGTGCTTCGCGCATTCGGAAGGTTGCTGCTGGACCTGCTGGGCATTTCGGACGGACGCGCTCCGCGCTCGAATGATCGCTATGCATGAACTTGAACTCTCGTCGTCTCCACGGCAAAGCGCCGCTGCTGATTCCATCCCCGCAGCCGCCCGGCGCTCATGCCCGTATTGCCGAAGCGTTGAAATCACCCGTTCGCATCGTCGCGGCCCCATCGAAAAATATTTTCTGCGCGCGATTCATGTCCGCGTGTACCGCTGCGACGATTGCGATTCCCGTTTCTACGGCTTCGCGCGCTCGGAAGCACCCGTACCGCCCAAGCACCAGACTGCCTGACAGAATTGCAAAACGGGACACACGCCTGCCATTGAGGAGTAGAATGGATGGAGGCCGATGAGCGAAATCCTCACAGATGTTTGCGGAAAATGCGGTGCAGAGATTGATTCGAATCGCCGGGTGGACTTCACTCTGAAAGACGGCACCCGCGTCTGCGATTCCTGCTTCGTGCGTGAAACCCCGCGCCCCAAATCCGATCGCGCCGACTAGTCCCTGCCACGTTCATCGTGACACAGCCACTCCCGGTGCTCTTTCCGTTGCCTTTGACTTTGTAGCAGCCGCCTGCTTTTGCTTCTTCGGCGGGCGTTGTTGATTTTGCTTTTGACTGTGTGGCGCCGCGCCGACTAAGAAACCACCGCCTGCGCCGCCACCCCTTCCACCCGTGCCGCCTGCGGCAACGTCACCAAAAACGTAGTCCCGCTCTCCGAAGTCTTCTCCACCGTCACCGACCCCCCATGGTCCTGCACAATCTTGTTCACAATCGCGAGGCCCAGCCCCGTCCCGTTCGGTTTCCCCAAACTAACGAACGGATCGAATAAACTTCCGGCGATAGAGGAAGGTATCCCCGTCCCATTGTCTTCCACACGCACCTGGAACGACTCACCCATCGCGCATATCTCAATCCTCACATATCCCTGCGACGGCACCGTCGCCTCGCAAGCATTCAGCACCAGGTTAAAAAATGCCCGCTCGATTTTCTTCGGATCGAATACGCCGTCCATTTCCCCCGCGCTATTTATCGAAATTTCCAGATGCCGCAATTCCGGTCGCGCCCGCACCGCATCCACCGCCCGTCGTATCGTCTGATTCAGCGACGCCGGAATCGGCGCAATCGAATTTTCCTCGCGCGCCAATTCGCGCAACGAATCCAGCAAATCCACCATCTGCTCCGAAGCAGTCTTGATCTCCTCGTAAATCTCATCGCGATTGAGCTTCAGCTTCTCCGCTTCGTAAAGAAATTCCGCGTTAGCCACCACTGCCGCCAGATAATGCCGCAAATCGTGCGAAATGGAATTCGCCGCACGCCCCACCGCCGCGATCCGCTCCGTGGCAAATCGCCGCTGCTGAAAAGCCAGCAGCTCGCCGCGCATTTTAGAAAACGCTTCGCCCAGTTCCGCCACTTCGCTGCTGCCGCGCGGCGTGATCGAATACGTATAGTCGCCCACCGCCAGCGCGCGCACCCCCGAAACCAGGTTATCCAACGGATGCGTAATCGTTTGCGCCACAAACCCCAGCAACAGCGCCGCCAGCACCACCGCCGAAATTCCCAGCAGCAGAATCGTCCGGTTCAGCCGCCGCAAATACGCGTTCGCCGGTTGCAGAGACATCAATACGTAACATTTCACAGAGACCGGCGGCCCCTTGTGAATCACCACCGAAGCCACCTGGTATTGATCCGAGCCCAAATCCATTTCTCGCGTGCCGGTCTCCGCGCCGTCGTTCTGCTTTATCGAATTCGTAAGCTCCGCCTGATCCGCCGCTGAAAGCGTGGACGCGATGATCTTGTCTCCGGTCGTCAACGCGATCTGGCTGCCGGACACCAGCGCCAGTTGTTCCGCCACGGTCGCATCAATCTGGTATCCCACGGCCAAAATCCCCAGCTGCCTGCGCTCGGCCTCTGCTCCCGAAGTAATCGGGCGCAAAAACACGCGATACAGCTGCCCTTCGCCGTACCACCACGCCGCATCCTCACCTTCCCGCATGGACCGCGCCAGGTTTTCTTCCGCAACCTCCGTCTTCCACCGCGGCGACGTCCCGTGAAATCCCAGCACGTGCCCGTCCGGCCCAGCCAGCAGGAATAGTTGACTGCCAGCCAGCTTCCATAAAGGCTCCGAAGCATCCTGAATCGTCAAGGCGTGCTCGGTGGTCATCAAAGCCTTTAGCGGGGGAAGTTCGGCCAGCATCGCGGCGGTTCGCGAAAGCTGCAGCTCGCGTTCCTGTCGCACACTTTCAAACGCGCGCAGCGATTCGTTCGTGCTTTCCTGCACGCCCTCGTCAATCTCCGAACGCACCGTGTGCCGCACGATCAGCAGCAGGGAACCTAGCAGCGCGCAGATAATCACCAGCGTGGCGATCAGAAGTTGTGTGCGTAATCGCAGACGTGCCAAGAGGCTCCTCGACCGCCGCCCTACAATTCCGATGCGGCTGCGCTTTCGCCGGGCGCGAATTTGTAGCCCGTGCCGTGCATCGTCAGAAAATATTGCGGATGCGCCGGGTCGGGTTCCAGTTTTTGCCGGATTCGCAAAATGTGATTGTCCACGGTCCGCGTCGTCGGATAGTTCTCGTAACCCCAAACCTCATTCAGCAGTTCCTGCCGCGAAATCACCCGGGCAGGGCAGCGCGCGAAATATTTCAGCAGTTTGAATTCCTGCGCCGTAAACGCCAGCGTCTTTCCGCTGCGCGTCACCACCATGCTCGTGAAATCAATCTTGGTATCGCCAAAAATCAGCAGCTCGTGCGCCGCCGGTACGCTTCCGCCATTCGCCGCAGCCGCCGTCGCGTCCGCCGCACCAGGCACGCCGCGACGCATCGCTCGTCGCACCCGCGCCAGCAGCTCTCTCGGGCTGAACGGCTTGGTGACGTAATCATCAGCGCCCAATTCCAGCAAAAGCACTTTATCTTCCACTTCGCAATTCGCGCTTAACACTACGATCGGCACGCCCGCCGCATGCGCCTTGAACGCCCGGCACACTTCCTTCCCCGGCAATCGCGGCAGTTTCAAATCCAGCACCACCACGCTGGGCGGCTGCTTGCGAAAACTTTCCAGCCCCGCGATCCCGTCCGAAGCAATCTGCACCCGCAGCCCATCCGCCTCAAATAGTCGCTGCAAAGTCCGCTGCATCGCCCGGCTATCTTCCACCACCAATACCGTATCCACAGAATCTTCCTTTGATTACGCGGCGCGCCTTCGCCACTTCAAGCCGCCACAAAGAATCCACCGTCAGCGCGCGCGACAGCACCGCCGAATTAGCCGCTTCGGCACGTAAGCATCGCGCCGCAACCACATGCCTATAGTGTAATCCCAACCGCAGTACGCAATCTTCCGCCAAATAGATTGCGAGCTAAGCCCCGCGGCGTTGTCACTGCAGCGTTTGGCAAATGTCAAAAGCTTGTAAATTCGAGCCCTTGATGAGTATCCGAACACGATGCCAATCCGCCCTTGCACCTGCCGGAGCAGGGTGGATGTCCATACTTCGACGGGGTATTGCACGACAATTCGAATTATTGTAATTCTTTCTATCGAATGCTTCGTACGCCTTGATCGAGTGCAAGGAGCACACGAACATGAAGCCAAAGAATACAATCTGCATCTGGTACGACAAAGACGCGGAGGCGGCGGCGCGCTCCTACGCCGCGACTTTCCCGGATAGCAAACTAACTGCGGTTCACCAGGCTCCCAGCGACTATCCGGCCGGCAAGAAGGGTGATGTGCTGACGGTGGAGTTCACCGTCCTGGGCATTCCCTGCCTCGGTCTCAACGGCGGCCCGACGTTCAAGCACAGCGAGGCGTTTTCCTTTCAAGTCGCGACCGACAATCAGGAAGAGACGGACCGTTACTGGAACGCGATCGTCGGCAATGGCGGAGCGGAAAGCGAGTGCGGTTGGTGCAAGGACCGCTGGGGTCTTTCCTGGCAGATCACCCCGCGCGCGCTAATGGATGCACTTGCGGCTGGGGGCGCTGAGGCAAAGCGTGCCTTCGAGGCGATGATGACGATGAAGAAGCTCGACGTTGCCGCCATCGAAGCAGCGCGGCGAGGCCGACGTAATCGAAATCGGTCCTCTGCTTAGAATCTGAACCCGAAATCCATTGCTTCAGGGATGCTGGTAACCTTCCGTCGGCGGCGGGACGTAATCCTCTCCGTACTTGTTCTTGTGCGCGAGCGTAAAGTTCGGGTTGTCCACCACGTGAATCGCGCCCAGCGATCGCGCTTTCTCGGAAACTGTCACCGCCCGGCTCAACGCCTTCAGATTTTCCGGCAAACTCCGTTCGTACCACACGTGCACCTGGTAACGCCCGTCCGGAACATCAGGAATCGTCAAATGTCCCGCGCGATCGGACATTGCGAAATACGGCGTGTCCACCACAATCACCACCGCGCTCATCTCCGCGTGTATGTTGCAAAATAAAAAACTCACTCCGGGCCGGTCAAATCGCACCGACCGGCTCGTCCCGGCCTCGTACAACCCCAGATCAAATCGCTTCCCGTCGTACATCGAAAAAATATTGTGGAAGAATGGATCCTTGTTCGGAAACTGAATCAACGATCCGACTTGCACCACAATCACGTGCGGCTCAAAACTCTTGTTGCGCTGCACCAGTTGGGGCGTTTTCCCATTCGCGCTCGCGGGCGGATCTTTCGGCGCCGCGGCATCCAGCGGCGTCAGCCACACCACTACCTGCGATTCATCCGCGCGGTTGCTGGCCGCGGCACCTCGCTGGCGTCCCGCTGGCACAGGTTTCTCCACCGAAACCTCTGCCGTAACCGCCGCCGTCGTTGTCGCCTGCGCCGCCAGCGGCGAAGCGCCCGCACAAGCCAGCACGCAAAGTGTGGCAAGCGACGCCACGCTTCGAACTATGCGGTTGCTATGCAACTCCGACCTCAAAATATGTACCCCACGCTCAACCCGATCTGATTGGCCGTATCCGTATTGCTATCCAGATTGTACGTCTGCAACCGCCGGTACTCCGCCGAAAACAGAACATTCGACCGCACGTGATAAATAAAATTCACAAATGGAGTGAAGTTACGCGACAGCAGCGCCCCATAATACGCCTCCGTCGCTGGAAAATTCCTCAGCTGCCCCGCGAACGGATTATCGTCCCCCAGCGCAAAATTTATCTCGAAATTCGCGCGCGGTTTGTACTTCACTTGCACCCACCCGCCCAGCGAATTCAGCCCGCGAATCGTGGTCCCCGGATCCATCTCCGGCCCGGACAGCACCACGCTCTGCCCCACACCTCCCCCGAACCCGCCAACCCCGCGCCCGCGATAAAATTCTCCCGTGAAATCAAAATATTTCCCCAGCGGCACGGTCACGTCCATCGTGCCCGCCCATCCATCTACTCCCCGCCCAAATCCCCAATTCTGCCGCCCGTAATATCCGCCCACTCCCAGCGTCAGATCTCTTCCCAGCATGTGGCGGCTCCATGCCACCCGTGCAGCATACGCCGGCTGGCCCGATTGTTCACCTTCGCTCGGCACACGATCTTCCGGATCCGGATAATCGCCAGTCAAAGAATCCAAAATCCCAGCCTGCAGCAGCAAACTCGAGTTATCCGAAAGCGCCACACGATGTTCCACGCGGATCTGCGGCGTCCACTGCCACAGATTTCCGGAATACGAAAGCGCCGGAATCGCGATTGTGGCCAGCGATGTAGGAACCAGCGGCGCGAAGAACAATGAATCCTGTCCCGCAACAATCGAAGTCTCGGCCCAATCAAAGCGGACGACGCCCGTGCGCAAACGCACCTGTCCCATTACCGCCCCGTTCCCGGTGTCCACCTGCCCGCCCGCAAAATCGAATTTCACATTCGCGCTGGTGTGCGCCCCCGCCACGTCCGGCCCGAAAACCTCAATTCCGATTTGCGACTGCCGCAGTGATCCCGCGAACGCCCCCGAAGTTCCCGGCACCTCCGCCGCGGTAGCAATTTCCGGAAAATCCAGGTTGTCCACCGCGCCGCGCGTCTCAAAAGCATTCAGCAACACCATCCCCGAAAGCCGCACGCGATATTTCGACCCGCTTTCTACTTTCGTTTGGCTCTGTTCCTGCACCTTGGCGTCCGTCAACTCCAGATTGTCTTCCAGCTTCGCCACGCGCTCCTCGATCGTCCCTCCCTGTTCGCCGGTCGTCGCCCCACCTGGACCAGCAGCAGCCACAGCAGCCATAGCCGTCGGCGCCGTGTTCTCCGGCGCAACGTTCCCAAGTGACGTGCTCTCAACCGAAGTGTTCGCAGGCGTTCCCACCGAAGCGTAAGCATCATGCGTCGCGCCAGGCGTCGTCACCAATTTCGCCGTCGCGCGATTCAACTCGTTCCGCAGCGCTCGCGCCTCCGCATGCTCGCGCTCTTCCGACGTCCGCAGCTCACTAACCTGTGAGTTCAAACTCTGCACCTGTACCTGCAGCGCGCGCACGGATTCCGCCAGCGTCCTGATATCTGGCAGCGCATCGGCAGGCGGCGCGCCCGGTGAAGAACCAGCCGGCGCACTCTGACATCGTATGAGCGGAGAACGCAGCAGCAGCAAACTTGCAGTCATTAACACTTGCAGAAATATTTTTCGGCGCCCTGTAGCTGGCATGGCGGGCCTCCTGGATGGTTTTGCGTGGGCCTGTCTGCTCGCCCCGGACCGCGCCGCGCCCTTACGAATTTCTCAGCGTTTCCTGAATGACCCGGCGTTCCTTGGCGTCGCTCACCTTCTTTCCGGCCTGGTCCGCAAGCACGCCGCGAATCATGTCCGCCAAAGAAGTCGAGGAAAATGGTTTCTGAAGTATCGAACTCTGCTGATTGGAAGGCGTTTCACTGCCAGAGGTTGCATATTCGGCATAGCCCGTCATGAATGCCGCCTTAATTTCCGGGCGGATCGCCTGCAGACGCGTCACCAGCTCCGCGCCGCTCATCCGCGGCATGATCATGTCCGTCAAAATCATGTGAATCGTTCCTTCATGGCGCGCCGCGATTTCCAGCGCCTCAATTCCATCCTTTGCTTCCAGCACCGCATACCCATGCGCCCTCAGAAATTCGCCCGCCAACTCGCGCACGCCCGCTTCGTCCTCCACTACTAAAATAGTCTCGCTGCCCCGCTGCAGCGCCGCCTGCTTGTGCTCGGCCTCTGCCTTGGATGCAGGTCCCGACGCCAGCGGCAGATAAATTTCAAACGTGGTCCCTTTTCCCAACGCACTCTCCACCCATATAAAACCGCCGCTCTGCTTCACGATCCCGTAAACGGTCGCGAGTCCCAGCCCCGTCCCCTTGCCAACTTCTTTCGTCGTAAAGAACGGCTCGAAAATATGCGTCCGGATTTCTTCGTCCATGCCAATGCCCGTGTCGCTCACCGCGAGTAGCACATAAGATCCCGGCGTCATGGATCCATGCCGCGCGCCGCTCCCCTGCGTCATCTCCACGTTCGCCGTACGCACCGTAAGCGTACCGCCGCCAGGCATCGCGTCGCGCGCGTTCACCGCCAGATTCATCAGCACCTGTTCGATCTGTCCCGGATCAGCCGTCACCAGTTTCAATTTCGGCTCTGGCACAAACACATTTTCGATGTGTTCGCCAATCAGCCGCGGCAGCATCTTGCCCATTTCCGCCACTACCGCATTCAGATCCAGCACCCGCGGCTGCAGCACCTGCATCCGGCTGAAAGCCAGCAACTGCCGCGTCATGGAAACAGCGCGGCTCGAGGCTTTCTGAATCTGTTCCACGCAGCGCTTGTGAAACGCGTCCGCCCCGTCCCGGTCGCTCAGCAGATCGCCGTTGCCGCGAATGATCGTCAGCAGATTATTGAAATCGTGGGCCACGCCACCGGCCAGCCGCCCCACCGCCTCCATCTTATGCGCCTGGCGCAGCCGCTCCTCCAGTTGCCGCTGCTCTGCCTGCGTCTTCTGCATATTCGTGCGCATCCGCGAAAACGCGCCCGTCACCTCGGACACTTCGTCTCCGCCCGTGCTCTCCAGCGGAAATCCGTAGTCCCCGCCTTCCAGCGCGCGAACTCCGGCCACCAGATTCGCCAGCGGCCGCGTGAACGTATCCGAAATAAAAAACACCAGCACGCTCCCGGCGACCACGCTCAGCAAGCCCAGCCCGAACAAGATTCGATTCAGCTCGCGCAGAAACGACGTAGCTTTGTCGAACGATTTCAGTACGGTCAGAGTCACGCGCGGTTGTGTGTCCGGTGGCAGCGCCACCGTCGTCGCCAGATATCGTTCGTTCCCAATCTCCGTTTGCCGCGACCCGGCCGCATCGCCCGGCGGTTGCCGCCCCAGCTCGGCCTGCTGCGCGCTGGTCAGCGTGCTCGCCACAAACGTATCGCCCCAGCGAAACGCCACGTCGCTGGACGCGATCTTGCTGAAATCCTCCGCCGCGCGTTCATCAATTTCGTGGCCGACTGCCAGATAGCCAAGCGTCGAATCCTTCGACTCCGCGCCAAAATAAATCGGCTGAATCCACACCTCATACAAATGCCCGCCGCCGAACCACCAGCTGCGCGGCTCTTCCTTCTGCAGCGATGCCTGCATAAACTCCTGCGCCGCCGGACGCTCGAAGCTCGTGTTCTTCGCGCGCATTGCCACCACATCGCCGGAACGATCCGCGAAAACCATCAAATCGCTCCCGCTCAAATTCCACACATCCCCGGACGCGTCCTGAATCGTCGCCGAGTCCTGCGTGGTCATCATTGCGCGCACGTTCGGCAGATTTGCCAGTAGCTGCGCCGAGCGCTTCAGCGTCACTTCGCGCTGGCTCTCAAAGCTCTGATAGATGTCCACGGAGTTGTGCAGGTCTTCGCGAATATTTTCGCGCACGCGCTTCTGCACGCTGTAGCTGACAATCAGGAGCGTAGCGCTGCTAAGTCCGGCAGTGATCGCCAGCAGAGACAGCAGGAACTTGGTCCGTAAGCGAACCTTCCGCACGCAGGTTTCCCCTCAGAAAAGCCGCCACCCCATGGCGGATTTGCCTTCTGGCACCGCAGTCTTGCGCTGATAATTAATGTAACAGCGCCTCGCGCACCGCCGCGCGAACTCCATCTCGCCCGTGTCGAAAAGGGCATAACACGCCTGCTAAAGTAACCCTTTGTCATCGCGAATTCGCCAGCCCGTCCCACGCCTCCGGCAGAGGGCCGGTCCAGGCAACGCTCGAAGATCCTGCCTGTTTCACTCCGCGCTGTGTTGCACACCAGAGCATCAGGTCCATTGACTCGCTCCTCCGTGAAGCCTAGGATCGAAATGCAATCCCCCCTTCCTGCTGCAATGTTCTCGCGCGCAGCAGCAACCCAAAAAACAATTGCCGGCAGTTAGTGTGAACGAGCCACGCGCCCGCACAAGGACGTAGTCTTGAGCCTTCGTGAAGTCCCGCGAAAAACGCCTCGGACGCTCAACATCCTTCTTGCCGAGGACAATCCGGTCAATCGCGTCCTGGCGCAAAAACTCTTGCAGAAACAGGGGCACACGGTCACTTCGGTGAACAACGGCATAGAGGCCCTGCGACTTTGGGAACAAAATCAGTCTCGCCAATTCGAGATCATCCTGATGGACGTGCAGATGCCCGAAATGGACGGGCTACAAGCCGCCACCCGCATCCGCGAACGCGAACTGGGCACCGGCGCGCACATTCCGATCATCGCCGTTACCGCTCACGCCATGAAGGGAGACCGCGAACGCTGCTTGGCCGCAGGGATGGATGGCTACATCGCCAAACCCATTAATCCAGTCGAACTCGCGAACGTGATCCACGAAACTGTTCCCGCCGGCACGACAATCGCCACCGTCGCCGTCGAAGCTATTCCGAATGGTCCAAGCGATGCCGAACTCCTGGTGCGTTTCGATGGCGATAGCGGATTATTGAAGGAGCTTGCGGAGATTTTTCTTCACGAATGCCCCAGAATGTTGGACGCGATTCGCGCGGCTCTGCGCGTCGGCGATTCCAAGGCTCTCGAACATGCGGCGCACGCGCTGAAGGGTTCGGTAGGGAACTTCGCGATGCCCGGCCCGTGGGAAACCGCTCAACGCCTGGAACTGCTCGCCAAATCCGGCCAACTCTCAGGCGCCGAGGAAACTTTTCGTTTCCTCGAGCAGCAAATCGCGCACTTCAATCGAGTCCTGGCAAGGCACGCCAACGAACCCGCCCACCAGCCGCGCTGAACAAATCTTAAATCCGCGGACCTTCCGCAAGAATTGTCGTCTTGTGCCGGCGCGGGTCTGCTCTGTTAGCAAACACGAAATACCCCGTGTCATCCCGCACGGAGTCCCGCGCTTTTTCTTTCCCGTCCCGCGACCGTGGGACGGGCGCGGGACGTAGAAAGGGATCTGCTTTCGCACAACAAGCCACGGCGGAAATAATTTAACGGGAAGGGAACTGGTCGGAAGGGCGGGGCTTCAGTCCCGCCGCAAAGCTTCGCACCCAGACGGGCTTTAGCCCCTGCAGCTGGGTTGTGTCGCGGATTGTAAGCGAAATACTTGACGCCGAATTACCCCAGGATATTCTTCGCCGCCATCAATTCCGCATTCAAAATCGCCGCGCCCGCCGCGCCGCGAATCGTATTGTGACTCAGTAACACGAATTTGTGACCCAGCACCGGACAAGCCCGCAAACGCCCCACGTGCGTCACCATTCCGCCGCCGCGTTCCACATCCAATCGCGGTTGCGGACGATTCGGCGCCTCGTGATAAATAATCGCCGGCTGCGGTGCGGTCGGCAGCCCCAATTTCTGCGGCTCGCCGGAAAATTCGCGGAACGCCTCGAGTATCTCCTCGTGCGTCACCTTCTTCTCAAATTCCACCGATACACTTTCCGTGTGCCCGTTAATCACCGGAACCCGCGTGCTCGTCGCGCTGACCAGCACCGGATGCAACTCAACGGAATCCGCAACGAAGCGTCCCAGTATTTTCTGCGTCTCGGTCTCGATCTTCTGTTCCTCGCCGTCAATAAACGGAATCACGTTCGCGGTAGCATCCAGCGACGCGACGCCCGGATATCCCGCACCGGAAAGCCCCTGCAACGTGGTGATCAGCACCCGCTTCGGCTGATAAGTGCGCAACGCCGCCAGCGCAATCGCCAAAGGCATCGCCGCGCAATTCGGATTGGTCACGATCGCTCCGCTCCAGCCCTTCGCTTTCCTCTGCAGGGGCAGCAATCCCAAATGCTCCGGATTCACTTCCGGAATCAGCAGCGGCACCAGCGGATCCATGCGGTGATTGCGCGAATTGCTCACCACGATGTGCCCCGCCGCGGCAAATTCCGCTTCCGCTTCGCCCGCGATCGAAGAATCCAGCGCGGAAAATACCAGCTGCGGGCCCGCGCCGGCCTTCAACGCTTCCACGGATAGCCGCGCTGTAGCCTCCGGCAATTCCGTCGGCAGACGCCATGTCAAATCGCTGTAGCGTTTTCCTGCCGAACGCTCGCTCGCCGCCAGCCACGTGACGCGAAACCACGGATGATTCGCGAGCAGCGCGATGAATTGCTGCCCCACCGCTCCCGTCGCGCCCAGAATTCCCACATCAATTTTCGCGGACCCCGGCCGCCATGCGCTCGCTTGCGCCGATGTCTCAACTCCCGCTGTCTTAGTGGGCACTGGCCGCAACCACCTTCTGTGTTTTTCGCTGATGATCGAGCAACGTCAACCCCTCAAGCAAATCTTCCACCAGATCTTTCGCATTTTCGCAGCCGGGCGACAAACGGATCAGCGAATCCGACAGCCCCAGTTCCGCGCGCGTCTCCGCCGGAATCGAAGCGTGCGTCATCGTCGCCGGGTGGCACAACAGAGCCTTCACCCCGCCCAGGCTTTCGCCCAGCGTGAAATAGCGCCGCGAGGAACAGAACGCCACCACTTCCTCGATCGTGCCTTCTAATTCGAAAGATACCATCCCGCCGAACCCGGTCATCTGTTTTTTCGCGATCTCGTGTCCAGGATGTTCCGGCAGCCCCGGGAAATAAACCTGGCGCACCAGCGGATGCCCCTTCAGCGCATTGGCAATGGCGATGGCGTTCTCTTCGTGACGCTGCATTCTCAGTTCCAGCGTCTTCAATCCGCGCAAGGTCAGCCAGCAATCGAATGGCGATGGCACCGCGCCCGTGGCGTTTTGCAAAAATTTAATCGGCTCGAAAACCGCCGGATCCTTCGCCAGCGCCGCGCCCTGAATCGTATCCGAATGTCCGCCTAGATATTTCGTCACGCTATGCACCACGATATCGGCGCCCAGCTCGAACGGCTGCTGAAAATAAGGAGTCGCGAAAGTATTGTCCACCACCACCAGCGCGGATTTCGCGTGCGCCAGCTTGCATATATCCACGATGTCATAAACCAGCAGTCGCGGATTGGTCGGCGATTCGATCCACACCAGCTTGGTGCGCTCCGTGATCGCCGCTTCCAATGCAGCGCGATTCGAAATGTCGAACTGTTTGACGGTCACGCCAATCGGCTGGTAAACCTTATTGAGAATGCGGTACGTCCCGCCGTACACGTCGTTGGGAATCACGATCTCATCGCCGGGGCGCAGATACGCCTGCAGCACGGCGTTCTCCGCCGCGAGTCCGGACGCGAACACGGCGGCGTGCTCCACGCCTTCCAGTTCGGCCAGCACCGTTTCCAGCCGCTGCCGCGTGGGATTATTCGTGCGCGAGTAGTTGAAGCCCTTGTCCTGCCCGGGCGCGTCCTGCTCGTACGTGGAAGTCTGAAAAATGGGCGCGATCAACGAACCGGTTTCCGGTTCCGATGGCTGCCCTGCGTGAATCGTTTTTGTCGCAAAATTCATGGTCGTGCTCCTTCGCGTGTGCGCTTTCTTGATTCTATTTCTCCACCGTGTTTCTGTTCGGCCCGTTTGCTTCAAAAACTCGCTGCTTCACCGCAGGCAAAGCCGTTCCTCTTCAATCCGCTGATGCCGCCGCTCTCGCTTCGCGCGGCAGGCGCGCCGCTTCAACCGCAAAATGTGAAATGCGGCTGCTCGGCGCCGTTTCGTCCACGCTGCGAATCACCAGTGGCAATCCTGCGCGCGCCGCCGATTCGATCGCTCGGCGCTGCACCAGATCACACCCCTGTGCCGCAAGTTGCAGAGCATGTTCGAAAGTTAAGTGCGGAATATGACTGGCGGAAGAATCGCGGTGCGGGTCAGCGGTGAAATACCCCGGAACATCCTTGATCAATTCGCAGCGACAGGCCCGCAACCCCTCGGCCAACAGCACCGCCGTCAGATCGGAACCGCCGCGCCCCAGCGATACGATCGCGTTTGCGGAATTCGCCGCCAAAAATCCCGGCACCACCGCAACTGCAGATTTTGCCAGCACACCGCGCAGCCGTCCTGCGTGCAATTGAATTCGCCCAACTTCATTTTCGGCTTCTGGAACGGTGAGGCCCGCTTCGTGGATATTCAAGGGTGCAGCCGCGACGCCGAGCTTCTGCAAGTGCAGCGAAAGAAGCGCTACCGAACGAATCTCGCCCGTGGACCACAGCAGATCCAGAGCAGCGCGCGCCGGTTCGCGCACAATTTTTCTCGCGCCGCGCTCCAGCCGGTCCGTGGTTCCTTCCTGCGCGGAAACCACCACCACCAATCGCTCGTGCGGGGCAGCCTGCAGCGTGTGCCGCACAAATTTCGCGGCCCGGCGATATGCCTTGGCGCTGGTCAAAATCGAGCCGCCAACCTTGATGACTGCTATTGGCCCATCCACTGTCGTGCTCTGCGACATCTACTTTCTCCCAACCTCGCGGAATGTGCTCCGCCGCCGCGTCATGGTCTGGTTCAGAGCCTCAAGAAAACGAATAGAGATAGGCCCTGACCAGCGCGCCATGCGCTGCAATAACAACTGCGAGCATTCGCTTGTGCGAATGCAGGCGTTAATTCGACTTCAGCTTGGGAGTTGAATCTTCAACGACCGGTGGCCGGTCTATCGAGGATCTTATCTCTCCCCACTGGGCAGGAATTAGCACCTTGGCAGTTGCACCAGGTTGCTGTGGCGTCGCAGGGCCTGTCCCCTCAACCACTCTTGATAAGCGCTGCTGGTAAGGCAGCCCCCGCAGAATAGCAGAAAATATCCTCAGGTCAAGAAAAGATTGCGTGGATTTGGCCGCAGCGTTGAGGCCGCAATGCAGGCTGGCGATTGCGCAGCTCGTCCAGTTTTCTCTCCGAACTCTGCGTCTCAGCGGTGAGTTATTCGTCTGACTCAACCATCCTAGCAAACGTCCGCGGCGCGACCGCTCGCGTGCTCCCGTCCGAGAGACCCACACCGGAACTGTCCCAGCGAACAGGGTGACATCCAGGTGGCACGCGCAATCAAACGTATAGACAGGCCCTTCCGCTATCCCTCAGAGTTAGAGAGAAAGTGGGCAGGGCAGTCCTTCGTCTGGGGGAAAGCGACGATGAAATATATCTCTGTTCTTTTAGGCGGCCTGCTGTTCGTGGCCGTAAACGTCGGAGCGCAGTCGAACTTTGGCAGTTCCGTTTCGCTGGCTGCGCCTGCGTTCATGACCTATGCGGCGCCACCTGCGACGCCAGCTACGCCGGCCAGCCCGGCAGCGGATTCCCCGGCAATATTCCCGGCCCCGGCGTTCGCCAGTCCGGCTCCGGCTGAGCCGCCCGCGGCCATGCCACAAGACGTGCAAGGCGTGTTTAACAAGTACAGCTGGGATCTGTATGCCGGCTATACCTTCTACCGGTTCTACGAAGTTCCCGGCACCGTCTCGAACATGAACGGAGGGAATCTTTCCGCAGTTTACTACTACCGGGACTGGCTCGGCGCCGACGCCGAAGTGATGGCGGCCTATGGCAGCCAGCCGGGACAGAATTCGTGGCTGGTCTTCGCCGGAATTGGTCCGCGCGTTCGCTATGTGGGACCAAAAGGCATTGACCTCTGGGCGCATATCATGATCGGCGGAATGGCCATTGACCCGCAGACGCCATACGGCGGGCAGGGTGCACTGGCGGGATTGGGGGGCGTGGGAGTGGATTTGAACGCCCATCATCGTCACGTGGCGCTGCGATTGGCGATTGATGGCATCGCTAGCCGCTTCTTCAATACTTACCAGGTCAGCCCGAAAGCCTCCGCGGGCATTGTGTACAAATTCT
Source organism: uncultured Acidobacteriota bacterium (assembly GCA_963779465.1). Taxonomy (GTDB): domain Bacteria; phylum Acidobacteriota; class Terriglobia; order Acidiferrales; family UBA7541; genus Palsa-295. Next base: position 1,602,364 of record CAVZYH010000001.1, on the reverse strand, counting down.
AGTAGTCACAGAGCCTTCCGATTCCGTGCATCGCACCTGACGGATTTTCGAATGCCGGGCGCACGCGGTCCTGAATTGCCATGCATCCGGCAGAAATTTTCCATTTGGTGTAACCGTTCGGCGCGCAACGCAGCGGTGCGCGCGCGGTTCCGATGCAAACCCACTGTTGTTCGCGAGCGAATCACGGATTCGCCGTTTGCGCGCGGCTATTCCAATGGAAATCGGCGTGCATGCAGAGACGTAATTGATTGAGCCGCATCTAACGGGTAAGAGGCCAATCGAGCGGCCACGAGCGCTGCGACTCTCGTGAAACGAGATCTTTGGTGCTGATCAATTCGTTCCAGCAGGCCAAGCGGTTCGTCAAGGTGCTCATTGGCTTCACGCTGCTTGCTCTGGGAATCGTGATGATCGCGACTCCGGGGCCTGGCTGGCTTACCATCATGCTCGCGCTGGGCATTCTGGCAGCGGAATTCGTCTGGGCGCGACGCTTGCTAGATCGCCTGAAAGAGCAGGGCGTGCGGATTCGCGACACCGTGATGCCGCGCGAGAAGCCCGACAACGCCTGATCTTCTTTGCTGGTCCCTGCGACGGCATTTCCCGCTTCGTAGCTTCCCCGAATTGTGGTTTCATCCCACTCGTTTTTCGCATTAGTCCGCCCGGATAAGACGAGCGGCGCTGTGATAGAGTTTTCGCTGGTGGCGTTGAGCGGTGGTAGCAGGCTGCTCGGAGGATTTCGTGGCGGAAAAGTGGCAGCAGGAGTGGCGGGGCAAATGGGCGCTGATCACCGGGGCGAGCGCTGGGATCGGCTTGGAGCTGGCTAAATTGCTGGCGGCGGGCGGCGCGAATCTGGTGCTCACCGCGCGGCGCGTTGACCGGTTGCAGAAATCGGCTGCTGATCTGGCGTCGCAGCATGGCATCCAGGCCGAAGTGTTTTCGGCGGACTTGACGCGACCTGAAGCGCCCGGCGAGATCTATGCTTTCACTTCCAACAAGAAGATTGATGTCGAATTTCTAATCAACAATGCGGGGTTCGGCGCGTACGGGTTCGTGCACGAGCTTCCGGTAGAAAAGATGCTGGAGATGATTCAGGTGAACTGCTCTGCTGTGGTGCATCTCACGCGGCTGTACATGCCCGCGATGGTGCAGCGGAAGCATGGCGACGTGATGATAGTGGCTTCGCTCGCGGCGTATCAGCCGCTGCCGTTCAGTTCCTGTTATGCCGCGACCAAGGCTTTTGATTTGCTGCTCGCGGAAGGGATTGCTGAGGAAGTGCGGCCGCTCGGAGTGCGTGTATGCGCGCTGTGCCCGGGATCAACGACGACGGAATTCCAGGAAGTAGCGCAACAGCCGGACCGGCCATTCCGAAATGCCGAGACAGCGGAGAAAGTGGCGCGCGTGGGATTGGAAGCGCAGGCGGCGGGGAAGCCGTATGTGATTTCCGGATTCATGAATCGGCTGATGAAGGAATCGCAGCGCATCGCGCCAAGAAGCCTGGTTACAAGAACGGCCGCGAAAATGATGCGGCCGGATAATTCGTAACGTGTTTGGAAAAATTTAAATTTGCTGCGCGGGAATTTCGCGCCAGCGCTTGGCCCGCATCACGGAAGCACCTGCGTATCGAAGACACCTGTTTCGATCACTCCGCCGCGCTTGATTTGGACGAAGATGCGGTACTCGCCTGCTTTGGGGAATCCGTAGGGAAAGGAAACTTCGGCGGAGCGCGGAGTCATGGACATGTCCATGGCGCCCATTTCACCGCTCACGTTCCCGCTCGCTTCCACGTTCGTACTGGCATTTCCCGTTGTTGAATTTTTCTGGGTTAGTTCCAGCGCGGCCATCGCGACCGAGCCGTCGGGATGGATGTGCGCGAAGACGGAGCGATCGGAACTCACGATTTCGGCGTGTCCGGCCATGCCCATGTATGGTTCGGAATCGCTGACGGGTTTGCCGTCCGGAGTTTCGAGGCGAAAACGCAGCCAGACGAAATGATTGGCGACGAAGGGAGCGGTGCCGCGTTCCCAAATCATTCGATATCCATCGGGTAGAGTCGCGGTTGCTCCTTCCAGTGTGATGCTCGTTTTTTCCGCTGCCACGTTCGCGGCGCTGGTGCGATTCGAGTCGCCATCGTAATTCGCGTTGGCGGCTGGGGCGGAAAGCGGCGGGGATGCGGCTGCGGAATTGTCGCCGGTGAGCGCGACGCCAGGAATATCCGGCAAATTAATTTCCGCGATCATGGTATCGGGGAAGCCGGACTCGCGTACTACGTCTGCAAAAACCTGATAGCGGCCCGCGGGAATCGCGGGCAAATCCGTTTCGAATGAAATTCCAGGATTGGCATGAGGCCCCGGCTCAAGGGGAACCAGCTGCGGATGGAGATGATAAAAGTGGTCCATGCCCGGTTCGCGAAGCAGGAAGAGATGCATCAGGTGGCCGTGGTCGGGCATGAGATTGGTCATGACGGTTTCAGGGCGATCGCGGTGCCATGCGGACTCGCCCATTTTCAGCAGAAGTTTCCCGTTTGGTTCGAGAGTTACGTCGAGCGGCGGCGGTTTGTAAATCATGTGCCGGGTTTTTGCGCTTGCTTCTGAATTCCACCACCAATTTCCGAAATATAAAATTCCGAAAACCACGACGGCTGCTGCGAGCATCACCCAGCGGCCGCGACTTGACCTTTCCGCAGACGGCGATTCGCCGGGAGGGAGCGTGGCTTCGCGACGCGCCGCGCCCACGATGGAAATGATCGCGACGACCAGCAGCGACATCAGCGCGAAGAGCAGAATGCCAAGCGATTTTTGCATTGGCAGCGTGCGGCGCGCGGCAGCAGGTACCGGCACGGCGAGCTCGCCCGCGCCTTGAGCCCCCTCTACCTGCACGCGCACTTGCCACGAGCCGGATTCCATCAGCCAGATTTTGCCGGAAAAATATTGCGGATCTTCTTTCGATTGGGCGAGCAAGTCGCCAACGGGCGGATATTTCGCGCCGGGGCCGACGATGTAAAGCGGAACGACGGTGATTTTCGAAATGCCGGGAGTGGCGCTGAGAATTTCCACGTCCGCGGTGCCGGGAATCATCTGCGGAGTGCGGATGGTGATGACCAGATGATAGGGGCCGGCGGCGCCTTGAAAATAGACGTCGGGATTGCCGACATGCGCCCAAGCCGGCGCGATCAACAGAAGAACCGCGATGCACGCGAGCGCAAGATCGCGGGCGCGCGAGGTGATTCCACGCCGCCGCATGCTGATCACCGGCGCAGGCCGCGCAATGCGTCACCGGCGGCTAGGCCGATGCGCGAGCCGATGATCGAAGTTACGAGCGCGATACCGATGCCGTACAAAAATTGTGCAGTGGTGGGTGCGAGGTCCACGAACTCCCAGTTATAGTGATATTCCGATGGCGATTCCATGTACGGAAAATAATTCTGCCCGAAAACCCAGTTGCGCGCGGCCGGTGAAATCAGAAAATCACCCAGCGGCCAATGCACGAGAAGCATCACGAGGAGATATGCGGCGCCGAGCATGACAGCGAGAGTCCATTTATTTCTATTCGCATAGCGATTCAGCAAAAAATCCAGAGCGATGGCCGGAATGATGATGAGCGTGGGAAATTCCAGCGGAACCATGTGTGTGATGTTAGTGAACACCGGACCAAGTTTCGGCGTCGCGGGAAATAACGGCAGCAGCCAGAGCTGGCCCAGCACCCACGCGGTGTAAATCGCGGCGACGGTGGTGGCACCCCAGCGATAGCCGCCGGCGCGAGACAGCGCTATGAGGATTATCGGTACAGCGAGGGACAAGGCGCGATAGAAAGTCGGGCTGTGCATCTGGTCGCCGCCGGTGTATTCGGAGAGCAGCACCCAGTGGAGCGAGAGAATCACGCCGCCGAGAAGGAAATACATGCGCCGGAGGCGGGTTTGCGCGAGGCCATCGGCGCGATTCATCCAGCTGACGAGTAGTAGCAGGGCGCCGATCGCGACCGCAAGAATGCCGACGCCGAGGACCATGTGCGGCGGGCTGACGATCGCTACGTCCAGGCCGAAGGAATTGTGCCACCAATTGTCGAAGGGCGCGGAAGTAACCATGACCACGCCGCCCCAGCAGGCCAGGAACGCCCCGAGGGGGCCGCGGAATCCCCAGACTTCGATCGATGCGGCCTTGGCGGCGAGATTGGAGCCGAAGGTGGTGGAAAAAATCAGATAGACGCTGGTGAGCGCGACCAGAATACCGCCTAGCTGGATGGCCATGTGCGCCGGGGTCCAGAAAGTGTCGCGGCCGATGCTCATGTGCCAGGAAATATCCCAGTAGAGGCCAAGGACGATGGAAGTTGGGCCGAGAAGGCTGCACCAGATGTACCAGGGAACGCGGGGGCGCGATTCGTCGCGGGCGGCGGAGTAAGGGATGGTGGGAGCGGCGGATTGGGCCATCAGCGCGACCTCGGTGGAATCGTTCGGGGCAAGAATAGCAGCATCGGGGCGAGCGGGCTACGGTTGTTCGCTGTGGACTTCTGTAGTTCTGGGGAGGCTGGCGGCAGATTCCGCCCGATGGGTGTGGAAAAGGGGCTAAATCTCGCGAAAAATGTGCGATTAGAAATGAGGTTTGCACTGATTCTGCGGTAGTTAGGTTGATTTCTAATAACTGCGCCGTCGATTAGAAATTTGTGGAAAAAATGCGCCGGACGGGTCGTGGGGGGTGGTGGCGGTCGAGGAGTGAGGAGTGCGCGGGAGCGAGGTGCTGGGCTCCTCCGCCGTGATGCTAGTGGCGGTATCATGAGCGAATCGTAGCATAGCCTAGTAACCATTATATCATAGGTAGGATGCGTTAATCAAGCGCGTTACGAGTGGGCTGGCGTTCCCATTCCGGGAAAAAAGCAAGCTGGGAGCTCGCACGCGAGTTGTTGACGACTGCGCAGGCAGCGGCGCATTCGAAGGCGACGTCAACGGCGTCCGCCTGAAGGCGGCCGCTACAAATTCAAAAACAAATTCAACAGCAACCGCAACGGCGACAAACGCCAATTGGGAGATTGGCGTTCCCAGGAACGGCAACGGCACACAGCCTGGGGTGCCCTCCTGCAGCGGGCAGGGCTTTGCCACGACGGGCGTCCCGAGGGGAGTAGGGACTTCGGGATGGGCTAGCCGCGGTTCCTTGCCTCTGGATTGGTATGTCTGCTATGGTCTGGCTGTTTCGAATGTTGCTCCTGGGGGCTCTGAAATTCGATGACCGGACTGTTGCAACGTCTATTGCCGCGCGAAGAAGGGTTTTTCGATCTGTTCCGCAAGCAGGCGGAAAATATTCATCGCGGGGCCGAGGCCTTTCAGAAGATGCTGCTGCATTACACGGGCGTGCCCGAGCAGGTGCAGAACATCAAGGCAATTGAGCACGACGGCGACGAAATCACGCACCAGACATTCCGCATGCTGAACAAGACGTTCATCACGCCGTTTGACCGCGAGGACATTCACGAGCTGGTCAGCACGATGGATGACGTGATTGATCTGATCGACGCGGCGGCGAGCCGGTTCGTGCTGTATCGGGTGGAGAGTTTGCGAATCGGGACGCTGGACCTGGCGCAGGTGCTAGTGGCGGCGACGAAAGAGCTGGCTGCGGCAATTCACGCGATTGAGAAGCCGGACACGGCGATGAAGCATTGCATCGAGATCAACCGCTACGAAAACGAGAGCGACCGGATCTGCCGCACATTGATCGCGCAATTATTCGACGAGGAACGAGATCCGGTGCAGATCATCAAGTGGAAGGAAATATTCGAAGTGATCGAAACCGCGGTAGATAAGTGCGAGGACGTAGCGAACGTAATCGAAAGCATCATACTGAAAAGCGCCTGACCCCGTGAATAGCTTCCAGGTTCTCCTACTGACTGTCGGCCTGACTCTAGCCTTCGAATTTTCCAATGGCTGGCACGACGCCGCCAATTCCATTGCGACCGTGGTGTCCACGCGCGTGCTGACGCCGTTCCGCGCGGTGGTGTGGGCGGCATTCTGGAATTTCGTCGCGGCGTTTGTGTTTGGCACGGCGGTGGCGAAAACCTTGGGCAGCGGCATGGTTCACATTGACATGGTGAACCAGCGCGTGCTGCTGGCCGGGTTGGTGGGCGCGATTTTGTGGAACATGATCACTTTGATTTTGGGGTTGCCGACGAGTTCGTCGCACGCTTTGATGGGGGGGTATGGCGGGGCGGCGGTGGCGCATGCGGGGATGAGCGCATTGATTCTGGGCGGATGGACAAAGCCGATCTTGTTTCTATTTCTCTCGCCCGTGATTGGGATGTTCTTGGGATATGCGACGAGCATCGGGACGAGTTGGATTGTGCGCAAGATGGGGCCGCAGAAAGTGGATCGCTGGTTTCGACGGCTGCAGCTGGTTTCGGCGGCGGGGTATAGTTTGGGCCATGGGACAAACGATGCGCAGAAGGGGATGGGGATTATCACCACGGCGTTGGTGGCGGGAGGTTTGCTGAACGATTTCGCGGTGCCTTACTGGGTGATTATTTGCTGCCATCTGGCGATGGCGGGCGGCACGATGGCGGGCGGCTGGCGGATTATCAAGACGATGGGGCAGCGGATTACGAAGCTGACTCCTTTCGGGGGATTTTCGGCGGAGACGGCAGGCGCGGTGACTTTGATTACTACAGCGCATTTTGGAATTCCGGTTAGCACCACGCATACGATTACCGGGGCGATCGTGGGCGTGGGCGCGGCGCACCGGTTGACGGCGGTGCGTTGGGGAGTGACGCGGCGGATTGTGTGGGCCTGGGTGCTGACGATTCCGGGCGCGGCGCTGATGGGGGCGGGGCTGTTTTATATTATGCAATTGTGGTGGTGGTGACGGGCTTGGTTCTATGGCGCGCCGCGCCGGTTGGCGCGTCCTGGCGTGGTACACTTCCGCATCGTGACTTTTGAACGCAAAATCGTGGTGGGGCTGGAAGAGATTCGCGCCATCACGTTTGAATGCCATCAGTGCAAGTCGCGGCTCACCGTTTCACCTGACGATATCCGCGATATTCCCACCGCATGCCCTCACTGCAATTTTTCCTGGAGACTGCCGGAGGACGCGCAAGCGGCGCCGGCTGGCTCACCGCCGAAGAATTTTGCGTTTGGGATCAAGGAACTCAAGATACGGTTCGGGGCGGATGTGATTGGGTTCAAGATCCTGCTCGAATTCGATGAGCCGCGAACGAGCACGCTGTAGGCGCTGCGAACTACCACGATTTTTTCTAGAGGAAAGTTTTTGAGTGAACTGGTGTGTCCGCTAACGAAGCAGGGACGATAGGGTGCGGAAGAAATCGGCGGGAGTGGCGATGCGGAGGGCGGCGCGCTTCGCTACCGCTGGGGTGAAGTGTTTGATGTTGTGGGTGAGCAGCCAATCGGGTCTGCTGTTGATGGCTGAGAGCAGCACTGGGACGTCGGCGGCATGGCGGATTAGGTGGCGGTTTTCGCGCACTTGAGTTGGGCTGGGGTTGGGAACCAGCTCGGGATGGGTTAGCGTAATCAAGCGATGATAATGGTCATTTAGTCTGTCACTTTCGTGGGGTGGCAGGCGCTGGGCGTGAAGCAGGAGATTTTCTTCAACGTCATCTCGGACATATTCTGCCAGGACCAATTTGCAGAGTCGCGCGGCGCAGAGCGAGAGCGCGGCTTTATCGAGACCCCACTGCGAAACGATTCCTCCCAGTAAGACATTTGAATCCAGGAAGAGGCGGATTCTTTTTTGCTGCGGCACGGTGGATTATTTTTCGCGCTGGCGGCTTGAGCTGCGTGCGGCGCGCTTCGTTGATCGGGTGGGCTTCCCGTAATGGCGGGCGAAGACGCGTTTGCGGGCTTGGGGGAGGGTGGCGAGCAGATCTTCTGGGGTGAGGCCGAGACCTGTCAGGGCTGCGCTTACCTTTTCGCAGAGGTGAGCGAAGCGTTGTTGTTCCGGAAGGAGGACCAGGCCGTCGCCTAGGCGCAGGACGGCGAAGGGCGCGCCGGTGCCAAGCCCGAGGTCTTCGCGGAATTGTTTTGGGACGGTTAGTTGGCCTTTCTCGCCGATTTTGGTGGTGGTTAGGTATTCGAGAGTCGTTTGGCGGATTGCCATGATTTTACCTCTGGTAGGAATATCCTACCACGAGAGTGGACCCGGGTGCACAGGAATTTACGGGACAGATGCAGAGGGCGCAGAGTCCGCGGACGGCACAGAGAAAACGGGAGAGATCCTTCGCAGCGCTCAGGATGACGACTCGCATCGCGCCCGACTGCGCAGCCCTAGAGTTACACACTGGACGATGAGCTCGCATTGCTCGTCGGATTGTGCCCCGATTATTCTTCGTCGTCGGCTTGGGCTTTTAGTAGGCGCTCGATTACGGCCATGTCTTCCAGGGTTGTGGTGTCGCCCGTTACGGCGCCTTTAGTGGCTAGTTCGCGGAGAAGACGGCGCATGATTTTGCCGCTGCGCGTTTTGGGGAGCAGGGGCGTGAAGCGGACGTCTGCGGGGCGAGCTATGGAGCCGATGGTGTTGGCTACGTAGTCCATCAATTCTTTGCGCAGAGCTGGGCTGGGTTCGTGGCCCACGCGCAGGGCTACGAAACAGACGATGGCTTCGCCTTTGATTTCGTCGGGGCGTGCGACTACTGCTGCTTCGGCTACGGCCGGATGGCTTACCAGGACGCTTTCGATTTCCATGGAGCTTAGGCGGTGGCCGGCGACTTTGATTACGTCGTCCACGCGGCCCAGGACCCAGATGTAGCCGTCTTTGTCGCATTGCGCGGCGTCGCCGGCGAAATAAACGCCGGGGATTTTGTTCCAATATTCGCGGGCATAGCGTTCGTCGTCACCGTAGATGGTGCGGAGCATGGAGGGCCACGGTTTCTGGATTGTAAGGTAGCCTGTTTCGCCGGGGCCAACTGGTTCGCCTTTCATGTTGACGACTTTGGCGATGATGCCTGGAAGCGGCAGCGTGGCGGAACCGGGTTTTGTGGGTGTAGCGCCGGGGAGCGGGGAAATCAGGATTGAGCCGGTTTCCGTTTGCCACCAGGTGTCTACGATGGGGCAGCGATTTTTTCCTATTGCTTCGAAATACCATTTCCATGCCGCGGGATTGATGGGTTCGCCTACTGTGCCTAGCAGGCGGAGGCTTGTGAGTTTGTGCGGAGTGATCCAATCCATGCCCCAGGCCATGAAGGCGCGGACGGCGGTGGCGGAGCTGTAAAAAATTGTGACTTTGTAGCGGTCAATAATTTCCCAGAAGCGATCTTTCTGGGGGAAGTCGGGGGCGCCTTCGTACATTACGATGCTCGCGCCATTTGAGAGCGGGCCGTAGACGACGTAGCTGTGGCCGGTGACCCAGCCGATGTCGGCAGTGCACCAGTAGATGTCGTCTTCGTTCAGGTCGAAAACCAGCTGGGTGCTCCAAGTGCATTGAAGTAGATAGCCGCCGGATGTGTGCAGCACGCCTTTGGGTTTTCCGGTGGTGCCGCTGGTGTAGAGAATGTAGAGCGGGTGTTCGGAATCAAAGGGCGCCGCGACATTCTCCTTCGACGCTTTATCTTCCAGCTCGTGCCACCAGAGGTCGCGGCCCTCTTGCCAGGCTACCTCTTCCTTGGTGCGTTGGACTACGATGCATTTTTCGATGGTGGGGCAATTCTTCATGGCGGCGTCGGCGGTTTCTTTCAGGGGGACGATTTTTCCGCGACGGAAGCCGCCGTCGGCGGTGATGAGGAGTTTCGCTTTGCAATCGGCGACACGGTCGGCAATGGCCGTGGCGCTGAAGCCGCCGAAGATTACGGAGTGCACGGCGCCGACGCGAGCGCTGGCGAGCATGGCGATGGGTAGCTCGGGAACCATGGGCATATAGATCGCGATGCAATCGCCGGGCTTCACGCCGAGGGTATGCAGCACGTTGGCAAATTGGCAGACGCGTTCGTGCAGTTCGGCGAAAGTGTATTGGATGGTAGAGCCGTCTTCGGCTTCCCACATCAGCGCGGGTTTGTTAGCGTTTTTTTCGAGGTGGCGGTCGAGGCAGTTGTAGGAGACGTTGAGTTTGCCGCCGACGAACCATTTGGCGTGGGGCGGGTTCCATTCCAGAACTTTTTTGGGAGCTTCGAACCAGTGGAGGAGTTTGGCCTGTTCACCCCAGAACTTTTCGGGATCGGCTGCTGCAGCGGCGTACAATTCGCGGTATTCCTCGATCGAGCCGATGCGCGCCTTCTTGCTGAATTCTTCTGGCGGCGGGATGGGCTTCTCTTCCAGGACATGCGGGTCGAATTCCTGCATGATGGCGATTCCTCCGTGGTTCCTGCGCGGCGCAGCGCTGGGGCAAATGTGGTTGTTTGGCCGCCCCTACGTTATTGAACGGGAGGGATTTGGTCAAGGAGGGGATTCTGGGTTAACGGCCAAGGCAAAGTCTGCCGGGTCCCATATACCGGGGCCGGCCGCCGCAGGTTCAAAGGCAACGTCGACTTCAAGGTCAAATGCGCCCGCCTGAAGGCGGCCGCTACAGAGTCAAAATCTGGATTTTTCTGGAACTATTTTGTGGGTGGGGCGGAATATGTAACGAGAGTTGCGCCGGGCCGTCCAATCGTCTGAGATGAATAGGGGCATAGAAACCATAGATGAGGGGCTGCTGCTCCGGCGGATGGTGGCCGGGGACGAGGCGGCGTTTACGCTGCTGTACCGGCGGAAGCAACCGGCGATATACCGGTTTGCGCTGCACATGAGCGGGAATGCGGCGATTGCGGAGGATGTGACGCAAGAGGTTTTCATGACGTTGATTCGCGATGCCAAGCGGTTTGATCCGGCGCGGGGGACATTGGGCGGATTTCTTTTTGGGGTGGCGCGGAATCATTTGCGGCGACGTTGGGAACAGGAACGGAATTCGGTGCCGCTGCCGGAATCGGCGGACGAGTTGGATGCGATGATGGCGCGCAGCAGCCCGGGGCGCGTGGGCGGGAAGAACAGGACGTCTGGTTATGGGAACGGAAACGGGAATGGAAACGGTAACGGACTCTCAAACGGCAATGGTCATGCGAACGGAAATGGCGATGGTGCGGGCGTCAGCGCGTACTTGCTGCACCGCGACGAATTTGCTGCGCTGGAGAATGTGACGCGGGTGCGACAGGCGATTGCAACGTTGCCGGAAAACTATCGGGAAGTGGTGGTGCTGTGCGAGCTGGATGAATTGAGTTATGAGGAAGCGGCGGCGGCGCTGGATTGTCCGGTGGGAACGGTGAGATCACGGCTGCATCGCGCGCGGGCGATTTTGGTGGAGAAATTGCGGGACGCGCAACCGGTACGGCGCGCGTCGGCGGTGGGCGAATGAAAGAGGATCGCGGCAAGGACAGTTTTAGGGAAGTGCAAAGGATGAATCGCATGGACTGCGCGGAATTTCAGGAAGTGCTACACGAGCTGGACCGGCCCGGGAGCGAGGGCGAGGCGCTGTGTGAGCGCGCGCTGGCGCATGCGGAAGGCTGCAGCGATTGCGCGGCGCTGTTGATCGAAGTCGAGTCGCTGGATTTTTCTTTGCGGCAGGCGGCTACGGAGTTGTCGGAATTACAGGCGCCGGCGCGACTGGAAACTTTGTTGCTGGCGGAATTTCGGCGAGAAAAGGCGGCGACGGCTTCGCGCGGGGTGCGGTGGCAGCTGGCGGCTTTTGCGATTGCGGCGGCGGTGCTGCTGGCGTTGGGAATTTCACTTCACCGGCAGCATTTGGTGACGCCGGCGGGCGTGAACTCGGCGCAGAGTTCTGCACAGACTGCCGCGACGGTGCCGGATAACTCGGCGGGGACGAAAACCTCTGCTATTGGGGCGAATAACAACACGCAACAGGGCGTGAATCAAGCGCAAGCGGTTGTGGCTGGCGACAGCGAATATACGACAGCTTATATGCCGCTGCCGTATACGTACGATCCATCGGAACTCGAGGGCGGGGCGGTGGTGCGCGTGGTGTTGCCGCGGGCTGCGCTGGTTTCTTATGGATTGCCTGTGGAAGGAATGGGAGTGCGGGACCACGTGACAGCAGACATGGTGGTGAGTCAGGACGGGACCCCGCAAGCGATTCGGCTGGTGGCGCAGTCTGATGCGAATTCTGATACGGATTCGGATTTTTAGAAACACGATCAACTTCTGCGGAGGACCTTAAGATGAGGAACAGGGCAAAGTTTTTTGCGATGGCGGGAGTGGCGATGATTCTGCTGCTAGCCGGCGCCGGAGTCCAGGCGCAGGATGCGGCGTCAGCGCCACCTCCGCCGCCACCACCTGGCCACGGGTTCGGGCACGGGCCGGGGCGGGACGAGATTCGGATTTTGGGTTTTGAAGCTGGGCTGGGTGACAAGGTGGTGACTGGCGCGCCTTTCAGCGCGTCGTTTTCGACGGAATCCACGGAGACGTTGGCCGACGGAAACCAGATCAAGCACACTTCGACTGGAACCATTGCGCGTGATAGCCAGGGACGCACGCGGCGCGACATGACTTTGCCGGCGTTTGGGCCGATAGCGGTTTCGGGGCAGGCTGCGCCTCATGTGACGTTTATCCGCGATCCGGTGGCTGGCACGCGGTACACGCTCGAAGTTGATACGAAAACCGCGCGGCTGATGCCGGCGCCTCCGGACAAATCTGAGTTCACGAAGGAAGCGCGCAACGGCGGCGGGCCGGGAGGTCAGGCGGCGGATAAGGAAGTAGTGACCACTTCATTGGGCACGCAAACGATTGGAGGCGTGACGGCGGAAGGCACGCGCTACACGCGCACGATTCCCGCCGGGCAAATCGGAAACGTGAAGGCAATCGTGATCGTGACCGAGCGCTGGTATTCGGCGGATCTGCAGATGGTGGTGATGACCAAGCGCAGCGATCCGCGTTCGGGCGAGACCGTGTTTCAGATGAGCAGCATCGCGCGGACGGAACCGGCGGCGAGTTTGTTTCAGGTGCCGGCGGATTACACTGTGTCGAAGGCACCGCCGCGCGGAGCGTTTCGCGGAGGGCCGGGTGCGCCTCCTCCTCCGCCGGAAGAATAGCCGGGATTTAGCTTAAGTTTGCACGGCCCACTAGCTCAGCCTCAACTTGCGGGCGGAAAATTTCCCCCATGATCCGCCCGCAAGACCCCTTTTTGAATCTTTCCTTGTCAGTTCGCTGTTATACTTTCTTCGAAAATGCTTACATTTCCAATTAGCGAGTGAATAACCAATCGGACGGCGATCGCCATGGCAATACTAACCAAATCTCGTGCACTGAGCGAAAGAGAGCGAGAGTTGCTCGATTTCATGCTCACTGTGGATTTTCCCGGCCGGGATGAGTTGAAATCACAGGCCGCCTGTGCAGAGGTTTGCTGGGAGTGTGACTGCGGGTGTGGAACCGTCAACTTCGAGCTGAAGGAGCCGTGCACTCGCGCACCGGCACACGAACCGATCCCCGTGGAGGCGTATCGAGACGCGCTTGAGGTGCTGCTCTTTGTCAAGGTAGGGTTCTTGAGCAGCTTAGAGATAGTGGACTATCGGGGTGAGCGACCGCCGCAATATCCTTCACCGAAGGAATTGAAGTTATGGGTTACACCGCCGCAACGAGGAACCGGAGGTGTGGGGAAAAAGGATTGAAGCTAGGCTAGGGCGCGGTCGAGGAGTTCTACTACGTGCAGGACTTCCTGGTTGGTGCGGCGCATCGCGGCGCCGGCGCGGAGTTGCAGGATGCAGCCGGGATTGGCGGTGGCGATTATTTGAGATTTGGTTTGTTGCACGCTGTCCATTTTGCGGGCCAGGAGCTCCAGCGAGGTTTCGGTTTCGGTGACGTTGTACACGCCGGCGGAGCCGCAGCATTGGTCGGCTAGGGACATTTCTACGAAATCCAGGCCGGGGATGGCGCGAAGCAATTGGCGCGGAGCTTCGCGGATTTTTTGGCCGTGCACCAGGTGGCAGGAATCCTGATAGGTGACGCGGACTGGGAGCGGGCGGAGCGGGGCGGTGACGCCCAGGTCCACTAGAAATTCGCTGATGTCGCGCATTTTCGCGGAGAATTTTTCCGCGCGCGAGTGCGAAGTACTGTCTTCATTGAAGAGATGCGCGTATTCCTTCAGAGTTGAGCCGCAGCCGGCCGCGTTGGTGATGATTGCATCGAAATCGTCAGAGAGGAAGGCGTCGAAATTCTTGCGGGCCAGGTCGCGGGCGGTGTCGCGCACTCCGGCGTGAGCTGCCAGCGCGCCGCAGCAGGTTTGCGCGGCCGGGACGACTACCTCGCAGCCGTTGGCTTGCAGGACGCGGATGGTGGCGCGATTCAGCTCGCTGAAAGTGACCTGCGCGACGCATCCGGCGAAAAATGCTACGCGGGCGCGGCGTTCGCCCTTGGCGGGGAACGTCTTGCCTAGCTCGCTGAAGAAAAAATCGGAGTCAATGCGCGGCAGAAGTTTTTCGCGGGCTTGCAGACCGAGCAGGCGGAGGATTCCGGTGGCGCGGGCGACGGCTGCTAGTCCGGAGCGCTGGTAAATTTTTAGCGCGCGGGCTGCGGCGGCGATTCTGCCGGGAAAAGGAAGCAGGCGGCGATAGACGAAATCGCGGGCGATGCGTGAGGCGAGCGGACGTTTATATTTTTGTTCGATCTGGGCGCGGGCGAGTTCGAGAATTTTTCCGTATTCGACACCGGAGGGACAGACGGTTTCGCAGTTGCGGCAATTCAAGCAGCGGTCAATGTGCAGGACGAATGATTCGCCCAGTTCCAGGCGGCCTTGATCCACCAGGGCCATTTGCTTGATGCGTCCGCGGGGCGAATCGGCTTCGCACCCCCAGAGGCGATAGGTAGGGCAATTATTGGCGCAGAGGCCGCAGTGCACGCAGCGGGAGTAGTCTTCGTACTCGGGCTTGTCGATTGCGGAGAAGCCGCTGAGCGTGAGTTGAAATTCGCGCTGAGCGTCGTCGTGCGATTGGGGCGGCGCGGCGTGTTGCGCGGAATTTGGTAGCTGTGGTTCTGAAGCCATTGCGATGCGAGCCTCGTTGGAATTCGACGCAGGAAGTATCTTACGTTATTCGCCGCGAGTAGCCGCGCTGAATCTACGGACTCTTTCAGGGTCCGATTACGGCATCCACTGGGCGGCCTTGTGTCTTATGTTACGTTCAGATGGTTGGCTGGGAGGGAGCGATGCCGCCGAAAAGCGATGGCATTCTGGAATCTTCATTGTACGTGAGCGATGTGGCGCGCTCCGTGCGCTTCTACGAGCAGACTTTCGGGTTCCGCGTGATCAAGGAGTTCGGCGAGCGTGGTTGTGCGATGCTCGCCGGCGCGCGCCAGGTACTGCTGCTATTCGAGAAGGGAGGGTCGCGGACGATTCAATCGCCGCACGACGGGGATGGCGAACTGCACATCGCGTTCGCGATTCCTGCGGACGAATTGGCCAAGTGGGAATCGTGGCTGCAAACCAGAGGAATTGCGGTGGAAGAAAAGAAGGAGTGGGAGCTGGGAGGTTGGAGTCTTTACTTTAGAGACCCTGACCGGCATTTGATCGAGGTGGCGACGCCGGGCGTTTGGTCTGTATATTGACTAGTGAAGAATGGCATTTGCCGTTAGGCGTCTTTATGAAACCGTTAACACGATCGATATTGAAGCCTCTGCTCAAAGGATTAGCTGGCCTCTTTTTGGCTAGAGGGGGACTGGCGTTTTGGTTCGGAGGAGGGCTCATTCACGCTCTCGGCGGAACGGACCGCGTAGTCGCTGAGATCGAAGGGCTGACCGCCGCGGTGCTCTGTATCGGCCTTGGTATCGGCGCAAAAATCGCTGAAGACCGTTTGGAGGAAGCCGAGCTGGGGACATCGAAATCTTTAGGCGAAGCTCTGCGAAAGTAGAGTCGCCGCAACGCTACAAAGTCGGAGCGAAGCGGCCGGGGCTTAGGATATTTTGCGGGTCAAAGACGGCTTTTACTTTTTGCATTTGGGGGAAATCTGGGCGCTGGGGGCCCCAGATTTGCAGGGTGCTTTTCCATTCGGCGGGGCACCAGGGGATTGTGGAGTGGGCTTCTAGTTTGGCGCAGGATTCCTGAATTGCGGTGGTGGCGTTCGCTACGCGCTGGCGTTGTTCGTCGCTGTGCTCGCTGGGCAAGATCGCGAAATAAATTATGCCTAGGCCACGGGCCATGGCGGCCCAGCGCAGGTCGTTGGTTTCGGCTGCCTGGCGTGCGGCGGCAAGCGCGTCTTTCATGTGCGTGGGAAGGACGCTCAATTTTACGATTGTAGTTGCGGGCGAGGACGCGAGTGCGATGGGGATGAATTCGCACTTGCGCGTCCAGGCGGGCGGCAGGTTTTCGGAGAGGATGGTGAATCCCGTGGCGCCAGATTGTTCAGCCATGCGCTGCAAATCTTTTGCGATGCGATCGAGCGCGCCGTCGTTGCCAGCGTAGCCGGTGGAAAGAGCCCATTCGCTGCTGGAAAGCACGTTTGGCGGCATGGGCGCGCGTTCGTAACGCGAGGCCGCGTCGCTGCCAAAAAGTTCGGCTACGCGCGGGCTGATGATTTCCACCGTCAGCGCCGTGAGCGCGGATTGCGCGATGCGCTGGCGCATGTCCAGGGCGCTTTCGGCAGTGCGGAATCGCGCGACGAAGCCGCGGGAACCGAGCGGCGTCGGAAACGTCTTGAAATTCACGCGAGTGATTACGCCTAAAGTGCCGAGCGCGCCGATCATTAATTTGTGAATGTCGTAGCCGGTGACATTTTTTACTACGCGGCCGCCGCTTTTCGCTGCGACGCCTTCGCCAGTGACGAATTCCATGCCGAGTAGAAAATCGCGCGCAGTGCCATAAAACTGGCGCAGCGGGGAGTCCACGCCGGAGGCGATGGCGCCGCCGACTGTGGTGCGCGACGAGAAGGGAAGCGCGAGCGGCAAAAATTGATGATGTTCGGCGAGCAGTTGCGCGATTTTTGCGAGCGGCGCGCCGGCTTCGACGCTGAGGGTGAGGTCGCCGGGATCGTAGGCGATTACTTGGTTGATGCGCGTCATATCGAGCGCGAGATCGTAGCGGGTGGGTGCGTAGCCGATGCCCAATTTTGTGCGAGCGCCAGTTGCGACCAACGCCAAATTTTCTGCCGCGGCAAATTTTACGATTTCGGCGACTTCTTCGCTGCTTGCGGGACGAACGGCGGCTGCCGGGAGTTTGCGGTCAATTTCGTAGGTGGCCAGTTGAGCGAAATCGCTGGCGACATTTGCGGCGCCGACGATTTCGTTGAGGCGTGTGGTGACGCTCGGGCTGATGGCGGAGGCGTTCATCTTGTCTTATACACCGGGGGCGCTGGGTGCACTGAGCGCGCCGGCAAGGGGCAGCGGGCGGATGTGAATTTCGCCGCAGCCTTTTTTCGATGGGAAAATTTTCTCGGGATTTAGCAGGCCTTGCGGGTTGAAGGCGTCGCGCACGCGGCGCATTACGTCGAGTTCTGCTTCGGTGAAGAGCAGCGGCATCAGGCGATCTTTTTCCATGCCGACGCCGTGTTCGCCGGTGATGGAGCCGCCCATTTCGATGCAGTACTGGATGATTTCGTCGGAGGCGGCGATGACGCGGCGGAACTGCGATTCGTCGCGCGCATCGAATAGAATCAGCGGATGCAGATTACCGTCGCCCGCATGAAAAATATTGCCGATCTGGAAGCCGTACTTCACACCGATCTCATTGATGCGGCGAATGGTGGCGGGAAGTTTGGTGCGGGGGATGACGCCGTCTTGCACGTAATAGGTGGGGGAGAGGCGGCCGACGGCGCCGAAGGCATTTTTGCGGCCTTTCCAGAGCAGGTCGCGTTCCTTGGCGTCGCGGGCAACGCGAACTTCGCGTGCGTGGTGGGCGCGGCAGATGTCGGCGACTTCTTCGGCGTGTGATTGTACGGTTTCTGCGAGGCCATCCACTTCGAGCAGCAAGACGGCGGCGCAATCGAGGGGAAATCCGGCGTGAACGTATGCTTCAACGGCGCGAAGCGTCCAGCCGTCTAGCATTTCGCAGGCGGCGGGAGTGATGCCCCGCGCGGTGATGTCCACTACGGTTTCTGTGGCGTCGTCGAGAGTCTCGAAAATCGCTAGCAGAGTTTTTACGGCTTCGGGGTTGCGCGTGAGTTTCACGGTGATTTCGGTGATCAGCGCGAGCGTGCCTTCGGAGCCGACGAAAAGGCCGAGGAGATCGTAGCCGGGTGCGTCGAGCGCGGAGCTGCCGATGCGGATCAGCTCGCCGGTGGGGAGAATGGCTTCGAGCGCGAGCACGTGATTGGTGGTGACGCCGCACGCAAGCGTGTGCGGGCCGCCGGAATTTTCGGAGACGTTGCCGCCGATGGTGCATGCTTTCTGGCTGGAAGGATCGGGCGCGAAATGCAGGCCGGCGTGGGCTACGGCGGCGCTGAGATCGGAATTCACTACGCCGGGTTGGACGACGGCGCGTTTATTTTCGATGTCAATTTCGATAATGCGATTCATGCGCGAAAAAACTGTGAGGATGCCACCTTTACGGGCTAGCGCGCCGCCGGAAAGGCCGGTGCCGGCGCCGCGTCCGATGAGGGGAGTTTGATATTGGTTCGCTAGTTTTACGATGGCTAGCACGTCGGCGGTGGTGCGCGGGAACACGACGCAGGTGGGACGCGCGATTTCGACTGAGCCGTCGTATTCGTAGAGCATTAGCTCTTCGGGGCGATGGAGGACGGCTTCGGGGCCGAGGACTGATTTCAGGTCGTGGAGTAGTTGCGAGTCCATTTGCGTGTGGAGCGGCGCCGCGAAGGGGAATCACGCGCGCTCTGACGGCAACTATACAGTTTGTCTAAAGATGCTTCAAATCATTACCTCGGCAACTCACTTATCCGCGCGGCAACGGCAAAGACGCCCGCCTAAAAAGAAAATGCAGGCGGCCGCGACAAAATCAACGGCGATGGTCGCGGCACGCCGGTCGGGCATTGCGGGACACGCCGCTATAGAAGCCAAGTCAAAGGCGCTCAGTTGAAGCTGGCCGCTACAAGGTCAAAACCTTGAATGTGGGCGCCGGGTTTAGATGCCGCGGAGTTTTCTGATGCGTTTGATGATTTCTTTGGCTGTGGCGTTGGCGGCGGCGTCGGGAGTCCAGCGGCCGTCGCGGGCGAAGGTGAAGAGTTGGGCGCCGGCGGGGTCGAAAACTTTTGTTACCGAGGCGCTGGCGGCGGCTGGGCCGTAGGGAGTCATGGCTGGGCCGGCGACGCCGTAGGCTACACGGTAATCGAAGCCGGATTCGACGAGGGCGAATTGGATGTGGTGGGGTGCGGCACGCTCGTTGAGTTTGGCGAAGAGCAGTTGGCGCTCCATGGGCGTGGATTGAATTTTTACTTTGAGCGTGAGTTGGGCCACGGCTAGCGGAGCGATACAGCAGCTGAAAAATAGAAATAGGATGGCTCTTCTTAGGTGCGTCATGAGTTTTTCTCCCGACAGTATTTTATCGCGGTGTTGGGCGGCTCCAAATTCAAGAACAAAGTCAACAACGCCCGCCTAAAAAGCAAAAGCAGGCGGCCGCTACAAATTCAACTGCAAATTCAAAGGCGCCGAGCCAAAGCCGGCCGTTGCAAAGTCAAGTCCCTGACTCTTTAGCGCTTTGGCAAACGGCGGCGGCCAAGGGGCCGCGGGCCCCTCGACGCGTTTGATAATTCGGCAGTATATGTTACATATTCTTCGCGCGGACTAATTGCGAGGTGTGCGTTGACCAAACCGAAAATACTCTCGACGCGGCCGCTTTTTCCGGCGGCGCGGACGATACTGGACCAGCACTTTGAGATGGATTACTGGACGCCGCACGAGCGCATCTCGCGCGAGGAGCTTCTGAATCGAGTGGCGGACAAGGAAGGGCTGATCTGCCTGCTCAACGAGAAAGTGGATGAGGAACTGCTGACGGCGGCGCCGAAATTGCGAATCGCGCAAACGGTTTCGGTGGGCTTCGACAACATAGATGTAGCGGCGTGCACGCGGCGGAAGGTGGTGGCGACGAACACGCCGGGGGTGCTGGACGACACGACGGCGGATTTTGCGTGGACTTTGCTGATGGCTATCGGGCGGCGGCTGCTGGAGGGCGACGCGTGGATGCGCAGCGGGACGTGGCCGGGGTGGGACCTGGACCAACTGGTGGGCGGCGACGTGTGGGGAAAAACTTTGGGTGTGCTGGGGTTTGGACGGATTGGGCGCGGCGTGGCGCGACGGGCTTTGGGATTTAATATGCGTGTGATCTATAGCGATGCGGTGCGCGCGCAGGAAAACGTGGAGCGCGAGCTGAAGGCGGAATTTGTGGATCGCGACAGGCTGTTCCGCGAATCGGACTTTATCAGCTTGCATGTGCCGCTGCTGCCGGATACGCGGCATCTGATTTCGCACGAGAACCTGGACAAAATGAAGCGCACGGCGTATCTGGTGAATACTTCGCGGGGTCCGGTGGTGGATGAAGCGGCTTTGGCGGAAGCGTTGGAGAATAAAAAGATCGCGGGGGCGGCGTTGGATGTTTACGAGCACGAGCCGCTGGTGCATCCGGCTCTTTTGACGCGGCGTGATGTGATCTTGGCGCCGCATATCGCGAGCGCGTCGCTGGATACGCGCACGAAGATGGCGGTGATGGCGGCGGATAATGTGGTGGCGCTTTTTGCGGGGCGGCGGCCGCCGAATGCGTTGAACGCGGATGCGTTGGGATTGAAATGACGCGGGGCCCGGCGCAGCGCATCGAGCTACGAAGAAAAACGCGTGACTTCAGGGGCTAAAGCCCCTTGCATTGGCTAGCGTGACGGAGGGGCTGAAACCCCTCCCTTCCGTTTTACTCAGCACCACAAAAGTCATGAAAAAAACGGCTGAACACGTTTTTCGGCACACTCTTACCGCGATCGATATTTCTGCGGCGCTGGGGCGGAAGCTGGACCGGCGCGGGCCGCTGATTTCCGCGGGTGGCTCCTCCGAGATTGACGTGCGCGGGTTTCGCGAAATCGTGGCGATTGCGTTTGGGAAGGCCGCGCTGGCTATGGCGCGGGGTCTGCACGAAATTCTGACGCCGGAATTTCCTCCGGATGGAATTCTTGTGGTGCCTGCTGCTCCCTCCTTGCCCTTACCCAATTGGAAAACATTTGTGGGTGGACATCCTGTGCCTTCGGCGGAAAGTTTTGCGGCGGGCGAAGCGATTTTGAAACGTTTGGCGCGTTGCGATGAACGGACACTGGTGTTCTTTTTAATTTCCGGCGGAGGATCGTCGCTGGTGGAGCAGCCTTTGGAGCCGGGCGTAACGCTGGCGGATTTTCAGGTTTTGAATTCCGCGCTGGTTACTTGCGGCGCGCCGATCGAGGAAATTAACGTGGTGCGCAAGCATCTATCGGCGACCAAGGGCGGGCGGTTGGCTGCGGCTGCAGCGCGGGCGATGAAGATTACTTTTGCGATCAGCGATGTACCGGACGGGCACGAAACCGCGTTGGCTTCGGGACCTACCGTGCCGGACCCGACTACCGTGGCTGATGTGGAACGCATTGTGCGGAAATATGGGTTGCTTGGGAAATTGCCTGCGTCGTTGCGCGGGATGATCGAGCGGCGGACGCTTGCCGAAACGCCCAAAGACGGCGAAGCGGCGTTTGCGCGCACGCGATTCGAGATTCTGTTGCGCGAGCACGATTTGATGCACGCGGCGCATCATTGCTGCGAGGGCGAGGGATTTACGTGCATGGTGGATACGGAGACGGACAATTGGCCGCTGGAGAAGGCCGCGGAGCATTTGCTGCGGCAGCTGGAAATTTTGAAGAAGGAGAATCCGCGGCGGCGCGTGGCAATTTTTGCCGGGGGAGAGGTGAGCAGTCCGGTGACTGGCGATGGGGTGGGCGGGCGTAATTCGGCGTTTGTGTTGGCTTGCGTGCCGAAGATTGCGGGGAAGAAGATTGCGGTGTTGAGTGCGGGGACGGATGGCGTGGATGGGAATAGTCCTGCGGCCGGGGCTGTGGCGGATGGTGAGACGTTGGCGCGGGCGTCAGCGATGGGGATGGAGTGTGAGGAGTTTTCGCGGCGGTGTGATGCGTTTGGGTTTTTTGAGCGGCTTGGCGACGCTGTTGTGACTGGGCCGACGGGGAATAATTTGCGGGATTTGCGGATTTTGTTGGCGGAGTGAGGGAGCGGCGGAGGATTACCGCAGAGATGCCGAGGGCGCGGAGAAAGGCGACTCCCGGAGTTGCGAGATCGATGGCGCTGCGTCTAAACTCCCACCCTTCCCATGAAACAAAGGCGGGAAGGATGGGGCACCCGTAAATTCAAAAACAGGTTCAAAGAAAGAGCACAGGCAATCTTGTGTTCAGTCTCATGACATCCTTTACAGAGCGTTATCAGGACATCCTTTACACTCGGCGGGGAGAGTGAACGAGGGATACGGAGATAACGGGCCCTCGGGCGAGGGCGAGGATGGCGTGGGGAACAGTGAAGGTAGACGAGCAGCGCGTACGTTTTGTGGTGAGTGCGAAGCGCGGTGAGAAGACCATGAGTGCAATGTGCGAGGAATTTGCGATTTCGCGGCCGACAGGTTACCAGTGGCTGCGGCGCTATACGGCGGAGGGGATTGCCGGCGTGGTGGAGAAGAGCCGGCGTCCGCACCAGAGTCCCACGCAGACGGCCAGTGAACGGGAGGAGCGGGTGGTGGAGTTGCGGCAGCAGCGGCCGGACTGGGGCGCACGGAAGTTGCAAGTGGTGCTGGCGGACGAGGGGATTCATCTGCCGGTGATCACGGTGCACCGGATTTTATTGCGGCGCGGATTGGTGCGAGCGCAAGACCGGTTTCGCGCAGCGGTAAAGCGCTTCGAGCGCGGCGCGGCGAATCAGCTGTGGCAGATGGATTTCAAAAGCCCGCTGGGATGGGACGCGCCGGTGGGTCCGCTGTCGATTCTGGACGATCACAGCCGCTACGCGATCGCGCTGCACGGAACCTGGTCGACCCAAGCAGCGCCCGTAAAACAGCAGCTGATCGCAGCGTTCGAGCAGTGCGGCATGCCGGAGGAGATGCTGATGGATCACGGGACGCCGTGGTGGAACATGAAAGCGGTGACGGGTTGGACGTGGCTGACGGTGTGGATCATGCGGCAAGGAATCCAGCTGCACTTCAGCGGGTATCGCCATCCGCAGACGCAAGGGAAAGTGGAGCGCTTTCACGGAGCGTTAAGCGCGGCGATGCAGCGACGAGGAATCCCGGCGCGTGCGGAGCGGCAAATCTGGCTGGACAAATTTCGTCATGAATATAATCACGAGCGGCCGCACGAAGCACTGGCGATGAAAACGCCGGCGACGGTGTGGCAGAAAAGTGCACGCCGCTATGTGACGCAACCGCCGACTTGGGAATACGAAGCGGGAGCGGAAGTCTACCGGGTATCGAAGGTAGGTCGGCTCCACCTGCAGGGGCGGGCCTGGGAAATCAGCCGGGCGCTGGCGGGCGAATGGGTGCGCATCGAGCGTCTGGACGGGCGCGTGTTGGTGTACTACTGCCGCAGCCTGGTGCGCGAACTCGATCTCGTCACCCAGCGGTCCACTGCAGTGGACCGCTGGGTGAGCTGACCCGCAAAGTGTAAAGGATGTCCTGATAACACTGTGTAAAGCATGTCCTGGAACTTGACACAAGATTGCCTATGCTACCTCTGCCGCTGTTTACTTCTGCTTCGTTGAGCTTAGTTGCGATTCGATCTTTGCGAGGACTGAGTTTACTTCGTCCATTTGTTGTTGAAGTTTTTTCAGCGCGTCGAGAGTGTTGTCGGAACTGACCGCTCCCGAGGGCGACGGCTGATTCGAACTTGCGCTTTGGCCTGGGCCTGATCCAGCGCCAGTGCCAGATCCAGCGGCTGTTCCCGTCGCCGTGCCTGTTCCTGCGCCTGTTCCCGCGCTCGCTCCCGTACCAGCAGCTGCGCCTGCGCTTGCACCGTTTGCAGAGCCGGGGCCGGCCGGAGGCTTGCCGGAAGATTTGGCTTTAAGCGCGTCAATTTGCATTTCGATGTAGGGGGCGGCGCCGAGACTGAGGTCGCCGGACTTTAGCATAGCTTCGAGGGGGGCAATGGCATCGGGGTCGCCACGTTTGCTGAGGGCAAAGAGGGTGGCGTACTTGATGTCAATGTAAGGTTCCTGCAGATACGAGATCAGAGTTTTGGTGATGGTTTTGTTTTTTGTGTCGAGGCCAGCGATTGCGGCGATGGCGGCGCTGCGCGTGTCGAAGGGCTTGCCGGGGGCGGACCATTCGAGGAGCAGGGGGACGGAGCGATCGTCGGCGAGGGAACCGAGGCCTTCGAGCGCGCCGTTGCGCAGCGTGTCGTCGGGTGAATCGAGTTTCACGGCGGCGGTGAGCACGTCGTAAGCGTTCGGCGCTTTGATTTCACCGAGGGCGCCCAGTGCGGCGGCGCGGACGCGATAGGCTTTGTCGTTCGCGGCAATTTCTGTGAGCACCGGGCCGAGGGATTTGTCATCCGGGAATCCACCCAGTTCTTGCACGGCGGCTTGGCGAACCCAGGGCTTGGGATCGTTCAGAGCGGTGAGGATTTGTTTTTCCGATGTGGCGCCGCCAATTTTTCCTAAAGCTTTCAGCGATTCGACGCGCACGCCCCAGAAGGGGTCGTGCTGCGCGGCGTTGCCGAGAGCGGCGATGACGTCCGGATTGTCTTTTATCGCGCCGAGAGCGACGGCGGCGTCGGCACGATCGGGGACGGTTTCGGCGTTTTTCAATTGATAGATGAGCTCTACAGGGTCCTTTTTGAAGTCGAGAGTTTTCAGAATGTTGTCGCCCTTATCGAACAGCACCATTTGGGGGGCGCTGTCGGCGGGCAGGGTGAAAGTTTCATCGGCTTGGCTCACCTGAATTGTGGAGGTCTTGCGTCCGCTGGCGGTGGCGATTTCGACTTCGACCGGCATGTCGAACAAATCCACCATGCCTTCGACTTTCTGCGTTTGCTTGACGTTCAGTTTTATTTGATGGGCGGCGGCGTCGTAGGCGTAGCTGACTTCGTACTTCGGCGCGCCGGCCCGCCAAATCCACTGGTGGAAGAAATGGTCAACGTTCGTTGAAGTGGAATGGTCAATCGCTTTTTCCAGGTCGGCTGTGACGACGTTCTGTCCGCGATTGGTTTGGAGGTAGTAATTCAGGCCGCGGAAGAAATCTTCGTCGCCGAGTTTGGTGCGAAGCATTTTCAGCACCCAGCCGCCCTTGTCGTAAACGTTGCCGGCGTACTCGATGCTATCGGTGAAATTGCGCGTGACGATTGGCACGGGATACAAACGCTTCTGCCGGAACCAGCTGGTTTGGTCGTGCCAGAATTCGTAGGCGACTTCATCGGCGCCGTAGCGCTGCTCGGCCCAGTAGTGTTCGAAATAAGTAGCGAAGCCTTCGTTGAGCCAGATGTTGGCCCAGTCTCTGCAGGTAATCAGATCGCCGAACCATTGGTGCGCAAGTTCGTGGGAATCCAGATCGTCGGAACCGCGGCGGAGTTCTGGCGCGAGGCCGGGAGCGACGAGGCCGCGGGTGGTGAGCGTGGTGGCGCTGGTATTTTCCATGCCGCCTTCGACGAAATCGTTCACGGAAGATTGCGCGTATTGCGCCCAGGGGTAGGGCACGCCGAGCTTGTCTGAAAAGAGATCGAGCATTTGGCGGGTGCGCGAGAAAGTGGAATCAATGGTGTCTTCCTGGCCGCGCGGGACGACGTAGCGCACAGGAATTCCGCGCCACATATCTTTCTTCTCAACAAACTCGCCGGCTACCGCACTAATTAGATACGTGGAGAGCGGTTCGGTCTGCTTCCAGTCCCAGGTCTTGGTGCCGTCGGCTTCATCTTTTACGCCGACGAGGTTGCCATTGGAAATTGTGAGCCATGTGGCTGGCACGGTGAGTATCATTTCGGACGTGGTGCGATCGTTGGGGTAATCGTAAATGGGAATGTAGTAGCGCGTGTCTTCGGCTTCGCCCTGGGTCCAGACTTCTTTGGGGCGATTGGGATAATTTTTATCGGGGGCGACGAAGTAGAGGCCTTTTTTTGGCTGGCCGTCGTAGCGGATGAAAACTTCGTGATGTTCGCCCTGGCGGGAAGGGGCGGGCAGCGGGACGATCAGCGCTGAAGCGGTGGTGGAGAATTTAGCTTCCTTGCCGTCAACGGTAACGGCTGCGATTTTCAGGTCCACGGAATCGAATTGGATCTGGGTGAGGTCGTCGCGCAGCATGGATATGGTGTGAGTGACTTCACCGGCGACTTTGCGCTGTTCGATATTGAACCAGAGATGCGTTTTTACATTTTGCAGATCGTAATCCCGGCTGCGAGCGTAGGGTTCATCGGCGCGCCCGAGTGCGGGAAGCAGCAGTGATGCTAGCGACAGGAATATGGTGCAGAGGGCAGCGGGCACAAGCGGACGAAAGCGTCCGGAAATCTGAGTCATTCGTTTCTCCTCTAGCTCAAGACGATGCAAAGATGGCGACAAAAGTGAATAGTATATAACGCGCCGCGGGATTTTCGAGTTTCGGAATCCTGGAGCTGTTTAGATTATAGAAGTCCCTTCGTACTGCCACCGTCCACCGTAATGGTGGCGCCATTGATCGAGCTGGCGCGTTCGGATGCAAGAAATGCGACCAATGCGGCCAATTCTTCCGGACGCGCGAAGCGGCCGATGGGCACGTTCGCGGTGGATTGCTTCAGAATTTGCTCGTAGGCGACGCCTGCATCGTGCGCGCGCTTTTCAAAAAGCTCGGTCAAGCGGTCGGTGAGCGTGTAGCCGGGGCAGACGTTGTTGACGGTGATGCCGTCGGCGCCGAATTCATTGGCCAGCGTCTTGGCCATTCCCGCTACGCCGGCTCGCAAGGAATTAGATAGCATCAGGCCGTCAATCGGTTGCTTCACCGAGATGGAAGTGATCGTGAGCAGGCGGCCCCAGCGCCTGCGCTGCATGCGGGGTAGAACCTCACGCGCGAAATAGACGCTGCTGAGCAGGACGAGATCGACGGCGGTACGCCATTCGTCGAGCGTGATTTCCATGAATTTTTTGGAGGGCGGGCCGCCGGTGTTCGTGACGCAGATGTCAACGCGTCCGAATTTCTTTTCCACGGCGGCTACGAAATCGCGGACGCCGTCGGCGTTGGTTACGTCGAGCGCGCGCCAGAAGATTTCGCGGCCGGCGGTCGCGCCGATTTCCTGCGCGGCGCGCGCTACGTCTGCTTCGGTGCGTGCGCAGATGGCTACTTCGCAGCCTTCATTCGCGAGTTCGGCAGCGATGGCGCGGCCGAGGCCCTTGCTGGCCGCCGCTACGATGGCGACGCGTCCTTTTAGTCCGAGGTCCATGAGTTCAGTCCTTTTTGAGTTGCGGGTCGTTGCGCAGGTAGTTGTCCGTTTTGTTGATCCAGTCTTCGCGGCGCGGTGAGAAGAAATCAATGTCCACTGTGTCTTCCAGGGCTTCGGCTTTGTGGGGGACGTGGGCGGGGATCAGGAGGATTTCGCCGGCGTGCACCACCGTCGTTTCGCCATCGTCGAAGAAAAATTTCAGCGCGCCGGAGATGATCAGCGAAAACTGTTCGCTGCGGTGGGAGTGGCGCGGCACGATGCCGCCTTTTGCGATGAAAACGCGGGCCAGCGTGCCGTCATCGCCACTGATCATCTGGCGGGAAATGTGCGAGCTGAGTTTTTCGTGTTCTAGTTTTTCAAAGGATGTGGCTGCGGGCATGGGGCACCTCTTCTTGTTCCGGCGCAATTACGCGACAGAGAATCCTCTACTGAAAACGGGGACTCGTCAATGGTTGATGGACGCAACGAAAAGATTGTGGCGCGGGGCGCGGTTCGACTAAGATGCGCGCGTTGGGGATCCCTGGGCCGGCGCGCGACGGGGAGAAGTTCGCGGGCTCGACTAAATCTTGGGAGGTGCGGCATGCGACGATTCATGGTGTGCGCGGCGATGGGCATGATTTTGGTGATGATTGCGGCAGGTAGCGCAAGGGCGCAGATCGGTAAGAGCGTTTCGGTGGAGGCGGGCACGCCGGAAGATAAAGCGCTGACGGATATTTACGCGGCGACGGATGGGCCGGAGAAGATCGCGCTGCTCGACAAATTCATGGCGGATTTCGGCAAGGGTGACATGGAGCTGCTGGGCGAGCAGTTGTACGTGCAATCGTACCTGGCGCAGAAGAATTACGCGAAAGTGTATGAGTACGGCGACAAGGTGCTGGCGCTCGATCCTGATAATTTTTCAACTGCGGTGCTTATGGTGCACGCGGCGGAAGAGCAAGGCGACAGTGCGAAACTCTTCGATGCGGGCCAGAAGGTTGCCGCGATCGTGGTGCGATATAAGTCCGCGCCGCCGCCCGAGGGCACCGCGGCCGATGCATGGAACGCGCAAAAGGCGGGCGTTCTGAAAACCGTGGAAGGCGATTTGGGTTACGTCCAATATGCGCTGCTGAACGCCGCGTACAAGACCACGGACGCCAGCGCGCGCGCGGCGCTGCTCGAACGCTACGCTACTATATTTCCGGACTCCAGTTACACGGTGAGCGCGCGCGAGCAGACTGCGATTGCTTATCAGCAGGCGCAGAATTCGGCGAAGATGGTGGCGGCGGCGCAGAGTTTGCTGGCTTCGAATCCGGATGACATCTCGATGCTGATTTTGCTGGCGGACACGTGGTGCAACGATACGGCGCATCTGGATAAAGCCGCGGCATACGCGCAGCACGCGCTGGATCTGCTGGCGCAAGCCAAGAAGCCCGATAATGTGGACGACGCGCAATGGCAGAATCAGGTCGCGATACAAAAAGGTCTGGCGTATTCGTCGCTGGGTGAAGTGAGCGTGAACAAGAACCGCAACACGCAGGCGATTGATGCGTTCAAGCAGGCTGCGCCGTTGCTGAAGTCCGATACGTTCAGTTATGCGCAGAACCAGTACCGGCTGGGATTCACGCTGGCGAAAATGCAGCGGATACCGGAGGCGCGGGTGGTGTTGACGGAAGTGATCGGGTTGAACAGCCCTTACAAATCGCGCGCGATGGAGACGCTGAACAAGATTGGCGGGCCGGTGGGGTCGGGAAAAACCGCGAAGAAGAGCTCGTGAACCCAAATGGATATTCAAGACTTCCGTTTTTGCGGCCTGGTTTTGCGGCGCCGTGGCGCGATATTACGACTGTTCCGGCTCTTTGGCGCGGTGAAGTGCAGCATGGCGTGCCGCAGCAGCCAATTCGCTTTGGTCTGGTAGCCCCGGCCGTCGGTTTTGAGCCACTCGATGACGTCAGAATCCAGGCGAATGGTGACAGGCTTTTTTGTGGGCCGATAGAATTTGCCGACTACGGCGGCGCTCCAGTCCACGACCGGGGGAGCGTCGGAGAAATCAATGTCGCGGTCTTTTTTTGCGGCGATGGCGCGCATGTCTCGTTTCTGCGGTTTTGTGAGATTCCTCATAAGCTTTCCTTTCGTGCGAGTCGGCGGCGCGCGCTGAGATGATTCGAATCACTTCTTCCTTGTGGCGCTCATAGAACGTGTGAACGACTAGGAGAATCGTACCCGGTCCGATAGCTCCTACCGTGATCCAGCGTTCTTCGTCGTCGAAGCTGATGTCCCTTTGGGAGATCGCGTAGGGATCGTCGAAAACGAGCAGCGCAGTGTCAAAGCGCACGTTATGTTTGCGCAGATTTTGCGCGTTCTTGTGCTCATCCCATTCGAAGAGCATCGCCAGTCGCCGCGAAGTCAGAGTACGCCGGGAACCGTCCTAGTGTCAATACATTTGTACATACATTGATATCATGAGCGACAGAGACGTTCGTTCGGCGAGAACTAGAAGAATACTTCGGGCGAAACCTTAAATCGCTTGCTGAGGCGCTCGATGTGGCGCCGGTTGAGTTCGCGGCGGCCGCTCAGGATTTCAGAGACGATGCTTTCGGAGCCGAGCGTGGACGCTAGGTCTTTTTGCTTGAGGTTGTTCGCGGACATTAGTTCTGCCATGACTTCGACCGGAGAAGCCGCGCGAATTGGGTAGTGCTTTTCCTCATACGCTTCGATTAACAAGGCCAAGACCTCCGCGTACTTCTTTTCCGCCGAGGTCAAATTGCTCCGGCGCTCCATTTCCAGAAGAGCGGAGATGTAACGTTCATTTTGCGCTTCCGACGTGATCGGTTTAGGAGTGTCGAAACCGGCCAGCGTATCGCCCTTAATCGCAGTCGCAATCATGTTTCCATCCATCCTTGTCGTACTCGACGTGGCTCAGAATGTGCAATACGTAAACGATTCGAGCCCTGTAGTTGATATACGAAATCAGCCGACAACGATTGTGGCCGATATTAAAGACCACGCAAGTACCGACGCGGTCGGCATTATTTAGAGTCTGCCGCACGTCAGGAAAATTGTCCCACCTTGCCGCCTTTACGATCCGAAACCACCCGGTCAGTGACGCGTCCCACTCTGCATGCAGCTCGCAAGCCTGTCGGATCTTTTTGCGGCTTATGATGCGCACGACAAATCTTCGCATATTGCGAAGATTGTGCCAAGTACTCATTGGGACAAGCCATATTGCCCCTCGGCAGTGTGACGGGAGTTTTCGCAGGTGAAGATGGTTCGTTAGCGCGATTTAGTCATACATTCGGACGGGGTGCGTCGAAATCCGAAGTGCTGAGCTTCAGTGGCTGGCGGTGGAGACGAAGCGGAAGGCGTCTTCGACGGTTTTTTGGCCGGCCTTGGCGCTTAGGCCCATGCCGCTGGATTCGACTGTGGAGAATTGATAGCGGCGGCGCGGGGAGAAATTCGCAGGGTCGAACGTGCCCGGCGTGAAGTGGAAGATCCAGACATATTGGCGGTGGGCTTTGTCGGCGTCGGATGCGGACATTAGCTCGGGATCCATGGCGGTCATGGCTTTGAAGTCGGAGAAGCCTTCCACCTGGTGGACGGGCGTGGGCATGGTGGCGCTGAAAAAGTCCACATCGTGAGTGAAAATGATCACGTAGTCCACTTTCGAGATGTCGGGCGCGGGGCAGACATTGGCAAAAAGTTTTTTGCGATTTTGCGCGATCCATTTCATCTGGCTGGGCGCGAGGCCGTAAGCGGAAAAATAATTCTGGCAGGCGGGGTCGGTGCTTTCGTTTTCGGGTTGCGCGGCAGGCATGTCGTCGCCGTCGGTGGCGAGCTTCGCCGGCGAAGTAGAAGTTGCGCTGGCGGCGGGCGGGCGATTCGCAGGCACGTCGGCGGTTGCTTTGGCGGGCCTGTCCGCTAGCGGCGCGGGTTCAGTAGCTGAATTCATCTCCGCGAAAGTGTCGGAGGGCGTGGCGGGCGGGCTGGAAGTTTGTTTTTTCGCGGCGGCGCTTTGACCTGAAACTGTCGAGACCGACGCGGAGTCAGCCGGGGCTATGCTGGAAGACGCGCCCGGATGCTTCGAGGAAATTGCCAGGCCGGCGAACGAAGCCGCTGGAACGTATCCTTCGACACCATTTTGCGCGCGGATCTTTACAAAATCCTGCACGCGACTAATTATTTCGACTTCCTCGCCGCACTTTAGTTTGGCTTCGACGCCTCGCGTGCGCAACGAATCGTAGACAGAGACCTGATCCTGATGTGAAACGCAGCGGACGGCGGCGGTGTTGGCGGACGCAGACGCTGCGAAAAGGGAAACAGTCCCGATGCCAGCGAGGATCAAAGAAAAGCGCGCGTTAGTAATCATTTGGTCCTCCCAAGTCCCGTTGCTCGAAAATCGTGCCGGCAGCGGAATGCCTTCGGCACCGTGAGCAACCGTCCGATCAGGCGGGGAAGGACCGATCGCGGCTGGGCCCCGAGTCCGGAAACGTGCTGCAGCGAGACGGCCGGCCCACAAGGAATTTCAGGAAACGACGATGTAAAGCTTCGGGACTTCTCGCGTTTGCCTGCCGGGCGTACGCAGCTCGGGTGCCGGGAGAAGCGTACGCGTAGTTACGGGTCCGGCCAAGTACCGATTCATGCGGTACTGCCACGCTAGACGTACCAGTACAGGGCTCATCGCGTGTGCGGATTGGCGAACGCTCAAGGCCAAAAAAATCAAAGGGATGGTCCTGATGGCACGATTCGGACAATAATTCCCGATGGAGCGATTTTCGACGCGAACTGCGCGTGAACTCTTCAGGTTGAGAAGGCACTGACAATGGACAAACGGCGGACTTGCTTCATGATCGTGCTGATTTTTCTGTTTTGGTTGCTGGAGGCTGGGGGATTCGCGGCTCCGTCGCACTCTTCCTCCAGTTTCCAGCCGCCGCAGTCTGCCGAGCCATCGCGACTATCCCGTTATCTGAAGAACTTGGCGCGGGAATTCTCGATCGACCATACCGTCCGCTGGAAACATAGCGCGCCGCATTTCGGCGACGTGACTACGACGATGTCTGTCGCGCCGATCAATTTCGACGGCTGCACTGTTGCATGGAGCCAAATGCAGGAAGGGACCGCGGCCGGACAGCTGATTTACATTGATACGCATCGGTTTGAAGTTGCGCTCGGGACGATGGACGCGAAGAAAATCATCGTCGAAGCGGTGCGAGCAGGGGAGGGTGATCGTCCGGGGATCGAGGCGGGAGATTACTATGTGGTTTCTGTGCAGTCCTTAGACGGAAACAAAACTGTGAAGGTGGTGGACCAGAATATCGTGTTCAACGAAAAAAAAGGGCCCGTCGCTTCCGTGGAGCAAACCAAGGATTCGGGCGCGTGGGTCAGGGTCCGGACGGAAGAGAAAGCTGAAATATTGAAGATGCAACTACAGGGAGCGATCGCGGCGTGCGCGGCGGCGCAATGACGAATGGCGGCGAGGGTGGGATTTGGACTCTGGGTGCGCGCCGAAAAGTCGGAACTTGTTAATTTGGCTTGGCGACACGAGCGTCGCAAGCGGCAAAAACGGCGGCCTTCGTGCAGAAATTATGCAGGAATCGATTGCGATTCTCGCGACGGAATGAAGCGCGACTCCTACCTGATGATGATATTTACAGCATTTCGCATCACGGCGCCGCGCGGCGGGATGCTGATCCGCCCAAGCAAGTTCATATGATGACGACCGAGCCTCCCGGCAAGAGTAAACGCCAAGCCCTTTACGCTTTGTACGAGGCAGGTCCACCGTACGGAAATATTCCGAACGAATTTCCGATCTGGGAGCAACGTCCGTCGCATGGCCGTGTCCTCGGATGCTGACGAACTCAAGACCCGTCACTTTTAACTGTTCACGCCAGATTGCAGTTGTCTTTCGCTCGCTGATTGGCGGCCGTGACGTCTCCCACCAAGCAGAGGCATTGCTTTAGCGTTGAAGCCGATTGGGAGGAAATCGTTCGGCTCAAGGAACATAAACTAGGAACTCCGGCATGTCCGGCAGATCATCGATAAATGTTCCCTTCTTTTTGCCTTTGTGCGAAAAGCGTCGCACCCGCTGCTTCTTGCGCTCGGCTACGTAAAGATCGCCGTCCGGGCCGATGCCGAAGCCCGAGGGGGCGTCCAGTTTTCCATCAATCACTACGTGCGCCTTCAGCTTGCCGCTCGGCGGGGTTGCGGGCAGATCCAATGCCAGGATGCTGCCGCTGCCAGAGGCTCCGATGTAGAGCCTCTCGCCGTGCAACAGCAGGTGCACCGGTGCTTCGAGCGCGTGGTTCGTGACGTGGGCCACCAACTCGCCGGATTTCACGTTGAAGATCTTCACAACGTCGCCGGCTTCGTCCGCCACGTACAGATGCTTCCTGTACACAACGATGCCGCGCACGGAGTGGCGCGGCTTGCCGCGCTTGTCCAGCACCACCGCGAGGCCGAGTGGGTGCGGCACATCCCGCGGCGTGAGGTCGCCATAGGCGGGGAGACTTCCGTGGCTAGACGCAACGAGCGTGCCAGGGAGGAATTTTCCTTTGGGATAGCGCGCGCGGAGGTATTTGGCCACCGGCGCCAATTCGCGGGTCTGTGGTACTAACGCGAGCACGGTGTTGGTGTCCTGGCAGGAGACATAAACGCGGCCATCGTCTCCCAGGTCCACATCGAAGGGGTGCACCATCGCCGCGACCTGCTCGGTCTTGACCAGCACATCCTTGAAGCGGAAGGTATCGCCGTGCCGGCGGTAGCGTGCTATGTGGCTATCTTTGCGCCACGCGTTGGCTATGTAGAGGTCGTCACCCACCAGCGCGAAGCCGCGCACGATGTGCAGCGGATGCGCGGCTGGCGATGGATCAAGAATCAACGGATGCTTCTTGCGCGGAGAGCCATCATCCTCGAAGACGCCAATGTTGTCGACGCCATGCCGCGATTCACCTCGATAGCTAATCCACCACACGGTGTTTTCCTCCCAAAGACGATCGCTGCATCGCTGAACTTCGCAGGGGACGCTTACCTGGCCCCTCAATGACGCTTACAATTTTTCAATTCTTGCACACTTCTGGAGAGTTTTGTAGAAAGCCCGAAACGCTCCCGGATACACAGGGTCGTAATCTCCGTGACCGTCATTTTCAGCAAGCGGGGACTAACGGTAGGTTCGAACTGTTCGATTCACTAGTTTGTTGACGGGGAAAAACTTCTTTCGAGTCGTATTGCCGGCAAGTCTGGGCTGGATTTGCGGGCTAACTTCAACGTGGCGGTCGTTTCCAGAACTGCGGCGCTGTGGTAGGGTACGCATGGTTCGCGAACTTTGAGCACGTAGGGGACTCCAAAAATGTCGAAAGCTAGAGCGACTACCGGAACGGACGGACTGCCACTCCCAATCCTGCCACCGGAACGCGACGCGCGGGTTTGGGCGCGGCTGGTGCGCGTGATGTTCTACACACCGGGTTTCCTAGCCTTGCTGCTAATCAAGGCAGGCGAACCAACCAGTTTTGGCATCACGGTGGAGCTGCTGATGCTATCCAGTGCGGCGGCTATCGTGGGTGGCCTGTACGTCGGCACGGAATCATCGGAAGCGGGCGCCGATTGTTCCTCCAAGATCGGCGTGTGGAGCGGTGCGCTGGTGCTTGAGCTGTTGGCCGTGGTGCCATTGCTGTGTGCGATGCCGACGCTGTTCCATGAGCTGGCGAACAGCCGGCTGCTGCACGAGATGGCGCCCGGTGCGATCGACGTCACGCTGGGTGCGTCCGAACTGCTTCCGGCGGTGGCGATACTGCCGTTCATGCTTTATCAGCTCGCCGGCTTCGGCACCTTGCATTTCGTCGTTTCGAAGCCGGTCAACTGGGCGATCAACTTCGGGATCCTGTTCTTGATTGTCGTAAGCTATGTGGCCAATCGGGAGGGCGCGTATCACATTGAGCGGATGTCCTCCGGGCTGCTCGTTCTCGCGATGGCAATAACGGTGTTCTACGGCGTGCTCAAACTGAAGCGGATGCAGGCGACCTTCGATGCGAAATGCCCGCCAAAGGCTCCGAAGTAGCCGGATTCGGGGCTTGGCCTGGGCGTAAGGGCAATCGAGGGTTTTGGAACTTAGACTGCGCGGTCAAATCAGATTTTGCTTTAGTAATTGTTCATCCACCAGCTTAGCGATCGCGTTGATCGCGTCGTTCACATTTCGAGGATTCACGGTGTCGCTAGTTCCGGTCCACACCAACACACCTTCAGGCGTTGTCGTCGCATAGAGATTTGTTTCCACTTGCACTTTCTGTTCGGTCTGCAGATAGGTGGGAGCGTACAACATTGGGGACACAGCTCCGTAATAGCCGTAGAACGTTGCGTAATACGGTTCAAGCGGAAAGATCGGGTCCTGAACTTCGTGCACCGACTTGTGATACTGCACAATGCGAGAAACCAGGACGGCGTCAAATCCTTGCCCCTGCACGACGTTGCGCAAGTTCTCCATATTAATCGGCGTTAAATTTGGCCGCGGTATCAGCGAGTAGCTTTGCACCGCCTGCATACCCGACTTGGTGATTGCCGCGGTCAGGACGTCTTCGAATTGAGCGCGGTTCGCCGCTTGCCCATTTAGCGCGAGGACCATGATGTTTTTGAACGGACCACCCGGAGCGATTGGATTTCTCCAGGAATAGGCCAGCTTCGTTGACCCGAAACCGGCCGTTGAGATTCCAGCCAACACAATCAGCGCCATCATCGTGTACTTTTTCAAGTTCGTTCTCCTTGCGGTCCGCCGAAACGCCCCGATGCTGGATACCATTTTATTTTCACTGGCCCGAAGTACCCCCGCATACCAACCATGGGCAGCAACGGTTCCTGCCGGCGCCTCGTTAGCTTGCAGCGGGGTACGAATCGCCGTTCATCGCCGTGTACTTGGACGAAACAGTTTCGCTGATGCTATACGGAGCGCAAATGGATGAAATAGGTAAAAGTGACAATCCAGTGACGGCGCTAATCCACGCGCAGGTCGCGGCGATGGCCCACCGCCTCGGCGAAACGCGAGATCATCTCACGGAAGCCAAGGCGGAAGCTCGAATGTACGTGGCTCAACTCGGCTTCAAAGAGTTTTGAGTGAGTACTGCTCGCGTTCGCCGATCAGCCGGAAAAAAGAGTTGTAACCAGCAGAGAAATCGCTGAATTTGCATGGAAGGTTGGCGGAGAGGGTGGGATTTGAACCCACGGTCGAGTTTCCCCGACACTCGCTTTCGAGGCGAGCTCTTTCAACCGCTCAGACACCTCTCCGCGGTCGTTGCACATGTAGCTTAACAAACGTGGTGCAGGGTCACAACTGCGAGTGGGCGAGTTCGTGCATGCTGAGAAGAAAAGACGCCGGCTCGTTTCGCGAATGGAAGTGAAAGGCGCCCGCCTAAAGGCGGCCGCTACAAGTTCGACGGCAACGGCGAAAGCTCAAGAGCCAGCGGGACGCCGGCGCTACGGAGTACAACCGCGCTCGGCTATTTCGGCGGCGTCAATCCATCTCGAAAGTGACGTAGAGGAGTTTTCCGTCGCGCTCGACTTGCAGGACCCCTGGAGCGCCGGTGGGCAGCGCTTTCAACGCTGCGCGCAGTTGTTCCAGGGTCTGGAGTGGCTTGCCGTTGAGAGCGTGGATCACGTCGCCGGGTTGCAGGTCTGCTTCCACGCCCAGCGAATCGGCGGCGAGGGCTGCGACGATTACGCCGGTGGGTTCGCGCAGATCTTCGAGCTGCTTCGCAAGTTGATTATCAATCTCCACGCCGTAAATTCCCAGCTTGGTGACTAGATCTTTTTCGGGATCAACGAGGTCGCCGAGCTGGTCCACGTCATTTTTTTGCTCGCTTACTGGAATCGTCAGTGTGACGCGTTGGGTGCCGCGCAGGACTTCGGCTTGCATCACGGCACCCGCGGGACGCGTGGAAATGATCATTTCTGCCAGCGGGACGCTGCCCATGGCGCGGCCGTCGAGGCTTAGCAGGATATCTTGAATCTGCAGGCCCGCTTTTTCGGCGGGGCCACCCGGCTCGACGTCCGTGACGACTACGCCGCGTTCTTTTTTCAGCGAAAGGCCGGCGGCGAGATCGGGCGTGATGTCCTGCAATTGCGCGCCGATGATGCTGCGATGGACGCGCCCGTATTTGCGCAACTCGTGATAGACGAATTCCACCACGCTGCTGGGAATGGCGAAGCCCAGCCCCTGGCTGCCGCCGGATTCCGTGAGAATAAATGTGTTAATGCCGACCAGGTCGCCATTGGTATTCACCAGCGGGCCGCCGCTATTGCCGGGATTAATGGGGGCGTCGGTCTGGATGTACACGGACGGTTGGTCGGGATCGGCTTGACGGGCGACGGCGCTGACTACTCCCATGCTGACCGAATTTTCCAAGCCTTCGGGGCTGCCGAATGCTAGCACCAGCTGGCCTTTTTTTAATTGGGTGTAATCGGCAAAGGCCATCGCGGGCAAATCTTTCTGTTCGATTTTCAGCAGCGCGAGATCGAGCGTGGGTGCGATGCCGATGATGCGCGCGTCAGCCGGAGGGCTGTGATCGCCGAGACCCAGGCTGGCGCGGACTTGCGAATCGCCGGCGGTGGCGGGCGTCAGGATCACGCGCACGCGCTGCGCGCCTTTCACCACGTGCGCGTTGGTGATGATGTAGCCGTCGGGATCAACGATTACGCCGGAGCCAAGGCTGCGCTGGCGGCCGATGGTGCTGGCGTCGTTGTCATTTTTGTCGTTGAGCGCGCGATAGCCCGTGACTTGCACTTGCACGATGGAGGGGGAGACGCGGGCGGTGAGTTCCTGCAGCGATTCGTTGAATTGCGCCAGGAGATCTTTGCGGTTGGATTCCGCTGGTGTTTGGGATTTTGGGGAATTGGTTGCGTTCTGCGCGGGGAGGGAAATGGCGCCAGCCAGAAAGGCCGCGGCCACTATGAAGCTGAACAACGCGCGCGTGCCGTTGCGCTTAGTATTGCGAGTCTTGCTTACGTCCATTCGAATTGTTCCTTCTTATGATCACTAGT
This sequence comes from uncultured Acidobacteriota bacterium, assembly GCA_963779465.1. Taxonomy (GTDB): domain Bacteria; phylum Acidobacteriota; class Terriglobia; order Acidiferrales; family UBA7541; genus Palsa-295. The sequence continues at coordinate 1,564,135 of CAVZYH010000001.1, read as the reverse complement.
ATATAGGGCGGTATCAGGGCGCATTCAATGCGCCATAAACGAGTGTAAACAAATCCGCAGGAAGTGGCGAGAGGTCAATCCTTGTCTGATGCGTGGGTAGGTGTTTCGAGTACAGAGCCCGTGCTTCAGCGCTAAAGTGTCAGCGAAAGCGAGGACTTTGTAGCGGCGGTCTTCAGACCGCCATCGGTGATTGGCGCATCATCGATGGCGCACTAAAGTGCGCCGCAACGAAAGACAAGTGGCCTGCGCACCCGGGAGGTGGCCTTCCTATCGGCGGGCGGCGAAGAAATCTTTGAGCGCGGCTGCAGCGTCTTCGGCCAGGACGCCGGCGGTGACTGCGACGCGATGATTGAGCTGCGGATGATCCAGGACCGCGAAGCACGATTGCACGGCGCCGCCTTTGGCATCTGGCGCGCCGTACACCAGGCGAGCGATGCGGGCTTGGATCATGGCGCCGGCGCACATGGCGCAGGGCTCGATGGTGACGTAGAGCGTGGACCCTGCGAGGCGATAATTTTCAAGCCGCTTTGACGCTTCGCGCAGCGCGACCACTTCGGCGTGCGCGGTGGGGTCGCAATCGGCAATGGTGCGGTTTCCGGCGCGCGCGATGATCTCATCGTTTAGCACCAGCACGGCGCCGACCGGCACTTCGCCGCGCTCGGCCGCAGCGCGCGCTTCGTCCAACGCGGCACGCATGAAGCGCACGTCATAGTCAGCACTAGCGGTGTCGTTATTGCTGGCACTCATTTTTTGCAGGATAGCATGGAACCGCTGCGCCGCTTTATGCGCGCGTCGCCCCTGCTATCTTTGCAGTGCCGGCTAGCACTTGCCATACATCGTTCGCCACTCGTCACGTGTTTTCGCAGTCGCCACACCTCTATTGACAACTGCCAGCCGGGAAGTCACAATCCACGCGATGAGAGAACTTCTGCGGCGCGTCTTCTTGGTGGACCTGTTCAAGGGCATGTGGGTCACGTTTCGCTATCAGGCGCCGAAGAATATTTACACCGAGCAGTATCCCCAGGAACGGCCGATGGTGGCGGAGCGCTATCGCGGCGCACCGCGGCTGAATATGAATCCGGAGACCGGGGAGTCCCTGTGCATTTCGTGCAATCTGTGCGCGCTGGCTTGCCCTGAAAATTTGATTGTGGTGGGCTGGCTGCGCGACGATGCAACGCGGCGCAAAGTTCTGACCACTTTTACGTATGACACTTCGCGCTGCATGTTCTGCGGATTGTGCGAAGACGCTTGCCCCACGGATTGTCTGGAATTGACGCAGGATTTTGAAATGGCCAGTTACAGCCGCGAAGGCGCGATTTGGGATCGCCATCGGCTGGAAGCTGGGCCCACGCCCACGCATTACACCCGCTAGAGATTTAAAAGCGCTGTTAACTTCTTTGGTACGATGCGTTGCTGTTACTCGACGTTCTGCGGTACGATTCGCTCAAGTCTTGGAGATTTCCGGAGGTCTAAGATGAAACGCTGCGCGTTTGCGGTCCTCGTATGTTTGTTTTTTGCGTCAATCAGCTTTGCTCAACAGAGCGCCGCGGATGCTCCGGCCTCCAAAGAAGACATTGAGAAATACCTTGAAGCCACCCACGCCCGCGACACGATGACGACCATGATGGAGCTAATGACGAAACAGATGCATCAAATAGTTCACGAGCAAGTAAAGAAGGACCCAAATTTGCCGTCAGATTTCGAAGCCCACATGGACAAAACTACGGACGATATGTTCAGGGAATTGCCCGTCGAAGAATTAGTGCAAGCGATGATACCTGCATACCAGAAATACCTCTCCAAGGGTGACGTGGATGCGCTGGTTGCCTTTTACACGACGCCAACGGGCCAAAAAATTCTCAAAGAAATGCCGTTAGTTTCGGCGGAGGCCATGCAGTCCGCGTCGGGAATCGTCCAGAAGATGATGGCGCGGGCGCAGGAGCGCGTGCAGAGCGAGATGGCTCAAGTGCAGAAGGGAAACGACGGAAATTCCAAACCGCAGCCGCAATCTACGCCGAACTGAAGCTTCAGTGCGGCAACCTCAAAATCGGTACTTCAGCGGCTAAAGCCGCTTCGGCTTCGCTGCGCTTGTGTCGTGGCTAAAGCCACGACCTACAAAGATTCCCAAGTTTCCTGAGACAATTTAAGGCCGCGAGTTGCAAAGATTTTTGAGTTCTCACATAGGCACTCAAGACCGCCGCTACGAAACGTCTCCTGTTATGTTTTGCCCTCTTCACTTGCCACGTTATAAGATGACGCGTTTGATTTTGCAGCTTGAGGACTGATGGAACTTCGCAAAGATCCGATCACGCGCAGTTGGGTGGTGGCGGGGCATCCGGAACGCGAAAAAGTGCGGCCGGACCCTTGTCCGCTGTGTCCGGACAATCGCATCGAGATCCATTCGCTGCTGGATTTGCCTGCGGGAGGGCCGTGGCAGGTGCGCGTGTACCCCCATTTTCGGCCGCTGTATCGGATTGAAGGCGAGCCGGCGCGCACCGCGGAAGGAATTTACGACCGTATGGCGGCCGTCGGCGCGCACGAAATCGTCGTCGAGACTCCGGATCACACGCGCACGCTCGAGAAGCTGAGCGACGAGGAAATCGAGCGGGTGCTGGATGCCTGGGCGCGGCGCATTGCGGATTTGAAACGCGACGCGCGTTTTAAATATGTGGCGGTGTTCAAGAACCAGGGAGCGCAGGCGGGCGAGGAATGGCCGCACGCACATTCGCAGATCACTGCGACCACTTTTGTGCCGCGGCGGATTTTGTACGAGCTGCGTTCAGCGCGGGAATGGTTTCGCGAGCGCGAGCGCTGCGTTTTCTGCGACATTCTGCGCCAGGAAATGCGTCAGGCCAAGCGCATGGTGGATAACGCGGGGGATTATCACGCGATGTGCCCTTATGCTTCGCGCGTGCCTTATGAAGTGTGGCTGCTGCCGAAGACGCACAATCACCAATTCGAAGCGCCGCTGCCGGGAGAAAATCGCCGGCATCTGGCCGCGTTGCTGGGACGCACGCTGCGGCGCCTGCTGCAGGTTGCGCCGGGCTACCATTTAGTGGTGCATACCGCGCCGAACACGCTGCAGACCAAAGGCGACCTGCGCGAATACTGGCGGACGATCGCGGAGGATTATCACTGGCACATCGAAATTCTGCCGATCGTCGAACAGCGCAGCAAGTCCTACAGCATCAAGGAAGTTTATTTCAACGGGACTCTCCCGGAGTATGCGGCCGAACGTCTGCGCAAGTTGGATCCGGGCAGCCAAGGAAAATGACGAGCCTCGCCGCCACGCTTTTCGCCGAACCGGATCCGCAGCGGGGCGGAATCATCTTCAAGTTGATGTTCCTGATTGCGTTCGTGGTGTTTCTGGTGATTTTGTATCTGGTGCGCGTGCCGCTGCTGCGTTTTGCCGGGGAATTCTGGATTGTGGATGACGCGCCAGAAAATTCGGACGTTATCGTGGTGCTGAGCGGAGATAATTTCGATGCGGTGCGGGCTTCGCGGGCCGCGGCGCTGTTCAGGTCCGGTATGGCGCCGCGGGTGGTGGCGACTGGCAGGTCTCTGCGCTCGTATGCCAGTACGACTGACCTGATGAAACGCGATCTGGTGGACCATGGCGTGCCGGCGGCTGCGATTATTCCGCTGAATCACCGGGCGGAAGATACGCGCGAGGAGGCTTTGGTCGTAAGTGAAATGCTGGCTTCGCACGGATGGAAAAAAATCCTGCTGGTTACTTCGAATTACCACACGCGGCGGTCGGAATATATTTATGAGCGCAGTTTGCCGCCGGGGACCCAGCTGCGAGTGATTTCCGCGCCGGATAATGATTACGACCCGGCCAGTTGGTGGCGTACCGGCGAGGGCGTGCGGATATTTTTTCATGAGTTGGGCGGGTACGTGGAAGCGTTGTGGGAAATGCGGAACAGCGACGTGCGGACGACGTGATTTGATCGAAGCCGCGAACGGAATGGCCTTATCCGTTGCGTAAGAGCAAGTCCCTACACTGCGTCCTGCGCCCGTCCTGCGGTCGCGGGACGGGAAAGAAAAAGCGCCGGACTCCGTTCGGGATGACAATCGCACGGGCCAACGCGCCAATGGCCGCGTCAGCGTTCGCGGGTAGCGGTGGTGATGGATTCGCGGCGCGTTGTCACTTAAGTACGCCGGGCTCTATCGTTCATACGCTTCTCTGTACTATAGTTCGTGCATCACATCAAGACCCGCCACCCCCCGCGGGATTCTCAGCGATGCTGGGGAGGAACTTATATGTGGAAAAGAACCGAAGAACTAAAGCCATCTTCGCCGGGAGCCAACGCCACAGAACCGGCCGCAACCACTCCGAATTTCAATCCGCCTGCGGCTACACGTCCGGAAGCTGCGACGTCTCTTGCGCCGGCCGCGCCGATTACGTCGGCAGCTGTATCCAGCCCGGCAACGGCGGCAGACGTGACTTCGGCGATTAATTCCGTTTCGACCATTAGCTCGGGGCTGAAAATTCGCGGCGACATTTCCGGCGACTGCCATTTGATTATTGAGGGCGAAACGCACGGGAAAATTCACTTGGCCAACGGGCGCGTGACCGTGGGCGCGAGCGGCCGCGTAAACGCGGACATTGCCGCACCGGAAATTGTGATTGAAGGCAATGTGCAAGGAAATTTACAGGCTCGTGATAATGTGCGCATGGGTTCCGCGAGCCACGTGCAGGGCAGCGTGCTTTCGCCGCGCATCCGGATTGAAGATGGCGCGAGTTTCCGCGGCAAAGTGGAAATGGCGCGGCCCGGTCACGCAGCTGTATCTTCCGCGAGCGCGAAGCGGGCCGAGGAAGTCGAAGTTTCCAGCACCGCCATTGTTGGTACGCAGAGGGGCTAGAGCGCTTCATGGACTGGACGGCGAAGCAGAGACTGAATTCCACCACCGCGACAGCCCGCGCGCCGCTGAAACCAGGGCCGGAGTCCGCGGCGGCCGCTTCCGCCAACATACGCATATCGAACGGGCTGAAAGAATTTTTGTGGCTGATCAGCGACAACGGCCAGGGAAAGATTCTGGACCTGGGCGCCGTGTTTCAATCCACCGTGATGTTTTTCATCGAGAAGGGCTTCCGGCTGTCCACGGAAGACCTGCTGCGTTCCTGGAAGGAATTTCTGCTGGCGGAGGAAGAAAGCCTGCGCAAGACCCCGGTGGGTGACGGCAGCGCGCGCGTCTCGCAAGGAATGCTAGCCGGGAAATTTCTGGATACGGCGTTGCAATATCCCGAAGATCATTTTCACGGGGTGCTCGCGTGGGACCTTTTCGACTATCTGGATGCTGAACTGCTGCCGCGGGTGATGGAGCGGATTTACACGGTGATGCGGCCTGGGGGCGCGGTACTGGCTTCGTTTCACAGCAGGGCGCCGGAAAGATTCAATCGTTACAAGGTTGTGGATTCGCAGACGCTGGAGTTGGTGCCGACTCCGACGCTGGCGGTACACGCGCGGGTATTTCAAAATCGCGAGATTCTGGATATTTTCGGGAAGTTCCGCTCGTCGAAGACGTTTGTGGGGCGCGATCAGGTACGTGAAGCTTTGCTGCTGAAGTAACCCTCCGCTTTCAATTTTTCGGGAACCGATCCGTTTCAGGCATTTATCAAATGGCTTCTTAGCGGCGGCTGTGTTGGTGTTGCGATTCTTGCATGGGCGCTTGCGCGCGCATTCTGTTCACCGGATTTTCCAGTTGCATTCAGCAGTACGCGGGAGTAGAAGGGAATTGTAGTCGTAGTGCACGGAGGGATTTGTATGGCTCCACCGGGCAGAGCAGTTTGAGATAGACGCCGAATTCACACCGCTCTTGCGGTGCGCGCCGCCAGCGACGCCATCGGCATCGCGCGGCCTACTGAAGAAGCAAGCGGGGAGCCGCCAGGCTCCCCGTTTTGCGTTTTGGCGAATCGCGCGCACGGCGAGTGGCGCATTTAGAGAAGGTCGAGGAACATGCCAAAAACAACGGAGCTGACATCCAAACCTTCGGAGCCCGGGAAGGTGGATGCCTACATGGACAAGCTCAAGCATCCACTGGCGAAGGTCGTTGAGGATTTGCGGCAGATTATTCTAAGCACTGATAAGGAAATCGGGGAAGAGATCAAGTGGAATGCGCCGACTTTCTTTTACGCGGGGGGAATGAAGCCGACGAATCCGAAGGAGTACCGACGGTATATCGTCGTATTCAACTTGTTCAAGAAAGATTGTATCCGGCTGGTTTTTCCGAGCGGCGCGAAGGTGAAAGATGCGTCGGGATTGCTGGAAGGCGAGTACGCGGACGGAAGGAGGCTGGCGATGTTTTACAACTCGAAAGACGTGAAGTCTAAAGAGAAAAATCTGCGCGCGGTTATCACCAAGTGGCTGGGATTGCTCGAGAAATAGCTTGTTGCGAAATTCTGCGCATGCTGGCGGGCGATTTGCGGCCCGTCGGCGGTGGCGCGAATGTCTGTGGATTGATGTTTACGCAGCGCGAATCGGCGCGGGCGGCACGACTACCTCTACAAGTCCGGTGGCCACGTCGTACACCAGACCAGATATCAGCCACGCGGCCGGCAATGCGGGTATCGCGCGAAGCGCCGCGACATCGCCGGCAACCGCCGCGCGGGGATCGGTGATTGATTTGGACTTGAGCTCGCCTTCCGGTATTTGAAAATAGTGTGCCAGCATGGCGGGATCGCCGGCCAGGCGAGTGACGCCGCAATCGGTGTGCTGCAGCACGATCAGATGAAACTCCCCGCCGCCTCCCGGAACCCCTCCGGCAACCGCACCGACGCGCCCGAGCAAGGCCAATTCCTCGAGCACCCCCGGGGTGAATCGCCCGCCAACGTTGCGCAGTATCACGGCTTCGCCCGGTTTGAATCCCAGGACATGAGCCGGATCCGCGCGCATGTCCGCACAACCGATCACGAACGCTTTTATGTTGGGCATCGCCCGCGGAAACGAGGGCATCAGCGTGCCGGCAGCAGACTGCTGGGCAGCAAATTCTTTGTTACGTTGTAGCCAGCGATCGAGGTTGCTCATGTTGATTCTCCGTGAGATTTGTTCTGACATCGGGATTGTATAGCACGGCAGGTCGCAATAAAACTTCAATCGAGGTCCGCCGGTCTTTGCAATGCGCAGCGACGGGACTCGCGTCATGTCAGCTAATTTGGGAAGCGAGCGGGCTATCCAAACTTGACAGATGTCCTACATTGAACAGTGTATTCCGCAGCGGAAACCTGCTGGAGTAACCTCATTGCGTGAAATCAGGCAAGCACAAGCATGTCCTGATAGTGGACGATAGCTTCACAGTTCGACAGGTGCTGAAGCGTTATCTCTCCACGCGCACTGACGTGGTCGTCTGCGGAGAGGCAGTGAATGGCCGCGAGGCGGTAGAACGGGCCATGGCACTGAAGCCGGACTTGGTGCTCCTAGACCTGGTGATGCCGGAGTTGAATGGCGCTGAAGTAGCATCGGTCCTCAAGCGCGCGATGCCCGAAACTCGCATTATATTGTTCACGATGTATCGCGACAGCATTGGGAAGTACCTGACGTCGGCGGCGGGCATTGATGTGGTGCTTTCAAAGCCGGATGGCGTGACCAAGCTGGCCGCAGCAATCGATTCCGCGCTCGACCAGATGTCAGATTCCTCCTGTTAGTTCGGGCGGCAAAATCGAAATCTCGTTTCGTTGATTCAATACCTGCGACGATGGATTCTGCCCATTAGACGAAGTGGAACGCAGTCCTCCGCGTTTGCGCACACAAGATCTCATCCAGCAGCGGCGGCGCAGCTTGGTCTAGTATTCTGAACCCTGAGTGCCATGCCGAACCCAGACAGCCCGAACGTGTCCACGACGAGCGCGGCCACCACGAATCCGGCCAATACGAATACAGACGCGAGGACACCTGTTCGGATCGGCTCCCTGCGAACTTTTGTTCGATGGTTTGTTATCGGCATCGTGGCGCTATGGTCGCTTGCGGCGCTGATGCTAGTCGCCGCCCGGTGGATTGACCCGCCGACGACCGCGGTGCACTTCCAGCGCGACTTGCAAGCGTGGATTCACCACACGCCGCATCGCGATCGCTATGAATTCATTCCGCTCAGCGAAATCTCGCTCGATTTCCAGCACGCGGTAATCGCCGCAGAGGACGCGAACTTCTACCAGCACCATGGATTCGATTGGCACCAGATCGAAATCGCCGCCCAAGACGATTTGGAAGGTGAGCGCAGCCGCGGAGCTTCCACCATCACGCAGCAACTGGTGAAGAACCTGTTCTTCGGAACGGGCCGCTCGTTTCTGCGTAAAGGCGCAGAGGCCACATTGGTGCCAGTGGCCGAGCTGGTCCTCGGCAAAAGGCGAATTCTTGAGATATACCTCAACGTGGTGGAATGGGGCCCGAGCATTTATGGTGCCGAGCCGGCGTCGCGCTACTACTACGAAACGGCGGCGCGGAATATCGGACGGCAACAGGGCGCACGGCTCGCTGCAATTCTGCCGGCTCCGCTGAAGCGGCGGCCGGAGCGGATGAATAACTACAGCGCGATTATTCTGGAGCGAATGAGCCAAATGGGCTGGTAGCGGTGGCTAACATTTTATGAATACGGAGGACAGCAAAGAGCCGGCGAGAATTGCGGCGAGCATACAGGCGCTAAAGCCTGTTGATTGACTCGCGTGGATAGATACCCCTAAGATACGCCGAGAATGGAGGATCAACGAACACCACCCAGCGAGCAGACGGCAACATCGCGATACCGCATAGTCGAGAAGCTTGGCGCTGGCGGAAACGGTGTCGTCTATAAGGCCGAAGATACCCGGCTGGGACGTTTCGTGGCCCTGAAGTTTCTCTCACCTGAAGGACAACGGGATGCCCATGCGCAGGCGCGTTTTCAGCGCGAGGCGCAGGCGGCGTCAACGCTAAATCACCACAACATTTGCACGGTCTATGACATCGGCGAGCAGGACGGGCGGACGTTCATCGCCATGGAGCTGCTGGAAGGCCAGACGCTGAAGGAGAAGCTCGTGTTGAGCGCGCTGCCGCTAGAGACGCTGCTGGACTATGCGATGCAAATCGCTGCAGCGCTCGAGATTGCGCACAAGAGCGGAATCGTCCACCGGGACGTCAAGCCATCAAATATTTTTGTGACCAGCCAGGGCGAACTGAAGCTGGCGGACTTTGGCTTGGCGAAACGTGTGCTGCTGGATAGCACGCCGAGCGACGCAGCGCCCACGATGTCAGCTCCGATCACGGCACGCGGCGCCATTGTGGGAACCGTGGCGTATATGTCGCCGGAACAGGCGCAGGACAAGGACATTGACGCGCGGAGCGACATTTTTTCGTTTGGGATTGTGCTGTACGAGATGGCCACGGGGAAGCGCGCATTCCAGGGAGAATCTCCGGTAACGATCATCGGCGAGATTCTGCACAAAGAGCCGAAAGCGATTCGTGAGTTGAATCCGCCGGCACCCGAAGAACTTCAGCGGATCGTGGCGAAGACTTTGGAGAAGGATCGCGAAGACCGATATCAGACGGCGCATGAATTGATGGTGGATTTGCGGCGGCTGCTGAAGAAGGAGACGGGAGGATCGCAGAGCGGGTTGGCGGCAGCACCGCTAAAGCGAGAGAAGTCGCGGAAGTGGATCTGGATTGGGGCCGCGGCGTTGGTGGCCTGCGCTGCCGCGTGGATTGTGCTGAGCAGCCGCCGCACGCCCGCCGATTCTGCGCCACTGCCGATGGAGCAACTCACCTTTTCCAGCGAAACCAAAGGTCCCCCGATCTTCACAGACGGATCGCGTATTTATTTCGTCAGCGCACACAATCCCGTCGAAATGTCCGTAAAGGGCGGGGCTACGGCGCCTCTGCGCGCCGCGATCGGCACCATGAGTATCCTGGATATTTCGCCCGATGGCGCTGAGTTTTTGTTGCTGCAAAGCGATCTGAACGACGAAACACAGCGGGGAACCATATGGACCATGCCGGTGCTGGGAGGTGCCGCGAAGCGGTTGGGAAATATCACGGCCCGCGGCGCAAGTTATTCTCCGGATGGGAAGCTAATTGCCTTCAACGAGAAGGAGTCGGTCTATGTGTGTGACACCGACGGACAAAACGTAAAAGAAATCTGGAACACTCACCATATGGTGCCGGGCAATCCCGCGTTTTCGCCGGACTCCAAAAAACTTCGTGTAACGGTTTCGCGAAGCACCCTCCAGGACGATCTTACGAGGATCTGGGAGCTGAATGTGGACGGCGGTGATCCACATTTACTCCAGCTTCCCCAGCATTGGCCAGAGGACGCCGGCGCTTACAACGGACTCTGGACGCCCGGCGGGAAGCATTTTGTTTTTGGCTCGTACAAAGATAGATCCAACGATTTTTACGAATACTTGGAGCCAAGGTGGTACGAGTTCTGGCACAAGCCGTACGCGGTGCGATTAACGCCGGGCCAACCCGAAGTGATCGCTATGGCGCCGAGCCGGGATGGAAACGGAATGTTCTTGGTGGGGCGCCTGGCGCAAGGCTCGATGCATTTCTACGACGAACACGAAAAGCGGTTTTTGCCGTACCTCGGAGGGCTACCCGCGACGCAGCTTGTGGCCTCACCGGACCGAAAATGGATAGTATTCACAGACTATCCGAGAGGGTATTTGTGGCGCTGCAAGATTGACGGTAGCGAGAAGTTGCAACTCACGGACACTCTGGCACAAATGCCCACCTGGTCGCCGGACAGCAAGTGGATCGTGTATTCCGACTGGCATGAACTTTATCGCGTCAGCGTGGAGAGTGGCGCACCGGAAAAGCTGACATCGGAGGGTTTCACGGAAGTACTACCGAGCTGGTCGCTGGACGGGAAATCCATCTACTTTAACGATTACCCGATCGCGGAACACTTCCGCGTCCGTATTCTGGATCTGCAGACAAGAAAAGTGTCAACCATGCCGGGATCGGACGGCTACTATGCGCCATTGTGGTCGCCCGACGGGCAGTACCTGGCAGCAATTCACAATCCGCCGAAGAGCCTGGCGATTTATTCGGTCAAGACAAAACAATGGAAACGGTTGAAGGTTTTTGAACGCGATTGGGGATTTTTTGTGTGGGCGCCGGATTCGAAGTCACTTTATTTCATGCGGGGCCCGTGGGAGGCCGCAACTGGCGAGCAAACCGGAATCTACCGGCTCACGGTGCCAGACGGGAAGTGGGAGTTGTTCACGAAGTTTACGGGGTTGAACGTACTCCTGCAGGGAGCGCAGGATTTCGTATCCATCACGCCCGAAGGCAATATCGCGGCGATCAGCGATACTAGCGCGACCCAGATTTATGAGATGAAGTGGAAGAACCCGGAGTAAGGATCCGAGGAGATTGGCTACAACGATGCGCGATTATGGCAGAGCGCCAGGAAAAGAATCAGCGACAGCGTGATGATTTCGGGGTAGAGAAAAATGCCGGAGTTGTTTGCGGCGTGGTTGTTGCGGAGCAGCAATTCGCGGAGATGACCGATCGCATCCCCTAACAGCCGCACCGCATTTGCTATCGCGGTCGCCAGCCAGAAATTTCCGCGAATCCAGAGGCACAACATGCCCAGAACGCCGACGGTGAGGTCGGCCATGCCAACTTCGTATTCCTAGGGGCTGGTGGCCCAGCCGATGGAAGTAGACGTTGGCAGCGGACGAAAAATTTACCGTACGCGGTGAAGATGCCCATTACGCCCACGTCGAGAAAGAGAAGATAGATCAAGTAGGTTGCGGCGATTGCTTTCGAGGTAGCGCGCCGCTGCGACGAGAACAGCAGGTGGACAAAAGCGGCTACGACAGCGACGACCGCAAAGAAGAGATTGGACATGGCGGTTCTCGATCGTCTTTAGCGCACGGCGATGCGGGCGTACAGCTGTGAGATGGGTGGCGTGCGCGCCTAGTATTTTGCATCTGCAGCTGGGGCGACGGATGTGGGCGCTATCGCCCGCCCTCGGAGCTTCTAGCTCGTAACGGAGGGGCGACCAAGCTGGCGTTATTTTGCCTGCGGTTGTGCCCCAGACTTTTGCGGCGCCGGCTTAGCCTGTGGCGCCGGTTTCGATTGCGGTTTCGACTGTTGCGCAGGCTTGGACTGCTGCGGTTTTGCACCCGAACTCGGCTGCGGCTTCGGCTGCGGCTTCGGCTGTGGCGCAGGCTTGGGCTGCGGCTTCGTTTCGGGACTCGGTTGCGGCTTTGGCTGTGGGTTTGGTTTTGGCTGCGGACTCGGTCGTGTACCCGGATTTGGGTTCGTGCCGGGATTCGGCTTTGTACCCGGATTTGGGTTCGTACCGGGATTTGGCTTGGTGCCCGGATTCGGATTCGTGCCCGGGTTGGGCTTCGTGCCAGGATTCGGTTTTGTACCCGGATTCGGGTTCGTACCGGGATTCGGTTTTGCACCCGGGTTCGGATTCGTGCCCGGATTGGGCTTCGTACCGGGATTCGGTTTTGCACCCGGCTTCGGATTCGTGCCCGGGTTGGGCTTCGTGCCGGGATTCGGTTTTGTACCCGGATTCGGTCTCGTCCCCGGATTTGGCCTCGTGCCTGGATTCGGCTTTGCACCCGGGTTTGGATTCGTCCCTGGATTCGGCTTCGTTCCTGGATTCGGTCTGGCGCCTGGGTTTGGCTTGGGCGGCGGATTTGGATTGGGTTTCGGCCGCGGTGGGGGATTGCTCGGTCCCCACGGCTTGCTATTCGGTGGCCGGTTGTACGGGCGATTCGGCGGACGATAGTTCGGCGGGTGATAGTGCCAATTGCCGCCGTATCCGGGACGGTTGTTGTAGTACACGGGACGCGGGCGGTACCAGTAGTTCGGCGGACGATATGGATTTCCCCATCTCACCCAGACGGTGTGATTGTAATACGCGTGGCTCGATCCCCAATTCCATCCCCAACCGCCCCAACCCCAGGGTTGATTGCTGGCGATCAGCGCGCCAATTGCAATTCCCGCGCCGAAAGTGATCAGAGTTGCGGGGACGACGTTGGGCGCAGGAGCGACGTACACGACGGCGGGATTGTAAACCGGAACATAAACTACTTGCGGATTTGCGGGCTGGACGACATAGATCGTCTGGCTCGGGGCGGGCTGCTGCACTTCCACCTGAAATTGGTCGTTGCTACGCAACGCGCCTGACGCATAGGCTTGAGCGCGCAATCGCTGAATTGAAGCGGTGACTGACGCCTGGTCCGCAGAAAATGCCTGGCCGATCGAGGCGTAATCGTCAATATTCTCCGCCATCATGGTTACGACTTGCGGAAAATTCACCAGCGCCACGAACGCTGGATCGAATCCCGCAGCCTGCGCTGCATTGGTGAGCGCTTCACCGCTGAGATTGGAATTTTGCAGCAGCCAGTTATCCACATCGAGAATTTCCTGCGGATTGGTGCTGGCCGTGGTGATCTGCGCGAGCAGGGAATCAGGATAGAGGGCGACTGGAGCGAGCAGCTGGTCCAGTTCGTCGGGAGCGGGAAGAGGCGCGTCTTGCGCGCGAACCAGCGGCGCGAAATCCTGCGAAAATAAAAGTGCGAAAAGTAAAACCACCGCGGTAAAGGCGCGCTTGCGTAGCATGGAATTCCCCTTTGAACTGCGAGGGCCGGGATGCGCAGCCATTGTAGCACCAGATATGAGAGCCGTTTTGTCGCGCGAAGAAAATTTAGTCTGGCGGCCGGTGTCAGGCTGAGCCGCTACTTGATTCCTATCACCATTGATTCCGGACCGAGCAAGTGCTCGACTCGGGCCTCACGGAAGCCCGCTTCCTTCATCCAGCCGATGCAATCTTTGCCGGTGTAGTCGAATCCGCCGGGCGTTTCGATGAGCATGTTGAGACTCATCAGCAGACCAAAAGCATTTTGCGAACGGTCATCATCAATAATTGATTCGTAGATCACCACGGCTCCGCCGGGGTTTAGCGCATCATGGGCCTTGCGCAGCAGCATTTTCTTCTCGTCAAGATCCCAATCGTGAAGGATGTGACCCATGGTGATGACATCCGCACGGGGGAGCGGGTCCTTGAAAAAACTGCCGGCCCGAAAACGAAGATGGCCGCTGAGCTTATTTTGCTCCACGTATTCCTCAAAGATTGGCCCCACTTCTGGAAGGTCGAAACCGACGCCCTGCAAGTGAGGATTTGCCAGCGCAATTTGCACAGCCAGGTCGCCCTGCGCGGTTCCCACGTCAGCAAATGTGCGGTATTGCGTCCACGGCGCTTTCTTTGCGATCAACTGGTTTGCACCGTGGCTGATGCCCGTCATGGCTCCAAGGAAGTTCTTCAAGCGAGCGGGATCTGCGTAGAGCGCTGCGAAAGGTGATTCGGTTCCGCCGTCTTTGACTTCATTCTGTTGTTTGCCGGTGCGAAGAGCCACAGTGAGGCGGCTCCAATGTCCATAGAGGCGCTGGTTCGCCATTTCCAGCATGCCACCGATGTAGGTGGGCTTGTGCTTGTCGAGAAATAAATCGCTCTCGGGTGTGTTGGCGTACTTGCCGTCCACGCGGCGCAGGAAACCGAGTGCAACCAGGGCATCGAAAAAATCGCGTCCGGCTCGCGGATGGATTCCCAGACGACTCCGAAGCGTGGGCAGGTCTTCGGCTCGCTGCGCCAGTTCGGTGAAGACCTCCATCTCCACCGCACTTAACAAAGTCTTGGAAGCCCAAAATCCCAATCCCACTTGCATGATGTGTTCCGGGCTGGGGCCGATGCGCTCAGTCATTCTCCAATCCTCCGTTGACGATCGAGGCGGGGCACATTCTAACAGCCCGATACGTCATGGCCGCTCGTCACTCGCCATCTTGCCTTCAACGACATTGACTTCAAAACTGCTGCCGCCCGTAGCGGCCCACGTTCTCAGATCGAAAGTATCCCCGGCGCTGAGCTTCAAGACCTTTACGTGACGCAGCGTGAGAGGTTTTCCGTTCACACAAACTTCGGGCCGGTGATCCAGCGTCATGAAGTAGGCTGAATTTTTCCCTACCACCCGGGCGTGACCGTCGGCTTCCACCAGGACCGCAGTGGTTTCATCTATGCCGATGCCGTGCGCTTCCGGCGCCCAACCGTCCTGCACAATGCGCGCAAGAAACGCGAGCGAGCGTCCCATGCGCTGGCGCTGCGAAAAGTGACTGTCCGTGATAACGCCTTTCAAAACTGGTATCGCGAGGAAATCTCGCACGAGCGTCACGTGCGGGTCGTAAGGATTTGCCAATGCTTCAGGGCTCTTCACTGTGTCCAGCATGGAAGCAAAGACGAATTGACCTTGTACCGCCAGTCCGGCGCTGATTCCGCCGATCGGCACGCCTCGCTTCACGGCTGCGTCGAATTCTTTCTGCACGGCATTGCCGGTCCAATATTTGACGTAGTTCGATTGATCGCCGCCGGCGATAAAAATCGCCTGCGCGTTATGAATTTTATCCGCGACAAACGGATTATTCGCGCCTTCCCGCGATGTGATTACCAGAGTCACGACGGAATTACCGGCACACGCCGCCTGAAATTCGGAGTTGTAGTCGTCATCTCCGGAAGCGCGTAGAACGACCAATTCGCCACCGCCCGAATGGCTGCATAGAAATGATATGGCCTCGTCCACGTCGCCGTGACCGCCGAGCAACACTGCGGCAAAGGTCGGTGCGTGCGGCGGCTGCGGATCTTTCGCGGCAACGCTGTAGGCGGTGTACCCATTACCCTTGATCTTCTGCGCGGCAGAAGGCGACGCGAGGACTAAGAGGGTCCCTACCAATGGAAGCGCGATCCGAAATGGTTTTCCGTTCATAGGCCGCGCAGTATATGTCAGTTGGGGTTGCCATGTTTCGAAATTGGACGTGCGCTTTCCTCGCTGGGATGTGGTTCCAATGTGGCTGGAAAATGGAATTGTTTTGGGAATTCGTCGCAACTTCGCGAAACGACGTTGACTTCCTCTCGCAGGTGTTCTACTTTGTCGCGCATAGTATTATTTCCATGGGACCCGGGCCACTCATCGCGAATAATCAAGACCAGCCGGCATCGTCGGCTCCCATCTTTTATAACTGCCTCGTAGACCAGGGTAAACTCGCCTCAGGCTTGTAATTTCTTCAGCGCCAAAGCTCCCTTTCCGTTTCAAGACGCATCGCGACGGCACTCATCCAGCACCCGAACGGATTTACAGGAAAAAGGAGCAGGCGATGAAAAGTTTGCGCTTCATGAGCGTGGTCGTCGCGGTGTTTTTCTTTCTGAGCCCGAGTTCCCGGGCGCAAACTAATGAGGGCCGCATTTTGGGGACGATCCGTGATTCGTCCGGTGCCGTCGTAGTCGGCGCGAAAGTGACGGTTACAAACACCGGCAAGGGAGTTTCGCGCGAGCTGGTGACGAATGAAACGGGAGGATACGTCGCCCCGAGCCTCGAGCCGGGCCTTTACACCGTCTCGGCGGAAGCGGCGGGCTTCAAGAAAGCGATGAGCAGCGAGGTGCGCGTCGAGGTGACGAACGACATCCGCATCGATCTGCAACTGCAGCCGGGTGCCGTAAGCGAGACGATCGTGGTGAACGAGGCGGCGGCGTCTCTGATTGATTCAACCACCCCGACTCTCGGAGGCTCCTTCAGCAACAAAGAGATCAACGAGCTGCCGCTGCAAGGCCGGGACTGGCAAAATTTGGTCCTGCTTATGCCCGGCGTCGATCGCACACCCGGCGGAGGCTTTCACTCGATTATCTCCAATGGCGCGCGCCCGGAAGACAACAACTACATCGTTGATGGGACGGACGATAACGACCTCTATTATGGCACCTCTGTATTGAACGAAGAGGGCGTCAGCGGCACGCCCGCAAGCCTTCTGCCGATTGACGCGATTCAGGAATTCAGCACCCAAGAACACCCCACAGCAGAGTACGGCTGGAAGCCGGGGGCCGTAGTACAGCTCGGCTTGAAATCAGGAACCGATCAATTCCACGGTTCCGCGTATTACTTCATACGGAACAGCGCGGCCGACGCGCGAAATTATTTCAATCCCGTCGGACAGCCGGCTTCGCCGCTCCGTCTCAATCAGTTCGGAGGCTCCGCCGGCGGACCGATCATAAAACAAAAACTCTTCATCTTTGGCGCCTACGAAGGTGTGCGAGCCATCGTTGGTAATCCACTGCTTGCTAACAGTCCGGACACGGTGCCGCTCGGCGGCGACCTGAACAATAGTATTCCAGACGTCGAAGCGAACTGCGCGGCTTTGCCTGGTTGCGTCATCAATCCTTTGAGCCTGCAACTTTCGGGGCTTTATCCCACGAATACCGGCACAGCCGGTCCAGGCTTGCTTTTTCAGGATCTTGTGAACCAGAATCGCGCAGACAATGCGCTTGTCAAAGTTGATTACCATTTTTCGAAAAATAATACGCTCACTGGGCGCTACTTCTTTGCCGACAGCACGCAAACAGAAGAAGACGGCGACTATCTCGCGCCGCAGTTCCTTTCACAAGCCGAGACGCGCCCGCAAATCGTTGGCGTCAATTGGACCTATACGCCCAACAGCAGCTGGGTGAGCGAGGCGCGATTTGGATACAGCCGATTCTCGCAGCAAATTGTTTCAGCGGACCACAACGTCAATCCGACCACCTACGGAATCAACACAGGGGTCACCAACCCATTCAACTTCGGTCTGCCGGAAATTGATGTCGGAAACTTCTTCCAGCTGGGCGGCGGCAACGGCTATCCCCTTTTCACAACGCCCACCACGACCTATCAGTTCACCGAAAACCTCGGATACCTAAGAGGCCGTCACAATATTCACTTCGGCGGGGAGATTCGCCACGGGTCCGTTAACAATATTCGCAACCGTCACGCCAAAGGGGAAATTTTCTTTCAAAGTCTTCAGGATTTCATGGAGGCCGGCTCGGAAGACCCTGGCAATGGAACGGACCTTAACCCAGGTTGTTCACAGGATCCGTGCGGGCCTGAAAGCGGAGAGATCCTCTCCGGAGACACCCAGCGGTTCATCACGCAAAACGCATACGCCGCGTACGTGGACGATGAGTTCCATTTCAATTCCAAGCTGACTATCACCGCCGGTCTGCGCTACGAAGTTTCAGGCGTGATTCACGAGCAAAACAACCAGCTCGCCAACTTCGAGCCGGCCATCGGGTTCGCTCAAGTGGGCAAACAGATTTCCACACCCTATAACGTACAGCACAATAACTTCGCCCCTCGCCTCGGGTTCGCTTGGGACCCGTCGGGAGACGGAAAAACAGTGATCCGTGCGGGCGCCGGGATTATTTACGAAATGGCTCCTATTTCCGATTTCATCGGCCAGACGGCCGGCGGCGGAATCGGGCTGAACACTATCCCAACAGGGGCGTTGGGAGTTACGCCAGGTGGTGGAACGATAACCGCAGCGGTGGTGCAAGCGAACGGTGGTGACCCTAGCCAATTAAATTGGGTGAATTCTACCGCACAAGTATTTCCCATTCTGTCGCAGCCGATCGCTTGCAGCGCGGACGGCCCGTGCAGCATTACGTCCGTCAAGAATCACCTCGATACTCCTTACACCGAATTCTGGAACCTCAACGTCCAGCGAGCGATCGGAAATTGGTCCTCGCTTCAAGTGGGGTACGTCGGTCAACGCGGCGTAAAACTTTTCAGCTTGCTCGACATCAACCAACCCAATGGAGCGGCGGCGGCCGGTTGCTACGAAGGTGGCGGCGACTATTTCTTATGCGAACAAAGCAACCGGCCGTATTTCGGTCCGTATCCGTTCCTCGGAGAGACCACCGAGTTTGGAAACGCGTTCAGCTCCAGCTATAACGGCTTGCAGGTGACCTACAAAACCCACACTTGGAAAGGTCTCAATATCGTGGCCGGGTACACGTACGCCCATTCGATTGATGAATCCACCAGCAATCGGCATTTCAACGTCCAGAACAGTCTGGATCCTGCAGGGGAGCGCGGCAACAGCGACTACGATATACGCCACCGTTTCACGTTTGCCCTTACCTACGCCATTCCGGGACGCAAGAGTTTTGCCCAGCTTCTCCAAGGTTGGCAGATAAACTCGATCGTCATCCTCGAATCCGGCATGCCATATACGCTCTACGATTTCGATGACGACATCAGCTTCACGGGGGAGTTCAACGATCGCTGGAACATTACCGGTAGCCCGAACAATATTCGCTGGTCAAAATCCACTTCCATTCCATTTATCGACCCGAGCACATTTACTACGGACGGCATGGGGAATGTGACTGGCGGCAATCAGCAATGTATAAATGCTGCTGGCAATCAAGCCGAAGTCAATCAACTCGCCACCTATGGGTGCTTCGTTTCCGGAGCCACCGCGCTAACGCCCCCCGCCAACGGAACGTTCGGCGATTCCGGTCGCAATATTTTTCGTGGGCCGGATTTCACGAACTGGGATTTCTCGGTGAGCAAGAACACACAATTGGGTGAACACTTGACGTTTCAGCTTCGGCTCGAATTTTTCAACATCCTGAACCATCCCAACTTTGCGGGCATTAACGACAACCTGGAAGGCTCGAATCCGGGACTCGCCGCATTCACTCCCGACCTTGGCGCTTCAAATCCCGTTCTCGGGAGCGGAGGCTCACGTCACCTTCAACTGGGCGCCAAATTTATTTGGTAGTTCGGTGGTCTTGGCTATTTGCAGCGTGGGATGACGCGGGAAGTGTTCCGCAAAATCAAGGTCACCGGAGCGACTGACGTTGCGTGCGATGTTCTGCCGCCGCTGCGGTTATCTTGGCGTCGCTTGGGGCGAGAACTATGAGCGCTTCTCAGGCATGAGGTCGGGATTGCTGGATTGGACCGACCCCTGCTCTTCGCATCCACAGCTCCTTGGCGCTCAGCTTTGCCAAAGGTTTGACGCGGGTGTTCGCACCGCGCAAAGTCCGGCGAATGCCTTCCTGAAATAGAATGGCGGCAATCCCAAAAAAAAGAACTGTCCCCATCAGACCTGCAAGTACCAGCAGCACTCCGAGAAATTCCTGGGCAATGTAGAGACTCATGATAGAACTCCGCTCGAGGGTGTTCTTATGCCAGTTTGAAAGGGAGTGTGGAATTGTCAAAATTACCAGTAGAGCATCGCCTGGCAGGGCGCCAATGGGGTCGTCGTTTCGCCGGGTATTCGTGGGGAGGGAGGTTTTCTTGGGCTTTGGCTAGCTCCAATCAGATGGCGATCTTTTTGGCGCGGGCTTTCCATGCGGAGATGATGGCAGGGAGCAGTGAAACAACAATTACGACGGCGAGCACGTAGTGGATACGCTTATCAATATTGGGCACGTGGGTGCCTAGCGTGTAGCCCAGCAGGATCATGCTCCAGACCCATAGGAAGCCGCCGGCGATATCGAAGAGGAGGTAGCGCGTGTAGTTCATTTGCGCGGCCCCTGCTACCGGCGGGCAGAAAGTGCGGATGATGGGCATGAAGCGCGCGAGGATGATGGTGCGCGAGCCGTATTTTTCGTAGAACTCGTGCGCGCGCATCAAGTGGCTCTTCTTGAAGAAGCGCGAATCTTCGCGTTGGTAGAGGCGGTGCCCCATGGTGCGGCCGATCCAATAGCCTAGCTGGTCGCCGACAATCGCGCACAGGGTTACCAGCGGCAGCAGCCACGCCAACTGCAGGCCAGAGGCTTTATCTGCAGCCACTACCCCGGCGGTGACCAGAAGAGAATCGCCCGGCAGGAAGAATCCGACGAACAGGCCGGTCTCGACGAAGATGATGCCGCAGACCATCACCAGACCGCCGAGCGCCACGATGGCGCGCACGTCGGACAGGCGATGCAGCAGTTCCTTCAAAAGCTCGATCATTTAGTGTGGGGTCCTTCGCTAGATCTGTGTGCGCCACGGCGCCTGAAAAGGCCCCAAATCGCTGTAAACACAATAACAGAAAACCCTTTAGCCGCCAGCGCTAAGCGCCGCTAAGTGCCTAGTACTACCCGCCTACTGCTTATAGCCCGCTGTACCATTGGCCAGGTCGGTCGCGCATCCGAAACTGTGCTTGTTCGAGCGAGGTGAGTCTCACGAGGGGGAGACCAATGGTCGGAGGCTACGGAATCTGGATGGGGCAATCGGTGATTCTCCGGGTAGAAGCAGGGAACCTGCGAGTGCCACTGCGCGGGCGTCTGGTCTCAGAAACCCCGGAAGTCGTTCGCTTGCGCATCGCCGATAGCTGGGATGTGGACATCTTCAAATCCATGGTGCTGGCAGTGGAACACGATAATCCAGTTTACGTGCTGAATTAAGGGGCGGGCATGAGCAGTCTGACGAACACATTCTGGAAGTTACAAAGCAGCACCGCTTCGGCAACCGCCCACGCGCTGCCTTTTCCCGGCGCCTCGGAGGTTTCGGTTATGCGCCAAAGAGCAATGGCGTTTCGCGACACCATGATCGTTATCGCAATTCAACTGGTGTTTCGCGCAACGCTCGCGATGCGCCGCTGGAATTACTAAGCGCGTCACGAATTTAGCAGAGTTTTCGGCCCAGCGTCCCTCACCCCCGCCCCCGGGTCTGCGCCCCAGACCCGGGGATTTTCTTGTTCCGCGCTTTTTTCTTCGGCAGATCGTTCGCCGATTTTTACTCACCGACGCCGTTCGGGCCGTTTTTGCCCGCCTAGCGACCGCCGCCCCCAAACCGGCCAGTCACCATCAGCATAGTATTTTACAAAAACACTGTGTTGATATTGGCCATTCTCGCGATACTATCCTTCGGAACCAATTTAGCCACCAAACAGGGAGCCTATTCGATGAGGATTGCCAGCGTTGCGAGTGCCTTTCCAGAGTACTACTACAAGCAGGAAATATTGACGGAGGCGCTGAAGAACGATTGGCGGCATCGGTTGTCGAATCCGGATATTCTCGATCGCCTCGACGAGAGCATGCAGGTTGAAGGGCGTTACCTCGTGGAACCGATTGATTTCTACGAGAGCCTGACGACGTGGGGACAGGCCAATAACGCCTGGATCGCGCACGCGCTGGAACTGGGCGAAGAATCTCTGTGTAAGGCTTTGCACAAGGCTGGAATCGGGCCGAAAGATCTCGGCGCAATTTTTGTGACGTCCGTCACCGGCATCGCTGCACCTTCGCTGGACGCGCGGCTGGTGAATCGCATGGGTCTGTCGCCGAACATCAAGAGAATTCCAATTTTCGGATTGGGCTGCGTCGCGGGCGCCGCGGGAATTTCGCGCGCTGCGGACTACGTGAAGGCTTATCCGGACCAGGCTGCCGCATTGCTGTCCGTGGAACTTTGCTCGCTTACTTTGCAGCGCGACGACCTTTCCATGGCGCACTTGATTTCCGCGCTGCTGTTTGGCGATGGCGCGGCGGCGACCGTTATCACCGGTTCCAATCGTAAAGCAGATGGCCCGGAAATTCTCGCGACGAAATCCAGCTTCTATCTGCACAGCGAGAAGGTAATGGGCTGGGACATCTCTGAGAAGGGATTCCGCATCGTATTGTCACCGGAAGTGCCGGAGATGGTAACCAAGCATCTCGGGAAAGATGTGGACGCGTTCCTTGCGGAAAATGGCGCGAAGCGCTCCGACATCAAATCCTGGATTATGCACACCGGCGGTCCGAAAGTATTGGAAGCGACTGCGACCGCGCTGGGAATCACGGCGGACGATTTGTCGGCATCGTGGTCCTGCTTGCGACGTGTGGGAAATATTTCTTCCACGTCCGTGCTGCTCGTTCTGGAAGACGTGTACACCAACCGTCGTCCGGAGCCGGGCTCTCTGAGCATCCTGGCCGCGATGGGTCCTGGCTTTTGCGCCGAGTTAGTTTTGTTACGTTGGTAGGAAGCGGGGGCTAGTGGCCACAGGCGCGGAAGTCCTGATCGTCGGAGCGGGGCCAGCAGGGATCGCGACGGCGATAGCAGCGAGTCAAAAGGGACTTCGCGCGACGGTTGTGGACGCGCGCAAGCCGCCGATTGACAAGCCCTGCGGTGAAGGCCTTCTTCCTGAAGGTGTCGCCGCGTTGCAGCAGCTGGGCATCTGGCTGGACTCCTCTGTAGCTTTTCCCATTGCTGGGTTGCGATTTTCCGATGAAGCGTCTTCCGCGTGCGGCCGAATTACGCGTGGAGCTGCGTTTGGCTTGCGCCGCAGCGTGCTGCACGATTTGATGGTGCGGCGGGCCCTGGAGTTGGGCGTATCTTTTCGCTGGGGGACGCGAGTTACTGAATTAACTTCATCGAGTGCTCGTCTGGATGGAGCGTTATTTCGTTTTCACTGGCTAGTGGGCGCCGACGGCCAGAAATCCATGATGCGAAAGTGGTCTGGGCTGGGTCCGCGGCGCATGCGTTCGGCGCGTTTTGGATTCCGCTGCCATTATGCGATTGCTCCGTGGAGTGATTTTGTCGAAGTGTACTGGGGCGAGCATTGCCAGATTTATGTGACACCGACGGGACCGGATGAAATTTGTTTGGCGGTGCTGACCAGCGACCCCCAGATGAGGGTGGAGCGCGCGCTGCAACATTTTCCTGTGGTGGCGCGGCGGTTAGGCGATGCGCGGCGCAGTACGGAAGAGACGGGCTGCCAGACTGTGCTGGAATATCCGCGCAGCGTGGCGCATGGGAATGTTGCTCTGGTGGGTGATGCCTCTTTTACGGTGGATGGAATTACCGGGCAGGGAATGAGCCTCGCGTTTCAACAGGCGGTGCGGTTGGGTGATGCGCTGTCGTCTGAAGATCTGGCGCCGTATCGTTCGGCGCATCGGCGGTTTATGCAGGGGCCGGCGCGGATGGCGCGATTATTGTTGCTGCTCGATCGGCAAGCGTGGTTGCGGCGCAAAGCGCTGCGCATGTTTGCGGCGAATCC
Source organism: uncultured Acidobacteriota bacterium (assembly GCA_963779465.1). Lineage (GTDB taxonomy): Bacteria > Acidobacteriota > Terriglobia > Acidiferrales > UBA7541 > Palsa-295. Next base: position 1,540,382 of record CAVZYH010000001.1, on the reverse strand, counting down.
CGGAATTTTCGCGCGGATGATTTCTTCGCACGCCAACTGCCCGAAACCCGCGCCGATCCGGGCGAGCGAAATGTTCGATCTCGGATGGCAGGTTTTGCGCGCGTGAGGTTCGTGCGCGTGCTGGCGATATTCCTGGCCGCGTGCTGCGGCGGGTTGGTGTTTGCGCCGCGTTCATGCGCGCAAGCTTACGTCTTCAACCTCGATGCCGCGCGGACCAAAGTCGAATTCACGCTCGGAACCACGCTGCACACTGTTCATGGAACGTTTCAGCTGAAAAGCGGGCAAATTCATTTTGATGCGGCCAGCGGCAAGGCTAGCGGCGCGATTGTGGTGGATGCACGCAGCGCCGATACCGACAACAAATCACGCGACAAGAAAATGCATCAGGAAATTCTGGAGAGTCCGAAGTATCCGGAGATCGTTTTCACGGCGCAGCAGGTGCGCGGGACGTTCGATCCGCAGAAAGCGTCGCAAGTAGATGTGGCCGGCACATTTCGGATTCACGGCCAGGACCACGACGTCACGCTGACGGTTGCGGTGAAACCGGCTTCACCCGCGCAGTTGCAGTGCGACGCACACTTCACGATTCCTTACGTCAAATGGGGAATGAAAGACGCCAGCACGTTTCTGCTGCACGCGGACGACACAGTTGATCTTGAAATTCACGCGACCGGACAGATCGCGCTGGAACAGCCTGCGCATTAATTCTCTTTATCGCTGAACAACAATTCCTTCGCGCGCTGCGAAGCCTTCACCACCGCCTTGATCAAAGTTACGCGCAGCTTGCCTTCTTCCAACTCCAGAATTCCGTCGATGGTGCAGCCCGCTGGCGTCGTCACAGTGTCCTTCAGCAGCGCGGGATGATGTCCGGTTTCCAGAACCACTTTCGCCGCACCCAGCATCGTCTGCGCAGCCAGCAACGTAGCCAACTCGCGCGATAACCCCATTTTCACGCCGCCCTCGGCCAGCGATTCCAAAATAATATAGAGAAATGCCGGGCCGCTGCCGGAGAGTCCTGTGACTGCGTCCATGTGCTTTTCGTCCACCACGACCGTTTTACCGACCGCGTCAAAAAGTTTGCGCGCGAGTTCCAAATTTGCCGCCGTGGCGTGCTTGCCTTTGCAGATCGCGGTGATGCCTTCGCCCACCATCGACGGCGTATTGGGCATGGCGCGCAGAACCGGCACATTTCCGCCCATGCGCTTTTCCATATATTCAGTGGAGACCGCCGCCGCGATCGAAATCACCAGCTTCTGATCGTTCAGCTCCGGGCGGATCTCGTCCAGCACCGCGCCCACCGCCAGCGGCTTCACGCAGATCAAAATAACGTCGGCATTTTTCGCCGCGGCGCGATTGTCCGTACCTAGCGTGATCTGCGCGCTGGAGATGCTGCGGCGTTCGGAGCTGGTCTGGCGCACCGTGGCGAAAACCCGCTCGGGTGCGATCAAGCCATGCTTCAAAAACGCCTCGATCAGAATGCCGCCCATCTTGCCCGCGCCCAGAACCGCGAGCCCCTTCGGTGTGGAAATGTCGGTCACGTTAGCCTCTCTCCGCGCGATCTGGTCGCAGTCGCCGCCCCACTGGAAGGCAACAGTTTACATGAATTCTAGAGGCCGATTCCGGCGGTTCTATAGTCGGGCTCACAGGTTGGTCAAATATTGCGCGCACGAAGGCACTGGAGTATAGCTGGTCGGATGACTCTCCAATCGAGGACTCTCATTAAGGCAGCAGTCCCTGACCCTCTGAGCCACAGGTGGGGCGTTCCATGCCCTAACTGCGTATTCTCGCTCGGCCCCTTTGAAGTCACGGCTGAGCTATTTTTCGCGGACGGAAAGGTCAACTGCAAGAATTGCAGCAGCGAAGTTGATCTATGGCAGGCTAGCGTCAAGTTCGCGTCGATTTCTAGCCCCGGATCTATGACTGTGGCGTCCCTTGGCGCAACCCAAACCCATTTTGCGTTTGATCTAAAGGCCGGCGAGCGAAAAGAAATCGATTTGGAATCCTTCGGCGTGCCGAAGGGTGCGACTACGCTCGGACTTGTATTTACGCCGCACGGCAGTTGTTTTCCGATCGCCATGCACGCTAATAATGTTCTTATTCGCTTCTTGGGGCCAAAGATGTGGGTCTATGGGGTGCCATTTGGGTTGGGCACTGATGACGGCAGGGTCTCCGGTTTTGTCACATGGATCAGGAGAGAACTTGGAACCGAAGGATATCAGTACATGGTTGACGCGATGGAGGCCATGTCAGCCAAAAGGTATCGGTACGCCGTGCTTTCTTGCCACGTCGCCTTCGAATTGGAAGTAATGTCTCTCGTGCGGACTTCTCTTGAACGGCATGCTTCAAAGGAGAAGGTCGAAGATTTCTTAGTTCGCGAGTTAGGTGTTTCCAACGCGACCAACGTCGTGCTACCACAGGTTTGTGGTACAGCCGGTATTCCTCTGATGCCAGACGAATTTAGAGGGGCACTGAATCGCCTTCGCGGCCTCCGGAACAAGATAGTGCATCGGGGAATTCCGGATGAAGCGGTCACCGAGAAAGTGGCGGCAGAGATGCTCTACGCTGCGATGTTTGGGTTCGAATACGTTCGGTTCGCCCGAAAGCGACTATTTCCGACGGTCTCTGATGAACGATAAGGATTTGGCTAGAACGATAAAATTATCCGGCAGAGCCCCCTCCTGCGGCTAAGAATGACTAGTGGTATCATCATCACGCAATATTTAATCCACATAGCCGAGCCGAATTTTCAGGCTCGCACGCCGAGGTATTCCCCGTGGTCGAAATACCGCATGAATGGCTGGACGGTGTTGTCGGCATTCTCGAGTCACTCAATCAGGGCGTGCTAATCAACAACGATTGCGGCGAGGTTGTTTTCGCCAACGCGCTGTATCTGAAAATGGTCGGGTATTCCGCGGCGGAATTCATTGGCTCGAAAATCACCAGTTGGTATCCTCCCGTCGGCGCGCAGGAACTGCAGCGTCAAATCGAGCGTCGCCAGAGGGAAGGCAGCAACCTATTTGAATTTTACGTGCCGTGCCGCGATGGCCGCCACCTGCCGGTAGTGATCACCGCGCGCCAGATTGAAGATCCGGAAGGACAGATTTTTTCCCTTGTCACTCTCACGGACATTTCCGCCCAGAAGCGCGCCGAAAACGCCCTGCGCGAAGTGAATGTCCAGCTCGAGCAGCGCCATCGCGAAATCGAAGAGGATTTGTTGCTGGCCGCGCGCGTGCAGCAAAGCCTCGCCCCTGGCAATCTGATGTGGGGAGGCGCCGCGGTGGAAACTTTTTACCAGCCGGTACGCACCATCGGCGGAGATTTTGGCCTGGTCGCGCCACGGCCCGATCATTTGTCGTTGATGATTTGCGACGTCTCGGGACACGGCATCGGCTCGGCGCTGGTGGCCAACCGCATCTACACGGAAACGATGTCGCAAATCGAGCGCGGCGCCGGACTTGCCCCGATGATGGAGCATCTCAACAAGTTTGTGATCGGCAGCTTGCGCAGTTCGGTTTTTTATTTCACCGTGGTGGCGGCGCGACTGGACATGGCGGCGCGCTCGCTGGAATTTTTCGGCGCCGGTCATCCTCCGGCGATGATCGTCAAGCCAGGCCAGGCCCCGATATTGCTGGAATCGCGCAGCGCGATCCTGGGGCTGATGCCCGACGCTGTGGATGCCGGGTCGGCGTTGAGAATTCCCGTCGCGTCGGGAGATCGTGTGATTCTGTACACCGACGGATTCACCGAATCTTTCAATAAGGGCGACGACATGCTGGGCGTCGAGGGCCTGGCGGAAATCGTGCGCGAAACCTCAAAGTTGCCGCTGTCCGCGATGACGCAGGAAATTGTGAACCGCGTCGCCGCGTTCCGCCATGGGCCTCCTGCTGATGATATGTCTCTGGTAGCTGTCGAAATTCCTTAGCAGGGGCTTGCGCGCCTGCATCACGCGGCGCGCAGAGCGTCATTTGACGCTAGCGGGTTCCAGCCACTTGCTTTATCCTCCAGAGGCAAACTGTGTTGGAGGACCGTGATGCGGCAACTGAGGGGCATGTCCGAATGGCTCAATGAGTACAACCTGAAGGCCGCGTTGGTGGCTGGTCTGGCGCTTTTCACCGTCACGTACGTCGCGGATGCGGTGCTGTATTACCTGGGCATCGCGGCCGCCGAAACGATTCTGGATGATGCCGCGATTGCGCTCGCCGGCGCGGGCATTTTGCTATTTTTCCTGGTGCAGAGTCACAAGAACCAGATGGTCGCCCGTGCGAAGGAACGCGCGATTATGGTGGCGGAGATAAATCATCATGTGCGCAATGCCTTCACGCCTCTCGCGCTGATCATGGCTTCGCCAGATACCGGCGAAAGGCTGCGCGTCCTGGATATGGCCACCGATCGAGTGGATCATGTACTGATGAATTTGCTGCCGACGGTCGGAAGCACGAGCAAGCCGCGGTACTACTGACTATTCGCTCCGTTTATTGTTGGCGGCGAACGTGCAACTTGTTCCGCAAGATTTCCAAGATTCGACGAGTGCTCCACCGTTTCGACTCGCCGAATCGAATGCTATGAAGGCCGGTTGTCCCCTGTTTCATGCAATCGAAGGTTTGTGATCCGGGCTATATGAAAGAAGTCCTTGTCGAGCGTGAATAGCGCAGCATTGTGCTCCAGCGCAACCGCGGCAATGAGTGCGTCGATCGTCGCGAGGCTAATTCCCTTGGAGCGGGCTGTTCTGAAGATCGCCGCAGCGTTCAGGTAAGTGGAAAATCCTTGCGGCTCGAGCATATCGAACTTTGACAAATAGTGTTCAACCGAGCTGGCGTCGCGGATAAATCCTTGTACGACTTCAGTCACGACTACACCCGTGACCGCCAAGGCCACCTCTTCTTCGATCAGTCTCCCCAATTCTTTGCCCGCGGGCCCTGTCGCAGAACGGAAGCTATCAATCCACACCGAGCTGTCCACTAAAATCAGACGCGGTTCCTGCGCATAGCCTTCAAGTCACCCTGCCAAAGTCCGCTGCCCATAAAGCGCAGAATGCCCTTCCGCGCCTCATAGCGCACGAGAAGTGCCAAGGCCCTGTTGAGGACTTCCCGCTTGGTTTTCAGCCGGGTCAGCTTAAGCGCCTCGTGGAGCAATCGCTCATCGAGATCAACGTTGGTTCTAGCCATACTCAGACTTTACACCAATTCTGCGAAATCGTGTGTATGGTTGGCCGAGGGCGATGGTTAGTCACATTGGCATCGCCAGCAGGTAGTTTTTTCGCGAACTCCGTGTTTCGTTTTTGAACGACGCGTTGTGTCGCGCTCATATGCAATCCGCAACTAAAAGCTCATAATCGGGTTTCTTACATGGAGGTCGCCAGCCGCCATGTCAGACACGCGCATCGTGCTTTGGTTCGCATGGTTTCTAGCTGCCAGCTGGTTACGCAGAATGGCGTTGTCCTTGCCCGTCCCTTCACGAAAGGGGTTCGATTCATGACCAAGAGGCTTTCGCGCGCCACCCTGCTGACACCTCTCGCGTTCATTGCATGCCTGTTACTGGTGTTGCCGCAACGCACCGCTGCGCAAGACCAAAATCAAGATCCGGGCCAAGACCCGGCGCAAGCACAGGCGCAGATAGTTGATCCGCCCACACGCGTCGCGCGCTTGAACTACGTGCAGGGCGCGGTTTCGTTTCAGCCGGCTGGCGAACAGGATTGGCTGGAGGCGGACATCAATCGCCCGCTCACCACTGGCGACAATCTGTGGGCCGACAAGGATTCGCGCGGCGAAATTCACATCGGCGCGACTTCGATTCGCTTGTCCAGCGATACGGGAATTTCTTTTCTGAATCTGGACGACCGCACCGTGCAGCTGCAGCTGCCGCAAGGCACCATCGAAGTGCATCTGCGGCGCCTGGAGCCGGGAAACGCTTTTGAAATCGATACGCCGAACCTTGCGTTCACGCTTGCAGCTTCCGGCGAGTACAGAATTCAGGCGGACCCTGATGGGAATTCCACGTCCATTATCGTGCGCGAAGGGGCAGGGCAGGTTACTGGCGCGGGAGAATCCTACGACCTGACGGCCGGGCAACAGAATATTTTCAACGGCACCGACCAGTTGAGCTTCAACGCGCAAGCCGCGCCGGAATTCGATGATTTCGAAGACTGGTGCCAGGCGCAGGACCAGCGCGAAAACAGCTCGGCATCGGCGCGCTACGTTTCCCGCGACGTTGACGGCTACTACGATCTCGACGGAAACGGAGACTGGCAGACCGATCCCGATTACGGCGCGGTCTGGGTTCCCTCTGGAGTCGTTGCTGGCTGGGCGCCGTATCGCTACGGTCACTGGGTGTGGATTGGCCCGTGGGGCTGGACGTGGGTAGGGAACGAGCCGTGGGGCTTCGCGCCATATCACTACGGGCGCTGGGCGTACGTGCGCGGCGGATATTGGGGATGGGTGCCGGGGCCGATGGTAGTGCGTCCGGTGTACGCGCCGGCGCTGGTGGGATTTGTCGGCGGAGGATTCGGCGTCGGCGTGGGATTCGGCGCGGGATTTTCCGGCGTGGCCTGGTTTCCGTTGGGGCCGCGCGATGTTTTCATTCCCGGATATCGCGCCAGCCCGCGTTACGTGCAGAACATCAACGTCACCAATATGCGCAACGGCACCACGATTCAGCTTGGCGCGGTTCGCAATCCGCACGTCGTTAGCACGGACGCTGCCGCGAGCCGGACGAATTATATGTATGCGAACAACGCGGTCGCGGTGACGGCGGTTTCGCGCGAGACTTTCGTGGGCGCGAAACCGGTGGCCACAGGATTCGTGCGCGTGACGCCGGAACAACTGCAGAACGCGCATGTGATTGATCAGACTCCGATCTCGCCGACGCGGTCGAGTTATGTTGCTGCTGCGGCGCGGCCCGCGCGCGGTACTCCGCCCGTTGCGTTCAGCGAGCAGCCGGTGGTGGCGCGTTTGAATCCGCCGATGCCGGTTACAAGCCACAACGTGGCGCACTCTGTGAATGCGTTAGGTGTGCCCGGAGCCGGGCAGACGGGGACGTCTTCGCCGCGCGCGAACAATGTCGCGCCCACGCGTCCGCCTGTGCGGACGTACACCAACGATGATGTGGCGCGCGCCCCGCAATATCCCAACACCGATGCGCGCGCGCACGTCAACAACAACGCAAACGCGAATGGGAACGCCAACGCTGGAGCGAACGAGCGGCAAAACGCGAACGGCAACGACCGGCAAGGCGCTAATGGTAACGCGCGATCGAACACGAACGAGCGTGCGCCCGCAAACGATGCCGCGCAGCAGCACCCGCCAGTGAAGTTCACTCCGCCCACTAAGGCGAAGGACAACGACTACGATGTGCATCCACCGCTGAACCAGCACGCCAGCACGCCTGCGCCGGCGGAACATCAGCAGGCGCCCGCATCGCATCCCGCGCCCGCGCCGCACGAGTCTGCGCCGCCCGCTACGCGTCCGAAGAGCTGATTAGCTCCGTCAGCCGATTCATCGTAAGATTCCGCGGCAGGGAATCTGACCATGGAAACGTCCCCACGGTGAAAATTCTGGAAACAGAAAGGCTGGTGGTGCGGCGCCTCGTTTTGGACGACGCCGCTTTCCTCCTCGAATTGCTGAACGAGCCGGCGTTTCTGGAAAATATTGGCGATCGCGGCGCGCGCACCCTCGCCGATGCTCGCCGCTACATCGCCAGAGGCCCCGTCGCCAGCTACCGCAAATTCGGTTTTGGCCTGTACCTGGTCGAGCTGAAAGATTCCGGCACGCCCATCGGCATCTGCGGCCTGCTCAAACGCGATTGGCTCGACGGCGTGGACATCGGCTTCGCGTTCCTGCAGAAATTCTGGTCGAATGGCTACGCGCGCGAATCCGCCGCCGCTGTGATGCATTACGGCTGGACGACTCTGCGCCTGAAGCGCATCGTCGCCATCACCAAGCCCACCAATCAAGCCTCCATCACCCTGCTCGAAAAACTCGGCCTGCGTTTTGAGAAAACCATCGCGCAGCCCGACCACGGCGGCGAGAACAAGCTCTTCGCTATGAGCGCCCCGGGTAGTAAATGCTGATTCATTTCAGTGACGCGTTGCGGGAACAAAGGAAAGGCAAGATCAGGAACGATAGGCCGGTTTCGGAGACTCTTCAGGCCTAGCTCGGGTGGAAGCGGCGCTAACGACCATACGGTAACCTAATGATAATTCACCTTTGGGGTTATCATGCGGTACCCTACTGGTGAATGCTTGGGGAGGTATAGCGGATGAAGATGACTTCTGAACGACGAGCGATCGACAAGGTATTTCGACGCCGCGACCGTTACGATATCCCGGACTGGCAGCGGGAGGAGGTGTGGGACCGCGAGAAAAAACAGAAACTAATTGATTCCATACTCCGCGGTTGGAAGCTCCCTAAGTTTTACCTGGTCAAAGTTTCGAACGACGACTACCTCGTCGAGGACGGGCAGCAGCGCCTCACGTCGATCCTAGAGTTTTTTTCGAACGAACTGCACTTGAACGCCGATTCCGCGAAACAATTCGGGGGCCGCTTGTACCGTGACCTGCCCCGGCAGACCGCTGACGCGTTCGACGATTTCGAAATAGAGTACGACCTCATCGAAGGAGGGTCGGAAGAAGAACTGAAGGAATTTTTTCAGAGGCTTCAAGAGGGCATGCCCTTGACCAGCAGCGAGAAATTGAACGCTGTACATAGCAAGCTCAGGGACTATTGCCGATCCGCGTCGAAGCATTCCTTCTTTAAGCACACAGTTGCGATTTCGAATACGCGTTATGCGCACTTCGACATCATGGCGAAGGTTGCGACGATCGAGATCGAAGGCTTGGATGCCGGTTTGCGCTTTGACGATATAAAGGAAGTGTTCTTATCTCAAAGCACATTTGCTACGGCATCCGCTGTTGCCAAGAGAATCCGAACGGCCCTCGATTTGCTGAATAAAGGTTTCAAGAACAGGGGCTCCTCGCTTCGTACGCGCACGATCGTACAAACCCTTATCACATTGACATGCAAGCTCGTTGCGACAGGCCGGTCGAAGGGTCATGAAGTTCAACTACGCAAGTTCTTTGAGACCTTTATGGCTGAACTCGCAGAGCAGGTTGAAATGGGGCAGACCGCAACTGACAGTGACTACGTTATGTTTCAGCGTTCGGTGAACGCAAACGTGAAAGGAGCGGCAAGGACACGTCAAGAAATCATGCTGCGAAAGCTATTCCGAATTGCTCCCGATCTGGCGGAAATATTTGATCCGTCCGTCATCGCGGAAAGCGGAATTTCAGGGCGCGTCACCTCTCTTGGGGAATCGATTGCGCAACTGATTGAACAGCTCAATGGGAAACACGCCGCCAAAACCGGCGAAGATTTGTTCAAGGCCACCAACAAGACCACACAAGCACTCCTGCGGATTCGCAGGCTCGCGAAGGACCTCCCCGCTTACGAGGCACTCGTCGACGACATGTACTTCTTATTCCGTGAGTCGGTGGGAACCAGACTCTCGGGAAAGTGGCCCACTTCGTTTGCTCACGTCAATGACCTCAGGACCGATCTTCGGCACGACGTCGATCATGGAGATGCGGGAAAAGCGAGAGCGAAAAGACGTAAGGCTGGCTCGACGTTCAAGCACTACGCTGGTGGGGGGACGCCCGACACTATCGACCCAATTAGGTTTGCCTTGGTTCAATCGAACATTCTTGGTGCGATCGAAGGTGACCTCCGTGGCCTTTTGCAAGCTATTTGATGACGGATGATACCGCTGCGCGTGAAGTGTGAAGCACAGAAGCTCCTCAACGACGAACAAGGCCGCTGAACACTAACGAACCCCGCCATCAATTTCGGCCAGTCAGTACTAGTTCTGTCCTACTTCTGTACGGACGTACAGCTGCGCTTTCGACCTGCGCGTGTTAGCTTCGGGCGGGAGTCGAAAAAATGGCGGGTTTTCTGAATTTGCGCGACGGCGGCGGATTTGCGTTGAGACCGCGGAAGGCAAATTTGTGCAGCGTGATCAGTTGGCGCGCGGAATTGATTCGTGCCTTGCGGGGCGCGACCATCGCGCCATTTCTAATCGCTACCCAAATATTAAAAACAGAGTCAAGTTGCTCACGACAAAGGAGAAAACATTTTCTAATCGCTACTAAGTTCGACAATATCTGCAGCGATCGGCGATGCTGGCTTCCAGAGAGAATTCGTCTGCAGCGGAACTCACAAAGTCAAGAGCAAGAGCACAGGCAGGATTGCCTATGCTACCGCTACCTTCCCAGACGGTGGGCGCTTGACCATGGCCACTGTTCGGGTTTGGCTACCAGGCCTGCTTTTACTGGGTTCCTGGCGATGTATCCACGGATTCGTTGGAATTCTGAATCGTCACGGCACCAGTGATCGTAGGATTCCTGCTGCCAGAATGGTTGATTGGTGCGGTGGAGGATTTGATTGCAAAGGCGGGCGGTGACGCCTTTCAGATTTTTGGTGATCCATTGCAATTCGATTTTTGGAGTGAGCAGTACGTGGACATGATTAGCCATTACTACGAAGGAGTGCAGGTCGTACCGGCGAAATTTGGAATCGCCGAGTTCGAGGCAGTCGCTGACGCACTGGGCGACGCGTGCGTCTTTTAGCCATAGCGGCCCCGCTGCGGCGCGATCGAGGTGCTCGTCGGCTCGTGCAAATTCCTGGCCTGCCGTCAGGGCTTTTTCTGTGCGAAGTTTTTGCAAGATGCAGGCGGGTAGCGAGCCGTGCAGGCGCCAAGTCAGAAAAATTGCGCGGCCTTCGGGTAACCAGTGCGGCAGATTGCGACGGTAATCGGACAAGGGAACATGGGTTTAGCATGGGGATGTGTTCTGGCACAATCCGGATCACTACGGATAGCCGGCGGGTAGCATAGGCAATCTTGCCTGTGCTCTTCAGCTGTGGAATTGCTGTTTGTTCGTGAAATCGAGAATAAGAGTCGAACTCAACAGCAGGAGCACAGGCAATCTTGTGTTCAGTCTCATGACATCCTTTACAGAGCGTTATCAGGACATCCTTTACACTCGGCGGGGAGAGTGAACGAGGGATACGGAGATAACGGGCCCTCGGGCGAGGGCGAGGATGGCGTGGGGAACAGTGAAGGTAGACGAGCAGCGCGTACGTTTTGTGGTGAGTGCGAAGCGCGGTGAGAAGACCATGAGTGCAATGTGCGAGGAATTTGCGATTTCGCGGCCGACAGGTTACCAGTGGCTGCGGCGCTATACGGCGGAGGGGATTGCCGGCGTGGTGGAGAAGAGCCGGCGTCCGCACCAGAGTCCAACGCAGACGGCCAGCGAACGGGAGGAGCGGGTGGTGGAGTTGCGGCAGCAGCGGCCGGACTGGGGCGCACGGAAGTTGCAAGTGGTGCTGGCGGACGAGGGGATTCATCTGCCGGTGATCACGGTGCACCGGATTTTATTGCGGCGCGGATTGGTGCGAGCGCAAGACCGGTTTCGCGCAGCGGTAAAGCGCTTCGAGCGCGGCGCGGCGAATCAGCTGTGGCAGATGGATTTCAAAAGCCCGCTGGGATGGGACGCGCCGGTGGGTCCGCTGTCGATTCTGGACGATCACAGCCGCTACGCGATCGCGCTGCACGGAACCTGGTCGACCCAAGCAGCGCCCGTAAAACAGCAGCTGATCGCAGCGTTCGAGCAGTGCGGCATGCCGGAGGAGATGCTGATGGATCACGGGACGCCGTGGTGGAACATGAAAGCGGTGACGGGTTGGACGTGGCTGACGGTGTGGATCATGCGGCAAGGAATCCAGCTGCACTTCAGCGGGTATCGCCATCCGCAGACGCAAGGGAAAGTGGAGCGCTTTCACGGAGCGTTAAGCGCGGCGATGCAGCGACGAGGAATCCCGGCGCGTGCGGAGCGGCAAATCTGGCTGGACAAATTTCGTCATGAATATAATCACGAGCGGCCGCACGAAGCACTGGCGATGAAAACGCCGGCGACGGTGTGGCAGAAAAGTGCACGCCGCTATGTGACGCAACCGCCGACTTGGGAATACGAAGCGGGAGCGGAAGTCTACCGGGTATCGAAGGTAGGTCGGCTCCGCCTGCAGGGGCGGGCCTGGGAAATCAGCCGGGCGCTGGCGGGCGAATGGGTGCGCATCGAGCGTCTGGACGGGCGCGTGTTGGTGTACTACTGCCGCAGCCTGGTGCGCGAACTCGATCTCGTCACCCAGCGGTCCACTGCAGTGGACCGCTGGGTGAGCTGACCCGCAAAGTGTAAAGGATGTCCTGATAACACTGTGTAAAGCATGTCCTGGAACTTGACACAAGATTGCCTATGCTACCGTCTTACTTCGGCAAGAAGCGGTCGGCGCCGTATACCAGGCCTAGGGTTAGGAATGCGATTACTACTTCGCCGACGGCGCCTACTGCGAAGGGGCGCCAACCTTGTTTGCCCAGGGCGCGGATGTTGGTGCGTAGGCCTACTCCTGCGAACGTCAATAGGAAGGCCCAGCGGCTCAGGTTGGCCAGGCTGCCTAGTTGGTCTTTGCTGAAGACGTGGGCTGTGGCCAGGGCGCTGATTACGAGGAAGCCCAGGACGAACTTGGGGAATTTGCGCCAGAGGAATGCGGCTTTGTTGCTGACGCCTTCGGTGTGTTCTTTACGGGCCCAGTGGATGGCGTAGCCGAGGACTACGAAGCCGATCATGGCGTTGCGCGCGGTTTTCGCGAGCACTGCGACTTTTCCGGCGGCGTCGGAATAGAGCGCGCCGGCGGCGGTGGCTTCGGCGGTGTTGTCAATGCCGAGACCGGCCCAGAGGCCGTAGCTTTGATCGCTCAGGTGCAGCCAGTGGCCGATCAGCGGAAAAATGAAAAGGCTGATGGCGCCTAGCGAAAGGATGGCGGCGATGGCGTAGGAGGCGTCTTCCTCGTCGGCGTCAATCGCGCCTTGCGCGGCGATGATGGCGGAGACGCCGCAGATGGAGGAGCCGACGGCTAGCAGCGTGGTGAGCTTGGGATTTAGTTTGAAGGCGTTGCCGAGGGCGGTCATGAACGCCAGGGAGACGGCGATTTCGACTACGACGAGTGCGAGAGCTACGCCGCCGAGTTTGGCTACGTCACCGAGTAGGAAGCGTGCGCCGAGGAGCACGATGCCGGTCTTCAGCCAGAATTCGTAGGTGGCGACGCCGGGTTGGAAAAGTTTCGGCACGCCTACCGTATTGCCGATGAGCAGGCCAAGGATGATGGCCCAGAGGACGTACTCAATATTCGGGAGCGTGAGGTGATGCGCTTTGCCGTAGGTGGCGATGGAGCGCTCGATGATTCTGCCGGCGTAACCGACAACGGCCAACAGCAGCAGGCCAGGGATCAAGTTGGCGGCTTTCTTCAAGAAATTTTCGGAAGCAGGTGCGTCGAGTGCGATGGAGCTGGCCATGGGGCGATGTGTCCTCCTGGAAATTTTTGGCGCTGTTGGTGGCGGCAACGGCGCGACGAAGTCAAATGCAAATTCGAATTCAAAGACGCCCGCCTAAAAAGAAAAAGCAGGCGGCCGCTACAAATTCAAAATCTTGGCGGCGCGATTCACCACGGAACGTGTTTGATCCAGCCGACCCAGATGGCTAGCGAGAGGGCCAGCGCCAGGATGACGGCCCAACTGTCCAGGGACAGGGCTGGCGATGGTTTCGCCGGTTTGGTGGTGCGCTTCGGTTCTGCGGCCATTTGCGAATCTCCCTCGTAACAGTTGCTGCGAAATTTTGCGGTGTAAAAACACAAAGCCCGCTCGACGGCGACGCTGTGAGCGGGCTTGAAATCCGGGTTAAAGGATTGCTAAACGATTCGGATCGCACTCCCGCGCTGGCCGTTGGAATTACAACAACACGGCGTACAGAGACAGGAGTTTGAGCAGCGATCCATGATGGGAAATCCTACATTGTTATGGATGCCCGCGCAAAGGGAAAGATTCGGGGAAGCGCGGAAAGTTCTAACTCACAATGCACGGAGAACGGCGGGGAACAGTTTGAAACGCAACAGCGCGGACAGATCCTTCGACCGGCCAGAGGAAAAAGCGCCGGCCTCAGGATGACGACGCTCGTCGCATCGTCAGAAAAGCAACGGCCAGGCGGCGCCTTTGCCGGGCGCCGCCTGGCCGCATTCGCTGATTGTGCGGTTAGTTGAAGTTGAATAGCTCGAACAGGTCGCTGATGGCCGGGCCGTTCACGGGGACGTACACGTTCTTGCCTGCCATGATCGGGTTGGGGAAATTATCCCGGCTGCGGGCGGTTACCGGCTTCAGGTTCCAGTTCCTCTCGATGAATTTGAGGACGGAGACGTGATCCGAGTAGTTGTGCGTGATCTTTCCGCCGGTGGAGAACGGTGACACCACGATGCAGGGAATGCGCGTGCCGTCGCCGAAGAAATCCAGCGGTTGCACGTAACCGGAATCGTAGTAACCGCCGCCTTCGTCGAAGGTGATGATGATCGCAGTGTCGGCCCACAGCGTCGGGTTGGCCTGTACGGCATCCACAATCTTCTTCACGAAGCCCTCGAACAAATTGAGTTTCGAGGAAGACGGATGGCCGTCGACGAAGCCGCTGGGCTTGACGAAGGAGACGGAGGGGAGATTGCCGTCGGCGATGTCAGCGTACAGGTTCGCGGTGTCCTGAATGTGGTTGATGCGGACCGAGTTGTTGGCCATGATCGTGGTGTCGTACTGGAACGGGTTGCAGATATTGCAGTACTCGTCCGCATTGGTGATGGGAGCGCCGAGGCCGCTGGGCGAGCCCACCGCTCCGTAGTTGATCTGATATTTGTCTTCGGGGATGTAGCCAGCCTTTCCCGGTGTGCCGGTGCCCGCGTAAGCGTTCCACTCATCTCCGTAATACTTCCAGGAAATGTCCCGCGAGAGCAGTTCGTCGCCAATGCTGCGGACGGCGGACGGCGGAATGGTGAAAACGGTGTTGGCGGCGTTGGTGTCAACGAACGCGTTCTCGCCCTTACCAAAGTAGCCTGGGTTGTAATTGTTCAGCAAGTAGTAGTGGCCGGCTTCGCAGTGCGGATCCACCGGATGGGGAAGCGACTGGAGATATGTCACAACCTCCGAAACCCCGGGTTGGGTGGGGTCCGCGCAATTGCTATACGAACCGCCGCCGTAGGATGCGGAACCGAAAGAGCCGCCGCCGTATCCATCTTCTGAATACCAGTTGTTGGTGCCGACTGCGGGGTTCGGATTTTCGACTTCGTCCACCACGCCGGCGTTCACCCCGCCTGCTTGCACCAGGACGTTATGCGGTGGTTCCTGGGCGTGACCTTGACCATCGGTGAAATAGATGGCGTCGCCGTGGCCGAGCATGATGTGGTTCGCTCCGGTGCCGCCGTTCACCGACTGGTGGAAGTTGTCGCTCATGGAGTACGTGTCGGCGAGACTCTTGAAATACGGAGCATCGCCCTGTTGCACGTTGTAAAAGCCAAGCGCGGTGGAGCCTTCACCGGTGGTGGTGGCGCCGGGCGAGTAGTCGATGTTGAAGTTGGTTGGTTGCGCCAGGCCGTTCGTGCCGGCGCCGACAGTTACTTCTACCCAAGAGAACAATTTGCTGTCGCATCCCGAGCCGTTTGATGCGGTGATACGTACGGTCGAGCAATCGAGTTGCTGCCACATCTGGTAGAAACGGTGCACCGGGCTGGCGGCGTAGGCGTTGTAGGTGAAGAGGCCGCCATTGGTCAGCTGGAAGGGGCCCGCGGGGAGCGTGTTGACGTTGGTGATGCGGGTGTCTGGCGTGTGCGAGGTCAAGCCGGTGCCGCCGGAGACGAGATACTGGTAGTAATCAGCGGGCAGTCCGTTTTCGGTTTCCTCGGCTAGAGTGAGGCTGTCGCTGGGAATGTAAGAATCCTTCGCGCCGCCGACGAGCGGAGCGGGGAGCACATCGCCGCTGAATTCAAGCTTGGGAGGATTGAGCAGGAACGCGTCGCCGCCCTTTTTTGCACCGCGGTCCACTGCGGCGATCTGATGGGCTTTTATGAAGTTGGGTCCAGGAGTGCCATCGGCTTTGACGATGCCTTCCGAGAGCAGGTTCCAAACTGTCTGGTTGCCCTTGGGCACGTAGGTGGCGAAAACGTGGTCGAAGCTGCGATTTTCACCGATGATCACGATGACGTGTTTAATCGGCGTGGCGGTCTTGGGATCCGTCTGGGCCTGCGCTGTTGAGGCCAAGGGACCACCGAGCGAAAATTGGAACAGAGCGATCGAAGTTAATCCGATGCGCAAGCAGTGCATCGAATGTGCGGCAAAACGCTTCAAGGACATGCAGCCTCCTGTGAATTTGTGAATCAAGTACGAACTGGGCTAGCGAGTAATAGACGTTAATTGTTGCGGGAGAATTTTTCTTGTGTGAATGGTGCGAGACAATCCGGTAATCGGCGTGAAACATTGGTGCGTGGCGGTGAATCGAGAGGTGGGCGCAGAAATACGGGAGCTTCGCAGGGCGATTGCTCGAGCCGCGGCGGATCAGTTCAGTTGCTGGTGGTCGAGTGGGCGGGCGAGCTCCTGGTTTTGGAACTGGGAGTGCTTTTTCCAGGAGCTTGCGCGCTGTCGGCTGGGTCGACGCGGATAAGGCCCATCATTCCGCCGTCTTCGTGTTCGAGAAGATGGCAGTGATACACGAAAGTTCCAATGGTATTCGGATCGCGAAAATCCATGCGCAGGCGGACGCTGGGATATTGCAGGTCCGCCGCACTGTGGTACGGCACGTTGATCGTGTCGCGGAGATACGGCTCGTTGACGGCGACTCCATTCCAGGCGACTAACATGAAATGCAGCTGATGGATGTGAAAGGCGTGCAGTTCCGTGGAGCGGTTCTCGATGATCCAGTCCTCGACTTCACCTTGTTTTACGACGATGTCTGGAATGCCGGACGCGGGATCGAATGGTTTGGGCTCTTGGCCATCCACGGTGATGAAGAAAGTGGTGGCGCTGTTGGGATCGTTCGGGTCGAGAAGCGTTTCGGAAAAATATAGCTTGCGGGTACGAGCGGGAGTTACGTTTCCCAGCCAGGGTTGGGTTGGCGGAGGAAGTGGCGTGGGTGATGACGCGAGTATTGACCGCGGTTCCGGCGCATCTGGCGTGGCGGTGATTGTGGCGAGAATCCGGTTCGGGTCGTTTTCGCCGCCGCCGGTGTCCACGGTGCGCGTCACGAGAAGGCCGGGAACGCCTGCGGGCGGTCCGGTGATGATGAATTCCGCGCGGCCGCCGGGCGGGATTCCGATGTGATTTTGCCAGCTGACGAAATCGCCGGTGGTGCCGTTGGCGTTGAGCGGGACACCGTCGAGCGCGACTACGCCTAGTTGTTGCGGAGCATGTTTATAGAGGATTGCGAGATTCAGGTAGGTGATTGCTGAGGCGTTGAGCACGCGCCAGAACTGGCGTTCTTGCGGCTGCATTTGAATCGCGGCGGGCGGATAGTCGGGGTAGGGAACCGGGACGAAATTGATGGAGAGGTCTTTCGCCGGTTTGCCGAAGCCGGTGCCGTTGTTGGCGGAGTCGCCGTCCTGGTCCACCATGAATTTGGGGACGACGGGCTCTGATTTCGCGGGCGGAGCGTTTGGGTTCAGCAGGTCTTGATCGCGGATCACCAGCACGCGTTCCGGCAGGCCGGCGACTTCTTTATTCGCGCGCTCGATTCCTTCGATGATCATTGCGCCGGATGCGCCGCCGAGAACTTGTGGCTTGCTGAAGCCGTGAATGTGAGGGTGATACCAGTAGAGGCCGGGGGGCTCGTCTGCGGGAATGCGAAATTTATACTGGAAGGGTGGGTCGCCGGGTTGGACTGAAGTTCTTAGGACGTCGTCTTGATGACAGACTGCCGGGACGGTGAGGCCGTGGAAGTGGAGATTGGTTGACGTCAGCGACATGGTGTTGCGGTCGCACGGGTCGGAGGTTCCTTTCGCGGAGTGATTGTGGATGTTACTGGCGTCGGGAGCTGCGGCGGACGGATCCGTTAGATCATTTTTCAAATTAAGGATGAGCAGATCGCCGGGGTTCAGCCGCAGCGTGGGCGATTGGTTTCCATTGGCGTCGAAGTAGCAGAAACGCTTCGTGCCGTCGGGCTCGGTGAAATTGCGGACGGTGAGATCAACTTCCAACGCGCCGTTGTGACTGCGCAAGTCTTCGGGTTCGGGAACTGCGGCGCCGGGAGAGGGGCGAGGGCAGGAATTATTTGGCGATTCTTGTGCGCAGAGAACCGCATGCCCATGGATGAGCCACAGGCTTGCAAACAGCACGAGAAGAAATTTTTTAGCGACGACTACCAACGTGCGAACTACCTGCTCCGGAAGCTGGGTTCCGTCTTTGAATTCCTGAAATATAATTTCTCTTCAACGATTGCGATTATCTTCTGCGATTTAACTTCCGCTGCCGATTTTGCTGAAGAGCCAGAAGAGGCTCGCTGAGAGACAGATGGATGCGGGCAACGTTAGCACCCAAGCCAGGGCCAGATTGCGGACCGTGCTCATTTGCAGGCCGGAATGATTCGCGGCCATGGTGCCGGCCACGCCGGAAGATAAGACGTGCGTGGTACTGACCGGTAAGCCGAACCAATCGGCGGCGCCGATGGTGGCCATCGCCGTGATTTCAGCCGCGGCGCCTTGTGCGTAGGTCAAGTGATCCTTGCCGATTTTCTCGCCGACGGTGACTACAATGCGCTTCCAGCCGATCATGGTGCCCATGCCAAGCGCGAGAGCTACGGCGACTTTCACCCACGTGGGGATGAATTTAGTGGCGTTATCAACGTGCTTTTTGTAGTTGGCGAGGACGGCAGCATCGGCCGTGGAGAAGGCCGGCTGGTGAGTTTTATTCATGAGGCGCAGCGCTTCGCTGACGACGTACATATCGTTTCGGAAGTTGCGGACTTTATCCTGCGGCACGGCTTTGAGTTCGCGGTAGAGAGCCATTTCCGTGCCGATGCCGTTGACCAGCCCGCGCAGGGCCAGCATGGTGTTAGGCGTGAACTGCTTGGTGCGAATGTAATCGGTGACTTCCTCGCGCGAGTCGCCAACGACGGCAGACGGAGATACGTAATGGCCGAGCATGTCGGCGGTCTGCGTGGAGACCGCGACGAAATCCTGAGTCTGCTGGTAGGTGACGGCGTGGTTTACGGCATAAGCAGTGGGGACGGTGCCGATGAGGATGAGCATGATCAGGCCCATGCCTTTTTGTCCGTCGTTTGAGCCGTGGAAGAAGCTGACGCCGGTGCATGTAATCATCAGCAGAACGCGAATCCAGAAGGGAGGTGGCTCGTTGCCCTTCGGTGCCTGGTACAGTTCCTTATTGGGGATCAGTTTTTTGCTGACGATCAGAAGGAGCGCCGCGAAGACGAAGCCGACGATGGGAGAAAGGACGAGCGACTTTCCGATGTTGGTGGCCTGGCCCCAATCCACGCCGCTGGTGCCAGTCTTCACGGACATTAATTGGTTGGCGATGCCGACGCCGATAATCGAGCCGATCAGCGTGTGCGAGCTGGAAGCGGGGAGTCCGAACCACCAGGTGCCGAGGTTCCAGATAATCGCGGCGACCAGCAGTGCGAAGACCATCGCGAAGCCGGCGCGTCCGCCGACTTGCAGAATCAATTCCACGGGGAGGAGCGAGACGATGCCGAAGGCGACCGCGCCGCTGGACGCGAGCACGCCGAGGAAATTCCACATGCCGGACCAGACCACAGCGACGTGCGGCTCCATGGTGTGCGTGTAGATGACGGTGGCGACGGCATTGGCGGTATCGTGGAAGCCGTTCACAAATTCGAAAGCGAGGGCGGTGAGCAGCGCGACGCCGAGCAGAGCGTAGGGCAGCCAGCTTTCGGGATGGATGCCCGAGAGATCTCCGAGCAAGTGGGTCCCGACATAGACGAGGCCGCCCAGCAGCACCACGACGGCGACTAGAATGCCAATTCTTCCCGGCCCTGCCGCCATCTTGGAATCAAGAACCGACGTTCCTGCTGCCATTCATCACCTCTGAGTGTGCGGGAGAATCAGGTGGCGAAAGTACCGAGAGATTGTTACGGGGGCGTGACGGCGCGGTGAACAATTCCGCACGGAGTGGGTCATGGATTTTCCGGCGTGGGGTGCGAGCGTGAGCGAGCTTACTGCGGGCCGCGCCAATTCAAAGGAGCCACAGATTAACGCAGATGGACGCAGATGAATGCGACACGAGAGAAAACCTGCGCCGAAGGTGCGCGAGGCTGTTGAAGTCGCGGGCAGGGTATCGTAATCTAGAGGGAACGCATGTGTTGTTTCGGCGGGCCTGTAGCTCAGCTGGATAGAGCACCTGGCTACGAACCAGGTTGTCGGAGGTTCGACTCCTCTCAGGCCCGCCACTTCCGCTGGAACCCACTCGGAAATCAAAACCGCGCGCTGCTTCGCAACGGCGCAACCTTGCAGCGATTAGCGCTGCGTCAGAAACAGAGCTGTGATCACTGCCACGCCGATGAGAATAATCACGGCGATAGCGCGCTTGAGCCAGGAAGCGGGGATCGGGGTAAGCGGGCCCGGCTGCTTTTTCGGAGGCACCGGCGGATCGAGCACTCCCACGCCGGTGATTTTTCGCGGTGGGACGCCACCGCGCGAAGCAGATGCTTGAGCCTCCGGTTCGTACTCGCGCTCAGTGAATTCGTACGCCATTACCCGCAATGCTACTCCCATTCCTGGAATTCCGTCCAGCAGTGCAGATTGTCACCACGAAAAGCAGAGCCCTCACCCGCTGCCGCGGGTTCGAGATGACAGCCACTGTCACTCTTTACAGATGTTCCCGCTGTGGTCACGCGAGGAAAGTGTGCGCTTCATTAAACCGATGGGGTTTATCGGAGCAATCAGGAAATTGGATTGGACCTGGACGCTCGGGGAATCTACAGTGAAGTTCTCGCAGCAGCTCAGACCCGGGCTACGACAGCAACAAGACAGATCTACAGGCTAGCGGTTCCTGAAGTTCCGGGCGAGATGTTGGAGCACGGAAGGATTGATGACCGCAGCCGCCGTTCCATCGCCGTACGGAAGTTCCCGCGCGTTTGTAAAATACAAATTTGATACGGCCTATGACGAAATGTTCGGGGCGCCGGGCGTGCCGCGAGAATATTATCAGGCGCTGCACCGGACGCTAGTTGGGCTGCCTCCGGAAGAATTGCGCAAGAGCCAGCAAGCGGCGGACCTGACGTTCCTGCACGAAGGAATCACTTTTACGGTGTACGGAAGCACAGAAGGAACCGAGCGAATTTTTCCCAACGATTTGATACCGCGCATTATTCCCGCCGTCGAGTGGGCCAAAATCGAAAAGGGGCTGACGCAGCGAGTGACCGCGCTGAATTTATTTCTGCGCGACATTTATCATGAAGGGCGGATTTTGAGCGAAGGGATCGTGCCGCGCGAGCTGATTTACAGCTGCAAACATTTCCGGCGCGAAATGCGCGGGTTGAATGTGCCGCGGGATATTTATGTGAGCATTTGTGGAACGGACTTGGTGCGGCTGCCGGATGGGAATTTTGTGGTGCTGGAAGATAATTTGCGGGTGCCGAGCGGCGTTTCGTACATGCTGGCGAACCGCAAGGCTTTGAAGCGCGTATTTCCGAAAATGTTCCGCGATTATGGGGTTTCGCCGATCGATCATTATCCGCAGGCGCTGCTTTCGACTTTGCGAACGCTGGCGCCGGAGAATTGCGCTTATCCGCAGGACCCGGTGACGGTGCTGCTCACCCCCGGCGTTTCCAATTCCGCTTATTTCGAGCACACATTTTTGGCGCAGCAGATGGGCATTGAGTTGGTGGAGGGACGCGACCTGCTGGTGCATGACAATGTGGTTTATATGCGCACGACGGCGGGGCCGCGGCGCGTGGACGTGATCTACCGGCGGGTGGATGACGATTTTCTGGATCCGTTGTGCTTCCGGCGGGATTCGTTTCTGGGCGTGCCGGGATTATTCAACGCGTACCGCGCGGGGAATGTGAGTTTGGCGAACGCGATCGGAACGGGATTGGCGGACGACAAGGCGGTGTACGCGTACGTCCCCGAAATTATTCGATTTTATCTGAGCGAGGAGCCGATTCTGCCGAATGTGCCGACGTATATGCTGACGGACGCGGTGCAGCGGCAGCACGTGCTGGAAAATCTGGAGGAGATGGTGGTGAAGGCTGTGGGGGAATCCGGTGGGTACGGGATGTTGATTGGGCCGCAGAGCACGAAGCAGCAGCGTGAGGAATTTCGCGCGCGGATCATCGCCGACCCGCGAAATTATATTGCGCAGCCGACTTTGGCGCTTTCCTGCGCGCCGTGTTTGATTGATGGCGAGGTGGAGTCGCGGCACATTGATTTGCGGCCATACATTTTGATGGGCGAGAAAGTGACGCTCGTGCCGGGCGGATTGACCCGCGTGGCGCTGCGCAAGGGATCGCTGGTTGTGAATTCGTCGCAGGGCGGGGGAAGCAAGGATACATGGGTGCTGCGCGCGGGGAACGCGGACGAGCGCACCGCGCAGATTGCCGACAATGTGTGGAAGGGACTGGCGGGAGGGCCGCTGGCCTAAACCATGAGACGTAATCCATGAGAACTCCGCGAAATTATTTCGGGCGCAGCATGCAGCGGGACGCGGGAATGCTGTCGCGCGTGGCAGATAGCTTGTACTGGATGAGCCGGTATCTGGAGCGCGCGGAGCAGACGGCGCGTTTGCTGGACGTGGAGATGCAGCTTTGGCTGGATCAGTCGCCGGAAGCAGGATTGGGACGCTGGAAATTTTTGCTGGAGGCGTTGCGCATGCCGGCGGCGCAGGGGCCCGTGGATCCCACGCGGCTGATTAATCTGTTGGTGTTTAGCCGGACGAATGCTTCGTCCATCGTTTCTTGTATCGCTACGGCTCGGGAGAATTTGCGGCACGTGCGCGAGCAGTGCAGCACGGAAATGTGGGAGCAGCTGAATCGTTTGTACCTGGAAGTGATCGAAACCTGGCCAGAAGAGGCATGGATGCTGAAGTCGCATGCGTTTTTTCAGACGGTGCAGGAAGGCGCGCACCTTTTTCAGGGAATTACCGATGGGACGATGAGCCACGGCGAGGGCTGGCAGTTCATCCAGCTGGGGCGCTACGTGGAGCGGACCGACGCGCTGGCGGCTTTACTGGACACGCACTTTAAACGCGTGGCGCATCCGGCGGACCAGGCGGTGGATAGCGCCGAGTACCTGGGTTGGGTGGGGCTGCTGCGCGCGAGCGTGGCGTTCGAGGCTTATTGCAAGGCTTATACGGCGGAGATTCGTCCTTTGCGGGTGGCGGAATTTTTGCTGCTGAACCCGGATTTTCCACATTCGGTGCGATTTTCGGTGGATCGCGTGAACGCGGCGCTGCATATTATCGGTGAATTGACGGAGCGGCGGGAAAAATTGCCTACGCGTATTGCGGGGCGGATGCGTGCGCAGCTGAGTTACAGCCAGATTGAGGAAGTGATGGCCGACGGCGCGCATAGTTATTTGGAAAACGTGCGTGGCGAGTGCGCGCAGATTCACGCCGCGATCCATCAGATTTATTTTGATTATTCGATTGAGTCGGAATTGGCATCGTAGGCGGAGGCGCGGCGGGGAACATGGCTTATTCGGTGCGGCACATTACGAGTTTTCGCTACGAACCCGCGGTGCGGGAAAGCGTGATGGAAGTGCGCATGCAGCCGCGCACGGATTTTCGGCAGCGCTGCTTGAGTTTCACGCTGGATGTGCAGCCGCGCGCGACGATGATGGTGTATCGCGACTTTTACGGGAATGCCGTGCACCATTTCGATATTCCGCAGAGGCATGCGCTGATCGAAGTGACTGCGCAGGCAATTGTGGATGTGCTGCCGGCACAGGATTTCGCTCAAGCGGATGAAGGCAATTGGAGCGATTTGGACGCGCGCGTGGCGCAAACGGATTATTGGGAGATGTTGCTGCCGAGCCAGTACGCGGCTCCTACTGACCTGCTGCAAAGGCTGGCGGGCGAGCTGGAATTGCGGCGGCGGGGAAAGCCGCTGCCGTTGCTGCAGGAATTGAATGCGCGGCTATACGAGCTTTTTGATTACGTGCCGAACACCACGAACGTGGATTCGCCGATTGATGATGCGCTCGCGGCTCGTCGGGGGGTGTGCCAGGATTTCGCGCACATCATGATCACGCTGGTGCGCCAGCTTCAGATTCCGTGCCGGTACGTGAGCGGATATCTTTATCACGAGGATAAGGCGCATGACCGGTCGGCGGCGGGCGCGACGCACGCATGGGTGGAAGCGTATTTAGGGGATCTGGGGTGGGTGGCGTTCGATCCCACGAATAATTTGCAGGGGTGCGAGCGTCACATTCGTGTCGCCGTGGGTCGGGATTATGCTGACGTGCCGCCGACGCGCGGAGTTTACAAGGGCGATGCGTCGAGTGAATTGAGCGTGATGGTGGCGGTGTCGCCGATGAACGCGCCAGAGCCGGAGGAATTGCCGCCGACGACGGTGATTCGATCGAAACCGCTGAGCCCTGAGACCATGGCGGAATTTGCACAGCAACAACAGCAACAACAGTAACGCGACCGACGTCGGTATGCCCTCCCACTACTTCGGAAATTGCGGCTCCCTGATTTAGTGCTTCTGAAGTATCTTTACGTCTGCTCGTCAAAGCAGGCATTCCGCTAAGGTAGGTGCCATGCGCCCGCAGCCACTGATTTGTGTCACGGATGTGGAAGCCAGCAGCCGGTGGTATCAGCGCTTGCTAGGCTGCCACAGTGGGCACGGCGGCAAGCAATATGAGCAACTGGTAAAGGATGGCCGGCTCATACTGCAATTGCACAGTTTTGAAGTCGAACATCATCACGGCGCGATCGGCAACCGTGCCGACAGACCCTACGGAAATGGCGTGTTGCTGTGGTTCGAGGTGGATGATTTCGACGCCTTAATGGAGCGCGCCGGCGAAATGGGCGTCGAGATGGTACGGCCGCGTCATCGCAACCCTCCCGACGGCGAAGGCGGCCCCAACCACTGGGAGTGTTGGATGCGCGACCCGGACGGATATACCGTGGTGGTCGCGAGTCCTTACGGAACCGCTGACGGTGCCTGGCGGCCTGGGCCTGAGCTATTCACGTAAGAACCTGCATCGGCGACAAAACCAACGGCAACGGCAGGACCAAGATGCGAGCTTCGGCCCGAAAGGCACGGGACGAAGAGGCCGCTGCATAATTCCAAAATGAAATCCAACTCAAGGTTGTCGAGCTACGGATGGCCGCTAGCGTTCGATTCCAGATGGAAGCCTTAATCAGGACTTGGTAAAGTTCTGCCCCTCCCGCCAAAACCACTTCGCCGAACTACACGTGGAATTGATACACTCCGCTCCTTGGAACGGAGCTTCGTTTGCACGGGCGAACCGCGATGACGAAGAGAGGGCGTCGTCCGCTGTCATTTTTCGCGCTGTCGTTAGCTATTTTCAGTGTTGCTACGATTGCTGCCGCCCAGGGGCCGATCCGAGTTGAATCACGCCAGGTGCTGGTTCCGACGGTGGCGTTCGACAAAAAGCTTTACACGCTCACAAGCAAGAACCACCCCGGTCACACCCTGAGCTACCGCATCGCTCACGATCCTCATTTTTGGGACAGCATCGCAATCCGCACGCTGACGGCCAAGGATTTCAATCTGTACGAAGATGGTCACGCGCAACGTATTGAAAGCGTCTCGTTGGAGGCTCCGAGTTTTTCGATCGTGAGTGACAACCTGGGCCAGCATCCAGAATCGATCGGCACGGGCGGCGGTAGATGGACCTATCCGGATTTGGCGAATGCCGAGCAAAGTCTCTGGCTCCCGTGGCCGCAATATGTGATCGCGTACGTCCCGCCACCTTCACCCGCAGGAAGCTGTCACCAGATCCGCGTGGATGTAGGCCGTCGTAATAATTTGGTCGTTTGGACTCGCAGTGAGTACTGCAATACGCCGCAGCCCGCTGGCGACCCTCTGAGCGGCAGCGAATTCGGGAAGCGGATGGAAGAGGATTTGAAGTCGGGAGCGGCGGGCAAGATTGATTTGAAGCTGCAGGCGGTTGCGTTGTATGGAGTCGCCGATGCGGCTCGCGTGAACATCCGTCTGGAGTTTCCCTGGAAGACTTTAAAGCACGAATTCAAAAACGGAACGCTGTACGCGACCATTGGTGCGGTGGGAATCATTTATGACCGGGACGGCATCGTTGCCGCGCGATTCAGTGACTTTGCATGTTGTGACTATGGAAGCAGCAACAAGCCCTCCGCGACCGCGCAGCACCCGCAAAACGGCTACGATAGCGACACTTCGATGATTCCGGATGGTTACGAAACAGAAATTGATTTGGCTCCCGGACAATATGAAATTCAAGCCATCCTTAGCGACGGAGAGAAATTCGGCCGGCAAAAAATTCCGCTCGTCGTGAAACCCCGCGATGAGAAACAGATATCCATGAGTGACGTTCTGTTGTGCAGGCGAGTGCGGAAGATTTCGACGGCGGTGCAGGATGTCCCGGCTAAAATGGCGGGAAGCTATCTTCCGCTGGCAAGCAGAGGCGTTGAGTTCACGCCTACCGCGAATTCGTCCTTTAAGGGCAACGAAATGCTCTACGTTTATTTTGAACTTTTTGATCCTGGGAATTCGGCACAGGCCGCGACGAACCTCAAGGCGCAATTGAAAATCGTGAATGTCAAGACCGGACGCGTCGAAATTGATTTCGCGCCAGTGGACGTGGCTCCGTACGTTAAGCAGGGCAGTTCGATTGTTCGCATCACGCGTGGGATTCCCCTTAGCGGCTTGCAGGATGGCGAATATGAGCTTCAGGTGCGGGCGACAGGCTCGGCGGGAACAGCTACGGAATGGCACAAGGCGACTTTCGATATCCAACCGTTGCTGATAGGCGAACCGCTGCTGATTCCGTGCTCGATTCACTCGCCGTGCTAAGCGCCGAACTGCGGCCTGAGCCGATTTCCGCTTATCTCCCTTAGGTCGCCAGCCAATTTTTTAAATCGGACTTCCATTTGCGGGCCGGAAGTTTGTCCGTTCCAACCGAAAACCTGAGTGATCCAGAACTAGAGGACGGGTGATTGACAATCGCGGAGGAGTGGTGGAGAATTCCTCTAGGCGAACAAAAAGCGAAGATTGCGATGCGCTTTTGGACGCTGACAATTGACCCGACCATGGCTGCCAACTTTGCCGCGCTGCGCTCGAAGGTGGAACTCGCTCTGGCGGGGCGCGTGGCTGCGCCGTTCAATTATCGCGACCGCCAGGAGGTGGTCACTGTTTCCAGCGGCATTCCGGAAATTGATTTATTGACCGGAGGATTGCCGCGCGGAGCGCTGACGGAAATTTTCGGGCCGTCGTGCTCGGGGCGCACCAGTTTGCTGCTTTCGGCTTTGAGCGCGCGCACGGCGCAGGAAGAATCTTGCGCGCTGATTGATGGAGGAGATGCGTTTGATCCACATTCGGCGGAAGCGGCCGGAGTGGAGCTGCGGAAATTATTGTGGGTGCGCTGCCGGAATGTGGAGCAGACGCTGCGCGCGACGGATCTGCTGTTACAGGGCGGGGGATTTGGATTAATTGCCGTGGACTTGAGCGATATTGCGCCGCGGCTGGTGCGGCATGTGCCGCTGGATTCCTGGTTCCGTTTTCGGCGCGCGGTGGAAGATACGCCGACGGTTTTGGTGCTGCTGGAACAAGAATCGAACGCGAAGAGCTGCGCTTCGTTGGGATTGCGGCTGGAGGCGGAGGCGACGGGTTGGTCGCGGATGCCAGTGGAGGGGACGGCGAATTACTCGCGTTTGCCTTGGGGATGGTTGCTCGAAGGACGAAGCGCGCGGGGAGAAGTGTCGCGTTCGCGCGTGCAGAAAGGGAATGCGGGATATTTTCGCGGCGGTTTTGCCGCGGCGCCGGGTACAGCCAGCGCGGGAATTTTCAAGACGCGGATGGATTGGGATTTCCTCAGTTTGCCGATTGCAGCTAAGCGGAAATAACTTTGTTGTGTTGTGAAATCTGGCGTGATTTTGCCGGATGAGGCAGTGCATTCGAAAAAATATGGCGTTTGCTGCTATTCACGTTGCGAATTTCATGGTGCAGGCGGCGCTGCGCGCTGAGGTGGAATTGCGCGATAGGCCTTTAGCGCTGGTGGATGGGACTGCGCCGCAGATTCATGTGGTGGCGGCGAACGATGCGGCTTGGCACGCGGGGATTCAGTTGGGGATGGCGCAGACGCAGGCGCAATTATGCGGGGTGGAGATTCGGCGGCGTTCGCGCGCGCAGGAGAAGGCGGCGCATGCGGCGTTGCTTGACCTGGGATGGTCCATGTCTCCGCGTATTGAGGATCACGCGCAGGACACGATTCTGGCGGACCTGGCTGGGCTGAATTCTTTATTTGGTGCAAATGAAAATATTGCGCGGGAATTTGCGCGGCGCGCGGCGGAGCTGCGTTTGCAGGCACACGTAGCGGTGTCTGCAAATTTGGAAGTGGCTGTGCATGCGGCGCGCGGCTTTGCGGGAATCACCGTGATTCCTGAGGGTGAGGAAGCACGATATTTGAGCCAGCTGCCGGTGCAGACTCTCGCTCCCTCGGCGGAAGCTTTGGAAACGCTGGAGCGCTGGGGCATACGAACGTGCGCGGCGCTGGGGGCGCTGCCGGTGCTGGAATTGTCGGAGCGATTGGGGCAGGAAGGAGTGCGTTTGCAGGAATTGGCGCGGGGGGCGCATGCGCGTGCGCTGGTGCTGGCCGAGCCGGCGGAAATTTTGGAAGAAGAGATGGAGTTGGATGATGCGGTGGAGGATCTGGAGCCTTTGTCGTTTGTGCTGGGGCGATTGCTGGATCAGGTGTGCGCGCGGTTGGCGGCGCGGGCGTTGAGCGCTGCGGCGATTCGGGTGCGATTTGATTTGGCGGATGCGTTCGAGAGGGAAGAGCAAGTGCGCGGGAAAAATGCGATGGCGGCAGCGATGGGGGGCACGGCAGCGGCTGCGGCGGAAGTGCAAGCGGCAGCGAAAACCTATGAGAAGGCTTTGAATCTGCCGGTGCCCATGCGGGATTCCAAGATGCTTTTGAAATTGCTGCGCTTGCAGTTGCAGGCGGACCCTCCGCCGAGCGGAATCGTAAAAATTACGCTGGGGGCGGACCCGGCGCGGCCACGTTCGACGCAGCATGGATTATTTGTGCCCAATTCTCCGGACCCGGAAAAACTGGAGCTGACTGTGGCGCGGCTGGCAAAACTGGTGGGCAACGCGAATATCGGTTCGCCGGAATTGACGGATACGCATCGTCCGGGGGAATTCCGGATGAACAAGTTTTTTGCGCAGCCGAATGAAACGAGGGCGCGAGGAAGAGCTGACAAGAAATTTGTTGCTGGCGGCGATGGCGAGGCGGCTGCTGCGCGCCGGCCGGCGACGGGCTGCCGGATTTTTCGGCCGCGTTTGGCGGCGCGAGTGGAACTGCGCGAAGGTCGTCCGGCGAAAATATTTTTTCGCGGATTGTATGGGCGGGTGATGACGGCGTCCGGGCCGTGGCGGATTTCGGGAGATTGGTGGCGGGAGGATGCCTGGCAGCAGGAGGAATGGGATTTGGGGATTCGGTTTGATGGCGGGGATGCGGGCGGAAGGGTTCCGGTGAATTTGGCCGCGAATCGGCAGGGGATCGCGCCGGTGCCGGATGCGGGAGTGCGGATGCGCGCGGGTTTGTATTGCGTTTATTACGATGCGGCGTGCAGGAGTTGGTTTGTCCGTGGAATGTACGATTGAAGTGTCCGGCAAATTCCTTGACGCCCTTCACTGGGCAGCGGCTCCGTGTACACACACAACCTTTTGCATTTCGCGCGTTCGAAGAGGATGATGAATCTGTGAAAATGTCGAAAACCGCCAGCGGCCGATCCAGTGCCCTCTCCCCAGCGCTCCCAGCCATCTGCCCCTGCACCGGCCGCCTCCAAAAACGTCAATTTCTATTCGATACAAATGAAGCCTTTTCTCGCACCTTCAATTTTGCAACTCACACAAAACAAGGCACTTCACTTTTTCTATTCAATACAAATGAACGATCACAAATCACTAATCACCAATCACTACTCACTGATTTTTTAACGAGATGAATGCTGATGTACACGGAACTACATGCGCGGTCGGCTTTTAGTTTTCTGGAGGGGGCTTCGATACCCGAGGAATTGGCGGAAAGGTGTGCGGAGCGCGGAATGGCCGCGATGGCGCTGCTGGATCGCGACGGAGTGTATGGGGCGCCGCGATTTTATCTGGCGGCGAAGAAAATTTCAGTGCGCGCGCATATCGGGGCGGAGGTGACGTTGGCCGCGGGATGGCGTTTTCCTTTGCTGGTGGCATCGCGCGCGGGATACCAGAATCTTTGCCAGTTGATTACGCGCATGAAATTGCGGGCGCGCAAGGGCGAAGGGCATGTGTCGGACGAAGAAGTGGGCGAAAAGGCCGCGGGGCTGATATGCCTGACGGGAGGGAAGGAAGGACCGCTGGCGCATGCGCTGGGGCGAGGCGGCGTGGAAAATGGATTGGCATGCGTGCGGCAGCTTTGCGACATTTTTGGGCGTGAAAATGTGTATGTGGAATTGCAGCGGCATTTTGACCGAGCGGAGGAAGCGCGCAATCACGCCGCGGTGGAAATCGCGCGGAAATTGGGTTTGCCGCTGCTGGCGACGAACGGCGTGTGTTACGCGCAGCCGGAGCGGCGCGAAGTGCTGGACGTGTTTACATGCCTGCGCCATCACCGCACACTCGAAACCGCCGGACGGCTGCTGGGGCGCAATTCTGAACGCTATTTGAAATCGCCCGAGGAGATGGCGTGTTTATTCGCGGATCTTCCCGAGGCCATCGCCAATACGCAGCTGGTTTCCGCGCGCCTGCAATTCGATTTGCAGGATTTGGGGTACGAATTTCCGCGGTATCCGGTGCCGGACGGGAAATCGCAGGCGTATTTTCTGCGCGAGCGGACGATGGAAGGAATGATTTACCGTTACGGATTCCAAAACGAAAAAGCGCGCGCGCAGATTGAAAAAGAATTGGGAATGATCGAGCGGCTGGGGTTGGAAGGCTATTTTTTGATCGTGTGGGACATTATTCGTTTTTGCCGCGAACGAAATATTCTGGTGCAGGGGAGGGGATCGGCGGCGAACAGCGCAGTTTGCTACGCGTTGCGGATTACGGCGGTGGATCCAGTGGGAATGGATTTGCTGTTCGAGCGATTTCTCTCCGAAGAGCGCGGCGAGTGGCCGGATATTGACCTGGATTTGCCGAGTGGCGACCAGCGGGAGAGCGCGATTCAGTACGTGTACGAGCGTTACGGAAAATTAGGCGCGGCGATGACCGCGAACGTGATCACCTATCGTGGGAAATCGGCGGCGCGGGAAATCGGCAAAGCGCTTTCGTTCAATTCTGAAACGCTGGATCGTTTGACCAGCCTGGTGAGCGCCTGGGAATACAAAAGCGAGAGCGACACACTGGCGCGGCATTTCAAAGATGCGGGACTGGATTTGCAGCATCCGCAGATTCGAAAATTCCTAGAATTGTGCGTACAGTTTCAGGATTTGCCGCGGCACCTGGGCCAACATTCCGGAGGCATGGTGATATGCCAGGGGCAATTGGATTCGGTGGTGCCGCTGGAGCCGACAACGATGCCCGGCCGCGTGGTAGTGCAATGGGACAAAGAAGATTGCGCGGACATGGGCATCGTGAAAGTGGATTTGCTGGGGCTGGGGATGATGGCGGTGCTGGAAGAATCGCTGGAGATTATTCACGACAATTACGGCGAAGAAATTGATTTGGGGCGGTTGCCGGCGGACGATCCGGTGGTTTACGAAACTTTGCGCAAGGCGGACACGGTGGGAATGTTTCAGATAGAAAGCCGAGCGCAGATGTCCTGCTTGCCGCGGCTGCGGCCGGTGCATTTTTACGACATTGTGGTTCAGGTGGCGATTATCCGGCCCGGACCGATCGTGGGGAAAATGGTGAATCCGTATTTGAAGCGGCGGCAGGGGCGCGAGCCGGCCACTTGTTTACATCCGTCGCTGGAACCGGTGCTGGCGCGGACGTTGGGCGTGCCGCTTTTTCAGGAGCAACTGTTGCGCATGGCGATGATCGCCGCGGGATTCAGCGGAGGCGAGGCGGAAGAACTGCGCCGGGCGATGGGTTTCAAGCGTTCTGAGAAGCGCATGAAGGATATCGAGCTGAAACTGCGGCGCGGGATGGAGCGGAAGGGGATCACTGGCGAAGTGCAAGACACGATCGTGCAGTCCATCACTTCTTTTGCGCTGTATGGATTTCCGGAATCGCATGCGGCAAGTTTTGCGCTGCTTGCGTATGCCAGCGCGTATTTGAAATGCCATTACCTGGCGGCTTTCACGGCGGCGATGCTGAACAATCAGCCGATGGGATTTTATTCGCTGGCGACGCTGGTGAAGGATGCGCAGCGGCATGGATTGCGGATTCGGCCGATTGATGTGACGTGTTCGGATCGGTTGTGCAAGATTGAAAAGCTGGGTGAGGAGTTGAGTGTGCGGCTGGGGATGCGTTACGTGCGGGGATTGCGCGGCGAGATTGCGGATGAAATCGTGCGCGAACGGAATGTGCGTGGGTTTCGTTCGCTGGATGATTTGAAATTGCGCGTTCCGGCGATACGCAAAGCGGAATTGGCGGCGCTGGCGGAAATTGGCGCATTGAATTTTATCGGCGGAGCGCGCGGAGGGCATCGGCGGGACGCGTTGTGGCAAGTGGAGCGCGCGGCACGCAGTGCTGGTCCGTTGCTGGAAAAATGCGACCAGATGGAACACGCTGCGAGCGACGAGCAGGAGGCGGCGGATTCCGCAGCAATTGTAAATTCGCCGCTACAGCAAATGACGCCGGAAGAACGGCTGGTGGCCGATTTTCGCGGCACGGGGATGACCGTAGGTCCGCACCCGATGAAATATCACCGCGCGAGCATGCGGCGGCAGGGGATTCTTACGGCGAGCGAACTCGAACGTCTGCCTGACGGGACGCATGTGCGAGTAGCCGGCGGAGTGATCGCGCGGCAGAGGCCGGGCACCGCGAAAGGTTTTGTGTTTCTCAGCCTTGAGGACGAAACAGGAATCGCGAATGCGATTGTGACGCCGCGAGTATTTGAAGAGCACCGCGTAACGATTGTCCATCAGCAATTTTTGCTGATTGAAGGGCAGCTACAGCATCAGGACAACGTGGTTTCCGTGAAAGTGGAAACTGTTCAGGCTCTGTCCGTCACGAGAGCGGAAACCACGTCGCACGATTTTCACTAAGCTGTTCAGGCGCTGGCGCTCTTGCGAATGGGGATGGGCGGTGTTTCAGTGCGTTGCGTGACAGGAGCTTCGGCTTCGCTCCGCGTTTTAAGTTGTTCTTCGGCTGCCAGCCAATCGGCTAGATCATTGCCGGGCTCGCCGCCGCGCTCCAGGAAGATTTGATATGCCAGGAATTCAATTTCAGCCTGCGAGGGGACCTTTTTTGATGCGTCGGACATGGGGTGAACCTCCTCAGAAACGCATTATACGCTTGTTGCAAAAAAGTGGCGTACAGGGAAGAAGGTAAATCCAGGGCGGATTCCCGTTATCTGGTTTTTCGCGGCGTTGCTTTGGACTTCGAGCGTTTGCGATGCAGCAGCTTGGGGCGGATCGGCTTGCGACGAGTGGACTTGCGGCGAGCTGATTTGCGAGCGCTGGCTTTGCGCGCCGGGCGCTGCAGGCGGCGCGAGAGGCGCGTTTCCCGCTCGATGGAATGAATGGCGTTCTCGCTGATGTCAATAAATTGCACGCCGACTCCGACACCGGGGACGGAATAACGGACTTCGCCGCGCGCTTGCACTTCCAGTCCGGAAAGCGCCAGACAGAAACTCAAGTTCAGCACGGCGCCTTCGGCGTAGCTCCGGCTGGTGTTGATGAACATCCCGGTGGTGCTTACGTCCGGAACACGCGAGATGATGCGTTCGTCGGTGCCTTCGTATTGCACGGCGATTTGGCGGATGCTGTGGATGCGCAGAGCCAGGCGCGCGGTGTCCCAATCTTTTTTTACTCTTTTGAATGTCATTCGTTTACCGCTCCTTCGGGGACTAACGCGAGGCGTTTGCCCTTCACGGATTTGATGCCGTCCCTTTTTTTACCGCAATGCGGACAAAATAGGAAGGCGGCGGAAAGTTCGCGGCCGCAAGAGACGCAGGAGATGGTGTTGACCGGCGCGAAGGGAACCACGCGCTGCACTTCTTCGAGTGTGGTAAGGCCGTCGCGAACGTGCTCAAGAGCGTATTCCTGCATGAGTTTCATGCCGCTCTGGCGCGCGAGCGTGCGAATTTCATCGCTATTGCCGCCTTCGCGGATGGCGGCGCGGATGGATTCGTCCACTGCGAGCATTTCGTAAATTCCGATGCGGCCCTTGAAGCCGGTGAGGTCGCATATATCGCAGCCGTTCGGCGCGTTGTGAAAAGGCGGAGGGTCCTGGATTCCGGCGAGAACCAATTGCGAAGCGTATTCCGGCGTGGTGGGCATCGATTTGGAGCAGACGCAAAGTCGGCGAATCAGGCGTTGCGCGATGATGGCGGTGAGCGAAGTGGCGATTTGAAATCCGGGCACGCCCAAGTCGAGCAGGCGCGTGACGGCGGAGACGCTGTCGTTGGTGTGCAGCGTGGAAAGCACCAGATGGCCAGTCTGGGCGGCCTTCAGCGCGATTTCGGCGGTTTCCTTGTCGCGGATTTCGCCGATCATGATGACGTTCGGATCTTGGCGCAGGATCGAACGCAGGCAAGATGCGAACGTCAGCCCCGCCTTGGTGTTCACTTGCACTTGGTTTAATCCGGCGACCGCGTATTCCACGGGATCCTCTACGGTGATGATATTGATCGAGGGGCGGCGAATTAAAAGCAGCGAGGAATACAACGTGGTGCTTTTGCCCGAGCCGGTGGGGCCGGTCACGAGAATCATGCCTTGCGGAAGACGCAACATGGGGCGGAGACGTTCTTCGATCCACTCAGGAAAGCCGAGCTTCGCCAAATCCTGCAGCGGGGCGTCGCCTTCGAGTAGGCGCATCACGACTTTTTCGCCGTATTGCGTGGGCAGAGTAGAAACGCGCAGGTCAATGCGGCGGCCGCCGATTTTCACCAGGAAGCGGCCGTCTTGCGGAGCGCGGCGTTCGGCGATGTCCATGTCCGAAAGGATCTTGATGCGCGAGGCGACGGAATTTTGCAGGACTTTGGGAATGCGCTGGTATTCGCGCAGCATGCCGTCCACGCGGAAGCGGATGGCGGTGTCATCGGAGTGCGGCTCGATGTGAATGTCACTAGCGCGGCGTTCGGCGGCGGCTTTGATCATGGAGGCGACGAGCATTACGGCGGGAGTGGTGCGCGATTTCTGCAGGAGCTCGGATTGCATTTCGCGCATGGCTTCGACGTTGCGTTCCTGCGAGCTGGACGAGATGAACTCCATTTCCGCATCCGCCGCGGACAGCACGATTTCTTTTACGGAAACCACGGTGGAGGCCGCCGCAGCCGCTGTAGCCACAGACGCCGCGGCTTCTGATTCAGCAGACGCGTAGTTTATGGCGAGGGCCGCTTCGACCTCACTGCGGAAACCCAAACGCGGCGAGATTTGCATGCCGGATTTGAAGCGCAGCTCGTCGAGAAAACGAAGGTTCTGCGGCTCGGCCATAACTACGACGAGCTTATTGCCGACGGTTTCCAGCGGGAGAGCGCAACAGCTGCGAGCCATCGTCGCGCTGATTAATTGCAGAGTTGCGGCATCCACCTCGACAGAATGGCAGTCAAAGTAGGGAATGCGCGAGACTTCCAGCAGCGCAGAGACGAGGTCGGACTTGGACACGGCTCCGCGCTGCAGCAGCAATTCGCCCAGGTGCACGAGCTTGCCTTGCTGATCCTGAATCGCTTTATCGAGATTTTCGACGGAAACGTGATTCCGTTCGCGGAGGATTTCTCCCAACCGCTTTTTCTTCATAACGCGGGCGCCTCGCAGAGCCCGACGAATAGACGCAAATCTGCAGATGGTTATAAACGGAAGGGGTGGACTGGCTTCATTTATAACACAGGATCGTGCGCGATTGGCACAGCTTCGTGACGGTTTTAGGGGTAATTTCCATCGCGGCACATGAGCGATGGGTGGGCGCGGCTTCGCGCTAGTCCTGCGGATGGCTGATCAGAGTGGATTGGCTGGCGACGCAGAGCCACGTGCCGTTTTCTTTCACCCAGGAATCGGTGAATCGTCCGCGGCGCGAGATCGCCTTGCCCTTCTGTGTGCCTTTTTCATGATAGACGCCGGTTACGATCGCGCTGCCGGCATACATCCTTACGCTCACGTTTTCATTGGTAATCTGATCGGCGTCGGGAGTGGCGGACCTAACGCTGGCTAGAAACTGCTCCTTGTTCATGAACGAACCATCGTAGTCGGTGTATACGAGCGTGTTGGATAGGAGTTGATCCAGTGCGCGGACGTCCTTGCTCTCCTCGGCCACGTTCCAGGCTTTCTCGAGGGTGAGGATCAGCGATTCGTCGGGGCTTAAACCGCGGTGGTTTTGCGCAGGCAGCAGCAGCGCAGTGGCCAGAAGCGCGAAGCAGACACGTGCGGCGATTTTCATGGAGAACTCCGAGAGAGCGCGACGGGAAATCGGCATCTACGATGCATTGCTTATCGCATCTTGGCGGACTCGTTTCAAGGACGATGCGCGGCGGCTGTTCGATGCTAGAGATAGAGGGGCGTCGCGGCGATACACGGTTTTACGAGCGCAGGCGGATTTCACATCCTCGACGGAATTTGCAGGAAAAGCAGATCCCTCTCCCGCTTTCATGGGATCGGGATCACGCCGTGGCCCGTGATCGACGACAGGAGAGTCGCGATGTAGCGCGCGCCTCAGCGATTGGTGCCGTTCTCTTCGATGAAGGTTAGCGCGTCCATCACGGTGCGGAAACCGCCGCGGGAGCCGAGCACGTTGGTTTCGGCTTTCGAATAGAGCGGGCGGCGCCGGGCGGAAAACCTCGCGGGATCGAACGCGCCGCGGGTGGTGTGGAAAACCCAGACATATTCGTGATGGCTCTTGTCCGCGTCAGAGGCGGAAATCTGCGCGGTGTCCACGGTGGTGAGCGGAGTCCAGTCGGAAAATCCGTTCAGGTCGGTGTGTACGGCGTCGGGCATCGTGGCGTTATAAAACGCGACGTCGTGAGTAAAGATGATGACGAAGTCCACTTGCGCGGGAGAGGGCGCGGGGCAGACGCTGGGGAATGCCTTCTGCCGGTTCTGCGCGATCCATTTGTATTGGTTGGCGGATAGGCCGTAGGCAGAAAAGAATTGGGTGCAGTTGGCGGTGTCGCTGTTTAGCGCGTCCACCTCGGAATCTACATCGCCATCCGGATTCACGGGACGTTTCGCGGACGGCTTGACGGCGAGCACTGTGGCGCGCGGTGGCGTGGTGTCGGCGACGGGTTGCAGGGTAGCCACGGGTTCGATGGTCATGCTGCTGGCGTCGTTGGATTCGGTTGCTGCGGGCGCGGTAGTCGAGACGGACGCGATAGAGACTGGCGCGACGGGAGCGGGATTGCTGACCGCCACTACGGCTGGAGTTTTCGCAGCGGGAGCTGTGGCCGGCGGAGGCACGGAGACTGCGACTACCGAGTTCGCACGCGTAGCTGACGTTGTTGCGACGCTTGCTGGCGCGGGCTGCGGTGCTGCCGCGGGCGCTGGTTGAGGTGCTGGTTGAGGTGTTGGCGCGCGCTCGGGAGTCTTGTAGGCAACGTTCGCGGGCGCGGCTGGGGTCGTCGGTGTCGTTGCTGCTGGCGCGGTTCGCGCAGGCTCGCTCACTTCACGCGGAGAGGCTGCGGCCGACAGCGTGACGGTGGTTTGCGGGGCGGGCTGACTCGGCGCGACAGGTTTCACGACGGCCGGCGGCGCGGAACTGGCGACCGCTGCTGGAGCGCTGGAATGTGCGCTAGCGGGCGCGGCAACGGAATTGTCTGGAGCGCGCACGCCGCGGCGAGCCGCGAAAGCCGCGGCTGCGGATTCCACGTCGTTCGGTTTCTCTGGCGGAGCGGGAGGCAGCGCGGATTTCGGGAACTCAGTGTCCAGGACATAGCCTTCGGTGCCGCTGGAGGTTTGTATTTTTACGTAGCCCTTCACGCGCTCGACAATTTGCACGGGG
The DNA here is from genome assembly GCA_963779465.1 of uncultured Acidobacteriota bacterium. Classification (GTDB taxonomy): domain Bacteria; phylum Acidobacteriota; class Terriglobia; order Acidiferrales; family UBA7541; genus Palsa-295. The sequence goes on along the minus strand of CAVZYH010000001.1, from coordinate 1,502,269 downwards.
TCGCCGCACTTGAGCTTCGCGGCGACGTTGAAATCCGTGAGGGATTCGTACACCCACACGCGATCTTCGTTCGGCCCGCATTTGATGTTGACGGTGCCGCCCGCTTTTGCGGAGGGAACCGCGGCGACGACGAAAAGCGCGAAGAGAATACCAGGGGTGCGAATCATTTTGCCTCCGAGACTGACGACCGATGGCGTGGCCGGGCGCGGCGTAGCTTGCACCGCGAATCCCGGCGAGGAATTGTGCTTGGGCGAATGGTGCGCGGAGCGGCGGCGCGTGGCTTGGCCGCAAAGCAGTGCGGCATACCGTTCTTGCGAGCGCGCGGAATCAGCCAGGAGTAGAGGTTCCACGGCGTTCCCCAAGACCCACCGCTGCAAAAATCGCCCAACCTACAGGTCCAGTATGAGGACAAGCGAAAGCCCGGGACAACTGACCATACGTCTAGAAATGGGGCAGGGTAGGCCAGTTCACCTTTTCATCGCCCTGAAATTGAGGGGCAGGTGGCAGGGGGATTAGTGAGGTAGGGAAGCGACAAGAGGGAAGAAGTAAGAGAAAAAGCAGGAGGCGAAGGAATTACGAAGCGTGGATAACAGCTCTGCCGGATAATGGTGACCGTCGTGATTTATTTTTTGTGGTGGCCGGCGCGGCGTTTCTTGTCGTAGCGGGCCAGGGCCGCTTCGATGACGGGGTAGGCAACGGCTGCGGGGAGGATTTCGTCCACTTCGACGATTTTTCCTTCGAGCTGTTTGTAATCTTGAAAGAATCTGCGGACCATGGCGAGTTTGTGCGGCGGCAGCTCGCTGGCCTCGTGATAGGAGTTGTATTCGGGATCAGCGGTGGCGACGGCGATGACTTTGTGGTCGATCGTGCCGGAATCGATCATGGACATCAGGCCGATGGTGCGGGCGTGCATGATGGTGAGCGGAGTGACCGGGACCTGGCAGAGCACCAGGACGTCGAGCGGATCGTGATCTTCGGCGAGCGATTGCGGAATGAACCCGTAATTCGCAGGGTAGTACACCGCGGAGTACAGGACGCGATCCATTTTGATGATGCCGCTGGCTTTGTCGAGCTCGTATTTGACGCTGGAGCCGAGTGGGATTTCGATGATTGCCTGAAATTCCTGCGGAACGTGTTCGCCGGGACTAAGGTCGTGCCAGGGATGCATCGAAATTCCTCCAGGAATGATTGTAGCGAAGTTGTGGCTTTGAGAAGTGTCGAAAAATGCTTCGGTTGTCGGTTCTGCAGCGAAGTTGCGATTACGGTTGGTGCGGGGCGCTGGCACTGCCGCATTGCGCGTCTACCTGGGTTTGCAGGGTGTCGTCGAGCGTGGCGCTGCGGTGGGATTTTGCGGAGCAGATCTGGTAGGCGGATAGTTGCAGCGCGCCGCGCAGGTCGGCGCCATCGAGATTGGTATCCTGCAAATTCGCGCCGTTCAGCACGGTGCCATTGAAATGCGCGCCGCGCAGGTCGGCGCCTTGCAAATCGGCGTTGATAAATATGGCGGTCGCGAGCTGAGCGTTCTGCAGGTGCGCGCCGCTGAGTTTGCTGGACCAAAGGTAGGCTTGCTGCAGATCGGCGCTATCGAGATTTGCGCCTTCCAGATGGGCTTCGCGCATGTCGGCTTTTTCCAGATTGCCCCGGACGAGCGAGGCATTTTCGGCGTGCGCGCCGTAGAAGCTGACGCCGTCGAGGCGGGCGTCGAGCAGCTCGGAATTGGCGAGCGACGAGTACGAAAGATTCGCGCCGCGCAGATCCACGCGGGTGAGGTTCGCGCCGTCCAGAGTGGCGCGGTCGAGATTGGCGTGATTCATTTGCGCGCGATCCAGCACCGCGAATTTCAGATTGGCCTGGCCTAAGTCCGCGCCGCGGAAATCCGCTTCGGACATGAATGCGCCTTGAAAATTTGCGCGGAAGAGATGCGCGCCGGCCAGAAAAATGCCGTAGGCCTGCGCATAACGGAAATTCGTGCCGTTCAGGTGCGCGCCCCTGACTTCGGAAACCTGGTCATCCGAGCCGGACCAATTCGGCGGGCGGACCGATATGGAGGCCTCGGTCAACTCGGCGTAGGGGTCGTAGCCTACAAGCCAGAGCACGCTGGGCGCCCAGCGTCGGATACTCGCGGACGCGTATTGCGGCGCGCGTAGCTGGCCGTGCGGAACGCCGGCGATGGTGCCGATGGAGAAAAACGAGAGCACCACAAAGAGGGCGATGAGTAGGCTGGCGGGTTTCAGGCCTTTCAAGCGCGCCACTATGCGGCTATCGGGTTTTCCTTGCTCGACCCATCGTTCGGCGGGACGGCCTGTGCTGGTGGTGCAATAGAGGGCCGCGGCGACGCCGATCAGAATGAGCGCCTCCTGCAAAATTGTGCCGTGCATTTCCTGCAGCGTGAGATAACGCGCCCAGAAAAACAGCAGGACGAGCGGAACCATCCAGTACGCGAGCAGCACTGAAAGGCTCTTTTCGATTAAGCGCGTCGAGAGAGCATCGGGATTCATCCATCGGAAATGGGTGCGCAGCAGGCCGGTGATGATGCGCGGGCCTTTTTGGCCGAGAACGCGGCCGTCCGGAAAGACTGCGGGCAATTCGAGGACGGCGTCCCAGACGCGCTGCAGGTTATACAGAAACCAGAGATAAATCGCGAGCAGGGCAGCCGGGGCGATAAGATAGATTTCGTCGGTGGGCGCGGCGGCAGCGGCGGCGGAAGAATGCAGGTACGGGATGATGGCGGAATCGGTGAGCAGTTGGACGTCTTTGGTTTTCCAGATGGTGAGGCAGGAGAGCAGACTGACGACCAGCGTGGTGGCGAACAAGCGCGCTGCGGTGGTGGAAGTCTGCCGAAATTCGGCGACGGCGTTGAATTCCAAAATTGTGCCGGGAAGGGAAGCTTCGTGGAGATTGGCGCCGGCCAATTGGCGCGGCAGCAGGCCCATGGCGGATTCGAGCGCGGCGCCTTCCAGATTTGCGCCTTCCAGATTCACGCCGACCAGGCAGGATTCCTGAAGATTGGCGCGCACCAGGCAGGCGTCGCGCAGATCGGCGAGCAGCAGGTCGGCGGATTTAAGATTTGCGTCTTGCAGATCCGCATAACGCAGGTTCACGCCAATCAGCTCGCGGTCTTCAAACTGGACATTTTGCAGATCGGCTTTTCCGCCGGTGGCGCCGTGAGAATCGAGCCACTCTTTGTGATTCGCGAGAGTTTCTTCGAGCGCCCATTCGCTGGAGTCAACCTTAGGAGAGCGTGACGCCGGGTTGGCTGTGGTAACTTCTGGGGCTTTGGCGACTTCTTCCTCCGGTTCGGTGAGCTTCAGTGCGATTGGGTTGGCGTCCCGGTTCGTTTGCGACACTTCGACTGGAGTGTCAGCCACGGAGTTGGTCGGAACGTCGCTCGGACTCGTGGCTGCGTGTGGTTCCGGACTCGCCTCGTAACTGACTTCCGGACTTAGGTCCGCGTTGCTACTCAAGTCGGGAAGCGGTTCAGGAATGTGCGCGTACGCGGGCGGCGGTTCGCATGCCGGCGCGGCGGTTTGCGCGGACTGTTCATCGAGTAGAAAATTCTTGAGCAGAAAATCCTGCAGCACGGCCTCTTCGTTGACCGGTGGTGCGATGGATGGCTCGACGGCCGGCGCAGCCGCGCCGGAGGATGTATGCGGCGCGAGGCACAGATCCGCGGGGGCGTCTGCATGTACCTCCGCATCTACTTCCGTGCGCGTCTCCGCGTGCACTTCGGACGGAGGGTTGAGGACAGCCGTCTTGCCGCCGCTAAAAATGGACTTGAAAAGAGACTGCATCGGATAAGCCACGTCCCCCGAAAAATGAAGCCGAACTACGGCGCAAACGCGGGAACTAGTCCCCTGCGCGCATTCACTATTTTAGTCTGTTTTCAAGGTCGCCAGAGAGGATGGTAGCGCGAACGTTTCCGAAAACATGCCTGTCCGATAGTTCAATAGCGGTACAGCTGACCGCGGGTTCTTGTGGATATCGACCTTCCCGGGCAGCGATTTGGCGGCACTGGAAGCCCGGCATGACGGGGCTGAGGCATGCGAATTTGAAGGCTATCGTTGGAACTGTCGGCTGCGCGGCGGCGGAATCCGCAGTATGCTTATCTGAGGTGACATATATATCGCGGGTTGCAGCGGCCGGATTGCCGCTTGCATGGGTTTTCAGGGAGGAAACGTGGACGCCAAAGCGTCGCCGGCAGTGAAGGCGCAGACACGCATTGAATCAGATAGCATGGGGAAAATTGAAGTACCCAACGATCGTTATTACGGCGCGCAGACGGCGCGTTCGCTGATTCATTTCGATATCGGGCGCGAGACGATGCCACCGGAGCTGATTCGCGCGTTCGGCGTGCTGAAAAAAGCTGCAGCGTTGGTGAACAACGATCTGGGCAAGCTTTCGGCGGAGAAGACGAAGTTGATCGTACAGGCAGCGGATGAAGTAATCGCCGGAAAATTGGACGAGCATTTTCCGTTGCACATCTGGCAGACCGGCAGCGGCACGCAGACGAACATGAACGCGAACGAAGTGATTTCCAATCGCGCGATTGAGATCGCGGGTGGCGTGCTGGGCAGCAAGAAGCCGGTCCATCCGAACGATGATGTGAATATGTCGCAATCGTCGAACGATACTTTTCCGACGGCGATGCACATTGCGGCTGCGTCGCGGGTGGAGGAAGCGCTGATCCCGGCGGTGGAACGATTGCGCGACGCGTTGGCCACGAAGGCTGGCGTTTTCTCCGACGTGGTGAAGATCGGGCGCACGCATTTGATGGATGCGACGCCGCTGACGGTGGGGCAGGAAATGTCGGGGTGGGTGAGCCAGCTGGATCGCGATGTGGAGCGACTGCGCATGGTTCTGCCCGGGCTGTACGATCTGGCGATCGGCGGCACGGCGGTGGGCACGGGGTTGAATGCGCATCCGGAGTTTGCGGAGCGCGCGGCGCGGAAGATTTCGGAACTGACGGGCTTGCCGTTCGTATCGCACCCCAATAAATTTGCGGCGCTTTCGGCGCACGACGAAATCGTGTTTGCCAGTGGCGCTTTGAAGACGCTTGGGGCATCGCTGATGAAAATCGCGAATGATGTGCGCTGGCTGGCGTCGGGGCCGCGCGCTGGCTTCGGAGAGCTGGTGCTGCCGGAAAACGAGCCGGGATCTTCGATCATGCCTGGCAAGGTGAATCCCACGCAGTCGGAAGCGATGACGATGGTGGCGGTGCAAGTGTTCGGCAACGACGCAGCGATCGGATTTGCCGGCTCGCAGGGAAATTTTCAGTTAAATGTTTTCAAACCTGTAATGATCCACAATTTTCTGAACTCGGTGCGCCTGCTGGCGGATGCGTGCCGTTCGTTTGTGGACCATTGTGTGCTGGGGATGGAGCTGGACCTGGGGCGAATCGAACAGAATGTGACGAATTCGCTGATGCTGGTGACGGCGTTGAGCCCGAGAATCGGATACGACAAAGCCGCGGAGATCGCGCACACCGCGCATCATGAACATAGCAGCCTGAAGGCTGCAGCGCTGAAGCTCGGCTATCTGACGGAGAAAGAGTTCGACGAGCTGGTGAAACCGGAGAACATGACGCATCCGTGACGAAGTGAGTTGCGTTTTGCGCAATGTGGGTTTCACGAAGTTTATTGCGCGAGACAGGCATGAAGAGCATTTACCCGCAGAAAGAAAACACGTAGAAGATTAGCGCCAGGGGGAATTGCCGTCGCGTCAATTCGGCTGCGCGATAGTGGGCGGAGCCGCAGGTGCTGCACCAGCGGGCATTGTAGGAACCGGCGTCGCCTCATTCGAGGCGACTTCCTTCACCACTTTCGCCGCAAGCTTTTTGCTAACCGGGCAAGAAGTGTCGTTAATACGGCATTGCGCTAGCGTCAAAGTGCAGCCGCAGTCGCAAGTCTCCGAATTCATCCGCTTCAGCGCGACCTTCTTCTGCTCGGAATTCAGCCCCGTGAAATCCACATTCGGAAGCTCGGTAGCCAGCACCGCATTCTTCAAAAAGATCTGTCCGGTATCTTCAAACGTCTCGATGGTCGCATCCACCGGCAATCCCAGCAGCGAACGCACCTCAGCTTCATACAGCTCATTGGAAAAAAGCCCTTCATGCTTTTGTACTACATTGCCCTCCGGATTTACCACAAACAGCGTCGGCAAAGCTGGCACGCCGCCATATTCCTTAACGATCGCACGGTCGGCCATCACAATCGGATAATTGATTCCGGCCTCCTTCGCGAATTGTTTCACGTCCGCGGGATCGCCGTCGTCCACCGATACGCCCACAATCTGCAGACGATCTTTGTAGCGGTTCTCCAAATCAATCAGAATCGGAATTTCCGCGCGGCAGGGTGGGCACCACGTCGCCCAGAAGTTTATGAACACAACTTTGCCCTTCCACGCAGCAGTCGAAACGGGATTGCCATCCAGATCGTTCACCAAAAACGCCGGCATCGGCTGTGGATGCGCCGCAAAGCGGACTACGTGGGCTTCGTCCGCGCGCTCCGTAGTTTTCGTATTGCGTGTCGCCAATAGTGCGGATGACGGGGACGATACAGATGATGCGCTCGACGACGAATGCGCCGCGGCCTTACGTACTTTTATCGCGCGCGGTGTTTCGGAACGGCTCGCGGCCAGCCCAATCGCCAGACCAGCCAGTCCGGCCACCATTGCGAGCACTAGAATAAAAGATCTTTTCATTCGCCGCCCTGCACCCACCACTATTATGGGCTAGAGACATTCAGCGAGCAAGACGCGAAGCGCGCGGCATTGCGCAAAAACATGCTGGGAGACGAACTGGCGAGCAAATTCAATCCGGGACGTAAATTCCCGAATCGGCCCGGCAATCCAGGTTTGGTTTCGGATGCGAAAGTTAAGTGCTTGATAATACTGCGTGTCCAATTTCGCCTTGCCGCATTACTTGGGCAATCCACTTGCATAAGGTACGGCGTGGGTCGCGCTCCAAAACGATCCGCATCATCCAGTAAGTGGGGAGGAAGGGGCCTACTTGCAGGATGGTATGGGTCGCTCCCACCTGCCTCTGAGAGGGAAGCTGGATGGATGACCCCATGATTCGGTCACGCCTAGGCCGAGTCACCGGAGCGCGATCTTTGGGGCCCCGGATCCCAAGCCGGGGCCCCTCTTTTTTTCTGCACCCCTGTGCCCAAAGTTTTCCACCGCCCTACTGCTTCATTTTTCCTGCCTTTTCGTGATAGTTTCTCGCCATGAATACCTCAATGGTTCTGTGCCTCGCATTCGCGATTGGCGTCATCGCTGGTTTGCGTGCGCTCACCGCCCCGGCAGTCGTCTGCTGGGCGGCGCATCTTGGTTGGATCAATCTTCACGGCTCGCATTTGGCGGTCCTTGGATCCGTCGTCACCGCCGTGATCATTACAATCCTGGCGATCGCCGAGTTGATTAACGACAAGCTTCCCGCCACGCCGAGTCGTACCACTGCGTTCCCATTGGGCGTGCGCATCGTCACCGGAGCAATCTGCGGCATGGCGCTTGCAATTGCGGGAGGGCAGGGAATACCGCTGGGGCTCGTCGCCGGAATCGTCGGCGCGCTCGTCGGAACGTTCGGGGGCTACCAAGTGCGTCATCAGATCGTAGCGCAACTGAAAGTGAAGGACATCGGCGTGGCGCTGACGGAAGATTTGATCGCGATCGGCGGCGCGCTGCTAATTGTTACTCGGTTCTAGCTTGCGCAGCACCGGAATCCGGGCCTCGCGCAACACGTGCTCCACAATATTTTCGCGCAGCCGCGAAGCGTCATAATCAATGTGCAGGTAGTTGGTTCTCTCATCCACGCGGAAACCCTTCAGGCCATAAGTGTTCGCGAACGCGCCTAGCGCGCGGAATTGCTCGGGCTTCAGGAGCCCCTGTAGTTCGTAAGTAACCGTCATCTGTGTCATGCGCGTGATTATAGCAGGGGACGCGTTGCGCGTTCACAACTTGATGGTGCGCAGGCGGAGCGCATTCGTAATTACAGACACCGAACTGAACGTCATTGCCGCGCTCGCAAGAATCGGGCTTAGCAATAATCCAAAAAATGGGTACAACACTCCGGCAGCGATGGGCACACCCAGCGCGTTGTAAGCAAACGCGAAGAATAAATTTTGTCGGATATTGCGCATCGTCGCGCGACTCAGTTTCCGCGCCCGCGCTAGGCCACGCAGATCGCCTTGCAGCAATGTGATTCCAGCGCTTTCGATTGCCACGTCCGTGCCGGTGCCCATCGCGATGCCCACATCGGCCTGCGACAGTGCCGGAGCGTCGTTCACGCCGTCGCCGGCCATCGCTACGACGTGTCCTTCGGCTTGCAGCTTCTTCACGATTTCGTTTTTCTGCTCCGGCAACACGCCCGCAAAAACTTTTTCAATACCCAGTTTGCGCGCGACGACTTCGGCAGTTGCGCGGCTGTCGCCTGTTAGCATAACGACCGCGATTCCGTCGCGATGCAGCTGCGCAATGGCTTCCGCTGTGGTCGCCTTGATGGGGTCAGCCACAGTGATCAATCCCGCCGCTTTTCCGCCGATGGCGACGAACATTACGGTCTCGCCTTCAGCCTCTCGTTGCCGCGCCCTTTCCTCTAAAGCGTCGAGCGGAATTTTCAATTCTGCAAACAACGCACGATTTCCCAGCGCCGCGATTTGCGCGCCGATTTTCGCCACGACGCCTTTTCCGGTACGCGACTGGAATTCGCCGCTCTCGCCCGGCCCAATCCCGCGCTCTTTCGCCCGCGCGAGAATCGCGGCCGCCAACGGGTGCTCACTCGCGCGCTCTAATGTCGCTGCGATTCGTAATACTGCCGGTTCGTCAAATCCTGGCGCCGTAACCACGGCCACGACCTTCGGCCGCCCCTCCGTGAGTGTTCCGGTCTTATCCACCACCACCGTGTCCACTTTTTCCAAAGTTTCCAGCGCTTCGGCATTCTTCACCAGGATGCCCGCAGTCGCTCCGCGTCCCGTACCCACCATGATCGCCATCGGAGTCGCGAGGCCCAGCGCGCACGGGCACGCAATGATTAGCACCGCAACGGCGTTCAGCAGAGCGTGCGCCATGCGCGGCTGCGGGCCCACGACAGCCCACACGACAAACGTAAGCACAGCGATCAACACCACAACCGGAACGAAGTACCCTGCGACTCGGTCAGCAAGTTTCTGCACTGGTGCGCGACTGCGTTGCGCCTCGCTCACCATGCGCACAATTTGCGCGAGCAGCGTTTCGCCGCCCACGCGTTCGGCGCGCATCACCAGCGTGCCCGTTCCGTTGATCGTTCCACCGACCACGCGCGCGCCGGGAGACTTCTCCACCGGAATCGGCTCGCCGGTCATCAGCGACTCGTCCACCGAGCTCTCGCCGTCGGTCACGACTCCATCCACCGGCACTTTTTCGCCCGGACGGACGCGCAGCATGTCCCCAACCTGAATATGCTCGAGCGGCACATCCAGCTCCGTGCCATCGGCGCGGACCAGCCGTGCATTTTTCGGTGAAAGCTGCAGCAGGGAACGGATCGCCGCGGATGTTCGGCTGCGCGCGCGCAATTCCAGCACTTGCCCCAGCAACACCAAAGTCGTGATCGCAGCAGCGACTTCGAAATAAACTGGCAACGCGCCGCCCGTCCCGCGAAACGTGGCGGGGAACAGCTGCGGGAAAACGACGGCGACCACGCTGTACAGAAATGCTGTTCCCGTTCCCAACGCGATCAGCGTGAACATATTCAAGCTGCGATTCACCACTGACGTCCAGCCGCGCTCGAAGAATGGCCAGCCGCCCCATAGCACTACGGGAGTTGCGAGCCCCAGCTCGATCCAGCCAATCGCGCTCATCGTTGAGAACCGCTGCAGTGGCTGTCCGGGGATCAGGTCTGACATTCCCAGCAACAGCACCAGAATCGTCAGCGCGACGCTCGTCCAAAATCTGCGCGTCATCGAAACCAGCTCTGGATTTTCCGGTTCCTCCGCGATCACCGTGCGCGGTTCGAGCGCCATGCCGCAGATTGGGCACGAACCCGGCCCCGGCCGCACGATTTGCGGATGCATCGGGCAGGTATATTCCACACGCGTCGCCGGAGCCTCCGGCAGCGAAGGCTCCAGCGCCATGCCGCATTTCGGACACGCGCCCGGATAATCCTCTCGCACCTCAGGATCCATCGGACACACGTAGGCATTCGCCACCGCTGATTTCACGACTGGCCCCCCGGTTGTGTGTACACTATCGCGCGACACAGCCAGCGCAGGCGCCGCGCCAGCAGTACCCGCGCGGCTGAACTCGACCAATGCACCGTCACGTCCCGCTGCAGTGGGCGTCACCGTACTCAAGTATTTCGCAGGCTCGGCGCGAAATTTGTCGGCGCATCCGGCGCAGCAAAAATAGTAATTCTCGCCGGCGTATATCGCCTGCGCCGCTGCCCGGGCCGGGTCCACCGTCATGCCGCAAACTGGGTCTCGTTCCATCATTTCACCTTGATTTGTCGCGTTACGTTGTCGGTCCGTCTGGTCGCTCGTTTTGTCGCGATGTCCAGCTCTGTATCGCGCCACACTACCGTGCGTGCGTGTAAATCAGCTTCATCAATTCATCGTAAGTCGCTTCCGCTTGCGCGGGATTTCCCTTGCGAATCGCTTGCGTGGCGCAGTGGCGCAGGTGATTGCGCATCAATCCGCGACCCACGGCGCGCAGAGCCTCCTGCACCGAAGAAATCTGCACCATGATGTCCGGACAGTAGCGGTCCGCCTCGACCATCCGCGCCAACCCGCGGACCTGCCCCTCGATTCGCTTCAACCGTTTCAAATTCGCCGATTTGATCTCGGGGCTAACCCCCGCCGCCCGTTTGCCGCCAGCACCATCACGCCACTTCATCCTCATATACCCCCAGGGGGTATTATGCCGATGGCACGCACAAATGTCAACCGGAGCAAAATGTCGGCAACTATTGGGTCGTGCTTGGGCAAGGCGCGATGCGCGGAAAAGCGTTACTTCGCATCCAGCAGTGAATCAATGTAAACCGTCATCTCGGGACTGGTCCAATCCTGCGGGCCCACAATCTTGCGGTCGAGCTTGCCGTTGCGCCCGATCACATAGGTGTCTGGATACATGGATGTGCCGTACTCCGCGGGAATCTTCTTTGAAGTGTCGCGAAACGTGGGAAATTGAACCTGATAGGTTTTTAGGAATTCATCGTAAGCCTGCTGATCGTCGTCCTCGCTGACGCCCAGCACCATCCCCCCGCGCGACGCAATCCGCCGCTGCAGTTCGTTCAACGAAGGGGTCTCCTCGACGCACGGCGGGCACCAGGTCGCCCAGAAATTCACCAGGACCACCTTGCCGCGGAGGTCAGACAACTTCGTGGGCTTGCCGTCCAGCGTGAACGAAAAATCCTTCGGCGTGGAGCCGCGCAAACTCGGCTCGCCCTGCCGATAATCCGGATGCGCGAATAGAACGAGCAGGCCCACGATGAACGCGAGCACCAGCCCTGTATTCAGTTTCCGTTTCAGTCCTTTGTCCAAGCGTCCTATAATAACGGTATCGGTGAATCGAATGCGAGCGATTTGCCAACGCCTGAACTGGCCTGTTTCAGCGCCCGCAAGCCGGAGGTTGCGCTATGAACGCCGGGACGAAGACCGAAACCTCGACGAAATCCAACGTCCAGCAAGCCGTGCCCTTTTTCGGAGTGAATAATATCGCGAATTCGATCCGCTACTACGTCGAAGGCCTCGGCTTCCAGATGACCAATAAATGGATTGACGAAGGCCAGCTGCGCTGGTGCTGGCTGCAACTCGGCGGCGCCGCGCTCATGCTGCAAGAATTCCGCAAAGAAGGGCACGATTCCCATGTGCCGGCCGGGAAAGTTGGCGAAGGCGTTTCGGTTTGCTTTCAGTGCCAGGACGCCTTGGAAATCTATCGCGACGTCACCTCGCGCGGAATTCAAACCTCGGAGCCATTCGTTGGCAACAACATGTGGGTAGTCGGGCTGAAGGACCCGGACGGTTACAAAATCGAATTCGAGAGCCCCACAGACGTGCCGGAAGAAACAAAGTATTCGCAGTGGAAGTCAGCCCACAATCGGTAGCCCGCGGAGCAGAGTCGCACCTTCGACCCTCACAATAAAATCATGGTTTCCGCCATCATTCCGGCACGCAACGAAGAAGACTCGATCGCGCGCGCCGTCGAATCCGTCGCCGCGCAACCTGAAATCGGAGAAATTATCGTTGTGGACGACCAATCCACCGACCGAACCGCCGCGATCTTGGCCGAACTAGCTGCGCGCATCCCCAAATTGAAAGTTCTGCACACACGCGCGCTGCCGCCCGGCTGGGTCGGCAAAAATTATGCCGTCACGCTGGCCGCGGATGTCGCGCAAGGTGATTGGCTGCTGTTTACCGACGCCGATACCTGCCACATGCCGGGCTCCACGCGTCGCGCGCTCGCGGACGCCGTGGACCACAACGCCGTGCTGGTTTCTTATTCGCCGGAACAGGAGCTCGGCTCGTTCTGGGAGCGCGTCCTCATCCCCTTCGTGTATTGCCGCCTCTCCGCAAGATTTTCGTTCGCGCGCGTCAACGATCCAAAGCTGCCGGACGCCGCTGCCAACGGCCAATTTCTGATGATTCTGCGCGACGTCTATCAAAAAGTCGGAGGCCACGCGGCCATTGCGGGCGAAGTTCTGGAAGACGTAGCTCTCGCGCGTCGCGTAAAACAATCCGGCTACAAGATTTATTTCACCGCGCCGATCGGAACGATCCGCACTCGGATGTACCGCAGCTTTCCGGCGCTCTGGGAAGGATGGACCAAGAATCTCTACCCGCTGATGGGCAACACGACGAAACAAGTGTTCTCTGAATTTGCCAAGGTCTTTCCTGCCGTCGAGATCATCGTCCTGTTCTCGTTCTGGGCGTTACTCAGAGGGGCGTATCAACCTTCGGTCACATTACTTGCAGCACTGCTGCTGCTCGCGATGGCCCTGCGCTGCGCCCGCTTTGCCGAGCAGCTTTACCGGAATCTCTACCCGCTTTCATACATCAAATACTACGTCCCCGGAATGTTTCTTTATAGCGCCGCGCTCATCGCCTCATGGTGGAAAAATACGCGCGGCTCGGTGCAATGGAAGGGCAGGACATATTCATCTGGCGCTCAGCCGATGGCACAGAAACCCCTGCCGCAAAGGACGCAATGATCCGCATCACGCGCAAAGTTGAATTCTCAGCCTCGCACTTCTATCACAACCCGAATTTCTCGGCGGAGGAAAATCGCCGCATCTTCGGCAAGTGCAATAATCCGCACGGCCACGGCCACAACTACACTCTGGAAGTCACCATCGCCGGCGAGCCTGACCCGGCCACCGGCATGGTCCTCGACCTGAAAGAGCTGAAGGAATTACTCGAGCGGGAAGTGATGGATCGCATGGACCACCGACATTTGAATTACGAGGTGCCCGAACTCGCCGGCAAAATTCCCACCTGCGAGAATATCGCTGCTGTGATCTGGCAATTGCTCGAGCCCAAAATCACGCGCGGCAAGCTCGACCGCGTGCGCGTTTACGAGTCGCCCAATCTTTTCGCCGATTGCACTGCCGGCTCCGCGTCCACAAACGGTGTAGGGAAGCGCGCATGAAAATCTCGCTGACGCGCCGTTATGATTTTGCGGCCTCGCATCGGCTGCATGCGCCGAATCTTAGCGACGCGGAGAACCAGCGCATCTACGGCAAATGCAATAATCCCTACGGCCACGGGCACAATTACGCGCTGGAAGTCACGGTCACCGGGCCAGTGGATCCGGCAACTGGAATGATCGCGAATCTCGGTGATTTGGACCCGTACGTCGAACGCGAAGTTCTCTCCGCCTTCGACCAGAAGAATCTGAACGAAGAAGTAGCGCAATTTCGTACTGAAGTACCGACCACCGAAAACGTCTGCCGCGAAATCTTCCGCCGCCTGCAAGAGTTTCCGGCCGCGCGGCTCGAACGAGTGCGCATTGAAGAGACCAGCAAGAACAGTTTCGAAATCGGAGCAGAAGAATTCGCATGAGGAGCAAATCAGACATGAGTGAAACAGCAGAAATCGTAGTCCCGGAGCCCGTCTCCGGAAAAATTGCCGAGCTCGTCCGTGAGATGCTCGTGCAGCTGGGCGAAAATCCCGATCGGGAAGGATTGCGCCGCACGCCGGAGCGCTTCGAAAAGGCTCTGCGCTTCCTGACCAGCGGCTATCGCCAGGATCCCGACAAGCTGCTGAACGGCGCGATGTTCAATGTGTGCTACGACGAAATGGTCGTGGTGAAAGACATCGAACTATACAGCCTTTGCGAGCACCATCTGCTGCCGTTCTTCGGCAAATGCCACGTGGCCTACATCCCGAAAAAGAAAGTCGTCGGCCTCAGCAAAGTCGCGCGGCTGGTGAATATGTACGCTCGTCGCCTGCAGATTCAGGAGCGCCTGACCCACCAGATTGCCACCGCCATCCAAGAAAAACTCGATCCCGCAGGCGTCGGCGTAATTATAGAAGCCCGGCACCTCTGCATGGTCATGCGCGGCGTCGAAAAACAGAATTCCACCACCACCACAAGCGCCATGCTAGGCGATTTCCGCGAGAACAAACAGACCCGCGACGAATTCCTGTCGCTAGTCAATTCGCAGAGGCCGTAAACGCGCCTAAAACCGTGGCAACGAGCCGAGTCAGCCGAACTGCGCACTTCCTCGCCCCGCTGAAAATTCCTTTGTACAGCAATCACTGTATGTTAGCATTTTGAAGTCGAAGAGAGACCAAGAGCATAGAGCAGGGCACGACGTTTCAGGAGGGGTCAAGTTGAGCGTAGCCAAACTGGCATTGATCGAGCAGTTCCGGGTTCACACCAAAGACACAGGTTCACCGGAAGTGCAGATTGCTTTATTGAGCGAACGCATCAGCTATCTGACCACTCACCTTAAGTCCCACGCAAAGGATCACGCCTCACGCCGCGGATTGATCATGATGGTCAACAAGCGCCGCAGGCTGCTGGACTATCTGAATCGTCGCGACCCGGATCGGTATCGCGAGATTGTGGAACGACTTAGTTTGCGCAAGTAGCGCGGATTTCTTGAGCGGCCCTTCCGGCCGCGTATTTATCCACCGCACAAACCATCATTTTCAGGCGACATGCGGGCCGCGCGGCGCGTTGTCGCTCGTTGCAAAATTTCCTGCTCGGTTTTCTTCTCTGCTTTCTCCCTTCGCCGTATTTCCCGAGACTGAAATCTCGTATCTGAACCAAGCGTCCCCGGTGAACCGGGGCAAAAAGGATGTGAATTGATGTTTGAAAAAGTTAGTTTGGAAGTTGGCGGACGTACCCTCAGCTTTGAGACAGGCAAGATGGCCCGTCAAGCGCACGGCGCCGTGGTGGCGCGCTATGGCGACACCGTGATTCTGGCCACTGCCTGCATGGACAGCAAAGCAGCCGAAAAAGATTTTCTACCCCTTACGGTGGACTACCGCGAGTACACCTATTCCGCGGGGAAAATTCCCGGCGGATTCTTCAAGCGCGAAGGCCGCCCCTCGGAAAAGGAAATTCTGACCTCGCGGCTGATTGACCGCCCGCTGCGGCCTTTGTTTCCCGAAGGCTGGTCCAATGAAACGCAAATTGTTTCCATGGTGCTGTCCGCGGACAGCGAAAACGATCCGGACGTGATCGGCGTCACCGCCGCTTCCGCCGCGCTGTACATCTCGAAAATTCCATTCACCACGCCGATCGCAGCTGTGCGCATCGGCATGCTCGAAGGCAAGCTCGTCGTGAATCCTACCGTCGCCGAACAAAAGACCAGCACCATGAATCTCGTGGTGGCGGGTTCTGACAAGGCGATCGTCATGGTGGAATCGGGCGCTCTGGAAGTTTCCGAAGATGCCGTCGCCGATGCGCTGGAATTCGCGCACACGGAAATCCGCAAGATCGTTGCCGCTATTCGCGAATTGCAGACCAAGGTGAACGTGACGAAGGTTACGTTCACGCCGCCGGCATTCGATGAAGCGCTCTACAAACAGCTGCAACAGCAATACGGCGAGAAGCTGCGCGATGCTTCGGACACCGCCAAGTATCCAAAATCCGAAAGCTACGCTCGTGTGGACGCCGTCAAGGCCGAAATCTACGCGACGCTGCCTCCGGAAGACCTCGAGAAGAAAAAGCTCGCTGCCCGCGCTTTTGAGCATTTGCGCGAATTCATCTTCCGTGACGATATGCTCGCGCGCAAGCGCCGTCCGGATGCACGCGCTTTCGACCAAGTCCGCGAAATCACTTGCGAGACGGGCGTTCTCCCGCGCGCTCACGGCTCCGCGCTTTTCACTCGCGGTGAAACGCAATCTCTATCCACCGCCACCCTCGGCACCAAGGAAGACATGCAGCGCCAGGATCTTCTCTTCGAGAAAGATACCTTCAAGCACTTCATGCTGCATTACAACTTTCCGCCGTTTTCCGTCGGTGAAGTGAAATTCCTGCGCGGTCCCGGCCGTCGCGAAATCGGTCACGGCGCTCTGGCCGAGCGCGCTCTTGCGAACTTGATGCCCTCGGACGCGGATTTCCCCTACGCCGTGCGCTGCGTTTCGGACATCCTGGAATCGAATGGCTCTTCTTCGATGGCCACCGTCTGCGGCGGCTCTCTCGCTTTGATGGACGCAGGCGTGCCGCTGAAATCTGCCTGCGCCGGTATTGCGATGGGCCTCGTGGTGGAAGGCGATAAATACGCCATCCTCACGGACATCGCCGGCGCCGAAGATCATTACGGCGACATGGATTTCAAAGTTGCCGGTACGCGGCAGGGAATTACCGCGCTGCAAATGGATATCAAGGTCGCGGGCGTCAGCATTGCGATGATGCGCGAAGCCCTGGCCCAGGCCCGCAAGGCGCGTTTGCAGATTCTGGACATCATGGACAAGACGATTTCTTCGGCTCGTCCGGAAATTTCGCTCTACGCTCCGCACCTCTTCATGCTGAATATTCCCACGGACAAGATCCGCGACCTGATCGGTCCGGGCGGCAAGAAAATCCGCGGGATTATCGAAGCTACCGGCGTGAAGATTGACGTGATGGACGACGGCAAGGTCCACGTCTTCGCCTCCAGCGGAAAATCAGCCGAAGAAGCGCTGAAAATGATTCGCGACGTCACCGCCACCGCCGAAATCGGCAAGACCTATCTCGGCACGGTAGTGCGCATCGCGGAGTTCGGCGCCTTCGTCGAAATCTTCCCTGGCACCGACGGCCTGCTGCACATCAGTGAAATCGCCGAAGCGCGCATCCGCGCGGTTCGCGACGAGCTGAAGGAAGGCGATCAAATCCTCGTAAAGGTTCTGGCCATCGAGGGCAATAAAATTCGCCTGAGCCGCAAAGCCGTCTTGCGCGACAAACAGGGCGCCCCGAAGACCGAAGCCACAACCTAACCGCAAAATATGGAAACGTGATTCCCGCGAAGGACTCGTGGGAATTGCTGATTCAGGGAAACCAAACCAGGAGGCGAGCAATCGCCTCCCGTTTTTATTCCTCGCGCCCGCTAACCCGCTCGATCTGCGCGCCCACGTCCTGCAACTTCAGCTCAATCTGCTCGTATCCGCGATCAATGTGATAGACGCGGTCAATCCAGGTTGTGTTGTCTGCCACCAACCCGGCCAACACCAATCCCGCGCTGGCGCGCAAATCCGAAGCCGTCACCGGCGCTCCACTCAGAGGCGTAGGCCCGGTCACAACCGCCTCATTACCCTCGATCTGAATATTCGCGCCCATGCGCACCATCTCGCTCGCGTGCATATACCGATTTTCAAAAATGGTCTCGCGCACTTGCGAAACTCCCTGCGCCTGCGTAGCCAACGCCATGAACTGTGCCTGCATATCCGTGGCGAAGCCGGGATATTCCTCGGTCGTGACATCCGCGGCCACCAATTTCTTAGCCGCGCGCACGCGCAACTTGCCGTCGCCCTCGCATTTAATTTCCACGCCGCAAGCCCGCAGCTTCTCGATCACCGCTTTCAAATGCGCAGGTTCGCAATGGGTCAGCAATAATTCGCCGCCGGTAATAGCGCCAGCCACCAGAAAGGTCCCAGTCTCGATTCTGTCCGGAATAATCGCGTGCGTCGCGCCGTGCAGCTTCTCCACGCCCTGCACGCGCAACGTGGACGTCCCGAGGCCTTCGATCTTCGCGCCCATCTTGATCAGCAATTCCGCCAGGTCGGTAACTTCCGGCTCCATCGCCGAATTTTCCAGCACGGTCTCGCCCTCGGCCAGCACTGCCGCGGTCAAAATATTTTCTGTTCCGGTCACCGTAATTTTCGGGAAACGCAAAGTCGCCCCCCGCAAACGTTTCGCGCGAGCTTCCACGTATCCGTGCTCCACTTTGGTTTCCGCGCCCAGTTTCTCCAGCGCCTGAATGTGCAAATCAATCGGCCGGGCGCCAATCGCGCATCCGCCCGGAAGGGACACGCGCGCGTAGCCAAATCGCGCCACCAGCGGCCCCAGCGTCAGCACCGAAGCGCGCATCGTTTTCACCAACTCGTACGGCGCCTCACGCATCGAAACCGTTTCCGCCTGAATAATGAATTCGCTCGGCGGCAGATCCGGGCTCTCCACGCGGCAGCGCATGTGAGCCAGCAATTTCGCCATGGTGATGATGTCGCGCACGTGAGGAATATTCTGCAGCGTCACCACGTCGCTGGTCAGCAGCGCCGCGGCCATCGCCGGCAGCGCCGCATTCTTCGCGCCGCTAATCTGCACCGTCCCTTCCAGTTTTCGACCGCCCTGAAGCTTGAACCGGTCCATGTTATTTCCCCTGACCTTTCGAAATCGCTCGCCGCTTCGGATGCAATTCCAGCGCCAGCGCCTGCCTCGCGTTTCCACCGGATTTACGCAACGACCGCCGCGCCGCCACCGCATTTGCGCCGGTTTTCAACATCACCAGCGCCGCCGGCAAATCGTGTCCTGCCTGCCGCAGAGCGTGTGCGGCCTTAGACGCGCTCACTCCCGCGGCCTCCGTCAAAATCCGCGCCCCCCGCCGGTGTAACTTCTGATTTGTCAGCGCCACGTAAATCATCCAGTTTTCATAGACTCTGCCGAGCCGCACCATCGCCGTTGTAGAAAGCATGTTCAGCACCATCTTCTGCGCGGTTCCGGCCTTCATCCGCGTGGACCCGGCAATCGCTTCCTGCCCCGTCTCGGGAGTGATCGCAACTTTTGCCATGCGCGCTAGCGGCGATTGCGGATTGGAAGTCACTGCCACCGTCACGCACCCGCGCCGCTTCGCCCATTCGATTCCGCCTAAAACGTATCGCGTCGTGCCGCTGGCCGCGATTCCCACAACCACGTCTCGCTTGCTAACCTCGGCCTTCGCCAAATCTCTCGCGCCGTTTGACGCAGAATCCTCCGCGCCTTCCACCGCCCCTCGCAACGCCTTCGCACCCCCCGCAATCAGCGCCTGCACCATCTTCGGCCGCGTGCCAAATGTTGGCGGACACTCCGCCGCGTCGAGCACCGCCAGCCGCCCGCTCGTACCCGCGCCGATATAGACCAGCCGCCCGCCGCGCCGAAAACTTTTCACAATCGCGTCCACCGCCCGCGCAATCTGCGGCAATACGCGCTGCACCGCGAGCGCCACGCGCTGATCCTCATGGTTCAGCACGCGCAAAATTTCAATCGTGGACTTGGTGTCCAGCCCGCGCGTCCGCGGGTTGCGCTGTTCCGTCCTGGTTGGTGTCACTGCGCCCTCAGTCGTCAATCGGCCTGCAAACAGTCTTCCATTAATTATACCGATAGGCGCCTTCCAGTATGGGGCTTGTAATGAATTCCAGCAGGCTATGTGACGAGGGAGTTATCGAGCGGTAGTGGAAGCGTTCACCAGGCCCAAGGCCTCCAAGATCGCATCATGAATGATCGGCCGCACTTGGCGAATTTGCTCGTTGGCGCGTGTGGGATTCACACGATTGGTCAGCAGCACCACAAACAGGCCGCGTTCCGGATCAATCCATAGCGATGTTCCCGTGAATCCGGTATGCCCATAGGCGCTCGGTGAAAGATAATGCCCGGCGGCGGAGTTTGGCGGCGTGGGAACGTCCCATCCGAGCGTTCGCGCCGAATCGCCGACGACTTGCCGCGCTATAAATTCTTGAATCGTCGCGCGCGCGAGCAAACGGTGGTGCGCGTAAATCCCGCCGTTCAGCAGCATCTGCGCAAACGCCGCTACGTTATCGGCCGTCGAAAAGAGCCCGGCATTCCCGGATACACCGCCGAACGCGAACGCGTTCTCGTCGTGAACTTCGCCACGCAACAGCCGCTTGCGGAAATCAGCGTCCATTTCCGTAGGCGCAATTCGCGTGCGCGACGCAACCGGCGGGTTATACATCGTATCGCTCATCCCCAGCGGCGCGAAAATATGTCCCTTCGCGAATTGTTCTAGCGTCTCGCCGGTCAGCCGCTCGATGATTTCTCCCAGTAGAATAAATCCCAAGTCGGAATATTCCACTTGTGTCCCCGGCTCGTGCAGCAGCGGCTCCGCCAATATTCTTGCCAGCACCGCGTCATGCCCCTTCGCTTCCTTGTAATAATCGCGGTGCGCCGGCAATCCCGAATCATGCAGCATCAGCATCCGCGCGGTAATGCGCGCGCGCCACGCTGCATTCGGATCGGATTTCGCCGCCGCCGCAAATTCCGGCAGGTAACGCTCCACCGGCGCGTCCAAGTCCAGACGTTTCTGCTGTACCAAGATCATCGCTGACGTAGTCGTCACGATCACTTTCGTCAGCGATGCCATATCGTAAATCGTGTTCTCGGTGACCTTCGGCGCTTTGGCATCGCGCGTTAGTGAACCGAACGGATGTACGGCCAGCTGATCGTGATAACCCACCGCCAACACTCCACCCGGAAAGGCGCCAGCCGTCACAAAGCCATCGAGCAAACCGAACACCGGATGCAGTTGGTTTTCCATCTCCGGAGATGCAGGGCGTAGCGTCATCGGGTTCGCCGCCACGCGCAAACCATCGCCGCGCTTCACGGTTCCCGGCACCGTGACGGGAATCTGCCCCTGCGTCGCCACCTGCCCAAATAGCGCACGCACCGCCGCAACCTGCGACACTGAATTCGTTGAAAATTCCGCGAGCCAAGTCTTCGCGTCCGGAAATCCCTCGATCAAATAAGGGCTGCCAAACGCAAGCACCACCACCGGTTTTCCAGCCGCGATCATCTGATTCACAAACACGCGCTGCTCGTCCGGCAAACCCACGTTCCCCTTGCGATCAGCCACGCGCACAAACAACGCCGCGATCGCCACATCATAAGTATCAGGCGCAGGCAGTTTCAGCGTCGTCACGTTCGCGAATTGCATGTCCGCGCGCAAAGCTTTCAGCGAATCCACGCGCGAGCGAATTTCCGGCTCGATCGTCTCTCCCGGATAAGGATCAGAATCCGCTGAAAGTGAAACCAGCAGCACGCGCAAAGGTTTCGTCGCGTCCAGCGGCAGTAAGTGCGCCGTATCGCGAAGCAAAGTCACACCGCGATCCGCGATACTCTGCGCCTGCGCCGCAAATTCCGGCCGAGCGAACTTTTCGTCCAGATGCTCGATGTCCGCGAGGCGATTGCGATCCAGCCCCAATCGTGACTTCGCCTGCAAAATCCGCCGCACCGATTCATCCACGCGCTTTTCGGTGATGCGCCCAGAGCGCACGGCGCGCTCCAGCCCCGCCATCGCCGCATCCGGTACCGGCGGCATCAACAGCACGTCCGCGCCCGCCTCCACCGCGCGCACCGCCGCTTCACCAGGGGGGTAGCGCGAAGTCACGCCGCCCATATCCATCGCATCCGTAACCACCAGCCCCTTGTATTTCAATTCGTCGCGCAACAATCCCGTCAAAATATTCCGCGAAGTGGTCGCTGGCACGCTCGCGTCCGGTTCAAACGCCGGCACGGCCAGATGCCCCGGCATAACTGATCCCACGCTCGCGCCAATCGCCGCGCGGAACGGCACCAGTTCTGTCGCTTCCAGCGCCTTGCGATCTCCCGGCACAGTCGGCAGCGTCAGATGCGAATCCACGCTCACATCACCGTGCCCCGGAAAATGTTTCGCAGTCGCCAGGCCGCCGTTTTCTTCGATGCCGCGAATTTCCTGCGCCACAAACTCGCCCACGCTCTTGGGATTTTCTCCGAACGAGCGAATATTGATGATCGGATTGTCCGGATTGTTGTTCACGTCTGCGTCAGGTGCGAAAATCCAGTGTACGCCCGCCGCGCGCGATTCCAGGGCAATCACTTTGCCGATCTGGTACGCCAGTTTTGGGTCGCCCGTCGCGCCTACCGCCATCGCCGATGGAAACGACGTGCCCTCGTCCAGCCGCATCCCCGTGCCGCTCTCAAAATCCGCGCCAATCAGCAGTGGAACTTTCGCGCGTCGTTGCAGCTCGTTTGTCAGCTCAGCCGTGGGATAAACCTGGCTGCGCTCAATCCCCAACGGCCCGCGCGTTGTGCCCACGATAAATCCGCCCACGTGATTTTCTTCCACCTCATGCACCAAGTTTTTGTAGTCCGCGCTTTCCGCCGAAGTGAATACGCCAAAATAGTAGGGCATTAGCATCTGCCCCAATTTTTCGCGCAGCGTCATTTTCTTCAGCGTGGATTCCACCCATGCAGAATTTGCCGCAGCAGGACCAGCCGCAGCGGCGGGTTTTGCGGCTGAGCTTCGTGCTGTGGTGGCGGAAGTTTTTTGCGACCGGGCGTTGGCTGTCATTAAAAGGAGCAGGAGCAGCGCGGAAAGTCCGAGTTTACGCATCGCACCCATTCGGAACCTTCCATGTTGACGCTCGCATCCCGCGGCTGTATATAACACACGGTCGCATGCCGCACAACGAATCCTCCTCCAGCATGTTTCGTATCGGTTTTGTTCCGATTTTGCTCGTCTTCACTGGCATCGTCAGCGCAACCGCCGTCGCGATGCGTCCCACGCCTGCAAATTCAGCCCCGCCGGCGTCACCATCGCCCGCGCAGGCCACCGAATATACTCAGACGGGCATTGACGTCCTCGAAGCACAAAATTTCGCGCCACTTCGCGGCAAACGCGTTGGCCTGATCACCAACCAAACCGGCGTGGATTCGCAAGGCCGCCGCACCATTGATGTCCTCGCCCACGCCGACGGGGTAAAACTCGTCGCGATCTTCAGCCCCGAGCACGGGATTGCCGGTCAACTCGACACCGCGAAAGTTGACAACGCCACCGACACCGCCACCGGCCTGAAAATTTTCAGCCTCTACGGGGACACGCGGCGCCCCACGGACCAAATGTTGCAGGGCCTAGACGCCCTGGTATTCGACATTCAAGGTGCCGGAGTACGCTTCTACACTTTCATCACCACCATGGGCTATTGCATGGAAGCCGCCGCGAAACACGAAATCCCATTCTTTGTGCTGGACCGCCCCGATCCGCTAGGCGGCGAAAAAATCCAAGGCCCCATGCTCGACCCGTCGCGTATCTCCTTTGTTGGATATTTTCGGCTACCGGTCATCTATGGCATGACGTTCGGCGAGCTGGCCCGCATGTTCAACACCCAAAATAAACTGGGCGTTGACCTCCACGTGATCGCCATGAAAAACTGGCGTCGCATTGAAACCTTCGAGCAGACCGGCCTGACCTGGATCCCGCCGTCGCCCAACCTGCGCACACTGAACGAAGTGCTGCTGTATCCCGGCGTCGAAATCCTGCAGCCTGCCGGAGTTTCTGTCGGTCGCGGCACAGAGGCGCCGTTCGAACAACTCGGCGCACCCTGGATCCACTCCGATGTCCTGCTGAGTTCGCTGAACGCGAAGCAAATTCCCGGCGTGCGTTTCACGGCCGCAAGTTTTACTCCGAGCGACGGCCTCTACAAAGGCGAACTCTGCGCCGGTGTGAAACTCGAAATCACGGACGCCGCCGAATTCGACTCCATCCGCACGGGCCTCGAAATTGCCGATTCGCTGCACCGCCTCTATCCCGAACGGTTCCAGGTCACGAAGCTGATGGACTTGCTGGCGTCCCAGGCGACCGTGGACGCTCTCATCCGGTACCAACCGCCCGCCGCCATCATCGCCAGTTGGGCCGACGATCTCGCGCAATTCCGCACGCTACGCGCCAAGTATCTGCTCTACAATTGATCAGCGTAGACTTGTCGCGCATCGCGCAGCCGTAAGACGCGCCGCGCCCGCGTGGGTTAAAATAACTTCATGCGCATCGTCTCCCTGCTTCCTTCGGCCACGGAAATTCTCTACGCGCTTGGCGTCGGCGAACAAGTTGTCGGCATCACGCACGAATGTGACTTTCCACCCGAAGTCGCCGGCAAACCCGCGCTGATCAAGCCCCGCGTGGACCCAACAGCTGTGCCAGCGGAAATTGATCGCCAGGTCAGCGAACTCGTAGCGCGCGGCGAAAGCATCTACGCGGTTGATGCTGAGTTGCTGGCCTCCCTTAAGCCCGACCTCATCGTCACGCAAGACCTCTGCCATGTGTGCGCCGCATCGCCCGACGATCTCGCCACAGCGCTCACCCGTTTCTCGCATCCGCCGCGCGTGCTGACGCTCACTCCTCACTCACTCAATGACGTATGGCAGGATATTATCCGCACAGGCGAAGCCACCGACACGAGTCAGCGCGCCGGATCGCTAGCCGCCGAGCTGAAAGCGAGAGTGCAAGTCTTCGCGTCCATCACCGCGCCACCGGCTCGGCGAGCTGAGGTCCGCCCACGCGTAGCTTGTCTCGAATGGCTCGACCCACTTTACGTAGGCGGTCACTGGGTTCCGGAAATGGTCGCCATCGCAGGCGGAGACGACGTACTCGGCCGGGCAGGGCACCCGTCGTTCAAAGTAACACCAGACGACATTGCGCAAAGCAACGCCGACATAATTCTAATAATGCTCTGCGGCCACAACGCAAAACGCAACGCGCAAGAATTCAACGCCACAAAAACTCCACCAGGCTGGCAAAATCTCCCAGCCATCCGCAATCGCCGCATCTTCGCAGTGGACGCCAATAGCTACTTCTCGCGCCCGGGCCCGCGCCTTGCCGACGGCGTCGAACTTCTCGCGCACCTCTTCAATCCACAAGGATTTGCGACGCTCTCGCCCGAGGTCGGCTACGTGAAACTGTGAAGGGTAGTTGTAACGGCGCACTTTAGTGCGCCATCAATGGTGCGCGAATCGCTGATGGCGGTCTAAAGACTGCCGCTACAAACCTCTTGCAGCTGTTTCCTCACTGCGATCTCGCCAAGCCCGATAAAACAAAAGCCCCGAAAGTATCAACGCCAGCCCGATAGACGACCGCACCGGCCTCTCGATCCAAATATTCACCGTCAGCGCCAGGGCTCCAGCCACAAAAAGCGCCGGCACCACTGGATATCCCCAGGTCCGATAAGGGCGGGAAAGCTCCGGCGCAATCCGTCGCAATCGGAACATCGCCACCACGGACAACGCATAAAAAATCCACGCCGCAAAAACGAAAAGGGAAGTGAGTTCTTCGAAAGTTCCAGTCAACGCCATCAATCCCGCCAAAGTCCCTTGAAAAATCAGCGCCCCGCCCGGCGTGCGGAATTTCGGATGCACAATCCCCGTGACTCTGAAAAACAGCCCGTCCCGCGCCATCGCATAGGGCACCCGCGCCCCGCTCAGCAGCGAGGAATTCAGCGTGCCCAGCGCAGCCACCACCATCGCCAGAGTAATCCAGTCGGCCGCGCCGCGCCCCGCAAAGGTCGCCACGACGTCCGAAGCCACGTGCGACGAACTAGCCACGCCGGCGAATGGCAAGGCGTAAAAACAAACCGCGCTAAAGAGCAAATAGATCCCACCGACCAGAATCGTCCCGCCAATCAGCGCCAAAGGAATGTTCCGTTGCGGCTGCTCCACCTCAGAACCAACGCGATTCAAGTCTTCCCAGCCGTCGTAAGCCCACAATGCAGCCGCCAGCGCCGCAAAAAACTTGCCCATCGTCCCCATGCCCCCGCCCGTCGGCCAGAACGGATGAAAATGCTCCCAGCTCCCATGTCCAAACCAAAATCCCGCCGCGACGATCGCGAGCACTGAAGCAATCTTCAAAATCGTCAGCGCAATCTGCACGCGTCCGCCTAGCCGCACTCCCAAATAATTGATGAAAGTAAAAAGCGTGATCGCCGCCACGGCGAGGGGCTGTGCCCAAGTGAATGCGAAATCGTAAGGCTCGCCCGAGATGGGATTGACGAAGTGCCACGTAAAAATGGGCGCCGCAATCACCGGAATCAAAAAACTGGAAAAGCGCGCGAACCCCGCCGCGATGGATGCCGCTGAACTCGACTCACCGACGGTCGAATGCATCCAGCCAAATAGAAATCCCCACGCCGGCCCGAGCCCTTTGCGCAAATAAGCATACTGCCCGCCGGCTTCGGGCAACGCTGCACCCAATTCCGCAAACGACAGCGCTCCAAACAGCGACAGCAGCCCGCCCACAATCCACGCGCCATAAACGACGCTCACTGATCCGCCCACCGCAGCCATCTCGCCCGGCTTCAGAAAAATTCCGGTGCCGACCATCGTGCCAATCACGATGGCCGCCGCGGCCCAAGGCCCCAGCGCGCGTATCAGGTCAAGTCGTTCGCCCTTCTGTGCCGAGATCCCGATAGAATTTCTCCCTCGCACCGCAACAAAAGCTAACGCGTCACGGCCGCGCCCGCAACATCTCCCGAGCCGCGCGCGAATTCACTCGCAATCGTGCCCACCGTAAAAGTAACAATCGTGCCAGCCAGGACGTACCAGGTCCAAGCCAGCGGCGTGAACCGGTTTACCGCAATCATCGCAACAAGCCCTACCGCAAATCCCACCAGTGCGCCGCTTTCATTTGCCCGCGCATTCCAGGTTCCCAATAAAAACACGCCGAGCAGCGCACCATAAGTAATCGAAGCAATCGTCAACCCCGCCACTAGCACCGGCCCCCAGGGAATCAG
Source organism: uncultured Acidobacteriota bacterium (assembly GCA_963779465.1). Classification (GTDB taxonomy): domain Bacteria; phylum Acidobacteriota; class Terriglobia; order Acidiferrales; family UBA7541; genus Palsa-295. The sequence goes on along the minus strand of CAVZYH010000001.1, from coordinate 1,475,351 downwards.
CGCAAGCAGCCCCAGCACCAGGCCCCAAATCAAAGTCGTCTGCCGCGAACGCCCCAGCGAACCCACGTCATCTCCCGACCGTCGCGCGCCCATGTCCATCATGCTCGATGAAGCCAGCGAGTTCAACGAGCCGCTAGCATTCGACATCGCGATAGCGAAAATCGAAGCCAGCACAATTCCGGTAAGCCCCACGGGCATCCGATGAACAATGAACGCCGGATAAATCCGATCCGCATCGCCCCCCGGCACAACCAACCCCCCATTCCGCATGTACACAAAAAGCATCACGCCAATCAGCAAAAACAAAGTGAACTGCACCAAAATGATCACTCCGCTCACCAAGAGCGCCTTCTTGCTGTCGCGCTCGTTTCGCGCCGCCAGCAAACGCTGCACCATTGTCTGGTCCGTCCCATGGCTCGCCATCGTCAGGAAAGTTCCGCCGAGCAGGCCCGACCAAAATGTGTAGCTCTGCGTCAGACTGAACGCAAAATCAAAAACGCGCAGTTTTCCGCCGCTAGCCGCAGCAATGTGCGTCACCTCAGGCCATCCGCCCGGGATTTTGTGCAGCAGCAATAAGAACGCCGCCGCCGATCCGGCAAGATACAAGAAGAATTGCACCACGTCCGTCCAGATCACCGCCCGCATCCCACCCTCAAACGTGTAGAACATCGTCAACACGGTGATAATCAAAATCGAAACCCGATCCCCAGTCCCAAACGCCACGCTCACTACTTTTCCAATCGCCGAAATCCGCACGCCTTCCGCCAGCGCCCGCGTGCCCATGAAAACTACCGCCGCCACCGACCTCATCCTCGCGCCGAATCGCTTTTCCAGAAGCTGGTAAGCGGTATAGAATTCTCCCTGGAAGTATTGTGGTATAAGAACGACGCAGAGAATCACTCGCGCCACAAGGTAGCCCAGAACGAGTTGCAGAAATCCCAGGTTTCCGCCGTAGGCAATCGCCGGAGTGCCGATGATCGTGAGCGTGGAAGTTTCTGTCGCGACGATCGAGCAAGCCAGCGCCCACCAAGGCGCCGTGCGGCCGCCCAAAAAGTAGTCGCGCAGATTGTGCTGGCCGCGCCGGAAACGCGCGCCAAAAAGCGTGATGCCCACGAGATAGAGCACCAGGATGCCGAGGTCGATTGGGCTGATTTGCATTGCGCTGATCTAGATTCCGTTTGTGGCAGTGAGTCGCGCGATGCTAACTGCCCGCTTTGAACGCTGTCAAGCATGGTGAACAGAATGAGCGAGCAAAATTCCGCGCCAGAAACTTCGTTCTATCTCGGTTTCGATGGCGGCGGCACAAAAACCGATTGCATTTTGATGGACGCCGAAGCCAACGTACTCGCGCGCGCCACCGCAGGCCCATCGAATCCGCTACGCGCCGGTTATGCCAAGGCCTGGTTCACGCTCAGCGATGCAGCCGACGTGGTCCTCGAACGCCATCATCTGAAAGCCAATGACATTCGCGGCATTTGCGCAGGAATCGGAGGCGCGGGGCGCGAATCCGTCGCCAAACGCATTGCTACTTTTCTTGAGCGCGCTTTTCCCGAAGCTGCGGTCACAGTAACCACCGATCTCGCCATCACTTTGAATGCTGCCGTCGGCGAAGATGAAGGAATAATCTTAGTAGTCGGGACCGGTTCCGCGGCATACGGCCGCGATGCGCAAGGCCACACCGCGCGCGCCGGTGGACGCGGCCCCTGGTTCAGCGACGAAGGCAGCGCGTTCGACATTGGCCGTCGCGCTCTAGCCGCCGTCGTGCGCGCCGAAGAAAATCGTGGCCCGCAAACCGCTCTCTCCGCAAAAATGTTGAAGTGGCTCGGCTGCACTGAATGGACTCGCGTCCTCGACTGGGTGATAAAAAATCCAGACGACGTCTTTCCGCGCATTTTTCCTCTGGTCGGCGAGCTAGGAGACAAAGGTGACGCTGTCGCGTGCGAAATCCTCACTACCGCGGCCGCGTCGCTCGGCGACCTCGCACAGAGCGTCATCGGAAAACTCGCCATGCAAGACCGCGAAATCTCCATCGCCAAAGCCGGTGGCACCATCGGCCGTAGCAAATTCTTCGACGCCGCCATTGACGCCCGTTTGCACGAACTCGCGCCGCATGCCCAAGTCGTCGCGTTGCAAATGAAGCCCGCCGAAGCCGCGGCCAAAATGGCGATCAGTTTGGGAAAGCGCAAGGCCCATGCCGGATGAACTTTCCGCGCGCGCGGAACATGCGCGGTCCGCTCCCAGCGCCGACCTGCAATCGTTGATCCACGAATCCGACGAAGAAACGCTCCTCGCTCTCCTTGAAAATCCGCAAATCGAAGAGCCCCACATTTCTCAAATGCTCGAACGCCTCGATCTCTCAGCGAACGTCCTGACCGCCATCGCCGAAAAAGGGAAGTGGACTGCCAGCGAAGGCGTCCGCCTGCGCCTCGCGCGCCATCCGCGCACACCGCGCCGCTTCGCGATGGCCCTGCTGCGCCGACTATATTTGTTCGACCTGGTGCGCCTCAGCCTGCTGCCTTCTACACCCGCCGAAATCCGCCGCGTCGCCGAAGAATTGATGATCACCCGCGTGCCGCAACTACCGATCGGCCAGAAACTAACTCTCGCGCGCCGCGGCCCCGCTCGCGTAGTGGGCGCGCTCCTCGCCGAAGGCCAGCCGCAAGCCATCAAGCTCGCGCTGGCCAATGCTTTCCTTACCGAGAGCCAGATCCTGAAAGTCCTATCGAAGCCGGGTGTCCCAGAACGGGTAGTAGCCGCCATCGCGCAACATCCCCGCTGGGCCGTTCAGTACAATGTCCGTGTCGCGCTGGTTCGGAATCAACATACGCCCATTCCAGTAATCCTGGCGTTTCTCCCGAATCTCACCCTGCGCGACCTGAAAGATCTCGCAACACTCGAAGGCCTCTCGCCGCATGTTCGGCGGTATATTCAAAAGGAGCTTTCACGGAGGCCAGGCACAAAGTAAAACGATCTCTGTAGGCCGTGGCCAGCTCTTGACTGCGTGGCGGCGCACTTTAGTGCGCCATCGGTGGCACGGCGACCACGGATGGCGGTCTGAAGACCGCTACAGAAGCCAAAGCCACGCGGCATTTTGTTCAGAACTTATGACCGGCGCAGCGACGATTTTCAAGTAGCCATTACTAGAGGCCCCATGCCAAATCGCAAAACCCAAATCCGCCTAATCATCAGCGTCGGCGCCGCTCTCTTCATCGGCGTCCTTCTCTATTCCTCACTCCAGCAAACCAAAAACGAATACGAAGTCTGCGTCACCTTCAAAGGCGCGCTGCACTGCGCCACCGCTTCCGGCGCCACTTCCCAGGAAGCCATCCGGAGCGCCCAGGGAATCGACTGCGAAATGCTCGCCAACGGCCGCGACGAAAACATCGTCTGCCTCGACACGCCGCCCACCAGCGAGCGTCAGGTGAAGTAGAATCATTTCAGCCCGTTCCGGTGTCTAATAAATGAAGTGGACGTGCGTCCAGAGATCGCGCGATCAGCGAAACTGGTAGACGCGAAAAGGCTGCCATCACAGCGCGTGAATTGACACACAATCCGCCGCCTCATAACATCAACAGATTGCAATACGGGGGAAAGACTCAACGATGACTCGTTGTTTGAACTGTGGGGCTGAGCGGCTCAGCGACATCTGCGAAGCCTGCGGCCTCAGTTCCTCCGCTGCTGAATTTTCTTTGCGCCGTTCGCTGCTCAATCGCACCGCATTATTTCTCGTCGGCGCGATCGCTTTCATCGTCGCAAGCGGCCGCTACCCGGCTCTCGAGCTCGATGGCATCGTAATATTTATCGGCGTGGTATTTTTTCTAACGCTGGGCTTGGCCATCGTTGTCGAACGCCGTGCCCTGCGTCACCAGGAAGTTGAATCTCTGAAACGCATTTACTACGGCCTGCTCCCGCTGCCCTGGCTGCTCGCTCTGCTTCTCTACGCCAACGGCGCGCTCGATCGTTCCCCCACGCACATCGAAAAGGCCCGCGTAATCAGCAGATTTTCGATGACCGGCCCGGTCCCCAGCCGCCGCCTGATCGTCACGTCCTGGCGCGAAGGCCATCGCTTCGAACGCATACCAGTTGACCGCAGCGATTTCGATCGCTTCACTACCGGCGACGTAGTGGACGTCCAGGTAAAGGACGGCCTCGTAAGCATCGCCTGGGTGCCCGGCGTCTCCCGTGATTAATTCTCGTGCCCAACAACCTCGTACCTAAATTCTCGCCGGATTCGCCCGCTTCAAAAATTCCCCCGCCCCGACCTTCCCCGCGAACTTGCCATTCTCCACAATCACCCGCCCTCGCGACAAGACTGTCTTCGTCACGCCCTTCACCCGAGTTCCCTCAAACATCGAATAATCCACCCGCATGTGATGCGTCTTCACGCTAATCGTCTGCTCTTCGTCAGCATCAAACACGATCAAATCCGCATCAGACCCCACCGCGACTGTCCCCTTGCGCGGATACAACCCAAACAATTTCGCCGGCGCCGTGGACACCAGCTGCACAAATCGGTTCGCCGAAAACTTTCCGCCATGCACCCCGCCGCTGTAAACCAAACTCATGCGATGCTCGATCCCCGGCCCGCCATTCGGAATCTTCGTGAAATCATCCTTGCCCAATTCCTTCTGCTCCTTCATGCAAAATGGACAATGGTCTGTCGAAACCACCTGCAGATCGTCTTTCGCCAACCCCTGCCACAGTTTTTCCTGATGCCATTTCTCGCGCAACGGCGGGGTGAACACATATTTCGCGCCATCGAATCCCGGCCCATCCAATTTCTCGAGCGACAAATATAAATACTGCGGGCAAGTCTCCGCATACACGCGCAACCCGCGATCCCGCGCCTCGCGCACTTTCTCCAACGCCTCGTTGCACGATAAATGCACGATGTACACGGGCGTCCCTGCCATTTCCGCCAGCGCAATCGCACGCGAGGTCGCTTCCGCCTCCGCCGTCACCGGACGCGTCAGCGCGTGATATTTCGGCGCGCGTTTTCCCTCCGCCAGCGCCCGTTGCACGATCACATCAATCGCCCCGCCGTTCTCCGCGTGCATGCAAATCATTCCGCCGCAATCCGCGGCCACTCCCATCGCCTTGAAAATCGAAGCGTCATCCAGCATGAACACGCCGGGATACGCCATGAACAGTTTAAATGTCGGTACGCCCTCGCGCACAAACGCCTTCATCTCATCCAGCTGCGCCCCTGCAATATCCGTGATGATGCAGTGAAACGAATAATCAATCACTGCCTTGCCGTCCGCCTTCTTCATCCAAGTGTCGAAAGCATGCCGCAGCGTCTGCCCCTTGTACTGAATCGCAAAATCAATCAGGGTAGTCGTTCCGCCGTAAGCCGCCGCCACCGTCCCCGACTCGAAGTCGTCCGCGCTAGTGGTCCCGCCAAACGGCATATCGAGATGTGTATGTACATCAATCCCGCCCGGCATCACTAACATCCCCCGCGCCTCAATCACCTTGCCGTCTCCGTCCGCCGGCAAATTCACCCCGATCACAGAAATCTTCCCGCCAATAATCCCCACATCGCCGACATAAGTGTCAGTGGCCGTAACAATTGTCCCGCCGCGTATCAACGTGTCGAATCGCATGGCCCAGCGTCCTCCTCATAATTCCTGCGAAGCGTTGTAGCTTACACCTCTTCGGCGTTCCGTTGCAGGTCGGGCGCGAACGTGTAACCGATTAGTTTCCGACCAACGCTCAAAACTCACCATTGAACTGAGCCCGTCGGCGAGGTGTAAACTTCTCGTCGGCGGGTGAGCGTTTTCTGGCCGGCGCGCAGGGGCGATTCGTGAGCCGAAAAACCGACGTGACCACCTTGAGTTCCGCAGCACTTTTGCTTTGGGCGCTGATACCCGCGACTATATGGGCCGGCATACTGAAGCATGTCGGCGATACCATCGGCTATCACTCCACTCCGGGAATCTGGTTATCGGTGATCGGATTTCCGGGCGTCGTGGTGAGTGACTGGATTTACCATTGGACGTGTTCGGACCTCGCAGCGTATTTCGTCGCGCTTCTAGGGAATTGGATTCTCTGGTTCGCCCTGCTCAAGGGCGCAGTGACGCTCAAGCGCAGATTTCACAAGTCAAAACCAGTCGATAGCATCAGAAATTGAACTGACCACAAGGAACGAGCTATACGAACTAGGTACCTCGGTGGGGTTGGCGCTTCTCCAACTCGACCGCGAATCGATTGACCGTCCCGCCAATCGCTGGTGCTAGAATGGCGTCTCTTTTCCAGCACAAGGAAACGACGGCAAGCTCATGACGCTGCGCGAGACGGCCCCCAAGCTTTCGCCCGAGCAATACGAAAGGAATTTCGCGGAAATTTCTCCGCGGATGACCCCGCGCCAGGCCGCCGTCGAAGCCGCCCGCTGCCTTTTCTGCTTTGACGCGCCCTGCACTATCGCCTGCCCAACGCACATTGACGTCCCGTCGTTCATAAAGAAAATCACCACCGACAATCTCCGCGGCTCCGCTCGCGTAATTCTCGAAGCCAATATTCTCGGACATAGTTGCGGCCGCGTTTGCCCTACGGAAGTTCTCTGCGAAGGCGCCTGTGTGATGCACGAGAAGGAAGAAAAACCCATCGAAATTGGCCGTCTGCAGCGCTACGCCGTAGACCACGTTCTCGATCGCAACATTAATCTTTTTCACGCCGGCGCTCCCAACGGGAAACGTGTAGCCCTCATCGGCTCCGGCCCCGCATCGCTGGCCTGCGCCGCCGAACTCGCCAAGCTCGGCTACAGCGCCACGATTTTCGATCGCAATGAACTCCCCGGCGGCCTCGACACCTACGGCATCGCCGCCTACAAACTCCGTGCCAAAGATTCTCTACGTGAAGTCGAACTCGTCCGCGGCCTAGGCGTCGAATTTCGCCAGAAGACCGCCGTAGGCACAGACATCACCCTCGCGCAACTCGAAAAGGATTTCGACGCCATTTTCATTGGCGTCGGCCTGGGCGAAACCGGCAATCTCAGCGTCCCGGGCGAAGATCTACAGGGAGTAGTCGGCGCCATGGAATTCATCGAGCCGACCAAAAGTCAGCCCTTCGCGCAACTCACCATCGGCCGCCGCATCGCCTGCATCGGCGCCGGCAACACCGCGATTGACGTAGTCACCGCTGCCAAACGCCTCGGCGCCGATGTCGTCCACCTGATCTATCGCCGCGGCGAGAAAGACATGCCCGCCTTCCGTTATGAATACGATTTAGCAAAACTCGACGGCGTCAATTTTCACTGGCACGCGCAACCGGTAAGAATTCTCGCAGGCGGCACCGGCAACGTCGCCGCAATCGAGTGTATCCGCACCCGCGGCGAATCCGCTCCCGGCCAGAAACGCAGCGATATCGCAATCATCCCCGGCAGCGAATTCCGTCTCGAAGTGGACATGGTCGTCCGCGCCATCGGCCAAGAACCGGTGACTACGTTCGCGCGCGCAGTGGAGGGAATTAGCGTCCGCGAAAACGGCACCATCGCCGTAAACGATCACTTTCAGGCGGGAAACGCCAAATATTTCGCCGCTGGCGATTGCGTCAACGGCGGCAAAGAAGTCGTGGACGCCGTCGCTGAAGGCATGGCCGCCGCCCGCGGCATTGACGCGTGGCTCGAATCGCCGCGCGGGAAGCACTAACCGTCCGTGCGCGTCCCCGAATCATGGGTCGAGCGACTGCCAGTTCTGGAAGAACTCGAGCAACCTTGGGAACCAGTCCCGCGCGCCGCCCTGATCGCCTGGCTCCTTTTCTACGCACTCTTCCTCTACCAGCGCGCCCGCGGCACCGGCCTCCTCCTCCTGATGGACGGCGTTTTCGTTCCCATTCACGAAGGCGGCCACCTTCTCTTCCGGCTTGGCGGCGAATTCATCATGGTCGCCGGCGGCACGTTCCTGCAGTTGTTCGCACCCTTCGCCCTGGCCACTTATTTTTTCTTCCGCCGCCAATCCCAAGCTGTCGCATTCTGCCTCTTTTTTTTGTTCGAACAATTTCTCCCCATCGCCACCTACATGGCCGACGCCCGCGCTCAAGATCTGCCGCTGCTAACGGTAGGCGACCCCGAATTCGTAATCCATGATTGGAATTATCTTTTCGGCAAGCTAGGCGTCCTTGATCACGACATCCAAATCGCCAGCGCAGTCCGCGCCATCGGCTGGCTAGGCATGCTGGCCGTAGTAATCTGGCTAATCTGGCGCGGCATCAACGATGTCCCTTCACCTGAAAACGAAGTGGGGAGGTAATCCATGTCCGACCTAGCTGTTAACTTCTGCGGCCTGCGCTCTCCGAATCCTTTCTGGCTAGCCTCGGGCCCACCCACCAACACCGGTGGGCAGGTAATGCGCGCCTTCGACGCCGGCTGGGGCGGCGCGGTCTGGAAAACCATCGGCGACCCCATCCACAATACTTCCTCGCGTTACGGAGCCATCGATCTAAACGGCGTAAAGATGATGGGCCTCAATAATATTGAACTAATCAGCGATCGTCCCATCGCCGTGAATCTGCGAGAAATTGCCGAAGTAAAAAAGCGCTACCCCAAAAATCTCGTCATCGCCTCACTGATGGTCGAAACCAAACGCGAAACCTGGCACGACATCGTGCGTCGCGCCGAAGATGCCGGCTCCGATGCGCTCGAACTGAATTTCGGCTGCCCGCACGGCATGAGCGAACGCGGCATGGGCGCCGCCGTCGGCCAGGTGCCCGAATACACCGAAATGATCACGTCGTGGGCCAAAGAAGTTGCGAAAACTCCAGTCATCTCGAAACTCACGCCCAACGTCACAGACATCACCCACATCGCGCTCGCAGCCGAACGCGGCGGCGCCGACGCCGTTAGCCTCATCAATACAATAAATTCGCTGATGGGCGTGGATCTTGAAACTTTCGCGCCGCGTCCTAACGTAGCAGGGAAGTCCTCCCACGGTGGCTACTGCGGCCCCGCCGTAAAACCCATCGCGCTCCATCTACTCTCCAGCGTCGCGAAAAAAGTAAAAATTCCCATCGTCGGCATCGGCGGCATTGGCGATTGGAAGGACGCAGCCGAACACATCGCCCTCGGCGCCACCTGCGTACAAGTCTGCACCGCAGCCATGCACTACGGTTTTCGCATCGTAGAAGATATGGCCGACGGCCTCGCCGCTTACATGGACGACCACGCCTATCGCTCCACCGATAATTTCCGCGGACGCGCTGTGGCTAACGTAATGGACTGGGGCGACCTAAACCTGAATTACAAAATCATTGCCAAAATTGACGCCGACCTCTGCATCGGCTGCCAACTCTGCTATGTAGCCTGCGAAGACGGCGCGCACCAGTGCATCGAGCGCGCCCCGCAGCAGAAGGCCAACGGCAAGCAAAATTCCAACGGCATGGAAGTTCACGTCCCGCGAATCATCGAAGAAGATTGTGTAGGCTGCAACCTGTGCGCGCTGGTCTGCCCCGTACACGGCTGCATCACCATGGAGGAAATCCACACCGGCTTGCCGCCGATGTCCTGGAAACAAAAAACCGCCCGCGCGTATCAGTAAAACGCGCGCAAATCTGGCATGTGCGGCAATTCCACATCAATCGCCCGTCCGTAATCGCCCAGCGTCAGCTTGACCATTTCCGCCGGCCCCACGTCCCGCACGCTCCATGCAGTCGTCGGCATCACCCGCGACTGCACAAATAAATTTCCGCTCTCAAAATCCGACCCCTTCGCCTGCAAATCCGAAGGAAACACGTAGTAAGCGACTTTCCCCTTGATGTCCAGCGCCATAAAACGCCGCCCCAGCTGCACCAGCACCAGGTTCGCTTCCTTTTTTTTATCCGTTTGATATACGTTCCATTGCAGCGGCGTCTTGTCCTCAAGCTTCAACTGCGCGCGCCCCACCGATTTCCACAAAAACCGTCCGTTGTCGGCCGCGCCAGCGAAAAAATATCCCGCGTCAGCGCGAGCTCCCGCGCCGGCGCAGAACGCAATCGCGCAAACCGCCGCCGCGATCCGCACCGCGGCACGATTCAATCGAGGATAAAATGGCTTCCGAAAATATCCCGAGCGCGGCATGACGGTCAGCAAATTCATTCCCATTTCACGCGCACTTGTTTGGCCGAGATCACCACGAACCCTTTCGCGCGCCCGTGTTCCACGACGTCGCGCAAAATCGCCACATCCTGTTCGCAATATTCCGCCACGCGATCTTTCTGTCCTGCGCGCCACCATTTCACGGCATCGAGTCCGTCCCCACTCTTTGCCGTCCCCAGCGTATCCTTCGCCAATTGGTCCAGCTTGACGCGATGCCCTAGCTGCTTGTGCAGCAATTCGTGAATATCCAGCGACCGCTTGCGCAACCCTTCGACAGGCGCGTAAGCCCGCAGCACCTCAATATCAAACCGATTACCATTGAAAGTGATCACGTGCGTGAATTGTTCCAGCTCCGTAATCAGTTTCAGCGCATCCTCTTCATACCATCGCCGGAACGCATTCTCCTTGTCCCAGGTGATTGCCACGGCCAGTCCGAACGCGCGAATGTTTCCCCACCCGCCATCCACCTCGCTCGAAAGCCGCAGCGTCTCAATATCCAAATAAATTTCGCGATCGAATAATCCAGCCAGGTAAGTGTCCTCTCGCTTCGGATGGCATTACGTGCAAGAACTCAGCGTACGTTTACGAGCGTATCATTTTGAAAACTCGGCAGCGGATTCAGCACTAATAAAGGCTCGACTCCCGCTTCCGCCCCGTGTAATCAATGTAAACGATCTTGAGATCCGTATAAAAATCAATCGCCGCGTGTCCCACCTCGCGCGGCCCCACGCTGCTATCCTTCGCCCCGCCAAACGGCACATGCGCCTCCCCGCCAACGGTTGGCGAATTCACATGCGTCATCCCCGTCTCAATCTTATCCACAAACTCAAAAATCTTGTTCGAATCCGTCGAATAAATCGAACTGGAAAGCCCATAGCGCACAGAGTTCGCCACCTCCAGCGCCTCGTCAAATCCTTTGACGCGAATTACGCTCAGAACAGGCCCAAAAATCTCTTCCTGCGCCAATTTGCTGTCCCAGGCCAAGTGATCAAAAACTGTCGGTGCTACGAACCAACCCTTATCGTAACGCGCGCCCGTCAGCCGCTCCCCGCCACACAGAAGTTTTCCTTCGCCCTTCCCAATCTCAATATATTTCAGCACTGTGTTGAACTGGCTTTCGTCCACCGACGGTCCCATGTCCGTCCCGGGCTCCAGCCCGTCGCCCACCACATATTTCTTCGCGCGCTCGACGAGCATTCCGACGAATTCGTCCGCCACGGTTTCCTCAATCACCACGCGGCTGGTGGCCGTGCAGCGCTGCCCCGTGGAAGCAAACGCGCCAGACAGCACCGATTCCATCGCCAGTTGCAAATCCGCGTCCGCCAGCACCACCACCGGATTTTTTCCGCCCATCTCGCACTGAATTTTCTTCAGATGTGCCGCGCCCGAAGCGTACAAAGCGCAACCGACTTCGTTCGATCCCGTAAACGACAACCCATGTACATGCGGGTTCTGCACCAGTTCATCGCCCGTCTCGCGTCCCGATCCCATCACCAGATTCAGGACGCCCGCAGGCAATCCCGCCTGCTGGAAAATCTCCACGATCTTCATCGCCGTCAGTGGCGTCAACGTGGCCGGCTTGAACACCACCGTATTCCCGCAAACAAGCGCCGGCGCTATTTTCCACACGGGAATGGCGACCGGGAAATTCCACGGAGTGATCGCCCCCACCACTCCCAGCGGCTGCCGTATCGTGTAAGAAAAATTCTTGGGCAGCTCGCTCGTCAGAGTTTCACCATTCAACCGCCGCGCTTCTCCCGCCATGAATTCCAGAATGTTGATTGCCCGTTGCACTTCGCCCAACGAATCCTTCAGCGCCTTGCCTTCTTCACGCGTCAGCAAACGCGCCAGCGATTCTTTTTGCTCCTGCATGATCCGCGTAGCCGCAAAAAGTATCTTGCCCCGGTTCGGCGCCGGCATCTCGCGCCACGAGGGGAACGCCGCCTTCGCCGCCACAATCGCTTCCTTCATTTCCTGCCGCGTCGAAAGCGGTATCCGCGCCACCACCTCGTCGGTGTTAGCAGGGTTTCGCCGCTCCACAATCTTCGTGGACTTCGACTCCACCCACTCCCCAGCAATGTAATTCCTGCAAAGCTGCTCCGTTGTTATCGCCGTCGCCATCTATCGAACCTCACCAAACGATTTGTCCAGCAGCCGAATCCCCTCATCCACATCCGCCTTCGAAATGTTCATCGGCGGAGCCATGCGAATCACGTTTCCATACATCCCGCCCTTGCCCACCAGCAAGCCATTCGCGCGCGTGCGTTCTAACACCTGATTGGTCTCCTGCGGCGCAGGCTCCTTCGTCTGACGGTCCTTTACCAATTCCATGGCCTGCATCATCCCCATCCCGCGCACATCTCCAATCAAAGGATACTTCTGCTGCAGCTCTTCCAATTTCTTCCGGAAGTATCCGCCTACTACAAAAGTATTCTCGCGCAGGTTTTCTTCTTCGATTACTTCGATCACCGCCCGCGCCGCGACGGACGTCACGGGATTTCCGCCGAACGTTGCAATGTTCAATCCCTGAAACTTGTCGGCCAGCTCCGCCGTAGTGATCGTCAAACCAACCGGCACGCCATTCGCCATGCTCTTCGCCGAAGTAATAATGTCCGGCGTCACTTCCCACTGCTCGATCCCCCACCATTTCTTCCCGGTGCGGCCCCAGCCGGTCTGGACTTCGTCCGAGATATACTGCCCGCCGTAATTCTTTACGATACGATACACAATCTTGAAATATTCCGGCGGCGGAGTGATAAATCCACCTACGCCCTGAATTGGCTCGGCAATAAACGCAGCAATAGACCCGCTAGTAGTCGTCTGAATCACGCTCTCCACGTCATTCGCGCAAGCCACGTTGCACGATGGATACGTCAAGTGCAAAGGGCAGCGATAACAATAAGGGTTCACGGCGTGTGAAATCCCCACACTGATCACTCCGCCCTTGCGCCAAGCCGATTGCGCCGTAACCGACTTCGCCAGCGCCGATCCGCCGGAATAAGCATGTCGCAGCGCCACAATGTCGTAACTCGGCGAGGCCATCCGCGAAAGCATGATCGCTGCTTCATTCGCCTCGGTACCCGAACTGGTGAAAAAACTCTTCTGCAATTTCCCCGGAGTGATTTCCGCCAGCTTTTCCGCGAGTGCCACTACCGCTTCGTTCGGAAATAGAGTCGAAGTGTGTTGCAGCTTGTCCACCTGTGCCTTGATCTTTTCCGTCACCTTGGGATTGCAATGTCCCACGCCGATGGTCACAATTCCGCCGAAGAAGTCGAGGTACTTGTTCCCCTCGACGTCCCACAGGTATTGCATCGAAGCATGGTCCGCCACCAACGGATGCTGGTAGTAATTCGTCACCGACGGCCAAATAAATTCCTTATGCTTCCGCACCACCTCTTCACTCCGCGTCGGCACCACTTTCGGCGTAGTAGTCATGTCAGTTGGCCTCTTCCTTCGGTTTCCATCTTCGAGCTCATTCAATTTGCCGCATCCACCGCTTTCGCGCCAGCATGCGTCCGCGTGATTTCTCCGTACGATTCCGGTCGGCGATCGCGGTAGAACTGCCAAGTCTGCCGCACCTTATCCATCTCCTCTAAATCCAAATCCGCGACGAGCACTTCATCTTTGTCGCGGCTGGCCTGCGCAATAATCTTCCCGCGCGGATTGCAGAAGTAACTCTTGCCGTAGAATTCTCCAATATTCCACGGCGCCTCTTTTCCCACACGATTGATCGCCCCCACAAAATACCCATTCGCCACAGCATGCGCCGGCTGCTCCAGCTCCCACAAATATTCGCTCAACCCCGCGACCGTAGCCGATGGATTAAACACAATTTCAGCACCGTTCAAACCCAACACCCGCGCCCCTTCAGGAAAATGCCGGTCGTAGCAAATATAAACGCCAATCCTCGCAAATTTCGTTTGAAAAGTAAGATACCCCGTATTCCCTGGAGTGAAATAAAACTTCTCCCAGAATCCCGGCGCCACTTGCGGAATATGGTGCTTGCGATATTTCCCCAAATATTTCCCATCGGCGTCAATCACCGCCGCGGTGTTGTAAAAAAGCCCCGTCATCTCCCGCTCGTAAACCGGCACCACGATTGCCATACCATATTTCTTGGCCAGCTTCTGCATCTGCGCGACAGTCGGCCCGTTCGGCACCGGCTCCGTCATCTCATACCACCGCGCCTGCTGCTCCGCGCAAAAATAAGGCCCGTTAAAAAGCTCCTGCAGGCACAAAATCTGCGTTTTCTTCTTCGCCGCTACGTGAATCAGCTTCTCGTGCTTCTCCACCATTTTCTTCGAAATGTCTCGAATCGAATATTTCTCCGGCGACCACTCGCAATGCACTTGAATCAATCCACAACGCACGATACGAGACATCAAATTCCTCCCGCACGCCACAAATCGCCGAAATAACTCAAATCGCCTGCAAAGTTTACTCTGCGTCGCCAAAAGCGGCAAGCGACCACAAACTCAGCACCATCTCCCGCACCGTCCAATTTGCGCCGCACCTTCGTCTGCATCACACACTTCAGATATTTCGCACGATTGGCCGTCACTAACCGTATAATCCCGCCGACAACCTCGATGGAGCGAATACTCAAAACTCTCTTTCGCAGCCTAGGCCGCATCTTTCCAGACTGCATCACCCTCAGCCAGGCTGTCGCCTTCAACATGTTCCTGGCGTTTTTTCCGATGCTGCTCCTCGCCCTCGGCATCATCAGCAGCACCGCCTCTTTCCACGGCGCTCTCCGCGAAGTCCCCGATCGCCTGAAACTTATTCTTCCGCCCGGTAGCGAAGACGTCGTGGCCCAATATTTCGTCCGCAAAGGCGAACATCCCTGGAAATGGTTTCTGCTGGGCCTCGGAGGCACTCTGCTCGCCGGCTCGCAAGTTATGGTCGGCTTCATCGAAGGCTTCCGCATCATCGAAGGCGACCCGTTGCGCGGCGGTTACTGGCGTGTGCACCTGCGTGCGCTTCTCTTGCTGCTGCTCACAATTATTCCCACCCTCGCCGTCGTCATCCTCACCGTCTTCGGCAAGCAAGCGCGCGCCTATCTCGTCCGCCAGTATGGACAGCCGCTTCTGATTCACGAACTCGAAATTGTTTTCCAAGCTGCTGCAGTGTTCGTGCTCTCGATGATTACCTTGATGCTCCTCTATCGCATTGGTCGTCCCGGCCATCGCGGATTCATGCGCCTTTTCCCAGGAGCAATGGTCTCGACCGTTCTGTGGTGGGTCGTTGACGTCGTGTTCGGCGTGTACGTGCGCAAAATGCCATACGACGTGGTCTATGGAGGCCTTGCGGCCGCCATCGGCTTGCTCCTCTGGATGTACTTGACCGCCGTAGTGGTCCTGATCGGCTCCGCCTACAACGCCGAATCCCACGCCTCCTCCCAAGCCACCACACGCCTCAGCCACACCCTGCTGGGTTAAGCGTCGCCAGCACCGAAATCGAAAATGTCGCCCCGACTCCGAAATCAGGCCGCACCCTGAATTGACTCCGCGCTTGTTGACCACTAGGCCCCCGCCCGCAACTTTCGCCCAATCCCAGGGTTAAACTGGATGCACGCAACAAAAGCCGTTCGGGTTTCTCAGCGCATCGTGCGCTTCGAGGCTCCAGCAGTGCACAAAAAGCGAATCGCTCACACCAATAATCGCCTCGACGCCCCCGGCGCCGCCATCGTCGCAGCGGCTTTGGTCCTCGCGCTCATCACGGCAGTCCCGCACGCCGGCGCCGCAAATGACTCACAGTCCAGCGCTCAGTCCAACATGTCTTCCAGCGCGGCCCCCGCTCCAGACCGCATCGCCCTCGACAAAAAGTTCAAAGGCAAGCTACCAATCACCGAGCTCACCGAAGACGAAGCCATCCTGCACGCCATGAATCGCCTGGCCTACGGCCCGCGGCCCACTGACGTTGAAGAAGTCCGTCAACTCGGCCTGGAAAAATGGATCGAACAGCAACTCCATCCCGAAGCGATCAACGACGCCGACTTGAATCAGCGTTTGCAAAGATATCCCTCGATAACAATGTCTTCGAAGCGCCTGCTAGAAGAGTTTCCGCGCCCCGATCAGAGCGCCAAACAACAAGGCCTCACCAAGGAACAAGCCAAAGATCAATACGAACAGCGGCAAAAAGCCAAACAGCAGGAGGCCGAGTCGCAAGTCATCGTCACCGGCAACGACAATCTCGATAAAGCCCAGCAACAACTCGCCAAACTTCAAGGACCCAACCGCATCATCGCCGAACTTTCCATGGCCAAAGTGGACCGCGCCGTTTACAGCAATCGCCAGCTCCAGGCCGTGATGGAGGATTTCTGGTTCAATCATTTCAATGTCTTCGCCAACAAAGGCGACGACAAGTGGCTGCTCACTGCCTACGAGCGCGACACCATTCGCCCGCACGCCATGGGCAAATTTCAAGATTTGCTGCTCGCCACCGCGAAAAGCCCCGCGATGCTTTTCTTCTTGGACAATTATTTGAGCGCCGATCCTGCCGCCGTCGCGCGCCAGGAAGCGTTGAAAAATTTCCGCCGCGCGCGCTACCAAGGCGCCTTTGCCGGCGGCTCGATGCCCACTCCCGGCACATTCCCAGGACCAGCCACTAGTGGTCCTCCCCCCGCAAACAACGCCGCTCCCAAGAAACCCGAACGCGGCCTCAATGAAAATTACGGCAGGGAGGTGATGGAACTCCACACCGTGGGCGTTGATGCCGGCTACACCCAGCAGGACGTGATTCAAATGGCCGAGTGCCTCACCGGGTGGACCATCCACGAGCCGCGCAAAGATCCCGAATTCTTTTTCGACGAGAAAATCCACGGCGAAGGCAAAAAGGTTGTGATGGGCCGGACCTTCAACTACGGCGGCGAAAAAGACGGAGAAGAAGCCCTGAAAATGCTCGCTGCGAAACCGGCGACAGCAAAATTTATTTCCAACGAGCTCGCGCACCACTTCGTTTCTGACAATCCGCCGCCGTCCCTTATTGACCGCATGGCGAAGAGTTTCACGACAAGCAACGGCGACATCCGCATCGTTCTTCGCACCATGATTTATTCGCCCGAGTTCTGGTCCAAAGACGCCTATCGCGCGAAAGTAAAAACGCCCTTCGAGCTCGTCGCCAGCACCGCGCGCGCTCTGAATTCCGAAGTCACCATCACGCTCCCGCTCTCGCAATGGGTCGGGCGCATGGGCGAGCCGCTCTATCTCTGCCAGCCGCCCACCGGCTATTCGGACAAAGCCGAAACCTGGGTGAACACCGGAGCATTGCTGAACCGCCTGAATTTCGCACTCGCATTCGCCGGAGACAAAATGGGCGGCGCCACCGTAGATCTAAACAACATGCTAGGCGAAGAAGCCGCCAAAGATCCCAACGCAGCTCTCGCGCGCTCGATCCAGGTGTTCTTAAATGGCCAAATCTCGCCATCCACACAAGCAACGCTGGAAGCGCGCCTGAAAGATCCGCAGATCCTCCAAGCGCGCCTCGATGACCCAGTAAAACAAGTAAATGAAGGTCTGATTGTAGGCCTGGTTCTAGGCACCCCAGAATTTCAGCGCCGTTGATTTTGAGTTTGTAGCGACGGCCTTCAGGCCGCCATCTTTGATGCGCGAAAAACTTATCGGACGTGTCATCCCGAGCACAGCGAGGGATCTGCATTTCGCGGCAAGGGCTCGAACCGCGCAGCACAGGAGTTAGACAATGACCATCTCCCGGCGCTACTTCCTAAAAAACGGCGGCGTCGCCATGCTCGGCATGGCCGCACTCCCATCCTTCCTGCAACGCGCGGTAGCCGGCACTCCTGCGCCCAACCAGAAGAAAATGGTCGTGCTCTTTCAACGCGGCGCCATGGACGGCCTCAACGTGGTCGTCCCTTTCGGCGAACCAAATTACTACCGCATGCGCCCCACCATTGCCATCCCCCAACCTCGCCAAGGCGGCGCCGAAGCCGCGCTAGATTTGGACGGTTTCTTCGGCCTCCATCCGAGCCTGGCACCTATGCTTCCGCTTTTCCGCAATGGGCAACTCGCCATCGTCCAAGCCGTCGGCTCCCCCGATCCCACGCGCTCTCACTTCGACGCCCAAGATTTCATGGAATCCGGCACGCCGGGCCGCAAAGCCACCGACGATGGCTGGCTCAATCGCGCCCTGCAGACTATGCCTGAAGAAAAGCCCTCACCGTTTCGCGCTGTCGCCTTCGGCCCGTATCTCCCGCGTACGCTCCAGGGCAGCGCTTCGGCCATCGCCATCCCCGATCTGAAGCAATTTAAAATGAACGGTCCGCAGCAAACAACCGAAGGCGGCTTCGAGGCCATGTACGCGCAAACGGTGGATCACGCGCTGCGTGGCGTAGGCACCGAGACCTTCGAAGCCATTGACCAGCTCAAAAAAATAAATCCCGACAAATACCAGCCCGAAAATGGCGCGCAATATCCGAAAAATCGTTTCGGCCAAAGCCTGCAGGAAATCGCGGAGCTATTCAAAGCCGATGTCGGCCTGGAAGTCGCGTTTCTCGATAGCGGCGGCTGGGATCATCACGTCAACGAAGGCGGCGTGCAGGGCCAGCTTTCGAATTTGCTGCGTGATCTGGGGCAGGGAGTCGCTGCGTTCAATCAAGACATGGGAGACCGCATGGGCGACGTAGTCTTCGTCAGCATGTCCGAATTCGGCCGCACCGCGCACGAAAACGGCAACCGCGGCACCGACCACGGCCACGCCAACTGCATGTTCGTGATGGGCGGCGATATCAAAGGCGGCCGGGTCTACACTCGCTGGCCAGGCTTAAGCGAAGGCCAGCTAAATCAAGGCCGCGACCTCGCCGTCACCACCGACTATCGAAGCGTTTTAGGCGAAATCATCAACAAACACCTGGGCGATCGCGACCTGTCCACCGTCTTCCCAGGCTTCGCTAACGATCCGCACCAATTCTTAGGCCTGGTCAAAGCGTAAGGTCGGAAGCGAACGGAAGCGGAGCAGCGAGTATTCCACAGGGGCGAGATCCATATTGAGGGCTCTGGCTCGCCGCCGCCTCGGCAAACACCAAACAAGAAGCGGACGCGCCGTAGGCCAAGCTCGCCTCGACCAAGAAAGCGTCAGCAAGCCTGCCAAAATGCAGAAGTAAGGAGCGACCTACTCCGATCCCTTAATCCGCATCCCGTAAAATGATCGGTAAACGAAGAAGAACGACACCAAAAAGAACGCCGCTGCGAGAATATGCGTCAAATGTCCGCCAGTCTCAGCCGTCAACTGCACCGCCAATTCCACGGCCAGCAATCCAAATAAAGTAGTGAACTTGATCACCGGATTCAAGGCAACCGACGAAGTATCCTTGAACGGATCGCCCACCGTATCGCCCACCACCGTCGCATCGTGCAGCGGCGTGCCTTTCTGTTTCATCTCGACTTCCACAATCTTCTTCGCGTTGTCCCAAGCCCCGCCCGCATTCGCCATGAAAATCGCCTGGTACAAACCAAAAATCGCGATCGAAATCAAATACCCGATAAAAAAGAATGGCTCAACGAACGCAAAAGAGAGCGTCCCAAAGAAAACCGCGATGAAAATATTCAGCATGCCTTTCTGCGCGTATTTCGTGCAGATGGCCACCACCTTCTTGCTGTCTTCCACCGACGCTTTTTCCACCCCCTCGAGCTTAATGTTGGCCTTGATGAATTCCACCGCGCGATAAGCCCCGGTAGTAACGGCCTGCGTCGAAGCCCCCGTAAACCAATAAATCATTGCGCCGCCGGTAACTAATCCCAGAAAAAACGGCGCGTGTAGCAGCGAAAGCTTGTCCACATTCTCGGTAATTCCGTTCGTCAACGCCATGATGATCGAAAAAATCATCGTCGTTGCGCCCACTACAGCCGTGCCGATCAATACCGGTTTCGCAGTAGCCTTAAAAGTATTGCCCGCGCCGTCATTCTCCTCGAGCAATTCCTTCGCGCGCTCAAAATTCACATCAATATTGAAATCCTTCTTCAACTCCTGCTTGATGTTTGGAATCGTCTCGATCAACGAGAGCTCATACACCGATTGCGCGTTGTCCGTCACTGGTCCATACGAATCCACCGCAATCGTCACCGGCCCCATCCCCAAAAACCCAAACGCCACCAGGCCGAACGCAAACACCGGCGCCGCAATCATCAATTTCCCGAGGCCTTGCAGGCTCACCAGGTAGCTGATGGACATCAGCAGCACCATCGCGAGGCCAATGTAGTAAGCGGAAAAGTTCCCAGCTACGAACCCCGACAAAATTCCCAGCGACGCCCCGCCTTCCTCCGCAGACGCCACCACTTCCTTGACATGCCGCGATTCCGTCGAAGTAAACGCCTTCACCAGCTCCGGAATAATCGCGCCCGCCAGGGTTCCGCACGAAATAATCGTTGAAAGCTTCCACCATAGGCTTGTGTCGCCATTCAATACGGGAACGATCACCGACGAAATCGCGTAGGTCATCGCAATCGACACCAGCGAGGTAATCCACACCAGCGAAGTCAGCGGCGATTCGAAATTCATCTTGTCCGCTTTGGCGAACCGCGCCTTGGAAATAAAATCGTTAAGGAAATAAGCCCCCGCGCTCGCCACCAGCATCGCGATGCGCATCACGAAAATCCACACCAGCAATTGCACCTGAATCGTGGATTGCACGGTCGGGTCCGCATTCTTCACGCCCAGCAAAATAAACGTAATCAGCGCAACGCCGGTAACCCCGTACGTCTCAAACCCGTCCGCGCTCGGGCCGACAGAATCGCCCGCGTTGTCGCCCGTGCAATCCGCGATCACACCCGGATTCCGTGCGTCGTCCTCCTTGATCTTGAATACAATCTTCATCAAGTCGGAGCCGATATCCGCGATCTTCGTGAAAATTCCGCCCGCGATGCGCAAAGCCGCCGCGCCCAACGATTCACCGATCGCAAACCCGATAAAACACGGCCCCGCGTAATCTCCCGGAATAAACAGCAAAATGAAAAGCATCATCAGCAATTCCACGCTGATCAGCATCATTCCGATGCTCATCCCCGCTTCCAGCGGTATGTGATAAATCGGAAATGGCTTCCCCCGCAGGCCGGCAAACGCCGTGCGCGAATTCGCAAACGTATTCACGCGGATTCCGAACCACGCCACGCCAAAACTTCCCATGATCCCAACCATGCTGAACGCCAAAATGATAATCACTCGCGCCGCTTCGTAATGCAGCAGCACGCCGAAATACAGCACGATCACCACGGCGATAAACGCTTCCAGCAGCAGCAGGAATTTCCCTTGCGTGATCAGGTAAGTCTTGCAGGTCTCGTAGATTAATTCGGAAATTTCGCGCATCGCGCGATGTACTGGCAGGTTTTTCAGCTTCGTGTAAATCGCCATGCCAAATGCCAGCCCAAACACGCAGAACAAAATCCCAAACAGCAAAAGCTTGTGCCCGTTAACGCCCAAAAAATTCACGGAAGACAAGTCCGGCAACTTCAGGTTCGCTTCACCGCCGGCCGTTTCCGGCGCCGCGTGGGCATATGCCGCCGTCGCGCTCAATAAAATCGCTGTACACCCCGCCACGCCCACCCTCCCCGCGCGACATCCCAGCTTCCACAGAATTTGCAGCACTTGCAGCATTATTCGCCCCCCGCCATCCGCACTTTGGCGCACATGTAACCCCGTACTTGTACCGACATTCTTCCTCCGGATGAAGACTCCGTAATCGGGGAGCCCGCTGAAAGCGAGAAGTTACGGACCAGAATGGCCTTTTGTATCAGGAATCCCAGCGCACGTCAAGAAATGAAGGATTTAGCACCGAAAAGACTTCAAGGCGTCCTGACTCGCGACCGGATCTCAGGAAATTGCTGGAAATGTTTCAGGTTCCAAGTGTAGATAACATCCGCCTGCGATTTGATTGCACAACGTGCCAACAAAGCGTCGTAGATCGCGCCGCCAGCGACTCCGTCCCGGACGGCGTCCTGAATCGTCGACACGTATTCGTCGCCGGTCAGTGTCACGATTGAGAGCTTCTCCAGAATGTCGCCAATCATGAGCAGCACTTCGTTGCCGTCCAAGCGGAACCTAATCGGTACACGGGTAAATGTGGAATAAAATTCCGCCAGGCTATGTGCTCCGCAGCTGCAATCCTCGCGGCGGCCCTGCTGATAGGCTGCTTTACTTGCGGCGTGGTGCACGTGTTCACTGAGAAAGGCGGGGACCAGGACTGAACTATCGAAGAATAGCTTCACTTCATCTTGCCAAGGATCTGCTCGTGGCGCTCGCGACGGACTGCCTCGATTGTATCTTCCACCATTTTCTCCGGTATCGGTTCACCATAAGTGACTACCCACATTCCGTCCGCTCTTTGCAGACGGGCCTTTGCGCGAACCGGTCGCAGCGTGATTTCTTCGCCCGAAGTCTCGACTTCCAGAGAGTCACCCGCCTGCAGCTGCAGCTTGTCGCGCACCGGCTTCGGTAACACGACGCGCCCGGCCTTATCGACCGTGATTGTGGTATTCACAGTACCATTTTACCATACCATTTACCATTTGCCAATGACATCGGCCGGAAGTCTCACCCGTTCACCTCGGTCTTCCCCGCGCGCTGGGTCGAGTCAGGTCGGAGTACTTCATTGCGAAGGGCTAGCAGGCGCCGGGGGAACCTTGCCAAACCGCACTTCGTAAAACATCAGCGCCTTCTTCGAAGCGATCACCGACGCATCTGGCACATACAAAATCGCCGTATCCGCCAGCGACATTTCATTATTCACATTAAAATACAAGAATCCGTGCAGCGCTCCCGTCGGCGGCACCACATCCGCATCTAACGTCAGCGGCCGCAAAATTTCCGCCAGCTTATCCGTTTTCTTGTCGCCGCTGGGCAACGGAATCCCCGCAATCCTCTTCTGGTTCGAAGGACTCACTCCGCCAGGATGCGCCACCAATCCAGCCACGTCCTCGGGCGGCAACCAATCAATCTCCTGCCTGCCCCCGCGGCGCAGCTGCACTTCCAACTGGATCGTATTGATGTCCACATGGATCGGCTCATCCGTCTCATTGCGAAGAAAAACTTCCACCGGCAAAATTCCCGCGTCCAGCGGATTGGCCTTGCCGAATTTTTCCTTTCCGCGCGCCTTGTCCGTATAGGGATCGGCCAGCACCGTCATCCCGTCATGCTTATCGTGCGGCAGCGCCAACGCCGGATCTGCCGTCGCCTGCTTGTCCTTCGCCGCGGCCGGGTTGTTCTGCGCGCGAGCCGCCCGCCCCCCGCACACCATCAGCATCACTATCGCCAATAAACTAAATGATCGTCTCGTCATCCTGCTGTGCGATGCCTCCGCAGCCCCGGAAGTTGTGCGCGTTTTCTCGTGGCTGCCACTATAATACCGGGTCCGCGCGCGGCAAAGCCTCTTCCAGGTCCGTCCGCGCGCGACACCCACAGAATGTATTTTTTCTATCGCATCCTCACCGCCGCAGGCATGTTCGTCCTGGCGCCGTATTTCGCGCTGCGCGGTTGGCGTGCCGGAGAACCATCGCGTGCTCTGCGCGAACGTCTCGGAAGTTTTCCCCCGGAAATCGCCGTCCGCGCTGCAGCTGCTGCCGCCAGTACAACCCCGAAAGCAATAAACGACGGCCCCATCTGGATCCATGCCGTTTCCGTCGGCGAAGTCCTGGCCGCCCAACCACTAGTTGACGGCCTGAAGCGCCGCTATCCCAGCGCAGTAATTTTCGTCTCCACCACCACCGAAACCGGCCAACGCCTGGCCCGCGAACGCCTGCAAACCGCCGACGGCATCTTCTATTTTCCGCTCGACTGGGTCGTTCCGGTGCGACGCGCCCTCCGCGCGATCAAGCCGTCTCTCGTTCTCATCATGGAAACAGAAATCTGGCCGAATTTCCTCCGCGAGGCCCACCGCGCCCAAATCCCGGTAGTCTTCGCCAACGCGCGCATCTCCGAAAAATCTTTCGCCCGCTTCAAACAATGGGAGTTTCTGGTCGGCCCGTTCTTCCAGCGCACCATGCAAGACGCCGAATTTTTCCTAGCGCAATCTCCCGAGGATTCCGCGCGCCTCCAAGCGATAGGTGCCCCTCCAGAACGCATTGCCATCACCGGAAATCTAAAATACGACGCCGCCCCGCCCGCAATCTCCCGCTTCGGCCACTGGCTCGAGCAACAAATCCGCCAACAAGAACGCTGGCCAATCCTGGTGGCCGGCAGTGTAGTAGCCGGAGAAGAAGAAGCCGTCCTGGCTGCCTACGATCTGGTGCAACGCCAATTCCGCCGCACCCTCCTGATTCTCGCCCCGCGCAAACCCGCCCAATTCGATGCCGCGGCCGTGATCGCTTCCGCAGGCGGATGGAAGGTAGTCAGTCGCAGCGCGCTCGACCTAACCGCCACGCTAGACGAAGCCGCCGACATCCTCCTCCTCGATTCCATCGGCGAACTAGCCGGCCTCTACTCGCTAGCTGACGCCACTTTCGTCGGTGGATCGTTATTTCCCGCCGGTGGCCACAATATTCTTGAGCCCGCCTGGTTCGCGCGCCCCCCGGTTTTTGGCTCGTCAATGGAAAATTTCAAAGAGATGGCAGACCAATTTCTCGACGCGCACGCCGGAGTGCAAGTCACCTCCGGCCCCGGCCTCGGCAAAGTTTGGGTTCAACTGATCGAAGACAACGCCATGCGCCAACGCATGGGTTCAGCCGCGCGCGCGATCAGCGAACGCAATCGCGGCGCCACCGAACGCTCCCTCGATCACATCGCCGCCGTCTGGAACCAGCGCGGCATCACGGAGCGCGGCGCATGACGCTGAGGCAATCGCTCCTCTGGCCGCTGTCGTTACCCTACGGCGCTGCAGCCCATCTACGCGCGCGCGCCTACCGCAAAGGCATCCTGAAGCAGCAGCACCTGGACGGCACAGTGATCAGCGTCGGCAACCTAACCACCGGCGGCACCGGAAAAACTCCCATGGTCCTCGCGATTGCCGAGCATCTGCTGGCCGAAGGGAAAAATGTCGGCATCCTAAGCCGCGGATATCGCGGCGAAAAAGTCCGGTCCGCGACAAAAAATAATTCTTCAGCAGCCGCCACCAGGAATGCCACCGCTGCGAACGTCCTCACCACAACCAGCGACGAGGTCCGCCTGCTGCAATCGCGCCTCGGCAATCGCGTCCAATTTGGCGTCGGCGCCAATCGCTATGGACAGGGCAGGGAACTCGCCAAGCGCGGCGTCAATTGGTTCGTTCTCGACGACGGCTTCCAGCATCTGAAACTCGCGCGCGACGTTGACATCGTCCTGATAGATGCGACAAATCCCTTCAGCGGCGGCCGGCTGCTTCCGGCTGGACACTTGAGGGAGCCGCGCTCCGCCCTAGCCCGCGCTGACATAATCGTAATCACCCGCAGCACACGCGCCCCCGCAGTCGAATCCGCCATCCGCCGTGATTCCACCGCGCCAATTTTCTACGCGCGCGCAAAGCTCGAATCCATTCACAGTTTCACCGAAGGCCACGTAGCCGGCGCGGTCACTCCCGAAGCTCTTCCAAAGCTTTTCGCATTTTGCGGCATCGGTAATTCCGCAGCATTCTTAGACGACCTTCGCACTTGGGGCCTGGATATCGTCGGCCACAGATTCTTTCCGGACCATCACCGCTACACCGGTCGGGACGACCAAGAAATTCTCTGGCGAGCCGCCGAATCAGGAGCATGCGGCCTGATTTGCACTGAGAAGGATTTATACAATCTGCACGCCATTTATCACGGAAAAGTGCCGACCTTCTACGCTTCCATCTCCATGCAAATAAACAACTCCGACGATTTCTGGCGCACGGTACTCTCCACGGCCGAATCGCGGCCTAAACCGTAAACGTGCAACCGTAAAACTCCCAGCGCGCGTCCAATTGCCGCACCGGACGCCCCTGTGATACGTTGCGACGCGGCGAGCCAACGCAAACATGAAGTGATCAAGGAGATTTGGTTGACCAGCTCACGCAAGCAGCGCAAAAAGTCCACGCCACCCAAGTCTTCCTCCGGCGTCGCCAACAAATCCGACGCCACCGTGGACCTGACCCGCCTCCTCGACATTGTCGCCAGCTTCCCCCGCCAAACCATCGGCGTAGTAGGCGATTTCGTCCTCGACGAATTCGTCTCCGGCGAAATTTCCCGCGTCTCCCGCGAAGCCCCTGTCCTGATCATCCGTCATCGCCGCACCGAATCGTATCCCGGCGGCGCCGCCAACGCCGTCTTCAACCTGGCTGACCTCGGCGCCCGCGTCCTCCCGGTAGGCGTAGTCGGTGACGACGCCGGTGGCCGCCAGCTGCTCGACCATTTCCGCCGCAAACACATCAACGTCTCCGGCATCCTCCGCGCCCGCGATTGGGTCACAGCGACCAAAACGCGTTACCTCGCAGGATGGACCCACACCACCGAGCAGCAAGTCCTCCGCGTGGATCGCGAGCCGCAAACCACCTTTTCCGCGACCACCGCAAATGCAGTCGCACAGAAAGCCAAGAAAATCGCGCAGCGCGCCAGCGCCGTCCTGGTCTCCGATTACGGATTTGGCGCCGTCTCCCCCGCGCTGATAAAAGGCCTGCGCGCCAAACTACTCACACTCGACTCCCGCTATCGCCTCCTGGAATTTCGCGACGCAGGCGTCACCGCCGCCACGCCCAACGAGCCAGAAGTCGAAGCCGCCTACCACTCCCGCGTCGGCACCGACACCCGCAAACTCGAAGACCTCGGCCAACGCGCCCTCCGCGACCTCAATCTCCAAGCTCTACTCGTTACCCGCGGCAAAGACGGCATGGCCCTTTTTGAACGCACTCGAGTCCCGCGCAGCTTCCCCATCTACGGGTCCGACGCTCCCGTGGACGTCACCGGCGCCGGCGACACTGTAATCGCCGTCTTTACTCTCGCCTTGGCCTCCGGCGCCTCGTACCTCGAAGCCGCGCATCTCGCAAATTACGCCGGCGGAATCGTGGTAATGAAGCGCCGCACAGCTACAGTGACAAGCGCCGAACTAACCGCTGCCCTGCGCCAGGACGCCACAGCCACGGCGCAACGCTGACCCAAGCATGGACACCCGCGAAAAAATTGTTTCACGCCAAGGCCTCACCGCCATCCTCGACGAACATCGCCGCGCCAGCCGCGAAATCATTTTCGCCAACGGCGTCTTCGATCTCCTCCACGTCGGCCACGTCCGCTACCTCGCAGCAGCTCGCGTCGAAGGCGACGTTCTTGTAGTCGGTATCAATTCAGATTCCAGCACTAGAAAATTAAAAGGCCCCGGCCGCCCCATTCTGACCGAACGCGCCCGCGCCACCATCGTAGCTGCACTAAAGTCCGTAAATTACGTAGTAATCTTCGACGAGCCAGATGTGAACTCACTCCTAAAAGAATTGCAACCCGACGTCCACGCTAAAGGCACCGATTACACCGCCGACACCGTTCCCGAGCGCGAATTGGCAGCCCTCCTTGGCATCCGCGTAGCCATCGTCGGCGATCCCAAGCAGCATTCCACGCGCGATTTGCTGGCGCGCCTGCGTCAAGAAGGCAATGCCTGACCAACGCTTCCTACTCGTCCGCCTGGGCTCGCTCGGCGACGTAATCCACGCCCTGCCCGCAGCCTCCGCCCTGCGCGATGCTTTCCCCGAAGCTCGCATTGACTGGCTAATCGAACCTAAATGGCGCCGGCTGCTCGACGGCAATCCAGACCTCACCGAAATAATCGGCCTTGAAAAGAAAAGCGCCGCAGGCCTAATCGCCACCGTCCGCAAATTGCGCGCCGCGCATTACACCTGTGCGATTGATTTTCAAGGCCTCTACAAATCCGCGCTCCCCGTCTTCGCGTCTGGAGCCCCGCGGCGCATCGGCTTCCCCAGCACTTACGCGCGCGAAGGTTTTGCTTCGATTTTCTACACCGATAAGATCAATCCTCGCGGCGCCCACAAAGTTGACCACAATCTCACCCTCGCCGAAGCCGCAGGCGCAGCCGCACGCCTCTCGCCTCCGCGATTTCCTTTGACCCTGCGCCCGGAAGATGAGAAACAAGTGACGCAAGAACTCGCCCGCCACAACATTGCAGATTTCTACGTGTTAAATCCCGGCGGAGGGTGGCGTTCGAAATGTTGGCCGCCCGAACGCTACGGCGAGCTGCATCACCGCCTCGCCGCGCAACACGGCTGGCGCAGCGTCATCAGTTTCGGTCCTGGAGAAGAACGCTTGGCCCAAGAACTCGTCAGCGCAGCAGGGACTCCGGCTCCGGTCGCCGTACCGCTCGGCCTGGGTCCGCTCATGGCGCTAATGCGCCGCGCAAAATTTGTAGTCTCAGCGGATACCGGCCCTCTCCATCTCGCCTCCGCGCTAGGCACCCCCGCCGTCGGCCTCTACGGCCCCACCGATCCTGCGCGCAACGGCCCATATGACGGCGAAGGCCAGAATAGGAGTGTCGTCATCCGCAACCCGGGCAAGAGCGAAACGACCTACCGCCGCGGCGCGTCCTATTCTTCGCCCATGCTTTCGATCACCGTTGATCAAGTCGCCGATGCCGTAGCACGTCTCACCAGCAGCGCGAAATCCTGAGGCCCCGCGAGTGACCACAAAATCCAACGAACTCGTCGCCGCGCAACCCAGAAAGTTCTGGATGCGCTGGCGCGTCCGCATTGGTTATCCCGTTGCCGTCCTCTACTGGCTGCTTGCGAAGCCGACCCACCACTGGATCGCCATGGGCGCAGCCGTCGCCGGTTTCGGAATCCTAATTCGCGCCGTTGCCGCAGGACACCTCAGCAAAGACCGCGAACTAGCCACCGCCGGCCCTTACGCCCGCACGCGCAACCCGCTCTACCTCGGCAGCGCATTTCTAGCCGCAGGATTCGCCATCGCCGGCCATTCCTGGTATGCCGGCAGCCTGATCGCAATTTATTTTGCGGTGTTTTATTACGCCGTGATGCGCAACGAAGAAGCAGATCTGCGCACCCGCTTCGGCACCGTCTTTGACGAATACGCCGCCAAAGTTCCGCTCTTCCTCCCGGATTTTTTCGGCTCCGGCTACGTGCAACACGCCGAATCCGAATCCACCCAAGCCTTCAGCTGGCAACTCTACCGCCGCAACCGCGAATACAAAGCACTGATCGGCACCGTAGCCGCCATGGCCGCGGTCTGGCTCCGCATGTACCTGCAACGCCGCTACGGGTATTAATCAACCGGGAAGGGAACTGCGCACCAACAAGCAGGCTCTACTGCAACCGATAAACCGCATGCATCACTCTTTGAAACTGCGGCCGGTAAATCAAATCAAACGCGCGCTCTTTCCCCGGAAACATATCGAGCGCAATCTTTCGCGTCTCCGCGATCATCTGCGCCGCATCCTCCGGAGACAAATCTCCACCCGAAATCGTTTCCAGCGTAATATGCACCAGGATGCGCAGCCTGCGTATGCGGCGGCTTTCTTCGTCAATCTCTTGCTGCGTGGGTTGAACCGAGGGGTCGTCCATAATTAATTGACCGTGGCTACCGAAATCTAGTATGGACCCGGGAGCGGGAAGCGCACAATAGTACTGTCGCACTGTTTTTCAGGAGCCCCGAAATGCCCGAGGAATACTCCAACGAAAAGGTAGTAATCGCCCACGTCGCAGAAAATGCCACGGAAGCCCTGGTAATCCGCGGCCTGCTCGAAAGCAAAGGCATTGAATCTCCCGGCTCCGTCTCCACCGATCCTTTTCCGATCCCGGAACAACCGGAAGGCCCTCACAACGTAGAAATCTTCGTCCTCGAGTCCCAAGCCGCAGAAGCCCAGAAAATCATCGCCGAGTATCAGTCCGCCAACAACGTTTCCCTGGAAGACTCCGACGACCCTGCCGATTCCAACGGATAATATTCGCACGGCCTCCTGAGAAGAGCTGCGTGTCGTCTCGAACGAAGTCCCGCGTTCTTTCTTTCCCGTCCCGCGGCTGCGGGACGGGCTCGGGCCGCAGTCACGGGATCTGCTTTTCGTCTTAACGCCGAAACGAAAAACAAATTCTTCGGGCGGAATCCGTCGTCACTGCGGATGCTCCTCCACAAAACTCCGCACCACCAAATCCTTTCCACCCGTAATCGCCGTAACCGCCCCGTCCCGATCCGTCCGCAAGAATCTCACGCCCGCTCGGGCGTATCGCTCCACCACGCTATCCACCGGATGCCCGAACTGGTTGCCCTCTCCCACGGAAACCACCGCCACCCGCGGCCCGAC
Organism: uncultured Acidobacteriota bacterium; assembly: GCA_963779465.1. Lineage (GTDB taxonomy): Bacteria > Acidobacteriota > Terriglobia > Acidiferrales > UBA7541 > Palsa-295. The sequence goes on along the minus strand of CAVZYH010000001.1, from coordinate 1,445,092 downwards.
GGCACCCACAAACGCATCCGTCGAAGAAGTCTTGCTCCCGTGATGCGGCACTTTCAGAAAATTCGCCGCCAACGGCGCATGCTCATCCACCAATTCGTTCTCCACTTTTTTCTCAATATCGCCCGGCAACAAAAAACTTTCCGAACCGTCCTGTATCCGCATGACCAACGAATTATCATTCGCCGCCTTGTCCACTTCCGACACGTCCGCCGGCCACAACACCTCCCCGCGCACACCATCCCAATCAAAAGTCCGCCCCTGAATTTGCTGCACCACCCGAACTCCCCTCGCGCGCGCCTCCGCCAGCAGCACCAAAAACGCCGGCGTCTCCTCATCCCTCCCAATCCACAATTCTCCCACCTTGAAGTTCGCAATCACGCTGTGCAAACCATCCAGATGGTCGTGATGCGCGTGCGACAACGCCACCACGTCCAATCTCTTAATTCCTCGCGACCACAAGTACGGCGACACTACCTCCTCCCCCACGTCCGGCCCCGACCGGAAACCATCCACCACCTCCGCCCCAGCCTGCCCGCCGCCATCCACCAGCATCGTCCGCCCATCGGGGAACACCACGAAAATCGAATCGCCTTGACCTACGTCCAACACACTCACTTCGAGCTTCCCCCGGTAAAGCGCAGGCGCAAATGGATGCCAGGCTACCAAAACCGCCAGCGCCAGCAAGGCCAGCTCCGCGATCCACTCCAAGGGATGCGCAACAGGCAGCCACTGCCGCCGCATCGCCGGATCGCGCCGCCGTGCCGCAATCGCCCGCGCCGCACCCGCCAGAAAAATAAATCCCGCGAAAAATAAAATCATCAGCCACAACGGTGGTCCCGGAATCCTATAAGTCAGCCGTGGCCACCGCGTGAACCATTCGACCGTCGCAATCAGTAACCCCACACAAAAACTCAGCGCCTTCGCCAGCAGCAATCCCGCGCGTGCCCACACCATCGCCATCCCTAGCGTCACAAATCCCAACGGCACAATAATCCCTGTAAGCAGCACCGCCGGAATGTTGCTCACCGGCCCCGCTAGACTCACGCGGTGAAAATCCTCAGCCAGCAGCGGCAACATCCCGAACTGAATCACCGCCGAAAGCAAAATAATTTCCCACAAGCGCAGTCCAACCCGCACCGGCAGCACCAGCAAATCGCCCACCCTGGTCGCAATCCTCGCTGGCATCCGGCCAGCCACCCACTGCGCCGCAGCCCGCATTTCAATTCGGAACTGGGCAATCTTCGGTGCGTGCGCCGTATCCCGCGTCACATCCCCCAAATGACTCAACCCTGCGCGATAAGGCGCGCTCGATCGTTCCATCCAAGGCAGTGCCAACCCCGCAATCACCCCTGCGGCCAAGAACGAAAGTTGAAAACTGGAATCTCCCAGCGAGGAAGGTTTCCAAATCACCACAATCAGCGCAGCCACAGCAATCGTGTTCAATAATTCCACGCGCCGAAACAGCGGCCGCGCGCACAAATAAAGCGCCGCCATCAAAGCCGCCCGCAAAATCGGCGGACGGTCCTGCACAATCCCCACATAAGCCGCCAGCGCCAGCAAAGTGATCGCGCTGATCGCCAGCATCGAAAACCGCAGCCGCTTGCCCACCCACCAAAGAAAAACCACCAGCGCGCCCACATGCAGCCCTGCTACCACCAGGACGTGGTAAGCCGCCGTTTTCTGAAACGCCAGCACCACACTGGAATCCACAAAACTGCGGTCCCCGAGCAACATCGCCCGGGCCACCGCTCCGCGCTCTGGATGCCCTGCAAAAAGCGAATCCAGCCGCGCCAGCAAATTTCCACGCGCGCGCGCCAAACGTTGCGAAATGTTAGGGGGAGGCCGTTCAACCAACTGCAGCAATTCGCCGCTCCGCAGCGAGCCAATCACATCAATTTTCTCGCGCGCCAAAAAGTCCTTCACATCAAATGCCCCAGGATCCAAATAATCTCGCGGCGGCCGCGCCTTCACCAAAATCTCCACCCGATCCCCAGCCCGCAATTCCGCCGGAGGTGCCGCAACCCGCGCTCCGGGATAAAAATTCACGCGCAACCCGCCCGAAGTGCTCAGCGCCGCGCCCGCCGCTTCCACCTGCTCCAAATCAATTTCGAATCGTTCTCCCCAAGGGAGCCTCAGAGGATCTTCGCGCAATCGCCCGCGCCAGCGCAGCGCGATGCCAGGATCCACGCGCCCCGCCGTGATCAGTCGCGCGATATGATTCGCAGGAACCGCAGCGCGTTCCACGCCAGCGGCCAACCCGCCAATCGCCGCCCACGCGACCAGCGCAAAACACCAGGCCACTGCCGCGCTATGCCGCCAGGCCATGAATCCAGCAACCAAAACGCCGCCGAGCAAAATCCCCGAAGCCGCACTCACCGCCCACAAACTCGGCGCCCCGGGCCATCGCTCCGCAACCCCGATGCCCGTCGCAAACGCAGCCAGTATCCACAATGCCGGTAACTTCATAGATCCCGCAACCGAGACAGAACGTCGGTTTTCGCAGCGTCGGCGGCTCGCCAGCTCTTTTAGTACCCGGACTCACGCTGACACACTTCGCGGTTGTGGAATATTCGTAGTAATACGGACGAGGGGAAGAAGTAGGAAAGCAGGGCTACTTGCCGCCGCACTCAAAAATGCGCCGGTCAGCCGGAGAAGCGCGAATCGCGCGACCTTCAACTGCGTCTGCGTAACCGAACCACAGTCTCCATATGAAATGTCTGAGGAAACAAATCAAATAGGTGCACTTCCGCTAACTCGTACCCCGCCGTCACAAATAACGCCAGGTCGCGCGCCAGAGTCGGTGGCTCGCATGAAACGTACGTAATCCGCTCCGGCCTCAGCCGACCCAAGCGTTCCACCGACTCCGGCGTTATCCCAGCTCGTGGCGGATCCAGCACTACCAATTCCGGCCGCTCCTTATTTCGCTTCAGAAATTGTTCCACCTCTGCCGACCGCACCTCGATCGCTCCCTGCCCACGCATATTCGTTTCCAAATCGCGCGCCGCTGCCGGATTCGATTCCACCGCCAACACGCGCGCAAATTTCCGCGCCAGCGGAATCGAAAATAATCCCACACCCGCAAATAAATCCAGTGCCAGCCTCCCGCCCTCCTCCCGCTCCACCACTTCCCGCGCGAGTTCCTCCACCAAGAACCTATTCACCTGAAAAAATGAAAAGTGCCCCACGCGATAAGAAATTCCCCCCGCCGCATACTCCAAAAACCCCGGCCCAAACAATTCCATCCGGTCGTGGCTCGGATCGTGAAACAGTAAACTCGCAATCTCCGGCACCACGCGCCGAAAAGTCTCCGCATGTTCCGCCGCCCGCGAAGGAAAGCCCGCAAACGTCGCCGTCAGCAATACCCGGGCGTCCGCCGCATCCACGAACGCCTCGATCTCCCGCAATCCCCGTGGCAAACTCCCCGCCGCCAGCGCCGCGCGCAACGAAAGCAAAGCCTTCAGCAACAGCGGCGAAATAATCGAGCAATCTTCCACGGCGCACAAGGCCGTAGAATTCGCCCGAAAATATCCAATTCCCAGCTTCGCCCCGCCGTCCGCTACTTTTTCTGAAGCCGTCGCTCCTTCGTCAGGAATTTCCAGAGGCCGCACTTTCCACTGTGCCCGGTTGCGATAAGCCCACGGCTCCGACCCATGCGCTGTAATCTCTCCAGCCCACTCGATCTTCCCAATCCTGCGCAAAGTCTCGCGCAAAATCTCACTCTTGAATTTCAGCTGCGCCTCATACGAAATGTGTTGGTAATCGCACCCGCCGCAAACTCCGAAATGCGGACACCGCGCCTCCACACGCTCCGGCGCCGCCTGTAAAATCCGCTCCACCCGCCCCCGCACAAACTTCTTCTTCTGCTCCACAGCCTCCACAGCCACCCGCTCCGCCGGCAACACCAGCGGCACAAACACCGTCGCCCCATCGTGATGAGCCAGCCCATCGCCGCCATAAATCAATTTTTCGATCGTAATGTCCAAACGAATTCACCTCTTCGTTGTTTCGCCGCCGATTCGGAGGGGCAGGAGACCTTCGCTTCGCAAAACTTATTATGTCAAATAAAAGAGGCTCAACCGCGGCACCTCAAAATATTCGAATAACCTCTTCTGCGTATATTGCCGCTCGAGCTGCAACAATTGCTCCGCCGACATCTTACGCCGGTAAGGCGCCAACGCCCGGTCCATTTCGCGCCGAATCGCAAGCATCGCCTCGTCGTCTGCGTCCGCCGCCAAGGCCGCCGCCAATTTTTCCTCTAGCACCGTCATCCGCCGCTCGAAATCTTCCAGATCAAGCACCCCCGGCACATCCAGCAAAGGCAACGCATCATCCAGCTTCAAAGCCGTCTCATCAAACCGAGCCGCCAATCCTGCTACGGCAGTCGCCGCTCCCACCTTCGCGCGCAATTTCCCCGCCGCAGCCCGCAAACGCCCCGCATTCCTCTTCAAATATTTTCGCAACTCCTCGCGCGAAAATGGTTCCACGCCCGCCCGCGAGGATTTCACTTCAGGTCCCGTGCCCGCAGCCGCCTCCGCCGCTTCCGCCGCCGCATCCAAAACCGCATCCACGCAATAAGCCAAACTTTTCAGCTGCCGCCCACCCGCCGCCCGCCGCGAGCGCCCCCAACTCTCAAACGCCCGGTCAATCCCCTTGAGCACTGCTCCAATCGGAATTCCCGCTTTCTGCCAGGTCTCCAAAATCGCCCAATCCAAAGGCGAAATCAGCAGATGCGCCCCCCGCTTCCGCCAAAAATACTCCTCAATCTCCGTGAAATAATTGAAGTAGTTGAACGATTCCATGAGGGAAAATAAATCCGTGTGAAGCTAGCTCATTTTGGAGTGCGGCGGCTTGCCGCCGCTTTGCCTGTCGCGAGTCTTGCCCCGCGTGCCGGTGCCATCCATCTTGTCGTTGAATTTGTAGCGGCCGCCTGCCTTTTATTTTTAGGTGGGCGTCTTTGATTCGGCGCCGCCCATGCCACGATCTCCGCCAGCGGAACCAACCCTAGCCTCGCGTCCGCGCCGCCGGCGCCACCTTCTTAGCCGCGCCCTCCTGATTCCGATCCCAAATAATCCGCAACCCCTCCAAAGTCAAAAACTCATCCACAGTCTCAATATGCCGCGAAGCCCCGCCAATTAAAGCCGCCTGTCCCCCTGTAGCCACCACTTTCGTCTTCGCACCCATCACCTTCTTCATCCGATCCAAAATCCCATCCACCATATCCGTGTACCCATAAAAAAGTCCCGCCTGCATCGAAGCCGCCGTATTCGTCCCAATAATTTTCCCCGGATCCTTGATCTCCACGCGAAATAATCGCGCCGCCCGGGCAAAAAGTGCGTCCGCCGAAATCCCGATCCCCGGCGCCAACACTCCCCCCAGATATTCCCCCCGCGCGGACACTGCATCAAAATTAATCGCCGTTCCAAAATCCACGATAATGCAAGGTCCGCCGTATTTCTCGAACGCCGCGACGCTATTCACGATCCGGTCCGCGCCCACTTCCTGCGGATTATCGTAATGCACCGGCATCCCTGTTTTAATTCCCGGCTCCACAAATAGCGCCGTCTTGCTGAAATACCTCTCCGCCATTCCCGCCAGCCGCGAATTCAGCTGCGGAACCACCGAACTGATGATCACTCCGCCAATTTCGCGCGGCTCGAGAGCAGCCAAAGTAAACAAATCGCGCGTCAAGATTCCGTATTCATCTTCCGTCTGCTCGCGGGCGGTAGTCAGCCGCCAGTTCGCCACCAACTCCTTCCCGCGAAATACTCCCAGCACGGTATTCGTATTTCCCACATCCAGCGTCAGCAGCATCAATCGGCCTCCGCCACGTCGCCCGAAAGCACCTGCTCGATTCCGCCGCCGTCATCGCGCAATACGCGCAATACACCGCTCGGCTCGAGACCGGCAGTGCTCCCCGTAAAAGTTTCCCTCGCCGTCGTGATGCGCACCCGCTTCCCCTGAAAATAGCTCGACACTTCCGCAAACCGCCGCAAAATCGGCGTCGCGCCTTCGCTGAGGAACTGATTGTAGTAGCGGTCCATGTGCCGCAGCAACCGTATCAGCACTTCCAAGCGAGAATGTATTTTCCCCGTCTCTATGCGCAACGAGGTCGCAATCTCCGCGAGCTCCGGCGGCATCTTGGTCTGGTTCACGTTGATACCGATGCCCACCACCGCGTAATACATACGGTCCGGCTCCGCGTGCATTTCTGTTAAAATCCCGCAGAATTTTCGCCCGCGCACCAGCAAATCGTTCGGCCAACGTATGTCTGGCGCGGAATCAAGCTCCTCCGCAGCCGCATCGCGCGCCGCCAGGCCGGCTACCAGCGTCAGAAGCGGCGCGTGCGCGGTAGAAATCGTCGGCCGCAGCAACACCGAACAACTAATTCCCGCCGACTTCTCCGAAATCCATTTCCGCCCCGCCCGCCCGCGTCCCGCCGTCTGTTCTTCCGCCAGCACCACGGCCCCGTGCGGTTCACCTTGCTCGCCCAACTGCATCGCCACGTTGTTCGTCGAATCAACTTTGAAAAAATGATAAATCCGCCGTGCAAATGGCGTGCCGTACAGCCGATGACTCAAAAGCTGCGCCGCCAAAATATCTGGAGCCCGCTCGATGTGATAACCCGTCGCCGCGTGTCCCTTCACGCGCACGCCCACTTCGCGCAATTTCTCGATCCAGCGCCACACCTGCTGCCGCGTCACCCCAATTTCCTTGGCGATCTTCGCTCCGCTGATCACAATCGTCGAGTTCTCAGCCAGCAAAGTGAGCAACGCGTCCAGACGCCGGTCCGTAGTTCCCGGCAAATTTGCCATTCGTTTAGTAGCCATGTGAATTGTTCTGCGTCTAAGATTGCTCTAGCTGTGAAAGACGATCGCGCAGTTTCTGATGTTCGATCTCGCGTGCTGCCAGCGTGGCCTTTAAATCCTCCACAATCTTCGCCGGAGCCTTGCTCAAAAATGTCTCATCCGCCAACCGCCCTTTCTTCGATTCAATATCTTTCGCCAGCCGCTCGATTTCCTTCTTCAACCGCGCAATTTCTGCCTGCTTGTCCACCACGTCGTCATACGCAATCCGCAAATCGAATCGCGCGGTGGAACGCACCGCTGCCCCTGTCGAATCAAGACGTTCCGAAGAAATCGCGAGCCTTGAAAGATTTGCCAAACGCAGCAAAGGCTCCAGATTTAATTCCACAAGCCGCCGCACCGCGGCGTCGCTCGTAGAAAAATCGGCAGCTACCTTCCTCTTCTGATCCACCTTCATCTCCGCGCGAATATTCCGCGCGGCTGCAATGATTTCCTGGATCAATGCCATGTCGCCGTCCGCCCTCGCGTCAATCCAACCCTCACGCCGCGCAGGAAACCGATCCAGCGCAATGGACCGCGCTCCCGCAGGCTGCGGCAACTTATGCCATAGCTCCTCGGTCAAGAATGGCATCACCGGATGCAGCAACCGTAGCGCCGCATCCAAAACCGCAAATATGTTCCGCCAAGCAGCAAGCGCCACGCCGCGATCCGTCGCCGAAAGTTGTGGCTTCACCCACTCGATATACCAATCGCAAAAATCCCCCCAGAAAAAGTGATAAATCGTCTGGCAAGCCTCATGAAACCTGAATTCATCCAGCGCCTCGTCCACTTCTCCCGCAGCAGCCGCCAATCGCGAAAAAATCCAGCGATGCACCAACTCGCCTTCGCCCTTCACCGCGTAAGGCGCCGCCGCGCGCACGTCCGGCGCCGCCAATTCCTCCAAAGTAAATCCTGCGGCCACTTCCGCCTTCTCCAAATTCATGAATAAAAACCGCGCCGCATTCCAAATCTTGTTGGCAAAAGCCCGCGCGCCCAATATCCGGTCCTCGCTCAACGCGATGTCCGTCCCTGGCGCCGCCATGCTCGCCAGCATGTAACGCATCGCATCCGTCCCGAACTCCGCGGTCAATTTCAGCGGGTCCACGCCGGTCCCCTTGGTCTTGGACATCTTCGCGCCTTCCGCCGTCCGCACCAAAGAATGCAAATAGAGCCGCCGGAAGGGAATTCGCTCAGCTTCGGACGCGCCCGATGTCAGGTGCAACCCCATCATGATCATCCGCGAATCCCAGAAAAATAAAATATCGTAGCCACTGATCAACAAGCTCGTGGGATAAAACGCGCGCATGTCCGGCGTGTCATCCGGCCAGCCCAAAGTCGAAAACGGCCACAAAGCCGAGCTGAACCAGGTATCCAGCACATCCGGATCCTGCGTCAATTTCCCGCTCGCGCCGCACTTCGTGCACTTCGTTGGTATCCCAGCAGCCCGCGCGTGCCCATCCACAATCTCCACACTCGAATCCGTCGCGGGAACCATCTCGCCGCAATCCGCGCAATGCCAAATGGGAATGCGATGTCCCCACCACAACTGCCGCGAAATGCACCAGTCCCGAATATTTTCAAACCACTGCAGCAAAATCGTCCGCTGATTATCCGGCACCACTTCAATTTCCGCCCGAGGCCCGAACGCGCCCGTCACCGCCTTCCGCGCGTCCTCCGCCAGCGGCTTCATTTTCATAAACCATTGCGTCGAAACGCGCGGCTCCACAATCGCCTTGCACCGGTCGCACGTCCCCACCGAATGCGTATGCTCTGTAATGTGGTCCATCAACCCAAGTTCTTCCAAATCCGCAATCACCCGCGCCCGCGCCACAAATCTTTCCAGCCCCGCATACTTTCCCGCGGCCTCGCTCATATGCGCGTCGTCAGTCATCACATCAATCTGCGCAAGATTATGCCGCTTGCCCACTTCGAAATCGTTCGGATCATGCGCTGGAGTAATTTTCACCACGCCCGTGCCGAACTCGCGGTCAACATAAGCATCCGCAATGATGGGTATCTCGCGATCCATTAGCGGCAGCAGCACGCTTTTCCCGACCAGATGCTGGTAACGCTCGTCCTCCGGATGCACGGCCACAGCCGTATCGCCCAGCATCGTCTCCGGCCGCGTAGTAGCCACCACCAGAGATTCCTGTGTGCCCTTCACGGGATAACGGATGAACCACAAATTTCCAACCCGCTCGTTGTGCACCACTTCCAGATCGCTAATCGCCGTCTGGCAGCGCGGGCACCAATTCACCATGTACCGCCCGCGATAAATCAATCCCTCGCGATACAGCCGCAAAAACGCTTCCAGCACGGAGCGATACAACGCCGGCTCCAAAGTAAATTTCTCGCGCGTCCAATCGCAAGAAGCCCCCAGCCGGATCATCTGCTGCTTGATCACCCCGCCGCTTTCCGCCTTCCATTTCCACACGCGCCGCTCGAATTCCTCTCGCCCCAATTCCTTGCGGCCCACGCCCTCCTTCGCCAGCATTCTCTCGACTACAAACTGTGTCGCAATCCCCGCATGATCCATTCCCGGCAGCCACAGAGTCCGCTCGCCGCGCATGCGATGCCACCGCACCAGCATGTCAATCTGCGTGTGCTCCAGCATGTGGCCGATGTGAATCGAACCCGTCACGTTCGGCGGCGGCAGCGCAATCGAAAAACGTGGCTGTGCGTCGCTCGCTACATCCGGCGTACCGGAATTTTCCGCGCGGAATAATTTCTCCTCGAACCAGGCCTTCGCCCAGCGCTCCTCGATCTCCTGCGGCTCATAAGCCTTCGGTATTTCTCGCGCCATTCGCTCCCCAATGTGAATCTGACTTTGCGGCCACACCACGACACCACAACAAAAGTGAATTAACCAATATATGTTTAAGGAAGCGAGCCGTCAACGGAGCGGGGGAGCAAGCCCTCGCAAGGAATTTTCTGGGAACGCCAATCTCCCGATTGGCGTTTTTGCGCGCGCTTAAATTACGAAAGCGTCGATTTCAATTGACGGCGTCCCACCGTCTTCATGCAGCCAGCGCTGTCGTCTACTCCTGCACCAGCGGGATCTGCGAACCGAGTTGCAGGTCAATCATCATCGCAATCCGCCGGTCCAGCTGAAAGAAAGTAGCCGCCACTTTCGCTGGAACCGCCGCGCGGAACAACGGCTGATATTTCTGCCGCAGCTGCGCCACCGACACATCCAGCTTCAGGAGCCGCGTCGTCATGCTGTCCGCCTGCTCATCTGTCAGTTGGCCGTAACTGTTGAAATACTCCTGCAGCAGTTCGTATTTAGTGTGGTTGATCTGCACCAGCTCCGCGATGTACTGGTCGTACACTGGCCAAAACTTCGTCGCTTCCGCATCCGTGAGCTTCAGATTCGCCGCCACCAACTGTTTGCGCATCGAACGAATATCTTTGCGCATCAATTCGATATCCTGCGCCGTCGCCTTTTGGTCCGCCGCCGACGCTTGCCCCGAACCCGTAGCTTGCGTCTGCGCCGCAGCCTTGGTTTCAGTCGCGGCTCCAGACGAAGTTCCAGCCATCGCCGCACCACCAGACGATAGACAGATCCCCGCCACCAACATCACAGCCATCATCAAATTTTTCACCGGCGTTCTCCTTTGTCGCAACCACGTACACCCTGCCCCTGCATGAAATCGTAAACGAGTGGACCTCGTTCTGCGGAGGCTATCACACTTTCGCCACGCAAGAGCCGCCCGCCCGGCGTCTGCTCTCGCGTGGCTCCGCGCCAACCTCGAACCGCGCCCGTAGCATTCCTCCCACTGTCATAATTGACAGTCGACAGTCACTCTTCGCGGGTGTATTCGCTAATCAAGCTAGAATCGTACTAGCGTTCCCAGCCGGGCATTCGCGTGGAGGCCGGGCGACTCTCCGCGAAATCCCATATCCGAACGGCTGTTCCTTCGCGTTGAACTAGCTGGCGATAGCTACAGAGGATGCTGGTGAAATGGATCGCAGACTCGGTCCCGCCTCATTCGACCCCGGTCCTGCCGTCCGCTGCCCCCAATACCAAGGAGACGAACGAACATGAAAAATGGAACGTTACGCACCTCAATCGTCGCAGCACTCGGCTGCTTCGCATTCAGCGCAGTCGCGATCGCTCAAGTTGCTCCAGGCAACTCTTCTGCTCCGCAGCAGCCGCTCGTTTCCATTATCCAAATGAAAACGCCCCTTACTCCGGTTTACGAAAACAAGAACAGCGCTCCACAACGCGTGGCTGCCATTGCTACCGTCGTGGCCGCCAAAGCCCCGGCTGAGCCTCCCGCCACACCCAACACCGCCCGACGCATCACGCTGGAAGAAGCTGAACTTCAGGCCGGCTCCGCGAGCAGCAATCCGCTCATCCGCCTCGGCCAGCTTCAAGTGGAAGTAGCCAGGCAGAATCGCCTCGGCGCGTTCTCTACTTTTTTCCCGCAAATTAGCTCGGGGTTCGAAAACATGCACTTCAACAAATTCATGGGCCAGGAACTTCAGGTTGCCAACAGAACCCTGGGCCTGCCGCTGGCGGGGCAAAATCAAACTTTCCTCGACATTACCGTAACCCAGCCAATCACGCCGCTCTTCCAGATTTACCAGCTCTACAAAATAGCCCAGGCCGACGAAACCATCGCCAGAGCCAAAGCCGGCCTGCCCGCCACTCAGGTCGCCTCCAACGTCGAGAAGGATTTTTATGGTCTGCTCGTCGCCCAAAGGTTGCTCACAGTTGCCGAAGCGAAAGCGAAGCTCTCTGAAAGTAGGTGGCTCCTCGCCAACAATTCGTCAGTGCCAGTCGGCTCGATCGATGGTGACGAAGCGCTGATGGGCGCCACCAAAGAGCTCGCCACCGCAACTTCGAAGGTAAAGGAATTGTCAGCCTCGCTCGACGAGCTGCTCCGCCTCCCCGACGACACGCAGTTGGAGCTGGTCCCTCCCGAACCGCGTTTCGAATACATTCCACTCGGCCAAGCCACCGAGAAAGCGTTGGCGGCCAATCCCGAGGTGATCGAGGCGGAACAAACCGCCGTAAAGGCGCGAGCCGCTGTAAAGGCCCAGAAATGGAACTATGTGCCTACCATCGCGGTCATGGGCGGATATGCTTACAACAACAACGCGGTTCCCCTCTTACCAAGGGATTTTTCATTCATAGGACTCGTGGGCACCTACAATATCTTCGACTTCGGCAAGCGCGAGCACACCATAAAAGGCGCGGACGCACAGGCCGAAATGGCCGAGCTTGGCCTGCAGCTGACGAAAGCGAAAGTCGCCGGCGCAGTCAAGAGCAGCCATCTCGAACTCGAACGCTTGCAGCAGCTCAGCGAGCTCACCCGCCGCTTGGCTTCAGGAATCGAGTTACAGAAAGCCAGCTATGACGAGAATGGCGCCGACCTCGCAGTGGCGAGAAAAGCCAAAGTAGAGGCCGAGATGTTTCAAGCAGATCTCGACTACCGTCAAGCTCTGGCCAGCTTCAAAACCCTAATCGGCGAACGCTAATCTCGGGCCGCACCGCAAACGTTTGCCTCGCGTGAGTGGCGATATTTCAGGGGAATCGCGTTCGCTAGCTTGCGATCGGAGCGAATCTCATCGCTTGCAAGCGTCCACTCCATTGTCATTACTGACAATGGTTGTTAGTGGGTGACGGTGAAACCATGTCACCCAGCAGGCGGTCGAGCGCTAGATCGCGCGCACTCGTGCTATCTTTGTCGCGACCGAGTGACCCGCCGGAACTGAGGTTTGCGGCGTTGTCCGGCAAAGGTTCCGTATGCCAGCTGGGATCGGGAGAAAAAAATCATGACGAGCTTCACGAAGCAGCTTTTGGCGGTGACGCTTTCCATTCTGCTGCTGATTGGTGCTGTTCCACTGAAAGTCGCCGCTCAAACCGGTCAACAGGGCTATTCAGGACAAGGTGTGCCACTAACCGCGGACGAGTTGCAACAACTGGCGGCCCCCATCGCTCTCTATCCCGATGCGCTGGTAGCTCAGGTCCTTGCCGCCGCAACCTTTCCGGATCAGGTTGCTGCTGCTGAAAGCTGGCTGCAGTACCACAGCTATTTGACGGGCTCAGCCCTGATGGCCGCCGTGGATCAGCAACCGTGGGATCCCGCCATCAAAGCGCTCTCACAATTTCCCTCCGTGCTCGCAGACATGGCGAAGAACCTCACTTGGACCTCGTCGCTGGGAGAGGCGTATCACACGCAGGCAGCTGACATGATGGCAGCCATCCAGGTGTTGCGCGCGAAGGCATACGCTGCCGGCAACTTGAAATCATCAACGCAACTCTCCGTCGTGCAGCAGTCGCCGCAAGTGATCGTGATTCAACCCGTGAACCCCCAGGTGGTTTACGTTCCGATGTACAACCCCGCGGTGGTTTACGGGTATCCCTACGTCGTTCCGGCATACGTGTATGTCCCGCCTCCCGCGCCCCCTGTCGGTGCCGCGGTTGTGGCTTTTGGAGTCGGCGTTGCGGTTGGGGCTATGATGGCCAGCAGCACTTACGCGTGGGGATACAGCAGTTGGGCCTGCGGTTGGCACGGCAGCACGACCGTGGTCTATCACGGTAGCGCATACTATGGTAACAGCGCATGGCATGGCGGGTATTACGGCACTAGCGCCTCGGCTTATGGAGCCTACGGCGGCAGCGCCCACGCCTCAACTGGCTACAATCCCTCTACAGGAACGTACGCCCGTGGCGCCACAGCCTCAAACGGTTACGGTAGCGTAAGTGCCGGTCAAGCGTACAACCCGCATACGGGTGCGTCAGCCTCGACGGTGCAAGGGTCCAACGCGTATGGCAGCTATGGGGCCTCGACCGCTTCGAAGAACGGCACCACCGTTGACAGCCAGCACCAGACCAACGCCAACGGAACCACCGCCCAGGCGCATAGCTCCACCGGTGCCTCTGCGTACGGCGCGACTGGGAAAAACGGCAACAGCGCAGCCTACGGCGAAACCGCAAATGGCAACAAGTACGCTTCGGCGAACGGCAATACCTACAGCAATACGGGCAGCGGTTGGAGCCAGAAGAGCGGCACCTCCAGCAACTCGAGTTACAACAAATCCGGCAGCTCGAGCTATTCAGGCTCATCTAGCTACAACAAATCCAGTTCCAGCGGTTACGGTGGGCAGGAAAAGAGCGGCGGGTCATCGGCCATGAGCAGCGGAGGCGGCGGCTGGAGTTCGCGCGCTTCCAGTGCTCGCGGATCGGCAAGCTACGGCCGCCGATAAGCCCAACGCCATCGCTGCAAATGCAAGCGCACTAGATTTCGTGTGTTGATGAAATACCTACAGTTCAAGTTTGGAGGATCTCCGTGTCGCGAGCAGCCCGCAGCACCACTATTCTGTGTCGCCTCGTTCCCCTGGCGATAGTTCTTCTGGTTGCCGGATGCGGTAAGTCCGCCGCCAAGCCTTCGTACCAGACGTTCGCTTCACCCGACGATGCCGGTAACGCGCTTTTGACGGCGGCTAAGTCAGGCGATCCGAACGCCGTCATCGCCGTGTTTGGTCCGGACTCGAAAGACATCGTCATGACCGGCGATCCCGTGCAGGATAAGAACATCGCCACTCAAGTAATCACCGCCTATGATGCCATGCATCGTTGGCGCAAAATGCCGGACGGTTCCCAAACTTTGCTGCTCGGCGCAGAAAATTTTCCTTTTCCGATCCCGCTAAAGAAAAATCCCGCGGGACAGTGGTACTTCGACGTCGCTGCGGGAAGGGAAGAGATTCTCATCCGCCGTATCGGCCGCAACGAACTGTCTATCATGGACGTTTGCGTCGCCCTGGCTAACGCGCAGGGTGAGTATTACTCGATGCACCACGCCGACGGAAGCACCCACGTGTTCGCCACGAAATTCATCAGTGACACGGGCCAGCAGAACGGCTTGTATTGGGAGTCGCCCGAAGGTCAGCCCAAGAGTCCGCTCGGTCCGCTCGCGGCATTCGCCACTAACGAGGGATACAGCCTGAAGCCGGATTCGCACGTCCCGTTCCATGGCTACTACTTCCACATGCTCACCAGCCAAGGCGCCAACGTGCCCGGCGGCGCGAAAGACTACGTCGTGAACGGCAAGATGACCGGCGGCTTCGCCTTCGTCGCCTATCCCGCCGAATACCGCAACTCCGGCGTGATGACCTTCATGATCAATCAAGACGGCGTTCTGCTGCAAAAGGATCTGGGACCTGATACAACCAAAACCGCGGCCGCGATGACGGAGTTCAATCCCGACCAGACCTGGACCATAGCCGCGCAGCAATAGCGCGTCCTCCGGCAACGCGTATTGTCAATTTTGACAATTGCGGTGTATCCACCACGTACGTAGAAATACGGAGCATGGAGGCAGTATCTCCGCGCAACCGGGGATGCCTTCTTCGCCCATCCTTAGGTCAGTTCGCCTCCATTACAGTCCAGGAGTTGTGCGAGATGCCCCCCATCACATTCCCCGGCAAGCAGTTACAGCCAAGCACTCTGGGCTCCCGGATGCCGCCGGCGATATGCACGCCCGGAAGATTGCCCAAAGCGCCCCGCAAGATCTCTGAAAGGGACACCGAACTCGAAAGTCTCTTACGCAACGCTTCTCGCCCGCGAAATGCCCAAAAGCAGGCCGTTCGAACCAAGACCGGGGATAGCAAAGGAAACAGAAAGGCGCGCTAGCTGGCCAAAGGGACCTACTCTATGGAAGGGATGCATGCGGCAGCGAAGCGGCGATGCCCTTATTGCGGTTGTCACCAGCTTGCCCATTCCCGCCTCGGCGGAGTGATTGAGGAACAGTTCCTGACGACGTTACGTCTGGACGCGTATCGCTGCTGCGATTGCCGGAAGTGTGTGCCGGGACTCAGGGCTGGGGACCGGCACACGTCTGGCGTCCTGCTGGAACTGCAACGTGGCCGCTCTGCTCACCATACGAGGTAAATCAAATCTTAGCGGAGGACGAACATGTTCAGTCTGCTTTGGGAAATGATTATCGGATTGGTCGTCGGTGTGGTGGCCAAATTCCTGATGCCCGGAAAAGATCCCGGTGGCATCTGGATCACTATGATCATCGGAATCGCAGGATCTATTCTTGCCACATACCTGGGTCAGGCTATCGGATGGTACCAGGCAGGGCAGGGTGCTGGTTTCATCATGTCGGTAGTAGGCGCGATCCTGTTGTTGCTCATCTATCGCCTAATTCGCGGCGCGATGGCCAAGGCATGACCGTAACCGCATATTCGCAAGCGGCCTGACGCGACACTCGTTGCTGATTGACGAACGAAGGTTTCGAGGGCTATCGTGCAGTTCAAGGAGCTCATGATGTCACGCCTTCGATCGATTTTGTCACTTGTGGTATTCGTCGGTTTTTTCTGCGTCGCGGCAACACCCGCACAAACTACTCTTCAGGGACGTTCGCAGTACGGTGGCTTGATCCGCAACGTCAATTCTGGAAAATGTGTTGATGTCTTCGGCAGCAGCACCAGCAAGAATGCCAACGTGCAGCAGTTTAGTTGTAATAATGGAGCAAATCAGCGCTGGGATTTCGTGGACCTCGGCAACGGCCAATATGCCATTCGAAACATAAATAGCGGCCTGGTTCTGGACGTAGCCGGTGATAGCCGCGCCAATGGCGCCAATATTCAGCAGTTCCCGTGGAACGGCGGTGCGAACCAGAGATGGACCACGCGTGGACCCAGCAATAATTTCGAATTGGTGAACGTGAACAGCGGGAAATGCATGGAGGTGCAGGGCGGCGGTAAGGGCAATAACGTCAATATTGCCCAAACGCAATGCAACCGCGCGCGATACCAACGCTGGTACGCCGGCTATGCGCTGCCTGGTGGGTCCCCTCCTCGATAGTCGCAATCCCGGCCTGATTCCAGCTTGTTTTTCCTTCTCGACACTGGGTGAGTGCGCACCCGCGCTCACCGAACGTTGCCGTTTTTGCGCCCCCGTGCCACGCCGTGTCGCGAGTTGGGATATCCGCGCGTCGCATTGCTGTTGAGTTAAGCATTCGTTTGCTGTATAACTCTCCTGTATTGTCGGACTCTAAAATGCGCCTCAAAGTTATCTTCTTCGTCGTGGTGGGACTGCTTTTTTGCAGTCTGGCGACCCTTGAGACCGGTGAATTTCTCAAGCTCGCCGACGACACCTCGAATGACTTCTCGCTGTTGAATGTCGAGGCCAGCACATCAACAGCAATTGTCCGCCAATCCCAGGAGTCGCAACCCAAAGCTGTTCCCGCGCCAATTCAACGCCGCCAGCCGAAAGTTCGCACGGATATTCCCCGTTCTTACACTGCCGCCGCGAACGACCGTCTCCACGTCCTCTGCATCATAAGAACGTAGAACCGCTGTCACCACCGTTCCGTCCCTTTTTTCTTTGTTGCCGCTAGATTCCGGAGTTTTGTTCACGAATTCCAACCGTGCGGCTTGCGGAATCTCCCAGCGACCAGCCCTCAACGATCGGGTCTCACCCGACAAACGGCCGGCCTCGAAGACCGGCAGGAGCGAGGTGAAAAATGAGGTCTTTTTCCTACGGAAATGATCCAAAAGTCCTGGAGGATTTTCTCTACGACCTGGCCTGCGAAACGAAACACCCGGAGCAATCCGATCTGCTCATCGAAATGATGATGTGGATCGAACCGCCTCTGGAAAAAGTGCGGGACGATCGTTGGGCAGTCACTCCGATTGACCGCGCCAGAATTCACAGATGAGCTTTCGCTCCACTGGACGGCGGCCCGGTATCCATCCGGGCCACTTCCTTTCTCTGCGTTCGTCACGATTTACCGCTGGGATTGCCGTCAATGTACCAGCGCGCCGCACCCATCTCAAAAACGAGGAGAACAACAATGGAAATAGGTGAAAGGTTGAAGGCAATTCGCGAGCAGAAGGATCTGTCACAAGGCGACATAGAGAAGCGCACCGGCCTGCTGCGCTGTTACATCTCCCGTGTCGAGAACGGCCACACCGTTCCGGCCATTGAGACGATTGAAAAGCTGGCGCGAGCCATGGAAGTCCCGATGTACGCGCTCTTCTATGAAGCCGAACCACCTGCGTCCAATGTTCTGAAGTCCACGGCTACCGGCTGGGGCAGCTCTCGCCGTGATGCGCGCACCCTGCATCGCTTTCGCAAACTAATGGGCCGAATGAATGCGGCAAACCAGACGTTGCTGTTGCACATGGCGCAGAAGATGGCGCAAAAGAAAGCGTCGTCCACCGCGAAGTGAATCGTGCGGAGGCGTTCAAGTGCGGATGTTCAAGACGAGTTTTGTTCAAGTAGAGGTGCTCAAGTTGAGGCGTTCCAGTAGAGGTGTTCAAGTAGCGTCTTCAAAAGGGCGCGACGTCCTGCCTAGGGCGTCGCACCCTGACAACAATCGCACGCCCCGCACTTCCTCAGGAGTCCACCATGCCCGAATCCAACTGGCGAGGGTTGTACAAAGCAGCCATGCTTGAACTTATTCCGGAGCTACTTCGAGTTCGCGTAAAAATTGCGGAAGACGCGATTAATGCACGTCTCGCCGATCCCAAAATTCCCCGCACCGAGCGCAAGGAAATTGAAAACGCGCTATCCGCTCTACGCGAATTGAAACGACTGAAATGTTGAAGTGGGCAATCCCCCAGGTCATAGCGTCGGCAGCGGGCCTGTAGCCTGCCATGCATTGTCAGGTCAGCAACCTCCACTTTCGGTGAGACCGCGGTTTCATCCTTGCCGAAAAACAAAAAGCATTTTCATCCCGCAGGCGCCGTTTGCCGCAGGGACCTACTTCTTCCCGTTGCCACCTAGCGCGAAGGGCTTGGCGTCAAGCTGTTCGTGGCCGCTGGATCTTGCACCTGCACGATCGTCGCATGGAAACTGTTGCCGGGACGATTCGTCCCCGTCGATCCAGAAATCTTGAATATACCGAATGACGCTCCGGTAAATTCATTGTTGGAAATCGTGTTGTTGTTGCCCTGAATATATACTGCGGCGAAATCGCTGCTGCTGATGTCATTGGAACTCACCGTATTGTCGTCGCCGACCAACGCGATCCCATCCAGCGCCACGGAATGAAATATGGTGTTCCCTCCGAGATTCGCGCTGTTTGCCGCCACAAAAATCCCCACCTGGTTCGCGCCCAGGGTGTTGCCTTCCACTTGGACTCCGTTGGACTGGAAGATCAAAATTCCCGCGGCATTTGAAGGGCAGTTGGCCGCGGATACACACGGCGAATAGACATTGTCCGCCACCGAATTATTTGTCACCTGGCCTTGCGCGCCGAATCCAATTTGAATGCCGTTCTGTGCCGCGCCGGTCGTCGGCCCCAGGCCCGAAACCGCGTTTTCGGTCACAGTTACCGTAGTCCCGGCCTCGTTCGCGGTAATCCCATTTTTCTGATACGCGTCCACGCTATTGTCCGAAATGGTGACGCTGGATAGCCCACCGCCGCTACTCTCCACATCAATCGCATTGCCACTCTGGCAGCCCGGCAAACTATTTCCCAGTCGCATCCGTCGCACATAATTGTGCTCAATCGTGCCGGTAGCGTTCTGGAAGAGGATGCCAATCAAGAAGGGACCACACCCCGTAAGGCCGTTTTGGCTGCCGTCCACGATGAAGCCGTCGAGGTCCACATTCTCTGCATTTTGCACCAGAATAATCGCCGCGATCGGATTGCCGCTCGAGCCAGCCGTATTCGCGACGACCTCATGCGGAATCACGATCACGCCGTTATCCGCTTCCAGCGTCAGCGCTTTGTTGATTACCACCTGCTCGGGATAAGTGCCCGCACACACGCGAATCACATCTCCGGCTGTCGCCGCGTTCACCGCAGCCTGAATCGTCTTGAATGTAGCTGTCGGGCATTGCACCGTGCCGCCATCCACCAGAATGTTCGCAGGTTTGAGAGTACCTTGCGCGAGAGCGGGCCGGCTTACAAAACACACCACCAGACATGCCAGAAGAAAAAGCGGGAACTTTTTCATTTGCGTCTCCTTCTCAAGATCAGCGCGCGGGCAGGGGTGCGACGTAATCTTAAGAGTCGAGGATTTGCGGCATTATAGTCCGAGGAATTTCAAATAGCCACGCTTCCGAGCCTGTTTTCGACGGGTGACGCAGCTTCCGGAATTGGGGTGGCCAGCGAAAGGAAATAGAAGGCGCGCTATCCATCTGCGCGAATTGAAACGACTGAACGGTTGATCTAGGCAATCCCCAGGCTCATCTCGTCCGTCGCCGTGACAATCACCCCTGCATTCGCGCGTCTCGCCGCTCCACGTCCTCACTCATCGTACGCGACCCCAAATAAAGCACGATCGCCAGCGCCACAGAAAGAATCGGCATGATGACCATGGCCTTCTGCAGCCCGACCGCGCGAAATCCTGCCAAGCTGACCCCTCCAGCCGCATCCATCGCTCGCCGCGCCATATAATCGCTTAACCGCCCCGTCAACAGCGGACCAAATGACGCTCCACACAGATACATCGCCATAAAGTACACAGACATCGTGAACCCGCGCTGGTTGGCGGGCACGATGTCCTGAATCGACGAGTAAACAGGACCGTAGTAGGTATTGAGCGCCCCGTAGCCAATTCCGATGGCCACCAGAGCCTCAGCCGCGAACCCTGCCGGTCGCGTCACACCGTAGAACATGATCGGCGCCCCCAGCAGCGCGACGATCGCCGCCATCCACAGTCGAGCATTGCGAGCGCTGCCGGCCACTAGATCGCCCAGATGCCCGCCCAGCAGCCCTCCGCAAACGCCACCAATCAGATACACAATTCCGCAGGTCACACCCGCGCGCGCCACCGAGTAGCCGTGCACGCGAGTCATGAAGGCCGGCAGAAAAGTCGCCAGCGCGTACATGTTGAAATTCAATAGCGCGCCCGACAAAATGATCCACCACAACGTATGAATACGCAGCACCGCATATATTGATCCCTTCACCTCGCGTTTCGGCTCGGTGGCCGCAGTCTCCGCCAAGACATCCTCCGACGCCCCGCGAACCGGTTCCCGCACCAGCAGCAACAACGGCACCAGGATGATCGCTGGCGCCGCCGCGCTGACCAAGGCCGTCCGCCAGCCCCACGCCTGCGCGATCGGCCCGCACAATAAAAAACTCAGCGCCCCACCGACCGGCACGCCCAGCATGAACAAGGAAAGAACACGCGCCCGGCGTTTCGCCGGAAACAGATCCCCGATCCAACTCGTCCCCACCGGCGCACACACCGCCTCGCCAACTCCCACCCCCAGCCGCGTGAACACCAGGAACGAAAAGCTAACAGCCAGACCCGCCGCCGCCGTCAGTGCGGACCATATCGTGACTCCGATAGTAAGCAGTTTCTTCCGGCTCCAAACGTCTGCAAGCCGCCCGAGCGGAACTCCTGCCAACGCGTAAACCCAGATGAACATACTCCCCAGCAGCCCGATCTGCGTATCCGACAATCCGAACTCCCTCCGCATCGGCTCCGCCATCGCCCCAGGCGCCTGCCGATCGTAGAAGTTCAATAAATTAATTGCGCACAGCACCAACACAGATAAGACAGTGTTTCTTGGTAAATAAGTCTTTTTCGGCAGAGGAGTGGTATTCGGCGTCAAAGCGCGACGATACTATCACGCAGTAGCCGGTCGACTGAATGCGATAGGCTGTGACAGCCGCAGATCTGCAATCAAAACAGCGTTACTTCACGGATGATATAAAGGTTTGCTGAACGGTCTCCGTAAGGTACTTTTGGCCTCCGGATGGGGTTCCGCTGAGTGACCCATGATCCATCCCCATAAAAAGCGGCTTCTTCGCCTCAAGCTTTTTGCCCTTGTGCAGCTTTTTCTTCGCATTCTTTCGGCTTTTGATCATCGTTTCTTCCTTTTCTATCGCTATCGGTAAGTCTTACCAGCCTTCTTCTCTCTTACGCAGCAGCGAGATGCGCCGGAGCTAGCTGCGAGACTTCTTCCTCGCGAAACCGACCAGCCCCAGCAGGCTGAACGCCAGCAGGACCATGCTTGAGGGCTCGGCTACCAAATTCCCGTTGCTGACAGGTATGCCCTCCGTAATCGAGAATTTTTTGTAGCTGAAAGTCACATCGCTCGTAAGCTTACCGGCATCGGTGAATTGGTACTTCTCCACGATGTCCTCCGCGAACTCAAGTACGTTCTCGGTCGTTGTCCCGTCAAGCGTGACGAATTCATCCAGCGTGAGAAGGTCAATCTTGGTTCCCAGCATAACGTCCGTTAGATAGGAAGCCGCGTCCGTCGAGGCCATCTGGACGGTAAACGTGTCGGTGCCGAACGACAGAGAAACGACCGGTGCGCCATCGAGAGTGATCGAAGAATCGGCATGCGTGGCTACCGGCAAACAGCCAAGCGCCAGCAAAACCAGTGCTGCAATAGAAAGTCCGCTCTTTAGCGCTCTCATGATGCCTCCTTGAAACCGCCGTGAATCCTCGTAATATGCGACCGGCTCGCGCCCGATACAAGTGACCTAAAAGGACCATAGGCCGGCTTCCGGTCTGGGGAAAACGAACCGCCCGCAGCTCGCACGCTACAAGCGTCTTTTTGACAGGCGCGCCCCTGCCTGGCCGTCCATTCGTGTTTAGTTCTTGACGTGACTCTATATTTCTGCAACTATCGAAATATGCCGCTTTCACAAAAGAAGAATGCAGAGCAGGTCGCCAGGTTTGCCGATATGTTTTCCGCGATGGGCACCGAGCCGCGCCTCCGCATCATGCAATTACTTCTATCAGCCCATCCTGAGGGGATGGTGGTCGGGGAAATCCAATCCGAGCTTGATATTCCAAATTCCACGCTGTCCCATCATCTCGACAAGCTCAGAAATGAAGACCTCGTGCTGGTCAGCCGCGAGAGTACCTTTCTCCGCTACTCTGCCAACACCGAGGCGCTGCAGGAAGTCCTGCAATTTCTCTACGCCGAGTGTTGCACGCGAAATAAAGCTGTAGCGCCGCGCGACGTGATTCAAATTTGCAAATAGGAGCCAACATGAACGAGCCAACCATCCGGGACGCCGTGAAGGAAAAATACGGCAGCGCCGCGCTCCGCGTCACTACGGGCGGCAGTTCGTGCTGCGGAGCGGCGCCAGCGACCGGCTGCGGTGTCGATCCGATAACCTCGAATCTTTACGACGCCGCGCAGTCCGGCCAGATTCCCGCCGAAGCGATGCTCGCTTCGCTCGGCTGTGGAAATCCCACGGCGCTCGCCAAGCTCAACCCTGGCGAAACTGTTCTTGACCTCGGCTCAGGCGGAGGCATAGACGTGCTGCTCTCCGCGCGCCGCGTTGGGCCAACCGGAAAAGCGTACGGCCTGGACATGACCGACGAAATGCTCGCGCTCGCCAACGAAAACAAGAAAAAAGCCGGAGTCGAGAACGTGGAATTCCTGAAAGGCGAAATCGAGCACATCCCACTGCCGGATAATTCCGTGGATGTCGTCATTTCAAATTGCGTGATCAATCTGTCGTCCGATAAAGACGCAGTCCTCCGCGAAGCTTGTCGGGTGCTGAAACCAGGTGGCCGCTTTGCCGTGTCTGACGTTGTGACGCGCGGCGAAATGCTTCCCGAAATTCGCAAGAGCGTTTTCCTCTGGGTCGGATGCATCGCGGGCGCCCTGGAGGAAAACGATTATCTCCGCAAACTCAGGGACGCCGGATTCGCGGAACCCGAGGTCGAACCCACGCGCATCTATCGCGTCGAAGACGCCCGCGCATTCCTCTCCGGTCAGGGTTTCGACGTGGACGCGATCGCGCCGCAAGTGGATGGCAAATTCTTCAGCGCCTTCATCCGCGCCACAAAACCAGCATCCGAAAACAAACCGTGCTGCGGGCCGGCCTGCTGCAGCTAACACGCGGAGATACTCATGTCCCAACACTTCAACGTACTTTTTCTCTGTACCGGCAACTCCGCGCGTTCCATCATGGCCGAAGCCATCCTCAACGGCAAACGCAACCCGCATTTCACCGCGTATAGCGCCGGAAGCTTGCCTTCCGGCACCGTGCGCGCCGAAGCCCTGAAGCAGCTGCATGCCGCAAATCTTCTAACCGACGGTGCCCGCAGCAAAAGCTGGGAGGAATTCTCGAAGCCCGACGCTCCGGAAATGAATTTCGTTTTCACCGTCTGCGATCATGCCGCGAAAGAAGTTTGCCCTATCTGGCCCGGCCAGCCGATGACCGCGCATTGGGGCATTCCCGATCCAGCCGCCGTCACCGGCACGCCGGAAGAAATCGACCGCGCGTTTAGAGACGCGTTTGTCACGTTGGGCCGCAGAATTAATTTGTTCGTCAGTCTGCCCCTCGCCAGCCTCGACTCGCTCGCCATCAAGAAAGAAATAGACCGCATCGGGCGCCAATGACGCCCACTCTTCCGCGCAGGATTGTTTCCGAGTTTTTTGGCACTGGGTTCTTGGTGGCCGCCGTGGTCGGCTCTGGCATCATGGGCGAGCGACTCGCGGGCGGCAACGTCGCGATCGCGCTGCTCGCCAACACCATCGCCACCGGCGCCGCACTCGCCGCTTTAATTCTCACGTTCGGACCAATCTCCGGCGCGCATTTGAATCCAGCCGTCACGCTCGCCGATGCCATCGAGCGCGGCGTGTCCTGGACAGTGGCCGCTTGCTACGTGCCCGCACAATGCGCGGGAGCGATCTGCGGCGCGATCGTCGCGCACTTGATGTTCAGCCTGCCGCCCATATCGGTCTCGCATCATGCGCGGAGCGGTCCGGCTCAGGTATTCAGTGAGTTCGTTGCGACCTTCGGATTGCTCTGCGTCATCTGGGGCTGCTCGCGCCTGCGCTCCGCGGTTGTTCCGTTCGCCGTCGCCGCCTACATCACTTCGGCTTACTGGTTTACTTCCTCGACTTCGTTTGCCAATCCAGCGGTCACCGTTGCTCGTTCACTCTCCGACACATTCGCGGGAATTCGCCCCGCCGACGTACCGCTATTCGTGACGGCGCAACTCGCCGGAGCACTCGCAGCGACTCTGTTATTCCGCTGGCTCGTCCCGCGACTCGACGCCACAGCCAAATCAATTCTCGTCTCGCGATGAACGGTGGCGCACGGACGGGCGGTCCAGCCACTACCCTAAGATGAATTGCACGGCCTGAACAGGTGTGAAATGGTTGGCCGCCTGTAACGAAGAAAGATGATCGAGACTGAGTTAACTACAAAGTTCAAGTGTGCTTCGCCGCTCTTGACTTAGTCAACACGCGCGTCACAATAGAATCCCCTTCCAAGATATTCCCGTTGTGCGCGGGTGTGCTCTTCCGTCATTTACGCGACGACGTATCCGCGCAATCGAGTCGTTGAGGAGGAACGCGGTGCCCATAGACATTCTGCTCGTTGAAGACAATGACGGCGACATCCGCCTGATGCGCGAGATTTTGGCTGAAATCAATCCCACCGCGCGCCTACACGTGGTTACGGACGGCGCGGAGGCAATGGATTTTCTACGATACCAAGGACGTTACCTCGATGCACCTCGCCCCAGTGTCATCCTGCTGGACCTGAATCTGCCAAAATTGCATGGTCGTGAAGTTCTGGCGCGAGTCAAGGCGAACCCCCACTTGCAAACGATCCCGGTAATTGTTCTCACAAGTTCCGAAGAGGAATCCGATATCGCAAGCAGTTATCAACTGATGGCCAACTCTTATCTCAGAAAACCGGGGAACTTGGACCAGTGGGAGCAGATGGTAATAAGCCTTAACGGTTTCTGGTTTACACGCGTCAAGCTGCCGAAGCGTGAATCTGCCCTGTTACCGCATTGAACCGGGGCGCCGCGCGAAAAGCGGCGCGTTGCGTTGCGACTAGCGATCTTTCTTCTGAAGCTCGTTTTGCAGGAGATTTTCGACCAGCGGCTTCACGCCCTGCGACAGCAGTTCCTGCAGATGCGGACCGAGCTTTTCCATTACTTTGCGGACCATGTCGTCCACCGCTTCGGAATCGTTCGCGCGCGCCGCGGGCTGCTCGGAATTTTGCGGCGGCAGCACCGGCGGCATCAGGAAGGGAATTTCCGAAAGCGCTTCGCGATTCGGCGGCGGCAAGGTCGGAATGCGCTCGAAGCCCTGCATCGCGGGCGCCTCCGGCGCGGATTCGGAAAACAGGGAAGCGTTTGACTGCGCGAGCATTTCTGCTTCGCGCGCCGCGGCTTCGCGGTCCCAATATTCTTCGCTGGGCGCGGGCTGCGGCAGCTGGCCGGGATGCGTTTCTTCGGCGTAGGCTTCCTGCTCGCGCGTGTCGGCCTCAGAGGGCTCTTCATCGCGCGGCGAATAGTCGTCAGCGATCTCCTCGCGCTGCTCGCTGCCAAAGAGCGGCTCGGCGGGCAACATGCCGGAAAGCGCGCCGTTGCCGTTTACTGGTACGTCGGCGGGAGAAGGCTCGAGTTCGGACGAAATTGCAGGCGACGATTCTGACGAAATAGCCGGCGAAAAATCAGCGGCGCTACTGGTGATGGGCTCGGACTGAGCTTCGAGTTCGGGCTCGGCCTCGCCGTTGAGGCCTTCGGAAATTGTGGCGCTGGAGGAATAGTCGCTGGACTCATCTTGCGCCGGCGCTTGGTCGAGTTCCAGGCCGTCGTCGTGAACCGCACGCTGCGTTTCGCTGTGCGGATCGTCGGAGAAGTGGTAAGACGAGCCGCCGAATTTCTCGTCGTTCGCTGCGGCGTCGCCAAACTCGCGCGGTTGGTCGGATGGATTCACCGCGACCCGGACTTCATCGTGGACTTCGGGACTGAGCGCCGCGCTGACTTCCTCGCGTGCTTCGGAATTTGCAGCTGGCGCGAAGTCTTCGACGGGCGCTGCTTGTGATGACGGTTCCGAGGCGGCCTGTACGAACGGCGCGGCGTCAATCGGCTGCGTTTCCGTGGCGTGATCCACAACTGGCGAGAACGAAGCACCCGCTTCCACTGGCGCAGCCGCGGTTTCCGTTGTGGCCGCGGACTGCGATTCTGCAGCGGGCGCATAGGTAGCAGCTGACGACCCAGAATGGGAAGGCGCAGCAGATGAAGAAAGCTTCGACATCCAATGATTCTCGGTGCTCTCGGCGGGTTCGGCCGCGCTGGTCTCTCCGTGCTCCGGCGACGAAGGCGTCAGCATGTCCATCCAGCCGCGCATTCGCGACACCAGAGTTGGCCGGCTCGGCGGCGGTTCCGCAGCCTCCGGTTCGTGATGTTCCGCGATTGGCGCGGCGGCCGGCTTTGCGACTTCGGACTTCACTGGATCGGACTTGGAGACTTCGGATGCGGTGAAGCGCGCTTGTGTGTCGGGTTCTTCCAGGCGCGAGAACGTTCCAGCCGCTAGCTCGATTTCGGGCTGGTTTTTTGGATCCCAATCACTTGGTTTTGCCGCGGGGGCGCGGTCCGACGACGAATGTGAAGGGGCCGACGTAATTTCGGCCGCGGGTTCTGGCGCAGACTTGGCCGGCGGCGCATCAACTTGCACTTCGATTTTGGAATCTGCCGAGGCCGCGGTTTCTTCAGCACCGGCTTCGTCTGTTTTCCGGCGACGCGGCGGGACGTCTTTCTCCGACGGAAATGTTATCGGTTCGAATCCCTTTCCGTAGGAATAAACCGGATCGGCCGCGACATTTTCTGGAACTTCGAAGTCGGCGGCATTGCGGCGCCAATCGTTGGCAGTGGCGGAACTGTCGAAATCGTCTTCGTCATCATCCATGGCGGCGACGACGGGAGTCTTCGGGGCGGCTGGAGTTTTCGGCGCTTTGGAATCTTTCGCGGAGGCCTTGATGGGCTTCTTGGATTTGGACGTTTCTTCTTCGTCCTCTTCCGTGGCTTCGTCCAGATCGATCGCGCGCACGCCTTTGCCAAATCCATAAATCACGGCGGCTTCTTCGGCGGTAGGCTCGGGGAATTCCGGCAACGGCTTGGGCTCGGACTTCAGCGAAACTTCCGGCAGCGCCGGCGGCAAAAGCGCTTCAGCAGCGACTTCTTTGGCCTTGGCGAGTTCGGCTGCGACTTTAGGATTCTTCTCCAGCGCGGACATCACCATGGCGATCAGCGGATCGGGCGGTACGAAAGGCTTTTTCAACACGCCATCGGCGCCTACGCGACGGGCTTCTTTCTCGTCGAGCGGATCGAATGCGCCAACCAGCAGAATTACCGGGACGTGCGCGAAACGGGGATCTTTCTTGACGAACTCGCAGACTTCGTAACCGTTACGGACTGGCATGAAAACGTCTGCCAGGACAAGGTCGGGGTTCGCGTCGGGCAGGCGGCGCACGGCGGCTTCGCCATTGCCCACAGCGATGACTTCTACGCCGCGCTCTTGAAACGCGAGCACGACCATTTTTTGGATATTGGTGTTGTCGTCCGCAACCAGAATTCTGGGCACTTTAATCCCCCGGGCGGCAAGCCCCCACACGAGGCACGCCTAGCCCTGAACATACCTATTGCAGCACCCCGCAGCAGGGGCGTCAACAAAGTCGAAGTACAGGAGTGCTTGAGTTGTTAGCAGGGAGTCAATAGCGTCTAGGCAGCGCCCGTGTGGCGATGATCAGCGACTGAGCAGAGACCAAGCGGCAGTGGCGGCGGTTACCAGGGGATGAGTTTCTTCAGCCCTTTCTTCTTCTTGCTGGTGGATTCGGAGCTAGTGTCCACCGGCGTGGGCTTTGCCGGGGCGTAGGTCTTGTCCGCGGATTGCGCGGCGGGCTGGCCTGCGGCTGCTGCCGGAGTTGCGGTGTCGCCGGTTGCACCAGCTGCGCTGGTGGAGCTGGAGCTTGGATTGGCAGAGTTCGAAACGGCTGCCGCGGGCGCGGTGCTGTCTGCTGGCGCGCTCGCCGTGCCGGAACCGTTCAGGCCGGCGTCCACTGTGCCGTTGGTCGAGGGCTGCGGAGCTGCGGCTGGCGCGGGGGCGTTCGTACCTGTAGCTGGAGCGGTGGCCGCGGGCTGCTCGGAAGTTGGCTGGCCTTTGTCGTCGAGCGGCGTGAGGATTTCGGCGCCCACGCCGGCCTGCGCCGCGTCCGATCCAACCGGAGCGGTGGTCGCATCTTCCGGCGTAACCACTTCGCCGCCACTTCCGGTTGTTTGCGCGCCGCCGCCGGCGGTGCTGCCTGTGACGGTAAACGATGGGCCCGCGGCGCCGGGACGGAGCACCTCGGTGGCCGAAACTGCGTCGTTCGGCGGAGCCATTTGCGGCATGCCGGTTCGCGCTGCGTCGGTGACGTCTGGATTGCCCTTCAACATTCCCATCGGAAGCTTCAAGAGAACGCTCTGGTGATGCGTCTTTTCGTAGAGCTGCTGCTTTTGCATGCGCACGATCGCGTCAGGATCGGCGGAAGGCACGGGGCGGCCCATATCTTTCAGGCGGGCCTTGGCGCCAGGGGCGTTCTTCGAGAGCGGATAATCGCGCACGATGCGGTCGTAGCATTTGCTGGCGAGATCGCTCCAGTGATTCTTGTCGTCCTCGTTCTTGGAAACATTCTTGGCGCGCTCGTAAATATTTCCGAGCATCCACAGCGCATCGTCATTCTGGCTGAAGAGCGGGTAACGGTCGGTGACTTCGACCAGGCGCGCGGCAGAAGCGCGATAGTCCGCCTTGGCATAGTAAAAGTAAGCGACTTTGTAATCGCCGTCGGCCAACACTTCCTGCACATCGCGCAAATATTGTTCGGCTTTGGGGGCGAGCGGGCTTTGCGGGTAGGAAAGCAGGAAGGCCTGGAAAGCGTCTTCGGCGGCTTGGCCCTGGGTGTTATCGCGGTCGGCTTTCTCCATCATTTTATAGTGCGCCATGCCGATCTGCATTTGCGCATAGGCCGCTTCGTCGAGAAACGGAAAGAACGTCCGGAAATCGTTGTATTCCTGAATGGCTTGCGTGAGGTTGGTGGTGCCGGCCTCTTTATAGTAGGAGTCGGCGACGGCGAGTTTCGCTTTGGCCAAATATTCGCTGTCGGGGTAAGTGTTGATCAGGGTTTGCAGAGCCAGGCGGCCTTCGGTGTATCGCCCGGCTTTCAGGTCAGCCTGCGCGCGATCGTAGAGCACCTTGTCCGGCTCCGCGGAGCTGTTTACGTCAATGGTCTGTTTCTTCTGAGCAGCCTTTTTCTTGTTCGCGGCGGTTTGGTCGGCAGCTTTGGCTTTGGGTTGCGGTTTGGGCTTGGGCGCGTCTGCCGCGGGCGTGGCAGGCTGGGTACCATCGCCATTGGCACTACTGGTGCCGCTGCCGCCGGTTTGAGGCGTGGGCACTTGCGCGCGCGCGCCGGGGCACACCAGCAGCACTACGCCGAGCGCGAACAGCAAAATGGCCACATTTCCGAAAATCTGCAGTTTTTTAAATGCCATTTGATTATTCCAGTCAGACGTTCGCAAGGTTTTCTATGCCCTCTGGCTCAAAGCCTGAGTCGCGAGCTTTTTTAACTGGCGCGTTGCAGCCGCTGGATCAGCCGTGTGGAAAATCGAAGTCCCCGCTACGAACGTGTTCGCTCCGGCCTGCGCCAGCTCGGCCGTGTTTCCCGAATCAACCCCACCGTCCACTTCGATCCGGAAGCTGGCATTATAACGCGAGCGCATCTGATTCAGCTGGCGAATTTTCTCGTAAGTATTAGAGATGAATTTCTGGCCTCCGAATCCCGGGTTGACGGTCATCACCAAAACGGTGTCCACCTTGTCGAGCACTTCGCTGAGCATCGTCACCGGCGTCGCCGGATTGATCGCAGCGCCGGCTTCCGCTCCAAGTTCGCGGATCATCGCGAGAGCCCGGTCCAGATGCACCGTGGCTTCCTGATGAACCAGAATGCGGCTGCCGCCCGCGCGAATGAAGTCCTCGATGTAGAGTTCGGGCTGCTCAATCATCAGATGCACATCGAGGGGCAGGCGGGTTGCCTTGCGCAGGGAGGCGACAACCGGAATTCCAAGGGAAATGTTGGGTACGAAGTGGCCGTCCATGACGTCCACATGAATAATGTCGGCGCCGGCTTCTTCCACGATGCGGACGTCTTCGCCGAGCTTGGCGAAGTTTGCGGCGAGAATCGAGGGCGCAATTTCGATGCGTGCGTAGGTCATCGGTTCAAGCGAATTCTAGCACAGCGCGCTGGTGGTTTGCGGACTTGAGGGCCGAGCGGGGTCTTGCACGATTCTTCTTGTGCTTCGGAGGCACCGCGTTTTTGGGACAGGCGATACATTACTCCGCTAGCTGCAATTCGATGGTGGAGCTCGCGTCTATGCGGGCGCCGCGTGACGGCGTCTGGCCTACGACCGTGCCGTGCAGCCCGCCGGGGACTGCTGCGAACGTGAGTTTCGCCACTTTGAGGCCGGAGCCTGCGAATTTTGATTCTGCTTCGGCCAGCGTGTAGCCGACGAGTTCCGGCATCACGTACGCCGCGGGCCGCGCGCCCAGCGAAACGAGCAGATCTACATGCGGGCTGGTGACGTCTGAAGTTCCCGGCGCGGGATCCTGCTGTAGCACCGCGTCATTTTCAGTTCCCGGCACGTATGCCTGGGAAATTTCGCCGACTTGCATTCCGGAGCGCAGCAGCTCGATGCGCGCCGCGCGAATGCTGTGGTCGGTGAGGACCGGAATCGTGGCTTGCTTGGGGCCGAGGCTGATCACCACGTGCGCGTACTGGCCGATTTTCACTTTCATTCCCGGAGGAGGAGTTTGGCGCACCACCGTGTCGGCGGGCATGGGATTGAAGAGGCGGTCTTCCACTTTGAATTCGACGCCGCGGCCCTGCAACATTTGCTGAGCTTCGACGGCTTTTTTCCCGATGACGTCTGGCATCGCGACTTCGCGGCCTTGAATGGCGAAGCGCATGGCGGTGAGCGCGCTGAGGAATGCGACAGACATCAGAATGAAGGCGAGTAGCGCCATGCGGAAAATCCATTCGAGCCGTTCGCGGAACGTCATTCGGTTGCCTCGGTGCTTATCTCTTGGCCGTGGGTGATGCACCACGAGCGTAACACGAGTGAAGGCGTGGAAAGTTTGCTGCGAACGATGCGCGCACTGTTGCGGTTAACTCTGCTGGGTTGGGTGTTTTACGTTCTGCTGATGACAGCGGCGAAGAATCCGTCAGTTTCTAGCGCGCTGGGCGTGGTGCGGAAGTATCCCTCGGAATCAAACAGGCTTTCTGGCGTACGGCTTGGCACGAGTTTGTCTCTTAGGCCACTCGCTGCTTCGTTTGTGATTTCGCGCTGAAATCCGCTCGCGCTGCGCATCGCTTCCTCCACTACTTGATTGTTTTCTTCCGGTTCCATCGAGCAGGTGGAATAAACCAAGCGGCCCGCCGGTGCGAGTTGCTGCAGCGCGGAACGGAGCAGAGAGGTTTGCAGCGCGTGAAATTCCGCTAGCTGCTCGGGTTGCAGCCGCCAACGAATCTCGGGATGACGGGCGAGGGTGCCGGTGCCGGAGCAGGGGGCGTCTACCAGAATTCGCTGCAATAGCGTGCCGAAGGGGAGCGGGCTTGCGGCGTCGAGTTCTAGTAAGCGTACCTGTGTGAGCGCGAGCCGTTTAAATTGTTCGCGCATGGCGCGCAGGCGGTGCGCGTGCCGGTCTGCTGCGACGACGATGCCTTTTGCGCCTGCGGCGCGCACGAGGGGAGGCGTTTTTCCTCCGGGCGCGGCGCAGAGGTCGAGGACGCGATCGCCGGGTTGTGTATCGAGCAGCAGCGGGACGGTCTGCGAAGCTTCGTCCTGAATGGAAATCGCACCGGCGCGGAAGGATTCGGTGCGCGTGGGGCTGCCGCCGCTAACGGCGAATGCGGATTGCAGAATATTTCCGGGTTCGATGCGCAAGCCCGAGTTTTGCAGCGTGGCGAAGATTTCGTCGCGTCGCGTAATGTCGTGCAATGCGCAGCTGAGTCGCGGAGCGCGATTGTTTGCTTCGAGCAATGCGATGGTTTGCTGTTCGCCCAGGCGTTTGAGCCAGCGCTGGACCATCCAAGTGGGGTGCGAGTGCAGCACGCCGAGACGTTCAGCGATGGGCGTATCCGGCGGAACGAAGTTTGCGGCGGGAACGCGCGCGTCGTTTGAGGCGCGGCGCAGGACGGCATTGACCAGCGTGGCCGCGGAAGTCTTGCGCGCGCTTTTCACCAGCTCGACGGATTCGTTCACTGCTGCGCGTGCGGGAATGCGTTCGAGGAAGCGCAATTGGTAGAGTCCGATTCTTAGCGCGAGTGCGACGGGCAGATCCAGGCGCGCCACGGGCTTCTTCATCTGGCGCTCGAGCAGAAAATCCAGCAGCCTGCGCCAGCGGAGCACTCCCATCACAAGCTCGGTCGCGAGGCCGGCGTCTTCCACTTTCACGCGCGCGTCGAGTTCGGAGTGCAGCACGTCGCTGGCGTATGCGCATTCGGCTTCGACGCGCCGTAGCACTTCGTAGGCAATTTTTCTGGCGGGGCTAATCATCGTCGTCTAATCAGAACACAATAATGCGGCGGGTTATAGCGGTGGCTGGCGATGCGTCCGCAGCGGTCTGCGAAACGCACACCTTGCTTCACCAGGTTTCGAAAGATTCACCCCTCGCGAGGCGTGCGCCGTTGGCGAATTCGCGCGCTGAGATTTTGTTGCGGCCTTCGAGTTGCACGAATTCCAGGCGCAGCGCGGTTTCCTCGCCGCACGCCACGTCCACTGCGCCGCCGCTTACGATGATTGTGGCGGGCGTTTCCCGACCATCCTGCGATTGAACGTCGGTTGAGTGGGCCGGCGCGGGCTTGCCCCAGATGGCGCATTGTTTGCGGCGGAATGTGGTGAAGGCGCCGGGCCACGGTTGGAAACCGCGGATGCGGTTGTAGATTTTCTGCGCGGGGAGCGACCAGTTGATTCTGCCGTCTTCTTTTTTCAGTGGGGGCGCGAGAGTGGCTTGGGAGTTATCTTGTGGTGTTGGCGTGATCGTTCCGCTTGCTAGTCCGCGCAGAGTTTCGACGATCAGAGGGGAGCCTGCTTCCGCTAGTCGCGCGTAAAGTTCTGGCGCTATTTCGTCCGGCGTGATTTCGGTTTCGTACTTCAGCAGCATCGGGCCTGAGTCCAGACCCGGATCAATCCGCATGGTGGTCAGGCCAGTGCGCGTTTCGCCGCTGGCGATGGCCCAGTGGATTGGAGCTGCGCCGCGATATTTCGGGAGCAGTGAGCCGTGCAGGTTAATCCATCCGAGGCGCGGAATCTCGATTAGACGCGCGGGAACGATTTGGCCGTAGGCGATGATCACGACGACATCCGGCGCCGCGTTGCGGAAATATTCGTAGGATTCTTCGGCGCGGATTTTTTGCGGCTGGTACACGGCGATTCCCGCGGCGACTGCGGCTTCTTTTACTGGAGAGCTTGCGACTTCTTTGCCGCGTCCGCGGGGGCGGTCCGGTTGCGTGACGACGCCTGCGACTTGGAAATCAGGCTGGGCGATTAATTCGCGGAGAGATGGAAGCGCAAACGCGGGAGTGCCGCAAAAAATAATTTTCAGCGGCGGCACGGGCGCCCTACCACTCGCCGGCTTTTTTCAGCTTGCGGATTTTGCGTTTGATGAGGTCGCGCTTCAGCATGCTCAGGTGCGTGATGAAAAGAATGCCGTTGAGGTGATCAATTTCGTGGCAAAAAGCGCGGGCGAGGAGGCCTTCGCCGCGGCGTTCGAAGGAAGCGCCGGTCGCATCTTGCGCCCGGACAGTCACGTACTGCGGGCGCTCGACGTAGCCACGGAAACCAGGGAGAGAGAGGCAGCCTTCTTCTTCGCGCTGCTGGCCTTCGGCGTAAATAATTTCGGGATTCGCGAGAACCATTTTCGCTTCGGGTATTTTTCCATTGGAGACGTCAACCACGGTGAGGCGCAGGCCGACGCCGATTTGCGGCGCGGCGAGTCCAACGCCGGCGGCGGCGTACATGGATTCGAACATGTCCGCGACGAGTTTTTGCAGGTCGTCGTCGAATTTTTCCACACGCTTGCCTGGAGTTTCCAGAACCGGGTCGCCGTATTTCACAATCGGATGAATCATCGTCAGTTGGTTCCTATGCGGAGCGCGCTCGTTCAGGTTCGGCGCGACTCGTGAACTATTACTTGCCAAACGCCACTAAAAATCATCGAGCTGCTTCTGATAGCCTTCGAAATTGCGGCGCATTTCGCCGATTGAGTCGCCGCCGAATTTTTCCAGGAACGCGGCGGCTAATTCTACGGCGACCATTGCTTCTCCGGCTACGCCTCCGGCTGGGACCACGCATACATCCGAACGTTCGTAAGCAGCTTTCACTTCTTCCTTGGTGTTCAGATCCGCGGTTAGCAGTGGGCGGCGCAGCGTCGAGATCGGTTTCAAGTAGCCGCGCACTACCACATCGCTGCCGTTAGTGATGCCACCTTCCAAGCCGCCGGAGCGATTCGAAGTACGGTCGAAGCGCTTTTTTATGGCGTCGTAACCGATCTCGTCCTGCACTTCGGAGCCGTAGCTGCCCGCGTTCGCGACGCCGGTGCCGAATTCAACTGCTTTTACGGCTTGAATGGACATCACGGCACGAGCGATCCGCGCGTCGAGTTTTTCATCCCACTGTGCGTGGCTGCCGAGGCCCGGTGGAATGTCGCGCGCGACGACCTCGAAAATGCCACCGACAGAATCACCAGCACGCAGCACATGGTCCACCTCCGCGATCATCTTCGATTCGGTGGATGCATCCACGCAACGAAGTGGCGATTCCAGATTTTCGCATATTGAAGCTATTTCTTCCCAGGTGGCGGCGCGTTCCAGGCGGGCGTGGCCTACGGCGATAGTGTGACTGAGGACTTCGGCGCCGAATTCACGCAGCAATAATTTTGCGAATGCGCCGGCGGCGACGCGGGCGGCGGTTTCGCGGGCGGAGGCGCGTTCGAGAACGTAGCGAGCATCGTGGAAATTGAATTTCAGCGCACCGGCGAGGTCGGCGTGGCCAGGGCGCGGGGCTGTTAGTTGGCGTTGCGCGCTTTTGGGATCGCTCGCGCCGGCGCCCGCGGTATCTTCGACGTCTTCCACCGGCAGGGTCTTCTCCCAATTTTTCCAATCGCGGTTTTCGATGCGGATGGCGATGGGCGCGCCGATCGTTTTGCCGTGACGGACGCCGGCTAGAATGTCGGCCGCGTCTTTTTCGATTTTCTGGCGGCCACCGCGTCCGTAGCCCAGCTGGCGGCGATGCAGTTCGCGCTGAATAAAGTCGAGGTCCACGCGCACGCCTGCGGGGAGTCCGGAGACCCAGGCGATCAGAGCCTGTCCGTGAGATTCACCGGCGGTGACGAAACGCAGCATGTTTAGGTCGGACCTCGCGTGCAGGCACGAATGACAGATTCTACCGGAGGCTTCCAATTGCGTAAAGGCTGGGCGCGGTCGCGTATGGAAATTCCGGCGTGATTGTCGAATTCTTCCGCGGATGTTTGCTTGACGCGGCGGGGATGAGCCGTTACGCTTCCGGGGACTCGGCGCAAGCGGCGCATTCGGCCCGCCACGCGTCGCCCAAAATGCCCGAAGCCAGCGCTACTTCATCGCTCCCTACAATTCTCGGCGACGTGTTGAAACGCCAGGTCGCGGCTGTGCAGGATTACACGCTGCTGACGGTGCAGGCGATGCGCTGCCTGTTCTCCCCTCCGTACTACTGGTTCGATACCTTGGAACAAATGGACATTATCGGAGTGGGGTCGCTGCCCATCATTATCGTGGCGGGGCTCTCCATCGGCGGTGTGCTGGTATTGCAAACGGCGGCGCAATTTCAGCGGTTCGGCGAAACGGCGTTGACTGGCGACGCGGTGTCGCTGGCGCTGGTGCGCGAATTGGGGCCGGCGGTAACGGCGCTTCTGGTGTCCGGGCGCAATGCGTCGGGGATGGCATCGGAGCTTGGTTCAATGGTGGTGACCGAACAGGTGGACGCGATGCGTGCGTTGGGCACCGACCCGATTCGCAAGTTGATGATGCCGCGGGTGATCGCGACGGTGCTCATGGTGCCGCTACTTACTGTGGTTTTTGATTTTGTTGGGCTGTGCGGCGGATTTCTGGTGGCCTCCAGCACGTTGCGATTGGGAGCGGTGCAATTCTGGACGCGCGCGATCAATTCGTTGGACATGGGCGACGTGACGCAGGGCCTTACGAAACCAATCGTGTTCGGTTTGATCATCGCGACCGTGGGATGTTACTGCGGATTGCGTGTGCGCGGCGGGACACAGGGCGTAGGGCGCGCGACGACGACGGCAGTGGTTATCTCGTCGGTTTGTGCGCTGGTAGCGGATTTCTTCTTGTCGCGATTGCTGCTGTATTTCTTCCAGTGATGTCATTACGTCGCGTGCGCAATTTTACGCGGAACTCTCCGCTGGAATCCGCGGGTTTCCATCTATAATCGTGCGCATGACGCGCGACGTTCCGCCGCTCGGCCTTCCCGGAAATTCTGCGAATACGTTGCGCCCGCCCTTGCGCGAACCGAAACAGCTGGAAATCCAGACCGTGCCGGGCGAGGCGCTTATCTCTCTGCACGACATTCACTTGGGCTTCGAGGGTCGCGAAGTTCTGGCCGGCATTTCGTTTGACGTGGCGCACGGCGAAACCAAAGTGCTGCTGGGCGAAACCGGCACGGGCAAGACGTTGATCATGAAGCTGGCGGCGGGATTGATTCAGCCGGATTCGGGGCACGTGCTGGTGATGGGCCATGACGTGAGTGAGATGCCGGAACGCGAGCTGCTGAACTTTCGACGGCGCATCGGTTTCGTGTTTCAGGAAGGGGCGCTGTTTGATTCCATGACGGTGTCCGACAACGTGTCGTTCCGTTTGCGCGAGGAAGCTGTGGACGAGACGGAAATTGAGACGCAGGTGCGCGAGGCGCTGCGTTTCGTCGAGATGGAAGATGCGCTGGAGAAATTTCCGGCGGATTTGTCCGGCGGAATGCGGCGCCGGGTTTCGATCGCGCGGGCGCTGGTGGACCGTCCGCCGGTGGTGCTTTACGATTCGCCGACGGCAGGGCTGGATCCGGTGACTTCGCAGACGATCATTACTTTGATTTTGCGCGGGCGTGATTCGCAGGACGTGACGGCGCTGCTGGCGACCCATCGCGTGCAGGATGCATTTGGTTTGGCGAATTTCCGCTTCGATCCGAAGAGCGGGCACGTGGTATCGCTTGCGGGCAATGGCAAGGCCGGCGACGGGCGATCGCTGGCTGAGCGCGAGAAAGACGCGGCGAACGTCGCCGATCAAAATGAGGCGCGGCCGACGAATGTGCTGGTGTTGCGCGAGGGGAAAATTTATTTTGAAGGGCGCGCCGATGAATTGCTGCGCACTAAAGACGATTATTTGAAGAAGTTTCTGGCTTCGGCCGAATGAGAGCGACTTTCACATTCACGGACGCAATCACTGAGGAGGCAAGGTCATGGCGCAACGCAAGCAGATAACGTGGACGGAGCTGCGCGTGGGGCTTTTTGTGCTGGTGGGGCTGTTCATTATTGGGGTGGCCATTTTTTATATAACCGGCGCGGGAATGTTGGGGCCGAAGTACCGGCTCTATACCTATCTGCCGGAGGTGGAAGGCGTAGCGGCCGGTGCGCCGGTGCGTCTGGACGGAGTGGCGATCGGGAACGTGGAGAAGATCGCGCTGAATCCGAAGCCCACGAATCGCACGCAGAGCATTCAGTTGATCCTGCGCATTGACGAAAAATTCAGGGAAGACGTGCGGACGGATTCGACCGCCAGCCTGGTGACCGAAGGATTACTGGGCGACCGCTACGTGACCATCAAGCGCGGACTGACCGGGTCGCCCCTGCAGGCGAACAGCACGATTCCCGCCGCACCGGCGGTGGCGATGACGGAGATGGTGGAGCGCGGCACCGATTTGCTGGATACGTTGAACGGGGTGGCTGGCGAGATGCGCGGAATTATTGACCAGGTGAAGGAAGGCAAGGGCACAGTGGGGAAGTTGATCAAGGATCCGGCGCTTTACGACAACGTGAACGCTACTGTAGCGCGGCTGAATGCGATGGCAGGCTCGATTCAGGCGGGCAACGGGACGGCGGGGAAATTTTTGACGTCGGACGAGCTTTATACGAAGGTGAACGCGACGGTGGACAACGTGAATGATGTGCTCGGCGCGGTGAAAGATCAGAAGGGCACGGCAGGAAAGCTGATTTACGATCCGGGCGTTTACAACAGCGCAAAAGGATTTTTGGACAATGGCAATGCCGTGCTTGCGGACGTGCGCGCGGGCAAAGGCTCGCTTGGCAAATTCGCCAGCGATGATGCGCTTTACAATAATCTGCGGGACGCTTCGGCGCAGGTGCGGGATGCGTCGGCGAAGCTGAATTCCAATCAGGGGACGGCGGGGAAATTGTTCACGGACCCGGATCTTTACGACAACCTTACGGCGATGAGCGGGGATTTGCGTTTGCTGATTGGGGATTTCAGGAAGGATCCAAAGAAATTCCTGCATGTGAAGCTAGCGGTGTTTTAGCTTTAGACCGGTCCGAGGCATGCGGTGGACAATTCCAAGCTTGGGAACGCCAATCTCCCGATTGGCGTTGTGAGGATCACACGAAGCGGTGTCCGGCCGATTGCTGAGGAGAAAGGCGCCAATCGGACGGTTGGCGTTCCCGGGGCCATTTCCAAGGGCGTTCCGAAGGATGCTTCCGCGGACGCGCCGACTTGGCATAGCCGTGGGTATTTGCCGCACTTTGAAAGTGCGGAAACTATACAGCACGTAACGTTTCATCTGGCCGACAGCCTTCCGCAATCAGTTCTCCTCCGATTCGAAAGCGAACTAAAGCTGGTTTCCCCCGAGAAGCGGGACGCGGAACGCCGCAACCGGGCGGAGGCTTGGATAGATGCGGGTCACGGTCTGTGCATTCTGCGTCAATCAGGCTTAGCGGATTTGGTGCAAGGATCGTTGTTGAGCTTCGATTCGCAGCGGTATCGTCTGATAGCGTGGGTCGTGATGCCGAACCACGTGCATGCACTTTTCGAGGCAATGGATGGCTGGACTGTTGCGAAGGTTGTGGCTTCTTGGAAGAAATTTACGGCGCGCAGGATTTGTGATTATTTGCGCGAGAGCGCTGTTCGGGAGGCAGCGGAAAAGAAAAACGCCAATCGGGAGATTGGCGTTCCCAGGCGGCCGATCTGGCATCGCGAGTATTGGGATCGATATATTCGCAGCGAGAAACATCTGCGGCGCGCGGTCGACTTTATTCATATGAATCCGGTCGAAGCGGGATTGGCTGCGAGTGTTGAGGATTGGCGCTGGAGCAGTGCATTACCGGGGAACGCGTATGTTTCGATTGGCGAGCAGAAAAACGCCAATCAGGAGATTGGCTTTCCCAGGTAAGCCGCTACTGCTTCGGGGGGACGGGAATTCTTAGCCACCAGACCGTGCCGGCGTAGTCGGAGAAGCAGACGTGACCGCCGGATTCTTCCAGGACGCCCTTGGTGCGGTCGTAATACTGGATTGTGGTGACGATGCCTTGCGGCACCCATTCGTCCCAGTCCGCGTAGCGGGAAACTTCCGTGGTTCGTGCGTTCAGCACAGCGAGGATGCGCTTGCGGAGTTCTTCGCGGTCCGGTTTTTCCTGGCTGGGGCCCAAGCGACGGATGGTGATGATCTCGATGGGCGCGCCGAATAATTCAGAGATGGAATAGGGGCTGTCGAAACTGCGGTAGCCGTCCTTGGCCGCGCCGAATGCGCTGCACGCTTTGCCGAAGGGCGGTACGACGGGCAGATGCGAGCTGCCATCGGCGCCGGCTGCTTCTTTCTGCTTCGAATCAATCGTCGGCGATGATTTTTCCAGATCGAGCACGACCTTCGGGACTTTCGCCTTATCCTGGTTTTTGTCTTGTGCGTAGGCGGGCTGAGCCGCTGCGGCGGCTAGCGCTAGAATCACGATAAAATGTCGCGGGCTACTGAACATGTCGTTTTCCTGAACGCGACGCGCCGGGAATCCGGGATTGTACTGCAAATCATGAATCACCCATCACTTATCAATTATCACTGGTCCATCCTGTTGGCCGGAATGTTCAACGGCCAGATCGTGGACTCGGCGAAGGTCTAGCTTGCCGGTGCCTAAGTGGGGGAGTTCTTCGATCTGGAAGAACTGATTGGCGCGGGGGACCCAGAGATTTGGCAGACCGGAATTGGCCAGCTTTTCTAACACCGGCTTTAGAGCTTCGGCCGGCAGCGTATGCAGGACTACGAGGCGCTCGCCTTTTTTTCCATCGGGGACGCCGGTTACTACGAATTGCTTTTCCGCGGAGTCGGCTAGCTCCTGTAGTTTTTCTTCGATTTTTATGTGTGGCACCATTTCGCCGCCGATCTTGCTGAAGCGACTTAGGCGGTCGGTGATGGTCAGGAAGCCGTCTTCGTCTTCAGCTGCGATGTCGCCGGTGGTGTACCAGCCGTCTTGCAGAACTTCCGCGGTTTTTTCGGGCTTGCCCAGATAGCCGAGCATTACGTTCGGGCCGCGTACGAGCAGTAGGCCGGGCGTGCCGACTTCGCGGCCCTCGCGCGTTTCGGGATCAACGATGCGCACGCTGACGCCGGGGAGCGGATGGCCGATGCGTCCGCGCTTCGCGCCAACCTGGCGAAAGCCGGGGGCGCGGAAATCGCGCGTGTTGACTGCGACTACTGGCGAACATTCGGTGCAGCCGTAACCTTCCAGCGGTCGGATGCCGAAGCGATCTTCGAAAGCCAGCGCGAGCGGCTCCGGCAATTTTTCGGCGCCGACTACCACGAACTGCAGGCTGCCGAAATCTTCGGGAAGGCAGCGGCGCGTATAGGCTTGCAGGAACGTCGGAGTTGCGAGGAGGAACGTGACTTGATAATCGCGGACCAGTTCGCTGACGGCGGTGAGGTCGAGCGGGCTGGGATGATAGGCGACGCCAACGGCTAGCACTGCAGGTAGCCAGAGAGTGACCGTGAAGCCGAATGAATGGAAGAAGGGGAGGACGCCGAGAAGAACGTCGCCTTTCGTGAGCATGAAGGTCTGCCCCATCTGGTCAATGTTGGACATGATGTTGTAGTGCGAAAGCATCACGCCTTTGGGTTCGCCGGTGCTACCGCTGGAGAAGATGATGGTGGCGAGGTCGTCGAGGGATTTGGCATTTCCGCCGCCGAGCGCGCGTTCGAGCAACGGGC
The DNA here is from genome assembly GCA_963779465.1 of uncultured Acidobacteriota bacterium. Taxonomy (GTDB): domain Bacteria; phylum Acidobacteriota; class Terriglobia; order Acidiferrales; family UBA7541; genus Palsa-295. The sequence goes on along the minus strand of CAVZYH010000001.1, from coordinate 1,403,279 downwards.
CGGGCAGGAACCATAGCAGCAGCGCCGCGATTTTTTCGCTGAGGCGCGGGCGAGCGGCGATTTCTTCGAGCAAGATTTGTTTTCCGGGAACTTGCAGCGGGAGTTTTTCGAGCAGCAGCTTGGTGGTTATGACGGTTTGCAGATTGCATTGCTGGGCGCAGGAGGCGAGTGTTTCGTTCGACGCGGTGTAATTCAGATTCAAGGGAATTTTTCCGCTGAGAGAGGCGGCGAAATTCACGAGCGCGCCGGGCACGGACGGCGGGAGCAGGATCCCGACCATTTCCTGGCCGGCCCAGACTTTGCGCAGGCGCCGCGCGAGAAAAATGGCGCTGAGTAGCGCGTTGCCCCAGTTCATGCGAGGGCGGCGCTTGTCACCCATCGCGAAACGGAACGGATAATGGTGCGCGGTGCGAATCAGCGAGCGAGGCAGAGTGTGCATGCGGCTTTTGTGATGGCGATAGGCCTCGGATTGCAATTCCTGGACGGCTTCGCGGACCTGGAAAGCGGTGGCGCTCGCAGGCATCGGCGCACCGAAACTTACCGTGACGGGATACGGGATTTTGCGCGGCAATTTCCAGAGGAAGCGGCCGCGTTCGTAGCTGAAGATGCTGCCCCAAACGCCGTCTAGATTTACGGGGACGATGGGCGCGTCTATACCCTTCATTATTCTTTCCATGCCGCGGCGGAAGGGCAGCAGCTGGCCAATGCGCGTGATCTGGCCTTCGGCAAAAATGCAGACGATTTCGCCGTTGCGGATGGCGTCGCTGGCTTCGCGCAGGGAATGAATCATGTCGCGCGGGCGCAGCTGCGAAGATATGGGGATGGCGCGAATCATTTTGGCGAAGGGCTTGATGTGCGGCTGGTCGTAGATGTCTTTGAACATTAGGAAACGAATGGGGCGGTCGGTGGAGGCAAGAAGGAGGAGCGCGTCAACGAGAGACATGTGATTGGAAACGAAGAGAGCGCCGCCGGATTCGGGGATGTTGTCGCGGCCTTCGACGCGGATGCGATAGACGGAGTGGGTGACTATGAAGAGGACCAGGCGGAGGAGGGAATCGGGGAGCAGATAAATCGAATAGGCGGTGGTGACGAGGGTTAGGACGGCGCCGTCGAGGAAAACGCCGGCGGGGGTTTGATGCAGGACTGTGGAGAAAAAGAAATATGCGCCGGCGGCCAGGAATACGCCGACGAACGACAAAAGATTGGCGGCTGCGATCACCCCGCCCTTTTCTTCAGGGCGTGGGCGATGCTGAATCAGCGCGTTGAGCGGCACTGCAAAGAAGCCGCCGAAGAAACCCAGGAGCCAGAGATCGGGAATGCGCAGGCGCACGATGTTGACTATGAATGTGCCGACGTGTTGGACGAACGGGATGCCGGTGTGCGCCGTGCTGAGCTGCAACCAGCCGGCGAGCGCTTCGGCAGGGCGGTCGAAATAGAGGAGCGCGCCAAAGAGTGTCATACCTACGGCGCCTAGCGGAATTAATCCATATTCAATTTTTCCGCCGGAAAGATAGCCTGCGGCGAAACTGCCGAGGCCGATGCCGATTCCTACGGCGGCTTGCAGATAACTGATGTGGGTGTCGTCAATGCGAAGCACGTCGTGGCCATAGACGACGATTGTGAATTGCAACAGCGCTGCGAGAAACCAGAGATAGCTATTGCCCAGGACGGCCCAGCCCAGAATGCGGTCGGCGCGAATGGTCTTAATTTGCGTGGCGAGATCGCCGAAGGGGTTCCAGCGGAATTTCTTCGCTGGGTTCGCGGCGGGTACGTGGGTGATTCCGAAACTGGTCGCCAGGCCGAACAGCGTGCAGCCGAGGAGCACCACCCCGGCCATGGCTTCATGATTGCGATAGTGTTCGGCGAGGAAGCCGGCGGCCATCACGGCACCGATGCTACCTACGAACGTGCCCAGTTCGATGATGCCGTTGCCCCAGGAGAGGCGGCGCTCTGGGAGGATTTCGGGGAGCAGGCCGTATTTTGAGGGGCCGAAAAGCGCGGATTGCGTGCTGATGAGGAAGACGGCAGCACATTCCAGCGGAAGATTATCTAGCCAAAGGCCGAGGATCGTGACGGCCATCACGAAAATTTCCATCAGCTTGGTGCCGATTACGACGCTGCGTTTACTGTAGCGGTCGGCGAAGTAGCCGCCGGAGAGCGAGAAGAAAATGAAGGGGAGGGCGAAGAGGGCGCCGACGATCAGGACCAGCAGGTCGCGCTGTTGCTTCGGGAAATTCATCGCGACGATGATGTAAATCACTAGGAACTTGACGGCGTTGTCGTTGAAGGCGTTTTGGAACTGGGTGACGATCAGGCTCCAGAAGCCGGCGTGCCAGTGGGGTTTTTCGTCGGCGCTATGTGGCGTGGGCGGCGCGGGCTGCGCTACTTGCGGGATAAAGGTCGCGTCAGACATTTTTTCTCGGGCGAGCTGCAGGGCATGCGTGAGTCATCGCTGATAGAATTCCAAGGGGCCGCGAGGGACGGCGGCTGGTAACAATCTGCCGGGAGTTTGGCCGGGTTTCAATGAGTTTCGCTTGCGAAGGTGCGATTGCAGCGTTCGGAGCGTCCCATAGGCGAGCAGTTGTGTTCAGCGCGACGGGAGATCGCGTGCTGTAATCTTTGGCGAATCAGTGGCTTGCCCCGTGCGGGCCTTGGCACGTTGGTTGCAATCGAACATCGCAAACGAGGTGTGCCGATGAATACTGACGGCAGCAAACCGCGGCAGGCGATTCGAGTTGCGGGGCTGGCGGGCGCTTGCGCTCTGATTCTGGGACCCATCGTTTTCGGCACGGCCGCGTATTCGCCGAACCCGCCCCGAGATGTGCGTATAGAAATTCCGTCGGGCTTTGCCACGGCGACGGCTGCGGACCGCACGCTGCTGGCTGACGCGCAGCCGGAACTGAAGAAAGACGAAAGCTTCACGAATGAAACGAAGGTCGCGGAGTATCGGTTCCGGTTGGATAGCTCTTCGGACATGGTGCATCTGAATATCTCTGCGGAGGTCGAGCACGGACTGGTGCGCTGGGAATTGATTGATCCCACCGGCGATGTGCGCGCGAGAGTCGGGACAACGGAACGAGGCAGCATGGATACGACGAACGTTCAGGCCATGAGGGGCGAATGGCTGCTACGCGTCACGTTGCAGGATGCGACCGGCCGCTACAAAATCCATTGGGAAAAATGACGCGCGGATTTTTGCAAGCATGCAGCGCTGAAATACCGGGGAGGCCCTGATGAATGCACTGTGGAAGAACGTGCAGTATGGAATGCGCGTGCTGGCGAAGAGCCCGGGGTTCACTTTGGTGGCGGTGTTGACCCTGGCATTGGGAATTGGAGCTAACGCGGCGATCTTCTCGGTGGTGTATTCGGCGCTGCTACGGCCGCTGCCTTATTACCAGCTTGATCGGCTGGTGACGCTGGGCGAAGGGCGCACGCAGACGGGCGACAATGACCTGGTAAGCCGCAACACTTCGTATCCGGATTTTACGGACTGGAAGAAAACGACGAAGAGCTTCGCGGCGTTGACGGCTTACAGCTTCGACACTTTTACTTTGGCGGGGAATGGCGAGCCCAACGCGGTGTTTGCCACGCAGGTTCTGCCGAATTTTTTTGCGACGCTGGGAGTGAAGCCGGCGCTAGGGCGCGAGTTTGTGGATGGCGAAGACGTGGGCGACGGGCCACACGTGGTGATGTTGACGTACGGATACTGGCGCAGCGATTTCGGCGGCGATCCGAAGGCGATTGGGCGAACCATCTCGCTGGATAACAAACCGGCGACGATCGTAGGAGTGCTGCCGCGCGATTTTCAATTCGCTCCGTCGAATGATTTTCCCTTGTGGGTGCCGATGCATGCTTCTCAGGACTTGCTGACGCGGCGAAATCTGCGTTGGATGAACGTGTTTGCGCGTTTGGCACCGGGAGTGAGCATGGCGCACGCGCACGCGGAGATGGACGGAATCACGGCGCAACTTGCGCGGGAATATCCGCAGCAGGATGGGTCCGTGTTTGTGAACATCGGCACGTTGCGGCAACGGATTGTGGGGCAGGTGCAGCCGTTGCTGCTGGTGATTTTCGGCGCGGTGGGATTTGTGTTGTTGATTGCTTGCGCGAACGTGGCGAACTTGATGATGACGCGGGCGGCGGGGCGGCGGAAAGAGTTCGCGATTCGCACGGCGTTGGGAGCGAGCCGCGGACAATTGATCGCGCAATTGCTGACGGAGAGCGTGTTGCTTGCGGGATTGGGCGCGGCGGTGGGATTTGTGGCTGCGCAGTGGGGCGTGAATCTGCTAATCGGCGCGATTCCGCAGCAGGTGTTGAGCTCGCTCCCAAATCTGCGCGAGGCCGGGACGAATTGGCCCGTGGTGGCGTTTCTTTGCGGTGTGACGTTGTGGACCGCAGTACTTTTCGGCATGGTACCGGCGCTTTCCATGTCGCAGACGAAAGTGAGCGACGCGTTGAAGGATGAATCGCGCGGAGGGACGAGCACGGCGCACGCGCGCCTGCGCAATGCGGTGGTGGCGGCGGAAATCGCGGTGTCGCTGGTGCTGCTGGTGGGCGCGGGTTTAATGTTGCAGAGCCTGCACGCGCTGTTGCATCAGGATGCAGGGTTTGATCAGCGCAATTTGCTGACTTTTTCCGTGAATTTGCCGGACAGCTCTTATCCCACCGACAAGACTTACCCGAACGATAGCCAGGCGGGTAGGTCATTCGAGCACCAGTTCAGCGAAAAGCTGCGGGAGATGCCGGGAGTGCAGGGCGTGGGCGTGACCAGCGCGCTGCCGATTGGCGGAAGCGGCGGAACGGTGCGGTTTGTGGTGCAGGGGCGTCCTACCGCGACCGGACAGGAAGATGAGTGCGACATTATTTCGGTGACGCCGGAATATTTTTCCACGCTGAAGGTGCCGTTGATTTCCGGGCGAGTATTTTCCGCGACAGACAAGTTCGATGCTCCATGGGTGACGATGGTGAATCAGGCGTTCGTGAACAAGTATTTTCCGAATGAAGCGGCGGTGGGCAAACGCTTCCGGTTTACTTTTGATGCGCGCGAGCCATACCGCGAGATTGTGGGCGTGGTGGGAAATATCGCGCAGGACGACCTTGCCGGCCCCGCGACGCCGGTGCTTTATGTGGCGAACGAGCAAGGGCCTTCGACTTATTTGACGTACATGGTGCGCACGGCGGGTGACCCGGCGGCGTTTGTGGGCTCGGCGCAAGCCGCGCTGCACGAGATGGATCAGCAGCTGCCTTTGATTCAGCCGCAGACCATGGAGCATTTCACGAATCAAACCTCGTCGGTATTTTTGCGGCGCTATCCTTCGTATTTGATTGGGAGCTTTGCGGGCCTCGCGCTGATTTTGGCGATGATTGGATTGTACGGATTGATTTCGTACACGGTGCAGCAGCGGACGCGGGAAATTGGAATACGCATGGCCCTGGGCGCCCAGCCCGCGGATGTGCTGAAGCTGGTGCTGGGGCAGGGGATTAGCGCGGTTTTGGCGGGCGTGGGGGCCGGCGTGGTGGCGGCGTTGGCGCTGACGCGATTGATGGCCAGTTTGTTGTTTGGAGTCAAGCCAACGGATGCGCTTACGTTTGCGAGCGTGGCGGTGCTGCTGACGTGCGTGGCGCTGGCTGCGAGTTACATTCCGGCGCGGCGGGCGATGCGCACGGATCCGCTGAATGCGCTAAGGCACGAGTGAAGGTAGCAACGTCAAAGTCAGAGGCAAAGGATAGGGCGCAAAGGCAAGATTGTCTGTGTTACGTTTACGCCAAGACGCGCAGCGAAGATTTTGCGGCGGCTGCTGTCGCGGAAGGCGGCACGGTGACTTCTGGGAGCGGGTGTTCGCGCTTCGAATATTTTGTTGCGATGTAATCGTCCACTAATTTTTGGAATGCGGCGGAGAGTTCGTCGTAGGTGCCTTCCAGAGTGTTGAAATGTTTGCCGTCAATGTAGACGGGGCAGCGGGGGGCTTCACCGGTGCCGGGGAGGCTGATGCCGATGTTGGCGGCTTTGGATTCGCCGGGGCCGTTGACGATGCAGCCCATCACGGCGAGCTTCATATCTTCCACGCCTTCGTAATAGCGCTTCCACTCGGGCATTTTGTCGCGAATGTAGCCTTGAACACTTTCCGCTAATTCCTGGAAGGTCGTGCTGGTGGTGCGGCCGCAGCCGGGGCAGGCGGTGACGCTGGGCGCGAACGTGCGCAGGCCAAGCGATTGGAGCAGTTCGCAGGCGGCATACACTTCGTCGCGACGATCGCCGCCTGGGCGTGGTGTGAGCGAGACGCGGATCGTGTCGCCGATGCCTTCATCGAGCAGAATTCCCATGGAAGCGGAGGACCAGACGAGGCCTTTTGCGCCCATGCCTGCTTCGGTGAGACCGAGGTGCAGCGGCTGATCCGTTTTTGCAGCGAGGTCGCGATAAATGGCCACCAGATCGTGGGGGCGCGAAACTTTGCAGGAAATAATAATTTGATCTTGGCGCAGGCCACATTCCAGCGCGAGCGCTGTGGATTCCAGCGCGGAGAGGACCATGCACTCATTGATGATTTCTTCGGAGGATTTGCCGAGGTCTTTGTCGGTGTTTTCCTGCATTTTGCGCATGACTAATTCTTGATTCAGCGAGCCGCCGTTCACGCCAATGCGCACCGGCTTGTTATGATCGCGGGCTACCTTGCAGATGGTGGAAAATTGCTCATCGCGGCGGTTGCCGGCGCCTACGTTGCCGGGATTGATGCGCAATTTATCGAGCGCGCTGGCGCAGCCGGGATATTTGGTGAGCAGAACGTGGCCGTTGTAATGAAAATCGCCGATGAGCGGGACGTCGCAGCCAGCATCGAGCAGGCGTTTTTTGATTTCGGGGACAGCGGCCGCGGCTTCGGGAATGTTGACGGTAATGCGAACTATTTCGGAGCCGGCCTGCGCGAGTTCCAGGCACTGTTGCGTGGTGGAAGCGATGTCAACGGTGTCGGTGTTGGTCATCGATTGCACTACGACCGGCGCGCCGCCGCCAACTTGGATCTTGCCGACCTTTACGCCTACGGTCTTGTGACGCTTCTGTGTCATGTCTTATCCATTGTAGCGAATTGTGGAGCGGCGTTGCTAGGGGCGGTTGTGCGAGGTGTAGTAGGCTTCAAAAGCACTGTGTGCTGACATTATGGCTAGCTGGGGCGCAGCAAGCAGCGCCCCTACCACTATTTCGGCAGTTTCGGGAGACGCAAAGACTCCGATTAGTATTCCGGGCGGCGGCCGATGTTGTTGGACTTGCCGTTTACGCGGGACGGCGGCGGCGTGATGGTGGCCATCTTGCGGATCATGGCGAGCACGAGCTTCTTGTCGTCGTCGGAAAGGGTAGTGGAATATTTCTTGATGTCCGCCAGGAATCGGATTTCTTCTTCGGAAAGTTCGCCTAGCATCTTGCGGGTTTCGCGGTCTCCGGGCGTATCGCTGCCGGGAAAAAAGTCGGCGAGGGAAATTTCCATGGCCTCGGCAATTTTGGCGAGGGTTTCGAGCGAAGGAACGGTGTGTCCGTTCTCGACGCGCGATAGGTAACAACGGAGCAGGCCGGTGCGACGTTCAATATCGCCTTGGGAAAGTCCGCGATCGGCGCGGTAAGACTTGATCACTTCACCAATGTTAACCTTTGGTTTCTCTTTGGGCATGGTATCTTTCCTCTAACTAGGGCGTATCTTACGAGTGACCCTCGAAATGGCGCAAGAGATATTTCGAGTATTGTTCCTCACCGGAACATTCTTGCGATGAAACTGTGCATGAAACGCGCGGCACTGACACTCGGTTGCACAACTTTATCGACAAAACTGCCGCATCGTTCGACAAGAGCGTAGTCCACCCTGCAGAGCGATGCTCTGCGCGCGCTGCACGGGCCGCTAGCTAGATGACTGCGTAACCGGAGTTTGCAGGGGCGCTACCACTCTGCGCTTTCCGGCGCGCTTGTTCTCGTAGAGAGCGCCGTCGGCGCGTTTCAAAAGTTCCTGTGGCGTTTCACCAGGAGCATAGTCGGTCCAGCCGCGCGAATACTGCAGGCGCATCTTCTGATCGTCGAATTCGAATTCGAGGCCTTCCAGGCGCGCCAGAACGTGCCGAACTTCTTCAGAGCGACATTCCGGAAGCAGGGCCATGAATTCATCACCACCCAGACGCACGGCGAGATCGGAACCTCGAATAGCGCGTTGCAGGCGATCGGCAAAGCCTTTCAGGACGGTATCGCCGGCGGCGTGGCCGTGGCGATCGTTAACTTGTTTAAGGCCGTCGAGATCCATGAGCAGAACGGTGAGCGGGCGGCCGTGGCGCTGTGCGCGACTGATTTCCTGGGCCAGGCGCTGTTCGCCGGAGCGACGGTTGTAAAGACCGGTGAGCTGATCGAGAGCCGCGAGCTTGTAAACCTCCGAAGCGAGAGTTTCTACCTTGGCCAGTGATTGCATTTGATCCGCGACCTCGTGGCGGAGGCGGCTGAGCTGGATCTGCTGATAGACCAAATAGACGCTAAACACCAGGACGAGTCCGACCAGAGCGCGCACCGCCTGATTCAGGTAGAACGAGTAGGTAGATTCTTCGCGACTGAGCAGCGCCGGGAAAGCGAACGACGCGACGGCGAGCGTCAGCAGCAGAATTACTGCAACAGTGGTGGACCACAGCCACCATTGGCGGCGGTCGAGATGATGCAGATGCTCGCGGATTTGCTCCGGCTCAAAGTGCGGGACGGCCTGGCGATCCGTAGGCGCCGCGGTTTGAGCATGAATATCCGGCATAGGTCCTCTCTGGAGTAGAACTCGACACAGAATGCCAGAGGCGGGTCAGCGCTGGATATACGTATGTACCGCAGGGGTTCCATTGTGGTAACGGCATAATGGCCTAGTAATCAGAGAAATAACTTAGGATTACTGCGCAATAACTACGGGGCTGCCTTGCGCGCCACGGACGCGCGGCAGCGGTTGCCGGCTGATCGCTATCCGGATGTTCCCCACCTGATTCGCGTATCGCTGCGATTCCTGCTTTGCATTCCAAGCATTTCCCGCCGCGCGACGCTCGGGCCGCGCCTCCACTGTACGGTCGCCGCGCGCTGAAACGCGCCTGAAACCAAAAAAGAGGAGATCGCGATGAACCCGACAGCTAGAGCAGTAGTATTTCTGTTAGTGATTCTCGGCCTGGCGGTGAGCTTGGCCCCGAGCAACTCTTCGTCCCGCGATACGTTGACGGTGGTCATGGACGGCTCGCAACCGCCCGTGCCACCTAAGTTGGTGTTGTTCGACGGTTCACAGCCGCCCGTTCCACCGAAGATGACGCAAGCGTTCGCGTGGATGTTAGATGGCTCGCAGCCTCCAGTGCCGCCAAAGATGGCGACAACTGGCGTGAGGCTGGATGGATCGCAACCGCCGGTTCCGCCGAAGGCGGCGGTTATCGTTGTCCGGCTGCTCGACGGATCGCAGCCACCTGTCCCTCCGAAAGCGCTGCCAGCAGAGGCCTAGAAGCGCCGAACATGCACCGCTGGCGGCGGGAATGGCGTAATAAAACGTGCTAATCAGGGGGAGAAAGCGCTAATTCTCCCCCTGCTATTGTGCTACGATTTGCGCCAGTGACAGACATGCTAAGTATGCTTCTGTGGCTGGCCGGATTGTTCTTTGAGTTTCTGCTGCTGGTGCGTTGCGTTCAGACCAAGACCCTGACCAAGTACATCTATTTTTACACTTACATTTTCTGCGTGTTCGCTGTTTCGGCGGGACTTTACATCGGGCACACTATTTCGCCGGCGTTCTATGACGCGTGGTATTGGCCGACGCAGTTTGCGACGCTGGGGATTGGCTTTGGCGTGGTACTGGAAATCGTGCGGCAAGCACTGCCTGCTTATCCTGGAGCGGAACGTATTGCGCGGCTGGCCAGCTGCGCGGTGTTCATCGCGACATTCTGCTACGTGGAATGGCATGTGGCGAGTCGCGCGCAATGGACTACCGCGAACGCGACGGTAGAGCTGGAACGTGATCTGCGGGTGATCGAAGCGCTGGTGCTGGCGACGGTGCTGGCGATCGTTTTCCATTATCGAATCGAGCTGGGCAAGAATGCGACCGGCATGATTTTGGGATTTGGCGCCTACGTCGGAGTAAGTTTGACGACCCTAGCCCTGCGGGCGTTCGTGGGCTCGCGATTCGATACCGCGTGGGGATTGCTGCAGAGCGCTTCTTTCGTATTCGCGACGGCGGTGTGGACGGTAGCGCTATGGAGCGACAGCCCGAACCCGAAGCCGCCCGACGTGGGGTCGGGATACGATGCGCTGGTTCACGACACGCGCGAGCGTCTGGATTCGCTGCGGTCGCAGTTGCGAGGAGTGGCACGGTAATGATTGGCTTGTTTCTTTATTTGGCGCTGGGCGTCGGGCTGCTGGTGTTCCTGTGGGCGCTGGCGCGCAGGCAAGGCGCGCCAGTCGAAGGCTGCGGACTGCAGTTCGTGGAGGCGCGGCAGGCTCTGCGTACCCTGCAATTCGGATTGCTGCCGGAAAATCTGATCGCGCGAATATTTGATCCGGAAGATTTTCGCTACGTGACGGCAGCGAGTCCGGAGGAAATTGGCAAGTTGTTCTTGCAGGAGCGCAGCAGGATTTCACTAATGTGGGTGCGGCGAGTGCGCAGCGAAATACGCAATCTGATGCATTTCCATCTGGCGTATTCGCGATTGCACGCGAAACTGAGCCTGCTGACGGAAATTCGGCTGGCGCTGGATTTCGCATTGTTGCTGCTGGCGTGCCGCGCGTTGCGGATCCTACTGTACTTGCGCGGACCGTATGGCGCGCGAGCAGTGGTGCGAGTGCTCACGGCTGCAGCCGGACGCGTTTGCGCGGCCTCGGAAAAGTCGCTGGCGTTTCTGAATCCGCCGGCGCTGGAATCGTTCCGCCGGGACTCCGCGGGTCATGGAGCAGCGATCTAGCTGATGAATGCGCCGGCCAAACACACCGATGTGCTGGCGGCCGCGGACGATTTGCGCCGCCGCACGCTGGCGGATATGCCCCAGCCGCTCGGGCGTTTGATTTATCTGGCTTCGACGCGCGACTACAATACTGGGCTGTATTACCACCACGGCCTGGCACTGCGTTTTTCGGAAGAAGCTGCGTGCGAAGCGCTGGCGGATTGCCACCGCGAGGCGTTCGAGGAATTGGTGGCCGCGTCGCTGGAAGAATTGGTTTATGAGCTAGAAGCCTACCTGAAGAGCACGCGCGTGGCGGCTGGGGATTTCATTGTGGCGTGGAAGGGACTGGAACCCTATCGCGTGGCGGTTCCGGTGGGAATTGATTCTTTATCGAGCGAGCTGGTATTTTCCAACCTGAAAGTGGCGCTGGCTATTTTGGAGCAACGGCTGATGGCTCGGCCGAAACCAGGCGCATTGCTACACCCGTTACCTGTCCAATAATCTCCGCCTCATCCGGATACGGAAATTGCCGGATCGCCGAACCGGAAAGAGGGTGGGGAATCAATGTTAGTTCCGAACCGCGCAATTCCACCCACGAACAAGCGTAACTGTCGCGCAATTCGATGAAATAAATGGGCCGGTCGAATTCGGTGCGCCAGCGCGAGGGGTGCGTGCGGCTCACGTGGCTATCAATCTGCACGAACGAGCCGGGGCGCAGCAGCGGATACATCGAAGAATCGTCGGTGCCGATGTAACCGTAATGGCAGTGGCGCAGATCGAGCTTCTGAAGGAACGAAATCGGAACTTCTCCCCACAGCTCCACCATCCGCGAAAGCAGGTTGGTTTTTTCCAGATTGAAGCCGCGGTCGAATCTGATGGGGAAATTCATACTCTTACCTTCGGCGGGAGCTTCGAGCGTAGCCAGGTGGGTATTCTGCAGCGGCGTGGATAGCTGGTAACGCATGGTTTCGTCAAGCAGGACGCCGAAGGCGGCGAGAAGATCGGTGAATTTGGTGCGGTAGATTACGCTGAGACTGAATAATTTATAGATGCTGGGGACGGAGTTGCGGTTTTCGATCTGCGTCAGCCAGGCGTTGGAGATGTAGAACTCCTCGTTTTCCGATTCGAGGGCTATTTTCTTGCTCAGTTCTTCCACTTCCCGCGTGGTTACGCCCAGGCGGCTACGGAGTTCCCTGAGTTGGTTACCTGAGCGAGTGGCTGGCTCCATTTGCGCGACCTATCTTCGGAACTGGACGGTTCCGGCAGTGTAAAGGTGCAGGGGGATGAAGCTGGCCGCCTGCTTGATCAAGCTGTGAACGAAAATGACTGTGGAACCTGCGCAACAGTCCGCGGCGGCTTTCCTTTCTTCCTCTTCACTATCTGCAAATACCGGCGAAAAACGAAAAACGCGAAAACCTGCTTTCAATTGGAAGCAGTTTCCCTTCCGCGCAAAATATTTCTTCGGAATCATGGGAGAATACGCGGCCCCAAATCTGCCGCTGGCGCGGCAGCAGCGAATCCGGCTTCCCGCTGCATAGGTTATCGCAGGACCGCGGTAGAGCCAATAGCCGGGCGCTGAAAAGGCGAAAACAATGGCGACGACGCATCGGTATAAGTACGCACGCCCGAAAAACTTATACGAAGTTACGCGTTAGTAATAACGATGCGCTGCTTGCGTCGCGTACTTGCCGGCCATGCAGCGCTGGCAGCTGTGAAATTGCCGCGGCGCCGTGCAAAAAGGCGGGCGCGATACAATCGCAGCGAAAGAAGCGTATCGCGCACGCGGGGCGAACAGAAAGCGGCGGTTCATTTTTGGCGTCAAGCTCGGAGAGAAAGGTGGCAGGGGAGGGGGCGCTGTGCCACTCTGGCGCAAGCTCTGGTACGAGTTTGAGCATTGGCTCAGCACAGTTAGGAGAAAAGCTCATGGGCGGATTCTCCGGTGCACCGGTAAACCCTGGCGGACCTTATCGCGAACATCGCGAAGTGCCGCGCTTCACATTAATCGCCAGCATCGAATTGCGCGAGCCGCACACCGATACGCGCATCTCCGGGCGCATTTCTGAAATCAGCCGCAAGGGATGTTACGTGGATGTGATGATCACGTTGCCGGAGGGCACGGGCCTGGACGTGCGCATCTCGCGCGACCAAGGCGTTTTCGAGACGAAGGGCAAGATTGTTTATGTGCAACACGGAATGGGCATGGGTGTGACGTTCGTCAATCCGGCGCCCGAGCAATTGCAGCTGCTGGATACCTGGCTGGCCGAAATATCCTCGTAGTGTCCGCGCGTCAAATTTGATTAGCCTCTGCCTCGACCGACCCAACGAAACTGATTCGTAACAGTTTGACGACTTTGGTTTCTTATCATGGACGCTAGTCCGCGCCAAGGTGTTATAAGTGCATCATGCTGTTGTCCCCACCTTTAGTGCAGGTAATTCTCCATTCAATATTCTTAAGTTTCCTTGCGCTGATACCTGCGCAAAACGCCACGACGGCTTCGCCACCTCGCATCCACCTCACGCAAGATCAGCTCTGTTGCTTCATAATCAATACCGTAAACCCCATATACCCGAGAGATGCACGGCTCGCGCACAAAGAAGGGGTAGTAAAGCTCACGCTGGTTATTGCTGATGACGGTTCCGTCGCCGACTTGCAAGCCGTTTCCGGTGATCCCGTCCTTCTGGAATCTACTATGAAGGCAGTTCGCCAGTGGCGCTTCCAGTTCGCCCTGGTGAACGGGAGTCCGAGAGAAATCGAGGTGCCGCTATCTTTCACGTTCAAGATCGAAGATCCGCCCGAGCCCGCGTATTTGCATCTCAGCAACGGTAAAGTGATTCGTGCTACCAACGTCCGCGAATTTACCGATGGCATTGAATATGCGGTTGACCGCACGACCTATCACATATCGCCAGACTCGGTCACGAACATCAGCGCGTGCGCCCAGATCTCGGGCCGCATCTCGCGGCAACAAGGCGATTGCGTGCCGGGTGGACGGCCTTCTTTTGTCATCCGTGCCATACCCTTGCTGCCCGCCGTCAAGAAAAGCAACGCGGATCGTTCTGCTTTGAATTGATTTTCCTGCGGGGCGAGCCTTCGTGATGAATCGCTGTGCAGAACGCTTTCAACTCGCGCCCCACACGTGTCGTAGCGTTTGGGTTACGTCCTTCCAACGAAACCGCACGGGTTCGCTCGGCTCAGGGTTTGATGTCCAATGAACCGGCGAATGTTTAGTGTCGGAAGGCTCCCTCCGCAGTTGCCGAGCCACGCGATCGCAGCGCGAGCCGCGAAGCGAAAATCGACCTATTTCTCAGACATCAACGTGGCGGCATGGGCCAGCGTCGAGGTCACCTTGCTGTTTGTAATGATAATCGCCCTCCAGCCGGATCACAGCAGATGGGCCGTTGATCTGCCGCAGGCCCGAAACTATGCGCATGAGGCAGCCGCACGACGGGAAGATGCGCTATACGTTGGGGTAGCTCGCAACGGCCAGGTCTTCTTTCGCCAGACGCGAGTCGTACCAGATGAACTACCCGGCCTGATACGCACAGCGTTGCGAGCCGGGTCGGAGAAAAAGGTATATATCTACGCCGACGCGAGAGCTAGAAACGCGGACGTTTCGATCGTGATCAATCAGATTCGGCTCTCAGGAATCGAACGCATTGCGTTTGTAGTGGAAAAATCCAGAGTTGCCCAACCCTGAACCATTCTCGACCGTCGATTCACAGCGTAACCGTCCCCGCGGGTTTTCAATTTTCCCGATACGCGATGCCTCACTCGTCGCGGAGGGCTGCCATGGGATTGAGGTGTGCGGCACGGCGCGCCGGAATATAGCAGGCGACGAGAGAAATGGCCGCGAGGAGCGCCGGAGCGGCGATCAGGACGATGGGATCGAAGCTGTCTACGCGGTACAGAAAGCTCGATAAAATCTTTCCGACGGCGAGGGAAAGCAGCAGCCCGACGCCGGCGCCAATTCCCAGCAGGATGATGCCTTCGCGCAACATCATGCGCACTGCGTCGGAAGCGCGGGCGCCCAAAGCCATCCGGATTCCAATTTCACGGGTGCGCATCGCTACGTTGTAGGCTCTCACGCCGTACAGTCCGATCGCGGCGAGCAGAAGCGCGACAGCACCGAAGATGGTGAAGATGCGCGCGCCGGTACGGACTATCCAGAGGTCGAAGCTGCTCTCCACGTGAGCGCGCATCGTCTTGAGAGTGAGCACGGGGAGGTGCGGGTCCACCGATCGAATTTGGCTGCGCACGGTTTCGAGCAGTTGCGCTTCTGCCTGCGGCGGCAGCGGCGCGGTCCTGATGTGAATTTGCATGTCCGACTGGTAGGCTTGGCCGAAAGGGACATAGATGTGCGGCGGCCAGCGCGTTCCGGTGACGCCTTCTTGCACGTTAGCCACAACTCCGACAACTTCGGCGTCGAGCGCTGGCTCGTCGCCGCCACTGGAGGTCAGGCGCACGCTTTTGCCTAGCGCTTCGCCGTTCGGCCACAGGCTCTGGGCTGCCGCTTGATCGAGGATGGCGACCGGGTGAGTGCTGGCGCTGGAGTCTCGAGCTGAAAACGCGTGGCCGCGTTGCAGCGGGATCTGCAGCGTCTGGAAGTAATCGCTGCTGACGACGTTGTAACGGCTCTCGATTCCTGACGGCGTGCCCGATGGCGACGACGGCGCATCGCCAGAACGTTGGACCGTCTTATCGAGTGATACCATTCCGAAGGGAACTGTCGCGGCCAGGCTTACGGACTCTACGCCGGGAGTGCTTTGCAGACGGTCAAGCAGGGCGCGGTAAACCTCGCGACCCCGCGCTTCATTGTAGCCGGCGAGGCTGGCGTCCACTTCGGCCAGTATTTCGCCGTGCACTTGGAAACCGGGTTCGAGGCGTGCGGCTTGTACCGAGCTCCGAATGAAGAGGCCGGCCGCGCTGAGCAGCATCAGGGAAAGGGAAATTTGTCCCATCACCAGCAGGTTGCGACGTGAGAATACGCCGCGCAACCGGCCGGGCTGAAAGTCGGAGCGGTCGCCCGACTTGAGATCGGCAACGAGGTTGCGACGAGAGAGATTCCACGCTGGTCCCAGAGCAAACACAATCGTGCTCAGCATGCAAAACCCGATGGTAGCGAGAAGCACGCGTACATCCGGACCTGCGGTGTACACGATATCCAGCGGCGCGAGGTGCGCCATGGAACGCACCAGAGCTCCAGTGCACCAAAACGCCAGCGCCAGACCTGCGGCGCCGCCGGCGAGGGCCAGCAGCAGTCCTTCCACCAGAAGTTGACGCAGAATATCCGCGCGACTGCCGCCCATCGCCAGACGGATGGCGACTTCGCGACGGCGCGCTGTGCCGCGAGCGAGCATCATGTTCGCCACGTTGAGCGAGGCAATGAGCAGCACGACAGCCGCTACGGAGAGCAGCAGGGCCGCGGGAACAAGCAGGCCAGAATCCGTGGTGGGCTGGGTTGAAATGCCGCCTCGGGAAAGCGGGC
The DNA here is from genome assembly GCA_963779465.1 of uncultured Acidobacteriota bacterium. Lineage (GTDB taxonomy): Bacteria > Acidobacteriota > Terriglobia > Acidiferrales > UBA7541 > Palsa-295. Next base: position 1,386,882 of record CAVZYH010000001.1, on the reverse strand, counting down.
GCACGATGAAAGTTTGGTCTTTATCGTTCTCGGGGTAGGCTTTTGCGAGCTGCGAAGCAACTGTTGCCAGCGACGCGTCTGCCGATTTTTGGGTGACGCCGGGTCGCAGGCGTCCGACCAGGATGAGCGCGTGGTTGTCGCGGGCGGCAAGCGGACGACCGTGACCTTCAAAATCATTCACGACCAATTCGTACACGCCGAGCGGTAAGTACAGTTCAGGACTGATGAGCGCCGTGGTGCCGGTGAAGCCTTCTGCAGTGACGCCGATGATGGAGTAGGTACGACCATTAATCTGCAGCGTCTTGCCGAGCGTTTGGGGATCGGAGCCGTTTCTTTTCCAGTATGAATAGCTCACGATGGCGACAGGGACGGCAGAGGCTGGGCGCTCTTCTTCCGGCGTGAATGCGCGGCCTTGGGAAAGTGGCGCGCCGAACGTCGCGAAGTAATTGGCGGAGACGATGTCTGCGAATACGCGCCGGGTGCTGTCGCCTGCGGAAAGGCCGACCATCGCCAAATTGTGCGCCGTCAGACTGCTGAAAACGCTGCCGTCTTCGCGAAGGTCGGCGTAATCGGGATACGAGAAGCCGCGATAATCCGGCTTGTGCGCATCGCGACTGTAGCAGCCGACGATCGCCGCGGCATTTTGCATCACCAGCGGCTTCAGCAGAAACGCATTCACCAGGCTGAAGATCGCGGAATTGGCGCCGATGCCCAGGGCCAGCACCGTCACAGCCGCGCAGGTGAAGCCGAAATTCTTGTGGAGCATTCGCGCACCGAAACGTAAGTCGCGTAGCAGATTTTTCACTTGTTTGCTCCCTTTTGAATTGCCGCCGACATTAGCTGATACGTGCGAACTGCGCCAAAGGTTCCCTGTTCGTGGCGGCGCACGGCGATGCCAGGATTCTTCGGGGGCGCGCCGACAACAGGGATCGTCAGTATCGAAGGAAGCGAGTGCCTGATCAATGTGGGTAGCGGAGAAGTGAAATCGGGGCGAAATCGGATGTGCGGCAACGTGACAATGCGGGACGCAACCGCATGGTCTGATGATGAGTTCCGAGTTGCCAGCGAATCGCCGTGAATCCGCAATTTGTACTTTCAGAATTCCATCGGCGCGGGTATCGTAGCCGAACTCGTACAGAGTCTCGGGAGCAGGATGCGATGAGCCTTCCAAGGCGCCAACTACTGCAAATTGTATCTTCTGCTTTCGGATTCAGCTTCATTTTGCCCGGGAATAAATTCGCAATGGCGGCACAGAACGCCGCACAGCCAGCGAGTCCAGCCGCGCCTGCCAAGGCAACTGCTGGACATGAATTGGGAGGAACGGAAATGGAAAAAGTGACCGGAATCGGAGGATTCTTCTTTCGCGCCAAAGATCCGAAAGCGTTGGCGCTGTGGTATCAGCAGCACCTGGGAATTTTGACCGTACCAACGAAGGAAGGGGAAACCTCTTGGCAGCAAGAGGCAGGAACGACCGCTTTCACTCCCTTCCCTGAGACGAGCAAATATTTCGGGGATCCGCAGAAGGTTTGGATGCTGAACTTTCGCGTGCGGGATCTCGAAAAAATGGCGGCCCAGCTGCAAGCTGCGGGTATCGAGATCAAGGTTGACCCGGAGGCTTATCCCTATGGGCGCTTCGGTCGCCTGCATGACCCTGAGGGAAATCCGATCGAATTGTGGCAGCCTGCGTAATCTGGCGCTCCACATGGGTGCTTTCCAATGCTTGACCCTTGGCCGATCACGAGCGACCCGGAAGTAATTCTCAAGTCCTGGCAAACGTTGTAGCCGTGCTTGTCGGTTACGCGAATTGTGTTTACGGCTTTTCCCACTGGCCGGAGTCTGCGGAGCGAAATATCGCTTCGATCACGGCCATATTGTTCATGCCGTCGGAAACCGAAACTGGCACTTCGCCGTCCTCGCGTATGGCGCGGGAAAAGGCGTCGCCTTGAATCGTGTATTGGTCGCAAGTGTCAAAAGTTTCGGTTACGATTTCCTTGCCGACGCCATCGCGGCCTTCAGCAATGAAGATTCGGCACGGCCGGTCATTGGGAGCATTGAATGGTATTTCGATCTCAATGCGGCCCTGGGTTCCCAGGAAATGAAGCCGCTGATACGGAACCAGCTGAGTGCTGCAAGTAAAGGTAGCGTGCCCGGACGGGAAATCGAGGATCGCGGAGACTAGTCGGTCCACCTGCATTTCTGGATCTCGTCCAACGAGTCCGATAACGCGCGAGGGCTCCTCGGCAAACGCGAAACGCGACGCCGTGATTGGATAGCACCCTATGTCCATTAACGCCCCGCCGCCGTATGCAGGTATGTTGCGAATGTTAGCGGGGTCGCGGTTGAAGTAGCTGAAGAAGGCGGTGACGGAGCACAGTTGCCCGATTCGCCCCGCCGTGATCAGCTCTCGTGCGCGCAACAATTGCGGATGGGTGCGCACCATGAAGGCTTCGCCGATCTTGACGCCCGTCTGTTTCTGCGTGGCCAAAAGTGCGAGGGCTTCAGCCTTGGTCATCGCCAATGGCTTTTCGCACAAGACGTGCTTTCCCGCTTGCGCGGCCTTGATTGACCATGGAACGTGCAAATGGTTTGGAAGCGGATTGTAGATCGCTTCCACCTGCGGGTCGGCCAGCAACTCTTCGTAGCTTCCGTAGGCCTTTGCAATGCCGAGTTCGTGCGCGATTTCCTCGGCTCGGCGCCGATCTCTGGAAGCAATGGCGACCACCTCACAGCAATCGCCTTTCTGCATCGCCGGGATCACTTTCTTGACGGCAATCTTAGCCGTGCTCAGAATTCCCCAGCGGACTTTCTTCGTTATAGTCGTGTCTGTGCTCATGATGGACTGGAACATCCCCTTGCGATGACGGCTTTGCGCACGTTTCGAACTGAATTGCGGAGACGGGAATCCTCACACGGAATCGAATACACAAACGCATGATATAAAACGCGGACTCAATCCGCCATTAGTAACGTGTATATTTTGCCGCCTGATATGATAACCGCGCGCCGTGGGAAGGGTGAAGCGCCACTTCACACGAATGGTGGCGCGACCTTTTGGAACTTGGCGTCCGCCGCGAGCGAATGGCGCTTCAGCTTATTGCCCGAGCGGGACTTGACACTGAGGTGGGAAGTTGTACGTTCCAGGAATATCAGCGGAGAATTCCGTGAAACGGATCATTAGAATACTAGTCTTCTGTTTATTCTTCACTCTGGTTGAGAGCGTAGCGTATTCCCAAAGCGCCCAACCAAACGAGAATCCGAGCATTACGGTGACTGGAAAAGTCCCACCGCCATATCGCGACCCTTATACCTATTTCCAGCCCGATTCCTTACTCGATGGCACCATATCAGGGCTCCGTTATCACAATGATTTCTTCGGCTTCTCCTACGATATTCCGCATGGGTTTTCGGCCGAGGACACCGACGTCACTAAGAGGCGCGATAAGGGAGAAGCAGTGCGCGCTGAGCCACCTGGAAGTCCCTTAACCGCGCAGACCGTAAAGTTGCTGGGTCAAGTCACGCTCCTCAATGCAACGCCGACCGGCACCGCGAATCGTGCGCGTCTAGCGATTCCGTACGTCAGTATCGCGGTGGGTCTGTCAGTAAGTTCCCCGCTCAGTGTGGAAAGTATCGGGCAGAATTTAAAATCAGGAGAATCCGGCCGACAAGCACATGGCATACACTTGCTTTCTGGGCCGGTCGAAGTGACCATTAGTGGTCGTCCTTTTTTCCGGACGGATTTCAAAGAAGGCAGTGACGGCGCACCAATTTGGAAAACGTTTTTTAGAACGAACATCCAAGGTGGAGAACTTCGGGTCGATTTCTGCGCCAGTTCCAAGGCTGAATTGGACCAGCTCGTGGCCACAGTTGAATCACTTGCATTCGATCAATCTAACCCGAGTTCCTCGAAGCCGACTCCGAAGCCATAAAGCCGTGCCTGATTCGTCGGGTGTTTCATCGAGCTCTCCGACCGGCGCCTCAGTGCTTGCTTGCGCGGTTACCGGAGCGGTGTTTTTTTCTTCACTGGCGTTATCGAACCGATCAGAAGTCACACTTCCAGTCGAGCACGACCGAGCTTTAGATCCGCGCCCGCGGACGGCGACGGACCGTTGGCGACTAGTTGAAATTGTAGCCGAGTTCCCAGAGGAACATGTGGTTGCCCGTGGTTAGACCCGAGTTTCCCATCTGATACGCGGCATATAGCGTGAACTTTGAAGTGAGCTTGATGATAGCGCCGGCGTTGGCATACCCGACCGCTTGCTTTCCGGTGTACCACTCGGCTGCGAGCGTCCAGTGATCGCTTAATTGCTGCTCGAAAGTGAATTGCCCGCCGGCGCGATTGGCGTTCGCGACGACGTAGCGCGTAAAGTCGTATCCGCCAAAACCAACCCGCGTGCCGTGCTTCCACTGCTTGGCGAAGGATGCGTAAGCATAATTCCCCACGTTGTAGGTCCGCTGGCGGACGGGAAAAAACAGATCATCTCCTACGTAGAGGGACCATCCTGAGGTCGCGTCTTGCCATGGCCGCCATTTGACCGTCGGAGAGATGTCGAGTTGGCCTAACGCCGGTGCGCTCAGCCCGTTGAAATTTGCACCGACTTCGATCCCATGCCCGATGCCAACGACGACTCGAGGAGTGAACGTCGCGAATGGATTAACTACGCGTACCGTGCCGTCCAGTTCACCATAGATTTTCCCTGCGTCCAGGACGTCCGCACTGGGCACATCGAATACGGTTTCTTGGCCGTAGGCATCGTAAACAGGGAACGCGAGCAGGAAAAAAAGCAAAAGCTTCCATGACTTGACGACTGGTAGTGGGAACAAGGGGATTCAGGATAACCCGACGATTCGGCGCCGACAAATAGGAGATTCTGTCCGTCGCGATTTGCGGAGTGAGTTTGTGGCGAAGGATCGCGATGGCTGGCTGCTGGCCTTCGGCACGTAGCTGTAGTCGTGTCTGGGTGACGAAAGCAACATTATTACTGGCTGGAACCGCTAAACGAAGCGTTTAGCTTTTCCACTTCGCTCCAATTTTTTTCGACCAACGTCACGTTGGACGGGTTGACTGCACCTTGGAATTGCGATGCATCCTTCAGTTGGCCGGCCTTTTTCAGGGACACAATCACGACGCTTTGCATATAGGCGTAGAGGGCTACCAGGTATTCGCGCGTCGCGAAGCCGTTTTTCTTGATGATGGCGGCGCCCGCCGGGAATTTTGTATCGAGCAACTTGACTTGCGTGGAAAGCGGTACTGAGTCTCCGGACTGATTCGCGTCTAACTCTTTCGCAGCTTGCGGATTCTTGTCCTGCCACTCTTTCAACTCTTTTGTCGCAACGGCGAGGCGTTGAATCTTTTCCATGCTAAGGACGTAACTCGAGTATTCCTTCTGATCGGGATTGTCGGCCGCTTTTTTTTCTGGCCCGCGATGACGCTTGTCGCCGATACGGAAAATGCCAGCAAGACTGCCAAACCTCTATGGGCCGCAGCTAGAGTCAGTAAACGCAAAGGGTTATCCTCCCGAGGGTGAGCAACTCAAGATTGCAGCAATATAACACCGGCGTAATTAGCCACCAATCGAAACGGAACCGGCAGTTTCTTTCCTTCTGGTCGCTGTCGATTCCGATGAAAAGCTTCTCGTGGTATGCTTTCGCGCTGGCCATTCTGCGGGCGGGCCATATAGCCGGCCGCAAGGATACAGGACACGATGCCCCTCGCAAAAAGAGCAATTGCCGTGGTAATGAGTTTTCTCGTTTCCCTGGCGACGATTCCGGTGGGAACAAGCGCTCAGTCGTCTACTTCCAGCGGATCGCAGAGTGGCGCGCAATCCGGCTCTGCTCCGGCAGCCCCAGAGGAATACGCGCCGCTTACTGCCGATGAGCTTGACGCACTCGTCGCACCTATCGCCCTGTATCCTGATGCGCTCGTTGCGCAGGTTCTTGGCGCAGCCACTTATCCTTATGAAATAGTTGATGCGGCTTTCTGGATGAAAGACAATTCATCGCTCACCGGCGAGGCGCTCGCGAAGGCCGTGGATCAACAATCCTGGGATCCAGCGGTAAAGGCGCTGACGCAATTTCCAAGCGTTCTCGAAAATCTTGCGAAAAACCTGGCTTGGACCTCGTCACTGGGCGAGGCTTCGTCGCTACAGCAGTCGGACGTGATGGCTGCGGTACAGCGCATGCGCGCGAAAGCGCAGGCCGCTGGCACGCTGAAATCGGGAAGCCAAATCAAGGTGGTGCAAGAAGCTCCGCAGACGATCGTCATTCAGCCGGCAAATCCTCAGGTCGTTTACGTCCCCACGTACAACCCAACCGTGGTCTACGGCGCTCCTGTCGTGGTTCCGGGGTATAGCTCGGCTGATGTAGCTGCGGCGGCAATTATCTCATTCGGCGTGGGGATTGCGGTCGGAGCGGCGATTTACGGAGGCTGCTGCGGATGGGGCTGGAGTTACTGGGGCACGAACTGGCATAGCCACACGGTGATCTACAATCGCAACATTTATGTAGGGAACAGCTACTGGCGCGGCGGCTACTATGGTGGATATCGCCCCGGATATCCCGGGTACCGTCCTCCTCCTCCGGGCTACCGGCCCGGGTATCCCGGGTATCGCCCTCCACCCCCTGGGTATCGCCCGCCGCCGAATGGGAATCGTCCTGGATATCCGGGCTACGGGCGACCACCGGCAACTACTCTTCCGGCTCCTGGCACAGGGAATCCGAACCGTCCGGGAATTAATCCTCCGGCCACCACCCTTCCAGCTCCCGGCACGGGGAATCCGAACCGACCTGGCACAAATCCGCCGGGGACACGGCCGGGCGGCGGAAACCCTTCGACACAACCCGTGACGCGCCCGGGCGGGGGAAATCCGTCAACCCAACCGGTAACGCGGCCGAGTAATCCTGGAAACGCTCCGAGCGCGCGGCCGAGCACGAACGAATCTCGTGGCTATCGCGCACAGACCAGTAACCTCCCCGCGCAGCCCGCGCGTCCGAACGCTATTTCTGGCTCGGCTGGCGGGCGCGCACAGAGCGCGCGTGGAAACCAAAGTCTGGGCGGTGGCGGCGGCAATAGAGGAGGTGCGTCTCGCCGGTAAACGCCGGAGACGCAAAACTTCCCATGAAAAAATCATCAGTGATCACGAAGCACATAGCTGGCGCAACGGAGGAGTATGGCATGACACGCCTCGGGCTCACGGCTCCGAAGACGCAATCTGGTCGCACCGCTGTCCTAGCGTTTGCCGTGGTGATTCTGCTGACGGCGGGATGCGGCAAGAAATCGGGAGAGTTTGTCGCTAGCAGTGGACCGCAGACATTCGCGTCGCCAGACGCTGCTGCGACTTCTGTTTACACTGCCGCGAAGTCAGGCGATACTCCGGCCTTGTTGGCAATTTTCGGGCCCGACTCCACTGACCTGATCGTTTCTGGCGATCCGGTTCAGGATAAAGATGGCCGGGATAAATTCGCGGCCGAGTACGAGCAAATGCATCGCTGGCGGAGCTTGGCGAATGGCGGCGAAGTCCTCATGGTCGGGTCAGACAATTACCCTTTGCCGTTTTCGTTGATGAAGAATTCCTCGGGGCAATGGTATTTCAACTCCGCTTCGGCGAAGGAAGAAATCCTGGCGCGCCGCATCGGCGGCAACGAATTGGCGACGGTTGACGTTCTGAACGCCATGTCCGATGCGCAGATCGAATATTTCAGCCATTTGCATGACGGCAGTTCGGCGTATCAATTTGCGCAAAAATTCGTTAGCGATGACGGCAAACAGAACGGACTTTACTGGAAGGCGGCGGATGATCAGGAGGAGAGCCCGCTGGGTCCTCTGGCCGCTGAAGCAAGCGCCGATGGCTACGGCGGCGCTACGCAACCTTCGCCCTTTCACGGATATTTCTATCGCATGCTTACGAAACAGGGCAGCCACGCTCAGGGCGGAGCGAAAAACTACATCGTCAACGGGAACATGACCGCAGGCTACGCCATCCTTGCCTATCCCGCAGAGTATCGCAATTCCGGCGTGATGACTTTGACGATCAATCAGGACGGGACCGTGTATGAAAAGGATCTCGGCCCGCAAACCGCCGATCTCGCCAAAGCCATCACTGAGTTCGACCCCGACGACACGTGGAAGCCTGTGGAGTAGGAAATAGCCTGCGGATGTTCCCCGATTAAGTCTGAAAGCGGGAAGCGTGGTGCTGTGAGAACGGATTACCGCGGAGATCTCGGGAATTCCTCCTCCCACAAGCAGTTGGTTCCGGCACCAACGGACTATTCTGGCCGACGTTCGGCATCAGCCGAATATTCATGACGCAGCTCTCGTCGCTTTGGGTCTGATTCCGGATATGAAGGCTTGTTGAACGCGGTTAAAACTGCGTCCACGCAGGACCGCGGTGACTATCGTTCGAGTGGCCTGCGGATCGCTGAGGCGCACGTAGCGGCAGGCGATGTTGCGGTCGATGGCCATTTCAGGTACAAGCGAGACGCCGACACCGGCCGCAACCATTCCCAAGAGACTGCTGAACTGTCCGCTTTCAAAAGCAATGTGCGGCGTGATGCGTGCGCGCGTGCAGGTGTCAATGCTGAGATCACGAAAACAGTGGCCGTCGCGCAGCATAACGAAGGATTCTCCGCGGAGGTCTTTGAGGTTGAGCGATTTTGCGGAGGCGCGCGCATGGTGCGTGCTTAATGCGGCAAAGAGCGGCTCGGATCGGATGGGGAACAACTCGAGTTCCTTGTGGCGTAGCGGAAGCGCGAGGATCGCGACATCTATGGAGAGGTCGCGCAAACCTTCGATCAGTACCGAAGTGGTTTCTTCGACGATGCGCAGCTTTGCGTCCGGGTACTTTTTGGCGAAACGGGCCGCATAGCTCGGAATCAGATAGGGCGCGACAGTGGGAATGACGCCGACGGCAACGCTGCCGCGAAGATCTGTATTCTGATCCGCGGCAGTGGAGCGCGCCGCCTCCATCTGCTCCAAAATCGTGCGGGCGCGCGGAATGAAAGCGCGACCCGCTTCGGTGAGGCGGATGCTTCGGCCAAGGCGGTCGAAGAGCTTGGTGCCGAGCTCTTCTTCGAGTTTCAGCACCTGCTGCGAGAGCGAAGGCTGAGTAATTTGGCAGCGCTCCGCGGCGCGGCTGAAATTACCAGTGTCGGCGATGGCGCAAACATATCGGAGCTGGTGAAATTCCATAGGGTATGCCTATACCTAAAATGGGAGTAAGGTATTGGAACTATCTCCCATTTAGATGTTAATTTAGCTCCCTGGAAATCGCAGCATGGTTTTCCACGACGAACTTGTACGGCTGAATTCAAAAGTCTGAGGAGAATACGCATGGCTTCCGAAGCGAAGTGCCCGTTCCATCACAGCAGCGCTCCAAATCCAACGAACCGTGAGTGGTGGCCGAACCAGCTGAATCTGAATCTGCTGGCTCAGCACTCGTCGCTGTCCGATCCGATGGGCGACAATTTCAATTACGCGGAAGAGTTCAAGACTCTGGATTACAAGGCGCTGAAGAAGGACCTGGCGGCGTTGATGACGGATTCACAGGACTGGTGGCCGGCGGACTTCGGTCACTACGGACCGCTGTTTATTCGCATGGCGTGGCACAGCGCGGGAACTTATCGCATTGGTGACGGTCGTGGAGGCGGCGGCCGCGGTCAGCAGCGATTCGCGCCACTGAACAGCTGGCCGGACAACGTCAATCTGGATCGCGCGCGGCGGCTGCTGTGGCCGATCAAGCAGAAGTACGGCAAGAAAATTTCCTGGGCGGATCTGATGATCCTCGCGGGCAACGTCGCGCTGGAAACGATGGGCTTCAAGACTTTCGGATTTGCCGGCGGGCGTCCGGACGTGTGGGAGCCGGATCTGGACGTTAACTGGGGACTGGAAACGACGTGGATGGGTACCGAGAAACGCTATTCGGGGGATCGCGATCTGGCAAATCCGCTGGGCGCTACCACGATGGGCCTAATTTATGTGAACCCCGAGGGCCCGGAAGGCAAGCCGGATTTTATGGCGGCGGCGAAAGATATCCGCGAGACTTTTGCACGCATGGCGATGAACGACGAAGAAACCGTCGCCTTGATTGCAGGTGGTCACACCTTCGGCAAGACGCACGGTGCCGGCCCAGGCGCGCACCTGGGGAAAGAACCGGAGGGCTCGCCGATTGAGGAGCAGGGCCTCGGATGGTCGAGTGCCTACGCCACTGGTATCGCAGGCGACGCGATTACGAGCGGTCTGGAAGTGACATGGAGCAGCACGCCGACGAAATGGAGTAACAGTTTCTTCGAGCACTTGTTCAAGTTCGAGTGGGAACTGACGAAGAGTCCGGGCGGCGCGCATCAGTGGAAGCCTAAAGGCAATGCAGCGGCGGGTTTGGTCCCGGACGCGCATGATCCATCGAAGCGTCACGAACCGGCGATGCTGACTACGGATCTTTCATTGAAATTCGATCCCGTGTACGAAAAAATCTCGCGGCGCTTCTACGAAAACCCGCAGCAGTTTGCAGATGCGTTCGCGCGGGCTTGGTTCAAGCTGACGCATCGCGACATGGGGCCGCGCGCACGCTACCTGGGACCGGAAATTCCGAAGGAAGAACTGCTGTGGCAGGACCCCGTGCCGGCAGTAAACCATCCATTGGTGGATGACAAAGATGTCGCTACTCTGAAGGCGAAAATTGAGGCGTCGGGGCTCACCGTGTCGCAACTGGTCTCGACCGCTTGGGCGTCGGCGTCCACTTACCGTGGCTCCGACAAGCGTGGTGGCGCAAATGGCGCGCGCATCCGCCTCACTCCTCAAAAGGACTGGAAGGTCAATGAGCCTGAACAGCTTCAGAAGGTGCTGAAGGCGCTGGAAAAAATTCAGGCAGACTTCAACGGCGCGCAGTCTGGCGGCAAGAAAATCTCGCTGGCCGACTTGATCGTGCTGGCCGGCGGCGCTGGTGTTGAGCAGGCCGCGAAAAATGCGGGCATTACCGTGACCGTTCCCTTCGCCCCGGGGCGCACGGACGCTTCGCAGGAGCAAACCGACGTGCAATCTTTCGCGGTCCTGGAGCCGGTGGCAGACGGATTCCGCTCTTACTTCAAGCGGAGCGCGGAGGCACCAGCCGAAGTGGAACTCCTGGACAAAGCACAACTACTGACGCTCACTGCGCCGGAACTTACGGTGCTGATTGGCGGAATGCGCGTGCTGAATACCAATTTCGGGCAGACAAAGTTTGGTGTGTTCACCAAGAGGCCGGAGGCGTTGACTAACGACTTCTTCATCAACCTGCTGGATATGCGCACGGCGTGGAAAGCGACCTCGGACGCGAACAACACGTTTGAGGGACGTGATCGCAAAACCGGAGAAGCGCGGTGGACGGCAACGCGAGCGGATCTGATCTTCGGCTCGAACGCACAACTTCGCGCTCTGTCGGAGGTGTACGGAAGCTCGGACGCGCACACGAAGTTCGTGCAGGACTTCGTTGCAGCCTGGAGCAAAGTCATGAACCTCGATCGCTTTGACCTTGCCGCTTCGTCCAGGCGCGCAGCGTAACGGCGAAGAATCGGCTAACGCGTCCAGCCGGAATCATCAAACGGTGATTAATCGCGCAACCGGACGCGCCGGTAGCGGTACCCATTTTAGCGGTAACTTTTTGGAGTGCTGGACCCACCGCACGAAGCGGCGTGTTCGATGGTTATGCGTTCGCCGCGCGTTCCGTTCTGCCCGCGCACACCGAATGGGTGCACTTGCAATCCAGGTCCGGGATTTCTTCCATCGCTTCGCACTGCGGGCTGCAATACTTCTCCGAAGTGACCTGACAGGTACAAATCGGATGCGCGCATTTCTTGGCTTCGTTGGCTGCCATTGGTTCCTCCCGTTTGGGTGGTTAGAGCCGCGAGTGTACCAGTTTCCTGGGCTAAAACGGACTGACATCTACGCAAAACGTGATCGAGCCCAGGTAAGTCGTGATGTGGCAAAGTGCGCTCGGTGCCTTGCGTGTGTGGCTATTCGTAGCGCAGGGCAATCATGGGATCGACGCGGGTGGCGCGGCGCGCCGGAAAATAGGACGCGGCGACCGCGACGAGCGTCAGGAGCGTCGACACCACAATAAACGTAAGCGGATCGTACGCGCTGATGCCAAAGAGAAAAGTTTGCAGGAGCCGCGTCAGAATCAGCGCTGCTACCAGGCCAACGCCCACGCCGAAGAGCGCCAACCGCAACCCTTGGCCAACGATGATTCGGAACACATCCCGCGGCTGCGCGCCAAGCGCCACGCGAACTCCGATTTCGCTGGTGCGCTGCGTCACGGTATAGGACATCACGCCATAAACGCCCACCGCCGCAAGCACCAGAGCGAGAATCGCAAGGATTCCAATGAGCCAGGTGCGAAAGCGAGGCTGCGCCACCGTGGTAGCCATGTTTTCTTCCATGGTGCGAACCTTCACAAGCGGCTGATTCGCATCAATCTCCGCGAGCGCGCTGCGCAGCGCCGCCGTCTGCAGCGAGGGATCGCCCGCTGTGCGCAGCACCACCGAAAGCTGGAACACAGGCAAAACCAAATCGGCCTGGCGATAAGGCAAGTACATTTCCGCTTGCGGGTCAGTGCCGAGGCCGAAGTGAACATCGCCGACTACGCCGACGATTTCCATTGTTGGGACTTCCTGGTCGGGCAACGCGCCGAGCTGCAGCCGCTTACCGAGCGGATTCTCGTCGTGGAAGAAGGTGCGCGCCATTGTCGCGTTGATGACCACCACCGCAGGCGCCTTATCGTTGTCCGCGCGCGTAAAAAATCTGCCTTGGAGCAATGGCACGCCTAACGTCTCCAGATAATTCGGAGTGATGGTGCGATAGCCGGCTGCGACAAACTCGTGCGGCGATTTCGGCGGACGTCCCGTGATATTGAAATGGATGATGGAACCGCCGCCGCTAACTGGAAGAAAAGAAGCTGCAGCGGCAGATCGCACTCCTGGCAACGTCCTGGCGCGCCCGACCAGACGGTCGAAGAACTCGTAACGATCTTGCGGTTTGGCATAGGCGGTCGGCGACAGCGGTATGTCAGCGACCAGAAGATGATCGGGCTGAAAACCCGGCGGAACTTCCTGCAGTCGGGAAAAACTGCGCAACAGCAGCCCAGATCCGACAAGCAGCAGCATCGCGAGTGCAATTTCCAAAGCGACCAACACGCCGCGCAGCACATGCTGACCGGGCCCGGCCGTCGAGCCCCGCGAGCCTTCGTTGAGCGCCTCGCGCAAATCCAGTTTTGCCGTACGCAACGCCGGCACAATGCCGAAAAGCAGACCGGTGAACAGCGAAACTGCCGCGGTGAAAGTCAGGACCCATGGATCCAGTCCAATCGGCGCGCCCGGCGGGATGCTATCGCCCGCAATCTTGGGCAGGAGTCCAATCGCAGACCAAGCGACGATCACGCCGAGCAGGCCGCCGGCCAGGGAAAGCAGCACGCTCTCAGTGAGAAGCTGCCGGATAACGCGCCCACGGCTGGCGCCCATCGCCGTGCGGATCGCGACCTCTTTGCCGCGAGAGGCTGCGCGCGCCAACAAAAGGTTGGCGACATTGGCGCATGCGATCAAGAGGACAAAACTCACCGCGCCCAGCAGAAGCAGCAGCGCGGGACGCGAGTTCTGCACGATCTGATCTTGCAGGCCGACAACATCCGCGCTGGTTCCCGTGTTGTAATCGGGATACCGCTGCTCGAGCCGCTTCGTAATTCCGATCATTTCGACGCGGGCTTGCTCTCGCGTCACGCCCTGCTTCAGCCGCGCGACCGGAATGATGCCGGGATGCCAATTCCGATCGTCAGGGAGCGTTTTCGCCCAAGGCATAAAGGGCAAGTACACATCGGCGGGCTGCAGAATCTGGAAGCCGTTCGGCAAAATCCCAACGACGGTGTAGGGCTGCAAGTCCAGATTGATGGTCTTGCCGATGATGCCTGCAGATCCGCCGAAGCGCCGTTGCCACAAACCGTAGCTGAGCAACGCAACCGGCGTGCCGCCGGCGCGATCTTCCTCCGCCAGAAAAGTCCGGCCGACCTGCGCGTTAATTCCGAGCATCGGAAAAAGCCCTGCCGTGGTCATGCGAGCATTCAGGCGTTCGGGCTCTCCGGCACCCGTCAGCGTGATCGAGCCGCTGCGGGTCGCCTCCATCGCCTCAAAGCTGTGGCTCTGGTCGCGCCAGTCCAGGTAATTCTCACGAGACGTCGAAATTACTGGAAAGGGGCTCCTTTCCGCGATCAGAACCAGCCGGGACGGGTCGCGAAAGGGAAGCGGGCGAAGCAGCACGCCGTTCACAACGCTGAAAATGGCGGTGTTCGCGCCGATACCCAGCGCGAGCGTGAGTACGGCGATTGCGGTGAAGCCAGGATTCTTGCGCAGCGTGCGCATCCCGAAGCGCAGGTCCTGAATCAATGTCCGCATGCCACCTCCGGTTTCTCGACCAAGACGCAGAGTGGAGCAATCGTACCGCAAGCAGGATACGACATTCCAACTCATCAGACTGCCCTGGGCGACTCGTCGTTAGCATCCTCGGGCGCGATTCTGTCTTGCTAGCATGTGAGTCAAGTGCCGGGGACAGAACTCCATGAGGAAGAACGCACGTAAACCGTTTGGCGTTGGAGATCGAGTGACGCTTGCTGTTGCAGGCGCGTTGGCAATCCTTTACGGATACGGAGAAATCTTACGCAGCAGACCGATCTACACGACTTGGTCGGGGCACGGTACGACGGCTTCGATGCCCATACTCCTGGGGTGGCGGCGCTGGTAGCAGCGGTGCTTCGTGGGGCCACATTCAGGACTTCTGGAATTCCAGAAAGAAAGGCAATTAACGCCGCTGCGAATTGCCAATTTCCGCCGGTCCGATTTCCGCGGCCAGGAGTTTTTGATGCGCTCGCAGTCGGCGGGTCATTCGTGCGGGGATGGCTCGGGAATTGCCTCGCCATCTTTTCTGGGATCGGAGGCGCCGTAGTTCACTCCGGTGGAAATGTCGCGTTGCACGGCTTGTCCGCCACCCATGGTGGCCGAGTATGCACCGTGAAGGACAATTTGC
Source organism: uncultured Acidobacteriota bacterium (assembly GCA_963779465.1). Classification (GTDB taxonomy): domain Bacteria; phylum Acidobacteriota; class Terriglobia; order Acidiferrales; family UBA7541; genus Palsa-295. Next base: position 1,371,845 of record CAVZYH010000001.1, on the reverse strand, counting down.
TGGCCGCGCTTGGTGAGGTCTTCGCGAACAGCGGCGGGAATGCGATCCTCCAGATCCACATCGCAGCCTGCAAAAGTTACCTTCCTAAACCGCGCGGCCTCGATGGCTTCTTGAATATTCATTCCGAAGTCCACAACGTTGGAAACGAATTGTGCGTGGGCTTGCGCCTGGTTGAACCCGCCCATGATGCCGAACGCAATCCGCTCCTGCCCGTTGCTCATGAAACCGGGAATAATGGTATGCAACGGCCGCTTGTGACCTGCGAGCTTGTTGGGCGAACTCGGGTCAAGATTGAAAAGACCTCCGCGATCTTGCAAGGCAAAACCGGTGCCGTCTGCCACCAGGCCTGACCCGAACTCGGCGTAATTGCTCTGAATCAGTGACACCATATTGCCGTCGCTGTCGGAGACGGTTAGATACGTGGTGTCGCCGCTTGTGGGAAGTTGCGGTTCGCCGGGCAGCACATCGCAATTCGCCTTGGCCATATCAATTAACTTCGCGCGTTGCGTGGCGTATTCCTTGGAGAGCATGCCCTGAACGGGAATCTGGCTGAACTTTGGATCCGCGACGTATCGATACATATCGGCGTACGCCAGCTTTTTTGCTTCGATCATGGCTTGCAACGCGGCGGTGGAGTTATGTCCGAAATGCGCGAGCGGAAATTGTTCCATGATGTTGAGCATTTCGAGCGTGGCGATGCCTTGGCCGTTCGGTGGAAGCTCGTAAACGGTCCACGCGTGATACGTGGTCGAAATCGGCTCGACCCATTCGCTGGAATAATCGGCCAAGTCCTCCAGCGTCATCGTGCCGCCGAGCTTGGCGGATAGCTCGACGATCTTCTTTGCGATCGCGCCCTTGTAATACGCGTCGCTGCCGCCGGTCGCTATCGATTCAAGCGACCGCGCAAGATCGGGATTGCGGAAAATTTCGCCCACTCGCGGCGCGTGACCATCGGGCAGGTAGGTTGCCGCAGCATTCCTGTCCTGCTTCAGAAGATCGACCGCGTCGGCCCAATACGCGGCATCCCATTCGGGTACGGGAAAACCTTCGCGCGCGTAGTAAATCGCGGGGGCCAAGACTTCGGGGAATTTCTTCGTGCCAAAACGCGCGAGCAGCTTTGACCAGCCGTCAACGGCACCGGGCACCGTAACCGACTGGATGCCTGCTTGCGGCATTTTCACAATGCCTTTGGATTTGAGAAATTCAACGGAAAGTCGCGCGGGAGCCCATCCGCTTGCGTTCAGCCCATAGAGCTTGCCGGACTTCGCGTCATAGACGATCGCAAAAAGATCGCCGCCGATTCCATTCATCATGGGTTCAACGACGCCCATCACCGCATTGGTCGCTACTGCCGCGTCCACCGCGTTGCCACCGTTGGCGAGCACGGTGGCTCCAGCCTGGGCAGCCAATGGATTCTCCGCCGATACCACGCCCCTGCGTGAAATAACCATGGAGCGGCTTTGCGTGCGATCCTGCGCTTTGGCTTGCAAGGCGGAAGCCATCATTGCCAGCGGTAGAAAAATTACCCAAACCATCACGCGCACGCACTCTCCCATGTGTCTCCTAAGTGAAACAGCCGTTGCCATCGAAGTCCCGGCCACTCATCGAGCGGCAGACTGCGTGCCAATCCGACGAAAGCCTAGTGTGAGCAGCGAACGATGTCAAACTCCGGAAAATAGATAAGGATTGGTAGCGAGAGTTGCCTGGCGATTCCTGATGCCTCTTGAGCGAGGTGTGTCCGAGTGGCGGACTCCATGTCTAGTGAACGCGCTACCCCGGAAGCTACGCCTAAGTGTTCAGGACCGCGACCGGTCATCGTCGAGAGACTGGCTCCCTGCCACTTGAGGACCTTGGGAAGCGTATGATGGCTTATGACAAAACTTATCCGGTTCTCCGCGCTCGCCGCCCTGCTAACGTCGGTCCTGATGCTTCCTTCCGCAGCACTGTCCCAGTCGCCCGTAACGGTGCAATACACCGAGGGCGTGGTCCACGGGTTCCTTGTGCTAAGCACGCTGGATGGGAAAGCTCTTGCCGAGGGTGATGTAACTCAGTTTGCCCGCAGTGACCGTGTGACTAGCCATACGATTCTTCGCTTTAAGGACGGTTCGATAAATGAAGAAACTGTCGTCTTTTCTCAGCGCCGTACTTTTCGCTTGATAAGCGATCACCAGGTACAAAAGGGCCCGGCATTTAAACAGCCCATGGATGTCTCGGTGGACGGTTTAACGGGCCAGGTCACGGTCAACTACACGGACGACAGTGGCAAAGAGAAGACCGTGACCGACCGGCTCAAGCTTCCTCCCAACGTCTCCAACGGCATGGTGCTTTATCTTCTGAAGAACATCCGGCCCGATGTTCCGCTGACAACACTTTCCATGGCGGCGGCTGCGCCAAAACCGCGGCTGGTGAAACTGCAGATCTCTCCCGAAGGCGAAGATTCATTCTCGGCCGGCGGCTCATCCCACAAAGCCACGCGTTATGTAGTGAAGGTTGACATCGGAGGAGTCGCCGGAGTGGTGGCGCCGCTTGTCGGCAAGCAGCCCCAGGACACCCATGTCTGGATTCTGGGCGGCGATGCCCCGTCGTTCGTCAAGTCAGAGGGTCCGCTTTATAACGGTGGCCCTATCTGGCGGATCGAATTGACGAGTCCGGTCTGGCACGATCACTAGACTCTTCTGATCGTATTTGACCTGCGCCCGATGCCTCTTAATCGCGGGACAGGCGTGCAGCCTGAGATACCGAGTTGCAACGCAGGCGGCTGCGAAGGTCTTGTGCGAAGAGAATTTATGAGCGCCTTCGAGGGCGAGGGATTCGCTATCAGCGTGCTGTGAAGTCAACTGCGAGAAGCGAGATATCGTCTTTATGTCCCTCGCCCGGAGGTCGTTCCAGCCAGCGCGCCAATTCGAGCAGTAGCGCGTCTGCAAACGGGCCTGCTGGAAGTTTGTTATTCGATTCCATGAATTTCATGAAGCGTTCCGTTCCAAATTCCTCCTGCGCCGGATTCGCCGATTCAAGAATTCCATCGGTGTACAAGAAGAACCGATCACCGGGCTCGATTGGAACTTGCAGCGAATCGTAGGTGGCTTCCTCGAACTGGCCCATGACCAATCCGTTTTCCAGAAGTTGGCTCGAGCTGGAGGTTGACTTGCGCCACAGCAAAAGCGGCGGATGGCCCGCGCCGCCGTAATTCACAATATTTTTTTCCAAATCCACGTAAACGTAGGCTGCGGTGACGAAATTATGTTGAAACTTGCCGCAAAGCGCTTGATTCAGGCCCGCCAGAACTTTGCCGGGTTCAGAGGCGTGGCGGACTTGCGCGGTGAGGGCAACTTGCAGCATGGACGCGATGAGGGCGGCGGGCAATCCGTGCCCCGACACGTCCGCAATCAGAATGCCCACGTGCTTTTCGTCCACAACGATGAAATCGTAAAAATCGCCGGCCACCGAGGTCATGGGAATGTAGCGCGCCACAATATCCAAGCCGGAGATCTTCGGCGTGCTGCTGGGCAGAATGGATAGCTGAATCTGGCGGGCCATTTCCAGTTCCGTGTTTATTTCGACGAGTTGTCGCGCAATCTGGGCATGCGCTTCGCGCAGCATCAGATGGGTGCGCACGCGCGCTTTCACTACAGCGGCGGAGAATGGTTTGTGAATGTAATCAACCGCGCCAACCTCGAAGCCTTTGGTTTCGTCCTCGGCGTCTGTCTGGCTGGTTAGAAAAATCACCGGGATATCACGAGTGGCGGGATCTGCTTTCAAGCGGCGGCAGACTTCGTATCCGTCCATTTCCGGCATAAGTATGTCGAGCAGAATGAGATCCGGCTTATCTTTCCCTGAAGCGATTGCCAGCGCCTTTTCGCCGCTGTTGGCCACTTTCGTGGCGAAGGAATCTTTCAGGGCGCCGGAAATGACTCCGATGTTGATGGGCGTGTCGTCCACAATCAAAATTGTTTTTTTGGCTGAGGGCTCGATCATCATTTCACTCCAGTTTTAGGCCTAAGCGGCCGGCAATCTCTGCAACGCACTTCAGCGCACCTACGAAATCATAATTGCTGACGAAATCGCGGAGGCCGGTGATTTCGGTTGCTGTGAGCACCTTCGCCAAGTCCGGCTGAGCTTCCAGAATGAAATCCGCAGCGTCGCCGTCGTCGTTCGCAAGCAGTTTTGTAAGCTTTCGCAACGGCGCCGCGACGGAAGCTGGGTCGGCAGGCGCGGCAGCGGTGTTCACTGGCGCTTCTGCATTGGGCAGGGCCGACTCGATTGCCTGTACAACGGCGCGAAGTTTCTTGGCCAGCGTATCCAGCAGAGGCTCCACAGTCTGCCCCGCTTTAATCGCCGCTTCCACCTCGGCAGCGGTGTTGGCTACTGCATTCGCACCGAGATTCGCGGCTGCGCCTTTCAACGAATGAGCAGCACGCGCTGCGGTGGCTGAGTCGCCCGCAGCGAGCGCCACGCGAATCTCCTCGACGTTTGCCGACTCCGCGAACTTGCGCAACAACATTTCGTAACGTTTGGGATTTCCCCCCGTCCGCCGCAGGGCGGATTGAGTCTCCACACCCTCGATCTGCAAGGCAGCTGATTCGGAAGGGCTGGCGGGCTCCTGTGAACGCGCAATAGTTGCGGCAGCGCTTTCTTGCGGCACATTCACGGCGACGGCGGCGTCCGCGCGAGGTTTGATCCAGCGCGACAATGCAGCGAAAAGCGCGTCGGGGTCTATTGGCTTGGCGAGATGGTCGTTCATTCCCGCCTCGGTGCATTTTTCGCGATCGCTTTCCATCACGTTGGCGGTCATGGCGATGATGGGGAGCGACTGGAATTGCGGCATCAAGCGGATCGCTCGTGTAGCGGCAATGCCATCCATTACCGGCATCTGCATGTCCATCAGCACCAGATCGTAATTGTGTTCGGTAACCATTTGCACAGCGATCTTCCCGTTTTCAGCAGTATCAATTGCCAGGTGCGCATCTTCTAACAGGCCGAGCGCGACCTCGCGATTGAGCTCGTTGTCTTCGACCAGCAGGACGCGCGCGCCGCGTATTCGCTCCAGTTCACGGGCTGGAGCCACCGCGGCTTCATACGTCTTCGAAGTCTCTGCGCCGAGCACCTGGACGGCTGAATCGAACAGCATGGAAGCGGTGACAGGTTTGATTAGAATATTAGCAAACGAGTTCTCGTCGGCCTGTTTCAAAACCTCTTCACGGCCGTAAGCGGTTACCATCACCAGATGCGGGCAAATCTGCAGATTGGGCAGTGCGCGAATCTGTTTGCCCGTTTCGAAGCCGTCGAGGCCTGGCATCTGCCAGTCCAAATACACGATTTCGTACGGTTTGTTGACTTCCGCCGCCCGGCGCACCATTTCAATTCCTTCCAACCCGGAAGGAGCTTCGTCTGCCTCAAACGTCATGCTAGTCAGCATGCTGGAAAGCACCGCGCGGGCCTGCGGATTATCGTCAATGATCAGAACCCGACGACCGCGAAGATCGGGTGACACGGCTTGCCGTCGAGTGGCCGCGCCATTGCCCAGCCTTGCGGTGAACCAGAATGTGCTGCCTTTACCCACTTCGCTATCTACGCCAACATCTCCTCCCATCAGCTCTGCGAGGCGCTTCGAGATTGCTAGTCCCAGTCCCGTGCCACCATGTTGGCGAGTGGTGGAAGCATCCGCCTGCTCGAACGCCTGGAACAGCCTGCTCATCTGTTCTTTGGTGAGGCCGATGCCAGTGTCGCGCACAGCGAAATAAATCAGCTGGCCGGTATCATCTTTTTCTTGGATGCGCGCGCGAACCACGATTTCACCTTGTTCGGTAAACTTCACGGCGTTATTGCAGAAGTTGATGAGGATTTGACCGAGCCGCAGCGGGTCGCCCTTCAGTTGCGTGGGCACCGCGTGGTCGATATCAAAAATCAGCTCCAGACCCTTCGCGGAGGCCTTCTCGGAAATCAGGTTGCTGACGTTTTCGAGCACGCGCTCCAGATCGAAATCAATATTTTCTACCGTCAGCTTGCCGGCCTCAATTTTCGAGAAGTCCAAAATGTCGTTGATGATGCCGAGTAGGTGCTGGCCGGCAAGCTGAATCTTCCTCACGTAGTCGTGCTGCCGCGGATTCAGCTCGGTGCGCAAGGTCAGATGCGACATGCCAATAATCGCGTTCATTGGAGTGCGGATTTCGTGGCTCATGTTGGCCAAGAAATCCGACTTGGCTTTGGTGGCGTCCTCCGCCACCTCCTTCGCGCGCCGCAATTCTTCTCCAGACGCTTCCAGCGCCTGATTGATGCTTTCCAGTTCCTGTTTACGAGAGTTGAGCTGATGTTCGGACGCCGCCAAAGACACGGCCTGCGCTTGCGTGCGATCCAGCAGCTCACGAGTGGCGATGTTGCCCGATAATATTTCAGCGCTCAGGGCGACGGAGGGCAGCAGGGAATCGAGCAACGCGCGCTGGCGCTCCGACAACGCTGAATTCGTGGCCAATTCGATGACCGCGGTTACCTGATCTTTATTCACCACGGGTATGAAGTGGATTTTCCCGACCGTCAGCGTTCCCATGCCTGCGGAGATTCGAACTTGATCCCCGGCGGTTACCTCGAGCATCCGCCGTTCTGCTGCGGCTTGCCCGGCAAGTCCTTCGCCCAGGGCGAATTCGCTGGGGCTGCCGGCATCTGTATTTGCAAAGGAATATGCGCGAGAGAAACGTGCGCGGCCTTCGTCTGCAACATAGAATGCTCCGTAAATCAGCGGAATGGGCTGCGACAATCGCGACAACAAAACTCTGCCAAAATCAGGATAGTCTTGCGCCGACTGCAGCGCCCCCAGCGTGGCGCCCACTTCCGCCTTCACCCATCCTTGGGTTTCGCGTTCGCGGGCGCCCAGTTGCAAGGTGCGCAGAGCGCGTCCGATCGCGCCGATTTCATTCTTGCGGTCCAGGTAGGGGATGCTCTGATCCAGCCGCCCGTCGGCTAGATCCTGGATGCTACCTTGGAGAGAAACCAGTTCCTTCACCACTTCTTTTTCCACGATGCGGAAGGCGGCGGCCCACGACCAGACCAGGCCGAAGCCAATCACCAGCCAAGTAATCAAAATTGCGTGACGCGTATTTTCGGTTAATTGATCGGAGCGCTGGTCAATATACGATTGCAGATCCTGCATAATCTCGATAGTGGCCTTGCGCGCTCGCTGCAGCTCCTGGCTTACGCCTCCACGCAGAAGATTCGACGCTTTCACGGTGTTGCCGGCCAAAGCTGCCGCGCGCACGGGCCGTGCATCAAGCTCCGCCTGCTCGAAGAGAGCGGATGCGGCGTTGATCTTCTCGGCGCGCCCGGGGCTTTGCTTCAGCGCCTCTGCCATCACTGTGTGGAAATCGTTGGCTACGCTGGTTATTTGGCCATCAATCACCTGTCTCCGATCGGGATCGGTCTCGTCAACCAGTTCAAACAGAAACAGCCCGAATCGGTTGGTATGCGCGCGCGCCTCGCCAACATTTCTGAGCGCTTCCACCTGGTTGGAGATCAACTCGCTATACCATGCGTCGATCATCTTGCTTTCAAACGACGAATAGATCCCCGCCGCCACCACCATCAGAACCAACGGAATCATGGCGAATAATAATTTCCGCCGCAGCTTCAAGTTTTTGAAAAAGCCCATTCGAATGCGCTCCAACAGTTGCTCAATCCGACTAAGTGAACCACTGCGTGCTGCAAAATCAGGCCATCAGCGTCGCACGGCTACGATGGACCGTGTTTGGCAGCCCCGCCGTTAACCGCCGTGCCAGGTCGGTGAAGGCCACGCCCGCGAAGAGTATATGCGAGATGCCTTGCCGCATATCGTCATAACTAACAGTCGCCCGGACCCCATAAGTCCCGACAGCACACTCTGAGACCCATCGGCACCAGGCGGACGGCCGGAAGTTCGCGACGCAGGGCAAACGTTGCAGACAGCGGAAGCGGTTAGCGGAAATGATCCACGAGCATTATGCCGGCGTTGCCCTCGTCAACTTGGGAATACAGCAGGTAGCGCCCATCCGGTGAAATGGACATGCCCGCGTCGAGGTCCTTGTCCACCTTGAACACTTCCCGTGTTTGCTTCGTGGCGAAATCGTAGCAGCTGACGCTGCGCGGACTGTCGTTGCGGGTGAAATAGATTCCTTCAGCGACGACGGCCCACTGGGATAGCTCAGAAATTCCAGGCATTTGAGGGACTTCCTGCGCCGTGGCCACGGGGCGATCCGGCACTAGCATCATCATGTTCCCGTCGCCCTGGCTCGCTGGGAAGTACAGCACCTTCCCGTCAATCGAATCGATCGCATTGGCAAAATCCATCGAACCGGCAAGAAAAGTTGCGTCGCCTCCCGTCGCAGGGCAGCGGTAGAGCTGATGACCATTCCCTTCAAAGTAGATCCACTTCCCATCATGCGACCAGTACGGAAATTCTAACTCGTGGATATTTGTGTTTAGTTTCTGCGCGACGAGATCCGAGATATTTGCAGTGTATAGGCTCCAGAGTCCGCTGGCCTTGTCGAACATCTGAAACACGATTCTCTGTGAATCCGGTGACCAGCGCGGCCATCCGGCTGGCGCTTCCCGCGAAATCTGCACCAGGTTGTTCCCGTCGGCGTCGGCCATCCATACGCTCCAGGTCCCGGACCGCTCGGAATCGAAGGCCACGTGTTTGCCGTCGGGCGAATATTCGGCGGAATTTTGCCGCCGCGTCGAGCTGTACATCTGCACGCTGGGAAGCTCGGGATGCTGCAGGTCCTTTCTCCAAATGCCGAGGTGGTTATCGGGGACGCTGATTGCTAATCTGCGCCCATCGTTGCTGATCGTGGGCCATTCTCCCCCTGTCATGGGAAGCTTGTGGACCTCGCCGTCACTCGCCCGGATTTCATAGACTGCGTCGCCATCTGCATCACTCGCCCCCACAATCAGCGACTGATCATCGGCGTTCCATGCCAGTCCGTGGGGAAATTCGTGACGCGAGGTCAGTGATCTTCTGGATTTTCCCTGCAGATCGGTGGTCAAGTATTCGAAGTCGGAGACGTTATGAACGCACAGCAGCGCTAATTCGCGCCCACTGTGCGAGAACGTCAGAAATCCTTCGTGACGGCACGCCGGATCATGCGGAAATTCGTGACTTTCCAGAGTCTCGACGTTCAGCAGGAAAGCGCGGTCGCCCACGCGGCCATTTTCCGTGTCGGCGTACGCGAGCCATTTGCCGTCCGGCGACCAGTTGATCGGCGCAGCAACGTCGTACGGTGTGTGCGTCGCGATTAACTTGCGTTCCGGTCCTCCCAAAGCTGGCACCACATAAATGCCATTGTCGTCCGCGGCTAAGCGGTGAAATGCGATCTGCGTGCCGTCGGGTGACCACGCTGAACTGATCCAGTCGGAAGGATGATTGGTTAACCGCAGCAACGTTTCACTGCCGATTGCTTTCACGTATAAGTCGTAGCCCGGCTTTCCCGACGTATTGCTTTTGCGATCGTCCCAGGAAAAAGCGATGCGCGAACCATCTGGAGAAAACGAAGGTGTTGTCTCCTGACCCGGATACGACGTGAACGGAACCATCGTCGTCGCGCCGGAATTCGGACGCGCATCGCGCTGCGACTCCGCGGGATTGCGCGCCACCCAGAGAATTAGAACCGCACAGACGGCTACCACCGCTACCGCCGCCATGCCCAACGTCCATTTATTGCTGTGCCATGCTTTTGCCGCAGGGACAGGGAGGTGGACAGGCGCAAGTTCCACCGTTTGCGCCGGCCTCGCGACCGGCATTTCCACGGGCGCTTCGAGCTTGATCTTTCCTATGAAGCGATAGCCGCGCTTGGGCACGGTCTCGACGAACCGGGGAGCTTCCACCGAATCGCTCAACGCCTCGCGAATCTTGTTTACTGCGGCGGCCACGCTGTGATCGAAATCCACAAAAGTGTCCGAGCGCCACAGCGCGCGACAAACTTCGTCTCGCGTCACGACCTCTCCAGCATTGTCAATCAGCATCGTCAACAGCTGAAACGGCTGCGCCTGCAAACGGACTTTTCGCCCGTCCTTGCGCAATTCTCCGGAGCGCAGATCTAGTTCAAAACGGTCGAAGGCTACTCGGTTCGAGTTGCCACCCGATGTAGTCTCCGGCTTGTCAACGGAAGAGGACATTTACGGGCTCTCACAACTATCCCGGGGAGTGCCGAGATGCTAGCAGACCGCAAAAGCCATGGTCAATTGCAAAACAGTTAAGGTTCTGACCGATAAGTCCTTACGCGCGAAAGCGTTAGCAGTCGAACAAGAATTGACCAACAAGTGAGTGGCCGCGCATTGCGCCGCGGCCCGTATTTCCCCATAGTGCCCCAACGCTTCCACTCGCCCGACGCCCTGGACGCCGAGCATGCTGCGTAAACAAATTCGGACCAAGTCGCGAATGCCAAATTACCAAGGAGAAAAAAATGAATCGAAAGAAGATCTTCCGGGCTTCTAAAGGCGCTCGCCTTTCCGCGATCGCGGCGTTGGCAGCGCTGGTACTGCTATTTGCAGCCAGCGGCGCCAAGGCTGGCGGTGGCTGCGCGGTTGGGAGTTACAAAGCGGGAGCCGCCGCGCCTGCAATTCCGTTCGTAAGCCCTCAAGCAAACGATGATCAGGAGTGGGACGGATCCCACGGGCATGCCATCGCCGGTTTGTGGCATGTAATCTACACTGCCACTTACAGTACGGCAGGCCCCCTTCCCGTCCCGGTGATTCCGCCAGGACCTCCCAGCTCCTTCCAGTTCTTGGAATCCTTGAAGACCTGGCACGGAGATGGCACCGAATTTGAAAACGCGTTTCTGCCGCCGGCGGGCGGTAACATCTGCGTCGGAGTCTGGAAGGACACCGGCGAAAACGGCGTCAAGCTGCACCATATCGGTCTGATGTTTGCCCCGGACGGCAGCATTTCAAACATCTTCACCGTGGACGAATCGGATGCAGTCGCCTCCAACGGCAAAACGTACAAGGGTACGTTTACGTTCAAACTCTGGCCGCCGTTCTACGATCAAGTCGGCGTCGGAACCCCGCTACAGGAGATCAACGGTACGACGGCCGCTACCCGTATCACTGTTGATTGACCCGATCTCAGCCCAATAGAAAGGGCGGCGCATGCCTTGGCGAAGGGGATTGCAATTCGATCCTCTCCGCCATCGCTGTGCTGCTGTGTGCAAACTCCCGCTTTGTGCATATGCTTCTCAATGGAGTCGCTGATTAATTTAGCTGCGGGTGAGCTTCACGCGTCCGAAAGTCTTGGCGACGCCGTTTGCTACATTGTCTATGCGCCACTCCCAAGTGTTCGACTTCGCGTCGTACACGAAATCGTTCTTGAAGCTGGCATCACCCCTTTCGTCCTTGAAAACAAAAGGCAGTTCATTTTCCTGCGGACTGGCGACGCCGATCGAGACTGCGTTCAAGCCACCGTACAGATCGAGCCAAACGCAAGCGTAGTCCTTCGTCGGTTCGTTCCACGCAATGTAGATTGTGGCCTGGTATTGAGGGTCTCCTTTGGCGTTCTTCTCGCGTGAAATTTCGTGAATCATTACGTAATGATGATCCAGCACCCACTCGGCAGTAACGTCATGAGTAGTGTCCTTGCCTGCAATTGCGCCCTGTAGAACCCATTTTCCAATCAGGTGATCGAGCAGCGGGGAATTAACCGGCGGCTGGTCGGCTGAAGCAGCGGTGACTGAACAGAGAATCAGAAGTGAGAGCAGCCTAGCTAGATGATTGACCATGGTCCGGAGCCTCCCATCTGAGGATCGCGAAGTAAGCGGTTGAACATGCCGCGCGCCGCCAGCGTTATCAACTGGAGATAGTGGGGATAAGTGCGTCAGCAGCGCTAGCCAAGTCCGACGCGACGGACTAAATCCGCGAATCGAGGGTCACTGCGGATGGGGTCAAAATAGGGATGAACTTTCACGAACTGGAGCATATTGGATTGTTCTTTGTATGCCTGCTCAAGCCATGCGAACGCTTCCTCGTTTTCGCCGAGCCCCAGATAAGCATTCACCATGGCGGCCGCGGGAGCGTAACCTGCTTTTTGTCGTCTCTTCAATTCAGCTAGCAGCATTAGGGCATCGCCGCGGCGTCCAGCGTGCGCGTACGCCCGGGTCAGAATTCCGAGCGCGCCGGGGCTGCGGTGCGAAAGTGCCACCGCCTTCTCCAGGACAGGGATTGCGTCGCCGGGTTGATTATTCGCGATCAGCACGAATCCCAGATCCATAAGAGAGCCAAAGTCATCCGGGCGTGCTGCCAGCGCCGCGCGCAACTCGCGGATGCCTTGGTCGTAATGCCGCGCCTGAAACAACGTCCACCCGAAGTCTTCGAAGGAAACCGCGAGCGGGTCCAGCATACGGCCGCGCTGCGCCATAGCCACTGCTTCGTCAATGCGTCCTTGGCACACTAGCCACAAACCGAGCCCCTCGTAAGCAGGAGCGCTGTTAGGGTCCAATTCCAGGGCACGTTTGTATTCTGCCTCTGCTGCTGCCCAGTGCCACTGCTTCTGTTTCACGCTGGCCAGCAGCACATGCGCTTCGGCAAGGTTCGGATCCAGCTCCAGCGCTTTCGTGGCCGCGCTTACAACTTTCGCGCGGTTCTCTTCCGGCAAGCCGCCAATAAAAACCGTGGCGAGATTGCTGTACGCATTTGCCAAGCCCACATACGCGGGAGCAAACGTGGGATCCCTTTTTATCGCGTCCTCAAAGTAACGAATGCTGGCCTCGAATTCGGCTTTGCTGCTGCTTTTGTTTAGTGCAAATTCACCCCGCGAATAACTCTCGTACACTTCGGGCGCCACGGGTCGCGCGGCCGCGAGCCTGGCGTGTTCTTCCCCCGTGGCAGTTGCTTCCACGTGCGCGGCAATGGATTGGGCCAGCTCGCTCTGCAGGCTAAACACGTCACGGAGTTCGCGGTCGTAAGTTTCCGACCAGAAATGCTCGTCCGTCGAGGCGCGAATCATTTGCGCCGTAACGCGAATGCGATCGCCGTCGCGCATCACCGAGCCCTCCACGATCGCGTCCACATTCAAGGCGTTGGCAATCTCGGGCACGGAGATCTGTGGGTCCTTGAAGCGCATCACCGAGGTGCGGGAAATTACGCGCAGGCCCTGAATGCGGGACAGGCGGTCGATCAGCGCGTCGGTCATTGCGTCTGCAAAATATTCCTGGTTGGGATCGCCAGTCATATTTTTCAACGGCAACACCGCCACCGACCGGATCTTTACCGGCGCCACAACCGCCGTGTGGCCGCGGTGCGTGACGTAAGCGACGCCGACAATTGCGACGGCCAGGACTATCGCAGCCGCACCGGCCACGGCAGGCCAGCGGCGCATCCTTGTCGGAGCAGGTGCCTGGGGTATCGCCTCGGAGTTTGCCGCCACGGGCGGTGCAGGCTCGTTCTGGTCTGGCGACCGGTCATTTTCGTCCAGACGCGGTTTGCGGCTTTGGCGCCAGGCGTCCAGCTCGGGAGCTAACGCATAGACGGAGCTGCGCTTGTCGTGCACATGGCGATGAACGGGCATCGCCTCGAATTTCTCCCAGCGTTGGACGGTGGTGACGTCGCGTCCCAGGTATGCCGCGATCTCCTTCCAGGAGTCCAGCTGGTCTTCGGGCGGTTTCTCGTGTAGGCGCGTGCCGAAGGCCGGGTCGCCCATCGGTTCTCCTGAGCGGGCTGCAGATTGGCTGAAACCTTGCGGTGATTGTAACTCGTATATTGGGTAACTGCAAAAGGCCGCATTTGACGGCAGACGGGTCGTTCGGCCTATCGCTGTTTGACCAAGCCACCTGACGTGTCCGATGGTTGCCGTGCGCCTGTAGCGCGAAATCGCTGAACTGTACTGCTTGGGCCAGAAGCCGCTGCCGAAGTGCCGCCAGCTCTCGCCGCCCAAGTGAGCAGCTTTCCGCGACATAGACACGAGTCTCAAACTTGGAGGATTGTCATGAACAGCAAAGCTTTGCGGTGGACGGTAAGCGTCGTCGCGGTGGTGATTCTCGCGGTAGCCATCTGTACAAGGGCCCAAGCCCCCACGCCGACGCACTTTAGCGGGTTGATCAATGATTATTCGCCAGAGACGATAAATAAAAAGGTGGTTGGTCCGTGGGAAATGCACGGCAAGTGGTCATTGGATCTAAAAGGCAGGTCCGGTTTGGCCGATTTTTCTGCGGAAATGACCATGGAGCTCTCCGATCACGCGATGGAGGTCGCGATTGCCAACGCCATCGCGGCCGGCACCGTTCCACCGTCGTTTGACAATCCCGAAGATCGCACTCCTCATACTCACCACATCACCATGAAGGGTGCCAAGGTCAGCGTCCCCGCGAGCGGAGTATGCCCTCCTTACGCCACCCCGAATACTACAACCGCTGGAATCATGGTGACGGGGTCAGCGTATATTACCGGCAACGGAGGCCCCGCTCCGTTCTCGATGAATGACACTTTGCTATCCAGTTTGCAGGTCTGCGTCAACGGAGGAACAGATGTCCCCTATTCCAACGTGTCCCTAGTATTCGGAACTCCTGCCTACAACCATTTCGGTATGCAGGCGATCCACGGCGTGGTGCGCGAGGCCCGCTTTTCCGATTTCAACGAAGAAGAGGATCGCTGAGTGGCGGCGGGCGTTAAGGAGTCTCGGGCGGAATCGCACGTGGATGCCGAGTGACTTCGGCGACACATGCATGCGAAACGTTACTCGTCTGGCGGTCGCTAACGCGGGAGTAGATCAACGAGCTGAAGTCGCCGGCGCGGCCGCCTTTTGACTGAGGTTATTTCCGATCCGTCGCGAGCTTACTGGACCAAAGTGAGGAGCGGCTTGCCTTTTTCGACGATGTAGGTTGAGAGCGCCGCGCTATTGCCGTTGTTGACGTTTTTCGCGGTATGGACCGTTCCGGCGGGGATGAAGAAAACTTCGCCGGCCTTGACCGTCACCGGCGGCTGCCCTTCGAGCTGAAACTCCAGTGTGCCTTCCAGCACATAAACGAGCTCTTCGCCCGGATGCGTGTGCCTAGGGACCGCCGCTCCGACGGGGAAATCCCCGAGCACCTGGATGACCTCTCGTCCGGGGATGCTGAGGTCATGCCGCTGAAGTTCAGCGCGCTTGATCCCGGTCTGTTGCGACCGCGCCACGCGCAGCGCTAAACCGCTCGCGACGATCAATATCGCCACCGCGATGGTTCGAGCCATTTTCATGTGGAGCTCCTTTAACATCCTGCCTGCGGGATGCGGATGATTTCGGTTCGGTTATACCTTCATTCCATGGCGGCATCAGGGCGCGTAATGGGTGAAGACGTAGTCGCGATCTTTCGCCGGTAAATGGCACGGGAAGCAGGTTCCGTGCAGATCTTTGTCGCCCGGCTTTCCGTCTTTAAAGTCAGCGAATCCCCAGCCGCCTGTCGTAGCGTACTTCTGTGAGTCCTTCACCATAAACTGAACGTTTACAGGGGCTCCGATCACGAAAGATTGCGCGCCGGGGAACGGGCCGTCCAGGACATTATTGTTGTATTCCGACGAGACACGAGTCCAATGAATCGCGGCAATCATGCTGCCGTCCGGGAACGGGATCGTTCCATCCTTAAATGCCTTGATCGCAATGTCGTTGCCCAGCTGAGCGCGCAACTGGTCAACCTTGGGCGCGACCACGAGCTGGTCCACCGCGATCATTTTCCAATCCCGGTACCCGGCGGGAATTTTAACTCCGTAAATCGGGGAGGAATCTCCATCGGACTGTGCGAATGCGTGGGGTGTGTGGGCGATCTTGCCGCCTAAGGTTGCAAGTGTAATCACAAGCAGGACGAAACCGATTCGTTTCATCGTGTCCCTCCTCTTGAAATTTTGAACGACGCTTCTCGCGGCCCGATATCACGCGTTCGCTTACTTCGGCAGTTCTGTCCCGGCCTGCTCCGCCACCATGTATTTGGCGTACCAGTCTGGCCAGTTAGCATCTCTCTCGCCGGTCCGCTTTTCGTGTTCGCCGTGCGCAGCCTCGGCGCGCCGCATCGCGTTCGCCAGGTCGTTCGCCGACGCGAAACTTGTCGCCGCGGAATCAATGCGGCCCGGCAGGCGCTGGGTGATTTCCTGAAACAGCCAGCCGTTGCCGTCCGGATCTTTGAACGAGGCAAACGAGCGGTAACTGCGATGCTCGATATCCGGGCCGCTGACACGAACGCTTCCAAAAAGGTAGGTCTCGTCGGTGCCCCCGTACACGCCGGCGTTGTGGAACACCTCGCTGATCTGGATGCCGCGTTCGAGCAGCGCTTTGCGGGCGGCCGCGATGTCGGAGACGATCAGGTACAGACCCTGGGCGGAGCCGGGCGCAGCCGGAGTCACGTTCTTGCCGAAGATGACTGAGCAGCCGGAACCGGGCGGCGTGAACTGGATCACGCGGTAGCCTTTACCGTCGTCGAAGTCGGCGTCGAGGCGCCAGCCGAGTTTGGAGTAGAACTCCTTCGCGCGGCCGGCATCGGAGACGGGGATGACGACGATCTCGAACTTCATGTCAACCGGCGCGGCCTTTGTGTCGATACTTTGGACTGCGTTCGTGCTCATGGTTGCCTCCTGAGTGTTGTCATTTCTTTGTCGTGGCTACCACCAATCCGAGTGGCCATCTGCTCGGCCGCTGTCGGGTTGCATGGTTCTGGCGTGGGCCGCAGTTCCGACCATTTGAGTAGTCTTGGGCTTTTGTGTATGGCGCAGTCCATTCGCTTTCAGCGAGTTCTCCCACTACCCGAAGCCAGCGCTCCTCTGCGCCGGAGTAGATACAGCCCAACTCCGCTCGATACGACGAATGCAACTACGAAGAGCTGACCAGGATACGCTCGCCATTCGCGCAGCGTTGCTGCTACCACCATAGATGCGCCGGCGAAAAAAGTGGTGCATACCACGATCATTCCCCACCTTCCACCGGGAATGCGGAAGGAGCGCGGAGCGTGCGGGCGGCGTATGCGCAAAATAATCAGCGCGAAAAACTCGAGCACCAACGCCGGCGTGTACAGCAAGCAGGTGATCACGGCCAAGCTTCCGAATGGCAGCGCCGCAAATACCGCGGTGATTCCGCAAAAAATCAGAATGGCTACCTTAGGGACGCCGGTGTTGGGCGAAACCTCCGCAATCAGCCGCGGCAGCCAGCCGTCGAGCGCCATCACGAATGGCAAACGTGAAACGTACAGAAGCTGCGCGTTAAAAAGCGCCCACATCGAAACAATTCCCGCAGCGGCCACCAGCGCGCCCAGCCATGGACCTCCGATCAACCGCGAAATCACGGGCCATCCTGCGTCGGTGTTCCATACGTCCGGGCTGGTGGTGACGCTCAAACCCGCGAGCATTGGGAGCAAGTAACAGAGCACCAGTGCCAACAGCGCTCCTCCCAGGGCGAGGGGGTAGTTGCGCTGTGGCCGGTCAACTTCCGCGGCGAAGGTTGAAACATTGTCCCATCCCGAAAAGTTGAACGAGATTATGGACATGCCCAGAAGTAAGGCGCTGGGATTATTCAGCGCGAGATCGCGCGTAACGATTCCCAGCACGGCGTGTGGCGAGGGGCCGCGCACCAGCCAGGTGATGACCATCAGTGCGAATGCGCCCAGCACGAAACCGGCGCCAAGCTTGGAAGACTGGCCCACATCGCGGGCGCCCCGTAAATTCACTGCCATCGCCGACAAGATGAACAGCGCGGCCAGCGCCCAACGAATCAGCGCCAGCAGACGTGGGTGCGGCACATCCGCGCCCGGCGCAAGCGCTGGAACAAAGAAAGCGACGTAGCTGACGAATAGGACCGGGAAGCTCGCCAGCAATCCGATCGAATAGCCCATCGTCCACCACGCCTCCTGCACGCCCCAGAAGCGGCCCATCGTATCGCGGACCCAGATGTAATAGCCGCCCTCCTCAGGGATCAGAGTCGAAAGCTCCGCCACCATCAGCGCCATCGGCAGGCTCCAAAGCAAAGGCGCCAGGAGAATCAATATCACGGCCCAGCCTGGACCAACGGCGGCGGGCAGCGGCTCTAGCCCGAACGGGCCGCCGCATGTCGTGAAAAATGCCACGGACATTAGTCCGAGCAGTGTCAGGCGGCGCTCCGGCGATAGGTGAAGGCGGTCCATTCCAGCAGACTCTTGGGCCCAGGCGACACTATTGAACACAACGAAGCGGAATCAAAACGAATTGAGGCGCGGAGCATATCGCATGTGACCAGGCGGTTCAACGCAGCGAAGGTTCCGTTCCTGACAAAGGCCGTAGCCGCGGTCTGCGCGACAGCCGCCCACCGGCGCGATTTCAGAATTTGCTCGCGCTTGCGGTAAGATGACTGCTACATCAGTGCGGAGGCCATTAGTGGGTTTTAGTGCTAGTACCCGTCAATTGGGAAGCGTCACGGTGGTAGATGTGCGCGGAAGATTTACGCTGATCGAGGGAGAAGCAGTCCACGAGCTGTTGCTGGACCTGTTTGAGGATGGACGCAAACGCGTATTGCTGAATTTTCGCGATGTCTCTTACCTGGATAGCTCCGGGATCGGCCAGTTGATTCGCGGATTGTATTCGGCGCGCAAGAATAATGCGGAATTGCACGCCGTGGATTTGAGCCCGCGCGCGCGGGAAATCCTGCACATGACGAATCTGCACACGGTGTTCACCGATTTCCCGGACGAACAGACCGCGCTGCGCACGATTGATACGCAGTAATTCTTCAATACTTTCCGGTCGCGCGCTCTGAGCTTCTTGGATCCTTACTTTTGAATTGTGCCGCAGGCGATACGCGCGCCGGAGTTTCCTGCTGGGTCCGTCTTATAATCATCGGGACCGGCGTGGATGACGATCGCAGTCCCACTGGGCTGAAACAGCGAAGTGGGCCCGTCGCCCAGCGTGACGTTCGCGTCGAGCAAAGACGCGATGCCGTGACCATCAGCGCCAATTTCCAGATTCAGCAGATCACCGTTGTGCTGGCCCTCCGGATTGTCCTTGCCGTGCTTCTTCCCCGCTGGATTGAAATGTCCGCCTGCCGTTGTGAAATTGGGGCCTTCGCATTTTCCCACTGCATGAATGTGGATGCCGTGCGTGCCGGGGGGAAGCTGACTAACGTCCACGTCAATGCGCACGCCGCCATCGGCGGGAGTGAAAGTGGCCGTGCCGATTTTCTGGCCGGTGGCGCTGACGATGTCCGCGTGCGCGGATTGTGCGGTTTGCGCGGATGATTTTTGTGGCGCGGGTGGCGTGGTGGTTCGCGCGATTGTGGCTGGCACCGCCATGCTGCAGCTGCACAAAGCTATGGCGAAAATTGCGGTCTGGATTTTCATGGTATTGACCTCTCTCGGTTGGGCTGGCCTCATCCCCTTATAGATGCGAGCCGGACAGAAAAGCAACTGCGAATGTTTGGCAGCTGGGCAAGAGGAAGAAATATTACCGCAGCGCCGCACGGGGCGCGCAGAAGGGCCAGAGATTTGACAAGCAGTTTACATAGCACTCCCATCCAGCGCCGCGGCATCTCGGAACGAATTGCGCCGTGGAGCGATTCAAAGCTTTAACAACAATTACTGGCCGGCGCTACGCGATAGCAGTGAAGCGGGCGCAGCGTTCAGACCAATGCTTGGCGTGGGTTTCGGCACGCGGCAGCCTGCTGCGGTGATGGTGGACTTCAGCGGGTGCGCTACGTTGGCGCGGAATGGGCTGGTTTCTTTGATGCGCGTGCGCACGCCGTCAATCGTCGCGGGGATGGCACCGTGTGCCTTGCCTTTCAGCACGTAAATCATCAGCGCGGGATCGCCAGGGCTATCGAGGCTGGCGCTGACGCCCACGCCGATTATTGCGGGATCGCTCATCAGGCTCGCGGCATGCTGCTCTTTGATGGATTTGGTTTGCGAGATCGCGGCGTCGCTAATAGTGACGCTTTGCGCCTGCGGCGATTGCGCTGCGAGTTGCGCAGATTGCTGGGAGGTCAACGGGCCGTGCGCGATCGTGGAGTTCGATTCGACGAGGCGCGTGCGCACGCCGTCAATCGTCGCCGGAATGCCCGCGTGCGATGCTCCAGGCGCGACGAAAATCATTACGGCCGGCTCGTTCGGCGCATCGAGGCTGCCGCCTCCGCCGTACGCAGAGACGCCGGGAGTATTCATAATTTGTGTGCTGTTGCTGGTGGCGGCGGTTTGTGCGCGCTGCGCCGTGCCAGCAGGAAGAACGGCAGCCGATTGCGGCGTGACTTTCACCGAGCTGAGGCCCGGCAAGGAGCAACCCGGGACAGAGTGTTGCGGGCCGCCGACAAATGTGAATGTCGCTCCTCCGGTGGTGCTCTTCAGCGCATTGAGAACGTCGCCGACCGGATTCCCAATTGCAGCGGTGTCACTGCCCGCGAACATCAAAGCCACTGGCTGCGCGGTTGCTTCGTCCACAGCGAGCGAACCGGAATCTCCGTCGCCGATAAAATTTTGGCCATTAGTCATGTTCCCGACGATGATTTCGTCCTTGTAAGTGACGGTGAAAGAAGTGCCAGTCGCACAGCCTTCGGAATACCCCACGCTGACGCCCGTAGTCGCATCAACGGTTTCGATCGCCGCGCAAGTAAGGCCGGTGGTGCGCCCACTCTTCGCCAGCAACTGTCCGACGGTCGCCGCCATGCCGGAACCTGATGCAGGCGAACCGGGCTGTGGAACCTGCACGCCGTTCACGGTGCTGAGCGCGCCCAATTCCAAAATGTTGTCGAGCGGGTCGACTTGTCCACTGATGACTTGCGCGGTGGTGACGTCCACGGGGAATGCCGGGATCGGTTGGTTCTGAAGACTTACGATGTTCGATACGTTCGCGACAGTGATCGTTCCAGTGGTCGAGCAATTTGTTTCGATCACGCCGGGCTGCGTCACAGCTTGGCCAACGGCGCCGCCATCACTGAGACCCAGAACGTGATTGTTCGAGAGAATGTAGGTTTTCCCGCCGCCGGTGACTAAGGACCCCAGGGTTCCGCCGAAGCAAAATCCCGGCGCGGGGGTTAGGCAGATCGCGTCCACATTTGAACCGGACGAGCCGAGCTGGACGGGCGCGGTGAGCGACTGCATGTTGAGCGAATCAATGGTGAACTGCACGAAACTGGAAATGTTGGTATTGGCTTGCGAGGTGGCGGTGACGGTCAAGGTAGCCGGGTCAGTGCTCTGAACGGTGGAGATAGTCGGGACGGTGTTCGGCGCGACGTACAGGCCTGCTGGTGTGATGGAGCCACACACCGAACCTGTGGTGCCGCAGGCCAGTTGCCAGGTGACGGCCGTATTTGAGGTGCCGGTCACGCTCGCAGCAAACTGCACGGTCTGGAACGTCTCGATATTGGAAACGTCCGTGGTAATGGTTACGGTGATCGGAGCGGAGCCGCCACCACCGCCGCAGGATGACATCGTTACGGCTGCAACTACGGCTAGGGTGCTCAACAGACACGCACGCTTGATCATGGAATTATCCCTTCACCAAAATAAGATGTGAAATCCAACCGTGGTGCCCACCATTCAGTTCTTTCATCGGCCAAATAGCCATCCGGCGTGACCGCGCCTGCGAATTGTGTGTGTTCCCACTAGCAAACCCGAGCGGCAAACTTTTGATGCGAAATTAAAGTGAAAAGTTTGATTCTTCGGCCCAACCTATGTCTAGCAGATGCAATGGTAACAGGCAAGGTTACCCGGGCCGATCCGATATGACAATTTTCTGACAACTGCGGACGCGGCGCACGCACGGAAGTACCCAATTTGGCAAGCGGTGACGACTCTGGTGGCGAGGCGAACTCCCGTTCATCGGGGCTGGGACGCGGCGGCCGATCATGCCGAAATCGAGGGTAACACGGAAAAATTACATGGTGGCGGGGCAGCGGCGACGCGGCTGTTTGCGCCTGCGGTTCGCCTAAGTTCGTCTGCACGCTCCACTTCGGAGATGGCCGCGGCACTGGCAGACGCCTTGCGTGCATACCTTCTGGATGTGCGCGCGGCACTCCGCAACAGAACTTGGGACCCGTAAGAGCGCCAGCGAGCGCAAAGGGGAAAATCGTAATGAATTCAGAACAATTTGAAGGTAAGTGGAAGCAGTTTCAAGGACAGATCCGTCAGAAGTGGGGACACCTAACCGATAACGACATGCAGGTCATTGCCGGAAAGCGAGATGTGCTGATCGGACGCGTGGAAGAACGCTACGGCCTCGCGAAAGAAAAAGCCGCGGCTGAAGTGGATGGGTTCCTGAAGACGCTGCAAGAACAGCCTGAGGCAAAGGCGCAGGATTCATCCGAGCGAGAGCGCAACGAACGCACCAAAGCCCACACCGCAGGCTCGCGTTAAGTCAAATCGCCAGCATTTAACCGAAATAGTTGAGTAGTTCGCAGCTTCGTGTCGCTCCATGCCGGGTCGCTTGCGGTCTGGGTGGAGCGCCGAAGTGCGTGCTGATCGCTGTTGTTTGCTACTGGTCCTGATCGTCGTATTCGCTGGGCACGTCGTCTTCGGGAACTTCTTTGGTGGTCACTTCGCCCTGATCGGGGTCGCGGGCGTTTTCTATGCCGCTGATCACTTCCGCTTCGTACTCCTGGCCTTCTTCCGTCAATTCTTCCACACTTTCGGAATCAGCAACTTCGCGGCGCGAGAGGCCTTGATTGTCGCCGGATTGTCCGCCGGCGCCAGGACCCAGGCCGCGGCGGCTGGGCGAGACGATGGGATTGGAAACTTCCGCGGGTGTGCGGGATGCGGACTTCTTCTTGCGGCGTGCGGGCTTCTTTTTTGGCGCGATTCTCTTTGGCGCGCTCTTCTTTTTGGCGATTAATTTCTTCTTCGGGCGTGCTGGTTTCTTCGCGGATTTCTTTTTGCGTGCTGGTTTTTTCTTGGCCATGCGGGAAGTCTATCATCCGTACTGGGGCGGGACAACTGGGGCAGAGACTCGCTGGCGGCTTCAGTCGATCTAACCTAGCGAAAACGGAGGCGAGAGGAGTGCAGAGCGGAAGGCATCCTCGCGCGCCGCTTACCAGGACAGGACGACGCGCCGCTGTGGTGTGTGAATGTTGCGTCGCGAACAGCGCGGCGAGCATCTCAGGAAGTACGCAACTTTCTCTCAAATATTCGCGGGAAACTCCTGCGTGTGGCGCTTCGGCAGGCCGCGCGAGTTTCAAGGTATAGTTAGGGATGCTCGGAAGACAAACCAGCCCTGGCGTGGAACGCATGGGCAATCGCATGGAGCGCCAGGAACGGAAGAACAGCGGCGACGGAAAGCCTGCCAAGGCAAAGTTCGACTGGAAGCTATTGCCGGACGTGCTGGCGCTGATCAAGCCGCGGCGCTGGATCCTCCTTGCGGGATTCGGGCTGATGGTAATCAACCGCCTTTCCGGCTTGGTCCTGCCCGCCTCCACAAAATATTTCCTCGACGACGTAATTCTGAAGCGCCAAGCCCGCCTGCTGCCGGTGATCGTGCTGGTGGTGGTGACAGCCACCGTGATTCAGGGCCTCACTTCCTACGCGCTTACGCAACTGCTATCGAAATCCTCCTGGCGAATGATTTCCGAGTTGCGCGAGAAAGTGCAGGCGCATATCGGTCGGCTGCCGGTGTCCTTTTACGACGCGAACAAGACCGGCGTGCTCATTTCCCGGATCATGAGCGACGTGGAAGGCGTGCGCAACCTGATCGGCACGGGGCTAGTGGAATTCGCGGGCGGCATCATGACGGCGGTGTTCGCCATGGTGTACCTGCTGCGCACCAGCGCGAGCATGACTGCGGTGGCGTTCGTCGTGCTGATTGTTTTTGGCCTGACGCTGAACCGCGCTTTCAAGACCATTCGCCCGATTTTCCGCGCGCGGCCGAAAATCAACGCGGAAGTAACCGGCCGTTTGACGGAATCCATCGGCGGCGTGCGCGTGGTGAAGGGCTATCACGCGGAGGCGCGCGAGGAAAAAGTGTTCGGCGCGGGCGTGCAGCGGCTGCTGGACAACGTGCTGCAGACGCTTACGGCCACTTCGCTGATGAGCCTTTCGGCCACCAGCTTGATGGGAATCGTCAGCGCGATGATCATGTTCCTGGGCGCAAGGCACATTCTGGCCGGGACCATGACCCCCGGAGCTTTCTTTTCGTACACGATGTTCCTGGGATTTCTGATCGCGCCGGTTTTCCAGATCGTGGCGATCGGACCGCAGATCACCGAAGCTCTGGCCGGCCTGGAACGGACACGTGAAGTATTGAACGAAAACCCCGAAGACGAGGATCCCAATCGCCGCGAGTCGCTGGAACGCATTCGCGGAGAAGTGATTTTCGAGGACGTGAGTTTTTCCTACGACACAGGCAAGGAAGTGCTGCACGAGATCAGGTTTAACTCGCAGCCGGGAACGGTCACGGCGCTGGTGGGTCCTTCCGGCGCGGGAAAATCCACCGTGATCGGATTGATCGCGGCATTTTACGTGCCGACCGGTGGGCGCGTTTTAGTGGATGGCGTGGATTTGGCGAACGTGCGACTGGATTCTTATCGCACGCAATTGGGCGTGGTGCTGCAGGAAACTTTCCTCTTTGATGGCTCGATTCGCGAGAACGTGGGCTTCTCGCGGCCGAATGCCACGAACGACGAGATTCTGGCGGCTTGCCGCATCGCGCGCGTGGATGAGTTCGCCGAGGGATTCGAGAATAAGTACGACACAGTGGTCGGCGAGCGCGGCGTGAAACTTTCCGGTGGGCAACGGCAGCGGGTTTCCATCGCGCGCGCGATTCTGGCGGATCCGCGTATTTTAATTCTGGACGAGGCGACCTCGAGCCTTGATTCCGAATCGGAAGCGTTCATTCAGGAAGGCTTGCGCTACCTGATGCGCGGGCGGACTACTTTTGTGATCGCGCACCGGTTATCCACGGTGCGGCGCGCGGATCAGATTTTAGTGCTCGAGGCTGGCCGGATTATCGAGCGCGGCACGCATGCGTCGTTGTACTCGGCGCGCGGGCGATACTTTGATCTTTACACCAAGCAGCATGGCCTGGAATCGAATTTGTTTCTTGCGCCCGGTGAAGGCGGCGATGGATCGGCGGATGGACAGGACGCGAATGGCGCTGGCGGCGGGACTACGGCGGAAGCGGGCGCGCTGCCGGAAGCGATACGTCTGATTCGCGGCGGCAGCGGAAGTTAGAGATATCGGAAATCTTTGTAGGTCGTGGCTTCAGCCACGACATAGACGCTAGACGATCGAAACGGCTTTAGCCGCTGAAGTACAGGTTTTGCATCTTTGCCCAATGCAGCGCAGTTTCAGATAGAACAGAGGCGTGAATGGCGCATATCGTCAGGCGCGTGCGACAAGCGGGTGTTTACTTCGTTTCGAGCCGCGCTTGGCAGAGCCGCGCTCTATTTCAGAAGCCGGATACCGCGCAGATTCTGATCGAACAACTTCTCGACTGCCGTGCCCGAGGATTTTACCAATTACATGCGTTCGTAGTGATGCCGGACCATTTTCACGCGCTGCTGACGCCGGCTAGAGGCGAGAGCCTCGAAAAGGCAATGCAGATGATCAAGGGTGGATCGGCACATATTATCAAACAATCTCTGCACTGCGCCTCGCCGGTTTGGCAACCAGGGTTTCACGATCGCTGGATTCGAGATGTTGCGGAATCCCGAACGAGAATTGATTACATTCGAAGGAACCCAATCGTTGCGAAACTCGCAACGGCGCCCGACGAATATTTGCCTTCGTCGGCGTGCGGCAAATATTAGATGGACAAAAGCCAATTCGATCAAGAGGTCTCGATGGCTGAGGAAGGTATGTAGGAACGACAAAACCTGTACTTCAGCGGCTAAAGCCGCTCCTCGTCGTAGAGTCTGTGTCGTGGCTGAAGCCACGACCTACAAAACCTTCAAGTTCTGACGCGTGAGATATTAATCCAGCCACTGCGGATTCATAATCGTGCCGTCGAAATTGTGAGCGGTCTTGTACAACTCGTGTTCGCCTGTTTGCGCGGCCACTTCGGTTTTCGCCAGCAGCGCGGCCACTTGTTCCTGGCTCAGCGGGCGGAAACTGCGCGCGGTTTGCAGCGCTTGTTGCAAGATGGGCAGCGAATCGCATCCGGTAATGACCACGCTGGTGGGCAAGTTCAGCGCGTACTGGAGACATTCGACAGCTCCTGCCGTTTTGCTCTTCAGGATCAGGCCATCGCCCATCGGTTTCATGCCTAGCACGCCGATGTTGTGCTCCAGCAGCACGGGCAGCACTAACTTTTGAAAGCTGTCGTAGTGCGCGTCCATCAAATTCAGCGGCATCTGGACGGCATTGAAAGTGAATTTGTGCGCAAACGATGTGTTCAACATTTTCAGATGGATTTCCGGGCTTTTATGTCCAGTAAATCCGATATAGCGGATTTTGCCGTCCTTTTTTGCCGCGAGCGCCGCTTCCAGCGCTCCGTTCGGCGCGAAAATCGCTTCGGGATCGCCGTCGCGAATCACTTCATGGAATTGCAGAAGGTCAATGTGATCGGTCTGCAGGCGGCGCAGCGATTCCGTGATTTGCGCGGTGGCGCCCGCCTTGGTGTGGCTGTCAATCTTGGTCATCAGGAAAGCTTTTTCGCGATAGCCGTCCTGCAGCGCTTTGCCCATGCGGATTTCGCTGGTCCCGTCGTTGTAGTCCCAGCAGTTGTCCAGAAAATTGATGCCTTCATCGAGTGCGGTACGGATGATGCGGATGCTTTCCTGCTCGTCGCTCTGCATGCCGATGTGATAGCCGCCCAAGCCCACGGAGGAAACTTTTTCGCCGGTGTTGCCGAGCGTGCGGTACGGGACGCCGTTCCTCACGTCAGCGGCGGCGTGCGCGCTGGCGTTTGCGTTCGGCAATAGGCCACCAGCCATCGCGGATGCGACGGTTGAGCCGACCGCGGTTTCCAGAAAGCGGCGGCGCGTCAGACCTTCGTTCAGTTTTTGATTTTCATTTTCCGGCGTGGGGTTCTTCATGGCGTTCTCCCTGGAGGAGGGAATTATTGCGCGCGATCGGCCGGCGCAAAAATCAAAATGGTGCTCGAGGAGGGAATCGAACCCACACGGCCTTGCGGCCACCGGATTTTGAGTCCGGCGCGTCTGCCAGTTCCGCCACTCGAGCACTCAGGCAGAAAGGCAGAGTAACATGTGAGCTTGGTTTGGCTCAACTGCCGCCGACTTTCACGCGCAGGCGGTCGGTGGCGAATGCGACCGGCCCGGCGTAATTCATGCGAATCGAATCGCGCACCTCGGTCTCGCGGCTCTCGACGTCTGGAGCGGTGTGGCTGAGCAGCAGGCTCTTCACGCCGCTTTGGTGCGCGGCTTCTCCGATTTTCCGCGGAGGAGTATGCAGATCGTATAGCTGCGAGGGTGACTGAGGTGGATCGAGCACAGCGCAATTAAATATCAATAAGTCTGCGTTCTTTGCCAGATGGACCAGGTTCGGCAGCGCGGATGCGTCCATGTCTCCCGAATAAACCAGTGTGACGCTCTTATAAGTGATGCGGTAAGCCACCGACGGGCAATCGCCGTGATGTGTGGCGACCTCTTCGATCAGCAGGCCGTGGTCATCGAGAATCGTGGTTTGCGGCGAGTCTAGAGTGACCGCCAGATCCTTCACGACGAACTTCTCGTCCGCCCCAAACGTTCTTTGATACGGAAACGCGCCGCCATCGCCTACCAGCAGGTCTACGAAACGCGAAGTCTTGGGGAAAAGTCCGCCGCCATCGGGGCCGAATATTCTGTAAGTGATGGGACCGTCGCTCGAGAGCGCGCGCGCATTGAAGAAGGCCGCCAGGTCGCCGCTGTGGTCAATGTGCAGGTGCGTCAGCAGCACGATGTCCACGCTCGTGAGGTCTAAACTCATTTCACCGACGCGCAGGAACGCGCCGGGGCCAGCGTCCATTAGGATTCGCGGCGTGCCATCAACCAGGACGATGTAACTCGCGCTCGCGCGGCCGAATGGGCGTGGGCCGCCGGAACCGAGCACGACTACTTCGAGCGGCGCTTTTGTGGCGGCCGCCGCAGGAGTTGCTGCCGATGCCGCGTTCGAGAAAACTACCACGAGGGATAACAAGAATGTCGTGAGAGGTTTCATGCGTCCCATCCCGTCGCCGGGTTTCCAGCGAAAGCCGGCTGAGATTATTTTTCGTTCGCAGGCAGCGGGAATTTTCGGTTATCAACGATGGCGCGGAAAACTCTGCCGCGCCCTAAAACCAAATCGCCGGATCGGGCCTCGACTTCGAACACCAGGAAGCGCCCCTGATAGCCGACCAGCCGCGCGGCGGCGCGTACTGTGGCACCGTCGGTGACCGCCTTCAGATGATCCACTTCAATTCGCGTGCCGACAGTAATCGCGCCGGAAGGCAACTCGCGTTGCACGGCCTGCGCCGCGGCGATTTCCATCATCCCGATCATTGCGGGAGTGGAAAGCACAGGCGGCAGGCGCGGATCGAATGCGGCTATCGTCCATTCGCGCGGGACGACCCGTTGCACCGAGGATTCCAGGCCGATGCGCGGCATTCCCGCGACGGGCGCATGCGAAATCGCGGAGCGTTTTGCTTTTTTCGGGATAGCGCTGCGTTTGCGTGGTTTCGCTCGGCGCTTCATTGCGCGGGTTCGCGATCGCTGGCGGGTGTTGGCGCGGCGCCTCGTCCACAGACGACGGTGCGCGGATCGAGGAAGCTGCGCGTGAATTCCGCGACGGTGATGCCCAGCTGAGCCCACAAGCGGCGCTTCAGGCTGCGATAATCCTGCGAGCCGCTAAAGACATCGCGAATCAGATCACGAAACGCGGGCGAATAATTCACCAACTGCACCACGCGCGTGGTGATGGCGCTGCCCAGAAAATTTCCGCAAAATACCTTTTTGGCAATGTTGGCGGCAAATTCCAAATCCGCGGAGAAAGCGGCGCGCAATTTCGCGGGATAAAGTTCGGGTTGGCCCGCAGCAATAGCTTGCGCGAGCAAATCACCGGAGCGCAGCGCGTAGTACAAGCCCTCGCCGGTGATTGGGTCCACAGTAGCGGCGGCGTCTCCGGCCATGGCCCAATTCCGTCCCATGATTTTGCGGCTGCGAATGGTTTTGGCCTGCGGCGAAGGCAGCACATGGCTGTAGAACTGAGCGCCCGCGCGAGGAATGTTTTCTTCTTCGAAGAAAGCGTCCAGATGGCTGCGCAGCACCGGAGTCGAGGTCTGGCCCATCTTCGCACAGATGCCGACGGATAGATGATCGGCGCGTGGAAAAGACCATAGGTAGCCTTCAAACTGCTTCAGAAATTTCACCTTGATGATGTCTTCTTCAGTGGGAACGAAGTAACCCATCGTGACTTCCAGATCTTTGGAGCCGAGGGCCGTGGTTTCCGGCAGCAATTGATTGCGAGCGCCGGCGGCCAGCACGATGAAATCAGAAAAGCGTTCTTCACCCGCGGCCATCAGGCTGACACGCGGGCCGCTGATATTGACGTTCGTAACGCGCGAGCACACCGCCGTGCATCCGGCAGCGATGGCGCGATCGAGCAGCAGTCCATTCAGCACTTTGCGCGCATAAATCACAATGGGATGGTTCATTTCAAACTGCGCGCGGTGGCCGCTGCTGGAAATCAGCTCGGCTTTGCGCACAATTTTCTTCGGTTGCGGGGAATCGAGCAGGAACGGATAAGCTTCGATGGCCTTATGAGTTAAG
Organism: uncultured Acidobacteriota bacterium; assembly: GCA_963779465.1. GTDB lineage: Bacteria > Acidobacteriota > Terriglobia > Acidiferrales > UBA7541 > Palsa-295. The sequence goes on along the minus strand of CAVZYH010000001.1, from coordinate 1,342,249 downwards.
CCGCCGCCGCAGGGTTTTTCCCATGCGAGCCGCTCGTCGTAAATCGTCACCTGAAAACCGGCGCTGGCCAGACGCTCGCCACAAAGCGCACCGGCAGGACCGCCGCCGACAATCGCTATTTCTTTCATGTCCCCTGCTGTGACCTGGCTCAAGTTAGAGGGAAAACACTGGCAATGAACCAGGAGGCGAGTATAGCACCAAATAATGCCGCGGCTGTGGCGGACGCGGTGCGAGACCGTAACGCATCGGTAGCAAGCCTTTGCAGCATGGAAAATGCCGCCAGGTACACGAAAAGCAGCGGGATTAGGACCTGTCCACTGGCGAATAAATACCATGCGAGCGTGCACGCGAGAAACAGCTCCGCGCGCAGCAGCAGGAAGACTGCGAAGCGTGCCGTGCGTTCGAGGCCGTGGTGCACGGGGCCGAGCGTGACTTCCTCGGCGAAGCAGTAAATCCAGGTGACTGGCAGCAGGCCTGCGAAGCGCAGCCAGCGCGGCGCGTTGAGCCAGGCGTCATCGAGCTGCCAATTCATCCACGCTCCGAGGGCCAGGAACGTCGCGAAGCCCAGGATTGCGGCGACGGCGAGCGGCTTAATGTGCAGTGATGCGTACTCCATTGCGAAACCGAAATTGAAGATCAGCAGCAGGATGCCAACAATTAGCAGCAGCGACGCGAGATACGCGCCGGTATATAGATGTAGGAACTTTAGAGGTACGCCGAGGACGAACACGAGCACGCCGAGCATTGCGCAGAGCGCGCCTTCGGCGAGAAGCAGCCGCGCGGAGGGATGATTTCCCGGAGATTCAATTTGTGACGCGGTGCCGTGTGTGGCGGCCACTGCGTCCGGCGCGTCTGTCACGTTTGTCGAGGCGGAGGGCGCGGCGAATTTTGTGGCTACGCTTGCGACCAGCGGAAACAGCAGGATGATGCCCAGGAAACCGAGCACGCCGCCGGCGAGCCGCCTCCGTCCTTTGCCGAACGTTTCGTACGTGGCGAGATCGAGATTCAGCGTTAGCGTGTCCGCGGCGATATCTGGAAACAGAGCCTGCATCGCCCATTTTTCGGAATCGTGCGCTACGCGGCGGTCGGAAAGCAGACTTGTGTGGGTGGAGCGAGGCAAGCGGCGCAGCTCGAACGCGCGTTGCTGCACGAAATCTTCGGGAGCGGTGCGCTGGCCGCCGGCTGCGTCTGACAAGCCTTGCGCCACCCGTTTCAGAATGCCCAGATCCGCGCTGGCGCTGAACACCAGCAGATTTGCGGGCATGCGCTGCGGCGTGGTCATGGGAGCAGGAGAAAGCGCGATGGTCGCGGCAAGCGGATCGCGATCGGCCATGCGTATGGCAATCGCAGCACCCATCGAGTGGCCCAGCAGTATGGTGGTTTTGGGATCGAGTCGCCCGCTGTGTATCAGGGATTCGACCGCGGCCGTCGCGCAATCCTGCGCGCGCGCGAAGGAAAATGCATCGTGGCTGTCGCCATGCCCTGGCAGGTCCAACGCATACGCGCGGAATCCGTGGCCCGCGAAATCTTCCGCGAGATACATCATCAACCGGCGGTTCGCGGAAAGCCCGTGCAGCAGGACGACGCTGCCGGCGGGTTTAACGTCGGCGGGCGGATCGAGAACTGTCATCGGGGTGTGGCAGCCGCCTGCGTCGAGCCACAGTTCCTGCTTGGGAAGCTCCGCGACGCGAATCCAGCGCGAGCCGAGCGCGAGAAAAACGACGCCGACAATCGCGAGAATGATTTGCCAGAGCTTCACTCGATGGGGTCCTAGTTTGGAAATACTGACAATCTTGACTTAATGCCGAGATACACAATCCACCACGCAGCGCTGAACGAGATTAACCATAGTGCTCCAAAGATGACTCCGTACTTGGCGCCCAATGTCAAACCCGGTCCGTCAATGCGAAACCCAACTGGCGAGAACTGGGCTAACGCCAGTAATACAGCATTAACCAAGATCACCAGACCCACGTAGAAGGCACATGCGAGCAAGCTGAGTTTGAAGAAGACCATGCGAGACCTCCTTTTGTCATGTTTCGCAATCAGATTTCCTGATCCGCTGCCGCAAATCGGCATACTAACGGTCTTCGCGCGCTCCACGGCGTTTTCGCGCGGCATGATAGAATGATGCGTTTGTGCTTTTCCGCTGCGGCGGATCGAGGAATGGGCAATTGGCAGTCGTCTCGCAATTCGAATTGATTCTCCATCGTCAGGAGTGGAAACGCAACGGCAAGCGCGTGGTGTGCGTGGCCGGAGCGTTTGACCTGCTGCATCCCGGGCACGTTCGTTTGCTGGAACAGGCGCGTGGGCTGGGCGACGTATTAATAGTAGCGCTGCAGAGCGACGAAAGCGTGCGCGTGGCGGCGGAACAGGGCGAGAAGCTGGTCGGCGCTCCGGCTCCGATGGTCCCCGGAGGTTTTCCGGCGCGGCCCATCACGCCAGAGGCCGAACGCGCAGAAATTCTGGCGGCTCTGGCGGCAGTAGACTTCGTCGCGATCTTCGAAGAAGCCACCGCAGCCGAGTTCATCGCGCGCCTGGCTCCGGACGTGTTTGCGCAAGGCGGCGAAGCCGACTCCAGCGCAGACGCCTGCGCGGATGACGACGCAGTAAAAGCAGCGGGCGGGCAGGTGGTGCGCCTGCCGCTCGAGCCCGGCTATTCAACCTCGCGGCTGCTCGAACGCATTTCACAACCTCAAGCATGATTCTTCCCCTGGTCAGCGAGCTTCTCGCGCGGGTGGCACGCCGCCCGGTTGTCGAGGAAACATTCGAATCGCTGCGGCGCAGCGGCGGCGAAGTGCGCCTCGCGGGCCTCACCGATTCCGCGAAAGCGCTGCTGATTCCGCTGGCGTTTGCAGAGCTAGGTCGGCCTACCGTTCTGCTAGTGGACACCAATCAGCGCGCCGAAGCGTTGCTCGAGCCGGTACGGTATTTCTATCGCGCGGTGACCGGCAAGCTGGGACGGCGCGTGGCGCATTTGCCTGCGCACGGAGTGTTGCCCTACGACAATCGCTCGCCGCATGCGGAAATCTCCGAAGATCGCGCCGTCGCTCTGTGGCGATTTGCGACGGGAGACGCGGACTTGCTGATCGTGCCGGTTCAGGCCGCGGTGTGGCGCATGCGCGATCGCGAATTTTATTCGCAGCTGGCCCGCACGATCGCGCGCGACGAATCCATTCCCCACGAAGAGTTAATTGATTTTCTTTCCAGCGCCGGTTACGACAAGCAAATCACCTGCGAGATGCCGGGGCAATACGCGGTGCGCGGCGGCATCATTGATATTTACTCGCCAGAATCGCCGCAGCCAGTGCGCGTCGAGCTGCTGGGCGACACCATCGAATCCATCCGCGCCTTTGATCCGAATACTCAGCGTTCGACCAATCCCATGGAACGCGCGACGCTGCTGCCGCTGACGGAGTATCCGCGGCACGCTGAGGTGCTGGAGCGCGCGCGAGTTTCTGCTGCGTCTGGCCGTGAAGATGATCTGGCGCCGGGTGGTTTCTATCCCGGATGGGAATTTCGCGAGGCGTTGCGGGAGAATCGCAAATCTACGTTGTTCGATCTCACCGTTGAGCCGCTGATTATTGCGGATGAGCCTTCGCTGCTCGCGGCGTCCATTGAGAAATATCGCGTGCAGTTGGCCGAGGCTTTCGATGCCGCCGAGGATCCGTTGGCCGAGCCGCCTGACAAGTTCATTTTCGATGATGAAGAGTGGAACCTCGCGTTGCAGATGGCGCCGCGCCTCGCAATCGAGCATCTGGGCGTCGAGGTCGCGGAATCCGCCGACCATGCCGCCGCTTCGGGCCAAGACGGAGGGGGCGCATCCCGCACGTTGCACACCCAACCGACCACGCGTTATCACGGCAACGTCGCGGCTTTCATCGCGGAAGCGCGCAATCGTATCGCGGCGGGCGAAAACGTGATGGTCTCCGCTGCCAGCACTGGCGAGCTCGAACGCTTCGCCGACATCTGCCACGAATTTGAATTGCCTTATCGCATGGGCGAGCTGGAAGAAAACGCCACGGTGACGCGCCTCGCCGAAGAAGGCAGCAATGCGCCGGGCTCGGCGATTTTGCTGACGAAAGCGCCGCTGTCAGAAGGCGTCGTCTTCACCGACGCGAGAGTAGTGCTTTACGGCAATGCCGACCTGTTCGAAACGCTTCCACCGCCATCGCAACGATCGCGCGCGCGCCCCAAAACTGCGAGTTTCTTCAGCGACTTCAGCGACCTGAAACCCGGCGACTACGTGGTGCACGTGGATCACGGCATTGGCCAATTCGAAGGCCTGCGCCAGGTAGCGATGGAAGGCGCGAACGGCGAATTCATGCTGCTGCGCTACGCGGGCGACGCAAAACTCTACGTACCGCTAGCGCGGCTGGACCTGATTCAAAAGTACACATCTCTCGGCGGCGTGGAACCGCAACTCGACCGGCTGGGTACCACCGTTTGGGAAGCGCGCAAGTCGCGTGTGAAAAAATCCGTCAGCGATATGGCGGAACAGCTTCTGGAACTCTACGCCGAGCGAAAATTGGCGGTAGGGCACTCGTTCCCGCCAGACACGAATTGGACGCACGAATTCGACGACGCTTTCGAGTTCGAAGAAACCGCCGACCAGCAGCGCGCCATCGAAGACGTGAAGCGCGACATGGAATCGAATCTCCCAATGGACCGGCTGCTCTGCGGCGACGTGGGCTACGGCAAGACGGAAGTTTCGATGCGCGCCGCGTTCAAGGCCGTCGCCGATTCCAAGCAAGTCGCGGTGCTAGCACCAACGACCGTCCTGGCGTTCCAGCATTACCAAACTTTCAAGCGACGCTTCGCCGCGTTTCCCGTGCGCGTGGAAATGATCAGCCGCTTCCGCACGGAAAAAGAGCAGAAGAAAGTCCTGGAGGAAGCGGAAGCCGGTAAGGTGGACATCCTGATCGGCACGCATCGCATCCTTTCCAAGGACGTCAAGTTCCAAGACCTCGGCCTGCTAGTCGTTGACGAAGAGCAGCGCTTCGGCGTGGCGCACAAAGAGCGCCTGAAAGAAATGCGCAAAAATGTGGACGTGCTGACCATGTCCGCGACTCCGATTCCGCGCACACTGCATATGTCGCTGGTGGGACTGCGGGATATGAGCGTGATCGAAACGCCGCCGAAAGATCGCCTGGCGATTCAGACCACCGTCGCGCCATTTACCGAGACCCTGGTGCAGCGCGTGATCGAAGAAGAACTGGCGCGCGATGGCCAAGTGTTCTTCGTGCACAACCGCGTCGAATCCATCATTTCGCTCGCGGCGATGATCAAGCGCCTGGTGCCGAAAGCGCGAGTGGTGGTTGGCCACGGTCAGATGAAAGAGGCCGAGCTGGAAAAAGTGATGCTGCAGTTCATACGCGACGAAGCCGACGTGCTCGTCTCGACCACCATCATAGAAAACGGCCTGGATATTCCGCGCGCGAACACCATCGTGATAAATCGCGCCGACCGCATGGGCCTGTCAGAGCTGTATCAATTAAGAGGCCGGGTAGGACGCTCGAACCAACGCGCTTACGCGTACTTGCTCGTTCCGCCGGACACCACACTGACCACAATCGCCCGCCAACGCCTCGCCGCTCTAAAAGAGTTCAGCGATCTGGGCGCCGGCTTCCGCATTGCCGCGCTCGATCTGGAACTGCGCGGTGCAGGGAATTTGCTGGGCCGCGAGCAGCACGGCCACATCGAGGCGGTCGGCTTCGACATGTACTGCCAGATGATGGAGCGCGCCGTGGCTGAACGCAAAGGCGAGGCGCTGACTCCCGAACGCCGCGCCACACTCAACCTTGGACAGGAAATCCGCATCCCACCTGAGTACATTGATAGCGAGAACCTGCGCCTGCGGATTTACAAGCGCATCGCCGGTGTCACCACTGAGGCCGAACGTGCCGAAGTTCGTCAGGAACTGGAAGACCGCTTCGGCCCGCCGCCGCCGTCGGTGGAAAATTTACTGGATTACGCTGTGTTGAAGGCGCTGGCGGAAAAGCTCTTGGTGGCTTCGATTGACCGTCGCGGGGATCAAATGGCGATCAAGTTCTACGACGACACGCCCATCGGCCCCGAACAGCTGGTAAAGCTGCTCCGCAAACGGCGCGGGATGCGTCTGGACCCGACCGGGGTGCTATGGCTGGATTGGAAGAGTATCCAAGGCGGCCCGATGGGTGCCACCAGAAACGTATTGCTACAACTACAATCGTAGGGATAAAATTTGAGGCGGGTGATTCCATGAAAAGCTGCAAATTTGTATCTGTCCTGTCGCTCGGCGGCGCCCTGATGCTTGGCGCGGTCCTGCTTCCTGCCGGTGCGCGCGCGCAAACCAAATCCGTGGTGGTCGAAGAGATTATCGCGCGCGTGAACAACGACGTTATTACGATGTCCGACTATCAGAAAGCCGAAGAGCAGCTGCGCGAGGAAGTGGCGCATGACTGTCAGGGCTGCCCGCCGGACAAGGTCATGACCGAGTTCAAGGACCAGCAGAAGGATTTGCTGCGCGGGCTGATTGACCAATCCTTGATGGTGCAGCGCGCGAAAGATATGGGCATCAGCGTGGAATCGGACGTAATCAAGCGTCTCGATGACGTGCGCAAACAGAACGGTCTGGCGAGCCTGGAAGATTTGGAGAAGGCGGTCGAAAGCTCCGGCCTGGCTTGGGAAGATTATAAGACCACGATCCGCAACGGGCTGCTGACACAGGAAGTAGTGCGCCGCGAAGTGGGCTCGCACATCAACATCGGGAATGACGAAGTGAAAAAGTATTACGACGCGCACCCGCAGGAGTTTACGCGGCCGGAGCAGGTGGTGCTGTCCGAAATTTTCCTGAGCACGGAAGGGAAGAGCCCGGAAGAGATCGAATCCGTTCAGAAGAAGGCCGAGGATTTGCGCAATCGCGTCGTGAAGGGCGACGACTTCAACGAAATCGCCAAGCGCTATTCCGAGGGCAGCACCGCGAAAGACGGGGGAGACCTGGGGACGTTCAAGCAGAGCGAGTTGGCGCCGCAGCTGGAAGAAGTCGTATTCAAGATGGATAAAGGCCAGATTACCGATGTGATCCAGACCAAAACCGGATTCGAAGTGTTGAAGGTGGAAAATCATTATCAGGCCGGTTTGCAGCCCATGGATAAAGTGGAAAACGAAATCATGAACCGGCTGTACATGGTGAAAATGCAGCCGCAGATGCGCGATTATCTCGCGCAGTTGCGCGAAGAAAGCTACGTAATGGTGAAGCCGGGATATATAGACAGCGCCGCGGTGGCCGGAGCCAGCGTGATTCAGGAAGTGCAGCCCACCCCGGACGTGGCGACGAAGAAGAAGGACAAGAAAAAGATTCCGCTGCCTAAAGTCAACGGTCAATGAAATCGCATTACGTTTCCGATTTGCAGGACGGGCAAGCCGTCACTTCGTTGTTCCTGGTCGGCGCCAAAGAAATCCGCACCTCGCAGCGCAGCGGAAAATCCTGGTTGGAATTGGCGCTGCGCGACCGCACCGGTTCGATTCCCGCGAAAATGTGGGACAACTTCGAGGCGCTGGCAAAATCTTTCGAAGCGAATGACGTGGTGCAGATTCGCGGCCGCGTAAAACTTTATAATGGCCAGAAAGAAATGACGCTGGAGCAGATTGTCCCGGCAGCCGCGCGCGATTACGAGCTTGCGGATTTTTTGGCGCATACGAAGCACGACGTTGAGAAACTGTATGGCGAACTGGGTGTGGCTGTTGCGGCCGTGAAGAATCCCTGGATCAAGCGCCTGCTGGAAAGCGTGGTGAACGATCCGGCCATCGTTCCAAAACTGAAGCGCGCGCCCGCGGCTATGAGCATGCATCACGCTTTCGTGGGCGGATTGCTCGAGCACACGGTTAGCCTGATCGGATTGGGGAGCGCTATTCTGGTCCATTATCCGGAGCTGGATGCGGATGTGCTGCTGGCGGGAATCGTGCTGCACGACATCGGCAAAATTGACGAGCTCAGCTACGAGCGCGCGACGAGTTACACGACCGCGGGACGCTTGCTCGGTCACATCACGATCGGGACGTTGCTGGTGCGCGAAAAGATTAAGGCGATTCCGGGTTTTCCGGAGCCGCTGGCGATATTGATCGAACATTTGATTTTGAGCCATCACGGCACGTACGAATTTGGCTCGCCTTCGTTGCCGCAGACGCGCGAAGCTATTGCGCTGCATTTTCTGGACGATATGGATTCGAAAATGGCGGCAATGCGCGCGACCTTGGAAGGCGCGTCGGGTAGCGAAGAATGGACCGAGCGCAATCCGGCGCTCCACCGGCCTCTCTTGCGCACTGATCGATACTTAGGCGCGAACGATGCAGGGCATTCGCCTGAGACTCCGGTGGGGAATTCTTCGCAGCAGCCGCGCACCGCGTCCGGTGGGCCGCGAAATCCTGGCGGCGGGCGATGAAGGTATGCGGGAAGGCGAGCGCAGGCCTTGGTGCGAATCGTAATTCATGACTGAGAACAATCTACGAACTTCGTCGCCGCGCCGCGCGCTGCTGGACCTTGCGCCGCTCGAGCTGGATTGCATGAACACGCTCTGGCCCATAGGGCAGGGAACAGTGCGCGAAATCCGCGATCGACTTGCGGCGCGGCGGCCACGCGCTTACACCACGATCATGACCATCATGGATCGCCTCGCGCGTAAAGGCATCGTCGAGCGCCGCAAGGTAGGGCGCGCCTACATGTATCGCCCGAATTTGACTGCCGAAGAAGCGCGGGTTCATGCCTTGGATCAGGTGATCGAGAATTTTTTCGCCGGTTCGAAAGATGCGCTGCTCGCGCAGCTGAATTGTGACGGTTTTCGCGCCCTGGCGGTAGCGGCGGCTGTGGCATCGGGCGGTCGGCCAGCGCGTGTCGCGAATGCTGAAACATCCGAGGCGCTGATTGCAGCGAAGAGACGCGATGATTCCCGCTGAACTGAAAATTCGCGACAACGTAATTCGGCCGGCGACGATTCTTGCTCCGATGGCGGGTGTCACGGACACAGTCTTTCGCCGCGTAATCCGCTCGCTCGGTTCCTGCGGGCTGATCATGACGGAATTCACCAGCGCCGAAGGGCTGACGCGCAATTCCGTCCGGACTCTCCATTATTTGTATTTCGACGCCGACGAACATCCCATCGCCGCCCAGATTTTCGGCTCCGACCCGCAGGTCATGGCGTCCGCCGCCGCGCTCACCGAGGATTTGGGTTTCGATCAGGTGGACATCAATCTGGGCTGCCCAGTGAAGAAAGTGGTGAAGTGCGGCGGCTCGGGTTTGCTGCGCGACCTGGTGCATCTGGAAAAATTGCTTCGCGCGGTGCGCGCGGCGGTGAAGATTCCGCTGACGATCAAGATTCGCTCGGGCTGGGACGAAAACAATATTGTCGCGGTGGACGTGGCGCGAATGGCTGAGCAGGTAGGCATCGAAGCGATCGCCGTGCACCCGCGCACGCGCATGCAGGGCTACAGTGGCTCGGCGGATTGGAACGTGATTCGTGCGGTGAAGGAGGCCGTGAGCATTCCGGTGATCGGGAATGGCGACATTCGCACGCCGCAGGATGCGGTGCGCATGGTGGCGGAAACTGGCTGCGACGCGGTGATGATCGGCCGCACGGCGTCGTCGAATCCGTGGATTTTTCGCCAGATTGCAGATTTCATCGCCGCCGGACGCTATGACGAGCCGACCGACGTGGATCGCTACCATCTGCTGTCTGGATATTTTCGCAGCCTGATTGCAGCGGAAATGCCGGACGCGATTGGCAAGATGAAGCAATTCGCGAGCCTTTTCACGCATGGTGTGCGCAACGGCGGCGAGTTGCGCTCTGCGGTGCACCACGCGCACGCTGCGGCCGAAATCCTCGAGAAAGTGGACGCGTTCTTCGCGAACAGCGCGGCTCCGGCGGGCGATTGAGCGTTCGTCTGTTCGTTCCTCACTCGTCGCGGGTGATCAGCAGCTGCTTATAAGCTTCGCGCCGCGTCAGGCCCCGCTCGCGAGCCACTTGTTTCAGCGCAGCTTTATTGTCCACGCCGCGTTCCTGCATGATTTCTGCCACGCGTCGCGCCAGCGGAATTTTTGTGCGTGCATCATCGGTGCCGGTGTGCTGCGCCTCGCCGTCAGCAGGCCCAATGAGCAAAGTGATTTCCCCGCGCGGGGCTTTCGCGCGTGCCGCAGCAAGCAAGTCTTCCAGATGACCCCGCACGAACTCTTCGTACACCTTCGTTAACTCGCGCGCCACTACTGCCGGTCGATTGCCCAGAATTTCCAGCGCGTCTTCCAGAGTATCGAGCAAGCGGTGCGGCGCTTCATACAGGGCCAAGGTGCGCGGTTCGCCGGCCAGCGTGCGTAAGCGTTTCCGCCGCTCGGTGGGCCGCGACGGCAAAAAACCAACGAACGTAAATTCTTCGATGGGCATGCCCGAAGCCGCCAGCGCCGCCACGAAAGCGCACGCACCCGGCAGCGGCACCACCTGAATTCCGTGGCGCAGAGCCAAACTCACCAGCCTGCCGCCGGGATCGGAAATTCCGGGTGTGCCGGCGTCGGTCACCAGCGCAATTTGCGCGCCCTGCTCCAGCTCGATCACGATTTCTGCAGCGCGGGTGATCTCGTTGTGCTCGTGATAACTCACCATCCGCTTCTGAATGTCAAAATGCGAGAGCAGCTTCACCGTCTGCCGCGTGTCTTCGCAGGCGATCGCGTCCGATTCTTTCAGCACGCGCAACGCGCGCAAGGTAATGTCTTCCAGATTGCCGATTGGCGTCGCGACAACGTACAGGCATCCGGCGCCGGGTCCATTTGGCTTTGTTTTGGTCATGATAAGCGCACAAAATCAGCGAACGAACGCAGTTTAACACATCGCAAGTCCGCACATTTTCGGGGACAGATTTCTTAGCGGCGCACTTTAGTGCGCCATCGGTGATGCGAATCCGATCGATGGCGGTCTGCAGACCGCCGCTACGAACCCCTCTCGCAGGCGGAGACCCGCTATTGCGAATGCGTGCTGTCGCTGCGCCCACAGCCGCAAGCGTGTTACTATTTTCTTTACACTCATAGCAGGGAGGACTTCCGCATTGCCGCTATACGAATACAAATGTGCCAAGTGCGCGCATCAATTCGAGAAAATCGAAAAGCATGACGCGCCGACGACGCAGAAGTGCCCGAAGTGCGGCGGAAAAGCCGAGCGTATGATTTCCGCGGCCGGGATTCAGTTCAAAGGTTCCGGCTGGTACGTGACGGATTATAAAGGCAAGAATTCCGGCGCCACGTCGGTGGAAGGCTCGGGGGATGGCGCGGCGGGAAAATCCGGCGATTCTTCGTCGGACTCGAAGTCCTCAGATGCGAAATCGCAGGACTCGAAATCGAGCGACGCGAAGATCGGCGAATCGAAATCGGGCGGCGGAAAATCCAGCGACTCAAAATCATCCAGCGAAAAAGGCTCGTCGAAGAAAAAGAAGTGAAGCGCTGAATTGGTGTATTAAAGCTCCAGCGTCTTCAAATACCTCCGGAACTCACTGCCGAATTTCGGATTTTTCAGCGCCAATTCCACTGTAGCTTTCAGGAAGCCCAGCTTGTTCCCAGCATCATGCGTTTTTCCCTGGTGCACGTGCGCCCATAAGCCTTCTTTCGCAGCCAGCGCCCGTAACCCATCGGTGAGCTGTATTTCTCCGCCCGCGCCGGGCTTGGTCTGTTCCAGATAATCGAAAATTTCGGGCGGCAGCACGTACCGGCCCGAAACTCCCAGGTTCGAAGGAGCCTGATCCGGCTTCGGCTTTTCAATCATGTCCTTCAGCCGCAGCACGCTATCCCCCCAGCGCGGAATACTCCCAGGGCCTGGTGAGATCACACCGTAAAATTGCAATTCTTCGCGCGGGACCTCCTGCACGGTAATCGCGCCTTGCCCGGTGGCTTCGTAAATTTCAATCAACGCGCGCGTCGCGGGCACTGGGCTGTCCATAATCACGTCGCCCAGCAGCACGGCAAAAGGCTCGTCGCCCACCAGTTCCCGCGCGGTGAGCACTGCGTGGCCCAGACCCAGCGCCTCATTCTGCCGCGTGTAACTGAAATGAATTCCGCCGCTGATGTCGCGCACCATCTGCGCCAGTTCCGGCTTGCCATGGTCTTCCAGAAAATGTTCCAGCTCCGGCGCGAAATCGAAGTGGTCTTCGATGGCGCTCTTGCGGCGGCCGGTGACAAAAATCACATTCTCGATGCCGGACGCGATACATTCCTCCACCGCGTATTGAATCAGCGGCTTGTCCACCACCGGCAACATTTCCTTGGGCATTGCTTTCGTAGCGGGCAGGAATCGCGTTCCCAGGCCGGCCACCGGTAGCACAGCTTTACGCACGCGTTTTCGTTCGGAGCTCATAGTCCTCTTAGTGGATTGCAGCCGGTCGCCTGAACAGGCCAAGCGTGCCAGTTCGAATTTATTTTACCTCTGGAGTCGGCTTGGCTGGGGAAGCGCGATCGCAGGAGTTCCTAAGCGCAACGTCTTCACAAACAGTAACTGCAACAGCCGCGCATGCAGAACGCTTTCACGCAAGCGCTGCGCGCGCAACGGCCGTTCACACCGCTATGCTACCATATTCATTACGAACTCAGGCGCAACGAGGTTCGAGGTATTTTCTTGACCGCGCAACGCAAAATCATACTGGGCATCGAATCATCGTGTGATGAGACCGCCGCTGCCGTTGTTTCCGGCGGCGATACCATCCTTTCCAGCATCGTCGCGTCTCAAATCGCGATTCACCGCAAATATGGCGGCGTGGTTCCGGAGCTGGCCTCGCGCGAGCACCTGCGCCAGATCGTTCCCGTAGTGCGCGAGGCGCTCGAACAGGCCGGAATTACCCTGCAGGATTTGGACGCGGTTGCAGTGACGCGCGGCCCGGGCCTGGTCGGCGCGCTCCTCGTAGGCATCACCTACGGAAAAGTGCTGGCGCAGGCGCTGGGCAAGCCGCTCATTGGCGTAAATCACCTCGAAGGCCATGTCCATGCAGTATTTCTGGAAGCACATGCCACTTCGCGACACCCGCCCGAATTGCCGGCCGCTTGCCTGATTGTTTCCGGCGGCCACACCGTAATTTATTCGGTGAAATCAGAATCGCAAAATGGCGCCGCGCAGTTTTCCTACGAACGCCTCGGTGGCACGCGCGACGACGCGGCTGGCGAAGCCTATGACAAAGTCGCGCGCCTGCTCGCGCTGGGATATCCCGGCGGTCCGGTAATGGATCAACTCGCACAGCACGGCGATCCGCGCGCCATCCATTTCGCCGAACCGAAAATGAAAGGGAATGTCTTCGATTTTAGTTTCAGCGGCATCAAGACGGCGGTGCTCTATCACCTGAAGCGTCATCCTGAGCTGCAACCGGAAATTGATGCGCGCAAAGAAGCCCTTGCCCGCGGCGAACGCAGCGCCGACGCTCTGCGCAAACTTTCCAGCACAGCGACGCTGGATTTGATCGCCAGCTTCCAACGCGCCGTGGTGGACGATCTGGTGACGCGCACCATGGCCGCCGCCCAGCAAAATAATGTGCGCTCGATCCTGGTCTCCGGCGGAGTAGCCGCCAATCGCGAGCTGCGCTCCACATTCGAAACCGAAGCCAAGCGCCGCAACCTCGCAGTATTTTTCCCCAGCCGCGCCCTCTCCACAGACAATGCCGCGATGATCGCCGCCGCCGGCTACCCGCGCTTCGTCGCCGGCCAGCACGAAGACGCGACACTCAACGCCGAGCCGAATCTGCCGCTCGCTTAATGAATTTATAATTCGCCAGCTTAATTCGTAACTGGCCGTTGGCGCCGCATGTATTTGTTGACCAGCATCTCCACGGCGCGGCTCAGCAGGTACCACCACAACGTTCCGGCTACGACGATCCAGATCGCGCCGAGCGTGCTGTAGCGCGGCCCCAATGCGGTGGCCACCAGCGAAACGGGGAAGTCCACCCGCACGACGAAGTCCCACATCACGCTCAGGTATTGCAATCCCGGGACGAAGAAGCGCAGCGTGCTCATCAGGCAGGCGCAGAAATGCAGGATCGGCAGAAAATAGATCCAGTCAGGATGCGCTCGCCGAGTCAAGCTTTGCGCTGCTTGCAGTGCGGCACGCGGCGCTTCGTGGGTCGCTTCGAAATTGTGCGGAACATTTTTCATGAAGTTATCGGCCAATATTTCAGTCGTCGAGCCAAAGCCCTAAATCAGCGGTGGCTCATAGATGTAAGCCATGCCGTCGCGCGTCATCGCGTAGGCTTTCGATCCATCCACGCTCCAGCGCAGGTCCACGATTCCTTCAGCGGCGTACTCGTCGAACATCGTCCCTCGGCCCAGATCCACGAGAAACAGCCTGCCCTTCGCTGAATTTTTCAGCCACGAGCTATAACAGATGCACAGCGGCAAATGCGGATGGCACACGCAGAATTCCGCGCCAAACGGCAGCGGCTCGAAGGCGAGACTTTCTACGTCAAGCCTATACGCTTGTCCCGCGGCGCAATAAATAATCTGCCGGCTGTCGGGGGGCCACGTAAGATCCGTGATGTGCCCCTGCGCTTGAAACACATTTTGCGTGCGCAGCGTCGGCACGTCGGCCAGCACGATGGAGTCATCGGCCCAATCGCCGCGAATTTCGATCACACTAGCCAGAATTGTTTCATCCGGGCTGAAAGCCGTGCGCCCGTACCCGCCGAACGCGCCTTCTTCGCCGAATTCCGCTTCGTAGGTTTGCCGCTCGAAGCCGTCGGGCACGCCCATTTCTTTGGTTGGCGCCGGCGCGAAGGGAAGCGCGCCGTTTCCGGCCTCCCACAGCCGCAAGCTAGCCCCTTTGCCGCCCGCGGAAGCCGCAGCAAAAAAGTTCCCCGCGCCGGACCACGCCAGGCACGCCGGAAAATTCTTGAAATCACCGAACGTACCGAGCAGCATCTTCCCCTGCAGATCGAAAATGTGCAGCGAGGGCTGCCACGCGCCCCAAGCCGCTACCAGATGACGCGCCGAGGGCGACCACGCAAATGCAGCCGCAAAGTCCTGCGCTGCAGCCACGCCGGCCGCCGGACCAGCCGCTTCCTGCGGTACCGCCAGTGCCAACGTCGGGCCAGTGCGTTCGATGTCATATAGCACGACGCGTCGCGAGCCGCCGTGATCGGGAGGCGCAACTAAACTCACCGTGCCTGCCGCCGAAATCGCTAGCCGCGGAGTAGAACCAGGAAAAACTTTCTTGATCAGCCAGTTCGAATCGCGCGCCATGTCCCGCAGGCCGCGCACCACTAAAGCTGCGGAACGCACGACGAGTCCGCGCGAGGCAGTCGGCACGATTTGTTGGCCGCCATGTTGCCCGGTTTGTAATTCCTGCGATCGTTCTCGCGTTTCCATGCTCAGCGGCCCAGCCCTTGCGGATTTTCCAACCGCCGCTTGGCCTGCGCGATTTGATCTTCCACTTTTTGCACCATTTCTTTCAGCAAATCGCGCCCGTGGCTCTGCGCTTCGTCCAAGCGCACCTTCAACTGATACAAATCCGAACGCAGCAATTCCTGCAACTCCGCCTCAATCTCTGCGAGCCGTCCGCGCGCCTGGCTGATGCGCCGAATCACGCGAATCAATTCCGCGCCGGGCCCTTCACCTTGCACAGCCTCCGCACTCCATTCGTATTCCGTGAAAATCTTGCGCAGCCGGGTTTCATCGCCGCGCTCGTACGCTTCGTTGGCCTCGGCCATTAATTGCTGGCGCTTCGCGCGGTCGGCGCGATCGGAAGTCAGGTCGGGATGCACGCGTTTCGCCACTTCGCGGTACAGACGCTTCATTTCCGGCGAGGATTCGAACGCACGGGGCGTGGCCTCGGATTTTTCCCCCGCGGTGAATTGCGTTTCGGCGGCGCGCGCACGAGCTTCCCGTGCGGATTGCTGCGCGCGTTCGTTCGCGGGCTGTTCCTGGGCCAAACGCTCGGCGACTGCAGCCTTCAATTCGTCCAGTTCCGCGTAGCGCGAGCCGACGTGATGCAGATATTGCCGTTCGAACGCGCCCAACTCCGCCCGCAAATTTGCAGAGCGCAATTCGCGCTCGGCCAGCTCGCTTTCAATCGCGGCTTGCTCCTCGCGTTTGCGCGCAAGTTCCTGCTCTTCGGGATTTAGCTGTGGATTTAGAGCGGGATTCGAAGCGAATGTGCTCGCTGGATTGACCACCGCATTCGCAGCACGGTTCGCCTCGGAGGAGGGAAATGCACCTCCAACCACGTCAACACGCGGGCTCGCGGCAGGGATGTCCGTCGCCTTCAGCGCCATACGCTTCGCCTCTGAGAGCTGCGCGATCCGCTTCACGGCCAAGCATTGGTAAAATTTCCCAAGCTCCCATGGGCCGGAAGAGAGATCGCTCTCTAAATTGTAAGGTGCGCACAGTTTCCAGGCAGGGGTTCCGCACCAGCGGTTTCCAGAAGATGAGAACTGTACGTTGGTACAGGCTGCCGTTTGCCTGACGCCAGCGCAGCCGGCTGCCTTCCGCGTGCGTTTGAATTTGCAGTTGACCTTGACGTTGTAGCGGCGCACTTTAGTACGCCATCGGTGGTGCACCAATCACGGATGGCGGTCTAAAGACCGCCGCTACCAGACACCTGCCGCCAAATTGGCCGCACGAGCTATGCACCCTGCACCTCGCTATCCTTTTTCAGCAGTGCGAGTCTTTCTGCAGTAACCCGCATCCAAACACCAGCGACGGAAGGAGCAGCCTCGATGATCGAAACAGTTCCGCAGTACATGCAACGAATCCTCGGATACGCCGAAGGCCAGCAGCCGCTGAAAATCCAAGCCGCCAGCGCGAAAAAGCTTGAGCGTCTGCTGAGAGGCGTCCCGGCGGCGAAGATGCGCAAGCGTCCGGCAGCGGACAAATGGTCGGTCGCGGAAATCATGGCGCATCTTGCCGACAGCGAAATCGTCACCAGCTTCCGACTCCGGCAAATTCTGGGCACGCCCGGCACCGCCATCCCCGCGTATGACCAGGACGCCTGGGCCAAATCCGGCGGCTACGAAAAACGCGACGCCCGCGCATCGCTCGAGACGTTCCGCACGCTGCGCGAAGCGAACCTGGCGCTGCTGAAATCGCTCGAGCCCGAGCAATGGAAACACCACGGCATGCACTCCGAGCGCGGTGCCGAAACAATTGAGCGCCTGGTCACGCTAATCGCCGGCCACGACCTGAATCACACGCGGCAGATCGAACGCATCGTGGCGCCTACAAAGAAACGGCGGAAGTAGGCCGCACAAGAACGAAACGGGCAAGAACGCAGCAGACAAGCCAGCGGACCGCAGAGTAGCAGCACAAAAGAAAAAGGGCACAATCTTCGCAGATTGTGCCCGCCAGGGTTAATTCGAAAATTTATTCGGGAATTGGCGCGCCCTCCGGCATCTGCAGCTTGGCTTTGGCCAGCGCCTTCACCAAGTTTGCTTCCACAGCCGATTCGGACGTATTGCGGACGGTAGCAAGTTCACTGACCAGCAAGTACTTGGCACGTTCCAGCATTTTCTTTTCGCGGAAGGAAAGCGGCTTGGTGCGGCTCAGAGCCACCAAACCTTTCAGCACTGCGGCGACTTCCATCAACGAGCCCGTCCGCATGCGATCCGAATTTTCCTTGAAGCGGTGTTTCCAGTCGTGGTGGGAAGCGGAGCGGCCTTTTTCCAAAAACGAAATCACCGCGCCGGCTTGCGTGTTGCGAATAATGGGGCGCAGGCCGACGCAATCCACGTTCGTCTGCGGCACCATCACTTTCAAACCGCTCGAAACGATCTTCAGCATGTAAAATCGCTCCGATCGTCCATTCACATAACCGTAACTGATCTGCTCAATTACTCCAACACCGTGGTTCGGATACACAACCTTTTCGCCAAGTTTAAATTCACAGGACATGGATGCAAGATCCTCCCCGAAAAGCCATATTGAAAGTTTAGGCACATGGCTTGGAAACGTCAAGAAAAATGGGTGGTTTGGCGGCCCGTCTCAGGCCTGAGAAACCGACTGTTTTCAGTAAGATTGGCCCCGAAATTGCCCTATACTGGTGCACGTGCTAATCCTCTCCTTGGACACCTCTTCGCCCTCCGGAAGCGTCGCAATTCTGCGCGACGATTTGACCCTTGGCGTCGTCTCTACGCGCGCCGAAGAGAACTATTCTTCGCGGATGTTCCGCCATTTGGAGTTTCTGCTGAGCGATTTGACGCTCAGATTGCAAGATTTCGACTTGTTCGCGGTGTCTGCCGGGCCCGGTTCGTTCACCGGACTGCGCGTAGGTCTGACGGCGGCGAAGGGTTGGGCGGAAGTTTACCGCAAGCCTGTTATTGGAGTTAGCGCGCTGGCAGCTGTCGCGTTTCAGGCGCGGGCGGGTGGCGCAGTCTCAGTACCGGCTTTGGACGCACGGCGCGGGCAAATTTATTTTGGCGTTTATCGCACGGTGACGGCGGGACTCGCGCTCGACGGCGAAGAATTTGTGGTCACACCCGAAGAGTTCGCGGAGAGGCTTGGTACGCTGGCGCACAGTGGCGGCGATGGCGGTAATGGCGCCGCGTTCACCATCGTTACGCCAGACGCATCAGTCGTCGAAGTCGTGTCGCGATTGACGCCGCAATTTTCCACGGGTTTCGCCGGCCTCGATATCGTTTCCAGCGTCCTCGCGCCATCCATCGGCCGGATCGCTCACGCCCGCGCGTTGCGTGGCGATGTCAGCGACGCTCTAACTCTCGATGCAAATTATGTGCGGCGCACCGACGCCGAAATGAAATGGAAGGACGGTTAACAATTTTGCCGATTCGCCCGCTGGATTCCCGCGACGTGGAAGCCATCCTTGAAATTCAAGCCGCCTGCCCGGAGATCGCGCAATGGACGGCGTGGGATTACGACCGCGTGGCCCGCGGCGAAATGGCCGGATGGGTTGCAACGGAAAATTTCAGTGTGGGCGAGCAAATCGCCGCCGACGTCGCTGCCGAAGTCACTGGCGACGTCGCACCCGAATTCGCTTACGAGGTTGCCGGATTTCTGGTCGCGCGACGCTTGAGCAGCGAACTCGAAATCCTGAATTTCGCTGTAGAGTCCGAGTGGCGCCACTGCGGAATCGGCGCCGCCCTCTTGACCGCCGCGCTGCAGTGGTCGCAAACCTTCCAGGCAACGCACGCCATCCTGGAAGTGCGTGCCTCAAACCTGGCCGCACTACGCTTCTACGAGCGCCACAAATTCGAAGTAGTAGGCCGCCGCCCGCGCTACTACACAGCCCCAGTAGAAGACGCGCTGTTGCTGACGGCACCGCTCACCTGACGATGCGACGAGCATCGTCATCCTGAGGGCGGCGCCGTTGCCTTACGCCGACCGAAGGATCTCTCCCGCCATCTTTGAATTACCCCACTTTTCCTTCGCGCTCCGACCTTCGCGCCCTCTGCGGTAATTGTCTCTATCTTTCTCAGATTTCTCTCCGCCTTTCCTCTGTGACCTCTGTGTCAAATCTTTTGACTTTCCCAAGCCACGGGCATCTCAAATCCTCAACGAATCTGCTACTGTAACCGCACCACAAAACGCACGAGGACAAAATGCATCTCGAAGAAACCACTCTGCAGCTCCTAAAAGATTCTCTGAAGCAACTAGACGTCGGCTTCAACGCGCTGCCGCCCACCGCAGAAAGCAGTGCAACAGCCCAAGACCCGCGCCTGGCCGCCGTAATGACCGAGGTCGCCACGAAACTCCAAAACAACTACCCGTACTTCCATCCGCTCTACGCCGGACAAATGCTGAAGCCTCCGCACCCGATCGCCCGCGCCGCCTACGCCCTAGCCACCTGGATCAATCCCAATAACCACGCGCTCGATGGCGGCCGCGCCAGCTCCGCTCTCGAAAAAGAAGCCGTCGCGCAGATCGCCGCAATGTTCGGCTGGCAACAGCACCTCGGCCATCTCTGCGGCGGCGGCACGATGGCAAATCTCGAGGCCCTCTGGGTCGCGGGCCAAATAAATCCCGGAAAGAAAATCGTCGCGTCGGATCAATCGCACTACACCCATAAACGCATCTCCGCCGTGCTGCAATTGCCGTTCGCAGAAGTTCCCACAGACAATCGCGGCCGCATGGACCCAAGCGCGCTGGAAAAAATGCTAGCCGCCGGAGATGTAGGCTGCGTAGTCGCGACAGAGGGCACCACCGGAACCGGCTCCGTGGACCCGCTGCCAGGAATTCTGCGCCTGCGCGAGCGCTACGGATTTCGTCTGCACGTAGATGCCGCGTATGGTGGCTATTTCACGCTTGCATCCAATCTCGCCACCGAAACGAGCGCGAGCTTCGACCTAATCGGCCGCGCCGATTCCATCGTCATTGATCCGCACAAGCACGGCCTGCAACCCTACGGCTGCGGCTGCGTGCTGTTTCGCGATCCGCAGGTCGGCGCGATCTACAAACACGAATCGCCATACACGTATTTCACTTCTTCAGAACTTCATCTGGGCGAAATCAGCCTGGAATGTTCGCGTCCCGGCGCTTCCGCCGTAGCGCTCTGGGCCACGCAACGTCTGCTGCCGCTAATAAGGGGAGGGGAATTCGCCGCCATGCTCGAAGCCTCGCGCGACGCCGCAGTGCAATTCACCGAGCGCCTCGCGAACGACAGGCGCTGGATGCCGCCGTTCGCGCCAGAACTCGACATAGTAGTCTGGGCTCCGCGCGCGAACACAATCGCCGAAATCTCCGCGTTATCTCAACGCGCCTTCGACGCCGCCGCAAAACAAAATCTGCATCTAGCCCTAACGCGCGTGCCAATAAAATTCTTCAGCGCCCAACACAACCTGCAAGCCTCAACAACCGACACAGTCCTCTGCCTCCGCTCAGTCCTAATGAAGCCCGAACACCGCGACTGGCTCGACCGCATCTACACAATCCTTTCCCGCGTCGCCGATTCGGCGGTCCGCTCAGTTTCGTAGCGATCCCGCGGCCGCGGGACGATTGCTCTCGCGGCAGAAATCGCTTCCAGCCTGAACAATATTTCCGCCGCCCCGCCTCTTCCTGCCACGTCTCCGTAGTGGGTCGGTTCCCGATGACGCGGCACGACTTATTAGGACTTAGCCGAATCTTGACTAGCCGAGGTGCTTTTCTATACTGTCCAGAATCGTGAAACCATTTCTACGCTTCTTGTTTCTTGTCTATTTTGCATATGCCACCACTTCGTCTGCGGCTCCCATCCACACCTATAAGGTGATAGCGAAGTATCCGCACTCAACAGAGAGCTATACGGAAGGCCTTTTCTATTTGGACGGAATGTTCTATGAGGGCACTGGTAGAAATGGGCAGTCAGCAGTTTTGGTCGTCGATCCGAAGACCGGAAAAATCTCTCAGCGACATGACCTGTCATCCGAATATTTCGGGGAAGGAGTCGTCGATTGGGGGCCGAATATTTACGAGTGGACCTGGACGTCGCACGTCTGTTTCGTTTACGACCGTCGTACCCTGCGCCTCCTGAAGCAATTCACATACGTGGGAGAAGGCTGGGGTATGACGCGCACGGACAAAGAACTGATCACCAGCGATGGCACAGCTACGTTGCGGTTTCGCGACCCCGACACCTTCAAAGAAACCCATAAAATTGTGGTGAGAGAGGGGAGCATTCGCGTTGACAAGCTGAATGAGCTCGAGTTCATAAACGGCGAGATTTACGCAAACATTTGGCACTCGGACATGATCGTGCGCATTTCACCGCGGGACGGCCAGGTGATCGCGTGGATTGACCTGACCGGATTGTTGCCCGCTGAGCAAAAGGTAGATGACGAATCGGTGCTAAATGGAATCGCGTACGACGCACAACACGACCGACTTTTCGTAACGGGCAAGCAGTGGCCCACTGTATTCGAAATCAAAGTGATACCACGGCCCGCGAAGAATCGTACTCGTGCGTCTGATTGACGAGCTAATCGCAAACTGACCTAGTGCTCGCGTTTCTTGCCTCTTGGCTTCCACAGCCCAATTGTGATAATTGTTACGCTTATGTGAACGCTTCTGCACCCCTGGAGGGAATGGATGCCGATCACGACGCATGATATCCGGCAGTCCCTGTTGGAATCGAACCAGGAATACCGCCGGCTCTTCGAAGAACACTCCCGCTGTGAATCCCAGCTGAAAGAACTCGTCAGTCAATCCTACTGGAACGTCGAAGACATGGAACTGGAAATCGGCCTGAAGAAAATGAAGTTGCGTCTGAAAGATCTTATGCAAATGATCGTGGCGCGTTACCGGCACGATCATGACATGGTCCATCACTAGATTTTTGCCGCCAGGGCCCGCGCAGCACTCGCACTTCTGTCGTACAATACCGGTGCATTCGCCGTACTTTTGATCCGCTGCCCATCGCGCCGTGGCGCCCGCGCGCGCCGCAAATACTCGCGAGCAAAGGATTTTGCCCAGGCCCATGATTAAAGACGCGTACCGTTTCGCCGTCCCGCCGCTCATCGCCGGCCTGCTCTGCTTCATTCCCGGGTGGAAATTCTTCGGCGCCGTGCTGATTTTCCTCGGCCTTTTCGTTTTTTATTTTTTCCGCGATCCGCAGCGCGTAATTCCCACCACCCCGGGCATCATCATTTCACCCGCGGATGGCCGCGTCGTCGAAATCGTGGATGAAATGCTGGACTCCGTGATGGGCCACCGCATCAGCATCTTTCTCTCCATTTGGAATGTCCATGTGCAGCGTGCACCCGCCTCCGGCCGCATTGCGGACGTGGTATACCGCCCCGGCCTTTTCTACGCCGCCTTCCGCTCCGACGCCTCGCGTGAAAACGAGCAGAACATTATTTATCTGCACACGCCCCAAGGCAGTGTCATTTTCAAACAAATCGCCGGAGCAATCGCGCGTCGCGTGATATGCTGGAAAGAAGAAGGGCAAGAAGTCGCAATAGGCGAGCGCGTGGGCCTTATCCGTTTCGGTTCGCGCGTGGATATTTGGCTGCCGCTGGATACGCAAGTACTCGTCCAGCGCGGGCAGCACGTAAAAGGCGGCGAGAGCGTAATCGCGAAATGGAATTCAACGACATAGATCCCATCGGACAGGAAGAAGAGCCACGCCGTCATTTCCGCAGCCACCGTTTGCGGCGTGGTGTTTATATTTTGCCCAGCGCGTGCACCGTCGCCAACATGCTGTGCGGTTATTACGCGATTCTCGCCACTCTCGACGGAAAAATTACCGACTTCGATAACGCCGCGTGCGCCGTGGGCGTCGCCTACCTTTTCGACGCGATGGATGGCCGCATCGCGCGCGCCATGAAGACCGAAAGCGCGTTCGGCAGAGAATTCGATTCGCTCGCAGACGTCGTCAGCTTCGGCATCGCCCCCGCATTTCTCGCATATGCATGGGGAATTCGCGCCATGGCCGCAGCCAGTTCGCCCGAAGCGCTGCACCTCACCCAAAGCGGTTGGCTCGTCGGATTTTTCTTCGTCGCCTGCTGCGCGTGGCGTCTTGCGAGATTCAATATTCAAGGCATGGCGCCGGGCGGAAATCGTTATTTCGCGGGACTGCCGACGCCTGCGGCCGCAGGCGTGATCGCCGCGACTGTCCATTTTTTTCATGGGAAGCCAATTGAAGATTATCGCGGCTCGGTCATCTGGCTCGCGTTGCTCGTTCTGCTCGGCGTATTAATGTCCAGCACGCTGCGTTTTTTCAGCTTCAAGGATATTCCTCTCACACGCCGCCAACCGTCTCTCGCGGTAATCGCCCTCGCGCTGCTGGTCGGCGCCGTGGTGTATTTCTCGCACTTTACTCTGCTGCTTCTCACTGCTGCTTACATGCTGCATGGCCCGGTGATGCAGCTGGTGCGCACCGTGCGACATCGCCTCGCATCGCGGCCCGCCTAAGACCATGCCCGCCGGGCCCGCCAAATCCACGCGCGTCGCCATCGTCGGCGCATCTTCCCTGCGCGGCAAGGAATTGAAACTGGTCCTCGAAGAACGCAATTTCCCGGCCAGCGATATCGTGCTGCTCGATGAGCCTGCCCTGGCCGGAACGCTAACCGAAGCCGGCGGTGAACCTACTTTCATTCGCGCGCTTTCTGAAGACAGCTTCGAAGGCGCGCGCTTCGTATTTTTTGCCGGCTCGCAGCAAGACGCCGTGCGCAACTGGCCCGCAGCGCAACGCTCCGGCGCAACCGTGATTGATCTCAGCGGAGCGCTGGCCGCGAGTGGCGAATCCACATCATGGATTCCTCTGCTGGATACGGTGCTGCTGCCGCGTCCGGGCCTCAATGCAGCGAAGTCCACAACGAATGGCGGCGTCAGCCCGCGAAAGTCAGTCGCGTACTCTTCGCCCGGCTCCGGCGTGATCATCGCGTGCACTCTGGCTGCTGCGCTTTCGAAATTTTCACCACAGCGCGCCGTGTTGCTGCTCTTTCCGCCGGTTTCCGAGCGCGATCAGGCCGGCGTGGACGAGTTGGAAGCGCAAACCACCAACTTGCTTTCCTTCCGCCAGATCCTACAGCCCATTTTCGACGCGCAAGTCGCGTTCAACCTGCTCGCAGGCTACGGCCCGGAAAGCAAACCCACATTTGCAGAAGTGCGCGACTCGATCGCGAAAGACGTCGCGCAATATCTCGCCGGCCGCGCGCAGGCGCCGGCCATTCAGTTGGTCCAAGCGCCGGTCTTTTACGGATACGCTTTCACCGCCTACGCCGAATTTGCCGCGTCGCCGCCCGGCGAGCAACTCCAGACCGCTTTCAGCAATCTAGGTGTGAAGGTGGACGCGCCGGAAGATCCCGCGCCCACTAACGTAACCGTCGCCGGCGAAAGCGAAATTCATCTGGCGCGCATCGAGCCAGACCCGAACGTTACACCGGGCGCGTGGATTTGGGGCGTCGCTGATAATTTGCGCCTGGCGGTGGTGAACGCCGTACGCATCGCGGAGGAATTGGTTGCCGAACCGCCCGTCCAATAAGCAGTACAGTAGTACGCCGCAGCGTGCGCCCGGTCTCGCAGTGATCGCCGCGCTGCTGCTAGCCGCCAGCATCACTGGCTGCGGTTATCACGTCGCCGGACGCGCCGGAAATCTGCCCGCGGAATGGACCTCTATCGCCATCCCAGCCTTCAAGAACGATACGACGCGCTATCGAATCGAGCAGCGCTTCACCGCCGCGGTGGTTCGCCAATTCGTGCAGCGCACTAAATATCGCATCGTGCAGGATCCCGCGAACGCCGATGCAGTGCTGCATGGCGAAGTAGTCTCCATCGAAACCGATCCGATAATCTTCAACGCCACTACCGGCCAAGTGACCATGATGATCGTCACGGTTCACACCAAAGTGGAGCTCATCGGCACGAAAGATGAAAAGCCCGTGTACGAAAATAACGACATGGTCTTTCGCGACGAGTACCAGATTTCTTCCGACGTGCAGAGCTTCTTTGAAGAGCAGGACCCCGCGCTCGAACGCATGTCCCAGGCTTTTGCCGCGCAGCTGGTCTCAAACGTCCTGGAGACTTTCTAGTGCCCAATCTCTCGCCCGAAAAATTGCTGGAGAAGCTGGCCAAGGGAAAACCCGTCGGCGCCATTGTGCTGGAAGGCAGCGATCCGTATCTTCGCGACATGTGTCGCGGCAAAATTATCGATTCCTACGTCCCGGAACCGATGCGCGATTGGGCGCTCGCGCGCATCAGCGTTCGCGGCGGCGACTGGAGCGAAATCTTTCAGCGCGCCGAGACCATGCCCATGCTCGCGCCCTGCCAGGTAGTGCTGATTGACGGCGCCGAAACCATTCAAGGCCGCGCAAAAGATGGAGACACGAGCGACGTGGACGACGACGAGAGCAGCAGCGGCGACGACCCGCGCAAAGACACGCTGAAAGCCTTTGCCGATTACCTGGAAAAGCCCGCGCCCTTCACCGTGCTCGTTTTCGAAGTTCCCAAGCTCGATCATCGCCAGCGTTTCTACAAAATCCTCGCGGAAAACGCGGTGATCGTCGAGTTGACGCTCGGCAATGAATCCGCCGCATCCCTAGCCGCGCAAATGGCAAAAGATCTTGGCGCTGAAATCGATCGCCCCGCCGCCACGCTGCTCGCCGACATTCTGAACAGCGAACCCGCTCGCATTCAGCTGGAAATTCAGAAGCTCGCGTCCTACGTGCAAGGCCGCGGCCGTATCACCGCTGCCGACGTCGAAGAACTGGTCGTCGCCGCGCGCAAAAATACCGTGTGGCAACTCGCCGATATGCTCGCCACGCGCCGCCGCGATGCCGCGTTCGAATTTCTCGATAATTTGTTGCGCGAGGGAGAAGAACCGATCGGCCTGGTAGGTGTGCTGGCCTGGATGTATCGCAAACTAATCGAAGCCCGCGACCTGCCCGCCCACACCAGCGGTTTTCAGGCAGCTCGCACACTAGGAATGCGCCCCGACGCAGCCGAAGCCGCCGTGCGCAACGCACATCGCATCCCCAAACAAGATTTGATCAACGGCCTAATCGCCCTGGCCGATGCCGACAACGAGCTGAAGTCCTCGAATCCGAACCCGCGTGCTTTGATGGAATTTCTAATCGCGCGCCTCAGGTCGTCCGCATCCTCCAGCGCTCCCGCCGCTTAACATCCGTACGCGGGAACGCATCGTCATCGTGAGCCGGCCAAGCGGGCGAAGGATCTCTCGTCCTGTCGAAATCTCGCACTCCTAAACGAAAAAAAAGCGCCCCGATTTCTCGGAGCGCCTGAAAAGTTGAAATATCTAACCGGGCCCACAGCGCAAAAGTTCCTCTACCTCATCAGCTTTTGATTTTATCAGTGTTCAACTGCGTTCATCTATGGTGACTTTGACTTACTTCTTCTTCGCCTTCAAAGCATTCAAAGCCAAAGTCAGCCTCGACTTATACCGGTTAGCCGTATTCTCCGTCAAAGTCCTCTTCCGGATCGCCTTGTCCAAATCCGAAAAAGTCGCCGACGCCAGCTTCTCCGCCGTCGCCGTATCGCCCGCCGTCAAAGCGGCGCGCATCCGCCGGATAGACGTTCGCACCCGCGTGCGATTCATGCGATTGATCGCCGCCCGGTGCGCCGACTGCCGGATATTCTTCAATACCGATTTCGTCTTCTTCTTATGCTTGATCGTAGTGCCCTGAGCCATTCAATACTCCTCCGCAGTCTATTTCGAATCATTGAGAATATCCGACGCGCTCGTTCCTGTCAATTTCGCAGGCAGGCCGCCACTTGGCCTCATTATCGTGAAACATTTCGCGCCCCCGCGCGTACTCTAAGAAGAGAGGATTCCGGCATGCCCCAAAACTGCATGAAAAGGCGCGGTTCCATCGGCGGCGCGCTCATCGTCATCGCCGTTGGCATCTTCTTTCTGGTCATTAACCTGCATCCGGACCTGGACGCCGGGTCCATCATCAAACGTTATTGGCCCGTCCTGCTGATTGCCATCGGCCTGGGCTACATCTGGGACGCCCTGATGGACCGCAAGTATTCCGACGCCGACGTGCCTCGCCGCCCTGCTGGCGGCTCGGTCGCCGCGCTTATCATTCTGATCGTTTTTGGTTTTGCACTTTGGCATGGACGAAACTCGCGCCCCATCGTTCACCAAACACAGGACGTCAGCCTGCAAGGCGCGCAATCCGTCACCGCCAATATTGACATTCCCACCGGCTCGCTCGACATGGCGGGCGGCGCCAGCGCCAACCAATTGCTGAACGCGAGTTTCGATTATCACGAATCCGACGGCCAGCCGCGCGTCGAGTATTCCGTCTCCGGCGGCCATGGCGACCTTTCCATTACCCAGGAAAATAAGATGCGCGTCCATTTAGCCCTCGGGCGCAATGATTGGCAACTGCGCTTCGCGGATGACGTTCCGATAGACATGAACGTACAGATCGGCGCGGGCTCCAGTAATCTGCGCTTGCAAGGTCTCAGCGTGAAAAATCTCGAGGTGCGGACCGGCGTGGGACAGTTGAACCTCGACCTCACCGGCCCGCGAAAATCCGATTTGCATGTGGACATTCATGGCGGCATAGGCGAGGCGGTGATTCGACTGCCCAAAGACGTTGGTGTGCGAGTCCACGCCTCCGGCGGGATCGGCTCCGTCAGTCCGCACGGACTCACCCGCGACGGCGACGATTACGTCAACGACGTCGTCGGCAAAACCCCCGCAACAATCGAGCTCACCATCGAAGGCGGAATCGGCTCCGTAAGCCTGCTGTTGGACAAGTAGGGCAGCGCGAGCCTCACGCCGCGGAAAGCAATCCAATGAAGCATTGAAAAGGCGCGCGCCCACGTATATTGTATGCAACCACTCGCGCGCCACCCTTCACAATTTGGTCCTGCGAGCCGAGGCCCCATGACGCCAGATCGCCGCCAAATCCTTAAGAACGCCAGTGCTGCTCTCATCGGCGGCGGTTTACTGTCGCGCATCGACAAGGTCGCTGGAATGCAATCGCCGGCCGCGCACACTCCGCTAGCGCAGATCGTGAATCAGCGCTCGACAGGCGCCAGCGAAAAATTATTGGTCATTCCCACGCCCGGCGAAGAAGGCCCGCCGCAACCCGCCGCAGCTGATCGCCTGCCGCTCGAATGGAACAAGCAACAAGTCCGTCGCTTCAAAGAAACTCTCGCGCAACGCGGCATCGAAGCCTTCGTGCTGCGCGATCGCTGGAACATCATCTATCTCACAGGCTACTGGCACACTGCCACCGAACGCCCGCAAGCCGTCTTCATGAATAAGGATGACGAAGCGCCGTGGTATCTCTACCCCGCGCTCGATCGCGATCTGGTCACCAGCTGGTGGTTCGGCGGCGGGTGGCTCTACTTCGATTACCTCCACGCCGAAGGCGCATTCCCAGAGCTGGGCAAAGTAGTGCAAGGCAAGACGGTGGACCTGTTCCAGTTTTTCCTCGAAGGAATCAAGAAGCATGGCGTGCAAGGCAACAAAATCGCACTCGACGGCGAGTTTTATCCCGAACAAGCCGCGATAGCGAAAAAAATCCTACCAGGCGTCGAGTGGGTGAACGTCAGCGACGTCCTTCTCGAGATGCGCGAAGTAAAAACTCCCGAAGAACTCGCGCTCAGCCGCCGCGCCTACACCTATTTTGATCGCGCCCACGCCTACGCGCGCGATTACATTCTCACCTTCGGCACGGACGTCACCGATTACGAAGTCGCCGCAGCCTCCACGCTCTGGATCAACGACATCCTCTACTCCGAACTGAATCTCGCGAACGGCGCCCCGCACCACGCCGTCGCCAGCAAAGTCGAACTCGAATGTCGCGTCGGTCCGCTGTGCGCCTACCCCCATCCCAATCAGCCGCTCTTCAATCGCATCCAGCGCAACATGCCGCTGCAAATCGAAGGCGACGCCACCATCGGCGGTCAAGGCGGCGAAAACTATCGCATGTTCATCATCGCCGGTGCCGCCGGCCAGTTCGATCCGCACATGCAAAAACTCTGGGAAGTCAGCAAACGCACTTGCGACATGCAGGTCGAGCTGCAGAAAGCCGGCGTCACCTGTTCCAGCATCGCCTACGAAATCCACAAATATCAGGTCGCAAACGGCGTGCGGGACTACATCTATCATCGTCCCGCCCACGGCCAAGGCTCCGAAGGCCACCAGCCGCCGTACCTCGCGCTAGGCGATTACACCGTCCTGCAGAAAAACATGTGCTTTTCCGAAGAGCCCGGCCTCTTCGACCCCAAAGCGGGCGTAGGGTTCAACTGGAGCGACGTCGTAGTCACGGGCACGAAATCCGGCTACCGCATGAGCCGCGTCCCATATTCCAAAGAATGGTGCTGGATTAAGCTCTAGGCGCGCACCTTGAGCGAGAAATCGCGGATTGCCGATCGCGAGTCGCCGCTCACCGTCCACCCCATTGACACTTTCGCCCTTCGCCTTTAGGCTAGCGCCACTGGCTGCCTGTGCCCCCGCACGCGCACACGCCGGACGGAGTGCGATGCAACGCGACGAAATCCTGAAGCTGCTTGAACAAGTGGGTGCCATCCGCACAGGACACTTCGAGCTCTCCAGCGGACGCCACAGCGCCACCTACATCCAGTGCGCTCTCGTTCTGCAGCACCCGCAGCACGCCGAACAGCTTGGCCGCGCCCTCGCCGAACGCTTCCAAGATCACACCGTGGCGTGCGTCGTCTCGCCCGCGCTCGGCGGCCTGATTATCGGCCACGAAGTCGCCCGCGCTCTCGGCGTCCGCTCGCTCTTCGTCGAACGCGATCGCTCCGGTCAAATGGCTCTGCGCCGCGGCTTCGATCTGAAGCCCGGCGAACGCGTTCTGGTCATCGAAGATGTATGGACCACCGGCGGCTCCACGCGCGAAGCCATCGGCGTCGTGGAACAGGAAGGCGCCCTGGCCGTCGCCGCCGGCGCCATCATTGATCGCAGCGGCGGACGCCTCGAACTCAACGTCACCGCCCGCGCCCTGCTCGAAATGGAAGTCCCCAGCTATGAGCCCGACGATTGCCCGCAATGCCACGCCGGCGGCATGCCCACCCGTCCCGGCTCCCGCTTTTCGCGCACTCAGCCGTAACGCCTCGTCGTCCTGCTTGCCCTGAGATCAGTGGCGTAGGGAGCGGAGGATCTCTCTTCGATTTCCAAAGCACCCTCTCGCATTCCGCCGTCCACGCCTTTTCTCTTCGTTCGCCTTCATCATTGCCTTTATCAGTGTTCATCTGCGTTCATCAGTGGTGACTTTGACCCGCGCTCACGTGCGATAATCCCATCAGCCACATGCAAACAGTAAAGCTAACCATCGCCTACGACGGCTCCGACTTCCACGGCTGGCAACTCCAACCCGGCCTGGCGACAATCCAGGGCGCCCTCCACGACGCCATCCGCCAGATTACGCAAGAACCAATCACCATCCACGGTGCCAGCCGCACCGACGCCGGAGTCCATGCGCTAGGCCAAGTGGCGCATTTCAAAACGCACTCCACGCTCGACGCGCAGGAAATTCAGCGCGGCCTGAACGCGCTGCTCCCGCCGACGATCCGCATCGTCGCCGCCCAAGAAGTCGGCCAGGATTTCCACGCCCGCTGGCTAGCCCAAGGAAAAACCTACCGCTACCGTATCTATCGCGGCGAAGTCCTCCCTCCGTTCGACTACCGCCGCGCCTTCCACTATCCCTGGCCGCTCGACGAAGCCGCCATGTCCGCTGCCGCCCGCGCCTTCGAAGGCCAGCACGATTTCACCTCCTTCGCCGCATCCACCGGCTCCGAAGAAGACGACAAAGACCGCGACATGCAGCGCCTAATCCATTCTTCCGAGATCGTCCGCGACGCTCACCACGACGAAATCGCCTACGTCGTGCGCGGTCGTTCCTTCCTGCGTTACATGGTCAGAAAAATCGTCGGCACCCTGATCGAAGTCGGCAAAGGCCGCCTAGCCCCCACCGACATCCCGGAAATTTTCGCAGCTCGCGACCGCTCCCGCTCCGGCCCCACAGTCCCCCCTGAAGGCCTCTACCTCGTAGCTCTCGAATATCCCGATCCCACCGATTCCCTAGCCAAACACGCAACCCGTCATCGCGAACGGGCAACGTAGCGGCGGTCTTCAGACCGCCATTAAGTTTTGTCGCCATCATGGCGCCGAAGTCTTAAAATCCGACCCAAGGACCCTCCACTCTATCGGGTATGATTCTGCCAGCGCGCGGCCATAATGCTTCAGGAGCCGTCCATGGAAATCGGTTACGAACTAACATCTCTTAATTCTGTTAAGTATCTGTTCCTGCGAGAGATTTCGGAGCCACGCGACAATTCTTTGCGGCTCGTTGTCGATGAAGCTGTCGAAACGGCATCCGAGGCTTCTAAAGATCCAGATCGCAGAATTCCTAACCTGATAAAGACTGCGACAAATGTTTCCGCGATAGATACCACGGAATCTTGCCGAAGTTTCGAGTTGACCTGGGCGTACTATCTCGCGTACTTGGTTACCGAGGAATGCGTCGGATCGTGTGGCAACCACGACGATGAGATCTTTAGTGGCAAACTGTTTCGTACTTATACCAAATCCAATTTCCTGGACCATCTTGCGCGGGATACCGGGGCCCACACTCAGCCAATCCTGCACTACAAGCTAACGTGCTTGAACCATCTGATTGACGTCGCTTCCTATGCTCCGCCAGTGATTCGTGTTGTTGCGGCAAAATCATCGAATTAGATCGGAAACTCACGAATTCCGGGACACCCACACCGAAATGCCGGCCGTTCGCTATTCCAGATGTCAAATCTCGGCCTTCTTCGGCTATTTCAGTTACAATCGCGAAATAAATGACGATTCCTTTGCAGCTCGCCTCACCTCCTTCGCGCGCGGTAGCTACGATTGACTCGGTTAATCCCGCCACGCAGGAAATCAACGCTCAGTTTGCAGTGACGCAACCCGCCGACCTGCCCGCGATTTTCGCGCGCGCCCGCAGCGCGCAGAAAGACTGGGCTGCACGTCCGTTACGCGAGCGCTGCGCCATGCTGCGCCACCTGCGCGATGCGATTTTCGCCCGCCGCGAAGAAATTGCCGACGTAATCACGCGCGAAGCAGGGAAGCCGCGCGTGGAAGCCATCTTCGCCGAGATTCTCCTCGCGCTAGACACCGCCGATTTCCTCGCGCGTCAAGTCCCGCGCTGGCTGCGCCCCGAACGCGTGCCGCATCACAGCCTCGCCATGAAAGCGAAGTCCGGCTGGCTGGAATTCGATCCGCTGGGCGTAGTCGCGATCATCTCGCCGTGGAATTATCCGTTCTCAATTCCCATGGCGCAGGTAATTCCGGCGCTCGCCACGGGCAACGCGGTGCTCCTGAAACCCTCGGAGCTGACACCGTGGTGCGGCCAGCTAGTCGGCGAGTTGGTCGAACAAGCCAAATTTCCGCCAGGCCTGGTACAAGTCTTGCAAGGCCGCGGCGAACTAGGTGCAGCAATTATCGAAGCCGGTCCCGACAAAGTTTTCTTCACGGGTAGCGTCGCCACAGGCCAACGCATCGCCCAAGCCTGCGCCAAAAAGCTAATCCCCTCAGTCCTCGAACTCGGCGGTAAGGACGCGATGATCGTCCTCTCCGACGCCGATCTCGAAATCGCCTCCAGCGCTGCCGTCTGGGGCGGCTTCATGAATTGCGGCGAAACCTGCATCTCCGTCGAACGCATTTACGTCGAGCAGCCCGCAGCCGAACGCTTCACCCAACTCTGCGTCGAGAAAACGAAGAAGCTGCGCGTCGGCCCTGCCACCGATCCCGATGCCGAAATCGGCCCGATGATTCGCGAAGCCCAACTCGAAAAAGTGGAAGCGCAACTGCACGATGCAGTCCAGCGCGGCGCACAAGTCCTAACCGGTGGCACTCGCCGCCCTGACCTTGGCGCAAATTTCCTGCAACCCGCCGTAGTGACGAACGTGGATCACTCGATGCAACTGATGCGCGACGAAACCTTCGGCCCAGTGATTGCCATTCGCGCCGTCGGCAGCGCCGACGAAGCCGTCGCCCTCGCCAACGATTCCCCCTTCGGACTCAGCGCCAGCGTCTGGACCACCGACAACCGCGGCGGCCGCGAAATTGCCTCCCGTATACGCGCCGGCTCCGTGATGATCAACGACGTCGCCAGCTACTACGGCATCACCGAAGCCCCCCACGGCGGCCCCGGCTCGAGCGGCTGGGGTCACACCCATTCCCGCCTTGGACTGCTCGAAATGGTTCAAGTAAAATACATAGATGTTGACCGTCTGCCACGCGTCGCGAAATCCTGGTGGTTCGGTTACACTGCCGAACTGGCTGCAGCAGCCAACGCGTTTGTCGAATCACTTTTCGCGCCCAGCTGGCGCCGCCGCCTAACAGCGATGGCGAAGAAAAACGGAGCCCGCGGTGTGATTTTTCGCCGCGACAGAATTTAAAGCAGCAGAGAAGCGGTCAAGCAGCGAAGCAGGGAACGAAAGGATGCAGAGGAAATTTAGTAGCTGGAGGAAACGAATGAACGGAGCGCGGCACCGGTTTTCTCTGCGTCCTCTGCGCTCCGACCTCTGCGTTAATTCTTTTGTTGTGGCTTTTGCCGTTGCGATCTCAGATGCACGGGAGCGAATCGAATGACCGACCCAACTCCAGAAGCTCCAACGCCAGCCGCTCCAGCCGGGGCGTCACCAGCGGCGCCTGCAGCAACGCCGGCAGCCACCGCCGCGCCCGCAGCCGAACCAGAAGCCCCCGCAGGCCCGAAAATCAAACCCAAGAAACCCACCATGCGCGCATGCGACGAAAAAGACGCCAAAGGCAAGCTCTGCTGCGGCCATCTAAAACGCTGGTACGACTACCCAAAAGAAATCGAAGCGCTAGTAGGCAAAAAAGCCGAAATCTATCGCTGCGAATTTTGCCAGACCATATACAAGCCGGGGCACACACAAGCGCCGCGCAGCTACACGATTCGCTACTAGCCTTAGCAAGCGGCTTGGGTTCAGGTCGTCATCCTGAACCCGCGAAGCGGGTAAAGGATCTCTCTTCGATCTGCCGCCACGACGGGCAACGTCAATGACGCGCCATCGCAAAAAATGAAACACGAACTCATCCACGACTGGAACACTTACACCGGCGCCGAGATCCCCACCACACGCCACGTCGCCCTGAATGACGAAACCCTGCGCGACGGCCTGCAAAATCCTTCCGTCCGCGATCCCAGCATCGCCGAAAAAATCGAAATCCTGCACCTGATGGAATCTCTAGGAATTGACACCGTAAATATCGGCCTCCCCGGCGCCGGACCGCGCGCCTATGCCGATACCGAAGCCCTCGCGCGCGAGATCGTCACGTCGCGCATGAAAATTCGCCCCAACTGCGCCGCCCGCACCCTAAAGAACGACATTCAACCCATAATCGAAATTTCCGAAAAAGTCGGCCGCCCGATCGAAGCCGCCACCTTCCTAGGCTCCAGCCCGATTCGCCGCCTCGTCGAAGACTGGACAGTCGATCACCTCCAGCGCACCACCGAAGACGCCGTAAAATTCGCCACCGCCGCCGGCCTCCCGGTGATGTACGTCACCGAAGACACGATCCGCACCGACCCCGCCACAGTAATCACGCTGTACTCCACCGCGATTCGCGCCGGAGCCCGCGCCGTGGTGCTATGTGACACCGTCGGCCACGCCACTCCGCGCGGCGCCTACAATCTCGTGAATTTCGTAGTCGCAGAAGTCGTAAAACCTTCCGGTGAAAAAATTCGCGTGGATTGGCACGGCCACAACGATCGCGGCCTCGCCATAGCGAATTCTCTAGCCGCGATCGCCGCCGGAGCCGATCAAGTCCACGCCGCCGCGCTGGCCCTTGGCGAACGCGTCGGCAATACGCCCATGGAATTAATGCTCGTCAACTTGCGCCTGCTCGGTCTCATCGAACAGGATCTTTCGAAGCTGAAGCAATATTCCGAAGCCGTCTCAAAAGCCACGCACACGCCAATCCCGCCGAATTATCCGGTCGTCGGTCGCGACGCATTCCGCACCGCCACCGGCGTGCACGCCGCCGCGATTGTGAAAGCCTACAAAAAAGGCGACCAGGAACTCGCCAATTCCATCTACAGTGGCGTCCCGTCGCACCTCTTCGGCCTCGAACAAATCATCGAAATCGGCCCGCTCAGCGGCCGCTCCAACGTAATTTACTGGCTCGAAAAGCGCAGCATCACAGCAAGCGACGAACTCGTTGATCGCATATTCGCCGCCGCAAAACAAGCCGAGCGCATCATGACCGAACAGGAAATTCAAACGATCGTCCTGTCTATGCCAGCTTCAGCCAGAACGCGTTAGCGACACTCGCCGCGCGTGTTTTCGTCCTCCGAATGACAGTCCCCGCCGATGTCTGTAAACTGTACGAAGGGCGCGGCGCACGGACTTTCGACCCAGCGCGCAAAACTTGGCCGCACGAATCTCGTGAAACTCACACTAATCTGCTGTATCTTTCTGATGATGGCCACTCTCTATGCGCGCGCTGCCGGTGATTCGATCGAGAAACTTGCCGACGATCCCGCCTGCGTCCGCGCCCTGAACTGGATTGACAAGAACAGCGCCTGGGTCACCGACCAGCAAGTCCATCTCACCGAAATTCCCGCGCCCGAATTCAAAGAAGGCCCCCGCGCGGAATACCTGAAAAAAATCTTCGAATCCGCCGGCCTGAAAGCTCAAATAGATAAGATCGGCAACGTGATCGCCGATCGTCCCGGCACCGACGCCAACAGCGTCATCTTGCTGGCCGCGCATCTCGACACAGTTTTCCCCGCCGGCACGGATGTGAAAGTGAAACGCCACGCCAATCGCCTCACCGCTCCCGGCATCGCCGACAACGGCGCAGGCCTCGCCGCGCTAGTAGGCCTAGCCCGCGCCCTTAACGAATCGCGCATCCAGACGACGAAGACCATAGTCCTGGCAGGCGACGTCGGCGAAGAAGGCGAAGGCAATCTTCGCGGCATTCGCGCTCTCGTCGAAACTTACGGTTCTCGCCTCTCAGCAGTAATCGCTGTGGACGGCGCCTCCACCGAACACATCACCACGCAAGGCATTGCCTCGCACCGCTTTGAAATCGCCATCACCGGGCCTGGCGGACACAGCTGGTCCGATTTCGGCGCGCCCAATCCCATCACGGCCCTCTCCCGCGGCATCGTGAAATTTTCCGCGCTGCCCGTTCCCGAAGATCCGCGCAGCTCCTACAATTTTGGCATCATCGAAGGCGGTACCTCCGTGAATTCCATCCCTGCCCGCGCCGCCGTAAAAGTGGACCTGCGCTCCGAGGACGAAGCCGAAGTAAATAAAATGGAGCGCGCGCTGCGCGACGCCATGCAAGCCGGCGCGCGCGAAGAAATGTCCGGCGCGCACGATGAAAACGAAACGCTGCGCGTGATCGTCCGCTCGCTCGGTTCGCGCCCCGCTGGAAAATTGCCGGAGAACGCCGCGCTGCTCGAAACTCTGCGCAACGTGGACCGCTTCCTGGGCAACCGCTCGCGCCTCGAGCGCAGTTCCACTGACGCCAACATCCCGCTCTCCCTCAACATCCCCGCCGTTTCCCTCGGCGGCGGAGGAAAAGGTGGTGGCTCGCATACCAACGCCGAATGGTACGACGCCACTGGCCGCGAACTCGGCCTGAAGCGCCTATTCCTCGCAACTGTCGCGCTAGCCAGGGTTCAACCGTAGAATGTCCCGCAGGCTTCTCCTGACTTTTTTTATCGGCATTGCATCCGCTGCGACGCTGATCGCCTCGCACGCGACAAATTCGGCTGTTGATTCCTCTGCCGCAGAATCCGCGGCCGCGCCCAGCGCGCAAAATCCTGCGCCGCCTTCTCCCGCGCAAGGGCCCGCCGACCTCGTCCTCACCAACGCGAAGATTGAAACGATGGATCCCGCCCACGAATGGGCTGGCGCCGTCGCGATTCGCGGCGAATCCATCGTGACGGTTTCCTACATCAGCCGAGATACTCAAGACCTGCGAAAAGCGTCCGCCGCCGACTCTCCAGACATCAAACCGTGGCTCGGCCCGAAAACACGCGTCATCGATTTGCACGGCGCCTTCGTCATGCCTGGGTTCAACGACGCGCACGTGCACATCGGCCAATCCGCGCTCACCAAGCTCGCTATAGATTTCTCCGGCGTCGCATCACTCGAAGAATTCCAGCAGCGTATTCGCGCCACCATAAAAGACCGCGCCCCTGGAGAATGGATCACCGGGTTTGGATGGGACCAGACACTCTGGCCCGGCCGTCGCGACCCCACACGCTCCGACCTCGATGCTGTTTCCACAACGTATCCGATGTTCTTCGCGCGCGTCGATGGCCACGTAGCCATCGCAAATTCCCTCGCGCTGAAAATTGCCGGCGTGACCCAAAACTCTGCGCAGCCAGCAACCGGCCACATTGTCTTCGATCCGCAAACCAACGAACCGACCGGCTTGCTGCAGGAAGACGGCGCCACAAATCTGGTATTTTCAAAGATTTCAGCGCCCTCCGCGGCCGAACGCCGTCGCGGCATCGAACTGGTTCTCGCCGACGCCGCGCGCGACGGCGTCACTTCGCTGCAAGATTGTTCCTATATGGAAATCAGCCGCGACGTTTCCTTCAGCAAGGAAAATTTCCTGATCTATCAGCAGCTGCGCAAGGAAGGGAAGTTAACCGCGCGCATCACCGAGTGGCTCGATTTCACGATTCCGCTCGCGAAGCTCGAGGCACTGCGCAGCGAATGGGGCTCCACAGACCCGTGGCTCAAAACCGGGGCGCTGAAAGCGTTTCTCGATGGCTCGCTCGGCTCACGCACCGCCGCGCTATTCGCGCCATATTCCGATGCGCCCAACACGTCAGGTCTCCTGCACATGGATGAAGCGCAACTTGCGCCCATGGCCATCGAACGCGACCGCGCCGGATTTCAGCTAGCGTTTCACGCGATCGGCGACCGCGCCAACCACGTCGCTCTCGATACTTTTGCTGCCGTCGCAGCCGCAAACGGCCAGCGCGACCGCCGCGATCGCGTCGAGCACGCGCAAGTCGTCGCCCCCGAAGATTTTGCGCGCTTCGCTCAACTCAGTATCATCGCGTCCATGCAACCGTCGCATTTACTCGACGATGAGCGCTGGGCCAGCGACCGCCTCGGCCCCGAGCGTTCGCGCGACGCCTACGCCTGGCGCACCATGGAAAAAAATGGCGTGCACCTCGCCTTCGGCACGGACCATCCCGTCGAGTCGCTGAATCCTCTGCGCGGAATTTACGCATGTGTTACGCGCGAGCTGCCGCAGGGCAGCGCCGCCTGGCAGCCGCAGGAAAGCCTTCCGATAAAGGATTGCCTGCACGCCTACACCGCAGGCTCGGCCTACGCTGAATTCGAAGAAAATCGCAAAGGCACAATCGCTCCCGGAATGTTAGCGGACTTGGTAGTGTTCACGTCCTTCCTGAATCGAAGCCAACCGCTTGATTTGCTGACAAGGAAGGTAAGGATGACGATCGTCGGCGGCCGAATCGTCTACCAAATGCCTGATCCCGGCCCAATCCATTGACGCCGCAGCGCGATTTCCATCGACGCGTATTTCGTCAGGGCTATTTCAAAACTTCCACACCCTGTATCTCGCCGTCATAAGTCTTACCGTCCACCATCACAAACGTAATCTTCACCTGCCGCCCGCTCAACTGCTTACACGGCTGAAAATCCCCAGCGTCGAATGCCACATCCTGCTCGAACTGTACCCGCGTCGCATCCCGCGCATGCAAAATGAACGCTCTTTCCCCCGCATCCAAATTCACCGTAAGCTCGTTTCCATTGCACTGCACCTGCGTGACACTACCTTCCGCTGAAGCAGTGACAGGGGCGCCATGCTCGGGCGCCACTCCCAGCCGCCGTACACTGCCGGAAGTTGCCGCATCGCCGCTCGCGCTCCCAAGCACCGTCAGCGATTCCACCTCGCCGATTTTCCCGGAAGTGCCCACCGGCTGGTATTCAACTTTCACGCGTTGGCCCTGTACCGCTGTGCATGGATTGAACGGCCCGCTCGGCCGAGTTTTCATTTGTATTTGGTACTGCGCGCCGGGCTTGACATGCAAAGTTAACGTCCCGGCGTCGGTGTCCAGCTCGAATTTCAATCCGCTCATGCAACTCAGCTTCGTCACCATCCCGGTCGCCTCGCGCAGAGTCCCGGCGCTTGCCGTCGGCGCGATGTTCGGCGATGGATCCGTGGGCTTGGCGGAGGACCTCTCCACCGCCGCGGCTTCCGGCGCACCAGAATCGTTCGACGAATATTGTCTAGCCTGATCGAGATACGTCAGAAACCGCTCAGCCTCCGCTCGCTCTCCAGGATTCGCGGCGTTCGCCCGCGCATGCGTTGCAATGCTGAGCGCCTCCGTAAAATGATTCATGCGCGCCAGCACCAGCGCCATGTCAATTTGATAGCTCGTGTTTCCCGGCTCCAGCGCCTGTGCCTTTTGCGCGAGCTTCAGCGCCTCCGGCAAATTCTGTCCTTGATTCGCCAGATACACGGCCAGCACGCCATATGGCGGCGCAAATTCCGGGCTGACCGCGATTGCCGTGCGCAAATCCTCCTCCATCTGCTCGTCATTTCCCACGGCTCCGCCCTGCGTCGAAGTCAAATACGCGCGCAGAAAGCGCGTCAGCGCGTTCTTCGGATTCAATTCAATCGCGCGCGTGAAATCGGCCAGAGCCTCAGCGAGCTTTTTATCCTCGAACTCCGCGAGGCCGAGGTATTGATAACCCAGCGCCAGCTTCGGGTCAGCCTTCACCGCGCGCTCCAAAATCGTGATCGCTTCCTGCGATTGCCCGCGCACC
The DNA here is from genome assembly GCA_963779465.1 of uncultured Acidobacteriota bacterium. Classification (GTDB taxonomy): domain Bacteria; phylum Acidobacteriota; class Terriglobia; order Acidiferrales; family UBA7541; genus Palsa-295. The sequence goes on along the minus strand of CAVZYH010000001.1, from coordinate 1,302,057 downwards.
GCCGCAAATCCTCCGCGATACGCATCCACTTCCGCCTCGGAAAGCTCACGCACCTGCAAATCGCCTGCTGCAATTTCCGGAGGCGGCGGCGCTTTGATGTAATAGAACGCAGCGTTCCGGATGTACGCGAACAGTGCCGCTTGTAATTTATTCAGATCACCAAAGGCTTGCGCCGCGGCCTGCTCCTGTGTTGCTCCGTCCGCCATCGCATGAATGTAGGCCTGCAGCATTGCACGGTGCGCCGATTTGTCTCCCACCATCAAGTAGTGCGTCAGCGCCCACGATTCTGCATAAAAAACCGAAGTCTTGTTCTGTTCGTTGTAGTACGGAGAGTTGTGATCCACCTTGAACAGCAAGTCCAGCGGCATCAAGCCGCCCTGCTTCAGTTCGACAATCAAATCCTCATCCGGCCGCCCCAAGCCCACTTCGGAATCGCCGATCTGCGTATTGCCATAAAATTCCGCGAGCCCTTCGGACACCCACACCGGCAAATTCGGATAATACGGCGTGGTTAACGAGTGGAAATACTCATGATAAATGGTGTTGTAAGGATTCGCTCCCGGAGCATCGAGCTGCACCACCGCAAAAAACAAATTCATGCTGTCCAGAAACATCCCCGCGGGATGCGCGTGGCCCTTCACCCAATATTCGGGCAGCAAAGCTTTTACGGAATCTTCATCCTTAACTGCCAGGATGGTAATCACCGGACTCTCGTATTTGCTGGCAAACTCCAGCTCTCGCCTAAAAACCGCGCGTATCTGCTCAAAACGGATCGCCGTCTTGCGCGCCTGCTTTTCGCCCGCATTGCAGACCACGATGAAATTCGGGCTGCGCGCTTCAAACCACGTTTCGTGTTTCGCGCCGGGCAGGGGAACGGCCAACAGAGCGACGAAGCCGGCGAAGGCAAGTGCAACCGCGGTTAATGGACGAGTCATATGTAACACTTCTGTACTATAGCTCGCCGTGGGGGTCAATAATCCTCTTGCGCTCAGTTGCGACAGCGTTTCTGGCCTTGTCACTCTGTCACGCAGCGCATAGACTCATCCGTTCATGCTCAGCAAACATTTCCGCGCCGATCTCGCTCTGGGATTCACCGCGCTTGTCTGGGGCGCCACTTTCGTGGTGGTGAAAGACGCGCTCGCCGACGTTTCCGTCTTCGTGTACATCGCCGTTCGTTTTGCGCTGGCCGCTGTCGTGATGGCGATTTTCTTCCGCCAAGCGTTGCGCGGTCTCACGCGGGGCTCGATCTGGGCTGGCGCGCAAATCGGCTTCTTCATGTTCGCCGGCTACGCGTTTCAGACCACCGGCCTGCAATTCACTTCGCCTTCGAAGGCCGCTTTCATCACTGGCTCCAGCGTGGTGATCGTGCCACTGCTCCTCGCCGTCTTCAGTAAACGCCGCGTCAACAAATGGATTTGGGCCGGCGCCCTCGCTGCGCTCGCCGGATTATATTTTCTCACCGTGCCGCCCGAAGGTTTCGGCGGCCTCAATCGCGGCGATCCGCTGGTCTTCGGCTGCGCAGTGATGTTCGCCGTGCACATGATTTTCATCAGCCGCTACATCGCGCATCATTCCGTCGGCGCGCTCGCCGTCGTCCAGGTCGCCACCACCGCAATTCTCGCCACCATCGCTATGCCATTGCTTTCGGTCACCAACGTAGAGCATCCGCGCTGGGTCTGGAGCGGCACTCTAGTCTTCGCAGTGCTCATCACCGCGCTCGGCTCCACAGCCTTCGGTTTCTCCGCGCAAACTTGGGCTCAGCAATACACTTCGCCCACCCACACCGCCATCCTTATCAGCCTCGAACCAGTTTTCGCCGCGCTAACGTCGTGGCTCCTGGCCCGCGAGCATTTGGGCGGCCGCATCCTGCTAGGCGCCGCGTTAATCTTCGCCGGCATCCTGCTAGCTGAACTAAAAGGTCCGGTTCCCATCGCGCCAGAATCTCCAGAGCCAGCAATCCACGCCCAAGAATAATCCACGATCCGCCAAAATTGCCCGCGCTCAGGTTCTGACCATGCAGCGGCCACCTTCAGGCGGGCGCCTTTGACCTAGCCTTTGACTCAGGTGTTGTAGCGGCGGTCTTTATACCGCCATCGGTGCCAATCGCACCACAAATGGCGGACCAAAGTGCGAAGCTACAAAAGCCAACCGGCAAGGCGGTGACTCGGCGATCGCCACGCCCAAAAACGCGCAAGCTCCCGCACCCCAACAAAAACGGATTTAAATGTCTGAATTAATCCAGCAGGATAAATCAGTTATGCCGCGCGGATTGCGGCGAATCACTATGATGCTTCACATCCACAGCCTCATACATCGCCGGATGTTTCAAATTCTTTTCCTCAAAAGCAGAAATACGCGGTTCATGCACCAAAGTAAGCCCAATATCATCCAACCCCTTCAACAAACAATCCCGCCGGAACGGATCCACCTCAAACGAATACCGCAACCCATCATCATCCGTCACCACTTGCTTCTCCAAATCCACAGTGACGCGATAACCTTCCTTCTTCTCCGTCCGCAAAAAAAGCTCATCCATCTGTTCGTTGGAAAGCGTCACCGGCAAAATTCCATTCTTGAAACAATTATTGTAAAAGATGTCCGCGTAACTCGGCGCCAGAATCGCGCGAAATCCATAATCCAGAATCGCCCAAGGCGCATGTTCGCGACTCGACCCGCACCCAAAATTCGCCCGCGCCAATATCACCGAAGCGCCCTTATAACGCGGCGCATTCAGCACGAAATCCGGATTCGGCTTCTCCCCCGGCAAATATCGCCAGTCATAAAACAGCACGCGCCCATAACCTTGCCGCGTCTGCAATTTCAAAAACTGTTTCGGCACCATCTGGTCCGTATCCACGTTCACGCGATCCAACGGCGCCACCAATCCCGTATGCTTGATGAAAGGTTCCATCGTTACTCCGCCCCGTCCACGTTATTCCACTTGCGGATGTCCACGAAGTGGCCCTCAATCGCCGCCGCGGCCGCCATCACCGGACTCACCAGGTGCGTGCGCCCGCCCTTGCCCTGCCGCCCTTCGAAATTGCGATTCGAAGTGCTCGCCGAACGCTCGCCGCTCAGCAACACATCATCGTTCATCCCGATGCACATGCTGCAACCCGCGTCGCGCCATTCGAATCCCGCCGCCACAAAAATCTTGTCCAGCCCCTCGGCTTCCGCTTCCGCCTTCACCACGCGCGAACCCGGCACCACCAGCGCCTGCTTCAAGGATTTCGACACATGCTTGCCTTCAACCATCTTTGCTGCCGCGCGCAAATCTTCCAGCCGCGAATTCGTGCATGAGCCGATAAACACGCGATCCAGCGAAATATCTTCCATCGCCGTCCCTGGTTTCAAATCCATATAAACCAGCGCCCGCGCAGCCGCCTCGCGATCCACGGGATCAGTGAATGCAGCCGGATCCGGCACGCGATCAGAAACTTGCGTCACCATCCCCGGATTGGTGCCCCATGTAACCATCGGCGCCAAATCCCGCGCATCGAAGGTCAAGGTGTCGTCATACTGTGCGTCGGTGTCGCTCGGCAGCTTCTCCCAGAAAGCCACCGCCTCCTGAAATTCCTTCCCGCGCGGCACGAATGGCCGCCCCTCCATATACTCAAAAGTAGTCTCGTCCGGCGCCACCATTCCCGCGCGCGCCCCGCCTTCGATGGACATATTGCACATCGTCATGCGCCCTTCCATCGAAAGTCCGCGCACCGCCTCGCCCGTATATTCGAAAACGTATCCATTCCCGCCGGCAATCCCGATTCTTCCGATCACCGCCAGAATAATGTCCTTCGCGGTCACTCCAGCCGGTCGCTTGCCGCTGATTTCCACCTTCATCGTTTTCGATTTGAACTGCGTCAAGCACTGCGTCGCCAGTACGTGCTCGATTTCACTCGTGCCAATCCCGAAAGCCAGCGCGCCAAAAGCCCCGTGGGTCGAGGTGTGACTGTCGCCGCAGACAATCGTCTGCCCCGGCTGCGTAATTCCCAGCTCCGGCCCGATCACGTGCACGATGCCCTGATTCTTGCTGTTCATATCGAACAAATGCACGCCCGTCTCCGCGCAATTGCGCTCCAGCGCTTCGAACTGCCCGCGCGCATCTGCATCCAGCACGGGCAGCAGGCGATTCTTCGTTGAAACGGAGTGATCCATCGCCGCGAACGTCAGCTCCGGCCGGCGCACCTTGCGGCCCGCGGCCTTCAACCCCGCAAACGCCTGCGGCGAAGTCCCCTCATGAATCAGATGTCGGTCAATATAAATTAGGGTAGGCTGCCCCGGCTCTTCCCGCACCACGTGGGCATCCCAGATTTTTTCGTAAAGCGTGCGTGCGGCCATTCGTTTGTTTTCCTGCCTGGGGAGCTTCGTCCCGGTAATCTGGATGAGAGCTGGCCACCATCGGCCGGCAACCCCATTGTAACAATTCCGTCATCGTCCGCCAATCCCTCGCTCCGCGGCTCCGTCCGTTACGCCGCTCGTGGCTACTTCTGCATCCGGCGGAAAGGCCGCGCGGTTGTCCGGCTTCACGACTGAAGTGTAGAATCACGTGCATGGCTCGGTTCGCGGGGAAATCGAAGACAGCTTCATATCGTCCGATTACGACCCCGGTTCCAGCGCACGCTCGCGGACCCAATTTTCCTGGAGCAATTATGAATTTATTTGCGCGTTGCCTTCGCATCGGAAGACGGACTCCGCTCCGTTCGCTGTTCATTCTCGCCGGCATGGCAGCCGCGATCGGCGTTTGTGCCGGTAATCTCGAGCCGCCATTTGGAGCATGGAGCCGCCTGTCGCAAAGGCCAATCCTCTCGCCTCAGGGCGATGGCTTCGAATCGGCCGGAGTATTCAATCCGACTGTGGTGAAACTAGCCGGCTCGTTCGTAATGCTCTATCGCGCCCAGGATCGCAACGGAACATCGTCCTTAGGGTACGCGACCGGCAAGGACGGCATCCATTTTGAGCGGCGCGCGACGCCCGTTATGACCGCTCAAGAGCCATACGAAAAAGGCGGCGGGGTAGAAGATCCACGGCTTCAGAAATTTGGCGACCTCTATTATCTGACCTACACCGGCTACAACAACGTAGATGGCACGGGACCGGCGAACAAAGACGCGCAACTTTGCCTGGCAACATCAAAAGACCTGATTCACTGGGACCGCAAAGGAGTAATCCTGCCCGCCTACAAAGGCGCGTGGAACACAAATTGGACGAAATCCGGCGCAATCGTTCCCGAAAAAATTCACGGAAAATACTGGATGTACTATCTCGGCGACGCACGCGGACCCAATCCTCAAATGGGCATCGCATCATCGGACGACCTGTTGCATTGGAAAGATGCGCTGGACCATCCAGTGCTCGGAAATCGCAAGGGAATGTTCGACGCTCGCGTCGTCGAGCCCGGTCCCGCGCCCGTAATCACGCGCGACGGGATTTTGCTAACCTTCAACGCCGCCGGCGAGGACGGCGTCTACGCCACGGGCTGGGCGCTCTTCGACAAGAACGACCCAACCAAAGTCCTGGCGCGAGCCGATGCCCCAGTCTTCGCTCCCACGCTGCAATGGGAGAAAGTCGGCCAGGTGCCGAATGTCGTATTCGTCGAAGGCCTGGTGCGCGAATCGAATCGCTGGCTCTATTACTATGGAGGCGCCGACAAATATATCGGCGTAGCCTCCGCGCCTCTGCCGAAGGATCGTTGATGGTCGATACGTTGGGGAATATTGACTTGGCAGACGGCAAGTTTGAAGCGCTGTTGTTCGATTGCGATGGCACGCTGGCGGACACAGCCGAGCTGCATCACTACGCAATCGCTGCGGCCACTAAAAGTTTCGGTCACGATATGCCGAAGGAATGGTATCTGGATCGAGTCGGACTGTCGCTGGACCAGTTGCTTCTGGAATTCAAAAAGTTGTGCGGAGTGCAACTCTACCGCAAGGATCTTTCACCGTTCGAAGAGGACATCTTTTGCCGCAACACGTCCATGATCCAGGAAATCGCAGCGGTCGCTTCGATCGTGCGCAATAATGCAGGGAAGATCCCCATGGCCGTCGTCTCCAGCTCTACCCGGCGCATGGTCATAGCCACGCTGGAAGCGCTTCGGCTGACGCCCTACTTCTCGGCAGTGGTTACCGTGGAAGACGTTGAGAGTCCCAAGCCCGCGCCGGACGGTTTTCTGAAGGCCGCTCGATGTCTTGGTATCGATCCTGCCCGCTGCCTCGTTTTTGAAGATAGCCAGCACGGACTCGATGCGGCCAGAACCGCAAAAATGACCGCGCGGGATGTACGGCTCCTATAGGCATCTTCGCAGCATCGGGCGTCTCACCGCGGCTCACGCTCGAAACTCAATTACTTCTTCGGCGGGAAACTCTTCATGGTCTTCTGTATGAACGCGTCCACGTTCTGTTGCAGGTTATTGGCAAATTTCCTGGGATCGCGAATCTTCTGCGACGCCGTCGCCTCCCAGAGATTCGTCTTTGTCGCCGCATCCGTCACGGCAATCTGCACTTTCGCCAGGCTCGAAACCCATACGTCCGAGGAAATTCCTGTCAGGCTTCCTCCCCAGTAATAGTTCTGCATGTCAGCGGCGTACAAATAGCGCTGCGCACCCACATCGGTCTTGGGCATCCCGCCCGCTGAATACGTGATTATGAAGTCGGGATCCTTATCGTCTTCTACGAAACCTTCGGCTCGCAGATTCCTGTTAATCGAGTCAACGATCGCCATGTTGATGCGTTCTTGTACGTCCTTCGTCTGCTGCGTCAGCAGGTAATTCGAACCCCATGTGTATTTCTTGTATTTCGAGAAATTCGTGGATTTGTCGAACGTAGCCTTTACGTTCTGCGCCACGGCGCTACCCGCTGGTTGCAGCAGGCCAACGCACAGCAGCAACATGACCGCCAATCGTCTGCCAGACATGATCGCTTAGTTCTCCTCGCGAAGATTTTCCCCGCGACGTCGAATTTCAGACCGAACAATTACATTCCTACTGTTTCCTTCGCGATGCCGCGGAGAGGCCTCAGTCCGCAGCGCTGCATGCGTTTCCAAGAGTCGCACCCGGAGTATACGCCAAATGGAATCGAATGCCTGACGCACGCCCACGATGAAGCGACCCTGCAGGGCTTTCTTATTGCAATGCGGGAATCCCACTCTGAGAAAATCAGTAAGCTTGTACTGTCAATTTTGACAATAGGCAACTTTCATAGACGTACGTAAATATACGCATCATCGGGGGCGGTTTCTCCGCGCAGCAGGGAATGCCCAGTTCTCTGTCCGCACCGAGCTCGCCTCCATTGCGGCGCAGGAGCTGTGCGGAATGCCTCTCATCGTATTCTCCAGCAAGGAGTTGCAGGCAAGCTCCCTCTACTGCGGCATGCTTGAGGCAAACGGTACTCCCGGACGGCCGCAGAAGACACCGAGCAACATCTCTGAGAACGACCGCGAACTGGAAAAGCTCCTGCGAAACGCGGTTCGGCAGCGAAATGCGCAAATTCGAGCCGCTCGAACCAAGACCGATGCAACCAAGGGGAACAGCAAGACGCAGTAGCTGTCTCCGGGGAATCTAGCCGATGGAAGGAATCAATCCGGCGGCGAAGCGGCATTGTCCTCATTGCGGTTGCGATGAGGTCGCACATTCCCGCGTTCGCGGCGTAATCGAAGGGCAATTCCTGCGGACGCTGCACCTGGGCGCGTATCGCTGCTGCGACTGTGGCAAACGATTCTACGGCCGAAGTGGACCGTCTCGCGCGGCTTCATCTCGCGCATCTTCGCCTCGGGCAGCCTGAAGCGTTACGGGCAGGCACCGAGGTAATTCAGGGGGAACAGTGAAAAGAACTTTAAAGATGGTCGCGATGTTTTTGACGATCGCCGCTTTCGCGTTCGGAGTGAATGCGTCTGCGAGCCCTATTTCGTCCGGGCAATCGAGCGGATCGAAGGTGGATCTCAATAGCGCCAGCGAAAAGGAGCTGGAAGATCTTCCTGGCGTCGGCGCAGCTACAGCCAAGAAAATCATTGCTGGCCGGCCTTATTCTTCCGCGAGTGATCTCACAAAGGCAGGCGTCTCTGCCGCGACCGTTAAGAAAATCACTCCGCTGGTTACCTTTGGCAACGCCGCGCCTCCCGCGAAATCCACCTCCAGCAAGTCGGCCGCCTCCTCGGCAAAGCCAGCAGCTTCGAGCGCGCCTGCAGGCCCGGTGGATTTAAACACCGCGAGTGAAAAGGATCTGGAAGATTTGCCCGGAGTTGGACCTGCTACCGCCAAGAAGATCATTTCCGGCCGGCCGTATTCTTCGACAAGTGATTTATCAAAAGCCGGCGTCTCTGCCGCGACCATCAAGAAGATCACTCCGCTGGTAACTACCGGCAACGCACCGGCGGTCGCCGCAGCGCCGCAACCAACAAAATCGGTATCGAAGAGCCGGTCTTCATCGAGCGGCGCAGCAGCTGCACCGCCGCCGACGAACGCGCCCGCATCTTCGTCTCCCGCACCCGCCGCAGCCCCGGCATCGGCTCCTACTCAAGCAGCCTCAGCACCCGCCGCCGCTCCAGCGGCGGCTGCGAAAAGCGCACCGCAGGCTCAACCCTTGCCCGGCAGTGGAATGGTCTGGGTGAATCTGGACTCCGGCGTGTACCACAAGGAAGGCACCAGGTATTACGGCAAGACGAAGAACGGCAAGTACATGTCCGAAGCCGACGCGCTGAAGGCAGGCTACCGCGCCGCGAAGAATGAATAGCCGTTAATGTCGAGGAGGAACCGCTGATGCTGAAGCACAAGTTCAAGATTGCAATCTGCAGCGCGGCTATCGGAGCGGTGCTTGCGCTAATGGCATGGGCCCCCAAGGTCACAGCGAATCCAGCCACCGAATTCACTTCTGCCGCACAAAGCGCCGGCGGATCGGCCGCCAGCGCGGATCTGGTGGACATCAATTCGGCGTCGAAAGCGCAGCTCGAAGCTCTGCCAGGCATCGGAACGGCCTACTCCCAGAAGATCATTGACGGCCGCCCGTACAAAGCGAAGACGGATCTCGTCCACAAGAAAGTCGTTCCACAAGCCACCTACAACAAAATCTCCAAACTCATTATCGCGAAACAGCCCGCGAAGTAGGCCACGCAGTAGACCCCGGGGAACTGAGAGTCGAGAAAAGTTCGCTAAGGAGATTTCCATGGCAGACCGATTCGAGCAGCTCAAATTGAAGTATCAGTCCGTGCTGAATTTCATTCAGTCGCAGGGAGTTCAGCTTCAAAACCTTAATATGGAAGGGGACAAGCTTTTGATCCGAGCCTCCGCGCCTTCCGCGGATTTGAAAAACCGCATCTGGGACCAGATCAAGCTGGTTGATCCCAGTTTCTCCGACCTGATCGCAGACATCCAGGCGCCGGAGGCCGCCGCGGCAGCCGCAGCCGGAGCGAGCGGCGCAGCTTCCACCCCGGCCACGCGAACCTATACCGTGCAACCGGGCGACAACCTCTCGAAAATCAGCAAACAGTTCTACGGCGACGCCAACAAATACATGAAGATTTTCGAGGCCAACAAGGACAAGCTCGCCGACCCCGACAAAGTCCGCGCGGGAATCGAGTTGATCATTCCTCAGTAACACGAGCTGCAAAAGTAGTCACGAATTGCCCCTCAACGGGCCGGCTCCAAATCTAAATCGCCAAGGAGAAAACAATATGGGATGGATGGACAAGGTAGGAGGACTTCTGAAGCAATATACGTCCGGCAGTGGCGCAGCAGCCGCTCCGGCGCCCGATATACACGCGCATTTCGATCAGGTGGCGCAAGCAGCTCCCTCCAGCGCCATTGCCGAAGGCCTTACCGCGATGTTCAATTCAGACAAGACGCCGGCCTTCGGACAAATGCTTTCAACATTGTTCAACAACTCCAGCGGCGAGCAGAAAGCCGGCATGGTCAATCAATTATTGTCCTCCGTGAATCCCGCCATGCTGACGCAGATTTTGGGAAGCGTCGGACTCGCCGGAGTTGCGGCCAGCGGTAGCTCCCAGTTGACGCCCGAACAAGCCCAGAAGCTTTCGCCGGAAGCTGTTCAGCAACTCGCGGCTCATGCACAAAGTTCGAATCCTTCGGTCGTGGACTCCGTCAGCACCTTCTATGCGCAGCACACGACACTGATTAAGACGCTTGGCGGGGCCGCGATGACGGTGGCGCTGGCCAAGGTCGCCGAGAGGCAGAAACAGGCCTAGAAGTTGACCCAGGACGCCGGATGTGTGCCGGGACTCAGGGCTGGGGACTGGTACACATCTGGCGTGCTGCTACATCTATATGGCCACTCCTCTAAAAGCTCGCCATTCGGAGTAAATCGAAATCTGAGCCCCGCCAAAATCGCGTTTGCGGTCATTTCCCCCTCCTGCAGCGCGAATCGCGATTCTTGGCGACCGCTGAGTCTCGCCCGTTTCGAATCCTTATACTTTTTAGCTGCCACCCCTGCGCGACACCCTCGAGATTGCTCTAGCGCAACGACAGCGTTTCTCGGTTTGTGAGATGTTCCCACCGCGGCGATTAGGGCGACGCCACCGTTTTGCAATTCAGCAGTCGAATGCAGGACAGGTTCGGCCAGACAGTATTTCGCGCATCGAATCCGTAATTTGTTCGTGCTCTCGAGACGGCTCGCTGAGAATTGCCGGTGCAGCAGTCCCGCGTAGCCGGTTAATTGGTGAATTATTTTTGCGACGGCCTTGTGTTAAGCGATTCAAAGGGGTAGTTTACCCCGCCGTTTAACCACTCAACAGAAGCCAGTCGTTCATGAAAGCAGTCTGAGGTCGGCTTCTGTCTTCAGGTTTTTCCGGAAGCTCAGGTTGGCGATTCAAACAGCTCAGGTTCGTTCACATCTCCAGGAGGAATCACCCATTGAGTTACAAGAACCGGATTCTAGGTGTGGCGGCGGTTGCAGGTTTGTTACTGAGTGTGGCGTCGGTACCTGCGGCAATGGGTCAGGCGCGCATTACCAGCGCGATCCAAAGCAGTGAGCGCGTGCAGGTAGCTGGGACAACTCCGGCCCTTCTGACGAATAGCGTGGAAACTGGCCGCGTCCCCGGCAGCCAGAATCTCGGACGCATGCTCCTGATGCTCGCGCCGACGCCCGATCAGGAATCAGCCGCGACAACTTTAGTGAGCGCGCTGCACGACGCCTCCTCCCCTTCATTTCACAAGTGGCTCACACCCGCGCAGTTCGGCCTGCAATTCGGAGTGGCGGATTCCGACGCAGCACAGGTTCAACAATGGCTGCAAAGTCAGGGATTCACCGTCCACGAAGTCTCGCAAAGCCGCCGATTCATCGTTTTCAGCGGCAACGCTTCCCAGGTGGAATCTGCATTCTCTACCGAAATGCACACCTACACCTACAAGGGCCAGAGCTTCATTTCCAATTCCAAAAACATCCAGATTCCCGCTGCACTACAAGCGGTTGTAAAGGGCGTGGTACGCCTGCACAGCGATCCGAAGTCAGCGTCCTCCGCGCTCCTCGGTGCGAAAGTTCACTTCAAGAAAAGCAAGGGCAATTTCACTTTCGATGACGGGTCGCATTACATGACCCCCGCCGATTTCGCAAAAATTTACAACGTGCAGCCGCTCTACAACGCCGGCATTGACGGCACCGGTCAAACCATCGCCATCGTCGGCCGCAGCAACATTTCCGTGCAAGACGTGCGCGACTTCCGCTCCAATCTCGGCCTTCCCGCGAACGATCCCCAAGTAATCGTCAACGGCGACGATCCCGGTCAGACGTATTACGACTTGCCCGAAGCCACGCTGGACGTCACCTGGTCAGGCGCAGTAGCTCCGATGGCCACGATTGACTTCGTCGTCTCGCAGAGCAATTTCGCCGACGGCGTGGATATCTCCGCAGCCTACATCGTGGACCACGATCTCGCTCCAGTGATGAGCACCAGTTACGGCAATTGCGAAGCGACGCTGGGTCCCGTTGGAACCGCCTTTTACAATGCGCTCTGGCAACAGGCTGCAGCGGAAGGCATCACGGCATTCGTTTCCGCCGGTGACAATGGCGGTGCGGGTTGCGACGCTCCTGGTGGCGGCGTTTTCGCCTCCGGCGGATTCGCGGTCAACGGAATCGCCTCCACTCCGTACAACGTCGCAGTCGGCGGCACGCAATTTGACGACACCGCCAATCCCAACGCGTTCTGGAGCACCACCACCGATCCCACCACCGGCCTTTCCGTGCTCAGCTACATTCCAGAAATCGTCTGGAACGAAAGCAGCAACGATCCCAATAACGTCTCACTCTGGGCTGGCAGCGGCGGCGTCAGCACCTTATACGCAAAACCAGATTGGCAGACGGCGACCGGCGTTCCGAATGATGGTAAGCGCGACCTGCCGGATATTTCTCTGACGGCAGCGTTGCACGACGGCTACTTGCTCTGTCTCTACGGTAGCTGCACCGGCGGCGGCGATTATTTCTACACCGCCGGCGGCACTTCATTGTCCAGTCCTGCGGCCGCCGGAATCATGGCGCTGGTGAACCAGAAGATGGGTGGCCAGCCGCAGGGCGTCGCCAACTACGTCTTCTATCGCCTCGCTTCCACTCCCGGCGTTTATCACGACACCAAGAAGGGCGACAACAAAGTCCCCGACACCAACGGACAATTCACCGTCGGATACGACGCCGTAGCCGGCTATGATCTCGCCACTGGCCTCGGCTCATTCGATGCCAGCGCCCTGGTCAACAACTGGCGCACCGCCGTCAGCACATCAGGTTCGGGAACCACGCTAAATCTCGCCGGCGGGCAGACCATGCCCGTAGTCCACGGTACGCAGGTTCAATTTCAGGCCAAGGTCACTTGCACCGGGACCTGCAAATCTCCCAGCGGTTCCGTGGTGCTTCAGGCCGTCGCACCCGACGACAGTTCCACCGCGGCCGGCGACGGAGTTCTCACCGCTGGCACATCGAGCAGCACCGTTAATTTAAAAACCTCCACCATTCCCGGCGGCACCTACGGCATCACCGCGCGCTACAGCGGTGATGGCACCTACTACGCCAGCACCTCGAATCCTGTCTCGGTGACGGTTACCCCGGAGCCCAGCCAAACGTACGTTGGTGCGGTTGGTGGTGGATCGTGGGTCCCTAACTCGATCTCAGTCAGCTACGGCGAGCCGCTCTATCTCGGCATCGTCGTCGGCGGCAATTCCGGTTTCGGATATCCCACCGGCCAGGTAACTCTGCAGGCCGACGGTTATCCGATACAGACCGGCCACTACGACGGCGGGACCGGTCTCTTCACTCTCGGGCCTATGATTTTGAATTACGGTGAAAAATCCGGAGTGCTGGCGCCGGGAGTGAATCCCACCAGCGAATCGAGCAGCTTTCCGATTCTTCCCGCGGGCCTTACCGCTGGGACGCATAAGTTGGTAGCCAATTTTCCGGGCGACAGCAGCTTCGCTGCCAGCACATCCACGCCATTCACCTTCACCGTGCCCCAGGCAATCGGCGTACTGCAGGATTTCTTCCCGGTGGGAACTGCGGTGGCCAACACTCCACTACAACTCGAAGCGCAACTTGGTTTCCAGAGCAACGGTTTCGCCCCATTCGGTGGCACGGTAACGATCACAGACATTACCGGCCCCACTCCCGTGGTCTTGGGCTCGGGCCCAGTGGACGGCAGCGCGACGGGCTGTGATTGTGTCGTCGTCCAAACAACCTTCCCAACTGCCGGCCATCGCTTGCTTCGCTTCAATTACTCAGGCGATGCCAACGTGAAAGGATTTGTCGCAACGCCGTTCGTGGATGTCGCCGCGAACGCTCCTTCGAACACGACTCTCAGCGCCGACTTGCCCACTGCTCCCGCGGGCGCCGCCGTAACACTGACCGCCTACGTGGATAACTCGGACGTCAGACAACATCCTGCCGCCGGGACCGTCACGTTTCTCGACGGCTCGACGGCCATCGGCACCGCAGTACTCGATTCAACCAGCACCGCCACGTTGGTCATCAAGACGCTCTCGGGCGGTCCGCATAACCTGACGGCCAGCTATCCCGGTGACGCGGTGCTCACTCCTTCCGTATCTGCGGCCATCACGGAGATGATCAGCGATTACATCTTCCAAGCGCTTCCCGCGACCTTGACCATTCAGGAAGGGCAGACTGGAACAGCCACGCTCAACATCATTCCACTCGGCGGCTTCTCGCAGCCCGTTCAAGCCTCATGCGGAACCGTACCCGCGAACGTTAGCTGCAGCTTCACTCCGCCAACCGTAACTCCCGATGGAGTGCACCCGGCCACAATCACGCTGGCGATTAAATCCACTGGTGCGGTTGCCAGCCGCATCGGTGAAAGCCGCTTGTGGGCCGCAACTTCCACGTTCGGATTAGCCGGAATGTTGTTGCCTTTCGGCTGGCGCAAACGTCGTCGAGTTCAGAGCACTCTGGCTGCGCTCGGTTTGATATTCGTGGGTCTCTGCATCGGAGGTTGCTCCAGCGGTAACGCAACTTCCGGCGGCGCCTCAGCCGGCTCTTTCACCGTCAACGTCACTGCTACGGCCGGAGCCGGTGCGGCTCCCAAATCCGTATCAATGGTCGTCAACATCGTCAAGTAATCCCAGCCGCGAAGGCGCCGTGCATCGTGGCGGCGCCTTCGATTTTTTTCGCGTGTTTGCATCCCGCTTGATGCAGTTGGGCATCGCGGCGTTCGAACTCCGTAGCTGAATTCGCCGGCTGAAATTCTCGGCTTTCGATCCATTTAACTGCGCCCCGCGTGCCTGCGCTTGAGCAACTGCTGAGTTGCGCAGCAGCAACGACAGAATTAAGCCAATGTGGAATTCTCTTTGGGCGGCTCTGGCGCCCAGCCCCAGAGCCAACCGAATATCCCGCAGCTGATGGGCGGCTGCGGAACGACATCAGGAGTGCGAAAATGATACAAACCACGTGGCGCGACTATTTCCGAGCAGCCGTTCTTGAACTTGACCGCTCCCTCCTCAAAGTCCGCATGAAAGCAGCCGAGGATTCGATTAAGGCCCGTGCCTCAGACTCCAGAGCTTCTCGCCAGGAGCGAATGGAAATGGCTGATGCCCTTTCGACGTTGCGACAACTGAAGAGCCGCGATCGCAGACTTATCCCCACCGGGATTGAGAGCGCACGAGAATTACACTGAGCGCGTGCGTTCTCGCTTTCCCTGGGCGGCCACCCGTCGTTTTCCCGACGTCCGGCCGCGCGAACCCAATCACCACATCCCGCGAGCTTTGGCGAAAGGGATTGCAGTTCCATCCCATCCGCCAAGGCCCCGCCGCGTTAACGCGTTAAACTGCGGCGAACCTCGCCCAAGCCTTGACGCGCGGTCGTCTCCGTTGCGTTCCCAGTAAAGCCTTATTCTCCGTAGATATCGGAACACTCGCGCCGAATCGCGGGCCCGCGCCTCATTTGCGCGCTTGCCGGAAAAATGAAACATCAGTTCCAATGTTCGGTTATCCTATAACCCAAAGGAGAATCCATGTACGCAGTGAAATTGGAATACCAACACCGCACGAATGGTCCGCAAGGTCGAACGATTCAGGTTGATACCGGTTCCATGGCAGCGGCAATCGGCAAAGCCGCCAGGGAATTCCTGAAGAGCCTGGATCGCAAAGAACGATTCGACGCCAACAAGAACGGATTAACCATCGTTTGCACCAAGGCCTCTGAAGAAGCCGCTGCTGCCAGCGCTTAAGGGCGTCTCACATCGAAAAAGCTCCGTGACGAGAGGCCCAGTGCTGCGTCGCAGTAGCTCGGTCCATACCGGGGTGAGGTGAGTCATGAAGCGATTCGCAGCGCTAATGATCGTAGTGATGGCGATGCTGCTCGTCGCGCAAACGGTTGCGGCGCGGGAATGGTCGCAGCCGTGGGCGCGCGAGCGCATCGAAAAATCTCCTCGGCACAGCGAATGGGTTACCCTAAAGCACGACGGCCGAAACGTGGACACGCTCGTCGTTTACCCCGAATCGAAAGACAAGCGTCCCGTGGTGCTGGTGATTCACGAAATTTTCGGATTGAGCGATTGGGCCCAGGAACTTGCCGACGAACTAGCCGCCGCCGGGTACATCGCCGTCGCCCCGGATCTGCTTAGTGGCATGGGACCGAACGGCGGCCGCACCAACAGCTTTCCTGTCGGCGCTGTCACCGAAGGCGTCAGCAAATTAAATCCGGATCAAGTGACTGCGGACCTGAACGCCGCTGCGGATTACGCAAATAAGCTGCCCGCCTCGAACGGCAAATTGTACGTCGTAGGATTCTGCTGGGGCGGCGCACAAAGTTTCCGCTTTGCAACAAACCGCGGCGATGTCTCCGCGGCTTTCGTTTTCTACGGCTTGCCGCCCGCCACGGAAGCGATGCCGCACATCAAGTCGTCCGTTTACGGTTTCTACGCTGGCAACGACGCTCGAATTGACGCCACAATCCCGGACACAGTCACCGCCATGAAAGCCGCGGGGAAAACCTACGATCCCGTCACCTATGACGGCGCCGGCCACGGTTTCATGCGCGCCGGCGAAGCCCCCGACGCCAGCGACGCCAACAAAAAAGCCCGCGACGACGCCTGGAAACGCTGGAAATCCCTACTAGTTCCGTAATCCGTTCGGCCAGTTACCCGTGTTTCGACTGGCGTTCCTGCAGCACAAGACGGGTCACGCGACGCTCGGAATGAATACCGGGCAAGAGCTCGTCGTTAATTTCTCGTCGCAAACTTTGTAATACGCCGGACTCCGATCCACACCCATTGTATGAAGCCTATTGCTGCTACAACAAAACAACCAACGCTCAGCGCGCCAAACGCCGAGGCAGCTGCTCCAAATAACAATGACAGGCCCGCATGTTGTGGCCTGTTAATTGCAATCCAAGCGCACACGACGAACGCAAAAAGCGCCAACCACCCAAGCATCCACCAAATTATTAACGTGAATCTCCCACGCACGCTTCGCCAGCGGTCGCGCCAGGAGTTCATAGGCCCTTATACCACGCGCCGTGGCGAAGGGAATTGCACTGCCATCCTCGTCGCCACGGGTCTGCGCCGTTACTCGTCCGTTGACAGGTCGGCTGCGGCTTGTTCGATCGCTTTCTGGTCGGCTGCTGTGATTTTTTCGTCGCCTAACAGGATGACGACTTTCCCAATCGTGCCCGTGAACTTAAACGGCACGTGGTAGTCCTCGCTGACCGGAGTGCCCGTGTCTTCGCCGATGTCGAGCGTTTCGTCCGCTGAAATGCGAAACGGAATCGTCCGCGCGAATTTCTCTTGGGCCGCCTGTTTTCCGTCAACCAAGAGCGTCGCGAGTCCACCTTTGCCGAGCCCACCGCCGTCATACTTGAAGTCAACAACGACGGTGTGCTTCCCGGGCGATAGCTTGTCTGGGCCAGCCACGTTATAGCGTTGGACACCCACCAGGTTGTAATGGAAGACCGGCTTCCCATCCAGCAGGTAGAGTCCCCATCCGTTGAATCGTCCGCCTTGCGTAACCAATATGCCTTCGGCACCGCTAGCGGGGATCTCAACATTGGCAGTAATCCGAAATGACTTGTTCAAGATGCTTGGAGCAGTACCCTCGGGGATACGGACCATACCCGGATAGAGTGTGAATTCCGTTCGTCCCCGCGTAAGGCTCGGACGATTGTCCACGTTCATACGTTCTAGCTTGCTGTTGTCCAGCGGAAGCACCTGATACTTAGCGGCTTCGATCCAGAACAATTCCTGTAACTCTCGAAGTCTTTTGGGATCCTTTGCTGCCATATTATTGGCTTCGCTGAAGTCCTTCGTTATGTCGTACAGCTCCCACTTATAGTCATCAATGGGAATAGTCTTGCCGCTTGCCCACGGCGGGAGAGGAGGAGTGGTGGCTGCCACCCAGCCATCGTTGTAAATGGCGCGATTTGCGAACATCTCAAAATATTGGGTGCGATGGGTAGATGGCGCGGTCGCTGAGTCGAAGGTGTACACCATGCTGACGCCCTCGATGGGCTTCTGTGGCACCCCGTTCAATACCGACGGAGCTTCAATTCCAACTGCTTCATAGATGGTTGGCGCGATATCAATCACGTGGTGAAATTGTGGGCGGATACCACCCTTGTCCTTGATGCGAGCGGGCCACGAGATAACCATACCGTTGCGCGTGCCGCCAAAATGCGAAGCAATCTGTTTCGTCCACTGGAATGGCGTATCCATCGCGTGGGCCCAGCCGATCGGGTAGTGATTGAATGTCATGGGACCGCCCAGTTCGTCCATCCGTCGCTCAACCTCTTTGAAATCCTCGGGCGTTGCGTTGAAGAAAGCCATTTCATTCAGCAAACCCTGCTGGCCGCCCTCAGCGCTCGCACCGTTGTCGCCCTGGATGTAGATCACCAGCGTGTTGTCGAGCTCTCCGGTAGCTTCAATGGCGTCGAGCACGCGCCCGATTTCCTTATCGCAATTCGATAGGGCCGCTGCGTACACTTCCATCATGTGCGCGTAAACTTTTTTGTGGTCCGCGTCCAGGGAATCCCATGCGGGGATCCCTTCGGATCGCGCCGTTAATTGCGTCTCCGCTGGAATGATGCCCATGGCCTTCTGACGGGCAATGGTTTCTTCGCGTACTTTGTCCCAGCCCTGATCGAATTGTCCTTTGAAGCTCGCGATCACGTCTGGCGGAGCGTGGTGCGGAGCGTGGGCTGTTCCCGGCGCGAAATAAGTCAGCCAGGGCTTATCGGGAGCGACGGCGTGTAACATCTGAATCCTCGCGATCGCGTGATCAGCCATGTCGTGGTCGAAGAAATAATCCTTCTGGTCGTGAGGCGGTTCGATCGGTTTGATGCCCTCAAAAATCGCGGGCGCCCACTGGCTGGTGTCGCCACCGATAAAGCCATAGAAGTATTCAAAGCCCAACCCTGTGGGCCACAGATCAAAGGGCCCGGCTTGGCTGTTTTGCCAATCCGGGATGTTGTGATTCTTTCCGTACCAGGCGGTGTTATAGCCATTCTGCCTGAGCACCTCCGCGAACGACCCGACGCTCTTAGACATGAGTGAGTTGTAGCCCGGGAACCCGGTGCCGCCCTCCATGATGATGCCGGTATTGGCGGAGTGGTGGTTGCGGCCGGTCAGAAGGGCTGCTCGGGTGGGCGAGCACAGCGCAGTCGTATGAAATTGGGTGTAGCGAAGACCGTTCTTCGCGAGTCGGTCGAAGGTCGGTGTCGGTATCGGCCCACCGAAAGTGCTGCTGGCGCCGAAGCCGACATCGTCCGTCAGAATTAGCAGGATGTTGGGAGCGCCCTTAGGGGCGGTGACTGCCTTCGGGAAATCTTTCGTGGATTCGTCTACCGTCCGCCCGATATGGCCTTTAAAGGGTGGCTCTGGCCTCGGTAAGACATCTTGCGCAACAGCCAAAGGCGAAACGATAACGCTTATCGCGAGACAAACCCAGAAAGCAACCGAAACGCCGGCGCGGCTCAAGTGCCTCGGACTCAGTTTCTCCATGTTCTCACTCCCGAAATCCAAAAATCTCCATGCAATTTTCACGGTTGTATCCCCCGGTCGTTTTCTGGTCAGAGTGGGTCGCGCGATCCTTGCGAACTCTGCGCATAACTCCGCTGGACGGAGCTAAGCATTCCAGAATTCGCACTCGATAGTGCCACGGCTTTCCAGCGGATGTCATCGCTATAATTAAAAGGGTCCCGCCGCCCGTCGCTGCGATGCTGACCTGCGAATGCTGCAGCACGAATTTCGATCCCCTTCGTTCTTGTGCACGAAAGCGCCCGGCACGTGATTTCGGGCGTAACCGGATTTTCGCGCCAAGATTCCGATTACAGGAATTGCCTGCCAGCGAAGAAATCGTGATAAATTTGCCCGCGCGATTCTCGCATCGGCCACAAATTGAAATATGCTCGTCTCGGGAGACGTTTGTGAATTCTGGTTTCCTTTTCGGAATAAACTGGATCGTAATCAGCGTCGTATTTTTCGCTTTGATGCTCGTGGCGGCGGATCTGGGATTCCGTTTCGGTCGCAAGTCTGAAACACGAGCCTCCGACAAAACCAAGTCACAGATATCCGCAGTCGAAGATGCAATCCTTGGCATTCTTGCGCTGTTGCTCGGTTTCACAATGTTCGCGGCCGTATCTCGCTTCGACGCCCGTAAGCAGCTTGTGCTCGATGAAGCCAACGCTATCGGAACCTCCTTGCTCCGTACAAAACTCCTGCCCGCTCCGGACGGCCCCGAAATCGCGAGCCTTCTTCACCAGTATATTGACGTGCGCGTGCAGTACGGAACATCGGGGAATGATCTCGCGCGCCTCGACGGTTTGCGCCTGCAAACCGTGCGGTTGCAGAATGAATTCTGGTCGCGCTCGGTCGCTTATGGGCAGAAGAATCCCGATCCCGTGCGAATCGGCCTGCTGTTGCAATCGCTAAACCAGGTCATAGATCTGGAATCGGCGCGGAAGGTGGCTTTTGAAAATCCGGTGCCCGAAAGCGTGATCTATGTGAATTGCATCGTTGCCTTGCTGGCGATCATGCTGGTCGGTTACACATTCGGCTTGCATGGGTGTCGGCAAATTTTCTCGACCATACTGCTCACCTTAGCCATCACTCTGGTTCTTGGCCTGATCATTGATCTCGACCGGCCGCGCTCCGGCTTAATCCGCGTGAGCCAACAACCCATGATTGACCTGCAGCAAGGCCCCTGAGGTCCACAAATTCAGCCCAAGCCGCCGGGGCGTGACCGCAGCTCTCCAAATTGCTTGAGTCGCCCCCGGGCCAGCCTTCCGCGTTTCTCACGTTGTGCCTGCACTCGCACGCCAGTACTGCGTCTTCGTTGACTTGCCTTTTCCCGCACCCTAATATGTCCACCACATGCCCAGCAACGACTCTCTCCTCGACCAAACATTTTCCCACTATCGCATCCTGGAACGCCTCGGTGGTGGCGGCATGGGCGTCGTGTACAAAGCCGAAGACATCCGCTTGCACCGTTTCGTCGCGCTGAAATTCCTGCCGGACAACGTCGCGAAAGATCCGCAAGCCCTCGCGCGTTTCCAAAGAGAAGCCCAAGCCGCCTCCGCCCTGAACCATCCCAACATCTGCACGATTTACGATATTGGCGAAGCGGACGGCAAAGCCTTCATCGCGATGGAATTTCTCGACGGCCAGACTCTGAAGCACGCCATCACCGGCGGCTCTATGGAACTGGACAACCTGCTCGATCTCGCCATCCAGGTTGCCGACGCGCTCGACGCCGCCCACAGCGAAGGCATCGTTCATCGCGACATCAAGCCCGCCAACATTTTCGTCACCAAGCGCGGCCACGCCAAAATTCTGGATTTCGGCCTCGCCAAAGTTTCCAGCACAAAAGCCGTCAGCGGCCGCAGTGTCACCATGGTCACCGTCGGTGTGGACTCCGCCCAGCTCACCAGCCCCGGCAGTTCCATGGGCACGGTCGCCTACATGTCGCCCGAGCAAGTTCTCGGCAAAGACCTGGACGCGCGCACAGACCTCTTCTCCTTCGGCATCGTCCTCTACGAAATGGTCACCGGAACTCTGCCATTCCAGGGCGAAACCTCCGGCGCAATCTTCGATGCCATCCTCCACAAAAATCCCGTCGCGCCAGTGCGCCTGAATAACAACCTGCCTGCCGAACTCGAGCAAGTGATCTTCAAAGCGATAGAGAAAGACCGCGACCTGCGCTACCAAGGCGCCGCGGAAATGCGCGCCGACTTGAAGCGCCTGAAACGCGATACAAGTTCCGGCCGCGTCAGCTCGATCGTCAGTCCAGCAAGCGGCGCGTTCACCACTGCGCAAGAATCCGGATCAAGCGCAAGCGCCGGAATCTCGTCCGCAACCCAATCCAGCAGCAACATCGGCACGACGCAGCAAGTCGCACCACGGCACAGCCTCAAAATTCCAATCCTGATTGCAGCACTTGTAGTCCTTACGGTCCTGGCCTTCACCGGTTACAAATTTCTCACGCGCCCCCACTCCCTGAATCTGCAAAACATGCAGATCACCAAACTCACCGACAGCGGCAAAGCCACTGGCGTAGCCATCTCGCCCGACGGCCGTTACATCGTTTACGTGCTAACCGACGGCGAGCAGCAGAGCCTCTGGGTCCGCAACGTCGCCACCAAAAGTGACGTGCAAGTCCTCGCTCCAGACATAGTCTCCTTCGCCGGTCTAAGTTTTTCGCCCGATGGCAACTACGTCTATTTCGTGCGCTCCGACAAAAGCACCACAAATTTCCGCTACCTCTACGTCATGCCCGTCCTGGGTGGCACCGCGCGCCAGTTGATCCGTGACGTTGATAGCCCGCTAAGCTTTTCACCCGATGCTAAGCAGTTCGTTTTCATGCGCGGCGTCCCGGAACACAACAATGTGGAACTCCGC
Source organism: uncultured Acidobacteriota bacterium (assembly GCA_963779465.1). Lineage (GTDB taxonomy): Bacteria > Acidobacteriota > Terriglobia > Acidiferrales > UBA7541 > Palsa-295. Next base: position 1,279,737 of record CAVZYH010000001.1, on the reverse strand, counting down.
ATCGCTAACGCCGACGGCAGCAACGATCACCTCCTTGCTACCTTGCCGGACTGGCCCGGCTTCATGTTTGGCGCGGCCTGGTCCCCAGATGGAAAGACGATCCTCGCCTCCGGCCTGCATATGGCCAAGGAAATCAGGTGGGTGTTGGACGCCATCAACGTGGCCGACGGCTCCGTCAAAGAACTGATTTCCGGTTCTGCCGGACTCGGCAGGCCTGCATGGTCGCCCGACGGTAATTCTTTCTTGATCTCGATCGAGCTGCAGCCCGAGAATCGCTCGCAATTGTGGATGGTTTCCTATCCTGCCGGCGAACGAACCCGCTTTTCCAACGATCTCTCCGATTACGCCCCATCGCTGGAAATGACTCAGGACGGAAAGGTGATCGTCGCCTTGGAGCACAGCGAGAGTGCGCATATCTGGATCGCGCCAGGAGGAAAAACCGCGGGAGCAAAACAAGTTACCACCGGCGAAACTCCCGACGACGGCATCGCGCCCGGCCCCGCCGGTAAGCTCCTGGTACGCAGCCGCGGCAGCGACCTCGCACTCATGAACGCCGACGGCAGCCAGCGCGCGCTCCTGCGCCCGAATCTTCGCAATTATCTTTCCATGTCAGCTTGCGGTGATCACTACCTGGTCTTCGATTCCTTTGAAGAAAACGAGCTGCGTCTATTGCGAACTGACGTGGACGGTTCCAACTCCGTAAAACTAACCGACGACGTCTTCAATTCCAACTGTTCCCCCGACGGCAAGTGGGTGCTCTTCGATTCGGCGCACAAGCTCTACCGCGTTCCGATTGACGGCGGCGCCCCCGTCGAGATTTTCAGTTCCCCCAACGGCATCAGCTCTGCCGTCATTTCGCCGGATGGAAACTGGATTGCCTTCGGCTATCAGGAATTACTGCCGGCGCCAACGTTCAGGCTCGCGGTACTTCCTGCCGCTGGCGGCGCCCCCGTGAATGTTTTTGTCCGCCCCATCGGCGCCCAAAGATTGCATTGGTCACCCGATCAGAAGAGTCTGCAATACCTCTTGACCCGCCACGGCGCCACCAACGTATGGGAACAACCGCTCAGCGGCGGCCCGCCGCGCCCCGTAACGGACTTCACTTCGGGCCAAATCTTCGATTTCGCCTGGTCGCGCGACGGCAAACAGTTGCTCCTGGCCAAAGGCGAAAATACCAGCGACGTCCTCCTGATCAGCAACTTCCGTTAATCGCGCATCGCTATTCAATGCGCCGGATCGCCGGCCCTTCCTTGCTCCCAGGAGTCCGCGCCCCATGCTCCCGCAAAATCTCAGCAGCACGATTCGCCGCCCGCTCCGCAGTCACGTGCACGATCACCACTGCGCCGCCCTGCCTCACGTGGCTCGCATAAAATTCCTGCTCGCCGATGTAGTCAGGCTGTGTCCCGGACTCATCGCGCACCTCGCGTTTCTCCAGCGCGCCACCCGCGCCAAACAAACGCGAAACCCAACTTTGCCGAGGCTCGCCAGATTTCGTGGCAGGCTCACCCGGCGTGTCAGCCGTTCGCGCGTCCTCATCAATCTCGCTGATCACCTCCACCTGTCCGCCCTTGATGCCCGCCTCTTCCAGATCCTCCACCGCATCCTCCGCATCCGCGTAACTATCCACAATTCCTACGATCACAAATTTCATGACTTGTGCCCCCTCAATCCGCGTCGCAAATATTTCCAGCGCCTTCGAATGCTCGCAATCGTTTAGGAAAACTTACTTCGTCTTCACCGCCAGCGACTTCGAAAATAACCACGGAAATAATGTCGGCTCATCGTAAGCCTTGTCCCACACCGCGTGCCGCATCCCCGGAAATTCCGTGTAGTGCGCGTCGCCGCCAATCGCTTTCATCGCCGCGTACATCCGCTGCGATTCCGTCACCGGCACAATGTCATCATCCGCGCCATGAAAAATCCATACAGGAGTATTTCCCACCCTCGCGGCAACTTCCGCGTAACTCTTGGGATCATCCGCCGGCGTAAAGTTCACAAGATCCGGCTCAGCCTTCAGCGCACTCGCAGGCGGACGAATGCCGCCGCAAATCACGATCAGCGCTGCAAATCTCCCCGCATATTTTTCCGCAAGGTGCCAGCTGCCATATCCGCCCATCGAAAGCCCCGTCAAATAGGTCCGCTGGACATCTCCATGAAATTCCTTGATCGCCGCGTTCAGCGAAGCCATCGCCAGCTCGTCCATCGGCGGCTGAATCCACCAAATATCTTTCCGGCACTGCGGCATCACCACAATCGCCGGGATCGTGCTTCGATTGCTCCGAATCGCCGTGCCGATGCCCACATCCGTTTGGTCCATGCCGTCTTGGCCACGCTCGCCCGCCCCATGCAGAAATAAAATCACCGGCCATTTCTGCCGCGGCGTCCAGCTATCCGGAACGAACACCTGATATTTGTAAGTCGCGCCCTGCACCGTAATCGTGCGGTCCAAAAATCCCGTTTCGTGATTTTTTGCGTGAGCCGGAACCGCGATCAGGAAACAAAAAAACAGAAGAAATAGAAGTTTTCGCGAAACAACAGGCACGAGTCCCTCCGAGCCTGAAACTTTAGCACGAGAATTCTGCAATCGCCCCCGCGAATCTCTGTCCTCAAAATAAAATTACAGTCCTACAGCATCCCGTGTACTGCTGCCAGCTGACGCGTCTGTTATCCTGCGACGGCCATGCGCTCTGAGCACTCGGCAGCCGCCGTCACCACGCCACCGTCTAAGGCAGTGATGGGACGCCGCCTGGAACTCGACGCCGCACGCGGGCTGATGCTCGTCTGGATCACCCTCACGCATCTGCCCACCGCCGCCAGCGCCTATGTCAACCAACCCTTCGGCTTCGTTTCCGCCGCGGAAGGTTTCATTTTTCTCTCCGCGCTCTTCACCGGCAGAATTTATTTTCGCCTCGCAGAACACGACGGCTACCAGGTCATGACGCACCGGCTCTGGTCGCGCACCTTCCGCTTATATTGCTATCACGCGCTCTTGCTGGCGTTCGCTTTCCTCGTTGCGGTGCCCATCGCCGAACGCGGCAATCGCCCCGGCCTGCACAATCTCTTGGATTTTTATTTCATGGCCGGCCCTAATCGCTCCATCATTGAAGCCTTCCTGCTCATCTATCGCCCCCCGCTGCTAGATATTCTGCCGATGTACATCATCTTCCTGATATTCACCTCCGCCGCGCTGCTCCTGGCGCGCAAAATCGGTTGGAAGCCCATTCTGTGGACAGGTTTCTCCCTCTGGGCGCTCGCCCAATTCGGCCTGCGCGCCGACGCCTATGAAATCGCGGCGAAAGTGATCCCCGCGCACATTCCTCTGAACGAAATGGGCGCCTTCGATCTCTGGGCCTGGCAATTTCTGTGGATCGGCGGCGTGTGGCTGGGCGTGCGCTGGGCGCAAAATAATCTGCCCATCGAAAAATGGGCGCAGCGCTTGCTGATTCCCTCTGTTTTGATCGCCGCCGCCTGTTTCGTGCTGCGCCGTGCCATCGAACACGGCCTGCAACTTGGCCCCGCCGAATTCCTTTTCGACAAATGGCACCTCGGCCCCCTGCGCCTGATGGATTTCGCCGCAGTAGCCATGCTGCTGATCGTCACGCAAAGGTTCTGGAAGTTTCTGGCAGTAAGCCCGCTGGTGCTGATGGGTCAATCGTCCCTACAGGTATTTTGCGTGCACCTGCTCTGCTGCTTCGCCGGGCTCACACTGCTAGGCAACGCCTCAATGCTCAGCGGCTGGCGCCAGATAGAGCTACTATCCCGCACTCTAGCTGCAATGCTGCTCACAGCAAAAATATTCTCGAAGAGCGAAGCCAAGCCCGAACGCAAACCAAAATCAGAATTACCGCGCAGCACGGCCACGCCCATCGCGCCGTCATCGTACGCAATACAGGGAAGGGAACCGAAAGAAGCCGAGCATTCCGGCTAACGCTGGCGTAGCGGCTCTGTTCGTAGCGGCGCCACAATGCCCGCGCAGAATTGGCACGCAAACTTCGCTCGCAACTAACTTCCTAAACTTCGCGCTTCGCAAAATCAATTCCGCCGGGCCATCCCTTCCGCACTCGCTACCTTGGATGACCCCCGCCGCCGCTGCTACCCCCACTCGACCCGCCGCCTCCTCCACCCGAACTTCCCCCGCCTCCACCGCGCGACCCGCCCCCGCCTCCACTCGATCCACCCGACCGGCCCCCTGACGACCCCCCTCCCGACCCACCTCTCTCTCCGCCGCCTCCAACCGATCGCCCCGCTCCGCCCCTGTCTCCCGACCCAGAAAAGCCTCCGCGCGAACTCAGGCTGCCCACCACCACCGGCTTCGTCGTATTTCCACCGACCTCCGAGCCAGCGCGCATAAAGCGTCCTCTGCCGTAGTCATACGTAATCCTGTTTTCATTTCGCTTGGCGTCGCCGGATTTGGCCTCGCTCGACTTGGCGTCGCTCAGTTTGGTATGTTCCGTCGCATCGCCCAGCAATCGCCCTTCGATGTGAGGCGGCTCGGCCTTTGCATACTCCGGATACGTTGGCGCGCGAAACTCTTTTGGCGCAGCGGCCAGCGGTTCAATTTTTTCTGCAGCATTGTAATTGATTCGCTCGAGACGTCCGCCGCCGGCACCGGGCGCCACCGTGAAAATTCCATGCTTCAGATTCACCGGCGGCTTATCCTTCTGGTCCCCCGGATGCGCCGGCACAAATCCAGTTTGCTTGCCCACTCGCACCCAATGCACCGGATGATGCGGCCGCCTGGGCCGGACAACAACGTGATAGCGGTGATTCCGGTAAATCCATCGCGCGTAGTGGCAAACCGGCCAGCTCCAACGCTGCCGCAGTTGCCACCCATAAGCTTCCGCGGAGAGCGCGCTGTACTCTTCCGGCGTCGTCGCCAACACATTTTTCGTGTACCACGATGGAAAAGGACACTCAGCCACCAGCGACTGGAACGAAACCAGTGTAGGCACGAACGGCGTGCCACTGGCGTTCCCGTTCGCACCGCTCGCCTGCGCAGTCGTGGACTGCGGCGCCGACGGATGGGTCGCCGATTGCAGTGACAAATCCTGCTGTAACGCCGCCTGCACTGACCCCGCATCTACGGGCGTGAGCTGTGACGCTCCTGGCTGCGTCATGGCTTTCTCCGACGGTTCCCAGCACATCCCATAAGGCGCGCAAGCAGAAAACGTTCCGCTCGCATACATGTCCGTCAATCCCGGTATCGGAGTCTTGAGTCCGGACGCCTTCAACGCCGCCGGCATCGCTTCGGCGCGTGCCTGGTATCGCGCGGCTACCCAATGATCCCATTCGCTCGGCGCATTGGATTGGCCAATCCCATCCGAAATCGGTTGGTCACCCTCGAACGTGAGCGTCTGTCCCTTCGCCAAGTGCGGGTACACTTCGCCGTCCTGCGCAAACGCAAGTCCGCTGTCAGCCTGCGGCGTGAATGCCGAGCCGTCCAGGTAACTGTCAATCCGCACATAAGATTGTTCCGGGTACGTGACTTGATATTCGCCCATCGGCAGGTCCACGGAGAAAACTTCTTTGGGAACAGTTTGCACCGCGGTTGTCAGCGTGCCAGAAACCAGTTCCACCTCGGTCGTCGGCACGCCATTCGCTTCGGTGATGCGCTCGAACAGCAGCACAGAGTTCTCAGCGAGATAAATCATCGACCCGCTTTCGAATTCGATCGCGGCCCGTCCATCGGCGCCCGTTGCCAGCGCGAAGCCTTTCTCAATCGGCAGATTCACATCCGCCTGCTGCCACGGTTTCTTCAAATCCGGCCGGGCGCCGTCTCCGGAGTTAAATCGCACATCGCCTTGCATGTAACTGACGCGCACCAGTTGCGGCTCGCTCGATGCCGCCGGCGCGGCTACCGGCGTGAAAACAAACGCCGCGCAAAATGTCAGGAAGGGAACTACCAGGCGGCCGAAAGGCTTCATACGAATCCTCCGCGCAAAGCATTTCAGGTTCTGCCACGTATGACGGATGATACGCCCCGCGCGTTACATCTTAATTAAAACCTGATTCTCAGGAAATGCGTCGCCCGCTGTGCACCCGCACAGCCGAGCCCTCTGCAATAAACGCGGAGTCGACCGCGCGCCCCAGAATTGCGCCGAAGCCAGCGCCATACAAAGCCTCTCCGTCACCCTCAAACCGCGCGCTTTTGCCAACCCACACCCGCCACGGTTCATGCGACACGCGATACTCAATTGTTGCGCTCGCGCCCTTCGCCGAATAACCCCAGTAATGCTCGGTGATAAAATTTTCCAGAGTGCCTTCCGCCACGCGCGCCGGTGCGCCCTCCGCCCGCGCACTCAACCAGAACCTCCGCCCGCGCCACTCCCACCTATATTCCGCCGCAATGCCGTCCGCATTCCGCTCAATGCCATGCTCCATGGGGCAAGCGTCATATTTTTCGCCGTACATCAGCCGCGCCAACCCAGCAATCGCCTCGCGCGGCACAAGCTCGCGAATAAACACCACGCCCCTGCGGATTTCGTCGCGCTCGCGCCGCCGCACATATAATCGCAAATTCACTTCGTCGAAATTACTATGGAAGGGAACTGCCAGGAATCCGTAAAGCTTGGTGCGCAGAAACTGAAATCCCACGAGGCTTACAAATGTCCGCCCGTCAAACGTATCGAGCTCGACGCCGCTCGGAACGTACTGCCGCAAAATCCCCGGCTCAACTTCGTAGTTCAGCATCACCAGGTCGCGCCACTCCGCCGACACAAATACCCTGCTCTCCGCCATCAGTACGCAACAGTGAAGCGCTTGTCCTGGAATTGAGGTTTTTCGATCTCGTCCACCACCGCCACCGCGAAATCCTCCGCCGAAATGTAGCTTTTGCCCTGATCGTCCACCAGCAGCTGATCGGTCCCCGTGCGATATTTCCCCATGCGCGTTCCCGGCTCAATCAGCGCCGCGGGACTCACCGCCGTCCAATCAAACTCCGCCATGCCCGCCTTGCGATAGACGTCCAGCGCCTCGCGATGCGCCAGCGCAATCCCTTTCCACTCCGCTGGAAAATCCGGCGCATCCACCAGCTGCAAGCCCGGTTTCACTTCCAGGCTCCCCGCGCCGCTCACCACAATCAAACGGATCGGTTCCACGCGCGTCAAAGCTTCGATCAGTCCATGCGCCGCCTTCACCACCAAATCCGCATCGCCCTTGCCCGGCCCATAAGCGCTCACCACCACATCGTGACCCACCGCGGCCGTCGCGATCGTCTCCGGCTTGAAAATGTCGCCCGTGTGATAATCCAATTCCGCGCGATGCTCCCCAGTTCCCGACGTGTCGCGCACCAGGCATGTCACATGATGCCCGCGATTCAGCGCTTCATGCAGAATTCGCTGCCCGATCATTCCGTTCGAGCCGATCAGCATGATTTTCTTCATGGCATCTTCCTTTACTCAGCCGCCCGCGCTGCTCCAGCATATAAGATTCCGGAGTTGGCGAATCAGTATATTCTCACACGCATCAAATCACGCGGGAACGCCGCCCCAGAATCTCTCCAGCAGAGCAAGCACCGCCGAAGCGTCACCGGATCCAACCACGCGAGGAAGTCCCCAGCCCGGCGTTAGCGAACCGCGCGCTAAGCCAATCCCGCTTCCGCCGCGCTCACCGAATCGTAGGTATCAAACAGCGGCGCGATTCCCGTCAAATGCAGCACGTTGTGTACGCGATGATTCAACCCCACCAGCGCCAGTTTCCGCCCTGTCTTGTGACACGACACAAACGCGCGAACCAGCGCTCCCACCGCCATCGAATCCACCATCGGCACGTCCGTCAAATCCAGTATCAACCGCGGCGCATTAGCCGCCGCCACCGCGTCTACAAATATCCCAGATGCGGTGGACGTAAACGGCCCCTTCAGCTGCAAAATCTGCAGCCCGGCACGGCTGCTCGGCACAGGAACCACACGGAACGATTCAGGTGACATGCCGCGCATTCTATTCCACATTCACCACGCGACGCAACGAACCTCCCGCGCAGTTACCTTATTTCAATTCGCGCGTAGGGCCGCCACCTTCGGGTCATCAATCAACAGTTGGCAACGCCGCAGTTTCCATTTATATTGCTCCGGAAAATCCCTCGCATTCTGCTTCAGCAGAGCGTCGGGAAAAAAGAGGGCGCATGAAATCACGAATCCTTCTCCTAAGCATTCTCAGCCTTGCTCTGGCCTTCGCCGCCGCGGCCGACACGCTGCGTCTCACCACCGGCCAGGTAATCTACGGCCAATTCGTCACTCGCACGCCCGAAGGAATTCAATTCACCGGCCCAGACGGCGTCACGAACGCATATCCGCCTGGGCTGGTCGCCTCGCTCACTTTCGGTCCCGTGCCGACCCCACCGCCGCCGCCGCCCCAAGCCCGGCAAATGATTACCGTTCCGGCCGGCACCCTGATCCTTGTCCAGACCACCGACGAGCTGGACACCAGCTACACTCAAACCGGCCAGGTTTTTTCCGCCACGCTCGTCACCAATCTTGCCAATGGTGACGTCGTCGCTCGCAGCGGCACGCCAGTCTATGGCCAAGTGGTAGCGGCAAATTCCGCCGGCCGCGCCACCGGCCGCTCGAAAATGGAACTTCAGTTAACCCAAATCGTCATTAACGGGAATCCTTATCCCATCGTCACCAGTACCTATTCCACCGAAGGCAAGAGCTCCGGCCGCCGCTCTGCTTTTCGTCTTTTCGGCGGCGCGGGATTGGGCGCCGCGATCGGGGCCATCGCAGGAAATGCAGGAATGGGCGCGGCCATCGGAGCGGTCGCCGGCGGCGTCGGCGCGGTTGTGCAAAAAGGGAATCAAGTTCAAATCCCTGCCGAAACCCAATTGCAATTTACGTTGCAGCAGCCGTTGACCCTGCCGGCTCTGCCAAATTCATATTAACGGCCGGCCGGCCACTCGAATTCGCGCCACAGTAACAACGCACGACACAAAAAATGTTTCGGAGGAACCCATGAGCATTCGATTCGCCGCACTCGCGCTAGCTCTCATACTCGCACTCGCGCTGGTATCTGCCACCGGCCTCCCCGCGCAGCAAACTCAAGCGCCGGGAACTCACGTGCAGAACCCCGCGAGCAGCAGGGAACTCAACACCGATGCTTACATCCAGCTCTTGCGCGCCGACCTCAGCACGAAAACAGTGCAAATCGTCCGCGAAACCATGCAACTCAACGACCAGCAGTCCGCCATCTTCTGGCCCATCTATCGCCAGTACCAAGCGGAACAATCCAAGCTAATCACCGATAAACTGGCCATCGTCACCGACTACGCCAACAATTTCTCCACCATGACCGACGCAAAAGCCGACCAGCTGGCCCAGCAAACCATCCAACTCGACGAACAGCGCATGGCACTCCGCGAAAAATATTACGCCACTATGAAAAAAGCCTTATCCCCCGTCGTAGCCGTCCGCTTCTTCCAGGTGGAACACCAACTGCAGCTCATCGTCGATCTGCAAATCGCCGCCAACCTCCCCATAATCGAGGAAAACCAGTCCAAGTAACGAGCCGGACGCCTCTCGTCGCGCCAATTACAGCCAGCCTTCGTGGTACAGCCAAACTCTTGGCTGTGCACCTGCAGTTGCTTAACCCTGGGAACGCCAATCCCGCATCGCGGGATTGGCGAATCGCGCCGAGGCTCAACGCACGCCCACTCTAACCTAATCGCACGAGGGAATTATTTAATCGGAGGGAACTACAAACACTCACAATGCGAAAATGTTACTTCGCTTCAGGAGCCGCAGGATTAGCAACCCCATTCACCGCTTCATTCTCGGTATCATAAATCTCAAAAACCTTGATCAATCGCGTCAATTCCAGCACTTCCCGCGGATGCTTGTTCAACCCATACAACGCAAACGCATTCTTCAAACTACGCGCCAGCTTCAGCCCTTCCACCAGCGAAGCCACCCCCGCGCTATCAATGTAATTCACCCCCGACATATTCACGACGACGCGCTCGGTCCCCTTCTTATTCAGCGCATCCATCAACACTTTCCGAATTTCGGGGGAATTATAAAGCGTCACGTCGCCGTTGATGTCCACGGTGGTCGCGTGCCCGGATTGGCGTGTGGAAATATTCACGAAAAATGGCCCGTGCTGTCTGCTACCGCCGCGCCCGCAAAACTATGCCCGCGAACGCGCCCAGCGAAACTACAAAACATTCTGCTGAAACATCACGGCGCCTGAATGGGTAGGGGTAACCCTAGGCCTTCTGCAACATCACATCCGTGGACTGTACGACGACCGCAACCGTATCGCCGACTTGCAAATTCATTTCTTCCACACTGCGCCGCGAAATCACGCTTTCCACCACATGTTCGCCCACCGACACCACCACATGCGCCATGACGTCGCCGATTTGCAATTCCTCGATCTTGCCGACCAGGCGGTTGCGTGCCGAAATTCTCATGCCGCGATGATACCTTGCGCCGAAGAGACTGTCGAGACCGAGATTGCGCTCAGGCCACGAAATTTTTCGTACCGCGGCCCACATTGCCCCGAAACTAAACCACGCGTGTCATCCCGAGCGCAGTTCCGCGCTTTTTCTTTCCGGTCCCGCGAATGCGGGACGGGCGCGGGACGCAGAGAGGGATCTGCTTCTTGTGGACACCTGGATGAGCGCACCCGAGGTGGTCAGGCGGAAGCGGCCGGGTATCAGTCCCTGCAACGCGCCAATTTGCACCGCGGGCTTCAAGCCGCTACGCCACGTTCCCCGATCACAGCCTTCCACCGTTTGATAGAGCCTGCGTACAGGAATCGCCAGTACCTCCTTCTGAAGGTCGTCCAACCGCCCTCGAATCTGCGATTTGCCCACCCCCGCCCTCTGCAATACCTCTAACGGCACACCCCGCCGCTAACCATTGAGAACCCACCACATCCTTGCTACCGTTGCTAGGTGTCCATCCATCCAGACGACCTGCCGCCGCAGAATCGCCGCCGCAGCAAGCGCTTACACGTGCGCATTCCCGTTTTGGTGCGCCTCCAGGACGCCAAGAAGAACTCGGTCGAAGAAAAGACCCACACCATCATCGTCAATTCTCACGGCGCGCTGATCCTTCTCGCCGCCAGGGTCAACGTCCAGCAAATCGTCCGCGTTGAGAACGTCAACACCAAAGAAGAGCTTCTCTGCCGCGTAGCCTGCCTGGGCTCCAGCTTCATGGGCAAAACCCAGGTCGCCATCGAATTCATAATGCCAGCCCCCAAATTCTGGAAAGATCGGCCGGCGTCCGAACCTGCCCCGGCCCGCCGCTAAATTTACCCGCCGCTAATCGCTATCTGGTTTACCAATTCTGTCTCGCCGCGACATCTTTATTAAATCATGTTAGAATGAGTCTTCCGCTCTTCGAGTTTTTGCAGTCCTTGCGCGCCTCCTTGAGCGTGATTCGCATCCCGGCAGCGCGCGTTCGTTGTTCCTTTCGCGGCAAGTAAGCAGCTTCAGTATGGAGTTTGCGCAGGTATTAAGCCGAAGCGACGGTTGTGCTGTGTTCGGGGGAGAATCACCATGAAGAATCTCTTTGTCGGTAACATGAGCTTTCAGACCACTGCGGACGATCTCCGCGCGCTCTTCGAGCCCTTCGGCCAACTCGCCCGCGTGCACGTCGCCACCGATCGCGAGACGGGGCGCGCCCGCGGCTTCGGTTTCGTCGAAATGCCCAACGACGCTGAAGCAGCGAAGGCCATCGCCGCTCTCGACGGCAAAGATGTCGGCGGTCGCAATCTAAAAGTTAACGAAGCCCGTCCGAAATCCGAATCCGGCGGCAGCGGTCCGCGCGGCCCACGTGGTGGCAGCGGCAGCGGTGATCGTGGCGGCAAAGATGACAATCGCGGCAACACCGGCGGTCCGCGCGGCGGCAACAGCAGCGGCGGCCGCAAAGAACGATTCTCAAACGAAGATTATCGCGAAGTCGCGCGCCAGCCGCGCGAGCCTCGCTGGTAACACCGCATCCGCGCATTTCGCCGGATGCGAAATCGTCCCTAACTTCTACCCCTTCAGGAGATCGTAATGACGACAACATTCAAGAAGCGGCAAAAGGAAATGAAGCGCCAGGATAAAGCCCGCGCCAAAGCAGAACGGCGCCTCGAAAAGAAAGTTGACGGAGTTCCCGGCGGCGTCTCCGATGACGGCATTGCCTGGGACGAAGGCGTCGGCACTCCCGGCGGCCTGCGCGTCCCAGAATTTCTGGACGCGCCCGAAGACGGCACCGAGCCCGAAACCCAACAATAGATCCAGCCAACGCCTCAAGCACGCGCAAGCTGACGCTCCCGTCGCAAAGTACGGATGTCTCTCGCAGTGTCCCCGCATCCCTCCAGATTTGATCCGCGCCGCACAGGTATTGAAGCTGCCGTTGAAGTTGTAGCGGCGGTCTTCAGACCGCCAGCCGTTGCCGTTGAATTTGTAGCGGCCGGTTCAGTTTCATCGAACCGGGCAGCCTTTGATGTAGGTCTTGCCGTTGCTTTTGTAGCGGCCGCCTGCTTTTTCTTTTTAGGCGGGCGTCTTAGACTTTGCCTTTGACTTTCTCTGTGTCCCCCGCTTTTTCTCCGTCTCCTCCGTGTTAAATCTTCTGACTTTCTCCGCGCCCTCCCCGCCTCAGCGGTAATCTTTGGTTGTTGCCGCCGCCGTTACCTCCATGGGCAAACCGCAACTCCCCGCCCGTCTCCGGGTTGAATCACGTGTTATACTCTCTTTTCGGCGCAATCCACGCGTCCCCTGTTCTCCGCCGTCCAGGCAGTCAAAGTTTCGCAGCGCACAAGGAGCACCGGAATGGGCATTGAATTTCAGGAATTATTCAACTGGATGCGCCGCCGCAAAATTTTCGCCACTCTCCTCGTCGTCTGCACTCTCGCCATCGGCATCCTGATCGGCACGCTAATTTCCGGCCACGCCCAAGCCACTCACGACCAGACAGCCACCGGCGCCACGCTCCTGGCCGTCCCCGATCCGGTAGTGCTCTCCAACGCCTTCTCCGCCATCTCCAAAAAACTCGGCCCCGCCGTCGTCAACATCTCCACCACCCAAGTAATCGAAAAACCCAAAGGCGGCAACAAGACTCCCAAAAAATTCGGCGATCCCTTCCAGGATTTCTTCGATCGCTTCTTCGACCAGCCCGACAACAGCCCCGACGCCGAGCGCAGCCTCGGCTCCGGCGTTATCGTTGACAAAAAAGGTTTCATCCTCACCAACGATCACGTAATTGACCAAGCCACGAAAATTCAGGTAGCTCTTGACGGCGACGCCACCAAATACAACGCACGCGTAATCGGCTTCGACAAAGACACCGACCTGGCCGTAGTAAAAATTGAAGCCGACCACGAACTCTCGGTCGCCAAGCTCGGCAATTCCGACGGTGTGCAAGTCGGCGACTGGGTTCTCGCCATCGGCAGCCCCTTCGGCCTGAATTCCACCGTCACCGCCGGAATCATCAGCGCGAAGGATCGCTCGAACGTCGGCCACCAATTCCAGCGCTTCATTCAGACCGACGCCGCCATCAATCCCGGCAATTCCGGCGGCCCTCTCGTCAACATGGCTGGCGAAGTGATCGGCATCAACACCGCCATCTACACAGGAAGCCGCGGCTTCGAAGGTGTCGGCTTCGCGTTGCCCTCAACGACTGTAATTAGCGTTTACAATCAGCTCATCACCAACGGCAAAGTCACCCGCGGCTCCATCGGCATCACGTTCCAGGAAGATCGCAGCAATAATCCCGTGCTAATGAAGGAACTCGGCGTCCCCTACGGCATCGTAGTCGAAGCCGTCGAGCCCGGCAGCCCTGCCGACAAAGCCGGCCTGCAACCCGGCGACGTAATCACCAATATCAACGGCCAACCCGTACACACCGGCGCCGAACTGGTAAATCCCATTGCCGAGACCGTAATCGGCCAATCCGTGCAAGTCCGCTTCGTCCGCAACAAACAAACTAAAGAAGTAGCGCTCGTAGTGGCTGATCGCTCCAAAATTTTCCCACAAGTGGCCCAAGCCGCCGAAGATCAACCCGATGAGTCCGAGACAGCCGGCCAGCTAGGTCTGCACGTCGAAGAGCTAACTCCCGATCTCTCGCGCAAACTAGGCATGTCCAAAGTTACCGGCGTAGTAGTAACCGAAGTCGAACCCGCCAGCTTCGCCGAAGACGTTGACTTCTCCCGCGGCGACGTAATCACCGAAATCAATCACATCCCCATCAGCAACATGGCCGACTACAAAGCCGAAATGGCCAAGCTCCACCCCGGCCAAGATGTCCTGTTCAAGGTCGCCCGCCACAGCGACAGCGACCGCGTCCTAACACTATTCCTAGCCGGCGCAGTCCCAACAATCCTGGCGCAGTAAGATTCACACGCGTGCGCGTCGCTTTCGTGGCACAGCCCACTCCTGGCTGTGTGCCAAGCGCGTAGCGCCGGCGCCCCGCCGGCCGTTTAGCATCTGATGCCGCCGTTGAATTTGTACCCTGGGAACGCCAATCTCCCGATTGGCGGTTTGCGTCACGATTTCACCTACCCGCAGTCGTTGATGAACCTTTGAATCAGTCGCCGCCGATTCGTCTGGCGCTTCGAGGCACAGCTGCTCCTGGTCGTCTGCGGTCGCAGTTGTTCTGGAGTTACCCTTCTCCCTTTCCGCTGCCTCTTTCCGCAAATTCCCTGAGCATTTTCATCATTCTTTCATTTTCGGAGCGGAACGCCCAAACCACTGCCGGCATCGCGATACTCACCCATCCTCGAGGCGAAAACTGTACCACGCGAACAACGTGAGCAGCGTCGCCCCGCTGCTTCAAAGTATGAAAAAGCCGGATCCCGATAACTCCCAACGCCCGCGGACGCAAAGTCATCGGCTGCTCAAAATCCAAATGCGTTGGCCGCTCGAACCTCGTGACCGTCCCGTGCCGCGTTCCCAAAGGCCCCGGCTCAATGTAGGTCGTACCCACGCCAATCGGTCCCGCCGAAATTCGCGTCGTGCCACGGAATGCCATCGACCTCGGAAGCCAACGGTCGTACTCTCGCAATTCCGCAAGCAGCAAAAAAACTACATCAGCGCCTGCGCGTATCTCAGTCTCCCAACGCAATTCGATCACTGCCAACTCCAGCACCTCCATCCAATAAGCGCAACCTCTTCTCTAAGTCGCGCGCGCCCCCGCATTCCCCCGCAGCAGCTCCGCTAGTAAAAGAGGAAATTCAGCTCTACTGTTTCCCTCACTGCCGCCACTTTTCCATCTGGACCCGTCGCAGGTTTGTATCGCCATGTTTGGACGGCGGCAATCGCTTTTTCTGTCATTCCGTAAGGCGCCGCTTTTTTGATTCTGATGTGCTTCGCGCGGCCATCTTCAGTCACGGAGATTTCCAATACAACTGTGCCTTCGATCCTTCGGCCCAACGCTCGTCCGAAGTATTGAGGTTGTGGACGCGAGACGCAAATCGGCGAGGAATATCCATTCTTTCCGCCTCTCGGCCAGTTTGCGAATTCGCGGCCTGCTGATCTGCCAATAAGTTCTTTTAAGTTGTCCGTGAGCGGCACGAGCGTCTCGAATTCCGAAATCGGTTGCGCGTCTCGGACGCGAAAGGCCCGCACGCGAACGCGCAATCCGCCGGCTTCATTTGACACTGTTCCTAAAATCGATGTGTCCACATCCGAATCCCGCAGGAACCATGACGCTGTGCCCGCATCGTCAACGCTCGCTGACCACGCGCTCGTCTTTCCAAGAATTTCCAGCAGCCGCGAGAGATCTTCCACGCGAAAGTTGTGTGCCGACCTTGCCAACGCTACATGAAAATCACCGGCGATCTTTTGGCCCAAAGCTTCCGTTTCATCCGGTCCAACGAAACCAAAAATCGCGACGTTCTTCTGTTTCGCCTGCGACAGCGAATCCGCCATTTGCCGCGCCAATTCATCGAGCGGCGGTTTCTGCGCGGACGTTGCCAGGCACGTAGCCACAACGAACACTGCTGCGAGCGAAGCGCGAATCGTGCTGGAAAGGCCTCGTTGCACTCAAATGTCCTTGGCCGGCTTTCGGACTTCTTCAGCGCTCAACGAAAGCCGTGTCCCACTCTCCGGCAGCAAGTCCGCAAATAGAAATCCCTCCCGCTCAACAATCTCGCCCGCCGTAACCGTCACCTCCGCCCCGAACATCGGCCCCGCGCAAGCAAACGTATGAAACTCTCCGTTCTCCCCGCAAGGGTCCACCGACGCCGGCAAATCCCCCAGCAACTCCGCATCAAATCGCCGCCCAGCAAACTCGCGACCGAGCTTCCGCGGATCCACGCACGTTAGATGAGCAGAGAGCCCTCCCGCAATCATCGCCTCCGCCAGCCCCCGTGTCTCCATTCCCCACAAAGGAAACACAGGCGTCATCCCGCAGCGCGCCAGCTGCGTATCCCGATAAGCCCGAACATCCTGCAAGAACAAATCGCCAAAAATCACATGTCGCACTCCGTCGCCCGCAGCCTGTTGCATCGCTTCACTCATCGCCCGCTCATAAATCTCATTCGAACAAGGCGAAGGAATGCCAACCTTCACCAACGGCAACCCTGCCGCTTCAGCCTGCATTTCCAACAAACTCTCCCGCACCGCATGCATCGCCACGCGCCCGTGGGTCCGATTCACAGTAGTCAGCAGCGCCACTACATCAAAATCCCCAGCGAGCCGCACTGTGTGCAATGCCCATGCACTATCCTTCCCGCTGCTCCAAGCCAGCCAAGCCTTCGGCCGCGCCACCCCGCCATCGCGCACCAGCCGTTCGTTCACGATCGAATCCTCCCAGCGCCCAGAGGCGAACACGCATCGAACCACCCCTGCCCATAAGTACAGTATCGCTTTGAAAAAACCACCATGCCTTTCCCGCCTCCTGCGAACATGGTTCCCCTATTCTATACGTCCAGCCTCCAAGGGGACTCTATGGCGAACCCTTCAGCTGCCGGCAACGCGAACCGCGCAGCTCGTCGCAGCACTCGTCGCGATGAAGCAGTGCTCGTCACCGTCTCTGGCGTTGACGCGCGCCGCGGCCCGTACACCGAAAAAGTCTCCACGCTAACCATCAGCTGCCACGGCTGCAAATATCCGTCCAAGTATCAAGTGTTGCCGGACGCCATGGTCACCCTCGAGCTGCATCCCGAAACAGAAAATTCCTCCAAGATCGTCACGCGTGGCCGCGTCAAATGGATCCATCGCGATGCCGAAACCGGCGGTCCTTTATACACCGCAGTCGAATTCGAAAATCCGCAAAACATTTGGAAGATCGCGTCGCCTCCCGAAGATTGGCTGCAGTTCAATGGCGAACGCAAACGCGGTCCCGAACCCGTGCAACTAAAGCACGTCGCGATTCTCCATCCGGAGCTGGCCGTCACCGCCCAACCCAAACCCGGGCCGGCCAAAATCACTCCAGCCGCTGACGCTCTCGCCGCGCAATCGCGCGCCACCACCGCGCAACGCACCGCCGGCCACCTGATGGGGGATTTTCAGCAACAAATGGAAGAAATGATTGCCGACGCAGCCGTCGCCGCCGTTCGCGACAAAGCCGCGATGCTCCTCAACGACGTTCGCTCCGGCCTGCGCGACGAAGCCAAGCGCGTCCTGATCGAAATCGCCGCCTCCCAGGCCGCTGAATGGGCCGAAACCTGCATAAAAGAAGTCCAGCGCGCCGGCCAGGAAAACGCCCAAGCCCTGCACACTCGGTGGACGAAGAGAATCGAAGCCGAACTCGGCAGCTCTTTCCAGCGCATCGCGGACCGTCATCGCGAAGCAGAAGTGCTTTCGACGACTCTCGTCACCAACGCTCTCGATCGTCTCCATCAAACTCTGGAAACGATTCAGCAGGACGCTGTCGAACGCATCGTCACGCGCCTGAAAGATCGCCTGGCCCCGACTTTCCAGGACGCCCGCGAAGTCGCCGGCCGTTTGGCCAAGCGCCAGCAAGAGATCGAAAAAACTCTGGCTGCTTCGGAGGAAAAATCCTCCGCTCAGATCGAACAAACCTGCGAGCGCCTCGAAAAACAATTCGAAGTCGTGATGCGCGCTCGCCTCGACGAAGCCCGCGAAGAACTCGAACGCACCGCCCGCGGCGCCACCGCCGCAGCCGCGCAAAATATTTCCGCCACCACCGCGCGCCATGAAAAAGAAGCCCAAGCCCGCCTGCGCGAACAGTCTGACCGCATCGCCGAAAACGCCAAGAAATCTCTGGAGCAAATGGCCGCCGCCACCTCCAATGAATTCGCGGCGGAACTGACAAATTACAGCCAAGGCCATCTCGAATTCGTAAGCAGCTCCATCTCCGACCTTGCCAAAGGCATAGGCAAGCGTCCCAAATCCTGAAAGGGAACTGCAGTCCGCTGAACTGATTGGAATCTTTTGCAGCTCGGGCCTTTACGCTTTGGGGAAGGGTCACGGTAGGCCAAGGTTTTGAAGTCGTAGCGGCGGTCTTCAGACCGCCAGCGGTTCACGTTGATTCGGAATCTTCGCGGGCCGTGGCTTAGGCCATGACCTAAACCCACAACGCACAGCGCGGCTTCAGCCGCCGAATTTCCGATTTTGCAGCTCTAAGCCAGACTCAAGAGCCGTAAACGCGAGCCGCACACATGCAAAACCAAATCGTATCATCGCCTGAGGTTCAACTCCTCCACGAGCCCTCGTGGTGCGCCGCCGCATCCTGCAGCGCCCGCGCCGCAATTGACTTCGCCGGCCGCGACCTCTGCCTCGAGCACTTCCTCCCCGCATGCATCACGGAAATCGAATCGCGCAACGAGCGCCTGAGAAATCTTCCTTTCGACCCATCCGCCACCGAAGCGCTGAAAACTTTCATTGCCACCTGCGCCCAGCAAGCCGAGACGCTAGCCGCAAACGCAGTCACGCAACAGCCCGAGCAGCTTACAGAAAAATCTGCGGAAGACTCGCGCTTCACGCGAGCTCAAATGAAATCCACAATCCTCGATTTCCTGCTCCGCCTCTCGCAACTCAACCAACGCATCCGCCGCAGCCCGCGCACTGCATCTGCCATTTCAGTCTGGCTCCGCCGCGAAGATCCTCACCAGACCTGGCACGAGGAAACTTGGACGGTCAGCGTCAGCCGCCACGGCGCCGCCCTCCTCTGCCGCCGCCCTGTGGAAAAAGGCGGCACGGTAGTCCTCTGCCGCAAAGACAAAGGCTCCCGCGCCGAGGCCCAAGTGGTCTACAGCATCCGCGACGCCGAAGGCCGCAAACAAATCGGCATCCAATTCAACGACCCCAGCAATTTCTGGGACTAGCACTAATCTTCCCGTTGCCGGCCCACTCGTCTAATCGGTGAACATCCTCGCGATCCGTCTCCGAAATCGAGAGATTCGTCCCACTATCCGCCGGCTCCCGCAGCCAACAGCTCAAACGATTGCACGGCGCTGGCCTCGTCCTTCTGAACGTCGAAAATCTTGTTCAAGCTCGTCAGCTTCAGAAGCTCCTGCACCCGCTGATTGACGTTCACCATTTTCAGCTGCCCGCCTTCCTTCTGCAGCGTCGTATGCGTCCTCACCAACTCGCCGAGTCCGCCGCTGTCCACGTATTCCACTCCCTGCAAGTTCAAAACTATCCGTTTGTTTCCACTCTCCACCAGTCTCGTCACGAAGTCGCGAAGCATCACGTTGCCTTCGCCGACCGTGATCCTGCCCCGCACATCCACCACCGAAATGTCTCCGACCTGTCGCGACGCAGCTTGCATCTTCATGCTCATGCACCATCGCTCGCTAATGCCCAAGCGATCGAGGATTCCGCCCGCCGCTCTCGCGATTTCTTGCGAATCGGTCCGCACCACGATCAGCGACCGTCCTTCCTGCAAAACTTCTGCGAAAAACGTCAAATCCTGGCACGCCTTTTCGCCGGGAGTCGGTTGCGGAGTCTCCATCGCCATCTCCAATGACAGATTCGGCTTTGCTGACAACATTTTGCCCACTTCGGAGCCAGCCAGCCCCAGTGCGGCCGCCGCCCCGATTCCCAGCGCGAACACTTGCCCGATCCCTGGAATCGAAAACATCGTCGCTGCAGCTACTCCAGACATCACGCCAGCCACTCCGCCCACCAGACCTCCTGCATAGGCGCCGAGGCCCTTGCCCAGCGTCATGGCTTCACTTTCAGATCGAGTCAGAAAAATAATCGTGTCTTGCGGTACGTGCTGGTCTATCAGTTCCTTCACGCTTTCCTCCGCGCGTTCCCGCGAAGCGAACACTCCAATTACCGTTTCCATTGCATTCTCCTTTGAAGATGACGGGAGGTTCCACCCCGTTACTTGTGCCTCCCGTCGGTCGTTCGGTTCAGGTTGAGTTCCACTTTCACCTCATCATTTCGGCTAACGCTGCGATAAGGTCCGCGCACCGATGGTCCTTATTCCGCAACGGTCAGCGGCAGAGAGACCACCGCCAGTTCATTTTCCGCGCTGGAGCGTGACAGTTCTTTTTCGCGACGCGACACCATGAGTTTCAATCCTCCACCGTTTCCGTTCCAAATCTCGGACAGGAAGCACTCGTTGCCGTAGCAGTGAAAGATCAGTTTAGGTTCAGCGTTCCTTTCCTTGTTCTGCGTCACGTTTGTAAGTACAAACGTCGAGGCAGACGAATCCGCGCGTTGAATCTGCTGCACGGCTTTGTTCGAAGGAAGTGCTCGCCGGATCTGATATTCGCCGGCTGGCATCATCGTCTCCCCAGCTTGAAACGCGAAAGGAACTTTGGCCTGCGTGATCTGCTGAGCGTGACTTTGCGCCGGTGCAAGTGCGGTAAGGACTAGCGCGGCCGCAATGGTGAGAATCTGCTTTGTCATGGACTTTCTCCTTTTTCTTCGAATCCCCGGCAGCCTTTCTGCTTGCGTCGCTGCCGAGTTGCGCTCACTCTGGCCCTGCGCTCGAAAAACCACAATGCACTGGCGGCGACTTGCGTGTGAACTGCGGATGAACCGCTACGCTGCACGTATGAAACGGCTTATTGCCGAGGAACCCCACGAAGGTCAAGCGCGCCCGCTCGTCCACCAACCTGGCGAGGCGTATCGAGGTGTATATTTAGTGCGAGGAAGCCATGCCGCAGCCGGCGCCGGGTGCAGCGATCCTACGATTCGACATCTACTCTCTGGACCTGCGTGCCGGCGAGCTTTTCAAGAGCGGTCGTAAAATCAAACTTCAGGAACAACCTTTCCAAATCCTCACCATGTTGCTTCAGCATCCCGGCGAACTGGTGACCCGCGAAGAACTGCGCCAGAGGCTCTGGCCCGAAGATACCTTCGTGGACTTCGACCACAGCCTGAACACCGCAATCAAGAAGCTGCGGCGCGCGCTCTGTGATGAAGCCGGCAAACCGCGCTTCGTCGAGACTCTTCCGCGGCGCGGCTACCGATTTGTAGGTTCGGTCGTGGACCATCCGCCACCATCACTGCAAACATCAACTGAGCGGCCGCAGGGCATGGTCGGCAAAGAATGCGTGCTTCGAGACGAAACAGGCCGAGAATTTGTCACTCTCCCGACTGACGAAGAAACAATGCTGGAGAAACAGAAGCTCGAATCGGCCGCCGACGATTTGGGCCTGTCACTGCTTTTCGCTGCGGATAGACTATTAATGGTGCGGACGGGCACCCGTGTGAAAGTTCTCGACGCCCGCTCGGCTTCCGGTTCCTACCAAGTTCGCATCCTCGAGGGCGAACACATGGCCAAGACCGCAGTGGTGCCAGACATCTTCCTCGTCTAACCGTCACACAAACCCTGCGTCACCCCGGGCATCCAATCGGATTCAGCACGGTTGCACAATACGCGCCCCAGCCGATGTCCCAGCTTGAGGCCGCGCGCAAAATCATCATAATAAGAGAACGCACCAAAGCCGGACGCAACATCCTGTAAGCCATTACAAGCCCGGCAGGGAACTGCAACGGAGAAAAATGACCAAGCTTCCGATCGCCGCGTCACTACTCCTAGCGCTCGCAATAAGCGCGTGCCTCCCATCCGCGCGTGCAGCCATCGCGTCAGCCGCTTCGTCGGCACCGCAGCAAGCAACGTCCCCCTCGTCGTCCGGAACTTCCTCCACCACGAAAAAGAAATCTACCAAAAAACATCACTCCACCAAACGCGAACCCACCCAAAAAGCCCCCACTCCCGAACGCATCTCGGAAATTCAGTCCGCCCTGGCTCACGGCGGCTACTATCAAGGCAATCCCAATGGCAAATGGGACTCCAACACCATCGCCGCCATGCAAAAATTCCAGTCCGACAACGGCCTAAGCAATAGCGGCAAAATAGACGCCTCCAGCCTGCAAAAATTAGGCCTGGGCTCCGGCACCGCCGGCGTTGACGCTCCCAAACCCATCACCCCCAAGCCCGCAACCTCAGCTCCGGCCGCAACAGCGAACTCCGCCGCCACCAAAACAAACGCGCCGCCGCCACCCGCGACCACAACCTCCGCCTCCAGCGCCACTCCCGCTCCCAGTTCCTCGCCCACTCCAAAGCACTAGCAGCATATCAGCCGCGCCCGTGACGCCAATTTTACACGCGCTAGCTTCGCGCTTGCCGCTAACCCACACGGCGAAGTCCAATGAATCCCTTACCTGAGTTGTCTGTCTTGATCGCAGCGAGGTTTTATCTGCGCTAATCTGCGAAGCGTTTGCAGTTCCGTTTCACGTGCTGGGTCAATTTCCCATGTTCGCTTTTGACTTTGTCAGAGTTCCTTCGCGTTAATCAGCGGTGTCTCTGACGTCCGCAGATAGAACGACGAACCAACTACCGGAACCACCCCGAATCCGCTCCAGCCTTCCGCCCTTCTTCTGCCAACGCGTCCAGCTGCCCCTGCAACTCGTCCTTCTGATGCTCCACCTGCTTAATCTGCGCGTTTCGATCCTCCACAAAAATCACTCCTGCCTGCGCGCCGCTCATCGGGTCCACGCTCACCGCGCCATGCTTTGCGATCTCATCCTGAATTTCGCTGATTTTCTGATCGCACGCCGCCATCTGCTTCCGTATCTCGTTGGCCCGCCCGCGCCAGTACGATTCCTGACTTCCCGACGCGCCCTGTGCCGTTCCCCCACTCCCGCCGCTCTCCGAATTCCCTGAATAAGACGCCCCGCCGCCTCCGCTATTCTCATCGCCCACCACCGAAACTCCGTGCCCAGACAATTTCGTCACTGAATCGTCGCTGTACACTTTCGGCTTGGCCGCCTGAGTCTTCTGAGCCCGCGCCCGCCGCGCCGCTTCCCCCAACGATTCCGCCGCCGGTGCCGACTGATCCTCCATCTTCGGTTCGTTCTGCGCGGAAGCAGCATCCGTCGATTTCGATGCTGCCGCCTCCGAAGCACTAGCACCCGTCTGCGGCTTTGCTGCCGAAGCATTCGCCGCAGAATTCGCTACAGGCGGCGTCTGTCCCTGTGTCGCCGCACCCGCCTGCCCTTGGCCAAAAGCTACTGGCGCAACAGCAAACGCCCCCGCGCTCAACGCCACGAGCAGCAAACTCGGCGCAACTCCAACGCCGGCCAATCGTCGCCCGCGCCACAGCAGTCCGCATTTCGCAGCCGCAGCCACGCGCAACGCTCCGGCCAGCAGGGAATTAGGCAGCAATTTCATTTCGTGTGAGTCGCTCACGGCAAGCCTCCGGCTGAATAGTGAAGTAAAAGGGACCTTCAGTCCACGGTATGCCGCCACCCACACACGGTCAACGATAACAAGTATTCAGATATCCTCGCGGTAACCTGTACCGAAGTCCAGTTCCACCGCTCGCGCGCAAAAACATCGAGCGCACTTGGCTCATCACTAGCTAACCCGCCGCCAACACAAAACCACTGCTCGCGTGCAATCCAGCGCGTCCCTATTTCCCCCGATAAACCTTCCCAAAATGATCAGCCAACATCACCGCCATCACCAACCCACCAACCCCCACCGCTACGACGCTCCAAACATCCCGAATTAAAAAATCCCCCACGCGAAACACCAATAAATACCCAACCACCAAATTAAATGCCCCCCACAACACATTCACCACCGCCGAAGACTCTCCCTTCCCCGGCGGCGATGCAAACGGCGACGGAAATCTCCTCCCCATCACTCCGCTAACAAAGTGCGGCACCGCGTTCACCAAAAACATTCCCCCAAAAAAGTAAGCCACATAAACATGCCACGCCATCTCTCTCCTCCTTCCAGCTCATTGCCCGGCCAGTTCGATTCGGGCCACACGAAGCCATTTATTCCCAAATTGAAACGCCTCTCCGCGGCGCAGATTTCTCTACCACACCCCCAACTTCATCACATAATTGTGCAAAATTGAACATTCCCGCGCCTTAGGAGCCTCTAACATCCTCCCTCCCCGGTCAGAGTCATGGATTGGTCTCAGGAGTGCAATATCCAGCGCGTGCCTTCCGGCCAATCAGTGAGGTGCAGAATATGGACGATCAATCCCGCACGAAACGCCCTCCGGGCGGGTTCCGCCTCCGTCGCCAATCCACCGACCACCGCCGTTGCCAGCTCGTCGGTGAGCGCCAGATTCTCGCGTTGATCTCCATCGGTGCTCCGCTGCCCGGCATTCTGAACAAACTCTGCATGATTCTCGATATCCGCATCGGCAATGTTGTCTCGATCGTCTCGCTGCCCGACGCCGATGAAAACCACTTCTGCGCCATGACCCGCAGCGCCTCGCAAGTCGGCCTGGAGGTCTTCTCATCCAGCGCGATTTTCTCCGCCGCCAGGAATTTTCTAGGCACCCTGGAAATTTACGGCTGCGATTCGCGCCGGCCCACGCCGCTGGAACGGCACCTGATCGAGCGCGTCACCCATCTCGCGGCTCTTGCGCTCGAACGCCACGAAGGTCCAGCTGACCGATCTCAGCCAGTCGCACCGCCAGACGTCCCACTCGAAAAACCGCCCTTCATAAATTAACTCCAACCGCGCGAAGTTTCCTAAAGTCGCGCCACAAAAAACGAGGCGCCAAGCCGGCGAAAATGTACAACCAATTCTTTGCGTTGCGCGAGAATCCTTTTGACGTAACTCCCGATCCACGTTTCCTGTTTCTCAACCGCCAGACCCAGCATGCGCTCGACGAGCTCACCCACGGTATCAAATCCCGCAAAGGCCTCCTTCTCCTCACCGGCGAAGTCGGCACCGGCAAAACCACTCTTCTGAACCATCTGCTCGCCTGGTTGCAGCAACAGCGTACCCCGCCGCCTTCATCTTCAATTCGCACCTGGAAGTTAGTGATCTCTTCGATTTTGTCCTGATGGATTTTGCCGTGAAGTTCGACGTCGGTGCGAAAAACAACGCGCTAATGCGCCTGCATCAGTGGCTCCTGGAAAGCTTTCGCGTCGGCCAGACGCCCGTGATGATCGTGGACGAAGCCCAAGGCCTCGCCGATCACCTCCTGGAAGAAATTCGCATGCTGCTCAATATGGAGACCTGCAGCGAAAAGTTACTGCAGATCGTCCTGGCGGGCCAGCCTGAACTCGACGACCGTCTCCAGCAGCCCGCCCTGCGCCAAGTCAAACAACGCGTTGCCCTCCGTTGCAAGACTGCGCCTCTCTCACGCCACGAAACCCACCAGTACATTCAATCCCGCCTGCACATAGCTGGAGCCAACGGCAAGCCCATCTTTGCCTCCCAGGCCATGGATGCCGCCTATTATTATTCGCGCGGAATACCTCGCATCACCAACCTGCTCTGCGAGCACGCCCTCGTCAACGCCAGCCTGGAGAACATCCAACCCGTGCCGCCGCACTTCGTCGCTGAGGTCGCCCGCCAATTTCATTTCGACGACATCAAACCGGTCCATTCCTCCCAAGCATTCGCCATCGCGCCCCCCGCCCAACATCCTCCCGAAATTTCTGCGCACTCCAGATTCATGAACGCGCTCGTCGCTCTCTCCGCTTCGCGCAAGTCACCTGAGCCACCCCAGGCACCCGAGCCATCTCTAGCACACCGGGTATCCGAAGTTCTCGTGCCGCCCGCGGCACCCGAAATAGTCGAGCAGAAAAGCGCGGCCGCTTCCCCCATCAACGCTCCACCTTGGTCCGCCGCGTCAGCCAACGCCTTCACTCCACTCCCGCTACCTCCCACGCCAACGTCGCATCGTGCGATTGTCTCGTGCGAAAACTCCGCCGCCGCAATTCCACTCGCCGCCCCAATTCGCTGGACGCAGCTCTGGCTCACCACTTCGAACTGGCTGCGCCAACCCTGCGACCCCACCCAATGGCATCTCCAAGCCACCCGCCCCTTCCACGAACTGCTCCGCTTCAATCACAGAAAAATGTAATTTCCACGATGCTCGTCACGCAGGAATGTCCGGCCGAGGCGGGCGAGGCTTTACCCCCGCCATCAACGAGAATGGCTTCAGCCTTCGAAGCCGCGTAAGCTGCGAACACACCCGTCGCCGTTGCATCCGTAGCGGCCGCCTACCTCTTATGCGAACGTCGTTGAATTAGCTTCTAAATCTGCAGTCCCCGGTTCAATTCCATCGAACCAGGCAGCCCTTGAACTAACCGGAAAATCACTGAAGGTCGGACCCTTGAAGTCCGGCGAGAAAGAGAGAAAGTACCCAGCCCCCAGCCCTGGTTGCAGAGTACTCTCTCCCTGCTCTCGCCGTTCGCCAACGATCCTATGCGCCCTGCCGTCGTGAAACTGTTCACTTCTGCACATCTCGACAAATTTTCGACGTCGCTCTGCTCGACGCGCACCGCTCCGCACTGCCCCGCGCCAACCCACCCAATCTGAAAATGTGTTCATTCCAGTACAGAATCGAGTCCGGCCGCCCGCTATCATCACGCCATGTCATTCGGCCTATACGCCGCAGGATTCGTAATCGTGATCGCCGGCCTGATCTACGGTGCCTACCTGATGCACATGCCAGCCCACTGGATCGCGGTCGGCGCCCTCATAATGTTCGGCGTAGGCATCCTCAGCGCCGTGAAGGCCACGCGCCAGAAAGATCCATCCGGCTAAAAGTAAACGGAAATGCACACCGGCCTGCAACTGTAATCAATTCGCGGGCAACGCGAGCGAGTCCCTCATCGCCACTCGCGAATCACCGGACGCCATCTCATAAATAGGTCGGTCCGGAAGGGCGGGGCTTCAGCCCCGCCGTACAGTCCGTAAAACAAGGGGCTTTAGCCGCTGAAGCCACGTTTTTCAATTGCGGCAGAATATTTATGAGCTAGGTTCTACTCACAAATCACGACTAACGGAGACTTACGATGTTGTTACTCATTATTATCCTGGTTCTTCTTTTCGGCGGCGGTGGTGGTTACTACGGCTTTTCCCGCTGGGGCACAGGCGGCGGCCTCGGCATAGTCGGCACCGTCCTGCTAATCGTCCTGGTAGTCTATCTACTCGGTGGCCTGCGCTGAGGTTCGCGAATCGCGGGAAGATCGTTTGCAGGGAATGAGACTTCCAGGATTACTCTTTTGCGCTGAGGCTGGCCGCAAGCTGAACGAGCCCATGCCGAATGGCGCCAGCTCAGCCGGTCGAATCCCACACAATAGATTGGAGTGATTTCCCTGAGGTGCCGGGCGTGCAGCCGCACGAAAGCTAAGAGTGCGCTTCACGCCGCCGCAGTACAGCGAGCCCCACGATTCCCGAAGCCAAAAGCAACAAAGTTCCCGGTTCCGGCACCGTGCCAGAGCTCCCCGTTACGGTCACACTCGTTGGAAGGAAGGCGGACTCATCTGTCTTAGTCGTTCCTGTGGCAAGCGCGTAAAACCACCATGTGGTGAGCCCTCCGTTGCTGCTGAAAGTCCAGGTCGTATCGAGTCCGGTCGGATTCGAGAGGAAGCTACTCGCAGTCTGCGATGAAGGTATACCCGTACACGGGCTGGGCGTGGGCCCGATTGGAGCGCCGATTGCATCAACGGCTTGGCCAGGACTCGCAGCGGTCCCGTCGCAAGTGAACACGCCGAATTGCCCGAGTGTATCTGAAGGAAGACTCGTAAAGGTAAAGGACACCGTAGTTCCTGCATTGATTCCGGTGACCGCGAAGAGGTCGAGATAAGTGAAGTTAGGGGGATCGTCATCGAAAGTGTAGGGAGTGACGATTAGACCGTCGCTCGCGGTAAATTGCGTGCCGAATGACTGGCAGTTGTCGGCGCCCGAGGAGCACGTATCGTCAGTGCCATGGCCAGACGCTGGTCGGTCCACGTGGGTGGCCCAGGCCGGCGAAGAAATAAACAAGGCGAGAATTCCGGTGCAGATCGGCAAGCAGGAGCGAAGGTTCATGAGCGTGATCCTTGGGACTGGGTTCGCAAACTTTAAGTCTCCAACGATGCGCTTGTCAAGCCGGATTGAAGAATTTTCGTAAGCATTCGATTTCAGTCGTCCTAGTACCATGCTAGCTGACTCGTTTCGCCCCGCGCCATGCCGCCCCAGGTAAGGGTGGAATCAACGTTTGTGGCATAATGCGCCCAGTTTTCCCGGACTGTGCACATGGCCGAGCGTGACCCGAATTCTGCGAACAAGTCCCCACTGGCCAATTCTGATTCCCAGGCCAATTCAGATTTCAAGTTACGCCAAACCCAAGATTTGAGCGCCGCCCCAGTCTCCTCATTCTTCCCCGGTGACGTGCTCGCTGGCCGATTCAAAGTCCTGCGTTTTCTCGCGCGTGGAGGAATGGGCGAAGTTTACGAATCCGAAGACCTCGAATTCAACGAGCGAGTCGCACTGAAAACCGCGCGCGTCGAACTCATACAAGGCGCTCATGAAATCGAGCGCTTCCGCCGTGAAATCCAGCTTGCCCGCAAAGTCACTCATCCCAATGTCTGCCGCACGTTTGACGTCTTCCGCCACACCGAGACGACTCACGACGGTTCCAGTCGCGAAACTCTTTTCGTCAGCATGGAATTGCTCACCGGAGAAACCCTCGACAAACTCATCAGACGAGAAGGACGGCTCACCACGTCAACCGCCCTTCCAATCGTCAAGCAAATGGCCGCGGGCCTCTCCGCCGCGCACCAAGTCGGCGTGATTCACCGTGATTTCAAAAGCGCAAACGTAATTTTGATTTCGCAGGACTCAGGCTCGCAATCCACACGAGCCGTGATCACCGACTTCGGACTAGCCCACGCAGAAGTCCAAGGCTCCCACACGCTCACTCGCCCCGGCGACATCGTCGGCACGCCCGCCTACATGGCTCCGGAACAAATCGAGGGCGGCGAGATCACTCCAGCGACGGACATCTACTCACTGGGCGTGGTGATTTACGAGATGCTCACGGGCGAGCTTCCTTTCTCCGCCGATACGCCCCTCGCCACTGCAATGAAGAGGTTGAATCAACCCGCTCCAGCGCTGCGCAGCCGATTTCCCGAAGCCGACCCCGTTTGGGAAAAAGTCGTAGCTCGGTGCCTCGAACGCGCGCCTAAAAATCGTTACGCCACCACCGACGATGTTGTAAAAGCGCTGGCAGGCGAATCCGTCAGCCTGCCTCCGCCGTCCGCCACCGCCGCAGAATCTCAAATATCGTCGTCAAATTCCCGCCGCTGGATTACCATCGCGATCGCCGCCCTGATTTTTCTCGCATTAGCCGGATTTGTAGCCGTCCAAGTGAAGCAGCACTTCGCAGCACTACAGGAAAACGCCGCTACACCTACAGGCCGCAAAGCCATTGCAATTCTAGGTTTCACAAATCTCTCCGGCCGCAAAGATGCCGATTTGCTAGGCGATATCCTCGCCGATGGTCTTTGGTCCCAGCTCGACACCGATGAAATCCGCTTCATAGTCCCCAGCGATGTTGACGACATGAAGAGCAGCCTCGGCCTGCGCGATCTCTCCGCCTCGCTTTCCAACGACCAAGTCGCCGCCATCCGCAAATATCTAGGCGCCGACGTGCTCATCACCGGCTCCTATACGGCCCAGGGAACTCCCCGCGACGCAACCGTACAATGGAACATCCACCTGCTCAACACCACCGGCAGCAAAAGTCTCGGTTCCGTCGAGCAGTCCGGCAAAGAATCCGACCTCAACGATCTGGTCGTGCATGCCGGCCGCCTAATCCGCCAGCGCCTGAATATTCAAGTCACTCCCTCCGAAGAAGCCCGCATGGACGGCTCGCTCTCCGCCAACCCGGACGCGATGCGTTACTACGCCGAAGCGCGCGAAAAACTCCGCGACTTCGAGCTCCTGGCCGCCACAAAGCTCCTCGACAAATCAATTGCCGCAGACCCGAAGTTCGCCCGTGCCCACACTGCGCTGGCACAAGCCTGGGTGATACTAGGCTTCGACGAAAAAGCGCAGGAACAAGCCAAGCAAGCCTTCGATCTAACTTCCGGCCTCTCCACCGAAGCGCGCGGACTGGTCACAGCGAGTTACTACGAAGCGACCCACGACTGGCCCAAAGCAATCCAACAGTACTCGTCCCTATGGTCACAATATCGGGACAACCCCCAATACGGCCTGCTCCTAGCTCGCACGCAAATTAATGCCGGCAAAGCAAAAGACGCGCTTACAACAGTAGCTCAACTTCGCGCCCAGAATCTTCCCGTCGGCATCGCCGCTCAAGCCGACCTCTCCGAAGCCGAAGCGCAGCAGTCATTAGCCGCGTACGACAAGCAACTCGCCGCCGCCAATGCCGCGGCGCAGAAATCACAGTCCCTCGGCGCCAACCTGCTGCTGGCCCGCGCGCGATTGTTCCAGTGTTCCGCTCACGCCAGTCTGGGCGAGTTCGATCAAGCTCGTCCCCTCTGCGACGACTCCATGAAACTCCACAGCGCCGCCGGCGATCAATTGGGCGCGGCTAACGCCAGCAACGAAACCGCCAACGTGCTCTACGAGCAAGGAAAATTCGCCGAAGCCGCCCCTCTTTATGAGACGGCCGTGAGCCTCTCGCAGTCCATCGGCGACAAACAGGACGAAGCCGGCGCCATCAACAACCTCGCCAGAATTCACGATAATCTCGGTGACCGCGCCGCTGCGATTCAAGACTATCGCAAGAGCATTGACATCGCGCGCGAGCGAGGCGATCTCTCCGACGTAGCCATCGCCCAGGAAAGCCTCGGCATAGATTTGTATCTGGATGGCAACCGCGCCGAAGGCAAGAAGATGTTCGACAGCGCGATGGCCATCGCCCGCGAAACCGGCGATACCTACACGCAAGCCTCAGTTCTAACCAATCAATGTATTTTCAATCTTTCGGCAGGCTACGTCGCCGAAGCTCGACTCAACTGCGAAGAATCCGTGCGCCTGCGCCGCGCCGCGGACGATCGCTCCGGCATCGGAAAATCCCTAACGAATCTCGGCGATGTCCTGCTGGCCCAGAACGATCTCGAAGCGGCGAACAAAAGCTACGCCGAAGCCCTTTCGATACTGGGAGCCATCGGCGCCCGCGGAGCCGCTTCCTACGCGCGCATTTCACTCGCATCGCTGGCCCTCGCGCAAAATCACCCCGAGTCAGCACAGAAATACGCCGCGGATGCCGCCACGGAACTGGCCGCTGAAAATGACCCCGACGGTGAAGCACAAGCTCGCTGCGTTCTGGCAGACGCGCTGCTCGCCGCAAACCACGCCCCCGAAGCTCAGCAGGAAATCGAGAAAGCCCTGCAGCTCACGCAAACTTCAAACGACAAGACGCTGAAACTAACCGCCGCAATCATCGCCGCAAAAGTGGACGCTC
This sequence comes from uncultured Acidobacteriota bacterium, assembly GCA_963779465.1. Classification (GTDB taxonomy): domain Bacteria; phylum Acidobacteriota; class Terriglobia; order Acidiferrales; family UBA7541; genus Palsa-295. The sequence continues at coordinate 1,248,202 of CAVZYH010000001.1, read as the reverse complement.
GCACCGGCAAGCTCGACGCCGCTCTCCACGCGCTCCCCGCAATCCAGGCCGAAGCTCGCGCCGCCGGCCTGGTCCAAACCGAACTTGAAGCTCGTCTCGCCCTCGGCGAAATCCAAAAACAAGCCGGCCGCACCGACGCCGCCCGCTCCACGCTCCAGTCCCTCGCCCGCGACGCAAAATCCCACGGCTTCCCCCTAATCGCCGCAAACGCACAGGCCTCATCCCAAAAATAATCGTGCCACCGCCGCCGCCCGCGTCGTCATCCTGATCCCGCGAATGCGGGAGAAGGATCTCCCTTCGGTCTGGCGAGCGGCCCACACTTTCGCTCCGCTGCCAAAGCTCCGGTAGCATAGGCAATCTCGCCCGTGTGCTTCGTTTTTCAGACCTCACAACAACCATCGTCATTCTGATCCCGCGAATGCCGGAAAAGGACCTCTCCTCGATCTGCACTCTCGCCGCGCGCCACGCCCTCCACCCTTCAATGCCGCAATCTCCAATTCCGCGCAAATTCCCGCAACTCCAAATCCCGCGCGTCCATCGTCTTCCATTCGCCGAGCCCAATCCCGCATTTCGGACAAATCAGCAAATACACCAACTCGCCGTCAGTCTCAGCTCCAAATAAAAAATTCGGCGCCACCTTGCAAGTCGAACACACAAACATCACCGCCCCGCTCCGCGCCTTCATTCCCGACAAATGATTTTCAATCACGGCATCACCTCACGATGCGACGAGCATACTGATCCCGCTTGGCCTGAGCGAATTCTTCGAAGGGCCTGCACCGAGTGATTCTGCGCCGGGAGGTCGGCGCCTCCGCCCCAAGCCCGCCCCGCGCAGGCGGGGATCTCTCTCTCGTCTGTTCCCACTCAGATGCAAGAATTTCCCCCATGGATGTCGCGGTCCGCCCAACCAAGTTTTCCTGGCTGAGCGCCACAATTGTCGCCACAGGAGGATTGCCCTTGAAGTTGTAGCGGCGGTCTTCAGACCGCCAGCCCCTGGGACCGCTTGCCGAGTTCAAAGGTCGAAGGCACGCGGGTAACCCAATAGCTATGAGAAGTTTTAAATTGGTGCGTGTCCCACTCGCCTAGCCGCTTTAAACAATCAGCGCGGGATTTAATTCGTCAGCGGCGGCATGTTGAATTCGTTGGCGAGAATATTCAGTTCAGCGTTGCATTTTGTCCAATTTGAAACCGTGGTGGCGGGTGGCGCCGCTAAGCCAAATCAGTTTGCCGTTACTCTCCAGATGTCGCGCCTTCGTCTATGACTCGAAAGGAGAACTGTATTTCCGGATGTAGTCGCGGACATTGAACTTTCGCGCTGTGTTTTCCGAACTCATGTAACGAACCGTGCCAAATACAGGCCGCTCCGGCCCCCAAGGACGGTCGTATCGCCCCAGGCACCAGAAGATTCCGCTGTAAGAATTGGGATCGCGGCCATCGAGTGCGTACTTGTTGTTCAGCTCCACCATGATTTCCAGCGCCTTTTCGGCGGTGCCAGTCCACTCGATGATTTTCTTTCCCCACAGCATGCGAAGGTAATTATGGATGCGTCCCTCGCGGAGCAGTTGTGTCTGCGCGGCATTCCATAGCGGGTCGTGCGTTTTCGCGCGCTCAAAATTCTTGACAGTGTAAACGTGGGACCTCTCATCACGGGCATGTCGTTCAAGAGTCTTCAGCGCCCAAGCCGGCAGCGATTCGAATTCGTCATAGTCCTTTCGCATCTGGCTATAATTGAACCCCAGCTCCCGCCAGGTAATTACTTGGTCTAAGAAAGCTTCTGCATCTTGGCTGCAACCCCACCAACCCGAACGGCTGCCGGCTGCGCGCAAGGCCAGATGACTCGGAGACCAGCCTTCTCGTGCTGTGAGCTCCGTGAAAATCTGATGCACGGAAATATGACCGAAGTGGAGGTGCGGAGAGAGCTCGCTCGTCGGTTGGTGCGCTGGTTCGTTTCGCCTATTAGCGTAAGTCGGTAGCCTATTTCGCAGAAAGTTTCTTAGCAGTCCTTGGGCGACGCTGCTCCCTCCTCGGGTCTCCACCGGGGGAACGTCGTGATCCAACGGAATTCCTCGCAGCACACGCTCTTCCGATTTCAGAACGCGCAGCGAAGCTTTCGGCCAGCGCTTCGTTATCTCTCCGGGAAGCCGTCGTGCGTTCGGAAATGTTGCCTTCGAGATCGCATTGACCTTCGGAAATTCCATCAAATGTCGTGGGAGCTCCTGTTGCAGGAAGCGGCGAAAAGCATACGCAGTTGGATAGGCTTTCTCCGCTTGCCGTAGCGGAAGGAGCCCATTCGAGTCCACCACTTCCATGAGGACGGGCACTTGTCGGGCTGCAGAGGTGACCATGCGCGGCAGGAAAAAGCAGGGAAACTCGTCCGTCACTACAACGCAGGCATGCGCTGCCAGCGCGGCCAGCAATCCTTTGCCTGCCTTTGGTTTGGGTTCTACATAAGGATAGTAGTACACGCCCGTTTTTCCGAGCCAAGCGGCGTTCTCCGCCATTCCATCGAGCATGAAACGATGCATTCGATCACTCGCCCACGGATAGTCACAACGCAATGCTTCCAGGATAACCAGTGGTTTCCGCAGCTTCTCGGCCCACTCCACCGCTCGATCGAAAGCAAAATTCCAGGTCGTCCGGCGGAAAGCGATCATCCAGTAAAGTACAAATGCTCCATCGTGCCGGCACGGCAAGGAATTGCCGGACCTGATTCGAATCTTGGGAACTGAGCTCAATAAAGTTTTCCTGTAGTCGTAAAGAATATTGTCAAGCCTTCAGCCCCGCATTTACTGAAAGATGCGGATTCAGGCACTCCACCGCCAACAACCACCATACCTGCAATACATTTACGACAGTTAGTACAGGCGCTGTACCACTTCTGTCCACAAGTACAGCCGCCCGTCCCCCCTTTGCGTGTTAGCCTGACGCAGGAATCAACAAAATGAAAGTTTTTCAAGACTCGCGCGCCGCCGCCGCTCACGTACCAGAGCCGCCAACAAAAAATCCATCCCCCGCCGTCCGCCCCCACGCCGAACTACCCCGAGCCCCGCGCCACATTCACCCCACCGCACCGCCTTTCCCCCGTCATCCAGCAGCACCACGGACCATATTTCTAATCAACGGCCAAATTATTAGAATTCCCTGTAACCCGCTGAAAACAAACAACGGCACCCATTTCTAATCGCACATTTTTCGACAAATTTCGCACACACCGCGCGCACCCCAAACCCCAACATCGCCCGCCGATCCGTACAACCTAGCACGGTCACCGCCCGCCACCCGCCCCAGCCAAAACCCCCAAAAATGCGATATGCTCCTCTCGCCCCACACCACCCAGGGAGAAATCGCATGACCAAAGAGAATCATCCCGAAAAATTCTCACCCGCCGCACTCACCAGTTCAACAGCAGCACCGTGTCCACATTCGCGAACCAAAAAATTCACCGCAATTTTATTCCTTACATTTTTCTGCGCCGCAGGAATGCAAGCTCAGGAAGCTTCGCCCCGCATGGTGAAGTACGAGCCCACCTATGCTACGGTAAAATTCGATTTCGGCCCCGGCACCCCCGTAGCGCGCGTATCCCCCAACGAAATCCTCGACACCGACACGCTGAACTGCACCAAAGACTGCGCCGGAATCCCCGCCGACAAACTAGATCTAGCCCGTAATTCTAATTTGCTCACCGGCCCGTTCTATATCGAAGGCGCCGAGCCCGGCGACACGCTCGCCATCGAATTCCTGGAACTCCGCGTGAACGGCACCCAAGGCGAAGGCGAAATCGCTCCCGGATTCGGCGCGATAAACTCCACGCACTACACTCCCATGCTGAATCCGGATCTCCCGCGCCAAAGCTGGCAGTACGCCATTCATCAGGAAACAGGCTCTGCCACGTATCAAGCGCACGATTCGAATTTCTCGGTGCAAATTCCGCTTCACCCCTTCCTGGGGTGCGTGGGCGTCGCCCCCGCATTCGATGAAACCCGCAGCTCCCTGGTCCCCGCCGAATTCGGCGGCAACATGGACGCCTCCGAATCCAGCGTCGGCAACATCTTGTATCTCGCGGTAAATGTTCCCGGCGCTCTCGTGTACGTAGGCGATGGCCACGCCGCCATGGGCGACGGCGAAATCGGCGGCACCGCCATCGAAGTCCCCATGCACGCCCGCCTGCGCTTCCACATAATCAAACGCAGCGCCACCGCCTGGCCCCGCTGGGAGAATCAAAATGAATTAATGGCCGCCGGAACCTACCGCCCGCTGGACGACTCGCTGCGCATAGCTTTCACCGAGCTGGTCCACTGGATCCACAATGACTACGGCCTCTCAGAAATGGACGCGTACGAATTGCTGTCGAAAGTAGCCACAATCCACGTAGCCGAAATGGTGGACCCAAATTACGTAGTCGTAGCCAAAATAGACAAGAAATTCCTGCCTCCCAAAAAACAGTGAGAAACGGAAGGGTGTCGAGATGCTGGCGGGGCCTCGCTGTGCGGAAAGAAGGGCCAAAAAATAAACGCCCAGCGCTTGTCCCCGGTCATGCGCTGGGCGTTCTATACAGTGGCTTGCACGGCACTGTGTGGCCAGCTCGCCAAGTCCGAACCACAGGCGTTAGCCTGCCGTTTGAACCTGTGCAAATTGGCCGACGGCATATTTGCGCGAAGCAGGCCCCATTGCAAAGGGCATCACAGGACAAATCGGGACATTTGAGGAATTTCGGTTTGAAAAGCGCTCGAAATTCAGCGAGCGAGCGCCCAACTGACAGGTTCGCAAATCGATAGCCAGCGTGACGGAGGCTAAGTGATGAGGAACGCAATCCTGGGAGTTCTTGCACTTTTACTACTGGCAACATATTCGGCCGAAGCGCAAACGAAGCATGCGGTGAGATGGGAAGAACTGACCTCCGCGGACTTTCGCGACGCAATCGCGCAGTCCCAGGGAACTTGCCTGCTGCCGTTCGGTATTCTGGAAAAACATGGGCCCCACCTGCCGCTAGGAACGGACCTGCTCGATGTGCGTTACGCGGCGCTGCACGCGGCGGAGCAAAACTATGCGGTGGTGTTCCCGGAATATTATTTCGGACAGATTTTCGAGGCCAAGCACGAAGCCGGAACGATCGCCTACAGCGCCGCACTGCAACTGCAATTGCTGCAGGAAACTACGGACGAAATGGCGCGAAACGGTTGCAAGAAAATCATCATCGTGAATGGGCACGGCGGAAACGAAAATCTGCTGCCGTATTTCGCGCAAAGCCAGCTGGATAAGGCGCACGATTACGTGGTGTACGTGCAGTGGGGCCGCGAAGAACCGCAGGGCGGTCCCGTAATAGAGGACCACGTGAACATGCATGCAGGAGAAACGGAAACTTCCACGATGATGATTGCGCGGCCAGACCTGGTGCACCAGGATCGCGCTGCGAGCGAATCGGGCGCAGATCAGAAACGCGCAGATTTGCCGGACGATGTGTACGCCGGAATCTGGTGGTACGCGCGATTTCCGAATCATTATTCAGGCAACGGCGCTTTGGCGACGAAAGAACTCGGCACATTCGAAATGAATGCGTGGATCGCGGCGATCACGGAAGCAATTAGCGCAGTGAAAGCCGACGACCAGAGCCTCAAATTGCAGATTGAGTTTTACGAGAAGAGCAAGCATCCATTAGACACGCGGCCGTGAGTGCGCCGTTTTGTTTTCGCGGCATGCGAACAATCGTGCTACGGTAAATTGCGAAACATTTGGAGACATAAAGGTTCACTTCTACGATGATTTGGGGCCTCAGCGTTGCTAAGTCAATTCGGAGCGGCGTCTTCGCGGTTAAAAGCGTCCGGAATGCGGAGCGGCAAACATGAAAATTCTCAGCGCGGCTGAAATGCGGGAAGTGGACCGGCTGACGACCGCGCGCTTCGGGATTCCCGGCCTGACGCTGATGGAAAACGCGGGTGCGAGCGTGGCGGAATTCGTCGCGCAGCGCTGGCCGAGGTTTGCGCAGCGCCGCATCGTAATTTTGTGCGGCAAAGGAAATAACGGCGGCGACGGATTTGTGGCGGCGCGGCATTTGCTGGAGCTGGGCGCGAAGCCGGAAGTCTATTTGTTCGCTGCGGCCGCCGAAATGCAGGGCGACGCTGCGGCGAACTGCAGACGCTGGCAGGAGGTTTCCTCCGCATTACAAATTGTGCGCAATTCTGACGACTTGAAAAATGTGAAACCGGCGCTCGAGGCCGCGGACATTATCGTGGACGCGCTGCTCGGCACCGGCACGCGCGGCGCAGTGGAAGGTTTTGTGGCGGAAGCGATCGAAGCAGTGAACAAGCGCCAACGGACGACGCGCGCCGCGGTGGTCGCCGTGGATATTCCGTCTGGCCTCATCGCTGACACCGGCGAAGCGATCGGCGCGTGCATCAACGCAACGTACACCGTCACGTTCACCGCGCCGAAGATGGGAATGATTTTGGGAGCTGCGGGCGACGTTCTGGGCGAGTTAATCGTACGAGAGATCGGTTCGCCGCCGGAATTGATAGACCAGGTGGGAAAAAGCAACGTTCGCTGGATTGATTGGCGCGAGGTGAGCGCTTTCGCGCGTCCGCGCCGCGCGGATGGCAACAAGGGAAGTTATGGTCACGCGCTGGTGGTGGCGGGATCGGTGGGGAAGAGCGGCGCGGCGGTGCTGGCTTCGTGGGCAGCGCTACGGATGGGCGCGGGACTGGTGACGGTGGCGACTCCGGAGCCGGTGTTGCCGATTGTGGCCGCACACACGCCGGAAATAATGACCGAGCCCCTTCCGGCCACGGACGCTGGCAGTATTTCGCTGCGCAGTTTTGAATATGAGCGCTTCGACCGATTGCTGAAAGGAAAGCGCGCGCTCGCGATTGGTCCCGGACTCACCACGAACGATGAAACGCAGCAATTTGTGCGCGGCGTGGTCGCTAAGCGCGATGTGCCGATTATTCTCGATGCCGACGGATTGAACGCCTTTGCGGGCCGCGCGCAAGAACTGGAAAACGGGAACGGCGGGCTGGCGTTGACGCCGCATCCGGGAGAAATGGCGCGCCTGCTGAGCTGCGGAATTCCAGACGTGCAGGCGCAGCGGCTGGACGTGGCGCGAAAATCTGCGGCAGACTGGAATGCGATTGTGATTTTGAAGGGACATCAAACCATTGTTGCCGCGCCGGATGGACAGGTGTTCGTGAATTCCACCGGCAATCCGGGCATGGGCACGGGCGGCACGGGCGACGTATTGACGGGAATGCTCGCGGGCGCCACCGCGCAGTGCGGCACATCGGATTGGGCGCGGGTGCTGGCATTCGGAGTTTATCTGCATGGACTTGCGGGGGATATCGCGTATGCGGAGACCGGCGAAGCTCCGTTGCTGGCTTCGGATTTAATTCGCAAGATTCCGCACGCGTATCGACAATTCTATTTCGAGTGCGGCCGTGGGTAGGCGCGAGATCGAGACGCGTTCAGCGGAAGAAACCATCGCGCGCGGCCGGGAAATTGGCGCGGGCTTGCAAACGCCAGTGCTGGTGTTGCTGACCGGCGATTTAGGAGCAGGGAAGACCACGCTGACGAAAGGGATTGCGGCGGGAGCGGGCGCGGCACGGGAAGAGGACGTCACCAGTCCTACTTTTACCTTGGTACATAAGTACCAGGGAACAAAACGATTTTATCACGTGGATTTATATCGCATAGGGGATTTGCGCGATCTGGAAACGCTGGGACTCGAGGATATTTTCAGCGAGAACGCGATTGTGATTGTGGAATGGCCGGACCGATTGAAATTGCGCACGGAGTGGCCGGTGCTGCGGATTGGGCTAGAGCATGTGTCCGAGGATGTGCGCAGGATCGTGATTGACGACGTCAGAAAGCCGTCGGGCAATCGTTAATCCTCAGGGTTTCTCCTTAGGGTCATTCGGGTCCTTGGCGTCCTTCAGCTTTTCGATCACCTGTTGCGTCTGCACGGAGAAAAGCTGGAAGTCGGAGAAGGTGTGCTCGATGATGGTGCGGCGCTTGCCGTAATCGGTGTAGGCGACGGCGGATTTAGGCAGCCACAACTGGAGGTTGCGCGAGGGAAACGCCACCGGCGCGTAGTCAATCGAAACCGCGTTGGCGCGCAATTCAATGATAGGGATTCCCTTCACGAGATCTGTTTCCAAGTGCATGACCTCGCCAGAGTCCGCGGCAATCCAGGCGCGGCCTTTCAGGCTGACCGGGTAACTCCTCGACGCGCTGGCCATGGAAAGCGTGCGAGGACGCATTCCATCCACCTGGCGGAAATAAACCACCCACGCATCCTGGCCATTCCACGGGGCGGAACCTTCGCAGCGCATTTCGTAATCGCCTTGCAACGCGGGATAAAAAATCAGCGCGAGAACGGGAAGTCCCTTATCCACGATGGCACTAAGGTGCGAATCGTCGCTGCCGGCGAGGGGAGCGCGCGTTTCATGCACGCTTAGCGGACCGGATTGGGCGCCGAAATCAACGATGTAATCGAACCTTTCAGAGAGCGCCATCTGCGGAATTCCGAGGGCATCGGTTTCTTCGTAACGCACCTGCTCGTGCGCGTCAAAATTCTGCAGATGGTCAATGAGTTCGGCGGTGCGGTGCGCAGCGAGCTTCAAGACATCGGACAGCGGGCAGGGAGGCGTCGCGGAGAGGGAGGGGATGGGAGCGTCAACTTGCGGAGGATCCCAACGGAGCGCGGGCGGCTTCTTTGCTCTCTCTTGAGAGGGACCGGTGGGACGCGAATTCGCGGTCGCGATGGCTGCAAGCAGCACGACGGTGGCAAACAAAACAAGCGCGGTGGAGCGTGAGACCAGACGATCGCGGACGAGCCCGCGATCGTCAGCGCGCGAACGCAGCTGGCGAGCCGTCATTTTGGTGGCGCCGGAGGTTCCAGGCCCATGATCTGGAATCCAGCATCCACGTAGAGAATATTTCCAGTGACGCCGCGGCCCAAATCACTGCCGAGAAAGACGGCGGTGTCGGCGACTTCGGCGATGTCCGTGTTGCGGCGCAGCGGAGCGTGTTCCTGGACGAAGTCGAGAACCTTGGAAAAATCTTTGATGCCGCGAGCCGAAATCGTCTTGATGGGGCCGGCAGAAATGGCGTTGACGCGGATTTTTTGCGCACCGAGCTCGGCGGCGAGATAGCGCACTTCGGCTTCGAGCGCGGCCTTGGCGATACCCATGACGTTGTAATTTTTTACGACGCGAGTGGAGCCGAGATAGGTGAGCGTCATGATCGCGCCGCCGCTGCTCATGAGCGGAGAGAGCGCGCTGGCAACGGCGACCAGAGAATAGGCGCTGACGTCGAGGGCTAGTTTGAAGCCATCGCGGGAAGTCTTGAGGAACGGCTGATTGAGATCTTCGTGATTGGCGAAGGCGAGGCAATGGACAAGGACGTCAAGCGTCCGGCCTTCACGTTTCAGGGCTTCGGCGAGGTTGTCAATGTCGGATTGCTGCTGGACGTCGCAGGGGTAAAAACCCTTGGCGCCAAGTTCGTTGCCTAGTTCTTCGACGACCGGCTTGGCCCGGTCGTTTTGATAAGTGAGCAGGAGGGTGGCGCCTTCACGGGCGAATGCCTCGGCGATGGCGTAAGCGATGGACCATTTATTCCAAACGCCTAGGACGATGGCTGTTTTGCCTTCGAGTAATTTGGGCATGGCTCGGTATTTTACGCGAAAACGTGGTTTTCGGCGTGCTGGAAGTCAAAAGATTTACACAGAGGGGAAGGAAGGAAAGACGGAGGAAAATCTGTGAAAGATAAGAGAAGGGCTTTACGGCAGTGAGGCACAGAAATGCGAGCCAACGGGCGGAACAGCGAAGTCCGGCGTAGGGGACCGTTCGGGGGGAAGATTCAAGTCCTGATTGCCGCGCAGACCTGGCGACCTGCCCGAGAAATCATTAACGGTTAGGAACCGTGCCATTGCGCTGCGCATACCCTCTCGCTACAGTGAAATTGAGCCGTCTCGCTGCGCCCGGATGCCAGATACCCGCATTGCGCCTTCGCCCGCCCATCCTGCCCGGATGAAGCTGGAGTCTTACTCCGCCGAAATTCGGTTGAGCAATCTCACGCTGGGCGTTGACAATATTCATTATGACGTTTTTCTGAGCCCGCGGTTTGTGGATTTTACGCGGAAGTACTTGTTGGATCTGGTTCGGCAGAAAATCAACATCAGCCTGTTCTACGGGAAAGACCGCAAGCATTCTGGCGCGCCGGAGCACGGCGCGTTCCGCAAGCTGCTCACCGAAGTGCTGCAAGCGTCGTTGACGCGCGCGAAATTTCAGCAATCCATCGAAACGGATATATTGCACCAGTTGGCGCTGGTGAAGCATTTGACGTCTGAAATCGCCAGTCAATTTTCCAGCATCCTGGTGGAATGCAAGGACTGGATCCGTTCGCGCGGAGAATTATTCGAGCATAGCGAACAGGCGCACGTGATGCGCGCGAAAATCGCGGAGATCCAGGCGGACAAGAAAAATACTTATCGCGAAGTGGGCGACACGCTGTGCCGGATCTGGCGCGAAGTGGAAGAGGGCACGCTTTCAAAATCGCGGCGGGCGTTGTTCGGCGAGGATTTCCACGAGACTTACGAATTGCTGCAGAACCGTTTTCTATTCGTGGAGAACGGGAACGACGATCATTTGTTTCTCGAGCATTACGTACTGCTGGCGAATTTCGTAAACGACCCGGACCGTTTTGAGATATTCGACGGAATACTGCTGGATTTCGTGCGCGATTTGATTTTAACGGGAGACGACGCGGACGACTTGAGCAAAGCGCGCAAGGCGCACGAGCGTTTGCTGGAGCAGGCTCGCCAGATGCGTTCGGAGATGGCGCGGCTGGAAGAGGAAGTGGAAGAGGCGACAGGGCGCGCGGGCGAAGGCGACGGGCTTTTCCCATCGATTTTCAAACGCAAGGGCGGAGCGAGTGCGGAGTCGCGCGCGGAGCTGGAAGCGCTGCGCAAGAAATCTGCGGCGAGCGAGAAAAGCCTGGAAGAGTTGGGGCCGCAGATTGACGCCGCGAAGCAGCGGATGGACTTCTTGATCGAAGAATATCGCAGCCGGCTGGGCGATTATTTGAACGAGCCGCAAAACGCGCGGAGGCTCTTTGACGCGTCGGCGCCAGCGGAGGAAGGCGAGGCTGCGCCGGAAACGCGCGCGCAACTGCTGGAAGAATGGATGCACCGGCTGGAAGAGCGCGACCTGCTGTTTCACATGCTGGCGGGGTACGAATTGCGGCGGATCTATGCGGATTATTGCCCGCCGATCCACTTGCAGGCGTTGAAAAAGGCGCTGGTAAATCGCGATGAAGCGAAGCGCGTGGAAACGATTTTGGAACAATTTCCGGCGCGGAAAATTTCGATGAAACGGCTGGAGGACGCTTCGCGGGCGATTCGGCGGCGCACGCACGAGGAGCAACTTTCGATCACGTTGCAATTTGCCGAGGATTTCATGCGGCTGCGGCGCGATCGGCGCAATTACCAGCATGTGGCGGCTTGGATGGAGCGCATCAGCCTGGTGCGTTCAGAGCGTGCGCGGGAGCTTTCGCGCGTCAACAAGAGCTTGTACGAATTTTTGCACGCGGACGAAGGGCGGCCGACCGACGATCCGGTTATCAATCACACGGTGATCAAGGCGGACGTGCGCGGCTCGACCGGCATCACCAAAGATTTGCTGGCGAAGGGCATGAACCCGGCTTCGCATTTCAGCATGAATTTGCACGAGCCCGTGAAGCGCATGCTGGAACGATTTGGCGCGGCGACGGTGTTCATTGAAGGCGACGCGATTATTCTGGCGATTTACGAAACGGAAGCGACGCGGGCTACGACGCGCGCGGTGGCGCGGGCTTGCATTCTGGCGCGCGAAATCCTGGCGGTGACCTCGGCCTACAATGCGCGGACGAAGACGACTGAGCTGCCTCCGTTGGAAATTGGAGTGGGCGTGGCGTTTCAGGATTCGGCGCCGTCATTGTGGATGGACGGCGATTCGAAGATCATGATTTCGCGGGCGCTGAATTTGTCGGACCGGCTGTCAAGCTGCACGAAAATCACCAAGCGTTTGTTCAAGGATAATCCTTCGCCGTTCAACGTGTTTGTGCTGCAGCCCTTGATGGAAGATGCGGCCGAAGATGAGGGCGAGGAATTGCTGGTGCGTTACAATTTGAACGGCATTGAGTTAAATGAAGAAGGATTCCAGAAGTTGAGCGCGGAAATTTCCATGTCGCCGATGGGCGGAACTTTTCCGATGCCGTGGGGGAAAGAGCGCGTGCAACTGTATTTCGGCGAAGTGCCACTGGGAGAATCGATCGAGCCCGTCGTTGTGCGCAAGGGATTCGTGCATCAACTGCTGCCGGGCGCGAAAGTGGGTGCGCAGGGGCTTCGTCCATACTACGAAGTGTGCACTGACGCAAAATTATTGGATTTGGCGCGGAAGAAATTTGCTTCCAGCGCGCCGCGGTCTTAGGAAAGCACGTCGGGGCGCGACTGGCGAGAGAAACCATACCCCAGCATCTTGGCGATGATGGCAGCGGCACAGAGCGCAATCAGAAAGTCTCTAACGAAGGCGACGAAAAACTTTAGCGCGTAGTGTCCGGTGTGCTCACGATATAGGTTTTCGAATGCGGTGATCGCGCGCCCTTCGATTCCTGCGGCAACTAAGCAAATAACTGCGACGCCAAACCACAGATAGAATCTCCAGCCAGGCTTGCGCCAAATCCACAGCCGAAACCCGGAAGTTTTCATCCATTTGTTGTACACATAGAACAGGACGCAAAGTCCGAATACTGACGAAATGTACTGCAGGCATTTATACGCGGGCAGCTCGGTTCCGAAGAGCGGTGTTTGCAACAGCGCAACGTGCTGTACGATCCAGCCTCGAACGTGAGTGAACGAATCCCATAGAACATGGCTCCATGCACCAATCAGAACACCGAATGCAATGCCGAAAGCCTGCGGCAGCGAAACTAAACGAGGCTTGAGCTGCGGCGCGATGGCCTCGCGGTGCGGGGCGGGCAGCAAAAACGCCGCTGACGGCGCAAGCCAATAGAAAATGAGCCATAGAATAATGCCTGCAGGAAGGGACGTGGAAAATGTTCCGAGCAGCGTATGAGAATTCCTGCGGAAGTGCTCGGGGACCGGCAAGTAGTATGCTGCGTCTGGGACCATGCTTCCGATGACCAGAGCCGACAACGGGATCCAATTCTTGAATCTGGAATGAATGGGAAGGATCGCCGCAGGATGTGAAAACGTAAATGGCATCGCTTATTATTAAACTACAAAGCGCGCCGCCGCTTGGCTGAAATTCATACAATGTTCCGCATATAGATAGGCGGTGAATCATGCAGCGTCGCCGCGGAAAAATGTGCGACCGCGAGTGAAGTCGGAAGTTGTTTATACGCATTAAGCCGGGTATTCTTTGCGTCCTACGCACAGCGGAGGCGCCAGGGGCCCGGTGGTCCTCGTGGCCTTCAAAGCCATTGATTCTGTCCTTCGCGGCCAGAATGGTGGGTTCGACTCCCACACGCTTCCGCCAACTTTTTGTACGTCAATCACTTGCGAGCGAATTTCAGTACCGTACCAGTTTCCCGTACCAATTGAAATCCACCAATCTGCTCCATCGCGTCGCGCTGGGTCTGCGGGATCACATGCGAATAGACCTTCAGCGTAGTCTTCACATCCGCGTGACGCAGGTGGTTTTGAAGTACGATTAGCGGTACGGCTGCTTCGGCCAACTCAGTTGCCAAGCCGTGTCTGAATGCGTGGAGTCCGGTGTTCTGAGAGGGAATACCGAGTTCCTTCAAGACTGGCTTTAGCCCGACCTTCACCACGTTATCTCGTGAGCGAGGTCTTGTCCCTTTCCGGTTGGGAAAGAGAATCTGAGCCGGGTTAGGCTTCCAGTGACCTTGAATGTATTCCCTCAGCTTGCCTTCGAGGGCCATAGTCATTGGAAGCATTGCGATAGAGTTTGGAGTTTTGGGTTGTCGAACTTCGCGCGTGGCATCATCCAGAGACTTGTCGGATTGTCTTGTGGTTGAAATCGAGGTCATCCAGCGTCAAAGCCAGAATTTCCCCGGCACGCAAACCAGTTGACCATGCTAGAGCAAACAGAGTCTTGAACGGCTCTGGTGCTGCATCAATGATTTATGTGGCTTGACCGCGATTGAAAAAGGGAACTTCTGTTTGGGTGCCGGACCCCAGTTCGAGGTCCGTGAACCCAACTTTCGAAACCTTCATCCCACATCTTCCAGCGTAGTCAAGAATCGCAACTACCGAACTGAGGATGTTCACGATTGATTTGGCTGCAAGCTTTTTGCGGAGCTCAGTGGCGAATTGTTGGATTTCATCCACGCCCAACTCCTGTGGGGATGATTTTCCGAACCGGGGAAGGATGTGGACCTTGAGGTAGCTCTCACGCTGGCGAACGGTAGCGGGGGAGAGGTTCGGTGCGATTGCTTTCCGCCACTTGTTCACAGCGTCCGTAAAGGTTTGACCCCGATAGACCGGAGCCAAGCTCGCTCGCTTACGGTTCACTTCCTCCATTATGCGGGCGTGCTCTCTACGAGCCGCTCGCTCGGACATCCTTTCAATACTTCCGAGGAACCGCTTTGTGCGTTTTGATTTACCGTCCGCATCCACGTAGTGCATGGAGTACATTCGGCCATCCGCTTCGATCACAAAACACCCTTTCTGAAACCGACGCCTTGGCACTGGCCCTCTCTTTTGGCCCGCGTTAGGCGACGTTGCGGCGTGGAGAGTAGCACAACCGGAGGCGATCAATACGTTCGGGGAAGACACTTCTCACTTACTTCTGACCCTTTTCAGAAGTTGCGAGGTGGATGGAACTGGGGGATTACAGAAGAGATTTTCGAGTATGGTTGACGTACTAGAACTTCACTTGTCCAGTAACGGCGGTGATCTCAATGGGTCGACGCAACACTAAGCTTCAACCCACCTAGCATTGAAAACAAAAGCCAAAATCGCCAGCCAGGGTTAGACCACCATCGGTGCTGTCCTGCTTAGGTTTTGGCCCCGTACCGCAAAGCAGATGATTCTCCCGCGAAAGCATTGCCGACCCACTTCACTAGAAGGTGTTGCATCGACCGGTTGAGCCGGCAGCGTTTATCGGGCTGTGAGTCAGACTTGCGGGCGCGGAGAAACCGGCAGTCGTTCTCACGCCGCCTGTCCGGCTTCACGTAGCATTGCGCGCCGGCTCCCAAGCGGGTTCTGATTTCTCAGTTCACGGTTGCTGTGATCTGGGTCGCAGTGGTCGGCGTCGGCGTGCTGAACCCGCTCGGTGTTGTGATGGTCAGGTTGGTGGTCCCGGCCGTCAGCGGCTGGAAACTTGCGGTGACTGAGCTTACATCCGCCGTGAAGGTCACGGAGGTGGAGATTGTTCCCACCGCTGTGTTCGAACTACCCAGCGTCACAGTTACGGGTGTTGCGCCCGTCCGCAGCTCTTGCACACCTGCATTCGCCAGCGTCGTCGGATTTAGCTGCACCATCGCCAGCGTCAGACTCGTAGGCGGTGCAGTTGGCGTCGTTGAAAAATTCCCGTTCTCCCAGATGACTCCAGACGGCACGAGCGTAACGGTGACCACGCCATCGGTGTAACCGGGAGCTTGAGCCTTGATTTGTACCGATCCGCTGCCGCCCAGCGATTGCATCGAGAAGCCGCTGGCTCCGGTACCATTAGTGTTGATCGTTGAAGTGATCGACTGGCTGAACGGTCCGGCGGGGGTCGTGGCCAGCAGCAGGTTCGGTGAACTGCTGCTGATCGTCAGCGTTTCGCTGCTCGGTGGGTTCGCTCCTCCCAGGGTCACAGACCCGCTGTCCACTTGCAGGTTCATCCCTAGGGTCGCGGCAAAGTTTGGTGTCAGTTGCGGTGCGGTAACGGTCGCGGTGATCTGGGTCGCAGTGGTCGGGGTCGGGGTGCTGAACCCGCTCGGCGTCGTGATCGTTAGGTTGGTGGTCCCGGCCGTCAGTGGCTGGAAACTGGCGGTAACTGTGCTTAAATCCGCCGTGAAGGTCACTGAACTGGAAATCGTTCCGACCGCTGTGTTGGAACTTCCCAGCGTCACGGTTACGGCGCTTGCGCCTGTTCGCAGCTCTTGCACTCCGGCATTTGCCAGCGTTGTCGGATTTAGCTGCACCAACGCCAATGTCAAAGTTGTCTTCAGCGAGAACGTCGTGGTGGGGAAATTCCCGTTCTCCCACAGCACTCCCGACGGCACCAGCGTCACGGTCGTTGTCCCGGTCGTATAGCCGGGCGCGGATGCAGTGATCGTCACCGCACCGCTGCCGGCCAGTGACTGCATCGAGAAACCGCTGGCACCAGTGCCATTGGTGTTGATCGTTGGAGTGATCGTCTGGCTGAACGGTCCGGCGGGGGTCGTGGCCAGCAGCAGGTTCGGTGAACTGCTGCTGATCGTCAGCGTTTCGCTGCTCGGTGGGTTCGCTCCTCCCAGGGTCACAGACCCGCTGTCCACTTGCAGGTTCATCCCTAGGGTCGCGGCAAAGTTTGGTGTCAGTTGCGGTGCGGTAACGGTCGCGGTGATCTGGGTCGCAGTGGTCGGGGTCGGGGTGCTGAACCCGCTCGGCGTCGTGATCGTTAGGTTGGTGGTCCCGGCCGTCAGTGGCTGGAAACTGGCGGTAACTGTGCTTAAATCCGCCGTGAAGGTCACTGAACTGGAAATCGTTCCGACTGCTGTGTTGGAACTTCCCAGCGTCACGGTTACGGCGCTTGCGCCTGTTCGCAGCTCTTGCACTCCGGCATTTGCCAGCGTTGTCGGATTTAGCTGCACCAACGCCAATGTCAAAGTTGTCTTCAGCGAGAACGTCGTGGTGGGGAAATTCCCGTTCTCCCACAGCACTCCCGACGGCACCAGCGTCACGGTCGTTGTCCCGGTCGTATAGCCGGGCGCGGATGCAGTGATCGTCACCGCACCGCTGCCGGCCAGTGACTGCATCGAGAAACCGCTGGCACCAGTGCCATTGGTGTTGATCGTTGGAGTGATCGTCTGGCTGAACGGTCCGGCGGGGGTCGTGGCCAGCAGCAGGTTCGGTGAACTGCTGCTGATCGTCAGCGTTTCGCTGCTCGGTGGGTTCGCTCCTCCCAGGGTCACAGACCCGCTGTCCACTTGCAGGTTCATCCCTAGGGTCGCGGCAAAGTTTGGTGTCAGTTGCGGTGCGGTAACGGTCGCGGTGATCTGGGTCGCAGTGGTCGGGGTCGGGGTGCTGAACCCGCTCGGCGTCGTGATCGTTAGGTTGGTGGTCCCGGCCGTCAGTGGCTGGAAACTGGCGGTAACTGTGCTTAAATCCGCCGTGAAGGTCACTGAACTGGAAATCGTTCCGACTGCTGTGTTGGAACTTCCCAGCGTCACGGTTACGGCGCTTGCGCCTGTTCGCAGCTCTTGCACTCCGGCATTTGCCAGCGTTGTCGGATTTAGCTGCACCAACGCCAATGTCAAAGTTGTCTTCAGCGAGAACGTCGTGGTGGGGAAATTCCCGTTCTCCCACAGCACTCCCGACGGCACCAGCGTCACGGTCGTTGTCCCGGTCGTATAGCCGGGCGCGGATGCAGTGATCGTCACCGCACCGCTGCCGGCCAGTGACTGCATCGAGAAACCGCTGGCACCGGTACCATTGGTGTTGATCGTTGGAGTGATCGACTGGCTAAACGGTCCGGCAGGCGATGTGGCCAGCAACAAGTTCGGTGAACTGCTGCTGATCGTCAGCGTTTCGCTGCTCGGTGGGTTCGCTCCCAAGGTCACCGACCCGGTGTCCGTTTGCAGGTTCATCCCCAGGGTGGCGGCAAAGTTTGGTGTCAGCGTGGGAGCGACAGAAACCGTAACGGGTACCGTAACAGTATTGACGCCCGCGGAGGTGATCGTCAAGATCGAACTGCCCACGGCGACGCCCGTCACTGGGATCTGTGCACTTAGTCCACCCGCTGGAACCGTGACGCTCGCTGGAACCGTTGCGGCCGCAGTATTGCTACTCAAGAGGTTGAACGTAATGCCGCCCGCCGGCGCGGGTGCGCTGATATTCAACTGGATGTTCGTTGTTCGTGTCGCGTTCAGGCTTAGCGAAGTCGGACTGGTGGACGCGGTCACGGTGACCTGCACGGACTGTGCATCTGGTGCAAACCCTGTCGCGCTGGCGGTGATGTTGACGGTTCCAATCGTCACGCCCGTTACTTGCGGGTTAGTTGAGGCCACCGTAGCACCGCCGGGAACGAAGACACTCGCGGTGACTGTTGCGATGGCCGTGTTGGCGCTAGTGAAGTTCACTGTCACCCCACCAGTCGGCGCTGGCGAGGAGAGACTGAACGCAATGCTACTGGCCTGACCGGGCGCAACGATAAGGCCTGACGCCAGGCTGATTTCGCTGCTCGTTACAGTGACACCCGTAGTGGACGTTGTATAACCGGTTGCCGTTGATTGCAAATTGATCGGCCCGCCGGCGGCAATGCCATTCACGTTAAACGTGCCTGTCGTCGCGCCGGCGGAGATAACGACACTCGCGGGCGAGACCGTAACGATGGATGTGTTGGCGCTGCTGAGAGAGACCGTCACAGCAGATGCCGGCGCCGGAGAAACGGTAATCGTGCCTACGATGGTTCGACCAACTCCAACGAGACCTCCGGTTGTGATAGCCATCGTGTTCGTGCTTGTTACGTTGAACGCGTTGCTTGTAGCTCCGGCGAGACCTGTGGCGCTGGCCGTTAGCGAGTAGCCTGTTCCGGCGTTATTGATGTTGAGATTGGAGAAGGTCGCAACGCCATTCACGGCGGCAACAGCCAGCGTGCCTCCCAGTGTTCCGGAAGCAGGATTCGTGCCGATGGCTATCGTCACCGTATTCGTAGCGCTCGTTACTGTGTTGCCGGAAGCATCCTCAATCGTCACTGTCACCGCTGGAGTGATGGAAGCGCCCGCAGCCACATTCGACGGTTGAACGCTGAAGACCAACTTCGAGGCTGTTCCAGCGGTCACGTTAAACGGAGTACTCGCGGCGGTCAGCAGTCCTGTCGCATTGGCAGTTATTGTGTAGCCCGTTCCCACCTTGTTGATGCTGAGGCTCGAGAAGGTCGCAACGCCGTTCACGGCGGCAACAGCCAGCGTACCTCCTAGTGTTCCTGAAGCGGGATTCGTGCCGATGGCTATGGTCACCGTATTCGTAGCGCTGGTGACCGTATTGCCGGAAGCATCCTCAATCGTCACTGTCACCGCTGGGGTGATGGAAGCGCCCGCAGCCGCATTCGACGGCTGAACGCTGAAGACCAGCTTCGACGCTGTTCCGGCGGTCACGTTGAATGCAGTGCTGGTCGCGCCGGAGAGACCTGTAGCGCTGGCCGTTAGCGAGTAGCCTGTTCCGGCGTTATTGATGTTGAGATTGGAGAAGGTCGCAACGCCATTCACGGCGGCAACAGCCAGCGTGCCTCCCAGTGTTCCGGAAGCAGGATTCGTGCCGATGGCTATGGTCACCGTATTCGTAGCGGTCGTTACTGTATTGCCGGAAGCATCCTCAATCGTCACTGTCACCGCTGGGGTGATGGAAGCGCCCGCAGCCGCATTCGACGGCTGAACGCTGAAGACCAGCTTCGACGCTGTTCCGGCGGTCACGTTGAATGCAGTGCTGGTCGCGCCGGAGAGACCTGTAGCGCTGGCCGTTAGCGAGTAGCCTGTTCCGGCGTTATTGATGTTGAGATTGGAGAAGGTCGCAACGCCATTCACCGCGGCGATAGCCAGCGTGCCTCCCAGTGTTCCGGAGGCAGGATTCGTGCCGATGGCTATGGTCACCGTATTCGTAGCGCTGGTGACCGGATTGCCAGAAGCATCCTCAATCGTCACTGTCACCGCTGGGGTGATGGAAGCGCCCGCAGCCACATTCGACGGCGGAACGCTGAAGACCAGCTTCGAGGCCGTTCCGGCGGTTACGTTAAACGGAGTACTCGCGGCCGTGAGCAGTCCTGTCGCACTGGCAGTTAATGTGTAGCCCGTTCCCACCTTGTTGATGCTGAGATTCGAGAAGGTCGCAACGCCGTTCACCGCGCCTACTGCAATCGTACCGGCAAGAGTTCCAGTCGATGGGTTTGTCCCGATCGCAAGCGTGATGGTGTTATTGGCTGTTGTCACTACGTTGCCCGAGGAATCCTCGACGCTCACAGTCACGGCCGGTGCAATTGAGTTTCCTGCCGCCACATTCGAAGGCTCGGCTGTGAACACAAGTTTTGACGAAGCCCCGGTGGTCGAAGTAATCGTTACCGAACTCGGCGCACTGGTAAGCCCGTTGCTCGTTACCGTGAGCTGCACCAAGTAAGTACCCACCAAGTCCACGACAAACGTCGGATTCTCCGCACTCGCGCTCGAAAGAGCCGCCGAGCTACCCGCTGGCTTCGACAATATCGCCCATGCGTAGGTGAGTGCACTGCCATCAGGATCGCTCGACTGGCTGCCATTTAGTTGAACAGTTGATGCGGCCTCGACTGTTTGATTTGCGCCTGCGTTGGCTGTCGGCGTTGAGAATTGCGTAGAAATGGTTACGGTGGCAGGTGCGCTGCTCAGGATGCCATCATTGACGATCAACTGCGTAACGTACGTGCCGTCGACATCTATCGTGACGGATGGACTTACGGTTGTCGCGTTCGAGAGCGTGGCTTTGCTGCCAGTCGGTTTTACCGTTAGAGACCAAGAGTATGTAAGCGGATTGCCGCTACTGGAAGTGGAACCAGAGCCGTTAAGCGTCACGGCAGCGTCGATGAAAACGGTTTGATTCGGGCCTGCGCTTGCAACGGGTGCTATGTCGTTGGTCGTAATCTGTACTGTTGACGGCGTACTCGACAAAATGCCGTCACTTACGATCAACTGTACGTTGTACTCACCCACGCGGTCGGCTACGAAAGTTGGATTGAACGCGGTTGGATTACCCAGCACTGCAGTGCTGCCTGTCGGTCGGGAAACAAACGACCACGCAAACGTGATCGGATTACCGGAAAGATCGCTGGAGCCGCTCCCGTTAAGAGAGACCGTGGCATCGACCAACACAGTTTGATTAGGCCCGGCGTTTGCCACCGGCGGCACATCCGATGTGCTGATTGTCACCTGCGCGGGTGCACTGCTCAGCCCTTCAGCGCTGACAATGAGCTGTACGACGTAGTTCCCGAGCTTATCCACAGTGAAGGAGGGATTGACGGAGGTTGGATTGCTCAAAACGGCGGCGCTGCCGCTGGGAACGCTGACGAAGGACCAGGCAAAAGTAAGGGTCGCCCCATCAGCATCAGTCGATCCACTTCCATTGAGCGTTACGGTTGTACTTAGAGCTACGGTTTGGCTGGCGCCGGCATTCGCAACCGGAGCGGAAGCCGAGGTGCTGATTGTGACTGCCGCAGAACCGCTCAATCCAAGCGCGTCCGTCACCGTCAGCTCAACGACGTAATTTCCTGCCACATCGAGCACAAAGCTAGGCGAATACGTGGTCGCATTCGAAAGGGTGGCCGCGCTTCCCGTGGGCTTTGAAACAAATGTCCATTGAATTCCAGTTATGGCCACGCCATTTGGATCGCTTGATTTGCTGCCGTTCAGCGTTGCTGTTGAACCGACCGGCAGTGTCTGTGCCGGACCCGCGTTTGCTATCGGAGGTAGCGCCGCAGCGCTGGCAAAAGTCCAGACAAGACTGGAAAACACAAATTGGTAACGAACGTCCTGTTGAAATGAAAAAGTGTTCCAACTGAGCACGGAAGCGTTGGCCGCCACTGCGCCGAAGCTGAGTGTGTTCGAAGCAGCCACGATGGTGGTGTGCGGCGAGGTGCTCGTGACCGTCCCTATCACGTTGGCGGCGGCAGCCCCACTGTTGGCGACGTTTGCCATGTAAACAAACTGGTAAACATAGAGAGACACTCGTTGCTGGCTTATTTGTTGATAGTTTCCTATCGTGAATTGAGGAGCCTGGCCAAAGGTGGGAGCGCCGAACAAGAAACAGAGACCCACTAAAATCATTCCTAGTCTGGTTGGGTCTTTCAGATACTTGGCCATCACAGCCCTCCTGATTTCGATACCGCAGGTTCCCTCAGCATTAGTCCACCGAATGCACACACCATCAGCGTTCAACTACCAAACCGAGAATTTCCGTTTAGACCTACGAGAGGTAGTTAAGTCCGATAAGCTAACCTTGGATCGAAACTTGACGTTTTACAAAACGCTTCTTAAATCCGCTCAAAGCAACTCCGCCGATCAGCAGCAGAAGGCCGGACTCGGGCTCAGGCACAGCGTTGCTGAAAGGTGTCGTCACTCCAGTTGTCACGTGGCTCAAATAATTGCTGTTGCTGTCGAAGAGGTCGATGCTGAAGGGTTGAGAGCCAGGCGTCCCAGACCCCAAATAGTCAAAAGTGATTGTAAATGGACCAGCAAGGGAAGCACCGTCTGCATTGGCCGAGGCTGTATAAATACCGTCAAACATTAGAGTTGTATCTGACGGGGCGGAAAACGCAGACCAACCGGCAGGAGAGGGTGGTGCAGGATCCATATTCGTGTAAAGGGCTGCAGAAAAGGTCACGGTCAGCGCTTCATTGGCCGAAAAAGGCGTACTATCCTCGATCGCGTAGCTGTATTGCCATTCGTCCCCAGAAACATTCGTCACTTGATATTGAACTTCAGTGCCGTCTGCCAATACTCCTGCGGGAGCAGCAAGCCAAGAAATCCCTGCTATCAAGACAAGAGTTGTCAAAAGTCGCATTCTCATATACTGCCTCCCGAGACATGTTGAATTCCGAATGAATCCGATTTGGGCACCCGTGTTGTTGGAGACCACAGCATTTTCCATTCCATTCAAACCGATCCGATAAGTACTTAGTTTATATACGACACTTTTTTTCGCGGGTTCAACGTGTGCAAAGTTTTAGGCCATTCACGCCGTGAACCACCAAAGATTTGCGAACTTTCCGATCCGAGCCATCGATAATTGCGATTTCCTTTTGGAAGCTGTCGCCTGATTCATCAACAGTTCCTCTAATGATAAGTTGAACCGCTCCGGGCAGTTTTTTCGGGCCCAAATCAACCGGGCATGTTATATATGTGGCGTTAGACGGTCCGAGTCGTCCCATCAAGCCATTCATCCTCGAGAACCGGTTCGCAGCTCTACGCTGGCTGTTTCTACTAGGCCCATCAAAGAAAGTACTGCGGAGCATCTGAAAGTTTTCTGAAAGAGTTCTGAAAGACGGAAAATGGCCAATATCGCTCAGCCAACCTATGCCTTTGGACCATTCCGTTTGCATTCCTCTGAGGACCTTCTCGAGCGGAATGGAAATCTGATCCGGCTTACCCCGAAAGCGGCGGCCACATTGTTGCTTTTGGTTAAACGCAGCGGACACATCGTAACAAAGGAGGAGTTCCTTCAAGAGGTTTGGCTCGATACATTCGTGGAAGAAGGTATTCTGTATCAGAACATCGCCACCCTCCGGAGGGTTCTGGGCGAGTCTCCGGATAGCGGCGCCTACATAGAAACCATTCCCAAGCGTGGCTATCGTTTCCGCGCAACCGTAAAGATTGTCGAATCAGACTCGCTACCAGAAAACTTGCCGATCCTAAATCCTGGCGTCGAACTCCCATTCGTGGCTTCAGATTCAACCGCGGCTCAGAGTCCGACAAAAAAACTAGGCTGGGTAAATTGGGGCTTAATATTCTTACTACTCATTGCCCTGGCAGCTGGCTCGTTCTACTTTTGGCACACTTATCGCAGCGGCAAGCAATTCGTCGGCACACCCGTCGCCACCTTAGCCGTTCTTCCCGTGCAGAACCTTACGGGACACCCCGAAGACGACTATCTCTGTGTTGGGGTTTCTGATGAACTCATAACCCAACTTCGTCAGGTCTCAGCCTCCCATCTGCTCGTGATCGCCTATTCTTCAGTCTGGACCCTTAAGGTCCAGGCACAGAGCAATGAGAAAGTACAAGAGATTCTTGGAGCCGATTATCTCCTAGAGAGCAAATTGGTCTGGATTGTAGATGAGGTTACGGTTCAGTCGCAGCTTATTCGTGCTCGGGACAAAAAAGTCCTTTGGTCGGGCGTTTACCTCCCCGACATCGTCGGATTGTTGAACACCAGGCAGCAGGTTTCTGCCGCCCTGTCCTCGGACATGCGGGTCAAGTTCGAAGCGCCAGCCTCATTGCGAGCCGGGGCTATGACCACTAATCAGGATGCCTATCGCTCCTACTTGAAGGGCCGTTATTACTGGAATGCACGAACTAGAAAGGACCTGGAACAGGCGGTCCTTCAATTCAACGCAGCACTTGCCAGTGACCCTACCTATGCGCGCGCCTATGCCGGTCTCGCGGATTGCTATAACTTGATGGTCTATTACGGCTGGATTCCAGGACCTGAAGGGATTCCTCGGGCGAATGCGGCCTCACACAAGGCCCTTGAGTTGGACGATCAGCTGGCGGAAGCGCATGCGGCCCTGGGCTACTCCGACTTTTTCTGGAATCATGATTGGCAAGATGCTGGCCTGGAGTTTCAAAAGGCTATCCAACTTGATCCGGCCTACATCCCTGCTCACCAGTGGTTTGCACTCTATCTGGTCGCGAATAATCGCAGTCAGGGCGCGATCGAACACATTCAAATCGCGCTGAGACTCGATCCGCTGTCAAATGGCGTCCGCGCCGGTGCAGGTTACGTTTATTATTTCTCGCGCCAATACGGCAATGCCATTGAGCAGTGCGATCTGATCTTGTCCGCCGATCCCGACTTCATGATTGCCCACGCCGTACGAGGTTTGGCGCTCGAACAAAAGGGCTCTCCGGAGGACGCTGTCAAGGAGTTTGAGAGAGCCGTTCAACTTCAGGGAGGTGTTTCTCCTATTTATTTTGGATATTTAGCACACGCGGAAATCTCGGCCGGCCGCAACGAAGAAGGTCGCCGTATTCTCGACCGGCTCGAGCGCGTCGCAAGGCATGACTATGCGGGTCCGGTCAATTTGGCAGCAATTTACGTTGCGTTGGGACAGAACAGCGAGGCAGTTCGATGGCTGCGGTCCGCAATTGATAATGGTGACGGCGCAATAGTCTGGTTGCGTGTTGACCCCAGGTTCGACGCCCTCCGCAACGACTCACAATTCCAGCAGATGCTTCGTTCGCTTGACTCCCAAAGCAAGTCAGCAAAGTAAGGAAACGCCGGCGAAGAAGAGAAGAAAAAAGGAAATGTTCCAAAAGATGGAACTTAGCGGGATCGATCTTGCGCTACCACAGCTTTTCTCCTGGCTTCTGTTCCAACGGGTTCTGAATTTCAGGCGTTGATATCGCCTGCGATGCCGCTTCTAGAATTTAGACGCAGACATAGTGCCCTCAGCCGTAGCCCTCAGCCCAACACGTCTACTATAGTCAGCGTAGGTGCCGCGTCGTCATCGCCCCTGCGAAAGAGTTTCATCACCACCAAACCGCCTCCGCCGACCACAGCCTTCACCGTGGCAAAATCCAATTGCTCATTGACACGGACATGATCGGGATTCTACCCGAATACGATGCAAACATTACTGTATCGAGTTCTATCCAATATGTCACCCAACAGAAGGCGTGCGACGTTAGGGCCCGGTACGCCAAGAGAATTGGCCCTTACGGTTTCGAAATAAATAAACCTGGCACCACATGGCACCAATTCATTTTGTCGCGGAAGCAGCGCCATTGACAACGTGGGACTTAGTGAATTAGGGTGCGAATTCGACTCCCACACGCTTCCGCCAAAAACTAATGTAAGCACACGACGTGGCGTTTGGATCGAGGACTTTTCCGGGGCGTTGGAAGATTGCGTGTCTAGCGCGAGGGACATCATCGGTGGTTCGCGGAATCGGAAAGACAAGTACGTGCGGATATTCGAAGCAGCTCGTGCATCCGACCTCGCAGACGCAGTGTCGCCTTCGTGTACAGTTGCGACACGCGTGATTCACCGATCCCCATTACGGAGCCGACGTTCTTCATAGTGAGTTCCTTGTAGTGGTACAGGGCGAGCACTTGTCGCTCTTGTTGTGGCAACTCGCCTACCGCTTTGGCGATTAGGACGATCATCTCGGAGTGAAGAGTCTGACAGAATGGATCATTTTCCTCCCCAACATGATCTGCCAGTACATCGTCGCTCCATCCGTCGTGGCTGCCGATCGTTTGTAAACTTACTATCTCCAGAGCACGCAAGTCTCCGAGGAGGTGTTGCAAAATCTCCAGCGTGACGCCGAGTTCAGCGGCGATTTCCGATTCCGTGGGCTCGCGGCGAAATCGGGCCTTGCAGTCTAAAATTGCGCGCTCGATTCGTCGCGCTTTGCGGCGAAGGTCGCGCGTGCCCCAATCAACTGCTCGAAGGCTGTCGAGAATCGCGCCGCGAATGCGGAACGCAGCGTAGTGACGAAGTTGAACGTTCTTGTTGGGATCATACTTATTCACCGCTTCGAGAAGCCCGAGAATTCCAGCATGCACCAGGTCTTCCAAAAGCACTTGGGGCGGCACGCGAGCGTGAATGCGACGTGCGATGTAACGAACCTGCGGCAGTTGTTCGATAATGACCTGCTCGCGCTGGGTTTTGTCGAATGCGATTGGCCCGCAACTCCCGCGTTGGGCCATCTCAATCCTTGCTCTCTACAAGTTGCGGACCGTTGACTTCGGCAACTGCATGCATTTCGTAGCCAACTCCTCGGACGGTGTGAATCAGCTTGCGGTCCGACGGCCCGTTGATTTTGTTTCGCAGATAGTTAACATATACGTCCACAACATTGGTTAGCGTGTCATTCGGCGAGTTCCAGACTTGATTGAGAATCTGCGCTCGGGTGACGTGCTTTCCGGCATTACGCATCAGACATTCCAGAAGCCCGAATTCCTTCGGCGTCAATGCGATCACGCGCCCCGCGCGCTTCACTGAATGCTCCACGCGATTCAGTTCTAAATCATCCAGCCACAATATTGATTCCGCTGAATGCGCAGCCCTTCGCAGCAACGCGCGCACCCTTGCGGACAACTCTGAAAATGAAAACGGCTTCAGAAGCAAATCGTCAGCACCGAGATCCAGAAGCTGAGCGCACTCTGTCGCACGATTGCGGCTAGAAAGAACCAGGATGGGAAGCTGGTTCCGCTTGGCGCGGACATACTGGAGGACTTGTGTGCTCTGGCCGCGCTCAATATCCAAGTCCAGGATTGCCAGGTCGTAGTGGCGCTGTTCGACCCAGTACTTCGCGTCATCGCCGTCTTCGGCGAGGTCCACGGTGTAGAGCTCATACTCGAGTCCGTCGTGTAGAAATGTTGCAAGGGCAGGATCGTTCTCGGCGACTAGCAAACGCATAACTGCTCCAGGGGAAGGGGGAGAAATGCGAAAAACTTAGAGGGGACTCAAACTTTAGGGAATACCAACGATCGTGTCAAAGCAAATCGCCATCAAGACTGAAATGTTTCGCCGAAGCCAACAATGCTGTGATGATTTGGAACAAATGTCTTCAATTCCTTGCAAACGTGTGCCGATTAGAAACCACGGCAGCCCGCGCCACTACCTATCGGGTCGCGCTGCAGATGCGTGGAAATGCGTGCCGCGGCCGTGTATTTATCCGTAGCGCGTCTGTATTTGAGCGATCGGCCGCCACGCTAAGTGCCTTCCTTGCTTCAACGTGCTTCCTCTGCCAACGAAACATTACGCAGGCCGCTGTCGAGTGAAACGCTCGCTCCTCCTCCTTCACTATTATCAAGCAGCAAGGTCGCAGTCAATTTGCGAAGGCGGAAAGGGACCGTAGCGGCCTGGCAGCGAACGGCCGCGCGCGAACCTCCACGCCCGAGGAGGATGGACCATGGCACACAAATACGGATGGGTTCGCGATTTGCCCGATCAACGGGATTTCATGTACGCGGCGCCGGCGGCGAACATGGCGGCACTTCCGCCGAAAGTGGATTTGCGTCCAGAGTGCCCGAAAACCGTGTACGACCAGGGACAGCTGGGGAGTTGCACGGCGAACGCGATTGCGGGGGCGTTGGAATTCGATCGCATTAAGGAGGGGCTGCCGGACTTCACTCCGTCGCGGCTGTTTATTTATTACAACGAACGGGTGATGGAAAACACGGTGGGCACAGACAGCGGAGCGCAGATCCGCGACGGCATCAAGAGCGTGGGCAGCGTCGGCGCGCCTCCGGAAACGGATTGGCCGTACAACATCGCGGAGTTTGCCGTGAAGCCGCCGGCGAAGGCGTTTGCGGACGCGCCCCTGGACAAGGCAGTGCAGTATCAGAGAGTGGCGCAGGTGCTCGGGCAGATGAAGGGATGTCTGGCGTCGGGCTACCCGTTCGTTTACGGGTTCACCGTGTATGAAAGCTTTGAAAGTCCGCAGGTGGCGCAGACGGGCGTTGTGCCGATGCCCGCGTCGAGCGAAAAGGTTTTGGGAGGGCACGCGGTGCTGGCGGCGGGATACGACGACAGCGCGCAGCGATTTATCGTGCGGAATTCGTGGGGGCCGGGATGGGGAATTGGCGGCTATTTCACGGTTCCGTATGGGTATCTGACGGACAGCCACTTGTCGGATGATTTTTGGACGATCCGATTGGTGGCGAAAGCGGCTGCGCATGTCGGTGCGGAGAAGTCGCGATCCGCTGGCTCGCGCTGAACGGAAGGCGACGGCCTGATCGCCGTTAATCACGCTGGTTGATGCGCCGCGTTGCTGAATTTTTCGGTGATGCGGAGCGAGACCGAGGAGGTGCGTGCGGCTGCAGCTGCACGCACTCTAGCTGTGCGCCGTCGCGCCGGAATTATTCGTCCGTACTTCTAATCCGCAGTTCTGATCCGCACTCCTCGCAAGCGGTTCTCACCAGTGGCTCTCGTGATATAAACCTTCGGGGGTTTCCGAATGAAGATTTCAGGCCGGGTTAGAGCGTTGGTGTTGTGTGCGCTGGGGGCTTCGTGGGGAATTGTGCCGGCGGCCCAAGCACAAACTCCGGAACGAGTGATTATTGATACGGATCCGGGAACGGATGATGCGCTGGCGATTCTGCTGGCGTTGCGGTCGCCAGAATTGCGCGTGGAGGCGCTGACGATCGTTGCTGGAAACGTGACGGCTCCCGTCGGCCTCGAAAATGCGTTGAAAATCGTTTCGCTCGCGGGGCGCTGCGATGTGCCGGTGGCGGAAGGGGCGCAACGCCCGCTGCATGCGAAGCTGAACATCGAGCCGTTCTGGAATGGGCCGGGCGGGCTGGGCGGCGCGGAATTGCCGGCGTCGAAGTGCAAGGTGGACCCGCGTTTTGGCCCGGACGTGATCATCGAATTGGTGCACAAATATCCGCACGAGATCAGCATCATCGGCGTGGGACCGGAAACAAACCTGGCGCTGGCAATTCTGAAGGACCCGACGATTGCGCCGCTGGTGAAGCGCGTGATTTTGATGGCTGGATCCATTTCCGGCGGCAACGTGAATGGCGCGGCGGAATTCAACGTGTATTGTGATCCGGATGCGGCGGATCTGGTATTCCGCGCCGGTTGGCCTATCACGATGGTGGGTTTGGACGTGACGGAAATCACGTTGATCAGCAGCGAACAAGTGGACGAAATCGAGCGCGGCGGCAGCGCGGAAGCAAAGTTTGCGGCCGCGGTGGCGCGTTTTCAAGTGGGTTTATATCAGGGTACGGGATTTGGCGGAGGTGCGATCCACGACGCGTTGGCGGTGGGGGCGGCGATTGACCCCACTTTCCTGAAATTGCGCACGATGCGCATTGACGTCGAGACTGAGGGACGCATCGCGCGCGGAGAAACGGTGGCCAACCGATTGGGGACCGTGGACCATGTGGTGGACAAGGGAGACCATCTGGAAACCGTTGGCGTGGATGAAGTGAAACCAAACGCGCAGGTAGCTGTTGGAATTGATTCCGAGCGCTTCTTGAAATTTTTCATCGCTCGATTGAGCGGCAACGGGGCGGGCGCAGCGAGCAGCAAGCCCTAGCGGATCGCGGTTCGGAGTGTTGCTGCGCTGGCTATCGCGCCGACGGCGCGCGCGATTTTTTGCGTTTGTGCCGAACTTGCGGTCGCGACGGGGCTGGTTCCGGTGTCGCGAGCGATTTGGCTTTGCGTAGTTTTCGCGCCACGCGCTCCATGGATAGTGCGAGTAACAGCATGACGATTGGATCAATGGGCAGACGATAACGCGGCAGGGCGAGGGTGAGGTAGTAGGCCCAGGGATAAATCACAGGAAATGCGGCGAGGGGGACGGCGAAGGGGCTGCGTTCGCGGAAGAGAATAATGATCCCGCACAGCGTGCCGAGCGTGGCGACTAGATTGAATGCCAGCACTGTGCGAAACCGCAGCGACGGCGTGCCGATGAAATCTTCGAGCGGATACGGAGTACCGCCGGACCAGATAGAAATCGCGCGGTAAAGTATCAAGTGGGCTTCGCGTGTGGGATGCGAAAGCATGTACTCGATCGCTTCCTGCTTTTTCTGCTGCATGTAGGCGATTTCACCTTGCGCGATATATTTTTCGCGTTCGGGGGTGTTGTAGATGGGATGCAGGTCGCCGCGGAAAATGTCCTGGGTCTGATCGTTGTTGCCGAGCCAGAGTTGCAAGCCCAGGACGGAGCGCAACGGGACGAATTGGTGGAAGACGCGGTAATTGCGGACGGTCCAAGGAACGCAGCAGAGAATGATGATGGCGACGGCGGCTGCGGCATTTTTCAACCAAGCGCGGTTTTGCTGCTGCGCGCGGTAGGCGAGCCATCCAGCTAGAAATGGAAAGAGCGCAGCGAGGGTCGCGTTGAACATCAGCGCGACGCCCCACAGCAAACCGTAAACGCACCAATTGCGCGGGCGTTTCGATTCAGCGCGATCGAGCGCTAGCGTGGCCCACAGTATTGTCGCGACGAGCAGCGCGGAAATGCACGCGTCCCACATGCTTTCTATGGGCATGAGGATGGCGTTGGGGAAAATTGCCCACAACCATGCGGCGGCGGCGGCGAGCGCGATGCCGCCGATGCGTCTGGCCGCGAAGTAAATCGGGATGCAGGCTAGCGTGCAGCAGCTGATGTTGAGCAGCACTGTGGCGGCCCAGGCGTGAAATGTGTACACGCCGAAGATGCGGAAAATTCCGGCGAGAAGCAGCGGAAAAAGCGGCGTCATCCAGGCGGTAGGGCCGGTGTCCACGCGAAAGGGCGAGCTGAAGCCGTGGCCGGTGGCGAGCGAATGCGCGATATTGCCGGACTCAAAAAGAAAAGGGATGACGCTGACGCCTTGCCGCGGGTGAATGCTTTGGAATTGCCACATGTAGTTGAGGCGCAGGACGAGCGCGACGAGCATGATCATCCACAGCGAGGTCGCTGCGGTTCGAAATTTATTTATGATGGCGCGAGTCATGCCTAGGAAGCGTTACATTCCTTGCCTTAGGACGCAAGCCCGTCGCTTTTGGGCGCGGAAGCAGTAGCGCGGTAGGGCGGCGATGGTAGCGTCGCCTGGATTGCCCGGGCAGGCGGCGGTTTGTGGTAGTTTCGGTGGCAACGAACATGCCCAAAAAGAAGAAAGATCGGCTGCGCGTGCACAAGGAAGCGCGAAGGCTTGCGCGCCTCGGCGTTGGCATGCCTCCCACCGAACGGACGATCCCCGATAAGCGCCAGAAGGCCCCGAAGCATAAGAAGAAATTGGTGGCGCCGGATTTGAATTAGAAGCTGCTTCAAACATTTCAATCCCTATCGTCGAACTGCTCTGCTTCAGGGGCTAAAGCCCCCTGCTCTGCGGCGCTTCTCGGCGGGGCTGAAGCGCCGCCATTCCGGTGCGCCGATTTAAGTGGTGGCGTTCGGAGTGTGATTTAAAAGCGCGCGCCATTTCGGGATTCCTCGTGGCTGCCACGGTTCATAGTGGGACTTCCTGCGGTGCGTTTGCGATGCTGCATTCCGCTAAATTCAGTGCTGCCAGCAAAATCGCTTTTCGTTAGAAATGTTTGTGTCTCGCGCAAACCGGAAGAGTGCGTGCAATACGCACTGCATGAAAATCACGCGAGTTGGCCGCTGGGCGGGGATGGCAGTCCTCGGGATTTTTCTGGTTCTCGCGGCACTGCTGCCTGTGTCGCGCGCGCAAATTGTCCCAGTGAGTTTGACCAAAGCGCCGGCGGCGGCTGCCAGGATCCCCACGGGAATTGCGCTAACGCCGCCGCCGCCTCCGCTGCCGCGCACCGAGCCGCGCAGGGCGGTGCAGACCGCGTTGCCAAAAACGTTTTTCGTGCTGAGCGCGGGAGTGTACACGGCGGCGGGGCTCGATGTGCAGCAATCCGAATCCATGTTGCCGCACTTCGACGAGAAAGATCCTCTCGCGCGGCCGTTCTTGCGGCTACCAGCGCCGGCTTATTACGCTTCGGCAGCCTTGTTTGCTACGGGCATAAACTTTCTGGGCTGGAAAATGGCGCGGTCGGAGCGCTGGCGCAAAATCTGGTGGGTGCCGCAAGTTGCCTCGATGGCGGGGAACCTGGCGGGATATGGATATACGCGAGCGCATCCGGGGCCGCACTGACGAGCTGCGTCGGTGCGTCAGCTTGACGCATGGCAATTACACGAAACAGCGCGACGCCATTCGTGGCGATCGGCGCAAAGCAGCCTGGGCGCTGTAAACTCCAATTACGGTCGAGCGTTAATTTACAAAGAGCGAGAGGTCCCGACGGAACCTAGTTTTTGGAGCCTCAACCGGGCTTGAAATCGGGGATCACTTCGCCGGGCTTGAAGAATGATGTGGGCGGAGTGCCGGAAGCTGTGGCTGCGGCGGAGGCAATCTTCTCGAGATCTTTTTTCGAGAAGCCGACGCTGCTTTCCTGGATTTTTCCATCGGGTGAGATCAGAAAAACAGTGGGGACGTTGGTGATGCCGTATTGATTGGAGATGGGGTAGCCGTTGTCGTCAATCAGAGCAGGGAATTCGACGTCAAATTCCTGCATAAATTCGCGGGTGTCCTGGGCGTCGTCTTGCGAGATGCCCCAGAGCGTGAATTTCTCGCCGCCATAGCTTTCGTGCAGCCGCTCGAGGAACGGGGCAGTGAATTGGCAGGTGGGGCAGCTGACCTTGAAAAAAGCCGCGACCACCGGACCTTTCTTCAGCGCATCCGCGAGATTTAGTTTTTTGCCGTCTGCGCTTTGCAGCGCAAATGCCGGAGCTCTCGCGCCGGGTGGTAATGCGGCCATGTTGCTTCCTCCCAGGAACTTGTGGATGCGCCGTTCGAGGCTCATCAATGTATTTTAACGCGCAATCATTCGATGCTATCGCGCCCACGTGGATTCAGCGGCGAAACAAGCAACGACGAAGCGGCGAGCCTGAAGCTAGTGGATGTTACGGGTCTTTTTGCCGACGTAATCCATCAGCAGGTACTGGCCGAGGGTGTACGGAGTTGTGAAATATGCTTTGCCGCGGCAGAGTTCGGTGACTTTCTGGACGAAGTGGACCAAGCTGTAGTCGCTGGAAAGCATGAAAGTGTTGATCAAAATTCCGGCGCGCTTGCACTTCGCGACTTCTTCGAGAGTTTGGGTAACGACCAGCGGGTCGAGCCCGAAGGCATTTTTGTAAATGCGGCCGTCTTCCAGAGTCAGCGCGGACGGCTTGCCGTCGGTGATCATCACGATCTGGCGCATATCTTTTTTCTGGCGCGACAAAATGCGCTGCGCCAGGCGCAGGCCTTCGCGCGTATTGGTGTAGTAGGGACCCACCTGCACGCGCGCCAGTTTGCCGAGGGGAATTTCTTCGGCGCTATCGTGAAATAAAACGCAGTGCAGCGAATCGCCGGGATATTGCGTGCGAATCAGATGTGAAAGGGCCAGCGCGACGCGTTTTGCGGGCGTGAAGCGATCTTCGCCGTACAGAATCATGCTGTGGCTGCAATCCAGCATCAGCACGGTGGCGCAGGAACTTTGATATTCGCACTGGTGAACCATCAGGTCGGGATAATCCAGCTCGATGGGAATTTGCGCGCCGTTGCGCTGCACGGCGTTGAAGAGCGTACCGCTGATGTCCATATTCAGCGTATCGCCGAATTCGTACAATTTCGAGGTGCCGCCGGATTCGACTCCGGTGGCGAGATCGCGTGTATCGTGGCGGCCGAAGCTGCTCTTGCCGAGCGACGCCAGCAAATCTTTTAGCGTTTTGAAGCCCAGAAAATCGAGCGCTTTGTCGGTGATTTCAAAGCGCGCTTCCACATTGGGCTGCGCTTCGCCCGCCCGGCCGCCCGGAGTTTGCGAAGGGGGCGGCGTAATCTGCGCGGGCTGATTCGGGCGCGAGATGAAGCCTTCCTCTTCCATGCGCTGGATGATTTGCTCGATGACGTCGCTGAGCTCGGGATTTTCGGAGAGGTTGGGATTGTTCAGCATCTGCTCCATGAGTTCGGGAGGGAGCAGGTCGCCTTCTTGCAGCGCGCGCAGGATCGCTTCGCGCAGCTCTTCCATCATTTTTTCTCGGGAGTGTTCCGGATCCATTTCGTAGATGCCGAATTGCGATTCGTAACCGCTTTGCAGGAAAAAGTCGGAGAGGCGGCTCATCAGCTCCTGAAGATCAATGTCTTCAGCAGCGTCGGGCGCGTATTTCGAATATTTCGTGTATTTCATTTATTGCCAAGCCTCAGAAGAATTTCGCAAAAAGCAGATCCCTCGCGCCGCTCGGGATGACACACAGACGAGTACATCGCGCTCAGTTAAATTGGCGGCGCGGCATGCGTCCGGAAGGTTCGCGCGGGTCGCGCGGCTCCGGAGTCTTGCGCGCGTCGGCGAAATAACCGCGCTCTTCGCTGCGATTGATGCGCTTGTGCGCCCACAGGCCTTCGAGGATGAATTCCGCGGCGCTGGTGACGATCGCGGCGTCATCCTTCTGGCTTACTTCCAGAACACTGAGGTTGTCGAACAGGCCCTGGATCTTCTTCAGCTGGGCCAGCACTTCGGCGCTGGAAGCGTTCGCCGGAACTTTCAGCTCGCCGCCCAGCTCGAACCACTGAATCACGGGCTGCATATTCGCGCCGGTAAAATACTGGGTGTAGGTTTTCCCGACGGCGGCGCGGATCAATTCGCGCGCGATATTTTCGGCTCCGCGCAGCTCGCCTTCATATTCCAGCTCGAATTTCCCGGTCATGGATGGTATGGCGGCGTACACATCGGCGACGCGCGCGACGACGGCCGAATCGCGATTACGCACGGCGCGCTGTTCGGCGCTGCTGAGCACATTTTCCAGCGTGCTGATGGGCAGGCGTTGGCTGACGCCAGAGCGGCGATCCACGCGCTTATCCTCGCGGGCTTGAAACGCGACTTCTTCGACGATTTCGCGAATGTACTGGGGCATTTCCACGCGCTTCTTCTGGTCGCGCTTCGTCCAGGATTCCTGCGAAGTGATGGACATGCCTTCAGCCACCGTCGCGGGATAGTGCGTGCGAATTTCGGAGCCGATGCGGTCTTTCAGCGGCGTGATGATTTTTCCGCGCGCGGTGTAGTCTTCCGGATTGGCGGTGAAGACCAGCAGAACGTCGAGCAGCATGCGCACGGGATAGCCCTTAATCTGGATGTCGCCTTCCTGCATGATGTTGAACAAGCCCACCTGAATTTTTCCAGAAAGATCCGGAAGCTCGTTGATGCCAAAAATGCCGCGATTGGCGCGCGGCAGCAGGCCGTAGTGAATCGTCAGCTCGTCGGAAAGATTGCGCCCGCTGCGCGCGGCTTTGATGGGGTCCACGTCGCCAATCATGTCCGCGATGGTGACGTCGGGAGTGGCGAGTTTTTCCACGTAGCGATGTTCGCGCGCAAGCCACGCGATCGGAGTGGCGTCGCCTTCAGCGGCAACTCGTTCGCGGCAGGCGCGGCAAATCGGAGTGTAGGGATTGTCGTGAATTTCGCAGCCCTCGATCACCGGGATGTGCGGATCCATGAAACCCACCAATCCGCGCAGGATGCGCGACTTCGCCTGGCCACGCAAGCCGAGCAAAATAAAATGATGGCGCGAGAGAATGGCGTTGATGATCTGCGGCAGGACGGAATCGTCGTAGCCGTGCACGCCGGGAAAAAGCTCATCGCCTTTTTCCAGTTTGCACAGGAGGTTTTCGCGCAATTCCTGGCGCACGCTGCGCTGCGCGACGTTCTCTACCGACCACTGACTGCGGCGAAGCTCACCCAACGATTTCGGCAGTGAATTCATGAGGCCCCACTTATATAAAAGCCGCGGCGCCCGGCAGCATGAGCGTCTCGACACCATTATAGAGGAAGCGAGGCTACGGGGATACTTTCCTTTCGACGGGCTAATTCATGCCGTGGCCGTTGCCGGCGGCGCTGCGGCGGGCTTGATGCACGTGGCCGAGGCGAGGGAGCATGTCTTTTAGGCGTTCAATTAGGAAAGTGCGGCGATCGGGCTCGGCGCGCATTTCCAGAAGCGCTTGTTTCTCTTCGAGCTCGAGCGGCAGGCGTGCGCCCATGTGAAACGAAAGCGGCCAGGGAGATTCGATGTCGGAGGTGACCCATAGTTGGCCGTAGAGCAACGCATGGCATTCTTGAAATAGGCTTAAAAGCTCGGCTTCTTTCTGGTTGCTGGCCGGCTGGCGCGGAAGTTCGTCGGAGTCCGTGAGGAATTCCACGAGCGCTTCGTGATAATCCCTTTCATGAAGCAAATTCAGCGCGCGAAAAATCGTGCGGCCCTGGGTGAGGATGTCCATGCGGCCGTCGTCGTACTCTTTCAGCTTTTGGGTGATGGCAGCGGTGCAGCCGATCGTGGCGACGCCTTTTTCTCCAGCCAGAATCACGCCGAATTCGCGATTGTGCGCGATGCAGTGATTGATCATCAGCTTGTAGCGCGGCTCAAAAATGTGCAGCGGGAGCGTGGCGCCGGGATAGAGGACGATGTTGAGAGGGAACAGCGCTATGCGGGAGTCGGTCATGTTCGCCTACATTTGTTTTTACATTGCGCCCGGGCGGAATGTGCGGAAATTAACGCAACAGCGCCAGGGCCGCTTGCATCTCATCGCGCGCGTGCATGTCTCCGGCATTTTGCGCGACCAGAATTCCGTCGGATAGAAGTTTGCTCGCTTGTTCCAGCTGGCCGATGCGCGAAAGATGCTGGCCGAATTGAAAATAGCCGGCCACGTATTTTGGGTTGGCTTCCAGCAGCTTCTGGAAGTGGGTGGTGGCGGCGTCGCTGTCGCCGAGCTTCATGCATTCCAGCGCCAGGCCGTAGCGCGCGAAAGCGTCGGTGGGTTTTTCGGCGACAAATTGCTCGAGGACTTCGCGGCGCGGTTTCTGAGTTTGGGTCATGGCGTTAAAACGCGTATTATAGCGGGCTTGAGCGTGCGAGCCAAGTGCTCACGTGCTAATTTGAATTTTCGCGGGGAACGCGGATCGAACCGAGCGAATGGTTAAGACGAAGACCAGCAAGCGTGACAAAGGGCGCAGGAAAGTTGCCGGTACGGCGCCGGGCGCGAAAGTGACTGCGATTGCTTCCGGCACCTCGCTTCCGGGGAAAACGGTGAGCGCGTCCACTTCGGAGATCGTGGAAATCGTGCTGCCGAACGACGCGAATCTGCTCGGCAACATGCTCGGCGGGCGCGTGATGCATTTGATTGATATTGCGGGAGCGCTCGCGGCAAATCGTCACGCGAATAGCCACGTGGTGACGGCCTCGGTAGACTATCTCGATTTTCGCTTTCCGATCCGGGTGGGGGAATGGGTGGTGCTGAAGTCCAGCGTCAATCGCGTGTTCCACACTTCGATGGAAGTCGGCGTGAAAGTTTTCGCGGAAAATATTCTTACCGGCGAACGGCGGCACACCAGCACGGCGTATGTGACGTTTGTCGCGCTGGACACTAATCAGCAACCGCGCGCGGTGCCTCCGCTGATTTTGAAGACCGAGGACGAGCGGCGGCGCTATCGCGAAGCAGGGGAACGGCGCCGGATCCGGCTGGCGATGCGGCACAAAATGCCGATGTCGGATTCCTAGCGCTTGAATTTGGAAATGATGGGCGGATTATTGCGTGGTTTGCAGATACTTGCTGACTGCTTCCGCGGTTTGAAAGCCATTCTCGACGCATTTTCCTACCGCCGGGCCTTCCAGATAATTTCCAGCGAAAAATAATCCCGGCGAGGCCCGCTCGGCGTCGCGAATCGCTTCGACGATGTGTCCGTGCCCAAGATTGTATTGCGGCAATGCGCGCGGATATTTCCAGACCGCGACTTCCACCGGCGGCCCGGTAATTCCCAGAATGCGCGCGTTTTCGTCGGCGACGATTGCCGCGATATTTTCTTCGTGCAGGTCCATGATTTCCGGATCGGTGGCGCCGCCAATAAAACTAGTGATGGTGACGCTGCCTTCGTGGGCGCGGCCGGGAAACAGCGACGAATTCCACACTGTGCCGAGAGTGCGAACTTTTTCGCCGCGCGGGACCAGGAAGCCGAAACCTTCGAGTGCGTCGCCGACTTGCTGGCGGTAATAGGTGCACGCTACGACGGATACGGGAGCGTAGGCGATACCCGAAAGCGTTTGCGCCAGGTGCGGCGAGAAAGCTTCAAGCAGGTGCGCGGCTGTGTAGGCAGGCGTCGCGATTACCACCGCGCTCGCTGACGTGGATTGTTCCTGGCCGTTTCTGACGAAGCGAAGTTCACAGCCAGCGGTCGCGCCAGCGTGCCTTTGCTGACTGGCGGTTGCGAAATCAACCGACACGGCGCGCGTCTCATACTGCATCCTGTCGCCAAGTTTTGCGGCCATCGCGCGCGGTAGCATGGCCACTCCGTGCGTGAAGGAGCACAGAGGTGGCGCTGCGGTACGCTGCTCCTTGGGAGGCCGCGATTTCATGGCGCCGCGCAGGACGCTGCCATACTGGCGTTCCCATTCGTCGAGAGTGGGAAACGCGGCTTTGAGGCTTAATTTTTCAGGGTCGCCGGCATAGACGCCGGAGACGAAAGGCACGACAAGGTATTCGAGTATTTCGTGGCCGAACTTTCGGCGTACGAAAGCCGCGACAGATTCTTCTTCGGTGGGTGGTCGCGATTTCTTGAACGGTTCGGAAGCAATTTTCCATCGCGAGACCGGATTCAGCAGAGAGGAAGCCAGCAACGCCTGCGGCGACATCGGAATTTTCCGGAGGTGACCATGCAGCAGTACGTACCGCGGCGCGCGCGGGTCGGCTTTTTGCAGTTGCGCTTGCAGCCCGAGTTCGCGGATCAAGTCGAACAGCGCGGGCGTGCCTTGAAAGCTTTGCGGGCCGGCTTCGAAAAGCAGGCCGGCTTTTTCGACGGAATCAATCATGCCGCCGGCAGAGTCGTTTGCTTCAAAAACGGTGACGTCCAGGCCCAGCCGTTGCAGGCGATACGCGCAGGCCAAGCCGGATATTCCGGCTCCAACCACGGCTACTCTTGAGGAGCTGTTCATGAGCGCGGCACTTCAGAGCGTCTTAGAAAATAGCGGCTTGTGATCCATTTGTTGCTCGTGCAAATAACGGTCGAAGGCCATCGCGACATTGCGGATAAAAATGCGGCCGAGGGGAGTCACGCGAATCTCCGCGGAATCGAGAACGACGAGGCCTTCGTCGCATGCTTCCTCCAGCCGCTGCAGTTCCGGCGCGAAATATTCGTCGAAATTAATGGAAAACTCGCGCTCGATTTCGTGTTTCGGAATCACCGTGTGGCAAAGCAGGCGGCCGATCACCGCGCGGCGCAGCAGATCGTCCGCGGAAAGGCGATAGCCGCGCATGGTCGCGATGCCGCGCGTGCCGATGGTCTCCTGATACGCCGGAACTTCGCGGCGATTCTGCGCGTAGGCCGCGCCGATGGAGCTGATCGCGCTGACGCCCATACCGTAGAGGTCGGCGCCAGCCTTCGTGGTGTAGCCCTGAAAATTACGGTGCAGCGTGCGATTTCTCTGCGCGACGGCCAGCTCATCGCCGGGGCGTGCGAAGTGATCCATGCCAATATAAAGGTAGCCTGCGCTGAGAAAACGTTCCAGGCCGGCGCGGAAGATGCGGAATTTTTCCATTCCTTCTGGTAGGTGCGTTTCGAACGCGCCCTGCTGTTTTTTCAGCCAGGGTACATGGGCGTAGCTGAACATGGCGACGCGATCGGGCGCGAGCGTCAGAGTTTTATCAATCGTGTCCTTAAAGCTTCCCGCGGTCTGGTAGGGCAGGCCGTAGATCAGGTCCACGTTCAGGCTCTCGAAACCCAGTTCGCGCGCGGCGGCAATCAAATCTCGCGTCATTTCATAGGGCTGTACGCGATGAATCGTTTCCTGCACCTTCGGTTGAAAATCCTGGATGCCCATGCTCAGGCGATTGAAGCCGAGGCGGCGCAACGATTCCAGATGCGCGCGATTGGTGACGCGCGGATCAATCTCGATGCCAATCTCCGCATCGGGCGCGAACGAAAAGCGCTGCCGCGCGTGGCCGAAAAGGTCTTCCATCTGCGCGGGCGTCAGATAGGTGGGCGTGCCGCCGCCCCAGTGAAATTGAATCACCGGGCGATTTTTTGAAACGCGCTGGCTGACATGCTCAATCTCGCGCTTCAGGGCATCGAGGTAGGGAATCGCGAACTTTTTGTCTTTTTGAATGGAAACATTGCACGCGCAGAACAGGCAGAGGCTTTCGCAGAAGGGAATGTGCATGTACAAAGATAGCGGCGTAGCGCTCTTCTCTGCGCTAACGTAAAAACTTTCCAGATCGTCCGGGCCGAAATCATCTTTCCAGACGGGCGCGGTGGGATAGCTGGTATAGCGCGGTCCGGGCCGATTATATTTTTCAAGAGTGGCGTCGGTGATTTGGGCGATTTCGAATTGGTCGGTTGGTTTCATTATAAACGTCTGCAGACGCCAGTCCGTCTTTTAAGCCATGCCGGCACGTGCTGGGACGCGCGCCGATTTTCCCGCTGCCACAAATGCTTTGGCGTTTTCGACGGGAGTCGCGGGCAGGATCCCGTGGCCGAGATTCAGGATATGGCCCAGGCCTCCGGTCTTTTCCACCGCGGCTTGCGCGGCTTCGCGCACGGCTGCTTCAGGGCCGAGCAGAATGTTCGGATCTACGTTGCCCTGCAACGCCACTTTGCGCCCGGCGACCCGGTCGAATGTCGCGCGCGCTTCCGCCAAATCGGTCCGCCAGTCCACGCTGATCACGTTTGCGCCCGTCGCCGGCAGACTTTCCAGCAAATGCGCCGAGCCTTTCGCGAACAGAATCTTCGGGACTTCGGCGTGGCCGAGCAAATCGTACACCATTTTCGTCGCAGGTAGCTCGAAGGCGTCGTACTCCGCGCGCGTAAGCTCTCCCGCCCACGTGTCGAAAAGCTGAATCACGGCAGCTCCCGCCGCTATTTGCATTTTCAGATATTGCGCGGTGGCGCGAGCGATGCGTTCCAGCAGCTCGCGAACCATCTGGGGTTCAGCGCGCAGCATTTCCTTCGCTCGCGAAATGTCGCCGCGCGTTTGGCCTTCAATCATATAGCACGCCAGCGTCCAGGGAGCGGCTGCAAATCCGATCACCGGCACGTCTGGCCCAACTTCCGTGCAGATCGCGCGAATCGCGTCGCCGACGAAGCCTGTCTCGCGCGAAGGGTCAAAATCGCGCAAGCGGCGCACCGCGGCCACATTGCGCACGGGGTCCGAAAGTACCGGACCGGAATCTGGAACGTCGAGCGGCAGGCCCATCGCTTCTGCAACAATCAGAATGTCCGAAAAAACAATAATCGCGTCCACGCCGATGATGCGGAAAGGCTGCAGCGAAACTTCCGCGGCGACTTCCGGCGTCTTGCAAATTTGCAAAAAAGTATGATTCTTCCGTACGGCTTGATATTCGGGCAGATAGCGGCCCGCCTGCCGCATGATCCACACCGGCACGCGCTCCACCGGCTCAACCCGGCACGCGCGCAAAAACAGTTCCTTGCGGTTTTCTGCAGAGGCCATAGCTTCCATGCAATGATAGCAGAAGGAATTAAGGCCCGCACGCGGGGTACTATTGGCGGAACGCACCACGCCGGGGGCATATTCGGCGTTATAATTGACGGGCAAGCTTGGGAGTTTTCGCGCTTCATGCCAAACCATCTGGGCTATTTGAGCCTGGCGCTCTATCTGGCGAGCTTCATCTGCTACGCCTGGAATTTGTCCGCGCCCAATATTTGGGTGGGCCGGCTCGCGTCTTTGTTGTTGGCCGGTGGAATCTTGGTCCAATATTTGTCGTTGTACCAGCGCTCTCTCGCGCTGCACACCGTGCCTTACGATGATTTGTACGGTTCGATGTCGCTGTTCGCTTGGCTGCTCGGCATCACTTATTTAGGACTGGAATTATTTCACCGGCAGCGGTCGGTCGGGGC
This sequence comes from uncultured Acidobacteriota bacterium, assembly GCA_963779465.1. Classification (GTDB taxonomy): domain Bacteria; phylum Acidobacteriota; class Terriglobia; order Acidiferrales; family UBA7541; genus Palsa-295. The sequence goes on along the minus strand of CAVZYH010000001.1, from coordinate 1,205,952 downwards.
GTTCGTCACTTTGCTGCTGGTGTGCTGGATCGTGCTGCTCGGGCTGCTCACGCCACGCATTCTTGCGGTGCCAACCGTTCCGCGCGGGGCCATTTTTGCGTTTCATGTGACGCTGAATACCTGGGCGTACGCGGCGTTCGCGCTTTCCTTTGTGCTCAGCGTGATTTATCTGGTGCAGGATCGCGTACTGCGTTCGCGGCGGCTGAGCCTGGCTTTCTGGCGCTTTCCGGCGCTGGATGTGCTGGAACGCATGGCGCGCAGCAGCGTGTACGTCGGACTCGTCGCACTGATTTTCGGCGTTGCTATGGGATTGATCTGGGAGCACCGGCTGCGCGGCAGCTATTCGTTCGGCGATCCGAAGGTGATCGTGACGCTGGCGATTCTGGGTGTGTACGCGGCCTATCTGCTGCTTTCGCGCAAGGCGAATTGGCGCGGGGCGCGGGCGGCGCTGCTTTGCGCGATGAATTTCGTCATGGTGCTGTTCAGCTACACGTTTGTGAATTTATATCTCACGAAGTTTCACCGGTTCCTCTGATGCCCACTGCCACCAATCCGAACCGCGCTGGCGCGATCCGCATTCAAGTGGCGCTGATTGGCTGCAACCATCGCACCGCGCCTGTGGAATTGCGCGAGCGGATTGCTTTTACTTCGCAGCAGGCTCTGCAAGCCGCGGATGAATTGAAGGAACGCGGGATTCTGGAAGAGGCCGTGGTGATTTCCACGTGCAATCGCAGCGAGCTCTATGGCGTGCCGGGAGATTTCGCGCCGTCCACCGCCGACGCGATGGAAGAATATTTCACCTCTTTCCACAAGATTCCGTACGACCAATTGAAAGGCCGTTTTTATCGCTGGGCCGGGCCGGATGCAGTGCGGCATTTATTTCGCGTTGCCGCGGGCCTGGATTCGATGCTATTGGGCGAAGCGGAAATTTTGGGGCAGTTACGAACGGCTTACAACCAGGCACTCGATCACGGTGCCACCGGCCCGGTGCTGAACCGCATTTTTCAGGGCGCGTTGGAAGTAGGTAAGCGGGTGCGCAGCGAGACGGAGGTAGGCGCGCGGCCGATGTCCGTCGCGCTGGCAGGAGTGAAACTCGCCGAGCGCGTTTTCGGCAATTTGAAAGGGCATTCGGCGCTGATTTTGGGCGCGGGCGCCGTGGCGGAGCAGGTCGTCGAGCACATGCGTAATCGCGGGATCGGAAATTTGCGCGTGATCAATCGCTCCTTCGATCGCGCTGCCGAACTGGCGCAACGCGTGGGCGGCGAGGCTGTGGCGTGGGAATCGCTCGAAGCGGTGCTGGGTGTGCCGGATATTATCGTCACGTCGGTGAGCGCGACGGGGCCGGTGCTGACCCGCGAACTTCTGGAGCGAGCGATCGCGGCGCGCGGCGGCAAGCCCGTTTTCGTGGTGGATTTGGGAGTGCCGCGCAATGTGGCGGAATCCGCTGCGGGACTCTATAATTTGTATCTTTACAATATTGATGATCTGGGCGAAATCGTCGAGCAGAACAAGAAAGCGCGCGAATCCGAAATCCCGCGTGCCGAAGCGATCATCGCCGAGCACGTTGATAAATTCGAAGCGTGGCGCGGGGCGCTGGAAGCCGGGTCCATCGTGAACGACTTGCGCGAGCAATTTCATGAGCACCGCGAAATGATCATTCGCGAGAAGCTGAAGGAGATGGACGACGTTTCGCCGCAGGAGCGCGATCGGATCGCGCGCATTACCGAAGAACTGATCGAGCGACTGCTGGAAGAGCCGCAGCAGAAATTGCAGCACGGGCGCGGAATGCGCGGGCGACTCGCGGGACTGGAAGCGATTCGCCACCTCTTCGGGCTTAATGAGGAAAAGAAATGAAGCCGCTGCGCATCGGCACGCGAGGCAGCGCGTTGGCGTTGTGGCAGGCCAATCATGTTCGCGAGGCGCTGCTGGAAACATGCGGCCTGGACTCCGAGATTGTGGTTATCAAGACTTCTGGCGACCAAAATACAGCTATGCCGGCGCAGCAAATCGGCGTGATCGGGATTTTCACGAAGGAGCTGGAAGATTCGCTGCTCGACGGGCGCGCGGACCTGGCCGTGCACAGCATGAAGGACGTGCCGACGGAGTTCTCGAAAGTTTGTCGGATCGCCACGGTTTTCAAGCGGGAAGATCCACGGGACGTGCTGGTTTCCGCGCGCAGCGAAAAGCTGGCCCAATTGCCCCAAGGCGCGTGCATCGGCACCAGCAGTCTGCGGCGCGCTTCGCAGTTGCGCGCTTACCGGCCGGATTTTAAGATTGCGGAATTGCGCGGGAATGTGGATACGCGCCTGCGCAAAGTTGCAGCGGGAGCATACGACGCGATTGTGCTGGCGAAAGCGGGCATCGATCGCCTGGGATTATCGTCGCGGATTACGGAAGTGCTGGCTCCGGCAATAATGCTGCCGGCGGTGGGGCAGGGCGCGCTGGGCGTGGAATTCTGCGAGCCGCGCCGCGAGGAATTCAAGGTTTTGGATTTGCTGATGGATCAGGATACGATGCGGGCGGTGAAGGCGGAGCGCGCGCTGCTTGCCGAAGTGCAGGGCGGCTGCCGGCTGCCACTGGGCGCATGGGCGCGCGTGGAAAATGGCGTGACGGTGCTGGATGCCTGCGTGCTTTCTGAAGACGGTACGCAGGCCATTCGCCGGCGCGCGGAAAAAGTTTGCAACTCGGCCGCGGATGCTGAGAATCTAGGACGCGACATAGCGGCGGAACTGCTGGCGGCTGGCGCCGACCGGCTGCTGCGAATGGTGGGACGGTCCGTTGGACAAGCCTGACAAAATATTCAGCGTAGAAAAACATCCCGGCGAACCGCTGGCGGGGAAGCGGGTGGTGGTGACGCGCGCGGCGGAACAGTCGCAGGATCTCGTTGATGCGCTGCAAAATCTGGGCGCGGAAGTGCTGCAGATGCCCACGGTGAGTTTCGCCCCGCCGGAAGATTCCCGCGAGCTGGACGCGGCGATGCAGAACAAGAAGGACATAGACTGGATTCTTTTCACCAGCCAGAACGCGGTGCGCTTTGTCTTCCAGCGCGCGTGTGAGTTGACGCCTGTCCGTCCGGCGCAGCCGCCGAAGCCCTTGATTGCGGCCGTGGGTTGGGCCACGGCGCAGGCTGCCAAGAACTTGGATTTGCGCGTGGATTATGTGGCGCAAACGCAGACCGGAGAATCGCTGGCCGCGGAATTGCGCGAGCAGTTAGCCGGAAAACGCGTGCTGCTGCCGCGCAGCGATCGCGTGGACGATCGTTTGCCGGATGCTTTGCGCGAGGCCGGCGCGCAGGTTAAGGAGGTGGTGGCGTATCGCACGCTGCGGCCCGCGTCGCTCGACCCGGAAATTCTGGGCGCGGTGCGGCGTGGGGAAGTGGACGTAATCGGATTCGCCAGCCCATCGGCATACCACAATTTGGAGGCGTTTATTCCGCCCGCGGAATTGGCCGCACTTTCCGAGCGCGTGCAATTCGCGACCATCGGTTCCACCACCACGCGCGCGTTACGCGATGCCGGAGCGCGCGTAGCGATCGAAGCGAACGATTCGTCCTCAGCGGGCCTGGCCGACGCGATTGCCAAATACTTTCAGCGGCAGAAATAAATCGTGAGGAACGCGTGACATTTCCCATTCACCGGCCGCGGCGATTGCGGCGCAATGAAGCCTTGCGCGGATTTGTGCGCGAAACGCGCTTGAGCGCCAGCGGTATGGTGTATCCGATGTTCGCGTGCCCCGGAACGAACGTCCGCAAGGAAGTCAGTTCGATGCCGGGAATCTATCAGCAATCCGTTGATCAGATTGTGGAAGAATGCCGCGAAGTGGCCGGTCTGGGAATTCCCGCCGTGATTTTATTTGGCCTGCCGGAACATAAGGACGAGCTGGGAACGGAAGCAGCCGACGCGCAGGGCGCGGTGCAGCGTTCGATTGCGGCGATTCGCAAAGCGAAATTGAATTTGCTGGTGATTTCCGACGTCTGTCTGTGCGAATACACCAGCCACGGTCATTGTGGCGTGATGAAAGATGGCGAAGTGCTGAACGACCCGAGCCTGGTACTTCTGGCGGATGCGGCGCTTTCCCACGCGCGCGCCGGAGCGGATCTGGTGGCCCCTTCGGACATGATGGACGGCCGTGTGGCCGCGATCCGGCAGCGCTTGGACGAAAATAATTTCGAAGATGTGGCAATCCTTTCGTACGCGGCGAAATATTGTTCCAGTTTTTACGGGCCGTTTCGGGAGGCGGCGGGGTCAACGCCGAAATCCGGAGACCGTCGCGGCTACCAGATGGATCCGGCCAACGCCCGCGAAGCGTTGCGGGAAGTGGCGTTGGACCTGGAAGAAGGCGCGGACATCATTATGGTGAAGCCCGCGCTGCCGTATCTGGATGTGATACAGCGCGTGCGCGAGCGGTTTGATGTGCCGGTCGGCGCGTACAACGTGAGCGGCGAATATTCGATGGTGAAAGCGGCTGCGCGTAACGGCTGGATCGATGAAAAGCGCGTGGTGCTGGAGATTCTGACGGGGATTCAGCGCGCTGGCGCGGATATTATTTTGACGTATCACGCGAAAGATGCGGCGCGATGGTTGAAGAATTCTTGAGTTGAACGCGCAGCTGGCGTGCGGCAGGGAAAATGGCGGGCGAGACGGTAAAGAGCGCGAAACGACAAACCAGCAGCGACGGCGCGACGGCTAGCGCGAACGCAACGGCGAACGCGCGCCCGCGTTCCACGGAGATTTTCGAACGTGGCAAGAAGACTTTGGTTGGAGGCGTGGACAGTCCGGTACGCGCGTTTCGCGCCGTGGGTGGCACGCCGCTGGTGATTGATCATGCGCTGGGTACGCGGCTTTACGATGTGGACGGCCGCGAATATCTCGATTACGTTTGCTCCTGGGGCGCGTTGATTCTGGGGCACGCGCATCCGGATGTGGTCGCCGCAGTTTCCGAGCAAGCCGGGCGTGGCACGAGCTACGGCATGACTTCGCCGCTGGAAATTGAGCTGGGTGAGAAAATCACGCGCGCCGTTCCGTCGGTGGAAATGGTGCGTTTCGTAAGCTCCGGAACAGAAGCGGCAATGTCCGCGGTGCGCCTGGCGCGTGCTTTCACCGAGCGCGATATGGTGATCAAGTTCGAGGGCTGCTACCACGGACATTCCGATGGCTTTCTTTCCGAAGCCGGATCGGGGCTGGCGACCTTGGGAATCGCGGCATGTCCCGGAGTGCCGGAAGCTTTCGCGCGGCTCACGCTGAACACGCCCTACAACGATTTGGCCGGCGTCGAAAAACTTTTTCAGCAGCACGCGGGAAAAATTGCCGCGATTATCGTGGAGCCGGTGGCGGCAAACATGGGAGTAGTCGCGCCAGGTCCCGGATTTCTGCAAGGTCTGCGCGAAATCAGCAAAAGGGAAGGCGCGCTGCTGATTTTCGACGAAGTGATTACCGGATTTCGCATGGCGTACGGCGGCGCGCAAGCCGTTTACGGAATCGATCCCGATCTCACGGTGATGGGAAAAATTATCGGCGGCGGGCTGCCGGTGGCGGCGTACGGCGGCAAGCGGCACATCATGGAACTCGTAGCGCCGCTCGGCCCGGTCTATCACGCCGGGACGCTTTCGGGTAATCCGCTGGCGATGCGCGCGGGCCTGGCGACCCTGCCGAAACTGGAAGCGGCGGGATTTTACGACGCCGTGAATCGCAGAACCCAGCGGCTGGCCGAAGGCTTCAAAAAAGCGCTGCAGGACGCAAGCGTGGCGGGGCAAGTGAACGTAGCCGGCTCGCTGCTGACAGTATTTTTCTGCGATCATCCGGTGCGCGATTACGACGATGCCAAAAAATCCGACAGCAAAAACTTCGCGACTTTTTTCCAGGAAATGCTGGAGCGCGGAATTTTCCTGCCGCCCTCGCAGTACGAAGCGCTGTTCGTTTCCGCCGCGCATACCGACGGGGATATTGACCGCACAATCGCCGCAGCCCGCGAAAGCCTGGCAGCGCTCTAGCCGCTCAGACGGAAGAGTCCGGCGCGAGGGAACCTCAATTTTTGCGACCGCGCAACCTACTATCTGGCCGCACTTCTTTACGAATTCCACGTCCTCGCACCCGCCCGTAATGCTCTCAGTACCTCGCCCTCAAAAGCGAAAGTCCTGCGAAGCGGACGGCCATAGGTTGAGGCGATTCAGGTAGTTAGGAGGGTAACGGCAGTACTGGTCAACGGAAACGCTTTTCCTTTCCACAGCCATAAATCCCGGGTCGTCCCTCCGCGCGTTCCGCGTAACATTCTGCCAATAATACACTTAGGATGCCGTCCAAGGTTGGTCCTGCCCGTGCACTCCTGTACCGCGTTAGGCGATTACAGGAGACCCCCTCCATGGTATTGGCCGTTGCAGCGCTGTTGCTTCAGTTCCAATCGTTTGCTCCTCCGGCTCAAGCTGTTGGCGCGCAGATGCCTGTGGTTCAGGCAGTCTCTGTGAACTCTTTCACTTCCCTTAAGGAGAGCGCCCCGGTGAGCACCCATCCGCCCGTCCCGGTTGAGGAAAATTTCATCGTCTCGACCACCGAATCGTCCACGACGCACATGAACCTCGACGAAGTCCACCTGGTCGGTGCGGATTCCAAAAACCAATTCTCCAGCAGCCTGAAGACGATGGCGTTCGACACCTCCGAAGACACGCGATCGTTTTCGACCCTGCGTCTTCCCGAACCTGCCACGAAGGAAAATAGGTTCCGGGAAGCGATCTCGCAGCCTTCGCGCCGTCAATGGATAGCGCTAGCAATTTTGCAGAACAGCGCGGCGGTGTTTGACGCATATTCCACGCGCCAGGCTGTGAGCCACGGCGCCGTGGAAGACAATCCGATGCTGCGGCCGTTCGCCAGTTCCGGCGCGATCTACGCGGCGACGCAGTTGACGCCGTTGGTCCTCGACGTGGTGGCATACCACATGCAGCGCAGCGAATATCCGTTGCTGCGGCGCTTCTGGTGGATGCCGCAGACGCTCAGCGCGGGCCTTTCGATTTTTTCGGGCTTCCACAATTTGAGCATCGCGGGCAAACTGTAAGCCGCCCGTAGTTTCCTAGGTGTGACCCAGAAATCTTTTCCTGGCGGGGAAGATTTCGAAAAGGCATCCGGCACTCTCCCCGGATGCCTTTTTGTTTCTGCGCGGCGGATTTGGCGCAGCGGATTACTCGGTTGCGCCTGCCGAGGGTTTTGGCGCCGGGCGCGCGTGCGGGTGCGCGGGTGAAGGCGAGGTCGAGGGCGCCGCCATTTGTTTCTCCGCCCACTCCACTGCGTGATGCGCCGCCTCGACGGCTCCGGAAGCATCAGAGACCGGTCCCACTGAATCCGTATTGGCGAAAGCGATGTGGCCGAAGGGCTGATTCGCCACCGGAATCACTTTCGTGAAAATTCCCGGCGTGGGCAGATACATGGGATGACCGCGGCGGTACATGTGCACCTCGGCCGGCTCCGCGGCGGCGAATTCCGGCGTGAGCTTCTGAAAATCCTGCAGCACTTTCTCCGCGATTCTTTGGCAGCCGTCCACCGTGAGCAGCCGGTCGCGATGCAATTCCGAAATCGGCGTGTAGAAAGTGAGAATATTATTTTTCTGTGCGTAGCCCGGCTGTTTCTGCAGCACCCAATCCGCGACGATAAAATCGGTGAAAGTGTTGCCGGGGCACCAAGTGTCGTACGCGCGATTGTAGATGGGCTTGTCGAAAATCATGTTGATGACGGTGTAGGGGCAATAGCGGAACGACATCATGGCTTCGTGCTGTGCCTCCGGCAGCCCGGAGATCAGCCGCGCGGTGATGAATTTCGGCGTGGCCATAATCACATATTTGGCGGCGACGGTGCGCAGCTGGCCGGATTGCGTGTAGGTAATGTGCACCGCGTCTTTCTGCGGGTCCACGGAGACGATGGTCGCGTCGCCAACCATCTGTGCGCCATATTTCGGTTGCAGCGTGTTCGCGAGTTGCCGCGAGAGCGCGCCGTTGCCTCCGGGCAGTGTCCTGCGTACGTCCTCGTCCCCCGTCATGTACTGCAGATCTTCCGCCGCGACGAACGCGGACGTGTCTTCGCTTTTCGCGCCCCAGTTCGATAGGCCGTAAGCATCCCACCATTGCTTCAGTTCGGGTGGGTAGCCTTTCAGATAACTTGAGAAGGGCACGCTGTCCAGTTGTCGCACGTTTTTATCGGTATCGAGCGCCTTGATTTCCTTGCGGAATTTCTTGAAGCTCTCGCGCACGGCTTCCGAATAGGGAAGTTGGTCCAGACCGTCGCCCCACGTGTCTGGCACCCACTTGCCCGCGACGATCGTGGGATCCGGAGAATTAATAGGCAATTCGGTCAGGCCGATTTCGCGCGCAAGTTGCTGGCTGGCGGTATCTTTTTCATCGAAAGCGGAGCCGGTGGCGAACGCTTGGCCCTGATGTTCCTGCAGGTAGGCGTTGCCGCCCCAGTGGGGTTCTTTTTCCAGCAGCAGAAAATCGCGGTCGCGCAGAAAATACGCGGCGCTCAGGCCGCTGATGCCGCCCCCGACGATCACCATGTCATGACGGCTCGATACCGGCGGCTTATCGAACTGCTGGCCGTCGCGGATTTCGTGGCAAATCGCAAAATGGTCCCCATCGAGCTGCGGCTTCGGCCCGCTTTCGGCATGCAACAGCGAAAGATTTACGGGACATCCCGCGGCAACTGATCCGGCCACCACAAATTTCAGAAAATCCCTGCGAGTGTCGGTCATGCGCTTTCTCCTTGGATGGCGGCGGGCGTCAGCGGCGCAGCGGATTCGTCGGCGTGCTGTAAACGAGTGCGCAGGCGGTACCACAGCAAAATCATGCCAATGGAAAAAACCAGAATCAGCGTGGAAATTGCGTTGATCTCCGGGGTGATGCCGCGGCGCAGGCGCGACCAGATTTCCAGCGGCAGCGTATTGGATCGTCCGATGAGGAAGAAGCTGACGGCGATTTCGTCGAGCGACAGCGTGAAAATCAGCAGGGCCGCGGCAATCAACGAAACGCGCAAATTCGGCAGCGTGACGCGCCAGAACGTCTGCCAATGATCCGCGCCCAGGTCGAGCGAGGCTTCTTCCTGCGCTCGCTCCAGCTTTTGCAATCCGGCGAAAATTTCCGTGGTGGCTACGGAAATCAACGCGGTGCCGTGGCCAAGCGTGATGGTTATCAGACTGAGGTTCATGCCGACGGCTACGAACAGCATCAACAGTGACAAGCCGGTGATAATTCCTGGAAGAATCAAAGGGAGCAGGACCAATCGGCGGAAGAACGCTTTGCCGGGAAAATCCGTGCGGTCGAGCGCCAGCGCTGCCGGCAATCCTAGCCCGAGCGCAATCGCGACGGCCACTGCTGCGACTAGCACGCTATTAAGGACCGCGTCCCACAGAGCAGCGTCCGTGAAAAGCTGGCGGTACCAGTCGAAAGTCCAATGCGCGGGAGGGAAACCGCCGACGCCGGAGCCGTTGAAGGAATAAACGACGAGCACGATGATTGGGAAATACAGGAACGCATACACGAGAAATGCGTAGGCGCTGAGCAACAGCGGCGCGCGTCGTGACTGGAATCCGGCGCTCATGAAATCGCCAGCCTTTTTTCCAGGCGCTCGGTGATAAACAGCAACGTCACCACCAGGAGCATCATACAGAAGGAAATCGCGGCGCCAAGCGGCCAGTTATAGGCCGCGCCGAACAGGCTCACCACCACGTTCGAAATCATGATTCCGCTCGGGCCGCCGACCAGCAGCGGCGCGAGGAAATCCCCCAGCGTCAGGACGAAAGCGAATGTGGCGCCGGCAAGAACTCCCGGCAGCGAAAGCGGCAGAATCACGCGGCGAAACGTGGACCACGGCGACGAGCCGAGGTCATGCGATGCTTCCACCAGATTGCGGGGAATATGTTCGAGCGACGCATAAATCGGTAGCAGCGTGAAGGGCGTGTAGATGTGGGTCAAAGTGATGATCACGGCGAACGGGCTGTACAGAAAAAACTCCACCGGCCGGTGGGTGATGTGCAGATATTGCAATAAGCCGTTCAGCACGCCGTCGCTGCCCAGGATCGTCTTCCACGCGTATCCGCGAACCAGGTAGCTCGCCCACAGAGGAATGATCACCAGTTGGTAGAGCAGGTCTTTGCGTTTTGCAGCGTGGAACGACAAATAATAGGCCAGCGGATAACCGAGCAGCAGCGCAAGCACCGTGACCGAACCCGCGATGCGCATTGAACGGAATAGCACCTGCAGATAAATCGGATTGCGCGCCAATTGCAGATAATTCTGCAAATTCCAGTTATGCACGATTGTTTGCGCGGAAGAAACGGACCAGAAGCTGTAGCAAAAAAGAATCGCGTAGGGTATCAGAAGAAATACCGTCACCCACAGTAGCGGCGGAATTGTAACGGCGGTTTTGTACGCGCGCGAATACATGGCTAGTCCGGTTCTCCTTCGCGCACGCGGACTGCGTCGTTCGCGGTGAACTCGAATTCTTTTTCGCCCGTAAGAATGCCGGGACTAGCGACGCGCGCGCGGATGGTATGCGCGCCGCCGCAATCAATTTCGATCAGGTCCATTGCGCCGCCGAACGCCTGGTTGCGGATGCGTCCGCGAAAACGCGCGGTGGTTACATCCGCGAATGGCACGCCGCCTGATTCCGCGACCAGGCGAATACATTCAGGCCGCAGCGAATAAGTTGCAGTGCCAGCGGCGCCAATCGTGCGCCATACGATTGAGCCGGCCCTGGCGATTCCGTCGCGCACTTCCGCGCGCAGCAAGTTAGTTTGACCGATGAACTGAGCCGCGTAGGCCGTCGCAGGCTCGCCATAGATTTCGCGCGGCGGGGCTACTTGTTCCAGAAGGCCTGCGCGGAGCAGAGCAACGCGGTCGGAGAGCGCCATGGCTTCTTCCTGGTCGTGCGTCACAAAAATAAAAGTTATCCCGACCTCGCGCTGCAGCGATTTCAGCTCCACTTGCATCTGCCGTCGCAGATTGGCGTCCAGCGCGGAGAGCGGTTCATCGAGCAGCAGCACGCGCGGGCGATTCACCAGCGCGCGTGCCAGTGCGACACGCTGTTGCTGGCCGCCGCTCAACTTTGCGGGCGCTGCCTGCGCAAATTCGCCCATTTTCACCATCGCCAGGGCCTGCTTGACGCGGTCCGGAATTTCGGATTTCGCGGTATTTCTCGCGCGCAGGCCGTATGCCACATTTTCGAACACCGATAGATGCGGGAAAATAGCGTAGCTCTGAAAAACAGTGTTTACCTGGCGCCGATGCGCGGGAATGCGATCCAGCCGCTCGGCGCCCATCCAGATTTCGCCGCTATCCAGATCTTCGAATCCGGCGATCAGCCGCAGCAAGGTAGTCTTGCCTGAGCCGCTCTCTCCGAGAATCGTCAGAAATTCTCCACTGGCCACATCCAGCGTAATTCCGCGTAGCACCGGCTGCTGGGCGAATCGTTTTATGACCTGGCGGATCGAAAGAATCGGCGCGGAACCAGCCGCCGCATTGCCCGCCGCAGCCGCATCTCGCGCAAGTTGGCTCACTGCGCCGCCTTTATTTCGTTCCAGATTTCGTTGTACTTGTCGCGGCGCGGCACGTTCTGCCAGAAATAGATGCGCGTCATGTATTCGTTCACATTGTCCAGGTGCAGCGACTTCCGCTGCTCGTCGGACATCAATTCCGCGGCGTGTGGATTGGCCGGATCGTACCCGGTCACGTCCGTCACCATTTTTTGCGTTTTCGCTTCGATCATGTATTGCAGGAATTCCGTGGCCAGCTCTTTGTTTTCGCTTGCGGCGGTGATCATCAGGTGGTCAATCCATCCTGTGGTGTTTTCCTTTGGAATCGTTTCGCCGATAGGGAATTTCGCCGCGCGCAGCTGATTGGTGGTAAGCGGCCAGCCCATGGCAGCCACGATTTCGTGATTTTCGAAAAGATTCGTCAGTTCGCCGCCCGTGGACCAGAACTTGCGGATATTTGGCTTCAGCTCGATCAGCTTCTTGCGCACGTTGTCCAGTTCCGCGTCGCTCAGGTTGTAGATGTGATCTGGGTCCGGCTTGTCGTAGCCCAGCACCTGCGCGGCCATATACATTGTCGAAAGTTCATCCCACGCGGAGATTTTTCCTTTGAGTTTCGGATCCCACAGCACGGCCCAGCTATCGGGCGGCTTTGTGAAATAAGTGGTGTCGTACAGCAGGGGATTCGGCCCCCATGTGAACGGCACTCCGTACACGTTGCCATTGACGCGCACCAGCGGCATATTGCGCAGGCGTTCCGAAAGCTGCGCATAAGCCGGCAGCTTCGCAAGATCGAGCGGCGCGGCGAGCCCGGAGGAAGCGATCATCGTCGCCACGTCGCTGGAGGGCGATATCACATCGTAGTTGCTGGCGCTGCCGCCGCGCAGTTTCGCGACAAGCTCGTCGCTGGAGCCCATATACGAAGCGCTGATTTTGCAATTATGCGATTCTTCGAACGCGCGCAGGTAAGAAGGATCGGCGTAGCCCTCCCAGACCAAAAGGCTCAGCGTGGGCGTCTTCTTCGCGCAACCGCCGCCCGCGAAGACAATCGCCGCCGTAAGCACGCCAAGTGAAATCATTCCTCTGAACCATCGTCGGTTGTTCACTGGTGCGCTCCCGCGGGCGGGCTCAAAGTGTGCCAAAAAAGCCGCTGCCACGATTCAATCTTTAAATCAGTTGCCACTGTTTTTTGCATCTGCCCATCCATCGCATCGCCGCACACGCAAATTAAAACGTCGGCGGCGTGTTAATCCACAGCACCAGAGTTTCCTTCTTCCCCGGATTCTTCCAGCGATGCGCGTTGTTGCTCTCGAAATAAAAACTATCGCCTTCCTGCAGCAGATGCCGTTCGCCATCAGCCAGGGAAATTTCCAGCGCGCCCTTCAGTATGAACAGGAACTCCTCACCGTCGTGCGCATACGATTCGCCGCTGCCGGAAGCAGCCGCAACGCGAAACAGATGCGGCTCCATTAACGTGTTCCCCCAGGCCAGCAATTCCATGCGCACGCCGGGACCGGCATCGAGCACCTTGCGGTCCGCCGGCCGCACCCGCCCGGGATTCGAATTCGACGGATCGAACAGCGCCAGAATATTCATGCGATAAAAGCGCGCAATCCGGCGCAAAGTAGCCACGGAAGCCGTCATCTGCCCGCGTTCCAAAGCGCTGAGAAATCCCACCGACACGCCCGCCGCCCGCGCCACCTTGGAAAGCGAATATCTCTTGCGCAATCGCATGCGGCGCAACCGCGGTCCGATGGGATCCGCGTTCGGACGCGAGCCGGAAGTCGGCAGCACGCCTTCGCGCTTCAACAAATGAACGATGGCCGGCGCATTCAGCCCGCGCGCCCGTCGCAGATATTGCGCGCGTTTCAAAATGCGTACATCGGCTGGCGTGTACAGGCGATACTGACTGCGAGTTCTCCGCGGCGTCACCAAGCCAAGATTTTCCCACGTGCGCAAAATGGAAGGCGACACGCCAACACTGCGCGCCACATCGCTGATGCGCAGAAATTCCTGTGCACGCGCAGTCTTCGCCGGGCGCTTCAGACTCCGTGTCCTCGCCAAACCAGTTTCCCCTTGACAACCCGCAGGCCTTCTTCTAACGTTCGCGGATTATAGTAAGGTTTTTTCACAAGCTGCAACCGAAAAACTCAACGTGAGGCGCCGGGGGGCTGGGGATGGCGCCAGCTTTTTTCAAAGGAGCGGCGATGAAGACGAAGTGCCGGTTCGGGGTGTACCTATTGGCGTTGGCGGGGCTGTTCGGTTGCGGCGCGGCGTGGGGGCAATCGACGAACGGTTCGATCCGCGGAATCGTGAACGACCCGTCGGGCGCAGTAGTGCCCGGAGCTACCGTAACGGCAACTCTCAACGGCACGGATTCGCGACGCTCGGCGACTTCCGACAAAGACGGCGCGTTCGACATTCCCGAATTGGCCGTCGGAACGTACGACGTGACGGCAGAGGCACAGGGATTCAAGAAGTTCGTCGCCAAAGCCGTCGTGGTATCCATCGGCCACGTGAATTTCATCACCGTCACGTTTCAAGTCGGAGCTACGAACGACACCGTAACGGTCGAAGCGAACACCGTACAGGTGGAAACCACCAGCACGCAGCTCGGCGCGGTAATGACGGACGCTTCTATCCGCGAACTTCCGCTCAATTCCAGAAACGCTTACGCGCTATTGCAACTCCAGCCCGGCGTGCAGTCGCAGCTCGGAGCTGACCTTTTCGCAGGCAGCAGCAACCCGGGCGTCGTTTCGGTGAATGGAGGTCGCGGCCGTTCCAACAATTACATGGTCAATGGCGGAGACGGGAACGACATCTTCGTGAACGGCCCCGCGATTCAGCCGTCACCCGATGCCATCGAAGAATTCCGCGTGCTTACGAACACCTTTGACGCCGAATACGGCCGCAATTCCGGGTCGGTGGTTAACGTAGTCACGAAATCTGGAACAAACACCATCCACGGCGACTTTTATGATTTTCTGCGCAACGATGCGCTGAACACGCGCGGCTATTTCGACAATTCCATCGCGCCATACAAACAAAATCAGTTTGGCGGCACGCTGGGGGGGCCCATCAAGAAGGACCGCACGTTCATTTTTGGTTCGTACGAGGGCAACCGCCAGATTCAAGGCATCTCGACTGGCACGGTATTGCTGCCCACGACTGCCGAGGCTGGCGGGGATTTTTCGGAAGGCGGAGTCGCGCAGCCATTCCAGAGTGCGATAGCAGATCAGACGTTCGCTGATTTGCTGAACTCCCGGCCGGGCTGCACGGCTGCGGCCTCGGCTCCGATTGTTGTGGGCGCCAGTTATGCAAGCCTGTTTCCGAACAACACGATTCCCACGCAGTGCTTCGATCCCACAGCGCTCGCGCTCTACAACAATTACATCGCGCCGCTGGGAACGGGGTCGTTCTCGGCTGTCCCAGCCTCCAACCAGGACAACAATCAGTTCACGGTTCGTTTCGACCAAAAACTTACGGCCAACCAGCAATTGAGCGTTTATTATTATTTTGAGAATGATGCCAGCACGCAACCAATCTCCAGCTTCCAGGGCGCCGGTGGAAACATTCCGGGCTTCGGAGCGCTCTTCGGCACTCGCGTGCAGCAATGGAATATCAGCCACACTTGGACGATCAGTCCGTCGTCCGTGAACGAATTCCGCTTCAATTATTTCCGCGAAGGACAGCAGACCAACAACCACCCGGTGCATACGCTGGACTCCGTGCAGGAATCCTGCGGAGCAGCCGTTGCGCCCGCGAATTGCTTCAGCGACCCGACGAATCTCTCCGCGGGCATCACCACCGATCTTCCCGGCCGCGTGGGTGTTCCCTACGTCAACGTTTCCGGAGGATTCGCGCTGGGCAATAACTTCGAAGGCGAGCTGCCGCAAACGGGCAACACTTTCCAGTGGACGGACAATTTCACTAAGATCTTCGGCAAGCACACTAGCAAGTTCGGTGTGGATGTCCGCCGTCAGCGCTTCGATCAGTTCCTGTACTACAACGTAAGCGGTGAATACACCGTCACCAGCCAGGCTACCGCGGACGAAATCCAGACGGACGGCAACTTTCCCTCGTATCCAAATTATTTTCTTGGCGCGCCAACTTCGTACACCCAAGGCGCAGCCCAGCGCGAAGACCTTCGCAATACCGCGCTCTATCTGTTCGCGCAAGACAGTTACAAGCTGAAGCCGAACTTGACGCTGAATTACGGCCTGCGCTGGGAACTGAACACTCCCTATTACGATACCGGCAACCGGCTGCAAACTTTTCGTCCGGGGCAGGCCACCACGCAATATCCCTGCTGGCTTTCGGCGGATAATGCTGCTGCGTTGGGACTCACTGCAGGTGACTGCGGCCAGGACACCACGAATGGCAACAACGCGGTATTTCCGCTTGGTCTAGTATTCCCCGGAGATAAGGGCGTGCCGCGCGGCCTCACTTCCACCTATTACAAAGGTTTTGCTCCCCGCATCGGATTGGCGTGGAGCCCCAGTGCCACCGATGGTTGGATAGCCAAGCTCACCGGCGGTCCGGGCAACACCAGCATCCGCGCGGGGTTCGGTCTTTTCTACAATCCAATCGAGCAACTCGTTCTCGAGCAGTTCAGCGCCGAGCCGCCCTTCGGTGGCAGTTCATTTGTCTCCGATCCGCAATTCAATCTGCCGTACCTTACACAGGGTGGCACGCCAGTACCTAACCCGTTTTCTGGCGTGATCAACCAAACGCCGACAACCCCGTGCGCGGTGGATCCCAGTGGCCCCCCGGGATGCGTGGACTGGTCGAATTTCCGCAGCTCCATTTACTTCGGCGAATTCCAGCCCAACCTGAAGTCGCAATACGCCGAGCAGTACAATTTGACAGTTGAGCGCCAGTTGACGAAAGACATGTTGCTGCGCGTTTCCTACGTCGGGACGCAGGCGCACCATCTATTGGCGTCCTACGACCAGAACTACGGCCACGCGGAAACGTGCCTTGCTTTGAATAACCTGCCGGCAGGAAGCTTGCTATCGGCGCCGCCATCTCTCGGCGGCACGCCTACATCCTGCGGGCCGTTCGGATCGGATTCCGAATATTTCATCCAGCCTGGCACCGTCATCCCGGCCTACAGTGCGGCACCGGGAACTCCAGCAACTTCGTGCAGCGGCCTCACACTGCCGTACAACGCTGCCGGCAGCAATTGTATTCCAGCCGGTTCGACTGTCGGTCCCGCCGGCGTTACGCTCGTCGGTCTGCGGAAATACTCGTCGCCGAATTGCCAACCGTTAACGAGCATCGGTTGCCCGTCAGACGGCGTGGCCGTATTCAGCAACATCTTCGCAGAAGACACCATCGCCAATTCCAATTACAACGGTTTGCAAATTTCCGTCGAAAAGAACTACTCGCACGGCTTGCTATTTCAGGCTTCCTACACGTTCAGCAAGGCGATTGACCAAGGCGCCTCGTTCGAAAACGAGCTGAATCCGCTCAATTTCGACGCCACCCGCGGCCTTTCGCTGCTGGATGCCAAAAACCGCTTTGTATTCAGCCCGGTGTGGGATTTGCCGATTCCGAAATATGACGGCGTGAAGGGCAAATTTGCGAATGGCTGGGGCGCCTCCGCGATCATCACTTACCAGAGCGGATTTCCCATACGCGTTCAGGATCAGAACGATTCCGAACTCGAAAGCAGCCTTTTCTTTGAAGGCGCAAACACTCCGCAAGTTTCCGGACCGATTACGTTCACCAGTCCGAAGAACGGGCCCTCCAACAACAATCCTAATCATCAGTACATCGTCGGCAACTTCTCGGATTCCAATCCCGGAACATTTGGCAACGTGCCTCACGCGTTGTGCTGCGGCGCGCCTATCAATAACACCGACCTGGTGATCTCCAAGAAAACGCCGATCAACGAACGGTGGAACACCGAATTCCGCGCTGAATTTTACAATGCGTGGAATCACACCCAATTTAATAATCCGGATGGAAACTTCACGGATTCGACGTTCGGCCAGGTCCTGAAAGTTCGCGAGAGCCCGCGCGTGATGCAGTTCGGTTTGAAGTTCCTGTTCTAGACGATAGGCTGCGCAATGTGAGCGAGGGAGTCCGTCCTGGCGGACCCCTCGCTTTGTTGCGTAGAGACATCGTGGTGAAACAGTCGAACAGTATGCGTATCCGAACAAGGGGACTGGGCCAGATATGAAAATCGTAGTTCTAGGGGCGGGATTGATGGGGCGCGCCGTGGTCTATGACCTCAGCGGCGCGCGCGAGGTGAAGAATATCGTGGTTGCCGACTTCGATCGCGGGCGCGCCCAAGAAGTAGCGCGCAAATTTGGTCGAGGTATCAGCAGCGCGGCGTTTGCCGACGTGCGCGACACGCGGCACTTGGCGAAACTGCTGCACGGCTGCGATGTGGTGGTGAATTGCACGCAATACAATTGGAATCTGGACGTGATGCGCGCGGCGCTCGCGGCTCGCGTGAATTACATGGACCTGGGCGGTCTGTATCACATGACGCGCAAGCAATTCGCCCTGGACCGCGATTTTCGCCGCATCGGTAAGCTGGCTATTCCCGGCATGGGCGGCGCGCCAGGAATCACCAACGTGATGGCGCGCGCTTTGGCTGATCCGCTGGACCGTGTGGATGCGATCAAAGTCTATAACGCCGGCGCCGATGAGCAGCACTACGACAGTCCCATCGCCTATTCGTTTTCGATTGCGACCATCCTGGACGAGCTGACCATGCCGCCCATCCATTTCGTCAACGGCCGCTACATCGAAAAGGAAATGCTCTCCGAGCCCGAATCCGAAACGTTTCCCGCGCCCATCGGAAAAATCGTCCTGCGACATTCCATTCATTCCGAGTTGGGCACGCTGGCCGAGAGTTTTCGCAAGAAAGGCGTGCGCGAGGTATTCTTTAAGATCAATTACGAACCGAAGCTGGTGGGCCTGGTACGCTCGCTGGTGGACGCGGGATTCACGGATCGCGATCCCATTACCGTGAACGGTACGCAGGTAGCACCGCGGGCCGTGCTCCTGGCGTTGCTGCAGAAAAAAGCACCGGCGAAGACGCCGCTCGACGTGGAAGCGCTAAGAGTCGTCGTGACCGGCCGCAGCGGAAAAAAGCGTGTGGCTGGGGCCATGGAGATGTTCGCGGATCACACCGCGCGGCCGCAATTTTCCGCCGTGGCGCGCGATACCGGCTTTCCCGCCGCCATCGCAGCCGTGATGCACGGGCGCGGCGAAATTCCCGGCGTGGGCGTCCAGGCGCCAGAGATCGTGGTGCCGCCGAAACCATTTTTTGGCGAACTCAAAAAGCGCGGATTCACTTTCCGCAGCTGGAAAGTAAAAGTTTAGGTCAATCGCGGTAAATCTCAGGGCCGTGCGTCGGCCACAGTACCAGCATTTGGAGATAGTTATGCACGAAGGACTGCAACAGGAAATCAATACCTACGAAAAACGCACGCCGCGTTCGAAAGCGGCGCACACCCGAGCGGAACGCCGCTTGCCACTGGGCGTTGCCAGCAATTATCGCGCCTACGATCCCTACCCTCTTTTTGTTCGCGATGGAAAAGGCGGACACATTCATGACATTGATGGCAACGAATATCTCGATTTTAATCTTTGCTTCGGCGCGTTGATGGCCGGGCACTGTAATCCCGCGGTGATGAAGGCCGTGCAAGCGAAACTCGGCACCGGCACGATGTTCGGCATGCCGCACGATTTGGAATGGGAACTCGCGGAAGAAATTTGCCAGCGCTTTCCCGTGGAAATGGTGCGCTTCAGCAATAGCGGCACGGAATGTACCATGCACGCGGTCCGCCTTGCTCGCGCCGCCACCGGTCGCGACCGCCTCATCAAAATGGAAGGCGGCTATCACGGCCTGCATGACTCGGTTCTCGTATCGCTAAAGCCCAAGGCCAGTGAAATCGGCGATCCGAATTTTCCCACGTCGGTTCCGGGCGGCTCCGGGATTCCTAAAGCCACGGTGGCAAATACATTGGTCGCGCAATTCAACGACATTGCCGGCATCGAGCGCCTCTTCGCCAAATATCCCGGCGAAATCGCGGCGGTGATTGTCGAGCCGATCATGATGAACGTAGGAATTCTGATGCCCGAAGAGGGCTATCACCAGGCGCTGCGTGAGATCACCAGGAAGAACGGCGCGCTGCTGATTTTCGATGAAGTGAAAACCGGCGCCAAGCTGGCGTACGGCGGCGCGTGCGAATACTTCAACGTGAAGCCGGACATCGTTTGCCTGGCGAAATCCATCGGCGGCGGATTTTCGCTGGCCGCCTTTGCTTCCACGCGCCAGGTGATGGGCCAGATTTCCGATCACAAGGTTTTCCACGGTGGCACCTACAACACCAATCCCGTCGCCATGGCTGCGGGCATCGCCACCTTCCGGGAAGTGCTGACGAAAGACGCCTACACCCACGTCACGCGACTCAATAAAAAATTGCTCGATGGCTACAACAAGGAAATCGGCAAGTCCGGCCTCAACGCTTACGTCGTCGGCGCAGGCTCGAACGGCGCGCTGATGTTCTTCGACAAGCCCATCCGCAATTATCGCGATTGGCTGAACGCGGATAGCGAATTGTGGCGCCACTACTGGTTCGCGATGGTGAATCGCGGCGTGATGGCACAGCCCTATTGGTGGGACGAGCAGTGGACCATTTCCGTCGCGCACACCGAAGCGGACATTGATCGCCACATCGCGACGTTCGCCGAAGTCGCGCCGGCTCTCGCGAAAGCGCAGAAAGAGCCGCACGTCGCGGCTACGGCTGGCCACTGAGTTTTGCCGCTGGCGACTCGCGACGGCACATTTCGGGCCTTTCGCGCAGGGCGCGAGAGGTCCGAATTCTTCGCGCGTTTCTTAGTTTGACGAGGAGTTCTTTTGGCCGATCCAGTCGCAGCCGCAACCGAAACGGTTCATCTGAAGCGTTCGCTCGGCCGCTGGGATCTCGTCGCGCTGTTCGTCGTCGCGGTGTTCAATCTCAACGTGGTTCCGAGCATCGCCGCGAACGGCGGAGTCACCGTGTGGCTCTGGCTGATCTCGCTGGTGCTGTTTTTCTGGCCGCAGGGAATTGCGGTGATCGAACTGGCGCATCGTTATCCCGGCGAAGGCGGCGTCTATTTGTGGGCCAAGGAAGTTTTCGGTGACTTCCACGGCTTTCTTTCCGGCTGGTGCTACTGGACAAACAATATGATGTACGTTCCGACGGTGATGCTCTATTTCGTGGGCGTTTCGGTGTTCGCGCTTGGTCCCGGCCATCAGAGCCTCGCGGATAATCGCGCGTTCACTGTAATTGCGTCGCTGCTTCTGATGGCGCTGCTGGTGATTTTGAATATCGTGGGCCTAGGCGTCGGTAAATGGATAAATAACATCGGCGGCATCGGCACAGGAGTCGCCGCCGCAGTACTTATCGGCCTGGGTCTGATCATGTATTCGCGCTTCGGCACCACCATCACCACTGCGGATTTTCGCATTCCTGCAAATCCTCGCTTTGTGCTGAATTCCTTCGGCGTGATTTGTTTTGGATTGGTCGGCCTCGAGCTCGCGTCGGTGATGGGAGACGAAATTAAAGACCCGCAGAAAACTTTGCCGGGCGCGGTGGCCTGGGGCGGCGTGCTCTCGGGGCTGATGTACATAGCCACCACGTTGACTCTGCTGATCGCCGTCAGCAAGAGCGACATCAACGTGCTGCAGGGAATCGTGCAGGCCGTGAGTCACATGGCCGCGCAGGTGGGCGCGAATTGGATCGTCGCGCCCTTCGCGCTGATGCTCAGTGTATCTATCGCCGGTATCGGCTCGGCATGGCTAGCTGGTTCGGCGCGCATCCCGTTTGTAGCAGGACTGGATTCGTATATGCCCAGCTGGCTGGGGAAGACACATCCTCGTTTTGCCACGCCCTACGCGGCGTTGATCGTTCAGGGCGTGGTATCCATGATTTTGGTTGTGGTGAATGCCGCGGGTTCGGGCGTCCAGGAAACGTTTCAGCGTCTGTTGTCGCTCGCGGTGGTGCTGCAGCTCATCCCATTTTTGTATATGTTCGGCGCGCTGTTGAAAATCGCCGCGAATCCGGATTCCGGCAAGGGGCTGTACAGCAAGACGACCTTGTTTCTCGCCGGCGGCAGCGGCTTGGTGACCACCACGCTGGGCATCGTGCTGGCGTTTTTCCCCGCGCAGCAGATTCGTTCGTTGCTGTCATACGAAACCTGGATGTTCGGTGGCACCGCATTTTTCATCGGCCTCGCCGTGTTTTTCTTTTACGTGTACGGCCGTCGCAAAGTGGCGCACGCGCCCGCGAGTGGCATCTAAATTAGACTGGCGTCAGCAGGGAGGCTCCGTGGCAAGCAAGGCTAAAGCAATCGCGGCAAAGAACTCGAAATCAAAATCCGGCGCGCGCAGATACAAGATGTACATCAACGGCGAATTTGTCGATGCCCACAGCGGCGGCGTCTTCCCCGTTTACAATCCATCCACCGAAGAAATCATCGCGGAAGTTCCCGAAGCGGATGAAAAAGATGTGGACCGCGCCGTAGCCGCAGCGAAAACAGCATTTAATTCCGGAACGTGGCCGCAAACCACCGCGCAGGATCGTGGCCGCATTCTATTTCGCCTGGCCGAGCGCATTCGCAAGGAGGCCGCGCACCTTGCAGATCTGGAATGCCGCAATTCCGGCAAACCCATCGTCGAAGCCGAGTACGACATCGCCGACACCGCGACCTGTTTCGAATATTACGGTGGTATGGCCACTAAAGTTTTGGGCCACGTAAATCCCGTCCCGGACAACGCGCTCAGCCTTTCCCTGCGCGAACCCATCGGCGTCTGCGCGCAAATTATTCCCTGGAATTATCCGCTGCTGATGGCCGCGTGGAAACTTGCTCCAGCGATCGCCGCCGGCTGCACGTGCATACTGAAACCTGCCGAGCAAACTCCACTCACAGCGCTCGAATTCGCCGGATACCTCGCCGACGCGGGGCTGCCGCCGGGAGTGGCGAATATCATCACCGGATTCGGCGAAGGCGCCGGCGCTCCACTGGTAAAGCATCCGGATGTAAACAAAGTCGCGTTTACAGGCAGCGGTGCGGTGGGCAAAGCAATCGTAAAACTGGCAGCCGACACATTGAAGCGCGTCACGCTGGAACTCGGAGGCAAATCGCCAAACATATTTTTCGCAGACGCCGATTTCGAATCCGCGATTGACGGCGCGCTGTTCGGCGTTTTCATCAATCAAGGTGAAGTCTGCTCCGCAGGCAGCCGCATCCTTGTTGAAAAGCCGATCTATTCGAAATTTGTCGAAGCCATGGCCGCCAAGGCCAAGAAAATCCGCCTCGGTCCGCCGCTCGAGCGCGAAACGAAAATGGGCCCTTTGGTAAGCAAAGAACAATTCGACCGCGTCAGCGCCTACCAGGAAATCGGCAAGAAGGAGGCGAAGCTCGCAGCGGGTGGTGGCCGCCCATCATCCATGAAGCATGGCTACTACGTCGAGCCGACGATTTTTTACGACGTGGATAATTCCGCGCGCATCGCCCGCGAAGAGATTTTCGGCCCAGTGGCCACGGTGATCCCGTTCACGAACGAGGCCGACGCCATCAAAATCGCCAACGATACTCCGTACGGACTCGCCGCCGCGGTCTGGTCGCGGGATATTTTCAAAGCGTTCCGCGTGGTGAAAGCTCTGCGCGCCGGAATCGTCTGGGTGAATCACATGCAGCCCACGTACGTTGAAGCTCCGTGGGGCGGCTACAAACAATCCGGCTTCGGCCGCGAACTTGGCCCCTGGGGCATCGAGGAATATCTCGAGACCAAGCAAGTGCACATCAACTTGAACGAACAGCCCATCGGATGGTACTGACATGCCCACGATCCAATTGCGAACCGCGATACCGGGCCCCAAATCTCAAGAGCTGATGCGCCGACGTCAAACCGCCGTGCCGCGCGGCGTCGGTCACGCCACTCCGATTTTCGCGGCGCGCGCGGAAGGCGCAATTCTGGAAGACGTGGACGGTAATCGCTTCCTCGATTTCGCCGGCGGCATCGGAGTGCAGAATGTGGGCCACCGCGCACCCGGCGTAGTCGCTGCAATACGCCAGCAGCTCGACGCGTTCATCCACACCTGCTTCAGCGTTGCCCCCTACGAAAAATATATCGCGCTGGCGGAAAAGCTGAATGCGCTTGTGCCCGGCAATTTCGCGAAGAAAACAATTCTGCTGAATAGCGGCGCCGAAGCCATCGAAAACGCGGTAAAGATCGCTCGTGCGTACACGCATCGTCCGGCCATCGTTTGTTTCGAGGATGCATTTCACGGCCGCACCATGCTGACCATGTCGCTCACCAGCAAGACGCATCCTTACAAAGCTGGGTTCGAGCCTTTTGCGGCGGACATCTATCGCATCCCGTATGCCTATTGCTACCGCTGCTCGTATTCGTTGCAATATCCGAGTTGCAATGTCTTCTGCGCGCATCACTTGGAAGACGCTTTTAAGCGCGCAGTCGCATCCGAGGCTGTTGCGGCAGTCGTCGTCGAGCCGGTCCTCGGCGAAGGCGGCTTCGTCGCCCCGCCGCCAGAGTTTTTTAGCGTGCTGCAGGAAATCTGCAAGCGCCATGAAATTCTTTTCATCGCCGATGAAGTGCAAACCGGCTTTGGGCGCACCGGCGCGATGTTCGCGTCGGATCGTTACGGCATCATCCCCGACATTCTGGTGAGCGCGAAGTCCATCGCTGCGGGCATGCCGCTCGCTGCGGTAACCGGCCGCGCGGAGATCATGGACGCGCCCGGTGTTGGCGGCCTGGGCGGTACCTACGGCGGCAATCCGCTGGCATGCGCCGCAGCGCTAGCCGCAATCGAAATTATCGAACGCGAAGATCTCGCCGCGCGTGCCGAACAACTCGGCGCGCGCTTCGAATCACGCGCCAAAGAATGGAAGAAGCGCTGGCCGCTGATTGGCGATGTCCGCGGCCTCGGCGCCATGCGTGCGCTGGAGCTCGTCCGTTCCTCCGACCAGCGCGAGCCCGCGAAAGATGAAACCGAGCAGGTGCTGCGCCATTGCCGCGAAAGAGGGCTGATCCTGTTGTCCGCCGGATCGTACGGCAACGTGCTGCGCCTCCTGGTGCCGCTCGTCATCACCACGGAGCAATTCGACGAGGGCTTGGATATTCTGGAAGGCGCGCTGGCGACAGTGGCCGAATCGCAGGTAGAAACTGCCCCGCGCCACGCATAATTCAAGGATCGTCCATGAGCACCGCAATAAAAACGCCGGTCAAGACCTGGGGCTTCTATCTCGACGGAAAATGGCTCACCGAGGGGGAGCGCTTCGACGTGCTCGCTCCGTACGACCATGCCGTAGTCGGCTCATCCTACCGCGCCACCGCCGCGCACGCCGAAGCAGCCGTCCGCGCCGCGCAGCGCGCATTTCAAGTCACGCGCAAGATGCCAGGCTATGAAAAGCAAGCCATCCTTCGCGCCATTTCCGAAGGCATCAGCAAGCGCCGCGAGGAGTTTGCGCGCCTGATCGCGCTGGAGGCGGGGAAGCCCATACGCACCGCTCGCGTCGAAGTGGACCGTGCGATTTTCACGTTTGCCGTGGCGGCCGAAGAAGCCACGCGCATTGGCGGCGAATGGCTGCCGCTCGATTGGCAGGCTTCCACCGCTGGCCGCGCGGGAATCGTGCGCCGTTTCGCGCTGGGCCCGATTCTGGCCATCACGCCATTTAATTTTCCGCTGAATCTGGTAGCGCACAAAGTGGCGCCCGCGATCGCCGCTGGTTGCACCACGGTCTTGAAGCCCGCTCCGCAAACTCCGCTCACTTCGCTCCTGCTCGCCGAAGTCATCGAGCAAGCCGGATTGCCCGCCGGCGCACTGAACGTGCTGCCGCTTCCGAATCAAGAAGCCGAGAAATTAGTCGCCGACGATCGCCTGAAAATGCTCACCTTCACGGGCAGCGTGCCGGTGGGCTGGGCGCTGAAAGGGAAGTCGGGAAAGAAAAAAGTGACGCTGGAACTGGGCGGCAACGCCGGTGTAATCGTCCATTCCGATGCGGATATAGACGTTGCCGCGGATCGCTGCGTCGCCGGTGGTTTTTCATACGCCGGGCAAAGCTGCATTTCCGTGCAGCGGATTTACGTGCAGCGCAGCGTCGAGCAGCAGTTCCTGGCGCGGCTGCTCGCGGGTGTAAAGAAACTACACGTAGGCGATCCGTTGGATGAAGCTACCGACGTTGGACCGATGATCAGCGACGATGCGGCGCGCCGCGCGAGTTCGTGGATTGAAGAGGCCGTCGCAGCGGGCGCGAAACTCCAGGCAGGAGGCGCGACACGCGAGGGTGCAATCTTACAGCCCACAGTGCTTACGAATGTTCGCGCGCAAATGAAAGTGAGCTGTCAGGAAGTTTTTGCGCCAGTGGTGATCGTCGAGCCGTACGACGATTTCGCCGATGCCATCCGCCGCGTGAACGATTCGCCATTCGGATTGCAGGCCGGGGTCTTCACGCGTGATTCGAAGCTGCTCTTTTCGGCGTTCGAAAATCTGGAAGTGGGCGGAGTGATCGCGGGCGACATGTCCGCGTTCCGGATTGATCATATGCCCTACGGCGGCGTCAAGGACTCAGGCATCGGCCGCGAAGGCTTGCGCTACGCGATCGAAGAGATGACCGAGCCGCGAATTCTCGTCTTGAATCTGGGATAGCCCGCACTCATCGCGCCAGTTATTTCGCTTTTTCGCTCGCCGCAGGGAACAGCAAAGAAGCCGCCACTGTTATCGCCAGGATTCCCACAATTACTCCCAGCGAAATCGGCGCGGTAACAGGGAACCACTCGCTCAGCGTCATCTTCGCGCCCACAAAAATCAGAATTGTCGCAAGCCCCTGATGCAAGAAGCGGAAACGTGGCAGCAAATCCGCCAGCGCGAAATATAGCGCCCGCAAACCCAGAATCGCGAACACATTCGAGGAATACACGATAAACGCATTACGCGTAATCGCCAGCACCGCCGGCACCGAATCCACCGCGAAAATAATATCCATGGCCTCGACGGCCACCAGCGCCAAGAACAAAGGCGTCGCTATCCATTTTCCAGCCTGCTTCACGAAGAAGCGCTCGCCCTCGAAGTGATCGGTCACCGGAATGATCCGCCGCGCTATCCGCACCAGCGGATTCCGGTCCGGCCGCACCACGCGCTTGGTCGGCAGAAACATTTTCAAGCCAGTCAGCAGCAGCAGCGCTCCAAAAACATACAAAACCGCGTGAAACGACTGCAGCAACTCGACGCCTGCCAAAACGAAAACCGCCCGCATCACCAGCGCGCCCAGCACCCCCAAGAATAAAACTTTGTGCTGCGATTGCGCTGGGACATGGAACGCCTGAAAAATCAGCAGAAAGACAAAAATATTGTCCACGCTCAGCGACTTCTCGACCAAATAACCGGTCAGAAATTCCACGCCCACCTGTGGTCCCTGCGAGTAATAGAGCCACAGGTTGAAAAGCAGCGAGACGGAAATCCAAGCCGCACTCTCCAGTAATGCCTCGCGCAGGCCGATGGTGTGGTTTTTGCGATGAAATACGCCCAGGTCAATTACCAGGGCCGCAGCCGTGGTGACCGCGAAGACGATCCAGACGTGTATTGGCGTTCCCAGCATGGCGATTTGAGCGCTCTTAAACGGTGCACCAGTCTAACCGGGCAACCCTCGCGAATGAAGGCCGATATTGCACACTCTCGCCACATAGTAGTTGCAGGCTTTGCTGGGATGCACGATAATTCGCCATTGTAGTCCCCGATTTCGAGCCGTCTTGGCGGCTTTTTCGTGATTAATTGCCCTCACTGCAGCACGGTTAACCCGGACTTCGCTGAATCCTGCTCGCGCTGCGGGACTCCCATGCCATTGGGCGAGTCCGAAACGATTCAGATGGTGGATGCCACCGTCATCGCTCCGGGCAGCGATTTCGGTCCGCGCTACCGCATCGAAGCGCTTCTGGGCCAAGGCGGCATGGGCCGCGTCTATAAGGCTTATGACAAAGACCTCGACCGCACCGTAGCCATCAAAGTAGTGCGCGATGGCGCGATCGGCGAAACCGACGCCCTCAAACGCTTCAAACAGGAATTAGTCCTCGCCAGCAAGATTTCCCACAAAAATATTCTGCGCATTCACGACATGGGCGATGTCGGCGGCCTGCGCTTCATTTCCATGGCCTACGTCGAGGGCCAGGATCTGCAGCACATTATCCGCGACAATCCCAAAATGCCGCTGGAACGCATTTTTAACTTTTCGCGGCAGATAGCCGAAGCACTGGCCGCGGCGCATGCCGAAGGCGTAGTCCATCGTGACCTGAAGCCGCAAAACCTGCTGGTGGACAAGAACGACCAGATCTTCGTTTGCGATTTCGGCCTGGCAAAATCCTTCGAAGAAGGCGCGATCGGCATGACTCGCACTGGCGCCTTTCTCGGCACGCCGCGGTACATGTCGCCCGAACAGGTAGAGGGTAAACCCGCCGACGGCCGCGCCGACCTCTACGCTTTCGGCCTGATCCTCTACGAAATGGTGATCGGCGACGTGCCCTTTACCGGCGAGTCCACGCTGAAAGTGATGTACCAGCGCATTCAGGAAAAACCCAAGAGCCCGAAAATTTTGCGTCCGGACCTGCCCAATTGGCTCGTGAAAATCATCATGCGCTGCCTGGAACGCGATCCCAACGATCGTTACCAGAACGCCTACGAGATCCTGGCCGACCTGCAAGGCGGACAATCCGGCAGCGGTGCTTCGCGCGTGGGCATGTCGCGCATCGGTTCCGGCTCGCAAAGCGTCATCATCCAGATTCCGGAGTTCGCCAGCCGCCGTTGGGTCTGGGTCGTCGCTGGCGTGGTGGCCGTCCTTCTCCTGGCGCTGGCGATACCTCCAGTACGGCATCTGATCCCCGGCTTCCGCGTTGAGCCGACCGGGACCGGCGGCTCCGCATCCTCCGGAATCCCGCCGCTCTCCAGCGGCCGTTACGTCGCCATTTTGCCGCTGCAAGTTCTCGGCGACCAATCGCAGCTCGGCTACCTGGCGCAAGGCATTCAGGAGGCGCTCTCGGCGAAACTATTTCAGTTGAAAGGTGTGCACGTCACCTCGTCCGACGCTGCATCCAAGGCCGATCCCAAGTTGCCTTTACAGAAAATCGCGCGCAGCCTCGGCGCCAATATGCTCGTTACGGGGATGGTGCAGGGCAATGGCGACAAGATCCGCATCATCCTGAACTTGGAGGATGTGGTTAACAGCAAACGCGCGTGGAGCCAGCAATTTGATGGCGTTCCAGGGGACCTTTTTACGCTGGAGGACCAGATCTACGCGCAAGTGGTTTCAGCGATGGACGTGAAGACCACCACCGAGGAAAACGCCAACGCCGAGGCCCGCCCCACGGACAACGTTGCGTCTTATGACTTCTATCTCCGCGGCCGCAACGCGCTGCGCGTGAACGACGCTAAGAGTATCCAGAGCGCGCTCGATTTCTTCAATCAGGCCGTGAAGCAGGATCCCAAGTTCGCGCTGGCCTACACCGGGGTGGCACAGGCCAGCTTGCGCATGTACGGCGTCACCAACGATGGATTCTGGACGCAAAAGGCGCTAGCAGCCGCGCAACAAGCTCTGCAGTTGAACGACAAGCTTCCCGAGGTGCATTCGACGCTCGGTAGCGTCTATCGCGCCACTGGCAAGTACTCGGAAGCCATCGCGGAGCTGAATCGCGCACAGGCTCTGGCGCCCAATTCCGATGAGGTTTACTGGCGCTTGGGCAATGTGTACCTCTCGAAAGGCGATATGCCCCACGCCATCGAGGCGTATCAAAAGGCCGTGCAGCTGAATCCGTACTACTGGGTCAACGAGAACTCGCTGGGCAACGCTTACTCCCAAACTGGCGACTATGATAAGGCTCTGGAGGCGTTCAAACAGGTGACGACGCTTGAGCCGGACGTCAACGCAGGCTACCTGAATTCCGGTATCGTGCTCGTGCAGCAAGGCAAGTACACCGAGGCGGTGCCCTTGCTGCAGCGCGCCGTGCAGGTCGAACCTGATGCCCTAGCCTACACCAACATCGGCACAGCCTATTTCTTCCTGAAGCGCTACGCCGAGGCCGCGGAGGCGTTTGAGAAGGCCGTAGCGATCAACTCCAATGACACCCAGTTGATCGTGAACCTGGGCGATGCCTATCGGGCCCTTGGCCAGAAGGACAAGGCCCAGGCTACCTATCAGAAGGCGATCTCCGTTGGTTACAAGCAGCTACAGGTAAATCCGCAGGATTCTGAGGTTATGGCGGAGATCGCACTATCCTATGCCAATGTCGGGAATGCTAAGGAAGCAGAAACTCTGATTGGGCGAGCTCGCGCTCTGGACAAGAAGGACGTAGACATCGCTTACACGGAAGTCCAGATCGCTGCGCTGACCGGAAAATCGAGTCAGGCGGTGACGTTACTCGCCGATGTGCTCGAAAATCACTATTCCGCTGACTACGCTGCAAACGACCCGGATCTGGATAGCCTCCACAACAATCCTGAATTCATCAAGCTAATGAAGAAATACTCCAAGAAGCCCTAAACCAACCAGCGGGAGTGGGAATTCGAGCGCGCGGGGCGGTAGCAGCGAGCAGAGGTGCATTCGCATTACAGGCATGCCGCCCGGCCGCGAGTAGCTTTCCTACGAAGTGATCGAAGACGGCCGCGCGGGCACAGCAGATGAGATGCAAAACAAAAGGCCTCTCGGTATTACCCGAGAGGCCTGAAATGAAGAGGTCTGAGCGACCCGTGATTACTTCAGCGTGCTACCTCAGCACACCGCGAGGTTGGCTTGGTTCTGCCGACCCAGATCCAGAGCCTTGCGGCGCTTCAGGCCATACAGTGCCACCAGCGGCAACCCGGCTCCCAGCAGCAACAACGTACCCGGCTCCGGGGTGATTTCCGAACTGCCTTCCTGCCCCGGGAGCATCCCTGTGCACGGG
Organism: uncultured Acidobacteriota bacterium; assembly: GCA_963779465.1. Lineage (GTDB taxonomy): Bacteria > Acidobacteriota > Terriglobia > Acidiferrales > UBA7541 > Palsa-295. The sequence goes on along the minus strand of CAVZYH010000001.1, from coordinate 1,175,498 downwards.
CTATTAGCTGTCGATACGCAAGTCAGCTTGAGAATCAGGTCGTAGTTCGGTTGACCGGTCACGCCAATGGGCGTGCAGCCGTTGAATGCCGGCGTTGCGTCCCCGGCTTCTGCTCCGATGGCGCAGTCGTAAGAGGCAAACTGCACCGTCGGATTAATCGCCAGAAATATCGTATTTAGTATGTCCGACAACGGACAGGAAGCAGGATCACTGGTCCCGCAATTATCTGGCTCATAAAAGAAGTTCGTGGTGATATCAAACTGGGGGTTGTTCGCAAGATCCTGTGCGGAAGGCCCCGCGATCAGCGCTGGATCTTGAATCGAATTGGCTTCCGTGAAACAAACTGTGTTCTCATTCACTACCGACGAACACGGCACGATTACATCAGGGTCCGTCGGCACCGTAATCTTCGCGTGGGGGTCGAGGCCACCGCTGTCCGCACGAGCTACGCCGGTACCGAGCATTGCCACCGCGAGCCCTGCCGCGACAGCCAACATCTTGTGAATTCGCATCTACCCACCTCCGCGCATTTAACTACGGACGGGACAATAGCACGTTCGCAGCCAAGTGCCAACCAAATCCTCAAAAATAAGCCCTTTGAATTGAATTACATCCCAAACCCTCTTTTTGCCCGCCTTTCTCAATATGCAACACTTTGCACAACTCCGCCCTTCTCCTATCTATATGGCGCATTTGGTGTTGTTTGTCGCCGGCTACCCCGTTCTAGCACCCTGCACGTTCCACTATCCCAAACGCTCATCTCGCGGCATAATCCCACCGCGCTCAACTGCCGAATATGCTCAATCCGTCGTCCGCAAATTTCCGCCTCGCAATCAAAACGGCTATCGCCGGCTGCCTCGCCATGTATCTCGCTTCGCTTTTCCGCATGCCCCAGCCCTATTGGGCCGCCATCAGCGCCATGATCGTGATGCAGACAAATTTGGGCGCGGCCGTAAAGCAATCCTGGATCCGCTTCGCCGCCACGGCGGTTGGCGCCGCCGTCACCATTCCGTTTATGGCATTCGCCAGACAGAACCTGTTGGTCTTCGGTGTGGCCGTGTTTGTCACCATCGTTCTGTGCACGATATTGCACCTTGCGGACGGAATACGCCTCGCCGCCGTCACCATCGCGATCATCATGCTCGTTCCGAACACCGGACGTCCTTGGGTTCCCGCGCTGAACCGCTTCCTGGAAGTTTCTTTCGGAATTCTCATCGCTCTGGCGGTCGCGGAGTTCGTGTTGCCTTCCACCGCCCTCGAAAGTCTCCGCCATGCGCTCGCCGAAAAATTCTTGCAGCTCGACACCTTCCTCTCGGCGCTGCTGTTGCGGTTTCGCGGCGAGAATGTGGTTGACGTCGAAGCGTTGCGCGCGAGCCTCGAAACTCTGGGGCGTCAAAACACGGACTTCTATGCGCACGGTCGCTATGAACCCGCGCGTTGGTCCGCGCGCCGCATCACTCTCGTAAAGTTGCTCCAGCACGAAGAGCGCATGTCTCAAGCGGTGGAAACTCTCGATGCCGCTTGCGGCGGACCATTTTGTGGAGGAATTGACCTGCAGTGGGAACCGGAGTTCAGTGAGCTATGCGCTGGAATTTCCGCAGCGTTGCAGCGAATCGCGGAAGGAATCTTGACCGGGAAATTCTGGACGCCCGAATACGATTTTGCGGCCGCGATCCAGGCGTTGGATGCCAAGGCAAGCGCAGCGCGCACTTCGGTCACGCCCGCGCCGCTCGCTGCGCAAACGTTGGAAGGCGTTCTGCGCTCGCACACCATCTTCTTCGCGATAGAAACACTCGCCAGCGAACTCTCCGCCGCGCAAATCACCGCACGTGAGATAGTCTCCCCCGGCAGCGTTCCAACCGGCGCCAAATAAGAATGCACAAATCGCGGCCCTCAGCCCGCACGCGCCGGCACATCGCGCCTGGCATCACGCGAAGTCCTGCTCTGCGCAAGCAGTTCGCGCCCCGACGAACTCACCCTGACGATGTTGCTCCCGCCGGCATCTTCGCTCTCCACCAGCCCGCGATCGTTAGCCTCTTCCCACACCGGTAGCTTCGGGCAGGATGTGCGCCACGCATCCATCACCTCTTCATAGCTTCTGTCGCGCCTCGCAAGCCATTCGAGCAGGTCCAGAATCAATGCATCAACGGCGATATCGGCCATTAATCGTCCCTTCCATCGGGCAATAATAGCCGAATGTGGCGCGCCGCCGCAGACATTTGCTCGCCGCGCTTCCTGCTCTCCCTGTTAAACTCCAAGCTGTTTTATTTTGTCGAGGGAGGTGTTCATGCGGACGCTGACGCGATTTTCGGCGCTGCCCCTAGCGGTTTTGATCCTCGCGTTCTCCTGCCCCAATGCCAATGCGCAGACCCAGCTTCCGATCGAAATGCAGCAGAAGATTGATAAAGTGGCCCACGATGCGCTCGCCAAGACCGGCGTGCCTAGTGCTTCCCTCGCCGTCGTAAAGGATGGACAGATCGCCTACCTGCACGCCTACGGCAATGCTCGGCTCGAACCTGAAACGCCGGCGAAGCCAGAAATGCGTTACAGCATTGGTTCGGTAAGCAAGCAGTTCACCGCTGCGGCCATCCTGCTGCTACAGGAACAGGGCAAGCTTTCGCTCGACGATAAAGTCAGCAAATTTATTCCGGACCTTACTCGCGCGAACGAGGTGACAATTCGCCAGCTTCTTTCGCATACCTCCGGCTATCAGGATTTCTGGCCGCAGGACTATGTAATGCCCATGATGTTACAGCCGGTTGATGCGCGGAAGATTCTGGACACCTGGGGCCGCAAGCCGCTCGATTTTGATCCCGGCACGAAGTGGCAGTACAGCAATACGAACTACGTCATTGCCGGACTAATCGTTGAGAAGGTCAGCGGCGAACCGCTCCTGCAATTTCTGCAGCAAGAGATATTTATTCCCCTCAAAATGAAGAGCGTTGCAGACACCGACAAGGCGAAGCTTGGTGACACGGATCCGACCGGCTACATGCGTTATGCGCTCGGGCCGCCGCGTCCGGCGCCCAAAGAAGGAGCCGGCTGGCTGTTTGCCGCGGGCGAGCTAGCCATGCCTGCAGAAGACCTGGCGAAGTGGGACATTTCGATCATCAATCAGGCATTGCTAAAACCTGCTTCCTATCGCGATTTCGAAACCGAGGTTCTGCTCAAGAATGGATTGGGGACGCGCTACGGGCTCGGCGTAGACGTAAGTTCGCAGCTCGGCCATCGTTTGTTGTCCCACGATGGTGAGGTTTCGGGTTTCACGTCCGACAATCTCGTCTTTCCAGACGAGCGCGTTGCTGTGGTTGTGCTCACAAACCAGGACGCCGCCGAAGCTGCTGGAGCGATCGCCATGGGCGTCGCACCGCTGCTACTCGCTAGCGACGACCCTGCGACTCCGGCCAAACTTGCGCAAGCGCGCAAAATTTTCGAAGGGTTGCAGCACGGCTCGATTGATCGCGCTCTTTTCACTGACAACGCTAATTTCTATTTCAATGAACAGGCCCTAAAAGATTTCGCTGCCAGCTTGGGTCCGCTCGGAGCTCCGGAAGAATTCGTCCAGACGCGTCAGGCGTTGCGCGGGGGCATGACGCTGCGCGTGTATTCCATCAAATTTCCAAAAACGACTTTACAAGCATGGACCTACGAAATGCCAGACGGCAAACTCGAACAGTTCCTGGTCGCGGCTCAGAATTAGACATCACAAGAGGGAATTACCTATGGGCGAACTATCAGACCTGGCAGTCAAAGCGCACGGTGGCCTCCCGCGCTGGAATGAAGTGACCACGATCAAAGTCGCCGCGTCCATCACCGGCGCCATCTGGCACGTAAAAGGTAAACCGGATTTTCTCAAGAACGTGGTAATAACCTCGGAAACGCGCCAGGAACGCGTCACCCTGGAGTTTCCAGGCCAAAACAAGCGCGCCATCTTTCAGCCCAACCGCGTGGTGATCGAATCCGCGGACGGTATCCTCATCGAGTCCCGCGACGATCCAAAAAAATCCTTCGCCGGCCAGCAAAGAGAAACTCCCTGGGACGATATCCAAGCGGCTTACTTCGCTGGTGAAGCGCTCTGGACGTACCTCAACGTTCCGTTCCTCTACACCCAGGAAGGTTTCGTCACCGAAGAAATTGCTCCGCTTAAGCTCGAGACTGAAACCTGGCGCCGCCTGAAAGTAACTTTTCCTGATAACGTGACGAGCCACACCCGCGAACAAATTTCTTGCATCGGCGGCAATGGTTGGCTGCGCCGTCAGGACTACACCGTGGACATTCTCGGTGGTGCCACTGGCCTCAACTACGCCTTCGACTACCGCAATGTTGAAGGCATCGTCATTCCCACCAAGCGCCGGGTCTTTGCCTACGAAGGCGACTACCAGCCTGTGAAAGAGCCGCTGCTCGTCGCGATTGACATGGGGCACATCATTCTCGCCTGACGTTTAGCCACTCGCTGAGCGCTTTCTGCGCGTACACGTGAGCGTAAGCCACGGTCTTCACGGTGCGCGTTCAACCGGCACGTTCGTCGTCGAATGTTTCGGCAGAAATTCTCGCAGCAAATTCCCACCCACTCGCCCGGCCAGGCCCACTGCGGCGTTCGAGAAAACCAAATGCACGCCGCGGTTCGCCGCGGGATAGTACAGATTAGATAGCGCTCCGGAACACATATCACCCAACACATAGGAGTAGTTAGGCTGCGTCTGCCCGTTGTCACCGCGCGTGAAAAACGCCGAACCGATCGCATGCATCGCGCGCGATTTGATCGAACCAGTACCTTGGTAGTAGTAGCGCGGATCCTGATGCAGCAGCGACGGGAAAATCGCATGCGTCAAGTAATCGCTGCTCCGACCGTCAGCAAATTTTGCCGCAAAGCGCTTGCCGTAGCCTGCTGCGCCTTGCCCGTATCCCGCGAAGGAATTATTCGCCTGCTCAATGCCTGCAGCAAAGCCCACACCAACCATCGCCACCGGATCGAATGTGCCGCGCGTAGCGAATGAAAATTTCTGTTTCCACGTGAGTGGCGCGGCGTCCGGAACATAGCTCGTATAGAAATTCGGCAGCACGCCAAGCAGGCGTTGCTTCTCTTCGGCCTTGATCTGTTCCGCCGCTATCACCTCCGTGGGACGCACAATCACTTCCATGTTGTTCGCCGCCAGCGACAACGAAATATCCGGAACCTCATATGCCTGCCGCGCCGCTACAGCTAATTCCGTGGATGTGAAAACCGAAAATCCCTTGGCGCTGACCATCACAAAGTACGATCCCGGAAGGATTTCGATAAAATTAAACTCGCCGTTCGCTTCAGACACCATCGAGCGCGGTGCCGAGCCGTCCCTCGGCAGCAACGTCACCTCCGCGCCGGAAACCGTTGCTCCGCTAACATCCAGCACTGTGCCGCCAACGCTGCCAGAGCCCACCGGCGCGGGGGCAGTTGGGAGAAGTTCGCGCGATAGGGAAGTGGGGCGAAGCGCTGGCGCTGAATTTTGTTCTTGGGCGCGTGCAGTCGCGGGAACCAGAGCATGCAGAAGTGAAGCACAAGCGAAAACGAAAAAAAGGCTGCGTCTGACCGGCGCTTTGAGCGTCCGGGGACGAGTCAGAGCGGCAGGCACGGCGCAAAATTCGCTTGATCGGCGGAAAGTGGTGCGGCTCGCGTCCAGCAATGTAGTCGCACAGATCACGAAGTCCTGATGCGTAGGCCTGCGCTGGTTGAGCTCTTATCGTGTAGCGCTTAGTGCTAGTGCCAAATTGCAGCGGCAAGGCTCGTCAATTGATTATTAGCGCACAGGCGGGATTGTGAAACAGTCCCCTATTGCACACACCGGGCGTAGAGGCCAATAACGAGGTAAACACAAAAGCGTGCTGTCGGTTTTCGTCGCCTCTTCGCTTTTATTTGTGAAGTGGAATTGCACCTAGAGCAGCCTTGGCTACGGAGTCTTCGTGGCAACTCGATAATGTTCGTAGGTCGTGGCTTTAGCCACGACGTAGGCGCAGCAAGAGCAGTGCGGCTTTAGCCGCTGAAGTACGGATTTGTTGAGCTTATAAGAAGAGTCCTGCCGCACGCAAGATTCACTCAACGCGGGCGCGTTGCAATCCCGGCTTGTTTCCAAAGCTTCTCCCAATGCCATACGCCGGGAGTTGTGTGAAGCGTGCGGTAACCCAGCTGGTGCGCCAGCATTAATATCTGCCCGCGATGATGCGCCTCGTGCGAGAACATGTAAGCAAACATCGTCCCACCGGCCGGCCAAGTCTGCGCCCAACTCCCGCGCGAAAATTTTGCCACTCGGCGATTCGGTGAAGCTGAAAGAGCATCGGTTAACATGCGCAAACATTGCGCCCCGCTCTTTCGGTGCGCGGCCGAAGCCTGCTTGATCGTGCAGCGGTCCGGATCCAGCGGCGCGGGACACTTCAAATGCGGCGCCGAATTCCTCAGCCAATTAAGACGACAATTGTGCAGATGCGCGAAGATCGCCGCGATCGTCCGCCCGCCGCGTTTTTCGCCCGGCAGCTGCGCGCGCCACGCCCGCGGGTCCAGTTCCGTCAGAATCAGCTGATTCATCGCGTCGTTGCAGGCATAAGTTTCCAGCAACGAATCGCGAATCTCAGCCAGCCCTGCGAGTGTCCCGCGCTCCACCCGCAAACGCTGCGCCCCGCGCGATCGTAGTGCCATGGAAGCTCCGCCAATCTACGGATCCCTAGGTCCGTTCCGTAAACATCGGGCCGGCGGCGCGCCGAACCGAGCGCTCCAGCACGACCGCGGCTATAATACTACCGTGCAGGACGCCAAGCTTATCGTCGTTGAGTCGTGCGGCAGCCGCCCAGAAGCGGAATTGGTCCGAGGTGCGCTCGAAGAATCCGGCATTCCCGCAATAATTCAGGGCGATACGGCAGGAGGAATGCGCGAGCATCTCGCATGGTCAGGCGCCGGGTTCAAAATCCTGGTGCGCGAAGAAGACGCCATCGCAGCCCGCGATTTTCTCGCGGCACTTGCAAAAGGCGAAGCCGATCCCGACGCCAGTTCCGAAACCGATCCCGACTCGCTCCCGCCCGGGCGTCGCTCCACCTAGCAGCAGATTAAGAAATGCCAATTCGCGCGCGATTCTTCCTCAGCGTCAAAATCGCTTTACTCCGCTTTCAAAGAAGCCATATCAATCGAGAAGCGGTACTTCACGTCGGATTTCAGCAGCCGGCCGTACGCCTCGTTGATCTTCTGGATCGGAATAATCTCCACATCCGAGGTGATATTGTGCTTCCCGCAGAAATCCAGCATTTCCTGAGTCTCGGCGATGCCGCCAATCGGCGAACCCGAAAGGCTGCGCCGCCCCATGATCAGCGAAAATACCGAAACCGCCAGCGGTTTTTCCGGTGCGCCCACCATCACGACGTGGCCATCGCGTCGCAACATGTTCAGGTAAACGTTGATGTCGTGAGCGGCAGAGACAGCGTCCAAAATGAAGTCGAAGCTGCCTAGGTGTCTCTGCATCTGGTTCGCATCGCTCGAAATCACGACCTCATCGGCTCCCAGGCGCAATGCATCATCCTTCTTCTTCGGCGAAGTCGTGAACACGACGACCTGCGCCCCCAGCGCGTGCGCAAACTTAACCCCCATGTGGCCCAATCCGCCCAGCCCGACAATGCCAACCTTCTTGCCCTTGCCGACCTTCCAGTGGTGCATCGGAGAATAAGTTGTGATTCCAGCGCAGAGCAGGGGAGCGGCACCCGCTAGCTGCAAGTTCGCGGGCACACGCAGCACAAAGTTTTCGTCCACCACGATGCTTTCCGAATATCCGCCGTAGGTGACGCCGCCCAAGTGTTTATCAGGGAAGTTGTAGGTCAAAGTAAAGTTCGGACAGAACTGTTCCTGCCCCGCCTTGCACTCCGGACACGTGCGGTCGGAGTCCACCATGCAGCCGACGGCGGCAAGATCCCCGAGCTTGAATTTCTTGACCCCGGGGCCAACCTTCGTCACGCGGCCCACGATTTCGTGTCCCGGAACGCACGGGTACACCGTGGCCATTACGTCGTGCCACTCGTCGCGCACTTGGTGCAAATCCGAATGGCACACGCCGCAGAACAAAATTTCAATCTGCACGTCGTGTTCCGTCGGCTCGCGTCTCGAAATCTTCGTCGAGCCGAGCGGCGATTTCGCGCTGACAGCAGAATAAGCTTTTGCGTTGGACACAGTGTTCTCCTCAGTTGGGTTGGATGACGGAGTCTTGTTTACGGATTCAGGTTTGGAGCAGTGCCGCAGCGATACGCCGGAACAACCTGGCGCTTACACGCCTCTCACAGTCCAGTCATTTTCTGCAGCGCTTCCGGATATCTCTCGCCTTCCACCGTAATTTTCGACGCGGCGCTATTGATCTCGCGCAGATCGTTTGCCGTGAGTGTTACATCGAGCGCGCCGTCGTTCTCATCCAGCCGCGAAAGCTTCGTCGTCCCCGGAATCGGCGCGATCCACGGCTTCTGCGCCAGCAGCCAAGCCAGCGCAATCTGAGCGGGCGTCGCGTTTTTCTGCTTGCCGATGCTGCCCAGCAGATCCACCACAGCCTGATTCGCCTTCCGCGCCTCCGGCGTAAACCGCGGAACCTTATTGCGGAAATCATTTTTGTCGAACGCGGTATTCTCGTCAATCTTCCCAGTCAGAAATCCCTTTCCCAGCGGGCTGTACGGCACAAACCCGATCCCCAGTTCCTCCAGCGTAGGAATCACTTCTTCCTCCGGCTTCCGCCACCACAGAGAATATTCGCTCTGCAGCGCAGTCACGGGCTGCACTGCATGCGCGCGGCGGATCGTCTTCACGCCCGCCTCGGACATTCCGAAGTGCTTCACCTTGCCCGCTTGAATCAATTCCTTCACCGTGCCCGCCACATCTTCGATCGGCACATTCGGATCCACCCGATGCTGGTACAACAAATCAATCACATCGGTCTTTAGCCGCTTCAGCGAACCTTCCACAGCCTTCTTAATGACTTCGGGCCGGCTGCTCACCGGCGCCGCTCCGGGCCGATTGTCGCTGCCACTCAGATCGAAGCCGAACTTGGTGGCAATCACCACCTGCTTGCGAAACGGAGCCAGCGCTTCGCCCACCAGCTCTTCGTTCGTGAACGGCCCGTAAACTTCCGCCGTATCGAAAAATGTGATGCCGCGCTCCACTGCAGTCCGCAGCAGCGTAGTCATCTCTTGTTTGTCCTTCGGCGGCCCATACGAAAAACTCATCCCCATGCAACCCAGCCCCAAGGCCGAAACTTCCAATCCACCCTTGCCAAGTTTGCGCTTTTGCATTGCGTCTCCTCTCGGACTATCTCTCGCATCCCAAGACTAAAGTCAAATGCCTCAGCAGCGGTATCCCGATCCTTCCGACTTATTGCCTATTCCTCTCGATTTGCGAAAAATATTTGGTGATTAGCTGCTGAGCGGTTATCTTGTGATTGCATTGGGGAAGGCCAATACCATGAAAAAAGCCAGCCAAAGAGCCATTCCATCGCCAGATCGAACCACACAGCTGCGCGAAGCTCTCGCCCGCAAAATTGCCTCTTTCATCGGCCAGCAAGACAAACTGATAACAGCCGTCCCAGGCCTGCTTCTCAGTCGCAGAACCGCTCCGACCGCGCCAATCTCGGCGACCTACGAGCCGAGTCTAGCGGTCGTCGCGCAAGGCCGCAAGCGCGCTACCCTTGCCGGGACCACCTTCATCTTTGACCAATCGAGCTACCTCCTCACCTCGCTCGATTTGCCCGTCATCTGCAATGTGTTCGAAGCCAGCGAAAGCATTCCGTACCTCTGTTTCGTTCTCAAGCTCGATACGCAGGTCGTCCGCGAACTTCTCAGCCAGGAAGAAATTCAGCCGCCCCCTGTGCCTTCGGATAGTCCCGGCATGGCCACCGGCAAAACTACCGCCGAGCTGCTCGATGCCTGCTGCCGCCTGATGGATTTGCTGAATAAACCTCAGGACATTCCATTCCTCAGTAACCTGATCCAACGCGAAATCATTTACCGCATCCTCGGCGGCAGCGGCGGCGCGCGCCTTCGCGCCATCGCCACGCTCGGAGACCAGAGCCACCGCACCGCCAAAGCCATCGCCTGGGTCAGAACGAACTACGCCAAGCCGCTCCGCGTCGAAGATCTCGCAAAAGTTGCAGGCATGGGCGTCTCCACCCTCCATCATCATTTCCGCGCGCTTACCGCCATGAGTCCGCTGCAATATCAAAAGCAACTTCGCCTGCAAGCCGCGCGCGAACGCATGCTAATGGATGGTATGGACGCCGCCAGCGCCGCCTTCGAAGTCGGCTACGAAAGCGCCAGCCAATTCAATCGCGAATACAGCCGCCTGTTCGGCCAACCGCCGATGCGCGACATCCGCACCCTCCGCGCGCCCAACGCTCCGCCACTGGAGCCAATCAGCAATCGCCAAATCACCGTCTAGCTGAATTGTTGACGCCACCACGGGCAGGTTCAGCCGCGGCGTGAGTTGCGCGGCAGCATAAGTTGGCTCGCAGTCTGGGTTGAGTTGCGGCGTGAGTGGATCTGCGCTGCGAATCTAGCAGTAGTGCGGTTTGACTGGCGGCGGTAGCGGCGCATCAGAGTTCCCGGTGTCACGTCCGAGAACTCGAAAGAAGAATGGCGGGGACGACGGGACTCGAACCCGCGACCTCTGCCGTGACAGGGCAGCGTTCTAACCAACTGAACTACGTCCCCCGCGTGAAGCGTGTAACCTTGTATAGCGCTGCGATCGAGCGATCTGCCCCAACGATCTGCCGACACGATCCACAACACCAATTCGATCGTGGGCGGTCACGGATTTAAACCGCGGACCTTCCCGGTGTAAGCGCGAGCCAAACCACTATAGCACGCCATCCAACCGTGGTTAAGTGTCTCTAAAATCTCGCGCTTCCGCAAGTCTCGCAACTCGCAGTTATCAGGCCTTAGAGGGCCTTCGATACTACAGTTTTCACTACATTTTTCGTTCGCGTTAGTCCCTCCCCCCAGTCTTTTCCTCCGCTTGGCGGCGCGCGATCGCCTCCCTCGCATCCTTGATCGCCTGCGCGAGCTTCTGCGCCTTCTCCTGGTTGGCCGCGTTCAGTTGCACAATGAAATCGTCAGTCGCATCGTTGCCCAGCATGTCGGAAAGCGAGGCGCGATAATTGGGGTCGAGGAATAACGGAATAGCTGGCTTCGCGAGCAGAGACAATCTCCCGACAAGCTCCCTGATATTTTTCAGCTCTTCAGAAATGTTACTCATCGCTGCGCCAACGGTGTTCACAATCATTGCAGTGTCACGGTCTTCGCCCTGTCCAGACGGCGCGGATAGAACAAACTGTGTGAACTGGATTGGCGTGAGCAATCCCTTTCCGTCCTCAATCGCCCGGACGTTGTCTCTAAGTTCTTCCTTCGCGTTCTCGATGCTCCCCGGGTCAGTTATGTCGAAAGGTATGTACCGCATCTGATTCACATCGAAGGGAGCTTCCTGCCCTTTTGTGATTAGGTGCACGACCGGCTTTTTCACCGCATGCCGAATCGCGAGTTCGTAGTAGACGTTCGCGTTCCGGTCGGAAAGGTCAGCGACTACGAGAGGTGCTTCCAGAAGCTGTTCAATAATCTGAACGGTGACTGTGCCGGGTTGTCTTATATCATCAGCTCGTATGATCTCGTACTTATCCTGCAGCGCCGTCTCGACGATGTACTTCAACACGTTGTCAGATTTTTTCCGCACATCGCTGCCGTCCTTTCCAATCGGGGCGATCACGAAGCATTTTGGCTTCTGTCCGGACTCAGGTTCTATAGGCGTCGCCATGCCGACAGGGTAGAGCATCCGATTCGCAGATTGCAAGGCGCGTCGCAGGCGAATCGCAAATCGCCGCCGGCAGGATTGCCACGTAGCGCGAGCGCGCGTATCACGGCGTCACGGTTTAGGTCCGTTCATCGAAGCAATCAAAGTATTGCTGAGAACGTGCATCACGCGAACCTCGTTTCGTGTCCGCTTCGATAATTCGACTAATCTGCGAATCGAGTTTTCGTGTCCGTGCACCGTCTCTTTCCAGATAACGGCACTATCCGGCAGAACTTCAAACAGGTCGTAGTCGCGTTCCATGAGCGTCCTTTTCCGGTGGGCACAATACCGTGCCACGAAGGGTCACATCTGGCTGTCTCACATTAGACATCGGAAGGATTGTCTCTCCGCGGGATCCGGCGCATCATGTAGTACCGATGTGGGAATACCTTCAGCAACGATGGCAAGCCCTACCCAACGATTGGAGACTCGCATTCGTTGTCCTAATCATGTCATCGGTAATATTTCCGACTTTGTGGCAGATCATAAAGGTGGCGTTGAACCTGCCGAACTTTATGTATAAGCGCTCCATAATCAAATTGCATGACGCTCGAATAGATTGGTTTCAGGCTAAGGGACCACAGGCTCCCGTACCAACGGATGATGACCTTATTTCGTGGTGTGGCGCCTGGTCGTGGCTGGCAAAGCGAGCGTTGAAAGCACGGAACGACAGAATTGTAACGGGCGATTTCCGTGACTAAAGTGCCGCCATTCTCGGCGCCGGCATCCAAAGACGACAGGCGAAGCCTAGTTTCACAATGCAAACGAGTTGATCTTTTCGTGATCCATATCCTGGAGGAGTTCTAAGCAGGCGCGCGCTACCCGGACGGAAAGTTCTCCTTGAGCGGAATCGGCGGCCTGACCGCGATGCAGAATGCGATTCCGCGGTCGGAAAATTTTCATCTCAATACTCTTAATTAGGCACGTCTGGTCAAGTTCTGGCGCAGTCGTTGCGAGGGCTTCGCGCGCTTTTGCAGTCGTGCTGACGAAGGGCTCAATTCCGCCGGGTACCAAGAGATTAGTGACGGCATGGAGTTTGTCCACGATCCTTCTATGTTTCAGGAGCATCTCGTCAAGCTCTTCCTCAGTCAAAACGTTGTCGCGTCGCTCTTCTTCGATGCGCGTCCATTTGTCGAAAAGAAAAGAGAGTTCACAATCTATCGCTGTAGCGGCTAGGATTACAGCCATAGATGGGTCTTTGGTTTTGTTCAATTCATAGGACGCCTTGAGCCAAATCTGAAAGCCGATGGTCAAATTTGATGCGAGGATTCCCGTGTGTGGTCTGCCGCACTCGCTGCACACAAAATCAAAAGCCCCTTCGCCGATTACGAAATTGCCTTCGTAGAGTTCGCCGCACGACTGGCACCGTGGATTAACGGGGATCTTCACGCGAGTAATCGCAGATTACCGCAGATGAGGTTGCGGAAGATACGATCTCGTCAAGATCACCCTATGCAGTCTCCACGCCAGGTGTTCATGGACCAACTCAAGGCAGCGTAGGTCGCGTGAATTCCGGTCCGCACGATTACGCGACGCAGAACAATATCATTGGTTGGGAAGTGCCTCGGGTGTATAAGTGTGCCAGCATTCAAATCGGTAATCCGGAGACACCGGGGAGAGAGCTAGGGCCCAAGGCACGAGAAGGTAATTGCAATCGTTCGAGGTGCAGTAATGGAAACCGAGGCGCTCTATGAGGTGCTGGAACAGCAATATTTTGGGACCAACATGCAGGAGCGCCTGGAGATTGATCAGCTGCCCCAGATTCTAGATAACGTTAGTCTGTTTGTCGATGTAGGCGCAAGCCTCGGGCAGTACACTTTCTTCGCCAATAAGGCGCTGAAGGGTGCTCGCATCGTGGCCATCGAAGCCGATCCGTTCCGGTATCAACATTTAACCGAGGCGGCCGCAAGTTGGGAAAAGCTTTCATCGAATCAAATCCAGGTCATTCATGCCGCCGCAACCGATGAACCAGGCAAAGTGGAATTCTACTCGGCTCCCGAAAACGCCAGCGGTGGATTGTTCGTTTCTCACCGTGGAGACACGGGGTTTAGCGGCTCGTCCCAATGGACGAAAACCGAAGTTGATTGTGTCTCTCTCGATAGTGTTTTTAAGGACTGCAAGCCTGATTTCGTCAAAATGGACGTTGAAGGAGCCGAGTATAGAGTTCTGTTGGGCGCCCGAGAAATTCTAAAAGAAGGAAATTGCCGCTTTTTTGTGGAGGTCCATCCGTGGGGCGACGTAGAGCTCAAGAAAACAGCCGCTGATGTGTTTCGCCTATTTGCTTCGTTCGATTACGATTTCAAACGAGTTCATCGCCACTGGCTATTCGAAAAATCGACTCAGCCCATGAAGCGGTTCATTAAAAACAAGATGATCGTTTTCATTATGGACCATCAAAAAATCAAGGAGACACTTAAGAAAGCTGTCCTGGCAATTTCGGGGCAACCGACTCGAAAGATTGGCTAGAATGAACCGAAGGGCTGCTACAAATTTCGCTGCATCGGATTCAGCTCGAAGGTAAATGGTGGGCGGTCACGGATTTGAACCGCGGACCTTCCCGGTGTAAGCGGGATGCTCTAACCGCTGAGCTAACCGCCCTTCGATCCGCACCATCCTAACAGACTCCCGGCGTCCCGCGCTAGGCCCCTCGCGCCCCGCGCCGCTAGATTTTTGGCGCCGCGAGCGCGCGAAAATTCGGCCGAAATCCACCGCGAGCCGCCGTAAATCCCCGCGCAATATTTCAGCAAAATATTCACTATTTTCCGCACTGCGCCGCGACAATCCAATCCCCGCTAACTCATTCACAGCAATACACCTGTCCCTTAGTACAGGAGCAAAAATTAGCCTGTCCTTTAGTACAGTTTCTTCGCGCCCTATCGGCTGTTAGCTGATTCACCACGAGCGTCACACGGGTGACTTTTTTCGGCACCCTCCCATGCTACGCTGGCTCATCGGGTGGGTTCTAGTACCACTCTCGGACACTCATGTCTTCTCGACTCGGCGAAATTCTCGTCAAAGACAGTCTGATCACTGCCGATCAGCTTCGGCAGGCGCTCGACCACCAGAAAAAGACTGGCGGCCGCCTCGGCACCTGCTTGGTCAAGCTCGGTCTCGTCAGTGATGACGACATTACCGCCGTCCTTTCGCGCCAATACGGCGTCCCTTCCATCAACCTCAAATTCTATGAAGTAGATCCTGCGGTCATTAAGCTCGTGCCGCAGGAAACCGCCATCCGCTATCAGATCGTCCCGCTATCTCGCGTCGGTTCAACGCTCACCATCGCGATGACCGATCCCACCAACGTCTTCGCGATGGACGACATCAAGTTCATGACTGGCTTCAACGTCGAGCCCGTCGTTGCGTCCGAAACCGCCATCAGCGAAGCCATCCACAAATTCTACGGCGATGTCGAGAGCGTCGAACAACTCGACAAGGTAATGAAAGACCTCGCTGGCGACGAAGCCTCCTTGGAACTTTCGGCCGAAGAAGCCGAGATGGACCTGGCCACCCTCGAGAAGGCCGCCGAGGAAGCGCCCATCATCAAGCTGGTGAACCTGATTCTCACCGACGCCGTCAAGCGCGGCGCCAGCGACATTCACGTGGAGCCTTACGAAAAAGAATACCGCGTCCGTTTCCGCGTGGACGGTATTCTGCAGAACGTCATGGCTCCGCCCATGAAACTGAAAGACGCCATCACCAGTCGCGTCAAGATCATGGCCAAGCTGGACATCAGCGAAAAGCGCCTGCCGCAAGACGGCCGCATCATGATCAAGTATCTAAAGGACGGAAAGAAAAAAGAACTCGACTTCCGCGTCTCCACCGTCCCCACGCTCTTCGGCGAAAAAATCGTGATGCGCTTGCTCGATAAGGAAAACCTGCGCTTGGACATGACCAAGCTCGGTTTCGAGCAGGAATCGCTCACCAAATTCGAACGCCAGATTCTGAAGCCGTACGGCATGGTGCTGGTCACCGGCCCCACGGGTTCCGGCAAAACCAACACTCTATATTCCTCGGTCGCGCGCCTGAACACTTCGGAAACCAACATCATGACTGCCGAAGATCCGGTCGAATTCCAGCTGCCCGGCATCAACCAGGTGCAGATGAAGGAACAGATCGGCCTGAACTTTGCCTCGGCATTGCGCGCATTCTTGCGGCAAGACCCCAACATCATTCTGGTCGGCGAAATCCGCGACTTCGAAACCGCCGAAATCGCCGTAAAAGCCGCACTCACCGGCCACTTGGTGCTTTCTACGCTGCACACCAATGATGCTCCCAGCACCATCAGCCGATTGATGAACATGGGTATCGAGCCGTTCCTGGTAGCCACTTCCGTGAATCTGATCTGCGCGCAACGCCTGGTCCGCCGCATTTGTGCGGGTTGCAAAGAGCCGCTGCAAATTCTCCCGCAGGCGCTGATTGACGCTGGCTACACGAAGGAAGAAGCGGACAAAACCGTCATCCAGCATGGCCGCGGCTGCAGCACCTGCAACAACACCGGCTACAAAGGCCGCGTCGGTCTCTACGAAGTAATGGAAATCAACGACGACTTGCGCGAACTGATCCTCGTCGGCGCGTCCGCACTCGAAATCAAGAAGAAAGCCTTGGAAACGGGAATGATCACCTTGCGCCGCAGCGGCCTGATCAAATGCGCGCTCGGTCACACCACTCTCGAAGAAGTCGTGCGCGAAACAGTTCTCTAAGTGGAGGAAATATGGCTGGCATCACGTTAAGCGAACTCTTGAAGAAGATGATCGAAATGTCCGGCAGCGACTTGCACCTTTCCACCAACAGCGCCCCGCGCATTCGCGTGCACGGCAAGCTGCGTCCGCTGGATATGCCTCCTCTCACCGCGGCAGACACCAAAGCGCTCGCTTACAGCGTCCTGACGGATGTCCAGAAGCATCGCCTGGAGGAAAGTCTCGAACTCGACTTTTCCTTCGGCTTGAAGAGCCTGGCGCGCTTCCGCGGCAACATTTTCCATCAGCGCGGAGCCGTCGCCGCCGTCTTCCGTACCATTCCGTGGGAGATCAAGACCTTTGATGCTCTCGGCCTGCCCAACGTCGTGCGCGGCCTCTGCGACAAGCCCCGCGGCCTGGTGCTGGTCACGGGCCCGACCGGCTCCGGCAAATCCACTACGCTCGCCGCCATGCTCGACAAAATCAATAACGAGCATGAAGAGCACATGATCACTATCGAAGACCCTATCGAGTTCCTGCACAATCACAAGAAGTGCCTGGTCAACCAGCGCGAAGTGCACTCCGATACGCACTCGTTTTCGAATTCGCTGCGCGCCGCTCTGCGCGAAGACCCAGACGTCGTCCTGATCGGCGAAATGCGTGATCTGGAAACCATCGAATCCGCCCTGCGCATCGCGGAAACGGGCCACTTGACCTTCGCCACGCTGCACACCAATTCGGCCGTCTCCACCATCAACCGTATCGTGGACGTTTTCCCCGCGCACCAGCAGCCGCAAGTTCGCGCGCAGCTTTCCATGGTGCTCGAAGGCATTCTTTGCCAATCGCTGCTTCCCAAAATTGACGGTCGCGGCCGCGCCATGGTCATGGAAATCCTCATTCCCACGGCCGCCATTCGCAACCTGATTCGCGAAGACAAAATTCACCAGATCTATTCAGCTATGCAGACCGGCACCGGCGCCTCCGGCATGCAGACCTTTAACCAGAGTCTGGCCAATGCCTATTTCCAGAAGTGGATCACTCTGGAAGTGGCTCTGGCGCGATCTTCGAACCCAGACGAATTGCAAGATTTGATTAACCGCGGGGTGGTCTCGCCGCAGCAGGGTGCCGGCAAGGTTCCTGCCCGCCGGTAAGTGAGACTGTACGCGAGCGAGTGAGCAGCGAATTTAGCGACAAGGATTAGAGGAGGTAACCAGTCATGCCAGTATTTACATATCGCGGAACGAACAAGACGGGCGCGACCGTCCAGGGCGAACGCACGGCGGGCACCAAGGCCGAGGTGAAGGCCACGCTGCAGCGGGAGCAGATCAACGTCAGCAAGCTGTCCGAGAAGGGCAAGGAATTCAACATCCCTTCCTTCGGCGGCAGCGGCGTGGATTCCAAGGAGCTGGCCATCTTCACTCGCCAGTTCTCTGTGATGATTGACGCCGGTCTGCCTCTCGTGCAATGCCTGGAGATTCTTGCCGGCCAGCAGGAGAACAAGACCTTTCAGAAAATTCTGAACGGCGTCCGCGGCTCGGTCGAAGGCGGAGCCACTCTCTCCACTTCCATGAAGCAGTACGAGAAGGTCTTCGACCCTCTGTACTACAACATGGTGGAAGCCGGAGAGACGGGCGGTATTCTCGACACCATTCTCCAGCGCCTTTCCAGCTACATCGAAAAGAACGTCAAGCTCAAGCGCGCCGTGCAGTCCGCGATGATCTATCCGATCGCCGTTATGAGCATCGCCGGCGGCGTCATCATCCTGCTGCTGTGGAAAGTCGTCCCGATTTTCACCCAGCTCTTCAACGGCCTTGGTGTGGACCTGCCTCTGCCCACCCGCATCGTGATTGCGATGAGCGAATTTGTCGGCAGCATCTACGGTTTCATCATCGCTGCGTTCTTTGCCGGCGGCATTTTCGCCTTGAAATCCTGGTACGGCACGCCGCAAGGTCGCATGGTGATTGACACCATAATCCTGAAGATCCCTCTGGTCGGCCCGCTCATGAGAAAAATCGCCGTCGCGCGCTTTACCCGCACGCTCGGCACCTTGATCTCCAGCGGCGTGCCCATCCTGGAAGGTTTAGACATCACAGCGCGCACTTCCGGCAACGCCGTCGTCGAGCGCGCCATCACTCAAACGCGCAAGGCCGTCGAAGCCGGCCGTTCACTCGTTGATCCCTTGAAGGATACCGGCGTGTTCCCCGGCATGGTGACCCAGATGATTGGCGTCGGCGAACAAACCGGCGCGATGGACGCCATGCTCCAGAAAATCGCCGACTTCTACGAGGATGAAGTGGACGCGGCCGTGAAAGACCTGCTCACCGCCATGGAGCCCATCATGATCGTCGTGCTGGGCGTCGTCGTTGGCGGCATCGTTATTTCCATGTACCTGCCTTTGTTCTCGTTGATCGGCAAACTGGCAGGCCACTAGAACCCGTGCGGCTCTGGCCCGCATCCATCAGGCGCCTCGCCCGCTCCGCGAAGGGGGAGCGGGGCGCCTGCGGATGCGCTGGCAAGTTTCCGCGGCGCGGCAGGATTCGGGCACCAGATGATTCGGGTGCCGAACGCACGTGGCGCTGCTCGCGCCAGTAGCTCGGTGAAAAATCTGAAATGAAGTCCACACCCAATGTGAGCGAATGGCTTTCCTGGCTGGGACGGGTCCGCTTCCTTGCCATCACGTTCCTCGTCGGCATCGTTATCGCCGCGCGCCATCTCACGCCCATGCCCGTGCCGGTCCGCTCCTTCGTGCAGTTGATCGCGCTCTGGTACACCCTCGCGATTTTCTACGTTATCCTCCGCCGCTGGATGCCGCAGGCACGCTGGCACGCGCCGTTGCAGATTGCCTGCGATCTGTTGCTCGTCACCGGAGTCGTTTACTCCACCGGCATGCAGGATAGCTATTTCGTCTCCCTCTACCTTCTCGCCATCCTGATGGCTAGCGTCCTTTTCTCCCGCCGCGGAGTTTTCCTCGTGGCCGGATTCTCCTTCGTGCTTCTCGGCGGCGCGCTCGAGCTCATCCTCTATGGCGTGCTTCCGCGCACTGCCAACTCCATGCCCACGCTGCGCTTGCTCGATTCCTGGCTCGCCAGCAATCTCTTCGCGTTTTTTGCCGTCGCCTACCTCGGGAGCCTGCTCGCTCAGACGCTGCGCAAAAAAGGCGTCGAGCTCGAAGCCAAGAGCGAAGAACTCAAAGACCTGCAAACCTTTAATCAAGACATCATCGAATCCATGCGCGGCGGCCTGCTCACCACCGATATGGAAGGCCGCATCCTGGTGATGAATCGCGCGGGCGCGGAGATCACCGGCTCCGGCTTTGGCCTGCATCGCGGCGAAAAAATCGCCGACATCTTCCCCGGCTTCTGGCCCGTTGAACGGGACGAGCAGGGCAATCCCCTCGCCGCGCGCAAAGAAATCGAATACAAGACCGCCGAAGGCAACTCCCGCTTCCTTGGTCTCTCCATTTCCCCATTGCGCACCGCGCAAAATCAGAACATGGGCTTCGTCTATAACTTCCAGGACCTCACCGAACTCAAGCGCCTGGAACGCGAAGTCGTCACCACCGAACGCATGGCTGCGCTAGGACGCCTCTCCGCCGCCATCGCTCACGAAATTCGCCAGCCGCTCACCGCCATGAGCGGCGCTCTGAAAGAGCTCGCGCGCCTCGCCCCTCTTGATGAAGACGACAAAAAACTCGTCCACATCGTCAGCCGCGAGTCGCAGCGCCTCAATCAGATCATTACCGACTTTCTGGACTATTCGCGCGTCAAGTCCTACCACTTCGCCGATATTGATGTCGTTCCTTTGATCGAAGAGACCCTGCTGCTCATCGAGCACGACGCCACCGCCGCCGGCAAGTTGCGCATCGTGCGCAATTTCAAAGTGCGCAGTCTGCGCGCCCGCGCCGATCGCGACGCCTTGAAACAGGTCTTCTGGAACCTTTGCAACAACGCGCTCCGCGCCATGCCCTCCGGCGGAGTGCTCACCGTCAGTCTCGCCGCAGACGACAACTGGGTTCGCATCCAGATCGGCGACACCGGCATCGGCATTGACCCAGCCCAAGCCACGCGCATCTTCGAGCCATTCCAGTCCGGATTTATCGGCGGCACTGGCCTGGGCCTCGCAGTTGTCTATCAGATTTTGCAAGCGCATCGTGCCCGCATCCGTGTCGAAACCGAGAAGGGAAGCGGCGCCGATTTCATCGTCGAGATTCCGCGCGCCGCGCGCCCCGTTCGCGCTGCCGCCGCGCCGAAACTGCAGGACCCTCGCGAACATGACGAGCACCTTCGCGTCGTAGGGAAGGGGTAGCCCGCCATGGCCCATTTGCTCATCGTTGACGACGAACCCTCCATCTGCGAATTGCTGGAAATCAGCTTCCGCAAGGAAGGCCACAAAGTTGAAGTTGTCTCCAACGGTCAAGCCGCCAAGCGTCGCCTCGCCGCGCAAATTTTCGACATCGTAATCTCCGATATCGCCATGCCCGACATGAATGGCGTCGAGCTGCTGCAGTATTCAAAGGAAGTTTCGCCCACCACCATCTTCATACTTATTACAGGTGTCCCCACAGTCGACACCGCCATTGACGCCGTAAACTTCGGCGCCGACCGCTACGTCGTAAAAGGCGATCGCCTGCTCGACGAGCTGCGCCCCGCTGTGAAACGCATCGCCGAAAATCAAGCCCTGCGCAAGGAAGCCGGCGAACTTCGTCGCCAGCTCCGCCGCTTCACCGGCTTCGATCACATCATCGGTGCCAGCCCCAAAATGCGCGATCTCTTCGACCTCATCGAAACCATCGCCCCCCAATCCAGCCGCGTGCTGATCACCGGAGAAAGCGGCACCGGTAAAGAACTCGTAGCCCGCGCCATTCACGAGAATTCCGCACGCGCCAAAGCTCCCTTCATCACCATCAATTGCGGCGCATTTCCCGAAACTCTGCTCGAATCCGAACTCTTCGGCTACCTCCGCGGTTCCTTCACCGGAGCCAACGAAAATCGCCGCGGCCTCTTCCAGGCCGCCGATGGCGGCACGCTCTTCATGGACGAGATCGGCAACATGAGCCTCACCATGCAGGTGAAGCTCTACCGCGTCCTGCAAGAGGGAAAAGTCCGCCCCCTGGGCAGCACCGAAGAAAGCGACGTGGACGTCCGCGTGATCGCCGCCACCAACAAGGACTTTGCCAAGGAAATCGCCGAAGGCCGGTTCCGCGAGGACCTCTATTACCGCCTCAGCGTAATCCCTATTCACTTGCCCGCCCTGCGCGAACGCCGCGAAGACATCCCGCTCCTCGCGCGCTCGTTCCTGGATCGCTACTCGAAATCCATGGGCAAAAAAATCGAAGCGATTGACCCCGAAGCCATGCGCCGCCTCGAAGTATATGACTGGCCCGGCAACGTCCGCGAACTCGAGAACACCATCGAGCGCGCCGTCGCCTTGGAATCTTCTGCGCGCATTTCAGCAGACGCGTTGCCCTCCCGCATCCGCGACCACTATCAGGAGACCATCTCCAATCACTCCGGTAACGGCCATGGCAATGGAAACGGAAACGGCAATGGCAGCGGCTCGATCCTGCCCGCCGAAGGCCTCGATCTCGAAGTCTATATCCAGCAGCTCGAGCGCTCCTTCCTCCTCGCCGCCATGGAACGCTCTGGCGGAGTCCGCACCCGCGCCGCCGACACCCTGAAAATGTCCTACCGCTCCTTCCGCCACTACGCCAAGAAGTACGGAATCTAGGCTTCCGCGCCCGCCCGCATCGGCATACCGCCGAAATAATAGTGGCCGTTGCCTTCGAATCTGCCTTTGACTCTGTAGCGGCCGCCTGCTTTTTCCTTTTAGGCGGGCGTTTTTGAACTTGTTTCTGCCATTGCCTCTGCTCTAACCCAGTCGGCGAATCCCTCCTTCTTTCTCTGTGTTCTCCGTGTTTCCTCCGTGCGCTCTGTGTTAAATCTTTTGACTTTCTCTGCGTCCTCAGCCTCTCCGCGGTTCGCGCCATCACCGATGCAACTATGAAACCCGCGTTCCATTTCGGAACGCCGCGCCCGCATCCCACATCTCTCTCGCCGCATTCAGTCTGTCGCAACGGTCACAATTCGGCGACGTTCCCCATAACTTCCACGCTCGATTATCTCTGCAACTATATAAGAAATTTATAATAGGCCGCACCCCCTTCAATCCATTCCAACTGCACGCCAGCAAGCTCGCATTCCCTGCAAACGCCGCGACTGGCCTCCGCCGTGCACTTACCGCCGTGTAACCCGCCAGTGAGTTCAAAGATTTTGGTTACACGAGTTTCAAGGAGAAACAATGAGAAAGAACCAGAAGGGCTTTTCACTAATCGAGTTGCTCATCGTCGTGGCGATTATTTTGATCATCGCGGCTATCGCAATTCCGAACTTGCTTCGCGCCCGCATCGCCGCCAATGAATCTTCGGCGGTCGGTTCCGTGCGTACGATTGTCACCGCCGAAGTAACCTATTCCTCCACGTGGGGAACTGGATTTGCTGCCACCATTGCAAATCTGGGTGGTGCGAACCCTTGCACCGCGGCTGCAGCAGCGGCATGTTTGATTGATCCGGTTTTGGCGGCAGGCAACAAGAGCGGTTATAAGCTGGCAGCGCCGGGTGGCGCGGCTGTGGCTGGTATCGTCCCGACGTTCGCAGTCAGCGCCGTACCGCAAACGGTTGGTCAGACGGGTCAACGCTCGTTCTGCTCCGATGAATCCGGTGTGGTCCGCTTTGATCCGCTCGGTGCAACCACCGCAGCGACCGACGTGGCCTGCGAAGCTCTGGCGCCACTGCAGTAGCCTGTTCGTAGTTGCGAAGCGGGAAGGAAGTCTTACTTCCTTCCCGCTTTCGTTTTTCGCCGGGAGAACCGCAGCAGGGAATCGCAACAGCAGAATGAACCAACAGAAGGGGAGACTCAACGGACCTCGTCATGCGCGCCTCACCAAAAACCGGTAAACAAAATCAGCATCAGCACTGTGTCCGCGGTTTTTCTCTCATCGAACTGCTCATCGTCGTCGCCATCATCCTGATCATCGCCGCCATCGCCATCCCCAACCTTCTGCACGCCAAGATCGCCGCCAATGAAGCTGCCGGGGCCGAGGTTCTGCGCACCATCACCACCGCCGCGGTTACCTATAATTCCACCTACGGAAATGGCTATCCGGCCACCCTCGCCAATCTTGGTGGTCCTGCGGGAGGAGCCTCCACTTGCGATCTATCCGTGCTCATGGACAACATCATCGCCGCGACTCCCCATCAGAAGAGCGGATATACGTTTGCCTACACCGCCGTTGGCGCGCCCGTAACCGCCGTCTCAGGCTGCACGCTGCCGGGTGCGAACGCCTACCTGGTCACCGCCACTCCCATAACTGAATCCGTCACCGGCATCCGCAGCTTTTGCAGCGACGAACCCGCCACCATCCACTACGACACCACCGGCGCCACCGCCGGCAGCCAAAACGCCTGCGAAACCCTGCCAGCCCTGCAATAGACCGTAAACTGACAGCGCGTCGAATCTCATTCGATCGTTCTGCACCCTTACCCTGATTCGTCGTAGCTTTAGTGCCGAACTTGCATCCTTCTCACCTTCATTCCGTACCCCCGTCTAACTCGACTGTTTCCGTCGTCGCTATCAGTCACAAAAAGTCACCTTTTGAGACAACCCCCGGTGCTGTATAGTCGGTGTGGGCACAGCACCTGGACAACGCGGCGTATCTCCATGTGCATCATAGTGATGCGTCGGTGTGTTTCAAAAGCAAACTACTGCGCCGATTTGGAACGTTCCGTGCACATATCGTTCGCGTACCCCGCCAGGGCGTATGACATCGCTTTCGGAGCCTCGGCTCCCTAGGAGATTTAAATGAAGAAGAATCAGAAGGGTTTCTCACTTATCGAATTGCTGATCGTCGTGGCGATCATTTTGATCATCGCGGCCATCGCAATTCCGAACTTGCTGCGCGCCCGCATGGCGGCCAATGAAGCGTCTGCCGTCGGTTCCGTGCGCACTATCGTGACTTCACAGGTGACGTTTCAGTCCACCTGGGGAATCGGTTTTGCAGGCAGCCTTTCCGCCTTGGGTACGCCAGCCGCCGGTTGCACCGGTGGTGCGACTGTTACCCAGGCTTGCTTGGTTGACCCGGTTCTGACGGTTGCGAATACCAACGGCAAGAGCGGTTATTTCCTGAACACCGCCTCGGCCGGTGGCGCAGGCACGACCGTTTCACCGAACACCACGTTTGGCGTCGAAGCGTACCCAGTTACGGTGGGCTCGACGGGTCAACGCGGGTTCTGTGCGGATGAATCCGGCGTCATTCACTACAACACCACGGGCGGCGCGATCGGCACAACCGACACGGCGTGCGAGGCTGTTGCGACGATCCTTCAGTAGTCGGGTTTGAGCGGAACGGGGAGAAAGCTACGGCTTTCTCCCCGCTTTTCCGTAGCACGAAGCGGCACGCAAAGCAGACTGCGATGAACAACACACTCCAATCCGGTCAGCAAACTCCCCGGCAGAGCCAATCTCGCGGGTTTTCGTTAATCGAACTTCTGATTGTGGTTGCCATCATACTGATTATTGCGGCCATCGCGATTCCGCAGCTGCTCCGAGCGCGCATCGCGGCCAATGAAGCGGCTGCCGCGGAAACGGTGCGCACCATCACCACGGCGTCGATGGCCTACAGTTCCACGTGGGGGAACGGCTTTCCGCCAACGCTGGCAACGCTGGGTGGTCCAGCGGGCGGTGCGGCGACCTGTGATCTGGCGAATTTGATGGATCCGGTGGTGACCACGGTGCCGAACCAAAAGAGCGGTTTCACGTATGCGTATACTGCGGTGGGGGCAGCGGTCACAGCACCGGCGGGATGCGGAGCTGCGGGCACCAACGCGTACCTGGTGACGGCTACGCCGGTTGTGGCGGGGGTAACAGGCCTGCGTAGCTTCTGCAGCGATGAACCGGGAACCATTCACTACGATACGGCCGGGGCTACACCCGGCAGCCAATCGGCCTGCGAAGCATTGCCCGCACTACAGTAGTTCCTCAATCTTGCGTTGGGCCTCCGACGCCCTCCGTCGGCCTATCGGCGCAGATCTCTTACGCATTTTGTTCGGCCAATTTGCGCTCGATGGCCGACAGCAGCTTGTCGAACACTCCTTGTCTCCCTGACGCGTTATGGCGCTCCCCATGGTCAAAATCAGTCAGTTTTTGAGGGGCGCGCCCTCTGCCATCCCGGCCACGCAACTCGCGCTGATCAGGTAATCGCATGCATATCATTGTAAGTACAGGAGATAAGTGGATGTTTCAAATGAGTAATCAAGCTGTGCCGAAGTGGTACGGCGCTTGCCTCTTAGCTAATCGCACCGTCGCTGGTAAGTCGCCCTAGCCCTCGGAATTTAATTTCAAGGAGAGATGAACAATGAAGAAGAATCAGAAGGGTTTCTCACTTATCGAATTGCTGATCGTCGTGGCGATCATTTTGATCATCGCGGCTATCGCAATTCCGAACTTGCTGCGCGCCCGCATGGCGGCCAATGAATCTTCGGCCGTCGGTTCCGTGCGCACCGTCGTGACTTCACAGGTGACGTTTCAGTCCACCTGGGGAATCGGTTTTGCAGGCAGCCTTTCCGCCTTGGGTACGCCAGCCGCCGGTTGCACCGGTGGTGCGACTGTTACCCAGGCTTGCTTGATTGACCCGGTTCTGACGGTTGCGAATACCAACGGCAAGAGCGGTTATTTCTTGGACACCGCCTCGGCCGGTGGCGCAGGCACGACCGTTTCACCGAACACCACGTTTGGCGTCGAAGCGTACCCAGTTACGGTGGGCTCGACGGGTCAACGCGGGTTCTGTGCGGATGAATCCGGCGTCATTCACTACAACACCACGGGCGGCGCGATCGGCACAACCGACACGGCGTGCGAGGCTGTTGCGACGATCCTTCAGTAGTCGGGTTTGAGCGGAACGGGGAGAAAGCTACGGCTTTCTCCCCGCTTTTCCGTAGCACGAAGCGGCACGCAAAGCAGACTGCGATGAACAACACACTCCAATCCGGTCAGCAAACTCCCCGGCAGAGCCAATCTCGCGGGTTTTCGTTAATCGAACTTCTGATTGTGGTTGCCATCATACTGATTATTGCGGCCATCGCGATTCCGCAGCTGCTCCGAGCGCGCATCGCGGCCAATGAAGCGGCTGCCGCGGAAACGGTGCGCACCATCACCACGGCGTCGATGGCCTACAGTTCCACGTGGGGGAACGGCTTTCCGCCAACGCTGGCAACGCTGGGTGGTCCAGCGGGCGGTGCGGCGACCTGTGATCTGGCGAATTTGATGGATCCGGTGGTGACCACGGTGCCGAACCAAAAGAGCGGTTTCACGTATGCGTATACTGCGGTGGGGGCAGCGGTCACAGCACCGGCGGGATGCGGAGCTGCGGGCACCAACGCGTACCTGGTGACGGCTACGCCGGTTGTGGCGGGGGTAACAGGCCTGCGTAGCTTCTGCAGCGATGAACCGGGAACCATTCACTACGATACGGCCGGGGCTACACCCGGCAGCCAATCGGCCTGCGAAGCATTGCCCGCACTACAATAGCAGATCAGATCCGCAGGATTCCCGTCGAGCATCGCCCCGGTTGGTGCATCGGCCGGCATTCCACTAAGCGCTCCGCATTGTCGTTGCCGTCGTTGTGCCTGCTAGTTACTCGCGCCTGACCAATTGCTGCTAAACTGGCCGCATGCTCGCAGCCTTTTTCATCGCGATGATATCCACTTTTTCGCCACCCGCGCGCGACGCCCAATCTGTCCTTCGCGCGCTCGAAGCTCGTTATCATCACGCGCAAACTCTGAAAGCCGCCTTCTACGAACGCTACAGCGAAGGCGGCACCGCGAACGAGGGCTCCGCCGAATCCGGCACCGTTTATTTCTCTCAGCCCGGACGCATGCGCTGGGAATACGAATCCCCCGAGCAAAAGCTCTTCATCGTGGACGCCACCAACGTCTGGTTCTACGTCCCCGCCGACCACACCGTCAGCCGAGCCAAAGTAAAAGAAAGCACCGACTGGCGCACTCCGCTCGCGCTGCTGACAGGGAAGTCCGATCTTTCGAAACTCTGCCGCACGATCGAGATAATCGACCCGAACAAATCGCCCGCGAACGCGCCCGCCACCGCAGAAGATTCCGAAAATCGCCCCAGCAGTCCCGAAAACTCCGTCCTGCGCTGCGTCCCTAAACGCGAGTCCGCCGAGGCCGATCAGGATATCCGCGAAGTCCTCCTCGAATCCGACCCCGACTCTCATCTCGTGCGTCTAATAATCCGCCAGCCGGGAAACCTCGAAACCGAATTCCGCTTCGCCAATTGGCAAGAAAATCTGCCCATCCCCGAAACCATGTTCCATTTCGCCCCACCCCCAGGCGTCGCCGTAGTGGACGAATCCGCCCTAGCCAACCAAGTCCACTGACAATGGAACGACAATAGTTGTCCTCAGATTTTCCTGTTCCTTTTCTCCGTGACCGCTGTTCTATGTCTTTTGACTTTTACTTCGCTCGCCTTCATCACTGCTTTTATCAGTGTTCATCAGTGTTCATCTGTGGTGATTTTGGTCTGCCCTACTCAACCCAACTCAGCCTCACACCCGCATTGCTCCAGTATTAATTCTAAACACCTTTTCGCGTCCCTCCGCTTACCCTCAAAAGGGTATGCTAAACTTTGCAAGAGACGTCCCACCCCCCGGGCCGTCTATACAACGTGGGTCAATACGTATGTAAAGTCGGAGATACTTCCGGCCGCATCTTCCAACAAGTGGAGACGGCCCAGTCCGAGGGCGAAGCCCGCCAGCGCCTCGCCGATCAAGGCTTCCACGTTTTCTCTGTCCGCATCCATTTCGATTTTCTCTCGCAGCTCAGCGGCCAACATCGCGCCAAAAAAATCATCCTCAACGACTTCCTGATCTTCAATCAGCAGTTCAACACGCTCGTAAAAGCTGGCTTGCCCATCCTGAAAGCTCTCGACCTGCTCGCCGAACGCGCTGCCGCCCCGCGCCTCCGTCCGGTTCTACAAGATGTCCGCCAGCGCGTAAGAGAAGGCGCCCTGCTCTCCGAGGCTCTCACCGCGCAAGGCTCCTTTCCCCCCGTTTACGTCACCGTCATCTCCGCGGGCGAACGCAGTGGCAACCTTACCGGCGTTCTCGAGCAATATATTTCTTACCTGCGCGTCAGCGCCGGCTTCAAAAAAGCGCTCGTCACGGCGCTGATTTATCCCGCAATCCTCGTCGTCGCGGTGATCGTTACCATCACTTACCTCGTCACCTATGCCATGCCGCAATTCGCAAAATTATATTCCGACCTCGGGATCCCGCTGCCGCCGATCACCCAATTCATGCTCGATCTGGCCATCCCGCTGCGCGATTATTTTCTGGTCGTGGTAGGCGCCGCTGCGGCCTTCACGGCAGCCATTTTCATTTGGACGCGCTCCGACAAGGGCGCCCTAATCATTGACCGCCTCAAACCAAAGATCCCGGTCTTCGGCGACATCTGGCTGAAATCCCAAGTTGCTCAATTCGTGCGGACGCTCTCCACGCTGCTGGCTGGCGGCACGCCGCTGGTCGCGGGCCTGGAAACCTCCTCGCAAGCCATCGGCAGCCGCCTGATCGCCACCTCCGTACAATCCGCCGCAGGCAAAGTCCGCGAAGGTCGCACTCTCCATGAGAGCCTGGCTGAAACGCGCCTCATGCCAGACCTCGCCCTCGAAATGATCGAAGTCGGCGAAGCATCGGGCGCGCTCGCCGCCATGCTCACCAGCGTCGCCGAGTTTTACGAGGAAGAAGTCAGCACCCGCCTCCAACGCACCTTGGTCTGGGTTTCGCCCGCCATTTTGGTGGTCATGGCCGTTGTGGTAGGCTTTATTTTGATATCCCTTTATCTGCCGCTCTTCTCACTCCAAGTCGGCTCCGGCGGCTAAATCTCAATGGCAACCACCACCAACAATCCGGTTGTTCCGGGCGGCACAGACGACGCAGCCGAACGCGACCAGGCTCGCAAACTAGCCGAGCGTTATCGCTGCCCCTTCGTGGACCTGCGCGAGCAGCGCATTGATCCTGACCTGTTTCGCAGCATTCCCGCCGAACTGATGTTTCGTTACAAGTTCGTCCCCCTCGAAGCGCACGACTCCACGCTGGTCGTCGCTCTCGCTGACCCCAGCCAGCTCCATCTCACCGACGAGCTTTCGCTCCTCCTCGGCAAACGGCTGCAAATCAAAGTCGCCACCACATCGCAAATTGACGATCTCCTGAAGCGTACCGAGCAATCCCAGCGCGTTCTGGACCAGGCCACCGAAGGCTTCACGCTGCAAGTAGTCAGCGACGATGACGACAGCGACGAAAACATTTCGATGGACAAGCTCACGCGCGATTCCGGCGTCAGCCCCGTCGTCCGCCTCGTTGACACCGTCATTTTCACCGCTCTCGAACGCCGCGCCAGTGACATCCACATCGAAACGCGCAACACCGAAGTCGTCGTCAAATACCGCATTGACGGCGTCCTGCAATACGCCATGCAGCCGCTCGCCAAGGAATGGCACGCCACCATTCTTTCGCGCATAAAAGTAATGAGCGAGCTCGACATCGCCGAACGTCGCGTCCCGCAAGACGGCCGCTTCCGCGTGCGTTACAAAGGCCGCTTCGTGGACTTCCGCGTCTCCATCATGCCCTCGGTCCACGGCGAAGACGCCGTGCTCCGCGTCCTGGACAAAGAAACGCTCAGCGAAAAATTCCGCAATCTAACTCTCGACGTAGTCGGCTTCGATGGCCCCGACAAAACCCGCTTCCGCCGCTATATTCAGGAACCTTACGGGATGGTGCTCGTCACCGGGCCCACCGGCTCTGGCAAAACCACCACGCTCTATGCCGCCATCAACGAAATCAAGAACGACGAAGACAAAATTATCACCATTGAAGACCCGGTCGAATATCAAGTCCGTGGCATTACCCAGATTCCCGTAAACGAAAAGAAAGGCCTGACCTTCGCCCGCGGCTTGCGTTCCATTCTGCGTCACGACCCCGACAAAATCATGGTCGGCGAAATCCGCGACCAGGAAACCGCGCAAATCGCCATCAACTCCGCCCTTACCGGCCACTTGGTTTTCACTACCGTCCACGCCAATAATTGCACCGACGTAATCGGCCGCTTCATCAACATGGGCGTCGAACCCTACAATTTCGTCTCCGCGCTGAATTGCATCCTCGCGCAGCGCCTGGTCCGCGTGATCTGCGAGAATTGCAAAAAACAAGTTCAGTACGCCCCCGAAATCCTGAAAGAGTCCGGCCTCGACCCCACGGAATGGTCCAAAATTCCGTTCTACGAAGGCGCCGGCTGCCTGGAATGTTCCGGAAGCGGCTATCGCGGACGCTCCGCCATCACCGAGCTGCTCGATCTCTCCGACCACATTCGCGAAATGATCATCAATCGTCGCCCCACTTCCGAAATCAAGCGCGTCGCGAAAGAAGAAGGCATGTCCTTCCTGCGCGATTCCGGCCTCGCCAAAGTCCGCGGCGGCACCACCACCCTCCGTGAAATCAACAAGGTGACTTTCCTTGACTAGCTCCGCCAGCTTGACCAGCCAATTTTTCGACTTAGCTCCGGTGAAGCGCCTGGAGCGCTGGCTCAACGCCATGCCGCACCCATCAGTCGTCGTGGAAATCACCTCCACGCACGTTGCGGCCGCGCATTGGTCCGCCACCGGCCGTAGTCTGGAATCGCACGCCATCGAGCCGCTGCCACCCGGCGCCATCATGGCTTCACCCGTAGATACGAACGTCGTGCAGCCCGACGCCGTGCGCGCCATCCTGCGCAAAGTCTTGAATCGCGTTCCCGCCGGCAACTCGCCCCTCGCGCTCTTAATCCCCGATCCGGTGGTGCGCGTCTTCATCCTTCCGTTCGATACTTTGCCCCGCCGCGCCGATGAAGCTCTCTCTCTCCTGCGCTGGCGTCTCAAGAAGAGCGTTCCATTCGACGTGGATGAAACCGCCGTCTCCTGGATGCGCCAGGCCAGCCGTCAAGGCGCTCTGGAAGTCGTCACCGCCGTTGCCCGTCAGCGCATCATCAAAGAATATGAAGACATTCTGGAGCCCTTGAACGCCAGCGCCGGTGTGGTTCTCAGCTCCACCCTGGGCACTCTGCCATTGCTCGGAGACGATGGCTCCACGCTCCTCGTGCGCATCTCCGGCAAAACCCTCACCACCGTAATCGTCAGCGCCGGCAATCTCTGCGTCTATCGCTCCACCGAAATGTCCGGCGAAGCCGCGGCGCTCGATCCCCAGTCCATGCTCGATGAAGTTTTCCCGGCCGTCGCTTATTTTCAGGATACTTGGGGAGCCGCGCCAGACCGCGCCCTTATCGCCGGATTCGGCGCCCGCGAAGAAGTCTTCCGCCGCGCCCTCGCCGCCGAATTGAAATGTCCCATCGCCACTCTGGCGGAATCAGACAAAGCCCAAGAACTCGGTTCCAGCGCCAAGGATTTGATTCATCAAGATCTCGATGCGCTGGTTGGCTGGATGCTCAACGGAGGTTCCTGAGCGGCCCATGTGCCGCCGGCAATCATGAAACTTCGGCTCAATCTTTCCACTGCGCCGCTCGATAACAAGCGGCCGTTCCTGGCCGCGGCCGGTGCGCTCGCCGTGGTGGGCGTGCTCATTTTCTTGCTGCTCGGTCACGCCGCCTACACTTCCTGGCGCTCCAGCCGCGATCTGCGCGCGGAAATTTCCCGCTGGCAAGGCGAGATTCGCTCTAATCGCACGAAACAAGCCGAGCTCGAAGCCTTTTTTCAGACCTCCCAGGCCAAACAAGTCCTCGACCGCGCTTCCTTCCTGAATTCGCTCATCGGCCAACGCAGCTTTCCCTGGACCAAAGTGTTCATGGACCTCGAGGAGATTCTTCCGCCCGGCGTGCGCGTCGTCAGCATCTCGCCCAAGCTGGATAATGGCCGCGCCCAAGTCGAACTGACCATCGGCGCCGAATCCGATGAGTCTAAAATCAAATTTCTCCAGAATCTCGAACGCTCCAAGGTTTTTTCTGACATTCAAGTGAAAGACGATCGCCACGGCGATCAGCAGTCCAACGGCGACAAAATCACGGTGCAGTTGACCGCCTGGTATTCCACCACCTAATCATGAACACCACTTGGACAGTGTGGAAAAAAACGATCGCCATCGCTCTCGCGCTGCTCTTCGCCGCGGACCTAGCGCTCGTCTATCAGGTCTGGTCTTCTTCACGCGAAGGCGCCGAATCCTTGACCGCCCAGCGCGACCGCTTGAAGAAACAGGCCGCACTGCTGAAGGGCGATGTGGCCCGCGGCGATCGCATTCGCCAGGACCTTTCCGGCGAAGGCCGCGAATACGATAATTTCTATCACACCGCTTTTCTCGCCGCTGACAACGGCTACTCCACCATCGAGGATGACCTCGGCTCCATCGCCGCCAAGGCCAATCTGCGCAGCTCCGGAGTCACTTTC
Organism: uncultured Acidobacteriota bacterium; assembly: GCA_963779465.1. Lineage (GTDB taxonomy): Bacteria > Acidobacteriota > Terriglobia > Acidiferrales > UBA7541 > Palsa-295. Next base: position 1,142,505 of record CAVZYH010000001.1, on the reverse strand, counting down.
AAACAGAAGGAACTACAAGGCCGCGGCGTCACTGAAATTGATATCTCCGATACCGTCGAAGGCGATTATTCCGCCATCATCCAGTTCATCAACGGGCTCGAACATTCCAAAAATTTCTATCTCCTGAACAAGCTGCACCTGCAATCGCCCAGCAGCCCCGGCGGTGGCATTCGCTTGCAGCTCGATTTGCAGACTTATTTCAGGACCTGAGCGATGGCCAAGAAAAACCAAATCTACGTGCTCATCGGCCTGCTGCTCATCGCGGCGTACACGTTTTACGCCGAACGCAGCTCCGGTCCCGGCATTTCCGGAGTGCTCGCCTCCGATACTACGTTCCGTCCGCTCGACGTGGATGAACCCCACCTGCGCCTGGATTTGCTCGATAAAATAAAAAAACTCGATTATTCCGGTTCGCACCGCAATATTTTCGTCTTCGGTCCGCCCCCGCCTCCGGCGAAAACCGTGGAACAGATCGCCCGCGATAATTACCGCGCCCAGGGTCCGCAGAAACCGCCTCCTCCTCCTCCGGTCACCGTCCCAGCGCAGCTTTTCGGCTCGGCCTTGATGACTAAGACTGGCAAGCGGGTCGCATTCTTCCTCAATGGTGATGAAGTGCTGGTCGTCGAAGAAGGCGGCGTATTTCTAGAGCGCTACAGGCTCGATAAAATTGGCAACGATTCCGCCGACGTCGAGGAAATTTTCTCCAGCCGCCACGCCACCGTGCCAATGGTCCAGCCTGCCAACGGCGATTCCGGTCCGGGCGCTCCGAATCCGAACCAGTGAAACGCCGCTCCATTTTCGACGCTTTCCTGCGCGCGTCGCGCCGCTCGCGTATTCGCGCCGCGGCTCTGCGCGCTGCGCGCGGCACCGCATCCCGCGGCATCGCGCACGGTGCCCCGCGTCGTCGCGGCCAGGAATCCGGCTACGCCTTTCTTTTTGTGCTGGGCCTGATGCTGGTCATGATTGCTGCCAGCGTCACGGTTATTCAGATGGGCGCCACCATCCGCCGTCGCCGCATCGAACAGGAAACCATCTGGCGCGGCAATCAATATGCCCGCGCGATTCGCCTCTACTACCACAAGACCGGCCACTACCCGCAAACCCTCGACGATCTCCTCAAAGGCATGCCCGATTTACATTTCCTGCGTCAAGCCTACAAGAACCCCACCAACGGCGGCGACGGTTCCTGGCGCTTCATCTATGTCAACGCCGCGGGACAAATTATCGGTAGCACCAAATACGCCAACCTCCAGCAAATGGCTCTGATGGACGCCAATGGCGGCCAGCTTCCCACGCTGCAAGGCCAGCCCGGCTCTCCCGGTCAGCCCGGTGTGCCAGTCTCCGCCCTCGCCAACGCCAGTTCCGGCGCAAATTCGCAGCAGCCGCAGAACAACACGCCCGTCCTCAACGACAATTCCACCGGCTCCACGCCCGCCGGTTACACGCCGCCCGATTCCACGCAGAACGGCCCGACGGACGCGAACGGTAATCCGACCCAGAACCCGAATGGCCAGCCCCCGAACGGCGACAATTCTCAGAACTCGCAGCCCGGGTCCCAAAATCCGCAAAGTCCAGGCACGAATTCCTCAAGCCTGAATAGTCTCGGCACTGGTCAAAGTAATCCTCAAGGAATGCAAGGTCTGCAAGCTCTCGGCCAGGCGGGTCTGACGGTTGACCCAGCCACCCTGGCCGCCATGGCCCTGCTGAAGCCCACAGGCCCCGTGGATGGCCCCGTACTCGGCGGCTTCCTCACCGGCGTCGGCGCCACCCAGGACGCCCCCTCCCAGCGCGTCTATCACGGCGGCAAAAAATACATCAATTGGGAATTCATCTGGAACCCGCTGGAAGACGCCGCAGCAGCAATGCAGCAATCCGGCGGCAGCGCCCTGGGCGGCGGACTAACCGGCAACGGCCTGGGCCAGGGAACTACCAGCCCCTTCGGCGGCCAAGGCGGCAACAACCCCACGCAGCCAAATAGCCCCCAGTCGCCAAGCAATCCATTCCAACAACCCCAGCAACCCCAGCAATCCCAACCACAATAGCCCTAGCCGCCCGTCGCATAGGCGTTCTCACCTGAGCGCCTTAAAGTCACCCGTTCCAAAATTTCGACCGTGGCACAGCCACTCCTGGCTGAGCGAGAAAAACACAGCAAAAAGTGACGTAGCCATCGCCTTCGGCGTCGCCGTTGAATCCGGTTTTGAATTTGTAGCGGCCGCCTGCTTTTGCTCTTTAGGCGGGCGTCTTTGAAGTTGTCGCTGAGCTTACGGTAGGATTTTTCACTTAATCTTGCGCAGGAAAAATTCTGACTCCATGACGATCCCTAATTCTTCGCCACCAAACTCTGTCCTCGATCAGCCATGTGCCCCGTGATCACGCGCACATATTTCTGCGTCTCCGGAAACGGCGGCACTCCCCCATAACGCTCCACCATCTCCGGCCCCGCGTTATAAGCCGCCAGCGCCAACCGCAAATCCCCGCGATACCGCGCCAGCAGATCCTTCAAATAACGCGTCCCGGCATCAATATTCTGCGCCGGATCAAAAATGTCAGACACCGCATAAACCGCCGCCGTAGCTGGCAAGAGCTGCATTAACCCCTGCGCCCTTTTCCGCGAAACCGCCCGCGGATTAAAATTCGATTCCACCGCAATCACCCAGGTAATCAATCCCTCATCCACGCCATGCTTCTCCGCCGCCGCATGAATCAATCTCCCAAAAGGTCCCGCCGCAACCACCGGCGCAGGCGGCACCGCCGCAAAATGTTCCTCCGGCTCCACAGCCACCAAATCCGCCGCCGCCACATTCACCGTCCCGCCATCCACAGTCAAACGCACCCGCTCGCCGTCGCGCTCATACCCCGTGATATGCAAACGCGCCCCCGACCGCAATACCGCGTAATCCGCCCGCGCCGCAGCGGGCCAAAGCCCCGCAGCGCCAAGAGCCAACAAGAAACCCATCCCCGAAAATAAATTCTGTACTCTCAAAATCTGCCAGCCATCCTGGGTTTCACGTTCAGTTTCGCTAGACCATCTCGATTATCGTGCACTCGGAAGGGCGGGGCTTCAGCCCCGCCGTAAAGCCGCCTACAGGAAGGGGCTTTTGCCCCTGAAGCCATCCCTTGTGCCCATCATCAATTCTCATTCAACGCATAATTCCGAATCGCCGCCGCCACGCCATCCTCATCATTCGACAAAGTAATCGGCCACCCGCACTCCTTCAACTCCTCAATACAATTTCCCATCAACACCGGACTCCCCGCAAACTCCAGCATCTGCCGGTCATTCCAATTATCGCCGATCGCCAAAACATTCTCGCGCCCAAACCCGCGCACCCGAGTCCACTCCGCCAAAGCCTTTCCCTTGGTCACATCTCTCCGCAGCACATCCAAAATCGAAAAATCCCGCTCCTCATACTCCGTCAACGCCAAAGTGAAATCCCGCGCCCGCGAAAGCGCCTCCAAACTTTTCATCGCCGCCCGCATCGGCGCGCAATTTCCAGCATACATCACCTGAATCGGATCCTCGCTCCCACTCAAACAGTCACCAAGCGGCGCGACCTCCGCAATATACTCGCGATTCCGCCGGAAATATCCCCCGCGAATCGGGTCATCCCAATCCACCCGCTCCATAATCACCTGCCGCGCCCCCGGACGGTCAAAAATCACCGCCGCGCTCCCCCGAAATTCCGGAGTAGCAGCCAAAACCTGCCGTGCGGTCTCCGCCGGCAACATATACCGCAAATGGGTCTCGCCGTTCCGCGATTTCGCCAGCGCCCCATTATTCACGATCAAATGCAAATCGCAGGGCAGGGCATTCGCAATTGGCAAGGCAAAATCAAATCGCCGGCCCGTCACCAGCACAATCTCAATTCCGCGCGCCGCCGCCTCCGCAATCGTCTCCGAATTTCTCTCCGATATCTCGGACTTGCTGTTCAGCAAAGTTCCGTCTATATCCATGGCAATCAGTTTGATGGGCACATCTGATTCTACCGCGTCCGACTGTCGGGCGTAGTTGAATTTGCTTTGTAGGTCGTGGCTTCAGAATTGGTATTAAAACTCGAGAATCTTTGTAGGTCGTGGCTTTAGCCACGACGTAAACCGCGCCGAATCCGAGCGGCTTTAGCCGCTGAAGGTCCGCTTTCGCCCTTCCCCCACTGCCTCTTGAGCCACGACACAACCAGACGGATCGCGGCGGCTTTAGCCGCTGAAGTACCGGTTTGCCCTCGCAGTCTCTATGTTATCCTCGCCCTGTATCGAGAGGGAACTGACCTGACGGACAGGCTCTATTACCACGACTCTTTCCTCCGCGAATTCGACGCCACCGTCGTTTCCTGCACGCCCGACGGCCCCCGCTGGAAAGTTATCCTTAATAAGACCGCCTTCTACCCCACCTCCGGCGGCCAACCGCACGACACGGGCACGCTCGGCGACGCGAAAGTCGTGGAAGTCGTTGACGCGCCGAACTCTGCCGGACCAGACGTGTCCAGCTCAGGCGATCCCCATCACGTAGTCCACTACACCACAGCCGAACTCCCCGCCGGCCCCATCCACGGCCAAATTGACTGGCCCCGCCGCCTCGATCACATGCAACAACACACCGCGCAGCACTTGCTCTCTGCCGCCTTCATCGAACTCTACGGCTTTCAAACCGTCTCCTTCCATCTGGGCAAGGAAATTTCCACAATAGATCTCGCCGCCCCGTCGCTGGTCCCGCGCCAAATCGATGCAGCCGAGCGCCGCACCAACGAAATCATCTTCGAAGATCGCCCCGTAATAATCCGCTTCGGCACCGCCCAGGAACTAGCCGAATCCGGCATCAGAAAAAAAGTGGACCGCGAAGGAATCCTCCGCGCCATTGATATCGAGGGCTTCGACCGCCAACCCTGCGGCGGCACGCATCTCGCAAGCACCGGCCAAGCTGGCCTGATCTTGCTCCGCAAACTGGAACGCACCCGCGAAAACTCCCGCATCGAGTTCGTAGCAGGCTATCGAGCGCTCGCAGCAGCCCGCGCCGACTTCGGCACGCTAACCCAAGCTGCCACGCTACTAAGTTGCGCGATAACCGATGTCCCAGCAGGCATAACGAAAAATATCGAAGACCGCCGCGCCAACAGCGCCAACATCAAGCGCCTCGAAGAACGTCTGGCCAGCCTGGAAGCCGAAGCCCTCCTGCACCAAATTCCAGAAACGCCCAACACCGTGCGCCTGATCGTAGCCACACCGCCCGGCGCGACGCCCGCATACCTGGCGCTACTAGCCGCCAAGCTCACCACCGGAAAAAATGTAATCGCGCTCCTGGCCAGCCGCGAATCCGGCCACGTAGTAGCGGCAAGATCCGCGGATCTAGCGCAAGACCTGGGCATAGCACTCCGCGAATCCCTGAAAGAATTCCAAGGCAAAGGCGGCGGCGCCAAACATTTCGCCCAAGGTGCCCTCCCAGATCCCACCCAACTCGACGCCTTCCTCACCGCCTCCAAAGCCAAGCTCACAAATTCGTAACGCGCCGTCCGCTCGTAATCCTGCTTGCCAAAGGGCTTGTCGTTCTTTCTCTGTGTTCTCTTTGTTATATCTTTTGTTTTCGCCGTTGCCTTTCTCTGCGACCTCTGCGTCTCTGCGGTAAATGCCGCTAGCCCTGCTATAATCGCAAGCGTCAAAAATTACAAACATCGGCACGAAGTTTCCACGGAGGCCCCAGTGAAAAAATCCCTAATCGCATACGGCGTCGCGCTGATCCTTACCGCCCCCATCGCCCGCGCCCAATCCACCACCTGGCAATTAGACCCCGCCCACTCCAACGCCCAATTCTCCGTCCGCCACCTGGGCATCTCCAACGTCCAGGGCGAATTCACAAAAGTTACCGGCACAGTCCAACTCGACGACCAGGACATCTCCAAGTCCACCGTGAACGCGACAATAGACGTTGCATCCCTGGACACCCGCGTGCAAAACCGCGACAACGACCTCAAGAGCGACCACTTCTTCGACGTAGCCAAATTCCCGACCATCACATTTCAATCCACAAAAATCATCAAGACCGGCGACGACACCTCCAAAATGACCGGCAACCTCACCCTCCACGGCGTCACTAAAGAAGTCACCTTCGACGTAACCGGCCCCACCAAAGTCATCCAAGTGATGGGCACCCGCCGCGGCGCTAGCGCCACCACCAAGATCAATCGCCAGGATTTCGGCATGGTCTACATGACCAACGCCCTCCCCGGCGGCGACCAAATGATCGCCGACACCGTGACCATCACCCTCGACATCGAGATGGTGAAGAAATAACCGGCGGCCCGCTTTCCGCTCTCGCGGCTTTCATGCCTGAGCCGACTCGGTAGGGGGCTGCTTGGTGCGCCCCAGCTCGCCCGGGCGTCAACATTTCCACGGCGTCGGTTTTCTCTGCGTCTCTGCGGTAGATTTTCTCCGTCTTTCTCCGATTTATTTCCGACTTTTCTCCGTGCCCTCCGTGCAAAATCTCTTGACTCTGACTTCCCCCCATCCAACCCACCCATACCCCGAAACATCCAACCCAATTTCACACGCGACACACAATTCAGCGTACCGCTGGCGCACAGGCCCCGGAATATGCAATTCTTACCCGGTCTTTACGCTTTCTTAACGGCAACTGTTGTCTACTGCATCGCACTTATAATTCTGAGGGCATTCATGAATCGCGCAGCAATCGCAAATCTAGCCCCGTGGCTGGCCGCCGCACTTCTCCTCGTGGGCTGCGGCAGCGACGTAAAACAAAACGCCACCGCCGAAGCTCCTCCGCCAGCTCAAGTCGAACACGAAGGCGACGCCAACATTGTCCAAGTTGATGACCCATCCCAATTTCCACTAGCCGTAGCCGCCGACTACAAAGCCGCCTCCCAACTGACAGTCACCGGCGTAGTCAGTCCCGATGTCGCCCGCACCGTCCCAGTGATCTCCATCGCCTCCGGCCGAGTGGTAGAAATCCGCGCCCGTCTCGGCGACACCGTAACAAAAGGCCAGCTCCTCCTCCGCGTGCAGAGTTCAGATATCGCCACCGCCTACTCCGACTACCGCAAAGCCGTCGCCGACGATACTCTCGCCCACACCCAGTACGATCGCGCCAAAGGCCTCTACGATCACGGCGCCATTTCCTTGAACGATTTACAAATAGCGGAAGACGCAGAAAAAAAAGCCAAAGTGGATCTCGAAACTAGCGCTGAGCATCTCCGGCTTCTGGGCGCTCCGCTCGATCATCCCACCGGCATTGTGGATATCGTCGCACCCATCGCCGGAGTGATCACCGACCAGCAAGTCACCAACGCCGCCGGCATCCAGGGCCTCTCTTCGACCAATCCTTTCACAATTTCAGATCTCTCTGACGTCTGGATCATCTGCGACGTCTATGAAAACGACCTGTCCAGCGTTCGCATCGGAGACACCGCCACCGTGCGCCTCAACGCCTATCCCGACGAAGTCGTCACCGGACGCATCAGCAACATCGGTGCGGTCCTCGATCCCAACATTCGCACCGCCAAAGTTCGCATCGAAGTCCACAATCCAGGCAACATCCGCCCCGGCATGTTCGTCACCGCCACGTTCCGCGGTCAGAAAAAAGAATCCCACGCCTCCGTCCCAGCGTCGGCAATCCTCCACCTGCACGATCGAGATTGGGTTTACACCCCCGCAGGTGGAAAAAAATTCAACCGCGTCGCAGTCGTCGCCGGAGAAATGCTCCCCAACAACACCCAGGAAATAATCTCCGGCCTCAATCCGGGCGACCAGGTCGTCTCGAACGCCCTGGTCTTGCAAAACACCGTGGAGCAATAGTTGTCAGCTAATCGCCACCAAGGACCGCCAGCCGCCTGATGCGACGCCTGATAGATTTCGCGCTCAATAGCCGCTTCATGGTGCTCGCGCTTGCCGCCCTTCTGCTCGTCTGGGGCGCCATCTCGTTCCACGCCCTTCCGGTGGAAGCCTATCCCGACGTCGCCAACAATTACGTTCAAGTCATCACCCAGTGGCCCGGCCGCGCCGCCGAAGAAGTGGAACAGCAAGTCACCATCCCCATCGAAACTCAAATGAACGGCCTGCCGCACCTCGCCCATCTTCGCTCGGACTCGCTCTTCGGCCTCTCCAGCGTCATGCTCATTTTTGACGACAACTCCAACGACGACTGGAATCGCTCCAAAGTTCTCGAGCGCTTGTCCCAAGTCACGCTGCCCAACGGCCTGCAACCTCAGATGGGCACAGACTGGAGCCCCGTAGGCCAAATTTATTGGTACACGCTGCGCAGCACCAATCCCAAGTACGACCTCATGGAACTGAAGTCCATCGAGGACTGGACGCTGGAAAAACAATTCAAGTCCGTCCCCAATGTCGTTGACGTCTCCAGCTTCGGCGGCATCACCCGCGAATATCAAGTTCGCGTGGATCCCAACGCCCTCGTCTCCCACGGCCTCAGCATCAGCCAGGTCGAGCAGCAGCTCGCGAACAACAACGCCAACGCCGGCGGCAGCTTCGTCGAATCCGGCCTGCAGCAAATCAACGTCCGCGTAGTGGGATTGTTCAGCACCGTTGCAGACATCGAACAAACCGCCATCACCACCAAAAATGGCACCGTTCTCCGTGTGAAAGATATCGCCACCGTCACCCAGGGCTCCCGTATTCGCCTCGGACAAATCGGCAAGGCCATACGTCGCAAAGACGGCACGATCCTGGACAATGATGATGTTGTCGAAGGCATCGTCCTCCTCCGCAAAGGCGCAAATGCCGACGAAACCTTACTCGCCATTCATAAAAAAGTTGACCAGCTGAACAACGAGATTCTCCCTCCCGGCGTAAAAATCGTCCCGTTCCTGGATCGCAGCGAACTCGTGCATCTCACCACGCACACGGTGCTCGAAAATCTCACCGAAGGCGTACTACTCGTCTCGATAATTTTATTTTTCTTCCTCGGCAATTCCCGCGGCGCGCTAATCGTCGCGCTCACCATCCCGTTCTCGCTGCTCTTCGCCTCCATCTGCCTCGACCTCAACAAAATTCCCGCCAATCTTCTCTCGCTCGGCGCCCTCGATTTCGGCATGGTCGTCGACGGCACCGTAGTCATCATCGAAAATATCGTCCGCCATTTCAGCCTTTCCTCCAGCGCGCAAAAAACACCCCTGGAAATCATCCGCGACGCCGTAATGGAAGTCCTGCGCCCCGTCTTCTACGCCCGCGCCATCATCATCACCGCCTATCTCCCCATCTTCACTCTGCAAAGCGTGGAAGGCCGCCTCTTCAAGCCCATGGCCTGGACCGTCTCCTTCGCCCTGCTTGGCGCGCTGATCTTCGCGATCCTGATCGCTCCCGTTCTCGCGCTGCTGGTTTTCCGCCACGGCGTAAAAGAGTGGCCCAATCCAGTAATGAATTTCCTGCGCGATAAATATCGCATCGCCGTTCGCTGGTCGATCCACCATCGCGTCTTCACCGTCGGTGTCGGAGCCGCCGCCTTCGCCTTCGCCGTTTTCCTGATGATCAGTGGCGTAATTGGCTCTGAATTTCTCCCCCACCTGGACGAAGGCGCCATCTGGGTCCGCGGCACCCTCGCCCCCAGCACCGGCCCCACCGAAGGCGTCCGCGTCGCCAACCAAGCCCGCGACATCCTCGCCTCCTTTCCCGAAGTCACCATCGTTACCAGCCAGGTGGGCCGCCCCGACGACGGCACCGATACCACCGGTTTCTTCAACACCGAATATTTCGTCCAGCTCCTCCCCAAAGAAAAATGGCGCCCCGTATTCCACAAAGATAAAGACGAGCTGATCTCCGCGATGGACACCCAGCTAAGCAAATTGCCCGGCATCCTCTGGAATTTTTCGCAACCCATCGCGGACAACATGGAAGAAGCGGTCAGCGGCGTAAAAGGCGAGCTAGCCATCAAACTCTACGGTGACGATCTGCAAATCCTGGAAGAAAAAGGCGACGAAGTCGTAAACGTAATGCGCGGCATCTCCGGCGTAGAAGATCTAGGCCTCTTCCGCGTCCTCGGCCAACCAAATCTCAATATTTCGGTTGACCGCCAACAAGCCGCCCGCCACGGCATCAACGTCTCCGATGTCCAGGACGCAGTAGAAACCGCAGTCGGCGGCAAAGCCGTAAGCCAAGTCCTGCAAGGCGAACAGCGCTACGACCTGGTAGTCCGCTATCAACCCAACTATCGCGACACCAAGGAAGCCATCGAAAATATTCGTCTGCTCGCACCCAGCGGCGAACGCGTCTCCCTGTCGCAATTAGCCACAGTAAACGTCCGCGACGGCGCCTCCGAAATTTACCGCGAGGAAAACTCCCGTTACGTCGCCATCAAATACAGTGTCCGCGGTCGCGACCTGGGCAGCGCCGTAGAAGAAGCCATGAAAGAAGTGAAAGCACGCGTAAAACTTCCAGTCGGCTACCACATTGACTGGGCCGGCGAATACGAAAGCCAAAAACGCTCCCAGAAACGCCTGATGATCGTAGTCCCGATCACCCTGCTGGTAATTTTCATAATCCTCTACACCATGTTCAGTTCCGCGAAATGGGCCGGCCTCATCCTGGCCAATGTCGCCGTCGCTCCGCTCGGCGGTCTATTGGCGTTACTCCTAACCGGCACGCATCTCAGCGTCTCTTCCGGCATAGGTTTCCTGGCGCTCTTTGGCGTCTCCGTCGAAACCGGCGTCATCATGCTCGAATACATCAACCAACTCCGCGCCCACGGCCACTCCATCGAAGATTCCGCCATCGAAGGCGCCGTCCTCCGCCTCCGCCCCATTATGATGACCATGCTAGTCGCCACTCTGGGCCTCCTCCCCGCCGCCACCAGCCGCGCCATAGGTTCCGATTCCCAACGCCCCTTCGCTATCGTAATAGTCGGCGGCCTGATCACCGCCCTCATCATGGGCATCTTCCTCCTCCCCGCCATGTATGTCTGGATAGCAAGAGAAAGCGACAAACTCCCCGACACCGAAGAATCCTTCGAAGTCTAATCACTCGAAGGGTGTTGATTTGCATTTGTAGCGGCCGCCTGCTTTTTCTTTTTAGGCGGGCGTCTTTGACGTTGCTTAGTCTTTGCCTTCGCTCCTGCGTCTGTTTGTTAACTTTATTTTAGTTTAATTTTTGATTTTGCCTTTGACTTCGCTTCTGCCTTTGCCTTTAATCCGTCATCCTGAACCCGCGAATGCGGGTGAAGGCTATCTCTTCGCTTTTCTCTTCGCCCGCCTTCATCACCGCCGTTATCAGTGTTCATCTGTGTTAATCAGTGGTGATTTTGAACTTCAGCGTCTCCGCCACCTCCAATTCCCCGCGCGCATTTCTTTTCCTTATCCGCTCCGCCTCATTTCCGCTAGAATCGCCGCGTCACCAAGCGCGCAACTCACCCGAGGCCCTGCACAAAATGAAACGCGAAGAAATCCACGCCCGCATCGAACAAATCGGCATCATCCCCGCCGTCCGCCTCTCCTCCGCCGAAGACGCCCTCTTCGCCGCCGAAGCCGTCTCCCGCGGCGGCATCCCCATCGTAGAAATTGAAATGACGGTCCCTGGCGCCATCGCCGTAATCGCTCACCTGGTAAAACACGCCCCCAAAATGATCGTAGGCGCAGGCGACGTCTTCGACTCCGACATCGCGCGTCAGTGCGTTGACGCCGGCGCCCAATTCCTAACCAGCCCCGGCCTGGATCTAAAAATTATCGAATTCGCCCTGGGTGCCGACGTAGTCGCCATGCCCGGCGCCCTCACCCCCACCGAAGTAACCCGCGCCTGGAAATCCGGCGCCGATTTCGTGAAAGTTTTTCCCTGCGCCCAAGTGGGCGGCGACACTTACATCCGCGCTCTGAAAGCCCCGTTCCCGAATCTCCCGCTGGTAGCCAGCGGCGGCGTAAACCAACACACCGCGGCAAATTTCATTTTGGCCGGCGCAACCGCGCTCGGCATCGGCGGCGAACTGATTCCCAAAGACGCCATCCGCCTCCGCCAATCTGAACGCATCTTCACCCTCGCCCATCGCTTCGCCAAATACGTAACCAGCGCCCGCGCCATGCTGCATCCCGCCTCGTCGCCAGCAAAATAAATCACCGCAAACCAAAATTCCAGCGCGCAGCCATGGTAGGGGCGCTGCTTGCTGCGCCCCAGCTTGCCACGCATTCAACTCCGCTCCGTTCTAGCTGGAAATGAATCAGGGCAGATCAGAATTAAGTGAAAGCTCAATCACTGCGGCGGGTGCCCCACCCTTTCAGTTTGCAAAGGGTGGGGTTCTTGACGTTACTGCCGAACTACGTTCACCAGGGGTGCCATTCCACCCTCTGACGAACTCACATCCCCAATTTTCTATTTTCCTTTTTCTATTCTCGCTCCTGCCTCTCTATTGTCCCCCGTGATTCCCGTTCTGATTGTGCCGCCACGAATAATATTCCTTCTTCTCCTCGTCATTCCGCTTCGCGAAATCCACGTGGTCGCGATGCGTCTCATGCTCCCGATTGTTGTAGTAAACCACCTCGCCATGATTCCACCGGTGATAGTCGCCGTAACCAGCATCGTAAGTCCGCACCTCGCCCTCGCACCCAGCAATAATCACCGGCCCCGCCACAGCCACCGCCAAAACCGCCACCGCAAAATTCCTCGATAAATTTCGCATCAGCAGTTCCTCCTGCCACAAATACTCCCAAATCCCCGCCCGCGAAGTAACCCAGTCAATCTCTGATTCCTTTCCGGAAAATCCTGTACTCCGGCATCTCAATCATATTCGAGCAGACCGTGGTTTTCCGGTTAGGGGCGCTGCTCGCTGCGCCCCGCCTTGGATTCGTCGTTGATTCGTCTTTGATTCGTCTTTGACTCGTGTTTGACTCGCCTTTGACTCGTCTTTGACTCGGCTTTGACTCGTGTTTGACTCGCCTTTGACTCGCCTTTGTAGCGGCCAGCTTCAGCTGGGCGCCGTTGCTTTTAGCAGTGGTCGCGATCCGCTCAGCTTCCTTGCTCTTACCTACCGAGGGGCATCTTGCTACTCCCGCAATTTCCAGAATTCGTCGCATGCACAACACGCTGCAAAAACTTCCCACGACGTTTGGCGCTCCCACCAGCCTTTGCTAGAATGTTTCCTGCAGCAACGTCACTAGATGGGCGTGTAGCTCAGTTGGGAGAGCGCCTCGTTCGCAACGAGGAGGTCAGGGGTTCGAGCCCCCTCACGTCCACCACTTTTCCCCAATAAAACAGCGGGTTTTGTGAATTGTCCAGAATCCCTGAGATATTATTTAACAGGTGTTTAACAGCGCGGCCGGTCCCGTAATCCTCGCAGCACATCCCGCGATTATTGGCCGCGCCGTGAGTTGTGTCAGAATCTCGGCGACGCACCTCATGCCTACTGTTCGGACATACCCAAAAGGGCTGATGTTCATCTCCAGCGGGCGGATGGCCAAGCGTTTCACATCACCCAACTAAGCGCCATGAGAGTTTTCGGGTGCCCCATCCTTCGCGCCGTTGGTTCATGCGAAGGGTGGGGATTTAGATTCAAATGATTCACCACTCGCGGCGCGACACCCGAACCGCCCAACTCACTCCTTGGGAAGCCCAATCTCCTGATTGGCGTTTTGCCATCCCGCACCCAGACTGCACCGTCCGCAGCTTCCCGCTATCCACGCTTCAAGCAAGCGAAGATATCTTCGTAATATACTACCGCGACGGTGCACCCATAACCGCCATGCGAACATTTCGTGAAGACCCGATGACTCACGAAATCATCGAACCGGAACCGCACTCGAAGCCTAGATTCGGCGATGGATGGGAACACATCCCGCGCTGGCTGCGACTCGTGTTGTCCGCGATTGCTATTGGTGTCGTAATCCTTGGCTTGTACTTGACGCGCTGATTGGTTCACGTCATGGCCACCGTAGGATTCGAGCTGCTGCAACTCGAAGAGGTGCGCGTCAGGCCGCGCAAAATGGCATGAGAATCTCAACGAGCTTTGCGGGTATTGTCCTAATTCTCTTTGGAGTCGCCTGGATCCTGAAAGGCCTCGGCGCCCTACCCGGGAACATTATCACTGGGCCTGTACCACCGATCTGGTGGGCTCGACTCCCAATCCTCATCGGTATAGTTTTGCTTGCCGGTGCCAACGCGCGCCCCAGGAAACCAAAGTGACCTGCTGGCGCGGTGGATACGCGCAACATTGCACTTTGTGCGATCGCACGCAACCAGGCGCGGCGGGACGACGGAGCGATGACGTTGGCTTTGCTTTTTTATCCGTAAGGCCGGGTCGTGCGCGGCAGGAGGCGCCCTCGCCCTTCGCAGTCAGCGCATCTCGGAATTGTTGGAGCGGGCGGTAGGAATCGAACCTACATTCGAAGCTTGGAAAGCTCCTGTACTACCGTTGTACGACGCCCGCTTATGATCCCCAACCCAAATAATTATACAGGCTTGCGAACTATCGCGACGTGAAACGCCGTCGCTATTTCCAGGTATTTGGCGACGCTGACCCCGGCGAACCCCGCAAGCCCGATTCACGCTCGACCAGGCGACCAGCACGTTTTAGCGGCTTATCGCGAGCCGGTCGTGAATGCTATACTCGCGTTCAAAATTAGGTCGTAGCGAGCGAACCGTCACATTCGCGAACAAACAGGAGTTTTCGCATTGCGCGAGAATGAAGAGCACTACCGCGATTTAGTCGAGAACAGTCTCGATTTGATCTGCACCCACGATTTGAACGGCGTCGTGTTGAGCGTGAATCTTGCCGCTGCCCGGACGCTCGGCTATGAGCCTGCCGAAATTGAAAATCGGAACGTGCGTGAATTCCTTAGCCCAGAGAGTCACAAGGAATTCAACGCGTTTCTGGCCTCGATACGCAAGACAAGCCCCTACGCAGGCTTCATGCGTTTACGGACCAAGCACGGAACGACTCGGATTTGGAGTTTCACCAGCACCCTGCGGACTGAGGGCGTGGAAATCCCTTGTGTGCGCGGAGTCGCGCACGATGTCACCGACATTTTGCAAGCCCAGAAGGCCTTGCGCAAGAGCGAAGAGCGCCTGCGTGTCGCCGCCGAAGTGGGCAGGATGTATGCCTGGGAATGGGATCCCGCCACTGACTCCGTGCTGCGATCTGCAGAATGTGCGCGCATCCTGGGGCTGGATGATGCCACCGGAGCCGCTCTGGCCAAGGACTATTTCGAATTGGTCCATCCCGATGACCGGGCCAAAGTGTGGGGCCTGGCAACCTCTTTGACGCCACAAAACTCGGAATACCGCACAGAGTACCGCAGGTTCCGCCCCGACGGTAAGCTGCTCTGGTTGCAAGAAAGTGGCCGCGCTACGTTCGACAAAGCCGGGAAGATGATCCGGCTGGTTGGCATGACCGCCGATGTCACCGAGCGCAAAGAGACCGAACACAAGCTGCGCGTCAGCGAAGAGCGCAGCAGGCAGCTTGTCTTTGCGTCTCCTGTCGCCACGGTCGTCACCAACGGTTCGCAACATCGCAACGAGATCGTCAACGATAAGTTCACCGCTCTGTTTGGCTATTCACAGGAAGATGTACCGGGCGTCGCCGAGTGGTGGCCCCTGGCCTATCCTGACGAAGCGTATCGCGAAAAAATCAGAACGGAATGGGAAGCCCGCGTCGCCGAAGCCGTCAGAAAACGTTCTGAAATCACCCCGCTCGAAGCATGGGTGCGCTGTAAAGACGGTTCATTCCGCTATATCG
The DNA here is from genome assembly GCA_963779465.1 of uncultured Acidobacteriota bacterium. Classification (GTDB taxonomy): domain Bacteria; phylum Acidobacteriota; class Terriglobia; order Acidiferrales; family UBA7541; genus Palsa-295. The sequence continues at coordinate 1,126,835 of CAVZYH010000001.1, read as the reverse complement.
AGTTTCACTTCGCATCTCTGGGCGAAACTAACTTAGCAGGCTTCGTGGACATCACAGATCGCAAGCTTGCGCAGGATGAACTGGCAAAAATTGGAGTGCGCCTCATTGCCGCGCAAGAGGCGGAGAGTGCCCGCATCGCCCGGGAACTTCACGACGACTTCAGTCAGCGCCTGACGCTTCAGGGCATCGGCCTCTCGCGGCTTTTGAAGAGCCTGCCCGAGGCCGAAGTAGAGATGCGGTCCAAACTTCAGGAACTGTCCAAACGAAACCAGGAAATATCTACTGATATGCACGCACTCTCGCACCAGCTCCATTCCAGCAAGCTTGAGCACGTAGGACTGGTGGCGGCGCTGCTGGGTCTTTGTCAGGAGTTGAGTTCGAAATTCAAAATCCAGGTCGAATTCAGCGACCGCGGAGTTCCCTCGGAACTTCCGAAGGACGTGGCCTTGTGTCTGTTTCGAATCGCTCAGGAAGCGCTGGGCAATATCGCTAAACACAGTAAAGCGAACCAAGCCCACGTTGAAGTCGGTAGCACCAACAATGTAATCCGCCTGCGGATTGTGGACGCTGGCGTGGGCTTTGACCCGGTTCTCCGCAGAACAAAAGTGGGAATCGGTCTGGTTAGTATGCGCGAACGGCTTCGACTCGTCGGCGGAACACTGCGGGTGCAATCCGAGCCCATGCGCGGTACAGAAATTCTCGCCGAAGTGCCCCTCTCGGCCTCTGTTAAGGCGCCAGATGTCGGCGCAAGGGCCGTAGCAGGAGAATGACCACGAGCCGCCCCCCCCAGCAACCCAGAAATTCCGCAGAAATTCCAGTCGAGCCGCCCCGGCTATCGTTGATTTTCAGACTCTGTCGCCCCACCGCACTTCACCCGCGACGTCCTGTCTAGCGGTTTAATCCGACAACAGAAATCGAGGCGAAACACCGGTACGCTTACGCGATCGCTTCGTAGCTAGTTGCTGCGTTCGAGTGTGTTGTTGTATAAAGCTTCCGCTTAGCGGGCCAATACCCGAACGAGGAGAATTCGATGAAGCGAATCTTGATGATTGCTATAGCTCTTGTCGCGGCGTTTGTACTCGGCGCAGTCGTGTCTGCGCAGCAACCGCCCGTAAACGTCGGTGAACGCCACGGGAATATGAGGGCCGCTCAGCAGCTAATTCAACAAGCATGGCAAAAAGTCAACGAAGCCCAACAAGACAATCACTACAATCTGGGCGGTCACGCGGGCAAGGCCAAGGAACTACTAACTCAAGCGAGCGAGGAAATCAGGTTATCGGCTGACGCGGCCAATTCACACAGGTAGCCGGGACGGCCAGTCCGCTTCGCAGTGAACCTATCACAAATTCTATAAACGACTCGTGCGACGCCGAGCCGCGTACCGGACGGCGATCGAAACGAAGAAAACTCGCATTTCGACTGCGCTCAAGATTATTTAAGGAGCAGCGGCGGCCCACTAACGCGCTTCGCCTCGAGGTGGAAGTTTACCTCAACATGATCGGCGATCCTGATGAATGGAATTCCCTTGTTCATCCCGTAGTCTCTACGGTTAAAGACCATTTTCCCTTTGATCTCGCCAGAGCCCGTACCTTTGCCGGAAACTACCAGCGTCAGCTTCTCGGGGTTTGACACGCCGCGTATCGTGAAGTCGCCGTCCACCTCATAGGTGTCGAGGCCGGTCCGTACAACCTTCGTGGACTTAAAGGTGATCACCGGGTTGTTCTCCACGTCGAAGAAATCTTTGCCCTTCAGTTTGCCGTTCTTCATGCTGCTTCCCGTGTCCACGCTGTCGGCCTGAATCTTTATCTCTAGAACGCCCGTCGTTTCATCAGGAGACGCAAATTTCAAGCTGGCGTCCCACTTGTCGAATTTGCCGGCGATGTTCACCGACGCCTTCACGTCGAACTTGATCCAACTAGCCACCGGCGTAATCTCGAAAACAGGCGCTGTCTGCGCTTTGCTCACTGACGGGAAAACGGCGAACGTTAGAAGGCAGAGAATCGCTAATCGCATGCCGGCTAGTCTGGGTCTTGGTTAGCCCATTGTCAATTCATCGGCGTTCGGCGAACTTCCACCGAAAGCGCCAATCGGACATTCGCAACACCACTTTAGTTATCCGGTAGCGCGCGCCAGCTCGACCGGACAAGTGAAACGAGTCGAATCTCGCAAATGAGGGATCGGTTGCAGGTGAGCGTGCTGCCCAGGTTTTGAACGCTGAGGCGTCACCTCTGGCGCGAACACATGAGTCAACGACGTCCGGAATGCTCGGATGAGACGGCGTTACCTGCACCGCTGCCGAATCTGGCGTCCAAATTCCTCGTAAGAAATCCCTTTACGCTGCTCACTGCGACCTATCCGGCCAATGAAGTCCGCCGGAACCGGGAATCCGACCAGACGTTGAGTAATTTCCAGATGAAAGCCCTAACTGGATAACTGAAGCTCGGATTCACACGGACGGCAACGCAAATTTGTCAGGACTAACGTCTGTGTCGCACGATACGGAATCCTGCGGTACGATCTTGGCGTAGCTCAAACGCAGCGGAGGCTACTGTGGACGCGCTGATTCGAGACCTAAGATTCGCCGTGCGCGCTTTAGTGAGAGCCCCAGGTTTTACAATAGTTGCAGTACTGACTTTCGCTCTCGGAATTGGAGCAAACATCGCCATCTTCAGTGTAGTGAACGCCTTCCTATTTCGTCCCCTGCCAGTTCGAGCGCCGGAGCAAATCACAGTGCTTGCAATCCAACAGAAGGGCGCTCCGATCGGTTCCGGTGGCTTTTCTTATCCCGAGCTCGAGAACTTTCGCCGGCAGTCCGCCGCGTTCTCCGACATCTTCGGCATGGTGATTAGTCCAGTGCAGCTCGCGGATGGAGATCGCACCGAACCGTGCTTTGGGAACTATGTCACCAGTAACTTTTTTTCGTCTCTCGGCGTCCAGCCCGCCGTTGGACGGCTTCTGCCTCCGAGTGAACGAGAGACACTCAGCGGCCCACTATTCGTGGTGCTCGGTTACGGATACTGGCAGAGGCGATTCCACGGTGATCCTTCGGTGATCGACCGCCAGGTTCGCATCGGTGCGAAGAGCGCGACAATCGTCGGCGTGGCTCCGCGCACATTCCAAGGAATGTATTCCGGATTCGAGACGGACGTTTATCTACCTCTCGGAGCGATTACCTCTGAGGAGCCAGCGGACTTATTCTGGAATGGGCGAGACCTTCACCGCATCCTTGCCTTCGGGCGTCTGACACCCGGTACGACGCTTGGCGAAGCTCAAAGCTCGCTCGACGTGATATCTGATCGACTCGCGAGAGACTACCCCGCGACCGACAAGTGGTATACCGTGCGAGCTGTTTCGGAGAAACTTGCGCGGCCGATTCCATATGCGAACAACACCTTCGTAGCGATTTCTGGTCTCTTCCTGCTTCTCGCGCTGTTCGTATTGTTACTCGCATGCCTGAACATCGAAAACCTTCTCCTGGTCCGGGCTTCGGCACGTCAGCGTGAGATGGCGATCCGAACCGCACTCGGCGCAGCCGGAGGCCGCCTGATTCGGCAGATAATTACCGAAACAATACTGCTCGCGGTACTCGGCGGCGGAATAGGAATCTTGTCAGGTTCCTGGATTAATCGCGTGGTGAGCGCCGTTCGCCTTCAAAATATTCCTTTGCACTTGGACGCGGCATTCGATTGGCGAGTCTTCACTTTCGCGGTCGTCGCGACGCTAGTTGGTGGAATTGCCGTCGGAGTGTTGCCCGCCGTTCGCGCGGCGTCGGCGGACGTGAACTCGATTCTTCACGAAGGCGGTCAGCACAAATTCTTCGGAATGCATCAGGCCGGCATTCGCAATTTTCTCGTCGTGGCGCAAGTCGGCGGCGCGCTGACTCTGCTGATTGTCGGCGGTCTTTTCGTGCGCAGTATGCAACATGTGCAGCGCTTCGATCTCGGATTTGATCCGAGAAACCTGTTAAACGTCACAATCGACTCGCGCGAAGCCGGTTACAGCGATCGTCAAGCCGATGCTTTCTTTCAGTCACTTGAAGCAAATGTAAGCGCGCTTCCTGGCGTCGAATCAGCGAGTCTCGCGACTTACGTACCATTGGGCGGCTTTCCCACGAAAGCACCAGTGTCGCTCAGCGACCATTCCGCGCGACCTGGAGAACAGGCTCCGAGTATCTTGTTCAACGCCATCGACCCACCGTACTTCGGCACCCTGCGTATTACGCTTCAGCGCGGACGTAATTTTACCGACGCAGACAACGACGGAGCCCCTCCTGTTGCGATCGTCAATCAAACAATGGAGCGCCGCTTCTGGCCTCAGGAAGATGCCGTTGGAAAACGCTTCGGCATGAACGGAGACGCCGGTCCGTTCCTCACGGTCGTTGGCGTTGTAAACGATGGAAAATATCAATCGATCGGCGAAGATGCTCAGCCTTTCTTTTATGTTCCCCTGGCGCAGAACTTCTCTTCAAAATGTGTTCTACAAATTCGAGCCGTAGTCTCGCCTGAATCGCTCATTGCATCGGTAAAGGCGCAGATCTCAAATCTCACGACGGGCGTTTCGGCGATGGACATCGAAACGATGCAACAATCGCTGGAAGGCGCTTTCGGTTTTTTTGCGTTCCGCTTGGCTGCGGGATTTGCCACGGCGCTGGGGTTAATCGGCCTCGCTCTGGGAATAGTGGGAGTGTACGGCGTAGTTTCGTATGCAGCGGCGCAACGGACACGCGAGATCGGCATCCGCGCTGCTCTCGGCGCGCAGCGGCGCGATATTCTCCTGCTTGTTTGGAGACAGGGTGTGCTGCTGGTCGTAGCCGGTATCGCGATAGGATTGGCTGCCGCATGGGCATTGACGCGCTCAATGGGGCACCTGCTTGTGGGCATCAGTTCTGGAGATCCATTTACCTACGCCGTTGCGGCGATTGCACTCCTGCTGGTCGGCATGACTGCGTGCTGGATTCCAGCGCACCGAGCAACGCGCGTCGCGCCCATGGTCGTATTGAGAGGCGAGTAGTTGAGCAAGTTTGAGCCGCAGCGATTCGGCTCCTAGTGCCTGATCAGCGCCGTAACCGTCCATCTGGATTTCGGGCGACAGTGCCAGTCCTCCCGCACCATCCGCCCAATTGCCCAAAGACTTGTCCAATGCGTTCTCTGCGTCGCTCGCACCGCAACACCCTAACCCAATACAAAGTTCTCGGCGCCTCGACAGTTCTCCGGCTGCACACGTCCCGCGAGCATCCACAGAATCCTCACTCGCAATTGTAAGTTCCAGGCCCGTGAGTACGTGCAGTGTCCCTTTTCTGTCCATAAGTACAGCTATTTTTCCGTCGTCCAGTTGCTACCTTTGGCCAGGAGAAGAAAATATGAAACGTTTCGGAAAATTTTGCGACCCACGCTTCGCACTCACCACCCTGCAAAATCCCACCTGGGAGGTCCGCACCCGCGCCGAACTAATCCAAGCCGTGCAACCAGCCATCGAACGCCAACCGGACGCCCCTGAAATCCTTGCCACTCCAACGTTTGCCCAACCGCAGATCGCAACGAACGAACCAACCGCAGACCTTGCCATTCCTGGGAACGCCAATCTCCTGATTGGCGTTTCTGTGCAGCAACCTCAATCAGACCCCGACCTCGAACCCGAACTCGAACCGCAACTTCAACTGCAACCGCATCCGATCGCATCAACCCCGCCCGAAGAAGCTCCCGCCACCCAGCCGCTCCCCCAGGTCGTCGCCACGCTTCCAGCCAAGCGCAACCGCAAATACAAGCCCCGGCCCAAGCGCAGGCCGAAATCTGGGAATTTCTGCAAGCTCATCTCCGGCGAAGACGCCGCCGAGTTCGTCGCCGAAGCCCTGGATCGCCACGCCGATAATGCCGCGGGCCCGCACCGCAACGAACCTTTCAGCCTCCCCGACCTCGAACGCCACTCCCGCAAATGCGACATCTGCCACCACCCCGACCGTGCTGGCATCGAAGAAGACTTCGTCAATTGGCGCAACGCCGACCTGATTCGTACGGATTACAAGATCCCGAATTACCGCACCGTGTATCGCCACGCTCGTGCCCTGCGTCTCTACGAGCTTCGCCGCCAGAATCTCCGCTTCGCCGCCGAACTCCTCATCGAACATGCCGATCAGGCCAAACCCGACCCAAACGTCATCCTCCGCGCCATCCATGCCTGCGCTCGCATCACCGACTGCGGGGAGTGGGTTGAGCCAGTCCGGCGCGTCATCATCACCTCCGGCGACCGTCAACCTGCGTCCGCGCCCTCGACGCAACCCGCGCCCGAGCTCGAACTCCCGCAACCGGTGCCAGAAACCTCCCCGCATGCGCAGTCGCTCATCTCAGTAAGTAATGCTATTGAAGCCGACCCACCATTTCTAATCGACAATCCGGCGATTAGAAAATGACGCAACCAATTGAAAACAAAGAACCGCACGCTGTTCTAATCGCACATTTTTCGCGAAAATTGGCGCCCCGCGTGGCAACCCGGACGCGCCAATGCCGTGTCTCGGCTGTGATTTCTCAGTGGGGAAAGGCAGCTGGGCACACGTCTCTAAGTCGCCCGCCGGATCAGCTTGGTATTGCAGGGTGTACGCGGCCGACTTCTCCGCGCCACATCATCAATCGTTCCAAAATCTTACGGGGGTGTGTTACGGCTTTGCGGTCTCCCCATCATTCGCGGCCTTGCCTTGCGCGATGGGCGGGAGCGCCTGAATCTCGAGGCCTCAAGCCCCGGGTGCGGAATTGGTACGGGGTGTCGGGCTCTAGCTCGCTGCTACTGCTGCGGCCAGTTGGCCGGACGTCTCTCGCACGGGCTCGCTCTGTGGCGCCATCGTGCTGCCGGAAGGCGCATTCGGGCTGGATATCACAACCGCTTTCCCGAAGAATGCTGCACGGGCCTTTTCAAACGAATCTTGTTGGACTGGGTTGGTCTGGCTCATCTCGGCTTATTAGTCTCCTCGTCGCAAATCTCGCTACCAGCGCTTCTTCTTGCTGTCCGTGTCTTCTGAATCAGGGCCCGCTCAGGGCTAGCAATACTACCTATGGACTAAAATGTTTCCTATTGCGTCCAACTGCCTTCCATTACGCTTGGCTGCAAGGATCAGGCGGATATGCCCGAAGAGGTTTGACTAACGAAAGTGGCTTGATTTTCAATGACTTACGGCTTGAGGATTTTTTGCTTTTCTTCGCCGCCATCGGTTCCTCCTCTGTAGCCCCGCTACACAGGCAGATAGTGCAATTCGGCGACCGAACGTTTCATCCAGGGCGAAAGCCCCTCGCTACACAGGCGCATGGACTTACGCCAAAGAAAAGCCCAGCCTCGGCCTAGTACGGAGTGCGCTCTCGTGTTGAATTGTTCAACGCGCGTTGATTTTTTAAGCGTTACTTCAGCTTCGGGGTTTCACGTCCAGTTTCAGATCCGTGTCCAGACGGAATTCAGCGCCCCACTCACTGCGTCAATTCGGCAGCATCGCGGTCTGCACGTCGATCGGCGTCTTGTTGTGCGGTTGCGCCGCGACACCGCTCAGGTACAGCCGCATTCCACTGAAATCAAACGTGACCGCATACGACCGGAAGAATTGATGCGCCACCAATCCGCCGATGCGAAACCCATAAGCATGTTCCCAGCCAGCCGGAAATGCGCCGGCGAGGCCCGCCACATTCTGCTGCCGCGCTTCGCCCAGGTACAAATCATTCACGACAAACGACGCCAAGTTTACTCGCCGTTCCGTCGCGGGAACCACAGAGCCATTCCGCTCGAACTTCAGCGAAGCCTGCTCAATCATGGACTCCGGGCAAGTGAACCCCACCGTCACTCCCGTCGCCACCAGCAGCAGCGCCGGCGGCGCAGCTTTCACGCGCCCGCGCGCCACGATCATGTGGTCGCTCGCCAGCCAGAAGGGCATCACCATCTGCCTCTCCAGCCGCGCGCTCGTCTCAAACGCCTGCAAAGTCTCCGCGGTCCGGCGCCGCAGAATCAATTCGCCATGCGGATAATCCAGAGTTGCAAGAAAGTGGTACAGCAATACCGTTCCCAGCACCCCATCCAGCTTACGCCCGGCGAAAACCGGCAGCGGCCGTATCACCACCGGCACATTCCGTACCTCGAACTCTCCCAACTGCAGCGCCGCCACCCTGCTGTGACGCATCTCCGTCTGGCTTCCGTCCAGAAGCATCGCGGAACCCCCGCCGGCGCAACTGAGCTTCAGCCGCCGCGCAAGTTCGGAATCGATCTGAACTTCGGCGGCGCCCGTATCAATCAGAAACGTTGCCACATCGCCGCCGTTCACCCTCACCTGCACAATTGGCAGCGGGTCCGTCGCCACGAACCGCAGCCGCGTTTCGCCGGCCGCTCCCTCAATCGCGTACGGTGCCCCTTCTCCGAAAAATTCCAGCGGCTCCGCTCGCTCCGCGCTACCTCCGGTCCGAAACCATCTCGCCGCCTCCGGAAATTGGTCGCGCCGGTAGAAAACCTCGCCCAGAAGATTTTGCGCCACGGTCTGGAACGGTCCAGTCAGCGCCGCTCCTCGCAAATATCTTTCCGCGTCGTCCAGATGATTCGCAAACAGCGCCGTCATGCCCAGCAGCGTGCTCACTTTCAGGTCGTGGGGATTCTTCTGCAAGACCTCCGTGTAAGCAACTTCCGCTTCTGGGAAAAATCCATTAGCGAACAGTGCATCACCGCGCTCCAGCGCCGTCGCGCCCAGCAGGGAAGCGCTTGCCAGGAAAAAAACTCCAACCACGAAGGTGAGTCGGCGCGCTTGCATAATTCAATACGGACGCCGCAGTTTGAAAACCGTAAGCCGCACAAATTCATTTATCGGCGCGTCGCGCAAAAAACATTATGATCCCCGCAAACGCGTACGAATTTTCGGACACGCGCGCAACAATGCGTATTTTGGTACGTACACCGTGCATGGATTCGGAGCAGCACACAGAAAAAAGAGGTAAGAATTGCCCGCGCCCTCGCGACAAGGCGCTTCGTGCGCGGCTGTTTTTCGCGGCTCGCAGTCAGCAAGTAGGCGCTCTCCAAGCGCAGCCAGATATCTATGCGGGTTCTCGGTGGTTAGAGAGGTTCGCAGCCACCGCGAAACAAGCAGCGGCAATCCAACCTAATCAATCATTTTCCCAGTTTTCCGCAAGCATCACCTACCGCGCGGGTCCCAAATCATTACCCATCGATCAGTATTTTCCGTTTACGCGCCGTTTGCCTGCCCCTGCCGTCTCTGCTAAAGTGAACGGGATGGCATCCCTCATCCAGGAAGTCGGCGAAACTTTCTTCACCCTCTACAAGGGCTTCAGCGTAACGTTACGCACCATGTTCCGCAAAACTACTACCGAAAGTTTTCCGGACACGCCGCCCACCGTACAACCACGCTATCGCGGCATCCATGTTCTTCAGCGCGACGAGCACGGCTACGAAAAGTGCGTAGGTTGTTTTCTCTGCGCCGCAGCCTGTCCCGCGAATTGCATCTACATCGAGGCCGCGGAAAATACCGCCGCCAACCGCATTTCTGCGGGCGAGCGCTATGCGAAGACCTACAACATCGACTATTCCCGATGCATTTTCTGCGGTTACTGCGTAGAAGCCTGCCCCACCGACGCCATCACTCACGGCCACAGCATCGAACTCGCTCCCTACAACATCAACGCCCTGATCTATCGCAAAGAACAACTATTGGAGTCCTGGCCTCCCCGCACCAAACAATAATCCCAAGCTTACCCAGGCACTTAGCCCAAGTTCCTCGCGCTCAGCATTAAGTCCGAGCCGGCCCAAGAAGTCAGCCGAGGCCCCGGACCCAATCGAAAATTCAAGCCGGCCAAAGCAGTCAGGCGAGGCTCCCGCTTCCAACGCTAACTCCAACTCGGACCGAGCCGTCAGCCGAACTGCGCGCGCCCAGGCCTGAGTCCGATCCCACCCAACCGATCGATCTGGGCCAGAACACTCGACAGTCCCAATTCTCAAGGCGCTGCGCCGCTCTCACGAAATTTGCCGAAGAGTCTCGGGAAACTGAGTAATCTGAAACAGCAACGCCAGTTCTGCCGCAATCGCGCGCCGCGTATCTCGTCCCAAGTACCGCAGTCACGCATCATTCCACCCAATCCCACAAATTCGCTCTGAACTCGCCATACTCGCGCAGGCGGCGATCCGCTCCGATCTGCCGCCAACCCTGGCAAAGCGTGCCCTCCTGCCCCGCGCGCCTCCGACGCTTCTTCATCTAACGACGCTGTATCCAAATCCGCAAAGAGCAAACCGCCCCCGCCACCAACGCAGCACTCAAACAAGCTACGCCGTAACTTCTCAACTTCATCCGGTTTCATTCAAGTTCCCCCACTGCAAACTTACAAAGTCTCGTCAACGCAAGCGCCCATCGGCTGCCCCCAACAGAAATTGTCCGCAGCCCCAAAAATCACCCCTCAAGCAATTTCGCGCCGCCACCACTACCACCACGCCCCACAAATCAAGCCCCCACCCTTCCGGGAATGGGTACGGTATGGTGAGGCGAGGATTTTTGTGAGGGGTTGATGGTCGAACGCGGCACCGGCGGATGAAATCTCGTGGGGCTTCGGTGAAGGCGGACGAAGCACACCGAAAAAGCTTGGAGCCATCCTGTGGAGACACGACAAAATGGACGTGCTTGCGATGCGAACGATGGCGCAACGAAGGGACGAATCGTGCGCGAGTGCAGCAGAGTCGTGGAGCAAAGAGAGCACGAGTCGAGCGTTCTTGTGATGCGAGGTATTGCGCAACGAAGGAATGAAACGGGGGCGGACGCGACGACGTCACGCGGGGAAGCAACCGTGAGTCGAACGCGCTTACGATGCGCACGGTGGTGCAATGAAGGAACGAAACAGGCGCGAGTGCAGCGGAGTCGTGGAGCAAAGACAGCACGAGTCGAACGTGCTTGTGATGCGAGGTATGGCGCAGCGAAGGAACGAAACGCGGGCGGGTGCGCGGGAATCATGGGGTGGGGCAAGCTTGAGTCGAACTTGCTTGTGGCACGGGCAGCGCGAAACGAACGGACGAAACTGGCGCGGTTGGAATCGGAGCGATAGGAGCCGTGGCCGAAGAACGGTTGAATCTAGATTGTGGCGTTCGAGATTTCTACGTGAAGAAGCAGCGACGTAGGGAAGGTCACGGCGGGAGCCGGTAGCGATAGCGTTGTTAGCGAGCAGCGGGCGACGGACCCGCGTGATGTGGTCGTCAAAGTATGGCGGCGCGGTCAGTCCGAAAAAGCGCGGAGGAGCGCGCTGCGGTCATCGAGCCATTGCCGTGCAGCTGGTCTGGAGAAGGTGGGGCAGCCTCATGCGGTCATCTCGCTGCAGCCGTGCGTCCGGTGTGGAAGAAAAGTGGAAGAGCGTCATGCAGTCATGAATCCATGGCGGCGCGGCTGGTCTAGATATAGGAAAAGCAGCGTGACGCGGTCGTCAACCCACGGCGGCACGGCTGGTTTGGCAGTAGGTGCAGCGTGATGGGTCGGCAAGGTATTGAGGCGCGGCTGGGCAGGAAACACGTGGAGTGGCGCGATTCGGAAATCAAATTATCGCGGAGCGGCCGATCTAGAAATAGGCGGAGGGGCGTGGCGCGGTCGTCTCGCTTGCGCGACCGGTCTGGAAAAACTCGGAGCAGCGTTTCGCGGTCGTCGAGCCACGGCGGCGCGGTCAGTCTGGAAAAAGTGAGGCGCATGCTGCGATCACCAGTTCATCGCGGCGCAGCTGGCAGCGAACCACGTGCAGCGGCGTGACGCGGTCACGAAAACATGGCGAAGCGGTGCGGAGGCAGCGGCGTGATTCGGAAATCAAATTGTCGCAGCGCGGCCGATCTAGAAAAAAAGAGGAGCACGTGATGCGGTCGTCAGTCCCTCGTGGCCCGGCCGATCTGCAAATAACTGGAGCGCCGCGCCGCAGTCATCTAGCCATCGCCGTGCAACTGGGCTGGAAAGAAGTGAAGCCGCGCGATGTGGTCACCAATACATTGCGGCGCGGCTGGTCTGGAACCAAGTGCGGCGGCGTGATGCGGTTATCGAGGTGCGGCTGCGCGGTCGGTGTGGAGCGAAGTGCGGCAGCGGTAGCTACGGAGCTGGGTAAACGACGGATTCACAAAGTGCAAGCTTGCGCTTTGAACGTCCTTGGAATGCGGTAACCAGTAGAAATTACGTCGAGATCAACTGAGGCGGGTAACTTTTCATGCAGCGACATGTGAGGCGGAGAGTTTGCGAATCGCCTGCGAATGTTCGATCCAGTCCAGCGAAGGGATCGAGCCATGGTTGCGGCCGAGTTCGACGCGTTGAGGAAATGCAACTGCAAGTAGCGAGACGAAAATGAGGAAAGAGCCGACTTGTGTCCAGCGAATTGCGGGACTGCAGAGGCGGGTCAGAGGCGATCGACGGGAGCAATCTCGCAATGATTTTGCGGGCAACGAGACTTCCTGCAATGGCTGTAAGTCGAGTCCTCGGCCGGGGGCGAAATCGTCGGGGTGTTTTCCATACCCGGCGGAATTGTTCAGTTCCGCAGCAGAAGTGCGGTGCGCTGGAGCGAAAACTGTCGTAGCGACAGTTGATGTGGCGAAAACCGGTACGGATCACTCTGACGCTGGCGCGGCGCACAAGGTGAAGGCGGGCTCGGATCGCTATGACGCTGGAGCAGCGCAGATGGCGAAGGCTGGAGCAGATCGCTTTGACTCTGGAATACCGCAAACGGCGACGGCGAGCGCAGGTCACTGTGACATTTGCGAATTGCAAATGCGCATTCGCTACGCAATCGTGACGCGCGTGGGTGAGACCGTAATTGCGAGTTCACACCGAAGGGCGCAGCGGGTTCGCCCACGGTGGAGTGATCGCTTGCCACGAACGTGGACGCATACCGAAAAACGTAGTGCGTGGATTGGTTCGTCCCCGCGACAGCGCAGGTCATCCGTGAGGAGACGCTTCTCAATTTGTGAGCAGGCTCGCATTGCAGGCTCGGGAAAAATAAACCAGAAGGCGACCGATCCGGCGCATCGAAATCCCCCAGATCAAGTGGTTGATCACCGATCGACGGAGCTGCGCAGCGCGCGAAATGTTCGAGCGTGCGGAGAGCCGCGGTGGCAGCCTGCGAAACCGGCAGATGTCGAAGCGGCGACCGCAATTCACAATTTACGCTGTCGCCAAATTGCACGATTGCGGCGAACGGAATTGCGGGCGGCAGGTCATCGCCACTCGGCAGAAGCAACTGGTCTGGAGCGTGCGTCACGGTGCGGAACGAAAGCTGTGAGGGAACGAATGCGGGCTGTGGCCTCTGATCCGCGGAGGAATCGCGTACGAGGCGGTACTCGACGACCCAGCGCGCGAAGTTTGCTTCGATTTGGGCCTCAATCCATTCATCGAGGACCTCGCGGAATTCCTTACGGAGATTTGCAATGCGATTGAGGCTCGTAAGTTCAAAGCCCACCAGGCAATTGTGCGACAGCTTCAACAGAGACTCGAGCGGCGGATGCGTGCTGCGCATGGGTCGGCCCTCCCCGGATTGTCGTCTCCTCGGCGTGGGAGGCGGGGATGGGACGGTAACATGGAAGGCATATACCGCGATGGTACTAAGGTCGCAGTACTTGAGGAAAAAGATAACACGCTCTCGCCGACGCGCAAGCCAGGCATCTCAGTCACGCCTTAGGCGATGCAACTTGCACGGACCGGAGATAATTTCGGACGCGCGGGTTTGAAGATGGAAGAACGAAGGAGAGCATGCAGCGCACGGAACGAGCGGAGTGAAATGTTTGTCACTGAACAGAGTCGTATGGCTGAAAGAAATCGCACAGACCAGACCAAGGAGGCTGCCGTGCCTGACGAGCGAGCGCAAGAATCGGTGAATCAAGTGTTTTGCGGTCCCGAGACTGCGGCCGCGGAGATATTGCGGCGCCGGAAGAACAATCGTGAACACATGCGTCGCCGGCGCGCGGACCCGGTGCACTCTGCGCGCGAACAAGAAAATCGAAAGTCCAGACGGTCTGCGGCAAATGCGGACGCCCGGCCGATCCCGGCAAGCGTGGCGCAGCCCATGGGGCGCGTGTGCGCGATGTGCCACCTGCGAGCCGCGGTGGAGGAAATTACGCGCCTTGAACCTTCGACATTTACACGCGGGGGCTACATACAAGTACGGCTGCCGTACTGTGGGCGTTGTTGAGGGCTGCTGTTTCGATTGCGCGAATCGCAATTGGGCGCTGCCGCGGGTTAGTGATGCGAAGAGTGCCGAGGCGTCGTTATTAGTTTGTGGATCGTGTATGCGCGAAAAGAACTTCAACACGGGACTTCGAGGCGTGCTGTTCGAATCGCGCCACTACGGGCGGATGGGCTCGGCGATTTGGCTGTATGGATGGCTGGTGCTGCGACAGACGCATCAGACCGGGAGTACCGGTTGGGTGCTCGGCGGGGCGCCGGTGAGCTACCGGGAGATCGAAGGCGAGACCGGCTTTAATCGGCGAACGCTGGAGCGCTGGATGAGCGTGCTGCGCCGGAACGCGTACATCGAAACAGAGGCGGCGCCCGGCGGCGTAGTTGTACGCATTCTGAAGGCGAAGAAACACCTGCAGGGACCGCGTCTCGGAAATGCAAATGGGATCCAGAGGGCACGCAAATTTGCGGAGACGGTACGCGGAATTGCGGAGCGGGGTCCGCAGAACCGCGTAGCGAATTGCGGTAAAACCCTTGAAGATGCGCGAATTGCGGCCGGGATAGGTAGTTCATCCGTAGTAAGAATAAAAGATAAAGAGCAGCAAGATATTCACAGGGCTGTGGAAATCGGAGCAAGCATTCAATCTGAAACGCGAGAGGCCTTCCCGGCTGCCGGTCACAGCCAAGCCGCAGAAGAAATCCAGCAATGCGAGCGACGTGAATTCCAGCAGCAGTTTCGCAACGTGCTACAGAATCACGACCTGAAAAACCCCTATTCAGGAAAAAGCAAAATCGCTTCGCAAGCTAACAGTTACGAGCAGCTCGGAAATCAACAGCACCGCACCGACCCAATCGAAAAGCAGAATCCGAGGCACGTCGAAAGTGGCGCGACGCGGCCAACCACGCAGCAAAACTTTCCCTGGCAGTTACGTGAACGTATGCGTCTGCATCGCGCGGAACGCGATGAGGCGGTGCGGCGCGAGCTCGCCGTGGGAACGGGCCCGGAGGTGCGACGCCTATGATGAAGCGTTTGAAATTTCGCAAAGAAGTAAGCCACGGCGGTGTGATTCCTCGAGGATGGCAGATGGCGTGGTATGAGCCGCGCCGGCGAATCGGAGTTTATTATCCGGCGCCGTTGCACTGGCTGCTGCGCGGAATTCGGGAAGTGGTGCATCGGGTCCGCGCGGCTGTGCGGGCGCCCGGGATCGAACGCGCGGAAGTGTTCCAGATGCAGCGAGTGCACCGCGAGCGCGAGCGGTTGGCGGAAGAGTACGCGCGCGGGTACATGGCGGGGTGGCGCGAATGTTTTCAGACGTGCCTCTCCGCAGTGGAAGACGAAATCGGGCGCGCGGACGATACATGGGACGTTGGATCGTTTCTCCCCGCGGCGCCGAAACCTCCTGGCACGGAAAACTGACAACGGGTTTGCGGGCTCCAACAGCGAGGTGGTTTCGCGGAATGCGATACCGCTCGCCGCAGTGTCTGGAAAAGGCACGTGCAAGAGAATCTGCCGATCAACAGACAACAGGCGATCGGAGGAAAAATGAAAACGTCGGATATTTTCGACACATGCTACGGACGCTACCGCAGCTTGCACGAATGGCTAGAAGACACCACCGGCCAGGTGCGCGCGATTGATCTGGAATCGCCGTCATCGGGTTACTCCTGGCGTCCAGCACGCGGGCGGGCCTGCGAATATCTCGCGGACTTCGAGCGGATTGGGCGGCGATCGTTGCGACGGCCGCAGTGGAAGGGGCGGCTGAAACTCTTTGAAATATATTTCCTGCACAGCATGGAATACCGCAACGCGATCAAGTTAGTGGGCGTAGCGGAGGGCACTTTCGATTACTGGATGCAGGAAGTGAAACGCTCGGCGGGTCGGGAATTTTCACGCTGCGGTTTGTTTCCGCCGTCGAGGTATTTCCACTCGTGAGTTACGATTTTCGATTGGACGCGCGAAACAATTGCTTGACGAGAGCGATTCCACCGGTGAAAGGCAGGGCGACGAGATTCTTCAGGAATTCGCTGCGACGGTCCAATTTCGCCTGGATCGTGTCTGCTTCGGTTTGCTTCGCCGCGACGACCGCGCCGATATACTTCACAAAGTTGATTCCACATTTTTCGCAGGTCACGCCGGTGCGCTGTTTGTTGTGGCAGGAAGGGCACTCGAAGCGCATCGTCATGTGGCAACGCTGGCAGAAGCGCGCCACCTCGCGCACCGCGGCGCCACATTTAGGGCAGGGGATTGTGGCTTGCGGGACTGGCGCTGCTGTCGGATCCCATGCGTTCGCAGGGCTGGGAGATTTGGACTGTGAAGCGCTGGTGCGCGCAGCCGGGGGCCGTACGTCAGAGGTCGGAGGCGAAGATAACGGCGCCTTCGTGCTCGTCAGGGGCTTCGCGCTGGCGGCCGGATCGGGCTTCGCCGGAAGCGCAACGTCCGACGCGAGATTGCGCGGGTTGCCGTCCCCGTTTCCCGACGATGAACCGCTAGTCATACCTCATCTTAGCGGGGATGCCGGGGCGATGAGTGGGCTGCCTTGAACCGTGCATCGGGCGGGTTAACCTGTCCGTAAGTACAGTTTGGGTAAAATCGATTTTTGGCGGCCGCGAGGATGAAGAGCGACAAGTGGCGGCGCGCAGCTCGACGGCTGCGATGATTTGGCGGGGTGGGGGCCGAGAATCTTGCTGCGGAAACGGCAGTGTTGGGTGGAAAAGCCGCCGTTTGCAATCAGAGGTCGGTAATTTCTCTGTGAGAGTACGTATATATTCTGGAAACCGAGCGCGCCGTTCGCGGGAGGCAATTTTGGTCCGAGCGTCGTTCGTTTTCACGTTAGTCTCCATCTAATCAGCGAGTTGCGGGCGTTCACCCCTAACCCCAGCTCAAGGTAACGCTCGATGTAGGGATCGAAACCCCTGCTAGCACATTCGGGTGAGTTGTGCTATTATCGTAGTGGAAAGCGGTTGAATCTTAAGTGACGCTTTAAGTGTCTGAGGGGACCGGCGAAACCTTTCGCTAGGTAGCCGCGTCTAATTCGATTATGAGCAAAGAACAGCTGAAGGGCAGTGGGCGGTTAGTGCCGACGCGCTTGACCGGCGTCGAGTACAAAGTGAAGTACGGCATCGAACTCACCGAGGAAGCCAGAGAGCATGGCGGCGGATGGGGAGCTGCGCGCGGTGGCCGGTGGACCCGGTGCTCCGTCCGTGCGGCGCACCATCACCCGATCCCGGACGGAAGCTACTTTCTCCACGCCGACGACGGCCGCGTGCACCAGTTGAAGTCCGTTGACGGGCAGTGGCAGTACCTGGCGATCATTTAGCAGCCGCGCGCACCCAGCCCTGCGCCTGCAAATCTCAGTGGCGTATCCAGAGCAGGGTATTGGTGTGTCGGGAGTCGCTATCGGGCGCAGTCCCTGCGTGCAGGGAATGAAGTCAAGTGAGCCAGCTTTTCGACTGCGTGTCTGCGCCTGTCAGACTGAACATGACGCATAGAGTTGAACACCCGCGGCATCCAACTAACGTGTACAGTGCTCGGGATATGGACAGGATCATACTTACCGAAGTACCGTTGACCCTTTCAAAAGAGAAGGCCACGATTCGGGAAATGACTTGCATTCCCCGCAAGGCTTGATGTACAAACCGTGCCACGATACCGTTTCGTAAATGGGTGACTCGGTGGCCGCGAAGAAAGCAAAAGCTGCACTAGAAACGAAAGACGTGCTGGAGATGTTGAGCGAATTCTTTCGTGAGGCGGCCGTGCTGGTGTTGGTTTTCTTGCCGCTCGAACAGTCAAAAGGCGGGGATCTGGCGATTGGGAAGCTGGTAAGTATCGCGGCCTTGTGCATCGGGATGTTGGTCATGGGAATCGCATTCGAGAAATGGAGGTAACGAAAATGGGAGACTACACAGCAATCATCGCGTACGGCGCGGTCGCCCTAATTGTGTGTTCGCTAGGGCTAGCGTGGAAATTCGTGTTGCGCTCATTCGTCCGGCGGCACAATCTTCTTGGATACCGCAACACTGGTTCAGATAACCACGCACCGCAATCTCACTGAGCGCTGCAGGATGTTTGTGCTTCATGAATAGCAGCGAGATTTCGTCGCTTGATTGACACTGCTCGCACACCTGAAGTAACTTTCTTCGCACGGAAACCTTACATTTCTAGTGTTGAGGCCGGTTTCCAGATGGAGTTTGCGCGGCCGCCGGTCGTATGGGCGCAGGTGAACTCCTGAAGGATGGCGACGGTGAGAATTGCGCGCGCGCGTTTGCGGGTAAAATCGCTGTGGATTGTGTCTTGCGGCGCGCTGGTCTTGCTGCTGGCCGCGCTGGTGGTTTCCGCGCCGCGTCTGGCGCGGGCGCAAAATGCGCAGACATCCCAGGAGGCTGTGGTGGCGCCCAATGAAAATCTCGTGGTGGAAAATATTCCGGCGATTCCGCAGTCGCTGGCGGACCAGGCGGACCGCTACACGAATTTTCGCTCGGCGTTTTTCGCCAGCTGGCATCCCACCAAGCGGGAGATGCTGGTCGCTACGCGCTTCGCCGACACATTTCAAATTCACCAGGTGAAAATGCCGGCAGGCGCGCGCACCCAGCTCACTTTCTACGTTGACGACGTGCGTAGCGCGCTTTACCCGCCGACGGGCGGCGATTCCTTCGTCTTCAGCAAGGATATTGGCGGCGGCGAATTCTACCAGCTCTATCGCTATGATGAAGCGACCGGCGCGGTGACGCTGCTGACTGACGGAAAATCCCGCAACACTGACGAAGTCTGGTCGAACGACGGCAAGAAAATGGCCTATGGCTCGACGCGTCGCGACGGCAAGGACGTGGACATCTGGCTGAGCGAGCCCGCGCATCCCGACGCTCCCAAAACGAATCGCATTCTCGCGCCGCTCGATGGCGGCGGCTGGTCCGCGCAGGACTGGTCGCCCGATGACAAGCAGATTGTGGTCCTGGAAGAAATTTCCGCGAACGAATCGTATCTGTGGCTGATGGACTCTTCGACTGGCGAAAAAACCCTGCTCACTCCCAAAGGCGGCGCGGAAAAAATCGAATACTCCAGCGCGAAATTCAGCAAAGACGGGAAGGGAATTTACGTCACCACCGATCAAGGCTCGGAGTTCCAGCGCCTGGCCTACGTGGACCTCTCTAGCAAAAAATGCACGTTTCTGACCGAACATATTCACTGGGACGTGGAAGGTTTCGATATCACGCCCGACGGCAAGACGATCGCGTTCACCACAAATGAAGACGGCTTCGGAGTGGTACATCTGCTCGACACGAACACTGGAAAGGAAAAGCCCGCGCTCAAGCTCCCAACGGGACTGCTTTTCGGCGTGAAGTGGCATCACAACGGCCGAGATCTGGCCTTCGGACTTACGGGCTCGCGTTCGGCCACCGATGTCTATTCCGTGGACGTCACCACTGGAAAAGTGGAGCGTTGGACCCACAGCGAAACCGGCGGTCTGAATCCCGAAACTTTTTCCGCGGCCGAGTTGGTGCACTGGAAAACTTTCGACGGGAAATCCATCAGCGGATTTCTGTATCGTCCCGCCGCGCGTTTCACCGGCAAGCGCCCGGTGATTATTGATATTCACGGCGGCCCGGAAGGGCAGTACCGTCCGCGATTTCTCGGCAGCTACAACTACTTCATGAACGAAATGGGCATCGCCATGATTTTTCCGAATGTGCGCGGCTCGACGGGCTACGGGAAGACGTTTCTCACGTTGGATAACGGATTCCTGCGCGAAGATTCCTACAAGGATATCAACTCGCTTTTCGACTGGATCGCGCAGCAGCCGGACCTGGACGCCAGCCGCGTGATGGTCACCGGCGGAAGTTACGGCGGTTTCATGACGCTGGCGGTGGCGACGAATTACAACGACCGCTTGCGCTGCTCGCTGGACGTCGTCGGCCCATCCAACCTGGTGACATTCCTCGAAAACACGTCTGGCTATCGCCAGGATCTGCGCCGAGTGGAGTACGGCGACGAGCGCGACCCCAAAATGCGCGCGTTCCTGGAACGCATCGCGCCCGCCAACAACGCGCAGAAAATCACCAAGCCGCTTTTCGTTGTGCAGGGCAAGAACGATCCGCGCGTTCCCTGGACCGAGTCGCAGCAAATGGTTGCGACCGTGCGCAAGAACGGCACGCCAGTGTGGTTTTTGATGGCCAAGGACGAAGGCCACGGTTTCAGCAAGAAGAAAAACGTGGATTATCAGTTTTACGCCACGGTCCTCTTCATGCAGCAGTTTCTATTGAACCAATGAACTAAATTCGCTCGCTGCCGGTGCCGCAAAGTGGCGCCGGGGTTCGCCCAGCCTGCCGTACAATGGATCCCTCAGCCGCCCGACCTCTCGCTCGAGATTGATGGAACTTTTTCGCCGGTTATACGGAATCAGTCCCAGGCGTGGTACAGCACTACGGGCATGCGGTCGCTGTTTCCTGTTCCCATCGCGCGACGCGATTGCAACCTGCGGAGACAAGAAGTTTACATTTGTGACGCGACGGTGAGGTAACGGAAATAGCTATTTCGGCATCTAAAACTTTGGCAAATCGTCGGGAAGCGGTGGCTGCCGCCGCGCACGCGTTTGCGCTAGAAACTGTCTGGTCGCACGAAGGGTAACGTCACAAAGCCGAAAGTCATGGGGAGACGAATGCGTATCAAACCAATTCTTTTATTCAGCTGCTTGCTCGCCGTCCTTTCGATCATTTTTATTTCCCAGCGCAGCGCCGGACAATCCGTTGGCGCGCCCTCGCTGATCACCCAGCCGATTGATGAAGGCACGCTCGTCGTCCTGCGGGGCAACACCCATCCGCTCGCGCGCGCGAAGTACGATCAGGGACCGGCGCCGTCCAACCTCGCGATGGATCGCATGATGCTGGTGCTGAAGACCACATCCGCGCAGGGAGCGGCTCTGGAAACTCTGCTCGCGCAGCAGCAGGACCGGTCGTCCCCGAATTATCACAAGTGGCTCACGCCCCAGGAATTCGGCGCCCAATTCGGCGCGTCTGAAGTGGACGTCCAGAAAATCACTTCGTGGCTGGAATCGCAGGGCTTCCAAATTGAGAACGTCGCGAACGGCCGCAACGTGATCCAGTTTTCCGGAAACGCCGCGCTGGTGCAAGCCGCATTTCACACCACGATTCACAAATACGCGGTCAATGGAAAGGAAAACTGGGCGAATTCGAGCGACCCGTCCATTCCCGCGGCTCTCACCCCAGCCGTCGCAGGGATCGCTTCGCTCAACAATTTTCCCAAGCAGGCCGCGCATCGCTTGGGCGCCACGGTCACGCGAGACAAGGCCACGGGAAAGCTGAAAGCGGTCAACCCGCAGTTCACATTTCCCGCCGGCTGCCAGGGAGCGACCGGTACCGAATGCTACGGCGTGACTCCGTACGATCTGGCGACGATTTACAACATCCTGCCGCTGTGGAACGCCGGCGTTACCGGATCCGGCCAAACCATCGCGATCGTTTCTGACAGTGACGTGAATCCGGCGGACCTGACGAATTTTCGCTCGTTGTTTGGCCTGCCAGCCGTCAACTTTCAGCGGACTTATACGCCCGGATCCAGCAGCTCAAATCCGGGAGTGCAATCCTGCAGTGCCACTGCCCCCGCCAGCAGCAATGGCAACGAATGTGAAGCAGCTCTGGATGTGCAGTGGTCCGGCGCGGTGGCTCCTGGCGCGATCATCAACCTGGTGATTTCAGCCGACACCGCGACCACCTTCGGCGGCGACATCTCGGCTGAATTCATCATTGATAACCCCGCCGAAGTCAACAACGCGAAAATTATCGGCTACAGCTACGGTGAATGCGAGCTGGGTCTGGGAAGCGCGGGGAACGCGTTTTACGGCGGCAGTCCCACCGTGAAGGACTCCGTCGGAGAATGGAAACAAGCGGCGGCGGAGGGTATCACCGTCATCGCCTCTACCGGTGACAACGGCTCAACTTCATGCGATTCACCTAACGGCGGAGAGGAGGGAGCAGGGTTTGGGCTGGCCGTGAGCGGCATCGCTTCCACGCCCTACAATGTCGCGGTCGGTGGCACCGATTTCAACGACGTGACCAATCCCACGACCTACTGGAATTCGTCGAACCCGTCCACCACAACCCAGGCGTCCGTCAAAGGCTACATTCCCGAAAACACCTACAACGACACCTGCACGAGCGCGGCGGTGGAAAACCTTCTTGGTTTGAGCGGCAGTATTGAAGCGGACTGCAACCAGATCCTAGCGAACGGCCAATTTCCGTTTCTTTTGGAACCCATCGGAGGCAGCGGTGGAGTGAGCGCGTGCACAACGTACGACGGACAAGCGCCCAGCTCTTGCACGGGCGGCTATGCGAAGCCTTCGTGGCAGACGGCGCTCACCGTCAACGATGGCAAGCGCGATATGCCGGACATCGCGATTTTCGCCGGCGACGGCACGTTGCAGAATTTCTATATGTACTGTCAAGCGGACCTTGACCCCAGTAGCGCGGCATGCAGCTTAACGCCAGGCTCGGGTGCATCGCCCTACCCGGACATTCAGAGCGTTGGCGGCACTTCCGTTTCCGCGGAAGTGTTCGCTGGAATGATGGCGCTGCTGAATCAGAGCACCGGCTCGGCGCAGGGCCTGGTGAACCCAAATCTCTACGCGCTGGCGGGGCAGAGCTGGGCCAATTGCCAGTCGGGCGGCGCGCAGACCAGCGCTTGCATCTTCAACCAGGTTAGCACTGGCACGATCGCCATGCCGTGCAACGCGGCGGCAACGCTGGCGGATGAAGCGACGGGCTGCAACGTTCTTGTTGGTGGCGACATTCTCGCCGAAACTACTCAGTCCAATGGCGCGCTGGGGTACAACGCCGGCCCCGGGTACAACCTGGCTACGGGCCTTGGCTCGCTGAACGTCGCCAGCCTGGTGAACGAATGGAATGTGGGCAGCGGCGGCGCTGCGGATTTCATAATTTCGTCGAACCCGGCTGCGGTCGTCGTTAGCACGGCGGGCGGCTCGGGCAGCACGGTGCTGACCGTCCTTGCGGTGAATGGATTTAATGACACCGTGAATTTCAGCAGCACCGGTTGTTCCGGCCTGCCGGCTGGCGCCAGCTGCAGTTTCACCGTTTCGCCGGTAAGCGCGAACGGCACCACGACCCTGATGATCACCACCGGCTCTGTGGCCACCGCGCCGCCGTCTGTGCGGCCACTCAGTTCTGGCCGCTGGACGATCGGCGCGTTCGCATCGCTCGTGTGCGCGTTTGCGATCGCCATCATTTTGCTCATCACCCGCGGCAAGAATCGCCGCTGGAGCACCGCCGCAGCGTGCGCCGTGTTCCTGCTCACAGTGGGAATCGCCGCATGTGGCGGGGGCGGTGGTGGTGGAGGAGGCGGCGGTGGCGGGGGCGGCGGCACCACTCCGGTAGTTGAGCCCGTGTCGGTGACGATCACCGGCACCAGCACCACCGGCAAAGTCAGCCACACCGCAACTGTGCTGCTCACGGCGGAATAGCGCGACGCGGTTTCGCATGGATCTAAGCCCGGACGGTTGCTGATGCCGTGCGGAACTAGCGCGCTTTCTGCTAGACTCGTTTTTGAGATCGTCCCATCTGCTGCTAACAGCGGGTGGCCCCGGCCTCCTTCGTGGGGCCGGGTTTTTTTATGGCGAAGATTCCACCAGCGCGACGGCATAGATTTTAATTTGCTGCAGGGTTCGTTTCTCCTGCGGGCGTAACTCACTATGCGCAGGCCGCTTCCGAACCCCTTACGGAATCCTTACGCTTTGCTTATTCCTTCCTAACACCTTCACGCTAGCATTAGCCGATTCAGAAACAGCTCAACTGATTCGGCGCGCATGCGCCGGGCA
This sequence comes from uncultured Acidobacteriota bacterium, assembly GCA_963779465.1. Lineage (GTDB taxonomy): Bacteria > Acidobacteriota > Terriglobia > Acidiferrales > UBA7541 > Palsa-295. The sequence goes on along the minus strand of CAVZYH010000001.1, from coordinate 1,102,847 downwards.
ATTTGGCAGCGCGCCGGGTGGCGCGGTCCACGGGAGTGTCCCTGTCCCTATCCGCAGGGAGAAGACCATATGACTATTTTCAATCGGCCAGACAATCGCGATATGGAATTTGTGCAGCGCAAGACCGTGGAGCATTTCCGGGGATTGCTGATCGCCCTGGCCGCGATCCTGGCGCTGGTCCTGATGGCCGTTTTTTTGTTGCGCGTCACGCGTATTGAAGCGGGGCACGTCGGCGTGGAAATCAATCTCGCCGGCAGCCAGCGCGGCGCTTCGGAAATTCCGATTCGCACCGGGTGGGTGGTTTACAGCCCGTTGCGCACGCAGATCATCGAATTTCCGACCTACGTCCAAACCGTGAAATGGACGCGCGACACGGCTGAAGGACATCCGATCAACGAAGAAATGGGATTCAACTCCAAGGAGGGAATGGAAATTCTGGTGGACGTTTCACTTTCGTATGCGATTGATCCGACCAAGGTGCCGGATTTTTACGTGAAGTACCGTGTAAGCGACCTGGAATTGTTCACGCACGGCATCCTGCGCGACATCGTGCGCAATTCGCTGAACGAAGTCGCCTCGACGTTCACCGTAGAAGATATTTACGGCGAACGCAAGGCCGACTTCCTGGGCAAGGTGCAAGCGATGATCGAGCAGAAAGTTGCGCCGGTAGGCGTCAGCGTGCAGCAGTTCGGTTTCATCGGCGCGCCGCGGGTCCCGGAGGTGATCGCGGCGGCAATCACCGCGAAGGCCCAGGCAATTCAGCAGGCCGAGCGCGCGCGGAACGAACTCGCGACCACGCAAGCGGAAGCCGCGAAGAAAATCGCGGAGGCCGAAGGCGATGCCAAGTCCATGGTGACACGCGCACAGGGTGAAGCCGACGCGAATCGCATCCGGCAGAACTCATTGACGCCGCAGCTTCTGGAGCTGCGCCGCATCGAGAACTCGCAGATGCTGATCGAAAAGTGGAACGGCCAACTGCCGCAAGTGGAATCGGGCCAGGGAAGCGGCATGATGCTGCAGCTCCCGCGCCCGCAGTGAACCCTGCTGGAATCGAGCCTTCGGCAGGCGGGCAGACGCCGCGCTAGTAGGACGACTAGCGCGGCGTCTGCCGTTTCTATCTTGGCTTTTACCTTTGAGCTCTAGCTTTAGCTGGGTGTCGTTGCGGTTGTCTTTGACTGTGTGGCAGCTGCTTGGTATTTCGTCCGGTGTCGCTGACCTTAGCTTCGCTTTTAGTAGCGCCGTCCAAGGAACTCATCAATTCCAGCGCAGAATTCCGCCGAAGAATTCGTAATTAAGACTCTCCGCGAGCAGTTTGGCCGCGCCTGATTTTGGCACCCATCAGGAAGAGTCGGTACGGACCGCTATGTATGCCGCACGGCCCGAGGCAAAGGCTTACAGGGGTTAAACCGCAGTCGGAGCGCAAAGTCGCAACGCGGAAACGCTCATGCATGACGCAATTAGAGCGGTTTTGGTGCTGCGGGCGTATTGCGCGGACAACTTCGAGCGCTGTTGCCGCGATCCGCGTTAAGCAGTATAATGTGCGTTGAATTGCTCCCCGCTCGACCAGCCGCAAGGCCCTCGGGCGGGGTTATTATTTTATGGCCGATTCCAAAGCCCAGTTAAACGAGCCGGCGACGAAACGGGCAGTTGTATTCGTTGACGGTCAGAACTTGTTCTACGGCGCCCGCGAAGCATTCGGTTACCACTTCCCGAATTACGACATCTCTAAACTTTCTCGGCACATCTGCCAATCCCAAGCGTGGAATTTGGAACAGATACGATTTTACACGGGCGTGCCCGATCCAGAGGACGATCCTGCCAAGAGTAGTTTCTGGACCGCGAAACTGGCGTCGATGAGAACGTCAAGGAATAATAGTGTATAGCCGGGCTCTGCGATATCGAAACAAGACGGTAAAGCTAGCGGACGGTGGCATCTATACATTTTTGCACGGGGAAGAAAAGGGCATCGATATCCGTATCGCGTTGGACGTGATTGGAATGGCGGTGCGGAACGAGTATGACGTGGCCATTGTGTGTTCGCAGGATCAGGACATGTCAGAAGTAGCCGACGAAATACGAGTGATTGCACGCCAGCAGCGACGGTGGATCAAGATTGCTTGCGCTTATCCGATTAGTCCTACGAGGACGAATCGTCGCGGGATCAATGGCAGCCAGTGGATTCAGATTGATCGAAACACATACGACGCCTGCATCGACCCCAAGGATTATCGGCCTCGGAAGATATGATTGGCGTTCAGCGAGCCGAAACGAGCAAGTAAAGTCCAACCGCTTCTTCGGTTGACGTGCACCGATTTTGCCGTAAATCCCATTGGCAGCTTTGGCCGATTTCCGTCATCGGCGAAATTCCATCGATGCGCCGCGTGCGCCTTACTCCACCGCGAAATTCACGGTGCGAATTTGGGTTAGCACGCCGTCGGATTGGGTGGCCTGGATTTTCAGTGTGTACTCGCCGACTGGAAAGTTCTCGACGGGCAGTTTCAGCGCCACTGGGATTACGGGATTGCCCTTTTGGATGTAGGGAGTCATGTCAATGCCCGCGAGTGAGCCCAGAGTCTTGCCGGTTTTTGGGTCGGCGATCAGGTAGGTGCATTTCACTGTGGGAGGATTGTCGGTCGCGAGCTGCGGTGCGTAGATTTGCGCGTACACCGCGACCTTGTCCGTCTTTTTGAAGCGATTATCCGCGGAAGGCGTTATTTCCAGGTTACGCACCACCAATGGCGCGCGGTCGGCCAAGAGATCAGCATCCAGCGTGCCGCCCAATTCAGAAACGGGCTGGAATTGATTGCTCATCGCCACGCCGCTGAGGCTGAATTTCTTGCCGTCGTAGGGATCCACAGACAGCGGGGTTTCAAATTTCGCGAATTTGTCGCCGCCGCCGCTGACCACCACGCTCAAACGATATTGCCCCGGCGCCACCGAGAACTGGTTTTGATATTGCATCGGGGCCTGCATGAATTTCTCCCACTGATCTTTTTCCATGTCCAGCGTCACTTCATCGCTGAAGCGCGACGCCACGGTCCCGTCCGGACGGTAGGCGATGCCGAGCACGTTTACGTCCGCGTGATATTTTCCTTTCACCTTGGGGACATCAATTGATGAGGTGGGAACTTCCATGGCCAGATGCACGCGCGCCTCGTTCGGCGCGGTGTAGAAAAACGGAGCTTCCAGCGAGCCCGTGCTCGCTGCTCCGCCGGGGGCCGTAGCACCTCCGGCCGCAGTTGCAGCAGACGTTCCGGCAGCCGATGCGCGCGACTCCATTTCTTTTTCGATCGGTTTGCCGGCGAGCAGATCGGTGGAATAGATGTTGCAGAATCCGCTGCGCGCGCGCACGGTGGTGCCGCTGCGTTCCACTTTCACTTTCAAAGCGTGGCAGCTTCCCGCTGCTGATTCCGGGGGCGTATAACCCAGCAAATAATACTGGCTCTGTTCACGCGCAATTGTTTCGAGGCCGGACATCAGGTCGTTCGTGTTCAGGATAGGGAAGCCGCCCGTTCCGCTTGCTAGCGCGTACATCACCTGCTGATTGGTGGTCGCATTCGTCGGAAATTGCGGAACGATCTGCCGCGCCTGATTGTAAGGACTATTGGCGTAGGGACTGCCGACGGTAGGCCGGCCGGTTCCCGTGCCGCCGCCTGTTCCGCCCTTGCCTCCGCCCGTGCCGCCGGTCCCGCCACCAGTTCCGCCCTTACCGCCGCCAGCGCCGCCACCGGTTCCGCCGCCTGTTCCACCACCAGCGCCGCCTCCAGTTCCGCCACCGCCGTGTCCGCCGCCCGCACCACCCCCGGTTCCGCCGCCGTGCTGTGGCTCGGCAACTAACGCCGCAGACGCGGGATGATATGCAGCGAGCTGAAGCCCTGCCTGGGAGTATCGCGCCATCGCGCTGGCCGGCGCTGCGTGCGCGGTAGAGTCACTCGAAGCCGACGCATTCCAGCTCGAGCCTGAATTTTGCGCGCTGGCAAATGTTTGCTGCGTTCCGCTGCCCAACAGCTGCGAAATCCCAGCCACCAGGCCGCGCACGTCCAGCGGATAAACGGCCACGTTGGCCTTATTGCAAGCGTCAATCGTCGCGGTCAATTCCGAAAAGCGTTCGGGATTCAGTTCAAATCCGGCGGTAAACAGAATCAGGCTCTTTCTGCCGGGGATCGGCGCAAGGCTCTTCGCCAGTTGCCGCAGCGAAAGCAGTAAAGTGTACGCGCCGAAAGCGCCTTCGGAGTTTCCCAAGCTCGGCATCCCGGTTTGCAATCCCGAAGGCGTGTTGGTATTGATCGCACCGCCGGCCGCGCTTCCGCCATTGGACGCGCTGGCATTCGTGGCCACGGAAGAAGTGGAGATACCGGAAACCGCCTGATGCAGGCGGGTGGCATCCATCGTGAAATTTTGCGCGAACTGCATGGTGCCGCCAAAATTTACGACGGCCATCACGCGGTCTTCTCCCGCGTAAGCGTCAATGAATTTACCCGCAGCCGCACGCGCGCGCGGCTGGTCGCTGAGTTCCATCGAAGCGTTGTCGAAGAACAGCACCATGTAGTGGCGTTTCGCTTCGAGGGGAATAGTGGGATCCGCGCCGAAGGTGAAGGAATTGATGGTCTGCTGTTTGTCGTCTTCGTAGAGGCGGAAATCATTGGTGGTCAAGTCCTGGACGTAGTTGCCCTTTTTGTCCGTCACCACCACATCCACGCGCACTTCGCGTGTCTCGGCTTTGATCGAGCCGCCTGCGGGAGTTTGCGCTTGCGGCGCGGCGCCTTGCTGCGGCGGATTCTGCGCTTGCGCTGCAGGGGCAGAAGAAGACTGCTGCGCGCGGGCTATTTCGGGCGAGCGAATGGCGCGCCAGCCGAGATCGCCGACCGCAAAGCACAAAAGCAGCATCGTGAAAGTAAAAGCTAGGCGTCGCCGGTTCATTTTTCACCTTCCTGCGTTAAACGTGTTTCGGTTCGCGAGCACTGTGCCAATATCTACGGAATCTCCACCACGCCATTGCGCGCCGAAAGCTGCGCGGCCTTGGTATCGCGCACCACCAACCGCACCAGATACCCGCCCGGCTTCACATCGAATTTGGTCTTCAGCGTAACGCCGGTCTGATTCAACCGCTGCAGTGTCGAGTCCTTCAAGCGCAGCTCGAGGGTCTGTTCCTGGCCAGTAATAAAATTTCCGTTGCGATCGAACAGCGCCGCCACGATGGTCAGATCGTCCAAATTGCGGCCATCGGATTTCTCGAAGTCCACCTTGGTTAAATCCACGTGGGTCAAAACGGAAAGCTCCGCGTTGTGCGCGTCGGACTTGTAATACTGCAAATGCAGCTGGATGGGCAAGCTCTGCCGCTCTTCGGTTGAGAACAGCGCGTCGTCAATATCCTGCTGCGCCAGTTGCTCGGGCGTTTCGCCGCGCTTGGGAGCGAAAAATCCGCGGCGGGACTGCACCGTATATTTTTCCTTTCCCGTGAGTTTCACGCTAATCGTGTGAAATCTTCCGTCGTTTTTCAGGTTGGTGGGAACGAACGCCAGCAGGTAAGAGACTTCCGGCTCCGCCGCCGTGGTACGGAAGCCTACGTCCAGATCGTTGTTGTTATAGAAATAGAATCCACCCGTGCTGTACGCCAAATTCGACAGCACCTCGGATTGCACTTGCTGTTCCATGACCCGGTATTGCATTGAAAGCGCGACGGTGGCGGAGTTGGCGCGCAGCGGCGCGTCCTGGCTGATGTCGCCGATGGGATCCACGGTATAAACGCCGCGGCCGTCCAGCGCGTTGATAAACACATTCGCCTTGTTGGCCTTGTCAATTACTTCGGACACGTCGTACTCATACGTCAACGTGAGGAATCCCGGTGAAACCAGCACGATGCTGCGTTGCCCTGGCATCACGGAAACGCGCCGCACCACCTCCTGCAAGCGCCGCACCGCGTACTGGGTATTGATCTCACCGGCGTTGACAACTTGTGCCACAGTGGACGCAACGATCATGTTGGCCTGCTGCTGCGCGCCTTGCGATGTTCCGGTCATCGCCTGGGCGCAAGCGACGGCGTCTGCGGTAGCAGCGCCCAAGGCCTGTGAATCATTCTGATTCTGGATCAATTCCGCCTGGTAGTAGGTGATCTGCAGGCATTCGTGTTGCGTTGCGGGATCGTAGGCGCCCACGGGGTTGTAAATCAGGTGGGAGATGGCGTCGCGGATCTTCGCCTTGTCATCGGTGAAATCCACCTGATTGTGTCCGGATATGGTGTATACGGCAAGGCGCTCGTTGGGTTTTACCGATGAGTCTATGAAGCGCAGGGCGGCCACTTTCGAGCGCATCAGGTCGCCGGTCTCCAGGTGGGTGTCGTCGAACAGCAGCGCCACAAACCGCGTAGCCATGGTCAGCGAGCTCGGTGAAGCGGCCCCGGGTTTTGTAGCGTCTCCGGCCGTGGAATCCGAGATCGAATACGAAGCCGGGTCCGGCGGCATCGGAATAGCTTCGCCGCGCGCCACCTGCTTTTCGGCGCTGCCCGGAGTTACCACGGAAAAATGCGTGATGAACTGCAGTTTGCCGTCCTGTTTGAGCTGGAAATCTTCCTTCGTCAGATTTTCCACTGCGTGGCCGGAGGAATCATGAACTACCACGCGCACCGGCACCAGGTTGGCGCGCGATTCCAGCGGCGTCGTCGAAGTGCGCGTGTTGATCTCCGGGCGCGAGGCCACGGGTGCGGCATTTGGCGCCGTCGCGGCAGGCGTAGATGATGGAGTCGCTGTTGGCTGTGGCGCGGGCGACGGCATAGCGGATGTAGCGGAGTCGGTGGCAGGCGTTGACGACACAGGTTGCGAACTCACGGAAGATGCAGGAGGTTGTCCCGTGGTCACCGCATTGGACTGGCCAGCAGTTTGTGGCGTGGATTGCGTAACGGCGGGATCTTGCGCTGCGGGCTGAACGGGCACCGAACTATCCGGGGTCGCCGCACCTTTCGCCGCGTCTGATGGTGTTGCCGGCGTTGGCTGCGCGGGCGCGGGTGCAGGTTTCGGATGGTGAATCAGGGATGGCGGAGGGTCATCAGGCGGCGGTTGTGGCGGTGTGGCGTTCTGCGCGGGCGCCGATTGCGCCTGGCACGGGCTCGCCACAAAGGGGATAACAAACCCAAGCGCTGCAGAAAACAGCAGAGCGAGGCAGCAGCGCACGACACGCTCCTGGGGCGCGACAGGCGCCGCACGTTTGCCCGCAACAGTACTCATTCGGCCACTCCCGCCCGACGCTTCTGTGCGGAACCGCGCGCGTTCCGTTCGATTACAACTCAGTTACCCTTGCACGGAGTTTACTCGCCCCGCACACTCGCGTCAATCGTCGCGCGGCGGCAAGCGGAACGAGGCGTCCGCGAACAATTGTTATATCTCGCGGCTCACCGACCTTGCTAGAATCCCGCCGCGCAAGTATTCGCAACTGGAGGCGAGATCGCCATGGATTGGGACACGAAGTCAGAGCAGCAGATGGAGTTCGAGACGAAGCGCGCTGCAGGAAATTCTAGCGATCGCGAAGGAGCGGGCTGGAGTCGCCGCGAGTTTCTCACCAGCTCTACCGGGCTCGCCGTCGCTGGCGCGATTGGCGGCTTGACGGGAAGTGCTTCGCTGGCGGCGCGCGAACCGGCGGTGCGTGCGAGCTCGTCGCATTCATTCGCGCTCGCTTCCGCGCCTGGCAAACCGCGGCGCATCATCATTGATACGGATCCTGGGATTGACGACGCCATGGCGATTTTTCTGGCGCTGCGTTCGCCGGAGCTGAAGGTTGAGGCAATCACTCCGGTCGCCGGGAATGTGCCGCTGGATTTAACTCTGCCCAACGCGCTGCGCCTGCTGGAAATTGCCGGCCGCACGGATATTCCGGTGGCGGCGGGTGCCAGCCATCCGCTGGTGCGGCGCCTGGCGACGGCAGGTCATGTGCACGGCGTAAACGGCCTGGCGGGGGTGGAATTTCCGGAGCCAAGAACTAAGCCGGTGAAGGAAACCGCGCCCGACCTGATTCGGCGCATCGTGCGCGAAAATCCTGGCGAAATTACCATCGTAGCCGTCGGGCCGCTCACCAATGTTGCGCTGGCGTTGCGCGCTGATCCGGAGCTTGCGGGCATGATTCCAGCGATTGTCATCATGGGCGGCTCGCTTTCCGGCGGCAACATGACGCCCGCGGCCGAATTTAATATTTATGTGGATCCGGAAGCGGCGCGCATCGTCTTCGACGCGAATATTCCGCTCACGATGGTCGGACTGGACGTGACGCGCAAATGCCGCGTGAGCGAGGAGCACATCAAGCAGCTGGAAGCGGCGAACAATCCGGTAAGCCAGGCGGCGGGAAAAATTCTGCGCGCCACTTATGAACGCATGCGGCACGGCGGGGAAGTGACGGATATTGACCTGCACGATGCGCTGGCGGTTGCCTCGCTGATTGATCACGACGTGATCACGCGCAAGGATTATTACGTGGAAGTGGAAACCGCCGGGGAATTTACGGCGGGTCAAACGGTGGGCTATGACGGCCACGCCCCCATCCGCAGATCGGCGCAGATGGAAACCAGCGCGCCCGAGCCGCCGCCGACAGATCTGCCCTTCAAGCCGAACGCGCAAGTCGCAATCGGAGTTGACCCCGATCGCTTCTTTCATCTGCTGATACAGCGCCTGACGGCAACCGCGATGTAGATCGCGCGTTGGGAATTTCGTAGGGAACGGAAACTTCGATTCGGCACGGAATCGTTTACAAATAACTAAAGCACGAACGGCACCAGGCGCGACGTGCGGCTCATGTAATCGCTGTAGGGTCGGCCCAGCGCGCTGACCAGCGCCGCCTCTTCCACGCGGATGCGATATGCATATCCGATCGCTACGCATACGACCAGCGCCACCAGGCTGCCCCAGTTTCCCAGCGTGAGACCCAGACCGATCACCGTGATCAACGCGCCCGCGTAGGAGGGATGCCGGATGTAGCGATATGGCCCCGCCTCAACGACGGTTTGGCCCGCGTGCACGTCAACTTGGTAAGTGAAGTAACGCCCCAGCACTCTCATGCAGTACCAGCGGAACGCGATTCCCGCCCACATCAGCGCAATTCCCACGAAGAAAATCTCGGTGCGCATCCAGGGGATGAACGCGCGCTGCAGGCCGAAACAAAAGGTAAACGCCAGGAAAATGCCTACCCAAATCATGGAAATCAGAAACCAGTACGAACCGCGGTCGCGCGCTTTCTTGGGATCGGCCGATTTTCGGGCGCGGCCGGACACAATTTCAAACACCTGCCACGCGGCGTACGTGGCGATCCAGATCACGTTGAACCACAGATGTCCGGCAAACGGCACGGGCAGCATGCGCGCGCCTCCGACCCTATATACGCCCGGGCGCGGGAATAATTTCACGTCGGTGGAGGAAATTGCGGCGGAGGTAACCCTGCCGAAGATCACCCTGCCGAAGGAGCGGGACCGGTGAGTCGAGCGGCGAGCATCAGTTGTTTGCAGCGGCACTAGAGTGTGGTCGCAGCCCACAGTCAAAAACTCAAGTCAGGTTTCGCGGGAATCTTGAAGGGAACGACGGCACGCCTGCCAAATATTTACTTCTCGACACTAGGCGATTGTGATACCTTCCCGCGCATGCCAGGATCCACTTTTTCCAGCAATGCGCCGCAATTCGGTACTGCCCAGTACGCAAACGAGGGCGGACCGGAAACTTGTAAGTCGTGCAATCAGCCGATTGGCGCGGAGTACTATCGCGTTAGTGGCGCGCTGGCCTGTCCAACTTGCGCGCAGCTCGCCGCGACGAAAATGCCGAACGATAATCACGCCGCGTTTGTGCGCGGAATCACGTACGGCGTGGGCGGCGCCATCCTGGGGCTGATTTTGTATGCGGCCGTGGGCATCCTCACCGGCCTGGTCATCGGATACGTAGCGCTGGCAGTCGGCTACGTCGTTGCGAAAGGCATCAAAATGGGTTCCCGCGGCATCGGTGGCCAACGCTATCAGATCGCCGCAGCTCTGCTGACGTACGCCGCTGTGTCCATGGCCTCGATTCCGATGGGAATTGCCCAGTACGTCAAGGCCAAAGAGGCTCGCGCGGCCTCCGCGAACTCCCAGGCCGCGCGTGATGCATACGCGACAGCTGCTCCCTCCGACGATGCAAGCGGAGTTGAGGCGCCGCCGGTTCGTCCCGCGCAGACGCCACCGGCTTCTCCTAGGCGGCCTGTGAATTTCGGATCGCTGCTCGGTTCGCTGATGCTCGCGGGATTGGCGTCGCCATTTTCGGATTTCTGGAAAAACGGCCCGTCCATCGGCGTCGAAATCAGACTGTTCATTCTTTTTATTGCCATTCGAATCGCCTGGAAAATGACCGAAGATTCCGGAGCCGCGCACGTGCTCGGCCCGTTTAAGTCCTGAGATTTTGTGGCGGGTACCGGAAACTCGGTGGATTTGACGTTGCAATCAAAAAACGTGACTTCAGCCCCGATCGAATTAGCCAAAGCTTGCAAGAGTTGTTCGGCGCAGCTCCTTCCAGGAGCGCTAGCGTGCAACCAGTGTCATACGCTGGTGCATGCCGAAGATCTGGAACGCCTATCGGCCTGGGCGCAGGAACACGAAGATCGCGATGAAATTGCGGAGGCGCGCGCGGCGTGGAGTAAGGCTCTGCCACTGCTGCCCGCGGATTCCACTCAAGCGGAATGGGTGCAGCACAGAGTCCGCTCGCTGGAACTTGCCGAAAATGCCGCTGCGTCCACGCCGCCGAAAAATCAGTGGATCAAAAAGCTTGGCCCGCTTGCTCCGGTGGCCGTCATGCTCTCCAAGGCCAAGGTGCTGCTCACCGTATTCAAGCTGAACTTTCTCTTCAGCTTGTTTGCATTTCTGGGATTCTATTGGGTGGTTTTCGGCATGCGGTTCGGGGTCGGCTTCGCGGTGCTCATCTTAATTCACGAGATGGGGCACTACCTGGAAATTAAACGGCGCGGATTGCCCGCGGAGATGCCAGTCTTTTTGCCGGGTTTCGGCGCCTACGTGAAATGGCGCGCGTTGGGAGTTTCCAATGTGACGCGCGCGTACATCAGCCTCGCGGGACCTCTTGCCGGATTTATCTCCGCGGCGGTCTGCGGCATTATCTGGTTCAAGACTGGAGATCCGTTGTGGGCAGCGCTCGCGCGCACTGGCGCGTGGCTGAATGTCCTGAATTTGATTCCGATATGGATGCTTGACGGCGGCCAGGCCATGCTGGCGCTGAATAAAATTGAGCGGATCGCGATTCTGACGATTTGCCTCGCGCTGTGGCTGCTGCTCGGGGATGGTGTGTTCGCTCTGGTGGCGGCAGGCGCGTGCTGGCGCTTGTTCACCAAGGATATACCAGAGCTGCCCAGCCGCCCGACCACCGCGTATTTTGTCGCGGTGATTGTCCTACTCGCCCTAGTGATGCGCGTAATTCCCGGCCACGGTTCGGGCTTGCGGTAGGATTTCTGCGGGTCGATTGCGGAACGGAGCGCGGCACCTCACGCCCGGAGCCTCAGAACTTAGCGCAGCCCGACGCGCATGACTTCGCCTGGCTTGATTGATTTCATCTGTTCCAAACAATCGGATACGTATGGGAGCAGGTCGGAGAGCTGATTCGATTTGGCGCGCGGGAGAATGATTCCCAGGCCAAGGCTTTGGAGGTTTTGTTCATATTCCACACCTTTGTCCATCGTCACAAAAATCTCGTACTTTTGTTGTTGTGCAATAGAAAGAAGGTCCCCATTACGCTTGCCCGCTAGCCCTGCCTCTGGAACGGTTCGGCAATCGTGACCGATCAAATGTTTCTTGAGTCTACGAGGCAGACACTCGTCGATCAGAACTCTCATCCCAACTGGCCAACAACGAGTGTCTTGGCGAGTTCCAACGCAGAGATTGCCGCCGCTCGCGTGACGGTGGGAAAGTCGTCGAGAAACTCATCCAACGTCTGGCCGCCTTCGAGGTAGTCCAGCAGAGCTTGGAAGGGAACGCGGGTACCACGGAACACTGCGGTGCCGCCGAGCAGGTCGGGGTCCTTTACGATGATTTCATTGACGACGGGCATCGCATCGCTCGTTTCGCGGTCGCGGAGAGCGATTTCAGTTTACCGCATCCGGGCGGATGCTGTTCCGGTTTTCATCCAGAAGCGCAGGCGTTTACGTGGCGAGCAGCTCCGATGGGGCATCGGCGCACAATTGATGCTAGGAGGCGTGACGGTATTGCGAGGATCGGACTAAATCGTCGGCAGAGGTTGTTCGGCTTCCAGTCCTAGCGCTTCGCGGATTTTCTTCAGTAATGATTCGCGGGAGAAGGGTTTTTGCAGGTGCGCGGAATCCGGCACGAAGTTTTCGTCGGAGTCGTGCTCCAGGTAGCCGGACATGTACACAATTTTCAGGCGCGGGTGCGCGCGTTTCAGCCGTTGTGCCAGCTCGGTGCCGCGCATGCGGGGCATCACTACGTCGGTCACCAGCACGTCGATCGCTCTGGATTCCTGTTCGGCTTTTTCCAGCGCATCCAAACCGTCTTTTCCTGTGATCACCTGATAGCCGCTGGAGCTGAGAAATTCGCCGGCCAACTCGCGCACTGCTTCCTCATCTTCGGCGAGCAGCACGGTTCCTTTGCCGCGCGAATATTTGGCCGCAGGCTCGTCCTCGCTAGGAAGCTGCGGGGCGGCAGCGCTTTGCGGCAAGAATATTTCGAAGCGCGTGCCCTGGCCGGGTGCGCTATCCACCCAGATGTATCCGCCGCTTTGTTTCACAATGCCATACACGGTCGCCAGGCCCAGTCCGGTGCCTTTGCCCAATTCCTTGGTGGTGAAAAACGGCTCAAAGATTCTTGCCTTGGTCGCGTCGTCCATGCCGTCGCCGGAGTCTGCGACCGTCAGCAGCACGTAACGTCCCGGAACCGTGGGTGGGTGGCTGCGCGCGTACGCCGGATCCAGGACCACATTTTGGGTGGAGATGGTCAGCTTGCCGCCCTTGGGCATGGCGTCGTGCGCGTTTACTGCGAGATTTACCAGCACTTGCTCGATCTGTGAAGGATCGGCCTTCACTCGCGCCAGCGAATCGCCCGCGCGGAACGTGTATTCGATTTCTTCGCCGATCAGCATGGGCAGCATTTTGCCCACGTCGGAAATCAACGAGTTCAGATCCAGCACGCGCGGTTGCAGCACTTGCATGCGGCTGAAAGCCAGCAGTTGCCGCGTCAATGCTGTCGCGCGGTCCGCGGCTTTGCGTACTTGGGCGATGCTTGGTTGCGCGGGGCTCATCGTTCCCAGTTTCATTTCCAGCAGATCGCTGTGGCCCTTGATCACCGTGAGCAAATTATTGAAATCGTGGGCCACGCCGCCGGCCAGCCTGCCCACTGCTTCCATTTTTTGCGCTTGGCGCAGCTGGTTTTCCAGCGACTTGCGTTGCTCATCGTTTTTCTGCAGTGTGCCGCGCATGCGTTCAAACGCGGCGGTCACTTCCGAAACCTCATCTCCGCTATCCGGGCCGAGCGGATAGTGATAATTGCCCTGTTCCAGCGCGCGCACGCCCTGCACCAGAGTCTCCAGCGGCTGGGTGAACGTGCGCGAAAGCACGAAGACCAGCGCCGCGCCGGCGAACACGGCCAGAAATCCCAGCGTCATCAACGTGTGGTTCAAGCGCGTTAGGACCGCCATCGCGTCGTCGTACGGCTTCAGCACCGAGAGCGTCAGCGGCGGGGAAGTCCCGGGCGTCAGATTTACGGAGCTGACCAGATAACTTTTTTCGCCAATTTCGATTTTGTCCGTGCCGGCGGCGGACTTTAGCGCGTTCGCAGCCAAGGCGTCTTCCATCGTGGAAAGCGAGCTGACCACCGCTTCATCGCCGTAACGGAACGCCACCTGGCAAAGCGCGATTCGGGCCACGTCTGCCGCAACGCGCGAATCAATTTCACGCCCCACGATCACCGTGCCCAGATACATTTTCGAGGATTCGCCGCGGAGTTGAATCGGGTGTAACGCAACTTGATATAGATGACCGCCACCAAACCACCAGCCGCCCCCGCCGTTTGCGCCGGACGAATGAGCAAGCGCCTGTTCCGCGACTTCGCGTGGAAATCCGGGGACCAGCGTGTGCAGCGCGACGATTTTCCCGGTCCAATCCGCCAGCGCGAAAAGTTCGGTGTCGCTCGAATGCCACATTGGATCGGAAGCATCCTGGATCCCGGCGAGCTGGTCGTCCGCCATCATTGCCTTCAACTCGGGAAGCGTAGCCAGCAATTCGGCGGCGCGCTCCAGTTGCAACTGGCGTTCGGCGCGCAAATTCTGGAAGGTTAAAACAGAATTGCGCGCGTCTTTCTCAACGGCGGTGCGCACCTGTTCTTCAGCGGCGTGACGCACGACCGCCAGGGTGGCAAAAGTGAGCGCGGCGATCAGCAGGGACAATGAGAGGAGAAGTTTGGTGCGCAGACGCGCCTTCGCCAGCGCCGAATCCGACACATCCAGCCAGCGAAGGAAAGTCGAAGTGATACCGTTAGCCATACCCCTACCTGCGCCGGGAGCGGATGGCGCTCCTGGAGAATAGCTAGCAGGGCGGCTGCGAGGAAATGGGCCATCGGTACCGAATTTGTAAAAATTTCGGACCTAGGGGTTTCGTACTAAGGCCCGGCGAGTGCGGGCAGCGGCGATGGCGGTCGGCGGAACCTCGTCTCCTCTCCTGCGCAATTTCTGGAACGCAGGAGATCAGAGACAGTTCAGCCGCCCACCAAGCGCCGGCAGGGAAGCCATTCAGATGATGAACGGCGCTACCGCTGCACTACATAGCGCTTTCGTCTGCCGATGGGCCATACGTGGCGGGCACCGCGATGCTGTTCAGCCGCAAATACACTCCCAATTGCGCGCGATGATGAATGCCATGGTTCATCACCCAAGTGCGCAGGCACTCGATGCGAGGCATGGCGATGATCGTCGCGCCGTTGCTGAGCAGAGACCACTTCTTGTGCATCTCCGCGTCGCTGGCTTTCGTCAGCAACGCCCGCGCGGCTGATACATTCTTGTCAAATTTCGCCAGCAACTCCTTGGTGTTTTTGGGCGGTGGAGGCGGGGTGGGCGAGACTCCGTTGGGAGCCATGTCCAGCGACTCTTGCTGCAGGGTGTACACCGCCCACTCCGGGACGTCCGCGAGATGATTGGCGAGCCAGCCCATCGTTCCGGACCTCTCGTGCGGCTTCCAGGAAAATTTTTCGGTCGGCACGCGCTCAAGGGTTTTGCGCGTATTGGCCATTTCGGCGTCGAATTCGGGTAGCAGCGCTTCGTTCAGTGCCATAAATCCTCCAAATTTGGTAAGCGTGGAATGGGGTGACAACGCCGGAAAGTGTAGGCGAAGAAAAGGCGAAAGTCAAGATGTCCTAAAAGCGCCGCGGGATCAATCAGGACTTAGCGCGATTTATTTAATTTCCTCGAAGTCGCCGGGTTTCCAGCTTCCGTCGAAGGCCGCAGCCTCTGGGCCGTAAATGCGAAAGTAGGTGAACCAGCCTTTGCCGGGAATCGTTTGAATCCACTCGCCTTCGTGGCCGGCGGGAGCCTTCGGCCCGAAGTAGAGATCGAGCGAGCCCGACCCGCCTTTTCCTTTCAGCTCGAATAGAGATCGCAGCGCGGCCTTGCCTTGGTCGGTAACAATCTCGCTGCGCGTGTCAGGGTCGTAAATCGTCAGCGACCAGAAAAGTTTCGCCGGGACGGGCTGCGGCACCGTCAACTTGTACGTCGTGCCACCGTCGAGAAACGCGCCGCTCCCCTCTCGTGTGCCGAGCCAGTACAGCGAGCCAGCGGCGGCTGACCGCCGGAACATTGCGGGCGATTCGATTTGCGCCTGGTAGAACCATTTTTCTCGCGCTTCCAAATCTTTGTACGTCGCGGCGTCGAAAGTTCCGTTCTCCGGACGCAACGTCGCCCACTCCCATTTTCTATCGGGCCACGCAACACGGTCCGGACGCCGGTCCGCAAACGACTGCACACGCATCTGATCGTTCGCAATCTGCGCTGCCTTTACCAAGATGCCCTGCATCCGCGTGTCGGGCGAGAACGGGTTTCCTTTTTCGATTCCGAGCGAGGCGAGCAGCCCATACTCCATCCGATAGCCTTCGTACGCGGGCTCACGATTGATCACCTCAGCCAGCTGGTTCCAGTAACCGATCGTTTTCTCAAACGGAACGGCAGTGAAGTCAATGTGCTTGTCTCCCACATCGATCCAGGTCACTTTCGAAGCGGCAGAAGGATTATTTAGCGGATACAACTTGACGGTCTTCAACATCGCAACCGCCGCATCCACGTCTCCTGCAGGAGGAATCGCACGCACCAACAGCAACACGCGGTTCGTCGTCGGCGTTCCCGCAAAATATCCAGTAGGAACTTTGCCTTTGTAACCGGGCGGCAAAATCACGTGCTTGCCGCCTTTGCCTGCATCGGGTCCGGGCAATCCCATATCCATTACGTAGCGTTGATTCAGGTCATTCACAACGCACATGAGCGGGCCAGGCGGCAGTTCGACCACCATCGGCCCATCCGTCAAATCGATGTTGGCTCCTTCGTACGGCGTGTCCGAGTTCGGAGTGAAGACCAGCTGCTTGGGGCTGCCTTTCAGGATCACGAACTGATTGTTCGTGCTGAGGCCCGCCTCGGCGTTTCCTTTCCACGTGGATTCAATCGAAACCGTCGGGTAGAAAAATTTGTATGCTTGAATCGCGGTGTTCAGGTCGGCGGCGTCGTAGGCCTTTTGCGCGGTATCTCCGGTTGGATAGCCGCCAACGAACGTCGTTGCTGCGTCATTGCTCTGCGCCGTCTGCGTTTGCTTGGATTGCTCGCACCCGCTCAGCATCAGGACAGCTAAAACTGCTCCCGCCAATGTGTGCCTCATGAACGCACTCCGATTGGAACGAGTCTGTCACTCGCGAAGGGCTGGACTCGGTACCTTTACCACAAGAAGGGCGACGCCATCTACTTACGTCGCTGAGTCCTGCCTAGTCGCATAACCGGAAACTGACCCACTATCTAACAAGCGCCACTGGATCAGGTCCCGACAATGGCGTCAATCAGGCACCCGGAGAACGGCGTTAACCGGCAGTTCACAAGCCGACACCGTAAACCTCCGGTGCAAACGAGGTTGAGATACACTCAGGCTTATCGCGTGGTTCCTGGACGCGCTCTGAGCGTATGCAAGAACATTCCATTCCAAAACGCTTATCGTGGTGCATCTGGTTCCTTATGCTTCTGCTGACGGCGGGAGCGATTGGGACGGCTGCGCAGGCGCCAGCGAATTCTCGCTTCGATCGTTTGGTTGCTAACGCTGAAAAGGGAGACGCCGCCGCTCAAGTGGAGCTGGGCATTCTCTACTACGAAGGCCTGGCCGACAGCCGTCGGCCTAATTACGCGAAGGCGCTGGAATGGTTTCAGCGCGCAGCGGATCAGGGCGACGCAAAAGCGCAGGATCGTATTGGCCTGATGTACTACTCCGGAAAAGGAGTGCCGCAAGACTTCGCGCAGGCGGCCCATTGGTATCAGCTGGCGGCCCAAGGCGGAAATTACCATGCGCGGCTGCAGCTCAGCGATATGTACCAGCGGGGATTGGGCGTGCCGCGCGACTTGAGCGAGTCGAGAAAATGGGCAAGGCAGGCGACGGCAGATCACCCCGACAGGGAACCCGGTCAGATTCGGGCGGTATTCGCCCTCGCCGTTCTGGCGGTGATCGCCTTCACGTTTGGCTTAATTGCGTTGCAGAGAAACAGCCTCACCGGATGGAAGCATCTCGTGGTTGCGATTCTCGTGAATGTGACCGGAATAGCGCTGGTGCTCAACACTCTGACGACTTATGGGTTCGGGATCGTGTTCCCTCACTGCTCTCATAGTTTCCTCGCGACTGATTGCACGCAGATCAGCGATCCTCACACTCGCGCGATCGTTAATGAGATCGGTGACTTGGCGGTGGTCAATCTCATTTTTCGGTTTATGGCCGGCGTAGGTTTAGTTCTGGATGCGCTCGCTGTATGGTACGTTGTGTATCTCTGCCGGCTACTTATCAGGCGTCCTCGTGCGCGGGTTCCAGGTGCGGTCCCTTCGCGCAACTTCTGATCGGCGGGCAACTCGGGAAACGTCGAAAAGTCTGACAAGTTGCGTGACAGGATATCTGCCGCGGTAGAAATTCACCTGTGCGACAAAAGCATTTACCAGGCGTCCGAATTAACTTTTGAGTTGCCCCCGTCCATTCAGTCGAGGTCGGGCGCGGAGTTCACTTCCTGCAAGCCGACTTCCCGATACTTATTCTCACGACGCCTCACCGGATTACTTCGGCATAGCCGACCCTCGCCGAGGATCGTACGAGCTCAGGGAATATTGACCACTGTTCCGAGGCCGGCGTAAAGGTAGCGATCCCCGAAAGTCTTTTGCAGCACTGCGAATGTGGGCTCCCCTGTGCAGTGACCAATCGCGATGTAATCCAGCTTCCATTGATCGTGCAATGCCGCCGAGATCCTCTGCACCTCAGGATCTGGCGCTGCGATAAGATGGAGGCCTCCAAATAAAACCCGGGTGTGCGGATCTATTTTGGCCGCGGCTTCGAGAACTTTCTCCACGCCAGCGTGAGAGCATCCATCCACGATGATGAGACCCTGCGGGCCGCGAATCGCGAGCGAGATTTCGCGAAGTTCGAGCGTTCCAGTGACCTGCGAGATGGTTGGCACAAGAAAAATGCCCGGCGCGATCTCCGTCGTTGCATCCACTCTGACGAAGTTAGCCTGCGGCCAGGGTGAGCTAGCCGAAAACATGGCTGGCCGATTACCGTCGAAGTAACGCATATTCGCGGCCAGCGATTCGTCTTCGCGATACAAACTTTTCGACGCAGCCCAACCGAACGGCCCCCACGGATCGTCGGAAGTGTAAATCTTGACGGTGGGATTGACGCGAAGGAGATAGTTCAGACCGCTGATGTGATCGTCGTGCCGGTGGGATAGCACCACGAAATCCAGCTTGCTGAGATCCACGCCTAACGCTTTGACATTATGCTCAAAAATCTCAGCGTTGCCGCCGGTGTCGAAAAGTATGCGCTTACCGTCATACTCCACCAGCGCGGAAAATCCCCAGGCCTTGGTCAGAGTCGCGGACTTTCCAAATGCGTCGTAGAGAATCGTGACGCGATTGGGGGCTTGACCTGTGCAAAGGGCCGGAAACAGAAGAATAACCAGCATAAGATTACGAGCAAGTCGAAGTCTCATGATGTACTCCTTCAAAGGCGGCAAAATTGGAGTGCGCCACTATCGTCGGGGATTGTAGCTCCAGTGAATGTGCCCTGCCAAGGTCATGTAGGCACGGCTTGAGCGTCGTGTTACCGTCCAAATGAAGTGAGGCTTCACTTTTCTGGTGAATGCTGCGGGTTCAGAGGGTCGGCGCAACACTAAGCTAAAACCCTGCTGGCATTGAAAACAAAAGCCAAAATCGCTTGCTAGGTTTAGACCACGGGGAGCGCGCTGCCCTAGCTAGGTTCTGTCCAAGTGAAAACAACGAGATGGTCCTCTCGCGGAAGCATTGTCGAATCAATGCACTGGATGGTGTTGCATTGATCGGTTGAGCTGGCAGCCGTACTCGGAGAAGTGAAGCTCTGCGCCACATCCCCCGTCACGCGACAATCTGGCCTTGACGGCGGAATCAGTCGATTACGCCCGGCTTAGTCACAACTCACCTTGGACTGTGAGAATGTCTTTTCGGGGCCGAGCGTCACCCGTACTTAAGGTTGGTGCTCTGTCCGACTTCGATAATGTATCCGTCAGGATCGCGGATGTAGCAGCGAATCTCGCCATACTTGGGGATCGGCGGCGTGAGGAACTCGGCTCCCCGGCTTTTCCACAATTCGTAGCACGCTTGAATGTCCGCAACCCGGAAATTCATAAAGCTGTTGATGTGATTCGGGTCGGGGACGCTGAGCGTCACCGTCGGCTTATCCGGGGTCGGCCCGCCCCCAACGTTGAGAATCATCCAGATATTCGCGAGTTGAAGGTACGGGGGTGCGTTGCCGTCCCCCATGGTGAGAATGCGAGCGCCGAAAACTTTTTCGTAATAGCGGGCCGAACGCTCCTTGTCCGCGACGGTGAGAAAATACGCGATGCTGATCCCCTCTCGCGGGGGCATCTCATAGCTATTTTGTTCGATTTGTACGCTGCTCATTGGCGTCTCCAATTCCGGCAAACGCTGCTCATCCGCCGATTCGGGGTCTTTCGTATCCTTACCTGCGGGCCGATTATGCCCGACCAGGAAAGACAAAACAATTGGACGATACCCTTGCCGGAAAAGTGGAACACTAGACCGGCATTTGTAAGGCATCGCGCGCCCGCTTAACCGGTGGATGCAACTCCATCTAGTATCAAGCTGCTTGCACAGGTGGTGTTTTTGACCGAAGAGAAACGATTTGGTCTTTCGGCGGTGCAAACGACCGACATGTGGCGTATGACGGCAAACTCGGACCGCAGGTTTCGACCTTAGGCTATTTCGCAGGTGGCGCGGGCGGCGGATCTTCAGTGTCTGTATCAACAGCGATCTTCCAATCGCCGCCGGGTGGTTTCGCCCACACCAAAAGGTAATTCCCCATCTGTGTTTTGATCTTCCCGCCCGCTTCCGGAGTCGTATACGTGTAGCGGCCATGCTCGTAGGCCAGGTCGCCAGAGCGTGCCACGACGACAGTCGAGGTCTTCCAGCTAATTGTCCCCGGCATCGAGAAGTCTTTTTGCATGTCCGCTCGCGTGGCTTCCTTGGTCGTTGTAGTGGCGCTGTAGTTGCTGAAACTAAGAGCATCATCAGCGTAGAAGGAGATGCCCTTCTCGAGGTTCTTAGTGCGCGAAGCTTCGCTGTAGGCTTGCGAGTAGGCGCGAATCGTCGCTTCGTCTTCGGCGCGTGTGTCCTTCGGCGAGTCGAGACGTGCACAACCTTGAGCTGCGACGATGAGCATTAGCGCCGCAGCGAGGAGCGCCGATTTAGCGATGGTGGTCATGTTTTTTCGCGGCAGCATGGTGAGCGGAACGGCCAGCTTCGAATTTCTGATTGCCATGTCGAGGATAGTAATACCGAGGATTCAGGAAAGAAACACTGTTCGGAGAGCAACTTGCGAGCCCCGCGCGCCAAACTCCCGGTGATCCGTGCGGGCTCAACCGGCGGATGGAACACTATCCGCCGCATTGATTCGACAATATTGATTCGACAATGCTGGCGCGGGAAAACCATCAGTTTCGCCGTAACCGGTCAAAACCCGGCCAGTGCAGCGTTCCGGCAGGTCCAACCGTGGCAAACGACTTTGAGTTTTGCTTTCACTTCCAGGCGGCCTCTGGCTCAGTTTTGCGTCGACCCATTGAGATCGCCGCGTTTACCAGGAGCTACGAGAATTTTCCCGGTTCTCCGTGTTGATTCTGCACCTTCTCGTTCGACTAATGGGTAGAGCATCAATTAAGCTCTGAACTTGAACGTCAGACCAACTCAACCCGAAAGGACAAACAAAATGCGATTCATGGTCATCGTCAAATGCGCGGAAGAACCCGAAAACCAAGCCCCCGATCCCCAGCTCATGGCTGACCTGAACAAATTCAACGACGATCTCTTGGAAGCCGGAGTTTTGATAGGGTACGACGGTCTTCACCCCTCCTCCAAAGGCGCCCGCGTCCACCTATCCGGCAAGAACCGCCCCACCGTCATTGACGGCCCCTTCGTCGAAAGCAAGGAACTGATCGCCAGCTTCTGGTTCTGGCAGGTCAAGTCTCTCGAAGAGGCGATCGAGTGGGTCAAGCGTTGCCCCAATGAAGGCGAGACCGACATAGAGATCCGCCAGGTCTTCGAGCCCGAAGAGTTCGCATCTGCCTTCACCGACGAAGAAATTCAGCAGGAAAAAAACTTCCGCGCTCGAATGGCAGCGAACGCAGCCAAGAAATACGGAGATGTGAAGTAACACTTCATTTGGGCGGTGACGGCGTTTATCGGGCTCTCCGTGGTTCAGCTAGTCGGTTGGCGGCAAAATCTACGCTGAGCATGACGCAGCCTGAGTTCGCCCAGTTCGCGCGTTTGTAAGACGACAGAGACAGTGGTTAGAGATGAAATAGCTGACGCGCGTTGTCGCGCCCGATTTTGAGGCGATCCGATTCACTGATGGCGGCGTGCTCAAACCAGTCGGTTGCGACGCCCGTATCCTCGAAAGGGTAATCTACTGAGTACAATATGTGGTCTGCCCCGACCTCCAGCATCACTTCGGTGAGGGTTTGCGTCCGAAAATTGCCGCTCGTGGTGACGTAAAAATTCTCCCGCAAGTAATGGCCGATTGGCAGCTTCGCCTTTGGCCGCGCCGCCATCGTCCTTGAGACGCGGTTATCAATTCGCCAGATATTGCACGGCAATCCCTCTCCGAGATGGCCCAGAATCATCCTAAGCTTCGGACGGTCGTCGAACAGGCCACTTCCCATCAGGCGCAACGCATGAATTGAACTTTCGGCTGTAAAGCCCCATACGGAGGTGTTTAACCACGGGTGGCCCGCATATGCAGGATCGTGCGCCGTGAGAGGCGAACGGGGATGAAGGTAGAACGGCACATCGAGCTGCTGGACAGTCGCCCAAAAATCCCGATATTGCGGCAGGTCATAGAACAAAATCGAATTTGCTTCACCCGTATCTGTGAATCCATTCACCATGGCGCCGCAGAAGCCGAGGTTCTTTACGCAGCGCGTCAATTCCTGGGCGGCAGCCTGAGGGTCCTGCAGCGGCAGCGCGGCAAATCCTTTCAGGCGCTTGGAGTTTTTCGCGATCTGTGCGGCCAGGTGGTCGTTCGCGTGGCGCGCCACGGCAATGGCTTGCGAGGCGTCGGGGATGCCCTGGATACCTGGCCCGACGAGCGAGAGAATACAGATATCTATGCCGCCTCGATCCATCTCCGCGAGCCGCCTGCTGCCAAGATCCGCAATTTGTTCCCGGAATTCGGGGGTTCCCCTGGCGGCGTAACTTAGGTTTTCGGTTTCCGGGAAATCGAAATGTTCTTCTAGCGCAATTTTTCCGGGGGTCGGAGCTAAATCGGAATTAACCCCGTCCACGTTCTCGGGAGGGCTATGGGTAGCTTGTGCAGCGTTGATGTCGGCGAGCGCGCCTACAGAGGCCACAACTCCCGCCCCCCACTTGAAAAAGTCACGGCGGGTGATCTGGCCCTTCTGATCCATTGTCGCCATCGGAGACATTCCGGCTTTACTGAGAATTGGACGACTCTACACCATCTTGCTTTTATGATACAGCGGATAACTCCCGATAAGTCATGCGGGTTCAGAGGGTCGGCGCAACACTGGCGCGCAGTTTATTCGCTGGAGTCTGAAAGCCGAAAGCTTTTCGCGGGCGTTGATTGAGACGCAGCGCGATCTAGATCTTTGGCTATATCGCGAATCGACGAACCAGAAGCAATCCCTCGGGAAATGTTTTCTCGCTCAACTGCAGTAAGTACCAGCAGTGAGCGCCGACGAACTGGCGGAACAATCCCACCGTGATGCGATAACAGACAGTGAATCGACGTATGCGGCCTGTCTAAGGCGCGCCCAATCCGATGCAGCGACTCTCCTGCTTTCCAGCGGCGCCACACCTCGGTCCGCTGGGCCTCGGAAAGTTGCACGTATCGCCCTTGCGCCATAAACATCACCTCGCAGAAAAGATTTATATCAGGTGATGTTGCATCGACCCATTGAGACCACCCGACACCTCGGTCCGCTGGGCCTCGGAAAGTTGCACGTATCGCCCTTGCGCCATAAACATCACCTCGCAGAAAAGATTTATATCAGGTGATGTTGCATCGACCCATTGAGACCACCCGACTTACCAGGAGTTGCAGGGGTTGCAGTAGCTTAACCAAGAAGTCGGGCCAGATTCGCGGGAAATCTAGATGTGGGTCAGAAATTTTCGAGCAGCCACACATTGGCGTTCCAGACTTGCTGGCCGAAAGCCAAATAATGTCCGTCAGGTGAGGAGACGGTGTTGAAGAAGTTTTGATTCAGGCCGCCGTGGAGCAGAACGCTGCTTTTTCCGTCCAATCCAATGCGGGCAAGACTACATTCGTCCGCACACCCCGAAACGAGCAGTGCGTTGCTGTCTGGCGTCCAGCCCAAAGACCACACGCGGAGCCAGCCGTTCGGGAGGGAAAGATTACCTTCGGTCCCATTATGGAGATCAAGGATGCGGATCTGGCTTTTCAATTGGTCGTAGCTTTCTATCGCGATTCGAGAGGCGTCCGGCGAAATAGCCCAGCCTAGAGATTTGGGCGCTTCCAAGTGGGTCGTAAAGAGCGCTTTCCCTTGACCGCTTGAGACATCAAACCCGTAAAACACAAGCTGGCCGTGATCCCAACGGCTCAAAACACAAGAGCTCCCAGGATGCAAAGGACAATCTATAAGGGTGGTTTCATCCGCAGGGACTTGCAACAGCTGCTCCGGCGTGCCGCTCGCGGACGGCACTTTCATGACGCGTTGATTGGCGTTTTTAGCTCCTGGCGTGTTCGGAACCGACCAATAGAGGATCCAGGCGCCATCGGGAGTAAACACAGGATCGAGCTGCTCGTCCGCTCCGGGAACAACAGACGTGACGGCTTGAGAGTCGAGTTGAAGCCGTGAAACCTGTCCCCTTCCGGAACGAGACGAAGTGAAAAGGATGGCTCGGCCGTCTTTGAACCAGCCGTTTGGGGATTGGTCGGTATCACCCTGAGTTAGATTCCTAGGCGTGTCGAGGCGTGCGCCGTTTTCCCTCCATGGGGCGACAAAGACATCCGTGGTGATGTGGGCCTTGATGACCGCTAGACGGCGGCCATCGGAACTTAGAGTGGGAACCCAGGCAAAAGAGCGAAGCCCCGGCCAGTTGGTAACGCGAGTGGGTTTGCTTGTAGGGATTCCGGTGTCCAAATTCATGTTGATGGCCCAAAGGTTGGTGGCTTGGCCACTCGTGGGCTCAATGAGGGGAAACAGGAGGCGTCCATCCGGAGACCACAACAGCGCGGGCAGAAATTGAGGATTGGCAGGAAGGTCGGCATCCGAAATAACAAGCGAAGGTGTTCCGCCCGAAAGAGAGATGGTGCGAATACTCGGCTTGTCCTCGTTCAAGAGGTAGGCAAGGCGGTGCCCGTCGGGAGACCAGGCCACCGTCACAGCCTGGTTCTTTTTGTTTTCGAGAACCATTCTGGCGTTGTCGCCGTTGGCATCCATCACCCAAATCTCGTGTCGGTCTTGGTCCAAATAGGCAATGGAGGATCCCTGCTGGGAAATTCGGTTGGCGCCGATTTGCGATTTCAACATACGCGGAGCGCCACCAAAAACAGAAGCTGTCCAGATGGAACTTTCGATCGTACCGAAATTGCCGATATCGAACAGCAGATTGTTCCCATCCGGAAACCATTGAACCCCGTAGAGGTGGTATTGCAAGTCCGAGGGCAAGGGAAAGTCGTGAGAATCTCCCGTATCGATGGAACTGATGTGAAGACCCTTACTATCTATGAAAGCAAGATTTTTTCCATCGGGCGAGAGAGCGCTCGAGAGCACTCGGTTCTCGGAACCATTGAATGTAAGTTGGCGCTCGGTGTGCGGTTTTTTCTCGACATTCTGGAAAACGCTGCGCCAGTGGTAACCGGCCGAGCCCAGCGCAATTAGAAGCAGCGCAGCAACTGCTGCTCCAGCGTAAATTCGCGAGGTGCGGCTCGACGCCGAAGCTTCCGGCGGCTGAGTAACGACGGCCCGCGAAGAAGCGGAGATGTGCGCCGAATCCGTGTCGCGTTTGAGCCGTTTCAAATCCGCGCGGAGGTCTGCCGCGTGCTGATAACGCACGTCGCGATCCTTCTCCAGCGCCTTATTGATGATGCGTTCCAAGTCGGCTGAGAGAGACGGATTCAGACGCACCGGCGCGGCTGGTTCGCGATTTAGAATTGCCTCGAATATCAGTCCAGAAGTGTCGCCGCGAAACGGCAGCGCGCCCGTCGCCATCTCATACAGTACCGAGCCAAAAGAAAATAAATCCGTGCGCGCATCGAGTTCCTTGCCACTGACTTGCTCTGGAGACATGTACGCAACAGTCCCCAGAGCCGAACCCGGGCTGGTGAGATGCTCCGGCAAATCCCGGGTCGCGGCGGTTACCTCGCCCCCCCGCTCGGGATTGCCGGAGACTTTCGCCAGACCGAAATCCAAAATCTTAGTGATCCCGCGGTTGGTGATAAAAATATTGGCAGGCTTGATGTCGCGATGGATGATGCCCTTTAGGTGTGCCGCATCAAGCGCATCTGCGATTTCGATTCCGAGCGTCAACAAAAGTTCCTGCGACATTGCACGGCCGTCGATGCGATGTTTCAGCGTGACACCTTCCAGAAATTCCATGGCGATGAACGAATGCCCGCCCTGTTCGCCGATGTCGTGGATCGTGCAGATATTGGGATGATTCAGCGCGGAGGCGGCTTGCGCCTCGCGTTGAAAACGTGCCAGCGCGTGAGGATCGCGCGCAACCTCAGGAGGGAGAAACTTGAGGGCCACGAAGCGGTGCAGCCGCGTGTCCTCGGCCTTATAAACCACGCCCATTCCGCCACCGCCGAGCTTGTCCAAAATGCGATAGTGGGAGATAGTCTGGCCGATGAGCGAGTCGGTCGCTGACATGTACGCGCATCTTAGGTTGGGCCAGAAGGCAAGTCAACGAAGAGGGGGCGCCCTGGCTAGCTAAGTCCTGATAAACGCGGTGGTCTCAATGGGTCGATGCAACACCATCTAATATGAAACTTCGGTTCAAAGGTGGTGTGTATGACCCGAGGGAAGTACGTGGAGCTTTCTGCGGCGCAGCGGAACGAGCTATGGAGCCGTTGGAAGGCGGGAGAGTCGCTGCATCGGATTGGGCGCTTAGACAGGCCGCATACGTCGATTCACTGTCTGTTATCGCATCACGGTGGGATTGTTCCGCCAGTTCGTCGGCGCTCACTGCTGGTACTTACTGCAGTTGAGCGAGAAAACATTTCCCGAGGGATTGCTTCTGGTTCGTCGATTCGCGATATAGCCAAAGATCTAGATCGCGCGGCGTCAACGGTGAGCCGGGAAGTCGCACGCCATGGCGGCCGCCCTGAGTATCGAGCCCAGGAAGCCGATCAGCAAGCCTGGGAATCAGCTTTGCGGCCCAAGCGCTGCCTTCTGGCCATTCACGCGAAGTTGCGGAAGCTAGTTGCGAGTAAACTGATTCTGGACTGGTCGCCGGAGCAAGTTTCCGGATGGCTGAAAATCCACTATCCCGCTGACGAGAGCATGCGCGTGTCTCACGAAACGATTTACCGTAGTTTGTTCATCCAAGCCCGCGGAGTGCTGAAGAAAGAGCTGCTGGAGCACCTGCGCTCCAAGCGCCGCATCCGCCGCTCGCAGCACTCGCGCATCTTCAAAGACTCACGCGGTCAAATCGTAGATGCCATCTCCATCCGGGAAAGGCCCGCAGAGATCGAAGATCGCGCCGTCCCCGGACATTGGGAAGGCGATCTCATTGGCGGAACAAAAAACAGTCACATTGCGACGTTGGTGGAGCGGCATTCGCGTTTTACTGCCCTGGTCAAGGTGCGCAGCAAAGACACAGCTGCGGTCGTCGCCGCATTGAGCCGGCAAATCCGCAGGCTTCCAACATCACTGCGGCGATCGTTGACCTGGGATCGCGGACTGGAGATGGCCAAACACAAAACCTTCACGGTAGCGACGAATGTGAAAGTTTACTTCTGTGATCCGCACAGCCCCTGGCAACGAGGAACCAACGAAAACACCAACCGCCTGCTGCGCCAATATTTGCCGAAGAGAACCGACCTTTCCGGCTACACGCAATCCCAACTGGACAAGATCGCGCTGCGTCTCAATCAACGCCCGCGAAAAACTTTGGGCTTTCAGACGCCAGCAAGTAAACTGTGCGCAAGTGTTGCGCCGACCCTCTGAACCCGCAGCGTTAACTGGGAGTCGACACCCCTCGCAGAACAACTTCAGGAGACTTATTTCCGGAACTATAATCGGGTTGGCTAAACGAAAACTTTCGCTTCGCCAGAGGTGACGCCCATAGTGAAATTTCAACCCTTCCCGTTCTCGGTGGCGCTTCTTTTGCCCTTCTTGGTCTCCCTAAATGCACAGGAACCCGCAAGAGTCCTGCCTAGGGTCATCGATCATGCGCCGATCATTTATCCCGCGATAGCACGCACTGCGCACGTGACAGGTCCGGTTCGCTTGAAGATCACGACTGACGGCCACGCTGCAAGCAGCGTGGAGGTGATCGACGGACCACCACTTTTGGTGAAAGTTGCCACCGAAAACGCTCGGACTTGGAAATTTGTGGACCACACTCCAGGAACTTTCGAGGTGACTTTCAACTTCAGGTTGCTCGAAAACAAGACAACATTTTTGGCAGAACCCAGTGTGGTCGATATTGCTGTACTTCCTCAGGGGCACGGCGGCAATGCGAGCAGCTATACGCTCCCTGTAACTTGGGACCTGGAACTGAAAACCGGCGCCGAATATATAAAAGCGCCATTAACATTGTGGACCTATGGTCCATGGCTGCGGGGCTACACCCTTGGGAGCCAAAATCAAGAACGGGGGCTTGGGGATCCGCACATAGACGGCGATATGTTGGGCTTTGATGCCTTGCTCGATGACTCCTTTGGTCAGCGGCTTCGATTCTCTCTAGTCGGTAAGAAATCGGGAGACAAGATGCAAGGTATATCGCTCGACGTTTGGGGGAAGTCGGGAACTTGGACGGCTGTTCCTTCCAAGACTGCGCCTGCAAACTGTCCAGTAGCGTCTGCGGCGGCAGAGGAAAACATCATTCCAATACCGGATATTACCCAGCACAGGCAGCCGCAGTATCCCTCGCTTCCGGAGGAGGCTCAAATCCAAGGGCAGGTCCGAATGCGCGTGACCACAGACTCTTATTGCGTCGCCAAGATTACGACGGACAGCAGCGAGCCCCTTCTGGCCCAAGCCGCGGAAGCTAACGTTCGGACTTGGTTGTTCGCTTTTCACAGGCCCGGCACTTTCAATCTGACATTCAAATATCGAATTTTTAAGGACGGAGTCTCGTTCCTTGAGAAGCCAGGTGTTGTGGAGGTATCGGCTGTTACATTATCGAGTCTCGAAGGCCCGGAGTCCGGGCTCTGGAACTACGGCGGTTATGAACCGGAAATTTGGAAAGCACAATTGACCAGCCCTCGCGGGGATATGGCGGCCACCTTCCAGTTTGAGAACGGCTGCTGCGAAGAGGGAGATGCGACGGATGCAAATGGCAAGAGAGAGAAGATCACTCAGGGGTTCAGATCCGACCATGATGTCGGCTTCAGCACAATCATCAGGCTGGGCAACGGCCGACCGACAAAAGTTTCTCTCATCGGAATACTGCGGAGTGACAACAGAATCCAAGGCGTCTTTCTTGACGAATCCGGCACTCGCGGAACTTGGTCGGCTCATCTCATCTCACACGGTTCCCCAAACGCATATTTGTGATTGAGCGCCCAAATCCTCTGCCGGAGATCATGTAACTCCTGATAAGTTCTATAAAAGGAGTCAAGAAAAAAACACATCTCCCGCGGCCGGATTTTTTCTTGCCGTCCAGCCCACCTCGTTTGAGCAGGATTGTTGCTGCCTTCCGTTCCGTGATCTCGGGACGCTGCTTCATGCAGGCAGCGCTTTGGGTTTTTCTTGCCAGCGGTTTTCATCGTTTCTGCGCGACGAAGCCAGTCGGTTCGAAGACCACAAGCAGCACGGTTGTCAGGTGCCAACCATGGTTCTATCGGGGACTCGTGGCCCATAGCTTTTTCGGGTTGTCCGAGGGGGACTAGGGTCGCGTGAGAGACTCGGCCTGCCCGAGGCACGCCGAGCCTAACTAATCAGCTGAGACTCGCCCTCGAACCCGAATGTCTCCAGAACCCGACTCGCCACACCGGAAGAAATTCCAGGATGGAACGGATCGGCTGCAGACATTCAAGCTGTTTGTGGTTTCAGATGTTGGGCGTCGAAGCGCACTCCTTTCTTCCAGACGAGTAAGGTGATGGCGGCCATCTTGCGCGCCAAAGTCAGCCGCGCCATTTCCGGCCGGATTCCCTTGGCCAGCAGCGCATCGTAAAACTCTTTGAACGGACCAGCCTTCGCAGCGGCCACGGTGGCAGCACCCTTGAAAAGATTCTTCAGTTCGTGATTGTGATTGCGATTCAGCCCACGAATCGAAGCCGGCCTCTTCGCGCGCTGCAGCTCTCCCTGGACGAATCTCTGCTCGGCGCTGCTGTGCGTCTCGATCCCAAATCCGCTGTAGCTCCAGAGCTGTCGCTTGGTACGGAAACGATGCGGTGTTTGCATCAAAGCGATCAGCAGCGCCGCCCGGATCGGGCCAATGAACGGAATCTCGCGTAACAATTTCCAGGCGTCGTGCTTCTGCGCTTCGGCGAGCAGTTCGCGCCGCACTTCCTGGCGCAGCGCCCGCAACGCATCCAACTGCTGGTAGTAGAACTCCGCCCGGCGACGCACGCCGGCCTCTTGGATCTTGCCCAGCCACTCGGCTCGATAGCGTTCTGCGTAAACCTGTTTCCCTCTGCAAGGAATCCCCCAACTGCGATAGATCGCCTTCACGCGAGTCATCACGCGGATGAGATCCGTGCTGATCGTCAGGTAACTGCGCGCCAGTTCGCGCAGCGTGCGCACGCCGTTCTCTCCGTGATACACCGAGCGCACCATGTTCGAACGCAGCAACTCAGCCAGCTTCCGCGCATCGATGCGGTCGCTCTTGCTGCCTTCCTTGAGCAAAGCGTTGCGGCGGGGATTACACACCACCAGCTCGGCTACGTGCGGCTTGATCAGGTCATACAACCAGGCGGCCCAGGTGCCTTCTTCGAAAGTCACATGCAAACTTCCGCGCAGGCCTTTCAGAAAATCCAGAATGGTACTGGCCTTGGTTTCGATCGTGCACTCCATCACCAGCTTGCCAGAGGAATTTAGAACTGCGACGGAGATCGCTTCCTTGTGCACATCCATCCCGATATACTTCACGCTATCCATAGAGAGCGCTCCTTTCTGAGGTAGGTTCGAGCCGACACTCAAAACCTACTCCAATCGGGGCGCCCTTTTATATTGCGTCGCGTTACCGGACATCTGCTTTTGGCTCGATTCCACTTGTCCGGTTTCGGCGTTTATCAGGACTTAGTGGTACCTTTGCGAATTTCGGAGCGAAGGCGATTAAACCGCGCTGCATGGATTGGCTCTTCCGCTTCGCCAAACTCCCAGCACATCGCGGTTGTATCCGCAAACCAAGTGTTCGACCTGGCGGCGGTTTCAACCCGAGGAAATAGAAGGTCAAAATGATATTCCAGCAGGTGTTCGAGTAAGCAGGTGGCGATGGCGGTCCGAAGGTCCTCGTCTTCATGCGAACCCCACTTCAAGACGAACGGCCAAATCGCCTCGGGTTCTTCAGCAACGAAATTCCCAATTTCGATGACGGCTTGCCACCGCGAGTCTTTGGAGCCTTCCGGCGCTGCACGACCCGGGAGAATTTGCTCCGCCGCAGCGATTGCTTCGTGAACTGTCACCC
This sequence comes from uncultured Acidobacteriota bacterium, assembly GCA_963779465.1. GTDB lineage: Bacteria > Acidobacteriota > Terriglobia > Acidiferrales > UBA7541 > Palsa-295. The sequence continues at coordinate 1,071,297 of CAVZYH010000001.1, read as the reverse complement.
GCCACTCCCTTTCGAACTGGAAAGAGTTACAAATATATTATGGAATTGATTGCTAAGTCCCGATTAGTTCTATAAAAGGAGTCAAGAAAAAACAGCTTTCCTGTGGCCGGATTTTTTCTTGCCGTCCAGCCCACCTCGTTTGAGCAGGATTGTTGCTGCCTTTCGTTCCGCGATCTCGGGACGCTGCTTCATGCAGGCAGCGCTTTGGGTTTTTCTTGCCAGCGGTTTTCATCGTTTCTGCGCGACGAAGCCAGTCGGTCGGGAGACCACAAGCAGCACGGTTGTCAGGTGCCAACCATGGTTCTATCGGGGACTCGTGGCCCATAGCTTTTTCGGGTTGTCCGAGGGGGACTAGGGTCGCGTGAGAGACTCGGCCTGCCCGAGGCACGCCGCGCCTAACTAATCAGCTGAGACTCGCCCTCGAACCCGAATGTCTCCAGAACCCGACTCGCCACCACCGGAAGAAATTCCAGGATGGAACGGATTGGCTGCAGACATTCAAGCTGTTTGTGGTTTCAGATGTTGGGCGTCGAAGCGCACTCCTTTCTTCCAGACCAGTAAGGTGATGGCCGCCATCTTGCGCGCCAACGTCAGCCGCGCCATCTCCGGCCGGATTCCCTTGGCCACCAGCGCATCGTGAAACTCTTTGAACGGGCCAGGCTTCGCAGCGGCCACGGTGGCGGCACCCTTGAATAAATTCTTCAGTTCGTGATTGTGGTTGCGATTCAGCCCGCGAATCGAGGCCGGTTTCTTGGCGCGCTGCAGCTCTCCCTGGACGAATCGTTGCTCAGCACTGCTGTGCGTCTCAATCCCAAATCCGCTGTAGCTCCAGATAGTATCCGGTGTGACAGAGAATGGGAGCGGCTCAAACGGATTGAGCGTCGTATAATCGCGTGCGCGCAACTGGAGAGCAGAACCTATGAACACACAAGCACAAATCAAGAAGTATATTGCCGGCCAACCGGAGCCAAAACGCAGTGACATGCGAGAGTTGCACCGGCTGGCACTTCAAGCGTCACCAGGATGCAAGTTATGGTTCTCCGATGGTAAAGACAGCAAAAATCGTACCGTTTCGAACCCTACGATTGGATATGGATTGTACACAATAAAATATGCCGATGGAAAAAGTAGAGAGTTTTTTCAAATTGGTGTGAGCGGAAACAAAACCGGAATCTCCGTCTATATTCTTGGTCTCAAGGATAAGAAGTACTTAGCCAAAACGTATGGAAAAAAACTAGGCAAGGCGAGCGTGACCGGATATTGCATTCGGTTTAAAGCTCTAAAGGATATAAACATCGGGACGCTGGAAGCGGCGATACGGTATGGGCTTGCGGGTCAGAAGGAAAAAGCGAAGCCGACGAAATAGTTCGACTGTTAAAGGCAAGTAGCTATCGGTGTGAAGGCGCCCCGGTTTAAGACCCCTACAGCTCTGCTCCGCAGACCTCGCAATCTCGTTCTCCTGCTTCCCCTGACCTCCGTGATGCGCGAGCGAGCGGTCACATCAGCCGCTCGGGAATCCGAACATTAACCATGACTGATTGGCTACCCAATGCGGGTATAGCTCCGTCATCTGATCGAACAGCTCCTTGTCCGACGTCGCGGCTTTCTGCAACCGATCGTAGTCCTGCAGGTAATGCTTGGTTTCCTGGATCGCCAAGGGAGAATCGGGCGCGCCAGGCTTCTTGTGACCGGCGACAACAATCGCCGGGTTCAGCGCCGCTAAGCGGTCGAGAGCCGCGATCCAATTTTTTCGGCTCTCGGGGGTGGTGTCGCCGACGTACATGTGGCATTGGTTGTACACCACGTCGCCAGCGACGATCAGGCCGAGCGATGGCACGTGCAGAGACGTCGTATCGGCACTATCGGTGTGGCCCTGCTCGATGATGCGCAAATCGTGGCCCTCGAGAGTGAATGTGTCGCGCTCATACGGCTCGGGTGCAACCAACTTAGTGGGTATTTGGCCGGGAAAACACCGGCGGGCTAACCGCTCTATTGGGGGAGTGAAAGACGTTTGCATGGCCTTCACCGTCTTGGGCGTTGCTATGGCGCAAGCGCCCGGGAAACGATCGAGCAGAATGCCCAGACCGTAGAAGTGGTCGAAATGCGCGTGCGTTATATAGATGGTCTCCAAATTGCGGTTATGCAGCGCAACCCAATCCGCCAGAGCCTCGGCTTCAGCCACCGTCATCATTGCGTCTACCAGCACCGAGTCGTGCTCGCCGAAGATTAGAGTCGAGGTGATCGGGTCAAAACCGAGCGCTTCGCCGAAGGGCCTTGGCCGCTCGCCGACCATCGGCTTTCCCGGTGCGGTGAAGACGTTGACGCTAAGTGTGCTCGTCGTGATGGGGGCGGCCATGTCCGAGGCCTCCTTAATGATTGCGACTGCCTGGTTGCTGCGATTCGGCACCGGCGCCAATTTAGCCAGAAGAGCGACGGCGAGTCTATTGGACCAACGTATCGACCGTTCGCGGCACCCGCGTCGAAGCGTCTAGCTCCGGATTGGTCGCGTGGTCGCAATGCGTCGGCGCAAGACTGATAAAGTGGGGCTTCACTTTTCCGGTCACGGCGTTTACCATGCCTCGTTCCTGTCACTTCTGACAATTGCGGTCGCCCACGTCGGGTGAAATCCTCGTGGGTGAAGTGTTGTCGTTTCTATTTAGGAGGAATTCAATGCGATTGGCGATGTTGTGCCTATTAGTTTCCACCATGATTCCGACAGTAAGCCTCGCCCAGGGTCCGGTTCCCGTGTTTACGGTGAAGCCGGAACAAAGCGACGTCAAATTTTTCGTGAAGGCCTCGGTCGCCATCGACGGTAAGTTCAACAAGTGGGACGCCACACTGACCTTTTCGTCACCCGCGGCCGAGTCAGCCGTGCTCGACGTCAAGATTTATGCAGACTCCGTTAACACCGGAAGCGGCATGAAAGACGATAAATTGAAGAGCAAAGACTTCTTCAACGCACAGGAAGATCCGTACATCACGTTTCACTCCAACAAGGTTGTGCAAACCAGTCCGAGTACCTTTGATGTGCAAGGCACTTTCACAATCCGGGGGGTGTCCAAACCCGAAACGTTGACACTGACACTTGACCCCACGAAAAAGGGAACTGGTAACGGCCAGATTAAGGGCACCATGGCGTTCGACCGCAAGGAATTTGGCATGAACAGCGGGATTCCGTTCATCAAGATCGCCGACCGCGTCGAAGTAGATGTTGCGCTGGAGGTTCATGAGGTGAGCGGACCGAAGGTGGTTTTCAAGGAATAGGGGAAAGGAGGGCGACTAGTGGCCCGACTCGAGTATTAGGGGGATTCAAAATGCGCCTGTTCCGGGTGGTTCTAGTCGCTTCGCTTTTCTTCACGGCCATTCCACGACAGGCCGAGGCAGGCGTTGGCGCGAAATCGGTGCAGCGATTGTTCTCTGCCGAGGAGTGCGAAGCAATCCCCGAACTTCTGGGGGCGTGGACGGCTTCGGGAGTCAACTATTCGATTCAACAGGGCCGGGGCAAGAATTACCGGATGGTTGACCGCGATGCGGATTCCAGGACGGGGAGCAAGCTGGTACTGGAAATCTGCGTGGCGCACATTAACGGCCAATTATTCTACGACGCTACTTTTCAGATTCTGAATACGAGTGACACGCCGACTCTCCCGCCGGAATTTGTTGTGGGCAGCGGAGTTTTCGCCGTGGACGTTGTCGCCGGCTACTGGGTGCCGATGCACATCCTGGGAAAGCTGGAGATCAAGAAAAATGCGCTGCATTTTCGGAATATCGATGACGAGTGGTTGCAGGACTCTCTGAATGCAAAACTGGTCACCGTGGCGAGCGCCCAGGATGACTCCGGCGAATATTTTCTCACCGCCAACAGTAAACAGCTGAAGGCACTGATGGCGTCCCTGTCATCGAATCCCAAAGCGTTTTCAAGCCAGCAAGATTTGAGCCGCGCTCTGAAGCCAACGCAAAAATAAATCCACGAACCCTCTTTAGAGATGTTGGGAAGTGTGGCTAAATCCTGGTGAGCTGCGAAATCGGAAGAAGACCCACTGCCTAGAACGCATGGTGGGTGAGTTTCATGCCCTAGCGGCTCGCGCACAGCTTGCTGCCTCTGCGAAATTCCAGAGAAACTGTGGACTGCTCCGTGGCATCCTATCTCCCAGTTAGACTCGTACGGACTGATGGAGGCTTCGCTTGCCTGTGATTCGCACCTGCAGCCAATGCAAGACGCAGAACCGCATCCCGGCGAAATTTCTTGCGAGTACGGGACGCTGCGGCTCTTGCAAGTCGCCATTGCCGCCGATCGCGGAACCGCTCGCCGCGGACGAAGAATTATTCGATGAGGTTGTGAAAAATTCGCCGGTTCCGGTGCTCGTGGATTTCTGGGCAGGGTGGTGCAGGCCATGCGTCGCTGCTGCTCCGGAAGTGGCGCGCGCCGCCGCGGACATGGCGGGCAAAGCGGTGGTGTTGAAAGTGGACACGGAAAAATATCCGCAGCTGGCGGGACGTTTCAACGTCAACAGCATCCCCAACTTCGTGGTGCTCTCCGGCGGCCGCATGGTCACGCAGCAAGCAGGCCTGGTGGATCACGACCAGATGGAGCGCTGGCTCAAGTCGGCAGCGGGCGTTTCGGCATGACGGACGGCCCCTAAAGAAAATGGGAACCACTAATCCAGTTTTAATGGCGTGATCACGCCATCTTGCTTGACTCCCAAACGAATAGGACGCGGCGGGCCCTTCGCCGGCACGGTGACCTCGACCCAGATTTCTTGGCCCGGCTTCAGCTGCGGAAGCTCGGCGCGATCGGAGATGAACAGCAAAACAGGCTCCTGGCTCAAAGCCACAATGGTCCCGTTACTAATTTTGTGCAGATGAACCCACTCGGCGGAGCCGGAGCCTTGCGGATAGGCGAACAGTTGGCCGTTGTGCACTTCCAGGTACGCCCATTCGCTATTGTTGAACCAGTCGCTCCCATTTGGTTGGACCGGGCCCGTGTACTTGAAGCCTTCGGTGGGCATTTGCAGGCGCTCGGCAATGTAGCGGCCGCGAATGGGCAGCTCGGGATCATACACCGCGGCTAGAACCCATACGCGGGGACGAGTCAGGCGATCGTAGAGCAGCTTGGCGCCGAGGCTCAGCACCAGCAGGACTTGGAGCGCCCCCAGCAGCACGCCTTTGCGCACGCTGTTCACTGGCTCGTCTCCATGCGGGACATCAACCGCCGCCGCGTAACTTCCAGAGCGTAACCGCCAGCCAGGCAAAGTACGCCAAGAATAAGCAGGCTCGCCGACCGCCCGATCTTTCCCATAAAATTGTCGAAGTAGAAAAACAGGACGGAAATTGCGAACCCCGCTATTCCCAGATTTACCCGCTCCTTCCTTTTTTCGGTGAGGCCCCAAGCCACCATCGCAACCGAGCCCAGCGCACAGAGAAAATAGAGAACCAGAGTCGCGCCGAAGGTCTGGCGGTACTGATCAATTGCGCCCGACGATGTACGGGCCGCAGCCAGCAGCAAAGCGTAAGCCCACGCTGCCCACAGGAGATTGACCCACGCCGCGCGCCCGCGCATCCAGAACGCCAGTAGCAGGGGCGCGAGCAACGCAACCGCCCAACCAAGCAGCAATGTGGCGGTTGGAAGCGGCGAGCGGTTGTTGTAGCGGAACGTGTAATCTTCCGCTACCGCAATAGCGACGGCGGTGCCAACGCACGGAACAAGCGCGAGGCCACCAATCCAGACGAGCGTCCGTCGGACCGTGCTTTCCTCATCGCCAACGCGAGCCGATAAGTAGCAGAGCGAAGTAAGAATCAACCCGACGCCGAGCAGGCGCGCGCCGTCGTAATGCCATTTCGTCGTGATAGACCATTGGCTGATGAGCCACGCTGGCGCCAAAACAGCCAGCAGAGCGGCCTGCGGCCAATCGCGGAGCAGGATATAGCCCGCCGCCGCGCCGATGGCCCACAGCAACACCCCAGTTGCCCAGTTCTCGTGCAGATTGAAAATCTGCGCCGTCAGAAAAATGGCGGCGCCCAGCGTGGCCGTGCCCAGAGCGTGCAGCGTCGTGGAAAGGTGCGGAAAGCGATTCGTAAGTGACGCGCCGCCGGCGTGGAAAACACCAACCATCAGAATCAACAGCGTGAAACGCACGGCGGGGGAAAGTTCTATCCAGTGAGCAGCCACGAACAATGTGACTCCGGCGGCGAGAAGAATTCCGCCGAAGACCATCGCGAGAATCACGGGCCAGCGCAGTGTCGCGCGCCGTTCCTGACCGGTCTCGAATGCGAGAATGCTTAATCCGGTCGGTGAATCAATCACACCGGCATCCGTCCAGCGTTGCACCTGCTTCTCGAGTTGTGTGCGTGGTTTCACGGGGCGGTTTTTAGCGCGGCAGCTCTGAGTCGCAAGTTATCTAAACTGGCAGTTTCAAGTGTGATTGACTGCTGACGCGGCAACATACAGCCGGACGGGTGAGAATGCAAGGCCCGGCTAAGCGGGGCACAAGCGCCGCCATCAATCCACTGCAACCATACGCCGCTGCGGAGTATTCTCACCGTTGGTTTCTCGAGGAGGGCTCCATGAAACTAGCTACGCCGCGGGCGCATTTAATTCTGGCAGTGGTTTTAGTTCTGGCGAGGTTCGCGACCGTCGCGGCTCCAGCCAACGCCCAGCAACAAGATATCCCGAAGACGACGGCGGAAAGCATCGGCGGAATTCTGAGCTACACAGAGGATCAATTTCTCTCCGTCGCCGAAGCTATGCCTGCCGAAAAATATTCTTATATTCCTAGCGCGCCGGGAGGGAAATTTGATGGCGTGCGTTCCTTTGCCGAGCAAGTGAAGCACGTGGCGTGCGCCAACTTTGCTTTCTTCAACGAGATCGAGGGGAAGACTCCGCCGGCCGATTGCGAAAAAGGCGGCCCCGCGCCCGCGAAGAGCAAAGCTGAGCTGCTGCAATACCTGCGAGATTCCTTCGCCTACGGCAACAAGGTTCTGGCCACCATCAACGCGCAAAATGCGATGGACCGCGTGGAAGGCCGCTACGGAGGACCGAATACCAAGCTGGGGGTGGCGGCCATCGCGGTGTGGCACGTCGCCGATCACTACGGACAGATTGTCTATTACTTGCGACTGAACGGAATCGTCCCGCCGCCGACGCAACAGCAGGGCCTGCAGGTGCGCTGAAGCGGCGAGTTCTTCGCGCGGCGCGGTTTTCCGGGCCGCACGCGTCAGCCGGGCGCATTTTGGCCTGCGGCTACCGCTCTAAAACGCGCAGTTTCGTCGAAGCAGCGCCGCCAATTACGGGGATTCCCCTATCCAAAATTCAGGTATTTACTGTATAGCTGGATGCGTAGCTTTTAGCGATCATGCGTGCGGGAGAATGAGAGCGCAGGTTGGGAAACCTTATTAATAAAATTTTAAGGGCTGGGCCCCTCCTGCGTTCTCGCTCCCATCGTTTTGCCCCTTCCGAGTAGGAGCGCGCGTCACCGGGTTGTGCAATTATTCGGTCGACGTGTGCATCGCTGAAAATCCGTTCGTACAATTTTCGATTCGTATTAGCGAGCGACATTTCGCAAGCCGGCGCCATAACCTGCTTGTGCTGGCGGTCGCGAGCGATTAGGCTGGCGCTGATGCCGCCTTCGTCGTCTCCGCCACCTCCAGCTTCTCCCGACCTACCTCCGAATGACTCGGCGTCGCTCGCGTCGCAAGATGAAGTGCGTCATCGCGCTCTGCTCATTCGCGCCCGCCTGGAACGCCTGCCCGCCACGCGTTACATCTGGTCGCTGGTGCTGCTGCTTTCGCTGGGCGGCTGGTTCGAATATTACGATTTATTTTTCACTGCCTACGTCGGGCCGGGACTGGTGCGCAGCGGACTTTTCGCCAGCACCTCCGCCGCGTTTTTCGGCTTCAACGGGCTCGCCAGCTTCGTCGCCGCCACTTTCGCGGGACTGCTTATCGGCACGCTGATTTTCAGTTTCGTGGCGGATCGTTTCGGACGCCATCTGATTTTCACAACTTCGCTGCTGTGGTACACCGCCGCGACGATCGAGATGGCTTTTCAACACACGGCGCACGGAATCGTCTTGTGGCGCGTGATCGCCGGCGTTGGCATCGGCGTCGAGCTGGTCACGATAGACACTTACATCACCGAGCTGATGCCGCGGGAACTGCGCGGCCGCGCGATCGCTCTCAGCCAGATCGTGGGTTTCACCGCGCTGCCGTCCGTCGCGCTGCTTTCGTGGTGGCTGGTACCGCAGCAACCGCTCGGCCTGCAAGGCTGGCGATGGGTGGTCCTGGCCGGATCGCTGGGCGCAATTTTCGTGTGGTTCATTCGCCGCGGCTTGCCGGAGAGTCCGCGTTGGTTGATGGCGCATGGAAAATTAGACGAGGCTGAGCGCGTCACCGCCGCGATGGAAGCGCGCGTCCAGCAGGATCTCGAAAGGGAAGCGGCGAGTGGAACGCATATGCCACGCGAGTTCGGCGCGTTCGCGGTCGCAACTCAAACCGCCGAAACTCGCGGCAGCCTGCTTGAGCTATCGCGCCCGCCCTATCGCAAACGGACGCTCATGCTGATGGTCTTCAATTTCTTTCAGACCATCGGCTACTACGGTTTCGCGTCCTGGGTGCCCACGCTGCTGATCGCGACGGGCATCACCACCACCAGCAGCCTGCGATATTCTTTTCTCATCGCGCTCAGCGCGCCGATCGGCCCGCTGCTGGCGTATCGCGTCGCCGATCGTATTGAGCGCAAATGGCAAATCGTCTTCACCGCCGCGTGCATCGCCATCTTCGGCGTGCTGTTCGCGCGGCAACGCGACCCCGTTTGGCTGATCACTTGCGGCGTGTTGCTCACGTGCGCGAACAATTGCATGTCCATCGCGTTCCACGCCTATCAAGCGGAATTATTTCCCACGCGCATTCGCGCGCAGGCTGTGGGCTTCGTTTATTCGTGGAGTCGGCTGAGCGCGATATTTACCAGCTTCCTGATTGCGTTTTTTCTGCGGCATTACGGCACGCGCGGCGTCTTCGCGTTCATCGCCGCGGCCATGGCGATCGTCATTTTGGCGATCGGCATTTTCGGCCCGCGCACCCGTGGCCTGGCGCTGGAAGATATTTCGCAATGAAGCGCCGGCGCTGCACGGCAAGATTCGTTGCCCGCAGTTCGCTATAATCGCGAAGGGCATCGCCAATGGCGTAAATTAGCGCATAGTTCTACGGCAGGAGCCCGAACAAAAAGGCAAATGCTCTTCGCGCGCGTCCCACTATTATTTTCGGTGCTGCTGTCCTTCGCCGCTGCTGGTGACGCCGCCGCGCAGACGCCGTTTTCCCAGAAGACTGCGGCGCGATCGCCTGCGCAATCTTCATCGAACGAGGCGTGCCCGCGTCCGGCGCCTTCCAGCTTGATTCCGGAGCCGGCGGATCTGCGCAGCGAAAATGGCGTGCTGGAAGTACACGTCGCCTTTCGTAACGACTTCGACGCGAACGGGCACATCCGCTACTGCTACGTATTCGGCGACGGCATGCAGTCTCCCAATCTGCGCCTTCGTCCCGGCGACTTGCTGATTCTCACGTTGCAGAACGAACTCACCGCGCTCGCCGCCGCATCCGCCTCTGCGAGCGTCGCGAACTCAGCCGCCGCGAATATGTCCGCCATCGCGCCAGCGGCGACTGGCACACCCGCTTCCTCGTCCGGTCCCTGCGGCGATATGCGGATGACGGCTACATCCACCAATTTACATTTTCATGGATTGACCATTCCTCCTGTCTGCCATCAGGACGACGTGCTCAGAACTTCCATCCAGCCCGGCGATCCGCCGTTCGAGTATCGTTTCCGGATTCCCGCGGATCAGCCACCCGGTTTGTATTGGTATCACCCGCATCTGCACGGATTCAGCCGGGCGCAGGTGGTCGGTGGAGCTTCCGGAGCGCTCATTGTCGAAGGCATCGAGCGCGAAAATCGCGAAGCTGCCGGCCTGCCCGAACGCATCCTGGTAATTCGCGACCAAGACCTGTTGAACCCGAACGCGGCGCCGGCTACTAACGGAACGCAGGCTCCTGCAGCGCTGCTCGATCGTGATGGCGACGCGCGCAATACGGGCGATGGCTCTGGCAAGCCGGCGAAAGAGCTATCCGTGAATTTTGTCGCGTCGGCGTATCCCGATTACCTCGCAGGGACAATTGAAATGAAGCCCGCGGCGCGCGAGCTCTGGCGCATCGTCAACGCGTCGTCCATTACCTACCTGAATCTGCAGCTGCTTTTCGCGGGGAAGGCGCAATCATTCGGAATCGTCGCGGTAGATGGCATTCCCATCAATCAGAACGGTCTGGCAGGCGGCGATCTGGTGGTTTGGCAAAATCATCTGGGTGTTCCGCCCGGTGGACGAATCGAGGTCGTAGTGACCGCGCCTGCCGCCGGCGTTGAAGCAACTCTTATCACTCGCGCCGTGAATACCGGACCTGGCGGTGAGAACGACCCGACTCGACCAATCGCAAAAATCGTTTCCGCTGCCGATGCTCCGGCACCCCGCTCCACGCTTGCGGCGACCGCCTCGAACGCAACCGCTCCGCAAGCGCCGTCGCAGCGGACTTGGCTGGGAAAGGTGCAGCCCACGCGCATACGTCGTCTCTATTTTTCCGAAAAGCTCGACGATCCCAAGGATCCGAACAGTCCCACGACGTTTTACCTAACGGTCGAAGGCCAGGAACCCGCGCCGTTCGATCCCCATTCCTCCGTGCCGAATATCGTGGTGCATCAGGGTGATGTGGAGGACTGGATCATCGAAAACCGCTCGCAGGAAGTGCACGACTTTCACATTCACCAGGTGCATTTCCTGATGCTGGAATGGTTTGGCATCCCGATCAACGAACCTTTCTTACGCGACACGATAAACGTGCCTTTCTGGGATGGCAAGACCGTGCAATATCCCACGGTGCGCTTGCGCATGGACTTCCGCGATCCGAATGCCATCGGCCTGTTTCCGTATCATTGTCATCTGCTCGAGCACGAAGACGGCGGCATGATGGGGCTGATTCGCGTGGAACCTGCGGAGAAGCCGGGCGACAAACCGGCGCCGCCCCCGGCAAAATGAGGCCTGCGTCCGCGAAATCGCCGGCCGCCCGGTAACGGATCCGCCCACCCAGCAACGGCCGCGTTCGCGATGTGTTTCAGTAAAATCTCTTGTAATCGGATGGCCGGGTAATAGTACTGGCCAGCCCCGTTTTCCACAGGTTTTTTCATCGTTTTCGAGTTTATTATTTCAATTTGGTTAATGGCGTGTGTATATTCAGCCAACTTCGCGGGGTGCTGCCGCAGTTTCCGCGTTTTCAAAAATAAAAGTGGTAATCCGCGACGGAGCTTTCAGTGGTTCGCTACAAAATCTGGGGGGATTGGGAGGTTTCATGATCAAGAACAACCTGCGGTGGCTGACGGCGATATTCCTGGCTGCGAACCTGGTAGTTGCGCTTCCGGCAAGCTTGTTTGCGGATCAGGGACAAGGTGGAAATGATCCGGCGGACAAATACAAAACCACGACGCCGATCAAACACATCGTGATTATTTTTCAGGAGAATGAATCGTTCGATCATTACTTCGGGACTTACCCGAACGCCACCAATCCCAAGGGTGAAACGCAATTTCACGCGCGCCCCGGCACTCCCGCGGTGAATGGCCTGAACAACGGCCTGCAAAACAAAAATCCGAACGGCCCCACCTACGCGCCGTTCCGCCTGGATCCCAGCCAAAATTACACCTGCGACCAGACGCACAATTACACGCCGGAGCAGCAAGCCTTTGACAGCGGATTGATGGACAAATTCCCGCAATTTACCGGCAAGGCCTGCAATCAAACCACTTCCGGTGGCGCGCTCATTTATCCCAGCCTCGCGCCACTGGGTCCCGGCGTGGTGATGGGCTATTACGATGGCAATACCACCACGGCGCTATGGAATTACGCGCAGTATTTTTCCATGAGCGATAATTTCCACGGTTCCACGTTTGGTCCTTCCGCTGTCGGCGCCATCAACCTGGCATCCGGCATGACGGGCAATGTGAACTTCAGCGTGGATGATGCCTACGGCGATCTGGCCTACGACGTGGTGAACAACACGATCATCGGCGATCCCGATCCTTGGTACGAAGATTGCGTTTCCTACGATCAAGCGGGCCTCGCCGGAAAAAACATCGGCGACCTGTTGAACGCCAAAAATATTTCCTGGGGCTGGTTTCAGGGGGGATTCACACCCTCAGTGGCATACAATCCCGGCACCGATGGCACCGCGGCCACGCCCGCGCAGTGCAACACGACTACCAACCGGCTCGATGGCACTGCGGAAACTGCTTATGCGGGCTATCACAATCCGTTCCAGTTTTACGCCAGCACCAACAACAAGCATCACATCGCGCCGGAAAATGTCGAGGAAGTCGGGCACCACGGTCCGGCCAATCACATTTACGACCTGACATATTTCTGGAAGGCCGCGTTCTCTGGGAATTTGCCGGCGGTGAGTTTCTTGAAAGCCAATCGCGCGCAAGATGGCCACCCCAGCAATTCTTCGCCGCTCGATGAGCAACAGTGGCTGACGGACACGCTCAACAAGCTGCAGTCGCTGCAAGAGTGGAATGAAACCGCGGTCTTCATCGCCTGGGATGATTCGGACGGCTGGTACGACCATGCTATCGGTCCGATCATGAACCAGTCGGCAACTACCGCGGACGCGCTCACGGGTCCGGGAGCCTGCGGCACCGGCGCGAATTCGCTGGCCGGCATTCAGGCTCGTTGCGGATACGGGCCGCGCTTGCCGTTGGTGCTGATCTCGCTCTACGCGCGGGAAAACTATGTGGACGGCACGGTGCTGGACCAGAGTTCCATCACGCGCTTCATCGAAGACAACTGGGGATTGGGGCGGATTGGCGGCGGCTCGTTCGACGCCATCGCCGGATCAGTCAACACCATGTTTGATTTCAACAACAAACGCCACGATCGGCTGTTCCTGGACACCACGACCGGCCAGATCGCGGCGATCCAGCACTAGCTTTCCGGCTGGGCATTTCTAGCGCTGTGTGATGCGGCTGGCGCGTTTCGATTCTCTTGAGACGCGCCAGCCGTTTTCTTTTGCGCAGGGAATTAGCGGCGGAACTCGTGGTGTCGTGTGACGCTCGCGCGGTATGCCGCATTCGCGCGAAGGAGAGAAGGGAATCGCGCGATAGACAGAGCAAGCGCAAAGCGCTAACGTTGGGTTTGCAATCGCTGCAGCGCTTTCATCCGAAAAGGGAGCCATGATGAATTACGATTCTCATCAACGAGCCGCCGAATTCCACGAAATGGCCGCGCATGCCCACCGCGCCGCCGCCGCGCATCACGATAAGCAGGACCACTTCACCGGCAACGAACATTCCCGCCGAGCGATGGAACACGCCAACAAAGCCCACGAAGCCACACTGGAAGCCTTCGCGCAATCCGCCGAACTGGCGAAGGCACATTCGAAATAGTTGCGACGCCAGGTGCGCCATCCGATCAGCTTTGCAATTAGGTCCGTTCGTTTGAATCCGTGAGCAGTGCCTGCGATGGGCGCGCCCATCGCAGAAGCGGCTCGAAAGCGTCATGTCCAAGTCACTGAATGTAAGCGCTTTGCTGTTGTATGGTTGTCAATAAGAACTATGTAGTTGTCAATATAGGCCGCTTAGGTTTACAATTACACGCATGAGACTACGTGCACGCGGCGAGGATATCCGGCGATTTATCCTGGAGCACGTGGAAAAGCACCCAAATGACGTTTCCAAGCTGACTTCCACACATTTTCGAATCACCCGCCAAGCTGCGAGCAAGCATCTGAGAAGGCTCGTACACGAGAAGTGTATGACGGAAATCGGCGAGACGCGGAACAGGAAGTATAAACTCGCGACCCTCGTTGAATGGCGAAAATCCTACGAGTTGACGCCTAATCTGGAGGAATACGTAGTGTGGGACAGCGATGTCTCTCCCGTCTTACAGCCCTTGCCAGAGAATGTGATGGACATATGGCAGTACGGCTTTACTAAGATGCTGAACAACGCCAAAGACCATTCAGGCGGAACGAGGGTCTCCGTAAGGATAGCGAGGACAGCGATAACCACAGAGATGATGATTGCGGATAACGGAATTGGAATTTTCAAAAAGATTCAGGAAGCTTTCCATCTGCCCGACCAGCGTTACGCGATTCTTGAATTGGCAAAGGGAAAACTCACGACGGACCCAACTCGTCACACGGGCGAAGGAGTGTTCTTCTCATCTCGAATGTTTGACCGTTTCTCTATAGGCGCCGATAAAACCTACTACGGCCATAAATTTGGCGCTGATGAAGATTGGGTTATGGACTGGGGAACAGCGGGAACCACCGTGTCCATGGACCTCAGTAATCACACGTCCAGGACAACCCAGAAGATTTTCGATCAGTACGCTGGAGCAGATGAAGACTATGGGTTCAACAAGACCGTTGTCCCCGTGCAGCTTGCTCAGTATGGAAACGACAAACTTATCTCCCGTTCTCAAGCCAAGAGGGTAGTTGCCCGGCTAGAGCTGTTTAAGACAATTCTTCTGGATTTTACAGGGGTTGCTGCGATCGGACAGGCTTTTGCCGACGAGATATTTCGAGTGTTCGCTAACGAGTATCCGAGCATTTCAATTCTTCCCATCCACGCCAACTCTGAGGTACATCGGATGATTTCCAGGGTACAGAAAAATCTACCCCCGACTGGACCGCAAACAACAGTTGATGGCGGAGAAGATGGCTCCTAGTTTGTTGATGAATTGAAACTCTTTGGGTCAGTCAGTTCGCATATCGTGGCATTGCCCTTATTAGAATCCGGACGCTGATCTGCCGTCCCCCGTTCTAATGCGCCACGTGCTCCTGGACGTTAATGAAGACTTCCTGCTGCACTCCAGTGGCGGGGAAGCGCGAATGTTCTACCAGTTGCACCGCGGCCTGCACGAGTTCTGGATTCGAGTCCTGCAGCGCTTCCGCTTCCAGCACACGGCCGTCCACGTTGCTCAGGGTGGCATGCACGATCACGGGCTGAATCATCTGCGGCGCGGAATTTTCCAGCATTCCGGCGCGCATCGGAAATCGCCGCGGGTAACCCAGGACGAAGGCCGGACCCGCGCCGGTCATTTCCCGCGACGGCTGAAAAATCAACGGGTCCAGATTGTCGGCGTCCTTCAGGCTATCAATGTGAATCTGCAGCACCGGTTTATTTCCTTCGACTACTGTGATTTGCCGCGCCAGAGTCCGCCCGTGAAACTGAATGGCGTCGCTGTAATCGTAATTCACATAAATTCCCGGCGCGACAGACCAGGACTGCAGCAGCGCGGTCTGCGGATCAATACAAAATTCCGTTTCCACCCACTGTCGCGGCATTGGCGCGGTGGGCACGCTGCCCGAAAGCAGCAGGCAGGTTAGTTCTTGCCCGTCGCGCTCCACGGTCTGCGCACGGATCATTCCTGTGCCCGGCGCGGGCCCAATCGGTTCGAAGATTGCTCCGCGCACCATCTGCACGCGCAGCGGAACCGGCTCGTTGGGATTGGTCGCGAACGCCTTTCCGCCGGACACGATGTGCATTTGCGAAGAGCTGGCCAGTCGCTCCGTCCAACGCAGCACGGGACCGGCGTAAAGTTCCTCCATCGTCCCGTCGCCTTCGAATCGCGAATCGCCGCTCGATGTGAACGAAACTTTCATCTGAAAGGGAGGCACTCCTGCCGCGTGCAACGTCAGGTTCTGCCGCGCGCGAGCCAGCAGGTCCATCGCCACGTCGCGCCCTTCCGGAGTGATCACAGCGCGCGCGGAGCCATTCACCAATTCCAGCGGAGAGTCCGGCACGGCAGCCAGCGTCATCGCTTGAGCGCGTGCCGCTGGAGCGCTTGTGAGCAAGCAGAAGGGAATTGCCGCAAGCGGAAACACGAACATCCGGGACAGTGTCGAAAGTGGCCGTGGGTTGATCATCATCCCACCTCACGCGGGAAGCTAAAGTTCGAGGAACAACTCGCCCCGATTTTAGACCAAGATGCAAAATCGCGGCAAGAGGAGGCCTGTCATCGTCTCGCAAGTGGCACCGGCGCCCAACACCGCCTCAACGCCTACCCGATCCGCTGGCTCAGATCCAGCGCGCGCACGGAATGCGTCAGCGTGCCCAGCGAAATTGCGTCCACTTCCGTTGCGGCGTACAACTCCATATTTGTTTCTGTAATTCCGCCGCTGGCTTCCACCAGCGTGCCTTCCCACACTTTTTCTCTGCGCATCGCGACGATTATTTGCCGCACGTCGTCCGGCATCAGGTTATCGAGCATCACCAGGCACGGATATTCGCGCGTGGCCGAAGGAGCCTCCGCGCGCAAACTCTTGAACGCGTGCGCGGCAGCCAGCGCCGCTTCTTCGCTGCGCACTTCCACTTCGATAAATGAGGCCCGGCGGCGCGATTTCCAGGCTTTCTCTACAGCCAGCGGCGCGGCCTGCTCTTCGCGTCGCGCGAGCAGCGCCAGGTGATTATTCTTCACCACGATTCCGTCGCCCAAACCCAGCCGGTGCGTGCCGCCGCCGCCCAGATGAATGGCGCGCTTGTCGAGCAGTCCCCACGGCGTCTTGCGCGTTCCCACAATTCGCGTGGCAGGGCATTGCCGCCGCGTGCGTTCCTGCAAACGCTGCGTGGCCGTCGCGATTCCGCACATGCGCTGCAACAAATTCAGGCCGACGCGCTCCAGACTCAAGAGTTTATTTTCGCCGCCCTCCGCGCGCAGCAATACGTCGCCCGTCTGAAAAACGTCGCCATCTTCTTTTTTCAAAGTCACTTTCACGCCGCGCTGCCGAAGCAAGTACGCGTATTCTTCGAGGCCGGCGGCCACGCCCGGCTCGCGCGCCAGCACCTGCGCGGCAGCGCGGCGACTCTTGATTCCCAGGGCAGCCACCGTCAAATCGCGCGGAGACAAATCCGGCTGCAGCAGCGCATCCAGCAGTGAACGCAGCACAGAAAGATATGCGGGATTGTCGAGAGTCAGATGAGCGCCATGAAATAATGCTTTTTCCACGCGACGCTGCCGTTCTTCCGGCATGGGGAACTGCAGGGAAGCTTTCATGTAACCTTTATATTACTATCACACGCCTTGCGCGACTTATAAGAGAAACGCCCCGGCGTGGGAACTCTTTGCTGCCAATCCGATCGCGGGTGCGTGGCAACGTTCGAATATAATATGCCGATGAAAACGCAAAACGAAAAAGCGGAGTTGTTCCGTTCGCTGCACCGCGGCCCGGAAATTCTGGTGCTGCCGAATGCATGGGACTGCGCCAGCGCGCGCATTTTTCAGCTGGCCGGCTTTCCCGCGATCGCCACCACCAGCGCTGGAATCGCATTCTCGCTCGGCTATACCGATGGCGAGCGCATCCCGCAGGACTTGATGCTCGCAACCGTCGCAAGAATATGCGCCGCCGTGCCTCTGCCAGTGACCGCCGATTTGGAATCCGGCTACGGTGACGTCGCCAAAACCACTGCCGGCCTGATCGCCGCGGGCGCCGTCGGCCTGAATCTGGAGGACATGAACCACGAATCGGGCGCGCTCGTGCCCGTCGCCGCGCAAATCGAACGAATCGCCATGGTGCGCCGCATCGCCACTGGCCTGGGTGTGAAAGTAGTGATCAATGCGCGCACCGACGTTTTCCTGGCGCAAATGGGCGAGCCGTCCACGCGCTTCGAACGCGCCTGCGAGCGCCTGCAAGCTTACATCGCGGCTGGCGCCGACTGCGTCTTCCTTCCCGGCTTGGCCGACGAAAATGTAATCCGCCGCGTAATCGAAACGCTAAAATTCCCGCTGAACGTTCTCGCCGGCGCAAATTCTCCCACGATCCCGCGCCTGCGCGAATTAGGCGTAGCCCGCGTAAGCGTAGGTTCCGGCATCATGCGCGCCAACCTGGGCCTGACCCGCCGCATCGCGCAAGAGCTGAAAGCATCCGGTACCTACACCGCGCTGCTGGAGGGCACCATGCCCTTCGCCGAAGCCAACGCCCTCTTCGAAAAATAGAATCACGGTTTTCTGGCAGGATACCTTTAGGGGATGTGAGTGATAAGGCCAGCACTACGGCTCCGGAAAATAAGCTTCCACCCAGAATTCCAGCGTAGCGTCGTGCCGCTTTTGCGGGCCAATTAGGTTCGCCACCAACTCCTTGTAGCGCTCACGCAGCACGTCAGCGTCTAGAAGTCTCGTCGTAACCAGGAATTTAACGTCTTCGCGATCCCGCTCAATGTTTCGGCACAGCTTCGAAAGAATCAGGTCGTACGGATCAGGAATGAATAGGCGGAG
The DNA here is from genome assembly GCA_963779465.1 of uncultured Acidobacteriota bacterium. Taxonomy (GTDB): domain Bacteria; phylum Acidobacteriota; class Terriglobia; order Acidiferrales; family UBA7541; genus Palsa-295. Next base: position 1,052,992 of record CAVZYH010000001.1, on the reverse strand, counting down.
TTTTGCGAAGCGGTCGGGAAACAGTTCCGTGAGCCGATCCTCATAGTTCTCCGGCATCGAATCGACAGCCGTGTATTGCGTGTAAACTCCGTATTTTCGAGCGAGCGCCGACTGCGGGCCAGCGAGCCGTTGCAAATCCTGTACGCGATTGAAAGGATGAAGCGTCCGATAGTCCAAGTCGTTCGTGGCTCGCGCGAGACCGTAGCCCATGACTACGGCGAAGCCGCCGATGCAGTCTAGTCGGATCACTTCGTCCAGCAACGCATCCAGCTCTGCGAGGAACTCACTCCACGGTGAGGGAACATCAGACGGCATAGCGAACCGTTTCAGGACGCATGTCGCTCAGCAGGTTCCACTGCTTCGCCTCTTTCGAGCGATTCGCGCGCAGCCAACGGCGTTCGGCCTCATTCAGTTCGCGGCAGAAGGAATCTTCTTTGGCGAGTTTGCTATCGGCGAGTTCCAGCTCCAGCGGTTGAAGGTCGTCTCGTTTGCCCGCCAGTCTGCCCAGAGTTAGCACGAAACCCAGCCGGTTTTGCAGTGCGCGCGCTCGTGCTTCTCGAACCAGCCAATCGCGCGGCATGTCCGGGTATCGCATGACGAGCCAAGGAAGACCTTCGGCGACGCGAGCTTCCAAATTCCGCTGCAGCAAGGCCGTAAGCAGGAAATTTGCGGGATTTCGGTTTCTGGTTTTTCCACGGAGGTGCGCGAAGCCGGGATATCCAAGAGAACCAAGCTCATGGGCTAGCAAATCGGCAGTCGCGCTTTCGTTCACTTCTTCAACCGGAAGTAGGGTAGGCGGCAGACCATACATTTTCACCAGCTTCCTGGAGAGTGCAGTCATGTCTCGCTGTCCGCTCTCTAACATTGAAAGATACGCTTGCGTGACGCCCAGGCGAGCGGCCGCCTGCTGCTGATTCCAGCTTCGGTCGAGCCTCGCTCGTTTCAATTGCTCGGGACTCATAATTGAGTATAACACATGTTGTTATAATCCGGCTAGGCGAAACTGGACTGACGCCGTGCGCGACGCCAGGCAAACCACCGAGGCCTATACTACTGCCCCAGATGTGTGAGCGCGGCGCGGATCGGGGCGCCGGAGACGTGGATTAGTCCGGCATAGGGGGAGTACATTTCCAGGATCAAGAAAATCGCGCCGGAAACCGAAAGCGCGGAGACCAAAAGACTGACGATCACGGTCAGATTGCGCGGGGCGAACAGTCCGAAACTGATGAATATAATGGTGAGCCAGGCGACCAGCACGACGAGCATCGGTACGGAAACCGAATTACTTTTTTGTGCGGCGAGCAACATGCGGGTTTGCCCCAGGGACATCAAAGTACCCAATGCTTGGCCCTGGATCGAACGCTGCACGTCGTCTTTCGGCGAGAGCCTTTGGACTTTGTCGTAGAGAGCTTCGCCGTTGGCGGACGTTCCAAATTGGACGGCGCTGTCAGCAGAGTTGGACGACAGCGTATCGAGAACGCTGGCGACGGAGCCGCGCAGCATATCGCGAGCGTCTTTCGCCTCGGGTCCATAGTGGGCGAGGATGCGGTCCAGCAGCACAGCTTTGCTGGACATCTCCGTGATCTCGGCATTCTGCATGTCGTACGACGACTTCGCAGAAGCAATCAGCAAACCAAGTACCAGAGCGGCCATCGTTGCGATCAGGCCGACGCAAAGCTTCAGAACGTCTCTCGACTCGGCGTTCAATTGACTCTCGGGCAACACGCGTTGCAGCACGATGCCCAGCAGCGCGCCTCCAAAAACGATCGCCAACGTAATGAAGCTGATTTCCAGAGAACTCATCGTTACCTCGCCAACGAACTTGAGCTGTACAAAATTCAGTACTGCGGCAAAGATTTGGATCAGGCAAGCTAGCGTTCCGTTGCAATGTCTGGGGCATGCGCGCGGGCGGCTCAGCACGTTGCCGAATACGACGGACGTTACCCGGTAAGGCAAATCGTTCACCATTGGCAGAATTAACAGGTGCCAGCGAGCGACGTGACGCATTGGCGACGAGTGCGGCCCGACGGCGCGACGCCGGGTGTCCACAGAGCGGTGGATATGAAACCGGGATGATTCGCTGCGATTTCTCCAGCTTGACTTCACCCTGCAGCGCGAGTACGCTTCCGCCGATCCCAGCCAATTTATTGAGTTTCCGTGCGGGGATCTCCGTTCGGCCCTTCCATGCTCGTCTTCCGCTCATGCGTCTTCGCCGAGGAGGTCGGCACAAAATGAAAAGAGTTGTGACCGTATTGTTTGCTGCCTGTCTATGCTTCGCCGCCGCAACCGCTGCAACCGTCGCCGCCGCGCAGGAAAGCGCGGGAATGAGCACGCCACCGAAAGTTCTGGTGATCCAGCGTGAAGTATTGAAACCCGGCAAAGGTGGCGCACCGCACCAGAAGACCGAAAGCGCCTTTGTGCGCGCGATGGCTGCCGCGAAAGACACCACGTATTACCTGGGCATGGATGCGATCAGCGGTCCCAGCCGTTCGCTCTTCTTTACGGGTTACGGTTCCTTCGCAGAATGGGAAAAGGAGGCATTGGCGGAACAGAAGAACGCCGCGCTTTCCGCCGCGCTGGATCGTGCCGCCGTCGCCGACGGCGACCTGCTGCAATCGTACGAGACCAGCATGTTCGTGCTGCGCGACGACTACAGCCTGAACGCCGCCACCGACCTGGCGCACGATCGCTACTTCGAAATCGGCGTCTTCCACGTGAAGCCCGGGCATGACGAGGATTGGTCCAGCATCATGAAGTTGGTCAAGGATGCTTACGCAAAAGTTCCCGGCGTGCAGTGGGCGATGTACGAGCGCGTTTACGGCGGGCCCGATCATTATTTTATCTACATCACTCCGCTGAAATCCGCCGCGGAAATTGACACGAATTTCGCCAACGGTCCGAAATTCGTGGAAGCGATTGGCAAAGATGGAATGAAGCAGCTCAATAGCCTGTTGGCCGAATCCGTGGACCAGGACGAACTCAATCTGTTCGCGCTGAATCCGGCGATCAGCTACGTGCGGCCAGAAATGATCAAGGCTGACCCCACGTTCTGGAAGCCGGCGCCGGCTGCCGAGTCGAAAAAGAAAGCGACGCAGTAGAACACAACCGGTTGCCGATCATCAACCAAACGCCCCATCCACGTTGCTTGAATGGCGGATGGGGCATTTGATTCTTGTGCGGATGTCTTTGCGAGTTTAGGTGGCCGCTCTCTCCAGGTCCTTGCGATCCCACTTTGCCAGATTGGCGGCAGCTTCGTAAGTACTCTGCAAAAATTCCAGCAAGGCCTCGCGCGGAGATGCGGCCGTTCTTACATCGTCATACATCAGCAGAAATTCCTTCATCTGCGGATGATAGTAGGCCTTCGCAGGCCGCACGGGTGCTTGGCCGAATCCCGCTGGCTCCGGGGCCGCGTAGGCATAAAACGCAGGGCCCTTGATGTCTCCGCCGCCCGGCCAGAAACCGGCGCTGCTCACCTCGTGCGAATAGGCTTCCCGCGTCACGGCATCAGCCCCCGGACGCTCCGGGGCCCGCCGCCCGGAAAATCGCGTCGCCGCCAGATCGAAACTGCCCCAGAAAAAATGCACCGGGCTGGCCTTCCCGATGAACCGGGCGCGAAATTCCGTGAAAATCTTTTCGCTGCTCGCCAGAATCCGCCAAAACCTGTTGGCGTATTCCGGATCGTACGCGGCGTGCTGCGTATCCTGATCAAACGCGATCGGATTCGCAATCTCCACCGGCATCTTCCAAATCTTCACCGCGATGCCCAGCGAAGCCAGTGCTGCCATAAAGTCCTGGTAAAAATCAGCCACCGAACGCGGCCGCAATCCCACCGTCGCCACGGTGTTCTGACTGGTCTTGATCGTCAGCCGGTGATGGATGAAATCGAATTCGACTTCGAAATTTCCCTCGGGGTAGGGAATCGCTGAAGTTGTCAGCCCGAGAGCGCTCACATACAGAGGCACTTCCCACCAATGATTGATGCGCGGGGCCAGCGCCAGCCGCACTTTTCCCACAATCTGCGACCACATGTGCAGCGTCGCGTAAGTGTCCTGCCAGGCCTCCAGCGGCAGCTCCGGCCAATCTTCGTGCTGCGTGTCGCGCGCGATTGTTGCGCTCATCGTATCTCCGCGAAATCCGTAAATTTCTGGCGTCCAAGCCGTTCTATGAATGCGTCGACGCGACCAGAATTGTGGCAAGTCGGGGCGCAGCAAGGAGCGCCCCTACCAAGTCCAAGTCTAGTGCGGCGCGAAGTTGCCAAATCCCATCAGCACGACGACCGACTTTCCATACGATACCGACGCGGAATTCTGGCTCATCCCGATCACCCGATATCCCTTGCTCGCAAACCGATTGATCTCGTCCTGATGTTCCTGCTGCGCGTCGCCGCTGACAAATATATACGGCGTTGGATTCTTCTCATCAATTTCGCTGGCGGTGGTCATCGAAGTCCTCTACTCAAAGACTATACCGCCACGGTTAGCGTTCAACAATGCCCGCCGGTACCTCTACTTCCCGCTGGTCCGCACAATCAACATGTCCACAAATCGCTGCGAGTCCGCTCCCACCGCCACATGCACGTTCGGCTGCACCGCTTCCAATCCCATGGACTGCAAATGATCTCCCTCGGGCACATTTTTCTCGATCGCATTCTTGCGATTCGCCACGGTCATACCGCGCGTGAATTTTCCGTCCGTCTCGATGTCTACGCGCATGTCCTGTGTCTTCAAAAGCGTACTATCGACTACTTGTCCCACGGCCAAAGCATCGTGTACCGCTCCTCCGTGGAAAATTCCTGTGCCTTTATAGGTTCCGATCTGAAAACGCAGCACTGCCGCTGCGAACGTCGTCTCTGGCCCCGGCTTGCTTTCGAGGCGCGCCACATCCTCGTCTGTCACCAGCGTAATTTCAGTCACGTCCAGCCCCACCATCGTGATCGGCCAGCCCGCATTGAACACGATGGCTGCCGCTTCGGGATCGCTATGAATGTTGTACTCCGCCACAGCGGTGACGTTTCCACCCGTAATTCCGCCGCCCATCAGCACCACTTCTTTCACCAGCGGCACAATCGAAGGATCCTTCGCCACTGCGATCGCAATATTCGTCAGCGGCCCTACCGGAATTAACGTGATCTGGTGCGGGTACTTGTGCACCAGCTGAATAATCAAATCCGGCGCGAACTCCGAGCTGGCGTGGCATGTCGCAGCAGGCAATTCCGCTCCGCCCAATCCATTCGCTCCATTCCAGAACTTTCCCGTGTTCAGCTCCTGCAGCAAAGGACGTATCGCACCTTTCGCCACCGGCACATCGCATCGCCCAGCCAGGCTCGTGATCTTCAGCGCATTTTCCAGCCCCGCGTCAGCTGTCATGTTCCCGGCCACCACGGTAATCGCTTCCACCTGCAACTCCGGCGAATTGAACGCCAGCAGCATCGCCAGCGCGTCATCGGTCCCGGGGTCCGTATCCAGAATCACTTTTTTTGGCTCGATGCGTTGCTGCGCCGGCGTCGTAACTGCAAAACAACCAGCACATACAAGCGCCATTAACGCGCCGAGCCCCTTTATCAGTCTTCCACCACCGTACGCCGCCAAGAACTGCACCATGGGAATGCCCCTTTTTTCAGCGCGCGAATTTCATCGCGGCCTCGGCCAAATTTAGCGTGCACATCCTAGCATGAAGCTCTGTGGGCACAGGCGTCACAGCATGTATAATCCGCGCGGCTGTTCGCACGCCGGCAACGCAGCCGCCTTATCGCCACCGGGAGAATCGGAATGCGGAAGAGTTTGATCGCGGCAGTCAGTCTTTGCGTTGGCCTTGGCCTTTGCGCAGGCAGCGTCGTAGCGCAGCAGCCCGGCCAAACTCCAAACTTCATCCGCGAAGACGCTCCGGTGATCGCACTAATGCACGTGGAGTTGATTGACGGGACCGGGGCCGCGTCGCAAGCCGATCAAACCGTGGTAATTGATCACGGAAAAATTGCTGCAGTCGGCCCAGCCGCAAAATTTGCCGTTCCCAGCGGCGCGAAAGTGATTGACGCCACTGGCAAGACCGTGATCCCCGGCATCGTCGGCATGCACGAACATCTATTCTATCCCTCCACCGCGGATGGCCCGCTTACCGCCGTCGAACAATTTTTCTCTTTCCCGCCGCTATATCTCGCCAGCGGAGTAACCACCGCCCGCACCACCGGCTCGATGGATCCCTACGGCGATCTCGCAGTGAAGGCTGGCGTGGACACTGGCAAAATGGTCGGCCCCAGTTTTTACCTCAGCACTCCGTATCTGCAAGGCGCGCCTACACTGATCCCGCAGATGTACGAACTAAAAGACGCGGATGACGCGCGCGCTTTCGTGCGTTACTGGCATTCCGTCGGCTTCACGTCGGTAAAAGCGTACGTGAACGTCACTCCCGACGAACTCCGCGCCGGAATTGACGAAGCCCACAAATTAAATATGAAAGTCACCGGACACATCTGCTCGGTGGGCTACAACGAAGCCGCCGACATGGGAATCGACAACCTGGAGCACGGCCCGTTCGGCGCGCCCGATGGCGAACTCTATTCGCAACGCAAGCCCGGCATCTGCGGCCCGGATTATTTCGCGGAACTGCGGGATATCGTAACGAACGTCGAGCCGGACAGCCCGCAACTGAAGCAAACAATCCAGAATCTCGTGGCGCATCACGTGGCCATCACGTCCACGCTCGCCGTCCTCGAAGACGGCTTGCGTCCACCGATGAGCAGCGCTTTGGTGGCTCGCACGAGAATGTTGCTGGTCCCGGAAGCTTGGTCCAAGGTCATGACCAGCCGCGCCAACAGGGAAGTCACGGACGCGTTTTTCCAGGCGCTGCTGCAAAAAGAAATGAAATTCGAGCGCGAGTTCGTCGCCGCCGGCGGCGTGCTGATGGCGGGATGCGATCCCACCGGTGATGGACACACGCTCGCGGGCCTGGGCGATCAACGCAATATCGAACTGCTGGCCGAAGCTGGTTTCACGCCAGTAGAAGCCATCCACATCGCCACGCAAAATGGCGCCGCATTTCTGGGCGAAGCGGAACGCATCGGCACAGTGGCCGTCGGCAAACAAGCGGACCTTTTGCTGCTCAACGGCGACCTCGCGAAAGACATCACCACAATCGAAAGGCCAGAAGTGGTGTTCAAAGCTGGCGTCGGCTACGACTCAAACGCAATTTACCAGAGCCTCCGCGGAAAGGTAGGCAGGCAATAACTGTGAGTTTGCCCAATCTGCGCCAAACAACCGCAACGCTGCTAGCTTCACTGCTTTTTGCGACGCTATTTGCCAGGCCAGCCCTCGCCGATCACAATCCCGTCCACGCACCTCTCGCCATCGTCGCGAGCATTGATGAACTTGCATCGAGGGCCGGCGCCGAAATCATGCAGCGAGGCGGCAACGCCATTGACGCCGCGGTAGCGACAGGGTTCGCGCTTGCTGTCGTCTATCCGCAAGCGGGCAATCTGGGCGGAGGCGGATTCATGCTGATCCGCATGGCGGACGGCAAAACCCATTTCATAGATTTCCGCGAAGAAGCTCCGGCCGCGGCCACCGCCGACATGTATCTCGACGCGCAGGGAAACGTGATCGAAGGCGCCAGCGAATATGGCTACAAAGCGATCGGCGTGCCCGGCTCCGTCGCAGGCCTCGTTTACGCAGAAAAAAAATACGGCAAGCTGACGTTGCCGCAAGTAATGGCCCCAGCAATTCGTCTGGCGCGCGAAGGATTTGTGTTGCAGTGGCAAGAAGCGCGCGATCTGCGCGAAGATTCGCACCTCGCTGACTATCCAGAATCGCGCCGCATCTTCCAGCGCGACGGGAATTTCTACAAACAGTACGAAATCTTCCGCCAGCCCGATTTGGCGCGCACACTGGAACGCATCGCCAAGAATCCCGACGATTTTTACCGCGGTGCGATGGCGCACGAACTCGCTGCCGCAATCCAGCAGGGCGGGGGACTGGTCACAGCGGATGATCTAGCGCGCTACCAGGTGAAAGAGCGCGAGCCGGTGCGTGGCACCTATCGCGGCTACGAAATAATCAGCGCCCCGCCACCGTCATCCGGTGGCACAGTGCTGATCGAAACTCTGAATATTCTGGAAGGTTACGATCTGGCGAAGGCCGGCAGCCGCTCCGCTGAGTCCGTACATCTCACGGCAGAAGCATTTCGCCGCGCCTTCTTCGACCGCGCGGAGTTCCTGGGCGATCCCGATTTCACCAAGCTTCCGATTGCCGAGCTCACCGATAAAAAGTACGCCGAAGCCTGGCGCGCGACAATTGACCCCGACCACGCCACGCCGAGCAAAGATTTGCAGCACCCCGCGATTTTCCAAACGCTCGCGCAATCGGACTCGCAGCAGTCACAGCAAAATCATCAGCAACCGACGCCGCCGCGCGAATCTCCGCACACCACCCACTACTCCGTGGTGGATGCGGGTGGCAACGCGGTAGCCGTCACCACCACTATTAATGATTGGTTCGGTTCGCGCGTCACGGCCACTGGTCTCGGCTTCCTGCTGAACGATGAAATGGATGATTTCTCCGCCAAAGCAGGCGCTCCAAATAGCGACGGCCTGATCCAAGGCGCGGCAAATTCCATCGGCCCCGGAAAACGCCCGCTCTCTTCGATGACTCCGACCATCGTCCTGAAAGACGGCAAGCTATTCCTGGTCCTCGGCTCGCCCGGTTCGTCGCGCATCATTACTACGGTCGCGCTAGCCATCATGGGAGTAGTGGACTACGGCATGAACATCCAGGAAGCGATAGATGCTCCGCGCTTCCACAATCAATGGATGCCAGACGTGCTGAGCGTCGAAGCCTGGTTCGCGCCGGACGCCATCCACGCCCTGGAAAAAATGGGCTACAAAATCGTAGTTGGTCTGCATGAAGACGGCAGTCTGTCTCCGTATTGGAGCGACGCCGAATGCATCGCGATTGATCCGAAAACGAGCGAACGCCTCGGCGCCAGCGACGGTCGCAGCAACGGTAAACCCGTCGGATATTGATCGCGCCACGCCCGCGTGTCGCACTTGCACGCTTTTGTAAAATATCGCCAGCTTGTACGTTTCCGTGCAACTGATCGAACGGCACGGGCAATAAATGTTCGCGTCACGCCCGCTGCTACTTATCCGTGTTGAAAATGTCCGCTTCCACTTTCCACGTGGGGCCGAATTTGCGCCACGTCACCACATACTTGCCGGGAATTTCCATTGGCTGCCCCTGCGCATCGTTCAATCGAAGCTGGAAGGTGCCGATTTCCCAGGCCATGTCTCCCGAGGACGCTACCTCGATTTTTGTGGGCACGAAAGTCAGAGCGTAGCCTGGTTTAGCCATCAACCCTGCCCAGGTTTTACGGATGGCGTCGGTTCCTGTGGCGATAGGCGCGGCAAAAGGCAGCATGGACGCGTCGTCGGCGTAGGGATGCACCGCCCCTTCGAGGTCCTTCTCCTGCGCGGCGTTCGACCATAGCGCATCAATCCTGCGGATCAACGCTTCATCGTTGGAGTGATTGCTGGAATTCAGACTCGCGCGCGCCACCGCCGCGCCCATGCCCGCTGCGAGCAGCGTAATCACGATTGCAAAACGGACTGGCTTCATTGACGCCTCCTTGGTAAAACACTTGAAGGACTTCATCTCTTTCGTCTCGTAACGTGCTTAAAGTAAATCCGCGCCCGGGTGACAGTGATTCTACGCTTGCGGAGCCGCTTCACGCCTCCTCGCGTCCACGGCCGGATGCGCGACGAACTCTTTCAATGATAAAATCACCTGACTCGTCAACAACTGGGAGCCACAATCATGACCGAACCAACCAAAGAAGAATTGCTGGCGCGCATCGCTGAACTGGAAAAGAAAGCCGCCGGCCCGAAACGCAGCGGCGCGCTGGAATTTCGCGTGGGAGAGAAAGGCGGCGTCAGCGTGTACGGCCTGGGACGCTTCCCCGTCACACTATATTACGAACAATGGGATCGCCTGCTGAAAGTTGCCGACGATCTGCGCGCGTTCCTCGAAGAAAATAAATCGCGCCTGAAGCTCAAGAACGCCGAGTGATACACGAAGCGCCGCACCGAGCGCCTGCAACGCGAGCAGCGCGCGGCCGGTCACGAGCCCCGCTGCCGCTCCTGGAACCACAGATAATTGGCCGATGCGATGGCGATAAATAGAAACAGCAGCCCCGCGTCCAGGAAACTGCGCACGTCAATCATGTTGCCTCTCGTCATGATGCGCACAAACGCGATTCCAAACGCGTCGCACATGCGGCCCACGATTGACACCAGCGCGCACACCACTCCCAGCCAGTAACTTCCCATCGCGATATATTTCACCAACATGCTGTCCTCCTGCATCCCCGCCAATGAAGTTTGCGCCGCCGGCGGAATCTGGCGCTGAAAGTACATCGCCACGGCCACGGAGTCAACGCCGCGCGCCTTGCGCTTCCCGGCGAATTTGCGCCGCAATAAACCAGTGACAATCCTCCGCTTTCCGTTATCATTGAACTCTCCTTCCACTCGTTGCCTGCGCTTTTGTTGGCGGGGTTTCACCTCTGCGGACAACGCGCTGCGTCCGCACGCACCATCAACTAAAACCATTAGCGTACATGCAGTCGGCCGTTCAGGCGTCTAGGGGAAACGATGGGTTCAACCGCGGGCGACGAATTTCGCGATCTCTTGGCATTGGTGCGGCAAAGCGGCCTGATGGCCAAGCAACCCGCGTATTACGTTCGCAAGATACTCCTCAATTTCGCCATGTTCGCCGGCGCGTTCGTGCTGATCGCCAAATTCCACAATTATTTCTGGATCGAGCTTTGCAACGCCGCTTTTCTCGCGTTCGTTTTTGCGCAACTCGGCTTCATCGTCCACGACGCCGGCCATCAGGAAATCTTCAGCGGCCCCGCGGGCAACGAAGTTCTCGGGCTGCTACACTCGAATTTGCTGCTCGGCTTTAGTTACAGCTGGTGGCTCGACAAGCATAATCATCATCACTGCTCGCCCAATCACGTCACTGCCGACCCCGACGTGGATTTAATTCCCTTTGCGTTCTCGAAGGACCAGGCCGCCACGAAACACGGCTGGGCGCGCCTCTCCGTGAAATACCAGCATTTTTCTTTCTTTCCGCTGTCGCTGCTGGAGGCCTTCGTCCTGAAATACGACAGCATTCGTTACCTGATGCGGACGAAAGTGGCGCATCCCGCGCTCGAAGTCAGCTTGTTGATCCTTCACGCGGTCTGGTATCTCAGCCTGCTCACTTATCTGCTCGGCTTCCCGCACGCCATTATGTTCGCCATCGCGCATCAAGCGTTCCTGGGCCTGTATCTCACGCTGATCTTCGCGCCGAACCATCAAGGCATGCCGCTGGCGCAAGGCAGCACCGCCGTAAATTTTCTCCGCGAACAAGTTCTCACCAGTCGCAACATCAAGAATCATCCCGGAATCGATTTCTGCACCGGCAATCTGACCTGCCAGATTGAACACCACCTCTTCCCAACGATGCCCGGGAATAAACTTCGCCAGGTGCAAAAAATCGTGCGCGATTACTGTCGCTCGCACGACGTTCCGTACCACGAGACCTCGCTCTTCCAATCCTATCGAGAGATTTATCAGAATTTGAAGGAAGTCAGTCTTCTAGTGGGAAAAGAAGCCGAAGCAGAATCCAGCGCGGATTGAAGCAGGGCGTAACTACAGCAAAAGCAGATCCCTCCGGCCAAAAGGCGGCCTGCGGGATGACAATTACTGTGTGTGGCTCCGGTAGAAAAATCGTGGCGTGACGCGAATCTGGAGTGTGCCGCAAGGCAAGCCCAAACGCAAATTTACTGCGCAGCTTTGCCTTGGCGCAGCAGCACCACGTCGGAAACTGTGTGCGTACGCGCCACCGCCAGCGTCTTGCCGTCCGGCGACCACGAAAACGTCCGGATGTGGTCAGTATTGAAGTTCGTCACCGCATGCCCCGGCGACCCATCCACGGGCTGCATCCATATATTATCGGTGCCATTATCAATCACGCGATACGCCACATTCTTCCAATCTGGTGTGAATAGCACCGGCTGCGTAATCGTCGCCTGCGAAGGAAATATCCGCAGGGACGACTCCGTGTTGGCGGCGACGTCTATCAGCCCCAACGCGTGAATATCCGCCTGCGTCGCCGGATCCACCTTGGTCACGATCGCCGGCAACCATCGTCCGTCCGGCGAAGTGTTGTCGCTGACCGTCGACAGAAATCCATTGGTGATTGCGCTGGCTTTAATCAATTCCGGCGTTCCACCGTCAATGGACATGCGGTTGACCACGGACTTCTTATCCAGATCAGCGTAGTAAAATGATTTGCCGTCCGCCGCACAGACTGGCGACTCGTCGTCCACGCCGTTGGTCAGCTGCTTGGGATGCGAGCCGTCCGCATCCACCCGCCAGATATTTAGCTTTCCAGTGTTGTTGCGCGATGCCCAATTCACCAGGATGGGACCACCGTTCGGGCAGGCGTTCGCGGTGAAAAGTACGGCGTTGGGTTCTGTCAATACAGTGCTCTGATGATTTCCGTCGAGCGAGGTGCGCACAATCGAGTGACGCGTTGCCACCAGCAGGTTTCCGTCTTTGTCCCACATAACTTCGCGAATCTGGTCGTTCGAAGGAAGCCCCGCAAGTTGCGTCGCGGTACCGCGTCCGGTGGGAGGCAGCAGCGCGACGAAGTGGGTATCTTGCCGCTGCATCGCGGCAATGGACTTTCCGTCCCCGGAAATGCTCACGGATTGATAGCCGTTGGTGTCGTTGGTGAGCGGGTGGAATTGCCCGTCAGGAAAGGAAACGAAAGCGATCTGGAGACGGTTGAAGCCCGCGCTCCGGTCGGAATACACGATCATCAGCCCGCGGCCGTCCGGCATCCACGCAAGAGCCGTCGCAAATTTGTCCGCCAGCGTGGCGAGTGCGTGGTCCTGCCCCGTGGCGATGTCCAGCGTTCGCACGCTACCTTGCACGTCTTGACCCGCGCCCTGGATGAATGCGATCAGTTTTCCATCGGGCGACCATGCCAGCCAGGTGGGGTAGGGCGTCGGCGCGGTGTAGATTACTTTCTCGTCGCTGCCGTCCATATTCGCGCTCAGGATCAGATACTTGCCCACAACGGGATCGTTGGCCCGCAGATAGGCCATGCGCTGGCCCTCGGGAGAAAACGTCGGGCCCACGTCCACATCGCGCACCAGCTGTGTAGCTTCGCCGCCCAGCACCGGAATGCGGTACAAATTGTTTACGTTGCCCGCCGCGTCTGAAGCCTTGCTGTAATAAATGTAATTTCCGTCCGGAGAAAATGCGGGGTTCTGATACAGCGCGGCTTCCGGCGGCAGAACTTGTGTGTTGCTGCCCGTGGGAATGTTGCGCAGCCACAGGCTCATTTTGCCGCCGTCTTCCACGATGCTCAGCACGTACTTCCCATCGGGAGATATCGCCGCGAAGCGCACGTTGCCCGAGTTTGTCACCTGCGTGATGGTGAATGTCTGGAACGGCACGGACGCTGCCTTGCCGCGCAGCATCGAAAACACGCCGTACCCGGCGACGCCCAAAATTACCAGCGCGATCAAGGCGCTCGCGATCAGCTTCCCTTTATTCTCCTGCGCCGCTTGCATGATCGCCGAGCTGCCCGAACCCGGCCCGGCCGCCACGGTCGCCACCGCAGCCCCTGTCGATGACCCGGAACCAGGCTGAGCCGCTTGCCCGCCAGAGCCGGGCGCCGCAGCTTGGGTGCCGGTACTTGGAGTTCGCGTCGCCACCGACCTTCCCGAATCCGTATCGCGCTTCAGGCGCTGCAAGTCCGCGCTCAGATCCGAAGCGTGCTGATACCGCAGCTTGGGATTTTTCTCCAATGCCTTGGCGACAATCTGATCGAACGCCGGCGGTAAATCCGGATTCACCTGCGAAGGAGGCGCAGGCTGCCGCTCGAGTATCGCCGCGAAAATTACGCCCGAAGTGTTCCCGCTGAATGCCTGGCGTCCCGTTGCCATCTCATACAGGACCAGCCCCAGCGAGAATAAATCGCTGCGCCCATCCAGCACTTCTCCCCGCACCTGCTCGGGAGACATGTATCCCACGGTCCCCAGCGCCATCCCCGGACTGGTAAGGTTCGGATCGCTGTCCAGCGCCGCGCCGCCGACCGTCACCGCCTCGCTCACTCCGCGCGCGACCACCATCTGCTTCGCGAGGCCAAAATCCAGCACCTTCGCTTGCCCGCGCTCCGTTACAAAAATATTCGCAGGTTTGATATCCCGGTGAACAATTCCTTCGGCATGCGCCGCTTCCAACGCGTCCGCCACATCAATTCCGATTTCCAGCAGGGAATCGAGCGGCAGCGGCTTGCCATTTATGCGGTGCTTCAGCGTCGCGCCCTTCAGCAGCTCCATCGCGATGAAGGGTGTGCCGCCGTCTTCGTCAATGTCGTAGATCGTACAGATGGCGGGATGGTTCAATGCCGAAGCAGCTTGCGCCTCGCGCTGAAAGCGCGACAGCGCGGCTTCATCCTTCAGAACGTCCGGCGGCAAAAATTTCAGCGCCACCTGGCGCTTCAACTTGGTGTCTTCGGCGCGATACACCACGCCCATGCCGCCGCCGCCAATTTTTTCCACAATGCGGTAATGCGTAATGATTTGTCCGGCAGGAAGGTTCAAGTCCGTCATGTAGGCGACATTCTAGGATGCGCCCGCACTCAAGTCAACGCGGCTCATACGCCGTTGTTGTCGAGATCTACTTCAGATAAATTCCAGCCACTGCGTCGGCGATCTCATCAGGCTTGGAATTGTCCGAATCGAGGTTGGTCATTACGATCACAGTTAGTCGCTCATCCAAATACCGCGAAATGCTCATGGTAAAACCCTGCCACGCTCCGTCGTGTGACACCGCGCGATGACCCTGTTTGCTCTCCAGGTCCCAGCCAAATCCATACGGATACGTTTTGCCACTTGCCAGCTTTACCGGAGTCCACATCGAATCCAAACTCGACTGCTTGATCAGCTTGGTGGTGTATAGCGCCGCATCCCACTTCGCCAGGTCCAGCACATTCGTATATAACGCTCCGTCCGCAGTGGTATTCAGCGTGGGCGCTACCCATTCCTGATTCTTCCATTCGCCCTTTACCAGCCTGTAGCCGCTGCTTCGCCGCGGCACAATATCCGCTTCGCTGATAATTCGCGTCGAGGTCATCCCCAGCGGCCTGAAGATCCGCTCCTGCAGAAAATCCCCGTAAAATTCGCCCGTCACTCGATGAATGATCACCCCTAACAGCACATACCCGGTGTTGCTGTAGCTCCACTTTTCGCCAGCTGGAAAATCTCGTGGCATCTTCGCAAATGCCTGGATTAGTTCTTCCTCCGTATAATCCTTGCGGAAATTGATCACTCCTTTGGCCATCGTGTCTTCCTCGCCGCCGTAATCCGCAATACCCGAGGTATGTGTCAGCAAGCTGCGGATGGTGACGTTGTTCCACGCCGCCGGCGCTTCCGGAATGAACTTCAAAATCTTGTCATCGAGGCCGAGCTTTCCTTCTTCTACTAGCATCATGATTGCGGTTGCCGTGAATTGTTTTCCGACTGAACCCGTCTGAAAGATCGTCTCTGGCGTTACCGGAGTGTCCCACTCCAGATTCGCCACGCCGTACCCGCTCGCCTTCACGATTTTTCCGTCGCGGCACACGGCCAGACTCAGTCCCGGGATTTTTTGTGTTTTCCTCTGCGTTTCCACAACGCTGTCCACTTGCGCCGATGCCGTGTTTTCTACTCGAGCCTGCGCCAGAGCGCCTGTCAGAAAGAGCAGCGCGATCACAATCTGGGTTATTTTGCGCACAACACTCCCTCGTTTCGTGTTTCTTGGCCCCGTACTCTACTACGGCATAGCAGGCACCGCCGCAGAATCGACGTTCTGGGGTCCAATCAGCTGGATTGAAGTATGGCCTAAGTCCTCTTGGCCGAGCCACCTGACTGTCAGTTCTGACAATTCCTGCTTGATGTTACGTGGTGAAAAATGATAATCGAGAAGCGATTCTCCTGCTCGACTCTTATAGCGGATGCTGAGGGCCCTTTTTAACGTCATCGGCGCGACGCGCGCCAAGTTCCATTCGGAGAGCTAGCTGAACAGGTGGCGGGAACGTCTGACAAATCGTCATAACGGAGGGATAGATGGACATTTCTTGCATGATCCGCTTGCACAGTTTGATTAGTTCTCGCTTAAAGTCAGGCATTCTTAACGGCCACGCGCGCCAGCTCTTCACGGCGCTCACACTGGGATTGACCTTTATAGCGATTCAGGGCTGCGGCGGGACTCAGAAATCCGCTTCAGAGAGTCCCAGCACCGCAGTTCAAAGTCCCACCTCGACGGGCCAGGCGCCCAGCGGCGCCGCGATTCCGAAGCTGACCCCGGTTCCCGGCAGCGTCGTAGGTCTTGTGCTGGGAGGCGGTGCACCGATCGCCAATTCGACAGTGACCTTGTGGGCAGCCAGCACAGGCGAGCCCAAGCAAGTGGGGCAAACAAAAACCAGCGCTGATGGCAGATTCGAGCTTCATTTGGGCGGCAGTCCCGACAAGGATACAAGTCTCTATCTCGTTGCCAAGGGTGGCCAGCCGACAGGCAGCGCAGTCCAGGGAGACAACCCCGCAATCGCACTGCTCGCGGTTTTGGGTAGCACCGCCCCGCCAGTTGTCACAATTAACGAAATGACGACGGTGGCATCGGTATGGACGAACAATCAATTCTTCGACGGAACGGCGCTTAGCGGCACCTCGCTCGGATTGCGCATCGCCGCGGGAAATGTGCCCAACTTCGTTGACCTTGCAACGGGTGGCTACGGTGTGATGATTCAAGACGGATTCAACAGCACGCAAACGCCAACCATGGCGAATTTCGCCACGCTCTCCAGCGCGCTGGCTGGCTGCGTCAACCGCGTAACCTCGGACGCCTGCAACAGCCTTTTCGCTGCAGCGACCGGACCGGAAGGCAAGGTGCCGTCTGATACTCTGGCTGCGGCCCATTCAATTGCTCGCAACCCCGGCTTCAAACCAGAACGAGTCTTCGCGTTGTTGCAGGCGTTTTATCCAGTGCCGCAGGGCAAACACCTTCGCGCCACCCCGTACATGCCTTATTTGAGCTTCGCGCCCGGCGCTTGGGTTTTGCCACTCAAGTTCGCAGGTGGCGGTTACGCCGGTGGTGCCAAAGTGATGTTCGACAGCGAGGGCAATGCATGGAGCGGCGCTAATTTTCTTGTCGGAGGCCAGGGTCATGATGCGTTGTGGGACGGCAACATGGCGAAGTTCGCTCCGAATGGACAGCCCCTGTCGCCGATGACTACCGGATTTACGGGCGGCGGTCTGATCGGTCCCGGGTTCGGAACGGCGATCGATGCCAACGACCGCATATGGTTTACAAGCACTGCCGGCCAGACAATCTCACTGTTTGACAAAACCGGCAAACCGCTTTCGCCACCGGAGGGCTATAACTTCGGCGGTAAGCTCGGCGTCATGCAAGGCATCATCGTTACCCCGAACGGCGATGTCTGGGCGCTCGACTTCGGCAAGGACAAGGTTGTGTATATGCCGCAGGGCGACCCTAGTAAGGCGAAGTTCTATTGCGAGGCTCCCGCCGGCACCGCGAGCAAAGATGGCCCGTGCAAGTTGAACGGTCCATTCCACCTGGCGATCGATCAGCAAGACCGAATTTGGATTACCAACGCCATCAGCGATACCGTCACGCGCTTTCCCGCGAGCGACCCCAGCAAGATCGAAATCTTCAAGGCTGGCGCCAGCGGCAAGGGTATGGCAATCGACAGCAAAGGCAATGCGTGGATTACCAATACAGCCGGTGATTCTCTGCCTCTCAACGTCAAGTTACATCTTCTTGAATTGAAGCTGTCGGGCAAGCTATCGGATGTCGATCACGTCATGGTTGATTGGCTGGCGGCGCATCCCGGGCAGGGCAGCGTCACGATGATACGGCCTGATGGCACCCAAGCGCCCGGTTCCCCGTTCCACGGCGGTGGCAGTATCTGGGGAGCTTGGGCAGTGTCCATTGATGGCAACGACCATGTTTGGGTTTCCAACTTCGCACCAGGAGGCGGCCTCACCGAGCTTTGTGGTGCTCGGACCGAGACCTGTCCGCCAGGCATGAAGACCGGCGATCCGATTTCCCCGAAGGGTCTTGGATACAAAGGCGGTGGTATGCAGTTGCTGGTGGACGCGTCCATCGATCCCGCGGGCAACGTGTGGGTGTCCAACAACTGGCAGGATTACAATTCATGCTACGGTAAGCCCGAAGAGGGTGTTTCGACCCGCTGCGGAGGGCAGGGAATGATTGTGTTTTACGGTATGGCCAAGCCCGTCCGTGCACCGCAGATTGGCCCAGCGCGCCAGCCGTCAGAGACCCGATGAAACGTTTCTTCGATCTGACATTCAAGCCGTTCTTTGTTCTTACCGGGATTGGAACGGCTTCCGCATTTCTTTACGCCTTCTGGCCCCGGTGGACAGCGGAAACCTTCGGCAAATTCCCGCTCGTCCCGGACTACACGATCATCACACAGCACTGGGGCATCATGGTCGGCCTGATGGGCGTATTCATGATCGTCGCCGCGTTCAAAGTCGGGTGGCGAAAACCGATTCTCATCTACAGCCTGCTTGAAAAAGCCTTCATGGTTTATCTGGTTGTGGCAAACGGAAGCCACTCCTACTCACAGGGTTTCAAGGCCGGTGCGGCGATGGATGCAACCGTGGTTCTGTACACGATCGTTTATTTCTTGGTATTCGGATTTGCGCAATAACTCCCGCGTTGCGCAACTGTCTTCCCCCGGTAACTGCGGACTGCGCGTGTAACCTGATCCCAAGCAATGATTCTTCGCTTGGATTACACTGAAGTTCTCAGACAAAGAGATGACGATTGACAACTCACCTCTCGCGGATGAAGCACCTCACAGAATCCCAGAAAACCCGCGACGCATGAGGTCGCTGATTCTGGCGGCCTTCCTTGGTGTGGTTCTAACGGTTGTCTTCGCGGGGGCAGTCGTGTGGCTATCCACCGGTCTCGGCTTTGTGCAGCTGGTTGACAGTCTGCGCGGAGGGCGCACGCTGATCAAAGTGGATCAACCGACCGTGGTTCGCGAGATTCAGCAACTCCAGCGGCTGGAAACCGTAAGTTATACGATGGATAAAATCATCTCGGGCGAGCACGAGAATGAGTTCCTTCCGAAATTCTTGGCCGGTGATCGCCTGCTTCTGGTGGTGCACGGAGAAGTGGTGGGTGGCATTAATCTCGCGGGCTTGCAGCCGGGCGATGTTGTATTGCAAGGGCAGAAGGCATTGATTCACCTGCCTGCGGCTGAAATCCTGAGCACCAGAATTGATAATGCGAAAACGAGAGTGTATTCGCGTGACACCGGCCTTTTCTCCTCTCCGGACCCCAACCTGGAAAGCGAAGTCCGCGAAGAAGCCGAGCGCCAACTCCAGCAGGCCGCGCTGCAAGATGGTGTCTTGAAGCTCGCTGAAGAAAACGCGCGCGGCACGATCTCCGGAATGCTAAAAGGCTTCGGGTTCCGCGAAGTGGATTTCCAGTAAGCCCGCCGGACAAACCTGACCGAACATGTATCGTATAAGGACTTCAGCTTCCGGTAAGGCCGGTTGAGCTGGCAGCGTTAATCGGGAGCTAACCGCATCGCTGCAGTTGTCAACAGTAGGCTCCGGCGTATTCACTGCTGCGTCTGAGCGCGCTTGGAGACTTTCGGCGTTAATTTCCGGATGACAAACTCTTGCAGTACCGATGCGAGCGAATTTTCGCCGAACCTGATTAGCGCGGTTTCGGCCACCAGCCACCCGTCGCGATTGCTGGCCGGGTAGTAGGTGTATGCGATGCCCGCCGCGGCGAAATTTCCGATCACGTACGAATAATTCGGTTGCCAGTTGCCGTTGTCGCCCTTGCACACAAACGGACTGGAGAGCGCGTACAGCAGCCGCGATTTCTTGGTACCGGTTCCCTTGTAGAAGTAGCGGGGATCTTGTTTCAGGATAGACGGCAGTATGGCGCTGCCCAGGAACGTGCCGATCACAACGTCGCCGTACGCTGCGCCGTAGCGCTTTGCGTAGCCTTCCGCTCCTTGCCCGTAACCGCTGAGTCCGTTGCCTGCCTGCTGAAGCCCTGCCAGAACCCCAACTCCAACGAAAGTGAACGGATCAACAGACGACCTGCCCGCAAGCTCGAATTTTTGTTTTGGCGAGAGCGCCACCGCGTCAGGCAGGTAGCTGACATAGAAATTCGGAACGATGCCGAGTATGCGCTGCTGCTCTTGCTCCTTGATTTGCGTTTCCGCCAGTTCCACCTGCGTGAGCGAGACGGTCACCTGCGTCGCCACCGGCGCAACGACCAATACCACCTGCGGGACAGCGTACGCCTCCCCCGCGTGCACGGTTCCGGAGATTACTTGTGTGTCCAGATCCGTAAACGAAATGGTCAGCTCGAATGGCCCCGGAGAGATACCGGCGAAGGAAAATTGCCCCTGGTCGTCGGTCAGTATTTCCGTGCCTGGGGATTGATCTCCGCGCGTAAGCTGCACGTGGGCGCCGACGATGACGGCTCCGGTGAGATCAACAATCGTTCCGCTAATGCTTCCCGTTGCTTGCGGACCGGGCTGCTGGCCGGCTTGCTGAACGGGTTGCTGACCCGGCTGCTGCTCGGGCGGCGCCTGCTGCGCAGTAGCCGGTATAACAGCTGCCAGCAGAAACATAAGCGAAACGATGACCCGTTGACGCACCTGCGAACCTAGCCTGTTTTTCGTAACCTTCAAAGCTTGCGCGGCTCCTTATCGGACTTGCCAGGTTTTTCGAGCTTGCGGATTCACCCGAGTGGGCGTGACCGGCAGTAGGTGGGCAATCAACGCTCCAACCTCCGAGCCCATCGAGCAAACCGAGCCTTCTTAAGTAGATGCAGAATTGTGTTCGTTTGATTCCTCTTAGTCTATCGTACAAACTGACAGGGGAGAGGCCCAACGAGTGGCTGACGATTGGCCTCTTCTTAGCCGGAACTGGACGTTCGCCGTGCAGATGCCCAAGGAATTTGACGATCCGTCCAGGAGCTGGGATCTGACCTGCCACGCACTTGTTTGCATCTGAACCATCGCTCGCGTAAAATTCCCGCCCAGTGCCGGAAACTCCTTCGATCATCGGTCAAACCGTCTCCCACTACAGCGTCCTGGAAAAACTGGGCGGCGGTGGCATGGGCGTGGTTTACAAAGCCAAGGACACGCGCCTGGGCCGCAGCGTCGCTCTGAAATTTCTCCCTGATGATATTTCCAAGGACTCCCAGGCCGTCGAGCGCTTCCGCCGCGAAGCTCGGGCCGCGTCCTCGCTAAATCACGCCAACATCTGCACCATTTACGACATCGGGGAATTCGAGGGCCGGCCCTTCATCGCCATGGAGCTGCTCGAAGGCCAAACCCTGAAACACAGCCTCGGCGGCAAGCCCCTGGAAATTTCCAAACTTCTCGAGATAGGCATCCAGATCGCCAGCGGCCTGGACGCGGCGCATTCCAAGGGAATCGTTCATCGCGACATTAAGCCCGCGAATGTTTTTCTGGTGGAGCGCGGCCCCGCCAAAATTCTCGATTTCGGTCTGGCGAAATTGTCGCCGATCCTCGCCCACGCTTCCGAATCCGTCGGCACCGCCACCATTCATACGAAATCCAGCGGCCTTGGCGTCGAACAGCTCACCAGCCCGGGCAGCTCGATGGGCACGATCGCCTACATGTCGCCGGAGCAGGCCCGCGGCGAAGAGCTGGACGCGCGTTCCGATTTGTTTTCGCTCGGCGTGGTGCTGTATGAAATGGCCACCGGCTGGGCGCCATTTACCGGCGCCACCGCGGCCGTCGTTTTCGACGGCATTTTGCATTCCACGCCGGCGAATGCGAAAGACGTGAATCCCGCGATTCCCCTGGCCCTGGTGCAAATTCTGGAAAAGACGCTGGAGAAGGACCCCGACTTGCGCTGCCAGACGGCCGCCGAGCTGCGCGCCGATCTGAAACGCCTTAGCCGCGATCTCGATTCAGGCCGCCGCACCTCTGCCGCGAAGGACGATTCGGGCTCCGGGCCGCGCGCCATTCCCGCGAAGCAAAAATCAGTGGCGGTGCTTTATTTTGAGAATCAGAGTGGCGCGAAAGAGGACGAATATTTTCGCGACGGCATCACTGAGGACGTAGTTACCGAACTTTCCAAGATCGCCCAGCTGCAGATTTTCCCGCGCTCGGAAATGCTGGCCTTTCGCGACAAGCCCGTCACCGCGCAGCAAGTGGGCCAGCAGCTCGGCGCCTCTTACATTCTGGAAGGCTCCATACGCCGCTCCGGCAGCCGCGTTCGCATCACCGCGCAGCTCGTCGAAGCATCCACCAGGCATTCCGTGTGGGCCGACCGCTTCGACCGCCAGATGGACGATGTGTTCGCCATCCAGGAAGAAATCGCGCGCAGCATCGCGCAAGCCTTGCGCATCACGCTCACGCCGCAGGAAGACAAAATCATCGCGCGCAAGCCCACCGAAAATCCGCTGGCGTATGACTTTTATTTGCGCGGCCGCAATTACTCCCGCCGCCAGGATTTCGAATACGCTCTGCAAATGTTCGAACAGGCCATCGAACTCGATCCCAATTTCGCTCTGGCGCACGCCGGCATCGCGCACCTCTGCGGCGTCATCTTTGAAGTTCGCGACCAGAATCCCAGCTGGATGCAGCGTGGCCTGGCCGCCTGCGACCGCGCCACCGCCCTCGCGCCGGACCTGCCCGAAGTGCTGGTGGCGCACGCGCGCATTTTCTACGCGCAAAAGAAGAACGACGAGACCGCCCTGCTCGCCTTGCGCGCCATCGAACGCAAGCCCGATTGTGATGGCGCCTGGAACATTCTCGGCCGCGCCTATTTCGCCTCCGCCCGCTACGAGGAGGCCGCCGCTGCCGCCGAGCGCGCCATCGAATTCAACGGCGACGATTACAACATGTTTATCCCCTACGAACAGTCTCTGGAACGCCTCGGCCGCAAAAAAGAAGCGGATCAGATTCGCGAGCGCATGATGAAAGTCCTGCGCCAACAGTTGGAGCTGGTGCCCGAAGACGTGCGGGCCCGCATTCTGCTCGCGACCAACCTCGCGCACTTTGGCGGGGAAGCGGAAGAAAGCATCCGCCACCTCCAGACCGCAGTCGCACTCCGCCCCGGAGACTCCAACACGCTTTACAATGCCGCCTGCACCTACGGCGTTCTGGGGAAAAAAGCCGAAGCTCTCGAGACGCTCAGACGAGCCTTTGCCGCTGGATTCGGCAACCGCAACTGGGCCGCCAAGGATTCCGACTTCAACTGCCTCCACGACGACCCCGAATTTCAGAAACTAGTAGGGCTAAGCGAAGCTCCCGCGTCTTAAGGCAGCGCCTTTGATTTTGCCGTCGTAGCGGCGGACTTAAGTGCGCCATCGGTGATATGCCACGGATCGGCGGTGTATCGCGGATCGCTGGTGCGTTGAGGATCGATGGCGGTCCCGCCCTGCGGGACCGCCGCTACTGAGCCGCCCTCTCCGCCGTCTGAGTCCGTACTTTTAATTTCCCGTGGCCTTTCCTGACGGCGGCAGCCCCTCGAACTCCTGGTTCATCCATGCCACAAACGCATCAATCGCTTGCGGGCGTCCCAGGAAATTCTTCACCAGGTCGTTTGCGGGCATGGAACCGGTTTTTTCCAGCACTGTGGTGCGATACCGCGCAGCCACTTCCGGCGCCAGCAGATCGTTGCGATCGAACTGCTTGAAGAAATCCTGCGCAATCACCTTGTCCCACAAATAGGTGTAGTACGCGGACGTATATCCCAGCAGGTGATCGAAAGCGGCGATCTGATGGTCGCCTTCCACCAACGCGTAGGGAAGGAATCGCTTTCGGCTGTCGTCCATTATTGTTTCCAACTTCGCGGGATCCGGCGTCGAGTTGTGCAAATCAAAGGACACATTCGTGTAAACGAGCTGTCCGCGCGCCCACAGCCCGCGTCCAAAGGCGTCGGCACGATTGGCGCGGCGTACCAGGTCGGGCGGGATCGGCTCATTCGTCTGGTAGTTGCGCGCAAAAGTCGCCAGGACTTTGGGGTCATGCATCCACTCTTCCAGCATTTGCGACGGCGCTTCCACAAAATCATTCTCCAGGTTGCTGCCGTAGCCGGCCCACTGCTGCTGCCCCTGGAAAATCCAGTGCATCAGGTGCCCAAATTCATGAAAGAACACGGTGACGTCGCCGTACTCCATCAATCCGGGATCTCCCGGTTTTCCTCCCGGAAAATTGCAAATTAATGTCACTTCGGGCAGCTGCTGTCCGCGCTTGCCGTCGAGCAGGGGATTGGAACTGAACCACTGGTTTTTCCCCGTCCTCGGATGCATGTCCAGGTAAATCCGGCCGAGCCGGCGCTCACCGTCGTAAACGTCAAACGTGCTGACGGAAGGATCCCAGGTGACGGCGTCCGCCACAGGGCGGTACGTAACGTGGAACAGCTTCGCCGCCACGTCCAGAATTCCTTGCTGCACGCGGTCATAAGGGAAGTAGGGCCGCGCATCCTGCGAATTGAAATTAAATTCCGTGGCGCGAAGCTGTTCGAAATAATACTGCCAATCGGAAGTCACGATGTTGCCGAGCCCGGGCTGCTCCTTGCGCGCGCTGGCTAACAACATCTGGTATTCACGATCGGCCACCGGGCGCGATGCCGCGTCAATCTGATCAATGAAATTGCTGACATTCTGTGAAGTGACGGCCATTTTGTCTGCCGCGTTCAGATCCGCCCAGTGCTTGTAGCCGAGAATGTTTGCCAGCTCCTCGCGCTTCTTCAGCACCTCGGCAAGTACCTTAATATTTTGCGGATAGGCGCGATCGTTATAGGCGAGGAACATGCGGCGGCGCAGGTCCGCGCTTTTCGCAAACTTCAGCACCGGAATTACGTCCGGCGAATCGCTGGTGAGAGTTATGTCGCCGTCGGCCGCGGGCTTGTGCAGGTTGATGTAATCATCGGGCAAGCCATTCAGCTCCGCGCGGTTTTTCACCGTAACCTTAATCTGCGAATCCTGGATGTTGCGCTCAAATTCGGTGCCGAGCTTGGCGAGTTCGTCGCTGAGCGCTTGAATGCGGGCGCGCGTGGCGTCGTCTTTGTCCACGCCGGCCAGGCGAAATTCCAGCAGCGTGCGCTTCACGTAATATTGCGTCGCTGCGTCCGCCTTGGAAACGTCCAGGTCCGCCAGCGCGTGATAAATCGCGGGATTCAGAGAGATCGCCGTGCTCGCGGCGCTCACTTTCTGCACCATCGCTTGCGCCCGGTCGCGTATGCCGGCCTCCGGGCTCAAGAGTTGCAGCATTCCGGACTGGTCCCCGGCCGTATCAAGTTTTTCCGTCGCGTTGTCGAACGGCGCCAGAGTGTTTTCGATGGTGCGCGGCCCTTTGACGGCCAGAATCTCGTTGATCGATTTCTGCGCGAGGTCGAGTTGCTCGTTCACGCGTTTTTCGAGGACCGCCGGATCCAGCGGCTTGTCCCAGAGATGCGGTCCTTCCACCCCGGCCTGCGCAAAGATCATCTGAAAACTTCCGGCCCAAAGCAGACCCATGCAGGCCACGCCCACGCGCAAACGAATACCGAACCTCATAGTCTTCCTCCTGCCTATAGATGCTGGCCTACGCTGACCTGCGGGGATTCCTAGACTTCGACGCGCTTCCAACGATTGCGTGAGCAGCCTTTACGGCGTCAGCAGTATGCAACCAGGCAGCATATCCCCAAACTTTTCGTCCTCCAACGCCCTTTGCGGAGTGCGACCCTGGCGTCGCGCCTTCGCACGGGTTCTGTAGCGGCGCACGTCAGAGCGTGATCGCTCTGCGGGACCGCCGCTACGAAACCGTTGGGAGCGGCATCGGCGCCATCTGCTATTATCCGCTGATGAGAGTTGGTCGAAAACGCAAAGACCTGGAGCGCGCGCGTTATCGCAGGCGCGGCCGCAACAAACCATGAACGTCATAATCTTCGGCGCAACCGGCATGGTCGGCCAGGGCGTCCTGCGCGAATGTCTGCTCGACCCCAACGTGCAAGTGGTCGTAACGATAGGCCGCACCGCGACCGGCCAGCAAAATCCCAAACTCCGCGAGGTCGTTCATGCGGATTTGTGGAACTACGCGCCCATTGAGGAAAAACTAGCCGGCTTCGACGCCTGCTTCTTCTGCCTGGGCGTCGGCTCCGCAGGAATGGCCGAAAAAGACTACGAACACGTCACCTACGGCATCACCATCGCCGCCGCAGAGATTCTCGCGCGCCTGAATCCGAAAATGGTTTTCATTTACGTTTCCGGCACCGGCACAGACAGCTCCGAAAAGGGCCGCATGATGTGGGCTAGAGTGAAAGGCAAAACCGAAAACGCCCTGCTGCGCATGCCCTTCGCCGCCGCATATATGCTCCGCCCCGGCTTCATCGAGCCCGCTAACGGCGAAATCTCCCGCAACAAGCTCTATCGCGCTCTGTTCGTGATCGCGAAACCGCTCCTCCCTCTCCTCCGCCGCGCATTCCCGAGTCAACTCTTAACCACAGAACAAATCGCCCGGGCCATGCTCAACCTGGTCATTCACCCCCATCCCAAACACATCCTGGAAATCAAAGACATCCGCGCCGCCGCCGAGCTGGCTCCGCCGCAGCGGAAAGAGGCCGTATGAAATTGGTTTCGAAGCAGTTCCGCATACTCGTCTCAGGAATCGCGCTCGCTGTGTGTTCGCCAATTGTACTCGGCCAGGACAAACCACAAACTTCGCCGAAAGTTCAGCTTGGATGCGGATTGACGATTCTATCGCCGACCCGAGGCGCGGATTTCTCCCGCTACGGGTCGGATGTGTTGCTGTCAATCAAGCGCAATTTGATTGCTTCGTTGCCCGATTCGGTGAAGGCGGGGCAAGCCGGGCTCGTTTCCGTTGTCGTACAGATTCGGCCAGACGGAACTTTCCTGAATCCGGATCCGAAAATCGTAAGAAGTTCGAATAGAGATGCGCTCGACGCAGCGTCTGTGGCGGCGGTTCGGGCTTCGGCGCCATTTCCGCATTTCCCGAGCGGCTTCGACGGCGCCACCGTCGAGCTTAAAATCAGTTTCTATTACAATATTCCAACGAAATTAAGCGCGATTCCAGAACCCGCTAAGCCAGATGCAGGTGCGGATGCGCCTAAATAGAGGCGAGCTTTTCACTGCGCACCCGCGCTATGCATTTCCGCAATATATCCGCCCGGAAACTCCACGATCACGCTCATCCGTTTATCATCCGTCACATAGGGCGCCGACAAAATCTTCACCCCTGCAGCCTTAGCTTTCTCCACAGTCGCGGCCAGGTTCCGCACTTCATATCCCGTGGTCTCACGCCCAAACGGATATGGCAGATGACCATCCGTCACTAACACCAACATATTCCCAAACTGCGATCTAATCCTAATCCGCCGATAAGTCTCACCCGCGCGCCCAATCTCACGGGCATCCGCGCGCGTATCATCGGTCAATACCTTGCCGCGCGAAAAGCGCACGAAGCCAGCGACAAACGTGTCTGCGACATCGCGCGAAACGTAAACACGATTGTCAGGAATCGTCTCCAGCGGCGGATATTTTGGCGCAGTGAAGTGCCAGCAAAGCTGCATCTTCACTCCGCCCGGCCACTGAATTACAGCGTCCCGACCGATCGGATCCTTGAACGGCTCGACGATTACTTCAGCGCCGGCAGCGCGCGCCTCAGCGATCGCAGCGTCCATGTCCGTCACCAAATATCCAGTACGCTCTTGCCCAAACGGGAAGGGAATCGGCGTCTCAAACGCAAACACAGACATGGTCCCCGCCGGAGTCCACACATATTGAAATTCCGTGCTGCTGGGCACAGGCAACACATTTGTCACGATTAATTTCGAAGCCGTGCCACCGAACGTGGCGTTCACACTCTTGACGAACGCATCCAAATTCCCAGGTGCAACATAAACATGCGTCGAATCATACTGCGGCCCGACCGCCACTCTCGTAACGTCCGCAGGCACAGGAGCCTGCCCAAGAGCAACGCCAGGCGCACTCATCAGCAATAAAAAAAGAGCGAGAGCCGGCACGCAATCAAACACGATCGTGCCAAGT
Source organism: uncultured Acidobacteriota bacterium (assembly GCA_963779465.1). Taxonomy (GTDB): domain Bacteria; phylum Acidobacteriota; class Terriglobia; order Acidiferrales; family UBA7541; genus Palsa-295. The sequence goes on along the minus strand of CAVZYH010000001.1, from coordinate 1,024,860 downwards.
CTCGCTCTCGTCAATTCAGCTTTTCTCCGTTACGCCGTAGCCGTCTGCTGCCCCTTGAAAAATGCCAGCAACTCGGCGTTAACCACGTCCGCATGCGTGGCAGGCATGCCGTGCGGAAAATCCTTGTACACTTTCAGCGTCGCATGCTTCAGTAACTTCGCAGCTGCGGGACCCGCCGCGGCAATCGGCACGATCTGATCGTCTTCGCTGTGCATCACCAGCACAGGAATATCAATCTTCTTCAGATCTTCGGTCGTATCCGTCTCCGAGAAAACCTTGATGCACTCATAGTGGCCCTTGATGCTCCCCACCATCCCCTGCAGCCACCAATGCTCGCGAATCCCTTCGGAAATCTTCGCTCCCGGACGATTGAATCCGTAGAAGGGCATCGTGATGTCCTTGTAAAATTGCGGCCGATTCGCTGCCAGCGCCGCACGCAGCCCGTCGAACACGGCAATCGGCGCGCCCAGCGGATTCTTCTCCGTCTTCAGCATCAAAGGCGTAATCGCGCTGATCAACGCAGCCTTCGCCACGCGCTTCGTACCGTACTTGCCCAAATAGCGCGCCACTTCGCCGCCACCAGTCGAATGTCCCACCAGAATTGCATCTTTCAGATCCAGCTTCTCGAATAACTCCGCCAAATCAGCCGCGTACGTATCCATGTCGTTCCCGCCCGACGTCTGGTCGGAACGGCCATGCCCGCGGCGGTCGTGCGCAATTACGCGATAGCCCAGGCTCCCGAAGTACAGCATCTGCCCATCCCAATCGTCCCCGCTCAGCGGCCAGCCGTGGCTGAACACAATCGGCTGTCCCGTGCCCCAATCCTTGTAAAAAATCTTCGTGCCGTCTTTCGTAGTGATAGTAGCCATCGGGTGTTCTCCTTAACCTTTGTCTCCCACGCCTGAAAGGTTAGAGTCCGTGCGCAGCGCCATGGATGCACAAAAAGTTGATGAATCGGCGGAATGCCGCTTGTGGATCGCTAAATAAATCAGTGGGCCAGTGGAGGAATTGTTACGCGCGTGTTACCTGCCCGTCTCCGCGCCGCTCGCGCCACTGGACGCGACCTTGTACCACTCCACCTTGTTCGCCGACAGAAAGCACACGTCCACATCCACGCCCGCGCAATCGCAGTCGCCCAGATACTCGGCGAGCTTGCCGCCCTGTATCCAGAATCCCGCGCGATTGCGCGACAGAATGGTCGCCTGCATCGGCGCCTGCCCGAACAATTTGAACGTGGCCCGCGCGTCGGCCTGCTTTGCATGCGCGCCGCGTGAAGTCGCTCTCGTCTGATGCACGTTGCTCCGCTTTGCTCTCAAGCCCATGACGTAGCCGCTGAAGGCCGCCAATGTACATCCAAGCACGCAAAAAATAAAGCGATTCCGTCGCTGACCTCCAGTGATGCGGGACCGGACGCGACGTACATTCACGCCTTACGAGGCGAGAGTGGCGGACAGGCCGCTCGCAACCCACCCGAACCTTGACACTATAGTCCTCTCAGGCTATATTCCTCCTATGGCATGTGAGGTTGAGTTTAGTGACGAGTTCAATGTCTGGTGGGAAGGCTTAAACGAGGGAGAGCAAGACGACGTCGCCGCGATCGTAGGGGTGCTCGAAGAGTACGGTCTCGGACTGCGCCGGCCGTACTCTGGAATTATCAAGCGATCGAAGCACCCCAATATGAAAGAGCTCATCGTCCAACATAAGGGAGAACCGTACCGCGTGATTTATATTTTCGATCCCCACAGAAATGCAATTCTCCTACTCGGGGGAAACAAGACTGGCGATGCCAGGTGGTATGAGGTAAATGTGCCGATTGCCGATAAAATCTACGATGAATATTTGAAACTCATCGCAAGGGAAGGGCCGATCAGATGACCAGGAATTTCAAAGAACTTCGCGCCAAGATGTCGCTAGGGCGACGCGCCCGCATTGCAGAAAAAACCAGAACACTGCGAAATGAAATGGCACTCAACGAGCTGCGCGAAGCCGTCAGCCTCACGCAGGAATCTCTAGCTGATACCTTGGGCGTCAAGCAATCTTCCATTTCGAAAATGGAACGCCGCTCCGACATGTATTTGAGCACTCTCCGAAAGATTATTGAGGCGATGGGTGGAGAACTGGACATCATCGCGATCATGCCCGACGGCCCTGTGCGCATTACGCAGTTCAACGAACTGCGTGCCGGCAAAAAGTCTGAAGTAGCGTAGCCCCCTGCATTCCGAGAAGGCGCGATTCACCGCTGAGGCTCGCACTGCGGGTCGAAGCGTTCGCTGCACTAGCCATTATAGTTCGCCACCACCCTGGTCACTTTTCCGCGCGCGGAAATCTCCATGAACTCCGCCGTCCGCGTCCCTTTCTGATTTGTGTAATAAAGGACCACGCTACTGACGCCCCAGAGCACATCCTCCAGATGAAAGTGCAGCTGCGGATAAGCCTCCAGGCCGCGCTGAAAATAGGCGCGCAATTTTTCCTTACACTCCACCTTGCCCCCCGCCGTCCGCGAAATCTGCGCAGCCGCCGGCGAAGTCAATTCCACACTATCCTCGTAGTGACTCAAGATCGCGTCCAGATCATGCGCGTTCCAAGCCGCCACCCATTCGCGCGCCAGTTTCCAAGCCTCGTCTTTCGTCACCGTTGTCCCTCCAGTGCAAGCTGCATCCAGCACTCAAGAATACAGCAGGCGCATGCCCCGTGCGTCCCGCCGGGAATTCATCCGCACCGGTAGCATAGGCAATCCTGCCTGTGCGCTTGCCTGAGTTTCCACAATCCAATGAAAGCAAGAAGAGCCATTCAATCTTAATTGCTAATAAAAACGACGTTGGCAGCGCACGTTTCGCCGCGCGTCAAACGGAAATGCCTCAATCGCCGCAGACACACGCGAAAAAGGGCCTCGGCGTCATTTGTTGAGGCCGAGACCCTTCGGCGCGATTGGGGACGATGACTATCCGCCGTAGTAATCGGGGCGAGCGTCCTCAGCGGCTTGGCGCTTCGTCTTAACGATCCACACGCCATCGTTGTTCGCGGCGTAGATCAGGCCGTGCGCGTTGTCTATCAAGAACGACGTGACGCCGGAAAGGCTGCGAATCTCTTTCGGATCGGCTGACGCGGGAGTTGCCGTCTCGGATTTGCCGAACACGCTCAAAGTGTCGGCGACTACGTTGAGTTCGGTGGAACGCTTCCCAGGCGATGGCGCGGCGGCGTCCAGGTTCTGCGGGCGGCGCGGATCGCTCACGTCCACCATAGCGACTTGCGCCGAGGAATCGAGGCCCAGCACCAGATATTCCTTGCCGTTGCGCTTTACCAGCAGCATGCGCGTCACGTTTCCGCCCTCGATGTTCACATGCCCGACGACGTTCGCGGGACTCTCTGTGTTCTTGCTGGAATTTCCCGCAGCATGCGCGGCCCCTGCGGTAATTGTGGTGGCGATGCCCATCGCGGTGATCGCCAGCGTGATGGTGAGCGCGGTTTTAGCAGTGATGCGGCGAAAACTCTGCGTGGAATTGTTGCTCGAATTGCTCGTCAAATTCCGGTTCGTGGTTTCTTGCATCGTCGTTTCTCCGTTGAACTGAGCAACCTGCCTGCGCTGTTTCATTGGCTTGCTTCGTTCATATAGCTAGACCACGGAGGCGACGGTTTTATTCCCTCGGGTTCGGAGTGATTGGCGATGCCGGTGGAGATGTATAGGCGACTGAAAAGTTCAAAGTCCTCAACGTTCGCATGAAACAAAGCCGCAAAAAATGGAAAACTCGGCGCAATAAGGCCGCCATTTCGGCGGAGAGCTTTGGTCAGCGTGTCACGGAGGCGGTGTAAACCCTTGGCGTCTTGCGAGGCGGATACACCAGATTGTGGATCAGGGCAGAGAGTGGCCGCGCAACGAGCGCGATTGCCACAGTGCATATGGCCGCCCCAACAGCTGCGGACGCGAGAAAACCGAGGAAACTCGTCATTGCCTTAACTCCCGTGGGTATAAGCCCAAACGAGCACGCCGGCGGTCAGGCCCAGCGTCAAAAAACCTAAGAACAACACCATTATACCACTCGCGAGAGAGAAATGCCTGCCGTCCGTCATCGTCTTGGCTCTGGCAAACACTATGATAGCCGAGAGAACAAGTTCTACACCTACTAAGCCGATTGCCATCAACGCGGAGTTGGAACCGAACGCTTGCTCGACGCGCGAATTGTCAAATATCGCACCGGTGGCGCCCAAGCTCAGGATGGCCAAATCTTGTGCTGTTTCAACGAGCACGTCCCATCCAATGATGCTCGGCGAAACCGCCGCGCTGAAAACAAAAAATGCCGTGCCAAACAACAATGGCAAGCCGATATGTGCTAGTAGGAACCAGCCCACAATAGGCCAAAGTTTAGCAGAATTAGTGCGGCGGATGATACCACTTTAAGAACTTTACTATCTATCATAGCTCTAGGGTTCTTGGAGCCTATGAAGCTTTTTCTTCGGCGGCGGCGATGAATTCGGAGTAGGGGCCTTTGAAGTCTTCGATTTTGTTCGAGTGGAAATGCCAGATGCGGGTGGCTACTTCGTCTATCACGTCGTGATCGTGCGTGACCAGCAGCACCGTGCCGTCATATTTCTGCAGCGCAATATTCAGCGCGTTGATGGACTCAAGATCCAAGTGGTTGGTGGGCTCGTCGAGCACCAGGAAGTTCGGCTTCTGCAGCATCAGGCGGCAGAAAATCAGGCGCGCCGATTCTCCTCCGGAAAGCGCGGCGGTCTGCTTCAGCGCTTCTTCGCCGCTGAAAAGCATTTGCCCCAGGACGGCGCGCAATTCTTCCTGCGTGGCCTGCGGCTTGAATTGATGCAGCCATTCGATGGCGTCCATGCCGTGCGTGATGGATTCGCTGTGGTCTTGCGCGAAGTAGCCGACCGCGACGTTGTGTCCCCAGATCACTTGGCCGCCGTCCACCGGAAATTGGTGATCAACGTCGTCAATGAAGCCGGTAGCATTTCGCAGCAGGGAACGCAGCAGCGTGGTCTTGCCGGTTCCGTTGCGTCCCATCAACGCGATTTTTTCGCCGCGCGCCACGCTGCCGGAAAAAGGCGCCCAGACCTTCACGCCGTCGTAAGATTTTGCGATGCTCTTGATTTCCAGCGGATGACGGCCGGAATGCTGGTCCATCTGGAAACGAATGTAGGGACGAGCAATATTGGATCTGGCTAGCTCCGTAGTCTGCAGCCGCTCGACTTCCTTTTTGCGCGAGGTCGCTTGGGCGGAACGCGTGCCGGCGGAAAAGCGCGCGATGAATTCATTCAGCTGCGCGATTTTCTTTTCGCGCTGCGCATTCTCGCCTTCGATGCGCGAGCGGATGGAAGTCTTGGCCATCACCATGTCGTCGTAGCCGCCGTTGTACATGATCACGGTTTCGTAGTCGATGTCCGCGGTGTGCGTGCACACGCTATTCAAAAAATGGCGATCGTGCGAAATGACGATCAGCACGCCTTCGTATTCCAGCAGGTAATCCTGCAGCCAGTGCACGGAATCCAGGTCCAAGTGGTTCGTCGGCTCGTCGAGCAGCAGGGCAGGCGGGCTGCCGAAAAGCGCTTGCGCCAGCAGCACGCGGACTTTTTGTCCGCCCTGCAGTTCGCGCATCTTGCGATCGTGCAGCGGCTCTTCCAGGCCCAGGCCATCCAGTAGAATTGCCGCGTCGGCTTCGGCGGTGTAGCCGCCTTCTTCGCCGACGATGCCTTCCAATTCGCCCAGGCGCATGCCGTCGGCGTCGGTGAGTTCATCGTGGGGTTTGGCGTAAAGAATTTCGCGTTCCTGCAGAGCTTTCCACAGCGGACGATTGCCCATGATCACCGTGTCAATCACGCGGTGCTCGTCAAACGCGAACTGGTCCTGACTCAAAATGCCGAGCTTCTTCGGCCGCGTGACGTCGCCCTTGGTCGGCTCGATTTCGCCGGTCAAGATCTTCATCAGCGTGGATTTCCCGGCGCCATTCGGCCCAGTAATGCCATAGCGCCGTCCTGCGAAGAAAGTGGTGCTGACCTCTTCGAACAAGACTCTGGCGCCGAAGCGCATCGTGATGTTGTTAACGGAAAGCAAGGAGTTGCAATTGTAGCACGGTTGCGATTTGCGTGCAGGGCGCGCGGCGTTCCGGCAGCGGGCCAAGTTTCGATAACGCGACGCCCAACATCCGGAACCACAAACAGCTTGAATGGCTCCAGCCGATCCGTTCCATCCTGGAATTTCTTCCGGTGGTGGTCCGTCCGGTTCTGGAGACATTCGGGTTCGAGGGCGAGTCTCAGCTGATGAGTTAGGCCCAACGTGCCTCGGGCATGCAGAGCCTCTCACGCGACCCTAGTCCCGCTCTGACAACCCGAAAAAGCGATAGGCCACGAGTTCCCGATCGAACCATGATTGGCAGCTGACAACCGTGCTGCTTGTGGTTTCCGAACAGACTGCCTTCGTCAAGCCAAAGTGATGAAGACCGCTGGCAGAGAAAATCAAAAGCGCTGGACGGACGAAGCAGGGTCCGGAAATCGCGGAACGGAAGGCCAGAACAATCCTGCTCCAACGAGGCGGGCTGGGCGGCAAGAAAAAATCCGGCCGCGGGAAAACTGGTTTTTCTTGACGCCTTTTGTAGAACTAATCAGGCATTGACCGCCGACGGCCCACGGCGGCTATTGCGCTTTTATGATTGGCGGCAGAAATTTGCCAAGCGTTTCCGGTTGCCGCGCGATTTCTTGCGGCAAATAGATGCGGTAGTTCAGGCGGAACAGGCCGCTGGGCGGCGAAGGCAGCCAGTTCGATTCTTTCCCCTGCGGCGGCGCATGCTGGATATAGATGTCGAGCGAGCCGTCAGCGCCATACACGATGCCTTTCGTGCGGTCCCCGATCGAAAACCGATTGATCGGATTTTTCACCAGCTGGAAATCCGCGCCGTACATGGTGATGGACCAGAAGCCAAGCGGCAACGTCGGCGGAATTTCATCCTTATCGAAATGCAGTATGTAGTGGTTCTTCCCGTCGAGCAGGCGCGCGTCGCCGTCTTCGTAGGTGCTGAAATATTCAGCTTCGTCGCGGTCGTGGACGAAGAGGCCTTCGAGCGCGCCAGCCGCGCGGTCAAAATAATCAAACCCGTAATCGCCCGGGCGCAGATTGTTCCAGCGCGTGGGATACGGCGTGCCACGAAACTTTACTTTCCACTTCATGACCACTGGCGCATCGGCCGCCGCGCGGGCGAGGCCTTTGTGCGCGGCTTCGTCGAGCTTTGTTGAATCAAACGGCTTGCCGACGTTGATGTTTCCTCGATGGAGCAGAACGACGGCCGCAGCGTGCTCCGCGGGCGGGGGATCGAAGGCGAGCAGGTCGGCGAGTGTCTGATAAAACGCAAGGTCGCCGCGGTAGTTCGGTTGCGGTGGGAGTTTCGGCACGGCCGCGATGCCGAGTTTTCTCGGATCGCTCCAGTTGCTGAGCGACGTGAGCTGGAACTTTTCCTGGAGCGCGTTCACTGCGGCGAGGTCGGCGGGGTCGTTAGCTAACACGCCGATGCGAATCGCGAACATCGCGCTGTCGTTGGGCATGCGATGTGCCACCACTCCGGCGGGCAGCGTGCCTTTCCAGTTCGGCCCGACGAAGGCGTGCGCGCCTCCTTTGCCGTCCGTAGCGCGCGTGCCGATGTAAAAAATATTGTTGGTGTACGGATCGGCGACTTCCACCGACCAGTAGCGGTCCGGAATATCGGGCGCGGAGAGAATGACGGGATCTTCGCCGAATTCAAGCAGCGCGCCGCTGTAAACGGTGTCGTTGTTTGGCGTGTAGGGCATCACGTCGTCGGCGGTGGCCAGCGTTTTCATGTGGCCGATTTGATTGATCGGCGCGGCGGGGGCGAATTTTTTTGTTTTTTCGAGAGCGGCGGGATTTTGGCGCAGGGCGCGTTCGCGCTCGAAGATTACGAGGGGCAGGCCGAAGACGTAATTCTGGATGCCGACGGAGTACATCCACTGTTCTTCGGACTCAGCGTCTGTCTTTCGGATGGCTTCGTCGCTCTGGGGCGCTTGCGCCACGGCGCACAGGGGGAGCGCGAAAGAAAGTGACAGGAGACCGGTGATCCAGCGGGTGCGCGAATGGGGCATTTCGCACGTCCTTTATCGGTGAGAGACGCGGCGGTCAGCGAAAAGGAAAACCGCCCGGCTTGACGGGGGGAGTATAGCAATCGAGTATCGGTCTCTCAACTACTGATTAAGGCGGCGATCTCAATGGGTCGGCGCAACTCGAAGCTCGAGCCAGTCTGGCAGAGAACATAAAAGCCAAACTCGCCTGCTCGGTTCAGCCCAGCTGGAACGCTGTTCTCGCTGGGTTTTGACCGGGTACGGCCCAACAGATGGTCCTCCCGAGGAAGCATTCTCGAATCAAAGCATTGGATGGTGTTGCGGCGAGGAGTTGACCTGGCACGACTCATCAGGCGCTTGAACCAAATGGTGGTAGATTCTGCCGGTATGTTTACAGGCCGCTTCCATTGGAGACAGCCTTGGCGGTGGCGGAACCGACGTTGCGCGTCAACTGGCCGGGATTCTTCGGATGGGCTTTAGAGAAAGGTTAGGATTGCGAGGCTGAGGGTGCAACTCACCACGCACGGATGCGTATAGAGTTCCGATTGGGACTGCGGCTGATTGCAACAGCGGCTGGAAATTCAGCGCGACGATCTGTCGGATTCCGGTCCGGCCGTTCAACTATGTAGTCAAGGCAGGGCAAGCGCCTCGCCCGACGATCGTTACAGGAGCAGGAAAAATCATGAGAAAACTTAACGTGCTTGAGTTTGTCTCCCTTGATGGAGTCATCCAAGGCCCCGGCGGCCCAGAGGAAGACACCAGCGGCGGCTTCGCGTATGGCGGGTGGATCATTCCACATTCCGACGCTGATTCTTCAACGGCGATAAGAAAGGAGATGGACCTGCCGTTTGACTTGTTGCTAGGCCGGAAAACCTTCGACATTTGGGCAAAATTCTGGCCGCAACATAGCGACATCTGGCCGGGCGTCGAGACAGCGACCAAGTACGTCGCCTCGAACACGATGACTTCTCACGAATGGCAGCCGTCAGTATTTTTAGGCGGAGATATTGCGGAGAAAATCACCAAAATCAAGCAACGGGAAGGGCCGGATTTGCACGTCTATGGCAGCGCAAATCTGGTTCAGACGCTCCTCAAGCATGATTTGGTGGATGCGTTGTGGCTGAAGATATTTCCGATTACGTTGGGCAGCGGAAAACGATTGTTTGCCGATGGCACGACCCCGGCGGCATTCAAGGTGGCGGAAAGCACGGTCACTTCGAAGGGCGTCATTATCATCAAGTACCAACGTGTACCTAAGCAAACGGGGCTTTGGGAGCTCGGTTTAATGCCCAAGTCCTGATTCCGGTTACGCCGCTCGCTGGGATTTCGCTCGATGGCGCCGCAATGTTTGACCTTGGCGCATATTATCGAACTCGTTCGGCCGCTGATCCGGGCGATTCAAGAGCGTCAGACCGCTTGATCTGGAGCATCGGAGGAGACACAGCCATGTCAGCCACTGCCGTACCCTCCCGCATTGAGATGGATCCGGCAGTCAAAGCTATCCTCGAAGCCGGTACGCCGAACTCTCAACTTCTCAAGCAATACCTGCGTTTCACCGAAGCAATCCTCGCGGCGGACGCGGCTGCGATTGATAGTGTCGTGAGCCCCGACTCACGCTTTCACGAACTGGAAGCGATCGGATATCCGCGCGGGCCGGAAGGGCTCAAGATATTCCGACGACAAGTTAGCGCAGCCGTTCCCGACGAACATATTTTTGTGACCGCCGTGCGTTTCGAGGGAGACGACATTATCGAGGCAACTCTCGATATCAGCGCCACCCACTCGGGGGAAGCGTTTATGGGGATACCAGCGGCGGGACGGAAGATTCGCTTCGACATCCATGCCCGCGGCCGACTTGTAGATGGAAAGATGGCCGAACGCTGGGACCGCGTCAACTTTGACGACATCATGCGCCAGCTCACACAACCCGCGCAGTAGCCTGACCCGCTCGACGAACACCTGCCGTTCACCTGCCCGGTCGCGCGGCGAAGAAGCTCCCGCTACGACAGCTCAGACTGTCATTACTGACAATACCGCTGGGGCCCAATTGAGATAGCGTCAATCGGGGTTCTGCGTCTGCTGCTGAAAGTGGCGAGCACCAGCCGATACTCCCAAGTGTAAGTGTGGCTGGGGTGAGGCTACGCAGCATTCGCCGCCGAACTACTTACGGCGGCTTCGCGAACATGCAGGCGCAAGCGATTGGCAGGAATTCCGCAGCGAACTATATCGGAGCTTATCAGTGACGACGAAGGACGCCCGGCGCAAGCGAGTGCAACCATCAGCCGCGCAGAAAGTGAACAGCATTCGCGGCGCAGATCCGCGCGCGCAGTCTTCCCTGCGCGAAGGCGACCAGCTTTTTCGCTCGATCTTCGAAAATGCCCAGATCGGAATCAGCTTCTTCAGCATTGACGGTCATGCGGTCTTCACCAACCGAGCATTCCAGGAAATGTTGGGCTATAGCGAACAGGAACTGAGCCGCTTGGAGGATTGGGACAAGATCGTCCACCCGGACGAACGAGTTCTGGGAAAGGAACGATATGCGGCCCTGCTCCGGGGAAAGAGCGACACGGATGAATGGCAACAACGCTTCGTGCATCGCGATGGTCGCATGGTCGTTGCCAAGGCGCGTTTCTCGTTGGTGCGGGACGCCGCGGGGAAGCCGCAATACGTCGCCTCTTTAACGGAAGACATTACGGAACGCGAGCGAGCGCAGGAGGAACGGAACCGGGTCGCGCAACGAATGCAAATGTTGCTCGAATCTACCGGGCAGGGGATCTACGGGATAGACCTGCAGGGAAACTGCACATTCATCAATCGGGCCACGTGCAAGATGCTTGGCTATCAACCGGAAGACGCGTTGGGCCGGAATATGCATGATCTGATACATCACCACAAGCCGGATGGTGCGATGTATCCCGCAGATCAATGTCCCGTGTTCCGCGCGGTCCAGAAGGGCGAGGGTTGCCGCGTTGACACAGAGGTGATCTGGCGACGGGACGGCACCCCGGTTCCGGTGGAATATTCCTCGTTTCCAATTCTTGAGGGCGGGAAGATCACGGGCGCAGTCGTCACCGTACTCGATATCACCGAGCGAAAGCGGGCGGAGGAAAAACTGCTGGCGAGTGAAAATCTTTTCCGCTCGATTTTCGAGAATGCCCAGCTGGGCATCGGTGTTTTCAAGATTGACAGCCAGGAACACGTTTCCAACCGCGCACTGCACGAAATGTTGGGTTACAGCGGAGAAGCGTTGAGCCGCGTGGGGCAATGGGACGAAATTGTTCCCGCAGAGGAACGCGCCGCGTGCGCGCAGCGATACGCGGAGCTCATTCTCGGTCAACGGGAAACGGACGAATACGAACAACACTTCATTCGCGCCGACGGCCGCATCGTTTTGGGCAATGGGAAATTTCAGCTGATCAGGGATGCCGCCGGCAAGCCCCAATGCGTTGTGGGCTTAACGGAGGACATCACCGAACGCAAGCATGCCGAGGAACAGCTGCGGGCGAACGAGCAGCTTTTCCGTTCGATTTTCGAGAATGCGCAGATTGGGATCAGCATTTTCAACATTAGCGCGCAGCAGCATCTGACCAACCGTACGCTGCAAGAGATGTTGGGTTACTCCGAGAACGAGCTAAAAGGCCTGGAGCAATGGGACCAGATTGTTCATCCGGATGCGCGTGCCTTAGGCGCAGAGCGATACGCCGCGCTCATTGAGGGAAAGCGCGACAAGGACGAATTCGAGAATCGCTATATCAGACGCGACGGCCGCATCGTGGTTTCCAACGGGCGGTTCAATTTGCTCCGCGACGCCGCAGGCAATCCAGAGCACCTCGTCGCGTTAACGGAAGACATCACCGAGCACAAGAGATCCCAAGAAGCCCTGCAGGAGCGTGAACAGCTTTTCCGTACGATCTTTGAGAATGCACAGGTCGGGATCAGCCTTTACAACGTCGCCAAGGCGCAATATTTCACCAATCGCGCGTTGCACCAAATGTTGGATTGCACGCATGAAGAATTGAACTCAGTGGAGAAATGGGACCTGATTGTCCACCCGGATGAACGTGCGACGGGTGCGGCGCGATATGCGGAACTTATCGAAGGTAAGCGCGACATTGACGAGTGGGAACAGCGTTTCATTCGCCGCGATGGCCGGGAAGTAACTGCGGACGGGAGCTTTTCGGTTATCAGGGACGCCTCGGGAAATCCGCAGTATCTCCTGAACATGACGAAAGACATCACCGACCGACGCCGGACGGAAGATGCGCTCCGCGAAAGCGAAGCTTACAACAAGCTGCTCTTTCAAGAGTCCATCATCCCGATGCTGATTTTGGACTGCGAGACCCGGCGTTATGTGGATTGCAATCGAGCCGCCGCCCTGATTAACGGCTATTCCCGCCGCGAAGAGCTGTTGGGCAAAACCACACTCGACGTGTCCGCGCCCACTCAGTACGACGGTTCCGATACCGCCTCCGCCGCACTGAAGCGCAGCAAAATCGGCCAGGAAACTGGTCGCTCGATCTTCGAATGGCGCCATCAACGCCCCGACGGAACAATTTGGGACGCCGAAGTGCATCTGACGACGTTCACCCATCACGGAAGAAAACAATTTCAGCTCACGCTTGTGGACATCACCGAGCGCAAGCAGGCAGAGCACGCGCTGCGGCAGGCTAAGGAGTTGGCCGAAGAAGCCACCAAAATGAAGTCTGACTTCCTTGCCAACATGAGCCACGAGATCCGCACGCCGATGAACGCCATCCTCGGAATGACGCACCTCGCTCTGAAGACGGAGTTGACGCCAAGACAGAGCGACTATCTGAACAAGACAAAAGTTGCGGCCCAGTCCCTGCTTGGCATCATCAACGATGTTCTGGACTTCTCAAAGATTGAGGCCGGCAGGCTGGAAATGGAAAATGCGAGTTTCAGCCTCGAGAATGTCCTGGAAAACTTGTCCTCCGTCGTCAGCCAAAAAGCGTATGACAAGAATCTGGAATTTCTCATCGCCGCGCCGCACGATCTGCCCGTGAATATCGTCGGCGACGCCTTGCGGCTTGGTCAGGTGCTGATCAACCTCGTCAATAATGCGGTGAAGTTTACCGATCGTGGCGACGTGGTCGTCTCGATCGCGCTGGAAGAAAGAGCTTCGGGCCGGATCAAACTTAAGTTTTCAGTGCGCGATAGCGGAATAGGAATGACGCCGGAGCAGACCGCCCGTTTGTTCCAACCATTCACTCAGGCCGACGCGTCCACGACTCGGAAGTACGGTGGCACTGGACTGGGCCTCTCCATCTCCAAGCGACTGGTTGAGATGATGGGAGGGGAAATCTGGGCTGAGAGCGCGCACGGCACGGGCAGCACGTTTCGATTCACGGCCTGGTTCGGCCTCGGGCCGGGGGAGCCAAAACGCAAGCGCTTAATCCCGGATCTGATGGGCGTGCGCGTTTTGGTTGTGGACGACAATGAGCAAGCCCGCGAGATTCTGTCCGACGTGCTCCGCGGATTTTCCCTGCGAGCAGACTCGGCTGCATCCGGTGAGGAAGCGATCCAAAAAGTAGCTTCTGCAGGATCGAAAGACCCGTATCGCGTGGTCTTGATGGACTGGCAGATGCCCGGCATAGATGGGCTGCAGGCCAGCCGCGAGATCTTGCGCGGCAAGCGCTCCAAGGACTTGCCCAAGATCGTGATGGTGACTGCTTTCGGGCGAGAGGACCTGCAAACTCAGGCGGAACAAGCGGGGATCAATGGCTATCTATTGAAGCCGGTAAGCGCATCGCTGCTCTACGACACCTTGGTGGAAATCCTGGGAGTTGCGGAGCCGAAGCGAGGCCGCTCGCAACCCAAGAGAGAAAGGACTGGTTCGCCCGACTTCACTGGCACGCGGATTCTGCTTGTTGAAGACAACGAGGTAAATCAGCAAGTCGCGACGGAACTTCTGGAGAGTGCGGGCGCTATCGTGACGATCGCCAACGACGGTTTGGAGGCAGTGAAGATCCTGACGGAAGGAGCAGGGCACTCGTCGTTCGACGTTGTATTTATGGACTTGCAGATGCCCGGCATGGATGGTTTCGCCGCCACTCGGAATATTCGCACCCATCCGCGGCTTCGGAGCGTGCCGATTATCGCAATGACTGCGCACGCATTGGTGGAGGAACGCCAGCGATGCCTGGACGCGGGGATGAACGATCACGTGAGCAAGCCGATTGATCCCGACGCGCTATTTGCGACGTTGGCACGTTGGGCCACCTCACGGCAGGTGCGGGCCCCCGGAACGCACGCGCGGCCGGCAAGAACGGCCGCAGTTGTGATTCCCGAAATTGACGGTGTTGATGCGAAAGAGGGGCTGGCACGCGCCGCCGGCAATCGGCGGCTGTATCGAGACCTGCTGATACGGTTCGCAAAAGACCATCTTGACGTGGGCGCACAGATAGCGACCGCACTTGACGCCGGAGACCCGAAGCAAGCTGCGGGCATTGCCCATACTGTGAAGGGAGTCGCCGGCAATATGAGTATCAGCAAGGTTTATTCTTCGGCCGACAAGCTGGAGCGGGCAATTCGCGAGCGGGATCCCGCCGCGCCGAAGTTGCTTAAGGCATTTACTTCACTTCTCAACCGCCAAATTCAGGCGATCCAGCGGGCGCTGACGGACGGCGTCTCCGATCGCCCGAGAAGTAAAGCGAATCGAGAGTTCGACGCTCGCAAAGCCGGAGCCGCGGCTCGACGCCTGCGGGAATTGCTCGAGGCGAGCGATGGCGACGCCTCGGAAGCCTTCTCCGTTTTCAGCGACGCTGCAGCGAGCGCCGTTGACAAGCCGCGGCTCGACGCGCTGAGCGCAGCCATCAACAAATTCGATTTTGAATCGGCGCTCTTGAAACTGAGTGAAATTGAACGCCTTTCCATTCATGGTGACTCCCACGATGAGCAGTGACAACGGTAAACAAGTCATCCTATTGGTGGACGATACTCCTGCCAATATTCACATCGCGCAAGCCATTCTCAGGGACGAGTTCAAAGTCCGCGTAGCAACCAGCGGAGCAAAAGCCCTCGAGCTGGTGAAAGCCGAGCCGATGCCCGCGCTCATCCTGCTGGATATTGAGATGCCCGGCATGGACGGGTACGAGGTGTGCAATCAGTTGAAGGCAGATCCGCAGACGCGCGATATTCCGGTGATCTTTCTTACGGCGAAGACCGAATCCGAGGACGAGACCAGGGGTTTTGAAGTAGGCGCGGTGGACTACGTTCACAAACCATTTTCGCCCATGGTCGTGAAGGCCCGCGTCCGCACGCACCTGACGCTTCGCGCAACCAGCCAGCAACTCGCCCAGCAATTGTTGGCGATTAACAATGAGCTGGAAATGGCGCGAGAGATTCAGTTGGCCATTCTTCCACGCGAAACCCCCAAGATGAGCGGCCTGGATATTGCGGCTCGCTATCTTCCCATGAGCTCCGTCGCCGGGGATTTTTACGACTTCATCATCGTGGACGACCAACATGTAGGCATTCTGATTGCAGACGTTTCCGGGCACGGCCTGCCGGCTGCACTGATCGCGTCCATGCTCCAGGTGGCCCTCACCGCTCAACAAGCTCATGCGGCCGAACCCGGCCGCGTACTCGCGGGGTTGAATCAAGCGCTGTGCGGGAAATTCCGAAATCATTTTGTCACGGCGGCATATGTGTTCGTGGACATGGAAAAGAACTCCATCAGCTACGCCGGGGCAGGACATCCGCCGCTCCTGCTGTGGAGCGCGGCAACCGGGAGCACTTCAGAAGTGATGCAGAACGGGCTCTTTTTGGGCCATTTCCCCGATGAAACCTACTCCTCATTGCAGTTGTCCGTGGGAGCGGGCGATAAGGCCATCCTCTACACCGACGGTATCCTGGAAGCTCGCAACCCGTTGGAGGAGATGTTTGGAGGAGACCGCTTTAAGCAATTTCTGGACTCTGACCATCATCCCGGAGCCGAACGACTGGCCGATTCAGTGCTGGATGAGTTGTCTCGCTGGTCGGGACATCCCAAGGGGGAAGGCCAGCAGGATGACATAACTCTCCTGTCGATCGAATTTAAAAGCCAAGGATGACCGAGCGGTGAATCTCTGAACTTTGCTGGCAGTGCCCGGCTCGACGCAATATAAAAGGGCGCCCCGATTGGAGTAGGTTTTGAGTGTTCGGCTCGAACCTACCTCAGAAAGGAGCGCCCTCTATGGATAGCGTGAAGTATATCGGGATGGATGTGCACAAGGAAGCGATCTCCGTCGCAGTTCTAAATTCCTCTGGCAAGCTGGTGATGGAGTGCACGATTGAAACCAAGGCCAGCACCATTCTGGATTTTCTCCAGGGCCTGCGCGGAAGTTTGCATGTGACTTTCGAAGAAGGCACCTGGGCCGCCTGGTTGTATGACTTGATCAAGCCGCACGTCACCGAGTTGGTGGTATGTAATCCCCGCCGCAACGCTTTGCTCAAGGAAGGCAGCAAGAGCGACCGCATCGATGCGCGGAAGCTCGCCGAGTTGCTGCGGTCGAACATGGTGCGCTCGGTGTATCACGGAGAGAACGGCGTGCGCACGCTGCGCGAGCTGGCGCGGAGTTACCTGACGATCAGCACGGATCTGATACGGGTGATGACTCGTGTGAAGGCGATCTATCGCAGTTGGGGGATTCCTTGCAGAGGGAAACAGGTTTACGCCGAACGCTATCGAGCGGAGTGGCTGGGCAAGATCCAGGAAGCCGGCGTGCGTCGCCGGGCGGAGTTCTACTACCAGCAGTTGGATGCATTGCGGGCGCTGCGCCAGGAGGTGCGGCGCGAGTTGCTCGCCGAAGCTCAGAAGCACAACGCCTGGAAATTGTTACGCGAGATTCCGTTCATTGGCCCGATCCGGGCGGCGCTGCTGATCGCTTTGATGCAAACACCGCATCGTTTCCGTACCAAGCGGCAGCTCTGGAGCTACAGCGGATTTGGGATTGAGACGCACAGCAGTGCTGAGCAACGATTCGTCCAGGGAGAGCTGCAGCGCGCCAAGAAACCGGCCTCGATTCGCGGGCTGAATCGCAACCACAATCACGAACTGAAGAATTTATTCAAGGGTGCTGCCACCGTGGCCGCTGCGAAGGCTGGTCCGTTCAAAAAGTTTTACGATGCGCTGCTGGCCAAGGGAATCCGGCCGGAAATGGCGCGGCTGACTTTGGCGCGCAAGATGGCGGCCATCACCTTACTGGTCTGGAAGAAAGGAGTGCGCTTCGACGCCCAACATCTGAAACCACAAACAGCTTGAATGTCTGCAGCCAATCCGTTCCATCCTGGAATTTCTTCCGGTGGTGGCGAGTTGGGTTCTGGAGACATTCGGGTTCGAGGGCGAGTCTCAGCTGATTAGTTAGGCTCGGCGTGCCTCGGGCAGGCCGAGTCTCTCACGCGACCCTAGTCCCCCTCGGACAACCCGAAAAAGCTATGGGCCACGAGTCCCCGATAGAACCATGGTTGGCACCTGACAACCGTGCTGCTTGTGGTCTTCGAACCGACTGGCTTCGTCGCGCAGAAACGATGAAAACCGCTGGCAAGAAAAACCCAAAGCGCTGCCTGCATGAAGCAGCGTCCCGAGATCACGGAACGGAAGGCAGCAACAATCCTGCTCAAACGAGGTGGGCTGGACGGCAAGAAAAAATCCGGCCACAGGAAAGCTGTTTTTTCTTGACTCCTTTTATAGAACTAATCAGGAGTTGCGCGGCAATGTGAACGGACTGCCTTGAATCTCACACCATACGGAGTAGAGACGCCTCCTTGATAGTCTGCATCGGGTATACTGATCGCCTTGATTCCGGATATGCCACGACCTTACTTGGTTTTGTTCATGATGTTGTCGCTTTTCCCCGGCTCACTTCTGTCGAGTCGCTCTGCTGACGATCCTCAAACAGGAACCTTGGTGGAAATCATGAACTACGACCGGTGCAATGGGGATTGCAGTCCGATCACCACTGCTGTGACCTTGATTTGCGTCCAAGTAGATGGCAAAACTCTGATCGGCGAGCGAAAACTTCATTCCGATTGGCGGGAGTACTATTCAAAACTCTCCACGATGCAGGGAACGTCAATTCCTATTCGCTACGATAACGGATCAATTTGGTTGGTCACCGCACCGGGGAAGCAGATTCGGTTTGATCAGAAATATGACCAAGATGTTATGAAGATGCCGTCGTGTACGACGGAGATCCATCGTCACTGGTTGAAATCGCTAGGAGATGTAAAGAGACCGGCATCTGTCCCAGACGATGCGATTTTGATTCCACAGGGCGGCGGTTTCTTCGGGCATTACTACACGTGGGTGCGCTGTGCCATAGATCAGGCTGAGAACGATGACGTTTGTACGTACTGGGACAAGAACGGGCGTAAGGACCACGACGACCACGTTGTGAGCAGTAAGGACAGCCGCGCAGTACCAGCCACGGATTTGCACATTGACGCCTACACCTCGCGGCAAAACGAAGTTCATCTAAACAATGGAACCGCGCTCGTATCGGACGGACGCGCGCGCATCAACGGAAAACTCGTTACGGACCAACCAAAGCCCTAGCCGAGCATGGTGCCAACTCCTGATAACGCCGTTACCGGAAACGTGGATTCTGATGCCTACTTCGCACCCTCAATCAAATGGAGGTGCGCCTCGAAGCCTTCTCACAACACTTCGTAGCCAATCAAGTGGGGATTCTTCCGGGCGGGTGGCGATGCCACCACATCGTTCGCACTTGCCGCTGCCGATACACATCACACACTTCGCGGCAAGGGTGCTTCCGGCTCCTTGGCAATCAGGGCACCGTCCAGTTCCATGACATGAAGAGCATCTACCATGTGAGTGCGGCACGCCGTCAGTATATCCAAAAACCTGCAAAGTCCTGATTAACGCTGTTACCGGACATGTGCCCTACGAAGTCTAGACTCCCAGTAAACCGCCGGGGACGATCGTACATCGTATAATCATCCGAAGTTCGGGGGAATTCCGTGTACACCAGAATCGCTTTCTTGTTGATCAGCATCTTTGCGTATCCCACTTGGCCCCAAGACTCCGTGTCCTCTCGACCTGCGCCGGATGTCAAAGCTACAGCCGTCGCATCGATCCAAGTCGATAAGCATAAGTTCAAATCCGGGGAACGTATTGAACTAACGATTCTTCTCGAAGCTGGCCCCGGGGGTGTTTACGTCCCGAATCGGTGGGGACTCTCGGGCGGCGGGATACCCGGCTTCTCAGTGCATTTGACGACACCGTCTGGCAAAGGAGCCGAAACATGCGGTTACGCAGGTGATGCGTGGCCGAAGCATGAGCCGGACGCCAAGGCTGAGCTGAATCGGGATTTCATTTTCCTCCCCGCTCAACAAGTTATTGGTCTAAGAACCTTGATAGTTTGCCCGACGACGCAACCAGGCGTCTACCTGATTGACGGTTTCTACTCGCCATACCACGTCGACGCAGATGCGGTTGCGCAACTGCCGGAGACGCGTGGCCTCGTTTTACGAGAACGCGTGGAGGCCAAGCCCGTCGCAATCACGATCTATTAGTTAGGCACAGAATCGGATCGTGTGTGCCTTGCTTCCGCTCTCGAAATCACGACGCTAAAGTCAGTGCCTGATAAACGCCGAAACCGGACAAGTGGCGATCCGCCAATTCTCAATGTCGGGTTACGCGACGCAATATAAAAGGGCGCCCCGATAGGAGTAGGTTTTGAGTGTTCGGCTCGAACCTACCTCAGAAAGGAGCGCCCTCTATGGATAGCGTGAAGTATATCGGGATGGATGTGCACAAGGAAGCGATCTCCCTCGCGGTTCTAAATTCCTCAGGCAAGCTGGTGATGGAGTGCACGATTGAAACCAAGGCCAGCACCATTCTGGATTTTTTCAAAGGCCTGCGCGGAAGTTTGCATGTGACTTTCGAAGAAGGCACCTGGGCCGCCTGGTTGTATGACCTGATCAAGCCGCACGTAGCCGAGCTGGTGGTGTGTAATCCCCGCCGCAACGCCTTGCTCAAGGAAGGCAGCAAGAGCGATCGCATCGATGCGCGGAAGCTCGCCGAGTTGCTGCGTTCGAACATGGTGCGCTCGGTGTATCACGGAGAGAACGGCGTGCGCACGCTGCGCGAACTGGCGCGCAGTTACCTGACGATCAGCACGGATCTCATCCGCGTGATGACTCGCGTGAAGGCGATCTATCGCAGTTGGGGGATTCCTTGCCGAGGAAAACAGGTTTACGCCGAACGCCAGCGAGCGGAGTGGCTGGGTAAGATCCAGGAGGCCGGCGTGCGCCGCCGGGCGGAGTTCTACTACCAGCAGTTGGATGCGTTGCGGGCGCTGCGCCAGGAAGTGCGGCGCGAACTGCTCGCCGAAGCGCAGAAGCACGAGGCCTGGAAATTGTTACGCGAGATTCCGTTCATTGGGCCGATCCGGGCGGCGCTGCTGATCGCTTTGATGCAAACACCGCATCGTTTCCGTACCAAGCGGCAGCTCTGGAGCTACAGCGGATTTGGGATCGAGACGCACAGCAGCGCCGAGCAACGATTCGTCCAGGGAGAGCTGCAGCGCGCGAAGAGGCCGGCTTCGATTCGTGGGCTGAATCGCAATCACAATCACGAACTGAAGAATCTTTTCAAGGGTGCTGCCACCGTGGCCGCTGCGAAGGCTGGTCCGTTCAAAGAGTTTTACGATGCGCTGCTGGCCAAGGGAATCCGGCCGGAAATGGCGCGGCTGACTTTGGCGCGCAAGATGGCGGCCATCACCTTACTCGTCTGGAAGAAAGGAGTGCGCTTCGACGCCCAACATCTGAAACCACAAACAGCTTGAATGTCTCCAGCCGATCCGTTCCATCCTGGAATTTCTTCCGGTGGTGGCGAGTTGGGTTCTGGAGACATTCGGGTTCGAGGGCGAGTCTCAGCTGATTAGTTACGCGCGGCGTGCCTCGGGCACGCTACGTCTCTTACGCGACCCTAGTCCCCCTCGGACAACCCGAAAAAGCTATGGGCCACGAGTCCCCGATAGAACCATGGTTGGCACCTGACAACCGTGCTGCTTGTGGTCTCCCGACCGACTGGCTTCGTCGCGCAGAAACGATGAAAACCGCTGGCAAGAAAAACCCAAAGCGCTGCCTGCATGAAGCAGCGTCCCGAGATCACGGAACGGAAGGCAGCAACAATCCTGCTCAAACGAGGTGGGCTGGACGGCAAGAAAAAATCCGGCCGCGGGAGATGTGTTTTTTTCTTGACTCCTTTTATAGAGGTGATCTCAATGGGTCGACGCAACACTAAGCTTCAACCCACCTAGCATTGAAAACAAAAGCCAAAATCGCCAGCCAGGGTTAGACCACCATCGGCGCTGTCCTGCTTAGGTTTTGGCCCCGTACCGCGAAACAGATGATTCTCCCGCGTAAGCATTGCCGAACCAATACACCAGAAGGTGTTGCATCGACCGGTTGAGCCGGCAGCGTTAACCAGGCACTACTCTCAAAAAGTCGCAGGGCGCGCCCTCAAAGGGAATAGAATTGGCGCATGGAAGTAGAACTTTCCGTAGGACAACAGAGAATCGTATTCGACCGCGCGGCGACGGTCGCCTTATATCGTGACACGGTCACAGTCGCAGGCGCTGACCGATGCACCTGCATTTCTTGTAAGAATTTCGCAGTGCAGCGGAGCAAGGCATATCCCACTGAGTTTCTCCAATTCCTAAAGGAACTTGGCGTGGACCCTCTCAAGGAGTGGGAGGCGTTTGACTATGACTTCACTGAGAACGCGCCCAAACATCTTTACGGTGGATGGTTCCTATTTTCTGGTCAATTAGTCGAAGGGTCCGATAAACGGCCTCAACGGACCCAGCAAACTTTCACCCACTGGTTCACAACCAGTTTCCCGATGGGCACGCTGCCGACGCAAGTGAAGTTTTGTGCAGTGGAGTTCCTTACTGAAATTCCTTGGATTGTTCCGGAACTGCCAAAATAACGCGCGAATGTAGACTCGCCTTGATTGTCGTCTGCGCAAACTCCTGATTGGTTCTGCCAGCTCAACCGGTCGATGCAACACCATCTATTACATTGAATCGGCCGCGCTGCCGCGGGACAACCATCCGTTTGGCTGTGCTCGGCCAAATCCTACGAGAGCGCCGCTTTCAGGCGGCGCTGTCGTCCCGCAGGAACGCTATGAGACACTGTGGGAATTGGCGGGACTCGCCACGACAGGTACCCACGGTGGATATAACGATTCGCCAGAATAGCTTGCAGGTTATCGCTCTGATCGTTGTGACCGCAGCGGGCCTCTGGCTCGTCGGTGTCGCGTTCCTGATGGTTCTGCGCCCGCGTTACTGCCTTCACCTGTTCCAGAAGATGAGCGCAGATTTGCTGGAGCGCTCAAACTGGCGTCTTCAGTTCACCGAGCAGGGATTGCGCGTGTTAGCTGGTGTGGCGCTGATCGCGAGGGC
This sequence comes from uncultured Acidobacteriota bacterium, assembly GCA_963779465.1. GTDB lineage: Bacteria > Acidobacteriota > Terriglobia > Acidiferrales > UBA7541 > Palsa-295. The sequence continues at coordinate 1,002,358 of CAVZYH010000001.1, read as the reverse complement.
ACCAGCCTCTAAGCTGCCGCTGGTGTTCGAGGTTGCAGGGTGGCTTTTGGTTGCAACCTCGCTGCTGATCATGGTCGCCCCGATCCGGTGGCATGGTGCCTACGGGAAGTGGTGGGTGAAGCGGCTTACGCCTCTCGTGATTCGTATCCTTTCTCTTGTCCCCGCAGCAGCAGGTGCCGGACTGATCTATGCGGCGCTCTAGGCGCACCGTGCCCATCACCATTGAGGCCATGCTCTCGATCGCGGCAACTGCGGTACAGAGTTACTTGGGTGCGCAAGCCGCGGCGCAGAAATAGCGAAGCTCCTTGCACAAAGATGCCGATCTGCGGGTCACAGATGACAAAAACTGTCGCGTGTGTACGAACTCAGCAACCCGGAGCGTGTTTACCATTAATTGAAAAACCCGTCGTCAGGGCTTGCGGCATGCGCTCGTAAGTCCCGTGTTTGCAGGAGGCTGGTTGGCCGCCCACATGCACTAATTGCGGGTGATCGCGGGTAGTGTCACCGAGCGATAGGCGCCCGGTACGGCGGGGGAGCAAGTCGTGAAGAAACTCAGGCTGGTAATTATGCTAATCGCAGCGAGCGGCTGCCTATTGAATGCCAAGGCGGATTCGGTGCCTCTCGCGAGCTCCACCGCGACCACCAATTCCAGCAGCAGCCCGACGCAAGTGATTGCGCCTAATCCCGCATGGGCAGGGCCGCTGGCAGGCTCCAGCTGGATTTCGTATGCTAATACCGGCAATCCGTCAGCCCCGGGATTTATCGTGGTGCCCAACGGAACAGCCGTGACTTTTAGCCAGAGCTTCAATTTGACCGGAACCATTACGGGGGCGTGGTTAGACGTGCTAGCTGACGATACCGCGTCGGTGTGGCTGAACGGAGTCGAGTTGGCGTCCGCGAATTTGGGCGGTTCTTACCCGACGTGCTCGTCGCTGCCGATTGGGTGCCTCACAGGCACCATGGGCATTTTCAACTTTGCGGAATTGCAGCCTTATCTGGTGGACGGCACGAACACACTCTCGTTTGTGGTCTATCAAGAGGCCGGCAGTTCCTACGGGCTGGATTACTCGGGGGCGGTTACCACGGCTCCTGAGCCCGGCACGTTGCTGTTGCTAGCAATGGGCATGATGGCAATTGCGCTGACCACACGGCGCCGGCTGCTGAATTAGCATCACCGGCAGCGCACAGTTCGCCGCTCGATTTACTACTCGCTGGCACGAGACGCCGCCCTTCGGGGCGGCGTTTTGATTTTGTGGCGTCGCTACTCGCCGGTTGCCAGTCGCAAAGCGCGCTGCGCGCGCGGGGCCACCAGGCCGGCAAGGCGGCACTCTCACGGCGTCAGTGGATTTGATCCTTCTTCGGCGACGGGGAACTGTCCTCTTCGTCGAGTTCGTGCTCTGCTTCCAGCCAGTCTTCCAGCGTGTATCCCCCATAAACGCCGCCGTGGCGTTGATGGACCTGGTACGCGCGCCTTTGGACCTCATTCAGGTTGTGAGCATGCCGGGGTTTGGAGTCTGTTTCGGGATCGCGCAGGGTGAAAACGGTCTGGAAGATTTCGGTCCTTGCAACTTTATTTAGTTCGTTCATAGCGGGCCTTCCTTCTGTGCTGCGTAGCCTCTTTTCTGGCCACACCTGTTAGACGAGGGATTCAGGCGCTCGGTTGCGGAAATTGCGCGCGCCGATTTGCAGCATAATTTTCATAATCAAAAGGATGAGAAGGAAAGATAATGTGGTCCCGGCACTGTCGCGGCCGGCGGGCGGCACGGAGAGTGTGAAATGAGCATGCGCAAGCGGAAGTGGCGGAGCGCTCTGCGATCTATTTTGCTTGCGGGGATGCTGGGCGCGGCGGGACTCGCGACAGGGATTGCGCGCGGGCACGCGCCGGCGCCGCAGCAGACGATAGCGCAGCAGAATTCCACGCCGGCTTTGGCGGCGCCGATCACGGTCGAACGTGGCCCGAACACAGCGACGCAGCAGGCGAAGCCCTACGTAATTTTAGTTTCGCTAGACGGGTTTCGTTACGACTATCCGCGGATGTATCACTCACCGAATCTGGATGCGTTAGGCGCGAAAGGAGCCAGCGCGCCGGAGGGCATGATTCCCGCGTATCCTTCGATCACTTTTCCCAACCACTACACGATCGTCACCGGGCTCTATCCGGAGCATCACGGGATCCTAGCCAATGTCTTCTACGATCCGGCGCGGAAGCAGGTTTACAGCTTTAAGGATGATCAGGCAGTGACGGACGGCACGTGGTACGGCGGCACTCCTTTGTGGGTACTGGCCGAGCAGCAGGGCATGCGTTCGGCGTGTTTTTTCTGGCCGGGCTCGGAAGCGAATATTCTGGGGACGCTGCCGACGTATTACATGAAGTACGACGCGAAATATCCGAACCGCAAACGAGTGGATCAAGTGCTCGAGTGGCTGCAGCTGCCAGCTGAGCGGCGTCCGCATTTTATAACTTTGTATTTCAGCGATGTGGATAGCGCCGGGCACGCGCACGGGCCGGACAGTCCGGAAGTGGCGTCAGCGGTGCATGAAGTGGATGACGAAATCGGCAGGCTGGTCGCAGGCGTGTCAAAATTGAATTTGCGCCTGGATATAGTGGTCGTGGCGGATCATGGCATGGCGAAGGTCGAGGGCGATTGGATCAACCTCAGCGAATATTTCGATGCGCGATTGCTGGAGAAGGGCGTGGAGACTTTCATGTATCCGCGCTCCGAGGAGGCGGCCGCGAAGATTTACGCAGCTTTGGAGGGGAAGAGCGACAAGTTTAAGGTTTATCGCAGCGGACAAGTCCCGGCGGGATTGCATTTCGATGGGAACCCGCGCGAAGGGGATCCGGTGGCTGTCGCTACCGGGCCGTATTTGATCCGCGTGAACGCCCCGCCCGCCGCGGCTGCGAGTTCAGATGCGATGCATCCTTTAGGGCCGCCCGCGGGCATGCACGGCTACGATCCCGCGCACATGCCTGAGATGAAAGCGATCTTTTTCGCGGCAGGTCCGGACATACGCTCTGGGGTAAAGGTCGCGCCATTTGAGAACGTGAATTTGTATCCCATGATCGCGCACATTCTGGGACTGGATATTTCGCATTTAAAGACTGGACCGGTGGACGGCGATTTGAAAATGTTGCAGGGCATTTTGATTCCAGCCCACTAACGCGGGAGGATTTTGTGACCACGGAAATACAATTTAGCGAAGTTGCGGCGCGCGTGCTGGGCGCCTTGGTGGAAAAAGAAATCACCACGCCGGAATATTATCCGCTTTCCTTGAATGCGCTGGTCAACGCATGCAACCAAAAGTCCAATCGCGAGCCAGTGATGAATCTCGACGAAGACGCGGTGACGGCCGCTCTGCGCAGCCTGAGCGTCTTGGAATTAGCAGGCGCGGCGGATACGAATGACAGCCGCGTGCGGAAATACGAGCATCGCTTGGGCGAGGCTTACAATTTTACGCGCCCGGAAATCGCGGTTTTGTGCGTGTTATTGCTGCGAGGCGCGCAGACTCCGGGCGAGCTACGCGGTCGCGGCGAGCGTTTGCATCATTTCGAAGAGCTGAGCGATGTGCAGGCGGCGCTGCAGAAATTGATGGCGCGCGAGCCCGCGTTGGTAAAGGTACTCGCAAGGCAGCCCGGAACCAAGGAATCGCGCTACATGCATTTGATGTCGGGCGATGTGGAAGTCGCGCCTGTGGAAGACGCGCGGGAACAAGTTCGCGGCAGTTCCGCCGCTGAGTCAATCGATCGCGAGAGGATCGAGCAGCTGGAAAGCGAAGTTGCCGCGTTGAAGAACGAGATCGCAGAACTGCGACAGCAATTCGCGCAGTTTCGCAAACAGTTTGAGTAGCGTCGAGAAGGAATTAGCACTGACGGCGCAAAGAGAAGCGACGGCGGGTCGGCAATGCAGTGAAAATTGTGGCGAGCAAGAGCGCAGCAGGCAGCACCCCTACCCAGTCGGATCACGCGTGGCGCGGGCGGGCACGGCATGCCGTGCCGCTACGAATTCAACGGCTGGCGGTCTGAAGACCGCCGCTACGAAACCAGCGCTGCGACGATTCAGTTACGGCGTGGGCGGCGGGTTGCGATCGGCGAATTGACGTTGATGCCAGTACGGGTACACCAAAGTTACGTTGCTGGCGGCGTCGAGCTTGGCCACTTGTGCCGCTGTCAGATTCCAGCCAACCGCGCCCAGGTTTTGCCTCAGCTGCTCTTCGTTGCGCGCGCCGATGATAACGTTCGCCACCGTCGGGCGTTGCAGCAGCCAGTTCAGCGCGATCTGCGCGATACTCTTTCCAGTTTCTTTGGCCACTTCGTCCAGCGCGTCCACTACCTTATATACATACTCGTCGTTCACCGGAGGGCCGTAGTCCGCCGTTTTGTGCAGACGGCTTTCTTTGTGCAGCGGCTGATTGCGGCGAATTTTTCCGGTCAGCCGTCCCCATCCGAGCGGGCTCCACACCAGGCAGCCGACGCCCTGATCAATCCCCAGCGGCATCAATTCCCATTCATATTCGCGTCCAATCAGCGAGTAGTACGCCTGATGCGCGACGTAGCGCGACCAGCCGTAGCGTTCCGAGACGTTCGAGTGACTTCATCAAGTGCCAGCCGGAAAAATTAGAGCAGCCGATGTAACGCACTTTCCCGCTTTGCACCAGATTGTTCAGAGCGCTCAGAGTTTCTTCCACAGGAGTAAGCGCGTCGAATCCGTGCATCTGATAAATATCAATGTAATCGGTTTTCAGGCGGCGCAAGCTGGCTTCGCAAGCTTGTATTAAATGATAGCGCGAGGAGCCGACTTCGTTGGGCCCAGCGCCCGTTTTAAACGTAGCCTTCGTGGATATCAGGATTTTGTCGCGGCGCCCTGCGATGGCGGCGCCCAGGATTTTTTCAGATTCACCTTCGGAGTAAATGTCGGCAGTGTCGAACATGTTCACGCCCGCTTCCAGGCAGATGTCCACCAGACGCGTGGCTTCCGGGACGCCCGAGTCCCCCCATGCGCGGAAGAATTCGTTCGAGCCACCGAAAGTGCCAGTGCCCAGGCTGAGAACGGGAACTTTTAATCCGGAACGGCCGAGAATTCTGAATTCCATGATGTGGTGGCTCCTTGAGTGATCGGTGCCTTAGATGGCCGGAAGCGGTGTAAAGTTTCGAGAAGATTTTCGCAAGTTGAGCTTGTCGCTGCGCTGTTGTGGTTGACTTTGTAGCGGCCGCCTGCTTTTTCTTTTCAGGCGGGCGTTTTTGACCTTCCCCAGCCCGATCGCACCACGGAGCTCCGCACAATCTGGAGTGGCTGTGCCACGGTTTCCTGACGATACAAGTCGCATCGTCACGGGCGGACGGCCCAAGCTAAGCCGTCGGGGCCTTGGCCCGTTGGAATTTTGCCGGAGACTTCCAGAGTGCGCAGGTCAATCACGGCCACGGCATTGTCGCCCGCCAGAGCTACGTATGCCCGCGAGCCGTCCGGCACGATCAGAATCCCGCCGGGACCTTGTCCCACGTTAAGCATTTTCGTGATGCCGCGCGTGGCCGTGTCCACGACTACGAGCTCGCCCGTGGCCGGGTCGGAGATCAGCGCCAGCTTGCCGTCGGGCGTAAATTTCAGGCGATTGGCGTGTTTGGTGCGCGCACCGAAAGTGTGGATCACTTTGCCGTTGGCCGTATCGATGACGGAAACAGTGCCGTCGCCAGCATTCGCTGCCCATATTTCTTTGTCGTCGGGGGAAATATCGATGCCTTCGACACCTTTGCCGACCGCAATGTTCGTTTCCTTATAGCCGGACGGGTCGGAGCTTTTCTCGATGGCGGTCACGGTGCCAGAGTCCACATTGGCAGTGAAAAATTCATTCAGATATTTTGTGCGCACCACCATGTGCGTGCGGTTCTGGCCTACGCCCAGGATCCAGTCCACTTGGTTGGTCGCGGGATCGTAGCAAGCGATGAGTTTGTTCAGCTCGGCCGTGAAATAAAATTTGCCGTCGGCGAACAGGATGCCGTGGGGCCGCCCCAGAGGGCCGAGGTCCACGCGATGGATTTCTTTTTGTGCGACGAGATCAATCACGGAAAGCGAGTGCCCGGGATCCTTCGCGCCGTAATTCGTGACGACGGCTAGCTTGCCATCAGACGAAGCGGCGATTTCGTGCGGCCCTTCGCCCGTGTGAATGCGCGCCACGACTTTTTGTGTGGCGGGATCCAGGATAGCCAGCGAATTATCGGCCTTATTAAGGACCAGCAGCGCCGCGGAGGGCGTTGGGGTTTGCGCTTGAGCGTGGGCGAGTGGCGCGCAGACAATCGCGGTCAGGACAGCGACGACAGAAGCGGCGATCATCGCAACGGCGGTGGACCTGTTATTCATCGAAGCGCTCCGATCATAATTCACGGAGGCATGATAGCACTGGATATTCGGCGGCGTGAAATGTGCCCGTTCGCCGCCGCAGCTGCTTCTGACTTTGTAACGGCCATCCCGCGGTTTGCGGGACGGGCGCCTTTGACTTCGCAGCGCCGGAGTGCCGCCGGCTCTTTACAGTCGCCGTTGCCGTCGCCGTTGACTTTGTAGCGGCCGCCCGCTTTTTGTTTTTAGGCGGGCGTTCTTGACGTTGGTTTTGCCCTTGCCTTTCCCCAACCGCCGTGCCCGCAATGCTCCGCAAGGTCAGGGGTGGCTGCGCGATTACTCCGTGCCTTTCATTTCAATATAAACAAGTTGGAATGTGCTGCCGCTGCCGTTCGGCTCGACGCCCACAGCGTGCTGCTTTTCTTTGCTGCCGGTCTTCAGAGAGATTTCGCCGGGCTTGGGCTTGTCGTCGTCGCAAGTCAGCTTTTTCGAGGATTTGTCGTCGCCGGAGCCGCTCGCAGTCGAAACCTTGCTGCAATCCAGCACCGTCCCGTACTTCGCCAGAGCCTTGCGGTAAAACGCGGCGACTTTCTCCGGCGCGTCGTTCGATTCCATCTTCAGCACAAAGAGTTTGAAGCCGGCGGAGCCACCCCAAAGCCCCATGTTCAGTGCCGAGCTGTCGTTCGCATCATCTATATGGCGCCGCGCCCCGGGATAGATGGGCAGCCCCACGTCTTTGGCGCTGGCGTTCTTGCCCAGGTTGAAGCCGATGCTGTCGTTATCAGAAGAAGACTGCTGCGCGCTGGAATTCTTGGTGTCCTGCGCTGCAAGCGGCAGCGCCGCCAGCAGCACCACAACGAAAAGCGAGCTGCGAAGAACGCGATAGCTGCGCCCGCTCGTGTATGCGCGTGCATCACTGATCGTTGCGTCGACAGCCCCGCCGCTGAACATTTTCATTTTGTGCTCCCATGTGCGAACAATTATACATACGCGAAGCGACGCACGAATGTTCCGTCAGCGCGCGAGTGAATTTCCGGTGTGAATCTGTGAAAGTGCGGAGGCAACGGCAGAACAGCGGATGGAATCACAGCGGGCAGCGGAATGGGGCGACTTTTGAAATTCGGCGAGCTTGTCGGCGTATTTTTTGTGTGCGCTGCGTTGCTGCCACCTTGCGCGTTCGGTCAAAGCAATCGGCCAACTGGCGCGGTGGAAACCCAAGCTTCGGCTCCGGTGCAAACGCAGGATAAAATTAAAGTGCGTACGGAGGAGGTGATCGCGCCGGTCACAGTGCTCGACAAACAGGGCGGCCCGGTACTGGATTTGTCGCAGAAAGATTTTCACGTGTTCGACAATGGCGTTGAGCAAACAATCGATCACTGGGACATGGGAGGCGACCCGTTGGCAGTCGCCATGGTCATCGAGACCAGTTCCCACATCGCGATGATGGCGCCGGTGATTCACGGAATGGGCAGCATTTTTACCGAGACGGTGATGGCCCTGAATGGCGAAGCAGTCGTGATCACCTATGACAGCACGGTGGACGTGCGCCAGGCGTTCACACACGATCATGACGACGTGCAGGCGGCGATCGCACAGGTGAAATTCGAGGCGCCGGAAATGCGGCTGTACGACGCGATGGCCGAGGCGGTGGAACAGTTGAAAACGCGGCCAGTTAATTATCGGCGGGTGATGGTTATTGTGGGCGAGTCGCAGGATATTGCGAGCGACACGAAGTTAGGACTCGTCTTGCGCGACGCGCAGCTTGCCAACATCGCGATTTACGCGATCGGGCCGAGCAGCAGCACCGCGGACCTGCGTTTTGGAGAGAAACCGCCGAACCGGGGAATCAAGTATCCGCCGGGAGTGTTCTCTGGACCGACGCGTCCAGGTGCGATGCAGATTCCGGGCAACGGAGGATCGCCGGGCGGCACACTGGATCTGGCGCCGGTGGCGATCTGGCTGATTACGCGCGGTACGAACGAAATAAAAAATCAACAGCTTGCGGTAGCCGCCGCGGCGACGGGAGGCGTGCATTATCGCGCGTTTCGTGACCGCACGGTGCGCACAGCGCTCGATGAGATCGGCAGCGAACTGCACGCGCAGTACATCATCGGCTACGCGCCGCCCGCCGAACGGACTGCCGGATTCCACGAGATCAATGTGACGGTGATGCGGCCGAATGTGACCGTGCGAACGCGGCTTGGTTATTTTGTGGTGGCACCCGCAGACGCAGCTGAGCCTGGCCCCGGCGAAAAACCGCATCCGTGAGGCGAGAAATCTGTTGGTGCTGGCCGCGAAGAGTCGTGACGCAATGAGATCCGCCGCATCGATACAAAACGGCTTGGAATGGGCCTGGAAGCGATGTTTCAGAATGGTACGTTCGTAATATTGCGGCCCGCGCTCGCTTCACGCATTCTGCTTTTGGAGGAAATTCCGCCATGAAAGCCGCAGCTTCATTGTTGGTTGCAGGGTTGATGTGGGCAGGGGCCGCGCAGGGGCAACAAGCGGTAACCGTGCAGATGCAGTGCCGGAATTTGAGCGGTTCGGGCAATTTCATGGCGGCTGATGAGTCTTATGTGAACGGCATGGCGTGCCATCCCGTGTCTTCCTCGGCGGCTGGTTCCTCGACGGAACCTGCGACAGTGGCGCAGACCCAGCCGTATGCCGGGGCGCCCAGTTACGCGTATGCTTCGGCGCCCGCACTGGCTGTTGCGTCGGCGAAAACCCCGGTTGGCCTTGGTCCTTCGGTGTATATCGAGCCGATGCAGGGCTTGGAAGGCTACCTCTCAGTGGCTTTCGAAAGGAAGCATGTCGGGTTGGCGCCGGTGGTGAGCGACGCTCATGCGACCTATGTGCTGCACCTTTATTGGGCCAGCGAAGACGCAGCTGGCAAGAACGTGAAGCATTCGGACGGAACGCCGACTCTGCAATTGATCGAGCGCAGTTCCGGCACAGTGGTATTCGCTTATCCCCTCAATCGCGCAAACACCTGGCACGGCGAGAAGGTTACCGCCGAAACCTTCGCCGGCCAGGTGCGGGAGCTGGTCGCGAAGAGGTAAGTGCTGCAGCAGTCTTAGATTGATAGTCGAGGCGGGGTCCACGCGATTGCGCGGGCCCCGCTTTTTTTGTGAGTGGCGCCCAACCGAAAGCGCTCGTCATCCTGAGCGAAGCGAAGGATCTCTCTTGCTGTCCGCCAGGTCCGCTCGGGCGTACGCTGTTTAACGATGCTCGGTCGGGAACGGATCACGCATCCTCGGCAGCATCTGAACGAGAAGCCAGAAAGATTCCTTGCCCAAGAAGTGGGACTCAGAATAACGACGTCCCGACAGCGTTACGATGAAAACGAAGGGCGGCTACGTCTACATCCTCGCCAGCAAATCCGGTGTCCTCTACATCGGCGTAACCAGCCGCCTCACTCGGCGAACGATCGAACATCGCCAAAAGCTCGTCGAAGGATTCACAAAAAAATACAAAGTCACCAGAGTCGTGCACTGGGAGCGATTTGGTGATATCCGCTCCGCCATTGCCCGCGAGAAACAGCTCAAAGGCTGGTTGCGCTCAAAGAAGATCGCCCTAATCGAATCCACGAATCCAGAGTGGATAGATTTGGCCGAAGATTATTTTCCGCTGAAACAAAATTAAATCCGCGCCAGTTAATCCACCGGCTCCAAGCGCGGCGTAAAGAAAGCGGGAGAGATCCTTCGGCCGGCATGAAGCAAAGTCGCCGCCCTCAGGATGACTATGCTCATCGCATCGTCACTTTTCGGGGCACGCGAAAATTGGTCCTGCGTAGCCTTGCAGGGCGCTGGCGGAGCTGTGGTCTGGACATTCGCCATACGGGCAATTGTTGTCCGCGAAGGCCTGGTCGTATTTTCCGGATTTAATTTCGGGGACTAGTTTCGCGCCCAGCGCTTGCGCTTCGCGATCTTGTTCGGGCGTCAGCTTGGCCAGGGAGAAATCCTCGCCGAAGCTGCGGCCTTCCACCACGGCGGCCAGATCCCAGAAAGCAGCGAGGTGAGTGTCGGCCAGAGTGAGCGCCTCAAAGCGCAGGGAATCCTTGTCGGGGAGTTCGAAGACTCTCTGTCTGGTGCCGCAGTGGGCCACGATGGTTTGAGTCGCGGAATCGTCGTCGGAGGCGGGAGCGCCGGTCTTGCGTTTGGCGGCGCTGATCATGGATTCGACGTCATCTTCAGTGAACGCGCAGATGTCGAAGTGGTTGGCGACTTTTTTTACCGTGGTATTGGGGACGACGCGTTCGATGGCGCGGACCGTCACATGGTGAGGGCAGGCGGGGCCCAGCGGGGCGATGCGGATCTCGCGGACTCTTACGCCTCCTTCTTCTGGACGAACTTCCAGGATGTGATCTACCCACTTTGGATCGGTGTGGAATATGGCTTGTGTGACCACGTAGAAATTTTCGAGCGGAGGCTTGGGCGCGGGTTTGGGTTGGCCGGTGCTGAAGGCGGCGCTGGAACACATCGCGGCGACGACGATGGATGCAATCAGAAACAATTCCGAACGCGATTGCGGGCTGGTGCGGCGAATCGCCATGCGGTGAGTATAAGGCAGGTGTCGTGATGTGGCACGCACGACTGCAACGGCCAAAGATTTAACGCAAAGATCGCAGACAACGGTAACAGAGCCGTCGGGATGGCGGAGCTACCAGAAGATGCGGCGCGACACGCGCATTGTGGTTGTTGCTCTGCGCGTGTCGCGCCGTCTCTGGGTTAGAGGGAGCGCAGGAAGTTCAGCAGTTCCTGCTTCTGGTTGGGGCTTAGGTTGTTGAACTGGCTGATTACGTGATTGGCTTCCGAGCCGGAGCTAGCATGGGCTGTGATCGCATTGAGCAGCCCGCCATTCGTCGGCCCTGACCGGCCATCATGGAGGAAGAAGATGCGCTGGCCAACGCCCCACAGGGGTGCGGTGCGGAATTCATCGGGGCCGGCCGCGCCTTGGGAGATGTTGTCGGCAAGACCCGAGCCCATGTTGTGAACGAGCAGGTCGGAGTACAGCGCGGCTTGCTGGTTGCTTAGACCCGACGTGAAGTTGGAAGGACCGGTTTGCAGCGTCGGAGTGTGGCACGCGGCGCAGCCGATCTGAGTGAAGATCGCTTGGCCTGCTGCAATGGATTGCGCGGAAGGATTGCCGGGAATTCCCGTCGTCGAAGGAGCAGGAGGAGTAAGGAAGCGCATGAAGGTGGAGAATTCGACGATGTCGCTGGGAATCTGGTAGCCGGATAGCGCGTAGTTGGTTTCGTCCTCGGGAGTGGGATTGTAGAGGCAGGAGGACGGTGGATTCGCGCGCTCGTTGGGAAAATTTTCGTTGGTTACGCCCATTTCGACGTTGTAAGCCTCGCCCGAGAAAATCTCGAGCGATTTATTCTGCGCTTTCCAACCGAAACGGGTAATGGAGCCGTCGTTGCCGCTGTAGTTGGGGTGGCCGCTGATGCCGAGTTGGCGCTTGAGCGAGGAGTTGGCAGCCATGTTGGCGAGAATGGTGGCATCGGGAATGTTTTCGATGAGGCCGGCGCCGAAAACGGGAGTGGGAATGCGGAAGATGATGTTGCTGAGCTTACTCATCTCCGTGAAATTGGGCTGAGGCATCACGCAGCCTTGCGCATCCTGCCGACCGGCGATGGTGAAGACGTCGTGAACGCCGCCGTCAGGAGTGCTGGTGAGGCTGCCACCGGAAGTGACCGCGAACGGAAAGCGCGCTTCGCGCACGGGTCCTTCGGCCGATATGAAGTAAGGGATCGAGTTCGTGCCGCCGTAATCCGTGGCCGCGGCGATCTGCGGATTGGGTCCGACGAACGGGTAATACTGCGTGCTGGGGCTGGAACCGCCCACGGCCGGCTGAGCGTGGCATCCGCCGCAGCTATTGGCATTGAAGCCGGGACCGAGGCCGATGCCCGGCTCGCCAGCCATTTGGCCGCTGACGGAATCGGTCTGCAGGAAACGCGCGAGGCCGTCTTGGAAGAACTGGAGCTGCGCTGGGGCAAGCGTGGAAAGGGGAGTGCCCGCGTTGACGGCCCCGGCGCGCGGGCCTGGGTCCTGAGCGCCGCCGGAAGATGTGGAGGAGCTGGATGAGCCTTCTTGTCCACCGCCGCCACCACCGCGTGGACCGAAATTATTTTGAGCGTCAACGCGCAGGGTGGTAAGCAGCATGAACAGCGCGAGAACGCAGAGGTACAAAGGACGAGTGAATATCGCCATCGAGAACTCCTCGGCTGGGGCCGTGGGAGAGAGCGGGCACACTCCCAGCAAGTGTTATTCCGAAGTTAAAAGCTGGGTGGTTAACTTGTGGAACGACCGCGACTGCGGTCCGCGTCAGGACTTCGAGAATACGCGGACTGTAATCATGGGCGCGAGGATAGTGCGCGGGAGCGGCGGGGTCAATATGGTTAGAGGACAGTATTGGTACAGGGCAAAGCCACAGCGAAGGCTGTACGTTTAGAAGAAAGTAAAGTGGCGGCGAAGGTAAAACAGACAGGATTCCGGCAAGGTGGCGGGCGGAAAAGCAAAAGATTTAACAAAGTGACGTGGGAAAAGTAAAAGATTTTACACGGAGGAGACAAATAAAATCGGTGGACGCGGCGAAAGATGACGGCGGCGGAGCTGGCCATCTTGGTGCGGAATTGTGGCGCGAATCGCCAATCCGGCAAAGCGGGACTAGCGTTCCCAGAGGTCAGGCAACCGCAGGAGAAGAGTCAGGCATGGTTGCGCCACAAGAGCCAGAAGCGTTCGTTGCCGATTAACGGAAGGCGGGAAATTTGTTGAGTAATTTGCCGAAGAGGGATTTGCTGCCGCTGTCTTTGCGGTCGCGGCCGCTGTTGTAGGCGTTGAAGTCGCGGCCGGGGACGCGGGTGGGGTCGGCAGCGTGCGGAGCGGCGGTCTTCTCGATGTGTTCGGGGAGCGGAGCGAGGAGGCGAACGATGTGGCCGAGGCGCTCCTGCTTGTAAGGCTTGGCCATGCAGACGATGGCGCCCAGCGTGTGCGCGCGGGAATAATCGCTGGGGTAAGCGGAAAAGGTGGTGAGCACGACAGGAATGCGGCGCAGGCGATGAGTCGCTTTCACGTGGCCGCAGAGGTCGTAACCCGGATTGCCGTCGCCTTCGATTTCGGCGACGAGCAGGGAAGGCGTGTAGAGATTGAGAACTTCGCGCGCGTCGGTGGCATTGCTGACGGCGATCACGTCGTAACCTTCGTTTTCCAGATACAGCTTCAGGGATTCGCGGAGTTGTTGGTCGGAATCCACGGCAAGGACCATCGGCTTTTTAGATTTGGCTTCGGCGGTTTCGGGTGGAGGAGCCGGGGCGTAGATGTCATTGTCCGCCGCCTCCAGCGCTGCTTCACGCGCGGCGGTGTGCTCTTCAACATGTGCCGCAGTGAAAGTGATGGCTACGCCGCGAAGGCCATCGCCGAGGTCGGTGACGCGAACGACGCGGCCCTTCTGCTCGTGGTGAATGGCTTTGGGAGATTTGCTGTACGGGAATACGACGGCGACCTGCATGCCGCGGGAATAACAGTCGAGTTGGGTGTGGAAGAGGATGCCGGAGCGCGATACGTCGAAGGTCGTGGCGATTTCCTGGGAGCCGCTGGTTTGGGCTTCGACGGTGCGGACGCGAATGGGCGCGGAAATAAGCGCGCGACGCTTTTGACGACGATCTTGCGGGCGTTCGTGGGCGGAAGCGGTGGCGGAGGCCGGCGCATGGTGGCGCTGTTCGGCCACGAACTCTTCGGCGACGGCGTTCATTTCAGCTACGACTTGTTCTTTGGCGGCTTCGCACGCGTCGGGATCCTGGTCCTGGCACCAGCCGGAAGAATCGCCGGAGGTAGCAGCGGCGGATTCGCGAGCGGAGGCGGCGATCGATTCCAGGTCCATGACTTCAGTGAGGATTTGCGCGGGAGGCCGGATCGCCGCGACAGATTTTTCCACGATGAAGAGTTCGGTGCGGCGAGATTCCGGAGATGAGGTGCTGATGATGGTGGGATCGCCTGCGAGCGTCTCGGCGGGAACTTCTGCGCGGCTGAAATCTTGGGCGTGCGCGGCGGACTCAATGGTTTGGTGGAGGACGGCGAGGACTTCGTCGGGCTGCGCGGGTTGGGCAGCGGGCTTTGAAGTGAAGCTTAGGAGCGCGAGACTGCCACCCGCGCGCTGGACCTGGTCGCCAAATCGTGAGTCTGAAATCGTTTCTGCGGCAAAGTCGTGCGGTGAGGTGCCTGCCGGGGAGTTGTAGAGTGCGGCGAGGCAGGCGCTGAGGTCGGCTTCGGAGAATGTTGGGACGTCTAGTTCGGGGACCGGCCGGACGGCCAGATCGGCCCCCCTGTTCGATCGCGACCGAAACATTCTTGACGCCTTACTCATGCGGTGCAAGCCTCAGGTCGGAAAGCCTTTCCGACCGATTTAGGATACGGGTTGGGGCAGAACGGCACACTAGGGTAAAGGTCACATTTGTATAGTACTTCCGGCGGGAGTGGGTCGTAGTACTAAGGTGGCGCCGTTGTAACCTACTGATAATAGGCCTCTTGATAGCGGGAAGGAAAGGGGTTAGCCGAGGCGTTTGGGAGCGTGTGGCAAAAGGGGAATCGGCCATTTAGCGCATGGTGCGGGCGCAACTGACTCGAGGCCGGAGCGAGCTCCGGGGGGAGGCGAGTAGCGCGTTGAGTGATTGACACAATAGGTACTGATGGAGAGAATGCGACAGCGAACGGCGCTGCAATGCGGAGAGAGAAGCGGTGATTCGCGGCGAGGCCCGAATGTTGCGTGACGAGGATTGGAGCTGGATTGTTCGGTGTTGCGTGGCAGGGTGTGTATCGCTTTTCGTCGCGAGTGGTGGTGGCGTGAGTGGCGAAGCGAACGCGCGCGCGGGACAGGGGGCGACAACATCCGCTGGCGTTGCAAGTGATCAGGCATCTGCACAAAGTTTTCCGCACGGCGCACAACAAAGCTCGGAACAAAATCCGCAACAAGGTTCGCCACAAGGCTCGCCGGAGCGGCAAGGCGGGAAGCTTGTGTGCCCGATAACACCGGTGACAAATCCGCCGCTTTCCGCAGCGCTGGCGAGCGCACTGACGCTGTATCGCACGGGCAAATTTGATGAGGCTATCGTTGCGTATAACGCCGTGGTGCCGATTGGCGGGAGCGAGGCTGCGGCGGCTTATGCGGGGCTTGCACGCGTCTATTTGGGACAGCACAATGTGGCCGCAGCGTATGACGCGGCGACGAAGGCGGTGGCGTTAACGCCGGACCGGGCGCCGGCAGTGGTGGCGTTGGGCGAGGTGTACTACCGGCAAGGGCGGCTGGGCGACGCGGAAGAATTGTTTCTGAAGCCGCTATGGAAATGCAATCTGGACGCACGCGCTTTTCTGGGACTGACGCGAATTTACCGGGTCTCTCTGAATTTGAAGCGCGCCAAGGACAACATTGATCAGGCGTACAAACTCGATCCGGAGGACCCAGACATCCGGCGGGCTTATCTGGGGACCCTGAGCGGCGCGGAGCGGGTGAAATTCTTGAAGGATTATCTGGCCGGCGCGACGAATGACGACGCGGAATCGCGCAAAGACCTGGAGAGCGAGCTGGCCATTTTGGAGGAAGAAAGCAACGCGCAGGAACACAACTGCCGCCTGGTCAGCAACGTCAGCAAAACCGAAACGAGGCTGGAGCCACTGCTTTACGATTCGCGAAACTTGCGCGGTTACGCCCTGGCGGTAAAGCTGAACGGGGTTTCCTCGCGTCTGATGCTGGATACCGGCGCGAGCGGAATCCTGGTGGACAGCAGGATAGCCGCGAAGGCTGGGATCAAACCGATCGTGGATGAAAAAATCAGCGGCATCGGAGATAAAGCCGCGATGGCAGGGTTCGTGGGATACGCCGAGAAGCTTCAGATCGGCGAGCTGGAATTTCAGGGATGCATTGTGGAGATAGCCACGGGGCGGTCGGTAGTGGGCAATGACGGACTGATCGGCGCCGACGTATTCCGGCATTTTCTGGTGGACGTGGACATGCCGGACGGCAGATTCAAGCTGAGTCCGCTGCCGCCAATTCCGGATGAGCCGGCGGCCGCGACGAGCCTGGATACCACGGCCGCGGGAGCGCGACATTTTCACGATCGCTACATTCCGCCGGAAATGAAGGATTACACGATGATATTTCTGTTTGGACACGAAATGCTGATACACACGCGCGTGAACAATTCGGCGAACAAGTTGTTTTTGATCGATACGGGAGCGTCTGACAACACGCTTTCGCCCGCGGCGGCGAAGGAAGTGACGAAAGTGAATCGCGACGATAATACTCAGGTGAAGGGCCTTAACGGCAACGTGAAAGAGGTGTATCGCGCGAGCAATGCGAAGCTGCAGTTCTCGCATATTTCACAGCAGGGACAGGATCTGATTACTTTTGATCTGACGAACATCAGCAATGCCAGCGGCATGGAAGTATCCGGGATATTGGGATTCGCGCTGCTGGTGCAGCTGGACATGAAGATCGACTACCGGGACGGGCTGGTGGACTTCAAGTATGACGGGCGAACGCACTTCCATTGAAGCGCGGCGTGGGAGCTATTGAATGGCGCTGAGGTCGCGCGGGAGTGAAGCGGCTGTAGTGATTGCGAGTTGTCAACGCAAAGTAGAAATGTCCGGGTTTGTGCAAGATAGAAATGTCCGCTTCCATGGTTTTCTCCAAGGGTGTTCGGCAGGCACATGGTATTTGGGTTTGCTCTTGTTGTTCGGTCTCTCGCTTCTTTCCGCAAGTCCTGCAGGCCGTAGGCCGGAAGGACTTGCGGGCGGCCGCAGCGGTTGGGGGCAGAGGCGCAGGTGCAGAGAGCGGTCGCGGAAACGCAACCAGTGGCTTCCGTCCAGCCGCCGTTCGATCTCTACGGCGGCTCCCCGCAGCCCTGCGCAAACTTCTTCCCGCACCACTCCCCAACGATTCCCCTCCCAGCTGACGGTGTGGTCCTGCGCCACTTGGCGGGCCACACGCACGCTCAGAATTTCTTCCAGGTGCTGTTCCGGCCCCAGCCGCCGATGGGCATTGCGTGGATTTCGTGCCGCCACCGTGAATCGCTGCTCCCACTGGGGAATAAAGCGCGTCTCCAGAAAGTGATTGGCTGCGGCGATGCTGTCGATTCCCGCCAAGCGCATCTCCTTCACCAGACGATCCTGCAGAGTTGCAAACAGCCTCTCGATCCGCCCTTTGGCCTGCGGACTGTGCGCCGCAATCCATTCGATTCCCAATTCGTGCAGCGCTCGCCCGAACTGCGAGCGGGCTGCTTCTCCCTGCAGTTGTTCCCCGATAGCGGCGCGCCGATGGGTACGAAAGATGCTGTTTTTATCGGTGTAATGGGCCAGCGGACGTCCGTAGCGCCGTAGCCATCCCTGCAGGGTTCGCAAGTTCTCTTCCGTGCTGTCCTGCTCGGTGAAACGTGCATAGATCCGGCTGGTGGCGTCATCGATCATGGCGATGAGCTGGCAAGCTGGACCGCGCTCCTCCAGCCAGCGGAACGGCGAGCTATCCTGCATCACCAGCTCACCGAAACTGGCTCGGCGTTCCCGCCACACGTGGATCTTTTTCACGCGCTGGCAGCGCGGACGCCACAAGGCCGCCTGGGTCATCCACTTCCGCAGCGTCTCGCGGCTTACCGCGAAACCTTCCTGGGCCAGGTGTTCGGCGGCCAAGCTGGGACCGAAATCGGCATAACGCTGACGGAGCCGCGCCAGGATCTTCTGCTCGAAGCGGGGCGCCAGCTTGCGATTCGATGGCCGGCCGCGTAATCCGTGAATCAAGGCAGCGTCGCCGCGCTGGCGAATCCCCAGCAGCATGCGCCGCACCTGGCGGTCGCTGACTTGCAGCCGCGCGGCGGCTGCCCGCTGCGTCAACTGCCTCTGCTGTACCTGGTGCAACACTTTCAATCGGTCCCGTTCTGGTTGGCTCAATGCGATTCGCTCCGTTTCCATGGGCCCCTCGGCCCTCCATGAAAGCGGACATTTCTACTTTGCACAAACCGGACATTCTCACTTTGCAGCGACACTGTAGTGATTGCGAGTGCGATGACGGATGGGATTGATGTAAGATACTGCGCTGTTCTCACGGGGTGCGGGGCTCGCGGAAGACGTAATTGACGTGCAACCGAATCTTGCGTGCTTACCTCTAAGAATTGGAACTTTTTCTTTCTGGACGGGAATACAGGAAACCACGTGTGTGTCCGTGAGCGCCGAACCAGACTGAGCGGGCCGAGGCAAATGATCAAACAGCAGACCAGGAATTCTTGGATGAAGCAGATGGCAACGGGATTGGCGGCAGCGCGGGCCAAGGGAAAAGGCTGGACGATGCGAACGGGGGTCTGCGGAATGTTGCTGCTGCCGGTGGCGGTAGCAGGGTTACTAGGCATCTCGTCTTGCGGAGGCGGCGCCGGAACTGGGACGGTGACGGCAGTTACCATAGCGCCGGCGTCGGTGACGGTACAAATCAACGAGACGGCGGAATTTACTGCGAACGTGTCGATAGCGGGCCAGACGGACACCAGCCAGACGACCACGATCGTCACATGGTACGTGAACGGAGTGGCGGGCGGGAGCCCGCAGACCGGAACGATCGGGACGTCCACGCTGGACCAGTTGGTCGGGATTTACACGGCACCGTCAACGGTGCCAGATATCAACAGCGGCCAGGTGAATATTACGGCGACGACGCCGCAGGTTCCGGGTTCCACCACGAATACTAATTTAATTACTTCGAATACGGCGGTTGCGACGATTGGGATTGGTACGGGGCTATCAGTGAGCCCGTTGACCGGGACGGTTCCGGCTGGCGGTGGTCTACAATTTGCCGCGATTCTGAATAACGTGGCAACCACTCAGGGCATTACCTGGTCAGTATCTTCAACGGAAGGCGGAAACATCGGCACGATCAGTCCCACGGGACTTTACACGGCGCCGCCGTCGCCGCCGCCGGGGGCAATGGTGACGATCACCGCGGAAGACACCACAACAGATACAACCGCGACCGCTACCGTGACCGTTCTGTTTTCGAATGTTTCTTTGACTGGGCCTTTTACGTTTTCTTTTACCGGGAATGACAATTCCGGCTTTACGGCGGTGGCAGGAAGTTTTGTGGCGGACGGGCAGGGGCACATCGTAAGCGGCGTGGAGGATAGCGACAGTTTCTCGAGCGGTGTGGCGAAGCAGGTGCCGATCACCGGAACGTACAAGGTGGGGCCGGACGGGCGCACGTCGGTAAAGGTGAACGTGGGGTCTGGTTCTGGCGTCGGACAGGGAACGCCGCAGACCTGGCAACTAGCGATGGCGAATTTTCAGCACGGAGTATTGACTCGCGTTGACGCGGGAAATACGGGCAGCGGTACGGTGGACCAGCAGAATCTGAATGGGTTGACGACCGCGCTGACGGCGCTTAGCGGGCCTTATGTGTTTAATGTGGCGGGAGCGGATGCAGAGTTTTTTCCGCAGGGGATGGCTGGGAAAATCTCCGCGAATGGGGCTGGGAATATTACCGGCGGGAGCCCGATTTTGGACGTGAACAACAGCAGCAATCCCGCTGGCGGCGTGAGCAAGGAGGATCGAAGCCTGGCGGGAACGTACACGTTGGACGCGACTTTCCCGGGGAGCGGGCGCGGCACGTTGACATTAACGAGTACCACGACCGGGGCGATTCAATACGCTTTTTACATCGTGAATACCACAGCGTCGGAACAGAGCACGCAATTGCACCTGGTGGAAATTGATACCAGGAATTATCTGGCTGGGGATGCGTATACGGCTCCGACGGGAAATTCATTCAATAGCGCTAGCCTGACGAGCGGCAACTATCCGTTCACGGTGGGGGGAACTTCGCCGACGGGAGCGTATGCGGCGGGCGGAGTATTTATCTCGAGCGGGAGCGGCGGGACGAGCGGATTGATCGACAGCAACAATGCGGGGACGGTGACGACGGACACGACGCTGGGCACCTGCACCTACACGGTGGATCCGACGAGCGGGCGTATTGATTTGCTGCTGAGTACGGCGGCGGGCACGTGCGCTGCGGGGCCGAGTTCTACGACGCAGGAATTTGCGATGTATCAGACGGCACAGGGATCGGCCGTGATGCTAGAGCTGGACGCGACGGCGGTAACTACCGGGACGTCGTTTGTGCAGGCGGCGACGCCAGTTGCTATCGGCGGGAACGATTCGTTTGGAATGGCGGGGCAGGGAATTTTCCATAGCCAGCCAGCGCTGT
This sequence comes from uncultured Acidobacteriota bacterium, assembly GCA_963779465.1. Classification (GTDB taxonomy): domain Bacteria; phylum Acidobacteriota; class Terriglobia; order Acidiferrales; family UBA7541; genus Palsa-295. Next base: position 981,794 of record CAVZYH010000001.1, on the reverse strand, counting down.
ATCAGCAGACTTTATCGGGGCAGGTGACATGGGGCGCAGCGGTGGGGCTGGCGGGAAACATTGATATTAATAATTTCAATGCGGTGTTCCTGACGGACCCCATTTTCAACACGGGCACGGAACTGCTGACGTTCGATGCGACGAGCGGCCGCGGGACGGCGGTGGTGCAGGGCATGAATCCGAATGTCACGTACAACGTGGCGTATTACGTGATCAACGGCACTTCGGCGTTGCTGCTGGATACGGATACGACGCGCGTGCTGATCGGAACGATTAATTTGCAATTTTAGAGAGTAAAGCCGGCGGAATACGGCGGGGAGGGGATTGCGAGGACGGGCGAAAGGTGATACTATCGGCGTGCGTTTGTTGCTTTATGGTTCGATTTTCACGCGTACGATGAACGGCTGCCGGGTTGATGCCCGACGGCTTTTTTTTTGCGCGGGGCGATGCGAGCAAGGCGACAGGCAGCTTTCCGGGTGGCTAAGCGCCACCTGCTGAATAATTTAGGAGCAGTTTCCGTGAGCAGAGAGCAAGGTACAGTGAAGTGGTTTAATGCGGCCAAGGGTTATGGGTTCATCCAGCGCCAGTCGGGCGAGGATGTGTTCGTGCACTTCTCCGCGATCCAGTCTGAGGGCTATAAGTCCTTGAACGAGGGTCAAGCGGTGGAATTTGAAGTGAAGCAGGGACCGAAAGGTCTGCAGGCCGAGAACGTCGTCGGACTGTAATTCTGCCGAAATCTTCAGAGTGAGTTTGGGTTTAGGGCTGCACACGCGCAGGTGATCGTCGGCGCGCTGATTTCGCGATCAGGCGAGCTGGTTGCCGGCTGGTAGCAGGCCTGCGAGGCGCAATTGCCGCGCGGTCGCTGGTTGTGTCTCTTTTTTGTTCGCTTGGAAGCGGGCCGAGCGATTGGGCGGCGCGCATCTGGGCAGTAGGACGATCCTGGAAGGGGCGGCCCCAGCCCTTGTCCCTTTTTGGGAGTTATCGCGGGTCATACATCTAGCGAGACGTGGCGACGGGCGGAAGCGCGTCGCGACGGTGTGGGTCATGTGAAGTGGCAGTCATAATCATCCAGGGGAGGGAGCTGTGCAGACACTGGTCGAAGGGCAGTCCATACGGCACGAGCAGTACGGAATGGGAGTGGTGACGGAGTCGAATACGGAACGCACCACGATTGATTTTGACGATCATGGTGTGAAGAAGTTTGTTACAGCGATCTGGTCCGCAGAGCTGGTGGGTGAGCCACCCGCCACACCGCCGACAAAGCGTCGTGGCCGCCGCAAGTCCGTCAAGAAGGCATAAGACAAACCAGGAGAAATTGAACCTCGCTTCCGGGCCGAAAGGCCTGGAGGCGGTGGTGTGCTTATAGGAGAGGAGTCTACGGGACTTCACATCAACCCTTCTGGAGGAACGCGGCAGGACTGTGCTTCGCGATGCTGAGCAATTGCAGGGCAATGCCCCGAGGACGACGCTTTCCTTGCTCCCACCCTCGGACCGCACTGACACTTGCGCCCAATCGTTTGGCGAAAACCAGTTGGTTAACGCCCCACTTGATTCGGATACTGCGAATCTCGGCAGGCGTGAGCTTCTTGGGCCGCCTAAAGCGAGCTACACGCAGCACTCTGGCGCCCTTGCGGTACTCGACCGCGTCGCGAACGCTTTCTTGTAATTCTGCGAACAGTGTCTCTCTCATAGTCTCTCCCAATTCTCCCCCAACCACTTCCTCTGCTCGGCGGCTAGATCATCCTGTTCGTCCTTATTGTAAATCAGCAGCAGAAAAATCTGACCGTCCCGCTCGACGTAAAGATACATGTAACGAAAGCCACTACGCTTGCCCTTGTTGCGAGTTGGATCCGCGGCGCGAGCTTTTCTGAGGCCCCCGGTGCCCGGTACGAGCGCCCCGGCTTCAGGGTTCTTGAGCAAGTCATTCTCGATTTGCGAAAGCACCTCTTCGGCATACTGTCCCGCGAGATGATCCCGCCGGATGGTGAATCGTCTCGACTGAATGAATTCTAACACTGGGTCATACTACCACGTAGTGGTACTTTTGTAAATAGCTGCTTGGCATTTCAATAGGGCATCGGTAAGGACTTCTTTTTGGGGGCGGATGCTGGCACACTTTGATGCGAGGCGACGCGTGCGGAGTGACGGCCAAATGAAGGTCAGGTGCAACGGGTGGAAGGCGTTCCTGGCAGCGGCGGGGATGCTGCTCGCCTGGGGGATGAGTGCTCCGGCGACGGGTGCGCAGGGGGCTGCGACCGCGGCGGCGGGGCAAAGCGCGGCGCGGACGATTGTGCGCGCGGTGACGACTGACGTTTCTGTGGAACTTCCTGTTGCCTGGAGTGAATTCAATCCGGGAGATGCGCCGGCGGCGTTGGGTCCGTATGCGCCGCCATTTCATCTGGGCGGGATACTGGCGCTGCAGAATTTGCCGGCGAATGCCATTGTGCAATTCGCGACTTCGGACAATCCGTTGCTGGGGCGTGATGCGAACTGGCTGGATGGGCAACTGCATCAGCCGAGCGGTTCGGGGATGAGCCTGGTGGACTTTTTGTTTTATTACTTTTTTCCACCGTCGGCGGCGTGCATAAGTGAAGCGATGGCGAATAACGCGCGGGCTACATTTGCGCCGTCGCCGAATAGCGATTCCAGCGATGCGCCTCCGGTGCTGCAGGTGACTTATGCGTGCCGGCATGACGTGAATTTGCAGGGATTTTTCGGAGCGCAGGTGAGTTCCGGGGTGACGTTTGTGCAGACGAATCAGGGGCCGCGCGCTTACGGGGTGACGGCGCAATTCTATTTGGCGCCGATGGAGCGGGTCACGTCTCCGGGGATGACCTGGTATGTGTTTTCGGCGCAACGGGTGAGTCCCGTTACGCAGGGAGCTTCGGCCCACTTTAATTTGCCGGCGAATTTGCAGGGGGCGCAGGCCGATTTTTACTGGGCGATCGGGGCGGTGAATCCGTTTCCGTGGGTGTATGACGGCGGGCGGCCGAATCAGCAGTTGATTCATATGGCTTATGCGGGGGTTGGACCGGCCGGGAATAAGGGCGCGGAGTTCATGGCGTTGCTGCAGAAAGTGCAGGCGCGCGGGGCGAGTGCGGGCTCCGGGCAATAGAGCCTGCCTGGAAACTGCAAAATCGGAATTTCAGCGGCTAAAGCCGTTCGAATTCTCAACGGTTGGCGTCGTGGCTAAAGCCACGACCCACAAAGAGGAGCGTTCGAGTGACGTTGGGCGGTGTTGCATCCCGGCGTGATTTTTTTGCATCCGAGCTTGCTGGGTGGTGATTTTTCTGCGGCGCGTGTGATGGAAATGAGCTTTTCTTTAGCGCGCTGATGAATGACAGTGCGAGGACGAGTAGGGCGATGAGCACATTGAATAATATGATGCGAAGAGAGTGGACATTAACGCGCGCTGTGGCGATTGGCGCGATGGTGTGCGCGGCTTGCGTGGTGTTTCCGCGTGGCGCGGCGGCGCAGGCGGGTCCGGGGCCAATCCACCCGGCGCCTCAATCAGGGGATTCGAGCGCCGGAACGTCGAGAACTGAAGTGCCGCCGGAGATGGCAATTCCGGATAAGAAGCAGTTGTTCGCGTCGTGGAAATTTAATTTGGATCAGAGCGACGACGCGCAGGACAAGATGAGGGAAGCGCGCGGGACCGGAGCGGACAATCCGGCGAATCCGCGAAGCGGCGGCGGCAATGGCAACGGCACCGGGATTCACATGGGCGGGATGGGTTCACCGTATCCGGGCGGGGGTGGCGGCAACGGAGGTGGCAATGGCAACGGCTATCCTAGAAATGGCGGTAGCAAGAACAGCGACGGCGACTATGATCGCGCGCAACTGCAGGAATTGATGAATCCGGCGGGGTCAATCACGCTGGCGATGAAAGATACGCCGGACGCGAAGAACGTGGAAGTGCTGCTGACGGACGATGCGGGTCGGCAGCGTGCCTTTTACACCGACGGGCACAAAGTGCAGAAGGCCAAAGACGACAAGTATGAGGAGTTCGACGCGCACTGGGAGGATTACCGGCTGGTGGCGGAGTTGAGTGGCAGTCATGGACCGCAGATTACGCGTTCGTTCGAGCCGGCGCCGGGCGGCAAACAACTTGTTGAGATAGTGCGCTTGGACAGGACACGTTCAAACGCGGCCGTGGAGATTCGCTTCGTGTATGACCTGGTATCAGAGAGCAACCCTCCTGTAAAGAAACCTTGAAGTGTTAGAATCTCGCTGCCGAACGGCGATGCGTTCGGAAACGAGAGCCTGATCAATTGAACACCCTGGAATTTACGATGGTGGTGGCCCTGGGATCGTTCCTGGCGGGAATGCTGGGATCGTTGACGGGGCTGGGCGGCGGCGTGGTGATTGTGCCGCTGCTGACGCTAGCGTTTGGCGTGGACATTCGTTATGCGATAGGAGCTTCGCTGGTGTCGGTGATTGCGACTTCGTCGGGGGCGGCTGCGGCGTATCTTCGAGAAGGGTATTCGAATATGCGCGTGGGAATGTTTCTGGAAATTGCCACGACGGTGGGAGCGGTGAGCGGCGCATTTCTAGCTGGATATTTGCACACTTCAGTTATTGCAATTGTGTTTGGGCTGGTGCTGCTGTATTCGGCTTACACAACCACGCAGACATTGGCTGACCCGCCGCCGGGATTGGCGCCGGATCGAATTGCCACGAAGCTGCGGCTGGACGGGAATTATCCTACCTCTGAAGGTTTGAAATCCTACCATGTGCGGAATGTGCCGATCGGTTTTGGATTGATGTACGTGGCTGGCGTGCTTTCGGGATTGCTGGGGATTGGATCTGGGGCTGTGAAAGTATTGGCGATGGATCAGGCGATGAAGATTCCGTTCAAGGTTTCGACGACTACCAGCAATTTTATGATTGGGGTGACGGCTGCGGCGAGCGCGGGGATTTATCTGCGTCGCGGGTACATTGATCCGGGGTTGGCGATGCCCGTGATGTTGGGCGTGCTGGCTGGGGCGTTGGTGGGCGCGAAGATCTTGCCGGGAGCGAAGGTGCGGACTTTGCGGATTGTGTTTGGAGTGGTGATCGCGGCCCTGGCGATTGAGATGATATTTCAGGGCGTGCGGGGGAAATTGTGAAGGTTGACGCGGGCGTGAGAGTGGATGACAAAAGCGTCGAGATGTTTCTGGGCAGGCTTTTGCGCTGGGGAGTGTTGCTGGCGGCGCTGGTGGTTTTCGTTGGCGGCGTGTGGTTTGTGGCCTCGTCCTATGAGGTGCCGCAAGACTACAGAGTATTTCGCGGGGAGCCGGTGCAGTTGCGGGCGGTGCCGCAGATTGTGCAGCAGGCGATTGCGTTGCATCCGCTGGAGCTGATTCAGTTGGGATTGTTGTTGCTGATTGCGACTCCCGTGGCGCGGGTGGTGTTTTCGGTGCTGGGATTTGCGCTCGAGCGGGATTGGATGTACGTGGTGATTACGCTTTTGGTTTTGGGGCTGCTGATTTACACGTTGACGAGCAGAAGCGGAATTTAGGATTCAGGGCAACGGCGCGCAGCCAGGAGTGGCTGTGCCACGATTGGAGGCAACACCAAAGCCGCCAATTCCGCTTTGCGGGAATGGCGTTCCCAGGTTTCGGTTACAATTCTGATGCGCTGGAATTGGGCGCGGTGTGAGTGGGGAGGGTGAGGGGCTTGGCGACGGCTGATGCCGGGGAAGCGAAGTTGGCCGGGCGCGTGGCGTTTACGCATCCGGCGTTTGTGTTGTATGAGGTTTCGAAATTCTTCACGGTCGTCGCTATGGAAATGCAGTCGGTGGCGATTGGCTGGCAGATTTACGATATTACGCACAGCGTTCTGGATTTGGGTTACGTAGGGTTGGCGCAATTCCTGCCGGGCATTTTACTTTTTCTGGTTTCCGGGCACGCCGCAGACCGCTTTGACCGTCGAAAACTTTTGATACTTTGCTATGCCGGGTTCGGGGTGTGTTCGATGCTGTTGCTAGTGGCATCTTTGAGCCATTACCACTCGGTGGGGCCGATATACGGCGTGCTGGTGTTGCTGGGGGTGGTGCGGTCGTTGAATGGGCCGGTGAGCCGGGCGCTGCTGCCGCAATTGGTGCCGGAAGAACATTTCCAGAATGCGGTGGCGTGGCACTCGACGATTTTCCAGGTGGGAACGATTCTGGGGCCGTCGCTCGGCGGATTGATTTACGCGTTGTTTCGCGGACCTTCGTCGGTTTATGCGATTGCGCTGGCGTGCTATGTGTTGGCGATTTCGTGCACTTTGCGAATTCATTTTGAGGCTAAAGCGCGAGCGCGCGAGCCGATCAATCTGAAGACGGTGCTGGCGGGCATTGTTTATATTTGGAAGCAGAAGGTGGTGTTTGGATCGATTTCGCTGGATTTGTTTGCGGTGCTGCTGGGCGGCGCTGTGGCGCTGCTGCCTGCGTATGCGCGCGAGATTTTGCACACGGGTCCGTGGGGATTGGGAATTTTGAGGAGCGCGCAGGGAGTAGGAGCGTGCGCGATGGCGGTGTGGCTGGCTTATCGGCCATTGAAGGGACGCATCGGCGCGAAGATGTTGTGGTGCGTGGCGGCTTTTGGGATTTGCACCATCGTGTTCGGTATTTCGCGCAGTCTGATCGTTTCGTTTATCGCGCTGGCGCTGGCGTTTGCCGCGGACATGGTGAGCGTGGTGATTCGCGTGACGCTGGTGCAGCTGGCGACGCCGGATCAGATGCGCGGCCGGGTGAACGCGGTGGACATGATTTTCATCGGGGCGTCGAATGAGTTGGGACAGTTTGAGTCTGGGTTAACCGCGCACTGGTTTGGCACGGTGCCGTCGGTGGTTATTGGAGGGATTGGAACGCTGGTGGTTACGGCGTTGTGGGCGTGGTGGTTTCCGGCGTTGCGGACGGCGGACAATTTTACGGGGGATGCGGCGGTTGCGGCGGAGGTGGCGACGGAGGCTGAGTCGGATGCGGCGAGGTAACCGTTGCGGCAGCGCGTATCACGAGTTCTAGAGCGCCAGCGGATGTCGCCATGACACCGGCGGCGCATTGAAGCGCCGCTACGAAGGGAACGTCAACGTCAAAGGCGCCCGTACCGCAAAGCGCGGCATGGCCGCTACAAATTCAAAGGCAAATGCAAGGGCTGCGCGGTTCGATGCAGCGCCTACGGTTCGACCAGGTGGTTGCGAATGGCGAAACGCATTAGTTCGCTGAAGCTGGCGAAATTCATTTTTTTCATGATGTGATTGCGGTGGGATTCGACTGTGCGCGTGGAAATGCCGACTGTGGAGGCGACTTCCTTGCTGATTTTTCCGGTGGCGAGCAGCTGGACGATTTCGAGTTCGCGGGCGGTGAGCGGGCAACCGGGGAGGGGATGATCGGTGCTGGGTTCGCCTTCGCGCTGCTCGTTGACGAAGCTGTCCACCATGCTCATCGCCAGGCGCCCGGTGAAAAACGGCTTGTGCTGCTGCACGTGGCGCACGGCGGCGACTAATTCGGAGTCGGCGTCTGATTTGAGGACGTAGCCGCGGGCACCGCTGCGCAGGACTTCGCGGGCGACATCTTCGGAGAAGTGCATGGTGAGAATCAGAACGTCGGTATCGGGAGCTTCTGCGCGAATGGCGCGGGCGGCTTCGAGGCCGTTCATTTCCGGCATGGTGAGATCGAGCAGAACCAGGTTGGGTTTGGTCTTCTTGACGTGCTCGACCGCCTCCAGACCGGTGGAGGCTTCACAACAAACTTCTAGGCCCGGCTGAGATTCCAGCAGGGAGCGAACGCCGCGGCGGACGACGGCGTGATCGTCGGCGACGAGGATACGGTACGGTCTGGCGGCTGGGGATTCTTTAAGCATTAGACTCTCCTTGAGTGATGCGTGCATTGGTAAGGAACTGTTTGCGAAGGGCGAGTGGCTCGGACGCAGACGTGGCTGGTCCCTCGCGCGGACAAGAAGCGCGGCGGGAGTTCACTCGGACCTCTCTTCGATCACCAGCGGCAAAGTCACGTCAATCGTGGTGCCTTCGCCGGGGGAACTGTGAATGTGGAATTGGCCCTGCAGTTGGTTGACGCGCTCGCGCATGCCGGCAATTCCAATGCCGAGAAGAGAATTTCTGCGATCGCTGTGCGAGGGCAGGGCCATGCCGACGCCGTTGTCGCAGATGGTAAGGCAGACATGCGTTGGCGAGCGAGCGATGGAAATCTCGACGGCGCGGGCTTTGGAGTGGCGGTGCACGTTAGCGAGAGATTCTTGCGCGACGCAGAATAGAGTGAGTTCGATTTCCTTGGGAAGGCGCTGGAAGTTTTCGGGGATGGCGAAATTCACGGCCACGCCGCTGCGCTCGGAGAAGAGGCGGACGTAGGCGCTCAGACCGACGGTGAGGCCGGCCTCGTCCATCAGCGGAGGGTGCAGGATCGAGGAAATGGTGCGGACTTCGCGGATGGCGTCACTGGTAAGAGTGCGGCAGGATTTGGCTAGCTCGCGCGCGCGGTTATCGCCTTCAGGAAGCAGGTCCTCGATCTGTTTGAGGGTCATTTTCAGGGCGGTCAAGGTTTGCGATGCGGTTTCGTGAAGCTCGCGGGCCAGGCGGCGTTGTTCTTCGGTGCGCAGGGTCAGGAGCTGGCGAGAGAGGCGGCGGAGGTCGTCCTCGACGCGCTTCTGTTCTGTAATGTCGTGATTGAAACCGACGAAACGAGTGAGCTGGCCCGAAGAATCAGCGACGGGGATGGCGCGGGTGTGCACCACGCGCGTGCGATCGTCCGGCGAAATGAAACGCCAGACGAGTTCGAGGGGAGTGTGCGTGGAGACAGCGTGCTGGAGAGCCTGTCTGGCGGCATCGCTATCTTCGACGCGCACTGAGGACCAGATGTCCTCGACGGGAAGCGGCCCGGCCAAAGGTTCGAGGCCGAGCATGCGGAAGAATTCCGCGGAGCATGTGACAGTGGAATTCGTGGTATCCAATTCCCAACTGCCCATTTTGGCGATTTCTTCGGCTTGGGCGAGAAGCGATTCGCTTTTGCGCAAGCGATCTTGAGCGGACTTCTGCGCGGTAACGTCCTGGGACATGCCGGCGATGCGGACGACCTCGCCGGAATTATTCGTAACCGGAACGGCGCGGGAATGGAAGACGCGGATTTGCGCGTCCGGCAGAACGAAGCGAACTTCATTTTCGAGCGGGCGCGCGAATTTGATCAGGGTTTCGACTTCCTGGGCAACGCGCGCGCGATCGTCAGGGTGAAAGAATGCGCAGGCCCGAGCAAGGGGCAATGGCCGATCGTCCGGAGGGAGTCCGAGCATGCGGTACATTTGCGCGGACCAGGTGAAGCTTTGCTGCGCGACGTCAAATTCCCAGCTGCCGAGGCTGGCGAGCTGCTCGGCTTGAGCGAGGAGCGATTCGCGCTCGCGGGCTTGGGCCTCGGTGCGGCGAAGTTCGGTAACATCCTGGACGACGGTGAGGAGCCGGGCCGTTTTTCCGGACTCGTCCGGCAGGGTGAGGCCGCGAACGAAGATGATGTGCTGGAGTCTGTCCGGTAAATTGTAGCGGGCTTCGGCCAGGAACGGAGAGCAAGACTCGATTGCCGATAGAAGGTCGCTGCGAAACCGCCCACGGTCGTCGGGATGAATCATGGCCAACACGGTTTCGATGCTGGGAACACCGCCCTTGGGGTCAAAGCCGTAGATGCGGAAAAGTTGGCGCGACCAGATCCGGTGTCCGGTGCGGACGTCGTATTCCGAGCAACCGGTGCCGGTCACCTGCTCGGCGTGCATCAAAAGGGCTTCTTGTTGACGCAGAGCTTCTTCGGCGAGGCGGCGCTGGGTGATATCGCGCGCAAGCAGGCAGACGGAGGCGGGTTTTTTTGCTCCCCGGCCGACGGCGGACACGCGTGCTTGAAACCAGCGGCGGCCGGAGGGGAAATCAACAGGGAATTCGATATCTTCGCCGACGCCTTGATTGATGACCCTGCGGAAGAGTTTGGAAAAGGGGTGGAAGATTTCTTCGCCGAGGACTTCGAGAGCGCGGCGGCCAAGGAATTCGGCGCGGCGTTCGCGGAGGAGAGCTTCGTTGGAAGTCCAGATGCTTAGGAACTTACCGTCGGCGTCCAGTTCGAAGAGGAATTCGTTAAAGGTCCTGACGAGGGCGACGAAGGGGTTAAGCGGGTCAGTGCGAGGAGCGGGCGATTCCCGTTGTGGGAAGTCCAGACCCGATTTGGAAAGGGTTTTATCGGAGCGGTGGTCAGAAAGGGAATCGCTGATGCGAGTGCTTGACCCGGTAGGAGGCCGCGAGCGCCGCTTCGAGTTTTTTGAGCGATGATGGTCCATTTGGTCCACGGCTAAGCACTTGACGACGCGGAGTCGGTGGCTAAGAGCGCCGATCGATTGCCGTGCAAAGCAACCCACGCCCAGGACGGGGACGCATACAGCCCAGGTAGAAAGTGGAAGTTACTCCTATGGTATTAGCGTGTCAAGAATAAAAGCGCAATATTGAAGAAGTGAATTGCGGGAGGATCAGTAAGTGCCGTAGTACAAAAGCAGTAATGTTGCGAATTGTCAAAGATTGTGCGCTGGAGTAAATTTCCGAGCCTAGCTGGAAGGGGTAGTGGTAATTAACGTTCTGCGGCGCATCTCCCGATGAAGTAAATGGGATTTCGCGGAACTGGTTACTCGCCTCGCAAGGGTCGCCCGCGGCAGCTGCCACACCGCACGCCCTGAAAGGCTCCGAGGGCGGCTCTGGCGGGGTGAGAAGCGTTACCGGAAAGATTTGGGATCTGTTAATTAGCGAGGTAGCGGTTGAAGCAAAGCAAGGAGACGGGCCTTTCGTGGCCATGTGGCGTGCGTGGCGTGCGAGCAGGTGAATGTAAGAAAAAGCGGATACGGCAACTTCGAGTGGGTCGAGTTCGGGTCTGAAGCGCACGTCCCCCTTCCCCAAAGGGGCCAACATGTCTGCCGCTGCTGTACGAATCCTAGTAGTCGGGACCTCCACCGCAAGCACTGAATCCACATTAAAGGGACTGGCGCGTTCCGGATGGGAATCCCATGCGGTGAAGACCGTCCGCGAAGCGGACACAGTTCTGCGCACGATCCGGTTTCAACTGACGCTGGCGACGGAAAAACTTCCTGACGGAACAGGATACGAGCTGGCGTCGTTGGTCGCGCAACAAACCGGAAACCTGTTCGTGTCGGTGCCGCTGTCGGAGACGTGTCTTTGGCTGCCGGCGGTCGAAAATGGCGTGCGGTCGCTGGGTGAACGCGCGTTGAATCCGCTGATGCTGAAAACGGAGGCAGAGAGCATTTTGCGGATGTGCGACAAAGCAACTGCGGCGCTGGAGAATGAACGCAGCGGACGGGGGAGGTTTTTTGGTGAAGTGGTGCGCGGCGCCGGGTCCACGAAAGCGACATCGGGAGCGAAGGCAGGAGCGACAGCAGGAGCTGCGAGCGATGAGCGATTCGTTCGCCAGGCGAACGAAAGATTCGAGAATGGGGTGGACGCGATTCCGGGGGGGAGCCATTGCTCAGCGCGGGCACGAGCTGAAAATCGCGGAGAAATCGCGGAAGCATTCGTTGCGCCTGGTGAGTGAGGATGTGGTTTGGGACTTGGGAGTATTGAATAAGCGATGGCGGGCATAGCTGGGACGGAAGCCATGAATCAGCGAGCCAAATTGCGGGAAATGGTGACACGAGCCGTGCGAAATAAAAACGGCGAAATGCTGCACGAGCAGATTCCGCTGCGCGACATGTCAGATTGCCTGCTGGCGGTGTATGACGAAGTGTCGCGGCGCGCACTTCAGCGCTGCATGGTGCGAGGCGAGCACGACGGAACCGACCGGGAAGACTGGAAAGCCGCGGAAAACGATTTGTTCGCGAGAATTTCGGTGGACTTCGAAGAGTCGAGCGGAAATTTGTATGCTTTGGCCAGCCTGCCGGGATGCGCGGGCACGGAGATTACCGTGGCGGTGGATGAGTGCTGGCTGCTGATCGCGGGATACGTGGACGCGGGCTCGCGGGAACACGTTGAAGAGGATTTTGGCGATTGCTTGGTGGACGAGTTTGGTGCGGACGCCGGCAGCGGCGAAAACGCAAAAAGTCCAACGGTGATCCGCTCGCGCGAATCGTGCGAGCTGGGGGATAGGGATCGCCCGCGTGAGGGTTCGCAGGCACGGAGTGAGGAACGTGATGCGGAAAGGCGAGGGCCCATCTTGCGGGCGCCGCGGCCGTTCTGCGTGGTGGCGCTGCGAGCGAAGGTAGATCCGGGGCGGAGCGTTGCGGTGCTGTCGAACGGATTGCTGGCGATTCGCATGGGTAAGGCAGGATTGGTCGCGCCGGTACCGTGCGTGGCGTGAAACTGGTTTAGGTTGCTCGGGACTAACTTCAACGTCAAAGACGCCCGTCTGAAAAGCAAAAGCAGGCGGCCGCTACAACGGCGAATTCGAAGTAAAACATGGAGTCAAAGTCAACGGCGCCCGCCTAAAGGCGGCCGCTACAACGTCAAAGGCAACTCAGCCGGCGGAACGCCGGGGCTATCGTTCGATCTTGCGCTGCGGCGCGATTCACGAAGTCGAGGGTGACGGCGCCCGCCCGCTGCTACGTAGGGCGGCGCTACCAAAACCGCCGGTATGAATCGAAATTTGTCGCTAGGTCGCTGCGCTGCGTCTACTGGCCCACCGCCACAAAATAATTCCCGCGATTACGGAGGCTGCGGCGGCGGTTTGCGCGTTGGACATTCCCAGGAAGGAGCGCGGGTTGATGCGGATGAACTCGACGAGGAAGCGAGCGGCGCCGGTGAGCACGAGATACGCCGCGAAAACTTCGCCGGGCTGCCTGGTCGAAGCGCTGATCGCACGCGCGTCGGACGAAGAGCTGGAACCTGGGCGAGCATAGCTGTCGCGACCGGGCGCGCCCATGCGCCAGAGCCACCAGGCGATTCCGCAGGCGACGATAAATTCGTAGATTGGTGTGGGGTGAACGCGCTCGACGGTGGGGACCAGACCGTTGGGGAAACTCATACCCCAGGGAAGAGAGGTTGGAATTCCGTAGTCGCCATCGCCTGAGAGCAGGCAGCCGATGCGGCCGATGCCATAGCCGAGCGCCGCGGCTGGCGAGCCCGCGTCGAAGATCGTGAGTAGAGAGACAGAATGACCCGCCGCAGCATTATGTCTGGTGATGCGCCAGGCAACGAACGCGAAAGTGGCGAAGCCGGCGAGCAGGCCGCCAAACCAAGCGAATCCGTAAGGGCTGAAGAGCAGGCGCAGTGGATCCGCGAAAAATTCGGATGGTGATTCGAGCAAATGATACAACTTCGCGCCGACGAATCCGGCCAGGCAGGGGAAGGACACCAGGGCTTCGGCTTCGCCGGAATTCTTGTCGGCGATTCCGCGGCGGGCGAGGTCGGCGCGCAGAACGAAGTACGCGGCAAGCATGGCGCAGGCGACCATCAGGCCGAAAGTGGGAATCGCGAAACTGCCGACGTGGAGAAAAGGGATCATCGGGAACAGTATAACGTCATTGTGGGGTGCGGACGGCGAGGTGGCGTGCGGCGGGCGAATTGTAAAATGATGGTAACTTCAAGCAACACATAGGCACGAGGGGGCGTCGAATGATATAGAATGGCGGTGAACCAGTAGCAGGCCTAGCACCACCCTTCAGTCGCGCCTTCGGGTGGAGGGATACAACATGACCCAGACCTCTCAGCAGCTCCGCATGGCAAAAGAAGTTCTCGCGCCGCGTTTTCGTTCGCAGGGACCAAGAGTGCTGAAAATTAGCGCTGCATTGGTGTTTGCGTGCGGCCTGGCGCTGGCGCCTGTTCCGACATTCGCGCAGCACGGTGGCGGAGGCGGCGGTGGTGCCCATGGAGGCGGCGGGGGCGGATCACATGGCAGCTCCGGCGGAGGGTTTGGCGGCGGAGGGAGCGCGGCGGCGGCGAGCAGCGGCGGTTCTCATGCGAGTGGTGGGAGCGCGGGACATAGCGGCGCTAGCACCAGCAATGGCAGTGGCAACGGCGGCGGACATTCGTGGAATCCGTTTCATAGCAGCGCTGCGAAGCCTGCGCCTGCGAATGGATCGAGCGGGGTGCCGGCGGGGAATATCAAATCTGAATCGAACGCGACGCCGGTGCATTTTGCCGCGGGGAATAACACCTGGCAGGAACCGCCTCATGCGGGAATGTCTGCGGTGGGACGCGTAAATTATTACGGTCCTGCGAATGTGAACGGCGCGAAGCCATTTGTGCCGATCGCGGCTACGACGCGCGCGCCGATGGGCTCTGTGCGTAGCGCGGCGACGGTTACTGCGGCGCAACATCCGTTCCAGCCGATACACCAGGGATATCCTTACTACCCGTATTACCCATATTTTGGCTATAACCCGTATTACGGCGCATTTGGATTCGGATTTGGCGGGTACGGGGGCTGCAATCCATTCTGGGGATGTTTCGGATACGGATTTGGATATGGAAATGGATACGGCTTCGGCGGGGGAGCGGGATATTTCGGCACCACTGCGGGAGGTTACAACTCGGGATGGACGGATGCGGCGGCGGAAGGGTCGTCGAACGTGACGTCGCCGGACAACACTGATTCCTACTTGCTCGCGGCGCCTGGAACTGGCGGGGCCGACTCGGTGACGGGTTCGTCGAACGGGACTCAGGAATTGCGGACGGATGCAGCGCCGGAGCAGACGTACGTGCTGCTTTATCTGAAGGACGGAACGAGTTTCGCGGTGAGCGATTATTGGCTGGCGGATGGGAAGCTGCATTACGTCACTTCGTATGGCGGTGACAATGCAGTGGATGAGAGCCGGGTGGACCTGCAGCGCACGGTGAATGAAAACGCGGCGCGCGGTGTGGATTTCACTTTGAAGCCGCAGGCTGCGGGTGCCGGCAAGGCGGCGACGCCCGCACCGACGGCTGCGCCGGCGCCGGCGCAGAATTCGGAGCCTCAGAAACCGCAGTAGTAGCGGCTGCGGGCGCGGAACGACTTGGTTTAGGGGCGCTTGTGACGCGTCCCTGCATGCAGCCGGCACTCTTGCTGTGCTGTTGAGATTGGTTTCCGCTTCGCAAGGAAGGATCATAAACAAAATTCAAACGCAGAGCCAAGAGTGGCGGTGCCACGCTCGCCTTGGATTATTTTTGTGTACACACACAACGACTTGACAGAATTAACAAATGCGCGTATAAACTTATTCGTTAACCTCGAAAAGTGTAGAGCGTAGCAGGTGATTTGAACGCCGCTTCCTGCGGCGAGTTTGCAACAGCCCTCCTTCTTCCACATCGTTTACGCACTGCTAGTGGTGTGCCTGGTCAGGCGCGTTTGGCTAATTGCGGATCGGAACATGCAGTCTCCGCACGGCAATACCAACCGAGTGGGCGCGAGTCAAACGCACCGGCCTGAAAACGGGCGCTACGAGTTCAAATACGAAACGCACATTTTCGTGCTTGGACTAGCTGTATTGCATTTGCGCCACATTCGCTGCACCGACAGAGAAATACAGATCCTCATGGAGACGCCCGACGATGCCGAACTATAATGCGCAGGTCCCTCCTTACTCGATATTTCCCGGCGATGTTGCTTTGGCATTCAATGCAGAAGCACCCGCGGCGGGGCAGGCCAGCCAGCAGTTTGCGCTGCCGAGCTATGCAGGGTTTCCGGAGAATGGCCGCACAATTCGCTGGCAGATCAGCTTTGCCACTGCTCCCACTGCGGTGAACATTCAGCTGCAGACTGCAATCAATGATGTGGACGCGCAATATGCTGTGCCCACCGGCGCGGCAAACATGAGTTCGACTCTGACGGCGGGCGATAATCTGGTGGCCACCGGAGTGCGCGCGAATTTCGTGCGGGCGAAGGTGATCGCGATCACCGGCGGATCGGGCGTGACGGTGCAAATACTAGGATAGCTTTGCGCGGCCGACCGGGGCCCCGTTAGCCGCAGGGAATTGGTTTTCGGGCGGCGCTTCCGGCGGGGATGTTTGTGGTGATAACGTGTTGGCTATGAGCGCACCGCCGGCTGGACACGACCTGGGCGTTGACAGGGAGAAGCATCGTTGATGGATTGCCGAGGATTTGCCTTCATTCTCGCGATCGCGTTGCTATCGCCGGGACGGGGAAGATTTATTGGCGGCGAGGTTGCGAGCGCCGGCGTGGCGGATGATGCGACGGCGCGCGGTGGGAACTGGCAGCAGGCCACGGCGGGCAAATCGGGCGGCGCGGCGCAATCTTCCGGCGCGCAACAGGGCGACGCGCAAAAAGGAACCGAGCCGCCGGGGACGGGATCGGCTTTGCACAGTATCACCGTGCAGTTCGATTACGACTTCACAAAAACGCCGGTATGCACGGCGAAAGTGACCAAGGCGTGCGTGCAGAAGTTCAACGTTTACGATATTTCGGGCGAGAAACCATATCTTCTTTTTTCGATTCCCGCGCCGCCGAATGCGCAAGGGATGGTGAAGGGAATTGCGGCTACCAGCCCGCGCATGTGGTTCGCGGTGGGCAGCCATCGCATCGGAGTATCGGCGCAGACGCCGGATGGGGAGAAATCGCCGCCGCGCGACTGCAAGGTAATCATCGAAATTAAGGCGGATAGTCCGTCCGGACCTCCCGCGTCTCACTAAGACTGGCGCTTTCGCTGTTCGCATATGTCCGCAGGTTTTTCCGCTCGAAGTAATTCAAGCCGTCTCATGGCAGTGTGCATCGGATTCGTGCGCTCGCGATCTTCCACGAGTGCCTGGAGGCGTTGTGCGCGGCGGGTTGCGCGGCGTGGAGGATTGTGCGGCGAGCATCGCGACGGATTGGATGGCGTGCTGCTGGGGATGCTGTCGTTTGAAGAAATTCGAGAGTTCGATGCGTTGCAGAGGGCTATTAAAGACGAGACAACGCGCCGTAAGAAAAGTTCACCTGTGTGGGACACGCGCAACGCTGCGGCGGCAACAACGACGCCCGAGCGGCTCGAACCGGACCCGGCACGCGCGTGTCCCGCTCCCACATTGAAAAGCGAAAAGGATCTGAAGACTTCAGGGAGCGGGATATGAACGAAGTTCGAGCGTTGCAGATCAAGTGCTCGGAGGCGAAGAGTCCGGCGGAATGCGAACCGGAGGGAGCTGCGCTGCTGACGGCAAGCGTGTGCGGCGGGAAAGCGCGCAAGGTGCCGAGAACGACGGTGCGCGCGAGATCCACAGTACCGACGAACCAGGATAATGAGCGCCGGAGCACAGCGGGTCAGGCAAGTGGCACTCCGCACAGGAAACCCAAGCCGGCTGGAACGCCTGAGGGCAGCAGCGAAAAGGGGTACGAGGACGTGGAGTCGGTTGCGGAACTGATCGCACTCATTTGCGACGTGCCGGACAACCGCAAGAAACGCCTGAAGCTGGCGGAAGCGTTGCGGGAGCGGGGCCTGGATGAATCGAAAGTGGCGGCGATGTATTCGGGCATCGCGGCTAAGCTGAGCCGCAGTAAGGAAACCGGCGCCGTGGGAGTTGCGGCTGCGAAGTTGTTGTTCGACGTGCTGAAGGAACTGGCGGACTGGCTGGAGCCGGAGAAATCTGCGGGTAGTGGCGATGTCAACGAGGCGCCGCAGTTTGTGCGGTTGATTCACAACGTGCCGCGCCCAGTTCGTACGGAATAGGGTGGCGCACCCAAATCTGGTTTCGTTGACAGCTTGGCGAGATGCGGCGCGGCAAGCAGCGCCCCTACCGTGGCAGCGCAGAAAAGCCGCGAGCACGTTTCTAGGATGCAGTACATCAAAGGAGCTTTCATGAGCGCGAGCAAGACGACGATTGGATACGCGGTACAGCTGGGCGGGATCGGTGCGTTGGTTCTCGGTGCGGTGTTGAGCGTGCATCACGCGGCGATTGCGGCGGCCTTTCTGGGTGGGGCGGCGGCGTTTTACGTAGGAGAAAAAATACGCACCCTCGCGTAGTGGCCCGCTCGGGATGCGGGGCGGGACACCGCGCGGGACACGGCGCAACTGGTCATGGCAGAGAGCACACCCGGAGCGAAGAAACGGATCCTCGATCACGCTGACGCTGACCGCGACGATTGTGCTGGTGGTGGCGAGTTTGATGTGGAGAACGCGCGCGTCGATGCGGCGGCTAGTGAAAAACGCAGGTTGCTGGATGACATCCTGGGCTACAAGCCGTTTCCGAAGCAGCGTCAGTTTCATGTGTCTCCGGCAAAATACCGGCTGTTCGGCGGCGCGGCAGGACCGGGGAAATCGAAAGCGCTGTTGATGGAGGCGGTCGTGCAGGCGCTCGACCACCCCAACGTAAATACGCTGCTTTTGCGGCGCACGTTTCCGGAACTGGAGACTTCGCTGTTGCATTATTTTCGGCGCGATGTGCCGCGCGAATTGTATGTGGCGTTTCACGAATCGAAGCACGTGGTGGAATGGACAAACGGCTCGACGACGCGCTTTGGATACTGCGCGAGCGAGCATGACGTGTATCAGTACCAGGGCGCGGAGTATTTATTTATCGGGATAGATGAGCTGACGCTTTTTACTTTGCGGCAATGGCAATTTTTGACCAGCCGAAATCGTTGTCCGGTGCCGGGAACGTTTTCTTGCATGGCAGGGGCGACGAATCCGGGGAATATCGGGCATGCATGGGTGAAGGCGCTGTGGATTGACAAGCAGCCGGCGCCGGGGATGGAGTGTCCCGAGGAATATAACGCCGGGGATTATGATTTCATTCCAGCGCGGTTTTTCGATAACCCGATTTACGCGGCGGACAAGAATTATCAGAAGACTTTGCTGGCGCTGCCAACGAATTTGAAGCGGGCGTTTTTCGACGGCGATTGGGAAGTGTTCGCGGGGCAGTATTTCGACCGATTTGATTTAGGGCGGAATACGGCGCGGGCCGAAGAAATTGAGTGGCAGCCGTGGTGGCCGCGCTGGATTTCGATTGACTGGGGATTCGAGCATCCGGCGGCGACTTACTGGCACGCGCAGGCGCCGGGGTCGCTTGCGGCAGGCGGCGGGCGAGAGGAAAGCTTCGATGGGGCCGGCAGTGCGTGCGCGCACGCGAGCTCGTGCGTGGTGACTTATCGGGAGTATGTGACGCACCGCACTTCGCCGCGCGAACTGGCCCGCGAAATTATCGCGCGCAGTTTGGCGAGCGTGCAACTGTCACCGGCGGGCGGATTTTCTGCAACGGCCGGCGCGTTTCCCTCGCTTGAAAACGGGCGAGAGAAGATCGGCGCGATTTATCTTTCACCGGACGCTTTCGCGCGGCGTACGGACGACGCTTCGATCGCGGAACAGATGGGGGATGTGTTCGCGGAGGCGGGATTTCCGCGGCCGACGCCTGCGGACGACGATCGCATCGGCGGCTGGATGCTGATGTACCAGATGTTGGATGCGGGGGAGTGGCTCTTGACGGACAACTGCATCGAGTTGATTCGCACGCTGCCTACTTTGGTGCGGGATTCTGTGCGAATTGAAGACGTGGAAAAGATGGATGGCGACGACGCCGCCGATGCCGCGCGCTATGGGTTGATTTCGCGTTATGCGGCGCGGCGCAGCGGAATGGCGCGGCCTCCGCTGGAGCAGCGGCTGGCTGAGCGCGTGACTTCGACGGATCCAACGATTCGCGCGATTCAGGCGCGCAAGGCGCAGATCGAGGTGCCGCAGCGAACGCAGCCGGTATCGTTTCTGCGGCGGCGACGAACGTGAGCGAGCGGGTTGCGGGCGTCGTACTTGGCGTCGCGCCAGAGGGTGGGAGGATCTGGGAATGAAACTGCGAGAGGTATGGGGCCGGCTGATTCGCGCGAATTATACGAGCGCGCTGGAAAGGGATGTGGCGCGGCTGCGCGCCGAAAACCGAGCGCTGCTGAATTCGATTTTGGGGATTGCGGGAGTGCCTCCGATCGTTGTGGGTGCGGATGATCCAACGGAAAGCGCGGTGGTTGGGTTTGGCGCGGAGAAAACGAGTTCCGACTCGCTGCCGGGACACGCGGTCGAGAGTGGCGGAAGCAAATCAGCAGGGGCGGAAAATACTGCTGCCACGAGGGCGAGCGCGACAGGACAGCGAGAGCCAATTGGGCGGGGAATGAAGAGCGTGGCGACGCCGATGCGACGGAGATCGTGGCACCAGGTCTATCGGATGCTGGAGATTGACGCTGCGAGGAAGAAAGAAGCGGTTTAGACGCGCCTCTACATAATTCAAACTCAACGTCGAAGACGCCCGCCTAAAAGGAAAAAGCGGGCGGCCGCTACAAATTCAACTGCAACCTTGAAATTTGTGCCGCGCTGCAGACTATCGCCCGCACGATCTCAATGCGCGGCGTGATCGTCGGAGCATTGGTTGGTGCGTCAGCGGGCGCGTCTATTTTCAGGATTTGGTGTTAGATCTTTTGAACGCGGAGGCAACATGCCGTTCATTCGGGGGCGTTATCACATCAATGCGATTGCGGGAGAGGCGTTGGAAGCGGCGCGAGAAGCCGAGGCAGCGCTGCTAGCTCTGCAGCATGACGCTGCGCAGGCGGGCGGCGACGGGAACGATGAAGACGACGAGACGGGGTCGGCGGACGGAGCGGACGGAGCGGACAAAGGGCCAATTCACCGCGTTGAAATCGAAGCTGCGGAATTAGTGCCGTCCCATTCGGGAAGAGCGCAGCGCGGGTTTGTGGCGCACGTTCACCGGGAAGCAGTTGATTCGGGCCAGGGCGCGCGCGGAGATTCCCCGGGGGCGAGCGATTCGCCGCGAGCTCGATTCGCGTCGCTGCGATCGCCGAAAGCGGGGCAAGTGCCGACGGCGGGGAATGCGTCGCGTCCGGAAACGCATGTGTTCGCGGATCATCGTGACCTGGTGAGCTTCTTGCGCGATGAATTCGCGAAACATTGCGAGCGCGGTTAGCGAGGGCGGGGTGGTGGCGCTCACGAACTGCAAGCAAAATTCAACGGCTGCCCGGTTCGATGAAGCTGAACCGGCCGCTACAAATTCGAAGTAAAAGTCAAAGTCGAAGTCGCCCGCCTAAAGGAAAAAGCAGGCGGCCGCTACAAAGGCAACGGCGGCCATCCGGCGCGGCGGGATGGGTGCTAAATAGGTGAGGCCTGAGCCAACTGCGCGAGTGACGTTTCGATTCGCGGGTCCGTGAGTCTGCGGAGACGGTCGCGCTGGGGGACGGGCTGGTCTAGAATAATGGGCAGTAGCTCGCGGTAGCGGAGTCTGAATGGGATTCGGGATTTGGGACACGCCGAGCGGGCGTGATCGGCGCTGGGAAAGACGCAAGCGCGGGTTTGCGCCGGCACCGATGTACGTTCGCCTGGCGGTGGTGGCGCTGGCCACTACGTTGCTGGCGACATTGGTGTGGCAGGGAGTGAAGCGCTTGCTTGACCCCGCGAAGATGGCAGGCAGTGAGTCGCCGCACTTCTATGTGACGCCGCCGAGCGATAGGGCGGGCGTGGCGGCGTGGCAGACAGCTTTGTCGGACGCTTTGGAACAGGCGGTGGCGCAAGGAGTGGGTGGGAATATTACGGCGGCGGAAATGCAGACGGATCGCGCGGCGACGATCTTGATGGCCACGCGAATGCAGGGGCAAGCGGCGGCGCCGGATTTCTTTGACCACACGGTGCGCAGTCTGGACCGTGTGCTGCGGTCGCATCCTGACAACGAGAGATTGATCGAACATGTGACGCTGGCGCGGATTGAACTCGCGCAGTTGCGTTCGGCGCAGCCGGACTTGCCGGCCGGCGGAGATAGTCCCGCAACGAAGAATGGGAGCGCGAGTCCGGCGGCAAGTGTGAGTCCGGATATCATTGCGGGGCCGGGTGTGCAGGCGCCGCATGCGGTGAACATTCCAGGGCATGTGATATTGGCCGCGCCGCGGGCGCTGAGCGCCAATGAGCTGCTGGATCCTGCGGCGCTGCGCGGAAATTATATTGATGCGACGCTGATGCCGGACACTTCGGAGGTTCTGCTGGTGCCAGCGACGCGGGTGATGGCAGACGGCGTGCGCGTGGGCGGGTTGACGATTGCGGGGGCTTCGCAGACATTGGACGGGATTCGCTGGAAAGATGTGACGTTTGTGGGCACGCGGTTGCGTTACGAGGGCGGCGAGGTTTCGCTGCAGAACGTGCGCTTCAAGAATTGCACGTTTGGATTTTCCACCAATGATCGCGGGGCGAGGTTGGCTGACGCGATCGCGCTCGGGGAGCGATCGTTCGCGATGCAGTAGCTGGGCTGGGGGAGTTTCGTTGTTCCCGCCATGGTGATTTGTCTTGTGGTTTGGTTTTTCTCCGCACGATTCAATTCCGTAATTCCACATTTTCGGCTGGTGTGAGCGTTGCGCACGGCGACGTCGCGTCAGCTATCGTTCCTGGCAGTACAAACACGACCATTTTCAAAGCAAGCGAGGACAGTGCATGCCCACGCAGAAATCATTTTCAGCAGCGGATCCGGCGATTGTGCCGGTGGAAGGGCCGGTGTTGAACGAAGGAAACGCGGCGCCCGGCACGAACGGAAGGCAGGCGGCGCGGACGACCACGCAGAGCCAGAGTAATCCCTTCGGCCCGAACAACGAACAGCTGCCGGAAAAGCTGGAAGGGGCGCTGCGGCGGCTGGTGTATCAGTTTTCTTTTGAGTCAGAAGGCACGCGGCGGCAGGAGGTGCGCAGGATCAAGCAGGCGCATCAGTTCTGGCGCGGGTTGCAATATTTGTGGTGGAACGAGCGCGATCAGAATTGGCACCTGCCGTTCGAGCAGAAGCTTTCGGACAATTCGTCGCTGGAAGATTTGCCGCGCTACGAGTTCGTCACGAATATCTACCAGGCGTTCGGGCTGTCGCTGGTGGCGGTGTTATCGCAGGACGTGCCGCGGGTGAGGTTTTTTCCTTCGTCGGCACAGGCGGAGGAGGATGTGGCGGCGGCTAAGTCCGCGACCGAAGTGGCGCAGCTGGTGGAACGCAATAATCGCATCGGAAATTTGATTGTAGAGGAAGCGTTCAATCTTTGGACGGATGGGAAGGTGGGAGCTTACGTGCGGTTCGTGGTGGATGGGCAGAGATTTGGATTTCATCCGGAGACGGAGATTGGCGCGCGCGAGGTGAAGATTGGCAACGATGTGTATGTATGCCTGGAATGCGGGGTGGAGAATGCGGCGAAGCGCGGAGCGTCGAAAGACAGTGTGGAGCCGACCGCGGATGACGGCGCCGATCCGAATATTGGCAGGAGCTGCGACACCTGCGGCGCGCTGTTAAGCGAGGAAGATTTCGTCGCAGCGGAAATGGTGACGGTGCCGACGGCGGAAACCCGGCAGCGCGTGCCGAATGGGCAAGAGGTGGTGACGATCGTTGGCGGCCTTGAGCTGAAGACTCCTCCGTGGGCGAGCGAGATGCACGAGTACCCGTACATTCAGTGGAACATGGAAGTGCACCAGGCGCGGCTGCGCGCGGCTTATCCGCATGCGGCGGACAAGATCGGGTCGCCCGTGGCGAGCGGATCGCAGGAATATGAAAGGCTGGCGCGATTGGCGCAATCACAGGGCGGACCGCTGACGGAAGGCGGCGATACCAACATCAATTTGATTACGTTCCAGCGAACGTGGCTGCGGCCGTGGGCTTTTTTCGCGTTGGATGATAAGGCGTTGCGCGATGAACTGCTGGAGATGTTTCCGGATGGGGCTTACGTGGCGTTCGCGGGCGAGAGCTACTGCGAATCGCGCAGCGAGAACATGGACGATCACTGGCGCGTGTTGCATGCGCTGCCGGGAGATGGATCGAGTGGGCGTCCTGCGCTGGGCGATGCGCTGATCAGCGTGCAGGAGCGGTTCAATACGCTTTCGAATCTGCAGATGGAGACGTACGAGTACGGGATTCCGCCGATTTATGCGGACAGTGAAGTGCTGGATTTCGATGCGCTGCAGGGGCAGACGGCGGAACCTGGCGCGCATTATCCGGCGCGCGCGAAACCTGGGCAATCGTTGGCCGCGGGATTCTTTCAACCTGATGCGGCGGAGGTTCCTCCGGATCTGGCGGAGCATGCCGCAGGCTTGATGGGCCCGGTAGCGCAATTTCTTACCGGGGCGTTTCCGGCGCTGTTCGGCGGAGCGATGTCGAACAACGATACCGCGTCTGGTTACGCGATGGCGCGCGACCAGGCGATGGGACGCATCGGTCTGGTATGGCGGAGGATGAAGTTCTTCCACGCGGACATCATGCTGCTCGCGGTGGATTGCTTCCGACGTAACCGGCCGAATGATGTGGAAGTGACTTTGCTCGGGGCAGGCGCGGCATTCGAATCGAAATGGATTCGGCTGGCGGATTTGAAGGGGAATCTGTTCAGCTATCCGGAAACGGATGAGCAGTATCCGACGCTGTGGTCGCAGCAACGCGCGGTTCTGCTGCAATTGCTGGCGAATCCCGATCCGCAGATGCAGGCGATTTTGGCGCATCCGGAAAATACGGCGTTGATCAAGCGGTTGATTGGCCTGGAGGAATTTGTAATTCCAGAGGAAGAGTCGCGCACGAAACAGTATCGCGAGATTGCGCAGCTGGTGGCGGAGATGCCGGTGGTGCATCGGCAGGATGTGACGGCTGCGGCTGGTCCTGCGGCTGCCGCGGCGTCACCTGGCGGAGTGGAAGCGGAGGTGATTCTGCCGAGCATCATGCCCGATGAGTTCGCGGATAATCACGCGGTGGAACTGGAGATATGCATGCGCTGGTTTTCGTCTGACGCGGGGCAGGTGGCGAAAATTGAAGCGCCGCTGGGATACACGAACGTGCGAGCACATGCGCTATTTCATCGCGATTTTTTGCGGAAGCAACAGGCAGCGGCGGCGGTACCAGTCTCATCGCCGCAAAAGGCCGCCACGCGGCTCTGATCAGCCGTCGCGGGACTTTAAACCCTGATGTCTTTGGGATGGAAGACAGTAAGCCCGGGAATTTGTTTGAAGTCGTTCTTTTCGTCAAACGTCAGAATGTGGTCGATCCCATAATTTCTCATGATCACACTGTGGATCACGTCGCCGACACCGGAGTGATAGCTTAGGATGGCCAGCCTGACGTCACCGAAAAAGTTCGAGAATTTGTAGTCCTTTTCCGGGCTAACTTCGAGGACCTTGACATTCAAGCCCCCGAAGCTCTCGGTGAAAAGCCGACTCTCGATCTCAGCAACTTTGGCGGGAGCCATTTTCTTCGACGAAATCAAAATATTGACCATCTCAGTGACTGCCCAAACGGACGTGCAGAGCCACACATCGGTAGCGCTGGCGAAGACGTGCAGCGCGTTGTGAACCAGTTCTCTCTTTGTACTCTCTAATCTGCGCGGGGAGTAGTACGCAATCAGGATGTTGCTGTCGAGATAGATGGATCTCACGGACTCAGGAGTGGGAGCGCGTTTTTTGCTTCGTGCGATAAGTCCGAAGAGCTTTGAACGACACGGTTTTGCCCGACTTTAATCTAAATTTCACGCGGATCGGCTCGGCGACTGTCTTGGCGGAGGCCGATCTCGATGTGCCGTTGTTCATGCAAGCATTTTAACACGAATCGGTGTGGCTGAGGCAGATACACCGCGCCGACATGATCAAAACGCATCCGGAAGAACTGGCTGCGTTGCCAGCGAACAATTAAATGGAGCGTTCGATGTTGTTGTTCGAGTAGCGCGAGGAGCCGTAGGCGCTTCTCGCTGCCGGCGGCGGAGCTACCAGGCGGACGACGTGCAGCAGGCGTTCTGGTTTGAAGGGCTTGGCCATGCAGACCACGGCGCCGAGCTGGTGGCTGGCGGAGTAGTCGGCGGGCTGGGCTGATTTCGTCAGCAGGATTACAGGCACGCGCTGCAGGCGATCGTTGCGCTTGATGATCAGGCAGAGGTCGTGGCCGCTCATGTCCTTCGCTTCGACTTCCGCGAGGAATACGACAGGGACGGTGTTGCGCAGAATGTCCAGCGCTTGCTGAGCGGTAGGGACGATGATGACGGTGTAGCCGTCGTTGGAAAGAATGTTGCGCATGATTTCGGCGGTCTTGGGGTCGGATTCGACGGCGAGCACGACCGATTGCTGTTTGGCGTGCATCGCGCTGCCGGGCGCATGCGCACCCGCGATGGACGGATCCAGTTTCGCGCCGTCCTTGGATGCTGAGTCGGATTTGGTGTTGACGAATTGCAACGCCACGGCGTAGCGGCCGCCTTGTTCGACGACGCGCACGATTTCGGCGGGCTGCGCGGAATTCAGCGCGGCCGCGGCTGTGGAATAGGGGAAAGTAACGTCGAGCCGTTGGCCTTTAAAGTAGCCTGCGCGCGACGAAGTGACGAGCAGGCCGTCGCGCGAAACGTCCACGCTTCTGCAGATTTCTTCGAAGGGTTCGGGAGTATTCACTCCACGCATGTGAACTTGCGCGGTGATTTTCGCGCGCTTGCGGCGGCGGCGTTCGATGCCTGATGGTGAACTGGACGATGCGGATTTTGCGGCGGTCTCTGCGGAGGCGCTTGGCGGCGTGCTCATAGATGTTACCTCAGTTTTATGCGGGGTCTGTCGTGTCCTCCTGGACCAACGTACAGCTCCCCCGCTAGTTGTAGATGTACAGGAGCGGTGCCGTAAGGAGAATAGTACTGTGGTTTCATTGTGGGAAACGAACGGGCGAACAGGTGGCAAACGGGCCTAAGTGGCGTAGATACAGCGTCTTGGCGCGGTGGCGCGGAGCCAAGGCCAGGTGCACATTGGCACACTTTTAATGATTGAGAGAGGCGATCAGAGCATGAGTTCAAACACGATTGCAGCAGCGCCGGTTTTGAATCGCAATTCCGGCGACGATGAAATATTGGGATTGAGTACACATCTTCCGCGGCGGAATGGCCGCCGTGAAGCGAACGCCGACGAGCGCGAAGCGACTGCGCAGGTAGCGGAGCCGGTGACGGACGAACAACTGGAGATTGATTTTGGTGTTGAGCAAGCGCCGAAGGGAACGCGGCGAGCTTCTGCGACGGACCAGAAGAGTGGGAGTGCCGACGCAAGCGCAACGCCGGAGCCGGAACATTTGCGCGCGACGCTGGATGCAAATCCTGAATTGCGCGATGCGTGGCGAGAGGCTGGTGCATATCGCGAGACATTTGCGACGCCGGAAGAAGCGCGCGCCGCAACGGCGCAGCTTGGGGATTTGAACCGGATGGACGCGCTGTTTTATTCGCGGCGACCGGAAGACCATGCGGAATTGGCACGCGAGGTGGCGAAATTAGATCCCGAGGCGTTTGCGTCTTTGGCGCGCGCGATGAACGCG
This sequence comes from uncultured Acidobacteriota bacterium, assembly GCA_963779465.1. Classification (GTDB taxonomy): domain Bacteria; phylum Acidobacteriota; class Terriglobia; order Acidiferrales; family UBA7541; genus Palsa-295. The sequence goes on along the minus strand of CAVZYH010000001.1, from coordinate 954,632 downwards.
CTTGCGAGTGACGGAGCGCGAAAAACGGGAGATGCTGCCCGTCCTGCGAGTTTGCGGCAGGGACCCGGCGAAGTGACAGATCAGCTGCAACGGGCAGCGCAAGAACAAACTCAAAACCAGGAACGAATCCAAAACCAAGTTCACAATCAAAACCGCCAGCGCGACGCGGCGACCGGTTTCACACCGGCGCAGCTGGATTTTTTTCACTCGACGAACGCGGCGGCGGTTTCCAGAGTTGTGGAAGCGATTGAGTCTCAGGTGGAGCGACTGCTGCCCGAAGGCATATCAAAATCGGCGCGCAACCGCGTGGTGGGTGAGATTTACCGCGAGTTGGATACGACGCTGCGGGGAAATCGCGCGCTGGGGCAGCAGATGCGGGATGTATTCCGGTCCGGCGGGCTTGATGAAGAGCACCAGCGGGCGATTGTGTCGCTGGTTGCCGGACGGGCGCGGCAGGCATTGCCGGCCGTTGCCAAGCGTGTGCTGAACGAGTGGACTACGACAGTGGTTTCGGCGAATCACGAGCGGCGGACGCGGCAGCGCACGGCGGAGCGGCGCGTGGACATCGCAGGATCTGGCGGAGCAGGGAATGATGGCCGACGGGCGGTCACTCCGCGGGAGCTGGACTACTCGCGAATGTCTGACGCGGATATTTTGAATTTGTAGTGTTGCCGCACGCCGGCTCAGAGCGAGGGGCGATTCGTGGCGGCCTTGTAGGTGCTGATGGTTTGCGCCAGCGCGGTGACGAAGGCGGTGAGCTGCGCGGTGGTGAGTGACGGCGTCAGACAGACGAGGCCCGAGGAAATGAAGTTGGCGACCAGCGTGGCTAGGCTGGCGTTCACCTGGGGCCAATTCACGGTGCCGTCCGAGCCGGTGCCCGTGATGATGTACGAATCAATGATGCGCAGGGTGACGCCAGGCGTAAGGATTTGCAGCACCTGCTGATTGACGTTCATGGCGTTGACCAGATCCTGCACGAACCATTGAAGATCTTGCAGCGTGGTGCCTGAGGGCGGCCAGACGAATCCGTTGGTGGCTGCGGCGGCGACGATTTGGGCGATGGCGGTGTCCTGCGCGGCGATGTCGTAGGTGCCGTCCGCGTTCGTCGGCGGCAAAGCATCGGCGATGGCGCTGGAGAGGCCGACGAGGACGAGGTAGGTCTGATCGGATTGCAGGATTTTCGTTACGGCGACACCGTACGCTTGAAATTCCGCGAGGGTCATGCCGTACCGGGGTTGCGTCAGGCCTGTGGTGACGGCGTTGGCGACGAAGCATTGCACGGCGGCGTCGGAGCTGGCAGTGCAGTCCGGCGGCGGCGTGGTTTGGGCGCACGTTCGATAGGGCAATAGCGCGACGAAGGCCAGAGTGAAAAAAAGCACGGCGATTTTTGAAACGAGAGCTCGCATGGGATTGCTCCGGGCAACGAAGGGTGATGAGTCCACACGATCGGCGGGCGCGGGGTTGAGAATGGGTTGCGCAAGAGCAAATAGTTCTGTGGAGATCATTGCTGGATCATTACGCGCGGCGCCGAACGGCGCAACTGACCTGGGGTCGAGACGATGACCGGGGCGAATGACTCTAGTGGGACAGGAACAAACGTCTCCACGAAAGAAAAGCGGCAATACGTGAGCAGAGGGGTGCTGCGAAGCGTGTTGCGGTGAGGGTTGGGCCGTCGCGCCGGCTACCTTATTTATTGCGAACGGGCAAGCGTGGTTGCTAATGCCGGCGCGTTCATCGAATCGCTAACGGTTTTCAGTTCGCGCTAAGAGCTTTGCGGTTCGTCGCGACTTTATAGGTTTGGATAATCTGCGCCAAAGAGTCGGTAAAGGAAGTCACCTGCGCCAAAGTCATGCCCGCGGGAACCTTCATGAGGCCCGAACTGACGAAATTAGCGACGGCGGTGGAAAGGCTTGCGTTTACTTCGCTCCAACTGACCTGGCCGTTGGTGGTCGCGGTTACGATGTAGGAGTCTATGATGCGCAGGGAAATGCCTGGAGTCAGCAATTCCAGGGCGCCCTGGTTGTCGTTCATGGCGCCAGCGATGTCCAGCGAAAAGTGTTGCAGATCAAGCAGGGTAACGCCGGCCGGCGGAGGTGTGAGCCCGGAGTGGTTGGCGGCGCTGACGGCTTGGATGATCGCGTTGTTTTGCGCGGCCTCATTGGCTGTGCCGTCGGCATTCAGCGGGGGCATGGCGTCGGCGACAGCGCTGGAAAGACCGACTAGGACCAGATACGTGCTGTGAGTTTGTAATATCTGGGTTACGGCGAAGCCGTAGGATTCGAACTGCGGCAGGGTCATGCCTTGGCGAGGTTTGGTCAGATTGGTGGCGACAGCATTGGCCACGAAACACTTGACCGCGGCCTGCTGGCTTGCGGTGCAATTGGTTTGGGAATGAGCAAGTGGGGCAGCAAGCGCCAGGCCGAGCAGAAACACCACTACGAAAAGCGATTTGCAGATATTCATTCGATAATCCCCCAGTGGGAAGCCCCGCGAGTGCTTGCCGCGTAGAGGGGGGATACGCGCGAGCCCACAGCGTTTCGGATTTGGATCCGGTTCCAGTTTTGTGCTGCCACTGCACCGTTCAGCGCTTCGATGATGAGGGATTTCGAACGATAGCTCAACTGTACCGGGGTGCAGCCCTGGTAGAGGCATCGCGGCTGTACTGGGACAGGGTGCAAGACAGTGGATCGCGGCGGCCAGGAATCAGGGAAATGGCCGCCGAATCCCGACGACAGATTCAATTCTCAAAGCATGCGTCCGAGGAGGACACCCGCCGAAGCTTAGCATGGCGCGCACGCCCGGAATTTTCGGGCGGCAAGGAAAGACAGCGCTGCATTGATGCACCGCGCTGCACGAAATTCAATCCCAGGGAGACATTCAGACTATGACACAGATGCAGAATGCACAATCCGTTGCGTTACAGCTGGAAAAGGTTCGCGACAAACTTCCTCTTTTGTATGAGCGCGACGACATCCTGCTGACCATGATCCAGCAGCGCGGCGATGTGGAACGGGTAAGCTCGCGCAACATGCGTTTGCCGCTGCAGATTCGCCCCGGAGGCAAGGCCGGCCTGGCAAATATGGACGGCGGCGACCTGGGGCGCGGTTCGGGAACGGTTTACGACGTGGCGCAGGTGACTCCGGTATTTTTCCGGCACGCCGTGGAAATCACGAAGTTGGTGGAGTATGCGTCGAATGCTCCGGAGAAGGCGATTGAGAATACCGCGAAGCGTGAAGTGAAGAATGCGATGGCGCAGTTCCGCGCGTTTCTCGACAAGGTGATGCAGACGAATGGGAACGGAGTGTTGGGCACTGTCGGTTCGATCACCACAACGGGGTTGCCTTCCGGAGTGGCTGCACAGTTCGGGATGGCGAAACCGCCGGGGGCGCAGCTCTTCTACTACAACCAGACGGTGCAGGTTTACGACCCGACGCTGACGACCAATCGGGGCTCGGCCAACGTGCTGTTGGTGGATCCGTTCAATTCGCTGCTGCAGGTGGATTCGCTGCCTGCCGGAACCGCGGTGAATGATTTGATCGTGCATGACGGATTGACGGGAGCGCAGCCGACTTCGTTGTTTGGGATTTTGTATCACCAGACCAATGCGACGACCGGCACATGGCTGAACCTGAATCGCACCACGTATCCGGTGGAATTGGCGACGCCGGTGGTGAACGGCAACAATTCGGCGATCACTCCGGGCGCGGTGCGTCTGGCGATCAACAAAGTGCGGAAGGCGTTGGGCTCGAATCAGGTGTCCAAGCTGATTGCTTACACGGCGCTGGAGCAGGAGCACCAGTGGGAGCAGCTCGGCGTGACGATTTCGCAGATCATCAAGGAAGGCGCGGGCGGACGCGCGAGCGATCTGGATTTGCTGTTCACGGGTGAGAAGTCCATGGCCGGAGTGCCGATCAAATCCTCGATCAATGCCAATCAGACGCGTGTGGATTTCCTGGATTTGTCGCACTGGGGGCGCGCGGTTATGCAGGACATTGATTTCTACGATGTCGGGGGGCAGACGGTGTTTCCGATTTACGGTGCGAGCGGCGGAATTTCGGCGGCGTACATCTTTTACTTCGTTACGGGATTCCAGGTGTGGAATGAGTCGCCGCGCAGCGGTGCTTACATCAACAACCTGGCGATTCCGACGGGGTACTGATCCTGGTAGGAAACGTTTGGAATAACTGCGTGACCTGAGTGTTTGCGGGAGCGCAAAAAAAGAGGGGCGGCTTGCTAATTAACAGCAGCCGCCCCAAATTTCAACGCGTCGTGGACGCGCCCGACAAGCACGATTAGTGTACTACCAAAAATGTTGCTGTCAACAGAGCGTTGCGCGTTGAGGCGGCGGAACGGAGATTGGGAGACTCGAACTCCCGGGCTGTTTCCAGCCCTCAACGCTTGTCGAGCGCGTCCAGTACTCCCACTGGCAGCAATCTCCGAAACGCGCATGACCGTAGCTTTTATTTCATGGGAAGCGAATTGTCCACAAGGGTACAAAAGTCTCTATCGCCGGTAATTCGCGTCACCCGGGAGACGCATGAAGCGCCGCTTTCAATTCAACACCGCGTGGAACGGGCTGGGGGAACGAATTGCTACGGCGAGGCCAATTTCCGGGTGGTTTGGGGCGGGTCGCGGCTCACATGGATTGGCGGGCGATGGACGGATCGGGACGCAAACGGAAACGTGACGCGCGAGACGGTTGAGACGCGACGAGTGCCAAAATATCTGCCATTGAATCGCTGGCATATCGAACGGTGGGCGCCGCGGGAATCTTATGGATCTCCGGAACAGTGGTACGCACAGACGACGGAAGTGGAAGACGGGATACGCGTTGCAGCTCTGGGACCTTATCCTTCGCGGGGCGAATACGAACACTGCTTTACGCTCCAGAGCGCGAGCGGGGAATTCATTTCATTGACGCCGGCGGCTTGCGACTGGATCGTGCATGCGATTGAATGGTCGCGCAAACAACCGCGGCGCGAGCTACGGGGCGCAATCGCGACCAGGGAAGCGCGGCGCGCGCTTCGTTGGGATCGTGACGCGGACGATTTGCTGGACGATGCGGTGCCGGCGTTCCACGGCGCGCCGTTTGTTGGCGTAGCCGGAAAATAGCAGAGTCGATCGCCAGGCAGTGCGAGCATTTTCGATTGAATCAGCGTGGCGGGGAACGGAACGGCCGATGCCATGGAAGCTCGCGACAGAGGCCACATCAATCAAAGGAAAATCACTTGAACACAACGACGACGGCGGCTTCAGGATTACGAGGGAGATTGGTGGTGGATACGCGTGCGACGGGAGACACGGCCGCGACCGTGACGATCGCTTCCATTTCCGAGCAGGACTGGTACATTTCGCGAACGCATGGGGTGTATCACATTCCGGCGTGCGCCAAGGGGCAGGCGTATTCGTTGCTGCTGATTACATCACGCGGCGACGCCATTGATCTGGGCGACAACAGAAGATTTCCGTTCACGATCTCGGCGCGAGACATTGCGGAGGACCTGCTGCAGGATTTGCAGGATCATGGCGTGTTTGTATGCGCCGGAGCTCGTCCTACGCAGGAAGAATTGAGCGTCGCGACCGGGCGACGTGACGAATTCTACCAGCGGCTGGTGACCGATGGAGATACCATGTGGGCGCGGGGACATTCATTCCGAGAAATTTCGGATTTGCATCGCAGGGCGGCGATTTCTTTGGGGGCGGAACGGGAGTGGGCCTATGTTCCGGTGCGCATGGCGGATTGTCCGGCATGCGGAGAGAAGGTCAAGCCGGGCGTAGCCGTCTGCCGGCATTGCAGAGCGATTCTGGATCAGGAGAAGGCCGCGAAGCATGGCTTGGGATTGGGCGTGGCCACGACGCGCGAGGCGAGAATTGGGACGGACGGCGCTGAGAGAAAGGGCAGAGCGTAGCGCGGGGCGGAGTGCTAGGTTCGCGCCGTCCACGCGCGGGATGGCGGCGGAGCCATCGGCGTAGGGAAGGCAGGCCCGAAGGCCTGCCCTCGGTGAGAAGTTTTTCGATCGGGTTACGCGATCGAGTTGAAATTCAATCTGCGCCGAGACAGCGCGATGAGACCCAATAGGCCCGCACCGAGCAGAAACAACGCAGAGGGTTCGGGAGTTGCGACGTATGAGCCCGCGCCCCCAGTAACCGTGTCCGTGATTTTGACGCCGAGTGTTTCGACATAGCCGCCGACGAAATTGATCGTTGACGGGAACGTTCCGGCCAAATTGAACGCACTCCAATCGAGTACGACCAAGGTGTTGCCGGAAAGGACCTGAAAATAGTCGGTGCCGAAAGGATCGAACACAATGCACTGATTTCCACCAGTGAGGCCGTTGCAGGAGAACGAAGTGCCATCCACCGTGAACTTGGAATTGACGAGAACCGTCTGGTTGGTTGCCGAGTTGTAGCTGTAATCCAGAGTACCGGAAAAGGTACCGCCGGATGCCAGGGTTCCGCTGACTTGATAGGCGTTGTTAGAGTCCGCAAATGCCACATTTGGTAACATGGCGAAAGCGGAGGCTAGCACGGCCAGCGCGAAGATCCTAACCAGCAGTGCGGTTCGGTTGAGTTGATGCGTTGCTTTGAACTTACTCATTTTGCCTCTTTTACCCTTAGTATCAAGGGCGCAAGCGACGGAATTGGTACTTACCGTCCCGAAGTGATACAGCAACGGTGATGCCAATCGTTTGCGACGGAGCCGTGCGGGGCGGATGAGTAATGGCTCAGCGGTTTTCGGGGCCGGAGCACTCGCCATTGTATTGATTATGCGGGCTTTAGGCTGCCTATGAGGAGCGGCTTCAATCTGTGGCGTGAGGGTTGGGCAGGCGTCGCGGAAACTCATGGGTGGGGCGCCACGGGAAGTGTTTTTCACTAAGTGTAAATTTTTGTAGACCTATGCCAGGGTCGTGGCAGAGCATCGCACGTTGGAACCGGAACCGCGCCATGAGATCGAATGAACAGCATCCTGCCGTAAGACACTTTCGAGCAAAAGGAAAGAACACGATGGCGATGCAGGCGACTACCTCAAATGTGAGGACCGTGGGAGCTGGCGCGACGAGAAGCGGCGTATCGAGCTTGCAGCGGAGTTCCAGGCGCGACAGGAGTGCAGCTGTGCGATTCATCGTAATCTCCGCGCTGGCGCTGATGATGGCTGGGCTTGCGTCGCCGCAGTCGAACGCTCAAGGCTCGCGTCGCGATGATGTTGTATTCGGAGCCACGGGTCATCCCATCGCGGGCGCGACCATCACGGTCTGCCAGGCCACGGCGACGGGCACACCCTGCGCGCCGCTGGCGACGCTTTACACCGATGCAACGCTGACGACGACTTCGCCGAATCCATTTCAGGCCGACGGAATCGGCAACTACCACTTCTACGCGCCGGCCGGCCGTTATTTGGTACAAATCAGCGGGCCGCAGATTACCGGCGTGCTGAACTATCCCGACGTAATCCTTCCAGCGGACGTTTCTTCGTCGGGCGCGGGGAACAACATTTCAGCGTTTGGGTTGACGCTGGGCGGAAACCTGAGCGTGGCGGGAAATGCGACGATCAGCGGCACACTTACCACAACCAACTTCAATCCAGGGGCGTTTACTCCTTCCGCGTTAAGCGTGCTGGGAAATGAAACGGTGACCGGTCCGCGGCCGCGAGTGGATGTCACCGCTTTTGGAGCCAAGGGCGACGGAGTGACTGACGACACGGCCGCGATTCAGGCTGCGATCACCGCGGTGTGCAACAGCTATCCGCAGGCCAACGCGGGCGGCAGCATTTTCTTTCCGCCGGGCGTTTACGTGCTTACGCAACCCCAGCTTCCTTCGACGGCGGCAATTTTTCCGCTGCCCTGCCCGGGTCTTCACTTTCTAGGGGGAAACGGGACTATCAGCTCGACGGGCGGCGCTCAGTTCAATCGCGCTCCGCAAGTGCGACTGGTGGTGAACAATGCCGGACCGAATCCGAATGGCGCGGCCGTATTTTCGATGACTTATCCGATCTCGCTGACTACATTCGAAAACCTTACGATCAACGGGCAGAACCAAGCGATCAGCATGTACACGTCGAATCAAAACGTCCTGCGCAACGTTTGCTTGACGACGTCGGTCACGGGCAAGACCGATAACACGCCGCTTAAAATCACGAACACCTTCTGGTTCTTTATGGACAACGGGTGCCTGCAAGCGGGAAGCGGCGCGTTGCCCATTGCGGTGCTTACCGGAGAAGCTCCCATCGCGGGGGAGGCTCCTTTGGTGGGCCTGGCGTATTTTCGCGGCTTGCAGGGAGCGGGAGCGGGTATTCAATATATCCAGCGCGTCAACACCGTGGGGAGCGGACCCGGGAACATCGTGTTCCGGGATATCGCAGCGATCGAGAGCTCTTCGACCAGTTTTTTCACGGTTACGAATGCGACGGGAAACAGCGGTTCGATCGCGCTTCCGACCATGTCCGACCTTACCTTTGACAACGTGACGACTTCGGACGCCACCACAACGACCAACGCAGTTCTGGAATTCAATTCCGCGGGTTCGACACTGCAAGGCGTTTACTTGCAAAATGCCTTTGCGGGCAACGCAGGACAAGGACCGGCAATTCGGATGGATGCCGGGGCATTGCAAGGATGCCAAGTTATTGGCGGGAACGGCCAAGCGTCCACGTGGGTGGTGGACGCGAACGGCAATCCAGTCGGCGGGTGTTCAACTGAGAACTATAACGGGTACGATTATATAGTTCCGACCGGAAATCCGGACCGTCTGCGCAGTGACCTGTTTCCGGTAGCGGACGCGGATGGTCCGGCGTTTCGCGCAAGCACATCGGGCAGCCGGTTCGCGAGCGTGGCGATCGATCCCGCGCTCGGGTACATGTTCAACACCGGGAACATGTTTGGCTTCGGCGCATCACTGACGGAATCCGTCGCGGGCACAATTGACGTGCAGTTCGCCGCGCTATATCCGCCTACGAATGTCAGCGGGACGGCAGCTGCGGGAGGAACGCTCGCCGCGGGAACTTACTATCCGACGGTGACGACCACGTCGGACAACTGTACGCATCAATCCGCTCAATCGCTGCAGGGCGCGGGCGTGGTAATCGGCGGAGCCAATAACGCGGTGAGCGTGACCTGGACTCTGCCAGTCGTGGGTCTGAGCGCGATTGGCGGATATTGCGTGAATCTTTCCACCAGTCCCGATATGCACGGCACTGCGTACTGGGCTCCGTCACAGTTCGGAGTACTGTTCGTATCGGGAGCGTCAACCAATAGCGCGCTGCTGACGACGGTGCCTACCGGCGGAATTCTGCCTGTAGTTTCCACGTTGTCCGCGGTGCATCGCTTTACGCCGACCGCACTGGGCGTTAATACGACGAATCCGCAGTACAACCTGGACGTGAACGGAACCGCGGCGGTAAACGCGCTGAACAGCGTGCAGAAGGCGGAGCGATTCAGCGGCGCGGATGCGGCGCTGCAAATCAATGCTTGCCTGGCGGCTGCGGCGACGACGTCGAGCGTATGCGATGCGCGCGGATTGATCGGCACGCTGACGGCCACGCATCACATCACGATCCCGGCCGGAACGACTCTGGAGTGGGGACAAGCGCAACTGGTGATTTCAGATTCGACCACACAAGACGCGATTGAGCTGGCGGGCGATGGATCTTCCTTGGTTGGCTATCAGGAAAGCGGGCTGGGAACGGTGGCGGCGCCGGACACTTCCGGATACATCGGCTGCGGCATCGCCGGGTGTACGGTGATCAAGAAGCCAAATCCCACCGCATCTAAAATAAATTTCGTACACATCGTGGGGATGTATCTGCAAGCGAACGGCCCGAGTTCGACGGTAATTAACATGACTTCGATCGGGCACTCCGACATTGAGAACAACAACTTACAACTCGGCACCGGCGGAAATTCTTACGGGGTGTATGGCAGCTCGTCCATCGGCGGTTTCGACGGTTCGAATACGCTTTTTAAACACAACAATTTTCAGCCGGAGACGGCGGGCGACACCTGCTTTTACCTGGCGGGCACGTTCAACGCGGTCGTGCTGGAGCAGAACGCGTGCGTGCTGCCTCCGGGCGCTTCCACGGGATACACGTTTGCGAAGGACTCCAGCGGCAACTACCCGAACAACGATGAAGTGTACGGCAATGACTGCGAGACGGCGTCGCAGGCTTTCAACCAGATTTGCTACAACATCGTGGGCGCGACGTCCATCACGTTCGGACCGAACAACCGCTGCGAAAACGTGTACAACTGCTATCAATTTCCCAGTGACGGATCCGCAGTGGGCATTCACGTTCTGGATCCGTATCTTTCGATCACCAACAACACCCAGATCAAGGCAAACGAGCCGGCGACGGCGATGGTGGCGTTCGACAATAACGGGCACAACTGGACGCCTTCCATGCATTACGGGATGAACGATCTGGCGGGCGACAATTTGCTGGGAAACGCCAGCTTTGAAGGCTGGCAGAATACGACGTCGCTGTATTACTGGGGCGGCGTGACGGCCGCCGGCGTGATCAATCAACCGGGCAGCGGAATTTATTTGCAGAACGCTTCGAGCAGCGCGACGCCGGCAGTGGATGCGTTCACGCAGGGAAGTTACAACGTGCGCGTTGGCGATGGCGCAACGGCGGGGCTGGGCGTTAACTCCGGCTGCATCCAGGTGGATGCCACCAAGGAGTACACGCTGATGATGCGGGTGGCGTCTGGCGCGACGGCAAATAATTTCCGCCCTGGCATACGCTTTTACTACGACGCGAACTGCACCACGGCAGATGTGATTTCCACGGTGGCGACGAACGCGCGGGTGTTGTCGCCCGTCAACTACGATGGCACTTCATCGGCGATAGGGAACTGGCAGTCCACGAACGCGTCGCTTACCTACAACAATGGAATCACCTGCGGGTGCAACGTGACGGGCGCGGATTGGCAAGTGAGCACCGCGAATTCGTGGACCGCGACACGGAATTTCGGTTTAATCTTCCGCGCGCCAAACGGATACTCACTGAGCACTACGGTTGCGCACTCCATGCGGATCTTCCTGCTGGAGAATACGGCCGCAGCGGGGAACTATGTATATTTCGACGATGTGGTGCTGTCGCAAGGTCCGGTGACGCCGGATTTGCGCTTGGCTCCGTTGCACGATTCGCAGAATCCCGCGGTGTACGGATCACTGGCTATTTCGCAGCACTTGAATCAAGGCGCGGCGAATACTTTTGCGGGCACCGTGGCGCTGGCCGCCGGGACTGCGACGGTGACATTTCCCACGGCCTATAATTCCGCGCCGGTTTGCACGGCGAACGATACGTCGGCGATCGCCACGGTGCGTGTGCAGACTACTGCTTCAACCATCACCCTGACGCAATCGAGCGGCACGGACACCATTGCGTATATTTGCGTCGGGAATCCGAACTAACGTCCAGCACGACCTGTTGAGAAAGCACACGCCGCCACGCAGCCCATGCCTATACCGGAATCCGCGCATTATTGGGCCTTGTTTATGGCTGGGCACGGACTCCACGTGTTGAAGCGCGCCAGCTTGTCGGCGGAATCGAAGCTTTCCGGAACCAAAACCCGCAGCGAATGGGTGCGGACCAACGCGCTGAATCTCGCGATTCGATTTTTCGTAAATGCGGCGGCATTCTCCTACTGGCTGGCGCATCCCGACGCGGCGACGCACGCGATCGGCTCGGTGGGCATCCCTGGGAATTTCACGCTCGAGCCGGGACACGCGACGGCGGCGATGTTCGGTCTTTCCGGCGATAGCCTGATGGATTGGGCCGCGGCGAAGATTCCGTTCTTGCAGAAAGAAATCCCGGTCCTGAAGAGTGAATAACGGTCAGCGACCGCGCGATGAGTCATCAGCCCAGCAATCAGGCTTCAGGTTTCATCGCGATGCCCTGAATTTCAAAGCGCGCTCCGAAAAGCAAAGGGCCGGAGCCAATGAACGCGCGTGCCGGGAACGGTGAGCGGAAGTAGGTGCGGTAAACCGCGTTGAAGCGTTCAAACAGCGATAGATCGGGGCAGTACACGGTCAGCGAAACAACATCCTGCAGCGACAGGCCGGCGCGCGTGAGCGTGTCGCGCAGCCCGTCCAGCACCAAGCGCGCTTCTTGTTCGGCGTCTTCCGGCGGCTTCCGCGTGGCGGGATCGAATCCAATGTGCCCGGAGAGATAGACGGTGCTTCCGGCGATCACCGCGTTGCTGAACGGCAGGTCTCCCATGCCGCCGGGTCCTGGAATGAACTGGCGTTTCTCGGTAGCTGCCATGATTGCTCCTTTTATGCGCGCGCGCTCGAAGTACTGCGAAACATCCTAACGCAATACACAGCAATCGGAACCTGCGTGTCACCATACCGGAGGAACCATGCCCGTTCTACCCACAACGGCGTATTCGCAAGCGGAAGATGCACTGACGCTGGCGCGCGCGCTGGTAAACGACACCTCGGGCGCGGTATTCACCGACACGCTGCTGATGCCGCTTTTGAACTCGGCGTACCGCGGTCTGCAGCGCGAGCTTGCTGAAAATGGCGTCAGCGTGCTGATGGAGCAGCAGGACATCGAGCTCGACCAGAACGCTTCGAGCGGCGTGACCAACACGGAGATCAGCGACGCTTCCAGTCCGCAGCTGCCCACCGACTGCCTGATGCCGCATGTGCTGTGGGAGCGCGCTACGGCGAACACCGGCGACGTCTTCGTGCCCATGGAAAAATTCACCAGCGGCGGCGGGATGCTTAACTTGCAGCCCAGCTGCTATCTGCGTTTGTGGGAATGGCGGGAAGACAAGATCAATCTGATTGGCGCCACGCAATCCATCACCGTACGTGTGCGCTACGAAAAAGTGCTGCCGGTCCTGACGCTGGGAACCGATCCGGTGCAGATCCGCTCGGCCACCGATGCGCTGGGATATGCCACAGCGGCGCTGGCGGCGCGATCGCGCGGGGCGCGAGCGCTGGCCGTGGATCTGCTGGGTGCGGCACAGACGGCCATTGAAAATTTGATCAATCGCTACATTCGTCCGGAGCAGACAACGGGACGGCGCAGAAAACCCTACGGATATCGCAGGGGTGTCGTTTACCTCTAGCGTGAGGTGCACTTGCGACACAGTGTTCGTCGCGCAATGCCACGGCTGCGAAGATTACGAAGTTTTAGTCCACTACCAGCGACATGGTAAATCCGCGCGAACCGTTTTGCGCGAAACCATGCACGGTGAGCGCGTAGGTACCCGTCGGAGTATAGGGAATAATATTGGCGGTTGTGCTGTTGTTGCTGCCGCATCCGACCAGGACGGCGCAAATAGCGATGGCGCACGTGAATGTGAGAACCGGGATCATGCGCCGCAATCGCTTGTTTTGCGAGAGCAAAGCCAGGAGCGAGAACATCGCAGCGAGCAAGACTGCCGCTACCAATGCAGCCGTAGCTTGAATTCGCCGGCCACCGGAACTTCCAGAGTTAGACGAACCGCCCGAGCTCGACGAGAAAAATCCGGCGAGCGCGCCGATGCGTTTGGCGGCGGTTGTTGAAGGCGGCGCCGGCGGCGGTGGTGGCGCAGCGAATTTGACACCGGCGGTATTAGTGGTTTGAAAAGTAATGTTAAACGGCACCGCGGTTCCGGCCACTACCGGCACGGTGATCGTATTGGAAAGCGGCAAGCTGACGGTGGTGCCGAGCGAAATGCCGCAGATGGTCGGCGTTCCCGCAGTGCCAGCCGGCGCGACAGGCAGATTCGTCGGGCAGTTCAGCGTCACGGTGCCGGTGAAGATGTCATCCGGCACAAGCTGCAGCTGGAACGTAGCCGGATAGCCCTGCGTGATGGTGATCTGGTACGGCGCGCCGTTCGATGGCGGCGGGCAGGTGAAGATCGTCGTAGTCATGCAGATGATTTGAAAATCATCGGCAACGCCGCTGACTTCCGTTGTGAGCGGAGCCGTGGCGCCAGCGTAATTCACCGAGAAGGTAGCGCATCGTGAGTGCGGCGCCGGTCCGCCGGGGCACGCGCTGGTGACGGCAGCTGCCGGAGTGAAGGCCACGTTGTACGCGCAGCTGCTGTTCGCCGCAAGTGACGTAGCGCAGGAAGAACTGGAAATCGTGAAGTCGCTGGAATTGCCGGCAGTGAAGGCCGCGCTGATTCCGGTAATCGCGGCGTTGGTGTTGTTGCTGAGCTCGAACGGTTCCGTAGGGCTGGTCCCGCCGGTAAGCTGATCGCAATAAACCGTGGCGGCGCCGGGGCAGTTCGGCGGCGGGGTCAGCGTGACGCCGGTGGCCGGAACGCCCATCGCGTGGAATTCCAAGACTTGCCGCATGCCCTGATTGGCGACGAAAAGATTGCCCTGAGAATCGAAAGAAATGTTGCCAGGAGCGCTCAAGCCGCGCGCGGCGACCGTCAGCTTCGAGGAAAACGCATCGAGGCGCAAAATCTGGTCGGACGTGCCGCCCGTCGCGGTGTAGGCGATAAATAAATTTCCGCCGCCGTCTACAGCAAGGCCTTGGGGAACGATGCGAGCGCTATTTGATCGCGCCAGCGCCGCGGCAAATAGCGGTGCGGGCGATGCGACGGCGTTGCGCAGCGCGTGCGTTCGCGTGTCGATGGCCACGATTACGCCCGTGTCCGGAGAAGCGGCGAAAACCGTGTTGCCGTCTGGAGTGACGGCTACCGCTGCGGGCGAGACCATGTGCGCGAGCACTTCCAACTGGCCAGCCTTGCTGGAACCGGCAGCGAATAGTTCGATGACGGCGTTCGCGCCGTGGTCGGCGATATATAGATTTCCGGCGCGATCGAGCGTCACGCCGTAAGGCTCAGTCAGCTCGACGTTCTGGCGCGGCGCCCAGCGTCCCGCGACGCTGCGGATGACGGATGGCTCGGTGCTGGCGGCGCCGCCGACGGTGCGGATGGTCGCGTTTCCGGTGTCGGCGATAAACAGTGTGCCGTCCGGGGCGATGGCGACTTCGCTGCGCATGCTGAATTCGTTCAGTGAGAGATCGAGTTCAGCGGCGCTGGCTGCGCCTCCGTCACCGATCGAGCCAACCGTGCCCACTCCTGCAGCGGGCGCGGCTAGAAATTTGGCGGCAGTGGCCGGCGCAATGGTCGAGGCTGCGCGCACCACGTACGAAAAAACCTGATCGGGACGGTCAATGGCGGTCACGTAAAGTTGCGCAGGTGAACTGGCGGCGCTGTTCGCGAAAGCCGTTTCGGAAGATTGCGACGCGACGGCAAGGGTGCGAATGCCGACATTTGAAGCAATGACGACCGCTGCGGCTCCGGTGGACGACACCGGGACAGCGGCGGCTACGGCTGACGATGACGTGGGATGCGCGGATACCGAGGGGTTTACCTGAATCTGAACCTGGTTTTGGGCGTGAGAGCGCGACGCGGGATCCTTCAGCGCCATGCCCAGCGCCAGCGCCGCGAACCCCATCACCGCAACCACACAAACGATTCTCAATAGCCGCACCAGGCTCCCCCTCTTGGACATTGGCTTGTACTTCGACGCTTAGGATTCAACTGCAGGCATTCGGGTTGCGTCACGAATTGAACATCATAACAGCGAACCGCCAGGTTTTGTAGCGGCGGTCTTTGGGCATTCGCGCGGGCGCCGGCGTTAGGCACCGGGTTCGGACTCGAGGGCGGCACGCCGGAGTCGCAATACTCTCATTGGAGGAAACATGGCACTGACATTTTCGGTGGTAGATACATGGGACGACGGCAAGCGCATCCACGTAAGCGGCACGGTTACGGCGACGGGGAATTACAGCACCAGCGGGGACACGCTGGATCTCTCGCAAATTCCCTTGATTGCGTCGGACCAGCCTCCGGTTCAGGGCACGGGCTGGATGGATGGGCTGGCCGGCTACGATTACATTTTTTATCCTGGCGCCGCGATGAATTCGAATAAGGTGAAAGTGTTTCAGCAGGGAACTGCCGCTGGGGCCTTTCCGGAACTCGCCGCGGGCGCGTATCCGGCAGGGATCACCGCCGACACGATCACGTTTTACGGGATTTTCAAGAAATTGCAGTAAGCCTCATTGCCACGAAACACTGCCGCGAAGCATTTCCAGCTGATTTAACGGAAGGCCTGAGACCCCATGTCCATCGAATCCTTTTCTCCGTTGCCGCTGAACGTTTTCGGCACCTGGGTGACGCTTCTCGACCCGTCAGATGTGCCGGCGGGAATGTCGCCGAGCCTGGGGGACGTGGAATTTTTTCCAGGCGGCGTGCGCACGCGCGCGGGGTTGGTGTCGCAATTCCCACCGCTCACCGGCATGCCGCAAATCAACGGCGTGAAGACATATGCGACGACGAACCTGATACAGCGATTCCTTGCTCTGGATTCATTGGGCAATCTTTACAAAGAATCAGCGCCCGGAGTGTTGTCCCTCGCCGCTACCGGAATCATTCCGAACGCGTTGATGGCTTCCGCCACGCAATTCGGGCGCGAATATATCGCGTTGTCCGACGGACTGATGGGCCAGGACCTGCCGCGCCAATTCGACGATACGAATTTCGATCGCGTCAGCCAGATTGGTCCGGCGGAGGGGCCGGCGCTGGCAGACACGGTGGCCACGGGAAATATCTCCCCGGGAGTACATCAGTGCTCGGTGATTTTCGTGACGCGTCAGGGTTATTGGACCGCGCCTTCGCCGCCGGTTTCCTGGACTGCCGCGGGCGCGAAGCAAGTGAACGTCACCAATATTCCGACGGGTCCTTCAAACGTCGTGCAGAGGCTGCTGGCGTTCACGGGCAGTGGCGGGGCGACTTTCTACCAGGTGCCCGCCACGATGACGATCAACGACAACACCACTACTTCGTTGGTGGTGGATTTCACGGATACGATTTTGCTCAGCGGCGTGAGCATGGATTATCTGTTCAGCCAGGTCGAGCTGCCCAGCCAGTTGGGTGTTGTGCCGTACGTCCAGCGGCTTTTCTGGTGGGGCGAACGCGCCAAGATGGATAACTGGCGCAATCTTTCGTTCGACGGCGGGTGGGACGCGTCGGGCAGCGGCCGCCCGCTGGGTTGGGTGCTGGACCCCTCTTTTGGAGCAGGCGCGACGCGCGAGCCTTTGCATACCGTGTGGGGCGATGCGTTTCGCATTATCGCGGACGGAGTGACGGCGGAGCGCGGCTATATTTCGCAGAACGCGATTACGGACGCCAGCGGCGATCCGCTGCTTCTTAACAACACGGACTATTCCGTGCGTGTGCGCATCGCGCGCAGTTCCGGCCTTGCGGCGGGTACGCTGCGAGTGAATGCATTCAGTCCTACGGCGGGCCAGATCGCCACCGGACTCGCGGTGACGGCCACGCAGGTGACTACTTCTTATTCGGAATTCACGGTTGATCTGTTTACTCCGCAGACCGCGTTGCCGGCGGATCTGACTCTGCGTGTTTACGCGGACGGGGTGCCGGGGCCGAGCGGCGAGTCGTTCTACGTGGACTGTATTGAAGTATTTCCCACCAACGCTGCGCAGAATGCTTCGCTGGTGCGCGCTTCCTCCAGCGCGGCGCCGGAAAGCTACGATGGTGTGACCGGCATCCAGAGTATCGCTGAGAATAATGGGCAGGGACTTCGCGCGGCGTTCACCTTGCGCAACAATTTGTATTTTGCGAAGGAGCGTTCGCTGTACGTCACGGCGACAGACGGAGTGAACGAGCCGGCGCTGTGGCAGATTGCGGAAGTATCGAACAAGGTCGGCACGCCTTCGGCGCACGGAATTGGTTACGGCGAGGAGTGGGTGGTGATCGCCGGGCGATCGGGGCTCTACTATTTCGACGGCAGCGAACCCATAAAACTATCGCAGGAAATTCAGCCCACCTGGGACGCGATCAATTGGGAATACGGGCAGCGCTTGTGGGTGCAGGTGGATATTCAACGCAAAAGGATTCTGGTGGGCGTGCCGATGGGCGCGGCCACGCAGCCCAGCCAGGTGCTGGCGCTGGATTACACGGAGGGATTGCAAGATCCGCTGGTCGCGGTGCTGACGACCCCAGAGCGTGGACGCAAATGGGCGACGTGGACAATCGCGGCGAATTCCTGCGGATTGATCGAGCGATCGACGGGCGTTGCGCAGATATTTCTGGGATCGAATAGTTCCACCGGGAAAATCTACTCGCCCGTCGAAGGTCAATATTCTGATGACGGCGTGGCGATTAATTCGTTTTATTCCACGGCGTTTCTGGCGGCGGGGCTGAGTGGCCGGAACTTGTTCGGCTATCTGACCGGATACGTGCAAGGCGCGGGGTCGCTCGCGCTATCGGCGGTTCTGCCGGGTAGCGCTACGTCGGCCGCGCTGGGCGCGTGGACGCTCGGCGCGCCGGCCTCGCGCGACATGGAGCAATTCACGAATGTGTTGGCCGAACGCGTGTCGTATCAAGTGGGCACGAACGCGGTGGGCGCCTGGTTCGCAATCACCAAGCTGGTGCCGTGGGCCAAGCCCGATCCGTTCGCCGTCGTCCGCGGTACGAACTGAGCTTTCGCCGGCCCCGATGAGTCCGTAAAGCATTCCACACAGATTCAAAGGATCACATGCTGAACGTTCCACAAATCGAAGCGCTGCGGAAAAAAAATCCGCACCTGTATGAAGCGCTGACGAGCATTGCACAGGCGTCGCTGGGGCCGAACCAGGGCTGGAGCCTCGATAATCAAATCACCGATGGCGTGAATTATTCGCGCGTAAGCTCTGGCGCAACCACGGCAGGGAAGATCGATCCCACCAAGACCGGCGTGCTGATGAAGGGCTCGGTGCCGCCGACGTGGTCGGGCGCCTTCGCGTACGTTTCCGCCACTTCGACGATCACATGGAGCTGGTCCGCGCTGACCATCGCGCGCGCGGACGGCACCACCACGGCTGTCGCCAATGGTTCGCTCTCCGTCACTGGCCTCACCCCCGGCACCACGTATTATTTTTATCCCTACTGGGACGATTCGGCGCTCGCGCTCGCATGGGTGGGCGGGCTCGCGAGCAGCGCCGGCACGCCGGCGAACGCGTTCACGGCGAAAACGAACACCGCTGCGCAGCAACAGTCGCTGCAGGGGCTCATTCCGTTATCGCAGGGCGCGATGCTCGCGGCGACCACCACGTCTGGCGCGGGCGGCGGCTCGGGCGGCGGCAGCGGAAGCTGTCTGCGCGTTGGAACGATGGTGCTCACGCAAGAGCGCGGCACCGTGGCGATCGAAACCTGCAAACCCGGCGAACATCTGCGCAGCACGGGAACGGCGTCTGGCGAAGGATGGACGCGCCTGGCGAGGCTGGAAGTGCGGGATGCGGACACGTTCATACGCCTGCATTTTTCGAATGAGGAATCGCTGGACGTGACGCCACACCATATTTTCACGCTCGCTGATGGTTCACCGATGCGCGCCGAGCGTTTATGCCTGTCCGACATTTTGGTCGGCCGGTTTGGGCGGCTCACGCTGCGGAAAATCGAAGCCGTTTCCGAGGACTCGCAGAAGGTCACGGTGAGCTGTGAACCCGTGCATCAATTTTATGCCGGCCGGCACGCCGCCTCTGTGCTGACCCACAACTACACATTCAGCTCGTAAAGTAGCGCCAGCGTCCCGCTGACGTTTTCCAACGATATGCCGGCGCGAAAAACGCCTGAGCACGTTCGGCGCCGTGATTCTTTGCGGAACATCCGAAAAACTATTCCATGACCGGAAAGGCCTACTACCTCACAACGCTCGGGGCTCTACAACGCCACTCCGCTCGGCTGAATACTTCGCACTGGCTAGCTCTTGTGCCTCAAGGGGAGCCAATTCCAGCAATCGGGGAACCGGATTCGTCTGCAATGGCGCTGGCCGAAACCGCGCAGATCCTCGCGCTGATCGAAGCCGACGAAGGCGCGCACCTGGCGCTCGATGACGACTCGGAGTTCGAGGCGTTGCCGCATCCGCTCGCACAGCGCGCGATCCCGCAGGCGGCCCAGCAAGCGCTCGCGGCATACGGAGTCGTACCGGGTGCGACGACGTTCGACGCAACTGAATTGGTCGCTCGCGTGCACCCACTTCTGCGGCATCGCGTGTTTTGATGGAAGTTTCGGGAAATGCCGGTCTCCAGTTCCAAATGAGAACGCCGATGCCCTTTATCAACGGCAAGTTTTATATGAAACCGGCCTACGGTCGGGCGATTGAGTACGCACGCCGTGGCGGAGGAGTTCCAAATTCGCAAGCGGCGCAGCTACTGAGGATTCGGGAGCGAAATGGGCAGATTGCGGTTGGTCGGGGCTTTTGTAGTATGCCTTTGCTTAGTTCTTCCCGCTTACAGCCAACAAGGCGACCGGCCGATTACTCCGCAGGAGATAGATGCGGTAAAGACCGCCATCCTGGACGAGATCTACGATTATAAGTTTGAGAGCGAATATATTGATATCGAGGCCCTGACATCGCGTGGATACAAAATCCGTTTATATATTCGCCCTAACTTGATTCTAGGGTCGGGCCAGGTGATCTATAAATTGCCCATCGGCGAGGTAGCCAGGGTATTCGAATTCTCGAAAAACCTTGCCGTGCTGCTGCGGGAGCCACGCGACAAATTTCCGCCCACCTCCGGCAGCACTTTGACGCTTTACCTTGATGACGAGGAGATCTGCGCCGACAAAAAAAGCTGGATCCATGAAACGCTGTGGATCTCGCCGGCCCCTTCCAGCGCTGAAGTCGACGCAGCGGTCGTGCGCGAGCGCAGTAGGAAGGGTACATCGCAACACGACGTGTTGGAGAAGGCATCTCACTGAAAAGTCTCGTCAATCAAGCATTGCATACGCTGCCCTCCACTCGATAGCTGTGCTGATTCGCCCCTACACTGACGCTGATTTTGACGCGCTTCGTCGTGCGCACGCGAGCCAAGGATTCGACTATCCATTTCCGGATTTACGCGACCCGATTTTTGTTTCGAAGTTGGTGTTGGAAGATGACGCCGGCCAAGTTGCGATGGCATCGCTGGCGCGCCTGACGTGCGAGATGTATCTGTTGCTGGACCGCGACGCGGGTGGGAATTCGTCGGCAGGAAATCCGCAGGAACGTTACGCGCGATTGCTGGCGCTGCATCAAGCTGGCGAAAAGGATCTGCTGGCGCGCGGGCTGGATGACGCGCATGCGTGGCTGCCGCCACCCATCGCCAAGCGGTTCGGCCGCAGGCTCACGAAGCTAGGCTGGATCCGCGACGACACTTGGACGCCCTACTGCTTCCGCCTGCGAGAGACGCAGCGATAACACTCCACGGCACGCAGATGTCCGAAACTAAGAATGGCGGTCTGAAGAAGGCCGCTACAAATGCAATTCGAATACGGCGCTAAGCCGTCACGCGCACCAGGTTTATGCCGGGCCCGGCCTAACTGGAACGCATCACAAATCCATTGTCCAGTAGTGCAGTTTCACTCCGAAACGTTTCACCGATTCTGAATTTAATTTCAGGGAGGAACCGTATGTCTCGCGGTGCACAGCAAACTACGCGCAACCTTGCCGACCAGCAGCTCGCGCAGCAGAACCAGATGATCTCGCAGGAGGGCCAGTCCGACACGCAGGATCGCTCGCTGCTGATGCCCACGATTCAGAGCCTGCTCAATAGCCAGGGCTATACGCCGCAGCAGCAATCAGCCATCACGCAACAAAGCTTAGGCGCGTCGAACACGGCGTTCAACGCGCTGCAAGAGAAGGCCGCGAATCGTACCGCCGCAACCAATAATTCCGCTGGCTATGGCGACCTCACCGCGCAGCTCGGCAGGGAACAGGCGCAGACTGACGCGTCGCAAGCGCAGCAGAATCAGGTCACATTTGCGAACCAGCAATTGAAAGAGCAGCTCGCCGGCCTAAGCGCCCTTGGCCAGACCTACGGAGTGGACACGAACCTCCTGGGTAAGGCGATGGGAGTGCCGTCAGAGCTGCTAGGCGTGCGGCAACGCGCGTCCACTGGTTCGTCCACCGCGGGATTGAACTCAATGCTCGCCTTGGGTAGCAGCGTCGCGTCACTATTCGGCTAAAGCTTCCCGTGGCGGCTCGCAGGTACAAACCAATTCGCGGAGAAATATGCAAGGTGCTTTTCCGAGGACCCAATTGCCGTAAGCAATCCGCTGCGCCGGGAGCACGCGCTGAAGACGACGCGTCTCCATTGCGCTCGGGAGTGGACCCGGAAAAGTCGATCGGCCGATTGCGTCCGCAGCAGTGCTGCGCGCAACGGTGTAGCTCAAAAAATGGCGACTTCTCCATGGGGATCACTACGTTCATGCGCGAACTAATCGATCCCTACTGGTTCACGGTTGCCCTTACTTCCTTGGTGCAATTCGTGCTGTTCCTGCGCTGGCTGTACCGGCGTATTCGCAACGATGAAATGACGCGTATTTTTGTCGAAGACATGGCCACCAGCCATCTGCCGCACATTTACCGGCTGCTGGAAAAACTGTGCGACGAGAAGGGAATTGAAACGCCGCCGGAACCGCCCATCCGCTGGGTGAATTTGAATGGTCCCCACCACTGACTTCGTCGCTCTGGCGCGCACGATCGGTTCCGCACACGGATTGGATCCGGCATTGGTCTGCGCGGTGGTAGAACAGGAATCTGCGTGGGACGCTTGCGCCATCCGCTACGAACCGGGATTTCGCGCTCGTTATGTGACGCCGCTCGAATTGCCTCCCACCGAAGAAATCGCACGCTCAATTTCGTGGGGATTGATGCAGGTGATGGGCCAGGTTGCGCGGGAACACGGATTTCAGCGCCCATTTCTCAGCGCGCTGTGCGATCCGTCGGCGGGACTTACGTTTGGCTGCATCGTGTTGGCGGCAAAGATTACTGCTGCGAGTGGTGATGTGTCGCGCGGTCTGGCGCTCTGGAACGGCGGCGGCAATCCAGATTACGCCGCGCAGGTGCTGGCGCGCGTGCCGCGTTACAGGTGACGCCGCACGCTGCGGATAACGCGGCTCAAGAGCGTGTGTGAAGCGGGGAATCTTTGTAGGTCGCGGTTTTAGAGTGTGTGTGAAAACGCGGGAATCTTTGTGGGTCGTGGCTTTAGTTCATCCTGAGAGCCTGCCTGCGGCAGGATCGAAGGGCCACGACATAAACCGCGCTGAATGCGAGCGCCTTTAGCCGCTGAAGCTCCGCTTTTGCAGTTCCCACCCAGTAGATCTAGCGACAAGGTGCAAATGGTCTGGAACCTCACGGATTTTCGCGCGTGGTGGACTTCTTCGGCGCGCTATCGCTGGTTGCGCGCGATGCGCCTGCGCCCCGCGCGCGATCTCACAAATTTCGGCGATCTGCGCTAACGCCGGACTGCACGAGCAGGCTGCGAATTTCCAAACTATTTTCAATCCATTTTGAATCAAGGAGCCCTTCGATATGAACCTGACAATGAAGCACAGCTTTATCAGCAGATTCGGAAGCCTCGCGCTGATTAGCCTCGCGGTGCTGGCACAATTGATGACGGCCGTCGTCGCGCATGCCGCCTCAATTACACTTAATTGGAATTTCAACTATACGGTTGACCCGGTCTGCACGACGGCCGTCACCAAGAACTGCGTGACCGGTTTCGAATACGGCACCACACCCGACGGCGGCACCACACTCGTGAAAATCGGCATCGCGCCGAACCCCGCCACCACCGCAGCCAGCGGCTCGACCAGCGTCAGCGTGCAATTCACGCAAGGCCCGCCGTACGGCCCGGTAATTTTCTACGCCCGCACCATGGGCCTCGATCCCAATGGCAACGTAATCTATTCCGCCGTAGCAGTCGCTCCCTTCGCGCAAATCACCCCGGCATCGCCATCCAATTTGGTGATTACGGTCAAGTAGTTAACTTCAGCGGTAGTGCGGGGGCCGTGACGAATCGAACCGCTGCCACTATAGCCCTTCGGAGATCGTGGGGCTGTTCCCATACCTGCCACGGGTAGGACCGCGGAAGCTCGAAAATGCGAAGGCCCTCTTGTCTTTGCAATTGGCCTGGTATAACTTCTCGCGTGTGCATTCGACCGCACGTATGCCCCCAATGGCGGCCGGGATCGCGGATAGCGTGTGGAACATCGGATCACTGTTGATTAATTGACTCGCTGCGGGGTGGTACAATATCAGAAGTGCCACTGTCATAAGGGACGGAGAGACGATGCCCAATCGCCGCAAGGTAAACTTCCAAGGCCAGATGGTGGATGCGGAATCTGTGGAGTTTGAAGCGGACAAAGAGCTATGGAGTACCTACATTCTTCACGACGGTACCGCTCTCAAGATCAAGGCCGTGCTGACTGATGTATCCAGGCTCGAAGGCATATTCAGCCCAACGGGCGACCCGGTATATTTGGTCCAAGCCTCACAGATACTTCACATCAACGCGCCAGAATCACTGCGGAGACAATATAATGAGTGTTGCGACATTTGATTTCCAAGAGATCTCGCCGAGCGGTTCTATCGATAGCGTGAATACCGTACACATGGCAGTGTCAGCAGACAGGGAATCGCAAGCGTCCGCATCCTGCAATAACCTCTACAACCTATTATCAATCAGCAGTTTCACAAAGGCCCCAGTGCCGGTGACTGAGTTTGTAGCAGGGAGTTTTTCGGCTCTAGACAGTGTGATGGCGGTACTCGCAGGCCAGAGCGCGGACGTGCTTCACGTCTGGATAATGATCAATGAATGGAATCCGATCGTCCGAAAAAAAGTTTACGCAATTCAGAAAGAGGTTTTGAATGCGACTTGAAGGTCTTCACTTCGATTTTTATGTGATTGATCTTCCGCAAGGCACGCGGCCAGAAGAGATGGTCGTCCGAAATTCCAGTGGTGTTCAATCGTGCCGAACAAGATCCAACACATTCAAATTGCTCATGACAATGAGCAGTTCTTGGGAAATTTTGACCTTACACATGGCCCCATTCGTGGATGGGCTTCCACTGTGGCTTTCTACGCTTCCCTCCACTATGTAGAGGCTTTCTTCTTTACTCGGTCGAAGCATTCCCCGGACCATCGGACTCGCGACAACAACATGGTTCAGCACACCGAAACCATGGAGATATATGATGAATTCTGTGAACTAAAGAATATCTCCACGCGTTCCAGGTATTATGGGCGTTATCCTTCAGAGAACGACTTTCGTGGCCAAGTACTACCGGCCCTGAAAACCATAAAGGCGAGTATGTTGAAACACTGCTAACGGGATCGCCTCACTTCGTTCGAACGATAAAATCACCGCTTGAGGCAGTGCCTCGACAGACGCGTGGCAAGTGAATAGGTACGGACCCAACACGACGTGCCCGGCCACGCCTATTCCATACGGAGCGTCACTGCACGGTGACAGTGACGGTCCGCGTGCTGCGTCCAAACTCATTCGTAGCGTTCAACGTGTAGGTGGTCGTCTGCGATGGCGTCACGACCACGCTGTTGTCTCGGATCGCGCCGACTTGCGGCGTAACGTCGAAGTATGAAGCGCCCGTGGCGCTCCACGAAAGCGTCACACTCGCGCCGGCGGAAACAGTCGCCGAGCTAGCCGTAAAGCTGGCGATGACCGGCGCCGCGCCAGTCGGCAGATTGGATTGCGTGTAAATCGGATTCATCTGCACCACTTCGAAATCCGCCGCCGTGACCTGGTCCAGATTGTGCAGGTCATCGTTGTCCCAACGATCGTCCGGCGCGCCGCTGATGTACATATTCGAGCCGTTGTCCGCCATGATCATGCCGTACTGCTGCAGCGCGGTCAGGATTACCTGGTTCGCGGCCGAGTAAACTGAAATATTGAAACTCGCCTTCAATCGCAGGCGCATTCCCATCGGCGCGGCGTTTGCGTTCGACGTAGTCGAAGCCCAATGCGAAGCCGGCGGCACGAATGCAGCGCGGCTGTTCTGCAACGTGAATCGCAGCGCATGCTTGATCGAGCCGCTCGCCACTTCGTCATAACGCGCGAGCCCAGCAAAGATTGAAAGTCCGGCCGCGTCAGCAGAAGTCCATGTAAGCGGCCGCTGCCCGTCAGCCAGTAAATCCCACACCGCTGCCGAAGCCGCGTTCCAGCTGCCGTCAGCCTGCGGATACGAACTGTACAGCTCGTACAGCCAGCAAGTGCTGTTATCAATCACCAGCACGTGGCGATCGCCGCTGCCAGGATTCGGATACCCCTCGATCGGCGCGCTGGCCGGCACAGGCATCGGTCCAGGATCGCTCTCATCGCCATAAGCGGTGAAGTTGATCACCACCGGCGCTTGCGACGAATCCACCACGACGTACGGAATTCCAATGCTCGAGCCGTTGTACTCGCCCGAGCCAAAGTCCGGATGCACGGGATCCGTCCCGCCGATGTAGTTGATGATTGCCGCGGAATTCGGATCCACCGGCGCGCTCGCAATATTTCTATTCCAGAAATTGTCAGCCGGGAAGGGAAGAAAGCCATTCAAGCTGCCGCCCTGGCCCACGCTGATTGCGCTGCACGCGCTCGGCGGCGGAGGTGGAGGATTGCCGCCGGATTGCGAAGTCACCGTCACATTAATTCCAGCAGAACTGCTGCTGCCCGGATTTGGATTGCTGACGCTCACGGCAAATATTCCGGCGCTCGGAGCGGAACCCGTCGCAGTGAGCTGGGTCGCTGAAACAAAAGTAGTGCTAATCGTAGCGCCGCCGAACAGCACTTGCGCGCCGCTTACGAATTTACTGCCGGTTAGTGTAAGCGAGTACGCGCCTGAGGTGAACGTCGCCGGGCTGACGCTGCTGAGTGCGGGCGTGGCGTTCCACAGCGTCACGTCACCGGAGCCGCGCGCGCTGGAATCGGCCGTGGACGAAGCGCTAATCGTGATCGTGTTTGGATTCGTCAGAACAGCTGGAGCAGTGTACAGGCCCGCATTCGTAATCAATCCGACAGTCGCGTTTCCACCGATGACTCCATTCACCGACCATGTCACGCTCTGATTGGTCGTCCCCGTAACTGCCGCGCTGAACGGTTGTCCCGCGCCGGCGCGCACGTTTGCGGCCGTCGGTGTGACGCTGACCGTAATTTGCGCGGGCGGTGGCGTCGAACCTCCGCTTGATTTCGTAGTCCCCGTGCAGCTCACATGCACCAGGACGAGCGCTAGCACGAGCCAAAGGGAAACGCGTCGCATTTCTTCTCTCCAGGTGTTCCGGGGTAGTTGCAGCTCTGCCTGTAAGCAGCTGCCGAGACGGGCTCAATTCCTGCCAATATGATGCCCGCTGGCGTGCCCGGCAAACAACTGGACGAAAGTACAAGTTAGGGGCAGTGGCAAAAGGTTTGCGAAGTGGGCCGTGGCGCCGAGCGCCGATTTAATGCCGCCGGGTGCGAGACGCGAACATGAACCCGTTGGAAAACGGTTTGCTCACAATGGGGGTTCCGGCAGCTGATGGCGAAATACCAGCGTCGTATTTCTAATCGCTAGTCCAGTTATTAGAAATGGTCGTAACGCCTGCATTATCAATACAAGTGCGCTTTCTAATCGCTAGTTTTTATCAACTTCAGACGCAGTTTTGGCGTCTCGCAAGTCACGCACCGACAGTCGCAAATCACCGGCCGCAAATCACAAATCACGGGTCACGATCCACTCCCATGCGAAATACACTAGAAATCTCGGGAATTCTGCTCGCCGTGCTGCTCGCCGCCATGGCCTTCCACGCCTGGCTCACCGAGCACGACGATCGCTTGCGCATGCAAGCCACGATCGCAACTCAAAAGCAAGCACTCGACGCCGCCGATACGCGCGAACACGATCGCGCTGCCACGCTGAAGGACACGCTCGCACAAATCGAAGCGCTGAAGCGGCAAACGCAAACTCCGGCCCAGGTCGTCCGCGATCTGCCCAAGTTTCTTTCGCTTCCGCAACCCATCACGCTCGATTCGCCGCCGGGCCCAACGCCAGCAATACAGAAGGGAACTGGGCCCTCAAAAACGGGTCCTTGCGTGCCGAAGAAGGACTGCCCCTCGTCGGCTCCGCCCTCGTCGTCTGCCGCGTCACCGACCCAGTCCGTACCCGGGCTCGAATCCCCTACGCTCGCCGCACCAACAAACCAGCAAGCGCTCCCCGACGCTCCGTCCGCGCAAATTCCCGCCGGCGATCTGAAGCCTTTATTCGATTACGTGCAGGATTGCCGCTCGTGCCAGGTCCAGCTCGCCGCCGCGAAGCAAAACGCCGCGGACGATGCCGCGAAATTAACAGCCGTCACACGCGAACGCGACGCTGCCGTCACCGTCGCAAAGGGCGGCACGTTCTGGCAGCGCCTGCGTCGCAACGCGCTATGGTTCGCAGTTGGCGCGGGCGCCGGAGCTGTCGCAGTCTGCGGCACAGGCCACTGCCGCTGAGCGTGTATTTCGTAGTAGGTTCCGTGCTGGAGCGCTCATAGTCGGCGCCTAAGGCTATTTACTGCTGAGAGTGGAGTTCGCTGTAGATTCCCGCGCTGAAGCATGCGCAAAGCGCGGCGGGCGCTACTGAACGCAGCCGTTGAACCTATGACGTGAATAACCCCCCCCGTTCACCTCATCCGACCGGGGCACGATTCTCCCCAGCCATTCTGTGAGTATGGCATCGCCTCATGTTCCAGCGACTCAGCTCACCACGACGCGTTCCGCACCCAGCGCTGAAACATTTGCAGTGAGCGTCAGCAAGCCGCGCCCGAGAAGCTGCGATTCTGCTGGAATAATGTGACCGTGAAATTGCAATCGGGCAGCAATCCTTCACTAGAGGCCGATCCGCATCACACCAATCCGCGTCAACAATATTGTTCTCAGCGCCCGCGAAGCATCCCCGCATACGCATTTCTCCGCAGCACACCCCCTAACAGCACAATCCACCACATGCACCACCCATCGCCCTAAATGTGTGCCGCGCGACGTTAACTCCCACATCCACCGCGCGGCCCAAGTCTACGATCTCGCTCCAGGAGTCCAGGCGCAGCCCACTCGCCGAAAGCCGTCTCTCGCAAGATCCGCTCGCCAAGGGTTCCGACCGACATCGGGAAATGCTCGCCAAGGGCCTCACCGGAAGGCCCGAGTTCCGATCTTTTCGCCCGCGCTTGCCACTCCCCACAAACAATCGAGCGGGTCTCGTTCTCGACGAGCCCTCGAGAAAGCCGCCCACACGTCTTCATCTCTTCTCGAACGCTGCCCAAGCAAGAACGCTCCAGCAAAACGCCACCAGCGAACCGGTGCTGCCCAGTTCTATTCGAGCCCGCAGAGCTCCCGCGACCGGGACACCGAGACGTCGACCAACAGCTCCATGCAGCCAGCAGTCGAGCACGGCCAGGGAACACCCAAGTTCGCGAGCCCCCCGCAAGCCACGGCGTGGACGACTACGCCAGATCCGAGAGAGCCCACGTTGCACGGCGTGCCGCGACTCCGTCAAGATCAACGAAACCGTCGCCGCAAGCCCTGCCGCCATTTCGCTAAGTTCACGGATCCTTCGCCGTAAGCCGTGCTTTGCCTCCGCCTAGATGACCCAGACACCCACCGCAAGACCCGCTGCGGCAACGCCACGATCAGGGAAACCCTCGCGGCAAGCCCTGCCGTTACTTCGTTAAGATCAAGGAATCCCTCGCCGTGAGCGGTGCTGTAACTCCGCCAAGATCACGCGGGGCCGCACTGCAAGCCGTGCTGTTACCCCGCCTGGATGGCTCGAACCCGCACCGCAAGACGCGCTGCGGCTCCACCAAGGTCAAGGAAACCCTCGCGGCAAGCCCTGCCGTCTCTTCGGTAAGATCAGGGAATCCCTCGCGGTAAGCGGTGCTGTAACTCCGCCAAGATCACGCGGGCCGGAACTGCAAGCCGTGCCGTTACTCCGGCAAAGCCGACGGCGGCCCGACGACAGATTGTCTTCTAGCCCCGCCACAGCACAGACAATCAACACCACAGGGCGATCCGCTGCAGCCCTGGCCGATGCAGCCAAATCACCGCAAACCCGCGATAAATCAAGCCAACCGTGCAATCTCCCCCGTAACGTCGAGAGACCTCCATTCGCCACGCCGCCCTAGGCAACGAACCTCATAGCTCGACACACAAGCCCCAACCGCACAAATAAGCCGTCCCAACGTTCCGACCGTAATATGACGCCTCCACCAAATTCCATATTGACTTCCGGGAATGGGTATTATGTTGTCTAAGAAAACAGGGCGAGGTTGTGGCCCGTTACTTTGTGGGGTCGGCGTGGCTGTTCGCGTTGATCTCGTGGCGCTGCGCTGGTATTGGAAAGTCCTGGCCGCCGGAGGCTGCTGTTGGTCAAATTTTAGGGTTGGCGTGGGAGCCGCTTTTGAGCTCTGGGGGCTGTGAGCTTTCAGCGTTCAGCATCTACTCTTAGTTTTTGGCTCTTAGAGTTTTTCTTCTAGCTTTTTTGTTTTGTATTTCGGGCTTTCGAACTGTCGAGCTTTGGGGGTGCTGGAGCTTTGAGCTTTAGCGTTGCGGCGTTTTGGAGTTTTGGATCTGGGTGTTGAGCTGGGGAGCGAGTTGGGGCATTTGGGGGAGTAGGTGGCTGGCTAGCCGGGCATGTCGCGAGGTTACATGTCGGGGGAATAGCCGGGGCTGTGGCGCCGGACGGGCTGGGGAGGCGGCTTGGTAGCGGAGGCGGATCAGGGGGCGGAAGGGGGCCTTTGGATTGGCGCGAAGGTGGGGTTTTGGATTGAGGCGGAGGGGGATTTTGGTTTGGGGGCGGAGAGTTCGTATTCTATGTATTGCTCCAGGGTGGGTTTGTCGCCGCCGATCAGGGGGTGGCCGTTTACGAAGAGCGTGGGGGTGCTGGTGATGCTGAGGGCTATGCCTTCCTCGCGGCTCGCGTCAACGGCGGCTTTGGCTTCGGGGGAGGACATGCAGGATTTGAATGCGGCGGGGTCCAGGCCTGCTTGAGTGGCGTAGGAAACCAGCTTTTCCCAGATGTTTTCGGCTGACAGGAGATCCTGCTCGGCGAAGATCTGGGTGTCTACCGGGGCGAAGGCTTTTGGCGATTGCATGAAGGCGCAATGGGCGCCTATGGCGGCGGTTTCGGCCCAGGGATGGATCTGGGTTAGAGGGAAATCTTTGAAGACGAAGCGGACTTGGGGATATTCAGGAATTACCGTGGCCAGGGTGTTCGATAGCTCGCGGCAGTGCGGGCATTGGAAGTCGCTGAAGACTACCACGGTTACGCGCGCATCGGCCGGACCTACGGATGGGTTCCCTTCCGTGTGGAGTTTCGAGAGATTGTCGGCGTAGGGATTGGCGGCGGTGTCAAACATTTCGCCGCGGAGGAAGGTCTTGCCGTCTTTACTTATGAAGACGGTGCCTTTATCGGTTTGGCCGTTGACGGTGACTTCGATCGGGACTGTGTAGAAATACTGAGAGGGCGAGGGGGCCAGCGGGCCGATTTTGAGTTTGAAATCGGGGCCCCAGGCGAAGAGCTCGCGGACGAAGGTCTCGGTATTTTTTAGGATTTGTGGGTCTTGTACGGACGGAGGAGCTGCGGGGGATGCAGACTGCGCGCGCGTAGGAATTGTCGCGGTGAATACCATCAGTGACGTCAGTATTAGGGACCTGCGAATCATCTTTTCGGCTCCCGGTATTTATGCTGACGATTGAGAATTGTACGACAGTAAAAGCTTTTAGATTGTACGGCTTCGGCTTCGGACGAGAAAGAGAATTTGCGTTCGAGGAGGTCAAAAAATCTTACGCAGAGGTCACAGAGGAAAGGCGGAGAAAAATCTGAGAAAGATACAGGCGCGAAGCGCTGAGGGGCCGAGCGCGCAGAGAAAGACAAGAGAGATCCTTCTCCCGCTTAGCGGGATCAGGATGACGATGCTCTTCGCTTCGTCCGGAACGTAGCGGGCGCAGAAGACGGCGAAAGCGCAGAGCACAGCCAGGGTGGCTGGGCCACGATAACTAGGGGTGATGCCACG
This sequence comes from uncultured Acidobacteriota bacterium, assembly GCA_963779465.1. Taxonomy (GTDB): domain Bacteria; phylum Acidobacteriota; class Terriglobia; order Acidiferrales; family UBA7541; genus Palsa-295. The sequence continues at coordinate 922,831 of CAVZYH010000001.1, read as the reverse complement.
ATTGTGGTGTGCCACGAAAGATTACGGCTCGGCGCACAGGCGAGATTGTGTCAAGTTCCAGGACATGCTTTACACAGTGTTATCAGGACATCCTTTACACTTTGCGGGTCAGCTCACCCAGCGGTCCACTGCAGTGGACCGCTGGGTGACGAGATCGAGTTCGCGCACCAGGCTGCGGCAGTAGTACACCAACACGCGCCCGTCCAGACGCTCGATGCGCACCCATTCGCCCGCCAGCGCCCGGCTAATTTCCCAGGCCCGCCCCTGCAGGTGGAGCCGACCTACCTTCGATACCCGGTAGACTTCCGCTCCCGCTTCGTATTCCCAAGTCGGCGGTTGCGCCACATAGCGGCGTGCACTTTTCTGCCACACCGTCGCCGGCGTTTTCATCGCCAGTGCTTCGTGCGGCCGCTCGTGATTATATTCATGACGAAATTTGTCCAGCCAGATTTGCCGCTCCGCACGCGCCGGGATTCCTCGTCGCTGCATCGCCGCGCTTAACGCTCCGTGAAAGCGCTCCACTTTCCCTTGCGTCTGCGGATGGCGATACCCGCTGAAGTGCAGCTGGATTCCTTGCCGCATGATCCACACCGTCAGCCACGTCCAACCCGTCACCGCTTTCATGTTCCACCACGGCGTCCCGTGATCCATCAGCATCTCCTCCGGCATGCCGCACTGCTCGAACGCTGCGATCAGCTGCTGTTTTACGGGCGCTGCTTGGGTCGACCAGGTTCCGTGCAGCGCGATCGCGTAGCGGCTGTGATCGTCCAGAATCGACAGCGGACCCACCGGCGCGTCCCATCCCAGCGGGCTTTTGAAATCCATCTGCCACAGCTGATTCGCCGCGCCGCGCTCGAAGCGCTTTACCGCTGCGCGAAACCGGTCTTGCGCTCGCACCAATCCGCGCCGCAATAAAATCCGGTGCACCGTGATCACCGGCAGATGAATCCCCTCGTCCGCCAGTACCACTTGCAACTTGCGCGCGCCCCAGTCCGGCCGCTGCTGCCGCAACTCCACCACCCGCTCCTCCCGTTCGCTGGCCGTCTGCGTGGGACTCTGGTGCGGACGCCGGCTCTTCTCCACCACGCCGGCAATCCCCTCCGCCGTATAGCGCCGCAGCCACTGGTAACCTGTCGGCCGCGAAATCGCAAATTCCTCGCACATTGCACTCATGGTCTTCTCACCGCGCTTCGCACTCACCACAAAACGTACGCGCTGCTCGTCTACCTTCACTGTTCCCCACGCCATCCTCGCCCTCGCCCGAGGGCCCGTTATCTCCGTATCCCTCGTTCACTCTCCCCGCCGAGTGTAAAGGATGTCCTGATAACGCTCTGTAAAGGATGTCATGAGACTGAACACGAGATTGCCTATGCTACCGGGCTAGACTGAGAATTTTTGGGCCAGGGGGAAGCGGCGGCCTACGCTGAAGGCTTTGCTGGTGACTTTCAGGCCTGGAGGGGCTTGTTTGCGCTTGTATTCGTTTTGGTCAACGCGGAGAGCTACGGAGCGGACGAGGTCCAGGGGGAGATTGAAGTGGTCGGCGATTTCTTCTGGGCTGCGGACGTCTTCCACGTAGGCCTTTAAGATGCGGTCGAGGATCGCGTAGTCGGGGAGAGTGTCTTGATCCTTCTGATTGGGGCGCAGTTCGGCTGAGGGGGCTTTGGCTATCGTTTCTTGGGGGATCAGTTCCCTTTTGCGATTTACGAATTTCGAGAGTTCGTAAACCACAGTTTTGGGGACGTCGGAAATTACGGCAAGGCCGCCGGCCATGTCGCCGTAGAGAGTGCAGTACCCCACCGCCATTTCGGATTTGTTTCCTGTGCTTAGGACGAGCGAGCCGAATTTATTGGAGAGCGCCATCAGGAAATTGCCGCGGATGCGGGCCTGGATGTTTTCCTCGGTGGCGTCTTCGGGGCGCCCTGTGAACGTAGCAGCGAGCGTCTGGCGGTAACTGGCGAAGGCTTCGATGATCGGAAGGTTGAGGAGTTCGATTCCAAGATTTTGGGCGAGCTGCTTGGCATCGCGGAGACTGCCTTCCGAGGAGTACGGGCCGGGCATCGCCACGCCGGTGACATTGTGTGCGCCGAGAGCTTCTACGGCGATTGCAGCGACGAGCGCGGAGTCAACGCCGCCGCTGAGCCCGATGACGACTTTGCGGAAGCCGCATTTGCGGACGTAATCACGCGTGCCGATCACCAGGGCGCCGAAGGCGGCTTCATGCTCGTCTTCGATCAGGGGGCGGATATCGCCTTTGCCTGTGACGCTGTCGAAAAGGACCAGATCTTCTTCGAATGATTTGGCGCGGGCGGCTACGCGGCCGTCGGGCATGAAGGCTACGCTGGAGCCGTCGAAGATCAGGCTGTCGTTGCCACCGACTTGATTGACGTACACGACGGGGACGCGATGTTCGCGGGCTATGGTCTGCAACATGTCGTGACGGAGCGAGCGTTTGTCTATTGTGTAGGGAGAGGAGGAGAGATTCAGGAGCAGACTACTTCCCTTCCCGACAATTTCGGCGACGGGATCGCGATCGTAGAGGCGGTAGGGCCAGAAGCGTTCGTCATTCCAGCAGTCTTCGCAGATGGTGATGCCGAGTTGTTCGGCGTTGAATGAAAAAGTGAGCTGGCTGGTGGCTGGTTGGAAGTAGCGCGATTCGTCGAATACGTCGTAGGTGGGGAGGAGCATTTTGCGCTGTTCGAAGAGGATTTTGCCGTTGGCGATCAGGGCGGCGGAATTGGCTACGGGTTTGCCGGTCTTGTCCATTGCATCGCCTACGAAGCCTACGAGCGATGGAAGTGGGATAGATTTTGCGAGGCGCACCAGTTCTTGTTGGTTGCGTTCTACGAAGGAGGGGCGCTCGACGAGATCTTGCGGAGGGTAGCCGCAGACGCAGAGTTCGGAGAAGACGGCAAGTTCGGCGCCGCGGGATTTGGCTTCGGCGGCGAGATCGAGGATGCGGGTGGAATTGCCTTCGAAGTCGCCTACGGTGGGGTTGAACTGGGCTAGAGCGATTTTCATTAGCGGGGATCAGGGTTCGTGAGAGACATCGAGTTGTTCGTCCTCGGGTGCGTTAGCGTGTGCCCGGTCTGCGAAATCAAGGTGCATCGCCAGTGGCGCAGTGAAGTGCGCCGCTACGAAATCAAAGACGAACTGCGGAGCTGTGACATTTGAGCAGCGGGCACGGCATGTCGTGCCCTTACGACAGCGACCGCAGAGTCAAAAACGCCCGCCTAAAAAGAAAAAGCAGGCGGCCGCTACAAATTCAACGGAAGAGGCAAATCCTTCGGCCCGGGTGGCGGGCAAAAAAAACTCCCGAAGAAATTTTCCTTCGGGAGTTTTGCGTATCCGCGCACGCAGAGTCAGGTTTGGCGGAGCGCCGTTGCCGGGGCGGCTAGCGTGGTTAGACGCTGAAAGAGCTGCCGCAGCCGCAGGTGCTCTTGACGTTCGGGTTATTGAACTTGAAGCCCGAACCTTCGACTGTCTCGATGTAGTCAATTTGCACGCCGTCGAGATACATTTCGCTCATCTGATCGACGAGGACTTTCAGGCCATCGAATTCATAAATGTTGTCGCTGTTTTGATTGACCTGGTTCTCGAAAGCCATGTGATAGCTGAAACCCGAGCAACCGCCGCCCACAACGGCAACGCGCAGGCCGGTGGGAGAGGGATTTTGCTGCGTCAGGATTTCCTTCACTTTGGTGATGGCTACTGGAGTCAACTGTACCATTCTGGGTTCCTCCGAAAATACCGGGGTCAGGCCCGGACCATGATTCCGAGTACATTGTATCAGATTCGGGCGGGTGTGGGATGGTTGCGAGAGATTTGAGGGTGGTTGATTGGGAACCTAGGGGTTGGCGGAGAAGGGATACTTCAACACTGATGAACGCAGATGAACACTGATGAAAGCAGTGATAAACGCAATTCGAGGGGAAACCCGCGAAGAGCACCGAGAGATTGGGTCGCGGGACGATTATCAATCGAGAATTCGAGGTGACGGGCGTCGTGTACAAGGTGGTGGGTTTCCCCTAAAATGTGAAGTGACTATGAGACATACAATTACTTTGATACCAGGCGATGGGATTGGGCTGGAAGTTTCGCAGGCGGTGCAGGAGATATTGGCTGCGGCGGGTGTGGACATTTTGTGGGACGTGATTCCGGCGCGGGCGGAGATTGAGCGGCGGGGGCAGGACTTCATGCAGGCCGGGGTGCTGGAGTCTATCCGCAAGAACCGCGTCGCGCTGAAAGGGCCTTTGGCTACTGCGTCGGTAGGCGGGCCGCCTAGCATTAATGTGGGGCTGCGGAAGCAATTGGATTTGTACGCGAATGTGCGGCCGGTGAAAAATCTGGAGGGGGTGCAGGCGCGTTATCTGGATGTGGATATTGTTTTGATCCGTGAGAATACGGAAGATCTTTATGCAGGTCTCGAGCATACGGTAGTTCCGGGCGTGGTGGAGAGTTTGAAGATTATTACGGAGAAGGCTTCGACGCGCGTGGCGAAGTTTGCTTTTGAGTTTGCGCGGAAGTATGGACGGAAGAAGATTCACGCTATTCATAAAGCGAATATTATGAAGTTGTCGGATGGATTGTTTCTAACTTCGGTGCGCAAGGTGGCGGAGAATTATCCGGACATCGAGTACAAGGAATTGATTGTGGATAATGCTTGCATGCAGATGGTGATCAATCCGCACCAGTTTGACATGCTTTTGCTGACGAATTTGTACGGCGACATCATGAGTGATTTGGCGGCGGGGTTGGTGGGGGGATTGGGCGTAGTGCCTAGCGGGAATATGGGCGAGAGCGTCGCGATTTTCGAGGCTGTGCATGGAACTGCGCCGGATATTGCCGGTAAGGGGATCGCAAATCCCACGGCGCTTTTGATGAGCGCGATTATGATGTTGCGGCATTTGGGCGAGACGGGGGCGGCGGCGAGGATTGAAGAGGCTTTGCATCGGGTTTATCGCGAGGGCAAGAGCTTGACGCGAGATGTGGGGGGCAAGGCTTCGACTGCGGAGTTTACTGGGGCGGTGATTGGGGCGTTTGCGTGAGGCGACGGAAAACCGGAGAAAGATAGCAGCGTTTTACCGCAGAGACGCTGAGGACGCAGCGAAAACCGTAGGCAACTGCTGCCCGGTCCCGCTTCGCGGGACCGGCCGCTACAAAAACAACGGCTACGTCAACAGCAACGTCAACGGCAACAGTAACGTCAACGGCAACGTCAACAACGCCCGCCTAAGAAGAAAAAGCAGGCGGCCGCTACAAAGTCAAAATCAACTGCGCGAGGGTGATGGCGGCGGTGTTTATAGATGCGCTTCAGGTGATGATTGACTTCCCTGCCCTGTGCAGTGAGAATGTGGCGAGTTTGAGGTTCATGGAGCGATGGTGACCGAATATACCCCGGCAGTGGCGCGTTATGTGGATGGCGAGATTGTGAAGTGCGAGCCGATTTCCGAGGGGACGACTACCAAGAGGAAGCGCAAGCCGCATATTGTGGCGGTGATCAACGAGATGTGCACGGGGTGCTCGGGGTCGCCAGCTTGCGTGGAGTATTGTCCGGTGGCGGATTGCATGTTCTGGATGCCGGATGCGGATCATCCGCCGTTTGGGCGGATTTTGGTTGATCCACTGCTTTGTATTGGGTGCAAGCTTTGTACCAGCAAGGGGCCGGATGGGTCGTTTTTGGAGGGGTGTCCTTGGGATGCGATTGACATGGTGCCTTTGGCGGAATTTGAGGGGAAGTATGGGGTGATGCCGTTTTAGGTTTTCTGGTGGTTGACGACGTCAAAAGATTTTACAGAGAGGACACAGAGAAACTGCGGAGAAAAATCTGAGAAAGATAGAGGCGTTAACCGCAGAGACGCAGAGGGCGCAGAGAACTTCTTAGATAGTCCGCGAAAAATACTTCGATCTGAATGTCTTCCTTGATTCGTCTAGCGTGCTGCCGCTTTTGTACCGATTCCAAGTTTACGCGTGCGGGATATTTGCGTCTAAGGTCACGCACTTCGGAAACGAGCGAGCAAAGCCTGAACGTTGTGCCACGAGAACCGAGCAGCACAGGCAAGATTGCCTATGCTACCGATCCGGTTGGGTATGCCAGAGCTAGCGGGGTTTGCGGCAGTCGGAGCAGAGGCCGCCCACTTCTGTGCGGGTTACTGTGATTTCGATGCCGCAGTCGCGGGAGATTTGGGATTTGAGCTGCTCGTAAAGTTCGCTTTCGAATTCGCGGACTTTGCCGCAGCGGATGCAGGCTACGTGGATGTGGTCGCGCGGGCCATGGGATTCGTAGAAATGGCGATCGCCGCGGAGATGCAGGAGATCGAGTTCGTCTATCAGGCCGTGACGCTTGAGGAGATCGAGGGTGCGATAGACCGTGACGCGAGTTACGCGGGGATCTAGTTTTTGGGCGCGTTGCAGGATTTCGTCGGCGTCTAGGTGGCGGCGCGCGGTGTCCATTACTTGAAGCAGGACGCGACGCTGACGAGTGAGGCGGATGCCGCGGGCGCCTAGCTCGCGTTCGAGATGGCCGGGAAGTTCGTGATTGATGCGTTCGCCGGTGGAGACGCGATGTGCTGGTGTGGCCATGGTGTACGGAGAGATTATACCAAAAGCAGTCAAGGGGCGAGAGAGGCTTAAAGATTTATCACCGAGTGCGCAGAGGAAAACCGGAGGACACAGAGGAAGAAGGAGAGATCATTCACCCGCGGTCGCGGGTTCAGGATGAAGATATTTCTTGCATCGTCACCGACACAGCTGGTCATCCGCATGGCGGCTTGCTTTGTCGCCGGTTCGGCCGCTATGGTTTTTTCAGTGTTGCGGTGCTGAAGGCTGCGGATTTAATGAGGAGCGGGCCTTCGGCGGGGTCCACTGGCTTCAGCAGAAACTTATTATTGGCGGGGAGAACGCGGAGGTAGTACACGTTCCCTGCTTCCGCCGTCAGACTTGCCGCGCCAGCCGTCTCGGAGCGTCCCTTGAGCTTCGATTGCTGCGCGACGCAGATGCGATGGTCACCCGGGGGTATTGAAAAATACGAATAGGAAGTGCGCTCCATTGCGCCGACCCACGACCCATCAATTCCCGCCTTTACGATGACGCAGCCGACGCAAGCGCCACCGAACTGCAAGACTACGACAAGTGTAGCTTTGCCCGGTTCCGGCTGCGGGATCGGGTGGCTTTTCTTGTCGAGCTTCACGGTGAATTCGGCGTCGGGCGCGCCGCAGCCTGCAGCTGCTAGCGCGGCGGCACCGGAGTCTTGCGCGAGGGTTGGGAGGGCAAACAGCAAGAACGCCAATATGATTTTTGTCATGAGGACCTCAGATTCCAGAAGCACTCGAACGGATAACGCTGCGAAATCAAATGAAAGCGCAACTGCGAAAAGAGAGCTTCGTCCGCTCAGGAAGACGACGCATAGATCAGCGCGCTCTCGTGGCGGCCACAACGCCAATCGGGAGATTGGCGTTCCCAGGGGACGGCAAAGCACAGCCAAGAGTGACTGTGCCACGAAAACCGCTGACGGTTTTCGATCACCGGTGGCTTTGGACTGCTTTCAGGATGTCGCTGTACATGACGAAGGCGAAGATTCCAAGTAGGAAGACCAGGCCGACCTGCACGAAGCGTTCTTTCACGGCGAGGCTCAGGTCGCGGCGAAGAATGCCTTCGATCGCCAGGAGCAGGATGTGGCCGCCGTCAAGGATTGGGATCGGCAGGAGATTCAGCAGGCCGAGATTGAGGCTGATTACGGCCATGAATCCCAGCAGGATCGCGGGACCGCGCTTCGCGGCTTCGCCGGAGATGCGGGCGATGCCCACGGGGCCGGCGAGTTGCCGGATGGAGACTTTGCCGCTGAAAAGGCCGACTAGAACCTGGCCGATCTGGTGAATGCCGGAAACGGTGGAGGCGGCGGCGTCTTTGCCAGCTTCGACGAAGGATTGACGGACGTAATCTTCTTTCGCGTCTGAAGCTACGCCGACCTGCCAGACCGGCTGGCCGTCCGCGTCCATGCCTTGCATGGGAGTGATGTCGAACGAGATTTGTTGGCCGTCGCGCAGGACTTGGAATTGCACGGGATGACCGCCGGATTGATGGACGCCTTCGACCAACTGCGGCCACGTGACGATAGGTCTGCCGTTCATTGCGACGATGGCGTCGCCGGGTTTTAGTCCGCTGCGATCCGCGGGGGTGCCGGGCTCGACGTCGGCGATTACGGCGGGCAGCGGAGCGTATCCGAAAAGAGTATCTGCCGAAGTGAGATGCTCGGGCACCGTTGCGCTGATGATCTGAGTGGCGCCGGCGCGCGAGACGGCGATCGTCATCGGACTTCCGGGCTTGGCCTTTTCGAATTCCGCGTACACGCTTTTCCACGTTGGGGTGGGTACACCGTTCAAGGCGACGATGCGATCGCCTGGCTGCACGCTGGAGGCTGGCATCGTTTGCGGCACGGCGACGACATCCGCGGGCTGATGTTCGTACACTGGCGAGGGGATGCCCAGGCGCCAGAAAATTCCCCAGAGGATTACCAGGGCGAGGAGAAAGTTCATGAAGGGGCCGGCGATGGCGATGATGGCGCGTTGCCAGCGGGGGCGGGAGAGGAATTCGTAGCCAGCGCCGGTGCGCTCTTCCAGCGGATTATCACCGGCCATGCGGACGTAGCCACCGAAGGGGAGAGCGCTGAGGCGATAGTCGGTGTCACCGCGCTTTACGCCGAAAAGACGCGGACCAAAGCCCAGGGAGAAAACGTCCACGCGGACGCCGCAGAGTTTGGCGGCGGCGAAATGGCCCCACTCGTGGACGAAAATCATGATGCCCAGGACGATGGTGACGGTGACGAGATCAACCAAGAAATTATGCATAAGGCCTCAGAGAGTATTTTAATTCTTTCGGAGCCGCGATACGAGTTGGATTTCAAGACGCGCAAGGCGGCGAGCTTCGGCGTCGGCTTCCAGCACGTCGGCAATGTTGTGCAGAGATGTGCGTGGCATTTTTTCCAGCACTTTTTCGATTACTACCGCGATTCCCAGGAATGGCAAGCGCTTCTCCAAAAATGCTGCTACCGCGATTTCATCCGCTGCGTTTAGGGCGCAAGGGAGAGGGCCGCCTTGGCGCGATGCTTCTTTTGCCAGCGTGAGGCACGGGAACTTCTTCGCGGGCACTGCGGCAAATTCAAGTTTGCGCAGGGTGGACCAGTCCAGGGCACAGGTATTGGACGGAACCCGCTCGGGATAGGTTAGCGCATATTGGATGGGCATGCGCATGTCGGTTGGACCTAGTTGTGCCAGGATTGAACCGTCTATGAATTCGACCATGGAGTGGATGGTGGATTGGGGATGGATTACGACTTGGATTCTGTCGAGGTCTGTGCCGAAGAGCCATTTGGCTTCGATCACTTCGAAGCCTTTGTTCATCAGAGTGGCGGAGTCTATGGTGATACGTTGTCCCATTTTCCAGTTGGGGTGGTTTAGGGCTTGTTTGGGGGTGATTTTTGCGAAATGTGAGAGCGGGGTTTTGCGGAATGGGCCGCCGGACGCGGTGAGGATCAGGCGTTTGACTTCTTTGGGTTCGCCGGCGCGGAGGCATTGGTGGATGGCGTTGTGTTCGGAGTCAACCGGCAGGAGCTGGACTTTGTGGGCCTGGACTGCGGCCATTACGACTTCCCCGGCGGCCACCAGGACTTCTTTATTGGCTAGCGCGATGTGTTTGCCTGCTTCGATGGCTTTGTAGGTGGCTGCGAGGCCGGCTACTCCGACTGCTGCTGAGACGAGGATTTCTGCTTCGGGGTGAGTGGCCACTCGTTCCATGCCTTCTGGGCCGAAGAGGATTTCTGGTTCGGGATGAGATTTTTCGCGCGTGGTTTTCAGCACTGCGCACAATTCTTTGGCTGCTGCTTCTGTGGCTACGCTGATTATTTGCGGATGGTATTTTTTAGTTTGTTCGGCGGCTAGTTTTACGTTTTGGCCGGCGGCTAGAGCGACTACTTGGAATTTGCCGGGGTTAGAGGAGATTACGTCCAGGGATTGGTGGCCTATGGAGCCTGTGGAGCCGAGGATGGAGATGCGTTTCATGGTCGCGCGGATTATTTTATAGGGGATTTGGGGATTATGCGAACTTCGGATTGCGTGGATGTGTTGTTGCGTTGAGAACGGCAAGGCCGAGAGATTTAACACAGCGTGTACAGAGGAAAGGCGGAGGAAAATCTGAGAAAGACGGAGGCGTGAACCGCAGAGACGCTGAGGGCGCAGAGAAAACCGAAGGCTGCCCGGTTCGATGGAGCGGAACAGCGGTCCGGGGGTGGGGGAAAAGCAGATCCCTCCGGCAAAAGACGCCTGCGGGATGACAATTTTTTGTTGTTGGTGAGATTTGAGACTGTACGCCACCGCTCTCGGGACAAATCAACGTCAACGACGCCCGCCTGAAAAGAAAAAGCAGGCGGCCGCTACAAATTCAAAAGAAGATTCACAGGCAAATTCAAAAATAGCGGCAGTAAATCCGCCGGGACGCCGGCGCAGCGAAGGCGGCGGCGGGTTATTGGGGGTGGGCGGCTAGCCATTGGTAGAGGATCCAGACTACTGGGGTCGCCAGGATCAGGCTATCTATGCGATCTAGCATGCCGCCGTGGCCTGGGAGCAGGCCGCCGGAATCTTTGACTGCGGCGCCGCGTTTGTAGGCGGATTCGATCAGGTCGCCGGCTTGGCCTGCGATGTTGGCGATTCCGGCTATCACTAACAGGGTGATTACGTCCGTTTGCATCCATTTGGCGAAGAGGACGGCTACGATCATGGAGGCCAGGACGTTGCCCATGGCGCCTTCCCAGGTTTTTTTAGGGCTTAACGCGGGGGCCATGGGGACGCGGCCCAGGGATTTGCCGACGAAGTAGGCGAGCATGTCTCCGGCCCAGACCAGGACCAGGGTGAAGAGGACTAGTTGGCGGCCAACCGGTTCGAGTTCGTCGAGGCGAACGATGTAGCTGAAAGGCAGGACGACGAAAAGCAACGCGGCGGAGCCGATCGAGATCGCGGGGAGGATTTCGTGCAGGGGGCGCTTGGTTATCAGGCCGAGGATTACGCAGCCGAAGAGGAAGATTAGCAGCGCGGCTTCCACGGAGAGCGTGCCGCCGGTGGCGTCGCGGACCATGGAGATGCCGCCTGCCAGGGTGTGAGTCTCAAGGCGGCCCAGGGAAAATTGCGCGTAGAAGATCAGGACTGTGCAGAAGTAGGTCCAGAGTTTGAAGGCGCGCAAGCCGACGCGGTCGCCAAGGTTCAGGAATTCGACCAGCGCGAGGATTGCCACGACTGCCGCTATGCCCGCCAGGATGATGGCGGGCGCCCACCAGACTAACGCCACGACTACGGGAATCAGGACTGCGGCTGTGAGCAGGCGCAGGAGCATTGCGTGTTAGCTCCGGCCTGAGGTGTGGGTGGATTTGTTTGTCGCGGCTGAGGCGGCTTCCCTGCCCCGTTCGCGGGTGGCGCCCAGGCCGCCGTAGCGGCGTTCGCGTGTTTGGAAATCGGTTAAGGCTTCCAGCAGGCGGGCGCGGGAGAAATCGGGCCAGAGAGTTTCGGTGACGTACATTTCGGCGTAGGCGATCTGCCAGAGCAGGAAATTGCTGACGCGCATTTCGCCGCTGGTGCGGATCAGGAGATCGGGATCGGGGAGGCCGGCCGTATAGAGATGTTCGGAGATGGTTTGTTCGTCGGCTTTGAGGGCGGACATGCCGTTTTGGCGGACTTGGTCGAGCATGGCGTTGAAGGCGTCCACTAGTTCGGCGCGGCCGCCGTAATTCAGGGCGACCACTAATTTCATGCCGGTGTTCTTTGCGGTGAGGCGCATGCCGGCTTCGATGTCTTTGCGGACTCCTTCGGGGAGTTGTTCGGAGCGGCCGATGATCAGGAGGCGGATGTTGTTTTTGTGGATGGCGGGGAGTTCGCGTTTTAGATATTCGCGGAGGAGGCGCATCAGGAAATCCACTTCGGCTTGGGGGCGGCGCCAGTTCTCTAGCGAGAAGGCGTAGAGGGTGAGGCAGGGGAGTTTCAGGCGGGCGCTGGTTTCGATGATTTCGCGGGCGGCTTTTACTCCGGCGCGGTGGCCGGCTACGCGGGGAAGATGGCGGCGTTGTGCCCAGCGGCCGTTGCCGTCCATGATTACGGCGAGGTGCTGGGGCAGTTGTTTTAGATCGAGTTTATCGAGAAGGTCGGCTTCTTCGCGGTTGTTTGGTTTTAAGAGATCGGAAGCTTTCACTCGGGTCACTCGCGGAGATGCGCGGAGTGAAAAGCTAGCATAGGGAGGGGTGACGTGCAAGGTGGGAAGAATTCGAAAGATTTTACACAGAGATCACAGAGGAAAGGCGGAGGTAAATCTGAGAAAGATAGGATTACCGCAGAGGCGCAGAGAACGCAGAGAAAGGCAAGAGAGATCCTTCACCCGCTGTCGCGGGTTCAGGATGACGATTTTTGTGGGATTGGGTTCGTCATGGGGAGTGGATTAGGGTGCCGACCAGGCCGGCGCTCGATGGTTGGGTGATTGCTGCGTAGACGAGAACCAGAGTGAGGATGATCATGATTATGCTGATGGCCCAGGCTACCAGGTTGAAGCCCCAGGTGTTGGTGTGTTCGCCCATCAAGTCGCGACGATTGATTAGTAGGAGGATGAAGATCAGGACTACGGGGAGCCAGACGCCGTTGGCTACTTGAGAGAGGACCAGGATTTTGAACAGGGGGGCATTGGGCAGCAGGATGATGCCGCCACCTACGATGATCAGGCCGGTGTAGAGGCCGTAGAAGGCGGGGGCTTCTTTTAGTTTGTGGTCTATTCCTGCTTCGAAGCCCAGGCCTTCGCAGATTACGTGAGCGGTGGAGAGCGGGAGGATGCTCGCGGCAAAGAGCGAGGCGTTGAGGAGGCCGAAGGCGAAGAGGTAGGCGGCGAAGCGTCCGGCGAGGGGAACGAGAGCGGCGGCGGCTTGGGCGGCGTCGGTGATGTTGGTCATGCCATTTTTATTCAGGGTGGCGGCGCAGCAGATGATGATGAAGAAGACAATCACCATGCAGGAGATGCTGCCGACCAAGACGTCGAGACGTGCGTGTTTGTATTGTTTGGGGCCGACGCGTTTTTCAACGAAACCAGCTTGGAGATAGAAAAATTGCCAAGGGGCGATGGTGGTGCCGACTAGAGCTGTGAGCATTAGGAGGTAGTCGGTGCTGTAGTGGAGAGTGGGGGCTACGGTTTCTTTGGCTGCGAGGAGCCAGTCTGGTTTGGCGAGAATGGCGGAGACGACGTAGGAGAGATAGAAGGCGCAGGCCACCAGAAATATCTTTTCTACCTGGCGGTAGCTTCCCTTCACCACGAGCAGCCAGACCGCGATGCCTGCAAGTGGGACCGAAATAAATTTGCTGACACCGAAGATTTGCATGGAGGCTGCTATTCCGGCGAATTCGGCGACTGTATTGCCGAGATCTACTGCCAGGGCGGCGACCATTACGAAGAAGGTGGAGCGGAAGCCGAATTCTTCGCGGATGAGGTCGGAGAGGCCTTTGCCGGTTACTACGCCCATGCGGGCGCACATTTCTTCGGAGACGTAGAGAGCGATGGTCATGGGGATCAGGGACCAGAGGAGGGTGTAGCCGAAGTGGGCACCTGCTGTGGTGTAGGTGGTGATGCCGCCCGCGTCGTTGTCCACGTTGGAGGTGATCAGGCCGGGGCCGACGACGGCGAGGAATAGTGCCAGGCGGCGACGCGTCATGCGGGTGCGCCGGAGGAAGTTCGAGCCGCGGGACTTCCACGTCGTCGTGGTGGTGGGTTCCGAGTTGGAGAGTTGGTCGGTCATGCGATTGCGTTCCTATTCGGTCGCGCGATTTGTGGCTGTGCGCGAAAGAATGGCTTCAGGGGCTAATGCCCCTTTTCTGCTGTGGCCTCACGGCGGGGCTGAAGCCCCGCCCTTCCGCATAATCGTGAAGACTGCAAAGCCGTACTTCAGCGGCTGAAGCCGCTTTTCTTGCATTTGGTTTTTGTCGTGGCTAAAGCCACGACCTACAAAGACTTTCGCATTCTCGCGTCGGCGTCCAAGTAGCGGACGGGCACGGCATGCCGCGCGCCCACCAATTCAACAGCGTGCTGCTAGATTTTTCCTCTCATGCGGCTTACTACATCGTCTACTGTGATGTTGCCGATCGGGCGCTTCGCGCCATCTACTACTGTCAGGCTGCGCAGGTTGTATTTATCGAAAAGCTCGAAGACGTTTTTGTCGTGGGCGTCGGGGGTTACCGAGAGCAGAGGCTCGAAGGATAGTTCGGACATGCGTTGATCGGAATCGGAGAGTAATAGGCGCGCGATGGGGACCGTGCCGGCCAGCGTCGCTTCTTTGTTGATGAGGATTACGTTGTCGAGTTGATCGGGGGAGAGTTCGTGGAATCGGATGTAGTCCACGACTTCGCCGCGGGTGGCTTCTTCGCCTACCACTACTATTTCCGTGGTCATCATGCCGCCGGCGGTGTCTTGCTCGAACTTCAGCAGCGACTCAACGTCTTGAGCTTCACGATTGTCCATTTCTTCCAGGACTTCGTTTTTGGTTTCGGGTTCCAGGCTGGCCAGGAGGTCGGCGGCTGCATCGGGGCTCATTTCCTCGATGATGTCGGCGGCGCGCTCGGTGTCCAGTTTTTCGACGACTTGAGTTTGGAGGCGTTTGTCTAGTTCGGCGATGGTTTCGGCGGCGGTTTCTTCGTCCAGGGAGCTGATGATGCCTTGGCGCTCGTCGGGCGAGAGTTCTTCCATGATGTCGGCTAGATCGGCAGGGTGGAGGGCTTCGAGTTTTTGGCTGGAGAGGCGGAGTTTTACGCGGCGGAGGGGGTCGGGTTCGACGAGGTTTACGAATTCCCAAAGAATTTTGCGGGGTGGGAGTTTGAGTTGAATTTGGCGGATGGCCATGGGCGGGACGATTCCCTGCAGCAGGCGACGGACGGCGCCTGGGAGTCCTACGTCCACTTGGGTGATGCGGAGTTCGGTGTTGCCGTTGGTGCGCTGGTCGGAGAGATCGATGTCGTTTACGCGGACTACTTTGCGGCCGTTGGTATCGATGATTTGCTGGTCGAGGAGGTCTTTGCCTACGGCTAGCCAGGCTTCGTTGGGTTGATAGAGGGTGAGTGCGGATTCGTCGGTGGTGAGAGTGATGCGGCCGGGGGCTACGGAGGCGATTTGATCGTAGCGGGCTACCAGGGGGCGATATTGGCCGCGACTTAGGAGCAGGTGGGCTACGCGGTTGGGTTGGTCGGCGGGCTCGACGAACATTTCTTTCACGCGGCCGACGTAGTTGCCGAAGGAATCGTAAGTTTCGGCGCCGATGATTTCTGTGGCGTGCAGCATGGATGCTCCTTCGTGGTGCGAATGCAACGGCAAGGGCAACGACGCCCGCCTAAAAAGAAGAAGCAGGCGGCCGCTACAAGTTCAAAGACAAATTCAAAGTCGAATTCAAAAGCAAATTCAACGGCAAATTCAAAGGCGACGTCGACGGCTGGCGGTCTGAAGACCGCCGCTACAAATTCAATGGTGGGCAAAAAAAAAGCCCGGGCCGGGGGATCGAACCGGCCGCGGGCGCGCAGAAATCGCCCCTCGTTGCTACAGGCCGGGCCTCGCCTCCCTGTCCCCGCATAATTCGCAGGTCCAGCGAACCGATACTTGCGTGGAAGTTCCCTGCCCTAGCCGATCTGGTGATGCTGGCGCGGCTGGGCGGTGACTTCCGGGTTCCGAATTGGACGGCAGATCCATTCCGTTGTGCTGTTGTGCTTTAGTCCCAATTGACTAGTAAATGCAGACGGAAAGTTTGTCAAGCGAAGAGTGGAGATTTTGCGGATTATTTTGCGCGAAAGAGCATATTTTTTGGTTTTGTGCCGCGGCGACGGCAATCGGCGGCGTAGAGATCCCAGTAGGTGGCGCGGAGATAGTCTTTTTTTGTGAAGCCTAGCGATTTGGCGGCGCGGTCTATGGCTTGAGGTGTGCCTTCTAGTTCGAGATAGGTGCCTGCGGGTGTTTCATCCAGGTCCAGGTGGAGATTTGGGAGGCGGAAGGTGGTGCGGAATTTGTCGTAACGGAAGGTGGGTCGGAAACCTAAGGAGGTTAGTGTTTTTTCGTATTGGAGGGAGGAGATGGAGGCTACTTGTTCGCGTTCGGCGCGGATTTTGTAGCGGGATGGCTTGCTGTTTCGTTGCGGCACCGGAGGGGCTTTCGACGTAAGGATCACTCGTTCTTTGCGAGCTGTGATTGGGGCGTTCTTTTGGGCCAGGGTTTCGATGCGCAGGCGGAGGAGCATTTTGCGGCGGCGGAGGTGGGATTGAGGGGTGTCGTAGAGGACGTTTTGTTCTTGGACGCGGGTTCGCGGCGTCGCGCGGAGATTTTTTATTTTGTGCAGGATTTTGGGGATGCTGGTGATGTGGAGTTTGATTTCGATTTCAGGGTTGGTCTTTTTGGGTTTCGGCATGGGAATAGTATAGGGCGGTTGTTGCCAAAGCTGATGGCGTGACAGCATAATCTGTTTGTTCCTCGCATTCCTGGCTGTGATTTTCGGCGATCGGGCGGCTGGAGCGCGCGGCTTGTTCATGAACGAACCTACTACCCCCTTAATGCAGCAATATCATGCGGTGAAGAAGCAGCATCCTGGTGCCTTGCTGCTATTTCGTCTGGGGGATTTCTACGAGCTTTTTTATGACGACGCGGTGGTGGCTTCACGGCTGCTGCAGATTACTTTGACGGCGCGGAATAAGGAGAAGGGCCAGGCGGTGCCGATGTGCGGGGTGCCTTATCATGCGGCGGAAAATTATATTTCGCGATTGATCAAGGCTGGACACAAGGTGGCGATCTGCGAACAGATGGAAGTGCCGGGGCCGGGAAAGAAGATTGTGCGACGGGAAGTGATACGGGTTTTGACGCCGGGGACTGCAAGCGGTGCGGGGCTGGTGGGAGCCAAGGAAAATAACTATCTGGCGGCGGTAGCGCGGAGTGCGTCGGCGGGTGCCGCGGCTGGAGCCAGTTCGGGGGCGCGAGGCGGTGTTGGCGCTCAGGCCGGGCCGAAAAGTGGCGCACGCGGAGTCGAGCCGGTGATTGGGTTGGCGTTCGTGGATCTTTCGACTGGCGAGTTTCGGGCTACGGAATTTTCCGGAGAGAAGGCGGAGGCGCGGTTGCGGGATGAGTTGGGGATTTTGCGGCCGCGGGAGGTGCTTCTGGCGCGGGCGGTTACTTTGTTTCCGGTTACTCTGCCTGCGGAGATGGATGGGTTGGGCGCGGTGGAGACGCGTTTGGATGAATGGGTATTTGAGGCGAATTACGCTACGCGGATGCTGGAGCAGCATTTTCGGGTGGCGACTTTGGAGGGATTTGGGTTGAACGGGCATGCGTCGGCGACGGCTGCGGCGGGGGCACTGGTGCATTATTTGCGCGAGACGTTCGGCGATCGGGGCGCGGACGCCGGAAGATTCGGCTACGAATCCGTCTCTGCGGCCGGCGGGCGCTGGCCTCGAGCATCTGGACGGCATCGCTTATTACGAGCAGCAGGATTCGATGATTTTGGATGCGGTGACGGCGCGGAATTTGGAATTGGTGGAGCCGTCGGCGGGGGATGATGCGTCGGCGACTCTGCTGAAGGCGATTGATGAAACGGCTACGGGGATGGGGGCGCGGCTGCTGCGTGGGTGGATTCTGCGTCCAGAGATTTCGCTGGCGGAGATTGAGGATCGGCTGAACGCGGTGGCTGAATTGAAATCACGGACTGTGGAGCGGGAGGAAATTCATCGCACGCTTGAGGGGATACTGGATCTGGAGCGGTTGACCAGCCGGATTACTTTGGGGGTGGCTACGCCGCGGGATTTGCTGGCGTTGCGGCAATCGTTGGAGAAAATTCCGGCATTGCGAGAACTGCTTGAGCCACTGATGACGGCCGCGGCTGCGCCTGGTGGCCGCGTCGCTGCGTTGCGCGAACAGCTTGACGAGATGGCTGACGTGCGGGACATGATTGCGCGGGGGATTGCGGATGATCCTCCGGCGGTGGCTAGCGATCCGGGAGTGATTCGGCGGGGATTTAATGCTGAGTTGGATGAGTTGCACGACATCACGCGGCAGGGGCGGCAGATTATTGCGTCCATGGAGGAGCGGGAGCGGAAGCGGACCGGAATTAACTCGCTAAAAATTCGATATAACCAAATTTTCGGGTTTTATATTGAGATTTCAAAGCCTAATTTGCATCTGGCGCCGGCGGATTACGAGCGGAAGCAGACTCTGGTGAACGCGGAGCGGTTCACTTCCACGGAATTGAAGGAACATGAGCGGAAGGTATTGTCCGCGGAAGAGCGGGTGCTGGAAATCGAGCGGCGGTTGTATATGGAAATTCGGGAGGCGATCGCGCGGGAGGCGGGGCGGTTGCGGCGAGTGGCTGCGGGGATCGCGCAGCTGGACGTGCTGGTGAATTTCGCGCGGATTGCGGCTTCGCGGAATTATACGCGTCCGGAATTTACCGAGACTTCGCTCGGCCGGAAAGGAAAGCACGGGGTTTTGATGATTGCAGGCGGGCGGCATCCAGTGATTGAGAAACTTTTGGAGGAGCGTGGCGAGCGGTTTGTGCCGAATGATTTGTATTTGGATGACGAAGCGCAATTTTTGCTTTTGATTACCGGACCGAACATGGGTGGCAAGTCCACTTATTTGCGGCAGGCGGCTTTGATTTCGATTTTGGCGCAGATGGGATCGTTTGTGCCGGCGGCGTCGGCGAAATTGCCGCTTTTGGACCGGGTGTTCACGCGGATTGGGGCTTCGGATAATTTGGCGCGGGGGCGATCGACATTTTTGGTGGAGATGAGCGAGGTGGCGGCGATTTTGAATACGGCGACGGCGGCTAGTTTAGTTTTGCTTGATGAGGTTGGACGCGGGACGGCTACTTTCGATGGACTCTCTATTGCTTGGGCTGTGGTGGAGGCTCTGCATTCGGGGGCGCGGCCGCGGACGCTTTTTGCTACGCATTATCATGAGTTGACGGAGCTGGAGCAGCTTTTGCCGGGCGTGCGGAATGTGCATGTGTCGGTGCAGGAGGCTGGGAACGAGATTATATTTTTGCGGCGGGTGGAGGCTGGGAGCGCGAACAAGAGTTACGGGATTGAGGTGGCGCGGCTTGCCGGATTGCCGGGCGATGTGATTGCGCGGGCGCGGGAGATTTTGCGTAGGCATGAGCAGAGTGAGGAGAAATTGACGGCGGAGCTTTCGCCGGGGGCTGCGGCGGTTCATTCGGAGCAAACTCAATTTGCGGCGATTGACGCTTCGGTGGTGGAAGCTTTGCGGGCGGCGGATTTGAATAAGTTGACGCCGATTGAGGCGATGAATTTGTTGGCGGCTTTGCAGAGGCAGCTTTCGTGAGGTTACGGCAAAGTCAACGTCAAAGGATTTACACAGAGAACACTGAGGAAAGTCGGAGAAAAATCTGAGAAAGACAGGATTACCGCAGAGACGCAGAGGACGCAGAGAAAGGCAAGAAAACCGACTGCAACGGCTGCCCGGTTCGATGAAGCTGAACCGGCCGCTACAACGGCAAGCGCAAATTCAGCTGCAACTTCAAAGACGCCCGCCTAAAAAGAAAAAGCAGGCGGCCGCTACAAATTCAATTGCGACTGCGGTCCGGGGAAAGGTTGACGCCCGGGCTGGCTGGGGCGCAGCAAGCAGCGCCCCTACCGTGGCTGCGCAGTCGAGTGGTGGCCTAATTTAGGATTCAACGTGTGGCAATGTGTAAACCTTTGGCGAAATGGCGGTTGTAAACTGCGCATTGAGGCTTCTAGACTCGCAGAGTGATGCGCGTACTGGGAATGATGTCTGGCACTTCGGCGGATGGGATTGACGTTGCCTTGGTGCGTATTTCTGGGGCGGGGCCTTCCCTTTCGATCAAATTCGAGGGGCATCATCATGTGCGGTTTCCTGCTTCGGTGCGTGCGGCGATTTTGCGGCTTGCCAATGGCGGGGCTACTTCTACCGCCGAGATCAGCCAACTGAATTTCTTGCTGGGGGAGGAGTTTGCAGCGGCGGCTTTGGCTGCTTGCAAGCGATGGCGTGTGCCTTTGCGTGCGATTGGATTGATCGGGTCGCACGGGCAGACGATTTTTCATCAGGGGACGGCGACGAGATTTTTGGGCGGACGGCGAGTGGCTTCGACTTTGCAGATTGGCGAGGCTAGCATTATTGCGGCGCGGACCGGAGTGGCGACGATTGCGGATTTTCGGCCGGCGGATATGGCGGCGGGGGGACAGGGGGCGCCGCTGGTGCCGTTTGTGGATTATTTGTTATACCGGGATGCGAAGCTGGGGCGCGTGGCTTTGAATATCGGGGGGATCGCTAACGTTACGGCGATTCCGCGGGGGGCTCGGCCTGAGGATGTGATTGCGTTTGATACCGGGCCGGGGAATATGGTTATTGATGCGTTGGTGGAGCGCGTTACCCGGGGGCGAGTGGCTTACGATCGCGGGGCGCGGATTGCTTTGCGTGGGCAGGTGATTCGGCCGCTGCTCGAAGTGATGTTGCGCGGCGCCTATTTGCGTATGCCGCCGCCGAAGACGGCGGGGCGTGAGCAGTTTGGATTGGAGTATGCGGACGAGTTAATGAGGTGGGCCAAGAAGAGGCGCGCGCGGACTGAGGATTTGGTGCGAACGGCTACGATCTTTACGGCGCTATCGATTGCGGATGCGTTTCGGCGATTTATTTTCTCGCGCGTGCGGGTGAATGAGTTGATTGTGGCGGGCGGCGGGACGAAGAATCCGCTATTGATGGCGCAACTGCGGGTGGCTCTGCCGGGGATTGAGATTGTGCCGTCAGGGCGCTTTGGCGTGCCGGCGGAGGCTAAGGAAGCTTTGGCTTTTGCGGTTTTGGCTTATGAGGCGTTTCATGGGCGGGTGAATAATTTGCCTTCTGCTACTGGGGCAAAGCGGGCGGCGATTATGGGCAAATTGGTGCACGGCCACGCGCGCTAGGGATTCACGGGCGGGAGTTTTGCGTGGTGCGGTGGGCGCTTCGTTGGTTGGATTGATACTTTTTCTTGGCGGTTGCGGCGATTCAAAAACTGCCGCGGATTCCGGCACGGTCAATTTCCTGATGGATTCCGCGCCGACCAATCTTGATCCGCGGATTGGCGCGGACGCTTATTCGGCGCACGTTGATGGGCTGATGTTTTCTAGCCTGGTGGCGCGCGACGTGCATTTGAACGTGATTCCCGATCTGGCGCAGAGCTGGGATATTCCTGAACCTCTCACCTACGTTTTTCATCTGCGTCCCGGCGTGAAATTCCACGATGGAAGGCCGCTCACTTCGGCGGACGTGAAATATACGTTCGATACGATCATATTTGGCGCGTTGAAGACGCCGAAACGCGGCGCGTTCAAGATGGTTAAATCTATTGAGGCGCCGGACGACGCGACCGTGATTTTTCATTTGAGCGAACCGTACGCTTCCCTGCTGTACAGCATGGTTTCGCCGGAGATTGGGATTGTGCCGCGCGGGTCTGGTCCGGAGATGGCGCAGCATCCGATTGGGACGGGGCCATTTCGATTTGTGAGCGCGACCACGGATGAGGAGATCGTGCTGGAACGCAACGAAGATTACTTTCGTGGCGCGCCGAAGATCGAGCGGTTGCGAATGCGGATTGTGCCGGACACAATTGTGCGGGCACTGGAGCTCCGCAAAGGATCGGCGGATGCGGTGATTAATTCATTGACGCCGGATATGGTGGTGACTTTGGCGAAGGACCGTGGACTGGCGGCGGTGCAGGAGCCAGGGACCACGATGGCTTATTTGGCGTTCAATTTCGAGGACCCGGTTTTGGCAAAGCGCGAGGTGAGGCAGGCTTTGGCATACGCGACGGACCGGGCGACGATTATTAAGTATTTGCTGCGTGGGCAGGCGCGGCCGGCGCAGAGTTTGCTGCCGCCGAATCATTGGGCGTTTGATGGCGACGTGCAGAAGTACGATTTTGATCCAGGGCTGGCGGAGAAGATGCTGGATGCGGCGGGTTATCCGCGGGGGAAGGATGGGGTGCGGTTGCGACTGACATTGAAGACTTCGACGGATGAATTTACGCGGTTGACTAGCGCGGCTATTGCGGATCAGTGGAAGCGGGTGGGCGTTGTGCTGGAATTGCGGCCTTTGGAGTTTGCGACTTTTTATTCGGATATTACGCGGGGGAGTTTTCAGATGTACACCTTGCGGTGGGTGGGGGCGAATACGGATCCGGATATTTTTGAATATGTGTTTGGGTCGAAGCGGATGCCACCGGTGGGGGCTAATCGCGGGCATTACCGGAATGCGGAGTTGGATGTTCTGTTGGACCAGGCGCGGGTGGAGATGGATCAGGCGAAGCGGAAGGATATATTGGCTGAGGTGCAGCGGATTGTGGCTGTGGATGAGCCGTACATAAATTTGTGGTACGTGGATAATGTTTGCGTGCATCGGGATCGGTTGGAGGGGATCGTTTTGTCTCCTGGCGGGGATTACGATTTTTTGGATGGAGCGTTTTTGAAGTAGGCGAGTGGATCAAAAGATTAACACAGAGGGCACGGAGGAAAGGCGGAGGGCACAGAGAAAGAAGAGGTACCGCAGAGGCGCAGAGAACGCAGAGAAAGGCGGGAGAGATCCTTCGGCCGGCTTGAAGCAAAGGCGCCGGTCTCAGGATGACGACGCTCCTCGCGTCGTTAATCGTGAAGGGCGGATTTGATTTCGGATTCGGGGATGGCGCCTTCGCGGACTACGTTCCAGTGGTGGCCGTCGAGGCGGACTATAGTGCTGGCAAGGATGCCGCCCGTGTCGCCTGCGTCCAGGACCAGGGGTAGGCGGTCGCCCAGTTGTTTTACGATTTGTGTGGCGGCGGTACAGCTGGGGAAGCCGGAAAGATTGGCGCTGGTGCCGGTGATGGGGGCGCCTACTGCTTCGATGATTGCTGTGGGGACGGGCATGTTGGCCCAGCGCAGGGCTACTCTTCCCGTGTTGCCTGTAACTTTTAGCGGGAGGCGATGGGTGGCTTCTACTACTAGAGTTAGGGCGCCGGGCCAGAATTTGTGAGCCAGAGTGAGGAATGAATCGGGGACGTCGCGGATTAAGGTGACGGCTTGTTCGATGGAGCTCACAAGGATGGGGAGCGCCTTGGTTTCAGGGCGGCCTTTTACGCGGAAGACGGCTTCAATAGCAGCGAGGTTGAAGGGGTCCGCGGCCAGGCCGTAGAAAGTGTCAGTGGGAACGCCGACTACTTGGCCGCGTTTGATGAAGCCGGCAGCGTACTCCACCACGCGTTGTTCCGGGGATGCGGCTGAAATTTTCAGGACTTCGACGGGCAAGTGATCACTCTCTGCGGGTTACGCCTCAAGTTCGATAGGCACGCTATCATATTGGTTGCGATGGACGCAAGGCGGACGATTGGGTGGGAATTGTTCAGTACGCGTCCCACAAAAATTCTGCCGCGAAACAAGAGCTTGGCGTCAGGGGCTAAAGCCCCTTCTCTCCCGGGTTTTGCGGCGGGGCTGAAGCCCCGCCCTTCCGGTCCAGCCCATTTATGAGATGGCATCCAGCTAACGATTGCCTCCTACGAACATGCCCATTGCAAAAAAACGCGCGATGATTCCTGCGAAAAGAATGCCGATTAATAACAGGATCCAACGATATTTTCGCCATTGTTCGCGGTAGCCGGAGATCTGCGCAAAAATATCGGCCAGGTAGGCGGCGCAGTAGGCGGTATTCGCGAGCACCGCTAAGAGGAAAATCCCTTGGGCGCCGTTTAGAGTGAGTTGAGCTTTCGACGCGGGGTACGACTTTCCGAAGTAGATCAGGACGATCGCGGCGAGGACAGCGTTATAGATCAAGCGGCGCGGTTCCCAGAAGCGGATTGCGTCGGTGGCGCTCTCGCGCAGGCTCGTTGTATCCACGTGCGGAATGATACTGCGAATTCGTGGGGACGCAATCTGAGCGTGGCGTGCTGGTTCGCTAAAGTGAAAGCGCTTGTTGAGTGAAGTTATGGCGCGTCTGAAGACCGTCGCTGCAAATTCAACGCCCACGGCAAAGACGCCCGCCTGAAGGCGGCCGCTACGAAAGCAATGCCAACGTCAACATCAAAGGCGTCAGAGGCAACGGCAAAGGCGCCCGCCTAGAAAACAAAAGCAGGCGCCCGCTACAAAAGCAATACCGACGTCAGCATCAAAGGCGACGTCAGAGGCAACGTCAACGACGCCCGCCTAAAGGCGGCCGCTACAAATGCAACTTCAAAAGCGAAGGAAATGGCCGAGAGCGGCGCGGTGCTCGGATGACTCGACTGGGGGTTGGGCGTTTGTTAGGCTGGTGGCGTGGCGTCACACTTGAGCGAAGAGCTGATTACCAGCCGCGAGAATAAGTGGCTGAAGATTTTTCGCGGGGCGTTGCGCGGGACAGGGCCGGGCGTGGGTGAGCCGATTGGATTGGAGGGGCCGAAATTGGTGGAGGACGCGCTGCGGTCGGGGCTCGAGGCTGAGGCGCTGCTGGTGAGCGAGGCGGGAGAAGCGTCTGAGCTGGAGCGGATTTTGCGGGCTGCTGGGGAGAGTGTCACTGGGATTCCGCGTTCGCGGGTTTTGCGGACTACGGATAAATTGTTTGCTTCGGTGGCGGGGACGGAGACGCCGCAGGGAGTGGCGGCGCTTTTTCGGCAACGGGTTTGGGAGTTTGATGATGTGGTGCGGGGGGCGGCTTCGGCGGACGGTGCTTTGCGCGGAGATGCGGCGCTGGTGGTGGTGATGGCCGCGGTGCAGGATCCGGGGAATGTGGGGACGATTGTGCGGTCGGCGGAGGCGTTTGGGGCTACGGGCGTGGTGACTACTCGCGGGAGCGCTGATCCGTGGTCGCCGAAAGCGTTACGGGCGTCGGCAGGATCGGGATTACGCGTTCCACTTTTGCGCGGGATGGCGGTGCCTGTGCTGCTGGCGCAGTTGAGAGTGGCTGGGGTTAAAATTGTGGCCGCTAGTTCGCATTCTGGAGTTGTGAGGGGCGCGGGAGCAGATACTCGCGCTGCGGATTTGCGCGAGGCTGTGGCGATATTTATTGGGAATGAGGGGGCTGGGTTGGCGCGGGAGATCGAGAGTGCGGCGGATGGGCGGATTTCGATTCCGATGACGGCTGGGGTGGAGTCGTTGAACGCTGGGGTGGCGGCTTCGGTCGTGTTGTACGAGGCGGCCCGGCAGAGAAAAGGCTTGCCACAGATGAACGCAAATGAAAGCTGATGAATACAGATGAAGCTTAGACAGTTACGACGAAAACTGAGGCGAGAGCGATTTTAA
The DNA here is from genome assembly GCA_963779465.1 of uncultured Acidobacteriota bacterium. Classification (GTDB taxonomy): domain Bacteria; phylum Acidobacteriota; class Terriglobia; order Acidiferrales; family UBA7541; genus Palsa-295. The sequence goes on along the minus strand of CAVZYH010000001.1, from coordinate 897,551 downwards.
CTTGAACATGGGACTTTTTCAGGCTGTGCAACCTGAGGATGAATCGCTGGCGGGGCGGCCGCTGGCTGATCGGATGCGACCGCAGTCGCTTGATGAGTTTATTGGGCAGGAAGAATTGCTCGGGCCTGCGAAACCGTTGCGGGTGCAAATTGAGCGCGACGATTTGAGTTCGATGCTTTTGTGGGGACCTCCGGGGTGCGGGAAGACTACTTTGGCGCGGATTATCGCGCGGACCACGAAGTCGGAGTTCATACCTTTTAGCGCGGTGCTTTCCGGAATTAAAGAGATTAAAGAAGTAATGGCCAAGGCAGAGGCCACGCGTCGCTATGGGCGGCGAACGATTGTGTTTGTAGATGAGGTGCACCGGTTTAATCGGGCGCAGCAGGATGCTTTTTTGCCGCATGTGGAGGCGGGGAATATTTTATTGATCGGGGCGACCACGGAGAATCCGTCGTTCGAGGTGATTGCGCCGCTGCTTTCGCGGATGAAGGTGTATGTGCTGAAGGCGCATACGGCGGAACAGATTGTTTCGCTTCTGGAGCGGGCGCTGGAAGATTCGGCGCGCGGGCTGGGCAAGGAAAATGTAGCGGCGAATCTGGAGATTTTGCATCGCATCGCGATTTTGGCGAATGGGGATGCGCGGGCGGCTTACAACACTCTGGAAGCTCTGGTGATGGGGACGGCGCCGGGGCCGGAGGGGCGGCGGGTACTGACGCAGGAGCGGCTGGAGGATGTGCTGCAGCGCAAGTTGCTGCCGTATGACAAGTCGGGCGAAGAACATTTCAATTTGATTTCGGCGCTGCATAAATCTGTGCGGAATTCGGATGCGGATGCGGCGCTTTATTGGCTGGCGCGGATGATCGAGTCTGGGGAGGATCCGCTTTATATTGCGCGGCGGCTGGTACGGATGGCAAGCGAGGATATTGGATTGGCGGAGCCCCACGCGGTGGAAGTTGCGATTGCCGCAATGCAGGCGTTTGAATTGCTGGGGCCGCCGGAGGGACATTTGGCTTTGGCGCAGGCGGCGGTGTATTTGTCGCTCGCGCCGAAATCGAATGCCGTGTACAAGGCTTACGGTAAAGTGCAAGACGATTTGCAGAGCACGATGGCGGAGCCGGTGCCGTTACAAATTCGAAATGCGGTGACGGGGTTGATGAAGAATGTTGGTTATGGACAGGGATATCAGTACGCGCACGATTTCGAGGATAAGGTTACGGACATGAGCTGTTTGCCGGAGAGTTTGGCGGGACGGGTATATTACCAGCCTACGGATCAGGGATTTGAGGCGCGGATACGGATGCGGCTGGAGGAAATCCGGCGGATTCAGAAGAAGCCGGCGGAGACTAAAGACAAGTGATGCGGCTCAGAACGCGGAGGAAAAGTCTGGCTTCAGGGGCTAAAGCCCCTTCCTTAGGCGCCTTTACGGCGGGGCTTAAGCCCCGCCCTTACCTTCCCTCACCGCGTTCCCTCGCCTCGCCCCCTTCACCCACATCAGTTCCATGCTTTCCTTCCGGGCCTTCCGGTTCTTCCAGCGCAGTTACTCCTGCGACGGCTTCTAGTTACTTATTGTGGCTTGTCGTCGTGGTGTGCGTGCTCGTGGCGCCGGTGTTGGGCCTGGCGGAAATGAAGCAGATTGCGGTGTTTGACCAGGATGTGCAGGCGTTTGCGATTTCGCAGGACAATCACGTGGTTTATGCGGTGGAGCGCATGAAGCGGATCAAGAAATTGATTGTGGAGCATGACGATTTTTGGGTCGGCGAGATGGACGGAAAAAAGAAAAAGATCATTGATGGAGACAAATTTACGCCTGTTCCCTCCACTCCAGACGAAGAGCCTAGCGATCCGGGCGATGCAAAGCACCCGCCTTTGCCGCATCAGCATAGCTACCAGGTGGACACGCTGACATGGTCGCCGGACGGTAAGCGGATTGTGGTGAAGATGGATACATCGGAGCTGGCGCAGCCGCGGGGGAGCATCGTGCAGCAGCTGGATGAGCAGCAGACGGTGCGGCCGAACACTATTTTATATTTGATGGATGCGGAGGGGCGCGAGATTTCGATTTCGGGATCGAAAACGGCGACGCTTTCGGATGCGTTCAATGCGGCTTGGCTGGCGGATGGGCAGACGCTGGTGTATTTGTCGAAGACTACTGGGGGGTTGAGCCAGATCAATGCCATGCGTCCAGCGGACGGAAAAAAGCGCGTGCTTTTTGACGGATTTACTTTTGCGGCGGTGGTTTGGGACACAAAGCGGAACCAGGCGTTTGCGATTGAGCAGAATACGCGGTTGGTGGGGCCGCCGAAAATAATGCAGCTGGATTTGGTGGCGGAGCGGGTGACGGAGCTGGGTTCCGTCGAGGAGTACGCGGGATTTTTGGCCGTGGCACCTTCGGCCCGGAAGCTCGCTTATTTTAAGGATGGCGATACGCTGGAGGTGCGCGACGTGGTGGGCCGGGCGAAGCCCGTCGTGGTGCGCGTGGCGATTGGGGAATTTCAGTGGTCGAAGGACGAGCAGCACATTTTGCTGAAACGGGGGCAGCCGCAGGCGTCGAACAATTTGGTTTGGGTGGGGGTTTACAACGGAGTTTTTGAGCCGTTTTTTCATGGGTTGGAATTTCATAGTTTTGCGATTGCGCCGGATGGGGCGACGGTGGGGGTTACGGAGCCGGGCAAACGGGCGCTCGTGATGTATAAGTTGGAGTGAGGATTAATTATCGCGCGGCACTGGGTTCGATGGCGTCGCGATTGCGTAGATGGGCTTGAGAAAAAGGCAGTGGCTAGTGACTAGTGGTTAGTGGCTAGAAGGTCCTCGAAATATTCTCGCCGTCGGGTTTGGATTTCAACGTTCGGACTTGCTCGGTAATTGGTGTGTTACGCAGAAAGCAGATACCCCTCTGCGTCCGACGCGGGTCGCACAGTCGCGGGACGGGAAAGAGCAGCGAAGCCAACGGCTGCCCGGTTCGAAGAAGCCGAACCGGCCGCTACAGAATCAAAGGCAAGGTCAACGGCGCCCGCCTGAAGGCGGCCGCTACAAATGCAAGCCAACAAATGCAACCCCAACATCAAAAGGACGTCGACGGCTGGTGGTCTGAAGACCGCCGCTGCGGTTAAATGCTGGCGGGGTCGTGGGTCAGGCGGAGGCGGCGGACGTGTTCTTTTAGAATGCAGGAATTCATTTGGACGAAGAGGCCGGCGCGGCGGGCGCGTTCGGCGGATTCGTGGTGGATTACACCTTCTTGCATCCAGATGGCGCGGGCGTGGATGCGAATGGCGGCGTCAACGATTTCGGGAACGAATTCGGAGCGGCGGAAAATGTCAACGATGTCTACTTTTTCGGGAATGTCTTCCAGGCGGGCGTAGGACTTCTCACCCAGGACTTCTGTTTCCAGCGGATTTACGGGAATGATCCGGTAGCCGACGGATTTCAGATAATCGGCTACGCCGTAGCTGGGGCGGAATTTGCGATTGGAGAGGCCGACGACGGCGATGGTGCGGCTGGTCTTGAGAATTTCCGTGACCGGATCATTGGGCATGGATGAAGCGCTGCCGTTTCCGTGTACGGACAAGTTTGTGGACGCGTTGAAATCGTTGGTGGATTGAGTCATTAGATGTCCCGGGAATCGCCTTCCAAAAATTGGCGGATGGAGGGCCTGGATTCGCGGGGCGTAGTGTCTCGCACGAGGGCGAGTGAGTCCAGAAATTTCTTGTTCTCTTCGGTCGTGCCGACCGAGACGCGAATGGCCGTGGGCAGGCCCATCCAGCGCATGGGGCGTACTATTACTCCTCGGGTGAGGAGTTCTTCGCTGATGGGCTCCGAGTCGCGGCCGAATTCTACTAGCAGGAAATTTGCGAAGGATGGGACGAATTGGATAGCGAGTGAATTGAGGCCTGCTGCGAGCTGTGCCAAGCCGGCGCGATTGGATTCCACGGAGCGGCGAACGTGTTCTGTGTCATCGAGTGCGGCCAGGGCTGCGGCTTGGGCTACGCCGGAGGTGTTGAAGGGGCCACGGAGCTTGTTCATTTCGCCTAGCAGATCGGCGGGGCCGATGCCGTAGCCGATGCGCATTCCGGCGAGGCCGTACACTTTCGAAAAAGTGCGCAGGACGATTACGTTGCGGCGGCGCTGGGCGACTGCGATGGAACGCGAATAATCGGGGCGCTCGACATATTCGAAGTAGGCTTCGTCCACGACTACCAGAACGGTTTCGGGGACGCGGGCGAGGAAGGAATCGAGCTCGTCGGCGGTAAACATGGTGCCGGTGGGATTATTGGGATTCGCGAGATAGACGAGCTTGGCATCGGGCGGGAGATTGCGAGCGATGGCGTCTAGATCGAACGCGTAATTGCGCAGCGGAATTTCCAGGAGGCGTGCTCCGGCAGCGCGAATGGCGATGTAGTAGAGCGGGAAGGAGCCGTGGGAAGCGACTCCGCAATCGGAGGTGGTGAGCATGATGCGGGCGGCGAGGTCGATTAATTCGGTGGAGCCCGCGCCGAGAATTATATTTTCCATGGGGACGTTGTGTTTTTTGGCCAGAGCTTCGCGGACGTAGAAGCCGCTGCCGTCGGGATAGCGGTTGGAGTCTGCTAGAGCTTTTTGCGCTGCAGCTACTGCGAGAGGCGAAGGGCCCAGAGGATTTTCGTTGGATGCCAGTTTGATGGGATGCATTTTTAGTTCGCGTTCGACCTCCTGGATTGGTTTTCCGGGGACATAGGGAGCGAGTGCGCGAATGTGAGCGGGTACGAGATCATAAATGCGGTTGGTCATTCGGCGGGTGGCTCAGCGCCTGCCCTTGGGACCTGTGAAATTTCCTGGTTTGGGTTTGTGCTGACCAGGGCGGCTGTTGCTGCGTTTTGGTCCGCCTGCGCCTGGGCGCGGCTTCATTCCCGGCGGGCGCCCGCCTGGTTTTGTGAATTTGCTTTTGGCGCGGCCGAACGCGCCGGGTTCGGAGGGCTTGCGCGATTTCCAGGGGGCGCCGGGTTTGCGGCTGCCGCCCGCTGGGAATTTGCGGAATTTTGAGCCGGGGCCTCCGCTTGCGTTTGGGCGACCGCTGCCGCTAGGTTGCTGCGATTCTGTGCGACGCCAGGGGGCTTCGGATTTTGGCTTGATGGGGCGATCGTAGTCGGAGTCTTGATCTGGGCGCTGGAACGAGTCCGAGCCGAATTTTCGGAATGGCTTGCCGCCACTGTGGGGTTTCGAGCCGCTGGGGCCTTCCCTTCTGAACGGTGGGCGGGGTTTCCATGGGCCGCGCGGTTTTTCGCCGCGTGATTTTGGGTCGAACGACTTCGGGCCGTGTGATTTTGCGCCGAATGGTCTTGAGAATGGCGGTTTGGAGGGGCGTCCGCCGGCGGCGGCTGGGCGCGATTTGAAATCGGGGCGCGCGGGATGGCCCGGGCGAGAATTTTGGAAGCTGTTTTGCGGCGGCCGCGAGAACGGAGCTGTGCGAGCCGGCGGTGGCGCTGTAGTCGTGGAGCGATCTTGCGGAGCGTTCCGGAAATTTTGATCGGGGCGCGGAGCGGCATTGTCGCGCGGGGTGAATGGTTGATTGGGTCGTTTCGCTTCGCCGGGTTTGGGTTTCGGTTGATACGGGCGGCGCTTGACGAAGGGACGGCGCGCGATGCCAGCGGGAATTCCCAGCGTGGAGATGCCTGTTTGCGTCGGCGGCAAGCCTGCCTGGGCGCTTGCGAGAGACGCCGGTTTCGCTGCTTGAGTGATTTGTGTTGCGCCTGGTTGAACCATTTTGCGCAGCGTGGTTACTTCGGCGTCTGAGAGCGGGCGATACATGCCTGGTGCTAGCGACTCAAGCGCCAGGTTGCCGATTTTCACGCGCTTAATTTTTTCCACTGGATGACCCGTTTGGAAGAGGCGGTTGCGGAGCGCGTCGCGGCGAGCTTCGGAGAGAGTCACTTCGTACCAGGGGGCGTCTTTTCCTTTGATGCGAGTAATGCGGGCGCCGGTGGATTGTTCGAGGGCAGTGGTTTCGTCGAAGGTGAGGAGAGTTTTTAATTTTAGATTGTAGGTTTGCGGGAGGTGATGGGCTTTGAGCATGAGGTTCGCGAGTTCGCCGTCGTTGGTAAGAAAGACCAGGCCGAGGGAGTGATATTCGAGGCGGCCTACGGGAAAGACGCGCTGGGCTACGCCGTGAAGCATGTCTGAAAGGGAGCGGCGGCCTTCGGGGTCGATCATGGTGGAGACTACTTCGGGCGGTTTATTCAGCAGAAGATAAACGCGCTCGGTTTCGGGGCGCAGGAGTTTGCCTTGGACTTTGATGTGGTCTTTGGATTCGTCGGCTTTGCTGCCTAGCTCGGTGATGGTTTGGCCGTTCACGGTGACCAGGCCGGATTTGATTAGTTCTTCGGCGTGGCGGCGGGATGCGATGCCGGCGCGCGCGATTATTTTCTGTAGTCGTTCAAGCATGGGAAGGCTAAGTGGCTCCTTGGTGCGCGTATAGCTTAACGGAAAATTGGGTTTGGAGCGAATCAGAAGCGCTGCGAGCTCTGTTTAGAGCGGAGCTTCAGAAAGACGACGGTGAATACCAAGCCGGCAATCCCGAGTGAAATCAATGGAGTGAGCACGAGAAGCATGTGAAGGCCGGGTCGGTTTGAGAACAGCTTCGCTCCGGCAAATAAGAGCAGCACGAATGCACAGGCTGCGCTGACGAACGCGACTGCGAGCTCTGCGATTACACGTACGACCGATTTGCCCATCTAGCTTTCGGATTCGCCAGAATGGCTGGTGGAACCGGCGCTCGCTGCGGCTGCACGGGATTTGTCGGCGTCGTCGGGCGTGTCGGAGATGGAATCGTTGGCATTTCCCGGCACGGTTCCGACTTCCGAGGCAGCGTCATCGGAGAAGTCATCGTTGACTGAAGCGGAGCGTCCTTCAGCGACGACTTCGGTGACCGCGGTTCCGGATACAGCGACTCCGGCTTCGGATACAAGTTCTACGCTGACGACTTCTGCGTCAACAATTTCTGCGTCAACTGCTTCTGCGGTGATTGCTGCTGAGTCTTCTGGTTGGGCTTCGGCTATGCCTTCGTCGGAACCTAGAGCGGCTTGGGCCAGGGCTTCGAATTCCTTCAGGCTGGGGAGTTCGTCCAGGTCCGAGAGGCCGAAGCGCATCATGAATTGTTTGCTGGTGCGATAGAGGATGGGGCGGCCGATAACTTCTTTGCGACCGGCGGTGGTGATCAGGCGTTTTTCTAAAAGCGTTTTGATCACGCCGCCTACGTGGACGCCGCGGATTTCGTTTATTTCTGGGACGGTCACCGGCTGCTTGTAGGCGATCACGGCTAGAGTTTCGAGCGCGGGCATGGTGAGGCGCAGCGGCGGTTGCAGGCTTTTGATGAATTTGCGGACTACGTCGTGATGCTGGGCTTTGGTGTAGAACTTCCAGCCGCCGGCGACTTTGCGGACTTCGATGCCGCGGTCGTCGGTCTGATAGGCGGCAGTGAGTTGTTCGAGCGCGGCGCGGGCTTCGGGTTTTTCGATGCCTAGGGCTTTGGAGATTTGGTCGAGCGTGGCGGGCTCGTCGGCGGCGTAGATGATGGCTTCGAGTGAGGATTGGATTTCTTGTGGCGTCATTTGTGTTTGCCCTTTTCTGTATGTCGGTCGTGCTTGCGGCGGGCACGGCATGCCGTGTCCCTACGGCCTCGTCATCGTTTGAATGCAAGACAACTTCCAGCAAAAATACAAATCCGGCTTCAGGGGCTGAAGCCCCGAGTCCAATGCGCGAATTACGGCGGGGCTGAAGCCCCGCCCTTCCCTGTTGCGCGAGTCGACTGGATGGCGTGTCACAGGTATTGCTCCTCGATTTGGGACATGGCGTCGGGGCCGGCGAAGACTGCGTCGAACATCTTGTGTTTGCGCAGGCGGATGTCTTCGAAGAGATCGGATTGGACCAGCATGACGGCCTGCATACGGACCATTTCTAGGACGGCTAGCAGAGCCACGATCATGGCGTTTCTGGTTTCGCAGGTTTCGAAGAATGCGATCAGGGAGACTGGATCGTCGGTGACGACCAGGCGCTGGCGCAGGCGGTCCATCATTTGGGCGATCGACACCGTGTCGTGGCGCAGGCCGAATTGCGGGACTTCTTTGCGGCGCTCTAGAACTTGCTGGAACGTTTTTACGAGATCGACCAGAGATACCACCAGTTCGCCTTGGACTTCGTCGCCGCCGTAGAGTGATTTATCGGGATGGGACCAGACGTTGGCTTCGACTTGTTGTTTCTGGTAGAGGAGCTGGGCGGCGTTTTTGAATTTTTCGTGTTCGAGGAGGCGGTGGACCAGTTCGTCGCGCGGGTCTTGTTCTTCGGCGGCCAGCAGTGGATCTACCGGCAGCAACATTTTGGATTTGATGTGGATTAGCGTTGCGGCCATGTAGATGAAATCGGCGGAGACGTCTATGTCCAGTTTTTCGAGTTGGTGGAGGTAATCGAGATATTGCTCGGTGATTTTGGCGATGGGGATATTGTGGATGTCCATCTCCTGTTTGCGGATTAGATCGAGCAGGAGATCGAGCGGGCCTTCGTACGATGGTAGGTTGATGCGATAGGGTGATGCCATTCTAAGAGTTATGCTCCCGTGGAGCAGGCTTCAGCCTGTTCGCACATCACTGCACTGGCCTCGGATTGACGGGGAAAATGTTGAATTTGCCGTCGGCGTTGTTTACCGACACCAAGTCGCCCTCTTCGATCCGCAGCACGCCCGCAAGCCACTCTTTAATTTCGATCACCAGGAACCCATCTTTTACTTCTGAGATTCCGCGAGAACATTCAACAAACTCATCGCCGCCGGCCGCGAGCGGAATCCGCAGGACGAGATTTCCGTCCACTTTCTCTACAGGCCCTTGAAGCGATGCAGGTTCATCCATCGGTGAAGACTCCGCGTCTATTGCTTGCGCGCTTCGTCCCATTTGAAGATCGCGTTGCGGATGCGCTTCATGGTTTTGCGCGCGACCTTCTGGGCTTGCTTCGAGCCGGTGTCGAGGATATCCCAAACTTGCTGTGGATGGGCCTCAAATTGTTTGCGGCGTGCCTGGATAGGCTCGATCCACTTCACCAGGTTATCGGCCATTTCTTTTTTGCAGTCCACGCAGCCGATGGCGGCGGAGCGGCAGTCGCGGTCAATGCGAGCGACCGTGTCCGGCGGCGAAAATAATTTGTGATAGGCGAAGACCGGGCAGATTTCGGGGCGGCCGGGGTCGGTGCGGCGGACGCGTTGCGGGTCGGTGAGCATGTTGCGGGTTTTGGTGCGGATTTCGTCGGGGGGATCGGTTAGCCAGATGGCGTTGCCGTAGGATTTGGCCATGCGACGGCCGTCGAGGCCTGGGAGGCGGGGGGTTTCGGTGGGGATGTAAGCGGGTTCTGCGAGGATCCGCTCCAAACGGTAGAATTTTTTCAGATTTGCCGGAAGCTCTTCGATTGCGTTCTCAAATCCAATCGCTCTCGCAATTTTCTTCAGCTGCCCGGTCCATCCCTGCCACTCGCGATCCGGCATTACGGGGGCATCAATGAACGTGCCGGTATGGACGATGCTGTTGAGTTTGCGGCGAGCCTCCTGGTTGGCTGCGGTGTTCATCTCGTCGGAAATGCCTAAGCCGAATTGATAGTTAAAGCGGCGAACTACTTCGCGAGTTAGCTCGACGTGGGGCGCTTGATCTTCGCCAACTGGAACTAGCAAATCTTTTTTTGGTTCGCCGTACATTACGATGTCGGCGGATTGGAGGAGGGGGTAGCCGAGGAAACCGTAAGTGCCTAGGTCTCGGCCTTTCAGGTTTTCAATTTGTTCTTTGTAGGTGGGGACGCGCTCTAGCCAGCTCAGCGGGGTGATCATGGAGAGGAGGACGTGGAGCTCGGCGTGTTCCAGGACTTGGGATTGTACGAAGAGCGTGGATTTTTGTGGGTCCAGGCCTACGGCTAGCCAGTCCATGGCGACTTGGAGCGTGTTTTCGGCGATGGAGCTGGTGTCTTCGTAATGGGTCGTGAGGGCGTGCCAGTCGGCCACGAAGAAGTAGCAGTCGTATTCTCTTTGGAGCTTGAGCCAATTCGACAGGGCGCCAAAGAAATGGCCGAGGTGGAGGCGGCCGGTGGGGCGCATGCCGCTGAGGACTCGTTTCGTTTTAGGCAAGATTGGATCGATCTCCTAAGATTGCGCGTTTTGCGCTGCGCGTTGGATGGCGCAAATTCAGATGCAATTCAGAGCCGGGCACGGGATGCCGTGCCCCTACATGAGCGAAACAAATACAGTTGGCGAGACGCATGCCTACCGGCAGGCAGGCCGGCGCTACGAAACCGACTTCAACGGCTGGCCGGTCCCGCTTTGCGGGACCGGCCGCTACAAAGGCAACACCAACTGCAACGTCAAAGACGCCCGCCTTAAAAGAAAAAGCAGGCGGCCGCTACAAAGTCAAATACTAAGGCAACCGCTGGCGGTCTGAAGACCGCCGCTACGAAATCAACGGCAACGGACTGCTCTCAGTGGCGCAGCAGGTCGCGGGCGATTACCAGGCGCTGCATTTCGCTGGTGCCTTCGTAAATTGTTAGGACGCGGGCGTCGCGATAGTAGCGCTCGACGTCGGTTTCGCGCGAATAGCCGCTGCTGCCGTGCACTTGGACGGCTTTGTAGGCTACGCGGTTCGCCATTTCGCTGGCATACAGTTTTGCACGCGAAGCGCTCGAGCCACGCGGGCGGCTTGCGGCATCGCGGCCTTCGGCCTGGCTTGATTTTATGGCGCTCACTTCCCTGCCTTGTGCTTCCTGATCGCGCAACTCCTTGTCACGTTGCCAGGCTGCGTAGTGGGTTAGGGCGCGGGCGGCTGAGACTTCGGTTTCCATGTCGGCTAGCATCCATTGGATGGCTTGATATTCGGCGATCGGATGGCCGAAAGTTTTTCTTTGTTTGGCGTAGCGTGTGGCGGCTTCCAGCGCGCCTTGAGCTAAGCCTACGGATTGTGCGGCTATACCGATGCGGCCGCCGTCTAGCGATTCGAGCGCGATGCGCAAGCCTTGGCCTTCTTCGCCCAGGCGATTTTCTGCTGGGACGCGGCAATCTTGCAGCGAAATTTCGGCGCTGCGCGAGAGGCGCAGGCCCATTTTATCTTCGTAGCGGCTGATGCGGAAGCCGGGAAAATCTGGTTCAACCAGGAAGGCGGTGACGCCGCGGCTGCCTGCTGCGGGATCGGTTTTGGCGAAGACGATGTAGAGGCCGGAGACTCCGCCGTTGGTGACCCAGGCTTTGGTGCCGTTCAGAAGATAGTGATCGCCATTGCGGGCGGCGCGGGTTTGGATTCCGGCGGCGTCGGAGCCGGCTTGCGGCTCGGTAAGGCAGAAGGCCCCGAGAATTTCGCCGGTTGCGAGACGACGGAGATATTTTTTCTTCTGTTGCTCGCTGCCGGATTTCCAGAGCGGGACCGCGACCACCGAATTTGTGACGCTCAGGGCTACGGCGGTGGAGGCGTCCACGCGGGCGACTTCTTCCAGCATCAGGGCGTAGCTTACGGCGTCTGTCCCGGCGCCGCCCCATTCTTCGGGGATCAACATGCCGCAGCAGCCTAGTTCGCCTAGTTTCTTGAGTTGGTCGGCGGGAAATTTTTCGGCGCGCTCGTATTCACGGATGATGGGGCGCATTTCCGTTTCCATGAATTGGCGGACGGTGTCGCGGATCAGGATTTGGTCGCTGCTGAGTGAAAAATCCATCGAGAGGTGTAGTGGGGATGCTAGCACAGTGGGGAGGGCAAAGGCAGCAATGATGAAGACGGAGGTCCGGGGGTGAAAATGGAAAAGACAAAATGGAAAATCGGAATTGGTGTGCGAATCGGAGCATGGGAAATCACCACTGATGAACGCAGATGAACACTGCTAACGGCAGTGATGTGCTGAAGGCGAGCGAGGCGAAAGGCGGAAAGATCCAGCGCTGAGGACGCAGAGGCCGGAGCGCGGAGGGCGCGGAGAAAACCAAAGTCAAAGACGCCCGCCTATAATGCAAAAGCAGGCGGCCGCTACAAATTCAAAACCACCGTCAACTGCTGCCCGGTTCGATGAAACTGAACCGGCCGCTACAAAGGCAACACCAACTGCAACGTCAAGGACGCCCGCATTACAAAGTTAAAGTTAACTGCAACGGAGCCGGCGGGACGCCCTTCCAGCCTGCCGCCGGCAGGCTGTCAGGACGAGGCGGCCGCTACAGAGTCAAAAGCTTGCGCCGCGCGCTATTATTCGACGTTGCGTTTCTGTTTTACTTCGGGGGGTTTGAGGCGTTCGCTTATTTTGGTTTTTTTCCCTGGTTTTACGTCTACTTCATGGGTTTTGGATATCAGGCCTTTGGATTCGAAGACTATGGAGTAATGGCCGGGTTTTAGATTGTCGAAACTGTACGCGCCGGTGCCGTCGGTGCTGCCGTTCGTGGTTTCTTTCGTACTGAGATTGGTTAGCGTGACTTGAGCTCCGGCCAGTGGAGAGCCTTGATGATCGTTGACGCTGCCGAAGATTGAGCCGGTGACGGCTGCGGCGGCTGTACGCGCTGGCGGTGGTGCAGTTGCTTGCGCTGGAGCGGCTGGCGCGGCGAATGAGATCGAGATCGCGACGATGCAGGTTGCTGTGGCTGCTGCGAGATAGAGAAAGCGTTTGTGGCGTGGCATGGTGCCCCCTGAAAAATTAGGATGCTGCTTCGGAGTCGTCCCGCTGCTTCGAAACATTTATAACTTCAGAAGCTCGCGCAGACGTTTGGTTTGGGCGCGCGAGACTGGTATTTCGCTGGCGCGCTTGTCGTTCATTTTTAGGATATAGCTGGACTTGAACCAGGGGACGACCTCTTTGATGTGGTTGATGTTGACCAGGTACGAGCGGTGGGCGCGCCAGAAGCGGTCGGCGTCCAGAGAGGCGGATAGTTCTTCGATGGTGCGGTAGTTGGAGACGCCTTCGAAGTCGCGGGTGAAGATGGTGATGGTGCCGTCCTGGATCGAGGAGTAGATCATGTCGTCGGCATCTACCAGGAACATGCGTTCCTGAGATTTTACGAGGAGCTTTACTGGCTGCGCGGATTTCGCGATGGTGGTGGCGGGCGCGGTTAGTTGGCCCATGAGGGTTTCGAGACGCTCGACCGGCGAGGTGTGGGCATCCAGCATTTTTTTTGCGCGTTGCAGGGCTTTAGAGATGCGGGCTTTGTCGAAGGGCTTGAGGACGTAGTCAACTGCGTTTACGTCAAAGGCCTGGATGGCGTAATTGTCGAAGGCTGTGGCGAAGACGATTTGCGGAACGGGGACATGGCGCTCGAGGAGTTTCTTGATCACGCCGAAGCCGTCGAGGCCGGGCATTTGGACGTCGAGGAAGACCAGGTCGGGCTCGTGTTCTTTTATCAGGTTGACGGCTTCGAGGCCGTTTCTGCCGAGCGCGACCACGTTTACATCGGGGAAACCTTTTAGCAGGTAGAGGAGCTCGTCGCGGGCTGGGCGCTCGTCGTCAACGATTACTGTGTTGATGGGCATTGGTTTGCTTCAAACAGTATATGCAACGGGGTTGTGGGCGGCAAGAAATCGCGTGGTGATGGCGCGGTATTCGGCGACGATGAGATTAGGTTAGTATGCTTTGTCGAAGATGGAATGACTGGAGCGAATGTGGCGAAGAAAAATGCAACTGCGAAAGTTTTGAGCAGTGAACTGGTTTTGCGGACGCGGGTGTTTGACGTGCAGCGCGAGAAGGTGGTCGAGCCAAGTGGGGTTACGGCTACGCGGGACATAATTGTGCATCCGGGGTCAGTGGTGGTTTTACCGGTGTTGGCCGACGGGGGAATAGTTTTGATACGGCAGTACCGGCATAGCGTGGAGCAGTATTTGTGGGAGTTGGTGGCGGGGCGTCGGGATGGGGAGGAGAGTTTTGTGGCGGGAGCGCGGCGGGAATTGCGCGAGGAGACTGGGTACACGGCGCGCCGGATGCGGCTGTTGGTGGATCTGTTTCCTAGTCCGGGATTTTTGCGCGAGAACATGGCGATTTTTCTGGCTACTGGATTGACGAAGGGAGAGGCGGAGCCTGAGGCGGACGAGAAGATCGAGCAGAGGATTTTTTCTTTGCGCGAGGTGGAGAGGTGGATACGGAGCGGGAAGATACGGGATGGGAAGACGGTGGCGGGGATTTTGTATTACGCGAAATATTTTGCGAAGAAGAAATGAAGGCGCGTGGTATTGAAGCGAAAAGCAGATCCCTCCGGCGAAAGTCGCCTGCGGGATGACAATTTTTTGTTGGTTGCGGGATTTGAAGGCGTCCGTTACCGCTGGCAAGGCAAGTCAACGTCAAAGGCGCCCGCCTAAAGGCGGCCGCTACAAAGTCAGAGGCAACGGCAGCGGCGGCCGTCTAGCAGAGATTGGCGTTCCCAGGCGCGGGCTGTACTTTGGTTCAATGGGTGATTGAGCACGCTTGCCGGCTGTAGACCTGCAGTTCCCTTCCTTGCTGCTATGCTCGATTTCGGGCTGATTTTGCGCGTTTCTGCGGTATAGGAGTTCGGTTATGGCTGATGCGAAATTGGTGGGGACGATTTATAAAATTTTATCGTGGAGCAGCTTGGCGGGTTTGATTTTGACGATTGTGCTGGTGTTGCACAAGTCGCCGGCGCCGAATATTCCGTTTGATGCTGGGGCGGCTGGGCGTGCGGAGCAGAAATTTGCTGCAGCGGATCAGGCCAAGGCAGCCGGGCAGCCAGGCCAGGTGGCTTTGGATCGCAGCGAATTGAATTCTTATCTGGCGCAGAATTTGCAGACGCAGACGCCGGCTCCTGCGGTGGCTCCTGGCGCTGCCGGTGAGGGGATTGCGCCTGGTGCGGCGGCGGACGGCGGTGGGAATGCAGCTAATGATCCCACGGCGGCTTTGGCGGCAGGGGATCCGCGGTCGCTGGAGGACGTACAGTCTTCGGTGAAGGACGTGAAGGTGGATATGGTGGGTGATCTGGTGAAGGCCTATGTGATTTTTGATTTTCATGGGAAGGATATTTCTTTGGAATTGGATGGGCATTTAAGCGCGGAGAATGGATTTATGAAGTTTGAGCCGGTTAGCGGGAGGCTGGGGTCGTTGCCTTTGCCGCAGAGCACTTTGAATGCGGCGGTGGAAAAGATGATGGCTTCGCCGGAGAATCGGGACAAGTTGCGGCTTCCGGCGGATATTTCGGATATCAAGATTGTAGATGGGCAAGCGGTGATTCAGTATAAGCAGTAGTGAGGGCGGAGTTGAAAATTAAGCGCTGAAAGCGATGGCGAGCATAAACTTCCACCGCCGAGACGCTGAGCGCGCACAGAAAATCTAAGGCAAGAGAGATCCTTCGCTGCGCTCAGGATGACGGGGTGTGGCGATGTGGCAGTCGGGCGCAAATCGGGGGATTAGAGCTCTCAGATTAGTGGCTGGCGCGGTCTTGAATGGCGCGAGCTGTGGCTTGGGCTTGCGCGCCTACTTGGGGAGACATGCCGTCTGTGCCGCGGACGAATTGATTTACGGAGGGCAGATCTTCGGGGCGGCCGGTTAGGAATAGGGCGCGGAGGGCCTCCCAGGCCATGCTTTCGTTAGGGGCTAGGGTCAGGATAGGTTGGCCTGCGGTGACTGCGGTGCCGTCTTTTACTAGCCAGTGATCTACCGTGCCGGGAACGTTCGCACGAACTTCATTGCTCTTCCCTGCTACCTCGATGTGACCTACCAGCGTGCCGGGATTCACGACTTCGCCGGGCTTCAGACGCGTGGAGAGAACGCCAGCCAGAGGCGCGCCCATTGTGTAGGTTTGGAGCATGGAGACGATTTGGGCGTGGCCGGAATCGTCTTGGAAGCGGACGAGGGAGAGGGCGGCGTTGCGTTGGACCATGGGATTTGGATCTTGCAGCATTGGGAGCAGGGCTTGGTGAAATTCGGTGGCGGTGTTGTCTTGGCCCATTACCCAGGCGTCCGTTACGCGGATTTCTTCGATGGGATCTTTCGAGAGGGCGACGATTTGAGGATACCAATTGCGAACGGTCGGGTCGTTGCGTTCCATGCGGGTTTCAAATTGCGAGAGGACGTGCTGGATTTCGCGGGGGTGGGAGCGATCGGCCAGGACTTTGGCGATTTGGGCGTCGGTGAAGGGGCGGCCGAACCAAGTGGCGTTCCAGAACAAGAAGGGCATGATTACGAAGGCGAGGGTGAGGACTACGATGGCCAAGGCCCAGCGTCCGCCGAAGGATTTTTGTGGTTTGGCGGTCGCGTCGGCGGCGGCGTGAGCGGAAGTTGGGGCTGAGGAATTCATTTTCTGCTGTTGATGCTCGCGAGAGGGGCTAGGCTGGAATTCACTTTGTGGGCGGTTCGCCCGGATTGGTTGAAGGAATTGCGGGCGGCGCGGTTGATGGCGCTGCGGGCGCTGCCGGTTTCGGCGCGGGTGCGGGAGCCGATTGAGATGCGGCTGGAGCGTTTACGGTTGCGGCTGGTGACGCGGCTGCAGGTTTTGGCGGTGCGGCAACTGCGGGAGCGGCAGGCTTTGCGGCGGGCGCGGCAGTTGCTGCAGGAGCAGCGGCAGCGGGTTTGGCGGCTGCTGGTTTAGCTGCTGGCGCCGGTGCGGGCTTCAGGAATGGAATCAGGCCGGCTTGCCAGAGCATGTGGGCTAGCATCGCGCTGAAGATGCCGGCGACCATCAGGGCGATGAGCAGCAGCATGATGCCGTCAATGCCGCTGGTGAGCAGGCCGCTCGAGATATCCCAGACGACTCCCCAGAGCGAAATCAGGATTGCCGCTATGCAGATAGCACCGATTTCGATGCGGTGCGCTTTGGACGTCATGTACACGCCTCCTGCTGTGGCCGCGGCGGTCATCGGGAGACTTTGTCGAGAATCATCCAGCCGAGGAGCAGCGGAATATGCGCGACGGTGGCGTGCATCAGCCACTTGGCGCGAACGTTGGTGCGAACACGGTTGGCCCAGTAGGAGACTAGGAGTAGAAGCAGACCCAGGATGAGGGCGCCGTAGAAATAATTTATTGTGGCCATGCCGAGGACGGCGGGCAGCACGCTGACGGGAATCAGGATCGCGGATGTGACAATGATCAGGCGGAAGGTGCGGTCGCCGCTGCGATCGACTACGGGAAGCATCAGGATTCCGGCGCGGCCGTAATCTTCGCGGTACATCCAGGCGATGGCCATGAAGTGCGGGAACTGCCAGAAAAATAAAATGGCGAAGAGGATCCAGGCTCCGGCGGAGAGCGTGCCGGTGGCGGCGGCCCAGCCGATCAGAGGGGGTAGCGCGCCGGGAATTGCGCCTACGGCGGTGGCCAGGGTGGTGCGCGTTTTTAGCGGGGTGTAGGCGCCGAGATAGGAGACGCTGGTGGCCAGTGCGATGAATGCGGCCAGGGCGTTTACCGCGAGCGCCAGCCAGATTGTGCCGGCGATTATGGTGGCAACGCCGAAGAGCAGGACTTCTTTCGGTTGCAGAACGCCTAACGGTAGCGGGCGCGAGGCGGTGCGGCGCATTACTGCGTCCATGTGGCGCTCGACGTATTGATTTAGGGCGGCGGTGCCTCCGGCGACGAGCAGAGTGCCGCAGAGGGTGTTCATGAGGCGCGCCCATTCCATAGGGCCGGCGCTGCCTAGGTAGAATCCCGCTACGGTCGTGATGACTACCAGGAAAGTTACGTCGGGCTTGGTGAGGACGACATAGGCCCAGGGCTTGTCGTATGCGGCGATGGCTTCGGCGCGGGGGTTGCTGCTCATGGCGTGATGTCCGTTGTCATTATCGTACCGACGGCGCTCATGGTTTTGATGCTCATGCTCATGCGCGGGAGCCTTCGGCGCTCTCGCCAGGAACTTTGGTTGCGGCGGAGACTGTAGCATTTCCGCGAATGGCGCGGAAGGCCGAAAGCGCGAGCACGACGCTGGCCGCTAGAGTGAGCGCGCCTACCAAAACGTGGGCTACTGTCAGGATCACATACGTCGTCGTGGGTTGCTGCGCCTTTATTTCCTGGACTACCGCCCAGTAGGCGGCGATGCCTAGAAGGAATTGCGTGCCGATGAAGGACGTAAGGAGAATTCCCCACCGGCGAAGGTGTTTTACGGTGCCGAAGCGTACGCGGACGGTGCGGGCGGTCCAGATGGCGAGGAACAGTACGACAAATGCGCCGATAATGTGCGGGAGGATCTGGAATGCGCCGTGGCGGAAGCCTGCGCCTAGGATTAATTGGACGAAAATGGCGGCTGCGGTAATCGCTGAGAGCGTGCGCAGCGGCGGAGAGCCCGGGTCGCTGAGCGTCGGCGGATCGCTATTCCACCATTGGCTGGTGAACAGGGTGAGGCTGACTACCGTGATGAAGAAAATTTGCGCCAGGATGGCGTGAATGGTGGCGGTGAGCGCTGGATTGTGGAACAGGACGCGCATGCCGCCGAGGACGGCTTGAGCGATTACGAGAATTAGAGCTGTGAGGCCTAGATTGCGCAGGAAACGCGAACTGGTGCGGGCTAGCAGAATCGCCAGGACCAAGGTAAGGATTGCTACTGTGCCAGCCATTACGCGATGAGCGTATTCATAGCGGATGCCGCCGACTAGTGGAGGGATAATTTTTCCGTAGGCCAAGGGCCAGTCGGGGACGGAGTCGGCTGCGTCGTTGCTGGTGACCAGTGCGCCGGCCATCAGGAGCAGGACGGTGGCGGACGCGGTGGCGAAGGCGAAGCGGTGGAGGCCGGGGGGAAGTGGCGATTCGTTCTTGGCGATATCTGGCATATTTTTCAGAAAATAAGCTAGCACATTTTCGGGCCGCGGTTTGTCGGTGCGCGCGCCATCGATGGATTGCAAGAGCAAACCAACGGCTGCCCGGTCCCCAAAGGCGGGACCGGCCGCTACAGAACCAACTGCAACATCAAGAGCAACAGCAACATCAAAGACGCCCGCCTAAAAAGAAAAAGCAGGCGGCCGCTACAAATTCAAAGACAACGTCAACTACTACGACCGAAGGGGCGGGTCTGAGACCCGCCCGGACAAAGATTCGATGCTTTAACTAGTCCGCAGGTGGCGCTGCTGGTGCAGCGGCGTTGAATTTAAATTCGACTGTTTTGGATTCTTTGGGGCCGATGGTTACGGTCTGGTCCTGGGTGCCGTATTTTTCCTGCCAGGCTTCGATGGTGTAGGTGCCGGGAGGAAGGTTCTTCAGCTCGAAAGATCCGTCTTTGCCGGTGATGGCATAGTAGGGATTTTTGAAAACGAAGATGTAACTCTTCATCCAAGGGTGGACGTTGCACTTCACCGGGATGGCGAGTTCGGGACGGGCGAAGGAATCGTCGATCGGCGAGGTGCCGGGAGCTTGCGATTTGTTCCACTCGCGATTGTCTTTCGGCATGGGGTGAATGTTGTGAGTGGTCTGGTCGTCGTTCTTCACTTCGAAGGTTTGACCGGCCATCACGGCAATGACGTGCGGCGAGTACATGCAGCCTTTTTGCGCTAGCGGCACGGAATCCGTGGGCGTGGTGAAGACGTAGTCGCCGAGGCCGTCTTTCACGAAGATCACGACATTTTCCAGGTTGCCTTTATCGTCCACGACGACTGTGGGCGGGGTCACCGGGCCGGAATTTGCTTTCTGGCAGTAGGGCTCGGCGCTCATGTTGATGGCTTTTTCCGGGGCTGCTTTGCCGTCGAGAGAGACTTTGCCGGAGACGGAACCGGCGGTCGAGGCGTCAACCGATTTCCCGGCGGGCGCGGCGGCCGGGGCTGCCGGTTGCTCGGCAGTTTGACTGCTATCTTTGCTGCCGCAGCCGGTGATGGCGAGGGCCATGAGGGCGGCGAGCGAGATGCTGAACAATCTGTTGGTCATGTTGGAAAATTCCTCCTTAACGGAACTGGCTATTCTAACAAGATTGGGTACGGATGTTGCGTGAATTCTGGTGCGAGACTGAAAGCGTTTGTGAGCGGCACGGCGAAAGGCAGCGGCAAACCA
Organism: uncultured Acidobacteriota bacterium; assembly: GCA_963779465.1. GTDB lineage: Bacteria > Acidobacteriota > Terriglobia > Acidiferrales > UBA7541 > Palsa-295. Next base: position 877,640 of record CAVZYH010000001.1, on the reverse strand, counting down.
ACGGCGACTGCTGCCCGGTCCCGCTTTTCGGGACCGGCCGCTACAGAACTAACTACACGTCGAAAACAAGGTCAAACGCAACTTCAAAGACGCCCGCCTCAAAAGAAAAAGCAGGCGGCCGCTACAAATTCAAAAGCGAACTCAAATTCAAAAGCGAAGCCGAACGCAAATTCAAAGGCAATATCAACGGCAAAGGCTGGCGGTCTGAAGACCGCCGCTACAAGTGCAAAGACGACGCGCCCTTCGCGGCAATCTTCTCGCACAGCCAAGAATGGCTGTGCCACGAAAGGCGGGAGCCAACTATTTTCCCCCGGACTGCTTCCCTGCTGCTCTGCTGCTGGCGCTCTCGCTGCCTTTGCTGATGTTGCCGGCTGAGGGCGTGCGGCCTGTGAGGGCGGCTTGCTCTTGGGGCGTTAGGGTGAACAGGTAACGCACCAGCAGGTCGGCTTGATCGCCGTGATATTGCTGCATGGCGGCGGGCGTGGGGCCGGCGAAGACCCAGATGTCGCCGTCCTTGCGGAAGAGGCCTGAAGGCATGGCTGTGCCAGGGATTATTTTCGCAGGATCGGTGATCCAGCGAGCGGTCCATGCCGGTTGCAGGCGTTCATGCGCGAGCAGAAAATTGGGCGCGGAAGCGTTCTTGTCGTGCGCTTCGTTGCCAGTCATGTGGCACTTCAAGCATGGGGCAGCCGGGCTGGTGAACAGGCCGCGAGCCATGGCGCGCTCGGCATCGTTGAGCGGCTCGACCTTGGGCGGAATGAACGGGTCGGGCTGCGAAGACATTGCCTGGAAAAATAGAGTGAGTTTGCGGATTTCGTCGTTCGAAAGATAGAACGTGGGCATGCGCACTTGGAGGTATTGGCGGACGCCGTTGCGATTGGTGTCTGTCGTGCTTAGCGCGGGATTGGCGAGGAAACCGCGCAGCCATTCGGGATTGACGCGCGCGCCTTCGGTGGTCAAGACCGGCGGCAGATTGCCCTTTTGATCGCCTTGATACATTGGCAGAGTCTGCATGACAGATTTCTGGCCAACGTCAATCTGATGGCAGCCGATGCAATTGTATTTGGTGACGATCCACCAGCCGTCCTGAATGTACCTGCGGCGATCGGCGGGCTTGTACATATATTCCGGCGGCAGAGTGGGATCGGTGCTGCCGAGCAGCATGGTTACGAGCGCCTGAACTTCATCCTGCGATTGCAGGTTGGGCTTGGGCATGCGCAGCGCGTCCATGGGATTGGCGTGATATTTTCCCTGGTCGTAAAGCGCGGGGTTTTCCAGTTTGTGCTCGAAGAAACCTTTGGGATCGTACCAAGCCATTTTTTCGCCGTCGCGGATGTACGGCTTGAGGGTAAATGAGCCGTCAGCGCTGAAGACGGGTTGTTCGCCGCGCTTGGCGTCTTCGGTCCAGAGCGAGAAATCGAGACGCTCGATGGGTTTGCTGCCCTCGTTGGTGAGCTCGGTGCCGATGCGCCCTTCGTCTTCGAGGCCGCTGATTTCGTGGCAACCAGCGCAGCCGTAATGGCGGACGAGCTCTTTGCCTTTCGCGGCCATTTGCGGATCGTCCATGTAATTGGCGGCGGCGTAGGTGGCATCGGCGTGCTTCTGGGTCATCAGGAAGCTGGCGATATCGCGCGAATCGGCGTCGGAGAGGCGCAGGCTGGGCATGACGGTGGGCTGCTGAACGAGAAGCTCGTGGCCGTCGTTGGGGCAGCGCGAATGATCGAGATCGAAAACGTACGGGAGATTGTGTTTCGCGTAATCTTCCGGGCCGAGATCTTTTTTCTCGTAGGGGCAATAGGGGCGCGTGCGCTGGCGGGGATTGTGGACCCAGCGGACGAGATAATCGTAATTTTCTTTTTCGCCGATGCGGCTGAGATTTGCGGCGAACGTGCCGCCGACGGCGTTGGCGCCTTCGCCAATGGCGTGACAGGCGAGGCAGCCGCGCTCGTTGAGCAATTCTTTGCCGTGGGCTGAATCACCGGGGGCCTGTTTTTCGAGCGCGGGACCCGCAAGCGAATCCTGCCAGATGAAGGCGGAGATAGCCTGGATTTCGTCCTGCGACATGCGGAACTGCGGCATTTTCGTGGTGGGGCGAAATTCGGTTGTGTGGCCGATCCAGTATGGGATCCATTCCTTGTGAAGTTTCTGGCGCGCTTCTTTCAGGTCTGGACCGACTTTCTTGATTTCTTGCAGTAGATCGTGGCTGCGTTGCTCGAGCGAGTAGGTGGTGGAATCCATGCGCGCGATGTCCACGGTGAGGTTGGTGGCTTGCGCGTAGTAGGCTTCTGCGGCGGTATTGCTGGAAGCGGTGTCGCCGAGTTTCTGCAGGCGGGGGATTTCGAGCAAGTCGTCGGATTTGGATTTCGCGAGCGTGAGGATTTGCTGGCGCGCGTTAATGAGTTGCTCGTCCTGATTATCGAAGCCCTGGAAGCGATGGCAGCCGATGCAGCCTTTCTGACGATAGAGCTGCTTGCCTTCGTTGAGAACGGTGGCGTGCTCGGTGACGATGTCCAAGGAATGGCACTGCTGGCAACCAGCGTCGTAATTTTCGGGATAGTAGAGTGGGTAGAGCCAGTGCTCGTAGCGACCGTGGCCCCGCTCGACGGAATTAACGGCGCGTCCGTTGCCGCCATGACAGGGGGAGCAGCCGAATTTTTCCAGCGGATGCGATTCGAGAAGTGCCAGATCGGGATGGCTGGTGTAGGGCGCGTCTTTGCTTTTCGCGAAGCCCAAGTCGGCTTTGGTTAGCGTGACTTGGGGCGGAACGTAGCGAGTTTCGGTGCCGACGTGGCAGGACTGGCAGCGATCCACGAGGCCTGCGCCGCCAAGATTATTGAGTGATGCGCCTGGGGGATTTACGTTGATCTGAATGATGCGCGCATCGAAATCGCGCATGGAATGCTGGAGAAGTTCCAGCGAGGTAGAAGGAAGTCCGGGCAAATGTTCGGAGGCGTATTGATTCAGCGCGTCGCGGGCTGCTTTCGCTGGTTTGTCTACTTCGCCGCGCTGGCCTACTAGCGCCGCGCGCTGGGCGATGATGCCGGTGAAGACGTCGTTGAGCTCGTTGCCGGTGAAGGGCTTGTCTTTTTGAATTTTGCCATCGCCGAGGGGCCAATCCACTTTCCAGGTGATGCTCTTCCCTGTTTCGGCGTCTTCGAGTTCTTTCTTAGCTGACGCTTTGGCGGATTTGTCTGAGGCGGGGGTGACTTCGTATTGATAGACGAGGGAGCCGATTTTCCCGCGGGCGTCTTTGAAGGCGTCGCCGAGAGCAGCGCGCTCGTCGTCGAGGAGCGCGATTTGCTTGGCGATCTGATCGTCTTGGGATTTAGCGGCTTTTTCCGCGGCGTCAACTTTGGCCAGGAGAGCTTTGTAATCGGCGGAAGCGTACACCGCGTCTTCGTTGGTCTTTTGAACTTTGACTTCTTTTTGGAGGTAGGTGGAATAGGATTTGGCGAAGCGGTTTTGATACGCGCGCCAGGGTTGCAGTCCGTAGAATTCAACGTAGAAGGACCAGGCCACGGTGAGCATTAGAAGGACCGAGGCGATCAAAAGCGGAAAGGCGAAGGAATTGCTCTTGATCGGATCGTTGGGACCGACTTCTGGGGAACGATCAGGCACCAAGAATCTCCTTCTTTAGTGAAAGTAGCAAAAACGCAATGAGCGCGGGAGAACCCGCGACGGTGCCGCGGGAATGGCCCCGCGAATTTCGCGGGATCATATGCTGAACCACGGCGTCACCCAGACGTATTTGATTGTGAAAACCAGGCGCAGCAAAATTTTCAGTGGCAACGAAAACATCAGAATCAGAAACGTGTACATGGTTACCAGTTGCACCAGGCTCATGCGCTGATAAATCTTGCGGCTGAAATCAGTGCGCATGCAGATCCAGTGAACCAGGATCGCGGAGACGATGAAAAACGCGATAAGCGGGAAGACGCCGAAGACTACGCGAGCCCAGATGGCGCCTTGATCCTTTGTAATGTGAAAAATGGCGGAGAACCACGAACCGTCAATGCCGAAAACCTGGTCCAGGTTTCGGTTAACCGCGTAGTCCACGCGTTCAGCGTCCCAAGTTTTGCCCGGCCAGAACCACATCCATCCCGGGCCGCGGATAAAGGTGCCGATTACGATCATCAGGACCCAGAGGCCGACGAAACCGAACATGAAGGTCCAGATGGAGAAACGACGCTGTTTGTAGGTGTAGTAGCCATTGCCGAGCGGGTTCGCGTCAATGTAGGGAATGACCATCAGACCGACGATTACCAGCGTGGGCATCACGACGCCGGCGATCCAGGGATCGAAGTAGACCAGCATTTCCTGCAGGCCCAGGAAATACCACGGGGCTTTGGCAGGATTCATGGTGACGTTTGGATTGGCCGGTTCTTCGAGCGGCGCGTTGAGGGTGAGCGACCAGACCATCAGCAAGACCGTGACGATGATCGCCACCAGAAATTCCATGCGCATCAGGTAGGGCCAGGTGTGAACTTCGCGTTCCCAGGTGGGATCCCATTCTTGCGTTTTGCGGTATTTGGTTTTGGCGAGGTTGGCGTCGGATTCGAGGATGGCGATTAGTTTGTCGTTCTCGATGCCTTGTTTAAGGGCGTACCAGAGATAGAACGGGATCAGGAACAACATGGCCACGATGGGCACGTTGTCCGGCGCCGAGGCGATTTCCCAGATTTGATGCCAATCCATCTGATGCGCTCCTGCGAGTAAGAAAACCAAAGCAAAGGCACCTTCAAAGTCAAAAACGCCCGCCTAAAAAGCAAAAGCAGGCGGCCGCTACAAAGTCAAAATCAACACCAGCTGCGAAAAGCCGGCGGGACGCCTGCCCACTGGCAGGCAGGCCGGCGCTACGTCATTTATCGTGCTGACTCATGCCGCTGGGCCGCAGGACTACGGGCCGCGGGTTGCGTTCTTCTTTGATTTCGCTTTCAAGCATTACTGGGGCCGGGCCGGAGATGCCGCCGTCCTTACGTACGCGCCAGAAATGCACGCCTAGGAAAATTGAGACGATCAGTGGAATCGCGATGCAGTGCCAGATGTAGGCGCGCAGTAACGCGTTTGCGTCGACTATGGAGCCGCCTAACAGCGCGAACCTCACGTCATTGTAGGGCGTCATGCCCAGGAGGCCTCCCAGGGGGCCTTCATGTCCTAAAAATGGGGTGGCGCGGGCCATGTTCGTGCCTACCGTGACGGCCCAGAATCCTAGCTGATCGTCCGGAAGCAAATATCCGGTAAAGCTTAGAAGCATGGTCAAGACCATCAGCAGCACGCCGACGCACCAATTGAATTCGCGGGGGCGCTTGTAGGAGCCGGTCATGAAGACGCGGAACATGTGCAGCCAGACGGCGATGATCATCAAGTGCGCGGCCCAGCGGTGCATGTTGCGCAGGAGCTTGCCGAAGGGGACGTCGTTCTCGAGATAGAGAATGTCGCGGAAGGCTTGAACTTTTGTGGGATGGTAATAAAACATCAGCAGGACGCCGGTGAAAGTTAGGACGATGAAGAGGTAGAAAGTGATGCCGCCCATGCCCCAGGTGAAGTTGTATTTAGTGGCGTCGCGATTGACTTTTGCGGGATGAAGGTGAAAGAAAACGTTGGAAAGGACGCTGAGGGCGCGGTTGCGCGGCTCGTCGTCGTGCTTGACGCGAAACATGGAGCGATAGAGCTGGGTCTTCTCCGGCTCTTTCAGCCCGTCAACCTGCTGCTTGGTCTTCTCTTTGAGCGTTTCGCGCAGCGCGGCAGCGTCGGCCTGGACTTTTTCCAGGACGCTGGTCTTGTTGTCTTTGCTGCCGCCGTTTTCTTCAGGCATTCGGTGTTACCCCTTCTGAACCCAAATCTACGTGGCCTGCTGTGCCGGCTGCTTCTGCTGAAATGCAAAAAACATTGCCGCGCTTGCTGCTTTACACGTTTAGAAAAGCTCCTGGATCGTTGAAATGGTTTACGCCGGCGCGGGGATCGTCCACGTAGAGCCGGCTGGTATCCACGGAAATTTTTCCGGTGGGGTCGAGCATGACGTTGGCGCGGTCCATGGGACGCGGCGCGGGACCTTCGAAATTGACGCCTTCACTGTCGTAGCCGCTGCCGTGGCAGGGGCACTTGAATTTATTTTCCGCGGGCTTCCATTCGGGGGTGCAGCCGAGGTGCGTGCAGCGAGCGTAGATGACGAAGAGGCGGTCGGGCTCGCGGACTACCCAGACGCGATTGGTCATCAGGTAGCGCTGGTCAATGCCCAGGCTGAAGTCAGCGGGAAAGCCAATATTAAAGACGGTGTTGGGCTCATACAGGGCGCGGGGAAAAAAGAAACGGAGGAACATCAGGAAGTTGACGCCCAGGTAGCCCCAAATTAACGCCCAGACGATTCTGCGGCGGCCTGTGTTGATGGTTTTTGCCGAAGCCTGCTCTGCCGGCGACTGGGATGCGGCGGCTCCCGACGCAACAGGCGACGGTGCGGCTTGACCCGACTTCCCTTCCGGTATTTCTGCCATAGGCCCGTGTGCTGCTGTTACCGCAAACGAAAATCTATGAGTCGAGAATCCCCGTATCAAGCATTGCTAATCAACAATGGGTTATATGATTTGCGAGTGGCCGTGTCAAGGGTTTCTCGACTGAAAATTTCTGGGAGTATTTCGGTAAGAGAGCGCTCGATCGTGGTGCGCGCGTCGCCAATGGCGCAGTAAAGTGCGCCGCTACGAAGTCCAAGATAAGGGCAGCGTCAAAACCAACGGCGACAGCTGCCCGGTTCAATAAAACTGAACCGGCCGCTACAAATCCGCGGTTGCGGGCGGCCGTTAGCTTGCGAGAGAGGCTACGCCGCTGCGCATGCCGACGGAGCGGAGGACCAGGTCGGCTAACGCGCGGATGAGGAGGGGCGAGTCGTTGAGAGCGGGCATCATGCGAAATTCGGTTATGCCGAGGGCTTCTGCTTCTTCGCGGGCTTCCACATTGATTTCGTGCAGGGTTTCGATATGTTCGGTTAAGAACGAGATCGGAATTACGAGCATGCGTTTGATGCCGTTGTGGGCCATCTGCTCAATCGTGGTGCTGAGCGAAGGTTGCAGCCACTTCTGCGGGCCTACTCTGCTTTGGTAGCAAAGGATATGGGGATTGGGCCAGGCGCCTAATTCGCGGACCATTTGCACGGTTTCTTCGATTTGTTTTGGGTAGGGGTCGCCTTTTTCTACGAGCGCTAGCGGGAGGCCGTGGGCGCTGAATACCAAGTGGATTTCGTCGGGGCGTTTTATTTCTGCAAGGACGGCGTTGATGCGCTCGACGATGGCGGCGATGTAGTCGGGATGGTCGTAGAAATGGTCAATTATTTTTACGGGGGTTCTTGGTTTGTACTGGCGATTCCATTCGTTGAGGCTGCTTCTGGTGGTCGCGAAAGAATAGTGTGGATAAAGCGGGAGGAGGACCAGCTCGTCGTATGGCTCGCTGTCGAGGGCGGCGATGGCTTCGGCGGTGTCGGGATGCCAATAGCGCATGGCGACGATGGAGCGAGCGGAAATGTGGGGTTTGAGAGCCGCTTCGAGGGCGCGAGCTTGCTGTTCGGTGAGGCGGCGAATGGGGGAGCCGCCGCCGATTTCGGCGTAGTGCTGGCCGACGACTTTGCTGCGCGTGGTGGAGATGAGCTTGGCAATGAGTTTGCGGGCCAGGAAGGCGCCGGGAAAATTTATGATGTCTGGGTCGCAGAAGAGATTGTAGAGGAATGGTTCGACCGCGGCTTGGCTATCGGGGCCACCGAGTTGGAAGAGGACAATTGCGATTTTTTTTGGGTCGGCCATGGTGATGTTGCACCTCTTGCGGATGCTGATGCTAGCGCTGCTGCAACTGCTGCTTCAGGCGTTCAATTTCTGCGCGAGTTTGCGCGATGCGCCTGGCTATGCTGAATTCATAGATGAAAAATACGGCCCAGACGACCATCCAGGCTGTGAACAGGAATTCGAAGTTTTTCATTCTCCACCTTTTTGCAGCGCGGGCGTTGCTGCGTTGTCTGACGCGTCGAGCCCGCGGGATTCGATTTCGTAGCGGAGTTCAGCCGCGTCGTTGCGCAACATTTCCAGCCGGTAGCGATCGAGCAGCACCAATATCATTACGCAAAACTCGGCGATGAGGCAAAAGAGCAGTACTTTTCCAATCATCGGATCGAGGCCTGAATCCGGTCCGCCTGCAATCACAGGTTGTGGATGCTGCGTGCGCCACAAACGATTCGCGAGATAGACGAGCGGGATATCGAGAGACGCGAAAATCGCGAAGACTGCGGAGAGGCTCGCTTTCTTTTCTGGATCTTCTACCAGGCCGCGCAGCAGAAGGTAGGCGATGAATAGCAGCCAGAGTATGAAGGTGGAGGTGAGCTTTGCGTCCCAGGTCCACCAGATGCCCCAGACAGGGCGGGCCCATAGCGGGCCGGTGATCAGGCCAATCGTGCAGCAGATGACGCCTACTTCGACGCCGGAGACGCCGAGGGCGTCCCATTTGCGCTTTCCGGTGACGAGGTAGGCGACGCTGGCGAAGAAGGCGACGAAGAAAGCGCAGAACATCGCGTTCCAGCTGGCGACGTGGAAATAGAAGATGCGCTGGATGGCGTGCATCGTCGCTTCGTCCGGCGCGATGAACAGGGCGGCGTAGCCTGCGCAGAAGATCAGCAGGGCGACGAGCGCGGTGATTGCGATGCGTGCCTTCATTTCGTGCGGCCTTTACCTTTACCTTGATCCTTGATGCGGATGCTGGGCTTTGCTGCTGCGCATCCTTCGAAACTATCTATTTGCCAATCGTCGTTTGTCACGCGTCACTCATCCAATAAGTGATCGCACAATAGCCAAGAAGCTGTCAGAAAGACAATATCAAATCCAGCCAGGAACGCGAGCCAGGTACGGTCGAGGATGGGCTGCTCGGCGAAAAGCGAGGCCGTGGATTCTACCGCGGCGATGAGCAGCGGCGTGAGCAGCGGGAGCAGGAGCAACGGCAGCAGGAGCTCGCGCATGCGGGCGTGGGCCGAGATCGCGGAGAAGACTGTGCCGGTGATGGTGAGGCCGAGCGTGCCGAGGGTGAGGACGAGGATCAGGCGCCAGACGATGCCTGCCAGCGAGAGATTGTAGAGGACGGCGAAGACTGGGACGAGGATGAGTTCCGCCAGCGACATGAAAATGAAATTGGCTAGAATTTTTCCGAGCAGGATTGCGAAGCTGGAGATTGGGGCCATGCGCAGCGCGTCGAGAGTTTCGTTGTTTTGTTCGCGGGCGAAAGATGGGTTCAGCATCAGTGAGCCGGCGAATAGAAAGGCGATCCACAGCAGGCCGGGGCCGTAGCGGCGAGATTCGGCGGCGGTGGGGTCGAAGGCGAAGCTGAAGAGGACTACCACGACTAGGGCAAAGATTACTGTGGCGGTGAGGAGCTCGCGAGTGCGGAATTCGAGGCGGAGTTCTTTGGCCAGGATGATTGCGGCGGATTGGGCGGTGGAAGTCAAAGGCTGATCCCTGTCTGAGTCCCGCGTTCCCCAAAATGCGGGGGAGAGATCGTTCGGCCGGCTTGAGGCCAAAGCGCCGGCCTCAGGATGACGATGCTCGTCGCATCGCCAGCAAAAGCGCGGGACAGCGTTCCCCTCGCGGGAGTCGCTCGGGGCAGGCGGGATGACATCCGTTGGTTACGGGCTCGCAAGAGCTCAGGCCTCCGCCCGCAATGCGGCTAGTAACGGGCGCGGGTTGCCATTGGGGCCGCTGTCGTGCTCGACTTTTCCGGCTGCTAGGGCTACGGCGCGCGTTGCCAGGTCGAGGGATTCGTTTCGGGCGTGGGTGCTCATCATCACCGTGCAGCCTTCTTCTTTCAGGCGAGTGAGGCGGGAGCTGAACCATGCCAGGCCTTGGCGGTCGAGGCCAGCAGCGGGTTCATCGAGCAGGATCAGGTTTGGCTGATGCAGCAGGGCGCGGGCGATGGCGAGGCGCTGGCGCATGCCGCGGGAAAACGTGCGGACGAGACTCCCGGCGCGTGAAGCCAGGCCACAATCGTATAGAGCGGCTGTTACTTTTTCCGAGATTTTTTCGAGGGCGTAGAGGCGGGCGAAGAGCGTGAGATTTTCGGCGGCGGTTAGTTCGTCGTAGAGAAGCGTGCTGTGGCCGACGAGTCCAATCGCGTGTTTGGGACCGGGCACGAGTGCTTGCTTGTCGGCGTTTGCGTTAGCGAAAACGGGGCCATTGGTAAATTGCACGGAGCCGCGCGTGGGAGTCATGAGCAGGGCGGCCATGCGCAAGAGGGTGGTCTTCCCTGCACCGTTTGGGCCTAGGAGCGCGACGAATTCGCCTGCCATGATTTCAAGCGAGACACCGCGGAGCGCAGCTAGGGAGCCGAAGCGTTTTTCGACGTTGTGGAACGAGACGCCGATGGAAGCGAGTGCGGCTGGCGTTTGCGTCGCGGGCACGGGCAATGCGGGGCGCCTAGCCTTGCACCAATTCGCGGAGGGCTTTTTCCACGCGGGCGCGTTCACGGGCGTAATCGTCTTCGCTGATGGTGCCGGCCTGGCGTCGGAGCTCGAGGCGGAAGATATTATTTTTTAGCTCGTCGAGGCTGCCTTGGACTTGGTTGTCAACGTCGGCGATGGCCTCTACAGCACCACGGGAGGCTTGGGACGACGAGGCCGCGCTTGCCGCTGTAGCTATTGGCGCTGCCGTCGCCGATGCGTAGGTCGCGGACTGCTGCGCGGCGCGCGCTGCGGAATTTTTGGTGGGGCGCGGAGCTGGGACGTCGGCTTCGGTGGTCCATCCGCCGTTCACGCTGCCTGCTGGTTGAGGACGTAGCCAGAGATAGGCGAAGCCAAGGATGAAGATGAAAACGAAGCCGCCGGTGAGAATCCATTTCAGGCTGTCGAGGCGCGCGGGGATAGTGGTGGCACTGGCTGACGGAGCATCACCTGCGCCATCGTCGGCGCGCGAATTTACGGAGGGATTTTGAGAATTGTCCACGCCGCCGGCTGTGCCAGTACCGCCGGCCGGGCCACCACCGCCGCCTTGCGAGGCTGCCGGCATGGGCGCGGTGCCGGAGACGTTGATTTCTACCGGCGCATTGGCCGCGACGTTGTCGCGCATGTAAACGTTGAAGCCCTGATCCTGGCCTGCGGCGGTGATGCCCGCGCCGGAAATTTGTACGGTGGGCGGCGCGGCTATGATCAGGCGCTCGCTGGAATAGGGCGAGACGTTGTGCAGCGTGATGTGATTGCCTGCGTAGGGAACTTTGTACGATAGGCGCACGCCGCTTTCGCCCGGGCGGAACGGAAAGGCGATCGCCATCTTATTTTTGCCTTTGTCTATCGTGCCCTGCACTACTGGCATGCCGGACGCGCCCCATGCGGAGGCTTGATTAAAATCGGCGCCATCCGGAAGGGTGAAATCGAAGGAGCCATCCGCGCGATAGAACGCGAGCGGCGGCTGGGTTTTATTTGCGATCATATATTCTTCGCCGACCATCAGGTCCGCGCCGTTTGGTTGGAGGATTATGGCGTGATTCGCGATGTTGAATGATTTTGGATCGTTGGTGGGCTCGAAGACTTCGATGGTTGCGGTCATTTTTCCGGGGGTGATGGGCTCGTGGTAATTCACGCCTTTGTACACGACGCGGACTAGCATGGGGCCGGTGCCGAGTTGCGGATTGTCGAAGTGAAATTGGCCTTGCGCGTCGGTCTTAGTGTTGGCGACTGGTTGCATGCCGCCTTGGAGCTGGATGAGGATTACGTCGGCGCCTGCGGCGACTTGGCCGGTGGTGCCGTTTTTTACGGTGCCGTTCAGGGTGCCGGCTGATGCGGCGGTCGCAGCTGCGGCGAAGATGAGCAGTAGCAGGGTTGCGAGCGCTGCCGCGCTACGGTTAACTCTGGTTGCGTGACGGATTTGTGAAACGGCAAAGCGGCGATTCATGGTTGGCGCACCTTTTCCGCGGTTGTGAGTCTGGTGGAGGCTTGGCGCGTGGCGGGCGTGGGAGAGCCACCGGTTAGTTGGTCCATGTCGGCGAGCACACGCGCGGCTTCGACTTCCAGCGACTGCTTGATTTCCTCGTAGTCCTGTTCTGAAAATTTTCCGGCGCGAAATTCGAAGCGAAGGTCGCGCAGATTTTCGTAGATGGCGTCGCGGCGTTCCATCAGTTGATCGAGCTTGGTGCGATGGGGTTGGTCGTCGGAGGCTTCGTGTTTGACGCCGAAGATGAAATAAATCATCAGAGCGGCTAGCAGGGCGCAGGCTACGGCGATGTCCACGCTACTCACGGTGCTCACTTCCTGGTTCCCTTCCGGCTTCTTGTTGCGCGCGGGCGAGGAATTCGGCGCTTACTTGGGGGCCACCGGCTGGAGCGAGAGTGGCGTTGTGGCGCCAGCGGCGGACTACTGCCCACACGAGGACGAGCGCGATCAGCGGGACCGCGATGGGCATGATCCAGGCTAGCAGATCGAAACCTTTTTTCGGCGGCTCGACGAGAACGGTGGGGCCATATTGTTCGACCATGGCTTGGAGGATCTGGTCGTCGGATTCGCCTTTGTTGACGTGGGCATCGAGGTCTTTTTGCATGCCGCGAGCGGTTTCGCAGGGGCCGGAGAACGTGCCGCCGGGATGGTTGCAGAGGCCGGCGGAATCTTCGCAGCCGCCGCACATGCAGAGGACTCGCTTGCCGAGATCTTTTCCGCGGGGAGTTTCTTGGGCTGACGCGGGCGAAATCGCGCTCGTCGTTAGGATGATGGCTAGGGCTACTGTGCGAAAGATAAAGATTAACGCAGAGAAAGGCCGCAGAGTTCGCGGAGAGCCTTGCGGCATTCGTGCGTTGGTGCGCGAATTGGGCATGTCGAGCAGGTTAGTCATGGCCTTCCACTCTGCGTGCTACCGCGCCGATTGCTGGAGTTGATTCGGCTACCGCGTCGGCCCAGGATCTTTCTGTGGCTGGGCGGAGGACCAGGGCTGTGCGGCGATTTGGAAGAAGCGCGAGACCGGTGCCTAGGACTACTACGATTCCGCCGAACCAGATCCATTTGATTAGCGGCAGCAAGTACGCGTGAATTACGGGTTTGCCGTCTTCGGGGCTGCGCCCTGCGTACACAACGTAGAGATCGCGCAGCGGGGAGGATTGGATCGCGACCATGGTTTCCGTTACCTGGCTGGCGTGGAAGAGGCGGCGCTCGGGAAACAGGAGCATGTCTGACTTGCCGTTCTTGAAGACTTCTAGCGTGGCGCGGTCGGATTCGTAATTGGCGTTATCGAGGTGGTCGAAGGTCTGGCACAAAATCGTGTAAGGGCCGATACGCAAGGCTTCGCCTACGCCCATTTCCTTTTGCAGATCTTTATTGAATGGGGTGCCGGCGATGCCGATGAAGACCAGCACCATGCCGAAGTGGATGACGTAGCCACCGTAACGGCGGGTGTTGCGCATGGTCAGCTCGCCGATGGAGGTGAAAATGTTTGTGCCGTCGCGGGCGGAGATTACGCGGGCGCCGCGTAAAAATTCGGAGGCTATCGTGAGCGTGACGAAGACGCCGAGGATCAGACAGAGCAGAGAGTAGATATCGCGAAAGCCCCAGATGAAGCCGATGATTCCCGCCAGCAGGCCGCCGGCGAAGGGCCACGCGAAATTGCGTTTCAGGGCGTCGAAAGATGTTTTTCGCCAGGCGAGCAGCGGGCCGACTCCTGTGAGAAGAAGCAGAAAGAGCGCGATGGGGACGTTTACTTTATTGAAGAAGGGTGCGCCCACGCTGATTTTGCTGCCTTCGACCCATTCGGAGAGCACCGGGAAGAGCGTGCCCCACAGCACCGCGAAGCAGGCGGCGAGGAGAATGAGATTGTTGAAGAGGAAACTGGATTCGCGGGAGACGAGCGAATCGAGCTGATTATCGCTGCGCAGGTAATCGCGATTTTTCCAGTAGGCGCCGAAACAGACCACGAAAGTGATGATCAGGAATCCCACGAACCAGCTGCCTATGGACGATTGCGCGAAGGCGTGCACGGAACTGACTACGCCGGAGCGCGTAAGCATCGTTCCCAGAATGCAGAGCATGAAAGTGGTGAAGACCAGCCAGACGTTCCAGATTTTCATCATGCCGCGCTTTTCTTGCATCATCACGGAATGAAGGAATGCAGTGCCGGTGATCCACGGAAGGAGCGAAGCGTTTTCAACCGGATCCCATGCCCAGTAACCGCCCCAGCCGAGCATGGCGTAGGCCCAATGCGCACCGAGAAGGATGCCGATGCTTTGAAAGCACCAGGCGATCATGGTCCAGCGGCGGGTGATGTGGATCCATTTTTCGCCGGGGTAGCGGCCGAGTAGCGCCGCGAGCGCAAATGCGAATGGGACGGAGAATCCGGTGTAGCCGAGATAGAGCATCGGAGGGTGAATCACCATCTCGGGATATTGGAGCAGCGGGGTCAGGCCGTGGCCTTCGGACATTCTTGAGAGGTGCATGACGCCGGCGCCGTCGGGACCGGCGAGTACGCGGAAGGGCGTGGCTACGAAATTATTGAGCGTGAGGAAAAAAGTCTGGATGCCTGCCAGAACTACGCCGACGTAGGGCATTAGTTCCGGGTGGCGCTTGCGATTGAGGAACAGGACGAGGAACGCGTAGATGGAGAGCAGCCAGGACCAGAAAAGCAGCGAGCCTTCTTGTCCGGCCCAGAGCGCGGCGAATTTATAGAAGCCGGGGAGAGAGCGATTGCTGTGCTCGACGATGTAGACGATGGAGAAATCGTTGGTGAAGAAAAAATATTCGAGGCAGGCGACGGCGACCGTCACCAGGATGAATACGGCCATGCCGGCGTTGCGCGCGCTTTTAGTGAGCAGCGTGCGGCGCGTGATGATGCCTGCTATGCCTGCCGCGACCGCGTAAACCGCGGCCAGGAAGGCGAGCAGGAGTGCGAAGGAGCCTAAAATATCCACGGATTCTCCGGCGATGCTTTCTTAGTTCCCCAGGAAACCATTTCAACAATACATTGCCGCGAAGTAAAGGAGCAGCTTCAGGGACTGAAGCCCGCTGATTTTGCCGCAATTGTCGGCGGGGCTGAAGCCCGGCCCTTCCGTATCCCGCAGAGGTCGATTGCGTCCACTAGATTTAATTTCCCGAAGGTCGCACGGCGGCGGCCGTCGAGGTTTGGCCCGGCTGGGGCGAGGCTGGGGTGGTGCCTACCGGCGCTGCTTCGTACTTGGAGGCGCACTTGGCTTGCACTTGTTCGGCCTCGAAATGATTGTCAGGCAGGATTTTGCCTTCGACCAGGGCTTGCGCGCCATCTTTGAAAGTATCAGGCAGCGGATCGCGGCCGACGTAGCTAACGGGGAGGTCCCTGCCCTGCTCGGTGAGGACGAAATCCACGCGGCCGCCTGTGTGGGCGATGGAGCCGGCGCGGACGTTGCCGGAGACGCGCATGCGTTGATGGAGCGATGCGCCTTGGAGCGTCGAAAGCTCTGTGATCGTGTGGTAATAGGTCTTGCTTTGAGTGAAGCCTACGTAGGCCAGGGCTAGTAGGGTTGCGACGATTATTCCCGAACCGATTAGGAATTTATGCCGAGCATTCATTTGAACGCTCCATTGTGCTCCTGAGTGAAACAAGGGGGATTCTAACATAGTGCGAGCGGGCGGTCGCAAGGCTCTTCGTGGCATTGAGTCGCGTCCACGGCGGCGGGTTCGGCGCATGTTCGTGGTGGAGAAGTCTGGAGTTTGGAGCTCGAAGTTCAAATTCACCACTGATGAACGCAGATAAAGGCTGATTAGGGCAGTGATGAAGGTTCGCGAAGAGAAAAGCCGAAGATTTAACGCAGAGAATGCTGAGGTCGGGGCGCAGGGAGTGCAGCTGAAACGAACAGCAACAACGCCCGCCTAGAAAGAAAAAGCAGGCGGCCGCTACAAATTCAAAAGCAACCTCAACTGCGTGCGTCCGACGATGCGGGACGGCCGATGAATGGTCCCGCGGGCCGATTCACGCGGACAAATTCGTGAGCGGGCCGACCGGTGAAGAGACCCGCGGCGGTCGCCTGGCGTGGCGCAGGCTACCGCCGCGGCAAGGTGGTTGTTACAGGGACGAATCAGAAGCGGAAAGAGACACCAGCGTAGGGTTCGGCCATGTTGGTTTTGGCGTTGGTTACCTGTGTAGGAACGGAGAAGTCAGGGGCGGTGTATACGAGCCCGCGGTAGCCGGCTTGCACGCTGAAGCGGTGCATTAGTCTGTACTGTACCCCGCCGCCGTAGAGCAGCACCGGACGATTTTGGCTTATCGAGGGGCCAGTGGTGCCGGCGATGCTTGGGGAAAAGAATAACGCGCCGGTGCCGGCTTCCAGAAATGGATGGAAGCGGGCTTTCTCATCTACTCCGAAAGTGAAGACGTAGGCGAAGGTGGCTTCCTGAACGCGAGCTCGCGCGACCGTGCCGGAATTATAGACTTGCGAAAATAGCGTGTTGCCGTAGTTGGCCTCGACTGCGCTCCACTTATTGAAGTGATAACGATAATTCACCACGAACCCGCCCGAATCGGTGGAGGTGTCCAGCACGCCCATACCATCCGCCTGCTTCTGAAAGTTTCCGGTGAAGTTTGCGGACACTTCTGAATTGCCATTCTGCGCGAGCGCCGGCAGGGACAGCAGAGCCAGCGCCGCTACGAACACACTTATCTTGATTCGCATTTCCGAATGCCTCCGTTGTTTTTTTAGCAGGCCTTTACGCGCGCGGGCACACCCGTAGCGATGAAGGTCCGCGCATTTTTTATTGTGAGAGCTAGCGGCGAACTACCAGCGTGACTGAGCTCGCGGGGTCAACTGCCATCTCGTGAGTATTGATGAGCTCCAGTGCGTTGGACGACGGGGGCGCGAGGCGGGTTGCTCGAAATGCGCGCACGCGAGGAAAATATTTTTTGAGATTTGTGGAACTTTTTGGGCGAGGAGTACGTCTCGCGACGTTGCAATTTTCATGATTTCGGCGGAAGGCGCGGCGCGGTGTTTCGGCTGCGTCAGCTGTGATGGGCGAGGGCTTTGGTGAGGCTATCGGTTAGCCCGGCGCCGAATTCGATGTGATCGTCGAACGGCTTGCCGTTGTGCAGGAGCAGGCGGTCGGCCCAGGAGTTGGCTTGGAAGAGCGCGATCAGCGGTTGCAATTCGTTTGAGATTGGCGCGACAAATTTTGGTTTGTAGGAAGTGTTCATACGCAGCAGGACTCGGGCGGCGAGGTTCGTGACGGCGGTGGCGAGTCGTTCGGGCGATTCGACGGGACATTCGACGGCGTAGGCGAGATAAAAGCCGGCCCGCTGAAATTCCGCCTGGGTGACTTCTTCGTCTGCGGTATTGCCGGGCTTTCGGCCGATGGATTTGGAGATTTCGTCGAAGAACATTTGGGAAACGGCGGAACGTTTGGCGGAGGTTGCAGCGCGGTAGAAGTCATCTTCTGGTTTCGATGGCGGTGCGGCGGCGAGGAAAAGCACCTGAACGTGAATCGGACGATAGCGCGTGGCGTGTTCCAGGCGTTCGATGCGGCTGCGGATGTGCGCTTCGTCAACTTGGGCACCGCATCCATCGCAGAGTGGCATTGGGAGATCTCCGTGGCATGGAATGACAGCAATCTATCTGATAAATACTTACCTGCGCCCGAAACCCGCGGCTTCAGGGGCTAAAGCCCACTCCTTTGCGCGGCGGGACGGCGGAGCTGAAGCCCCGCCCTTCCGGGTGGTGCGTTTGCGAGACGGCTTCCAATCAAAAGGATGACATGCGACGCGATGGAGGTGCAAGTTTGCTGCGGGGCTAGCGCTCTTGCTTTTCGTTTTGCGGGTTCAGCTTGTGATCGGGCTTGGGGAGTTCCGCGGACGTGTTCGCCGTTGGCGCGGTGGGATTATTTTGCGCGGCGGCTCCGAGTTTGCGGCGCAGGCAGCCGACCAGTTCGGGAGCCATCTCCGAAATATTCATGCCGTCGGATACGAGGAATTTACAGCTCAGGATCGGACGCGCCTGATCGTCGTCTGAGAGTTGACAGCTTACTTTGCAGTACTGACATTCCTGATTCCAGCAGAAGCGGCCATAGGGGATGGTTTCCGGGCTGATGAACTGGAAGGCGCGGAGGAGCGAATTTCTTTCGGGGACGAGAAACGTCTTGCCGAGGATGGTGATCTCAACCAGTTTTTCGTACGGCCGAAAAATTTCATCCATAAGAGGTGTACTCGCGTCCGCCATTGGATTTCGATCCCCTGCAACGAAGCTAAAGCACGGGGGGATGGAGGGCAATGGAAACAGGGTTGCGAGGTGTTCAATGCTCCAATGGGGAACGTAATACGAAGAGAATTGCGGGTGACGCGGGCGGCCTAGGGGTTGCGCGTGCCAGCGGGGACGAGAACGACCAGGGTGTAGGCGCCCAGGGCGATGCCGAGGGGACCGTTGGTCAATCCGAAGAAGGCCGCGACCAGGGCCATGCGTCTGGCTGAAGCGCCGCCGGACATCAGGCCGAGGCCGGCGATTACTGATACGACGCCGGCAACGATGCCGAGAATGATTACGAAGACCAGAAAAGAATGAAAGAAAGCCATCATGGTGGCGTCGTTGGGCACGCGGGTGATTACGGCGCCCCACATCAGGACGAGAACGTTGCTATAGAGAAAGACGCCGAGCGCGCCGATTAGACGCAGAAGACCGTAGAGAACCCATAGAATTCCGAGACCTCGCATTGATGCCTCCTGAAACGCCGCGACGATGTGCGACAGACGAATTCGACTACATGCGAAGCGGGGTGTCAAGGCAGGTGCGGAGGCAGGTCCAAATAAACGTCAACGGCTGCCCGGTCCCACAAACCGGGACCGGCCGCTACAAAGTCAAAGACAACGGGCAAGATCAAGAACAGAGTCAAAGACGCCCGCCTAAAGGCGGCCGCTACAAAGACAACATTTTAAGGCGCGTCTGGTTCTGGGTGCGCTGCGAAGCGATTTTAGTTGGGCACGGCGAGTTGTCGGTAATTGCTAGCTGCGTCTTTGGGCATGAGGATGATTAACGTGTAGACGGCGACGGCTGTGCCGAGTGGAAAGCTGAGAACGCTCAGGAAAGCTGCGACGATGGCGAGTGCTCGCGCGGCGGGCTTTCGTTGCAACAGCATCGTGCCGGCTACGATGCCAAGAATGCCGGCGGCTGCACCATAGGCCGCGGAAATTGCGTACATCACATGCAAGAAATGGACGATCGGAAACGGAAAGGGAGTGCCGGAGTTCGAAATGGCGTCCTGCACGGCGGAGAGAGAATAGCGGCTGAAGAAAAGGATCCAAATGGACATGGTGATCTGGAAAATGCTGTACACCAACCAGACGATGCCCAGGACGCGGATGTGATGCTGGAAGGTCTGCGCGGGGTCTGTCGCCGCGAGTCGCGCAGTGTTGGCTGGAGCAGTCGCCGGAGTGGGCACGGGCTTGCCGCAGGATTTGCAGAAGCGCGCGGCTTCGTCGAGCGGGCTTCCGCAGTATTGGCAGGACATTCGATTGCTCCGTCAGAAGACCTGGACCGGAATCGCTCGATCATGCGACGAATACTTTTCTACGCGAAGAACTGGCCCATGCGGCGGAATTTTTCGTAGCGCTGGTCCACCAGCGCGCGTGGAGAAAGCCGGGAGAGATCGTCGAGCGCGCGGGTGAGGAAGGGATCGAGCATTTTTGCGGCGGATTCGGGGTCGTTGTGCGCGCCGCCTTCGGGCTCTGGGACGATTTCGTCTATTAATTTCATATCGAGCAAATCTGGCGCGGTGATTTTCAGCGCTTCGGCAGCGATTTCGGCTTTGCTGGAATCGCGCCACATGATGGACGCGCAGCCTTCGGGAGAGATCACCGAGTACACGGAATTTTCCAGCATGTACACGCGGTCGCCCACGGCTACTGCTAGCGCGCCTCCGGAACCGCCTTCCCCCGTGATGGTGATAACGATGGGCACGGGGAGGCGCGACATTTCGCGGAGATTGTGCGCGATGGCTTCGGCTTGGCCGCGCTCTTCGGCGTCCACGCCGGGATAAGCGCCGGGCGTATCCACGAAGACCATGATCGGGCGACCGAATTTCGCGGCAAGGTGCATGGCGCGCAGAGCTTTGCGGTAGCCTTCAGGTTTAGCCTGACCGAAATTGCGCGCGAGGCGCTGTTTGGTGTCGCGGCCTTTTTGGCTGCCGATGATCATGACGGGCTGGCCGTGAAATTTGGCCATGCCGGTGATCAGCGCGGGGTCGTCGGCGAAATTGCGGTCGCCGTGGATTTCGGAAAAGTTTTCGAAGAGCAGGCGGATGTAGTCGTCAGTGTACGGGCGCTGGGGATGGCGGGCGAGGAGCAGGCGTTGCCAGGCGCCCAAGTGGATGTAGAACTCGCGCTTGAGTTCGTCCACCTCTTTGCGGATGCGTTCGATTTCGACGGATTGTTCGCCGGTGGGTGCGGTTAGGCGGCTGAGGTCGGCGACGTCTCGCTCGAGGGCGTCAATGGCGCGCTGTTTCAGCTTGTCAATTTCGCCGGGCGTGGAAGTGGCGGCAGCGGCTGGGTTCGCGGCGGCAGGTTTCGGGGCGGCAGGTGGTTTTACGCCGGCTCTCAGAGTGATTGTTGCGGACTTCGCATTTGAGGGCGCCTGCTTGGTGGGAGTCTGGGCAGCGAGCTTGGCGGCGGCTGCGTCGCGCGCGGCACGGCGGGCTTTTTTGATCGCACGAAACTTCTTCATGCGTTCTTTGCGCTCGCGGCGCTTGCGCAGCTTCTCGGCGAGAATCTCGCGTTTGTTCACTGAATCGCCTTCGGTCAATTCACTTCCCTCTTCTGGCTTTCGGAGATTGACGCTTTGGCCCGCGGTGCGATTTTGCCCGCCAGCCGGCAAAATTATTTTAGCGCATGTGGACTATTGCACCAGCGCTACGGAATCGGTGCCGCAGATTTCGCGCACGCGTTCGACCAACTCGCGGTCGGCGAGGACGGCGCTGCCGGCATCCAGCGTGGCGGCGCTGCCATCATCTTTGATTAGTTCGAACGATACTTTGCAACGGCCTGGGCGGCTGGAAAATAATTTCTGCAACTGGTCGATGGCGCCAGTGTTGACGGTACTGAGATCCATGCGGACGCGCAAGAGGCTGGGGGGACGATCCGCGAGCTGATCGAGCAGGCGGGCGTCAGCGACGATGAGGCGCGTGCCGACATCTTCCACGGCTACGCGGCCTTTTACCAGCAGCGGTGTATTGGATTTGAGAATTCCTTCGAGTTTGGCGAAAGCTTCCGGAAAAACGAGGGCTTCGATTACGCCGGTGCGATCTTGCAACGTGAGAATGGCCCAGCGAGCGCCGCGACGGGAACGCATGGGACGAATTTGCACGATGATGCCTGCGACGATGAGGTCTTCGTTGTTCTTGCGGCTTTCCATTGTCGCCAGTTCGGAGGCGTTCAAATCCTTCAGGCGGCCGGCGTATTTATCGAGCGGATGACCGGAGATGTAAAAGCCGAGCACGGAATATTCTCCGGCGAGTTGCTGCTCTTCGGACCAATCGTCCGCTTCGGGGAGTTCGGATTCTTGCCAGGGCTGGCTGTTGTGAAGTTCGCTGGGGCCGGCGAGGAAGAGGCCACCCTGCCCTACTGTTTTTTCCTGATGTTTTTTCTGGCCGCGGCCGATGGCTTGGTCTATCGCGGCAAAGAGGCGTCCGCGTGAACTTCCGGTGCAATCGAGGGCGCCGGCTTTTACGAGACTCTCGAGAACACGTTTGTTCAGGAATTTGGGTTCGATGGCTTCGCTGAAATCGAAGAGCGTGCGGAAACGGCCTGTGGAGCCGCGCGCTTCGCAGATGGCTTTGGCGGTGTTCTCGCCGACGTTCTTGATGGCGGCCAGGCCGAAGCGGATATCGTCGCCGACCGGAGTGAAGTAGAGGCCGCTTTCGTGCACGTCTGGCGGAAGGACGCGGATGCCCATGCCGCGCGCTTCGTTGATGTACTTCACGACTTTTTCTGTGTTGCCCGCTTCGGAGCTGAGCATCGAGGCCATGAATTCGACTGGGTAGTGAACTTTCAGATACGCGGTCTGGTAAGCAAGCAGCGCGTAGGCACAGGCGTGGGCTTTCGGGAAACCGTAAAGGCCGAACTCTTCCATCAGGTCGAAAATCTTGGTGGCTTTTTTCGCGGGGACTTTCCCTGCGGCGCAGCCTGCGAGGAATTTTTCGCGCTGCGCGGCCATCACGTCTGCTTTTTTCTTGCCCATGGCGCTGCGCAGGATGTCCGCATCGCCCAGTGAGTATCCAGCCAGGCGGTTGGCGATTTTCATTACTTGCTCTTGAAAGACGATGACGCCCCAGGTTTCGGAGAGAATTTCTTCCAGCTCCGGCAGGTCGTAGGTGACTTTTTTCTTGCCCTGTTTGCGGCCGATGAATTCATCAATCATGCCGCCCTGGATGGGGCCGGGGCGATAGAGGGCGTTGAGCGCGGTGAGGTCTTCGATTTGCGTGGGCTGATAGCGCTTCAGGATGTCACGCATGCCATGCGATTCAAACTGGAAGATGCCGGTGGTGTCGCCGCGGGCGAAGAGGGCGTAGGTGGGCGCGTCGTCGAGCGGGAGAGTAGTGAGGTCCAGGTCAATTCCGCGGTTTTGTTTGATCATGCCCACGGAGTCGTCGAGGATGGTGAGGGTGGTGAGGCCGAGGAAATCCATTTTCAGCAGGCCGATGCGCCCGAGGGCGTTCATATCGTACTGCGTGGTGATTTCATCCTTGTTTGACTTGTACAGCGGAACGATTTCGGTGAGCGGGCGCGGCGAGATCACGACTCCGGCGGCGTGGGTGGAGGCGTGGCGGGCCAGGCCTTCCAGACGCAGCGCTACTTCGATCAATTCTTTTACCGGGCCCTCTTTGCGCGCGGCTTCGAGTTGCGGCGTTTGCTTCAGCGCATCCTCAAGCGAAATGTTCAGAGTGGTAGGAATCATTTTCGCGAGGCGGTCCACTTCGCCGTAGGGCATGTCGAGAGCGCGACCGGCATCTTTCAGTACAGCTTTCGCGGCCATGGTGCCGAAGGTAATGATCTGCGCGACGCTTTCTGCGCCATATTTTTTGCGGACGTATTCGATCACTTCGCCGCGGCGGCGCATGCAGAAATCAATGTCAATATCAGGCATCGAGATGCGTTCGGGATTCAGAAAGCGCTCGAAGAGCAACTCGTATTGCATGGGGTCAACGTCGGTGATGCGCAGCGAATAGCTTACGAGGCTGCCTGCTGCTGAACCGCGGCCGGGGCCTACGGGAACGCCTTGGGCACGGGCGTAATGGATAAAGTCCCAGACGATCAGGAAGTAGCCGGCGAAGCGCATCTTCTTGATCATTTCGATTTCGGCGGTCAGGCGGGCTTCGTAATCCGCAAGCGGATGGCGCAGGCGGCCTTCTTTTGTGAGGCGTTCGATTTGCGGGGCGCGGGAGGTGAAACCTTCGCGTACGACGCGCTCGAAATACGAATCGGTGGTATGACCTTCGGGAACTTTGAACTCCGGGAACGGATTACTGACGCGCTGGATTTTTACGTTACAGCGGTCGGCGATTGCGACGGTGCGCGTGACGGCGTCTGGCAATTCGCGGAAGACGTGCGCCATTTCCTCGGCGGTCTTGAAATAAAACTGGTCGGTGGCAAATTTCATGCGCTGCGTGTCGCTCATGGTTTTGCCGGTCTGAATGCACATGAGGACTTCTTGCGCGTGCGAATCGGACTGGGTGAGGTAGTGGCAATCGTTGGTCGCGACGAGCGGGATGCCGGATTCTTTCGAGAGGCGAACGAGGTCGCGATTGACGCGGATGTCTTGTTCGAGGCCCTGGTCCTGCACTTCGAGGAAGAAATTCTGCTTGCCAAAAATATCACGCAGGCGGTAGGCGCTTTTTTGGGCTTGATCGTATTTTTCGGAGAGCAGCGCGTCGGCTACTTCACCGCGGAGGCAGGCGGAGAGGGCAATCAGGCCTTCGCTGTGTTTCGCGAGGAGCTCGTGATCCACGCGGGGTTTGTAATAGAAGCCGTCGAGATATCCGGTGGAAACGAGCTTGATGAGATTTTGATAACCTTTTTCGTTTTCGCAAAGCAAGACCAAGTGGTTGGAGCGTTCGGCGCCGGTGCCGCGATTTTTGTGATTGTCTGGCGCGACGTACATTTCGCAGCCGATGATGGGTTTTACGCCGTGGGTCGTGGCTTGGTGATAGAAATTCGCGGCGGCGAAAAGATTGCCGTGGTCGGTTACGGCGACCGCGGGCATGCCGCGACGGGCGGCTTCGGCGGTGAGTTCGCCGATTTCGCAGGCGCCGTCCAACAGAGAGTAGTCCGTGTGCAGATGAAGGTGAACGAAGTTCGAGGCATCCATGCGAAGTTCATTCTAAACCAGAGTGAGGTTGGGTGTAACAGCAATCTGTCGTGGGACTTTTGCGCGGGGGCTGGGGGCCTGCGGATTTAGCTGCGAGAGGAAAGCAGATCTTTCGTCGGGTCTCTCGCCCACCAAAACTCGAAAGAGAGATCCTTCGGCCCGCTTGAAACAAAGACGCGGGCCTCAGGCTGACGATGCTCGTCGCATCGTCAGCGGCGAGACTTCTTCGCTGCGCGCGATTTTGATTTTTTTCCTGCAGCCTTGTCATCGTGCGCGGCTTTATCGTGCTTGGCTTGGGCTCTGGCGCCGATGGCTGCTGCTGCGGATTGCCCGGACTTGGCTGCTGCGGCTGGAGCTTTGTTGCCAGGCGCGGATTTTCCGTCTGGGGCTGGCGCGGTTTTTCCGCCGGGCGCTGCTCCCTTGGATTTGTCTTGTGGCTTGGCTTCCGCGTGCGGTGCGGCTTCGGGCGCGCCTTTGCGCTTCTTTTTCTCTTTTTCCGGCTTTTTGATTTCGTCTTTGATGCCGGCGAGATTTTTCAGGATTTTGGTGCGGTCTTCGGGAGTCTTGCCCTTGCCGCGCAATTGCAACTCGAAGAATTGTTCGATGATCTTGTCGAATTTGGGGCCGCGTTCGACGCCGAGCGCTTCGAGTTCGCCCGCTGGTGAGGCCATGCGCAGCGGCCGCCACTTCTGCAGGTAATTGCGAATCTTGGAAAGGGCGCGCGGGTTGGGCATTTCCACTTCGATGAAGGCCAGAACTTCGGCGGGCAAGGACGCAAGATAGTAGTAGGCATCTTTCGCGGCGTTGGTCTTTGCGCTCTTCAGCACTTTCACGACTTTTTGCGTTTCGGGGATCAGCTCCGCGGCTTCTTCGATTTCGGCATTGCGATATTCCAGATGGCGCAAGGCTGAGGCGGCTTCGCGCGATTTCAGGCGGCCGAGAGTGTAATAGGCGACGGCCAAATGCAGCCGCGGGCGCAAGCCAGCGCTGTAAAGATTGAAGCGCACACGGGCGAGTTTATTGAGGCTGTCGTAATCCGGTTTTCTTTTTTGCAGCGAGGGATGAATGAGCGCGAGCATGTCGTGCGATTCCCACAGCTTTAGCGTGGCTACGGGCATATCTTCGCGGGCGAGTGCGCGCATCTCGTGGCCCACTTCGCCGCCTTCGATGCGATCTGTGACGCCACGTTCGATGGCCAGGTCAAACCATTCCTGCGTGCGCGGATCCATTTTGAAGCCCATGCGCGCGGCATAACGCAGGATGCGCATCAGGCGAATGGGCTGATTGGTGAAGGCGTGGATGGAAAGCGCGCGCACTTCCTGCTTCTCGAGGTCGGCGAGACCGTTCATAGGATCGAGCAGCAGACCGCGCGATTGGGTGTTGAGCGAAATGGCGATGGCATTGATGCCGAAGTCGCGACGTCGCAAATCTTCCATCACGCTAGAGAAACGGTATTCGGGCTTAATGCCAGGGCGCTCATAGAAATCTTCGCGCGCGGCAGAGATGGAGCCGTCCACATCGCCCGCGAAAACCATTTCGTGGTGGCGGATCTTTTCACTTTCCCAGACGACACGCGCGCCGCCCTTTTCCAGCTCGCGCACCATCTTCACGGGATTCCCTTCCACCGTGAAATCCAGATCGCGGATGGGCATGCCGGAGATCAGGTCGCGCACCGCGCCGCCGGTGAGATAGACGTTTACGTCCTGCGTGCGCGAGAGCTCCTGCACGCGCTCCATCACGGCGCGTTGTTCCGGCGAGAGCCGGCTTTCCAACAGGTACATGTAATCGGGCATGAAGTTTCCGCCTTCCTCGAATTTTTGCGCGCGAACTGCTAGGCGCGCGGATGATGCGCCTTATAAACTTGCTTCAAACGCTCTTCGACAACATGGGTATAGATTTGAGTTGTTGCAATATCCGCGTGGCCCAACATCATTTGCACGGAGCGTAAATCTGCTCCGCGATCGAGCAGGTGCGTGGCAAAACTGTGCCGCAGCATATGCGGGGCCAGGGCTTTGCGCAACCCCGCTTTGCGGCCGTAGGCTCCCAGAATTTTCCAGAACGCGATGCGGTTGATGGCCGTGCCGGTGCGACTGGGGAAAAGATAAGGCGAGGTTCTTTCTCCCAGGATTTCGGGGCGCGATTTTTTCATGTATTGCAGGACCAGGTCGAGAGCGGCGCGGCCCACCGGGACGAGGCGCTCTTTGCTGCCCTTGCCGATGCAGCGCAGGCAGCCTACCTCAGTCTGAATGTCCGCAGCTTTTAGCCCGCACAATTCGGAAACACGCAGGCCGGTGGAATAGAGCAGCTCGATCATGGCTTTATCGCGCAGGCCGAGCGTGCTGTGGGTGTCTGGCTGCGCGAGCAGGCGGTCCACATCCGCGACGCTAAGAAATTCCGGGAGCGAGCGGCGGAATTTTGGGGCGGCCACGTTGGCGGCGGGATCTTCTTTGATGATGCCTTCGGTGAATGCGAAACGGAAAAGATGGCGGACGGTGACAAGGTGACGCGCGACGGTGCGGCTATCGAGTTTCTTGAGATAGAGCGTGCGCAAAAAATCCACAACCTCCGTGTGCTGGTAGTCCCGCAAGGTCAAGCGGCGCTTGGCCGAGAAGGCAGCGAATTTGGCGAGATCGCGCCTGTAGGCGTGCAGCGTGTTGGTCGAAAGACCTTTTTCGACGCGCAGGTAATTTAGGAATGCTCGGATGTCCGATTCCAATGCACAGCTCCTGATTTCATGCGCCGGGACAACCGCGCCGGCAGAAAAATTGAGCTCGCGCGTTGCGTTTCGCGAGCCGCAGCGATTACAAAGCGTCCAGCGCGCCGGCTGCCGCGGTTGGCTCCGCACGGCGCAGCAAAAGAAACAGCTCCGGCAATTCTTCGCAGCGCAGCGCCCAGGCCAGGACAAAATAAATTCCTGACGAGACGACGATGATCGCGGCGAGCCACGCCGCTTTCGCCAGAAAATGATCGAGCATCACCAAGTGCGAATACTTCAGCGCCGCGAAACATGCCGCGGACATGGCCACCGCGCAGAGCGCCATTTTCCCGAGCGAACTGAAAATGGCCACGGCGCCGAGCCTGCCGTATCGCCCGCGAAAAATCAGAAATAACGCAGCGAAATTAAAATAAGCCGCGAGCGAGCTGGCCAGCGCCGGACTGGCATTCCATAAGTAGCGCCCGAATCCGAAGAGCAGAACGATATTCAGCGCCACGTGCAGAACCACGGCGCAGGCTCCTACTTTCGTCGGCGTCAGCGTGTCTTGCGTCGAGTAATACATCGGCGTAATCAAGCGGATGGCCGCGAACGCCGGCAATCCCAGCGAATAAAAGAGCAACGCGTGAGCCGTCAGCGCCGTGGAGCGCGCCATGAACTCGCCGTGCTGAAATAGCACCTGCGTAATGGGAACCCGCAACAGAATCAGCCCCACCGCCGCCGGGATGGTGATGAACGAAGCGACGCGCAGCGCGAAAGCGAACGTCTGCTTCATTTCTGCGTACTTCCCTTCCGCCACCTGATGCGACATCGTGGGAAGCAGCGCCGTTGAGAGCGCGATTGCGTAGCTCCCCAGCACCAATTCCATCAAGCGGTCCGCGATGTACAGAGAGCTGATGCTGCCCTCCGGCATGCGCGACGAAGCGGCGAAAATCGTGTCCACGAAAAAATTTATCTGGAACACGCCTGCGCCAAAAAACATCGGAACCATCAGCTTGCCAACTTTCTTTACGCCGGAATCGTCGAAGGTGACGTCCGGGCGGAAGCGCATGCCCAACTTCGCGAGCGCCGGCAGCTGCACAACCAATTGCAACGCCGCACCCACCAAAATCCCTACCGCCAGCCCGACCGCCGGGGTTTGATACG
This sequence comes from uncultured Acidobacteriota bacterium, assembly GCA_963779465.1. Lineage (GTDB taxonomy): Bacteria > Acidobacteriota > Terriglobia > Acidiferrales > UBA7541 > Palsa-295. The sequence goes on along the minus strand of CAVZYH010000001.1, from coordinate 849,487 downwards.
CGGGCGGCGCCCAGTTCATGATGGGCCGGTAAAATACGCCGAACGAGAACGCGATGAACACCACGTTGAACAGAATTGACGTGGAAGCGGCGAGACCGAAGCGATGAAAGCTGTTCAGGATCGCGCCAGCCAGTGCCGCTAACCCCAGGAACAGGACGCACGGAAAAATGATCCGGTTCAGGAAAATCGCTAAGTCCCAACGGGCGTGGCGCGCACCCAGGATCGTCAGGCTGCCAACGATTTGCCGGGAAAATACGCTGCCCAGAGCGGCAACCACCGCCAGGATCACTGCTATGTCCCAGAAGGCGCGTTGCGCGAACTGCCATGCCTCCTTCGGTGGTTTTCCGCGCAAGAAACCGGTAAATACGGGTATAAAGGAGGCACCCAGGGCGCCTTCCCCGGTCATGCGCCGAATCATATTGGGAATGCGAAACGCCAGGATGAACGAGTCGGCCGCCGGCGACGTGCCGAGCAGGAGAGCTACCCGCTGATCGCGTAAGTATCCGCAAATCCGGCTGATAACGGTGGCAAGGGCTATGACGGAGGCAGATTTAAGGATCTTGCCCTTTTCGGTCAATCGGCGGTGACTCCGATGCTAACCCTTTAAGCACCAATAACTTGACGAAAAACCAGGGCAAGAATAACATAACGCCTGGGAAATTAGCAAGATTCTCACCCAAAAAGGCTCCAACAACGTGAAAGATCGAGCTCCAGCCTCGACTCGGAAGAAAGTGGTGGTGCTGATGTTGGACCGTGGGCACTTGAAGGGGTACTTGAACCCTGCGGCGCTGGCGGGCGTCGAAGCTTTTGACCTGCTAACTCCGGATGGGGAGCATGTGCCGGTTGCGATGGCTTCGGTTAAGTCGGTCTATTTCGTGCGAGAGTTCCCTGACGGGTTTCAGCCCGAGCGGAAGTTGTTCTTGAGCCGGCCGAAGCTGGATGGGCTGTGGGTGCGGCTGCGTTTTCGGGATGAGGATGTGATGGAAGGGATCGTGGCCAACGATCTGCTGGACCTGCTGGATAACGCTGTGCAGTTGACGCCTCCTGACCTGCATGGGAACACCCTGCGATTGTTTATTCCGCGTTCGGCGCTGGCTGAGATGAAGGTGCTCGGAGTGGTGGGGGCGGCGCGGCGGACTCCCCGGGCTGCCGGGGCTGTGGCGGCTTCGCAATCCAAGCTATTCAACGAATAGAATCCGTAGAGTTCCTGCGCGCGCTGAGCATGGGCTCTGAGGTGTGGTGTGCTTTGCGCGGCGGGCGTAGGAGTGATTGCGTCTCTGTTGTACATTGAGGCTGCGCAGTAGTGGGAGTCAGGAGAAGCCATCATGAGATTGGGCGAGATCGCGAAGCAGCTGGGTTGCGAGGTGGATGGTGACGCGACCCTGCAGATTACTGGCGTGGCGGGGATTGAGGAGGCTGGGCCGGGCGAGTTGACGTTTCTGGTGAACCGCAAGTACCGGCCGGCGCTGGAGACTACGCGGGCTTCGGCGATCTTTGTTGCGAAAGACGCGGGGCCGATGCGCATTGCGGCGGTGCGTTCCGCGAATCCTTATCTTGATTTTGCGCGGGCGATTGAGCTGTTTCATCCGGCACCGCGCTTTACCACAGAGATTCATCCGACTGCTGTGATCGCGAAGACCGCGAAGATTGCTCCGGGCGCGCACGTGGGTCCTTATTGCTTCGTGGACGAAGACGTTTCAATCGGGCGAAATGCGGTGTTGCACAGTTTTGTGACGATTTATTCGGGCGCGAAGATTGGCGACGATTTTTTTGCACATTCGCATGTGACGGTGCGCGAGGATTGCCGGATTGGGAATCGTGTGCTGCTGCAGAACGGCGTGACGATTGGCGCGGACGGATTTGGTTTCGCGCGGCGAGATGACGGGAGCTGGCACAAGATGCGGCAATCCGGCGTCACGGTGGTTGAGGATGACGTGGAGATTCAGGCGCACAGCGTAATTGACCGGGCGACCGTGGGCGAGACGCGGATCGGACGCGGCACGAAGATTGATAATTTGGCGCAGGTGGGGCACGCGTGCAAAGTCGGGGAGGACACGCTGTTGTGTGGTCAGGTGGGGCTTGCCGGGACTTCGAAGGTGGGAAATAAGTGCATCCTAGCGGGGCAGGTGGGTGCAGCGGGGCATCTGACGATTGGCGATGGCGCTGTGCTGACGGCGCAGTCGGGAGTGCCGGGAGATGTTCCGGCGGGGGCGATTTATTCAGGATACCCGGCGATGGAGAATTTGGCCTGGCGGAAATCGGTGGCGGTTTTTAATCGTTTGCCGGAGATGCAGAAAGAATTGCGCGAGTTGCGCGAGGCTGTGGCGAAATTAAGCGCGCGTTGATTTTCCTCGGTGTGATTTTTGCGGCGTGATTCAGTTCCCTGCTGACGGCTTTTGATCTTCGGGCAAACCTGCTGCCACTAATTCCTGCGCGCGCCGGCGAAGTTCGTCGCGTTGATCTTCCGCATACACTGACGCTTGGATGGCAGGGCCGTAGCGGACCATGACCTCGCCGGGATGAATGGTCCAATCGCCTTTGCGCATCAGGCGCTGGGTTCCTGCGAGCGATACGGGCACGACCCACGCGGCCCCGCGAATCGCCATTAGAAAAGTTCCCTTCTTGAAGGGGAGAAGCTGCCCGTCGCGGCTGCGCGTGCCTTCAGGAAAGACCAAGAACGACAGGCCTTCTTTGAGATATTCCACTGCGATGTCCACGCTTTCAGCTGCGGCTTCTTTGTCGGAGCGGTCCACAGGTACCAGCTTGGCCTGGCGGAGCGCCTTGCTGAGGATGGGAATGCGAAAGACTTCTTTTTTGGCTAGCAGCGCGACGCGTCTGGGAATCTGCGGAACCAGAGCGACGGGATCGAGGTTCGAGGCGTGATTGGAAGTGAACACGCAGACACCGCTGGGAATATTTTCCAGGCCCTCGACGCGCACGCGAATCCCGGCCAAACGCAACACGATGCGCAGTGCGCAGATGAACGTCCAGTACATGAAATCGGCGTCGCCGGTCAGCAGCGTCCACAAAATCAGCAGCGGCTGCACGAACAACAGCGCCAGGGCGACGAACGTCAGCACCAGGATTGTGCGAATCATGGATTCAGTGGCGCGACGATGCCGGCGGGCTTAATCGGTTTTTCCTTTCAGCCAGCCTTCGCGGATGCGTTTTTGTTTTTCGGTGGCGCCGGAAATCTCGACGAGAGTGAATTTGTTAAGGTCAATCGCGGCCAGCGCGAAGGTCAGGTCCAAATAATTGCCTTCACGCTGCACGTGGAGAGTGATGGCTTCCCCGGGCGTTTGTTCGCGCAGCCATGCGGGCAGATAACGCGGCAGCGGCTGGCCATTCAACGTGAGCAAAACGTCTCCCGTGCGCAGGCCTGCCGCTTCCGCCGCAGACTCCGGCGTTACTTGAGACACCACGACTTGAGCGCCGGGCCCGTGGCCGGTTGTGGTCCAGAATTGAAGGTCTGGGGCGGCGCGGCGTTCGACTTTCAGTTCGAGGCCTGCGGCGTTGAGAAATTTGTCGTAGGGAATTTCTGCGGTGCCTGCTACGTAGCCGCGGAAGAAATCGTCCAACTTTATGCCGGCGACTTCTTCGGCTGTTGCTTGGACGCCTTTTGAATCGTCGTAGAAAAGGCCTTGCTGCGCGTAGAGTTCGTTCATGCGGCGCAGAACGTCATCGAGCGATTTGTGATTGTTGTTGGCGTCGCGAATCGCGAGGTCGAGCATGTCCCCAACGATCTGGCCTTTGTTGTAATAGGAAATGCTGCGCTCCGGGCGGCGGTATTCGTCGTAGCCTTCCAGCCAGGCATCCAGGCTCGATTCTTCGACGCTTTGCCAGCGATGCGCGGGGCGCGAATCCAGCTCGCCGATTTGTCCGGCGAGGTCCGCGTAAAATTGATCCTTGGTCCAGAGGCCGCTGCGCTCGAGAGCGTAGGAGCCGTAGGTGCTGGTGACGCCCTCGGCGAACCACAGCGCGCGCGTGTACATTTCCTTCGTGTAATCAACCGGCTCGAGCGTTTGCGGACGAATGCGTTTCACGTTCCAGGCGTGAAAAAATTCGTGAGCTGTGACGGAAGCGGCGGCGTCACCCGAAGGAACGGAGATCGCGGTGCAATTGGAGTGCTCCATCCCGCCGCCGCCGACTTCGGCATACGGCCCGAAGTGGTAGAAAAAAGCGTATTCGTGAAAAGCAGCGCCGCCCATCAGCTGCACTTCGTACTTGGTGATGTCGCGGAGGATGGATTCGAGGCGTTCGCGGTGCCAGTCTTTTCCGTCCGCGATAACACGAAAATGGGCGCCGGCTTCGTCGAATGAAAATTCGGCGAACTTCCCTGCTTCGGCTGGGGCGTCCACGAGATTGTCATAGCTTGATGCGACGAATGAATTCGGGCGGGCGCCTGTGGAGAGTTCGGCGGCGGTGCGCCAGCCTTCGGGGACGTCGTCGAATTGAACTTGCGTGTCCTCCGCGCGACGCGTGGGAACGTACATCAGGACTTCCGCGAAATTCAGAAAGGCGTGGTGAGCGTTCAGTTGCGAATTGAAAGGGCCGGGGTCGTCCCATTCGATGCTGTAATCGAGCGTGGCGGTGCGAGCTTCGGGGCTAGCGCCCGTGCCGGGAGCTCCGCCCGCGGCTGCGAGCGAGATCTTCCAGGTTTGTTTATCGAGCTGGCGAATGAGCAGTGGCGCGGCCGGAGTTGCGGAATTGCTCGCGCGCACATCGCGGACGCGGTAGGAAAAATCGCGCACTTGATATAGCGCGTTCCATGCGGGGAGCGCGACTACGACTTCATGGTCCGCGGCTGCGGCGGGAATCTGCATATTGACGTGGAAAAGATGCTGCTCGGGATTCTTCAGGGAAATGCGATAGCTGATGGTGGCCGATGCGGGTCGCGCGAAAAAAAGTAGGGTGACTGCCAATGCGATCCGCTGGGCCGAATTCATTTCCTGACTCCTTCGAGCGATTTGAATTTTTCGAGCAGTTTGCCGCTGAGGCCGTCGAAGCTCCCGTTGGACATAACCATCACCATGTCTCCGGGTTTGGCTTCGGAGGCTAGATAATTCACGATTGCTTCCGACGACTCGAACGCTTTTGCGGGGCGGCCACGGTCGAGCAGCGACCTCGCGATGTATTCGGGAGAGAGGCGTTCGCCTTCTTCGAGCAATTGGGCGCGGCTGACGGGGCCGATGACGACGGCGTCGGCGATAGCCAGCGATTCGGGCAGCACGTGTTCGAAAATTTTGCGGCGCATGGTGTTGGAGCGCGGCTCGACGGCGGCCCAGATCTTGCGGCCGGGCCAGCGGGTGCGGGTGGCTTCGAGCGTCATACGAATCGCGGTGGGGTGATGCGCGAAGTCCTCGACTACCAGGATGCCGTTGGCCTCGCCTTTGGTTTCCATGCGTTTGCGCACGCTGACAAAAGTGGAGAGAGCTTGCTGGATTGCGTCACATTCGACGCCGCGGCCGTAGGCGAGCGCGGTGGCGGCGAGCGCGTCGAGAACGTTGTGTTTTCCGGCGACGGGCATGCGCACGCGGGTGACTTCGTTGCTGCGAAAGGCGACGCGAAAATCAGTGGCGGCGTCGTGCCAGTGGACGTCTCCGGCGCACCAGTCACATTCTGGCGTGAAGCCGAAGGTTTCCACGGGGCAGAAAGCTTTGGCGACCGTTCGTTTCAGCTCGTCGCTTTCACCCCAGATGAGAATTTTTCCGCGGCGCGGCACCAGATTCACGAGCCTGCGGAATTGCAGGGCGATCGAGGGAAGGTCTGGATAAATGTCGGCGTGGTCGTATTCGAGCGAGGTGAGGATCAGCTGGTCGGGATGGTAATGCAGGAATTTCGGGCCGCGATCGAAGAAGGCGGTCTCGTACTCGTCGCCTTCGATGATGAACTCCTCCCCACCGCCGAGACCGTAGCTGCGGTCGCCGAAATTTGGGGAGACGCCGCCGACCAGAAAATCGGGCTTGCGTCCGGCTACGTGAAAAATCCAGGCGAGCATGGCGGTGGTGGTGGTTTTGCCGTGCGTTCCGGCGATTACGATGGAGGTGTGGCCGGGGATGAAATATTGCTCGAGGAGTTGCGGCATGGAGCAGTAGGGCAATTTTTCGTCGAGGATATATTCGATTTCTGGATTGCCGCGGGCAATTACGTTGCCTACGACGCACAGGTCCGGCGCCGGTTGCAAATTCTCGGCGCGAAAGCCTTCGTGCCAACGGATGCCAAGAGCATCGAGCAGCGTGGAGGCCGGCGGATAGACGTTCACGTCCGAGCCGGTGACGTGATAGCCACGCTCTTTCAACATACCGGCGACCGGCGCCATGGCCGAACCCGCGACCCCTAGCAGGTGGATATGTTCGGTGACCCTGTTTGCTCGCGTTACGATTTGCCTTCTCCTTGTGCTTGCTGGCGACCGCTGCGAATTCTCGAAGTAATGCGCGGCAACGCGCCGCGTTCAACGGGCGGCCGAATTCTCATGCCCTGCAGGCCGGTTCCAAAATCTCCAGGCGCGAATTGTCGTCGGATTTTAGACGCGCGCGGACGCCCAGCGGCAGCGTCAACATGGGCCGCGGCGTGTGACCGATCGGTGCGCCCCACACCACCGGAAATCCCATCGTGCCTAGAATGCGGCGCGCGACATCGAGGACTGTCTCGCTTCCCGGAGGCGCTTCACATTCTGGAAAATCGCCGAGCAGAATGCCCGAGACTCCGCGCAGTTTGCCTGCCTGCTTCAGGTGCATAAAGGCGCGGTCCACTTGCCAGGGCTTCATGCCGCGATCTTCGAGCAGCAGGATTGCGCCGTGGGTGTCGAGTTCCCACGGAGTACCCAAGGCGGTTTCGATCAGCGTGAGGCAGCCGCCAAGAAGAATGCCGTCGGCCGAGCCAGGCATCACGGGTTCGGTTCCGGGGAGCGGGATGGTCCAACCTTGCTTCGTTTCCGTTACGGCGCGCGTGAGAGTTTCGGCGTCATAGCCGTCAGCGGCTCCGGCACCTTTATCGAGACCCGCCGCCGCCATGGGCCCGTAGAAACCGACCCAGCGGAATTTTTGCCAAAGGAAAATCTGCAGCGAGGTGAGATCGCTATAGCCGACCAAGACCTTGGGAGTTGCGAGCGCGACGCTGAGGCCGTCGAGCAGATAATTCGAACCATACCCGCCGCGCGAACAGAAAATTCCGCGGGTGGTGGTTTCGGTGAGCGCTTCCTTCAAGGCCGCGCCGCGTTCGGCGGTGGTGCCGGCAAAAAAATCGCCGCGCGCGAGTACTCGTTCAGGATCGAACTTCGGCGTGTAGCCCAGGCGCGCAAGTTCCGCGACGCCTTGCTGCAAGCGGGATTCTTTTACGGGGCTGGAAAGTGAAACGACGCGCACCGAATCGCCGGCGCGGAGTGCTTCAGGCTTGAGAGGTTGCGGCATGGGCCGCAAAGGAGAATAAGGAATTTCGCGCGGCGAGTCCAGTTGCGTGCGCGAAGGTGTTTACATCCGAGCAGCAGCGCGCAACGGAAATTAGAATGGGGTGACGGTTAAATAGACGTCGCCGGCGCCGCTGGCGGGCTGCGCGGCGATGGTATCTGGCGCGTAAAACACGGCGAAGCGTCCATCGGCGCTCAACGGGGCTGCCGTGTAGCGATCGGCTGCCAGTGGAGCGGATTTGCTGTTGCTGGATACGACGAGCGCAGCGCGGGTGGCCGAAAAAACCGCGGTGGCGTCGGAAACTGCGTAAGTGTGCGGCGTGCAAGGAAGCACGGCACTGAAGCAGGTATCGCGCACGACCAGCGAGCCTTCGGTGGCAACTTGGCCGGCAGGCACAGTGGCGGCTGACGCGCCGGAAACAAACGAAATGTATCTTCCGGATGAACTGATTGCGGGCGAAAAATTCAGTGTCTTAGTGGCTGTGGTGGCGCTGTCATTCGCGATCAGCGTTGTGGATGGCACGCACCCGTCGGGCGCAGTGTCGCCGAGGCAAGTATCGCGCAGGAACGACTTGCTCAGCTGGGCGGCGTTTCCCGTTGACGAACTAACGGGCTGCGATCCGAAGACCACGAATCGCGCGTCGCCGGTAAGCGAGGGCGAAATATTCGCGCCGCTGAGGATGGAATCGTCGGGCGCGTAGGAAATACGTTCGGCTGAGGCTGCACAAGAAACGGGCGGTTCAATCCCCATGCAAGTGTCTGCGAGAGCGATCTGCGAAGTACTCGTTGAAGTTGAGGCCGCGGATTTTGCAGTCCACATTTCCAGAGCAACGTAACGACCGTCGGAGGAAATCGCAGGACGTCCTGCTTGAGCGCCCGCGACGCGGTCTTCGTCATCCAGCGGGACGATGATAGTGCGCACAACGCATGCTTTTGTCGCGGTGGGCCCAGCGCAAGTGTCTCGCACGTATGCCTGCGGCAGCGACGCGGGCTTTTCGGCGGCAAGGTTCGTGGCCGCGGAAACAAAAGCGAGGAAGCGCCCGTCTGCGCTGAGCGACGGACTGGTGCTGGGGCCGTTGGCGGCTTCTCCCTGTGCGCCGAGCGAAATGATTTCGGTGTGCGGCGTGCAGCCGGAAGGAGCGTTCGCGCCGACGCAAAGATCGCGCACATACAATTCCCAATAACCGAGCGAGGCCACAGCGTTTCCGGGGAGCAAATTTGTGGCGCGCGACACGAAGGCCACAAATCGGCCATCACCGCTGATAGCCACTTGTCTGCCGGCTTTGCCGTTCGGCGCGCTACCGTCGGCGGCCACGTCCACGGCCGAAGTTTTCGGCGAACAATTTGTAGCGCCGACGCAGGTGTCGCGCACAAAAATATTTCCAGAGGCCGCCGGAGCGATCAGATTCTTCGCCTGGGAGTAAAACGCGACGTAGCGTCCGGCGGAGCTAATTGCCGGAGCTTCGCTGGGGCCATCGGCGGGACCACCCGCTGCGCTGACGGAAACGACCTGGGGAAACTTCACCGCAGCTCCGGCCGTCGCATTGATCGTGAATGGAAACTCATTGGAAAAGGCCGCAGCGCCGTTGGAAGCAACGTTGAGCACGGTAATTTCGATGGTTCCGGGGCTGAGGATGTCGGTAAACAGAATTTGCGCTTGCAAGGACGTGGAGCTCTTGAACGCGGTGGTGCGCGCCGCGCCATTCCAGTCCACGACGGAACCTTGGAGGAAGTTCGTGCCGGTGACTGTGAGCGTGAAACCTCCGGTACCGGCATTGGCATGGTCCGGCGAGATGGCAGTGATGGTAGGAGTGACGGGCGGCGTGGGCAAAATCGAAAAATTCAGCGGTGGCGATGCGCCGCCGCCGGAATTCACGACGGTGATGGGCTCGACTCCGGGCTTGGCGACGTCCGCCGCCTTGATTTGGGCCGTCACGGTATTGGCGTTGACAAAGGTGGTGGTGCGCGCGCTGTTGTTCCACCGCACGGTGGAGTTCGTGGCGAAGCTGGCGCCAGTGACGGTGACGGTAAAATCGGTAGCGCCGGCCACAACGCTGGAGGGTGAGAGCGAGCAGATCGCGGGCGCTTTGTTGGAAGAAACCAGGAAGCTGACAGCCGGAGAGAAAATCTCAGTGCCGCCGCCGGTGTAGGTGTACACGCTGATGGCGTTACAGCTGGCGGTTAGGATCTGCAGGTTAGTGATTTGTGCAGTCAATTGTGTGGGGCTCACAAAGGCAGTAGTGAGCGGGGCGCCATTGAAAGCCACGACGGAACCGGAGAAGGGCGGCTGGGGAGTAGGGATTGCGGGGTTATTCGCGTTACCAGAAACGAAATTCGAACCGTTCACAGTGAGTGTGAACGTAGGAGCATTGGGGCTGGCAGTCGCCGGGCTGATACTGGCGATCAGAGGTGTGTTCGTTTGCGTGGGATTAACCGTGAATGGCGCGGCATTGATGCTAATCCCGCCGCCCGGAAGCGGATTCGAAACCGTTATAAGCGAAGTCCCGGGAGTTGCGATGTCTGAAGCCAGAACGGTCATGGCCATTTGCCCCGTATTTATGTTCACGGAGGCTGAGCGCGCGGAACCGTTCCAAAACGCGGTGGAAGTTCCGGTGGAGCCGTCTATGAAGCCCGTGCCGGCAATGAACATGGTGAAGGACTGGCTACCGGCGGTGACGCTGGAGGGAAAAAGGCCGGTGATGATCGGGGTGGGATTCGGCTGGCCTGGCGCGACGGTGTTGCCGTTGCTCGAGCTGCAACTGGAGGTCAAAATCGTCAGTACGCCAAGCACTATAAGCGCGGTCCACCGCAAACGCATCAAGCCTGTCCTCCTGTGATTTTCACCGGTATTGTTCGCGAAAACTGGCGCCGCGATTCGTTGGCGTCACTGGGATAGCCGAACGAGGGAAACGATCCAAACGCCTGCGAGTCCCCTGAATAATGCCCAAGAATTGATAGCATCCCGGCGAACGCTCGTCAACTCGGATTCCCGGGGGCGGTGATTGGTTGGCCCGCATTTGGGGCTGATGTTGCATGGCGCGGCGATGGTAGAGCGGCGAGGAGTTGGGCGCAGAGACGCGCAGTGATCGTACCTGTAGTGAAGGGAAAGAGCCGCAGGGAGTGCGTTTCACGCGCGCAGGGGCCGCGCCTCGACTTTGGCGTTGAGCGCGGCAAATTTTGTAAATAGCGCGCGCTCCTGGTGATGGCTGACTTCTGCGTCAAAATCCACGAATAACTCATCACCGATTTGCTGCGTTTGCCAGCGCCGCGCTTCGACCTTTTCGCCTTCGACAATGCGATGGGCGGGAACGAGCAGGTCGGCGTTTGCTGCGGCTATCAATTGAAACGTCATCAAGCGCGTTTGCAGACCGAGGCGGTCTTCGATGTAGCCCAACGCCACTAGAGCCACCAGCACCATCAGCGTGGCGAAAATAGCGGTGGCTAACATTCCTGCGCCCACGGCCATGCCGATGCTGGCCATCACGAAGATTGTGGCTGCGCTGGTAATGCCCAGCACGGCACCGCGATCGCGAATCACCACTCCGGCGCCGATGAAGCCGATGCCGGGAATAATTTGCGCGGCGATGCGCGTGTGGTCGCCAGTAACCTCTCCGGCCATTTCGTAGGAAATGATGGTGAAGAGCGCCGCGCCGAAGCAGATCAGCATGTTGGTGCGAATGCCGGCGGGTTTGCGGCGCAGCTGGCGTTCCAGACCGATCAGGCCGCCGAGAAACGCGGCGAGCAATAGCCGCAACAGAATGAACGAGTTTAAATCGTGAAGCATGGCACCCCCGTGCCCTGCGCCCCGCGATTCTACTGGAATGTGGGTGCAGAGTTAAGTCTATTGAATGCTTTTGGCGATTAATCGCGGCGCGGCGGTTCGCTGATGATGCGGAAGCGGAAGGTGCGGGCGTCTTGGGGGGCGGGATCAGCTCCCGGTGATGCGCAAAACCACCAGAGTTCGGTCATCGTGAGGTTGTTCGGGGCGGCCGCTGAATTTGTCTGTTGCGGCCAGTATCGCGGCGCAAATGTCTTTGGAAGAGGCGCTCGACTTCGCATTGCGCAAGAGTTCGGCGAGGCGTTCGAAGCCGAACTCTTCGTTATGCGCGTTCATGGATTCCAGGATTCCGTCAGAGGCAAAAATCAGCAGGTCCTGCGGCTGGAGCGTGAGTTGCAGAACATCGTATTCGGTTTCTGGAAAAATGCCGAGCGGCATGCCATCAATTTTTATTTCTTGTACGACGCCGTCGCGCACCAGGAGGGGCCGCGGAATTCCGGCGTTGGCGAGGGTGAGCCGGCGTTCAACCGGAAAGTAATGAACGAAGAGCAGCGCGACGAACCCGGGGCTGATATTCGAAGCGCACAGCCGCCCGTTCATCATCGCGAGCATTTCCATGGGAGAAAGCGTCTGGTCGGCGGTGTGCTCGCGCAGGATGCCGATGGCCATGGAGGCATAGAGCGCGGCTGCGGTTCCCTTGCCTGAAACGTCGCCGACCGCGATCGCCAAGCGTCCGTCGCTATACAGCAGAAAGTCGTAGAAGTCTCCGGCGAGTTCGCGAGCGGGCGCGTACACCGCAGCTATATCGATGCCGGAAACTTCACGGACGGTTTGCGGCAGAAGTTGGCGCTGAATATCGCGGGCGGTATCGAGATCGCTGAGCAAACGCAGCTCGTTTTCACGCGAGGCGGCGTAGAGGCGCGAATTTTCGAGCGCGATGGCAATGTAGGAACCCAGGATGCCCAACATGCGCTCGTGTTCGGCGCTGAATGCTTTGAGCTTGGTGCTCTCCAGGTCCAGGACGCCTATCAGGCGGCCTTGCAGCAGCAGCGGGATCACCAGCTCGGATCGGACGCGTTCGCTATTGGGAAATTCCACGTAGCGAGGATCGCGGCGAACATCGTCCACGCGAACTGGTTTGCGTTCACCCGCGGCGTAACCGGTTATGCCTTTGTACAGGGGAATGCGGACGCGGGCGCGAATGGGTTCGCCGTAGTAGACCGCGAAAACGCTTTGCAGTTGGGTGGATTTCTCGTCCCAGAGCATTACGTTGAAGAGATGATAGTCCACTACTTTTTGAACGCGATCGGCGACGCGGCGGAAAAGCTCGTCGCGATCGAGGATGGAGGTGATTTCCTGGCTGATAGCGCTCAGGAACGAGAGGCCCTGGTCGGGCGCGGCGTGTGCGTGCCCGGTGGCTGCCGGGCGTCCGGTTTTTCCCCTGCGGCGTTTGGGCGCTGCTGCGACGGACTGCTTGCGCGGAGGTTTGCCTTTCTTCTTCATCGGATCGCTCCGAATATCGTGATGCCGCTAGAGCTTGAAAGAGGTGAGTTGTGAAAAGAGGCGCGCACGGGCGTGAATTTCGCTGCGTTTTAGCGAGGTGAGGCGCTGCACGCCAAATTTTTCCACCGCGAAGCTGCCCAGCACTGAACCGTACACCATGGCGTTGCGCAGCGTGCGCTCGTTCACTTTCCCGGCGCCAGCGAGATAGCCCATGAAGCCTCCGGCAAAGCTGTCTCCAGCGCCGGTGGGATCGTGAACTTCTTCCAGCGGAAACGCCGGAACCGAGAACAGGAATTTTTCATGCATCATGATGGCGCCGTGTTCGCCGCGCTTGATCACCAGTGTTTTGGGGCCCAGTTTGAAGATTTCTTTGGCAGCGCGCGTCAGGTTGTGCTGGCCGGTTAGCTGGCGGGTCTCATCGTCGTTGATTACCAGCACTTGAATGTGTTTCAGCGTTTCTTTTAATTCGGCGGGCGTGCGCTCGATCCAGTAGTTCATGGTGTCCAAACCGACGACTTTGGGTTTACGCGTGACTTGTTTCAAGACGGAATGCTGCAGAGTAGGGTCGATATTTCCCAAAAATATGAACGATGAGTCCGTGTAGGACGGCGGCAGGGTGGGGTGAAAATTCGCGAAGACGTTCAGGTCGGTAATCAAAGTGGTGCGCTCGTTCATGTTCTGGTTGTAGCGACCGGCCCAATAGAAAGTTTTTCCAGTGGCTCGTTCCAGGCCTTGCAAATCGATGTGCTGATGCTTGAAAACGGCCACGTCCTTCGCGGTGAAGTCGTCGCCGACGATTCCCACCAGGCGCACCGGCGCGAAATGGCAGGCCGCGAGCGCGAAGTAACTGGCGGCGCCGCCCAACATGCGATCGTGCTTGCCATACGGCGTCTCGATTCCATCGAACGCGACCGAACCAACAACTAGCAGTGACATGATTTCTCCTGACTCGTTTAATTGTGCTGGCGCGGCATCTACGAAATGTACTTGCCGATGATGGGCGCGAGGCGCTTCTTGGTGGCCGCGGAAATCATTTTGCGGTCGGTGAGCACGGCGTGAGCAAGCGCTGCTCCGCACTTGCAAGCGCGCGCTTCCGGCAATTGTGCCACAGCTTCATGCAGCACGCGCTGGACGTTTGAAGTGTTGCGATTCAGGTTTTCGATGATCTCGCTGACGGTGACGGCATCGTGTTGCGGGTGCCAGCAATCGTAATCGGTGATCATGGCGATCGTGGCGTAGCAAATTTCCGCTTCGCGAGCGAGTTTAGCTTCGGTCAGATTGGTCATGCCGATCACGTCGAACTGAAGCTGGCGATAAGTGTTCGATTCGGCGAGAGTGGAAAATTGCGGGCCTTCCATGCAGACGTAAGTGCCGGCGGGGTGCGCTTTCACTCCGGCGCGGGCGCAGGCTTCGCCGATGTGGGCCGACAGGTGCGTGCAGGTGGGTTTGTCGAAGCCCACATGAGCGACAATGCCGCCGCCGAAGAACGTGGCGATACGGCCGCGAGTGCGATCGAAAAACTGATCAGGGATCAGGAAATCCTGCGGCGGCAGGTCGTCGCACAGCGAGCCTACGGCGCTGACAGAGATGATGCGTTCGACGCCGAGCATTTTCAACGCGCAGATGTTGGCGCGATAATTAATGTCGCTTGGCGAAAACACATGGCCGCGGCCGTGACGCGCGAGAAACGCGACGCGCTTCCCTTCCAGCGTGCCGATGATGATTGCGTCGGAAGGATCGCCAAACGGAGTCTTCACGCGGACGTCGCGCGTATTGGTGAGGCCGGGCATGGAATAGAGGCCGCTGCCGCCGATAATGCCGATTTTCACCTTTTCATTTTTCGCGGCAGCCCGCTTGGAGCGTTTTGTAACCTTGGCCATTTTCAATCCACCTCCACCGGTTCGGCTTCCAGAACTCCGTTGCGCTCGCGGAGATACGCCGCCGGCGTTTTGGTATCGTGGCAAAACAGCGCGAGCCAGCTTTCCTTGACGAGTTCCGGAAACCATTTCTTTTTATTTTCGAGCGTGGTTACGGGAAATAAATCGAAGCCCATAATCCACGGCAGCGGCAAATGCGCCGTGGTGGGCGCCATATCTGCCAGGAAAAACGCTGTCTTGCCTCCGCCCGTCAGCTTCACGCACTGCATGTTCGCGGTGTGGCCGGGGACGCGAATCAATTCCACGCCGGGAGCAATCGCGCGGTCGCCCTCGAGCAGGGCCAGTTTGCCTTTGGCTTCCAGCGGCGCGTAATTTTCCAGAATGTAGCTGGCGCGGTCGCGCTCGTTGGGATGTTTGGCGTGCTCGAACTCGCCGCGCTGCACCACGTATTTTGCGTTGGGATACGCCGCGACGATCTTGTCTTTTTCCAGCCGGGTGTTCCCGCCGCAGTGATCGAAATGCAGATGGGTGTTGATGACGATATCGATTTCGCTGGGATCCAGGCCGTGGTCGGCGAGGCGAGCATTCAAAAAGGGGCCTTCGATACCGTAAATGTCGCGCATCTTCGGGGACATTTTCGCGCCGATGCCGGTTTCCACTAGAATTCGTTTTCCGCCGGCGTGCACCAGCAGGCAGTTCATCGCCAGTTGGATGCGATTGCGGCCGTCGGCGGGAATTTTCTTCTCCCACATCGTTTTGGGGATTACGCCGAACATTGCTCCGCCATCGAGCGAGACGTATCCATCAACCAACACGTGAAATTCCAGGTCCCCTAGCTTCAACGAGTCTCTCCGAGGCCGGCCCGCGCCAGAATTTCGTTAACCGCGGCATAGGGGTCCGTTTTTCGTTCGGCCACCGCCGCCGCGATGGCGTCGAGCTCTTTTTCACCGAGATATTTTCCAGCGACGCGCTCCATCAGCCGCGTTTCCAGCAATTGCAGAATCCATTCCTTCCAGTGCGCGATTTCGCGCGCCTGGCGTTCGTGCGCCTGCTCAAAATGCTTACGAAATAACTCAATCTGGCGGCCGAGTTCGGCCACGCCCTTGTTTTCTGTGGCAATCGTGCGCACTACGGGCGGTTTCCAGCCGTCGCGCTCAGGAACCAGCTGCAGAATTCCCTTCAACTGCTGTTCGAAGCGGTCCGCGCCTTCGCGATCGGATTTATTCAGAACGAAAATGTCGCCGATTTCCATCAAGCCGGCTTTTAGGCTTTGCACGTCGTCGCCCATGCCGGGCATCAGAACCACGATGGTGCAATCCGCGAGGCGCACGATTTCGATTTCGCCCTGGCCCACGCCGACTGTTTCCACGAGGATGATTTGTTTTCCCGCGGCGTCGAGCAGCAGCGTGGTGTCCCGTGTTGCCTGCGAGAGGCCGCCGAGAAATCCGCGCGTGGCCATCGAACGGATGAAAACGCCTGCGTCGGTGGCGTGGCCTTGCATGCGGATGCGGTCGCCTAGAATCGAACCTCCAGTGAACGGGCTCGATGGATCCACGGCGATGATGCCGACGGTTTTCTTTTCGGCGCGATAATGGCTCGCCAGACGATCTACCAGTGTGCTCTTGCCTGTGCCCGGAGCGCCGGTGATGCCTACGCGGTAGGCGCGGCCGGTGTGCGGGAAAAGCTGGCGCAGAATTTCTTCAGCCTCGCGCTCGCGATTTTCGATGGCGGAAACGGCGCGTGATATAGCACGCACGTCTCCTGCGCGCACTTGCTCGGCCCAGTTTTCGACGGACACAGTCATAGCGGATTGAATTGCAGCCTCGGAATGGTATCACTGGAACGGCTGGAACCGATGAGTGCCGGCGCCAAAAGGTTGAATTATTTTTTGCCCAAAATCTGTCGCGCGATTACCAGGCGCTGGATTTCGCTGGTGCCTTCGCCGATCGTGCACAGCTTCACGTCGCGATAAAACTTTTCGGCCGGATAATCCTTGATGAATCCGTAGCCGCCATGGATTTGCACAGCTTCGTTCGCGACGCGCACGGCGACTTCCCCGGCGTAGAGCTTGGCCATGCTGGATTCCTGAGTGATGCGCGCGTCGTAATCGCCTGAAGCGATCGCGCGATCGGCGAGCCACGCGGCTTGATACGTCAGCAAGCGCGCGGCTTCGATCTGCGTCGCCATATCGGCGAGCTTGAACTGGATAGCCTGAAACTCGGCGATGGCTTTGCCGAATTGTTTGCGCTGTTTCGCGTAGCGCACGGACGCCTCGTACGCGCCTTGCGCCATGCCCAGCCCGAGCGACGCGATCGAAATGCGGCCACCATCGAGAATCTGCAGGCTGTTGACGAATCCTTCGCCCTCTTTGCCGAGCAGATTTTCCGCGGGGACCTGGCAATCGGTGAAAACCACTTCGCTGGTGTCGCTGGCGCGCAGTCCCAGCTTGTTTTCTTTCTTGCCGGGCTTGAAACCCTTGGTGCCCTTCTCAATGATGAACGCGGAAATTCCGTGACTCTTTTTTGCTGGGTCAGTGACGGCCATGCCGACGCAAACGTCTGCGTAATGTCCGTTGGTGGTGAAAGTTTTCGAGCCGTTGATGAGCCAGCCGCTGTCTCTCTTCATGGCTGTGGTGCGCGTGCCGCCGGCGTCGGACCCGGCTTCGGGTTCGGTGAGCGACCAGCAGCCGAGTTTTTTTCCTTGCGCGAGCGGCGTGACGTATTTTCTCTTCTGCTCTTCGCTGCCGAATTTATAAATATGATTGGTGCACAACGAATTGTGCGCGGCGACGATGATGCCGATCGAGCCATCCACGCGCGACAATTCTTCAATAATGATGGCGTATTCGGCGTAGCCCATGCCCGCGCCGCCGTATTTTTCTGGGAAAATTACGCCGAGAAAGCCCATTTCAGCCAGCTTGGGAATTAATTCGGAGGGAAACTTAGATACTTCGTCCCATTCCATCACATGCGGCAGGATTTCGCCCTCGGCGAACTCGCGCACCGTTCGCCGCAGCTGCTGCTGTTCATCTGTGAGCGCAAATTCCACGTGGCCTCGCCGATATGCAGGATAAATGATAAGCAGGATAAATAGCGCACCCGCACTTCGATTTATATCACAGCGATCGGCGCGCGCGGCAATCTTGGGAGCGCAGATTACGGCAGGGTAAACGCGACGACCTCGTCCGTCTGTTTTTCTTCCGTCACTTTGGCATGGCCTCCGGCGGCGATCACCAAGTATTGTTTGCCGCCAGGACGCACCTGGTAGGTCATGGGTGTAGCGGCGCCTGGCGTCGGAAGGTCAAACTTCCAGATTTCTTTTCCTGTTTCGACGTCGAACGCGCGAATCGCCGGGTCAATTACTGTCCCGGCGATGAAGACCAGGCCGCCTGCGGTGACGATGGGGCCGCCGAGGCTCATTGCGCCCAGCGGCACTGCCGGTTTGCTCGGCGCGAACGAACCGAGTGGCACTTGCCAGCGAATTGTGCCTTGCGTCATGTCCACCGCGGCGAGCGTTCCCCACGGTGGAGGCGTACACGGTAGTCGATGCGCTTTCGCAAAAAGAAACGCGCGAAACATTCCGTAGGGCGCGCCGTATTGCTGCGTGTATTCGAGATCGGTGCTTTTGCCCTCGGCGTCCCAGTATTTGTCGGCGGCGACCACACCCATCTCCGCCGCAATGTTATTCGTATTGACGAGCAGCACGCTGTGCTGCGGGTCGAACGCGTAGCCGCTCCAATTCATGCCGCCGACATTTCCCGGTTCGGAGAGCGAGCCTTGCACGCTCGGCGGCGTGAAGAGGCCGTCGTTGCGCAGGCTCTTGATGCGCTCGCGGCAGTAATCGCGATCTGCGGGCGTGATGCCGTAAGCGTCGTCGGCGGAAAGTTTTTGCGGCATCAGAGCCGGAGGCGCGAGCGGAAAAGGCTGCGTGGGCGATGTGACTTCGCCCGGAACATCGGATTGCGGCACGGGCCTTTCTTCCACGGGAAAAATTGGGACGCCCGTATCGCGATTCAGCACGTAGAGGAATCCGGTTTTGTTGCCTTGAATTACCACCGGCACGCTTTTGCCGTCGTGCTGCACGGTGGTGAGCAGCGGGGGCGATGCGCTGTCGTAATCCCACAGGTCGTGATGGACCAGTTGAAATCCCCAGGCGAGCTCGCCGGTTTTCGCGTGCAAGGCGACGATGGAATCGGCCCATTTGTTGTCGCCGGCGCGCATGCCGCCGTAATAGTCGGGGCTGGCGCTGCCGGTGGGGATGAAGATCAGGTCGCGCTCGGGATCTACTACCATCACCGACCAGGCATTGCCTGCGCCGGTGCGCCACACTTTTGTTGCGGTTGCGCTGGCGGTTGCGTGGGACGAGGCGGAATCGGGATCGTTCGGCGGCAGCGGCTCCCACTTCCAACGCAGCGCGCCGGTGCGTGCGTCGAAGGCGCGGACTGCACCACTGGGCATGTCCACGCGGGAATTGTCGTCAATCGCGGAGCCAACTACGACAATGTCGTCAATCACTGCCGGCGGGGACGTCATGTGATATCCCCCGGGAATATAACGTGCCACATCGCGCAGGCTGATTTGCCCGCGGTTGCCGAAGTCCATGCAGGGGTCGCCGGTCACGGCGTCGAGTGCGATCAGCCGTGCGTCGAGCGTGGCTTCGAAAATTCTGCGGCGGCAGCGCTTCCCTTTCGCCCGCGTGGAATCGAGCCAGGTGGCCACACCGCGATTGATGAGGCCGTCGCCGTAATCTCCGGCGAGTTCAATCATCGGATCGTAAACCCAGAGTTGCTTGCCTGTTTCCGGATTCACGGCGAAGACGCGATTGAAGGGGCTGGTGAGGTAGAGGATGCCATCTACCAGGATGGGCGTGCTTTCGAGGCCGCTGCGTTTGGGACGGCCGCTGCCGTCGGAAATGTCGCCGGTATGAAATGTCCAGGCGACTTTCAGGTTCTTCACATTTTCACGATTGATCTGTGTGAGGGGTGAATAGCGCGTGCCGCCCGCATCATGGCCGTAATACGCCCAATCGTTTTTCGTCCCGCCTGCGGGATTCGCGGATTGCGCGAGCGCGGCCGGCTGCGAGCCCGCGCACAGCAGACCGGCTGCGGCGACGAGAAAAGATCGAGCTGCGCAGTTGCGCATTAGAACCTCCGACGCACGACTGTCCGACGTGAGTTACCAGTCGAGCTTGGCGTCATCTTTCGCGTTCTGTTCATCCAGCCATTTCTTCAGCGGGGCGAAATAGTCGAGGATCGCGGTGGCGTCCATCTGTTTTTCACCGGTCATCACTTCAAGTGCTTCGGGCCAGGGACGGCTCTGGCCCATTTCGAGCATTCTGTTGAGGCGCGCGCCGGCTTCTTTGTTGTTGTAGATCGAGCAGCCATGGAGCGGACCTTTGTAACCGGTCTGACGGCACAGCGCACGATGAAACTGGAATTGCAGAATGTCCGCCAGAAAATAACGCGCGTAGGGGACGTTTGCCGCGACGTGATATTTCGCGCCGGGATCAAAGTCCTGTTCGCTGCGAGCGACGGGAGGCTTCACGCCCTGATATTTCTCGCGCAGCTCCCACCAGGCTTTGTTGTAATCCGCGGGCGTGATTTTTCCGGCGAAAACTTCCCAGCGCCATTTGTCGATCAGCAAGCCGAATGGGAGGAACGCGACTTTCTCGAGCGCCTTGTGCATCAGGATGCCGATGTCCGCGGATTCTGGCGGGACATTTTCCAGCAGGCCGATCTGTTTCAAGTATTCGGGCGTGACGGAAAGCGCGATGGTGTCGCCGATGGCTTCGTGGAAACCGTCGTTCGCGCTGTTGCGGAAAAGGGGCGGCTGGGTGTCGTAGGCGCGCTGGTAAAAATTGTGGCCCAGCTCGTGATGGATGGTGGAAAAATCTTCGCCCTTTTGCTCGATGCACATTTTGATGCGCAGGTCGTCCACGTAATCAATGTCCCAGGCGCTGGCGTGGCACACCACGTCGCGGTCCCGCGGTTTGACGAACATGGAACGCTGCCAGAATGTCTGCGGCAACTGAGCGAATCCCAGCGACATGAAAAACCGTTCGCCGTAATGGACCATTCCTACTGGATCAATTTGTTTGGCTTTCAGAATTTGCGTCAGGTCGTAGCCGGGGTCGGCATTGGCTGGAGCGACCAACGGATAAATATTCGCCCAATCCTGCGCCCACATATTGCCAAGTAAATGCGCGGGAATCGCGCCGTCGGGGCCGATCACTCCGGGGCCGTATTTTTTCACCAGCTGCGTGCGCACGTAGGCATGCAGCGAGACGTAGAGGGGGCGGACTTGTTCCCACAAGCGATCCATTTCCGCGCTGAAAACGCCGGGAGGCATATCGTAATTCGAGCGCCACATTGCGCCCACGTCCGCGAAGCCCACTTCGCGCGCGCCTTCATTGGCGAGTTCCACCATGCGGGAATAACGTTCGCGCATCGGTGGCGCGATGGCGTGCCAGCCGATCCAGGCGCGTTGCAGCTCGATGGGATCGCGGCTGCTGGCCATGATATTTTCCAGGTCATTCAGCGAGAGGCATTTTCCCTGCGCGCCGTCCGGGCACCATTTTCCTTTGCCGTAATCGCTTTGCAGCGATGCATTGATCTGCGAGAGTTCCGCGCTTTGTTTGGGATTGCGCGGCGAGGGGATGTCCACGGAAAGTTTGATGAGGTTCAACTTGCGCTTGACGTCTGGCGGGAGATCGAGCGGCTCGAATCGCTGAGCCTGCGCTGCGAGCTCGGACGTGGCGGCCTTTACATTCTGATCAGCTTGCGCCGCTAAAATTTCGGTGTCGTCGGTAATGAAGGTTTCCTGCACCCACTGCGCGCGGCTGGCTTTGATCCAGAGATCGAGCAGGCGTTTTTCGGCGGCGTCCGTGAATTGGCGGGCTTCCGCGACCGTGGGAGGCGGCGTGGCTTGCGGTTGCGCGGCGCTGGCAGCTTTTTGCGATTGGAAAGTCATCATTCCACCTGTGATTAGGATAACGGGGAGCCCTATTTTGATGCAGATCGGCAAAAATTTCGGAATCTTCACGCTCACACTCCCGGATCGTTCTTGTAGCCCGCACCGCTGCCCCTACGCTGCAGCAATCCGCGCGGAAGTATAACTGAAGAAGTGGCCGCGCGCGTGGCGGGATTGCGGCGGCCGGGACGGAATGCGGGCATCTAGTGAGCAGCGGCTGCGGGGGATTTCTCGGCGGCGACCTGCGCGACGGCTGCTAGCGCGGCATCAATTCCGGCGCGGTCCACATCGCAGTGCGTGACCATGCGCACGGAATATTTATCGGTCGCCGAACATAAAACTCTTTTGGCTGCTAGCTGCTCGCATACTTCGGCGGCGGTACGGTTGGTCGCGCGCACGTCGAAAATAATGATGTTGGTGACCACTTGCGCGGGATCGAGAGCGATTCCCTTCACCGCCGCGAGGCCTTTCGCCAAATGTTGGGCGTTCTCGTGATCGAGATGCAGTCGCTTCGGTGATTCCTCAAGCGCGATTAACCCCGCGGCGGCCAGCACGCCCGCCTGGCGCATGCCGCCGCCGAGCATTTTTCTGCGGATGTGCGCCTGCTTGATGAATTCTTGCGAGCCTAGCAGCATTGAACCTACCGGCGCGCCCAGGCCTTTCGACAAGCAGAACATTACGGAATCAAATTTTCGCGTGATTTCGGCGACGCTCTTCCCTAGCGCAACTGCAGCGTTGAAAATCCGGGCGCCATCCAGATGCACGCGCAAGCCAGCGGCGTGGGCGCGCTCGCAAACATCTTCGGCCACGGCCGTGGGGTACACGGTGCCGCCATGCATGTTGTGCGTGTTTTCCAGGGTTACCAGCGCGGTCTGCGAATCGTAGTAGATTTTTTCGCGGATCTGCGGCTCGATCAGTTCCCACGTTAGAAGGCCACCCGGCGCCGGAACCGTGCGCGGCATCACCCCCGCGATCGCAGACATCGATGCTAGCTCGTACAAATTCACGTGCGCGCGCTGCTCGCAGATCACTTCGTTGCTGCGTTGCGTCCAGCCCATGATAGCGAGCAGGTTGCCCATGCAGCCGGAGGGCACGAAGAGCGCGGCTTCGCGCTGGAAAATTTCCGAGGCGCGCGATTGCAGGCGGTTCACGGTGGGGTCTTCGCCGTACACGTCGTCGCCCACTTCGGCCGCAGCCATCGCGGCACGCATCCCAGGCGTCGGACGCGTCACCGTATCGCTGCGCAAATCAACAATGTGATCTTTGCGCGGCGGTTCTTCTGGTCCGCTGTGCACGCTCAGCTCCTTATCCCAATAATTCCACGAAAACTTCGTTCGACACGGTTAAATGCGCGGGAGCGAGGCGCAGAAGCGCGCCATCCATCTCCAGCAATCCTTGTTCGCGCAGGCCGGCGATGCGTGATTGCAGGCTGACGCCATATTTTCTCTCGACGCGGGCAAGGTCGATGCCTTCGAGTTGGCGCAAGCCAAGAAATAATTCTTCGTCGAGCGCCTGTTGCGCCGTGACCGGCTCGATCTGTTCGCGTGGCGTGACGCCGCTCTCGATGCACGCGACGTACTTCGCGGAATCGTGGACGTTCGACCAGCGGCGGTCACCATCGAACGAATGTGCTCCGGCGCCAAGGCCGATGTAGGGCTCACGGCGCCAATATTTCAGATTGTGGCGCGAACGGAAGCCTGGCAGGCCCCAGTTGGAGATTTCGTAGTGTTCGTATCCGGCGCCTGCAAGGCGGGCGCACGCGGATTCGTACGATTCGGCCATGGCATCGTCACTGGGAATCGCTTCGGCGCTGTAGCGGCCGCCACCTGCGAGCGATTCTTTTCCCAGGCGGCTGCCTTCGTCAATTTCCAGCAGGTAAATCGAAATGTGTTGGGGGCGAATCTCGAGAATGCGTGCGACCGACTCCTCCCAGGATTCGCGGGTCTGCTGCGCGAGGCCCGCGATCAGGTCCATGCTGATATTGCGAAACCCGGCTCCACGCAGAATTTTCGCTGCCGCAAAAATATCAGCGCGACGGTGCATGCGGCCGGCGGCCTGCAATTCGCGGTCGTTGAACGATTGCACGCCGAGGCTGATGCGGTTGAAGCCCGCGGCGATCCAGGACTCCGCTTTTTCAGGGGTGATGGTTTCGGGGTCCGCTTCCAGCGTGATCTCAGCGGGCGCAGCGGCTATCACATCGCGCGAAGATTCGGAAAACGGCGCAGCAGAATCGACGAATGCAAAATTCTGGCGCAGGGAGCGCAGAATTCCCGCAAGCGCGGATGGCTCCAACAGACTCGGTGTGCCGCCGCCGAAATAAACGGTGTCCACGGCCGCATCTCGCCGCAGTGCTGAAATTTCACCGCCGGCCGCCAGCTGCGCAATTTCCCCGCGCACAGCGTTGGCATATGGCCCATATTTTTCGCGCGCGACTACACCGGTATGAAAATTGCAATAGGTGCACTTGGTCTGGCAGAAGGGTACCTGAATGTAAACGCCGAGGTTCATTTGGGCGCCGCGATTACGTCGAAGTCATCCGATTTCGCCTGCTGCACGGCCTTGCCATCCCGGATCGCTTCGCAATGCGCGCCAACGTCTTCGATGCTTACGTCTTTATAACCGAGCCACAACCGGTAGGTGCCGGGCTGCGTCACTTTTATTGTGAATTCCAGAATTTCGCCGCCGTGAAGGATGCTGGAAGTTGCGTCTCCACCCGGGGTGCAGGTCTGCAGCTCTTTGCTCCATTTTTTGCCCTTGCGTGCTTGCACGGCGAAGCTCGGAGCGAGGCGCGCGCTGCCGGCAACGACGATCACGCCGCATGCGCCAAGGCAGAACGTGAGCCGCTTCTCGCCATTGTTGCGAATGCGCACGACAAATGGTTTGCCGACCACCTGCTGGTCGCCCACCACGGCAATGGTAACTTCTTCCTTCGCGGATAGGCCGTCGCTCGCCGCGCTGGTGAGCAGGAGTGCCAGAACGCCAAGGGTAGCTGTCAGCCGCGCCGCTCGATTCATAGAGGCTCAGTTTACAACCAAACGAATTTCACTTCACGTACAGACCGCGTGTGTAATTCCAATCCTTGGACGTGACACGTAGTGACTACGTTGCGGCATCGGGAACGATTTTAACGCGCAGCTCCCTGCTTCGCGGGCCATCGAATTCCGCGAACAAAATGCGCTGCCAGCGGCCCAGCGCGAGTTTCCCGCCCGCGATCCAAACCGTTTGCGACGAGCCGGCCAAGGCCGTCTTCATGTGCGAATCCGAATTCCCTTCCGCGTGCGCCGAATGCGCGACGGGCGGCACGAGACGATCGAACTCCGCCGCGAGGTCTTGCGCCACGGCCGGATCGTAGCCTTCATTGATGAGCACCCCGGCGGTGGTGTGCGGGACGTAGAGATGGCACATGCCGTCAGCGCAGCCAGATTCCCGCGCGGCAGCTGCAACCTCGTCGGTCACGTCCTGCAGTTGGGTGCGTCGTGTTGTTCGCACATACAGCGTGTGCAGCAGTTTTGCGGCGCTGCGCTTCTCATTTGGTTTCAATCGATTCTCTCCTCCCGGCGCTGCTGTTCGCCACGTTGCCGGAGACTAACAAATAGACATCATGCGAATCTTCGATATATCGGCGCGCACTGGCGATGCTATCATTTGGTTCTGCCACGAGCATCCGGCGCGGTCGCCAAGTGGTAAGGCAAAGGTCTGCAAAACCTTTATCGGCGGTTCGATTCCGCCCCGCGCCTCCATTCTCTCTTCGTTTTTCTCCGGCTTCACACCGAAATTCGCGTCGCTGTGATTTGCAGGCCGCTTCCCGCATGCAGTAAACTCTGTGATTCGCTTTACCTCAGGGGGCGTTCATGCTGGTGGTGATGCAGTCGCACGCGACGGACGAGCAGGTACGCGCGGTCTGTGAGCGCATCGAGTCGCTCGGATTCAAAGCGCTGCCCGTTCCCGGCGCGGGACGCACCGCCGTGTGCATCACCGGCAATTCCGGCGCGGCGAATTTGGGATCGCTGGAGTCCATGCCGGGCGTGATTGAATGTATTCCCGTCAGCAAGCCCTACAAATTAGTGAGCCGCGACGTGAAGGCGGAAAATACCGTGGTGCGTGTTCCCACGGCGCTGGGCGATGTCGCATTTGGCGGGACGGAAGTGGCGATGGTCGGCGGGCCTTGCGCGATAGAGACGCGCGAACAAGCCTTCGAGGTGGCGAAGCACGTGAAGGCTGCCGGGGCGCGCCTGTTTCGTGGCGGCGCGTACAAACCGCGCACTTCCCCGTACAGTTTTCAAGGCCTTGGCGAAGCGGGCCTGGAAATTATGAGTGAAGTACGCAAGGAATTCGGCCTGGGCATCATCACGGAAGCGATTGACCACGAATCGCTGGACCTGGTGGAAGAATATGCGGATGTGATCCAGATCGGCGCGCGCAACATGCAGAATTTTTCGCTGCTGAAACGCGCCGGCCGCGCCAAGAAACCAGTGTTGCTAAAGCGCGGCATGTCCGCAACGCTGGATGAATTTCTGATGGCCGCCGAGTACCTGATGTCCGAGGGAAATTACGCGGTGATCTTGTGTGAGCGCGGCGTGCGCACGTTTTCGGATTTCACGCGCAATACGCTGGACTTGGCCGTGGTGCCCGCTGTGCAAAAACGCAGCCACCTTCCGATTGTGGTGGATCCTTCGCATGGCACGGGGCGGCGCAATAAAGTTTTGCCGCTATCGCGCGCCGCAGTGGCGGTGGGCGCGGATGGGTTGCTGGTGGAAGTGCATCATGATCCCGACCGCGCGCTTTCCGACGGGCCGCAATCCATCCTGCCGGCGGAATTCGAGCAATTGATCCGGGAAGTCCGCCAGATCGCCGCCGTGCTGGGCCGCACCATCAATTGAAACCGCGCTTCAACTATCGCCTCGTATTTCTGCTGGTAATTCTCGCCGCGCTGGCCATTCGTGAAGTCGCGCTGGAATTGCGCCCGGCGTTCTTGCGTCCGGGATTGCATCTTTTCGCTTACGTGGGGAACACGGGCGACGGCACTGTTTCCGTGATTGATTTGGTCAAGCTCTCGCCCGTTGGGACGATTGTCGTTGGACCCGGACCGAGCGGCTTGCGCGCGCATCCGAAGCGTCCGGAAATCTGGGGGCTCAGTTCGGCGGGCGGTTATGCGTGGGTGCTCGACGTGCAGGCGAATCAGGTTGTGGCGCGGATTCCTGTGGGCGCGGCGCCATATGCGCTGGATTTTTCGCCGGACGGGCGGCGGGCTTATGTGGCGGCTTCGGGATCGAACGCCGTGGTCGCGATCGACACTTCCACGCGTCAGATTGTGGCGCGTGGCCGAGCAGGACGGCGGCCGTGGATCGCGCGCATTACCAACGATGGCAAGATTCTTGTCGTGAGCAATCGCGACGACGCTACTGTTTCGCTACTCGATGCAGGGACGCTCGCTCTGGTAGCGACGATCGGGACGGCGCCGGGTCCGGAACAGATCGCGATTCTGCCCGATGATTCAAAGGCGTTCATCACTTCGGGCACTGCGAACCAGGTTTCCGTGGTGGATTTGAAGCGAAAAGTCTTGCTGGCGAATCTGGCGCTGGGCGGCACGGCTGACGATTTGGACCTGAAGCCAGATGGCGGCGAGCTGTATATCACTTCGAGTTCGGCGCACGGATTATTGATCGTGAATACGGATACGAATGAGGTGGCGGATTTTCTGCTGCTGGGAATGTCGCCGACTTCCGCGGTATTCGCGCCGGCGACCGGCACGCTCTACGTTTCAGATACAGCTGCGGGACACGTGGTGCCGGTTACGGTGGAAACGCGTCAGGTAGGAAGGCCAATTCAAGCAGGGCAGGCGCCGGTGACTTGCGCACTTACTCCGGGCGGAGACATTTTGCTGGTTGTGGATACGGCTTCAAACGACGTCGCTGCGATCCGCACCAGGACTTTGCCTTCAGGCCAGCCGGGATTGATGCCGCCGCGGCCGCCGACTGCGCTGATTGCGGTGGGCTCGCATCCGCGCGATTTGGCGATCGAAGTTTTCTAGCCAACGGCACAGGCTACCGGCGAACACGGTCCCAAGGGCGCGGATTCACGCAAGCTCGCGCCGAGAGCTCACTGCACTACCAGAGTTACTTGCACGTTGCGCGTCGTGCTTCCTCCCGTGCCGGTAAATGTCCCCGTCACCGTGATCGTATACGTGCCGGTCGTAGTGCCTACTGGCGGCGATGGCGGGGTGCCGCTGCCGAAACACGCGACCAGCCCTACTGAAAGCACAACAACCAGTGCGCAGGTCTGCGCAAAGCGGAGCGCGCGCGATGACTGGTGCTTTGCCACCGCAGTCCACGCGAAGATCGCCAGGGACATCCCCAACATCGAGACCACAATTCCGCGCGTGGCCCATGCAGCCGCAGGCGGCACAGACGGTCTGAAGCGATGAGCCTCCGGAATCTTGGCGAGCGGCACCGCGCTGTTTGTCGCGGTGTCCACGCTGAGTACGATGGGAGCCTGCGCGCCCGAGGTCAGGTTCACCGTCGCCGGCTGCACACTGCATGTGCTGAGCGCTGCTGCGTCCGTGCAGCTCAGCGCCACCGCGCCCGCAAACGTGCCTAAGGAATCAGCAAGTAGCTGGTAGGTCGCCGGGCTGCCGGCGGTTACGGTCTGGCTGGCGACGCCTGCGGGCGCGAGGCAAAAATCCGTGGCGGTGCCGGATAGGGAGATGATTTGAGGGCTGGTGGGCGAGTTGTCCGTAATAGTGAGGCTCGCGGTTTTTGTTCCGGCGTCCGATCCGCACGGCGCTGCGACGGGTGACGCGGCGGGAGTGAACGTCACGGTCAACGTGCAGTCGCCGCCGGCGGGAACTCCAGCGTCGCAATTGTTGGTCGCTGCAAAATTGCCGGCGGGGCTCACGCTGGCTCCGCGGACGGTCAAAATCGCGGGAGGCGTGCCGCTATTGGTGATCGTGACGGTGATGGGCGTGGACGCCGTGCCAGCGAGAGCGCTGCCGAAACCAATCGTGCCTGTGGGCGAAACAGTCGCGGCAGCCTGCACTGCTGTGCCGCTGACCATTACGACTTGCGGGCTGTGCGGCGCGATATCGGCGATCAGCACTTCGGCTGAGCGGCTGCCGGACTGTGCGGGGTCGAAGGTGACATTGATCACGCAGGATTTGCCGCCGGCCAACGGACTCTGCGAGCAATTGTCGGTCTCGGCGAAATCACCGGCATTGTTGCCTGCGATGCTGATGCTCATCGCTACTGGAGTTGTGCCGGTATTGTTAACGCTGACGACTTGAGCGGCACTACTTGCGCCGACCGTCTGCGACGCGAAATTCAAAATGGCCGGCGCGAGCGAAATCCCGGACGTTCCGCCGGTGCCGCTGAGCGTCACGCTCTGGGGACTTGCCGCCGCGTTGTCGGAAATGCTCAGCGTCGCGCTCACCGGGCCTGCGGCTTGCGGCGCGAAATCGACAGAGATCGTGCAACTGGCGCCTGCGGCAAGCGTGCCGCTGGGATACGGGCAAGCATTCGTGCCCTTCAGCACGAATCCAAAGTTGGTGGAATTGCTGCCGGTGATGGCGATGCCGGTCAGCTGCAGCAGAGAGCTTCCGGTATTCGTCAACGTGACGATTTGCATTCCGCTGGTGATGCCAACCGGTTGCGTGCCGAAGGACAACAAAGTGGGAGCGATGGCGAGCAGCGGCGCCGCCCCAGTTCCGGTGCCGTTCAATATCACCGCCTGCGGCGAGCCGCCTCCGGAATTGTCCATGAACTCCACTTCGGCGGTGAAGCTACCGGTGGTGGTTGGCGTGAAAGAAGCGACGACTGAGCAAACTCCGCCGGGCGGCACGATCACACAGGCTTGCGCGGCGCCGGAAATTGTCAGGGAAAATTGCGCAGCGCCGGGCCCTGAAGGAACTAATAGATTAGTGATGTTCAACTGCTGCGTTCCGGCGTTGGTAAGAGTGAATGGCAGCGTCGTGGTGGTTCCGTCAGGCTGATTGCCGAAATTGAGAGCCGTGGGCGAGACGACGGCGAGTGGCCCGGCTCCGCTTCCTACTGCCTCCAGGACCTGTGAACCCGGCGGCGCATTGTCGGTAAAAGTCACGAAGGTCGCTTCGGGTCCTACCACTGACGGTACGAACACTACCTCGAAGGAACAATTGTCGCCCGGCGGAATCAGGACGTTGGTGCACGCGAGCGGACCCTGCAGCGAAAAATCCGCGCTGTTCGGGCCGGCGAGAGTGATGCTGGAAATACTCAAGGCCATGTCGCCGGTGTTGTAGACGGCTACGGCCTGAGGCGGAATGTTTTGCGCACCAACCGGCTGGCTGCCGAAATTCAACTTTGGGCCGTTCTGCGCGGTCTTGAGCGTCACGCTCGGCTGCGGCGTCGAGTTGGGAGCGATCTCCACGAGAAAAGCGTCGGTCAGCGGTGGCGTCTGCTGGCAGCTCGCGCAGGTTGATTGCGCGCCCAGATTCGAGTTCCCTGCGGCCGGAAAATTTCCGGCCGTTGTGGACCCCGCGAGGTAAACGTTCCCGTTGGCGTCGGTGGCCACTGAGTTCCCTAGCGCAGTCGCGGTCGTCGTCGTGCCTGCGGCTGCCGTTCCGCCGAGTGGAGTGGAAAATAGCAGCGATTCGGCGCCGGCCGAGGTCGGGTCCAGCTCCGTCACGAATGCATCCTGGTCGCCGCTGAACGGCTGAAAATTGAGTAGCGCGGGAAAATTCGCTGAGGTGGTGCTGCCCGAAACATAGATCTGATTGGCCTGCGCAAAAAATACGCTCGACCCGGTGTCATTCTGCTCGCCGCCCAGATACGTGGAATACAGCAGCGACGTAACTCCGGCGGGGTTCTGGCCGATCACGGAGAGGAACGCGTTGGATGCGCCGCTCAATGTTATCTGATAGCCCGCGGTATTTCCGAAGCGCGGGGTGCCAGTCGCCGGAAAGTCAATGGATTGCGTGACTCCAGTCACGTATACGGTACCGGGCAATTGCGTTCCTACGCTGATCGCAAGCGCTTGGTCCATGCCTGATCCGCCGAGGTACGTGGCGTAGGACAAGTCCGCCGGACCATTGCCGGACGGCAGGATTTTCATCACGAAGCCATCGAAAGGGTCGCCGCCGTACGTCTGCTGAAATCCGTTGGCGGTGGGCAGCGTGCCGGTCGGATTCGTGGTGTAGCCGGCGAGGTAGGCGTTGCCGAGCGAGTCCACGGCTACACCGGTGACCGCGACGCCCGCGAAAATTCCCAGATATGTGCAGTATTTCAAATGTGGCGCGGGGGCCGTGACTACCGGAACGAAAATCGCGAGGAAGCCGTCCGAGACTCCTCCGCCGTAAACAGAAGAATATGGCCCCGGGGCTGCCGTTGGAGCTACGGTCAGATTCGTTGATTGCGTGTCCATTGCGAGATAGATGTCGCCGGCGGAATCCATGGCGATTCCGCCGGGGCTTACGCTTGCTTCGTTGCCGTTTCCGCCGAACAGAGTCGAGTACACCAGCGTCGCGCCGGTGGGGTCGATTTCCGTCACGGTAGCGTCATTTACTGGCTTGCCATTCGTTCCGAGCGTGAGGGTGCTGCCGTCGGTAACTGGATAATCCACTGAAGTGCTGGTTCCGGCGATTGCTGCTCTGCCGTTCGCGTCCACCGCGATCGCGCCGCCCAGTTCCATGCCGCTGCCGCCGATGAATGTGAGGTACACGAGCGAGTTCGGGCCGCTGAGCGACGGATTTATCTTCGCGATGAAAAAATCCGAGCTGCCGGTGGGTCCCAGGCGCGCGCCGGATTCCGTGAAAGTTGCTGCAGAGGTGGTGGTGCCGCCGATGTACACATTTCCGGCGGCGTCGAGCGCGATGCTTTGCGCCGTGTCGCTGCCTGCTCCACCTAGAAATGTCGCGTAAGCCACGGTGAGCGAAGGATCAAGCACTAAAGTCGCGCGGGGATCGTGCGGGCCAACGTGGAATGCGACGGTGCCATCTGCCGCCACCGCGTACCCGCCGTCAATTTGCTTCCGGCGCAGCGGCTTTTCTTTATTGGCTGCCCACTCTTCGTAAATGGCGGGCTTCTTCATGCGCAGCTCGCGGCTGTCCAGCGCGATGATCAGGTCGCCCGAGGCGTCCAGGCGGACGAGTTCGGGCTCAGACGCTCCGGAAGAGCCGCCCTCTGAGATCGCGAGGCGCAAATTGTCCGCGTTCACGCCTGGCGCGACGCGCAAATCGTACTCCACACCTTCGGCGTTGCCGTAGGCGACCATGTCCACTCCGGGGAGCACGTTCCGCGCTTCCGCCGCCGCGAAATGCTTCACGTGCGTGCGCCAGTGCGCGGGATCGTTGCCCAGAAAATAATTGCTTTCACCACCGACGGCGTTCTGGCCTTGCCACGCGAAGCTTTCTGCGCTGGTCGCGTCAGTTCCCTGCGGCGTTCCCAATTTGCCGGTGGGCTTGGTCTGGCGTGGGAGGCGTTGCCTGGGAGCATGTTGCGGGCGAGGAGCTTGTCCCTTGTGGCCGGGAGTATCTCGGCGCGGCATGTTCCGCCGATTCGGGCTGTGGCGTGTTCGCGGAATCGAATTCGCGCCAGGTTGTTTCTTGCGGCGCCGCTGCGGCGCGGAAGGACTGTCTTTCGATGGCGGCGTACTGGTGGTGATCTGTGGCGCGGCTGCGTTCAGCAATCTCAATTTCACCGTGCTCAGCGATGCATTCGAGCCCACTGCGTTTCCAACGGCGATTTCGATCCCGTGGGAATCCAGCAGCAGCGTCATTCCTTTGCCGTGGCCGACGTACTGCGCAGACTGTCCTGAGACGGCTGCCGCCGGCTCAAAAGTGATGGGCAAAGAAAAATTTGCCGGCACGGAGTGAACTGCTGGCTGAGCAAGGGGCGCCGCGATGGGCTGCTTCGGTAGAAATCGCTCGGCGGGGCGGCTTGCCCGAAATTTCGGCGTCGTCAAACCGGGACGGCGTGGCTTCAGCTCCGGGGTCAGACTAAGTAGCGAAGGAACGTCGGGCCCAGACGCTAAAACCCTCGCGCGCCACGGATTCGCGGCGGAGGAATTCCTGGCTCTTTCAAAGTCCCGGGTGCGCAATGCCACGCGGCCCATTGCCAGCAAGCTCGCGGCAATCGCGAAAAAGAATAAAACGCAGGCAGGACACCCCTTGAAGCCCATCGACGCCTCCGCTGGAACCTATTACTGTTTCCAGCTTGGGCGTCTCCAACACCGCAGACGCAAAGGCCCTGATTGTGAGGACCCAAGAGACTACTGAAAAGGGGTTAGCGCGACTATCATCCTAATAATTGCGAATGTCAATCCGTGCCGACCGCATCCCGTGGGATAGCTTCCGATAACGCCGCCACTCGTGAAGCGGCCACGCCGAGCGAGACGCACGGCACCGAACCGCCGCTCAAGGTAATCCGGCGTGCGGTACTTTGACCTTCGTCATCAAGATTGAGGCGTGATGGTTTGCAGACGCCGCGGCTTCGTGGAAAGTGGGTGCAGCGCAAGCAAAAAGCGTGCGCCCGTCGTCCCCTCCTAACATGCAGGCGAACGCACCTAATCCATCGGTTTTGAGTTCTTCCAAGATGCGGCCGCCCTCGGCGACGCGGATCAACCGGCCGTGCATGGCGTCGGCCACCCACACCGCGCCCTCGGCATCGAGACAAATCCCGTCCGGCGCGACGGCCACTCGCCCGAGTCCTTCCCCGGCATTCGTCGCTGCTGGCGGGTCGCCGAAGGCTGCCCAAGTCCGCCGCTCGCTCAACGAACTCGATGCAACGCCGAACGCGCTGAGCCTAATCATGGTCGTTTCCGCCACAATCAGCGTGCGGCCGTCCGGCGTAAGCACCATGCCGTTCGGAAAACCGAGCCCGTACGCCGCTACCTTGGCTGTGCCGTCGGGTTCGACGCAAATAAGCACCGTGGTAGAGGCCGGCGCACCACCCATGAGATCGAAACCGAAATTGCCAACCCAGGCACGGCCATCGCCGCCCACCACCATGTCATTCAAATGCCACGGGGCGAGACTTGAAAGATCGGCATGTGTAACGAGCGAACCATCAGCCTCGCGCCGCAGCACCTTTCGGTCGCGCATGGAGACGATCAGCAGCCGGCCATCGGGCAGAAACCCAAGCCCTGAAGGTTGTTGAGGTACGTGCGCCAATGTCTCCACCGCGCCGTCCGAGGCCACGGCGAGGACGCGGTGCGTATAGAAGTCGGAAACGTAAAGACGCCCGTCGCGCCATCGTGGGCACTCGGTAAATGACAATCCGCCGATGAGGGTCGTGAACTCCGACATGCGGTTTCCCCGTTTGTGGTCCGCGCGTATCCAGGCTTGGCGTCGAGGGTAACATGGACCCACGCGACTCCATCGTGCTTGCATAACCTACACTCGGAAATAATCGGGATGCTCGACAAACGGTTGCGTGGGGGGGCCGGCACTCAACTTTCCGGTTCCACGAAGGCGGTGATCGGAGACTGGTGCACTACCGGTCCGCAGTTGGAGGAAAATCGGAGCGGAATGGAATGTAGCCCCTCCGGAATCGCGAGCTAGTCGGGGAGTCGAATGCTGCCGTCTGCGGCGACTGGGAAGGATGGATTCCAGGCGACCTCCCACAGAAAACCGTCCGGATCAGAGAAGTAGCCCGAATAGCCGCCCCAAAAAGCTTCTTGCGCGGGCTTGAGAAGTTTCGCGCCTGCAGCCACGACCGCTGCGAGCACGGAGTCAACTTCTGAACGATTGCGCGCGTTGTATGCGAGCGCGACTCCCTTGAAACCCGAGCCGTCGGGAGCAACATTTGCATCTTCTGCCAGAGCTTCGCGCGGGTACAGGGCGACGGCCATTCCGCCAGCCTGGAAGAACACAATGCCTTCAGACTGGGACATGGAACGGCGCCATCCGATGCGCTCGTAGAATTCCCTGCTGCGCTCGAGATTCGCTACGCCGAGCGTGATAATGCTAACGCGTTGTTCCATTAGGATTCTCTCGGACGGCAAGTTTATCACTGCTGGCGCGAGTCAAACCCGGAACGAATCGTGCGGAAACTCATTTCGGCGATCGCGCGAATTCACGATTGCCGGCTGAATTCACACCCTGGCTTCCGTCTCCATGCCCCACGCGAAATTTTCTTCGCCGAGGACCAGCTCGAGCATGCCGTCCACGGGCAGTACGTCGATAGGCAGGCCGCCTTCCCAGAGCGCGACACTGAGCAGCAATTGCCGCCGGCCCCTCAGATCGAACAACTCGCGCGCGATGGCTACCTCGATGATCTTGCCGAACGCCGCCGTCACCATCGTTTCGGGATGCAACAGACACGCGCCGCCCTGTTCCAGGACGCAGCCGGCGAATTTGCCTTTGACGACGCGAACGGTGATGCGCGTTTCGCGCGAATCCCACAGCGTGAGCCGTAATTGAAAATCCGGAATTTCCGCAATCGCTTCCGGCACGGGATCCACGCGCAAATAAAAATATTTTTCGCCGAATCCGTAATAGAGGCCGCCGAGCACGCGCGTGCGGCCGTGCATGGTACCGCCGCGAGGATCGGTGGCATACAAACCCGCGCCGAGCCATTCGAAATAGCTGGTCTCGCGGCCGTCCACGGTCACGTCAAGATACGATTCCGGCGGCTCACGACGGCCCAGCTCAGGTGCTTTCTTGATGGGATGCGCCAGGACGTCCGGCGCGGGTTCACCCAGCGCGGTGTAAATTTCCGTGAGATGCTTCCGGTAGAGATCGTCGAATTCGGCGTCGTTTGCGGAACCGTGCTCCGGGCCGTACCACCAATTCCAATCGCTGCCTTCGGCTGCCAGCACCGCTTCGTAGGCGCGTTCGAGCTGCGCGGCAGTGGCTGCGGCGGTTCCGCGCTGCGCGACGCGTGCGTAGACTTCGCGGGCGTCGCGCAGCAGATCCCATGCGCGGACGTCTTCGCGGTGGCCGATCCACACGTCAAAATTCGCATTGATCCACGACGCGGGAAAAATTCCCGGCATCGTAGGAGCGTCGGGGTTGGCCGCCACGGCCTCGCTCACCGTGAGGGCGCGAATTTCTGAATCGTTCTGCACGCGGCGGTAAAACTCGCGCAGGAATTGGCGGCCATTTTCCGGGTAATATTCCCAGGCGTTTTCGCCGTCCAGGATGATGCTCACTGTCGCCGTGCGCCCGGCGGGCTCGCGGTCGCCAATCGCACGAATTCTGCGGTGGAAATCCTCCGCCGCTTGCACCGCGCCCATGCGGCTGTAAACGAAGCCCACCAGGTCGGAAATATAATGATCGCGGAAGAACCCGTACATCTGTTTTCCGTTCCGCTCCAACTTCCACGGCGAATACAGTTCCGGACCATTTTCGGGATAGCCGCCGGCATCGCGCCAGAATCCGATGTTACGCGTGCGGCCCAGCACGCCTTCATCCGTCGCAAACCATTTGAAGCCCAGGTCCGCGGCGATTTCGAGCGACTCATCCGAAACTGACCCCTCCGACGGCCACAATCCCGCAGGCGGCTTGCCGAAGACGCGTTCATGATATTTTCTGGCGCGTGACAATTGTTCACGGGCGTCGCCCGGAAAGCAGAACGGCGGCTGCGGCAGCGGCGTGTGCGGATTGGAGACGCGCGCAATGTCCGTGTCGCACAAGAGCGGAAGGATTGGATGGTAATAAGGCGTGGTGGAGATTTCGATCTGGCCGCTTTCCGCCGCGATGCGATATTCCGGCAGCACTGCGCCGAGCAGCTCCAGCTGTTTTTCGCGCAGCAGCTGTTTGTCGCGCTCCGTATAGCCAGTTCCCTTCGCCGCCAGCAGATTCACTACCGGATCTTTTGCGATGTATTCTTCATCCATCCAGGCCAGCTGCGAAAGCAATTGCAGGTCGCGCCAATCCTGCTCATTGAAACGGGCGGCGCAGGCTTCAGCTCCGGCGGAGCGCACCTGCGCCTGCAAATCAGAAAATCGCGGCCAACGCTGCACGTAAATTTCGTTCACCTGAAACGCGCGTTCGAGGATATCCCTTTTCTGCTCGGGCTTCAGTTGGTCGGCAGGCGCAAAAGCCACTTCAAACCACGGCTCGCGAAATTTTCCGCTGGCATATTCCTCGATTTGCGCAGCCAGCAGCGGAACGATATTGAACGTCGCGTGGACGCCCGGAAATTCCGCCAGCACTTTCACCATGCCCCAGTAGTCCTTCAGAGCGTGCAGACGGGTCCACGGCAGCATGTAACGCCCCGAGACAGGGTCGCGATACTGCGGCTGGTGCATGTGCCAGACTAAAACTAGATTTACTCGGCCCAACTTCTTATCCTCCGGCTATTCTCCGCAATTTTCGGAACACAAGTCGCAACTCGCCCGCACGCCCGGAACGTCCATGCTAGAATCCGCATGCGCAATTATGCGCCTGCTCGATAAATATATCGGTCGCGAAGTCGGCTCGCACGCCATCCTGGGCCTCGCTGTCTTCACTTTCGTATTCTTCGTCCCGCAACTCGTTCGATTGATGGATCTCGTGGTACGCCATTCCGGCGGCGTATTCACCGTCGCGCTGATTTTTCTCTGTTCGCTGACGCCTGTGTTGGCGTTCACGATCCCCATGGCCGTGCTGGTCGGCGTGCTGATTGGGCTGGGACGCCTCTCCGCCGATAGCGAAATCGTTGCGCTGCACGCTTCGGGCATCAGCCTGCGACGGCTGCTGCGTCCCATCGGGTTCGTTGCGCTGGGCTGCAGCGTGGGCACTTTGGTGCTGACATTTTGGCTCAGCCCCGCCGCCATCCGCACTCTGCAGCGCCTGGAAGCACGCCTGCTGCTGACCCAGGCGCCCTACGCGATCCAGCCGCGCGTCTTCAACGAGCAAATCCCGCACTTCATATTATACGTGCAAGATGTGGAGGCCGCAGCGACGCAGTGGCACGGCGTGTTCCTCGCGTCGTCGGGTCAGACCGGCAGCACCAACGTGACCATCGCCGAGGGCGCGCAGGTGGTAGCCGACCCTGCAAACAACAAATTCGAATTGCATCTGGGAAGCGGCAGCACCCACGAATATGACCCGCGCGAGCCTCAACATTACAATGTGACCACTTTCGGGCAGAGCGAAATTCCCGTGGAGATTTCCAGCCCGGTGGCCGGACCGAAAAATGTAGCTATTAGCGACTCGGAGCGCTCGATTTCAGAACTGCTCGCGGAAAAGGGTCCGCGCTGGCGCGACGCGCGCGTGGAATTCCACCGCCGCATCGCTTTCCCTGCCGCTTGCCTGGTATTCGCACTGCTTGGAGTCCCCATCGGCGTGCGTCCGCGGCGCGGCGGGCGTGCGGCGGGACTGATTCTGACGCTAGTGCTGATCGGCGGCTACTATTTTCTCTTTGTTACCGGCGCACACATGGCTCAGCAGGGCTCGATCGCTCCATGGGCCGGAATCTGGGCGGGAAATATCGTGGGCTTGATTCTGGGGCTGATTTTTCTGCGCCGCATCGAAACCATTCGCAAACCTAACCGCGTTGTCGCGTGGCTTGACACTTTTTTTCGGCGCTCGCGTCCGGTGCTTCGCCGCGAAGCAGACGCCGCGCCGATTCCGGCGTCGAATGGAGGCCTTGGGGGCGCACGCGGCGTGACTTCGCATGCCGACTCCCACAAGATTGTGCCGGAAGGGACTGCTGTCGCCTTCCCCATGCTGATTGACGTCTATTTGCTGCAGCAATTTTTCTATTATTTTCTGGTGCTGCTGGCGGGTTTCATTCTGATCTTTGACGCGTTCACGCTTTTCGATCTGCTGGGCGACATTTCCAAAAACAATATTCCCGTCTCGATGGTGCTGAGTTATTTTCGCTACCTCGTGCCGCTGATGATGTATCAACTCGCGCCGCTGGCCACGCTGGTCGCGACGCTGGTCACTTTGGCGGTGCTGGCAAAAAATAATGAAGTGATCGCGTTCAAGGCCAGCGGCATGAGTTTATATCGCCTGGTGCTGCCTCTTACGCTGGCCGGGTGCCTGATTGCGGGGGGCATGTTCCTGCTGGACGACACTTACCTTCCCTACGCGAATCAGCGGCAGGATGCGCTGCGCAACCAGATCAAAGGCCGTCCGGCGCAGACGTATTTTCAGCCGGCGCACCAGTGGATTTTTGGCGAGAACACCAAGATCTACAACTACGAGCTGTTCGATCCCGACCAGAATCTTTTCGGCGGATTGAGCGTCTTCGAACTCGACCCAGACACGTTCCAGATTCGCCGCCGCGTCTTCGCCGACCGCGCCACCTGGGTGCAATCTGAGAATACCTGGGCGCTCACCGGGGGATGGATTCGCGACTTCCAGGACGGCAAAGTCTCGCATTACACTCCGTTCAAAGTGCAATCGCTTCCCGAGATTTCAGAACCGCCCAGTTATTTCCGGCGAGAAGTTCGCCAGTCGTATCAGATGAATTGGCGCCAGCTGGGGGAATATATCCAGGGGCTGCGACACGCGGGGTTCGATACGGCCCGCCTTTCCGTGCAGTGGCAGAAAAAATTCGCGTTCCCGCTGATTGCCGCGATTATTGTGTTCCTGGGCGCGCCGTTCGCTTTTCTTACAGGCACGCGCGGCGCCGTCGGAGGCTTGGCTGTCGCGGTGGGCGTAGCTATCGTGTATTGGGCTACTGCTGCGCTTTTTGAAGCGATGGGATCGGTGGGACAGCTCCCGCCTCTGTTAGCCGCATGGTCGCCTGATGCGATTTTCGGATTTCTTGGCGTGTACTTCTTCTTAAAGATGCCAACCTAAGCAGTGCAAAGCGGCAGCGCGAAGCGGGACTGCCCTACTCGTAACGCAGCGCTTGCGTCGGCGCAATCCGCGACGCCCGTCGCGCGGGCACGTACGTCGCCAGCATGGTCACCAAAAATAGCGTGGGCACCACGATGATGTAAGCCACCACATCCACGCCACCGGAATTGAACAGCATGGAATTCATCAACCGTTCGAGGCCAAAACCCATCACGAGGCCTAGCCCCGTTCCCATCGCTACCAGCGCAATCCCCTTGCCCATCACCAAGCGCAACACGTCCGAGCCCGCCGCGCCCAGAGCCATGCGTATGCCGATCTCGTGAGTTCTGCGGCTCACGTTGTACGCCACCAATCCGTACAGGCCGGCGATTGCGAGCAGTAAACCCACCAAGCCCATGGTGCCCACCAAATCTATCGCGATTTGCGGCGCGCGTATCGCCTCGGCCAGGTAATAATCTTCATAAGAGCGCGTCTGCAGCATCGGCAAATTCGGATCGATGCTGCGCACCGCATCCTTCACCGGCTGCACCAGTTGCAGCGGATCGCCGCTGGAGCGCAACATCAAAACCATGCGCGCCACAGGATGCTGCGCCAGCGGCAGATATAGGAAATCTATCGGGCTGGATGCTGATTGATACTTGATCGTCTGCGCGACGCCTACGATCTCGACGAGCGGCCCGGTGCTGCTATTGAGCCGGATGCGTTTTCCCACGGCGTCGCCGCCAGGCCAAAAGTGCCTGGCGAGGTGGTCATTCACGATGGCTACCCGCGGCGCAGTGGCGGTATCGGTCTCAAGGAATGTGCGGCCGTGCAAAAGTGCGACTCCCAGCGTCTGAAAATATCCTTCATTTATCGTGTCCATCAGCGAAGAA
This sequence comes from uncultured Acidobacteriota bacterium, assembly GCA_963779465.1. GTDB lineage: Bacteria > Acidobacteriota > Terriglobia > Acidiferrales > UBA7541 > Palsa-295. The sequence goes on along the minus strand of CAVZYH010000001.1, from coordinate 809,380 downwards.
AAACTCTCGCGGTCCGGGGGCATCGTGAAACCTTCGGGCACAAACGTCACGCCATCAGGCTCGTCCTGGTCCATAGGAACGTTGTGCGTTAACGCCGCGCTCTGAACTCCGGGAGCTTCGCGCATGCGTTCAGCGAGCAACTTGTAAAATTGCTGGGTCTGAGTTGCGTTGTACTGGATCAGCCGGGGATCAAAGCTCGTCATCAGCAGATGGTCTTTGGCGAATCCGGTCCCCTCGAGCAAGCTGTGTTGGAATCCCCGCGCCATCAGGAATGCCCCCGTGAGGAGCATGAGTGACATCGAAACTTGCACCACAACCAGAAGATTGCGGCCCCACATGCGTTTGCGTCCAGGAATATCCACGTCGGCGGACTTGAGCGCACTCACCAAGTCCACGCGCGTGCTTTGCAGCGCTGGGGCCAAGCCGCAAAGGAGCGCGCTGAACACGGCCATCCCGACGCACGATAGGAGCACGCGGTTATCCATTTGGAATGGGATGGAGTTCGGCAGCTCGTCTAGAAAAATAAGGTTTTGTTTGGTGTGGAACCACTCGATGAAGCCGCAACCGACGAGGTACCCGGCCAGGCCGCCCAGCGTCGCCAGGATCAGACTTTCGGTGAGCAGCAGCCGGATCAGGCGGAAGCGTCCTGCGCCCAGCGCCAGGCGCACAGCGATTTCGCGCGCTCGCGCCCGCGCGCGGCTGAGCAACAGTCCGGCAATGTTGGTGCACGCTACCAGCAGGACCGCCGCCGCGAGAATTACGAAGATCACGCCGAATTTCCAGTTGTCGTCTTCGGTGGTCCGCGCTTGGAATTGGGTGTACACCGCCGCACCGCGGCTGCGCGAAACGTTCGGATAGTCGTGCTCGAAATTTTTCGCCAGCACAGCGAGTTCATTGCGCGCTTGAGCGATTGTAGTGCCCGGTTGCAGACGCGCTTTCACGCTCAGCTCGCGATCGTCGCGGTCCTCAAAGAAATTCTTTTCGAGGTTGGTGGAAAATGTTCGCGCCATGGCGAGCGGCATGTAGAAATCGGGATGGCCGAAGATCAACAAACCCGAGAAGCTGTCCGGGACCACTCCGATCACGGTGAACGGCGCACCGTTCAGGCGAACGATCCGGCCCACCACGCCGGGATCGCCGCCGAATTCGTGGTGCCAGAAATCCGCTCCCAGAACCGCCACAGCATCGCGACCGGGCACCTGGTCTTCATCATCGCGAAAGCCGCGACCCAGCCGAGGTTCGACGTTCGAGCACACGGAAGAAATTGCCGGAAACCAGCACTCCGCCCTTCACGCGCGGCATGTCCGTTGGTTCGGGGCTGAAACCCACGGCCTGCATCTGCGCGTAGGCGATCACACCGTCGAAGCTTTTCGTTTTATCGCGGATGTCCAGATATTCCCGATAGGAGAAATCTTCGATCATGCTGTCATGAGTCGTGCCCGCGAGTGTCATCAGATTGCCGGGTTGCGGCACCGGATAAGGACGGAAAATCAACCCATCCACCATGCTGAACGTCGCGGACGTCATGCCGATCCCCAGCGCCAACGTGACGATGACGAACGCGCTGAGGCCTGCGCTGCGGCGCAGGCTGCGTATCGCAAAACGCACATCCTGCACCAGCGAATCCAGAAACGCGCCCGTGCGTGAATCGCGCACATGAATCTTCACTTGCTCCACTCCGCCCAGTTCGATGCGGGCGGCGCGGTGCGCTTCGGCAGGCGTCATGCCCGTGCGAATCTTTTCTTCGATCAGCATTTCCAGGTGGGAATCAACTTCCTGGTCGAGGTCTGCATCCACGCGGTGGGTGAAGAACAAATTGCGCAGAAAACTTCGAGCTTTCGCAAGTAGCGGCATGTGCGGTGCCTCCTACGATGCTTCTAATGCCTGGCCGATCGCCAAGGAGATCCGGCTCCAGCGCTTGGTCTCGGCTTCCAGTTGTTTCTCGCCGGCCTTAGACAGCCGGTAATACTTCGCGCGGCGGTTGTTCTCAGACTCTCCCCAGAATGCTGAGATCCATCCTTCTTCTTCCATGCGGTGCAGGGCGGGAAACAGCGAGCCGGGCTTAACGACGAAAGTGCCGCCGGTTAGCTGCTCGATGCGGCGGGAAACTCCTAGTCCATGCATTTCACCGGCGCGCAGCGATTTCAAAATTAGCAGGTCCAAAGTTCCCTGCAAAAGGCTGGTCTGTTCAGGGCTCAAACGGGGCCTCCTATCGGCTCTCTATAGGAATATTAGCGAGCTACGTATAGGATGTCAATAGGAAAGGACGAGCCCGGTGGCTGCCGCACCGCGTTATCGGCGTTGCCGTTTTTCGGTTCTGTAACAGTTCGCAAAACTTGAGCTCGCAACTTAAAGAAGGACTTTAAGCGATAGCGCCACAACAGATGAAAGCTTGCGGCAATTCAGATTCGTTGACGTGCGGGAGACTTCTAGATGTGAAGTTAAAGCTAAATATTGAGATGGACTGTACTACCCCAATCCGCCAGCTGTTTCAAAGTACTATTGCCCCGATTCTCCAGCGGAGAAAAAATGCCTCCACTCGGGGCCAGGGACGCGTGTTAGGGCGATCGTCCCTGCGACCGGCTTGGGGACTCAAAATGAAATATGGATTATTTCTGCTGGGGATCCTCTTCGTCGCACCGCAGTCCGCGCCGGCGAACACTCCTGCATTCGCTCATTGCGGAACTTACGACTCCTACATTCTGCTGTACAAATCTGTGCAGAAATTTGAAGAGTTGGGAAAGCTGCACTGCGGCGAGAGCGTCGCGATTACCAGTCAGAATGGCGACTACTCTCAAGTGCAGACCACCGATGGACGCTTGGGCTGGGTGCCGAGCAGCGATTTGTCCACCACGGCTCCGCCTCCGCAGCCTGCAATCAATTTTGGATGGACGGAAAAACCCAAACCGGAACCGAAACCGGATGTGCAGCCCGAGCCGGCTCCTGCTCAGCCTGCCGCGCAGCCGCCTGATCCGTCCGCTGCCATCGCGCGACCCAGCGAATCCGCGCCGCTGCTCACTGACGTGAACGTTATGAAGATGCAGAGCGCGCACCAGAGTCCTGACGCGATCATCGCTAAAATTAGCGCTTCTCGCTGCGATTTCGATACTTCCCCTGTCGCTCTCCATCGCTTGAAACTTTCCGGCGTCTCCGACCGGATTATTCTGGCGATGATGCACGCGCCGGCCGCCTTCCCGGTGGTACCAGCAGATGCTGCGCAGACGGTGGAAGTGAGAATTTCCAACCAGACCGCAGTGCAAGTGGCTGTGAGCGGTGATGTCTCCGCTGACAACTTAGAGGAAGGCTCGATCGTCGAGATGGTAGTGGTTCAACCCGTGACCTTGGACGGCGTGACGGTGATACCGCAAGGCGCGGAGGCGCGAGCGCGAATTATGGCGGTGCGGCGTTCTAGCATGGGAAGTTCCGGTCAGGTGGTTTGGTTCATGCAGGATATTACGGCTGCTACGGGCGACCGAGTCCCTGCGAGCTTTGCCCTATCGCAAGACACAGCCGCGAAACTAGCGGTCGGGAAATTCGCCGGCTATCCGTTTTTCCTCACCGACTTTCACAAAGGCGCGCCAGCGATCGCGGCGTCGTCCGACCATTACACGGTGCTGGTGGACGGCAACATTCCGTTGCGCGTCGCGCGAGTGGCAAACACAGAACAGTCAGTAGCGAAGTCAGCCGCGCAACATCAAGTTCCACCTCAAGTGGCGCCACCAGTAACCACTGCGCCGGTGTTCCCGATCGTAGTGCAGACGCCGGATGAGCAATCCGCGGTCAAGCCTTAAAGAGACAATTGAAAGTTCCATTCACGAGCCGCTTCACACATCTCGCGGCGGAAGAGTTCGCGCGCGATATTACTTTAACTTTCGGCGCGAACTGAAAATGTAAACCGTCGCGCGAATCGTCGGCCAGCCCACGGTTAAACCAATCCTCGATGTACTTCCGACGGGAACGAAGCGATCCGCTCCTATCGACATCGCTCACGCGCTGCGCGGCCCACGCAATACCCGTCCCGGCAGAAGCAGGATTCCACGCAGCAGATCGAACACGCCATCCACCGCGATCCCCACTATCCGGAACGGCAGCAACAGCAGCCACACAATCGGATACAGCACCAGCGCGAGCAAGGCCAGGGGCCAGCACAACACCAGCAAAATGCACCACAGTAGGATGTTCATCATCATCTCCTGGCTCCAGTTCGGTGGGCGGCGTCTCTGTGTCGCTTTGGCACGGAGGTCTTTAGCGCAATCCCCCGACGCCCATATATGTTGATACGTTCGAATCCCGAATTTCGTTCACTGCGCGCCAGGCCGCGGCACCAGCGACCGGATCTTCTGAATCACCAGGTCAATTCCAACGTCGTTGTGGCCACCCTCCGGAATTATCACGTCGGCGTAGCGTTTTGACGGCTCGACAAACTCCAGATGCATCGGCCGCACCGTCTTCATATATTGTTCGACGACCATTTCGGTCGTGCGCCCGCGGTCACGTAGATCGCGCACCAGCCTCCGAATGAAACGCAAGTCGGCGTCGGTATCCACGAAGATTTTGATGTCCAGCACGTCGCGCAGCGCTTTATTTTCAAATATCAGAATGCCCTCGACAATTATCGCCGCGCGCGGCTCAATGCGCACAGTCCCCTTCAGGCGTTGGAAGTTGGCGTAATCGTAGGTAGGGCGTTCAATTGCCTGCCCCGCGCGAAGTTGGCGCACGTGCTCGGCGAGCAGCGGCGTATCCATGGAATCGGGATGATCGAAATTCACCTTCACGCGTTCGGCGAAGGGCATGCCCGGATAATCGCGATAATAATTGTCCTGCTGCAGGACGACTGCGTTCGTTTCGGAGAGTGCCTCGATGATTCGGCGGGTAATCGTGGTCTTGCCCGAGCCGGTGCCTCCGCAAATGCCGATGATCAGCGGCCGGCCATCGGTCGTCGGAAGTCGCGCTCGCGAAATGGTGTGCTCCTGGGCGAGACGGTTTTCTCTGCTTTCGATTCCGGCTCTCAGCGCCCTTTCTGCTTCGCCTTCTTACCCTCAATTACGGCTTGCGCTGCAGCCAGTCGCGCAATGGCCACGCGGAACGGCGAGGCGCTGACGTAATCCATGCCCACGCGATGGCAGAATTTCACGCTTTCGGAATCGCCGCCATGTTCGCCGCAGATGCCGATCTTCAGTTTCGGACGCGTCTTGCGTCCCCGGGCGATTCCCCATTCGATCAGCAAGCCCACACCTGCGATGTCGAGAGTCTGGAAAGGGTCGTCCTTGAAGATCGCCGCCTTGCGCTCGTCCACGTATTCCGGCAGGAAGCGACCGGCATCGTCGCGCGATAGTCCCATGGTGGTTTGCGTCAGGTCGTTGGTGCCGAACGAAAAGAATTCGGCGACCTCTGCGATCTGGTCGGCAAGCAATGCAGCGCGCGGCAGCTCGATCATCGTGCCCACTAGATATTCAAGTTTCACTTTAGAGCGGGATATAATCTCCTGCGCAACTTTGCGAGTCTGCTGCTCCAAAATCTTTAGCTCTTTCTTGTCCAGAACGAGCGGATGCATTATCTCAGGCAATACTTTAATGCCGCGCTTCTGACAATCAATGGCCGCTTCAATGATCGCTCGAACCTGCATATCCAGAATCTCCGGATACGTAATGCACAACCTGCAGCCGCGGTGGCCGAGCATCGGATTGGCTTCATGTAATTGTTCCACTCGGCGGGCTACAGCTTCAGGTGAGATTCCGATTTTCTTCGCCAGCTCTGCCTGCTTGGCCGGATCGTGGGGAACGAACTCATGCAACGGTGGATCAACCAGCCGAATCGTCACCGGCAGCCCCTTCATGGCTTCGAAGATGCCGATGAAATCGCGCCGCTGGAACGGCAGTAGCTTGTCGAGCGCTGCGCGTCGCGCCTCGGGTTCCTCCGCCAGGATCATTTCCTGAATGGCCTGCTGGCGCTCGATGCTCTTCTCGGGATGTTCGAAATCCTTGAAGAACATGTGCTCAGTGCGGCAGAGGCCGATGCCTTCGGCGCCCATATCGCGCGCCACTCGCGCATCGTGCGGCGTATCCGCGTTGGTGCGCACGCCCAGACGCCGGATTTTGTCGGTCCAGGTCATCAGCGTGGCGAAAGCCTTCGGCGGCTCCGGACGAATCAGCTCGATTTGGCCCGTGTACACCGACCCATCTCCACCGTCGAGCGTGATCCACTCGCCTTCCCGCACCACACGGCCATTGGCCTGGATGGTTTTCTTCTTTAGATCAATGTCCAGTTTCTCCGCGCCCACGATGCAGCACTTCCCCCAGCCGCGCGCCACGACCGCTGCATGGCTGGTCTTGCCGCCCGTTGCTGTGAGAATTCCTTGTGCGACGAACATACCGCCCACATCTTCCGGGCTGGTTTCATGCCGCACCAAGATTACTCTCTCGCCGCGCGCCGCCCACTCTTCGGCTGCTTGCGCCGTGAACACCGCTTTGCCAACCGCCGCTCCGGGGACCGCATTATTTCCGGTGACGAGCAAACGGCTGGACAGTTCCGTGCGCGACATCTTCGGATCAATCACTGGATAGAAAAGCCGCTCAACGTCTTCGGGCTTGATGCGTTCAAGTGCTTCTTCAACTTTGATGAGCTTCTCGTTCACCATGTCCACGGCAATTTGAAATGCGGCAGAAGGCGAGCGCTTGCCCGTGCGAGTTTGCAGCATGTACAGCTTGCCGTTCTCGACGGTGAATTCCAGGTCCTGCATGTCGCGATAGTGCTTCTCGAGGGTCTGACGCACTTTTTCGAGTTGCGGATATACCTTCGGCATGCGCTTGGCCATTTCTTTCAATTGCATCGGCGTGCGGATTCCCGCGACTACGTCCTCGCCCTGGGCGTTCAGCAGAAAATCGCCGAAGAAGGTTTTCTCGCCTGTCGAAGGGTCGCGTGTGAAGCACACGCCAGTCCCAGAGGCGTCGCCCGTATTTCCGAAAACCATCTGAACCACGTTGACCGCTGTGCCCACCAGCCCCGTGATTTTCTCAACCCGTCTATACGTGACAGCCTTCTCTCCCATCCAGGAATCGAACACCGCGCCGATCGCTCCCCAGAGCTGTTCTTGCGGATCGTCCGGAAAGTCTTTGCCGGTTTTCTCTTTGTAGTAAGCCTTGTATTCTCCAACCAACTTCTTCCAGCCTTCGGCGCTGACATCGGTGTCGTCTTTCACTCCGAGCGATTGTTTCATCGCGCGGAGGCGGTGTTCCAGGTCTTCCTTGGAGAGGCCGATGACAACGGAGGAATACATCTGCACGAAACGGCGATAGGCGTCATATGCGAAGCGCTCATTTTTTGTGGCGTGCGCCAGGCCCTGGACTGCGCGGTCATTTAGGCCGAGGTTCAGAATCGTCTCCATCATTCCGGGCATAGACCGCGCCGAACCGGAGCGCACGCTGACCAGCAGCGGATCTTTTGCATCGCCGAGTTTCTTCCCGGTGAGTTTTTCGAGGTGCGCGATACTCTTCGCTACTTGCGTGCGAAGTTCCGAAGGATATTTCCGGCCGTGCGTCAGGAAATAATCGCAGGTCTCGGTGGTGATCGTGAATCCCGCCGGCACTGGGAGACCAATGCGCGTCATCTCCGCGAGCCCCGCTCCCTTGCCGCCGAGGAGATCGCGCATGTCGCCCGTGCCATCAGCCTTGCCTGCCCCGAAGAAATAAACGTATTTCATTTTTTTGGCCTCAAGACTCGCTTTAAGTTTGCGAGAAGATGTAGGAGAGGCGCACCGCGGCGCGCCTCTCATTAAACACTTGAATAAAATTCGTCGGCGCTCCGACAACTGAACCGCCACTTCAATGCTAGCTGTGCGGCTTCAGAAGTTACTTCGCTTCTTCTCCGCCCAGCTCCGAGAAATCCGCGATCGTAGAGAATTCTTTAAGTAATCCGGCGAGAAGCGCCACGCGATTGCGTCGCACATTCTGGTCCTCAACCATCACTAGAACCTTGTCGAAAAATAAATCCACCGCGGGACGCAGTCCCGAAATCGCCTCGAGGGCCTCGCGATACTTCCTCGCCCTTTTCTTGAGGGATGCTTCCCCGCCGATTTGCTGCGCCGCGTTGTACAGCTCACGCTCGGCCGGCTCCCACAGCAGGTCGGGCTGCACTACTAGCTTCGACTTATCAATTCCCGCAGCCGACTTTTCCAGGATATTGCGGATGCGCTTGAACGCAGCCGCCAGCGGCACGAAATTCTTCATGTTTCGAATGGCTTTCACCGCCGCCACGCGGTCCACCGCGTCCACCAGATCGTCCGCGCCCGCCGCTAAGGCGGCATTGATCTCGTCGTAGGCGAATCCGCGCCGCTCGCGCAGAATATAGCGCGCACGTTCCAGCAGAAAATCGAGCACCTGCTTCTGCACAGCCTCGGATGCGTCAATTCGCGGCGCATTCTCTTTGAGCGCTTTCGCCGCAGCCGAAATCGCCGCGGAAAGTGACAGCGGCAGCTTGCGCTCCAGAATAATCTTGACGATTCCCTGCGCCGCGCGCCGCAGCGCGAACGGATCGCTCGAGCCAGTAGGCACCGCGCCGACGGCAAAACATGCGACGAGTGAGTCCAGCTTGTCCGCTAGCGCCACCGCGCAGCCAGTTAGATTGCGTGGCAGCGGATCATCGAGTCCCAGCGGTTTGTAATGATCATATACAGCCCAGGCGATATCATCCGGCTCGCCCTGTGCGCGCGCATACAGCCCGCCTACCACGCCCTGCAATTCTGGAAACTCGCCCACCATACCAGTGACCAGATCGCACTTCGCCAGCTCCGCCGCGCGATCGGAACCAGCCACATCCGCTTGCGACACGCCGCCGCTGAACCACTGCTCCGCCAGCCAACGCGCAAGAGCACGCATACGCGCGACCTTGTCGCCGTAGCTTCCCAGGCGTGATTCGTACGTCACTGCCGCAAGCTTCGGCAGATAATCGCCAAGCTTGACCTTTTGATCCGTTTGCCAGAAGAACTGCGCGTCGGCAAATCGCGCGCGCAACACGCGCTCATGACCCGCCCGCACCAGCCCCTTGGGATCCTTCGGCAAATTGATCACCGCCAGAAAATGTGGCGCCAATTCCCCGTTGCGCGATTCCAAGCCGAAATATTTCTGATGGTCGCGCATCACCGTCAGCAGAATTTCGTCGGGCAGCGCGAGAAATGCGGGATCGAAATCCCCTACGATGACGCTCGGGTATTCGTTGAGATATGCGACCAGCTGCAACAGCTCGGCGTCTTCATGGGTGTGCAGGCCGCGGCGACTTGTAAGCGCGCGAATCTCCGTCGCGATTTTGCTCTCGCGCGCGGCAGGCCGGCACAATACAAAGTTTTTCTTTAACTTTACTTCGAAGTCCGCGGGGCTGTTTACGGGAATCTGTTTCTTCCCGAGGAACCGATGGCCGTCGGTGTGATTCCCCGATTGCACTCCCGCGAACGAAAACGGAATTACTTTGCCGTCCAATAACGCGACGATCCAACGAATCGGGCGAATGAAGCGCGGGCCGCGCGCACCGGTCCAGTACATCGAACGCGGCCAGGAGATTTCCTGAATTGCTTGCGGCAGCACTTCGGCAAGTATCTGCACTGCGGGCCTGCCGATCACTACTTGCTTCGCGGAGAGGTACTCGCCCTTCGGCGTGTTCACGATGCTCAATTTCGACACAGGTATTCCCTGCTTCTCCGCAAAGCTCATCGCCGCGCGTGTCGGCTCGCCGACCTGATCGTACGCGATCGATTTCGGCGGTCCGGTAATTTCGCGCGTCACATCTTCCTGACGCATGCGCACTCCGCGCGCAATCGCAACCAAACGTCGCGGCGCACCGAAAGTTTCGATAGAAGCTTCCGCGGATTTTTCTTCGAGCAATCCATTCGCGAGAAAATGTTTCTGAAGTAATGCTTTAAGTTCCTGCGAGGCTTCCAAAATCATTCCCGCAGGAATTTCTTCACATCCAATTTCGAATAGGAAATCTCCGCGCGGCTTTCCGCCGGCCTTCCCTGCTCTCGTCACTACCTTCATGCGACCACCTTCGCCGCATCGGGCGCCGCGCCAGAACTTTGCTCAAGCCATGCGGCCGCTACGCGAATCGCAAGCTTGCGCACCCGCGCAATCATCGCCGCGCGCTCCGTTACCGAAATCGCGCCGCGCGCATCCAGCAGATTGAAGAAGTGTGAGCATTTCAAGCACAGGTCGTAAGCCTGCAAGATCGGGAAGCCCTTCTTTTGCGGGCCTTTCAGCGCGGCATAAGCCGCGAGAAGTCGCGCCGACTCCGCTTCGGCCAGATCAAACTGCTTGCGCGTGGACACCGCATCAGCGTGATCGAAGCTATACGCAGAAAATTGCTGCTCTTCGGCCAGGCGAACTTGCCGGTAAGTCACCGTCTCCGACCAGCGGACGTCGAAAACGTTGTCCACTCCTTGCAGGTACGAAGCGATTCGATCCAAGCCGTAGGTCAGTTCTACCGAAATCGGATCCAGGTTCTGTCCGCCGCTCTGCTGAAAGTAAGTGAACTGCGTGATCTCCTGCCCGTCGAGCAGCACTTGCCAGCCAATTCCCCACGCGCCGAGCGTCGGCGATTCCCAGTTGTCTTCCTCGAATCGAATATCATGTTCCTTTAAATTGATTCCAACGGCAGCCAAGCTCTCGAGGTAAAGGTCCTGCACATCGGCGGGCGCGGGCTTCAGTATCACTTGAAGTTGGGTATGCTTGTAGAGCCGGTTGGGATTTTCGCCGTAGCGGCCATCCGCAGGACGCCGGCTCGGCTGCGCATATACAACTCGGTAAGGTTCCGGCCCGAGTACGCGCAGAAAAGTTTCCGGATGCATCGTGCCGGCGCCGACTTCGATGTCATACGGTTGTTGAAGTATGCAGTCGCGGCGTGTCCAGTATTCCTCAAGTCTTAGTAGAAGGTCCTGAAAGCTCAGCCCCTTGACCTTGGCTGGAGTCTTCGCAGCAGCCTTCCCCTCTGCAATTTTCTTCAAGTGCTTCTTCACGCTAAGGACTCCAGAAGTTCCCGCGATTTCAGCTTGCGGTCAATTTGATGTTCGATGACGTCGAGCATAACATCGCTCAGGTCCCTAGCGGCGCGCTGCGAAATCATTTCTTCGCTCAACTTGTCCAGCCGCTCGCCGAGCATTTTGCGAGCCGCTGCCAGCACCGCGGGCGAGAGCGTGCGCATCCCCGGCCGGCGGCACTTGCTGCAGGAGATCGCCGAAGCGCTGGGCGAAAAGTACGCCGCTTCTTTCGCGTCCAGGTGACGGCCGCAGCGCGCGCAAGCATCCAGCGTCGGTAGCCAGCCGCCCAGCTTCACGGTCCAGAGCACAAAATAAGCGAGCGGCAATTCCGGTTTGCCGGTTTTCTTAATGGTCTGCGCGACCAGCAACAGCAGGCGAAAATTCGCGTCGGAAGGCTCGTGATCCGGAAGCACCGTCTCCGTCACTTCGCTCAACATCGCCAGCGCCACGCCCGAACCGTAATCACGGAACGCGTCCAGGAACGATTCCACCAGATCGCACTGGTTGATGCGCACCAACTCGCGGTTCTGCTTCTCGTAAAACCAGATGTGAACGTGCGAGAGTCGCTCCAGCGTCGAACCAAAGCGGCTTTTGGTGCGCCGCGCACCGGAGGCCACGCCGCGAACGCGGCCCATCGAACGCGAAAGAAAGCTGACCAGCCGGTCGGCTTCGCCTAGCGGATAACTCTGCAGGATAATGGCCTCGGATTCGTGAACTGGCATCAGTGTGCCGACGCGCCGCCTTGCGAGGAAGCCAATCGTCCGCTTACGATCAGGACGACATCCCCTCAGTGCCCGGCCGCGCGCGCATGTGAAACGAAAACTTTTATCACAGCGCGGCATCCGGCGCAATTGCAAAACGCTCTTCGCGCACGCCACTGCCGCAGATTTTTGCACCCTGGCGGAAGCGCTCCTTCCTCATTACCTCTTGAAAATGCCGCAACGTCAGATAAAGTCATTTAGACGATGCCCCGCACCGCACAGCGAAAAATGCCGAGGCTCCTGGAAAGTAATCAGTGATCCCGCTGCAGGATTTAACGCCGCGGCGTTCCTTCCCGACCGTGACGCTGCTGCTTATACTGGCGAACACCCTCGTATTTTTGTACCAAGTTTCGCTGCCGCCGCACGCCGCCGACGCTTTCATCATGACGTATGGCGTGGTGCCCTACAAAATTCAGATGGCGCTCCAAGGCCATCATTACACTCTGCAGGAGGCCTTCCTGCCGCTCTTTACCTGCATGTTCCTGCACGGCGGCTGGCTGCACATCATCGGCAATATGTGGTTCTTGTGGATTTTTGGTGCGAACGTAGAAGACCGGATGGGCGCTGTCGCCTATTTGTTGTTTTACCTGGTCTGCGGAATTGGATCCAGCATCGCGCAGACGTTATTTTCGTGGGGATCCCATATTCCGTCCCTGGGCGCGAGCGGCGCTATCGCCGGCGTGCTTGGCGCGTACATTGTCTTCTTCCCCAGATCGCAGATTTCCGCATTGGTCACACTTTTGATCATCTGGTTCCGGGCGCGAATCCCGGCGCTAGTGTTCATCGGCTTATGGTTCGTGATGCAGTTCGTCAGTGGCATCGGCTCGCTGGGCGCTACGGGAGCGGCTACATCTGGTGGAGTTGCTTGGTGGGCGCACGTCGGAGGATTTTTACTCGGCATGCTGATTGCGGTTATAATGTCACTTAGTACTCGAAGTGTCGCGCGCTACTGATTCGTCGCCCAGCCGACAACTCCACCAATCGTTGAGCTCCTTTCGTCAACGCATTCAAGCAGATGTTCAGAAATTTCGGAGCGCTAAGTGCGGATTAACCCCCGTGCACATACGTCAATTTTTACTTTAACCGCGGCGATTTCTTAGCCGCCACTCAGACTCGCTCGCAGGTTCAAAAAAATTACAGTGACTTTTCGCATTCGCTGACGTTCTAGATTAGTTGAGTGATTCGAGTAACGCTTCAGGTGTGCCCGAACGGACGAGTATTTGCCGAAACCTGAGCACACTCTGAATCGCCGCGGTCGCCAACGCATCCATAGCTTGACCTGGTTAAACTAGCTCCCCCGCGGAGCGAACCCAAGCTACAATGTACGCACGAATTCAGCGCCGCGCCGTCGCCGTTACTTCTGCACGCGGTCGCGCGTACTAGAGATTGCAGCCCGCACGCTCAAGCGAAGGAGCAGCAGCCGTACATGTCCACGCCGTCACAGAAAGCAAAGCCCGACCTCAGTTCCCTGCGGATTGACAGGACTCAGCGGGACGCCGGCAAAGGCGGGAAGCGTTGGGGAATCATCGCCGTCGTGCTCGTAGTGCTCGCGCTGATCGCGGGAGCCGCCTGGGCATTGCGCGACCAGAAGCCCGTCGTAGAAGTCGCCATCGCGCAAAAAGCCGCGACCGGGCGCCCTGCCCTGCTGAATGCCAGCGGTTACGTGACGCCACGCCGCCGCGCTACCGTGGCTGCGAAAATCACCGGGCGCGTGACCGGAGTGTTCTTCGACGAAGGCGTGCACGTGAAAGAAGGGCAGATTCTCGCGACGCTGGATGATTCGGACGTCAAACGCGCCCTCGAATCCGCCGTCGCCGACCGCAATTCCACGCGCGCGCAGATCACAGACCTCGAAGTACAGCTCAAGAACGCAGAAATCGAATTGACTCGTGCGCGCGCCTTGCAGTCCGCTGGAGTGCAGAGCCAGGAAACATTGGACAACGCAATCACCACCGTGGACAGCCTGAAAGCCAAAATCGCGCTAACCAAAGTGCAGGTGGCCGGCTCGGAAGCGCGCATCGCCGAAGCACAGCAAGCGGTGAACAATTGCGTGATTCGCGCACCGTTCGATGGTGTTGCGGTGTCAAAAGACGCGCAAGTCGGCGAAATGATCTCGCCGGTCTCCGCCGGCGGAGGTTTCACACGCACCGGAGTCGCCACCATCGTGGATATGAACTCGAACGAAATTGAAGTGGACGTGAACGAGGCGTATATCGCGCGCGTCGAACCTGGCCAGCCGGTAACCGCGATCCTCGACGCGTATCCTGACTGGCAGATTCCATCGAAGGTACGCACCGTGATTCCCACGGCGGATCGCCAGAAAGCTACAGTAAAAGTTCGCATTTCATTCTTAAAGCTGGACCCGAGGATCCTGCCGGACATGGGCGTTAAGGTCTCGTTCTTGGGCAATGAGCCGGACAAGCAAGTGGGTGTGACGCCCGCAGCGCTGATTCCTTCCGGCGCCGTGCGTGACGAAAGCGGCCGCAAGATCGTTTTCCTCGTTAAGGATAATCAGCTGGAGCGTCGCGCGGTCACGCTAGGCAACACGCGCGGCAGCGACGCCGAAATTTTGGCGGGCCTGACGGCGGGAGATACGGTAGTGGTAAAAGGCCCCACGGATTTGCATGACGGTGAAGCGGTTCAGATCAAGAAATAGGAGCGCGCAAAATGGTGCGAGTGGACGGCGGTGGCAGCGCGAACAGCCTGATCAAAATCCGCGGGCTCGATAAGAAGTACAAACGCGGCGGCGAGGAAATTGACGTCCTGCAGGGCTTGAATCTGGACGTGGACCCGGGCGAATTCGTCGCCTTCATGGGTCCCAGCGGCTCCGGCAAGACCACTTTGCTCAATTTGCTCGGTGGGCTCGACGTGCCCTCCCACGGCAGCATCACCGTGGCCGGTGACGAAATCACGCACATGTCCAGCGGCAAGTTAACGCAATGGCGCGCGCGGCACGTAGGCTTCATTTTTCAGATGTACAACCTGATTCCGGTGCTAACCGCTTTCCAGAACGTGGAGCTGCCGCTGCTGCTTACTAAGCTCTCGAAGTCTGAGCGGCGCACGCACGTTGAGACCGCGCTCGGCGTCGTCGGCCTGGGCGACCGCATCAACCATTACCCGAGGCAACTCTCAGGCGGACAAGAACAGCGTGTGGCGATCGCTCGCGCGATCGTCGCTGATCCCACCTTCCTGCTGTGCGACGAGCCGACGGGCGACCTGGACCGCAAGAGCGCTGATGAAATACTTGAACTATTGCAGCGCTTCTCGAAGGAACACAACAAGACAATTTTGATGGTGACGCACGATCCCATGGCGGCCGAAAGAGCTCAAGCAACACTTCACCTCAACAAAGGCGTCCTGGTGGAAGGCGGGCGCGTCGGGAGCATGGCATGAAATTTCTTCACCTGATACTTTCAAATTTATCGCGCAAGAAATTGCGCACGATTCTTACCGTGGGTTCATTTGCGGTCGCGCTGTTTCTGTTCGCCTTCCTCGCAGTGGTCAAAGGAGCCTTCGGCCGCGGTGCAGATATAGCGGGCGCGGATCGTCTGGTGACCATTAACCGCATCTCCATCATCCAGCCGCTTCCCTTGTCGTACCGCGACCAGATCTCGCGCATTCCGGGCGTGAAGTCCATTACGCACAATAACTGGTTTGGCGGCGTCTACCAGGACGAGAAGAACTTTTTCCCGCAATTCGTGATTGACCCCGAAAATCAGCGCCAGGTTATGTCCGAATTGGTGGTCCCCGATGACCAGTGGCAGAAATTCGTGGCCGATCGTGAAGGCGCGGTCGTGGGAGCCAGAACCGCGCAGCGCTTCGGCTGGAAGATCGGCGACCGCATCCCCATCAAGAACGTCAGCTACGGCACCAGCGGCACGTGGGAATTCAATCTTGACGCCATTTATCACAGTGCGCACGCCGGAGGCGACGAAACGCAGTTCTGGTTTCAGTGGGATTATTTCGAAGAGCGCGTACCGGAACGATTCAAAGGCAACATTGGCTGGTACGTGCTACGGCTCGATAACCCGGACGATGCGCCGCGCGTCGCCAAAGCCATTGACGACACTTTCACCAATTCATCCTACGAGACCAAGACGGAAACGGAATCTGCGTTTGCCGCAGGCTGGGTAAAACAATTCGGCAATATCGAATTCCTGATTCTCTCCATCGGCGCGGTGGTGTTCTTCACACTGCTGCTGATCACCGGGAACACCATGGCGATCGCGGTGCGAGAACGGGTCGGTGAACTCGCCGTGTTGAAGGCTATCGGCTTCAGCGATTTCTCTGTCCTGGTGCTGGTCCTAGCGGAGTCTTTATTGATCGCTTTGTTGGGCGGCATTCTTGGCTTGGGCCTCGCTATCCTGGCCGTGCCAGTCCTCGGTAATGCTCTGAATGGCTTGCTGCCGGAGCTGATCTTGTCTCCCGCGATCCTTTCGCTGGGACTTGCGACTGCCCTACTGATCGGCGCCGCCGGCGGAATATTGCCCGGAGTTGGAGCCATGCGGATGCGCGTCGTCAACGCATTGCGGAGGGTGTGAAATGGCGATCCCGGTAATCTACAATTTGCGCAGTGTGCGGGCGCGCTGGGTTTCGGCGATTGTTGCCGTGCTCGGCATCGCGGGCACCGTGGGCGTTTTCGTCGCCATGCTCTCGCTGGCGCACGGGTTTCGCGCGACGCTGGTGGCTTCGGGTTCTGAAGACAACGCCATCCTGATGCGCGCCGGCGCCACGGCGGAAATGATGAGCGGCATCACGATTGAAAGCATCAAGATTGTTCAGGATGATCCCGGCGTGGCGCGCGACGCTTCCGGTCCGCTTATCACTTCCGAAGTCGTGGTCGTAGCTCCCTTCCCCCTGCGCGCCACCGGTACCAACGCCAACGTGCAAGTGCGCGGAGTTTCGGGAAATGTGCTGACCATACGCCGCAACGTGAAGATCGTTGAGGGACGAATGTTTCAGCCGGGCCTTTCTGAACTGGTCGTCGGAACCAACGCCAATAAAACCTATTCCGGCTTGACGGTTGGCAACACCGTGGACTTCGGCGGCGGACATTGGCGCGTCGTCGGAGTTTTCGACGCAGGCGGCAGCGCTTTCGATTCAGAAGTGTGGGCCGACGCGCGCGTGCTAGACGACGTGTACAAACGGCCGACAAACATCTATCAATCCGCCACCGTGCACCTCACTTCTCCCGCGGCTCTGCAAGGGCTGAAGGATGCGGTTAGCGCGGACCCGCGCCTGAATCTGGATGTTTTCCGCGAAGTGGATTATTACGCGAAGCAATCCACGGCGATGACTCGCCTGATCACCGTGCTCGGGGGCCTGGTGGCTTTCGTCATGGCCATCGGCGCGATTTTCGGCGCGCTGAACACCATGTATTCCGCCGTGTCTGAGCGTGGACGGGAAATCGCCACCATGCGCGCGCTAGGGTTCGGCGGACCGGCTGTAGTGTTCTCATTTCTGATTGAGGCGCTGCTGATCGCTTTCGTCGGCGGCGTGATCGGATGCCTGGCGGTGCTGCGGTTGAACGGCCTGACTACCAGCACCATAAACTGGCAGACGTTCTCGAATTTGGCTTTCGCATTTCGGATTACTCCCGGATTGCTGCTGAGCGGTTTGATTTTCGCGCTGGCGATGGGATTGATCGGTGGTCTCCTTCCGGCCATCAGCGCCGCGCGGCGGCCCATTGCGGTGGCCCTGCGCGAACTGTAACCGTTGGTTGAAGTCTGCGAGCGCGAATCACCGTCGGAGGGCCGACAACTCGAGCATCAGTCGAAGCAAACAGCGTGCCGAACTACATAAAGTGAATCCTTCATTTCCCTCGCGCATTTCTTTCTGCATAATCTTGTTCCTGGCTCTGCGAAGAAGACTAGAATAATGATAGCTCCCGGCCTTGTATTGCGGTGACTAACGATTTTCTTGCTTATAGCTACGGAGGCGTGGAATGGCGAATGGCAATTCTGGTTTCGAACGCCGTGATCGGCTCGGCGTGGTCCTGAGCGTGGCAATTCTAATCAGCGTGCTTCTGCTCCCGCTAGTATTGCGCGCGCAGAGTCAGTCCAGCGGCAATCAGGTAATGGGCGAACTGGGTTTCACCGCCTCAAAGAAGCCTGAGAAGACCGCCGGCGTGTGGGTGGATGGGCAATATGTGGGCTACGTAGATGAGCTAAAGGGTGACAAAAAGATATTGCTCCTGCCCGGCGAGCATGAGATTTCCTTCCGCCAGACCGGGTACTCAGAGCTAACGCAAAAGATCGTGGCGGAGCCCGGCAAGAAGACGATTATTACAGTTTCACTGCAGAGAAACCCGAACGCGAACTTCCCTAAGGTCACGGGCGAAATCAAACTAGAAGTTACGCCGGACAGAGCCGCCGTTTTTGTTGACGGCCATTTCGCCGGCACCGTCAACCAGTTCCGCGGAGCGGGCCGAGGAATGCTCGTCGCGCCGGGAAGCCATCACATCAAGATTGACCTGGTCGGTTACCAACCGTTTGAAACCGACGTGACGCTGCTGGCCAAGCAGAAAATTACGGTGAAGACGACGCTCGCTCCTGGGACGATTCAGCAGGCGGATCCAGCCGTCAGATGACGCATTCGTAAAGATAGGACGGCTGGCTTTGGTCGTCAACAATCAGCGATTTATTCGCTGCGCGCGAGTTAAAGAAACACATTAAGATTCAAATTGGCAAGGATTGCCGAGGAGATCGCCCTCGGTTTTGCATTCTCAGATTTGCGTCGAGGATTTGTCTCGGTGATCTCTGTGTTGAGGTTTTGATCTTCAGCTTTAACTTGCGACGCCGGATTTAGCGATCGCGTTCGCAACCCAATCCCCCACCTCGCGCGTCGAGAGCGTGCCGCCCAACTCCGCCGGAGTCTTCCCTTCCTTCAGCGCCACCCGCACCACCTTGTCAATCGCCTGCGCCTCCGCCTGCCAGCCAAGAAACTCGAACATCATCCCGACCGTAAGAATCGCGCCCATTGGATTGGCGATGCCCTTACCCGCGATATTCGGCGCCGAGCCGTGCACCGGCTCGAACAGCGACACTTGCCCGGGATGAATATTCCCCGAAGGCGCCAGACCCAGGCCGCCGGCCAGTTGCGCGCCCAAGTCGCTCGCGATATCTCCGAAGAGATTGGAAGTGACGATCACTTGAAATTGTGAAGGGTCGCGCACCATCTGCATCAGCAGATTATCAATGTACTGGTGGCTGGATTCGATGCCGGGATATTCCGCGCGCACATCCTTGAAGACGCGCTGCCACAGATCGTGGCCAAAGGTCAGCGCATTGGATTTGTCGGACATGCACACGCGTGTCAGGCCGCGCTTCTTGGCATATTCATATGCGTAGCGGATGATGCGCTCGACGCCTTTGCGGGTGTTAACGTCTTCCTGAATCGCGACCTCGTCCGCGGTGCCCTTCTTGAAGTTTCCGCCCATGCCGACGTACAGGCCTTCGGTATTTTCGCGGAACACCATGAAGTTCACGTCTTTTTCAGTGCGGTCTTTCAGCGGAGTGAAGCGTTTGTCGAACAGCACGCAGGGCCGCGCATTCACGTAGAGATCGAGCTTAAAACGCAGTCCAAGCAGGATTTCCGCGGCGTGAATATTCGTTGGGACGCGCGGATCACCCATCGCGCCCAGCAAAATGGCGTCGAAATCGCGGTGCAGCATTGCGACCGCGTCGGCCGGCAGCGTGGTTCCGTCGCGCAGATAGCGGTCGGCGCCCCAATCGAATTCTGTGAGCGCAACCTCACGCCCACCAGAAGCCGCCGCGCTTTGCAGAACTTTTACAGCTTCAGGAATTACTTCTTTGCCGATGCCGTCGCCAGGAATCACGGCGATGCGCTTGCGCGCGCTGGACGCACTGGTTGCACTCATGCCGTCGCGAAAACTAACATGCGGGTTCGGTGCTGTCAACGCACGCCGCCGCACGCGCCGCCAGAATATTTCCGAAGCGTGGTGCCGCGTGAAAGCATCGAAAGACCCACTGCGCTACAATCAGCGTGGTCGAAATCCTAATCCGCACGGAGGAATCATGGCGAAGATGCGCGCAGTGCAAGTTCCGAAAGCCAAGGGACCATTTGAAATCGTGGAACGTGATATTCCGCAGCCCGGGCCCGGCGATGTGCGGATCAAGGTGCAAGCTTGCGGCGTCTGTCACAGCGATTCGGTGACGAAAGACGGCCTGTTTCCCAACATCACCTATCCGCGCGTGCCGGGACACGAGGTCGCAGGCGTGCTGGACGCGATCGGCACCGGCGTCAAGGGCTGGAAACTCGGCGACCGCGTGGGTGTGGGCTGGTACGGCGGGCACTGCGGTTACTGCGATTCCTGCCGCCGCGGATATTTTGACATGTGCCTGATTGACCGCCAGGTCACGGGCATATCGCACGACGGCGGTTACGCGGAATACATGGTCACGCCGGCTGTGACGCTGGCGCTGATTCCGGACGACGTCTCGCCAGTGGATGCCGGGCCGCTGATGTGCGCGGGAGTGACCACATTCAATTCCCTGCGCCATTCCGGCGCGGGGCCGGGTGACGTGGTCGCCGTGCACGGCATCGGCGGCCTAGGACATCTGGGCGTGCAGTTCGCGGCGAAGAGCGGCTGCAAGACGGTGGCGATCGCGCGCGGCGCGGACAAAGCGGAGCTGGCGAAGAAGCTCGGCGCGCATGTTTACATTGATAGCGACAAGCAGGACGTCGCGGCGGAGCTGCTGAAGCTGGGGGGCGCGAAGGCAATCCTCGCGACCGTCACCGCCGCGGACGCGATGAGCGCAGCTTTCGGCGGCCTAGCACTCGACGGCGAGTTGATGGTTCTGGGTGTGCCGAACGCGCCGATCCAGGTGAATCCGATCACGGCTATTTTTAGCCGCTCAGCGGTGCGAGGTTGGGCTTCGGGCAGCTCGATTGATTCGCAGGACACGCTGCGCTTCAGCGCGCTCACTGGTGTTCGTCCGATGACGCAAGTTTTTCCGCTGGAGAAAGTGAACGATGCCTATGACATTATGATGAGCGGCAAAGTGCGCTTCCGCGCCGTGCTGACGACCGGGCTGTAAAGCGCCAGCGGTTCGCTTTGCGAAGCACGATTGCGTGATCTTACGCGTCCTTTGTAGCGGCGGTCTTTAGACCGCCATTGTTCGGCGGCGCATCACCGATGGCACACTGGAGTTCGCCGCTACAAACGCAAAAGCACTCGCCGCGTTCACGAATTCTTGTCATTCATCGCGTCTGCTTGCGCCATGCGAGCGGATTTAAATCAGAGGTTTTGTCATGTCCAGGCTTCGCGTCCACTGTTTTTCGATGTCGCTCGACGGTTACAGTGCCGGTCCCGACCAGGATCTTGCCAATCCGCTTGGCATCGGAGGGCTGGCGGTCTTCGGATGGGTGTTCGCGACGCGCACCCACCAGCAGATGCATGGTGGCGAAGGCGGAACGACGGGCTTGGATGACGACATGGTCCGCAAGGGCTTCGATAACGTCGGCGCATGGATCCTCGGCCGCAACATGTTTGGCCCGGTACGCGGCCCCTGGCCTGACGACAGTTGGAAGGGGTGGTGGGGCGACGACCCGGTTTACCACACTCCCGTCTTTGTACTCACGCATCACGCGCGCGCTCCCATCGTCATGCAAGGAGGCACAACGTTTCACTTCGTCACGGACGGGATTCATGCCGCTCTTGCTCGGGCGAAAGAGGCTACTGGCGGAAAAGATGTGCGGCTCGGCGGAGGCGTTTCCACGATGCGGCAGTATCTGCGCGCGGGGCTGGTGGATGATATGCACTTCGTCATCTCTCCTGCGCTACTTGGTGCAGGAGAGCGACTGTTTGACGACCTGAATTTGCCTGCGCTGGGGTATGAACTGAAAGACCACACGCCTTCCGCGGGCGCGGTTCACATCAAGATTGGCAAGCGCGCATGATCGTGTTTTTTGCTGGCGTGCATTTGTAGCGGCGGTCTTCAGACCGCCATCGCTGGGCAGCGCGGCGCCGATGGCGCACTGAAGTGCGCCGCTACGAATTCAAAAACAAATCAAAGACGCCCGCCTGAAGGCCGCCGCTACAAATTCGAAAGCACAACGAAACACCGTACGGCGGAGTCTCTCTCCGGTTTTTCACTCGTAGCGCAGGGCGACCATGGGATCCACGCGCATGGCGCGGCGCGCGGGTATGTAGCACGCCAGCAGCGCGACGGCGCTGAGCAGCAGGCCGACGGCAGCGAAGGTGATGACGTCCGTCGCGCCGACGCCGAAAAGCACACCGCGGAGAAAGCGCGTCAGCGCGAGCGACAGCACCAGACCACACGCCAAACCCGCTAGGATCAAGCGGAGGCCGTTGCCCAACACCAGGCGAAACACATCGGTGGACTGCGCGCCGAGCGCCATGCGCAAGCCGATTTCGTGGGTGCGCTGGCGCGTGGTGTAGGCAATCACTCCGTAAATCCCCACCGCGGCGAGCACCAGCGCGAGCAAGCCGAACGCCCCGACAAAAGTTCCGGCGATGCGCTGCCCCGTGCTGGCCACCTGTACGCGGGATAACAGCGTGGATTCGTCGTAAACCGGCAGATTGGCGTTCAGTTCGTGCACCGCTTTTTCCACCGCGGCGGTGTACGTCAGCGGATCGCCGGCGACGCGCGCGTGAATCGTCACTTCGTCGGAATAATTCTGCAGCACCGGCAAATAAATAAACGGCAGCGAACCCTCACGCAGCGAGTAGTAGCTGCCGGTGCGCGTCACGCCGACTATCGTGCACCAGCCGCCGTGCGCGTCCACGCGTTTGCCCACTCCCTCTTCATTGGGCCAGTAGCGATGCACGAAAGCCTCATTGACGATCGCGACGGGCTGCGACGTCGCGGAGTCCTGCTCGGTGAGATCCCGCCCGCCGACGAGCGGAATCTGCATGGTGCGCAAATAATTCGGCCCAACTGCCGCGGTGGCAATTCTCATGGATTCGTGCGGCTGCTCGACGTACCCTTCCGGTTTTACGTCTGTGTTGTCCGTGGAGTAACCGAGCGGCACCCAGTCCGCGATGGTCACGGATTGCACGCCAGGCAGCGCTGCAATTTTAGTCAGTAGCTGACGGTGGAATTGCATACCGGCCTCGCGGTTATACCCCGACGGGAAAAGGCTGTAAGAAGCAGTGAGCACGTGATCGGGATTGAAGCCGGGATTCAGACTCTGCGCGGCGCGAAAGCTGCGGATAAACAGGCCCGCGCAGACCAGCAGAAACAGCGAAAGCGAAATTTGTGCGACCACCAGAATACTCGCCAGCCGCGCGCGATGCAGTCCGCCGGAAACGCTACCGGAATCCTCTTTCAGCACGGCAATGGGAGCGAGGTCCGAGGCGCGCCACGCAGGAAGCACTCCAAAAATAATACCGGTGAAGAGTGAAAGCGCCATGGTGGCGAGCAGCACGCGGTGATCGGCGTGAATATCCATCGCCACTGGAATATTCGTCGGCGGGATGAATTGCGAAAACGTTCCGGCAGTCCATATGGTGATGAGCATGGCGACGCCGCCGCCCGCGAGCGCGAGAATCAGGCTTTCGATGAGCAACTGGCGAATCAAGCGCCAACGGCTGGCTCCAATCGAGAGGCGAATCGCGATTTCGCGGCGGCGCGCGACAGAACGCACCAGCAGCAGGTTCGCGACGTTCGCGCAAGCGAGCAGCAACACAGCCCCAGCGATGGCCATCAACATCGGCAGCAACACGTACAGGTAACCGTTCGCCCCGAACGGTGCGCGCCACAGCGGATACAAGGTGACGACATTTTCTCCGCGATGTTCGTGAGGATATTGCGCGATGAGCTGCTTCATCAGCAGATTCATTTCTGTCTGCGCCTGCTCGAGCGTGACTCCCGGCTCGACGCGGCCCAGCGGCATAACCCAGGTATTGTCGCGTTCGTGCAGCCGGTCAGAGTTAGACATGACTTGTGGCGCCATCATGATGGGCAGCCACAGCTCGCTGCGTAGTCCGGTCTGAGTTCCCTGAAAGACGGGTGGCGCAACTCCGACGATGCTGTAAGGATGCTCGTTGATTTGCAGCGTGCGGCCGATCACGGAGCGGTCTCCGGCGTAGCGCAGCTGCCACATGCGGTAGCTAATAACGACCACCGGCGCACCAGCCGGCGCAGCGTCCTCCGACTGCAAGAATCCCCGCCCTAGAATCGGGTGCACGCCCAGAAAATCGAAATAGTTCGCGGAGACCAGGCTTCCCCAGGTGCGTTCGGGCTTGGCCTTGCCCGTCAGATTCATGGGCTCGATGGCGAAGGCCGTCAGCGCAGAAAAACTCTTGTTGCGCTCGCGCAGGTCCACGAAATCGGGATAGGAAAACGGGACAGGAGTGCGCGAATTTCCGCCCGAGGTGAACGCGAGAATATTTCCGGTGTTCGCAGCGCCGGGAATCGGATTCAGCAGCGTGGAATTGATCCAACTGAAGATGGTGCTATTGGCGCCGATGCCCAGCGCGAGCGTGAGAATCGCAATGGCCGTGAAGCCCGGCGATTTCAGCAGCACGCGAAATGCGTAGCGCACGTCTTGCCACAGAGCACCCATCAAATCCTCCGAGAGCAGCTAGCCTTACACAGTGCAATCTGTACGCCAAGCGACACAAGCGTACGCGCGCTGCGAAACAGCGTTTAAACGCGCAATTCTTCCTGGTAAAACGCGCGGCATGCGCAGTTAAAGCCCCTTCTTTGCGGGGCTTGACGAATGAACTGAAGTCTTGCGCTCCCGACTTCTAAGTCTATCCGACGGGATGCGCCCAAGCCGCAAATCGCGGGCATGCCCGTCGCTGTTCGGAGATGGGAAGCACCGCGCGGAACCGGACGCTCGCGCTGCGCAGTGTTCTCCCTGTCCCTGCGTACAGTTTCATGGCAAACAACTCGCGAATCAATTGCGGTTGCCCGCGTTGCAGCCGCCGCATACATTGATTCCAGCGTCTGGCAGCACTTAGCGACGACTTGGAAACATAACCCGGAGGGAATATGTGGAGCAACAACAAGCAGTCCGATTCTCCGAACCCAGCCGCGGCTCAGCCGGCGGCGTATCAACCACCGCAGTCTTCGGCCAACTATAACTCCAGTCCGGCTCCGGCAGCGTCGCAGTCGTTCCGCTCCAGCGCTCCAACGGCGCGCAACCTGGCGATCTTGGGACCGGGACTGACCGTGAAGGGCCAGATTTCGGGCGAAGAAGATTTGCAGATTGACGGCAAGGTCGAAGGCCCGATTTCACTGAAGGGCCAGCGCCTCACCGTAGGACAGAATGGCGAGATTGTTTCGGATGTGCATGCACGCGAAGTAATCGTGTATGGCAAGGTGCGCGGCAACCTGCACGCGGAAGATCGCGTGGAGGTGAAGAAGGACGGCTCGGTGGTCGGCAACATCACCGGCGGCCGGGTGCTGATCGAAGACGGCGCGTACTTGAAGGGCCAAATCGAGATCGAGCGCGGCAAGTCGCAGAAGCATTCATCGGCGGAACAACTGGAGCCGGTGGGCGCTGGCGTCGGCAGTAACTCGTAATTCGAATTCCCTACCCCGGCCGCAGACGGATAGCTTAGACAGGCCGTGGCGGAGCGGGCAGAAATGGAAATGGCGCTGCAACCGAAAGGTTCCAGCGCCGTTTTTATTTTTCGGGGTTTTGCCGTTGCATTTGACTTTGTAGCGGCCGCCTGCTTTTGCTTTTTAGGCGGGCGATTTTGACTCCGCAGTTGGGATTCGCGAACATCACCCGATGCTCTGGGCCTAATTCGAATCCACGTACCGCGGGTTTGGCGGTTTCAAAGATTGCGACGGCCGGGAGCTTGTTTTCCACGCTGGCAGCCATCCGTTTGCCGGCAAGATTAGCTTCTTCCATTCGTGGACCAGCGATCCAGAATACGGATATTGCCGTGGATCGGCGCATATACCCTTTCTCACCGGATTCATAAAAATATAATTCGCGATCGGCTCAATGGATTCATTCTTGCGCAGGATGTGGTCGTGGAATTTTTTCTGCCACAGAAACCGCTGAGAACGGCTCTCGTATCGGCGCGTCGTGGTTTCCTTCAGATTCTTGACGAAGGCGAGGAGGTCGCTGGTGGAGCGGAGGCCCTGCACCAGCGCATGGAAATGGTCTGGCATGACGCAGTAGGCGGGTACGGAAAAGTGGTATGCGATCGATTGATGACAAAATTCATCGATTAGTTCGAGGGCCCGGTCAGGATTGGCGAAGGCGGGATGGCGGCCGGAGCAGCAAAACCTTATGAAGTAAGCGCGTAAGCCGAGGTAGTGAGCCGGCGGGCGGCGAATATTTTTGTGCGGGAAAGGCATGACAGCGTATGTCCACAGAGAGACTACGCCCCGTTCGGAGAAGATCAAACGGAAAACGAACGGAAGAGAAAGCGGGAATCAACGTCAAAATCCGAAGTCAAATTCAACGTCAAAACCGCCCGCCTAAAAAGCAAAAGCAGGCGGCCGCTACAATGGCAGGGTCAAAGGAAAGTTCAGAGGCAACGTCAAAAACTAAAGCCGCGGCAGGATATAGGTGTTGGCCTGCCGCGGCCCTGAAAGCTGAATCGTGGTTACAGTGTCTGCGAAGCGGTTTGCGTATGCACCGTCGGCTGTGGCGGCGCCGGATTCGGCGTGGTGGCTGGCGTCGCACCGTTGCTGTTGCTGTTGCCGTATTGCGGAGCGTGATAACGGTTGGTCTGATCGGTGGACGATCCCGCCGCCGGATTTCCATTCGAGCTGGGTTGCGGATTCACGCTCGATGGACCCGGATGCAGCGAGAAGTTAATGCCGCGGCTCGCGTTTTCGTTCACAGTGCGCTGCAGATCAAGCTCGTCCATGTTCAGCGTGCTCTCACCGCCGTAATTCACGGTGTAGTACAACACGCCATCCTGCAGCCAGTAGTCGCTGGCGGCGTAGGTGGTGCCGTCCTTCAAATAGAGCAGCACGGTGGGCCGCGATGCAGAGACGTTGCCCGTGTCCGGGTTGTCGTTGGGCGAGCCCTGCGGTTCGGCTATAGCGCCGGAATTGTCAGGAGCCACGGATCCCGCGTTGTAATTGCCGTAATTGTTGTCCACCGGGCCATTGTCTGAACTGGAGTAATTTCCATTGTCGCCGTAGGTGACGCTGTAGCCGGGATAACCGTAGTATCCAGGCCAGTACGGATAGTAGCCAAGGCTATACCCGGGCCAGCCCCAGCCCCAAGACGGGCCCCAGAAGCCGCCCCAACCCCATCCGAATCCCCAACCCCAGCCACCGCCCCAGCCCCAACCGAAGCCGCAGCCCCAGCATCCCCAGCCGCCATGCCAGCCGCCGTAGTAGCCGCCATGATAGCCGTAGCCACCGCCATAGTATCCGCCGTGATAGCCGTAGCCGTTATGGACGACAACCTGATTGCTGTGGAAGCCGCTCGTGCTGCTGAAGGAGTGGCCACCGGAAAAGCTGGTGGACGAGCCGTGGACGTTAAGCGCGCCACCAAGGTGCGGAGCGCTCATCGACCCCGAGGAACCGAAATGCGTGTTGCTGAGAGTTGCGTTGCTGAAATGTGATGTTGAGGAGTGGCTGCCAAACGCGCCCGCGCTTGAAGTTGACGCCGTGGAGCCGCTGAAATGCGAATGTTCGATGTTGGAGACCGCGCGGCTGTTGGAAACGGTGGACGCGCTACTGGTGCTGCGGTTGCTAGTAGCTGCGGATAGCGACGCGGAACCGCGCGAGCCGCTTGAGTTTGCAGCAGAAGCCGTGCCGCGGGAGTTATTCGCGTAAGTGCTGGGATTCGTGCCGCCGCGTGCCGTGGATCCAGAAGCGGAATTCGCCGGCCCACTGCGCCCCATGTACGGCGAGGCGGTAGAGCCGCGGTTGCCGGCAGAGGCAGCAGAACCACTGTTGTACCCGCGAGCTGAATTCGCGCCAGGTGTGCCGAAATGCGCGCTCGAAGGAGGCGCTACGCCAGCGCGATTGCCCGAGCTGTAGGTGTTGCCCGTGCGGCCACCCATTGCGCTATAAGGCCGACCGGCGGCAGAACCGGAATAGCGGTTGGCAGAACTGGAATAGTGATTGGGGGCGCTGGAATAATGGTTCGCGCTGCCGCGTGCGCCGCCGTACATCCCTCCACCGGAGCGGGCACCGCCGCCGTAAGACGGAGCGCTGCCGTGATAGCTGCCGCCACCACCGCCACCTCCGTGGAATCCGCCACCTCCACCACCACCGCCGTGAAAGCCACCGCCTCCACCACCGCCATGACCGCCACCACCATGCTGTGCAAATGCAGCCGGCGCGCAGAACAGCGCCAATGCAGCGAACACCGTGAAGATAATCTTTAGAGAAGCGGACCTAATCATGTTTGTGACCTCCACCCAACGACGTCCTAAGCTGTGCGGGCGGCTAGATCGCCGAAGCCATTCTACATCAATTAGACTCGGCCGGAGCGTGGTTGGTTGCAGATTGGTTAAGTCATGTACCTTCAGTGAACCACGCATCTGGCGTATCCTCGCGAGCCTGCCCTCGTGGAGTACAACACGGCCAGTGCGAAAAAGTTTCGCTTGAACTTAAGGACAGGTACCGGCGCTACTAGGATCGGCCGCGTTCGGCGAAGAAGACGCCTAGCAGGACTAGGGCCGTCCCTTCAATGAGCAAACGGGAGGGGCGTTCGCCCAGGAAGGCCATCGAGAGCAGGATCACGATTACGGGCTGGAAGTAGCTGACGGCGCCGACGCGTGAAGCCGTCATGTAGCGCAGCACCCAATAGAAGATTGTGTAGGCGACGACGGAGCTGCCGACCGCCATGTAGATCATGCCGAGCCAGCCGCCGAGCGAGACGCTGTGCCAGTCCAGGTGAATGCTCTGGCGAATGGTGAGCGGCAGGAGCAGTAGCGCGGCAGCGACGCAGTTGAACGTGTTTAAAGCGATGGCGTCATATTGCGCGACCACTCGTTTGCCGAGAACGGCGTAGATCGCGAAGCCGATCACTCCGCCGAAGGTGATGATATCCCCCATCAATAGCGGCGAATTCGCCGGCGAGCCTTGCTCGGTTTCCAGGAGATACACGCCGACGAAGGAAATCACCATGCCGACGACTTTGGCTACAGTGAGGGCTTCCAGTTTCAGAGCGCGTGCCAGCAGCAGGATGATGATGGGGCCGATGGCGATAAGCACTGCGGAATGGTCGGAGCTCGTGTAGTTCAGGCCCACTGTGAAGAGGCCTTGGTTAATGACGACTCCGAAGAAACCGAGATAGAGGAACGGCCACGCATCGCTCAGTTTCAGCGGCTGGCGTTCAGGGCGAGTGAAATAAATTGCCAGCATCAGAAACGCTGCGAGTTGCAGGCGCAGGCAGACCAGTGTGATGGGGTCCATCGTGCGTAGCGCGATTTTTCCCGCGACGTAGTTTCCGGACCACAGCACCAGCATCATCAATAGCCAGAACGCGAGCGCGATCTTGCTGGGGCGTGGCTGCGGCTGATCGGGATTCGGCGTGGCGGCAGCGGCGCTGGCGACGGGCGAGCTCGTCGGTGAGCTCACTGGCGAGGTCAATTGCGAGCTCGGGCATGCGCGTTCAATCGAGCACCTCGCGTCGTTTGGTGAGCGATTCGATGCGATCCATGCGGGGGGTGTAGCCGATTCCTGGCGCGGGGGGAACTTTTATGGTGCCCATCGTGGTGACTTCCACCTCTGGCTCGATGATGTCTTCGGTCCAGTAGCGGCGGCTGGCGGAAACATCTCCGGGCAGCGTGAAATTCGGTAGCGTGGACATGGCGATGTTGTGCGCACGGCCGATGCCGGATTCCAGCATGCCTCCACACCACACGGGAATAGATTTCTGCTGGCACAAATCGTGGATGCGGCGTGCGGCGGTGTGGCCGCCGACGCGGCCCAGTTTCATATTGATGATTTTGCAGGCGCCGATTTCGATGGCAGCGCGGGCGTGCTCGATGTCGTGAATGCACTCGTCGAGGCAGATGGGAGTTTCCAGTTGGCGTTGCAGCGCGGCGTGGGAATAGATGTCATCGTGGCCCAGCGGCTGCTCGATCATGATCAGGTAGAAGGCGTCGAGCCACTTCAAGTGCGGCGCGTCTTCCAGGCGATAGGCGGAATTGGCGTCCACCATCAGGCGGATGCGGGGGAATTTTTCGCGGAGCGCGCGAGCCGCTTCGAGGTCATAGCCAGGCTTGATTTTTATTTTGATGCGTTGGTACCCGGCGGCCAGTTCTTTCTCAACTTTTGCGAGCAAGGTCGGGATGTCGGGCTGAATGCCGATGGAAACGCCGGAAGAAATTTCGTCGCGCGTGCCGCCCAGTAATTTCGCGAGCGGGACGTTCTTTTGCTTGGCCTCTGCGTCCCAAATGGCGGTTTCCAGGCCGGCTTTGGCCATGTTGTGGCCACGGACGCGGGCGAGCATATCGAAAACTTCAGACGCGGAATCGAATTCCTTGAACTTCACGATCGGCCACAGAAAATCGCGCAGAATGTGCCACGCGGTCTCAACGGTTTCGTAGGAGTAGTACGGATCTTCGCCCGCGGTGCATTCGCCCCAGCCGGTCTTGCCCTCCGCATCCACTTCGACCAGCAGAATGCGCCGCAGCGAAGTTTCGCCGAAGCTGGTTTGAAACGGCGCGACCAGAGGCATGTGGACTTCGCGCAGAGTGATTTTACGCAGGCGCATGTGGGCTGGGAGCCTTTAGAGTCATGGATTTGACTTTGTAGCGGCCAGCTTCAGCTGGGCGCCTTTGACTTTGCCGTCGTAGCGGCGCACTTTAGTGCGCCATCAGTGGCGCGGCAATCACCGATGGCGGTCTGAAGACCGCCGTTACGACACCCTCGCGCTCGCTTCGTTGCCCGGTTCGATGAAACCGAACCAGCCGCTACAAGATCATCGGCAGCGCCGGCAGCGCTAATCTTCGAATTCTTCCGGGCGGTATTCTGGCAGACGCAGGCCCGCGATGGAAGCGGCGGGTTCCAGAATGTAATACACAGTTTCTCCGCGGCGCTCGACCGACGTCGCGATGTAGCCTTGGTGCAGCAGCTTGCGGAATTGGTCACGGACTTCGGACTGCACGCGGGCGCCGGATTCGCGGTCCTGGGCTTTTATTTCACCGAGAGCCGCAGGCAGCGAAATAGTTTGCGTGGCGGCTGCGGTTGGCAGCGGACTTTCGGCCAGGATATTTTTCACGCGATCGGAATCGAGCCACCATTCGGCGACGAGGCGGTCTGTGGGCAGCCCGGCGTGCAGCGGGCTTTCGGTGACGCCGTAGCAGTTGGGAATGTAGCGCCGTGCGATGGCGCCCAGGCGCACGAAATTGAAATGCGCGTTCTTCAATTCCAGCGGATCGAAGGTCCATTCGATCAGGCGAATGTCGCGTTTCAGCGCGTCCTGGCGCTGGAAGAATTTCAAGCGCCGTCCGACGCCGAGATTTTGATATTCGGGCAGCACGGCGGTCATGTGCGAGTGCAGGAACGGTTTTCCGCCGCGCGTGCCGGCTAGAGCGAGCGTCATGCCGACCATTTTGTCGCCGTCGAACGCGCCCAGAATCTGGCCGCCGGTGTGATGCGCTACGACGAAGATGGCTGAAGGCACGGCGATGTACTCGCCCCAGGTTTGTATTTCCAGGTGCACGCAGGTTTCGTATTCGGCGAGCGATTCGCAGTGGCGGATTTCGATTTCGCGCTCTACCGGTGATGGCGTTTCGGCGGATGCGTTCATTTCGTGTGCGCGGCCTCGGCAGGTTGTTGCAGTTTTGAGAGATTCCACAGTTCTTCCATGCGTTCGCGCGGCAGATCCGCCAGCGGGCGGCCTTCGGCGAGCGCGACTGCTTCCATCCACTGAAACCGCGTTTGGAACTTGCGATTTGCCTTCTTCAACGCGATTTCGGGGTCGGCGCCGAGGAAGCGCGCCACATTCACGGCCGCAAACAGCAGGTCGCCGACTTCTTCTTCGAGGTGCGGTGAAACGGGCGCGGCCTTCTCACGGCGCGCTCCTGCCGAGGTTGGCGACCCGGAAGATTCGAGCGATGCGAGAATTTCGCGCTTCTCTTCGTCGAGTTTCTCAAAAATGCCGGCGAGATTGTCCCAGTCAAAGCCAATGTGCGCGGCGCGGCGAGTAAGCTGATAGGCTTCGAGCACGCCCGGAAGCGAGCGAGGAACGCCCGAGAGTATAGACTCACGCGCGCCGCTCGCGTCTGTTCCCTTCCCGGTCGTCCCCGCCTTCCCTTCCTTACCGTTGGCGTTCGCGCGCTCCGCAGCTTTGATTTGTTCCCAGTTTTTGAGCACCGCGGCCGAATCCTTGGCTTTCGCGTCGCCGAAAACGTGCGGGTGCCTGCGGACCATCTTCGAGTGGATGGATTCGATGACGTCGGAAATGGTGAACGCGCCGGCTTCTTCGGCGAGGATCGAGTGGAACGTGATTTGCAGCAGCAGATCGCCCAGTTCGGACGCGAATTCGTGCGGGTTACTCGATTCCATCGCGTCCAGAACTTCATAGGTCTCTTCGATCAGAAACTTGCGCAGCGACGAGTGTGTCTGTTCGCGGTCCCACGGGCAGCCGTTCGGCGCACGCAGCCGCGCTTGCAGCGCAACAAGCTTCGCGAACCACTCTCCGGCTAGTCTGTCGCGCCTGTTCAGCGGGATGCGCGGCGACAGCGCGGGCGTCCGCGCCCGCCGCTTCGATATTTTGCGTGCAGTTCGTTGCTTCATGAGCGATACAACAATTTACAGGGAAGGGGGATTCGAGACAAGGACGTGCGTGTCGCGGCGACCCTTTAAACCCGCGCGGCTTCAAAGGACTCGGCATACCTCTTGAGAAACGCATTAATCAGTGAAGTGGGAACAACTAGTTGCTGGCAACCTGGGGTGTGGCGGGACGGATCACGGTTTCGGAGAAGCGGTCCATTTCTTCGGCTTGTGGGCTGAATTGCAGCAGGAGCAGGTCCACGCCGGCGCGTTCGAATTCGCCGATGCGATCGGCGACTTGTTGCGGGGTGCCGACCAAGCCGGAGCGCAGGCCTCGATTCGACACAGAATATTCCTCGAGCGAGACGCGCTGTTCCAGCTGCGTATTCGCGAGCCACTGCTGATAATTCTGGTAGCCGGCGGCGTTCTGCTGCACGTCGGTGATGCGGGCCTGCTCCTGCTTAGCCTTCGCTTCAGTGTCGCGCACGATAGCGTATGCGGCGATACCGAATTGCATGCGCGGAAGATTTTTGCGCTCGCGGCGTTCGGACATATCGCGGATTTTTTCAGCGACGCGCGCGGGCGAATCACCGTGCATCACAAAAGCGTCGCACTTCTGCGAAATCAATTCTTTCGCGGCTTCCGATTCCCCGCCTGCATAAATCGTGGGGCGCGGCTTCGCGACCGGTTTCGGCTGCAACACCAGATCCTGCACCGAATGATATTTCCCGGTGTAAGAAAAATGGTCCTGCTTCCAGGCGGCGTCGACGATGTCGAGCCACTCGGAGGTACGCGCGTAGCGATCGTCGTGCTGGTCGAATTGCACTCCGTATTTTTTAGCTTCTTCGGCCCACCAGGAAGAAACCACGTTCAGCGACAGGCGACCGTTGCTGATGCGATCAATATTTGCAGCTTGTTTTGCCAGCAGCGCGGGCAAATGAAAAGTAGGCCGCACCGCGACCATCAATTCCAGGGATTCGGTGACAGCTGCAAGGGCCGCGGCGGTGGACCAGGCGTCCAGCGAGGGCGCGTCCACACCTTTGATGTCATTCAGATTCAGCTCGGCAATGAGCGTCAGGCTGAAGCCGATTTTCTCGCTGCGGCGGGCGAGGCGCGAGACGTAATCCCACGTGGGCGGCATCTGCTCATCGGCCACGTTGCGCAGCCAGCCGCCGAATACCGGAAGCCAGTAGCCGTAACGCATCAGCGCGCTTCCTTCACCAGATAGTCCACTAGGCGCGCGAAAGGATTGAACCCGACAATGCGCGGACCGTCGGAAACGAAATTCGAGAGTGCGTTTACGTCGTAGTAGTAGAGCTTGCCGTCGCGGTCGTCAATGATGTATTCCAGCCCGCCGACTTCGATTTGCGCTGCGCGGAAGATTTTCTCGGTGTCCGCGATTACTTTCTTCGGCGGTGTAAAACCTTCGACGCGCAGGCCGGTCTTCACGCCTTCCACCACGCAGGCGGTCTTGATTTCGGCGCCGTCGGTGGTCTTGCATATGTCCATGGGACAGAGGTCGAAGGTTTCGCCCGACGTGAATACTTTGATGCCGTAGAGATACTTGTAGCCCAGCGTCTCTACGCGCGTGATGTGCCCGCCGCGCGCGGGAATGAATTCCTGCACGATGCCGGTGGAATCGAGGCCGAGCTGGATCGCGCCGTTCTGCACGGCGGATGCCAGCTGCTCGGGAGAATCGAAGCGCACGATGCCCACGCCACTGCCGCCGATATTGGGCTTCACCACAATCGGATAGCGCAGATTTTCTGCCGCAGCTGGCGCTTCCGACGGATGGTTGATCACCACCGACCGCGGATGCGGCAGGCCCAGCGATTCGAGCAGCGAAAGCTGCAGCGCTTTCGAGGTTTCCACGCGGAAGCCATGGCTGCCGTTCACTACGCGCGTGCCTTGCTGCTCCAGGTGCGCCAGGTAGCTGAGCGTGTAGAAAATTGCGTGCGCGTTGCCGCGCGTCCAGGCTGAGGGGCTCATGCGATTGAAAACCAGGCCGAATTGCTGGTGACCGTTTGGGGAGATATCGAAATGATGGTGCGCGGCGTCGAGGCGGACGTACGGGATCGCCCGGCGGTCTAACTCCGCGAAGACTGGGACAAACCAGCGCGGGTGTTCGTGGTAAATGGCGATGGGTCGCGGCGGTTTTGGCGATCTGCGCGATTTTGATATTGGCTTGGAGCGCGGCGCTGCTGCTTTACGATTCGCTGTTTTGACGCGGGGCATGCGATTCCTTCGCGACTGAGTGTCTAAACCAGTTCGATGCAACAGACTAGCGCACGTTGCGGGATTTTGCGAGCGAAGGTGATTCTTGTTACAAAACTTTTACCGCAGAGGCGCAGAGAGCGCAGAGAAAACGTTATTCAAAAGATCTAACACAGAGGATCCGGAGAACAACCCGAGTGCACGGAGAAAACTTTAGGCAAGACCGTGGAGTCAAACTCAAGGCAAAATCGCCCGCCTAAAAAGAAAAAGCGGGCGGCCGCTACAAAAGCAACTTCGAGTTCCAGGATTATGCAGGCTTGGCCATGCCGCCGGCGAAGGCTTGATCGAGGAGCTTTTTCAATTCGCGCGACGCTCTGCGCGAAGCTGCTTCTTGCTGCTCGCCCAGTTTGCCCTGCATTTCGCCGAGCTTGCCTTGTTGTTCACCCAGCTTGCCCTGCTGTTCTCCCAGAGCGCCTTGCTTCTCGCCGAGTTCTGATTGTTTTTCGCCCGCTTGCGCTTGTACCTCGCCGATGCGCGCCTGGATTTCACCAATTTTTTCCTGGATGCGGCCCAGATCGTCCTGCGTGCCGTCGGTGCCCATTTGCTTCAATTCGGCTTCGAGTTTTTGTAGCTCGGCAGTAAGGTCCGGAATTTTCACGCGTACTTTTTCCATCTGTTCGCCCAACGCTTCCTGCTTTGCGCTAAGCGCTTCCTGTTGCGCGCCGAGGGCTTCTTGCTGCTTACCGAGTTCTTCCTGTTTCCGGCCTAGCTCCTGCGTGGGCGCGAAAAAATCCATCGCCTGCTTGATCGTCGCCGGGTCGCGGATGATGTAGGCCTTGCCGCCGCGAATGAACCAAATGAAATCGCCAGGGAAATTTCGGCGCAGCGATTGAACGAAGCCGGAGTCGCCATCGGAGCCAGCGCCGACCGACGCGTCCGTGCCTGTGGATGTGTGGCTCGAGGAAACACTGACATAGGATTTTCCCGAGACAATTGCAAATGTGTCGTCGCTGTAGTCGCCGATGTTTGTCCCGCTGATGGTAGTGGTTTGCAGAAAGGGTTGTAGGTTCACCATCGGCGCGACGGAGATGACCGGAGCCACGACCGGATGCACGGAGACGTAAGGGGCTACCGATACCGTGGCCTTGACGTCTGGCATAACGAGAGGCTTGACGTCGGCCATGACGAGCGGCGTCACAACAGTGTGCGCGGACACAATCGGATCTACCGAGACCACGGGCCTGACGACAGCGCGCACGGACACTTTCGGACCTAGTGGCGCGAGCGGCGCGAGATCAGGTGCGGCGCTCGGTGCAGCGGCCGGTACAGTGCTCGGTGCAGCGGCTGGAGCTGCTGTTGGCTGGGGACTGTTCGAGGGTGCTGCCACCGGCGCAGCCGCGCCAGGCTGCTGCGCAGATTGCATCGGCGGAAGCGCAGGCGGCTCGGTCGCCTGCGGCGCCGCCTGCTGCGACGGCTGGGAATGAATGTTGCTAATCGTCGGGCGGAACGCCGCGATGAGGCACACGACCGGGATTGCGCAGAGCATGTAAGCGATCACGACGGGCTTCTTCAGGCGCATGGCGACACTCCCCTTCCATTCGAGAATTCGATCTACGCGTTTCTCAGCTTGTCCTGCGGTGGCCATGGAAACGCCTTGCCACCATACGCGGCCGGGCGCAGCCTCTAGCGCCGCGAAAAATCCCAGCAGAGTTTCGGCATAGCGCGTGCGGTCCGCACCGGCGGCGAGCGCGGCATCGTCGCTGGCTTCTTCGGCTAGATCCGCCAGATGGCGCGCGAGCCACCAACTGAGCGGGCTGAACCAGAAAATCGCGCGATGAAGCAGCGAGAGGCGCTCCGCGAGCGCATCACGGCGGGCGACGTGCGAGATTTCGTGCGCGAGGACGGCGTCGAGTTCCGCGGGTTCCCAATCGCGCCAGCCGGCAGGAAGCAAAATCGCGGGTTCGCGCACGCCGAATGTCACAGGCACGGAGAGCAGTTCAGATTCGGCGAGGCGAGGCGCCGATGAGCGCAAGCCGGCAGCGCGCGCGAAAAATTCCAGCCGCGCTAGGGCGTGCTGATCGTCAATCAGCTGCGATTCCCTCTCGAGGCGGCGGCCCAGAATTACGCCGAGCGCCAAGCGCATCAGCATAAATATTGCGACCGCGAAATAAATTGCAGCCGAGGCGGCGAGCCACGGAAATGGGCGCCGGGATTGCGCGCTGACAGCTGGCGCAGCGTCGGCTCGCGTCGAAATCGATTCCAACGATCCTGCCACGTTCGTCGCATCCATCGTGTCCGGTGCTTGGCCAGTGTAGGTGAACGCGCCGAGTTTTGTGGAGCTCGAATGCGATAGCTGGTTCAAGCTGATCGCGCTGTGGTGGATCTCAGGAGCCGGCGCGATTTCCGCGACGGGAGCCGTCGCGGGAACGAATCTCGCGACGAGCGGCACAAACACAGGAAGCGGCGGCAGCAGCAGACCAAGCAACGGCATCGCAAGCGCCACAAGTAGAACTGCCCGCCAGATGCCCAGCCGCAGAGCGATGCTGCGCACGCGGAACGCTGCGAGAACAAGTCCAGCGACACACGCGAAAGCGAGCGACCGGGCAGCCGGCTGCAAAACGTGCGCGGCGAAATTCGCGGAGGCGTCGAGATAGGGGCTGAGGATCATGGCTTCCCCTCCTTGCGGTGAGCCGTCTTGCGCTCAGCGATCTTCTGCGTCAGACGCTCGAGCTGGCGGCGGTCAAGCACGGCATTGTCCACCATACCGATGACCAGTTGCTCGGCTGAGCCGCCGCAGAAACGATCAATGATGTGTTTCACGGCGCGTACCGCAACATTCTGGCGCGGCTCGGCGGCGCGATAGATGTAGGTGCGGCCGCTGACTTCGTGCGCGACATAGCCCTTTACTTCCAGACGCCGTAGCACGGTGCGGATCGTAGATTCCTTCATCGGCCGGCGGGCGGCGAGCGCTTCGCGGCAGGATTCGGAGGAAACCGGGCCGTGCGACCAGACGTAGTCCATGACCATCTGCTCAACTTCACCCAGGTTGCGGGGACGCGGATTGTTTGTGTTCTTCATTGTAGCGCTACAACTTGTAACAGACACGCAGGGCCATGTCAACCGGAAAAATGCGACGGTCCTGAAAGCTTTCGGCGCCTCCGTGCACGCAGCTTGTCGCCGGATGGAAGCGGATGTTAAACTTATTTGTAACTTTCAGGAGAACCTTCTAAGGATACCTGCCGTGGCGGACTCGAAGAACGAAGAGACATTCAAAGTAGTAGATCGCCGGCTGTTCGGCGAAGACGGCGAACTGCGCCAGGACGTTGTCGAGCAGGAGCGGCGCAACGAAGAGGCGGCGGAAAAGAAAGCCGCGGCACAGGCGGAAGCGAAGGCCAAGGCGGCGGCTGCTTCTTCCGCGGGCAAAGCCACACCGGCGCCGGCGTCGAATCCGATCGCCGCAAACGCGGGCGCTCTGGACGCGGCTGGAAACGGTGGGGGACTCGCGGCAGTGACGCCCGAGGACGCAGCAGCCGAAGCGCAGGACAGTGGCGAGATGAATCCCACGTCGCGCAGCTTCCAGATGCTGATTGATTTTTTGACGCGCAACGCTGCGGCGATGCTCGGCGGCATGGCCGACCCGCGCACTGGACAAGCCTTCGTGGATCTCGAAGGCGCGCGCGAAGTGATTGACATGCTCGATGCGCTGCGCGAAAAGACTCGCGGGAATTTGTCGAAGGACGACGACAATTTGCTGATCGAAGTGATCGGCAGCCTGAAGCTCACGTTCATGGAAATTTCCAAAGTGGCCGCCGAGCAGATGGCGAAGAAGGCCAAGGCGAAGTAGTCGAGGCTTTTGGGGCTGAAGGGCTGGGCGGGTGGCGCCTCGCGCGACGCGTCATGCGTGCTTCCAGAAATCCCCGGACGAGATGAATCGAGTGCAATTTTTGCCGCATCCCACCCGACCATGGCTTCCCTGCAATTAACCGTACTGGGTTCGGGCACGTCCATGGGCGTTCCCACGCTCGGGTGCCATTGCGCCGTGTGCGATTCCGCGGACCCGCACGACAAACGCACGCGGCCTTCGATTTTATTGGCATATAACGGCCGCAATGTGGTGATCGATACCGCGCCGGATTTTCGTTTTCAGGCGATGCGCGAAAAAATCGACCGGCTGGACGCCGTGCTGTACACGCACTCCCACGCCGACCACATTTTGGGACTCGACGACATCCGCCCCTTCAATCTGAAACAGCGCAGCGCCGTACCGGCGTATGCAACAGAGGATACGCAGGTCACGCTGCGGCGACAGTTTGCGTATGTATTCGACAAAGCGGCGACGGAAAGTTCGGTTCCGGAAGTGGAGATGCATACGATTGACGGCCCGTTCGATTTATTCGGGCTGCAGATTACTCCGGTGCCTGCGCAACACGGGCCGCAACCGGTGCTGGGTTTTCGTTTCGGGAAGGCGGCTTACCTGACGGATTTCAGCGCGGTGCCGGAAACTTCCAAGCAACTGCTGCGCGGGCTGGATGATTTCATCTTGGATGCGTTGCGCTACACTCCGCATCCGATGCATTCGAATGTGGAGCAATCGCTCGAATTGGTGCGCGAACTGCAGCCCAAACGCGCCTGGTTCACGCATATTTGCCACGATTTAGGCCACGTTCAGGCCAACGCCAAATTGCCGCAGGGCGTACAGCTGGCTTATGACGGTTTGAAATTCGAGGTTCAGATTTAATGCTGCTCGACGCGACGAAGGAAACGCTGAAATTTCTGACCGATCTGCCGGCGCACGCCGGCGCTCGCTCGGAGATTCTCCTCTTCAATTCCGCGTATGAGTGGGTCGAACGATTGGGAGAAACCCGCGCCGGGACGGTACTGACAATCGGCAATTTTGACGGCGTGCACGTTGGGCATCAGAAAATTTTGCGCGATGTCGTCGAGCGCGCAGCGGCTACTGGCGGACGCGGCGATTCGCTCGGCACCCAGAAAGAATTGCTCCCGGCGGTGCTGACCTTCTATCCGCATCCGGCGCGCGTCCTGCGGCCGCAGCAGGCCCCTTCCCTGCTGGAAACTCTGCCGCAGCGCCTGGCGGATTTCGCGGCGATGGGAATTGGCGCGGCCTTGGTGCTGAAGTTTGACGCGGAGCTTGCCCAGGCCAGCGCCGATGATTTTGTGAAGGAATATCTGGTGGATGCAATGCGCGCGCGCGCCGTGCTGGTAGGCGCGAGCTTCCGCTTCGGCCACAAACAGCTGGGAGACGTCGAACTGCTCCGCGAATTGGGCCGCCGCTGGGGATTCGAAGTCGTGATCGTGACACCGGTGATTGATGGCGGCGACGTGGTGTCCAGCACCGCGATCCGGGAGGCGGTCCGCGGCGGCCGGGTGGAAGATGCGCGGCGCATGCTGGGTCGGCCGTTTGCGCTCGTCGGCGAGATTCGCACAGGCACCGGACAGGGCCGCAAACTAGTCGTGCCTACTTTGAATTTGACGACCGAGCAAGAAACACTGCCTAGGACCGGCGTATACGTCACCGAGACCGTGCTCTCCGGCGGGACTTATCGCTCAGTTACGAACGTGGGCGTCCGGCCAACGTTCGACGGCAAGCGCCTGGCGATCGAATCCCATCTTTTCGATTTTGCGGAGTCGCTGACCGCGGGACTGATGAAGGTGCGCTTCCTGCGGCGCCTGCGCGACGAGCAGAAATTCTCCGGGCCTGAGGCTTTGCGCGAGCAAGTATTGAAGGATATTGCACGCGCGAAAGCAGTGTTCGCACAGTCGTAATCCGGAAACCGAACCGGCGAGACCGTCCCACCACATTGCACCCCCTTCCAGTTGCCCCTCCGAAAGAAGTAAAATCGGCCCCGAAGTCCAGCCACAGGGAAGCCACATGGAAAATCGAGAAGTCGCCAAGATTTTGCAGGAGACGGCACAGCTGCTGGAGATTGACGGCGCGATCATCGGCCGCTACCGCAGTTACGAGAAAGTCGCCGAGCTGCTCCACAGCATCCATGAGCGCATCGAAGACCTCGCCAAGGACGACGCCAAGCTGAAGGAACTTCCCGGCGTAGGCGACGGCATGGCCGCGCACATTCGCGAAATCCTGGAGACCGGCGATTACAGCCTGCGCCAGAAATTATTGAAGAAATATCCGCTGACGCTGCTCGAACTGCTCCATCTGCAGGGCATGGGCCCAAAGAAAGTGGCGTTCCTCTTCAAAAAGTTTAAGGTCGCGACCGTCGAGGGCGTCGAAAAACTGGCTAGCGAAGGAAAGCTGCGTGACCTGGAAGGATTCGGAGAA
Organism: uncultured Acidobacteriota bacterium; assembly: GCA_963779465.1. GTDB lineage: Bacteria > Acidobacteriota > Terriglobia > Acidiferrales > UBA7541 > Palsa-295. The sequence continues at coordinate 768,439 of CAVZYH010000001.1, read as the reverse complement.
AAAACCGAGGCCAACATTTTGAAGGCCACGGCGCTCGCCAAGCGCTCCTCCGGACGCTTCAAGCTGGACGTGGCTGACGAAGCGGCGCAGAAACTGGTCGCCTACATCGGCAAGGTGAAGGAGATTGTGGAATCGGTGACGCCCGCGGGCTCGCTACGTCGCGGCAAAGAGACGATCGGTGACCTGGATTTGTTGGTGACGCTGCGCCCCGGCCACGATAAACAGAAGCACGTGGACGAAGTGGCTGCGCACATTCTGAAATATCCCGGCATAGATCAAACCCTCGCGCACGGTGAAAATAAAGTGAGCGTGCTGCTGGGCAACGGCCTGCAGGTGGATGTGCGTCTGCTGGACAAGGATAGCTTCGGCGCCGCGCTGATGTATTTTACCGGCTCGAAAGAGCACAACGTGGTGTTGCGCGGCCGCGCTCGCGACATGGGCTGGACGTTGAACGAGTACGCGCTGACAACGCTGAAAGGCGGAAAATTCGTCGCTGGGAAAACCGAAGAAGAAATCTACAAAAAGCTCGGCCTGGATTACATCGAGCCGGAACTACGCGAAAACACCGGCGAAATTGCCGCAGCCGAAAGTCACACTCTCCCGAATCTTTTGAAGCTCGCGGACATTCGCGGCGACTTGCAGATGCACACGACCGCTTCGGATGGCCGCAACTCCATCGAAGAAATGGGCGAGGCGGCGAAAAAACTCGGCTACGAATATATTGCGCTGACCGACCATTCCAAAGCCGTGACCGTCGCGAACGGCATGGACGAAAAGCGCACGCTCGAGCAAATCAAGAAAATTCGCGCGGCGCAGGAACGCGTCCCGGGGATTCGTCTGCTCGCCGGAATCGAAGTGGACATATTAAAGACCGGCAAGCTCGACCTGGACGACGAAGTGCTCGCGCAGCTTGACGTAGTCGTGGCCTCGGTGCACTCCTACATGAATCAGGGCCGCGCGGAAATGACTGACCGAATTCTGACGGCACTGGAAAACCCGTCCGTGCAGATTCTGGCGCATCCTACCGGGCGTCTGGTGCTGCGGCGCGATCCCTTTGATTACGACATGGAAAGAATTTTGGATGCGGCGAAGGCGCATGGCGTAATCGTGGAATGTAACGCGTTCCCCGATCGCCTGGATTTGAAGGATGTGCACCTGCGGATGGCGAAGGAACGCGGGGTGAAGATCGTGATTTCGACGGACGCGCATTCTTTCGCGCATTTCCCCTTGATGAAATATGGAGTGATCACCGCGCGGCGCGGGTGGGTGGAGCAGAAGGATGTGGTGAACACTTTGCCGACGGAGCAATTCTTGGCTTCGTTGCGGGCGAAGCCGGGGGCAGCAAAGGGCAAGTCGGCTAAGCGCAAGTCCGCGTAGTTGGGGCATGGAACATTTTTCTTCGGGGCCTCGTATCTGCTAGTGAAGGCAAGAGCGCCGGACGGCCGCCTCGGGCAGACAGATTTTGCAGCGTCAGCGCTGAAGCGCACAGAGCACAGCCAGGAGTGGCTATGCCACGGAGCAACTCATGAACCGGATGACTTTTTTTGCAGCGGCTGCGCTGATGGCGGGAATCGCGATGGCCGCGACGGCTGCGCCAGCGCGCGCCGACCAATGGTCAAAGACCTACCAGGTGAACGGCCATGCGGACCTGCGTGTGACGACCGGCGACGGCGACGTCACTATCACCGGCTCGGACCAGCACCAGATTGACGCCCGCATAACCACCAACGGCTGGAAGCTCGGCCCGAACGACGTGCAAATTATCGAGAGCCAATCCGGCAACAGCGTTTCGATCGAAGTGAAAGTACCGCACTGGGGTTTTTCGATGTTCGGCGGAAACCACAAATCGTTGCGCGTGGAAGTCGGCGTGCCGCGCGATCTCGATTTGAACGTGCGCACCAGCGACGGCAATGTGACCGCGATGGGCGTCTCCGGCAAAATTCAATTCGATACTGGCGATGGAAACGTGACCGCCAGCAACATCAAGGGCGACATCCGAATTCACACCGGCGACGGACACATCGAAGGCCACAACTTCGACGGCTCGCTCGATGCCGACACCGGCGATGGTAATCTGCGCATTGACGGCCGCTTCGACACGCTCGCGCTGAAGACCGGCGACGGCAGCATCGAAGCGCAGGTCGGCAGCGGCTCAAAGCTCGCGAACAGCTGGAACCTCCATTCAGGGGACGGCCATATTACGTTGCGCGTTCCGAGCGACCTGAACGCGATGCTCGACGCGCACACTGGCGACGGCAGCATCACCCTGGATGTCCCGATTCAAGTTTCCGGCTCGCTGAGCCATTCCTCCGTGCGCGGAAAATTGAACGCCGGCGGCCCCACACTCGCCATCAGCTCCGGCGACGGATCCATCCACATCGAAAAACTGTAGCCGCGCGCTTTCGCCTTCGCCGCACACAGGTTTTCGCATTCCGCGATCGCCGCTGTCTGGAAATCCTGACGCAGTGTCACCCTCAGCTCACATTTTTGGCTATAAATCTGCGCGCCGTTCCGGCTGCTACCAGCTCGCGTATTGCAAATGCTAGAGATACCCCACGCCAGGACTGGCACGCCGCTTGCCTATCTAATCTCGAAGCCAGACGCGACCGGAGAAGATGATGATTGCTTTCTGCATGATGGGGGTATTGGCGGTACTAGTATTTCTCTCGGTTTCGGGCGAAATTTCCGAGCTTTTCCGCCGCAAATAATTTCCGCGCGCACGCGCGAACACGCCTTCGCCGTTCTTCCCTTCCCGCATTTTTTCACGTTTTGTGCTGCATCGCATTACCGGGCAATCACGATCCCGCTGCCGAAGTCGCCTTCGCGCGCAGGCAAATCAATTTGCAAAAGTCCGCGCGTTGCCGCATCATAAATTGTTTGTTCTGAGCGTTTCTTCCGTCTAGGCGCGAGAGAGGCAGCGGAACAACTCATCTGTCGCGCAAGAACGAAAACGCAGTTTCCTGGACGCGTCGCGAGCAAAGTGCAGCGACGGCGCGCATGCGGCCGCAGATGACGCGAAGTTTTTCGCGGCTCTCAAAATCTTCATCTTCATCAATAATTTCGAATCGAACTGGGGGGAATCGAATGCGCAGGCCTGTGAGTGTGGCTCCGCCAAAAGGAAAGCTGGGAGTGCTGACGCCCGGAATGGGCGCGGTCAGCACGACTTTCATGGCGGGGGTGGAATTGGTGCGGCGAGGGCACGCGGTGCCGGTAGGCTCGCTCACGCAATTGGGAACGATCCGACTGGGTAAGCGCACCGACGGGCGAACGCCGCAAATCAAAGATTTTGTGCAGCTGGCTAAACTGGACGATATCGTGTTCGGCGGCTGGGACGTATTCAGCGACAACGCATACCAGGCCGCGACGAAGGCCGGCGTGCTGGAAGCCAAGGATCTTGCCAAGGCCGAAAAATTTCTGAAGGGCATCAAACCCATGAAAGCCGTGTTCGATCAGAATTACGTGAAGAATCTGCACGGCACGCACGTAAAAACAGGCAAGACGAAATTCGACCTGGCCCAACAACTCCGCGAAGACATCCGCTCATTCAAGAAAAAGAACAAGCTGGATCGCCTGGTGATGGTCTGGTGCGGCTCGACCGAAGTATTTTTGAAAGCCGAAGACGTGCACAAGAGCCTGGCGTCGTTTGAAAAAGGCATGAAGGCGAATCATCCGGCGATTGCGCCTTCGATGATTTACGCCTACGCAGCCATCAGTGAAGGAGTGCCGTTTGCCAACGGCGCGCCGAACCTGACCGTGGATATTCCGGCGCTTGAGGAATACGCCAAGGCCAAGAATGTCGCAATCGGGGGCAAGGATTTCAAGACGGGCCAGACGCTGCTGAAAACCGTACTCGCGCCAGCGTTCAAAGCCCGCATGCTCGGCCTGAATGGCTGGTTTTCCACCAACATTCTGGGCAATCGCGATGGCGAAGTGCTCGATGATCCCGGCTCGTTCAAGACCAAAGAAGAATCGAAGCTCGGCGCGCTGGAATATATTTTGCAGCCGTCACTCTATCCCGACCTGTACGGCAAAATTCACCACAAGGTGCGCATCAACTACTATCCTCCGCGTGGCGATAACAAAGAGGGCTGGGACAACATTGATATCTTCGGCTGGCTGGGCTATCCGATGCAGATCAAGGTGGACTTCCTGTGTCGCGATTCGATTCTCGCGGCGCCGATTGTACTGGACCTGGCGCTGTTCTTCGACCTGGCGCAACGAGCCGGCATGCGCGGCATTCAGGAATGGCTCAGCTTCTATTTCAAATCGCCGATGTGTGCGAAGGAGCTTTATCCCGAGCACGATCTGTTCATTCAGCTTATGAAGTTGAAGAACACGCTGCGCTGGATGATGGGCGAAGACCTGATCACGCACCTGGGTTCTGAGTATTACGACTAAGCAGCGGAATTAGCAGCAGAGAACGACCACGGCGGGGCGCAAGCCTCGCCGTTTTCTTTTGCGCTGCCTTACGAACGCGCGGCGCGGGTTTGCGATTCGGCCTTCAGCATGATCTCCAGATCGTCGGGATGAATCGCACACAGCAGCGCATCTTCACGATCAATAAATCCCTGGCTGACCAGCTTAACCAGCGATTCCTCGAGCGAGAATGATCCCTTCTTCTTGGTCAGCGTGATTTCCTGATGCAAATGCTGCAGCGCATTGTGGCGGATGTGCTGCCGGCCGCCATAACTAATCATCAACATTTCTGCGACGGGCATGCGTCCGCCCGCTTTGCACGGCAGAAGAATTTGCGTCAGCACCGCGGTCAGCGCCATGGCCAATTCCTGCCGAATGGTGTTCTGCCGCTCCACCGGAAACGAATCGGAGATGCGCGACACCGTCGTAGCCACGTCGGTGGTGTGAATCGTAGAGAGTACCAGGTGGCCGGTTTCGGCGGCAGCCACGGCGATTTGCATCGTTTCGACATCGCGCATTTCGCCCACCACGATGATGTCCGGCGCCTGTCGCAACGCGGCGCGCAGCGCGGTGGGAAAATCGGGAGCGTCTGTGCCGATTTCCACTTGCTCGATCACGCTGCGCACGTGTGTATGCTCGTACTCGATGGGATCTTCGATCGTGACGATGTGCCGCGCGTCGCGACGATTGATCTCGTGAATCAGCGCCGCCAGCGTCGTGGATTTTCCCGAGCCCGCAGGTCCGCCGATCAGCACCAGCCCGCGCTGCAGGTGCGACAGCGCCTCGACGCCCGCCGGAAGCCGCAACTCGCTTAGCTGCGGAACTTTCGCAGGCAGGGCGCGGATCGCCGCGGCCGCTTGCCCGCGTTCGCGGTGCAGGTTGATCCGAAAACGGCCCAAGCCCGCGATGCGATACGAGGAATCCGCGATTTGCCCGGCGCGATATTGTTGCAGTGCATGCGGCGTCAGCGCCGGCAGCACGATCGCTTCAATTTCCGAACCGCTCAGCGGCTCCGCTTCGATATTCCGCACTCCGCCTTCGTGCAGAATGCACACTGGCGCTTCGGGCACGAGCAACAGATCGCTGCCGCCCTTCGCCAGCAGCGCACCGAGCCACCGATCCAGACGAGCCGTGTCCGACGCTTCATCGCCATCGGTCTCCGGCCGTGCGTTCAGCTCACTTACAATGCGATCCAGATCGCGCGATGGGTCCATAGCGAACCTCTTGTGAATTCTCTTCCCGGCTCGATATTGACTTAACTCGCACTCTCTAGTCCAGCGCCAAGCGAAGCGCTGCACGACTGCCTCAATGCGGGATCTAAAAAATCGCCGCAAAGCAGCGTGCGGAGCAGACCCCTATAACGCGTTTTCCCCGCCTATATACAGTCCCAACCGTATTCGCGTTCGCCGCCTCCGCAGCTACATTCTGAACGCGCGCTATCTCAGGCGTCGGAGCAACCAGAACCGTGAATACGTTCATACGAACGGGAGGAAACATTCATGAAGAACGCCATGTTGATCGGAACCGGGGCCCTGTGGTTGCTTTTCGGAATTTCCGCCCCGGCCTTCGCGCAAGAGCAGCACGATCCGCAAGAGCAGCCTGCGAAACCGCCCGAAGGCAAGCCCACCGACCGGCCGCAAGCGGAGCAGCCGAAGACCCCAGAAGATAAGCCGCGACCGGAGAATGCCGCGAAGCCTCCGAAACCAAACGAAGCCAAGCCAGCGCCGCAGCGTCCGGAAGATGTTCAGCGCAACAACCAGCACGCAGGCAACGGTCGCATTCCTGATGACAAATACAGGGCGCACTTCGGCCGCGAACACACCTTCCACGTCGGCCACCCGGTGATCGTCGAAGGCCGGCCGCGCTTCAGCTACGGCGGCTACTCCTTCATCATCGCGCAGCCTTGGCCCACGGGCTGGGGATATGACGACGACGTGTACGTCATTGATGTGAACGGCGTCTATTACCTAGTGGACGTGGCGCATCCCGGCGTGCAGCTTGAGCTGTCGGTCATACTCTAGCGCCGGTGCATTGTCACAAGTTCTAACTGGAACGCAACAAGACGCAAGCGCACAAACGCAAAACGCCCTGGCTTCGTGGCTAGGGCGTTTTGCATCTCACTGAATCTGTCGAGTACTTCCGAAACCTAAAACTGGTTCCATAAATATTGGTTATAAACTTCGTGGTGGTACTGCACTTCCGGAGCCTTCACGAACGTCCCCAGCAAACGCGAGCAGCGGTCCGCGGAAGCTTGCTTCAAATCCGCGTAGCGCGCCTTGACGTTTTCACCGAGAATTTTCGACGTCCACTGCGATTTGCGGAAATGGTCAATCGCGGTGTAAATGTTGTCCGGCAAATAGCGCTCGGCTTGGCGAAGATTCTTGATCTTGGAAGTCTCGCCATCGAGCCCCGACTTGAAGATCGAGTACATCACCATGTACGGGCTCGCGTCCGGCGCCACCGAGCGAACTTCCACGCGCATGCTCTTTTCATTGCCGATGGGGATGCGAATCATGGAGCCGCGGTCCACAGGCGAAGCCTTGATCTGATTCGGCGCTTCGAAATGCGGATCGAGCCGGCGATACGCGTTGACGCTGGAATTGAGCATCAGGCAGACATCATTCGCGTGCGTGAGAATGCGATCCACGAAAGACCACCCAATCTTGCTGAGCTTTTCATCGCCCTTGGGATCCCAGAACAAATTCTTGCCGCCTTTGCTGACGGAAACGTTGGTGTGCATCCCGTTGCCGTTCACGCCGACCACGGGCTTCGGCAAAAAGCTCGCGGTGAGCCCCATGCGCGTAGCCACCTGACGACAAATCAATTTATAGAGTTGAATCTGGTCGGCCGCCGCCACCACTTCGCCGTACCCGTAGTTGATTTCGAACTGCGAAGGCGCAACTTCCGGATGATCTTTTTCGTTCTGAAAGCCCATGGAACGCTGCACTTCCGCGCAGGTGTCAATAAACGTGCGCAGTGGATCCCCAGGGAGCGAATGGTAGTAACCACCTGTATTGACGTAATCGAATTTCCCGGTTTCGTTGTAACGCGCTTCGGCGTCCGCGCCATTGAAGAGGAATCCTTCGATTTCGTTAGCCGCGTTGAGCGTGAACCCGTCCTTCTTGAATTTCTCGGCGGCGAAAGTTTTCAACACGCCGCGAATGTCCGCGCTGTAGGGCGAGCCGTCCTTATCAATCACTTCGCCGAACACCAGCACTTTGCCCGAGCCGAAAACATCCGCAGGGCCCCAGTAAAACGCGCTCCAATCCATCCCCAGGCGCAAATCGCTTTCGCGCTGCGCGGTAAATCCGCGAATGGACGAGCCGTCGAATGTCAGGTTGTCCCAGCTCTTCACCAAGAATTTCTTGTCGTAATCCAGCATGTGCAGGCGACCTTCCAGGTCGCTGAACAGCACGGTGACGGCCTTGATGCGCTTTTCATCGGTGAGGTACTTGATGCGCTCTTCCTGAATCTTGTGCGCCGCCACGCGATTCAAGCGCTGCGCTTTGGCCTTCAGATTCAGTTCTTCGAGCTCCTCGTACGGAATTGCCAGAAAATTACGCAGATCGGTTGTCATGATTCTCCTTGCGGTGGGGTTGACAGCGAATGAATTGCGGGTTCAGAGGCATTTTTTGAACAGCGTAGGGTACCGCGCAGGCTGTTGAGCGTCAAATCCCAAAATGTCCGGACACGGCAAAGAAATTCAAATCGAACCTATAAATAAAACTTTGTCATCCAGGCTGGCGAGGCGCGGGAAAAATCTAATGCTGAAATCGCGCAATCAGTTCCGCCTGCGCGAGAATATGGCCTTTGATAGCTTTTTCCACGTAGGCGTCCGTAGCTTTCGGTTTTAGGCCGGTCTGGTAGTCGAGCGCGTACAGCTTGAAAAAATAGTGGTGCGCTGCGCCGGATGGAGGACACGGACCGCTATAGCCGATCTTGCCATGGTCATTCTTGCCTTGGCGCGAGCCGTCGGGAAGTTTTGCTTTCGTCGGGACGCCCTCGGGCAGCGCGCGCGTCGCTGCGGGCAAGTCATAGATCAGCCAGTGGATCACGGTTTTTGTCGGCACGTCGGGATCGTCCACCACCAACCCAAAGCTTTGCGTGCCGGCCGGCGGCTCGTTCCACGCGAGCGCCGGTGAAACATCCGCGCCGTCGCAGGTATATTTCGCCGGCAGTGCGCTATCCGGTTCGAATGATGAGCTGGTCAGTTGCAATTTCGTTTCCGCGGATTTCTGCGCGCCGGCTTGCGCGGCGGTAGCGCGAGCGTCGAGCCTTGGCCTGGCGACTAATCCGGCCAGCAGGAGTGCACTGCACAATATCAATGCTCGGTGATTTCGAATGGTGCCCTCCACGGCTGGTGTCCAACGATGCTACGGGCAGCGGCCGAACAGGTCAAGAACTGCTGAAACTATGGTGTGCGTGTTTGCCGCTTCACGTTCCCGTTTTTTTCGCACACCTTCGCCGGAAATTATTGTGCCTGTGCGAACCACAAAGTGTGTGATTATTGACCTGTCTTTTGTCTGCGTACCGCGGTACATTGGTACCACAATGAAACCGACGCGATACAAACGGCAATTTATCGTGGAGCGAGTGCAGACCGGAGTGCGCATCGAAAAGCGTCTGCTGAAAGTACTCAAAGCCCTGGCCGAGTACCACGATTTGACCCTCGGCGACCTTCTCGAAGGCATCGTGCTGCACGCCTTCGATGGCAAGGCGGCATTCCAGAAGCCTTCGCGCCGCCGCATCAAGGAATTAAAGAAGTTCTACGGTCTCAATCTCGACTATCGCGCCAGCCATCGCCTGATTGAAGCCCGCGCGGTCCGGCCGAAACCGAAAACGAAGCCAGCACGCAACATTCGACGCACGAATCCCTCGCGCCCGGCCCAAAGAACCAGAGGTGCCAAGTGACTTCACGGAACAGCCGACTCGCGGTACAAGGGCTGCGCTGGGTCGTCGGCCTTGTGGTGCTATGGCAATCGTGCCTACTTCTGCGCGCCACGATAGCCGACGTGCAGGCGGCGGGTTCAGGCCACATCGGCCCGCATACTTGGGTGCGCCTCGTACTGGCCACCGTCGAAATCGTCGCGGCCGTGATGTTTTTGGCGCCGGTGGTAAACCTTGCCGGAAGCTATCTACTGCTCATCGTAATAGCGTTCGCCATGCTGTTTCACGCGCTGCAGGGCCAGTTCGATGTCGGCCCGCTGCCGGTTTACGCGATGGCGGTGCTGGTTTGGATAGCGCATCGCAGAGAAACACAGTCGGAAGCGAGCAATGGGCGATAACCACGGCGACGAACTGCTGCGCCAGTTTGAAGACTGTTCCCTGCCCCTCGATCGTCTCCGTCATCGTGCGCACATCCAGATCGCTTTTCTGTATTTGTGCAGATACCCGGTGCTGGACGTTCTCACCCGTTTTCCCCAGGCCCTGAAGCGCTACGCCGCGACGCATGGCCAAGAAGGCCTGTATCACGAGACGATTTCCTGGGCGTACATTCTGCTGATTCACGAGCGAATGCAGCGTGCGGGCCACGTGCAAGGCTGGGCCGAATTCGCGTCCGCGAATCCTGACTTGCTCACCTGGAAGCCCTCCATACTGAACGACTACTACCGGGACGAAACTCTGTCGTCCGATCTGGCTCGTAAAATCTTTTTGCTCCCCGATAAAGCACCCGCGCTTCCCTGAACGCTACTGCCCGCCCGCCAAACTTTATGCTAAGGTTGTCGGTTCGGAATTGACGCTGGAACCGCGCGTTTCAGCGCCCGTTGCATGCCAGGGGGAATCAGCAAACCATGAAGACGACTTATAACGGCGTGGCGGTACCGGCGAACGGCAAGCCAATCGAGTTCAGCGACGGCGTATTCCGCGTGCCCGATCACCCGGTGATTCCGTTCATCGAAGGCGACGGCACCGGCCGCGACATCTGGAAAGCATCGCGACGCGTGTTCGATGCCGCCGTGGAAAAAGCCTTCGGCGGCAAACGCAAAATCGAATGGCTGGAAGTTTTCGCAGGTGAAAAGGCCTACCGCCAATTTCAGGAATGGCTGCCGCAAGACACCGTGGACGCAATCCGCGATTTCCGCGTGGCGATTAAAGGCCCGCTCACCACACCGGTGGGCGGCGGCATACGCTCGTTAAACGTCACCCTGCGCCAGGTGCTGGAACTCTATGCCTGCGTGCGGCCGGTGCGCTATTTTACGGGCGTGCCCTCGCCCGTGCGCGAGCCGGAACGCATGAACGTCGTGATCTTCCGCGAGAACACCGAAGACGTGTACGCCGGGATCGAATGGCGCGCCGGCACCCAGGAAGTAAAAAAGCTCATCGACTTCCTGAACAACGAAATGCTCAAGGGCGGCGCGAAAAAAATCCGCGAAGATTCCGGCGTCGGCATCAAGCCCATGTCTCCGACAGGCACGAAGCGCCTGGTGCGCCGCGCTATCGTGCACGCGCTGGAACATAAACGAAACACGGTGACCCTGGTGCACAAAGGCAACATCCAGAAGTTCACCGAGGGCGCCTTCCGCGATTGGGGCTACGAGCTGGCCACGCAGGAATTTCGCGCGCAGGTGGTGACCGAACGCGAGAGCTGGATTCTGGACAACAAAGACAAAAATCCCAACATGACGGTCGAGGAAAATGCCGCATCCATCGAGCCGGGCATTGATCAAGCCACTAGTGAATTCAAGAAGCAGCTATATGAGGAAGTGAAGCACACTCTGGAGACTCTGCACGCCTCGCACGGGAACGGCCAGTGGAAGAAGAAAATCCTGATCAATGATCGCATCGCCGATTCCGTTTTCCAGCAGGTGCTGACGCGCGCTGATGAATATCAGGTCTTCGCGACGCCGAACCTTAACGGCGATTATCTTTCCGACGCATGCGCCGCGCAGGTCGGCGGCCTGGGCATGGCTCCCGGCGCTAATATCGGCGACGGCTTCGGCGTATTCGAAGCCACCCACGGAACCGCGCCCAAATATGCAGATAAGGATGTGATTAACCCCAGTTCAGTGATGCTCTCTGGCGCCATGATGTTCGACTTCATGGATTGGAAGCCGGTAGCGCGCCTGATCGAAGACGGCATCGCTCGCACCATTCAGCAGAAGAAGGTTACGTATGATCTGGAACGCCTGATGCCCGGCGCGAAAAAACTCAAAACGTCCGAGTACGCTTCGGCCATCATCGAAAATATGCAAGCCGCGGCGGGCGCAAGCGATTAACAGCGAGATCCGCTGCAAACAGCGAGACGAAATTCAATCCAATCGGGAGAGTGGCATGCGCAAGAAGGTGACGGTAGTGGGCGGCGGCTTCGTCGGTTCAACGACGGCGCAACGAATTCACGATGCGGGTCTGGCGGACGTGGTGTTAACGGATATTCTGGACGGCGTCCCGGCGGGAAAGGCGCTGGACATGGCCGAATCCGGACCAATCATGGGCTCAGACGCGCGCGCAGCCGGAATCTCCACGGCCAGCGGCGATTACCGCGGCACCGAAAATAGCGACATCATCGTGATCACCGCCGGCTTCCCGCGCAAGCCGGGAATGAGCCGCGACGACTTGCTGAAAGCGAATTACGACGTAATCAAGGGCGTAGTCGAAGCGGTAGTAAAGCTTTCGCCGAAGGCAATCCTCATCGTCGTCACCAATCCGCTGGACGCGATGGCGCAAGCCGCATTTAAGATCAGCAAATTCCCGAAAGCGCGGGTGATCGGCATGGCCGGCGTCCTTGATTCGGCGCGCATGAGCACGTTCGTCGCGGAAGAACTGAAGGTCTCGGTCGAAAACGTGCACTCATTCGTGCTCGGCGGCCACGGCGACGACATGGTCCCGCTGACGCGCTACTCAACCGTCGCCGGAATTCCCCTCCCCGAATTGATCGCGAAAGATAAACTCGACGCTATCGTTACGCGCACGCGCAAAGGCGGCGCGGAGATCGTAAATTTGCTGAAGACTGGCTCGGCCTATTATGCGCCGTCCGCCGCGGTGTTCGAAATGGCTGAAGCGATCCTGAAGGACAAGAAGAAAATCTTGCCATGCGCCGCGTATCTCGAGGGTGAATACGGCGTCAACGGACTTTTTGTCGGCGTCCCGGCTAAATTAGGCGCGGGCGGCATCGAGCAGATTGTAGAAATTAAATTGCTGCCGGATGAAAAGGCGGCGCTGGATAAATCGGCGGCCTCGGTGCGAGAACTGGTGACTGTGCTGGGGATCTGAGTCCGGCGGCTGCGATCTTACTTCGCGCGTTCCCAGGTTAAGCAAGCGTCGCGCGCCTGCGAGTCGTCCACAGGCGTCAACGCCAAACGGTTGCCGGAAATTTCGTAGGCACGCGTGAAATCCTTGCCCACGTCCCCGGGCCGCAAGCTTCCTTCCAGATGATGCGTAATGGTCTTCTTGTCGCGGTTCACTTCGTAGGTGCCGTAGTAAGCGTAGTAACCCTTGTAAGCGATTTGCACTTCCTTGGCGGTGGGAAAGCCCGGGCCTGAAGAAATATCCGGCCGCGGATTGCGCATGATCTGCACCGCGACATGCCCGTCAGCGTCATAAATCAAAATTCCGATGGGCCGCTCGCCAAACAGCCGCGATTCCGACGAGGAAATGGAAACCAGCTTCCAGGTTCCCACGAATGGATTCGACGTGGCGTGCGAGGTCTGGCGCATCGTCATGCTTTGCGTTTGCGTCATCGATCGGGACCTTTCTCCGGAACCGCACGCGAAATTTCTGCCGCTTTCTGATCGTGCATTCTAACCGCGTTTTAGCCGCCCGCCGGAATATTCCCAGGAAATTAAAAGCAAATATATATCCGGGTTCCCGCCAGAGCAAGTGACCAATCGGAGAAAGCCGCCTGCGGTTTCCAGTGGAGAAAACCGGGTGTCTGCTAAGATTATTACGGGAGTCGTCAATCCAAAATGAAATTTTTCGGGCGAAAGAACGGCAAAGGTGCGCCCGCAGGCCCTGGTTCCGGGGGCAGGCGCAAAGGCGACAAGCCCGCGGCGGCGGCTGGCGCGCCGCGGTCGCGCGCTGAGTCTCTGCCTGTGGAAGCGTCGCACCGGCTCACAAAGGAACTCGCGCGCGCGGAAAGCCTGGCGGAAATGCTCGCGCACAGTCGCGCGGCCAGCGCCGTCGAAGTCGCCGACTTGCTCGCCGGAATGTACATCTACGATTGGGAGCGCCTTTCGAAATATTGGCCGGAACAGGATGGCATCGAGGAATATTTGCAGCAAATCTGCCGCATCAGCCCCCAGCGCTGGCACTACTGGATTGAGTTCTACGACCAGCAGCGTCGCGGCGAAGAAAAGCCACCGAAGTGGCAGTGGCCGCGACCGGCAAAAACTCCCGAAACAGAAGGCAAACCGCTCGCACGTTCCGGCGAACTGACGGCGCTACTGAAGGTCGCCGAAGAAATCGCTCCCGCGCATGACGTGGTAGAGGGCCGCAACATTCCGATCCTCACCTGCGAGTGCGTGCTGCTGGCAATTACCAAGCGCACCGAATCGGAAATTGGACATCGCCTGGTGGCGTCAGGATTGAACATCGGAGAATTGGAACAAGCGGCCAGGAATCCGCGACACGCCCCATTGCATTAATCGGCGCATTAATCGCCGTGCGACGCTGTATTGCAGTTGGTTGTGCGCTCGTCGCGGCGCACTCCAGTGCGCCACCGGTGCCACGGAGCAGAACGATGGCGGTCTGAAGACCGCCGCGACAAGATCTACTGTCACGAACAATCGTTCCACTCAGATTATCAATTTGAAATGCGGCCACAACTCCGCAAGCGGCGCGCGCGGTTTGCGGCAGACGTACACATGCACGTTTCTTTCCGCCACCGCTGCATGGGGATCGGTAATCGTTCCTACGAATTGCGCATCCGAAAATAAATCCTTCAACTCATCCGCGCGTTCGCCGAACAGAATTACGCACGCGCCGGTGTAGGCACGCGGTCCCCAAAAATAATAGCTGTTATGCCCGCTAATCGCCGCGGGCAAACCCAGCGCCGGCCCGTAATGATCAATCGCGCCAGCCTCGCCGTAATTTCCCGCCAGAATCGCGCAGCCAGCCTGTTCCGATTGCGGCAGCTCGTGATAGACGCTCGCGATCTGCGTAGCCATATTTTCCCAGCCGAACATATCCGCGTAGAGTTGCGGCAGCTCGGTCGTCGAGTCGCGCTCCGTCTTCACAGAATTCGCGTAAGGCAGCAGCTTCGTATAGCGTAGAAAAGTGTCCACCGGCAGTATCGGCACGCCGAACGGCAGCGTAACCAGGCCAGCGACGATCAGCAGCGCCGAATACGCCACGGCCGCCCAGCGACGCGCCGGCACGGTAAAGAATCCTTCCAGCGCGACGCCGCCAGCAGCCATCAGCACCGGATAAACCGGCAGCGCGTAATACGATTTGCCGCCCAGCACAATGAAAATTGCGAGCACAAACACGTACGCCCAGCCCAAAAAGCGGAAGCGCTTCCCTTCCGCCGCCCGAAAATACCACCACAGCCCAGCGAGCCACACCGGCAGCGCCAGCGGCTGCAGAAACAAAACCTGCTCGAACAAAAATTGCACAGGACTGATCGCTTCGTTCTTGAACCGCTGCGCGTTGCGGACCACCTCGACTTGCGGCCAGCCGTGGCGCGATTCCCACAACAGATTCGGCAGAAAAATCGCCAGCGCCAGCACTGCGCCAAACCAAATCCATCGCGAACGAAATAACCGCGCCTGTCCCGAAAGCACCAGTCCCGCCACCAGCGCAAATCCAAACACCAGCATGCTGTGTTTATTTTCCAGCCCTAGCCCGGCCGCAGCGCCGAACAGCAGCCACAATCGCGGCGACGCCCCCTTGATGATGCGGATGGCAATCCACGCGCACAAAAGCCAGAAGAGCGGCTCGAACGCGTTCATCGAAAGGAACGTGTCAAACGCCAGGTAAGCGGGTGCCAGCAAAATCGCGATAGCAGCAAGAAATTGCGCGAAGAGACCGCCGCCGAGTTCCGCAGCGACCCGTCCCGTGGCATACACCACCACAGCACCGGCCAAAACTGGCAGCAGACGCGTAGCAAATAGCGAAGTCCCCAGTGCGTGCCGCGCTAACCACGCGACGAAGGCGACCAAAGGCGGCTGGTCCACGTAGCCCCACGCGCGATGCTGCCCGCAGGCTATGTAGTAAAGCTCGTCGCGGAAAAATCCGTAATGATTGATGCCTGCAAGCTGGATGAGCAGTTTGCCGCAGGCCAGCGCGAACAGCATCACACGAGAGCGCAGCTCCACGTCACGGCGGAGCGGGTAATCGCGAGGAATTGACGCAGCTGACAGCGTGTCCATTATCAGGTGCGGAGACGAACAGCGCGCGCGCCGCTATTTCGCTGAGTACCCGCCGCCATCCTAAGCGATTGTCGCGGAATGGATGCGATCAAGCTTGGGAAAGTTTTTGTCGAGATAGGGCTTGCCCAGCGCGGTAATCGAGCCCTGGTCCGGCGCCTCGCCGTATCCACTGTGAATTTTCTTCACGACGTCCATGCCGGAAATCACCTGGCCAAACGGCGCGAACCCCATCTTATCGAGCTGCGCGTTGTTCCCGGTATTGATGAAAAGCTGCGTGGTGCGCGTATCTTTTCCGGCCGTGGCAAAGGTAATGAAGCCCGGCTTGTTGCTTTGCGTCACCGCGTCGTCCTTGAAATTCGATTTGCGCCACACATTATTGACGGCCGGGTCGGCGCTCAATCCGAACTGCACCACGAATCCCGGGATCACCCGGAAAAATGCAGCGTCATCGTAGAAACCGTGATTCACCAGATTGTAGAATCGGTCCGCGCCCAGTGGCGCCCACGCGCGCGTCACCTGCACCACGAAATCTCCAGCCGTGGTTTTGAAGGTCACATCAAACTTTTCCGGCGCGGTGTCTTTCAGATTGGCAGCATCCAACAAAGACGGCTTGGCAGTCATCAGCGATTCTCCCAGGGAACCGTGCCTGCACGGTTCGTGCATTTCTCCAGCAAGAATAAAATGAGGCCTTCGTAGCGGCGGTCTTCAGACCGCCATTGATCCGCGGCGTACCACCGATGGCGCACTGCAGTGCGCCGCTACAACTGCTGAGTCACCACAACAAACTAAGGTTGCGAGGGCGCGGGCTTCGCAGCGGCCGCCGGTGCGGCCTTGTGTGCCGGAGTCGTGTGCACTGGCGGCAGAGGCGAAGTCACTGTCGCGGAAATAATGTGGTCGAGTTTTGGGAAGCTCTTGTCGAGATAAGCCTTCCCTTGATCCGTGATCATCGCTTGATCGGGGGATTCTCCGTAGCCGCTGTAAATTTTCTGTACCACGTCCATCCCGGTGGTCACTCTTCCAAACGCCGCGAACCCCTGGCCATCCAGCGCCGCGTTTTCGCCGAAATTAATAAACAATTGCGTGGTGCGGGTATTCGGCCCGGCTGTCGCGAACGTCAAATAGCCGGCATGGTTGCTCTGCGTGACGGGATCATCCTTGATCGATGCCTTGTCCCAGACTTTATTCACCGCTGGATTCGCGCTCAATCCAAATTGCACGATGAACCCCGGCACCACCCGGAAGAACGCCGCATCCGTGAAAAATCCGTGCTTCACCAGATTATAAAAACGATCCGCCCCAATCGGAGCCCACGCGCGCGTGACGGTCACGACAAAATCGCCCGCCGTGGTCTTGAACGTCACTTCGTACACTTCAGGAGCCTTAGCGGTGAGCGTCGCGGGATGCAACAAGGCCGGATCCGTGTGAGGCGCCGTCGAATGCGGACGAGCCGGGGTCGCCGGCTTGGCAGCGGGCGCGGTGGACTGAGATGGAGCTTGAGCCGGCGTCGCAGCCGGAACCACACAGAACAGCAACACGAACAAGAACCACGGTACAAATCGTCTCACGATTTTCCTCCTGAAGATTACGGCCGTTATTTTTGGGCTGCAGCTTCCACATCCTGCATCAAACGCAGCGTATTGCCACCCAGAATTTTTCGCACATCGGCGGGAGAATAACCCTTCGCCAGCAGCGCATCGGTGATGCGCGGAATATTCGAAACATCTTCCATTCCATACGGCATATCCGCGCCGTCAAAATCAGAACCCAGCCCCACATGCTCCGCGCCCACCAGTTTCACGGCGTGGTCAATATGATTAATGATCTCGGTCCAATCCACGCGCGGCAGTTTTCCCTGCGCAACCATGTCGCGCGTGATTTTGTCAGCTTCGATCAGCTGGCACGCCTCGTTATCGCCGCAGCGCTTCTTCGATTCCGCTTCGATTTCCTTGCCCAGCTCGGGATGCGCCTTCGACGCATACTGGAACTGCTGGCTCAGGAATCCGATGTGATAATTAATCTGAATCACGCCGCCCTTCGCAGCGAGAGCCTTGATCATCTCGTCCGTCATATTGCGCGGCGCGTTGCACAACGCCCGGCAGGAAGAATGCGAAGCGATCACCGGCGCCTTGCTGATGGCTAGCACGTCGTAAAAAGTCTTGTCCGCCACGTGCGAGATGTCCACCATCATCCCCAGGCGATTCATCTCTCGCACCACTTGCTTGCCGAAGTCGGTCAGCCCGTTGTGCGTGGCCTTGTCCGTGGAAGCATCCGCCCAATCCGTGTTCACCGTATGAGTCAGCGTCATGTAACGCACGCCCAGCGCGAAGAACTTGTCCAGGTTCGCGAGCGAGTTGTTGATCATGTGCCCGCCCTCGACGCCCATCAACACGGCGATTTTACCAGCGGCCTTCGCGCGGCGAATTTCCTCGGCGGTGGTGCACAGCACCAAGTCATTCGGGTGCCGCAGCACAGTTTCGCGCACCGCTGCAATCTGATCGAGCGCGCGCTGCACCGCCGTCGGCCCGGTGACCGTCCCCGGAATCCATATCGAGAAGAAAATCGCGCTGAGCCCGCCTTCGCGCATGCGCGGGATGTCCACGCTGCCGTCCGTGTGCCGCACGCCGAAATCGAATTTCGGATCCAGCAGCCGCTGCGTGGTGTCGTCGTGCGTATCCACCACAATGGACTTAGAATGCAATTCGCCCGCCGCCGGCGAAATGGTCGTTTGCGTTTGTGATTCGGTATTCACGGCCACGAGCGACAGAACTCCTCCCAACGCCAAACTGATCGCGAACAAACCACTACGTCCCATTCATCCCCCACGCATGACCCGCATTCTTTGGGATTCTACAACTCGTGGCGATAAAACAGAAAGACCGCGCGACGCGAAGCTCACGAACCCCGGAAGAAACTCTTCACGGCGTGCACCAGCACCTGCCCATTCACCGCCGCCAGCGATTCGGTCAGCGGAATTCCCTTGGGACAGACTTTCACGCAATTCTGCGCGTTGTCGCAATCCTCGATGCCGCCCGGCCCCATCAGTGCGTCCAGCCGCCCGCCCGCGTGCATTTCACCCGTGGGATGCATATTAAATAGACGCACCTGGCTCACAATCGCCGCGCCCACAAAATTGGAATGTTCATTCACCTTCGGGCAAATCTCCAGACAATTGCCGCAAGTGATGCACTGCGAAAGCGCGTAACCCACTTCCTGTTTTTCTTCGGACATGCGCGGCCCAGGCCCGATATCGTACGTGCCATCAATCGGAATCCAGCATTTGGTACGCTTCAAATTTTCAAACATCGAGCTGCGATCCACCTGCAGGTCGCGTACTAGCGGAAATTTTGTCAGCGGCTCCAGCCGAATCGGCTTCTCGAGGTCGTCCACCAGCGCCGTGCAAGCCTGCCGCGGCTTGCCGTTCACCAGCATCGCGCAGGCCCCGCAAATTTCTTCCAGGCAATTCGCTTCGTAGCTCACCGGTGTGGATTCGCTGCCGCTGCGCGTGAACGGGTGCTCCGCGATGTCGCGCAGGCAAATAATCACATTCATGTGCGGCCGGTAACGCAGCTCGTATTCTTCCCAGCGCACGGCTTCATCCGGGCGCTGCTGCCGCTTGATCTTCACGATGAAAGTTTTATCGGCCATGATGCCTCGCTTTCCCCGCTCGCAGCTTCGCACACGACTGCGCCCGCAAGTTCGTCACTTCGCCGCGGTATATTTCCGTTCGCGCAGTGGAAGCAACGACGTATCCACCGCTTCATATTCCAACTTGATTTTTCCCGCGTCCCAACTGGCAATGGTGGTCTTCAGCCAGTTGGCGTCGTCACGATTCGGGAACTCCGGTTTGTAATGCGCGCCGCGCGTTTCGTTGCGCGCAATCGCGCCCAGCGTGATCACCTTCGCGAGAATCAGCATGTTCCCCAACTCGCGCACGAAATTCAGCGTCTGATTCGACCACTGCGTGCGGTCCTGCAAATTAATGCGCTTGAAACGCTCGCTCAGCTCGTCGAGCTTCACCAAAGTCTTTTGCATCGCCGCGTTGTAACGAATCACCGTGACGTTCTCAGTCATCGCGTCGCCCATCTCGCGCCAAATTGTCAGCGGATTTTCCGTGCCGGTATGTTGGTTCAGCAGCGCATCTGAAATATCCTGCTGCCGCACGCGTTCGCGCTCATACACAGCTGGCGAAGTGTTTTCGCACCCGGATTCCAAGCTGCGCGCGTAACGCACCGCCGCAGTCCCCGCAATTCCCCCGCCGTAAATGCACGAAACGAGCGAGTTCGCGCCCAGCCGATTCGCCCCGTGATACTGGTATTCGCACTCGCCCGCCGCGTAAACCCCGGGAATATTGGTGGCCTGGTTCTCGTTGTCCACCCACAGACCGCCCATGGTGTAATGCATCGCCGGAAAGACTTTCATCGGCTCCACGTGCGGGTCCACGCCCACGAATTTCTGGTAAATTTCCAGTATGCCTTCCAGCTTGCGTTCCAGCACCTCGCGCGGAATGTGCGTCACATCCAGATAGACGGCAGGATCGCCCGCAAGGCCCAGCTTCATCTCATACACAACTTTGTGAATCGCTCGCGTCGCGACGTCGCGCGGCACCAGGTTGCCGTACTTCGGATACCACTCCTCAAGAAAATAAAACCGCTCGCTCTCCGGAATCTGCTTCGCCGGACGCGGATCCTGCGCGGTCTTGGGTACCCACACTCGTCCGCCTTCGCCGCGTGCCGATTCGCTCATCAAACGCAATTTGTCTTCGCCCGGAATTGCAGTGGGATGAACCTGAATGAATTCGCCGTTCGCGTAGTACGCGCCTTGTTGGAACAAAGCTGATTGCGCCGATCCGGTGCAAACCACGGAGTTCGTCGAGCGGCCAAAGACGGCCCCGATTCCGCCGGTGCAGAAAATCGCGGCGTCGCAAGCGAACGTCTTGATCTCCATGGTCTTTAAATCCATGGCGCAGATGCCGCGGCACACGCCGCCATCATCGAGCACAGCTGAAAGAAACGTCCAGCCTTCGAATTTCTTCACCTTGTTTTCGGATTCGAAGCGGCGGACCTGCTCATCCAGCGCATACAACAATTGTTGCCCGGTAGTCGCGCCGGCAAAAGCCGTGCGGTGATACAAAGTGCCGCCAAACCGCCGGAAATCCAGCAATCCCTCCGGCGTGCGATTGAACATCACGCCCATGCGATCCAGCAGGTCAATAATCGCCGGAGCGGCCTCGCACATGCCCTTCACCAGCGGCTGATTGGCCAGAAAATCGCCGCCATAAATCGTGTCGTCGAAATGCTTCCAGGTGGAATCGCCTTCGCCCTTCAGATTTTTCGCCGCGTTGATGCCGCCCTGTGCGCACACCGAATGCGAGCGCTTCACCGGCACGATCGAAAACAGGTCAACCGGGACGCCGGTTTCAGCCACTTTGATCGCTGCCATCAATCCGGCCAGCCCGCCGCCTACAATAATGATTTTCGGCTGCCTCATTGGACGTATCCCCCCAGCGGAAACGCCCCGTAATGCAGCGCAAGCACAATCGCGACGCCGACAAAAGTGAACGCCACCGCCACAGCTGCGCCAAACCATCCCGCCGCACGCTGCGCCGAAACGCTCACCGCAATTCCCCACTTGCAGGCGAAATTCCACAGCCCGTTACCCAGATGGAAAGAAGCGCAAGTGATTCCGACGATGTAAAACGTGAGGGTCCAAGGATTCGTCAAGCTGCGCTGCACATCAGCGTAAGAAGTGACGCCATGCCCCATAAACCGTTCAGTGTACAAATGCCAGCCAATAAAAACGAATGCGATAATCCCCGTCCAGCGCTGCAGCACATACAGCCAGTTCGCCATCCAGGGATGCCCGATAGCGTTGGACTTCCCCGTCCACCAAATGTAAATACCGTACAGCCCGTGAAAAAGTATGGGAATGAAAAGCACGCAGGTTTCGACAATAATTCGCCAGGGAATCTGCTGCAGCTCGCGCGATACGTCGTTGTATTTCCCCACGCTTACCAGCGCGTAGCTGTTCGACCAGAAATGTTCCGCCAGGAATGCTCCAATTGGTATTACGCCGCTGAGGGACTGCAGTTTGTCGAGGAGATAACTCGTCTTAGAATCAGTCGCTGCAACCGACATGCACACTCCAAGCGCGTCAAAGCGTAACGTGCAGAAGTTTCAGTATAGTTGCGCCCGCAAAAGTTTGCAAGACGCTGAAAGTGACAACTGAACGCCACTTTGCGCCTCGTCGACCTCCCCAAGCCTCGCGGTTCCCTTCGACTCGACCAACACAATGACGCCTGCTCACGAACGCGCACCCGAAAGCGTCTATAGCGTAACGGTATTCAAATCGCGGTCGAACTCTCACGGGCAACCGACATGAAAACGATGAAGCGATGGCCAATTTGTCTTGCTGCGATGCTCATGGTCCTGGCCGTGAGCGCGACGGTTGTAGCCGAGCAGCAGATCCCCACGATGGCAAGTGCGACGGAGCTGTTCAATCAATCAAAGTGGAAGGAAGCAAGCGCGGCGTACACAGCGATCACGGCGAAGGAGCCGAATAACGGTGCGGCTTGGCAGAACCTCGGGGAGTGTTTGCTGCAGCTGCGCGAGCATGCCGCGGCTGCAGTGGCGTTTGAACACGCGATTGCGACGGGATTCCGACCGGTGCTGAATCAAGTCAACGTGGCGCGTGTGTATGGCGACGAGAAGGATCATGCGAAAGCGATGCGGGAGCTGCAGAAAGTAATTGATTCCGGAGGAGGCGGGCGAATGCGGCCGGTGGTGCTTTCCTCGACGGAGTTTACGCAATGGAGAGACGACGCGGAGTTTCAAAAGCTGCTTGAAAAGATGGCGCCGTGCCAATCGCCCGAATACCGCCTATTCGATTTTTGGGTCGGCGATTGGGACGTGCGCGCCCCGAATGGCCCGTCAGTTGGGCACAACCTCGTCACGCTGGAGCAGGACGGATGCCTGTTGGTAGAACACTGGACCGCTGCGACCGGGGGACAAACCGGAACGAGCTTCAACTATTACGACGTGAGGGACAAGAAATGGCATCAGCTTTACCTCGACAATTCGGGAAATGCGGGAGCGTTTCCGGCGATGGCCGGAAATCTGGTTGCTGGAAGGATGGTGCTGCTGACTGATGAAACGCAGACGCCGGTGTTTAGATGGACCTGGTACGCGCTGGAACCAGGGAAAGTCCGGCAGATGGCAGAGCAGTCGAGCGATGGCCAGAAGACGTGGAATATTGTCTGGGACTCGGTGTATACGAAACTGAAAGCTGCACAGCCCCCTTCACAATAAAGCGCAATGGCATCACCGTGCGCTAGTCACTAGCTATCCTTTGGATACAGACTGCCGATTGGGTCATAGGGGCCTCCGGGCCCGATGCTAAGCTGTACCGAAAGCAAACAGCACCGACATGTCCAACGAATCCATCAACGACCTAAAGAAGTGGATTACCGAAGTCATCCGCCAGAGCTCCGACGGCGAGTTCGTCGGACTCAACCGCGTGGTGGACATGGTCAGCAAGAACTTCGCCGTGCATCCGCACGAAGTGGCCATCCTGGTCATAACCGAAGACGACCGCTTCCTGCGCTTCGTCGTCCCCGAAAAGCTGCGCCAAGTGGGCCAGATTCCGCTCACCAGCACCAATTCCCTGGCCGCCCGTACCGTGCGCGAAAAGCGCCCTGAAGTGATCAATCATTTCGCGGTGGTCCCGCACTCATCCGTGTTTGAAGCTGTGCCCATCACCGAAGACGAGCGCGGCGAAGCTATCCAGAAAATTATGAGCGCTCCGATCCTGCAGGAGCGCAAAGTCGCCGCCGTGATTCAGATTTCGCGCAAAGGCAAGACCGCCGCCGACGCCGGCCCCGATTTCACCCATCCCCAGCTGCGCGAACTGAAGTTAGTCGCGGACACGCTGGCACCTTGCGTCCCACTCTTCAGCAAGCAATAATCTGCTGTGGCAGTCCGCAGCACACGTTCAGGCTGGAAATTCTCTCACGCGAACCGGCACCGAAACTTTTCCGGCTGCGCAGGGTTACATCATACGGAGACAACTCCGGGTGGGCGTTCCGCCATCTTGTATAGTGGGCAAGTTCGCCGGTCAAGCTAGTTTACCGGCGCTCGATGCCTTCCCTGGGAGTTACCGCATCTCCATAGGCGTAACACAGGAGTATTCGATGAACGTCGAACCAACCAACCGCAACCCGCGCAAGGAACGGACTGGCCGGACCGTCGGCACCCTCGCTCTAGGCATATTTCTGTGCGGCATCCCTGCGCTCGCGCAACAGGGCCAGCAAAATCCACCTGACCAGCAGAACCCTCCAGCGTCCCAACCGCAAAGCGCGCCGCAATCTCAGCCAGACCAAGCCATGCCGCAGCAGCAAGACCAGCAGCAACAGAATCAGCAAAGCCAAAACCAGCAAGAAGACCAGCAACCAGACCAGCAAGCACCGCCGCCCGATCAATCCGGCCCGCTACCTCCAACTCCCACGCCGCAATATCCGCAGCAAGCTCCTGCGCCGCAGCAATACCCGAGCGTGCGGCCTGCGAATTTGCCGAACAACTTGACGATTCCCGCCGGCACCGTGATTAAGGTCCGCACGACGGACTGGCTCTCCAGCGAAAAAAGCCAAGCGGGTGACGTATTTATTGCCACGCTCGCCCAGCCCATCGTGGTGGACGGCTGGGTCGTGATGCGCCGCAATCAAAGCATCATCGGCCTCGTAACCGACGCGAAGAAGGCCCCGCGCGGAGGCGGCGTTTCGAAATTGCAACTCGATTTGAGCCAGCTGACGCTGGTTGATGGCCAGCTCGTGCCTGTGCAAACTACCCTGCTGAACGCTTCCGCCGGAAGTTCCAACGGCAGCTACGCCGCAGCCATCGGCCTCACCACCGGAACTGGCGCAGCAATCGGCGCAGGCTTCGGAGGCGGTCCGGGCGCGGCAATCGGCGCCGGCGCAGGCTTTACCGCAGGCGTTCTCGGGGTTTTGTTCACGCGCAGCAAGCCCACCATAGTCCCTCCGGAAGATGTCCTCACTTTCCGGCTGGAAAATCCGCTGACGATCTCGACGGTGCGCAGCAACGTCGCGTTCCGTCAGGTGACCGCGCAAGATTACGCGCAGCCCAGACCAGCGCCTCGCCCGCGCCTGGTGCGTCCATATCCACCGCCGCCGTACGGATATTATGCGTACCCCTACGGCCCGTATCCTTATCCGGCGTATTACGGCGGCTACTACGGCCGCTAGGGCTAGCGAGAGTTTAATCAGGCCGTGACGTCGCAGTTGCCGCCACTCAGTACTTCCCTCGATGGGGACTCGCTCTGCGGGTCTCCATTTTTATTTTCGGCCACAATGCGCACGTCTGAAAACACGCGTCGCTATTTCCTCGCTGCGTCCGCGCCCGCTGCATCGTTCCGGCCAGAACACTTCTCGGAAAAACGCCCCAGTCGTCATTCCGCAGGCGGTTTATGCCGGAGGAATGTGCTTTTCCTCTGGATTCCTGTAAGAGTTGCGATCCGGCGCGACAACATTTTCATCGTGCTGTAACAATCGGCGCGTCGCGAAGATGCTGATGCGGCATCCGAATTTCGCCGCGCCGCTGAATTCCATTGACATACCCACGTGTGCTTGTTAATTTTCGTTGCGCTCTTTTTTTCGACTCGATTCAGTGGAGGCACCGCAGTCCGGTACAACTCATGGCGTTCGTCGCGAAGAAAATTTTCCTCACCAAGGGAGTCGGGAAACACCGCGAGCGCCTATCCAGCTTTGAGCTGGCGCTGCGCAACGCAGGAATTGCCGCATGCAACATCGTTCGCGTCTCCTCGATTTTCCCGCCCTACTGCAAATTAATTTCCCGCAGCGAAGGCCTGAAGCACATCAAGCCCGGCCAGGTCGCGTTTACGGTAATCAGTGAAAATCAGACTCGCGAACCGCATCGCCTGATTGCCGCCGGCGTCGGACTCGCGCTCCCTGCCGATAAATCCATGTTCGGCTACTTGTCGGAACACCACTCATTCGGTGAAAGCGAAGAAATTGCCGGGGAATACACCGAGGAACTAGCCGCGGAAATGCTCGCGACCACGCTGAACGTCGAATTCGATCCCGATCTTTCCTGGGACGAGAAAAAAGAAGTCTATCGCATCTCCAACAAAATCGTCCGCACCATGAACATCACCCAATCCGCCGTAGGCGATAAGCGCGGCCTCTGGACCACAGTCCTCGCCGCAGCGATCCTCATCGGCGAAGACGACTAGAGCCATCCCAATCATTGGTTGAACGGAAGGGCGGGGCTTCAGCCCCGCCGTAGAGCCCCACAGATGAGGGGCTTTAGTCACTGAAGCC
The DNA here is from genome assembly GCA_963779465.1 of uncultured Acidobacteriota bacterium. Lineage (GTDB taxonomy): Bacteria > Acidobacteriota > Terriglobia > Acidiferrales > UBA7541 > Palsa-295. Next base: position 742,369 of record CAVZYH010000001.1, on the reverse strand, counting down.
GCGCTTTCACTCCAGCACGGCTACTCCCCAGGTTTTCGGTGAATCCATTTTTGCGCTCGGAGGCCAGAAATCGGTTTTCTGCCCCACCTTGCCCGTCGCGTCCGTCACGTCGAACGCTAGCCCGATTTTCATCCCTGGTGAATACACCACACCCAACTTCGCAAACGAAATTTTCACTTCGATAATCTCGGTGCGTTCGTCCGGTGGATTATTTCCATCCCACCCCGGCTTACGGTGCGCGCACAAGGACTTGCCTTTCTTTTCGTAATCGTTCGGCGCGCCGTTCCCTTCGCACAAGTTATTCGAAACGTGCAGCCACCACTGTCCTTTCTGCCAAGCCTCCAATTTCGTGTTGCGTGGATCAACCAGAATCTCCGGAAACAATCGGCTGCCCGGATGCGTGACGCCCTCAAAATCAAAATAAATATATTGCGCGTCATGCTTCGCAAGAACCCGCACGTTCCAGCCCGGCGCCACCGCAAACTGCGTCATAGACGCGTCGTCCCATTCGCCGGCAGACTTCACACCATCCACGGCAATCGCCACGCCTCTGAGAATATGAATTTCGCTGGAATTTGACGGTGCCGGAACCGCAACCGCGGACAAGCGAGATGAAATAACGCAGCTCAGAATAAAAATTACGCAGACGCAACCTGCGCGAACACAACGCTTCACGTAAGCACAACGAAGCGGCAAGCAATCACTTCCGCGGTGCGGGCTTCGCGGACCTCGACCCGCTCTTGTAGCGATATCCCAGCCGCTCCAAAACCGCCCCCACAATCAGCGGCAACGCGACGGTAGCGTCATCCAACACTTCCGCGAACCGTCCGCCTTCCTCCAGCGGCACAAACTTCCCCCACGAAACCGCCTCGGTGTAAGTGCTCCCCGAAAGCCCGCCCCAGTTCACCGGCTCAGGACAGATCCGCAAACCATAGTTGTAACGCTTCAACGGAATCTTCTCGTACCCGCGCCGCGCCAGCAGTTCCGCATAAACGCCAAACTGCTGCGCCCAATTCCGCGGCACACCCCCGCCAATCGTAAAAATTCCCATGCGCTTCGTCTTCAGCATCGTCGTCGCGTAGTGCTCGAAATCCAAAAACGGATCAAAGCGCAGCGGAGCCTTCCCTTCCATCTTCCGCTGCCGTTGGTACAAAGCAAAATCAATCCCCAGCTCCGAATCCGTGAACGCCGGCACGAACACCGGCACGTTATGCGCAATGCATGATTTCAATATCCCGCGCCCCTTAGCATGCGTCGCGAGATATTCCCCAATCCGCTGATTCAATCTCCAGCTGCAAACCACTTCGTTTTCCGGCCAATTCTGCAGCACATGGTCCACCACCACTTCCACCGCGTCCAAATTAACTTCTGGCTCCAAAGAATCGTAAACGCGATTGTAGCCGGCCAAAAACAGCTCGTTGTCGTCCATTTTCGAATCGTAGCGGAAATGCGAGCGACCTGTAGCTTCCACCAATCCGTGCGCCATCAACGCGCCGGTAGAAACGATCGCCTTCACGATCCCCGACTCCACCAAGTCGCAGAAAACCAATCCCATTTTCCCCACGGTCAGCGCGCCCGAAAGCGTCATCACGATAAAACAATCCTTATCGCGCGCCATCGCTTCGAGCACATCCGCCGCGTCGCCGATCTGACGCGCGGTATAAGCCGTCTGGCTCATCGCGCGTACCATGTCGTCAATCGTATTGATGCGCGAAAGGTCCAGCGGATAAATCGGTGTGAGGCGGTCCTCCACCGGATCGTGCAAGATACGTCCGGTCGCGCCCTTTTTCTTTGCCATTCAGCGTCCTCGCAGGTGTAATGTATGTCTCCCAAGAGGCCTGGGAGCACGAATTCGCGCGTGCGCGCCCATCATTGATATTACAAATGCGCATGAGACGAAAGATAAATTTCTACTGCATCGCAGGAGCCTAGACCGCACATGTCCCGATACACGCCCATGCCGCCGCACAATTTCGGCGGACTATCCGAAGAATTTTCCGCATACGAGACCGCCCGCGCGGTGATTTTCCCCGTTCCGCTGGAACGCACCGCCACCTACGAGCGCGGCACGCGCAATGGCCCCGCCGCGATTCTGGAAGCCAGCCGCCACATGGAACTCTACGACGAGGAACTTGAGCTCGATCCCAGCCGCGAAATCGGCATCGCCACCTGGCCGCCCATTGACACGCAAGACGGCACATTCGAAGAAGTCCTGCGCGAGCTTTTCACCGCGCAACTGGAATTGCTCGACGCCGGAAAATTTCCCGTAGCGCTCGGCGGCGAACATTCCCTCACTCCTCCGCTCGTTTCCGCCACCCTGAAAAAATTCAAAGACCTCTGCGTCCTGCACATCGGCGCGCATGCCGAGCTGCGCAACGAATACCAGGGAAATCCCGGCAGCCACGTCTGCACCATGCGCCGCGTCGTCGAAATGTGCCCTGCCGTGCAAGTCGGCGTGCGCTCGCTCTCCGAGGAAGAATCCAAAGTCATTTCCAAGCTGCAAACGAAAGTGTACTGGGCGAAAGACATCGTGCGCGCCCCCGTGAAAGCCTGGATCGCAAAAGTTCTGGAAGATCTCGGCCCGCGCGTCTATCTCACCGTAAACGTGGATGGCTTCGATTCTTCGATCGTCTCCTCCACCGGCGCGCCAGAACCGGGCGGCCTCGATTGGTATCAGGTCATGTCGCTGATCCGCGCCGTCGCCGACCACAAAAAAATCGTCGCCATGGACGTGGCCGAACTTTCCCCGCGTCCGCGCGATCACGCTTCTGATTTTCTGGCCGCCAAGCTAATCTATAAGACTCTGGGTTATATTTTCTGCCAGGGCTAATTTCAGGAGGCCGCATGAATAGCTTTTCGCTCGTCGCATCGCTACAGCAGCTTCCCTCCACCGAGCACGGCTGGGTGGTGTACGTCGAAACCCACGGAATTTTCTGGTGGATCATCATCGGCCTGATCGCCGGATGGCTAGCCGGCACCATCGCGCGCGGTCGCGGCTTCGGCTGCATCACCGACGTAATCCTGGGCCTGGTCGGCGCCGTAGTCGGCGGCTGGATTTTCACCCGCCTCGGCATCCTCACCTTCGGCTTCTGGGGCAGCCTCGCCGCCGCCACGGTCGGTGCAGTCCTGCTTGTAGCAGTAGCCCGCATCTTCGCCGGCGGCCGCGCGGATTAGGTTTTCCCCACTGGAGTCGCCAGCGCTCGCCAACCGGCAAATCTGTTTGTTCTGATCCCTCACCTTTGGGCAATGAGTCGGTTTCCGATTACGCAACCAAGTAAGCGTCCTGCTGTCCAGATTCCAGACCCACGACCTGGGCACTCTGCGTCGATCCGCCGTTTGCCAAATTGATTCGCCGTAGCCGGTTTGCTAAGGTCGTCGTCATGGCCGAGCGTTCCACCGAGCAGATACGCGATTTGCTCGACTCCCTCTATCGCGTGGATTCGGGACGAATCCTGGCAACTCTGATCCGCCTGCTCGGTGATTTTGATCTTGCCGAGGAGGCGATGCACGAAGCTTTCGCGACTGCGTTGAGCACGTGGCCGAAAAGTGGAGTACCGGATAACCCGCGGCCATGGCTAATTTCGACGGCCCGATTCAAAGCCATTGATACTCTGCGTCGCAGGGCAAGATTTGATGCGTCTCAAACCGAGCTCGTGCGATATCTCGAAGCGCAGTCAAGTTCGGCGGAAAGTGCCAACGAAGCGGACAGCCTCGAAGACGATCGGCTGCGCCTGATTTTCACCTGCTGTCATCCATCTCTCGCGCCCGAAGCTCACGTTGCGCTCACTTTGCGTGAGGTGTGCGGGCTGACAACCGAGGAGATAGCAAAAGCCTTTCTCACCACTCCGCGTACCCTGGCGCAGCGCATTGTGCGCGCAAAGGCAAAGATTCGAGAGGCACAGATTCCGTACGAAGTTCCGACGCCTCAGGAATTGCCCGAGCGATTGAGCGCGGTGCTTCAGGTCATCTATCTCGTCTTCAATGAGGGCTACTCTGCCGCGGCGGGAGCGGAAGTAACACGAGCCGACCTAACCGGCGAGGCGATTCGACTGGGCCGGTTGCTGACCGAACTCCAGCCAAAGCAGGAAGTTGAACCGGAAGTCATTGGGCTGCTTTCCCTGATGTTGCTGCACGAATCGCGTCGCGCCGCAAGAACGTCGCCCACCGGAGAGTTGATTTTGTTGGAGAACCAGAACCGCTCGCTCTGGAACCGCGAGCAGATCGCGGAAGGTGTGGCATTGCTGGAGAAAGCGCTGAACTCCCGCCGCTTCGGCCGCTACACGCTGCAGGCTGCGATTGCAGCCGTTCATGCGCAAGCCGAATCGGTCGCGGCGACTGATTGGGCGCAGATTGTCGCGCTTTATGACCACTTGGCGCGAATTCAGCCTTCCCCAGTTGTGCAGCTGAATCGTGCTGTCGCGATTGCGATGCGCGACGGTCCAGAGGCCGGTCTGACGCATATTAACGCGGTGCTGGAACAAGGCGAATTGGCAAATTACTACCTGGCGCATTCCGCCCGTGCAGATATGTACCGCAGGCTCGGCAGGACGGCGGAGGCTCGGTCCGCTTATGAGAAAGCTCTGGCCCTGACCCAACAGGAACCAGAGCGGCAATTCTTGCAAGATCGGATTCGCCAGTTGAAATAGAAAAGGCTCGTCAGAAGGCGACGAGGATATCGAGATGACCCGACAGAGAGCATAGTTCTGAAATCCAGCATCCGATTGGTCCCCGCGATTGGGCCAAGGTGTTAGAATCCAGGGCATGAACGAGTTTTGGGGTTGGCTCACCGTCGCCACCATCTTCTCCATAATGATTCTCCGAACCTTGTGGTGGATCCGAAGGAAACCTTAGTTCTTCCCGGTTATAAGTCGCGGAAGAAGCAAAATTTCTTCGATGAGCTGTCGATTTTCCGTCTCCCCAGCGACTATAAAACGAGAGAACGATGAGCTACGGGTCCTGAGTGAACAGGAAACGAGTCATCGGGAACTAATCACAGGAACCAAGGAGAAAAAGTAATGCCACAGTATCTGGTTGCTAGCTACCTGCCCGACAACTTCGACCCGTCCACTGTCACCGAAGCGATGATCGACGAGATCCACGCTGTCAACCGCGAGCTGATTGCCGCCGGCGTCAGGAAGTTCGCCTGCGGAATGGCCCCGGCAGCCAACGCCAAGACGGTGCGGAAGAAGTCCGACGGTACGGTGCTCGTCACCGACGGACCGTACGTCGAGACCAAAGAGCATATGGGCGGATTTTGGATATTGGAATGCGCCAATATGGACGAGGCACTCGCCTGGACGCGCAAGGGCGCGATCTCATGCGATGCCGTGGGCGAGGTGCGCGAACTTCTTTTCTTCCCGGCTCCGGAACAAGCACCGAGCGCAAGCAAGTAAACGCCCTGGCTACGGCGGCCTGGGAACATGCTCCCTAGCGACGAGATGTACGAGACGGCGGCCCTGATTCGGTGTCCGCACAACACTCAAGGAGAACACCATGCGTTTCATGATGATCCATTTTCCGAAAATTTACGAAACCGCGAAACCCGGCTGGGTACCCGACTTCAAAGAGATGGAGGAAATGGGCAAGTATAACGAGGAATTAGGGAAAGCCGGCGTGCTGCTCGCGCTCGACGGGCTGACCCCGCCTGCGACGATGAGCGCGCGCGTGACCTTCAAAGACGGAAAGGCAAAAGTCACCGACGGTCCATTTCCCGAAACGAAGGAAGTGGTCGGCGGCTTCTGGATTATTCAGGTGAAGTCGCGCGAAGAGGCGCTCGAATGGGCCTCGCGCATCCCCGCAAAGGATAACGAAATGATAGTCGAAGTCCGCCGGCTGTTTGACTTAACCGACTTCGATCCCGAGACCCAAACGGAGATCCGAAAAAAATTCGGCGACGACGTCGCAGATGAGATGAAGCAATAGAAAGTTCTCCGCGCGGTGTCGAATTCCGGCCCGGCCGTTCGTCTATGTAGTGAAGGCAGGGTAACCGCCCGGCCCGAAGCCCGTTACAAGATAAGGAGAAATCATGCCGCACTACATGGTTGCGATTCACCATCCCGACGGTTACGACGGGTCGCTCGAGGGTGAAGTAATGGAGCGAGATATTGACGTGCTCAACGAAGAGATGGCAGCTGCCGGTGCCAGGATTTTCGCTGGAGGCCTCTCCGCGGCCAGCAGCGCGAAGTCCTTGCGGGCGCAGCCTGATGGAAAGGTGCGAATCACCGACGGGCCGTACCTGGAGACCAAAGAGCACATAGGCGGTTTTTGGTTGCTGAGATGCGCGAACCTGGATGAGGCGCTCGAGTGGGGGCGCAAGGCTGTCGTCGCCTGTCGGGCTCCGGTCGAGGTGCGCGCGTTTCTCCCCGACCCAGGCAACTGAACGGCGGGGCAACACCGCCGGCCTGACGGCCTTGACGACTATAAGGTGAACGATCCAGTGCGCAGGGCCTTAAGACACTGATACATAGAAGGGAGGCATAACCAAATGAGAAAGGTAATCTACGCGATCAACGTTAGCTTGGATGGCAGCTTCGACCACACAATCGGAGTTCCCGATGAAGAAGTGGCGCAATATTTCATGGACCTGGTGAGAGATGCTGACCTGTTCGTCTTTGGGCGTAAAACCTACGAATTGATGGTTCCTTATTGGCCGGATATCGCCAAAGGCGATTCGGAGGACAAAATGGATAAAGATTTTGCCGAGGCGTTCGTCTCCAGAAAGAAGGTCGTTTTCTCACGATCATTAGCGACCGCTGAAGGGGACAATACAAGAATTGTTCGCACGAACCTGCGGGACGAAGTACTCAAATTGAAACAGGAGTCAGGCAAAAGTATTTTAGTCGGCGGCGTGGATATTCCTTCGCAACTGATAGCGCTTGGCCTGGTTGATGAATTTCGTTTTGTCGTGATGCCGGTACTGGCAGGAAAAGGGAAACGCTTGTTCGAAGGTGTCAGCCTGGAGAAATTACATTTAAAACTTGTGGAGTCCAGGATTTTTAAGTCATCAGGAAGCGTTCTGCTTCACTACCTGAAGCAGTGACCGAAAAAAGACGCTGCAATTTCAGGAACGGGAGCCAACATGAATAGGTTCACCAGGCGCGATGTGTTACACGGCCTCTGACGGAGGACCCAATGAAATATATTTGTTTGGGCTATCTCGAGCCCGGCAAGTTCGAAAATATGTCGGAGAGCGAGCGCAACACCGTGCTGGACGAGTGTTTCAGTTATAACGACGAACTGCGCAAGAACGGACATTTGGTAGTTGAAGAACCTCTGCAGCCCCCCAACACGGCGGTGACCGTGTCTTGGAAGAATGGCAAGGTTGCGGTGACCGACGGTCCGTACGCGGAAACGAAGGAGCAATTGGGTGGAATTCAGGTGCTTGAAGCGCGCGATCTGAATCACGCTATTCAGCTCATTTCCCAGTCTCCGGGAGTGAAGTTGCAGTGTGGATCAATCGAGATACGTCCAGCGGCGGATATAAGCGAAATAATCAGAGAGAGCGAGCGCCGGCGGCGAAAGGCTACCGCGCGATGATTGCGGCCGAGAGGAAAAGCCGGAAGGAGAGAGTGATAAGTATCAAGTCCAAGGGCTGGCCCGGCGCGTGCATTGTCGGCTACACCGAAGTTATCTTCCGGCGGTCCGAGAAGTAATCGATTCGGGCTGTCGCGCCATCTGGACGATTTGCTCCGCCATCGGAAACTGACGCGCTGCCCCCGCCGCTCGCCCCCACCAACTCCACCGTCCGGTGTGATACGATAACCGCGAACAAAGATCGAACACTTTCGTGCATCGGCTTCATTGCGGGACGGCTTTCGCTGCGTGCAACCCCCTTGGTCGAGCTGAACGAACAAATCGGACATAAAAATTGAGCCAACCATCACTATGGGCCATTCCGCTGGGCGGGCTGGGCGAGTTCGGCATGAACATGCTCGCGCTGCGCACCGGCGACGACATCATCGTAATTGACGCTGGTCTGATGTTTCCCGAGCAGGAACTGCTCGGCGTGGACATCGTCATCCCGGACATCACCTACCTGAAGCAAAATAAACGAATGGTGCGCGCCATCATCCTCACCCACGCGCACGAAGATCACATCGGCGCCATTCCCTACATTCTGCCCGAAATAAATGTCCCGATTTACGGCACGGAATTCACTCTGGCTATCGTGCGCAAGAAACTCGAAGAGCACGCGCTGCTCGATAAAGCCAAACTCAACGAAGTGAAGGCTGGACAGACCACGGTTCTCGGTCCTTTTTCCATCGAATATCTGCACGTCACGCACAGCACCATTGATTGCGTCGCGCTAGCCGTGCGCACGCCCGTGGGCGTGATCATACACACCGGCGATTTTAAGATTGACCATACGCCGGTGGACGACAAGCCCTTCGACATGCACGCCTTCGCCCGCTACGGACAGGAAGGCGTGCTCGCGCTGTTCAGTGACAGCACTAACGTCGAGCGCCCCGGCTTCACACCATCGGAACGCGCCGTAGTAGTGCGCCTGGAAGAATTAATGCGCGCCGCGCCGGCGAAAGTTCTCGTCTCCTGCTTCGCCAGTTCCGTGCACCGCGTGCAGCAAGTGATTGATATTGCCCGCATGGTCGGCCGCAAGATCGGCTTCGTCGGCCGCAGCATGGTGGACAACGTCGAAATCGCGCACGGCCTCGGCAAATTGCGCGTGCCCGATGGCAGCGTGGTGCGTCCGCAGGACATTCGCACCTTCGATCCGCAAAAATTAGTGGTGCTGGCCAGCGGAACGCAGGCCGAGCCGATGTCCGCTCTCTCGCGCATCGCTGTGGACAATCATCGCCTGCTCAGCATCGCTGAAAACGATACCGTAATTCTTTCTTCGCGCATCATTCCCGGCAACGAAAAAGCCATCTTCCGCATGATTGATCATTTCTTCCGCCGCCGCGTGCTGGTCTATTACGAAGGCGGGCGCTCCGCTCCGATCCACGTCTCCGGCCACGCCAGCCAGGAAGAAATGAAAATCTTGCTGCAACTGGTGCGCCCGAAATATTTCGTCCCGGTTCATGGAGAATACCGCCAGCTCTTCCGCCACTCCGCGCTCGCCGAGCAATTGGGTGCCGTAGGCGGCCAGATTTTCTTGCTGGAAAGCGGCCAGCCCGTCGAGTTCACCGCGGATGGTGGTGCGCACCGGCGCGAGCCGATCACCGCCGGACGCGTCCTGGTGGATTCCGGCTCGCTGGAAGAAATCGAAGAAGTAGTGATCCGCGACCGCCGCCACTTGTCAGAAGACGGCGTGGTCGTCCCCATCATGGTGATCAACAAACACACGGGACGCATGGAAACGGCGCCAGAAATCGTCACCCGCGGATTCCTGCCCTCCGAGGACGGAGCCGAAATCATCAACCAAGCCCGCGAGATCATCCTGCGCACCATCGAGCAGTCCACCCAGGAAGAAAAAACCGACTGGAGCGTAATCAAAGAAAAAGTTCGCCAGGACCTGAAGCGCTTCCTCAACAAGCAAACCGCCAAGCGCCCGCTAATTCTGCCGGTGATCCTGGAAGTCTAAGAGCCATCGGGCAGATTACTGCGCCGGAAGGGCGGGGCTTCAGCCCCGCCGTCAGAGTGCGCGTGAAAATGGGGCTTTAGCCCCTGAAGCCATACGTTTCGACCTGAGTTCAATAATTAGGAGACTTCCAATCCCCGCTGTGAACATCACTCTCAGAAGTTTCAAGGCCGAAGATTTCGACACGCTCTACGAAATTGACCACGCCTGCTACGAACCCGAAGTCGCCTACTCGCAACGCGAGCTGCGCGCCTACTTGCGTTTCAGCGGTTCGGATTGCCTGGTCGCAGAAGCGGATGCCGAAGTTGCAACTGAATCCGCTGACGCGCCCGCGCCCAAAAAACAAATCGCCGGCTTCTGCATCAGCGCCCGCCGCGACGAAAGCGGCTACATCGTCACCATTGACGTCCTGCCAGAATTCCGTCGCCATCACGTGGGCTCGATGCTGCTCCATGAAATCGAGCTCCGCCTCGCCGCCAACGGTGTCCGCGAAGTTACCCTCGAAACGGCAACAGACAACGATTCCGCCGTTGCCTTCTGGACCAAGCATGGCTATCGTAATCGCGGGATCAAAAAAGAATACTATCCCGGCGGCCGCGACGCGTTCGCAATGGCTAAGACCCTTCCATTACAGAAATAGAGTGCGCATTAATTTCCGGCGGCACCAGCCGTCACCAGGGAGAACTGAAAACCGATGCCTCTGTGGCAAGCAATCATTCTCGCAGTCGTGCAGGGCCTCACCGAATTTCTGCCCATCAGCAGCTCCGCGCATCTGATTTTAATTCCAGACCTGCTGCACTGGCCAGACCCCGGCATCGCGTTTGACGTAGCCCTGCACCTCGGCACCCTCATCGCCGTGCTGCTTTATTTTTTCCGCGAATGGATTCAGCTCACCCTCTGCGGCCTCGGCTTCCACTATCCCAAGCGCGCCAGTGATCAGATGGTCCAGCAGAATCAGCGCCTGTTCTGGTACCTGGTGGCCGGGACCATCCCCGGCGCCCTGGTTGGCTTTTTCTTCGAACACTGGATCGAGGAAAACCTGCGTAGTCCGATCCCCATAGCCTGCGCCATGATCGCCATCGGCCTGCTGATGTGGTATGCCGAATATTCCGCCCGCCTCACCCGCCGCATCGAGCAGACATCTCTAGGTGATTCCCTTGCCATCGGCACTTCGCAAGCCCTCGCGCTTTTTCCCGGCGTATCGCGTTCCGGGATCACCATCACCACCGGCCTCTTTCGCGGGATGACGCGCGAAGCCGCCGCCCGCTTCTCCTTCCTGCTCTCCACTCCCCTAATCGCCGGAGCCGCTGCCGTGGAAGTGCCCAAGCTCGTCAAACTCCACCGCGCCGGCGCAATGGACCTGCCCCAATCCACGCTCATCGCCAGCATCGCCGTCTCTGCCGTAGTTGGCTACCTGGTCATCGCCTTCTTCCTGCAGTATTTGCAGACACGCACACTGAAAATCTTTATTTACTACCGACTTGCCTTTGGTATAGTCATTTTGTTGCTCGCGTTCCTCCACCTGGGTTTTGCGCGTTAGCGCCGGCGCACTCCAGGTTTTCTACGCGGCGGCCTTCCCCTATTTGTGCCCAGTCGCAGATGCAAAGCCTGAGGACGCCCCACAGCGGCATCCTTCGGTGCCCTATTGCCGCCAAGCCTCGCGCTTCGGTCGTATAATCCGGCCGTAAGCGAGCGACGCCGCGCCAACAGGAAAAAAGGGGAAATCGTCGTGCGGATCCTTACACCTACTGAAAATAAGCGCCTCAACGAGCTGATCGGCTTCGTCGGCCTCAGCCTGGCCATCCTGCTCGCTCTTAGCCTGCTCTCATATTCTCCGCGCGACGCTTCGTTCAACGTCTCCGCCCCGCCCCCCGGAGCAGGCCCCGCGCGCAATTGGATCGGTCCAGTCGGCGCCCACATGGCCGATCTCTTCTTCCAGTTCTGCGGCTTCTCGGCGTTTCTGTTTCCCATAGGCATGTTCCTGGTAGCGATGAAATGGTTCCGCAGCCAGCTCCTCGATGCGCCCGTAGCGAAACTAATCGGCTTCACGATGCTGCTCGCCTCATTCGCCTCGGAACTAGCGTTGTTGCACGTCCCCGAAGTCCGCAGCGCGCTTCCCGCCGGTGGAATCTTAGGCACGATCCTGGCGGAATCCCTCCGCGCCGCCTTCAACCCACTAGGCGCGAACCTGGTTTCGATTGCCACGCTGCTCACCGCGCTCTTTCTCACCACAAGTTTTTCGTTCCGCGCAGCTCTCGCCTGGATGAAAAAACCGATGGCCAATGACGGCTATTTCGGCCAGCTGTGGGCCCGCGTTCAAGACTGGCGTGAAACCCGCGAATCCGATCGCCTGCGCAAGCGCGTGGAAGAAATCAAAATCGCCGGGCGCCCACCGGCCCCGCGGCAGCGCGTTTCCACCAAGGCCTCGGCGGTGGAAGAAGAAGAGGAAGCGGAAGAACGCGAGGCCGAGGAAGCGCGCAACGACGCCCGCCGCGCCCCCACGGTCATCAAATTCCACGAAAACGAATCCGTAGCTCCGCCCCCCGCGAAAAAGAAGTCCACGGAGCCAAAAATCGCCACCGGCAAGACCACCTACAAGCTCCCTCCGCCCTCACTGCTCTCTAATGCCGAGCGCGGCGAAAAAATGGACGAGAACGAGCTGAAGGAACGCGCCCACGCGATCGAATCCAAGTGCATGGAATTCGACGTCAGTGGCCACATCACCCAGATCAATCCCGGCCCCGTCGTCACCACTTTTGAATTCAAGCCCGAAGCCGGCATCAAGTACAGCCGCATCACCAACCTGAGCGACGACCTCTGCCTGGCGCTGCAGGCCGAATCCATCTTGATCGAACGCATCCCCGGCAAATCCACGGTCGGCATCGAAGTGCCGAACGTCCATCGCGAAACCATCGCCCTGCGCGACGTAATCGAATCGCCCGAATTCAGCCATTCGCCATCAAAACTCAGCCTGCCCTTCGGCAAAGACCTTATCGGCCGCATCCGCGCCGGCGACCTCACGCAAATGCCGCACCTGCTCATCGCCGGTTCCACCGGCACTGGGAAATCCGTCTTCATCAATTCCCTGCTGATGGGCATGCTCTTCAAAGCCACGCCGGACGAATTAAAGCTTGTGCTTATCGACCCGAAGCAAGTCGAACTGGGCCTCTACGCCGACATCCCGCACCTGCTAGCGCCTGTCGTCACCGACCCGAAAGTCGCAGCCAACGTAATGCGCAACGCCACGCGCGAAATGGAGCGCCGCCTCAAGCTGCTGGCCTCCCGCGGCGTCCGCAATATCGAGCAGTACAACCGCTCTTTTGAAAAAGGCCAGTCGCTTTCTCTCTTCGACGGTGCCGAAGAAGAAGAACACAAGCCGCTTCCCTATCTCGTAATCGTGGTGGACGAACTAGCCGACCTGATGATGGTGGATACCAACGGCGTGGAAGAATCCATCACGCGCCTCGCCCAAATGGCTCGCGCCGTAGGCATCCATCTGATCCTGGCAACGCAGCGCCCGTCGGTGGACGTAATCACCGGCCTGATCAAAGCCAACTTCCCGGCGCGAATTTCCTTCCGTGTGGCCAGCAAAGTTGACTCCCGCACCATTCTCGACGCCAATGGCTCCGAATCCCTGCTCGGCAAGGGCGACATGCTCTATCTCCCGGCTGGCTCTTCGCGCCTGCACCGCATCCACGGCCCCTACGTCCACGAACGCGAAGTAGAAGCCGTCTGCGATTTCTGGCGCGAACAAGCTCAAGCCATCTACAACGAAGAACTCCTCAAGCCGCCCAAGGAAAAAGACGAACACGGTGCCGACGGCGCTTCTGGCAGCACTGGAGCTGATGGCGGCGAAGAAGTGGACGACGATCTCTATCAGGACGCAGTCCGCGTAGTCTGCGAAATGGGCCGCGCCTCCACATCCACGCTGCAGCGCCGCCTCCGCGTCGGCTATGGCCGCGCCGCCCGACTGATCGACCTGATGGAAAAGGACGGCATAGTAGGTCCAGCCGACGGCTCCAAAGCCCGCGAAGTCCTGAAGGCCCGCAACTGGATGAAAGAGTACGACGACTCCGTGAAGTAAAATATCGAGCGGTAGGGGCGCTGCTTGCTGCGCCCCAGCTCGCCACAATTTCAGGCTCGCGCCTGACTCGCGGTTGCCTTTCTCTGCGCCCTCAGCGTCTCTGCGGTGAAGCCGCTCTCTCAATCTTCCTCCGATTTTCCTCCACCGTTCCTCTGTGCGCTCTGTGCTAAATCTCTTGAATTCTGCAGCCACGCTCGGCCTCATCAACCGCAAAATTCTCTTTCCGCAAACCCCGTTTTCGTTTGTCACCCCGCCGAATTTTCCGTAGAATCATTTGATACACCGGTGCCGAGGTAGCTCACCGGTAGAGCGCGGCCCTGAAAAGGCCGGCGTAGCCAGTCCGATTCTGGCCCTCGGCACCACTCATTCCTCCGCAGCACGATCGTCCTAATCCCGTATCGCCAATCCACGCCACACATGTAAAATGCCTGCGCTCGACCTGCAGCAATTCGCGCACCCAGGAGCAATCGTGAACCTACGCGCCCTATTCGCACTCATCGTCAGCCTCTACTGCGCGCTTGCAACCCACGCGCAAGCGACCGCGAACCCCACCGCGGCACCGCACATCACCGCAATAAAAGCCGGCCGCCTGCTGGACGTTGACGCCGGCAAAGAACTCCGCACTCAAATAATCCTGATCACCGACAACCGCATCACCGCCGTAGGCGAAGCCGTGCAAATTCCCGCAGGCGCCACAATAATTGACCTTTCAAACATGACCATCCTGCCCGGCCTGATTGACTGCCACACCCACCTGGCAGACGGCGCCCGCGACCCCAGCGGCGATCCGCTCACCTACCTGAAACGCACCGCCGCCGAAGTAGCCCTCGAGTCCGTTCCCAACGCGCGCCTCACTCTCGAATCCGGCTTCACCACGGTCCGTGACGTTGGCGTCTATCGCGCGCTCAACGACGTGGCTCTGCGCGACGCCATCGCACGCGGCGACATCCCCGGCCCCCGCATGTACGTAGCCGGCGCCTACGTCACCATCACCGGAGGAGCAGGCGCGCTCACCGGAGCAGCCCCAGACATTCAATTGCCGTGGGATTTGCGCTATGGCCAAGCCGATAGCCCGTGGGAAGTTCGCGCCGTAATTCGCAAGCTAGCCAACAACGGCGCGGACCATATCAAAATCCTCTCCTCCGGCGCCGTTCTCGAACACGGCAGCAATCCCAATTCGCAAGAATTTACGATGGAAGAGCTGCGCGCCGCCGTCGAAGAAGCTGCCGCGTTCGGCCTCCGCGTCGAAGCTCACGCCCATTCCACCCAGGGCATCAAGAACGCCATCCTCGCGGGCGTCGCTTCTGTCGAACACGCCAGCATGATTGACGACGAAGGCATCGCGCTGGCCAAGCAGCACGGCACTTATCTCGACATGGATATTTACGATGAGGAATGTATTGAAGACGAAGCTCGCCACGGAGCGATCCCTGCGGATTTCGTGCAACATGACGCCGCCCTGGGCCAAATCCAGCGCGACAATTTCCGCAAAGCCGTCGCCGCTGGCGCAAAAATGTCGTTCGGCACCGACGCCGGCGTTTGCCCCTACGGCATAGCCGCGCGCCAGTTCGCCTTCATGGTGCAATACGGCATGACGCCGCTCCAAGCAATTCAAGCCGCCACCAAAAACGCAGCCGATCTGCTAGGCCACAGCGACATCCTAGGCTCAATTAAGCCCGGAAAATACGCAGACATCATCGCCGTGCAAGCCGACCCGCTCCAGAACGTCCACGCCCTCGAAAACGTCGACTTCGTAATGAAGGACGGGAAAGTGTACAAACAGAAGTGAGGACGAACGCTGATAAAAGGAACCGCGAAAAAACTTACTTGGGGAACATCGTGGGCAGCGGTTCGAGTGCCGCGGCCTGCTCGTCCGAAATCTCCGGGAAAGCGATCTTCCGGCAGACGTAACCGGACAGCACGATTTGGACCGTGAGAAAATTCGCGACGGATAAGGCGTGAGCGTGACTGAAGAACAGCGCGCTTCCAGGCACCAGGAAAGCAAACCCAATATACCGGCAAGCCCTATAAGACCAGCCCAGGTTGTGAATCACGTACGCGGAACCGGCCGCCCAAAAAAACACCACCAATCCGAAACTGCAAAGAAACGCGCAGAGCAGGCCAGAACGATTCATAACATCGGATGTATGAGTGAGGATTGAAAGCAGCGAGAAGCTGGCCCAGAAAGAAATACAGAGTCCGGCCACAACTCCAATCACTCGACCAATGGACGGTCCTTTCACCATGACCTCCACGGCACCAAGCATGGCCCTCTATCTGTAGTTACGCAAGCATAAACGTATCAGCGATATAACCTAACGCCGTATAGCCTGATCCCACAGAGCTCATAGGCTTTGCGCCACCCATTCGCAACGCGAAGCCTACGGCAATCCCGCCAGCAGCTTGCTGATGCGCTCGCCAAACGCGGTGCCAAACGTCGCCTGCTTCTTCGCGTCGCCAAGGTAGGGATCCACGAACGGCCCAGTCTTGTCCAGAACCAACCGGTCGCCCCAGCCGATTAATCCAAATAGCCGTATCAATTCTTTCGTGGCCGCGCCAATCGGCACAATATAATTCGGCTGCAGCGAATACTGCACGCGCTTCAGCGCCGTCGGCGCCAGCCTCCGCAAAGCCGCATGCAGTTCCCCTTCCGACTCGAACGGGCACTCTACTCCATAACTCAGAAAAAATCCCTTGCGCCGAAAATCCGTCAACGCCGCCTCTTCCTGCGCCGAAGAATGTGCTGGCGCTCCAGTGGCCTTCACCAGTTCGTCGAAATACATGCGCGAAGCCAGCGACCGCGCCGAGCGATCCGCGGCCGACCGGTAAAAAAAATCCTCCGTGCGAGTTGGCGGCGCCGAATCCAGAAATAAAACCTTGATCTGCGTGGGACGATAACGTCCGGCAAGCTCGATACGCTCGGCACGGCTCTGTATGTGCGCTTCGTCCGTGCGCGTGCCGCAGCCTTCACAAACGGGCATGCCATTTCCTCCGAGAACTACGGGCCGGGTGGAAAAGGATGGCATGGAGAAGGAAAACGGGCAAGGCCGTAAAGCGCGCGGGATCCTTCGTTGTAACGAAGGTTATACCGCAATCAATTGACGCCGCCCCGTCGTTAATTCGCGGTGCGTAGGCGGGGCTGCGACGGCAAGTTCAAGATGTTCGATTCAGGCAGGCCATGCGCGCGCACTTCCTGGTGCCGCGCAAAAAAATGTTTCTGAGCGCGTCGTCCCCAGGACCGCACAAAATAATAATTCAGCGTTCCGCCGATGCCGGAACTCAACAGCGGGATCAGCCGTCCCGACCATTTTTCCGCGACTTCCGCCCCTACGCGCGTCGCAATGCGATCAATGATCCGCGGCACGATTTTTTCCATCGCCTGCTTCCCTACAAATTCGCGACCCAGGTCCAGACCGGCAGCGCTCGCCGCCGCCAGCCATAACTCAGTTACCTCTTCCTCGGTCTTATACTCAAATCCGTAAATCAGGCTGAGCTTCTGCAACATCCGAATCGTGATCGCGGAAAGAATTCCCGCGTCCGGCAAAATCGTCAGCATTCCGCCCAGGCCAAATCCCGCGCCTTCCAGCGCCGCCGTACGCATCGCCGATTTCACCACGCGCGCCGCGTGATAGTTCACCACTCTTTCCTCGATGTTGAACATGTCCGACCACGTGTGAATCGGCAAACGGTGCGCCTTGCGAAATTGCAGTAGAAATTTCTGCGGGTCCACCTGCACCCCATTATAAGCGCGCCGAAAACCCGCCCGCATGGACGCCTGGAAAACATTGGAAACCAAATTAGATTTCGCTCGTCGAGGCATATCGATTAGATGCGCCAAAGCCTCCAGCCGACTACCGCCAGCTCATCTCTAGCTCTGCCTGCAGGATAGCAGGATTCCCCGCCGCCAGCGCCGAATCATAATCCCGAGTTCCCTGCAGCATCCTGCGAAAGCAACGCGCGCGCCCGCCGCAGCTTCCGTAGTCGATCCTCGAACTTTCAGCTGTGAACTGTAAACTTGGACTTTTCCCTGATCATTTGCTTCTATCACTGCCGTTATCAGCGTCCATCTGCGTTCATCAGTGGTGATTTTAAGCCCTCAACAATTTCGACCCGCTGACAAACTCACTCCCCCGCTCATAAAATCGCAACAACCGCTCAGCCTCCTTGCTGATACCGATCCGCACGCTAACCCCGATTCGCGCCACAGGCCGCACTGCCGCACCCAACCACAAAACACCATCGCCAACCAAGTCCACCCCATCCAGTCGCCGATCCACCCCGAACGCTTCCGCCAATCGTCCTGGACCCCGCGCCAGATCCTGCACGCGATCAGTGCCACGATTGCGCTCCATCTGCGCAATCCCCTCCAGCGGCTCCGCTGCCCGCAGCAAAACGCCCTCGCCAATCCCCTCGCGCTGCCCCGAAACATTCAGCATGAAATGATTGCCATAACAGAAATACACATACGCATGCCCGCGCTCGAAAAATAGCGGCCGGTTCCGCGCAGTCATCCCGCGAAAGGTATGCGACGCTGCGTCCCCAGTAACGTAAGCCTCGGTCTCAACGATTCTGCCCACCAGACGTCCCCGCGGCAAATCGTGCACCAGCGTCTTGCCAATCAAAAATCGCGCCAATTTAACAGTCTGCACCGGCAGCTCGTCGCGCACCAGCCGCCGTATCTTCATTCGCTCGCGCGTCATCGCCACACAAGTTTCTATCACACGAACATCTCGCAGCCTACAGCGTCTGCATCAGTACGCGACTGTCTATGTGCAACGGCTTAGCTGGTCGCATTTGACTCTGCAGTTGTAGCGGCGCACTTTAGCGCGCCATCGGTAGCGCGTCCCTCACCAATGGCGGTCTGAAGACCGCCGCTACGAATCAGTCCATCCAACCGCGATTGACTTGCCGCCCGCGCCAGCCTAAGATTCCCGCGTTCAATCAGTAGCTCGTCAGGTCCCGCCACTCCTGGGAGGAGCACCGTGGAAGACTGGCAGTATGCGCAAGCAGACCGCACCGAAGAATTAGCGCAGCTCCACTATTTTTCGATGACCAAGCATCAAGACGGCCGCGAAATTCTCTTCGGCATCACCGTGAAGGAATATGCCGTCGCCCCCAAAGGCCAGCATCTGCGCTTCTTCGCGCAAGCCGATAAGCCCGTGAACCAAGGCACTGCCGGCTTTGTCCCCTCCGGCTGGGGCGATTCAGTCCTGAAAGCGCTCGCCGACTGCATGCGCCTGATCCGTCAATTCCCCCATGAAGAATAATTCGCGCCGCATCCCGGCCAGGAGCTAAATCAAATGTTTCTGAACAAGAAACAAATCAAGCCCGGCATCTGGGTTCTAGAACTTAGCGGCCGCGTGCAAATGGGCCCCGACTGCAAACGCCTTGACCAGGAAGTCGAGCACCACATCAGCATCAAAGAACACCACCTGATTCTCGACATGGCTGCCGTTGATCACATTGACAGCGCCGTGATCGGCCAAATCGTAAAATCCTTCTCACGCCTGGCGAAGTCTGGCGGCACTCTCCGCCTAGCCGCCTGCAGCCCCATGGTCCAAGGGGTCCTGACCATGACTCAAGTCCATCGCGTGATCTCCATGTACCCCACCGCGCAAGAAGCCTCCGAAGGTCTCCCGCCCACGAAATAGCCGGCCGCCGAGGCCGCGCTTTTTGACCGAATTTCCGGCCTCAACGCCGCGGCCGCGCAACAGCTCCGCATCGAGAAATTAGCCGTAGAACCAAGCGCTTTCAGCGCCTAATTAAGCCGCTGTAAACACAAGCTTTAGCTTAATCGCGCAGGCCCCCTACGACCCCTTCCACATCCATCCGTAAGTACCCGGTAGTACCAGCGTCCTATTGGCAGACTTTCGCCCGCCCCCTACATTCGATGGAGCACGCTACGGGCAAAAAGTCTCTCGGAGGTAGTTCATGGCCACGGCAGTCCATACTCCGCATCACGCAGCCTATACTCACACCAAGAAATCGGCTGCGCGCGAATCCCGCGAGGCCCGCCGCCGCGAGCGCCTGAAAATGTCCTTGCCCGTCGAAGTCCGCCCCTTCGACGCACGCTTCGTGGACATCGCTGACGTCGGCGAAGTTACCGACTTCACGCGCGACGGCCTCTATTTCGCTACCTGCATGCCCCACTATTTCGTAGGCATGCGCTTGCTGGTCACGTTCCCATTCGGCAAAAAAATCTCAGCTCACAAAAAATTTCTCGGCTCCATCGTTCGCATGGAAGAACGCCCCGACGGCGCCATGGGAATCGCAGTCCGGTTCCTGCTGTAGCAATCTAAACGATAACCAACAGCCCGGCGTCGCAAGCCGCCAGCACAACAAAAGGATAAACTGATGCACAATTCTTCGAGCCACAAACACCACGACGCCATCGCCAAATCCGTTGCAGTCCTTGAGACCGAGCGCCGCGGAACCTCCCGCCACATGTTCACCGCCGCCGCCGAAGTCATCGAACTAAAATCCGGCGCACGCTTTTCCACACGCACCACCGACCTCGGCCCCGGCGGCTGCTTCGTGGATTGCACCTGCCCCTTTCCCGCAGGCTCCAACGTTCGCGTCACCCTGCAAAAATCCAAAACCACCTTCCAGACCGGCGGCACCGTGGTCTACTCCCAGAACGGCCTGGGCATGGGCATCGCATTCGAAGATCAAGACGAGCCCCAGCGCGTAGCGCTGGCCGAATGGCTCCGCGAAATCACCGGGGAGTCCCCCACGTTACCAGAATTGGTCCGCATGCCCCAAGCCACAGCCGGCGCCTTCCGCGGCCCCGAATGGGCCGCCATTGTTCGCCTGGTCCGCCTGATGATTAGCCGCGGCATCCTGACCGAAGCCGAAGGCATGTCCGTCCTCCACGACCCAGTGTTATAGAGATCTCCTCCGGAAGCATAGGCGATCCCGCCTGTGCGCCTTGCTGTCCGCCTGCCGCCATTCCAGCGTGGCACGTCACTCCGTTTTCGCCGCACAGCCACTCTTGGCTGTGCGGCGCGATCGCAACCAATCACAAAGCTTCCCGACCGTTTTCCGCCCAAAATCTCAGCCCAGCACCGCGAACCCACTCCACCCGAAATTTTCATTAAACCGTGGAGCTATTTCCTATACCGGGAATTTTTTGCATTGCCCTTCCCGAATTGACAACTTCACCACTCCCGTAACCGCCTTGTTTTCAATATATCCATCCCGACGTCCCGTGGCTCCCGTCGTGCATCCAATTCTGGGGGTATATTATGGGAGAACGCAGAAAAGCCCGACGCTACGAGGTTTACCTGCCCGTACAAGTCTGCATGTCCAAACACCGCCCACTGGAGTATCACACCGGCCAGTTGCGCGACGTCTCCCGTACCGGCATCTTCTTTCACTCCGATGTTCCCATCGAGTCCGGCACGGGTCTTGAACTTACATTCTCGCTTCCTGCGGAGCGGGAACGCGGCACGTCCGTCCTGGTCCGTGCCAGCGCCAGAACTCTTCGCAGCACCCAAATCCCTGGCGAAGTCTCGCCAGTCTACGGCGTCGCGGTAGCCATCGATCGCATAGATTTCGTGCGCCCAGTGGTCTCCAGCGCAGCCTAATCTTCATCGCTGCACTCGAATTCCGAATGCCCGTCCCGCAACCGCGCGACGGGCGTTCTTACGTCGCGTCCGAATTTTGCCGTCGCCTTTGACTTTGCCCTTGCCGTTGAATCTCGCCGTTGCCTTTGAATTTCGCAGTTGCCGTTGAATTATGTAGCGGCCGGTCCCCGCCTTTGGGACCGGGCAGCTCTTCTGGCGTCGCCTTTGAATCACGTAGCGGCCGCCTTCAGGCGGGCGCCTTTGAATTTGCATTGCGCCGTGATCCTTCTCTGTGTTCTCCGGTTTTCTCTACCCCCTCGGTGTTGGTCTTCTCGCCTTCCTCTGCGACCTCCGCTTCTCCACGGCATACCTTCGCCGTGACCGTTCCTCGGCTCGCGCCGTCTCGCACGTCTCCTGTCTCAGCGTTCTGCGCAAAAAAAACGGGTGTCATCGCGCAGGCGCATTCCGCCGTTGGGATCAGCTTCTCGCACAAATCCCCAAGTAAAAAGTGGCCTGGGTGTCATCCCGCAGGCGCCTTTTGCCGGAGGGATCTGCTTTTTCCCTCTGGCCCCACGAAAACCAAATCCCCCCTCGCGTTTCCCACTAGCTTTGCCCTACTGCCTGACTACAATCAGACCGTCGGCTTCCCCGCCGCGCCACCATGTCCACCGAACCCAATCCGCACATCGCGCCCAATCTCGAATCCCGGGTCCTCCGAGCTCTCTGCAACGCGCCTCACGACGCATCCACCCGCGCCGCAGTCCTCGCCAAGCTCCGCGCCCACCAATGGCAAGACCCCGAACATCGCGTAGTCTTCGAAGCCCTCACCCTCTGCCCAGGACGCCACTCCGCCCAGCTCCGCGAACAACTCCCAGCCCAAGCCACCCGCATGGGCTTCCCCGAGGTCAATTGGGATCACTACTTCGCAACCAGCGACCAAATTGCCGCAATCGAAACCCTGGTATCGGAATTACTAGGAGCACCTCGCGAAGAAAAACCCTGAAGAACCGCCTTTGACTTAGTAGCAGCCGCCTGCTCTAGCTTTTCAGGCGCGCATCTTTGGAGGCAACTTTCTTCCCGTCATCAACTCCGTCACCCGAGCCCTTCCCATCCTACTCACACCGCAACGCATCCATCGGGTCCACGCCTGCCGCGCGCCGCGCTGGCAAATAACTCGCCACCACCGCAGCCCCCGCGAGCACCACCGCGACACCTACGAACGTCAGCGGATCGGTCGGCGTAACCTCAAAAAGCAAAGATTTCGCCAGCCCGGTCAAAGCCAGCGCGCCCGCTGCCCCGATCGCAATGCCGAACGAAGTGAGCGCCAGCCCGTGTCCCAAAACCATCCGCAAAATATCCGCGGGCCGCGCGCCCAACGCCATACGAATCCCAATCTCTCGCGCGCGCTGGCTCACCGCCAACGCCATAATCCCGCCAATCCCCGCCGCCGCGATCAGCAACGCCAATCCCGCGAATAGTCCCAGCAGCGTCGCCGTCAACCGCGGCGATACCAGCGACTCTTCGCGAGCCTGCTCCACCGTCATCTCGTGCGTGATCGCCGTCTGCGAATCCACTTCGTGCACCACCTCGCGCATGCGCCGCGACATCGCCTGTGGATCCGCCGCCGTGCGCACGATCAAAGTGCTCATCCCGCCCGACTGCGCCATCGGCACATACATTTCGCTGACCGGCGGCCGGTCCAACCCGAATTCGCGCACGTCGCCTACGACGCCCACAATCGTGGTCCAGGTTTTTCCGTCGTCGTAAGAAACCCGCTTGCCGATCGGATCCTCATTCGGCCACAGCCGTCGCTGCACCGTCTGATTGATGATCGCAACCTGCAGCGCTTTCTTGTCGTCCGTATCCGCAAATTCCCGTCCCGCCACCAGCGGAATTCCCAGCGTGCGAAAGTATCCCGGTGACGCCGCCGCGGTGCTGGTCGTGGGAGGCGCCTCACTCGGCTGCAACAGGCGCCCCTCCACTTGAAACGTGGTGAAGTTGCTCTCCGGTCCCGCCGAAATCAATTCCGGCTCCAGCGGATACCCCGAAGAAACCGCCGCGGATAGCACGCCCGGCTCCTGCTCCACGTGCTCGAGCAGTTTTCTCGCCGCCAACGCGTACTGCTCCACGCCCGCGTATTTCGCCCAGTTGTAATTGATCTTCATCGCCAGCACGCGCTGCGGCACGAATCCCGGATTCACCTGCTGCATCTTCACCAGGCTCCGCAACATCAATCCCGCGCCAATCAGCAGCATAAAAGAAAAAGCAATCTGCGCCACAATCAAGCCGCTGCGCATCCGGTTTCGCGAACGTCCCGAGCCTGCGCCTGCGCTGCCCTCTTTCAATCCCGAAGCCAGATTCGCCCGCGAAAATAAAGCCGAAATCGTGCCGAAGATCATGCTGGTTCCCAACGCCGCTCCCAGAGTGAACAGCAGTACGCCCGCATCAATGTGAATTTCGCGCGCGCGGGGCGTCAGCCGCGCCGCAAATTGCGTCAGCAGCTCCAGGCTTCCATACGCGATGCCCAGGCCAAGCAGTCCGCCCACAAATGCAAGCAGGAAGCTTTCGGTCAGCAGTTGCCGCAGCAGCCGGCTGCGTCCCGCACCCAACGCCGTGCGCACCGCCAGCTCGCGTTCGCGCCGCGCCATGCGCGCCAGCGTCAAATTCGCCACGTTCGCGCACGCTATCAGCAGCACGAACGCAGCTGCGGCCAGCAGCACCAGCAGCGTCGGTCGCGCCGCACGCGTCAGCTCATCCTGCAACGGAGAAGCCGTCGCGCCATACCCTATGCTGTCCGGATAGGATTTCGGATACTCCGATTTCAGCCGCCCCGCGATCGTCGCCAGATCCGCGCGCGCTTGCTCCACCGTCACGCCCGGCTTCATTCGGCCAAAGACTGCCATCATGCGCATGTCCCGGTTTTCGATCATCATCGCTGACGAGCGGTGCGGGCACGCCGACGTTGGCATGTACACATTATTCTCATCTGGATACTGCGGCACCGGCGGCAGCACTCCGATCACCGTATGCACCTTGTCGTTCATCTCGAATGTTTTCCCGATGATTCCCGGATCCGCACCAAAGTTATTTTTCCAGTACTCGTAGCTCAACACCAGAACAGGAGGCGCGCCCGCGTGATCGTCGGCCGGCTCAAACGTGCGCCCCAGCAGCGGCTTCACACCCAGCACGTCGAAATAATTTGCAGACACCACCCCGCTGCTCACACGTTCCGGCTCGCCGTGCCCAAACAGCGTGAAGGACATCCCGTGATATTCCACCACGCCCGCCAGCGTGCTGTTCTGCTCGCGATAGTCGGTCACTTCGTGCACCGAAAACGGAACGTCCGCCATCCCTACCTTCTCCGCCTGCTGCCGGATGAAGATCAACTGCTGTCCTTCGTGATAAGGCAGCGGCCGCAACAGCACGGAATGAACCACGCTGAAAATCGCCGTGTTCGCGCCGATTCCCAGTGCCAGAGTCAGCACCGCGGTAAGCGTAAAGCCCGGACTGTTCGCCAGCATCCGAACCGCGTAAGCGCAATCCTGCCGCAAAATGTCCCAATGCTCGCGCGGCGCCGTGCGAAATATCCCCAGAAACGTCTCCCACCACAACTTCAGAAAATCCAGCGGTCCGCCGCGCTTTTCCACTTCGCGTTTCTGCTCCGCAAACACTCCCTCCATCTCATGGCCAAAGTTCGCGCGAAAATCAGCCGGCAACGCGCGCAGCAAGCCGCGAAACACTCTCTGAGACAGCGATAAATCCGATGGTCGGTTCGTGCTGGCCATGTTTTCTCCTTCCCTGCTTCGTCGCGCGTCGTGCTGTGTGATCGAGCGCTGCCACACGTTTTTGCGATTGCTGATCGTTAGTCGCGCCTGGTGAGGCTACGCCAACCGCGTCTTGCGAAACAATTTCTTCGCGCGCGCCTGCGAAAGGGCTGCATCCATTCGTTCCGCTTCGGCCACTGCCACTTCCCTGCCGAAGTCCGTCAGCCGATAGTAGCGCCGCCGCTCGTCATCCAAACCAATCGCCGGCCGTTCGTCCGACTCCACGATCAGCCCGGAACTTTCCAGACGCGCCAGGTTGCCGTACAAAGTCCCCGCGCTCAGCCGCACCTTATCTTCCGTACGCCGCGCCACTTCCTTCAGAATCGCGTAACCGTGCTTTTCGCCATCGGCCAGGGCAATCAGTACGTGAAACATCGCCGGCGTCATCGGCAAAAACGTTTCTACATTTTTGTTCCTGGTCATGCCCTGCGCCCCTCCCTGCACGTCACGCTAGTCCGCCGCACATTGTACTCTATCGCTCACAGGAGGACTATACCGTAGCACGGTATAGTGCCTTGCAGATTCAGGGCCATGCGCGCAGGCGTCTAAGTGCCGCAATATCACAGAAATCGCGCTGCAGCCGTTCCCATCGCAATGCCTATGCTGTTCGCTCGTGGGACGTGACCACTCCGCCGCCGGACAGCGACTCCGGACAAACGGGCGTCCGCTCGACTCGCCGGGCGTCAACCTTTCCGGATACCGCAGTTGACTTTGTAGCGGCCGCCTGCTTTTGCCCTTGAGGCGGGCGTCTTTGAAGGCGCCGTTGACCTCGCACCTGTAGGGGCGCCGCTTGCTGCGCCCCAGCTAGCCCGGGCGTCAACTTTTCCGTGCACCGCAGTTGACCTTGTAGCGGCCGCCTGCTTTTGCCTCTGAGGCGGGCGAATTTGATTTTGCCGCTGACCTCGCACCCGTAGGCGCTCACCATGCCGTGCCCGCCGCACGAAGCCCCTCACTCCCGGTCCGAAGTTCATGGCCACTCTGAACGACAACCTGAAATCAAAACACGCCCCAAAGAAGACTTTGTCGCGCGCAGTCCCAGACAAGATCGAAAATAAATCAAAAAACTCCGGTTAACGGCTCATGCTTTGCGCTTGCCGTACAACATTACTTTTCCATCCGCCACAACCGCGATGTACCGGCCATCCTGAATAAACTGCATTACTTTCTTCCCCGCGCGCGCCATCGCAGCCCAACGCGATTTGGTTTTCGGATTCTGTTCGATGCCGATGAACGACTCTCCATTAAAGTCGAATACAACTTGCCGCAGCTTTTCCGCCCGGCTCCGCGTAACCGGATAACGCTCGCCGCCCAATGTGACGACAGCTTCGTTCTCCACAAGCACCTGGCGCCAAATCGTGATCGCGATTTCTTCAAACGCGGTCTTCATCATCGAATCGTACCGCTTCACCCGGAAGGCGCGCCCGATCTAGGAGGGCCCGCCCGCTTTTTCACCTACGAACCGCCTCAAGCCGAGTAAGCGGGCCGTGGGCCACCGACCGATCCAGTTCCTAATTATCCAAGTTATGAGTATGATGTATTCGTCTTGAGCGGGAGACCATGGTGAGTTTCGATACGGAGCTTGCAATCGTTGGAATCGCCCTCAGCATCATCGGTACGATAGCGACGACCGTTGTTGCGGTGTATGCGATACGGGACGCCCGCAACCTTGTTAAGAAAAGCACCGAGCTTCAACGCAACATATCTTATCTCCGCCTTAAGAACGACTTGATGTGGATGTTTGTTGACCCTACCGAAGACACCTATTCATCAGAGATCGCCAAGGGTTTTCACGACTTCGACGTGTTTGCGAAGGCTTTGAATCCAACGGTCAAGTCCGAGCACCTAAAAGAAGCTACCGAGAACGAAGCGTTGCAGTCGGCAGCCGATCTGGTCGCGGCTGGAATGTTTGTGTGGAAGAAAGAACTCAATTTGGACGCGGTAAACAAGAAGCTGGCACAGTGGGCCGCCGATAAGAGCAAGGTGAAGGTGGCACGACTGCTAGGGGTGGACGAACTTTAGGAGTGTTCGGGTAGATTATGACCGACAAGGTGACCAGGCTGGAGCTCCTCCGGGTGCTTTCCTCGGACGCAAGTAAGCTTTTTGCCGCGCGAGAGCGATGCGCCACGATTCACCACACGACCGATATCCGCGCTTCGGGAGACGAAGTTGAGGTGACCGTGCGCCAGATGATCCGGGAGAAAGTTCCGGCAAGCCACCACGTCGGTCACGGCCACATCGTTGATGCGACCCTCGCTTCAAGTCCGCAATTTGACGTGATTCTATCCGACATCAGCGCTCCGATTCTTTTCAAAACGGAAAATGGGACCGAGTATTTTCCCTACGAGTCGGTGCATGCCATAGGCGGAATAAAATCCACTTACAAAAACGGTCACGTACAAGAATTTGTGGAACAAATTGGCGAAGTGAAGCGAGATTTGAAGCGCGATCCCACGCCGAAGACTTACATCGGGCGGGTGGCCCACCCTTCGACACCACCCAAACAAACGCCGTTGAATTTCCGGGTGGCGGGTGGCCCACCCTCCACACCGCCTCGACGCACGTATTTGAATTTCCGGGTGCCCCATCCTTCGCGCCTTTGATTCATGCGAAGGGTGGGGGTTTAGAAGCTCCGCCACCCCCCAACCCAACGAACTACAACCTCCAAATCATCTCGACCAGTAAGTACTAAAACTGTACCTCGCCTGTACGAATGACCACCCGTTTTCGCGCCAATCCATCCCTCCGTACAGCTGTTTTTTCGTTTCCCCAGTGCTACCTTGGCCCAGGAGAGAAATATGAAACGATACTTTCAGAAATTTCGCGACGATCGCTTCGCCCTCACCACCCTGCAAAATCCCTACATGGACGTCCGCACCCACGCCCAGCTCGTCCAGGCCGCGCAACAAGAGCGCGAATGGCAGGCCCGCGCCGCGCGAATCGCCGCACCCCAAGCCCCTGCTCCGTCGGACGCTCCCGCTTCGATTCCCGTTTCGGAACTCCCCGCAGCTCTCGAACTACCTGAAGAATTGCCTGCAGAATCACCTGAAGAACTATCTGAAGAAGAACTACCTGAAGAAGAACTGCCGGAAAGTGTGGCGTCCTCTGCGCCAGCCCCCGATTCCACTAAACCCGATTCTACTAAAGACGAAGCGCAGCAATTCCTCGACTCTCTGGTCGCCGGAGTCCTCACCGCCGGCAGCTCGCCCCGTTCGTCCCAGTCGTTATCACTGCGCGACGCCGAACTCCCCGCGCGGACCCCTCCAAAACCCGGCCCCAAAAACAAAAAAAGGCCGAAAACAAAGTCACGCCTCAAATCCAATGCGCATCAATATCCAGCACTCGCACGCGCACTAGCCTCGCAACTCGCAACGGCCGACAGTGGCGGAACCGCGGCTCGAGATGACCAACCAGGCGGAAATCAACTCGTCGAGCAAGACGAAGACGACGGCCCCACCCCGCTCGAGCGCCACACCCGCAAATGCGCCATCTGCAAGCATCCTGGCCGCGAATTTATCGAAGAAGCCTTCCTGCAATGGCGCAGCCCCGATACCATCAAGCGCCTCTGGGACCTCCACTCCCGTGCCACCATCTACCACCACGCCCACGCCTTCAACCTTTTCGCTTTGCGCACTCGCAATCTCCAGCTCTGCCTCGGCAATATCATCGAGGACGCCGACAACCAAGGCTTCACCGCCACCCACATCCTCCACGCCATCCGCTTCCTCGCCCACGTCAACGAAGACGGCCGCTGGACCCACCCCATCCACAAATCCGAAGTCACCTACTCCGTGAACCATCTCCCCGCCGCACCAGGCCTCCCCGTCGGCCAAGTGCGTCTGTCCACCCATCCGAATGCCCCACCGACCGATGAACTTAGCGAGCCAAAGTTAATCGCTACCCAATTATTAAATATCGTCCCAACTCACTGAAAACAATCACCCGACACCCATGTTAATCGATACTAAGTACGACACTTTTTCAAGGCCGTGGCACCCACTGCCATCGTGGGACAGCCACTCTTGGCTGTCCTCTTTGCTGTCGCCTTACTCTTCGCTGTGGATTTACTTGGAGAGAGTCGCCAATCCAAACGCATGCGACTGAAACTCAAACGACGCCGGCAGATGTTCGGCAAAATACTCCCAATCGTGCCCGCCGGGGTACAGGTGAAACTCATGCGGAATCCCGTGCGCGGTCAACAACTCATCGAACTGCACACTCCCCTTATTGAATCCAAAATCATCCTCGCTCCCACAATCGAAATAAATCAGCAACCCCGCCGGCCGCGGCCCATTTCTTACCATCGTGAAGGGACTCTCGCGCTCCCAGAACGCCACATCCACCTTCGAACCAAACGCCTTCCCCAGTTCCGCCGCCACCGCGGCGGCCTGATCGCTGGACACGTTGATCTTCGGCGGCACGTCAATCAAAGCAGGGCTATGCGCGCTCACCGCCACGA
Organism: uncultured Acidobacteriota bacterium; assembly: GCA_963779465.1. GTDB lineage: Bacteria > Acidobacteriota > Terriglobia > Acidiferrales > UBA7541 > Palsa-295. The sequence continues at coordinate 712,905 of CAVZYH010000001.1, read as the reverse complement.
AGAGATTGGGATACCGCAACGCAAACCGCAGCGCCCCGTATCCCCCCATCGAAACGCCGGTAATCCCGCGGGATTTCTTTTCTGCGCGAATGCGGTAGTGGCTCTCGATGTACGGCAGAAATTCGCGCATGAAAAAATCCTCGTAGCGCACTTTGCCGTCACGCGAATTAATGTAGAAGCTGCGCCCGGCGTCCGGCGCCACAATCAGAAATTCCCCAATCCGTTTCGACTCGCGCAAATCCTGAATCATGTTCATCCCGCCGGAATTCAGCAGCATCTGCTCGTTTCCGCCGAGGCCATGCAGAAAATACAGCACCGGATAAGTGCTCGTCTTATCGGTATCGTAATCAGCAGGAAGAATCACGCAGTAAGGAACAGGATGCCCCAGAATCTTGCTCGGAGCCGTGCGGCACTCCGCCCTTCCCGGCGCCGCCGCAGCCGACGCAGCGCAAATCCCCGTGAAAACGATCAGCGCAGCCACCAGACCCAGTGGCCGCACACGCCAGCCGGCATTATTCATACCGCAGCGCCTCCACAGGATTCAGCCGCGCTGCTCGCGACGCCGGATACATCCCCGCAGCCAAACTCACAAAAAACGAAAACGCAATCGCCCCCGCCACCATCCACCAAGGAATTGACGACAAATCAATCGGCGGAAGCTCCTGCCGTTTCAAATACACATTCGTCGCGAACGTCAATGCGCGCCCAATCCCCCACCCCAATCCCACTCCCAGCACTCCCCCCAGCAACCCCATCGCGCCAGCTTCAGCAAAAAACAGCCGCCGCACGTCGCGATCCGCCGCCCCCAGCGCCTTCAAAATCCCAATCTCGCGCCGCCGCTCCAGTATCGCCATCACCAGGGTATTTATTATTCCCAGTGACGCAACCGTCAGCGCCAAACTCCCAAATATCCCCAGCAACAAATCAAACACCGTGAAGAACAACCGCAAATTCTTGGTCGCATCCAAAATCGAAAATGTCCCAAATCCCATTCCCTTGATCGCATCCTCCACAGCCTGTACAGCCTTGGGTGAGCTCACGCGCACGGTCAAACTCTCATACGTCGGCTTCCCGCTGCTGCCGCGCAACATCTCGCGCATATCGGTCGGCTGCGCAATCCTCAAGTTCTGCGCAATCTGCAAGGGGATCAGCAATCGCCCGCGCCCGAATCCGCCAAACCCAGTAGCCGGTTCCGTTTCCACCACTCCAATAATCCGCAGCTTCATCTCCCGCGGCACCAGCGAGAAGCCCCCAGATGCAGACGCGTCGTCAGCAGCATCTTTCGATGGTTTCTTCCCAACCGGCGCGTCATCCGCGGGCAGCGCTTGCTTCTCCGCATACCGCAACACCAATTCCTTGCCGATCAGCGAATCCGTCTGCTTCGTAAGGTCCCGCGCGAACTCAATCTGCAAAATCGCCTCGTTCGCCTCCGGCCCAGAGAAGAACGATCCCTTCATCTCATCAAAAGCTCCATCACCCCGCGCCGACGCCGGAATCCCCGCCACGGTCGTCATGTACGGCTTCCCCTCGAACTGCACCTCTGTCGGAAACCGCACTTCCGGATACACCTCGACCACATTCTTGATTCCAGCCAGCTGGCGCCGCGCCTCGTCATCCAGCTTTCGCGACGGCCCCGCCGCAGCCCGCTCCGCCGCCGGACGGGGAGGACCGCCAAACGCCCGCATATTCGCCTGCGTCGTCACAAACACCGCATCGAACAGCCCCGACCGCGACAGCCGCGTGCTAGCCAATTCCTGCAATCCCACTCCCAGCGACAGCATCGCCACCAGCGACGCCACACCCACCGCAATCCCGAGCGTCGTCAAGGAATTGCGCAGCACCGCTTCGCGCAGATTGCGCGCCGCCAGCTCCGTCAGGTCACGCAATTTCATCGCTGGCTCCCTCGGGCACGAGCTTCCCGTCGCGCATGGTGATGATCCGGTGCGCATAACGCGCCGCGCGCACTTTGTCGTGCGTCACCATCACAATGGTCATGCGCAAGGTCCTATTTATGTCCTGTAAGAGATGCATGATCGCGTCGCCCGTCACGCTATCCAGATTTCCCGTCGGCTCATCGGCCAGCAAAATCGTCGGCCGGTTCACCAGCGCCCGCGCCAGCGCCGCCCGCTGCTGCTCGCCGCCGGAAAGCTCGCTGGGCCGATGCGTCAACCGCGCCGCCAGGCTCACGCGTTCCACCGCCTCGCGCACCCGCGCCGGCCGCTCCGCGCGATCTACTTCCGCAAGCCGAAGCGGCAGCTCGACGTTTTCTTCCAGCGTCATCCGCGGCAGCAAGTTGAACGCCTGAAACACCATTCCCACCGTGTGGCTGCGATGGTGCGCCAATTCCTGCGACGACATTTCCGCGAGGTTCTGATCGTGCGCGTAGATTGCGCCGGATGTAGGCCGGTCAAGCCCCGCCAGCAAATTCAGCAGTGTGGATTTGCCCGAGCCGGAACTTCCGAGCAGCGCGACAAACTCGCCGGGTTGTACCGCGATTGAAACATCATCCACCGCGTGCACCAGCGCCTCGCCCATCGCGTACTGGCGCGACACCCGTTCCGTCCGCATGGCAAATCCGTTGGAGTTTCCAGTCATCTCACCCACACTATTATTACGCACACCCGCCGCCATTCGTTACACAGGAAGATTGGAGCAAACCGTCAGGCCGAAGACCATTCGACGCACGCCGTTAGAAATTCAGGTCCGAGTACTTAGATGCAGCCACAGCGCGCGCGTGATCGTAAAGTTTCCGCGGAGTTTTGCCATGAGGATTGGTCCAACGGCCTGGAATCACGCTCCCACACTTCGGACACTTCCCCTCTTGTAAACGGTTCTGCTGCACATCGTGCCAGGAACGCTTCACCAGCAAGGTCTGGCACGCCGGACAAGATGTATGCGCGCCATCGCTGTAAATATTTCCCTCGTACACGTAATGCAGCCCTGCATCCAACGCGATCCGTCGCGCTGCGTGCAAAGTTTCCGGCGGCGTTCGCGGTTTATGCTGCAGTTTGAAATCGGGATGGAACGCGGTGAAATGCAGCGGAACATCCGGCCCCAGATTATCGAGGATCCAACCGCACAGCTCGCGCGTTTCCTCAGCAGCGTCATTCAAGGTGGGGATCATCAGGTTGGTAATCTCACACCAGACATTCGTTTCATTTTTCAGCCACAGCAACGCATCCAGCACCGGCTGCAAATGGGTGAGCGTAATTTTGCCGTAGAAGCTTTCGGTGAAAGCCTTCAGGTCAATATTCGCCGCGTCAATGTGGTCGTAAATATCGTGGAACGCGTCGTATGTGATGTATCCGTTCGATACCATCACCGTGTTCAGGCCGGCTTCTTTCGCGGCGTGGCAAATATCAATGACGTACTCGCCCCAAATCGTCGGCTCGTTGTAAGTGAACGCAATCGAATCGCAGTGATTGCGGATCGCCAGCAGAACCACGTCTTCCGACGGCACGTACGACGAACCCACCTGATCCGCGCGGGATTTCGAAATGTCCCAATTCTGGCAGAAGAAGCAGCCCATATTGCAGCCGGCTGTCCCCATCGAAAAAACGCGCGTTCCGGGAAGGAAATGGTTCAGCGGTTTCTTCTCGATGGGATCCACCTGCATCGCGGCGGGATGCGCGTAGCCCAGGCTGTAGAGTTTTCCGCCTTCGTTGGCGCGAATGTAGCAGAACCCTGCCTGTCCCTCGCCGATATGGCAGTGGCGCGGGCACAGATAACAATGCACCTTGCTGCCTGGCTCCGCTTCCCACCAGCGCGCTTCGTGCAATTCCGCCGATTTTTGCAATATTTTCAGACCCTGCATCACGTGCGCTCTACAAACTCGATTATACGCCTGAATCACAGCACGAGATTTTGGAGTGGCATTCGTAGCGGCGCACTTCAGTGCGCCGCTACGAACAGCATCCGCAGTTGCCAGCCCGTCATGCCGCGTTATATCGTGACAACATGGTATCTTGCGCAGCCTCTCAGCCGCCGCGAGCCGCCCGCTGACATGAAACTTAACAGGTCCATCGCGTATCTCTTCGCCGCAGCCTGCCTGCTGCTGGCACCGAGCGCGGGCGCGCAGTCCGAAAGCCTTACCGGAAAGATGCACGAGTACAAAGACGACGTCTCCCTCTCCAACGGCCAGATCCGCGCCGGCGACGTCTGCGTGAACTTCATCCCGGTTATGCAATCGCTGGGTTTCTTCAACGGTCTGGAGAGAATTGATACGTCGCAAGGCTCGGAATTCCGCCGAAATTCTAACCCGGTGGATTTTTTCCCAGATTACCTGACCATCGAAATCAATATCCGGATTGAAGTATGTGATTCGAATATGTACACCCCGGCCAAAACTCCGGACGTCATCAAGGGAATGCAATTTCGCATACAGTGGAAACGTGGCCTGTATCTGCGGCCCGCAGCCAACGTGAGCATCGAGCGCAAACCGCTGGTGATGGAGGAAGGCGACAACCGCATGCTCTACGTAATCAAGGTGCGCGACCACAACGTCCCGCTAACCGACCACCTGATCCTTTCCGTACTGTCTGCCAGCGGCAAAATAATGTCGCGCATGTCCGCCCGGCTATAGGGGCTGCTCCGGCTTCACGACTTCTGCTCGCGCCGCCGGTCGCCTACCCACTCCAAAAACCGTTCCATGCGAACGCGTTCGCGCCACATCAATTCGAAGAATTTGCGCGCGTCTAGTTCGGCTGCGTCCTTGCCAAAGAAAGTTTCCAGCCGCCATTGCAAATAGGGAGAGGCCCACGGCCGCAACCGGTACCCAGCAGCAATAATCCAGTAATAGCGAAGCGCGTTCAACATGGCGGCACGGGTGTTAGAATCACATCGTGACGAGCGAGCCTACGCAAAGCGCGGAAGACCATTACTACGCGGGCATAGATTTGTTCGGTGAAGGAAAACTCCCGGAAGCAATCTTGGAATATACCCGCGCGCTGGAACTGGATCCTAAATTGAGCGACGCGCTGCATGGCCTGGCGCAAGCCTATCACGCCCAGCAGGATTTTGACCGCACCATTGAGACTGCGCGCCGCATCCTGGAGCTCGACCCGGACGATATTCTCGCCTGGACCACCATCTCCCGCGCCTACCAGCGTAAAGGAATGGTCCCCGAAGCCGAAGAAGCCGGCAACAAAGCGCGCATACTGGGCTGGAAGCAGCAACTGAAGGAACAAAAAGCCGGCGGCGGAAAAGTCTAGATTCGTTATTTCACCTAGCCACGTAACAAATTACATGCACCGCGATTCGCCGCCGCAACTCGACCTACCCGCTTCATCGCTTCGACAACCAATTCGGCATTGCCTTTCGCTTCCCTCCCGTCCGGCAAAGTGAGGGTATCTTCGAGCCCGATCCGGGTGTCGTAGCCGCGTTGCGCTGCCACATCGATCAGCTCCCAAGCCGTGCTGCCGACTCCGTGCAAAATGATCGGCAAAGCGATCCCGGCGGCGCGCAACATCGTTTCGGTTTTGGCGACAATCGCGAGCGCCGCGTCCATTTGCTGGTGCTCCGGCTCCAGCAAAACCCACCGGCAGCGTCCAGCGAGCCCGCTCTCCAGAAATTTCTCCGTCGCCAGCACGCTGCCCATCCCGGCCTCCACGCCCACGCCTTTCGCCAGAAGCATTTCGGCCAGCGCGATCCCACCCTCTTCGTTGAAATTCACCGAAGCGAAATCCGGAAGAGTCTTCCAGGCCGCGACTTTCTCCTGACGCTCGCGCGCATCCCGCACCATCCACAGTCCCGTGCTCACACCAAACGGCACGCCAGGAATTGCCGCACGCACAGCCGAAACCGCTCGTGCTAGGTCGTCCGCATCGAGACTCTCGCGTTCATCAGCAGCACGAACATGAAAATGCGCCGCGCCGGCGCCCGCCGCTACAGCTTCCTTCGCGGCCGCAGCAAGTTCCTGCGGCGAACAAGGCACGTGAGAATGCTCCGCCCGCGTCCTACCGCCGTTCAACGCCGCTTCGATCAGCATAAAATCTCCTGTGCAATGCGATGCGCCAGCAAACAATACCGAAACAAAAAGAGCCGAGCAACCCGCGCTCGGCTCCGCAATCAATTCGTCCAATTTCAAGAAAGCGCCGGTAAGGGCGCATCGTGCCGCGCCCCTACCGAGCTCTGATTTCTACTTGCGCTACGCGAACTACAGCGCGGAGCACACCGACTTAACTTCGGTGTAATGCTCCAGCACCTCATGTCCCATCTCACGGCCCCAACCAGACTGCTTGTAGCCGCCAAACGGAAGCGTCGCGTCGAAGATGTTGTAGCAATTGATCCACACGGTTCCGGCCTTGATCTTAGCCGCCATCTGATGCGCTTTCTTGATGTCGCGCGTCCAGACGCCAGCAGCCAAGCCGTAGATGGTATCGTTCGCAGTCGCCACGATTTCGCTCGGGTCGCTGAACGGAATCGCGGTAACCACCGGTCCGAAAATTTCTTCCTGCACTACTTTCATCTTCGGATTGGTGTTCACCAGCACGGTGGGCTTCACGAAGTAGCCCGTCGTACCTTCACGCGAGCCGCCGGTGACTGCCTTCGCGCCTTCTTTCGCGCCACTCTCCAAATAGCCGCACACGCGATTGAGCTGCTCTTCGGAGACGAGGGGGCCGAGATCGCTGTCCGGATCGAATCCTGGACGCACGCGGATTTTCGATGCGCTGTCGGCGACACCTTCGACGACCTTGTCGAAAGCCTTCTTCTCGACGTACAGCCGTGAACCGGCGCAGCAGCATTGTCCCTGATTAAAGAAGATCGCACTGGCCGCTCCGGGGATGGCCGAATCCAAATCCGCATCGTCGAAAATAATATTCGGCGACTTGCCGCCCAATTCCAGCGACACCTTCTTCAAGTTCCCCGCAGCGGCGTGCAGAATCAGCTTGCCGACTTCGGTGGAACCGGTGAAGGCGATTTTATCAACGTCCGGATGCGCGGCGAGGGCGGCGCCGGCAGTTTCGCCGTAGCCAGGAACGATATTCACCACTCCGTCGGGAATCCCCGCTTCCTGAATTAGTTCGCCCAGGCGCAGCGCCGTCAGCGGCGTTTGTTCCGCAGGCTTCAACACGACCGTACAACCTGTCGCCAGCGCCGGACCCAATTTCCAGGCGGCCATCAGCAGCGGGAAATTCCACGGAATGATTTGACCGACCACGCCCACCGGCTCGCGCATCGTGTACGCGTGGAACATGCCCTGTTTCCAACCGGACATCGGGACGGTGTTGCCTTCAATTTTGGTGGCCCAGCCGGCGTAGTAGCGGAAATGATCAATCGCAAGCGGCAGATCAGCCACGCGCGCAATCTTGAGCGGCTTCCCGTTGTCCAGCGATTCCAATTGCGCAAATTCTTCCAGGTGCTTTTGGAGTAGGTCGCCCAAGCGCCAAATCATCTGGCCACGCTCGGACGGAGAGATTTTCGACCATGGGCCGGTTTCAAATGCCGCGCGGGCTGCTTTCACTGCGCGGTCAATGTCTTCCTTATCGCCCTCGGCTACGTTTGACAGCACGGCGCCGGTGGCGGGATTGTAGGTGGCGAAAGTTTTGCCGGAAGCGGAATCAACCCACTTGCCGTTGATCAGCATCTTGCGAGTCTTGGTCACGTACCCGGTTACATTTTCATTTGGTTGCACAGCTACGGATGCAGTTGCCATATCGCGTTCCTCCTTCAGTCTTCGGTGATTTTCAGGAAATCCGAAATCTTGGTAACGCTCTGCCTAAAGCGCGTCATTATTCGAATGTGCGTGATACAAAAAGCTCGGAGACACAAATACCCGTCGTCTTAGCACCTGGCTGGAAGCTGCGCGAAGCAAACGAGGTTTTCTGGACCATTCCAGTCACCCTGCGGGGGCGAACACCGCGTATCATAGTCGCGCGCGCGAGCCGTTGCAATAGGCCAGACGAATGACCCGCATCACCTTTATCTATCGTATATCTATCGTACCCAGGGCTACGCTGCGCCCCGCACCCAAACCCGCTGGGTAGCCGGCTTCCCCAAATGTATCCTTGCCGCCGCCCGCCCCGACACGGTTAATACCATCGTCTCGTCGTACTCCCGCTGATGGACGCGCACTTTTGTCCCGGGGTGCAAACCGAGGCTGGTCAAGAACTCGAGGAACTTCGGGTCTTTTTCATACACGCGCAGAATCTCGTAGGTCTTCCCCACTTCCACATCCGACAGGCGCACCGCGCTGAATTTTCGGCGCAGCTTCGCCATCCCGCCGACGAGCGGAACTCCGTGAGGGCAACGGCTCTCGCGGCCGAAGCGTTTCAGGAGCAAGCCCGCGACCTCCGGCGAAATACCATGCTCGAGACGTTCAGCTTCTTCGTGAGCGCGCGCCCATTCGAGGCCGATCACGTCGGTGAGCAATTTCTCCGCCAGCCGATGACGCAACACCAGGTGAGCCGCGATCTCCTGGCCCTTTGCCGACAGCTCGATGTGGCCGTTGCGGCGCACGCGCAAATATCCGCCGCGGGTCATGCGCTTCAGCGCCGCGGTGACCGCCGGAGGGGTGACGCCCAAGTCTTCAGCGAGGCGCGCGCTGATCGGCGCCTGCTCCTCCTGCACCAATTCCCAGATGGCTTTCAGATAATCTTCCTGGGAAACGCTTGTGGTTTCGCGTCGCATTGTTGCCTGCTCTAGTCCTGAAAGGCTGTGGAGCTGGTGCTAACCCGCGCTAGCCGTCTGCGTGCGCAGACGCGCTGCCAGCAGCGTCACGCGCGCCTCGATGTCCTCGAAAATCGTGCGGTGCAGCTCGATATCCTCGCCGAACGGATCTTTCACCGTCCAGTCCTCCACATCATGTTCCGGAAACAGCGACTTGCCGGGAATGCCGGACATATTAATTACGACATCAGGCTTACGGAGCTTGTGGCTGTGCAGGCCCTTTGAGAATTGTCCAGCAAACGAAAAGCCGCGCTCGCGCAAGACTGCCTGCGTCGTGGTGTCAATGAAGCCCAGCGGCGAAACGCCAGCGCTTTCCGCCAAAATAATATCGGCGCAGTCGTGGCGCGCGATCGCTTCGGCCATCTGGCTGCGCACGCAATTACCAACGCACACGAAAAGCACTTTTACCGGGGCTTTCATGAGGGCGACAGAATCTCACAGTTCGCAGAAGGATTGAACCGCGAGTTCGGACCGGTCGTTGCGGTTGAATTTCTCGCGGCGAGTTCGCACGGCGGGACCGCCGTCAGTTCGCGCGACAGCTATCGCGCGACAGCTGCACCATTACGCGCCATGCGCACAAAATATTCGTGCACGGCCGTGTCGTCGCTTAATTCCGGATGAAACGTGGCCGCCAGAATTTTCCCCTCGCGCACCAGAACGGGGTGCCCCGCGTCCTCGGCCAAAATTTCCACACCGGCGCCGACCGACTCGATTATCGGAGCGCGAATGAAGACCATCTCCAGCGGCTGCTGGCGCAATTTCGTCTGGCCCATGTGGACATCGCTGGCTAGCTGACGGCCGTAGCCGTTGCGCAGCACCGATACGTCGAGCAGAGCGAGCGAGGCTTGCGCGGGGCCGTGGACTTCCTTGGCGAGCAGGATGGTTCCGGCACAAGTGCCGAAAAATGCTCCGTCTGCTGCGGCGAATTTCTTCAGCGCGTCGAACAGGCCCTCTTCGGTCATCACCTTCAGATGCGTGGTGCTTTCGCCGCCGGGGAGAATTACACCGGCAAGGCCCGCCAAGTCCGCAGGTGTGCGCACGAACGTGTGAGCGACACCCAAGCGCGCGAGCACCTTGGCGTGCGCTTCGTAATCACCTTGTATTGCGACGATTCCGATTTTCATGAGGTTCGAACAGAAAACCTACGAAACCACTAATTCAAAGGCGCCACAGATGAACACTGATAAGAGCGCACAGACAACCCCGAGCTTCAGAAAATGACCGCGATCATCATGCGCGGGGAGCGGAACCAGGGTCACGGCTCACCCAGCACTAATCACCAATCACTGATCCCTCGTAACTTCGAATCACCAACCTCTGGTCTGCAGCAGGTCCTTCTCGTCCATCTGACGAATGTCGAGGCCCTTCATTGCGTCGCCCAGCTCTTCCGAGGCTTCCAGGACTGCTTTTGGATCTTTGTAATGTGTGGTCGCCTTCACGATTGCTCGTGCGCGCACAGCGGGGTCGCTCGATTTGAAGATTCCCGAGCCGACGAATACGGCTTCAGCGCCGAGTTGCATTACCAGAGCTGCGTCCGCAGGAGTCGCGATCCCCCCAGCGGAGAAATTCGGTACCGGCAATTTGCCATGCTTCGCTACCCAAGCGACCAGCTCGAAAGGCGATCCAAGCTCCTTCGACTCATGCACCAATTCTTCCTCGCCCAACAGAGTCAGCCGCTTCATCTGGCTGACGATCGTGCGCATGTGGCGCACCGCCTCCACGATATTGCCGGAGCCCGCTTCGCCCTTGGTGCGCACCATTGCCGCGCCTTCCGCGATCCTGCGCAGGGCCTCGCCCAGATTGCGCGCGCCGCAAACGAACGGCACTTTGTAACCGTGCTTCCAGACGTGATGCTCTTCGTCGGCGGGCGTGAGCACTTCACTCTCGTCAATGTAATCCACTTCCAGCGCTTCGAGCACTTGTGCTTCGGCGAAATGGCCGATGCGCACCTTGGCCATCACGGGAATTGAAACCGTGTCCATAATTTCGCGAATGATGCGCGGCGCGGCCATGCGCGCCACTCCACCTTCCTTGCGAATGTCGGATGGCACGCGCTCGAGCGCCATCACCGCACAGGCTCCGGCGTCCTCGGCGATCTTGGCCTGCTCGGCGTTGGTCACGTCCATGATCACACCGCCCTTCAACATTTCGGCCAGACCCACTTTCACGCGCCACAAATTATTGTTCATCAGTTCCATTTGCTGTCCCCCTCGGTCTTGCTTGCGAATTTCACTTCTCGAGCGGCTTCCCTGCTAACTCCGGCGGCGCCTCGTCCTTCGCCGCTTGCTTCGAAGAAATAATTACGAATCTCCCCTTGCCGCGCGCCAACACTTTACCCGAAACATCGCGAATATCTCCCGCCAGAAACAAATTGCGGCCCTTCATTTCCAGTTCGTACCCTTCGACGACCAAGTCCGCGTCCACCGGCACTGGTTTCAGATATTCGATGTTCAGCTCGGCCGTCACAGCGCGCACTTCGCGGAAGCGGCAGACCTTGCCCATCACTTCATCCAGCACCGTAGCTATGATACCGCCATGAATGAATCCGGGGCCGCCCTGATATTCCGCGCCGAGCCGAAATTTCCCGCGAATGCGTTGCGCCGCATTGTCCTGCTCAAACGTGAGCACCATCCCGCGCGCGTTCGCTCCGCCGCAACCAAAACAAATATTTTCCGGATTCGGATTGAGCAGCATGATTGTCTTAGACCAACGCCACGCGCGAGCGAAATTCACTGCGCGCGCCGCGCTGGCGCTTGCGGAACTCTGTTTTTATCACTTCGCCTAGCGTCTCAATGCCTCGCATTATCCGTTTTTCGTCCAGGCTGGCAAATCCCAGACGCACCGTATTCGGCTGCGGATTCTGGTGATAGAAATACCGCCCGGGAACATACATCACGCCGCGTTCTCGCGCGTGAATCAAAAGTTCTCCTGCATCGAAGCCCGCGGGCAGACTCAGCCATACCGACATCCCGCCCTCTGGCCGAGTCCAATTCGACTCCTCCGGCATAAACTTCCCGAGTGCCGACTCGATGGCTTCCAGGCGGCTGCGATAAACCTTGTTCATCTTGACCAAATGCCGCGACATGTGTTCGCGCTGAATAAATTCCGCGAGCGTCGCCTGCGCCAGCTGGTCCGTGTGCAAATCGGTCGCTTGCTTCACCAATCGCAGTCGTTCGATGACGCTTTCCGGTCCGATGCACCAACCGACGCGCAATCCCGGAAATGCAATCTTCGAAACGCTATCAATCTGAATCACGCTCCCGTTGCGATCCAGTGAACGCAGCGAAGGAGTCGCCGCGCCGCGCAGGCGCAAACGCCCGTAAATATAATCTTCAATCACTGGCACCTGGTAGCGCGCCGCCATATCCAATAACCGCCGCCGCTCCGGCATTGGCAAGGCCGTGCCGGTAGGATTGTGAAAATCCGGCGTCGCGAAAATAAATTTCACGCGATTCTGCATCAGCACGGATTCCAGCGCGTCGATATTCAGTCCCAGCCGGCCGTTCGGCGCATCATCCGTATCCACGGACACCGCCAGGGTGCGAACGCGCGCCGCACCAAAAGTCGCCAGCGCCCCTGGATAGGCCGGATTCTCGAGCGCTACCGCATCCCCCGGACGCAGGAACGCCTTGCACAACAGGTCAATCGCCTGCTGGCAGCCGCCCGTAATCAGCAATTGCTCGCTGCGGACGTTCAGCCCTTCGTCACGAAAGAAATCAATCAGCGCGGTCTTCAGTGGCTCGTATCCGTCCGACGAGCCGATCTGCAGGACTTTGCGTCCATCGGTGCGCAGGACCGCATTGCAGCAGCTGCGAAACTCCTCAACTGGAAAATATTCTTCCGGCGGCCGTGCGGCTACGAAACCGATCGCGTCTTTCGGAACGTCCGGAGTCAGGCGGCTCAACCCGTCCTCACCGCGCTCATCCGCAAACAGCGATTCCCAGCGCACGGACCCGCCGTTGCCATTCGTGCGCGGCGGCGGCGAAAATTGCCGCTCCGGCACGCCGCAAATATATGTCCCGCGCCCCACGTGCCCCTGAATCAGGCCCTCGGATTCCAGTTCCGCGTACGCATTGGCTACGGTGGTGCGGTGGACGCCCAGCTGGGTCGCCAGCTCGCGGCTGGCGGGAATCCGGTCGCCCGTGCGCAGTTCGCCGGAATGCACCAGCGCGCGCAACTGATCGCGCAATTGCACGTACAAGGGAATGTGGCTTTCGGACTGGAGATGTAGCGGCAACATTGGCTCACTCCTGCAGTCCAATATACAGGGTCAATCGTAGCCGTAAAGAGCCAATATGTCTCTGGGGCGGAGCTTCCGGTCGTGCTGGTGCTGTGCGGAAGGGATCGGACTCTGCTTTAGAACTTAGAACCGAGGCAACGGCTGCCCGGTCCCGTAAAGCGGGACCGGGCGCTTCAGCTTCAACGTCAAAGGAGCTCGCTTAAGAAGCTGGCGACCGCAACAAGAACCGCTGCACTTTGCCCGTCGCCGTGCGCGGCAATTCCTTTACGAAGCGATATTCCTGAGGACATTTGAACCCTGGCAACCGCGTGCGCAGCCAACCATAAATTTCGCTGTCGAGTCCTCCGGCCGTATTCGTCACGCTCTGGCGCAACACGATGTAAGCCACCGGGCGCACCAAGCCCACAGCGTCCGGGTTCCCAACCACCGCACAGTCCGCAATCGCCGCGTGCCCTAGCAGCGCGTTCTCGACTTCCCCGGGCGAAACCCACATGCCCGAAACTTTCATCATGTCGTCCGCGCGGCCACGATAATAAAAATAACCGTCGGCGTCGCGCGAAAATTTGTCGCCGGTATTCACCCAGCCGTCGCGCTTGGTCCGCGCGGTAAGTTCCGGAATCCGCCAATACTCGGCGAACGCGCTCTCGCCTTTCACCCACAGGTTCCCAGGCTCATCCACCCGTGCCGGCTCGCCCGAATCGTCCAAGATTCGCGCTTCGTAGCCTGGGACTTCCCTGCCGCAACTGCCGGCTCGAGCTTCGCCGGGGCGCGACGATAAGAATATATGCAGCATCTCGCTCGAACCGATCCCGTCCAGAATTTCGACTCCGAAGCGCTGCCGAAATTGCTGGAATATTTCCGCGGGCAGCGATTCGCCCGCCGAAACCGCCAGGCGCACCGAAGAGAACTCCAGATCCAAGCCCTTTTCAGATTCCCGTAACAACGACGCGTAAAAGGTGGGCACGGAAAAGAACACCGTCGGCCGGTGCTCCTTGATTAGCGCGGCTATATTGTCCGGGCGCGGCCGGTCGGGATACAAAATGGTGCTCGCTCCGAAATACAGGGGAAAGTACATGCCATTGCCCAGACCGTAAGCGAAAAACAATTTCGAAACGGAAAACAGCCGGTCGTCCGCGCGCAATCCAAGCACGCCCCGCGCGTAATTGCGCGCCGCAACCCCCATATCCTGATGACGATGCACGACGGCCTTTGGCGCGCCGCCGCTGCCCGAGGTGAACAAAAAAAACGCGGGATCCGTGGCGAGCGTAGGGTGTGTACCGACCGAGTCAGCGCGCGAGGGGAGCCAGTCGCCCCATTCCAGAATGCGCCGCGTAACGCGCTCCGGCTTCTCCGTTCCCGGCGTGCCTTCATAAATGACAAGGAGATCGAGCGCCGATTCGCCTGGCACACCTGAGCAGAACTCACCCAGGATCGGCGCGTGAACAATTGCGATGCGCGCTCCACAGTTTTCAAGCCAGTGCCGATAATCCGCTGCGCGCGCCATGGGATTCACGGGCACGGCGATCGCGCCAATTTTTGCCGCGCCAAAAAACGCGGCGGCTAGCTCCGCCGAATCCGGCAAAGCGATCAGCACTCGCTCTCCGGGCTTGCAATCCGCGGAGCGGAGCGCCTGCGCGACGCGCCCGACCAGCGCCTCCAGATCCGCATAAGTCAGCGAGCGTCCGGTCCCCAGGATCGCCGACTTTTCCGGGCACAAGCGCGCCGGCCGCGAAACGAATTCGTCCGCGATGTTGTAGTGATCGGCCCGTGAGACCGAAGCGGGAGACCCAGAGACGCGAGGCGAGGAAGCTTCTCTCATGCCCGGATTCTACTCTAGAAAAAAGGCGCGGCAAGGTGTTACGAGGGCACATATCGCAGGTAACAAAAAAGGCGCTACAACAGCGCCCGATGCAAGCCGACAAATCCGCTGGGGAAAAAAGCAGTGGTTAGAAGCGATGTAATAAATATTCGGCCGCAATTCAAAAGCGTGGCTTCAGGGGCTAAAGCCCCTTGTTTTGGGGGCATTACGGCGGGGCTGAAGCCCCGCCCTTCCGGCTCAACCGTTTATAAGATGCCTTCAGCTCGCAACTCGCCGCTCGTCACTTATCGCTTAACACTTTTCACTTCCCTACTGCGTCGCCGACTTCTCGCCTAGCCTTCGCATGCGCTCTTGCAATTTTTTGCGCAGATTCACCGGCGCGTTTGGATTGAAGGCAACCAGATACCACAGAGGTTGCGTACGATCCTTACTTAGCCTCGACAATGTCGCCGCATCGCTGTTCGGATGCCGCGCGATGTTCTCGCGAATCGCCGAATACGGATGATGCGACAAACGGCCCAGCGTCTTCGCCGATACCTTTGGATGTTCACTGATCAAACGCAGCAAATAAAAATCTTCCTTGGGAGCTTGCCGCGAAAGCGAGTCCAAAGTTTCCGGCTTCACTTCGGCGCTTAGCACTACGCCCACCTTCTCATCCCAGCCGGCGTTGATGCGGTTCAGTTCCTGGGTGCGCGCGTGAATCAGCTGCTCGATCACTCGCCGCTCCTGCTCCAAACGCGGCGCGGGCAACGCGCTGCGCTCCACCGAATCCAGCACGCGCAGCAGATGCTGGCGCTCGCCGAACACGATTTGCGAAGTGCGCACCGCCTTGCTCTTCCCCGGATTACGTACCAAGTCTGAACGTCTCATTGTTTGTTCACCCCGCGGATCCCAGGAGCCGCATCATTCCCCAGCATTATTCTCCAGCAGCAGTCCGAACACGATTTCAAATTTTGCCGTCGTCGTTGGCAACTGGCCGATTGGCAATCCAAGAAACGCGCTGGTGCAGCGCGAATCATCACCTTCGTTTCCCGGAGCACAGCTTCCTTCACAGTCCCAACAAAAGCAGTGCCGTTGTGAAACGCCGCCTTAGCGCCCCGATCGCTAAGGCTCACAAACGCACGACCCTGTGACTTCATCCAAGCCGGATTTTTGCTGATCGGTTTCGCTCACTCGCGCTCGAACCAACATTCTCGTCCGGACATCCTCGCCGAGCGAAACCAAGCCATCCCCTGCGACTGAAACAACGTCAACGCAATGGCCCAAATTATCTAATCTCGCCCACATAGAGTAAAGCGAACTAGCCGAAGGTGTTCCGTAGCTCGCAACAGATGGTTCTAGAACCATCCAATCATCGCGCCGCCGGACCCTTGGGTGCTTTCGCAGGTGCAGCTACAGTCGCAGTTCCCTCTGTGCGGGCCACCTTTGGGCGGGCGTGATCGCGGCAGAAAGCTGCCCGCCTAAGAAAGCAGGCGGCCGCTACAAAATCAAATGCAACTCGCATGTCGCGTCCGGACTCGCGTTATTGCGCATTCTCCGGCAACACGCTAACTTGAACGTTCGCCACCAACCGCAAGGAGCTCGACTCATGCCCGCCTTCGATGAACACAAAGACGAACTGGAGCATTACGAAACGATGATGGGCCCGCACCGGGGCCGCTTGGCCGTCTCTCTTGACCTGCTCACCAACGCCCTGATCCTGGTGGGTCAACATGGCGTCTACTGCCACACCAATCGCGACGCCAATGTGCCCGTGATGGACATCCGCATCGTCCAAGCGGAAATCGGCAAGGCCAAGGAACTCATCCAAAGCGTGATGGAAGCGATGCGAGCCGAACGCGGCAAGAAATCCTGACCGTAACCTTTCCCCGGCTGGGCAGTTCTATAACATGGCAGCAAGAACTCCGGAGTTTTCGTTGAAGGGCGCACAAGCAACCAGCGAGCGGCGGCTGATCGAGGCGGCGCAGCAGGATCCGGGCCGCTTCGCCGCGCTCTACGAGCTTCACTTTGAGCGCGTATACGCGTACGTCTGGCGGCGGGTGGCGAACCGGGAGGCGGCCGAAGACGTTACGTCCGAGGTGTTTCACCACGCGCTTGCGAATTTGCCGCGCTTCGAATGGCGTGGCGCTCCGTTTGGCGCTTGGCTGATGCGGATTGCCGCGAACGCGATCGCGGATCGCTGGCGGCGCGGCTCGCGCGAGCAGACTGACGCGCTTGCAAACGATCCGGCCAGCGCCGAGCCCAGCCCGGAAGAAATCGAGATTCGCGCGCAGCTATTCCGCCTGGTGCAGGAATTGCCCGTCGAGCAGCGGAAGGTCGTGCAGATGCGTTTCGCTGAAGAAAAAAGCATTCGTGAAATCGCGCGAGCGCTGGGACGCACCGAAGGCGCCGTAAAGCAACTCCAGTTCCGCGGCATCCAAACCCTGCGCGAAGAAGCCGCGAAAGTTTCGGGCCAAAAAGCAGCCGGCAACGTGGCAGCTAAAGCGTCGCAGAAGAAGAAGCGGTCGGGTGCAGCCAATGCCTAAACCAAACCTGAGCGAACACCTCGATCGCGCTATCCAGGCGCTGCTTGCGCCGAGCGCGACGGCCCGCGGGCGGCGCGATGGTGCCGCGGCCAAAGCGCCTATCGCTGCACTCGCGCGCGTCGCCGATCAGCTGCGTGGCCTGCCCCGGGAAGATTTTAGGTCAGCGCTACGAGCACGACTCGAAGGGAGAACACCCATGGCCAGCAAAGCCGCAGCAGCACCCGAAGTGCAGCAGACCGCCACCGCTTACTTGATTGTGAAAGGCGCGGCGCGCGCCATTGAATTCTACAAGCAGGCATTCGGCGCGACGGAAATCATGCGCCTGAACGGGCCGGGTGACAGAATCGGCCACGCGGAAATCCGCATCGGCAATTCCACCATCATGCTCGCCGATGAATTCCCGGATTACGGCGTCGTCAGCGCGGAAACGCTCGGCGGCTCGCCGGTAAGAATCACTCTCCAGGTGCCCGACGTGGACGCGATGGCCGCGCGCGCGATTGGCGCCGGCGCGAAAGTGCTGCGACCGGTGCAGGATCAGTTCTACGGCGAACGCTCTGGCCAATTCACCGATCCCTTTGGATTGACTTGGATCATCGCAACGCACAAAGAAACGCTGACTGGTGAAGAAATCGAGCGGCGTTTCGCTGGCTTGCAGCAGCCTTCGCCTGAGGCGGCCGCGCAAGAACCTAAGGAAGAGCCGAAGTGGGCTCTACCGGTGCCGTACATCCGCAAGGGATTCCGCACGCTCACGCCGTATCTGCTGGTTCCGGGGGCGGCGAAGCTGATCAACTTCTACAAGGAAGCTTTCGGCGGCGAGGAGATTTTCCGCGTGGCGCGGCCCGGCTCGGACCTGATCATGCACGCCGAAGTTCGCATCGCCGGCTCAATGGTCGAGCTCGCCGACGCGACTGCAGAATTCAAACCGCGCGCTTCGTCAAATATTCTGTATGTGCCGGACGTGGATGCAGTCTTCCGGCGCGCCGTGGACGCGGGCGGCACTTCGCTCGCTGCGCCGGCTGATCGGCCATGGGGTGATCGCGACGGCGCGATGAAAGATCCCGGCGGCAATACGTGGTACATCGCCACGCACGGGGGTGGCAAACACATCGCGGCGAACACACCTGCAATCGTTCCGGTGTTTATGGTTCAAAACGCGGAAACCTATATCGAGTTTTTGAAGCAAGCGTTCGACGCACGAGAACTTTTTATGGCCAAGAGTCCGGAAGGCGAAATCCGGCACGTGAGCCTGCGCGTGGGAGATTCCGTACTCGCAGGCGGCGAGGTCCACGGAGATTTTCAAACCGCGCCCTTCCTGCTGCACATATATGTTCCCAATACGGATGAAGCGTATGCGAACGCGTTGCGGCACGGCGCCACCAGCATTCGCGGTCTGGAGGACGCGCCTTATGGCGACCGCACCGCCACGGTGCAAGACCCTGCCGGCAATCTCTGGTCACTGGCCACGCACGTCAAAGATGTGAAGTTTTAGTCTGGCGTGCGGTCAACGCAGGTAAGGATTTGCGGCGCGCTCTTCGCCGATGGTGGTGTTCTCGCCGTGACCGGGGATTACCAGCGTTTCGTCGGGAAGCGCCAACAGTTTCTCGCGGATCGAATTCAAAATATCTTTCATCGAGCCGCCCCACAGGTCGGTGCGGCCAATGCTGCCTTGAAATAAAGTGTCGCCGGCGAGCAGACGTCCGAGCGCCGCCGCGTTTTCGCCTGAGCGTGGCGATGCTGCCTCTCCTGCGTGTCTGTGCGAATGCGCTTGCAAATGGGCCCCCGCCGGAGCCTTCGCTGATGACGGCCTCGCGCGTTCCAAATATGCGTCGGTGCGAGGGATTCCCTTCTCCACTAGCAAGCTGATGCTTCCCGGCGTGTGCCCCGGCGTGTGAATCACGCGCGCGGCATAGCCGCCCCAGCGGACGCTGTCGCCTTCCTTTACGAAATCTTCGATGCGCGTGGTTTCTGGCGTGCGCATCCCCAAGAATTGCGCCTGCATGTCCAGATGCCGGTACAACTCCAGATCCGCCTCGTGGATCAGCACGGGGGCTTTCGTCGCGGCATGCAGCAGCGCGAGGCCTCCCACGTGATCAATGTGCGTGTGTGTGCTCACAATCGCCCGCACGTTCAGTTGCTGCTCGCGCAAAATCTCCAGGATGCGCTCGACTTCGTCGCCGGGATCCACGACGATCGCATCACGCGTCTCCGGATCGCCCAAGATCGAGCAATTACACTGCAGCATCCCTACCGGAATAATTTCGTGAATCAGTTTTTCGCTCACCCTGAAAGTATAGCAACTCTCTCGCCGGCGGGTCAGGCTCCGGTTATCGCGTTCGCAGGCCTCTGAGCGCCACGCTCTGTTATAAGGATTGGCGGCGGAGCCCCACGAACAATCAGACCCTCTTCTGATGCTAGTTATTTGTGCTGCTTACAGAGGCACTACGGTAAGAGTGCCGCCGAACCGACCGCCGCTAGAATCCTGCGTTCGAATTCACCAGTGACAACGGTAGCGTGGCGACGCTGCAAGACAAGGATCTCGGAAAGAACGGCAAACCGAGTGAGCGTAAGCGTCGAGAAAACTCCGGAATCGAGTCCGCCCAGGACTACGTTAGAATAGGTAGCTCATGGAACGATCCAACGCATCAGTGCGAAGTCATTGCTTGTCACCAGCGCGAGCCAATGTGACAGCGAATGTCGCCATAGATGCACCCCTTGGACCCACGTCCTACGGCCGGATGTTTCCGGAGCTGCCATCGTTTCAGGCAGAGGAGCAGTTCTTGCATGCGCTCGTGACAGCATCTCTTGTGGAGATCGAAGTGATACACCGGCTCGCATGCCGCAGCCGGATGGCCTCGGTCAATTCGTGGCACGATATTACGGCGCCATCTATTCCCAGCCACACAAATGGCCGTTACTATCGCGCGCAGTCCGCAAAAAACAGCCTAACGGCGCGGGCCCACTGGTATTCCTCCAGGACGACCAGTTCCCCCAGTGGAGCCGAGTGGATACCAACGCAGAAGCATTGCGATCATTGTCACCGCGCACGATTCGCCATGCTCTCTCGGAATTGCATCTTGCAATGCGTCATAGGTCACAACGCTTTCGTGGATGAAGCGCGGTTCGATGTTTCGCCGGCAGCGCCGATTCTAAATGGCGTCGGAATGCTTTCTTGACCACAATGGCTCATCCTCCACGTTTTTCTGCCCGCCCTGTCCGCGCTTGCGGAGTAGTGTTCCAAAAGGCTCGTGTTTTGCGCAGCGCACTGCCGTGTTCAGCGGCTCGCTGAAATCCACCTGAGCAGCTTTCGCGGCGGACCGCGTCACGGTTACCTTTCCTCGCTTGTCCTTGCATCCGTCCGCATACCGATCCGCCACTCCCCTTTCTGCTTCTGAGTCGGAGCCCTCGCTCGTGCCAGAAAATGCGGCTGCCATTCAGAACAGCCGGTAGCCGTGCCGGCGAGTCCGAGATCGAAGTATCATCGTTCCAAGGAGAGGCCGAATCAATTACCGTGTTGTGGATTTTGAGTGCTCGTCGGTTCTGTCATGCATGGCTCCGCCACGCAGTTCCCCATCCAAGAATTGAATCGTGGGTTCAACGTAACTTGTTAACTAGCTGCTGGTCTGATTCGGACCAGGCGATTCCCGGCATAGGAGATTTGCAGCTGACTTCTCGCAGCAAGTTCGCCAGCACCGGCCTAAATCCCACAGCACTGCTCTCTGCGCCCGCGTTGACTTGTCTCCGTGGCGAATCTAATATGTGCACGGAATGACGGACACCCAGCCTCTTGTCGGGCAAATTATCTCTCAATATCGCGTTATAGAACGGCTTGGTGGCGGCGGCATGGGCGTTGTGTACAAAGCCGAAGACACGAAGCTGGGGCGCATGGTCGCGCTGAAGTTTTTGCCGGACGACGTTTCGCAGGACAAGCTGGCACTCGAGCGCTTCCTGCGCGAAGCGCGCGCCGCGGCTGCGCTGAGCCATCCGAACATCTGCACCATCTTCGAAATCGGCGAATACCAGGGACGCAGTTACATCGCGATGGAATTGCTGAAGGGAGCGACGCTGAAGCATCGCATCACCGCCGGGCCTTTGGCGTTTGATACTCTGCTGGAATCCGGCATTCAATCCGCTGACGCGCTGGACGCCGCACATTCCGAAAACATTATTCATCGCGACATCAAACCCGCGAATATTTTTCTCACGGATCGCGGCCAGACGAAGATTCTCGATTTTGGCCTCGCCAAGATCATGGCGGTTCCGGGCAACGATGGCCACACCGCTTCCGGCAATGTCACGCTCGATGACGGGAATCTTACCAGTCCCGGGATTGCGGTGGGCACCGTGGCGTACATGTCGCCGGAGCAGACCCTGGGCAAGGATCTGGATTCGCGTACGGATATTTTTTCACTTGGCGTGGTGCTGTACGAAATGGCGACCGGCCGGCAGGCTTTTTCCGGTTCCACTTCTGCCGCCGTTTTCGATGCTATTTTGAATCGCGCGCCTGTTGCGCCGGTGCGCATCAATCCCGACGTGCCGCAGGAGCTTGAGCGGATCATTAATAAGTCGCTGGAAAAAGACCGCACCATGCGCTATCAGACGGCCGCGGACCTGCGCACCGATCTGAAGCGGCTGCAGCGCGATTCCGGCTCCAGCAAAACGCTGGTCAGCGCCGAAAATTTCAGCTCTGCAAATATAGCGACCGCAGCCGCAGGCTCGTCCGGCGCTAATTCCGCGGCCACTACCGCGCCGCAACCGGCGCCGCCAACCCAAAGTTCCGGTTCGACGAAAACTTCCGCGAGCGGCTCTGGCAGCGCCGCCATCGTGCTTGGCGAAGCAAAAAAACATAAAGGTAAATTGATTGCGGGAGTGGCCATAGTCGCGCTCATCGCCGCCGCCATCGCCTTCTTCGTCTTCAGACCGCGCGGCCACCAAACGACGTTCAACGCGCAAAACATGAGCATCGTAAAACTCACGGAAACCGGCAAAGCGTCCGGCGTGGCCATTTCTCCCAACGGTCAATACGTGGTGTACGTGTTGCGCGACGGCGAAATGGAAAGCCTGATGGTTCGCCAGGTGGCTACGGGCAGCGACGTGCAAATCCTCGCGCCCGCCGTGAGCGTGTTCTATGGCCTTACCTTTTCCCCGGACGGCAATTACATTTATTTCACTGAAGCGTCCAAGGAAAATCAGCTCTTCAGCTCGCTCTACAAAATGCCCGTGCTGGGCGGCAATCCGCAGCAGATCATGCGCGATATAGACACTTCCATCAGCTTCTCTCCCGATGGCAAGCAATTCGCATTCATACGGGGCATTCCAGATAAGGGAACCTTCAAATTGTTGGCGGCCAATGCGGACGGCTCGGGCGAAAAACTCCTGACCTCGATGAGCGCGAACATAACCGTCAACGGTCTTCTGACTCCCGCTTGGTCGCCGGACGGCAAGACCATAATCTTTGCGTCTTTGCTGCCGTCGGTGAGCAGCCAGCTGAACGAATTCACCGTGGCCACCGGAGCGGTGCGCACGCTCTTCGCCACCCACGGCAATCTGGGGCGCCCGCATTGGTTGCCGGACGGAGACGCGCTGCTGGTTCCCATGCGAGAGGACAGCGGCGGCGCGCAAGGCCAGCTTTGGAAGATTTCCTATCCTTCCGGAGAGGCGCAGCGGCTGACCAACGACCTGACGGACTACAGTTTGCCCTGGCTGGACTTGACGGCGGACGGCTCGACCGTGGTCACGGTGGAAACCACGGTTTCGTCGGACCTGTGGAACGCGCCCGGCGGCGATTCGGCGCGTGCGACGCAAATCACCTCAGGCGGGCCAGCAATTGTCGGCGTCACGGCATTGGGCACGGACCGCATAATGATCGCCAATCGCAACCGCGAACTCTTCACCGCGAACTACGACGGCAGCGCTCGGACACAGGTGGCAGGCAGCGATCGCAACATACTGTTCGCGTGGGGTTGCGGTGATGGAAAGCACATTGTGTACTCTGTACCGCGCGGCAACGCATCAGATATCTGGCGCATGGACGCGGACGGCACAAACCCATTGCAGTTGACGCACGACAAGTCTGCACTGCTGCCGGTGTGCTCCCAGGATGGTTCCACGGTCAGCTTCGACTACGAGGATCAACTGAGTAGCTGGCGCATGGGAATTGACGGCTCCAATCCCACGTCGCTGGGACTGCACAATCAAACCTCCCCAATCGTCTTTTTATCGAAGGACAATAAGCTGGTGCTGTATCGTCTGGGGCATCCCGACGCGCCGCAGCTGCGCGATCAATTGGTGGGCCTCCCGGTGGCAGGCGGACCGCCCGTTTTTTCTTTTGACGTTCCTCTCGGCACTGCCCAAAATCTGCCGCACTGGGCGCCGGACGATCACGGAGTTGACATGGTTTTGGTTCGTGGAGGCGCTGCGAATATTTGGCGGCAGCCTGTTCCCAGTGGCGCGATGAAGCAGATCACAAATTTCCCCACCGGCCTCATCCGCTCCTTCAACTGGTCGCCTGACGGCAAGACACTGTTTCTGGCGCGCGGGTCGGTTAGCAGCGACATCATATTGCTAAAGAGCGCGAAGAATTAGGCGTCGTCGCGGATCACCGCACAGTTCTTTGACGCCAGCGCGTCACGAATGACTGCCCAGCGGAAGAGCGGCGCGCACGGTGCAGCCTTCTCCCGCGACGCTTTCGATATTGAACTTCCCGCCGAGTTCCTGCACGCGTTCCCGCATTCCGGAAATTCCCACCGTGAAATCTGGCTCGGAGCCGGCGGCACGTGGCGGCAGGCCCCGGCCGCAATCAGCGATTTCCAGCACGATCGCATCGGACTCCCGAAAGAGGCGCACGGCGGCGGTGCTGCTCCCGGAGTGGCGATATACATTGTTAAGGGCTTCTTGCGTGACGCGAAAAATCGTCAATTCGATTTCTGCTTTTAGCCGGCCGATGTCCTCAGCGAGCTGCAGCGATATCGTGATGCCGCTGCGGCCGGAGAAGCCCCGCACCAGCCATTCCAGAGCGGATTCCAGGCCCATTTCCTCCATCGTGGGCGGATGGAGGAGATAAGAAATGGAACGGATTTCTCCGGCGGCGGCCTGGATCAAATCTCTGCATTCGGACACGACTTTTTGATGTTCGGGATTTTTTTCATCCAGAAGCGTGCGCATCTTACCCAGGGCCACGCTCAGTCCGCTGACGTAGGTGCCGACGCCATCATGCAATTCTCTTGCGACTTTTCGCCGCTCTTCGTCTTGCGCGTGCAGCAGCCTCCCGGACAAGTGCCGCAGCGCCGATTCCGCTTGTTTGCGCTCGGTGACGTCTTCGCCTGAGCTCAGCGTGCCGATGACCGCCCCGTCGTCGTCGCGGAGCAGCGAGTTGCGCCACCTGAACATTCTTTCTTCGCCGGACCGGGTGAGTACCGGATTTTCGATGGGGGTCAAATCTCCGTCCAGCAGATTTCGGAAGCATTTTCGGACCTGTTCTCGGATTCCGAGCGGGATGCAGGTCTCGAACCAGTCGCGGCCCAGCAGTTCGCCCTCCTCCCACCCCAGCGTGGCGCATCCCTTGCGGTTGATCAGCGTGACCCGGCCCTGCACATCCAGCGCGCGCAAAATGACGTCGGCAACGTCCAGATAGCGCTGCGCGCGATCGCGCTCCTGGCGAATCAATTCGAGAGAGCGCTTGCGTTCGGTGATGTCCTGCAACAAGGAAGCGACTTGCACCAATCCGGCGAGGCCGCTTAGAGGATAGCAGGATACGAATGGATCCCTTTCGCCGCCATGCGGGTAAGTGCAGGTCACCACGAATTTGGCGCGGCGATTCTGGAGGTATTCATCCAGCTTGGGCTTGATTACACTGGCAAACATCGCTGGATCCAACACCTCCGACGCGAGATGGCCCACGACTTGCGCTCGCTGCAGTCCGCAATAATCCAGGAACGCCCGGTTCGCCATCACGTATCGGCGCTTCCGGTCAAACACCGCGATTATCACTTCAAGGCTTTCTACGATTTGCTCGTATTCGCGGAACCAATCCACACGCGGGAGAGGGGCTTTTGCGCGGCGTTTCGTGCGCGACTTGAGAGCGCGAGTCTGCTTTCGAGGCATTTCGATTTCCGCGACAATGACGCGTGATGCGTGCGTGATTTTTCTAGTTTAAGCAGGAAGATAGCGCGCGTGCGCTGAAAGCGTTTGGCATCCGGTGCAGCCGGAATATGAACGGATGGTTAACGTTGCTTGAGCATGAATTGCTACACCATTGCGCCGCCAGTCTGTACCCGATTTACGCACCCGTCAAGATAGCTATCTCAGCCGGAACGGTTCGAATTTCCAGGCAGGCGAAGGCGCACGACGCGCGGGCTGCGCCTTGCGGCGGCCCGCGACGTCGCGGCGTGATCTGATAGTATGAGTGTGCATCGCGTCGCGAGTGATGGGCGAGCGCGATCTGCAAATTATGGAAACGCCTCTAATTCAAGAGCACCAGGCCGCTGGCGCGACACTGGCGTCGTTTCATGGCGTCACGTTGCCGGAGCAATTTAGGCCCTTCGCGGACGAGTACCGGGGCACGCGCGATGCTGTAGCGATCTTCGATACCAACTGGCACACCATCGTTGAGCTTACCGGTCCCGATCGCGTGCGCTATTTGAACGCGATCGTTTCGAACGACGTGAAAACGCTGGGGGAAGGGCGCGGCACGCTGGCTTTGGTGCTGAATCCGCAAGGTCACATTTTGGCTGAGCTGGAAATTTACGCGCTGCAGGACAAGTTGCTGGTTCTTTCGCACGCTTCGGTGCGCGAACGGACGGTCGCGACGCTGGATAAATTTATCATCATGGATGACGTCACGTTGAACGACGTGACCGAGCAATTCGGGAGCTTGGCGATCGAAGGCCCGCGCGCTGGAGCGGTGATTGCCGAAGCTTGCGGCCTGGCGCTGGAAGGCTTTTCCGAGCGCGCCATCGCGGAAGTGGAGATTGACGGAGTGGTGTGCCATCTGATTCGGCACTCACACTTTGGTTTGCCCGGCGCGGAGATTATCGCGCCGCGTGAGCGTCTGGCGCTTCTGTGGAAGAATCTGCGTGCGAGCGTTGTGGCGCAGCATGGGGCTGCGATTGGGATGCGCGCGGTGAATGCCTTGCGCCTGGAAGCCGGCATCCCGTGGTTCCCTGACGATTTCAACGATACGGTGATTCCGCACGAAGCCGCACTAGAAGCAACGCACATCAGTTTCAGCAAGGGCTGCTACACCGGGCAGGAAATTGTCGAGCGCGTGCGTTCGCGGGGCCAAGTGAATCGCCGCCGCGTGCAGGTGAAATTTTCTGTTGCCGAGCCGCCTGCTCCGCTGACGCGCCTGTATGCCCGCGAGTCCGCAACACAAAGCGCGGAAACCGCGCCCGCTGAAGCCAAAGAAGTCGGCATCATCACTAGCTCCGCATTTTCTCCCGCCGCGAACGCCGCCATCGGCATGGCGTACGTCCGCCGCGAGCACAATTCTCCGGGCACTATCCTCGATTTCAGCGGCGGCACAGCCGAAGTACTGTAGAAGATGTAACGCAGAGAACGCAGCTGCGGAACAAACGGGACTAGCATGCAGGCGCGAAACTCGGCAGGAACCCGACTTTCGACTTTCAACTGTGGACTGATTTCTTAACTTTTGCTGAAATTCATGGAGCGCATGAAGCTACCGCGGTCGTTGTCTATTTTTTTCTGCAGCTGGAAGATGGCGTAGAGGAGAGCTTCGGGACGCGGGGGACAGCCTGGAACGTACACGTCAATCGGAATCACCTGGTTGACTCCCTGCACCACCGCGTAATTATTGAAGACGCCGCCGGAGGTGGCGCAGGCGCCCATGGAGATGGCCCACTTCGGTTCGGGCATTTGTTCGTAGAGCTGCTTGATTACCGGAGCCATTTTTACGGAGACGCGGCCGGCGATGATCATCAAGTCGGATTGGCGAGGGGAGCCGCGAAAGACTTCGGCGCCGAAGCGCGCGATGTCGTAACGCGAAGACGCCATGGACATCATTTCGATGGCGCAGCAGGCGAGGCCGAAAGACATCGGCCAGATCGAGCTGCGGCGCGCCCAGTTCACCACTTTGTCCAGCGACGCGAACAAAATTCCTTCGTCCTTCAGGAAGTTCGCGTCTTGTCCTGGGGCTTCGAGTGTGACGCCCTTTGCGAGTTCGACGGCCATGGCCTAGGAGGCTCCGTAGCGGCGCAACTTCTGGCACCGACTGTATTCATTTTGCCTGTTTGCGCGATTGTTTGCAATGCAACGCGCAGGCGCTGTTCGTGCGGCGGCGGCTGCGCGGAAGAGTCAATGGACTTCGATGGTCAGCTGCGCAGTTTTGGCGTTGCCCTTACCGTCGTCGGCGGTGAACGTGTACGTGGTGGTCTTTTTCGGCGCGACCTTCACGCAACGATTCAGTGACGGGAACATGCTGGCTACGTCGGGCGGGTCGAGTTTCACGGATTTCGCGTTGGAGACGCCGTAGCACATGTCCACTTCGTCGCCGCGATTGATCTTACCTGGCATGGCGTAAAAGCTGATGATTTTGAAATCCGCGCCGCCTAGAACTTCGAAGGATTTCGCGGCATCGTCGCGCTCTTTGGCGGCTTGGGCGGTTTTTTCTTTCGCGGCGATATCCGAATTCTCCTGCCACCGCGACCAGAAAACGAAAGCGGTGTAGCCGACGACAATGAAGGCGAGCACGCCGAAGCCCACCCACATGTTCCGCAAAGTGCGCGGCGCTTTTTGTTCTGGCTCTTGCAACATTACGCCACCGTCAAAACGATTTTGCCGAAGAGTTCGCGGTTTTCCATGCGTATGTGGGCTTCGGCGCATTTTTCCAGGGGCATTACGACGTCAATCACTGGTTTCAGCAGGCCGCGGCGCAACAGTTCCAGCGCGGAGAGCAATTCGGCTTTGCTGCCCATGAACGAACCGAAGATCGTGAGGTGGCGCGTGAAAAGATAGGCGATGTTGATGGCTCCGTCGAAGCCGGTGGTGGCGCCGCAGGTGACCAGGCGCCCGCCGACGGCGAGGCTGCGAATGCTGCTATCCCATGTGGCCTGGCCGACATGTTCGAAGACGACTTCCACGCCGCGGCGATTGGTCAAGCGTTTTACTTCGTCGGCGATTTTCTGCGTGGTGTGATTGATGACGGCGTCGGCGCCCAGTTCCCTAGCCTTTTCGAGTTTGGCGTCGTTGCCAGCGGTGGCGATGACGCGCGCGCCCGCAGCTTTGGCGATTTGAATTGCGGCGCTGCCCACTCCGCTGCCTGCGCCGAGCACCAGCACAGTTTCGGCGGGCTGCAATTTCGCGCGGCCGATCAGCATATGCCACGCGGTGAGCGATACCAACGGAAACGCGGCGGCTTCTTCGAAGGAAAGTTTTTCTGGAATGGGGACGCAATTCACCGCTGGAGATTTAACGTATTCGGCGCAGCCGCCGTCAACGCCTTGACCGAAGAGCGTGTAGGTCGGGCACATGCTGTCTTGCCCGCAGAGGCAGCTGGCGCACTGGCCGCAGGAAATTCCGGGTTGCAGCAGGACGCGTTCGCCGACCTTTACGTTGGTGACTTTGTCACCGATCTTGGCGACTTCGCCGGCGATGTCGCTGCCGGGGATGTGAGGAAGCGGGACCGGCAGATTCGGGAGACCCATGCGGAGCCAGAGGTCGAGGTGATTCAGGGCGCATGCGCGCACGCGGACCAGGACTTCGTAGGGACCAATCTGCGGTTCCGGAACATCTTTATACCGCAGAACTTCCGGGCCGCCTTGAGTTTCGTA
The DNA here is from genome assembly GCA_963779465.1 of uncultured Acidobacteriota bacterium. Taxonomy (GTDB): domain Bacteria; phylum Acidobacteriota; class Terriglobia; order Acidiferrales; family UBA7541; genus Palsa-295. Next base: position 683,871 of record CAVZYH010000001.1, on the reverse strand, counting down.
AACGATCGCTTTCATCGGCACTCCTCAGTTGTGTGCAGGCTCACAATTAACAGCGGTAGTAGAGTTGAGTCAAGTGCGCAGATGCATAGTCAGAAAACCGGGGATCAGAGCCAGGAGTGGCTGTGCCACGGACGCGACCGAGGGTGGGTGGCGCGAAGAAACGCCAATCAGGAGATTGGCGTTCCCGGGAACGGCGGATGGAGATTGTTCAGCCGATCGTTAGGAGCTCTTCGTAGAAGCCGCCGATTTTTTTGGCGCGGTCAACGAAGTGGATTTCCAGGATCCAGTGGCGCTCTTGGCCTTCGGCGTCGCGGCCGCGCATGTGCATCGGGTTGTCCGGGTGAACGTAGAGTGAGATTTTGTCGTTGGGTATGCGTTCGTGAGGGAATTGGCCGATCAGGTGTCCAGCGATGGGGCCACCGTATTCCCAACCGAAGTCGCGAGCCATTTGTTGGGCGTAGCGGTAGAGCTCGTCGGCGGTGATGTCGGGATAAGCATGGAAGTATTGTTTGCCTTGGGCGAAAGCTTTGGCGATGTCGTCGCGGAGTTTTAACTTGTGGGGATCGTCGCCCAAGACGAACGTGCGACCAAAATCGGCTTCCCAGGCTTCGAAGACGGGGCCCAGGTCGAGGAAGATGATGTCGTCTTCGGCTAGGGTGAGGTCGGGGGGATTTTCGTCGTAAGGGGCAAGAGTATTGCTGCCGGCGCGGACGATGCGTTTGTGCCAGTAGGTGGAGATGCCGAACATTTTTTCGGCTAGATCGTAGATGTCTTGATTGATTTTGCTTTCTGTGACGCGGGGGCGAATTACGCCTTGGCTTTCTACGGCGTTAAAGAGTTCGTTGGCGTTGGCTTGAGCCTGGAGTAGCGCGGCGGCGCGATTGGATTCTAATTTTTCCATCGGGAAAGATTAGCACAGCGGCTGGTCAGGTTGAATCGCGGGGATGACGCATCGCCACGATAAGCGCCAATCCCGCTTTGCGGGATTGGCGTTCCCAGGAACGGCTCGCGGGCACGGCCGCGGGCTCAATGATAGAGGTTGGGAAATTGTTGTTGGAGATGCTTCACTTTGGGGAGGTCGAAGGTGGCGATGTAGGGGTTGTCGGGATGATTGGTGGCGTAGTTCTGGTGGTAGTCTTCGGCGCGATAAAAGGCTTTGAATGGGACGATTTGAGTGACGATCGGTTGCGAGAAAACCTTGGCTTGATCTAATTGCTGGACGTAGGCCTGGGCTATGCGTTGTTGATCGGGGCTGGTGAAGAAAATTGCGGAGCGGTATTGCGTGCCGCTGTCTGGGCCCTGGCGATTCAGTTCCGTGGGGTCAGTGGCGACCGAGAAAAAGACTTTCAGGAGTTGACCCAGGGTGATTTGCGACGGGTCGAAGATGATTTCAACGGATTCTGCGTGGCCGGTTGTGCCGCTGCTGACTTGTTCGTAGTCGGGATTCTTTACGGTGCCGCCGGAGTAGCCGGAGGTGGCGCCGGTGACGCCTTTTACGTGTTGGAAGACGGCTTGGATGCCCCAGAAGCAGCCGCCCGCTAATACTAGGGTCGCGTGGCTTTTTTGCGGGGCGAGGGATTCGTCAATTGTGGGATCGGGGAGAGCGGTGGCGGCGCTGGCGACGTCGTGACGGAGGGCGGCGTAGGCGATCAGGAATGCGGCGCAGAGAGTCAAAGTAATTTTCAGGGAGCGATTCATATTTTTGCCTTTCGGCCTTGGTGGCCGGGGTGCCTTTTAGTTGGATGCGGTGAAAAAGATTACGTCGCTTTTGCGAAGCGCATGGCCAGGGCGTTCATGCAGTAGCGCAGGCCTGTGGGGCGGGGGCCGTCGTCGAAGACATGGCCCAGGTGCGCGTCGCAGAGTCGGCAGGAGACCGCGGTGCGAATCATGCCGAGGCTGATGTCCGCGGATTCGACGATGTTTTCTTTGGCGATGGGCGCCCAAAAGCTGGGCCAGCCGGTGCCGGAATCGAATTTGGTGTTGGCGTCGAAGAGAGCGGTGTCGCAGCAGATGCAGCGAAAGACGCCTTTGGCGTGGTCGTTGGGATTTTCATTGGTGTAGGGACGCTCGGTTGCGGCGTTGCGGGTGATTTCGAAAGAGTCGCGCGAGAGTTGCTTGCGCCACTCCTCTTCGGTCTTCACGATTTTGGGGACTGTTACGGTGTCCTGGCGCTGGCCGGCATCGGTGAAGATGACAATCTTGACCAGCTTCGGCGGGCCGGAGGGCGCTGCTGTTGCGGCTGCTTGTACCGGCTGGCGGCGCTCGAAATATGACCATACGAGCGCGGCGGCAGCGGCGGCAATGAGGCCGAAGAAGCTGCGTCGGCCAATCGTGCTCGGGATTTCGTTCTGATGCTGATCTGAAAACATGACGGTCTCTCTTTTTTAGCCGAAGGTGAAGGCGAAGGCCTGCACTCCGGGATCGAGAAATTCAATTTGAAAAGTTCGGTCTTCGACTGCGCCTTTCTGGCGGATGAGTTGGTAGAGGCGATGGCCCTGTACTGTTCCGGCGCCGCTTGTGTCGGTGTCGATGCCGTGATCGTCGCCGGGCGCGGTGCCGTCGAGCGTGACTTTGAAGCGGATGGGCTTGCCATTTTTCGTCGGGCCCAGAACCAGATGCAGATCGCGCGCGTGAAAGCGGAAGACGATTTTGCCGGGAGCGGAATCGAGGACAGCGCTTTCGGGGCCTACTTTCCAACTGCCACCTAGCGCCCATTGATTCAGAGTGAGCCGCGGCAAGGGAGTGTAGGCCATGCGAGTGTCTTGCGCGAAAAGCTGCGCGGAGGCGAAGTGTTGGGCGCGTTTGTAGCCGATGTAGGTTTCGGGCGAGCCCGTGTTGCGTGAGTCGGGGGCGGCTTCCGCGCCGGTGGCAGTGACGTTGACGGTTCCATCGGCTAGCGATTTCGCACCGTTCTCTTTCAGGAGTTCCTGGATGATGCGTTCGGACTCGTCGTATTCACCTTCGCCGAAATGGTGGTGGCGGATTTGGCCTTTTCCGTCAATGAAGTAGTGCGCGGGCCAGTATTCGTTGTGGAAGGCTTGCCAGATTTTGTAATTGCTATCAATGGCGACGGGATAGGTGATTTTGAGGTCGCGCACGGCTTGTTCTACGTTGGAGCGCTCTTTTTCGAAGGCGAACTCGGGGGTGTGGACGCCGATTACCACCAGGCCTGCGCCTTTGTATTTCGCGGCCCAGCCTTCGACGTAGGGGAGCGCACGGAGGCAGTTGATGCAGGAGTAGGTCCAGAAATCTATGACGACAACCTTGCCGCGGAGGCCGTCGCGGGTGAGTGGCGGCGAATTGAGCCAGGCTACGGCGCCGCTTAGTTCGGGCATGGGGCCTTCGTCTGGGAGCGCTGGCGTTTGTTCGGCGGCACTGACGTTCGTCGGTGCGAGCTTCGGTGCGCCGAAAGCGTGGATCAGATGCTCTTCTGCCGTCGCTGTGTTCACGAAGGAAATTTTCGCCAGGAGATTGGTGTCCCAGCCGAGGGCGATGGCGACTACTCCGATGATTACTGCGGCGCCGAGAGTGCGGCGGATCCAGATATCGAAGCGCAGAGAATTCTTCATGGTGGAGAACACCTTTTTTCCCGCGAAGAGTGCGATGGCCAGCGAAGTGGCCGCGCCTAGCGCGTAGGATAATAGCAAGAACGAAGAGCGCGCACCGGGACCTTGGATTGCGGCTCCGGTCAAGATCAGGCCGAGGATGGGCCCGGCGCAAGGGGCCCAGAGCAGGCCGGTTGAAATCCCAAGCAGGAAAGATTTGCCGGCACTGGTCTCTGTTGTGGGGGCACCTTGCAATCGGCTGCCAGCGCGGACGAGCGGGCGGGTTAGAGTTTCCGCGAGTTCTGGAAAAAGCAGGGTGAGGCCTAGAATCAGGAAGACGAACATGGCGACGTAGCGACCGCCTTGATTCAGCCGGACTACCCAGTGGCCACCGTAGGCTGCGGCTGTCGCGACGAGCGAAAATGTCAGCGCCATACCGAGGAGCAGAGGTAGGCCGGCGCGGCGGAAGGGGCGGTCGGCGTGGGCGAAGACGAACGGCAGCACGGGAAGGATGCACGGGCTGAGAATCGTCAGGACGCCGCCGACAAATGCTAGCAAGTAGATGAGCATGGCTTGTGCGTGTGAAAACGGGGAGAGATGTTGCGTAAGAGAGTTCGCCCCCCGACTATATATACGCTTGCAGTGGGGATATTGGATTGCTCGGGTGCGGTAGCCCGGCGGGCGAAGGGGAACATGAATAGGAATTTACCACAGGTGCGCGGCGTGGATGCGGATGGGCAAACGCGCTGCAAGCACTATCACGGCACGACGGACATCATCGCGATCAAGATGAAATGCTGCGGGGAGTATTACGCTTGCAAGGATTGTCACGCGGAATTGGCCGGCCATGCGATCGAAGTTTGGCCGGCGGGCGAGTGGGATACCGCTGCGATTCTTTGCGGAGGTTGCGGGGTTGAGTTAAGCGTTCGGGATTATATGGGGTGCGAGTCGCGTTGTCCGAGGTGCGGAGCGGGATTCAATCCGGGTTGCCGGAAACATTACCGGTTTTATTTTGAGGTGGAGGGATAGGGACGCTGGTCGGTGGGGGTTAAGTTAGCGGCGCGATTTAAGGCTTCGGCGGCTGAGTAGGCGATGGCGATACAAAGCAGGGCGATTAATAGGAACATGGTGGCTCCTTTCCTTTGAGTAGTGATACGAGCGGGCGAAACGTTTCAGATTAATTTGAGGGGCTGATGCTAGTGGTTCGCGGTTCGTGATATAAGGTGCGGCCATGAAAGACAAATGGGGTCGGCGATTATTTACGGCGGGCGGGGTGGCGTTGCTGGTGCTGGGGGCGATACACGCGCTGTCGCTTTTCGTGAAAATGGTTCCTGCGAATGACACGGAACGGCAGCTGCTCGCGTTGATGAGCAGCTACAAGTTCAATTTGATGGGATCCAGCCGCAGCATGGAGAACCTGATGCGCGGGTTTAGCATTTCGTTCATGCTGGGGGCGTGGGGGCTGGGCGCATTGGACCTGGTGCTGGTGCGTGAACGGCTGGGTTTACTGAAACGCGTGGCGCTGGTGAATGTGGTTTGGCTGGCGGTGATGACGGCGGTCTCGATGACGTATTTTTTCGCGGCGCCGACGTTTTGTTTGACTGTGACTTTGGTGATTTTTGGATTGGCGTGGGTGCAGTTGCCGACGGCGTAACCGCTGCGCGCGGCCGCAGTTCCCTCTTCGAAGCAGAAGCCCGCACGAATTGTTCCACATTGAAACCCTGATCCAGCTCAACGCCGGAGCCCCGAGTCTATGTCCGCGCGGGGTATGTGGCAGGTTGGAAAAATTAGAAGATTATTTTAATCGCGGACTGGGACGAGGCTGAAGCAAGAGATTTTTCTGCCGATATTACTGGAATGGATAGCGCGACTCGAGGTACGGGCGAACCCAGGAAGGCGATGATGGCGGTCGTCAAGGTATCGTGGGAGGCCCGGGACGAAACGGCGTACAGCGCAATTGCAAAAATTAAGAATACGTCGAATTCGGGAGCGTGTATTCGGCTGCAAGTGCCAATAGAGACCGGAACGAAGGTGCATGTGAGCTGGTGCCGGCACGATTTTTCCGGTACGGCCCGATGGTGCAGTGCATACGACGGAGAATATATGGTCGGGATGCAGCGCGACCAGGTTGCGCAGCCAGTGCCGGTGAGAATCGCGTCGCGGTTGAACGCTGTGAACCCGCGGCAGGTGGAAATGACTCCCGCACTGCGGATTGGTTCGCCCCGTGTGCGACCAGTGGCAGCACCCAGCGTGCATGAAGTTTGCGCTCCGGCTCTCTTGCCCCTCGCAACTGAAATTGTCCAGCACAATCGAGCGCAACGGCCTCTGATTCGAAGGGGGAGGCTCACTCCCGTCGCCAAACCGGAGCCGCTGCCGCTGATGCAGATCGCGTTTCCGCCCGCGGAAATATATGACTCCGCAATTGGCCGCACAATTGCGTGTGAATATATGCCGCGCTTCTGGACCGATCGCGAGTTTGTCGGGCCCGGCGCACCGTACCAGAAGCGAACAACATCGCTCTTTGAAGAGAGGACAGATATGCCAAACAGATGGCTCAATCTGGGAAACCGGCGGCAGCAGAAAGATGGCGCTAACGGACGCAACGGGTCCGGTGAGACTGGCGGAGACGCGAGGCTTTCGACGGTGCGGGGAGATCTGTCGCCGCTGGAGGATATTTATCGGGGGGCGGGGATTGTGGCGCCGCGGATGGGCTACAGCATCACGAAGGTGGTAGAGATGTTGCGGAGCGACCACCTGCGGGGACTGGGGGATGAGGTGAAGCGCGCTTCGGTGCTGATGGCGTTGAGTGCGGCGGGAGTTCCGCTGAGCGACGTGCTACAGGACGCGGCGCAGCGGCAGGCCGCAGTGGCTGCTTACGAAACGGAGCAGCGCAAGAAATTTGAGGAATATTGGTCACGGCGCGCGGAGGAAAATTCGCAGCTGCAGTCGGAAATGGAGCGGACAACTCGGCAGTTCGTCGAGCGAATGGGTCGCAACCTGGCGGAAGTACAACAGGAGAAAGACGCATTTCAAATGTGGCAGCACACCATGCAATACGAGGTTCTGCAGATATCCGCAGCGGTGACGTTGTGCGCGCAGCCGACGGTGTTTGAGACGGCGACGCAAAGGCCGGCGGGAGCAGGCGGCGGGCAAAACACGGTGGCGAAATCGGCGTGATGCAGGGAAATTGAACCGGGATTTATGGTGGAGCTCGGGGGATCTTAGGAGCTGCGCTCAGCGCGTGGTTTGAGCGGCTCTTCTTTGGCTGGCCTTCGCGTGGGACCTCCTGTTGTGAAAGTTTGCTTGCCCTGGGTGTCTTGGTGTGCGGTATCTTAATGTTTGGATGGCGTGATGGACATATTTGAAGAAGTGGTGAGGATGCGGAGGGCCGGGGAGCGTGGGGCGCTGGCTACGATTGTGCATACGAATGGGTCGATACCTAGTTACGAGAGTTCGCGGATGTTGGTGCGGGATGATGGGTCCATTGTGGGCACTGTGGGCGGTGGGTGCGTAGAGGCGGAGGTTTGGGCTGCGGCTAAGGAAGTGATTGTCACGGAGCAGCCGCGGAAGATGGTCTTTAATTTGAATCACGACGCGCAGTATGACGCGGGATTAATATGCGGAGGGACATTGGAAATTTTTGTGGAGCCGGTGCTGCCGCAGCCGACGCTTTATATTTTTGGTGGTGGGCACGTCTCGACGGCGGTGGGGCGTTTAGCACATCAGGCGGGATTCAAGATTGCGATTGTGGATGACCGCGAGAGTTTTGCGAACGCCGATCGATTTCCGATGGCCACGGAGATTTTCACTTCTTACGCCGAGGCGTTTGAAAAAATTCAGCCGAGCTCGTCCACATATTTGCTGATTGTGACGCGCGGGCATAGCGGCGACATGCGCGTGCTGGCGTGGGCGGTGGGATGCGAGGCGCGCGGGTTCACGCCGCGTTACATTGGGATGATGGGCAGCAAGCGAAAGGTGATTGCGGTGTACAAGGCGCTGGAGAAGGAAGGATTCTTGGCCGCGCAATTCGAGCGCGTGCACGCACCGGTGGGATTGGATATTGGGGCGCTGACTCCGGAAGAGATTGCGGTGAGTATTACAGCGGAATTGATCGCGGTGCGGCGCAACGCGGGTGCACTGCCGAACAAATCCATAAAACTTTCTGAAGCTGCGCAATTGCTGGGCGATTGAACTGCCATGCTGGCCGCCGCGATCCTCGCTGCTGGAGAATCCAAGCGGATGGGCCAGCCTAAGGCGCTAGTTCCCTTCCAAGGTTCGACCTTCGTAGAACATCTGATTGCGGCTACCCGTCACGCGCGGGTGGGAATTACGCGCGTGGTGCTCGGCGCCGGAGCGGAGGGGATTCGCGCGCAGTTGAAAATTGATCCGGCATGGGTCGTGGTTAACACGGATTGGCCGAAAGGGCAGCTCTCTTCGATTCATGCGGCGTTGCGGAGCTTGCCGGCGGGAGTTACGGCGGGGATTTTAGTTTGTCCGGTGGATCATCCTTTGATTTCCGCGCGGTTGGTGACGGCTTTGATTGCGGCGTTTGAATCGAGCGGAAAAATGATTGTTTTGCCTCGGTACAGGGGGCGACGCGGGCATCCGGTAATTTTTCGGGCGGCTTTGTATGAGGAGTTGCTGGAGGCTTCGGCTGAAGTGGGCGCGCGGCAGGTGGTGTGGAATCACGCGGCGGAGGTGATGGAGGTGGAGACGGAGGAAGAGGGAGTGATTTTGAATTTGAATGATCCGGAGACGGTGCGGAAGGCAGGTGGGCGTTAGGCGGCGCGACGGAAGGTTTCTCGGCGAGCGAACAACAAAGAAAAAGCAGATCCCTCCCCCGCTGCCGCGGGCTCGGGATGACAACCTTAAAAGAATCGCAACCAACACCAACTACGCCCGCCTGAAGGCGGCCACTACAGATTCAAATGCAACCGCAACAACGGTCTGGGAAAATGCTAACGCCCGGGCAAGCAGGGCGCAGCCCTTCGAACCGGGGCTGCCGGTTCTCAGGATGAATTGCGCTGCAGTGCGATTCACAAGGAGCGCCCTTACAGAATAGTCATTCAGGCCTGGAGATTGGTTATGAGATTTTTTTCAGGAGGGCGGCGACGGCGTCGGTGCAGAGTTGGGCTGCGTGGAAGGTGGCGGGGGGAAGATCGCCAAGGCTGGCAGAGATTTTTTCCGGGGTGATGGCGTAAAGTTCTGGGGCGGATTTGCCGATAATAATGTCAGTGAGTTTTGAGCTGCAGGCTATTGCGGCTACGCAGCCTTGAGATTTGAAGCGGGCGGCGGCGATGCGGCCGTCTTGGATGCGCACGGCGAGGCGCAGGATGTCTCCACAGACAGGATTTGTCACTTCGATCGTGGCGGTGGCGTCGGGCAAGTCGCCGGCGTTATGCGGGGCGCGAAAGTGCTCGAGGATAATCTCGTTGAACACTGCACCTGGTGTGGTAGCCAAGTAGCAACTCCGTTGTAAGAATTAACAATTGTGGACAGCGCGCGGGCGGTGATAAGTATAATGCCGCGAGCCAGAGGTTGGATAGTTGATAGAGGGGCAGTCAAGGCATTTTGTAAAAGCTTCGCTTTTTTTCTTTCAATGTTGTTGACACAAGTGGGGTTAGCAAGTAACTTAGCAGTCCCAGCCAGCGCTTATCCGAACCGGGCGCGGAAAGCGGTTTCTCACTTCGCCTATGAATTTGTCAGGAGATAGACAGATGCGACGAATTGGATATGTCTTCACCCTCGTGGTGGCCTTCGCAATGTTGGCGAGCGCCAGCTTCGCGCAAGACGGGAAGCTGAAGATTAAGGTAACGCCGCCGCAAGGTTATGTATTCGTAGATGGAAATGCCATTAGAGAAGGCAGCCACGAGATCAAGCTGGCGGCGGGCAAACACACCGTCGTGGTGGTGAACTATGGTTACAAGATTTCCTCGCAGGACGTGAATATTGAGGCCGGGAAGAAGACGGACCTCACCGTCGCGCTGGAAGCGTACGGGGACAAGGTTCCCGGACCATATGGCTTGATCATGGTCGAATTTAAGCCTGAAGGAAAGGCCGCGGTATTGCTCAACGGGAAAAAGGTGGATTACTTCGTTGGCAACGTGGACGAATTTAACCACGACTGGTGGTGGCACCAGAACTTGATCGTTCCTCCTGGGACGCACAAGGTGACCGTCACGCGCGAAGGCAAGGAACTCTATAACGGTTCCGTAACCGTTGGCGCAAACGAAAAGGTCGTCATTCACGTGACCAAGAATGGCGAAGTGACCAAGACACCGTGGAAACGCGGCGAGGAACTCGCGAAGAAGGGACCGCTGCCGCGCTTTACCGCCGGCATCGCGTCCGCGCAAGTGGTCGTTGCGCCGCCCAAAATCAATTCGTTTGGCGCCGACCCTGCGAACATCAATTGCGGACAGACTTCGAACCTCGGGTGGCACACAACCGACGTAGTTGATACCACGATTGACAACGGCGCCAACGGTGGACCGGCGAATGGCAGCGCGGCCGTCTCACCGCACGCAACGACGACCTATACGCTAACGGCGACGGGCCCGGGCGGCACGGTCACCAGCACGACTGCGCTCAACGTGAATATCGTCGTAACGGGCAGCATCACGGCGAGCCCGTCTGACCTGCACTACCGCAAGATCGGCGATAAAGTCATCACGGACGACAGCGGCACGGTGACGTGGACTACCGGAAATGCGGATTCGGTCAATGTGGATCCATTCGGAAAGGTGGACCTCAACGGATCGCAGGCAGTGAAGGCGGATCCAACGAAGACCGACATTGGTTCGGTGGACGAGAATCGTAACTACGTGCTGCACGCCACGAACGTTTGCGGCGGCTCGCTGGACCAGACGGCGACGGTACACGTCACTGGTTCGATCGAACCGATCCCGGAAGTGGTGCTCCAGAGCGTGTTCTACCCGACGGATTATCCGGATAAGGCGAACCCGCAGGTTGGATTGGTCAAGAGCCAGCAACTGGAACTCGCGACTTTGGCCGCTGGGTTCAAGAAATATCTGGAATACGACGGCGACGCGAAACTTTCCGTGGAAGCTTACACGGACGTGCGCGGCTCAAAACCACATAACCAGGACTTGAGCGAACGGCGCGTGGAGCGCATCAAGCAATACCTGGTGGACCAGGGAATCTCGGCGGACAAGATTCAAACGGCGGCATACGGCAAGGAACGCCCGATGGATAAGGCCGAAGTGAAGACCTTGGAAAGCACCAACCCGAATCCGGCTCCAAAGGCGCGGGCACGCAGCGCCGAAGGGACCTGGTTCGCATACAATCGCCGCGCGGATATTATCTTGCTGCCGTCGGGCAAGAAGTCCTCGCAGTTCTATCCGAACAACGCTGATGATTCGGGAATTATCTGGCAGATCCCGAAGCCGGCTCTGAAGAAGGTAGAAGCGGCGCAGTAACTTTTTTTACGATTGGTTCGAACGCGCCGGAGAGCGATCCTCTCCGGCGCGTTTTTGTTTTTGGCCTGAAGGTTTTTGCCGCGGTGGCGCAGATAATGCCAGAGCTCGCTGCAGGGGGGTAGAATTGTGGGGACCATGGCACGAGCATCAGAACCCAGGAAGATGCGAATTGTATCGCTCGCGCCTAGCGTTACTTCGATTTTGCTTTCGTTGGGAGTGCGGCGGGAATTGGTGGGCGTTTCGCGCTGGTGTAAAGATGTGGCGGAGGTGGGCTCGCGGACTGCGGTGGGAGATTGTTGGAAGATGGATGTGCGCGCGGTGATGCGTTTGCGGCCGACGATCTTGATCGGGTCGGTACCGTTCGCGGCGGAGACGGTACAGAAGATATTGGCAGAGCCGGTGGCATTTCTGGCGATTAATCCGCGGTCTCTGGCGGACATTTATAATGACATTCGGATTTTGGGGCGGGCGGTGGGGCGCGGGCGGGCGGCAGAGCGTTTGATACGGAAAATGCGAGCCGGATTTGTAGAGGTGGCGCGTCGTGCTCGGACACTTGGCGGCTCGCGGCGGCGCGTGCGCGTTTATTGCGAGGCTTGGCCTAAGCCGCGGATCAGTTCCCCTCCCTGGGTGGCGGAGTTGGTGGAGATGGCTGGGGGCGAGATGATCGTGGATGCGGGTGCGCGCGTCTCGGACTCGGACGTGGCGCTGGCTGCGCCGGAATTGATTGTGTTGGCATGGGCGGCTACGGGAGCGCGGGCTAAGGTTGCTACGGCATTGCAGAATCCGGCCTGGCGCGAAGTGCCGGCGATACGGAATGAGCGCGTGGTGGTGATTCGCGATGAGCTTTTGAATACGCCGGGGCCGCCGTTGGTTGATGGGGCGCGGGAGTTGGCGCGGGCGATTCGGGAGTCTGCATGTTGACGGTTGTCGCTGCGTTGATCGAGGCGGACGGAAAAATCTTGGTGTGCCAGCGTCGGCGCGGGGATACGTTTGAATTAATGTGGGAATTCCCTGGCGGGAAATTGCAGGCGGGGGAGACGCCGGCGCAGGCGCTTGCGCGCGAATTGATGGAGGAGTTGGGAGTGGAGGCGCGCGTGGGCGGGGAAGTTTTTCGAACACGGCACCGATATGCAGAGATGCGCGAGGAGATTGAGTTGATATTTTTTGCTGCCGTGGTGGAACCGGCGGCGGTGCGGAACATGGTGTTCGAAAGGATGGAGTGGCGGGCGGTGGAGGGGTTGGCTGAATTGAATTTTTTGCCGGCGGATCGGGAGTTTTTAGGGAAGTTGGGTCGGCGGGAAATTGGAGCGGCGGGCACGACCGATGGCACCGCCGCAGATGACCGGAAGAGAGATCCTTCTCCCGCATCCGCGGGATCAGGATGACGACCCGCGATGACTTCACGACGACGACGGATGCGATTTGCCGAGCGCTGGAGGGGTCATCAAAAAAGCAATTGTTCTGGGTGTGCGCGGGTTGCCGTTGGGGTGTATTCTATTGGCGAGAAAATAGTGGATTGTGCGCCGTGTGAGGTTGATGGACAGTGACAGCGAGCGCTATGAGAGGGCCGGACCCAGATATGAATAATGAGATCAGTTTACCTTTGCAGGGATTGGACTCCGCGGAGATTCAGGAGTGGCTGGAATCGCTGGACGCGGTGCTGCAGTCGAGCGGGCCGGATGTGGCGTCTTACATTCTGGAACGCTTGCGCGCGCACGCTCGGGTGATCGGGATCGAGATAGCGTTTACAGCGAATACGCCGTACGTGAATACCATTCCGCATTCGCTGCAGCCGGAATTTCCGGGAGACCAGCAACTGGAGCGGCGAATCAAGAGCCTAGTGAGGTGGAACGCGCTGGCGATGGTGGTGCGCGCGAATCGCGAAGAGCATGGGATTGGCGGGCACATTTCCACGTATGCCTCGGCGGCGGCGTTGTACGAGGTGGGATTCAACCACTTTTTCCGGGCGCGGACGGCGGAATTCGAAGGCGACACGATTTATTTTCAGGGGCACGCGGCGCCGGGGATCTATTCGCGCGCGTTTTTGGAAGGGCGGCTGTCGGCGGAGAAGCTGGAAAATTTCCGGCGCGAATTGAAGCCGGGGGGCGGGCTTTCTTCTTACCCGCATCCTTGGCTGATGCCCGATTTCTGGGAGTTCCCTACCGTTTCGATGGGGCTGGGGCCGCTGATGGCGATTTACCAGGCGCGTTATAACCGTTATCTGGAAAATCGGGGACTGAAGCCGGCGACGGATGCGAAGGTTTGGGCGTTTTTGGGCGACGGCGAGACGGATGAACCGGAATCGTTGGGCGCAATCACCTTGGCTTCGCGCGAAAAGCTGGACAATTTGATTTTCGTGATCAATTGCAATTTGCAACGGTTGGACGGGCCGGTGCGCGGGAACGGGCAGATTATTCAGGAGCTGGAATCGGCGTTCCGCGGAGCCGGCTGGAATGTGATCAAGGTCTTGTGGGGCACGGAGTGGGATTCGATTCTGGATCGCGACACCGAGGGGTTGCTGGTGAAGCGCATGGGCGAGTTGGTGGACGGCGAGTATCAGAAATTGGTGGTTTCTTCCGGCGCCTACGTGCGGGAACATTTCTTTGGTTCTGATCCGCGATTGCTGAAATTGGTTGAGCCATTTTCTGATGAGGAATTGCGGCGGTTACGATTGGGTGGACACGATCCGCGCAAAGTGTATGCGGCTTACAAAGCCGCTACGGAAAACAAGGGCGCGCCGACTGTGATTCTGGCGCGGACCATTAAAGGTTATGGGCTAGGCGAGGCGGGCGAGGGCAAGAACATCACGCACCAGCAAAAGAAGTTGAATGAAGACGAATTGCAGGAATTTCGCACGCGGTTTGATATTCCTTTGAGTGATGCGCAGTGCGCGGAAGTGCCTTTCTACCGGCCGGCGGAAGACAGCGAAGAAATTACTTACATGCGGGCGCGGCGGGAGGAATTGGGCGGATATGTGCCGCAGCGGAGCACGCGTTCCAAGCCGATGGTGGCGGATCATGACGAGCTATTCAAGGAATTTTTGACTGGCAGTGATGGGCGCGAAGTTTCGACGACGATGGCGTTCGTCGGGATCTTGCGGAAAATGTTGCGCGATCCGGAAATGGGGAAATTGATTGTGCCCATCGTGCCGGATGAAGCGCGGACGTTTGGCATGGAGTCTTTGTTCCGCACGGCGGGGATTTATTCCAGCGTGGGCCAGCGGTACGAACCGGTGGACGTGAACACGCTGCTTTATTACAACGAAATGAAGGACGGGCAGATTCTGGAAGAAGGGATTACGGAAGCTGGGTCGATGGCGTCGTTTATTGCGGCGGGCACGGCTTACGCGACCCATGGAATCAACACGATTCCCTTCTTCATTTATTACTCGATGTTCGGATTCCAGCGGATTGCGGATTTTATTTGGGCTGCGGCGGATATGCGTGTGCGCGGGTTTTTGCTGGGCGGGACGGCTGGACGCACGACTCTTTCCGGCGAAGGGTTGCAGCACCAGGATGGCAACAGTCATGTGCTGGCTTTGCCGGTGCCGAATCTGCGGGCCTACGATCCGGCTTACGCTTATGAGCTTTCAGTGATTATCGAGGACGGAATTCGCCGGATGTATAAGGATGGCGAAAGCATTTTTTATTACATCACGGTGATGAACGAGAATTATCCGATGCCAGCGATGCCTGGTGATGTGCGCGACGGGATTTTGAAGGGGATGTACCGGTTCCGGGCTTCGGAGAATAAGGAATCGCGGTTGCGGGCGCAGCTTTTTGGCAGTGGGGCGATTCTGAATGAGGCGTTGAAGGCGCAGGAAATTCTGGAGAAATACGGCGTGGCGGCGGATGTGTGGAGCGTGACGAGTTATAAGGCGCTTTATACGGACGGGATTGAGACGGACCGCTGGAACCGGTTGCATCCTGCTGAGAAGGCGCGCGTGCCTTATGTGACCGAGCTTTTGAAGGACGCGCCGGGAGTTTTAGTGGCGGCTACGGATTATTTGAAGACTTTGCCGAACATGATCAGCCAGTGGGTGCCGCGAAGGATGGCTTCTCTGGGGACGGATGGATTCGGACGGAGCGAGGGGCGCGCGGCGTTGCGGGATTTCTTCGAAGTGGATGCACGGTTTATTGCTTTGGCAGCTCTGAATGAGTTGTTTTTGGATGGGAAGATTGAGAAGTGCGTGGTGCAGAAAGCGATTGCGGACCTCGGGATTAATCCGGAGAAGGCTAATCCGGTAATTTCGTAGCGGCAGTCTCCAGCGTTCGCAAAGGACGGGGCCCCGGCTTGGAGGTTTCGAGCCGGGGCTTTTCTTTTGGAGTTTGCAGTTAAAGATTTAACACAGAGGGCACAGTGTGCCTAAACCGTGGCGAGCTGGGGCGCAGCAAGCAGCGCCCCTACCTCGTATCACTGATTAGACTAACGAGCGGCCGCCGTCCACTGCGAGGATTTGGCCGGTTACGAAATCAGATTTGGCCAGGAAGGCTACGGCGTCGGCTATGTCTTCGCCTGTGCCGGTGCGATGGAGCGGGACGCGTTGAATGTAATCTTCGTCGGGGGCTTCACCGGGAAATTGGATAGTGCCGGGGGCGATGCTGTTGACCAGGATTTCGGGGCCCAGGGCGCGGGCCAGGCAGCGGGTGAGCATGATCACGCCGGCTTTCGAGACGCAGTAGTGCGTATAGGCGGGCCAGGGGAGCAGGCCACCGAGCGAAGAGAGATTGACGATGCGGCCGCGGCCTTGGCGTTTCATGATGGGTGCGGCGGATTGCGCGCAGAGGAATTGGGATTTCAGGTTCACGTTCATGATGTGGTCCCACTGCTCCTCGGTTAGCTCTTCAAATTTCGCGGCGAAGAACATGCCGGCGTTGTTGACGAGAATGTCGAGGCGAGCGAACTCGTTTTCGGCGGCGCTGAAGAGTTTTTGCACGTCGGCGCGGTGGGAGACGTCGGCTTGGACGGCTAGGGCGCGACGGCCTGTGGATTTTAGTTCCTCGACTAGTTCTTCTGCTTCGGATTTTGAGGAGTCGTAGCTGATGATGATGTCGGCGCCTTCGGCGGCGAGGCGGAGAGCGATGCTGCGGCCGATGCGTTTGGCGGCGCCGGTGATCAGGGCTACTTGTCCTGCCAGGGATTTTTCGGGCATGTGGAATTTCTCCTTGTCGGAGTCACATTAGCATTTTGGGAGCGTACGGGAAATGCGGGATCGCACAACCGGAGCTGCGCGGCGATTGATGTAGAATCGGGCGTTGTTGCTTGGGCACCTGTCACTTGGCACTCATTACTTATCACTGAATTTGGAGGCGGGATGAAAGTTGATTTGTTGGCGATTGCGGCGCATCCGGATGATGTGGAGCTTACCAGCGGGGGGACTTTGCTGAAAATGGCGGCGGCTGGGTATCGCACCGGCGTGCTGGATTTGACGCGGGGGGAGACGGGGACGCGCGGGACTCCGGAGACGCGATTGAAGGAGGCGAAGCGGGCGGCGAAGATCATGCGCGTGGCGGTGCGGCGGAATTTGGGGTTGCCGGACGCGCATTTGGAGATGCGCGAGGACTACAAGATGGCGATTGCGGAGGTGATTCGAGAACTGCAGCCGCGGACGGTGATACTTCCCTACTGGGAAGGGCGGCATCCGGACCATTACACGGCGGCGAAATTGGGATTTGAAGCTTGTTTTGTGGCGGGGCTGAAAAATTATCCGTTAGGCGGCGAGGCTTACCGGCCGTTCAAGATTTTGTATGCGGCGGCGTACGAGTATCAGCGGCCTACTTTTTGCGTGGATATCACCAAGGAATTCGCGCGGCGGAAGCAGGCGATTCTGGCGTACGCTTCGCAATTTACGCCGCCGAAGGAAGAGCGTCGGTCGAAGGTCGTACTGCCGCTCGACGAGCTGGAAGCGCGGATGAATTCGATGGCACAGTATTACGGGCGGTTGATCGGAGCGCGATATGCGGAGGGATTCATTGTTAAGGAAGTGATGCAAGTGGAGGATGTGGTGAAGATGCAGGTACGGACGATGTGAGTCGGTGCGCTGCGGCTAAAACTCGTCGGATTCCTGGGCGTAACTGAAGCCTGGGAGGGCGTAGGCCGGGCCTTTGCGGTCAACTTTCACTTTTACGGGGCGTTCGGATTCGGCGCCGGCTTTACGGAGGACGGCGAAGGTGGTCAGGGCTTCGTTGTACACCTTAGTAACCAGGTAGGAATCGCCGGTGTCTTCCTTTTTCCAGACTTGACCGACTTGGAGTTTGCGCGTGGGCACATGACTAATGTAGTGAGAAACGCCGGGGGCGTCAATATGAGTGCGTGGAGGTGATTCCCTGGGGCAACATTGTGAGGGTGCGGCGCGGCTAAAGGAGGCACGGCATGCCCCGGCCCTACTGCTAAGTCCAAGACCGCCCGCCTGAAGGCGGCCGTTACGAAGGCAACCTCAAACACAACGTCAAAGGCAAACAAGCCGGTGGGACGTTGGCGCTCCCAAAGGCCCCAAAGGCAAAGGCGGCTCGCCGGAGAGGGTGACCTGGTGGCAAGCCGGGACGAAGCAAGCAGCGCCCGTACCCGTACCACTGAAATTGCGCCCGCTACGTTGATTTGTGACGTACCTTTTACATATTCGAGCAAACTAAAAGGCAACTGAATACATCCAAGGAATTCAGCATAGGCAGGTGCCCGGAGGGGTGTATAATCCGGGCAGTATCCGCCGGAGGTAGCCATGAGAAACAGTTTGGCGGGGCAGCTCGGGACTTTGATTATCGCGGCGTCGCTGGTGACTTCGACCAGCATCGCGGGGGTGCCGCAGGCGCAACAGCAGGGCGGGCAACAATCCTCGTCACAGACTTCGCCACAGCAGCAAACGGGCGCGCAGCAGGGCGCGACACCGGCGACGCAACAACCTTCTACACCTCCTAATGGCACGGCTTCTCCGGGCGGTACGACTCCGGGCGCAGATCCTTCTGCTACTGGTGCGTCTGGCGCTGCGCCTGTCGACAAAGCGCAGCAGCAGGGCGCGGTGCAGCAGGCGGACCAGCCCGTCGAGCAGCCTAACGACCCGAACGTAAAGGCGGGCAGCAAGGCGGACGTCAGCGCGATCGGCAACCGAAGCAGCGTGGGGCACGGGCTGAACTTCTATTCGCTGGAGCATGAGATTGCGCTGGGAAAGCAGCTGTCCGCGGAAGTAGAGCGGCAGGCAAAATTCATCAACGATCCGGTGGTGGTGGAGTACGTGAATCGCGTGGGACAGAACCTGGTGCGGAATTCGGACGCGCAGGTGCCTTTTACGATCAAGGTGATTGATTCGGACGTGGTGAACGCGTTTGCGCTGCCGGGCGGATTTTTCTACGTTAATAGCGGATTGATTTTGCACGCGGATGAGGAATCGGAGCTGGCGGGCGTGATGGCGCACGAGATCGCGCACGTCTGCGCGCGACACGGCACGAAGCAAGCGACCAAGGGCGAAATCGCGCAGCTGGCCATGATTCCGGCGATGATTTTTATCCCTTACACGCTGGCGGGGTACGCGATTTATCAGGGAATGCAGTTCGCAATTCCCATGGCGTTCCTGCAATTCACGCGGACCGACGAGAAGGAAGCGGACTACCTGGGGCTCGAGTACATGTACAAGGCCGGATACGACCCGAACGCGTTCGTGGCGTTCTTCGAGAAGGTCGCGGCGGACGAGAAGAAACAGCCCGGGACAATTCCGAAGATTTTCTCGACGCACCCGCCGACGCCGGACCGGATCGAGGCTTCGCAGAAAGAGATTGCGACGATTCTGCCGCAGCGCAGCGAATACATTGTGACGACGTTGGAATTTGACGTGGTGAAGCACCGCTTGCAGCTGATCGAACAGAACGTGAAGGTAAACGATAAGAATCCGAACAAGCCGAGTTTGCGCAAAAAGACTGCGCAGACTACGGCGCCGCAGCCGGGGGATACCTCGACCACGTCGGACCCGAATGCTGATCCGGACCGGCCGACTTTGCAGCACAGGACGGATCCAACGCAGCAGCCGTAAGCGGCGGTTGGCGGTTGAGAGTTATAACTCAAAACCCTATGCGCCCGGTTCTTTCGCCGGGCGCTTTTTTTTGCCCCATTCTTCGGCTGGCATTCGCTAACCTGTCCCGCAGAAAGCAGATCCCTCGCTGTGTCCCTCACCGTCCCGCAGTCGCAAGACGGGAAAGAAAAAGCGCGGAACTGCGTTGGGGATGACACGCGATTGGGATTCGCTTGGATTGCAGTGAGCCGTCAGGATGCCGGGAGTTACGGCGGCTAGCGGGTTTGGACTTCAGCCACGCCCATGCGCTTCAGGCCTTCGGCGTAGTATTTACGATAGAGGATGTCCCACTCTTCGCTACCTTCCAGGATTTCTTTTTTCTGAGAGGCGATTTTGGCCCGGACTTCGGTGTCCACCTGGGCCTCGACCTTCAGCAGCGCGGTGATGATGGTGACGATCTCCTGGCGGATGGTGTCGCGATCTTCGACGAAATCCACGTCGGGACTGGAGACCAGGAAATCAATGATGCGATGGGAGAGGCGTACGGTTTTTTCGCGTGTCAGTCTCATGGCGTCAGTTGGATATCCAAGGGCCGCTGTTTAGCGGAGAATTAATTTCCTTTCGCGGGCCAGCTGGCCCTTCACTTTCTTGTACATTTCCTGGTAGGACGCGCCGGAAGTGCGCATTTCCTCGGCATATTTGGCGAGGATTTCGCGGACTTCTTCGTTCAGGCGATCTTCGATGGTGACTTCCTCGGCCATCACCTGGCGGACTTGCTGGGTGAGGTTCTCCGCGTTCTTGGCTTCGATCATCTTGGCGGCGGTCAGGCGCTTAACGATTTCCTTGGCCATGTAACCGACATAGTCGCGAGACAATAGCATTCGGTTCGACTCCGCGTGGTGCGACGAGCAAATCAGTTTACTGGCAGGCTGCGCGGAGTGTCAAGGCGAGGGGTTACGGATCGATTTTGAGCTGGTTTGGGCGTGGTTAGTAATTGGTTAGTGTTTGGCGGTCCAGCGGTCTTGCGCGGAGCCGAATAGCGCCGCGGCGCCGATGAATACTCCACCGGTTAGAGACAGAATGAGGACCGTGAGCCCGTCGGTGGGCGTGACGTTTTCGGGCTTAACGATGACGTGTTCCCACATGGTGGAGAGCGGGTAATAGACTGCGACGCAACCAACCACCAGGCCGACGATGCCCCAGACCACCGGAATACTGTAATTCGCGAACAGCTTGATTTTCTGCATGTGCCCCCCGCATGCTGTTTGCGGCATGCGTTCCCCAAGGTCGTGGTGCGATGCGCAGATAATGTCATTGGAGCGGGCGGAGGGCGATGGGGATTGCTACTGGAAGTGTTCATTCCGGTAACAGCAAATTCGCGTACGGGAGGAAGAAATTCTACGGATTTGGCGACGCGGGCGGGCATCAAGAATTGAAATTTGCTGGCGTGCTTTCCTGCTAGTCTTTCGCTCTGGCGTTGGGAGCGCTTGTCTCCGGTGACGCTGGCTGCGTTTCGAGGGGAAAAGAGATGGCGGCGACGGTGGGTGGCTCGGGGTGGTCGGTTGGTGGAAGTGACGATTTGCTGACGATATGCGCGATCAGTTTGGTGGCTGCGATTATTGCCAATGTCGTGCATGAGGGATTGGGGCACGCTGTTACAGCTTTGCTTACTGGCACGCAATCGGGGGTGCTGACGACTGTCGCTTGGTCGAGCGATTTTGACTCGCGGCTTGTGGCTGCGGGGGGAACTTTGGCGAACCTGGCGGCTGGGGTGATTTTTTGGTTTGCGCTCCGTCGGTTGGCGGGGGCGTCGGTGCGTTTGCGGTATTTTTTGCTGATATCGCTCGCGTTCAACTTATTTACCGGGGCCGGGTACTTCTTTTTTTCGGGGGTTACTAATTTCGGGGATTGGGCGGTGGTGATTGCTGGTTTGCAGGCGCACTGGCTTTGGCGGACGCTGCTGGTTGTGGTTGGAATTGCTGCCTACTACGGCGCGGTGTTGGTGGTGGGCATTGGGCTAGTGCGATATGTGGGAGTGGCGAGGGACGATGCGCGGCGGCTGTGGAAGCTGACGCTGCTTCCCTACTTTTCGGCGACGCTGTTGATTTGCGCGGGTGGAGTTTTGAATCCGCTTGGTATCCAACTGATGTGGCAATCGGCGCTGCCGGGGACGGCTGGGGCTGACTCTGGGCTCCTGTGGTTGAAGTATTATATTCCGAAAGACGCGATCCCTGAGCGTGGGTCGGAACGAATTGGCAGGAGCTACGCGTGGATCGCGGCGGCGGTGGCGTTGTCACTTGTTTTTGTATTTGTGTTGGGACGCGGGATTACGCTTCACCGCTAGATTCGCGGCCGGATTGGCTGGATTCGGTGGGGGAGCGCGCATCTGCTATTCTTGTGACTTCAGCTTAAGCGATACACAATCGTTGGTACCGAAATTATCGGGAGGGGATGGCATCGTGACACTTTCTATTGCTTCGACGCGTGGGGTGGGGCGCGCGGCCAATTTTAATGCGGGGCCGGGGGCTTTGCCTCTGGCTGTGCTGCAGCGGATTCGTGAGGAACTGCTGGATTACCGCGGGACTGGGATGTCTGTGATGGAGATGAGCCACCGGTCGGCGGAATTTGAGGAGATTATCGAGCGGGCGGAGCAGAATTTGCGGAAGTTGATGGGGATTCCCGAGGAATACGGCGTGATTTTTGTGCAGGGGGGCGGCAGCTCGCAATTTACGATGGCGCCGCTGAACTTGTGCCTGCCGGGGAAGCCGGTGGACGTGTTGCACACGGGAATGTGGACTGGGAAGGCGCTGACGGAATTGAAGCGCGGGACTCCTTACAGGATTGCAGCTTCAACGGAGGCGGTGAAGTTTATGCGGCTGCCGCGCAAGGACGAGATTCGGTTGGGGGCGGACGCCTCTTACGTTTATATGTGTACGAATAACACGATTGAGGGGTCGCAGTGGGATTGGCTGCCGGAGACGGGCGATGTGCCGCTGGTAGCCGATATGTCGTCGGACATTATGTCGCGGCCGGTGGATGTGCGGAAGTTCGGGTTGATCTTTGCGGGGGCGCAGAAGAATTTGGGGCCTTCGGGGGCGACTGTGGTGATTGTGCGGAGGGATTTGGCAGAGCGGGCGGACAAGAATTTGCCTACTGTGCTGCAGTACCGGACGCATATTAAGGAGCGGTCGCTTTATCACACGCCGCCGACTTTTGCGGTTTACATCGTAGGGCTCGTGCTCGAGTGGATCGAAGCTGAGGGCGGAGTGGCGGCTATTGAGAAGCGGAATGAGGCTAAGGCGCGGCTGCTTTACGATGCGATTGATTCCAGCGGCGGATATTATGTGGGACCGATCGAGAAGGATGCGCGGTCGAAGATGAACGTGACTTTTCGCGTCGCTGGGGGGAACGAGATCGTCGAGAAGAAATTCGCTGCAGAGGCTGCGGCGGGGCGGTTGATTGGGCTGGGCGGGCATCGGTCGGTCGGAGGAATGCGGGCTTCGATTTACAATGCGGTAACGCTCGAGACTGTGGAAGTTCTGGTGAAGTTTATGCGGGAGTTTCAGAAGGCGAACGGGTAAAACGGACGTTTGTTGGTGCGCGCAGTGCCCGGTCTGTCCCGCAAGGCGCGGGACAGACCGGCCGCTACATAATTCAACGACAGAATCCAGCTTCTCTAGAGCATAACCGAAGAGCCACAGTAGTGTGGCAACTACACAACAGTTGGCTTGACTTGACTGATTAGGCCCGGTATTCTCCGTTTCGATGCCAAATTCGCTCAGAAATACGCGTTTTGAGCCCCAACCGCGCGGTATCCGTGTGTTTCGCTTCGCTCGCGCGACGCGATTGGTACGCGTTCAGGCATTGCGACGGACCTCGTGCGCTCATTCTCGGCTGGACCAGCATCCGGGGGACGGGCGTTGAAGGTCGAGCGAGCCAAGGTGAAGAACCGGCTGTGGCCGTGGATCGGCGGGATCGTCGTCACATTGCTGACGGCTGCCGTGTTCATGGTGGGGTCGCTGGACGTGCCGCTGCGGCCGGAGCGAGGCAGCGAGTTCGCAGTATTTTTTGCGCTGACGACGCTGCTGACAGCGGCCTTGCTGGTGTTCGCGGTGATCTTGGCGCGCAGCCTGGTGCGGCTATGGATCGAGCGGCGCAGCGGGCAGATGGGCTCGCGGTTCAAGGTGAAGATGGTGCTGGGGGCGATTGGCGTTTCGCTGCTGCCCACTGCGTTCTTTTTTATTTTTAGTTACGCGATTGTGAACCGCACTTTGATCGCGTGGTTTCCGCGGCCGCTGGAAATTGCGAATGAGCAGAGCCAGCGGCTGCTGGAGGACATGGGGCAATCCAGCCTGGGGCATTTGAACGCGATCGCGGAGAAAGCCGCGGCGACGAGCAAGGAAAATCAGTCGCTACTGGGGCTGGCGTGGTCGGTGGACGCTTCCTGGATCGCGCATACCGCGGGGCAAGCGGACGACGGCGTGGCGTACGTGAAGCCGGAAGACCCGACGAGCGACCAAACCGTGCCGGATATGGAGACGATCACTCCCACGCTGGTGCAGACGCTGCCGAACGGCACGGAGATCTGGCACACGGACGATCATCTGTACGTCGCGGGGAGCGCGCCTTTGGATGGTGGCCGTTTGTATGTGGCGCGGGTTTTGCCGAACGATTTTCTTGCGCGTTATTCCGAAATCCAGACGCAGACGGCGACTTATGCGCGACAGAAGCAGGGGTTGCGCGCGTACAAGCGGGATGTGCTGCTGGGGCTATTTTTATTCACCGTGATTTTGGGATTTTCGACGACGTGGGTGGCGCTGTTTCTGTCCAAGCAAGTGACTGTGCCGATTCAGGCGCTGGCGGAGGCTACCCGAGAAATTTCACGAGGGAATTTCGATTACCGGATCGATGTGAAGGGGCAGGACGAGTTGGGGATGCTGGTACGGTCGTTCAACCGCATGACCGAGCAGCTCGGCGAAGGGCGGCGGCAGATTAATGAATTCACGCAGAGCCTGGAACAGGCGATTGAAGAGCGCGAACGTCGGCGGAAATTGATGGAAGCAATTCTGGAAAATATTCCTACGGGTGTGATTTCGCTGAATTCTTCGGGAGAAGTGGCGCGGGTGAATTCGGCGGTGCCGGCAATTTTGGGGGATTCCGCGCGGGAGGCGCGGACTTTGCCGGACTTGGTGGGTGACGATGCGGCGCGAGCGGTGCTGCATTTGATGCGAAGGTCGCTGCGGATGGGCGTGGCTTCGCGGGAGATTGAGATTGCGACCGCGGGACGGCTGGTGCGCGCGGCGGTGACGGTGAGTTCGCTGGGGCCGCGGCTTTCAAATCCTGGATATGTGATCGTGCTGGACGATTTGACGGATTTGCTGCGCGCGCAGAAGGCGGCAGCTTGGCAGGAAGTGGCGCAGCGGATTGCGCACGAGATCAAGAATCCGCTGACGCCGATCCAGCTTTCGGCGCAGAGGCTGCTGCGTTATCTGGAACGCAGCAGTGGGACGCAGCCGGTCGCGGCTTTGCGGACGGAACTTGAGAAGCTGGTGGCGGAGTGTGCCGGGTTGATTGAGCGCGAAGTGCACACTCTGAAGTCGTTGGTGGATGCGTTCTCGCAGTTTGCGCGCTTCCCTTCCGCGCGGTTGGCACCTGAGGATGTAAATACGATTGTGGCGAGTGCGTTGGATCTTTTTCACGGACGTCTGGAAGGCGTTACGGTGCGAACGGAATTGGCGGCCGTGTTGCCATTGGTGAAGGCGGATCGCGAGTTATTGCGGCGCGTGCTGGCTAATTTGATTGATAACGCGGCGGAGGCGATGGAGGGCTCTGCTATACGGCGGATGCGGGTGGCTACGCGCGTGGACGGTGATGGAGACGCAGTGGAGATTGAGATTTCGGATAGTGGGCAGGGGATTTCGCCGGAGGATAAGGAACGGTTGTTCTTGCCGCACTTTTCTACCAAAGAGCGAGGGACGGGATTGGGATTGGCAATTGCCAGCCGGATTATTGCCGAGCATAACGGGACGATTCGGGCGGAGGATAATTTGCCGACGGGCACGCGGTTTGTGATTCGGTTTCCGGCGGCGGAGATTCCGGTTACTCCGGCGTGAGGCAAAAGATCTAACACATCGGATACGGAAAGAAGGCGGTCGCAAATCGGAGAAGAACGGAAGACTTACCGCAGAGACGCAGAGAGCGCAGAGAAAACCTAGACACTATGCCAGCCTCTTTATTTATTGTTGATGATGAAAACGGGATCCGCGAATCTCTCGGCGCTTTACTGCGGGACGAGGGGTATGAGGTGGAGGCTGTCGCGTCGGGGGAAGAGTGTTTGGCGCGCTTGGAGACGCGGGCTTTTGATTTGGTTTTGCTGGATGTGTGGTTGAAGAAGATGGATGGGCTGGAGACTCTGGAGCGAATGCAGGCGCAGGATGGGGCGCCGATGGTGGTGATGATTTCGGGGCACGCAAATATTGAGACGGCGGTGCGGGCAACGAAGCTCGGGGCGTTTGATTTTGTGGAGAAACCTTTATCGCTGGAGAAAGTAGTGCTGGTAGTGCGCAACGCATTGGAATATTTGCGGCTCGAGACGGAGAACCGGCGTTTGCGGGCGGAACTGGAGGAGAAGCATCAGATATTGGGCGGGAGCATTCCGATGAAGGCGCTGCGGCAGCAGATTGCTTTGACTGCGCCAACGAATGGGCGCGTTTTGATTTACGGCGAGAGCGGGACGGGCAAGGAACTGGTGGCGCGGGCTTTGCATGCGAGCAGTTTGCGCAGCTCGATGCAATTTGTGGAAGTGAACTGCGCGGCGATTCCGGAGGAATTGATCGAGTCGGAAATGTTTGGGCATCGCAAGGGAAGTTTTACGGGCGCGAGCGAAGATAAAGTGGGGAAATTTCAGAAGGCGGATGGGGGGACGTTGTTTCTGGATGAAGTCGGCGACATGAGTTTGAAGACGCAGTCGAAAGTGCTGCGTGTTCTGGAGGAGCGGCGCGTGGAGCCGTTGGGATCGAACCAGCCTGCAACGGTAGATGTGCGCGTGATTGCCGCGACCAACAAGAAGCTGGAGGAAGAAATCGCGCGCAACGCTTTCCGCGAGGATCTTTTTTACCGATTGAACGTGATTCCCTTCTACGTGCCGGCGTTGCGGGAACGCGTCGCGGATATTCCGATTTTGGCGGCGCATTTTCTGGCCGCTTTTTGCCAGGAATATGGGAAGAAGGCGAAGGAGTTCAGCCCGACGGCGCTGGACGTCCTGTTGAATTATCCTTGGCCAGGCAACGTCCGCGAGCTGAAAAACTTGGTGGAGCGGCTGGTGATTGTTTGCCCTTCGCCGCGGATTGAGCCGCATCATTTGCCGCCGGAACTCTTTCGCGGCGCATCGAAGAGCCCGCAGAAGCCTTATGAGAGTTTGCAGGAGGCGCGGTCGGCGTACGAGCGTGAGTTTGTGCTACGCAAGCTGGAGGAAAATCGCTGGAATATGACGAAGGCGGCACAGGCATTGGGCCTGGAGCGCAGCCATTTGTACCGCAAGATGCGTTCGCTGGGAATTGCGCCGACCCGCGTGTAAAGCTGTGGGCCGACGCTGGCGGGCGTGCACCTCGGCTCCGTGGGACGATCAACACAGAGCTGCAACGCTCAGTTCCATTTCGTCGGGATTGCGCGCTTGCGATTACGAGCCGACGCGGATGTGCGCGAAAGTATTAAAGAGCCCGAAAATATTCAGGAGCCAAAGAACTACTGCGATCACTACGACCGCGTTCAGAATTGATTTGATTGTTCCCTGCATGGGGATCAGGTTGACCAGCCAGAGCAACACTCCTACTACGATCAGAACCATTATTATCGTCATCAGTGGCATCGGTTTTTGACCTCCTTTGTTGCGCAAGTCGTACCGACTTTTCTCGATGTGAGAATACGCAGCGGAGCGAACGTGGGCCATACATGGAAGTTCGTAGAGGCACGGAGGGAGTTACGTTATGTCGCGGGAGGTCGCGGGCGACGCGGACATAAGAGCAACGTCAACTACGCCCGCCTAAAAAGAACGTGCAGGCGGCCGCTACAAATTCAACGACAACCGCGAATTCAACATCGACGGTGCCCGCATGAAGGCGGCCGCTACGGAGGCAACTACAGGGGGGTTCGAACGCCTGCTAGCCTTCTTCCGCTTCCTGGAATTGGGCTAGTTGTTCTAGTTGGCGGTGCCAGTCGAGTTGGCGAACCAAGGTGGAGTTTTGGCGCCAGTTGGCTTGGACTTTTACGAAGAGTTCCAGGAATATTTTTGAGCCTAAAATGAGTTCCAGTTCTTTGCGAGCCGCTGTGCCGATTTTTTTTATGGCTTCCCCGCCCTTGCCGATCAGGATTCCCTTCTGGCCTTCGCGTTCCACATAGATGGTGGCGCGGATGCGCAGCAATTTGGGGGTTTCCTCGAAATTATCAATCAGGACGGCGATGGCATGGGGAACTTCGTCGCGCGTTTGGAGGATCGCTTTTTCGCGGACGAGTTCAGCGGCTAAGAAGCGTTCGGGCTGGTCGGTGAATTGGTCGGGGGGGAAATGCGGTGGGGCTTCGGGCAGGCGGGTGAGCCAGGAATTGACCAGGTCGAGGCAGCCTGCGCCGGTGAGCGCGGAGATGGGGAAAATTTCGGCGAAGGCGAATTCTTTGTTGTAGCGCTCGATCAGGGGCAGGAGCAAGTGTTTGGCGATGCGGTCCACTTTGTTCAGCAGCAGGTACACGGGGCCGTGGAAGCGTTTGATCCATTCGATGGAGAAGCGGTCGCCCGGGCCGTAGTCCACGGAGGCGTCGGCGATCAGGCAGAGGATGTCTATACCTTCGAGGGCGTGCTGGAGTTCGTCCATCATCATGCGGCTCAGGACGTTTTTCGGTTGGTGAATTCCTGGCGTGTCTATCAGGACGATCTGCGCGTCTTCGCGATTCAGGATGCCTTGGACGCGATTGCGGGTGGTTTGGGGCTTCGGAGAGACGATGGCGACTTTTTGGCCGACGAGGGTGTTGACGAGCGTGGATTTGCCGGCATTGGGACGGCCTACAATTGCGACGAAACCGGATTTGAAGGGCATGGATTAATAAATTGTACGCCTTTGGAGGGCGGGGCGGAAGCGAGCGGGAAACAGGAGGCACGGAGGAAAGCGGGAGAGATCCCTGCTGGCGGCCGGCAGGCTTCGGTCGCGGGTTCAGGTTGGTGACGTGCAGAAAGCAATATTTATTACAGCGAGATGAATTGGCGAAGAACAGATCGCGCGCGGCGATTTTCCGAGCTGAGACTTGTTGACTTCGCGGCGGATCGTAATAGACTGCAATTCAACGCGGTTCATCGCGGCCGCTGGAGCGGCAGTGGTTGCGCGACCCACGCTGTAAACTGCACGGCACAATCCAGATCCAAGGAGGGCCCGCATGGCCAACCCCGTAAAAGCAATTCCGGCAGGATATCACTCGATTAGTCCATCGTTAACCTGTAAAGACGCGGCGCGCGCGATTGAATTTTATAAAGACGTGTTCGACGCCGTGGAAATAGTGAACATGTCATCCCCCGATGGCAAAATCTCCCACGCAGAACTGAAAATCGGAGACTCGATTATTTTCGTAAACGACGTAATGGGACCGATGACGGCAGGCTCCTCCGGGACGCCGCTCATGTCTTTGTTTCTTTACGTGGAGAATGCGGACAAGACTTTCACAAAAGCGGTGGCCGCCGGCGCGAAGATTGATATGGCGCTGGAGGATCAATTCTGGGGCGATCGTTTCGGCAAGGTGACAGATCCGTTTGGGCATCAGTGGGGGATCGCAACGCACGTGGAAGACGTAGCGCCGGAGGAAATTGGAAAGAGAGCGGCGGCGTTTTTTGCGAAGGCGGCGGGGCAGAGTTAGTCGCCAATTCAGTTGCGATTTCGCATGATTAGAACGCGGTAATCGGGCTCGCCAGCGGCGGGCCCGATTTTTTTGGATTGCAGTTATTTGTGGCGCGGGTGATTCACCGACGGCACGAACGATTGGAACAAGCCATAAGACTCAACACCAAGAGCACAGAGGAAGGGCGGAGAAAAATCCGAGGGGGAGCGAGGCGTCTACCGCAGAGACGCAGAGGTCGCAGCGAAAACCGAAGCGCACAGGCAAGATTGCCTATGCTACCGAACCGTTAGACGGTGCGAGCGGTGTTCGCGGCGGTGTTGGGGATGGGTTTGGCGCGGACGCGGAGGACTTTGCGTTGATTGGCCTCGACTACCTCGAAGCGGAGGCCGTCGGCGTCAATCACCTCGCCGGTGCGGGGGACGTGGCCGGCTACGCTATTTAGGAGGCCGGCGATGGTGGTGGCGGCGGAGTGTTGCATGCCGGAATCGAGTTGCACGCCGAAAAGTTCGCTGACTTTTTCTAGTTGCACGCTGCCGCGGATGACCAGGGCGCCGCTGGATTCGCGGACTACGTCAGGGGCGGGCCGGCGGTCTTCTTCGCCGATTTCGCCGACGATTTCTTCTACTAGATCCTCGATAGTTACCAGACCGGCCATCAGCCCGTACTCGTCAATCACGACAGCCATCTGCTGATTTTTGCGCTGCATTTCTTTCAGCAGCTCGGAGCCGAATTTGGTTTCGGGGACGAAGAGCGCGGGGCGCATCAGTTCGCGCACGGTGCGGTGGGCGGCTTCGCGATCGGGAACCTCGAGCATATCGCGCGCCATGACGATTCCGGCGATGTCGTCGAGCGTTTTTTCGAAGACGGGCAGGCGGGAGAACTTAGTTTCGACGACCAGGTCGCGCAATTCTTCCAGGGAGGCATCGGCGCGGATCGCGATTACGTCGGGGCGCGGGGTCATCACGTCGCGCACGCGTTTGTCGCCGAATTCGACTACGGATTCGATCAGGCGGGCTTCATCTTGCTCGATGATGCCCTCTTCGGTGGCTGCGTCCACCAGCGCTTCGATGGCCTGCTGCTGTTCGGCGGCGGGAGTTTGCGCTTCTTCTGATTCTTCGGAAAGATGCAGCACCGAGATCAGCAGCTCGAGGACAGCTTGCACGGGCCAAATGATGAAGAGAAACGTGCGGACGAGAGGAACCAGCGGCAGCACCCAATTCCCCGGCGCGCGGGCCAGCAGCAGCGCAGGGAAAAATTGCATGGCTATCACTACCTCGGCGCCGAGGAAAAATATCATTTCGACTGCGGCTTCGCGCGTGCCCGGAACAAAGAAGATCACGCCGCGAGCGGTGATGGCGGCGACGAAAACGAGCCAGAAGCGCGCAAGCAGGCTGAAGCCGAGAGCGGCGCGGCGGCGTTCCAGGTGCAAGCGCGGCTCGACGTCTGCTTCAAACGTGTCGAGGTGCTGATGGATCCGTCCGGGATGCACGCGGCCGAGCTCGCGATAGGTACGATCGAGGTAGGAGAAGACGACGAGGCCAATCGTGAGAGCCAGAACGCCCGCGGAGTAGAAGAAGATCGGCATCGTCAGAGCAATCCCAGGTCGCGCCGCAGGCGATTTTCGCGGCGATCCATTTGGCCCGAGTCTGTTTCGTGATCGTACCCAAGCAGGTGCAGGATGCCGTGGAGGATGAGGATGCGCATTTCGTCGTCGAAGGGGCGGCCGAAGCGTTGGGCGTTGCGGCGGGCGACGGCTGGGGCGATGGCGATGTCGCCTAGATACTTCGCGGCTTGCGTGGAATCAGAGAGACGCGTGGCGCGCTTCCCGCGTGCGGGACGCTGAGGCCGATGCTTTCGCATAGTGGCGGGTTCTGCCTGGGACACGTCTGCTGGGAAGGACAATACATCGGTCGGGCGATTTTTGCCACGGTAGGCGCGATTCCAGCGTGCGATCTGTGCGTCGGTAACGAGCGCGACCGTAAGTGACCGCGGCGCCAGGCGCAACCGTTTGCGCGCGGCGGAAAGAAATTTCTCCAAGCCGGAAATGGAAACACGAACGCGGTGCTGTTGATTGAGAATCATGCGCGCGAGGCTAATCCCGCGGATTCTGGTGGCCGGCGTGTCCGGCGCCGCGGCCGTTGTGGTGCGGATGGGTGGCAGCGTGCTCGTCGTAGGCCTTAATGATGCGCTGGACGAGATTGTGGCGGACGACGTCCCGTTCATCAAAGTACGTGAAGGAGATACCTTCGATCTTGCCGACAATTTCGATGGCTTCGATCAAGCCGGAGCGGCGCGATTCAGGCAGGTCAATTTGGGTAACGTCGCCCGTGATGACTGCTTTGGAATTGAAGCCCAGGCGCGTGAGGAACATTTTCATCTGCTCGCTGGTGGTGTTCTGCGCTTCGTCTAGAATTACGAACGAATCATTCAATGTGCGGCCGCGCATGAAGGCGAGCGGCGCAACTTCGATGATTCCCTTCTCCAGGAAACTCTCCAGCTTGTCCGCTTCGAGCAGGTCGTGCAGCGCGTCGTAGAGCGGACGCATGTAGGGGTCCACTTTTTCCTGCAGCGTGCCGGGAAGGAAGCCGAGGCGTTCGCCGGCTTCGACGGCGGGGCGCGCCAGAATGATGCGGTTCACTTGCTTCGAGAGGAGCGCCGTGACGGCCATGGCGACGGCGAGATAGGTCTTTCCTGTGCCGCCGGGGCCTATGGCGAAAACCATGTCGTACGCTTCGAGAGCTTCCATGTAGCGTTTTTGGTTCGCGCTCTTTGGAGTGATGGTCTTCTTACCGAAGGAGCGCGTATTGGACAGGGCGAAGGCGCCGCGCGCGGATGGCGCGGGTTCGCTGCTCGCGCCAGTCGCGATGCGCAGCAGGGATTTCACTTCTGAGCTGTCCGGAACGCGGCCGTCGCGGATGCGCTGGTTGTATTCGCCCAGGATTTGCGCGGCGCGTTCTACCTGGGGCTGCGAGCCTTCGATTTCCAAGTCGTGATCGCGTAAATGCGTAGTGACGTGAAGAGCGGACTCGAAGAGTTTAAGATTTTCGTCGAGGGTACCGAAGAGTTCGTTGATGCCACCAGCTAGTCGGACAGTTTGTTTCATTCAGATTCGCGGAAGCGAAGCCTCCTGGATGCCACCCCTATTGCTGGAATTAGCGTAGCGCGGGACGGCGGGAGGGTCAAGGCGAGGGCGCAGTATTCATCAGGTAGTAACAATGGCGGTTGGGCTGGTGGCCCGGTGCGCGCCGGCGTGGGTACCGTGCCGACGCGGGGCGGACGTAACGCAACACCGCAGGTTTCGCTTTTGGGCACCGCACGTTTCAATATGCCGGGTTATGGGGCCGGTATAGCTCAAGATTGGAGCGGGCGGCTACTATCGGGAGAGCTGGATGACGAACGGCAAGGACTTACCGCCGCTTCAGGCGGCCCAGAATTACAGCAAGCTGCGGCGAACGCAGCGCGTGCATATTCAGATGGCGGTGCTGGTGCGCGGCATGAGCAAAGGCAAACCGTTCGAAGAAGACACCAAGACGAGCACTGTGAACGCCAATGGGTGCCTGGTTTCGATGGATACGCCGGTGATACGCGGGCAGCAGGTTTCCATTGTGAATTCGAAGACGGTGGAAGAGCTGACTTGCACCGTGGCGTTTATCAGCGAGAATAAGGGCAGCAAGAGCGAAGTGGGATTGGAATTTACGGAGCCTTCGCCGCTGTTCTGGCGTATTGGCTTTCCGCCGGAAGATTGGAGCGAATCTTCGGAACGTAAGCGCGCTCCGGCGCCTCCGCCTCGAAAGACATCCGCAGAGCCGCAGGAAAAGAAATAACGATTGGTTTAGGCAGACGGCTCGGTCCCACGGTTTGCAAAACGAAACTCAAACTGTCATTCCGAGGGCCAATTTTGCCCGAGGAATCTGCTTTTCCCTTTGCATGTGTACGAAAAGCAGATACCTCACTGCGTCCCGCGCGCGCCAGAATTCGGCGCGAAAGAAAAAGCGCGGGACTTCATTCGGGATGACACCCACAGCACGTATCCGCCGGCCGCTCAGGGCTTCGCGGCTGGGAACTGCACTTTGGGGACTTCGCGCGAGGCTTCGGGGGCCTGGAAGTAATCGTTGTTGCGTTTGAAGCCGGCCCATCCGGCGAAGATATTATTGGGGAACAGGCCGATGTAGGTGTTGTATTCCTGAATGGAATCGTTGTAGCGCTTGCGCTCGACGGCGATGCGATTTTCTGTGCCGGCTAGTTCATCCTGCAGCCGGAGGAAGTTCTCGTTGGATTTCAGTTCGGGATAATTTTCTCGCAGCAGGAGTATTTTCTGTACCAGCGGAGTAATTTGGTTGCTGGCGGCGATTTTGTCGGCTGGGGTTTGCGCGTTCATGTACTGCGTGCGGGCTTTGGCGATATCGTCGAAGACGGTCTGTTCATGCGCGGCGAAACCTTGGACCGTCGCGACGAGATTGGGGATGAGGTCGGCGCGGCGTTGCAGGACTACGTCCACCTGCGCCCAGTTGGATTTTACCTGTTCGTTGAGGCGGACCATCTGGTTGCGGCTGCTGGCGTAGGCGCCACCGACGATGAGCGCGAGGATAACGAGTACGGCGATGACGGCTAGAGCTGCCTTCATGGACTGCCTCCCAATATGGCGTGACGCGGTGCCATCATATCAAATACGGCGCTTAGAGGGCTTCTAAGCGGCGGTCAACTTCGTTTGTGACTATTTCTACAAATTCGAGGTAAGCGTGCAGGCTGGCTTCTACGTCAATGCTGCGGGGTTTGGTTTTCCCTTCGCGCAGATCCAGCAGGGCGTGGAAGGCCGAGGGGTCTGCGCCGGTTAGCGCAGCTACGGCGGTTACGGCTTCGCGCTTTCCGGCGGGCATCGGTTGGCCCAGTGCGAAGAGAGCGTGGCGGAAGAGCGCGCAGAAAATGGAGACGGATTGCGACATGATGCCCAGGTGCGCTTTGTAGCTTAGCGGGGCGGCGAGGATCGCTTGGCGGAGGCGCAGCCAATCGGAGCGGAGCTCGCGTTCGACTTGCAGGCGATGCAGGCGCAGGGGTACTTCGAAATTCGTGAAGTAGTCCGTGCCGTAAAGCAGGCGATGGTGATGGGTGATGTCAAGCAGCTCGATGGCGAATACGTCCGCTGAACGATGGAGTTCGTCGAGCGTGAACAGTAGCGGCGGCGGGTTGCCCTGACGCACCCACCACTCGGACGGGTCGTGCAGGTGCTCGAGATCTTCGGAGGCGACGCGGTCGACGATGCAGAGCACATTCAGGTCTGAATGGCCCGCGCGGAATTCGGCGGTGACGGCTGAGCCGTAGAGCACGACGGATTTCAGGTTGGCCTCGGCTGCGGCCTTCAGACGGCTTACGAGTTCAGTTAGTTTGGCTTCCATTAAGCGACCTTTGCTCGTTTGGCGTTTACGATCGTCAAGGGCGAATTCAACGACAAAGTCAACGGCGCCCGCCTGAAGGCGGCCGCTACCAATTCAAAGGCTCCGGCCCGCCCTGATATGGAATCTGTTACCAGCTGCCGCCGGCGCCGCCGCCGCCGAACGAGCCTCCGCCTCCACCACCGAAACCACCGCCACCGCCTCCGAAACCTCCGCCACCGAATCCGCCGCCGCCCCAGCCGCCGCGTCCCATGCTGCTGGCGATCAGAGGGCCAACCCACCAACCGCTGCCGCCGCCACGACCGCGTCCGGAGCCGCCGCCACGCTTGATCATGGCGTACACGAAGAAAATGAACACGCCCAAGAGGATCAGACCGAGCAGACCGCTGGAATCCTGTCCGTGGCCCGCGCCGTTGGTTTGCGGGGATGGTGGCGGCGCGCCGCTGAGCGTCACGCCGCGATCCTGAGCGATGACATCCGCGATCCGGCGGGTTAGCAGCGCCACGCCTGCGTCATAATTTCCTTGGCGAAGATATGGGACCATCTCGCGTCCGAAGCCGCCGACTTTGCCGTCTGGCAAGATGGGTTCGAGGCCGTAGCCGACTTGCGTCCAGTATTTGTGGTCGTTCACTGCGAGGAAAATCAGCACGCCGCTGGAAGTTTGCTTCGGGCCGACGCCCCACTTCGTAGCTACATCCAAGGAATAGTCTTCGACCGTGCGGTCGCCCAGTGACGGGACGATCACCACAAAAATTTGGGCTTTGGCTTTGTCGTTTACTTCGGTGCAGAGCGCTTCGAGTTGCTGACGAGCGGCGGGACTTAGCACGCGGGCGTAGTCGTTGACGTAAGCTGCGGGCTTGGCGGGAACGTCAATGATGTCACCCTTTGGCTTAACGGGGAGATCGGTCGCCTGGGCGCCTGCTGATACCGCCGCGAGGCAAAGAGCTAGCAGAAGCAGGCAGGTAGTCGCCAGAAATCGCCACTGGAGACGTGAGCTGGAGCGCGGGTTGGGGTTGCGCGTCATCGGCTGCTGCGGGCATGTTAGTTCGTTGGTACGTTGAGTGTCAACGCGGGCGGCGCGGTAAGGCTGCGGCAGAGGTCCTTCATGCGCCCCCGCGGGTTCCCGATGACGACGCTGCGGTGGCGATGGGCAGCTATGGCGGGGGCGGCGATTGCGAGGGGCGGGGCGCGATGCTAAACTTCGCGCGACACGTGTTCGGGTACGCACGGTACTGTCCGAAAATGAACGCCTGACGCTCACTATTTCCCGTTTAATCGTCTAAATTCAAGCGGTTATGCATGGCCGCGGTTTTGCATCGAAAATACAGAAAATGAAACAAACACCCTGGTTCGCGCGTTTGAATAAGTTACAGGCCTGCGCAAGCCCAAGAAAGTTCTTTGGAGAGGACAACACGATGAATGGAAGTCTAAGGCATGTAGCGGTGGCACTGTTGACGGCTGCTTCGCTGATAGTAGCGCCGGCGTTCGCGCAGGCGCAACAAGGTCAAAACCAGAGCCAGGCTCAACAGCAGCAGGGGCAGAACGCTGCTGGCGAGCAACCCGCGAGCCAGCCCGGAGCGCAAACGGGGTCCGCCGCTTCGGAGCCGACGCGTAACATGAGAGAGGGCATGGGCGCCGATTATTCAACGGGCAAGCCGATGTTCCCGAACCCTTTCGCGGTTTACGCGCCGCGGAGCATGCCTGAACCGATGCTTACAAATTCCACGCGGCTGGATCAGTTGATCCAGGACGGCAAGCTGATGCTAAGCCTGGACGACGCGATATCGCTGGCGCTGGAAAATAATTTGAATATCTTCGTTGAACGCTTCGCCCCGTGGATCGCCGAGACGCAGCTGCTGAAGGCGCAGGCGGGAGGCGTCCCACAAAGCTTCAGTACCCAGCAAGTGGTGCTGGGCTCCTCGCCATCGGTTTCGTTCGATCCGATCGTCAGCGTGGGCTATTCCTGGTCTCACGGCAATTTCCCGGTGAATAACCCGTTCATTTCAGGAACGGGCAGCAGCAATATTCTGGTGGTGAACCAGAATTCCTCGGGAGTTAATTTCGGTTACACGCAGGGATTTCACACCGGCACGAATTTCTCGGTCACTCTGGACACTCCGCGCTCCGCGACCAACGAACCGGATGTGTTTTTCAATCCGGCGTTCAGTCCGGTACTGACCGCGACACTGACGCAGCCCTTGCTGAACGGATTTGGGCTGCTGCCTAATACCCGCTACATAATCGAGCAGAAGAACTCGATCAAGGTGGCGAATTCGCTGTTTGCGCAGCAGGTGATTGCGGTGGTGACACAGACTTCCAACGATTACTGGGAACTTGTGTACGACCGGCAAAACGTGAAGGTGCAGGAAGCGGCGGTGGGCGTTTCGCAGAAGCTGTGGGAAGACAACAAAAAACAGCTGGAGATCGGAACCATGGCGCCGCTGGACGTGCTGACCGCGGAATCGCAATTGGCGACGGACCAACAGAATCTGATCGTCGCGCAAACCACGAAACTGCAGCAGGAGACGGTGCTGCTCAACGACATCGCCAAAAACCTGCTGGCCAAAGACGTCGCCGGGATCGAGATCGTGCCGACGACTGCGATTTCCACTCCAGACGTTGTGGAAAATATTCCGCTGCAGGACGCCGTGCAGGAAGCTTGGCGGAAACGGCCGGAACTTTATCAGGCGGATCTGAATCTGAAGAATTCGCAGATCGAAGTGAAGGTCTTGCGAAATGCGTTGCTGCCTTCACTGAATGGTTACATTCAGTACCAGTCGCAAGGACTGAATGGAACAGGATTCAATACCACCGAATCGAACACTACGTTTGTCGCCGATCCGGCTTCGCCGCTGGTGGATGCGAACGGAGTGCCTATTTTGATTGGCGGCACCACCCCAGTATACGCAGGCGTGCCGGCTTCTACGACGGCTGTGACGCACGGCGGGGTGGGCGATGCGCTGAGCCAGGTGTTCAGGAACCAATACCCGGTCTATTCCGCGGGCGTGACCTTGACGATGCCGTTGCGCAATCGCTCGGCGCAGGCGGATAGCGCGCGCGCGCAGTTCGATGAACGCCAGCTGCGGGTACAGTACCGCCAGACGGAGAACACCATCGTGATTAATGTGCGCAACGCGATCATTGCTTTGCAGCAGGATCGTTCGCAGGTGGTGGCGGCGGAGAAAGCGCGCAGCTTGGCGCAACAGACGTTGGATGCCGAGCAGAAGAAATATCAGCTCGGTTCCTCCACATCGTATCAAGTGGTGCTGCGGTCGCGCGATTTGACGCAAGCGCAGGGCACTGCATTGCGCGCGCAGGCGAATCTGGCCGAGGCCCTGGTGAATTTCAATCAGGCGATGGGGCGGACCCTTGAAGTACAGCACATTACTGTGGCGGAGGCGATGCGCGGCGAGATGTCAAAGGATCCTCTGATTCCGGGGACGCCAGTGCCGGGATCGGTGGTAGGCGCGAAGTAAGACGGAGTGCCTGTATAGCGGTCCCGCAGCCGCGGGACCATCGGTGTCGTAGCGCGGGTCGACCACCCGCTTCTGATCGGTATTGCAGCGGTGATAAATGGTGTTCTGAGGCCCGCCGCTACGACGGCCGTTTTCCTCACGAGTTGGCGCACTCCTGTTGTTCTGGTTCTTGCTGCTTCTCTTCCCTTGCCATAAGATGAAGTATGGACGCGCGGGTTTTTGTGCGGATTTGTGCCTGGCGCGGCTTTGAAGGAGTCCTCCCGTATGTCTGAAAAAATAATTTCAAAGGCCGGCAAGGCTGCGAAATCATCGGCTACGGCTACGCTCGATGCCGCGCGCAAAGTTTCCGCCGGCGAGCGTGCTTGGGAGGAAAAAACTTTGGAGCCAACGCTGGCGAAATCGCCGGAGCGGGCGCATGAATTCACCACGGTCTCGAGTTATCCCATTCGTCGGCTGTACACGCCGGCCGACCTGCCTGACTGGAGTCCGGAAAAAGATCTGGGCTATCCGGGCGAGCCGCCTTACACGCGCGGCATTCATTCCACCATGTACCGTGGACGTTTGTGGACCATGCGGCAGTTCGCCGGGTTTGGCACGGCGCAGGATACCAACGCACGTTTTCGTTATTTGCTCGGGCAGGGGCAGACCGGACTTTCGGTGGCGTTTGATTTGCCCACTTTGATGGGTTACGACGCGGATCACGCGCTGTCTGAGGGTGAAGTCGGAAAGTGCGGCGTGGCGATCAGTTCGCTCGCGGATATGGAAGTATTGTTCGATCAGATTCCGCTGGCGGATGTGACGACTTCGATGACGATTAATTCGCCGGCGGCGGTGGTTTGGGCGATGTACCTGGCCGTGGCGGAAAAACAGGGCGCGGACTGGAAAAAGATTTCGGGGACGCTGCAGAACGACATCTTGAAGGAATATATCGCGCAGAAGGAATACATCTATCCGCCGGAACCTTCGATGCGCCTGGTGATTGATACGCTGGAATTTGGCGCGAGGGAGACGCCGAAGTTCAATCCGATTTCGATCAGCGGGTATCACATTCGCGAGGCTGGCTCGACCGCGATTCAGGAATTGGCGTTCACATTGCGCGACGGAATCGAGTACGTCGAGTGGGGCGTGCGGCGCGGGATGGATGTGGACGAGTTTGCGCCGCGGCTTTCGTTCTTCTTCAATGCGCACAGTGATTTTTTCGAGGAGATCGCGAAATATCGCGCGGCGCGACGGATTTGGCACAAGACGATGACGGAGCGGTTTGGCGCGAAGAATCCGCGGTCGTGGGCGCTGCGTTTTCATACACAGACTGCCGGATGTTCGCTGACCGCGCAGCAGCCTTACAACAACGTGGTGCGCACAGCGCTGCAGGCGTTGGCCGCGGTAATGGGCGGGACGCAATCGCTGCACACGAACTCGCTCGATGAGGCTTGGGCTTTGCCGACGGAATTTGCGGCGACGCTGGCTTTGCGCACGCAGCAGATTATCGCGCACGAAAGCGGCGTGACGAATACGGCGGACCCCTTGGGCGGTTCGTATTTTGTGGAAGCGCTGACGAACGAGGAGGAGCGCGGGGCCTGGGATTACATTCATAAGATTGACGCGCTGGGCGGGATGGTGGCGGCGATTGAGCGCGGCTATCCGCAGCGGGAAATTGCGGAGGCGTCGTACAAATATCAGCTGGCGGTGGACCGCAAGGAAAAGATTATTGTCGGCGTGAATGATTACGTCGCCGACGAAAAGGGCATTGATATTTTGCAGATTGATGAGACGGTCGCGACGCGGCAGATCGCACAGCTGAAGAAGTTGCGAGCCGATCGATCGAACGAGGAAGTCGAGCGGCGTTTGGCGGTTTTGCGCAAGGCTGCAGCAGGCAAAGACAATCTGATGCCCTTCATTTATGACGCGGTGAAAGCCTACGCCACGCTGGGCGAAGTCTGTGACGCCATGCGCGCGGTCTTCGGCATCTACGAAGAGGTAGCAATTACTTAACTTTCCAAATTGACGATCGATGCGCTCGATGTTCTTGAAGTTCTCTGCGTCCTCTGCGTCTCTGCGGTGAATTGCGGTGAATAGTGACCGACGCCGAGCTAACCCACGAAATAATTGGCGCTGCAATCGAGGTTCATCGCGTCCTGGGACCGGGTTTGCTGGAGTCGGCGTACGAGGAGTGTCTGGCGCACGATCTCAAACTCCGCTTAGTCCCGTTCGAGCGCCAGAAGGCGCTTCCGTTGATCTATAGGGGTGTGAAGTTGGATTGCGGTTATCGCATCGATCTTCCGGTCGATCGCCGGGTCGTCGTCGAGTTGAAGGCTGTCGAGTCGCTTGCGCCGATTCATGATGCGGTTTTGCTAACGTATTTGCGGCTCTCTGGTTGCTCGATTGGACTGCTGATTAATTTTCACACTGTGGTGCTTAAGGATGGGATTCGACGGTTGGTTCATCAGTATCGGGATGAGAGAATCTGAACCGCAGAGACGCAGAGGACGCAGAGAAAGGCAAATGCCAATTCCAAGACTGAAGCCGGAGTTTCACTCGTGGATGCTCGTTGCAGTTGCAATGGTGAGTGCGGTCACTTTTTTTTCGGGAGTGGCATCGGCTGCGGCGAAAGAGAAGAAACCTGGAGAGCGGAGCGGGTTCGTCACAACCTCGGATGGCGTGAAGATACATTACATCGAGGCCGGGCACCTCGCGACTTCGCCTAGCGCGCAGATTGGCAACCCAATGCCGAAGGATGCGGTGATCAAGCAAGGGGAGATCGGGCTTTCGGCGGCGCACCAGTTTCCTTCCATTCTTTTTGTGCCGGGATGGACGATGCCGGCTTGGATTTGGCAGAGCCAGATGGATTATTTCGCGCACGACTATCGCGTAGTGGCGATGGATCCGCGCTCGCAGGGGCAATCGTCGCAGACGAGTGATGGACTGTACCCAGCGGTGCGCGCGCGCGACATAAAGGCTGTGGTGGATCAGCTGCACCTCGCGCCGGTGGTGATCGTGGCGTGGTCCATGGCGGTGGTGGAGACGATGGCATACGTGGATCAGTTCGGCACCGGCGATTTCGCGGGATTGATTTTGGTGGATAACGACGCGGGTGGACGCACGCCAGCAGACTCGGATCAGGATTTCGGGCTTTTGAAGGGCGTGCTCGAGGATCGCCAGAAAGCAGCGGACGGGTTCGTTCGCAATTTGAATTTCAAGAAGCCACATCCCGACGAATACATCAGCAAAGTCGAGAAGGCGTCGCTGCAGGTTCCCACGAACACGGCGGTCGCGCTGCTGGTGGGATATTTTGCCGCCGACTACAGAACGGTGCTGCCGAAGATTGATAAGCCGGTCGTGGTTTGCGCGGCAAAGACTGGATACATGGGCACCATTGTCGCAATGCAGAAAAGCATACCGAACTCTAAGCTGGAAATATTCGATGGCGACGGCCACGCCCTGTTCGTGGATGATCCGGACAAGTTCAACGCGTTGGTGGAAGATTTTCTGCTGAACCTATCGAGATAGAACCGTGCCCGGGAGTGCTGCTATCGTTTCAGCGGGGATTTCGAGTATCCTTGCGTACATATGCCTGACAAGAAAATTAGGGTGCTGATCGCCAAGCCGGGGCTGGATGGGCACGATCGCGGCGCGAAAATTATTGCGCGAGCTCTGCGCGACGCGGGGATGGAAGTGATTTATACCGGGCTGCGGCAGACGCCGGAAATGATCGCTTCGGCGGCGGCGCAAGAAGATGTGGACGTGATTGGGCTTTCGATTCTTTCCGGCGCGCACAATACGCTTTGTCCGCGGTTGATGGAATTGCTGCGCGGCAAGGGAATGAATGATGTGACCGTGCTGATCGGCGGAATCATTCCGGAGGCGGATATTCCGGCGTTAAAGCAGGGCGGCATTGCCGAAGTTTTTCTTCCTGGGACTACCACGCAGGCTATCGTTGATTTTATACGCCAGCGGGTTGCTGCTGCGCCGCGCGAAGTGTAGGCGCAGCGGTAATACGACTGAGCAATTGAAAAGATTTACCGCAGAGTACGCAGAGAAGGCCTCCGCTACAGCAAATTGCAGAAGCGCGTCGGCGCTACGTCGAGTCTCCGGTTGGACGGGGCGACGTTTCCGGTGTGGGCGCAGGCTTAACTTCGGGTTCCAGCAACGGAATCGGCTCGTCTTCGCCCGTCACATCCACTTCGAGCGTGTCGAATTTCCAGTGATTGCCGTGCTTCTTGCCTACTACGATGATGTCGCCTTTTCCGTACAGTCCAGAGACGGGAATGCTCAGGCTGGCGTTTCCTTCCGGACCGTTGAAATTCACGTTGCCCATAATTAACCATCCGATATGCAGAGGCGTCCCGAGTTTCGCAGCGACCGCTGGCGATTCCGTGGCGCGCTTGACAGCCAGTTGATACGGGTACGACGCACGTATCATTGCCGTGACGCCCCAAACAATTCCACCGACGAACAGCGTGAGCACCAGCAGGCAACTGACGACGAGTACGGGGACGGCCCACTTCCAGTTTCGCTCGAGCCAGTTGCGCGGGCGCGGTTGAACCGGGAATGCTGTGTTGGATTGGAGCGGCGGTGAGGTCATTTGTCCGTCCGGAGGATACGCGTTTCATACACCACAATCGCAGCCCTGCCAATGGTTTGTCGCGCGGCGACGCGACTAAAGCACGGCGAGGGCGAGTTCCGCAAAGCGAAACTGCCCCAGACACAAACCAGGCGACCGTTGCTTCACAACAGTTGAACGCCAACTAGCCGTTACTACGAAGGCGGAAGGATCAGCTTTGTGCGCGTGTAGGCAACGCGAAAGCCGCTGCGTTCGATGTTCCGGTGCGAGATGCTGCCGGGTTGGGTGATGCTGACGGCGATGTCGCAGCCCTTTTCGCGCGCCCACGCAAGGCGAGCGGCCAGTAGCGCCGATTGCACGCCGCGGCGGCGGTATGCGGGCAGCGTGCTTGCGCCGAACAGGCCGCATACGCCGTGGTCGGCGGAGACCGCTGCACCGCCGGCGATTTCGCCATCCGCGAACGCCAGGTAGCAACACGCCGTGGAGCGGTAGTAGAAGCCTTCCATCAGGTCGAGCATCGCCTGCGTCACTGGAAAATGCTCGGCGAAACCTTGCGCTACGGTGATCGTCCAGAGCTTTGATTCATCGAGCGTGGCGACCCGGATCGTGACGCCTGGAGGGACCTTGTCTTCGATACGAGCTGCTTTCAGGTCATCAAGCAGCAGAACATTCGAGACTTCGAGCAGACGATAATTTCGCGCGGCGAATTTCTCATAGAGGCTCATTTCCACCAGCGGGCATAGCTCGATGGAGGCTGGGGCTTTGCGGCTGTGAAAGAATTCGCCGAGCGCATCGAGTTCGGCGTCGCTCACCGTTCCGTGAAGGCCTACTCCGATGGCTTGAGTCACTGGTGAATCCACGCCGGCAAAAACGGCGATGCCTCCGGCGATTTCTTGCACGTCCACCGTAAATTCCGGGTGCAGGCGATGGCAGGCCTCGGCACATTCGCGGCCGGCACGAGCTTCGGCCATTTCCACGCGGCGCGCTAAATCCAAATCAATGAAATGCATTTGTGAATCTCCTGTGCGCGACGGTGCGCGCGGGCTTATTGCGATTGTTGGGTCACGCCACAATGGATATTTCGGCGTGCTAGAGTGTGCGAAACAAAAGCGCCACGCCTTTGTAGCGGCGGTCTTCAGACCGCCAGCAGTTATCGCCCTGACACCGATGGCGCACTAAAGTGCGCCGCTACAAATGCCAAGGCAACGCCGTCGCGAACTCTATCGGGGCGACTTGGAGACAGACCTATCCTTCGCGTGGGACTCGCTGCGCATAGGCGCCTCCAGAGGAGAGATGTGGCTGGCGGCAGTGCCGCGAGCCGCTGCGATTCTAGCGCAGCTGCGGCGCGAGTCAAAACAATTCAGGGGTGATAGAATCCTGCAGCCGTTGGGAAGCGCTGTAAAGCGATTATCGTATTGTGCGGATTGCTGTGAGGAGAGCGCTGGGTGAGCGGAAGGGCTGCCAACGGCTGGATTGTGTAGAATCAGCCGTTTACGCGAGCGATAGTCGGCGATAATCGGCCACATCGGGCACGGTTGGGCAGGTTTTGTGCAACGGTTGTGCAACGGAATCAAACATGCTTGCGCTCTTCGTAAAATCGTCTTATTTTTTTCGTGCAATGCGGAGAGGCACCAACTCCAGCGCGAGCGAGACCTATCAGCGCCGCAGAACACGAATAGTGCATCCGTAGGTTCCCTGCTTTTTCTTCTGTTTCCAATTCCGAGACCTGTTTAATCATCGCTTCTCTGTAGAAAATAAACGACGGTTTCGTGAGGAACGGATGCTCCCCAGCGTTTAGAGCCACAGTCATATCTACACAATCCTTGTCGTTTGAGTACGCGCCTGTGACGTTTGCGATCAGAATCCAGCCTTCAGGGTCAGGATTGGTGAGGACGATCCACAGATGCTCTAAATCGGGGGGCATTAGAGGGAATAGGAACGTGTCTCCGCATTTCATTTCATGCCGCTGCTATCGTACCCGCTGCATTTGCCCGAGGCTAGCGAGCAAGGACTCCACTTCCCGGATGGCGTCAGTACTCTTTTTACCCGCAACTAGAATGTCGTGATGGTCTAGGCTAAAACTCTGGCCCCGTTCCGCCGTTCGATACTCCGGAAGGACGGTATGTAAGTAGTCACAGAACCTAAACGGGTCGCTGCCCAGTTCCTTGAACTTCGCATAATACTCAGCAA
Organism: uncultured Acidobacteriota bacterium; assembly: GCA_963779465.1. GTDB lineage: Bacteria > Acidobacteriota > Terriglobia > Acidiferrales > UBA7541 > Palsa-295. The sequence goes on along the minus strand of CAVZYH010000001.1, from coordinate 639,398 downwards.
AAACCCGTGTGATCAGATCCTCGTCCGCCTGGCTAAGTTCGTCATCCCCAGGGTCATTCGCGAGAATCACATCGTAGCCTTCCTTCGCGACGTGATTTCTCCAGAAGCTCTTGGCCTCCTCATCTTCGGGCGCCGCCTCCGTAATCAAGTCGTGGGTCGCGCTGAGGACGGGGCCCCACCGCATCGAGAGATAAGTGTCCCCGGTCAATGGAGTGCCCCAGTTCAAGAGAGCCGCCCTGTCGGTCAGATAGAGGAGCTTGATAAGCACCATGTAGTTCAACCGGCCGTCCGCCATTCTTAGAAGCCTAGCAGCCGTTTGCGTGGTGCGTTTTTCGTTGAATTGAAGCGTGGAAGGCATCGCAACCCGATGGACACACTCTACCACGGGTTGTTCAGCTACCAAAGAAGTACGTCGGGCAGCGTTTCGGTCTTGCGATTCCCTGAACTCTTGCCACCTCTGCTCCCTTTAGTTTTCAATTCGGCCCCGGCTGTGCAACGCGCGTGCAATCGTGCCAATTGCTGGCGTATTCTCATGCTGTTACGGATGACGGCTGTTCAGCATAACCCGCGTTCTACCCTATAACCTCTCCCTGCGTGGCTGATCGAACGAAACAGCGACAAAGTCGCGGTCGTTGTTGAATCTGGCTCATGAGTCCTCCGTGGGCTGGGAGCCGGTTCGGGTTGAAATTGTGGCCAACCGAAGAACTGCCCTCATATCAGTCGAGTCCATACGTCGCACGGAGTTCCGCGAAGGGGTGGAGTCACAGATTTCGACCCCGGGGCAAAAGGACCCCCGAGTTCACCGAGAAACATTTTCCGGCGGAAAAATATTTTTTCGCTTGCCGTTTTTTTTTGGAGATCTTCTATCCCAATTGAGACACGCTGAGCGCGCCAATACGAAAAATCACGAACTATCCAACCCGGAGCGAACGCCGTGGAACGCTTGACAAGCACGCGAGTGTCACCGCAGCAAATGCACTCTCCGACTGCGCCAGCGCCCTGGGAGCGGCAGAACTTAGCCCAGGGCAGAAGTGCTAGGAACCGACGCAAAGAAAACCTCAAGCGCCGTAGGTGCGACACAGGCTGGCCGACCTATTTTCGTGAGGCAGCCTTGCGGGTTATGAAATCCGCTTCCTTCTTCTTCTGGGGTATCCGCTCGGCGTCTTTAAAGTTGCCGCCCTGGCGAGTCAGGTATCGCAGATTCGGCGGCAGGATTCGCAGCATCAGTGCTTCGATGTCATGCCTCATTGCGGGGTTCTTGATCGAATACCAGCTAAAACGATCCCAAAGATGTTTGCGTCGTCTGTGCCTACAAGCTTCCTTAATTCGAGATCTGATATTTCCTTTTCCGGTGTACATCGGCATTGATCCGTCGAAGAGCACGTATACGCCCTTCTTGCCTCCCGGAATGTTGGCGATGTTTTCTTTGTTTCGCGCCCACATCGTTCCGTATTGCCTAACGATTCGCGTAACTCCTCCTGCTGCGCCTCTCGGCGAGTGGCCGATACGTTCGCACCTCGCCTGCATCGAGTCTCAGTTCTTGCGAATGATTCCCGTTACACCAGCGAGGAAGAGAGTTCCCAGAATCCAGCCAAATAAAATCTGTAACCATCGATACCACCGCAAAAATCCCGCGAAGGACACCCAGATCGCGACGGGTAATCTTGGGAAGCGCCAAAGGCAACTCTGTGGATGGGGATCGGGCTGCCAGCGATCGACCTGGCCAAGTTTCACGAAAGGAAGGCTCTTCTCGACAGAATAGATGAACGCACTAAATTTCTCGTAATGAGCGGGAATCGATCGGTCAATCTTGAACGTCCCGTACGCGTCCTTATCGCTTGGCGTAATGCTCCCGGCCCGGTACCCGGCACCGTAGAGCGCGAACCCGACGAGTACAAGCCCCGCGAGCCACCAGAACGCCCTTGCGGGGTAGTAACCGTAGCCGACTGTCCATCTTAACGCAGGATTTACGAGATGAGCACGCCACCAACGGATGTCGCGCGCACGGACGTGACTTTCCATCTCGTAGAGAACTACGACCGACCCCGCAGCTTCGCCTTCTTCCCTCAACACTTTGGCAACTTGTCGGTATGGGTGCGGCAAGAACGGTGTTTGGCGGGCTAGCCAGTTGAGCCGAGTCCTAAAATCCTTTGGTGCGGGTCCAGAAAAGCGTTCGTACATACAGCCGTCTAACAACAGACGGCCCTCTCGAGGCCAGCTTACAGCATCATCAGCGAGAGCGCCGACCGTTGCATTTGTCAGAGTTAGGGATAGATTTTTCGGCTCCGCGATAGTACTTAGCATGACGGCGCCTTTAACGGTCGCAGATTCCAGATTCAGCTCTCCCACGAACTTGGCCGAAGTTGCCTCGAGATTTCCCTGTATTGACGCGCCCTGAAAGCTCACTTCCCCCGTTGACAAAAACCCGTCGCGAATGAAGATGTTTCCACCAACGGTGATCCTGTGAGCACTGAGCGCGCGACCACCGAACGTCGCGTTCACGACAGGCGGATTGATAAATTCCCCGCCGCCACAGTCTAGGTCGCCTCCGATTTGGGCACCGATGATGAAGATCTCGCCGTCGGCGCGGAATCCCAGTCCCATCGCGACACGACCGTTCACTCTCATACCGTCAGCGGTCAAGGCCTTCCCGGATGCGTTCAAATTTGACCGAGGAGGATTGTGAAACGCTCCGCCGTCGCAATCAAGAACGGCCCCAATTTGTGTCGCCTGCATCCGCACTTCGCCCTCAGCCCGGAATTGGTGCCCAAGAAAAACACCTGAAGCGATTTTGGCCAAGCTCGCGTCCAACGCGGGCATAGATACTTGCGCTTCCAATGGCGGGCTATTTTCAAAACGCGCGCCGTTGCAGATCAGCTGACCCGCAATCTGTGCACCTCGCAAAGTTACAAACCCTTGCGCATGAAAATGACCACTGAAGACCACATTCCCGCCGATGGTCGAGCCCTCCATTGTGACAGCCGCTGCGCTTCCTGCGGGACCCCATCGAAATGGATTTACGATCTCCGCAGCCATGCAATCAATATCACCTCCAACCCTCGCTCGGGGCAGCCGCATTTCGCCGTCGGCGCGAACTCCGCGAAGAAATATGCTGCCGGTGACGTTCATGCCGTCCCCATTTAGAGCCGTTCCCGTTCCGTAGCCCATCGGAGGAGGCCCATTGTGGAAAGTGGCGCCACAACAATCGACGTCGCCTCTGACGTGTACTCTTGGAAGTCTCACTTCGCCCTCGGCGTGAAAGCCGTTGTTGAGAAAAATTCCACCACCAAAGGTGGCACCGTCGACCGCGAGCGCGCATCCGGTCCCCTGCACGCCCTTACGCGCTGGATTGATAAATGTCCCTCTCCCGCAATCGAGGTCAACTCCGATTCTTGCGCGGTGCATGCGAACCTGCTGCTCGGCACGGAAACCGTTCCGCAGAGTAACCCCTCCCCCCACATTGGCTCCGTCGGCTTTGAATGCGCCCACCCACGAACCGTCAAAAGCGAGCAGCGGAATTTCAATCCCTCTAAGTAAGATTTCTTCGGTCGCGCGACAATGTAGCAACGCGAGTCGAAATGGGACATGCAGTTCTGAGAGATCCAACACTCCAACCAATTTGGCACCGTACACCTGAATCCCCTTTGGGTCGACTAAATCCCGGGCGTTCGGGTTGCGGCATATCCAACGATAAGTTCCGAGCGGATTTGGCGCTGTTCGCCCCAATTATTCGCATCTCTGGGATAATTAGCGGGATCAGAGTCTTGCAAGCTAGGACCGCAGACAGCGAATCCGCCCACCGGTGCCGCTTCAAGGAGTTTCGATTCGGCAGCAGTTAGATCACTGAAACTTGCGCGGGCGAGAAATGTGAGGCTGGACATCGCGGGATTATACCGCCGGAATTGCTTCCGTTACGAGCCGGTAAGCATTCCGACGAGTGGCGCGCCCTGCCACAGAGCCGAAACGAACGTCGTTGAATTCACGGCTGGCGGGTGAACCGCCCATTATCGGCGCCTAACGTGTATTGGATAATACCTGCGTCGAATGAGCAACTTAATGGGTAGTAATATACGTGACTCAGCAGCACGGAGCGGAGCAAGATGTTGCCGGAGAACGAATAAATGGGTGAGAGGATTCGGAGACGAACTGCTTTCTATGCTCTCTGGTCAAGGGAGGAGAATTGTGGCCGTGATTCACGCCCAAGCGTTTTTGGATGAGTCTGGTACTCACCCAGAAACCCCAGTTCTAAGTGTTGCTGGATTTTATGGGAGCGAGGATCAATGGAAACTTTTCCGGGATGCTTGGGGGCCATCCTCGGAGGGATTTCACGCGAAGAAGTCTTCGCGTTTGTTTCCCCAGTTGTTTGCTGCGATTGATGCCAGCGAGGTGACTGGAATATTGTCAACCATTGGCAAGAAAACCTACGAAACATACGCGAACGCACATCTAAAGACAGCGGTCGGAAACCCATACTCCGTGGCGGCCTTCTCTTGCGTCATGGCGATCTGTCGGGAAGTTGGAGATAAGCGTGTCTCATTTGTGTTGGAAGAGGGTCAGCCCAACTTGCGCTGGGTTAAAGAGGTTCTAGACGCGATGATTAACGATGAGGAATCGAATGTTGCGGCAATCGCGTCCGCGAAAAAGACCGACTTCATTGAGCTTCACCCGGCAGATTTTGTTGCGCATATTGCTAGTGCCCACGAAACTGAGTGGATGCAAAAACTGTTCGACACGGACCGTTTGAAGATGGGCCATATTAGCGAGCAGTTGATATGCGATTTGTCTCCAAAAGTTACCGAACTGTTCAGACGAGCCCGTCACCTACGCAACCAGGCTAAGAGGGAGAGATGAATAACGAGTTTAAGACCTTCGATAAGACGATGCGCGATCTTTTGAAAGTGCCATGAAGCACAATTAAAAATCGAATCGAGGAAGTGGAAACGGCCCGAGCTGGTTAGGGTGACACAAGTGAAACAACGCCGCCACAGAGACGCGATTCGCGTGTCATGGGACAGGTGTGAGGGTGCACAGAAAAAACACGAATAAAATCTCTTGAAACGGTCGGCGTCGTTAGAGACAACGCCGTTACCGTACAAGTAAAGTTCTACTACGGCGGATGTCCGGTAACGACGCAATATAAAAGGGCGCCCCGATAGGAGTAGGTTTTAAGTGTTCGGCTCGAACCTACCTCAGAAAGGAGCGCCCTCTATGGATAGCGTGAAGTATATCGGGATGGATGTGCACAAGGAAGCGATCTCCGTCGCAGTTCTAAATTCCTCTGGCAAGCTGGTGATGGAGTGCACGATTGAAACCAAGGCCAGCACCATTCTGGATTTTCTCCAGGGCCTGCGCGGAAGTTTGCATGTGACTTTCGAAGAAGGCACCTGGGCCGCCTGGTTGTATGACCTGATCAAGCCGCACGTAGCCGAGCTGGTGGTGTGTAATCCCCGCCGCAACGCCTTGCTCAAGGAAGGCAGCAAGAGCGATCGCATCGATGCGCGGAAGCTCGCCGAGTTGCTGCGTTCGAACATGGTGCGCTCGGTGTATCACGGAGAGAACGGCGTGCGCACGCTGCGCGAACTGGCGCGCAGTTACCTGACGATCAGCACGGATCTCATCCGCGTGATGACTCGCGTGAAGGCGATCTATCGCAGTTGGGGGATTCCTTGCAGAGGGAAACAGGTTTACGCAGAACGCCATCGAGCCGAGTGGCTGGGCAAGATCCAAGAGGCCGGCGTGCGCCGCCGGGCGGAGTTCTACTACCAGCAGTTGGATGCGTTGCGGGCGCTGCGCCAGGAAGTGCGGCGCGAACTGCTCGCCGAAGCGCAGAAGCACGACGCGTGGAAATTGTTACGCGAGATTCCGTTCATTGGCCCGATCCGGGCGGCGCTGCTGATCGCTTTGATGCAAACGCCGCATCGTTTTCGTACCAAGCGGCAGCTCTGGAGCTACAGCGGATTTGGGATCGAGACGCACAGCAGCGCCGAGCAGAGGTTCGTGCAGGGAGAGCTGCAGCGCGCGAAGAAGCCGGCCTCGATTCGTGGGCTGAATCGCAACCACAATCACGAGCTGAAAAATCTATTTAAGGGTGCTGCCACCGTGGCCGCTGCCAAGGCGGGCCCGTTCCAAGAGTTTTACGATGCGCTGCTGGCCAAGGGAATCCGGCCGGAAATGGCGCGTCTGACTTTGGCGCGCAAGATGGCCGCCATCACCTTACTCGTCTGGAAGAAAGGAGTGCGCTTCGACGCCCAACATCTGAAACCACAAACAGCTTGAATGTCTCCAGCCGATCCGTTCCATCCTGGAATTTCTTCCGGTGTGGCGAGTTGGGTTCTGGAGACATTCGGGTTCGAGGGCGAGTCTCAGCCGGTTAGTTAGGCTTGGCGTGCTTCGGGCACCTAAGTCTCTCACGCGACCCTAGTCCCCCTCGGACAACCCGAAAAAGCTATGGGCCATGAGTCCCCGATAGAACCATGGTTGGCACCTGACAACCGTGCTGCTTGTGGTCTCCGAACCGACTGGCTTCGTCGCGCAGAAACGATGAAAACCGCTGGCAAGGAAAACACAAAGCGCTGCCTGCATGAAGCAGCGTCCCGAGATCACGGAACGGAAGGCAGCAACAATCCTGCTCAAACGAGGTGGGCTGGACGGCAAGAAAAAATCCGGCCACAGGAAAGCTGTTTTTTCTTGACTCCTTTTATAGAACTTATCAGGAGTTGGTGAGAATGCTGCTCAACTCTGAAATGACGATGAGGAAAAGCTATTCGCGCGAAACCGCAGAGATGAGATCAACGACGGTGAGCAGGTGCGAAGCCTCGGCCATGTTGCTGACCGTAAACCGCACCGTATAGCCGTCGACACGCGTTGAGTTTGGTACGTAGCTCACAAGCTCCGCTTGAGTCACATTATTGAAACGCCATTCGAGAACAATCGGTGTACCGGGTGCGACAGGATGAAAGTCTGCCCTTCGGCGTATGCCACGAAGCACTCCTTCATGGATGGCAAGCGTGACGGTCACAGGAGCTTTCATAATTCCTGAATTAAAACTCAACGCTTCTTTCGTTGTGAGCGTCTCTATGGGACCGATATTCGCTCTAGCGTCGGCGACCGCTTGATCGTCACCTGACAGAAAGACGACTGGCACGTGAAGTTCCGCGGCTACAGCCGCGTTGAAAACGCCCTCGGACACTGATTTGCCGTTGAGGCGAAGATTCATGCTGCCCGTGAACGTATGGGCGAGTATCGCATTCGGAGTGCCCTCAGGTGCGTGGTACCCGATGAAGACGACTGCCGCCGTATCGGCCGTAAGCCCCTGCATCATGCCGAGCGGTCGAGGCCATCCGCGTACGAGACTGCAACGCGGATCCAACGCCTCGGGATCAATATTCGCGAAATCGCCATGCGAGTCGGCGACAGTGACTTCCGTGGCGCCGGCATCAAAAGCCGCGGTGACAGCAGCGTTTACTTCAGAAGTCATCAGGCGGCGCATCTGCACGTAGTCGCGAGTTCCCGGTTGAGAGTCAATTTTCCAGTTGGTGACGTTGGCGACACCTTCCATGTCGGCCGAAACAAGCACCTTCAGTGGTACTTGCTGCGCTTTCGCAGGCAGAGGATGATAGATCAGCAAAACGCTGGCCAGTATGAATCGCGCTCTCATGGACAGCATTATAATTAGACCGGTCTCCCGAGGGAACCTCTAGCTTTCGCGTCCCACGCTTCGCTCTCGCTACACTCAATTCGAATGTCTGGGTTACGCGGTTACTAGACATGTCCGGTAACGCGTGCCGGTTCAAACGGTCGACGCAACACCATCTGGTATAAATCTGTTTTTAAAGGTGGTGTTTATGAAGCCAGGGAAACGGTTGGGGCTTTCGACGGAGCAGAAGGTCGATGTGTGGCGTCGTTGGAAGGCGGGTCAGACGTTGCATGAGATCGGTCGTGCTTTTGGCAAAGAACATTCCTCGATTCGTTGTCTGGTGTCGCGTCACGGTGGGATTGCTCCGGCGGTCCGGCGGCGTGCGCTCCTCGCGCTCACGCTGCGTGAGCGCGAGGAAATCTCTCGCGGGCTGGCTTGCGGTTCGTCGCTGCGTGAGATGGCCAAAGGTTTAGAGCGAGCGGTATCAACCGTGAGCCGGGAGGTCGCACGTCATGGTGGCCGTCCGGCGTATCGAGCCGGTCCAGCGGACGGCGAAGCCTGGCAGTCGGCCTTGCGGCCTAAGCGCTGCCTTCTTTCCGTCAATCCGAAGTTGCGGGACATCGTTGCGAGTAAACTGATTCTGGACTGGTCGCCGAAGCAGATTTCCGGCTGGCTGAAAACCCAGTATCCCGATGAGGAGAGCATGCGTGTGTCCCAGGAAACCATTTATCGCAGCCTGTTCATTCAAGCCCGTGGAGCGCTGAAAAAGGAGCTGCTGGAGCACCTGCGATCCAAGCGCCGCATACGGCGGTCGCAGCACTGTCGTATCTTTAAAGACCGACGCGGTCAAATCCCGGAGGCCATCTCGATCCGCGAAAGGCCCGCGGATGTGGAGGACCGGGCCATTCCGGGGCACTGGGAGGGCGATCTGCTGCGCGGCTCAGGGAACAGTCACATCGCCACCTTGGTGGAACGCCATTCGCGCTTTGTCCTGCTGATCAAGGTACGCAGCCGAGATACGGCGGAGGTGGTGGGGGCCTTGAGCAAACACGTTCGTAAACTTCCTGCTACCCTGCGACGCTCGCTGACCTGGGACCGGGGACTGGAGATGGCCAAACACCAGGACTTTACGGTGGCCACGGATATGAAAGTCTATTTCTGTGATCCACAGAGTCCCTGGCAACGCGGCTCGAACGAAAACACAAACGGGCTCTTACGACAATACTTTCCGAAGAACGCAGACCTAACCGACTATTCCCAGTCGGATCTGAACAAAGTAGCGCTGCGCTTAAATCAACGCCCACGACAAACTTTAGGTTTTCAGACTCCTGCGAGTAAACTTGAAGAAAGTGTTGCGTCGACCCATTGAGACCACCCGCGTAACCGGAGATGTGAAGTAACACTTCATTTGGACGGTAAGGGCGTTTACCAGGACTTAGCCAGCGAGGGCGCCCCCCTCTTCGTTGACTTGCCTTCTGGCCCAACCTAAGATGCGCGTACATGTCAGCGACCGACTCGCTCATCGGCCAGACTATCTCCCACTATCGCATTTTGGAGAAGCTCGGCGGTGGCGGAATGGGCGTGGTTTATAAGGCCGAGGACACGCGGCTGCACCGCTTCGTGGCCCTCAAGTTTCTCCCTCCTGAAGTTGCGCGCGATCCTCGCGCGCTGGCACGTTTTCAACGCGAGGCCCAAGCCGCCTCCGCGCTGAATCATCCCAATATCTGCACGATCCACGACATCGGCGAACAGGACGGGCATTCGTTCATCGCCATGGAATTTCTGGAAGGCGTCACGCTGAAACATCGCATCGACGGTCGCGCCATGCCGCAGGAAACGCTGTTGTCGCTGGCCATCGAAATCGCTGATGCGCTTGATGGTGCTCACGCCAAAGGCATCGTCCATCGTGACATCAAGCCAGCTAACATTTTCATTACCACCCGCGGGACAGCCAAGATTCTGGATTTCGGCCTGGCGAAAGTCTCCGGTCCTGAACGCGGAGGCGAGGCCACAGGCCCGACGCAAGACTTGCCCGAACATCTCACCAGCCCCGGTTCAGCCCTCGGCACCGTGGCTTACATGTCGCCGGAGCAAGTGAGCGGGAAGGAACTCGATGCGCGCACGGATTTGTTTTCCTTCGGCGCGGTGCTCTATGAAATGGCGACGGGCGCGCTGCCGTTTCGCGGCGACACCTCGGGGCTGATATTCGAAGCAATTCTGAATCGCGAGCCTGCGGCGCCGGTTCGGTTGAATCCGTCGCTGTCGGCCGACCTCGAGCGGATCATCCTGAAGGCGCTGGAAAAGGATCACAGGCTGCGTTACCAGCACGCGTCGGATCTGCGAGCGGACTTGCAGCGGCTGAAGCGCGACGCGAGTTCGAGTGGCGTTCCCATCGCGGGAATCAGCTCGCTCGCGTCGGCCGAGTCCTCCGCAACACTTCCCTCGGCTTCGGATACGCCTTCAGTTGCCTCTGGAGAGGCACTGTCGGGCAGCTCCGCGGTCACGGCCGTTGCGCGGCGACACAAGTTCGGCTTGGCCGCGGGCGTCTTGATCACGATCGTGGTGTTGGCCGCTGCGGCTTACGGCTTCTATGCCCTGCTCCATCGAACGAACCCCGCTCCGTTCGTAGATTTCACCATCACCCAAATCACAAATAACGGGAAGATCGTTGGCGCGGCCATTTCTCCCGACGGCAAATACCTGCTCAGCGTGATCGAAGACAAAGGCAAGCAGAGCCTTTGGCTCCATCACATTCCGACAAATAGTGATACGCAGGTGCTCGCGCCGGCGGATGCTTCTTACCGGGATCTGATTTTCTCTCCCGACGGCAATTACATATACTTTCGAAATAGAACTGAGGGCGCCTTCGATCTCTACCGCGCGCCGGTTTTGGGGGGCGCGCCGCAACCCGTGCTCCATGACATCGGCAGCGGTGTAAGCTTCGCGCCTGAAGGCAAGCGCATCGTGTTCGTGCGGGCGAACGATCCGGACGTGGGAAAGTTTCGGGTATTCACAGCGAATGCGGATGGAACGAATTCGCGCGCACTCTACGACGGACCCGCCACGGTGGATCAGCCGGCCATGGTTGCGTGGTCCCCAGACGGAACTCAAATCGCCTCGCTCCTTTTCTACGCGAACGGCGCGCTCAGCATGATTCAGTTCGCGGATAGCGTCTCCGGCAAAGTGCGGCCCTTTGCGGAGTTCAACGATAGGGATCTTAGCGGTCTCGTGTGGCTGCCGAACGGCAGCGGTCTTCTCACCACCTATATGCCTGGCAGCGGTCCGCCCCCTAACCATTTACAAATTGGATTCGTCGCGAGTCCCGGTGCGGAATTTCGCCGGATCACCAAGGACACGAACAGCTACCAGACACTTACACTCTCGGCAGATGGAAAGACGTTGGCGGCGGTACAGCAAAAAGCCACACAGACACTTTATCTCATGCCTGCGGCGGGGTTCACCGGAACTCCTCCGGCCCCGGCGGCGGCTCAGAGCAAGGACTCCCATTTCTTCAGTTGGGCAGGCAACAGCGATTTCTATTTCGATGGCGACTTGCAGCGCATTTCTCTCGATGGCGGCACGAGAACACTGCTCGCTGACCCCGATCATCTTATTTTTAGGCCGGTAGGCTGTCCGCTTGGAAAATATGTCGTGTTTGTATGGCAGGGGCATCCCGAGAGCAGCAAGGTAGTTCTCTGGCGCATCGACGCCGATGGGGCGAACCTTAAACAGCTCACGCACGGCGTCGCAGACGTAGGACCTCATTGCTCCGCCGATGGCCGTTGGGTTTACTACAGCGATCTTGTGAACGCGCGGATCATGCGGACTCCCGTCGAGGGCGGCGACTCCGAGGTCGTCAAGGAAGCGGCGATACCGGGCATGCTTCTCGGCGTCTCGGGAATCAGCCTGTCTCGAGATGATAAGTTTCTTTCGTTCATAGCCCTGAAGAGTGGCGTCCAACACATGAAGATCGCGATCGTGAATTTGGTTGCGGGAACGGAGCCGCGAACCCGGCTGCTCGAGCCGGATCCACGAATTGTGAGAGTGCCACAATTTGCACCAGACAGCGAATCGATCAGCTACATCATTCAGGAAAACGGCGCGGAAAACTTGTGGCTTCAGCCGCTGGATGGCGCTGCGGGCCACTTGCTCACGAACTTTGCGTCGGACACGATCCAAGATTACGGATTCTCGCCAGACGGCAAGACTCTCGGCGTCTTGCGCTCCCACCTAGAATCCGACATCGTGCTTCTCTACGATACCGGTGGTTCGCCACGGTGACGCACTCCTGGCCCGCAGCTATCATCAGTATCCTCCCAGGTATGGACGCCTTCGCTAGTCAACCACGGGCTAACTCCCGATAAGTCGTGCCAGCTCAACCGGTCGATGCAACACCATCCAGTGCATTGATTCGACTTTGCTTGCGTGGGGAACCATCTGTTTGGCTGCGCGTGACACTACGCCAGCCTGACCGGACCGACTTTTTGTACCAAGGCGAGTGAGAGAGTTTACATCACAACCTCATCGGGTAAGGATGCAAATGGTGGCGCGCAGGGAGCCGTAGGCGACCGGAGAGCCGCCATTTGCGGCGCGAACGCCGCCGGCGCCGGCGGCCTATAGCCCAGTGCCGAGTGCGGCCGCCGTGTGTTGTACTCCACTCGCCACTTCTCGATCACGATCTGTGCCTCCTTCAGCGAGTAAAAGATCTCTCCATTCAGGCATTCATCCCGCAGCTTCCCGTTGAAGCTCTCGCAGTAACCGTTCTCCCAGGGACTGCCCGGCTCGATATACAACGTTCCCGTCCCCACATTCCCCAACCACTTTCGAAGTTCCTCGGCTACGAACTCCGGACCGTTGTCGGACCGGATGTTCTCTGGAACCCCCCTCCAGAGCATCACATCGGCCAACGCCTCAATCACTTCGTAGCTCCGCAGTTTTCGCGCTACTCGAATCGCCAAGCACTCCCTCGTGTACTCATCGATCATCGTCAGCATGCGGATTGTTCTGCCATCATGGGTCATGGCGCTCACGAAATCGTAACTCCACACCTGATTCGCCCGCTCGGGCCTCAGCCGCACGCAAGATCCGTCGTTGAACCAGAGCCTTCTCCTGGGCTTTTGTTTCTTGGGTATCTTCAGCCCTTCGCGACGCCAGATGCGCTGCACCCGATCTTTCCCCACTTGCCAACCTGCCGTCCGCAACAGCGCCGTGATCCTCCGGTAGCCGTAACGGCCATACTCGCTGGCCAGGGTAATGATCGCTCGGGACAACGCATCTTCATCCACTCGCTGGATCGGCAGATAGCGTTGCGTTCCACGCCACTGATCCACCAGCCGGCAAGCATGCCGCTCGGAGAGTTCATGCTTCTCCCGTGCATGCTCCACCGCACAGCGACGCCGCTCAGGGCTTAGAAGTTTCCCTCCGCAATATCCTTGAGAACTTGCTTCTCCAGCGATAGCTCCGCCACCACTCGCTTGAGCTTCGCGTTCTCTTTCTCCAGTTCCTTCAGCCGTTTTGCTTGATCCAGTTTCAGGCCGCCGTATTCCTTCCGCCAGCGGTAGTAGGTTTGAATGGTGATCTCCGCTTCCTTGCAGGCTTGCGGGGTAGGCTTTCCGTTCGCAATTCCTACTTCAATCTGACGCAGTATCGTCACGATCTGTTCTGCTTTGTACCTCTTGATGGGCATATCCAGCCGTCCTCCTCGTGAATTCTCTCTCACGTCGGCTGGTACAAAAAGGCCCGGTCAGGTCACACGGGCCTGGGCTTTCTTTGCTTTCGGACTACTCTCCTCGTTCCGGGGATCGCCCATCTGTGCTACGCGCCGTCGCGCTTTCTCCAGATGCTCGCGAATCGTCTCCTCCTGGAGATAACTTCTACTGCTCGCCAGGGCCTTAATCTTCGTGCCGTCTTGCATCACTTGCTCCAGCGTGATCAGCCCTTCTTTGCTGAGCGCCCCCAACATCTGCGTGAACAGTTCATCGAGTTCCTGCTGCTTCTCGACACGGAAATCCGCCAGCGTGTGGTAGTTCACTTCCTGCAATCCCGTCAGCCACTGGAAGGCCGGATCGTACTCACAGCGCCGGGCCACTTCTCGTGCCGAACCAATCCCCTGGCTATAGGCATACACCCACATACTGATCAGCAGTTGCGGATCAATCGCCGGCCGCCCCCCTTCCTCCGTGCTGCTCTCGATCGCTTGATAAAAGGCGCTCAGGTCCAGGCGCCCTACCAATGTCCAAATGGCTCTCGCCGGATGGTCCTCGCTGATGAGGTGTTCTACATCCACGGCTCGCCAACTCATCTGCTGTCGGTTTACGTGGCGAATCAGAGGCTGCTTGCTGATCGGATTTTCTTGGCTCATGCCGCCAGCTTACGGCTGACTTTTTATTTTGCAAGATGGAAATTCGGAGGGTTTCTTCACAGCTTCAATCTACTTCTCCGGTGCGTCTCCTTTCGTGGTCGCCCTGGACTGTTAAGACTATTTCAAGATGTAAAGAGCATCCCCGCCGCTGCCGCAGTCATGACGGCGAAAGTCGCCCAGCCTAAAAATTTGAGCAGCGGCGGGCTCACATGCTTTCCCATCACTTTCTGCCTGCTAGTCAGTAGGATGACAAGAAGTATCAGAGGCGGCGCAAGGAGGCCGTTGATCACCGCTGACCAGAACAACATTTTTACCGCATTGAAACCAAAAAAATTCAGCGCGCCCCCCAACGCCATTGCGGTACCCATTACTGCGTAGAACTTGCGCGCGCTTCTTGGCTTGTCGGACATTGAGCCGCGCCACCCTGCTCCTTCCGTCACCGCATAGGCGCACGATCCCACCAGCACCGGCACGCCCAACATTCCGGTACCAATCAAGCCCAGTGTGAAGAGTAGGTACGCCCCATCGCCCGCAAGTGGGCGTAACGCTTCGGCAGCCTCGCGGGCAGTTGTGATGTGCGTTTGCCCGTTCACATGAAGAGTGGCAGCGGTGGTCAGAATGATGAAATACATGATGAGATTCGAAAAAAACATACCTGTAATCGTGTCAGCGCGTGCTCTGTTTAATTCATGTGCGGTCGTGCCTTTGCGCTCGGCGAGTGTTGGGTGCCTGGTTCGCTCTTCTTCCACTTCCTCGGCCGCCTGCCAAAAGAAAAGATAGGGAGAAATCGTGGTTCCAAGAATTGCCACCAGCACCGCTGAGAAACCGCGAGACCAGTCCAGATGGGGAACGAACGTCACGGCCAGCGCATGCCTCCAATTGACGTGAGCGAAAAACGAAGCGAGCACGTAGGCGAACAGTACGAGCGTCATCCATTTAAAAATCCGGGCGATCAATTGGTAGGAACTCCAGATCAACAGCGCCATGATGCCGAGCGCATAAACTGGAATCCAGATGTGTGGTTGAACGCCCGTCACAAGCTGCGCCGCCTCCGCCATTCCGCCGAGGTCAGCACCGATGTTAATGACATTCGCCACGACGAGAATCGAGCAGGCACCCCACACCACCCAACGCGGAAAGTGAATCCGCACTGCAGCTCCCAGTCCCCGCCCGGTTACCATCGCCAAACGCGCGCACATCAGTTGAATTGCGACCATCAGAGGAAAGGTCAGCAGCGCGATCCACAGCGTGGCGTATCCATAGGTTGCTCCAGCGACGGAATAGGTTGAGATTCCCGAAGGATCGTCGTCAGCCGCCCCAGTGATCAATCCCGGTCCCAAGATGGCGAAGGATCTCTTCAGAACCCCGAGCACTTTTCCTTTTTCAACATTCTGAGTAGACAGACATTTTCTCCCCGTCAGGTCCGTCGGAAGCGATACTCTGCATAAAGGGTGTTCGTCAAGTTCGTGAGACACTGCGGGGTTCAGTTTTCCAATGGGCCGCAACCCAGGCTGGATTAGAGAATCGAGCCTATCATTTCGTTACGCGCGCGGGCTACTCCGCCACTCGGATAACTCCTGATTAGTCGCGTAACCGGACCAGTGGAATACCAGCCCGAAAGATGCTCGGTTGGACAAACGAGCTGATGTCGCGCCAGCTTGGAGATTCCTCGCAGCACGAATTAGCCTATCAAATATTGCCCACATCTTGCGCGTTAAGATGTACCCGATACATAGCCGACTCCTCAAGTTGCTTCTTGAAGCTAGGCAAGAAATCTCGGCGGCTGTTGAGCCCAAATTTGATTGTGCCGGTTACTCTGCTGGGAGTCGGAGCCTCGATTTCTGCCCGTAAAACACGAAATGTATAGGGACCTGCGGCGCTAGAAATCCGGCTAATGAAATCCGCGGCGTTTGGGATGCGATTATCGATGGCCGCAAACTTAACGTCCCGTTCAATCGTCTCCATTGTCAGCCTCCGTATTAAACCGTGAAACCCGCTGACCCTGTGATAATTGCGCCCGTGAAGGCGACTACAGCGCGTTAGCTCGTTCTCGATTTTCCGTACATAATTAACTTACCGTCCGCCACAACCGCAACATACCCGCCATCCCCTGGCGTAACAGATCCCGTGCAATCATTTGACCGTTTCGACCAGAGTTACGAAAGTGCGAGCACACGCGGCTAGCAAGTCCGGATTACTTCGGATGGGTTTGTTTTCAGGGTCGAAGGGATTACTGCAAGACGACTCAGCGAAACGGAGGATTTGATACGATTGCGTCGAGTGCGCCATGACACCCGTCGCCTTTTCAACTGCGGCCAGAAACGCTGTTGTGTTGTGGCTCTCTTCGAATTGTTTGAAAGCGTCCTCTAGCTGCTGCCTTTGCGTTGGTGATAGCTTCATCGCTTGTACCCTCGTATGCGCAGCCCGGGACCGTTACGCTTTAGGGCCATTCATCGAAGCAATCAGAGTCTTACTGAGAACGTGCATCACGCGAACCTCGTTCGCGGTTTGCTTCGCCAGCTCTCTCAATTTCTGAATTGCGTTTTCATGTCCGGGTACTGTCGCTTTCCAAATCACCGCTCCATCCGGCAAGACTTCAAACAAGTCATAGTCGCGCTCCATACGCCTCCTCTTCGGGTGGGTAAGACACCATCATGCACGATCGGCTCGCCGATGGCTGTCCTACATTGAACATCATCGGGATTGTCGGATTGCACGGAACGGTAGTTCAAGTGAGACACTGGCGCACGGCTTAATTTTGCATCGCCAACTGCGTGGTCGCAACTCTGTCCGAAGTCAGCATTTCTTAGAGTCGGGTTCAACCAGTGCCTGTTTAGATTCTTGAACGATCCGCTGAAGCTCATTTAGCAACGCCGGCTTTTCTTCCGGCGTCCGCGCTATTTGGAGGCGCGTAGAGATCGCAAAGAACTCGTCCTGCAATTCGCGGAATCGTTTGCTGGACATGGAGGGATTATATCCCGTCACATACTCCGGATAAATCAATTGAGCAGGCAATCGGTGCGCTGGCGAACAGACGGGATATCACAGAAATCTTTATAGTTTGGCCGAGTTCGCAGAATCCGGAGCGGTGACAGCGTGGCAAAGAATAAAATCAAGGCATATTCCACTAACGTCTTGGACTATCCCAGCACTATGTCCATGTGGGAAAAAGAAAGCCTCGCGGCGGAGGCTAAACTTGGCTCCGAAAGAAAATCAAAGAAAAAGCCTTTCGCAAAAAAAGCTCATTTCCACGACAACGTCCAGCGTTTCAAAAAACCGTCCCCACAAACCCGCGCTTAAAAGCAGCGACACGCTACCCGTAAATGAAGAACCGAAACGACAACCTAGCGCGCCAAATCAAACATCTTCCGCGCCTTCTTCTCGAACACGACATGCGTTTTCGACCTTCCAAACCCACGCGGTACCAGCCGTTTCGCAATTTGCTCGAAAGTTTCCTTCGGATGGTCGCAGGCTGCGTCGTAGAAAGAAATTGCTACGCCAAGCTGGGATAAGGGTAGCACGTAAGATTGCTGCTTTCGTGGCATTGTGGGATCTTACCGCTTACAATCGGGGAAGCGAAGAGTTAGCCCGATTTTCTCTCGACGGCTTCAATTGCGGCGAACTTTCGATCCACGTGGGGCCCAGAGCGCGGTGCACCTGAATGCAGCACACATCCCTCTCCAGCAGAGGAACCACAGGTAGGGCAACTCACGGATGAGATCTGTTCAGGAGTCAGTTCTTTCCTTTTCATGAAAACAATATTCGATAAATCTCAGCCCCAAATCTGTTCCAAATCGCACACTTTCGCTAAGCAACCCAGCCCTTATCTTGAACTGTCTTCACTCCGCGTGATAGTGTCGCCGCGAGGGGTGCTATGGTCATCGGCGAACGATTGAAGGCTTTGAGGGAGCAGAAGAATTTGTCTCAAGGCGACGTGGAAAAACGAACCGGATTACTTCGCTGTTACATTTCACGGGTGGAAAACGGGCATACCGTTCCCGGCGTCGATACTATCGAAAAGTTAGCGCGCGCTCTCGAAGTGCCGATGTATAGGCTCTTCACCGACGACGAAAATGCAAAGAAGCCGAGCCTGCCAACGGAAGCAACCCGGAGTCGCGCCCTCGATTCGAAAGAAGATCGCAACGTTCGGGCGCTTGCCAAATTACTCGGGCGCATGAGTGATGAGCGCCGAGGGCTTCTGTTTCATTTGGCGTCGAAGATGGCCAACCGGGCATAGCGAAGATTCATTTTCAGTTCGGCCAATCGCTCTTGGGCCGTCGAGTTTCTTTCACGAAGCAAGATTCGCAAACTCTCGTCCCGTTTTTCAGCGTGAAATCGACTCTTCGTGTGGGATCGATTTCAGTGTCGCATTTCCCGCAAAGTTCAACCTGCGCGTCGCGCATTTCGGCCTCAAGCATTTCCGTGATACTTGATTTTATCGAGAGAGTGTTGCGCAAACTCTCGCCGCAATGCAAGCAAAGCGCACATCGCGTCTCGAATCTCGATTCGCTCTTCGCTTGAAACCTGGCTACCCAGTGAAGCACGGCTCCGAATGGCATCTTCCGCTACCCTAACGCGATCCAGACGTTTGTTCGCGTCGATCTCAAAAATAGCGGCCCGATAAAGCTGCCACCAGTGGTTCTCGATCATAGCGGATTCCTAGGAAAAGGCTGCTCACGCGGCGTTCCTGTTCACCGAGGTTTCTTCATCGATGCGCGCGAAAGCGTAGAAGCGAACGTCACAATTCAGGCAGCGGAAAGGCGGAACACCGAGCACTGCGAGCAGGTAACGTTCAACTGTGCCGCGCCGACGCGAACGAGAACGTCTCGACGCTCTTGCAGTGGGGGCAGTTGCGTTTCGCGCTCATGTCAAGTCCGACTCGGTGAATGGCACCAAGAGTTTGGCCGAACCGAGAACGCTCGCGCCTTCCCAGCCCGAGACCCCGCAGAGCGTTCTTGGTTCGGGCGCGGATAATCGCAGCAAACAGAGATTCAAGCAATACAGGGGATTACTGATCTGGATCCGTACGCTAGCGCGCAGAGAGCGCGGAAGGATCGATAGATCGGAATCCGAAAAACGAACTGCATTACGTACTCAGGTCTCTCGGAGCAATTCTAGAACGCGGTCCATAAGATTTTCATTTTTGCCCACCACCTCTGTAATACCGGCAGGCAGTTTTGAATCGTTGCGAATCAAGCCAGCATGTAGAGTGTGCAAGATTATCGGCGCATCGGGACAAATCTGGCGAAGCTTCGGCGCTGCGTCTATGCCGTTCATGCGAGGCATCGAAAGGTCCAAAACAATCAGGCGGGGACATGCTGCTGAAGCTTTTTCGATCGCGTCAATTCCATCGACGGCGTCAATAACCGCAATACCGTGCTTTTCCAAATGCGCACGGAGCGCATCCCGAACGGACGCGCTGTCATCGACCACGAGCACGCGGCTTGGCATGTCGTACACCTTTCTAGGTGTGACAGCCGATTCGCCGTGGGGCACCCAGTGATGTACGCCAGCGTACCCAGTACAGCAATCGGCCACAATACGCTATTCGCTGTACGCGCGTGACGACTTCCTCGCGCGTGCAGCCGTCTATCCCTGTTGTTTTTACCGGAGTATCATTCGTGAAGCGATGCCCAGCGCGAGGAACGTGAATGGCTGAAAAATGGGACGTTCTCTAGTTGGGATACGAGGCTCGGCGCGCGAGCAAAGCAATTCCACGGCTGTTTTGAAACTAGATTTGGCGCGGATCGCTATATCGAGACGGAGTCTCGGGAACATCCGGACAGGACATTCCGACTCGAAGAATGCCAGCATTCAGGACATGACAAGGCGGCGAGCGCGTGAGCGAAGCGCTATGTTTTGGGTCCGCTCACGAAAGCGATCAGAGTATTGCGGAGAACGTGCATCGCGCGAACCTCGTTTTGGCTACGTGTCATCCGAGTGTGACGCGGCAGCGCCGTCGCTCGCCAGACTCTGACTTGCTTTTCCGACCGCATTCTGGCTGAGTTGCGCTCGTTCGCGATAAACGGCGGCCAGCAATTCCCACTTTGCTTTTTCACCGTCGTTAAGTTCGCTCGCATATTCTTCAAAGTACTGCGCCGCATCGTTCAACCATCTTGCGTCGCTCTCCACTAACGAGAATACTTCCTTGACCAGGTCATTCATACTTCACCTCAAACATGGCCCGCGCAGTGGCTGGATTGAATCGCCCAGAAGGTATCATGCCGCAGCTCGCTGCTCTGTACGGTACCGTACGACTGAAAGTTTAGGCACCGAGTGAGCCAGTGATACACTCCCCGGATGCCGAAAGATCGTCCAGTCTTTGCCAAGGTGCAACGCGCCGAGTCGGTAATCGTTGACGGAAAACATTTGTTCCTGAAAGAATGCGAAGGATGTGGCGAGCTTTCTGCGGGGTTGAAAAGCAAACACGCTGTGACAAGTGTTTAGGAAAAAGGAAAAAACGTGCCTCTTGAGCGGAGACATCTCGGCTATTTAGCTTGGTGGGGTTGCACGAAATGCCCGTTTGAATATCCGAAAGAACCCGTACCGATGGCTGACCTAGCGGACGCGCCCTACCACAACTGCCCTAACGACCGGCCAGACACGAAGGCTATTCTCGATGCCCAAGGCCGCGAGTGAGATTACGAAGTGCGCTTGCCGTGCACGGCCTGAGTTGGGTGAGAAATGCCAGAATCGAAAGGCGAGATGCCTGAGTTCCGGCGCACGAGTCCGATGAGCTTGCTCTGCCCGACTTGTATGTCAATGCCAGGGCGCGACTGCATCACGACTTCGGGCAGCTTAGCTGTCATCCACATCGCGAGGATTAAGGCAGCTGCGTTAGCTGACAAGCTGAAGAAAAGCAAACGAGAGCACGATTAGAGGGGCTGCCGGTTAAAGAGCAACCCCTTGAACCGCGAACGTCACGCGTCGGTGGCACGGACGGGAGCGGAAGGCGTCAGCCTCCGGTCCCTTCGGACCCATCACTACCACTCCACCTTAGTAGCGGTTTGGTCGCTTCGAGCTTCTTTGACTTCTTGAGCTTCTTGGTCGCTTTCTTCTTCGATGCCATTTGATTTCTCCCCATCGTGAGATTGCCCCCTGGGGCGGTTACGATGCGTATATGCAATTCCCGCGCCAATGTAAACAAGTAGGCGCGGTGCCGCTATCCCATTTTGATTCTTCCACGATCCCCGTGAACGCAGCCCAGCCCCGCGAACTTGGCGTTGAAATATTCACCGTCAATTGAAACATTCAACCGACTTGCTCTTTCAACTCCCCCACGCCACTATTCCATCTGAGTTGTGGATACGAAACGGCAGCGCCATTCGAAGATTGCGTTGGGAGCTGGGTTCCCGTTGGAATCCCATGCGTAAACTGTAACTTCGATATCCTCCGGAAAGATTCCGGCAGTCACGATGGTATGTTCCACAGTCAAAAAAACAGGAACAGTCCCACTCGCCGTGGAAACTATATTGATTGGTTCAGCCGGAGCTAGTTCGCCGCCTACGAATGTTGAAAGACGAAAGACGCCCTTCCCCGTGCCGTCTGTGGAAGAGACTCCGCTCACGTCGATTAGATTCGCAGGGCTTACACGTGTAACATTATCGTAAAGCAGATTTTTCGAGGTGATATAACCTGCGATATTGTCGAAAGCCCCCAACAGGTAGAAGAGGTTGACCGGCCCAATTGGGACCGTGGGAAGGATAACTTTCCGGCCTACAATCCCCTCCAGATGGGCCTTTAACTCCGCTTCCTTCGCCGTGGCTTTGAGTTTGTGATCCATTTTCATCTCCTTAAATAAAACTAGACGCCCGAACAACATCTAAGTTTTTGCGTTCATCCGAGTCTCGTTGCAGAGTTGCTCTGAAGATTTCCTGCAATAAGTCAACCTCCAGTTTTGAGGTGGCTGTGTGCCGCTGCAAGCTGTAACAATAAGTAGTGTTGCGGAGGAAGGATTCGTTTCAGCCTGCAACAAGGAATCACGGGAGAGGAGAGCCTGTCGTCAAGTCTTGGACTGTCGCGTAACCGGAGAAGGGCCGTACTAGAACTTCACATGTACGCTAACGGTGGTGCTCTCAATGGGTCGATGCAACACCATCTAATATGAAACTTCGGTTCAAAGGTGGTGTGTATGACCCAAGGGAAGTACGTGGAGCTTTCTGCGGCGCAGCGGAACGAGCTATGGAGCCGTTGGAAGGCGGGAGAGTCGCTGCATCGGATTGGGCGCGCCTTAGACAGGCTGCATACGTCGATTCACTGTCTGTTATCGCATCTCGGCGGGATTGTTCCCGCAGTTCGTCGGCGCTCACTGCTGGTACTTACTGCAGTTGAGCGAGAAAACATTTCCCGAGGGATTGCTTCCGGTTCGTCGATTCGCGATATAGCCAAAGATCTAGATCGCGCGGCGTCAACGGTGAGCCGGGAAGTCGCACGCCATGGCGGCCGCCCGGAGTATCGAGCCCAGGAAGCCGATCAGCAAGCCTGGGAATCAGCTTTGCGGCCCAAGCGCTGCCTTCTGGCCATTCACGCGAAGTTGCGGAAGCTAGTTGCGAGTAAACTGATTCTGGACTGGTCGCCGCAACAGATTTCTGGATGGCTGAAAATCCAGTATCCCGCTGACAAGAGCATGCGCGTGTCTCACGAAACGATTTACCGTAGTTTGTTCATCCAGGCCCGCGGAGTGCTGAAGAAAGAGCTGCTGGGGCACCTGCGCTCCAAGCGCCGCATCCGCCGCTCGCAGCACTCGCGCATCTTCAAAGACTCACGCGGTCAAATCGTAGATGCCATTTCCATCCGGGAAAGACCTGCAGAGATCGAAGATCGCGCCGTCCCCGGTCATTGGGAAGGCGATCTCATTGGCGGCACAAAAAACAGTCACATTGCGACGTTGGTGGAACGACATTCGCGTTTTACTGCCCTGGTCAAGGTGCGCAGCAAAGACACGGCTGCGGTCGTCGCCGCATTGAGCCGGCAAATCCGCAGGCTTCCAACATCACTGCGGCGATCGTTGACCTGGGATCGCGGGCTGGAGATGGCCAAACACAAAACCTTCACGGTAGCGACGAATGTGAAAGTTTACTTCTGCGATCCGCACAGCCCCTGGCAACGAGGAACCAACGAAAACACCAACCGCTTGCTGCGGCAATACTTGCCGAAGAGAGCCGACCTTTCCGGCTACACGCAATCTCAACTGGACAAAATCGCGCTGCGTCTCAATCAACGCCCGCGAAAAACTTTGGGCTTTCAGACTCCAGCAAGTAAACTGCGCGCAAGTGTTGCGCTGACCCTCTGAACCCGCAGTGTTTATCAGGACCTAGGATTTATTTCATCAAAGAAAAGCGACGAACGGGCGTCAATGCAAGTCGAAAACAACGGTCGGCTAGTTTCGTTTTGGGCGCAGCGACATATAGGCAAATCGCGTAAAGATGGCTGCGATGATGAGTCCGACAACTGCTCCCGCAGGTTCATGCGCGCGGATATCTCGGACAAAGAACCAAGCGAATATGGGATATGCGAAGATGATGAGGACGATTTTCCATGCGGAGCCACCCATCATTCTGCCCAAGCTGACCGGACCGACTTTTTGTACCAAGGCGAGTGAGAGAGTTTACATCACAACCTCATCGGGTAAGGATGCAAATGGTGGCGCGCAGGGAGCCGTAGGCGACCGGAGAGCCGCCATTTGCGGCGCGAACGCCGCCGGCGCCGGCGGCCTATAGCCCAGTGCCGAGTGCGGCCGCCGTGTGTTGTACTCCACTCGCCACTTCTCGATCACGATCTGTGCCTCCTTCAGCGAGTAAAAGATCTCTCCATTCAGGCATTCATCCCGCAGCTTCCCGTTGAAGCTCTCGCAGTAACCGTTCTCCCAGGGACTGCCCGGCTCGATATACAACGTTCCCGTCCCCACATTCCCCAACCACTTTCGAAGTTCCTCGGCTACGAACTCCGGACCGTTGTCGGACCGGATGTTCTCTGGAACCCCCCTCCAGAGCATCACATCGGCCAACGCCTCAATCACTTCGTAGCTCCGCAGTTTTCGCGCTACTCGAATCGCCAAGCACTCCCTCGTGTACTCATCGATCATCGTCAGCATGCGGATTGTTCTGCCATCATGGGTCATGGCGCTCACGAAATCGTAACTCCACACCTGATTCGCCCGCTCGGGCCTCAGCCGCACGCAAGATCCGTCGTTGAACCAGAGCCTTCTCCTGGGCTTTTGTTTCTTGGGTATCTTCAGCCCTTCGCGACGCCAGATGCGCTGCACCCGATCTTTCCCCACTTGCCAACCTGCCGTCCGCAACAGCGCCGTGATCCTCCGGTAGCCGTAACGGCCATACTCGCTGGCCAGGGTAATGATCGCTCGGGACAACGCATCTTCATCCACTCGCTGGATCGGCAGATAGCGTTGCGTTCCACGCCACTGATCCACCAGCCGGCAAGCATGCCGCTCGGAGAGTTCATGCTTCTCCCGTGCATGCTCCACCGCACAGCGACGCCGCTCAGGGCTTAGAAGTTTCCCTCCGCAATATCCTTGAGAACTTGCTTCTCCAGCGATAGCTCCGCCACCACTCGCTTGAGCTTCGCGTTCTCTTTCTCCAGTTCCTTCAGCCGTTTTGCTTGATCCAGTTTCAGGCCGCCGTATTCCTTCCGCCAGCGGTAGTAGGTTTGAATGGTGATCTCCGCTTCCTTGCAGGCTTGCGGGGTAGGCTTTCCGTTCGCAATTCCTACTTCAATCTGACGCAGTATCGTCACGATCTGTTCTGCTTTGTACCTCTTGATGGGCATATCCAGCCGTCCTCCTCGTGAATTCTCTCTCACGTCGGCTGGTACAAAAAGGCCCGGTCAGGTCAAGTGGCACTCGCTGTCGGTGCCACTGAACCTGAAACGGAGCGATGCCTTATCGACACGGTAATCGTAGTTGTGGAGTCCTAGGACGGTACATATACGGTAACGTAACTTATCAGGCACTGACGGGCGGCGATTTACTTATTTTCGAGTCCTTTCAGTTTGTCCACGGTGTTCTGATTTTTGGGATCGATCTCTAGGGACTTGCGATAGTTGGCGATGGCTAGCTGCTGTTGACCGTCCTTCGCATAGGCGTCGGCCAAGCTGTCATAGACGTTGCCAGATTTCGGATATTCCTCCACATTGAGTTTCAAAATAGCGATCGCGTCGGCGTCTCGGCCCTTTTCGAGGAGCAAATAGCCGATCACGTTGAGGGCAGGTTCGCCGAAATCGTAACCGTTGGGATTGGTTTGCTTTAGTTGGCGATATTGAGCGATGGCAGCATCGACTCCACGATTTACCACCGTCTTGCCCAAATCGCGAACGAGAGAGCGCTTTGGCGCCGCAGGCTCCTCGCCGAAGACGATGGTGCGGATGCCCTTGGCCATGTCGGCCAAGTCGGCGCCAGGTGTGTTGTTGAAGATGACGATGAGGTCGTGATCGCCGACGAAGCGTTGTTCGATCGTGTTGAAGCCATTGATACCGCCTTCGTGTGAAATCATGACTTGTCCAGCCCCGGGTTCGTTGGCGGGTATGGTCACGATTTCCCAGCCGTAGCCGTAGTTTTCCAGATTGGGCGTGAAGAGTTTTTGCTTCAGATCGTTGGAAACAAGTTTGTCGGTATAGAGGGCCTGGTCCCACTTATAGAGATCTTCAACGGTGGAATAGAGCGAACCAGCAGCATAGGGCAGTGCCATGTCGAGATATGGAGCATTCACAATTCCGTTCAAATCCTGCTGATAACCCGAAGCACGTTTGGGAAGGATTTCGGCATAGTGATCGTAGCCGGACTCGTTCATTCCGAGCGGGACGAAAATATTTTCCTTCACGAGTGCTTCGTATGTTTTTCCTGTGACGCGTTCAAGAATTGCCCCAAGAAGGAAATATCCGGAATTGTCATAGTGGAACTTCGCGCCAGGCTCGAACTGCAGGTCTCCGCTGCAAAATAGTTTCACGAAGTCGTCCACAGCGTAGTAGTTGCGCGAGACGTTGGCTAAGAATTTAGGATTGTCGGTAAAGCTAGGAATACCGGACGTGTGGCTCAGCAATTGGCTAATGGTAACCTTCGAACCGGTATCCTGGCGATAGTACGGCAGATAATCGGAGAGATGGCCGTCGAGTTTAATCGTGCCCTTGCCGACCTGCTGCATGATCAGCATGGAAGTGAATTGCTTAGTGATGGAGCCGAGACGAAACTTCACGTCCGGCGTATTGGAGATGTTCCACTCGCGATTGGCTAGCCCATAACCCTTCTTGAAAATGACCTCGTCGTGGTCCGAAACCAGAACTGTGCCAGTGAACGAGCAGCATTCCGCATACTGCAACATGAGTTTGTCGATTTTGGTGGCCCTGTCGGGAGTATCAGCGGCGTAAGGGGAGTAGCTTTGCGCGAGCAAGATCAAAAGCAGAACACGCAGGATCGATTTTTTCACGGTGGTCCTCAGATCTAACGATGGCCCTACTCCGGAATCGCAGGAATTGTACATCCGGGTAGTGTGCTGATGCATCAACGCGATTGTCTCGCGAGAATTGTTCAGGTTGGTTGTCAGTCCTATTTCGAGCCTACGGGTGCTTTTACGAGAGCGCGCCAACACATTCTTCACCCAGACTCCTGGTTAACGCACAAACCCGACCGATTAGGCATTGGAAACACCCGTGGACGCGCCCCGTCGCATCGAGAGCATTTTCTGGCCACAACAGGTGCTGCGTTACGCGCTGCGAGATCTGGCGAGCCAGTCTAAAGCTGCTTGCAATTGGCATGAATCGAATCCGGAGCGGTATCTAGGATTCCTGTTTCAAGTCGGCTAGTGTTCACCATCCCCGCATGGAAACATGGACCCAGAGTAGGTTCAAGGTCGAATGTTCGTGCAGTTGGGCCTGCCAGCCCCGAGCGAAATCAGCGCGATCGCTCAGGCATCAGGACTTCCCGCAGTTTGCGCACAGCGGTAGGAATTTCCGCCGGCGTCACGCCGCCAAAGCCGAGTATGAATCCTTGGCGAGACGCTGCCCCGAGATAGGCGGGAGATAGCGGCCACAGCCACAAACTTCGGCGCGAGGCTCGTGCGGAGATTGCGCGGTCGCGATAACCTTTCGGTAGCGTCACAGTCAGATGTAGGCCGGCCTCCGCGCCGTGCAACTGCAGAAGGGATCCAACCTCTTTCTTGATGCAGTCGACCAAAATCTCCCGCCGCTCGCCGTAGGCCAGCCGCATTCTCCGGATGTGACGCGAGAAGTGCCCTTCGTTGATGAAATTGGCAAGCACGGCTTGATACAGGTGAGGCGGGCTCACGTCCATGGCATGGCGAACTGAGAGAAAGTGATCCACGAGGTCGGGGGGAATGACAACGTAGCCGACACGCAGTGACGGAAACAGAACCTTGCTGAACGTGCCGATGTAAATCACGCGGGAGGAATGGTCGAGGCCTTGCAACGAAGCTATCGGCTTGCTGTCAAACCGATATTCGCTGTCATAGTCGTCTTCGACGATCCAGGATCCGGCCCTCTGCGCCCACTCGAGGAGCTGAAGCCGGCGCGAAGCGCTCATCGTCGCTCCCAGTGGATATTGGTGAGACGGCGCGACGTAGGCGGCTCGCGCGTCGCGGCACTGCTTGATTCCCGCAGATACATCCAAGCCATCGTCGTCCACCGGGACAGGCACCAGCCGACATCCAGCGGCGCTAAGCATCTCTCGTGTCAGCCAATATCCAGGTTCTTCGACCCACACGGGACTACCGGCGTCGAGCAGCACCCTGGCCGAAATATCCAGCGCTTGCTGCGACCCACTGACAATCATGATCTGCGACCATTCGCAGCGGACGGAACGCGCCGCTCTGAGGTATATGCCAATCGCCTCGCGCAATTCCCGGAAACCCATCGGATCGCCGTACTGAAGCGCGCTGAGATGAAGATTCTTGCAATAGCTCGCGACGAGCTTCGACCAAACATGAAATGGAAAGTCATCTAGGGCGGTTTGGCTCTGGCTGAAGGCTCCCCTGCCGGTCACCCAGGCGGGGCGTTCATAGGGAGGGAGCAGGGAACATCGTTGCGCGACCGGGCGAGGTGTTGGTCGTATACGTGATGGCCGAGCGCTGCGTTCCTCGGCCGAGTCGTGACGGCCGAGCAGTGAAGCGGACACGAAGGAGCCCGACCCGGGGCGCGTCGTAAAGTAGCCTTCGGCGATTAGCTGAGCGTACGCGTTAAGCACCGGGATCCGAGAGATTCGCAACTCTGACGCAAGAGCTCGTGTCGAGGGAATTCGTTCGCCAGCGCGCAGGTTGCGGCCGACGATGGCCGCTCGGAACGCGTCGTAGATTTGCGAGTACAGGGGCTTCGCCGCCGAGCGATCGACGGAAATGAGAGGGGACAAGCCGCTGGCCGCCTTCTTCATCTCGCCATCTTAGTGGTCATATCGAACTGGCTGCAAGTGGTTATTGTAGCCGACCACTTTCTGCGAGAGCCTTGAGGAGCGAGTAGGCGAAGTTACGCCATTGTGAATTTCATATGGTGGAATACAGCTGCCTGCCAACAGTTCACTCGCGAACCGCTTCTTGCAGAGGCGTCGCCGAGGGAGGTTGATTCCCATGCGTGAAAATGTTCAGTTCGCTGAATCGGCTGACACGCGAGTGCTCATTGCCGACGACAAAACAGTCAATGATCCAGGGGCGTATTCGATTGAGTTGGCAATCCCACTAAAGGCCCCCACTTCGAGGTCTTCCAAGATCGCCATCAAGATAGCAGGACGAATCATCTTCATTGACCCAGCCGAAGTGATTTCCGCGGAGGCTCAGGGCAACTATGTGTTGCTGGTGCAAACGGCGCGTTCCCACTTGATGCGAGGATCCATCGCGGACGTGGCTGAAAAGCTTCTGCCTTATGGGTTCATTCGCATTCATCGCTCCGTGCTGTTGAACGCTTCTTGGGTGACGGAAATTCAGCCTTACACCACGGGAGAGTATCTCGTGCGTACGCGGGACGGGAAGGAATACAGCGCCTCGCGAACTTATAAGAAAAATCTCAGGTCGCTCGCCCAGATTTGGATTGGCAGCGACGCCCTTTTTGCGGAGTAGTGACCTGTGAGCAGCCAGAGAAGACGAGTCTTGGAATCTTTCGGCAGCGCGCCTGCGACGCTGGAAGACGCGCTGCGTCGTTTTCCCAGAAAAATGTGGCTATACATGCCGTCGCCGGATCGGCCGAGCATTCATGACACGGTTTGGTACCTTGCCGACAGCGAGGCGACGGAGTATATCTCGTGCCGCAGCTTGATAGCAGATCCTGACAGTTCGCCCCCTAACCATAATTCCGCGGCCTGGTCGCGAGGCCTCGGCTACTTCTATCAGGACGTCAAGGCAGCGCTGGACATTATTCGCACGTTGCGACGAGTCACTTATATTCTGCTGAAAACATTGCCCGAAGCTGCTTGGACCGTCTCGGCCGACTTTCCTATGCAGGGCCGATTGTCGCTCGACGAATGGCTGGCTATGCGGGAAAGCCATTTTCCGGACTACATCGAGCGCATGGAAAGAATTCATGCAGATTGGATGCAGGCTGTATCGTCGCGTAAGAACATGTTGACGCGAAGCGTCTCGCCGATCGAGAACTTCGCTCCACGAATTTGATGTGCTAAGCAGCCGCATCGCAAGCGACTGCATGCAGGAGACGAGGAGATGAAGAACTATCCGGGAGTGGAGGTGATGCTATCTCTCTCGCTATGCATTTTCTCCTTCGGCTTTGTTCGGCAAATGACGGCACAAAGCCAGGCGGCGGAACCAGCGCGCAGAACGGTGGTCGTGGAGCTGTTCACTTCCGAAGGCTGTTCCACGTGTCCGGCCGCGGATGCCTTGCTACAAAAGCTGCAGGAACAACAACTGGTCGCGGGGGCGGACGTTATAGCCTTGGAAGAACACGTGGATTATTGGAATCATCTGGGCTGGAGCGATCCGTATTCTTCGCCGGAGTGGACGCAGCGGCAGCTGGCGTATTCCGAGTTTTTCAAGACACAAGCATATACGCCCCAGATGGTTGTGGATGGGGAGAAGCAGTTTGTCGGGAGCAACGAAGGGGATGCCGCTCGTGAAATCGAGAATGCGGCACGCCGTGGGGAAACTGACGTCGCAATTGGTTCCGGAACCGAAGGTGCAAAGGGTGAACGGCAGTTCACTGTGACGGTGGGAGCGCTAGGGGAAAATGCCAAGCGAGATGTCGCGGAGGTGTGGCTGGCGGTTACCGAAGACGGTTTGCAATCGTCCGTAAGCCGCGGAGAGAATTCTGGGCACATGCTGCATCACGCGGCGACTCTGCGATCGCTACACAAGATCGGAGTCGCGGATTCGAATAAGGCTGCGGCGTCGTTCACCGGGGATCCACATGTGAAATTCGATTCCCACTGGAATCAGGACAATCTGCGCGTCGTGGTTTTCGTACAGGAGAAAAAAAGTCGCGAAATTCTGGGCGCGGCGTCCCTGAAAGTCACGCATTAGGCGATAAGTCCGGTGTTTGCTGGCGATCCCAGCGCTCGTTGAATGCGGCGGACCCAGTCAGCATGAGATAGAGACCGGCTCGTGCGCTCCCTCCTAATATGGTTTCTTCCGTTGCCTTCGAATTTAATTGCTCCGACGATTACTAGATCGCCTCCAACTCCCATTTGATTTCCCGAGGTTCATTAAAATATTCCGTTATTCAAATCGACAGCAACATTTGCGGCTGTGTTCTAGTTTCGGTCTCCACAATTTGGAATTTCGCTCCGTGTTTCTTTTAGTTGTTGTGAGTTCACAGAAGACAGTGACGAAGCTACACGCGAGCGATGCGAAGTCGCCGATACGCGGGGCGATGCCTTTCATTCATCTCCTGTAATTCATAGCGCTCCGATTCGAAGGATCTCGCAACTCATTGTAAAGACTGAGGCGATGATTGGCGCTCGCCATGCAATGGCAATGTAATGCGCTGACGGTCTCGCGCAATTTTCTCGATCGAATTGTCAGGAGGTTCTATGGATTTGAAGCGTTTCGCGGCAGCTGTCTTCGTGCTGCTGGTAGTTCTTTCGCTGAGTTCGACACGCGTGACTGCGCAGACAACAACTTCGGGCGACATCGCTGGGGTTGTGACCGACCCGAGCGGCGCGACGGTTCCTGGCGCCAGAGTTACTTTGAAGAACGACGCGAAGGGCAACACGCAAGAGTCCACAACCAACAAGGACGGTGTGTACCACTTCTACTTGCTTTCTCCAGGGCCTTACACGATTTCGGTGTCGGCTACGGGTTTCGAATCGTTCAGCCGTCATTCGAATGTCGCGGTGGGGCAAATCGCGACACTCAATGTGCAGCTGACTTTGGGTGCATCGACAACTAGCGTCACGGTGACGGAAGCGGCGCCTCTCATTCAAACTGAGAATGGCGACACTTCGACGGCCTTGTCTCAGCAACAGATCGCCAACGTGCCGAATCCGGGCAATGACCTAACGGCAATTGCGCAATTGGCACCGGGCGTGATCGTCAACTCCCAGATGGGTTACGGCAACGTCGAGGCGTATGGCTTGCCGGCGACTTCGAACCTGTTCACGATGGACGGAATGGACGACAACGATCCGTTCTTGAACTTGGGCAATTCCGGCGCGACCAACCTGTTGCTGGGATCAAACGAAGTGCAGGAAGCGGACGTGGTGTCGAACGCGTACTCCGGCAGCTTCGGAACCTTCTCCGGGTTGCAGGTTAACTACATCACGAAGTCGGGCGGCAACCAATATCACGGCAATGCGGTTTACTACTGGAACGGCAGCGCGCTGAACGCCAATGACTGGTTCAACGGCAACGCGGCGCCGGTGCAGGCTAAGCCGTTCAGCAACGCGAATCAATGGGCGGCCTCCTTCGGCGGACCAATCAAGAAGGATAAGCTGTTCTTCTTTGTGAATACGGAAGGCCTTCGCGTATTGATTCCGGTGCCGGCGACGATCGCTGTTCCCAGTACGGGCTTTGAAGGCTCGATCGTTCAGAATTTGACGGCCCTTGGCGATACAGCCTCGATTCCCTATTACTGCCAAGGCCTTACGCTCACAGCTATGAACGGAGCGTCGGTTACTTGCCCGGCAGGCGTGCCGGGAGCTGGTGCCGGCATCTTCAATTTATTCAACGGTGCGAAGGGCTACGCCACGAACTCGCAGAATAGTTTCTCAGGCGGGGGTTGCGACCCTGATTCAAATGGCGTCAATCAAATTGGACCGGGCTTCGGAGCTCCTGGAGTATTTGATAACGCCGGGGCAACAAACCCCTGCACCCTGTCTTTGCGCACAACGCCGATCAGCTTCGCGCCGGAATGGCAAATTGCTGGCCGGTTCGACTGGAACATCGGAGCAAACGATCGAGCTTACGTGCGCGTCCAGTACGACAAGGGCGTGCAACCGACCTACGAGGATCCGCTGAACCCGATTTTCAACGACCACAGCGTCCAGCCTGAATACCAGGGCCAAATCAACGAAACGCACACATTCAGCCCGACTCTCACTAACCAGTTCTTGTTTGCGACTACTTGGTACTCAGCGATTTTCAACTCGCCGGACCAGTCGGCGGCTTTGGCGGCATTTCCCAACAACCTGATCGTCAATGATGGGACGCTGGCCAATGTAGGCGGAATCAGCGAAGCGTTCCCACAGGGTCGCAACGTCACACAGTTCCAGTTCACCGACGACGTGTCTAAGAGCTTGGGTAACCACACGCTGAAATTTGGATTCAAATTTCACAAGAACTACGTGAGCGATCATGATTTGGGGCAACTGACCACGCCTTTGACGCTGCCCCTCTCGTTGGGAGACTTTGCCAACGGTGGCGACCCCAATGCACCGGGCAGCATCGGCACGGTAATCCTGGAGAACTTCCCGCAAAATCAGAACGTGCCAATTCGCATTTACCAAGTCGGTGGATACATCCAGGACGATTGGAAAGTTAACGCGAACCTGACCATCTCTCCTGCGCTGCGCATCGAGCACTCCTCGAACCCCATCTGCGTGACGAATTGTTTTGGGCAGTTCGCGGTTCCGATCGATCAAATCTTCGCGGACCAAACAGCGCCCTACAACGAAGAGCTACAAGTAGGCCGCCGCAATGCGCTGCTAAGCCTGGCACCAGTTCAGTGGGAACCGCGAATCAGCTTTGCCTGGCAGCCATTCGGTTCGACTTCCAACATGTTCACGAAGGACCTTGTGATTCGTGGCGGCATCGGGCTTTTCAACGATATCTTCCCCGGTCAGATCGCGGACTCGATGGCATCGAATCCTAACCTGGTGAATCCGTTCGAGATCGTTTCCGTGGGAATCGGCGGCTCTTGCCCGGGCTACCTGTCGCCGCAGCAAACACCTGGTTCAAACCTGTTCGACTGCACGACGGCGGCGAACTCAGCTTTCAACACGGCGTTCCTCACGGGAGGGAACACCACAGCCTTTGCGCCTAGCGTAACCTTCACGCCGCCACGGATTGTTCCGGCGCAATATCAGAAGTGGAGCTTGGAAATTCAAAAAGGGTTTGGAGCCAACGACTCGCTCTACATCGGCTATTTCGGGAACCACGGGATTCACGAGCCGATCGTGGATAATTCGGTGAATGCTTTTCAGTCCGCGGCATTGCCGGTTGCTTCGCTTCCGCTGCTAGCACCGACGTCTCAATACAGCGAACTTACCAACGTTGCCAGCGCCGGCATTTCGAACTATAACGGGATCGTGGCTTCGTACAAGCATCGCTTCTCGGTGTGGGGCGGCGGACTGTTCCAGTTCAATTACACGTACGGCCACGCGTTTGACATCATTTCAAACGGTGGATTCAACCCGTTCTCGGCCGACAGCGCGGGCAGCGGAGCCGTCAGCATCACGCATCCGCAAGACCCGCAGAATTACCGGCTTAACTACGGCCCGGCCGACTATGACGTGCGGCACTCGCTGAATGCCAACTACGTCTGGCAGATTCCCTTCCGCAAGATGATGGCGGGACATGGCTGGGCGCCTCTGGTAGAAGGGTGGCAGGTCTCGGGAGCAGTGTTCTACCGGACCGGCTTCCCGTTCTCGGTCATCGACTCGTCAGTTTCGGGTGTGAACAACTACAACACCGACCTCTTGCCGACTCCGCTTTCCCCAATCTCCAACTTGAGCTGCAACAGTGAAAGCCATTTTGGCCAGCAGGGATTGACGAATCCGTGCGGGTTCGCGTTAGGGTTCTTCCCGAACGGCCCGAACAACCCCCCGACGCTCTCGGAGGACAATTTCGGATCGCTGCGTAACAAATTCCGCGGACCTTCGTATTTCGACACAGACTTCAGCTTTACGAAGAATACGAAGATTCCGAAGTGGGAGGCTGCAAACTTCGCACTCGGTCTGCAGTTCTTCAACTTGTTCAACCATCCGAACTTCAACCTGCCGGCGAACGACATCGGCAGCCAGTTCTTCGGGACGTTGCAGGCCACTGTGAACCCGCCCACCAGCATTTTGGGCTCGTTCCTCGGTGGAGATGCTTCGCCCCGGTTGATTCAGGTGAAGGCGCAGCTCACGTTCTAATCACTGGGCCTTCGCTACGAGCGGAAAGTTGTGTGAGAGTCAAAGGGCGTCCCGGGCCATCGAGACGCCCCTGTTTCTTATAACTCTTAATCGAGCCACGTTCAAAAGTACACTCGCGGCTCGCTCGCCGTTCTGCAAGTCGCAATATTCACGGCTTCGTGGATCCGCTCATCGCGTGACCGGACCCGAGTTCCTTGCCGGCTGCCGAACGCGCTGCAGGCTTTACCCACGGGGAAGTCAACCTGTGGCAGGCACTACAAGAAAGCAGCCAGAAAAGTTCTGAGATCGTCGCCTTGGGCACGCCACTCTCTTGCGCCGAAAATAAAGGCACTTCCGCTGTAGCGAAGTTCGCTCGCAGCGCCGAACCTTTGCACAAGGGCTCTGGACGGCCGCGTACCCGGGAAATGAAATTCCAGTTTCCGGTAACGCGGGTGGTCTCAATGGGTCGACGCAACACTAAGCTTGAACACCCCTGGCATTGAAAACAAAAGCCAAAACTGCTTCCCAAGGTTGGACCAGCAGGAACGCTGCCCTGGCTGGCGTTGTGTCACGCGCAGCCAAACAGATGGTTCTCCCACGCAAGCAATGTCGAATCAATGCACTGGATGGTGTTGCATTGACCGGTTGAGCTGGCACGACTAATCAGGATTTATCGCCTGTGACCAGCCATTCGAATTGCCGATCGCTCATCTGTACTGTCCGATGAGCTGGAATAACACTGGATTCTGGATATAAGATGAGGTCCACTTTGCACCTTGGCTGAAAGGCGGAAGGCCGCATGGAAAAGCTGGTTCAAGACTTGCGCTACGCCCTGCGCATGCTGAGCAAGAATCCTGGCTTCACCACCGTTGCCGTACTTACCCTCGCACTCGGTATTGGCTTGAATACTGCAATTTTCAGCGTGGTTGACGCCGTCCTGTTGAAGCCGCTACGTGCTCCCGAACCCGACCGTGTGGTCATTTTCACCGACACCAACAGGAATGGTTCCGGCTTCCTCGCCGCGGATATTGAATTCAATCTATGGCGCAAAGAGACGAGCGTTCTCCAAGACGTATCCGGTTATCAGGCTGCTTCATATTATTTGACCGGTGTTGACCAACCGCAGAAAGTGGAGGCGATGCTGGTTACGGAAGATTATTTTCGTCTGTTTGGCTTGCCCATCGCTCAAGGCCGCGGCTTTGCTGCGGAAGACGAGCTTGGTACCGGACGCTTGTTCGAGAACGGTAATGTGGTTGTCCTTAGCCACGGATTCTGGAGAAGTGCCTTCGGCGGAGACCCTCGCGTTACGGGTAAGGTGATCTCTTTGAGCGGCAATCCCTATGAGATTGTCGGCATCATGGCCGAGCATGTTCAAACCGAAACCGCAGAACAGCCGGACATTTGGCTGCCGTTCCCCATGTCTCCCTCTAGCAATAATCAAGTTCATTACTTTCAGGCTGCCGGGCGGCTCAAAGATGGCGTCACGCTGGAGACGGCAAACTCGCGCCTCAAGCTCATGACAGAGGAGTTTCGCCGCGAATACCCAAATACAGTTTCGGCAAAGCGGGGTGACACGTATAGTGTCCAAAAGATGCGAAATGGCATTGTCAGGGACGCGCGTTTCTCCCTTCTGGCGCTTTTAGCTGCCGTCAGTGTTGTACTGCTGATTGCCTGCGTGAACGCTGCCAATCTGCTTCTGGCCCGCGCCGCATCCAGGACGCGTGAGATCGCGATTCGCACAACGTTAGGAGCAACCCGCGTGAGAATCACCCGGCAGTTGCTTACAGAAGGCATCCTGCTCTCAGCCGCGGCCGCGTTGCTTGGCACGGGAATTGGACTAGGTGGCGTTCGTGTTGTGCTCCGTTTCGTTCCCTCAAGTATTCCTCGTATTAGTGCGACCGGCTCGAATGTCATGATGGATTGGCGGGTTCTGTTGTTCACGCTTCTCGTCACGCTGGGCACCGCACTGCTGTTTGGCTTAGTCCCTGGACTTTCAATCTCCCTGACTGATCCCAACTGGGGTTTGAATCAGAACCGTGGCCGAACCGGCACGGGCACGATACAAGCCAAGGCGCGTTCACTTTTAGTGATCGCCGAAATGAGCCTCACTCTCGTCTTGCTAATCGTAGCGGCTCTATTTATTCGGACCTTGGTGGCTTTGCGCTCCGTGGACCCGGGTTTCGATGCGCACAAGGTGCTGACGACGCGAACGCCGCTAGACCCGAAGCGTTTAAAGTCACCGGGGGTAGATCAAATACCTCAGAACGCTTTGCAACGTCTGGACAACCTGGCCGGAGTCGAAGCGGCCGGTTTCACGACGCTCTTGCCGCTCGACGGCGGTTTCAATAGCCTTCCCGTTAGCGTTGTTGGCCAGGAGCTGGACCGAGCCTCTCAGGAATTTGGGCGCGAGATCTTCATCTCGCCCAGCTATTTCGGGGTACTGAAGATTCCGGTGCTTCGTGGACGTATTTTTGCGGAAGCCGACGACCTCACTGCCCCGCCGGTGGCAATGATCAATCAGACGATGGCCCGCCAGCTGTCGCCTGACGGCGATGCGATAGGAGCCCAAATCATCCTCGGGAAAGGATTAGGGCCAAGAGTTGAAGAACCTGCGCGCCAAATTGTCGGGATCGTAGGCGACGTTCGCGACAACGGTCTAGGCCTACTGCCCCAGCCGACCAGCGTGCGGGCGATCGCTGGGCAGGTGTCTCGGTGGCGTGGGTGGTCCTCACTCGGACGGAATCGCCATCACTCAACGCGGCAATTGAGGACGCCCTGCGCCAGACTACCGGCCTGCCGATTCCGCCGCTCCACTCCATGGAGCAAGTAATCGAGCAATCCACGGCGCGCCAGAGCTTCAATATGCTGCTCATGTCGATCTTCGCGGGCTCTGCGCTCTTGCTTGCGGTGATCGGCATTTATGGCGTGATGGCCTATCTGGTCGTTCAGCGAACGCGGGAGATTGGCATACGGATGGCGCTGGGAGCGCCGCGAAGCAACATACTCAAGATCGTGCTTGGCAGCGGTGCCGAACTAGCCGTCACCGGGATTGGAATCGGCATCGCGGCGGGCTTTGCGCTGACGCGTTTCTTGTCCGGCATGTTATTCGGCATCCGCCCAGCCGATCCCATGACTTTCGCGCTGGTCCCGCTCGGTTTGCTCGCAGTCGCACTGCTAGCATGCTATATCCCCGCGCGCCGCGCCATTAAAGTCGATCCCATGGTCGCATTGAGATACGAGTAGTCCTTCACGAACGGTACCGCCAACCCTACGCGACTTTTCTAGGTGGCTTTCGGAAATGTATTACGAACTGATCCGCTCAGGTCCTGGTAAACGCCCTTGCCGGACATGTGGAGTACTAGCCCGCGACTTGATTGCATAACAATGTCGGCCCCCTCGACTCGAGTGGGCTTTTGTTGATAGGCTCGGGAAGATGGAGCCGGAATTCGGTTCGCACGCGGGACAGCTCGGTACCGGACATGGCGTGAACTGGAACGCCGCGCACTTGAATGGGCATCCCGCTCCCTCGCGAGAGGGAGTTCGAATAACTAATCATGGTCTGAAGTTTACGATCGAAGAGATGTATGGGTCGGACTGAAGCCGACCGCTAGATTACGAGCGATCCGAAGTCGTCAAGGCTGACAAGAAAGATCTCCCAGGAATCGGAAGAAAAACTCTTTTAAGTGGATGGATAAGTCTGCTCGAAAAGTGTTTGACAGGGCCGACATTGTTAGAGATGAGCCGTAAACCCAAGAGCAAGCAGAGCCGGGTCAAAACTAAGCTGGGACTCCCCGATTTAGAGCACGCCAAGGTCGCCGTGGTTGTGAGTTTGCGATCGTTCGAATCGCAGCGCAGCTATCGTCACTCGATCGACGAGTTCGTGGCATGGTATTGCTCTGCTGCGCGACTATCGTCCAACAAAACGGTGGTTATCCGATATCGATTGCACTTGGAAGATCGTCACCTCGCAGCAGGGACCATTAACGTCAGGCTGGCGGCCGTACGACGGCTCGCATATGAAGCAGCAGATCCGGATTGTTGAGTCCTGACCTCGTAGCCGGCATTCGGCGCGTCAAGGGTGCAAAGAAACTTGGGTGCCGACTTGGAAATTGGTTAACGGCAGAAGAAGCTCGAACGCTCTGGCAGCTCCCTGATCCTGCCACACTGAAGGGCAAGCGGGACCGGGCCATACTTGCTGTGCTGTTGGGTTGCGGACTGCGGCGCCGCGAGCTGACCGAACTGACCGTTGATCATTTCCAGCGTCGAGAGGATCACTGGGCCATTATCGACCTGATTGGCAAAGCCGGTCACGTTCGAACCATCCCGGTGCCTTCTTGGGTTAAGCGAACGATTGACGATTGGCTGGCAGCCTCCAATGTTATGCACGGGCGGTTATTTCGTTGCGTCTGTAGGACGGGGACGATTTGGGGCACCGAAATGACCGAAAAAGTGGTGTGGCATGTTGTCAAGCAGTACGCGGCCAAGGTTGGAATTTTAAAACTCGCGCCGCATGATCTGCGAAGGTCGTGTGCCCGTCTCTGCCACAGCGCTGGAGGTGAGCTGGAACAAATTCAGTTCCTTCTGGGGCACGTCTCGGTACAAACCACTGAAAAATATCTCGGCTGTAAACAACGACTGCGCGAAGCTGTTAATGACAAGATTGGAATTGAACCGGCCCCGTGAAAGAGTGGCGAGATAGCCAGTAATCCCGCTATTCTCACTCTCATGACACCCGGTTTGCTCCGACGACCCGGCCAACCGGAAGGGAAAGATGGAAATCGATCTCCAC
Organism: uncultured Acidobacteriota bacterium; assembly: GCA_963779465.1. GTDB lineage: Bacteria > Acidobacteriota > Terriglobia > Acidiferrales > UBA7541 > Palsa-295. The sequence continues at coordinate 600,100 of CAVZYH010000001.1, read as the reverse complement.
GGCTACCATCCATCTGAGATCGTGTTCAACGGAATTCTGGGCGAGATTTTGCGGCAAGCTTGGGAGATGGGTGAGTTCGAACTTACCCTAATTCACGGCCATGGTCGCAATCGTGGAATCACACCGGGCTTCGTGAACACGAACACCGGATACTTTGGACTCTGTATTCGGCGAGCGCTGCGGCAGGACGGGTCCTATCGCCAGTGGATCAAGCATACGACGCTCGATTGCCGACAGATGGGCAGTACGTCAATCAGACTGAAACCAAACTCAAATCCGACGAGAAAACAAATGGACTGCCTGTGAGGTGCGGAAAACGAATCAATCGCAAATTCTCATTGTCCGGTAACGCGGGTGGTCTCAATGGGTCGACGCAACACTAAGCTTGAACACCCCTGGCATTGAAAACAAAAGCCAAAACTGCTTCCCAAGGTTGGACCAGCAGGAACGCTGCCCTGGCTGGCGTTGTGTCACGCGCAGCCAAACAGATGGTTCTCCCACGCAAGCAATGTCGAATCAATGCACTGGATGGTGTTGCATTGACCGGTTGAGCTGGCACGACTAATCGGGATCTAGCCGAATTTTGGATTGGTTCACTCCCCTTGACATTCTAGGGGCAGGTAGGTAGCGTCACCTAGAATGCCTACTAAAGTACGAGCGGCGGACATCGAATTGCCGCATGGCACACACGAGCGGCTGATTCTCCGCACCCTACGGCCGAGCCCTTCTCACGGCCACGCGATCGCACACGCCATCGAAGTGCAGTCCGAATCACGATGCTATTTGGCAGTCATTGTAGCTTGCTTGGCTCTCATGTTATGTGCGGGGGCGCACGCTCAAGAGACGAATGAAAAGCCCGCCGCGGTGAACCAGTCGCCCTCGCCCCTAAAAGTCGTAAGCAATATAGTGCTCGTTCGCGTCGTGGTGCGTGACGCCCAAGGCAATCCGGTCGAAGGCCTTAAAAAGGAAGACTTCAGGATCTTTGATCGAGGCAAAGAACAAACGATCACACAATTTGAAGTCGAATCTGCGCTCGCGACACTTCCGAACTCAGCTGCCGTTGAAGCTAGGGGCCAAGCGCCGCTCCCTTCTGGTACGTCCGCAGCTCCAGCAAGATTCTTGGCTCTCTACTTCGACGATCTGAACACGTCGTTCGCAGACATGTCCGCCGCACGCGACGCGGCCGAGCATTACATTTCCACGACCCCGCAGCCGCAGAACCGCGTCGCCGTTTTTACTACGGAATCAATGCTCATGGACTTTACGTCCGACACGAAGCTGCTCCACGAAGCGCTGCTCAAATTGCGCGTCAACCCGCGTTCGCGAACACTGGACCACGATTGTCCGCAGCTCTCCGATTTTCAGGCGCAGCAAATCATGGAAAACCCCAACAACCTAAACATTGACGCCTGGAAAGTGGCCAACACTGAATTCGCGGCGTGCGACACCGGCTCGCAGCCACAAGCCATGGCCGGCGGCGAAGGTTCGTCTGGGGGCATGCCGACAGGAAATTCTGCCGGCCCATCGACGGGAGGCGGCGGCTCGTCGCCAGCTGGACCTGGCAGCTCAATGCCGGGAACTTCTGGTGGCTCGACGATAGGCGCTGGTGCTCTAGTCGCCGGTTTTGCGTCAAATCTGATTTTGCAGCACGCACGCAACATCACGGAGCAGGCCTTGGTACAGGCGCGCGCCCATTTAAACGCAGTCGAGCGAGTGATGACCTACACTTCGCAAATGCCCGGCCAGCGCACCGTAATTCTGGTTTCCTCAGGATTTCTGTCGCAGAGCGTACAGAGTCAGATAGACCAGCTCATTGACCACTCACTGCGCGCGCAAGTAGTCATCAGCGTCCTCGACCCCAAGGGACTCGCGATCTTTATGCGTGAGATGGACGTAACTCAGGCCGGCGCGCCCTCCGAAGGCTCAGTGCGAGCGGGGCACAGCTTAGACTCTACGGCCGAAATGGTCACTACGGGCGTACTCTCGGACGTTGCCGAAGGCACGGGCGGTGAATTTTTTCATAACAAGAACGATCTGAAGGCCGGATTTGGCGCGCTCGGCGGTTCACCGGTCTCTTACATTTTGGCCTTTGCGCCAGACGATAGTAAGCCGGACGGAAAGTTTCACCCACTGAAAGTCATTCTCATAGACAAACCCGAGGCCGTCTCAATCCAGGCACGCAGGGGATATTTTGCGCCCACCAAGGACGGCGGACGCTCCATAGAAGCGAAGGAAGTAACCCGCGCAGGCACCGAATCACCGGTGCCAGCGCGTATCCGGGAGATAATTCTTTCCAAAGCTGACGTCTCCCAGCTGCCGGTCCAGCTAACTGTGAGTTCCTCTGAGGGACAAAACGGGATGCACGGACTCACCCTATCGACTCACTTGGACGTCACGTCGCTTCCGTTCCAGAAAGATGGCGGACGCAATATCAATACCGTAATGATTTTCTTCTCTGTTTTCGATGGGAAAGACGAGCTGATCGACGCACAAATGCGCCGCGCCAAGGTTAACGTGGCCGACTCGCAACTGCCGACGCTTTTCAAAGCCGGGCTCGATCTGAGCGTCACGTTCCAGCTGAAACCTGGAACCTATCGAGTTCGCGAGGTAGTGACTGAATCCGAAGAAAACCGCGTAACCGCGTTTTCCCGCGATGTATCGATCCCCTGAACTCGGGTTCCCCCAATTCGAGATTTAGCAGCCCGCGATTACTTGCAGTGCGGAGGACCTGCGACGTTGAACGTTCATGCGCTGATGGGCTAATGCATGATTGACGTGCTTATCGGACTAATTCTGCTCCGATGCCACTTTCCAAATCGATGTCACCGCGTTCCTCGCTAGTGAATTCGAGCTCGCTTCGTCTGGCACGCTAATCGCGGATCAAGCCTCGTGGTCGGCTACACTTAATTGGATTACACTCCGAGGCGCACGCGCTTTCAGGCTAAAGAACAGGAGCATTAGTCGGTATAAGTAGGCAGATATGTTCTTTCAGCGCAGCAGCAGGAGGCTGTTCTCGAAGAGAATGTGGATTCATGTTCCCACTCGTTGGCATGCGTTGCTCTTGTTACCGCCGCTCTGCTGCGGGCTGGCGGTCCTTGGGCAGGAAACCTCCAACTCCGCGGCGCAGCAGGAGCAAGAAAGGCCGGCGATACGGAGCCAAACCAATCTGATCGTTGTACGCGTGGTGGTGAGGGACGCAAAAGGTAACCCGGTCACTGGCCTGAGCCAGGCGGATTTCCAATTGTTTGACAATAGGAAGCCGCAAGTGATTTCATCCTTTTCCTCAGACATGCCCGACGCCATGACGGAGGCGGAAGTTTCCGGCGGCGGAACGAAGCAACCCGGGCCAGCGACGGCGACTCCTTTCGGACCGCAGAAGTTCACAGCGCTGTTTTTCGACGATTACCACCTGGGAATTGCAGACCTGATTCCGGTTCGTGACGCGGCGAAGCGATATCTGGCAAAGAAGCTGGGTAGCGGAGAACGCGTCGCGATATTCACCTCGTCCGGGCACGTACATGTGGAGTTTATGACTGACCGGGAAAAGCTGGAGGATGCGCTGTCGCATCTGGTACTTGCGCCCCGTTTCGAGTCCACCGCAAGCTGCGCCAAGCTTCCAGTTTATTTGGCCAAGCGGGTAGAAGACCTGGATTCGGATGCGCTGACAGCCGCCGAGGACCTCGTACGGCCTTGCTATTGTAAGATCGAACCATGTCCTGTGTTAGCGGAGGCTACCCGCGACGAATCGAGGAACGTCATACGGTATAGCGACGAAGGAGCCGCGGCCACAATAGCGGCACTGGAGCAAGCCGTGCGGCGAATAGCCGAAACTCCCGGAGGCGAGCGCACGATTGCGATGGTGTCCGATGGATTCCTAAACGAAGAGTACAGGTATCAGCTCGATACGCTGATCACTAAGGCGCTGGTAGCGAAGGTGGTGATCAACGTCCTGGACGCTAAAGGACTGTATGTAGAGCTGCCCGGTGAGTCGGAATACGTCCGGCAAGGAAGGCAGCGAACCGGAGATGTGTTGCTGGAAGCAGCGGAAGGCACCGGAGGGATTCTGGTTCAGAACTCGAATGATATGGAAAGCGGGTTAAGCCGAATCGGAGGTCTGCGGAGTGCTTCGTACTTGCTGGGGTTTGCTCCCACGGACTTGAAATTTGACGGGCAATTCCATAAGGTGACTGTGAAACTGGGCAACAAAGAAAACCTCACAGTGCAAACGAGGCAAGGGTATTTTGCGCCGAAACAGGCAGAGAACGCGGAGGCCGCGGAAAATGATAAGCTGGAACGGGCGATGTTTTCCCAGCGTGATACGAACGAATTGCCGGTACAGTTCAGCACGAAATTCGACAAGGTGGACGCGCAGACAACGAAATTCAGCGTGATCGCAGAGGTGGAGTTGCGTTCGATGCGCTTTCGGAAGGCAGGGGGCAATAATCTGGACGATGTGACGATGATGCTTGGGATTTTCGACGTGGATGGAAACTACATCACCGGACAGAAAAAGACGCTGAAAATGCATCTGTCGGATACGACGCTGAGGAAGCTGGAGAGCAGCGGAGCGACCATGACGACGGAAGTGAACGTGAAGCCGGGCAATTACGTGGTGCGCGCAGTGGTGCTAGAGAGCGAATCACAGCAGATGTCCGCCGGCAGTCAGTCCGTCGCAATCCCGTAGTGAAGAATACGATCTGAGAGCGGCGTGCGGCCGGGATCGTCCGAGGCTTGTCATCCTAAATGCAAGAATTACTCAAGAATGACGATTGCCGTCCTGCGTAAAAGGCATAAAAATCAGTCACTCAGTTTGCGTTAACAAGAACAACTGTCTCAGGGATCAGCTCAAGCGTGCTCGCTTTGACGAAATAGGCATTCGCATCTACGGAGCCAGGCGCGCCGTTGTGAGCGAACCGAGCTGACTCGACCGACTCGACCGGCAAATTAACGTCCTTGCCTGGCCCGACGACCTCGAAGACGGTCCTGCCAGCGGGAATTCTGAATGTCACTGATACCTGCTGCAAATCCCGCCCTGCAACTGGGTTGACTGTCAGAGTTCCGAAAATCTCGTGGTCGGACTTGTTTGTGAATGCATACGATTCTTTCGGCGCGTGAATTTTCTGATCCGTTCCGACCGTGAAAACCTGGAAATTGCTAAACGTGTGCCGGCGATAGTAACGGTTTCCGTTTCTTTCTACGTAAAGTTCGGCGCTCTGCGGAAGCCAGAGTTGCTGCTCGCCGGTGCGGAACTGCACCAGGGCATAGTCGATCAGGATGTGCTCGCGCGTAAGCTTAATCTCCGGGATCGGCTTGGCCAGTTCTGATTCCATCCGCAACACCTGGAACGTAGCTGCATCGATCATCACGCGACCCTGCAGCGGAACCGGATAGGTATTTTTGTAAACGACGTAGCTCCGCATTTGGTTGGGGCGGTCCGGGCGTTGTGCAAAGTGAACCTGCCACGCGGGCTTCCCTCCGAATTCTCCTAGGCCTTCGCACACAAAATTGAATTCGGAGGCGAATTTCGGATGAAAGACTAGGGCCAATGCCGGCAGGCCCACGGTCGCGACGCGCGCAGGAAAACTAGCGGGATCGTCGCCACCGTCGCGGTACTCATCGATTTGAAAGTCGCCGTCGCCACCCCGAGCAACAACGACGACATATTGAAATGCAAGGGAATCCGGCGCGCCCACGTCGCCGTCGGGACGCACCGCGAAGTGGTCAACTCGTTCCGTGGCGCTGAATCGATCGAGGTTGTCAACGAGTTCTTCCACGCGCTGGGCCACTCCATTTAACACGAGGGGCAGAGGGCACGTAATGCCTGACATAACAGGCGGGACGGAATCGGCTTGCCGTAGGGCTTGGAGCGATTTTTCCGCGTCCTCGCGTGTAGTCGCGGTCGAAATCGGAACGGAACCCGAGCCTGAAGCCGCTTGGTCTCGGATTGTTTCAGGCGTCATAGTCAAAAAAACACTCGTCGAAAGCCGCTCAGCGGAAATTTCAAGCGGCTGCCTCACAGACGCGAACCCGGGGGCGGTGACTTCGACGATGTAACTACCTGGTGTAATATCCGCAAAGTGTATTTTTTCACCGGAATTCACCGCGCTGCCCGGGGCTTCGGATCCTGCGATAGTGAACAAATGGATTGTCGCCACGCCGCTAAACTGCTCCCCGGCGGGATCCTTTAGGCGCACATCTACCGTCCCAAGATGTCCAGCAGAAGTGGCTGCGCCTTGCTGCGCTGCTGCCTGGTGCTTGGCCTGTTCTCCCCCATGCTTGCAACGATCCTGGTAGGCACCGGCAATTTCGGCACATTTCTCGAATGCGTCAGCCGACTCGAGGAAACGCTTCAGTTCAGTAAGATCGACGCCCATCACGTAATAATTAGTGGGATCTTGGCCCGCTTGACGTAGGGCAGCTATTTGCAACTGGGCGATGGATTTCTCAAAATTCCGAAGGCGGAAATAGATCAGGCCGAGGGCGCCGTGCGCCTGCGATTCCAGTTGCTCTTTTGACTTCGTGAATTCGTCCGGGGTGATGTTTGCTGATTTGGTGATCGTAGGGAGCAGAGCTAGGGCGCGAAGTTCGTACGATTCCGCCATCTGGAGGAGGTGTTCGGACTCTGGATTCTTGGGGTCATAGTTGTGGGGGATATCCCAACCCAACAGAACGAGGACGGTGACATCGTTCGGATCGAGATCTAGCGCTTTGTTCGCGTACGCACTCATCTTCGCGAAGTCCTGCTTGACATATGCTGCGACCGTCAATTCTGAATAGACTTGCTCTCGATATTTGCCAACGGGATATTTCTGCAAGTATTGCTCGCCGAGCTTGATCCGCTTGTCGGCGTCTCCCGGCGCTGTATCAGTTATAGCCTTATAGGCTGCGTCTTCTGGCGCATCCGCTTGCCTACCAGAGGACTCCTGCTCCTTCCTTGTTTGCTGTGCTGCCTGGGATGCCGCTTCGGCTTGAGAGCCGGGCGTAACAGGTGGACCGGGGAATTGCTGCCCCGCAGAATGTGATACGAATATTATGAAAAACGCGAGGAGTACCGTAAGAGCTACTATGCCGCTGCGACGTGAAGGCAGAATCATTTTTGGAGGCTCGTTCGCCGGATCACACACGGAGCTTATATCACAACCTCAGAATTACTCATCGTAAGCCCGACCGTGCCAGCATTGCGGTCAACAAGACGTTCATCTTAATGGAATGAGGATACACCCGCTGTGCTGAAGGAGAGGTCCTGATTGAAGGTGAGGTCCTGACTAACACTCTTAGGCGCGATGACTCGGCTGGAACAGGCATTGCGTCCGTTTCTTAAGCAACTAAAGTTAAGTTCATAACGCCTGAACCAATCATGACGACCGACAATAATCCCATCCCCAAGTTGGAGCGGCTTCCATTAGAATCGCTATGGTAATGAGGCGAGTGGCTGACCGGTAGCCGAAAGAACAGCCTTCGCCGGTAAAACATGATGGGACACGACTTAAATGAATTCGCAGCCGCCGATTCGCAAACTCCACTGGCGCCTGACGCCCCCGAAAGTCTGGATTTACGCGGATGCGTGTATTCCCGCACCGCCCATTCGCGGTTATAAAGTTATTCCGGGGGAGGCCCATGGATCTCCGAATTTTAGTTGTCGAGGATTCAGAAACGACGCGGCGCATCATTCGCGCGATCCTGGAAACGCGCGAGTGGAAGATTTGCGGCGAAGCGAAAAACGGCGAAGGGGCTATAACGCAATTTCAAGAACTCCGTCCCGATGTCGTAATTCTGGATCTGACCATGCCAAACCTCAGCGGAATTGAAGTCGCAGCGCGCCTGTCGAAAATCGACCCGCTGGCGCCGCTGATTCTCTTCACGATTTCCGAAGCGGACGAGCTGTACGAAGCTGCCCGCGACGCGGGAATTTATGCCGTGGTGTCCAAGGCGCGAGCTTGGGACTTGATTGGCACGATTGAATCCGCAATCGCACACATCAGCAACCTCGGTCAGCCCATTCAATAGACGGGTACCGCTACTTCACCAGCTCGAACTCACCGGGTTTCCACGTTTTGTCGAACCACGGTTCGAGCGCGCCGTAGAGGCGCAGAATGGTGTTCCGGCCTTTGCCGGGGACGGTCTGCACCCAGTTGGCTTCATGGCCCGCCGGTGCAATCGGACCAAACCAGACATCCACCGACGTGTCGGGGTTCACGACGATAGCTTTATTTTAGCTGCTGATGCTGGGAAACTGCTCGTCGGTCTGTAGAAACGAGCGGGTCTGGTTGTCATACACGACGAACGACCAGAAATTCTTCGCCGGAATGTTGGGCGGCAGGTGAATCTTGTATGTCTTGGCGCCGTCGAGCGGTTTGCCTTCGGAATCCACGAATGCGAATGCGTATTGCGAGCCGGCGCCAACCATCTTCACAACCATCGCCGGAGTGACGCCGGTGGCCATATAGAACATCAGGTTGCGCTCATCCAGATCGCTCACGCCGGGCTGCGAGAGCCATAGGTAGCTGTCACGATACGCCGGCGTGCACCACGCGCTGTTCGAGTCGAGGTAGGCTTCTTTGATGCGGCTCTTGGACGCAATGGCCCGCGCCGTCGCGTTGCCCACCGCAGCAGACTCGGTAAGGATCTTTTTCATGCGCGCGTCCGGCGCAAAGGGCTTCCCTTTCTCGATGCCGATGGAGGCGAGCAGGCCGAGCGTTTCCGGATCCAGCGCGTCGGACTTCCCGCACTTACGGCCGCGATCCCCAGCTAAAGAAAACCTCTGCGGGGAGACTTTTCCACCTGAGCAACTGTTCACCAATGATTCGCACAAACGACGCGCTTATCGTACATGTGAAGTCCTAGTACGGAAGCTGTGAAGAAACCTCGATGTAGAGAGAGATTGCGGATTGCGTCTGAGTTTTCTGAAATGTTGACTTGCTATTTTGAGAGATGGTCGCGGTTCTTCTCGCTGTTCTCTTTCTCTGTCAGGTGACGGCTGGTGTGGCGTTGAGCTTTTTCAAGCGGATCCAGTGCTGCAGGTTGTAGGTGAGGCAAGCCCACAGCATTTCCATCTGGGCCTTCGCCAGGCCCCGCACATGGAACTGCCGCAGCCCCAGCTTGCTCTTGATCCAGGCGTGACAAAACTCCACGATTCGTCCACGACGACGATATCGCTCCTGGACTTCCTCGCTCGCCATCTTCTTGCGAAACGCCACCACCGAGCTTTCTTCCAGTTGCGCTACGGAACGGCCGTTCTTCTTGTTGTCCGGACAACACTCCGGTTTGCGAGGACAGCTTCGGCAATCCTCCAACCGGGCTTCGTAGAGGTGGTAAGTCATCCCTGCTCCTACCTTGCGTCGTGCCTGCGGAAGCAGGACTTTGCCCTCTGGACAAATACACCGGTTCCTCTCCGGCTGATAGACGAATGCGCTCGGTGGAAACCGGTTCCCGAGGTTCGCGCCACGCGGCACATCTTCGTGTCGCATGGTCCCCAGAAAATCGACCTCTCGCCCGGCCATCTTTTCGATATTCTCTCGTGTGGTGTAACCGCTGTCGGCCACCATCTGTTGAGGCTTTTTCTCCAGCCGCTGCTCCACGCGGTCCACCGCCGGCAATAACTGGGCCATGTCGTTGGCCTCCTGTGTCACCGCCACTCCCACAATCAATCCATTCGCTGCATCGGTGGAAATCTGCGCGTTGTAGCTGAGCGCGAATCCCTTATCAGGATGCTTCATCACCCGCGCTTGCGGATCGCTGGTGCTTACCCGTGTCTCCCTCTTGGCCTTTTCTCCGCTTTTGCGTGCCTGCCACTTCTTTAACTCTTCCAGCGCACCCTCCAACCGTTCTTGTTGCTCGCGCCGCGCACGGGCCTGGGCTTTCTTTGCTTTCGGACTACTCTCCTCGTTCCGGGGATCGCCCATCTGTGCTACGCGCCGTCGCGCTTTCTCCAGATGCTCGCGAATCGTCTCCTCCTGGAGATAACTTCTACTGCTCGCCAGGGCCTTAATCTTCGTGCCGTCTTGCATCACTTGCTCCAGCGTGATCAGCCCTTCTTTGCTGAGCGCCCCCAACATCTGCGTGAACAGTTCATCGAGTTCCTGCTGCTTCTCGACACGGAAATCCGCCAGCGTGTGGTAGTTCACTTCCTGCAATCCCGTCAGCCACTGGAAGGCCGGATCGTACTCACAGCGCCGGGCCACTTCTCGTGCCGAACCAATCCCCTGGCTATAGGCATACACCCACATACTGATCAGCAGTTGCGGATCAATCGCCGGCCGCCCCCCTTCCTCCGTGCTGCTCTCGATCGCTTGATAAAAGGCGCTCAGGTCCAGGCGCCCTACCAATGCCCAAATGGCTCTCGCCGGATGGTCCTCGCTGATGAGGTGTTCTACATCCACGGCTCGCCAACTCATCTGCTGTCGGTTTACGTGGCGAATCAGAGGCTGCTTGCTGATCGGATTTTCTTGGCTCATGCCGCCAGCTTACGGCTGACTTTTTATTTTGCAAGATGGAAATTCGGAGGGTTTCTTCACAGCTTCTACGGCAGATGTCCGGTTACGCGACGCAATATAAAAGGGCGCCCCAATTGGAGTAGGTTTTGAGTGTCGGCTCGAACCTACCTCAGAAAGGAGCGCCCTCTATGGATAGCGTGAAGTATATCGGGATGGATGTGCACAAGGAAGCGATCTCCGTCGCAGTTCTAAATTCCTCTGGCAAGCTGGTGATGGAGTGCACGATCGAAACCAAGCCCAGTACCATTCTGGATTTTCTGAAAGGCCTGCGCGGAAGTTTGCACGTAACTTTCGAAGAAGGTACCTGGGCCGCCTGGTTGTATGACTTGATCAAGCCGCACGTCACCGAGTTGGTGGTATGTAATCCCCGCCGCAATGCTTTGCTCAAAGAAGGCAGCAAGAGCGACCGCATCGATGCGCGGAAGCTCGCCGAGTTGCTGCGTTCGAACATGGTGCGCTCGGTGTATCACGGCGAGAATGGCGTGCGCACGCTGCGCGAACTGGCGCGCAGTTACCTGACGATCAGCACGGATCTCATCCGCGTGATGACTCGCGTGAAGGCGATCTATCGCAGTTGGGGGATTCCCTGCCGGGGAAAACAGGTTTACGCAGAACGCCATCGAGCCGAGTGGCTGGGAAAGATCCAAGAGGCCGGCGTGCGTCGCCGGGCGGAGTTCTACTACCAGCAGTTGGATGCGTTGCGGGCGCTGCGCCAGGAAGTGCGGCGCGAACTGCTCGCCGAAGCGCAGAGGCACGAAGCCTGGAAATTGTTACGCGAGATTCCGTTCATTGGCCCGATCCGGGCGGCGCTGCTGATCGCTTTGATGCAAACACCGCATCGTTTCCGTACCAAGCGACAGCTCTGGAGCTACAGCGGATTTGGGATCGAGACGCACAGCAGCGCCGAGCAGCGCTTCGTCCAGGGAGAGCTGCAGCGCGCGAAGAGGCCGGCTTCGATTCGCGGGCTGAATCGCAACCACAATCACGAGCTGAAAAATCTATTTAAGGGTGCTGCCACCGTGGCCGCTGCCAAGGCGGGCCCGTTCCAAGAGTTTTACAATGCGCTGCTGGCCAAGGGAATCCGGCCGGAAATGGCGCGTCTGACTTTGGCGCGCAAGATGGCGGCCATCACCTTACTGGTCTGGAAGAAAGGAGTGCGCTTCGACGCCCAACATCTGAAACCACAAACAGCTTGAATGTCTGCAGCCGATCCGTTCCATCCTGGAATTTCTTCCGGTGTGGCGAGTTGGGTTCTGGAGACATTCGGGTTCGAGGGCGAGTCTCAGCTGATAAGTTAGGCGCGGCGTGCCTCGGGCAGGCCGAGTCTCTCACGCGACCCTAGTCCCCCTCGGACAACCCGAAAAAGCTATGGGCCACGAGTCCCCGATAGAACCATGGTTGGCACCTGACAACCGTGCTGCTTGTGGTCTCCCGACCGACTGGCTTCGTCGCGCCAGAGTGATGAAAACCGCTGGCAGAGAAAACCAGAAGCGCTGCCTGCATGAAGCAGCGTCCCGAGATCACGGAACGGAAGGCAGCAACAATCCTGCTCAAACGAGGTGGGCTGGACGGCAAGAAAAAATCCGGCCACAGGAAAGCTGTTTTTTCTTGACTCCTTTTATAGAACTACTCAGGACTTAGGCAGGCGTTCGTCCAGGGGTGTTGCGGATTAAACTCTTCTAGTCCACGTCCGGAATCTCTCCGTCCGTTTCCTTTTTCTCTTCCTGCTGCTGCGCCGGCGTTCCCAGATACTTCACATGCACTTGGGCGATCTTTCCGTTGAAAGCAAAAGGCGCCTTTTCGTAGTAATCCAACGACACGGGCGAACCCAGATCAGTACCGATGTCCAGACAATCGTTAGCTGTGAACATCAGCGGCGCGCTGACGGGCACCTGCCCCTGGGCCACCTGCTGGCCGTTCACTTTAATAATTACATCCAACGGACCCGCGGGCTTCTTCACCGCATATCTGGTTTCCACTTCGATCTTCACTTTTCCCGTAGGCAGCTTATCTTTCGCTCTAATATTCGTGCGCTGCATCTCAAACAGGTTGTACTCGTACGAAAGTATGCCGTCCTGCACATAGAGAGACAGTCCACCGGAAAACGCACCCAGCGCGTAAAGCACTCCATTTGCATTCGCCGGAATTTCCGCGTCCACCGTGACCACGTTCTCCTTGTTACCCAACGCCGGCGCTGTGAACTCCGGCATGCGTGTCATGTTTCCCGCGAAAGTCCATTCGGTGTAAGGAGGCGCGATTCTCAGATCGGGGCGTACCACCGGAACCCACAATCCGCCGCCGACGGGGAAGCCCTGGTTCTTGGCAAATTCCATGATGAACAGCTCTTTCATCGCAGCGAGTTTCTCCGGCATCTTCGCTGCCAGGTCGTTCGACTGCGTCCAGTCCTCGTCCAGGTCATAAAGCTCCCAAGGATCCTTATCCGGATTCCACAGCAGTTCGCCCTTCGGTCCCAACACTCCCTTCGGCAGACCCGGTACCCATGGAATGCGCGGCCCAAACGTGTCGGCAAACCAGCCATCGTGGTAAATCCCGCGGCTGCCCATGATCTCGAAATACTGCGTGTGCCTTACTTCCTTGGCCTTGGGATCGTTAAATGTTGAGGCAAAGCTCACCCCGTCAAATTGGTCCTGAGGAATTCCGTTCACCACTCGAGGTGGTGTAATTCCGATCACGTCATAGAGCGTCGGCACCACATCAATCACATGCAAGAATTGCGGACGCGGCGTGGGGTCGGCTTTGATCTTCGCAGGCCAGCGAATTGCTATCGGGTTGCGTGTGCCGCCAAAATGCGCCGCCACCAGCTTTGTGGATTTATACGGCGAACTCCCCGCCCAAGCCCATCCAGCGTGATACATGTTTTCAACTTTTGGCGACCCCAACGCATCTAGTCCGCCAAGTGTGTCCAGCACCTTGATCTGCTGCTCCGTGGTTGTGGGAATGCCGTTCTGCGCCAGCAGCTCGCTGATCGAACCGTTTTGCCCCTCCGCGGACGAACCGTTGTCGCCCCAGATGTACAGGATCAACGTATTGTCTTTGTCGCCCTCGCGCTCTACTTCGTCCAGCATCCGGCCAACCTGCGCGTCCACATGTTCCGTAAATCCAGCGAACGCTTCCATCAGGCGGCGTTGAAATGGCTTCTCGGATTCCGGAATCGAGTCCCATGCCGACATCGTCTCAGGCCGCAGCGTCAGCTGCGCATTCTGCGGAATGTAGCCCATGGCCTTTTGTCGGGCAAAGACACGCTCGCGGTACTTATCCCAGCCGTCATCGAACCGGCCTTTATACTTGTCAATCCATTCCTTGGGCACCTGATGCGGCCCGTGCGAAGCGCCGCTGGCCCAATAAATGAAGTACGGTTTCTCTGGCGCGAAGGCTTTGTGGTTTTGCATCCAAGCGATTGCGTCGTCGGCCAGATCTTCGCTCAGGTGATAGTAGTCGTGGCCACCCGAAGTTTTCGGCGGATGGACCACGTCAATATTCCTTACAAGGTTGGGTTCGTATTGCGACGCTTCGCCTGCCAAAAAACCGTAAAAGTATTCGAAGCCGTAGCCGGTGGGCCAGTAATCGAAAGGTCCTGCTGCGGTCGTCTGTTCCGCGGGCGTATTGTGCCACTTTCCAAACGCGGCAGTGCTGTATCCGTAGTCTTTTAGAACCTCGGCCACCATCGCGCTGCTCTTCGGCTGAATGCCGGAGTATCCGTCCCAATCATTCGCCAGTTCCGCGATCTGGCCAGCGCTAATTCGATGGTGATTCCTTCCTGTCAGCAGCGCGCCGCGAGTCGGAGAGCACATCGCGGTCGTGTGAAACCGATTGTATGAAATGCCCTCATGCGCCACGCGGCTCAACGCCGGCGTATGGATCTCGCCACCGTAAGTGTCCGGGAGCCCTGGACCGACATCGTCAATCAAAACGATGATCACATTCGGCGCATTCTTCGGCACATGGCTCACCTTCGGCGCCGGACTATAGATCGACTCCTGCATCGTCCTGCCAGCCGTGCTGCCCGATGGCTGGGGAGGAAATGGCAAAACCTCCTGTGCCGCCAGTGGCAGCATGAACGGAGTAATCAAGATCCAGCCGAGTGCCGCAAGGATGCGATTTCGCCGCATGTTAATACCCCTCTCGCTTTTCAGGTAAATCAGTAGATTGCCGCCGACTGCGCCACCAGGATTAAAGAGCTTTCGCGGCGATACGATACCACGTGAACCACTGCTTGGGACACGCTCCGGTGCCGATTCGAGGAGCACATCGGCTAAGTCCTGGTTGATGTCATAACGACGTTGGCCTCGCTAGGGCCCGAGTAGACTGTTCGGTGTTCACCCCAACAGTGCTCGGATCGAAGGAGGCCGAGATGCGGATTATAGGATGTGACTTGCATGCTCGCCAGCAAACGTTGGCGATGCTGGACACCGCGACGGGAGAAGTTGTGCACAAGACTCTCGCGCACGAAGGCGAAAGCGTGCGGGAGTTTTATTCCACGCTTCCCGGTCCGGTGCGCGTAGGGATCGAAGCGACTGGGTCGATGAAGTGGTTTTTGCAGCTGATGGAAGAGCTGGGGATCGACTGTGAGGTAGGTCATCCGGCGACGATTCGAGCGGCCGAACCCCGCCGACAGAAACATGACCAGCGCGATGCGGAGTTACTACTAAAGCTGCTGGTAGAAGACCGTTTTCCGTCGATCTGGCAGCCTTCCAAGGAACTGCTGGATCTCCGAGGGTTGCTCTTACACCGTCATCAGTGGGTGCGCCTGCGCACGCGGATACAGAACGCGTTGCAGGCCATCGCGCTGGCGAATGGTTTAAGGCGCGGAAGTTCGCTTTGGAGCCAAAGCGGACAACGGGCCATCGCGGCGCTACCACTGGCAACACATACCGCTCATCGGCGCAGTGAGTTGCAGGCGATGTACGTCAGGTTCGAAGCGGAGATCGAACAACTGAATCAGCGAGTCCCGGAGCAAGCAGGCCAGCGACCCACCGCCGAGCTGCTGATGACCCATCCTGGTGTGGGACCCATCACGGCGCTAGCGACCGATGTCTTTCTAGGCGATCCAAAACGATTCAGCGACGGCAAGGCGCTGGCCAGTTACATCGGGATCATTCCCAGGGAACACTCCAGCGGCGGGCGACAGCGGCTGGGAGGCCTGAGCAAGCAAGGTAATCCGCTGTTGCGCTTTCTCTGGTGTGAGGCCGCGGTACATGCCGTGCGCCGGGACCCGGAACTACGTCGGTTCTATCGGCGCAAATTAGTGCAGAAGGGTCTGGGGAAAGCGCGAGTTGCCGCCGCGCGAAAACTGGGGATTCGGTTGTGGATCATGTTGCGGGACCAGATTGATTACCACGAATTCTGTCGTCGTGGACAGATGCAGCAGAAAAGCGGTGGTGCCTGTGCGGGAATGCCTGGACTGCGTTATGGTGCGAAGAGTCACCGTCTGATTGATTAGGCGACCCGCCTCCCTATCGGGAGTTCGCATAACTCATCATGGTCGATCGTGACCGAAGAGATGTTTGGTGGGCAACACCGGAGCGATGAAGCGGAAACGGCCCGAGCTAGTTGGGGTGACAGAAGTGAAACAAGGCAGCCACAGCGACGCGATTCGCGTGTCATGGGACAGGTGTGTTCGTGCGCAGAAAAATAAGAATAAAATCTCTTGCAAGGGTCGGCGTCGTTAGAGATAACGCGGTGATCTCAATGGGTCGGCGCAACACTAAGCTGAAACCCACCTGGCATTGAAAACAAAAGCCAAAACCGATCACCAGGGTTAGACCAGCCGGAACCCTGCCCTGGCTAGGTATTTACCGATTACAGCCAAACAGATGGTTCTCCCACGCAAGCAATGTCGAATCAATGCACTGGAAGGTGTTGCATCGATCGGTTGAGCTGGCAGCCGTTACCGGACAATGGGATTTTGTCGAGTTTTCGCGTGGGCGATCACCCAAGGACGTAAACACCGGCGTTCTCGGAAGAGGCTGGGAATCATACGCGCGGCTCTGCCACCACGGGTGCCCGTCGCAGGGTCACAAAATCCCTTTGCATTTTTTCGATCGTATCCCAATTGAGACATTCCGCAGTTAGGTATAGCGGCAGGTTTTTGGGGGAATTAAACAGCATCACCTGAAGGTGAAGAGATCAGCGACCTGAAGCCGAAGCTTTTTCGCAGTCCTTTCCAATGCTGCGAATGACGGCGAGTTAATGCCGCGCTCGATCAAGCTCAGGAAATCCACGGACATTTCAATCGTCTCCGCGAATTGCTCCTGAGTCATCCTGCGTTGCAGTCTGATCTCGCGTAGTCGCAGCCCAAACTTCTTTCGCAGAGTAGCCACTTGGAAAATTTGTCCGAGCGGCAGTCTCCCGTAGTATGGTTACGAGCACCACCGAATGGGATTACGGGTACGCCGGGACCCAGGAAGCACGCATGTGGTGGCCAGTGACTGTCACCGCCATTGGCGAAGGCATTGCCGGCGTCGGGTTCGTCTGGGGGGTCAAACGCCTCCTCGTTTGATCCGGATGGGGACCGCGTCATGACTTATTGGAAGGAACACATACAACGCATTGCAGTTCGGTCGTCTTGGCGTGTTGTCGTAATGCTCGCAGTCGTCGTGACGATCGGATTTTTTCTTTCGCCGATATTTGTGTTCGTTAGCGGTGATATCGCAGACCGGTTCTTGGCTCTAGTGGGACTTCTACTCCTTCTTCTCTTTCCACGCAGGTCAGCCAGCGAGACATACGAAAAATGGCACGAACGCGCAGTCTTCGCCGTTCTCACCGTCCTCGGCTGCAAATTAGCCTGGTGGGCGTGGAAAAGCTTCACTCGGGATGAGCGGGCATTGCTTGGTACGATCGGGGTTCTCGGTGGTGCCATCATGGTGTTCGGTGTGCTCAAGGCGACAGTGTCGAGGTGGATGGCCACTTGGCGTGAACGCCGGGAGTGGCGCTCATACGAGAAGGACCCTAACCGGGCTGGGAGAGACACTTACGCGAAGTGGTTGAAGGAATGGGATGAAACGTCTCGAATCGAACAAGAGGAGGTGCACCCTGAAAGAAAGAGCGACCAGCTTTGAACAAACGCTAATGCGCGGGCTGAGTTTGCATCACATTGGCCAACTAGATGATCTCCTTACTCAACCGATCAGCGAATACGCAGTGAGCCACTCGGAATCTCCGGACGAGGAGTACGACTTGGCTGACCGGATGTATGAAGAGGCCGATCGGCAACGTGACGCTCAGAACCGCTTTAGGCTCTTATCTGTGTGCAAGTACATCAACTAACGTCGCGAAATAGCCGGTTATTCGTGCTACACCCAAGAATCCGCGCCGGAGCCCACACAGGCAACCGTTTGCTCCGTCGTTGTGTGCCAAGTTTTTGCGCCGTAAGACTCCTTGACCTGCGCAAGGCTGGCCTACTACGAGGTTTTAAACGGGTTTTAATGCCCACAATGGTACTTGCGAGCAGTCAGCACGGATGATCGCGGGATTCGCGTATAGGATGGATACCGTCACCATCGTAAAGCACCTAAAACCCCAACGATCGTTGCCGGTTATCCTTGCCGGATAATTCAGCAAGCGATTGTTTGGATCTCGATAATTCGGCGTTATGCCGCGCTAAAATCATCAGCCAAGATACGAAGTCAAATGCCAGCCAATATACCAGTTAACTACGCTTAGCTTGCCGAAAAGTTGCTCTTAGAGCCGTTTTGAACCATTAAAAGCACCCTAGACTCCAATTTCGGCGCAGTGCGGTAAGAGGCGTTACACTGATCGAAATGTCGTTCAATGCCGAAAGTCTCCGGAAGACCACCTTGCCGCTTCCACCCCCGCAGAGCACATGTTTTTGGGCTTTCAACGGGTTCGAGCAGGCCATCGGCCACGCTCTTCGGGACCCAAGTGCGAACTCCAAATTAGGCCACGATTAGTGTATTTCGCCCGCTTGCGTCATCCAGGCTTCGGGTGTAACAATGGCCACGCCTTTGGAGAGATAGCTTCCTGTATCGGCGGCCGCTGAGGCGGGAAGTGATACGGGCGGTTCCTTCCCGCGCCGCCCTTCTTTCTATCCGTCAGCGGGAGCCACAGGGGAAGCGTGGCTGAATCCAAATTCTCGCAATACCCTTTCTCACTTGAAGACCAATCCGAACTGGCATCCCTCGAAGATGCGATAGACTTCCGATTTTTCCTAGAACGAAACGTTCAGGAGATCGCGCTGGGCGAGAAAATCTTGAAGCGGTTACAAGCCAGCTGTAAAAAACTCGATCGGAGGGAAGATTCAACTGAGCCTCTACCCCTGAAGGGCGTCGCGAATTTTTTGGCCGAGCTGTCACAATGTGACACAGCCGCGCTAGCCGGGACGGTAACCGCAAGATTGCGACAGTTGGGAATTCAACGCAGAAGACGTGGACGCCCGCTAGGCCGCAGGACCGATGCTTTGTATGCGGCGTACGTAGAGATTGTGAGGAGAGCTATCGAGAAGACCGGCGTGCTCATCAAAAAAGCGGAGTTGAAAGAAAGCCGTGGCAGCAAATGGGAACGTGACTTCACGCGGTACCTTAGAAGTGAAGGATGGCCCGCAGATCGGTTCGATTTTTTGAAAAGACCCACTACGCCGCAACGGTTGGCGATCCGAATCGTATCCGATCACGTTAACTGGTCGTATGATCGAGTCTCCCGCGCTGTAAAGGCCGCCAAGTCGGCCTAGAAATACCTTCAATATCCTACCGGTTTCCCAGCGTCCTAAAATTCCTCCTATTTTCCGGCTCATACAAAACCTTGAAGGGGCTGGCAGAATCGAGGTTCCGAGTGGTTGTGTATCAATTGGGACAATAAAACGACGCCGAACCTAGATTCCGAGTTGTCGCGAACCAAATGGAACAATCGAGATGGCTACTGTAATAAAATTCCCCGTCCTGCACAAGTTGACCCGCGATTCAGCTCTCATTCCCAGCCTTCGGGAGCTTCTTGAGCGATCCGGTTTCAAGATCCGCGGCCGAAACCGCGCCGATTGCGTTTACTGCGAGGGCGGCAGCCGCGGGGCAGTTTCCTTCAATTCGGATGTTTGGCATTGCTTCCGCTGCGGCCGCGCGGGCAATACCAGGACACTTGCCCGCGCGCTAGGCTTGGCCCTTCCACCAGTGGCGAAAGACATCTTCAAACGGCGCGAACGGGAAGAAGAATTTTGCGAGTGGCTCGACATCATCCACGAAAGGCTCGCGAGCGTTTGGCGCGAACTGGGCCAGCAGGCGGAAATCGCCAAACAGATCTTGGCGCACTGGCCGGACGAAGACTTGGCGTGGGAGGCGCTGGCGGATTTTTACCATTCGCAAGCTGACTTCGAGGCGGCGTTCGAGTTTCTATCGTGCGAGAACGTGCCGCGCTATTTGGAGCAACCCATGACCCGGGCGAAATTATTCGCCGCATTTGAAGAAGCCGTTGCGCGCGAGGGGGCCTCCGATGTTCGTTGACATGGACGCCAACAACAAGAGACTTGCGGCGGAAGTGGCGCAGATTGCGGGCGGCAAGTTCGTTGAGAATCCACCGCAAGGCGCAACGCCTAGCTACTGGGATTTTTTCGATACGGCCGAGGAATTTGAAAACGCAACGCCACTGCGGTTTGCAGTGCAAGGATTCTTGCAGTGCGAAGCCGCCACGTTGATTGCTGGGCTTTCTGGGCAGTACAAAACATGGCTCGCGATGTCCGTCGTAAAGTCGCTGCTCAGCGACGCGGAGATGCTGTGGAGTACGTTCGCAGTTCTGCATAAGGCGAAGCACGTAATTTATTTGATCCCTGAGTCCGGGCGTGGACCGTTCCGTCACCGTCTAGAAACACTGGGACTCATGCCCTACGTTCGCAACGGAAAACTTCTGGTGCGCACTCTCAGCAAAGGCCCTGCGCCCCGTCTCCAAGATCCTCGCTTACTCGCCGTCGTCCCAGATGCGGATGTCGTGCTCGATACCGCAGTGCGATTCATGCAGGGCGACGAAAATGCCGCGGGCGATAACGCCCGAGGACTCGCCGCGGATACCTTCGCGCTGCTTTCTGCCGGCGCTCGCACGGTGATCGAAATTGCTCATTCTCCGAAATCATTCGAGAAGGATGACTCCATGCAGCTTGAAAATATGGTGCGAGGCAGTGGCGACATCGGCGCGATGTTCGCTACTGCCTGGGGCGTCCGCGAACTCCCCGGCTCTATCCTGCACGTGCAAAATATAAAACCGCGGGACTTCGACCCGTGTGGGCCATTCCAGCTCGCTGCGCGCCCGTACATCACCGATAGCGGTGACTTCCTCATCCACAAGGCTCCCGGCGACTGCGGCGTACTCGCTGAGGAATTGCCGGAACGGAACCGGAACAAAGGCGGCGGGGCCCCGCAGCTTGTCCGCGAGGCGCACAGCGCCAATCTTGCATTGCTCGCCGGATTCTTGCGGGACGACCCGCTGCTGAACTCCCGGGAGATCGTCCAAAAGTTCGCCGCAGTGAGAATCAAAGTCAGCGATTCTGCTATACGGAGGTACAAAAAGGAGTTAGGTGTGTGAACTGAGTGTGAAGTGAGGTGACTTCACACTTCGGGCTGAGGTGTGAAGTGTGCCGCCACCCCTAATAGAACTAGGTGGCTTCACACCTGCCTAGCTGGATGGGCTTTGCTTTACAAGCCAGCCCACCCAGAGCGCTAGGCTTGCAGGTGACTCTTGGAGTGAGCAGCGGTTCCGATGACCGCGCGTCAGGTTTCGCGCGCGTGGAATGGCTTTTTTCGGAGCGTGTTTCAAGGCACTTAAAAATGAATCCAACGAACGCATTCGACGCGCAGGACATATTGACCCCGCAAGAACTGGCGGACTGGCTCAAGGTGCCCGAGTCCTGGGTCTTTGAACAGACTCGGAAGCGAGCGAAACTCCGGAATCGGAATCCCCTGCCCGTGATAAGGCTTGGCAAGTATGTTAGATTCTCGCGGGAGCAAGTTTCGCAATGGATGGCAGAAAACTGCCCGAAATAGATTGACACCCCTTTTATTATCTTGGTATAACTAATACCAATGAGGCGCGCGATGCGAAGAAAGGCTGGAAGGCCAGAGATAGATCCGAGCGAACGGCGGGAAACAATTATGCGCTTTGTGGTGACGAAGAGTGAAGCCGCAAAGATTCGCGCCGCTGCCAAGGCAAAACGCTCGACGCTTTCCGAGTATTTGCGAGCTGCCTCAATTCCGCGATAAAGGGGAAGATATGGCACAGCAAAGCGGGTACATTTTCAAGAAAGGCGATTCGTGGTTTCTGCGGTATCGGGACGCGGGGAAGCAGCGCTGCAAAAAACTAGCCGGTGTTTGCGACCGCTATCGGCGTGAAAAAGATGTGCAAGCGCTCGCTGCGGAATTTCTCGCGCCGCTGAACGCTGGCAAGATTCGCCCCGAGAGTTATATTTCGGTTTCGGATTTTGCCGAGAATCACTGGCTGCCCTGGGCGCGAGCGAATTGCAAACCCTCAACCGTGTCCGGTTATCAGGCATTTTGGAAACTTTATCTTGGTCCGCACATGCCGAGACTAAGCCTGAGGGATTTTCGCACCGTGGACGCCTGCAACCTGTTCGCGGAGATTTACCGCCAGCATAAGGTAAGCAGGCGCGTGCTGCGAAACGCGAAAAGCATTCTCCGGAGCATCTTCGCTCTGGCGAAAACCTGGGGTGCCTTCGACGGAGCGAATCCCCTCGTGGACGCCCGGTTGCCGATGGAAGCGCCCGCAGCAACTCCGACATATGCGGCAACACCGGACGAAGTGCTTACGATCATGGAAGTGCTCCGCAAGGCGGGCGAGACGAGGGCACGCGCCGCCGTCGCGCTGATGTTCTTTGCCGGGTTGCGTCCTGGCGAAGCGCGCGGAGCGCTGTGGCAAGATTACGATGGAAAGCGCCTGCTGGTCCGGCAGTCGGTCTGGCACACGTATACGACAGCACCCAAGACGACGGAAGCCGCCGCGCCCGTTCCGATCATTCCCATACTGGCCGACATTCTCGCCGATCTGCGTCGAGCGGACGGCAACCCGTCAGACGGCCCCATCTTGCGCGGTCTATCGGGCAAGCCGCTGTTGCTCGACAACGTTTCGCAGCGCGTCATAATCCCGCTGTTGCGCGGCTGTGCCGTGTGCGGCAAACCCCAGTCCCGTCACAAGGCCGCGCACGCTTTCAAACTGGACGAATCGCTCCCAACGTGGCACGGTTTCTACAGCCTGCGCCGTGGCGTAGCGACTACGCTCGCAAGCCTCACGAAAGACGGCATGGCGTCGAAGGGTCTTTTGCGCCACACGAACATCGCGACTACCATGCGGTACTACGTCAAAGACGTTCCGGCGAACACGCAGGCGGGAATGGATATGCTGGAAAATCTGTGCAACGAAAGTGCAACCGGAAAATATGCTAGACCAAACTAACCCCAGGGAAACAAAGGCTTTCACAGCCTTTGCAGGAACGGTGACCGCTGTATGAGCGGAACGAAAATCGAAACGCGCGTGGACGATAAGTCGGCGGAATTTGAAAAGAACGGCCGGCTGATGGTGGACCGCCTCACGGACATCAAGAACGAGGAGCAGAAAATTCGCCAGGGCGGCGGCGCGAAGGCGATCGAGGCGCAGCATAAGAAGAATCGCCTGACGGCGCGAGAACGCATCGCGAAGCTGATTGACGCGAAAACAGAATTTTTCGAGCTGGGATTGTACGCCGCGCACGATATGTATCAGGAGTGGGGCGGCGCGCCGTCGGCCGGAACGATCACGGGCCTCGCACGCGTTTCGGGACGGCAAGTCATGATCATCGCCAATGATGCGACGGTGAAGGCTGGCGCGTTTTTTCCGATGACCGCGAAAAAGGTAATTCGCGCGCAGAACATCGCGATTGAAAATCACATTCCTACAATTTACCTAGTGGATTCCGCCGGCATTTTTCTCCCGCTGCAGGAAGACGTGTTTCCAGATACGGACGATTTCGGGCGCGTCTTTCGCAATAACGCGGTGATGAGCGCAATGGGCATCCCGCAGATCGCCGCGATCATGGGGATGTGCGTCGCGGGCGGCGCTTATCTACCTGTAATGTGCGACAAGATTTTGATGACCGAAGGCAGCGGATTATTTTTGGCAGGGCCCGCGCTGGTGCAGGCGGCGATTGGGCAGAAGACTTCCGCGGAAGAATTGGGCGGAGCGCAGATGCACGCGCAGATCAGCGGCACGGCAGATTTTCGCGAGCCGGACGACGCGGCGTGCATCAAGAGGTTACGCGCGCTGGTGGATAAGATGGGGCATGCGGCTGGCGCGCCGTTCGATCATAAGACCGCCGCGGCTCCGGCGTACGCTGCGGAAGGTATTTACGGCGTGTTTTCGGCGGCACCCGGAAAGCAGTACGACATGCACGAAATCATCGCGCGGATTGTGGACCGCAGCGAATTCGAGGAGTATCGCGCGGAGTATGGGCAGACGCTTTTGTGCGGCTACGCGCGCATCGGCGGATGGGCCGTGGGGATTGTGGCGAATCAGAAGAAGAATGTAACGACTGTAGCGCCGGGAACGGGCGAGAAGCGGATTGAATTTGGCGGAGTGATTTACAACGAGGCGGCGGACAAGGCCGCGCGCTTTATTCTGGACTGCAATCAAAATCTGCTGCCGTTGATTTTTTTACACGACGTGAACGGTTTTATGGTGGGCAAGGAAGCGGAGTGGAGCGGGATCATCCGCTCGGGCGCGAAGATGGTGAACGCGGTGGCCAACAGCGTGGTCCCCAAGATTGCTGTGATTTGCGGCGGCAGCTTCGGCGCAGGACATTATGCGATGTGCGGCAAGGCTTATGATCCACGGTTTGTGTTTGCGTGGCCGACGGCGCGTTACGCGGTGATGAGCGGCGATTCGGCGGCGGGCACGTTAGTTGAGATCAAGATCAAGCAACTAGAGCGCGAAGGAAAAAAGCTGAGCGACGCGGAGAAAAGAGAGTTACACGAATCGATTCGCAAAACTTACGAAGACCAGACCGATCCGCGATATGCTGCGGCGCGATTGTGGGTGGACGCGATTATCGATCCAGCGCATACGCGGGAGGCATTAATCGAGGCACTGGAAGCCGCGTCGCTGAACCCGACAGTTGCTGAATTCAAGACCGGAGTATTGCAAACTTGATTCGGGTGAGGACATGGACGTGGCTTGCTGCGACGGTGATCGCGTTTGCTGTGGCGTTCGTCTACTGGGAGGGACACGCCCCGTCCTCCAACAGCGCATCCCCCGTGGTAGGTTGGGACCTGAGTGAAATCGGCCCTTCGGCGCACGACTCCTGGTTCTTGGCGGGAGAAATCTGTTCGGCCATTTTTGTAGCGTCGTTACTGCTTGATGTCTGGACGGGGTATCGAAGGCGGAAGTAATGGAACAGTTGCGCCAGGGCGGATATGGCATGTTCGGCGTTACGATGTTGTTTTGTCTTCCGGCGATGCTCGATGTGTTCGTTTCGGCGCAGATTTCGGGGAATGCGTACTACAGTTCGGCGCTGTGGTTCATATTTCAGGTGTGCCAATATTTGGGCGTGATCGGAATCATCGTTGCGGCGGCGCTGACGATCATGAAGGCGAGCGAAGGAAAAATCTCGCGCGTCGCGGTGACGCTGATGGGATTTTCCGTGCTGCTGTCGGTTTTTCTATTGTGGTATGCAGTGCACATTTACCGGAGCCCGTGGTTCTGAAAACTTATGGCCAGTGAAGTTACGATCGTGGAATGTCCGCGGGATGCGTGGCAGGGATTGCGCGAGGTGATTCCGACGGAGGAAAAAGTTCAGTATCTGAGCAGGCTGATCGCGCTCGGCTTTCGGCACATTGACGGGGTGAGTTTCGTTTCGCCGAAGCACGTGCCGCAGATGGCGGATAGCGAAGCGGTGATGGCGCGCCTGAGCCAGGTGAAAGCGCCGGGCGGTGAGCCGGTGGAAATTATCGGTATCGTGGTGAATGCGCAGGGGCTGGAACGGGCGCTGGCGACCCCGGGAGTGACGACCGTTGGTTACCCTTATTCTATTTCTGCGTATTTCCGGCGGGCGAATGCGAATATGTCGCGCGCGGAATCGCGCGAGTTGGTGGAGAAACTGCAGCGCGACACGCGCGCGGCCGCCAGAAAGCTGGTGATTTATATTTCGATGGCGTTTGGGAATCCGTATGAGGAGCCTTGGGGCGCGGAAATTGTGGAAGAGACGCTGGTGTGGCTGAAAGATTTGGGCGTGCAGACGGTTTCGCTGGCAGATACGGTGGGGACGGCGTCGCCGGAGGAAGTTGCGCAACTTTACCAGGCGGTCAAAGGGTGCGTCGCGGGAGTTGAGATCGGCGTGCATTTGCATAGCCCCCCGGATCGCGCGGCGGAGAAGATATTGGCGGCCTATGAGGCAGGGTGCAGGAGATTCGACGGGGCTTTGACTGGGATGGGGGGATGTCCGTTCGCTGGTGATGAATTGGTTGGCAACATTCCGACCGAGGCTGTGCTGACCACGCTTGCGTCGCGCGGAGTTTCTACGGGGATCGATACGAAGTCGCTGGCCGTGGCTTGCGCTATGACTGGGGAGTTGCGGGAGAAATATTCGCACGCCGTTGATTCGGTAGACGCGGCGCCGAGTGGAAAGCCGAACTAGAGGTCGCGGCAGAAAACTTCTACCGGAGAGACGCAGAGGACGCTCAGAAAATTCAATGAAAGGCAAGCTACAACCCGACGCCGCTGATTACACGACATTGCGCTACGAGATGGATGACGCGATCGCGACCATTACGCTCGATCGGCCCGACAAGCGCAACGCAATTTCCAGCACGATGATTGAGGAGTTGCTGGGGGCGTTGAACGTTGCGGAGGCGGATTCCGCGGTGCGCGTGATTATTCTTACGGGCGCAGGGCGAGCGTTCTGCTCGGGGATGGACCTGGAAACTTTGCAAACGATCGCTGGACAGACGGCCGAGCAGAATTTGGCGGATTCGCGGGAGATGGCGCGGATGTTTCACAGGTTGTACGCCTTTCCGAAGCCGCTGATCACGGCTGTGAACGGCGCGGCGGTGGCGGGTGGCTGCGGGATCGCGACTTTCTCAGATGTTACGCTGGCGGTGCCGGAAGCGAAGTTCGGTTACACCGAAGTGCGCATCGGATTTATTCCGGCGCTGGTTTCGGTGCTCGTCCGCAGGCAGATGGGCGAAAAACGCGCGCGGGAGTTGCTGCTTACGGGCCAGATCATTGATGCGGCGGAGGCATTTCGTCTGGGGATGGTGACGGAAATCGTGCCGGCGGAAAATCTGCTGCAGCGGGCGCGCGAGGTGGCGGCAAAATTTCTGGAAGCTAGCCCTACGAGCCTACGGCGCACCAAGCGGCTCCTGCTGCTATACAACGAGAAGGAAGTGGCGCAGGAGATCGAGCTGGCGACGCAGGAAAACGCGGCGATCCGCGCTACGGAAGATTTTCGCGAGGGCCTGGCTTCGTTCTTGGAAAAGCGCCAGCCAAAGTGGACAGGACGTTGAGATCGCAGCCGTCGTCGCGTGCCACTTCTGCCACCCGAAGCGTCTGCGCGGCACCCTGAGTTATCTTCCACACTATTATGGAATATAGCGAAACTACAATTCGTGTGCGCTACGCCGAAACGGACCAGATGGGAGTGGTGTACCACGGTAATTATTTCACCTGGTTTGAAGTGGGCCGCGTGGATTTGTGCCGCCAGTTGGGTTTTGAGTACAAGACAATGGAAACGGAAGATGACAGCTATATCGTGGTGGCGGATGCTCACTGCCGCTACAAACGGCCAGCGCGATTCGACGATTTGCTGGTGGTGCGGACCAAGATTCTGGCGTCGCAACGGCGCACAGTGAAATTCGGCTACGAAGTTGTGCATCAGGAATCGCGCGAAGTGCTAGCGACGGGTGACACGCTGCACGTTTTCTGCGACAAGCAGGGGCGGCCGAAATCGTTGCCGGACAAATATCGCAAGTACTTCCCTGCCCTGAAAGACGCCTCGCATTCGCGAGGCGGGAAACCGGCACACTCATGAGCGCAATTCAAATTGACGGCGAACATCTCGATTTCACGCAGCTTTACCGCGTGGTCTTTGAAGACGCGAAAGTGGAGCCGGCTGCGCAGGCGCGCGAACGGATGCTGGCATCGCGCGCGGTGATCGAGCGGCTGATCGCATCAGATCAGGCCGTGTACGGCGTGAATACCGGCTTCGGGAAAATGGCGTCGGTGCGCATATCGCGCGAACAGATTGGCGAATTGCAGGTCAATCTGGTGCGCAGCCATGCGTGCGGCGTCGGCGCGGCGCTCAGCGAACACGAAACGCGCGCCATGTTGCTGCTGCGCGCGAATGCGATTGCTAAGGGATTTTCGGGCGTGCGGCCGGTGGTGGCGGAAACTTTGTGCGCGATGCTGAACGCGGGCGTGCATCCGGTGATTCCTTCGCAAGGGTCGGTGGGCGCGTCGGGAGATCTAGCGCCGCTGGCGCATCTGGCACAGGTCGCGATTGGCGAAGGCGAAGCGATGCTGCAGGGGCACAAAATTTCCGGGCGCGACGCGCTGCGCACGGCCGGCATAGCGCCTTTGAACCTGGAAGCGAAAGAAGGTCTCGCGCTGTTGAACGGCACGCAAGCGATGTTGGCGCTGCTTTCGTTGGGTCTGCGCGATGCGGAGATCGCGGTGGATACCGCGGACGTTGCTGCGGCGCTGTCGCTCGACGCGTTGCGCGGCAGTCCGGCGGCATTCGATGAACGCATTGCGGCGGTGCGGCCGTACGCGGGACATTCCATTACGGCGCGCAATTTGCGGCGGTTGAACGAAGGCAGCGCGATTCGCGAATCGCACCGCGCTGCGGAAAAAGACAAGCGCGTGCAGGATGCTTACAGCTTGCGTTGCACGCCGCAAGTGCACGGTGCGGTGCGCGACTGCCTGGCGCAGGTGCGCGCGACGCTCGCGGTGGAATTGAACAGCGCGACGGACAATCCGTTGGTGTTTGCCGATTCCGGCACGGGTGCCGCTGCGGGTTCTGGTGAAGTGATCAGCGGCGGAAATTTTCACGGGCAACCGCTGGCAATGGCGGCAGATCAACTGGCGGTTGCTCTGGCGACTCTCGCGGGAATTTCCGAGCGCCGCATCGAACAGATGACCAATCCCCAGACCAGCTTGCTCCCGGCATTTCTGATACGCGACGCCGGCCTGAATTCCGGATTCATGATCCTGCAGGTCACAGCAGCCGCGCTCGCCAGTGAAATGAAAACGCAAGCTTCGCCACATTCGGTGGATTCAATTCCTACTTCAGCCAATCAGGAAGATTACGTTTCGATGGGGATGGGCGCCGCGCGCAGGATTCAGCCGATGCTGGGGAATCTGCGGAATGTGCTGGCGATCGAACTTCTGTCCGCCTGCCAGGGGATCGATCTGCTGGCTCCTCTCGCCACTGGAGCGCGGGCGGCGAAGGCGCAAGCGATTGTCCGCGCGGAATCGAAAATGGTGGAGGCGGACCGCTCGCTGGCGCCGGATATTGGCGCGGTCGAAAAGCGCATCGCCTCCGGCGACTTCAGTAAAATTCTGCGTTAAATCCGGACCCCGTCTGGCCCCCAACGTTAAGCGAGGGCCTGAAACAAGAATGTCCCGAAGCGGTAGCCTACGGCGTAGCTGAAGGGCGGCATTCCCATTGAATAGTGGCCGCACGGGAGCGAAAGGCTCTCGAACGCGACGCCATCGCGGCGGATCGCGGTGAGAAATTCGTTGG
The DNA here is from genome assembly GCA_963779465.1 of uncultured Acidobacteriota bacterium. Lineage (GTDB taxonomy): Bacteria > Acidobacteriota > Terriglobia > Acidiferrales > UBA7541 > Palsa-295. The sequence continues at coordinate 570,868 of CAVZYH010000001.1, read as the reverse complement.
TCAGCTCGTTGGGGAAAGTGGGATCGTAGCGTCCGCTGATCGCGAGGATTTTTTTGCGCGTGCCGTGCAGGCGAGAGATGTACGGATACGGGCTGATCGGCGAAAAATAGCGGCGCACTTCGTCGAGCGAAATTTCGTGATGCAAAGTTTGCCACACATTCGAAGTGGTAAGCCCGGCGGCAACCACGTCACCAAAATATGTGGAGACATGCAGGAACGCGCCAGCGCGCAGACCTGGTTCATGCGCGATAGTGAGAAACGCGAGGCAGGAGCCGATGCTGGTGCCGAGAATGCCGAGGCGGTTGTAGCCTTGCTGTTCGAGCCAGCGCAGAGTGCGCCGCGTATCCAGCACCGCCTGGCGATTGGCCTGCAGCGTAAGGCCGATGTTAGGGCTCACCATGTAATCCGCGCGCGGATGGCCGGGGATAGCGCGGCGATCGTGATACGGCAGGCTCAGTTTCACGGCGGTGATGCCCAGTTGGTTCAGCCAGCGGCATACGTTCTGCTGCTCTTCCCACCGGGAATTCCATTGCGCGAGAACCACCACCGCGGGGCCGTTGCGGCGCGCCTGAAATAATTGCGCGTGCACGCGATTATTTTCGGGCCAGGGCGATTCGATGGCGCTGGTGAAGCTGAGGACGTTGTCAACGAGCGCATAATCGTCGGCGGGCGTGGTGGCGAACCACTCGTCGCTGTGTGCTACGGTGTCGCGCGCGAAATTCTCCAGCCATCCGCGCGGGTCGCGCTCGGTGGCCGAGCCGCCGACATGTTCCAACCCCCAAGCGAACGGCAGGACGCGGCGATTCGGCTCCTGCGCGAAGCGCATCCGTTCGTAAGCCAAGACCTTCTGTTCGAGCCAGGACATGAGGTGTAAACCATCGAATATAGCTTATCGTCCGGCGTGCGTCCAAACGCCAGGACGGTCGCGGTGGAGGGTCACTACCTAGCGTGGCTCGATACCGACACTGACCGTGTCATGTCACGGGAGACTAATGGCCTGCGGGATGGCGAGAGTCTCGACCTGATGGAATAATTGGGGTTAGCTGTTGCTGTGACTCACCTCTTTCAGTGGCATCATAACTGCCCATCGGACAGCAGCGGCGGTGAGCCGAGCGAATCGCCGGCACCGAACCGCAAAGGAGGACTCTACATTGTGCCGAGCGTTGCTGGTGATGGGAATGTTTGCAGCCGTCCTGGTGAATATCGTCCCCGAATGCGCCGCTCAAGACCTGAGCGTCCCTGCCTCGCTGGACACGAGTGAGGGTCATACAATTAGTCTCATCTTTAGCGAAGACGGACGCCTGCTGCGTGAAATCCGATTATTGAATCCGGAAGCTGCGATCGCAGTCTGGAGCATCCGCGCGATAACCTACGATTCCTCCACCGGCGCAATTCGACATTTGTTGAATCTCGGACCCGACACCTGGTGTCTTTCCGTCACGTCTGATGGACGAACCGCGATTATTTCGGTGGACAGAGACCGGGAGGGTGCGCGAGCCCACCTTCTGCTCGTTGATACGGAAACGGGGCAGACGCAGGATATCCCGTCGAAATGGTTTGATGCCAATGACAACAACCCTTACGCGACGATTTCTGGAGACGGGCGGGTCGTTTCTGCCTACACGGAATCGGATCCGGAACATGGTCTGATTGTGAGCCTTTACGATTGGCAGACGAAAAAGTTTATCGCCAAACAATCTTGGGGCTACCCTGCCGGAGGCTTCACCTCTGGCGGCGTAACCGAGGACGGAAAAATCGAGTTCTCGAACAACCGGACAGGCGGCGATGTTGTGGATCCGAAAACGGGTCGCGTGCTTGTAACGGTTCAGCCCCATTCACATCGTTCGCCGGACGGCGCATGGGTCGTAGAGTTTCCGAATACGCTCTATCTGGACGCTCCGAAGGAAGTCATCATCAAGAGCGGTATGGGCGGAGAAGTCGTCGGTAAGCTGGAGCTTCGGATCGCCGACGACGATGATCGGGAAAAGTGGTCGTGGGCCCGGAGCGCCTTCTGCGGGACGTCAGGAAAATTTGTGGCCGCGGCCAACAATACCGTGCAGGTTTTCGCGATTCCCTCAGGGAAGAAGCTCGCGGATTTTCCTCTAAAGACCTGGCAAGGCGACGCGGACCCGACCAAGACTGATACGGCAGCAATCGTTGGCTGCAGTTCAAATGGAAAGCGTGTGGCGATTCGCTCTGGTAAGCGGCTTACGGTGCACGATCTCAACTGATCGAACGACCGCACTGCGCTCCTACGCAGAGGGTCGCAGGGCCGGCCACCAGCGCCTGACGCGTTGGCAGTACGCTTCGTAGTCCGGGCCGAAAGTGCGGCGGAGGGTGGGTTCCTCGTACGCGAGCACGAAGACGTGGCAGACGACGAGGAACGCGGCGGCGTATGCGAGCAGAGGCAGCGACCGATAAAAAAGTGTCGCGCCGGCGAGGGCCAGAGCTGCGCCGATGTACATGGGATTGCGGACGTAGCGATAGGGGCCGAGAACCACGAGGCGGCGGGGCGGATCGAATGGCGCGGGCGTGCCTTTGCCGATTGTCGCGAATGTGAAGATGCACCACAGCGCGCTGGCCGTGCCGATACTGCCTACGATTATTCCCACAATCTGCGCTGCGGCAATTTGCGGCGGACGAACGATGCCCGCCGATGCCAGGACCCGCGACGGCAAGTAGATCAGCAGAAAACCCACAAGCAGCGTGGCATAAGTAATCGTGCGGAAAACCACAAACATCGGCTCACCCGCCGCTCCAGCCGCGCGTAGCAACGGAGTCTAGTCACCTGCAATCCGGTCGTCAAACGGGCAGTCATGCACCGGCCCGCGAAGCGGGTCGCGGAGCGCGCGCACCGTCTGCAGAATAACTCAGACCTGGGACGTCCGTCGTCAAAACGAGAAATGGTCCCGCGCGCTTCTGCTCGGACAGAATACGCGGGACCAGTCTCGCAATGCTCTTGTCTTCAGCCGATCAGCACTCGCGTGTGGCAGCGTCTGCCGCTTCCGCCAGTTGCTGCACGGCTTGGAAGAACTTCGGTTGTTGCCCGATGAACAGCCCGTTCGCCGTGAGCGCTGCAACAGCGGCTTGCGCGCCGGCAAATTTGTCGTTACTCGGGCGAATCACGGCGCAGTGCGGCAGGTTCGCGCTGATGAATTCGCAGGGAACGGGAAAGATCAGGCTGGGTTGAACCCGGCTGGGCGGTTGCAGCGGCGGGTTGTTGAAGAAATCGGGAAACGACAGACCGGATATCGAGTCCTTAAACGGCGCCACTGGCTGTTGCACTCCATTACCCGCGAAATCCACCCATTCCAGAAAATGAGCGACTTCGTCTCCGCCAATGCCGAAAACAATCTTCAAAACTTCCGGGCTGCTGACTTTCTGGCCAAGCGTGCTGTAGAGGCTCGAACCACCTTGCTCGATCATCGCGAAGTGAAACGCGGCGACGTTGGCGATCGCCTGGATATGATCGTTTCCGGGAAAATTGGGATTCGCCGCGCCCTCGAAATCTTTGTTGTTGCGGGGAATGGCGGTGACGTTATTCAGTTTGATCGCTTGCGGGAACGTAGCGCCGAAATCAGGATTGGTAGCACTGCGGTAGCGCACGAACCAGCTGGTGTCCACATTGAGGTGCATCAGGTTGGTCAGGCGACCGAGATTCTGCGCGCCCGTCGCCGTGCTGCCCTGCAGCGTGCGGAACTCGTCTAGATTGACCGGGTCCGCGCCTTTGGATTCCAGGTAGGCGTTCAGGAAAGTGGCGTGGCTGATTTCGTCAATGGTGTTGCTCGTGATGTATTGCGGGCCATCGCCGTCAAGATTCGACAGGGCGATCTGGTAATTGTTCAACATCTGGTTTGGGTCGACTTCGATCGGCGGGTTATCGCCGATGCCGCCCAGTTCCGCATACTGAATCCAAAGATCCGATTCTAGGAATTCGGCAGCGGCCAGGAACCGCAGAATGGCTGCGTCACCCTTGTTGAGACTGCCGGAGCTGCTCTGGCCGAATGCGGCCTTGCCAGCCCCCAACAGGCCCGCGCCCACCGCAGCTGCTCCTGCCAACACGCCCTTCTGCAACAGCGACCGGCGATTTACCGTGCGATTCATCAAGCTCTTCGTTTTTTCCATAGTGTCCCTCTCGTGTGGAATTGAAAGCCGTGGGCCGAAACAACACGCTAAGCGCGGAGAGGGCGAGGCTTGTCACGGAGATATCAAATGATTGTCCCGCGCATGTCAGTTTTTCGTCTTCTGGCGGGATGAATGGGGGATGAACCCGAAAGGAGTGGGAGGTGCGCCCGCAAATGGGGCAGCGGTTTAGCGGCTCCAGGAATCGTCGCGCCCTCGGACGCGTTGGACGGATCTGGAACCTGTGCTGTTTAGCACAGATTCACGCGCCAGGAGGCGAGAGGCTTGCGTGTATCTCCATTCGAGGTGAAATTCATGAAATACGCGATCTCATTGACCGCACTACTTTTCCTTTTGGGCTCGACTGCCTCCGTTTACGGAAGGCAAGAAAAACCGGCAGAGCATTCGGAGGGGGGACACGCGCAGGAAGCTAAACCAGCCCAGGAACATACGCAGCCGTCGCACGCGCAGGAATCCAAACCGGCGGCAGCGCCTCATCAGCAAGAAGCTAAACCCGCAGCGCAACAGCATCCACAAACGGCGGCGCACACAACGCAAACCCACACCACAACGACCACTACCCATACGACAGAATCACACTCGGCGGCTGCGAACCACGGCGGAGGTAACAACGGCCCGCACGGCCGGATTACGGAGGCGCATTACAGTGCCAGCTTCGGCAGCAGTCACAGCTTCCATGTGAACCGCGGAGACTATGACCGTCATCGTTTCGCATACGGCGGCTACAACTTCGGATTTGTCCAGCCGTGGCCAGTGGGTTGGGGATATGACGATGACGTGTACGTCGTATACGACGGCGGCGGATACTACATGTACAACCGCGTTCATCCAGGCCTGCGTCTTTCGATCAACATCCTGTAGGTTTTTCATCGCGTCAGCTTCGGGCGAGACTGCTGGTTGCCCATTCTTGCGACAAACAGGAATGGGCCGACTGGCGGATCGTTGTTTCACCGTTTTGACTCGTTGCTGATGATCGCTCCAAAGCTGCGCTCATTCCCGATCCTTCGCTGCCACGGTTTCATTCATACAAAACTTGCAGCGCGTTCCGCGTGTGCCGCTGGAGTCCCGATGCGCCTGGGGCAATGCGATCCCGCCGTGCCTTTGGCCGCGTTAGCAGTCGGGCACGATGCCGAAGCGCCTGCTTGAGGGCTGCGCAGCGTTGGGGCACAATCGAATTGTGGCGATATCTACCTTCATCGGGATTTTCGTCTTTCTGTTTGGGCTGATCATCGGCAGTTTCTTGAACGTCTGCATTTTGCGCATCCCGGCGGGCAAGTCCATCGTGCTGCCGGCGTCGGCATGCCCAAAATGCGGCGAGCCCATTCGCGCGTATGACAACATCCCGGTGCTCAGTTGGCTGCTGCTGGGCGGAAAATGCCGCGGCTGCAAGACGAAGATTTCGCCGATGTATCCGCTGGTCGAACTGCTGACCGGCTTACTTTTTCTTGGCTGCTTTTACGCTTTTGGACTGAGCGTGGATGCGGCGAAGTGGGCGGCGTTTTCGGCCATCATGGTGGTGCTGGTGTTCACGGATTTGCGCGAACGAATTTTGCCCGACGTGGTGAACTTCACGGGCTTCGCGATCGGCCTGATTTTCAGCCTGTTCACCAAGCCGACGGACGGCACGGCGTTGTGGCTCGCAAATCATTTGTTCGATTACCCTCCCCCGGCACCGGTGATTTCGCTCGTGGACGCGCTGCTGGGTGCGGCGGTTGGCAGCGGTTTGCTGTGGCTGGTGTCCGAAGCGTATTTCAAATTGCGCGGGCGCGAAGGCATGGGCCTGGGCGACGTGAAGATGATGCTGATGGCTGGAGCATTTTTGGGCGCGAAACGCACACTGCTGACGATCCTGGCGGGGTCGTTGCTCGGCAGCGTGCTGGGCGTCGCGATTATTCTAGCGCGCCGCAAGGACGCGGATTACGAATTGCCTTTTGGCACTTTTCTGGGAGCGGGTGCGCTGCTGGTGGTCTTCTTCGGCACGCCGCTGGTGAACTGGTATCAGTCTCTGCTGATGGTGCGCTGACGCGATTGACGAAATTATTGAAATTGCCAAATTCGAGCACAGAGAAACTTCAATGACCGTTCCCGTTCATCCCCATGCGGCCTCGGCACTGCCCTTCAACATGGGCTTCGCCGTCGCGCTGGTGGTGGTGCTGTTCGCGGCGCTGGTGGTGGTGGCGTTTTTGCTACGCAGATTTATGCGCGATCAGGCGCGCGCCAATCAGGAAGATTGGAGCACGCCGAAGACCGACGTCGAGAATCCCTCGGCGTTCATGGCCGCTTCGATGCAGGGCGTGATCGAAAAGCTGCGTTCGCAGGAAAAAGAACTGGCGCGGCTGCATCTGCTGGCGCAGGAACGCGCGCAGGAATCCGAGCGGCTCACGGAAGAAGTGACGCGCAACATGCCCACGGGTCTGCTGCTGGTGAACGCTACCGGCGCGATCAGCACGACGAATCCCGCGGCGGAAGAAGCGCTGGGCATTCGCACGCTGCGCTACCGTTCGTACAAGGAAATCCTGGGCGCGGAGTCGGAGCTGACGCAGATGCTGACGGCGTGCATCCGCGACGGCAAAACTTTTCAGCGCGGCGAAATCGAGCACCTCACGTCCGAAGGAGCTGTGCGCAACCTGGGCGTCACCATCTCACCGATTTATCGCTCCGCGCGCGCTTCCTCGGCCAAATCCGGCGTCGGCGACGGCTTCTCGCATGGCAAGGAGCTGCAAGCGCAGGACATGAAAATCAGCGGCGCTCTCTGCCTGATGAGTGACCTGACGGAATTGACCGCGCTTCAAAAGCAGATCCGCTGGAAGGAAAATCTTGCTGCGCTGGGCGAGATGTCCGCTGGCATCGCGCATGAATTCAAGAATTCGCTGGCCACAATTTCCGGCTACGCGCAGATGATTCGCAGCGAAACGACTCCGGGCGACGTTCGCGAATCCTCCGAACGCATTCTGGAGCAGACCCGCGCGCTTACGCACGTGGTCACCGAATTTCTGCGCTTCGCGAAACCGCTGGAAATTTGTTACGAAACGGTACCGATGCAGACCGTCGTCGAAAAAGTAGCGGAAGAGCTGCACGAAACCATTCCGCAGTGCGCTGTGGACTTCGAAGGCACCTTCCAGGATTTGCCGGGTGACGAAGCTTTGCTGCGCCAAGCGCTCCTGAATCTGGCCCGCAACGGCGCGGAATCTGCTCTCACCGCCAGCAAGACTCCCCGCGTCACGATTTCCGGCACCATCGAGGAATTGGGCGGCCGCAAGTGGCAGCGCATATGCGTGGCAGACGACGGCCCGGGAATTCCCGAGACGGACCTGCCCAAAATCTTCCTGCCTTTCTACACCACCAAATCCGAAGGTACTGGCCTGGGCCTCGCGGTGGTCCAGAAGGTGGCCCTGCAGCACGGTGGCAGCATCGAAGGACGCAACCGTCAAGGCGGCGGGGCTGAGTTCCTACTGTGGTTACCTTTGCGGCAGGACCCTACACCATCCACGGTTGCCACCCGCGCTGCCCGCATCTAAACTCAGAGCAGGCGTTCCACGCACCTCCGAGGAGGCATTAACCCATGCGTAAAGACCTATTGTCCGCCGCTGTGGCGGCATTTCTGCTGTTATCGGGGGACGCGTTTGCGCGCCAGAACGACCACGGGCAGCCTAGCCAGAACCAGGCGCAACAATCCCAGCAGTCTCAGCAGGCAGCGCCGCCGGCTAACGCACAAACCGCGGCGGCTCCGTCTTCCGCTTCTCAATCCACAGTGGTGAGTCCCGCGCCGCAGGAAGATGCGCTGGTCGCAGCGGCACGTAAGGCGCGCGAGCAAAAAAAAGATCAAGCCGGCGCGAAGCCGGCGCGAGTTTTCAACAATGACAATATTCCCACCAGTGGCGGTGTCTCCGCCGTTGGTCAAAATTCCGCTTCGAGTGCGACGGATGGTACGGATGCAGCGGCAGCCGCAGCGCCGACGCCCGGAGCAGGAACTTCCGCCGCGTCGGACGAGAAGTCCTGGCGGGATCGCTTCAAGAGGCTGAATAAGAAATTGGAGCAGGATCAGGCTGAGCTGGACATCATGCAGCGCGAATTGGGCGTGTTGGACGTGCAGAGTTACACCGATCCCGTGAAGGCCATGCAGCAAGGCTATTCGCGCAGCGACATCAACGAAAAGACCGACAAAATCGAAGCCAAGAAAAAAGCTATCGAGGCAGACCAGCAGGCCCTCGCCGATGCCGAAGATGAGCTGCAGCGGGCTGGTGGCGATCCCGGCTGGGCGCGCTAGAAATTTCGCTTCATGGAACCGATCCTCCTTGTCGAAGATAAAGCCGAATTGCGGGCGATGCTCCGCAAGGCGCTGGAACGCGCGGGCTACACCGTCGAAGAAGCTCCGGATGGAAATTCGGCTATCGAAAAAGTGCGCGGGCGGCGTTATCTGCTGGTTCTCTCCGATTTAAAACTTCCCGGCAGTTCTGGTCTGGACGTTCTGCGCGAATCGCGGAAAGTGGAAGCTACTTTGCCTGTGATTTTGATGACGGCGTATGGCTCGGTGGAAGAGGCTGTCACTGCCATGAAAGAAGGCGCGTTCGATTTCATCCAGAAGCCGGTGGATCTGGACCATCTGAAATTACTTTTGCAGCGTGCGGCGCAGCAGCAGGAATTATTGCGCGAGAATTTATTGCTGCGCGAGGAATACGCGGTGCGCTACGGTTTTCCGCGCATCGTGGGCGAGCATCCGGCAATGAAAGATGCCAGCTCGATGACCCAGCGCGTGGCGGCGACGGATTCCACGGTGCTGTTGCTGGGCGAAAGCGGCACCGGCAAAGAAGTTTTTGCGCGCGCGATTCATCATTTGAGCCCGCGCGCGGATCATCCCTTTGTAGCGCTGAACTGCGCGGCGATTCCCGAAGGGCTTGTCGAGAACGAGCTGTTCGGGCACGAGCGCGGGGCTTATACAGGGGCCGGCGCGCGCAAAATCGGGAAGCTGGAGCTGGCGCATCGAGGCACTCTATTCCTGGATGAAATTGGCGAGCTGCCCATGGCCATTCAGAGCAAGCTGCTGCGCGTGCTGGAGGAAAAACGCTTCGAGCGCGTCGGCGGCACGCAGGAAATCGAAGTGAACGTGCGCATCTTGACTGCGACCAATAAGGATTTGCGCGCGGCCGTGGCGGACAAAACTTTCCGCGAAGACCTTTTCTTCCGCATTTCCGCTGTGCCCATTACGATTCCGCCGCTGCGCGATCGCGGTGATGATGTGCTGCTGCTGGCCGAATACTTCCTCGAGAAATTCCGCCGCGAATTCCGTAAGCCCGATTTACAACTTGGCAAACAGACCCGCGCGCGACTGCTCACCTATTCCTGGCCTGGCAACGTCCGCGAACTGCAGAACGCCATCGAGCGCGCCGCAATTCTGGCGAACGGCCCCGAAATTAACGAAAGCGCGCTGCAATTGCCGGAGTCTAAGCCGACCGTCGAGGAACTGCCCGGCGGCATGCTGGCCGAACAATTTTTGTGGGAAGGCCCGCTCGAAGAAGTGTCGCAACGCGCCGTGCAGCACGTGGAGCGCTTCAAGATTCAAGACGCCCTGCGCGACGCCAAATGGAACAAAACCCGCGCGGCCGAAAAGCTCGGCGTCAGCTACAAAACTTTGCTGAATAAAATCCGCGTCCTCGGCCTGGAAAATTGACGAATTCGTCGAATTCGCTCGCCGCGTGATGCCGGCGCAATGGTTTTCCGGCGATCGTTTGTTCTAGCCAACGTTTACGCGCTGCGCCGCTCGGGACGCATCAGTCTTGCGGCAACTTCGCGGTGTGCAGCACCACGCTGCGGAAATTCCAGGAAAAAGTGCGGACGGCGGTGAATCCGACTCTGCGCAGCAACGCCGTGATTTCTGTCGGCGCGGGAAAACTTGCGACAGAGCCCGGGAGGTACGCGTATGCTTCCTTATTCCCGGAAATCGCCTTGCCGACGTGCGGCAACACGTTGCGGAAATAGAAACGGAATAGTCCTGCCATGGGCCCCGCGCCCGGCTCTGAAAATTCCAGGATGCCCACTTCCCCGCCGGGCTTCAGCACGCGCGCGATTTCACGCAGGCCGCCTTCGTAATTCACCAGATTGCGAAAGCCGAAAGCGCTGGTAATCAGGTCGAACGAAGCGTCTGCAAACGGCAAGCTCATCGCGTCGGCGGTAGTGAACACGGTCGAATGCGCGTGCGCGGCTCCTTTTCGGCGCGCGCGATCAAGCATGGGCTGCGCGAAATCGCTGCCAATCAGCGGAAAGCGGTGCGCGCCACGGTCGCGAATCTCTTGCACGCGCACTCGCTCCAGCGCAAAAGTCAGATCTCCGGTGCCGCAGCAAAGATCCAGCACGCGCGCGTCGGTGCGGCGCAGAATGCGGCGAAATTTTCGCGCGGTGCGGCGGCGCCACACTTTATCCAGTGAGAAAGAAAGCGCGTGATTCAGAAAATCGTAGCGCGGCGCAATGCGGCTGAACATTTCCCGCACGCGCGCGGATGCTTCGCGTTCGGTGCGCGCGCCGGCAGGCCGCGTGCCGGGCAATTTCGTTGCTTTTCCAGTTTGAACAGTCATTCCACCTGCGCTTGCATCAGGTTTTGGCCGTCGCGGAGCGGGTGGGGAGTTCCGCGAAGGTGCGCGACACTAGATTCCAGGGGAGGTCAACGCCCCACTCCACTTTTCCGATGCGGCGGGGTAGCACCCAGAGCACGCGTCCGCTACGGGCTTTCTTATCACCAGCGAGGATAGGACGCAATTGCGCTGCGCGAATTCCGGTGAGCGAAGGCAGTGGGCCCACGCTGGCGACCAAGCGCAACATGCGGGTCGCTTCGGATTCGCGCAGGCGGTCGGTGGCGAGGCCGAACAGCGTGGCCGCCAGCATGCCCCAGGCAATCGCTTCGCCATGCAGGAAGCGCCGATAGCGCGTGGCGGCTTCCAGCGCATGTCCTAGAGTGTGGCCGAAATTCAGAATGTGGCGCAGGCCGCCTTCGCGTTCGTCGCGCGTCACGACGTGCGCTTTGATGCGAATGCAGCGCGTGATGACCCAGGCAAGCGCTTGAGCATCGCGCCGCAGCAGCACGAGCATGTGGCGCTCCAGGTACGCGAACAATTCCGGATCGGCGATAATGCCGTACTTCACCACTTCGTAGAGGCCGGAGCGGTATTCGCGATGCGGCAGCGTCAGCAGTACTTTCGGATCGGCGATGACCAGTTGCGGCGGATAAAACGCGCCCACCAGATTTTTCCCTTCCGGCAGATTCACGCCGGTCTTGCCGCCGATGGAGCTATCCACTTGCGCGACGAGTGTCGTGGGCAAATGCACGAGCCGGACACCGCGTAGGTAACTTGCTGCGGCGAAGCCCGCCACGTCGCCCACCACCCCACCACCCACCGCGACGATCGTTGCGTGGCGATCAGCGCCGGCCAATACTAGCTGGCGCGCGATTTGCTCGATGGTGGCGAGGTCTTTCGCTGATTCGCTGTCGTCGAACAGCATGGCGCGCACCGGCTGGCGTTTGTCTTTGCCGAGAGCGCGCAGCAATGGGCGGCCCCAATGCTCCCACACGCGCGGCGAGGAGAGCACATAGATGCCGGTGGTTTCGCCCAAGCGCGACATCAATGCGCCGACGCGCGAGAAAATTCCCGGGGCGCATTGCACTTGGTAGGCGCCACTGGACGAAGGGATGCGAATGATGGGCATGATTGAGTCAAAGAAATGTAGCACAGGTAACCGACGAAACCCGCCAATCAGGAGACGGGCGTTCCCATCGAGTGACGTATCGGGATCCGCTCGTGCAAGTCTAGTGGAATTTCTTCTGCAGCTCGTCCACCGATTCCAGAATCACGTAGCCTACAATCGCCACGCTGCGTGGACTGACTTTATCGAGGGTGTCCTGCGGCGTATGCCAGTAACCGGCGGCGATGTAATCATTCAAATCAATGATGTCCAGCGCCGGAACGCCGCGCGCGAGAAACGGGTCGTGGTCGTCGCTGGTCGTGGTTTCATCCGAGACGAAAATATCCTTATAGCCCAGCTGCGCGGCCTTCTTCCACACCAGATCAGTCAGCCACTTCGGCGAATCCGATTGACGCAGAATCTTCAGGTTGTACTGGCCGATCATGTCCGCCAGCAGCAAAGCTTTTATGCGCTTTAAGTCGCCGGAGACCGCCATGCGCGCGGCCAGTTCGCGGCTGCCGTAAGTGTGGTCATCATCCTGGTCCCAATTGACGAACGCTTCCTCGCCATCGAGAAACGCCATCCAGACGGCGTTGGGGCCCTTCTTGGCGCAAAGCAGGCGCGCCATTTCGAGCATCATGCCGGTGGATGAAGCGCTGTCTTCCGCGCCTACAAAATTCTCTACGCTGCTCAGCGTGTCGTAGTGCGTCAACAGCAGAATAATTCCCTGCCCTGTACCCGGGGCTTTAGCGATGATGTTCTTCATCGCGATGTTGCCCTTCGGTGTGGACGCGTTGAATTCATCCTGATCTACTTGGCAGCCGGAGGCTGTCAGTTGCGCGATGATGTATTCCTGCGAGCGGTGCAGCCCTTCGGAAGCAGGTGGGCGCGGCCCGAAGCTGACGAGCTTCGAGACGTGTTCGTAGGCCTTTGCGCCATCAAACCCACCGGTCTGGTCGGCGGGTGGCGCCACTTCCGCCAAATGCGGAGCAGCAGCTTGGGCAGGCGCGGCCGTGCCAGCACCGGGCGCACTGGAATTCGGTGAAGCAGCCGATCCGGATGACGGAGCGTTCGACGCGCCGCATGCCACCACGCCGGACAGCACTACGACTGCCGACGCCAACCAGAATTTGCCGAACATTCTGCCTGCCAATTTGGCCACGCTATTGCGCCTCCCCACTGGCGATAGTCTGCGACTCTTTTTTCCGCAGCACAACGTAAGAAACCAGCACGCCCACAAAATACAGCACGACCATCGGCGCCATGAACACTAGCATCGTTGTCGCGTCCGGCGTGGGCGTCACAATCGCGGCCACGATGGTGATAATCAGCATCGCGTAGCGAAAATTCTTCAGCAGAAATTTCGGCGTCACGATGCCGAACAGCGACAGAATGAAAATCAGCACTGGGAGCTCGAAAATCACGCCCAGCCCCACCAGAATAATCAGGATCAGCTCGAAATATTCGTTGTAATTGATCAGAGGCTTTACAGGGGAGTCCGCGGCGAAGCCCATCAGAAATCCCAGAGTGCGCGGGAGCATGATGTAATAGCCGAACGCAATGCCGCAAAGAAACAGAAGCATCGACGACACGATGAATCCGGAAACCGCGCGCCGCTCGTGCTTGTAAAGCCCCGGCGCGACGAACAGCCACACCTGGTAGAGCACAAACGGCATCGCCAGCACCACGCCCAGGTACAAACCGATATTGATCACCAGGGTTAAGTATCCGGCGGGTGAAGTGAAGTACAGCTTGTCGTCAAAATGCGCGGAGCGCAGCGCCTGCTGCATCGGCTGCACCAGAATCACGATGAAATGTTTGGAGACCAGCAGGCCGAGCCCCGCGCCCACCGCAATCGCCGCGGCGGAATAAATCAGGCGCTTGCGCAGATCGAGCAGGTGCTCAAAAAACGACATGCGCCCGCCGGCGTCTTCTTCGGCGGGCGGTGCGATGGTGGGATCAGGCTGGGCGGGTGCGGCCATCGCTCACTTTCTCGGGATCGGGATCTGGCTCGGCTGCTGCCGTGGGACTTTCCGCGGCTGCAGGAGCCTGATCAGCCTGCGCACCCAGTGGTAATTCGCGAGTTTCAAATTGCAGTTGTTTCGGTTCCGGCAATTCGCGCGCCGCAAAGGAGTTCGGAGGCTCGGTGGGAACTGTTCCAGGCGCTGGCGGCAGCGGATCTTCCGATACCCCGCCTGACGACACCCCCTCCGAAGCCGACGCTTCGGGCGTCGAGACAGGCAACGCCGGAGCGGCTGAACCGCCTCCAATACTCTGGCTTGGCGGCTGCGCCTCGCGCACGCGGCGCAATTCGGCTTCGCGCTCCAGATCGCGCATGTGGCCCTCGAACGTGGAACGCAAATCGCCCGTCGCCCGGCGAAATTCGCCCATGACTTTACCCAGCGTGCGCGCGAGCTCCGGCAGTTTCTCTGGTCCGAATACCATCAGAGCAACAGCGAAAATGATAATCAGGTGTGGGACGCTGAACATGTAGTTTCTTGGCGCGCCAAACGGCCGAAAGCAGTATTTCGCCTGCATCTCCCGCGCCGTTTTTGAATCATAGAAGAGGCCCACAGGCCTGTCAAACTGCCCAAAACTTGTATGCTATACTTAGTTGCTGGGGCTTAAGCGAGGACGAATGGAATCGACGGGGTCATCAAGGCGTGGTGTCGTTGTCCTTACAGTGGTACTAGCGGTTTCGGCGGTACTTGGCGGCTTATATGGGCCATCCGTGCGCGCCACCGCCGCCGGACAGAACGACATGCAGGACTCGGTGAAGACGTTCACGCACGTCCTCTCCGTCGTGGAGCGCAATTACGCCGAACCGGTGGACACTGACAAGGTGATCTACGACGGCGCGATCCCCGGAATGCTGCGCGTGCTCGATCCCCACTCGAATTTTTTCGACCCCAAGCAATACGCCCTCTTCAAGGAAGAACAGCAAGGCAAATATTATGGCGTGGGCATGACCGTGCAGCAGCGCGAGAACCAGACTGTAGTCTTGGCGCCGTTTGTCGGCTCCCCAGCATATAAAGCCGGGATTCGTCCGGGCGACATTATCCAGAAAGTAGACGGCAAATCCTGCGACGGCCTGACCACTACCGAAGTTGCTGATATGTTGAAGGGTGCCAAGGGCACCGTGGTGCACATATCCCTGGGCCGCGAAGGCTGGGAAAAACCCATCGAAGTAACCGTGACGCGCGACGAAATTCCCCGCCCCGGCGTGGAATATTTCACGATGGTGAAACCCGGAATCGGATACGTTCGCGTTTCCACTTTCAACGAAACTACTGACAGCGATCTGGCCGAAGCTTTGCGGCAGCTGGATGTGTCCAAGCTCGACGGCCTGATTATTGACCTGCGCAACAATGGCGGCGGCTTGCTGAATCAAGCGGTTGGCATGGCGGACATGTTCCTCGACAAGAACGAAATCGTCGTGTCGCATCGCGGTCGCGCGTCGCAGGAACACCGCTATTACGCCGTGCGCGGCAATCAAGGCATCGAAGTTCCGGTGATCGTGCTGATCAACGGCCAGAGCGCTTCGGCATCGGAAATTGTTTCTGGTGCGATTCAGGACCACGACCGCGGCCTGATCGTCGGCGAAGTGAGCTTCGGCAAGGGCCTGGTGCAGACGCAATTCCCGCTGAGCGAAGACACCGCACTGCTGCTCACCACCGCGCGCTATTACACCCCGAGCGGCCGGCTGATTCAGCGCGATTACAAGAACGTCTCGCTCTACGATTATCACTACAATCCGCAGCCGCCCACCAAGCCCGAAGTGAAGCTCACCGACAGCGGGCGGCAGGTATTCGGCGGCGGCGGCATTACTCCGGACGATATTGTTGCCGCTCCCAAGCCGGACGACTTCCAGCAGATGCTCTACCGCCGTGGCGTGTTCTATTCGCAGCAGCAGGGCGTCGGCGACTTCACGCGCTACTATCTGGGCGAGAAGCCGGATGTCACTAAGGATTTCGTAGTAAACGACGCCGTCATTGCGGAGCTGCGAAAGTATCTCGACAAGCAGAAAATCAAGTTTAGCGACGCCGACATTCAGGCCAACATCGTCTGGCTGAAGTGGCAAATCAAGCGCGAAGTCTTCACTGCCTACTTTGGATTGAACGACGGCTATAAGGTGGAATTGCAGGACGACGTGCAGCTGGAAAAAGCGATTGACCTGATTCCGCAGGCAAAGGCGCTCTACCAGAACGCACGCAAAATTCTGGCCGATCGCCAAGCCGGTCAGCTCAGCCAACCGCAGTAAATAACAAGCCGCGGTTACCGCTTACCGCAGAATTTCTGAATCGCGCCACCGCGAGATCTATCCGCCAAGCCCCCAGTGCCGGATAAAAGGGTAGCAGCTGCCTCCTTTTCAGGCGGCCGCAGCTTTTTTGGGCGTCGCCTTGGCGCCCCGTCAATCCGCGTCGTGCCACACCCTCCCACGGTTTCCCCGCCCGCAACTGGTAACTATTGCACGCAACGGCACGCTGTACCGAAACGGGTTCGACCCGCCCCCCACCAGACCGTATCCTTAACCTAGGCAGCACCAGTCCGCCAAGGCCCATGAGCGCCACGATACCGCTGTACAAAACGCTGGAGAGAGGTCTGCGACAAATGTCGTGGGCCTGCTGGGCGCTGACCCTTAGCTGGGTGCTGCTGGTAGGCACCTATACCGTCGCCGCGCTTACGGTTCACAACGGACCGGGCTTGACCGCGTTCGGCGATGTCGTTCAATGCCTCGCCGCCATGTTCGCCTGCGGCGGCCTGATCCTCAATTGGCGCACCGCTGAAAAACGGACGCGCGTATTCTGGGTGCTGCTCACCCTCGGCTGCTTCGCGTGGCTGGTGGGCCAGACCATTTGGACCTATTTCGAAGTGGACCTGCGTCAAAGCGCTCCCAATCCCTTCATCGGTGACGTGATCCTGTTTCTGCACCCCGTGCCGATGATCGGCGCGCTCGCGCTGAAGCCGCACGACAAGCGCGACGACCTGAACGTGCACATCGGCTATCTGGATTTTTCGCTGCTGCTGGTCTGGTGGGTTTATCTCTACCTTTTCGTCGTGATCCCGTGGCAATACATCGCGCCCAACGTGCTGGCGTATGGCTGGAGCTACGACCATCTGGCGGCGATCGAAAACCTGTCGCTCGTGGTGGGCTTTGCGGTACTCATCACCAAGGCCCGAGGCGCATGGAAGGAAATCTACGCGCATCTCTTCAGCGCTTCCCTGCTTTACGCCGCGGGTTCCTACATCACCAACCGCGCCATTGATCGCATGGACTATTACACCGGCAGCCCTTTCGATCTTCCGCTCGTCGCTTCCTTCGTGTGGTTCGGCACCGCCGGAATCATGGCCTATCGCCTGAAACCGCCGCGAGAGGCCTCCGCGTCGCGCGGTGACCAGTCCAAAATTTGGGCCGCGCGCCTGGCTATGACTGCGGTGTTTTCCATCCCGCTCATGGCGCTCTGGAGCCTGTGGAGCACCCGCAATCCTCCGGATGTGCGCATGTTCCGCATTGGCGTCACCCAAGTGACGCTGCTGGTGGCGGCGCTGCTGATCGCCATGCGCCAGCGCCTGGTGGACCACGACCGCCTCCGTCTGCTCGAGCAATCTCACGAATCGTTCGAGAACCTGAAGCATTTTCAAGCGCAGATGGTGCAGACCGAAAAACTCGTCTCGCTGGGACAACTGGCGGCGGGCGCGGCGCACGAAATCAATAATCCGCTCACCGGAATTCTGGGCTATTCCGATTTGCTGGTGGACGATCCCTCGCTCGGCGAACGGCAGCGCGTGGTTGCCGAAAAAATCCGCACGCTCTCGCGCCGCATCAAGACGCTGGTGACCAGCCTGCTGAGTTTCGCGCGCCGCGTGCCCAGCGAAAAACTGGCGCTCGATTTGAACCAGGTGATCGCTTCCGCGCTGCACTTGAGCAATCTCGATCTGCGCGGCAAGCACATCCAGGTCCAGAATGAGGTCGATCCCGAGCTGCCGCGCATTTTCGGCGACTCCAACCAGATCTTGCAAGTTTTCTTCAACCTCATCAGCAATGCGGTTGACGCGTTGGAAGAAGTCGGCGGCGGGAAACTGGTGATTCGCACCTCGCACGATCAGGAAAAACTTCTAATCGAATTTTCGGACTCGGGCCCGGGCATCAAATCGCCGCAGCAAGTGTTCGATCCGTTCTTCACCACCAAGCCCGTAGGCAAAGGCACCGGCCTGGGCCTGAGCATCTGCTACGGAATCGTGCAGGAACATGGCGGCCGCATCGAGTGCTTCAATCGTCCCGAAGGCGGCGCGACGTTTGTAGTCGAGTTCCCGGTCACCGCGCTGGAACGGTATCTATCGGATGCCCCACTCGCCACCACCTCGCATTCCAAGTAGCGTCTCAAATGATCGCCAATTGATCTAAACGAAAGCAGCATGCGGGCGCCCGCCAGGACGCTCCGCACGCCGCACCGTGGAACATGGCTTGCGGTTGCACGGGCTTCTTTCGCGTGGGCGCATTCGTCGCGAAACACCGCGATTTACGGCGCCGGCACGTTGATGACGGTATTCACCATCGTCACCGACGCGTTGAGTGCGAGCGCTCGGCCGTTCAGCGTGCAGACTGCGGCGTTGCCAGGAGTAGAGAATGTGACGCCCAGCGACGCGATGATGGTGCCGACCATGGTGCCTCCGCCCGCCGCGTTAATCGTCGCAGCGCTGCCCACTTGCCAGAACACGTTTTTGGCCTGCGCGCCATTGATCAGAATCACATTGCGTGGTGCGCCTGGTCCGCCGACCGTGAGCGTGCTGGCCGTCTGAAAAACCCATACGGCGTTGGTATCGCCCTGCGCGTCTAGCGTGAGATCTGAACCGGTGATAAGGAACGAGCCGCCTGCGGCCTTATACACGGCCGGAGTCAGCGTGAGCCCGCCCAGCTGGCCCGCGCCCGGGTCAGTTCCGCCGGGGCGTGCCGCAGGATTGAGATCAAGGAATGCCGCGTTGGCATCAGACGCGGCCTGCGTGGCGATGTCGAAGGTCGGCGTGGTTCCTTCCTCCAGGCACGCGCCGGTCGGAGGTGGCGGAGCGGTGTCAATATTTCCGTTCACCATTCCCGCATTGCTGCCTGTCTCCGTGTACGTGCAGCCCACACCGGCATCGTGGAATCCAGTGACCAGCGTGGAAGCGCCCGTGGTTCCGATGTCCCCGTTGATGACCGTGTTGAGGCCCTGGTTGGTGATGCCTGCACCGCCGCCGAAGGCGCCGAAAGTCGCGGCCGTGCCCAGATTCGGCGGCAACTGTTGGATTGTCGAGCCGGTCATGAACGTCCATGGATTCGGAATCGTTCCAGCGCCTAGCGGATTGCCGGATAGGTCCGTTGCGGTGCTGGAGATGATGGCGGTGTAGCTCGTCAGAGCGGTTAAATTTGCGTTCGGCGTGAACGTGGCGATGTCGCTGTTCACGTCGTAGGTTACGTTGCCCGGAACGGCCGCGCCACCAACTCCAGCCACCGCGAGAGTAAAAGTTCCCGGTGCGATCACCGACGCCGGATCCATATCTCCGCTGAAAGTGGCGTTGACGGCGCCATTTAGAGGCGCGGTGCTGCTCGCGGACGCCGGATTAGTGAAAGTGATGGTTGGCGCAGTGGTGCTCGGCCCGGCGCCGGTAGTAAAGCTCCAGATGTAATCTGCGGCCAACGCATTGCCGGTGAGATCCTCCGCCGCCGTGGTTATCGTCGCGGTGTATTGCTTGGTTGCGCCGAGCGCGCTTGAGGGCGTGAGTGTGACTGTATTACCGGCGTAATTAACCGTGGCCGGCACGGCGGCGCCGCCCACTCCCGCGACGGCTAGCGTGAATGTTCCAGTCGCTGTCAGCGCGGTCGGGTCCATGGCCTTGCTGAATGTAGCGGTGAGGATTGTGTTCGTTGGGACCGACGTTGCGGCCGATGTCGGAACCGTAGAAACCACTGCGGGCGGCGTGCTATTCACGTTGACGCCAGTTGTGAAATTCCATAGGTAACTGCCTGCGATCAAATTGCCGCTCGCGCTCTGCACGGTGGGAGCGATCCCTGCAGTGTATTGCGTACTCGGCGCGAGGTTCACCGTGGGCGTAAATAACGCAGTATTCGCGGCTACGACGTAGGTGACGGTTCCCGTAACCGGAACCGAGCCGGCCGTAATCTGGAGAGTGAATGCTCCGGCGGCCGTGATCGTCGCGGGATTCATGGCCTGATTGAACCTCACCGCTATTTTTTGGTTCAGCGGTACGACGCCCGCGCCGCTCACGGGATTGGTGGATGCGATTGTCGGCACGGTTCCGCTGGTGAAGCTCCAGACATAGTTCGCGAGCAACGCGTTGCCCAAGGTGTCTTGCACTCCCGTGGTGATCGTCGCAGTGTAGACCGTACCGAGCGCCAGCGGCAGCGTGGGCGTGAACGTTGACGTGGTTCCAGCGCTCGCGACTGTGCCAGGGACCGCGATTGCGCCCGGAGCCGTCAGCGTAAACGTGCTGGTCGTGATCGTCGCGTGGTTCATCGCTTTGTCGAAGTTCACGCTGACCACTTGCGCGAGCGGCACGTTCGTCGCGCCGCGCGCGGGCACCGTAGAAACGACGGTCGGATTCGGCGGCAGCGATGTTTGTCCCGAGCATCCGGCGATCACGCCGCTAGCGAAAAGCGCCAGAATCCAGAACGTGCGATGCGTCTGCTTGCTCATGAAATTCTCCTCTTCATTTTCATCGCCGCCGAATAGCACAGTCACACTCTGGCGCTTGTGCGAGCACTTACACTTGAATTTGGAACTGCAAAACGGCTCACGAGGAATGGAATGTGTGCACAATCGGTGCCAAAGCGGAGTGAAGATGTTCAGCGTTGTGCAGAGACGATTCGCCTCAAGCTAAACCGTTTACTGCATCGGGAAAGGTAAAGGCCCGCCGCTTCCGAAATGGCATGCGTCCTTGATGCAGGGACTCGTGTCAAAAGAGGAATGAAATCGTGCCATTATTGAATGTGGCCATAGAACGCCATTCTCCCGAATAGCGTTTTCCTTTCGCCTTACGCACTGGCCACGATGGTGCCTCAACTGCCAACCGGAAGATTAGCGTTCCCGGTAACTACACTTGACGTGCCGTGGCGCCAGATGGTACCACTACGGCAGTTAACCCAGCAGTTCATGGCGGAGCATCGTGCTGGACCGGCGCCGTCCTGGGAGGCCACAGATGCGCATCATCCTCATCACTCTGGCTCTGTCTTGCATCCTCTCGCCGGCGCGCGCGCAAAGCGACGACGTCAAGCCTACCGACGCAAAAGCTCTGAAGACTTACAACTCCGCCGTGGAATTGATGAGCGAGCGCCAGCAGGCCGCCGCGCTGGGCGAATTCAAGAAAGCGGATAAACAGGATGGCGGGCATTGCTACGCCTGCCAGAAACAGATGATCAGGCTCGGCAGCGAGTTCGACGACTGGAAAACAGTCGAGCTGGCCGCGCAGGAAATGGCCGCCGAAGCGCAGGGCGACCGCGCCACGGCCGTCGCGCATTTTGAATATGGTGTGATCCTCTTCCGTGAAGGGATGCTGAAGCATAAAGAAGAATACTACCCGCGCGCGCACGACGAGTTCGTGAAAGCGATCGCGGCCTTTCCCGGATTTCCCGATGCGCTGTTTCAAGATGGCAAGACGCTCGCCCAAATGCACCAGGACGACGCGGCCAAAGCCCGCTTCGAGCAGTACGCAAAGATGCAGAAGCCGGACGACCCCAATCACCAGCGCGCCCTGCGCTTTATCAGCAACCCAGACTTGGCGCGCGCCCGCATGGCGCCGGCTTCGCCGTGGACACACTCGACGGCCAGCACATTTCCATGGACGACTTGCAAGGGAAAGTGGTGCTGCTGGATTTCTGGGCCACCTGGTGCGGTCCCTGTCGCGAGGGGCTGCCTCACCTGCGTGACGTCGCCAAAAAGTTTCAAGGCCAGCCGCTGGTTGTGCTGAGCGTCAGCCTGGATGCCAACGAAAAGGACTGGAAGGAATTCGTCGCCAGGAACGGCATGACCTGGCCGCAATATCGCGACGGCGGTTTTACCTCGCCTATCGCCAAGCTCTTCAACGTCACCGCCATCCCGCACACCTTCACGATTGACGCTGAAGGCGTGCTGCAAGACGAGCACATCGGCGACGCCTCCATCGAAGGCAAGCTGAAAAAACTGCTCGCGCAAGCGCGCGAGCTGCAGCAACCGCCTCAGAAGCAGCCAGAGGAAACCGCCGCCGCGAAGTAAGCGCCTCTGTGATTGTCGCGCGTCTTGGCGGGGCTGGGACCGTCGACGCCTGACCGTCCACCGGTAACACGATGGATGGATTGACCGGTCGCTTGAAAAAAACAGAAGCTAAGAACAATGACGAAACGAACTGGGCGGTCATGACATCTTCCAATGAAAAGGGAAACGCTCTGGAGCGCGCGGTGGCCGCGATAGAGAGGCACGTTCTAAGCACTTCGCCGGATCTCGCGAAGAACACTTTCATCATCGAGAACAAGAAGATCATCTCCGTTGGCGGTGTTCATCACGAGATTGATATCTTTGTGACAATCGACTCCGCGCCCGGCTACAAATCGGTTTTTCTATTTGAATGTAAGAACTTAGTTGATGCCGTATCAAAAAATGACATCATCATCTTCGCCGAGAAAATTGACGCCGCTCACGCTCAGCACGGGTACTTCGTTGCCAAATCCTTCACGAAAGACGCTGAAGCTCAAGCTAGCAAGGACGCTCGCATAACCCTATTGCTGGCAACTGAGCATAATGAAGGATTGGTTCCCATTCCTCTGGATCTGCTAAACCTTCACTGCATTCATCCCCAATTCGACAGTGTTCACGTTGAATTTCGTAGAGTGGGCAGCGCGGGTGGGGAGTCAATACCGCTCGATCTCACGGCGACAAACGCTTTGGTAAATGGAACCCCGGCCGGACTCAAGGATTACGTCGTAGACTGGGCGAAGGCGGCGTGCGCCGAAAACACGCGAACTTTTAATTCCGCAATTCTCCCTGACGGCACTTATGAACGTGAATGTACATCGACACGCGAGTTTGGACCGAACGATCTCATGATCGGCAACGACGCTATGGAGCGAGGAACCATCTCATTCAAGATAAAAGTCCAGGTATTTCGACCACGCCTGGAGTCGCGCTTCGAAGTAGAGTCGCGCGGCCACTATTACCTCCTACAACCTTTCGAGATCGAGGGTACATCGCTGCAAATGGGCATCGCAGTGTCCGGCAGGTGAGCCACCCTTTCACGCCACCGAAGCGAACATCTTAGAGTTGCCACCAATCTCAAGGATGCTTTTCCAGCCAGCGGCCCAGCACCGCGGCGGCGTGTTCGCATAGCGCGCGATCCTCCGGGCTAAACGCCGCAAGGAAATGGCTGTCAATATCCAGCTCGCCCACAACTTTCTTTTCGACGAACACCGGCACCACGATTTCTGATTTGGTTTCCAGCGAGCAGGCCAGGTAACGAGGGTCGGCGCTGACATCGTCCACAATAATCGTCCTGCCAGTGGAAGCCGCCGCGCCGCAAATGCCCTGATTCAGCTGAATGCGCGTGTGCGGCGTCATCGTGCCGCGAAACGGGCCGAGTACCAGAACATCCTGCGGGCCGTCCTTTTCCAGCATATAAAATCCCACCCAGTTGTAACGCAACATTTTCTGGTGCAGCAGTTTGGTGATGCCCTCCATCAATTGCTGCGCGGAGGTCGCGCCAGCAGCGAGAGAGTTGAGCTGACTGGTCAGCTCGGCAATGTCTGAATTTGCGGTGGCCATGGAAGAAATACTAGCTTGAATTCTGGGGTTGAGCCACCAGGCGATGAGCGGCGTGTTTCCCCTACGTTAACCGTCCGGCGCTCGCGACAACAATCGCGAAAATACACCGCAAGCTATTTCTTTTTGCCGAAGAGCGAAGTGATCGGATTTGTAGTCTTCTGGAATACTCCGCCGACGTCGGCGACGATGTAGGGTTCGTCAGGCGTGCCGGTAATCCGCAAGGGCACTCCCGATTTCTTTCCGGACCCGCCGTTGAGCGCGGAAAACAGGTCCACCCCGACTTTGCCGAGGCCGGACGCGGAGGAGACTTTCGCCACGAGGTTGAAGTCCAACTGATTCGTGGCAGAGATCGTGCCGCTGCCGTTGAGCTCGCCCATCGCGGGGATTACAGCGTAAATGTCGTTGGCCACGACGCCGCCATTCGTGACGCGCACATTCACCCGCAGCTTCTCTATCTCCGATGTGTCTCCGGTTTTCACGCCGCTTAGCGACGCAATGCCGTGAATCTTGTTACTGATATCGAAGCCCACCAAGCGGGTGTTGTCCACCGCAATCGGCCCGCTGATAATTAACGATTTTGCGGGGCCAGTCACTGCCAAATTCAGTGAAACCACGCCGCCTTTCAGCTTCGAGCCGTTGGGCAAACGAACCGCAGCCGCGGTCATCAGCGATTGCAGCTCATCAATGGGCAAATTTTGCCCGGAAAGTTTCAAATTTAGCACCGGCACTTCCAAGCTGACCGCGCCCGGTGTACCGGTCGCGCCCTTTGCATTCGCCGCACTGGGAGCGCCGGATGCGTTGGGTGCCATCGCGTGATACGTTCCGCTCACATGAATCTCGGCGTAGCCCACTTTGATCGTCGCGTCGTCAATCTGCCCGCTGTATTCCCTCACGCGATGCGTCCCGCTGTACGTCAGGTCCACCGGCTTCGGCGCGGCAGCAGCATCCTTGCGAAGCTTCAGGTGCTCGATGTGAACGGTGCCATTGGTGGTGGAAGTCTGCCCGTCAAACGCAGTATGCACGTTCAAATCCGCGAGCAGCGAAAGGCCATCTTCTGGGTCAATAAATCCAGCGGCCACCGGGTCCAGGCCCTTCACGGTGATTTGCGCCTCAGCCGGCGTGGCGGCCGCATCGCCGCCATTGATGGGACCAAGGTGACCGCTCACGTTGATGGTGCCTCCGGCGGGCAAGTCCGCACTGAAGTCGAACGGAAACTGCAAAGCGAACGCAAAATCACGCGCCGTAACATTCACGTGATCGTACACAATGGCTTGGCCTCGCCCCGGAAAGGTCGAGAACGCGACGCGACCGTCTTCGACAGCGATGAGGTCAACAACAAAGTCGGGAAGCGGCGCTGCGGAACCTTTGGAGGCTTCGGAAGTGGCCTTTTCTGCAACCCCACCGCTTCCGGGCGCGCCGGCGGCCGCGCGGCGCCCAATGCTCGAAAAATTCCACGCGCCACTGGCGTCGCGAATCACTGCAATCTGCGGAGATTCAATCTCAAAGTCGCGCAAGACCACCTCGTGCGAAAAAATCAGCGGCCGCAGGGACACGCCGATGCGCACTTCCTTCGCCGTCAAGAACGGTGCGGCGCTGAAGCTGGGGTCATCGGCCACGCTGAGGTCTTTGGCGACCAGGCTGCGGGAAAATACAGACAGGCGCAGGTCGCCAAACTTGACGCTGCGGCCGAACGCCCTGCTGAGTTGCCGATCGATGGCCGGTCGGAACGTATTGGCATCCACGAAAAGAGGAATCGCCGCGGCAATCGCAGCCACGACCACTACGACTATGAGCAGAATTTTCGTCCAACGCTTCACAGCAAAACCTAGCGGGAAAATTTCGAAGCGCAAAACAGCGTCGAGGCGAGAATTATACGAGATGGCGGGGGCGATTAGTAGCGGGTTGAAATTGCCGGCGACAGCCCGAGAAGACCCGTATGATCTCGTGTCGCGGAGCTGAGGTCGGGCGTCGCGCGATCCCAATTTGCCCAGGCTCGCGTGCGCCTGCTGCAGATTCCGCGCTAGCGTTCGATCATCTCTTCCATCACGCTTGCCGCGGTTTCCTGTGCCGAGCTGGGGGAACCGGACGGAATAGTGTCCCGCTGCCCTTCGGCCAAGTCCGCCAGCAGCAGCCGCAGATTACCTTCGTTGGTGGCGTAGGACATTCCCGTATCCATATCCAGCACCTTCGAACGTATCAGCTTTTCGATTTCGATGTCGAAGCACTGCATGCCCTCTCCGGAGGCGTCGCGCATGGCGTCGAGCAGCGACTTCCCTTCCGACTCCCCTTTTTGCACGTATTCGCGCGTGCGCAACGTGGATTTCAAAATCTCGAACACGGCGACGCGACCGGTGCCGTCCGGCTTGGGAATCAAGCGCTGCGAAATAATGTAGCGGAACGATTTCGCCAGGCGTCCGCGAATCGCCGGCTGGTCGGAAGAAGGAAATACGCCCACGATGCGTTCGATGGTCTTCGAGGCGTCAATCGTATGCAGCGTGGAATACACCATGTGTCCCGTTTCCGCCGCTTCCAGCGCCACTTCAATGGTTTCCTTGTCGCGCATTTCGCCCACCAAAATCAATTTCGGCGCCTGGCGCAATGCTGCGCGCAACGCCAGCGCGAAACTCGGCGTGTCGCTATACAACTCGCGCTGGTGAATCGTTGCCCGCTTGTGCGCGTGCAGAAATTCGATGGGATCTTCTATGGTGATTACGTGGCAGGCCTTCTCTTCGTTGATCTTGTTGACGAACGCCGCCAGCGTCGAGGATTTTCCGCTTCCCGTCGGGCCCGTCACCAGCACGATCCCGGGTCGCACCTGCGCGGCGTCGCCCAATTGTTCGGGCAGGTTCAGCGACTTGAAATCCGGCACGCTGCTGGGAATGACGCGCATCACGATTGCGCAACTGCCCCGCTGCGTGAAAATATTCACGCGAAAACGCGACAGGCGCGCCACGCTATAGGAAATATCGCAGGAGCCTTCCTCTTTCAATTTTTCAACGGCGAACGAGTTTCGGCCGATCAGGTCCGCAGCGATGCGCGCCGTGTCTTCCGCGCTAAGCACGCCCACGCCTTTGATTTTCAGTTGCATCAGCTGCCCGTGGAGTTCCACCTGCGGGGCGCGCCCGGGAGAAAATATCAGGTCGCTGGTCTTTGGCGCGGCCTGCAACATGGACGCAATGATATTGGCGGTGGGTGCCGGACCGGTCTGCTCGGGCACGGCCGTGGGCGTGCCGACAACAGTACCCAGAATCGGTGGATTAACCATGCAAGCTCCTTCCCCAGCCGTCCGGGAAAAGGGGCCGGCACGTTGATCTGGTCTTCATACAGTATGAGCCATGCCGCGCGACCGCGGCGGATCGGCTTCCGCCGCTGTGGTCAAACGATTAGCCGTACTTTTTTGGCACTGCGGCGCGGATCGGCCCGCGCAACGATTGACGCTGCGAAACTCACGTGTTGGAATCGTGCTTCTGTGAGGCGCCTGCACCCGCTAGTACCCGATACTCTTACCTTACACCTGCCCTTCGTGGTGCCCCGTACAGCGCGCTTCTCTCTTACTCTATAGAGAACGGCCATGACCGAACCGATCACTCCGAAGCCCGGCACTACGGGTACGGGACGCGGCAGTTCAGCCCCGAATGCACCGGCGCGCCCAGCTGGCGAATCGTCGGACCGGTCGTCTGGACACTCGCCCGGCCACGGGTCGGGCCATCGCGACACAGTCCTGCTCAGCGAAGTTCCGGATGCCGCTGGGGTGCTCACGGAAGACGCAGCGTCATCGGCCGCGGCCAGCCCATCTCTTAGCCCGGCGGCGCTTGCGGCGCTCGGCGTGCGCTACGAAATTCTGGGCGAAGCCGGCCACGGCAGTATGGGCAACGTTTACAAAGCGCGCGATCGCGAGACGGGCGAAACCGTCGCATTGAAACTCTTGAAGCCTGAGATCGCTTCCGACCAGGCCATGATGGATCGCTTCAAGAACGAACTGCTCTTCGCGCGCAAAATCACCCACAAGAATGTTTGCCGCGTTTACGAATTCAATCGCGTAGCCGGAATCGCCTACACCTCCATGGAATTTGTGGAAGGCGAGAGCCTGCGCTCCGTGCTGAATCGCTTCGGCGGCCTGCCGCAGCGCAAAGCCACGGACCTGGCGCTGCAAATCTGTTCGGGATTAAAGGAAGCCCACGCGCAAGGCATCGTTCATCGCGACTTGAAGCCTGAAAACGTGATGATTGATGGGCAAGGCAACGTGAAGATTATGGACTTCGGTATCGCGCGCTCCATGGAAGCGGGTACGCGCCTCACCGGCTCGATGGTTGGCACGCCCGCGTACATGGCGCCGGAACAGGTGGCGGGCAAACCGGTGGATTACCGCACTGACATTTATTCGCTAGGGCTGATCTTGTACGAAATGTTTACCGGCGCTCCGGCATTCAGCGCGGACAATTCTATCGCCGTCGCACTGAAGCAAATGCGCGAAGATCCCGCGCCGCCGCATGACATCGAACCGAATATTCCGGTGGCTACCGAACGCGTGATTCTGAAGTGCCTGGAAAAAGATCCGGCCAAGCGTTTTCAATCCATCGCCGATCTGGAATCGCAGTTCCGTCCGGCCGTGCCGTTGATGCCCCCGCCGCGTATGCTCGGCACCACCACCACAAATTTGACGCACACTTCGACGGGCATGCCACCAGCTGCCGCTGCGGCTGCCACTACCGCTGCAGCCGGCACCGTTGCACAGCCCGCGCCGCGCCGCACTTCCCCGTTTCTATGGATTTTGCTCGGAGCGCTGCTGGTAACAGGTGCGCTCAGCGCGCTACATTGGCTGGGAGTGACACAGGCGACAAACAAACTTTCGCCGCCATCAGCACCGGCGCCGCCGAAACCGCCGGAATTCGCGTACGAACATCCCGCGCCGCCTCCTGTCGCGCCAGCAGTTGTCGAGACCAAACCGCCCGCCGCGAAACCCGTTGTCCACGCGAAAGCTCCCGCGCCACAACCGGCGAAGACCGCGGCGCCCGATTTGTTTCCTCGCATGGAAACCGGGCCCGTTCGCAAGAATTTCCACGCCAGCACATCGAACACCGCGAAAGGCCTGGGCTCCGATTCTGTAATCAGCAATTCAATGTACGTGTGGGTGGGACGATTCGAACGCGAGGACAAAGCACGAGCCGCGGCCAAGAAAGTCGAGGACCTGCAGCTGCCCGCGTCCATCGTGCCCAAATCACTTGGATCCGTAAAATATTACGCGGTGTTTTGTGGTCCGATAGACTCGAAACGTATCGGCGCGGTAAGCCAAAGGCTAGAAGCGAAAGGCTTCTTGAACGTGCGGCCGGTAAGCAATCCCTTTGCCGGCTCGAAGCAGAAAGATTAGGCCAACGCAGAAGTACCCTTTGCCCGCGGCGAAACAAAGCGCGGTCGGCACAACAAAACAATCTCGGGACGGCGCTCCATGCGAAAACGAGCGCTGAGGAAGTGCGATGGAAGTAGGCGCGCGCAGCGATACAGGCCGTGTTCGCGAAAATAACGAAGACAGCTTCCGGCTCGCGCCGGAGTTGAACATGTTCGTCCTCTCGGACGGCATGGGCGGCCTGGAATCCGGCGAACGCGCCAGCCGCATGGCCACCGAAACCGTGCTGACCCATTGCCGCGACGCGCAAGCTGATGCCACCCTCGCCGTTTTCGGCAAGCAAATCGAAGGCGTCGGTGAGGCGTGCAACCGTCTGGCGAGCGCCATCCGCCTGGCTAATCAGGAAATTTATCATGCCGCGCAGGATGTAGGCGGCAGAGGGGGCATGGGCGCCACCATCGTCGCCGTCCGCTTTCTCGATGATCGCGCCTGCATCGCGCACGTCGGAGACAGCCGCGCGTATCTGTTCCGCGACGAGCAGTTGAACCAGCTCACGGATGATCATTCCTTCGTCGCCGAACAGGTGCGTCGCGGAATCATCACGCCCGAGCAGGCCGGCCGCAGCCGCATGCACAATGTGCTTACTCGCGCGCTCGGCGTCGAACAAACCGTGGACGTTGACGTCACCGAAGAACTCTTGCGCGAGGGCGACACTTACCTTCTCTGCTCCGACGGGTTATTTCGCGAACTCTCTGAGCCGCAGATCGCGGGAATTTTGCAGGAAGCGACGAGCGCGCAGCAGGCTGCCGACAATCTGATCGAACAGGCCAATCACGCCGGAGGCGGCGATAACATTACTGCAATCGTCTTGCGCCATGCGCCGAAGGCATCGGGCGCGATAAGCAAGATCGGCCGATGGTTTAAAGCATCCGAGGATCCAACTTGATAGGGAGGGCGTTCCCATGTCCAAGCTGGTTTTGAAATTCGAAACTGCAATATTGAAGGAAGTCGCCGTCGGGCAGCAGGAAGTTAGCATCGGGCGCTCGCCGGACAACGGCATCGTCATTGATAATCCGGCGATCTCCAGCTATCACGCGCGCGTGTTTCACGAAGACGGCCGACTGATGCTGCAGGATTTCGGCAGCTTGAATGGCACGTTCGTGAATGGCCAGCGCGTGAAGATGGTCATGCTGAAGCCCGGCGATTCGGTGGGCATCGGCAAGCACACCATCGTCGTCACGGATTCCGTGGAGGTCCGAGCCGCATCGCTCGACAACGTCGCCGTGAAACCCGCCGTCCCTAAAATTAATGAGACGGTAATGCTCGACACCAAAGATCGCCGCGAATTCCTGCGCCAGGTGGCAGCAGTCGGCGAAAGCGCGCAACCAGCGCCCGGCCGCCTGAAATTGCCCACGCTCGTCGTACTGAAAGGCCGTACCGACCGCCGCGAGTACACGCTATCGGACAAGCTCACCGTCGTCGGAAAATCCGCGATGGCCACCGTAAAGCTGAAAGGCTGGTTCAAACCCAAAGCCGCCGCACAGATCAATCGCCGCGAAGACAATTCGTATTACATCGGCCCAGCCGATAAGGTGCCCAGCGTGAACGGCACTCCGATAACGCATCCAACAAAGCTGGCGTCAGGCGACGTAATCGAGGTCGCCGGCATAATGTTGGAATTTGTCGTGCGGGATTGAGCCAACTTCGACGCCCCTACGGGAAACAGCCTTAATTTGGCAGAGGATTAGCAAGAAATCTGCGATGCATCCGTCGTTTGGACTCGTAGTGACCCTTCAGGAAGGGAAACTGCAATGGTGAATCGGTTGTGGCGTCGGGCGGCGTGGGTTTGCCTCGGGCTTTTTCTTCCCATCACGATTTCAGCACAAATCAATTCCATTGCCGATAACAAGCAACCAACCAAGTGCACCAGCAATGGTGATACGAGGTACATGGTGTGTCGCGGAGCATGGTCCGGGAAGACCACCGCGCTCTTCAATACGTGGATGGCGGGCGACACAAACCCAGAACGGCGCCTAGACTTCCCATCCCCCGATGGCGAGAAGATTATTCGGGTACGAGGGTTTCATGTGCGATTACAGACGAACGGGAAGCAATTCTGGACACCATTTGGAAATATGCATGACGCCGAGGTCGGATGGGCGCCTGATTCGAGACGGCTATTTGTCACGTGGAGCGAGTCAGGTCAGTTGGGCCCGTGGCACACGCAGATTTACCACGTGACCGAGACTGGCCTCGTGGAAATACCCGATGTCACGCGCCTCGTACAGCCCGATATGATACGCAGAATGAAAAGCGCGCCGATTCCCAAATGGGTCGACACCAAGGAAAAGCGCGCGATGTGGAGCGGCCTCATTTATTGTGCGGATGACGCTGTCGGCTCGCAGTGGTTGAATGGTTCGAGCGAGATTTTGGTAGCCGGACTGGCAGGTCCGGACAGCGGATGCAAGTACATGGGAGACTTCGTCGTTTACCGCATCGAAGTAACTACCGGAAAGATATTACAAACGTATTCGGCGAAAGACGCTCAACGCTCATTCGGCAAGGATGATTTGCCGAGCGTTCACGAGGATAGTGGCAGCTTGTAGTGCCATCGATGTCGCGGGTTTTCGAGTAAACGCTTTCCTGGGGTAGCAAAGCTTTCCATCAATCGGCAGTTCTCACGAGGCTAGTTAAGCGTTGGGGCATCAGCGAATAATTTCGATCAGCAGCACCCACGCGCTGGTCGTTGACGTGAGGAACGCAAAGACACAGCCGAGGATCAGCCAATTCATTCCGCGGGCGTGGCCGAGAATCAGCAAAATTCCGGCGATACAGAAGGAAAGAGTCGTCACTTGGCACAGCATCGCGCGCGAGGCCAGCCACCACCACGGTTGTTTCGCGCGGCGCAACTGGCGAAGCTGCAGATTCACAGTGAATACCCACAGCGCCATCCCCACCACCAGGAATTCCGCGCCAAGAACTGCTTGCGATTGATTGGGCGCCAGGCCCAGCGTCGCGATGATCAGCACGCCCATCAATAGCGCCAACGCTTCCGCGGCGCGCCCCGAAACCCCAGGGTATTCGATAATTTTAGAAAGATTAATAGACACCGCGACGAAGATCAGCCCGGCCAGCGCCGCCGAAGCGCTCACCTCCGCAACCAGAAAGTTTGACCAATCCGCAGCAACCGGAGCCGCCATCATTGGCGGGATTGTAGCGCATTTCCGCGCGACTTTTTAGAATTCGTCCCAATCGCGCTGCCGAGAGCATTCGGATGCCAGCAGTTACTTCTTGCTGCTGGGATCGTCGCTCGGGTTCACGTAGTTAAATTGCAGCGGCGCCGCGCCATGCACTTGCACAACCACTTCTCCCGTAGCCATGGCGTAGTGATGCATGTCCGGATCCAGATACGCGAAACTTCCGGCCGGGAAAATTCCCATCTTGCTTTCGTCAAACTGATCGCCCATGCCGACTTTGAACGTCCCTGAAATCACCGTGACATTTTCCCGCTTGGGATGCCAGTGCGGCGCGATGCGATAGCCGGCCGGCATTTTCAGTCGAATGGTGTAGTCGCCGCTCGACGCGCCCGGGTTCCCCTCCAGCACGGCAAGCTGCGCACCTGGCGCGACGAAAGCCGGCGCCGGACCATACGGAATGTCATCGGGAGTAAATGCATTTTTGTCCGAAGCTGCTGGGTGAGCGCCAACTGCAATCGCCAAGCCGCCTGTGCATAACAGGACGGCCAGCATGAGCGTGAGAAAGTTGTTGCGTTTCATAGTTCTGCCTCCAATGTGAGATGTTGACCCGAGAGCATAATCCACCCGCCGCTACGCGGATTCAATCGAAACCACATAACGCGTGCATATCTTTCGCATATCGTCGTAAATTACTCATGCTTATAGGATAATGCCCAGAAGGGGTCCGCATGACCGCCGCCGATCAAGTCCCAAGTGTAATCGAGCTGGATCTGGGCCGCTACGAGCTGCGCCGCCATGGACGCCGTGTGAAGCTGGAAAAGAAGCCCATGGAGCTGCTGATTTTCCTGGTTGCGCGCCGCGACCAGCTCGTTTCGCGCAAGGATATCGTCAACAAACTTTGGCGCTCCGACCTGTTCATTGACACCGAGCCGAGCATCAACAACGTTGTGCGCAAGCTTCGCGCGGCTCTGGGCGATACTTCCGCGACGCCGCGTTTCCTGGAAACGGTGATCGGTAAGGGCTACCGCTTCATCGGTCCCGTGCGCGTGGTTGACGCGCGCTTTCCCCAACCCGATCTCGAACGAGCCGCACAGGGCGAAGGCGGAGCAGAGCGCGCAGCGCCCTCACGGGCTGAGCGCACTTCACTCGCCGTGCTGCCCCTGCTGGTGCTCGGGAATGTGTCCTCGGACCAGGGCGTGAGCCTGGGATTCGCGGACGCGCTGGTCTCGCGCCTGGGAAATTTGCACGGCGTGGACGTCCTGCCAATGTCCGCGGTGCTGACCATGCCGAGCGAAGCAGCGACTTCCGATATTGCCGCGCGCCTCGGCGTGCGCTTCGTGGTTCGCGGCGCGATTCAGGAATCCAAGGGCCAGCAGCGACTCTCACTGGAAATGTTTGACTCTCACTTGCAGCGCACCTGCTTCGCGCGCAAGTGTGACCTCCACGCGAACCTCCTTTTCGAACTGGAAGACGAAACCGCCCATCAAATAGCCGGCGCGTTGCACAGAAAATTGTCGGCGCCGCCGCTGCAACGTCCGCGACATAGCCGCGACCCACTCGCTTACGCCGAATTCATGCGCGGCTATCGGCTCAGCTCCTCCGGCGATCCGACCCTGCTCGACGAGGCAGCGCAGCGCCTGACCAATGCAGTCACGCGCGATCCCACATTCTCGCTCGCCCACGCAACGCTTTCGTTGGTGTGCGCGTCGCGCCACTTCGAACTAGACCCCGCCAGCGTCTGGTTGGAAAAAGCCGAGTTCCACTGCCGCCGCGCGTTGGAACTCGATTCGGGCTTGCCCGAAGGACACGTCGCGAATGCCTTCCTGCTCTGGGGGCCGTCGAAAAACTTTCAACACCTCGAAGCGATCGC
This sequence comes from uncultured Acidobacteriota bacterium, assembly GCA_963779465.1. Lineage (GTDB taxonomy): Bacteria > Acidobacteriota > Terriglobia > Acidiferrales > UBA7541 > Palsa-295. The sequence continues at coordinate 536,857 of CAVZYH010000001.1, read as the reverse complement.
CGAACTGCGGCGCGCGCTAACGCTGCAGAAAAATCTTCCCCATGCTTACAATCGTCTGGGCACAATCCTGGCGCACGTTGGCCTTTTGGAGCACGCGCGTGAAATGTACGAGCGCGGCCGGCTCTTCCATCCGCAAAAGGCCGTGAGTCACAGCATCCTGCAGGTCTATGTGTGGAGTGGCGCGTACGAACTGGCGCGCGAAGAAATCCAGGCCTGGCGCGCGGAAAGCCCCAGCAACAAGTATCCGGTCTATTTCGCGCCGCAACTGGCGATGAGGACGGAGGACTGGCACACAGCGAAAGTTCTGCTCGATGACGCGGCGCGGCTCTTGCCCGACGAACCGCTCACGGTCAGTTTGCTCGGCGTCTTTTATGCGTTGACTGGCAAATCCGAACGCGCGCTCAATTGCTTGACGCGCGCCTGCGCCAATCCAAGGTCGTTTGGCCACGCGCACCACACCTATTATCAAGTCGCCTGTATTCTCGCCATCCTGGAACGTCCGGCGGAAGCCTTCGCGTGGCTGGAACGCAGCGTCAGCACCGGATTCGCGTGCTGGCCGTTCTTCATGAAAGATCCGTGCCTGCGGAATCTGCGTGGCCTCGCCGAATTTGAATTGCTCGTGAGTTCACTGCAGGCCAGATACCCCGACCACCTGGGTTTGCTGTAGTTCAGAGCGACCTCGCGGACGGTGTTTGCGAAGTTCCGCGCCACCGGCACTGCCGTTCACCGCGACGGCTCCAGCAGAATCGGCAACGGCTCCGCCGCCTGCGGCACGGCCGCGCGGTAATCCTGGCCAAGCAGTTGCGCGATAGTCGCGGCGATCTGGCTCTGCGTCACCCTCGGCACGTTCGTCATTTCGCCCCTTGCCGGCGTGTCCGGCCCCATCACCGCGATCCAGATATTTTCCGCACCCGCGATGTTCTTGTCGTGGTCGCGCCACAGCTTCAACCCGCTGCCGCGCCCGTGATCGCAGGTGATAATGAACGTCAGGCCATCGTGATACTCCGGCTTCGCCTGCATCGTATTCCACAGCTCCGCAATACGCTGATCATCTTCGTGCGCCGCCTGCAACACCAGATCATATTTCCCCGCGTGGGCCCAGTCGTCCGTCTCACCGTAGCCCACAAAGAGCGCGCGAGGGCTATGCGTCTGAAGATAATCTAGTAGATCTTCGTGCGCGAAGGAATCCGGCGAGTCGTCATCCTCCACCCGCGTCGAAGTTTCGTACAGCTTCTTCAACAATTGTTCGCGCGGCGTCAACTGCTCGCCCCACGGCAAATTCCATCCCGCGCGCACCAGCAGCCCGCTCTGTTTCGTGCGAAAAATATCGTTGAACGTGTCCCATGTGCCGAAGATCGCCACCTGATTGCGAAATTCCGGCTGATTGTTGAGCCACTCGAACACCGTCGCGTTCGGATTGGGCCCGAATTCATTGCTGTTGATTCCTGGATTCGGATAGCCCGTGGCCATCTCGTTGTAGCCAGGGTAGGAAAATTTAAACCCGTTGGTGACTTGCGCGACGCTGCCCTTGCGTTGGTTGCCGTAAATCTGCCCCTGCTTCGCCACCACGGTCCACAGAAACGGCAGCAAGGTCGCGCGCCCTGCTTCCGGCGTGTCGCGCCAAAAATCCTTGCGCAATTGCGCCGCATCCTGCGCGCCGCCGTGTTTCGCATCCATCAGATCATGTTCCGGCCCATCGAAAACTTCCTGCCAGCGAAAACCGTCGAGAACAATCAACACGACCGCGCGCGTTTTGAAACTTGGAGTAGAACCTGCGGACATCCGTGACGCACTAAATGCGACGGCGGCGACGAGAGGAATTACAACGCAGAACAACACGAGCAAGAGTGAGCGGCGAGGATTCAAGTGGCCTCCAGAAGTGGGAATCATACATCAGCGCCGCACTGAAACAGGCTTCGCATTGACGCGAGCGCCAGCGCCGCCGCTCCCATTTTATTCGCCAGGAGGCGCGACAGGTTCCTTGTCGGGCAGCTTGCCCTTGCCAGTGATTGCCGCGATGATCTGGCGCCCGTGAAATCGTCCATTCTCAATAAAAATGTGCGAAGTGTCGTCCCCGCCAATCACCACGCCGGCCAGATAAATTCCCGGCACGTTGCTTTCCAGCGTCTCCGGATCAATCGCCGGTTTTCTGTTGGTCGTCGCCAACCGAATCCCCAGCTTCTCCAGAAAAGCGAAATCCGGATGATAGCCCGTGAGCGCAAAAACCTGACTAGCCGGAACCGCTTCCTCGCCGCGGCCGTTTTTCACCAACACCTTGCCCGGCTCGAACCCCACAACCTGCGAGCGAAACATCGCGCGAATCTCGTCCGCGCGGATGCGGTTCTCAATATCCGGCTTCACCCAATATTTCAGCGTGCGCCCCATTTCCGCGCCGCGATGAATAATTGTGACGTGCGCGCCCGCGCGAAACAGGTCCAGCGCCGCCTCCGCCGCCGAGTTCCCGCCTCCGATCACCACCACGTTCTGATTCCAGTACGGGTGCGGCTCCGTGAAGTAGTGCGAAACGTGCGGCAGATTTTCCCCGCGCACATCCAGAAAATTTGGATGATCGTAAAATCCCGTCGCCACCACAATTTTTTTGCCGTGATACTCACGCGCCTGCCCGTGCGCATCCACCGTATGCACAATAAATGCCCCGTCGTGGCCGCTCAGCCGCTCCACTCGCTCGTACTGGTGCACCTCAACCTCGAAATGCTCCACCGCGCGCCGGTAATATTTCAAAGCCTCGGCGCGCGTTGGCTTGCCGCTCGCCACAGTCATGGGCAGCTCGCCAATTTCCATGCGTTCCGGCGTCGTGAAGAAGTTCATGTTCACCGGATAATGAAACAGCGAATTGCACAAGCAGCCCTTGTCAATTACCAGCGGCCGCAGCCCTTCCACTTTCGCTTCGATAGCTGTGGCGAGGCCCGTGGGCCCCGCGCCGATGCAGATAATGTCGTAAGCAGCGCTCATGACAGTAGTGTGCGATGGGATACCGCCGAATTCAACTCCATCGCTCGAGAAGTTTGATGCCACACCGTGCCGAACTGATTCATGCGAGTAGAATTTAGAGCTGCGGCAGCAGCGCTTGCGACAATTCCGCGGCAAACGCATCGAGCTCCGCCAGCCGCGCGGCCGTGACTTCGAGGCTCTCTTTCTTCCACACGAAGAGCTCACGCCCGTCGCGCCTGATCCGCACACTGAAGTTTCCGCCGATCAAATAAGCAGGCGTACCAAAAATGCTGAAGCCCCCAGCCGTCGCCGGTGCGAGCAACGCCGCGCAGTTCCCTTTTCGCGTACCCACATAGTTCGCATACATGGGGAACGCCACAATCTCGAAGCCAGCCAAATGCAGGCGCTGCAGAATCGCCATTTGCTGCGGTGAGAGGTCCATGCAGAATCAGAATAGCAGAGCCACGCGTCAGTGTGCCGTTGAGGTCTCATTTGTAGCAGCGCGCTTTAGTGCGCCATTGGCAGCGTACCAACCACCGATGGCGGTCTGAAGACCGCCGTCACAAAGGCTTTGTAAGACCACGGCACCACGGAAGAAATGATTTTCGATGCGGATGCCCGAACGGCTAATTGTTACGCCGCGGAAGAAGAAATGGTGCCCGATTCAATTTCGCGCAAAATTTGCCGAAGCACCGACGCCAACTCTTCGCGGCTCACCTGGCTCTTGCGAAACTGCACGCGCACATGGAACGAGTCGTCCTCGGCGCGATAGTCAAATAGAAAAGGCTGAGGACGCGGCGCCGATTCCGTCTCTTCCTGCCGCGCGCGGCGCGCTTCATCGCGCGTCAAACCACCCTGCGCGATCCGCTGCACCATCTCCGTCATCTTCTTTTCAGTGGGCTGCCGCGCCACCTGCAGCAACAGCGATTTCGTCAGAATCCCGCGCTCAATGCAAGCCTTGCGAATCTCGTTCGGAATTACGTGCAACGACATCGTCTCCGTAACGCTCGAACGCGCCCGCCCGATCTTCTTCGCGATGTCATCATGCGTATAGTCAAAATGATCGGCCAGGCGCTGCAATCCGTCCGCTTCTTCAAACGGCGTCAAATCCTTGCGCTGCAGATTTTCGATCAGGCCCAATTCCAAAGTTTCGGCATCATCCGCAATCTTCTCGATGCAGGGCAGCTCGTGCAGACCGGCGGCCTTCGAAGCGTGATAGCGCCGCTCACCAGAAATAATGTAGTAGGTATCTTCGCGCGGGATGAAACGCACCAGCAAAGGCTCCAGCACGCCCTTCTCGCGAATCGAAGCCGTTAGGTCGTGCAGATCGCCCAAAGCCTTGCGCGGCTGTTCGGGGTTCGGGCGGATTTTGTCCGTCGGAATCATGCGGCCAATAGACGCGCCGCTGAAACTGGTCAGCGTCTCCACATAATGCGCGTCATGCCGCATCTTGAGAGTGACGGGTAACCCGATCCTCTTGGACACGATGTAATACCTCCTGAGCAAGCTTTTTGTAATCCTCGGCGCCGGAAGATTTCGGCGCGAAGGAAAACACAGTCTCTTTGTAGGCCGGACTTTCTTCCAGCCGCACGTTCTTGCTGATGCGCGTCTTGAAGAGCGCGTCGCCAAACGTGGCGCGAATCTGCTCGTGCGTGTCGCGCGAAATATTGGTGCGTTTGTCGAATAGCGTGATCACCACGCCGAGCACTTTCAGGTCCGGATTCGGCCGCGAACGAATCCGCGCATATGTCTCCAGCAGGTCGTCGGTGCCCTCAATCGCAAAATACGCCGCTTGAATCGGGACCAGCAAGTGCGTCGAAGCCACCAGCGCATTCACCGTCAGAATTCCCAGCGCCGGCGGCGTATCGAATACCACGAAATCGTAATCCTTCAGCACCGGCGTCATCGCGTCTTTCAATTTATATGGCGCGTCGAACTGTCCGGCGAGTTGCTGCTCCAGGCGCGCCAGCGCCAGAATCCCCGGCGCCATAAAAAGAAACGGATCTTTGGTGGGCTTGATCACCTTCGCCATTTCCGTCGGATGATCGGCGAACACGTCGTACATCGAGCTCTGTACCTCGGCTGGCTCGAAAAAAGCGATGGTAGCGTTTGACTGCGGATCGAGATCCACGAGCAGCGTGCGTTTCTTTTTCAGGGCGAGAGCGGCGGCTAGATTGATGGAAGTAGTGGTCTTACCAACTCCGCCTTTTTGATTGGCAACTGCGATGACGCAAGTCAAGCTGTGCCCCTCGTTCCCCGTTTGGGCAACCGCAGGCCTATATATGGCGGCCTTTGGACCCAATCCTACCACGAGTAGGCCCACTGTACCCACTTCATTACCCCCACTGCAAGCAAAAAATGCGCCTAAGCCCGGGTTTTCAGGCGGTTTGGAGATTCAAGCATGGGAAGCCCTGGCCTCAAAGCCGCCGCGGCCCAGCGGCGCAGAAATTCGCCTCGAACTATCCGGCGATGGTGCGCCCGCGCTCTGGTTGCACTCGCTGTCTCTGGGATGACAGTATGTCCATGCCGGTGACGCGCGAGTGGGCGACGAAATCAAAATTCGATGGGCGGATGCTGGCGACGGTGCCGCCATCGTACGTGTAATCAACCGAGCGTTCCGCACCGCCGAAAGTTTCTTCGTCGAGGGCGACCGCGTCTCAGCCGAGATTTTGCAGCCGATGCTCGCGAAGGGCAATTTCCTTCTCGCGGAAGACGCCGCCGGACTCGTCGGCTGCGTGTACGTCGAGCTGCAAGGTGACCGTACATATTTCGGCCTGCTGGCGGTAGACCCGGCGCGACAAGGCCGCGGCCTCGGCCAGCGCCTGATAGCTGAAGCGGAAAATCATGCACGCGCATCCGGTTGCCGCGCGATGGACTTGCGCATCGTCAACCTGCGCGAGGAACTGCCGCCCTTCTACCGGCGCCTCGGCTACGTCGAAACCGGCACAGCCCCCTTCCAGGAGGAAATCAAATCCAAATTACCCTGCCACTTCGTGCTTATGTCCAAGCCGCTCGTGTAGCCGAACGGCCCGCGCCGCGCCTCTACAGAAAGCGAGAACGCAACTATCGAGTGTTAAGTAACCTTCTGGCCTCGCGCTCCGTAATTCGCGCATCAGCAACCGCACGACTGAGATATTCTTAGCTCCACAATCTTTCACCACACAAAAATGGCCACCTCCGCCGCAGCGGATCTCCCGCCAAATCCCGAACGCAAGTTGATCGCTCCGCTCTGGCACACAATCGTCTTCGTGCTCTTCGTATTCGGCTACGCTTACTTCCAACGCGGCCGAGTCGGCCGTTTCGAAAACCAGCGCATCACCAATAAAGTGCCCTTCTATCTTTTCACGATCGCCTTCGAGCTGGTGCTGGTCGCTTACGTGTGGTTCCTCGGCGTGAAGCCAGCCGGTGGCAGCATTCGCGCCGTGATCGGTGGCAAGTGGAACTCAGCCGCGGACGTGCTCCGTGACATCGGCATCGCCTTCGTCTTTTGGATCATCATCATCGGCCCGCTGGTCGCAGTGCAACACCTGCTCGGCGCCAATACCCAAATGGCCAAGGCCGCGCAGACCATGTCGCCGCAAAGCAATCAGGAAATGATCGTCTGGGTACTTCTGGCGGTGTCCGCCGGCTTTTGCGAAGAATTCGTGTTTCGCGGGTATCTGCAGAAGCAGTTCCACGCGATTACCGGCTCGGCGGCCGCCGCGATCGCGCTGCAAGCGTTCGTCTTCGGAGCCGCCCACCTCTATCAGGGCGTAAACGGAGCCATCACCATCACCGTGTACGGCGCGCTGTTCGGAATACTGGCGGAGTACCGCAAAAGTTTGCGCCCCGGAATGATTCAACACGCGATGCAGGATTCGTTCGCAGGCCTGGCCTATGGCCTATTGAGACGCATGGGGAAACTTCCCGCTATCTCTTTCTGAGCTTTCTTCGTGGTGTTCGGCACGGCCAAGTTCGAATAGCCGGGCCGCGCGCGGCCAACAACGACGGCGCCTTCCGCGACTGACCCGGATGCAAATTGAAGCTCACGGTTTGGCGTACTTGTTCAACTGTTCGTCCTCGGATTTCACCGCGGCATTAATGCGCTTCACCAATTCGGCGCTGATTCGCTGCGCCGTCTGCTTGATATCTTTATCCGTGACGTCCGCTTCCAGGGAAAATTTCACCGCGTCGGCGTTCTGGCTTATCTCGATCACCGCTCCGGACTTCGTGCCATTCGCATCCGCCGCAACCGTCTGGTACAGCGGAGGCATAAAATGCGCCAAATCTTTAGCAGCAACGTACAGCTGTAGAGTTTCAGCGCCCTGCCCTGAGCCAAGCACGGCGCGGCGCAATAGATTGTCCGCGCCCACCTGCGTAAACACGCCCGCAATCAGGAAACCATCGTCAGGGCGCGGATCGCCCGGGCCCAGCAATTTCGTGATGTAACCCGCCTTCGCGAAATCTTTCAGCAGATTGTCCGACATCGCTTTCACAATGTGCTGCGCCTGCGCGGCCGACGCATTCGCCTTCGGTACGATGTTGGCGGGCTGCGCCGAACTCGCATCGGCGGGCGCGGCGCTGGATTCCAACTCAAAATCCGTGACGTATATTCGGTGGGAGCGCTCCGGCTCAGCAGGCGGCGCAGGCGTGTCAGGAATGTTCGGGGGTCCGGGCTGCGCTCCACCCGGATAACCACCAGGCGCACCACCCGGCGAACTACCCTGCTGATGATTAGGCATCTGCGCAAAAGCAAACGGCGAAGTGAGAAACACAGCGAAAAGCAACGGAAGGAGTTTTCGTGAGCAGCTCACGACTACATCTTATAGCGGCCGAGGTCTTCGTCGTTCAAATTTTCCAGCCACTTGCGCAAGTCCTCGCTGGAGCTTTTCTCGGTAACAGCTGTAGACATCTTCGAATGTTTCAAAACCTCGTCCTCGACAAAAATCGGGCAATCCAGCCGCAAAGCCAAAGCCAGCGCATCACTGGGCCGCGAATCCATGGACATGGTCTGCCCGTCGCGCTCCATCCAGATCAGCGCGTAAAAAGTATCGTCCTTCAAATCGGAAACCACTACGCGCTGCACGTGCACGTTCAACCCGGTGAGCACGTTCTTCAGCAGGTCGTGCGTCATCGGCCGCGGTGTCTGCACTTTTTCAATTTCCAGCGCAATCGCGTTGGCTTCGTACACACCCACCCATATCGGTAGAACGCCGCTGCCGGAAGTTTCCTTCAGGACTACTACAGGCATGTTCGTTACGGGATCCATCATTAAGCCTCGAATCTTTACTTCGAGTTCCATGGTGGCCTCCCCGGGACTAGGTGACGTGCTCGCCGGCAAAACTATTCGGCCCGGCGCGCGTAATCTTCACCTGCACGTATTCTCCCAGAAGATTCACGCGCGGCGAAGTAAAATTTATCAATCGATTGCAGGAAGTTCTCCCGCCCCACTGCGTGCGCGCCGGATGGCAGCCGTCCACCAGCACTTCATAGGACTGCCCCACCAGCTTTTCGTTAGCCGCGATCTGAATCGCGCGCTGGCGTTCGTTCAAAACCGCAAGCCGGCGGGACTTTTCTTCCTCGGGAATCGCATCAGGCAGGTGCATCGCGGAAGTGTTTGGCCGCGGCGAATACTTGAACGAGAAAAACGCGTCGTACTGCGCCGCATCCAGCAGCGAAAGCGTCTCGGCGAAGTCCGCTTCCGTCTCGCCGGGGAATCCCACGATAACATCGGAAGTTATACTAATGGGCCGCCGCGCTGCGCGAATCCACTCGATCTTCTGCAAGTACTGTCCGCGCGTGTAAGTGCGCAGCATTTCGCGCAAAACGCGCGTGGAACCAGACTGCACCGGCAAATGCACGTGGTCGCAAATCTCCGGCACTTCGTCAATCGCATCCACAAGCTCGCGATGGAAATCATTAGGATGCGAAGTAGTGAACCGCACGCGGCGAATTCCCTGTACTGCAGCTACCGAGCGAAGCAAGTCCACAAACTTCCACCCGCGCGGCGAAGGATCGCGATAGGAATTCACAGTCTGCCCGAGCAATTGAATTTCGGTATAACCTGCATCAGCCAGGCGACGTGCCTCAGCCAGCACCGCTTCGCTCGAGCGGCTGCGTTCCGGCCCGCGCGTATGCGGCACCACGCAGTAAGAACACGCGTAATCGCATCCTTCAATAATGGTGATGTAAGCGCGCAGCAGGTTGTCACGGCGCGTAATTTCTGTCTCAAAAGTTTCGTCGGTGTCCAGGTCCAGGCCAGTCACGCGCCGCCCGCCCGATTCCAGCTGTGCAATCAACTCCGGCAGCTTGCGATAACTCGCCGAGCCGCACACCAGGCTAACCCACGGCGCGCGCTCAAAAATTTCTTCGCCTTCCTGCTGCGCCAGGCAGCCCAGCACGCCGATAATTTTTCCGTCCGCGAGGGTTTTCCAGTCACCCAAGCGCGCGAAAACCTTCTGCGCGGCTTTTTCGCGAATGCTGCAGGTGTTATAGAGGACCAGATCCGCCAGCGCCGGGCTTCCCACAGCGTGATACCCGCGCCCTTGCAGCACCCCAGCTACTTTCTCGCTGTCGTGATCGTTCATCTGGCAGCCGAAAGTTTCCAGGAAGAATGACTTCCCCGTCGCCGCAACCGCGCCGTCGTCCCCAGCTCCACGCGCCCCACGCAAGGGCAACGGGAGCAACCCACCAGCGCCCGTCTGACGTCCTACAGCCTGATATGCAGCCGGTTCTGCAGTGGCGCTGCTCACCAGCGATTCGATTCCGACGTCAAAGGTTCTAGCCATGGCTCAGTCCAAAGTCTAACACGGCGCGCGACAGCCCGTGCCCGGCATTGGCAAAACGAAACAAACGACGACCGGCGTACGTATCATAGGCTGCCTCTCAGGGACATCTGACGTAGCGCGCCACACAGCGAAGGTATAAAACTAACAATATGCCCACGTCCCCAGCGCACACCAGTACCCGGCAAACGCTGGTCGCGTTGCAGGAAACTTTCTGGATCGCGCTGGATACTCTGCGCTCCCACAAACTCCGCACCTTCCTCACCCTGCTGGGTGTAATGCTCGCGGTCACCACGCTGATCGCGGTGATGTCCGTCCTCAACGGCCTGAATCTTTACGTCGCGAACAAAGTCGCCAACCTCGGCTCAAATGCCTTCGTGATTGACCGCATCGGAATCGCTACCAATCTCGAGCAGTGGAACAAAGGGCGTAAGCGTCCCCAGCTCCGCCTCGACGACATGGAAGCCCTGCGCGACGCCATGAAACTGGCCAGAAATATCGCCGGCGAGCAGGAAACCACCGGCGACGTGCGCTTCGGCAACAATCTCAGCGAAGACGTCCGCATCATCGGCGCCACGCCCGAATACACCACCATTCGCGACATTGACGCCGCAAACGGACGCCTGCTCTCGACCATTGACGAAGACCATCGCGCCGGCGTCTGCGTGATAGGCCCGGACCTCGCCGCAAAGCTCTTCGCAGGAGTAGATCCTGTCGGACAGGAAATTCGCGCCGGGCAAGGCCGCTACCAAATCGTCGGTGTGGCAGCGCCCAAAGGCTCGGTCCTCGGCCAATCGCAGGACAATTTCGTGATGATTCCGCTGGGCACGTACCGCAAGGAGTGGCTCAAGCCCGAGGATTCCGTGCAAATCTTCGTCGAAGCGCGCAGCCGCCAGGAAATGTCCGCCGCCGCTGACGAAGCGCGCATGATTCTACGCGCACGTCGCCATGTGCCCTATGAAGCCGAAGACAATTTCGGAATTGTCGAGCCATCATCGCTGATGAACATCTGGGACAATCTCACCTCCAGCATTTTCGGCGTAGCGGTGTGGGTCACTTCTGTGTTTCTGGTGGTCGGCGGTATCGTCATCATGAATATCATGCTCGCCAGCGTGACCGAACGGACGCGCGAGATCGGCCTGCGAAAATCGCTGGGCGCGCGCCGCCGCCACATCGTAATGCAATTTCTCGTCGAATCTTCGCTGCTCGCCGCGTCGGGAGGACTCGTCGGCATCGCCATCGCGCTGGGGATTGCCGCCCTCGTGCGCGCCTCCACTTCCATCCCAATCGCGACCCCGGTCTTCGCCGTGGTGGTCGCCCTGCTGCTCTCCACCAGCGTCGGATTGTTCTTCGGTATTTACCCGGCGATGCGCGCGGCGCGCCTCGATCCCATCGAAGCACTGCGAGCCGAAGCCTGAAAATGGAACTGCATCGCAACTTCCGCGAAAATTTCGAACTGGCGATAGACACGGTTCGCGTGCACAAGCTGCGCAGTTTCCTCGCCGTCCTTGGCGTGATGATCGGGGTGATGCTCATCATCCTGGTAGTCGGCCTGGTGGAGGGCTTCCGCACCACCATCCAGGATGAGATCACATCCAGCGGCGTGAACACCGCGTGGGCGTGGCGCTTCAACCAAGGCCCCAGCAACGGCCGTCGTCCGAAAGAAGAACGGCTGCGCAAACCGCTCACCCTGGAAGACGGAGATGCGGTCGCACAGCTTTGTCCGGCGGTGAAGGCCATGACTATCGCCATCTATAACTGGGAAAAACCGCACAACGTCCGCTATCAAAATAACGAAGTCCAAGGCGGCGAATTCCGCGGCACTTTTGCGAATTATCCCGAGGTGGATTCCAGCGAGACCATGAAGCGCGGCCGCTTCTTCACCGAGACCGAAAATTCTCACCGCGAAGACGTAGTGGTCATCGGCGAAGACGTCGCCAAAGCACTCTTTCCCACACTCGATGACGCGCTCGGCAAGCAGGTGCTGGTGGACGGGTCCAGCTTCACCGTGATCGGCGTGTTCGAAAAACCAGTCGGCGGCATCGGCACCGCTGACGAAGATCGCCGCGTCGTCGTGCCCTATCACACCTTCACCAAAATCTTTCCCGCCAGCTTCGAAGTGTTCCTGGGAATTTTGGCATATCCGGGGCAGCTCGATACCGCCGTGGACCAGGCGCGCGAAGTCCTGCGTCGCCGCAGAAATGTGCCCTACGACAAGCCCGACGATTTTTCCATGCAGACCAACGCCGAAGCAGTGCAGCAGTTCAACGACATTATCGGTGGCGTGGCGCTGGTGGTCGTGGTGCTCAGCTCCATCGGCCTCCTGATCGGAGGCATCGGTGTAATGAACATCATGTTGGTCTCAGTCACCGAGCGTACGCGCGAAATTGGCGTGCGCAAAGCCATCGGCGCGCGCAGCCGCGACATCACCTGGCAATTCCTCTTCGAAGCAATGACCCTCACTGGCACCGGCGGCCTCATCGGCATCCTCGCCGGCAGCGGCATCGTGCTTTTAATTCCCGCGATCAGTTCGCTGAAAGCAGTGGTCTCGATGTGGGCCGTGATTCTGGGATTCACGGTCTCCGTGGGAATCGGACTCGTTTTCGGAGTTTGGCCCGCCACCAAAGCCGCGCGCCTGAATCCCGTCGAAGCATTGCGCTACGAATAAGTTCGTGCCACGGATAGCGCCGCCGTACGAATTGCGCTGTGCTGCGATGAACCGCGCCCGCGCGACTGGCCTCAATCTGTCCATTCGGACAGTTGGCAACAACGCGACCCAAGACGCATGATGGCATCAGCTGGAACGCAGTTAACCAGCGCGCTTTCCACGGCCCCCCAGCCCACGTTGAACCGCGCCGCTCGCATTCCATACTGAGGAGTCTGTGAAAATGAATCCGAAAAATATCGTATTGGCAGGGGTGTGCCTGTTGCTCGTCTCGGCCGCGCCACCGCTCCGCGCGCAGGGCGGCTGTGCCTCGGCGCCAGACGCTGCTGTGCAATGCTTCGTCGGCAACGCCGTGCGCTCCAACCTGGTGACGCTCCAATACGGCATGACCATGTCGCAATTCAAATCCTACGGCGTCTCCGTCTCGAAAATCGTACAGCAACAACCGACCGCGCTGGCAGTAGTCGGCCTGGCCAGCGCGGTGGCCGATGCCCTGCCGCCAACGAATGCCGACGGTTCCGCGAACGCAGCCGCGCAAACCGCCGCAGTAAATGCCATCGTGGACGCTGGCATCGCCGACGACATCATCACCGTCCCCGCGGAAACAAATTCGCAGGACCTGAAATGGTTTTCGCTCGATCTGGTCAACGCGATGAACGCCAACAATGGAATCCTGCTCTCTCCCGGCACCATGCTGCGCGTGATTGATTCCTACGTAGTGACGGCGACCACCAGCGGCACAGTAAACTGGACCCAAGCCAACTCCGGCATCGCCGCCATGATCACCAACTTCGCCAGCGCCGGCTTGCTCAAGCTCCCAGCTACAGTCACCACAGCCCAAGCCATCCAGTTCGCCCAGTCCTTAGCGCAAGTCACCTACACCTACAGAACCGCGACAGCCCGGGCGTCGCTCTAAGCGCGTGCCCACGGCTCAGGCCCTCGGTGAGGAGTTCAAATCGTTTGGCGACCCGCAAAATCCTGTGTCGTTAAGAACATCGGGTATTTCCTGTAGGTTGTTGATTCGTTTGACCCTCCCCTGTGCGTGTGCTACGGTGTTTGCGGGCCTTTTTTCAAAAACTTTTTCCTGGGGGGAGAACAATTTCTGTTCTGGCGCTGTTAGTTTTTTCCAGCCAGCTCGAAACGCTCATCACACAAACGGGTTGGGTGGCACGCGTAGTCCTGTGCATCCTACTAGTCCTCTCTGTTTTCTCGTGGGCTATCATTTTTCAAAAATCCCGGACTCTCGGGCAAATCGAATCTCAAACCAAGAAATTTCTGGAGATGTTCCGCGCGGGCCGCGGCCTGCCTGATCCAGCCACGCTGCGCATGGGCGCTGGCGGCACTCCTCTAGCAGTCGTGTATCAGGCGGGATATCGCGAACTGGAAGCGCAACTCGGCACGCGCGAGCGGCGTCCGGTGGCCCCAGGCGTTGCCGAAGGCGGCACAGCCGTGGCCAGCGCGCCGCGCGTGAAAAATGCCAACGCTGTCGGCGTGCAAATGCAGGTCGCAGCGGGCGACGAGGTGCGCAAGCTGGAAAAATGGATGCCCTGGCTCGCGACCACCGGCTCGGTTTCGCCGTTCATCGGATTGTTTGGCACAGTGTGGGGCGTTATGGACGCCTTCGCTGGACTCGGCGATGCCGGCTCGGCAAGTTTGCGCGCGGTCGCGCCCGGAATCGCCGAGGCGCTGATCACTACGGCGGCAGGCCTCTTCGCCGCAATCCCAGCGGTAATCGCCTACAACTATTACCTCGGCGGAATTCGCGGCATCGCGGCCCGCATGGATAGTTTTGCATCGGAATTTGTCGCGAAGATCGAAACGATTTACAGCTCGTAAACGCGAAGCAGCCGCAGCCATAACCATTTACGTGTTCGGGTAAAAAGAAAACCATGCCGCAGATACAACGCGAAACCGGATCGTCACTTTCGGAAATCAACATGGTTCCGTTCATTGACGTTGTCCTCGTCCTGCTGATCATTTTTATGATCACCGCGCCGATTCTGCAGTCCGGAATCGAAGTGGACGTCCCCAAAACCAAAACCGTGAAAGAACTGACCCAGGTGCGCATGGTCATCACCATTGATAAAGCCCAGCGCGTCTATCTGAACGACAAACCGGTCAACATCCACGAACTTGGCTCGCAATTGCTGTCGCAAATGAAAGACCCGGCGCATCAAGCGGTGTATGTCCGCTGCGACGAAACCGTTCCCTTCGGCAGCTGGGCCACCGTAGTGGACTCCCTGCGCCAATCGGGCATACAAAATATCAGCGTCGTCACGCAGCCGCTTTCCGAGCGTTCGCAAATTCAACAATGACATGGCCGCACTCGCCGCAAATCCGCGCTCAGACAATCTAACCGGCCCGCTGTCGGCCTCACTCGTGCTGCACGCCGGACTCGTCGTGCTTTTCGTCGGCTCGGCAATCTACAGCCATCAAGGCGATTCCTGGGGCGGCCCGGGCGGCGCGGTCACTGTCGGCGTAGTCGGAAGCTTACCCGCAGTTCCGATGCCACGCCCCGAAGTAGAAACTCCCAGCCGCGTCGTGGACGAATCCAAAGGCCTGTACAAAGCCGAACCACAACCCAAGCCTGTCCCGCAACCCGACGCCACTCCTATTCCGAAATTCGAAAAAAATAAACCGCCGAAGTACTTCACGCGTCCATCGAAAGTTCTGGAAAATCCCGCGCCTCCTCCTCCGAATGCAGTTCCCTACGGCGGGGGCGGCACGCCCACAGTCCCTTACAGCAGTTTCGCGATCGGCGCAGGTTCCAGCACCCAGGCTGGCATGGGCTTCGAAGGCCCCGGGGCCGGAAATTTCGGCGCGCGCTTTTCCTGGTACGTCGAAGCCGTGCAACGCAAGATCAGCAGCACCTGGCTGCAATCCACAGTAGATCCCAGCGTGCAATTTGCGCCACGCGTCGTCGCCACGTTTGACATTCTGCGCGACGGCACCGTAACCAACATTCAAGTGACCAAATCCAGCGGCAACAATTCAGTGGATTCTTCGGCAGTGCGCGCCATTCGCGACGCCAGCCCCATGCAGCAATTGCCGCCCGCATATTCCGGCGGAAGAGTTAGCGTCGAATTTTGGTTTGATTTCAAAAGGTGAGAGCGCGCCGCACGAGCAGCCGCGCAAGAGGCGGCAAGCCGGCGCGCTACAAAACGAATATGACGAAAAAACTGGCAATCATCGCAACCCTGTTTACCGCGGCGCTGCTCTTCTGCGCCGGCAACGCTTCAGCACAGGATTGGTTTAAGACTGGCACCGGCCTCGGCGTCAGCAAAGCTCGCGTCGCCGTCCCGGAATTCACGGTGCGCCAATCCGCCACACCCGCGCTCCAAAAGACTTTTCACGACGTGCTGTGGTCCGACTTGGAATACTGCGGCGTGCTGGATCTCGTCAGTCCCAGCTTCTACCCCCCGCAAATGCCCAGCCAGCCTAGCGAAGTGCATTTCGCGGAGTGGGCGGCCCCGCCAGCCAACGTGTACATGCTGGCCTACGGAAATCTGTCCGGCGACGCCGCAAACCTCGCCGCCGCCGGATATCTGTCCGACGTGCACAATCCGCAAGCGCCTATTGCACTGCAGAAAATTTATCGCGGTCCCGCCACGGATGCCGGAGCGCGCAAGCTCGCCCACCAGTTCGCCGACGATATCGTGGCGCTGCTCAGCGGCGGCTCGCCCGGCATCGCGCAAACGCAGATCGCCTACGTCAGCACCCGCAGCGGCAACAAAGAAATATGGGCCATGGATTACGACGGTCAGAACCAGCACCAGCTCACGCACATCAAATCTATTTCGCTCACGCCGCGCTGGGCGCCCAGCGCCGATCGCATCGCTTTTACCTGCTACGTTCCCTTCCGCGGCATCACCTCGCCGCAGATTTGCCTGTACTCCACAATTTCCGACCGCCTGATTTCATTTCCGCGCTATCGCGGGTCCAACAGCTCGCCTGCTTGGTCGCCCGACGGCAATCAAATCGCCTTCATGTCCAGCCAGAATGGCGATCCGGAAATATATTTGACTGACGCGAGCGGCGGCGGCCTGAAACGCATCACCTTCGCCGCCGGCGTCAGCACTTCCCCAGCGTGGAATCCGAAAACCGGCAAGCAAATCGTTTTCGTCAGCGATCGCGGCGGCGAACCCGTGCTCTACCTCGCAAATTCCGATGGCACCGACGTGCAGAAACTCGACATGCCCGACATGGGCTACGTCGTGGACCCCGCATGGTCACCAAATGGACAATTGCTCGCATTTAGCTGGCGACGCCCGAGCGGTAACTTCGATATCTATATCATGGACATTGTGTCCCGGCAGTTGGTGGAACTCACGCGCGACCAGGGCCGCAACGAGCGTCCCAGCTGGGCGCCCGACGGACGCCACATCGTTTTTGAATCCACGCGCACCGGCACGCGCCACATTTGGTCCATGCTGGCGGATGGCAGCTTGCCGCACCAATTGACGTACGAAGGCGAGAACGAATCACCCAACTGGTCGCCGAAATAGATGTGCCAATTGACGCGCAGGGCTCGCGCATGAGTCGCGTGTGGGTTCGCCTGGTCCAACGGCCTAACGACTTTTTACTTGCTGTAGCGCTAGAACGAACTAAGGAAAATTACGAGCACTAAATATCCCGGCAGTTTCCGCAAGGAAACCCGGAAATCGCGGAAGGAGGAAATTTATGCAGGCGGGTACGATCCGGAAATTCACGCTCTTTTTGGGAGTGGCCACATTTTTTGCTTTCATCGGCGGTTGTAAGAAACAGGTGGCCAGCACGCCTCCCACGCACGCCGCCCCAGCGCCTGCGGCGGCGCAGCCGACGGTGACGCTCTCCGCGTCTCCTGCGACAATTGACAGCGCGGGCTCCACAACTCTCACGTGGGCTTCCACCGACGCGACCGACGCAGATATCGAGCCGGGCGTTGGCAAGGTCGCAGTGCAAGGCTCGACGCCGGTGAACCCCACCAGCTCGACGACCTTCACCATCACGGCCACCGGACCGGGCGGCACGGCGACGGCCACCACGCGCGTCACTGTAAGCGCCGGGGCTCCCGGAGTTGCTCCCTCCAGCAATCAAAGCATGAGCGAACTCTTTGAGCAGAACGTGAAAGACGCATACTTCGATTTCAACAAAGCCGATATTCGCCCCGATGCCCGCGACGCCCTCTCCAGGGACGCGCAATTTCTGCGCTCCTATCCGCAAGTCCGCGTGACCATCGAAGGCCATTGCGACGAACGCGGTTCCACTGAATACAACATCGGCTTGGGCGAACGGCGCGCGCAAGCCGCGAAAAATTATTTGATCTCGCTGGGTATCGGCGCCAATCGCATGGACACCGTCAGCTGGGGCAAAGAGCGTCCCTTCTGCACCGAGCACACCGAGGAATGCTGGCAGCAGAATCGCCGCGGGCACTTCGTAGCGGCGCAATAATCGCCCAAGGCGAATAGGGTAAACTTGTCTGTGAGGTGGGGGCCACCGTGGCACGCAATTTCGTTCGGCGCGCCACTCGCAATTCTTGATTGGCGGCGCATGGCAAGCCGGCCCCTACAGTGCAGAAAATTCAGCGGCAATCGCATTTACCAGTGCTGCTGCCAATCTTTTTTACTCGATCGAATTCGAATTCAGTCCAGGAGGCAAGCATGCGCGCACGATCGGCAGTGCTCGCGGTGGCGGCGTTAGTGATTGGCGTAATTTTGGGCTCGATGTTGAATCCCCAGCCCACCGGCGCCGTTTCAAAGGAAATTATCCAGCTGCAGGAGGACGTCTCGCAGCTGCTGCAAGGCCAGCAATCCATGCGCAGCACGATTGACGCCAACAATGCGTCCCTGCGCACTCTGCTGCAGCAGTCGCTGGATTCGGTGAACGCGCTGAATCAGCAAATGGCCGCGCTGCAGAAAAATGTTCAGGAAGCGACGGCCAACAACACCTCGAAAATTGACACCATGTCCACCCAGACCCAGGGCGTTTCGGACAATCTGCAAGACGTGCAGGCCCGCGTCGGCAAAGTCGCCGCCCAAATCAACGACATGCAAAGTACCCTGCAAAGTATTGACGGCCGCATCGCCGGCGGCTCCGCGCCCAGCGGCGCTCCGGTCAGCGGCGCGCCAGGTGGTGCCGCCAGTGGACCCGGTGCGCCGACCTCAGACGGCGACGCGGCCGCGCCGGCCTCGGGTGGCGGCGGTATGGCTTCACTGCCCCGCGCTTCGGCCGACAATCTCTATCAGAACGCCCTTCGGGATTTCACCACGGGAAAATATGACTTGGCGCGCCAGGAATTCGGCGACTACGTCCTGAAATTCCCTTCCACCGACCTCGCCTCGAACGCGCAATTCTATCTCGGCGAAATTTCCTACGCCCAAGGCGACTTCAAAGACGCCATCGCGCAGTACAACCAGGTCCTCGCGAATTATCCGCAAAGCTACAAGCTCGCCGCCGCCAGCCTGAAAAAGGGTTTCGCCGAATTGGAATTGGGCATGAAGGCCACCGGCACCAAGGACCTCCGCGAAGTCGAGCGCCGCTTCCCAGGCTCCGACGAAGCCCGTCGCGCCCAAGCCAAACTAAGAGAAATCGGCGCGCCCGCAAATCCACCGCGCTCCTCCGCGCCACACTGAGCACTCCTAGCGGCGAGGGGTAGCATCGGCAATCTTGCCTGTGCGCGTTGCTTTGGTTTTGAACCGCGCCGCTGCGGAATTCATCCTGAAAGTTGCCAACGCCGGCTCGAAGCATTGGTCCCGCATCGCGATTTATCCTGAATTCGCGCGGTGTGAGGTCGAGGGGCCTGCCTGTCGCGGTTTGGCTGCGCTCCAGCTTGCGAATCCGCCGGGTCGGCTGAGCGCCGTTACGCCCGCAACTCATCCGCCTGCCAATTCTGAATCATCCGCTTGATCGCCTTGCGGTCCTGTAAATTTTCAGCCAACACCTTCCCCGCCAACCCTGGCAATTCCGCGTCGCTGGCAAATCGCAGAGCCACCAATTGATTCACGGTAAATTCCGGAATTCGCGCCCGCATATCCGCCGCCAGCAGACCCTGCAACCGCAGCTGCGTTTCCAGCCGGATCAACCGGTCCTGCACAGCCAACGCAAACATCCGCCCGTAGAGCGCAGCCAGAAACAGCGCCAGCGCCACCAGCAAAGCCTTCACCGACCCAGCCGAAGGTGCAACCACCACTCGATGAATCTCCCATCCAACATTCAGCAACAGCATGGGCAAAACAAAAAAATGAAATACCGGCACATACCTTGCATGATTCTGAAAATTCTGCGCCATAAAATTTCCTCCGTGAACAAACGACCTCCGAACGCCGCTGAATTCTAGCAAAATTCGGCACACTCCAGGCTGTGCCACGCAACGACCCCTCGCCAAAGCGCGAATCGCGACCCTGCCGCTGCGCCGCGCGGTATTTCTCGCCGCGCCGCCGCACATCAGCTATACTCAGCGCTTCAGGGAAATCCTCTAAAAACAGGCAGGAAACCAATGTCAGTCAACAAAGTGATTCTCGTAGGGCGCCTCGGGCGCGACCCGGAAACCCGCTTTACCGGTGGCGGCCAAGCCGTGGCCAATTTTTCTCTCGCGACGGACGAAACGTACAAAGACAAGAACGGCGAGCGCCAGAAGCGCACCGAATGGCACAAAATTACCGTCTGGGGCAAGCAGGCGGAAATCGCCCAGCAATATCTGAAGAAGGGCTCGCTGGTGTACGTCGAAGGTCGCATCCAAACGCGCGAGTGGCAGGATAAAGAAGGCCAGAAGCGCACCAGCTACGATATCGTGTGTAACAATTTTCGTATGCTGGGTGGCCGCGCCGATGGCGCAGCAGCAGGAGCCAGTGCGGGCGCATCATCGCACAGCGGCGGTTTCGGAGGCGGTGGCCGTCAAGCGGATCCAGATATGGAAGGCGGACCATCGGGCGATGACTCCCAAAGCCACGGTCCTGAAATTTCCGACGAAGATATCCCGTTCTAAGCTACCTACGCGGGCGGCGGCGCGTTCGGGCATTGCCTATAATTAATGCTTCGGGTTCGCCGCCTCGTCCTTCTTGCGCTGCTCGTCCAATCGCTGCATGAACGCTTCAAACTTCGGCAGTTGCTCCGGCGTCAAGATCGCCCGGATGCGCGCACGCCCCTGCTGCCGCAATTCCTCGCGCTGAGCTTCCGCCGGCGCATAAGCCGTGTGGATTTTCGCGCGCGTGTCGTCCACGATCGCGCCCAGTTGCTGTTCTTGCGTCGCCGTCAGCTGCAGTTCGTGCGTCAAATCATTAACCAGCTGATCGCGCGTCGGTGAGCCCGGAGGATTTTGCCGGCCCCACACGCGCTCGCCCCACAAATGATTCCCCAGTCCACCGAGCAGCACGCCCAGCAAGAACACCACCAGAACCAGCAGTGCCGCCTCGCGCCGCGTTTTACTGTTTTCCATGACTGGTATCCGCCATCATCAGTAGCACGTCATCGCGATCCGCCGGCAGCGATGGCCGTTCCGGCACAATCTCCGGCATGCGATTTTCCGCCACGATGGGCTGATCCGCTACCCACTGGCTGTGCCGCCCCAAATCGAACGAAACCAGCAGCACCAGCGCAAATGCCGCCGAAGCTGCAAAGCGCCACGCCACCGAAACCACGGGCCGCCAAATGGATTTGCCTTCGCCGGTAAGCAGCTGCTCCCGAATCCGAGCCATCACGATTCGGCTGAATCCCGCACCGGGATCGCGCGCAGGCTCCGCAATCGCCAGCAAGCGCATACTCACCGCAGCATCTTCCAGCGCGGCGCGGCATCCCGCGCAGCCCCGCAAATGCTCGGTCAGCGTCGCCGCGTCTGGCCCGCGCAACACGCCCTGCAGCTGATCTTCCAACATCGCTTCGTACTGACTACAAACCCCGTAATTCCCTTCCGCGTTCCTGTTTTCTAAGTTCATGCTCATTTTCCTTATCCTTCCTTACCTTCCGTATGCTGCTCCGGCTTGGAATGGAGGCGACGCCGATACACGTCCATCAAACGAGCACGAGCCCTGAACAGTCGCACTTTTACCGTATTCACGTTGAGGTCGAGAATTTCTGCCAGCTCCTGCACCGAAAATCCTTCCACTTCTTTCAACACCAGTAACTCCCGGTCCTGCTCCGGCAATTTCTCCATCATTCGCTCCAGCAGATCGCGCGCTTCCGCGCGGTCGCTCGAGCTTGTCGCCGGCTGATCGGCCGAAACCACGCCATCCAGCCGCGAAACTTGTTCCTCCGAAAGATCCGCTTCGTACACCAGCGGGCGCACCTTCTTCTTGCGCAAATAATCCCAGCACTCGTTCACTGATATTTTATACAGCCAGGTCGAAAAGGCGGCGCGCTGATCAAATCGTTTTAGCGAAACGAACACCTTCAGAAATACCTGCTGTACAACGTCTTCCACGTCCTCGCGCCGGCGCAAGATCCCGCTGACCAGTCCGAACACACGTTGCTGGTGCCTCCGGATCAGCTCCTCGAAAGCGGCCTCTTCTCCGCTCTGGGCCAACCGGACCAGTTGCCTTTCTTCTTCGCCTTTCTCTCGCCGGCTCACCGGGAGCGATAGCGCCGAAGCAGTGGCTGCCATATTCTTTGGGACGTTAGCCACGCGATTCTGGTTACAGCAGTAATTTTACGGCTCCCTAAAATTAGGTTGTTGCGGGGGATAGGATATCATGTGACAATACCGCACATGATAATTGGAGAACGCATCCGTCTGCTCCGTGAAACAAAGAAACTTTCCCAGGGTGACATCGAAAAGCGCACTGGGCTCCTCCGTTGCTACATTTCGCGCGTCGAAAACGGTCACACCGTTCCGGCGATCGAAACTCTGGAGAAGCTGGCGCGGGCTATGGAAGTCCCGCTCTACCAGCTCTTCTACGACGGCGAAGAACCACCCGTGCTGCCGAACCTTCCCAAGCGGAAGTCGGCCGACGATATCGCGTGGGGAAGCCGTGGGAAAGATGCTCGGGCCCTGGGACGCTTCCGCCGGTTGCTTGGCCGTATTGACGAAGGCGACCGACGCTTGCTGATGTACATGGCCCAGAAAATGGCGAACCGTTAAGAATCTGCTTTGGCGGATTTCTAAGCGTTTACCTGCTCTATTCCCACTCGATCGTGCTCGGCGGTTTCGAGCTGATGTCGTAAACCACCCGGTTCACGCCGGGTACTTCGTTCACGACGCGCACCGAAATCCTCTCCAGCACTTCACGCGGCAGTCTGGTCCAGTCAGCGGTCATCGCGTCCAGTGAATCCACGACGCGCACTGCGATGGTGTATCCGTAGGTCCTTCCGTCTCCCATCACGCCCACGCTCTGCACCGGCAATAGCACTGCAAACGCCTGCCACACTTTTTCGTACAGGCCCGCGCGCCGGATTTCTTCCACCACCACGGCGTCCGCGGCGCGCAGCGTTTCCAGTTTCTCGCGCGTGATCGCTCCCAGCAGTCGCACCGCCAGCCCCGGCCCTGGAAAGGGATGTTTCACCAGGATTTCCTCGGGCAGGCCCAACTCGCGTCCAATTTGGCGCACTTCGTCCTTGAACAAATCCCGCAGCGGCTCGATCAATCCGAAAGGCATGTCCGCGGGCAGTCCGCCGACGTTGTGATGCGACTTGATCACCGCGGACGGTCCCTTCACTGATACCGATTCGATCACGTCCGGATACAAAGTCCCCTGCACCAGGAATTTCACCGGCAGCCCAGAGGTATTCGCGAGCAATTTGCGCTGCTCTTCGACGAACACGGAGATAAACTCGTTGCCGATGATTTTGCGCTTCTGTTCAGGGTCGGTCACGCCGGCAAGTTTGCCTAAAAATCGCTCGGAAGCGTCCACGCCAATCACCGTGAAGCCCATTCGGTCCCGCAACAGCTCCATCGTCTCGCGATATTCATTGCCGCGCAGCAAGCCGGTATCGACGAACACATTGATCAGCCGGTCGCCCATCGCGCGATGCACCAGCGCAGCAGCCACCGCCGAATCCACTCCGCCGCTAAGCGCGCAGATGGCACGCGCTCCGTCCGCTTGTCTGCGGATCGCGTCCACTGTTGCGGCGATGAATCCCGCGCGATTCCAGTTTCTCTTCGCGCCGCAAATCGCAAATATGAAATTCTGCAGGATTTCCGTGCCACGATCGGTGTGATTCACTTCAGGATGAAATTCCACGCCGTAGAATCGCTTTTCGGAGTTCTCAACGGCTGCGATGGCATTGTCCGTGCGCCCTGTGATTGCGAAACCCGCGGGCACTTCCACGACGTGATCGCCGTGGCTGTTCCAAATCTTAAGGTGATCCGGAATGTCAGTGAATAATTTAGAATCGCCGGCCATGTCCAGCTGCGCCGGACCGTACTCGCGCCGCGCAGCAGGTGCCACTTTGCCGCCCAGCGAATGTGTCAGCCACTGCATTCCGTAGCAAATGCCCAACACCGGCACGCCCAGTTGCAACACGTTGGGGTCGCAGAACGGCGCATCCTTGTCATACACCGAGCTCGGCCCGCCAGACAATACGATGCCCACAGGTTCCAGCGCGCGAATTTCTTCCAGCTTCGCGGTGCAGGGCAAAACCGCAGAAAATACTTGCTGCTCGCGAATCCGCCGCGCGATCAGCTGCGTGTACTGCCCGCCGAAATCCAGCACCACAATTCCCTGTCGCGTGCTCACCGTTCCTCCGGCCTGCTGCTGCACTGCGGTTCCGGTATTCGCGGTCATAAGTTGCCTCGAATTCCTGCTATCGCAAAACTATATTTACGAGCTTCCTCGGCACCACGATGGTTTTCGTGATTTCCTTGCCCGCAATCAACACGGCGATGCGCGGATCCGTGAGAGCGCGATTCAAAGTTTCCTCTTCGCTCAGATCGTCTTCCACCAGAATCTTCCCGCGCAGCCTTCCATTAATCTGAATAATCACCTCGAACTGCTCTTCACGAGCCAGTTCCTCACGATAAGCCGGCCACTTTTCTCGTGCCAGGCTCGTCTGGTGCCCCAGCATCTGCCATAACTCTTCCGCAATATGCGGCGCCATCGGCGACAGCATCAGCACCAGCGCTTCCAGCACGCGCTTCAAAATCATCGGGCTGAGCTCCACGTCCAGCGGCTCCTGCGCGTGAACCTCATTCGCCAGCGTCATCAGCAACGAAACCGACGTGTTGAAATGCCAGCGCACCTCAAAATCATTCGTGATGCGCTTCAGCGTCTGATGCGCCTTGCGCACGAGCAGCTTTTCCTTCGCCGTCGCATTGCTCAAATCCGTCTGCTGCGTGAAATCAGTCTGAATCCCGCGCAGCCGCTCGGCATGGTCCGAAACCAACCGATACACCTTCTTCAGAAATCGCGCCGAACCTTCAATCGCCTCTTCGCTCCACTCTAGATCTTTTTCCGGAGGCGCGGCGAACAACGTATACAAGCGACCCGTATCGCAGCCATATTTCTCGGCCATCTCAATCGCGCCTACGACGTTGCCGCGCGATTTAGACATCGCCACGCCGCCCTTCTGCACCATACCCTGCGTAAAGAGCCGCGTAATTGGCTCGTTGTGATTCACCAGCCCGATGTCGCGCATCACCTTGCAGAAAAATCGCGAATACAGCAGATGCAAAATCGCATGCGTGATTCCGCCCACGTACTGGTCAATCGGAAACCAGTAACGCACTTTCTCCTTATCGAACGGCGCGGAGCTATTGTGCGGGTCTGTGTAGCGATAGAAATACCAGGAGGAATCAACGAACGTATCCATGGTATCCGTCTCGCGCCGCGCCGCACCGCCGCATTTCGGACACGTGGTGTTCACAAATTCCGGCGAACCAGCCAGCGGCGACTGTCCCTGCCCCGTAAGCGTAACGTTTTCCGGCAAACGCACTGGCAACTGATCGTCCGGCACCGGCATGATCCCATCTTTTTCGCAGTAAACGATCGGAATCGGCGTGCCCCAATAACGCTGCCGCGAAACGCCCCAATCTTTCAGCCGGTAAGTCGTCTCGCCAGCGCCGTAGCCCTTCGCCTGCGCGTCAGCGATCATCTTTTCCTGCGCCTGCTCGGTGGCAAGCCCGTCGTACGGCCCGGAATCCACCACCCGCCCATATTCCGTGAATGCCCCATCCATGCGATCAATGCGCAGCGGCACGCCGGTCTTCGGCTGCACCACAATCTTTACCGGTAAATGATATTTTTCCGCGAACTCATAATCGCGTTCATCGTGCGCCGGGACGCACATCACCGCGCCGGTCCCATATTCCGCCAGCACAAAATTCGCCACCCAAATCGGAATGTGCGCGCCCGAAAACGGATTCACTGCAAATCGCCCCGTGAAAAATCCCTCTTTTTCCGCCAACGCAATGTCCGCCGCCCGCGAGCTTTTCTGCCGCATCGCTTTCAATTGCGCGTTCAGCGCGCCCTGCCCCGGCACTCCATTAAGAAGTTCGTCGAGCTTCGGATGTCCCGCCGAAATCACCAGCGCCGAAGCCCCGTAAATCGTATCAATGCGCGTGGTAAACACCTCAAGCGCCACGCCCTCCATCTGCGACACCGCGAACTTCACCCGCGCGCCCTGCGATTTGCCGATCCAATTCCGCTGCATCGCCAGGACGCGCTCCGGCCAGCCGTCCTGCAGCAGCTTCATGTCCTCGAGCAGCTCATCCGAATATTGCGTGATGCGGAAAAACCACTGCTCCAGCTCGCGCACTTCCACCAACGTGGTCTCGTGCCGCCAGCAATAGCCGTCAATCACCTGCTCGTTCGCCAGCACCGTCGCGCATTCCGGACACCAATTCACCTTGCTCTTCTTCCGGTACGCGATGCCCTTCTCGTACATGCGCAGGAAAAACCACTGGTTCCAGCGATAGTATTCCGGTTCGCAAGTGGAAATTTCCCGCCGCCAGTCGTAACTGAATCCAAAACGCCGCATCACATGGCGAAATTCCGCGATATTCCCGCTCGTCCATTCCCGCGGATGCGTGCCATTTTTAATCGCCGCGTTTTCCGCCGGTAGTCCAAACGCGTCCCAGCCCATCGGGTGCAGCACGTTGAATCCGCGCATGCGTTTGTAGCGCGCCACCGCATCGCCGATGGTGTAATTGCGCATGTGTCCCATGTGCATGGTGCCGGAAGGATACGGGAGCATCTCGAGCAGGTAATATTTCGGGCGTGAGGCGTCGTTATCTACAGCGTCGAAGGCATGTTGCTCTTCCCACACTTGTTGCCATTTTGCTTCGATTTGCGCGGGATCATAATTTGCATGTTTGTGGTCGGAATCGGCCAAGTTCACTTCCCTCGCGTGCGTGATTTCGATTTTGCTTTCTTTTTCGTTTTGGACTTCGTTTTCGCGCGGCGCGATTTTCCCGCTTTGGCAGACTTGCCCTTCGCGCCCACCGCCTTGCTGCGATGCGGCCGCGGCTTCATGCCTTCACCGGTAGCCGTCACCACGCGCCCCAGCAATTTCCACAACGCCACGACGTTCCGCCGATCATCCCCCGGCGCATCAATCGGCGTTTCCAGGATAAAAGCGCGCGCGGCCAGCAGCGGATGATTCAAAATCCGTCCAAAAGCTTCCAACCCAATCTTGCCCTTCCCAATATGCTCATGCCGATCCACACGCGACCCCACATGCGTTTTGGAATCGTTCACATGCACCACGAACACACGGTCCAGGCCCACCGTCCGGTCCAACGCCTGCAAAGTCTGCTCGAGCCCTTCCGCCGTGCGCAGATCCCAACCCGCCGCGAACGTATGCGCCGTATCTATACAGATTCCCAGCGGCAGATCCGGCGAAGAATCCAGAATCGCGCGCAACTCTTCAAATCGCGACCCAATCGAAGTTCCCTGCCCCGCGGTATTTTCCAGCAAAATTTTCAGGTCGCCCAGCTTCAACCCGCGTGCCGCCTGCTTCAATCCCTGCGCAATCGCCGCCACGGCTGCCAAAGGCGTGCTCTCCCGCCCGCTCCCAGGATGCGCCACCAGATAATCCGCGCCCAAAGCGATCGCGCGCACCAATTCCTGATGAAACGCCTGCACGGAACGGGTGCGCAACACCGGATTCGGCGAAGCCAGGTTAATCAGATAATTATCATGGATGACCAGCGGCCCAAGCCCGAGCTCTTTACGCCGCGCGCGGAAACGAGCAGCCTCAGCCTCCGCAATCCGCATCCCACCACGATTCCACATCCGCGGACTGGATGAAAAAATCTGCAAAGCGTTCGCGCCCAAACCGTGGGCGATCTCGAGCGAACTGCTGATATCGCCAGCAATAGACGTGTGTATCCCGATGCGGATGCTGCCATCTTTCCACGCGGGAATTTCAGGAGGCGGTGGTGCTTCCGGGCGGTACTCGTCGGCGGCGTCGAAGGCTAATGTACTGCTGTGATTTTCTTCCGCCATTCCCTCTGGGTGTCCGGGTGCCCTACGAGTCGATGTGCGGGCAACGCCTCAGGGCGCCACGCGCGCACATGCTGAATCACCCATTTTAGCGGAAAGCGCACGCTTCCGCAAACACTCATAAACGGAGCCCAGCGCCGTACTTGCCGTCGCGGCCTCAAAATAATCCAAACTCGGCGCAAATTTGCTCTTGACAACCCATAACCGTTCGGTTATGCTTCCCGCCATGCAAGCCCAAGTCTCACAACCCGCAACCAATCACGTTTTCGCCGCGCTTGCCGACCCCACCCGTCGCGCCATCTTCGAGCACCTCGCGCGCGATGGCGAACAAAACGTCCGCGCCCTCACCGCTCGCGCCGGCGTGTCGCAACCCGCGGTCTCCAAACACTTGGGAATCCTGAAACACGCGAGGCTGGTACGCGACCGTCGCACAGGACGCGAGACCCACTACAGCGCCCAACCGCAAGCGCTGAAGCCCATGCTGGACTGGATAGGCATCTACGCCGCCTTCTGGCACGACCGCTTCGACCGCCTCGAATCCCTCTTGAAAAGGATGGACCAATGACCGAACCCGCAGCCTCACGCTCTCTCGTCATCGAACGCGAAATGCCGCATCCCCCCGAAAAAATCTGGCGCGCCCTCACCCAGGGCGCATTAATCGAAGAGTGGCTGATGAAGAACGATTTCCAGCCGGTCGTCGGCCACCAGTTCAGCTTCCGTTCCACACCTGTGCCAGGCTGGGACGGCATCATCCAGAGCGAAGTCCTGACGATCGAACCAAACTCAAAGCTCTCGTATAGCTGGGGTACCATGGGCACGACGAGCCTCGTAACCTGGACGCTGACGCCAACTAAATCCGGCACGCACGTGCGCATGGAGCAAACCGGTTTCCGCTCGGAGCAAGACGCCGCCTACAAAGGCGCGACCTACGGCTGGACCAAGTTCATCGGCAACATGGCGCAGGTTGTCGCCAAACTTGACTAGCGTGGCGCGCGAAAGAGAAGTATCTGGAACTGCCAGGATAAGAAGATGAAAAAGTCAGCAGCAAGCGAAGGCCAATCGGCATCGGAGCTCATCTCGAATAGAATTGTCGAACTCGGCGACTGGCGCGGCGAAACCCTCACCAGAATGCGCAAGCTCATCAAGGCTGCGGACCCGAACGTCGTCGAAGAGTGGAAGTGGGGCATTCCAGTCTGGTCCCACGACGGCATCATCTGCACCGGAGAATCCTACAAGAAAGTGGTCAAGCTCACCTTCGCCAAGGGAGCGTCTCTGAAAGATACCGCCCGCCTCTTCAACTCCAGTCTCGAAGGGAACGTGCGCCGCGCGATCGACATCCACGAAGCAGAAGAAGTTAAAGAGTCAGCGTTCAAGGCGCTCGTTCGCCAAGCGGTGGCTCTCAACAGTTCCGCCAAGCCAAAACCTGCAAAGAAAGCGAAATCCTAAGTAAAGCTGCAGCACCGCAGCGCGCCCACACACGAAATCGCACGTGGAACTCGCCGCGCCGCGCATGTATCATGCCGGGCGGGAGATTCGGATGACCAAGCCTCGTTTGACCCTCTACATAATCGTTATTGCTGCGTTGCTCGCGGGCACGCGAACGCTGCCTCTCGCCGCAGGCAATTCCGCCGATCGCGCCGCGGCCCCCGCCCCGCAGGACGCCGTGGACAGCCAAGCCTTCCTGCAATCCCATATGACGCCCGCCGGCCCCCCAGCAAGCGCGTCCGCAGGCGCCGTTGACAAACTTCTCGCGCAAATGACGCTGAAAGAAAAAGTCGGCCAGATGACCCAGCTCACGATCCAGACGATTGTTGACGGCAAGGATCAGGACATCCACATCAACCCAGAAAAGCTCCACAAAGCGATCACGGAATACGGCGTGGGCTCCATCCTCAACGTCTATGACCAGGCCCTGTCGCAAGAAGAGTGGCACGAAATCCTCCGCGCCATCCAAACCGAAGCGCAATCCACGCGCCTGAAAATCCCAGTGCTGTACGGAATTGATTCCATCCACGGCAGCACCTACGTCGAAGGCGGCACGCTCTTCCCCCAGCCGCTCGCTATGGCCGCCACATGGAATCCCGAACTGATGCTGCGCGGCAGCCAAATCTCCGCCGCCGAAACTCGCAAAGCCGCCATCCCGTGGTCCTTTTCTCCCGTGCTAGACGTGGGCCGCCAACCGCTCTGGCCGCGCCTCTACGAAACATTCGGCGAAGACACTTATCTCGCGACAGTCATGGGCGTCGCCACCGTCCGCGGCTATGAAGGCGACGACATCTCCAGCCCCGTGCATGTCAGCTCGTCGCTGAAGCATTACATCGGCTACAGCTACCCGACTACCGGCAGCGATCGCAGTCCCGCATTGATCCCAGAATCCACCTTGCGTGAATATTTTCTGCCCACATTTGCGGCGGCCGTAAAAGCCGGCGCTCACACCGTGATGGTAAATTCCGCCGACGTGAACGGCATCGCCGGCCACGCCAACGGCTACTTGCTGAAAACGGTGCTGCGCGACGAACTCGGCTTCCAGGGAGTCGTAGTTTCCGACTGGCAAGACATCGAGCGCCTGGTGACCGCGCATCACATTGCCGCCACCGAAAAAGAAGCCACGCGAATCAGCATTCTCGCTGGCGTTGACATGAGCATGGTCCCCCTCGACTACCGCTTCAGCGATCTCCTGCTGCAGCTTGTGCAGGAAGGTCAAGTCCCCGAGGCCCGCATCAACGAAGCCGTGCGCCGCATCCTGACGCTCAAATATCAACTCGGATTGTTCAGAGATCCTCTGCTCGGAGCCGAAGCAGGCACCAAGTTAGCGACACCCGAATCGCGCCAAGCCAGCCTCACCGCCGCGCAGGAATCCATCACCCTGCTGAAAAATGAAAATCGCACGCTGCCCTTGGCGAAAACCGCACGCGTCCTTGTCACCGGACCAGACGCCGATTCGCTGATCCCTCTGGACAACGGCTGGAGCTACACGTGGCAGGGCGACAAAGCCTCCGCTTACCCAACCCAGGGATACTCGACAATCCTCGGCGCCATCCGCCAAAAAATCGGCGCGGACCACGTCACCTACGTCCCCGGCGCCACCTTCGACAAGGAAACAGACATCGCGCGAGCGGCAACTGCAGCCAGCGCGCCCAGCATAGACGCCATCGTGCTGTGCCTCGGCGAGTGGTCCTACGCCGAAACTCCCGGCAATATCGCGGACCTAGCCCTTCCCGACGCGCAAATCCACCTGGCGCAGAAGCTCCTGGAATCCGGCAAGCCGGTGATCCTCGTCCTCACCGAAGGCCGTCCGCGCCTCATCCGTCCCATCGCGGAAAACATCCGCGCGATCGTCATGGCTTACAACCCCGGTAACGAAGGCGGCCAAGCCATCGCCGACATTCTCTTCGGCGACGTGAATCCCAGCGGCAAACTTCCCATTACCTATCCGCGCTACGCCAACATGCTTTCCACTTACGATCACAAGAACCTGGAAGGAAGCGAAGGTGCAACCACACCGCTCTATCTGCCGCAATTCGCCTTTGGCTACGGTCTGAGCTACACGAATTATGCGTATTCGGATTTGCAAGTGACGCCAGCCACTGCGTCAGGCGACCAGAAAATCCAAGTGGCAGTCACTGTAAAAAACACCGGAGATCGCGCCGGCAAAGAAGTGGTCCAGCTGTATCTCAACGAACAAGACGCCAGCATCACTCCTCCGCTGAAGCGCCTGAAGCGCTTCGCCAAAATCCTACTGCAACCCGGCGAATCCCGCCGCTATACCTTCGAACTAACCAAAGAAGATTTATCTTTCATCGACGCCGAAAACAAACCCATCATCGAACCTGGCCTCTTCGACGTACAAATCGGCGGCCTGAAGCAAACTTTCGCCTGGAAGTAGCCCGAGGAGCCACTTCGATCACCGTTCGCCCAGCCGCCCGCGCAAAAAAGTGCGCCTGCCGCGCCCTCCTCCGTCAGCTGCGTCAGTTCGCTTGACGCCCCCGTTATCCGCGCCCATAATCCCGAAATCGAGGCCCTTCCATGCAGCATCGCATCTCGCTCCAGCAGGCCAAGTCAACGTCCCTGGCATGTTTTGTCGCGACGCTACTTTTCTGCCTATCCATAGCCGGCTGCAGCAACTATTGCTTCGTCTTCGTCTCCAACCCCGGCGGCGCGGTCCTGGCCGGTTCGACGCCCCCAAGCTGCCAGCTGAACACTGCCACCGGCACAGTAAGTCTGCGCGTAGCCGCGTCCCCCACACCCCCCGCGCAAGCAACGCCAACACCAGCAAGCATCCAGCATATTTTCGTAACGCTTCGCGGCATCGAAGCCTCTCCCAGCGTCATCCCCAACGACGATTCCCCCGACTGGCGAGAATTGGCGCCGCGGCTCGCGACCCAACCGGCACAACTCGATCTGCTCACACACGATAGCGATTCATGCGACCGCAATCAGCACACATTCGCTGACGTCGCCATCCCTGCCGACGCCTACCGCCAAATCCGCCTGCAGCTATCACCTAATCAGCCGGCGACGGACGAGCCAGTGCCGGAGGAAAATTCCTGTGGGAGCGTGGGTTTCAATTGCGTGGTAACAGCCGATGGTGGAATCCGTCCGCTCGTGCTGCCCGACCCTTCGTCGCAATTTCAAATTTCGTCAGACCACATTCCCGGCGGCTTCTTTCGCGTCCTGCCGGATACAGCCGTCAACCTCAATATCGAATTCAACCCGCAGTCTTCGCTGTTCATTCCCGCGGAAGAAGCCGTCCGCCTGCTACCCGCCTTTACGGTAACGCCGCAATCCTCCTGCGAATCCGCAGCGGCGTCGATCCAGTAGTCAATTCCTGGCCAAAGTGCGCCACTAAAATCGCCCGCGGAAAATATGCTTTCCGCGCACCCGCTGCCCCGATCGGACAGCCGCCGTCAAACTCTCTGCATCGGCAGCTTGGCGGTGATCGCCGGCGCCCAAAACCGATTCAGGCTCGAAATAATCGTGCTGAACCCATCCCACTGTACCGGCTTGTTCAGATAACAATTCGCTTTCAGCTCATAACATTTCGTCACATCCGCCTGCCTTTCCGAAGTCGTTAGTATCACCACCGGAATCGCCTGAAGATCCGGATCTTGCTTGATGTGCGAGAGCACTTCCAGCCCTCCCATTTTCGGCAGATTCAGGTCCAACAAGATCAAGCAAGGCCGCGGTGCGTCGGCGTAAATCCCCTCGCGGCGTAAAAAGGCCATGGCTTCCACACCGTCGCAAGCCACGTGCACGTGAATCGAAGCATCGGCTTCGCGAAAAGCTTCGCGCGTCAGACGTACATCTCCGGAACTATCCTCGACCAATAGCACCTCTGTAGCCACCTGTTATTCTCCTTGGTTTTCGCGCATCAATTGCAATCTCCGGTGCGACGGCACGAGCGGTCGAATCCAGCCTGAGCAGTGAGCCGAGATTAATGTGCGCGAAAAGCCTGCGGCAATTTTCTGCTCATGCGACATCGCGCTTCTGCGGCAGCCTAACTGTGGTCAACCAGAATTCATTGATGCTTTTCACCAACTCCTCGAAAGCGTCCAATTGCACTGGCTTGGTGAGGTAGCAATTTGCCTGTAATTGATAACTTCGGGCCACATCTACCTCCGCCTCCGATGTGGTCAGAATCACGGTGGGAATTGTCTTCAGATTGTCATCCTTCTTGATTTCCGCCAGCACCTGCCGCCCGTCCATTCTGGGCATGTTCAAGTCCAGCAGGATCATGTCCGGACGGGGTGAACTTGCGTGCCCGTTCTGGTTTCGCAGGAATACCATGGCTTCCACCCCGTCGTTGGCCACATGCAAATAAACTGAAGGGTTAGCGGCACGGAACGCTTCTTGTGTCAGCCGTATATCTCCCGGACTGTCTTCCACCAAAAGCACGTTTGAAATTCTCGCTTCTGTGCCGGTATCTATTTTTCCATTATCTTTCATTGATTCTCCCCCAACGAATGAAACACTCGAACTCTAGTCGTTGCAAGAAAGTGGATCGCGCCATTCGCGCGTGCGGCTACAGACTGGGGAGAGGAGTCAGCCGTTACAAAAACGTGGTTCTGAAGGGGTACGGCCATTGTGGCCCGTTGCCCAGAAGAGTCAAGCGCTGCGCAAACCATTCCGTCAAACTCGCCAACACCCCGCCAGGGGTTTTCGTGGCACAGCCACTCTTGGCTGCGCTCTCGGCGTCGACGTTCTAGCGGCGGCGCGCTTCTTATCGCGCGCCCTTGATGTCGCCGTCGCAGCGGCGCACTTGAGTGCGCCATCAGTGGCGCCAATGTACAATAAACGCCACAAAATAGAGGAGCGACTGAAATGCCTTCAGCCTACCTACTGAAAACCGAACCGTCCGAATATTCCTTCGCGAATCTCCAGCGCGATAAACAAACGCTCTGGGACGGCATTTCCAATCCCGCCGCCGTAAAAAATCTGCGCGAAATGCAGCCCGGCGCCAAGCTGATCATTTACGAATCGGGTGACGTGAGAAGCGCGGTTGGCACAGCGACAGTCGAATCCGTGAACGCTTCCGATCCCAAGAATCCCCGTGTGAAGATCGCCGCGGGCAAACCACTGGGCAAACCGGTTACACTAGCGGAAATTAAAGCGAACAAGCTATTCGCCGGCTCGCCCCTGGTCCGCCAAGGCAGGCTGTCCGTAGTTCCGCTGACGTCCGAACAATATCAGGTACTCGCGAACAGCTAAGCGCGCGAAGCGTTTGTCATCGCGAACGGAGTCCCGCGCTTTTTCCTTCCCGCCCCGCGACTGCCGGACGGGCGTGGGCCGCGGAAAGGGCTCGACTTTCTGCGAAAAAGCCACACGATTGCCTTTCGGTCGCAACTGAGCCGCCGAGCCTAATCTCCCAGCGCTGCCGCCGAGGTCGCCCCATAAAAACTGTACCAGGGCTTCGCCGCCGTAAGCTTCGAGTTCACGTTATTGATATTCTTCACGCCCTGATCGCCCAGCCAATCTTCCAGCGCCTTCCCACCCTGCTTCGCGTAAACAGGAATCCCGTCCTTCCAGGTAGCCCGCCCACACAAAACTCCCGAAAACTCCACTCCCGATTCCGCCGCCAGCTCCAGCGTCTCCGCAAACACGTCATTATTCACGCCGGCCGAAAGATATATGAACGGCTTCTTCGCCGCAGCCGCCGCCCGCCGGAAATGCTCCTTCGCCTGATCGCGCGTGTACGCCGATTCTCCCTTGCACGATTTCGTCCCGGCCACGAAAGCCATATTTACCGGCACTTCCACCTTCAGCACGTCCACGCCATACTGCGGCTTGGAGAATTCCTCCATGCTCTTGCGCACCACTTCCGGCTTCTGCTTCGCGTACTCAATTCCCTTCTCGTCGCCATTCTCCATGTAGCCCACAAATTCCAAAAAGAACGGCACGTCAGACGCCGTGCATTCCCCGCCAATTCGCTCCACCCATGCATGCTTGATGTCGTTCACCTCCGGCGGATCAAACGGCGTGTAGTACAGCAAAATCTTGATGCAATCCGCCCCCGCACCAACCAACCGCCGCACCGACCATATATCCAGCAAATCCGGCAGCCGCCCCGGACGCGTATTGTCGTACCCGCTATTTTCATAGGCCAGCAGCAATCCAGCATTTGAAG
Organism: uncultured Acidobacteriota bacterium; assembly: GCA_963779465.1. GTDB lineage: Bacteria > Acidobacteriota > Terriglobia > Acidiferrales > UBA7541 > Palsa-295. Next base: position 501,502 of record CAVZYH010000001.1, on the reverse strand, counting down.
CGCGCGCTCTCGCAGCTGGCAATCCATACTCTGGATCCAGCAGAATCGCGCTGGCGTGCGGCGTCAGCACCCGCGTCACAATCGTCTTGAACTCTTCCAGCATCTGCGCCGGCACGTCCTTCTTATCAATCCCCTTCTCTTTCGCAATTGCGCTCTTGAGCGACCCGCGCTGGTCCATCGCCGCCGCAGCGATCACGCCGCGCGCATCCGCCACCGCCTTCATCCCCTTCTGTTTGCCAGGCGTAATTTTCATCAACCCCTCCGCAAGATTCAAAATCATCGACCGCCGCATTTTAGCACGAGACCCAATCACGCGGAACGCCGGCCGGCTTGGTAGCATAGGCAATCCTGCCTGTGCTGGATCTACGCGATTGATCCACTTCCACGCGGCACAGAAGGAAGGTCTCCCGCAGCCACTCTACATATTCACCCCGCTAAGAAATCCCCCGAGACGTCCGGTAATCGCCAACAACACCACACCTACAAATTCCAAAACCAACCGGTTATTCGGCAAATTCACTCCGCCTTCACGCCGTGCGCGAAAATGAATCCAGCAAACGATCCAAATCACCATCGCCGACGACGCCGCAAACACGAGATGCCAAAGCAAAACCCCCTTAATCCGATGCCCCTCCAGCGCCCACTGCCAAGCCACCAACCCAGTCCCCACCGCCGGCACCACCATCACCGCCGCCAGCAGCAGATTGACGTAAGCCGCAAACCTGAGTCCTGAATGCTTCGTCCATTGCGCCACAAAATCCAACCCCACGCCCGCGATGAACAAAGCTATCGGAAAATGGATCAGCACCACATGCTGCGCGTGCTTTTCCATCATCATCTGCCGCAGATCAAAAGGATGCATCGCGCCGTCTCCGTTACTGCACGACGATCTGCCCGGTCATCTTCGGATGAATCGAGCAGAAGTACGCATAAGTTCCCGGCTTGCTGAATACGAACGAAAACTTGTCGTCCGTATCCAGCGCCTTCGACTTAAACACCCCATCCGTGCTAACCACCGTGTGCGGTATATCGTCGCGATTCGTCCAAGTCACAGTCGTCCCCACCGGTACCGTCACCATCGCCGGCCCAAAACTGAAATTATCAATCTTCACCGCAACGCCCGCCGGCGCCTTCTCCTGCGCACCAACGCCGCCAACCCGCCCCACAGTCGTCAACATCGCCGCGAAACCGAACATCAGCGCGGCAAAACCAATCCTCGCGAATCTGCCTTTCATAAATTTCTCCTGTTCTCGAAATTCAAATGTGAAAATTCACAACGCGGCAAACGCCGCCGCGTCAACCTCACCCCAACTGCGAATCCACAATCGCCAAGGCATGCTGCCCCCGCACGAAATTCACGTCCGTAATCCCCAACAAACTCCGCAACTGCTCCGCCGGCACCTTCATCGGCCCCGGCGAATCTGCCTTCCCCGGTTGCGGCTGCGGAAATGCCGTCGACGCCGCCGTGTGGAACGTCACATTTCCCTCCACCTTCTGCATAATCTGGTGGATGTGCCCATTCAAGACCGACACCGATCCAAATTTCCGCAGATAACTCAAAGCCTGCGCGCTGTCGTCCGTCCCCCATCCCCATTCCGGATAGACCGACCACAAAGGAATGTGCGCAAACACCACAATCGGCGTGCTCGCTTTCAAATGCTTCACGTCCGCAGCGAGCCAATCCAATTGCTCGCCGCCCAAATTCCCCAGCCCACCGGCCTTCAAATTCACCACGTTTACCAATCCAATAAAATGCACGCCTTTCTTATCGAAGCTGTACCAGCCCTCGCCCTGCGTCCCCTTCCCGTAACGATCCCGGTACTGCTTCCCTTCATCGCCAATGACGTCATGCTCGCCCGGCACAAAAAACACATCCTTAGCCACCGCTCTTCTCAAAATCTGATCTACCGCGTCGAATTCTTCAGGCCGCGCCAGATGACTAATATCCCCGGTGTGCAGCAAGAACTCCGGCTGCACCGACAAGCCGTTGATCTTCTCCACCGCTGCCCGCAGCGTCGCCGCCACATCCGGATTCGCCGCCTTGTTAAATCCCATATGACTGTCGCTGATCTGCGCGAAGCTCAATTCCCCCGCCATCTTTGCTGCGTTCCACTCATTCGCGCGGCTCATGCTGTAAGACTTAAAAACCCCGCCCTGCATCACGCACAGCGCTCCAGTCCCTGCCCAAGCCATGCACTTCAAAAAACCGCGCCGGTCAATCCCATCGTGGTTGTGGTCGTGCAGAATTTCGTCCTTCTTGCCTTGAGACATTTGCCTCCTCCTTAGTCGCTCGCCGCTATCCGTGAGCGCCGCAACTCCCTCACCGCCCAGCTCTTAAAAGTGGCGCGCGCCCGTTGCGAGCCCACGAGCAACGCGCCACCTGCGGGCGTGTTCACTGTGCAAGACCAGAGCACCAGCGGTTTTATTCCCGAACCGGCGCCCGCAAAGTATTTGTAAATAAATCGTGCCCCGAGGGAATAAAATCACCCCCGTCGCGGTTTATGCAGATGTGGAGCTGTAAAAAGGGCGGGACGTGTTAGCTCAGGAAGACCGGGCGCGCTTTGAGGCCGAAATAATCCCTCATCGCGACGCTGCCTACAATTTGGCGCGCTGGATCTTGCGCGGCCGCGCGCAAGCCGAGGACGTCACGCAGGAAGCCTTCCTGCGCGCCTACCGTTCCTTCGGCTCGTTTCAGACCGGCAACGCGCGCGCCTGGCTTTTGCAGATCGTCCGCAATTGCTGCTTCACCTGGCTGCAGCAGAATCACGTCGCCGAGGAAATGACGGAGTTCGACGAACAAACCATGCCGCCAAAGCCTGAGAATCCCGAATCCCTAGCCATGGCCACCTACGACCGCGAACGCCTGCAAAGCGCTCTGGAAGACTTGCCCGCGCATTTCCGCGAAATCATCGTCCTGCGCGAACTCGAAGGCTGCTCCTACAAAGAAATCGCCGCCATCACCGCGCGACCCATCGGCACCGTGATGTCCGCGCTAGCTCGCGCCCGCCAGCAGCTGAGAATCTTATTGACCGAGCCAATGCAGAAGGGGGCCATCCGTGACCTGTGACCAGTCGCAAACTCGCCTGCACGCCTATTTCGACGGCGAACTAGACGCCATGGCCTCCGCCGATTTCGAACGCCATCTCGAATCCTGCCCCGATTGCGAAACGCGCCTGGCAGCCGAAGAAAAACTCCGCAGTGCATTAGTCGGCGCCCAACTCTACTCACGCGCGCCCGAAACTCTGCGCCAGAAGCTGCAGCCCAGTCTGCCAGCAGCGGCCGTACCGCCTTACGTGAAAGATCCGAAAGCTTCGGCCGAAAAGTCCTGGCGCTGGCTGGCAATCGCCGCCTCCGTGATTCTCGCCGCGATCCTCGGCACGCACTATATGGAAAAGCTGAATCGCATCTCGCAGCAGCAAGCCATGGCCGCCGTGATTGTTGACGCTCATCTGCGCTCGCTGCAGCCCGGCCACCTGGAAGACGTAATCTCCACGGACCAGCACACTGTAAAACCCTGGTTCGACGGCAAAATAGATTTCGCGCCGCCCGTCCGCGATTTTGCGAACGACGGCTTCCCGCTGCTGGGCGGCCGCCTCGACGTGATTGACAGCCGCACCGCAGCCGCCCTGGTCTACGGCCGGCGCAAGCACATCGTAAATGTCTTCGTGGAGAAATCTCAGGCGGGCGATTCGCAGGACGCTTCAGGCGAACTACGGGGCTATCACTGGGTATCCTGGCAGCAGGGCGATTTCACATTCACCGCAGTCTCAGACACCGCATACGCAGACCTCGATCAGCTCAAGCAACTCTTCCTGGCGCCGTAGAGACGATTTGGTGTGCGGAAATCTTTGTAGGTCGTGGCTTCAGCCACGACATTAACGAAGCAAAACGAGAGCGGCTTCAGCCGCTGAAGTACAGCTTTCGCAGTTCGCACCCACAACAAACTCACATGAATAAAACATGATGCTGATGCGAACAAGGTTGCGCCTTCACGGCCGCACCATCTCCCGCTCCAGCAACAATCTCAACATCCGGCCCGCTAATCACCGAAACTCCAGCCAAATCATCTAAAAGTTCCGGCCCATAAGCAGCCAAAGCGGGCAAAGCCGAAAGCGTCCGCTCCTGCAATCCACGATGCGGATACAAAGCGTCCACCAGAATCCGCTCATGCCGGTCCAATATCCCAGTGCGAAAATTCTCCGCCCGCCCCGCCTTTCCCTTCAACTTCAAAAATTGATGAAGGATTTTCTTCTCCGTCGAATCCAGCGCCCCTGTCAACGTCTTGTCCAGATGCGCCAGCGGCTTGCGATAAGCAGACAACAACCTCCGCAGCGCCTTTTCATCCGCCGCAAAACGCCCCGCCAAAGCCCGCGGCAACGACTTCATCTCCATCCGACCGCGCAAATGCTGCCGACCGCGCATCAAATCGCGAAAATCCAATCCATATTTTTTCAGCAATCGCGCAATCGGCGGCTCGACTAAAGTAAAACTAGCCCGCGGCAAAATCGCCGGCATCCGCCCCAGCAAATGCTTATAAACCACCTGCGCCTGGGCCATGTAAGCAATTTCCGCCGGCCCGCCAATATAAGCAGCCGTCGGCAGCAGCGTGTCCTGCACCACCGGACGCAGCAAAACGTTCGGCGTAAACGCTTCCGGAGTAGCCGTAATCGCCGCGCGCAACTCCTCCAGCGAAAATGCCGCACCGCCCGCGTGAAATCTCTCGCCCCGCCGGCGCAAAGGCTGCCGCACCCCATCCACATTGTAAAAGAGCAGCGTGGATTCCCGCGTCACCTTCACCTGCGCGTGAAATCCTCCGCGCTCCAACTCTTTCGACCGCCCCAGCAACGCATCCCCCAGCGTCTCCGCATCATCCAGCGCCCGACGGTAAACCCCACTCGCAAAATGGTGCAGTCGCGAATCCAGCGGATCCAGAAAAATAATCCCCCGCCCCGCCACCAACCTCGTCATCAATTTTCCAAACGCCGAGCCGTACGTATCGTCCGGCGTGTAGGATTCGCGCAGTGCCCGCCCCACTTCCGCGGAGTACGGCCCTTCCAGCGTGTCCATCGCCGTCACCACCGACGCCGTAATCCCCGTGCCCAGCGCAATTTCTCCCACGCGGTGCCCTTCCTCCGCTGCATTTCCCGGCAAAATGAATTCCGCCAGTCCCGTGCGCGTGGTCCATGCCGCGTGATTGATTTCCGCCAGGTCGTGATCTTCCGTCGCGAGCCAGAACACCGGCACCGCATCCACTCCGCGCCTCGTCAACTCTTCAGCGCAAGCCGCCGCCGTTATCGCCTTGTACAAACTGTAAGCCGGCCCGGAAAAAAGTCCCACCTGCTGCCCCGTTACAATCGCCACCGCGCCGCCAGCCAGCCGCTCCAGGTTCCGTGCAATAGCCGCATCCAGCGTCGTCGCCCCGCCAAATTTCAAATTCTGCTCGCGCAACACCTCCACCACGCCCGCGCGCACCCCTGGATCAATCCTCACTTCCTTCGCCGCCGCCGCGACGCCCCCAATCGAAGGCGCGTGCCCGTAGTACTTCCCCACGCGCCCAAAATCCTCCAAAAATGTTGAAAATATTTTAGATGTCTGGGGTATATCGCGGAAGGAAAGACAATGAGACTCCATCGAGGCACTCATGATACACGCGCCTCCCGGCAGCGGCAACCGCTCCCGCGATGCCGGTTATTCGTACAGCGCACGCCGTCTTCAGCACTTTTCATGTCGGTCTGCCAGTAGTACACTCGCCACGTGTCGAGCGTTAAACCCAGGCGGGTACTACGCGCAACTCTCCTTTTCCACCGGATAGCGGACGACTCAGTGCCCTACTCTTGGATGAAAATCAGCGCCCTGCGATTCAGATCCTGTGTCCAAAAAGGACGCGCATCCATCCGCCAGCGTGCCTCCAGGTTTCAGAATCAACGATCTCCGATAAACGAGGCCTGAAATGAACAACGCACAGCGTGGCACCACAGCTTTCGCTTTGACCATTGCAGTTTTTCTAGCGTCGCGCGTCGCCGGCGGCCCACGCAGCGCCTCCGCGGGACAGGCGACCTCGTCCACTCAGCAAGCCCCCACCGCCCAGCCAGGTAGCCTGAAAGCAGAAACGCGCCTCGTGCAGGTGAGCGTAGTGGTGCACGACAAAAGTGGCGCTCCTGTGCGCGACCTGAAAAAAGAAGACTTCGTCGTGCTCGACGAAAAACAACCTCAAATCATTCAGATTTTCTCCACGGAGACGAACCTGCCGCCCACTACCCCGCCTCCCGTTCTGCCTCCGAACACCTATACAAATCGCTTCACCAGCCACGCCGGTGTCCCCAACAGCGTCACCGTGATCTTGCTCGATGGCCTGAACACCTCGATTTCCGATCAGGCCTATGCCCGCCAGGGCGTAGTAAAGTTTCTGGGGCAAATACAGCCGCAGGATCGCGTCGCGGTGTACACGCTGGGCCGCGATTTAAGAATTCTGCACGATTTCACGAATGACGCATCCAGCCTGGTCCGTTCCGTGCAGCAGTTCAAAGGACGCTCCTCCGAGGCTCTTGCAGCTTCCTCGCCCAGGTCGTCCGCCAGTCTCGGCCCGCAGAATTTCGTCAGCGAATTGAGCTCGCTCAACTTCCTCACCGCCGCGGAAACGCAAACGGAAGCCAAGTTCTACACGGAGAATCGCGTCCACGAAACGGTCGCCGCCATGAAGGACATCGCCAACCACGTCTCCAGCTTGCCCGGCCGCAAGAATCTCATCTGGGTCTCCGGCAGCTTTCCCATCGCCTTCGGATTCGACAATGCCCAAAGCAACGTATTCTTTCGCGAGGCCACGACTTTCGATTCGGACATCGCCGAAGCCGTCCGCGCGCTGAACGACGCCAGTCTCGCTGTGTATCCCGTGGACGCCCGCGGTCTTCTGACCTCCTCAGCGTACCGCGGAACTATCGGTTCGACTACCCGTAGCAATACTTCCATCGCGCAGCAATCGCGTTCCTTTCAGGAAGTCGCGGTCGATTCGCACATGACCATGGAAGCTTTGGCCCACGGCACTGGCGGCATAGCCTTCTACGACAACAACGACATCCTGGGCGCGATTCGCCGCGCCATTGATGATTCGCAAGTCACCTACTCGCTCGGCTACTACCCCTCAGACATTAAATGGGACGGCAAATACCACAACATCAAAGTTGAGGTGCGCCGTCCCGGAGTGAAAGTGCGGGCGCGCAACGGCTATTTCGCTTTGCCGGAACCGAAACTGACCCCGCAGGTTCGCCAGTTCGTCATCGCAGAAGTCGCCCGCAATCCGCTGGACGCCACCGGCATCGGAATGAACGCTACTGCGCAACGCGTGGGCGACACTCGAACGCTGAAGACCGGGGTATTGTTTGACCTGAGCGGCATAACGATGGAACAACAGGAAGGAAGGTACGTCGGAGCGGTGGACGTGGTAATGCTCGCGCTCAGCGATCAAAACGTAGTACTGAACGCCGTGGACCAGACGTTTCACTTACATTTGTCGCCCGAAATCTACGCGAAACTGATGAAAGAAGGCGCGTCCGTAACCAAGGATTTGACAATTGCGCCGAACGCCGTGCAGGTGGCCGTAGTGGTTCGCGACGCCAATACCGGCGCCATGGGAACCGTCCGCATTCCGATGGCTGATTATTTCGCGGAGAAACCGGACACGCATTAAGTAAGCTGAAGCGACTCGACACCGCGGCTGCTTACATTTCGTGCACGCCTGAAATCAGGACCCTGCTGAACTCCGTGCGGTCATCGCCTCGAGCATCGCCTCGATTTCCACTTTGCCCGCGTCGCTCACCGCAAGCAGTGGCGGCCGCGGCAGCCCGCCGTAGAACCCCAGGCGATCCATCGCGTATTTCAGGCCAGCAATGCCGTAATCCATCAGCAGCATTTTCGAAGGGATCACCAGTTTCTGCGCGAGCGTCTGCGCTTTTGCGCGATCACCAGCCTGCGCCGCCGCATAAATTTCCGTGCACAAGTCTGGAAACGGGTTCGCCAGCCCCAAAATCGCACCCACCGCGCCCACCTGCAGCGCTTCGTGAACTGTCGAAGCCGAACCGGTCAATGTTTGAAATTCCTTAGGCGCCGCGGCAACGATCGCCGCAACTCCCGCGATATCTCCCGAGCTGTCCTTCAACCCGACAATGTTCGGATGCTTGGCCACGCGCTCGATCAACGAAGCGCCCACCGTGACGTGCGTGAACACCGGCACCGAATACACCATCACCGGAATCCGCGCCGCATCCGCCACGCGCAAGTAGTGCTCGGCCAGCATGTGATCATTAATGGAAGGCTTGTAAAAACTCGGTGTGCGCACCAAAGCTACGGCGTAACCGATCTTCGCCGCGCGATTCGTATGCTCGATCGTCTCCGCGGTAGATTCCGCGCCGGTCCCGGCAATCAGAAGTTTTTCAGGCGCCGCAGCGTCGTGCACCGCTTCCCAAACTTTGTAAACTTCTTCCCAGCGCAACAAAACCGACTCGCTGGTCGAGCCGTTCGGCACGTACCCCGCCAGCTTCGTCTTGTTGAAAAGCGCCACATTGTTGCGCACTTGCCCCAGCGCAACACTCCCATCCGCCTCAAACGGCGTGACCAGCGGCGCAAAAATTCCGTGAAGTTTCATGCGCGTCATTTTATATCAATCGCCAGAGCAACCAAGAGGAAACACGCCAATGCTACTTCTCCGCCTGCGCGGAAGCCGCCGAGGTCCGCCGATGCAGATCCTGCAAAGCCGCCACATCCGCACCATGACCAGCCATCGCCCGCATCCCCCTCGCCGCCGCGCTAGCCGCCGAAAGAGTCGTGATGCAGGGAATGTTGTAACGAATCGCCGCCCGCCGAATAGACTTCTCGTCGTAAAAAGATTCGCGCCCCAAAGGCGTATTAATCACCAAATCCACTTTCGCCGTCTTGATCAAGTCCACAATATTCGGCCGCCCTTCATTCACCTTGTACACAGATTCCACTTCAATCCCCGCGCTAGCCAGAGCCGCCGCCGTCCCGCGCGTAGCCACCACCTTCAACCCCGCGGCAAGCAGATCCTGCACCACAAACGCCACATGCCGCTTGTCATGATCGTTCACGCTCAAGAACACAGTCCCCGTCTGCGGCAACCTTTGCCCCGCGGCCAGCTGCGCCTTCGCAAACGCCAGCCCAAACGTAGACGAAATTCCCATCACCTCGCCCGTCGAACGCATCTCCGGCCCCAAGATCGTATCCACGCCGCGAAACTTGTTAAACGGAAAAACCGGAGACTTCACCGCATAGAAATTCCGCACCGCCAGTTCCTTGATCCCGTTGGTTTCGGTGTAAGGCAAATGCAAATCGCGCAGTTTCCGGCCGGTCATCAAACGCGCCGCTACTTTCGCCAGCGGTACGCCCGTCGCCTTGCTCACATAAGGGATCGTCCGCGAAGCCCGCGGATTCACTTCCAACACATAAACCGTATCGCGCTGAATCGCGTACTGCACGTTCATCAGCCCCACCACCTTCAATGCCCGCGCTAGCCGCGAGGTGTAATCGCGAATCCGCTCCAGCACCGAAGGCTTCAGTGTCACCGACGGCAGCACGCACGAAGAATCCCCCGAATGAATCCCCGCTTCCTCGATGTGCTCCATAATTCCCGCGATCAGCACATCTTCGCCATCGGCCAGAGCGTCCACGTCCACTTCCGTCGCGTCTTCCAAGAATTGGTCAATCAAGATCGGCCGCTTCGGATCCGTTCCCGAACCAATCAGCGCCGCCTGCGCCACATATTCCTCGACCGTCTTCAAATCGTAAGCAATCACCATCGCGCGCCCACCCAGCACGTAACTCGGCCTCACCAAAACCGGCAAACCAATCTCGCCGGCGAGCTTCACCGCTTCCTGCGGAGCCAAAGCCGTGCCATTGCGCGGCTGCGGAATGCGCAATTCATCCAGCAATCCGCCGAACCGCCGCCGGTCCTCCGCCAGATCAATAGACTCCGGCGCAGTTCCGATAATTTTCGCGCCGTTCTGCTTCAATTCCAGCGCCAGGTTCAAAGGCGTCTGCCCGCCAAATTGCACAATCACGCCCTGGGGCTTTTCGCGATCCAGAATCGCCAGCACATCTTCCAGCGTCAACGGCTCGAAATAAAGCCGGTCCGAAGTGTCGTAATCCGTCGAAACCGTTTCCGGATTGCAATTCACCATCACCGTTTCGTAGCCATCTTCCTTCAATGCAAACGCCGCATGGCAGCAGCAATAATCAAACTCAATTCCCTGCCCGATGCGATTCGGCCCGCTGCCCAGAATCACGACTTTCGGCCGCTCCACCGCGCCCGATTCATCCTCTTCTTCGTATGTCGAATAAAGATACGGCGTATACGATTCAAATTCCGCCGCGCAAGTATCCACGCGCTTAAAAACCGGCTGCACGCCCAGCTCTTTCCGCCGCGCCCGCACGCTAGAAGCTTTCACGCCCCACAATTTCGCGATTTCCTCATCGCTAGCGCCCGACCTCTTCGATTCCAGCAGCAATTCCGGCGGACATTTTCCCAAAGTCGTCGCCGCCACGCGCTTGTCCACCGCCAGCATTTCCTGCAGTTGCCGAATAAACCACGGATCAATCTTCGTCAAATCGCAAACTTCTTCGCTGGACATCCCGCGCTCCAGCGCCTCAAACAGCCAGTGCAAACGATCTGGCCCCGGCACGTGCAATTTTTCGCGCAGCAACACCGTCGTTACTTCCGCCGGAGGTCGCCACGCCGAACTTGGCTCCAGCGACCGAATCGCCTTGCACAACGCCTCCTGAAAATTTCGCCCGATGGCCATCACTTCGCCCACCGACTTCATCTGCGTCGTCAGCGTAGTATCGCTACCGGGAAATTTCTCGAATTGCCACTTCGGAATTTTTGCCACCACGTAATCAATGGTCGGCTCAAAAGAGCACGGCGTCTTCTTCGTTATATCGTTAGGAATTTCGTCCAGCGTCATCCCCACAGCCAATTTCGCTGCGATTTTCGCAATCGGAAACCCGGTAGCCTTGCTGGCCAGCGCCGAGCTGCGCGATACCCGTGGATTCATTTCGATCACTGTCATTCGCCCGGTTGCCGGATCCACCGCAAATTGAATATTCGATCCGCCCGTCTCCACGCCCACCGCGCGAATGATCGCCGCAGCAGCGTCGCGCATCCGCTGGTATTCCTTGTCCGTCAGCGTTTGCGCGGGCGCCACCGTAATCGAATCCCCCGTGTGAATTCCCATCGGGTCGAAATTCTCAATCGAGCAAATCACCACAAAGTTGTCGCGGTGATCGCGCATCACTTCCAGCTCAAATTCTTTCCACCCCAGCACGGATTCTTCGATCAATGCCTGGTGCACCGGACTGGCATCCAGCGCCCGCGCAATCAAATCCGCAAATTCCTCGTGGTTGTAAGCAATCGAGCCGCCGGTCCCGCCCAAAGTAAATGACGGACGAATCACTACCGGATATCCCAACTGGTCCGCCAGCCGCACCGCTTCCGGCACGCTCGTCACCACTTCCGACGCCGGAACCTCCAGCCCAATCTTGCGGCACACTTCCTTGAACAGCAGCCGGTCCTCGGCAATCTTGATCGCGCTAAGCGACGCCCCAATCAATTCCACGCCATATTTCGCAAGAATCCCGGATTCCGCCAGCTCCACCGCCAGATTCAAACCAGTCTGCCCGCCCACAGTAGGCAGCAATGCATCCGGCCGCTCCACCGCAATAATCGCTTCCAGATATTCCTTCGCCAGCGGCTCAATATAAGTGCGGTCCGCAATCTCCGGATCCGTCATAATCGTCGCCGGATTCGAATTCACCAGCACAACTTCATAGCCCTCGGACCGCAAAGCCTTGCAAGCCTGCGTCCCCGAATAGTCAAACTCGCAGGCCTGCCCAATTACGATCGGGCCCGACCCAATAATCATGATCTTCTTAATGTCAGTCCGTTTCGGCATGATGGTTTTCAGTGCTCCGCTTTTGGCCGCAAGTCGAAAGGGCGGGCCTTCAGCCCCGCCGTGACGCCCGCCCGCGAGCGATTTACGTTACGCCCCGATTTCTCTATTGGCGCCCAAACACAAAAATTGTCATCCCGCAGGCCGCCTTTTGGCCGGAGGGATCTGCTTCTTCCGTGGATACGCCGCCAACCATTCCTTCGCCAAATCCTTCCAAGTAGGGTTCTGACCCTCGATCAACTTCACCCTCAGTTCTCGGCGCCAAGACTTAATCTCTTTCTCCCGCCCGATCGCCTCATGCACGTCGCGAAAGGACTCGACGTAAACCAAACGATGAATCCGGTATCGCGATGTGAAACCCGGAACGCGCCCCTCCCGATGTTCTCGTATTCGCCCCGTCAGACGACTTGTCATACCGGTATAAAGATTGCGCGATCGACTCGCCAAAATATAAACAAAGTAGCGTCGATCCACTGCAACACCTCAAAACCAAATTCACAATCCTAAAAGCAGATCCCTCTCTGCGTCCCGCGCCCGTCCCGCATTCGCGGGACGGGAAGGAAAATGCGCGGGACTACGTTCGGGATGACAAGTTGTGCGCTGGCTACCGGCCCCACAACGCGGCGCCATGCCAGCACATGCCTCACCGCCGCGCCTCATCCATCATCGTCACAAAATCATCGAACAAATACCGCGCATCATGCGGCCCGGGCGAAGCCTCCGGATGATACTGCACGCTGAACAGCGGCAACAACCGATGCCGCATCCCCTCATTCGTATGATCGTTCAAATTCACGTGCGTAATCTCCACATCGCTCGACGGCAACGAATCCGGGTCCACGCAAAATCCATGATTCTGCGCCGTAATCTCCACCTTCTCCGTGCGTAAATTCTTCACCGGATGATTCGACCCATGATGCCCAAATTTTAATTTGAATGTCTTCCCGCCGAGCGCAAGCCCGCACAACTGGTGCCCCAAGCAAATCCCAAATATCGGCACGCGCCCCAAAAGCTTGCGAATATTTTCCACCGCGTACTCCACCGGCTCCGGATCTCCCGGCCCATTTGACAAAAACACGCCGTCCGGTTTCAGTGCCAGCACATCCGCGGCAGAAGTCCGCGCCGGCACCACGGTAACTTCGCAACCGTGATCCACCAGAAGCCGCAAAATGTTCTGCTTAATCCCGAAATCGTAAGCCACCACGCGCCGCCGCGGCTTAGCTCCCGAATCAACACCCGCGCCCGCACCAGAAACCGGCGCAGCCAAATCGATAGACCCCTGCGTCCATCCATAAGCCTTCGCGCAAGTCACCCGCCCCGCCAGTTCCAACCCCGCCATCGTAGGCAAAGCCCGCGCCTCAGCCACCAACCTCTCCGCCGGCGTCCCATCCGTGGCCACAACTCCGCGCAACGCCCCCACCTCGCGCAAATGCCGCACCAGTGCCCGCGTATCCAAATCCCAAATCACCGGCACGCCGTGACGCTCCAAATATTGCTGCGCTGATTCGCTCGACCGCCAATTCGAAGCCAAAGGCGAAAATTCGCGCACGATCAGCGCCTCAATATAAGGACGCGCCGATTCCTCATCCTCCAAATTCGCGCCAACATTTCCAATGTGCGGATAGGTCAAACAGACAATCTGCCCGGAATAACTGGGGTCGGTGAAAACTTCCTGGTAGCCAGTGAGAGAGGTATTAAAAACGACTTCGCCGCCCCGCCGGGTGCGCGCACCCGCGGCACGACCGTTAAATGTTCGTCCGTCTTCCAGCGCGAGGGTCGCGCGCGTTGCAGCCTGCTCCGTCAGTGTATCCTCCAGAATATTTCATCGCGATGCCGCGTTCACTGTGTATGAAGAAGAAAGCGAGCCGAAATGATCCACCGGCCAGTAAGCGAATACCGCCTTGCCATAAATATACGGCCGGCTGACGGGTCCGAATACGCGCGAATCGTTCGAACTGTCGCGGTGATCACCCATCACAAAATAATTTCCGTCCGGAATCTGCACCGGACCGTAACTCGAGCCGTCCAGATAGCTCGGCGGCACGTAAGGCTCGGTCAGTTCCTTCCCGTTCACATACAAATGACTGGCGCGCAACTCAATCGTCTCGCCCGGCAATCCAATTACGCGCTTGATAAACGATTTCGAATGGTCCAGAGGATACCAGAAAACAACGACGTCGCCGCGTTCGATCGGCTCAAACCGGTACACAAACTTGTTGATGAAGATCCGCTCCTGATCGCTCAGCAGCGGTGCCATGCTGGTGCCTTCCACTTTTACGGGTTGGTACAGAAAAATGATGATGACCAGCGCCAGCCCTAAAGCCACCGCCAGATCGCGCGTCCAACTGCGCAATTCATGCCGCAAACGCGGCAAGCTCGAATTATTAGCAGGCTCTTGCAGGCTAGACTGGTTAGTTTCCGGCATTCCGCTCTCAAATATTTATAACACGGCAAGATAGCGCGCGCCAAGTCTGCGCCGCGCACGGTGTCGCGCACACCATCGCGCACAGTACTAAGACGCCGCGCCCTCGCGTTCGGTTGCAGAATCAATCGCGGAGGTTCCACAGGCTTACGCACATGAACACAGCTAAGCCACGGTCAAATCTTCAAGCGAAACTTACTTTGCTTAGCTTTCTGACGATGCGAGGCATCCCGACGATGGCGTCTTTATGTTTGCGAGTCGTCATCCTGAGCGCAGCGAAGGATCTCTCTTTCTTTCTCTGTGTGCTCTGCCCTTCCTCTGTCTCCTCTGTGTTAATGTTCTCGCTTTTCTCTGCGCGTCGGCGCTTCTTCTTTCCCTCACGCGTCCAGCGCGAAATGCAAAATCGCCAGCGACGCCAAAACCGCCGTCTCCGTCCTTAAAACCAACTCCCCCAGCGAAGCCTCCACAAATCCCGCCACCCGCGCCGCGGAAAACTCCGCCTCCGTCCACCCACCCTCAGGCCCAATCGAAATCTCAGCACTCCGCGCCGTCACATCTCGCAACACATCATGAATCGCCGGCGCATCCGCACGCTCCGAAAGCAAAATCTTGCAATCCGCATGAGCAGCCGAGTAAGCCTTCTCCAAGGAGGTAGCCTCCCCAATCCTCGGCGGCCGCAACCGTCGCGACTGCTGCGCCGACTCGAGCAAAATCCTCTCCCAACGCGCGTGCCGCTTCGCCGCCGCCGCCACCAAAGCTTTATCCGTCCGCGCAGCAATCAAAGGCGTGATTTCGTTCACGCCCAACTCAGTGGCCTTCTCCAAACACCACTCGAACCGATCAAACTTCACCAATGCAATCAGCAAATGCAGATGCAGCGAAGGCTCCCGAGCCTCAACAGGCTCCACCAACGAAAATTCCACGCGATTGTCGCCGCGCTTCAGCAACCCCACGCGTTCCACACGCGCCAGCCACACCCGCTCCCCATCGCTCAATTCGTAAAGCTGCCCCGGCTCAGCACGCAACACCCGCCCCAAATGCTCAGCCGTATCGCCGCGCACAGTTGCAGTTGCATCCTCAAATTTATCCACAAAAAATCGCCGTCGCATCGGAACGATTGTACCTTGCGGAGTGCAAACCTACGAGCGAGGCGTAGAAGCGGAGAGCTGTGAGCGTCCCGTAACCTTCGGATTCACAACCTTACGGCACTTTGGTTTGAAACTCGGGTGGGCCAATGTCCTCGAACTTCCAAGCCATGCTGTCTTGCCAGCGTTTGGCAAATTCCTTCGCTTCCATCCGACGCACGATCTTGCCGCTCGGCACCTCAACTTCATAGCCAAGGACCTGACACATGATGCCGCCCATGGATGAACTGCACGGCACCTCAGCCATCACGACAACCTCGGACGAACCACGGATCCAATCCAACGCCGAGACCCCAATATAACCATCGGGATCGGCGGCAAGCTCGGCGCAGATATTGATAGGATCCTTAGCTTCACAGGGTGGAAAACTACGGGCCATATCCTGTACAACATCGCGTGTGATGTAGCCTGGTCCCAACGCGGGGTCGCTAAGTAAATGAACCGCAAGATGGTCGTCGCTGTTCGCGTTGTCATTGCCGTTGATAAAGAAGGCCTTTGAATCGGGGGACCAAGTAAGTTCGGAGTCCACGCTTCCGACGGGTTGAACCTCGCCCACGTACTTCCCAAGTTTAGTCACCCGCAGGCGGGCTACTTCGATGTCGGGATAATCGGGAGTCGTGTCATAGCTGACGTCAACCGCGCCATTGCCGTCTGGGGATGGAATTCGAAGTGGTCGGCAGTCATCGAAAGGACGGGTATCACACGCTACCGAGAACGTCATACCCTTCTTCGCCCATATCGGTTTGTTCGGTGTGGGCTTCGCGAAGGAGACAAGAACAAACGTGGCCAAAACAGCGGAGAAAAAGACGAGCGCAACGGCCCTTCGCAATAGGATTCACAGCGGGCTACATCATACGTAGCCGCTCCTCAACGAGCGCTAACCGAAAATATCCTTCACCTTATCGAAGAAAGTCGAATTTCGCTCCGCAGGCTTGTTCTCTACTTTCAACGTCTGCCCCAGCTGCTCTAGCATCCGACGCTGTTCGCGCGACACCTTCGCAGGTATCACCACGCGGATGCTGATATACAAATCGCCGCGCCCACCGTGCGGATTGGGCAAGCCCTTGCCCTTCTTGCGGAAAATCTGCCCGGATTGCGTGCCCTCCGGAATTTCCAGATCCTCTTCGCCCTTCAGAGTCGCCACGCGAATCTTGTCGCCCAGCGTAGCCTGCGAAAAACTGATGGGAATTTCGCAAATCAAGTCCGATCCGCGTCGCTCGAAAAAGTTGTGCTCCTTCACTTCCAGAAAAATATAAAGGTCGCCGCTGGCCCCGCCGTTGGTTCCCGGCTCGCCCTGCCCCGTCATCCGCAGACGCGTCCCGGAATCCACGCCAGCCGGCACCCCCACTTCCAGTGTGCGCTCACGCTCGACGCGCCCCAACCCGCGGCAGCTGATGCAAGCGTCCTTGATCGTCTGCCCCGCTCCCTGGCAAGCCGGGCAAGTCCGCGTGATGGAAAAAAATCCCTGCGAGTAGGCCATCTGGCCGCGCCCGCCGCACGTGTGGCAAGTCGTCATGCCGGTGCCAGCTTTCGCGCCCGTCCCTTTGCAAGCCTCGCAAAGTTCGTGCCGCGCCAAGGTTATCTTGCTGGTGACGCCCGCCGCGGCCTCTTCGAACGAGAGCGACATGTCGTAGCGCAAATCCGCACCACGCTGCCCGCGCGCCCCGCCACGTCCGCCGCGTCGTCGGCCGCCGCCCAGCACCTCATCAAACCCAAAAAGATCGCCGAGAATATCCTGAAATTCCTCGAAGATCGTCGAGTTAAATCCCGTGTCGAAACCGCGATTGCCCAGCCCCGCCATTCCGTAGCGGTCATACATCGAACGCTTCTGCTCATCCGAAAGCACCGCGTAAGCCTCGGAAGCCGCGCGGAAATTATGCTCGGCCTCTTCCTTTTTCTCAGGATTGCGGTCCGGATGCCACTTCAGCGCCGCCTTGCGATACGCCGATTTGATCTGTTCCGGCGTAGCGCCGCGCTCCACGCCCAAAACTTCGTAAAGGTCAGTGCCGTTGCTAGCCGCCATCGTTGCTATGTCTCCGGGAAATTAAAATTGGTGTCCTGCGAGAATCGTTCAAGCCACGCTGCACATTGTCACGCCAGGCCGCCCGCGCTAATTAGATGGCGCGGATGCCACCCGTACCATCGCCGGCCGCAGCACGCGATCATGAAACATATAGCCCTTCTGCATCTCCCCCACCACGGTTCCTTCCGGCTGCGCAGCCGTCGGCACGCTCTCAATCGCATGATGCAAATTCGGATCGAACGGCTTCCCCACCGCTTCAATCGGCTGCAGCCCCTGCTTCGCCAGCGCATTCCACAATTGCGCGCGAATAATCTCGAATCCCTTGCGGTATTCAGGACTGGCCGCGCCCGATTGCCCCGCCAGCGCCAGATCAAAAGCATCCAGCACTGGAAGCACCTGCTCGATCAGCAGCTCCGCGCCGCGATGCCGCTCCTGCGCGCGTTCTCTTTCCACGCGCTTGCGGTAATTCTCAAAATCCGCCTGCCGCCGCAGCAAAGTGTTCTGCAAATCCTGCTTCTCCGCCACTAGCTTCTCAATCTGCTCCGCAGTCGAGCCGTCGCCAGCAGGCAACACTTCCGGCGGAGCCTGATTCGCCCCGGCGTCTTCCGCCTCACCAGCCGCAGCCGCAAATCCGCGCTCAATAAAATCCTTATCTTTATGTTGTTTGTGTGCAGCCAAGAAAATCAGCCTCCCTCTTGCTCTTCAGAAAAAAATTGCGCCATGAACGCCACCGCCGTAATCACCCGCTCGTAATGCATCCGCATCGGCGCCAGAATTCCCAGCGTCCCCTGCACCTGATCTTTAGATGAATACGAAGCCGAAACGATGGCCAAATGTTTCCCCGCGTTCGAAATCTTGTCCAGACCCAGTTCCACGTGCACCGGTTCCGGCGCTTCGATGCAGCCGCTCAGCAGCGCGATCAACCGGTCCTTCTCCTCAATCGCCTCCAGCAATTCGCGCAACTGCTCCGGGTTCGTAAAATCCGGTGACGAAGCAATCTGCGCCGCGCCATCCACATAAATCTTGCGATCCGCCACGTCGCCCAATATGCTCGGGTCGCACAAAATCAGCGCCGTGCCCGCCAGTTGTCCGTACTGCTCGCGATCCTGCTCCAGCTGCTTCCGCAAATCCGCGCGCATCGCCTCCAGCGTCCACCCAATGTAATGGCGGTTCAAGTGTTCCGAAGTCCGATCCAGCTCTTCCTGCTTGAATGGCCGCTCCGGACGTATCAATTTGTCCCGCGTCACTCCCCCGCCCGAAATCAAAATCACCAGCACGCGTCCATCCGGCAGCAGCAGAAAGCGCAAATGCTCCACCACGCTCCGCGCCAGCGGCGGCGCGATAAAAATTCCCAGCCCGCGCGACACCGCAGCCAACACATGGCTGGCGCGCTCCATCACCGCCTCCGGAGTCTGCGCTGCCGCCAACTCCCGGCGAATCCACAATAAATCCGCAGGACTAGCCGTCGCCTGCGCCGCTACCTGCTCCACAAAAAACCGATAAGCCGCCGCCGTCGGCACACGCCCCGCCGAAGTGTGCGGCTGAAACAGCAACCCCGCGTCTTCCAAATCCGCCATCACATTGCGCACAGTAGCCGAACTCAGCGGCTCGATATGCCGGTGCACGATGCTCCGCGAAGAGACCGGCTCGCCCGTCTCGATGTACGCCCGCACCACGTCCGTCAAAATTTGCTGGTGGCGTTTCTGTTGTAACACCGTTGGACTCATGACCTTCCGCCGACAACAAGCCAGCTCCGCACCAGCCGGCCCGCGCCGCTACAAAACCATCCTGATTTTAGTGTAGTCGCTGCACCGCAACCCGTCAACTCGCCCCAAAAACACCGTCGCGCAACGCGCACATCCTTAATAACGCGAACGATCTCGCGCACGCTCGCCCTGCCGCACGGCCTCGCGCGTCCCCTCCCAATATTTGAATCGCGAATATCCCAGAAACGAAACTTGCGCCCCCCTCCCCTCGTATCATATCGTGTACGCTCTGTTGCCCCTGGTGCGTGCCCCTAAAAGCGCTTCAAGTGTGGGAGGATGGATGCAATTGACGAAAGTGTTGGCACTCGCCGCGGCCCTGGCACTCACCTGCGGCCCCATTTTTTCGCAAGCTCCCGCGCCAGCGCCGAAAGCCGCACCGAAAGCCGCCGCCGATTCAGGGGACACGACAAAAAAAACACTTTCCACTCGAGTCGTCGCCTACCAGATCGAGGCCAAACTCGATCCCACCAAACACACCATCGCCGCGAGCGAAACTCTCACCTATAAAAATCTCACCGGACAACCGCAGCAAACCTTTCCCTTCCATCTCTACCTCAACGCCTTCCAACCCCAATCCACATTCATGACCGAAGTCCGCCGCAGCGGCACGCGCGGCAGCGGTCCGGACTCGGATTGGGATCCCAAGCATTTCGGCTCGATCACCATAGACAAACTAGAAGTCGAAGGCGCCGGCGATCTGACCGACAAATTGCAGTTCATTCAGCCCGACGATCACAACACCGAAGACCACACCGTCGTGCAAATCTCCCTGCCGAAACCCGTCGCCCCCGGCGCGTCCGTTGAATTTCACATCGCCTTCCACGACGTGCTTCCCAAGGTTGTCGAACGCACCGGCTACGCCCACGATTTCGACATGGTCGGCCAATGGTTCCCGAAAGTCGGCGTCTGGTGGAAAAACGCCTGGAACTGCCATCAATTTCACGCCAACACAGAATTCTTCGCCGACTTCGGCACCTTCGACGTAAAAGTGACAGTCCCACAAAATGAAATCGTCGGCGCCGGCGGCGACCTGGTCTCCAGCGCAAATAATTCCGACGGCACCAAAACGCTCAGCTATCATTCCGAGGACGTCCACGACTTTTCCTGGACCGCCAGCCCCAGCTTCACAGTCGTGGAAGACTCCTGGACCGGCAGCCAAGGCCCCGTAAAAATTCACCTGCTGATGTCCCCCGGCCACGAGTCTTCAACCCAACGCTACCTCATCGCCGCAAAAGGCAGCCTGCGCCTCTTCGACGAGTGGTACGGCCCCTATCCCTACGATCGCCTGACCATGGTCGATCCTCCGCACGGCGGCGCCGATGCCGGCGGCATGGAATATCCCACGCTGATCACTCTCGGCACCGCTGTGCACATGCCTCAAGGGATGCTCGAACCCGAAATCGTGACCGAACACGAATTCGGCCACCAATATTGGTACGGCATGGTCGCCACCAACGAATTCGAAGAAGCGTGGCTAGACGAAGGCATCAACAGCTACACCGAAGTGAAAGTGATGGACGCGCTTTACGGCAAGAATACTTCCGCGCTGAATTTTCCATTCGCGCAAATGGGCGAATCCGGCTTGCAGCAGATCGGCTACTTTGCCGACCCAGCAAAGGATCCAATCTCCCGCTTCGCCTGGAAGTTCTACAACAACAATTCCTACGGCGGCATCACCTACAGCAAGACGGCCACCATGCTGTTGACTCTGGAAAAAGTAATCGGTGAAGACACTCTCCGTCAGGCCTTGCACACCTATTTCATGCGCTACCGTTTCACTCATCCCACCGGCGAAGATTTTCTGAAGACCGTCGAGGAAGTTTCCGGCAAAGACCTGCGCTGGTATTTCAATCAGGCAGTGTACGGCACGCAAGTCCTGGATTATTCGCTAGCCGACGCCCATTCCGATCCGCTGAAGTGGTGGGACACCCCAGCTCACGGCTCCAAGAAAAACGACAAGGACGAAGTGTATCGCACCTACGTCACCGTAGTTCGCAAGGGCGATTTCCAATTCCCGGTGGACCTCGACGTTAAATTCGACGACGGTTCCACGGCCACCGAACACTGGGACGGCCAGGATCGCTGGATCCGCTACCAGTACGATCGCAAAGCGAAAATCACCTCCGCGCAAATTGACGCGCACAATCAAATCACTATGGATCGCGACTATTTCAACAACAGTTACACCGAAGACGCAAACCCGCGCGCGGCCCACAAGCTTAGGAATATCTGGGTCTTCGCCAGCGAATGGCTCTCTCAACTGCTGGCCTGGCTCACTTGACGGAACGAACGGAAGGGCGGGGCTTCAGCCCCGCCGTCAGTCTGCGGAAAAACAGCGGGCTTTAGCCCCTGAAGTTTCAAAGGGGCAGCTGCACAACGTTTGCACTAGAGCATCACCGCAATCGAAGGAGCAAGTCGAATGGCAGAAACGAATCGCGGCACATTTTTTTCAGGCGCCGGACTAGTCTGGAAATGGCAGCGCCTGGTCTGGTGGCTCTTCGCCGTCTGCCTGATTTTCGGCTTCTACTCCACGCAGGAAATGACCGAGCGCGCTTCGTCGCTGCTGAACAACAGCGTGGCCGCGCAGCGCCTGGTGAATGGCTTCGACTTCTCCTCGTTCGTCACCCTGCAACAATTGCCGGATTCGCCGCTCGAAATTCAAGGCCACACCATCTCCCATTTCTCGATTCTCTTCGTGGTTTTCATGTTGTTCGCGACCGGCGGGATCCTCGCCGCCTACGTGCTCGGCGAAAAACCCACTACCACGGCCTTCTTCGAAGCCGCCGGCCACCACTTCTGGCGCTTTTTCCGCCTGCTGATTTATCTCGCCGTCGTTTTGCTGCCCATCGCCGGCCTGGCCGCCGCCACCAACTCGATATACACCCACATCCAGGAGCAATCCATCTCCCCGTACCCCGCCGACCATTTCGCCGAAGCCGCTGCTGTGATCATTCTGCTGCTTCTGATCATCGTGCGCGTCTGGTTCGACATGGCCCAGGTAATCGCCGTCGCCGACGACGAAAAGAAAATGCATCGCGCACTCCGCCGCGCCTTCACCTTGTTCCGCCGCAATTTTTTCTCGCTGCTATGGCTCTACCTTCGCGTCAGCGTCATCGAGTGGCTGCTCTTCGCCCTGGGCCTTTACATCTGGATGCACAGCCTGAAGCCGCAATCCGTCGTCGCCGCATTCCTCCTCAGCCAGTTGATGATTCTCACCTGGATCGCCACGCGCCTATGGCAACGCGCCAGCGAAGCAATCTGGTACCGCAATTACCAAGCCAATCAGGCACCAGCATGGACCCCAGCCCCAGCTCCAATGTTTATGCCGGCAGCCGCCGCCCCCGAGCCGCAACCCTAGTTGGAGTGCGGCGCCCTGCTTCGCGTGCCTTCAATAGCCTGACGTCGCGCATCGCAGCCCAGCGCGACAAGGCCGTTCCTGGGAACGCCAATCTCCCGATTGGTGTTTTTGCCTTTGAACGTGTAGCGGCCGGTCCCGCTACGCGGGACCGGGCAGCCGTTGCCATTGAATCTGTGGCGGCCAACGCGGGTTTATGGGATAGCCGCTGTTGAATTTGCTTTTGACTTTGTAGCGGCCGCCTGCTTTTGCATCTTAGGCGGGCGTCTTTGACCGTGACTTTGACTTTGCCTTCGGCTCGGTCTTCGTAGCGGCGCATTTCAGTGCGCCATCGGCGTCGCGTCGCTAACCGATGCCACCGCGAAACCCGCGGTCACACGAGTATCGCTTCCCTTTTCCACGAACCCTCCGCACTCACCGCGTCAAATTGCACCCCATCGAGTAGTAAACTATTCCACGTCACAGGAGGCAGTCGTTGCCCCGACCACACGCCGAATACTCGAGCCGCCTCGCCGCCCGCCAAAAAACCGTCGCCACCAAAGACGCTCTGCACAAACAAATCGGAAACGCGAAGCTCGCCGCGGTCGTCCTCGCAATCGTCATCCTGTGGCTTGCGCTGAAAGACGAAATAATCTCCATATACTGGCTCGGGGTTCCCATAGCGATCTACATCGCGCTTTCAATCGCGCACGAATTCGCCCTGCGATCTCTCGCTCACGCGCGCACCGCCGTCGCCTTCTACCAGCGCGGCATCGCGCGCCTCGAAGACCGCTGGTCCGGCACCGGCGCATCCGGCGAACGCTTCCGCAATCCCAAACACGTGTACGCCGATGATCTCGACATCTTCGGTACCGGCTGCCTCTTCGAGTTGCTCTCCACCGCGCTGCTTCCGATGGGCGAAGAGCGCCTGGCGCAGTGGCTCACATCCCCCTCCCCAGTGCCGGCGATCCACGAAAGACATCAAGTAGTCGTCGAACTCCGCGACAAACTCGATTTACGCGAAGAACTTGCCCTGCTCGGCGAAGATCTAAAGGTGCGCCTCGACCCGCGATCGCTCGAAAACTGGGCCGAAACGCCCCCACAACTTCCCGCGGGCCCGTGGCGAATCGTCTCGGCGCTGTTGGCGATTTCCACCGCGGCCGCCACAATTTACCTGCTGGCCACATTAAGAATCTTGCCGCTCGCGGCGGTTCTGGCTTTCGATGTGATCGTTCTGCTATGGCTGCGCCAGCGCGCTGAAAAAGTGGCCTCAACTCTCGCGTGCAACGCGGAAGGCCTCGGCCTCTTCGCGGACATTCTGCGCCGCCTCGAACAAGAGCCGTTCGCGTCGCCGCGCCTGCAAGCGTTCGCTACTGAATTAAAAAGCGGCCGCCAGACCGCCTCTCACTCCGTGCGCCAGCTGGCAAATATCGTTTATTGGATTGACGCGCGCGAAGATCTGCTCGGCCGCCTGCTCCAATTGCCCATGCTCTACACCGTGCAATGCGCCTTCGCCGCCGAAGCGTGGCGGAATCTCCACGGCCGCAGATTGCGCGCCTGGGCCAATGTCGCCGCCGAAATGGAAGCGCTGCTTTCGCTCGCCAGCTACTACTACGAACATCCCGACGATCCCTTCCCGGAATTTGCTGAAGAAAATCCGAACGAACCGGCCATTTTCCGAGGCGAAGAGCTCGGCCATCCACTCATACCCTCAGCCGAGTGCGTGCGCAATACCGTGCGGCTCGATGAACAGACCCGTGTTCTGCTCGTCAGCGGTTCAAACATGTCCGGCAAAAGCACATATCTGCGCACTGCCGGAATCAACGCGGTGCTGGCCCTCGCCGGCGCGCCCATTCGCGGCAAATCTCTGCGCATGACGCCCATTCTGCTAGGCACCAGCATCCGCCGCGTGGATTCGCTGCAAGAACATCGCTCCAGCTTCTACACCGAGATCCTGCGCATCCGCGATGTGTTCAATCTGACGGAAAATTCCCAACGCGTGCTGTTCCTCTTCGATGAGCTGCTCGAAGGTACGAACTCGCACGATCGCCGCATCGGTGCCGATAGCCTGCTGGGCGCACTGCTGGAACGCGGCGCGCTAGGCATCGTCACCACCCACGATTTGGCGCTAACCGATATCGAGCAAAACTCGCCCGGCGCTATACGCAACGTCCATTTTCAGGATTACGTCGAGGAAGGAAAAATGCGCTTCGACCACAAACTACGCGAAGGCGTAGTAGCCAAAAGCAACGCCCTGGAACTAATGCGCCTGATCGGCCTGAAGGTCTAGCGCGAAGATTTTGATTTCGTAGCGCCGCCCACGCCTGGAGCGCAAATTCTGGGAACGCCAATCTCCCGATTGGCGCTTTTGACCCCGTCTTTGAATCTGTAGCGGCCGGTCCCGCGACGCGGGACCGGGCAGTCGTCAACGTTGGTTCGCCGTCGCCTTTCTCTGCGCCCTCTGCGCCTCTGCGGTAATCCTTGCCGTTACATTTTCCGATGCGAGGGCTTATGCGTTATCAATCTGCGCGCGCTGCAACCGATCGGAATAGTCAATGTAAACCGTCTTCCACTCGGAATAAAAATCCAGCGCCGCTTCGCCCGATTCGCGGTGACCGTTGCCCGTATTCTTGATCCCGCCAAACGGCAAATGCGTCTCCGCGCCGATCGTAGGCGCATTGATGTAAACAATCCCCGTCTGCAAATCCCGCTGCGCCCGGAACGCGTTATTTACATTGCGCGTGTAAATCGCCGCCGACAATCCATACTTCACGCCGTTCGCAATATCCAGTGCTTCATCAAAATCTTCAAACGGAATCACCGCTACCACCGGTCCGAAAATTTCTTCCTGCGCGATGCGCATTTTCGGACTGCAATCCGTAAACACGGTCGGTTCGTGGAACCAGCCGCGCCCCCACGTCCCGCTCTCCAGGCGATGCCCGCCCGTCGCCAGCTTCGCGGTCTCGTCCTTGCCGATCTGCACGTACTTCATCACCGTGTTCAGCTGCTGCTCGTTGATGCACGGCCCCATATCCGTCGTAGGATCCAGGCCGTCGCCAACTTTCAGCGCCTTCACCCGCGCCACAAATTTCTCCACAAACTCGCCGTACACTTTCTTGTGCACCGCCACGCGGCTCGCCGCCGTGCAACGCTGCCCGCTGGTCCCGAACCCGCCCCACACCGCGCCGTCCACTGCGAGATCCAAATTCGCGTCGTCCATCACGATAATGATGTTCTTGCCGCCCATTTCCAGATGACATTTCTTGAACGATGGCGCGCAAGCCGTGCTGACGATTCGGCCCACATCGGTCGAGCCGGTAAAACTAACCAGACCCACATCTTTATGATTCAGCAAGGGCGCGCCGGCATCGGGCCCATCGCCAAAAACCACGTTCATCACGCCGCGCGGCAGCCCAGCCTCACTCAACACCTGCATCAAATTGTAAGTAGAAAGCGGAGTATCTTCCGCCGGTTTGATCACCACCGTATTTCCCGTCACTAGCGCCGGCATCGCTTTCCACGACGGAATCGCCATCGGGAAATTCCAAGGACATATCAGCCCAGCCACTCCCACCGGCGTGCGCACCGACATCGCGAATTTATTCGGCAATTCCGAAGGCGTCGTCTGCCCAAACTGCCGCCTTCCCTCCCCCGCCATCAGGTAGGTCATATCAATTGCTTCCTGCACATCGCCGCGCGTTTCCGCGAGTACCTTGCCCATCTCGCGCGTCATGTCGCGCGAATAATCTTCCTTGCGCTCGATTAAAATTTCCGCAGCGCGATACAAAATCTCCGCGCGCTTCGGCGCAGGCGTCAGCCGCCATTTGTCGTAAGCGCCCTTCGCCGCGTCAATCGCGAGATTTACATCATCTTCCGTCGAAGCCGGGAACATTCCCACCAGTTCTCCCGTGTTCGCCGGGTTGCGATTTTCGATCGCCTTGCCGCTGCGCGCTTCTACCCACTCGCCGTTAATAAAGTTCTTGAAAACCTTGGGCCTGGCTGGTGTCGCCATGCGTGTTCCTCCGTAAGCTCGGTATCGCCGTTCGCGATTTTTTCAGTATCACCATTCGATGCAGCGCCAATTCCGGGGACTCAGAGTAACAAGCCCTCATCCGCCTCGTCAACGCGCAGCCGTGGTCGCGGCGTAGCCGCTCGCCTTTTCGACGCTAACCTCCACGCCCTCCATACTTTGCCTCCTCTTCGCCCCCCACCGCAACTTTCCCCCGCTGGCTGGGTTTCACTATCCGACGCCACCGAAAGCATCCGGGGCGGCTGAACCACAGGAGTTATAGATTCAAAGGCTTTACGGGCTCAGAAGGGGCCCAAATATGAAACACCTCGTGAAATATTTGATGGTTTTCGCGGTACTTGGAACTGCCTTGGCGCTCGCGCCGAACGCTAGCGCCCAGCGCGTTGTAGTGGGCGTGGGAATCGGACCGGGGTATGTTGGACCTGCTCCAGTATGCAGCTACGGCTACTATGGATACTACCCATACGCCTGTGCGCCTTACGGCTACTACGGCCCTAGCTACTTCTCCGGTGGCATCTTCATCGGCGCGGGCCCGTGGTTCCATGGCGGTTACTACGGACGCCCAGGTTACGGCGGCGGCTACGGCTGGCACGGTGGTAATGGCTGGCACGGCGGTAATGGCTGGCACGGCGGTAATGGCTGGCACGGCGGCACGGTCGGACGTGGTGCAGTCGCTGGCGGCTTCCACGGCAGTTCGCATGTAGCGGTCGGCGGTGGATTTCACGGCGGCGCAGTTCGTGGCGGTGGCGCAGTACGCGGCGGTGGCGCGGTTCGCGGTGGCGGCGGCTTCCACGGAGGCGGCGGTCATAGCGGAGGCCATCGATAATCCGCGGCCACAGCTGAAACACTCAGGCAGTAGGCAGGACAAGCCCATCCTTCCCAAAGTTCCTCCCGGGAAGGATGGACTTTTTTTATCCTTCGTCAGCCGGTTGCAGATCGACTCGGCTCGAGAAGACTCCCCATGACGCGACCCCTACCCGCAGGCGTGTCGCATAAATGTTACGCTTGACGTAACGCGTACTTTTTGTTACGCTTAACCCGTGATCGTCAGTTTTCGTGACAAGCGGACCAGGGACTTCGCTGCAGGCAAACGCGTGAAGTCTTTCGCTGCTGTTGAGCGCTCCGCGCGGCTGAAGCTCGATCGTCTGGAGGCGGCCACTTCCCTTCGCGACCTGGCCGGCCTGCCTGGTAATCATTTTGAGTCGCTGCTGGGCGAACGCCGAGGTCAGTACAGCATCCGGATAAACGATCAATGGCGACTTTGCTTCGAGTGGCCGGGCCGGGCGCTCGGGCCATCAAACGTCGAGATTGTTGACTATCACTAGGAGGATCATCATGGCCGTCACCGCAATTCATCCCGGCGAACACTTGGCCGAGGAACTGGACGCGCTGGACATGAGCGCGGCGGAACTGGCGCGCAAGCTTCGCGTGCCGACCAACCGCGTAACGCAAATCTTGAATGGAACGCGCAGCGTTACCGGAGACACAGCGCTGCGCCTTGCTCATTTCTTCGGCACCAGCGCGCAGTTCTGGCTCAATCTGCAGAGCCTGTACGATCTGCGCCTCGCCGAACAAAAGGCGGGCAAGTCCATCAAGACGCTGCCGACGCTGAAGCGCCAAGAATCCGCATCCGCTTGAAGCTCCGCGAACCAAACCCTGCTTGTCTAAAGCAACGCACACCCTGACGATCTCGCCTGGGGATTTCGATTTGTGGTATCGAATCATTTCGTCGTCTTACTATTTCGCCGCAGTTGAATCCCCATCCAGGGCGGCGCGGGGCCAGCCGCTCGTCCAATCGATTGTTGAGATTTGCAGGAAGGGGTGGCCGGTTTTGCCGTCGTAGGCGTGGAATACGATTATGTCGCCGGTTGGTTGCTGGAGGATTGACTCGCCTCCTGGACCTAGCCAGCGGGTGTTGCCCGTTAGTAGCGGGGTGCCGCCACCATGGAGCATGGATTTGCCGTCTGCGTCAACGTAAGGGCCGATTACGTCGCGCGAGCGGCCTACCACGGTGCGGTAATTGCTTTTTACTCCGCGGCAGCAGAGATCGAAAGACACGAAGAGATAAAAATAATCTCCGTGATGAACTATGAAGGGAGCTTCAATCGCTTGCCAATCCGCGGGCAATCCGGGCGGCGCCGGTGCGGGATTTTCCGGGCGTTCACGGCTGGCCAGTGAGTAGAGCTTGGCGTCCTGCGGTGAAAGCTTTCCGGTGGCGGTGTCGAGGCGGCGCATTTTGATGCCGCTCCAGAAACTTCCGAAGCTTAGCCAGGGAGTGCCGGTGGAATCGAATACGATGTTGGGGTCAATTGCGTTGAAGTCGTCGCTGGCCAGGGATTTCAGCACCAGGCCTTCGTCCACCCAGTGAAAATCGGGGCTGGATTGGTCGAGGGTTTTGTTGGTGACCAAGGCGATGCCGGAAGTATTTTTTCCGAAGGCGGAGAAGGCGTAGTACACGTGATATTTTCCGTTGAAGTAGGAAATATCGGGCGCCCAGAGGTCTTGTGTTTCCGGGCTTTCCTTTCGGATCCAGTCGGGGATGGCGGCGAACACGGCGCCGCAGCGTTTCCAGTGTTCCAGATCGTTCGAGCAGCGCATGGGCAGTTGCGCGTGCGGGCCTTTTTCGGTGGCGGTGCCGAAGAGATACCATGTGTTCCCTTGCTTGATAATCGAAGGATCGTGGACTCCTTCGACGTCTCCCGCGACGTGATAGATGTGCGGCGCCGGAGTTCCCTGCCCGGCAGCCAATCCGCTAGAAAAAAGCATGACGCTCATCGCTAGAAACTTCGTATTGCTCGTCCAGGTCTTCATAAATTCGGCGCACCTCTGCGCATTGCGTATCTTGAGCGGGACAATTTATATCACGGCATGCTCCTGATTTTCCGGCGCGAGTGGGGCAATTGGCGGAGGCTGGCGTGAAGCGGGAGATCGGGCTCGTGGGAGTTCGTGGCGCGGATGGTGGCTGGCCAATTTGGGGTTTCATTGGGTGTCATTTTTGTCTAAAAATGTGCGATTAGAAACGGTTGCCGTTCTTTGTTTTCAATAGTTTACGGCGATTTCTAATCGCCGGGCCGTCGATTAGAAATGCTGCGGCCGGTACGATTTGTGGGTATTCCGTCCGATTGTCGTCGGTGGGGTGGAACAGAGAGTGTAGCCGCGGGTGGCTGACAGGGGCGGTGGCCACGGGCGGCGCCGCTGCGACACTGCCTGATCGGCGCGAGTTGTGAAAATCATTCATTTTTTTGATTCCTGCATCACGCTAACACGGGGTGGGCAAGTCTGGGGCCTGTACGTTCGTACAGATGTGGTACAGCGATCGTAGCCAGCGGCCTGAAATTTCTTGCGGGGACGTTCGTGCTTCATGTCAGGGCTTTCGCGCTGGCGTGGCCGTTGCTTCATACGGACGGCGAGGCGCGAAAACGTGAGGAATGGCGTTGAAAGCACGTATGCTGGGCTTGGAACTGCTTGCGCTCACACTCGTGCTCGAAGGTCGCTTTGAAATTTCGGAATGACTTGCGCTGCGCGGCGAATTTGCGGAATTCAGAATTGAATTGAGGAACGAGGAGCTCGGGCTATGAGCAAACTTTGGGACAAGATCTCGACGATCGGTGGGAACGCGTCGCCCGAAAAATCTGAAGCGAAGGAAGCCATTGCGCAGCCGGGCGACAAGGTGATGCACCGGGCTTCTGGTGCGCACGGCGTGGTGACGGCGGTTGAAACTATCGGTGACACACTGACTCTTTCAGTGGAATGTGCCAACGGACGGATGTTGCGCGGATTGGATCGCAAGGAATTCGCGTTTGTGGGCGACGAGGCCTATACGGCGCCAGCTGTGCAGGCTGCTCCGGCGCCTGTGGGGCAGGCGGCTGAACCGATGCCTAAGATGGAAGGCGAGATTTCTGGCGAGTCGCTTTTGGAGAAACTTAGCTGAAGCGACGCGGATTCAACTTGGCGCAGCCGGCGGTAACGGTGAAGGTGTGGCGCCAGAGTACACGGCGCAAAATCGAGAGCCGGGCGGTCGCGTGCAGCCAGTGTGCATCATCCGGTCGAAATCTTGTCGGCGGCCGTACTTCTCTGGGTTGACCGGCAATGCAGCCTCCAGATCCGCACCCTTTCAAAAACCGAATGATGCAGTTGCTTCAAATGTCCTGTAAGGCGACGACAAATCCCAGTGAATGGCGCCGGGCGCAGCGCAAGCCGCCGGCAGAGACCCACCTCATGCGGCGACCGTCTAGGAGCCTGCTGCACATGATCGCGACGCTGCCATCATCAGCAGGATGGCTGAATTGTCGACCGACCTAGATTTCGGCGCCAATCAAGACTGAAGGCAGAAAGGTGCCCGCGGAATGAGTTTGGGATGCAGCACTTTTCGACTTGGAATTTGCCCTCGGCTGCCAGAAAGGCTGTGCAGTCAAGAAACTGGCAGGAGTGTTGCATATCAGCGGGGCTAGGTGTAGGTTACCGGTCGGGTAAAGGGAGAAAGCGGTAATCCCGGTTACGAGCTGAAATGAGCGATCCGTCACGAAAACGGATTGAGAGATTCAGAAACGCCCGCTGCATTGTTCTCATATTCTTGGGAATGGCAGTTCTCGGAGGGACCTTCGAGGGCGCTGCACAGATTTCCACCCCGACGGCGCAAGACGTTCAGACGCACTCGACAGCAAAACCGGAAACTTTGGGTCAAGCCAAGCCGCTGCGCGCGACGACGCGCATGGTGGAGCTAAGCGTAATCGTGCGCGACAAGAATGATCAACTCGTCAGAGACCTGACAAAGTCAGACTTCGAGGTGCTGGACAACGGAGCACGGCAGGACATTCAGATTTTTTCAGTCACGACCAACGAACCCCTCTCGCGCCTCCCCACAGCGCTCTCGCCGAATACTTACACAAACCGAACGCCTGGAATCGGCGACGCACCTTCCAACATGACTGTGCTGCTGCTGGATTCTCTGAATACTCCGTTTTCCGACCAAGCGTTTGCGAATCAGCGCATCGTAAAGTTCCTGGAAGCGCTGCAGCCGCGCGACCGGATCGCAATCTACAGTCTTACTGGGCGCCTGAGGATGCTGCACGATTTTACCAGCGACGCGTCGTCGTTGATTGCCGCGCTTAAAGGTTACAAAGGGCAACTTTCTGAACTGGACGATGCGCAGGTCCCCGACCTCGGCTACACGGGAAATCCCATGGCGGCGCTGCTGGGCCGGGACCTATCGCAGGAAGAGGCTGAACGGAATCTCTCCAACCGGATTGAACTGACGCTGCAAGCAATGACCGAGATTGCCAAGCACCTGGCGCCGCTTCCCGGCCGCAAGAACCTGATCTGGGTGTCGGGAAGCTTTCCGCTCAGTAGCGCGTATATCCAGATGAATGCTGCACATGGGCAGGTGGTATTCGCAAAGCAGCTTGCGACCGCCGCCGAAGCGCTTGCCAACGACGCTTTGGTGATTTATCCGGTAGATGCTCGCGGCTTGATCACGACCACGGGTGAGGATTTCAAGCCGCCGGACGCGTTCGAGTTCATGACAATGAAGGGACTGGCGGCCGAAACCGGAGGGGTAGCGTTCTTCAATACGAACGATATCGGCGGGGCGGTGCGCGCGGCGCTGGACGATTCCCGCATTGCTTACGAGATCGGCTACTATCCGGCGATCGGAAAATGGGACGGAAGTTTCCGTAAATTGAAAGTGAAAGTGGACGTGCCCGGTGCGCACGTGCGAACGCGAAGCGGTTATCTGGCGATTCCTGAACCGGGGCGGAGGCCGCTGGAGACCGGCGCCATCGACCTGACGGTGCGCGTAGAGAACCCAACCGCTGAGAAGGACGATTTGCGAGCGCTACACATGGACGTACTAATCGATCCGCGGCAATTGAATCTAAAGTCCGAAGACGGGCGCTGGAAGGGCGTCGTGAATCTGGTGTTCATTCAGTCCGACAATAACGACAAAATCCTGGACACGTTGCAGCAGCCGTACCAGATGATGCTGCTGCCGGAGACCTACGAACAGCCCCCTGCGGAAGGATTCAAGTTCACGCAAACGCTGCGAATCGTTCCGCGTGCCGAGGAACTGCGGGTGGTGGTGCGCGATGCTTCGAGCGGATTGGCAGGCTCGGTGGACGTGCCTCTCTTGAAATATCTCAACATGAAGTCGAACCGCGACGACTGATTGCGCTTAAACAGCCTCGGAGCATTCTTTTTTTCCTGTGATGCACTGCCTTCGGCGGTCGAGGATCGAACTATCACAAGTTAATGGACTGGCGCCTGGTTAACCCATAATCGGAGATGTGATTTGGGATCTGATGAGGATGGTTACGCTGTAACGCATTGTGGTGTAATTTGTAGATGGAGGAAGCCATGCGTCCAGACCGTGTGGAAGTCTCGTGGGATACGGCGAAGTCTAAGTGGCTAATCAGAATCGAAGCTGGCGAAGAAGTGATTCGTCGTCATTGCGATGTGCCGAAGAATGCAGACGATCAGACTCTTCGCGCGGCAGTTCAGAAAACCGTAACGGACGAAGGCTACGAACTGGACCCGACGGCCGTCAGCATTCGTCGTTAGCGAGCATTCGATTTGACAGCGCTGAAGTGATTGGTCTCGAACCGCACTTGTTAGGTGCGAGCCCCTCGGTCTCTGTTCAATTCTTGTATCACGAAGCTCGCCCAGACCAAGGAACCATCGCCGATCGCGAATCCCGCGGTTAGTTTGGGAGCCGGAATACCAGCCTGACATCGTCATAGACTTGAACACGATGTCCTTCGAAAAGAGTTGGGCCATAGCGCCACTGACGAACGGCAATTACGGCAGCTTCGACAAGCAACGGTGGCCCACTCACTGGTTCGAGGCTCAGGACCCGCCCATCTTCGCCGATCACCGCGTGTAGCCGAACCGTGCCCTCAATCCGTTGCTGCGTGGCTTCCAGAGGGTAAGAGGGGGCGACGCGTTTGAGCAGCCGACCGGCTTGTAAATTCTCTGAAGATTGTGCTTCCGGGTTGAAATTGGTAGGCATCGGGACCGAACGGCTAGAGCTGATCGCGATCGAGGAAGAGCTGCTCACCGCCTCTTCCGGTAAAGTTAGAAAGGAAGCCGGGGGTGCTTTTCGCGTCGGGGCGTCGGGCAGCTTTGCTTCCGGTTCGTGTAAAGCTTTGGTCTCTGCGGAAATTGAAGGGTCAGAATGCGGCGCAGGCGCTTTGCTGACGGGCTGTTCGGCGGTGGTTGATTGCTGGACGCTGGCGGCGGGTGCGGCAACGGGGTTAGCGGGTGTTGGGGGAGCTGCTGAGTCTTTGGCTGGCTCGCTATTTTGATTCGGCTCCTCGGTCTTTGCGACGGGCTTCGGGAGAGGTGGCGATTCCACGATGCTCTGAACGCGAATGGTACCTGTGAGCCCGTCGAATGTGCCTGTCACCAAGACATCTTTCCCGAGTAGCTTTCCGGCTTTCTCCTGGTCGTCTAAGTGATACCAGACATTATTGTCGTCGTCTCTCAAGATATAGCGTACGTCGTTTTGGGAGACGATTTTTCCATAGAAGGATTGTGTCTTAGCCTGCGCAAACGAACTTTGCAAGACTTTGGATTGGGTTGTATGGGGAGTCAAAAGCGCGCTGCAAAGCAGAAGCGACATCGCCGCCTCGACAGTAGCCGTCCTTCTCATGCGTCACCTCGAAATCAAGCAGGTGTTGGAGCAGCCCGCGCGGGGGACGAAACTCGAGCCGTAGCTACGCTGCATTTCCGCGGATGAATGGCCGGGGACAAAACGCTAACGAAGAAATCTGTAGAAGTAAATGGACCACTCTCCCTAGTCCAGACCCAGAGAGCCGGAACTCCAGCAATAAGTGCGCGACTTTCGGCCCACGAAGAAGTAGGGCCGGCCGGCTTCGGTTGAATTCAGCGGCTTCCGGCCGCGACAAATTGGAAGGCGTCTTCGACAGCCTTGATTCCGGCCTTGGAACCCAGCGAGTTTGTTTCCACCTTGGAGTATTGATATTGCCGGCGCGGGGAGAAACTTGCGGGATCGAAATCGCCTTTCGCGAATTGGAATATCCAAACATATTGGCGGTGCGCCCTGTCAGCATCGGATTCAGACATGAGCGCAGAGTCAATCATTGTCATGGGTGTAAAATCCGAAAACCCGTTGATCTTGTGAACCGGCTCGGGCATGGTCGCGCTGAAAAAGTCAACGTCATGCGTGAAGATAATCACGAAATCCACTTTGGAAGGATCGGGGGCCGGACAGACATTCGAGAACAGCTTTTTTCTGTTTTGGGCGATCCATTTCGTCTGATTGGGCGTCAGGCCGTATGCAGAGAAGTAGTTCTGGCAGGCGACGTCCGCAGTTAGACTCTCCGGCTGTGAATCGGAAATTTCGCTGGAATTGCCAGTTGGCGCCTTCGAATCAGCAGAAACTGCTCGTGATGAACTATCACCGGCGGGCGGAGTAGCGCGTGGAAGATTCATTTCGCCGTACGCTGCGACAGGTACCATGGAACCGCCTGCGGGTGACTTCTTGTCGCTAGCGCTTTTCGCTGGCGCCGCATTCGCCGCACCGACGGTCGGCGTAGCTGCGAACCGAGCGGCATCCGCGGCCGCTTTGGCAGTGGCGTTTGCAATCTCCTGCGCCTGGGCTTGCTTGGCGACCAGACCAACGTCAAGAGCCGGGTCTTGGCGAACTTGAAGCGGCGGAAGATCGGCGACGGAGGTATCAGGGATGTAGCCTTCGACCCCGTTTTGAGCACGAATCTTTACGTAGTTCGTAACGCGCTCAATAATTTCGACGTTGTCTCCACACTTGAGTTTCGCCTCGACGCCGAAGCTATTGAGGGAATCGTAGACCCAGATCTGGTCGCGTTGCGAATTACACTTGAGGGCCGCGGGATTAGCGGATGCAGACGCCGTCAGAAGCGAAACTCCCGCCACACTGGCTATCAAGAAGAAGAAACGCGCTGCGAGGTTCATTGCGCCCCCCAAGTTGCCCTTATTCAGTAACCTTGCCGATAGTGTAGTACTTTGGGCCAAGCGAACAACTGTACGAGAGTACAGAGAAAGGACAGGTGGGATGCCCGACAAGCCGTATCTCGGAAAACGTGTAAGTCCTGACGAAGGCAGTTACCGGAGTTGGCCGGATGCTGAAGTCTGATAATTTAAGGCGAGCGCGATCGGGCTGCAATTCCATGTGCCACTGTGAGGTGTTTTTTCATCTAACGGTTCGGGCACCGCGTGGTAGCGTGCTGAGGAAAATTGCTGGCGGGGCGAGGAGAGAGGCATGAGCGAGACATTGGGGTTTATCGGATTGGGAAATATGGGCGAAGCGATCGCGACGAATCTGCTGCGGGCCGGGCACGGGCTGCGCGTTTACAATCGCACGGCGGCGAAGGCGGCTGGGCTGAAGGCTCAGGGCGCGACGGTGGTGGCGCACTCGGCGGAGGTGGCTGCGCCGGGAGGCATCGTGTTTACGATGCTTTCTGACGATCGCGCAGTCGAAGAAGTTTGCCTCGGGGCGGGTTCGTTCGTGGAAAGGCTGGGAGCTGGAGGCGTGCATGTGTCGCTGAGCACGATCGCGCCGGCGACCGCGCGGCGGTTGGCTGAGCATCATGCCCGGCATAAAGTGGGATATGTGGCGGCGCCGGTATTCGGGCGGCCGGTGGCGGCCGCAGCGAAGCGGTTGTGGGTAGTCACGTCCGGCGAGAGCGCGGCGCGGAAACGCGTGGCGCCGCTGCTGACGGCTATTGGCCAGGGGACGTTTGAATTTGGCGAGGAGGTGGGAGCGGCGAATGTGGTGAAATTGTGCGGGAATTTTCTGATTGCCGCGGCGATTGAGGCGATGGCGGAGGCGTTTACGCTGGCGGAGAAAAACGGAGTGGAAAAGAAGGATGTGGCGGAATTGTTTGGGAAGACGCTGTTTGCTTGCCCGGTGTATCAGGGATACGGCAGGCAAATTTCAGCCGAGGCGTTCGAGCCAGTGGGGTTCCGGCTGGCTTTGGGATTGAAGGATATTTCGTTGGTGCTGCAGACCGCGGCGGAAAGTTCGATGGCGATGCCGCTGGCTAGTTTGTTGCGGGATCGGTGGGTTACGGGGGTGGCGAAGGGGCGGGGAGATTTGGATTGGACGGCGATCGCGCTGGGGGTTGCGGAAGATGCGGGGTTGAAAGCAAAGGCTAGATCTACGACGCCCACCTGAAATGCTGGCAGCCGCTACCCTTCGAACTGGCACTGCCGGTTCTCAGGATGAATCGCGCTGTAGCGCGATTCATAAAGTCAAAAGAAAGAGCAAACGCAAGATTGCCTATGCTACCTACTGCTACAGCATCCAGCCGCCGGTTACGTTGATTACCTGGCCGGTGATGTAGTCTGCGCCGTCGGAGGCGAAGAATTTTACTGCGGCGGTTACGTCTTCTGAGCTGGGGGGGCGGCCCATGGGGGATCTGGCGTCGCGGATGCGGCGGGCTTCGTCGGCGGTTAGTTCGCGTTCGTCAATGTTGGCGGGGTTGATTACGTTCACTGTGATGCCGTTTTTGGCTTCTTCTATGGCGAGCGAGCGGGAGAAGGAAACGACGGCGGCTTTGGCGGCAGCGTAGGCGCTGATAGTTCCCTGCCCGAAGGCTCGTTCGGCGCCTACTGCGCCTAGATTGATGATGCGGCCCCAGTGTTGGCGGCGCATTGCTGGCAGAGCTGCTTTGCTGGCGTGGAACACGCTGCATAAATTTGATGCGATTACTTTTTGCCATTCGTCGGCGCTGGTGTCGGCTACCAGCTTCCAGTTAAATTCGCCTACGTTGTTAACCAAGATGTCCAGGCGGCCGAAGCGTTCCAGGACAGCGTCGAGGAGGAATTGGACTTTTTCTGGGTCGGTGGCGTCAGCTTCCACTGCGAAACATTCGGCGCCTTGTGCTTGCAACGCGCGGAGAGTGGCTTGGGCTGCGGTTTTATTGGCGCGATAGGAGATTGCTATGCGGACGCCTTCCTGGGCAAGTCCTTGGGCGATGCCTTTGCCGATGCCTCGGGTGCCGCCGGTGATTAGTGCGGTGCGATTGCGTAGGGGCACGATCCGTTAGCTCCTGAATTTTGGTGCGGTAAGTATAGTGGATTTTTCTGGGATTTGGGGTGGTGAGTGCGCGAAAAAGAGTTTGGCCACAGAGGCACGGAGACAAAGAGAGAGCCGTGGACAATGTTAGAAAGCCAAAATCACCACTGATGAACCCAGATGAACACTGATGACGGCATTGATGAAGGCGAGCGAAGAGAAAGGCGGAAAGATTGAACGCAGAGTGCGCAGAGATCGGAGCGCTGAGGACGCAGAGCAAACGAACGGCAAAGATGCCCGTCCCGCTTCGCGGGACGGCCGCTACAAAGTCAAAATCAAATTCCACGGCTAAGAGCCGGCGGGACGCCGGCGCTACGAAGGCAAAATCGATTCCAAAACTAGCCCATGCGGGCGACTACTACGGTGATGTCGTCGGCTTGTTCGGCGGTGCCGGCCCATTGTTCTGCAGCGGCTATTAGATTTTCGGCGATTGGTTGGGGATGGAGGCTGCGTTGGCGGAGGACTTCTTCGCGCAGGCGACTGACTCCGAATTCTTCGCCGTAAACATTTTCTGGTTCGGTGAGGCCGTCGCTAAAGGCAACGAAGAGGCTGCCTGGCTCGACTTTTATTGTTCCCTGTGTGAATTGGCAGTCTTCGATTAGGCCTACTACTGTGCCGCCTTCGCTTAGTTCCTGCACGCGTGTACCGTTTACAAAAAATGGAGCTAAATGACCTGCATTTGTGTAGGTGAGGGTGCGGGCCGCCACGTCGTAAACCGCGTAGAAGAATGTGGCGTAGCGATCGTCGGAAGTGTT
This sequence comes from uncultured Acidobacteriota bacterium, assembly GCA_963779465.1. Classification (GTDB taxonomy): domain Bacteria; phylum Acidobacteriota; class Terriglobia; order Acidiferrales; family UBA7541; genus Palsa-295. The sequence continues at coordinate 463,002 of CAVZYH010000001.1, read as the reverse complement.
GCGGAAGAGATGGCGATTCAGGCGGGCTACCAGCTCGGCTGTGCCGCTGACGCCATCGAATCCGGCGTGACTCCGCAACGTGGCCTGTAGGCTGGCCATCAGGAGGGCGGCGAAAATGCCTTTACCGCTGATGTCGGCCAGGGCTATGCCGACTGTATTGGTGCCGGTGCGGATGAAATCGTAGTAGTCGCCGCTGACTACGCGGGCGGGGCGGCAGATGGCGGCTAGTTCGAGGCCGGGGAGCGTGGGGAGAACTTGCGGGAAGAGTTGAGATTGAACTTCGCGGGCGATCACGATTTCGTTTTCTAGTTTTTGGCGTTTGCTTTGTTCTTCGATTAGTTCGGCGATGGAGCTGGTCATTTCGTTGAAGGATTCGCCGAGCGCGCCGAGCTGATCGCGTTGATGGACTCTTACCCGTTGGGTGAAATCGCCGCGACGGACGTGAAGGGTGGCTTTGTAGAGATCGTCAACCGACGAGGTGATGGTGCGGGTTAGGACGAAACCGGTGGCGAGGCCGGCGATCCCGAGGAGCAGGAAAATCACGGCAGCAGCTATGAGCAAAATTTCCAGAACTGGGCCGACGTCGCCGACGGAAGTGAACAGGCGGCGGTTGAGCGCACTGGCTCGGATGCCGAAGGACGCGAAGACTGCGGCGGGGGCGTCGGCGGGCTGCGGACCTACGTGGGCTAGTTCGATGGTGGAGACGCCGCTAATGCGAACGTCGGCCCAATTTTGCGGCGGGCCCAGGATGCGGCGGCGGCTGGCGATTTCTTCGCCGGGGACGAAAACGTGGCCATTGAAATTGAGCGAGATGCCTGTGGGAGTTGTTTCGCCACCGGGACGAAGCGGAATTATTGCGATCGGGCCGAACTCGGAGGCGAAGCTATCGAGGAATGCGGAATTTAGCGGCGTGGCTACTACCAGATTGAATGGACCCGCGGGGCCATTTTTGAGGACGGCTGCGGCGATCCAGATTTTGCCGTCAATTTCTACCAGGCCGGCGAAGTGCTGGCCGTCTGGAGATTGCTGCTGGATGACGCGTTGCCCGCGATTGGGGAAGACGCGGAGGTCGGGCCATTCCTTGCGTTCGGCTTCAATGAGGTTAGAGACGCCGGGGCGTTGGAGGATGGATTCGCTCGTGGGCTCGGCGCCGTGGGCGGCTTCCATTTCTACTGCGCCGGCCAGGGCGTCGGCATCGGCGGCTATGGTGCTGATGCGTTCTTGAAGATCGTCATGGAAGAGGTGGGCGCCTAGTTGGAGGTAGAGGCCGTAAGTGGCCAGGCCCGCCATCGAGAGCAGGAGGATTACGGGAACTACTGCTATGAAAACGTAGGTGACGATCAGGCGGTTGCGGAGAGTCCACATGAAGCGGGTGCGGAGCCAGGGGATCAGGCGGACGAAGAGATAGGCTGCGGAGAGGAAGGCCAGGAAGGTCAGGAATCCGGTGAATGGGATTGTTGGGCGGAACAGAAGTGCGATACGCGCGAAGATGTAGAGAGCGACGATTGCGGTGGCGATTATGTCCAGCGGCGAGGTGCGGCGCAGGAAAATGATTAGGCGGCGAGGGGAGAGTGGGGTCACTTTGGTTTCGGTTTACGCGTTAGAAGAATAGCTGAGGTGGGAGCGTTAGGGAAGGTGGTGATGGGCGCCTACGAAATTAGAAGCAGAGCGGACTTGAGACACGCTCCTATCAACCATCACAGGGCGTCAACAGTTCGCGAGAGTGTCGGCGAAAAGCAGATCCCTACACTGCGTCCCGCGCCCGCCAAACTGCGGCGGGAGAGAAAAAGCGCGGGACTAAGTTCGGGATGACACGTGGTTTAACTTCGCTGAAACGCGAGCACGGCGCGGCAGGAGATGCGAAGAGAGATCCTTCACCCGCTTCGCGGGTTCGGGATGTCGATGCGCGGTGATTTGGTCGAGGTAATTTATAGGGCGCTGCGATCGTTTTGTTGGACGCGGCTGTGGTGGCGGCTGTAGCCGAAATAGACGACGAGGCCGATTACCAGCCAGATGATCAGGCGAGCCCAGTTGACCCAGCCTAGTTTGTACATCATGTAGCCGTTGAAGAGGATGCCCAGGATCGGGACGAGCGGAACCAAGGGCGTCCTGAAAGGGCGCGGCTGATCGGGATTGGTCTTGCGCAAAACCATGATGGAGATGCAGACGATGATGAAGGCGAAGATGGTGCCGATGTTGACCATTTCTCCGATGATGCTGATGGGAGTGATGCTGCCGATGATGGCGGCGATCAGGCCGACTAGAATTGTATTTTTGTAGGGCGTGCGGAATTTGGGGTGGATCGCCGCGAAGAATTTTCTGGGGAGCAGGCCGTCATTGGCCATCGAATACAACACGCGGGTCTGACCCAGGAGCATGACCAGCATGACGCTGGTGAGGCCAGCCAGGGCTCCGGCGGTGATCAGGTAGGAAGCTTTGGTCAGGCCGCGATCGAGAAAGGCGACGGCTAGTGGTGCTTCGATATTGATTTCTTTCCAAGGCACCATGCCGGTGAGGACGGCGGCGACGAGAATGTAGAGGATGGTGCACATCACGAGTGAAGCGATGATGCCGATGGGTAAGTCGCGCTGGGGATTTTTGGCCTCTTGGGCTGTGGTCGAGACGGCGTCAAAACCGATGTAGGCAAAAAATATGTAGGCGGCGCCTCTGCCGATGCCTCCGAAGCCCATGGGCGCGAAACTGGACCAATCATGGCCCCAGTTGGAGGGATTGACGTAGCGCATCCCGAGCAGAATGACGAAGAGCACGACCGCGACTTTGATGATGACGATGGTGGCGTTGAAGGAGGCGCTTTCTTTGATGCCGATTACGAGGACGGCGGTGATGATCAGGGCGATGAGGAATGCGGGGAGATTGAATCCGATTTCGACGCCGAAGAGAACGGGGGCGGCGACCAGGTCGTGAGCGCGTTGCAGGAGTTCGGGAGGCTGGGCGGAGATGATGTCTCCTACGCGGGAGAGAAAGGCTTGGGAACCCATGACGAGAGAGGGGTCGGAGGCGTGGGCCATCTGGCGGGCGATTACATTTTCGGCGGTGACTAGCGCAGTCCAGTGATCGTAGGCGAGCCAGAGCGGCATTTTGAGATTGAAGATTTTGAGAAATTCGATGAAGTGATTGGACCAGCCGGAGGATACGGTGCTGGCGCCCATGGCGTATTCGAGCGTCAGATCCCAACCGATGATCCAGGCGATTAATTCGCCTAGCGCGGCGTAGGCGTAAGTGTAAGCGCTGCCTGCCAGCGGGATCAGCGCGGCGAATTCCGCGTAGCAGAGACCCGCGAAGGCGCAGCCCAAGCCAGAGATGATGAAGGAGAGCATCAGGCCGGGCCCCGCGTAGTGGGCGCCCAAGCCCGAGAGGACGAAGATGCCGGCGCCGATGACTGCGCCGACTCCGAGCGCTGTGAGGGAGACCGGGCCTAGCGTGCGTTTCAGGGTGTGTTCGCCTGTGGCCTTCGCTTCGTTCAGCAGCCAGTCCATGGGCTTCTTTTTGAACAGCGGGTTGCTCATGCTTTGCGTCCTCCGTCGGGTTGCGGGCGCGTTAGAAAGTCAAAGGCATCACTGATAAAGGCTGATTGAGACTGATAACGGCATTGCTGGTTCAAATGCAGACCAAAATGGCCTGCGGTTCGCGTGGATGAAAAATAACATAGAGCCGCTAGGTAGCAACTACTAAATCGGCACTTCAGCGGCTAAAGCCGCATTGGCGCCCGGTTTCTGCTGTCGTGGCTAAAACGACGACTTACAAAGATTCCGAAGCAACGGCAACGGCTGGCGGTCTGAAGACCGCCGCTACGAAGTCAAAAAATGCTGCGCGCGGAGATCGCTTTCGCTGCTGTGGCCAAATATTCTCGGGCGCGTCGAGCTGGGTCCGGGGCGTTTATCAGGTCGCTGATTATGGCTACGGAGTCGGCGCCGGCTTGGAAGACTTCAGCCGCCGAATTTATGGTGATGCCGCCGATCGCGACCAGGGGCTTGCGCGTTAGCTTTCTAGCGGCGCGGATCAGATCCAGACCTACTACTGGATCGGGATTTTCTTTCGTGGTGGTTCGATAGATTGGGCCGACGGCTATATAGTCTGCTGAAGTTTCGTTGGCGGCTCGGAGCTGTTCTAGATTGTGGGTTGAGATTCCAACCCATTGCGGGATGGGACAGATTTTGCGCGCGGCTTCTGCCGGGAGATCTTCTTGGCCAACGTGGACGCCTGCGGCATTGGTGATGCTGGCGATGTCGGGGCGGTCGTTGAGGATGATGCGGAGTTTTTTGGGTGCGGCGGCGATCAGGACGGCGGCGATTTCTTGGAAATGTCGCGCGGGCAGGTGTTTGGCGCGGAGTTGGATAAGTTGGACGCCGGCGTCGGCGAATTTATTGGCGAGAGAGACGAGTGAATTGAGCGGTTGTGCGGGCGTGGCGTCGAGGATGGCGTAGAGAGCCGGAAACAACCGAACCTCCGTTACAGCACAGGGCAAATTCAAGAGCAGCGTCAAAGACGCCCGCCTAAAAAGAAAAAGCAGGCGGCCGCTACAAATTCAAGGGCGACTTCAAAAGCGACTTTGGTGGCTTCTACTTGGCTGCAACGGCTAGAGCGCGATCGAGAAAGTGGGTGTCGAATTTGCCGGCTATGAAATTGGGATCGGCCAGGATTTTCTTGTGCAACGGGATTGTGGTCTTGATGCCTTCTACTATGAAGCCTTCGAGGGCGCCGTTCATTCTTGCTATGGCTTCGGCGCGGTCGTTGCCGTGGGCGATTATTTTGGCGATCAGGGAATCGTAGTACGGGGGAATGACCGCGTCGGAATAGCTTGCCGTGTCCACTCTTATGCCAGGGCCGCCGGGGACGCGAAAGGCGGTGATGCGTCCGGCGCTAGGGACGAAGGTTTCGGGGTCTTCGGCGTTGACGCGGCACTCGATGGCGTGGCCGCGAAATTCGATGGGGCCTGCCAGGATGTCGGTCAGTTTTTCTCCGGCGGCTACGCGGATTTGGGATTTTACCAGGTCCACGCCGGTGACCATTTCGGTTACGGGGTGTTCGACCTGGATGCGGGCGTTCATTTCGATGAAATAAAGTTCACCAGATTCTTCGCGGAGGAATTCGACTGTGCCGGCGCTGGAGTAGCCTAGTTTTTTCAGGGCGTCCACTACTTGTTTGCCGATTCTCTTGCGGGTGGCTGCATCCATTGCTACTGACGGCGATTCTTCCAGGACTTTCTGGTGGCGGCGCTGGAGGGAACATTCGCGTTCGCCGAGGTGGACTACGTTGCCGTGCTTGTCGCCGAGGACTTGAAATTCGATGTGGCGCGGATGCTCGATTAATTTTTCGATGTAGACGTTGGGGCTGCCGAAGGCTTGCTGGGCTTCGGCCTTGGCGGTCTGGAACAGGGGGATCAGCTCGCGGGCGTTGCGCACGATGCGCATGCCGCGGCCGCCGCCACCTTCGGCGGCTTTGATCATTACGGGATAGCCGATTTCGAGCGCGATTTTTTTGGCGGCGTCTTCGTCGGGGACTACTCCGGCACTGCCGGGGATTATGGGGAGTCCAGCGGCGGCCATGGCTTCGCGAGCTTTATCTTTTTCGCCCATCAGGCGGATGGCGTCCGGGGCGGGGCCGATGAAAGTGATGTGAGAGGCTTCGCAGACTTCGGCGAAATTGGCGTTTTCGGAGAGGAAGCCGTAGCCGGGGTGGATGGCGTCCACGTTGGCGATTTCGGCGGCGCTGATTACTTGCGGGATATTCAGATAGCTTTCGCTGCTGCGGGGAGGGCCGATGCAGATTGCTTCGTCGGCGAAGCGGACGTGGAGGGAGTTGCGGTCGGCCTCGGAATAGACAGCGACGGTTTTGACGCCGAGTTCACGGCAGGCGGAAAGGATGCGGAGCGCGATTTCGCCGCGATTGGCGATCAGGATTTTTCGGAACATGGGCCTCGGAGAAAATTCAACGGCAACTGCAAAGACGCCCGCCTAAAGGCGGCCTCTACAAATTCAAAACCAGATTCGACGGCAACGGCTGCGCATTTTTATTTTTTGCGGTGGGGGCGGATGCCGAACAGGGACTCGCCGTATTCCACCGGGTGACCGTTTTCTACGAAGATGCGGACCACTTCGCCGGCTGCGTCGGATTCGATTTCGTTCATTAGTTTCATGGCTTCTATAATGCAGAGGACTTGGCCGGTTTCCACTTTGGAGCCGACGGTTACGAAGGGGTCGGCGTCGGGGCCGGCGGCTACGTAGAAGGTGCCTACGATGGGAGACTTCACGATGTGCAGATCTTCGTGGCGCGTGGTGTCTGCCGCGGTCGCATGCTGTGCCGCGGCTGACTGCGCGCCGCCCGCGGCCGGCACCGCGCCTGACGCTGAAGCTGCAGCGTGGCTCCCGTGTGACGGGGCGGAAGCTACTACGATTTCCGGAGCTTGGCCTGGTGAAAATGCGTACGAGGGCGAGGATGGTTTCTTCAACCTTATGCGGAAGCCTTGGCGCTCGTACTCGAATTCTTCGAGGCCGTGTTTGCGCATGAAGTCTAGTAGCTTTTCGATTTCGGGGAGATCCACGCCGTGAGCGGGGGAGCCGGATGCTGCTTTGGGAGTCGGTTTTTTCGCCATTTAGAGTTCTAGAAATTCCCGGGAAGCGGTGGTTAGAACCTCCGCGCCTTGGGAGGTTACCAGCACTTCATCTTCGATTCTAATGCCGCCAAAGCGTTCGATATAGACGCCCGGTTCAACCGTTACCACCATTCCCCGTTCGAGCACGGTTTCCTCGGCGCGGCCGAGCCGGGGCATCTCGTGAATTTCGAGGCCCAAACCATGGCCGGTGCTGTGGGTGAAGTAACGTTCCAGGCCCGAATGCTTGAAAACCTTGCGCGCTGCAGCGTCCACGGATGCGGCCGATACTCCGGGCCGGATGGCGGCGATAGCGGCCTCCTGGGCTTCGAGAACTGCTCTGTACATCGAGCGCACTCGACGAGAAGACCGTCCCAGGAAGACGGTACGTGTCATGTCGCTACAGTAGTCGCGCAGTATAGCACCCTGGTCAAGGACGACCAACTCGTTTTTCCTGAGGAGCTTGGGTGTGGGTCGGGCGTGGGGCCAAGCGGAGCGCGCGCCGGAGGCCACGATGGTTTCGAAGGATGGGGCGCTGGCACCCTGCAGCTTCATCGCGTGTTCGATTTCGGCGGCAACGGCCAGTTCGGAAATACCGGGTTTCAGTTTGCGGACCGCGACGGTCCAGACTTCACTTATGAGGCGCGCGGACTGGCGCATCAGCGTCAGCTCTGCTGCGTCTTTTACGGCACGCAGGCGTTCTGTGAGGTCGGGAGCTGCGAGCCAGCGGAGACGGGCGCCGACGGCCAACTGCAGCGCCTCTTTTTGAGCGACGGTGAGCTGTCCAGGTGAGAATGCGAGGCGAATGGTGCCGCGGCGGGATTTCAGGGCTGCTGCAGCGGCGCGGAGTAAGCCGTGCGGAGCGATGACGATCGTGGCGTCATGAGCTTCCTGGCGGGCTTGCAGGGTGTAACGGCTGTCTGTGAATAGCGTGGCGCGGGAATTTTCGACGAGCAGGATGGCGGCACTGCCGGTGAAACCGCAGAGATAACGGATGTTGGGAAGATGGGTGACGAGCAGCGCGTCGGAATGCAGGGCGGAAAAAGAAAGCCGGAGCCGATGGATCCGGCTCCGGGCTGATTTCGATTGCGCGGTTTTCTGGGTCACTTGCTGCTTGCGAACCTCTCGCTTCCCTGCTGCAACTATCCCGGCAGAATGCGCGGGGTCAGGAAGAAGAGAAGTTCCTGGGCCGTGGAGCTGACCGTGGTGTGCTTGAACAGGTTGCCGATGACGGGCAAGCTGCCGAGCACGGGGACTTGTTGGATGTCGGTGCGTTGCTGGGTGACGATTACGCCGCCGATTACCATGGTGGCGCCGTCCGCGACGAGCACTTTGGAAGTGGCTTCCTGCGTGTCAATGGCTGGAATGCCCTCGACGCGCGGGATGGATGAGTCAATCTGGTCGTTCTTGACGTCCACGTCCATGTAAATGGTGCCGTCAGAGGTGATCTGCGGCGTGACATCGAGCTCCAACACGGCGTCCACAAATTGGACCGAGACGGTGTTGTTGACGATGGTCTGCACCGGGATCTTGGTGCCCTGCTTGACGACGGATTTCTGGTTGTTCTGGGCGACAATCTTCGGCTTGGAGATGAGCTTGCCGACGCCGCGGTCTTCTGCGGCGGTGATGACTACGTCCAGAGCGAAGTTAGAGTTGGCGAACGAGTACGCAAAGCCGCTCGTAGGAGTGGCCGCACCAAGATTGGTGAGCAGCGGCACGGAGCCGGATGTCAACGGCGGAGTGCCGACGGCGAACGGCGGGGCCGGAGAGTGAATGATGGGGCTGGTGCCGACGGCGGACGCGCCGCCGATTGTGCTGCCGTGCGTGCCGAGACCCATGCCGAACTGGGTGCCAATTTCGCGCGAGAAGGAGCGGTTGGCGGCCACGACGCGCGCTTCGATTTCGACTTGTTGCGATTTGCGGTCGAGCTGGCGCAGGAGGTTATCGAGCACCGGGAGGACCGTGGGAATATCGCGAATGATGAGAGTGTTGGAACGGCTGTCGGCCAGGATATCGCCGCGCGAAGAAAGGAACTTCTTCAGCGTGGGAACCATGTCCGCGGCCTTGGCGTAGCTGAGGACGCGCGTGGTGGTGACCACGTCGGCGGACTCGGCTTGGGCCTTGGCGAGATCGCGGTTCTGTTCAGCTTCGCGCTTCAGGGTTTCCTTGGTTGCGATGCGCAGAACGTTGCCGTCGAGCTGTTTGTCGAGATCGTTGTTCTTGAGCACGATGTCCAAGGCTTGATCCCACGGTACATCGTCGAGAACGATGGTCAGGCTCCCTTTGACAGCGGGGTCCACTACGACGTTCAGTCCGCTGATTTCGTGAATGAGGCGGAAGAAGTCGCGGAGATCCACGTCTTTCAAGTTGACCGAGATGGGCTCGCCGGAATAACGCCCGCCAGGAGGCGGTGTGGCCGCCTGTTGCGCGGCGGAGGAAGCTGCCGACGGAGTGCTGTCACTGATTTCTGTGTAGCCCGTATTTGCGGCGGCCGGTTTCGGGGCGGCGGCGGGTGCGGGCTGAGGCGCTGGCGTAACCGGGACGGCGAGTGCCGCGGAAGGTTGCGTCAAGGTCGTGGGAAGAGCGGCCACGGGCGTCGGGACACTTGCAGGTACGTTTGCAGGTGCCGCGGGCGCGCTGATCGCTTTGGTTGTGGTTACGTCGTCGGGCTCGCTGTTGGCGGCCGGCGCGGATTCACGCTCGCCACCGGAAGCAGGGGTGGCGGATTCGGCGCGGAAGGCGACAGTGACGGCGTTGCCGGAAGCATTCACGTTGTAACGAGCAGGCGAGCGCAGATCGATGACGATGCGCGAAACCTGCGGGGTAAATTGCGCCAGGCGGATTTCCTTCACCGGATCCAGATTGCTGGCGATGTTCTTTTCGCTGGTCTTCAGGTGCGCGTCGGAGAAATCCAGGACGATGCGATCTGGATTGTGCAGGCGGCTGACGTGATAGTTGAGCTTGGCGTTGCCGACGACGTTGACTTCGGTCTGGGCGCCAACCTGAGCGAGGTTCACCTGTTCGATATTCTGAAATTGCGCAGCGGGCGCCGTGGCGTCCGACGGTTTTGCGGCAATGGGCTTCAGCGTTGCAGTAGCAGGCTTCGCGGCGGGCGCGGCCGTGACGGCCACAGGCTCGACGGAGCCATCCGCATTACCGTTCGCGGAAACGAATAGCGTCAGTTCCTGATTGCCGTTGCGCGCGAGGCGCGGAGTGATGCCGGGCCGCAGCAGGATTTCCAAGCGCACCACGGGCTTTTGACCCGCGGAGTACGTGGTCAGCCGATAGCTCTTGACGAGCTCGGACGGCACCACGCGAGCGCCGGAAGAATCGCCGGCCGACACGCCGGACAGGTCGAGCACATAGAGGCTCTCGCTGGCGCGGTACGTGGTGTATTCGAAGGGGCCATTGGCCTGAGCATCCAGGGTCACGGCACCGTCTTTCACCACGGCCTTAACATGCACTACCGGTAAATCGCTGGCCGATAGCGCTCCATTCGACAAAATCAGGGCTGCCGCCACGAACGCAGTCAGGCCCCACGCGCTCCGCATAATCCTCATTGCTGCTCTCCTGCACTCGGGTAGATTCGTTTCGTAACGATTTTTTCGACCGATTTCCCGAAAGCATCCTTGGAAACTTCCTTAAACGTGACACCGTCCAGGCCGATCTTTTCCACATCGCCGTCGTAGAGCTGGTCGCCTTCACGAAGGAAGTAAACGCGCGAATCGGGATTGGTGACTACGGCGAACATGCCGTTGGGTGAGCGAATCGCGCCATCCACGCGGATGGTTGCGACCACTAAACCAGCCTTGCCTGGGGGCAAGGGCGCGCCGCCGCCGGGTTTACTCACGTTAACCAGCGGCAAAAACGGATCGCGCTCGGCCGTTTTCACTACGGCCGGATTGGGCGCCGCGGCGTTGGCGGCTGGAGCTTGCTTCGGCGCGGCCGCTTTAGCTTTGTGTGCGGACTGCTTGGCCGGCTTAGCTTGTGCTGGAGCCGTTGCCTGGGCCCGAGTTGCTGGGACGAGGCAAACGGACAGCGCCAGCGCGGTAAGGAGTATGTTGAATGCCTTTGGCAGTCTCATCGTTGTCGTCCTATCGCTTTGCCGGCGCAGCTGGCGCCGCCGCAGGAGGCGCAGCGTCTGCCGCCTTCGAGAAGAAAGTAGTGACTGTCATGACGCCGGTAACGGAGGTTCCGGGAGTCATACGGTAATTGGCATTCGTGGTTTTGGCGACGCTGTTGAGCTTTAGATCGCCAACGTTAATGATTCGCGAGAGCCGGCCGAGCTTGGAAAAGAAATCCAGGACAGCGAAATAAGGACCATCCGCCTGGACTTCAAACGGGACTTCGAAATAGAACTGTTTGGGAGCGACGGGCAGCGCCTTCAGGCTGCGAATGGAAACGCCAGAACCGGCGGCTGCGCTCTGGATCATGAGGATGAACTCGTCCACCTTTTTGTCTTCGGGAACGATGGTCTGGAGGGTGGCGAGCTGTTTGGAAAGCGCATCCATTTCGGATTGCAGCTCGGCGCGGCGTTGTTTGTAAACGCGCAGGCTGGCGACGTCGGCTTCCAAAGGCTTTTCTTCCGCCTGAGCCGCTTCCAATTCGTTGCGGACGGTGGTCACCGGAGAACCAGGGATGTAGAACCCAGCGGCAATTAAAATAACGGCAAGGCCCAGGAAGAACAGAGCTTGTAGAGGCCAGGGCCAATCACGGAAAGCGGTAGCCATCGCTAGCTCCTCCCCTTGGGCGCGGGCTGCGGGGGCGTGGTAGTGGTTCCAGCAGCAGGCTTGGTCTGGGGCTGATTCGTAGAGGCGGCGGCCGGCTGAGCGATCGCGGCGCTCATGGTAAAGCCGTAAGTGGTGACGGATTTGACCACGTCGTCCTCTTTCGCTTCCTGGATCTCAATCTTGTCGAAGTAGCCGGAGCGCTTGAGCTGGGTGATGAAATTGGCGACGGAGTTGACGCTGCCAGCTTCGCCGGCAATCTCCAGGCTGTCACCCTTGCGTTCCAAAGAGGTGAGCCAGAGCTGGTCAACACGGACGACGGTGTTGGCGACCATCTGGAGGAGTTCCTGAGCGCCGGTGCGATTCTTCTGCAAATTTTCGATAACACCAATCTGAGTCTGCAGGGCGGCTTTCTGAGCTTCGAAGCGGTCAACTTCGAGCTTGATTTGCTGCAAGTTGGCCTTCTCCAATTTCAGAGCCTGAATGCGGTTGTTGGTCTCGTCGAGCTGATGCTTCTGCGAATAGTAAGTGACGGAGAGCACGATAAGCGCGATTGCCAGAGCGGCGACGCCCAGCAAAATCTGCAGCGTGGACTCCAGCGGCACGGATTGTTTGGTGGCCTTGGGGCGGACCTGGCCGAGTAAGTTGATGCGAATCATGGCGTGTCAAAGCTCCTCAGCGCCAGGCCGACAGCAATGGCCAAGCGCGGCGCCAACTCACGGATCTGGCTCTCATCGTGACGCGCGGGATTGATGGCAATTTTACGGAACGGGTAGAGTTCCTCGACCGGCATGGCAAATTCCTCTTTGAGCAGGTCGAGCAGCCCGGGAACGCGCGCGGTGCCACCGGCGACGTAGATGCGGCGAATATTTTCACCGCTGGCGGTCGCACGGAAGAAGTCGAAGGTCTTTTGAATTTCCAGGATCAAGATGTCAGAGACGGAGCGCAGAATGGCGGTACGTTGCTCTTCGTTGACGCCCGCCAGGGTACCGCCCATCTTCAGTTTTTCGGCGTCTTCGAAGCTCAGGTCCAATTCCTTCTGCAGCGCGTCGGTGTATTGATTGCCGCCGACGGAAACGTCGCGGGTAAACAATGGCGTCCAGCCGCGGACGATATTGATATTCATGACGCTGGCGCCAACGTTGAGCAGAGCGACGACTTGCGAAGGGTCGGGTTCGTAATTGACCTCGAAGCAGTTCTGCAAGGCGAAGGCGTCAATGTCCACGATGACCGGAACTTTGCCGGCTTGCGCGAGGACGTTGGTATGGTTCAGGATTTTGTCTTTTTTTACGGCGACGAGCAGGACGTCCATCTGATTTTCGGTGGCCTCGAGCAACTGATGGCTGAGGTTGACGTCCGCGATGTCAAAAGGAATGTGCTGGCTGGCTTCGGCCTGCACGCGATCGAAGAGCTCGTCTTCGGTCATCAGCGGCATGCTGACGCGCTTGACGATGACGGAGTGGCCGGAGACGGAGGTGGCCACATCTTTCGTCTTTATTTTTTGAGTATCGAAGATCGAGATGATCTTCTCGGCAACCGAGGGAGCGTCCATGATAGCGCCGTCCACGACGGTATCCTGGGCGAGGGTTTCGATGCCGTAACTGACCAGCTCGTAGCCAGCCTTGGTTTTCTTCAGCTCGACTGCCTTAACAGAACTCGAGCCGATGTCCAGGCCGATTAGTGATTTCGTTTTACCCAGATTGAACATCGCGCGGCCCCTCACTCCTCACCCCATCCCGCTTCGCAGGACGGGCACGGCTTCATCTGGTGCTAAAATTTTCTTGGAGAAACTTCCCCAAAACTTGCTTACCGCTTCGCCACAACACCCCGGTTACGGCGCTGACTCTGGAGAGGACCGTTAGTACTGCTACGCCCGGTACCTTTCCTCTTTCTCCGTTTATTACATCCACAGGACGGAGTGTCAAGGAACGTGTTGCGATGGTGTGCTATTGGTAAAACATAGACCGGAAGGACAGGTAGGCGAAAAGGACAGGTAAAAAGGACAGGTGGAGTGGCGCTAAAGCCCTTATATATTGAAGGAAAGAGCCAAAAGGGCGAACACTTTCGGGGTTCGCCTGGGGTTTACTTTTTGTTCGTGGGGGTGAGCTTTATTTGGTGCCATATTGCGTCCACGCGTTTTTTTGTGGCGGCATCCATTTTTATTTCGTCCGGCCAACGGCCGGCGAAACCTTCTTCGGGCCATTTGCGGGTGGCGTCCACGCCCATCTTGGAGCCGAAATCCTGGCGGCGCGCGGCATGGTCGAGAGTGTCCACGGGACCGAGAACGAACTGAATATCGCGCTCGGGGTCAATGGCGCAGAGGGCTTTCCAGACGACTTCACTCGAGTTTTGCACGTCCACATCGTGATCTACGACGACTACTACCTTGGTGAACATCGCCTGACCAAGCGACCAGATTGCATTCATTATCTTGCGGGCCTGGCCGGGATAGCTTTTGCGGATGGATACGATCATCAGGTTTTGGAAGATGCCTTCGGCGGGCATGGCGACGTCTACAATTTCTGGATACTGCATTTTCATCACGGGCATGAAGACGCGCTCGATCGCATGGCCCATGAAATAGTCCTCTTGCGGAGGAGGGCCGACGATGGTGGTGAGATAGAGCGGGTCTTTGCGGTGGGTGATGCATTGAATGTGGAAGACGGGAAATTCGCCTTCGAGGGAGTAGAAGCCGGTGTGATCACCGAAGGGGCCTTCGGTTCGCATCTCGCCGATTTCGACGTAGCCTTCCAGGACGATCTCTGCGTTGGCGGGAACTTCGAGATCAACCGTTTTGCAGGCGACTAAATCCACAGGATCTCTGCGCAGAAAGCCGGAGAACATAAATTCGTCCATGTCGGGCGGAACGGGGAGGATGCCGGCCAGCGCGGTGGCTGGGTCCGAACCGATGGCTACGGCGACTTCGAGTTTGCCGCTGGGATTTTTGGCGCGGCTGCTGCGGTAGTGATCGGCGCCATGTTTTTGGGTTTGCCAGTGCATGCCGGTGGTGCGGGAGTCGTAGACCTGCATGCGGTAGCAGCCGACGTTGCGTTTGCCGTTTTCCGGATTTTTGGTGATTACCATCGGCCAGGTGATGTAGCGGCCGCCGTCTTGGGGCCAGCATTTCAGAATTGGAAATGCGTCGAGCGAGAAATTTTCTGTGAGGACTACTTCTTGACAGGCTCCGTTGCGGACTGATCTGGGGAAGAAGGAGCCGATCTCGGCTAGTTTGGGGAGCATTTTTACTTTTTCCAGGAGGCCTTGGGGGGATTGGAGATCGAGGAAGGAGCTGATGCGTGCGGCGACTTCTTTTAGGTCGTCAACCTCCAAAGCCATGCACATGCGGCGCTCGGTGCCTACCAGATTGGTTACTACCGGGATTTTGGAGTTCTTGGGATGCTCGAAGAGCAGGGCTGGGCCTTTGGCTTTCACGGTGCGGTCGGAGATTTCTGTGATTTCGAGGACAGGGTCAACTTCGGGAGAGATGCGTTTCAGCTCGTCGTGCTTTTCCAGTTTGTGGACGAAATCGCGGAGATCTTTGTGCGCCACTGCGGCTCCTTGGATTTGGAGTTGACACTTTAGCATGGAGGGAAGGCAGGAAGAAAATTGGCGCGGGGGCCAGGATCGGAAAATCGTTACCGGGAGTTTCGCGGTGGGTGAGGTATTATCTCGCGGTCGTTGGCAGTCGCGATTTATCTTGAATCGCGAAAATACTTCGCGGCACAGGGAGCTGGGCCAGCCGATGAGCAAACAACATTTTTATTTCAAGTTGATTCCGCCAAGGGTGACATTTGGCGCCGACATGACGGCGGAGGAACGGGCGCTGATGATGGAGCATGTGCGTTATACGCGCGAGGCATTTGATGCGGGGAAGATTTTGATCTACGGGCCGGTGATGGCTAGCGCGGGGGCGTTTGGAGTGGCGGTGCTGGAAATGGAGGACGCGGCGGAGGTGCAGAAATTTGGAGACGAGGATCCTTCGATTAAGGCGGGGATGAATACTTTTGAATTTTGTCCGATGAGGATTGGAGCGGCGCGCGGCTTGGCTTGAGTTTTTGTGAAGTGCGGGATTTGGGCGGCGGGCTTTTCACGAAGGTGCTGGATTGGGTATAATCGCGGCTGGTGGAATGAGCGGGCGTCGTACAATGGCAGTATAGAAGCTTCCCAAGCTTCGGACGTGGGTTCGATTCCCATCGCCCGCTCCAATTGTTTGCGGTCTCGCCTTCCCTGCCGGTTGCTAATTTTTCACTGCGAGTCTGTTATTTTTCCGGGATAGGCGCGACACGCAGATTGTGCGCGCATCTCTACGCTGAAAGTTTAGAATGGCGGGTGTGTGGGAGAATTTTAATTCGATTCGAAGCGAGGGTGGTTTGATAAATGGAAAGTTGGGATGCCGGATGTTTGGAGTGGGGGCTTTATTTTGCGCCGCGATGGCTTGGGGAGTGGGCGGGGCGCGATCGTCTGCGGCGATTCGCGGTGGTGGAGGGCAGGATGCTGCGCAGAGTGAATCGCAACGCAGCGTCGTGATTACCGTGGATGATTTACCAGGGGCGTTGCCGGGGAACGATTTCGATTATGGGGACTTGAAGGAATTGCAGAAGATTAATCGGGGGATACCGGCGGCCTTGAAGGCGCATCATGCGTGGGCGATTGGATTTGTGAACGAGAGAAAATTGCAGGTGGCGGAGGAGCGGGATGCGCGGGCGGAACTTTTGCAGATGTGGCTGGACGCGGGGCTTTTGCTGGGGAATCACAACTACGCGCACGACGATTTCAGCAATACGCCGCTGCAGAAATACGAGGATGATTTGGTACGCGGCGAGGTGGTGACTGAGGCGCTGTTGAAGGTGTCGGGGCAGAGTGAAAAATATTTTCGGCATCCTTATTTGAATACGGGGATGACGATGGAGTTGAAGACGGCGTTCGATACTTTTTTGAAAGAGCGGGGATATACGATTGCGCCGGTGACGATTGAGGATGCGGATTACGTATTCAATGATGCGTTGAGCTATGCGCTGGAGAAGAAGGACAAGAAGATGGCGGCGAAGGCTAAGAAAGAATATTTGGAGTATGTGGATACGGTTTTTGATTATGCGGAGAAGGAATCGGCGGAGATGTTTGGACGGCAGATTCCACAGATTATATTGGTGCACGATAATGCTTTGAACCTGGAGTGTTTGGACGCGCTGCTGACGAAATTGGAGAAGCGCGGGTATAAGTTTATTTCTTTGGACGCGGCGTTGGCGGACCCGGCTTACGCGACTGCGGATCTTTATGTGGGGACGGGGATTTTGTGGATGGACCGGTGGAAATTGGCGCTGGGAATGAAATTGGATTTGAGCAAGGGGCCAGAACCGCCGGCTTGGGCGGAGCAGATTTTTGAGCAGATGCGGAAGGAGAGGCAGAAGGAATAGGGGTGGCTTCGGATGGGCACGTGAAATTCAAAATCACCACTGATTAACACAGATAAATACTGATGAAGGCGTTGATGAAGAATTGCGATAAGAAGGTCGAATAGATTTAACGCAGAGGGCGCTGAGAAAACATAGGTCAAAAGATTTGAGGCGGAGAGGACACGGAAAATCTGAGACAAAACCGCCCGCCTGAAAAAGCAGGCGGCCGCTGCGAATTCAACGGCGACGGCAAATTCAACGGCAACCGCGAATTCGACGGCAACGGCAAATTCGACGGCAGCGGCTGGCGGTCTGAAGACCGCCGCTACAACGACCAAGTCAACGGCGCCCGCCTGAAGGCGGCCGCTACAAAGTCAAAAACCTTCCTAGGCGATGGCTTGGGGAATGGCTTTTTTCCAGAGGCCCTGGGCTTTCAGAATTAGTTCTACTAGTTCGCGGACGGCACCTTGGCCGCCGGGGACTGTGGTGATGTAGTGGGCGGCGCGTTTTACTTCGTAGACTGCATTGGCTACTGCTACTGCTAAGCCTACCCGCTGGAGAATGGGCAAATCTGGAAGATCGTCACCGATGTAGGCGACTTCGTCGTCGGTTACTCCAGCGCGGATGAGGATAGCTTTGTAGGCTTCTAGTTTTTTGGGCTGGCCTTGGATTACAAATTCCATGGCGCCTTCGCGGGCGCGGCGGGCGTTGGCTGGGGAGTCGCGTCCGGTGATCAGGCCGGTGCGGATGCCCATAATGCTGGCGAGTTTGATGCCGGCGCCGTCGTGGGCGTGGAACATTTTCATTTCGGCTACGCTGTTGTCGGGAAAAGTTTGCAGGCAGACGTAGCCGGGAGTCATGGTGCCGTCCACGTCCATCAGGAGGACGCGGATGGGTTTGGCGCGACGGAGGACTTTCGCGGGGAATTTTAGTTCTTTGATGGGCATCGTGTGATTCCTTCCTACCAGCGACGTTTCGAATCCAACGCAAAGCCAACGGCTGGCGGTCTAAAGACCGCCGCTACAACGGCAACTGCAGCTTCAACACCGATAGCGAAGTCAGAGATGCCCGCCTGAGAAGAAAAAGCAGGCGGCCGCTACAAATTCAAAAACAGCTGCAAGTTCAACGGCGACTGCACCCGGCGAGACGCCGGCGCTACGATTTCGACTGCAACTGCGACGGCTACGGCGCCACCAAAAACTTCAGAGCAGCTGCAGGGTCCAGAGATCATGGATGTGCAGGACGCCTTCTAGTTTGCCTGCGGGATCTGTGATCAGGAGGCTGGTGATCTTTTTTTCTTCCATCAGGCGCAGGGCGCTGGCGGCTAGCTCCGTGCGGGCTAGCGTTATGGGATTTTTGGTCATGCAATCGGCGGCGGTTAGGGCCAGGACGTTTTCCTGGCGCTTTTGCATTACGCGGCGGAGGTCGCCGTCGGTGATTATGCCCAGGAGTTTGCCGTTGGCTTCTGTGACGGCGGCCAGGCCCAGGCCTTTGCGGCTCATTTCATAAATTACGTCGGGCATTTTTGTGGTGGGGAGGACGTGCGGGGCGTTCTCTCCTTGGTGCATTAGGGATTCCACGCGGCGGAGTTTGTTGCCGAGGCGGCCGCCGGGATGGAGGGCTGCGAAATCTTCTGCTTTGAAACCGCGGGCTTCTAGTAACGCGATGGCCAGGGCGTCACCCATGGCCATGGCTGCGGCGGTGGATGCTGTGGGGGCTAGATTCAGCGAGCAGGCTTCTTCTTTTACGGCGATGTCGAGGACGATGTTACTGGCTTGGGCCAGGGTGGATTTTGGATTGGCGGTGAGCGCTAGCAGCGGGACGGCCAGACGCTTCACGGTTTCGAGGAGTTCGATTAGTTCGGCGGTTTCACCGCTTGTCGAAATTGCCAGCATTACGTCGCCGGCGGTCAACATGCCTAAATCGCCGTGCAGGGCTTCGCCGGTGTGCAGGAAAAGCGCGGGCGTACCGGTGCTGGCAAAAGTGGCGGCGATTTTTCGTCCTACCAGGCCGGATTTGCCTAGCCCTGTTACTACTACTCGTCCTTTGCACGCGTGGAGGAGTTCGACGGCTTTTTCGAAGCGGGCGTCCAGGCGTTCGATCAGGCCGGCTATGGCTTCGGATTCTACGCGCAGGACGCGTTTGGCGGTTTCCAGGCTCATTGAACTGGGGCGTCCCATTCGCGCGTGAGGGCTGCCAGTTTTTGGATTTTTTGCAGGAGTGGGCGAAGTTTTTCCAGCGGGAGAGCGTTCGCGCCGTCGGATAGAGCTTGGGCTGGATTGTCGTGAACTTCGAGGAACAGGCCATCGATGCCTGCGGCTGTGCCGGCGCGGGCTAGGGGCTCGATGAATTCCGGTTGGCCGCCACTCGACTTCCCTGCTCCGCCGGGGAGTTGGACGGAGTGGGTGACGTCGAAGACCACGGGGTAACCGAATTTTTTCATGACGGGGAAAGAGCGCATGTCCACGATGAGATTTTGGTAGCCGAAGGAGGTGCCTCGTTCGGTGAGGATTATTTTTTGATTGCCGGTGCTGGCGATTTTTTCCGCGGCGTTGGACATTTCCCAGGGGGAGACGAACTGGCCTTTTTTTACGTTCACGACGCGGCCGGTGCGGCCGGCGGCAGCCAGGAGATCGGTTTGGCGGCAGAGGAAGGCGGGGATTTGGAGAATGTCGCAGACTTCGGCGGCGGGGCCTACTTGGGAGACGTCATGGACGTCGGTGAGGATGGGTAGGCCTGTGTGTTTTTTTATTTTTGCGAGGATGCGGAGGCCTTCTTCCAGTTGCGGGCCGCGGAAGGAGGAGACGGAGGAGCGATTGGCTTTGTCGTAGGAGGCTTTGAAGATGTAAGGGATTTTTAGTTCGACAGCGATGGCGGCGATTTTTTCGGCCATGGTGGTGGCGTGGGATTCGGATTCGATTACGCAGGGGCCGGCAATTAGGAACAGCGGGGCGCTTGGGCCGAATTGGATATTGGCGATCGAGAAGCTGCTGGTTGGTGGCATGTGTGGGTGAATGGTTGCGGGAACAGGTTATGCGGGAATGCGAGGTAATTCAACTTTGAATTGCGCGGGAGAGGAGAGATTACCGGAGCGACGCTGAGGGCGCAGCGAAAGGCGAGAACATTAACACAGAGAATACGGAGGAAACGCGGAGGACACAGAGAAAGATAGCCACCGGATCGCCACAGAAACGCGGAGGCATAGCGGGTGGAGAAATTACAAACAGACCGCCGGGGGTCGGGCATGAGCCGCAACAATTGCGTCGTAACCCAAGCGCTTCGGATTATGCTAGGATGAGCTATGCCAACCGTGTTGCGATTTGGCGGCTTGCGGGTGGCCGTCTATCTCAACGATCACCGGCCGGCTCATGTGCATGTGATTGGGCGTGGGTGTGAGGCGGTGTTTAATTTGAATTGCGCGACCGGGCCGGTGCGGTTGCGTGAGAATTATGGGTTTTCGCGAGCGGAGATTTCGCGGATTGCGAAGAGGTTGGCGAAACATTTGATGACGATGTGTAAAGCGTGGGGGAGGATTCATGACATCGCGTGAAGAATTTGTGCGAAGTAACCGGCGGGCGTCGGGTTTGCGGTCTGCTGTGCCGACGGCTGTTTCGGCCCGTTATGATGGGCGGTTGGGGCGGGTGGTGATACGGCTTAATTCAGGGTTGGATGTGGCGTTTTCGCCGCGCGACGCGCAGGGATTGGAGAAGGCCACGGCTGCGCAGCTTCGCGAGATTGAGATTAGTCCTTCGGGGTTTGGGATTTATTTTCCGCGCCTTGATGTGGATATTTATTTGCCGGGGCTTTTGCTGGGATTTCTTGGGTCGCGGAATTGGATGGCGGCGCGGCTTGGTGCGGTCGGTGGAAAGTCTCGAAGCGCTGCGAAGTTATCGGCGGCGCGAAGGAATGGAAAGCTTGGCGGTAGACCTAAGGTGGTGCGCGAGCGGGCTCCGCGCGGGGGAAAGCTGTTACCGCAGAGACGCAGAGGACGCTGAGAATAAAGGGAACGCGGGTGCTAGTCGGTGGCGGGTTCGGCTGTCGTGACGCGCGATTCTGCACTGGTGGCGCTTAGGCGGTAGTGGCGATTTTCCAGGCTGGCGCGGATGAAGGCGGCGAAGAGCGGGTGCGGCGCCAGGGGTTTGGATTTAAATTCGGGATGGAATTGGCAGCCCACGAACCAGGGGTGATTGGGGGCTTCGATTATTTCTACGTACACGCCGTCGGGGGTGCGTCCGGTGATGCGGAAACCAGCGCGCGTCAGAGTTTCTTCGTACTCACAATTGAATTCGTAGCGGTGGCGGTGGCGCTCGGAAATTTCGAGCTGGCCGTAGGCTTTGGCGGCGAAGGAGCCGGGCTCGAGTTTGCAGGGCCACGCGCCCAGGCGCATGGTGCCGCCCATTTCGTCCACGCCGAGGAGTTCGCGGAGTTTGTAGATTACGCGATTGGGAGTGGAGGGATCGAATTCGGTGCTATCGGCGTGTTCGATGTGCGAAACCTGGCGCGCGTATTCGATGGTGGCGCACTGCATGCCGAGGCAGATGCCGAAGAATGGGATTTTTTTCTCGCGGGCGTAGGTGATGGCGTGGACCATTCCGGCGATGCCGCGTTTGCCGAATCCGCCGGGGATTAGGACGCCGTCCACGTGACGCAGGCGTTGCTCGGCGGTGGCGGGCGAGTCTATTTCTTCGGCTTCAATCCATTCGATTACTACGCGTTGACGATTGGCCAGGCCGCCGTGGCCTAGAGCTTCGCGCAAACTTTTGTAGGCGTCTTCGAGCTGGACGTACTTCCCCACCACACCGATGCGAACTTCTCCGGCCGGATGTTCCAGCGTTTCTAGCATCGCTAGCCAGGGGCTTAGGTCGCGCGGGGGGGCTTCCAGGCGCAGGAGGCGCAGGATTTGTTCGTCTAGGCCTTCGGAGGCTAGCGTCATGGGGACTTCGTAGATGTTGGCGACGTCGGGGGCGGAGATTACGCAGGATTCGGCGACGTTGCAAAAGAGGGCGATTTTGGCTTTTAGATCGGCCGCCAGCGGGCGATCGCTGCGGCAAATCAGGACGTCTGGTTGAATTCCGATGCTGAGCAGTTCTTTTACGCTGTGTTGTGTGGGTTTTGTTTTTAGTTCACCGGCCGTGGGGATGAACGGGACCAGCGTCAGGTGCACGAAGATTACGTTTTCGGGGCCTAGCTCCAGGCGCATCTGGCGGATGGCTTCGAGAAATGGAAGCGATTCGATGTCGCCGACGGTGCCGCCGATTTCTACCAGGACTACGTCAACGCCTTCGGCTACTTTGCGGAAAGCGGATTTGATTTCGTCGGTGACGTGCGGAATAACCTGGACCGTCTTGCCGAGATAATCGCCGCGGCGTTCTTTGGTGATGATGGATTCGTAGAAGCGGCCGGTGGTCCAGTTGTGATCGCGCGTTAGATGCGCGGAGGTGAAGCGTTCGTAGTGGCCGAGGTCGAGATCGGTTTCGGCGCCGTCGTCGGTGACGAAAACTTCACCGTGCTGATAGGGGGACATCGTGCCGGGATCAACGTTTAGGTAAGGATCGCACTTCTGGAGGGTGACGCGAAGGCCGCGGCTTTCGAGCAGGCAGCCCATGGAGGCCGCTGCTACGCCTTTCCCGAGAGAAGAAACCACGCCACCCGTCACAAAAATGTATTTTGGGGCGGTGCGCAAGTCGGGTGAAATCCTCCGGGACAATCTGCGTACGAAACATTATGCGGGGATTTGGGGTGAGTGTCAAATTGCGAATTTCTTTTGGGAGGATTTATTTTTTCGAGAGCTGGAAGGGAGCGGAAAGATTTAGCACACAGTGCACGGAGAAAAGCGGAGAACACGGAGAAAGATTAGAGGCAATTACCGCAGAAAAGCTCAGAACGCAGAGAAAAGCGAAGAGCACAGGCGAGATCGCCTATGCTACCGGGTTAATTTGTGGATTGGGTGGTGGATTTGGCGCGGGACTGGAGCAGTTTTTCAACTTTTTGGATGTCGGTGGGGACGTCAACGCTCACGGCGTTGTACATCGTTTCGACTACGTGCATGTGAAAGCCGTTTTCCAGCCAGCGGAGCTGCTCCAGTTGTTCGATGCGTTCCAGTTCGCCGGGGGGGAGCGTTGGAAATTCGAGCAACGTGTCGCGACGGTAGCCGTAGACGCCGATATGCTTCCAGTGTTTAGCGGCTACGCGATCGCCGGTATCGCGGACCCAGGGGATGGGGGCGCGGGAGAAATAGAGGGCTCGGGCGTCAAAATCCTGGACCACTTTGACGATGTTGGGATCCATTATTTCGCCAGGGAGGGTGATGGCGGAGCAGGGGGTGGCCAACTGGATGGAGTCGTCTTCGAGCATGGCCGCGGCTACCGCGTCGATGGTGCCGGAGTCTATCAGGGGCTCGTCGCCTTGGACGTTGATATAGATGTCGGCTGGGATGTGCGTGGCGACTTCGGCGATGCGGTCGGTTCCAGTGCGGTGGTCGGGGCGGGTCAAAATGGATTCGGCGCCGAAGGATTCGACGGCGGTTTTGATGCGGGGGTCTTCGGTGGCTACGATGATGCGCGTCGGGAGGGTGGCTAGGCGGACATGCTCAACGACGTGTTGAATCATGGGCTTGCCAGCGATGGGGGCTAGTGGCTTGCCGGGAAAGCGGGTGGAGGCGTAGCGCGCGGGGATTACTACCAGGACTGAGGGTGGGTCGGAATTTGGCATGGGGGTTGCTCACCTTTCGCCAGCGCGGGCATCTTAACATTTATCATCGAAGCGAAAGCGTTGAATTCTGCCCAGCCCCGACGGATTGGAAGTTACATAGAAGTTACACACTGGCGCTTGTTTTGGGGATGGCGAGTGGTAGAATCGCCGCCAGCGACGTGCAGAGCTGCCCAGAGCCACGCGTGTCCCGCGGCAAGGGTGGGGGCCAAGTTGAGAAACCGCGCACCGCAGCCAGCTGGAAGCAGAGCAGTTGCGAAAGCTTGCGCGATTCTGATTTTTTGCGGCAGTGGACTGATTGCGATTCATGCGGGGGCGCAGCAGCAAGGGCCTACGCATCCTGAAAATACCCAGAAAATTGAAAAAGGCAAACCGCTGCATGCGGAAACCGATATTACGCTGGTTCCCATTTCGGTGACGGACCCTTATGGGCGGTTGGTGACCGGATTGGAGCAGGAAAATTTCCGGGTGTTTGAGGACAACAGCGAGCAGGAGATTGTGCGGTTCACCAGCGAGGACGTGCCGATTTCGATCGGCGTGATTTTCGATATGAGCGGCAGCATGACGGACAAAATCGAGAAATCGCGGCTGGCGGCGGTGCAATTTTTCCGAACGGCGAATCCGCAGGACGAATTTCTGCTGGTGAATTTCAACGATCGGGCGCAATTGGCTAGTAATTTTACGGGAAGCGTGGAGGAATTGCAGAACCATTTAATGTTTACGGCGGCGAAGGGAGAGACGGCGCTGCTGGACGGGATCTACCTGGGACTGAGCGAGATGAAAGGAGCACGCAACACAAAGAAGGCGTTGCTCATCATATCGGACGGAGGCGATAATCATAGCCGGTACTCCGAGACAGACATTCGGCGGTACGCGCGGGAAGCGGATGTGCAGATTTACGCGATCGGGCTGTTTGATCCGAGCGGTGGTCCGACACCGGAAGAGCAACTGGGGCCATCTTTGCTGGCGGATTTGACGCAGATGACGGGTGGGCGCGCGTTTGCGGTGAATAACTTGAAGGATCTGCCTGACGTCGCGACGAAAATTAGCATGGAGCTGCGCAATCAATATGTCTTGGGATATAGACCGAGCGATCACAACCACGATGGGAAATGGCGCAAGATTAAGATCAAGCTGCGCCCGCCGAAGGGACTGCCGCCGCTTACCGTTTATGCCAAGACCGGATATTACGCGCCGGGACATTAGGCATTTTCTTTCTTTTGTGTTTTTGATGCTGGCGCTCGTCGTGTGCGCAGGGCCTTCTGCACTGGCGCAAAATCCGATTCCCCCTCCCCCGTCTCCGCCGCCTCCTCCTGGTTATGGGCAATCGAACGGGTCGAATACGCAGACGGATCAGAGCCATCGTCTGAAATCGGTGGTGGATTTGGTGGTGCTGCATGCGACCGTGGTGGATGACAAGGGACAGTTTGTTCCGGGGCTGACCGGGAATGATTTTCGGGTGTTTGAAGACAAGGTGGAGCAGAAGATTTCGGTATTTTCGAAAGAAGATATTCCGGTAACGATGGGGCTGGTTATCGACAACAGCGGGAGCATGAAGGAGAAGCGGCCGCAGGTGAATGCGGCGGCACTTTCGTTCGTGCGCACGAGCAATCCGGCGGATGAAGTTTTTGTGGTGAATTTCAACGACGAGTATTACTTGGATTTGGATGAGGATTTCACCAGCAATGCGCAGGAACTCCATGAGGCTTTGGAACGGATTGACACCCGCGGCAGTACGGCTTTG
Organism: uncultured Acidobacteriota bacterium; assembly: GCA_963779465.1. GTDB lineage: Bacteria > Acidobacteriota > Terriglobia > Acidiferrales > UBA7541 > Palsa-295. Next base: position 437,820 of record CAVZYH010000001.1, on the reverse strand, counting down.
TATGACGCAATTATTGGATCGCTCGACCATTTGAAGAAGGGACACAAGGATAAGCGCGTTTTGCTGGTGATTACCGATGGGGATGACGACGCCAGCCGAAAGAGCTTTGAATACACGGTGAAGGCGGCGGTGGAATCGAATGCGGTGATTTATGCGATTGGGGTATTTAGCGATGAGGACCGGAAAAATCAGAAGAAGATGGTGAGGAAGTCGAAGAAGGAATTGACTACTCTGGCGGAGTCCACTGGCGGCTTGGCTTTTTTCCCGGACCGGTTGGAGGATGTGGATCCGGTTTGCGTGCAGGTGGCGCGAGATATACGGAATCAGTACACGTTGGGGTATTACCCGACGAATCCGGCTAAGGATGGAACTTTTCGAAGTGTGAAGGTGGAATTGAACGCGTCGAAGGCGCATGAGAAATTGGCGGTGCGGACACGGACTGGGTATTATGCGCAGAAGGCTGCGCCGGGGCAGGGGGATTAGGCTGCGCGATTTGTTTGTCTCCGTTTCCTCGAATTACTTTTTCAACTTTTCAACATCTGCAGAAAACTGACTCCGTGGGGGATTTTGGTGTGGAAATTTTCTGCCACGGTTTGGCCCATGTCAGCCAGGGTTTCGCGCGTTCCTATGTTTATCGCTGCTGAGCTTGCGCTGGGGGTGTAGGCGAGGATTGGGACGTATTCGCGGGAGTGATCCGTCGTGGGATTTACCGGATCGGGATCGCAGCCGTGGTCGGCGGTGATTATTAGCAGGTCGTCCGAGTGTATGGCTTCGAGGAACGGGCCGAGCATCGCGTCGAATTCTTCCAGTGATTTTGCGAAACCTTCTATGTCTTTGCGGTGGCCGTAGAGCATGTCGAAATCCACGAGGTTGGCGAAGATCAGGCCTTTTGGTTGGCGCTGGAGCGCTTCGGTTAGTTTGGCCATGCCGTCGGCGTTATTTTTTGTGGTTACGTAATCGTTTACGCCGCGGGCGTTGTAGATGTCGTGAATTTTGCCGATGCCGAAGACGGGGGTTTTGTTTTCGGCCAGGACGTCGAGGAGCATGGGTTTTGTTGGTTCGACTGCGTAATCGTGGCGGCGTTCGGTGCGGCGAAAATTTCCTGGCGTGCCGGTGAAGGGGCGGGCGATTACTCGGCCTACGCGATTGGGGCCGTCGAGCAGTTTTCTGGCGATTTCGCACATGCGATAGAGTTCGGGGACGGGGATTACATCTTCGTGCGCGGCGATTTGGAAGACGCTGTCGCCGGAGGTGTAGACAATCGGGTAGCCGGTGCGGATGTGCTCTGCGCCCAGTTCTTTTAGGATTTCTGTGCCGGAGGCGGGCTTGTTGGCAAGAGTGCGGCGGCCGATTTGGCGTTCGAATTCGGCGATTAGTGTTTTGGGGAAACCGTGCGGATAGACTGGGAAGGCTTGATCGAGCCAGATGCCGGCCATTTCCCAGTGGCCGGTCGTCGTGTCTCTTCCGGGGGAGCGGGTGGCGCCTTTGCCGTAGCTGCCGGCTGGGTGCGCGGGCGGAGTGAGATGGTCGAGCGGTTTGATGTTCGCTAGGCCCAGGCGCACGAGATTCGGGAGATGCAGCGGGCGCGAGCGGGTGATGTGGCCTAGGGTGTCGCGGCCTACGTCGCCGTAGTCGGCGGCGTCGGGGAGCTCGCCGATGCCTACGCTATCGAGGACGATCCAGATCACGCGCGTGAAGTGCTTGGTGCCTTGCCCCACTTATGCCTCCGTGCTATTCGAAACGGAATTCGATGCGAACTGTTCGCGCGTCAAATGCCACCCAGCTTAATGCTACTGATAACGTACTTTTGTTGTCCGCAATCATAGCGAAATTCAACGTCGCTCCAATCCGAAACGCCGTGCGTGAATTTGCCCCTCTCAAATCGGACGTAAGAGACGGAGACTTCGATCCTTAAAGTTGAGCCATCATTCTGGATAGGCCGAATTCTGAGAATGGAGTATCCCTTGCGGAGCTGGTGATATCTGTCTATCTGTTGCTGATCGTCCAGAAACTCGACACGAAATTCTCCAAGTTGGGATGGCAACCCGTTCGTAATTTCCGGGTCTGATTCTGCGAGCATATGGCGGTAGTCAGTACGTATCGTACTTCCATTATCACTGTCGTCGAGGTGGCCCCAGGATTTCTCCATTTCAGACAGGCTGGCGAACAACGCCAATGAATAGAGATTGTCGCTCTTCGCGGACGTCCCGCCTTGCTGCGAGGACACCGAAAAGGAACAGAGGAGGAGAGCGATGCAAGTGGCAAGTGCTGGCTTGATTGCGTCCATGGGAAGCCTCCTCGGGCGGTCCGACGTGCCGCTATCTTGCGCATTTCTGACGGCGATGGCAACAGTGTGTGATGCGCCGTTCTAGTAGCACGCGCGGTGAGGAAACCTGTAATGCCTGTGAAAAGAGCTCGCGGCGAGGATGCCCAAGCAGCGATTTTGCGGGGTTGACGGTCGGGAGTATAATCTTTGGTTTACACACATGGCGACAGAACCCATAGATAAGCTGCCCCGAGATGAATCGAGCTCTGAAGCTGTCCGGGCCGATAAGACTGCGGCTGGAGGCGCGGGGGCCGGAGTTCCCCTCCCTGGGGATATTGAGGAGATACGTGTGCGGGGGGCGCGGGTGCACAACCTCAAGAACATAGACTTCGTGATTCCTCACAACGCGATCACTGTGGTCAGCGGCGTCTCCGGTTCCGGCAAATCCAGCCTGGCGTTCGATACGCTTTATGCCGAAGGTCAGCGCCGGTATATCGAGTCGCTTTCTGCTTACGCGCGTCAGTTTTTGGAGCGGATTGAGAAGCCAGATGTGGACGAGATTACCGGGATTGCTCCGGCGATATCGATACGGCAGAAGAATTCGACGCGGAATCCGCGATCTACGGTGGCGACCGCAACGGAGATTTACGATTACCTGCGGCTGCTGTACGCGCGCATCGGGCGGACATTTTGTTTGCGCTGCGGCGAGGAAGTGCGCAAGGACACGCTGGATGAAATCGCGACACGGGTGCTGGCGTTGCCGGCAGGGCGGCGGTTTTATGTGCTGTATGAATTGAAACTGACGGCGGAGGTGGCGACGAATGCGCCACAAGCGCCGCGGGCGCGGAAGGCGGTGCGTCCGGCGGCGGATGCGATTCGCGAGGCGCTGATTAGTTTGCGCAAGCGGGGCTTTAACCGGATTTATCAGGGCGGGCGCGTATTTGAATTTTCCACGCCGGAAGATTTGCTGGATGTGGATTTCACGAAGCCGGTGTATGTGCTGGTGGACCGCCTGGAGCTTTCGCCGGAAGTGCGTTCGCGGGTGATGGATTCAATTGAGATTTGTTACCGCGAAGGGCGGGGCGAGGCGATTCTGGAGTTTGCGCCGGATGCGGAGGGGGCGACGCCGGAGCGGATGGTGTTCAACGAGCGGTTCGAGTGCAAAAAGTGCGGAGCGGTGTATCAGGAGCCGGAGCCGCGGCTTTTTTCGTTCAACAATCCGTACGGGGCGTGCCCGCGCTGCCAGGGATTCGGGAACACGGTGGATTTCGATCTGGACCGGGTAATTCCGGACAAGAGCAAGACGTTGAACGAAGGCGCGATCGAGCCGTGGACCAAGCCGCGTTACCGGCAATTGACGATGGATATGCGGAAGTTCGCGCGCGCGAAAGGGATTCCGATGGATGTGCCGTTCCGGGATCTGACGGCGGCGCAGCGGCACGCAATATTGGATGGCGACAAGGGCGAAGAATATATCGGAGTGAAGGGATTTTTCGGCTGGCTGGAGCGGAAGAAATATAAATTGCACGTCCGGGTGTTTTTGAGCAGGTATCGCGGGTATGCGACTTGCCCGGATTGCCGCGGGACGCGTTTGCGAGCGGAGGCGCGGGCGGTGAAGATCGCGGGGCGCTCGATTACCGAAGTTTGCCAGATGACGGTGAAGGAGGCGCGGCCGTTTTTTCAGAATTTGCGGTTGAGTGAATCGGAAGCGGCGATTGTAGAGAAAGTGCTGGAGGAGACGCAGCAGCGATTGCGGTTTTTGGATGATGTGGGGCTGGATTATCTGACTTTGGACCGGCTGACTTCGACTTTGTCGGGCGGTGAGGCGCAGCGGATACAGCTGGCGACTTCGCTGGGATCGCATCTGGTGGGGGCTTTGTATGTGCTGGATGAGCCTTCGATTGGATTGCATCCGCGCGACACTACCCGGCTGATTGAGATTTTGAAGGGGTTGCGCGACCTGGGAAATACCTTGCTGGTGGTGGAGCACGATCCGGACACGATTATGGCGGCGGATTACGTGCTGGATTTGGGTCCCGGAGCGGGCGAGCACGGCGGAAAACTGATATTTGCGGGAACGCGCGAGGCGATGCTGACGGATGCGCACTCCCTGACGGGGCGTTATCTGCGCGGCGAATTGAAAATCGCGGTGCCGGCGCGGCGGCGCAAGACTACGGGAAAATTTTTGAAAATAATCGGAGCGCATAGCCATAACTTGAAGGGCGTGGACGTGATGATTCCGCTGGGGCTGCTGGTGGCAGTGACAGGAGTTTCGGGATCGGGGAAATCCACGCTGGTTTATGACGTGCTTTATAAGGCGCTGCAGGCGAAACGCACGGGCGGAAATTGGAAGGAATGCTGCGACCGGTTGGAGGGCGATCAGTATCTGGCGGGCGTGGAGATGGTGGACCAGTCGCCGATCGGACGGACGCCGCGATCGAATCCGGCGACATATTTGAAGGCGTTTGATCCGATACGCGAAGTTTTTGCCTCCACACCGGAGGCGAAGAAGCGCGGATTTACGGCCGGACATTTTTCGTTCAACATTCCGGGCGGGCGATGCGAGGCTTGCCAGGGAGACGGGACTGTTACGGTGGAGATGCGGTTTTTGGCGGACGTGGAACTGGTTTGCGAGGAGTGCCGCGGAACGCGTTATAGGAGCGCAGTGCTGGATGTGAGGTATAAGGATAAAAACATTCACGACGTGCTGCAGTTGACGGCGCGCGAGGCGATCACTTTTTTTGCGGCGCATCCGAAAGTGACTGCGAAATTGCGCGTGCTGGATGAAGTGGGGCTGGGTTATCTGCGGCTGGGCCAATCCGGGACGACGCTTTCGGGGGGCGAGGCGCAACGATTGAAATTGGCGGCGCATCTTACGCGGCAGGAAAATACCGGGATTCTCTATATATTTGACGAGCCGACGACGGGGCTGCATTTTGACGACATACAGAAATTGCTGACGGCGTTTCGGAAATTGATCGAGGGTGGAGCGTCGGTGCTGATTATCGAACATAATCTGGATGTGATCAAATCGGCGGATTGGGTGATTGATCTGGGGCCGGAGGGCGGCGACGAAGGCGGGCACGTGGTGGCCGCGGGGACTCCGGAGCAGGTGGCGCGGAATCAGCAATCGCACACAGGGAAATATTTGGCGCGGGTTTTGAATGCCGCGCGCAACGGCAACGGTAATGGCGTTGGCAGTGGCGCGACTCATGGGAATCATGCGGCGGCGCCGGCTGATGCATCAGTGCCCGATTAGCCGACGGAATGAAACGCGGAGTGCTCGATTGATGAAGCCGCTGGTCGCGCGTGGCGCTTTGGGCGTCTATTTGGGCGCAGCGCTTTTGGCGTTGGCGGGCGCTTCGGCGGCGCAAACCGTTGGAACTTCCCGAACGAAATTTCCTCAGGATCCCGCTGCAATTGAATTGAATCGTCTGCTTACTGCCGCGCAAGATGCCGCGAGTAAAAATGATTTCGCCAGCGCGGCGCAGGACTATCGGGATTATTTGGCGAAGAAGCCGGATGACGCCGTGGTGCATTACGATCTGGGTTATGCGTACACGGCGCTGCAGAAGCCGGCTGAGGCGAAAAGTGAGTACGAGAAGGCGATCGCGCTTGATCCGAAAATGGCCGCGGCCTATCAGAACCTGGGCGTGACGCTGATTCCCACGGATCCTGCGGCGGCGATTGAACCGTTGCAACACGCGGCTGAGCTCATGCCGGAGGATGCGCGGACCAAGTGGTTGTTAGGGGTCGCTCTGGAGGCAACAAAGAAGGATGCGCTGGCCATCGAACAGTATCAGGCGGCGGAAAAGCTGGACGCGAAGAGTGTGGAGATTCGCAATTCACTTGGGTTTGCTTTGCTGAGGACTGGGCATGCAAGTGATGCTGAAACCGCGTTCCGCGAGGCTTTGAGCTTGCAACCGGCGGGTGCTGCGGCGGATCAAGCGCATAAAGGATTGTTACAGGCGCTGCTGGCGCAGAAGAAAAATGACGCGGCGGCGACGGAGATGGGCGTTTTCCTGGCGGCGCATCCTCATGACGCGTCTGTGGAACTGGAGCACGCTTCCCTGCTGGTGGAAGCGGGAAAAGATGACGAAGCGCTGGCGGAATTGGATAAAGCCGCGACGGCTGCGCCGGAATCAATACGCGCATTGAAATTGCGGGCGCAGATCTATTTTCAAAAGAAACAATATGACAACGCGGTGCCGGTGCTGGTGAAGGCCGTCGCGCTGGCGCCGCAAGATGCGGAGTTGCGCGCGCAACTGGGACATGCGTATCTGCAGAAAAAAGACTACGCGAACGCGGTGCCGGTGCTGGTGGCGGCACTGAACATGAACCCGCAGAACATCGATGCGCTGAAGGATTTGGTGGCGGCGGAATATCTGAACAAGAATTATCCGGCTGCGTTGCACGGACTTGATGTGTTGGCGCAAAAGGAAACGCTGCCGATGGGAAGCTGGTTCGTGCGCGCGACTTGTTACGATAAACTGGGGCAGGCGGCGCTGGCGTTGGACGCTTACAAGAAATTCCTGGAAATGAACAAGGACGAGAACAGCGACATGTACTTTGAGGCAACCGCACGCGTTCGAACGCTCACGCGCGAGCTGGCGAACAAGAAGAGGTAGCACATTGCCGGTGGGCCGAAGGCTTTGGGTGGGTGTTCTCGTGGGGGCGCTGGTTGCGGGTGCGGTGATGGCCCAGGACCGGTTGGCGGAGTTGCGCGTCCGGTTTGAAAAAGAGACGGATGCAGTGCGCAAGGCGCAGCTGGTGGCGCCGTTGGCGGATGCGGAATTCCGCGCCATGCACGAAAAGATTGACGCGGGCGATTTGGCGGCGGCGGCGGAAATCGCGGGGCGGGTGCGGGATGAAGCGCAGGCCAGCAAGAAGGCTTTAGATGCGAAGCACCGCGATGCCGAGGCGCATCCGGAAGGTTACAAGAAATTGGAAATTTCGGTGCGCGAGTCGGTGCGGCGATTGGACGACATCATGGTGAGCTTGGCGAAGGACGAGCAGAAACCGCTCGCGGAGGTTCGGTCGGAGCTTGAGACGCTGAACGGCGAGTTGATTCATCAACTTTTTCCGAAGCGGCCGGAAGCTGCACCATCTGGTGCGCCGGCGGCTGCGCCCGCGCCGGACGCGGATAAACCGAAGAGTTAGGAGCGCGCGATGCGGCGGCAAGCGTGGAAGACCGGGATCTGTGCGACGTTGCTGATGTCGGCGATAGTTACGGTGTCGCTTTCGGCGCGCTGCGTTCAGGCGCAGGAAGAGAAAAAGGATTATTTGACGGATGCGGAAGGCGATCGCATACGCGATGCGGTGACTCCTCCGGAGCGGATGAAACTTTTTGTGGAATTTGCGGGCGACAGGCTGAAGAAATTTCAGTATGAGCTGACGCGGGCTGTGCCGGAAGGTCGGCGGGCGGAGATTTTGAATGGGTTATTGAACGCTTACGCGGGGTGCATGGACGACGCGGCGGATCAGATTGAAGTGGCGCGGGAGAAACAGGTGGACATTCGCGCTTCGTTGAAGATTATGCAGACGAAGGGGAAGGAATTTCTGGCGGCGCTGCAGAAAATCAATGAAGGCGGGCCGGAGTACGACACGTATAAGGATACTTTGCAGGATGCGATTGAGGGGACGCAGGACGCTTTGACGGACGTGGAAAAGGCATTGAAGGAATTGAATACGGGCCCGGTACGGAGAAAGCCATCGTGAAGAAACGGCGCGTGAAAAATCTGGTGCCGGGCGGCGAGCGGATATTTCAGCGGATTTATACGCGTTTGGGGTGTGAGGGGCGACCGCCGAACTTTGTGGTGGAGTTTCATCCTTATACGGACCTGACGCATACGATTCGCCTACGGGAAGATACGGCTTATGTGCGTTTGTCCGATGCGCTGGATGATGCGCCGCATCCGGTGGTGGAGGCGACTGCGGCGATTTTGCTGGGGCGTTTGTATCGAAGGGAGCCGCCTAAGGAATTGCTGCAGACCTATCGGGAATTTTCTTATGCAGGGGCGACGCGGCGGCGATTGCTGGCGTTGCGCGAGAGGCGGGCGCGGCGAGTGGAGCACCGGCCGGCGGGGACGCATCACGATCTTAATGAATTGTTCGAGCGGCTTAATGCGCGATATTTTGACGGCGGGCTGATGAAGCCGCGGCTTGGTTGGAGCCGACGAGTTTGGAGCAGCATGCTGGGGTGTTTTGATCCGGCGCTGCAACAGATTGTGATTAACCGGCAGCTGGACCGCGACGTGGTGCCGGAATTTGTGGTGGCGTATGTGATGTACCACGAGATGCTGCACGTGAAGCATCCGATGAAATTTGCGCGGTGCCGGCGGGAATCGCACGGGGCGGAGTTTCGGCGGGAAGAGAAGAAATTCGCGGATTATCAGCGGGCTATGAGGTTTTTGAATCGGTTTCCGGGGCGGTGAGGCGGTCGGGGGACGATTCAACCGCATCGTCAAAGTCGCCCGCCTAAAAAGCACATGCAGGCGGCCGGTACAAATTCAAAAGCAAATTCAACTTTGAGATGATTGCGATTCTATTTGCTCCGTCCGCGGTGGTGCGCCTCCGAACAATGGCGGTCTGAAGACCGCCGCTACAAAACCTTGGGTGATTTCTCTGCGGAGTATTACTTCTTGGAGAGTTTGTCGATTTTTTCGCGGACTTTCTTGGCGTCGGGGGCGTTGGGTAACACTTCTAGATATTCTTTGTAATAGCGGACAGCCTCGGACGGGTCGTCTTTCTTCTCGTAACACTCGGCTAGCAGCAGACGCGGCTTAGCGAAATTGGCGCGCAGGCTGATGGCGTGTTCGAAGCGACTGATGGCGGCATCTATGTCGCCCTTGTGCAGGTAGAACATTCCTACGTCAATATCCTGTTGAGCGTGGAAGGGATCCCAGAGGGGATCGTCTTCGGGCGGGAGCACGCCGGCTTTGGCTTTTTTCGGGGCATCTTTGGGCGAGGCTGCTGGCGCGGGTGCGGGCTCGTCCTCCGGAGGAGGCAGCGCCTTTTTCGAGGACGATTCCTGGGGTGCGTCAGGATCGGTGCTTGGACGCGGAGGCGCCGTGCTGGGCGATTGCTGTGGTTGCGGAGGAGTGGGCGGTTGTGGCGCGGGCGTCTGGCCTGGTTGATTGTGTTGGTCTGGCTGGCCCTGCTGATTTTGGGACTGAGCGTGGCCGGCGGAAGCCGACAGCAACAGCGCCGCGAGCGGTGAGATCGCCGCGAGAGTGATGAACAGAACGAATTGTGGGACGCTGCGACGCATCAGGCTCCTGCTGCAATTAGATAGCGTTTGCTATCATTAATGTTGCACGCGGTCCGGCGCAGTCAATATTAATTGGGCGCTACTCGGGCCTACGTCAGACTTAGATATTGTAACTCGCCGCCATGGAACTCCGCGAAAAAGTCGCGCAATTGCCTACGCAGCCCGGGGTGTACATGTTTTTGGACGCGGGCGAGAAAATTCTTTACGTGGGCAAGGCGAATTCGCTGCGCAGCCGGGTGCGATCTTACTTCATGGAATCGCACTGGCAGGATGCGAAGACCGGGTCGCTGGTGCGCGAGATCGCCGACGTGAATTACATCGTTGTGGACAATCAGAAAGAAGCACTCGCGCTGGAAAATAACCTGATCAAGCAGCACAAGCCGAAATTCAATGTGCTGCTCCGGGACGACAAGACTTATCCGTATATCCGGTACACGGCGTTCGAGAAATATCCACGAGTGTATGTGACGCGGCGGCTGAATAAGGATGGCTCGATTTATTTTGGGCCTTACTTCCCGGCGCGGCTGGCGTACTCGATGGTGAATCTGATTCATAAACACTTTCTGGTGCCGTCGTGCACGGTGGATTTGACGCGCACGCATCCGCGGCCGTGTCTGCAGTATTACATTCATCGTTGTCTGGGGCCGTGCGTCGCGGGGTTGGTGACGGATGAGCGCTATACCGAGGCGGCGCGGGATGTGCGGTTATTTTTGGAAGGGCGGCGCAGTGATCTGGCGCAGAGCCTGAAGGATCGGATGCAATCGGCTTCGGAAGCGGAACGGTACGAGGAGGCCGCGGGGTATCGTGATTTGCTGCGCACGTTGAATGAGATGGAGGAGCGGCAGAAAATCGCGGCAGCTTCGGGTGATGACACGGATGTGCTGGCGTGGTATGCCGAGCCGCCGCAGGTGGCAGTGAATTTATTTCACTTGCGCGGTGGGAAAGTGGTGGACCGGCGGGATTTTTACTGGGAGGACATGGAGGAATTTAATCCGGAGGAATTTTTGCCGTCGTTGATCAAGCAGCTGTATTTGGACGCGGCTTACTTGCCGCGTTTCATTCACACGCCGATGGAATTTGAGGATAGCGGACTGATCGAGGAGGTTTTGACGGAGCAGGCGGGGCATCGCGTGGAGATTGTGAATCCGCAGCGTGGGCAGAAGCATGCGTTTTTGGAATTGGTGGAGAAAAACGCGCAACATTCGTTTATTCAGCGCTTCCGGATTTTGAAGCCTAGCTCGGCGGCGATCGTGGATGCCTTGGAATCGGCGCTCGGGTTGCCGGAGCCGCCAAAGCGGATCGAGTGTTTTGATATTTCGCATATTCAAGGATCGGACACGGTGGCTTCGATGGTCGTGTGGGAATCGGGGCGGATGAAGAAAGCGGATTACCGGAAATTCATCATTCGCGGCGAGGCGATGGCTGAAGGCGCGGAAAAGGCGGCGGGGATTTTGCGTGACGATTTCGCGAGCATGGAAGAGGCGGTGGAGCGGCGATATCGGCGGCTGCAGGCGGAAAAGAAGCCAATGCCTAGCCTGATCTTGATTGATGGCGGGATCGGGCAGCTGCACGCGGCGGCTAAGGCGCTCGATAAGCTGGCGATCATCAACCAGCCGATGGCTAGCATCGCGAAAAAGGAAGAAATTCTGTACGTGCTGGGGCGCGAGCACGAGCCGGTGGTGCTGGAACGACATTCGCCGGTGCTGCATTTGATCCAACAGATTCGCGACGAGACGCACCGGTTCGCGGTGACGTTTCACCGGCAGCGGCGATCGAAGCGGAGATTGCGCACGGCTTTGACCGAGATACGGGGGGTGGGGCCCCGCACGGCGCAAAAACTCTTGCTGCGGTTTGGGAGCGTGGCGCAGTTGCGGCAGCTTAGTCTGGAGCAGCTTGCGGCGGAAGTTCCGCGGGCGCAGGCGCAGCGCGTGTTTGAGGCCTTACGTGAGAAGAAGGCCCCGGAGGCCCCGACGTTTTGAAACCGTGTGAGGCTGACGGGCAGGTGTCGGGTCGACTGTTCGTCGCTGGAAGTTTCTGCTACTTGGGTGTAGATTCCATTTGCGTAGGGCATCGTAGTGAGCGGGTTCATCGGTGTGACGACAAACATGCAAATCGCTGGGAAGGTTGACGCGGCGGAACTGGACGACGTGCGCGCCGATGTACGCGCGGACATGCGGCGTGACGTACGAACGGGCGTGGGCGCGACGACGATCCGGCCGACGCTAAGCGTCGGGGCGCAATTCCGGGCGGCGTTTCGTTGGCTGGCGGTGTTGACGGCTGTGGCGAGCATTGCGGCGGTGCTGCTGGTTGGGGCGATTTCGATGGGATGCTACGCGGTCACGGCTGTGCTTGGGAAGGTCCGGCCGCTGCGCGAGGGTTATCAATATATTTCCGGGGTTTACGACCGGCTGATCGAGCGGCTGGGGCAGAAAATTCTGCGGGACGCGCGCGACACTCCGGCGCTGCGGCTGATGGTTTCGTTGACACTTACGGCCGTGCCGATTTTCGTGGCGCAAATGATTTTAGGGAAACCGCGGCTGTGGCTGGTGATCGGTTTCTATCTTTCTTTGTACGGAGTGAAGTTTCAGCGGTTCGTACGGATGTTTAGCGCGAAGCATCTGGAAGCGCACCGGCGGCAGGGATATTTTTCTGATTCGTTCCATAGGGTTTTCGGGCGTTACGTGGAATTTTTCCTGGGATTTTTGTATGGGAATGTGCCGGAACTGGATCGCACGGTGCATGTGCGTCTGCATCATAAGGAAAATAGCGGGCCGGACGACACGACTTCCACGATTGGTTACGACCGCACTAACCGGCTGCACTTCTTCTGGTACCTGGCGGACAATTTTTGGACGGTACTGGGCCTGGCGCCGTATGCGTACTTCACGGCCAAGGGCGAGGGCGAGAACCGGCGGCGAATGTTATGGGGAATCACGCTGTATGCGGTTTATTTCGCGGCGGTGTTTATTTATAACTGGCGACTGGGGATTGCGTACGTGCTGGTGCCGTTGATGGCGATGAATTTCATCATGGCGATGACGGCGTGGGTACAGCACGCTTTTTATGACGAGGAACGGCCTGAAGATTATTTTGCGAATACTGTGACGGTGTATGACGAAGTGAATTTCATGAACGAAGGGTACCATCTTTGCCATCATCACAAATCGGGGCTGCATTGGACCGAGATGCCGGCGCATCTGGAGCGAATAAGAGACAAGATGCGGGAATCGGGGTCTTTGGTGTTTCGCGATATGGATTTTATGGAGTTGTTCGTGGAGTTGACTCTGCTGCGCCGGATGGATGTGTTGGCGGATAAACTTGTGCCCTGGGAGCCGATGGATCACGCGCAGAGGTTGGCGTTGCTGGAGAAGCGGACGAGGCCGGCAAGAGTTGTTACGGCGTGAACTGAATTATCTCGACGTCGAATCTGTTGGTCGCGTGTGGCGCGGGTATTTCCGGCGCGGGATTGCAGCTACTTCAAGCGATCCGCATATTTACCAGAGACAAGTCCGAAATCCTACGGCGATAGGCGTGAGCACCTAAATGAAATAAGCGGCCCAGGAACTGTGCTACTCATTGCACCTGGAACGCAGCGTCGAGCGTAAATTGTGAATTGTCCGGGTTCGTTACCGTCAATTGCGCGGGACCCGCTTTGACTGCGGAGGGTATTGTAACCGTTAGAGTTGAGGCGTCCACAAACGACACAACCGCAGAAGCTCCATTTACAGCGACCGAAGTACCACTCACGAAACCGGTTCCCCGAACGGTCACAACGCCCTCTGTTGGTGCGGAAGCGGGCGTGACACTGCCGATTCCAAGTGGCACGTCGTCGAGGTCTACCACTGTTAACCCGGCGGTTGTGAGAAGAAAGATCTGGTCACCGGCGGGGCTGATCACCATCGTTTTTTCTGGAGTTTGCAGAATTTGGACTGGACCACTAAGAATCTGCTCTGACAGCAACACTCGCTCGCGCAGTTGCCCAGTGCGCGCGTCGAAGATGTCCACGCCCGCGCCATTTACCGCGTACAGCAACGCACCGGATTGATCGAATTGAAGAGTGGGCCCCTCATCACTGGATTGGAAATCAGTAAAGTTGACCTGGGCGCTCAGATTAAGTTGCGCATCCAGCAAATACGGAAAAGGAAAATCGCTAACATCCGGATCGCTACTCAACGCCAAGACATTACCATCACCGGAAATCGTGGCGTCGCTCCAGAATTGCCCTTCCACAAGATGAATGTACCAAACGTTTGAAGCAGCGTTCCACGACAATAATTCGCCGTCGCTAATGCCCTCGGTTGCTTCCATGATGACACTTCCGTCTGCCGAACCTTCGAGAAGGCCGCCGCCCTGCACGAAGCTTCCCGCAGGGAGTATCGGGCTAGTGATTTGGAAGCTCGAGAGGTCAATCGAATAAATGGGCCCACCGCTCGCGGCCTGGCCCGTGCCACCCGTGAGGGTCACAAAGGCTTGATTCGTGCTGGTGGTGGCGATTTGGAAGGGGCCGGGGTTACCGGCCGCCGGCGAAGGAGGAACGGTCACCGCGGTGGCGCCGGAGCTGGGGCTATCCGGATTGACGATCGCGACGGACTGGTCGCCCAGATTAGCAGCGAGCAACCTGGACCCGTCAGGAGTTAAAGCGAGGCCAAGAATCGAGCGACTTCCACCGTTGCTCGGAATTGTGATCGGCGTAGTGAAGCTGTTGCTTGCGGAGGAAAACACATCTATGTGATCGCCAGCGCTCAAATACAGTTGATTGCGGTGTGAGTCATAAAGCATGTACAGAAAGCTATCTGGCGAAGAGTAGCTGGTAACGCTCTTGACATAGTGAAATGCCTTAGACGAGGTCGCAGTGCCTGTTGGCGACGTGACTTTAAGATCCACGGCTCCGGCCGACCCGGCCGGGACGGCCACAACGAGGTGCTGCAGTGGGAAAGGATAGCCAGCCGGGAAAACATCCTTGGAATTCACCGTTGCCCCTGACGAGCCGATACTCACTTGAATAGCGGCGCCGGGGATATCGACGGAATAGCCGTAACCGAAAAGGTCCGCTAGGACGCCACCCTTGGGATCTGAGGCAAGCTCTCCGAACTGGATGGGAACGGAACCATAGCTGAAGGCTTGGGGCATGAAAGCCATGACTCCGTTGGCTTCTACCGCTTTCACATTCACTGGACCCAGCGTGCTTGATGGCGGAGCGGTTGCCGACAGTTGACCTGTTTGTCCGCTGGTTAAAGCCGGATTGAGCCCGCGTTGACTGCCGAAAAACACGTCCGGAAGGGCGGCAAAAGTTGCGGTAGTAAGATTCGTGGTAGTGGCCGTGTTTAAAGGACCTTCGTCGGGAGTAGCTCCAATAAAATTCGCGACGACTTGGGGATTCTGAAAGCTTTGAAAGTCTGGGGCGTCAACGACCCCGACACCGTGATCAGCCATTTCAAAAACCAGACCTGTTGAATCCACGGCTCGTGGGCTGCCGGACGTGACAATTCCAAATCCGGCAAGTTCGGTCGAGAGGTTGGCAGTTGCTCCAAGGATCTGAAAGCTGTTAGCGTCAATGGTGATCAGTTTTGGCAGACCAGTGGATTGCGCAATATAGCTCACGTAGAGCCGAGTGTCGTCTGCGCTATAAACGGCGGTCGGTTGCACGGTATTGATGGCGCAACAGTCGGACACGCCTACGGATCCCGTCTGCTGTAGTTGCAAGTTATAAAACGTCACGAGCGGATTTCCACCAAGGACTGCAAACTGCGAACCCGTCGGATTTATGGTGGCAAATTCGTTTTGAACTGCTGAAATCGCCGTGAAATGATCAGTCCCGGAGTCGTATATCGCCGCGGTGCCTTCGCCAGCCATAAGGATCTTGGTGTGATCAGCACTTATCGAGACGGCATCTCCACTTCCGGCGTCAGCCCGGATTTTGGTTGTACCGCTCGACGGATCCCACTCCGCAACTGAGGCAGGCGGAGTGTACTCTGGCGACACGGCCGGAACTCCAAATGCAGGAAAAAGAAATATCTTGCCGTTCGCCGCTTGGAATACTTGTAGAGGAGAAGGATAGTTAAATCCGCCGACGAAGCCAGGATTCTGCGGAAGCTGCGGTACGGTATCCCACTGCACGACCTGCTGAGAAGCTGTATCGATCCACGCCACTCGACCCAGCTGCGTGCCTACTAGAATCTGGGTTCCATTCGTGCTGAAGCTCAAACCGACCGGCGCTGGCACTGGAATGCTCTTGATCACTTGTTGGGAGAGCGGCGAGATCACTTGCACACAATTCAAGTGTAAGGCGCTGGCAAAAATTAATTGATGAACAGGGTCATACACAATAGCGAGCGGAGTGTCATCCGTTCGTACGAACGATGTACGGTTGTTCGGGAGGCCAGGAGGTACTGGCGAGACCTTCAACGTTTCACTGGCGAAAAACGTCAGGTTGCCGCTGGTGCCTGTGAAACCGATTGTCGTAGTGCCCAGCGGCGCCGAGGCCGAGGCCGTGAGCGTTATCTGCTGGCCGCTGGTGGTAATAGAAAATGGAGACGCCGGCGTCGCTATCACGCCAGTGGGCAAATCTGTCACAATCACGCTGATTGTCTGGCTGAAGCCGCCTGTGGCAATAACCGACAGAGAGACGGTCGCGGTTTGACCAACATTGACAGCTTGACTTTGCGGGCTGGCACTAATCGAGAAGCCTGGCGCAGTCGGTGGGATCCCTGTGGAAGTCGACCCACCGCCGCAAGAAGCTAAGAGAAGCAGCAGCAACAATTGTGCAAGAAGAGCGATGCAGCACCGGTCACGATGTCTCATTTAGTCCCTGGCGCCGTTTAATGTGAGATACGTAACTGAACTACAACCTGCGACGGGTGGCAAAATCTACCCTGAACGAATTGTCGTGTCAACATGCCTGTCGGAATAGAATGTGGAAACATGCACCGCGGGTCACGAATCGCGCGCCAAATCGCCCATGTTTGCGGTTTGCTTGCCTCTGTTGGGAGGGCTATGCTACTGTGAAGTTCTGAGGTGGACCATGAGCGACAACAGTGTAGGTTCGAAGGTTAGTGTGTTTTTGGTGGGATTGGGAATTGGAGCGCTGGTTGGCATTTTATTCGCGCCAAAATCGGGCGACGAGACGCGTGAATATTTAACGGGCAAGGCCGACGAAGGCCGCGAATACGCGCAGAAGAAGGCGCGGGAATTGCGCGAGCGCGCGGAAGATTTGATCGAGCGCAGCAAAGAGATCATGTCGCGGCAGAAGGATGCGCTTTCCTCGGCAGTGGACGCGGGGAAGGACACGTACCGCAAGGAATCGAAAGCTTCCTAAGGCAGCGCAAGGAGCTTAATGTCCGGCTGGGTCGAGGCGTTCATCATCATCGCGGCTATAGCTATCGTTCTGCAGATGGCTATTTTGGTGGCGATGTTTGTGCAGCTGAAAGTGTCCCTGGAGCAATTCACGCGGATTGCGAATGACTTGCAGGGGCGCGTGGACCCGATTTTGTTGCGCGTGAACCGGATATTGGAAGATTCCGAAGGGCGCATTTCCAGTGTGATGGGCGATACCGCCGAGATCACGCGGTTGGCGCGCGGCCAGGCGCAGAAGGTGGACCGCGTGTTCACCGAAGCGCTCGAGCGGCTGCGGATTCAGGTGATTCGTGCGGACCAGATCTTGACTGGAGCGCTGGAAGTAGTGGACGAAGCGGGGACGAAATTCCGGAATACTTTGTGGGGGCCGATTCGGCAGGCTTCGGCGGTGATGAAAGGGATCAAGGTTGGGTTGGATATGCTGCGGCGGCAGCAAAATAATAAGCCGGAGCGGGATGCGGACTCGGATTCGGTTTCGCAGGATGAAGAGCTTTTTATTTGAAGTTGTATTCCTCGGTTGTGATTTTCCTCCAGGCACAGTTTCTGCGTTTTGATTTTCCGGCAGGCTCAATCTGAAAATTAGCATGCGAACAAATTCAGCGGATCCAGCCGCCACCTAGGACTTTTTCGCCATCGTAAAATACGGCGGCTTGGCCTGGGGTTATGGCGCGCTGCGGCTCGCGGAAAGTTACGCGAGCGGTGGTGGCGTCCAGCGCGGTGATTTCGGCATCGGCTGGTTCGTGACGATTGCGGATGCGGACCGTGGCTTCCACTGGCGCTTCGGGCACCTCATACGGAATCCAGTTTACGTTGCGGACTTCGCAGGTGGTGCGGCGGAGTTCACGATCTTCGCCGACTACGAGGCGATTTTGGGCGCGGTCTAGCGCGACTACGTACATGGGGGGCTGTCCGCCGGCAAGACCGAGACCCTTGCGCTGGCCCACTGTGAATTGATGCAGGCCGGTGTGGCGGCCTAGCACTTCGCCTGATGTAGTGACGATGTCGCCGGGTTCTTTCGGCAGTTCACTTCCCTGCTCTTGCAGATAGCCTTCGATAAACTTCACGTAATTTCCGGTGGGGACAAAACAAATTTCCTGGCTTTCTGGCTTCTCGGCTACGGGTACGTGCAGGCGGCGGGCGATTTCGCGGACTTCGTGCTTGGAAAGTTCGCCGAGCGGAAAATCGGTGCGCGCGAGCTGTTCCTGCGTGAGGCCGAAGAGAAAATAGGTTTGGTCCTTGGATTCGTCCACGGCGCGGAGAAGTTCGTAGCGGCCGGTCCGCGCATTGTGGCGCACACGGGCGTAGTGGCCGGTGGCGATGCGTTCGGCGCCGATTTGGCGAGCGGTGACGAGGAGCTGATCGAACTTTACGTGATTGTTGCACATGGTGCACGGGATCGGCGTGCGGCCCTCGAGATAATCGGCTACGAAGGGTCGGATCACGTTTAGTTCGAATTCGCGTTCGAAATTCACGACGTAGAAAGGGATGCCCAAATGTTCGGCTACGCGGCGGGCGTCGTAGACGTCGTCGTGCGAGCAGCAGCGATGCTGCGCGGGGCCGTTATTTTCGAGCTGCGGCAGGCGGCGTTGATTCCAGAGTTGCATGGTTAGGCCGACGATGTTTTGCGCGCGGTCGTGGAGGATGGCGGCTACTGTAGAGCTGTCCACGCCGCCGGACATGGCTACGGCGACGGTGTTCGCGCTTTGGGTGGCTACGGCACCGGTTGAAACTTCGAGTTGAGTTAGTGACGACAACTTTTCGACCCTTTTCGTTTGTAAAAGCGATGAAGCAAAAGCAAACGCAACATCAACTGCTGCCCGTCCCGCTTCGCGGGACGCCGCTACATAATTCAAAGACAAACTCAAATCCAAACTCGAAAACTACGACAAAGGCTGGCGGTCTAAAGACCGCCGCTACAAAGACAAATTTAACGGCAACTGCAAAGAGCCGGCGAGACGCCCTTCGAGCCAGCTGCTAGCAGGCTCTCAGGACGAGCCGGCGCTACGAAAACCTGTTCGGCTCCGCGTCGTCAAGTTGAGAATGCGGCGTTCGCGCTTAGCGGCGAGAGGGCGCGGAGGCGCTCGACCGCTTGCGGGATTGTGGCTATCGCATGGTCGATCTCTTCGGCTGTGGTGGTGCGGCCGATGCTGAAGCGCAGGCTGCTGCGGGCTTCGTCGGGCGAAAGGCCAATCGCTAGCAGTACGTGCGACGGGCCTACTGCGCCTGAGGAGCAGGCTGCGCCCGTCGAACACGCGATTCCCTGCAGGTCGAGTGCGATTACCAGGGATTCGCCGCCCGCGGCGTGAAACGAGATATTCGAGGTGTTCGAAACGCGTTGGGCGCGATCGCCGTTTACACGTGCGTCGCAGCAGGTTGCCAGCAGCGCGTCTTCCAGACGGTTACGCAGCGTGGTGATTCGCACGCAGTCCGTTTGCAGATTTTTGCGCGCGAGGTCGGCGGCCTTCCCGAGGCCCACGATGCCCGGAACATTTTCTGTGCCGGGGCGTCGGTCGCGCTCGTGATGGCCACCGTGGAATTGCGGTTCGAGGGGAGTGCCGGAGCGGACGTAGAGCGCGCCGACTCCCTTGGGGCCATGGATTTTGTGCGCGGAGATGGAGAGCAGGTCCACGCCGAGACGGTTCACGTCTAGCGGAAGCTTTCCGGAGGATTGCACGGCGTCGCAATGGAACAGGACATCCGCGGCTGCCGCGATGCGACCAATTTCTTCGATGGGCTGGATGGTGCCGAGTTCGTTGTTGGCGTGCATCACGCTGATTAAGATCGTCTCGGGCTTCAGCGCACTACGGATGTCTTCCGGATCCACGATTCCTTCGCGGCTGATTGGAATGTACGTGACGTCCACGCCTGACTTTTCTAGCGCTTGCGCGGCATTCAGGACGGCGTGATGTTCGATGGCGGTGGTGATGATGTGCTTGCGCGTTTCCTGCGACGCGGCTACGACGCCGAAGAGCGCGAGATTGTCGGCTTCGGTGCCGCCGCTGGTGAAGACGATTTCCGAGGGCTTGGCGCCGAGCAACGCGGCTACTGACGCGCGGGCGCCATCCACTGCGCCACGCGCGCGCTGTCCTGGCGAATGAATCGAGCTAGCGTTGCCGAAATTTTCGGCGAAATACGGCAGCATGGCGTCGAGGACGGCAGAGTCCACGGGAGTGGTCGCATTGTAATCGAGATAGATGCGCATGTCCGGAAGCCGCGAGTATTCAGAATAACGGTACGAGGGAGAGGGGTCAAGGAGAGGCTGACGGCGCAACGTTTCATTTCGGCACAGCGAATCGAAGGTACGCGCTTTGCGGCAGAATTTTGCGCGGCGAGAAAAACGCGGAAGAACGAAGGCTGAAAGGAGCAAAAAGGTTGTTCAAATTGAGACGCTCGGAACTGTGAATCGAGCGTCGCTCCATGTGTCTTGGGGTCATGGAGTTGTAGCCGCGTAATAGCGACGTGTTTGGCGCGTTTGGCATGACGCCTGCAGGACCTTGAGCCATCCGAGGCAGTTTATCTGCGTCGGAGAATCAATTTCTGAATGGGACCTTGGGAGAAAACGATGATGAAGTATGTTGCAGTCGTATTAACGCTGGCGGCCGCGTTAGTGACCCCACTCGCAGCGCGCGCGAATCCGAATGATCTGGTATGCAAGATCACCAACAACAAAGCGAAGGGCTGCGAGCAACCGACGACAGTGCCGGAGCCTGGCGATTTGATTTTGCTGAGTACGGGGCTTGCCGGCTTGGGTGCTTTTTCTTTTCTGCGAAGCAGAGGTCAGAGCAAGCAGCTGTAGTTTTTGATGTCCGACGCAGTCGGGGCAGTAAGATTTGCGGCCAGCGTCCGACGACGAATTTGGTCAACGGGCGCCGGCCAGGCCGCCCAGTTGAAATTTCCCACCGACTAAATCCTGGCAGCGTCTCCACAAACAATTCATTCTCCCAGCGGATAAAGCCGCGGCGAAATGTGGCGTAGTACGAGTGCGTTACAGGTACGCGCGGGTTGCCTTGACAGGGGTGCGGGTGTCCGATAGCGTCGAAGAATGCGGCTTTATAGATTTTTGGTTTTACGCCGCGCAATTCATGGGGGCGAAACTTGGCGCGGCCGATCATAACGCTGACGACGGATTACGGGACGAATGACCACCTGGTGGGAGTGATCAAGGGCGTCATTCTGAGCATCAACCCGGAAGTGAATATTGTGGATATTACGCATCACGTGATCGCGCATGATGTGCTGGATGGCGCGTTGACGATCAGCCAGGCGTACAACTATTTTCCTCCGAAGACGATACATCTGGTGGTCGTGGATCCTGGCGTGGGCACGCAGCGGCGGCCGATTGTGGTGGCCGGGGACCAGCATTACTTTGTGGCGCCCGATAACGGGGTGCTGTCGGCGATTTACGATCAGTCGGAATCGCTTTTTGCGTGGCACATTACTTCGGAGCATTATTTTCGGCAGCCGGTGAGCAATACTTTTCATGGGCGGGACATTTTTGCGCCGGTGGCGGGATGGCTTTCTAAGAACTGGCAGACGGCTAGTTTTGGCGAGTTGGTTGAGGATTTCGTGCGGTTCAGCATTCCGAAGCCGAAGGTGAATGGGAATACCATCAAGTGCGTGGTGCTGAAGCTGGATAATTTTGGAAATTTGATTACGAATTTGAAGGGGGAGGAAACGCCGGCTTTGATTGCTCCGGATGCGAAGTTTACGATTCGGGCTGGGAATGCGGAGATCAAGAAATTGTTGCCGACATTTGCGTTGGGGACGGCGGGAGAACCGTTTGCGATTATTGGATCGAGTGGGTATTTGGAATTGTGCGTGAATAAGGGGAATGCGGCGCGAGTTTTAGGGATTGGGCGCGGGGCTGAGGTTACGGTGGAGTTGGGGTAGGCGTAGCGATTTTCTGTGGGCGTCGGGTTGCGGTTCTTTCCTGTCAGTTCATTCCGATCTAAATTCTGGGTAGTTGTGTTATTCGGATTGCAATGGTGTGTACGCGGGCACGGCATGCCGTGCCCCTACCTATACTTTTTCCGGAGACTAACGTGCGAGTGAGGTGATGATCAGGTAGGAGCGCATGCGGGGGTCTAGCCAGTCGCGTAAGGCGTCGCCTAACAGGTTGAAGGCTAGGACTGCAGTCATCACGGCCAGAGCTGGGAAAATTACCAAGTGGGGGGCGTCGAAGAGGTGGCCGCGGGCGTCGTTGAGCATGGCTCCCCAGCTGGGCATGGGTGCCAGGACTCCTACGCCGAGGAAGCTTAGGGTGGATTCGGCCAGGATGGCGCCGGCCATGGCTATCGTGGCTTGCACTAGAATTGGTTGCAAAATATTTGGGAGCAGATGGCGCACGAGAATGCGGGCATGTGATGCGCCCAGGGAACGCGCGGCCAGGACATATTCCATTTCTTTGGCTTGCAGAATTTGCGCTCGGGCCAGGCGCGCGTAGCCGGCCCAGCCGGTGACTACCAGCGCGAGAATTACTTTGTCGAGGCCGGGGCCCAGGAATGCGGCGAACGCGATGGCTAGCAGGATGCCGGGGAATGAGAGAAACGCGTTGATCAGGATGATGTTGACGAAGCGATCGAACCAACCGCCGAAATAGCCCGCAACCGCGCCGATTGCCAGGCCGATTATTCCCGCCCCAAAGACCACACAGATGCTGACTAGCATGGAGACGCGCGTGCCGAAGATGATGCGCGAGAGGATGTCGCGGCCGAGTTCGTCCGTGCCCATCCAGTGCGCGGCGGTGGGCGCGAGGAGGCGGGCTGGAAGATTTTGTGCTACCGGATCGTAAGGAGCTAGCCAAGGCGCGCCGATCGCGACGATTGTTAGGAGCAGGGTGAGCGCGAATCCCCAGCGGCCGGGGACGCTGCGACGGAGGAAATCGTTGAGCTCTTGCAGGAGCTCGCGCGGGAGACTGCGCGTTGCGGATTTCTTTCGCTTTTGTGGCGTGCTCATTCGAAGCGCACCCGCGGGTCCACTACTGCGTACACGAGGTCGGTGAGGAGATTTACGAAGACGTACGAGACCGCTATCAGCAGGATGCAGCCTTGCAGCAGCGGGTAATCGCGCGCGCCTATGGCCTGCACTGCGAGTCGCCCGATGCCGGGCCAGGAAAAAATGGATTCGGTGACGATGGTGCCGGCTAAGAGCGTGCCGAATTGCAGGCCGAGGATGGTGAGGATGGGGATTAGCGCGTTGCGCAGGGCGTGGCGAAACAGGACGCCGGATTCGGAGACACCTTTGGCGCGGGCGGTGCGGACGTAATCGGCTGAGAGCTCTTCGATGACGCTGGTGCGCACCATGCGCGTGAGAATAGCAGCGAGCGCGGCGCCTAGCGTGAACGCGGGGAGGATCAAATGCGAAATGCCGCCGCGTCCAGAAACCGGAAGCCAGCCCAGGACAACTGAAAACAGAAGGATGAGTACGGGACCAAGTGCGAAATTCGGGACGGAGAGGCCAAAGAGCGTGAGGACTGCGACGGTGTGATCGGTTCTTTCGCCGCGTTTGTGGGCAGCCAGGACGCCGGCGGGAATTCCGATCAGCGCGCAGATTAACAACGCGACTAGGGCGAGTTCGAGCGTGGCAGGATAGTGTTCGGCGACGACTTTCAACACGGGTTGCTGGAAGCGGAAGGATTCGCCGAGATTTCCGTGCAGAACGCGGGAGAGGTAACGGCCGTATTGCACGGGGAGCGGAAGATCGAGGCCTAGCGCGTGGCGGAGTTGGGTTAGGTCTTCAGCTCGGGCGCCTTCGCCTAGCATTTGCGCGACGGGATCGCCGGGGACGATGTGCGCTAGCAGGAAGACCATGGTGAGGATGAGCCACAGCGCGGGAAGCGCAAATAGCAGGCGGATTGAAATGTAGCGAATCATTTATGGGCTGGGCCCGAAGACCGAGAATCCGCGGCGGGCTCGTCGGGAGAGGGTACATCAGTTGCGTCGTGAGCTTTGGCGGATTTTTTTCGTGCGGCGCGGCGGCGGATTTTCTTGGCGCTTTGCGAATCGGAAGCGGATGCGGAGGGCGCGGGCATTTCCAAAACCTCGCCGGATGGATGACGCTGAGCGTTTGGGTCCTGCATTTCGGCGCGCGGGAATTCCGCGGAGTGCGCCGCCGATTCTTGCGCGGGCGACGGGACGATTGCTGGCGGCAGCGGCTTGATTTTCAGGCGCGAGACTCGGCGATGATCCATTTCCATTACGGTAAAGCGATAGCCATCGGCTTCGAAGCTTTCGCCGCCGCGGGGAATAAAGCCCAGGCGGGTTAGGACGAAACCACCGACGGTTTCGTACGAAGAATCTTCGGGGAGGATGATGTTGTAACGCGCGGCAAGCTCGCGGATTTTTATGGCAGCGTCGAAGATCATGCCGCCATCGGGAAGGGTGAGCGGACGTTCGACCACGTCGAATTCGTCGTGAATTTCACCCACCATTTGTTCGAGGATGTCTTCGAGCGTGGCAAGGCCGAGGATGCTGCCGAATTCGTCCACGATCATGGCCAGGCCGGTGCGGCGGGCGCGGAATTCGAGCAGGAGTTCGCTAACGGGCTTGGTTTCTGGGACGATGAGCGCGTCGCGGAGTACGGTGCGGAGATTGAATTCAGCGACGGGCTGGCGATCTTCGGCGCGGCGGGCGCGATCGAGGAGGATCCAGATCATGTCTTTTATGTGGACGAAGCCGAGGATGTGGTCGAGTGAACCTTCGTACACGGGGATGCGCGAACGCTGGGTGGTGGCGAACATGGTCATAGTGTCTTCGAGAGTGGCGGACGCGGGGAGGGCGTGCACGTCGGGGCGCGGGACCATGACTTCGCGGGTCTGGATTTGGCCGAGTTCCATTGCGGCTTGGATGAATTTTACTTCGGCGGCGGGGAGCAGGCCGCGGTCGCGTGCTTGTTGGATCATTACTTGTAGTTCTTCGGTGGAACGCACCAGCGTGTGGCTGTGCGGTGAAACTACTCCGAGAGCGGCTACGAATCTTTCGGCGGCGCGATCGAGAAAATCTATGGCCCAACGGAAAGTGTTCAGGAACCAGGAAAAGGGGCGCGCGATTAGCAGGGCGACGCGTTCGGCGCGGGCTAGGCTGAGGCTTTTGGGAACGAGTTCGCCGAGGACGACCTGGAGAACAGTGAGCAGGCCGAAGGCGACGGCTAGCGCGGTGCCGTGTGCAATTACCGCGGCCCAGGGGCGCGGGATCGCTTGCACGAGCGGGCTGAGAATTCCGGCTAGCGTGATTTCACCGAGATAGCCGAGCGAGAGGCTGGCCAGCGTGATGCCTACTTGCACGCCGGAGACTACGCGGGTGAGGTCGGTGAGCAGGGCTTCGACGACTTTGGCGCGAGCGTCGCCTTGTTCGACTAGCTGGCGGACGCGGGATTGGCGGACGGCGATCAGGGAAAATTCGGCGGCGGAGAAGAAGGCGTTGATGCCGACTAGCGCCAGGACTGCGAAGAGTTGCAGGGCGATCATTGCTGACTGATTTTAGCAAGAGGGGCAAGGGAACGGGGGAAAAGCAGAGGCGTGTGATGCGTGATTGGTGATTAGTGATTAGCGGCGAGAGGTGAGAATGCGCGCAGCTGGCACATCCTGGCTGGGTTTCGCCGAAACATCGTTCTGCTACTTCGCAGGGAGTTTCGATTCTTGAGCGGTGCGGATATTAGATGTGGCTTCGGCGGACTTTCCGCGCGGGACTGTTAGCGTCGTCCAGTGCGCGGCGGCGAAGTGCTTGGCTAGGAATACGATTTGGCCCACGTGGTAGGAATAGTGGGCTACCTGGCGATTGATGGCTTGGGTGACGGAGTGCGGCTCGCTGCGGATCAGGACTTTGCGGCTGAGGTCGGCGTCTGTAAGCGAGCTTAGCGCGTCGAAAACATACTTCCAGCCGGCTTCCCATTGGGCCATGAGCTGGGCGCGGGAGCTGGCGGGAGATTCGAATTCGGTGTCGCGGTTGCGGTCGGGCTTTTCGCCGTCGGAGGTGAGGAAATCGGTCCAGCGGGAGCGCATGTTGCCGTACATGTGCTTGACGATGATGGCGATGGAATTTGATTCGGGATCGAGAGCGGCGGTCAGCGCTTCGTCGGGGGCTTGGGCTATGGCGCGTTCGGCTAGGTGTTTATAGTGGCGGAACATGCTGATCGCGTCGGTGAGGTAGGAGTCTGTGAATTCGTGCGGCATGGCGGGATTCTGCATCCTTTTGGTGCGCGCGAGCAATACGAACGTTGCGGGCGGAGAACAAACTGCGACGCCAAATTGGACGGGGCGCGTTGCGGGCGAGTGATTTTGTGGGCTACACTGCGCGGCTGTTGCAGCTAGAGGGTAAGGACTGAGACGGATGACACGCGTGTCGCGGATTTTTCGATTCTTGGTGGCGGGCGCTTTGGTGATGGTTGGCGCCGCACTGGTGTTGGGTTGGTGGGCCGCGCGTCGGCCGCTGGCGCGGTTGGATGGCAGCGTCGTGATTGGCGGGTTGAAGGACGGTGTGATTGTGGACCGCGACCAGTGGGGACGGCCGTGGATTCGTGCGAAATCGTTGCAGGATGTGGTGACGGCGCAGGGTTACGTGATGGCGCAAGACCGTTTGTGGCAGATGGATCTGCTGCGGCGAGCGGCGGGTGGAGATTTGAGCGAGATTTTCGGCGAGGTGGGGCTGGCGTACGACCGGGAAAATCGGACGCTGGGGATGCGGCAGGCGGCGGACCGGGCCGCGGCGGATGCTTCTCCGGAAATTCGCGCGCTGCTCGAGGATTATGCGCGGGGCGTGAACGACAATATTGCGGAACGCGGTGGGAAACTGCCCATTGAGTTTGTGGCCCTCGGTTATAGGCCGCGGGCTTGGACTCCGGCGGACACTTATTTGATCAGCTTGTATATGTATAAGACGCTGACTTCCACTTGGAAGGAGAAATTGAACCGGCAGTGGATTGTCTCGAAGGTGGGAGCGGATCGGGCGAAGGAAATGTTCGTCAGCGATTCGCCGCTGGACCATTTTATTTGGACTGAGGAGACTTCCCTTCCCGCGCCGGCTGCTTCGGTGGAGATAAGATCATCGACTCAATCGGGCGACCGAGTGCGCGACGGTGACGGTGACCGTCACGACGATGCTGATGCCAAACCGCCGTTTGCCGCTGTGGAGTGGGATGCGGCGCGGACTTTTCTGGCGCAGTTCGAGGAAGAGTCGTCAGAAATAATCGGCAGCAATAATTTTGTGGTTAGCGGCGCGCATACGGCCTCGGGCAAGCCGCTGCTGGCGAACGATACGCATCTGCAGCTTTCGATTCCGGCGTTGTGGTACATCGTACATTTGACGGCGCCGGGGCTGAACGTGGAGGGATTTTCGCTGCCGGGGACGCCGCTGGTGATCATCGGGCACAACGACCGGATCGCTTGGGGATCTACGAACAGTAATGCGGATGTAGAGGACCTTTACGCGGAGAAGTTTTCTGCTGCGAATCCGCTGGAATATTCCGCTAACGGCAAGATGCTGACGGCTGAGGTACGCCACGAAGTGATTGCTGTGCGCGGGAAACGGGACGTGCAGCTGGACGTGGTGGTGACGCGGCACGGGCCGGTCGTGCATCGCGATGCGGCGGAGCAAGGCGGGCGGGCTTACGCGTTGCGTTGGACGGCGCTCGATCCTGGCGGGCTGGATTTTGGATTTCCATTGTTGGGTGAGGCGCGGGATTGGAATTCGTTTATTGAGACGACGCGGCATATTGCGGGGCCGGGGCAGAATGCGATTTACGCGGATGTGGATGGGAACATCGGGTTCACGATTCCGGCGCGGATTCCGGTGCGTGCGAAAGGTAATGGGGCTTTGCCTGTGCCCGGCGATACGGATGAGTACGAGTGGATGGGATACATTCCGTTTGAGGAGTTGCCGCGGGTGGAAAATCCGCCGGATGGGATTATTGCCACGGCGAATGCGCGGACCGTGGGGCCTGGTTACAAATATTATTTGTCGGACCGGCAGGCCGGGCCTTATCGGACGACGCGGCTTTATGAATTGCTGGCTGGACGCACGGGGTTGACGGTCGCAGACTGCAATGGGATTCAAAACGATATCGTCAGCTTGCCGAATCGCTTTTTAGCCATTGCCCTGCTGGAAGCTGCGAAGAAGAAACAGCCGGCGGATGCGCGGGCGCAACGATTGATTGCTCAGCTGGCGGGTTGGGACGCGCGAGCTGCGGCAGAATCTGTGGAGACTTCGTTCGTGGAATACACGCGGCGGGCGATTTTTGTGCGTTTGCTGCAGCCTTATTTGGGCGATGAGGTTACGAAGTACGAATTGTGGGAGCCGCTGAGTGTTTACAACGATGTGTGGTGGCGCGACAAAGTTTTTCTGGAGAATGTGCTGCGTGCGCGGCCAGCGGCCTGGCTGCCGAGTGGCTTTGCGAACTACGATGAGTTGTTGATCGCCAGCGCGGGCGACGCGGTCGCGACGCTGCAGAAGCAGACAGGCCAACGGACTGAGTCTGGGTGGAATTGGGGACGGTTGCACCCGCTGGACATGGTTCATCCGTTGGGCCGCGCGGGATTGTTGCATCGAATGTTGAGCATCGGGCCGTACGCGCAGGGCGGAACGATTGATACGGTGCGGGCGATGGGCGTGGGGCACGGGCCGGCGATGCGTTTTGTGGCGGATTTGGCTAATTTCGATGGATCGTTGATGGAGATTCCTGCCGGAGAATCGGGGCAATACGGCAGTCCTTATTATCGAGACCAATTTGCGGAATGGTTTGCGGGGCGCGGAATTCCAGCGGCGTTTTCGATCGCGGCCGAGGATGGTTCGCGCGCGCATCGGCTGACACTGTTGCCAGCCGACTGGAAATAGTCGGTTTCCGGCTCGCGCAATGATCGGGAGCCGCATCCAGCGCGGTCGACGCAGTGGAAATTTGGTGGGGATTTGTGTAAGTTTCTCGGACAGCGACGGATATGCGACCTATCTTCACGTATTTTGGACTCCCGACATTGTTCATCATGCTCTGCATGACAGTCGTCGCGTGGCTCAGGTACGTCGGTGACAAGAAATCTACTTACAAGCTATACAAATGGGTAACGGCATGGGCCGTGTTGGGTTGTTTTCTAGCAATTTCACTCGCAGCGGCTGCGTGGATTATGAACACGGACTTTGTGTATAACCACGCCAACTTGATCTGGCCCTTTTGCCTTTCGCTGGCCGCAATCAATGGCCATCCTCCCGTGGGAGTCGGTCTATTGGTTGTCGGCCTCATGGGCGTCATCAACGGTGTGTATTACGCGGTGCTAGCGGCGCTTACATGGAAACTGGTTCGGCTCCTTTCTAATAATCAGGCTCTGAATTGATACAGCGCGCAAGTAATCGTTCGCTTGGAGCCTGATCTGCCATCGGCGGCAGTGTGCCATTGCTGCAATAAAATCATCGCGATAGAATCCGATTGGCTGCTACAGTGGTGAGGCATTTCAGCGCTTGCAGGTCGCGCGGAACGAGGCTGCATGAGTCCAGTGCCGAATAAATCAGCTGTGCCGGTGGAATCGCCGAAAAAGGGCGACTTCGAGAAGTCGCTTACGCGGCTCGAGGAAGTGGTGAAACGCCTGGAGAGCGCGGATTTGTCCTTAGACGAAGCGATGCGGCTCTTTGAAGAGGGCGTGAAGCTTTCGCGCGAATGTCAGAAACAGCTGGAAGAGGCGGAAGGACGCGTGGAAATTTTGCTGAAGAAGGCGGACGGCAAGATAGTAGCGGAGCCGTTTGATCCGGAAGAAGAAAACAATTAGCTTTCGCTGAATGATTTTTGCAGGGCGGTTCACTTTCCAATTATCTGCACTGAGGCTATGACGATCCCCGATTTCTTTGAGAGTGACCGGACGACGGTGGAAGCGGCGCTGCAGGAACTGATGCCGCCGGAAGATGCGCTGCCGATTTCCATTCATAAGGCGATGCGCTACAGCGTGTTTGCGGGCGGGAAACGGATTCGACCGATTTTGTGCATGGAAGCCGCGCGGATGTTTTCGGCTGAACAGAGCGGCGCGGTGCAGATTGGCTGCGCGCTGGAATTCATTCACACCTATTCGTTGATTCACGACGATCTGCCGGCGCTGGACAACGACGATTTGCGGCGCGGAAAACCCACTAACCATAAAGTTTTTGGCGAGGCGATCGCAATTCTGGCAGGCGATGCGTTGCTGACTTTGGCGTTTCACACTTTGGCGCTTGCTCCGGTGGAACCGCAGCGGCGGCTGACGATTTTGGCGATGATTGCGGAAGCGGCGGGAACGGACCGCGGAATGATTGGCGGGCAGGTAGCGGATTTGGAAGCTGAGGGGAAAGCTTCCGACAAGGGAATGCTGGAATACATTCACCGGTCGAAGACGGCGGCTTTGATTCGCGCGTCTATTGTGGGCGGAGCGATCGCGGGCGGGGCGGATCGCGGGGACATCACGCGGTTGCTGGCGTTTGGAGAGCATATCGGCTGGGCGTTTCAGGTGGTGGACGATATTTTGGATGTGGAGGAGTCGTCGGCGTCGCTGGGGAAGACCGCGGGGAAGGATCAGGCGCAGAAGAAGGCAACTTATCCGGCTTTGCATGGGTTGGAGGTTTCGCGGGATATTGCGGCGGATCTGGAGGGGAAGGCTTTGAAGGACTTGGAATTTTATGGGGAGCGCGGGGGACGGTTGCGGCAGTTGGCGCAGTTCTTGGTGGCGCGGCGGGCGTAGGGCTGGTCGGTTGAGTTGCGGTTGTTAAATTCACCACTGATGAACGCAGATGAACACTGATAAAGGCACTGATGATTGCGAGCGAAGAGAAAGGCGAGAACATTAACACAGAGGATGCGGAGAAAATCGGAGAACACAGAGAAAACAGTTCGTATGACCGGTGTGCTGTTTACGCATGAAATCCAAAACTCCTTCTGAGATGGTTCCTTCCGGTGAGGGCAATCCGAAAATTAAGCTTGGGAAAATACGATTGGATGTTTTGATTGTGGAGCGCGGGCTGGCGCCTTCGCGGGTGCGGGCACAGGCTATTTTGCTGGCGGGAAATGTGCTGGTGAATGGGCAGAAGATGGAGAAGCCTGGGTCGCAGGTGGCCGCGGATGCGCGCGTGGAAATTATTGGCGAGACGCTGAGATATGCGAGCCGCGGCGGGTTGAAGCTGGAGGGAGCGCTGGAGGATTTTGCGATTTCGCCGGGCGACCGCGTTTGCCTGGACGTCGGAAGCTCTACAGGTGGATTTACGGACTGTTTGCTGCAGCGTAGGGCGGCGCGGGTGTTTGCGGTGGACGTTACGGTGGATCAGCTGGATTGGAAATTGCGGCAAGATCCGCGCGTGACTACTGTCGAGCTCAACGCGCGTTATCTGCGGCCTGAGGATATTCCGGCGCGGCCTGCGCTAGTCACTATGGACGTGTCATTTATTTCGGTGGCAAAGGTTTTGCCGGCGGTGGTGCCCGTCGCGGCGGGTGGCGCGGATTTCTTGATATTGATCAAGCCGCAATTCGAGCTGGAGAAAAGTGAAATCGGCAAGGGCGGGATTGTGCGGGACGCGGCGCTGCACCAGAAAGCGATCGAACGAGTAAAAGCGTCCGCCAACGAATGCGGATTGACGATTCTGGGTGTGCGGCCGAGCCACTTGCCCGGGACGGAAGGCAACCAGGAGTTTTTTCTCCACGCGCGCGCTCGCGGGTAGAGTAGAATTCTGCCTCTTATTATGATTCGCGCCGCGGGCATTATCTGCAAACCAATCCCCGAAATGGTCACGGCCGTGGTGCCGGAACTGCGGCGCTGGCTGGAGACGCGCAAGATCGAAGTATTTGTGGATCCGCGCACGCGCACGACTCTTGATCCCACCGGCCCGGCGATGACGCGGGAAGAAATGGCCGCGAAAGTTGACCTGTTGATCGTACTCGGTGGGGATGGAACTTTGCTCGCGGCGGCGCGGTCTCTGGGCGGGCACGACGTTCCGATTCTGGCAGTGAATCTGGGCGGGCTGGGATTTTTGAGTAGTGTGACGCTGGATGAACTTTATCCCGTGCTGGAGATGATCTTGGCGGGCGAGCATCGCACCAGCGAGCGGATGATGCTGGACGCGGAGATCATTCACAGCAACAAGCCGGCCGAGCGGCAGACTGCTTTGAATGATGCGGTGGCAAATAAGGCTGCGCTAGCGCGGATGCTGGATTTTGACGTGCATGTGGATCATCACCATGTCGGTCGTTACCGCGCGGATGGATTGATTGTGGCGACGCCGACTGGTTCGACCGCGTATTCACTGGCCGCTGGCGGGCCGATTATTCATCCGGATCTGGACGCGTTCGTGATTACGCCGATCTGCCCGCATATGTTGACCAATAGGCCGTTGGTGGTGCCGGATACCGCGCACGTTGAGCTGGATTTTTCGGCTTCAGGCGAGCCGGTGTACCTGACGCTGGATGGACAAATCGGATTTCAGTTGCAGCCGCAGGATCGCGTGGTGATCACCAAGGCCGCGACGAAAGTGCAAGTGGTAAGCCCGCCTCGCAAGACGTACTACGAAATACTGCGCAGCAAGTTGCGGTGGGGAGAGCGCTGAGCAGCGGGAGTTTCGTCAGCCGGCTACAGCGAGCTACTTTACTTTCAGGACTAGCAGGGTGCGGTCGTCGAAGGGGTGGGCGCCGCCGGAGAAGGCGTCAACTTCTTCGAGGATCCGGTCCGCGATAGCGTCGGCGTTGAGCTCGTGGTTTGCGGTGATCAGATCGGCCAAGCGGGTGTGGCCGAAGAATTCTCCGGCGGGATTTTGCGTGTCGCCGATGCCGTCGGAGTGAAATACCACGATGTCGCCTTCGTTCAAGATGTAACTGCGCTGATCGTAAGTGGATTCCTCGAACATCCCCAGCGGAAAGCCAGCTAGCATGATTCTTTCGCAGCGGCCGTTGTGAAAGAGGAATGGCTCTTCTTGTCCGGCATTGGCGATACGCAATTTGTGGCGGCCGCGGTGCCACGTGGCGAAGCACAGAGTCATGAAGCGGCCTTCGATGCGGCGCTCGCCGAGAAATCCATTGATCGCGCGCAGCATTTCGGCGGGTCGATGTTTTTGCGGGCCCAGGCTGCGCAGCGTGCCGATCGCTACCGCTCCGTAAAGCGCGGCAGCGCTTCCCTTTCCGCTCACGTCTCCCATAGCGATGGCCAATTCCTGCGGACCGTAGCGGAGAAAATCGTAGAGGTCGCCGCTGAGTTCGCGGGAGGAAACTACGCGAGCGGCGATTTCGAGGCCGAATTCGGGGCCGGGCAGGCGCGGGAGCAGCGCGCCCTGGATGCGACGGGCGGCGCTGAGATCGCGCTCCATGCGCGCTTCGTCGCGGGCGAGTTGTTCGTAGAGGCGCGCGTTTTCGATGGAGACGGCGAGGTGCGCGGCGAGGATCGAAAGCGCTTGCACATGGTCTGGGGTGAAATAATTCAGCTGCGGGCTCTCAAGGTCCATCACGCCGACGACGCGGTCTTTATTGAGCATGGGGACGGCCAGCTCGGAGCGTGTTTCGGGGTTGATCAGAAGATAGCGCGGGTCGAGAGTGACGTCTGGCACGACGACGGCGCGTTTCAGCGATGCGGCGGCTCCGACGATGCCTTCGTGCCCGGGTACGGCAAATTTTTCCTGAACGCGCTGGCCGAATTTCACGGTGACGCGATGGCGGAAAACGTTGTCGGCTTCGTCATAGAGCAGGATGCTGAAAATTTGGTAATTGATCAGGCGCTTGGTCAGCTCAGCGGCGCGGCGAAGGACCTCTTCGACGGAGAGCGAGGAGTTGGCTTCGCGGCCGACTTCGTTCAGCAGCAAAAGCGTTTCGGACTGACTGCGCTCATGCTCGTAGAGCTTGGCGTTTTCGATGGCGGTACCGATGCGCGACGCGACCAGCGTGAGGATCGTTTGTTGGTAGGGAGTGAAATAATCCAGCTGGTTGCTTTCGATGTCCAGCACGCCGATGACGCGGCCGCGGACGATCAGCGGGACGGCAAGTTCGGAGCGAACGGCATCGAGGGCGTTCAGGTAACGCGGGTCGGAGCGGACATCGCCGACGCGAATGGCCTGACCGGTCGCGGCAACGGCGCCGATGATGCCTTCACCCATCGGGATGCGCCAGTGGTCCACGACTTCGGCACGGTGACCGATAGCGAAACGGAAATACATCTGGTCGGTGGTTTCGTCGGGCAGGAGCACCGCGAAAATTTCATAATCAACCAGGCGCTTAATGAGCGCGGCGGCGGTGGGCAGAACTTCATCGAGATTGAGCGACGCATTGATTTCCTGGCTGAGCTCAGCCAGGATTTTGAGCGCGTCCGCGGGGACGTCGATTTTTGGATTTAGCTGTGTCGCGTCCATTTATTGTGTCCGGAACTCCCCGGCCCCCGCCGGGGAAAAGCGCGCCTTCTCAGCCAGCACTTTCAGGACGCCGGAAATGGAGCGCGCAAAATCCATTTCATTATAGCAGGCAGGTGAGGAAGGCTCGCCGCTGAGTTGAACCCGCGGCGAACTTTTCAATATTTGTCGCCGGAAGGGGCTGCGGAAGACGCGCCGGGCGTCGCGGATGATTTTCCGGAGCGAAACTGTTCGATGATTTTGACGCCGGCGCTGGCGCCAATGCGGGTGGCACCAGCCTCGACCATTTTTTGCAGATCTTCGAGAGTGCGGACGCCTCCGGCAGCTTTGACGCCTGTGTTCGGACCAATCGTTTCGCGGATCAGGCGAACATCTTCAGGCGTGGCGCCGGCAGTGCTGAAGCCGGTGGAAGTCTTGACGAAGTCCGCGCCGGCATTTTTGGCGGCGAGCGAGGCTTGGATTTTTTCTTCGCGGGTGAGCAAACAGGTTTCGATGATGACTTTGCAGATGGCGTGGCCGTGATGGCTGGCTGCTATTACTCCGTGGATATCCGCCTCGACCGCGCCGACGCGGCCAGATTTGAGAGCACCGATGTTGATGACCATGTCTATTTCCTGGGCGCCGCGTTCGATGCACTTCTGGACTTCGAAAACTTTTACTTCCGGCAGGGTGGCACCCAACGGAAAGCCTACTACGCCGCAAACTTTCACGTCGCTGCCACGGAGAATTTCGGCGGCTTGCGCCACATTCCAGGGATTCACGCAGACGGAGGCGAAATGATATTGCAGGGCTTCGGCGCAAACTTTGGCGACTTCGTTTTGCGCGGCGTCTGGCTTCAGAATCGTGTGATCAATCAGGCGCGCAATTTCGGATTCGGTTGTTGGTGGCATGGTCATTCCGGGGGAAGCGTCAGGATGCAGACGTCTTTCAGGTTGCGATAGCGCTCGGCGTAATCGAGGCCGTAGCCGACCACGAAATCGTTGGGGATTTTGAAGCCGATGTAATCGGCCTTCACTTCTTTGATGCGGCGCGAAGGCTTGTCGAGCAGCGCGGCGATGCGCAGGGATTTGGGCTTGCGTTGGGCGAGGACGCGCAGCAGGTAGGTCAACGTGATGCCGGTGTCGAGGATGTCTTCGACGACGATTACGTTGAGACCTTCTATGCTGCTGTCGAGGTCCTTTACCAGGCGGACCTGGCCGGAGCTTTCTTTATTTTTTCCGTAGCTGGAGACGGCGATGAAATCTATCGAGGTTTCGAGGTTGATTTCGCGGACCAGATCGGAGAGAAAAATGCAGGCGCCTTTTAGGACGCCGATGAGGTGGATACGCTCACCCCTGAAATCTTTGGTGATTTGGTGGGCAACCTCGCGAACGCGTTTTTGGATGGCGGCGCGGCGGATCAGGACTTTCAGTTTTTCTTGGCCGGCAACGACGGGCATTTTGTGAAGTGCTCCCTGAAAGAGCGGTTACTTTAGCGTAGGGAGGGGTTGTTGACAAGTTTCGCGGGGAGCGTCACCGGCAGACCGAAGCGGTTTTGTAGCGGCGGTCTTTAGACCGCCATCGGCGGTTACCACGCGATCGATGGCGCACTAAAGTGCGCCGCTACGAAAAGTACGTCAGAAGCATCAGCGTAGATATCCCCAGGTGTGGAGGCGGTCGCTGTCTTCTACCCAGCGGTCGCCGATGTCGGTGCGGTAGTACATGTTGGGGATCAGGACATTTTTAATTCGCGAGTACACCTGTGTTTGCGCTTGCTTCATCGTTTGGCCCAGGCCGACCACCACCAGAATTACGCCGGAGGTCCCGGCTACCAGCCACTGGCCATTTATTTGTTTTACGTCTTCGATGTGCATTTCGTCGGTGGGAGGCTTTTTGAAAACGATTACGGCATTTTTGGAGAAGGAATCGAAGGTTTCATCGTCGTCGAAAGGAAAAGGTGGAACCACGATGCGCACGCCGATTTGGAAGCCGCTGCGAACTTTCAGTTTTGGATCGTTGCCGTTGGCCAGGTCCCAGAAAAATTGGCCGATGGGGGTGATCATTCCGGCTTGCTGGATGCTGATGGTGGGATAGCCGAAGCGCGAAGTGAACTCCAGGGGGTAGATGCCGTGGTGGTTGACGATGCAATTTAGATCTATGTAGCCGATGTAGCCTTCTTCGGCGAGCTTGGTTTCCATCTTCAGCAGAGTCTGGTCGAACAAATGATTGGCTTCGCTCCAGAACATGGTGGTGCCCATTTCGCCGGTGGGCGGGCCATTTTCGCCGGGGAAAAGTTTTTTGTGCTCGAAATTGATGTTAATGGGATAGACGAAACTTTTGCCGTTGAAGAATGCGCCGACGGCGACTTCGACGCCGGTAACGCGGCGCTGGAGTTGGAAAACTTTGATTTCGTCGGAGAGCGCCTTTTTGTAGGCCTCAAGCACGTGGATTACGTCTTTGCCGTCGTCTTCTTCGCCCACGAAGAGGCGGCGCTTGACGTTCTGCGCTTCGCCGCTGGGTTTAATGACGTAGCGGCCGGGATTTTGCTCAACGTGCTCGATGGCGTCGTCGAACGAGGAAAATTCTCCGTAGGGAATGATGTTGACGCCGGCGTTCTTTAGTTCTTCCTGGCCGAAGGAGCGGTCGTCTTCCAAGCGATCGGTGTAAGGCGTGCCGCCGATCACTTTTTTTCCGGCAGCGCGCAGATTTTTGGCTTTTTCGCCCTGGCCCAGGGTGTCGTCGAAGATGAGGATGTCGGCCCAGTCGGCGTCTCTTTCCCAGTCCTTTGATTTTGCGACGAAGCCGTCGGCGATATCGCGCTCCTTTTTGTCCTGGATGTAATAGCGGACTTCGTGGCCTTCTTTGGAGACTTGCCAGGCGATATCACTGATGAGGCCGGTGAGCGACACAAAAAGAAAATTCCGTTTTTCCATCCGATATCTTCTCCTCGGGTTCTTGTGGAGCGCTTATTCAGTAGCGTCCACAGGCCTCAGCATACTATTAGCGGACTGTTACGGGCGCGTAAATGGTGATTATTGTGAAGGCTTGCGCGGTTTTCAGGTAGGTTAGGTCTAGGAGGCGCGCGCAAATGAGTGACGCTAGATCGCCCGAGCCTTGGTTGCGCGGGACTTTGACAGATGTTGCGGCGGTGCCTCGCGCTGTGTTGCACGCGCTGGAGCTTGCGCGCGAAGATTTGACGCGCTGGTGCGGGCAATTGAGCGACGCGGAATTGAATGCGCGGCCGGATGGAATTGCACCGGTGGCGTTTCATGTGCGGCATATTGCGCGCAGCGTTGACCGGCTGCTGAGTTATGCGGAAGGAAAGCAGCTTGACGACTCGCAGATGGCGTTGCTGAAGACCGAGCTAGACGCTGGCGCTTCACGCGCTGAGCTTTTTGCTGAACTGGAAGCGGCGCTGGCGCGCGACGCTGCGCGCGTCCGGCAATTCGATGCCAATCGTTTGGAGGAACCGAGGGCTGTGGGCCTGAAGCTGCTGCCGACGACCGTCGGCGGGTTGCTGGTTCACGTGGCGGATCACACCCAGCGGCACGTGGGACAGGCGATCACTACGGCGAAGATTATTGTGGCGCGACGCGGCTGATGTGGGAACGACGAGAGGGCGAACTGCCTGCCGTGGGCCGCAGCTGGCCGAAAAACCGAAGGGGCGGGCTCTCGATGAGCTCGCCCCCTTCTTGTTTTTGTCTGCCCATCTTGTTGTGCGAGCGGAGGTTAGTCCGCTGAGGCTGCTTGGCGCATTTCTTTTTTCTGCTGCGTGGCGAGACGCAGCGGTTTCGACATCTCGAATTGGGCGGCTTCGGTGGAATCAGCGAGCGCGGTGGTGGAAGCGGTGCCGCTGGTGATTGCCTGTTGCACGGCGTCGAAATAGCCGGTGCCTACGAAGCGCTGGTGCTTTACGGCCTCGTAACCGAACGCCAGCTCGCTCGAGAATTCCTTTTCCTGCAGGCGGCAATAAGCCGTCATGCCATCTTGTTTGTAATTGCGCGCGAGTTCGAACATGGAAAGATTCAGGGCGTGGAATCCCGCGAGAGTGATGAACTGGAATTTGTAACCCATCGCGCCTAGTTCGCTCTGGAATTTCGCGATGGTGTGGTCGTCGAGATTTTTTCGCCAGTTGAAGGAAGGCGAGCAATTGTAGGCCAGCATTTTATTCGGATACTTCGCGTGAATCGCTTCGGCGAACTGGCGCGCTTCGCCGAGATGCGGTTTCGAAGTTTCGCACCAGATCAGATCGGCATAGGGCGCGTAGGCCAAGCCGCGGGCGATTGCGGAGCGCAGGCCGCCGCGAATTTTGAAGAAACCTTCGGGTGTGCGTTCGCCGGTGAGGAATTCGCGGTCGCGCGGGTCAATATCGCTGGTGAGCAGATGCGCGCTGTCGGCATCGGTGCGGGCCATGATCAGAGTGGGGACGCCCATCACATCGGCGGCCAGGCGGGCGGCGACGAGTTTCTGAGTAGCTTCGACCGTCGGAACGAGAACTTTTCCGCCGAGGTGGCCGCACTTCTTGGCCGAAGATAATTGATCTTCGAAGTGGACGCAGGCGGCGCCAGCTTCGATCATGGCTTTCATCAGCTCGAAGGCGTTCAGGTTGCCGCCAAATCCAGCTTCAGCATCGGCGACGATGGGGGCGAACCAGTGAACGCCGTATTTGCCTTCGGCGTGATGGATTTGATCGGCGCGCGCGAGGGCTTGATTTATTTTGCGGACGACGTTGGGGACGCTGTCGGCGGGATAGAGGCTTTGATCCGGATACATTTGTCCGGCGTCGTTAGCGTCGGCGGCGACTTGCCAGCCGCTCAGGTAGATCGCCTGAAGGCCGGCGGCGACTTGCTGCACGGCCTGATTGCCGGTGAGTGCGCCGAGGGCGTTGACGTAGAGATCATCCTGCAACAAATTCCACAGGCGCTCGGCGCCCATGCGCGCGAGGGTGTGCTCGATGTGCACGGAGCCGCGCAGTTGTTCGACATCCTTCTGGGAATAGGGCCGCGTGATGCCTTCCCAGCGCAGGTCGGTCTTCCAGTGGTGCTCCAGGTTCCGGTGGTTGCCGTTCGTGGTCATGGGTTGCGTCCTCTTCGATGAAGAAAGCTGTGTGGGGCTGACTTTCCCTCGAAATAAAAGCGCTGGGACTTGGGGGGCCGGAGCAGCCAGGGTGGAGAGGAGCGGGGGGACAAATCGCTCGTGTTCCGTGAAATACTGGCGACTGCGATGGAGTGTGAGGCAAGATAGGCAATCAGTCAAACTGATTGTCCTTATCGCACTGATAGAATATGATTATCGGGTAGTTTCCAACGGCGGTACCACTTTTCATGGTACCAGCACTGAATGGCGATTCCCTGCTGTGGTGCGGCGTAGCGAGACTCAATGGAAATTGATCAGATCGAAACGTTTCTGGCCGTTCTGACGTACGGCGGATTTCACCGCGCAGCTGCGGCGCTGAATATCAGCCAGCCGGCTGTAAGCGCGCGTGTGCGGGCGCTGGAGGATGGCTTGGGCGTGAAGCTCTTCGCGCGGGTCCGTGGGAGCCTCTCGATATCGCCTGCGGGTAAGGCGCTGCGGCCCCATGCTGAACAACTTTTGCGTGATGTGACGCGGGCGCGGCAGGCCGTACATGAATTACAGCCTTCCGCCCGCGGCACTTTGAGCGTTGCGGCGGCGCTTTCGGTGTGCACGTATTTTTTGCCGGACGTGATGAAGGATTATCAAGCGGCGAATCCCAGGGTGCTGGTGAATCTGCGTTCTGGCACGTCGGCGCAGGTGCTAAAGATGGTCTTGGACGGCGAAGCCGAGATTGGCGTCGCGCGTTCGTTGAACCATCCGGAAGTGGAGACGATGACTCTGCGCGACGATCCATTGATTTTGGTGGGGCATCCGAATCATGCGGCGGCGCGAAAACGGCGAGTGCGGCTGGAGGATGTGGAAGCGATGCCGCTGATTTTTTTCGATCGTGGATCGAGCGATTGGACTTTGAGCCAGGGATTATTTCGCCGGGCGGGGCAGCTGCCGAATACCGTGCTGGAAGTAGAGACGATTGAGGCGGCGAAACGGATGGTGGAGCGGAAATTGGGGTTGAGTTTTCTGCCTTTGATCGCGGTGACGCATGAATTGCGCAAAGGCAAATTGGTGGCGATTGAAATTTTGAATGAGGAGCCGCTGCAGCGGAATCTGGATGTGATTTATCCGCGGCACCGGGCGCTTACGCGCGATGCGCAGGCGTTGTTGCAGTTGCTGCAGACGGCGGCGAATGCAGAAGGGCGCGGCCGGAAGGCGCGGAAGCGGTAACGTTGAGGATTCGCGGAATTCTTCGCCTGCGCGAAAAGCACTTGGCTGCTCGCGCCGATCAGCCGATTGGTTTCACGTTGTTGCCCTTAGCGTACCAGCAGGGGCGGTAGCCGGAATGTGGGAACAAGGAGTGGGCGCAGGTTTCGGTGAGAGGCTGGTCGGTGAAGATTTCCATTTTGCCGTCTTTTAGTGCCGTGCCGTAATAAGACGTGACTGAACCGAGGGCGGCGGCGCCGCTGTTCTGGCTCATTTTGTGCTGGAAGGTTGCGTAGTCGGCCGCATATGCGATCGCAAACGCGGCTAGCGTGCCGATAGCAATTCGTTCGAAGAGTTTGCCGAGGTTTGGCAATTTTTTCCCCGCTAGGATTGTATCCCGGAGTTGCGTTTAATTCCCTGCCCTGCTCGCGGCGTTAGCGCGGACGTTGCGGTTGCAGCTGCGGCGTTATGGGAACAACGCGGGGCTTCACCGTAATCGGAGAGGATGACGCGGTTGGGAACGCTACCCGCATCGCAGGGTCACCGAAAAGGATCCAGGTGCGGCGCACGTCCGGGTCGGTGATGTTTAGCTTGGACGTGAGGATGGAAAGGCCCAGAGACTGCGACGGATTGGCGGCCAGGGCGCGCAGCAGGGCCTGGTCCATCGCGGCTTGCGGCGGCGCGGTGGTGAAACCGGAAGAGGCCCAGACGGCTACGGCGCCACCATTGGGGGCGAACAGCAGCGCGCTGGAGAGGCTCTCGGCGTACACGTCGTGGAAGAAACCGTTCAGGCAATCCATCAGCAGGAAGACGGGCAGGCGTCCGCCATTGCTGAAGGCGGCGACGGAATTGTTGTCCAGCAAGTCGGAGAAGGACCACTGTTGCTCCGAACCGTGGCCGGTGTAGTTGACGAGCAGCGTGCCATTATTGACCGCGTCAATAATCTGCTGGGACACGACGGCAGTTGATTCGCCGTCCGCCAAAATTTTGGTAGTGATCAGCGACAGTGGCAACAGCGTGGCGGCCGTTTCCGCTTCGCTGGAGAAATCCACGCCGACGTTCTGGTCCGCGATCACCAGGGCCTGCTGGGTCCATGCGCCTTGCGACCCGCCGCGTTCGTAATTCACAATTTTAGAAACTACCAGGGCCGCGTCTGCAGCGGTGCGCGCGGGAATGCGTCCGGTGGGAATGGTGGCGAAGCCGGTGCTCTTAAAATCGCTGAACCAATCGTCGGAGGCGGTTTTGAATGCGGCCGTTTCGATGATGCGCGTCGGAACCAAGTCGAAATCGCCGAGGCCGAGATAATTACGCGGATCGAACGAGGCATCGCCGACCAGCAAAACGGCCTGGGGCTTCTCGCGCCACTGAGTGGATGCCAATTGCAGATAGCTTTGCAGTGCGAAGGGGCTGCGTTCCCCGTAATTGAAGGCGTCGAAAAGCTGATCCGTGGTGACGACGGCGACTTCGCGCTGCTGCGATTTGCGCAGGCTGACCAGCGGAGCGAGCGTGGACGCAAAGTCAGGATAAGTGATCATGACGATGTCGGCGCCCGCGCGCTGTTGCTCGAGCGAACTTTGTGGATGGTAAGTGATCGCCGCTGGCGCAGATATCTGGTCCGCCGCAAAAGCGATGAAGATGTGCGGCGTGGCGCTAGACGACGCGCCGGGAATAGTGATGGAGATGCTCGATCCGGTGCTGTCAACAGCAATGTGGCCGGCGAGCTGAATGATGTTGAGCGGGTCGGAAATGTCGTAGGCCTGAATCTGCGAATTGGAGAATCCGCTGATTTTGAGGTGCGCGCCCGCGGGAGCTGAGGCGCGGAGCCAATCGGAATCCGCGGTGTAGGTGTGCGGGAAATTCAGCACGATGGACTGCACCAGGCTGGTGTCGTTCTCACCGTTGAGCCCAGTGAGGGTGACGGTGTTGCTGCCATCGTGCAACAGGCCCTGCTCGATCGGGAAAGTGCTCGTGAAATTCGCCTGGCCGTCAAAATTCAGCGTTCCCAGGGACGAACCGTTCAGAGTAGCGCTTACGCTGTGCGGCTGGCCGACGATGGCTCCCTGCAGGGTAATGGTTACCTGCGCGGTGAGGCTGGAAGCCGGATCGTAATTCTGAATTGCGAGATCCTGATCCACCGGCTCGGTGTTCACCAACGCGCCGAAGAAGTTATCAGCGTTGGGACCGTTCAGCAGCGCGGCGAAATAGGTGGTGCGTTGTTCCAGAGTGACGGAGGAGAGGAAACTCTGCACGCTGGATGGGCCGGAACTGGGCGACGTGGAAACAGAGATGCGCTTGCCGGGCTGTGAGCCGCGCACCAGCCAATAGACGCGGGTGCCGGAGAAGGGCGTGTCAATGGCGGTGCCGTAGAAGGCGATGGCGCCGTTATTCCCGAGGAACGAGCCTTGCTGGCCCAGGATGGCGATGGGTTGCTCGATTCCTTCGGCGAAGAGTTGCAGTGTGCGCGCGTCGGAGCCAGGGTCGAAGCCGGCGGCGAGCAGTTGCGCACGGGTGACCACGTACCAGCCTTCGGAGGTGACGGAAATTTTCGCCGCAG
The DNA here is from genome assembly GCA_963779465.1 of uncultured Acidobacteriota bacterium. Taxonomy (GTDB): domain Bacteria; phylum Acidobacteriota; class Terriglobia; order Acidiferrales; family UBA7541; genus Palsa-295. Next base: position 394,808 of record CAVZYH010000001.1, on the reverse strand, counting down.
GCAGCGCATCGAGATACGCGCTGGAAACTTCCGCAGCGGACGACGGAGCCGACGGATTAACTGGTGGCAGCGGCGGCACGGGTGCTCCAGGACGCGACGGAAAGGCCATGGAGGACGGTGTGAACCGCGACAGCTGATTGAGCAACGTCGCCTGCGACATCGGCGTTGTTTCAGAAACGGTGGATTCGGGACTGACTGGGCCGTGGGTGTTGTGCACCCCGCTTATGTCCACATCTTCGAGCACGTAGGAAGAGCCTGGGCCGCCTTGCGGATCGAACCATTGATAAGTGCGTGCGGGATGTTGCGGCTGGCCCCCGCGCAACAAGAGCGCGCCACCGGCGATTAGCGAAGGATCGAGCTGATGACGGCCTTGCGCGTCTTCGCGATAGACGTGGAAACCGAGATTGCGGACTTCTTCGCGCGTGCGCCATTCCAGCAGCACACCACCCCCGGCGCGAGTCTGCGCGCGGAAGGATGATAGCTGCACGGCTGTGGGCGCCTGAATCGTCGAAATCACGGAAGACATATTGTTCGTCGAGTTTGGATCGCTGGTCGAAGAGCCTACGCTGGCGGTGTTGACCACCAGCGACGAAGAACTGAACGTTACCGCAGTGGTACTGATGGTGATGGTCACCAAGGCGCCCACGCTGACTGAGCCCAAGCTGCAGCTGACCGTGCCGGCACTCTGGGAGCAGGTGCCTTGCGTGGTGGAGACGGAAACGAACGAAACCTGGCTGGGCAGCGGATCGGAAACGTTCACATTCTGCGCGACGGCTGGGCCATTGTTGGTGACTTGCAATGTGTAAGTGAGAGTCGCGCCTTGATCCACGGGCTGCGGCGCAGCGGTTTTTACGATGGCGACATCCGCTTGCGTCGGCGAAGCTACGATGGTCGTCGCGGTGGACGTGTTATTCGCGACGTTCACGTCATTTGCAGTCGGAGCGATGTTCGCGGTGTTCGTGATCACAGTTCCGGACGCGGTGCCGGCATTCACCTTCACGATCAGCGGAAGTTGCGCGTTAGTGCCGGACGGAATCGCCGCACCCGAGCAAACTCCGGCGGCGCCCGGGCAGCAACTGATTGCGCCGGTTCCGCCGACGGCCGCAAGCGTGGTGCAAGTGGCGCCGGCAGGAAGCACGAGCGAAACGAAAGTGGTGTTGGCCGGAACGGTGTCGCTGAAGACCACGTTGCTGACGGAGTTCGGGCCGTTGTTCGCGAAATTCAACAGGAAGGTGATGTTGTTTCCGGGCGTGACGGGATTCGGCGACGCTGAGCTGGTGACGCTCAAATCATATTGGCCCGCGGAAGCTACGGTGACGTTAACGGTGGAGCTGTTGCTCGAAGGATTCGGATCGGGCGTACTGGTGGTGGTGCCGGCGGTGTTGGTGATTACCGTTCCAGATGTGGTGCCTGCGACGACCGTGACGATTAGCGTGAAAGTTGTGGTGCTTCCCGAGGGGAACGACGCGATGGTGCAACTGACGGACGCGCCAGGAGCAGGGCACACCCACGTGGTACCGGCCTGCGCCAAAGAGACGAAAGTGGTGTGCGCCGGAATCGCGTCTGTGAAAGTGACGGCGGTGGCCGCAGCCGGGCCATTGTTGTGCACCACAATGGTGTAAGTGAGTTGGTTGCCGGCCTGTACGGGACTCGGTGCCGCAGTTTTGGTGACGACGAGATCAGCGCTATTCGCCGCGCCTACGATGGTGAGGACGCTGGCGGTGTTATTCGCGAGATTGGGATCGTTAGTGCCGGACGAAACTGAGACGGTGTCCAGGATCTGCGTGCCGTTCACGGTCCCGGGAATCACTTGGACAACCAACGTGAAGCTGCCAACAGCGGCGTTCGCGACGTCGGGGTTCGTGCAGCTGATATTTCCGGCGCTGCCGACAGCCGGCGCGGTGCACGACCAGCCCGGAGCTATCACCAGCGATTGAAATATGGTGTTGCCGGGAACGGCTTCGACGAAGGTGGCGTTGACGGCGTCTTGCGGTCCGTTGTTCGTGACCACCTGCGTGTAGGTAATGTTGTTTCCGGCGACGACGACAGGAGGCGTACCGGCATTCGTGACCGCGAGATCCGCGCCGGCGCAATAGGCGCCTGACTGCGTGCCGGGCGTTTCGGTAATGGACAATCCCGAGCTGACGACTCCGTTTTGTCCGATCGTGGCGCCATAGGGATCGTTGGCAAGCGTGGACCAGCCGGGAATGCCGCCGCTGACGTTCGTGGGTCCCGGCGTGGCGGATTCAAGGATTACGCCGCCGCCTCCGCCGCCTCCGGGGCCATGACGATTTCCGGGGAATGGAGTTCCTGGAGGATCCGCTGGCCAGGTGACGCCTCCATTTCCGCCCGCAGCGCTGGCCGTCAATCCTGATAGAGAGCCGCTATTGGCAAAGAATAAAATCGAGCCGCCCGCGCCGGCGCCGCCGCCGCCGTCATTCTCGACTTGGAGTGCCGTCAAACCATTCGCTGAGATCGTTCCGCTGCCGGCGACTGAGCCGGTATGAATGATTACAATCCCGCCGCCGGGAGTGCCGCTGCTATAGATTCCGGTGCAATTCGCGCCGCAATCCGCGCCGCCGGCATTCGTGATGGGATTCCAGTAGGCTCCGTCGTTCGAAGTTCCGGCGCCGCCGCCGCCGCCCATCACGAGAGCGCTTGTGGTAGCTGGGAATGCCACGCCTCCGAAACCGCCCACGATTCCGGCGCTATTCCAACCAAAGCCGCCCGTGCCGCCCGTGCCTCCATTTCCACCAGCGCCGCCGCCGCTGTTCTGATTGTTGGCGGTTGGATTTGCGTCCGTTGAGCCGCCGCCCGCGTTACCCGGTGCGCCGCGCGCATAGCTGCCGTTGGGCAAGCCTTCAAGAACCGCCTGGCCGGTGCTCACCGCAGTTGTAGCAGGGGTGATGGAGCTGAGCGCAGGCGCAATGTAGTGGGGCGTGCCCGCAATGCCCTCACCCTTTCCTCCGTTAGTGGCTTGTGAGGAAAGCGTAATGACATCGGTCGCGAGAGTGCCAGCCGCGCCGCCAAGGATGCGTCCGCCGCCGCCGCGGAAGCCTGTGCCATCGAGGCTGACGGTGCCGCCAAGAGTAAGCTGCGACGCGACGTCCACTGCGAGCACGCCGCCGACTGCTCCATTCCATGGCAGCGCAGCGAGAGTGCTGCTGAAAGTTGCAGTGGTGTACTGCGGGACGCGAATCACTTGATAGGTTTGAATTCCTTGCGTAGCGGTGGCCGCAGCGCTGGTGTAAGAGTTCAGCAGGCCAGCCCCGGAACCGGTGCCGGTAAATGTGAGTGTGCCGCCGCCGACAGCGACAGCAGCGGTGGCGGTGACAAATTCAAATTGCCCCGAGTTACCAAGGCTGGTTGAGCCGGATGCGGGATCGCCGGGGACGCCGTCGCCGTACGAACTAGTGTTCGTCGAATTAATTTGCGCACCCTGCGTTTGGATTACGAGCAGCAGGTCGCCGACAGCAATCGGAGTCTGCGCGGCGGGAGCACCTGCGGCGCCGCCTAGAGTGATTGAGGTCGCGCCTGCTGCTACGGTTCCCGCGGCCGGTGGATAGTAGGTGTTGACGATTCCGCCGAGCGTTCCGCCCGCGCCGTCTTTGCCGGGCATGGCGCACACGAGCGGCTGCACCACGGTGATGACCGTGACCGTGTTATTCGTCGAGACGGGATCTGTGCTGGTGGTGTTGACGACTGCTTTGTTCGTGAGCGGGCTTCCTGTCGCGGGAGCCGTTCCGCTGACTGTAATGGTGATGGGCGTAGCCAGTGGGTACGCAACCGTGCCGAGAGTGCAGGTAATGGTGCCAGCAGTGACTGCGCCGCAAGTTCCTTGAGACGTGATCGCCGTTGGGCCAACGAGAGCGGCCGGCACGGTATCAACGACAGTTACTCCTGCGGCGGACGCGAGGCCGAGGTTCGTTACCTGAATTGTGTATGAGAGCGCGGAAGAAACAAACACCGGCGTGGGCGCGGCGGTCATGGAAATCGCCAGGTCCGAATTTCCGGTGATTTCCACCAAAACGGAGGTGGAGGTGGTGTTGTTCGATGAGACCGGGTCGGTAGTTGTCGAAGTCACGTCAGCGGAATTAACGATCGTGGTGCCGGCGGCAGCGGCCGCGGCAATTGTGACGACGTAAGTGAACGATCCGCTGGTCGTGTTCGCGGCCAGCGTACCGGTGGCTGAGCACAGGACCGTTCCGATGCCGCCAGTTGCCGGAGTCGTACCGCACGTCCATCCTGTCGGCGGCGTAATCGAAGAGAATGTGGTGTTGGGCGGCGTCTGCTGATAAAGCACTGCGCCGGTGGCTGCGTTCGGGCCGTTGTTGGTGACAGTTTCGGTGTAGGTGATCGTCGAACCGGGCGCGACAGCGGGGGCCGAGGCGACTTGGGTCATGGAAAGATCCGCGCCTTGCACTGTGGCAGTGATCGAGATGTTGTTTGGGGTTCCCAGGTTCGTGCCGGTTTCGCTGACGGTCACTGGGGTGTTGGTGATCGTGGTTCCACCGACTGCGCCGGAATTCACAGCTACGATGATCGTGAAGTTTACGGATGTTGACGCGGCCATGGCTGCGTTGGCGGTGCAGACGATTGCTCCAGTGCCACCTGCCGCGGGAGTGGTGCCGCACGTCCATCCGCCGGGCGGAGTGGCGGAGACGAAAGTCGTATTGGCAGGCGTGGATTGTGTAAGCGTCGCGCCGTTCGCCGCCGTCGTGGTGCTGTTGTTCGTGACTGTCTCGGTGTAAGTGATTTGCCCGCCCGTCGCTACCGGATTAGGAGTCGCGGACCCGGAGACGGAGAGGTTCGGAGTCGAAATGGTAATGGGAGCGTTTGCGTTCGAACCGCCGGGAGTGGAGGTGACGGAGTCGGTGACCGTGCCATTCCCCGCGGTGGGGAGGACGGTCATGGTAATTGTGAAAGTCGTCTGATCGTTGGTGCGATAGGCCGTGGCGTTGCTCGTGTCCGTGCATGTAAGCGTGCCGGCGGCCAATGCGCACGCCCAATGAGTGCTGGCTCTGCCCGCAAAACCGGCACTAACATAAGTCAAGCCCGCGGGGACGGTCTGGGTCGTCGTTACCGGATTGGCGGCCGAAGGCGTGAAGTTTGCGGCGCCGTTATAGGTGAGCACCTGCGTGTACACGACTGTGCCGCCCGGCGCGATGTTTGCAGGTGCAACGGCATTGGAAATCGTAAATTGCGCGGCTGCGGGCGACGCGTACAAGCACAGTGCGAAGAGCGCGCATAGAAGCGGAGCGAGCATGGAACGCAGACGCGGAGAACGGCGCGTGCCAGCCTGGATGACGCGGCAATATTGTCTGCGGATCGCGTGCATTAACTTTGTGCCGGGCCTTCGCAGCGAGATTACTTTGCCGCCTCGTTCGAGGCAGACTGCCCTGCCCAGCACTAATTCAGCGGGAGTATCGTTTTGCTGGCCGGCGTCGCCGCGGGTAACGATTTTGTTCGTTTTGGGATCGACACCGATCACGCGATGGAGCAGAACGCCATGAGCGCCGAGCGTGAGCGCGATATCTCCGCGACGCAGTTCGCTGGCGTCCACAGGTTCGGCGACGATCGCGTCGCCATTCAGGACGTTCGGCTGCATGCTCTGGCCGTGCGCGACGAAACGCACCTGCAGACCGCGCTGCAGCACGGCCTCGCACAGCATCGCGAACCGCGGTGTGTCACGCCGCAATAATTTTGCCGACGTCTTCACGGAGCAAGGCCTCCACAGCGGTGAAATCCGGCACAAATGAAAATTCGGAGCAAGGGACGCTATCGGTAACCTTGCTGAAAAATTCCAGAATGAACGTGATGGCGTCGGTCGAGTGATGCGGCACGAAACTGCGCGCGAAAAGTTCCGCCGCAGCCGTGGTCCGGCTGAGCGGCCTAATTTCGTTCCGGTCGCCGTGCCCCAACACATAAATTCCATCCAGCGGCGCGCGATCGGCTTCGGCGATTCCCGCGTCTCCGTGCCAGGGAGTTCCGTACATCCATATGCGGCCGCGTTCGCGGCGCAGGATGATGCGGTCGTCGCTCAGCACGCGTGCGCCATCGTGCTGCGACCACAAGCGCGACGAAGTACTCTTGCCAGCACCAGAGTGTCCGGTTAGCAGCAGCCCTCGGCCATCGGGAGCGATCACGCCGCAGCCGTGGACTTCCACGCCTTCACCCCTGGAAAGGCGATGAATCCAGAGAAGTTCGTCGAGCGGATATTCCAGCGGGTTCACTGGCTGGCCGGCGTCGAAATATTCGCGTGATATTTCGATGCGGCCGGATTTGAAGTCTGGCGCTACGAGCGCTTGTTTGTATGGCAGCGTGCCGATGAAATTAGTGGTTAAGCGAAAGCAGAAGCCATCCGCGTTGCGAAATAATTTCCACAATGCGCGGGAATCGAACACCAATTCACCCGGGCAAGAATCGAAGCGGCCACCGAACGCCACGTCGAATTCCAGGTCGCACACTTTGTCCGCGACGAGAAAATCTCTCAGCTCGTTGTCGGCAAGCAGCGTCGGACCGTCCGCAACCGACGTCGCGCCCAGCGAAATGCCGCCGATGCGCGCCGCGATTCGGCGCGAGGCTACGTTCGAGCACAGTGATTGCGATGGCGCTAGTGAATTCATAGTTCTCACGTCAGGATCCGGGGGTCATGCAACCGCCGAGAGCAATGCTGCACCCGCCACCGGCGGGGCCCGCAGAAGATGGCACCTTGCAATGACCGAGGACGGCTTCGTCGGGCCGCAGACTGACGCGCATGATCTTCGGAGCCTCGTAGGGCTTCGTGCCGCGCGGCGAATTTTGATTCTGAATGCTATCGGACATTGGTGATTCACTGCTCATGCGTGGGCCCCACAAGAACCACAGCCGCTGCCGCAGCCGGAGCTCTGCTGCAAGATCGGCAGAGTCGCAGCGGGAGGCAGGGGCGTCCAGGAACCGACGTCCACTTCTCCCTTACGAATGCGCTCGGCCGATTGCAATAACTTGTCGTGCGTGATCCCGCCGGCGCAACATTCACAATTACCGTGCGCGGGAATTTCGGCGCCGAGCGCCATCGCGCGCAAATGCGCGACTTCGCACAGGAAATCCACGGGAGATTCGGCATCGCCGTTTTCGAGTTCGCCATTGGCAGCGCACATGCCGCAGAGAGTCTTGATCCGGCAGGCGTCGCACTTACTCTCGCGCGTCTTTTTCCTGCCGCGGACGCTGCCCAGGAAATTTTCCCAGCCGGCGCTGAAGCTGCCGGAGCGCCAGTCATAGCTTTCCTGATGCGAGAGCACGCAGATGCTCATTTGGCCGTAGGGATCAATGGCGCAGGAGTTAATGCCACCGCCGCACTGATAAATATTTTCGGACGCGAAAGCAGCGGCGGGTAGCGCCATGTCGCGCTCAATCAGCTTTAGAGCTTCCGCGCGCCTGCGGGCGTCGTGCAGATCCAACGCCACAGCATCTTCCGGAGTGAGCCGCACCGCCACCGGGCTTTGCGAGCAATCAATACGCGGATTCACCAGCGGATCGAACTTGAAATCCACTCCGAAATCCTCTTGGGCCATCCGCTGCATTTCATACACTTCATGGCGATTAATCGTGGTGGGAACAGTTTTTAGCTTCAGCGGCAGCTTGCGTTCGTTCAACAGGCGAATTCCGCGCATGCAGCGCTCGTAGGAACCGGGGATTTGCGTCAGCTGATCGTAGGTTTTGCGGGTCGCACCGTAAAGGGTGATTTCGATCGCAAACGGCCGGTATTCAGCCAGGAAATCAGCGATGCGCTCGGTGATCATCGTCCCGTTGGTGAACAGGGTGATCAGGAAGCCCTTGGATTTGGCGTAAGAATAGATGTCCAGAAAATCGGCGCGCGCGAAAATCTCGCCTCCGGTGAAAAGAACCCAGAAGCAGCCGGCGTTGGCAATTTGATCGAGCAGGCGGCGATATTCTTCGAGGGAAAGCTCGCGATTGCGGGCGTCGCGATCCGCCATGGGAAGATTGTTATAGCAGTGCAGACATTCCAATGGACAACGCCGCGTAACTTCGATGGATACTTCCATCGGAACGCGCTTGCCAGACGTGCGCTCGTGCACGCCCATGCTGAATGCGGAGTAGGTTGTCTCGATCATTCCCAAGTGCCCGGCCGCCTAGCCGGGGTAATGCCTGCTGGTTAGGCAGGCTCGACCAAACCCTCCTGAGTCAGGTCGTTTACAAATGCTTCCGCGTCTGTAAGAGCTTCGGCTCGGGTAAGCCCGTATTCTGATTGGAGATAGGAAGCCAGCGCTGGGGCGTCCAGGCCTTTTTCGATCAGGGACCACAGCTTCGTACCGGATTCGTTGAACGTGTAGATGGAATCGAGATCACCCGCACCGCGGCGGATGGGAACCACGATCGCCTCGTCTGCCACGACCCGCGAGACGACATTTGAACTTCGGCGCACACGCTGCGCCGCCAAATCTCCCAAGACCGCCATAAAACCGCCTAAATCCTAGATTTGTAGTTGCATTCCAGTTAACGGTACAACGCCTAGTGTTAACCTAAATGGCATGGGGGGTGCGCTCAACCTCAATATCCGAGCCGTGTGCTAAAAGGTTAACGCTGGCGAGTCAATACAGTATCGGGGGGGCCAATTTCCGGCAGGGAAAATGGGTCTGACGGAGCGCGAGACGACGGGAAATGCGGGCTCAGTGCAGAGGTTTCTGGGCCGGCGCTACGGCTGGCGGCTGGACCAGAATCAGAAAAGGAAATAGCGCTGTGCGAGAGGCAGGACGCGCGCGGGTTCGCAGGTAATTAGGGTGCCGTCCACCCGGACTTCGTAGGTTTCGGGGTCTACTTCGATGTTCGGAGTCGCGTTGTTGTGGATCATGTCCTTCTTTCCGATGCGCCGGCAGTTGCGCACGGGGGCGATCAGCTTTTTCAGGCCGAGCCTTTGCGGCAGGCCGGCGTTTAGCGCTGTTTCGGACAAGAACGTGATGCTGGTGGGAGCGATTGCCGCGCCGAAGCTGCCGAACATGGGGCGATAGAGCACCGGTTGCGGTGTGGGTATCGAGGCGTTCGGGTCGCCCATTGCGCTCCAGGCGATGAAACCCCCTTTTACGATCATTTCGGGTTTTGCGCCAAAGAACTCCGGTTTCCACAGCACCAAGTCCGCTAATTTACCTGGCTCGATCGAACCAATTTCCGTCGCCATGCCGTGGGTGATGGCGGGATTGATGGTGTATTTCGCTACGTAGCGCTTGGCGCGAGAATTGTCGCTGCCATTGGAATCGCTGGCCAGAGTGCCGTAATGGCTTGCCGCGAGCGCGCCGCGTTGAACTTTCATTTTGTGCGCGGTCTGCCAGGTGCGCGTCACGACTTCGCCGACGCGGCCCATCGCCTGCGAATCGCTGGAGATCATGCTGATCACGCCGAGATCGTGCAGAACATCTTCGGCTGCAATCGTTTCGGGCCTTATACGGCTTTCGGCGAACGCCACGTCCTCTGGAACCTGGGGATTCAGGTGATGGCAGACCATCAGCATGTCGAGATGTTCGGCGATGGTATTTACGGTGTACGGGCGGGTGGGATTGGTGGATGACGGCAGAACGTTCGGGAACGAGGCGATGCGGATAATATCTGGCGCGTGTCCGCCTCCGGCTCCTTCGGTGTGATAGGTATGGATGGCGCGTCCGGCGATGGCTGCTATCGTCGCTTCCAGAAAACCTGCTTCGTTGATTGTGTCGGTGTGGATGGCGGCCTGCACGTCGAATTCGTCGGCGGCTTTCAGGCACGCGTCAATCGCCGCGGGTGTGGTGCCCCAATCTTCGTGCAGCTTTAGGCCGCAGGCTCCGGCTTCGATTTGTTCGACGAGCGGCCCAGCTGTGGCGCTATTTCCCTTCCCTAGAAAACCGAAATTCATGGGCCAAGCTTCGGCGGCTTGCAACATGCGCGCCAGATTCCACGCGCCCGGGGTGCAGGTGGTGGCGGCTGTGCCGGTGGCCGGGCCGGTGCCGCCGCCGATCATAGTGGTAATGCCGTTCGAGAGCGCTTCGTAAATTTGCTGCGGCGAAATGAAGTGGATGTGGCTATCCACGCCGCCGGCGGTGAGGATCAGATTTTCTCCGGCGATCACTTCGGTGGAGGCGCCGACGACCAGGTCGGGATCAACGCCTTCCATGGTGTCCGGATTTCCGGCTTTGCCAACCTTCACGATGCGGCCGTTCTTGATTCCGACGTCCGCTTTCACGATACCCCAGTGATCGAGGATCACCGCATTGGTGATGACCAGATCGAGCGCTCCGTGCTCGCGTTCTCTTCTGGCGCTGGCGCTTTGGCCCATCCCGTCGCGAATTACCTTGCCGCCGCCGAAGGTGATCTCGTCACCGTAGTGCGTAAAGTCCTTTTCGATCTCGATTATTAGATCGGTGTCTGCCAGGCGGATACGGTCGCCTGTTGTCGGTCCATACAATTCCGCATAGGTGCGGCGCGGGATTTTCAAGCTCACGGGCGCTTCCCCGGCGGTGTGGGGATGATACCGCTGGTGCGAAATCCTGCTTTTTGCGCACGAGTCAGGGCGTTATCGCGCGCGCCTGCCGTATCGAGTGGGCCGTCCACCAATCGGTTGCAGCCTCGTATTATGCGGCGGCCAGCGAACGGCGTCAGTTCGATTTCTTTTTCTTCACCCGGCTCGAAACGTACGGCTGTGCCCGCGGGAATATTCAGGCGCAGACCGTAGGCGCGCGCGCGATCGAATTCGAGCTCGCGGTTGGTTTCGAAAAAATGGAAATGGCTGCCTACCTGGACCGGCCGGTCGCCCGTGTTGCGCACGATTATGCGCGTTGTTTCGCGGCCGGCGTTCGCTTCGATGGGCCCGGCGGCTTCTTTCAGAAAATATTCGCCCGGTTTCATGTGCGTGCTCCCGGCAGCAACACCGTTCAGTGAATCGGATCGTGAATGGTGACGAGCTTGGTGCCATCGGGAAACGTGGCTTCCACTTGTACTTCGTGAATCATTTCCGCCACGCCTTCCATTACGTCGTCACGTTTTAGAATTGTTGCGCCGAAGCTCATAATATCGGCGACGCTTTTGCCGTCGCGGGCTGCTTCCATGATTTCCGCGGAGAGAATCGCCACTGCTTCCACGTAATTCAGCTTCAGGCCACGAGCTTGCCTGCGGCGGGCAACGTCTGCCGCAACGACGATCAGCAATTTTTCCTGTTCACGCGGGGTCAGGTGCACTGCATCGCTCCCAATTGAATCGAGTTGCAGTATTTCCCATTGCTCGCGCTCGCGCGACGCTCAATTTACTTTTCTGGGCGGTACTGCGTCGCGGCCGTACAGGCGCTGCTTCGCTGTTTGCCACAGATTGTGCAGCCCGGGCAGCACGTGGCGTCCGTGAACAGCGACACAGCGCACCATAACGCCGTGCGCGGGCAACGCGCTGACCGCCCACAAAGTCTCACCGTGCTTCGTCAGCGGCATTGCCTGCTCACGAAGTTCGTACTCCAGCGCGAGCCATTCCGCGGCGCTCGGACCCACGCGCGCGATGCAAAACGTTGCCCAGGTGCGATAGGGGCCAAGTCGGCCGAAAGATTGCGTCGAGTGTTTGCGCGGTTCGATGCGCACTCGTTCGCTGGCGATTGATTGGCCGAGCGCGACCACATCCGTTTTCATTTCTACTGAATCGTATGCAAATGACTCGCCGCCTGCTTCGCGTCCGGGCGCTAGAATTTCCCACCAAAATATTCCTGCGCCTTGTGCGAGGTAAATTGTGGTGGTCTGCGAGAAGCGCGCGCCGCCATACGGGATGATCGCGTCCGGAACGTATTCAAGCAGCGCGTTTTCGTAGAGCGTGAATTCGTTCGATTGTGTCGCTGGCGGCGCTTCGTGCCTGGGCCGGTATATGCGTGTGGCTCCAGTGGTGGTCAATTGCACGCCAGCGCGTGTGCCGACATTTACTTTAAGGGCGAGCTGATCGCCGCCGAGCAATCCGCCGGAAACATTGTGCAGATGCGCGAGCGCGGCGCCGTCCTGCACGTTGAACGCGCGGACTACTTTCAGTGGAGGTTCCTGGCGGCTGGCGGCGAGCACGGTGCGCCCGGTAATTTCATCGCGCGCAAAATCCAGCAGGAGGGATGCTTGCAGCCTGGGCGGCTCGCAAAGTTCCGGGCTGACTTCACGCGCGTTTTGTGCGACGGAGGCCATAGTAGTTGAGGACGCCTTCCATACCTGACGAATTAACTGATAAAAAGTCGAGTGCTCAGCGCAGGGTGCTCCATCGCGCCCCAATCGAGCAACGGCATGAAGCAGCTGGCATCTTCTAGCGCCGTGACAGCGCTGCGATTGGCTGCAGCAATGATTGCCGGCTTCAAATTCCACAAAATTCGCGCGGCCTCGGATTGACCCAGCGGCAACAAGCGCTGGCAGGAGGACACCAGGTTTGCTACCGATTGATGGAGATAAACCAGCGCGACGCGTTCTTCCGCAAATCCGAGGGAGTTGCACGCGAGACCGAACGCCGTGCTGTAATGCACCAGGCTCGCCGAACGCTTTGAAGCACTGAGAGCTTCGCGCGCGAGCGGAACCTCAGCCACGCCCAACACCACTCGCAGAAAATTCGCGCCGAGAGACGCGCTGCCTGCGCGGCTTTCGCGGGCCGGCTTGCGCGCGCTTAATTGAATATTGAGCGCGAGCCAACGCGCCGCGAAATCATTATCGGAAGCGGTGGCGGCAGGCAGACGAAATGCTTCGCGGCAGAAAACCGCGTCCACGGTTCCGGCTTCTTCCAGATACGTCTGCAGAAAATCAGGCAGATCGCGTATCGTGAGCAACTCGCAGGAAGTGAGCGATTCGAGGCCTAAGGAATGTGCGAGGGCGCCGATGGGCAGCGCGCTATCGGCGAGGTGGAGAAGCCGCAAATCCGCTAAGGCGTCTACCTGGGCGAGCGCTTCGTTCGCTGAATCGCGTTCCATGTTCACGATTCCTCGGGCCGACGGCGAATTCTCGGGCGTCTGGCTGCGTCATTAATCATCGGCCGCGCCGCGAGCCTGGCTGTGGCCTTCGTCGTGGCCCTCGCCCGGTCCATCAGCATGCGCGTGATTGTGGTCGTGACTGTGTTTCCGACTATGATCGTGGCCGTGCTCGTGACGATGAGCCGCGTATGGTGCGTGCGCGTCAATCAACGTACGGCGCGCGTTTGGCGGCTGATACAACTTTTCCTCCAGCCAGCTCACTACGCTGTCCAGCCCCACGCCATCGCGCAAATTCGTAAAAATAAACGGACGCTCGCCGCGCATACGCCGCGAATCGCGCTCCATCACATCCAGCGACGCACCTACATACGGCGCCAGATCAATCTTGTTGATCACCAGCAGATCGGAACGCATGATGCCGGGACCGCCTTTGCGCGGAATCTTATCGCCTTCGGCAACATCAATCACATAAATCCAGATGTCCACCAGTTCCGGGCTGAACGCAGCGGCGAGATTGTCTCCGCCACTTTCGACAAAAATCAGCGCGAGTGCCGGCAGCGCGTCTTCGAGTTCCGCGATCGCTTGCAAATTCATGGACGCATCTTCGCGAATCGCAGCATGCGGGCACGCGCCGGTTTCCACGCCGCGGATGCGTTCGGCGGGCAGGACGCCCTGGCGCACCAGAAATTCGGCGTCTTCCTTGGTGTAAATATCGTTGGTCACGACGGCGAGATTGGTGCGAGGCCAAAGCTGGCGGGTGAGCCGGTCAACTAGCGCCGTCTTGCCCGAGCCGACCGGGCCGGCTACGCCTACCCGGAACGCTCTCGGGAATTCACTGGGGAGCATCGCGCTCGCCTCCTCTGCGTCAGCCATCGTCTGCTATGAATCGATACAGCAGCATACTTCCGTGACGGATGCGGCGGACGCGGGGAGCGTCACAGCGATTTGTCGCGCGCGCCGCAAGGCTCAGCAAGCCGATTCGCTGGTCTGGCGCATCGTTTCGCTCTGTAGCGGCAGCGGGCCGACCACCTCGGAAACTTCCGCATCCTCTTGTCGAATTGCGGGCCGCGTAAGGAACGGCGCCCAAGTCTCGGCGATCGCGCACGGCAGGTGCACCGGCTCCAGACGCACCAGCGGCGGCGAGTGAGTGGATGTCAGCAGGCGGCGCGCGCGTTGGCTGCCAGTGAGACGGAAATGTTCCTGTAGCAGCAAGCGCAGCCAGCCCTCTTCCTGGTCGCCGTCGCCGTCGCCGATTTCCGCGCAACGCACGAATTCGTGATTGCAGTTGTCACCGGTCAGCGCGTCGCGAAGAATGTAAGTTAGCCCTCCGGTCATGCCCGAGCCAAGATTCATTCCTGCGGGGCCCAGAATTACGGCAATGCCCGCGGTCATGTATTCGCATCCGTGGTGGCCGGCGCCTTCGATGATGGCTAGCGCGCCGCTATTGCGCACCGCGAAGCGTTCGCCCACTCGTCCGGCGATGAAAAGTTTTCCGCTAGTTGCGCCGTACAGAACTGTGTTGCCCGCGAGCACATCGCCGCGCTTTGACGCTGCGGCGCCGGCGGTGATGGCGATTGTGCCGCCGCTGAGGCCTTTGCCGACGTAATCGTTGGCGTCGCCCACCAGCCGGAAACGAATACCGGGGACCAGAAACGCGCCGAAGCTTTGTCCGGCAGAGCCGCGAAATTCGCAGCGAATGCTCTTCCCTTCCAGGCCGTCGAAATTCGTTTTGCGCAGGATGTGGCCGCTGAGGTGCGCGCCGACGCTGCGGTCGGAATTTGAAATCGAGAGTGAATGATGGACGAACGGGAAGTGTTTCAGGCCGTCCACGCCGCGAAGTAATTTGCGGCGGATATCCTTCGCCGTTTCGGGAAGATGGATCTCCAGGGGCAAATCTTTTGCGGATTGCTGCGCCGCGTCGGTAGCTGGCCGTAACAATCCGGCAACTGAATGAGAGACCGATTCGGTGCGCGGGCGCAATCTCTCCACAGCCCCGACTACTTCATGGAGCGAGCGTATTCCCAACGCCGCCATGCGTTCGCGAACTTCCCCGGCGACGCCGCGGAAATACGCCATTACCATTTCCGGATTGCCGGTGAAACGCGCCCGCAGCTTTTCGTCCTGCGTGGCGATTCCGACGGGGCACGTATTCAAGTGGCACTGGCGCGCCATCACGCAACCGATAGCCAGCAGCGTCGCGGTGCCAAAACCAAATTCATCAGCGCCGAGTAGAGCGGCGATCACTACGTCGCGGCCAAATTTGAAACCGCCATCCACGCGAAGGCGCACTCTTTCGCGGAAGCCTGAACGCACTAGCGCAGAATGCGCGGCGCGGAGGCCGATCTCCCACGGCAAGCCGGTATTCTTGATCGAAGTGAGCGGCGACGCGCCGGTGCCGCCGTCAAATCCGGCGATGGTGATTACATCCGCGCCAGCTTTCGCGACGCCAGCGGCAATGATGCCCACGCCCGCGCCGGAAACCAGTTTCACGCCAATGCGAGCGACGGGATTTACCGAGCGTAGGTCGTAAATCAGCTGAGCGAGATCTTCGATGCTGTAAATATCATGGTGCGGCGGCGGAGAAATCAGCGACATGCCCGGAACTGCATGGCGCAGGCGCGCAATATAGGAATTCACTTTGATCGCGGGAAGCTGGCCGCCTTCACCGGGCTTCGAGCCCTGCGCCATCTTGATTTCGAGTTCGTCGGCACGCGCCAAATATTCTGCGGTGACGCCAAAACGCGCAGACGCGACTTGCTTCACCCGATTCGCCGCTTCCGGCTCGAAGCGATAGATGCTGGGATCTTCTCCGCCTTCGCCAGTGTTGCTGCGCGCACCGAGGCGATTCATGGCGATCGCCAAAGTGCGATGCGCTTCCGGGCTGAGGGCGCCGAGCGACATCGCCTGCGCGCAGAACCGAGCGAGAATCGCGCTTTCAGGCTCGACTTCTTCCACCGGAATCGCAGAACCTGGCGCGAATTCGAGCTGATCGCGGACGGAAACGGCTTCGCGGCTGTCCGCCATCTCGGAGTAGGCCGCATATTTTTCCGGCGTGGGCGATTTCAGATATGCGTGCATGCGGCGCACGAGCTCGGGCGAAGTGGAATGTTTTTCTCCCGCGTGGCGGAAGCGGTAAAGGCCGGCATCTTGCATCGCGGCGTCGCGCGCAGCGAACGCGCGCAAGTGCGCGTGAATGCTGGTCTCGAGAATGTCGTCGAGGCTGCGGCCTCCGAGACTCGTAGCTGCATCTTCGAAAAATTCCTCGCAGATTTCTTCATCGAGGCCAACGGTTTCGAACAAGTGGCTATTGCGGTAGCTCGCCACCGTGGAAATTCCCATGCGCGCAAGAACCTTGCGCAGTCCTGCTTCGACGGCGACGCGATAGCTTACCGCGCCGCCCGGTTTCAGATTTTCCGAAAGCTCCATCGCCAAATACGGGAATACCGCGCTGGCGCCGACGGCGATCAGCAGGGCAATATGATGAGTTTCAATCACCTGGCCGGATTCGACGATCAGTGGCGCGTCGTGAGCGCCGGCGCGGACCATTTCCTTCCATGCGGCCGAAACAGCGAGCATCGCTGGAAGCGCGGCGCGCTGTTCGCTCGCTGCGCAATCGCTTAACATGATCGCCGCGGGCCTTTCGTCGTTGCTGGCGTTGGCGCTGGGGCTTCTGTTTACAACGACGGCCGCGGATATTTCGTCGCGCACGCGTTGCAGTGCCGCGCGCGCTGCGGCTGCCCCGCCGGCTGCGTCAAATGTGAAATCAACGCGCCGCAGCGGCGTACCGAGCCGCGATTCGAGCGCCACAAGATGACCGGCATCGAGCACCGGCGAACCGGCGACAATATTCGGGTCGAGATAGACGTTGAGCGACATCACGTGAACTTCTCGCAACGGATCAATCGGCGGGTTGGTTACTTGCGCGAAACGCTGCTTGCAGTAATCCCACAGCGGACGCTTGACGGAAGAAAGAAACGCAGGCGGCGCGTCGTCGCCCATGCTCCAGACGGCTTCCTTCCCTTCCCGGCCTAACGGCTGAAACAGCAGCCGGAACTGATCTTCGGTCCAGCCCATTGCGGCGGCCAATCTTTGCGGCTCGATTCCGGTTGCGCGTGGAACCGCCGGAGCGCTTTCCAGGCGCGCGATGCGGACGTGGGAATCGCGGTCACGGTTGCCAATTCGACAAGGTTCCGCACCGAGCAGTTCGCCAACTTCGTTGTTGCCACGGAAGATTGCGCCGGCGATGGAATCCACCAGAAAAATTTCGCCAGGACCCAGGCGATTGCGTTCGGCAACTTTTTTGCCGCGCAGATCGGCGATGCCGACTTCGGAGCCGACGACGAGTAACCCATCGGAAGTGAGCGTATAGCGCATGGGCCGAAGGCCGTTGCGATCGAGTTTCGCGCCAACCATGCGGCCGTCGCTGAAGATCAGCGCGGCGGGGCCGTCCCACGGTTCCTGTTCGCGCGTCGCCTTTTGCAGAAAACGGCGCAGCTTCGGGGCCGCTTCCGGATCGCTTTCCCACGCCGGGGGAACCATGCGCAGCATCGCGGCGGCCACGCTGGAACCCTGGCGCAGAAGAACCTCGAGCGCGTTGTCGAAACTAGCAGAGTCGCTGACCCCTTCTTCGAGCACGCTAAATTGATCCGGCGCGCCGAATTCCTGTCGTAACGAACCTTCGCGAGCGCGCGTCCAGCGACGATTGGCGCTGATGGTATTGATTTCGCCATTGTGCGCGACGAAGCGGAAAGGCTGCGCGAGTTGCCAGGACGGGCTTGTGTTGGTGGAATAGCGCTGATGAAAAATTGCGAAGGGCGCGACAAAATCGGCACAAGCCAGATCCGCGTAAAAAGCGGCGAGCTGCAGCGGCGTGAGCAATCCTTTATATACCAGCGATTGAGACGACAGCGAACAGAAATAAATTCCGGACTGGGCGCCAGATTCCACGCGCTTGCGCATCAGGAAAAGCTGGCGCTCCAGATCCGTCGCGGAATCTTTGGCGACGAAAAAGCATTGGCGAATCAGGGGTAGCGTGGCCAGCGCGCACGGACCGAGCAGAGACGGATGAGTGGGAACTTGGCGCCAGCCGAGGCACTGCAAACCCATTTCACTGGCCGCGGATTCGACGGCCGCGCGCGCCGCTGATTCATGGCCGGGCGGAATGAACGCCATCCCCATTCCGAACGACTCAGGCAGTTCAATATTTATCTCGCGGGCACGCTCGCGGATGAAGTCTTTCGGGATCGGCGTCAGGATGCCGGCGCCGTCGCCGCTCAGGCCGTCGGCGTCAACTCCACCGCGATGACAAAGTCGCTCCAGCGCAGTGAGGGCGCGCTCGACGACGTCTCGCGAGCCGCTGCTCCCCAATTGCGCGATGAAGCCGACTCCGCACGCATCGTGGTCCACTTCTGGATGGGAACGCGAAGGCCGCATGATACATAACTAACCCATGTGGCGTCAGACAGTACAACTCACAAAGTTGATGCAATGGATAGAAATTTTATGGCATCAGCGACGCGGATGCGTTCGATAGATATTTTCGATGAGGATCGGAATCGTCAGGAAACCGGGCTATTTTCGCAAATTTGCGAAGCGGTTCCGCGCGGGACAGTACAGCGCGCCGCGCTTCAGCGCCCGTGCCAGTAAGTGTCCCAGCCCATATAGCGCGTCGAGACTTCGTGCACGATTCCCGCGACGGTCGCGAGGTTCGCCGCGACGTGATGCTCGAAGCCGTTTTCGCAGATGTAACGCAGCAACTTCTGCATGTGCGGAATTTCTACTACACCGGCGCCGCCGAAAGTTTCCAGCGGGTCGTCGGTGAATCGCCCCTCGCCGACGTAGCCGCGGATCACGCCATGCTCATCGTCAGTGGAAAAGCGCGCGAAGCTCATCGGCGCGGCCTTCACCTGGCCCACGCACGTTCCGAAAGTATTATCTTTGCCGACGGTCCCGGCGATGATCTGCTGATAATCCATGCGCACTTCCTTAAAGAAGTGCTTCGGCAAATTGCTGCAGTGGAAGCAGACGGCCTTGTCCGGATTTTCGCCATAATTGTTGTTCCAATCGAGCAGGGCGCTGGGCGTTTCCGACGCTAGCGCCAGCATGTACATGCTGAGCGTGCCGCAAATATCCACCTCGCAGGCGCTGGGCAACAGCTCGTTACTCATCATGCTCATCACCGTGCACGGCACGACGCCCAGATTTTCTTCAATGGAGGTCCAGCACTGCACCGCGCTGATGGTGACGTGCGTGGCCTTCATCCATTCGTCAATCACGGCGCCCAATTTTGCCATTTTCAGCAGAGCAGCCGCGGGCACGCCGCTGGTGGTGACATATTTGTGAATGGCGGCCAACTTAGCCTGCGCCGCATCATCGTTGTCGTTCATGCGCTCGATGCGCCCGATCACTTCGGAAAGGTCCAGCGTCTCGACGGAAATCCCAGCGGCCTCGAGAAGTTTTTCGCTGTAACGCACAGTATTGAACGCCGCAGGCCGCGCGCCGATGCTGCCGATGCGCAGATTTTGAAGGCCGCGGTACACGCGGCAAACACCTGTGAACCACGCCAGATCCTTCTTGAATTCCGGGGACGACGGAGTGACGGTGTGAGAAGTTGTCAATGAATATGGAATACCGTACTGGCGCAGATTATTGCAGGCGGACATCTTTCCGCAGAAGCTGTCGCGGCGATGCGCGATGGTCATTTTGGACGGCGTATCGGGCGTGGCTTGCACCAGCACGGGAACTTTCAACCGCGAAAGGCGCATGGTATCGGCGATGGCGCGTTCGTCGCCGAAATTCGGCAGCGTGACTACGACGCCGTCAATGCGGTCGCTATTCGCGCGGAACAATTCCGCGCAGCGCATGGCTTCCTCGTACGTTTCG
The DNA here is from genome assembly GCA_963779465.1 of uncultured Acidobacteriota bacterium. GTDB lineage: Bacteria > Acidobacteriota > Terriglobia > Acidiferrales > UBA7541 > Palsa-295. The sequence goes on along the minus strand of CAVZYH010000001.1, from coordinate 374,992 downwards.
ATCGCGCCGTAATTGCTCAGCTTCACGTCCAGCACCACCACATCCGCGCCGGAGTCCTGCAGCACGTTCACCATTTCTGCCCTGCCGAGCTCGGCAAGGTGGCCAGGGAAAAAACCGCGGTTTCCCACAATCAGCCCCAACGTGATTTTCGATTTTTCCATGGGTCCCTTCATTCCGCAAATAACAGGAGCGTCACTTTCAAACGATTAGCCCGGCGCGTTGCAACAATCTAAGAATTCCAGCCGCAACAAACCTCGCACAATAGTTATTTTTTCAGCGGCTGGCCGTAATAGCTGGCGCTGCCGTGCTTCCGCAAAAAATGCTTGTCATGTAGCCACGGCGAAATCGGCTCGACCGCGGGATTTATCGCGGTGCTGTAATAGGCCATGCGCGCCACCGCTTCCAGGATCGCGGAATTGTGCGCGGCAGCGCCGGGATCAGCGCCCCACGTGAACGGACCATGGCTCTTCACTAAGACACCAGGAATGCTGTCTGGGTTCCCGTGTGCAAAGGCGCGCACGATCGCAACGCCGGTATTTTTCTCATACTCTTTTTCGGTTTCATCCGGAGTAAGGTCCGCGGTCACCGGAACGGCGCCATGAAAAGTATCAGCGTGCGTCGTGCCGAGACACGGTATTGGCCGGCCAGCCTGCGCCCAGGAAACGGCGAATTCGGAGTGCGTATGCGCAACACCGCCCGCGTTGGCGAACGCGCGGTAGATGACAATGTGCGTGGGAAGATCGGAAGAAGGGCGCAGATCGCCTTCCACAATTTTGCCGTCCAAATCCGTGATCACCATGTGCTCGGGCTTCAGCTGGTCGTAAGGCACGCCGCTGGGCTTGATGACCACCAGACCCTCTTCGCGCGAGATTCCGCTGGCATTGCCGAAGGTATAGAGGACCAGCCCGCGGCGGACCAATTCCAGGTTCGCCTCCAGAACTTGTTCTCTCAGGCGCTGCAATTTCATGGGCCATGCCCTCGCGGTGCTGCCGGTGCAAAATCCGAGAAAACGCTTACTTCCTTATAAATACTACCCTATCTTAGCATGCGCTGGTCAATCTCCAATTGCACGGGGTGTTCATTTCCAAAGCGTTTAGATGCCTGCTGCTCAGGTCAGTTTCGCCTGTATTAAGGTTACCGAGGCGGCCGGGAATGTGTGCCGGATGCTGGAACCGGTGGCCGTTAGATCCTCGGAACGAGGGCGGACCGCATCCGGATTTTCGAACGTGTTGTGCGCGTGAATATCCTTGTCCGTCAGTACCGTCACCGTGCCGGACTTTACGGTGGCGGCGCCCAGCACGATTTCAGCTTCGCGCGGCTGCGTGACGTCCGGATTCACGACGGTGATCGTCAGGTCTTTGTCTTTGATGGAAGCGGAGCCTCGCAATCCCCAGAACGAAGCGGGCTTCCCATCGCGATCGTAATTTACGGATGGGCTGGAGAAAATCGCGCGGACCGCCTGCGCTCCTTGATGCGCTGAATACATTTGAAATACGTGATACACCGGCGTGAGCGTGAATTGATCGCCGTGAGCGAGAAACAAACAATTCAGGCAGTTGATGAGTTGCGCGCAGGCGGCCATCGTGACTTTTTCTGGATGGCGATTAAAGATGTCCAGCGTTGCTCCGCTCATCACTGCATCGCGCAGCGTGATCATTTGTCCCAGAATATCCGTGGGCGAAACTTCGCTGCCGGGCTTGTACCACGGCCCCCATTCGTCCACCACCAGCTTGATGTGATGTTGCGGATCAAATTCCTGCATGATTTGCCAGTGGCCGTTGATCAGTGATTCCATGCGATCGCCTTCGCGCATCAATTCGTACCAATCGACGGCGTCGAAATTTACGGCGTCGCCCTTGCCCTGCACCCAGTCCTGCGTCTTGCCGCGGCTGAGATTCCAGGAATAATAGTGCAGCGAGAGGCCCCATACGGAACGCAGTTGGCGCGGGCCCTTTTCGAGCAATCCCTGCAAAAAACCGCGCGTCCAGCTCCAATCGTCTGAATTGGGGCCGGAGGCGATCAGCGAAACATCCTGCATTCCATAGCGCGGAATCCATGCGGCGAAGCGCCGGAATTCCTGCGCGTACTCCGTAGGAGTGAAATCTCCGCCGCAGCCCCAGGATTCGTTCCCGACTCCCCAGTAACGCACCTGGAACGGGTCGCGATCTCCACCGGCGGCGCGCAGGTCGGCGAGCGTCGTGCTGCCCGCGGGAGAATTGCAGTATTCGATCCAGCGATAGAAATCTTCCACGGGCAAGCTGCGCAAATTTGCGGCGAGATACGGCTCGCTGCCGGCCAGTTTGCAGAAATGCACAAATTCATTGGTGCCGAACAGATTGGGATCGTATTTCTGCGGAATATTTCCCTGATCGCGGACGAGCGCTTCACCCGCCCAGAAATTTGTACGTCGCGGCCGCTGTGCCGCAGGGCCCACTCCGTCTTTCCAGTCGTAGCCGTCGGCGAAGCAGCCGCCGGGCCAGCGAATCACAGGCGATTTGATTTTGCGCAGCGCATCTACGAGGTTCTTGCGGATGCCTTGCACATTCGCGACTTTGGAATTCTCACCGACCCAGATTCCGTCGTACACCACTCCGCCGAGATTCTCCGTAAAGTGGCCGTAGATATTTGGCGAAATGGTGCCGAGCGGCTCGTCCAGCAAAATTTCGATGCGGGCATCGGCAGTAGCCGCGAGACTGAATTGGCGTGCCAGCAGCGCAGAGCTAATTCCCAGAGCTGCGTTGCGGATAAACCGCCGCCGTTCGATGGTCATAGATCCCCTTTGTGCTGCGGCTGCTGTATTTCTGGCGCAGGCTAAGACTGAAGGAGCATTGTCGCGATCGCTTTTACTGAACGACCGCTGGCTGGCCCTAATCCCGGCGCGACCCAAATAGCCGGGACTGCATATCTAGCATTGAGAAAACGCTTACTGCAACTAAAATGTCCAGCGCCGGTACGAACCGGTGCAAAAAGGCTCGTCCCGGAATGGCGCATGTGGGTTAAACGTTTCCGGTTGCACTCAGGTTGCAAGAGGAACGGGAGGAACTGCCGATGCCCATCGCCAAGCGAACGGCCCACCGGGGAATAACGTCGGCAGGCGCAATCGCAGTCTTCTGTTGCTGCTTCCCGCTTGCCGCGCATCTCGGGAACGTTCGAACCTCAGCAATCCGGCCGCCGATGGGCTGGAACAGCTGGGACTCCTACGGCACCGCGGTGCGCGAGGAGCAAGTGAAAGCGAACGCCGACGTCATGGCGCAGAAACTCTCGCGATTCGGTTGGCAGTATATCGTCGTGGACATTCAATGGTACGAACCGAATGCCGGAGGCCACGATTATCGCGCGGGCGCTCCGCTGACGATGGACGAGTATGGGCGATTGTTGCCCGCGCCCAATCGCTTCCCTTCTGCCAGCGGCGGCGCGGGCTTCCAAAAACTTGCGGCCTACATTCACGCGAGAGGTCTGAAATTTGGAATTCACATTATGCGCGGAATCCCGCGGAAGGCTGTGGAGCAGAATCTGCCAATCCTCGGCAGTACTTATCGCGCGGCTGGAATTGCCGACCGCACGAATGTGTGCGAGTGGAATCAGGATATGTATGGCGTGGACATGGCAAAGCCCGGGGCGCAAGCGTATTACGATTCGATCGTCGCGCTGTACGCTTCCTGGGGCGTTGATTTCATCAAGGCCGACGATATGAGCCGGCCTTACGATCAGCGCGCGCCGGAAGTGCACGCGCTGAGCAGCGCGATTCAAAAAAGTGGCGCGTCCATGGTATTGAGCTTGTCGCCGGGGCCCGCGCCTCTATCCGATGCTGCAGATTTGCGCGCCAATGCTCAGATGTGGCGCATCTCCGACGATTTCTGGGACGACTGGAAACTGTTGAAGAAGCAGTATAATTACACACGCGATTGGGCGCCCTACATTGGAAAAGACAATGCCTGGCCCGACGCCGATATGCTACCGCTGGGAAGGTTGCGCATCACGGACAAGAACGGCGCGCCGCAGCAGACACGGTTCACGCCGGACGAACAACAGACGCTGATGACCCTGTGGTCTATCTTCCGTTCGCCGCTGATACTTGGCGGGGACTTGCCTTCCGCGGATGCTGCCACTTTGGCGTTGCTGACCAATCGCGAAGTACTCGACGTTAATCAGAACAGCAGCGGCAACCTTCAGGTTCTGGAGCGCGACAACGTGCGCGTCTGGCTCGCGAATACGCCGGATAATTCCGACAAATATTTGGCGGCATTTAATTTAGGCGATAAGAATGAAGCGATTCACTTGGATTGGACGGAAGTGGGGATTCATGTCACAAATCCGTCGCTGCGCGATTTGTGGCAGCACGAAAATCTGGGCCGCCAAAAGAATCTCGATATCACGCTTCGACCGCACGCCTCAGCGCTCTATCGCGTATCCCACTAAGCGGAAACGCTGCTACGAGGGCTGCCTCAAGCTGCGATAGCGGCGGATCAGGCCATTCGTGGAAGTATCGTGCGCGAGCTTAGGCTCGGTAGCGCTTTCAATTTCCGGAATGATGCGCTGCGCCAGTACCTTGCCGAGTTCCACGCCCCACTGGTCGAATGAATCAATGTGCCAGATGGTGCCCTGCGTGAAGACGCTGTGTTCGTAAAGCGCGACGAGTTTGCCGAGCGCTTCGGGCGTGAGCTTGTCCAGAAGAATTGTGTTGGATGGCCGATTGCCTTCGAAGACGCGATGCGGCACCAGCCAGTCCGGCGTGCCCTCCTTCTTCACTTGCTCCGGCGTCTTGCCGAACGCCAGCGCTTCGGCCTGCGCGAAAACATTCGCCAGTAACATATCGTGATGACGGCCAACCGGATTGATCGCCTGCGCGAACGCGATGAAGTCGCACGGAATGAGCTCGGTTCCTTGATGAATCAGCTGGTAGAAAGAATGTTGGCCGTTGGTGCCGGGCTCACCCCAGTAAATTGCGCCGGTCTGGTAATTCACGTGAGTGCCGTCGAGCGTAACGTGTTTGCCGTTGCTTTCCATCGTCAGTTGTTGCAGATACGCAGGGAAACGCTTCAGGTATTGCTCGTAGGGAAAGACGCCGGAAGTTTGCGCGCCGAAAAAGTCGCCGTACCAGATGGAAAGCAGGCCCATCAGCACGGGCAGATTCTGTTTGAACGGCGCGGTGCGGAAGTGTTCGTCAATCTGGTGAAAACCGCTGAGCATCGCGCGAAAATTATCCGGGCCGATGGCCAGCATAGTGGAAAGGCCGATCGCGGAATCCATCGAATAGCGCCCGCCGACCCAATCCCAGAACTCGAACATATTGGCGGTATCAATACCGAACTTGGTGACTTCGGCCGCGTTGGTGGAGACTGCGACGAAATGCTTGGCGATGGACTTTTCATCGCCGCCGAGTCCCTTGAGCGTCCAATCGCGCGCGGTGTGCGCGTTGGTCATCGTTTCAAGAGTGGTGAAAGTTTTCGAAGAGACGATCCACAGGGTTTCGGATGGATCTATGTCGCGGACGGCTTCGGCGAAATCGGTGCCGTCAACATTGGACACGAAGCGAAATGTCAGCGAGCGGTCGCTGTAACTTTTGAGCGCTTCGTAGGCCATCACCGGGCCGAGGTCGGAGCCACCGATGCCTATATTAATGATGTTGCGGATGCGCTTGCCGGTATGCCCCTTCCACGCGCCGCTGCGGACGCGGTCGCAGAAGCTGGACATTTTGTCGAGCACGGCGTGAACGCCGGGAACTACGTTTTCGCCATCAACGATGATGGAGGAGCCCTTCGGAGCGCGTAGAGCTGTGTGCAGGACCGCGCGCTTTTCAGTGATATTGATTTTTTCTCCGCTGAACATCGCGTCGATGCGCTGGCGCAGGCGCGATTCCTCAGCGAGCTGCAGCAGCAGCTTTATGGTCTGGTCGTTGATGCGGTGTTTGGAGTAGTCGAGGAAAATGCCCGCGGCATCCAGCGTCAGGCGCTCGCCGCGTTTGGGGTCGTCCGCGAAAAGCTTGCGCAGGTGTATTTTCGAAATCTTCTTGTAGTGCGCGCTGAGAGCTTTCCAGGCCTTACGTTTCGTCAGGGGCGTGATGGCCTTGGCCTTCGCTTTTGCCGCGGATTTTGCACGTGCCGCCATGTTGGTGCTCCTTTATCAATTCGAGGTTATGAATACCTACTCCCGCTGCCGCGAAGAATTTTACCGGATTCGTATCATTATTTATAGCGCGGAAGGATTTTGCTTCGGCGTTTCATCGTCATCGATCGAGAGGCGCGCGAACCAGTTGATGAAAAAGACGGCAGGAAGCATTTCACACGCGGTGATCACGATCAATTGGAAGGGGCTCAGATTGCCGACGCGTGTGATATATAGCCAGCAACCCACCGAGTGAGCGCCAGCCAGTATTAAGAACGCGAGCCAGAGCTTCGGAACACTGCGCACATTCCAATATCTTCCGATCAGGATAATGAACATACCTGCGCTGAAAAACAGAAAGTCTCGCAACTGCTTGTATTTCGCATCCCAAATCCATGGAAACCACCTGACAGACGCAAGTATTGCAAGTCCGATGCATATCCCGAGTGAGAACCCGAGCACGTAAGGATTTGGCTTGTTATCCATTGGTGGGAGACGAACCCTTTCGCGCGGCGTCAATCCTAGTGACGGAAACGTACGCAGGTAACGCACGACAAAAAACGAATAATATCACTGCGATAGTAAACGTAGCAGTGGTTTGGATCTGCGTTTGCCATCGTGCCCGCTGCCCAGCCCGACGCACCCAGGACCTCCCGAAAGACGTAACGGTGTGAAGCTTATAGCTATTGTGGCTTGGCGAGCAGCTGTGAATTGATAAACGTAACGACTGCCGCGGTTTCGTTCGCAGTGCGGCGGGTTACGGTGGGTTGCATGCCGGTCTTACCGGCGTTGCCCCAGCCGAAATTTCGGACGTCCCACGTGCCGCCGGGTAGTGCTGCTGTATTTATGCCGGGGATTGCCGTGACGCTCAGCAATTCCATGGTGCGGCGGGTTTCGGTGTGGCAGCTGACGCAATCGGTGTTGAAAAAGAAACTTTTAGTGGGATCGGCGATGGTGTCGAGAATTTGTTTGGATTGATCGGTGGAGGGCGGCGGCGTAGCGAAGACAGTGGACGTTGCTACACCGTTGCGTTGCGCGAGCGGCAGACTGGTGGCTGAGACTGCGGCATTTTTGCACGTGATGGGATTTAGGTTGTTGGTGTGCGGCTCGGGGACGACGCGCGGATTGGTCCCAGCGGGAGTTAGCATTTGCGCGAATTGCAGATTGCCGTCGAGGGTCGGTCCGTGCGCTGGACCGAAATGGCCGGCGTGGTCGCCAAGCATAGAAAGAAAAATCCAAGGCGCCGGCGCGGCGGCGGGAAGTCCCGCGACAGCCATCGAGCCGAGACGTTGCGCGGCGATGTGCCGTTCGAGGAGCGCGAGCATTTCGTTGCGCACCGCATTGGCTGTGGCGGGATCCGCCAGGCCGGGATGAACTCCCAGCGGGGCGCCCGCGGTGCTGACGGCGTGCGCGCCAAGCTGCCCGCTGCTTAATTTTGTGCGCAGCGCGGCAGCATCGGTGACGACGGAGCCGAACGCGTTCATATCCGCGACGAAGCGTGGAAAACAATCTGTTTGCGCGGGCGCGTCCGGCGTCGGGGTGATGAAGTCGAAAATCAGGTGGCCGGCGATGTCCAATACTTTCGGGCTGCCATCGGGATTCTTGATGATAGGTTGAATAATCAGGCGAATTTCCGGCAGCTGGCCATATTGCGCCCGAATGTCGCTGGAAAATCCGGGCGCGCCCGCGTCAATGCGTATTCCGGCGACGAACCAAGCGTCGGGAGTTTGCGCCTCCTTGGGCAGAGCGATTTGTCCGGCTGCGCCGGGTGCGGCTTGCGCCGCGGGCCCGTCGGCGATGGCAAGAAATTGTTGGAACGCCGCGTCGGACCAAACGGGATCACGTTTCGTCGGGTCTTGCGGATCGGGCGTCGTGATGTCACGCACGGCGATCAGGTTGGCGAAATCCGCGGCTTGCGTAGGCGCGGGAAACAGCCAGGAGACATCGTTCGCCGAGAGCGGTTGCACGCCTGGCGCGGGCTGAGATTGGGGTTGCGGCTTGGACTGGCAGGCCCAAACGCCGGCGCCACAAACGAGCAAAGCTCCCGCAAATCCAACTCTCATCACTCGCAAAGAATATATTCCGGGATTGTGCATGCGATTCTCCTCAGGATGCGCGCCGGATTTGCACCACGCTTCCGCTCAACAGTCGAAAATTCACAGGGTCTTGAGATATTCGATCAGCGCACGCCGCTCGTCGGGGCTAAGGCTGCGGCCGATGACGCCTTGTTTCGAGCGGTCATCGCTGAACTCGTGGCCGGAATTGCTGTTGCCTCTTATGGCGGTGTCGAATTCAAACCCGCCGGGAAATTCATCGGTGACGTAACCCAGGTTCACGGGATCGTACTCGCGATTTCCGAGATAAAACTTTTTCGGCCGCTCGGCTACCGGAGAAAGCAGCGCGTAAATGTTGGGCACCGAGGCGTTGTGCAAATACGGTGGCGTGGCCCATACGCCGTTCAGCGGGCGAACTTTATAAGAGAGCAACGCGCGAACATTGCTGGGACGGTTGCCGTTCATCTGTTCCCGCACGGCCGCCGAGATTGGCGGTTGTTGGCTGTCGTACCAGTGCGCCAGGGTCATATCAACCACCTGGCCCAGCGCGCCCCCGAATTCGTTGGTACTGATTCCGAGACCGGCCGGAATCTCGACGGTGCGATTCTTCATGTCTGCCGCCTCGGAAGGATCGGTGCCGACGCGCGTGACGTCAATTTGTTTGAGGTCGAGGAAACGCTCTTTGGCAGCGTTCGGCTGCGACCATTCCGATGAGGCCCAGAAATCCGGATCGCCGACTGGAGCCAGGTGGCAGCTCTGGCAAGCTTCCTTGTACAGGACCGCGCCTTTCGCGGCGAGTTCGCGATTGATCGGCGGCAAAATATCCGCTGGCCATTTTGGCGAGCGCAGGCCGTTGAATCCCGTGGTTGCGTCGGGCGGCGGTGCGCCAGCAAGAAGTTGCTCGATCGCGAACAGCGTTTGCGGCCGTACGGTGGAGGCGAACAGGTCATTTTTAGCGCCGGTGAGATCTACTGGCGCGCCGACGCCGAGGGCTTCGCCCGCATTGCGCGTCATGGGCTGCTCGATCGAGCCGTTGTACTGCACCCACTGAAACCAGGAAGCCTGCCAAATACGCGGGAAATGCACGGGCGCGGAAAAGCCGACCCAGTTGGCGGGTTCATCGAGGTCAATCGCAAAGACCACGTCGCCGATGCGATTCAGGGCGTCGAGCCGCGCAAAGCCTTCCACGGTCGTCTGATGGTTGCTATTGAATTCGAGGCGAATTATTTTTTTTACCTGCGCGACCACTGGCGCGAATTGCTTGCGCAAATCAGACTTCGCTTGATCGCTCGCGCCCGGACCCAGCACGCGATCGGCGAAACGATTGAAGCGCGGCGGCAGATACCATGTGTACAGCAGCGACATGGCGACGCCCTTCTGAAATTCGTTGAGATTCGTGAGCGCGGGGCCGCCATCAATCAGCACGGTGGTGTTTTTATAGGTGAAGCGACCGGTATGGCACGCGGCGCAGGTCAAGCCCATCGCGGTCATGTCCGCATTGGATTGCGGATTCTTCCACGGAGTGCCGCTCGCATCGCGCATGGACCCACCCTGGGCAAAACCGATCGGCATAACCGATTTTTCCGGATGCGCGGTGTCTGGAATGAAACCGTAGCGGTCGAGATACGTCGGGTCGCTCAGCTGCCCCGAACCGGTGGAAGAAATCGGCGGCTGTTCCAGGGCCATGAACCATTCGTAGGGGATGCCAAAAGTTTGCGTGCCCTGATCGGCGTGGTGGAACCAGTCGCGCTGCTCCGCAGTCCAGTTTTGATCGAGCCAGACGACCTTACCGAGGGGCGGATATTGCGGCGGCTCAACGGTGAAATTATCGTGCCAGAAATACACGCCGACGGCGAGCAGGATCACCAGAATGGCAAACGCAATTTTCTTTTTCATGTCCGCAGCCCCCTCAGTACTTGCCGGGATTCAGGACGGGCCGCTGGGGATTGACCCCAGTCATGCTGCGAAGCGTTCCTAGTGGGTTACCACTTTTGCAAGAGGCTACTACTAATTGAAGGCCTCAGCAACGATAGTCTTCAGCGAACGAGCGGGCGACGGGCGAAAACTGTTGTGCCGGGGCACGGCATGATCTCGATTTATTTCTTGGCAGGTTGCGGCGGCGCGGTAGTCTTTGCCAGGCACTGCCGTTCGATGACGCCCGTGGCAACCTTGTATGTTGCACACGTCGCGTGCGCGGGATCGAGCGGGCGCGCGAGAAACGTATTCACTTCCGGACTGAGGCTTGGCCGGACGTTTTTCCACGCAGTGTCAATGCAGGATTGTTCCTTGGGCGTCAGGTGCCAGGAAAGCGGCGGATCCAGGGGACATGCAACGCCATCGGACATTTCGCCAGCAGCTGGAGGCGTGTAGCGAACCAGCATCCAGGTGGTTTGAAATCCATCGGCATTGAGAAGTTTCTGAAGATCTTCCCCAATGGCGGTATCGCGCACGACTTGCCCTTCGGAGCGGACGGTGAGCATGGTGTTAATCGGAGAACCCACCTGGTAATACCACTTTTTTGATTTTTCGGTGTCCGTCGGCTCACTATTCGGGAAAGCATCCAGCTGCAGAATAAGGATTCGCTTCGAACCGGGCGCGGAAGCGCTGACCGCTTTTTTCAGCCATTCAGAAAGAATAAAAACTCCGGAATTATCGAAGTAGCCGCCGTCGCCGAGGTGCGCCTTATCGGGCGGATTATCCGGGCGCGCTTCGGGAGAAACGTAGGGGAATGCTGCGGACATGCGCGCGGCCGTTTCCAGAAAAACGTCGCGGTTTGGATAGTTTTGCTGAAGGCTGCGCACGCAATGGAATTGGTGCGGTTCGGTTGGATCGCAGCCGGGAAATTGCGAGTTGGTAAAAACAAACGGATCGCCTGTCAGCGCATCGGTGGAGTTCAGCAACAGTACCGGCCAATCTGGATTACGATGTTCGCCGGACAGGCGCCGCTCGATATGCTGAAAGCGCGCGCTTTTCAGCAGAGAACGTTCCAGTGCCCAGCCGCGATCTGCGCGGCTCCAGGAAGTCGCAGGCCCGGGAATGAACATGCGGCGCAGGTCAGGATGGGTCAGTCCCCACGCAACGGCTTCGAGACTGGAATTTTGCGCCCATTTTGCGGGCGAATCGTCGTCCGGCGGCGCTTCCAGACAGCGCACGTAAAACATCGCGCCGACTGAACCACCCGAAACGCCGCTGATCGCCAACACGCTTTTCTGGAACCCGTTGACGGCGCCGTCAGCGCGCAATCCGCAAAGGACTTGGCTAGTCCAAGCGGCGGATTGGATGCCGCCACCTGCGGCGGCTACGACGATCAGCGGCTCGGGGGCATTTTGAAAGGCCAGTTCGGGCGTAGGCAGCGCGGAGCGGCTCTGCACGTCCACGGTGGAGAAAACATGATCGGAACTGCCGAGCTGCGCCACCGACAAAAGGAAAACCGAGAGCACCGCCAAAACCGGGAAACGGAAGCGATCCACAAGGAAGGTGAGGCCCGCGAGCAAGCCGCTCCAGAAAATCAACACCAACAACAGGAAGTCCAGCACCGAGTTGGAAGGGCCGCCGCTTCGCCAGTCATATACGTTGCGCAGTTCGCGCAGGGTGCTCTCGCCGGTAATCCAGTAGAAGGCCAGGAAAATTAACATCACGATCATCACGAAACGGTGGCCGGAATGCAGCACCGGCGCGCGGCCCGGAGTTGGCCGGCTTCCATAGCCCGGGCCGAGTCGCGCAAACAGGCCGCTGAAAAAACCATCGTGAGCGGCGTAACTGCCGGGAGCGGCTTGTGCTCGCGTGCCGCGTTTGAAGGAGCGAATCCAGACGCCGCCAAATATTTTGCGGATGATGAGGAAGGCGGGAAAGGCGAAGACTTCCAGCGCGTCGTCGTTTTCCGGCTTGGCAAAACGCAATGAGCCCAAAAAGAAAATCATCACGACGAACAGGCCTAGAAGCAGCCCGCAAAGCGAATAGAACAGGAATCCGCCGCGCAGCCCGGTCAGCACGCGCCCGGCGTCGCCCATAAATCGGTAGACGGAAAAAAGAAATATGACATAGCCGATTCCGCCGCAGAGGTACAGGCACGCCACGCCCCAGAGCGAGACGCGATCCTGCGGCGCGGGCTGCACGATCCATCCGTCCGCGCGCTCCTGTCCGTAAAGCAAAATCAGAAAACAGCTGGTGATTGCGGTGCTCACCAGCAGTGACGCGAGAAACGCGGCCGTCAACACTTGCGGCAACGCTAAATCCGCCACACCGTGGAACATGGAAGTGCCGAACGCCCAGGGCAAACCAGCGCCGAGGACGAACAGAAAAAGCAGCGGGACGCGCATCATGTAGAGGAGGAGAAAACGCCTTCGCCAAATCTGCATGGCAGTCTCCTGTTACTTATGTACGGGATGGGTATATTGCGCGGATAGTAACAGGGATTGTGCCATCGCGACACAGGAAAATCGCCGGCAAGCGCGGCTCATGCGCGCGATCGGCGAGAACGCGAACGAAGATCGACGTTGATTCTGAATTCGCGGGCGCTAGTGGCGCGCCGCGATTGGTTACATGGTTTCGTTGGCGATCACTTCATGCCCGGTCTATCGATTGCCGAAACGAAACACCAGGCCCGCGCCTATCCGCAAATTATTTTGCCGGTCGTTCGCACCGTTGTTGAAGCCCGTGTAGTAGTAATCGGCTTCGATGGCGCGCAGTGCGATGCGTTCGGTGAGCTTGATCTCGAGCCCGCCGCCGGCAATCGCGGCGAAAGAATTGGAGCTGCCGTATCCGGAATTGGACGGTGACAGACCGCCGCTAGCGTGCGCGCCGCCTAGCAATACTTGCGCGAAAGGCTGCAATCGGCCGAAAGCATGTACGGTATAGCGCGGGCCGGCGAGAAATGATGTGAGCGTGAGGTCCGCGCCGGTGTTCGCGATATTCCCCGCGTGCTGCACCGCGACTTCGCCGACGATCGCCACGCCGTGGCCCAGATGAAATCCCAGCCAGCCGTTTCCGCCGTTCATCGAGAAGCAGCCGCAATCGCCCGCTGGCGCATTCGTATGCACGTAGGTGTAACCCGCGCCAACATCGAACGCACTTTGCGCGCCGGCTGGATTCGCCGCGAGCAAGCACGCCGCCAGCATCACTGCAAGTAAAGCCGCTCGCTGCAAATTTTTCCGCATCGGATGTTTTCCTTGACTGCAGTGAATCTGGCTCAACTTGGGCCGGGGAGCCCGCGCTCGCGCAGCTCCCAACATTCCTATTTCACGATGACCGTCACCGTCGTAGAGGAGTGCGAAGGGCCGCTGGTTCCGGTGATGGTGATCACATACGTTCCATTAGGAGTGAAGGGTGGGCTGGAGAATCCGCCATTGCAGCCGGCAACGAGCAACGCGGCTGCCACAACGCCCGTGCACGCAAATGCGACAAGCATTTTCCGGGGAATGCCACGGCGCAACATCACCATGCCGCACAGCAAGCACACGCCGGAACCCAGCGCGAGTCCCGGCCATGCAGCAATGTGATGTTCGGTGAAAGGAATCACGGTGGTTACGGGAGTGCCGGACGGAAGCTGAATGGTTAGAGTCGTCGGCGAGCCTGTCGCTCCCGGCGTGACAGCCGGAGGAGTGAACAAACCCACGGCTCCGATAGGCAAGCCGATGGCGGACATCGTCACCACATTGTTGTAGGCGCCTCCGAGCGGCGGCACCGTCAGCGGAATCGTGACCAACGAGCCTTGCGACGCAATGATGGGCGTCGTAGGCCCAACCACGGTGAAGCCCGGCGCTACAGTCGCCATCGTTGCTGTTGAAGTGGAGGTCCCCGAAGTCGCATTGCCGGAATAAACCGCGGTGATCGTCAAGGTTCCAAACGGCAGAATGGAAGTGGTAAACGCCGCGACACCCGCGGAATTCACCGTGCCCATGCCGAGCAATGTCGTGCCATTAAAGAAGCTCACGGTGCCAAGCGTGCTGCCCGTCGGCGCTGGAGCAACTGTGGCTGTGAAAGTTTCGCTTTGTCCATCCACAGGGGGATTCGGCGCGAGAATCACAGTGGTGGCAGTCGCGACGAGCGTTACGGTTTCCATTACCGCGGTGGAGGTGGACGTTGCGGAGGTGGTGTTGCCGGAATAAACTGCGGTGAGAGTGTCGCTTCCAGCGGGCAAGCCGCTGGTGGTGAACGTGGCCACGCCCGAAACGCTTACTGTTCCCATGCCCAGAAGCGTCGCGCCATTGTAAAAGTTCACGCTGCCCAGCGGCGCTCCCGTGGGCGTCGGCGCAACGGTGGCCGTCAATGTCACAAGCTGTCCCGCGATTGCTGGAGCCGGCGCCGCGATTAGAGTAGTGGTCGTCACGGCGAGTGTTACGGGGGATATCGTCTCCATCACCGCTGTGGAAGTGGAAGTAGCGGAAGTGGTGTTGCCCGAATAGACCGCGGTAAGCGAATCGGCTCCCGTGGGCAAAGTGGAAGTCGAGAACGTAGCCACGCCGGAGACATTTACTGTTCCCATTCCCAGCAGCGTCTCACCGTTGTAGAAGCTCACGCTGCCGAGCGGCGCTCCCGTAGGCGTCGGCGCAACTGTGGCTGTCAAGGTCACGGTTTGGCCGCTGGTTGCCGGGCTCGGTGAAGGCACAAGCGTGGTGGTCGTCACGGGCAGTCCCGTGCCGGTTAACGCCACAGTGCTCGACGTCGTCGCCATCCGCGAAGCGTCTCCCGGATAACTCGCTTCGACGTTATGCGTTCCCGCGCCGGAAACGGATACTCCGGTCACCGTCGCCGTTTCCGACTTGAAGCCGTAAAATACCGTGGCCCCCTCTCCCGAATCGCTCTCGGCAACGTCCGTCAGTCCGTCGCCATTGAAATCGCCCGTGGCAATTCCAAACGGTGAGGATTCTCCCAGGTTCACGCTAAACTGGGCCTGGAACGTGCCGTCTCCATTCCCGTAAAAGATGCCGATGCTCCCCGAGGCATTATTGGTGACCAGCAAGTCCAGATTGCCGTCTTGATTCAGGTCGCCGACGGCGAGATCTTGCGGGTCATTTCCCGTGGCGTAGGTCACTTGTGGCAGGAACGTCCCGTCGCCACTACCCAACAAAACGCTGATGGTCCCGTCGCCCTGGTCGGCAGCAACCAAATCGAGCTTGCCGTCTTTGTTGAAGTCCGCCGCCAGCACGTAGCCCGGGTCGCCGCCTACGGCATAGTGCACTTGCGCCTGGAACGTGCCGTCACCATTTCCCAGCAGCACACTGACGGTGTTATCACCGTTATTGGCCACGGCCAAATCGAGCACGCCGTCGCCGTTGAAATCACCAATTGTCACGTAAATCGGATCAACCCCCGCAGGAAACTGCACTTGCGCACCGAACGAGCCATCGCCTCTGCCCAGCAGCACGCTTACGTTGTTGCCTTCCAGATTGGCGGTCACTAAATCCGGGATGCCGTCGCCGTTGAAATCGCCCACGGCCACGCCGAACGCGCCGGGACCAGCGCTATAAGTCGTCTGCGGCTGGAAGGTGCCATCGCCGTTGCCCAACAGCACGCTGACCGTGCTGATTTCGCAATCGCATGGATTCACCGCCACCAAATCCAGCTTGCCGTCGCCGTTGAAATCGCCGGCCTTCAAATCAGTAGCAAAGCTGGCGACCGCGTAATTGACTTCGTTTTGAAATGTGCCATCGCCGTTACCCAGGAATACGCTGACGACAGCGCCGTCGTTATTATTGATCAGCGCAAAATCCAAGAAGCCGTCGTTGTTGAAGTCTCCAATCACTATATTTCCAAGTTGTTCGTCTTCGGTGACCGAGTCGTTTAGTGGCGTGATTCCATAAGCAAGTGTGGCCGTATTCAGCGCCGCGGTGGCTACCAGCACATTCCCGTTGCTGGTATCCAGGAACGTGACGTTGCCCAGCAGTGGCGCGATTCCCAGCGCTTCGACCGTTGAGACCAGGGTGTAATTACCAGTGGTGCCGCTAACGCCGATCTGTGTGTTGCTGGGCAAGAGCCCGTTGCCAGTTACCGTCAGCGGATGCGCGGCGGATAGGCTGCCCTGTAGCGCATTGTCTGCCCCAAACGCAGCGTCAATGCTGTGGGTACCGACGCCAAACGTGTACTTCAGCACGGCTGTTCCGCTGCTGGTCAAGGCCGCGGTTCCGAAGACTGCCGGGCCTTCGCAAAGCGTAGCTGTCGCGTCGCAAAAAGTAACCAAGCCCGAAGTGACGGGAGCGACTCCGTTCAGAACCGTGGCGGTGAGCGTCGTCGCCGTTCCAGCGGTGATAGATGGTGCGGACAACGCCAGAGTAACCGTGGACGCCTGTGAGGTCGTGACGCGCAGAAGTATCGGCGCTGAAATCGAACCGGAGAGGCCAGCAACGTCGCCGGAATACTCGGCCGTGATCGTGTAGGAACCAGGAACAACTTGGTTAAACAATAGAGTCGCGACGCCCGAGCCGTTCACGGTCCCGGTTCCCAAGAGCGTAGAGCCGTGATAGAAACTCACCGAGCCCAGCGGCGAACAACCCGTGGGGACCGGCGAAATCGTGGCCGTCAGCGTCGTAGCTGTGCCGGAAACAACCGGATTGGGAGCGGCCGTTAGCGTGGTGGTAGTGGTTGACGTGCTCGGATTCCCGGTCAGCGGGATGGACGCCGAGCTGCTCGGCGCGCGTTCCACGTCACCGCGATAGTGACCGTACGTAACCTGTAGCCCGCTGCCGGGCGCGGAGACACCCGTCGCGACTGCTGTCTGCGTCTCCGCTTGCAGCAGGATGGTTACGGTGCCGTCGGACAAGTCCGAATCCGCCAAGTCCAGCATCCCATCGCCGTTAAAATCCGCCAGCACCACGTTCGCGGGTGAATTGCCCACAGGGTAGTCTGTCTTCGCCAAAAACGTGCCGTCGCCCACACCCAACAGCACGCTCACGGTTCCGTCTTCTCCAGTATTTGCCGTGACCAGATCCACAATTCCGTCGCCATTCACATCACCCAGCGCCAATCCCTCACCGGCATCACCGGTCGGGTGCGGAACGGCGGTTGCGAAAGTCCCGTTACCGTTTCCCAGCAGCACGTACGCGTGCGTGTTGCTCTCGTCCGGCACCACCAGGTCCAGCACTCCCGTCCGTCTTAGATCACCTGTTGCCAGCCAGAATGGAGTTGCCCCAAATGGCAGCGCAACCGTCGCCTGCGCCGCGAAAGTTCCATCTCCCGCGCCGATCAGAATTCCCACGTTAGCGTCGTTGGTGTTGGTTACCGCCAGATCGAGACGTCCGTCGCCGTTGAAATCTCCGACGACCAGTCCTGTCGGCGCGCTGCCGACGGTATTTGGTACGGCCGCGCCAAACGTTCCATCGCCAACTCCCAGCAGAATGCTTACCGAGTTGTCGCCGCGGTTCACCACCGCCAGATCCGGAATGCCGTCGCCGTTGAAATCCCCCACAGCTACGAATTCAGGCTGCGTTCCGCTCGGATAAGTCACCGGCGTCTGAAACGTGCCGTCGCCAATCCCCAGCAACACGTTCACGGTCGTGCCGCCGTAGGTGTTCGGCACAATCAGATCTGCGATTCCGTCGCCATTCACGTCAGCCACCGCCAACATCTGGGACGGATTTGCCAGGTTGATGCTTACCGGAAAATTAAATGTGCCGTCACCAACGCCCAGCGCTATCCACACGGTCGAGGCGCCTTGCGAATTGACCCACGCCAGATCAGGAATTCCATCGTTGTTAAAATCCCCAGTGGCCACGAACGCTACGCCGCTACCCGCGGACAGGGGTGAGTCCGGCGCCTCCACGAAGGTACTCGCCAGCGTGGCGGCGTTCAGCGTTGCAGTGCCGATCAGCGCGCTGCCATCGCTGATATCAATGAAGGAGACCGTGCCCGTTGCTGTCGCCCGTCCGAACGACGTCACCGTCCCGGTCAGCGTGTAATTTCCGGCGCTGCCGGTTGCCCCGATCCCGGTGGTAGTGACGTAGTTGGAATCTGCCGTCACCGTCACGGCTTGTGCCGCCGAAGCGCTCGTCGGATTCGCATTGAAGCCGTGAAACACCGCCTTAATGCTGTACGTCCCCACTCCCAGGATTAACTTCAGCTGCGCCGTGCCGCTAGCCGTCACTTGCGCTACGCCGAAAACCGCTGCGCCATCGCAATGTGCCGCGGTCGCATCGCAGAAAATCACCTGTCCGAGCATCTCGTTCGTTGTCACCGGGCCGGGCGCTGTCTTGGTCACTGTGGCCGTCAGCGTCGTCACCGTCCCTGCTGAGACGTTGTTCGAGGACACCGTCAACGCTGTCGTTGTAAAGATGCCAGGCCCTGCGGACACCGCTGGTGCCTGCGCGAAAACTGCCGCGACAACGATGAGCGACAGCAGAATTTTTCTGCTGCGCGCAGTCCCGTGCGAAGCGTTTGGCGCCAGGGACTGGCTGCGTGCGAGAACTCTTGAGGAGTGCGATTGCTGCTGCGAGCGGCTTTCAAACATGGCGTCGTGTTCTCCTCTGCGCGTGTATTTCTGAAACTACCGAGAGGAGACCGGCTCAAAGCTGCCCGGGGTGTGCCTACCTCACAACTGGAGGCATACTTCTGCGGACGTCCGGAATGGTTCCCCATGAACCACGCCATGACTGTCGCAATTTCTTGTCGCTATTGTGCTGGGCGGCCTGGCCCGTTCGAGGAAACGTGCAGCGAGAAAAAACGATGAAGGGGTCGAACTTTCAAAAGGTAGAGCAAGCGCTAGGCGACGTCAACGCGCTTCGTTTCATATTCAGCGCGGCGTGCGCAATGAAGCAACGTGAACCGCAACGAAACAGCGCATCTCCCCATTTCTAGAGACCTCCTTCAAGAATCTCGATCACCTGCTTAGCATTTTCTAATTCAAGACACGGTGAGGCTTGCGCCTTACATTCAGGAATACAACGCGGAGCAGATCCGGATGAGTGCTCGTCGCGCCAAATAGAAAAACGGGACACGTGCACCGCAGGCGTTCCCCGTTTCGAAAACGTGCAGTTCCGCCGGGATACGATGTAAACAAATCGCATCGGGCGCCGCTTCGGACCTGTTTAATTGCAGGATCCATCGTCCACAAACTGGCCACTCGCAGCCATCGCCCCGAGGGAGTGGCCGCAAGCCACGAAACGCTGATTCAGATTGTCATTCTTGAGTGCGTCCGGCGCGATATAGCTTAGGCTGGCGCGCTTGGCGATATACTTGTCGGCTAAATTAGCCATGTTCTGAAATTCGTTGCTCAACAATTGATATGCGCTGCGATCCGAGCCGGTGGAAATCGCGGTCGAGACCAGACGAAGATTAGTGGTCGCTTGCGCGCGGTACGGAGCTAGAATGCCGGCCGTGACTGGAATTCCATTTTGGATGGCGCTCGCGAGAGCTGTGTGCCACTCGCGAAGCGTCGCCGCGGCTTCTATGCCTGCATTCAAAAATCCTCTCGAAAATCCCGGATTCGATGCTGGAGCGGCCGCGGATGCCAGTGCGGCCGGCGAAGCTGACTGTGCGGCCGCAGTTGGAGGTGGGGGGGTTGCGGAGCCAACAGGCACGCTCAATGCGACTTGATTTCCATCAGAGATGAGCGAGCCATTTAGCGCGCTCGCGAGCGCCGCCAGGTCAACGAATCCTCGGCCGTTCACTTGGACCACCGCTACCTGTGTGGATTGACCATTGATGATGAGCGTGCGGTTCTGGTTCGCGTTTTGTGGCCAGCCGATCCCCGGCACAACAAGTAATAGCGTCGCCAACAGGCACGCACGTGTAGTTTTTCTTCTCATAAATTTGCTCCTGGGATTCGGCATGTCAGAAGTCATCGCGCGAAATGCAGTTTTCTCGGCCAGCTGACTGGCAGACCCTCGCAAGTGAGCGAGTGTACATCACTCCCGCATCCGGCGATAACCTGTAACCGTGCGCGATCACAGCCACGTTTTCCTCATGGGTCACCGCATGATGATGCAGACTCAATTCAAGTGGTTTCCGGCGATTGACCGCAATCCGCTGAAATTCGTGCCGAGCATCTACCAGGCCACCGCGTCTGGCTTAATTCCTGCAACATAGCGAATCTCTTGCACGGCTTCGAACAAGCATTGGGGTAATGGCAACCTCGAACGCCCGCCGAGCGTTTACGCGCCCAGCCGCGTTCAATAGCGACTTGGAATTGTCAGAAGTGACAATGGACAGCTCGCGGGATGGGAAGTAGATTTCCCATAAATTGGTAAGGCGAAGTGTGGACCGGCGCCCCAGCCCGGTGGTCCGAAGGAATGTGCGCTCGAGTGTTTTCGCGTGCTACCCAAATCAAATTCAGTCTCGGGAAGGGTCGTAGGACCAATCAGCCCGCCCGTGGCGTTTTCTGTAGAACGACTGACAAGAGCATTACCTGAGCTCGGGAGCCAACAATGAAAATGAACCAGCAATTCCTCTCGATTCTCCTCAGCGTCAATCTGATCTTTGCGCCGTTGATGGTCGAAGGCTGCAAAGGCTCGGAAAAGGCGTCGGCCAACGCACAAGCCGCGCCTCAGTCCGAACAGGGCCAACAGGCTCAACAGGCCCAGCAAGCGCCGGCAACCACGGAATCTACGCCGACTCCTGACCAGCTCTACCAACTCGTCGCTCCGATCGCGCTCTTCCCGGACAATTTGGTAGCCCAGGTGCTCGCGGGATCCACTTATCCAGATCAAATCACAGCGGCAAACACCTGGGTGCAGCAAAACTCCAGTCTGAAGGGCGACCAACTCGCGCAGGCCGTCGATCAGCAATCCTGGGACGTCAGCGTGAAAGGGCTCACACAGTTTCCGGATGTGCTCAACCAGATGGCGACGAATCTCTCCTGGACGTCCGCACTGGGCGACGCTTATTACAACATCCCGCAGGATGTGATGAACGCGGTGCAAGTGATGCGCCAGCGGGCGCAGCAGGCCGGCAATTTGAAAAGCAATAGCCAACAAAACGTCACCGTGGAAAGCCAACCGCCGGCTGCCGCTCCAGCGGCCGCGGCCGGTGCCCCTCCGCAGCCCATCATCGTGCAAGCGCCTCCGCAGACAATCGTCATTCAACCGGCTCAGCCAACGGTTGTGTATGTGCCCACCTACAATCCCACAGTCGTGTACGGCGCGCCGGTGCCCGTGTATCCAGGCTATTCGGCGAGTACCGTGGCAGCGGCCAGCGTCATCTCCTTCGGGGTGGGTATCGCGGTCGGAGCAATCATCGCGAACAACAACCATTGCTGCGGCTGGGGCTGGAATTCATGGGGATGCGGCTGGCACAATTCCACGGTGGTGTACAACCGCAACGTGTATGTCTCCAATTCCAACACTTTCGTGAACCGCAACAACTACTACAACAGAAACGTGAACCACTACAATCAGACCAACATCAATCGCAACAATGTGAACGTCAACAACGTGAACCGCAACAACATCAACACCAACAACATCAATCGCAACAACGCGAACAACAATTACCGCGCCAACAATTTCAACAATACCGCGCACAACAATCTCACCACTCCCAATTTCAATCAGAAATACAATCAACCGCAGTACCAGAACAATCGCGCGAACACCGCGCAGAACAACCGTCCGCAGAACGGCGGACAGCAGTCCAACCGGCCGCAAACTGGCGGACAGCAGCCCAATTTCAATCAGCAAAATCGCGCCGGCGCCAACCAGAATCAGAACCGGGCCAATAACCTGAATCAGACGCAGCGCGAACCCTCGCGCGGCTACGGACAGACGCCCAGTCAAAACGCCAGCAAGAGCACGTTCAGCAACTACAGCCAGGGCGGCAATACCCGGAGCAACAGCGCGCGCGGGGGCCAAAGTCTGCAATCGCACGGCGGAGCTGCCTCGCGGCCACAACCACAGGCGCACTCAGGTGGTGCGCGTCGCCGGTAAAAATGTCGCAGTTGCGAACTCGCGTCGCAATTCAAATCCCGTCGAAGGAGAATACGCTCATGCAATCCGGTCCAATTACAAACGGGAAATCTGGCGCCTCCCTGGGTGGCGTTCCTTGGCGGTCGGTCGCGTTCACGCTCGCTGCCGCGATCGCGGCGCTCTTGCTGGGCAGCGGGCCCGCGTCCGCGCAACAGGGAAATGAGAAGACCTTTGCGTCGCCGGGTGAAGCCGCGCTGGCCCTGTACACAGCCGTCAAAGCTTCCGACGCCCAAACGCTCGTGCTGATTTTTGGCACAAGTTCCAGTGACATCTTGCACACCGGCGATGATGTAGCGGACAAGAACATGGGCGAAAATTTCGTCCGCCGCTACGAACAGATGCATCGCGTGGTCGTCGAGCCGGATCAGACCGTCACTCTTTATATCGGCGCGGAGAATTGGCCTCTGCCTATTTCCATCGTCAAAAACAGCGCCGGCGCCTGGTATTTCGACACTGAAAGCGGCAAGGAAGAAATTCTTCGCCGCCGCGTTGGCAGCAATGAGAACGACGCAATCGTCGTCCTCGGCAACCTCGTGGACGCCCAAATGGATTACGCCTCCGAACTACGCGAAGGCGACAAGACTAAACATTACGCCCTTAAATTCCTCAGCGATGACGGCCGCCAAAACGGATTGTATTGGAAGACCAGCGACAACGATCCGCCCAGTCCGATCGGCCCGCTGCTCGTTTCTGCAGCCAGCGAAGGATATAAGGTGAAAAACGGCGAGAACACTCCCTTCCACGGCTACTACTACCGCATGTTGACGAAGCAAGGCCCCGCGGCCAAAGGTGGCGCGCTCGATTATGTCGTCAACGGCAAGCTCACCCGCGGTTTTGCATTCGTCGCCTACCCGGCTGAGTACCGCAATTCCGGCGTCATGACTTTCATCGTTAATCAAACTGGCGTGATCTACGAGCAGGACCTGGGCGACAAGACTTCGGACATCGCTTCCGCCATGCAGGAATACAACCCCGGCAGTGGATGGGAACGACTGGAGTGAGCAGTCGCGACTCAGACAATTCGTCCCGCATGCTTGAACCTGATTCGTCTCCCGGTGCCGTCAATGGCCGCATCCTAGCTAGGAGGATCGTGAAATGGAAAATGGAACGAATCCATACGCCCGGAAGCCGATGCGCCTAATCCATCGCACTTGTTTCGCGATAGGCGTGTTGCTGCTCTTGCTGGCTCGACCCGCCAGCGCTCAACAAAAACC
The DNA here is from genome assembly GCA_963779465.1 of uncultured Acidobacteriota bacterium. Classification (GTDB taxonomy): domain Bacteria; phylum Acidobacteriota; class Terriglobia; order Acidiferrales; family UBA7541; genus Palsa-295. The sequence goes on along the minus strand of CAVZYH010000001.1, from coordinate 351,727 downwards.
AAACATTCTCGTCATTTTTGGCGATGACATCGGCCAAGCAAATATCAGCCGTTATACCCACGGTGTCGTGGGTTATATGACGCCAAACATTGACCGGATCGGCGCCGAAGGAATGACCTTCACCGACTATTACGCGGAAAACAGCTGCACAGCCGGCCGCTCATCCTTCATCACCGGCCAATCGCCCATGCGCACGGGACTCACGAAGGTAGGAGCTCCAGGAGCGCCAGTCGGTTTGCAAGCGCGCGATATCACCATCGCGCAAGCTCTTAAATCGCAGGGGTATGCCACCGGACAATTCGGCAAGAATCACTTGGGCGATCGCGATGAATATCTCCCCACCAACCATGGCTTCGATGAATTTTTCGGCAACCTCTACCACCTGAATGCGGAGCAAGAGCCGGAGATGCCCTACTGGCCGAAAGACGACCCGGCGTTCTTAAAGCTTTACCATGTGCGCGGTGTGATCCACAGCTACGCGCTGCCTGACGGCACGCAGAAAATTGAAGACACCGGCCCGCTCGACATGAAGCGCATGGAAACCATTGACGATGAGACTTCCAATGCCGCAATGGCTTTCATCGATAAGCAATCAAAAGGCGGAAAACCGTTCTTCGTTTGGATGAACTTCACTCGCATGCACATCTTTACGCACATCCGGCCGGAGTATCACGAGAAGAGCGGCATGCCTGGCAACGATTACGCCGATGGAATGTGGGAACACGATCAGGACGTAGGCAAATTGCTCAAGCAACTCGACGACCTGGGAATCACCAAAGACACAATCGTGATTTACACCACCGACAATGGCCCGAACATGTTTAGCTGGCCCGACGCAGCCATGACTCCCTTCCGCAGCGAGAAAGATTCGAACTGGGAGGGCGCCTTCCGAGTGCCGGCCGTGGTTCGCTGGCCCGGTCACATCAAAGCCGACGTATGGTCCAACGAAATCGTATCCGGCTTGGACTGGTTCCCCACGTTGCTTGCCGCAGCGGGAGATCCAAACGTCAAGGAACAGCTTTTGAAAGGATGGGCACCGACACCCGGCGGTAAGCCCTTTAAAGTTCACCTGGATGGATACAACATTCTTCCTTACCTCACAGGCCAGGAACCCCGTTCGCCGCGCAGAAACTTTTTTTATTTCGACGACGATGGCCAGCTGGTAGCAGAGCGGCACGACAACTGGAAATTTGTGTTCTGCGAGCAGCGCGCGCCCGGTAATCTAAACATCTGGATGAATCCGTTTACTTGTTTGCGGCTTCCAAAGCTCTATAACCTCCGCATGGATCCATACGAACGAGCAGATATTACCTCTGACCAGTATAACGATTGGTTGGTGCACAACGATTATCTGCTGATCCTCGGGGTCATGGCGTCCGAAGAATTCATTGAGACTTTCAAGGAATATCCACCCAGTCAGGCACCTGCAAGCTTTACGGTCAATCCTGAGGCGATTCTGGAAATGCTGAAATACCAGCAGTCACAAATGCATAAAGATTGAGCTCACTATCTGGCACAAAGAAACGGCGGCCTTTGACTAACGAGCGCTGACTGGGTGGCGCGATTCCCATATCGCGCCCTCATACCCCAGCGTCGCGTCGCGACGTCTGGCTCCGCCCCGCGACCGATTTCAGCCTTCTGCGAAGGAGAGCGCGAATGAAATTGCACGGTCCGAAAATGGCTTCGCTGTCTGTCTTCGCCATGCTCACCCTGCTTGGCTGCGGCGGCTCGCAACAGCAATCGCCAAGCGCTCCCAGCGGACTAACCTTGGAGGAAACGCGGCAGATCGCCAAAGATGCCTACATTTACGGCTTCCCGATCGCGACCAACTATCAAACGATGTACAAACAGGCGATTAACACCGGCAATCCCGACTATCGCGCGCCGTTCAACGTGTTGAGCAATTCCGCAAACGTCGCCACGCCAGATGACAAGTTCGTCGTGACTCCCAACTCCGACACTCCATATTCCTATCTCTGGATGGACCTGCGCGCCGAACCAATCGTCGTCACCATGCCGAAAATTGATAAGAACCGCTACTACTCCGGGCAGCTGATAGACCTCTACACCTTCAACTTCGCCTACCTCGGCACACGCAGCTACGGAGACGACGGCGGTGTCTTCATCGTCGCCGGTCCGAATTGGAAGGGCGACACACCTAAAGGCGTAAAGGCGGTGCTCCAGTCAGAAACCGAGTTCGCCTACTTGCTATTTCGCACCCAGCTGTTTAATCCCGCCGATCTGGCCAACGTGAAAAAGATCCAGGCCGGCTACAAAGCCGAGCCGCTCAGCAAGTTCTTGGCCCAACCCGCGCCGCAGGCCGTCCCTGCTGTCGATTGGCCGAAGCCGGCAGACAACATGCTCGCCTCCGCAGCACTTTTTCCCTACGTGAATTTCATGCTGCAATTCTGTCCCACGAATCCTTCCGAAACCGAGTTGATGGCCCGCTTCGCCAAGCTCAAGATCGGCGCCGGTGAAACTTTTGATTTCACAAAGCTTTCTCCAGAGCAGCAGAAGGCGGTTAGCGATGGCATTGCCGACGCCGGAAATGATTTGAACGACCTGATGAAACAAATCAACGCGGATCAAGTCTCCAGCTCGGACATGTTTGGCACCCGCGCATTCCTGAAAGGCAATTATCTCTACCGCTACGCAGGCGCCAAGCTGGGTCTCTATGGCAATTCAGGGGAAGAGGCGATCTATCTCGCGTACTTCGTTGACGCCAATCACGCAGCGCTCGACGCTTCGAAGTCCAGCTACCAGTTGAATTTTCCCAAGGGGCAGTTGCCGCCGGCGCACGCCTTCTGGTCTATCACCATGTACGATGGCAAGAGCCAGTTTCTGGTCGCCAATCCTCTGAAGCGCTATCTGCTAAACTCCACCATGTTGAAGTCCTTCAAATATGGCAGTGACGGCTCGCTGACTTTCTACGTCCAGAAATCGTCGCCAGGCGCCGCCAAGGAATCCAACTGGCTGCCCGCGCCAGACGGACCGTTCTACGCGATCCTGCGCGTTTACATGCCAGCGCCCGACGTTGTGAATGGAACCTGGAAAAAACCAACGATGCAACCGGAAGCGCTAAAGTAGCGCCATGGCCTACCGTGTGCATCACCAGATCGCTCGAGACTCCGAACGCCGCGGATCGCCTTTGCCCATAAAAGTGAAAAAATACACCACGCTTGCAAACTATTTCCTTCTCGCTCAGTTATTGTTTGGATCGCTCGCCTTGGGTCAAACCAAGCCGCCTGCTTCCAGTCAGCCCAGTCAAGGCGTGGCAGCACCCGCCACTCAGGCTCCTCCTTGGACCGGAGATCTCGATGGCATGTTGAAGCGCCGCTACATCCGGGCGCTCGTCAGCTATTCCAAATCTCAATACTACGTCGTCAAGGGCGTGCAATACGGCAGCTCCTACGAGTTCCTTAAAGCATTCGAGGACGCCATCAACAAAAAGTATCCACAGAAACAGAGGAACCTGCGGTTGCATGTTGTTTTTGTCCCCGTGCCTCGGGACAAAATGTTCTCACGCCTCGTGGAAGGCAAGGGCGACCTCGCGGTAGGCGCGCTCACCATCACGCCAGATCGCCAGAAGCTAGTGGATTTTTCCGATCCCTTTGTTGAAGGTGTGAAGGCCATAGCCGTCACCGGCCCACATTCACCGGTTCTGAACACTCTGGAAGATCTAGCCGGGAAGGAAGTCTTCGTCCGGCCCAGTTCTAGCTACTGGGAACAACTCCAGGGGCTAAATGCCAAGTTTAAGAGCGAAGGCAAACCCATGGTAATTCTCCGCCCAGCCCCGGAAGACCTCATGGACGAGGACATTTTGGAGATGTTGAACTCCGGCCTGATCCCGGTGGCCATCACCCATGCCTATCTCCCCAAACTCTGGGCGCAAATTTATGCGAACATCCGCCCGCATGATGACATTGTCCTCGGCGCCAACGAATCCCTCGCCTGGGCCATGCGAAAAAACAGCCCGCAGCTGATGTCCGCTGTAAACGATTTTGTCGCCACCCACAAACAAGGCACAGTGTTCGGAAATACCGTGATCCAAAGATATGCAATCAATAGACAGAGGCTCAAGACTGCGACCTCCCCCGCCGACTTGCAAAAATTTGAACAGACCGTCGCTCTCTTTCAAAAATATGCCGCGCAATACAACGTTGATTACCTCCTCATGATGGCCGAAGGTTTCCAGGAGTCGGCTCTCAATCAGCAAGCCAAAAGCAAAGTCGGCGCCGTCGGCATCATGCAATTGATGCCCGCCACCGGCGAGCAGATGAAAGTGGGAGACATCAATCAGACCGAGGCGAACATCCATGCGGGCGTGAAGTACATTCGCTTCATGGTGGACAAGTATTTCGCCAATGAGCCAATGACCGAAACCAACAAGCTGCTTTTCGCGTTCGCGGCTTATAATGCCGGTCCGGGCCGCATTCACGCCTTGCGCATGGAAGCAGCCCAAAAAGGATTCGATCCGAACGTGTGGATTGACAATGTCGAAGTGATCGCCGCAAATCGGCTTGGGATGGAAACCGTCACTTATGTCGCGAATATCTACAAGTACTACATCGCGTACAAGCTGGTAGCGCAGCAGCAAGAGGAGCGAAGTAAGACTTTGCAGCAATTGCAATCCAAGCCCAACAATTGATCGTGCTTCTGCGGAAATTGCGTGGGATCGAGCACGGGCGTGGGCTAGTGATTTTAGTGTTCCCGATCAACGAATACTGCCATAACGGCAGAACCGCAATTCGCACGTTCGCTTTTTGCAACGTGCGATTAGCAACCAGGAGGATCCGATGAGAATGTGCCAGATGCGCTTAGCTGCTCTCTGCTTCCTAGTGTCAGCGCTATTTCCCTCACTAACTCGAGCTCAGGCCGCTGCGGGGTTGCCCACATTTAAGGTCACGCCGCAAGACAGCACGATTAAGTTCTTCGTGAAATCCTCAGTGGCCCTTGAAGGAAATTTCAAAAAATGGGACGCCACTCTAACCTATACCTCTACTGACTACAAAACCGGCGCCTTGGATGTGAAGATTTACGCCGACAGTGTCGATACCGGGAGCGGCATGAAGGACGGCAAACTGAAGAGCAAAGATTTCTTCAACGTTGACCAGGACCCGTACATCACCTTTAAGTCAACGGACGTCAAGCAGACTGGCCCCACCACCTTTGCGGTGAACGGAAACTTCACAATTCGCGGAGTTACGAAACCGGAGACGCTCGTCCTGGAAGTTGTCGGCAAGGGGACCGGCGAAGGCACGATCAGTGGAACCATGGCCTTCGACCGCAAAGACTACGGAATGAACAGCAGCATCCCGTTCATCAAAATCGCCGACCGCGTCGAGGTAACTGTGAACCTCAAGGTCAAGCGAGTCAGCGGCCCTCCGTTGGTCTTTGCCCAGTAGCGAGCATGGTCCAACGATTTCCGCGGAACCGTCTCGTGCAGCCTGGTGTGGCATACATTGGCGCGCCAGGTGCGTGGTTCCGGGCGTGTGATTCCCGAAAACATGGTGATTTGTAAGATGGCTCGCGTTTCCTGCCAAACGCTGGGTTGTGCAGTCGCACAAACGCATCGCAGCACAGGCCGGTCCATGAGGGCGCACGGTTTAAACGATGAGTAAGTCTGCGGATGCCGTTGAACTACCTGAATTTTCGCTCGTGTCGGGTGGTCTTCTGTTCCAGTTCTTTCGAAAGAGTCATTTATCCGGCGACAAACCGCGCCTCGTACTCCGCCGCATTCTGGTCTTCCTTTGTCTCGTTTGGCTGCCGCTACTAGTATTGTCCGCGTTTGCGGGCTCCTCTCTCGGCGGCGCGGTCAACGTCCCTTTCCTCCACGATTTCGATGTCAACATTCGCTTCCTGATCGCGCTCCCCATATTGCTGGCCGCCGAGGCTGCCGTTGACAGCAGCATCTCTCCATCACTGCAACGATTCATCACGCGCCACATCGTTCTCGAAGATGATTTGCCGGCCTTCCGCGCGGCGCTCCGATCAGCCACGCGCCTCCGCAACTCCTTTGCCGTCGAGCTCGCGCTCATTATCGCCGTGTACACCGCCGGACACTGGCTGTGGCTCACTCGTGTGGCCCTCGGCGACTCTACCTGGTACGGCACCCCCCAGGGCGCTCATCTGCATCTCACGGCGGCCGGCTACTGGTACGTTTTCTTCAGCGTCCCCGTTTTTCGATTCATCGTGGCGCGGTGGTACCTTCGTCTCTTCATCTGGTTCCAACTCCTCTGGCGCATCTCGAAATTAAATTTGCAGCTGCAGCCGCCACATCCAGATCGCGCCGGCGGACTCAACTTCTTAGGCACCGCCTCCTACGCATTCGCCCCCATTCTGGTAGCTCAGGGCGCGGTGCTCGCTGGAATGTTCGCGGATCGCGTGGTTCTCGAACGGCAGCACTTCCTCGACTTCAAAGTGACTGCCGCAGCCCTTGCGATCTTCTGGGTATTGGCTCTGCTTGGCCCGCTGGCAACGTTTACGCCGCATTTGTGGCGGGCCAAGCGCCAGGGACGAAGCGAATATGGTTCGTTAGCCAGCCAATATCTCGCCGGATTCCAGGCGAAATGGATTAATGGTCACCCGCCAAAACAGGATCAACTGCTGGGCACCTCGGACATTCAATCGTTGGCAGACCTGGTGAGCAGTTACGACGCCGTCCGTCGCATGCGCTTGGTGCCGTTTGGACTTCAGGAAGTAACAATCCTGGCCGCCATGACCCTCGCTCCCCTCCTGCCATTGCTGCTGACCGTGTATTCGCTCGATCAACTGATTGGTCGCATTCTCAAGATGCTGTTCTAGCACCGGTCAGCCAATCCGAATCGATAGACGCGCCGGGAATCGTTGGATTTGTTCGATTGCCACACAGATGTGCGGTCAATCAGCAGTGATCTCGGCACTTCCCCAAGCCGCACGCGCGATAATCCCGCTGAAGTCATCCCCCGGTGGGGCGACAACCGCAAATGCTAGACAACCGAACCATTCGCGTGGCTATTGGTAGTTTTACCAGTTCACGCAATCTGCCTTGAGTCATTAAACTACCCAAGGCTAGCTGTCCGCCCGTGACGTCAACACCCGGAGATTGCCACCCGTCCGCTTGAATTCGTGTACAGTGGTCAGGCATTTGAAATGCGCGACAGCGCGCTGAAAAACTAAAAGCTTCCCGCTAAGGAGATCGAGATGCAACGCGTTGAAAAGATGATGCTAGTGCTGCTGTGCATGGTATTGATGGCAGGGGTCTGCAGCGCGCAAACGCAGCAGGCGGAGCCCGCGGAACCCTCGGCGAATGTGATCAGCGGCACCGTCGCGGCCATCGGCTATCCGGTAGGTGGCGGTGGCACCAAGGTCACCATGGTAGCCACGCCGGCTGCACCGCAAACCAGTGGCGAAGCCAGGGTGGACGCTAAAGTCGGCGGCACACAAGTCTCCTTGAAAGTAGCCGGAATGCCGCAACCCACCGTGCTGGGCGCCGAGTTCCTCACCTATGTGTTGTGGACCGTCACTCCCGATGGAACCACCACCAATCTCGGGGAAATTCCCATCGACAAGACAGGCCAGGGCAAACTGGATGTCACTGCGCAATCGCAGACCTTTGCGTTGATCGTTACCGCAGAACCGTATTACGCAGTTCATATCCCCAGCGAACTCGTCGTGCTGGTCAACGAAACCCGCAAAAATACCAAGGGCAAAATCTATCCCGACAACAGCTACAAACTGATGCGGCGCAGTGAGTACGCCAAGCAAGGTAATCCTCTGGCCTTAACACCCGACTTGAAGAAAATCCCGCTCGACATCTATGAAGCGCGCAATGCCGTGGAAATCGCCAAATCACGCGGAGCCGAGCAGTACGCTCCGGAGGTTTTCTCCAAAGCAACATCCAGTCTGCAGATGGCTGAAATCGCGCTTGCCCAGAACTCCTCCAAGAATCAACTGATCTCCGCGGCGCGTCAGACCATCCAGTTTGCCGAGGACGCCCGCTCCCTCGCAGTACGCCGAGAGACGGCGCAACGCATTCAGCAAGAAAAGGAAGCTGCGGCGGCCGCGGCCGCGGCAAAGGCAAAAGCAGCCGCAGACGCGCAGGCAGCCGAGGAAGCGCGTCGTCAGGCGGAACTGACGGCGGCAAAAGAAGCCCAGATGAAGGCGGAGGCTGCGGCCCAGGCAGCGCAAGCTGCATCTCAAGCCGCTGCCCAACAAGCGGCGTTGCAAGCCAAGGCGCAAGCGGCGAGGGACGAAGCGGCCCGCGCCCAAGCCGCGACAGAGGCCCTGCGCGCGGAACTGTTGCGTCAGTTGAACGACGTGTTGCAAACCACGGATTCGCCGCGCGGCCTCGTCGTAAACATGGCCGACGTGCTTTTCGAGACCGGAAAATACGCGTTGAGCAGCGACGCACAGCTGAAACTAGCGAAGCTTTCCGGGATCATTCAAGCGCATCCGGGATTGAACCTGGCGATCGAAGGTTATACCGACACTACTGGGACCGCCGAGTTCAACATGACGCTTTCGCAGCAGCGAGCCGACACCGTTCGGACATTCCTGATTACTCAGGGACTATCACCCGACACGATCACCGCAAAAGGGCTGGGTGAATCCAACCCGATCGCCGACAACAGCACGGCTGCCGGGCGCAAGCTGAACCGGCGTGTGGAAATAATTGTCAGCGGTTCAATAATCGGCGTGCAAATTAGCAAGTGAAAGCTGTAAGGCCAACTACCCCTGGAGGCGGCAAACTTGCTCTTCGCCGCCCTGGGGGCTCGACGCAACTGCAAGGAGAAAAGCCATGGGATTCATCGCTTGGATCGTTGTCGGATTGATCGCAGGTTGGCTCGCAGGCCAAGTTATGAAGGGTGGCGGCTACGGCGTACTCGTGGACATCATCCTCGGCATCCTCGGCGGATTAGTGGGAGGGTGGGTCTTCGGCGCGCTCGGCATTTGGCCCGGTGGCGGGATGATCGGCTCGATCATCGTGGCGTTTATTGGCGCAGTAATTCTGGTCGGGATTACTCGCCTGATAAAAAGAGCCTGAGCCAGGGTTCTGACAAAAAAATCGTGTTGTGCAGAAGAATTGGCTCGTCCCCAAGGCGAGGACGGTGAGAATCGCTCGGAATCGGTGGGTTCCGATTCAGCACAGCCGTCCCCACCTCCTTCACGCGCTTGGCATTAACCTCGACCAATACTTGGCGAACCAAGATGCAAACCTCTTACGAGAGAGTCCGCCACTTTTTCCGCAGAGCTCGTCAATAATCGGTTCTACACCGAAATTTCGTTTTACGTTTTTTTAATCTTGCTCTGCAGGAGCGTGAGCAGTGGCCTGTCAAGTTTGTGGCCGTGCCAGTCTTCGAATTTGGTTCCGGCTCGTTCGGTGTCAACCACCCCAAACGGTCCACGGAAATTCCAGAGCGCCCAGCCGGAATTAAGTTCGCCGATTACGTCCAGCATGTCGTTGAACCACGCGAGCACCACTTCCGGAGGAGTGTGCTTGTAACAACCCATCTCGCCAAAATGAATCGGAACGCCCGCCGCGTTGATGGCCCCCCACGGTTGAAACTGTTTCTGCAGCGTCTGCCGATCACAAATTATTTTGCCGTTTTGATCCTTCAAAGGCCACGTTGGAACGGGTTCAGAGCCGGACAGCATTCCGCGAGCCCATTCACACTGGTAGTGGGTGAGCTGCATGGGAGTGTATGTGTGGCAGCTTTGAAGCATACCGGTGTCAGCCAAACTCGGGATAGGAGAGACGCCGGCCGGATATCCGTCGGTCACAACTAGCCGCTTGGGATCGTGCGCGCGAATCGCGTCGTTGGAGGCCCTTGCAAGGCGGATGTAATCCGCAGCGTGCTTGCTCAACAGCTCGGGACTAAAGAGATCGGCCGCCGTAACCGGGCCCTTTTTCTCGAGTTCGGCCATTTCCGCCGCGCTCGGCAGGGCGATCGGCTCATTCACAAGATTAAAACTGAGAATTTTGCTGTCTATATGTTTGTAACGCTCGGCGAAATAAGCCCACTGGTGGACGAAGGCCTCGAATGTTTGTGCGTCCGAATATACGTTCGTTTTCTCTTTCGTTACCGAAATGCCCGTAAGTTTTACATCCATCGTGTCCAAGATGCACAATCCCGGAGCGCGATGAAGGCAAATATTCACGTGAACGCCATATTTTTCACCGAGCCGAATCGCGCGGTCGATCGGTTCGACGGCTTTCTCATTGATGGTTGCAAGATCCGGCGCCGTCCAGAAACGATAATCCATCGGAAGACGAACCCAGTTAAAACCCCAGCCGCTAATCCAGCGAAAATCGTCTTCAACGAACATGCCATCATTCTTGTACGGAAAATATTTCATCCAGTCGGCATCAGTGGAAAAATATTCCAGCAGATTGAATCCATACCAGGCCGGATTTTTCGCAGGGGCAGCAGAAATCGGAGAATTTGAATTTACATCCCCGGCCGCGTGCGCGGGAAAAGCAAGTTTGGCGAGGTTGAATGGAAATGCCGCAAGCGAGGCTACGGCAGCAGCCTTCAGCACCCGGCGCCGCGAGGGGCGAACGCTTACTGTGTCATCGATATTCGCCGGACTGGTTTCATTCCCATTTTTATTGACCATTCAAAGTTCTCCTTAAAAGGGGCCCGTCATAAGGCTATAGCAACCAGCTTTTCGTCCGCCCAAAATTTCGTGACTACCTCCAACTAGACCGCGAGAATAATGGCATGAAGTGCTTCGGCGCGAAAGCACCAGAAAATCCCATAGGAGCCTACGTATTTCTGAATGATCGGGAATGCGGCGTTTTATGCGTTTCGGTAGATCGCGGCTTCTGAACTTTTGGAGGGAGGAGCGGCTCCGTCCGTGGTGCACCGTCAGCTGCGGCACAGTGATGCTGGGATCACGCTACGGAGTTACGATCATGTGATTGGCGATGTGCAACATCGGTCCGTTGATTCGTTCGCAGATCGCGTGCTGGGAAGTTGACTTGGCGCCAACCCGCTGAACCGGCGCCACCTTTTCTGTAAACGCCTCACGCGAAAGAGCTTTGGTAGGGGCGGTGGGGATCGAAAGGACAAGCTATTGAATAAGGCTTGCGCTCTCTGTGCGTTGCAGCCACCGCCACTCGCCAATTGGAACAAACGGAACAGGCGTCAAGCCCAGCCGTCTCACGTGTGCCGCGCAGCTGACGCAAAGTCACAACAGCAACTGAGCGTCTGGCTTGGACCCGAACGTTCAACTACGCGCAGACTAAACAGGCTTGCAGGGGTCTCGCGATTTCGCAGCAGCGGTCTTCTGCTACGAAATTCCGGTTAGCCCGTATTCCTCCCAGAATTTGCGACAGGGCGCAGTGATCATAAGGACCTGGGGCTCGCGGCCGTCTCGGAGGCCCGCGCCAGTGCTTGCGTGTCGATATACTCCTTGACGTGCGCCACTTTGCCATCTCGAACGGTAATGTCGAAGACCCAATCGTCCTTGAACGGCTTATTCGTGGCTTTGATTTTTCCCGTAGCAACGCCGATGACCAGAACCCGGTCTCCCTGCGCCACGAATTCGGGGGGCTTTGCGTATTTCGTTTCCACCTCTTTGGACGCCTTCTTAAGCACAGCCGCCAATCCCGCGTGCCCGCGGTGCGTGCCGGCTAGCGGCCAGCCCTCGCCTGGAATGATCCACTCAATGTCTTCGGCAGCCAACGCCAGCAGATCTTGCTCATTGTAGCTGCCGATTGCTGCAAAAAAATCCTTCACAATCTGGACATTCTTTTCGATGCTCACCGAAATCTCTCCTTTTCCCTCACATCAAGTGTGTCCGATCCAATCGGACGCATTGAAACCCTTCCACTCGGCCCAAATCAACGGTCGTGGACGTATTACTGCTCCTTCTTGAGCAAATCCTGGAAGATGAGCTGACCCCAGGTGCGGCCGCGCGCGTGCACCAGCGCGCCACCCTCGTTGAGCTTTCCCAGCTTGACGGGTGCGAACCCGAGTTGTTTGGCCAAGGCCGCCACGGGAGCGGTCGCGTCCTCGTCGTCGCTCGACAGAAAGACGACCCGGTGGCCGCCCTCGACGATTGGATCGGCAGCCAGGATGGCTGCACCCAGGTGATTGAAACCTTTCACGAGCTTGGCGCCGGTGAACGCCTTCGCGACGAAGGCGGAGGACGGGAGGCCGCCCAGCTCTTCAGGGGGAACGCCAAACGCGTTCGTCGCGTCGATGACCGTCTTGCCTTCCCAGCTCGGCAGGGCCTTCGCAACCTCGCGGTGCTCCTCGAACGGGACCGCCAGGATGATTGTGTTGGCCTCGAGTGCATCCCGCAGCGACTCGGCGACGACCGTCGGTCCAATCGCCCGAGCCTGCGGCGCCAACGCTTCGGGCGGCCGGCGGCTCGCAACGGTCACGTCGATGTTTTTACGGGCGAAGGCGCGGGCGAGGGCCTGGCCTATCTTGCCGAATCCTACAATTGCGTAGCTCATAATGTTTCTCCGATCTTCTGGTAGAACTAAAGTTTGAGAAGCGTGGTTCCGCGACTAGCGGGGCTGGAGGGCAGCCACGGGACCGCGCCGGGGTCAGACCTGCGCCATGCCGCCATCGACGGCGAGTTCTACGCCGGTGATGTAGGAGCTTTCTTCGGAGGCGAGAAACACGACGGGGGCCGCAATTTCCTCGGGCCTGCCTCTGCGACCGAGCGGAACCTGCGTGGTGAACCCTGCTACCGCTTGTTCCATCATTTCAGGGGGGATGCCCGCTTTCTCAAGTGCCAGAGTTTCGATGGGTCCGGGGCTTACCGCATTCACGCGGATTTTGCGGTCTTTTAGTTCCGCGGCCCAGCTACGAACGAAACTGCGCACAGCCGCCTTAGTCGCGGCATAGACAGCAAACGTTGGCAAACCCATTACGTTCGCGACCGAAGTGGTCAGGATGATCGAACCCCCATCTTTGAAGAGGGCAATGGCCTTCTGCACCGTGAAGAATGTTCCTTTCGCATTTAAATCGAAGGTTTTGTCGAAATGAGCTTCGGTAGCCGTTCCAATCGGTGCGACTTCACCCCAGCCGGCATTTGCGAAAAGTACGTCGATGTGACCGTGCTTCTCTTTCACGACGGCATAGAGCCGATCCAAATCCTCAAGGCGCGTCACGTCGCCCGTGACCGTCGTGACGTTTTTACCGATGAAGGCTGCGGCCTCTTTTAGCTCTTTCTCTCGACGGCCAGTGATCACAACGTGTGCGCCTTCTTCTACGAAGCGCTTGGCTGTAGCCAAGCCTATGCCACTATTGCCGCCTGTGATGACGGCAACCTTACCGTTTAGCCTTCCCATAACTTCTCCTTTTGTGGCGTCGTACTGCGCCCCTGTTGCCGTTTGCACAAATGTGCTGTATCTTGTGGATCACTGATCCAGATACAAGTTTAATATACGGAGCACTGTTCCACTTGTCAAGGTGATTTATGCGAGCCGATGCCAGAAAGAATTACGACCACCTACTTGCAGTCGCGCACGATGTCGTCGCTAAGCATGGCGCCGATGCGTCCATGCGAGATATCGCCCGCCGGGCCAAAGTCGGGATAGCTACGCTGCTTCGTCACTTCCCGACGCGGGAAGCCTTGTTTGAAGCGTTGCTGCGTACGAATGCCGACGCACTGACGCAGCAGGCAGCCGAACTCGAAACGTCGAGCCCACCCGACGAAGCACTGGTGTCCTGGTTTCGCGAAGGGGTAGCATTCACTCACAGCTATAGCGGCGTTTGCGACTTGATGGCTAGCGCCCACGCGGACCCGGACTCCGCGCTTCACGCTTCAAGCACAGCGTTGTGGGCAGCGGGCGCGCGATTACTGCTCCGTGCTCAAGCCGAGGGAACGGCGCGCGCCGATATGGATGGGGTCGACCTATTCGCCCTGATGTCGGGGCTTGCCTGGCTCGCCGGCCAACCCGCGTTCGCGCCACGGGCGGATCATCTCTTTCACCTTATTACGAGCGCTATCCTGACAAACCCGTCGAGCAATCGTCGGCGCGGCAAGAAAGCGACGCGTTGAATTAGAGCGGCGATCGGATCGCTCGGCCGTGCGTCTAGCTCCCTTTCTATTCGGGATGTTTTTGTGTTGGACGGTCCGCTGTACGGACAATTTGTGGTTTGCTGTTGGCACGCATACAGCTTGGAACTGCTGTCTTGCCTTCGTTTACTCAGCTCCCGACAGCGGTTATGTTGCAGAGGGGCATCTCTTAAGCAGCTCACTCAAGGGATCTCGATGGTTGACCGGGGGCTCCTTTGGACCGGAAGGAAGCGTGTTTTCATTTGTCGTAATTATCTGCCTATTACTCGCGTTCAACCGATTCTTCCCCGCGAAACGCCACGGTCCACGCACCTAACATCTACCTAGGATAGGTTACCCTTTGCAGTTCGAGGGGCCCTTAGTGCCTTCCACGAGAAGGCCGGTGAGTGTCAAGGTGGTTTTTCTTCCTTTCTTTTTTTCTAGTGTGAGTTTCTTCGCGTTCTGCCGGGCCGCCTCTGTCGCCTTTCTTCCATCCGGCACTCTTTGGTTGGCGACGAATGCTAGGCTGGGCCCAAGGGCAAGTCAACGTGGGCGTATTAGAAGAACTTTTCCATTGCACCTAATCCCGATGAGTAATGATAAACGCGCATGTGGTGATTGACGATGCCAACTCCTGAATGGCCGGCAAGCCGGAAGTTATCCAGAGGCGGGGTGGTGCGAAACCAATATGGACTCTGGCGCGACTTTGCGGCTCGTCGAAAAACACATCCGCCGGCACCTCGCGGTGAGCGGCCAAATTCACTCTCAGTCCGGTCCTGAGTTTCAATCCACGCGGTACTCGCGCAGGCGGTGGGAGATACCCGTTCAACTCTGCGCCTTTCAGACTGCGCGAATCATTGAAATCACAAGGCTTCGCTGACCAGAAACTTACCATTGGTCAAAGCGTTTGTTCCGATTGAACGGTCCCTAACGATATAAGAGATTGAAAACAGGAAACCTTGGTAGGGGCGGTGGGGATCGAAATCCGCACTGCCAGTATTCTCAAGGACTTACGAAACACTCTGCGGAACAGAAAGAAACGACTTAGCACTCAGGGGAACGCTTAATGCTGCCCTAAAGCTGCCTCGTTTTTCATCCCGCCTTCCGCATTGGCACCAACATTTCTACAACCTTTCCGTGTGCTTCCCGCATGGCTTGTGGGACTGCCTGCGTGTAGATGTTCATAGTTGTTCGAATGTCGGCATGACGCAACAGTTCTTGTTGCACCTTTATGTCCACACCGAACGCCCGCAGAAGAGTCGAGTACGTGTGACGAAACGTATGCCAGCCGACGCGCCCGATCCCAGCCGCTATTCCCGCAGGAACGAGATAGTGTTCCTGTAGGCGTCCAGGCCAGTACGGTTTTCCACTCTCCGGGTTGGCAAAGACCCAATCTGTACCCTTTGCATTCGGAGTTGCCCTTGTCTTGTGCTGCTGCAACAGCTCGGCAAGGATGGAATCAACGGGCATCCATTTCTTTGAATACAAGGTTTTCACATCGTCTTCGACTCCAGCGACCCATGAACGCTGGATTTTTACTCGCAGATCATTCCAATCGAAATCTCCCCACTTGAGACCAAGCGTTTCGCTCACTCTAAGCCCGAGGCAAGCGGTCACGATGCACATGGTCCGACATGATTCGGGCACATGCTCGATGAATCGGCGAAATTCCTCGATGGTAAGCGTTCGAGGTTCGCGCTCGCGCTTGGATGAACCTTTGATGTGAACGAGATTCATGGGGTTGATTTGGAATGGAATCAGCTCCCACCGCATCGCCCAGTTGAACAAAATGTGCATCATGCTACGAATATGCCCTTTGCTCTTCGGGGCGAGGCTGAGGCTCTCAATCCACTTCTCGACCGGGAGAGGCTTCATCTTCTCGAGAGGAACATCCTTCCAATGCGGCCTGATGTAATTCTTGATCCAGGATTGATACCGGCTCTGGGTCACACGCCGCTTGGGAATTGCCTCTCGGATGTAACGGTCCATAACTGCTCCGAACATCACCTCTTCGGCTAGCTGTGGCTCATTGATCGAAAGGCGCATTCCTTCTGTCGCCTTCCAGGCTTCGGCTTTCGCGGGATACTTCAGCACCGTTCCCACAATCACCGAGTTTTCCTTTCGCCCCCCGCTTGATGCCTTGGACCGATAGGTCCACACCCAAACGTCGGGGCCTCGCCTGCGGTGTTTCTTACGTAACCATCCGAACTGATACCGTGCTCGCTTGAACATTCGTAATTCCTCCTAGTTCGCGCGGCACGGATGGCAAGATGAATTTAGCTGAGATCGCAGCCACGAGTCCAGTTCAGATGCGCGGAAATACCAGTGACCTCCGATCCGATAACCGGGCAGGCTTCCCTGGCGTGCATAGCGTTGAAGCGTTTTGACGTGAATGTTGCCTAACAACTTGGCAGCTTCTTCGCTATCCAACAGAGGTTCAAATTCAATCGCCGCCTCAGCCATAAAGCCTCCTAACAAAACGTTTCAATTGCCATTCACAGTTCTCCGTCCGCGAGTTGCTGGAAATAAGATTTGCTCGGATCGTTGTAATAGGGTTTGAGATAGCAGAACATCGGTGGCATCGGATTGATGCCATCGTATGCGATGGTGATGGACTGCGCGTTTCGAAGCTCAGTGAACGTCTTCGTATCGAAGCGGAAATCACTCTGCTGGATGTAGCTCTTCGAGGTTGTGATGTTGGCCTTATTCGAGATGGCCTTACCGGTGACGAAGCTCACGCGGGTGTCGTGCCCCGTCTCCGACAGGTTGTATGCAACCTTGAGTTGGTCTTCTCTCCCGCAAAGTTCGCTGGCCGTCTTCGCGGAAAAGTCATCTGACAACGCGAGGAAAATCTTCGTTCGAAACGTTTGCAAAAGCGTGCGCCAAGTCTCACCGGGAAGCGTTGATCTGAGCGAGCTAACACTCTGGGTCGCGACAATCGAGATGCACTTCGGCTGGCGCGACAGGCTGAAGAACTTTTCGTCCCCGGTTGGCTCGTTCTCTCCTACAGTCGCAAAATGCTGGTATTCATCACACAGAAAAAGCACCTGCCGGAAATACTGCTCGGGATGAGCCTCGATCTGGGGTACCCGATTCAAAACTGCCCGCTCGAAGTCGAGTTTCATCATCACGCCGATAGCCTTGGCCAAGCCAGGGTTCATGCTGAGGGGAAAATTAAGCGCGCAGACCTTTCCGTTTTCAATAAGCCAGGAGAATGAAGGCAGGGGCCTGCCGTATTTGAAATCGGCGTTCGCTTGAGGGTCGAAGCACTCCTTAGGAGGGCAGAAAACTCGCTTCACTTTCGGGTTGTCGTCGAAGAGCGAAAGGAATACCGAAATTCCCTCCACGATCGAGGTCCTCAGCTTGGGCTCAATCCGTTGCCAGTCATTGTGAAACCACCGCTTCACTGCTTCCAGTTTGGCCCTCTTATCCGGGTCGGCCTTTTCGGGTGCCGCAACGGTCTTCCTCTGATATTCGATCCCGTGCCTCTTGAGCTGACGCTCGATCTCGGGCGTCGCTTCGGTTCGATACAATTCCATCTCTTTGCTCTCGTCCGGGACGAAATCGAAGTCTAGAAGAGACTCGACATGCTCTTGATAGATGGCCTTCGGAACGAGGATGAAATGCCGGTCAAGAAGCATCTCCTCCGCCTGCTTGATTCGCTCCTCTAAAACCTCAGGCGAGATAGCGCAGTAATACACGTCGAACAGGGTCACATAATCGAAGGCCACCTTGTGAAGGAGGATGATGAATTTCACAAGGTTCGTGTAGGCTTGCTGCCAGAAGGGTTCTTTCCCTTTGCCGAACAAGTTGTTCAGGAGTGATGCGATGTTGTAGGCAAGTGCGTAGGCGTCGAGGTCATTGTGCAAGGGATTGTAGCGGAACTCCGAATCAAGGCTGACTTCGATGTAATCCTCTTCCCTTCTGTGCCTCTGGAGAATTCCCCGCACCTTGTGGCAGAAGTCGCCTTTCACTTCGAGCATCAGCCCTCCGATCCGCTTGGCCCGGTCGTAGGCCTTATACGCGAGGATCTGGTCTGCAAATGGATACATACAGCAGCTTGTTTTGCCGGTTCCAACAGCACCGAGAATGGCAATGCCGGTATAGAGACCCCTCTCGGGAATCATGAGCCATTTGGGGTTCGGAGAAGGCGTCGCTTTGCGTTGGTTGTGAACCTCCCCGGCAACAAGGAAAAGCTGGTCGCGTTTGCGCGGTTCGGGGTAACGCGGCAGGCGTCCTGCCTTATTGGGCCGACGCAGTTTTAGTGTGAAGATGTAGATGCCCGTAAGAACCACGGAATAAGCCAGCCAAGGGGTTGCATATTGCATCGCTACGGTAAGGTATTTGAAACTGAGATAGGCTTCCGGGGCCCGCAGTGCGACCACCTGGAGAAAGATGTTTGACTCAGGGAACGGGCAGAGATAGAACAGCGTCAGCCCAGTCACAAGCGCCAGAACACCGGCAATCGAATGGCGATATTCGAGAATGCCGGTCATTGAGCAACTGCCTTTCGAGTCGTCAGGGGTGGCGTCTCAACACTGGTCCGCTGACTCTTCCAGCGTTTGTAATCTCGGTCTTTCGAGAGTATTTTTTTCAGCACTGAATTAACGACATGGTCCGGCCTGCTCTCGATGAATCTCGCGTAGTCATCGAGCAACTCATTAACAAGCTGTTCGAGGCGGACTTCTCGCTTCACGATAACTGGTTCCCTCTGGACGATTGGCATTGGCTTCCTGCTCCTTTCTTATCTCTCTGCTGCGACAGGGCGAAGATACGCGGCGCGGTCAATAGCGCCGGTGGGCGGGAGCGACCCCACGGTTACTTTCCAGACCGAAGGGCTGAAAAGTGGGGTCGCTCCCGCCCAAGTACGTGTCTTTGCCCTGTCGCATTTCTTGCTCTCTCCTCCGTTATCTCGCTGGCCTTCCTCGACTTCTCCTACCTCTAACATGAGCCTTGAACAGAACGCTCCCCCGAACAGCACTTTTCGGGATCGTTCAGGCAGCTTCATCGTCTTTCGCTCGAAAATCGGGCTGCTTTAGGACCAAATACGTGTCGAAGTAAACCTTCCGCTCTTGGGTCCTCGCGGGAAACTCAGCTCGGATTTCCTCCTCCGCGATTCGCGCTGCCTTCCAATTCCTTAGCAGCCTCTCGAACCGCTCTCCCCTGAATCTCTGTTTGGCCTGATTCAGAAATAGCAGGTCGCTTTTCGCAAGCGATCTGAATTCAGGTGTCTCCCAAATGGTCTGTATTTTGAAATACCGAATGAGGTCAGTAGCGATGTCGGATTCGAGCGGAACCTTCACAAGAGATTTGAACAATTCCGTGGCCTTCCCAAAGTGCATTGGAGCGTTCGAAACGTAGAGGAACCGGAAGCTAGAAAGCTCACGGAACAGTGGTTGGTACTGGATCAAATGGGTAACAAATCCGGTCAGATTTTCGATACCCGTATCGATGTAAGAAAATGTGACCACAGGGGGAGCGCCAGAGACGGGAGGACTGAAAAATAACGGGAACCTGTCCACGAAATACCGGAGCGTCGATTGGCTCTGCGGCCTGCCCGTATAGACCTTCACCGGAAGGCAATGCTTTTGAATGCGGAGTTCCTCGGTGAAATAGGCGACCTTTTCGGGTTCGCCTTCGAGGTACTGATATCCCTGGTTCGCAAGAATGAAATCGAGGCTCAGAAGCCGGGTCTTAATGGCCTCGAGCCGATGCCTGCGGCGATTGCGAAGATTCTCGCGACCAATCTGCGCGTACAGCTTTCGGGAACAGAGATGGTAGATGCATCCGTTGCGCCGATATTCCCGCATCGTGGCATGGCCCTGGGTAATGAGTTTTTGTGTGAGCGAATGCGTGCGATAGCCGCGCTTGGCCCCCACGAAATTAAGAAACTGACGCGCGAGGAAGTAGCCGGAATGAGTCGCGACAAGGTATAGAAATCGAGCTTCATCTTCGGTGTATCCGAAAGCCTTGAGAGCGTCGATCTGACCCTGAGGGATCGTCATAACGAAAGAATCTCCGCAGTCAGTTCCCGGTCATTCAGGATTCGGTGAATGCGAGACGCATCGTCTGGATGACCGTACATCGTGAATCCAGCGTGGACCTTTTCGGCGAGCTGGCGGGGCCGGTAATCCCCCGTCGTCAGCTCCAGATTCACGCGCGCAATGCCCTGTTCCGGCAGCTCATATTCGATTTGCATATCGGGCACCGGAATGCGGCCCTGAACTGCGCGCAAACCATACCGCTCGGCCACTTCCTGTTTTCTGGCAGGGTCGCTCTTCTCGCGCCCCAGCCGCATGAGGTCGTGGTTCACTTTTCTCTTCAATTCGTAATCGAGAACGACTCGGCGCACTCTGCCGCCGCGCGCCTCGATTCTGGAGGATTCTTTCTGATAGAGGAGATAGAGCTCGCTGTCGTGTTTGGCCTCTCTCGGCTTGACGAAACCCGCGTAGATTTCCTGCTCTTTCGCCATTCTTTCAGACTTCAGCAAGAGGCTCCGTCCCGTCCTCGTCAGCGTGTACATTCTGGTCGTCCTGCTAAGAGAGACTTCCACTGTTTTCTCCTCGACCAATCCTTGCCGAATTAGGTTCGTCGTTTCCTGTTCCATGCGCCCTTTGTCCTCGTCGTATCCGTAGCGCGCAAGATCATCGGCTGCGATGACGCGGAACTTGCCCAGATCGGTGAGCGTTTGCGTCTCGGACTCGCGTAAGTCATAAGCCCGGTAGCGGTCGTAAAGAACAGTACGAGCCTCTTTCGGCGGGACTTCTCTGGAACGGCTCTGTTGGACTTCCGCTAACCGCGATAAAGTCCTGCCTTCATCCCGCTGTCTTGAATCCTGAGCGGGTGCGCTTCGACGCGATTCTTGGGGCTTCTCGCGAACCTCTCTTACAGCCTCGCGGAAGGTGTTCAAATCGGGACCGAAATCGCGAGACATTTTAGAAGGGCTCCTCGTCCACGTTGGGACGGGGCACATG
The DNA here is from genome assembly GCA_963779465.1 of uncultured Acidobacteriota bacterium. Lineage (GTDB taxonomy): Bacteria > Acidobacteriota > Terriglobia > Acidiferrales > UBA7541 > Palsa-295. Next base: position 330,752 of record CAVZYH010000001.1, on the reverse strand, counting down.
GATATGGTCGCGATTTGCCTGGGTGTCCACGTGCCACAGCTTGCGGCCTGTATCCTTCAGGAAGAACTTGCGCTCGATCAGATAGACTGCCGCGAATACGTTAAGGAACAAGAATCCAAACCATCCCAAAATGATGTTGCCGTAGGAATGAAATAGAACGGCCCTGTAGTTAGCGAGAAACTTCAGCTCGCCCATGAGCCAAAATAAATAACCAAGCAGAATTGCGACCGCGACAAGCATTGCATTTGCGACCATGATTCCTCCTCCACTCAAGAGACGAATTTGGGAAGAACCGCCGGAGGGTGCGAGGGGCCTTTGAGGTTATCAAGGCACACCTCGACCCAATCTCCGAACAGAGGGTTCGTCCCTTCGCGGGCGGCTGGTCGTCGTTCAGCCGAACGCGACGCCTGGCGGTTCACCGAAGTGGGACGGCTCCGCCTAGCGTATGGGGAAATTACCGGCGAGAATTCCCCTCATCTCTACAGAGGGGATTTCTTGAAGAAGTGTCTCCGCGTTCTTCTCGATTGGTCGGCTCTGGGCGGAAAAACCCTCAAAGCATGGAACTTCTAAGCGAACATACTGTCTACTTCGGCTAGTAGGTCTTCCTTTTCATGGTAGGTGATGCGTAGTCTCACGGCCCAAATGTCCGTCAACCGAAGCGCCCGAAAAAGCAGAAATGCGGTGACCGTTTCCCACAAAGATATGAAGCGCGCTTTCTTCTGATGCTCGCGCTCAGTAAGCTTTATTCCTTCGATGTACTGCTGTGGGTCGGTTTTTAGCGCGTCACGGATCGCGCGCAACGCCTTGCTGTAATGCAGCCGGGCTGCATGATTCGACATGACAACATCATAGGAAATCTCATCCCACGAACGGCCCTCGATTCGCCCCCAAATGATCGCTCGCGTCTTGCTATCGCACATGCTCAGGATCTGCTTCAGGACCAGCTTGGCCTCAACTCTAGCCTCGATGCTCATTGTTTTGCCGAGGAGAAGATCGTCTTCAAGTGCTTCTTGCAGTCGCGTTTCGCTTCGCTCCTCCTCGCCGATCCTCCGCAAGAATGCGCGGTAGAGATAGGCGCGCATGTCTCGAATGGGGGAAACCCGTGCGGTTTCCTTCCCGCGAACGGCTTCAGACACTGTTGCGGCGGCCTCCTCCAAAAGGTTCATGGCAACACACGAGTCGCCGATGAAATTCTGGGCATAGGCAAGAGCCTGGGGAGCCATTCCCTGAGCGACGGAAAGAACACACGGTTCGATGGGCCTACCTAGACGGTCAACGGCGTTTAGTAGAAGCGGGTGAGTATGAGGCGGAGTTTTGGTCGTCATACATCCCTCATTCTTCGGCTCAGTCTCGGGGAGGCTATTTGCCGATCATATGGGGTACGCCCAATCTTAAGTAGCATCCCGGCTCTTGTATATAGAACGCAAATGGGAAGAAAAGGTTTCCCTGGGTGACTGGGAGGAAGCGTAAAGCCAATAGAGAGTTCTGCCACCTTTTAAGACATGGCTAGGTAATAGGGACTTTTTCTGCCGCTCGGCAAACCGCAGTGCTTTCTCTGGGTCGGTATAGACAACCCTTGGCATATTCGCCTTCCTTTCGTCTGGACGAAATATACATTTAATTGTATATTCAACGCGGCGTTGCTGGTATAGTCGTTCCCGTGAGCGACGAAGCCGAAAAGCCCAGATACGCGACCGTCTCTTGGGAGGGTGACTCAAGGGAAGTCCTCAGTGCCTTTCCTGAGGGCGTCAAGCAGAACCTGGGATTTGAGCTTTGGCGGCTACAGCAGGGCATAAGACCAGGTGATTACAGACCGTTGCCTTCGATTGGCACGGGAGTCTTTGAACTGCGAGATCAAGATGAGAGAGCTTGGTATCGCGTCGTTTACCTATCGAGGATAACTGACGTGATCTATGTTCTTCACTGCTTCGAGAAGAAGAGTCGAGAGATGCCGAGAAAAGACTTTGAGAAAGCGAAGCAGCGACTCAAAGGAGTGAGAGCGCGTTTGGCAGAGGAGAAAAAACATGAAAAGCGCGGCTAACAAACCAACGCATGTAACACGCGGGAACGTGCTTGATGATCTTGGCTTTTCACCGGAGCAAGCAACCGCTCTGAAGTTTAAGGCCGAGTTGTATCAGGCAGTCCTGAAGTATGCACAGAAGTATTCGCCTGGAGAATTGCAAGTGATCCTCGGAGAACCTCAGCCACGTGTCAGCGAATTGCTCAACGGGAAGATTGCGAAGAAGAGCGTCGACAAATTGCTTTACTACGCAGGACGCCTGGGTATTGAAGCAAAGGCTAAATTTGCGCAGACGCACAAAAAGGTCGTTGAAAAAGAGCTTGCGATGGCAGATCTGACGGCCTAGCCTCCACTTTCTGGATGCGCAGGCGGTCGACGTGTTTGCAGGTATGATTTTCAAGGCGGTGCGCTGCACATTTCATTCGTCAGCATCGCCACCGTTTCATCCGGTGTTGACCGGGTAGGAAGCTGATCTGCTTTGTTACCAAAAGAACCGTTCGCGATAGCTGCCCGAATTGCCGCCGACTTCAATCCACGGCGGGAGACGAAGCAACTAAAGTTATTACCCCCTTTATTGCCCTCTCTTGAGGGTATTACCCTTTCTCCCCCAATGCGCTGAAGACTCATGATCGGAAACAGCCCACGTGGCCCTTCTTTTGGAGTTGTCGCAGAACGCGACGAAACGTGGTTATGCGGCCCAGTCTTTGCACAGTAGCTCTGCTTGCTCTAGGACTGTCTGTGTTGCTTTTTCTTGTTTGTCGGGCGGATAGCCGTATTTTCGAAGGATACGCTTGACCATCGTCCGCAGTTTCGCACGCACGCTCTCTTTCGCGGTCCAGTCAATTGTTACGTTTCGTCGAACCGTGTCCACGAGCTCGCGAGCAATTGTCTTCAGCGTATCGTCACCAAGAACTTTGACCGCGCTATCGTTCACTTCGAGAGCGTCATAGAACGCCAATTCTTCGTCGCTGAAACCTAGATTCTCGCCGCGCTTATTGGCTTCCCGCATCTCCTTGGCGAGGTCAATCAATTCCTGAATTACCTGTGCGGCCTCAATGGAACGATTCTGGTACTTGATGATGGTGCGCTGAAGCATCTCCGAGAAGACGCGAGACTGAACCAAATTCCTTTTGGAAACGGTCCTCATTTCGTCGGTGAGCAGCTTTTTCAGAACCTCGAAAGCTAGATTCTTGTAGGGGAGTTCCTTCACTTCGGCCAAAAACTCATCCGAAAGAATCGAAATATCCGGCCTCTTGAGTCCCGCCGCCGAAAACAAATCAATAACTTGATCCGAGGCAACTGCACGTGAAACAATCTGCCGGACTGCGGAATTCAACTCTTCCTCGTCTTTGCCCCCGCCAATAGTGGTTTTTGCGAGACCTGCCCGGACCGTTTGAAAGAATCCCACGTCATCGCGCACTGCGATGGCCTTTTCATGGGGAACGGACAAGGCAAACGCCTTTGAAAGTTGAGAGGCTGCCTTCATGAATCGGTCTTTGCCGTTTTCCTGCTCTAAGACATGTTCGATGGCGGAAGGGACGACGCCAGCACGCTCCTTCGGGCTTCCGGTCTTGTATTTTGAAAAGTTGAATCCGTGAAATATGCCCGAACACACCTCGTATTTTTCAAGCATAGCCTCGACCGCTTCCTCCTGATCGAAGACAGGCTTGCCTTGACCGCCACTCTCGGTGTAGTCGGCAAGGGCTTTTCTCAACTGATCGGCAAGGCCTAGATAATCGACAACCAGTCCGCCTGGCTTGTCTTTGAATACTCGGTTTACACGCGCTATAGCCTGCATGAGTCCGTGCCGCTGCATAGGCTTGTCAACGTACATCGTATGTAGGCAAGGCGCATCGAAGCCAGTGAGCCACATATCGCGAACAATCGCGATATTCATGGGATCACCGTCATTTTTGAATCTCTTGGCTAGCGCTTCCCGACGCGGCTTGTTCCGTATGTGAGGTTGCCATTCAAGATCGTCGGCGGCAGAGCCGGTCATGATTATTTTTATTGCGCCTTTGTTGTCATCCTCGTCATGCCACTGCGGGCGAAGCTTCTTGATCGCGTCGTAGAGATCCACGCAGATTCGGCGGCTCATGCAAACGATCATGGCTTTCCCGTCCATGGCGTCGAGCCGCCGTTCGAAGTGATCCACGATATCCTGGGCGATGAGGCCAAGGCGATGCTCAGTTCCGACCATCGCTTCCATGCGTGCCCACTTAGATTTGAGTTTCTCCTTTATCGTGACTTCTTCGCCTTCAGTGACCTCCTCAAATTCGGGATCGATCCTCGGTCTCTCCTCCTCCTTGAGTTCAAGTTTTGCTAAGCGTCCCTCGTAGTAGATTCGGACTGTCGCTCCGTCTTCGACTGCGCGCTGGATATCGTAAACGTCTATGTAGTCGCCAAAGACGGCGGGAGTGCTTCGATCACCCGACTCCAACGGCGTGGCCGTAAAACCGATGAAAGCGGCGCGCGGGAGAGCGTCGCGCATGTGACGCGCAAAACCTTCGATAAACCCATATTGGCTGCGGTGGGCTTCGTCGGCGATAACCACGATGTTGTGACGATCTGACAGGAGCGGATTTCGGTCGCTATTTCGTTCGGGAAGGAATTTCTGAATGGTCGTGAAAATCACTCCGCCAGAGGACCGTTCCAGGCGGTCTCTCAAGTCTTCACGGCTTTCCGCCTGTTCTGGTGTCTGCCGCAGTAGGTCTTGGCACGAAGCAAAGGTTCCGAAGAGCTGATCGTCCAAGTCGTTACGGTCTGTGAGCACAATTAGCGTGGGATTCGTCATTCCCGGTTGCTGGATGATTTTCCCGGCGTAGAACGCCATTGTTAAGCTCTTTCCGCTACCTTGCGTGTGCCAGACGACTCCCACTCGTCTGTTGCCCTCTGGAGAAGCCGCGGTGAGAGTACACTCGACTGCCTTGTTGACCGCATGAAACTGGTGATAGCCCGCGACCTTCTTGTTCAGAGAACGTCCGTCGTCTTCGAAGACAATGAAGTTTCGCACAAGGTCTAGGAAGCGGCGCTTGTCGAACACTCCTTTTAGAAGAACCTCCATTTCAAGTGAGCCTTTAGGCGCAACGTCGTCGCCCTCGATGGTGCGCCACGGCATGAACCGCTCCCACCCTGACGTTAGTGTGCCAATGCGAGCTTCTAGACCGTCCGAAATCACCAACACTTCGTTGTACGGAAAGAGGCTCGGGATGTCCCTTTGGTAGGTCTGGAACTGCTTGAAGGCATCTCGGATGGTTGTATTCTCGTCCGCTAAGTTCTTCAATTCGATTACGCTCAGCGGAACGCCGTTGACGAAGATGATGATGTCGGGCCTGCGGTTACTTCGGTTCTCAATAATCGTAAACTGGTTTGCTGCGACCCAATCGTTTCTTTCAGGCTTGTCAAAATCAAATAGGCGGACTTGGTCGTGAACGATTCGGCCTTCGCCCTGATACTCGACGCTGATGCCTTCGGTTAGAAACCGATGAAAACGTCGGTTGTTCTCTACGAGGCTGGGGCTATCCGGGTGCAGAACCTTGCGAATGGCCTCTTCAATCGCTTCGGCTGGAATCTTGGAATTGATCTCGCTCAGCGCCTTTCGCAGACGCGCAATCAACACAACATCGCCGTAGGTGGCGCGCTCGGCGAACATTTCGCCCGGCGCAATGTTTGGGCCGTGGAGAATCGCGTAGTCCAGGCCCTCAAAGATTTCGAGCGCGGCGTCTTCAACCGTCGATTCGGCAAAGGTGGTCAAGGCTGCCTCGTTTCCCACTTTCGACTGAGTTCCTCTATGTCCTTGTAGCGATACACGTGACCCTTCGAACCGAGCGCGGGAGCAAAGAGAGCCGAAAAGCGGTCTATTACCTGCTCGTTTGGATCGGCAATGTGAAGGTGCTTTAGGTAGTGTTTTCGTGCGGCGCGCAACCGGCACACTTCCGCTAAAAGCGCGTGCGCAATCAGGTCGGTTTCTGGTAACGAGTAGCCGATGATGGCAAGGCTGGAACACTTCTCAAGCTCTAGACGAGCCTCGCGCCAAAGTTGTCGATAGGGACTTATGTCAATGCGCTTGTGCCATCCGGGAGGAAGAATGGAACACTTGTCGAACACTGGCGCTCCATTCCTTGCGCGAACGACGTAAGGCCGAGGTTTGAGGCGGACCTTATTCGTCTTGTAAAGTATCCAGTTTACGCTCCCGTGAAGCTTCAGCAGGCGAAATTCGGTCCTTCTCGAACGTGCCGTGCCATGTTGGCTTCTCCAACGCCTTGCCCAGTCAAGGGTCGTTCCGCTTGCCGTAAACCCGTAGCCGTCGGATGGATCCCAGTGCGCGCCGTCGTCAGAAATAGATTCCTCGATCAACATATCGTAGTTGAAGGTGATGATAGTATCGCCGGAGCCGATACGCTTCAAAATGCTCCTATGCGCCGCACGTTCTTCCTCGCTGAGGTCGCTCGTCGTTTGAATCAGTACTCGACGTATCAACTCCTCAAGGTCTGCCTGCCGCCTAGCCCAGTCTTTGGGCTTGTTCTTGGGTTTTGCGAATTGACCGATCTCAGCGCGTGCTTCGATTTCCCGAAAATACTGTTCCAATCCGACTCCGCTTACATGGCGATAGAGATCGAATACATCCTTGCTGACGCGAATTGCGAGTCGGCGAGTCCCGCGTCCAGTTATTTGACTCGCGATGTCAAAGAAATCGCGGTCCACGGGAGGTGGAAGAACTCTGTTTTGGAGCGCACCCCGAGTCGCTCCCGCACCAAATAAGAGGACAAGTCGGCGTGTCGTCATGCCGTTGATGCCCCTGATCGATGGTTCGCGTGCGCTTGGAGCGCCTGCTCAACCAGTTGACCGGCGACTTCATGCATGGTTTTCTCTTTCTCTCCACGTAAGACGCGATAGACCCAATTGAAGACAAATGGATTCTTTGAACGAGAATGGAAGACCTGGTTCTGAATGAGGACGCTCTCCTCTTCGAGGGCATCGCCTGCCAGATGTCCCGTCAACGCGTCGCGCCATAGCCCGTCAATATGAGTCTGCAACTTTCCCAGATCATCGGCTGCAGAGGAATTCTTCCGAATTTCTCGCACACCCCACAGGATCGCGGGTGTCAAAGGCGCGAGGACGGCGAGTACAAAAACATCCATCGTCATTCCTCGGTGGATAGCTAGTGCGAATACGAAGATAACGAGGCCCCATAGGAGCACCTTGAGGCTGGTGCAATAGCGCTTGCGGAGAGTGGAGTCCCACCAAGCATTTGTGCGCTGGCAAACCAGCCTTGCAAGGGGTAGCGAGAGTCGTGAGACCGCAGGCGAATACCAATCTCGGAGATGAGAAAGGTCTTTGTGGCTGCGCTTATAACCTGAGCCCTCCTCAGTGATGACTTCCGGCGTTGGCGGCTGACCGGCAACAAGTCGCCGCCAAGGAAGTTGAAATAGATCGCAATCGAATAATTCTTGAATTGTCGCCCCGGTCTGACGCTTGTCAGATTGCAGCCGCTCGAGTACGAGAGCGTCGAGCATGGACACACTGAACGCGTAGAAAGCTGCCCACACCTTGAGTTGAGGAAAGGTGGCGACAGCAATTGGAGACGCGAATCCCCCCAGTACAGCGAGAGTCGCCTGAAGGCCAAGTATTTGTTTTCCGCGTGCGTAGACTGCGCTCGCGGCCGCGAGTCGAAGCAATTGTCGATCGGAGTTCTCGTCTGCGCTGATCCGGTTGTCGGCTGGCTGATCCATCATATTTGTCTGGGTTCACCAGGGAAACTGACCATTGAAGACGATGTCCCACTGTCTCTTGGCCTCTTGGATGTTCCCGTGCCTCTCTGCGTAAAGCGCATCCTTCGCATGGTCTCGCGAGTAAACAATCGAACGCAGAGTTGTCTCTCGCTGTTGGAAACTGCGAGTAGCACCGATGTTCCCGGTGATTTGAAGAGGATCACGAAAAGCTTGGCATTCCCTTTGGGCAAGTAGCTGGAGTAGTTCGGTGACACACTCAGCGTAGCTCTTCGCACCCTCACAAATTCGAGAGAACGCAAGCAGTACCTCGATGTGAAAAGACGAGAGAGGCACCTTTGGGGAACGACATTCGCGCCAAAACTTCATTAGTTGTGCCGTGCGCCGCAGCTTGCCTACACATTTGCCATCTGCTTCCTTAATGTATTGGGCGTGCAGTTCGGGACTGGTCAGCATCCAGTCCCCGGCACCATCTGGCATTTTGTAAATTGGCCAATTCTTCGGTGTCATGCCGTGAAAACGAGTCGGTACGACATCCACTTTCACGCCATCGGAAAACGCCACAACAATTGCGTGTACATCGCGGCAAACAGACGAGGATGGGTATCTGGCTTCGAGGTCCTGCCTAAGATTCTCTAGCGCGGTTGACGAACTCACGTACCGATCTCCACAACGCAAATCATCTCGTGAGAAAACCGCTAAAAGGTCGATGTCACTTGAATTGTGTATATACGTCTGGCGCGGAAAACTTCCGGCATAGAATAGTTTCCGAAGATTGTAGGATTGTTCCAACCGTGTCTTGATTTGCTTGGAGTGTTCCACGGCTCTTTGAATTTCCACCTGAGTGGGTTGAATGTGGTCAAGTAGGTTGGAGAAGGAAGCCGAGACACTCATGAGAGTGCCTTTTCACATTCCTTCAACCGCAACTCGCCAGAGATTAGCTTGGGCAGTAATGCGTCTCGAAGCGCAGCTAGAGTGCTTGACTCAGCGTTCCTCTTGGAAATCAGCAGCTCCATTGGGCTGACAAATTTGGCAAACGCCCGGAGAATCTCATCAGGTGGTACAACGAGTGGAACCGCTGCAAGAATTCCAGTGTTGAGATTCGGCATTGTTGCGCCGATAGCATGTTGAGTGATCCATGCTTTGGATTCTGGCCGATCAAGGGCAAGGGAGACAAACTCGGGCGAGGCCCATTGTGATCCCATTCTAACTAACAAACATCCCGTTCCGCATAACCAACCAGCTTCATTCGCGCCGATCCGCGCGTGGCGCTCTACATCACCGCGGCGGCTATAAATGATGTCGCCCACCTGGACACGATGCCTTGAGAGCCGGGCGGCGTCAGATTCCTCCACGCGAGAAATACGCTCTATCGAAACTCTTCGATTGAAAATATCTTGCGGCATGATTACGGGGACGCCTGCGGATACGTAGTCCGACGCATGTAATTGGCTTCCGAACGGACCTGTCTGGATACGACCGCCGCAGCGCTCTGCTTCCGCGCCCAGAGTGGTTGCTCGCCATCCTCTCGGAATCTTGCCGAGGTCAGAGTTCTCGAACGAAGCGGGGAAGAGATCAGAGAACCAAGTCCGGAGGAAGGGGGCAGCGCCTTCCGCTTTGGCGAGGACGGGATCGAAGTCCACAAACCACGACTTGAAAATAGCACGTGCTATCGCTTCCAGCGTTTCATTCATTCGCCGATTCAATTCGATCATGTCATCCAGCATGCTCAGGAATCGCGCAATCCCTCGCTGCTCACGTAATGGCGGTAGCTTCACAGGAAGAGCGTAGAAGTCCTCGCGACTTGTCGAAGGGATTGCCGACCCGCTATCCATTGCGTTTATGTCCTGCGTAAGGAGTGCGTAATAAGCCCACTTTAGGTCAATGTTTGTTTTTGGCTCTAAGTAGAACGCGGTATCAATTGCAAAAAATGGGCTTGAGGAATAGTGAACCCCGCGATAGGCACCCTTGCGTCCGATAATCACTCCCGGATGAGCGCAAAGAGGCTCCGACCAAGAGCCAATCTGTCCGTTCGTTCCGTACACTGGATATGACCCGACACTTTTCTCGTACCCGCGAAGGCTTCTACCATATTCGAGGTTCGCGAGATCTCCCCAACAATAATCTTTCCAGTCATTCACCATAGCCCAACTCTTCAAGATTCTCTCGAATCTCTTTTTGCAAGCGCTTTGACTCCGAAACCTGTTCTCCAAGTTTTGCTGCGAGGCGATTCATTTTTGCTGCGAAGGGCTCCTCGTCCTCTTCTAACTGTTCTGCGCCTACGTAGCGGCCGGGCGTCAGGATGTAGCCGTTGACGGCGATTTCATCCTTCGTTGCGCTCTTGCAGAAACCTGCCACATCTTCGTATTCGCCAGCATTCTTCTCGCCACGCCAAGCGTGGTAGGTACGTGCTATCTGAGAAATATCCTCGTCGGACAAATCGCGGTGGACACGATCCACCAAGAAACCCAATTTGCGGGCATCAATGAAAAGCGTTTCTTTCCGCCGATCTCGAAACTTCCCGTTGCCTTTGTTCCGAGCAAGGAACCACAAGCAGGCCGGTATCGGGGTCCCATAGAAAAGTTGAGGCGGAAGGGCGATCATGCAATCCACTAGGTCAGTTTCGACAATGGCCTTGCGGATTTCGCCTTCGCCGGATTGATTTGATGACATGGAGCCGTTTGCAAGTACAAAGCCAGCGATTCCACTAGGTGCGAGATGAAAAATGATGTGCTGTACCCAGGCAAAGTTGGCGTTGCCGACTGGCGGCACTCCGTATTTCCATCGCGCGTCCTCGCGAACGCGCTCGCCTCCCCAATCACTCATGTTGAAAGCTGGATTTGCGAGGATGAAGTCAGCCTTCAAATCCTTGTGAAGGTCGTTGTGAAAGGTATCGGCATTGTGAGGTCCAATATTCGCTTCGAGGCCACGAATGGCGAGGTTCATCTTTGCCAAGCGCCATGTGGTCGGGTTTGATTCTTGGCCGTAGATGGATATGTCACCTATCTTTCCGCCGTGCTGTCGGATGAACTCTTCGCTCTGGACGAACATGCCGCTCGAACCGCAACACGGGTCATAAACGCGTCCCTTGTACGGCTCGATCATCTCGACGAGAAGCTTGACGACGCATCGCGGGGTATAGAACTCACCGCCCTTTTTGCCTTCCGCGCTAGCGAACTGGCCCAGAAAATACTCATAAACACGCCCGAGGATGTCTTTGGACCGGCTCTCCTTGTCACCAAGTCCGATTTTCCCGATCAGATCAATGAGCTCGCCCAATCGGTGCTTATCGAGAGAGGGGCGGGCATAGTCCTTCGACAAAACGCCCTTCAACGAAGGGTTCTCCTTCTCGATGGCGACCATCGCGTCGTCAATTAGCTTTCCTATCGTGGGCTGCTTTGCGTTGTCCTGAAGGCGCGGCCATCGGGCCGCTTTCGGCACCCAGAAGACATTCTCAGCGGTGTATTCGTCGCGGTCCTCGGGATCAGCGTGCGGCTCTTTCTTAAGGGCTTCGTAACGCTCTTGGAAAGCATCTGAGATGTACTTGAGGAAGATCAGGCCGAGGACGACGTGCTTGTATTCGGCGGCGTCCATGTGCCCGCGTAGCTTGTCCGCCATTTGCCAAAGCTGTTGCTCGAAACCGAGATTGGCTCCGTTGCTAGGCTTCTTTTGATCTTTGCTACGTCGTTTGGCCATTGCTGGGCTGGCTCCTAGTGGTCAGTGGAGAATATATCCTCTGGTAACCAGAAAGGAAACCGAGACGGGCTTGAGCGTAGTCCAAAACCGTAATCGAGACGACGCAGGGTCGCTATTGGTTCGAAACACAGGAGCAGGTGATTCCCGGACAGAATGTCCCCGCTCAGCGACAAGGTAAGGCCGTTGTCAGTCCGCTCAGGTAGAATCACGTAACCAGAGGCATAAGGCATGGCTATGAATTCTAGTGAAACCCGAATACCATCCGACCTCTCCGCTGACCGGCCCGGCAACGATCCGAGTTCGGACCGTCTTGGATATGCACCGTTCGCGAAACGCTTGGCACAGAGCATCGCCAGGCTGTCAAGGGCGGAGGGCCACGTTGTGGCTCTTTACGGGGCCTGGGGCTTCGGCAAGACGACAATGCTCAACTACGTGCGGTACTACTTGAATGAAATGGGGGCAAGCGAGCGACCCATTATCGTCACATATAACCCGTGGTGGTTTTCGGGCCATGAAGATCTGGTTCGGGCATTCTTTAGCCAACTGCGTGCAAAAGTCGAAGACCAGAAGGAATTTCCGTCTGAGGTTCGTAGCCGACTGGCGGATTTTGCTGATGCTCTGTCAGAGGTTCCTCTGCCGTACTTGAGTTGGGGCAAGCTCGCTGGAAGGGTGCTTCGACCTAAGCCCAAAGACATTGAAAAGTTGAAGTGCGAAATCTCGACCTCGCTTCGAGCCCAGCCGCATCGCATCCTTGTGATGATCGATGATATAGATCGTCTGACATCAGAGGAAATCAGGCAAGTTTTTCGCGCTGTTAAATCAGTGGGGGATTTTCCAAACGTGACCTATCTCATGGCATTCGATAAGCGCGTCGTCGCCCGATCACTGGGAGAGTTGCAGGGAGGCTCGGGCGAGGATTATCTGGAGAAAATTGTACAGATCCCGTTCGAACTTCCCCTTGTGGACCGTGTTTCGATCCGAGCACTTTTCTTCGAACAAGTGGACATGATACTCAAAGACGTTGATCGGAAGAGTTTCGACCAAACATATTGGGGGAATATTTTCTTAGAGGGTATCGACAAATTTATTGAAACACCGAGGGATGTGGTTCGATTCACAAACACCCTTGCCGTTACCTTTCGAGCGGTCATCGGCGAAGTAAATCCGGTCGATTTCATCGCCGTCGAGTCGCTTCGAATGTTCCGTCCAGACGTGTACGACACAATCAAAAACAATCGGGGAATGTTCACGGGCCATGCGCCTGATAATGTGCGACACCCTGGAAGGGATCAGTTGCTTCAGTTTCACAACAATTGGCTCGGACGTATTCGTGAAACCAGTCCTCTTCTTGAAGAGCCTATAAAGGACATGATGCAACGTCTATTTCCTAAACTCCAGGCAGTTTGGGGCAACACGCAATTCGGACCTGAGTGGGAGGCTGAATGGCGTCGCAACGTTCGCGTATGTAGTGACTCGGTATTTCCAGTCTATTTCAGTCTGGCAATCCCAGCAGGCGAAATCTCGAATACAGAGATGTTGGCAATCCTTGCCAACGCAGGGAGTGCCGAGGCTTTCGGTACTGAAATCCTCAGCTTGGCAGAGCAGATTCGGTCAGACGGAAAGACCAAGGCAAGTGCATTCCTGGTCCGATTACAGGACTATACCGCGACCGAGATTGGCATCGGGCAGATCGAGCCTATCGTGTCAGCTCTTTTGGATATTGGTGACCGGATCATGCAGCCAGAAGAGGCGGGCGCTGGCCTGTTTGATTTGGGAGTCGATGTTCAGAGTGGTCGGGTCATCTGGCAACTCCTCAAGCGACTTGAAGCGCCTCGCCGGTATGAAATAATTAGGGAGGCTTTTGAACGCGGCCACGCGCTCTACCTGATCCAAAAAGCCATTATTGTTCTCGGGCAACAACAAGGATTGTACGGCGAACATGCGCGCCCGGAGCAAGAGTGGTTTGTGACTCGTGAGCAGCTTTTGGAGTTGGACCGAATGCTGGTGGGGAAGATACGTCAGGCAAGTCAGGATGGCTCCCTCCTGAATACCCCCAGGTTGCTCCTGGTACTGAACTTCTGGTGCGAAAAGGGAGGGCTGGATGAAGCTCGGGCCTGGGTAGCAGGCACGGTGACGGATGACCGTAAGTTGGCGGAATTCCTGGAAAGATGTCTTCACGGCAGCTCCAGCTTCAGCTTTGGTGATGCAGTTGGTCGTAAACACGACAGGCTTGATCCGAACTGGTTGAAGGCTTATCTTGACGCGGATGAAATCGTAAGCCGTGTGCGAAATCTGAGTCAAAGCGTGTCGATTTCAGATCGACAGCGACGGGCTGTCAATCAGTTTCTCAAGGAATACGATTTTAGAAAACGAGGCGGCAACCCGGACGATCCGTTTGCCCAAGACCACATAGCGTGATTTGAGAAATGCTTTGCGGACCTCCAGAACGTCCCCATGGACGGTGCTGATCGGAACAACCCGCGAGCGCGGTCGGGCGTGCTCGTATCCGTCAAAACCACGATTGCCCACATTAGGCGGGCGGCGCGGAGGGAATCTCCACGCCGATTGCATTGAGGATTTGGTCGGCTGCTTTTTGGATGTGCTCAAGGCTTGCCGTCAAGAGCTTCGAGTCGCCATCATAGATCTGAATGTAATCTTGAGACGCTGAGCCCGTCTCTAGGCCAATGGCATGACAGACCACGAATGCCACGGCTTCTGCCTCGGTCTCGCGGCTGCGCTTTGAAGTGCTGCTGCGACGCTCGTCGCGGTGCATGATTTCGTGTGCGAGTTCGTGCGCTAGCGTCGCGAATTCTTCAGCCGGAGATTGTCCGGGTAGTAGAGTGATTTTGCCTCCTGCGGAAGTACCTCGCGCCGGAGCGATGTCCTGCGAATATTCAAGAGCGATGCCTTGATCGGTAACGAACTTCGCAAGACGCTCACGGTACTCGCGGGGCTCGCCGTTGACGCTGCCGATTGTCGGAAGCTCTTGGCCGTCTGTCTGGCTGATGTCGAAGACGTAGGCCGCACGAAAGCCGACAGCCGTTGACGATTCGTCGGTGTCTTTGTGTTCGGTGCTTTCGTTTTTTCGCCGAACAATCGGGGCGAGAATCAGGATGCCTTTCTCGCCTTTCTTCACGAAGCGCCCAAGCTTGTGCCAAGCGTGAAAGCCCGCTACGTGCGATGCAGTCGGCTTCTGTGATGCGATAAGCATCACGTTTCTGAGACTGTAGCGGTGGAATCGGCCAATCGCCGCAAGGTATTGCGTCAACGTCTCACTGCGGCCCTCGTTGAGCGCCGTGATGAGTTGCTCGATGGCTTGATTTGTGATTTTCTTGATGTTTTCTGAATTCATTTTCTTTGTCCTTTCGGTGAGTTGAGAGTTGGTTCTCTCAACCAGAAAGGAGAACCAAATCGCAACGGACTCACTGAAAGGACAGAAAGCGGAGCGGGCTGGCTATTGCGGCTGGAGCGGATGGCAACGGGCGTGACAGGTCGTCGTTCACTTGGCGCGACCGTGTGCTAGCGGAAGCCGGGGGCAACGAAACTAGCAAAGGTGTGCTGTTGGAAATGTAGCGAAAATAGCGATTTTAGAAGATTACGCTCGCGTTTTATGAAGAGCGGGCATTGCTTGCGTTGGCTGTATACGAATTGCTTCGGGCCATCACAAAAGTGCTGCCTGCGTAGGCGCGCAAACCATTTCGGTACGCACTTCATGTATCGGCGCAGAGGTTGACCAGAAAAAAAGCAGATCGGGAAATTCGGGGTGAGCGTCTTCACGTTGGAACGGCGCGCGAATAACCTCTAAGGTGCCGTTCTGACGACTCTGATTTGGCAGGACCTCTAGTCCCTTAACGATGGCCCCGGATTTTGCGGCAAGATAGACGCAGGACTCAAGATCGAAGGATTTATTCCAGCGAATCGTATGTTGATCTCTGCAAGCTGTGGAGGAGAAGAAAGATTGCCTGCGATACTTGGGTTCTGGGACCTCGCGGCTGGCGTGTTTCATGTTTTGAAACAAGAGTTGCTCAGCCGAAGTGGCGAGGGCGCGCTCCTCGCCTCTCCGCAATCGATACCTCAGTAGGCCTGCCACCGCGATTCCAGGGTGCGCGGTTGCAAGACGAAATACTGTTGCCTCGAACGAGCTTCCAAACTTTTCAGTAAGCGCCTCAACGTTAGCCAGCGTAAATTGCCCACAAAGTTCACCCCTGAAATCTTCAAGGGGCATTAATAGCTCCGACGCTGCCAGATCGCAAAGTCTTTCGAGCTCGTTTGCTTCGCGTGAGTCGGAACCACAAATATCTCGAAACCTCGCTCCAGTCATCGTGTTTGGAAAAAACGTGTGGCTGATTTCATGGGCAATCGAGAAAGCAACCCTGCCTTGCGGTCGTTGGGGATTGTAGAGAATTTGGCCTCTGTTTCCGCGAATCTTGCCGCTCAGAATAAGAACAGCGTCACGGGGTTCAGCTCTCCGCCGTTCGATGTTCATAGAGGATATTGTGAGCCCACACAGAGACGCAATGATTTCGAGCCGCTTCATGGGGCTGGCCTGGTCGCCGTCGTACGAACGGTACTCGCAGTTAAGTTTCCGCGCTTGATTTACAACAGCCGAACGCGGATCTACCAGCTCTCCCGTAGCACGAATTAGGGATATAACGTCCGGGTCAGAATATTTGCGTCCACCCACGCGAACAGTTTCCATCGCTCATTTCTGTGGCTTTCTTTGTCCCAACATATTCAGCGTCTCGATTAGAAATCGCCACCCCTCCTTATCTTTGGGTCTCTTTCCCCTGAAATTTATCTGAGCCAGCACCTCGACATCATCGTCGGACAGGTTGAGCTCTCCTTGAAGGTCTTTGAGTCCTGCAGGTAGCTCGGACTCCTTGCGTTTCGTGCGGGAAGTTTCTGCTCTGGCGTTGCCTTCTTCCAGGAGCTCATTCAGCGTAAGCCCAAAGACGACGGAAATGGAATAGATGTATTGGATGTTCGGTTTTCCGGCTGAACCATTTTCGAGGTCCGAAAGGTACGCCTTTGATAGCCCACATTCCTTGGCCAGGTCCGCAAGCGACCAGCCCTTGCCCTGCCGTAGAAATCGGATTCGATGCCCCAGTTTCGTCAGGTCTATGGTCTTGCTGTCCATTATATACAACCTGTCGTAAATAAGTGTTGACCCAACTGTCCCCCTGCGCTAACCTCTGTTGTGAAAAGACAACGGGTCAGCGTACGCGGATATTGAACCGCAGACCTGGCCAAAACTCAAGCCAAAAGAGAGGCGGAATGGCAGACCGGCGAGTTATATGCATCAACAAGCAGCCTTCGCATGATGATACCCACCACCATATTACGCATGTGGGGATCGGCACAACCGACAAGACATATTCAGAGCGGATTCCGGTCTCGACCGTGATCACCAACATTAAATCGCCGTTCGGTGACCGTTATCACGTCAACGGTTCGAACGGTGTTCGTTCAGAAGTTATCGTGAAGCAGTGTCCGCAGTGCGCCCATGCGCACGAAATCATTTCGACCACACCCGACAGGACCAAAACGGACAACCTCCTGTCGCTCTTGGAGTGCCAGGTTTAAGAGGCGCATATTTTTGCTTACTTCGGTGACCAATTGTCGCTGATAGAGGAGAAGTGATGAGTCCAAAACTACTAAGATTCCGGGTCACAAATTTTCGGTCTGTTGACGATAGTGGTTGGATAGAAGTAGACAATGTCGCCGCTCTGATCGGAACGAACGAATCAGGGAAGACGAACATTCTTTTGCCGCTCTGGAAATTGAACCCCGCGAAAGAAGGGGCTATTCACCCAACGTCGGATTATCCACGGAAGAAGTACACCACCTTCCGGCATGAGACGGTTAAGCCGATATTCATCGAAGCCATCTTTGATGTCGGTAAGGAACTTGCGGAGAAGCTCGCTACTTTGACAGGGATGCCCGCCGAACAGATCCGCGAAGCAAGCGTATCGCGCCGGTTCGAGGGTGGCCCAATGGTGGATTTTCCAAATGCCGTTCCGACCCGCACATTGGACAACGACCGTGTTTCGCAAATGCTCAATGCGGCTGAGATGGACCTGGCGGTGATGACGGCGCTAAAGAGCGAGGAAGATCTGAAGAATCTAGCGATAGCTGCGATCGCGGCGGCGAAAGCCAAAGTTTCAGGATACGCTCACGTCGGGGCGATACAGATTGATGAATTGCTTTCCGGGCTTGCCACTGTAAAGACCGATAACACGCCGAAAACTAGCACAATTGTGCCTCGCTACCTACGGCTGTCGGAAGAGCTCCGGGGAATGAAAGAGGAGATTTCCCGGGAGCATCCGCGCGAGGTTGATGCCGCGATCAACCTGGTGCTCGAAAATATCCCCAAGTTCGTCTACTACTCGAACTATGGCAACTTGGATTCGGAGATTTATTTACCCCACGTCATTCAGAATATGGCGCGGAAAGACCTCGGCGCGAAAGAGCAAGCGAAGGCGCGTACCCTGAAGGTGCTTTTTGAGTTTGTAAAAGTTCAGCCGAAGGAAATTCTTGAACTTGGCCGGGACTTCAAAGACTCGTCAAATCAAAACAGGCAGCCAACTGAAGATGAGATAGCCGCGATTGCCGAAAAGAAGAAGCAGCGCAGTATTTTGCTCCAAAGTGCGTCTACGTTGTTGACCTCGCAGTTTAGGTCGTGGTGGAAGCAGGGTGAATATCGTTTTCGCTTTGAGGCCGACGGCGATCATTTCCGCATTTGGGTATCAGATGATAAAAGGCCTGAAGAAATCGAGCTTGAAGGTCGCAGTACGGGCCTTCAGTGGTTCCTGAGTTTCTACCTCGTGTTCTTGGTAGAAAGCGCTGATGCTCACGAGGGCGCGATTTTGCTCTTGGACGAGCCGGGCGTCTCGTTGCATCCACTGGCTCAGCGTGATCTTTCTGCATTTTTCGATAGTCTGGCCGAAACAAACCAGTTGATCTATACGAGCCATTCCCCGTTCCTCGTGGATGCTGATCGTCTTGACCGCGCGCGAAAGGTCTACGTTGGAGAAAACGGAACCAGTAAGGTCACGGCAGACCTCCGCGCGTATGACGGAGACATTACGCAACGTGGCGCTGGATACGCAGTGTATGCCGCACTGGGATTGACTGTGGCGGAAAGTTTGTTGTTGGGATGCCAGCCGGTCATTGTGGAGGGCGCGTCCGACCAGCACTATCTGACTGGAATGAAAACATTGTTGATTGCTGCTGGTTGTCTTAAGCCAGGTCGAGAGTTGGTGTTTCCACCCGCCAATGGCACAAAGGGTGTCAAAGCCGTAGCAAGCATCGTAGGTGGTCGGGATGAGGAGCTTCCAGTCGCACTATTCGATAGCGACACTCAGGGGAAGAGCACGGCGCAATCTCTGCGAAATGGTTTGTACGCCGGTGAACCAAATCTGATCTTGGAAATTGAATCGTTCACAGGCGTGGCGGGTTCGGAAATCGAAGACTTGATACCAGCCGAACTCATCGCCCGCGAGATTGATAGATGGCTTCGGAGCCCCGATGTTCCGTTCGCTGAAGAAATGCGATCCGGCGCGCCAATTGTGCCGCAGATCGAAGCATGGGCAATGCGTCATAAGGTGGAACTCCCGAAACCTGGTTGGAAAGTTGAGATCGCCAAGAGAGTGAAGCAACGAATGTTGGCGGAGGGCCCGGAGGCCTTGTCATCGGACGTACGGGCGCGTTGGGAAAAACTCTTTGTGGCTTTTCAAACGGCCCGCGCGGGAGCTGCGGCGAAGGCGACCGCCTAAAAAGGAGAGAAAGGTTCAAAACAGGTGACCTATGAACGCGATATGCCCCAATTGTGGTGCGATCCAAGCCGCTGTGCGGTGGCAAATCGGCGGAAGGCTTGTATTCGCAGCCGCTGGCGCAACGTTTGGGACTCGCGCATTGAAAGATCCTTGGTTTGCGATTGCTCTAGCCATTGCAGGATATGCGTTGGGCGTATACCTGGACGAGCAAATTAGCATGCGTTGTCCACAGTGCGGCGCGATTCTCCGCATCAGCGGTCTCTTGCCCTAGAATGTTGCAGTTGGCGAGGCTCAACCGAGAGGCGGAGGATCTGCGGAAGACACTATGCGGCGCAACTCCTGGGAATTACGTCGATGTAGAGGGCACGATAACCTCAACGTCGGGGCCGAGCCCGAACTTATTCCCATAGTACGAATTCCGGTAGGCAGGTACTTAAATCAGGTGACGAAAGTGTCCGAGCGGAGTTGCCAGGGTAGAGCACCTGAATCCGATGTCCTACCCTGAGGGATGCTTCTTGAGCGAAAAGCACATTCCCCAATTTCAAATTCATTCTAGCGAAATAGGGAGGCAGCTACAGGCTCGAAGTTTGTAGGAACGCGCTGGTCGATGCGCTGAATCTCAACCCGCCATCGAAGCGGCTTTCGCCTTCATTCGATCCGCGATCTCCTCAAAGTGCCAAGGGCGAAAGTCGTGAGTGTCTACTCCAACATCCATCGAAAGTGAAGTATCGGGGGCCAGAAGTTTTCCGTGGGAGTGCCCGTACAAATGCCAGGCTCCCCGCGATGACTGATTCCAGACTCTCATTGCATAGTGGCAGAGCACGATTCGTTGTCCATTGAGCAAGACTTCCACGAGATTATTAAGCCACGTAAATTCCTCCGTGAGCTTGCGGGTCTCCTTGTCATGGTTTCCGGCGAGTGCAAATATCTTCTTGCAGCGAATCTGTCGGCGAAGCTCCGCAGCTCGTGCCTTTGGGCCGATACAGAAATCTCCGAGGAAGTACAGAATGTCGTTCGCTTTTACATGCGAGTTCAGGCGTTCAAGAATCGTATGATTCATTTCCTCAACGGATTCAAAAGGGCGATTGCAGTACCGAATAATGTTCTTGTGCCCCAGATGAAAATCAGCAGTGAACCAAATGTTTGACATGGCCTTTCTCTTTTGGGCGCGGAACTCAACCAAGATACCGTAGCGCCTTTGGCCGTCCGGCGCTCGCTGAATCGATGGAACTGTAGCAGTTCCTAATCTGTTTGAAGGTGCCCTGTGGCCGATCAGTGTTTGTCTATCGCATGCCGCAGCTTTGCTGATTCCTTGTCGAGCCCGGCCTTTTGCAGAGCGTACACCGCATCCCAAACGAGCCGCTCAAGTCTCTGAATTTCAGCTTCTCTTTGTGCAACGGCGGCGTCATGTCCTGCCCATTGCCTAATTAAGGCCCATGAAGCGCGGTACTCATTGAGCAGCGGAACCATGTGTTCTTCCCCTGGACGCCGAGCCTGGCGCGCCCAATCGCTCTCAGTTGTCTCCACCTTAACTAAGACCGCGGCTGGCTCCGCCCCACAAAACATACGCGCTAACTCAAACGCTTCATCAAATGGCAAGTGAAATTTCCCTTGTCTATCTGTGTAGGCTAACGGAGACCGCTTGGCTGGGTCCATCGCTGCGCGTGTCTTGACCCGATCTACGGCCTCTGGTGAACCACTCAGAATTCCGCGATAAAACGAAACATCGTCACCCATGCTTTCGAACACCTGATACAGAGCTTGTGCTATCGGGCAATTCTCGTCATATCCCGTACGTTGATTATGTTGCCGAAGAGACTCGGCACTGGCCTCCTCCTTCAGGAACACCTTGTGCTCCTTCCACGGAACAATGAGTTGACCTGAATCAACGTAATCAACCAACCCAGGGCTCGGATCGATCCATTCGGCTCTCCATTTTGTTCCGCGCGTATGCTGGATAATACGCACGCGCTGGAAAGGAGTTCCCGGTGCGCGCTGTTCACGGAAAGCGTATTCCGTACCAGGTTTGATTTGTGACTTCAACATCGGGCCTCCAACATCGTCGTCAACATGTGACGGGCTGCTCGACAGAAAGATATAATAGCCCCTGCAATGGCGATTGACTCTCCCAAGAAGCCATTCTCGAAACGTTATGGCTATCGGTCTCGGCCGAAGGAAATCACGGTTTGGGAAGATGCGCCGGAGAATCTGCGTCATTTTGTTTTGGAGACGGCTGGCGCGGCTGGTTATGGACCATCCGATGTCCGTAATTTGATTTGTTCGGTTCTTCACAGAAGGCCCGATCCCAATAACTGGAGCGAGTACCCGAATGTATGGTGTGAAGCGCAGGAATTAGCCTATGGATGCGAGTGGTTCAAATTCTACGATTTCGTTGAAGAAATATGTCGGAGCTTGGCGAACTCCACCGCAGAGAACGCTCAGGAGAGAAGTGCGCAATTCCAGGATGCGCTGAATGAGTTCTTCGTGGATGAAGGAATCGGCTGGCAGATGGTCGATGGCGAGATCGTGACGCGTGGCACAGAAACATTCGAGTCGAGCGTTCATGGAGCAGTCGAAGCACTCGAAGCTGCCGCCCGTGTATCTGCACGCAATGAAATACACGAAGCTTTAAGCGACTTGTCGAGGCGGCCTGAGGCAGACTTAACCGGCGCGATTCATCACGCAATGGCGGCTCTCGAATGTGTCGCCAGGGATGTCTGTGGCGACGAGCGGGCCACTCTCGGCGAAATCATCAAACGATATCCAGGAACGATCCCTAAGCCACTTGATGATTCGGTTGCGAAGGCTTGGGGCTATGCGTCTGAGATGGCCCGGCATATTCGGGAAGGGCAGAGGCCAGAACGCAAGGATGTTGAACTGATCGTCGGTTTATCTGCTACCGTGCCAACTTATCTCAGCCGCTGATCCAAAAACAACCGACCGTCGCCGCTGCCCATCGGAGAAAAGGATCGGTCCCGCGCCTGGGTGACTGCTTCTGACACTAAGATGGGTGCAGCGAATCGGCAGTTTGCCATCCGTACCGCGAGCTTTTGCTCGTTCGCCGACGCTGCCCGATTTCTTAATGCTGCCTTTTGCTGCCTCGCGGTTTCCGCAAGTCCTGTGAAGTGAAAGAGAAAGCTGGTAGGGGCGGTGGGGATCGAACCCACGACCTTCGGCTTAAAAGGCCGCTGCTCTACCACTGAGCTACGCCCCTACAATTCGTTCAAAACATCTTACACGAAAAAGACTGCGACAGCAGACAGTGAACGGCGGCCTCAGGCTTGGCGAACGCACATTCGAATGTCTGCCGCGACTGCCCCTCCCGCGGCTGAACAGGTCCGTTCGCTGCACTCCGGCAAGCGCCACCCGTCCTCACTTGGGTCATACACACCACCGTTGAACGGGAGTTTTCAATCAGGTGGAGTAGTATCGACCCATTGAGGTCACTCGATTAGTCAAGCGTTAGCGAGCCGTCCGTCGCGCGAGCTTCAGCGCCGGAAACCGCCGCCGCCGTGGAATCCACCATACCCGCCGCCACCCCAGCCGCCGTGAAATCCTCCATCACTAAATCCGCTGCTGTGATCTCCCCAGCCGCCGCTGCTGCGGTCGCTGAATCCCCCACTCCCGGCGCCGCCGCCCCAGCCACCGGAATGATAGTTGTCCCAGCGTTGTGAGCCTTGATCACGCGCAGCCGCTTCGTTGCTAAATGAAGAATTCGATTTCGTGGCGTTGCTCCAGCCGCTGCCGGAGTTCTCCTGCCACCCCGATCCGGCGCTGCCCTTGTACACGTTGCCGTCATGGGTTGCATACAGACTGTTATCGTCGTAGCCAACGCCGTTTCCGGTGTGTGTGTTATAAGCGAAGCCGCGATTCGCTGTAGCGTAAGAGCCGCTGTAAGCATTGCCGGCAACTCCGTGCGCTCCGCCCGCGACGACTCCTGTATTCGGATTGTACGCCGCGCCCCGGCTACCCGCTGCGTAATTCCCGGTGTACGCGTTGTAGTTGTAGCCTCTGCCGCCTACTCCAGATGTACCAGTGACAGGATTGTAAAAACTTCCCCGCGTTCCCGCGCCAACGTTGCCCGTGTAAGGATTTGCCCAAGCCGCGTGTGTTCCGGCATAAGCCGCATTGCCCCAGTGTCCGTAGAAATTCGCGGAAGCGACGCCGCCATAGGCGCCCCATCCCCACGCCGGAGCAACCGGGCCCCAGCCGTACCAACCAACTGGGCCCCACCAAGGACTGCACGCCGCACCAACAGCCATCCCCAGGCCAAAACCAAGCGCCCAACCTCCCGCCGCGCTCCAGCCAAACGAAGCGCCGACGCCATAAGTTACCGGCGCAGGGATCCAAACGTCAGTAGTAACGAAGGGCGAGTACGCGTAGCCGGTGCCGTAAACTACGACACCGTCTGTCGAGACGACGGTCCCGTAATAGCCAGGCGTGTAACCGACATAAACCACGCTCGGTGTGTAACCGTATACCTGCGCATACGTGACGTAGTAAATCGGAGAGCTGGGTGGAATTGTATAAATCGCGGGAGACACGCTTGTCGCCACCGTCCACGGCCCGTTCGCTGAAGATCCGGTGAACCACACTCCCCCCTGGCAGGAATAGTAAGAAGTTCCCGAAACCATCACGACCGGCGTCGTCGAATTGACGGCATACTTCAACGACGTCCCGCTCACGGGCTGAAAATTCGCTTCACCGACATAGGAGAGCGTCAGGGTCGCTTTCGCACGGTTGATGGTGGCTGTCTGCGGTATTTGATTGGCGATTAATGCTTCTTTCGCCTGCGAAGTTCCGGGAATCGAGACCAGCACGCTCGCTTTCGGGCCGTACGGAGGAATTTTGGCGAAGTCGGGAGGAAGATTCGACGCGGAGACGTAGTTCCACGGTCCATTCTCAAGAGAAGCGGACGAGAACCAGCGGCCAGCGACGAGTATGTAATAGGTAGTGTTCACCCTGTCTAGAAAAATATCGTCGCCGGTATTGGTGACGTACATAAGATCCGTGCCCGGAATCGGCGCTAATTCCGGCGCGCCTGAAGTGATGATCAATTCCGCCGGCGTGGTAGTGACGTAAACCTGCGGGGCCTGGAAATTTTCGAAAGCTTCTTGCAGGGATTGTTCGGGATTTCCGAGTACCTGATTCTGGTCCGCCTTCAGCGCTGCTGCTTTGATTTTATCCAGATCTTTTACTGGGTCCTTCTTGGCCAGCAGCCAATCGCCCTGGAAAGTCTTGGACTCCACCCAGCCATCCATCAGCGCCAGGTAATACGTGCCCTTACTCGAATCAAACAAGATTAGTGCGCGAGTGTTGATGATTTTTTGCAGTCCATATCCGGCATCCTGCATCACTGGTTGCCCATCAATTAGCGCTAGAACAGCGGGGCCCGTAGTGAAATAGATCGTCGGCGGATTATTTTGGACTGCTACCTTTTGCTGCTTCTCCGCGACGGAAGTAACCGCCAGGCTAGACTGCAACTCGTCGAGCGGCACCACTTGCGTCCAGGTCATGTCCTTCTTGAACGCCCCGGAATACGCAGCCCCGTTATTGGCAAGCGTCGGGAAATTCTGCTTGGTCAGTTGGAAGTCTTCCAGGGTAACCACGCGATTGACCTTGTCAACTTCCGTGCGCGCGGTGTACCAGATCACGCCAAAATCCGTCTTGCCCGTGCCGGTCCTTATCAGGACCGCGGAATATGCGTCTAAGCGATTTCCCGTCCAATCACTCAGTTGCGGCTGGTACACGGAAATCTTTGCACCTTGATAAGCGAACTGTCGCGGCCACGGGTCGCCTCCTGGCAGCGGCACTTTGGCTGGCGCGGAGGACGGAGGCTTGGTTGCATCCGTAGCAGCGGATTGCGGAAACGTCATGCCCGGAGATGCAAACAAGACGCAGCCTGCCAGAAGGAAGGCAATCACAGGTTTGATCCTCATGTAGAATCGCATATCGTTCACACTCCGCTGATCCAATAAGTGCTTCGTGCGGAATTCTTCTCGGACGCCGCCAGCCCGAAGGAATTCATTCATCTAAACCAGCATCCTAATGCACTTTCCGAGCAACGAACGCCGGGCATTTTAGTACACACCGCTTCGTCCGCCCAAACCGTAAGAGCTAAAAGTGAGGGAAACCGACGCTCGGAAAAATGAGTACTGAGATCGGACTTCAGTCCTGCTATACATGCGAGCCGTCAAGTTTCGGGTTGTGCGACCAACCTGAGGACGGCTGCCTAATCCGAAGACGGGGCTTCGCGCGGCGTGGGCAAAGCGATCGCGCGCTTACGTTTCCACACGTAGTCTTTACGCAGTTTGGCCTGGTGCTTCTTTACTTGCACTTCCAGTTCGGCGAACGCGGCCTTCGCGCTGCCCAAGACGTCCGCCCCCACGCCCGTCGCGTGCATCGTGCCCGTGGGCAGATTCAGATTCAGCGAAAAATTAAATTCCGTCTTGCGTGGCGTCTTTTCCAGCGAGCCGTGCAGCAGCACCAGATCGGGCGCATAACGCTTCAGGATGCGGTTCAATTTTGCAGCGTGACGCGCGACTTCATGTTCAATGATGGCGTGATATTCGGGATCCACCTGACTGTACGTTATTTTCATCCGGGCACCCTGGTGTTTCGCTGATTGCGGTTGGAAAAAGTCTGAGCATCGAGGCAAATCCAGCATAGCGCTGCGCAATCTCACTTGCAACCCAGCGTTCGTCAGAAAAACGGCGTCGCGCCGCGGAATTTCCGCCTACGCTATTTCGATGCGGCGTGCCGCCGTACCGGTTCACGGAATTTGACAGACTCCGCAGCTGCGTCATACGCTCGACGTGAGATGCTGACGCGCGCGAGGTCATAAGCCGGCCATGCCTCCCAAACCGAAAAGCGCCGAACCCAAGCCTGCAGCGCGCATTCTGGTAGGGTCGGCCGGCTGGTCCTATCCCGACTGGAAAGGGATTCTCTATCCGTCGCGTCGCCAAAAAGGGTTCCACGAGGCGGCGTATCTCGCGGCTTTTTTCGACACCATCGAAATCAATACTTCGTTCTACCACCCGCTCAAACCGGAATTTGCCGCGCAGTGGCTTCAGCACGTCGCCGCGAATCCGCGCTTCCTCTTCACCGCCAAGCTCTGGCAGAAATTCACGCATCAGGACGTCACCACTGCCGACGACGTGAAAATCGTGCGCGCCGGATTCGATGTCCTGCGCGACGCGCAGCGCCTCGGCGCCGTCCTGCTGCAATTCCCTTTTTCCTTTCACCACACGCCCGAAAACCTCACGCGGCTCAACCGCATTCTTGATGACTTCAGCGTCTATCCCCTGGTGGTGGAAGTGCGCCACGCTTCCTGGGCGAAAAAAGACTTCTACCAACTGCTGCACCAACGCGGCGTGGGCTTCTGCAACATTGATCAACCGCTGATCGGCCGCTCGATCGAACCCAGCGAACGCGTCACCTCACCGATCGGCTACGTCCGCCTGCACGGCCGCCGCTACGATACTTGGTTCACTGACGATCCCGACTCGCCGCCCTCCGAGCGCTACAACTATCTATATTCCGAAAAAGAACTCGAGCCCTGGGCCAAGCGCATCGAACACGTCGCCGAAAGCGCCAAAACCACTTTCGTCGTCACCAACAATCATTTCGAAGCGAAAGGCATCGCAAACGCGCTGCAGCTGATCAATCTGCTCACCGGAAATAAAGTAAAAGTCCCCGAATCGCTGCGCATCCACTATCCGCAGCTGGAATCCATCGCGAATCAGCCGGCCGCGGAACCCACTCTGTTCCCCTTGTCCCCGAAATAATCGAGGCTCAGCCCGCCGCATAAAAATTAACGAAACGACGCAGGAGGCTTTGCAGCGGCGGTCTTCAGACCGCCACCGGCGTTGCGGCGCGTGTCTATCGCGGACTAAAGTGCGCCGCTACGATGACAAACCCCGGCTGCGCAAGAGTTTTTCGGCACAATGACGAAAGTACTCCAGATGCTCAAAGAGATGGGCGAGACCGCGGGGATGGAAATCGTTACTTCTTGAAGAGATCTTCGAATGCCTTGCGCGCGTCGTTGGGTCGTCCAGGGTTCACAGGCGCCGGCGTAGCGCTGGCGTAAGTCACCGGTGAAGTGTCTTTCTCCACGGTCATGCGAAATTCAAAGAACGTGCAATCGTTCTTAGCATCTTTCTTGGCGATGCGCTCCGGAATCGGCTGCGTGCACTCAAACTGCCTGCCGGTATCGAAATGCACGCACTGCTTGCAGCAATGCATCGCCGTGTGGCAGCGAGGACATTCGCCATTGGGATCAAATCCGGGCGCCAGTACCGCACCGCAACTGGAGCACCGCGCCCTCATCACCGTGCCCACCATCCGCGGCGTGCGCGGGCCCATCGAATCCTGCTTTGGCCGCGGCTCGCCGCTGGGTGGACGCTCGGTTCTTTCGCGTTTCTTTTCCTGCGCGTCCCGGTCGCTGTAGCCCCTCTGCTTATACTTCCGGTCCATCGGACCTCCTAAGGGGATAATTCATGCTGCTCCGAAAACTCTTCTGCTCATCTCGATTGAAAGATCCGATTGCACGATCAGGTGTGGAAAGCTCATCGAATCATGCGCGCTGAATCATGCCTTCCGCGGGAAGAATCGCTCTGATGCACATCGCAGTGGTTTTGCTGGTTCAGGCGCTTTCCATCCGCCGCTGGGAGCAGCTTATGCACACACTGGCGGATTTCGGGATGCCTATCAGGTAGAAAATCAGCGCGAGTACCGCGATTCCCTGGCTGCCAAGAGCGGCCGCCATCCTCTGTATAAAACACCCCTGCGGTGCAAATTGCAACATCGATTTTCATTTTGTCATGCTCGTCTGGAACGATCTCCGGAGCGATCGAAAGGATGATTCGGCAGCCCTCCGCGGCACCCATGCGTCGCACGCCGATGCCTGCGCGCAGCCCGCTCACGAACGCGCTCCATTACCACGGCCGGCCCACAATTTGCTCAACCCTTCGAACGGCAAATCCGGCTGCAAAAAAGTGCGCGGCATTCCGCGATCCGCCAGCACCGCCTCCGCCGCCAGATATCCACTTCGAACCGCGCCTTCCATCGTCGCGGGCCATCCCGTGCGCGTCCAATCGCCGCACAAATACAAATTCGCCAGCGGAATTTTCTGCCCCGGACGCCAGCGGTCCGAACCAGGCTCCGGCGAAAAAGTCGCGTTCACTTCCTTGATCACGGTAGCCTTGCGCAGTTGCGCTTCGCGGGTCAACGGCAGCACCTCCGCAAGTTCGCGGCGGCACAGCTCGATGATTTCCTGCCGGGAGCGTGGAATCAAATCGTAAGAAGCGCTGATCACCAGCTGCAGGTATTGCCCGCTACCCTCAACCGTGGCGCCTTGCTCCTCGCTTGGACGCGCCGCTCGATGATTCGTTTCAGTCGGCCGATACAAAAACGTCTTGTTAAACACCCACTGTGTGGTGTGGTCCAACAAAGTCAGGAACGGTTCGGTCATCACCTGCCGGTCGTACCACAAATGCACGCCTGTGATCGGCGACGTCTTCAGATGCCGCAACCCCTCCAGCGGAGCGTTCCTTTCCGACCACTCCGCAGGCAGCAGTTCCAGCAACGCATCATGTGGCACCGCCGAAACACAAACATCGGCGAAAACTTCCGAACCATCGTCCAGCAGCGCGCCCGCAAAACAATTTTCCTTCACCCGAATCTCGCGAATCCCGCAGCGCAACCGCACTTCCCCGCCCTGCCGCACAATCGCTTCGCGGCAACCCTCATACAAATCCGCGAGCGGCACCGTGGGAATCCCCACGCGGTAGCCCGTGCTATTTCCCAGGAACGCTTTCCAGAAAACTTCGATTCCGTAGCGCGCGTCGGTGCGCGCCAGCTCTTCATCTAGCGCGCTCACCAGCACCACGCGCCAGAATCGCTCAATCGCATCGGAAGTCTGCTCCATGCGATGCAGCCAATCCAGCATCGAGATGCCCTCGGTGCGCGGCGGATTCCCGCCGGAACGCGCAATGGCGAGCATCGCGTTCGCAATCGCGCGCTTATCGGCCAGCGTCAGCGCGCGAAACAGCAGGAACGACGGCGCCATGTGCAGCGGCGGAGGCAAAGGCGCTGCCTCGATAGTCGAACGTTCTCCCGTCGCATCCGCAAAATATAGGCGATCGTAAAAGCGAATTTTTTCGCTTGCGCCAACACGCGAATAAAAGTCCGCTAAATTCGTGCAGCAACCCAGCGTGACGTGCTGGCAATTGTCCACCTCGCTGCCGTCAGGCAACGTGTAGGAAGTGGCGCGCCCGCCCAGGTGCGGACGTTTTTCCAGCAGCCGGACTTGCAGGCCCGCTTCAGCCAGCGCGACGGCGGACGACAGCCCCGCCAGCCCGCCGCCGATTACTAGAACGCTTTGCGAGGACATCACCCTTCCACCAGCCAGCCCGTCGCGCCGCGAGGCCCGCCGTCAGCAAATATTGGATTTTTTCTGCGCTCGAGAGCGAAATTCGCCCGGAAAACACGTCGAATTCCCGCTCTTCGATGCGCGCCAGCAAACTGCTGTACGTGCGAACCAGCGCCCACAGAGTAGCCCGGCTGTCCGCATTCACGCGCCCCACCAGCGGCGCGCCGTCCTGATACATCTGCCACGCGCGCTCCGCTTCAAATGCGAGAAGCTCCTGCAGCTTCGGCGTCACGGGGCCGTGCAATTCTTCCGCGCGAATGCCGAAGCGATCCAGATCTTCCTGCGGCAGATAAATTCGCCCCATCGCGTAATCGCTGCCCACGTCACGCATGATATTCGTCAGTTGGAACGCCAGCCCCAGCCGCTCCGCCAGATCCGGCGCTTTCGGATCGCTGAATCCGAAGACGTGCAGGCACGTCAGACCCACGGTTCCGGCCACGCGATAACAATATTCAGAAAGACGATCGAACGTCGCGTACGTCGAGACCGTCAAATCCATTTCCGCACCAAGAATCAAATCGTGGAAATATCGCGTGGGAATCTGGAAGCGCTCGATGGTGTCGGCCAACGCAGGCAATACCGCGTGACCGCTCGTCTCGCCGCCAATCGCCTGGTCCAACATCCCGCGCCAGCGAGCCAGACCCTGCCGCTTCGATTCCAGATCACCCGGCTCATCCGAAACATCGTCAATCAAACGCATGAAGGCGTACAGCGCGCACAACGCATTCCGCTTTTCCTTGCGCAATCCAAAAAACGCCATATAAAAGCTGCTGCGCGCGGCCCGCGCAATCCGATTGCACTCCACGTACGATGCGCGAACCGCATCGGTATACGGCTGAAGCTTGATAACGCCGCGATCGCGCGGCACGGTGGCCTCGTATGTGCCTTGACTCGATGCCGGCACCGCAACCAGCGCATCAATCGCATCTGCCGCCGGGTGCTGCGAAGTTCCGCCGCGCGAAAACCCGCTAAGCAGCAGCGTCTTCCCCAAGAGTTTCGCCTGCGTCCACTTGCTCAGCGAAGGACGATGCTCGAGCGTGTTGTATCCGGACGCCTCAATCGCAGCTAGAATTGCCAGTCCCCCACCGCTGAACATCTCCAGATCCACGCGCAGAAATCGCTCGACGGTCTGCGCCAGCGGCTGGCCCGCGCGAAACAGCTCTCGCGTCCGCGCGATCAGCGACTTCATCAACGCCGTATAGCGCGCATCGAATCGCTTTTCGACGATATCCGCTTCAGTCAGGCCATGCGCCGCCAGCGTTTGCAGCGGAATGTAAATCCGGCCCTTCTCCAGGTCTCGCGACACATCCTGCCAGAAATTCGCCAGCTGCAACGCCGTGCACGTGTAATCCGAAAGCTTCTGTCGCGCCTCATCCCGGTAGCCGCACAAATAAAGCACCAGCCGCCCCACCGGGTTCGCCGAGTACACGCAGTAATCGAACACTTCATCCCAGGTGGCGTAGCGCTTTACAGTCTGGTCCCGCCGAAACGCGCGCAACAAATCGCAAAACGGCTGCAGCGGAATATCTTTCGCGCGAATCGTTTCGCGCAAAGCAATCAGCACCGGATGCGAGGGCCCCGCGCCACGCTCGTATATCAGCCGCAGCTCGCTTTCCCACGCATCCAGCAGCTGCAAGGCACGCGCGGGATCCGCTACCTCATCACCTAAATCATCCGACCAGCGGCAATACGCATAAACATTATAAAAATGCTGATGCAAATCACGCGGCAACAGCCACGAAACCACGTTGAAATTTTCGTAGTGATGCGTCGCCAGCCAGCGCGTGTAGCGCTCGGCTTCAGAGGGAGCGCAATCCGCCTGCGGCAGATTGCGCGCGATTTCAAGTTCCGGTGTGGGCAGCATGGTGCCCTGACTTGCGCAAACGTCAGGGAATTACAGCAGTCTTCAATTCGCCGTTTCGGTTCTTCATGTCCTGAAATACTTTCGGCAATCCCTGCAACGTCACTTCGCCCGTGATGAAGTCACTAGAGCGAATTTCCCCGCGCGCGATCGTGTCCATGGCCTCGCGCATGAACTGCGGCGTGTGATGAAAAGTGGACTTGATGGTGATCTCGGAATAATGCAACGCCGCCGGATCAATCTTCACTTCGGTTCCGGTGGGGCAGCCGCCAAACAAATTCACGGTCCCCCCTTTGCGCACCATCTGCAGCGCCCATTCCCAGGTAATCGCGCGACCCACGGCTTCAATCACCGAATCCGCGCCACGCCCGCCTTCGGTAAGTTGGCGCACCAGTTCCACGGGGTTTTCGATTTTATCCACGTCAAAGGTGGCCGTGGCGCCCAATCGCTCGGCAGCCTTCATTTGGCTGCGGCGCTTGCCAATGGCAATCACGCGCACTTTGCGCTGCGAAAGAATGCGGATGAATTTCAATCCGATCGGCCCGCAACCGATCACAACCACGGTGTCGCCGGGATGCACGCCCGTCTCGCGAATTCCGCGCAGCACGCAAGCCAGCGGCTCGGCCATCGCCGCATCCTTAAACGAAATACCGTCCGGAATCTCAATCATGTTCTGCCGGACGATGCGCCCCGGAATGCGAATGTACTCCGCATACGCGCCATTATTGAACAGCAAGTCCTCGCACAGATTCGGCTGCCCCTTGCGGCAATAGAAACAAGCATCGCAAGGCGCCGAATTTGCCGGCAGCACCCGCATGCCCGGCTGGACGCCGCTATTCACATTCTTTCCCGTCTCTTCGATCACGCCTGCAAGCTCGTGCCCGAATAGCGACGGCGGCTGAATCATGCGCGCGTGATATCCGCGTTTCCAAACCTTCAGATCGGTTCCGCAAGTCAATGCCACGGCCACGCGCACCAGCACTTCGTCGTCGCCGATCTTGGGAATATCTACGGTCTCGATCTTCAGATTTTCAGCACCGTACAAAACTGCCGCGTTCATATGCCCACTACCCTGCCTATAAGCGCTCATTCGTGCCTTATGACTACCTTCAAAGTATTATCCTTCGGATGTGCAGCCAATTCCAGTGCCTCAGCAATCTGCTCCAGCGGGAACCTATGAGAAATTAATTCGCGCACCGGCAAGCGCCTCTCGAAAACCAGCGCTGCAGATTCCGCTTGATCGTCCACGGATGCGCTATAACTCCCCAGAATTTCTTTTTCTTCCACCCCCACAGCCGCCGCAGGAAACTCCAACTGCAGCACCGGGTCGTTATGAGCAAACAGTAGCACGCGCCCGCCCGGCCGCGCGAGAGCCAGAGCTTCCGGGACCAATGCCGGGTTGGGCACAGCCACCAGGACCGCATCCGCGCCTCGCCCACCGGTTCGCCGCCGAATTTCCTGCTGCAAATATCCACCGGTCGGGTCGAAAACTTCCTTCGCCCCAAAACGCAAGCTCGCTTCTCGACGCCCCGGCATCGGATCGCTGGCATAAACTTCCGCGCCTTCATATTTCGCCAAGATCATCAGCAGCATGCCGATGGGCCCCTGCCCCATCACCAGAATCTGCTCGCCCGCCGCAATGCGCGCCTTGCGCACAGCTTTCAGGCACGTATTCACCGGCTCGACGAACGTCGCTTCCTCGAAGCTCACATCCGCAGGCAGCGCGATCATCCCGCGCTCCACAATCCACGGCATCGCGCGCACGTATTCCGCGAAGCCGCCGCCGTTGGGATCGAATCCGGCGGTCAACCCCGTCTTCTTATAACCCGCGCACTGCGAGAAAAGTTTCCGCTCGCAGTAAAAACAATTGCCGCAGGGAATGTGATGGAAACTCACCACCCGATCCCCTGTCTTGAACTTGGTAACGCCCGCCCCCACCTTCACGACAGTGCCAGCCAGCTCGTGCCCCAGTATTTGCGGCGCCGCAACGAACCCATGATGGATTTTCTTGATGTCCGTGCCGCAAATCCCGCAAGCCGCCACGCGAAATAGCAGCTCGCCTTCGCCAATTTCAGGAATCGGCACCGATTCAACGACCACTTGTCCCTTGCCGCGATACACCCCCGCGCGCATGTGCCCACGCTTGGGCTCGTGCGCCTGGTGCGAACCGATATGTTCGATGGTCTGGCTCATCTTTAAGTCGCGACCGCCTACGACGCCGCCGCTCCCGTTCGCCGCTCCAAAATCTGAAATCTTCCAGATACCATCGTGATGTATTTATCCAAAAATTGCGCCAGCGCTTCCGCCGCCGTTTTGCTGTTCTGCCCCAGCCGCACCAGCTCCGGAACGGCCGTCGGATGCAGCGCCACCTGCCCCAGCACGCGCGGAATACTCACTTGCCCCTCGTCCGTAAAAATCCGATTCATATCCAGCGGCAGATCATCATCCACCGAATCGCTGATCGCGCGAATCGCGATCGCCGGAATTCCGTACGCGGCCGATTCGAGCAGTACTTCAAAACTTTCCATCTCGACGGCGTCCGAGTGCTCGCCCAACTCCCGCTTCTCTTCCGCTCTACCCACCACGCGGACGGAGCTGAAGAACTGCTCCACCACCGTCGCGCCGCATTCCTCCGCGAACGAAAGTAGCGCGGTACTGCTCTGCAAGCGATTGCTGCTCGAATCCCTCAGCTCGTTCTCGGTACACACTGCGCGCGCCGCCACCACTTGACCAATCTGGTATTCCGGTTTCAGCGCCCCCGCCAATCCGGACGAAATGCAAAGGTGAATCGACTCCTGATCGCCCCCAAGCACTTTCGCTGTCTGCAGGTGCGCCTGCTTTGGTCCCACGCCCGTCAACAGGACGACAACCTCTGCCGCGCCCATTTGAGCCCGATAGACTTCAGCGTCGCCCCAAAGCACAGCGCGAAACTCGCGCAGCGCGCGCCACGGCGCGAATTCAGTCTCCAGCGCGAAAGTGACCAGTATTTTCATGACTCTTCCCTATGCCGCCGCAGCCTGCGTCACGCGCTTACTCCCTGCGCGATTCGCAATGTAACCATGTTCTTCGTACCAGTGCACCGCACGCTCCAGCGCCGCTTCCACTTTTCCGGGCTTGTAGCCTAGCTCCCGCGCCGCTTTGTCACTCTCCACAAACATTTTATGCCGCGACATTTTCACGCCTTCCACCGGAATCTGCGGCTCGCGTCCCGTCAGACGCGAATAAAATTCGTCCGCATACCCCGCCGCCAAAGCAATCGCATGAGGCAGGCGCACCCGTGGTGCCGGTCGCCCGGTGATCGCCGCCAGCGCATCCAAAATCTGCTTCAAAGTCATGTTGCGCGCTCCCAAAATATAGCGCTCGCCGATGCGCCCCTTGTCCGCGGCCTGCAAATGCCCCGCGGCCACATCTTCCACCGCCGCGACATTCAAACCCGTGTCCACATAAGCCGGCATCTTCCCCAGCAGAAAATCCAAAATTATCCGCCCAGTCGGAGTCGGCTTCCAATCGCCCGGCCCCACGGGCGCCGTGGGATTCACAATCACCACCGGCACTCCCGCGCGCGCAGCGTCAACCGCAACCTGCTCCGCCAAAAATTTCGATCGCTTGTAATGACCGATCATTTCGTGCAGCGTCGCCTTAGTCTCTTCGTTCGGCAGCGCCCCATGCCTCGGCACGGCAATCGTCGCAACCGTGCTGGTATATACGATGCGCTCCACGCCCGCGCGTTGCGCCGCCTCAAATAATCGCCGGGACCCCTCAACGTTACATTCGTAAATCTCCGCCGGCTTCGGCGTCCACAACCGGTAGTCCGCCGCCACGTGATACACCCGCCGCACGCCCTGCATCGCGCGTTCGAGCGATGCCCCGTCGCGCAAATCGCCTTCGACCGGCTCGACCTGCACTCCATCCAACACCGCCAGATTACTGCTGCGCCGCACCAGCACGCGCACCCCATCCCCGGCAGCGGCAAGTTGCCGCGCGATGTGGCTCCCCACAAACCCCGTGGCGCCAGTCACCAAAGTAGTCATAAGAATGGGCAAATCCGGTCGTGCCAAGCCATTTTCGCTCGACAGATTTCGCGGGTGCGGCTACGTGCAACCAACATAGCCGCGTCTGAAAATGCATTGAAGAGTATCGCGCCGCGGAAGCCGCAGCGGCGATTTACCACGAGCAAGGCGCGCATCGCCTAGGTCCGCAGTCCGTTGTGGCTTGCCAATTCCTCAGCGGGAATCTGCACGCCCAGGAATTTGCGCCGGCCCTGGCGCATGTTGTCGTAGCGCGCCAAAGCGTAAAGCGGAAAGGCGTTGCGGTAGATGTGATACTTCAGATAAAAAACGCACGGAAATCCTGTGCCAGTGAATTCGTCTTCGTCCCAGGTTCCGTTTTCGTTCTGGTGCGTCACCAACCACGCAATCGCGCGCTCCACGCACGAGTCGTGCGGCCCGCACACCGCCAGCAATCCAATAATCGCCCAAGCCGTCTGCGAAGCCGTGCTCTTCCCTTTCCCTTTGAGCGACGGGTCATAGTAAGAAAGAATGGACTCGCCGAATCCGCCATCAGGATTCTGCACCGAGCGCAGCCAATTCGCCGCCGCCTGGCAATCCGCGCCTTTCGACAGTCCCACCGTCTCGAGAGCGCGCAGCACGCTGCTGCTGCCATAAATATAATTCACGCCCCAGCGCCCAAACCATGGCCCTTCCGGCGTCTGGTCGTGCCGGATAAAAGCTCGCGCCCGCTGAATAATCGGATCATTCGCCGACCAGCCCATCTGCCCCAGACATTCCACCGCGCGAGCGGTCACATCCGCTGTCGAAGGATCCAGCATCGCATTGTGATCCGCAAACGGAATGTGATTCAGGAATTGCAGATTGTTTTCGTGGTCGAACGCGCCCCACCCGCCATCCTCGTTCTGCATGCTCACGAGCCACGAAAGCCCGCGCTGCATCGAACGCCGCAAGCGCTCCGAGTCCGGATCGGCAACGCGCCCCAGCGCCATCAGCACAAACGCCGTGTCATCCACATCCGGATAATATTCATTCTTGAATTCAAACGCCCAGCCACCCGGCGCCGCATCCGGGTTCTTAACCTGCCAGTCTCCCGGCCCAAGAATCTGATTCGCCACGACCCAGCGCTCCGCGGCGATAAGTGACGGATGAGCAGGATCGAGCCCAGCTTCTTCCAAAGAAACCATGGCGATCGCCGTATCCCACACCGGCGAAATGCAAGGCTGCACCCGCAACGTGTCGCCTTCCGCGATTTCGTATCGTTCCAAAAAACCGATCTCGCGCGCTACCAGGGGATCCTGCGCGTCCGCACCTTCAGCCAATAGCGCGAAAATCGAATTCATCATCGCCGGATAAATCGTGCCCAAACCTTCGCTGCGTTCCAGCCGCTCCACCATCCAGCGACGAGCGCGTTCCAACGCAACTTTGCGGAAAGGCTTCCACCCCAGCCGCTCGTGCAACTTCAATCCGCGGTCCAGCGCCAGAAACACATTGCGCCAGGAAATTACGCGCCGATCCCATCTAAAAGATTCTGGCTTCCCGTGTGGAGTCTTGAATAACTCGCTGACCGTCACGCCCTCAGGCAGCCGCCAATCCGGCTTGTACGCGTAAACGATCGCCAGCGGAATCACAATCCCGCGCGTCCACGAAGACATCTCGTAAATATTGATCGGAAACCAATCCGGCAAAAGCATCAGCTCCGGCGGAATCGAAGGCACAATGCTCCAATCCACT
The DNA here is from genome assembly GCA_963779465.1 of uncultured Acidobacteriota bacterium. GTDB lineage: Bacteria > Acidobacteriota > Terriglobia > Acidiferrales > UBA7541 > Palsa-295. Next base: position 293,498 of record CAVZYH010000001.1, on the reverse strand, counting down.
CCACCCACCATCGCCAGATAGAACCGCACGTAAGAATTCGTCGCCTCCAACCCGCCCAGTCCCAGTACGCGATCTTTCGCGCGCAGCAAAGCCGGCGCCGACGCGGAATCCCCCGCCAAACGCAGCGCCACATATGCCTTCACGGTGGCGTTCAGCTCAGACGGCCCGCCTTCAAAAATGCTCCACCCGCCATCAGGCAGCTGTTTTCGGCGGATGTACTTCGCGAGCTTCGCGGTTTTTTCAGATTCCAACTGGCCAAGGATATGCAGGTAAAGGATGTAATCCGATTCCAGCGTGGTATCCGCTTCCAGCTCAGCCCACCAGTAGCCATCCTGAGTTTGTGCGGAGAGCAGCCAATTCGTAGCGCGGGCGACAGCTTGTTCTACCTGAAATTCGATGTTTCGGCTGCGAACTGTGGCTGTACCCTGCGAACTGCTCTCGTTCGGGGCATCCACCTGCAGTCTCACTTTCGGCGTCATCAATCCCTCAGTACCTTTTGACCACTTTCACCCCAGTCCTATGACGGCCGGAGCTCCTCAGGTCCGAAACCCAGCAACTTCCCCCGCCGGGCTCCTTCGAGGATTGGTTTTATGAAACTATAAATGGCCGACTGACCACTTTTTATCGAAAATACGGGGGCTCCACGAACGAGCCCAGTGGAAAATCGGTCCACCCTGGCGACCAAATTCCACGTACTTCACGCTAACGCTAATATTATCTTTGGGTTTGCCCTTACGGTCAACTAAAAACGGGCTCCCCGTTCCCAGAAACAGTAGATGTCGGGAGAGACCAGAAGGCTGCTTGAAATGTTTCAGAATGGCCACCAATGGGCTAATAGTATGCAAAGATATTGCTGGGAGCATTCTCGCACGCCGCGTGAATTCACCGAATCGCGCCGGAAAAGCGAATAGAAATCGAAATGAATCCCGCCGGCCGTCCCGAAATCGCCGCTGGCTTGTTACTAAAGTGACCGCGAGGCATATCCAACCGCTCACTCGCCCGCTTTCTCCTGCTCCAATTTGCGCACGCGTTCCGCCAGCTCCGGCAAACGCGACAACCATCCATATTGTTCTTTGAACCGCGCAAAGGGTCTTGCCGGAGTCCCCCATACAGTCTGACCGCGGCGGATCGTCTTGCCGCTCGGTATCCCCGCCTGCGCGCCGATGATCGCTTCGTCTTCCAGCTTGCAGTGCGGCGCGATGCCCACTTGCCCGCCAATCATCACTTGCGCGCCAATGGTGCAGCTGCCCGAAATCCCCACCTGCGCAGCCACCACGGAGTTCCTTCCGATCCGAACGTTGTGCGCCACCTGCACCAGGTTATCAATCTTCACGCCGCTTGCGATCTGCGTCGCCTCCAGCGACCCGCGGTCAATCGTTGTGTTGCAGCCAATTTCCACGTCGTCGTCAATTTCTACGCTGCCGATCTGCGGGAACTTGAAGTGCTGCCCCTGTCCGAACACATATCCGAACCCATCGCCGCCAATTACCGCACCCGAGTGTACTTCCACCGCATTTCCCAGCCGCGCGCCGGCGTAAAGCGTCACGCGCGGATGCAACCGGCAGTCGGCTCCCACGCGAGCGCCGCGGCCCAGAAAACAAAATGCATCTACCGCAGTGCCTGTGCCAATTTCCACTTCGTCTTCAATCACCACATAAGGACCAACGCGAATATTCGGAGCCAGTCGCGCCGTCGCAGCAACAATTGCCGTCGGGTGAATCTCCGGACGCAGCGCAGGCTTCGGCAACAACCACGCCGCGGCTTTCGCGAATGCGAGCTTCGGGTTTTCCACTTCGAGCACGGTCTTCCCTGGCGCCATCATGCCGGCCGCGGCGATCACGCAGCGCGCAGCGGACGCTTCAACCCGCGCAACCTGGCGCGGCGAGTCCACATAGATCAACTCCTCCGGCTTCGCGCTCTCCGGACTCGCCACGCCAGCGACCGCCGCGTCGGCGTCGCCGTGAATTTTTGCCCTCAGGTACTCCGCCAGTTCACCAGCCGTATGATTCATCAACGCACCTCGTTGCGAAAAATAAATCGTGACCAACAATTCGCGCCCGGCTGCGCGCTACACCCGATATTCCCAACCTAAAACGGATAGACCGGCGGCTCGCCTGGCGGCCGAGTCTTCCATCGCTTGTGCACCCACAACCACTGCCCCGGATGCGCGCGCACGAAATCCTCAATCACGTGCGTAAACCGCTGCGTGTTCTCCCGCACATCCGCTTCTTCATCGCCGCTGCGCGCCAACTCGACGGGCGGCTCGAATCGCAGGCGGTACTTCCCCACTGCGCCATCCCAGAAAAGAAAGCCGGGAACGACGGCTGCATCAGTACGCAACGCCAGCCGCGCCAAGCCTGAAGTCGTGGAGGCAGGTATCCCGAAGAAATCCACGAATACTCCCTCCTCCAGCGCCGTGTTGTGATCCGCCAAAATGCCCACCGTGCCGCCATACGCCAAAACTTTCAAAATTGCGCGCGCCGATTTGTTTTTATCAATGGGCCGGTTCCCCGACAGGCATCGGTAGCGATTAATCAGCTCGTCCACTCGCGCATTCGAAATCGGCCGCACCAGAAAATGCAGCGGGTGCCCGTACAGAGCGTGCGCGAACGAAGATAGTTCCCACGCGCTCATATGCCCGGTTAAAAACAGCACACCCTTCCCGCGGCCTTGCCCGTCGGCGAAATTTTCCGCTCCGTCAATTACGACGCTGCGCTCGATGTTTTGTGGCGTATAACGCGGAAATTGCGAAAATTCGCCCGCCATCCAGCCGATTTGCCGGATCATCCCGCGAATCACATCCTTGCGCTTCGCCTCACTCCAGTCCGGAAATGCCAAATGCAGATTGAACATCGCCGCCCGTCGCAGCGGCGTGCGAAACCCGTACGCCACCGCCGCAAACGACGCGCCCACCCATCGCGCCACCGGCCGCGGCAGCAGCCCCAACAATTTCAGCCCCGTCCAGGCGACCGCATATTCCAACCATTCCCGCATAGCGGGCCATTATGCAAGAGCCTGCGCGGCGTATGCCAGTAATCGTTGGGCGATTGTGCGGTGCCAATGTTCATCGTGATCGTCCGTTGTGATTGTACGTTGCGCCCTGCGGACGGCGCGCTGCGCTTCGCGAATCTAGATTGACGGCGACGATGTTAGACTCGTCGCGCCGTGCACGATTCCACTCACACTCAAGGCAAAACGAACATCGCGGCGCTAGTCACCGCCGGCGTAGTCGTTGTCGTGTCGCTGTTCGCGAACCTCGGAGCCATCGGCTTGGTCGGTCCTGACGAACCGCGCTATGCCTGGATCGCTCGCGCCATGGCCGAAACCGGCGACTGGGTCACGCCCCGCCTCTGGGGTGCCCCGTGGTTCGAAAAGCCAGTCCTCTATTATTGGGCCGCGGCAATCGGATTCCGGATGCATTTGCCAGCCGAGTGGGCCGCGCGCCTGCCTTCCGCATTCGCAGCGCTCGCAGCAGCAGCCGCAATCGCCTGGTTCGCGCGGCGGCACTACGCAGCAGACGAAGACTCGCTCGCAAGTCCGACCCTGCTCGCGCCCGTAATCTTTTCCACCAGCGTCGCGGCCATCGCATTCGCCCGCGCGGCTACTCCAGACATGCTGTTCAGCGCCGCCATCACGGCGGGCATGGTCTTCGCTGCAAACGTCCTCAGGCGAGCCGGCGCTTTACGCGCTCCGGATAGCTCGGAGCCGAAAATTACAAACGGAGATCTACCGGTTCTGGTTCTGTGGGGAGCATCGCTGGGACTCGGGGTGCTCGCGAAAGGTCCAGCGGCAGTAATCCTTGCGGGCGGCGCGGTTGCCCTTTGGGCGCTCGCGACATCAAACTGGCGCGCCGCAATCCGCCTCGCGCATCCAATCGCCATTGCGTCATTCTGTATCGTCGCGCTGCCATGGTATTTGCTCTGCGCGCATCGCAATCCCGACTTCCTGCATGTCTTCATTTTTCAGCACAATTTCGAACGCTACCTCACGCCGCTGTTCCAGCACCAGCAACCATTTTGGTTCTTCGGACCGATCACGATCCTCGCGCTACTTCCGTGGTCCGCGTTATTGATCGCCGCGGCGCAGGAAGCACTCCGCCTCTGGCGCGAAAAATCCTGGAGAAATTCTCCCGGCTTCTACATCGCCTGCTGGGCCATCTTCCCCATCGTATTCTTCAGCTTCTCGCAATCGAAGCTGCCCAGCTACATTCTCCCCGCAGTTCCCGCGCTCGCGTTGATCATGGCAATCAGCGCCAGCCGCGCATTCCAAAGAAGCCGCACCAACGCCATCATCCTCAGCGCTGGCATTGCCCTGGTGTGGATTCTGCTCGCAGCCTATTCTCTGCACGAGAGCTATCAATTTCCGATGCCGGAGCCGAAAAGATTCATCCCGATCCTTCTGTCAATGACCGCTTCAGGAATCGCCATCGCTCTAGCCGTGGGTATTGTTTTCGCCGGGTATCGTCAGAATCTTCGTCTGGCCGTGACGCTTTGTTGCCTGTGCGCCATCGCGGCCCTCGAAACCGCTAACATCGCAATCCTGCCGACGTACGATCCCTACATATCTGCAAGGCCTCACGCCGCGTTCTTCCGCAACGACCTTCATCCCGACAGAATCTTCACCTATCAGCTAAGACGCACGTGGAATTACGGCTTCGCCTTTTACTTCCACCGCGAACTCGCGGAATGGTCGCCGCAAGATCCAGACGCAGCTCTGGTCCTCACTACCCGCGAGGGATTCGAAAAAATACAAAAGGCTGGAAGATTTCAGGGAACGCTGGAACTACCGCCGTCGCAAGTAATTATTTATGTCCCCGTGAAGCCTGCTCCGCGCTACTGATTCGGCGCGCGCGACCCAGCCGGCAGATTCAACAAGAAGAAACTCACCACCTGGCTCTCATAATTCTTGCGGTCTTCGTCAGACATGTCCGGATAACTCGTCCGATCGCGAATCATCTGTTTCGGCTCCGGCGCAATCGTAAAGATGGCGGTCATGTCGTGCGCCAAATCGGGCCGGTCATCTGACACAAAAAACAGTTTCGGAATTCCCTTGGTGCGACCGAGCTGCGCCGTCACAGGCAACTGGTGCCGGAACTGATAATTCATCATGCGAAATCCAAAGTCACAAAACTTGCCCACGTAAGGCAGTATCGTCAGCCCCGAGCGTTTCACTTCAATCTGCACCATGTCGCGCGGGTCCGCATACGCATCATCCACGATAAACGCGGAAACCCGCGGATCGGAGACGGCGTTCTCCAGCACCACGTACCCGCCCATGTCCACGCCCCACAGCCCGAAATGCTTGGGGTCCACGTCATCGCGCGTCGCCAGAGCTTGAATCGCAGCCTGCAGCTCGCTCACTTCACGATAACCAAGCGTGGTGACGCCCGCGCTGCTGCCATGCGCAGCAAAGTCAAACAGAAACACATTGAACTGCTGGTCCTGCAGCGCCGTAACCAGCGTCAACACGTCCGACCGCTGCGAATGATACCCGTGGCACACCACGATGGTAGGCGAGCCGCGCAACCCCGGATAAAACCAGCCGTCGCGCTCGCCCTCACCCGGAACCGTAAACGAAAAGTCCACCGGATGGCCCATCATCACGTTCAAATCTACGGTGGAAGCTGCCGCATGCGACGTGCGCAACACTTGATAAAGGAGGAAGCCGGAAACAGCGGCGATGGACACAAAGAGGAACAGCGCCATCGCGAAGAGTCCCGAGAGGAGCTTGGCGATACGCGTTGTTGGATAGCGTAGTTCTGAGAGGAAAGCCATCCGGTGAGCGCGGGCGCAAACAATTCTCGCCTCGGCGAATTGCATGGTAGCACAACTTCCCACACCCGCACGGCACGCTAATTATCCAGGACGTTACACTTCAGACAAATCCCTTCAAGTGGCATCGCCGGCCCGACTTTCGATCCCATGCCCCCGGCAAGGTGGCAGTGCGTCAGTCTCCGATTACGTGGCTCCCAGTGTCCGGTGACTCGACTTATCGAGCGCTCAGACGGATACGAAGCGAAAACTCAATCGATCGAAGATCACCCTTCCATCGGCAGGTCACGATAAGCGAAATTGTGTCCAATTGCTGGACTACGTTCTTGTTGCTCAATTTTCGGAAGCAAAAAATAGCTCCTCGGTCGAGACTGTGGCTATGACAATTCGGCTGCTCCGGCTAAGCATCCCGGAAGTCCGGGCAGTACTTCATCCGATGGGGTTCTCGCGCGAAATCATCCGGACGGCGTGACGTTTCCGCCCGTTAATTTCGCGCAGTATGGTAAATTGCGGGACTCGGCGGTTTGCAGCACGGCATCAGCGTTCAGGAGGGCTTCGGGGATGGCACTAACCATTACAGGTCTATCGAAGACGTACCCAAACGGAGTGAAGGCCCTGAAAAACCTCTCGCTCACGATTGGGAACAACATGTTCGGCCTTCTGGGACCGAACGGCGCCGGAAAAAGCACACTGATGCGAACGGTGGCTACGTTGCAGGATCCCGATTCAGGGTCCATCGATCTCGACGGGCTGGACGTGCTGAAAGAGAAGAATGAAGTCCGCAAGCTGCTGGGGTACCTGCCGCAGGAGTTCGGCGTGTATCCGAAGATGTCCGCCGCGGATATGCTCGATCATCTGGCGGTGATGAAGGGCATCACGTCTGCGAAAGAGCGCAAGGAAATGGTGGATGCGTTATTGCAGCAGACGAATCTGTGGGATGCGCGCAAGAAAGCCCTCAGCACCTATTCGGGTGGCATGAAGCAGCGGTATGGCATCGCGCAGGCGCTGCTCGCAAATCCGCGGCTGATCATCGTGGACGAGCCCACAGCGGGCCTGGACCCCACCGAGCGCAACCGCTTTCTGAATTTGCTCAGCTCCATCGGACGTGACGTAACGGTGATTCTCTCCACGCACATCGTAGATGACGTGCGCGAACTCTGCTCCAAGATGGCGATCATCGCTTCGGGCGAAGTGCTCCTGGAAGGCGCGCCGACGCAGGCTCTGGAGTCGCTGAAAGGAAAAATCTGGAGCAAAGTGGTCGCGAGTGATGACGAGTTGCGCGCGCTCGAATCGCAAATGAGCGTGATTTCCACGCACCTGGTAGGCGGCCAGCACGAAATTCGCGTGTATGCCAACTCGAATCCCGGGGAAGGCTTCCAGCAGGTGGATTCCGACCTTGAGGACGTTTACTTCCTGAATCTTTCGCGGCAGTCGCAAAATTAGCATGGGTGAGACGCGGCAATGAACTTGTTCTGGGAATTTTTCAAATTCGAGCTGAAGTTTCGCTGCAAGAGTCTGTCCACGTACGTTTACTTCTTGATGTGGTTCGCCTTCAGCTTCCTCTCCGTGGCCTCGGAAAATTTCGGTCCGATCGGATACAACAACGGAAAAGTATTGCTGAATGGACCGTTTGCAATCGCCACCTATGATTGGTTCGCGACTCTTTTCGGATTGATCGTCATCGCCGCGATATTCGGCACGTCCATCCTGCGCGACTTCCAGCGCGACACCTATCAAATCCTCTTCACGAAACCGATATCGAAATTTGCCTACCTCGGCGGACGTTGGGCAGGTTCGTTCGTCACCACGGTCTTTGCGTTTTCGGGCCTGATGTTTGGGACGTGCCTTGGCACTTTCGCTCCTTGGGCGGATCATTTGCGAATTGGGCCGAATCATCCGTGGTGGTATCTGCAGCCGTTCCTTTCGATCGTGGTGGTGCAGATCTTCTTCCTGGGCTCGCTTTTCTTTGCGGTGGCCGCGCTTTCGCGCAAAATTTTTGTGGTGTACCTGCAGGGCGTGGCTCTCTTCATGCTTTATATAATCGGGATAACGGTGTTCAGCGCCACGCGTTCACTCGAGCGCTTCTGGTCCGGAATCTTCGACCCTGTTGGATTGCTCTTGTTCGACGACATCACGCGCTACTGGACGGTGGCGGAGAAAAACGTGTTGTCGCTATCCTGGTCTCCGCACGCGGCCGCGGGAGTGTTTCTGTATAACCGCCTCTTGTGGCTCTCGGTAGGGTTCATTTCCCTTGCCGCGGTGTGGGTGCTGTTCCCCATGTCGGTCGAAGCCCTTACCGCCCGCGCTCAAGGGCGTCGGGCCGCCAAATCAAAGCAGCAGGACGAGTTCGAGGCGCGACCCAAGCGTTCGCTGGTGGCCGCGCGGCTTCCCAAAGTTCACCAGGTTTTCGGCCCAGCGACCACCTGGGCGCAGTTCCGTTCCCTTTCACGCATGCGCATCAGCACCATCCTGCACGAAATATCGTTCTGGGCGATTACCGGGTTGCTGATCGCTTTTGCCATTAATAATGGCTACTTCGCGGGACGCGCGGCGGAACAAAACGTCTGGCCAGTTACGTACCTGATGGTGCAGGCGGTCGAGGGCAGCGCTCTCCTTTTCTTCTATATCGTCGCGACTTTGTATGCCGCGGAATTAGTATGGCGCGAGCGAGAACGTCCGCGCCGACGGAATTCATGATTCTCTGCCCATGCCGGAGACGGTGGACTGGTTGTCAAAGCTCGCGGCTATCGCCGTTGTCGAGTTATTTCTGCTGACCATCACAATGTTCTGCGGCGTGTTCATGCAGACACTGGCCGGTTACTACCGCTACGAGTTCCCTCAATACTTCAAGGAACTCTACCTCGTCACCTTCCCGCAGGTGATGACTTTCGCCCTGCTCGCTCTGTTTGTGCAAACCATCGTCAGCAACAAATTCGTGGGCCACGCCATTGCTCTCGGCATATTCATAATGACCCCGATTCTTTTCAATTTCGGATGGGAGAACACGCTCTACCTCTTCGGCGCCATACCGCCCTATATCTACAGCGACTTGAACGGTTACGGGCACTTCGTGCCGGCGCTTTTTTGGGCGATTAGCTATTGGCTGGCGATCGCCGCATTTCTGGGCGTTCTCTCTATCGCGCTCAGCAGGCGCGGCTCGGATGATGGCTGGCGCGCCCGCTTGCGTCTGGCGAGCGCGCGGTTTACCAGGCTCACGCCAGCCGCGATCGTATTTGTGCTCATAGCGATTGGCAGCGGCGCTTGGTACTACTACAACGCCCACGTGCTGAACGAATATTTAACCGCCAAACAACGTCGCGGCATTCAGGCCGACTACGAGCGCAACTACAAAAAGTACGAGAATCTGCCGCAACCAAAAGTTACGGCCGTGGATGCGCAGGTGGATATCGAACCAGCGCGCCGCTCTTTCTCCGGTACCGGCACATTCACGTTGCAAAACAAGAACGCAGGCCCCGTATCGGAAATTCACATCACCAACCCACGGCAGTCGGTCTCAGCAGTGCAGTTCGACCGGCCATTTCATCAGGTAAGCTGCGGCGCGCGAGATATTTATTGCATTTATGCCCTGGAACAGCCGCTCGCGCCGGGCGAGAGCATGCTGATGACATTCCGCGTGGGTCACACCACCCACGGATTCAAGGATGGGAATGAGCCCCCGGAATTTGCCTACAACGGCACGTTTTTTGATTCCGACTATTTCCCGCACATCGGCTACAACCAGGGTATCGAATTGGACGACCCGCGGCGACGCCGCGAAGAAAAACTCGGCCCGCTGGAAGAAATGGCTCCACGTGGCGACGCCTCTCAATCGCTCTACAATCTGTTTTTCAAGGATTCGGATTGGATCACCTATCACACGGTGGTGAGTACGACATCGGATCAGATCGCCATCGCTCCCGGCTACCTCAAGCGCGCGTGGGAGAAGGATGGCCGGCACTACTTCGAATACGACATGGCGCCAACGCATGTGGCCAATTTCTACGCGTATCTTTCGGCGCGTTACGACGTGCGCCACGAGCAGTATAAGGGTACGAATCTAGAGGTGTATTACACCCCGGGCCACGAATTCGATGTGGCCGACATGCTGGAAGCTTCCAAGCGCGGCCTCGATTATTACCAGGCAAACTTCAGCCCCTATCAGTTCGCGCAGTACCGCATTATGGAATTCCCGCGTTACCGCAATTTCGCCCAGTCCTTTCCCAACACCATTCCGTACTCCGAAGGAATTGGATTCATCAGTCGCGTGCAGAAGAAAAATGACATTGATTTTACTTATTTCGTCACCGCGCACGAGCTCGGTCACCAGTGGTGGGCGCATCAGTTGATCGGCGGCAACGTGCAGGGCTCGAACATGATGTCCGAAACTCTGGCCGAGTATTCAGCGTTGATGGTGATGGAGAAGAAATACGGCAAGGATCAGATGCACCGCTTCCTGCGGCATGAGGTGGATTCCTACCTGCGCGGACGCGGTGGCGAAGTGCGGCGTGAACCGCCGCTGGTGCTGGTGCAACGCGAGCCATACGTCTGGTACAACAAGGGCGGCCTGGTGATGTACACCCTTGCGGATTACATCGGCGAGGACAAGGTCAACCTCGCTCTGCACAATTTCTTGATGAAATACCGCTACGCCAACGCCACGAATCCGCAGTCGGAGCCTTATCCGGACACGCGCGAGTTCGTCGCAGCGTTGCGCGAACAAACGCCGCCCGAACTCCAGTATCTGATCACCGATGGATTCGAATCCATTGTTCTGTACGACAACAAGGCGCTAAGCGCGGTGGTGACGCCGACGGCCGACCATAAGTACAAAGTGACGCTCACGGTGCAGGCGCGCAAAGTTCAAGCAGATGGAAATGGCAATGAAAGCCCTATGCCGTTGAACGACTACATTGATGTCGGGGTGTTCAGCGGCAAGAAGGACGAGGAAAAACCGTTATCGCTGAAGAAAGAAAAATTCACGCAAGAGCAGCAGACCTTTGAGATCGTGGTAGACGAGATGCCGACACGCGCGGGCATCGATCCCTACAACAAACTGGTGGACCGGATCTCCGACGACAACACGATCGATGTGACCAAGCAGTAGGACACTACTCCTCATCAGCCACGAACCCTTCAAATCTGGCAATCACGCATGATCCGCCGCCACTCAAACGGGTTAATCCGAATGCTGCCCAGCAAAGGCAGTTGCGCTTTCTTTGGCGTGGGCGACCAGGAGGGCGAAGCGAGGGTCTCCGTGTAGCGATCTAAGATCCGTATCTTTCTCCATGTTTGAAGCCGTAGAGGAGTCTAGGCCGTGATCCACGGACTCGCTTAAGAATGAAATCGCCTCCTCACGCCGGCCCTCCACGGCCATAAGGCAAGCAAGGTCGTAAGCGGAATCAGCGCTGTCCGCGCTTTCCGGGCCGAGGACGCGACGCTGTATGCCATTCGTTTCTCGATACAACCTCTCCGCTTCAGCGGATTGGCCTTCGTCCCTGAGAAGCGCAGCCAAACCGGCCATCGTCTTCAACGTACTTCTATGTTCCGGTCCCAGGATCCGGCGTTCACCATCGAGCGTTTCCTGATACAACTTCTCTGCTTCAGCGTAGTGGTGTTCACCCTCCAGAACGCCGGCCAGACTGTTCATTGATCTCAGCGTGGTCGGATGCTCGGGCCCAAGGACACGGCGTTGTGCGTCAACCGTTTCCCGCAGCAACTTTTCCGCTTCGGCGTCGTGGCCTTCGCTCTCTAGAACCTCCGCCAAGTTGATCATTACCACGAGTGTGTCGGGGTGCTCGGGCCCTTGGACACGACGTTGTGCATCAAGTGTTTCGCGATATAACTTTTCGGCTTCCTGGTAGTGGCCTTCAGCGGAAAGCACAATGGCCAGGTTGTTTATCGTTGACAATGTAACGGGATGTTCCGGCCCCAGGACACGGCGCTTTGCGGCGATCGCAGCGCGATACAACTTCTCGGCTTCTTCGTCGTGGCCTTCGTCTCTCAGGACATTCGCCAAGTTGTCCATCGCAATTAGTGTGTCCGGATGCTCGGGGCCCTGGACACGACGTCGGATGTCAACAGTTTCCCGAAACAACTTCTCCGCTTCGGCATCGCGGCTTTCCAGCATCAGAAGGCGCGCCAAATGGTCCATCGACGCCAGCGTAGCCGTATGTTCCGGCCCCAGAACACGACTTCGGGTGTCGAGCGTTTCCCGATTCAATTTCTCCGCCTCCAGGTAGTGCCCTTCGTCCGTCAGAACGGCGGCCAATCTGCTTTTCGACATCAGCGTATCGGGATTTTCCGGTCCGAGGACACGGAGCCGGGTATCGAGCGTCTGCCTGTGCAACTTTTCCGCTTCGGCGAAGTGGCCCTGATCATCCAGGTCGTTGGCCAAGACGTGCGCCGACTTTAGTGTTTCCGGATTCTCCGGCCCCAGGATGCGCTGCTGAATCTCCAGAGCCCGCTGCAGCAGGACCTGCGCGCGCGAATAGAGGCCGAGGTTACGGTACACGTTCCCCATCACGTACATCATCTGCGCTTGCAGTTCTGGGTCTTTCGTTAGATTGACATCGATGTCCTTCGCGGCTTTGTCCAGAATTTCCCGCGCCGTGATGCTGTTCCCCAGCGCTTCACTGGGGTTCGATTGGTTGAACATCCCGGTCATGAAGTCGGTGATCCGGTTCGCGCGATCGCGCTCTCGTGTCGTGCGCCGCAATTGCACCGCCTGCAAGACCGCAAACCCTCCGAGCACAAGCACGAATGCCGCCGCCGCAGCCACGCCGACACGATGCCGCCGCACATATTTCTGCAAGCGGTAGCCCGTATTGGCAGGCCGCGCAGCCACCGGCTCATTGTTGAGATAGTGCGCGATGTCAGCGGCCAGCTCCGAAGGCGTGCCGTAACGGCGCGTGCGATCTTTTTCCAGCGTCTTCATCGTGATCCAGTCGAGATCACCGTGCAGCAGGTTGGCCAACTGTTTCGGTTCGCTGCCTCGCATCGCAGCGGCTGCCGTGGAAGATTCATTCTGCGTTTCCACTTTAGTGCTAGGACGCGGCGGGTCCTGTTCCCGCAGTTGTCTCAGCACTTCATCCAACGGTTTCTCCTGCCATTGCTTGGGATCGAAGGGGAGCGAGCCAGTCAGCAACTCGTAGAGCACCACGCCGAGCGAGTAAACGTCAGTGCGCGTATCCAAGTCACGGACGCGCGGATCGGCTTGCTCCGGACTCATGTAAACGGGAGTCCCGACGAAGCCACCGGCCTGTGTGAACACCGTCTTGTCGAGCGCTTGCGGCCCGATGACTTTCGCAAGACCGAAGTCGATGATGCGTGGCGTAGGTTTGCCGTCTACTTCGACCACCAGGATATTGGCCGGTTTCAGGTCGCGGTGGATGATCGCCTTCTGATGCGCGTGTAGCACACCGTCGCACACTTTTATGAAGAGTTCTAAGCGATCGCGGATTTTGAGCTGATGCTGATCGCAGTAGGCGATGATCGAAACGCCCTGCACGTACTCCATCACAAAGTACGGCTGGCCGTCGGGCGTGGCGCCGGCGTCGAAGACTTTGGCGATCGCTGGGTGATCCATGATCGCAAGCGACTGACGCTCGGATTGAAATCGCTGCAGAACTGCCTGGTCGTCTATCCCGCTGCGGATCAGCTTCAGCGCCACTTGCCGGCGGACCGGGACGGCCTGCTCGGCCAGCCACACCTGCCCCATGCCTCCTTCGCCGAGTTTGCGGATCAAACGATAAGGCCCAATGGATTTGAATTCGAGCGGAGCGGGATCGAGCGACTGGCCAGAAAAAGGATGTTCCGAAAGGCCGCTGGATTTTTCAAACTCTGAGAGAAGCGAGTCGACTTCGGCGCGCAGAGATTCGTCCTGCGCACAAGCTTTCTCGAGGAACAGCGCGCGCTCGGCGGGTTCGCGCTCCAGAGCCGCTCCCACGATTTCCTTAATCTTTTTCCACTGCTGCGGGTCTTCCACTTCTTCCCTTTTTCATCGCGCGCGATAGCCACGCCTTGGCTACATTCCAATCGCGTTTCACCGTGGCTGGCGATATCGCCAGCACGCCGGCGGTTTCTTCGATCGTCAACCCACCGAAGAATCGCAGCTCGACAATGCGGCTCTGCTGTTGATCCATCTCTGCCAGGTCGTTCAATACGTCATCCAGCGCCAGCACGTCCACACCCTGTTTCTTTGGTGCGATTAGAGCCTCATCGAGTTCCACCAGGCAATCCGCGCCGCGCTTGGCCGCGCCACGCGAGCGCGCGTAGTCCACCAGAATCTCCCGCATCAGCCTGGCGGCCACGGCCGCAAAATGCGCGCGGTTTCGCGCGTCCGGAGGTTCTCCATTCGCCAGACGCAGATATGCTTCGTGTACCAAGGCCGCACTTTGCAGGGTATGGCCGGCGCGCTCCTGCCGCAGGCAGTGGTGCGCGATGGCCTTGAGTTCTTTGTAAACGAGGGGTAGCAGAGCATCGAGGGCCTTCGTATCCCCGCGCTTCCACTTGACCAGAAGTTCCGTGACGGGCTGGGACGGCTCTTGACTCACGGACCTACCTTCTCCGAAGCGACTGATTTGCAAGGAAGGTATCGTCCTTTTCAGGTGAATGTCAATGACAGGGGCGGCGAAACCAATGCGAACCTCGCCAGCAACCTCCAAAGTCACACGCAATTAAATGAGCCAATCTCGCGGGACTTTTCGCATTTAGAGGTAGAGACCCGGATGCGGGCTCCAATCAAACTGATCAGGAGGAGAAATGGCCAAGAAACTACTATTGAAACAGCCGAAGAAGCTTCAACCGACGAAGTCACTCACGATAAAGGGCCTCCCGCTGCCCGGCCGACCCAAAGGGGGCGAGGTCACCATTTTGAGCTAAAGGTAGTGCGCAACAAAAATGGGCCAATTTGTCGGGACTTTCCGCATTTACAGGTAGAGGCAAGATTCGGACTCCAACAACAAGCAAAGGAGAACAAAGTGGCTAAGAAAAAAGAGTTGAAGAAGGCGAAGAAGATCCAACCAACCAAAACTCTGTGTTGTAGCGGAACACACTAGAAATTCAAGCGGCTGCGGCGACAGGTCGTTGGCATTCGCGGTTCATGGGGCTGCTCTTCACCCGACAGCCCCTTTTCTATCAGTTGCATTTACAAACTTGCACCAAAAGAGGCTTAAAAAATGATTACACCACGCAACGCAGCTCTCAAACTCTCCGTCATCGCCGCTTTGGCGATGCTTTTTGTCGCCCAAGTTCCATCGGCACTCGCGGACAGCAGTTCCACCCAGTCCTACACCGGTACGCTGGCGAATTCGGATTCCGTCTTTCAGACCACAGTGAAGATAGGGCCTGGGGACGACGTAGTCTTGCAGTCCTTTGGCTTCGGCGGCGGCACGAACGCCGGCGGGGCCGCGATTTCCGCCGGTGGCACAGCTCCGGAAGTGGCTGTTTTCGATTCGTCCGGCGAAATTGTGACTGACGGCATGGGGAACCCATACGGTACGTCAATCGCGCTGGCCAATTACCCCACCTTCATGGGCTGTTCACTCGCCGAAGCTGCGGCGCCGGTTATTGGTGGTACTCCGCAATGCGGTGACGTCACCATGACACTCGACGATCTCGTTTCCGGCACTTACACCATTGTGCTCAGCGACAGTCTCTACATTGCCAACGCGATCTTCGATAACGGCAACCTCAGCGAAGGCTTCACGGACCTCACCGGAGGCCAGTTCTGCAATCTCGAGATCAACGGCGTCGCTTGCCCCAACACATCTGGCAACTACGCGCTAGACGTGACCACGATTACGCCCACAGTTGCCACACCTGAACCTGGGTCCTTGCTTCTCCTCGGCTCAGGACTTTTGGTCGCCTGCTTCAAGCGGCGGCAGTTATCGTCGAGTCATGCTGCTTAACGCAGCGAATCTTTCGGCTCATTCTAAAACTCAGGAGAAGAAATATGAATTTCGCGAAAAGATTATTGATGGTCGCCGGTGCCGGGGCGTTGGCAGGAATTCTGGCACTAGCGGTTGCTCCAAAGACGGCTCATGCCCTCGTCGCCGCGCTAGTGCAAGTCTCGAATACACCATCGAGCGCCGTACCCGTCGTGCACGCGCCGGCAGCGAGCACTGTTTATTTCGCGACTTGCGAGGGCGTATTCAGTGGCCTATCCCAAGCCGAATGCTCTACGCCGCCCGTCCCAGCAGGAAGGAGTCTGGTTATCGAGGCCGCGTCCATATTTTCTCAGACATCAAGCGGCGCTGATCCCGGTCTTACCCGGATCTTCACCCCGGAAAGCGGGGTGGATTTCGCGATCTCAATGCAATCCCAAGCCACTTTCGCAGGCATTGATAACTACACCGGTCAGCTCCAGGGACGGCTCACCCTCCCAGCAGTTGGCAGCTCCGAGATGACGCCCACCTGCACGGCTCTGCTAAATACTGGCTCGTCCACCGGGGGTATATACTGCACCGTCAGCGGATACACAATCCCGGCGAACTGACCGCAGCAGTGCGCGTGACGTCCTGCTTGCCCAGCCCGTAATCCGCCGCATGGAATGTCGGCGGGAAGTATCACTGCGGCGGTTGCCGCGAATCTTGGCACTAATTTCAAACACGCGAACGAGTAGCAACTTGCGATTCGCGAAAAGATTCTTGATCGTCGCCGGTGCCGGGGCGTTGACGGGAATTCTGGCAATCGCAATTGCTCCGAAGACGGCTCATGGCCTCGTTGCCGCGCTGGTTCAAGTGTCCAACACGCCCGCGGCGCCGGCGATCACTCTGGACGTTTCAAGGCTTGCCTCGCAGAACGTGCAGCTTGTCTGCGTCGGAACACAAAACTGTTCGCATATTCTTCCTGATGGCAGTTCGCCAGTGCCGACCTACATCGTGCCCGCCGGCAGCAGCCTGGTCATCACCGCGGTCCAAATCAATACCGCCAGTTCCGGTTCAGTACAAATGAATCAGGCCAGCGGTTCGGGCGAATCCACCCGCGCATCCTGGACGTTCGCCGCGGGCGGCCGTTTCGAGTTCCAATATCCCTCAGGGATTGTGTTTTCAACCGGATCGGATCTCTCTATCAACTCTGTTACCCCACCTTTTGAGGAAGCCTTCCTTACCGGCTATCTAGTCAATGCTCAGTGATCTCGCGAGGCTTGCCCCAAATCTAAAAACAATTCTTTACCGCGTAGTTTGAATGCAGTGTGGCTGCACATTTTCGAGCATGGAAACGTGGAGCCCCGAGCAGCTCATCCAGAAAAAAGGAGAATCGCTACGGCGAACAAAAACAAGAAGGCGCAGAAACCACTCACAAAAGGTAAAAAGCTAAAAGACGTGCGCCCCCTCGTCGTTTGCGGGCCGAAAGGACTTCAAGCCGAATAACTCAACGACCGCGGAGGAGTTCGATCGCAGCACGAAATTCCGACGGAACGGCGCGCGACAGTCCTCTCCGCACCTATGTCCGCGCTGTGATCCCGCATACAGTCCCCTGCGTCTTCGACCGGTAAAGGTGGCAGCACTTACCGGAAACTGAGCCACCACCGGCGCGCTCCGCCAGTTGGGTTCTACCGCCCCCCATGTTTATAATGGCTTGGGGGTTGTTTCCTTTCCTACATGCAGATTGTTGATCTCCGGCAAATTCAAGCGCGCGTCCTGGACCCGCTCTTCCAGGAAGAAACTCGCCATTGGCGCGACGAACTACATTGGGATTACCGCTCTTCGATTGAACTGATTCGCAGGTTCATCGATTCCCGTTCCCTGGGCGGCTACGTGGCGATGGAAGATGGCAATCCCGCCGGATACGGCTTCTACGTCCTGGAAGATCACAAAGGACTCATCGGCGGACTGTTCGTTTCCTCGCGCTTTTCCCAAGAGCCTTACACGCGCGCGCTCGTCACCGAAATGGTAACCGCGTTGCACGCCACACCGCGCCTCGAACGCGTCGAGGCCCAGCTGATGCCCTTCGGCACCGAACTTGATCCCGTTTTTCTCTCGCAGTATTTCAAACTCTACACCCGGCAATTCATGTTGCTGACGCTGGCCGACGCCAAGCTCAGCGGCGCACCTCTTTCCACCGGCCTGCGCCTGGAACCCTGGACCGACCGCGCATTCGAATCCGCCGCGCGCCTGATCCAGCTTGCATACGCCGACCACGTGGATGGCGAAATTAACGACCAGTACCGCAGCGAATCCGGCGGCATGAAATTCCTCCGCAATATCGTGCTGCTCCCCGGATGCGGCCAGTTTCTGCCCGAGGCTTCTTTCCTGGTGCGTCCCGCAACCGGCGAACGTCCCATCGGCATGGTGCTCACCTCCACCGTAGCCGAGCGCGTAGGTCACACTACCCAAATCTGCGTGATGCCCGGTTACCAAGGCCACGGCATCGGCCGCGCCCTGATGGAAAGCTCGATCCAAGCCCTGCGCCGTCGCCGCTACGATTCCCTCTCGCTCACGGTAACCAGCATCAACACCTCCGCCGTCCGCCTCTACGAACACCTCGGATTCCGCACCATAAAGAAATTTGCAGCAGGCGTCTGGCAGGTTTAGCGCGAAACGGTTAACCGTATTTCTACCGCTCCCATTGCGAGCAGGGCGCGAGCGAGTTAAAACCTCACTCGCGGACCTTGAACCGCACCGACTTGCAGCGCATCTCCGAGCAACGCCTGAGAGAGTCGAAAATACTCCTCGATGCCGAGGCTTATCCCGGAGCGTTCTATCTTGCAGGTTACGCGGTGGAATGCGCACTGAAGTCTTGTATCGCGAAAAAATTCAAGGAGCATGAGTTCCCCGACAAAGACTTCGTGAATAGCATCCATTCCCACAAACTCGACCAACTTCTACGACACGCGGGACTGGAGCACGAGCCGGAAATAACGATAGCCTCGAAATCGCAGCTTTGGGAATATTGGAAATACGTGCGGACATGGAAGGAATCCAAACGCTATGAGGAGCCCACACCGGAGGAAGCAAAAGAGCTATACTGGGCCATAGCGGACCCGAAGAATGGAGTTCTCCAGTGGCTGAAAGAACGGTGGTAAAGGAACAACTCGATGCTGGAGCGATTGCGGCTGGCGAGACCCTCACCAACCTCCTGCGCAAAACGGACTTCGGCTTAGTCTGTTCTCTTTGGATGTTCTCTCAAGATTCGAACGACTGGTCCCTCGTTCTCGCGTCTCCTCGTGTCGGAACTGAGGGGCCGCTTCAGGGATATAAGATCATCCACAACGTTCTGGCCGCGGATCCGGCAACCGCCGAACAGCTCGATCCTTTCACGATAAACGTGGTTCGCCCAAATATCCCTTTGGTACGCGCGATCCAATCGCTGGGAGACTTTGGCGTGCTGTGCTTACAGCCTGCCCCAGCAGTTCACATCGCCGTGCCAAAAAGGCTTAGGACGACTAGCATTGACGGCGTCTTCATAGAAGACGCATATATTTATTTCGTGCAGAGTTCTGAAGCCTGAGCCCGGCCTTCGCAGGTCGTGAGCGGCCGGCTACTTCTTCGCGCGATCCTTCAGCAGCACCTTCAGCTCGTCCATGAATTCCTTCACATCCTTGAAATCCAGATAGACCGACGCAAAGCGCACGTACGCCACCTTATCCAGCTTCTTCAATTTCTGCATGATGTGCTCGCCGATATCTTTCGTGGTGCGCTCGCGTTCCGGCGCCTCGCTGACGAACTGCTCCGCCTCGTCCACGATCATTTCCAGCTTCCCCACCGGCACCGGCCGCTTCTCGCAAGCCTTCAGTAACCCCTGCAGCAATTTCGCGCGCTCGAATTTTTCGCGCCGTCCGTCCTTCTTGATCACCATGTAAGGAATTTCGTCAATGCGCTCGTAAGTCGTGAATCGTCGCCCGCACTTCAAGCACTCGCGTCGCCGCCGGATTAAATCGCCGGTGCGCGCCTCGCGCGAGTCCACCACTTTGTCATCCAGGTTCGTGCAGAAGGGACATTTCACCGCGTTTCATCTCCCGGTTTCGCAGCATGCGAGCCCAACACAATCTCTTCCACCTCGGTTTCGGCTTCCTGCTCGGCTGCCGTCGCCATCTGGCGCAGCTCTCCCATGGACCAACCTTCGCGTAACAGCAGCGGCAACCCCGCCAGGCTGCAAGATGCAAAAGTAAGCAGCCAGACCACTATCGACATCGTCGCCGCCGGAACCTTTTCTACTCCAAAGATCAGCGTCAACACAACAAATGTCGCCACCTGCGCTCCGCCGCCTACGCCAGGAAATTGCACCGCCGACCCTACCATGGAAAACGCCAAAACGAGCGCCGCACCTGCCAGCGTCAGTTCGCCCAACTTCCCGCCGAACGCATGAGCCACCCACAAATAACACAGCACGATCAAAAACCAATGCACTGCCGAGAGCCCGATCAGCGCGCCCAGATCACTCCATGTTCGTATTCCCTGCAGTCCCTCCGCGAATCCTTCCAGCAGCGCAATAATCTTCCCGCGCCAGCCAATTCGCCACGCCGGTTTCTTCAGCCGTCGCGCCAGCCATTCCGCGCCATGATAGCGAAAATAAACCAGAAACGAGACCGCCACCAGCAGTGCGGCCAGTAACAACACTCCCGCCGAACGCACCTTCAATACCATGGCTTCCTCGCCCGGCGTCAGACCTTGCTGCTCGAAGAACAGCAGCGCCGAGCCCGCGATCACAGCAGTCGCCGCCATGTCGAACACGCGCTCCAGCACGTAAACGCCGAACATGCGCGGTATCGAAAGCCCGTCCTTCTTGCCGATCAGCACGGGTCGAATCGGCTCCCCCGCCCGCCCCAGCAAAAATGTGCACGTAAATCCCATCAGCGTCGCGCTGTACACGTTGGCAAAATGCGTCACACCCAGCGTGCGCGAAAATCGCATCCAGCGCAGCGCGCGAATCGCAAAGCACACATAGATCGTCGCCACGGTCAGGACCAGTAAGGAAATGCGAGCGTCGCGCAGCGATTGACCAACCGTGGACCACTGAAACCCTTCCAGCGTGATCGAATTGCGAAACTTGTAGGCCAAACCGCCGAGCGCAACCAGAGCCAGCAGCAGCAGGAAAATCCGTCGTGAAGTGCGCAGCATTGATTTCGCACCGTAACAGCATGCTTCCAAGAGTGTCAAGGCGCCATTCGCTTTGCTTTCGCGCCACGCCCCGAAATCCATCACAACGCTTGTGTTCTCGTCGCCAAGCTCGATAAGATGCGGCACAATGCAAGTCTCCGCGAAGCGGTGGTCAGGGCAGCATCAAGGACCGCCTGGCTCGCGGGAACTTTTTAGCCCAGGATTGCGTTACATCTTGTGAGGCTGAAAGGGAATGCAAGTTGCGAGGCTAAAGACGATTGGAGCCCGACGCCCAACTGGTGCAGGGATGTCTCCGGGGCGAAGGGCCGGCCTGGGAGGAACTTGTGCGGCGCCACACCCGGCGCGTCTTCAATCTGTGCTACAGGTTCACCGGCAATTCCACCGAAGCCGAGGATCTGAGCCAGGAAGTTTTCTTGCGCATCTACCGCACGCTCGCGAGTTACCGGCCGGCTTACGGTGCGTTTCCCACGTGGCTCACCAGCGTCACGCGCAATTTGCTGGTGGATCATTACCGCCGCACGCGCCGCGATCGTTTGACAGATTCAATTGAGGACGCAATGCCCAAGCTCGAAAACAAACAATCCGCCGCACGCACTCCGGACAAGCTGGCGCTGGCATCCGAACTGAGCGGCCAGCTGCAGCAAGGCTTGTCGCGGCTTTCGCCAGAATTGCGCGAAGCGGTAATCTTGCGCGATTTGCAGGGCTTGGATTACAGCGAGATTCAAGGCGTCCTGGAAGTGCCCGAAGGTACCGTAAAATCCAGAATCAATCGCGGGCGCATCGAGCTGGCGCGCATCTTGGAAGAAATGGGGCTTCGGCCGCAGAATTAACCGCGGGGGCAAACGTATGACGGACTGGAACTGCGCACGCACCGAAGAGAGGCTGAGCGACTATCTCGACGGAATTCTTTCGCCCGCCGAGGTTGCGGCGTTCTCCGCCCACGCGAGCGGTTGCGATCCATGCAGTAAGCTGGTCGCGCAAGTCGGCGGCCTGGTGCAGCAGATGCGCAAGATCGAGCCCGTCGAAATCCCGCCGCAGCTGATTTCAAAGATCCTCGATAGCACTTTGGGTCCGCGTCCGCAGAGTGCCGGATGGCGACGCTGGTTTGCATGGATTCCGCAACTGTGGCAGCCGCGCTTTGCTATGGGCGCCGTCACCGTCGCAGCCACGCTCTTGATCGTCCTGTACACCTCCGGAATGTCGCCTGCAAAACTGAAGAAGGCCGACCTCAGCCCCGCGAACGTGTTCCGCACCGCGAACCGCCAGGTCCATCTCACCTACGCCCGCAGCGCCAAATTCGTGAACGATCTGCGCGTCGTGTACGAAATCCAGACGCGCTTGCAGCCCGATGCCGAGCCTTCCCCGACGATCAGGCCGGCGCCCGCTCCGCAACAGAATTCCACGCCGCCGTCCGTGAATCCGCAGGAAAAATCGCAGACCTCGCCGCACCCCGGTCACAGCCAAGCGCGCAACGGCACCATGCTGGCGACCTTGCTCAACTCCAATTGGGCCGGAAATTTTGCCGCGATCATGCTCGCCGATACCACCAGGAGTCCTCGATGAACTGCGCGGTGCACACCAATGTGGAAGCCACCGGTTTCTGCCGCAATTGCGGCAAGGCGCTCTGCCCCGAATGCACGCGCGAAGTGCGCGGCGCGCTCTACTGCGAGCAGTGCCTGGCAGGATTGCTTTCGGCTCCGCCCGCGCTGGAACCAGGCAAAGCAGAAGTGAATCCCGGTCTCGCCGCCACTCTCGGCCTCATTCCCGGCCTCGGCGCTGTGTACAACGGCCAGTACATGAAGGCACTGATTCACGTGTTGATCTTCGCCGGACTCATCGCGGCCCTCAGCGGCGACCTTCCCGAGTCCGTCGGCGCCTTTCTGGGAATCACCCTTGGCTGCTTTTATTTTTACATGCCCATCGAGGCCTACCGCACCGCTCGTGCCCGCAGAGACGGACTACCCGAGCCCGCTAATTTGATTGATGGCGGCTCGGCCCACAAACCCATCGGAGCATTCATCCTCATCGGCATCGGCGCCCTGCTGCTGCTCGGAAATTTCGGGCTCTTGCAGCAAGAGTGGCTTAGAAAGACTTGGCCAGTTCTGTTGATTCTCATCGGCGGATTCATTCTTCGCGATCGTCTGCGCAGGAATTCCTAGGGGAGGCCAAAATGAGCGATCCAACTCAACCGGTGTGCCACTGCCCCTACTGCAAAATTCGCGGTCTGATGGGTCCGCTAATGATCATCACCGTCGGAATCCTCTTCCTGATCGGCGAATACACGCGCTTCAGTTTCTTGGAACTTTGGCCGATCCTGCTGATCGTCGCCGGTGTTGTGCTGACGGCGCAGTCGCTCGCTTCCAAAGAAGGTCATCTCGGTTCGTGAGGCGCGCGTGAGCAACGGCGGACAACGCAGTTCAATTTTCAGCGGCCTGCTTCTAATAGTTCTCGGAATCCTGTTTCTTCTTGCCCGCTTCCATCCGGACCTCGGAATCTGGCACCTCTTCTGGCGCTTTTGGCCGGTGCTGATCATTCTGTGGGGCATCGCCAAGCTGGTGGATCACTTCGGCGCGCAAAGAACCGGCGAATCGCGCCCACCGCTGCTCAGCGGCGGCGAAGCGGCGCTGCTGCTTCTGGTGGTGTTCGTTCTCGCAGGGATGGGAATTTACACCAAGATCCGTGAGAAACATCCCGACATGAACATTGACCTGGACCTTTTCAAGAGTAAAAACTCGCAAACCGTTGAACTTCCCCCGAGAACGATCCCTGCGGGCGCGCACGTAACGGTGACAACGGCTCTGGGGGGCATCGTCGCCCACGTCGGCGATGGCAATGATTTGCGCGTTAGCGTCACAGAAACGGCCCAGGCTACGAACGAAGAAGCCGCCGAGAATCTAATAAAGTCACTCAAGGTGGTGATCGAGCAAACCCGCGACGGCTACGACGTCCATCCTGTGAATCAGGAAGTGAACGAAGGCCAGATCACCGTGGACTTCGACATAACGCTGCCCAAGAGCGCATCGCTGACCGCCAACTCACGTCGCGGTGACGTTTCCATCTCCGGGCTCGCCGGAGCAGTCGCCATCACCACCCAGAACGGCGACGTCGAAGTGCATGACATTGGCTCCGACGTCACCGCGCAACTCACCAAAGGCGATGCACGCATTGACGACATTACTGGCAATGTCCGCATCACCGGCCGCGGCGGCGAAATCGAAATGAACGACGTCACTGGCGACGCCACCGTGCAGGGCGAATTCTTCGGCCCCGTGCGCATTCGCAACGTCTCGAAAACCACGCATTACACTTCGCAGGCCGGCGATCTCACGCTGGCGCACCTCACCGGCCGCCTCGAACTCGATTCCGGAGACATTAGCGTGTCAGACGTAGCGGGCTTCGCCAAGATCGTCGCCCATGACAAGGACATTGAAGTGGAAAACGTGGCGGGCCGCTTGGACATTGCCGGAACTCACGGCGACATCAAGGTCACCTATGCCCAGCCGCCGCGCGAGGAAGTCAACATCGCGAATGGAACAGGCGAAGTGGATCTGACGCTTCCTTCGAAATCGAACTTCGAAATTTCCGCCATTTCCCGCTCCGGCGATATTCAAAGCGACTTCGAAACGCCAAGCTTAAAGCCAGCGGACAATAACGGCACGGGCAGCCTTACCGGCAAAGTCGGCGCCTCGGGGCCGAAAATCTCAATCGTCACCAGCTACGGCACTATCTACTTGCGTAAGTCTTCCTGATTTTCGCCGCCCCGTAATCGCGCCAGCGTCTTGAAAAAATCCGGAAACGAAACGCCCACGCATTCGGAGTCGCGAATCACCGTGTCGCCCTCCGCGCCCAACGCCGCAACGGCCAACGCCATCGCGATCCGATGATCGCCCTGCGGATCAACCTTTGCGCCACGCAGTTTGATCATCGCCGCGCCTGCTCCAGCCCCTCGGCCCTCCACACGCAACCCGTCTGGAAATTCCTCCACCCGCGCGCCCATCTGCCGCAGTCCTTCCGCCAATGCCGCGATGCGATCGCTTTCCTTTACACGCAATTCCTGGGCGTCGCGAATCTCAATTCCCTTCTCTGTGAACGGCCCCAGCGCCGCCAGCATCGGCAGCTCGTCAATCATTTCCGCCACTTGCGCGCCGGAGATGCTGCCGCCCGCCAGCGGCGCGTGCCGCACCGAAACGTCCCCAATCAATTCCCCGTCGCGTAATTGCACGGACGCGAGATTGATCGCCGCCCCGAGCGAAATCAGAAAATCCAGCACCCGCGAGCGCGTTGGATTCAGCCCCACGTTGTGCAGCATTAGCGACGATTCCGGCAGCACCAGCGCCGCGCCAATCAGAAATACCGCCGACGACAGGTCTCCCGGCACAATCAATTGCCGTGCCAGTAATTTCGGCCGCGGCTCGATGCGCACCTCACCCTTCGCCACCGTAGCATTCGCGCCGAATTCGCGCAGCGCCACTTCGGTATGATCCCGCGTGCGCACCGACTCCCGCACCGTCGTCACGCCGTCCGCGAACAATCCCGCCAGCAGAATCGCGGATTTCACCTGCGCGCTCGGCACTGGTGGCGTGTACTCAATCGCCTGCAATTTTCCGCCGCGAATTTCCAGCGGCGCCCGGTCGCCATCGCTGCTGCGTATGTCCGCGCCCATCTGCCGCAGAGGTTCCACCACGCGGCGCATGGGTCTTCGACGCAGCGAACTGTCGCCCGTAATCGTGGAAGTAAAGCTCTGTCCCGCCAGAACGCCGGACATCATCCGAATCGTCGAGCCCGAATTCTCCGCATCAATCGCGCGCCGCGGAGCCTTCAGGCCGTCAAGACCCATCCCCGCGATGCGCACATGCTCGCCCTTCGCATCCACAGCGATCCCCAGCCGCCGGACACATTCCAGCGTGCTGTCGCAATCCGCCGCCGGAGAATAGTTGCGAATCTCGCTCACGCCCTCCGCCAGCGCCGCTAGAATCGCATAACGATGCGAAATGGATTTGTCTCCCGGCAGTTCCACCACCCCACTAACGCTTCCGCCAGGCGAAATTGTCTTTTTAGCCATCGCAAGATTCTAGCATGGCGCGATTTGCTTCCCCGTTATGCGGCAGGTATCATGAACTTCTGATGCCCGTGGCCCTCCGGAAATTGCTTCCCACATTTCTCGCCGCTCTGCTTCTACTGACAGGCTTTTCGCTCCACGCGGACGACGCCCCCGCAATTTTCCCTCTCAGCCAGGTGCAGCCCGGCATGAAAGGCGTCGCCTACACAATTTTCACCGGCGACGAAATTGAAAAAGTGGATTTGGTGGTCCTAGGCGTGCTGAAAAACGCGCTCGGTCCCAAGCAGGACGTCATACTCGTCCAGCTTCTGGGCGAAAAAGCCGAGCACACCGGCGTAGTCGCCGGCATGAGCGGCAGTCCGGTCTATTTCGACGGCAAATTAGCAGGCGCTCTCTCCCTGAAACTCGGCACCTTCACCAAAGAGGCCATCGGCGGCGTGACTCCGATCGAAAATATGCTTTCCGTCGAAAACGCGCCGGAACCTCCTGCGAATGCGGGGCCGCAATCCTCCGCCGCGAGCGCGCGGCAAGCAAATATTGAAAACACATTTTCCGCGGCGCGCATTCCCCTTCCCGAAAATTTCGCGCGCCACACCAGCGCCGGCGCCGGCCAATTTCTCGTGCCAATCGAAACTCCGCTCATTACCACCGGACTCTATCCAGAAACCATCGCCCAATTCAGCAAGCAACTCTCCGCCTGGGGCATGACGATGATGGCCGGCGGCACCGCCGCACCTTCCCCCGAAGACGCGCAACTGAAGCCCGGCGACATGGTCGGCGTCGAATTAATTCGCGGCGACCTTTCCATCTCTCCTGGCTGCACCGTCACCACCGTGAACCACGGCAAAATCCTCGCCTGCGGCCATCCCATATTTTCCTTCGGCAACGTTTCCATGCCGCTGGCCCGCGCACACGTTGTGACTACGCTCGCTTCCGCCATGGCTTCCACGAAGATCATCTCCACCGGCGGCACCATTGGAACGCTGACGCAAGATCGAGTCACCGCCATTGGCGGCCATCTCGGTGACGGGCCACCCATGATACCGGTGGACGTTACGCTCGTGACCGGCGCCGAACAAAAACAATTTCATTTCGAGATCATCGAAAGCCCGCAACTCACTCCCACGCTGGTGGCTGTCGCAGCCTACAACGGAATCGTCGGCAACACCGCGTACGGCGAAGGTTCCACGCTGCAACTGGACGGCGAGATCGCCATCAAAGGGCACACTTCGGTTACGTTGAAAGATTTATTCGCGCCGACGGATAACCCCGTGCCCGGCGGGTTCTTCGTAGCCACGGATGTGCAAAGCACCTTCGCGGAGATCTACTCGAATCCCTACGAAGTTCCGCACGTCGCCGCAATTCATCTGCGGGTCACCGCGCTGCCAGAGCGCCGCGCCGCCACCATTGACGACGCCTGGGTCGAAGCCAACGAAGTGCGCCCGGGCCAAACCGTTAATGTAAAAGTTCAGCTTCGTCCCTATCGCGGCCCGGTTTTTGTGCAGGAATTTCCCATCACCATTCCCATGCAAGCCGCGCGCGGCCCGTTGCAGCTCATCGTCAGCGACGCCGACACCGCAAACCGCACCGTGCAATCGCTGGCGGCCAGCTCCCGGGGCCAGCTGCCCGGCCTCGAAGAGCTGATCAAACTGATGAATCGCGAGCATCAGAACGACCGCCTGTACGCCACGCTGATGCAGCCCACACCCACACTGATGGTCGAAGACAAGGTGATGCCCAACGCGCCGGCATCAGCAATCAACGTTCTGGATCAGCGCCAGAGTCCCGGCGGCGCGCGCCTGGTCTATCAATCCACCGCCGGTGAGTGGTCCGTTGAAATGCACCAAGTAATCTCGGGCGAACGCACGTTGACGATTACGGTGAAGTGACAGCTGGCGTTGAAGATATCTGGCGATAAAGATTTCCAGCAGCGAAGGAGATTGGCAGCGATGACACGGAGAAGCATCTGCACCTGCCTCTGCTCGGGCATTCTGGCGATGGCGCTGCTCGCACCCGCGCTCGTCTATGGCGAGCACACGCATTTCTGGCGGCAATCGGATTATTCGGACTTCGAAAAAGGTACAGCTAAAGGTGTAGCCATCCGCAGCGACGGCAAACTCGTCCCCGCGCCGCAATTCGCATCCCTCTCCGATCCCAATTTGCTGTATCTCTGGGCCCTGCGCACCGATTCGCGCGGCCGCGTGTACGCCGCCGGAGGTTCCGACGCAAAAGTACTGCGCTTCGATGATCCGGCCAAACCCACCACTGTGTTCGAAGCTCCGGAACTCTCCGCGCAGACCATCGCATTCGACGCACGCGATAATCTCTACGTCGGCACATCGCCCGACGGCAAAGTTTACAAGGTCACACCCGACGGCCAGAAGTCCGTCTTCTTCGATCCCAAAGCGAAATACATCTGGGCGCTAGCGCTGGACGTGCAAGGAACTCTCTTCGTCGGCACCGGAGACAAAGGCGAAATCTACTCCGTAACTCCCGACGGCAAGGGCCAGCTTTTCTATCAAAGTGACGAACGCCACGCCCGCTCGCTCGCTTTCGACGCCAAAGGCAATCTCCTCGCCGGCACGGACCCCGATGGCCTTATTCTGCGCATCGAAATCTCCCGCGCAACCGCCGCCAAAGATTCGCAAGCCGCACCGAACGCCGGCGCAGCTTACGTCGTTTACGAAACAGACAAAAAAGAAGTCACATCGCTGCTCACGGATTCCAGCGGAAATCTTTACGCCGCGGCGATCGGAGAAAAGCAGCGCCCCGCCGGCCCCAGTCCAGCACAGCCACTCATCGCCCCACAGTCGGCAGCGCCCGCTCTTTCGGCTCAAGGCGCCGTCACGCTGGCGCTCCAGGCCGCCGCAGGCGCGCAACCGCCTCCTGCCTTTTCGCTCTTCCCTTCCACCACCGGCGGCTCGCAGGTCGTGAAAATATCGCCGGCAGGCTCGCCGGAAACGCTGTGGACCTCGCGCGAAGATCTCGTTTTTTCCATGGGCCTTGCGCCGAACGGAAAAGTCCTGCTAGGCACTGGGAATAAAGGCGCCATCATCGAGCTCCAGGGCGACGGCGTGTATTCCATCGTCGCGAAAACTGCTTCGTCGCAAGTCACCAGCCTGATCGCAGGCCGCGATGGCCAACTTCTGGTCGGCACCGCAAATCCCGGAAAACTTTTCACCCTCGGCCCCGGCCAGGAAACCGCCGGCAGTTTCGAATCCGATCCTTTCGACGCCAAAATTTTCTCGCACTGGGGACGCCTGACCTGGTGGGGCGAAAACGCCGCTACGCAGGGAAAAGTTTCCTTCTACGCGCGCTCGGGCAACACGTCCAACCCAGAAAAAGAATGGAGCCCCTGGTCCGGCCCATATTCCAGCGCGAGCGGCGCCGCGGTAACCTGCCCGCCCGCGCGCTTCCTGCAGTGGAAAGCAGTCTTCCAGGCCGCGGACAAACGCGATACCCCGGAAGTTTCCTGGGTCAGCATCGCCTACCAACCGGAAAATGTCGCGCCCGTCGTGGACGATATTGCGATCCAGGATCCCGGCGTCCGCGTGCAGGGATTTTCAGCGTCTCCCGGGGGCCCCGCAACTCCCGCGGCCGTACAGTTGAAAACCCCGCAGCGCAGCACCATCGGCGCCACGCCATTTCCAAATATCGGCGCGATGCTGGATACTTCGTCGAAATCGCAGAAGATGGACGTGCCGCCGCAAGGTTTCGAAGAAAAAGGCTACCAGAGCGTGCTCTGGAGCGCGCACGACGATAACGACGACGATATGATTTTTGCGGTTTACTATCGTGGCGAAGGCGAACAAACCTGGCGGCTACTGAAAGACAAAGTCGCCCAGCGCTTTTATTCCTGGGACACGACCACGATGCCCGACGGCGCTTACTACTTGAAGATTGTGGCTTCGGATCTGCCTTCCAATCCGTCGCCTCAAGCTCTAACCAACGAACGCGTCAGCGAGCGCTTCGAAATTCAAAACACTCCCCCGCGCATCGAAAATCTCCGCGCGGATACCGGCGGCGTAACTACAAAAATTACATTCGACGCAGTAAGCTCTGGCCTGGCGATCACCCGCGCGCAATACAGCGTGGACGCAGGCGAGTGGTTCATCGTCTTTCCCGCCAGCGGTCTTTCCGACGCGCCAAAGGAAAATTATCAGATCGAGCTTCCAGGCCTCGCGCCCGGCCCGCACACCATCGCCGTGCAAATTTCTGACCGCTTCGACAACACCACGGCCGCGCAAGTTACGTTCACCGTAGCTCAGCGGCCCGCAAAATAATTCGCACGAGCGATTAAAGACCCAGCGAACTATGCCACCGGGCCACTCCAGCGCACCGCGCTAGTTATCCCAATTTCGGGTAATCGAAGTCCGCTCGAAGCGGTCAATCGCCGCGCCAATCGCAATCATCCCGTGAATGTCCGCGCTTTTATCCACGCGCACCACCCGCGCATTGCACCGCACGTCCTCCGGCGCCCTTCCCGTCAGCGCCGTCGGGAGCGTAAAAAATATTTCCACGCTTTCGCCCACGCTTAAATTCTGTTTGGTCTTGAATCCAATTCCCCGCTCCGACAAATTCACGATTTCGCCCTGCTGCGGCAGCGGAATCGTCGTCAATATCTTGGCGTTCGCGCGCGCCGGCCCGGACGACACGCTCGCCGCACCCACCATCGCGTACTGTTCCGTGATCACGTTAAACCGCACTGGAATTGCGTAGGATTTGCGGGTGGCACTACGACGCTCGTGGCTTGGCATGGGCTCCTCCTGAAGAGCTTGCGGCGTGAATTGTTAGCGCAGTTACAACTGGAAGGGGGAATTGAGAATCGCACTTGCCCGCAACCGCGTCAAGATTTTTAATGTTCGCGGCCATCGCGGGATCTCCCCGCGCTCGCGTCGAATCCATATTTCCGCGGGATGTGCCATAATGCCCCACGTCGTGCGCCATGCCCGCTCATAACAAATCCATCGAATCCCAACAGGCCGCGCTCGATCCGCTCAATTTTCCTGCGCCTAGCCTGACGCTGGACGTAATTCGCGCCGCGCATCGCCTCATCTCCCCGCGGATCCATCGCACGCCGGTGATTACCTGCGCGTCTCTCGATCACATTGCCGGCGCGCAGCTCTTCTTCAAGTGCGAAAACCTCCAAAAGACCGGTTCATTCAAGATCCGCGGCGCCACCAACGCCGTCTTTTCCCTGACGGATGAACAAGCACAATTTGGCGTCGCCGCGCCGTCTTCCGGCAACCACGCCGCGGCGCTCTCCCAGGCAGCCCGCTGGCGCGGAATTCCCGCCTACATTGTGATGCCGCGAAATTCGTCCCAAGCAAAGAAGAGCGCGGTAGAAGCCTACGGCGGGCAAATCACCGAGAGCGAGCCGAACATTGCGTCGCGCGAAGCCGTCACCGCAGAGGTGATTCAGCGGACGGGCGCGCATCTGGTGCATCCTTACAACGATGCGCGAGTAATCGCCGGGCAAGGAACCGCGGCGCTGGAATTGCTCGAGGAAATTCCCGATCTCGATCTCATGATCACGCCTGTCAGCGGAGGCGGACTGCTCAGCGGCACTGCCATCGCCGCAAAAAGTCTGCGGCCCGCGATCCGCGTGATCGGCGGTGAGCCGCGCAACGCAGACGACGCTTACCGCTCGTTCGCCTCCGGAAAAATCGAGCCTGCGGCATCCACCGAGACAACGGCGGATGGCCTGCGCGCCACGCTCTGCCCACTCACATTTTCAATTCTGCGCAATCGCCTGGACGAGGTGTCGCTGGTCAGCGAAGAAGAGATCGTGCAGGCCATGATGCTGTTGTGGGAACGCACGAAACTGGTCGTCGAACCATCCGGAGCCGTAGCAGCTGCGCCCGCGCTCTTTCGAAAACTCAACGCAGCGGGCAAAAAAATCGGAATCATCCTGTCAGGCGGAAACCTCGACCTGCGCAAACTTCCATTCTAATAGAAACCTTTCCTCAGAATTTCTGCCGCGCATGCACACGCCGATCTACAAGTCATCCATCGGCCGCCAATCGTTCGGCGGAAAAGCGATCCTCCAGAAATTGGGCGCCGGAGAATCGAACTCAATCGGGATCTGAAATCCGTCGGGCATCTCGCGCGAAGGACGCACAACTTTGCACGCCACCTTTTCCTTCGTTCCGGAATGTTCCAGCACGAAGCGCGTGTCCGGCGGCAAACTCTGCTTCAGTATTAGCATCGCGCCATGATTGTTCACGCTCAGCGTCACGGTCTCAAATGTTGTGGGCTTGCCGTTCAGCGCCACGTGCAAGCTCGCGCGCACACGCACCAGCACGCGCTGGCTGCGGCGCCGGTCTTCTCCAGCGGACGCTGATAGTTCCCCGCCTAAATCCGCCTTCGCCGCGCGCGCAGGCATCACCGCTGCTCTCAACGGCGATGCGTACGCTTTTGCCGCAGGGACCCTTAATTGTTCGAGTTTCAAAGCTCCACACCCCAGAAGTTTTGATCGGCCGAAATGAACTCGACCCCCACGTCCCACCCGTCCGGCCGCTGCATCCCGACCCAGACGACGTGCCCATCCACGGCGCGGCGCGTAGCCAAATTCGTCACGCGCAATCTTTGCTGCAATTCAACTTCCAGTGGAGACACAAGGAGGCAACCGTAGGCGTTCACCACACGGGTGATCGCTGCTTGCTGAATCGGTGGCCCGCTCGGCCCTTTCCACTGCACCGTCACCGGCACGCGCGAGTTCATTCGCGGACCGCGGCGTTTCTGGCGCGTTTTGATATCGCTTGGCAGGTCTAAGCTAAATGGCATCCTGATTGACTCCCCGCGAGGCTGGCCGAAACACGGGTAAGCAATCCCACATTCCGAGACGTGTGCACGTCCTGATTTCATGCTAGACAGCAGCATTTGACGGGTCAATGGTACGAAGTGACAGGTAGTTTTGGTACAGCTTGATAAGGACACCTGTACCGCTGTACAAGGAGACGAAGATTTTACGAAACGAGGAAATTCCGTACTGCGAGCGGTTTAATCCGCGGAAACGTGACCGTCCGCGAGATCGGTATTCCTTTTTCCGGTCATCTTCCCGAAATGGGTTTCTAGCCAGCTCTGGAATGTATCCATATATGTATAGAAGACTGGGGTCAGGTACAGCGTAACCATCTGCGAGAAGATTAATCCACCTACTACCGCGAGGCCGAGTGGGCGGCGTGCATCCGCGCCTGCTCCGATTCCGAATGCGATCGGCGCAGTGCCCATCAGCGCCGCCATTGTGGTCATGGTAATCGGACGGAAGCGAATCAGGCAGCCTTCATAGATCGCTTCGGCCGCGGTTTTGTGGCCGGTGCGTTCGCGCTCCACGGCGAAATCGACCATCATGATCGCGTTTTTCTTTACGATTCCGATCAGCATGATCACGCCGACGAATCCGTACAGGTCCAGGCTGAGATGAAAAATTTGGAGCGTGAGCAATGCGCCGAAAGCTGCCGACGGCAGCCCGGAAAGAATGGTGATCGGATGAATGAAGCTTTCATACAAGATTCCCAGCACGATGTAAATCACCAAGATGGCCATCAGCAGCAGCAGACCCAGTCCGGTGAGCGAAGCTTCGAAGGCCTTCGCGGTTCCCTGAAACTGCGCGGTCACGGTAGGAGGAAGTTCTTCGCGCGCCAGGCGCTTTACTGAATTGACGGCGTCCCCGATAGCTGTGTCGTTCGCAAGATTGAAAGAAATCGTCACCGCGGGAAGCTGGCCAAAGTGATTTACCGTCAGCGGACCGAGACTCGACGTCAGGCTGGCGACCGCATTCAGCGGAACCAGAGTGCCGCTGCTGGAACGAATATAAAGCATCGAAAGTGCGGCGGGATCTTTCTGGTACTTGTCCTGCAGCTCCATAATCACCCAATATTCGTCGTTGGGCGCGTAGATGGTGGAGATTTGGCGCTGGCCATAGGCGGTGTAAAGCGCGTCCTCGATCTGTTCGGCCGTGACGCCGAGCGCTGAGGCTTTGTCGCGATCAATGTTGACGTTCACCTGCGGATTGGCGATCAGCAAATCGCTGGTCACATCTTGCAGGCCGGGAAGCTTGGCCATCTTTTGTTGGAAGGCCGTGGACTCGCGGTACAGTTCCTGCGTGTCGGGGCTTTGCAACGTCAGCTGGTACTGACTCTTGGTGAGTTCGCCGCCTACCTGAATCGGCGGCAGATTCTGCATGTAGGCGTTCATGCCGGTTACGGCTGAGAACTTCGCGCCCAGTTCCGCGATCACTTCGTCAATCGTGGTGCGATGCGCGAACAGTGGCGCCATCGCTCGCAGCGCGCTGCCCACCACCGGAACTGTGCCGTATTTCTCTTGCCAGGCCTGTATCGTCGGATTGGGAAGCCACGGGCGCTGCGGGCGATCTTTCAAGTGCAAGAATATGATTCCAGAATTGCTCGACGAAAAATCACCTACGCTCGAAAAGAAATCGCGCACGTTGGGATCCGCCAGCGCGATCTTGTTTAATTCCAACTGGTGCGCGCGCATCGAATCGAAGGAGATTCCCTGCTGCGCTTCGGTGGAAATGAAAACCTGCGAGCGATCTTCCGGCGGCAGAAAACCCTTCGGTATGACCACGAATTGCCAAACTGTGATAATCAAAATCACGCCAGAAACCGTCATCACGAATACGCGGTGGCGCAACGACCACTGCAGCGAAAGGTCGTAGTAGTGCAGCAGGCGGTCGAAGAATCGTTCCAACGCCATGTACACCCTGCCGTGCTTTTGTTCGGCCACCGGGCGCAGAAAACGGCTGCACAGCATCGGCGTGAGCGTCAGCGAAACGAAGCCGGACACCAAGATCGCGCTGATGATGACGACGGCAAATTCGTGCAGCAGGCGGCCCATGATCCCGCCCATCAGAAAAACCGGCAGAAATACAGCTGCGAGCGAAATCGTCATGGACAAAATCGTGAACCCGATTTCGCGCGAGCCGCTCAGCGCCGCTTCCATCACGCCTTCGCCCATTTCCATGTGGCGCACGATGTTTTCCAGCATCACGATGGCGTCGTCCACCACGAATCCCACCGAAAGCGTCAGCGCCATCAGCGAAAGATTGTCGATCGTGTAGTTCAGCACATACATCACGCCGAAGGTGCCGATGATGGACATCGGCAACGCGAAGCTGGGAATCAACGTAGCGGAGAGATTTCGCAAAAATAGGAAGATGACCAGAATCACCAGAGCAATGGCCAGAAACAGGGTGAATTTCACGTCCGCAACGGAATTGCGAATGGATTCCGACGCGTCGTACAACGTGGCCATCTCAATGGACGGCGGAATGATGGCGCGAAACTGCGGAAGCAGCTGCTTTACCGCGTCCACAACTTCTACGGTGTTGGTTCCCGGCTGTCTTTCGATTGCGAGCACCACGGAATCAGTGTCGTTCCACCAATTCGCAACGCGATTATTTTGCACGCTGTCGAGAACTTTGCCGACGTCTTCCAGGCGCACGGGCGAGCCGTTGCGATAGGCGATAATCAGCGGGCGGTACACCGATGCGTGCGTCAGTTGGCCGTCAGCCTGCAGCGTGAAAGCGCGATGGTCGCCGTATAAAGTTCCCACCGGGAGATTTACGTTGCCGTTCTGCACCGCGGCGTGCACCTCGTCAATTCCGATTTGCCGCGTGGCCATGGCTTGCGGATCGAGTTGGATGCGTACGGAATATTTCTGCGAACCGTACACCTGAACCTGGGCGACTCCTTTGACCATCGAAATCCGCTGGCCCATCAGTGTTTCGGCATAGCGGTCCACGGTGTAACCGGGTAGAGTTTTCGAGCCCATGGCGAGGTAGAGGATCGGCTGGTCCGCCGGATTCACTTTGTTGTAGGTCGGCGGCGTCGGCATGTTCGGCGGCAGTTGCGAAGATGCGCGGGAGATAGCGGCCTGCACGTCTTGCGCGGCGCCGTCAATGTTGCGGCTCAAGTCGAACTGCAAGGTAATCGAGGTGCCGCCGAGCGAACTCGACGACGTCATCGAATCAATGCCCGCGATTGTGGAAAATTGTTTTTCGAGTGGAGTCGCAATGGCCGAAGCTACGGTGTCGGGACTCGCCCCGGGAAGCGATGCTCCGACTTGAATCGTTGGGTAATCAACGTTGGGAAGTTCGCTGACCGCGAGCGCGCGATAGCCGAGGATTCCGAACAGCAGAATCGCGAGCATGACCAGAGTGGTCATGACCGGACGGCGAATAAATGGTTCGGCGATGCTGATCATTTTCCTGCCGTGGACTTCGCTAGCTTCCCACGCTGGCTGCTTTCACTTGGACTTTTATGCCGGGAATCAGGCGCAGCTGTCCGTCCGTTACAACCGTATCTCCGGGTGCTATGCCGCTCGCGATCACGGATTCGCCTTCGAGCTGCCGCGTCACTTTTACGGGGCGCGATTCGACGGTCTGATCCGCTTTCACTACGAAAATGAAATCTCCGGATTGGCCCGTCTGTACGGCTTGCGACGGAACGACGATGGCTTTTTCTTCTTCTGCAAGGCGCAAAGAGACGACGGAAAATTGTCCGGGCCACAACCGATGATCTTCGTTCGGAAAAGTCCCTTTCAGCTTGAGGGTGCCGGTAGTGTTGTCCACGTTGTTATCTACGAAAGTAAGATAGCCGACCTCGGCGACTTTTTCGCCGTAGGGCGTAGCTTCAATCTGCAAACGACCGCCACTCATATATTTTTTTACGACGCCTAAATATTGTTCGGGCACGGAGAAATCCACGAAGATGGGCGACATCTGATTGATCACCACGAGAATCGGAACGTCATTTTCTTTCACCAGATTTCCGGGATAAACCTGCAACGCGCCGGTGCGGCCGTCGGTGGGCGCGTAAATCGTGCAGTACTGCAATTGCAACTTGGCGGACTGCACTGCCGCCTGGTCGGCGTGAACCAGCGCTTCTTGCGCGTCCGCTGTGGCTTTCATTTGGTCGTACTGTTCTTTAGGAGCGACGCCCGCGTCGTACAACTTTTGATAGCGCGCAGATTGCACTTGATTGAGTTCGGCTTGCGCCTGGTCGCGCGCGAGATTTGCTTCGGACTGCGCGAGGACCGATTGAAACGGTCTGGCGTCGAGCGTGAAAAGCAGGTCGCCTTTCTTGACGAAGTCGCCCTGCTTGAAATGCACTTGCTCCAGAATCGCGTTCACCTGGCTCTTGATGGAAACGGTCGAGTAGGCTTCCGCTGTTCCAATCGCGGTCAGATTAATGGGAACCGTTTTCTGCACAGCTTTCGCCACGGTGACCGGAATGGCGAGATTCGGAGCGGTTTCCGCCGATTTGGTGGTGCACGCGGAAAGCCAGAGCAACATGGCGGGCAAAGCTACAGCGGCGACGGCGCGCATGGATTTATTTTGTGGGCGCATCATTAATTTATTTTGAACGCTGCGACCTGCTCCGCGTGTTCCCTCACGCCAGCGGAATGGCGTACCTCGTCCGCAGGCGATTTCCGGACCTGGATTCCACATATTTTACAGGGTGTGAGCCATGTTCGGCGAAAATTCTGCGCTGGAAGCGGCAAGCTTCTCGAGCTCATGTAGCTTGTGATCTTGCTGCACACCCCGGCAACCATTTAGACGTAGCACCACGCGGAAGGCTTCAAGAAAATTTTCGCGCGAGGTCATCCGGCGGCGGCTTGGTCGAGGAACCAGAGGACGCGTCCATCGGCGGGGCGGATGCGGCCGGCGGGGTAGGCGCTGGGGCGTGAATCCGGTTCGGCGCGAAGGGCGTCGAGGATGGGGCGCTTATTTTCTCCGGCCACGAGGAAGTAGGTGTTGCGGCTGGAATTCAGTACCGGGAGCGTGAACGTCAGGCGGTTCGGCGGCACGGCTTCCACGTGAACGGGAACGACCCAACGCGTCTTTTCCGCGAGCGCGGGGGAATCCGGGAAAAGCGAAGCGGTGTGGCCTTCGGGACCTAGCCCGAGCAGCGTGACGTCGAATGCGGGCGCGGATGAGCCAAAGAATTTTCGCAACTCCTGATCATAAGCTTCTGCAGCTTGTTGCGGCGTTCCCAAATTCGTAGGAACCGCGTGCACGTTGGCGGCAGGAATCGCGACGTGCTCCAGAAGAGTCTCGCGCGTCATGCGGTAGTTGCTGAGCGGGTCGTCCTGCGAGACGTAGCGCTCGTCGCCCCAGAAGAAATGGACGCGGTTCCAGTCGGTTTCGCTGCGATATTTTTGGTTCGCGGCCCAGAGCGTGTACATTTTTTCCGGAGTGTGGCCGCCGGAAAGGGCAATGGCGCCGCGGCCACGCTGTTTGATTGCGTCTTGCAGGTCGCTGAGCAATTCTTCGAGGGCGGCGCGGCTGAGCGCGTCAATGTCTGGAAGTACCCTGGTGTCGAGTTTCATTTTCTGTTGCGCCTCGTTTTATATTCGTTCAGGTTCGATCTTTCTTCGCGCTCGCAAATTATTTTGCGGCGGGTGTGATTCCCAGATGCGCGAGTTCCTGCCGCAACTG
The DNA here is from genome assembly GCA_963779465.1 of uncultured Acidobacteriota bacterium. Lineage (GTDB taxonomy): Bacteria > Acidobacteriota > Terriglobia > Acidiferrales > UBA7541 > Palsa-295. The sequence goes on along the minus strand of CAVZYH010000001.1, from coordinate 255,143 downwards.
GTCCAGATTTTGAAACTGAATCGTGTGCATTCCCATCTCGTGCGCGAGTTCCAGGTTCAGGCCGCGATCATCTATGAATACGCATTCTTGGGGTTCGCGTTGTGAAATTTTCAGCGCCAGCCGGTAGATTTGCTCTTCCGGTTTGCGCACGCCGAGATAGCAGGAGCTGAAAAAAGTTTGGAAGTATTGGCGCAGATTAAATTTATGAATGCGGTATTCGTTGATCTCGAGCGATTCATTGTTCAGCGAGGCCATTAGATAGCTTCGCGGCTGCACCAGCGTGCCTAAAAATTCCAGCGACTGCGGAAACGGCTGGGATTGCGCGTACATGAACTGCTTGAAATCTTCCGGTGTGAAGGAGCGCTCACGGTAAAAAATTGTGCGGCGCAAATATTCGTCCAGTGTGGCGCGGCCGGTTTCGAACGCGTTGAGCATTAGCTCGTGGCGGTCTTCGAAATCGGCCCAGTCGAGATGGAATTTATCGACGGCGGCGCGGCGGGAGGTACGGTCCCAACCGTTGGTGAGGATCACGCCACCGTTGTCCCAGAACAAGGCGCTGATTTCCGTCATGGTTTCCTCGAATCGCGAGCTGCCGCAGGCAGACTGCACCGGGCCGGCCGACGGGACTATTATCGCCGCGAAGGGTTTCCAGCCGAAGCGGATTTGTTGGAATGGGGAGGGTCGAAGGGTCGCGAGTTGCGAATGCGGGAGAACGTGAGGGGCGACCCGGTGGTCGGGGTTGGAAGGGCGCGAGTGGCGCGGAAATTTTGCCATAAATGTACGATTAGAATGACGCGCCATTGTTTGTTTTCTACGAGTTGCGGACGTTTCTAATCGCCGGGCCGTCGATTAGAAAACCACTAAGGCGTCCGTAGTTATACGTACAGGCTGCGAAGTGATTCCTGGGGAGTGACCAGTGATTAAGGGGGTCGGGCTCGTTTTGCGGCCCTCCCGGCATCGGAACCCAGGCGAGATTGCTTAAGCTACACGAGGGGCGGCGATTTGAATGTCGAAGTTGTGTGTGCGGCATCATATTTTGGTTTTCGGGTTAGGTTAGCATTGATGGGCGATGCAAAAAGGACAGACGCGGTACAGATTTGGTACAGAACTAGTACCACCTGTACGAAACGTGCTTTTAGGAGCTGATGTGAGCGCGCGACGCAGGAAAATGCAGGCTACGGTTTTTACCATCGGACATTCCACGCGACCCATTGCGGAATTTGTCGAGATGCTGCGGGCGCATGGCGTCGAGCGCGTGGCGGATGTGCGCAGCATTCCGCGTTCGGGGCACAACCCGCAGTTTAATCGGGACGCGCTGGCGCGGCGTTTGCGGGCGGCCGGGATCGGGTATGTGCATTTGAAAAAACTTGGCGGGTTGCGGCATGCGAAGGCGGATTCTGCGAATTTAGGATGGCACAATGCCAGCTTCCGCGGATTTGCGGATTATATGCAGACGGAGGATTTTCTCGCCGGGCTGGCGCGTTTGGAAAAACTGGCGGCTGCGAAGGCTACGGCGATCATGTGTGCCGAGGCCGTGCCTTGGCGGTGCCATCGGTCTTTGATTGCGGACGCGTTGCTGGTGCGGGATTTTCCGGTGGAAGACATTATGAGCGTGGGGCGGGCGCAGGAACATGAGATTACGCCGTTTGCGCGGGTGCGGGGATTGCGGATTACGTATCCTACTGATCGGCCTGTGAAAAAATCGGGCGGAGCGCGCCATCGTGCTGGCGCGAAAAAACGGAACGAGAATTAATGCGAGCGTGCGAGACAGCCTAGATTTAAACCCCCACCCTTCCCAAAAAAAACAGAGGGGAAGGATGGGGCACCCGCCGCGGGGAATTTGGATTTCTCTCACAGTTCATGCGAAAAGCAGATCCCTCTCTGCGTCCCGCGCCCGCCAAACAGCAGCGGGGAAGAAAAAGCGCGGGACTTCGTTCGGGATGACACGGAAAGTTTGCTGCGCCAGGGAGCAATTAATGCAGCGAAGGGGCGGCCAGGCCTTTCGGTGGGCGCTTCATTATGAAGCAGAGGGGGGCGAGGCAGGCGACGATTACTGTGAGGCCGGAGATTACGTCTGTGTAGGCCAGCGTGGAAGCTTGTTGCGCGAGAAGAGCTGCTGCGCGGGCATAGGCGTGGTGCGCAGCATCGGATGGGCTCATGCCCTGGCTGCGGAGAGTGGCGGTTAGGCCATCAATCATTTGGCGGAAGCGCGGGTTGCCCTCGTTCATGTGGGCGGAGAGATAGGTCTGGCGCTGCTGGGTGCCGCGGGTGATGAAAGTGGCCAGCAGCGCGATGCCGATGCTGCCGCCGATATTGCGAATGAAACTGATCATGCTGGAGATTTGATTATTTTTTTCCGGAGGGACGTCCACGTAGGAAAGCATGTTGGACGGAACGAAGATGAAGGCCAGGCCGGCTACTTGGTACACGCGGAGCATGGCCGCAGTGCGGAAATCCATGCCGAGGGTCATGTGGGTGGTCATGTAATAGAGCGCGGCGGCGGTGGTGCCGAAGCCGATGGACATCAGGACGCGCTGGTCCATTTTAGAGACTAGAAAACCGGAGAGCGGCATCATGAGCATCATGATGAAGCCGCCGCCGGCGAGTGCTTCTCCCGCGCTGACGGCAGAGTAGCCCATTAATAATTGCAAGTATTGTGGGATCAAGACCGTGGTGCCGTAGAGAACGGCGCCGAGAATGAACATGAAAAACATGGCGGTGGCGAAATTGCGCTTCTTGAGGAGCGTGAGTTCGACGATGGGATGTTCGTGGCGCCATTCCCAGACTACCCAGGTCACCAGCAGGATGATGGAGATCGCCAGCAGGATTGTGATCCAGTGGGAGGAGAACCAGTCGGCTTCCTGGCCTTTGTCGAGGACCAGCTGCAGAGTGCCGATGCCGAGGGCGACGAGGCCCAGGCCGATGTAGTCAACCGGGATGTTCTTGCGCCGCTCTTTTTCTTGCTTCAGGTACGGGGGGTCCTCTACCAGGCGATGCGTGAGGTAGAGAGAGATTAAGCTGATGGGGACGTTGATGTAGAAGATCCAGCGCCAGCTGTAGTTGTCAGTGATCCATCCGCCGATCGTCGGGCCGATCGCTGGGGCGACTACGACGGCCATGCCGTAAACGGCGAATGCCATGCCGCGTTTCGAGAGGGAGAAGGTGTCGGCGAGGATGGCTTGCTCGCTGGGTTGCAGGCCTCCGCCGCCTGCGCCTTGCAGGACGCGGCAGAAAATCAACATGCCCAGGGTGGGGGCAAGGCCGCAGAGGAAGCTGCTACCGGCGAAGAGCGCGACGCAGGACATGTAGAAGCGTTTGCGGCCCATGCGCGTGGCTAACCAGGCGCTGATGGGGAGGATGATGGCGTTGGAGACGAGGTAGCTGGTGAGAACCCAGGTGGATTCGTCGGAGCTGGCGCCCAGGGAGCCGGCGATGTGGGGGAGGGCTACGTTGGCGATGGAAGTGTCGAGGACTTCCATGAAGGTGGCGAGGGTGACGGTCAAAGCGATAAGCCACGGATTGTGGCGGGGACGCCAGGCGGCGATGTCGAAGGATTGGTCGGCGGTTATGGAGGCAGTGGCCACGAAACACCCTTGCTAGTTCTCTTGCGCGTACGGACGGCTTATTATATACATGCATGTATGTATCTTGTAAAGCGGTGATGGATTTGAGTTTTGTTTCGGTTACATCAAAGGCACGACAGACGAACGCAGATGAACACTGATAAAGGCAAGGCGATGGGGAGCAACGGCAAGCGGGCTGCGGTTCTGCGCGCGGTTGCAGCGCCGTCACGGCAGGCGGCGCGTACTGCGGCTACGCGGCGGAAACTGTTGCTGGCGGCGGAGCAGACGTTCGCGCGCGATGGGTACGAGGCAGCGCGGCTGGAGGACATTGCGGCGCGGGCCGGGTATACGCGGGGGGCCTTCTACGCGAACTTCGAGAGCAAGGAAGATATTTTTTTTGCTTTGCTGGAGCAGACGGTGGCGCGGCGCATCGCGGAAGTGAACGAGCTACTGGAGCGGCACGACAATCCGCAACAGCGGTTGCGGGCTTTACGCGAGCATTACGCGCAGATTGCGAAAGACCGGCGGCTGGCTTTGCTGTCCTTGGAATTTAAGCTTTTTGCGGTGCGGCATCCGGAGGCGCATGCGCGTTTGCGGACGCGGCAGCGGGGGTTGCGCGCTTGCGGTGGGGATATTTTGCGGCGGGTGATGAGGTCGCTGGGGCGGTCTTTGGCGATATCTAGCGCGGCTGGGGCCACGGCCTTGGGCGCGTTTTCGCATGCGATGCTTTTGGAGCATCTGGTGGATGGGAATTCACTTTCGGATGCGGAGATACGGCATCTTTTGGGATTGTTTTTTGACGCGGTGGTGGCTGGGGAGAGGTAGCGGGCGCCGGTGGAGCAGGGGCGATTCACAATTCCGACGGCGAACGATTACCGGTGGGGCGCGGAGGTCGGAGAGAAAGACAACAGCGCCAATCGGGAGATTGGCGTTCCCAGGAAAAGCAACGGCTGCCCGGTTCGATGAAGCTGAACCGGCCGCTACAAATTCAACGGCGAAGTCAAAACCGAATTCAAAAGAAGGAGCACAGGCAAGATTGATTGCCTATGCTACCGACGGCTGCTTACGGGATGTCTCTTCCCTCCCCTGCATCTAATACCCAAAATCTGTGAGCGGACTTTTCGCGATCCAGGGCGCGTTGAAGTTCGATTGTTGGTTCGCGCTCGCCGTCGTCGGCCAGGCGGAAGGTGCCGTGGTGGATGGCGATGCTAGTTGCGGCGCCTACTTCTTTGTGGGCGCGGACGGCGTCTGGCGGGGAAATATGCACCGGGCCCATGAACCACTGCGGGCGATAGGCGCCGATGGGTAGAAACGCGAGGCGAATTTCCGGGAAGCGCTCGCGGATGGCGGCAAAGTGCGGGCCGTAGGCGGTGTCTCCCGCGAAATAAATTGTGCCGGAAGCGCTTTCGATTATGTAGCCGCACCAGAGAGTCTTGTTGCGGTCGGTGAGGCTGCGGCCTGAAAAATGGCGGGCGGGTACGGCGGTGACGCGAATTTTGTCGAAGGCGTCGGCGGATTGCCACCAATCCATTTCCTGAATTTGCGAATCCTGCGCGATGCGATTGGCGACGAGGCGCGCGCTCACGCCGAGCGGGACCGCAAAAGCAGGTTGCCACTGGGCGGCGATGCGACGCAGCGTGGGCAGATCGAAATGATCGTAGTGGTCGTGGCTCTGCAGGACCAAATCAATGGTGGGAAGTTGATCGAAGTGAATTCCGGGGGCGCGATGACGGGGCGGGCCAATCCAGGAAAGCGGGCTGGCGCGATGAGACCAGATGGGATCGCAGAGGATGTTGAGGCCTTCGAGCTGGATCAACAGCGTGGAATGCCCGATGAAGGTAGCGCGGATTTTTCCGTCGTCTACACGTTCGGGCGGAGTGGCGCCTGGAGGCGCGTCGATCCACTTGCGCCAGGATGCGGGTCGGCGAGTGAGCATCCATTTGAGGACGCCGCCGGTGCCGTGCGGCATCGCGGGCATGCTATCGCGAGGATTGAAGAAATGTTTGCCGTCGAAGTGGTCGGAGCTGGGTCCGCTATAGAGTGGCATCTCGGGTTGGGTTGCCTGATTTCTCCGCGGCGGCGATCGCCTGTGAAATAGTGGGCGCCGGACGCAAACATCGTTTCCTATTTGCGGCGCACACGATTATCCTAGGGGACTTTGGCGCAAGGCGCAATCGAGAGGACGAGCGGTGACGCAGATCGGAACGCAAAACGTAACGCTGCAAGTGGGTGAAGGAAGCGCGATGAACGCGTATGTGGCGCGTCCGGCGGATGGCAAGGCGCATCCGGGGCTGCTCGTGTTTCAAGAGGCGTTTGGAGTGAACGAGCACATTCGCGACGTGACGGAGAGGTGCGCGCGCGCCGGGGTGGTGGCGATTGCGCCGGAACTGTTTCATCGCACCGCAACGGGATTCGAGGCGAGATATACCGATTTTCCTTCGACGGTGCCGCACATGAAGGCGATGAGCGTCGAGGGGCTGACGCAGGATATTCGCGCGGCTTACGATTTTTTGGTGGGCGACCCGCAAGTGCGGAAGGATGCGATCGCGAGCATAGGATTTTGCATGGGAGGGCGCGCTTCGTTTTTGGCGAACGCGACGGTGCCTTTGCAGGCGGCGATTTCGTTTTATGGCGGTGGGATTGCGCCGGCGTTGCTGCCGCAGGTGGCTAGCTTGCATGCGACGATGCTATTTTTCTGGGGCGGACGCGACAAGCATATTCCCGCCGAGCAAATTCGCGCGGTGGTGGATGAATGCAAGCGGCTGGGGAAGCCTTATGTAAACGTGGAGATATCGGACGCGGATCACGGATTCTTTTGCGACGCGCGGGCGAGTTATCATCCGGAAGCGGCTAGTTTAGCTTGGAGTATTTGCGAGGCGTTTTTGCATTTTCACGTGCACAAGCCGGAACTACGGACGCGGGTGCGTTAGGGGCGTGGCGATTGGCAGTGTTGCGGTTCGCCGCACAGGGCGGCGATGGCGGCAACGGCGATCGGTGGCGATGACCGGCGGCGTAAGAAAATTTAGCGGGTGAGTCTGTAAGCCGGATTCTGTCGCAGCGCTGTGTGGTCCCGACTTGCGTCGGGATTTTCGACGGCGCGGCGCGATGATCATTCCTCTAGGTCCCGGATCGCTCCGGGACTCCAGCAGCCTACCCGAGGGTCGCAGCAACTTGCTCTTTCGAGCTTGTTGCATACGGGCTGGGCCAGCCCTCCCCTCCTATTTGGCCTTGCTCCACGCGGGGTTTTCCGTGCCCCGGATGTTGCCATCCGAGCGGTGGGCTCTTACCCCACCTTTTCACCCTTGCCAAATGCGCTGCGCCGAAACAGGCAGGGCTGTGGTTTCCCGCAGACCTGCCGCCGAGGCGATAGCATCACCGGCGGTTTAATTTTCTGTGGCACTTTCCGTAGCCGTCGCAAGATCCTGAGAAACTGCCAGTGGCAGCTTCGAAAGGCCCTCGCGACAACCCCCTGGCGTTACCAGGCGCGTTGCCCTGTAGTCCGACACTCTTGCGAGCTGAGGACTATGGGAGTCCGGACTTTCCTCCCGTGTGTTCCGCTTGCGCGGAATACACCGGCGATCACCCGACTCACCCGCTGAACCTATTATAGCGCAATGAATTGCGAGCGAGGGTCAGAGAGTCGAGCTAGTTCGTCCTTGCCGTCCACACCGCAACGATACAGCCGAGTGCGCTGCGAAAGGCAGGGTGGATGCTGTACATGAAGTTTTCGACGCCGCTCCTCATCTTGTGTAGGTTGTGTTCGTATTGGTACGAGTAACGCTCTTCGTCAGGATAGACATAGATGCCGAGGAAGCCAAACCAGAGAAGCAGATCTATAACCTTCTGAACCTGATTAGCTGCGATGCCCGTCCCGCTTTTCAATAGCGCGATTCCAACATCTGAAAAAGTCATTGGAGTCGGCGATCCGATGAAGGCGTATGGAGCATTGGCGAACTCGGGCCTCACATCCTTCAGGTCGAGCGATAGATCTACTAGAGCGTCATCCGAGTAGGAGCGCTCCGCATGTAGGATGTCTTCCTCAGTGACCTGATCATGTCTCCTGTTCACCGCGACGCTGATGCAATCGCGGAGAAATCGCAATACCTCGCGGGGTCGCATCAACGTGCGGCTTAGAATATAAAGAAATGATTCTTCGCCTTTCACATGGCTCGCAAAGAATAAGCGCCAGAGTTCGTCGAAAGATTCATCGAGATCTGTACTGAGCGCAATCCTTCTGCGGACCACTTCCTTCATCATTTCGGGATCGTTCCAATCTAAGATTGCCGGGTTTTCTTTTCCCCGATCCGCCGGATCCTGAATTAAATGATCATAAATATCGTTACGTAGGAACACCACCACGCGCAAGATCACGGATCGGCTTTCAAACTGGCGCTGTAGCTTGCGCGTCGCCTCAAGCAAGCTCGTGATGACGGCGACATCTTGAGGTGTCACGTCAAATATCGGCCAGCCCTTGTCTAGGTTGTCAAAAAGCAGCCAAATATCTTCTTTCCTGCTGTCCGTGAGATATCGCCCAATAGCATCGTTCAGCGCGCGGATGTCCGAACGATATATCAGCTGCGTAACTTCCCCGGTCTGGGTGAGATCCACACCAGCTTTCTTTCGGGCGGCTATTCCATCTACCAACGCCAGCAATCGCTCAGAGAAGTCGCCCTGCTCGGCACCTGCGATCATGTGCGTTTCGTACGCAACCCGGACATTTTCATAGGACACTCGCAGCTTTGGGTCACGATATGCCGCTTGTTGTTCCGCCAGAATAATCTTGTGAGCAATCTCCATGAGAAGAAGATAGTTCCAGAACGCGGTAAGAATGTGTAACTGCACGCCAGGGCTGACCTCATTGAGGATCGTTTCGCGAAGCTTCACTATCTGGTGCCCTTCTGGCTTCAAATCGAGGACTAAGTGCGAATGGTGCCCCCAGTAGGCTGCACGGACACCGTAAAAGATTGCGGTCTTTCCGGCGCCCTTTCTACCGACAACTAGTCGAGCGTGCCCTCGTTTGACATCGTTGTATTGTCCGGTGGGAACGAAGTACGACTGCAAGGCTATGATTTCGTTTTCTGCAGCAAAATCACCGAGATCGACTTTTTCCAATGGTGTCAGTGGGATTGAGGTAGGAACGAAACGACTGCCTTGAAGCATTTCTACAACCGACTTGATAAAAGGGATGAGGAGGTCCGGAACGGCTTTTGGAGAATTGTAGCAACGTATGACATCTCGATAGTCGATTGGTTGAGTGATGTGCGTTTCCTGCAACATCAGCACTCGCTTCTGAGTGGCCAAGGCCAGACCAGCAACGAAAGCGCACCGCGCATTGTGCACTGTCGCGCCGGCCCGCTCCGGGGCCATGAGGTGCACTACCACCCCTAACGAGGAAGAAACTTGTCGGAACGCGTCGTGCAACGAAAGCCTCGGCGTCTCACGGGCGTCAAACGAACGGAATCGTAATCATGACTTCTTTACCGATGACATCAGTCGGATCATGCCTTCGCTCTGGACCGGGCTCTTCACGACGTATATCGGCCGGTTTGTGTCAACGGGCAGGAGCTGTGGAAGCGTTTGATTCGGAGCGCCTTTTGATACTTCTTTGACAAGATCCGCTGAATTCTGAAAATCAAAGTATCCAAGGGTGTCAACGAGACCAAGTTCGGCAAAAACCCGCGAATCCTTTACGTAGGAAGTATCGCGGATCGGAAGCACGGGTAATCCCAGACCTATTGCGTAACCGATTTCAAATAGTAGGTTGAAATTAAGGGTAGTGACGTCAGCGACTGCAAATTTGGTGAACCGGAGGGCCTTACAAATCTGACAGAAGATAATTTGGCCAGCCGCCCCGAATTCTTTCCAAGTGATCCAAGAACGCAGGCCCGTGGCCATTCTTAACTGCCGTACGGATTCTTCTATCGTCGCGGCAATAATCTCGGGCTCCGAAGGGTACAGAAATACCGCGTCGGAGCGAAGCTGGCCATCAAAGCTTTGATCGCAGTGACCACCAGAAAATTCACAAAAGGCGGGTGGCTGAGCGATCAGGGGGATCTGACCCTCGAATAGCTCCATCAAAGCCTCCAGATCAAAGAGCCGATGAGTGTAGGGGATGCTATCCTCGATGACAAGGTACTAATCTGAAAAATACGGTGACTCAAGCCGTCGGGGGCAAGGTCGGTCGATCGCAGCGGCTGCGTCTAATCCTTACGACTAGTCCGCACGTCAGTGCGACCACAGTTCGAGCCGCGCATACCTACCCGCTCACTTTAATAGCTTATCGAGTTGGGATTCGGTCAGGATTGTTACGCCTAGGGCTTTGGCTTTGTCGAGTTTGGAGCCGGCGTCTTCGCCTACTACGACGTAGGTGGTTTTTTTGCTTACGGAGTTGCCGGGTTTGCCGCCGTGGGAGACAACCAGGGCTTCGGCTTCTTCGCGGGAGCGTTTGGCGAGGGTGCCGGTGAAGACGAAGGTCATGCCGGCGAAGCGGGCGGACACGGGGGCCTGGCGTTCTTCTTTCATGTTCACGCCGACGGCGCGGAGATGTTCGATCAGTTTGCGGTTGGCGGATTCGGAGAAAAATTCGCGGACGCCTTCGGCTACTTTGGGGCCTACTTCGGGGACTTCCATTAATTCTTCCAGGCTGGCTTCGGCTAGTTTGGCCATGGAGCCGAAATGTTCAGCGAGGAGCTGCGCGGTGCGTTCGCCCACAAAGGGCATGCCGATTCCGTAGATCAGGCGGGCCAGGGTGGCTTTTTTGCTGCCGGCGATTTCGTCGATCAGATTTTGCGCGGATTTTTCGGCCATGCGATCGAGATTTTCCAGCGTTTTCAGATCGAGCTTGTAAAGGTCGGCGAAATCTTTCACTAGATTTTTTTCCAGGAGCTGATCAACGATTTTGTCGCCGAGTCCATCAATGTTCATGGCGTGGCGGCCCGCGAAGTGGAGGAGCGATTCCCTTTTGCGCGCGGGGCAGGAGACGTTGACGCAACGGTAGGCGACTTCGCCTTCAGTGTGATGGACCTTCATGCCGCAGACCGGACATTCTTTCGGCATCTTGAATTCTTTCTCTTCTTTGCCGTGCTTCACCACTTTCAGGACGTGGGGGATTACTTCGCCGGCGCGTTCCACCAGGACTGTGTCTCCGGCATGGACGCCCAGGCGCTGGACTTCGTCCATGTTGTGGAGGGTGGATTTGGTGACGGTGACGCCGCCGATTTGCACTGGCTCGAAAACGGCGAAGGGAGTGAGGACGCCAGTGCGGCCAACGCTGACTTCGATTTGTTTCAGGAGCGTGGTTTCCTGATGAGCTTGATATTTGTAGGCGATGGCCCAACGGGGGGCTTTGGAGGTGAAGCCGAGCTCGTTCTGCAGGCCGACTTCGTTGACTTTTACCACGATGCCGTCGATCTCGTAGCCGAGCTTTTCGCGTTTGGCGTCCCATTTGGTGATGTAGGCTTCGACTTCGGTGATGCCGTGGCAGAGAGACCAGTCGGAGCTGACTTTGAAGCGGAGTGCGTCGAGGGCTTCGAGGATTTCGGAGTGGCGTTTTTTGGGGATGCGGCCGTCTGCTAATAAGTAGTAGGCGAAAAAACCCAGGCGGCGGGATGCGGTGATGTTGGAATCGAGAACGCGGACGGAGCCCGCGGCGGCATTGCGCGGATTGGCGTAGCGTTTTTCACCTTTGGCGTCTTGCTGCTCGTTCATGGCTTCGAAGGCGGCGCGGGTCATGATGGCTTCGCCGCGGACTTCGAACGAATGCGGGATCGCTGCCTTCTTGAGATCGGCGGCATTGATCCACAGCGGAATGGAGCGGATGGTGCGCACGTTGGGAGTGACGTCCTCGCCTGTGGTGCCGTCACCGCGCGTGACTGCACGGACCAGGGCGCCTTTTTCGTAAACTAGAGACATGCTGAGGCCGTCGAATTTATGTTCGGTGACGTATTCGACTTTTTCGCGGCCGGTGAGTTCGCGGACGCGGCGGTCGAAATTGGCGAGCTCGTCGAAGGAGAAGGCGTTGTCGAGACTGACCATCGGAGTTTTGTGGCGGACTTGCTGAAAACCTTCGCGGGCTACGCCGCCGACGCGCTGTGTGGGGGAATCGGGCGTGGCGAGTTTGGGATTTTCGGCTTCCAGCTTTTTGAGCTGGACCATCAGCTTGTCGAACGCCGCGTCGGAAATTTCGGGATCGTCGTTCACGTAATACAAATATTCGTGATGCCGGATTTTTTCGCGCAAACGTTCGATTTCTTTTGCTGCAGCGCTGTTCTTCGCCATGAACGCTCCATGCCAATGCCATCGGTGAATTGCGGCGGGTATTATACAATGCCCGTTTAGTTTCACAGGATGAACGCGAATTTATGCCAGAAGGAATTCACGACGCGCTGTTGATTTACAACCCGACGAGCGGCGGGCGGCGGCAGCGTCGTTTTGCGGAAATCGAGCAGGCCGTCCGGATTCTGAAGGATTTTGGGATCACTACGGAGATCGCGGCTACTACGGCGGCGGGATCGGCGCAGGGGATCGCGCGGCAGGCGGTGGAGCAGGGACGCGGGATGGTGATTGCTTGCGGCGGCGACGGGACGATCAATGAAATCATTAATGGATTGGCGGGGAGCGCGGTGCCGATGGCTTTGCTGCCGGCGGGAACTGCGAATATCTTGGCCAAGGAACTGCGGATTCCTTGGGATATTCCACATGCGGCGCGTTTGATTCATGACGGCGTGGTGCGGCGCGTGGCTTTGGGGCTCGCTACTTCTCTGAACGGTACGCATTCCGCTGATATGCCTTCAGAGGGGCGCTATTTTCTTAGTGTGGCTGGAGCGGGTCCGGATGGCGCGATTGTGAATGCAGTGAATGGCGAATTGAAAAAGCGGGCGGGAGTTTTCGCTTATTGGGTCGAGGGAATGCGGCAGCTTGTTGGTTACGATTTTCCGGAGATGCGGGTGCGGTCGGATGGGCGGGAACATTTGGCGTCTATTATTGTGATTGGGCGGACGGTGAATTATGGCGGCCCGTTCAAGATCACTACCGGAGCCAGCCTGTTCGAGGATTCGTTTGAGTTTTTGACGAATTCTTCGCGTAGCCGTTTGCGGTACCTGGTCTGTTTGCCCGCCTTGTGGTTCGGGAAACTGCGCGGGATGGACGGGATCGCGACCTGGAAGGACACTGAAGTGATTTGCGAATCGGTGGATGGGGCGGAAGTGTTCGCGCAGGTGGATGGCGAACCGATTGGGCGTTTGCCGCTGGCGTTTCGGATTGTGCCGGACGCGCTTTCGCTTATTACGCCGGCTCATCTGAAGTAAACACCATTGTGGAAATTCTTACTCATGCGCTGATCGCGCTGATACTTGTGCGCGCTGGGCAGAAATTCTTGCCGCGTTACGGGGCCGCGATGCTGGCGGTTGCCGGAGTCGCGGCTGATCTGGATTTTTTGAGTTATTTTGGCGGGCCATCCGCTTATTTGCGATTTCATCGTGGGGTTTTACATTCCGTTCTTGGGTCCTTTCTGCTGGTGTGCGTGCTGGCTTTGGTTTTTTGGGCATTTGGGCGGCGTGTGGCAGCGAGAAAACCGGATTCGAACTTGCCTCAGTTCAGTTTCCTCGCGGCAATTGTGGTCTGCAGTATCGGAATTGTGGTGCATGTGTTTTTTGATCTGGCTAGCGGAATTGGCGTGCAATTGTTTTGGCCATTTCGTCAGAAGTGGACTGCGTGGAATTTGGTGAGCACGCTTGATCCGTGGATTTTGGTGGTTCTGGTATTGGGATTGGCGTTGCCGGAGCTCTTGCGATTAGTGAGCGAGGAGATTGGGGAGCGGAAACGCGGACCGCGCGGGCGGGTGGCGGCGGTTGTGACTTTGCTCGCGCTGCTGATTTATTTTGGCGCGCGAGCGGGATTGCACAGCCGCGCTCTAGACGAATTGAATGCGCGGGAATATCACGGGGCGCCGGTGCTTTCGGCGGGCGCCTTCCCTTCCTCGATTTCACCGCTGGATTGGCGTGGAGTGGCTGCTACCGAAAACGACATTGAAGTACTGGAAATATCGCTCGCGCCGGGGGCTAGATTTGATCCGGATCGGGCTGTGCGTTATTACAAGCCCGAAGATTCTGCGGCTCTTGAGGCGGCGCAAAATGCCGCGGCGGCGAAAACGTTCTTGCGTTACGCGCGTTTTCCTTTGGCCAGTTTGGTGCGCGAGGACGAAGGTTACCGGTTCACGTTGCGCGATTTGCGTTTTGCGGCGAGCGACACGGGCGCGGATAACATTATTGTGCAGGTGGAGTTGGGCATGGATTCGCGGGTGACGAGTGAGGAGCTTCGGTACGCTAATTCGACGGAGCGCTGAGCGGGAGTTTCCTTTCGTGGGCGGCGCGGTTATAGCCCAACACCTTCGCACATATCGCTGCGTGGGCCGGTGACGGGGCGTCTAAACCTCCACCCTTCATATAACGAGGGGGGCACGCACTCGGATTTAAGGACTGTGTCGAACGGGGATCACGATTTCGCCGGTGAATGACGGAATACGAAGTGGCTAAGGACATAGAGCACCAGCATTACAGCCAGCACTGCCAGCGCGAAGGCGCCGCCGTGGGATTTTAAGTAGCCGAGTGCGGCGTCGCCGTAGCGTACCGCGAGAATTCCTTCGATGCCGTAGCGCAGGGCGCGGCCGAGGAGAATTGCAAGGACGAAGGTCTTCGTCGGGACCTGAAAAACCCCTTCCGCCAGGATAAACGGTTTAAACGGGAATGGCGGAGGGAGCAGCGCGGGAATGAAGGCGCTAAGGAAGCCGTTGTTATCCACCCACTGTTTTATTTTTTCTGCTTTACCGCCGGCGTGTTTGTGAAAAAAAGCTTCGCCGCCTTTTTTCGCGAGGTAATAGAGGACCAGGCAGCCGGAGAGGGAGCCGAGCGCGGCCATAGTGGCGTAATAGGGCATAAGGGTGTGATTGGCGATGCAGAGTTCGATGAGAACCGCGTCCGGGAAAAATGGAAATGAAAGTACGGAAGAATCGAAGAAGGTGACGACGAAGAGGCCGCCTCCGCCGAAGGCCATGACCAGGCCTTGCAGCCACAGGAATATTTTTCGGCGGCCCATGTTTGCTGAGTGCTCCTGAAAAATCGCACGATTGTAACAGAGTTCCAAGGCGCGCCCCGCCCGCACGACACTCAATAGGAACGACCGTGGTGAGCTGGCGGCCGGAAAGCAGATCCCTCCGGTGGAAGGCGCCTGCGGGATGACAATGTCTTTTGTTTTTCTGCAACAATGAAATCGTGGCGTGGCAGAATTTTGCCGATCCCAATAAGAAGGGCACGTCACTTGGATCTCGCACTCGCGCAGAAAATTGCTCTATCTGGTGCGGTCGGTTAGAATTTGCGCTTGAACAATTCCACTTCATCTTCCACTTTGCTTGAGAAATTGAATGAGCGGCAGCGCGAAGCTGTGCTGACGACCGAAGGTCCGTTACTGGTGCTCGCTGGAGCGGGGACGGGCAAGACGCGGGTGATTACCTACCGGGTGGCGCATCTGATTGAGATGGGGGTGCCGGGTAGCGCGATCCTGGCTGTAACTTTCACCAACAAAGCAGCAGCGGTGATGAAGGAGCGCATCGGCGAGCTGCTGCGTTCGGCGGGGCGCGACGCTTCGGACGTGTGGGTTTCGACGTTTCATTCTTTTTGCGCGCGGTTAATACGCCGGGAGTCGCAACATCTGGGTTTGCCGCGCGATTTTGCGATTTATGATGATGACGACCAGACTGCAGCGGTGAAACGCGCGTTGGCGCAGCTGGAGCTTTCCACCGACGATTACCCACCACGCAGCATGCGCGCCCAGATCAGCTACGCGAAAAATCACGGGATGACCCCGGAGGAGATGGCTGCGGCGGCAGCCGACGCGCGCGACGACTTACGGCAGAAAGCGGCGGAAGTGTTCCGCGCGTACAACGAAATCTTGCGCAAAGCGGCGGCGCTGGATTTCGATGATTTGCTGCTGCGGGCGGTGGAATTGCTGCGAGAACACGCGGACGTGCGGGCGGCTTGGAATGCGCGGTTTCATTATTTGATGGTGGATGAATTTCAGGACACCAACCGGTCGCAGGAAGAATTGGTGCGTTTGCTGGCGGGGACGCGCAAGAATGTTTGCGTGGTGGGCGATGAGGACCAGAGTATTTACGCGTGGCGGGGAGCGCGCGCGGGAAATTTGAAGCGCTTCACTTCGGATTTTCCGGACGCGAAGTTGATTCGGCTGGAAGAAAATTACCGTTCGACGCAGACGATATTGGACGCGGCGGCTGCGGTGGTGAAAAACAATTCCGACCGGTTGGGGAAAACTCTGCAGGCGACTTTGGGAACGGGGGCGCGGCTGAAATTTTTCGAGGCGCCGGATTCTTCGGCGGAGGCGGAGTTTATCTGCGGGGTTTTGTCGGGATTGGTGCGCAACGATCCGGATGCGCGGATCGCGGTGCTGTATCGCACAGGGGCGCAGTCGCGGTCTTTTGAGGAAGTGCTGCGGCGGCTGGGGATACGCTATCGCGTGGTGGGTGGTTTCAGTTTTTACGAACGCGCGGAAGTGCGCAATGCTTTGGCATACGTACGACTGATATTTCATCCCGAGGACGATGTGGCTTTGCTGCGCGTGCTGAATGTGCCGCCGCGCGGGATTGGAGCGGTGACTGTGGCTGCGCTGGAAGCGCGCGCGAAGGAAAGTTCGAAATCTCTGTGGGCGGTGATTTCCAGCGGCGAGTTTCTTACGGGCAAGAAATTTAGCGGGGCGCTGCGGTCTTTCTGCAAATTGATTGAAGATTTGCAGAAGGATTGCCAGGAGATGCAGCCGACGCAGCTGATCGAGCGGGTGCTGGGGAGCACCGGGTATCTGGATTGGGTGGAGCAGCAGGACAATCTGGAGCACACTTCGCGGGCGGAAAATCTGCGCGAGTTGGCGAATGCGATGGCAGAGGCTACCGAGCAGGGGCAGACGTTGGAAGACGTGTTGGATCAGGCGGCGCTAGCGAGCGATTCGGATCAATACGACGACACGATTCCGGTTTCGCTGATGACTTTGCACAGCGCGAAGGGATTGGAATTTGATGCGGTGTTTCTGGCGGGCCTGGAGGAGGGGCTTTTGCCGCACGGGCGTTCGCTGGGGAGCAATGCGGAGGTGGAAGAGGAGCGGCGGCTTTTTTACGTGGGGATGACGCGGGCCAAGCAGTCGTTGGTTCTGTCGCGGGCGGTGTACCGGCGGACTTATGGTGAGGAGCGATTGCGCGCTGCGCTGCCCTCTCGTTTTCTGGCGGAAATTCCAGGAGATTTGATTGAAGCGGCGCTGGGTTCGCAGTCGGAGCCAGGGGAAACGCGACGGTACGAGCCTGACCCGGAATTTTCGGAGAATTATGCTTACCGGCAGAAGACGCGGACGCCTTATGGTGCTGCAGCGCGGGGTGCGCGGCGCGCGTCGAAGGATCCTTTGATTGGGACGCGCGTGCGGCATTCGAAATATGGGGTGGGGACGATCATCGAAGTGGAAGGCGAGGGTGAGGATCGCAAGTTGACTGTGAGCTTCCAGGATCATGGAGCGAAGAAGCTGATTGAGCGCTATGCCAATCTGCAGCTGGCATGAGGCGCGGGTTTGGGAAAAAGGGGTGCGTGGCACGAGCAAAGAAGCGAATGCGTGAATGCGCAGCGACGCCCGAAAAACGCGGCTTCAGGGGCTAAAGCCCTTTCCCTTGCCGAGCTTGACGGCGGGGCTGAAGCCCCGCCCTTCCGGATATTCCAATTTGCGAGATGACTTCTAGGACGAACACACCCTGCTGTAGGATGATGTCGCTGGCGCGATGGATTATTACCTGGAGCGCTGGGCGCACGGTTGCACGGCGACGAATCGCGGGGTAAAGTTTCTCGCTCTCTGACGGGGAAGGTGACGATTGGGCGCACAGTTTTTCCGCAAGAAGAATATTGACCAGCTGATCTCCGACTCCGAGCTGCCGGAACATCGGCTGAAGAAATCGCTGGGATGGTTGAGTTTGACGTCGCTGGGAATTGGCGCGGTGATTGGGTCGGGGATTTTCACGATCATCGGCACGGCGATTGCGGGGCAGAAGCTGCAATTCAAATCCGTCTTGAATGCTCCGTTGCTGGAATATCTGATTTATCACTCGGCGTCGTTCGGACGTCCAGGCGCGGGACCTGCTATTGCGTTGTCGTTTGTGCTGGTGGGAGTGGTGTGCGCGTTCGCGGCGCTTTGCTATGCGGAGCTCGCCGCGATGATTCCGATCGCGGGCAGCGCTTACACATATACGTACGCGACAATGGGCGAGCTGATCGCGTGGATCATCGGTTGGGATTTGATTCTGGAATATGCTGTTTCGAATATGGCGGTGAGCGTGGGATTTTCCGCGCACGTGGTGAACTTGCTGGATTGGTTCGGAGTACATCCGAGCTTGCGCTGGATTACGCCGGCTTATCTTCCAGCCGGACTCGCGGATCTGCAGGGGAATACTTTGTATGATCCGGGCTGGCATTTTGGATTTAATTGGCCGGCTTTTATTATTGTGATGCTGCTGACGGTGATTCTGGTGCGCGGGATCCGCGAATCGGCGAACGCCAACAATATAATGGTGCTGCTGAAAATCGCGGCGATCATGGTGTTTGTGATTTTTGCATCGCGCTACGTCCATCCGGCGAACTGGCATCCTTTCGCGCCGAATGGGTGGCCGGGAATTCTGACGGGCGGATCGATTATTTTCTTCACGTATATCGGATTCGATTCGGTTTCGACGGCGGCAGAAGAGTGCAAGAACCCGAAGAAGGATTTGCCGATCGGAATTATCGCGACACTGGTGATTTGCACGCTTCTATATATCGCGGTAGTGGTGGTGTTGACGGGCCTGGTGCGCTGGGAGACGCTGCTGGACGACGCGGCGCCGGTGGTGAATACGCTAAAGAAGCTGGGGTTCAGAAATATTCAGTTGATCGTGCTGCTGGGCGCGCTGACCGGGATGATTTCGTCACTGCTCGTATTTCAGTTGGGGCAGGCGCGAGTATGGTTCGCGATGTCGCGCGACGGGTTGCTGCCGGGCGTTTTTAGCCACGTGCATAAGATTTTTCGCACGCCGGATTTTTCGACGATCGTGGCGGGATTTTTGGTGGGCATTCCCGCCGGGTTGCTGGATATCGGAACGTTGGCTGACCTGTCTAATATCGGGACGCTGTTCGCGTTTGCGCTGGTGGCGGGCGGCGTGTTGATTTTGCGTTACAAGCAACCGGACCGGCCGCGGGCATTTCGCGCCCCCGGCGGAGTTCTGGCGCCCGTCGTTACCATTCTCACCTGCCTACTCTTGATGGCGGGACTGCCGATTACCAACTGGATTCGGTTCTTCGTGTGGCTTCTGATCGGACTGGTTTTTTATTATTTTTATGGGCGCCGCCACAGCCAGCTGTCCGATGCGAATATCAAGGCGGGCGCCGAGAAGGATAAACTGCGTTAATGCGCCGTTCGCTGCAACGCGCGGTGGTCTTGTCGGCGGGGATTTTAGTTCTCGCTTTGGCGCCGTTGTTTGGGTGGGGCGAGACGGCCGACCGGCTGGTGACGAATCGCGCGGTGGACACTCTGCCGCAGGAGATGCAGCCGTTTTTTTACGCGAACCGGCAATTTCTGGTGGAGCACGTGGGGCCGTCGGAGGAAACAGATCCGAAAACGGGAACGGCGCGGCATACGGATTTCATCCAGCTGGACCACTATGGGCCATTCCCCTTCTCTGCTTTGCCGCGAGATTACAATGCGGCGACCACCAAGTACAACCGACGGGTGCTGGAGCAATTCGGGATACTGCCGTGGGAAATCGGTTTCTATAGCAAGAAGCTTACGGATGCGTTTCGCGATCACGATTGGAAGCAGGTGCGCCTCTCCGCCGCTATTTTGGCGCACTACGTGAACGCGGCGCACGATCCTTTCAACACGACGATTAATATGGAGGGGAAACTTTCCGCACAGCCGGGAGTGAATGAGCGGTTTTCGAGCGGTTTGGTGGATCGGTATCAGCTTTTCTTTTTTGTGCAGCCGAATGAGGCGGTCTTCATTCACGATCCAACCGATCATGCTTTCGAACTCTGTTTGACTGCTCATTCCTGGCTGGAAAATGTGCTGCTGGCCGACCGGCGAGCGCACGAAGGGCTTTCGGGTTACTCGCAGGACTATTACGACAAGTTCTATTCGCTGGCGGGAGCGATTCTGGTGCGGCAACTTTCGGACGCTTCCACCGACGTGGGCTCCTACTGGTTGACGGCTTGGATCAACGCCGGACGGCCGCAATTGCCGCAGCAATAAGATGAATCCGCAAACACAGACAGTCCGACCGCCCATGGCTATTGATGCATTGCCGAAGGCAGAGCTGCATTTGCATCTGGAAGGATCGATCCGGCCGGATACGGCGCTGAAACTGGCGGCGCGGCATGGGGTGACGCTGACGCCGGAGGAAGTGGCGTCGCGTTACAGTTTTACAAACTTCAATGGATTTCTGGAGACTTTCAAGTGGGTGACCTCTTTTCTGCGCACTCCGGACGATTACGCGCTGATCACGCGGCAGCTGTGCGAAGAGCTGGTGCGGCAGAACGTGGTGTATGCGGAATTTACGATCTCGGCGGGCGTGATTTTGCGGCGGATGCAGAATCTGGAAGCGACCGTGGCAGCGATTCGCGATGCGGCGCAGTCGGTGCCGTTTGCGCGCTTGCGCACGGCATTTATTCTGGATGCGGCGCGGCAATTCGGGCCTGATCCGGCGAAGGAGGTGGCGAGCTGGGCGACGAAGCTGCAGAAACTGGGCGTGGTGTCTTTTGGGATGGGAGGCGACGAGCTGGCCTATCCCACAATTAATTTTCGGCCGGCGTTTGATTTGGCGCGGCAGGGCGGGCTGCACATAGTGTGCCACGCGGGGGAGATTGGCGGGCCGGACTCGGTACGCGAGGCCATTGAATTGCTGGGGGCGGAGCGAATTGGGCATGGGATCGCGGTGATGCGCGACGCTGCGTTTGCCGATACTCTGGCGATGCGGCGGGTAGTGCTGGAAATTTGTCCCACGAGCAATTTGTGCACGGGGGCGCTGGCGCGGCAAGTCGGGAAAGTGGATGTGACGCTGAGCGATCATCCTTTGCCGGATTTCGTGAAGCGCGGGATTGCGGTGACACTTGGGACGGATGATCCGGGAATGTTTCATACCGATTTGCTGACGGAATATTCGAAAGTGGCGGGGCTTGGCGTTTCCACTCCGCAGCTGGTGAAACTGATGGAGCAGGGTTTTCATTCGGCATTCTTGCCGGCGGATGAGAAGCGGAAATATCTGGTGGATTTTCGTGCGGCGGCGGATTCGGCGGGGCTGCTATAATCTTGGCGATGAAAGCACACGTCTGGGTCATGCTGAAAACCACGGTTCTGGATCCACAGGGTCAGACCATTCAACGAGCGCTTGGGTCGCTGGGATATTCCGCCGTGAAGGATGTGCGGCAGGGGAAATTCTTTGTGCTGGCGCTGGATGGAATGAGCCGCGAAGAAGCTAAGACGCAAGTGGAAAAGATTGCCAAGGATGTGCTGACCAATCCTGTGATTGAAGAATTCCGCTTCGAAATCCTCGACTGACGAACTCTTTCTCCGATTCACTGCGTTTTTCGCGACGTAACGTCTGCTGCACCCGCGGCTGCGGTGGCGTTGTCTGATTCAAGCGATGTGCTAACCTTATCGCAGGCGCGGCTGCCTGCAACTTCTATGGCAAGGCGGCTTCCAGGAGCAAATTTCCGTGTGCGGAATTGTCGGTTACATTGGCACCAAACCCGTGGTGCCGCTGATTCTGGATGGGCTGAAGCGGCTGGAATATCGCGGGTACGATTCTGCCGGGATCGCCGTGGTGCAGAAAGACGGCAAACTGGAGATTCGGCGCGCGCCGGGAAAGCTGCACAACCTGGAAGAATCCATCCGCGCGACGCCGCTGGAAGGCGTGTACGGAATTGGGCACACGCGCTGGGCCACGCACGGCCGTCCGACGGAAGAGAATGCGCATCCTCATCGCGACTGCAGCGGTGAAATTGTGGTGGTGCACAACGGAATTATTGAGAATTATCTGGAGTTGAAGCACCAGCTGGTTGCCGAAGGGCATAAATTCGTCACGGAAACCGACACGGAAATAATCGCGCACCTGATTGAGAAATATTCTGTGGGCGCGACGCTGGAAGCCGCGGTGCTGAAGTCGGTGAAGGTGATGACCGGGGCGTTTGCGTTGGTGGCGCTTTCCACGCGGGATCCTTTGAAGATTGTGGCGGCGCGGATGGGTCCTCCGATTGTGATCGGACTGGGCGAGAAGGAATATTTTGTGGCGAGCGACATTCCGGCCATTCTGCAGCACACGCGCAGCGTTTTCTTTTTGGGCGATGGCGAACTGGCGGTGCTAACGCCATTGGGCGTGAGCGTGATGGATTTTCAGGGGCATCCGGTAGAACGAAAGCCGCAGCACGTGACCTGGGATCCGATCATGGCCGAGAAGGGCGGGTTCAAGCATTTCATGCAGAAAGAAATCTTCGAGCAGCCGCGCGCGGTGCGCGACACGCTGCTGGGAAGAATTTCGCAGGACACGGGAAAGGTGTTTTTGGATGCGATGGATATAAGCGAGGAAGAATTCCGGAATTTTGAAGGAGTGAAGATTATCGCGTGCGGAACGAGCTGGCACGCGGCGCTGGCTGGGAAATTCATGATTGAGAGGCTGGCGCAGCTGCCGGTGGAAGTGGACTACGGCAGCGAATTCCGGTATCGCGACCCGCTGGTGAACAAACATCATTTGGTGATTGCCATCAGCCAGTCGGGCGAGACGGCGGACACTTTGGCGGCGCAGCGGGAATCGCGGCAGAAGGGCGCGAAGATTCTGGGAATATGCAATGTGGTGGGTTCGATGTTGACGCGCGAGGCCAATGGGACGATTTACACGCACGCGGGGCCGGAAATTGGCGTCGCGTCCACGAAGGCGTTTACGGGGCAATTGACGGCGCTGATGCTGACGGCGCTTTACCTGGCGCAGGTGCGCGGGAAGCAGACCGCTGCGGCCGCGAGGAAGTTGATGCAGGAGTTGACCCGGATTCCCCACAAAATTGAAACGATTTTGCAGCATGATGCGGAGTTGGAGGAGCTGGGGCGGCTATTATTTCGCCATACTGATTTTCTGTATCTGGGGCGCGGCATTCATTACCCCATCGCTTTGGAAGGCGCGCTGAAGCTGAAGGAAATTTCGTACATTCATGCGGAGGGATATCCGGCGGGGGAGATGAAGCACGGGCCGAACGCGTTGATTGACGAGAATTTGCCGGTAGTGGTGATCGCGACGCGCGACGAATCCGATCCGGCTTCGATGATGCGCTACGAGAAAACGGTTTCGAACATGCAGGAAGTGAAGGCGCGCGACGGAATCGTGATCGCGGTGGTGACGGAGGGCGACCGGCAGGCGCGGGAGATCGCCAATCACGTCGTCGAAGTGCCTGCGGCGCCGGAATTGCTGGCGCCGATTCTGGAAATTGTGCCGCTGCAACTATTGGCTTATCACATCGCGGTGCGGCGGGGTTGCGACGTGGATCAGCCGCGCAACCTGGCAAAATCGGTTACGGTGGAATAGAGGGACGGCAGGGCATTTCTTCCGGTTCTCGTCGCTGCTTGCAATTCGCAGGTTCCCCTTACGGTTTCAGTGTTCTAGAATTACGGGATGATGCGTCACTACGTCTTCCACAAGGTTTCATCGCTCCTTTTCGCGTGTCTATTGTTTGGCGCGGTACTCGCGCCGTTATCTGCTTCGCGGGTTCAAGCGCCGCCGCAAAATGCGCGGCCCGGAACGGCCCGGCTGGATTCCGTGGTGGTGGCTGGCTCGATCCGATTTACTTCGGAGCAGATCGCAACGTCGATCGGGCTGCATCCTGGCACAACGGTGGGACGCGAGGAATTGCAGGGAGCGGCAGACAAGCTGGCTGCGCTCGGACTGTTCACCAATATCCAATACAAGTTTGCGACGGCTTTGGGTGGCGTGAAAGTTACCTACCAAGTTTCGGACGTGCCGCCACTGCCGGTGGCTTTCGATAATTTTCCGTGGTTCAGCGACGAGGAATTGACGGCGGGGCTGAAGGCTTCAGGAATTTTGTTCGATGGGGGCGCGCCGCTGAAGGGCACGGTGTTGGACGCGATGTCCGAAACGCTGGAAAAGCTGCTAGATGCGCGGAACGTGCACGCGCGCGTATCGCACGAAGTGGTGGCGCATCCTTTTAACAACCAAAGCGTGCAGGAATTTCGCGTGGAGAATACGGACCTGACGATCCAGAAAGTGGATTTTTCGGATCCGGTGGCGCAGAACGATCGAGTATTGCAGGAACGTGTTCCGGATTTGATCGGCAAACCCTACTCGCGCAGCCGCGTGGAACTTTTCGAATACGAGCAAGTTCGGCCCGTGTACCTGGCGCGCGCATATTTGAGAGTGCAATTCGGGCAGCCGGTCGCGCAGTTCGCGGCGAATCCAACGAACCCGCTTTCGGGGCAGCTGATTGTTGCTGCACCGATCAACGCGGGCGCGCAGTACGGTTGGGCCGGCGTGGAGTGGAAGGGGAACGATTCGATGACGGCGCAGGATCTGAATAAATTTTCGGCGCTGCTGCCCGGCGATCCCGCGGACGGAAATAAAATCCAGTCGCTGTGGGAAACGGCGCGCGCGGCATACGCGCAGCTGGGATTTCTGGACGCCGGCTTGAATCCGTTGCCGCAGTTTGATGAACAGGCCAAACGGGTGACGTATGTGGTCGAGGTGAATGAAGGGCTGCAGTATCACATGGGAAAACTGGTGCTGACGGGGCTATCGATCGAAGGCGAGCGGCGGCTGAAGAAGGCTTGGACCATTGCGCCGGGCGGAGTCTTCGATAAAAGCATCTACGACGATTTCGTAAACACGGGGATTAAGGCTGCGTTTGTGGGGCTGCCGGTGCATTACGACAAGGTTGGCAAGTTTTTGCAGCTTGATCCGCAGAATGCGAAGGTAGATGTACTGCTGGATTTTCAGTAGGAGGAATTCAGCTATACTGGCTCATCCATGAGCAGCAATTCACGATTGCCGATTTTTACGGCTGGCGCGACCGCTGCGGCTGCAGTTCCGGCTCCCGCGGTAGATTCCGCGCAAGCACTCTCCAAGCAGGAATACTTGTTGGCCGCGCTGGGGCGGCTGGATTCGCTGCTGGTGGCATTTTCCGGCGGGGCGGATTCCGCTTATCTGGCGTGGGCGGCACATCAGGCGTTGGGTGAAGGCGCGCTGGCGATCACGGCGTTGTCTGCAAGTTTTTCGCTTCACGACCGGGAGCAGGCAGAGGCTTTTATTGCCGCGACGGGCTTGCGTCACGAATTCATCGAAACGCACGAACTGGCGAATCCGCTGTACGTCGCGAATAACGCCGACCGCTGTTACCACTGCAAGGACGAGCTGTTCGACCAGATGGATGCGCTGGCGCGGGGGCGCGGGTTTGCGGGGATCGCTTACGGAATCAATGCGGACGACACACGCGATTTCCGGCCGGGGCATCGCGCCGCGCACGAGCATCATGTGCTGGCGCCGCTGCTGGATGCGGAGCTTTGCAAGACGGAGATACGATTTCTTTCGCGGCAGGCTGGATTGACTACGTGGAATCGTCCGGCTTCGGCTTGTCTCTCGTCGCGCGTGCCTTACGGTACGGCGGTTACGCCTGAGTTGCTTTCGAAAATCGATCGGGCCGAAGCGGTTTTGCGCGCGTTGGAATTCCGGCAATTTCGCGTGCGCGCGCATGGTGAGCTGGCTCGGATTGAAATTGCGCCCGAGGAATTGGCGCGAGGATTTGATCCGGAGATTTCGCGCAAGATCTCCGAGGGCGTGAAGAGCGCGGGATTTTCGTTTGTGACTTTGGATTTAGAAGGCTACCGGCAGGGTTCGCTGAATTCCCTTTTGAAGATCAAGTGAGGGCTGTCCAGAATCCTTGGTCCGCGCGGGAACTTCTGGTTGCGCTTTCTCGTATATCTCTGGTAGGAAGGGTGGCCGGGCGCTGGAGTTGGGCGCGGTTGAGAAGCCAGCCAGCAAACGGCGCACACACACGATGAAGCGCTCACACAAATTCTGTGGGAATGTAGCGGCGGGACGCACGACGTTGCAGGCGGCGGCTTGCGCCACTCTGCTCTTGGCGGGGCTTTTGGCAGGATGCAGAGCGCAGCCCAGCGCCGAGGGGACTTTTGACAAGACGTTCACGGTGAATGGCCCGGTGCGCGTCGAACTCAGCAACGGCAGTGGCGATTCGCACCTGAGCACGGGACCTGCAGGCGAAGTGCGCGTGCACGGAGACATACAGGCGCACGGATGGTCCGAAAAAGGCAGCCAGGAACGTGTGCACGAGCTGGAAACAAATCCTCCGGTGTCACAGGAAGGCAACCTGATCCGCATCGGCGGCTCGGGCTCGCACAGCAGCAACGGCGCGTCCATTGACTATACGATCGTGGTGCCTGCCGACGCCGAGATTCACGCGGCTACGGGCTCGGGCGACGTGGAAGTGGACGGGATCAAGGGGCCGGCAAATTTCACTTCTGGTTCCGGTGCGATCAGCGCTGCAAATATTTCGGGCGACGTGCAGGCGCTGACAGGCAGCGGCGAGATACATTTTTCGAAGGTGCAAGGGCAGGCGCAAGCCACGACGGGTTCGGGCGATATCACGCTCGATGATGTGCACAACCAAGTGCGGCTGCACAGTGGCTCGGGCGACATGGAGATTAACAATCCCGGCGATGCATTAGAGGCGAGCACGGGCAGCGGAGACATTACGATTAAGGGCGCGTCGGCGGATATTCGTTTGCGCACTGCGTCAGGTGATGTGGTAATCGAAGGGAATCCCGCCGGCTCGAATTATTGGGATATTCACACGAGTTCGGGAGATGTGGTGCTGCAGGTTTCGCCGTCGGCGAGCTTTCGCTTGATGGCGCGCTCGAATTCGGGTGATATTGACGCCGCGATTCCTATCGTGATGGAAGGGACTACGCAAAAGCACGAGCTGCGCGCGCGACTGGGCGATGGGAAGGCGCGCGTGGAGGTGCAGACTTCTTCTGGCAGCGTTTCTCTGAAATAATGTGTGCCGGTAATTCCCCGTGTGGTGCTGCGCTTTCACGTTAGAATTGCGTTTGGAGTGCAGCGACTGGGAACATTCTGAGAGGCATTCGTTGTCATCGCCAACCGCCCGCGAAAATCTCGTTGTAATCCGCCGCCGTTACTTGCTGATCTTAATTGCCGGGATGTTTTTTTCTTTGGCGTGGTGTGCGCGTGCGCAAGATGCTTCCCCGCCGGCGGCCTCGGCAAAGCCACCTTCTGACGCCATTTCTAAAAAAGACGCGGACCCTGAAATGGAGCTGCAGAAAGCTATTGCCGATGCGGGAAACGATCGCGGGGCGCTGGTGCGAAATCTGGAGCGCTATCTGGAGCATTTTCCGGACGCGCCGAGAAAATCAGGAGTGTATCGCGCTCTGGTGGAGGCCTGCGAGCAGCTGCAGGACGATGCCTGCGCGCTGAAATATTCCGAGCAGTTAATCGCGCTGCGTCCGGACGATTCCGAAATCATGATGCTGGCCGTGGGGTTGCTGCAGAAGCAGGGAGACGACGCCAGCCTGGTGCGAGCCTCGGGATACGTGAGCCGGGTGCTGGATCGCATTGATAAAACCACGGCGGCGGAAAAACCTCCGCGCGTTTCGCCAGCGGAATGGCAACAGCATCACGATGAGCTGCGCGCGGCGCTCTACAATTTGCGCGGGCAGATCGAAAAATCGCAGCATGATGTTGCCGCGTCTGAGAAAGACTTGCGGATGAGTTACGCAGTGCTGCGCAATGCCGTCGCCGCGGAACAACTGGGTGAGATCGCGGAGATGCGGCGGGACTACGCCACGGCGGCGCAGGAATATTTGCTGGCGTTTGTGCTGCCGGAAGACGGTGCGGTAGGGAAAGTGAACCGACGCGAGGTGCGCAAGCGGCTGGGAAACGTGTGGCGGCAGTTGCACGGGAGCGAAGACGGATTGGGCGCGGCTGTGCTGGCTCAATACGATCTGCTGGGCGCGGTTCCGGCTGCCGCAGCGGGTGGTTCCGCGGCAGGGAACAAAAATGCTAAGGACGTTTACGCGTTTGTGCTGCGTAAATTGGATGGGAGCGCCGTGCCGCTGGCGGGTGCGCGGGGAAAAGCGCTAGTGCTGAGTTTTTGGGCTACCTGGTGTGAACCTTGCCGCGAATTGGAACCGCAGTTTGTGCAGGTGGCGAAGAGTTATGCGGGAAATTCCGAAATTGTTTTTTACGCCGTAAATACGGACGAGGACGAAACTTTGGTCGGGCCTTTTCTGAGCCATGAGAAGTGGGATGTTCCGGTGGTTTATGCAGATGGGTTGGATGAGTTTGTGAAGGTGCAGTCTTTGCCAACGGTTCTGATTGTGGATCGCAGCGGAAAGATTACTTACCGGATTAATGGATATCCTCCGGAGGGATTTTCGGAGAATCTTACGAATGCGATTCAGGCGGCGGTGGTGGCGGGCGAGTCGCCCAAAGATTGAAAATTCAATTTCCGGCGGCTTTCTTTGCTGCTGCATCACGGGCCGCGACGATCGTGGATACGTGAATTGCCACGGTGTCTTCGACGCGGCGGGCGTAGCCTCCTGCTAGCGTGATCACGAGCGGACATTTATTTTTGCGCGCGTAATCCATTACAACGGCATCGCGGCGGGCTAGGCCTGGCATGGTTAGCGCGAGACCGCCGAGTTGGTCTTCGCGGTAGGGGTCGGCTCCCGCGACGTAGAAAATAATTTGCGGAGTGAAATCGGAGAATGCTTTGCGCAAATGCTCGTCGAGGACTGCCAGGTAATCCTCGTCGCCCACGCCGTCCGGCAGGTTGATGTCCATGGTGGATGGGGGCTTTATGAAGGGATAGTTGTGGAGCTGGTGGATGGAGAGCGTGAACACGGTTTTGTCTTCGGCAAAGATTGCGGCGGTGCCGTTGCCGTGGTGCACGTCGGTGTCTATCACCATCGCTCGTTCAATGACTTTGTCGGATTGCAGACGGCGGATGGCAATGGCTACGTCGTGGATTACGCAGAAGCCTTCGCCATGATCGGGGCAGGCGTGGTGGAAGCCGCCGCCGATATTCGCGGACCAGCCGTCTTGCAGGGCGCGTTGGCCGGCGAGGATTGAGCCGCCTGCCGCCAGCCAGCAGGCTTCGATCAATTCCTGCGAGTACGGGACTTCGAGTTGCAGGATTTCAGGGTAGGAGAGCGAGCCGGTCTTTAATTTGCGGACGTAATCGGGTGTGTGGACCCGGAGAACGTCTTCGTCTTGCGCTGGTCGGGGCGAAAGGAAATCGCTGCTGTCTGCGATCCCGCCGTTCAACAGGCGTTCGTACACTAGGCGATACTTTTGCGAGGGGAATACGTGGTCGCCGAGGTTCAGGTCGTAGCGTTCGTCGTAGATCAGCTTGAACGGGAGCACGATGTTGCCAGCGTACCGCGATGTTTTTCTGGGCGCAAATTACGTTCGGAAATAAATTGCGGCGTGATCGCGGGTTGCCGTTTACCAGGCGCGGCCCGCTGTGGTAGAGTTTTTGGCGATGCGTCGGGTGCAAGCTATTCTCGTGATTGTCGCGCTGCTGGCTACGCCGCTGGCTTTGCTGGCGCGCGCTGTGGATCCAGGTATGCCGGATTGCAATGGCATGTGCTGCTTGCCGCATGGGTCGCATCATCACGCGCCGGCACGAAATACTTCGCCGGAGCCTCCGAAGGACGATATGGCTTGCCATCATGGGAGCGCGGGGCACATGATGGAGTGCAGCATGAAATCGGGGCAGCAGCGCATGGATTACGGGTTGAGTGCGCCGTTCCCGCCGGCTAGAACTTCTTCACTCGCGTATATTGTTCGGCCGAAAGTGTCGCGTTTCGCCAATTCGCAGTTCCCCGCTGAAAATTTGTCAGCCGGGTTCCTCGCAGGTCCTTTTCAACCTCCGCGCAGCTAGCCTCGTCCGCAAGAACTGAAAAATAACAATTCAGGACGGAGGCTTTGTGCGCAAGTTGCTATTCTGCTCGTGTCTCGCGGTGTTTCTGCTTTGTGGGCCGCTGCTGCACGCCACTATTTTCGGGAA
The DNA here is from genome assembly GCA_963779465.1 of uncultured Acidobacteriota bacterium. Lineage (GTDB taxonomy): Bacteria > Acidobacteriota > Terriglobia > Acidiferrales > UBA7541 > Palsa-295. Next base: position 225,418 of record CAVZYH010000001.1, on the reverse strand, counting down.
AATTCAAGGAATTGTGCACGACCCGCAGCACCGGCCGGTGTCTGGAGCGTCGGTAAAGCTGCAGGCGATCACTTCGGATTGGACTCAGACAACTCAGACGGACGATAACGGCGAGTTTTCGTTCACGTCAGTGCCGGTGGGCGATTACAAAATCAGCGTCACCTCGGCTAATTTCCAGGCCGCGGAGCAGAATGTTACAGTCGCGTCCAGCTCGTCGCCGATACTTCACTTTCAGCTCGCTTTGTCGAGTGTGAATCAGTCTACGGTGGTGGTGGGGCAGGCTGAAGTGGCTAACGTGGATTCGGTTACGCCCACCACGACGCTGAATCGCCTGCAGATTTCGCAAACCCCCGGAGCCGACCGCAGCAACAGCATGGCGATGATCACTGACTACGTGCCGGCTGCGTACGAGACGCACGACATGTTGCACATGCGCGGCGGGCACCAGGTCAGCTGGCTGATTGACGGCGTGCCGATTCCGAACACGAACATCGGAACGAATCTGGGGCCGCAGATTGATCCCAAGGACATTGACTATCTGGAGGTACAGCGCGGGAGCTACGACGCGGGGTACGGTGATCGCACGTACGGGATTTTCAATATTGTGCCGCGCACGGGCTTCGAACGGGACAATCAAGCGGAGCTGGTGATGACTTTTGGAAATTGGTTTCAGACCAATGACCAGCTGAATTTCGGCGGGCACACGCAGCGGTTTGCCTACTACGCCAGCCTGAATGCCAATCGCAGCAATTATGGATTGCAGGCCCCAATTGGGCAGGTGTTTCACGACGCGGAAAACGGCTACGGCGGATTTGCTTCGTTGATGTTCAATCCTAATTCGAAAAACCAATTTCGCCTGGTGGGTTCGTTGCGGCAGGACTATTACCAGATTCCGTACGACCCGGACCCGAACTCCGTCGGCAATCAGCAGCTGGTGGCGGCAGGAGAGGCGCCGAGTAACGGCCTGCGCGACAGTGAACGCGAGCCCGATGGTTACGTCACTTTTTCGTGGATTCACACATTTAATCCGAACCTGCTGCTGACCGTTTCGCCCTTTTATCACTACAACAAGGCCAGCTACAACGCGTCGCCGAATGATGTGCCGGTGATCACCGACGTGCAACAGACTTCCAATTATGGAGGGCTGCAAACGACGTTGGACGCGACCGTTGGGAAGAATAATTTTCAAGTGGGGGTGTATGGATTCGCGCAGCACCAGAACAATTACTTCAACAATATATTCACGCAGTGCGAGCCGCCGGATAATCCTAGTTGCCAAAATTTTGGGCCGTCTTCAGCCGCGGTGACGGGCGGTTTGGGCGAGGTTTTTGTCAGCGACCGATTTACGGTAACTTCATGGTTGACGATTATTGCCGGGTTGCGGCAATCGCATTTCAATTCGGGGTCTTTTGGAACTCAGCCGGCAGTGGTGGAGAACGCGACGGACCCGCGGATTGGCGTGGCCGTGCAAATCCCGCGCTTAAATTGGGTTTTTCGCGCGTTTTATGGACACTTCTATCAGCCGCCGCCGCTTTTGACGGCGACCGGTCCGTTGATCGATTTGGCCAATGCCAATAATTTGGCTTTCGGGCCGTTGCGCGGGGAGCGCGACCAGGAATACCAGTTTGGCGTGACGATTCCCTATCGCGGCTGGGCGCTGGACGCGGACACTTTTCAAACGACGGCGACGAATTGGCTGGATCACAGCAATATCGGCGGATCGAATCTTTTCTGGCCGCTCACTTGGGCTGGCGCGCTGATTCAAGGATGGGAGCTGACGCTGCGTTCGCCGCGGCTGTGGAATCGCGGCCAGGTGCATTTGGCTTACTCAAATCAAATCGCGCAGGCGCGTGGGCCTTTCACTGGTGGACTGATTTGCGGCAGCCCTCCGGCGCCGGATTGCGAGCCGCCGCCGGTATATGCTCCGGTGGACCACGATCAGCGAAACACTTTGAACGTGGGATTTACGGCGACGCTTCCGTGGCAATCGTTTGCTTCCACGAATGTTTATTACGGGTCGGGGTTCACGAACGGGATTCAGGATGCCCAATATCCCGGGCCGTATCTGCCGGCGCACACTACGTTTGACATTTCGCTGGGGAAAAATTTCGGGGAGAAATATATGGTGGGATTGACCGCGCTGAACGTGGCGAACCGGCGCGTGCTGCTGGACAACAGCCTGACCTTTGGCGGATTTCACTATAACGATCCGCGGCAGATCTACGTCGAATTCAAATGGAGGTTTCACTACTGAGGAAAAATATCAACATCTTGGTTATCATCGGAGGCGGACCGCGCGGATTGGCGGCACGAGGAGCATGGTGAAAACGTTTTGCGGACGATTATTGCTGCTGCTGGCGATTCCGCTACTCGCGGTGATTGTGGGGATCTTCTGGCTGTGTGTGACGGGATTGAGCGCTCGCGATGTACCTGGCGCGATGGAGACGCGGTTGGCGATTACGCTGCAACGCTTCGCTATCCCGCGCGGGGCGCGCGAGTTGAGCAATCCGATGCAGGCGACCCCTGAGCTGCTGGCGGAAGCACGGCGGCACTTCGCGGATCACTGTGCGAGTTGCCATGGGAATGATGGCAGCGGGGCGACGGAGATGGGGCAGAAACTTTATCCGCGGGTTCCAGATATGCGCCTGCCGCAGACGCAGAATCTTTCGGATGGCGAGATTTATTACATCATTGAGAATGGCGTGCGATTCACCGGCATGCCGGCTTGGGGGACGGGCGGCACGAATGATCATGATACATGGCATCTGGTTTTGTTCATTCGTCACCTGCCGAAAATGACCGACGAGGATATGGAGGATATGAAGGAGCACAACCCGCGCAGCCCGGCGGACATGAAGGAAGAAGAGATGGAAAACGAATTTTTGAGTGAGCCGTCGGATGCACACGGACGGTCAAGTGGACATTCACATTAGAGGAGATCACAAGATGCGGAAAATCGGTTCGGCAATGCTGCTACTTTTGGCGTTTTCGCTGGTGAATTTGACTGCGCTGGCTCACGGCACGGATAAGCATGTGCTGGGAACGGTGACGAAAATCAGTGACAGCGAAATCACGGTGCAGGCGCAGGACGGCACGCTACAAGTGGTGAAGATTGCTCCGGACACTTCGTTCGTGAAGAGCGGGGCGAGCGCCACGCTTAAGGATTTAAAAGTGGGCGATCGCGTGGTGATTCATGCCAAGCCGCTGGGAAGCGATTTGATCGCGCACGAGGTGCGTTTTGGGAAGCCGCCCGCTCCAGCGCCTGCCGCTGCTCCGGTTGCGAAGCCGGAGTGAATTGCGAGATTAGTATTCGCGGTCGAGGATGAAATCGGGGACGGCGAGGAGCGCGCGGCGATATTCAGTGTCAGGCAGAACTTCCAGGCTGGCTTTGGAGCGTTGGACGTATTCTTTCGCGAGCTTCGTGGCGCGTTCGAGCGCGCCGGTTTCGCGAACGAGTTGGGCGATTTGATCGGCGCGGACGCTGCGGAAATCGCGCTCTTCTAGAACTTTTTCCACCAAGCGGCGGCCTTCGCTGTTTGTGCGCGCTTGGCCGTTGCCATCAGATGCTGCGGCGTGCGCTTGCGCTTCCAGCGCGAATATCAGCGGCAGCGTGACTTTGCCTTCCTTCAGGTCGCTCAGCACGGGCTTACCCAGCTTTTCGGGCGACGCGGTGAAATCGAGCAAATCATCCACTAATTGAAATGCGAGGCCGGCATTGCGCCCGTAATCGGCGAGGCCGTCTTCGATTTCTTTCGGCTGCTTGCCCAGGACCGCCCCGAGTCGCGCGCAACCGCTGAACAGGCAGGCGGTCTTGCGATAGGCGAGCTCGGTAGCTTCCGCCTCGTTCAGGTCAATCTGGCCGAGGCGGGTGAGCTGGAGGAGTTCGCCTTCAACCATGTTCTGCGTGAGATCAATGAGGATATCGAGGACGGCAAAATTGCGTTCGCGCAGAGCCATTTCGAAGGACTGCATGTAGAGCCAGTCGCCAGCGAGGACGCTCATGTGATTGCCCCAGCGGGCATTGGCGCTGGGACGGCCGCGGCGGGTATTGGCGCCGTCAATCACGTCATCGTGAATCAAAGTGGCGCTGTGGATCATTTCGACTACGGCACCGAGGCGGATGGCGCTTTCACCGCGGTAGCCGGACGCACCAGCGGCCAGGAGGAGAAGCGCGGGACGCAGGCGTTTGCCACCGCCTTCGCGGAGGTAGCTGGAAATTTCGCAGACGGGTTCGATGGCCGCGCTATTTTGCGCCGCGATTTCTTGTTCGACGAGGGCTAAATCGTCGCGTACGAGATCAAAAATACCCTTTGCAAGTTGGACAGCGAAAGCCATCCTTGAGGTTCACCTTGGCTGGGCTGGAATTGCGTGGCCGCCTAGCCGGAAAAATCGCCTGAAATTCGCCGCGGTCGTAGCAGCTACTTCTTCGCGGGGCAAGTTTCTCACATTCGCGAGCGTCTGCGCTACCTCGACTACGTGGGCGGGCTCATTTCTTTTGCCGCGGCGGCCTTGGGGCGAAAGGAAAGGCGAATCGGTTTCAGTGAGGATTTGGTCGAGCGGGAGGTTTGCTGCGACGTCGCGGATTTGTTGGGATTTTGGGTAGGTGATGTTAGCCGCGAAGGAAACGAGGAAGCCCATTTCCACGCCGCGTTGGGCTTCACGCAGCGTGCCGGTGAAGCAGTGGAAAATTCCGCCGAGGCCGGCGGGGGCCCATTCTTTTTCGAGGATGGCAAGGCAGTCGTCCCAGGCATCGCGGCAGTGGATGATGATGGGCAGCTTTGCGTTGCGGGCTTGCTGGAGCTGGCGGCGGAAAACTGCTAGTTGTGTTTCGGGTGGCGGTTCTTCGTAGTGATAGTCGAGGCCCATTTCGCCCCAGGCTATTACTTTGGGATTTTTCGCCAGAGCGTCGAGTTGGGCGTAGTTTTGTTCTTGAGCTTCGGCTGCGTGTTGCGGATGGATGCCTATGGTGGCGTAGATCCAGTCGTAGTCTTTGGCTACTGCGATTGCTGCATCGAGGCGGTCTGGTCCGGAGCCGCCGCTGCCGATGGCTAGTATGTTTTGCACGCCGGCCGCGCGGGCGCGCTCAAGCATTTCGGCGCGGTCGGCATCGAAGTCTTCAGATTCGAGGTGCGCGTGTGAGTCAATGATTTCCAAAGTCGGTCCTGCCCGGTGTTTAGATGTGGCGCTTAACTTTTAGTTTTGCAGTTTTTTGCCGCTCACTTCACTTTCGCGCCGGCTGGGACGTCTTCGGCGAACGTGCAGAGGACTGGCTTGCCGTCAGGGCCTACGGATGCGGCGAGCAACATGCCGTTGGATTCGAGGCCGCGCATTTTTCTCGGCGCGAGATTTGTGACGATTACGACCTTGCGGCCTAACAGATCTTCAGGGGCGTAGGAGAGCGCAATGCCCGCTAGGACTTGCCGGACTTCGTCACCGATGTCCACCAGGAGTTTGAGGAGCTTGTCGGCGCCTTGGATGCGCTCGGCGGATTTCACTACGCCGGCGCGAAGTTCAACTTTGGCGAAATCTTCGATGCCAATCTTTGCTGGGGTCGCGGGGGCGGCGGTTGCTCCTGTTATGGGTGCGATTATCGGCGCGGTTGGTGCAGAGTCAGAGCTGGGCGCTGTGGGTTGTGCGCTGTTAGGATTGCGAATTTCGTTTTCCATGGTTTCGATTTTCTCCAGTATTTCTTTTTTATCTGCGCGCGGAAAAACACCTTCGGGTTTTCCGATTCGCGTTCCGGGCTTTAGTTCTCCCCATTTCAGTTGGTCAATCCTGTGATCCGCGAGCTTTCCGGTTTGTCCGAGCTGTTCCCAGACCTTTTGCGTTGCGTCGGGGATTACCGGATGGGCCAGAACAGCCACAAATCGCAAAGTTTCGGCTGCAGTATAAAGCACGCCCGCGAGACGCGTTCGCGTTGCGTCGCTCTCCGCTAGCACCCAAGGCCGTTCAGTAGCTAAGTACGCATCAGCGGCCGAGACCAAACTCCAAATGGCCTCCACTCCTCGCGAAAAATCGAAGGTATTGAAATAACCCCTCGCGCCGGCGCGCGCGGAGTCGTCCCCAGCGACCAACGTCGCGATTTGTCTAATCTGCGCGTCATCGACAAAGTCTGCCGAGTCGGGAATCTTACCGTCAAGATACTTTTCGATCATCGTGAGTGTACGGCTACACAAATTCCCCAACCCGTTTGCAAGATCCGCGTTGTAGCGGGTGATCAGGGAGTCTTTGCTGAAATTTCCGTCCTGGCCGAAGACAACCTCGCGGAGGAGGTAGTAGCGCAAGGCGTCGTTGCCCAGGGCTTTAGAGATTGGCTCGGCGTAGGCGACGTTGCCTTTGGACTTACTCATTTTTTCTTGTTCGAAGAGCAGCCAGCCGTGGGCTTGGATTCTGCCGGGCATGTACTCGGACATCGGCCTGTCTGGAAACGCGGCCATCAGGAAGGCGGGCCAGTACACAGCGTGGAACCGGATGATTTCTTTTCCGATCATGTGGACGTCGGCGGGCCAGAATCTTTTGAAGCGGTCGCTGTCTTTTTTACTGTTGGGCTCGCCGTCCACGAATCCGATGCCGCTCATGTAGCTGGTTAGCGCGTCGTACCAGACGTAGAAGACGTGTTCATGATCGCCGGGCCAGGGGATGCCCCACTTGATTGTCTTGCGGCTGATGGAAAGATCTTTCAGGCCGCTCTCGACGAAGCTTCTTACTTCGTTCAGGCGGAAATCCGGCTGGACAAAGTCGGGTTGGTCTTTGTAGAGCTGCAGGAGTTTTTCCTGGTATGCGGAGAGGCGGAAGAAATAATTCTCTTCGGAGATTAGCTCGGCGGGGCGGCCGCAGATTTGGCAGTCCGCGGGGTCGGGCGTGTCGCTGACGTAGAGATTGTCGTAGATGCAGTACCGGCCTTCGTACTTGCGCTTGAAAATCGCGTCGGGGGAGACGCGCTGGGTGCGGCGGACCAGATTTTGCACCGCTACGGCGTGGCGCGGCTCGGTGGTGCGGACAAAATCGGTGTAGCTGATGCCGAGGAGCTTCCAGAGATCGCGGAAAATTTGCTGGTTGCGGTCTACCAGGTCGGCGGGGGAGATGCCTAATTTTTCGGCGGCGCGTTCGATGTTGACGCCGTGCTCGTCAGTGCCGGTGAGATAGGCGACTTCATAGCCGCACATGCGTTTGTAGCGCGCGATCACGTCGCAGACTATGGTGGTGTAAGCAGAGCCGACGTGCGGGCGCGAATTCGCGTAATAAATGGGAGTGGTGAGGTAATACTTTTTCTTGGGATTATCCATGAACTATGCGGGTTTCCCGTCCGGGGTCGAAGCTTGTGTCTGCGCCTCGACCCGCTTCTGAAATTGAAACGACGCCGCTTCCAACACGTGTTTCAGCGGAATGTTCTTCTGCGCCGCGATCCGCTGGCAATCTTCATATTCCGGCGTGGCATTAAGGACTGAACCGTTCATGCGCGAAATTTTCATGCGCACTTCGCCAAACCGCGTTTCAACGATGACTGATTCCCTGGCCAGCGTCTTGCGCCGCACGTCGTAGGCGCGCACGCCGATGGTCGTGGTTTCGCGGAATACCAGGTCAATCAAGCGGTTGACGTTGTCGGGTTCGCTCAGCATGGTGACGAGCAGGCCGGGGCGATTTTTCTTCATCTGCACGGGCGAAGAAAATATGTCCAGAGCGCCCGCGGCCAGAGCGCGCTCCACGAAATAACCGTAAATCTGGGGGCTCATGTCGTCCAGGTTGGTTTCGATCACCGTGACGGGCGCGTCCCAGTGCTCGCCTGCCTCGCTGACTTCGTTTTCGCCGATCAGGATGCGCAGCACGTTGGCTTTTTCCTTCAAGTCCGCGCTGCCGGCGCCGTAGCCGATGGATTGCAGGGTCATTTCGGGGATTTCGGCGTAGCGCGTGGAGAGCGTGGTGGCGATTGCGGCGCCCGTCGGTGTCACGAGCTCTTTGGCGATGCCGCTGGTAAACATCGGCGCGCCTTTCAATAGCTCGGCAGTTGCAGGAGCCGGCACGGGAAGGATGCCGTGCGCAGTTTTCACTTGGCCGGCGCCCACGTCGAGCGCGGAACACGCGAACTCATCTATGCCCAGCAGCTCGAATCCGATCGCCGCGCCCACAATATCCACGATCGAATCCACGGCGCCTACCTCGTGAAAATGAACCTTTTCCAGCGGCATTCTATGGACCTTGGCTTCGGCTTCCGCCAGGCGGGTGAAGATTTTGCGGGCGCGTTCTGCGGCACGGGGGGCGAGTTTGGCTTTCTCAATTCTTTGTAGAATTACGGAAAGGCCGCGGTGGTGGTGGCCTTCGGTGGTCGCGACCTTCACCTGAGTCGCGTAAATCTGGCCGCGCTTTACCTTGGCAGCGGAAATTTCCCAGGCTTCGAGGCCCAGCTTGCGCAAGTCGTCTTCGATGGCGCGGAGATCGGCCCCGGCGTCTACCAAGGCTCCTAGGACCATGTCGCCGCTGATGCCGGAAAAACAGTCGAAATATGCGTGCCTGGCGGTTTTCATCGGATGTTCTGGTGCGAATCCCGTCGAAATGGGAAAAACGATACTAGTCTGGCGTTCCAGCGCTGTCAAATCCGGGCGAGCGGGCGGCTTTGACGCTTTCCGCAGGTTTACCTATAATCGCGTGATTCACTTTGCATAGGGAGCCACGTGTATAAAGCCGTCGAAGACCGGTTTCGCAAGGCGTTGCGCCACCATATCCATGAACGCTACAAGACGGATGTGCCGATTGTTACAGAGCGGCCGCCGAAGCTTTCGATGGGGGAGGCGGCGTCGCCGGTTTGTTTTGAGTTGGCTAAGCGATTGAAGAAACCACCGCGGGCATTGGCGCAGGAGATTGCGAATTCGCTGAAGCCGATTGCGGGGATTGCGGGGGTGGAAGTTGCGGGCGGCGGATATTTGAATGCGTTTTTTGACCGCGCGGCATTTTTCCGGGCGGCTGCGGAGGAAGCTGGACGGCAGGCAATGACGGCGGAAGCTGGCGCGACGAAGACTGTTGTGGAGCACACCAGCATCAATCCCAATAAGGCTGCGCATATTGGGCATCTGCGCAATGCCGTGCTGGGCGATACGTTTGCGCGCTTGTTGCGTTATTCCGGACGGCGCGTGGAGGTGCAGAACTATATTGATAACACCGGGGTGCAGGTGGCGGACGTGGTGCTGGGATTTCTGCATCTGGAGAAAAAATCGCCGGCGGAAGTGCAGGCGCTTACGCAGCAGCCGAAGTTCGATTATTTGTGCTGGGACTTGTACACGCGGGTGACTTTATTTCTGGCGGAGGACAAGGCGCGGCTGGAATTGCGTGGGCAAATCTTGAAGGAGATTGAAGAGGGGCACGGCGAAGCGGCGAAGATGGGGGAAATTGTCGCCACGGCGATTAACTACTGCCACTTGCACACGTTGGACCGGCTGGGGATAGATTACGATTTGCTGACGCAGGAGAGCGACATACTGCATTTGAAATTTTGGGATGCGGCATTTGAGCTTTTGAAGCGCAGCGGAGCGATTCAACTGGCTACTTCGGGGAAGAATGCTGGGTGCTGGGTGATGGAGTTGCCATCTGACAAGGCGGCGGCTGCGAAGCAAGTTGCGGAAGGAGCGGATGCGGCGGCTTTGGAAGCGGCTGAGGAACCACCAGAAGAGGCTGAGGCGAAGATTATCGTGCGCTCGACTGGCACGGTGACTTACGTGGGCAAGGATATCGCGCTGCACCTTTGGAAATTTGGATTGCTGGCGCGCGATTTTCACTACCACCATTTCTATAAGCATCCGGATGGGCATCAGGCTTGGATTACTGCGAGCGAGCGGGATGACCCTGGCGCGCCGGCGTTTGGACACGCGCATGAAGTGTTCAACGTGATTGATTCGCGCCAATCGTATCCGCAAAAGGTGGTGGTCGAAGGGCTGCGGGCGCTTGGTTACACGGCGGAAGCGGATCATCTGAAACATTTCGCTTACAACGTGGTGGCTTTGACGCCGCGTTGTGCTTTGGAGATGGGTTACGAAATTCCGCCAGAGGATGCAAAGCGGCCGTACGTCGAGGTAAGCGGGCGGAAGGGGCAGGGCGTGAAGGCGGACGATCTGCTCGACCGGTTGGAGGCTAGCGCGCGGGAGGAAGTGGATTCGCGGCATCCGGAGAGCCGTGACGGGGAGCGGGCGGCGATTGCTCATGCGGTGGCGATTGGGGCGCTGCGGTATTTCTTGCTGCGGTTTACGCGTTCGACGGTAATTGCGTTTGACTTCAAGGATGCGTTGAGTTTTGAGGGTGAGACTGGGCCGTATGTGCAGTATGCGGTGGTGCGGGTGAATGGGATTTTGCGGAAGGGCGCCGAGATGGATCCGGGTGTGGCTGTGGAGGATGCGGGGAATATTGCTCGTCTGAAGGGCGGCGAGTTGGATGCGGGGCGGTTTTTGGTTTCGCCGGAGTTTGAGGACATTTGGGATCTGGTGTTGCTGGCGGGATCTTTGGATGCGCGGTTGGACTTGGCGCTCGCAGCGCAGGAGCCTGCGGCGGTGGCGCGTTTTGGGTTTGAATTGGCGCAGAGTTTTAATGGGTTTTATCACAAGCACAATATCAATCGGGAGGCGGATGCGGAGAAGCGGGCGTTTTTGCTTTATGTGACGACGCTCGTGCGGGAGCAGCTGGTGACGACGTTGGGGTTGTTGGGGATTACGGCGCCGGAAAAGATGTGAGGACGGCAGTTGAAAGTTCAGGGTTGAAAGCGAGCAGCGAGAAAACATTTCTATCGCGGAGACACAGAGAAAACCACGGGCAAGCGGCAACTGCTGCCCGGTTCGGTGAACCTGAACCGGCCGCTACAAATTCAAAGGCAACGTCAGCAGCAACCGTAACCTCGGCAGCAACCGCAACATCGAAGACGCCCGCCTAAAAAGAAAAAGCAGGCGGCCGCTACAAAGTCAAACGCAACGGCAACTTCCACGCAGTGGGCGGCCGCGATTTCGTTATTGGCGCGGAAAAGCGAAGAGAGATCCTTCGCTCCGCTCAGGATGACGACTACCTTCCACTGGCCCCGAGATAAAAATCTAGAGCTTCATCGCAAAGTCCACGATTGAGCGGATGGCTACGCCTGTGGGACCTTTGGCGAGCCACGGTTTTCCTTCATCTACCCAGCAGGTTGCGGCGATATCCAGGTGGATCCATGGGGTGTCTTCAGCGAATTCTTTTATGAACCAGGCGCCGGTGATCGCGCCGCCGCCTTTGCCTGAGCCGGTGTTGCGGATGTCGGCGATATTGCTTTTGATCATTTCCTGGTATTCGTCGTCCATGGGCATGGGCCACATTTTTTCGCCGACGGCTTTAGCGCTTTCGAGGAATTGATCAAGATATTCACGTGGGGTGCCGAACGCGCCGACATGCACGCTTGCTAGCGCGACCTGGATGGCGCCTGTGAGCGTGGCAGCGTCAATCAGGTGGGTGCAGCCGAGTTTGCGGGCGTAGAAGACGCCGTCGGCCAGGACCATGCGGCCTTCCGCGTCTGTGTTGATGACTTCGATGGTTTTGCCGGACATTGCCACCTGCACGTCGCCGGGTTTCTGGGCGCGGCCGCCGGGCATATTCTCTGTGGCGGGAATCACGGCGATCACCTGGACGCCGGGCTTCAGATAGGCGATGGCGCGCATGGCGCCGAGCATGGTGGCGCCGCCGCCCATGTCGTACTTCATCTTTTCCATATTGTCGGCGGGCTTGATGGAGATGCCGCCGGTGTCGAATGTAACGGCTTTGCCGACGAGGCCGAGGATCGGAGCGTCGGGGCGGACATTTTCAGGTGTGTAGCGGATCACGATTACGCGCGGGGGTTCGACGCTGCCTTGGGCGACGCCGATTAGCGCGCCCATTTTCAGTTCGGAGATTTTTCGCTCGTCGAGAATTTCGACGCCCAGGCCGACTTCCTTGGCCATGGCTCCAGCGCGCGCGGCGAGCATGCGGGGGGTGAGCCGGTTGGACGGCTCGTTGATCAGGTCGCGGGCGAAATTCTGGGATTCAGCGATTACGCGGCCATGTTCGACGGATTCGGAGAGATTGCCGTTCTGATTGGCGTCGAAACCGGCGAGAAGGACGGATTGAATCTCTTTGCTGGCTTTCTTTTCGGTCTGATATTTATTGGATTCGAAATCGGCGACGCCGAGGCCTTCGGTGACCGCTTGGGCTGCGGCGGGTCCGCGTTCGCCTTCGCGCGCGAGGAAGACGAATTTCTTCACGCCGCGGGATTTCAGATAGCGCAGCGCAGTGCCGGCAATTTTTCGCAGGTCTGACTGGGAGAATTTTTCGGGCTTGCCGGCGCCAACGAGCAGAAGGCGCTTGGCGTCGAGGCCTTCGGGGAAATGAACCAGGACGAGTTCGAGAGACTTGCCGGTGAGTTCGCCGGTGGCGACGAGAGCGGCGAGGCGGCCGTCCATGGCGTGGTCAATGTCGGCTAAGATTCCTTCGATTTTATTTTCTTTGTCAAAAACATAAGTGACGAGCGCGTCGGCCTGAATCGAAGAATACGGTTGATTTTCGAGTTGAATCTGCATAGCTCCCTTTCGTTCTTAGCGCCGGCGCGAGCGGAACATCGCTTCGCTGGCTTCGCGTTTAGCTTCTTTTTGTTTTTCGGATTCGCGGCGGTCGTGGAATTTCTTGCCTTGCGCCACGGCCAATTCGCATTTGGCGATGCCGTCCCGGAAATAGATTTTGGTGGGGACGATGGTCATGCCTTTTTGCTGGGTCTGGACGAGCAACCGATCAATCTCACGGCGGTTCAGCAGCAGCTTTCGTTTTCTGAGCGGGTCGTGGTTGCGGTAGCCTCCGGCGAGATACTCTGGAATATGGCAGTTTACCAGCCAAGCCTCGCCAAGGCGAATTTCGGCGTAGGCCTCGCGCAGAGTGCCCTTGCCTTCGCGCAGGGTTTTGACCTCGGTGCCGACGAGTACCATGCCTGCTTCCAGACTATCCAGGAGATGGTAGTTGTAGGACGCCTGGCGGTTCTGCGCAACAATCTTGACCCCTTCGTGTTGAGATTTATCAGGCTTGGATTTCACGGCAGAACTATCATAGCTGCCGGGGGCGAGCCGCCGCAAGTCGCAGAGTGGCACGGGTTTCCGGTTACTAGCGCGGGAATTAACGAAATTTTCATAGCAAACCGCTGAGGCGCTTCTATTATTCATACGTCTAACACGACTTTGGGATTCCTTGCTGCATGTCAGGACGGGTGCTAGACTCGAAAAGAAAGAACCCACCCCTTTCGGAGGAGCACTTTTGCGTCGTTGCGCATATTTGTCATTATTGATGGCTGCAGGCCTACTTTTGGGTGGGTGCCCTAAGGGCAATCAGGACTATGACGAGGCGCAGAAGGCTAACGCGATCCAGGATTACGACACCGCTCTGGTTCACTACGAACGCGCCGTCCGCTCCGATCCTACGAACGCTGAGTACAAGCTCCGAGCCGCCCAGGCGCGCTACGACGCCGGGCAATTCCATGTGCAGCAAGGCAAAAAAGCGCTAAAGAACGGCGACCTGCAGCTCGCATTGGGCGAATTCCAGAAGGCGCAGCTGATTGATCCCTCGAATACCGCGGCAGACCAGGAAGTGAAGCGCACGTTGGAGATGATGGCGGCGCAAGGTAGGCCCACGGCCCTGAACCCAGCGACGCAGCCGGATGAGCAGCTACTGGCGCAGCCGCCCGAATTGAAGCCGCTATCGCGCGACCCGATTAACGGGTTGAAGATGACGAATGACGCGCGGGTCGTGTACGAGACAATCGCAAAGCTGGCGGGATTGAGCGTGATTTTTGATCCCGACTTCACATCGCGGCGCATTTCGGTGGATTTTCCGAGCGTGACGCTGGAGCAGGCGCTGGATGCGGTGTCGCTGGAAAGCAAAGCGTTCTGGAAGCCGATTACGTCGAACATTATTTTCGTGGCGCAAGACCAGCCGCAGAAGCGGAAGGATTTGGAGGACGAGGTCGTACAGACTTTCTATCTTTCCAACACGCTGACGCCGCAGGATCTGACGGAAATTGTGAACGGCCTGCGCGTGTTGCTGGATTTGCACCGTCTGCAGCAGGTAAACGCGCAGAATGCGATTGTGATCCGCGACACGCCGGACAAACTGCTGCTGGCTGCGAAAATCATCCGGGACATTGATAAAGCCAAACCGGAAGTTTTAATTCACGTGCAGGTGCTGACTGCCAGCATGGATCGTTTGCGGGATTTGGGGATTTTGCCGGGGCAAACGGTTTCGCTGGCGTTCACGCCGCGCTCTTCCTTGCAGCCTCAAACTTCCACGAGCAATTCGACCGCCACTACTACGACCCAAAGCCTTCCACAGGTGTTGTTGAGCCAATTGAAAAACCTGGGGACATCGGACTGGGCGCTGACGTTGCCAGGGGCGACGGCGAACGCCATTCTTACGGACGATCGCACAAAGATTATTCAGGATCCGGAATTGCGCGTGACGGATGGGCAGAAGGCGACACTGAAGATTGGATCGAAGGTTCCGGTGGCGACAGGCAGCTTCCAAGCTGGAGTGGGCGTGGGCGTAACGGGCAGCTCGGGCGTAGTGAACCCCTTGGTGAACACACAATTCCAATACATTGACGTGGGCGTGAATATTGAAGTGACGCCGCGGGTGCATCCGGATGGCGATATCAGCTTGAAGGGAACCGTGGATGTGTCGCAGATTACCGGGACGAGTAACATTGGCGGAATCAATCAGCCGGTGATCGGCCAGAAGAAAACGGAAATTGATGTGCGGTTGAAGGAAGGGGAGCCGAACATCCTGGCCGGATTGATCGAGCGCACGGACACCAAAAACATAAATGGCATTCCAGGACTTGGTGAAGTGCCGCTGATGGGGTATTTGTTTTCGGATAATAGCCATGAGATTGAAGAAGACGAGACGCTGATCGTGCTGACGCCGCACATTTTGCGGCTGCCTTCGCTGACGGCGGCGAATTTGCAGTCCATGGCGGCGGGCACGGATTCAAACGTACGCGTCTATCACGGAGAAGGGAGCGCAGCGCCCGCGGCACCGGCTGCGGCACCAGAGGCTCCGCCACCAGTGCGGCAGAATTCCGGAATCGTGGCTCCGGCGCCCGGGGTAACGCCGACTTCGATGGCGCAGCCGCCGGCTGCGGCGCAGGGTGCATCCGCGGCGGCGCAGCTTCATTTCGAGCCTGCCACGGTAGTGTTGAAGGCCGGGGACACCGCGACGCTGGGCCTGGCGGTTTCCAACGTGCATGATCTGTATTCGATTCCGCTGATGATTCATTACGATCCGGCAGTGATACGTGTGGAAGAGGTGCGAGACGGCGGATTCTTGTCCGGTGGATCGCAGCAGGTGGCCGTGGTGCAGAGAATCGATCAGCAGCAGGGCCAAGTGATCGTTTCCGCGACACGCCAGCCTAACACGCCTGGAGTGAATGGGACGGGCACGGTATTTGGATTTGTGGTGCGCGCCGTGGGTCACGGAACCACGCGGCTGCAAATTCTGCAAGTGAACGCCCATGATTCGCAACAGCAGACGATTCCGATGGTTTCCGGAGAAGCCACGATCCAGGTGCAGTGAGGCAAGATGAACTGGAATCGTTCCCAATCGAATCCCCTTTTTGCCCGCCGGCGATTCCCTGCCCTGTCAATTTCGTTGAGCCGCAGCCGGCGCGGCGGCGCAACTGGAATGTCGCTGCTGGAACTGGTGGTGGCTTGCGCGATCTTGCTGATTTTGGCGACAGCTTCTATTCCGATCGCGCGCAATACAATCCGGTGGAAGAAAGAAGAAGAGTTGCGCTGGCAGCTGCGGCAAATGCGGGACGCGATTGATCGTTACAAGGATGCGTCGGACAAAGGGCAGATCCAGGTGAAGGCCGGAACGGAAGGATATCCGGAGAGTCTGGAGGCTCTGGTGAAGCCGACTCCACTGACAGGCACGGCGGCGGACAAGCGGATCCGGTTCTTGCGCGACATACCGATGGATCCGATGACCAAGAGCAAGGATTGGGGAATGCGTTCGGTGCAGGATGATACGGATTCGACGTCGTGGGGCGGGCAGGACGTGTTCGACGTGTATTCGAAATCATCCGGGACGGCGATGGATGGGACGAAATATTCCGATTGGTAGCTGGATATTGATATGGCTTACAGGAAAATGATGCGCGCGAGATTTAACGAGAGGACGATGCAGCGGCGGAGCGGCGCAGCGCAGCGCGGTTTCACCTTGCTGGAACTGATGGTGGTGATGACGATTATTGTGATTTTGATGACAATCGCCACCACAAAGTTCGAACAGACCGTGGTTCGGGCGCGCGAGGCGACGTTGCGAACAGACCTGAAGGTGCTCCGAGAAGCCGTACAGTACTACACGCGTGACAAGGAATGCGGCCCGTCTTCATTGGACGACCTGGTGAGCAGTAATTATCTGCGGACGGTTCCGAAGGATCCCATGACCGGAGCAGCGGACTGGGTGACGAAGTCCGACGATATTGCGCTGAGTCCGGAGCAGAGTTGCTACGGGATCAGCGATGTGAACTCGGCGTCGGACAAGGTCTCGCCGTTTGAAAGCACGCCTTATAGTTCGTGGTAGGATGCGCGCGCTCCGGGCTTTTGGGATCTCCTCACGAGGCGTTGTTTCGTAACGCATCGAACATAGTGGAATTTTTGTGCGGCAGGCGGGAGCGTTTGACGGCGGTGCGCGCATCCGCTATCATGCTTACGCGGGGTGGAGCAGCCTGGTAGCTCGTCGGGCTCATAACCCGGAGGTCGTTGGTTCAAATCCAACCCCCGCAACCAATTCGAATATTCGAGGCCGGGCCCAGGCGCCCGGCCTTTTTACTTTGCAGCCTATGTCACGCGTCACTGGCAAGCCTTATTTCGTGTATGTACTGTGGTCCGCGTCGGGACAGAAATTTTACATTGGCATCAGCGAAAACCCCGCGTCACGTCTTTTTCAACACAATTCCGGCATCTCCAAATGGACGGCGCGCCATCTACCGTGGGAACTCGTACACGTGGAACGCCATGAAGACTACTCGGACGCGCGAAGGCGAGAGCTGCTTCTGAAAAGACAAAAGGGAGGGAGGGGCTTCTACACTCTCACCGGGATCGATCCCTTGCGATTTGCGAAGCAGCCGGCGTCGTCGGACTCCCAATCCCGCGGGCGCGGGATCGTTCGTTCAAATCCAACCCCCGCAACCAATTCTTAGTTGATTAACAAGGGCTGAGGGGCGGCAACCTCTGAGCCCTTTTCGTTTTCGCGCCCGTTCGCGGCGGAAATCCCCCACGCAGCATCGCCTAGTTGCGCTACAACTCGTTTCGCATCCTCGCTAATCACGTGCGTATAGATCGCATCCGTACCGCGCGAGACTTGCAGCGGCGTGGCAGCAGGGCCGGCGATTTCACGGCGCCCAAAACGCGGCGATCGGAAAATTTAAGTTTTCCTAGTAATCCCCAACGACACTGCTAAGGACGGCTTGAACTGCAAATGATTCGCGAGCGCTTTACTCGTGTTTCTCTGAAATCGTGAAGTTAACCACCATGGGTTCGCTGGGCTTCACGGTCACCTTCTTCGTCCAGGTAGACGGCGTGCTGTATATCGGGCGCTGCACTTGCACCTGCGCGCCGACGTCCAGAACTTTAGCCTCCGACACAATCTGCCAACCCTCGTGCCAGGCTACGAGTTCGTATTCGCCCGGCGGAACGTCCGCGAGCGTGAACGCGCCGCGATCGTCAGTCACCGCGTAATATGGATGCCGCACCACGATTATGTTAGCGTTCATCCATACGTGGCCGGCGTTACACTTCAATTCCACCACCCCTTGCCGCTGCAACGTGACCGGGATGAACTGGTTCTGGAACGGAAAGGGAATATTGTTCGTGGCAACGCCAAACATCTGCACGGTGTGCAGCACGGGATCACTGCTCTCAATCTTCAGTGAGCCGGACTGTGGCACGAGCATGATATGTGGAACGTACCGACAGGTTTTTTGGTCCAATTGTTGACGGCTAGTCGGCAAATCCATGGGTTTGCCCGTGGTGACGCCGCGGAGGAATACGACAGTATTGGCCACACCATTGCCATCGGGATTAATCAGCAGGCGCTCGAGATCGCGCGTCTTCAACCCATCAGGATCACAAATTTCCGGGTTCTTGGTGATGGGCAGCTTGGGAATTTTGGGGATCGGACCGGTCCAGGTGACCGTGCCGGATATCGCACCGCCGCGCTGCACGGTGATCGGAGTGTAATCCGATTGCGCGGCAACTGTTCCAGCGCAGAATAGAACTGACATCGCGATTGCACCGATGGCTTCAAAAAGCGCATGCTTCATATTCTGGTACATCGCCACCTCGCTGGCGGCGCCAGCGGATGAGCCACTGTGGCAACTTGGCAGACCCGCAGGTGCCTATCTCAATCAGGCTGAGCCTTAACGTTGGCTCGGAAAACCGGGACCAGCTGCGGAGTATAACATTCGCCTGATGAAGCCTTACAAATCTTTATAAACGATACTGACGGCATAGGTGTTCTTTATATTACCGTCAGAACCTCCTGCCGCGAAGGCGTGGTTGGTCGGCCCGATGTCGAGGGGTATTTTCACGGCTTTGCCGCGCTTCGGGCGGCTCGACTCTCCCCAGGTCCAACGGGAGCGCGGTTAATCAATCCCTCTGAGGCTACCCAATTCCGGCCGGAGCAGTATAAAGTAACGTTATGCGGCCACCCCAAATCGATGGCACGGACGATTTGTCCGCCATGCGCATCCTAATAGTTGATGACGACGTAGAGCTATGTGAGCTCGTCGGGCAATATCTGAAATCGCAGGGCTTCGAGATTGACTCCGTGCACGACGGTTCGCTAGGCCTTGAGCGGTCCCTTTCTGGCACGTATTCGCTGATCATTCTTGACGTCATGTTGCCGGGCATTCGTGGCTTTGAGGTTCTGCGCCGCATTCGCGCTAAGTCTGCAGTCCCCGTCGTCATGCTCACCGCGCACGGTGACGATGTCGATCGCATTGTGGGACTCGAAATCGGCGCCGACGATTATCTCCCAAAGCCATTCAATCCTCGTGAGCTCGCCGCGCGGATTCACGCCGTGCTGCGCCGAACCGCCGGCGGGCCTCCCGCAAACACGCAAGCGCCGGCTTCAATTCTATTGGATGACATCCGACTCGATACGCGCGCCCGCGCTGCGCACCATAAAGCGTGCGACGTGGAGCTGACTTCCGCGGAGTTTGAGCTGCTCGCTCTGTTTTTCAAGTCGCCGGGACAAGTGATTTCGAGGGAAGAATTGGTCAAAGGCGCACTGGGCCGCGACGCAGAGCCCTCCGACCGCAGCCTGGATGTACACATCAGCAACCTGCGCAAGAAGCTGGGGACTTGTGCGGACGGAACGGAGCGAATCAGGGCTATCCGTAATGTCGGATACGTTTATGTAGTGTCCGGCGCGTCGCGATGAGGATTGGTTAATGCGCCACAAAGAGTGATTCCGAAATGCGTAGCCTCTTCCTAAAAATCTTCCTCTCTTTTTGGCTGGCGATGGTTCTCGTCAGCGCGACTTTGATCGCCTCCGTTATCGCCACCCAATCTCAATTCAAGGCCATGCGCGCCGAAGAATTCGACCGCACGGTGATGCCCCTCATGGCGGCCCGCGCAGCAGACATCCTGGACGATCACGGTATGGGCGCCTTAGCCGACTTTCTCAATTCTCTACAGAACACCTTGCACTGGCAGGCCTACCTGTTCGACGACGAGGGCAAAGAGATTTTGTCGCAGCCATCACCACCCGAAGTGGACGCCATTGCTCAATCCGCACTTCAAACCAATGAAACTGGCTTTGTGACGTCTCATGGCACCAGGTTCGCAGCAACCAGAACCACGGGTTCGACTGGCACACATTACGTGCTGGTGATTGGCACGCACATCGAGTCCGTCGCAGAGGTACTGAACGCTCCCGTTGAAACCCAAGTCATTCGCGCTACAGCAGTCTTCTTTATCGCCGGTGTCGTCTGCTTCTGGCTGACGCGTTACATTACCGCGCCCATTCTTCACCTTCGAGCCGCCACCCATCGCCTGGCCACCGGCCAACTTAGTACGCGTGTTGGCGGGGCCGCCGGAAATCGCTACGACGAGCTGGCCGAACTCAGCCGAGACTTCGATCACATGGCTGAGCAGATCGAATCGCTGATCTCTTCGCAACGCCGGCTGCTCGCGGATATTTCGCACGAACTTCGCTCTCCGCTCGCTCGTTTGACGGTTGCGCTAGGCCTCGCCCGGCTTCACGCCAATCCCGAATCCGCCAGTGCGCTCGACCGCATCGAAGTCGAAGCCGAGCGCCTCAATACCCTTATTGGCAGCCTGCTGAAGCTCGCGCGGATTGAAGGCGGCAGCGAAAGTGTGAAAAGCGAGCTGGTCGCGCTCGATCAATTGGTTCTCGACGTCGCCGCCGACGCCGATTTTGAAGCTCAAGGCCGCAGCCGTCGAGTTCGGGTAACGCAAGTGGACAGTTGCACGGTCCTCGGAAATCGCCAGCTCCTGCGCGGTGCAATTGAAAACGTAATCCGCAATGCTGTTAACTACACGGACGAGAGCACCGAGGTGCAGATAACGCTCAAGAAGTTGCACGCGAATGGAAATGGAATCGCAGTGATCTCGGTTCGCGACCGTGGGCGCGGTGTCCCCCAGGAGTCATTACGCGATATCTTTCTGCCATTCTATCGCGTAGGCGATGCGCGCGATCGTCTCTCCGGAGGATCGGGCCTAGGCCTTTCGATCACCGAGCGAGCCGTGCGACTCCACGGGGGAAAGGTCAAAGCGGAAAATTGCCCGGACGGTGGATTGCTCGTGGAATTGAGCTTGCCCTCCGCCGCAGGATGAAGCGCTAGGGGTTCTGATTGAATTGGTCGCGCTTGCGATAGGCCAAGTAAGTCACGCCGGCAGTGATCAGCAGCGGCGGAAACATCAGAATCAGAATGCCAAGTTTCAGAGCGTGGATCGAACGCGGACCAGAAGCTGCTGCGCTTTGGTAGCACATCGCGCAACTCTGCGCGTAGAGCGCCGCGGGCGTAGCCAACGCGAGTAGCGCGGCAATCCCGCTGCCCAATACTCCGGCAATTCCCAGTTTCGTTCCGTTCATGGCAGCCAAGCTCCCTGGAGAATACTCATTTTCGCGAATAAAGCGAAGCACCGCGCGATAGCTCCGCTGCGGCGATAAGCGACTACTGAATCGGTACGCGCAAATTCAGCATGCGATACGCGTCTGGCCAGATGTGATTCATCATGAATAGCACAAAGATCACCGCGGGCACGAGCGACCAGAACAGATTCGGCTTTTCGTACCGCAGGTGCATGAAGTAAAGCAGCGCGATTCCTGCTTCGATGAAGGCCAGCACCAAGAGGCTAGCGAGCAGGCGATGGCTGGAAATATGCATGGTCGTAAGAAACGTTTCGATGCCGACGATGCAGAGCAAGCCAACCCAGATCGCGATGTACTCTTTCATTCCGGGTTCGTGTTTCGGATCGGTCACGGCAGCGCCTCCCTTCCTCTTCAGCGGCGCCGCTTCAGCGGGCCACGTTCATCAAATACAGCAGCGGAAACACGAACATCCAGACCAGGTCCACAAAGTGCCAGTAGAGACCGGTGGTCTCGACGTGGCCGGCATCCAGCCATTCGGTGTTATAGCCAATGGCGATCACGATGAGCGCAATGATGCCAGAAATTACGTGCATCAAGTGCAGGCCAGTGATGCTGAAAAAAGTGGCGCCGAACATTACGGTTCCACCCAGCGGATTTTTGGACAGGCTCCAGCCATCCGCGAACAGGTGAAACCATTCGCGCAGGTGCAGGGTAGCAAAAATGATGCCCAGCACGATGGTGGCGGCTAACCATTGCAGACACGCGGATTTGCGGCCCTGTTTTGCGGCAGACACTGCGGCCAGCATCGTCAGGCTGCTCGTCAGCAGCACAAACGTCATGATCAACCCGTTGACCACGCTCGGTGAAAAATGAAACGGGGTGGGCCAGTCAGGGGTTCCGGCTCGCAAGTAGGAATAGCCAAAGAGCACCGCACCGAAGGTGACGGCGTCTGAAATAATAAACAGCCACATCGTCAGTTTTTTCGACTGAATGCCGTATGGCGAGGGCTCGAGTGCGGCCGCGTGACCCGCCCCCAATGTCATTTCCGAATCGCTCACAGCTCCTCCTGAAATTTCCGCTTACATGCGGATCGCGAGCAGCAATAGCAGGTACACCCACAGCAAATCCATGAAGTGCCAGTAGATCGAGAAGGCGCTGAGCCCGCTGGTCTCTGCCACGCCGCCGTTGCGAATGATCTTGCGCAGCACATAAAACAGGCCACCCATCCCGCCCAGCAAATGCACCGCGTGCAATGCGGTAAAAAGGTAGAAGAAGGACGAACTTGGATTCGTCGCGAGGAATAGTCCCTGCGCCGCCAGGTTGCGCCAGGCGAGGACTTGCCCGAGAACAAAGAGCAGGCCCAGAGCCGCGGTGAGGTACAGCCAGTAGATTCCATTGGCCAGAAGAGCCTTGGCGGATGCCGCTGCATGGCGCGCGGCATCGGGAATCGCAGCAAAGCGATGCCGCGACAATTGCAAGGTCACGCTGCTGCCAATGAGAATCAGAGTGTTGAGATAGAGAACGTATGGCAATTGGAAGTGTTGCCAATCCGTGGACGAATCCTGGCGCACGAACATCGCGCTGGTGAACGCCGCGAAAGACATGCCGATAGCCGAAACCGCTACCAACATGCCGGTCTCGGACTTCTGAGAGGGCGATCCCGACTGCTGCACATGTCCGGGACGAGGAGCAACCTCTGGCGGCCGGCCGGAGCCGTGATCGTCAAGAGTTATATCTGCGCCCGGAGGTAAGATTGTAGTAGCCATGGCTGGTCGCTCTCGTTAGTGCTTAACTCACCGAAATTTTTTCAGGCGACGTCTGCATGACGAAGTCCGTGCCGTTATTTTCGACGCCGTATTCGTTCGGGCCGTTGTACACCACCATGTGCTTGCCGCCGAAATTGTCAAAGGGCGGCGGTGAGGTAGTGGACCATTCCAGCGACGTCGCTTCCCAGGGATTTTCGGAAGCGATGGGGCCTTTAAAGCGGCTCCAGATCAGATTGAACAAGAAAATGAACTGGGCAGCGCCGGTGAGCAGAGCCGCGACGGTGATGAATTTGTGCACCGGAATCAGCGGGATCAGATAATCGTCCACGAACGCGGAGTATCTGCGCACATTGCCTGCGAGCCCGAGATAATGCATGGGCATAAAAATGGCGTACACACCGATGAACGTCAGCCAGAAATGCAATTTTCCCAACGGTTCGTTCATCATGCGTCCGGTCATTTTGGGGAACCAGAAATAGGTTCCGGCAAACACACCGAACAGCGAGGCCACGGCCATCACAAAGTGAAAGTGAGCGACGACGAAATAAGTGGCGTGGAGATAGATGTCAATCGAAGGTTGCGCCAGGAAGAAGCCGCTGATCCCGCCGCTGATGAACACGGAAATAAATCCCAGGCAGAAGAGCGAGGCCGATGTGAAGCGCATCTTGGCGCCATACACCGAACCGATCAGCAAGAGAGTCAAGATAGTCGCCGGAATGGTGATGATCAGGGTCGGCACGGAGAACAGCGTAGCGGAAAAAGGATTCATTCCGCTGACGAACATGTGATGGCCCCAAACCATGTAGCTGAGGAATCCGATGGCGATCATGCAGCCGACGGTGGCGCGCGGCCCTAGCAGCGGCTTACGCGCGAATACCGGCAAAATGTGGCAGACGATTCCGATGGAAGGCAGAATCGCGATGTACACCTCCGGATGGCCGAAGAACCAGAAAAGGTGCTGCCACAAAAGCACGGAGCCGCCGGAATGCGGCTGAAGCTTGTCGCTGAGGACTAAACCCGCTGGAATGAAGAAACTGGTGCCGGCGACCCGATCCAGAATCAGCAGAATGCACGCTGGCAACAAAACCGCGAAAGCCAGCAATGCGATGACGGAGGTGACGAACCAGGCCCACGAGCAAAAGGGCATGCGCGCCAGCGACATTCCCTTGGTGCGCAAATCCAGCGTGGTCGCAATGAAGTTCAGCGCGCCCAGCAGCGACCCGATGCAAAAGATTGCGATCGAAATCGCCCACAGATTTTGCCCCATGGCGAGTCCTGGTCCGGCATCGCCGCCCACCGCGCTAAGAGGTGCGTAAGCGGTCCAGCCAGAAATCGGCGGACCATCGCTGACGAAAAACGCGCCCATCATGACCAGAAACGCCACGAATGTGGTCCAGAAGGACATCATGTTGAATCGCGGGAACGCCATATCTTCGGCGCCGATTTGAATAGGCAGGAAATAATTTCCAAAGGCGGCGAAAGGGGCGTTGGTGAGCACAAAGAAGACCATGAGGGTGCCGTGCATGGTCATCAAGGAGAGATAATATTCTGGGGTCATTACGCCTTGGGGCGCACCGACGGCCGAGAGTTTATCGAGCATTGGAATTGGCCAGGCCGGCCAGCCGAGGTGGAGACGCATGAGCCAGGAAAGAACCATGCCGATGAAAACGGCAAGCAGCGCCAGCGCGTAGTATTGCTTGCCGATCACTTTGTGATCGAGGCTAAAGACGTGCTTACGAATAAAACTGGTTGGCGCCGCGTGCTGGTGTGCGGCGTGCGCTGCGGAAGTGTCATGCATGTGTGAACCTCAAAGAGAGCAACTTGACTCCTGGCGCGAGAGACGCGCGACTCATCGAAATTCTTACCCCGCCTATTGCCCTTCTTGACCTTTCAGCCACTGTTCGTAATCGGACTCTGACATCACTTCCAGGTACGCCTTCATGTTGTAGTGGCCCAAGCCGCAGAGTTGCGTGCACACGATTTCAAATTTCCCGGTTTGCGTGGCCGTGAAGTGCACGGGAATGTCCAGGCCGGGGACGAAGTCCTGCTGAATGCGCAGCACCGGAACGTAGAGCGAGTGCCCGACGTCCTTGGAATGCATCGTAAGAAGGATGGGGCGATTCACCGGGACAACGAGCGAGCCCACGACCACGTCGTCGCGAGCGGCCACGTCATTGGCCGGGTCCAAACCGAAATAATTGCCGCTGCCGTCGTCAATCTTGTCGGGATGCAACCCGCCAAACTTGCCGTCCGGACCCGCGTAGCGGAAATAAAAGGCGAACTGCTCGGCCTGCACGTCAATGTGCAAGGAATCCGCAGCGGCTGGCGCCAGATTCACTGCGCCCCAGGCTTTGGTGCCGACAAAAGTGAGAGTCAAAATCTCGATCCCCACCAGAATGATTGCCGCCGCGACCAAAGGGTTCGCGCCGCCGGGAAAAATTTTGATCTTTCGCGCGGGGTTCTTATTGCTGGCCTGCCAGACGAAAAGACCCAGAACCAGCTGCCCTGCCAAAAACAACAGCCCCGAGCCAGTCATGGTTTCTTCGAGCTGGTGATCGATCGCCGGCCCGGTGGTGGAAATGTCCGCCGGCATCCACCAGGTGTGCATCACGAAGAATGACACGGAGATGAGCGTGATCACAATTACCACCACTGCGAACAATTTGCCCATGATGTATATGCCTCGATGCGTCCCGCTCAAACCCAACCGTTCTTCGAGTACCTGCACCCCTCCCTTAACGCAAGGGGTGCGGCTGTGTGGAACACTGGCCCTTCGGACTCAGTACGGTGTTGCGGTGAAAACAAAGTTCGCAGTGGCCGCGCCGGAGCCCACGGTAACGTCCTGCGTTTTCGTCCCGTATTGCTCCTGCCACGCGGTTACGGTGTATTTCCCCGGAGGAAGCCCCTTGATATCGAACGTGCCGTCGTCTCCGGTAACCGCATAGTTAGAAGTCTTCAGCACCACGAAGTAGCCGTGCATCCACGGATGGATGTTGCACTTCACCGGGATGAATTCGGGCTTGTCCCACTTGGTGTCGATCGGGGGCGAACCGGGAGGCTGCGACTTGTTCCATTCCTGGTTCACTTTGGCCAGAGGATGGATGTTGTGCGAGGTTTGATCGTCGTTAAAGATCTGCAGCTGCTGGCCCGCCAGCATCGGCAGGATGTGGGGCAAATACTCGCACCCTTTTTGGTCATAACGCACGCCCTGGGAGGGTGTGGTGGTGCCTGCGTCGCCTCCTGAGATATAAACAACTACCCATTTCAAAGTGTTGCCCGGCCCGGTCGCTACGTTTTCCGTGGTGATGGGAGTGGCGTGTTGCTTGGCGCACGAAGGTTCTTTGGACATATCAATCGGTTTCATCTTCATGGGCGTTCCGGTATAGGTCACCTTGCCGGTGATGGATCCGGTGCCCGCGGGCGGCGTGGCAAAAACCATTAGCGCGCTGCCCATTGCGACGGCCAGTCCTAGCGCTGCAACGAATTTCTTTTGCATCGAATTAGTCCCTCCTTCTAGCCTGAGATTACTGTGCGCCGCCCGCGGAATCGGGACCGATCGGTTTCAGATCCTTTCCGTGAGCTGCTTTATAACTTTGCCAGAGAGTCAACTCCTGATTCGGGAGCCCGACCTGCAGGGTGCGCAGGAAATGCACCAGATCCCATGCGTCGTTGGGCTGGATCACGTCCGCGAAAGAAGGCATCGGCGATCCGTCGAGGCCGGTCATGAAGATGCGGTACAGATCTCGGTTGGTGTTGCCGCACATGAACCGGTCGCCCGTGGAAAAATTAAACGGCTTGATAGGATCGCCCTTGCTGTCGGTCAACGTCGCCGCCGATGGGCCATCGGCGTGACCCTCCGGGCCATGGCACTTCCAGCATTCAAGCTTCTGGAAGAGTTCGCGGCCGTGCAGGATGCTTTCGATCGTGATCGGCGTCTCGGGCGGGATGTTTAGGACGGCCCCTGGCTTCTCCTTAGCCCAGCGTGGCGACCAGGTCTTGATGAACGCGACCAAATCGGCGCGCTGTTGGGGATTCAGCGGCCGCCAGGACGGCATGTTAGTGTCAACGAAGCCGCGCGTAATCGCATTATAGAGATCGTCGTCCGTGGGCAACGTTCCGGTGGGCGTCGAACGGCACTTGAACGTAGCTTCCGTAAAGTCCCGCGGCTTGGGATCAATCCATTGCGCGTTCATGCCTTGGCCGTTGCCGTCTGGCCCGTGGCAGCCGATGCAGAAGCGCCGGTACAGCATTTTCCCGCCGTCGGCGTGGCCAGTTACGCCATTTACGTTGCTGGTCTCCGTCGCGACGCTGGGCGTGCCGAGCAAGGGATCAGGTGAGTTCACATGCGATTGCGCCGTGCTGCGTGTTGCGCCGGCCGTAAGTAGAGCTACTGAGCCCAGCGCGAATGTCACCGCGATTTTTTTGAGTGTCATTGCTGGTCTCTCCCTTAAAAGTCGAAATCAATTCCGAAATAAATGCTACTGCTCCAGGTTGCCGCCGTCGGACTCGCGACGACGCCGCTGCCATCGCCGCTCAGCGGGTTCTGGCCGATGGTTCTGATGCGTGAGTATTCCCAGTCGAGCGCGACGCCCGCGCGGCTGAACATGATCGGATACCAACGGTAGCCGAACGTATATCCGGTGATGTTGCCGTTGCTGCTGGTGCCGCCGGTTCCGATGTTGCTGAATGCCTGCTGGCCTACGTTGACCTGCTCGAAGCGCGCGAGGGCTACGTTCTGTGGGTTGAAGTAGTAGTGCGCTTCCAGGAAACCGCCGTAGAAAGTGGGTGCCTGTGCACCCGGCGGCAGCGCCGACGTGGACGGAAGGCCCGGAATCCCCAGGTACGGATTGTCGTGCCCGTACATAAATAGCGGGAGTAGCTCCAGGTTCTTGTAGCTCAGGTCACCCGCAACGCCGATGCGGTAGAAGGGCTTATTGCCCAGGCCTACTAGCGGAGTGCCGTCTTCAGTTTGATAGTAGGTCGGTCGCTGCCCGATGTAGGCAAACGCCCCGACACGCTCCAAACCAAAACCGCTCTCGCCGGCGGGCCCGGGGGCGTTGAACGCCTGACTGAACGCCAGGTTTACGTCGTAGCCCCGGCCTGCCGGAAGCGCTCCCGGCACCACGTCAACAGTATTGTTGACGCCTCCTTCGTTTGCGCTAAGAAAGGAAACGGAATAACGCGTGTAGCTGTTCGCCGAGTGGCCGGCCAATTCAACGCCGATCTGATTGTCGCCATAGCCGAAGTTGTTGATGTCGCCGGGATCATTGAAGTGATAGATCTGGTAGAAGCCGCCGTTGTCTGACAAGAACAGCATGCGCTTTTCCGAAATCAAATTGTCGAGTTCAAATCTGCCAAACTTGATGTTGAACCATGAGCTTCCGTGCAAATTATCGAAGCGAATGAAAGCGCTCTCAAAATGCCACACTGCCGTGGGGTCTGACGACGGCAGCAGCACGAAGGAAATGTTCTTGTAGAGTGTCCCGGCCGACCAGAGGTCCATTCCAGAAAGGTCGAATCCGGCTTGTGTTACGGAGGCGCTTCCGGTCCCGAACCCGGCAGACGTGTCAACTTGCTGGTTCGTGGTGCTCTCACGATGCCAGTTGGGGGTGATTCGGAACGATATCGGGAAGTAGGAGGGGTTTTGCCAGATCGGAGAGTCGCGGTCGTTCATCAACTGATAGCCGTTGTCACGGAACACTTGCCCGAAATTATTTAGTTCGGGCCACGCG
Organism: uncultured Acidobacteriota bacterium; assembly: GCA_963779465.1. Taxonomy (GTDB): domain Bacteria; phylum Acidobacteriota; class Terriglobia; order Acidiferrales; family UBA7541; genus Palsa-295. The sequence continues at coordinate 196,785 of CAVZYH010000001.1, read as the reverse complement.
GTATGACACGCCGAACACGGCAGACCATACTTGCGCGCGAACGCCGGAATCGCGATTACCTTGCCCGTGGGCAGCGCGCTCGCGGTGCGCACATCGCAGGCCACGATCGCAAGCAGCAGAAATGCGCTCGTCAAAATTGTTTTCCAACGCGACCGATTCATGTTCATAGGATTCTCACCCTCTCGAAACCTTTTAGACATACACCCTCCTGCTGCAATCGGTGGGATCGCAGCGAAGTGACTCGCGTTTGGCCTACAAATAGCAATGGAGCGATTGGAGCAGCTGGCGAGCTGTTGAAATGAAGACCGAGTTGAATTTCGTATGTGCGCATCCCAAGAACTTTGGTGCTTTGTCCGCAGGCGACTGCCGTAAGGCCGCGAACACGCCAAACGCACAGGAAATTACTCCTGCTGAATTAAGAATGCAACATAAAAATTAACAAAACTTAACACTTTGTTCTTTTCCTGCATTTTGGTGTAAGTTGGCCTGTGGCCCCCGGTGGTTTCCGGTACCTAGTCCGGTGCAACCGGGACGGGGCAGTGCCCGTCTTAGGGTGCGCGGCCTGAAGCCGCGCCTTTAGCGCTTCACGCAGGGAAGCATGAGCCGTTCGCGCAGGAGGAACGATCTGGTGGCATGTTTGACCAACAGGGATAAGGGCGGCGCTTTGAACCGCCGGAGATTGGGCAGGCTCGTTATGCTAAGCGGGTATTTTAGCTGTGTTTTCGGGCTAGCCGCGCTGGCCGCCGCCTACGCCGTTGCCGCCGGGCCATCCCAGTCACCGCACCACGACCAGAAATCGGACGTGCCCGAGGGTTTCGCGATTGATCTAAAGGCTTCCGAGGCGGACGTACTGAAGGCCGTGGAGCTGGTGTCGCAAGACACGGTGCTGCACGGCACCCAAGTCTATTCGCGGGAAGACGAGCTGACGGACGCGGAAGCCGTGACCGCGTCCACATACTACGGTCCGTGGACGGGTCCCGGCCATGCGTTTTACAAGATTCGCAAGCAAGCGCTTTCGCCAACGCATTTCAAGGGCAGCACGGACGTTGGAACCATCACCGTGCGGTACATCGTACTCGGCGTCGCCCCGGATCGGACCCACCTGCAGATTGACGCTGTGTTCATCGAAGACGGCGCCAAGCGAGTCCATACCTCAGACACCACGGTGGAGACCAGCGAGTTCGCGGAGATTCAAAGCCATATCGTGCTCCTCCAGCGCGAAGCACGGCAAACGGCGGATTTGCAGCAGCGGCATCAGTTGCAGCACGCTGCGCAGGCCAATGCGAAAGAGCGCGACGCGGAAGCGGCACAGCTGAAGGACGCCGAAAGCTCCGTGCAAAGCCTGCAAGTACGGCTTACTGAGCTGCAGCACAAAGCAGAATTGCGCGTAAAAGCTCAGGCCAACTTGAAATCGGCTCCCTTCCAGCACGCCGCCACGCTGCAGACCGTGCCGGCGAACTCAGACGTGCTGATCGAGATCATCACGCCGTATTGGTACGGAGTTGAAACGGTGGACGGACATCGAGGATGGCTGCGGAACGACCAGGTGGAACCGATACCGTGAGGAAAACCCTTCGTACCGCGTCCCATTTTGTAACTCTGCTGTTGACGTTCGCAGTTATAAGTACGATTGCTGCCGCGCAGGCCGCTCCCGCTTCGACTCCCACTCCCTACGAACGAACGTTCACCAGTCCTGCCATCGACGTCGAGCGCGTGGTGCGCAATCTGCGCCCTTCGTCGAGCGGGCGCCTGCCGACGGTGGACGGCTTCGTCGAAGCTAGCGACTTGCCGATTGACCACTACGAACGCGGCTACTACGAGTGCACCTTTCAGGTGGTGGCCGCGGCTTCGGGTGGTGCGACCGTGCGAGCCAGCGCCAAGATTACGGCGTGGTACAACGATCCCACGCCGGCGCGCTCCGGCTATCGAGTGCTAGTTTCCAACGGTCATATCGAGAATGACTTTCTGGACCAGATTCAGGATGCGCTTGGCCCAACTTCGGTGCCGAAGCCGGCGGGTTCTGCGACGGCTGGTGGACGTGCGGCTAAGCCGAACGATTCTGCCGCGCCACAGGTAAGCAGCGGAGGCTTGCGGCCACAGACTCGGCTAGAACTAGCGCCGTTGGATGCCGGCGAATCGTCGTCGAACAAGAGCGCCTCGGCCAGAGACCTCTCGAGCGGGCCGCGGCAGCCGGTGGATACTGCAACGCCAGCGCCGCCGTCGGGCGTGAACCTGGATTCGCTGAAGCTGCAGCGGGCGGCGGTGGAAAAGAGAGCGAAGGAACTTTCCTCCGATATTAAGAATTTTGAAGACATTCTTCACAATCAGGTGCGGCCGGCCGACCTGGCCTCCGTGAAGAAGGCTGGCACGCATATCTTTTCGAAGCCCGCGGATACCTCGCCGGTGCTATTTTCCGCCGACGCCGAAGATGAATTCCAGGTCCTGGAGCTGCAGGGCGGTTGGGTGCATGTGCAGATTTCCGGGTCCTCCCGTGGCTGGATTCACCGCGCGCAGCTGGAGCTGCCTGCCGAGTTTGCGGACAGCACATCTGCGGCGAGTGACCCGGCGCCAGCCGCCGCATTAGCAGCAGGCCTTTTCAACATCAGCAAAGACGAGACCACCACGTTCGGCGGCAAGTGGGCGCCGCTGGCAAGCAAGAAAGTTCGCGTGATCTGGCTGGAGCCGGCGTCTGCTGCCGCAACCTCGACGGCAAAGGAAAAACTGGCCTTTGCGCGGGCGCTCTTCGAAAAAACCTTCGGCGAACTCAAAGCTTCGGGTGCCGCGGTGGAGGGCGTGGTGATCGTATTCGATGCTGCCGACGGCGGACAGATCGCCGCCACGATCGGAAGTATCAAGGGACTAGTTGACGGATCGCTTCCCCCCGCTGAATTCTGGAGACGATGCTCGCTCGATCCGGCCGAGTCGTTTCTGGATTCTGCGGAAAGATAGCGCTGGAAGCATGCCCGCGAAGTAAGAGGCCGAGCGCGCCAGGACGGAGGCCTTGACGTACTGGGCTTCCTCCGGAGCCTTCGCTGACGGCCACACCGTCAGTTCAAAATCCAATCGCAGTTAAAGCCGGCGCGCTTGGGCAATTTTTAAGTGAGACGCCTTAATCGCTATCTGTGCTGCTCAGAAATCAAGGTAAGCAAATTGGCGCTGGGATAGCAGCCCGCGTCTGAACCCACGCAAAATGTCAAATCCCAGCCTTTGGAGGGATCGGTGAATTCCTTGGGCACCTGCACGGCGAACGTCACTTGATCCTTTGGCTGCCAGTGCCCGCGTATTGAAGGATAACTGTGGTTGTGGGAACGATCGGCTCCGATGAATTGCGTGCCGTAGATTGTTATCAGGTCATAGCTGGTTTTGGCGTCGTCCGGAACCACGAATGTAATTTTCAACACGTATTGACTTCCGGATTCGATTTTTTCGACATTCAAGACCCTGGGTTCAATGGGATACGAAGCCGATTCTTGCGGCGGTTTCGAAGGCAGTTGTGATTTCGACGGCGGAACGAAATCTACGTTGGTCGTAGCTTCGAAGACGATGGCCTGCGTGACCGGATCGGCGGCTTGGAAAGAGTAGTGATCGGTTGGAGCATTTGAGGTGCCGTTGTTGGAAACGTTTGGATCATTGCCGGTCACAGTGAGTCCAGCGGCGCGAGCGATTGCTATCTGATCTTGGGTGCCAGAAGCCAGCGTCATCTGCTGAACGACGGTGGCCCAATTTTTACTGTATTTACGGGTGATGAAACCCGAGGGCACTGCAAACAACGACGCTTCTTGCGGCCCGAATTGGATGTTCGAGAGTTCGCTTGACCACTCCCCCGCTTCGCCTTGTCGCTTTACCACGAAACCATTCAGTTCCGTGGCAGCCCACTCCAGGCTCACGTAGACGCGTCCTTTGTAGGCGACTTTTACGCGCGATTTCTCACAACGATACTGGCCCACTTGATCGCTTCCGAGTGATTCGCGTTGCACCTCTGCCCCGCTCAGATAGGAAGCGAACTCTGCATTTGCGGCGCCGGCTTCTCCCGCGTAGGGCGTCTCGACATTCGTTTTTCGAGCGCGCGACAAGATGTCAATCAAATTCAGGTCCAGGCGCAGGATCGCGATCGATCCCTGGCCGTTTTCATCGCCATTCGTTTCGATGCGCACAGCGTGATCCGTTGCGTAGATCTTTCTGGTAGTCGTCTTTTGGGCTACGGTGCGGGTCTCGTTCGCGGAAAAATGCCGGAGAGGACTCTGCGCGAAGACGCAGGAGCAGCAAAACAAAAGCGCGAAGAGGGCGACGATCGTTGCAATGGAAAACCGTGTCTCCAGGTTGTGCATGACTCACGTCCCGCATTCAGCATATTACACTTGGGGCACAACTATCACTTCGCGATCTTGGCCGGCAATGGCTTGCGTCCCTCGATTCGGATGATTCAATACGTGGAAGACTGCAGTCCAAATTCGAATCGCAGTTCAGAGCCGGCCCATCACGTGGCCTTTTCATCAACAACGAGATTCGGGGCAATATGATTCAAGCCACGCACCGTTCGCGAAAGCGCGAAGTGAGGTAATTCGACGGGCACATCTTCTCGGAATCTTGAGATCCGGCCACAAGCGCGATCAGAGCACCGAAAAGAATGCGCCAATTTGATTGGAAACGACCGATCTCGCGAGCCGCTCGTACATCCTCCCTTATTTCCCTGCGAACAGGTTTTCGCTGCTCACTGTTGGCATGCAACCTGAGTCAGATACTTTGTCATCGCTCACCGGTGTGGATATAGTCGTTGTCTATAATTTGCGCTTCGGTTTCGAATTCCGCAGAGGTGCTTACGGCAATGAGCGACGAAACACTCCAACATCGAAAGTCCATTCTGAGCAAGGTGCCGCAGGTTACGCTGGCGTTTTGGATTGTGAAGATTCTGGCAACGACTTTGGGCGAAACAGGTGGCGATGCGCTTTCGATGACACTAAATCTGGGCTACGCAATTAGCAGTTTGATCTTTCTGGGTTTTTTCGCGGTCACGCTGAGCGCGCAGATGAAGGCCAAGCACTATCATCCGGTGCTGTACTGGGCCGTGGTGGTTGCAACCACGACGGTGGGAACCACCACCTCCGACTACTTGGACCGTACGCTCGGACTTGGTTACGTCAAATCGTCGATCGCGCTGTTCTGCCTGGTGATCGCGGTGCTGGCAGCGTGGCGATTCACCACAGGCGCGATCGCGGTAGACCACATCACGACGCGCGGCAACGAACTTTTCTATTGGGTGACGATTCTGGTGTCCAACACGCTCGGAACTGCTCTAGGGGATTTCACGGCTTCGGACACCGGACTCGGTTTCGTGCGGGGTGCGCTACTATTCGCGGCGCTCATTGCCCTGGTGGCGGCGGCACACTACTTCACCAAAATCTCCGGCGCCGCGCTCTTCTGGGCTGCGTACATATTGACGCGTCCGCTTGGCGCTACGCTCGGTGACACGCTTACAAAACCCCATGCCGATGGGGGCCTGGCGTTGGGTCGCATCACGTCGTCGCTGGTCATCGCAGCGGCGATGATTATCTTGATCAGGGTAACGTCTCTGAGCACACGCGACCAGGACCAGAATTCTCGACGTGCTTAACGACAATGTAAGCGGAGGCGGCGTGCTGCACGTCGCCTTGGGCACCGCTGCGGGAATCGCGGGAGCGGTCGCTCGCCTGAAGTTCCCCTTGCGCTCGCCGACATACAACATTTGTCGCTGACGGTGCATCTTCATCTAGAGTAGCGGGATTGGAGCTCCGACGATGGCGCTCTCACCTGGGATCTGTTTTCTTATATTCGCGTGCGCTTGCGCGGGGCAGGCAAGCGCGCAGGACGCACCACCTGCTTCAACCCCCGATTCCTGGCTGCCCGCTGGTTCCGCTGAGGACAGCAAGCTCGGGCCTGCGCCGCTTGAGACAATTCCGCTTATCGTTCCCAAAGGCATGGCTATTCAGATCGCGCTCAATATGGAAGTGCGGATCCACAAGGTGGGTCAGCCGATCAGTGGCCATGTCGTCGAACCGGTGTACGCGTTCGACAAGCTTGTCTTGCCAGTGGGCACAACCGTCGCGGGCGAGATCACCAAGATCGAAGGCATCTCTAACGGCCAACGAGCTCTCAGCGCCCTGGACGCCGAATTCACACCCGCCCACAAGATCGACGTCGAATTCACCGAATTCGTTCTTCCGGATGGGAAGCATCTCCCAATTCACACCACGGTGAGTCCGGGCTCCGGACAGGTAATTCAATTCATCACCGCCGCTGACGCAGACCAGCAGAAAGGTACGAAGGACGCTGCCGTTGAAAAAGCTAAGGAGGCAAAGGCGGAAGCCAAGCGTGAATGGGACTCGGCAATGCAACAAGTTAAAGCGCCGGGGAAAGTGCGCAAAATCGAGCGGTACGCGATCGCTCAGCTTCCAGTCCACCCGCAGTACCTTGACGCGGGCACAGTCTACTTGGCCGAACTCCAACAGCCGCTCGATTTCGGCAGTGAGCCACTCACCCCGCAGCTCGCGGCATCACTCACCTCTTTGCCTCCGGACGGCAGTTTCGTCCGGGCGCGCTTAATGACACCACTGGACTCTGCTACCTCGCACATCGATGACCACGTTGAAGCCATGCTCACGCGCCCTCTCTTCGACGGTGACCGCTTGATTTTGCCGCAGGGAGCAATCCTGAAAGGTTCCGTCGTCCAGGTCGAGCCGGCACGCCACATGAGCCGCAACGGCCAGCTCCGATTCGTATTTCACGACCTCGTGCTGCCGAACGGGCTCGATGAAAAGGTCAGCACTGTCCTTACGGGAGTTCAGGCCGGAAAAACCGATCATCTCAAGCTCGATTCGGAAGGTGGTGCACGAACCATTTCCCCCAAGTCGCGCTATCTGCAAACGGGAATTGCCCTTGGATTGGCGGCGGTCTCGGCTGCTGGGGATGGCGACGCAGACGTTATTAATAAGTCGGCGGGCGGAGCCAATGGTTTCAAGCTCGTGGGAATCGCGGTGGGAATTGCGGCGCGTTCGAATCCCCTGGGCATCGCCATGGGCGCACTGGGAGCAAGCCGCTCCGTGTACATCCACTTCATCGCGCGCGGTCGCGACGTTGTCTTCCCCGAGAACACCGCGATGCAGATTGGCATCGGCCTTCGCCCGGTGCCTCCCGCAACGCCTGCGCAACGGTAGCAATCGTCACGCGGAACGCGCTGATGCCCACGATCGCAGTTTCTTGGGGGACGCGCTAGATGACGTGGCCTTTGTTCCCGAGGGCACTCGCGCTTGTATCACTTGTGGCATCCTCGATAGCATCTACATTGTGGATACCACTACTGGCAACGTGATAGCCACTATTCCAAGTGATGGCCCCCTCAGGGTGGCTTTCAGTGCTGCAAATTAGGTTTCCGCCAGCCGGCAAGCCTTCTATCGTGGCGATTCGTGATTGGCGATTCCTACTCTCAGGCGAAGGGGTTGGATAGCTTGACGCTTCCGACCTGCTGGCCATCCTGAAAGTCCTCACTGTACAGAACTTCACACTGGCCCTCGATCGCGGAAGCGACAATCAATGAATCGTACCAGGGCAACTGAAACCTTGCTCCAATACGTAGCGCTTCTCCATACAAAGCTGGGGAAGAATGCACTGAAAGAAGTGGACGAAACGTGGTCGACAAATATTGCTCTGCGTCGAGGCTGCTCATAGGCTTTGAAAAGCGGCGTAGTGCAACGTTAAAGAACTCTTGCACCACTTGATAGCTGATAATTCCGCCGCCCGTCTCGATCGCATTTCTGATCAGCTTGCGGGCCTGCTCAGCCTTCTTCGGCGAACTTGCGTCAAACGAATATACGAAGATGTTGGTATCGAGAAAGAACCTAGCGCTCATTCATCTCGTCCCGACTGAAGCGCCGCCCCGCCTGAACGTGTTTTAGTCGCTTCATCAGAGCGTCGAATTCCTGTATGCCGCCGCTCTGTGCCGTAAATTGTTCCAGCCATTCGCGGAATAAGGCATTGAGGGTCTTGTGCTGCGATTTGGCGAGGAGACGCGCTTGCTCAATAAGTTGTTCGTCGGCACTTAGGGTGATATTTTTCATACTGCAATAGTGTACACGATTATCGTGTGCTTTTCAAATGCCCTTCTTCAGTCCTTTGCGAAGGGCTTGGGTGGGAGCAGGAACTGCATGCCGAAGTAGCCTACGAAGAAAGGCTGCTGATTGCTGGAGGGTTGAACGCTACGGCCGGCCATCAGAATTAGAATGAAGGGAGGGTGAAGCTTGTAGCGCAGGCCGCCTTCGATGGTTTGCTGTCCGCTCGACGGATTGAAAGTTCCGAGGGCGTAGAATTCGGCGTCTATTTCGAGATTCTCGGTGAGGGAGTGCCCCACAACCACACCGGCTAACCATCCACTGGCTCCGGTATGGACGTAGTTGTAGCCGACTTCCCAGTTCAGATTGATGGGGCCTAACTTTTTTGAAAATTCCATGGGGAGAATCAGGCTGGCACTTCGCGGAGTGATTCCGCGAGCAACGGAATTATTTGGATTGTTAAGCGAGAGCTGGGGAAAAATGGAGACGGCGAAGCCAGATTTTTCGTCGTCGTAAAATCGCCACTTGAGGCCGAGTTGGTCCTGGCCGAGGCCGTATTTCGGAGCGCTGGAAGGATTGACTACGCGCAGCCAGGCATTTTCGAAGGTTAGTTGAACGCGATCGCCGAGCCCGTAATTGATATCAACGTCGGGCACGTGGCTGACCGAATGGTTGGTGTACAAAAAAGGCATGTAGCCCAAATTGATTTCCCAATTGTGATTTCCCGGCGTGCCGGGATCGTTCGTATAATAGGGCGGGCCGCCCTGAGCAAAAGCCGCCGGGCAGCCAAGCGCACACGCGAGAAGTAGAAGAAACTTCCATGGGTCGAATCGAGTGAAGAGCGCAGTTTTTTTCACGACGCTCCATTCAATTTGAAGCCAATCCCTGAAACCTGAGCCGGCACTGCCCCGCCTCCAATCGTAATCATTGATGTCGGAATGATATAGCGCGTAGTCACGATTCAGGCCGCCGACAGTGTGAACCAAGGGAAACTGTATCAATGTGAACAGCTACGCGCCTTGGTCTCCTCTATCATCGTACTGGTAAAAATAGCCAAATCTACAGTGAATGATTCGGGCGGGTTTCCGAAGATGGAGATAAGCTCGGCTGGTACATGAAGTTCTTGAAGGGATGAGTGCGCACACAAGCGTGAGACTACCGGAAACAAGTCAACCCATGGTGCCGCGGCCCAACGCGTCGAAGGATTTGTTTCATCTGCTCGCCGTGGTTGTGGCGGTGGTGGTGATCGTTACGCTGTATTTTGCGCGGATTGTGCTGATTCCCTTCGCGCTGGCTCTTCTCTTTACTTTCATACTTACTCCGCTGGTGAAAATCCTGGAGCGCGCGCGTTTCGGGCGGATTCCGTCGGCGCTTCTGGTGGTGTTGCTAGCCCTGGGCGCTTGCGGCGCGGTGGGCTGGACGGTGACGAAGCAGTTCAGCCAGGTCGTGGATCAACTCCCGGACTACAAAGCCAACATCAGAACGAAGCTGACGTCGTTGCATTGGTCCAGCCATCACGCGCTGGATAACGCGTCGCAGACGATGACGGAGATCAGCAAAGATCTGGCTACCGCGCCGACGGCGCAGCGCTCTGGCGATTCAACGCTCACGCATCCCACGCTGATGCGACCTACGCCGGAAGCGAAGCCGATTCCCGTCGAGATTGTGAAACCACCGGCGTTGCCGCTGGAATCCATGCAGAATGTGCTGGGGCTGCTGGCCAGCGTGCTGATCGTGCTGGTGTTTACGATATTTATGCTGATTCGCCGGGAGGACTTGCGGAACCGGCTGATTTCGCTGGCCGGCGACGGGAACCTGCAGCTCGTGACTCAGACGCTGGATGATGCCAGCGCGCGCGTCAGTAGATATTTGCTGCTGCAGTTCGTGGTGAACACCTGTTATGGAATTTTCATCGGCACGTGCCTGCACTTCATCGGATTGCCGGGGGCTTTGCTGTGGGGCGTGATCGTTGGCACGCTGCGCTTCCTGCCTTATATCGGACCGCCGCTGGGCGGAATCATGCCGCTGCTGCTTTCGCTGGCGGTTTTCGACGGCTGGACGCGGCCGCTGATCGTGCTCGGGCTTTTCGTGTTTACGGAATTGATCGTTTCGAATCTGGTGGAACCGCTGTTGTACGGAATTCATACGGGGATATCCTCGCTGGCGATTCTAGTGGCGGCGATTTTCTGGACGGCAATATGGGGCCCTATTGGGCTGGTGCTGTCCACGCCTTTGACGGTTTGCCTGCTGGTGGTGGGGCGGCACGTTCCGCGGTTGAGGTTTCTGCAGATTTTATTGGGTGACGAGCCGCCATTGACGCCCGATTCTCGTTTCTACCAGCGCCTGCTCGCAATGGATCACGAAGAGGCGCGGCAGGTGCTGGAAGGATATTTGGAGGGCAAGACGCTCGAGGAGCTCTACGATTCCGTGTTGATCCCAGCGCTGAGCCTGGCGGAGCAGGACCGCCATGAAAACCGGCTGGAGGATGCGAGCCAGAAATTCATTTGCCAGAGCACGCGGGAGTTGATTGACGAGTTATGGGAGCCGGGCGGCGAGCACGCTGCTGCGGCCGGAGGCGGACGAGAGGACGGAGAGTTATCGAGCAACGAGGCGTTGCACGATCGAGATTCGCGCAAGATTCTGTGCTTGCCCGCGCGAGACGAAGCGGACGAAATCGTGGCGATCATGCTGGCACAGGTTCTGGAAACGGCCGGGCATCAGGCGCAGTGCGTTCCGCTCGGGACCGCCGCTGAAATGCTCGCGCAAGTGAAAGAGGAGAGACCGGACGTGGTTTGCATCTCGGCGCTGCCGCCGTTTGCAATACCGCATGCACGCTCGCTGTACGCCAAATTGCAGGCGCAGGATTCAAAACTGCGGGTCGTCGTGGGATTGTGGAATTTTTCGGCCGATCCGTTGAAGGTCAACCGCCGGCTGGGACTGGCCGAGGGGTCGCGTGCTTTCACTACGCTGGCGGAATTACGCCAGGAGTTAGAGGGCGCAGCGGACGTTGTTCCCGCTGCCGTTGCCGGCGCAGATGACTGAGCTCGGTGGTTGGTGGTATGGCCATGGTCAGGCTTACCCGCCGTTCAAGCTTCCTCGCTTCATGTCTCACGCACTCCCCTGCAATCGATACGGTCTGCACCCGAGCATGTTGCTTATTTTCAGTCGGATACTGCGAGCAGCCTAAGTGTTAGTGCGGCGGGAAGGCGGTTTGGGGCTGCTTCCCGACACGGGAATGGGTCCGATCCTAGGCAGCATCGCTCGCCGCCTAGTATAATTCCATTATTGAACGCGGTTGACGGGTGTGCGAGTGTGCCGCACAGGTGTTTGTTCTAGGACGCGTAGGTGACATCGGTTCTTGGGAGGCGTTGGAAATGGCGGTTTCCAGTCCAAGCATTGAGAGTGCTCATTTTGCGCCGGCCGCAGGCGCCAGCTTCTACGACAAGCTAAACTCGGTGTGGCACGAACGCGCCTTGCAGGTATTTATGTTTATTGTGCTGGCGCATTGGGGAGAGCATCTAGTGCAGGCTTACCAAATTTGGGTGATGGGATGGCCTCGGCCGCTGGCGAACGGCATCCTGGGCCTGTGGTATCCCTGGCTGATCAAGTCGGAAGCGCTGCACTACGGGTATGCGCTGGTCATGCTAATCGGGCTCTGGGTGCTGCTGAAGGGATTCAGTGGAAGAGCGCGCACGTGGTGGTTGATCGCACTGGTGATTCAATTCTGGCATCACATTGAGCATTTGCTGCTGATTACGCAGGCGACATTACACCACAATCTGGGCGGCCGACCGGTGCCTATGAGCGTGCTGCAATTTTTTTTCCCGCGCGTGGAGTTGCATCTTTTCTACAACTCCATCGTGTTTATTCCAATGGTGATTGGAATGTACTACCACATGTTCCCGCCGGAGGGTGAGGTGAACCACGATACCTGCACGTGCGCCTGGAACAAGAGTTCGAAAAAGCCCGAAGCTCAGGCGGCGTGATTCCGGAGTTCTGCTTGGAGTCGAGAACTTGCACGGGAGTTCAACCGAGGCAGCGCGTTCGAACCTTGACCGGGACGGGAATCCGGAGGGCACTGCGGCATCGGGCCCTTCCCGCGTTCGTATGCGCTGCCATTCTGTTTGTGTCTGGATGCCGCAAGGCGGTTGAGCCGCAGGCCGCTATCGCGATCGAGTGCGGAATTAGTCCTCAGCCCGTCCGGGTTGGCCCTGTTGTGTTTTCCGTGAAGTTGCGCGATGCCGCGGGTGCGCCGGCCGTGGGAGCGCGCGTGAAGCTTGAGGCGGACATGTCGCATCCTGGCATGGCGCCGGTGTTTGGCGAAGCTCGGGAAGTTGCGCCGGGGCAATATCAGGGCTCGCTGGAGTTTGCGATGCCCGGGGATTGGGTGGCGCTGATTCATGTTACGCTGCCCGACGGGCGTAACCTGGAGCGCGAGGTGAGCGTGCCAGGCGTCACCGCGAACTAGGTTACGATGTCAATCCCCACGCACAATCCGTCCGTTGCTGCCGAGCCCCCTCCTTTTGATTTGATGTTAGTGCCGGGGTTGCGCCGATTGTTTCGCTGGCGCCACCTGCGCACAGTGTTACAAATTCCGCTGCTGATTGTTAGCGTTGCGATGATCCTGGACGGATTGCTGGGACCTTCGCTCGCGCCAAAAAACCTGGCGACGACTTTGAGTTGGGTGCATTTTCGCGGGGCGCTGGTGCTGGTGCTGCTGTGCGCTGGTAATTTCTTTTGTTTGGCTTGTCCTTTCATGCTGCTGCGCAATGTGGCGCGGCGATTTTTTCATCCGCGATGGAACTGGCCGCAGAAGCTGCGCAACAAGTGGCTGTCGGTGGGACTTTTTGCGCTGATTTTATTTTGCTACGAGGAGTTCAGCCTGTGGTCTTCGCCTTGGTGGACGGCCTGGCTGATCGTGGGATATTTCTTGGCGGTGCTGGTGGTGGATGGTTTGTTCAAGCATGCATCGTTTTGCAAATTTGTTTGTCCGATCGGGCAATTTAATTTCTTGGCGTCCACGATTTCCCCGCTGGAAGTGAAGGTCCGCGATCCGGAGGTATGCGATTCGTGCGGGACGAAAGATTGCATCCGAGGCAGGCGCGCGCCGCGGCCTGACTTGATGGTGGTACAACGCGGATGTGAATTGGCGTTATTCCAGCCGTTGAAAGTGGGAAACATGGATTGCACTTTCTGCCTGGACTGCGTGCACGCCTGTCCTCATGACAATATTGGAATATTGAGCCGCTTGCCTGCGAGCGAATTGATGGTAGATCCGCGGCGTTCGGGAATTGGACGATTTTCGCAGCGCACCGATTTGGCAGCGCTGGCGATTGTGTTCAGTTTTGGCGCACTCCTGAACGCGTTTGGGATGGTCAGCCCGGTTTATGCGTTGGAGAGCTGGCTCGCCGGGATTTTGCATCTGAACAGTAAGGCGCCAGTGTTGGGTGTGCTATTCGCTTTTTTCCTTGTGGTCGAACCGGCGGCGTTGCTGGGAATGGCTGCTTGGTTGACGCAGATTTGGGGAGGCAGCCGGCGCGCGCTGGTACCGCTGGCGGTGCGTTACACGTACGGATTGGTGCCGTTGGGATTTGGGATGTGGCTGGCGCATTACAGTTTTCATTTTATGACGGGACTGTACACGGTGGTGCCCATAACGCAGAGCGCTGCGGCGAGATTGGGCTGGACTGGGTTTGGTTCGCCGCGATGGGACTGGCTGGGAATTCCGATGCGATTCGTGCAGCCGCTGGAGATTGGATTCTTAGTGCTGGGCCTGGCGGGGTCGCTGCTGGTGATACACCAACTGGCTGAAGGCGATTGCGCCGAACGTCCGCTGCGGGCGTTTGCGCCGTGGGCAGCGGTAGCGGCGGTGTTATGGGTCGCAGCGATGTGGATGATGTTTCAGCCGATGGATATGCGCGGGACGTTCTTGGCTGGATAGATCAGCTTGCGGATTTTCAAAATTGCACGCACGAGCGATGATTATTTATCACAATGCGCGCGGATCAGGCTGGCGCAAGTGCTTGGCGCTGTTCGTAGTCCTGTTGGTCGCCAGTTCCCCACTGGGCGCACACAATGGGCCGCCATTTCCTATTATTTCCGATAAGCGGGTGGGGCCGGTAATCGTTTCGCTGTGGACTCATCCGGACGTGGGCACCGGATTGTTCTACGTGATCGTGGATCCGCCGCCTGGGGAAGCGGTTCCGCCGGATTTGAGAATTGAAATTGGCGTACGGCCCGTGACGGGACGCTTAGCGGAAGTGATTTACCCGACGCAACTGGAACATCTGGCCGGGCAAATAGAATACAGAACCGAAGCGCAATTTGATCAGCAAGAGCTGTGGCATGTGCGGATGATTGTGAAGAGTTCGGCGGGTGACGGCGAGACGTCGGCGGATGTGGAAGTGACTCCGCCGGGATATGGGCGATGGGATTTACTGCTGTTTTCGCTGCCTTTTCTGGGTGTGGGATTCCTGTGGTTTCATGTGATGATGCGCAAGCGAAAGTACCAGAAGAGCCAGCTGCCGAGGGTGTCGAGTTGATGATTCAGGCGATCTTACAATTTGGACGCTCGACGTTTTGTGGGCGGGATCGTGTGCGGCGCCGGCTTATCGTTCGCGCGGGTGGTCTGCACGTCGGTGTCGCGCGCGGGGATTCGTCGCTTGGTTGTCGGGCGGCCGTCGCGCTTTGTCTTTGCGCGATCGGTGTGGGCTTCGCGGGATGCGGAGCCGGCGGCAAATTACCTGACAAATCATCGAAGGAATATGCCGAGGCGGTTTCCGCTTTCTACACGGGACTGGCGGCGCTGCAGGTGGGCGACGACGTAACGGCCGAAAGCAAGCTCGCGCAAATGACGCAGCTCGCGCCGGGCGAACCGGCGGGGTGGGCGAATTGGGGCGTGCTGGCCTTTCGTCAACGAAATTTTGACGTGGCCGGGCAGAGGTACGAACGGGCGCGCGATCTCGCGTCGAAGAACGATCAAATTTATTATTTGCTGGGAATTCTGCAGAGCACGCGCGGCAATTCCAAAGAAGCGATTGCTGATTGGCGCAGGGCGGTTGCGATCAATCCGCAGAATTATCGAGCGGCGTACCAACTGGCGCTGGAAGTGGAGCGCGAGGGCGGCCCGGGGAGCGACGCGGAATTTGAATCGCTAATCCAGAACATTCTGAAGGCTCAGCCGGATAACCTGGCGGCTTGGCTGGAGCTGGCGCGGGCGGCTGCGAAGCGCGGCGACGCTGCGACTCTGAAATCCGCGCTCGAGCATATTAGCGCGCGAGCTTCGCAGTGGCCTCCGGAAGTGCAGCAGCAAGTGGCGGCGTTGCAGGCCGCCGTGGCCGGCGGCGATATGCACGCGGCTGCTACGCGAACGACTTTTTTGCGCAACACGTTGATGCGCGTTGCGGAGTTCCGAGAAAGCTTGGCCGTGCTGCAGGCGGCGCCAGGCGAAGAGGCAGAGCCTTTCACTCATTTCTTGCGACTGGAGCCGCCTGTGTTCGTTCCGGCTCCAGCAGACCTGGCGCTGACGTTTACAGCGCAGCCCGTTGCTGGTCCGGGCGCGAATCCGGCGGCGAAGCGTTGGTCGTGGATCGGCGCGGTGCCTCTGGGCAGCGCGGGAGCCCCGGTGGTCGCGGAGGCCAACGGCCGCGAGGTCCGTCTTTCAACCGGAGCAACAGTTCCCTTTCCCGGTGGGGCAGCTGGTGTGGCGCCATTTCCCGAAGGCATCTTGCCGATCGATTTCAATTACGATTTTAACAACGACCTGGTGCTGGCAGGCGCGGGCGGCGTGCGACTGATGCGTCAGGACAATCCGAAGCAATTTACGGACGTGACGGCGCAAGCGAAGTTGCCAAAGGTTCTTACGAGCGCTGCCTACACGGGCGCGTGGGCTGTGGACATCGAAGCGGACGGCGATCTGGATATCGTGCTGGGCGCGAAGGATGGGCTGCCGCTGGTCCTGCGAAATAATGGCGACGGCACGTTTACAGCGATTCATCCGTTTGCGGGCGTCAGCGGGCTGCGCGCGTTCGCATGGGCGGATTTTGATGGCGACGGCAATCCTGATGCTGCTTTGGTGGATGGCGCGGGGCACTTACATGTTTTTCACAACGAGCGGCAAGCGCAGTTTCGCGAGCTTGCGTTACCAGACAATTTTCCGACGGTGAAAGCACTCAACGTCGCGGATGTTGATAATGATGGAGTGCTCGATCTGCTCGCGGTGCAGGCTGACGGCGCGATTGTGCGGGTTTCTGACCAGCACGAAGGTCAAAAGCTGGACGTCGCCGCGATCGCACGCGTTCCGACTGGAGCTGGCGTTCCCAATTATCTCAACAGCGAAGTGCGCTTGGGCGTTGCCGATCTTGATAACAACGGCGCGCTGGATCTGTTTCTGACTGGGGCGTCCTTGGATGCGAGCCACGATATCCCCGGAGCGTTGATCTGGCTTGCCGACGAAAAGGGCAAATTTGCCTTGCTGGAGCATCCGTTTGGACAGGCCGCGGCACCGGCGCTGATTTCTGACGCGGCGGATCTTGGCGGGGATGGACGGCTCGATCTGCTGGGTCTGACCGCCGACGGCCAGCCGTTGCAGGCCGTGAATCACGGTTCGAAAAATTATCATTGGCAGGTGGTGCGGCCGCACGCGAAGCAGGCGGTGGGCGACCAGCGCATCAATCCGTTTGGCGTGGGCGGCGAAATTGAAATTCGTTCGGGCCTGCTGGTGCAGAAACAGCCGATCAGCGGGCCACAAGTACATTTTGGTTTGGGAAATCAGACCAGCACGGATGTGGTCCGCGTCGTGTGGCCGAACGGGACGGTGCGCGCGGAGTTTGGCGTCGCGGCGGATACGGAAGTGGTGACGGAACAGCGGCTGAAGGCTTCTTGCCCGTTCCTTTTCGCCTACAACGGTAAGGGCATGGAGTTCATAAAAGACGCGGTGCCGTGGGGCTCAGCGATTGGGCTGCGAATCAATACGATCGGCACGGCGCGCGTGGAGACGACGGGAGAATGGTACAAGATCCGGCGCGACCAGCTGGTGCCGCACGATGGATATTACGACCTGCGCGTTACGGCGGAACTTTGGGAGGTTTATTACTACGATTATCTGGCGCTCATGACCGTGGATCATCCGGTGGGGACGGAAATCTACGTGGATGAGCGGTTTTCGATTCCGCCGCCGAAGCTCGGGGTGACAACCGTCGCGACACCGCACAAGATAGCGCACGCGACTGATGACACTGGCAGAGACGTCACCGCGCTTGTTGATACGCTCGACGGAAAAGCGCTGGATGATTTTGGGCGCGGACAATATCAAGGCATCACGCGCGATCATTACGTGGAAGTGGATCTGGGCGAGGATGTGCCGAAGAGCGGGCCGCTGTATTTGATCGGGCAAGGCTCGATTCACGATACGGAATCGTCGTTGAACGTCGCGATCACGCAAGGGCATCGCTGGCGCGCGCAGGGGATGAGCATAGAAGTTCCCGACGGGCACGGCGGCTGGGTGACGGCGCAATCGAATCTGGGTTTTCCGGCGGGGCGGAAGAAAACTGTGCTGTTCAATCTTACGGATGTTTTTCGTCCGGGCACTCCGCGGCGCGTGCGTATTCGAACGAATTTGGAAATTTATTGGGATTGTATCGAATGGGCGCAGGGAATGCCGGATGCTCCTTTGAAAACGACCCGGCTGGAACCTAATTACGCGGATCTGCATTATCGAGGCTACTCCAGCATCAGCCGGCCAGATTCCGGAGCGCCGGAAGTGCCGGATTACAATAACGTGGTGAGCACCAAGCAGAAGTGGCGTGACTTGATCGGCTATTACACGCGCTACGGTGATGTGCGCGAGCTGCTGACGCAGATTGATGATCGTTATGTGATCGTGAATTCGGGCGATGAGATGTCCTTGCGTTTTCCCGAGCAGCCTGCGCCGCCCGCCGGATGGGTGCGCGATTATGTGGTGATTGGCGACGGCTGGATCAAGGACGGAGACTTCAATTCCACCTTCTCGAAAACGGTGCTGCCACTTCCCTACCACGCAAAGCAGCAGTACATTACGCGGCCCGGCAGTCTCGAAGATGAATTGCCGTATCGCCAGCATCCTGAAGACTGGCAGAACTACCACACACGTTATATGACGCCGGAAGTTTTCCAGAACGCGTTGCGGAGCGCTCCTCCCCGGTGAAACAACGTCGCACGGCGCGGATCATCGTGAGCATTTTGTTCGTGGGAATGTTGGCTGCGCCTCCGGTGATCAAGTGGGAAGCAGCGCGGCGGGGGAGTGGCGGCGGCACGAAGCTGGATGCGCACGCGGCGCTGGCTCGCCACGGATTTTATTTCCAGGAAGTCTCTCATGCTGCCGGAGTTAATTTCGTTCACGAGGCGCCGACGCTCGATCCTCAATTGGCGCCGATCATGCCGCAGGTGGCTTCGATGGGCGCGTCCGTTTCGATTGTGGATTTCGATCGCGACGGCTGGCCGGACATTTATGTGACGAACAGCGGCGAAGGCAGCAAGAACGCGCTGTATCGCAATCTGCACGACGGCACTTTCAAAGATGTGGCGGAAGAAATGGGAATTGCGGACGTTAATCAGCCCGGAACCGGCGTTTCGATGGGCGCGGTGTGGGGCGATTACGACAACGACGGTTATGAAGATCTGCTGCTGATCAAGTGGGGACGGCCCGAGTTATTTCACAACGATGGCGGACACGGTTTCACGCGGGTGACGGAGCAAGCGGGGCTGCCGCCGTGGGTGAACGCCAACACGGCGCTATGGTTCGACTACGACGGCGACGGGCAGCTGGATTTTTTTATCGGCGGATATTATTCGGAAGACGTAGACCTGTGGCACCTGAAGACAACGCAGATCATGCCGGACAGTTTTGAGTATGCGAAGAATGGCGGCCGAAAGTATCTATTCCACAATCTTGGCAACGGGAAATTCGAGGAAGTTAGCGCGCAGGTGGGAATTAGCAGCCGGCGGTGGGCTTTGGCGTCCGCGGCGGCGGATTTGCGCGGCACGGGGCATCCGGATTTATTCATCGCGAACGATTACGGCGTGTCTGAACTTTATTTCAATGATGGGAAGAAATTTCATGACGTGAGCGCGCAAACGGGCGTGGGTTTTTCCCCAAAGAGCGGAATGAACGCGGCATTCGGCGATATTCTCAACGACGGCCGTTATGCGGTGTACGTATCGAACATTTCAGAAGATGGCATCCTGATACAGGGAAATAATTTGTGGATGCCGAAGGAAGGAACGTCGGGCAACGGACTGCAGTTTGAGAATTTGGCGCGCGATCTGGGCGTCGAGCTCGGCGGCTGGAGCTTTGGCGCACAATTCGGCGATTTGAATAACGACGGGACGCTGGACCTATATCTTACCAACGGATATGTATCGCTCGACCGCGAGCGCAGCTACTGGTACGACTTTTCGAAAATTGCCGGGGGGAACAGCATCATTATAATTGACGCGAAGAATTGGCCGGCAATGGAGGGGCGCAGTTTGTCGGGATATCAGCAGAAGCGCGTGTGGTTGAACGACGGCGCGGGGAAATTCATCAATGTGGCGCAGGCAGTTGGAGTGACAGATACGTACGATGGGCGCGCCGTGGCTCTGGTCGATCTCTGGAATCGCGGAGTTTTGGATGCGGTGGTGGCGAATCAGAAGGGGCCGCTGCTGATTTACAAGAATATGGTGACGCCGGAGAACGCGTGGATCGAATTTTCCCTCGAAGGCGCGGCTAGCAATCGCAGCGCGATCGGCGCGCAGGTGACTCTGTACTGGAATGGCCAGCAGCAGAGGCAGGAAGTTTCCGGGGGCAGCGGATTTGCGGCGCAGAATGACCGCCGGCTACATTTTGGTTTGGGGAAAGATCCACATGTGGAGAAGGCCGTGATTCGCTGGCCCTCCGGCAAAATTCAAACGATCGATCAGCCGGCCCCGAATCAAATTCTGAAGATTAAGGAGCCGGCGTGAGCATGCAGAACACCGCGCCTGCCGCGTCGCCGGCGCGCTCTGCAGCGGGTGCACCTGCGCGGAAATCCTGGCTGAGCCTGGATAACCGCTACATCGCGCCTATTTTTATCACGTGCATTCTGGTCACGGCGCATTTTTCGTTTGGCGTGCTGGAAAGCTACCAGAAGACGGCGCTGGCGATTGTGGCCAGCATCGCGGCGGACTTGGTGCTGGGGCGCATTTTTTTCGGCAAGTGGCCAAATGTAGCCAGCGCTTATATCACGGGCATCAGCGTGGGGATTCTGGTGCGCTCGCCGGCTTTCTGGCCGTACGTTTTGTGCAGCGTAATTTCGATTACTTCGAAATATGTGTTGCGCGTAAAGGGGCGGCACATCTGGAACCCATCGAATTTTGGAATTTCGGCGATGCTGTTCCTGGCGCCGGAAACGGTGGCGACGCTGAGCATTCAATGGGGCAATTATCTCTTACCGATGATGGTGATATGGGCACTGGGGTCGGTGATCATCTGGCGATTACGGCGGTTCCACATCACCGGGATCTACGTGGTATCGTTCATCGCTTTTGCGTTTTTGCGGAGTTACATCACGGGCAGTCCGTGGCAGTCGGAAATTGCGCCGCTGACTGGGCCGATGTACCAGCTTTTTATTTTTTTCATGATTACGGATCCGAAGACTACGGTGCGTTCAAAGAAAGGCCAGTGCATCGTGGTATTTCTGGTGGCATTCGCTGAATTTTTGCTGCGGCTGAACCAGGTGGTGTACGCGCCATTTTATGCGCTGTTCCTGGTGGGGCCAGCGGCGATGCTCGTGGAAATTTGGCTGGATTCGCGACGCGCGCCGGCAGGCGGCATGGGCGCGAGCGCCAGCGCTTCGCGGGCCTAACCGGAAATCGCATCACTGGAGCAACGCGCGCCGCGCGCGCTGGTTCGGGCTGCAGAAAATCACGATTTGTCTCGCGAAAGGAAAATAGGCATTGACGCAAGCTCGCCGCAAGACCAGTTGTGCGCTGTTGGCCGTGGCAACGTTGTCGATGAGTTTTATTCCCGGGCGTTCCATTGGCGCAGCACTGCCCTCGCCTACGCGCCCCTCCGGCCCGATCGAATTTCGCGACGTGACCAAGCAGGCCGGGATTCACTTTAAGCACAACACCGGCGCATTCGGCAAAAAGTATCTGCCGGAGACCATGGGGAGCGGTGTGTGCGTTCTGGATTACGACAACGACGGATGGCAAGACGTACTGTTCGTCAATTCGATGGACTGGCCGGGGCATAAGGGCGCCACGAAATCCTACCCGGCGCTGTACCACAACAATAAAGACGGCACGTTTACGGATGTTACGCGCGAAGCTGGGCTCGCAATTGAATCCTACGGTCTGGGTTGCGCGGTGGCGGACTATGACAACGACGGCTTCGAAGACATTTATATCACGACGGTCGGCTCGAACCATCTGTTCCACAATCTCGGCAACGGGAAATTCGCTGACGTGACGGTGAAGGCAGGCGTCGCCGATCCGGGGTTTTCCACCAGCGCGGTGTGGTTCGATTACGATAACGACGGCAAGCTGGATCTATTCGTCACGCACTACATTGATTGGTCGATCGCGAAGGATCAATATTGCACGCTGGATAATAAAAATAAGTCGTATTGCACGCCGCAGACATATAAGGGCGAAAGCTCGACTCTTTTTCATAACAAGGGCGATGGCACGTTTGAAAACGTTACCAAGCGGGCTGGGCTGCACGACCCTACGAGTAAATCGCTCGGCGTGGCGATGCTGGATTACGACAACGACGGGTGGATGGATTTGTTCGTCACGAACGATACCGAGCCGAACAAGCTGTACCACAATAATCACAATGGCACTTTCACGGACGTCGGAGTGCAGGTGGGCGTAGCGTTCAGCGAATCCGGCAGAGTGCGCGCGGGAATGGGCGTGGATGCGGGCGATTACGACGGTTCGGGCTGGCAGAGCCTGCTGATCGGAAATTTCACGAACGAGAGCATGTCGCTATATCGCAATGATGGCTCCGGCTTGTTCGTGGATGAAGAAATATCGTCTGGGATTCGCCAGATGACTTTGCAGGCGCTTACTTTTGGCTGCTTCTTTTTCGATTATGATCTGGATGGGCGTTTGGATATTTTTGCCGCGAATGGGCATGTTTCCGACGACATCAGCGTGGTGCAGCCGACGCTGAAGTATGCGCAGCCGGCAATTCTTTTTCACAATAGCGGCAATCGGAAATTTGAAGACGCTTCGGCAAAAGTGGGACCCGCGATGCAACAGCCCGTCGTGGGTCGTGGCGCCGCGTATCTGGATTACGACAACGACGGCGATCTGGATTTGGTAATCACAGCGAACAATGGACCGGCGCGGCTGCTGCGCAATGACAACGGCAATCAGAATGACATGTTGCGCGTGAAACTGGTTGGCACGCGTTCGAATCGCGATGGAATTGGCGCGAAGGTCACGCTGACGACAAGTTCGGGCGCGCGGCTGTTTCGCGTGGTGAAGACCGGGTCGAGTTACGCATCGCAGAGCGAGCTGCCGTTGACATTCGGTTTGGGAAAGCCGGAGGCGAGCCGGACCGTCAGCATTGAGATTTTGTGGCCTAGCGGGCAGAAGGATTCGCTGACCAAAATTGGCGCAAATCAGTTCATCACGGTGAAAGAGGGCTCCGGCATTATTTCCTCCCACGCCATCGTGTTTACGAAGCCGGGGTCGTAGGCCCGAAAAGCCATCTGTACAGCTAGGTACCTGTTTGCTCCGCTCCGATCGTGCCTGCGAGTAAGTGTTACCTTCCAGCGCTCATCTAGTTGTTTTGTACTATTGGTGCGCCCGCAGCCGTAGTGATAGTTTCCCGCAGTGTCTTCCCCTTCTGCTGCTTACGACGTGACGATCCTCGGCGCAGGTTTGTGTGGAAAGGCGGCGGCGATGCAGCTGTCGGCCGCGGGACTGCGCGTGGTGTGCATCGAGCCGGAAGAGGCCACGCGCCAGGCGGTAGGCGAGTCCCTGGACTGGTCGGCGCCGGATTTGCTGAACGCGCTTGGGCTGCCGATGGAAGATTTGGTGAAGGGCGGATTGGCAACATGGAAACGGCACGTGACTGTGAAATTGCGCGACGGCGCGTCCGAACATTATGTGCCGGGGGCATGGCTGGCGAAGGCCCCATTCCATGTGGAGCTGCGCACGATGCACGTGGACCGGCTGCGTCTGGACGAAGAGCTGTTGAAGAGGACGCTTGCGAGCGGCGTGACAATGTTGCGCAACACGGTGGTGAAGGTGGAGCGAGATAGTGAGAGAGTCGTTGCCGTGCACACCGCTGAGGGCGCGCGGTTTTCTTCGCCTTGGTTCATTGACGCATCGGGGTTCGCGAGTTCCCTGCTGCCGCGCGAGTTCGATCTTCCCGCGATTCAGTTTGGTCCGCCGAAGGTGGCGATCTGGACGTACTTTGCGATTTCGGAATTGGTGGAAGGAACTAATTTGTACATGGAGCCGTTGCGGGCGGAGTATCTCGATTGGGTTTGGGAAATTCCGATAAGTCCGCAGGTCGTCAGCGTCGGATACGTCACCACTGGCGCGGCGATGAAGGCGCGGCGAGAGCGAGGGCTGGCGGTCGAGGATATTTTCCGGAACCAGCTGCTGACGTTTCCGCGTTTTGAGGCGCTGATGCAGGCGGGACCTTTGGGACCTTGCAATGTGACGGCATTTCGCTCGCGCGTTTACGACGGCGTGGCGGGCCCCAATTGGTTTGTGGCGGGCGAAGCCGCGTCCATGGTGGATCCGATCACCGCGAACGGAGTGACGGCGGCGCTGCGGCATGCCGCAGAAGCTGCAGCGCTGATTTTGAAATACCGCAAGCGCGGCACGCTGCCGTGGCGGGCGCGAATTGCTTACAACCGCCGGATTCTGCAAATGGCGAAATTTTTCAACATTGGAATCGAGAAAATTCTGTACGAGCCTGCCGTGCGAAACCGAATTGGCGCGCGCGCTGCCGGAACGGTGTACACCACACCAGCTTGGAGCATGAACGTGGTGTACGCGCGGCTGAAGCCGAAAGGAATTCTGACGACGTACTTACTGGGGTTGGTTCTGGGTTTCTGGCGGGCCTGCGCGTGGATATTTTCTGAATGTTGCAAGCGGATGCCGAGGGCGGCCGAATTGGCTGGTTGATGCGGCTTGGCTGTTAAGGGAGAACTGAATGTATCTGTTTTCTCGCGGAGCAGGTTATCCAGTGCTATTCATTCATGGGATGCCAACGAGCGGGCAGCTGTGGACGCGCATTATTGAAAAGCTGCGTGGACAGTTTACTTGCTTCGCTGTGGATCTACCGGGACTCGGACGATCGCCGCAAATCTCTTATGGCCCGAAACAGCTGGAAGCGCTGGCGGACCGGATCGAGCAGCTGCGCGTGGAGCAGGGGATCGCGAAGTGGCACGTGGTGGGGCATGACGCAGGAGCGGCTGTGGCCGTGCACTATGCTTTTCGGTTTCAGGAGCGTGTGGATCATCTGGCGCTGCTTTCGCCGGCCGTGTTTCCGGAGCTGAAGCCGTTTCATCTGTTTCGTGTTTTGCGAACTCCGATTCTGGGCGAATTGCTGGCGCCGCTGGTGAGCGCGATTTTCTGGCGGATTGCGATGCGCTACGCTTTGGAAGAGCAGCGGGCTGAACTTCGCGGCGTGGTGCGGGATTTTCGCGCGCCGTTTTCAGGGCCGTGGGGGGCGTGGCGGCTGATGTCAGTGTTGCGCTGGGGCAATCCGGCGGAGGTGCTGGCGGCGGTGCCGGCGATGCTGCCGCAGCTGCTGATGCCGACGCTGATTTTTCAGGGTTCGCGCGATACGGCGGTGCCGGAGGGTTTCGCGCAGCGCGCGTGCGAATTGATCCCGCAATCGAAATGCATCACGGTTGATTCGGGGCACTTCATTCCATTGAATAATCCAGAAGTGGTTGCCGCGGAATTGCTGCGGTTCTTCGAGGTTGGGGCGAGCGCGTAGGTTTGGGGCGTCGCTGCGGGCCGTTATTAGATCTACTCTGCTTTGATCCTATCCGAAGGGATTCTCTGAATTCGATTGCCTCGGCTCGTCTGTCCGGCAAGCAGATGAGCGTTTATTCCGGCGTCCATCTGGGATGGCTGGTAAACATTCCGTTGACGTAGCCCATCTTATAGACGATGAAGATTCCAAACGCGAGGCTTAGCACGCCGGAGGCGACCTGCAGGATACGGTTGAATCGGGCGAATCGCTGCTGCGAATATTTGAAGGGCAGCGCAATCGCGGTGGTGATGATCATCATGCCGGCGATGGTGCCCATGCCAAATACTAGAAGGTAGGCGATCGCCCAATAGGGATCGCGGATGGTGGTGAGTACAAGCAGGGCGACAGCAGCGGAGCCCGCCAGGCCGTGCACGAGGCCTACGAGAAGCGGCCGCACGGCTTGATACATACCGAGTTGTCCAAAGATGCGATCCATCCAGCCGACTGGCGTTGCCGCGTCAGCATGACCGTGTTTTTCGGGTTCGTGCGCGTGCGGGTGAGTGTGGATGTAGTCGCCGTGCACGTGGGGGTGCACGTGGGCGTGTGAAGCGCCGGCTGCAGGTGTGAACTGTTCGGTGATCCAGCGCGTGAATCCGGAAAGGTTCAGAATTCCCAGCAGGATCAGCATCAGGCCCACGCTTAATTCCATGGTGAGGCCCAGGCGCGGCGGAATGACGACGCCGAAAAGAATGATGGCGGAGCCGACCAGAAAAATCGTGATGGTATGGCCGACACCCCACAACGCGCCAATCACGGCGGCGTGCCGCATGCTGCGTTGACGACTGACGATGGTGCTGACGGCGATCACGTGATCGGGGTCCGTGGCGTGGCGCATGCCGAGGAAAAAGCCGAGAGCGATGATGGAGACTAGAGTAATCATTTTAGGATTGCGAAAATCGCTCGCGCGGCACGCGAATCGCTACTCCCAGTTTGCAACCACCGCCGCGTCCACGGCATTCTACCTATTTTTCCAACGCGATTCGCTGCAATTAAACCGTTACGGAACTGCCGGCTAAAGCCCCGGGCCGATTTCACCGGTGAAAAGCCTGCCGCTTCTTCAGCACAGTATTGAACACGGCGGGCCTCTCGTGATAGTGATGCATCCCATCAACGTTATTGATTTGACTGACAACGCGCTACTAGGTTCCATACCTTGTTACATACGGCGGGTTTTCGGTTCCAGACGAAAAGGAGCAGGCACAAATGAAGCGAATTGATGCCGTTATCAGACCGTCCCAGCTGGACGAAGTGAAGCTGCGCGTCACGGCGCTGGGGGTGACCGGCCTGACCGTATCGGAAGTGCGCGGGTTTGGCCGGCAAAAAGGCCACACGGAGACTTACCGCGGCTCGGAATACACCGTGGACTTTCTGCCGAAGATTTTTGTCAGCATCGCGGTGGTGGAGGAGCTGGTGGATCCGGTGGTGGACGCGATCCTGGAAGGCGCGCGAACCGGAGTGATCGGCGACGGGAAAATTTTCGTGACGTCGCTGGATGAAGTGATTCGCATACGGACGGGAGAGCGCGGGCCTGGCGCGATTTGAAGATCTGTTGGTGGGAATTGATGCGGAGATGGCGCGGTTACCCTAATCGGGATAGGAGTTTGAAAATGGAATGTGCATTTGCCCGGCGGACGACACGATGGATTCTGAGAGCGATCGTCGCACTCATAATCGCGCAAATCCTGTGCGGCCCGAAGAGCGTGGCCCTGGCGGACCAGACGCAACCGGACCCTGCCGGCACGTCAACGGGTGATCGGTCTTCGGCAACCGATGCCGCGGGGAATCCTTTCGTAGTGCCTGCGCCTACGGACCCTAGCGCGCCCGATTATCCCAAGCTGAAGAAAGATTTCGACGAGTTTCAGGCGCAAGCGGCGCGAGAACCGCTGGCGTTAAAGCTGGCGGACGACGTAGGACACACGCGCATCGCGACGAATTTTTCCTGGACGCTGCTGACCGGTTACCTGGTGCTTTTCATGCAGGCGGGATTTGCGCTGTTGACGGTCGGGCTGGTGCGCAAGAAAAATGCTGGGCATCTGATGATGCTGAATTTTGCGGCGTATGTGTTTGCGTTCCTTGCTTATTACGCGATCGGGTATGCGTTTCAATTCGGCGCAGTGGCGGTGAATGCGGCTCCGGGAAATCTGGCGGGGGCGCCGACGTTGAATCATTTTCTGATTGGCAGCGGCTCGTGGGGTTTTTTGGGAGGCAAGGGATTTTTTCTGACCGGGCCGGCATACGACGTGAGCAGTAATTGCCTCACCCTGTTCGAAGTCGTGTTCATGGAAACCGCAGGGTACATCATCGTCGGCGCGATATGCGAGCGGATTACGTTCTGGGCGTTTCTGTTGTGCGAACTCTTTATCGGCGGCATCCTATATCCGATTTCCGGCTGCTGGGTTTGGGGCGGCGGATGGCTTTCGCAGTTGGGAACGAGCATGCATTTGGGACATGGGTATGTGGATTTTGCGGGGTCGTCAGTGGTCCATTCGATTGGGGGATTTTGCGCGATGGCGCTGGCAATTATTTTGGGGCCGCGGCTGGGAAAATATGGAGCAGACGGAAAGCCACGCGCGTTCCCTGCTTCGAATATCGTTTTCGTGGTGAGCGGCACGTTTATTTTGCTATTTGGCTGGATGGGATTTAATCCTGGTTCGACGTTGGGCGCTACCGATTTGCGCATTTCGGTGGTCGCGGTGAATACCAACCTGGCCGCAGTGGCCGGCTCGGCGGCAGCGATGCTGTTGTGGTACTTCATGTTTGGCAAGCCGGACATCACGATGGCTTGTAACGGAATGCTGGCGGGCCTGGTGGCGATTACGGCTCCCTGCGCGTTCGTATCGCCCACCTCGTCGGTGATTATCGGCGTGATTGCGGGCGTGGTGGTTTGCCTGGGCGTGCTTTTCAATGAACGCGTGCTGAAAATTGACGACCCGTGCGGCGCGATTTCCGTGCACGGCTATTGCGGATGGTTTGGCGCAGTGGCCGTGGGAATTTTTGCGGACGGTACGTATGGCGCGGGATGGAATGGCGTGGGCGCGGCGGCATACTTGGGAAAAGCAGGGCAAGGCGTGACCGGACTGATCCATGGCGATTATTCGCAGTTCTGGCTTCAGCTGGGCGGAGCTACATTGCTGGCAGTGTACGCGCTGGGTTTGACGTACGTTGTTTTCTCGCTGGTGAATGCGTGGCGTTCGATGCGCGTGCCGCGTGAAGTGGAATTGTCAGGACTGGACGTTCCGGAATTTGGCATGCTGGCATATCCAGAAGACGCCGTGGAAATGTTGGGGCCGGGATCGCAGGCGGCGCAACAGCGAGGAGCGTAGCCGGCGGGCTATTACGGAAAGAATGCAGTTGTGATGCGGCGTTAATTTCGGGCGAGCTTCGATGCCATCCATTCCATCAATTTCCGGTGAACTGCGCGAGGTCTCTACAAAGGAATTGGCGCGCATCAAGGAGCAGTTTGCCGCGACGGGGGACGGCAAGGCGGCGCTGCTGGGCCGGACCGCGTTAATCGAATCCCTTATTGAGCGCCTTTGGAAGCAGCACGTTTGCGCCGAGGCGAGTGGTCCGGCGGAGTTTGCGGTGGTAGCGCTGGGTGGATTTGGGCGGCGCTGGCTTTTCCCCTTCTCCGATATTGACGCGCTGTTTCTGCATGCGGGGAACGGCACGGAAGAAAAGTTCAAGGAACCGATCCGCAAATTCTCGCAGGACCTGTGGGATCTGGGACTGAAGCTCAGTCCTGCGACGCGCACGATTGCGGAATGCTCCCGGTTCGAGGCCGCCAACTCCGAATTTGCAATTTCGCTGCTGGATTGCCGGCATCTTGCGGGCGATCACCGGTTATTCGCGCGGCTGCACGATGAAGTGATTCCGAAATTGCTGGCGCGTGAATCCGAGCAGATCGTGAAGCGACTGGGCGAGCTGACGCGTACACGGCACGGCAAATTTGGTAGCACCGTGTTTCACCTGGAACCAAACGTAAAGGACGGCCCGGGCGGGTTGCGCGATTACAATGTAGTTTGCTGGCTCTCGCTGATGGCGGCGCTGGAGCAGTATCACGTGTGGCCCAGCGACGACGCGATATTGCCGGTCTCGATTCAAGAGCCCTTCGCGGCGGCTCTGAATGCGCTTGTCTCCATTCGCTGTTTTCTTCACTTCCGCCATAATCGCGACGACAACGCGCTCACATGGGAGTCGCAGGACGCTGCTGCCGCGCGACAAATCGGCGTGGCACATTCGCCGCGAACGATGCGGGCCGCGAGCGATCAGCTTGCTGCGGAGGATCTGAGCACCGCGGAATGGATGCGCCTGTATTTCAGCCATGCACGCACGGTGCATCACGTTTGCGTGCAGATGCTGGAAGAAATTCCGGCGGCTCGACTTTCGTTGCATCACCAGTTCCAGCAATTGCGTTCACGGCTTTCGAATGCGGAGTTTTTGGTCGAGGACGGGATGCTGCAGTTTCGGCAGCCCGCGGCTTTGGACGACCCGGAGCTGATTCTGCGCGCGTTCCGTTTTTTGGCGCGGCACGGTTTGCGGCTTAGTTCCAGCACGGAGGCGCAGCTCGCACGCGCGTTTCCAGCGCTCGAAGCCGTGCCGCCGAAAGGCACGCAGCTGTGGCATGTGTTGCAGGAAATTCTGGTGGCGCCACATGCCGCGGATGCCTTGCGTGCCATGCATTCGCTGCGGTTGCTCACGTTGCTGTTCCCGGAATTCGCGGGAATTGATGCGCTGGTGGTGCGCGATTATTCGCACCGCTTCACAGTGGACGAGCACACGTTTGTGGCAATAGATAATCTTCACGCGCTGCGGCAATCACAATCGAAATGGGATCAGCGCTACGCGGAATTATTGGAGGAGCTGGAGCAGCCGGATCTGCTGTACTTTGCGTTGCTGCTGCACGATGTGGGCAAAGGCGCGAAATCGGATGATCACGTGCGCGCGAGCGTAAGAATCGCCGAAGTTGTGCTGGAACGACTGGATCTAGATGCGCCGGATTGCGAAACGGTCTTGTTCCTGATTGACCGGCATCTGGAAATGAGCGCGGCGATGCGGCGCGACATTTTCGATCCGGAGACGGTGCGCGCATTCGCCGAAAAGGTGGAGACACCGGAACGTCTGAAAATGCTTTGCCTGCTCACGTACGCCGATATTAAGGCTGTGAATCCCGAAGCGTTGACGCCGTGGAAAGCCGAAAACATCTGGCAGCTATATATCGCGACCGCGAATCATTTGAATCGCAGCCTGGATGAGCGTTTGCATGTGGATGCGCACGATGAAGTGATGGCGCATCTCGGCACACTGGCGATGACGGTAGGAGACCGGCTGGATGCGTTTCTGGAAGGATTGCCGCGGCGTTATTTGTTGACTCATGCGGCTGGAGAGGTGCTGGCGCACTTGGAAATGTCCGCGCGGCTTGGCAAAGATCCGGTGCAGCTGAATTTGCGGCGCGGGCGGCACTGGTACGAACTGACGCTGGTGACGACGGACCGCCCTTCCCTATTCGCGATGATGGCGGGCGTGCTAGCGGCTTGGGGCATGAACATCGTGAAGGCTGCGGCATTTTCGAATCAAGCCGGCGTGGTGGTGGATACGTTTTATTTCACCGATCGTTTTCGGACGCTCGAGCTGAATCTGCCGGAGTGGGAGCGCTTTCAGACGAGCATTCATGATGTGCTGACCGGGAAGGCGGAGCTGGAGAGGATGCTGCGCGATCGGTTGCGGTCGGAGAAGCGGCGCGCGCCGAAAGTGAAAGTGGAGACGAGGGTGAAGACGGACGATGCTTGCTCCGCGCATAGCACGTTGATTGAAATTATCGCGCAGGATCAGCCGGGGTTGCTTCACCGGATCAGTTCCACATTTTCGCGGGAAAACTGCAATATTGAGATTGCGCTGATTGAAACGGAAGGCGAGACCGCGATTGACGTATTTTATCTGACTTCGGCTGCCGCGAAATTATCCGCGGAACATCAGTTGCGACTGCATGAAGCTTTGTTGACGGAATTTTCAAAGGCGGAATAGCGGCGGATTCGAAAATGCACTGCTCGGTTGCCGGAGTGCGCGGCTACTTCTTCAGTACCTCTGGCGTTTTTGGGCTGAGCTCAGCCCAGCGCGCGTAGAGTTCATCTACAGCTTTCTGCGCTGCCTCCATCTCCACGTATGCGGTATGGAGGCGTGGTGCATCGCTCGCAATTTCGGGATCTTCCATGGCGGCGCGTTTGGCCAGAAGCTGCTCTTCGGCTTTGGCGATGCGTTTTTCGATGGAGGCGAATTCCCGGTTTTCCGTGTGCGAGAGTTTTTTCGTTGTCGCGCCCGGGCGATTGGTATCCTGAGGCGCGCTTTCGCGGCCCTTGCGCATGGTCGCGGCTGCGGCATTCGCGCCCGCGGATGGTTTCGCTTGTTGCGTGCGCAGCCAAGAATCCCACTGCGAATAATCTGCAAAGCGTTCGGCGTCGCCGCGGCCGTCCAGACCCAGCACAATGGTGGAGACGCGATCGAGCATGTAGCGATCGTGGGTGACGAGAACCAGCGCGCCACGATATTCGAGCAAGCTTTCTTCGAGAATTTCCAGCGTGGGGATGTCCAGGTCGTTAGTCGGTTCGTCGAGCAGCAGCACGTCGGCTTGCTGAAGCATTAGTTGGGCGATCAGGACTCGGGCGCGCTCGCCGCCAGAAAGGCGGCCGACGGGGCGATTCAGATCCTCACCTGAAAAAAGAAAGCGGGCGGCCCATGCAGCGACGTGAATCACGCGTTCCTGGTAGACAACCGAATCGCTGTCTGGAGCTAGCGCGCGGCGCAGGGAAACGTCCGGATCAAGTTGGCGATTTTGATCGAAGTAAACGATGCGCAGCGAATCGGCCTTCTGAATTTTTCCGGCGGTAGGAAGGATATCGCCGCGCAGCAGACGAAGCAGCGTGGTTTTGCCGCTGCCGTTCGGTCCAACCAGGCCCACACGCATGCCAGACTGCAGAATGAAATCCACATTTTTGAAGAGTGTGCGGCTGCCGATAGTGTAGGAGACGTTCTCCAGGCCAATGAGCTGTTTCGTTTGACGATTCGAGGCGGTGAAGTCAATCTTCGCGGTGCTGGAGCGTGTGCGGTTGTTCAGGTCCGCGAGCTCGCCGATCATCGAGTGGGCTTTATCAATGCGCGATTTCGATTTGGTGGCGCGAGCTTTGGGGCCGCGGCGCAGCCATTCGATTTCAGTGTGCACGAGATTTTCCAGCGCCTCCTGCCGCTTGCCTTGCGCGTGGAGATATTGTTCCTTGGCTTCCAGGAAGTGGCTGTAATTTCCGTTCACTCGCAGAAAACCGTCTTCATAGGCGCGATCGAGTTCGACCATGTGATCGGCGACATTTTCGAGGAAGTAGCGGTCGTGGCTGACGACCACGCAGGCGAAGGAAGCATTTTGTAGCAGGGTTTCGAGCCATTTGATTCCGGCGAGGTCGAGATGGTTCGTGGGCTCGTCCAGAAGAAGAATGTCCGGCTGTTGGACGAGGGCTTCGGCAATTGCCAGCCGTTTTTTCCAACCGCCGGAGAGCGTGGCGGTGGGGATTTCATAATCTTCAAAGCCGGCGCGGCTGAGCGCTTCGGCGGTGCGAAACGCGAGATCGTTTTCCGGCACGGCGGATTTCTTAAGCGCGGCTTCTATTATCGAGTAAGCAGTTTCTCCGGCGGCGAATTCCGAGATTTGCGAAACGCAACTGAGCCTGGTGCCCTTGCGAATGGCTACATTTCCGCTGTCGGGCTGCACGCGGCCGTGGAGAATTTCCAGGAGCGTTGATTTGCCGGAACCGTTGGGGCCGATCAGGCCGATGCGATCGCCTTCCGAGACGGTGAAGGAAATATTCTGGAAGAGCGGTGCGGTGCCGTATCGCTTCGAGAGTCCTTGCGCATTGATAATTGGGGGCAAATTGTTTGGTCTTCTCCTGGAATCAGTTTACCCTCGATGAGTTCGCGGGGCAAAACGCGACGGGTGGTACGCGACTGTTATTTATGAACTTTCTGGAGGCTGTTTTCCAGTTGCGAGCGCAAGCGGCGAGCTAGAACCAGTCGCTGCGGTAGGCGAACCACCAGCTTGCATAGCCGATGGGAATTGTCGCGGCCAGCGCCCACCAGAGAGGAAGCGCCATGTCGGCAATCAGGCCGAGTACGCTGAAGGTGATCCAAAAGATTTTCCGCTGCATATGGCTATTTTAGGCGGATCGGGGCCGGTGATGTCGCATCGTCGTGGACAAATGTTCCAGGTTGAATTGCTCGCGGGCATGGCTATTCCGATGATTTCGAAACGAATGCGAAATGATTCATAAGTTCGACGTGGTGGTGCTAGGCGCTGGCGCCGCTGGGCTGATGTGCGCGATCGAGGCGGGCAAACGTAGACGGCGCGTGGCGGTGTTGGAGCGCTCCGAGCGCCCCGGGAAAAAGATACTGATTTCCGGCGGTGGGCGCTGCAATTTCACCAACATTTACTGCGAGCCGGAACATTTTCTTTGCGCTAATCCGCATTTCGCGAAATCGGCGCTGGCGCGGTACACGCCGGCGGATTTCATTGCGCTGGTGGAGAAGCATCAGATTCCCTATCACGAAAAAACGCTGGGGCAGCTATTCTGCGACCGTTCTGCGAATGAGATTACGCATATGCTCAAAGAGGAGTGCCGAGCCGCTGGAGTAAAAATATTCTTGAACGCAAGGATTCGCGAGGTGCAGCGAACGGATCAGTTTGTGGTGCGCTGCGATGATGACGACTTTCACTCGCCGGCGCTGGTTGTAGGCACGGGCGGGCTCTCCATTCCGAAGATGGGCACGACTTCCTTCGGGTACGACCTGGCGCGGCAATTTGGATTGAAGATTCAGAAGACGAGGCCTGCGCTGGTGCCGCTGGTGTTCGGCGTGGCGGACCGCGAGCAGTATTGCGAATTGGCTGGCGTTTCAATGGAGATTGTCGCCGCGTTTGGCGAGCAGCGTTTCCGGGAGAGCATGCTCGTTACGCATCGCGGATTGAGCGGGCCAGCGATTTTGCAGATTTCGTCTTATTGGAGTCAGGGCAAACCGCTGCGCATTGATCTGGCGCCGGGCCGCGACGTGACGTCCGCGATGCGCAATGGCGCAGCTCGAAATATGGCGACGGCCCGTGCGGCGTTTCAGGGCGTGCTGCCAAAACGATTCGCTACTCGTTGGCTGGATCTACACGCACCTGTGGCAAAAGGCGCGAAGGATACTTGGAGCAAGCAGGAATTGGATGAACTCGAGCGTCGCGTGCACGAATGGATTGTAGTTCCAACTGATACTGAAGGTTACGGCAAAGCGGAAGTGACGGCGGGCGGCGTGGACACCGACGAGCTATCCGGCAAAACGATGGAAGCGAGCAAGGTGCGCGGATTATTTTTTATCGGCGAGGTTGTGGATGTGACCGGGCATTTGGGTGGATTTAATTTTCAGTGGGCTTGGGCGTCGGGGGCTGCGGCGGGAAGATCGGTGTGAATTGTGGGCCGAGGATTTCGCGCGCAACTCAACCGGCTGCGGCGGCGGAAAAATTGTCGAAGGGCTCGGCGGAATCGGCTGCGATGCCGTCCACGAGCGTAATGGTCTTTCCCGAGCCGGATGAGACGCGGGCGCCGGGAATCAAAATGCCCACTAAATTCAGCGGATCGGCGGCCGAGATTGTAACTGCTTCGCCCGAGGCCGGCTGACGAGCCGATGCGCGCAGCGATTCGACCGCGACTGGCAAAGCAAATTGCTCGCCCAGGAAACCGCTGACGAAGCGCCCGCCGCGGATTTCGCCTTGATCTTCGAGGCGGCGCAGGGCGATGAGCAATTCGCGCCAGCGCGGAGTCATGGTTTCACGCGCGACCATTTCGCGAAAGACCACGCCGTGTCTTTTCAGCAGCGTCCAGCAGATGGATTCCATTACGCGCGAGCGGTCGAGCGCTTCGCTGGTGTGAAGCAGCGACCAGCGGCCGGCGCTGTGGCGCGGGCGCGCGTTGTAGCCTTTGCCGTGACCGGCGCGGCGTTTGGGATCGATCAAGGCACGAATGTTGTCGAAGCCATCGGCTGTAATCAGGCCCGCGGTCACTAACTCCCACAGGGCCGTTTCCAGCTCGGCCTTTATTTTTCCGGTTCCGCGCACGATGTCTGCGAAAAATGAGGCGCCGCGCTGGCTTAAGTGAGTCAAAACCTCGCGAGCTGCGTGAGTGAGGCCAGCGAATTCGCCTGTGTCGGCATCGGTTGCTCCATAGTTGGCCTGGCGCGAACTCATCCAGTCGGAATCCTCGCGGATAAAGAATGTCAGCGGTGCAACGCTCGTCGGGGTCACGCGCCGCACCGCGCCATTGTGTTCGCGCAGAGTGGCTGGATGCGGCGAGAGGCGGCCCCAACCGACGGCTCCGGTGAGGCAAAGGCGATCGAGGACGTTCGGATCGTAATTCGCGATGCGGCGCGCGAGAATTTGCTGTTCCCATGAATTCGCTGGCGCTTCGAATCCCTGCAGCTGCTGCAGCGCTTCGAGCGTGCCGC
This sequence comes from uncultured Acidobacteriota bacterium, assembly GCA_963779465.1. Lineage (GTDB taxonomy): Bacteria > Acidobacteriota > Terriglobia > Acidiferrales > UBA7541 > Palsa-295. Next base: position 161,184 of record CAVZYH010000001.1, on the reverse strand, counting down.
GCTCGCCGAGCAGACGCGTTTCCGGCGTGACGTGCTGCCAGCGAAGCAGCCAGCGCATGAATTGCGCGGCAGTGACCGGCTGTATTTGTTTGCGCAATGCGCCAAGCGTGAGCCGGTGAATACGGGCGAGCAGGCGGCGGTCGCACCATTCCGTTTCGCCGCTCGACGAATCGGTGAATTGGCCACGCAATACGGAGCCGGCGGCTTCCATGCGCAGCATCACTTTTTCAATGTCGGCGGTCGCGAGACCCAAGAATTCGGCGAGGGCTGGAATCGTGACGGGCCCCAGACGAGCGAGCCAGCCGGTGAGGCAAGCAAATAGAGCATCGTCGCGCGAGGGTTGCTGCGATTCGATTTCCGTTGTTTCGGAATCGAAGCTCGCGTCCGGAAAAATGGCGGCGAAAGTTTTGGCTTTTTCGGCGGCTAGCCAATAGGTGCGTGGGCCGGAGCGGGCGCGGATGGCTCGGCCTGTCGCGGCCAGCGATGCGAAATATTCAGACCATGGCGCGATAGATTTCGTGGTGACGCAAGGCGCGTCCGAATCCTCCGGTAGCGCGGCGAGCCCTTGCAGGACGTCGTGAAGCTCGTCGGCGTCGCGAACATCCGGCCATGCCTCCTCGCGAACTTCGGCGATCGCAGCGGGATCGAGCCTGCCGATTTCGGACAGTACGGCTTCCGGCAGCATGCGGCGCATTTCCACGGCGCGGGCGCGGCGTTCTTCGAGGGGGGCGTCGTCGAGGTAGGCGTAGGGGTTCGCGTTCAGAATTTCGTGAGAAAACTGTGAAGGAACCGGGGTTTCGACGGCCACGCAGCGAATGCGTCCGGCGGCGATGTCTTCCAGCACTACTTTCAGGCCGGCGACGTCCATGGCTTCAGTGAGCGCGTCTTTCATGGTTTCACGCGCGAGGGGATGGTCTGGAATGTCGATGTCGCCCGAAATATTTTCCTGGCAAGCCAGCGCTTGGGGGAACACCGCAGCGAGCAAATCGTCCGAACGCATGCGCTGGATGGGCGGCGGAACTTTTTTTCCGCCCATGAAACGCAGCAGGGCGAGCGAGCGGCCAGCGACCCAGCGCCAGCGCGTTGCAAAGATCGGCGAGGTGAGCACGGCTTGCTCCAGCAGCGGTTCGACGCTGGCGGCTTGGAGGAAGTGAAAAACATCGGCCAGCGGAAAGCTGTGCTGATCGCTGAGAGAGATGTTCAGGCCGTTATCCGTTGCGGCGGCTTGCAGCTCGAAATTGAAAGAACGGCAGAAGCGCTTGCGCAGAGCGAGACCCCAGGCTTTATTGATGCGGCCGCCAAAGGGCGCGTGGATCACCAGCTGCATACCGCCGCTCTCGTCGAAGAAGCGCTCTGCGATGATGGTGGTCTGCGTGGGAACGGCGCGCAGTACGGCGCGACCTTCCACAATATATTGTGTGGCTTGTTCGGCACCGGGACGGTCCATGCCGCATTCGTCTTCCAGCCACTTTATGGCTGCCGCCGCTTGCGGCGAATTGCGCAGATCGGGCGCGGGTTTGGCGCCTTCGGTGAGTGAGCCGACATATTCGCGAACGTGCGCGACTTGCTGCGAGAGTTCCATGGTGCGCGAAGGAGCTTCACCGCGCCAGAAAGGAACGTTGGGCGGCGCACCGTGCGCGTCCTCCACGGATACAGATCCAGACTGCACGCGGCGAATACGCCAAGAGGAATTTCCAAGAAGAAAAATATCTCCGCGCAAACTTTCGACGGCGAAGTCTTCGTCCACCGTGCCGATCATGGTGCCTTCCGGCTCGGCCACGACGGTGTACATCGCGTTATCCGGAATTGCGCCGCCGCTAGTGATGGCGGCGAGGCGACTGCCGCGGCGTCCACGGAGGCGATGATTCACCTGGTCACGATGGAGGTAGGAGCCGTAGCGGCCACGGCGGGCGGCGATGCCGTCGGACAGCATAGTCACGATTTCGTCGAAATCTTTGCGCTGGAGATTGCGATAAGGAAACGCGCGGCGCACGAGCGCGAACAGATCATCCTCGTGCCAGTCTTCAGCGGCGCAGCAGGCGACGATTTGCTGCGCAAGAATGTCTAGCGGAGCCTCGGGGATTTCGATGCGGTCGAGTTCGCCCAGACGAATAGCGCGAATGAGGGCGGCACATTCCAGCAGCTCGTCGCGCGTGGTGGCGAAGAAGCGGCTTTTGGGAATGGCGCCACGCCAGTGACCGGCGCGGCCAGCGCGTTGTAACGCCACGGAAATCGAGCGAGGCGAGCCGATCTGGCAGACCAGGTCCACGGTGCCGATATCAATGCCCAGCTCGAGCGAGGCAGTGGCGACGAGCGCGCGAATTTCGCCGGCTTTAAGTTTGGATTCGACAGCGAGGCGACGAAGGCGCGATAGGCTGCCGTGATGCGAGGCGACCGCGTCTTGGCCAAGCAGCGCCGCGAGATGATGCGCCAAGCGTTCGGCGAGACGGCGAGTGTTCACGAAAATTAGCGTCGAGCGATGCTGTTGCACGAGCACGGCAATGCGCTGATAAATCTCGTCCCACATTTCATTGGAGGCGATCGGGCCGAGTTCGCTGGAGGGAACATAGATGGCGAGGTCGAGGCGTCGGCGCTGCTCGATTTGCACGATTACGGGCGCGGGGCGTTCGCTGCCTGTTAGAAACTGGCCGACCAGTTCAATAGGTTTCTGTGTGGCCGAAAGTCCGATGCGGGTGAGCGGCTGTGCAGTGAGCGCTTCGAGGCGTTCCAGCGACAAGGCGAGGTGCGTGCCGCGCTTGTCGTCCGCGACGGCGTGAATTTCGTCCACGATCAGGGTGCGGACGGTCCGCAAGAGTTCCCTGCTCTTTCCAGCCGTGAGCAAAATGTAGAGCGATTCGGGCGTGGTGACCAGAATGTGCGGCGGGCGCTTGTGCATCGCGAGGCGATCGCGGATGAGTGTGTCGCCGGTGCGCACGGCGGTGCGAATTTCTGGCATCAGGTATCCGCGCTGCTGTGCCAGCTGGAGAATTTCTCCTAGAGGAATATCCAGATTCTTTTGGATGTCGTTGCCCAGCGCTTTCAGGGGAGAGACATACAAGACTTCGATTTGATCGAGCAGGTCGCCGGCGAGCGCTTTGCGCACCAGCGCGTCAATGCAGGCGAGAAATGCGGCGAGAGTCTTGCCGGAACCTGTCGGTGCGCAAATTAGAGTATTTCGCTCTGCGAGGATGTGCGGCCAGCCAAGTTCTTGCGGTTCTGTTGGCGTGCCGAACTTGGCGATGAACCATTCGCGGACAAGCGGGTGCGCCCATTCCAGTGATTTGCATTCAGGCGCTTCAGGAGTCGCGAGGTGGTTCATTTTTTTGTTCTCGCAATGCGTATTCCGCACAGAAGAAGTTCTCGGAATACGTCTAGGATAGCACTGAGCGGCATTTCTGGCGAATCGGGCGGGCTCCGGGCGCCGCGGCTATAATTTTTTCAGCGCTTTGGCGGCGTCTTTGAGGCTTTGACGATTGCGGAAGAAATCCGCCCAGGGATCTTTCGCTCTTAGGCGCTTGCGGAAATTTCCGAGATTGAATGTTGCAGGGTCGAGAGTGGTTTTCACTTCAGACCAGGCCAACGGCGTCGAAAAAGGCGCCCTTTCGCGGCGGCGAACGGAATAAGGCGCGACTACTGTCTGGCCAAATCCGTTGCGGAAGGGGTCGAGATAGACGCGCTGGCCACGAGCGGCGACGGAATGTTCGACAGTGAGTTCTTTCGGATTTGAGGCTGCGACGCGCGCGGAAAACGAGCGGGCGAATTCGAGGACTTCGTCGGCATCGGGGCCGCTGCGCAGAGGCACGAAAATATGGATGCCGCGGCTGCCGGAAGTTTTGGCGTAGGAATCGAGTTTCAGCGCGTCGAGCGCTGCTTTTATTTGCAGGGCCGCGCGAGCCGCGTCCGCAAATTTTCCGCTGGTGGGGTCGAGATCGAAGCAGAGCCAATCGGGTTTGCGCGGAGCGGCCGCGCGGCCGGCCATCACGTGAACGGCAATGCAGCCAAGATTTACGAGCGCGAGTTGTGTTTCGAGCGTACCGCCTACTACATAATTGGTTGACTCGCGTGAGCCGTCCACATGACGAATGCGTTTTGTGCGCGTGCCGGGCGGCATCGTTTTGGGTTTTTCTTTCTGGTAGAAGCATTGGCCCTTCATGCCGTCAGGGCAGCGTTCCAGTGACAGGATGTGGTCTCTGATATATGGCTGAAGTTTGGAAAAGACGGCGGCGTAATACTCAGCGAGATCGAGCTTGGTGTAGCCCTCGGCGGGCCAGAAGATCTTGTCCGGATGGGAAATCGTGACTGGAAGTTTGGCCATGGATTCCTCGGGAGATTCCAGGAATTCTATTTGGCAGACTTTCGCGATGGGCGTTTCGCGGGCGTCCCGGTTTTCTTCGCCACGACGGTCTTCTTCGGCTTGAATCCCGGATCGCCGGTCGCGGCTTTTTCGACGTCGCCCCCGCCATCGCGTGCGATTTCCGCGAGAAGTTTGTTGCTGATGATCGAGCGCGGTTTTTCGATCGAGACGTCCTTCGTGGAAGTGAACTGGTCGCGATGTTTGATCAGCAGCCATGATTTCCCGGAGCTGCTGCCCCAGCCGTGGGTGCGCACCAACACCCAAGAACCCTTCAATTTCTTGCCGAGGAGCGTGAACTTCAGGTCGCCTTTCGTCAGGGCTGCGTTCACGTCGGGAGATTCGGGCGTCCAAGTTCCCTGGTCCCACACCATCACTGTGCCGCCGCCGTATTCGCCTTCGGGGATGACGCCTTCGAAACTTGCGTACTCGACCGGATGATCTTCCACCTGCATCGCGAGGCGCTTCACCGACGAGTCGAGCGACGGGCCTTTGGGAACAGCCCAGGATAGCAGCACGCCATTCCATTCGAGTCGGAAATCGTAATGGAGCGCGGTGGCGCGATGTTTCTGGACGACGAAGATGAGCGCATCCTGCTTTTTGGATTTCGCCGCTTTGCCGGAGGGCTCGGGCGAAACGTTGAAGTGGCGTTTTTTTGCGTATTCTTTCAGTGTCATGTGTTCATCCTCGCGCGAACGCAGATAGCAGCGTTCACGCGGACATTACAACATGAATGGTCAGTCGTGCACACTCTATCGGGTGTGTGCTGTAGGGCGATTCACGAATTCAAAGGCGACGTCAACTACGCCCGCCTGAGCAGAAAAAGCAGGCGGCCGCTACAAATTCAAAACCGTGACGTGGATTTTTGCGGAAGCGACGGGTTGAGGCTGGATGGCGCGGGATTTTACTCCCGCGCCTTCACGGCGTGCATGGCCAGTGCCGGAGTTCTTACGAAGCAGCTCCGGCTTTCGCGGCGTGCTGCTTGACGGCGTCGAGCAGTTTGTCAAAGTCGTCAGAAAATTGTTTGACGCCGGCTACGGTGAGCTTGTCGGTGGCGGCCTTCATAGAAATGCCAGCCTTCTCCAAGCCCTGCATCGTTTCCTGTGCGCCTTGGACATTTTCTTCCAGGCTGGCGCGCGGTTTGCCGTGATCACGGAAGGCGTCGAAGGTTGCGGGCGGAATGGTGTCCACGGTATCGGGGCCAATTAGTTCTTCGACATAGTAAACATCGCTGTACGCGGGATTTTTGGTGCTGGTGCTAGCCCATAAAACACGCTGAGTCTGGGCGCCTCGTGAGGCGAGAGCATCCCAGCGCGGGCCGCTGAAAATCTGCTTGTAACGCTGATAGGTGAGCTTGCCGTTGGCAATAGCCACTTTGCCGTGGAGGCTGCGCAACAGAGTCTGATCGGCCGGATTCGCGGCGGTTTTGAGCTTGGCGTCAATTTCGCCGTCAACGAGCGTGTCAATGCGGCTGATGAAGAAGCTCGCGACGCTGGCAATGCGGCTCACGTCGCCGCCACTTTTCGCAAACGCTTCGAGTCCGGCGACGTAGGCTTCTGCTACGCGCACGTACACGTCAAACGCGAAAAGAAGAGTGACGTTAATATTGACGCCCTCACTGATTAATTGCTGGAACGCGGGAATTCCTTCTGGGGTTCCCGGCACTTTAACCATCAGGTTCTCGCGGCCCACTCGCTTCCACAGGCGGCGCGCTTCATCGAGGGTTTCTTGAGTCTTGTGAGCGAGATTGGGAGAGACTTCCAGACTTACATAGCCGTCGCGTTTCTTGGTCTGTTGATAGACGGGCTTTAGAAAATCCGCGGCGTCTTGAATGTCTTTGATCGCGAGCTCTTCGTAACGGCCTTTGGCGTCGAGATCCTTGCGCTTTTCAAGTTCCGCGAGCGTCTGTGCGTACAAATCGCTGCCCGCGATGGCCTTTTCGAATATCGATGGGTTAGAAGTCATGCCGCGCAGTCCGTCTACTTCGATCAGGCGCTTCAGTTCGCCAGAGGTGAGCAGGTCGCGGCGAATATAATCGAGCCAGACGGATTGGCCAAATTTCGTGAGCTCTTTTAGAGGATTCTCCGCCGGTTTGCCAGCGCCAGAAGGGGTGGTCGGTTTTACCGTTGTGCCCATGATGATTGCCTCCCTGTGATAGATAAAATGTTGGCCCTACGGATCCTCAGAAGCGGCAGATTTTCGGCGCGACGACGATCAGGCCTCTCCGAATACACATTCTACCGCACAATCGGAAGGGATGCGCGCGAAACAGATTCGCGGAATGCGCGAGCAAATCGTGATTTGATTTAGCCGGTGCGATGGGCTGTATTCGAGGCCGATTGGCTACCACAAAGGTTTCGCAGCGCGCTTCCCTGCCCAGCCGTATTTTTGCAGCAGACGCAACGGGCGCAACGCAATGTAGAGCGGCGCGAGCGCACCCGGCAGCCGCACCATCTGCCAGTCGTCCTCCGACGGCACGACTGCCAGACGCACTGCGTAGCGCCAGCCCGCGAGCTTTTCCACGAGCATGCGCCGGCGGAATTGAAACCTGCCTGCAGCATCCAGTGTACGAAACGGGCGACACATCAATCTTGCGCGTACTTCGCTAGCCAGATCCCCGGCGACGCGGTCGGCTTGGACTCGAGCTTTAATCGCAGCAGGCAACGACAAACCGAGCACACTCACAGCCAGCGCGAGGCCCAGGTGCAACATGCGTGTCGCCTGCAAGGGCTGCGCGAATTGGAGGACGCGGTCCCAATCGAGCGCGGGGTGGGATTGCACTAGCTCGTTGACGTCTGCGATCCAGGAAAGCCGCTCCCAGAAATCTTTCGAGCCGTGAATGCAGAGCATCGGCAGCAATTCTTCCGCGGTGAACGTGAGGACGTCGCGATCGCTCAGTGTAACGGGTGCGAGGTTGCGAATAAACGCGTCCAAGTCCGGCTTAACAGGAAAATGTCTCAAGGTAATTTCGGTGTGCAACTCGACCATGGCGCGGCGCGCTTCGTCGCGATAGTTGTATTCACCCGGCACGAGCGATGCGGCGGCTCCAGGAGAGAGAATCCAGTCGAATTTTGGTTTGTAGCCGAGCGACACGATGATGTCGTGCGCTTTGGGGATGTCGCTCTGGCGCAGAATGATGTCTAGATCTTCAAATTCGCGAAGCGCGATGTCTCCGTAGGCTTGCGCGGCGAGCACTGGACCTTTGTACGGAATCACCGGGATGCTCTGCGATTGGAAGAGGCGAAGGATGTTGATTAGCTCGGCGGTGAGATACAGGCAGCGTACGGTATTGGCGCGGCAGGTTTTTTTCAGCTGTTCCTGCACGGCGGGCGGCGCGACACCGGGAGCGACGGCTGACAAGTGGCGATCGAGCAATGGCGTGATGGAATTTTCTTCTGCTTCCGACAGCAGATAATCCCAATCGAGCGAGCCGGCGAGAATTTTGCGAATGACAGTTGCGATTTCGGGAGTGATTTTGGTGCGGGCGCAACAGACGAGCAACTGCTTTTCAGGACATGGAAGGTTTACGTTTGCCGGCGTCATCATTTCCCGCGCAAATATGCGACCCGCAAATACTACGCTATTTGCGCGAACGCCACCGGAGGATTCTTTGCGCGCCGTTGCTGGCTTCGTGCGCGCGAATTACGTGGCGAAGCAAAGTGAGAACGGCACGCGTGCTTCGACACGGCGGCCAATCTTCAGCAAGCGCACGCGAAAATCGCTGAAATCCAAGCCTGCGTTGTTGCAAACCATGGCGAAATCTTCGTCGTTGTCGAAGATAAATGTTTGCGCCTCGCGGCGCGCGCGCAGTGTGCCGTTGCGCCAGTCCTCAACCGCGTTCAAGAGCACAGCCGTCCAAAGTCGTCGAGCCGAAATCAATTCTTCGGTGACGGCATTGTGCATTTCGCTGCTTACCTGCGCTGTCACGTTCCCCATATTTCCCCCGTGCAGTATCCGGATCCCCATTGCTTCCGGCCTGACGCCAAAGTTAGAAGCATCTGGAGCGCCAATAGGCGAGGCACGGACGCGTGCACTGGAGAGCTCCGAAGCGTATGGCACTGTTGGGCTTGGCGGAGAAAAACGCGACGGATGGCCGCTGCACGGGAAGAGGCTTGGTGCGACGGCGGTTCGGATGCACCCAAGTGTTCCGACTAGAAACAAGGAAGTACTGGCGCAAGCGAAGTGAAATCGAAGGATTTCGAACCTCAAGACGATGACCTTTGGCGAAGAGGAGACTAGCGGGCGACTTCGAGATTCAAGATGTCGCGTAATTTCGCCGCCAGCGCCGCTACCGTGAACGGTTTCTGCAACAGGACCGCATCGGTTTCGAGGATGCCGTGATGCACGACGGCCTGGTCCGTATAGCCAGACATGAACAGAACTCGAATCTCCGGGCGGATGGCCTTGACCCGCGCCGAGAGCTCGCGGCCGCTGATTCCGGGCATTACCACGTCGGTCATGAGCAGGTGAATCGGTCCGGAATGCAGAGCGGCAAGTTCCAGCGCGGTATGGCCATTCTCGGCTTCAATTACAGTGTATCCGGTCATTTCCAGATACTCGCGGGCGAGTTCGCGCACACCTTTTTCATCTTCCACCAGCAGGACGGTCTCCGTTCCTTGCGGCAGTGTTCGTCCTTCAATCGTCCGGTCGCGGCCGGGGGAGGTTTGCTCGTCCCAGACACGCGGCAAGTAAACTTTGAAGCTGGTTCCGCGACCGGGCTCGCTATAGACCCACACGTACCCGCCGCTCTGCTTGACGATGCCGTACACAGTGGCGAGGCCCAGTCCCGTGCCCTTGCCTTTTTCCTTGGTGGTAAAGAAGGGCTCGAAGATGTGTGCCTGGGTTTCGACGTCCATGCCACAGCCGTTGTCTGTGACGGCAAGCATCACGTAGGGGCCGGGCGAGAGCATCACGGAGGAGTGCGAGAACGATTCGTCCAGGTCAACGTTGGCGGTTTCGATGGTCAAGCGGCCGCCTTCGGGCATGGCGTCGCGAGCGTTGACGGCCAGATTGAGAATTACCTGCTCGATCTGACTGCGATCGGCTTTCACCAAGCCGAGGTCCGGCACGCTGGAGGTTTCCAGCTGCACATCTTCGCCAATCAGGCGACGCAAAATCTTCTCCATGTCGCCGACGACGCTCTGAACGCTTAGCACCTTCGGCGCCAGCATTTGTTTGCGGCTGAAGGCGAGTAATTGGCGCGTGAGGGAGGTGGCGCGTTGCGACGCGGTTTGAATCTGCTCCGCGTTACGTCGCAGCGGATCGCCTTCGGCCAGGCGCTCAGTCAACAAATCCGCGTAGCCCTGGATGACCATCAGGAGATTGTTGAAGTCGTGCGCGATTCCTCCTGCCAGGCGGCCGACGGCTTCCATCTTTTGCGCTTGGCGGAGCTGCTCTTCGAGTTGCCTGCGGTCGGTGATATCCAGCGCCATGCAAATCGCGCCTTGCAATTCACCTTCGGCGGTGCGCAGAGGCTCGACGTGGCAGGTGTACGAACCGCCTTTCCATTCCACGTGGAAGGTGGTGGGCTCGCCGCCAATTGCGCGACGATGCGCGGCAATGGGCAGGAACGCCGGGTCCGTGGTTTCGAAATAATCGAAGAGCGAAACACCCACAATCTGATTCGGTTTCAAACCCAGGCGCGTGAGGCCCGCGCCCAGAGCAGAGGTGAAACAGAGGTCCTTACCGACGGTCCAGAGCACCGCGGGCAATTGCTCGACCAGCACGCGGAGGCGCGCTTCGCTTTCGCGGATTTTTTCTTCGGCGCGCTTGCGGTCAATGGCCAGCGCGATCTGGCCGCCGACGGAAGCCAGAAATTCCAGGTCGCGCTCGGTGTAAGCAGCTTCATTTTCGTAATGCTGCACAACCAGCACGCCGATGGTGGCGGCAGGAGTGCGCAGCGGCACTCCCAGCCATGAAGGTGAAGGGGTGCCGACGAGTTCTACTTCCCCTTCCGCAGCGAGGCGATCGAAAACCTGCTGTGGAATCAACATGGCACGGCCCGTGCGATACACGTACGCCGTGCAGCTCCTGCCCACTTGCTGCGGCGGAGGCGCTTCGTCGAATTGGTCCACGAAAAACGGAAAGTGAAACATTCCCGAAGCCGATTCGAACAGCGCGACGAAACAATTTTCCGCGTATAGCACTTTATTGAGCGATTGATGGATCAAGTAGAGCAGCTCGTCCAGGTTGTCGGTGACGTTCACGCCGTGAATGATTTCGAAAGTGATCTGGCGCTCCAGCTCGGAGCGCTTGCGCTCGGTGATGTCTTCCATGGTGCCTTCGTAGGTCGTGATCTTGCCTTCGGCATCGCGGATGACGCGGGCGTTCTCCGAAATCCAGATGAGCGCGCCGTTTTTTTTGCGCAATTGATATTCGAACGCCTCCACCCCGCCGTTTTCTTCCATCAAGCGCTGGAATTCGAGGCGCGTTTCCGGATCGGTGTAAAAATCCTTGCTGATGTCGTGAACGGTGGCGAGCATTTCCGTCGGCGAACTGTAGCCGCACATGCGCGCCAGCGCCGGATTCACGCTGAGCAGCTGGCCGTCCACGGAGGTCTGGAAAATTCCTTCCACCGCGTTTTCAAACAGCAGGCTCAGTTTTTTCTCAGCCTCCTGCTGGGCGCGTTCCGCTTCGCGGCGGGCGGTAATGTCCTGGTAGATTCCATAGCAGCCGACGGTTTTACCTTCCTGACGCAGCGGTACGCAGATGATTTCCACGTCAACGAAGGAACCATCGCGGCGGCGACGGCGGGTATTTGCGCGGAGCACTTCGCCCGCGGCGGCGCGTTCGCTGAGCTGCAGAGCTTCACCTTGGTGCTCATCGGACGCCAGCAGCACGTCGAGCTCGGCTCCGAGAATTTCGGCTTCGCGGTGCTGGAAGAGATTTTCGAACGCGGGATTGCACATGCGAATGCGGCGGTTCAGGTCGAGTACAACCATGGCCTCCGGATGGCTTGCGAACAGGAGCTGAAAATCCAACTGGGATGGAAAGGAGTCGCCACCAGCCGGCGCAGCGGCGGGCTGTGCGGATTTCGCTGGCCGCTTGCCCTCGCGGGCGCGAGACGAGATATCTCCATTCTTCGGCGACGTGGCGGCCTTGTTGGGCATGATCTCTGGCGCGGAACGAGGATCTCGTTCCTGAGGATTCCCCCACAACATGTATAAATAGCTGGGACTTGCGTCACAATGGTACGTTCGTACTAAGCACTCACATTTCCTATGACTTAGAGGTGCCAAAATGGGCAAATCGACGGCAAAAAACGCCTTGCAGGGGCGAGCTTGTGGCATTGGGATTGTGGTGCAAACGCACGAGATGGCGTGACGAGGGAATGGTCCAGCGCGGCATAGTTATTGATCACGCCAGAGCATTCTGCACGTTGGGAGCGACATATACGCCGACGGTGGTGATAGCGCACCGTGGTTCATAGCGACTGATAGACGGTTCGTGACGCGGCGGCCGCCGATATGGGTCACAGCCTCCGCGCCACGATCCTCTTGAGCTCGAATCGAGCCGACGCGGCTACTTCTTCGGACGGGATTCCGGGGGCACTCCGCCAGTCGCGCGGTAGTACGCCACAAGCAAGCCGTAATGCTCGCCCATGTGTTCGGTGTAGCCAACCCATCCGGAGAGATGCTTCACTACCTCAGCGTCGCCTTCTTTCTGAATCAGAGCTGCGCCATCTTCCACGGATTTTTTTAGATACGCCACGGTCTCGGCTTTAGTCTTATATTGGCTCACGGGCGGATCATTCTGCGCTTCGCCCACTTTGGTCCCAGCCAGGTGATTGATCAGGTCGTAGTTCGATCCGGCGATGTGCAGGATCACTTCCTGGAAAGTGCGGACCGCAGGAGTCAATTTGTACGTGTATTTATCCTCGGGCCAATCTTGCGCCATGGCGATCAGGCGATTGCCCACATCGTTCCAGTTTTCCAGAATGGCCTGGGTAGGTGTGGGAGGAGTTTTCGGCTGCGCGCCTTCCTGAGCGTGCATTGTGCCCGCGGAAGCGAGGAGCAGCGCCGGAATTGCCAGCAGGAAAATTGAGCGAGCGAGTTTCTTCATCAGTGATTCTCCTTCTTGGATTCGTGGATCGCCCCGCCGTGCGCCCCAGAGCTGCCGGGTAGGCTACCGGGCTTCGGCGAGCAAGTCCAGCACGTTTAGAATTGCGGCGGCAGGAATCGTCTTGGGGCGAGATGTCAACGCAAAGTAGAAATGTCCGGGTTTGTGCAAGATAGAAATGTCCGCTTCCATGGTTTTCTCCAAGGGTGTTCGGCAGGCACATGGTATTTGGGTTTGCTCTTGTTGTTCGGTCTCTCGCTTCTTTCCGCAAGTCCTGCAGGCCGTAGGCCGGAAGGACTTGCGGGCGGCCGCAGCGGTTGGGGGCAGAGGCGCAGGTGCAGAGAGCGGTCGCGGAAACGCAACCAGTGGCTTCCGTCCAGCCGCCGTTCGATCTCTACGGCGGCTCCCCGCAGCCCTGCGCAAACTTCTTCCCGCACCACTCCCCAACGATTCCCCTCCCAGCTGACGGTGTGGTCCTGTGCCACTTGGCGGGCCACACGCACGCTCAGAATTTCTTCCAGGTGCTGTTCCGGCCCCAGCCGCCGATGGGCATTGCGTGGATTTCGTGCCGCCACCGTGAATCGCTGCTCCCACTGGGGAATAAAGCGCGTCTCCAGAAAGTGATTGGCTGCGGCGATGCTGTCGATTCCCGCCAAGCGCATCTCCTTCACCAGACGATCCTGCAGAGTTGCAAACAGCCTCTCGATCCGCCCTTTGGCCTGCGGACTGTGCGCCGCAATCCATTCGATTCCCAATTCGTGCAGCGCTCGCCCGAACTGCGAGCGGGCTGCTTCTCCCTGCAGTTGTTCCCCGATAGCGGCGCGCCGATGGGTACGAAAGATGCTGTTTTTATCGGTGTAATGGGCCAGCGGACGTCCGTAGCGCCGTAGCCATCCCTGCAGGGTTCGCAAGTTCTCTTCCGTGCTGTCCTGCTCGGTGAAACGTGCATAGATCCGGCTGGTGGCGTCATCGATCATGGCGATGAGCTGGCAAGCTGGACCGCGCTCCTCCAGCCAGCGGAACGGCGAGCTGTCCTGCATCACCAACTCGCCGAAGCAGGCTCGGCGTTCCCGCCACACGTGGATCTTTTTCACGCGCTGGCAGCGCGGACGCCACAAGGCCGCCTGGGTCATCCACTTCCGCAGCGTCTCGCGGCTTACCGCGAAACCTTCCTGGGCCAGGTGTTCGGCGGCCAAGCTGGGACCGAAATCGGCATAACGCTGACGGAGCCGCGCCAGGATCTTCTGCTCGAAGCGGGGCGCCAGCTTGCGATTCGATGGCCGGCCGCGTAATCCGTGAATCAAGGCAGCGTCGCCGCGCTGGCGAATCCCCAGCAGCATGCGCCGCACCTGGCGGTCGCTGACTTGCAGCCGCGCGGCGGCTGCCCGCTGCGTCAACTGCCTCTGCTGTACCTGGTGCAACACTTTCAATCGGTCCCGTTCTGGTTGGCTCAATGCGATTCGCTCCGTTTCCATGGGCCCCTCGGCCCTCCATGAAAGCGGACATTTCTACTTTGCACAAACCGGACATTCTCACTTTGCAGCGACACGTCTTGGGGCGAGATTGGCGTGGCGCTTGCGCTCCGGTAAGATGGTGGCCCGGACTCCGGGATTGGAATTCCGACCGCCATGGGCAAAGAAGACAAACCGAACGCCGCCGCCGTGAATTCGCAGGAAGCCTTGCAGAAAGCTATCCAGTTGATCGCACGCGGCGAACATTCGGATCCTTTTGCGGTGCTGGGGCCGCACTGGACCGAACACGACGGGAAAAGGTCACTCGCGATTCGCGCCTTTCGACCGAATGCGGCGGAAGTAAATGTCCTGTGGGGAAAGAAGGCGGAAGCACACCCCGCCATTCGCATACATCCCGAAGGCGTGTTTGAGGCGCAGATTCCCGCGAGCAGCTTGGGAAAATCCCAGAGCGAATCTGTCACCCCGGGTGCGTATCGCCTGCAGATTCGCTTCAGCGACGGAAATATTTTTGAGACGTACGATCCGTACGCATTCCCCCCGGTTCTCACCGAGTATGACCTGTATCTTTCCGGCGAAGGGACGCACTACCAGAAGTACGAAAAGCTTGGCGCGCACGTGCGCGAAGTAGCGGGCGTGCGCGGCGTGCATTTCGGCGTGTGGGCGCCGAACGCACGGCGGGTGAGCGTCGTGGGCGATTTCAATTTCTGGGATGGCCGCGTGCATCCGATGCGGCATCGCGGCGCGAGCGGGATATGGGAAATATTCATCCCCGGACTAGATGAAGGCGAGGTGTACAAATTCGAGATACTTTCAAGCGCCGGAAACGCGCTCGGCTTGAAGACCGATCCGTACGGCTTTGCGGGCGAAATGCGGCCGAACAACGCGTCTGTGGTGCGCACGATTGACGGCTACAAGTGGAAGGACACCGCGTGGATGGAGTCGCGCTCGCTGCGCGACTGGCTGCATTCGCCAATGACAATTTACGAATTGCACGCCGGATCGTGGCGGCGCAAACCGGAAGAGGGGAACCGCTGGCTCACATATCGCGAGCTCGCCGATGAACTGCTGCCGTATGTGAAGCGCATGGGCTTCACGCACATTGAACTGCTGCCGATCATGGAGCATCCGCTGGACGCTTCCTGGGGATATCAGACGGTCGGGTATTTTGCGGTGACCAGCCGCTTCGGCTCGCCTGCGGATTTCATGTATTTTGTGGACCGCTGCCACCAGCAGGAAATCGGCGTGATTCTGGATTGGACTCCGGCGCATTTCCCGCGCGACGCCCACGGCTTGGGACTATTCGATGGTACGCATCTCTACGAACATGCCGACCCGCGGCGCGGCGCGCACCCGGACTGGGGGACGTTGGTCTTCAACTACGGTCGGAACGAAGTGCAGAATTTTTTGGTGTCGAACGCGCTTTTCTGGCTCGACAAATATCACCTCGACGGATTGCGCGTGGATGCGGTGGCCTCCATGCTGTACCTCGATTATTCGCGCAAGCCCGGCGAGTGGATTCCGAACTCGTTTGGCGGCCGGGAAAATCTGGAAGCGATTGCGTTCCTGAAACATTTGAATGAAGTGCTGCATAGCCGGCATCCCGGCGCGTTGATGATCGCCGAGGAGTCCACGTCGTGGCCGGCGGTTTCGCGTCCCACGTACGTCGGTGGCCTGGGATTTGATTTGAAGTGGAACATGGGATGGATGAACGACACGCTGCGCTATTTCGCGCTCGACCCGCTATTCCGCCAGCATCACCACAACGAGCTTACTTTTTCGATGATTTACGCGTTTCAGGAAAATTTCGTTTTGCCGCTCTCCCACGATGAAGTGGTGCATGGCAAGCGCACGCTGCTGGAAAAAATGCCGGGCGATGATTGGCAGAAATTCGCCAATCTCCGTTTGCTCTTCGGATACATGTACGCACATCCGGGGAAGAAATTATTGTTCATGGGCAGCGAACTAGCGGAGCGCAATGAGTTCTGGGAAGAGGGCAGCGTGGACTGGTCGCTGGAAGAATCGCCATCGCACCGCGGAGTGCAGCGGCTATTGGCCGATCTCAACCGTCTGCACGCGACGGAACGGCCGTTCTTCGAAGTGGACTTTGAATGGGCCGGCTTCGAATGGATTGATGCGAATGACGCCGCGGCGAGTATTCTTTCTTTCATCCGTCGCGCGCGAAACCCGGAGGATTACGTGGTGGTGGTCTGCAACTTCACGCCAGTACTGCGGCTGGACTTTCGTATTGGCGTCCCGGGGCCGGGATTCTACCGGGAAATTCTCAATAGCGATTCGGTGTACTACGAAGGCAGCGACGCCGGAAATGCCGGAGGCGTGCGCGCCGAACCCATACCTTGGAACGACCGGCGTTGGTCCATCAAACTCAAGGTCCCGCCGCTGGCCGCCGTTTATTTCAAACCGCAGCGCGATTAGTTCTTCTCTGCCCCTCCCGGCTTGAAACGCAACCCGCGCAAGCAAGAATTCACGGAACATTTCTCAATCCCCTTCCGTACTTAGAAGCAGGAAGAGCACGGGAGGCTTCCAAAAATGCAAAAAGCGATGCGAGTGATTGGGTTGTGTTGTGTGTTGGCTCTGACGATGAGCAACCTGGCGGTAACGGCGATGGCTGCGCCGACGACGGCTGCGCCAGCAACGGAGCGGTACCTGCACGTGAAAGTGGACGACAGCACCAAAGGCGAAAGCGTGAACGTAAACCTGCCGCTTTCGATGGCGGCGGCCATCCTGCCCACCGTGAACAAAGGAACTCTGCACAACGGCCACGTAACCATCGGCGAGGCAGATTTCAATGGCGTGGACGTGCGCGCCTTGCTGGCCGCCATCCGCACGGCGCCGGACAACGAATTTGTGACTGTGAAAGAGAAAGATCAGGACGTGCGCGTGGCGAAATCGAACGGAAATTTGATTATCCACGTTTTGGACAAGAGCAAAGACGGCCAGAAAGTTGACGTGACGATCCCGATGAAAGTGGTGGACGCGCTATTTTCCACCGTGAAAGACAACGAGCTCGACGTGGCTGCCGCGATTCAGGCGTTAAGCGACGCGGGCGATGCGGTGCTGGTGACCGTACAGGACGCGACGGAACACGTGCGCATCTGGATCGATTCACGCAGCGCTGCGGAATAAGCCGCTGCAAATTCGCGCAGGAGGTGCGAGATGGTACGTCTGGGAAAAGTGGCGCTGGGAATTGCGGGAACCGTACTGGCGGGCGTGGGACTGATTTGCAGCGAAGGGATGATCGAAGTGAACGTGGTGGAAAAGCAGCCGGAGGCGCATCACGTGTACGTGCTCGCGCCGGCGATGCTCGTGCCCATCGGCACGCACTTCATCCCCAGCCGCAAACTGAGCCGGGCGGCAGCCGAGCTTAAACCCTGGATGCCGACGATTCGCGCGGCGCTGGAACAATTGCGCGCCGGCGAGGACATCACCTTGGTGGACGTGCGCGAGCCGGGCGAACATGTGCTCGTCACCAAGGACGGCGGTTCCGTGGTGGTGGACGTCACGGACACGGACGAAACCGTCCACGTCTCCGCCCCCTTACGCGCGATCGAAAGCACCATCGAACAAGTGGCCGCCGCGAGCCCAGATACACAAGACTAAGTCGCGGCGGATTCCCGTACTGGCGGGCGCAGCAAGGCCCCTTGCACGCGCCCGTCAGGATTGGGAATTTCATTTTGACGGAACCCAGTAAACCTCTTCGCGCAGGGATTGTTTGGCGAAGCCCGCGCGCAGCAGGATGCCTCTTCCCAATTCAATCATTTGCGGATGCCCGCATAGGTAACCAGTGGTTTCGGCCGGGTTGAGATTCCACAAGTGCGCATACTTGCGGATTAGATCTTCCGCTCGCCCAGTCTCGCCGCGCCAGGCTGTATCCTCCCAAGGGCGACTCACCGTCGGAACATAGGTCAGCCACGGGACTTCACTGGCGATCCGCTCGAGCTCCTCACGATACCCGAATTCCCACGAGCGGCTCGCACCCTGAATCGCGTAAAGCCGCAGGTCCCCTGGAAACTTATTTTCCTTCCAATCGGCGTAGAGCGTGCGCACGTAAGAAACGTACGGCGCAACACCGGTGACCGTGGAGAGCAGCAAATGGTTGCGGTGGCCGCTCTTCAGATCTAGCGTGAAGCGGCCCTTGGCGATTTTTCGCACCGAGAGTTCATCGCCCACCTGAAGTTTGTGCAGCAACGGGGTCAATTCACCGTGTTCGACAAGTTCGATGAAGATTTCCAGCTCGCGCTCGTACGGTGAGGACACGATCGAGTATGCGCGTTCAATTCGCTTCACCGGCGAGTCCACCCCGAGCGTCGCATACTGCCCAGCCACAAACTCGAACTGGCCGCCGGGATCGATCTTGACCTTCCACAGATCCGGTGCGAAGCCTTCGCGATGCGTGATGCGGCCACGGTAGAATTTATCGGCAGTAGAAGCCATATCGCAGGACCCCCCAGTCCTTTGAGATCAGCCAGCCCTATGGATAACGCGCCCAAAAAAAAGAAGAGGCGCCTCGGTGCCACCGAGGCGCCTCTGAAACCTGAAGTACAAAACTTCGGTTACGGATGCTGCTGGTTCTGTTGGAACATCATGGGATTAAACGGCTGCGGCGTCCCGGTAATCTGATCCTTGGCATCGGTGATGACCTTGGTCAGCACCATGGATGTGTCTTTCCCCTGAAACTTCACCAGGCCGTAGGGGCCGGCCTTCGGCGCCACCCAGGCGTCCCCGGAGCCGTCCTTCATCTTGTAATGCTCGGTGACGAATGTTCCAGCCGGAGTGGTGACGGATTCGCTGCCAACATCTTCCGCCCGGTCGCGAATATCGGCCGGCTGCTTCTGCGCGTTCGTCTTGTACATCTGCGTAGGCATTTCCATCGGCGGCCGGTTGCCCATCTGCACGATCATGCGCGAAACGACGGTGTCCTGGCCGTCCAGCACAGTCAGAGTCTTCGAAGTCATCTGGCCCATGGCGGTGTTAGCCATAGTCATCTCAAACCAGTAGCCCTCTTTGCCGTCAACCGATTCCTTGCCGACCACGGCGATTTCCATCACCGTCTTAGTACCCTTTTCCGACGTCATTTCGTATTGGCCGCCCGAACCCACGACCGGATTGAAGATTCCGCGCATCGCCGGGCCAGCGTGCATGCCCATCTGGGCTCCCGCGAAACCGGGCAGCATCGCCGCCAGCACGAAAACATATCCGAAACGGACCGCAAACTTCATGAGCACTCCTCTCCGACTTGAGATATTGAGCGATCGAGCTATAGATCGCGTCCCACTGTATCCATCATTTTGGAAGTATCAAAACTCGCTATTATTTTCACGTTGGTGACAACGCACTGAAAATCCACGACCTTCACATCCGCGCCAATCGTGGATATTCCGCTATCCGACTTTCTCGGAAAGACAAACGCAACCGAGACTATCTTTTTTCCATCCTCGCTGTTCTGAATCTTCGCGCTGATGGGTGCGATTTTTTGCTTCGTTTTCCTGTCCATCAGGAACGCGCCGTGTTCCAGAATTTTCTCATCCACGGATTGGAACGGCTTCATGTCCGGTCCCGCCACCACAATCTCGTAGGTCTCCACGGGCTGCGCGAGCTGCTGTGCGGCGGCGTCTTCCTTGATCTGGCCCGCCAGGATCGCATTGCGAAGAACTGCTTCGCGCACGGTGCGCGACGACGTCCAGCGCACCAGAAATGTAGCTAGCGCCGCCGTCTGGGGACCACCAGCGCCATTATCAACGCCGCCACCGCCCGGCCCCGACCGTGCACTCGGACCGGCTCTTGCCGGCCCAGGCTGCGACGACGTCCCTCCACTATCGGCGTCGCCCGCACCGTCCGCGCTGATCCACGGGGCTTCCACTTGCACGCTGTGCGCCCAAGGCGAAGCGTCCAGAACCTTGCGAACATCTTTGGCATCCCACTGCTGGTACGGTTTCGATTTCCATGGATCGCCGCCCGCCCACACTAATGCCGCGAGCAACAGCGCGACGCAACCGGAAAGAAAAGCCTTGCGCAAATTTTCCTCGCTCTCGAACAACGCCGGATTTCGGCGGCGTCGCACGATGGATATTCGCAGGGATACATTATCCCCCGGCTAGGCAGCCGACAATCTATCCGCCAGCTTGCCGGGAAGCAAGCGTTTTTGCTTTGGGGAATCCGGAAATGTTAACGGCATCCGGCCCGCCGTACACGTGCTCCACGCGATAGATGGGCTCTTCGCGGGATTCAAAGTGCGTGCGCATGAGCAACTCGCCTACCAGCCCTACCGCCAGGAGTTGCACTCCAAATAATGTCAGCATCAGCCCCAGTATAAGCAACGGACCGTGCAGCGCGAAGAGGTCCACCTGCCACCACAGCAGCTTTTCCGCCAGCAGGAACGCCATGATCCCGCCGCCAGTAAACAGTCCCAGCAGTCCCGGGGGCCCGAAGAAATGGAGCGGTCGCGTCATGTAACGCATCAGGAAGCGAATGGTGACGATGTCGAAAAACACCCGCAGAGTCCGGGAAATCCCGTAATGCGACTTGCCGTCGGGCCGGACAATGTTGCGGATGGGAACCTCGACGATTTTGGCGCCGTTCCACGCTGCGAGCGCCGGAATGAACCGGTGCATTTCGCCATACAAAGGAACGTCCTTGATGGTCTCGCGGCGATAAACCTTAAAAGTCGTTCCGAAATCGTGAATGTTGACGCCGGAAAGCCTGGCCATCATCCAGTTGGCGACTCGGGAAGGCAGCCGGCGCAGGATAAAGTTGTCCACGCGCTTTTGCCGCCAGCCGCTGACGATGTCGCAGCCGGTCGCGTCCAGAGTTTCCAGCAGCGTGGGAATGTCCGCGGGGTCGTGCTGCAGGTCGCCGTCCATCGAGATGATCACATCGCCGGAAGCGTAGTCGAAACCCGCGGCGAGCGCCGTGGTCTGGCCGTAATTGCGTTTCAGGCGCAGCACCGCCACGCGTGGATCTTCCTCGGCAATCTCGGCGAGTATCTGCGGCGTGGCGTCCGAGCTTTGATCGTCCACGTACACGAACTCGACGGGTTCAAATCGCCCGGTCATGATCGCACTTAACTGCCGGTGGAGTTCGCGGACGCTCTGCTGCTCGTCGTGAAAGGGGACCACCAGGGAGAATCGTGGCGGATTTTTCGGGTGCTCGCGCATGTGCTTAGTTTAACTCGCGATAGCTGATTAAGCGAATGCCTCGTTCTTGCAGCGCACTGCGCACGCCCGGATCGAGCAGCGCCGCGAGCTCGGTTTCGCGATGATCGCGCAGCCGGGTGCCGGACTGAACCAGGTCAGCATCACAAATTCCGGGGTGCAGCATGATTTCGGTGCTGCCGTCGTCAAGAGCATCAACCATACGGTGCAGTGCGGCAGCGCTCACCTGCCCCGTGACGGCCAATCCCAGGAAATGGTCCGGAAAAGTAAGCCCGTATTTTCTGGCGATTGCGAAGAAACGCGGCGCGACGGCGCGAACTGCTCCTGCTGCCACGATTTGCATCGAGAAGCCCTTTTCGTCGGCCTGCATCGTCTGCCAGGAATCGTGAAGGTTTTCCACAGGCTTGCGCACGCGATTGATTCCAACCTCCTTGGCGACTTTTCCCAGCGCCTCCATCACTCGAGGATGCGCATGCGTATGTTTGTGGGTGTCCAGGTGCGTCGGAGCGATGCCTGCGGCGCGAATTTTTTGGATCTGCGCCCGCATTTCGATTTCAATTTGCTTGGTTGGGATCATTCCGGAGCTGAGTTTGGCAACGAACTTCGGCAAGGACTCGGGCAAATTGCCTCGCGCGTCAGCCAGCGATGCGACATCTTCCTGCGGAGCGACGCACTTTCCGCCGATCAGAACTAAATGGCAACCCACTCCCAGATTGGGATTCGCGGCGCTTAGTTCGACCGCGTCTTCGAACGCTGGGCCATTGGCCATCAGCGTGGTGCTGGTCAGGATTCCTTCGCAGTGAGCGCGAATGATTCCCTGATTCACACCTCGTGTCATCCCGAAGTCATCGGCGTTTAGAATTAAATATTTCATTTGGGTCCGGCATATTTTGCAGCGGCGCGCCTGCTGATAGCAAGCGCGCACAAACACAAACGGGCCGCCAATTTACGCGCGGTGTCGGAGAATTTCCGTATGGGACCGCGAACGGAGGGTAATTCCCAAAAAAATCAAGAAAACGCAGGGAGGCACTTTTGAAACCATTCCCGCGCCGAACAACGAAGACAATATGATTTTTGTGTCAAAGTTTTCAACAGTTCTGTTGAAAACCGTGTGGAAATGAACGCGCGCAAATCGAAATCGTTCTGCAACGCAACGGTTTAATCCTGTTTGCACAAATTCCGGGCAGCGGGAGGCGATTGGCCGAAAAAAAACGCGAGGTGGGCAGCGGGAGATTAGAAGTTTGCCTGAATCAATTCTAGTACCAGTGCGGAGCAGCTTCCAGCTTGATGGCAATTGTGTCTTGATCTTTTTCGATGTCGTACCATTTTCCAAAAGTGTGCAAGCCCTTGGCAATCACCTGAACTAATATCTTGCCTCGCGGCACCGCCGGAACTTTCACCGAACCGTCTTCGTTGGTCTTGAAGCTCAATTCGGCCAGTTTATCTTTGTGCAGAAATCCACCGGGCTCGTTGAACCGGACGTACACGCTGGCGTTTCCGACGGGCTTGTCCTCGGGATTGGTGACCCTTATTCTCAAGCGCGTGGTGCCCTCGGAGGCTTGGTCGTCTTTTTGGCTGGGTTTATCCGCTGTGCCGGGTTGGCTCGGAGTCGTGGGCTTGTCGGCCTCGCTAGATTGCGCACGGCAGGCGCCGGGGGAGAGCAATCCCGTTGCCAAAATTGCAGCCACGGCAATGCAGGAGAGGGTTGCGCGAAGATAGCTGCAGGGCCGCATACATCCTTCTTGTACTCCAATCCGAGCACTCTCTCAAGAGCATAAGTCGGTGGCGGGCCGACCGCCGCGCGAGATGGCCCCACCGGAGCGGCGGCACGCGATAGATTGCGAATGCTGGCCTGGATTTCCACGGCGGCTGCGACGCTGCATCTTTAACAACCCATCAGCCGTTCGGTGTGATGTGAGCCGCCGCATGACGTATGATGAAAGGTCAAATTCTTGAGCCGTTGCGGCTCGCAAGCGTCTGCGCTGACCGTAGAAAAGCTCGTCGGCCCTGGACCTGCGGGCCACTTTCTGTTTTTAGGAATGGATTCCTGAATCGGGTGCGATGCGCACGGCTGACAAATTCCTGAGATTCGTGCCGGGAGGAAAGTGATGGGGTTTTCGACGGATGCAATTCACGTGGGCCAGGAGCCGGACGCGCTGACCGGATCAATCGTCGCGCCGATTTACCAGACCTCGACCTACGTGATCGAAGAAATGGGCAAGAGCAAAGGCTACGATTACGCCCGGACGAATCATCCGAACCGCAAAGCGCTGGAGCGCACCATCGCGAAGCTGGAAAACGGCCATGCGGCCTACGTATTCACTTCAGGGATGGCAGCCATTGATTCCGTGTTCCGGCTCCTGCGCCCCGGCGACCACACCATTCTGTCGCAAGCGGTCTATGGCGGAGTCTTCCGCATCACTACGCAACTGCTCGTCGAATTTGGCCTCGAGTTCAGCTACGTAGATACCTCCAATCTGGAAAAAGTGAAGCAGGCCATCAAGCCGAATACGAAGATGGTTTACGTAGAGACTCCCACCAATCCCACAATGATCGTCACCGACCTCGCGGCCGTGGCGAAACTGGGCCACGAACGAAATCTGACGGTTGTGGTGGACAACACATTCCTAACACCGTACCTGCAACAGCCTCTCGCGCTGGGTGCGGACATTGTGGTCCATTCCATGACAAAGTTCCTGAACGGCCACAGTGATTGCACCGGGGGAGCGGTGATCGTCAGCACCCCGGAGCAAGCCCAGAAGATTTACTTTGTGCAGCGCTCCG
This sequence comes from uncultured Acidobacteriota bacterium, assembly GCA_963779465.1. Lineage (GTDB taxonomy): Bacteria > Acidobacteriota > Terriglobia > Acidiferrales > UBA7541 > Palsa-295. Next base: position 137,350 of record CAVZYH010000001.1, on the reverse strand, counting down.
CTGGGGCTGGCCTGGCGCCCATGGATTGCTTTCTGGTTTCGCGCGGCGTCAAGACCTTGGCAGTGCGCATGGATCGCCACAATTCCAACGGGATGGCAGTGGCGAAGTACCTGGCGGCTCATCCCAAAGTAAAACACGTCATCTTCCCAGGCCTCGCTTCTCATCCCCAGCACGAAATCGCTAAACGTCAGCAGCGCGGCTTCGGCGCCATGATTTCGTTTGATCTGGGTCCGCTGGACGCCGCCAAGAAGTTTCTCAATCACGTGCGGCTGTGCTCGCTAGCGGAGAGTTTGGGGGGGGTCGAGACCCTGATTTCGCTCCCGGCGCTAATGACCCACGCTTCCATCCCGCCAGAGATTCAGATGCAGATTGGGATCACACAAGGCTTGGTGCGCTTGTCGGTCGGGATTGAAGACGTCGAGGACATCATTGCCGATTTGGACCAGGCTCTCGCACAAATCTAGAGTACGCGCGACGCTGAAGGATTCAGCTGTGCGTCTGCCGTGACGCGCCCGCCGGTTCTTGGCAGCTTGGGCTGGCTAAGCGACCAACTACGTCGTCTTCACTGACTCAGCGATCCAGCCTAAATAGTCACGGGAGCCTGCCGCGATCGGCAAAGCGATAATTTCCGGGACCTCATAGCTGTGCAGCGTGCGCACCGCATCGCGCACTGCCGCGAAGCGTTTCTTGCTCGTCTTGATCAGCAGCAAAAACTCCTTCGCCGACTCGACCCTTCCCTTCCAGCGATACGTGGATGCCACCGGGACGCCGATCTCGCTGACGCAAGCAGCCAGCCGCTGTGCCACCAGCACGCGGGCAATCTTCCGCGCTTCGTTTCGTGACCCACAGGTGACCAGCACCAGGATTTTGTCGGTCATTTTATCCGTTCGCGCACGTTGACTCTTGCGACTCGCGCTGTTCTTCCGTGATTTTAGGTGGCGGGCCAAGATACAATAGTCGCCCGTGACGAAACAAACGATTCACTTCGGGACCTCGGGCTGGCGCGGCGTGATCGCCGACGATTTCACGTTTGGTGGGGTGCGCCGAGCCTCCGCCGCCATCGCCGAACACGTTTGCGCGCTGAAGAAGAATCCTAAACTCGTCGTGGGACATGACACGCGCTTCTTTTCTCCGGAATTTGCGCGCACCGCGGCGGGCGTGCTGCGAAAAAACGGCTGCAGCATCGTTTTCTGCCCAGAACCGACGCCCACTCCCGTGCTGGCCCACGCCATTATTCACAATAAACTCGATGGCGGCGTGAACATCACTGCCAGCCATAACCCCGCCGAATATAACGGCCTGAAATTCTCCGGCCCCGATGGCGGCCCGGCTCTTCCCGACATCACGAAGGACATCGAGAAACGCGCCGCGGCATTGCCGGACGACGATGGCCACTTTCAGGACATCGCCGACGATTTCGCGCGCATTGATCCGCGCGGCCCCTACTTCGAGCAACTGAAAAAAATGATTCGCTTCGATGTTCTGGCCAAAGCCAAAGGCAATTTCGCCTACGACGCCGTGCACGGCTGCGGTGCGGGCTGGCTCGATCGCATCCTAACAGACCACGGAATGACGGTTGAATCCATCCGCACCAGGCGTGACGTGCTCTTTGACGGTACCGGGCCCGACCCGTCGGAAGAAAATCTCGCGCCCCTGAAAAAATTGGTACTGGAAAAGAAATCACTCGCGGGTCTCGCGACCGACGGCGATGCCGATCGTTTCGGTATCCTCGATCGTGACGGCAGCTTCGTGCAGCCGAATCACATCCTGGGCCTGGTGTTCGATTATTTGTTGGAGACGCGCGGTGAAAAGCTGGGCGCTTCGCGCAGCGTCGCCACGACACATTTGATTGATGCGGTCGCGCGACTGCACGGCGTGAAGGCTTACGAAACGCCAGTGGGATTCAAGTATGTTGGCCCGCTTCTGCGCGCCGGCAAAATCGCGCTGGGCGGCGAAGAAAGCGCGGGCATGACCATCCACGGCCACCTCCCGGAAAAAGACGGCATCCTCGCCTGCTTGCTGGTGGCCGAAATGATTGCTGCGCGGCAGACATCGCTGCAAGATCAATTGCAGGCGCTCTTCCGTCGCGTGGGCGCCGAATTCTGGCCGGTGCGCGAAAACTTGCACCTTCCGGCCGACGCCCAGGCGAAGCTGCCCGATCGTTTGCGCCAGGATTTCAGCGAATTCGCGGGACACAAAGTCGCGAAAATCGATCGCACCGACGGCCTGAAACTGATATTCGATGATAGCTCGTGGATTCTGATGCGCCCTTCGGGCACCGAGCCGGTCGCGCGCATCTACACCGAAGCCGCGACGGTCGCCGCTGCGCAGAAATTGGCAGATGAAGCGCGCGCATGGATTACCAGATGAACCGCCGCGCCAACAATCCGGTCCAGGAAATCCGCGATGCAACGGCTCCGCGCCAGAGCTTCGTCGAGCAGTTGAGCGCCTTCTTCCGCCGCAATTTGTATTGGTTCCTCATCGCCGGATTCGTGCTGCTGCTGCTGCAGGATATTTTTGGCACGCACGGGGTGCTGGCGATGCGGCGCTCGCAGGCGGAAGCATCGAAAATTCAGCGGGACATCACCAAGTTGGACTCCGAGAATAAACAACTGCAGGATCATGTGAAGGCTCTGAAGACCGACCCCTCAACCATGGAATGCATCGCGCGCGAAGACTTCGGCCTGGCGCGCCCCGGTGAATTGATTTTCAAGACGAAGCCCGGGCCACAGCAGTCCTGCTCGGCGCAATAAATCAATCATTAAGTTTGCGGCGCAGTCGCGCTTCTCGCTTTGCGCGCAACCGCGCCCACACTTCCGTGCCGTTACCCTTCCAGCTCGTGCGTGCCACCGATAGCAACACCATCGCGGTTGTAATGATCAGCAGACCGAACGTCGCCATCGGAATGGACTGCGCGCCCTTCCGCAGAATGGAAAGCCCTCCATACACAAATTCAATATGCACCCAGTAAACCAGCAGCGACGTCTCGCCCATCTGCACCAGCGGGCTGAACGGAATTCGCGAAATCACCCAGCGGCACCACAGGAAGCTTAGCGGAAACATCACCAGCAGAATTCCCACTCGCGCCAGAAAAAAATTAGGGCTGGTGTGCCAGTAGTCGTACACCGCGAAGACTTGCACCGGCCGCGCATCCAGCCACATCGATAAATAGTACAGCGCGATGCCCAACGCGCCCAGGAATGCCACGGCTTTCGCCTGATTCTTCACCGCCCAATCGTCGAACAGGAAAAACCCAAGCACGAGGCCGGCAAATGCAAACGCCGCCCACGGAAAAACCGGGAAGAGCCATGCCTGCGGAACCTTGAACGTGTGCACTCCGTTGATGTAGGACTCGAGATACCACGGCAGCCAGCTCGGTCGCCATGTGGTGTAGAGTGGCGGAGTGGTTAGCGCAATCGCAGCCGTAGCCGCGAGGGCGAGCGCCAGATTCACCGCGCGCGTGCGTGCGAACCAGGACACCACGCCCATCAGAATTATCGAGAGGCCAATCGTGTTCAGAATGTCCACGCGCAGCAGGTCGGTCCACGGCGCCCACGGCAGCCCGAACAAATATTCCTGCAGGCGGAAGAGGTAGCCGAGCGCCAGAATTTCCACGCCGCGCAGAATCGTCGTGCGCGCGATTTCGTTCGCCGGCACGCCTTTGCGCCGCAGCTTGTCCGTCACCAGCGCGAACGAGACGCCCGCCAGAAACAAGAACATCGGCGCCGGAAGCGTGCCGCTGAGCTGCGACCACTTGAAGAACTTCGTCTCACGCGCCGCTGGGTCGAGCCACGAATCGTAGGAGTGCACTTCGAACATCAGCAAGCAGGCAAATCCCCGCATCCAATCAATGTAAGTGAATCTTTCGGATTTCGTAGGCGCGGGCATCTCTCTGGTGTCGTCGTGAGCCGCACAAGAATCGCACACCCGGCCTCGTCGCGGAAATCGAAAGCAATTTATTCTCTTAACTTTTCAGGACTTCAGTAAAATCTTCAGCCGTGGTGAAAAGCTCCGCATCCTGGTCCATGAATTTGCCGACGGCGTTTGCCGCCTGGGCGGTGATCGTTGTCCTCGCTGCCTTCTACGGAATTCGCCTGGGTTACAGCGGCCGTTCATTCGCGCTGGCGCTCGGCGTGGCTGCGGCGCTTTTCGCGTTTGAGTTGTTTCTCGCAGCGCCGCGCGTGCTGGAGCGGACGCGGCATTTGTTCGGCGAACACGGCGCGGTGCTCGCGCCTCTGGTTCCGCTGTTCGGCGTGCTGATCTACACCATCGGTGTCACGTCCAATTGGAAAACGGCATTGCTCGGTGCGGCCTACACCGTGCTGTCAGCGCTGCTCGCGGCCACTTGCATCGGCAAACCCGCCGGCCAGTGGCAAGACTACGCTGCCTTGCTACTGATCTGGTTGCCGGTGGAACTGCGCTGGAAGGGCGTCACATTCCTGTACGTGCTGTTCCCTTATCCGCCGCAACTGATGCATACGCTGACGATTTTGCTGGCGTTGAGCACCGGCGTCGCCGCTTTCGTACTGTTGCGGCGGCTGGAAGGAATCGGCTACGCGGTCGAGTGGCGGCCGGGTTTCGCGTGGAATGTAGTTCTGCATTTTGTAGCGTTCGCGATCATCGCCGTCGTCCTGGGACTGCGGATCGGCTTCCTCACTTACGCACCATCACTCTCGCGGCTGCGCACGGCGCCTATCGAAGTCATCGGCATTTTATTTTTCACAGCATGGCCGGAGGAATTTCTGTTTCGCGGCGTGCTACAGAATATTCTTTCGCGCACGTTCAAGAATCAATGGGCGGGGCTGGCGGTAGCGTCCGTCGCGTTCGGATTTGCTCACATTTTCCATGCGCCTTTCCCTAATTGGAAATATGTGTTCCTGGCAACGGTGGCGGGCTTGTTCTACGGCCGTGCCTGGATTAAAACAGGGTCGCTTTTTCCTGGCGCGATCGTGCACGCGCTGGTGGATATCCTTTGGCACATTTTATTTCGCTAGTCCGGCGCATCAAAACGCATGCACCACGCGAGCCGGAGTAGCAACAACCAGATTACTTCACTACCCCATGCAGCGGGCTCGAAGCCGACGCGTACAATTTCTTCACGATCCGCCCGGCCATGAACGCCTTGCGGCCCGCATCCACGGCCGATCCCATCGCCTCGGCCATCAACACCGCGTCCTGAGCCTCTGCGATTGCAGTGTTCATCAACACGCCGTCCGCCCCCAACTCCATCGCCAACGCCGCATCCGACGCAGTGCCCACGCCCGCATCCACGATCAGCGGCACTTCCGTAATCCGTTCGCGCAAAATCCGCAGGTTCGTCACATTCTGAATTCCCATGCCGGAACCGATCGGCGCGCCCAAAGGCATCACCGCCGCCGCGCCCGCATCAATCAATTTGCGCGCAACGATCAAGTCGTCATTCGTGTAAGGCAGCACCACGAAACCTTCCTGCACCAAAATCTTCGTCGCGGCGATCAATTGCTCCGTGTCCGGGAAAAGCGTCTGCTGGTCGCCAATCACTTCCAGCTTCACCCATTCCGACAGGCCGACCTCGCGTCCCAGCCGCGCCGCGCGCACCGCTTCGTCCGCTGTGTAACAGCCGGCGGTATTCGGCAGAATGAAAAAATTTGCGCGGTCAATGTAATCGAGCAGCGATTCTTTAGACTTATCAGTGAGGTTTACGCGCCGCACCGCGACGGTGACCATCTCCGCGCCCGAAGCCTGATGGGCGCGGCGCATTTCGTCGAAGCTGCGATATTTTCCAGTGCCCACGATCAAACGCGAGTTGAAAGCGCGCCCGGCAATCACCAGTTGGTCGGCCATCAGAGTTCTCCGAATTTCATTGTACAGCGTGCCCACCGCGCGAGGCGCGATTCCAGCTGATCAAAACGGCCAGCTCGCTGACGTTATACGCGAAACTTTCGCCTGTTGCCAAGCTTGGGACCACGCTTGAATCTACGCCTGATGCTGCGGCCGCGGCTCTTCCACGTCCGCGTACAGCCGCGCGATCACATCCTGATAGCGCTCTTCGATCACGCGCCGCTTCATTTTCAGCGTGTAGGTCAGCTCGCCGCTCGCGTATGTGAAGTCCTGCTCCAACAGCGCAAAGCGCTTGGGCTTCTCATATTGCGCGAGCGATGCTGTCAGGCGATCGATTTCGTGCGTGATCAGATCGCGCACCCACACGTCCGTAAGCATCTGCGAACGCGTGGCAAACTCGCGGCGCTGGCGCTTGGCTTCGGCCTCGATCGTCGCGAAATTCAGCACAATCAATACGGAAACAAATTTGCGCTTGTCACCAACTACTATCGCATTCGTAATGTATGGACTTGATTTCAGCATGTTTTCAATGGGCGCCGGCGCGACGAATTTTCCCGCCGCGGTCTTCAGTAGTTCCTTCTTGCGGTCGGTGATGATGAGGTATCCATCCTCATCGAACTTTCCAATGTCGCCCGTGCGGAACCAGCCGTCCTCCGTCAGCACTTCGCGCGTCTCGGCGGGCTTGCGGTAATAACCCTGCATCACGTTCGGGCCTTTCACCAGAATCTCGCCATCTTCGGCGATGCGCACGTGCACGTGCGGGATAGGACGCCCCACCGTGCCGACCTTGTTCGCAGTCGGCAAATTCGCGGTAACCACCGGCGCAGTCTCCGTCAGGCCGTAGCCCTGAAATACGCGCACATCCAACGACCAGAAAAATTCCGTCAGTTCCGGCGCCAGCGGCGCGCCGCCGGAACAGAACGTGCGAATCTTGCCGCCCAGTCCCGCGCGAATCTTTGAAAAGACCAGGCGGTCGGCAACGCCCCACCGGAATTGCAAGCCACTGCCAGCTTTTTTCCCGTACGCGCGCCAGGGCACCGATTCCTGCGCCACGCGCAGCGCCCAATCGAAAATCTTGCGCTTGAGGCCGGTCTCGCGATGGCCCTTCTCCAGTATATTCGCGTAGAGTTTCTCGAAAAATCGCGGCACGGCGGCGGTCATCGTCGGATGCACTTCCAGCAGCGCTTCCGCTACGGCTTCGATCTGCTCCAGGTAGGCGATCGAAACGCCGCGCGACAAATAGCCGTAGCCGACGGTGCGCTCGTACACATGCGCGAGCGGCAAAAATTCCAGCGCCACGTCATCCGGATAGAAAACATATTCCTTCAGCGAATCAATCGAATTGGAGCTGAGATTCGCGTGATTCAGCATCACGCCCTTGGGCTCGCCCGTCGTTCCGGAAGTGTAAATAATTGTCGCCAGCAGACCGCCGGAAACTTCCGCGGCGCGACGCCGGTATTCCGCGATGTCCGCCTCGCCCGCCGTGGCGATCAATGTCTCGTAACGCAAGATTTCGCCGTGCAAATCGCTCGGCGGCGCGACTGAAATCACGTGCTCCAGCCCGGGCATGCGCTCGCGCGCTTCGGCAATCTTGCGGGCTTGCGCCTCGCCCTTGGTAATCACGATCCGCGAGCCTGAATCGTTCAGGATGTACGTCAACCTGTCGACGGACTCGTTGAAATAAATCGGCACGCTCGCCGCACCCAGTCCCGTGATCGCGAAATCCGCTACATGCCATTCAGCGCAATTCGGCGCGAAGATGCCCACGCGATCACCCGTCTTGATGCCTAATTCGCTCAGCGCTTTCGACAAGCCTGCCACGCGGCGCAGCATTTCACCCGCGGAGATGGATTCCCAGCCATTCGCGGTCTTGTACATTTGTGCTTTCGGATTGGCGTAGCGATCTACGGCGTCCAGGAAAAGTTTGTTCAGCGAGGGATAATCCATTTGCGCCCCAGCAACTTTAGCGTATAGGCGCGGCACGCGCAACGCGATTGGCCCAGCCCGCTGCGGGGCTGCGCCGTGGCGGCACATCGCGAACGCTAGTGGACCTTCGTGCCGCGCTACAATTTCAGCGGCGGTCTGCGATAAGATGCCTGCGGAGGGTTTCCATGCCGAAGCTAGCCACCGAAGAAGCTTCTGGGTATCAACCGGTGCGCGCGCCGCGCGGCTCCACTCTTTCCTGCAAGGGCTGGCAGCAGGAAGCGGCGCTGCGCATGTTGATGAACAACCTCGATCCGGAAGTTGCCGAGAAGCCCGAAGATTTGATCGTCTATGGCGGACGTGGCAAGGCAGCGCGCAACTGGAACTGCTATCACGCGATCGTCGCGTCGCTGCGCTCGCTGGAGAATGACGAAACCTTGCTGGTGCAATCCGGTAAGCCCGTGGGAATTTTTCGCACGCATTCGTATGCGCCGCGCGCACTGATCGCCAATTCCAATCTCGTCGGCCACTGGAGCGATTGGAAGCATTTTGACGAACTCGATCGCGCCGGACTGATGATGTACGGCCAGATGACTGCCGGCAGCTGGATTTACATCGGCTCGCAAGGAATTCTGCAGGGAACGTACGAAACGTTCGCCGCAGCCGCGCGCCAGCATTTCGGCGGCGACCTCGCCGGAAAGTTGGTGGTGACCGGCGGGATGGGCGGCATGGGTGGAGCGCAGCCACTAGCCGCAACTCTGAATGGCGCGGCGTTCCTGGGAATTGACGTGGACCCAGAACGCATCAAGCGCCGCGTGAAAATGGGCTACTGCGATCTGATGGTCAACGATCTCGATGAAGCGCTGCGCATCCTGAAAAATGCGGTGCGCAAACGCGAAGCCGTTTCCGTGGGCCTCACGGGAAATTGCGCGGACGTGATTCCCGAACTCGCCCGCCGCGGTGTGGTGCCCGACCTGCTTACCGATCAAACCAGCGCGCACGATCCCATCGGCGGATACATTCCACAGGGCCTCGACGTCGCGCAAGCCGCCGACCTGCGCAAATCTGATCCCGCCGCGTACGAGAAACGCTCGCTCGACTCCATCGCGCGCCATGTGGAAGGGATGCTCGCGCTGCAGAAAATGGGCGCCGTGACTTTTGATTACGGCAACAACATCCGCACCTTCGCGTTCCAGCAAGGCGTGAAAAACGCCTACGATTTTCCTGGCTTTGTACCTGCCTACATTCGCCCGCTATTTTGCGAAGGCCGCGGCCCGTTCCGCTGGGCGGCGCTTTCCGGCGAGCCTTCGGACATTCATCGTACCGACCAGCTGGTGCTGGAGATGTTTCCGCACGACGAAATTCTTTCACGCTGGATCAAGCTTGCGCAGAAGCGCGTGCGTTTCCAGGGACTGCCCGCGCGCATTTGCTGGCTCGGCTACGGCGAACGCGATCGCTTCGGCCTGGCGCTCAACGATCTAGTGGCGCGCGGCGAACTAAAAGGCCCCATCGTGATTGGCCGCGATCATCTGGATTGCGGTTCCGTCGCTTCTCCCTATCGCGAGACCGAGAAAATGCGTGATGGCTCCGACGCCATCGCCGACTGGCCGCTCCTGAACGCGATGCTGAACACCGCCAGCGGCGCCAGCTGGGTCTCCATACACAACGGAGGCGGCGTCGGCATCGGCTACTCGTTGCACGCCGGACAAGTGACAGTCGCCGACGGCTCGAAAGAAATGGGCGAGCGCATTCAGCGCGTGCTCACCAACGACCCCGGCATCGGCGTAGCCCGTCACGTGGACGCCGGCTATCCCGAAGCCGTCGCCTTCGCGAAAAAAACCGGCGTAAAAATCCCGATGCCACAGGAGCTTCCATGATCGCAATCGTAGGTGCCACAGGACACACGGGAAGACCGGCAGCAGAGGCGCTGCTCGCAAAAGGCGAGAAAATTCGCGTCGTCGGTCGCGACGCAAAAAAACTCGAGCCTCTGGTGCAAAAGGGCGCGGAAGGCTTCGTCGGCAACGTGGAAGATGCCGCGTCCATGAGCAAAGCCTTCGCGGGCGCGACCGCCGTTTATCTGGTGCTGCCCGAAGATATTTCGAACCAGGATTTGCGCGCGCATCAGGAGCTCGTTTCCGACTCCTTCGCCGCCGCAGTCGAGCAAGCGCATGTGCCCTACGTAGTTAATCTCAGCAGCATCGGCGCGCAGCACGCGGAAAAGACTGGGCCCATCGTAGGCCTGCATAATCTGGAACAAAAACTCAATCGCATCGTGGGCCTCAACGTCCTGCACCTGCGCGCGGCCTATTTCATGGAAAATCTTTTGATGAGCATTCCCCCGATGCGGACGATGGGAATTCTCCCCGGCGGCTTGACCAGCGATACGCCGATGCCGTGGATCGCCACGAAAGATATCGGCGCCTACGCCGCCACGCGCCTTGCCGCACGCGATTTTTCCGGCAGTTCCACGCAGGAACTGCACGGCCAGCGCGACATTTCAATGAAGGAAGCGGCGCCGATTGTCGGCTCGTCCATCGGGAAACCGAAGCTCGGATATATGCAGGTGCCATTCATGATGCTGGAGCCTGCGCTCGTGCAGATCGGAATGCCGAAAAAGACGGCGGCACTCCTCGTTGAAATGTGGAAGGGTGCAAATGCGGGCCTGATCGTGCCGCTGGAGCAGCGCTCGGCGAAGAACACGACGCCTACGACGCTCGAATCATTCGTCACCGAAGTTTTTGCTCCCGCGTATGCAAGCATGGCGGCGAAAGCGTAGCTTTGGGCATTCGTAGCGGCGCACTTCAGTGCGCCATGCGTGTTGCGCCACGGATCGATGGCGGTCTGAAGACCGCCGCTACAAAGTCCGCCTCACACAGTTACCGTTCCGCATCCCCTGTAGTCTTTTGCTCCCCGTCCGCGTTAGTATCGCTTCACCCGTGCCCGACTTGCTCATCACCGGCTGCTCGCAGCTGTTGACTCTGCGCGGACCAGTTCCCCGTCGAGGCAAAGCCCTCGCCGACCTCGGCAACATCCCCGACGGTGCGGTTCTGATCCACGAAGACCGCATCGCGGCCATCGGCCCGCGACGCCGCATTGAAAGATTGCGTCAAGCGCGCCGCGCCGAAAAATTAGATCTCGCGGGACGCGTGGTTCTCCCCGGCTTCGTGGATTCCCACACGCATCTGATTTTCCCACGCAGCCGCGCCCACGAATACGAAGAGCGCATCGCCGGTGCTAGCTATGAAGAAATCGCCAAGAAAGGCGGCGGAATACGCTCCACGGTGGAAAGCCTGCGCCGCGCCACTCCGATCGCGCTTAAAACGCGCGCCATCGCCAACTTGAATTTATTCGCGACGCACGGCACCACCACCATCGAATCCAAAAGCGGCTACGGCCTCGACTGGAAGAGCGAGCTCAAAATCCTTTCGCTGTTATCCGAACTGCATCAGGAACATCCACTCGATATCCACTCGACGTTTCTCGGCGCGCACGTGGTCCCCGCTGAATTTCGCAGCCGGCCGGAAGCCTACGTGGACCTGCTGGTGAATCGCTGGATTCCCACCGTCGCGATGGCGGGCCTTGCCGAATTCTGCGACGTATTTTGCGATCGCGGCGCCTTCACCGTCGCGCAGTCGCGCAAAATCCTCGCCGCCGGACGCGCCGGCGGCCTAGTCCCGCGCATCCATGCCGAACAGCTGGCAAACACCGGCGCGTCCCGCCTCGCCATCGAACTGCAAGCAGCCAGCGCCGATCACTTGGAAAAAATAAATGCCGCGGACATCCGCGCGCTAGCACTCTCGAACGTAGTCTGCACGCTGCTCCCCGGCTGCTGCTTTCATCTCGGCCTGAGCCATTTCGCCCCAGCGCGCAAACTGATTGAGGCCGGCGCCATCGTCGGCATCGCCACCGATTTCAATCCCGGCACGAGTCCGACGCTGAGCATGTCCATGATTTTGTCGCTGGCGTGCACGCAAATGCGCATGACGCCCGCGGAAGCCATTACCGCCGCCACCATCAATCCCGCGTACTCGCTGCGCGCCCACGATCGCGCCGGCTCGCTCGAAGTTGGCAAGTATGCGGACATTGCTGCCTTTGACGTGGCCGACTACCGCGAAATCCCGTATTATTTTGGTGTGAACCTTTGCGCCTTCACCATGAAACGCGGCGCCATCATCCACTCCAAGAATCTTTAACCACATGAAACGACTCGTCGAATCCGTTCCGAATTTTTCCGAAGGCCGCGATGTGGCCAAGATTGACGCCATCATCGCCGCAATGCGTGAAGTATCGGGCGTGTATCTACTGGATCGCGAAAGCGACGCCGACCACAATCGCAGCGTGGTCACGATTGCGGGTGAGCCAGACGCGGTCGCCGAAGCGGCTCTTCGCGGCGTCGGAAAAGCCGCTGAGCTGATTGACCTGACCAAACATTCTGGCGCGCATCCGCGCATGGGAGCGACGGACGTCGTTCCGTTCATCCCCGTCGAAGGCGTCAGCATCGAAGACTGCGTAGCCCTCGCCAAAAAAGTCGGCCGCGAAATTTGGCAGCGCTACAACATTCCGGTTTATTTCTACGAAGCCGCCGCGCAACGCCCCGAACGCAGCAACCTCGAAAATGTTCGCAAAGGCCAGTTCGAAGGCTTGCTCGCCGAGGTTCCAAAAAATCCTGATCGCGCCCCGGACGTTGGCGAACAACGGCTGCATCCAACCGCCGGAGCCACAGTCGTCGGCGCGCGCAAATTCCTGGTCGCGTACAACATCAACTTGAACACGCCGGACCTGGAAATCGCAAAAAAAATCGGCAAGAACATCCGCTTCTCGAATGGCGGCTTGCGTTACGTGAAGGCCATGGGCGTGGATCTTCGCGCGCGCCATCTCGCGCAAGTTTCCATCAACATGACGGATTTCGAGCAAACGCCGCTGCACCGCGTCTTCGAAATGGTGAAGCGCGAAGCAGAACGCTACGGCGTCTCCATCGTCGGCAGCGAAATCGTCGGCCTGATTCCCAAGCGCGCCATCGAACTCACCGCCGATTTTTATCTGCAGCTGGAGAACTTTTCCCCGGCCCAGGTGTTTGAAAATCGTATTGAGGCTTCACTCAGCGGCAACGTCGCACCCGAAGGCCCCGGCAAGCTGGCGGCGCTCGCGCAACCGTTTCTCGACGCGGTCGCGGAGCCTACGGCCACTCCCGGTGGCGGCTCGGTAGCGGCGCTGGCAGGCGCGATTGGTGCCAGTCTGGGACAGATGGTCGCCAGCCTCTCGCGCAAGAAAAAATCGCAAGCCGCTTTCGTGGATCGCCTGAGCGACGCGCTGGCCGAATTTCAAGCAGCCTCGCGTGCCCTATCCGAAGCGATTGATCGCGACGCTGCGTCCTTCAGCCACGTGATGGCTGCTTACAAGTTGCCGAAAGATACGTCTGAGCTAGAGGCCCAGCGCGACGCCGCGATCCAGCACGCGCTGCACGGCGCAGCCAGCGTGCCACTCGAAGTGGCGCGCGAAGCGGCGGAAGTTTTTGACCGCCTCGGGCAACTGGAAGCCATCTCCAGTCCGTCTATGTATTCAGACATCCGCGTAGGGCGATTAATGGCCGCGGCGGCGGTTCGCGGCGCATTGGAAAATGTAGCCATCAATCTGGAATCCATCACCGACAGCGAATTTGCCGGCCGGCTGCGCGCGGAGTCCGCGACTCTTGCGGCACGCGTCGCGGAAAGTCCCGTGGGCGTCAGCCGGTAAAGAATTATTCTAACGACAGCCACAAAGGATTGAACTGAGGGGATACCCAATGAAAAAACCAATCTTACGCAGCGTAATTTCCGGCCTTCTGGCATTTGCCCTGGTGTTCGGCACGGTGACGATCGCTCCCACGCGCAGCTCTGCCGCTTCGCTCAGCACCTCCATCATCGGCATGTTCCCAAAATCCGTCGGCGAATTTGCGTACGCTGATTTGAAAGCCGCGCGCAAATTCCCCTGGTTCTCGCAGCTCTACGGCCAGGTGCTGCCGCCGAAATTCCGCCAGTTTGAACAATTTCTAGGCTCCTCCGGCGTGGACCCAAATTCGCAAGTGGAAGAAATCGCCTGGGCCAATATCAGCAGTGGCAGCGCTGACGACACGGTTGGCATCGCGCTCGGCCAGTTCGATCCTTCCGCTGTGGAAACCAAACTCAAGGCCCAGAAAGTTCCTCACTTCGAAGTCCAGGGATACCATCTCTACGCTTTCGGCAGCGGAGCCGCCGCTGGCGACATACTTTTCGTGTTCTTCGATTCCAGCACCGCCGCATTCGGCAATCGCGCCGTCCTCGAGCACCTCATTAACGTCCGCATGGGCGGTGAAGAAACGCTTCTCACCGGCAAGCTATTCCCGCTGATCTCCGAAGCCAACGGCAACGGCATTATCTGGGCCGTGCTGGACAAAGACCACACGCACCTCGCCATGCAGCAACTGGTGCCGCAAGCCGGGCAATTTCCGCAGGCCGCCGCCATCATCGGGCGCCTGCATGCGATGATCATCAACATCAATGCGGATAGCGGCGTGGATGCGCATTTCCAGGCCGTGTGTGATTCCGTGGATGACGCAAACTTGCTAGGCGCGGCGATGCAGGCCGGCATCATGTACCGCCGCTATCAGGAAGCGCAGGGGAATCCTTCGCTCGCGAAAACTTTGGATCAGGTGAAGGTCACGCCTACGGGTGATCGCCTGAAAATCGAAGCGCCGGTAAGCCAGGATGAGTTGTTGTCACTGATTCAAACTAAGGCCTTCGCTGCACCCATGTGAGCGTGGCATTTTGATTCGCAAGCGGCGAGTCTCCAGACTCGCCGCTTGCTTAATCTGCGGACAGACCTGATCGTCCTGAATTCGCCCCCGAAACAAAATTGACACTAATACATCCAGGCGAACGCCGACCACCCGCCAAAATAATCGATTGGAATTGCACAAAGAAACGAGGAATTACGCGTTCGCTTTACGTCCACCGTCACAATACTTAATCAACGTCATGCGCGAGATGCCTCCGCTCGTCGCATACTGCACGCGATCAACCTTAGTCATCTGAAGCGCCCTGCTCAATCCTGCGCCTGGATCCGCTGACGCATCACCGATGAACGTGTCGAGACCCGCGGTAGGCAGCGCTTCCCCGGTGTGCTCGATGGCCACTTCCACTCGATCCGGAAAATCCGAAACAATCACTTTCACCGTAGGCTCGCCGTTCGCTTGGCCTTCCATGAGGGGGAATGTCTCGCGGCAGGCTTCTTCCGCGGCTGACGTGAGTCCCTGCTGGCCCGCTTCCGACAATCCGCAGCGTTGCGAAGCTTGCTGCACTACGGCACCGATCACTCCGAAAAACCGGGTGTCCTCATGCATAATTATTTCGGTGCGCGCGGGTTCGGTGCTCATTTTGGATTACTCATGGATTAGTGCTGTTCGGCGTCGGCCACTCGGACGTCGCAGGCCTCACGGCAGTCGGGACAATAGTACATGCCATCCACCGCTAGCCGTATATTGTATTGCGATTGGCAGAAGCAGCAGAATTTTTCGCAGGTGCACTGCGATTCCGGCTTGTCACATTGCGAACATAGTGTAAGCACCGTCGCCGCCTCTGGGTCGTATACGCGCTTCTTTCGCTAAGCTCATAGTAGGGCATGCGCGATGCAGCCACAAGCGCCTTGCGCTGGGCGATTCCCTGCATCGCAAACGTGGATTCGCTGCTTGGGCGGGCGCGGTAAGAATGCCTGAGGCCGGCAGCGAGTCGATTTCAAGAGACGCCGTCAATTCAACCGATCGCAGTGTTCCTCTGCGCTGGCGGAAACTCACTGTGGGGATTGGCGTCGGGCGAAGTGAGACCCGAACTCGATGCTTAGGGAATATTCAAACTCAGCGCATCCACGGGAAATGCTGGAGCCTGGAACGGCGAGGTTGGAAGGGCTGAGAGGTTGCCGTGCGAAGCGTCAATTGCAAAGCCAAGGATCATGCTATCCGCTAGGGTCGTAGCATTGACAGTCGCGTAGAGGAACTTCCCCGAAGAATCCAAGGCAAGGCTGTTGAGGAATGCTGCGGCACTGAATGGGGAACCGTTCATCGCCGTTAAGGACCCGCTGTCTGCCTCTATGCTGAAGCCTTCGATTGCATTGCTGGAATCGGCGTCGATTGCGTAGAGGTATTTGCCCGATGAGTCGGTCGCGAGCGTGAAAGGCTGGTCGTTTGCAGCGAACGGCGAGCCCGCTAGTTCGGACAGCGCTCCGGTCGAGCCGTTGACGCCAAACCCCGCTATACCGCCGGAGATCAACGGCACGTAGAGGAAGCGTCCGAAGGCATCCATGGTCAGACTAATCGGCTGACCGTTTGCCGGTACTACGAAGGGCGAGCCCGGCGCTGCCACAAGTGAACTACCTGCTCCAACAAGATATGCATAGATGTGGCCTCCGGTGAGATCGTTCGCAAAAATAAATTTACCGGTGGGATCCACGATCACCTGCCTAATGTCGGCAGTTTCCATCGTCGCCGAAAGTAGAGTCAGTATCCCGGTGCTGCCATCTACTTCCATTTGATAAATCCCCACCGGGGGGTCTGCGACCGCGTAAAGAAATTTCCCGCTAGGATCGATTGCGATGGAGTCTATTACCCCAGGCAATTCAAACGGCGATGCGGGAATTTCTAGCAACGCAACGCCTGGGCCATTCATCGCATAGACATGAATGCCTGCAAGGCATTTGTCGATCACAAACACGAATTTGTTTGAGGGCATAACGGCGATAGACGGGATGGTTCCAAGGCTATTGCAAGCTGCGCCGCCCGATTCCGTCGGAGTTCCCAGTTGTCCTGTACTACTATCTATCGTCGCAAAGTAAAGATTCCCGTCGATCTGCGAGAATTCCCAGAGATACTCTCCGGCCGAAGCGCCGCTCGGTCCTCCGCCAGAGCCGCCACTCGATCCGTTTGAGGAGCTACCACAGCTGGCAAGTCCGAGTGTTAGAACACATATCAGCATAAGTATTACAAACGCTTCACACAGGTTTTTTCTCACGCGGTCGCCTCGCAGCTCAAAATCTGGCCAATTAGTATCATAAAACTTTCTAACAATGAAGATAATTGGCGGATCTTCTATCTTGTGATTTCGTCTTGGGAAAACCCTTGGGATGACGGGTGTGATTGGGCCATGTTCGGCCGCGCCTTCAAAGACGCTGTACTAATATCCGCGCAGCTGCCGCCCTGCGGGAGCGTTGACTTGCCTACGCCGCCGTAAAATGACTGGCGGTCGCGTTCCTTGACACTCCAAAACACGCATGCTACGTTCGATATTTCGCCGCGCTAATGAGAAACCCTCTGTGAACACATCGGCAGCCGTGGAATTGCGCAAGACCGCTCTGAATTCCGTCCATCGCCGGATGGGCGCGAAAATGGTCAACTTCGGCGGCTGGGATATGCCCGTGGAGTATTCCGGAATCATTGCAGAGCATCTCGCGGTGCGCACGCGCGCTGGTTTGTTCGACGTGAGCCACATGGGCGAGCTGGAGATTCGCGGTCCTGGCGCATTGCAGCTGGTGCAGTGGGTCAGTTGCAACAATGCCGCGAAATTAAGTGTCGGACAAGCGCACTATTCAGGGCTGATGACGTCCCGCGGCACGTTCGTGGATGACCTGCTGGTCCACAAATTCTCGGACACGCACTATCTGCTCTGCGTCAACGCCGGAAATCAAGACGACGACTTTCAGCACATCGTCGCCAACAATCAATTCGACGCGGAGGTTGAAAACTCCGGCCCGCGCTATTCGCAGCTCGCGATTCAGGGCCCGCGCGCGACGGAAATTCTGCAGAAGCTCACGCCTGCACGGCTCGATGCCATCCACTATTACCACTTCGCGTTTGGCCAGGTGAGCGGCATTGATTGCTTGATCGCGCGTACTGGCTATACCGGCGAAGACGGCTTTGAAATTTATTTCGCGCCGGAACATTCTGAAAAACTCTGGGCCGACTTAATGCAAGCCGACGAATCCGCCGGAATGATTCCCTGCGGCCTGGGCGCGCGCAACACTCTGCGCC
The DNA here is from genome assembly GCA_963779465.1 of uncultured Acidobacteriota bacterium. GTDB lineage: Bacteria > Acidobacteriota > Terriglobia > Acidiferrales > UBA7541 > Palsa-295. The sequence goes on along the minus strand of CAVZYH010000001.1, from coordinate 119,574 downwards.
TGGAAGCGGGCATGTGCCTCTACGGCCATGAGATTGACGACACCACAACTCCCTGGGAAGCGGGACTTGCCTGGATATGCAAGATGGAGAAAGCCCCTTTTCTCGGCAGCGACGCGCTCGCGCAACAGAAACAAACCGGCCCGCCGCGCAAGCTGGTCGGATTTGAAATGCTGGATAAACGCATCGGCCGCGACGGATACCCGGTCATGATCGGCGACCAAGAAGCCGGACGAGTCACCAGCGGCTGCCCTGCTCCGTTTCTGAAGAAAAATATCGGAATGGCTTACGTTCCGCCGGGCCAGACCGCCATCGGCACCGAAATCGAAATCAGCATTCGCGGACAGGCGGCGCCGGCGCGCATCATCGCGCTGCCGTTTTACAAGCGTCCGCAACAGGCTTAAGGCATCCAACCGAAAGGGGCGACATGTATCCAGCCGACTATCGCTATACCAAGCAGCACGAGTGGATCAAAGTTCAAGGTGACACCGGAACCATCGGCATCACCGATTACGCGCAGCAGGAATTGGGCGATGTGGTATTCGTTGACCTGCCCAAGGTCGGCGCCAAGATTTCCGGGGGCAAGTCTTTAGGCAGCGTGGAATCCGTAAAAGCCGTGAGCGAAATCTACAGCCCCGTTTCCGGCGAAGTCACTGAAACGAATGGTCTGCTGGTGGACGCGCCCGAAAAAATCAACACGGACCCGCACAGCTCCGCTTGGCTGATCAAGCTGAGGCTCGCGGACCCGAAAGAAGTCGCCAGCCTGATGGACGCCGCCGCCTACCAGGCATATATCTCCGAGCAATCCAAGGAACACTCCGCCTGATGCGCTATCTCCCTAAAAGTCCCTCCGAACGCCAGGAAATGCTGGCTGCGATTGGCACGCGCTCTGTTGAAGAACTTTTCACATCTATTCCGGAAAAATTCCGGCTGCGCGCGCCGCTCGATTTGCCTGGTCCGCTGTCGGAATCCGAGATCATTCAATATTTTCAAGCGCGCGCTGCTGAAAATGCGCGCGGCTTCGTTTCTTTTCTTGGCGCGGGTGTGTACCCGCATCTGCGGTCCGTGGCGGCCGATGCGTTAATCCAGCGCGGCGAATTCCTTACGTCCTACACTCCTTATCAGGCCGAGTTCGCGCAGGGCACGCTCACCGCCATTTTCGAATTCCAAACTTTGATGTGCCAGATCACCGGTCAGGAAGTCGGCAACGCCTCGATGTACGACGGCTCAACCGCGCTTACCGAAGCGGTGCTGATGGCCGAACGCCTCACCAGTCGCCGCCACATCCTTGTCGCGCGGTCCGTGCATCCTGAATATCGCCAGGTGCTGCAAACATACGCCAAAAATCTGTGCCTTGAAGTCGAAGAAATCGGCTACACCGCGTCCGGCCAGCTCGATCGCGCCGCGCTGAAACCTGAGACGCTCGCGCGCACCGCCGCCGTCGTCGTGCAGTCGCCAAACTTTTTCGGAGTGCTGGAAGATGTTCCCGCGCTCGCCGACGCTGCGCATGCATCAGGCGCACTGCTGGTCACGGGCATCATTGAAGCTGTTTCGCTCGGCATCGTGCGCCCACCCGCCGAAGCCGACATTGTCGCAATGGAAGGCCAAGCCTTCGGTATCCCTTCCAGCTATGGCGGCCCGTACGTCGGCGTAATCGCCACGCGCGAAAAATTCGTCCGCCAGATGCCCGGCCGCCTCGCCGGACAAACTACCGACGACGCCGGCAATCGCGGTTTCGTGCTCACCCTCGCGACACGCGAACAACATATCCGCCGCGAGAAGGCCACTTCCAACATCTGCACCAACGAAGCGCTCTACGCTCTCGCGGCCACAGTTCACCTATGTCTGATCGGCAAAGAAGGCTTGCGCGAGCAGGCGCTACAAAATCTAGCGAAGGCCCGCTTCGCTCAGGCCGAACTGGAAAAAATCCCCGGCGTGCGCCGCGTTTTCACCGGCCCCACATTCAACGAATTCTCGCTGGAATTTCCACGCTCGGTAAAAATGATCAATGCCGACCTGCTGCGCGAAAAAATCATCGGCCCATTCGCGCTCGGCACGCACTATCCGGAGCTCACCAAGCGCGCCGTAGTCTGCGTCACCGAAACCACGCCGCGCGCGGAGATCGAACGCTTCGCTGCCGCCGTGCGCCGCATTCTCGAAAGACCCGTTTAAGGAGCTGTAAGATTTGGATCCGAAAATCACTGATCTCGAAGCGTCCATCCGCAACGCCGGCAAAGCCCGCACGCACGTCAGCCAGAACGAAGGACTAATCTTCGAACAATCCGCTCCTGGCAAACGCGGCATGGAGCTTCCGCCGCTCGACGTCCCGGCGGTTGATCCCGCAAAAGCGCTCGGCTCCGAATTCACGCGCGACGCCATCGAAGGCTTCCCCGAAGTGAGCGAAATCGAAGTGATCCGCCACTTCACGCGCCTTTCCACTTGGAATTACGCGATTGATCTCGGCATGTACCCGCTCGGCTCCTGCACCATGAAATACAATCCGCGCGTGAACGAATTTGTCGCCCGCCTCGATGGCCTGGCAAACGAACATCCGCAGCAACCCGCGGAAGTCTCGCAAGGCTGCCTGCGCATCCTGCACGACCTGCAAAAATGCCTGCTCTCTATCACCGGCATGGACGCGGCGACGCTCCAACCCGCCGCCGGAGCGCAAGGCGAACTCACTGGCCTGCTGATGATTCGCGCGTACCTGGAAAGTCAGGGTAATCCGCGCCACAAAGTTCTGATCCCCGATTCCGCGCACGGCACCAATCCCGCGTCCGTCGTCATCGCCGGATACGAAGTGCAGAACATCAAATCAAACAGCCGCGGCCAACTCGACACCGATCATCTGCGTGAATTTGTCACCGACGATGTCGCCGCTCTGATGATCACGAATCCCAGCACCCTCGGCGTCTTCGAAGAACGCATCGCCGAAATTGCCGCGATCCTCCACGAACGCGGCGCACTGCTCTATATGGACGGCGCCAATATGAATGCGCTCGCCGGCGTCACCCGTCCCGGCGATTTCGGTGTGGACGTTATGCACCTGAACCTGCACAAAACTTTTTCCACGCCGCACGGCGGCGGAGGTCCCGGCGCCGGCCCTGTGTTAGCCAAGAAAATCCTCGAGCCGTTCCTGCCGGTTCCGGTGGTTGTGCAGAAACTAGACGGCACGTACGCCCTCGATCACAATCGTCCGAAATCCATAGGACGCGTGCGCGCGTTCGCCGGAAATTTTGGCGTGCTGCTGCGTGCGCTGGCTTACACGCTCGCGTACGGTCCAGGAATTCGACAAGCCACCGAAGATGCCGTGCTCAACGCGAACTACATTCGCAAGAATCTCGAGCCCTATTTCGATCTACCCTACAATCTGCCGTCCATGCACGAAGTCGTCTTCAGCGACGCGCGCCAAAAAACCAAAGGCGTGAACACCATGGACATTGCCAAGCGCCTGATTGATTACGGCTTCCACCCTTACACGACCGCCTTCCCGCTGATCGTTCCGGGCGCCATGATGATCGAGCCCACGGAATCCGAATCGAAGCAGGAATGTGACCTATTCATTGACGCGATGCGTTCCATCTCCGCCGAAGCCGACTCCACGCCCGATCTCGTGAAAACCGCTCCGCACTCCACCCGCGTAGGCCGCCTCGACGAAGTCGCCGCCGCGCGCAAACCAATCCTGCGATGGAAGCCCATGGAATAATTCTGTGTTGCGCGTTGGGATTCGCAGTTGTAGCGGCGCACGTTAGTGCGCCATCGCTGCTGCGCATATCACCGATGGCGGTCTAAAGACCGCCGCCACAAAGGCCTCTCACCTCTGTTCGGAAAACCTTTGAGGTTTGAAGTTGCGGGTTTGCTCGCGCCGCACGCACTTGTAGGTTCAGCCGCCTGGCCTCACGCGGCCTCTCGCGCACGCAGCCCGTTTGCTGGCATAATGTAAGTGACCTTCAGTTTATTGAGGTTTTTTTAAGCACGATCGAATCGCAACAGAAAGAGGCCCAGCGTGACACCCGAACAAGCCGCATTCTTCGTCGAAATGCTTCTGCCGCAAGTGCAGAAAGAATATCTAACCACTCGCCGCGTTCTCAAAGCCATCCCCATTGCCAAAGAAAGCTACCGCCCGCACCCGGATTCGCGCAGCGCCTTCGAACTCGCCTGGCATATCGCTTCTTCCGACGTTTGGTTCCTCGAAGGATTCCTCACCGGCAAATTCGAAATGGACGACGACTCCATCCCCGCGGATATCGGCAGCACCGAAGACATCGTGGCTCTCTACGAAGACGGCTTCGAAACAAAATTGCCCGAAGTCAAAAAGCTGACGCCGGAATACTGGGCCACGCCCCGGCCCTTCTTCGGAATTTACAATAATCCAATGGCGCTCTACCTTCAGTTCATGCTGCACCACATGATTCACCATCGCGGCCAGCTCACCACGTACCTCCGCCCCATGGGCGCCAAGGTTCCCAACATCTACGGCGGCAGTTTCGACGAACCCTGGACCGAACCAGAAGCCTAGTCGGCGGCTTGAAATCGTTGCGGATAGGTGAGAAGGCAGTTCGAGGCGCGGTATTGCGGGAAGGAATTCCTGCTTCAGAAACCACAGACCAAAAAGCAAATCGCGGCGAGCCTCGTAAAATCTTACGACGCTCGCCGCGAAGAACTGAAAACCAGCAGTTTTACTTCTTGTCGATCTTGGCTTTTTCGATTGGAAGCCCGCGCGTGGCCGCTGGAGTGACCCTCTGCGTCGAAGTGAGTTCCGCCGCTGCGATTGCCGCCGGAAACAGCGCGGTGCGGCCATCCGAGCTCGCCGCTGCTGCTTCGGTAAGGCGATCGGTCGCAGGAGAGGGCATCGGCACCAGCGCGCCTTCGGCTTCCTTCAAGAACGTCAAGCCGAGTTCCCCGCCGTGCCAATCAATCGAAATTACATCGCCCAACGACACCTGTTCCGTCGCCAGCAAACTCGCCAACGGATAAACCACGTGCCGCTCAATCGCGCGCTTTAAATGCCGCGCGCCGTATTTCATGTCGGTGCCTTCCTTCAACAAAAAGTCTCGCGCCGGCTGCGTTACACGAAAGAGAAAACGCCCCTTCGCCGTCTCCAGCACGCGCTGCTGCACCATCCCAAGTTCGATCTCCAGGATCTGCTCCAGCTGCGCCGAACGCAAAGGATGGAACACCACCGTCTTGTCAATCCGGTTCATGAATTCCGGCGCGAATTTCCGCTTCGCCGCTTCCGACGCGGTCTTCTCGACCTTTTCGTCAAGGCCTGCCTTGGTCTCCGCGCGTTGCACTGGCGCAAATCCCAATCCGCCGGTCATCAGCTCGGTGATCTCCACGCCGCCCAAGTTCGACGTCATGAAAATCATCGTCTGTGACAAATCCACCCGCCGGTTATCTCCCAGCGTCAAAGTGGCCTTGTCCAAAATTCCCAGCAACAATTGCCACAACGCATCCGAAGCCTTCTCGATTTCGTCGAACAGCAAGAACGAAATCTTCAGCTTCTCGGTGTGGTATTGCGCAAGGGCTTCCTGCGTGATCAAAGGATGCGTCTCGCGGTGTCCCAAATATCCCGGAGGCGATCCAATCAATTTCGCTATTTCGTGCGAGTGCTGAAATTCCGCGCAATCCACCTTGATCACCGCGCGCGGATCTCCAAACAGCACTTCGGCGGTAGCTTCCACGACGCGCGTCTTCCCCGCGCCCGTCGGCCCCAAGAACAGCAAATTCCCCACTGGCCGCCCCGGCGAATTCAACCCGGCGCGAAACACCTGGTACAAGTCCACTACGGCCTGCACCGCTTCGTCCTGCCCCACGATTTTCCGCCGCAGCCCGGCTTCAAAATCCCGAGATTCCACGCTGCGCTGGGTCGGGTCTAGTTGTAGTGCCTGCGCGCCCACGGTTTTGCTCCCCTACCGGAACTTCCTGCCGCTTTCCGAATTGCGCGGTTCCGTGCGCTCGAATTGATCCAACTTCACGTCGAGCGTTGACCGCAACAACCGTAATTGCGTGACCAGTTCACGGCTCGAATTGGCTCGATCTGCCAAAAGCAACATTGGCGGTGACAGGTCGGCCAGGTCCAGGTTAAGGTTTCGCAACGAATGCATCAGGTTCTGCACATACGGCGACCGAATGTCAAACAGCTCGATCCGGCCATTTACCTGCTCCCGCAGATGCGACCAGTCCAGATCGAGGAAGGGGTGATTGCGCGATACCTTGCGCACCACGTCATCTGTTATGCGCGGCCGTTCCCCCAACCGCGCTAAATGCAACTGCTGCACCTTGCCCTGCTTGCGCACGTTGTGCACCAGAAAGTAGGTGTTGCCTTTGCGTCGAACAAAAGCCACAACACCCTCCTTCTCCAGCGGCGCACGTTTCCTACGCAGAGCACGGATACAAGCTTAGATGCTGATACGTAGTGTATGGGTGGTCCACTACGAGAGCAATAGTACGGAAGGTTAGACTTCTCGGCACTGTATCGTATGCGTCATTACTCGTTGCAGCGTGCGCAGCGGCTGCCTGAAGCTGGCAGCGCTCGTTTCCAGCGTGGCCCATCAGTTATTTGACTCCGTTGCATCAAGATTTCCTCAGTTCCGCAGCTCATCTGCGCGCTCGTCGCGAACCGTAAATCCGTCGGGAACGTTGCTGCCGCAGCCCCACCGCATTTCGATTAAACTGTCAGGGAGGTGGAAAATGTCCTGGGATCCCGTCTACCGGCTCGTGAAACTAATTCCGCGCGGCCGGGTTACTACTTATGGCGAGCTTGCTAAAACCTTGCGCCTGCGCGGCGGAGCTCGCGCGGTCGGCTATGCTATGGCGGCAACTCCGAACGGCCGCGGCATTCCCTGGCATCGCGTGATCGGCGCCGGCGGCAAAGTCACCATGCCCGAACCGCACGCCAGCCTGCAGCGGCGCCTGCTGGCCAGCGAAGGTGTGCCCATCGAGGGCGCACGAATTGACATGAAGCGCTACGCCTGGTCGCCCAAATCGCGCGCCAAGTCCCGTGCGAAGTCCCGCGTCAAATTACGCAATCCCAAGCGCAAGCCTGCCCGTCGAGTCGCGCCGAAATCACGAGTGTGATATAGAAGATAGCTCCACAATCACTGAGGAAATCATTCGTGCCGGAACCCATCATCGCCGTCGAAGGCCTGTTCAAAACCTACCAATCCAACGGAGTCGCCGTCGAAGCCGTCCGCGGCCTCAGCTTTTCTGTCCAGGAGGGTGAAGTGTTCGGTCTTCTGGGCCCCAACGGCGCCGGAAAGACCACCACAGTCGAAATTCTGGAGGGCATGCGCACCCCCGACCGCGGCACCGCGCGCGTCTGCGGCCTCGATCCCGAAAGGGCCGGCTCCGTATTCAAACAGAAAATCGGCGCCGTGCTGCAGTCCACTTCCCTGCCTGATAAAATTCGCGTCAAGGAAGCTCTCGACCTATTCGCGAACTTCTATACGAGCCGCGCCGACACCGAATCGCTCCTGAAACGCTTTCAACTCGAAGAAAAGCGCGACACCTTCTATAACCAGCTTTCCGGCGGACAAAAGCAGCGCCTGGCTCTAGCCATGGCGCTGGTGAATAATCCGCAGGTTGTGTTTCTGGATGAGCCCACCGCCGGCCTCGACCCGCAGGTTCGTCGCGAGATTTACGACGTCATCGAGGAATTGCGCAAGGACAAGAAGACCGTGCTGATCACCACCCATTACATCGAAGAAGCCGAGCGCCTCTGCGATCGGGTTGCCATCGTGGATTACGGACGCATCATCAAGACCGGCACGCCGCGCGAACTGAAGCATTCCTCCGCCGGCACTACGCGCATCGAAGTCCGCCTCGCGCGTCCCCTCACCAATGGGGTTCTAACTACTCTCGAGGGCGTCGCCGATTCCCGCGATTTCGACGGCACCTACGTCATCCATTCCACGCTGCCTCCGCGGACTATCGTTGCTCTGGTGAAACAGCTGGAAGCGGAAAACAACGAACTGCAAAGCCTGGAAATGTTCTCGCCCTCGCTCGAAGACGTTTTCATCGAGCTGACCGGCCGCAGGCTAAGGGACTAGTCGAAAAATGGCCTCGAACGTCTTCGCGAATACCTGGACTCTCACGAAAGCACGCGTCCTGCTGGCCATGCGCAATCGTACCTTCCTATTTTTCAGCCTGTTTATGCCCCTCGGCTTCCTCTTCTTTTTCGTAATGGTTTTCAGCAAAGGTGATTCTCCGTGGACCGCCTACATCCTCGGCTCAATTCTTACCATGACCGTGATGGGAAGCTTCTGGGGACTTAGCGTCCAGCTCGTGACTTTCCGTGAAGCAGGGATCCTCCGCCGCTTCCGCCTCGCGCCGTTGGGCGCCGGCCCCATGCTTGCGTCCAGCATTCTGGCGAATTACATCCTGGTCATTCCCTCCGCTGCGATCGAAATTCTAGTCACCAAGTGGTTCCTGCACATGCAATCGTGGGGGAATCTGGGGGCGATGTTTCTGCTGGTTACCGTTGGTTCGGCGGCGTTTTCCGCGTTCGGCCTGATCGTCGCCAGCGTCACAAATACCATGCAGGAAACCCAGGTCATCAACCAGATCATCTGGACAGCTTTTTTGTTTCTTTCCGGCGCCACGGTACCGCTCGGAAAATTTCCTCATTGGATTCAAGGCGCTTCGCTTTTCCTGCCCGCCACTTACCTTGCCACCGGTCTGCAGTTCGCCGCCACGAATCTCGCCACCATTACCGAGATCGCGACGGACATCGTCGCGCTTGGCATCGGGCTCGTGGTCGCTTTCGAAATTTCGCGCCAGCTGTTTCGTTGGGAGCCCGAAGCGAAGCTTCCTGGCCGCGCCAAACTCTGGGTGCTCGCCGCGCTCATCCCTTTCCTGGCCTTCGGCCTGTATGAAAATGTGGCTGGCCATCGCCTGAATCGCATTCGTCGGGATTTCCAAATACTGAGCTCAGGCGAGGCGCCTCCGCCGCCTTCCGACGTACGCTGAAAACATCGCCCCTCGCCGAAAATTGATCGCTTCCCGCGCGGGCGAACGCTGGATTTCAGCGTGTCGCGAGTGTAAAACAGTTCCTGGCACTCAGGCTGCAAGCCGCACCTCGGCCGCCAGAATTCCGTCGCACAGAATCAGAATCCAGCAGTTCACAGGAGAACCACATGCAGCGCACCGCCTCAGCGATTTGGAACGGCACACTGAAAGACGGCCATGGCAGCATCAGCACCGCCAGCGGCACGCTCGCCAACGCCCCCTATTCTTTCCTCACCCGCTTCGAAAACGGCAAGGGCACCAACCCAGAAGAGCTGATCGGCGCGGCCCACGCCGGCTGTTTCGCCATGGCTCTTTCCGCGCAGCTTAGCACCATGAATTTCACGCCCGAAAGCATCAAAGTCTCCGCCACCGTCTCGCTCGAAAAACTCGAGGCCGGCTGGACCATCTCTAAGATCCATCTAGACCTCGCCGCGCGTATTCCTGAAATTTCGCAATCCGCATTCGAATCCGCAGCCGCCAGCGCCAAAGCTAATTGCCCGGTCTCGCGTCTCTTCAACACTGAAATCACGCTCGCTTCGGTGCTGGAGCAGGCTGCATGATTGTTCCGGTCGTAATCGGCCTCTGCATTATCGGGGTCATCCTGCTCGAAGCGTTCGAGACCATCATTCTGCCCCGCCGCGTCTCGCGCCGCTTCCGTCTCACGCGCGCGTTCTACCTTTCTTTATGGATACCCACTAAGGCCGTCGCCCGCCAGATCCGTTCCACAAAAACGCGCGAAGCGTTCCTCAGCTTCTTCGGCCCGCTCTCCCTGCTGATTCTCTTCGCGCTCTGGGCCGCGGCCCTGATTTTTGGGTTCGGTTTCCTGTATTACGGCAATACCCCACACGACCCCACGCGACCGTCGCTCGAAACCTGTTTCTATCTCAGCGGCACCACGTTTTTCACTCTGGGCCTCGGCGACGTGACTCCCCACACGTCTCCCGAGCGCGTCCTCGCGATCTTTGAAAGCGGCCTCGGCTTTGGCTTTCTGGCGCTGATCATCAGCTATCTGCCGGTCATCTATCAGGCGTTTTCCAAACGCGAAGTCACAATTGTGCTTCTCGACGCCCGCGCCGGCTCTCCCCCCACCGCCTCCGAACTGCTTCTGCGCCATGCCGGACCTCATGGGCTCGACGCGCTGCTGATCCTTTTCCGCGATTGGGAGCACTGGTCCGCCGAGCTGCTCGAGAGCCACATCTCCTATCCCGTCGTCAGCTATTTCCGCTCGCAGCATACCAATGAATCCTGGCTGGCGGCTCTCGCGGCGATTCTCGATTCCACCGCGCTGTTGATCGCCACATCCGATAATCCTTGCTCGCGCCAGGCGCGACTCACCTTCGCCATGTGCCGCCACACCGTGGCCGATCTCGCGCAGGTTTTCTTCGCCAAGCCGCGCCCTGACGGCCCCGACCGCTTGCCTGCTGACCAGCTGGCGCGCCTGTACGCTGGTCTCGAGCAAGCCGGCTATCAGCTGCGCAGCGACGACGCTTCCAAAAAAAAGTTGAAAGAATTGCGCGAGATGTACGATCCCTACTTGCACGCACTCGCGCAGTATATGTACGTCGAACTGCCGCCCTGGATTCTGGAAAGCCACATCACCGAAAACTGGAAGACCAGCGCATGGGGCCGCATCTCGGGCTTTTCCGGCCGCGGCCATGCAGCTCAGGACATTGAGGAACATTTCTAGCGCGCCGCCGGAAAATTCGTCGGCATCTTTCCCGCTCCGAGAGACTCTAATCTTTCAGGTTATCGCAATCATTTCTCGCCGGAGGAACATCCCGTGACTGAACGATTGGAAAATCTCGAGCGCTTGATCCGCGGTGAGGTCCCGGCTCCCCCCGTCGCGGAGCTGATCGGGTTCAAACTAGTCGCCGTAAAGCGCGGCGAAGCTGTGTTTGATTTCGAGTCCAGCGAAAAGCACGCCAACCCTATGGGTACTCTACACGGAGGCGTTCTGTGCGACGTCGCCGACGCAGCCATGGGCGTTTCCTTCGCATCCACTCTCGAAGACGGCGAATCCTTCACGACGCTCGAGCTGAAAATCAATTTCCTCCGCCCCGTCTGGAGTGAAAAATTGCGCGCCATCGGAAAGGTCGTCAAGCGCGGCAATACCGTGGGCATGGTTGAATGTGACGTCACCAACGCCGCTGGTGTTCTTGTCGCGCGCGCGTCCTCAACTTGCATGGTTCTGCGCGGCGCGCAGGCTTCCGGCCGCTGACTGTTCCGCCGCGAAGCCAATTTGGCGTCACGCCGCGACAGTTGACAGCCGCGGAGCTGTCTGATTTAGGGACGCACGTCCCACCACCGAACGCTCCACGCACTCCTCAAAATCCTCAATCAGTTCTATCGCAGCAAATTCTCATTCCGCTGCTAACACAAAAATAACTTCCCACGTCTTACTCCACGAACCGCGCAGGCCCGTTCGCGTCACGCTCAAGAGGAGCCAAAATGGCCTCATTTCTGCAAGACGTCCGCTACGCCTGCCGCATGTTGCTCAAGACTCCCGGCTTCACCTTGGTCGCGATTCTGACTCTGGCCCTAGGCATCGGCGCCAACATCGCCGCGTTCAGCATCGTTGACGGTGTCTTGCTGCGCCCGCTGCCCTTCCCGAATTCCGGGCAACTCGTGCGCGTATTCGACGACCTGCGTTCTTCCAACACCAAAGACGTCGGTATGTCGGTCCCCCAATATTGGGACTACCGCGATCGCGCCGGTATTTTTCAAGAAATCGCCGTGATCTGGCCCATTCCCGCGAACCTCACCGCCGTGGAACGTCCCGAGCGCATCGAAGTCCTGGCCACCAGCCCGAACTATTTCACCATGCTCGGTGTGCAGCCGGAGTTGGGACGAGTTTTCACCATGAAGGACGACGTCCCCGGATTCATCAACGCCGTCGTCCTCAGCGACGGTTTCTGGCACCGCGCCTTCGGCGGCGATCCCAAAGCCATCGGCAAAAGCCTGCGCCTCGATGGCGATCTATACGAAATCATCGGCGTAATGCCACCCGGATTTCACCACCCGGGAAAAACTCTGGAAACCGATGAAGACGCCTACATCGCCGCCGGCTATAACGCCTTGCCATTCCCCGCGCCGCCGCTCCGTTCAGTGCGCATGCTTCCCGGCGCCATCGGACGCCTCAAGCCCGGCCTAAGCATCGCCAAAGCGCAGGCGCAACTCGAAACCTTCGACGCAGGCCTCGCCCGCGCTTACGCCACGGACTATCCCCCGGCCGCAGGTTGGGCTCCGCGCCTCGTTTCCGTGCAGCAGGACCTTACCGCCGACGTCCGAAGCGAGCTTTTCGTCCTGTTCGCGGCAGTCGGCTTCGTGCTGCTGATCGCATGCGTCAATCTCGCGAACCTTCTGCTGGCCCGCGCCTCAGGACGCCATCGTGAAATCGCCATCCGCCTCGCGCTGGGCGCCGGGCGCGGCCGTCTCGTTGCGCAGATGCTCACGGAAAGTGTCTTGCTCGCGGTTGTTTCCGGATGCGTAGCTCTGGTTACCGTCGTCGTGTTGAAAAACGCTCTGCTGAATTTCGCACCGGCGGATATTCCGCGCCTGAATGAAGTCACCATCAGCCCGGGCGTTCTCGGCTTCGCGCTACTGGTTTCGGTGCTCACGGGAGTGATCTTCGGTTTGGCGCCAGCCCTCCAGGCCGCCAGCCCCAATCAAATCTCCAATCTCAGAGAAGGCAGCCGCGGCTCCGGCTCCAGCAAGCGCCAGATGCGCGTCTCCAGCGTTCTCGTCGCCTCCGAAATCGCGCTCTCGCTCATCCTCTTGATCGGCGCCGGCCTGTTCTTGCGCAGCTTCTGGCAACTTCTGCAAGTCCGCCCTGGCTTCAACCCCCATCAGGTTGTCACCGCGCAGATTTGGCTCGCGTACCCCAATGATCCCAACCAGAATCGCTACTTCACCACTCCGAAGCGCGCCGCTTTCATGCGCGAAGTTCTGCGGCGCGTCTCCGCGCTGCCCGGTGTCGAAGCAGCCGCCATCGGCGGTGGTGGCAGCCTGCCGCTGGTCCGTGCGCGGAACCAAGTTCCCGTCACCATCGAAGGCCGCCCCGCCGACTCAGAACGAACACCAGTCGCCGAATTTGCTTCCGTCAGTCCAAGCCACTTCCGCGCGCTGGAAATCCCGCTCCTCTCAGGAAGAAATTTCACCGACTCCGACGACGACAAGGGCCAGCAAGTCGTCATTGTGGACGAAGCCTTTGCCCAACAGTACTGGCCCGGCGACACTCCGGTTGGCAAACGCATCAAGCCCGGCGCCTATCAGTCCACGCAGCCCTGGTTGAACATTATCGGCGTCGTCGGCAACGTGAAATCCGATTCGCTCGAGTCTCAGGAGGTCCCGCACATCTATCTCACGACTTTCCAGGCTCCTTCCTACAGTTCCGTCATCTACGCGCGCACCGCACGCGACCCCGGCACCATCGGTGACGCGATTCGCCGCGAAGTCCAGGCAGTGGATCCCGACGTGCCGGTGTACGCAGTGCGCAGCATGGAGGAAGTGGTCGCCAGATCCATGGCAGAGCGCCGCTTCGCCCTCGAAATCCTCGGCGTCTTCGCAGTGATCGCGCTGCTGCTCGCCTCCATCGGAATTTACGGCGTGATGGCCTATACCTTCAGCCAGCGCACCCACGAAATTGGCATTCGCATCGCCCTGGGCGCGCAGCGCTCCCACATCCTGCGCATGGCGCTCGGCGAAGGCATGATCCTGGTAGCCCTCGGCCTCGCCGCAGGCCTACTCGGCGCCCTTCTGCTAACCCAATTTCTGCGCTCCATGCTCTACGCCGTGAAGCCGACAGATCCCATAACGTTCATCGCCATCGCCACCCTCCTAACGTCGGTAGCGCTACTGGCCTGCTTCATCCCAGCCCGACGCGCCACCAGGGTTGACCCACTAGTAGCCCTGCGCGAAGAGTAGCTCGCCAGGACGCTTCTGTTTCAGATTCTGTTTCAGATTCTGTTTCAGATTCTGTTTCAGATTCTGTTTCTGTTTCAGTCTCCATTGTCTGACGACGCGACGAGCCCCGTCATCCTGAGGCCGGCGCTTTTGCCTCATGCCGGTCGAAGGATCTCTCTCGCTTTCTTTGTGCCAACTATCGTTCTCTGTGCCCTCCGGATCTTCTTTGTGCCCGTTCCCTCAAATCTTTTGGCTTACTGCCGCCCGTCCAAATTGGAGCATCTTGCTTCGACACAACCACCCCGCCACCGATTGACACCGTAACCCTCCCTGCTCTACTCTGCCCTTGCACTCATTTTTCACGACTTTTTTGCGTGCGGAGCGACCCGATGCCCATCCCCAAGACTGAAAAGATCTGGCACGACGGCAAATTCATCAACTGGGACGACGCCAAAATTCACGTTCTCTCCCACGTCGTCAGCTACGGCTCCGCCGTCTTCGAGGGCATCCGCTGCTACGAAACTCAGCAGGGTCCCGGCATCTTCCGTTTGAAGGAACACATGCAGCGCCTGCTGAATTCCGCCTACATCTATCGGATGGAGGTTTCCCACACCCTCGAAGATCTCTGCAACGCCAATCTCGAACTGTTGCGCGTGAACAAAATTGGCGCCTGCTACATCCGCCCCGTGATTCTCCGCGGCTATGGTGAAGCAGGAGTGGACCCCGTCGGCTGCCCCGTCGAGGTGTACATGGCGTGTTATCCCTGGGGAAAATATCTAGGTGAAGAAGGCCTGCGCAACGGCGTGGACGTATGCGTCAGCTCCTGGAATCGCCCCGCGCCCAACACGCTACCGCAAATGGCCAAGTGCGCCGCCAATTACATGAATTCCCAGCTCATCCGCATGGAAGCGCGCGCCAACGGCTACGTTGAAGGCATCGCGCTCGATACCAACGGCTACGTCAGCGAAGGCTCCGGCGAAAATATCTTCATCGTCTCGGATGGCACCGTCATCACTCCGCCACTTTCAAATTCCGCGCTGCCGGGAATCACGCGAAATTCAATCATGACCATATGCAAAGACCTCGGCATTCCGGTCGTAGAGCAAATCATCCCGCGCGAAATGCTCTACATCGCAAACGAAGTCTTCTTCTGCGGCACCGCGGTCGAAGTCACTCCGATCCGCTCCATAGACCGCGTAAAAATCGGCATCGGCTCCCGCGGCCCAATCACGAAAAGAATCCAGGACGAATTCTTCGCCCTGGCCGAAGGCAAAAAGCCCGACCGCCACAACTGGCTAACCCCAGTAGGCGTCCCAGCCGCCGCCGTCCGCTGATAATCGTGGGCACGAAATCGCGTAGTTGCGGGTTTCCCCTTTGACCATGTAGCTGCCGGTCTGTCCCGCGCCTTTCGGGACGGACCGGGCACTCTTGTGTGTCAGTCCCTCAAACTTTTCGGCGGTCGTTTAGTTTCCCGCGAACACGCTGACCTCGCCCATGTCCTCCTCAGTCGCAACCCCGAGATAATCGATTCGACTATTCCCTGATATACAATGACGCCGACGAACCGCGGTCAAAACACCATCCCCGATTGGGCAGGAGAACCGCATTGATTGAACGGAAGAATTTACTCAAGGGCGTTCTGGTCGGCGGCCTCACTGGCGTTGCCGTCGGACTCGGCGGTTTCCTCATCGCCGAAATCCCTGGAACCCACGCAATGGGCCCGGTCATGTTCCTGCTCGTTCCGTTCGCCGCCGGATTCGCCATCACCCTCGTTTCGCGCGATCTACAAACCGTGTCCGCTGCCGCGATTTTGGCGGCCATCGGATCACTCGCTCTACTGATCGCTATGCATATGGAAACTCCAGTCTGTGCCTTGCTCGCGTTTCCGTTGCTATTTGTCGGCATTTGCTTGGGCGGGACCATCGGATTTGCTTGCCGCGCGCTTCGCGCCAAATTCACCGGCACAGCAGGCCCCACATTCACTTCGCTGGTCCTGCTTTCGATGCCGCTATTGATTCTCACCGGCCATCACATCGAACTCTCCACGCTCACTCATCCCCGTCAGGAAGTAGTCACGAGCACGATTCGACTCACTGCGGATCCCAGCCACGTTTGGAACGACCTCCGCTCCTTCGACAGCCTGCAAGGAAAAAAACCTCTGCTGATGTATATCGGCCTCCCGATCCCGATGCGCTGCGAAATGCAAGGCACCGGCCTCGGTGCCAAGAGAACTTGTTACTTCGACCACGGCTCAATCGAAGAGACGGTCATTCAGTGGCAGCCGCCGAATGTAATGGGCCTCGCAATCGACCGCACCAACATGCCCGGGCGCCACTGGCTAGGCTTCGAATATGCCGAATACACACTGCAGCCGGACGGCGACGGCACGATCCTGACGCGCAGCACCTCGATAATTTCGAATTTGTACCCCGCGTGGTACTGGCGTCCCTTCGAGCGTTGGGGCGTAAGCAGCGAACACAACTACATCTTCAGCGACCTGGCCCGCCGCACACAGCGCTAGTCGCTTGTGCCCGCGCGACTCCCATCTTTTGACCTGGCTCTCTTAATTCAGTAGAATCGCGCGCGGCGCAATCACCACAGCCTCACACGCATCGCGTCGCGGCTATCCCGGGAGAACCGCTTGTACAGCCTCACCCAAAAATTGCTCGCAGAATTCTTCGGCACCTTCGCCGTCGTCTTCTTCGCGGCGGGCGACCTCTGCGCCGACCAATATCTCCGCTCCTCCGGCCAAGGTGGCATCACTATCCTCGGCCTAGCCCTCGCCTACGGACTCACCGTCGGCATCATGGTCACCGCCATCGGACACATTTCCGGCGGCCACCTCAATCCCGCCGTCACCGTCGGCTTCTGGGTCAGCCGTCGCCTCAGCACCACTCAAACCATCCTCTACAGCGCAGCGCAACTTCTCGGCGCCATCGCCGCCGCCTACGCGCTCGTCGTCATCATCCCCGATTCCAGTTGGCGCCCCGAAGCGCTCGGCTCGATCACCCCCGCGCTCGCGCCCGATTTCACGCGCCTGCACGGCATGCTCCTCGAAGGCGTGATGACGTTCTTCCTCGTCTTCGTCTTCTTCGCCACCAGTGTTGACGCCAAAGGTGCATTCAACAAAGTAGCCGGCTTCGCCATCGGCCTCGCCGTCACAGTCGACGCCCTCTGCGGCCTCCCCTTCACCGGCGCAGCCGTCAACCCGGCCCGCGCGTTCGGCCCCGCCCTCGTAACGCGCAATCACTGGACTAACCACGGTGTTTACTGGGTTGGCCCCCTGCTCGGCGGCGTCCTGGCGGGCGTAATCTACGACCGCATCTTCCTCCCCGACCAGCCCCCGATCTAAACACACGCTCCACCTGTCCCGAAGTTCAGGTTGTCCATTTCGCACCATCCGCAACCTGCTCTCCTTGCCACCTCCGCAATCCATGCTAGTTTGACTAGACGACGCTCCTCGGAGCCCAGGACGTTAAATGGCCATCAATATTGATGATCTGCTGCGCCGCGCTGTCGAAAGCCGCGCCTCCGACTTGCACCTGAAAGTCGGCAACCATCCCTATCTTCGCGTTGATGGCATCCTGAACCCGCTCAGCGACGTGCCGCGCATCACGCCTGAAGAAATGCTTTCCATGGCCTTCAGCATGATGACCAATCGCCAGAAGCAAAAGTTCAAGGAAACCGCCGAACTCGATATGGCCTACGGCGTCGCCGGCCTCGGCCGTTTCCGCGTCAACGTATTCCAGCAGCGCGGCAATGTCGGCATGGTCCTGCGCGTCATCCCCACAAAAATTCGCACCATCGAAGAACTCGAACTCCCGCGCATTCTCTCCACGGTTTGCGAAGAGCAGCGCGGCCTGATTCTCACCACCGGCACGACCGGTTCCGGCAAATCCACCACGCTCGCCGCGATGATTGACCGCATCAATTCGCTGCGCTCCGAGCACATCATCACCATTGAAGACCCGATCGAATATCTACACCGCGATAAGAAAGGTTTCATCAACCAGCGCGAAGTGGAAGTGGACACCGCGTCCTTCTCCACCGCGTTGCGCGCTGCACTTCGTCAAGACCCGGACGTCGTCCTCGTCGGCGAAATGCGCGACCTGGAAACCATCTCCACCGCGATTCTCGCTGCCGAAACGGGCCACCTGGTGCTGTCCACCCTGCACACTCTCGACGCGACGGAAACCATTCAGCGCATCATCGCCGTCTTTCCGCCGCCCGAACAAAAGCAAATTCGCCTACAACTCGCCGGCACTCTGAAAGCCGTCGTCAGCCAGCGCCTGGTGCGCAAAGCCGATGGCACCGGCCGCGTCCCAGCTGTCGAAGTCATGATCTCTACTGGATACATTCGCGATTGCATCATCAATCCCGACAAAACGCGCATGATCCGCGACGCCATCGCCGCCGGCGTCAGCCAATACGGCATGCAGACGTTCGATCAATCGCTCTTCGATCTCTACTCGCGCAACCTGATCACGTTCGAGGAAGCTATTCTGCGCGCGAGCAATCCCGACGATTTCCGGCTCCGCGTACAAGGCGTCCGCTCCAGCGCCGATTCCGCCCGCGAAGACATGGAACGCGCCATGTCCGAATTCGACAACACCAACTCCTCGCGCCGCTAAGATTTTCACCGCGCACGCCGGTCGTAGGGCCACGGCACGCCGTGCCCGCATTTCTCTTCATTACGGAACGCGCCCGTCATCCTGAACCCGCAAAACGGGTAAAGCCTGTCTGCCGCAGGCAGGGATCTCGCTTCAATTTCCGAAACTCCCTCGCGCAAACCGCCACAGGAGAATTTTTTCTTCGCCTCGCCTTTATCAGCGTTCATCCGCGGTGCCTTCCCATCTCGCGGTTCACGCGTCCATTCCAATTTTCGATTTTCTCTTTTCCATTTTCGCCTTGGACTCTATCTGTGTTCATCTGCGTTCATCAGTGGTGAATTTGACTTTCGCTTTCACCCCCTTCAACTCCTATACTTCCTCGACTCCCTGCTCTATCCTCAATCCATGCGCTCGCGCCAACCAACCCGCAAGCTCCTCACCGAAACCCAGCTTTACATGTCCGCGCAACGCGCTCTGATGCGCCGCGCCCACTCCATCTCCGAAATGAAAAAACATCTCGAGCGCCGCGCCGAAAATAAAGATCTGATCCCCGCCGTAATCGCGCGCCTCCGCGAACTCAACTATCTCGACGACGCCAAGTTCGCCCTGAACTACGCCGCGCAACACGCCAAACTCCGCCGCCAGGGCCGTTTCCGCATCGCCCGCGAACTGCGCGCCCGCGGCGTCCCCGATCGCTACATCGAATCCGCCGTGGACTCCGTCTACGCCGAAACCGACGAAGCCAGCCTCGTCCGCGCACGCCTCACCCGCCGCCTCGCCCATCTCCGCGGCCCCCTCGACCAAAAAAAAATCGCCTCCCTCTACCGCAATCTCCTAGGCGCCGGATTCTCCTCCGACATAATCCGCGCCCAACTAAAGGGCATCACCCACGGTGACCTTCCCGAACTCCCCGACGCCGCCGACTCCGAACTCTCCGAGCCATAGCACATCTCCAGAGAAAAGTGCGTGTCATCCCGAACGGAGTCCCGCGCTTTTTCCGGCCCGCCGCAGTTTGGCGGGCGCGGGACGTAGAGAGGGATCTGCTGTGCGTACCGACCTTTGCTGACCTCACAAACTCGGCAAGTCCCGGCAACTTCTGAAAAAAACCACAATACCGCTGAGATTTTTCCCGCCCTCCTCCGTCTAAGCCCCACAGCAACCCACGGGGATGTTCATGAAGCCGTATACCATTGCAGACTCCATGAAACGGGAGCCTGGCCAAGCGCGCAATCCGCATTCCGGCTGATCCATCTCGACTCCGGACACTGCGCCACAAGCTTTGCCGATTTCGGACAGTGTGCTGCTCCGCGGGACGCACGATTAAATTCGCAGCATCTGCTTTTAAAGGAGAATCACAGATGAAGAAGCTCATGATGTCTGCAACGGCGCTGGCCCTGCTACTCACCGCCAGCGCTTCCAGCTCGTTTGCGCTGTCCGGCCCCGCAGCGCAGTCCGCCGCCACCACCACGCAAGCGAAGGACACGACTCCTCCCAGCTACGACATGAAACCCCAAGCCCTGCTTGATCTCGACGGCATGAAACAGAAATTCGTGGCCCTTGCCACCGCCGTTCCCGCCGACAAATACGGCTGGCGTCCGGCTGAAGGCGTTCGCTCCATCGGCGAAGTCTTCCTGCACATCTCCGCTGCGAATTACAACATTCCAAACTTGATGGGCACGCCGATCCCGGCAGGCTTCGATCCAAAGACTTTCGAAAAGTCCACCACCGACAAAGCCCAGATCATTGACGCGCTCAATAAATCCTTCGCCAGCGCCCACGCCGCCATCGAAGCCATGACCAACGCCGATTTCAATAAGCCTCTGCCCAAGCTCGGCCCCGATGCCAACTACGGCGACGTGATCTACATTCTCGTCACCCATGCGCACGAACATCTCGGCCAGTCTATCGCCTACGCTCGCATGAACGGCGTCGTCCCGCCCTGGACCGCAGCAGCAGAAGCCGCAGCCAAAGCCAAAAAACAAACCGCGCCAGAAAATTAGCCCGACTCTCGCAGCGAAGTTGGGGGGCGCTGCTTGCTGCGCCCCTGCTTGCCACCGCGTCAGCCTTGTTCCATGGCGCCCTAGCCTTCGTAATCCTCAAATCGCGCCGCCCAGCGCGCGTCTCGTAATTCCGCAGGCCGTATTTCGATGGCGCCCGATGCGCTGTAGCCCTCAAGTGCCCAAAACAGCGAAAAAACTAGCGATTAGAAAAAGTTTTCTCGTTTATTGCGAGCAAGTTAGACGGATTTCTAATAATTTGACGACTAGCGATTAGAAGATGACAGTGATGAGCGAATCCCGACTCGTGATTTGTGAATTTTGATTCGCGGCCCGTCGCCCGCAACTCGTGAACAACGAGGGGTGGTAATCCGGCGGGTCGCAGCTGTGCGGTGCGGTCTGGCAAATCACGCGATTGTGAGTACGATTTCATATTTTGATTTCCGTTTGAAATTAACACCGAAGTGATGTGAAAACAGCTGAACAGCCGGACAGAATTGGTACAAGCTGGCCGAAAAAGTTTCCAAACTGTACCTTTTTGCACAGACGAATCAGTACAGCTGTCCTTTCCGCATTTGGCCTCATTCGGCCTGATGCCGCCGCGCGCGGCGTCACGTGGCGTTGCGAGCGCTGTGACCCTCTGCGATAATGAACCGTTTCCACAGAGGGCATCCTTGACTGACAAGCAGTGGACCGGCAATAAGGTTCGTGCGACATTTCTGAAATTTTTCGAAGAGCGCGGCCACCGCGTGGTGCGTAGCTCTTCACTCGTCCCGACGAACGACCCCACGCTTCTTTTCACTAATGCCGGGATGAACCAATTCAAGGACGTCTTCCTCGGCCTGGAAAAACGCGATTACAACCGCGCCACCACTTGCCAGAAATGCGTACGCGCGGGCGGCAAGCACAACGACCTCGAAAACGTCGGCTTCACCAACCGCCATCACACCTTCTTTGAAATGCTGGGAAATTTTTCCTTCGGCGATTATTTCAAGAAGGACGCAATTGCTTTCGCGATGGAACTGATCACCTCACCCGATTGGTACGGCATTCCGATGGAAAAACTGTACTTCACAGTTTTCGGTGGCGCGGAAGTTGCGCCGGGCAATACGCTCGGGACTGATACGGAGGCCGCTGACTTTTGGATTAATGCGGGCGCCGCAAAAGATCGCGTCTTTGCGATCCCCGGCCTGAAAGATAATTTTTGGGCGATGGGCGATACAGGCCCCTGCGGCCCCTGCAGCGAAATTTTCTACGACATGGGCGTCGCCGCTGTGGACGACCCGCGAACGCCAGACTGCGCGGCAGGAAAATGCGCGTTCCCCTGCGACTGCGGCCGCTACGTCGAAATCTGGAACCTGGTCTTCATGCAGTTCAATCGCGACGCTTCGGGCAACCTCAATCCCCTGCCAAAACCGTCTGTGGACACTGGCATGGGACTCGAGCGCACCACCGCCGTGCTTGAACACGTCATTTCAAATTACGACACGGATTTGTTCGTACCCCTCACTCGCCGCGCTGCCGAACTCTGTCGCGTCGACCTGAAGAGAGAAGAATCGCGCGAGGAAGGTCGGGGCGGTGCCGCTTCCCTGCGAGTGATAGCCGATCACGCTCGTGCCACAACGTTTCTAGTGAACGACGGCGTGACTCCATCGAATGAGGGCCGTGGTTATGTGCTGCGGAAGATTATTCGGCGGGCGATTCATCACGGGCGCTTGCTCGGACAGCCCGAGCCTTTTCTCTTTCAGATGGTATTCGCAGTGCGCGACGAAATGAAATCGGCGTACCCCGAACTGAACGAGACCGCTGATCGAATTGCTGGTCTTGTCAAAAGCGAGGAAACGCGATTTATGCGGACGCTCGATGCGGGTCTTGGGCCGTTGGAGGACGACGTTTACAACTTTTCTCTCGAAACGCTACGCCCGATCGGAGACGTCGTCCTGACGCGGAACAAGTCGGCTCGCGAAATTGAACCCGCCGATCTCTATGCGAAAGTTAAGGAAATTAACCAGAGCGGTAACCGCCTCACCTATCCGGGCAAGAATGCTTTCAAGTTTTACGACACATTTGGGCTGCCCCTAGATTTTATTCAAGACGCAGTGCGCGACTTCGGTCTGGAGTTTGATCAGGAAGGCTTCGACCGCGCTAAAGAAGAACAGCAGGCGCGGGGCCGAGCAGCCTGGAAAGGCGTACACAAGGACGCGGCGAATCCCGTCTATTCGAAGCTGGCTCAATCGTACCAGACCGAGCAGGAATTTTACTTTGGCACGAAGTCGCGCGATGCGCGCATCGAAGCCATTGTCACCAAGCAAGGCGCGGTGAACGAAATCAAGGCTGGCACGGAAGCCGAAGTGGTGCTCGACCGCACTTCGATCTACTCCGAATCAGGCGGGCAGGTGGCCGACACCGGCGGGTTCTTCGACAATTCCGGCGCACTGGAAATCGCCGAAGTACGCGGCGCCTACTACCCCGTCACCGGACTGATCGCGCACCGCATCGTCGCCAAAGAAGACCTGCACGTGGGCGATCACGTCGCGACCATCGCCGACCCGGAACGGCGCGTGCGCGACATGCGTAACCACACTGCGACGCACCTGCTGAACGCCGCGCTGCGCAACATCCTGGGCACGCACGTGAAGCAGGCCGGCTCGCTGGTGGCGCCCGATCACCTGCGTTTCGACTTTTCGCATTTCGCGCAAGTGGATCCCAGCGAACTCAGCGAAATCGAGCAGCAGGTAAACGAAGAAATCCGCAAAAATCTGGAAATGCGCACGGACATCATGAATATTGACGACGCGCTCGCTTCCGGAGCGCTGGCCTTCTTCGGCGACAAGTATCCGGAAGCCAACGTCCGCGTCGTCACCATTCCAGACGCCTCGACTCCCCGCGGTTTCTACAGCAAGGAACTTTGCGGGGGAACCCACGTCATTCGCACCGGCGACATCGGCGTCTTCAAAATCGTCGGCGAGCAATCGGTGGCTGCAGGCGTCCGGCGAATCGAAGCAATTTCCGGCGATCGAGCTCTGGCCGAATATCAGAAGTCGCTCGCGACGCTGCGCACCGTCGCCGGAATGTTGAACTCCGGCGAAGACGAAATCATCGCCGCGCTGGAACACCAGTTTGAAGCCACCAAGCAGCTGGAGAAGCAGCTGGAGGCGCTGAAACGCAAAGCGGCGGGTTCGCTGGCCGGCGACCTGGTCGAAAAAGCGCGTACCGTAAAGGCTGTTCGCCTGGTTGCCGCCCAGGTAAACGGCTACGACCGCGACGCGCTGCGCCAACTGGTGGACGCGCTTCGCCAAAAACTAGGCTCCGGCGTAGTCGTGCTGGCGTCAGCCGACGACGGCAAAGTCGCTCTAATCACAGCAGTTACCAAGGATCTGATCCCAAAGCTCCACGCCGGCAAAATCGTCCAGGAACTGGCCAAACTCGTAGGCGGTTCCGGCGGCGGCCGGCCCGATTTGGCGGAGGCTGGCGGAAAAGACACATCGGGCATACAAAACGCCCTTGACCAGGTTTACCCCCTACTCGACCGATTGCTATAATTGCTGTCGTGCCAGATGCTTACGACGGAGAAGCCTCCTTCTTCGCCGTATGTGTGTCTTTCGTTTGTGGTTTGGAAGCAAAGCGCTCTGCCTTCCCCGAGGCTCGCTGTCAGGTTAGTGCGTCAACGCCCTGAAAATGCGCTGGCGAAAAGCAGGAACATGAACAAGAACTGCATCCCAGTTGCAGTGCTGGTCGCGTGCGCGATGTTCGCGCTGTCCTCGCCGTCGCGCGCCCAGATTGCAACCCAGGTGGACGAGCACGGTAAGCTCGTCTTCGTGAATGGGGATTCCCCGAAGGCCCGTCGTGGGAGTACTATCAGTTCTGCTCAGGGCGGTTCCGCCCTGGGCAGTCCTACGTCAGGCGCGTCGCATTCCCGCTCTGGAATTTCGGCTGGGTCTGCGGCGGAAACACTCGGTGCCAATGACGGACGGCTGGATCGTATTGTTCGCGATGCGGCTGCGCGTCATCAGGTAGATCCCGCGCTGGTGAAAGCCGTAATCAGCACGGAATCGGGATGGAATCCGCAAGCGGTGTCCCGCAAGGGCGCCGTGGGCTTGATGCAGTTGATCCCTGGGACGGCACAACGCTTTGGCGTCGGCAATCCCTTCGATCCCGCGCAGAATGTGGAAGGCGGGACTACGTACCTGAAATCTCTGCTGGATCGTTACAACGGCGACCTGGACAAGACTCTCGCGGCTTACAATGCCGGCGAGCACGCCGTGGATGCCAACAGAGGCGTTCCGCCATACTGGGAAACGCAACGGTACGTGCAGAAGGTTCAAGACGCATACTTTCGCCCCGGCTCGGGCCGCGATTCGACGCTCTGGACTCCGCCAAGAAATCCAGTGCGAAAAGTGGTGGACTCGAACGGCCGGGTAATTTTCACGAACGAATGACGCACGTGGTATCCGCAAGAATATTACCGGCCCGATGGCTCCTCCTAGCCCTGGCGCTAGCCGTGCCCCTCTGTGCGCTCGCGAAAACCGATCACAAGATGGATGCGCGCGAACAGTTTGAGCGCGCGGTGCGGATGCGCACCACCTTGGAAGGAACCCCGCAGAAAGATCGCTCTCTGGTTGATTACCGCGCGACTGTCTCTGCTTACCACAAGGTTTATCTGATTTCGGCTCAGGCAGAAGAAGTGACGCCCTCGCTGATCGCTGAGGCAGAGCTGTACGAAGAAATGGGGCGACTGTTTGACGCCAAGTATTTTCAGTCCGCGATTGATTCCTACAATTTCTTGCTGAAGCAGTATCCGGGCAGCCGCTATCGGCAACAGGCGCTTTATTCGATTGGCTTGGTGCAAAAAGATGGGCTGCGTCAGCCTGATGTGGCCGAAGCCACGCTGAAGGATTACATCAAGCGCTACCCAAAGTCTGACCTGGCGAGCGATGCACGCGTGGCACTGAAGGATATCGCCGATACGCGCGAAAAATCTCAGGCACAAGCGCAGGCGCAGGCCTTGGCTGCGGCGCAGGCTCAGGCCGCTGCACAGGCTGCCGCGCAGGCTAAACTTCAGGCTCAAGCTAAAGTTCAGGCCGCGGCTACGACGGATGCTTTGCCGAAACTGGATGGCAAAGTGATGGATCAACGCGAGAGCGAAAACGGAACCCCGCGCGTACGCGACGTCAAAACCTGGAACTCGGAGAATTCGGCGCGCATTGTGGTGACTTTGGACGATACCATCGCGTTCAATGCGGCGCGCATCGCTGCGCCGGACCGTATTTATTTCGATTTGCACCGGGCGAAGCTGACTCCGGATATCGCCAAGAAAAACTGGGATGTCAAGGATGGGCTGCTGAAGTCCTTGCGGTTGGGGCAGAACAAGGACGGAGTGGTCCGGCTGGTATTGGATGTGAGCGGAGCGCGTGATTATTCCGCGTATTTGCTGGCGAATCCGTACCGGCTGGTGATCGAGGTTCACGCGAAGCCCGTCGCTTCGGCCAATGGGAGCGAGGTTGCCAGCACGACGACGCCGGCTGCTACGATAGCCGGCGCGGCCGCGAAGAATGCGAAAGCGGAATCCGACAGCACTGATGCGAAGCCGCGCCCAGCAGCGGGCGAGACAGTTTCGGTGAGCTCGGAGAGCAAGCCTGCTCCTCCTGCTAAGACACCGGCCGGCGCTGCGGCTGCTAGCTCGAAGCAACCATCTGCGAAATCGAAGGCAGATAACACCAAGACGGCCGCGCTGACGCCGCCAACCGAATCGAAACCGACGCGCGATGGGCAGCGTTCTCTGACGCGCGCGCTGGGATTGAAAATCAGCCGGATCGTGATTGATCCGGGCCACGGCGGACACGACACCGGGACGATTGGGCCACACGGGCTGATGGAAAAAGACCTGTGCCTGGACGTGGCGCTGCGCTTGGGCCACGAGATTGAAGAAAAGATTCCGGGCGCGGAAGTGATTTACACGCGGAAGGATGACACTTTTGTGCCGCTCGAGGAGCGCACCGCGATTGCTAACGACGCTAAAGCGGATCTATTTATTTCCGTGCACGCCAATTCCAGTCACGACGCGGCGGCGCGTGGCATCGAAACCTATTATTTGAATTTTGCCACTTCAGAAGAGTCCATGGCCGTTGCGGCGCGCGAAAACGCGCTGGCGCAGTCTTCGCTGCACGACTTGCAAGACATCATCAAGAAAATCGCGCGCAACGAAAAAGTCGAGGAATCGAAGGAACTCGCGAGCGACATTCAGGATTCACTGACGCACCGGCTGCAGCTGGTGAGCCAGGACGAGCGCAATCGCGGCGTGAAGAAGGCGCCTTTCGTGGTGCTGATTGGCGCGAACATGCCTTCGGTGCTTTCAGAGATTTCGTTCATCAGTAATCCGAGCGACGAAAAGCTGCTGAAGAAGACCGACCAGCGGCAGCGCGTCGCCGACGGCTTGTATCGAGGCATCGCTTCGTATCTCGACAGTCTTAACAGCCTCTCCTACGATAAGTCCAAGCTGGTGAGCGCCAACCGTCCTTCGGGCGGCGGGTCTGCCACAGTAGCTTCCGACGGGAACCCTAAGTAGAATAGTGGCGTCTAATGAAGGGACACCATGCGCCACGCCATTCCTTTGCTTATCCTATTTGTATTGCTAGCCGCCATTCCTGCGTCCGCGCAGGCTGTGCTGCCGAATTCCTTCGCCGGGTGGAATGCCGGTTCCACTCTCACCCCCACAGTCACATTCAAAGCTCCAAACACGGAGGCTGCCGCGCACGAATACGGCTATCTCTCTGCTGAGACAGGCACTTACAGCCGCGACAACGCGGCCTCGATCGAAGTGACATTGTATCGAATGAAGGATCCCAGCGGAGCGTATGGATTGTATTCCTACATGCGCACGTCGGAAATGGCGCATTCGGGGCCAAACGATCACTCGGTGATGTCACGCGACGAAGAGCTAGTGCTGCTGGGAAATTTCGTGCTCGATATTCACAGCAGTGATCTGGCCAAGAGTTCGGGCGATTTGAATGCGCTGGTGAGCGCCGTCGCGCCGAAATCGCAACAAGGGCCGTTGCCGACGCTAACGGAGCATTTGCCGACGAAAGGATTCATTGATCGCTCCGACAAATACATTCTGGGACCGGTGACGCTGAACCAATTTTTTCCCGTATCGCAGAATGACTGGCTGGGATTTTCGACTGGAGCGGAAGCGGAAGTTGCGCGATATCACGTGGACGGACGCGAACTGAATCTTTTGATCGCGGACTTCCCTACTCCGCAGACGGCGCAGAAAAAATTGAACGAGCTGCAGCAGGACTATCACGTGAACGCGGCCGATGCGGATCAAAATGGTTCGCCGGTATTCGGCAAGCGCTCGATCACGCTGCTGGCAATTGTGTTTGGAGCGCGCTCGCAAGCGGAAGCGGATAAATTGCTGAATCAGGTTCAATCCGGAGCAGAAGTCACTTGGAACGAGCCGACATTTCAATTCAAAGAGCCACCAATTACTACCATGATTGTCGGAGCGATTATCGGTACTGGTATCATCTGCTGCTTCGCTCTGATTTCAGGAATTGCGTTCGGCGGATTTCGGATTGTGGTGAAGCGATTCTGGCCGGATAAGGTGTTTGATCGCAGCAGCACGATGCAAGTGCTGCAATTGGGGCTGGGCAGTAAACCCATCAATTCAGAGGACTTCTACGGGATCGAGCGAAATCCACCGAAGTGAGCAACCGGTGGAAAAGCTGCTTTTCTGCACGTAAAGTCATTATTTTCAGAATCTTGGCGAAGTGTCGAAAAGCGCCCTTTCCTGCTTGACTGATTTCCGTGCCTCGTACTAGACTGCGACCGAGGAAAGAGTTCTGCCGCCCACCGCGCAGTGGCCGTGGAGCTTTCTCCCCTCGAAGGCCCGCCGCAAGGTGGGCCTTCTGCTTTTTTGGGACTATTTTCTGTGACCCTCTGCCGCGCACTTACTTACTTCGCCACATTCAGATTAATACAACATCAGTGTTGGAATGGCGGACGCTCAGTGAGGCATAATCGAACGCCAATATGGAACAGAGTTACGAAAGATTCCGCAGCGTGCGCTTCTTTGGCTCTCTGGACGGATTGAGAGCGCTGAGCATAGTCGCAGTCGTCTGGCTGCACTGCTGGTATGAAACTCCGTACTACCCGCGACTCCAAGCGGTACCCGTGCTACGCCAGGGCTTCTATGGAGTTCAAGTTTTCTTCGCCGTGAGCGGATTCCTGATCACCACGCTGCTACTGCGGGAAATGGACCGGTACGGCAAGATTTCGCTGCGAGACTTCTACATTCGTCGAGCGCTGCGCATCTGGCCGCTGTACTACGCAGTGCTAGCGATCTACGTGGTGAACGCGCTGGTATTTGAACGGGGCACCGTGCGGGCCGCGAGCTTTATCCACTATCTGCCGAGCTTTGCAACGTTCACATATACCTGGTTCATTTCGACAAATTGGCCCGGGGGAATGTTCAACCTGGCATGGACGCTCTCGACAGAGGAACAGTTCTACTTTTTTTGGCCGGTGGCGCTGCGGTTTTTGCGCGGGGTTTGGTCCTCGGTGCTTCTGATTGCAATAATCGCTTTGAAATTGGCGGCGGACCATCACCTTACAGATCGGGTGCTGCCGCCAGGATGGCTGCCCACGCGAATCGTGGTGAGCATCGCGATCCCCATCTGCCTGGGCGTACTGCTGGCGCAGGCGTTGCATTGGGAACGCGGGTTCCGGCTGATTTATCGCGTTCTGGGATGGAAGTGGTCGGCTCCTCTGATGCTGATAGCGCTGCTGGCGTGCCTAGCGCCGGCGCGTCCGCCGTGGCTCGTTGCGGCTTTGGTGACAACGGGGCTGGTGGGTGCGTGCGTAGTGCGGGAGGACAACGGCCTGGCATGGTTCCTGCGGCTGAAGCCAGTGGCATTCGTTGGGACAGTGAGTTATGGGATGTACTTGTTAAATAGCTTGTGCATGCACGCTGTGCGAGCGGTGCTGCAGCAAATTGGATTGGCGTACCCGCTTGTGATTTTCGTGTTCACGCTGGCAGTGACGGTGGCGGTGGCGTACCTGAGCCATCGCTACTATGAGTCGCGGTTTCTGACGTTGAAGGAACGGTTTTCGCGTTTGCGTGCCGCACCGCCGAAACTAAGTCGGGCGGAAATCGGCGCCCACGATGTATCCGCTCCCATCCATCCATAATGTTGAAGCGCCCGCATATATGAAAAACCGAACTCCCTCCTGGAAATTGCTCGATCCGGAAATCGCCTAGCGTGATCGCCGCAGGAATACTTCGAGCAATCGCAGTTTACGTACAACGTTTCCGTGACACGATGAGTCCTAAGTAGCGCGGAGGTCCACAAAATGCCGTGCAATTTTGTCGGTCTGGCAGACGCAAATCTTGCGGTGTGGTCCGCACCGCTGGGGATGCCCAGCGACGTGTTCTGGGTGTATGTCTCCGGATGCGTGCTGATGGTCATCGGCCTGATCAAAATAAGCAAAGACGAATTGGCGCAAGCTCGCGGGATCGAGAAGATCATGCCGTTCGGGCGATTGTGCTACGCGATTCCGCTGGCGGTGTTCGGATCGGAGCATTTCAGCGATACGGGGGCCATCGCGACGATGGTTCCGAGTTGGATATCGGCGCACCTTTTTTGGGTATATCTGGTGGGTGTGGCGCTGATCGCGGCGGCGCTAAGCATCACATTGAAGGTGCAGTCGCGTTTGGCGGCGGCGCTTCTGGGAATCATGTTCTGTTCGTTCGTAGTGCTGATGGATATACCCGCAGTCGTGGCGCAGCCGGGGGATAGATTTTCCTGGACGCTGGCATTGCGCGAACTTGCTTTCGCCAGCGGAGCTTGGGCGTTTGCGGGATCGCAGATGAGCCCGAAACGCGCCGGAGGCGCCCCGGCGCTGGTCACGTTTGCGCGGATTGTGATCGGGATAGCAGCGGTGTTCTACGGCGTGGAGCATATTCTGCATCCGGCGCTTGCGACCGGCGTTCCGCTGGAAAAAATCATGCCCGAGTGGATTCCGGGGCGGCTGTTCTGGGCTTACCTTGCAGGCGCCGTGCTGATTGCGAGCGGTGTGTGCCTGGTTGCGAATAAGAGAGCGCGGGAGGCCGCGACGTATCTGGGCGTGATGATTCTGCTGCTGGTGCTATTTGAATATTTGCCGATGCTGATCGCGAGCCCGAAGGACATGGTTAGCTTGAACTATTTTTTTGATACGTTGTTTTTCGGCGGGGCTGTGCTGCTGCTGGCCGATGCTTGCGCTGAACGGAGCGCGGCTCGCTCTTGAATCCTCTGTTTGCCGACGGAGCTATGTGATTCCCTGCGCGGCTTTCTGACCGGCGTGACGACCTGCAAACCAGAACAACACGAGGAGTTGCCACGGGGCGATTCTGGTATGCTGGATGTTAAATTCCATTTAATCGAAAGAGCACCGTGAGCCGAAACGGCGTGTATATCCACGCATTCCAGCTGCCAGCTAGCGGTTTGTGGAACTTAATCGCGGTTTGTCGTGAATTCCCAATGCTACCGGCGACGACGATGGATGGTATGAATGCGATGAAGCTGTCGCGCGGCGAACGGATACGGACAAATTCTCAGATAGCGGCTCAGAGCCGGGAGATTGCAGATTTAAATGATGATGAGACGTTGGCTGGCCAAGATTTTTTACGTATTGCCACTTGCAATCGCACTGTTTTCATTCGTTCCCTGCAATTGCGCTGAGGCGCAGGCTGAGGCTGAGGCTACGCAGCAAATCTCCAAACAAGCATCGGAACAGTCTTCTCAACTGGCATCGAGACAGACGTCGGAACCACAGCCGGAACAACAATCGGGACAGCAATCCGCGCCACAGACACCTGCGCAACAACAACAGCCGGCGGCACCGAACACCACGCCGGTACCGGCGCAGCAGCCCACAGCGCCAAGCACTCCGCAGTCGCCTTCACCGGCAGCAGGCAGCCAGAAACCGGGCGATGGCAGCAATTCGGGCAGCAATGCGGCCAGCCAGTTGCAGCCCGACCAAGGAACGAAGGACCGGCTGTTCTTCGCGTTGCCGAACTTTTTGAGTCTGGAAAACTCCGCGCACGTGCCTCCAATGACGGTGAAACAGAAATTCCAAGTGTCGGTGAGGTCTTCGTTCGACTGGTTCCAATACCCGTGGTACGGCGCGCTGGCGGGGATCAGCCAGGCACGGAACAGTGAACCGGGTTACGGGCAGGGCGCGGAGGGCTATGCCAAGCGCTATGCGTCGCAATTCGCGGACGGCACGATCGAGAATTTCATGGTCAACGCCGTGGTGCCGTCGCTGCTCCGCACCGATCCTCGCTACTATCAGTTGGGCAAAGGAAGCGTGCTGAAACGCACCGGGTACGCACTGAGCCGGCTGCTGATTACGCGGACCGACTCCGGCCACAATACGTTCAATACGGCAGAAATTGGAGGGAGCCTCGCAGCAGCAGCGATCTCGAATTATGGCTACCATCCGGAAGCCGACAAGACGTTTTCGAATACCACGACGGTATGGGCCGCGCAGGTGGGGTATGACGCGATACGGATTGTGCTGAACGAATTCTGGCCGGACCTTCGCCGCAAATTTCATAAGGACAAGAGCCAGGGACAGCCGTAGTTATCGCAAGTACCCACGAAGTCTGTGTTGGCGTCTCGGAATCCGCACGTTGGCGGCTGAAGCTACGACGTACAAGGCAGTGTCAACTACGCCCGCCTAAAAAAGGCAGGCGGCCGCTACAAATTCAAAAGCTCGCGTCCGCGACACGCGTACGTCCAGCCCGTGATCTTCTCTTTCTCTTCAGGCTTCGCACTCGCCGCTCTTAGGCACTTGAATAGCTGCTGATGGTACCCGCGGACAGGACACCTAATCCGTCCCGCTGGTCAGTGTCGGAACGAAATTGATATTGCTAGGCTGTCACACCACATTCAAACCCGTACCGGAACTGCCAGCGATCTGAAATCCAGCCTTCTTCGTTGGGAGAATTTCAAGCCAGTTCAAAAGCGAATTCAGGCCGTCGCCAAGGAGGGTAACGTGCGCCGCTGGAGTTTTGCCTCGATTGTTCTGTCTCTAGCAATGATGAGCGCGAGCTGTGCGCTTGCGCCGCCGGGTTTCACGCCTCCGGATTCGCAAACTTTGACGCTTTCACCCGCTGTGGCTTCGGTGCGCGTGGGTTCGGCGCAGCCGTTCACACCGTCGGTGACGGGAAAGACGTGGAACTGGTCCGTCAACGGAATTGCGGGCGGAAACGCGACGCTGGGAACAATTGATGCGAACGGTAACTATAGCGCACCGGGGGTTCTGCCTGCGCCGAACACCATCACGATTGCAGCAGCGGAGACGACGAAGCCGTCCGAAAATGCGAGCAGCGCGGTGACGCTGCTGAATCCGATTCCGGTGGTGACGGGAATATCGCCGCCGCAGGTAAACGTGGGGACGTTCACATTGACGATCACCGGCAGCGATTTCGTTAATGGCGCCACGGTTTCCTTCGGCGGCATGACGCTTGCGACCACGTTCGCTTCCAGCACGCAGTTAACGGCGAGTGGGACGGCAAGCGCTGCGCAGGTGGGAACGGTTGCGGTGGACGTAATGAATCCCGATCCCGGTTCGATCGGCTCGAACAGCATCAGCGTGTTGGTGGTGGGAACCATCTCGGTGGCTGCGAATGTGGCGGACCGTTTCCTGGAGCAGACCACGTTTGGGCCAACGCCGACATTGATCACGCAAGTGCAATACAGCGGGCTGCAGGGATTTCTGACTCAGCAATTCGCGCTGCCGATTACGAAGTATCCGCTGCCTGCGTCGGGTGAGACCGGGCTGGGCTCGGTGCAACAGAGATTTTTTGTGCAGAATCTGACCGCGCAAGATCAATTGCGGCAACGGGTGGCGTTCGCGCTGAGCCAAATTTTGGTGATTGGTGGCAACAAAGTCACAGACCCGACGGGGTACACCAACTATTTGCAGCTGCTGGCGAATGATTCGTTCACAAACTACCGGCAGATCATGCAGGACGTGACGCTTTCGCCGGCGATGGGCGATTGGCTGGACATGGTAAACAACGGGAAACCAAACGTCAGCAAGGGCGATCACGCCAACGAGAATTATGCGCGCGAGTTCATGCAGCTCTTCACTATCGGGACAGCACAATTGAATCCGGACGGAAGTTATCAGCTGGATTCCGGCGGGAACCAGATTCCGACGTACACGCAAAGCACCGTGGAGGCGTTTGCGCTCGCTTATACGGGCTGGACGTATCCGCTGGCTCCGGGTGCGACGCAACAAACTTACAATCCCCAATACTGGACTGGAGCGATGGTGGCGGTGGATTCCAATCACGACACGACTGCCAAGCAATTGCTGATTTATCCCGGAGCGTCGGGCGGCGGAATGCTTTCAGCGGGGCAATCGGCCACGCAGGATCTACAGGGAGCGATGGACAACGTATTTAATCATCCGAACGTGGGGCCGTTCATTTCGAACGAGCTGATTCAGCACCTGGTGACCAGCAACCCGAGCCCGGCGTACATCCAGCGTGTGGCAAGCGTGTTCGACAACAATGGATCGGGTGTTCGGGGCGATATGAAAGCGGTGATCACCGCGATTCTGATGGACCCGGAAGCGCGGCGTGGAGACGATCCCGCGACTGCGGTGGGGACTGATGGCCATTTGCAAGAGCCGATCTTATATATGACGGGCTTGCTGCGGGCGTTCGGAGCCGCGAGTGACGGCTCCAATCTGGCTTATTACGGCAGCGGCATGGGGCAGGAAGCACTTTACTCACCGAGCGTTTTCAATTTTTATTCGCCGACTTACGTGATTCCGGGAACGACGACGTATGGGCCGGAATTTCAGATATTGACTACGGCGACGTCACTGAATCGGGTGAACTGGGTAAACAGTTACGTGTTCGGCTCGATCGGCTCTGGAACGACGGTGGATTTTTCGAGTTATGCGACGCAGGCGTCCAACCCGAGCGCGCTTCTTGGATCGCTCAATACTTTGATGCTGCACGGCTCGATGTCGTCGGACATGCAGAGCGGCATTCTCACCGCAATGCAAGCGGTGCCGGCGGGAAGCAAACAAAGCATGCAGCAAGCGCAGGCGGCAATTTATTTGATTGGGACCTCGTCGCAATATCAGGTGCAGCACTAGAGGCGGCGCGGCCGCGGGAGTGTGACCATGGCTCGGCGAAACGGAATTTCACGTAGAGAACTGCTGCGCGCCAGCTGTTGCACAGCGGCGTCTTTCGGCATGACCGCCGCTCTGGGGCGACTGAACATGATTCATGCGCTGGCGGCGGGACCGTCGGCCGGATACCAGGCGCTGGTGTGCATTTTTCTGTTTGGTGGGAACGACAGCAACAATTTGATCGTCCCGAACGACACGGCGGGGTATCAGAATTACGCTACGATTCGGCAGAACCTGGCGTTGGCGCAAGGCACTTTACTTCCGATTGTGGCCAAGACGGGGAAGGTGCCTTACGGATTGCATCCCCAGCTGTCGGGGCTGCAGGGACTCTTCAACAGCGGACAGGTTGCGGTGGTGGCCAACGTGGGCACGCTCTCGCAGCCGCTGACGCAGGCGCAGTACAAGCAAGGAACCGGTTCGATTCCAGTGAACTTGTTCTCACATTCTGACCAGCAGGGCCAGTGGCAGACGGCGCAGTTCGATGGCACCGGGTCCACGGGGTGGGCGGGGCGCACGGCGGACGTATTGCAGCCAATGAATTCAGGGGCGCAGTATCCGCCGATTACCTCCGTCGCGGGCGGCGCGATTATCTGCACGGGAGCGCAAACGCAACCGTACGCGTTGATACCGGGTTCATCGCCGGGACTGAGCGGCTACAACGGTGGATCTGCATCGCAGAACGCGCGGCTGGTGGCATTCCAGCAATTGCTCACTTTTGATTCGGGGGTTTCATTGGTGCAGGACACCAGCGCGGTGATGAGCCAATCGCTGGCGCAGAGCGCGGTGCTGGCGTCGGCGCTGAAAAGTTTGCCGAGCTTGCAAACACAATTCCCGAGTTCGGGGCTGGGCGGCCAGTTGCAACAAGTGGCGCAGATCATGCAGGCGCGCAGTGCGCTGGGATTGCAGCGGCAGATTTTCTTTTGTTCGCTAGGCGGATTTGATACGCACAGCGCACAACTGCCGACGCAGCAGGCGTTGTTCACGCAGCTGGATCCGGCGATGTCGGCGTTTTACAACGCGACTGTGGAGTTGGGAATTCAGCAGCAGGTGACTTCGTTCACGCTTTCAGACTTCAGCCGTACATTCCAACCCGGGTCGAACGGCGGCACGGACCACGCCTGGGGCAGCCACCATCTGGTGATGGGCGGAGCGGTGGTGGGCGGCGATGTGTACGGAACGTTCCCGCAACTGGCGCTGGGCGGGCCGGACGATGTCGGCAACAACGGCCGGTGGATTCCGAGCACGTCAGTAGATCAGTACGGCGCGACGCTGGCGGAGTGGTTTGGCGTGGGGGCGGGGGATTTGCCCACGGTGTTTCCGAATTTGCCGAATTTCACGACGCCGACGCTGAGCTTTCTGGGGTAGGGCGCGCGGGCGCTTTCAGGCTAGCCGTACCATTCCACTTCGCACAGCAGGCGCATGAACTCGCGGCAGTCCATTTCGAGCACCAGCTCGCAGAAGCCGAGCAGGCGAAACTTATCGTTCAGATCGCTGCTGGTGCGCAGCTGCCTTTCGAGTTCTTCCAATGAGTCCCTCGTGGCCTGATGGCGCAACGCGTTCCGTTCGAATTCACGGGAGCCACGGTAGCTGCGAAAACCGGCGGCAATTACCGGGAGAGCGGCAGCCAGCGCGATAAGCAACATCGCAAAAAATGCGTCATCCGCGGGCGCGGAGTTGGCTGCGGTGCCGGTTTCATCACCACTTGACGGGGTTGGAGTGGAATCTACGGCATCGGAAGGCGCATTCGTGCTGCGCTGTTTCGCGGCCTGAGCGGCGACTTCCTGCGCGTGGTGCTTGGCCACATTCTTTTCATAGTTGGCGTGCAATTGCAGCACCAGGTGCGTCAGCACGAACGCGAAGCTCGCGAAGAAAACCCATCGGACCACACGGGCGGTCCAAGCGCCCTTCCTTTCGCTTTTGTCGGCTTTTTGCGAGAGGTACTCGGTTTGTGAGTGCAGGCGTTTCGGCCGATAGTACTCAATCAACTCGTGGAGAGCCTCGTCGCAGGTGTTCTCGCAAGGTGGCGCACAGATACGCGGGTGCACTCCTTCAGAGGCCCACGCCTTGGCCTTCTCGTAGTTGTGCCCTTCGAGCCTGTGCACTTCGTCCTCGAGTTCCTCGCGCAGTAATTTCATGTCAATTGGCGGGCACCACAGGCGCGGATCGGTGAGATTGCGAAATTTGAGCAAGCGCAAATTTTCCGCTTTGTAGCGCGCTGTGAGCCATTTTTCCTTGAACTGCCCAACTTGGCCGATGGCGATCAGAATCAGAGTGACGATTCCCGCGCCGGCCTCGACATAGGTGAGGAACTCTTCGCCGCGCGGAAGGATGAATTCCAAAATGGCCACCAGGATAGTCACCGCGCCGCCAACAACCGCACCAATCGAAATGCGCTGGTACCATTTTTGATAGTAAAGCGCCTGCATATCGCAGCGTGTGAAGGGCTGATAAATCGTGTCCTGCACCAGGGACAGCGCGGTGAATAGGGGACGATACTTAGCGTGATGTCCTTGCGCGATTTGGGTCTCGTACTCTTTCAGTTCCACGGCGTCGTTCATGTCGTCTTTGGCAATACGCCGGTGAGGCGGGAGAGTCGAAACCGAAGAGGGCGCGAGGGCGGCCGAAGTGTTCGCGGTTTCTGGCATGCGTTACCTCTTCGTGATGCTATAGCCCATGGCGATGATGGCCTTCAAGGCTTCGTTGACCATGATGCGGTCGTAGTCCTTCTCGGATTCAGAAAGATTTTCGTAGGGCACCAGGCAGGGGTGGGTGCGCTTCACGTCGTCGCGATGGGCCCCGTAGGTCCAGCCATCGCGCAGGCGTTGCTGCGCCCAGATTTCGTGGGCGTTGCGGGCAAGGCTTTCGAGCAACGGCTGCAGTTCATCCAGGCTGACGTGCGAGGTATCCACGGGATGCGGGAGGTAGGTTTGATCGGGCATGTCTGCTGAAATCTCCGCAGGTGTTGCCGGCCACGACGCCAGCAATGCGCGGCCTCGGCAAGAGAACTCGATAACTTGGTCCAGAGGGCGGCAACTATAGCAGAAATGGGGCGAGGTTCAGAAGAGAGCAACGCAGCGGTTGCCGGGTCCCGCTTTGCGGGGCCATTTACAAGTGCAAAAGCAACATCAACAGCGCCCGCCTGAAGGCGGCCGCTACAAATTCAAAGGCGTAGGCTGCGTGACTGTTCGCGAGATGGCTTTCGGGAGGGTGCGGAAAAATGGGAGGGGCGGCCGGCGTCTC
Organism: uncultured Acidobacteriota bacterium; assembly: GCA_963779465.1. Lineage (GTDB taxonomy): Bacteria > Acidobacteriota > Terriglobia > Acidiferrales > UBA7541 > Palsa-295. The sequence goes on along the minus strand of CAVZYH010000001.1, from coordinate 81,623 downwards.
CGTGATGTCGCGCGAGCGCCGGCGCCGCTGAAGTGGGGGCTAGTCCACTTCCATGATTCGGGTGGCCTTGACGACCGGGGATTTCTTTTGCCGCTCGGCAAACTTCTGGGCGCGATCGCGGTCAATGTAAACGCGGGCAAATTTTTCGCCATCGGCGTAGTACACGGTCACTTGCCAGTGGTGGTGCTTGCGGCGCTTGTCACGCTTCATGCGGCTGGTCTTCTTGAGCTTTTGCTTAGTCACTTTGGGTGGGTCCCTCCGCTGTGGGGACTATGGCAAGTTTGCAGGGGCGACGCAAGTAACAAGTTAGGGGTTAACGTTCCTATACTATTTCTGGCGGCAGAGGCGGGTTTTGAGTGCCAATTTGGCGTATCCAGAATGAAAAAAAATAGAAGCCCTGCAACATTTCCCGGCATCCAACCGTACAAGTAAGCGAGGGGCAAATATTGACGGGGGGAGGAACACCGTGATGCGCTGGGAACGTGATATGCAGATTGAAGACCTGCGGGACCATCCGAGAGAGTTGATCGCCGAATTGGGCGATTTGCTGGCCAGTGGCGTGCCGGCAATTCCCGATCCGAAACACCCTGAGTTGTATGAGATTAAGAGCGACGCACAGGTGTTCTATGTGCACATCTCTCCCGTAACGGGAAAAGTGTTGCTGGTGGCCACTTGGCCTAGCGAAGGCGTGCTGGAAGGCGCGCATGCCGCGGCTTGATCTGGCTTGCGCGGGATGGCGCGCGCCTTTGTTCGGGATGCCATTCCGCGCACGCCGTTAGAGCGTTAAGTCCGAAGGCTTGAGGTTCAAGCCCGTCAGAATTCGTGGTTTCAGTTTGTAGATCCTTGGGGATTCGCTCGTTCGGGCGTAAACAAAACCGCCGAATTCTTTCGAAATTTCAACTTTCAGAGTTTTTCCGCTCTTGGTGGTGAAAATCGCTTCGAACTCGGGCTTCGCCAGTTTGGCGAGGATGGCCGGCGTGGGTTTGTCGAAGATTTCTTCGGCGGTGGCTTGCTGCAACGGAGTGAAGAGCTTGTCGAGGCTTAGCGGCTTGGGCTGTTGACTGCGTTTCGCCTTGTCGTTTGGCCCCTCATCTTTTTGAACTGATGCGTCCAAAGCCCAATCTGATTCGTTCTTGCGCGTGGCGAGGATCGCGCCGCTGGCGTTGTGAATTTCGGCGTGGGTGATGGTTGCCGGATCGAAGTGCGCGAGTTTTTTGTCGCGCAGCTCACTGAAATTTTGCGAGAGTTTTTTGTACAGGTCCTGATTGATGCGGAAGATGATGGGGCGCGCGGTGTCTCGCGCAAAATACTCGTCGCCTTCCTTCTTTCCTACCAGCAGACTCGCGGTCTTACCTGTGGCATCCGACACACTAAACGAAATTGCCGGCGTTGCGAGTCCATACTTTGGCAGGGTGTCCGCGGTTTCGCTGACGATGGCGGTGGTCCTGGCGTTGGCGACGGCTGAGAGCAACGCGTTGATGGCGTCTCCGTCACCGGGCGCGGCGGTGGGGATGGTGAAGTTCCAGACGTCGTGATCTTTCGCCGTGGCTAGTTCGCCCGACGAATTCCTGAGGCCGAACGATTTCGCATTTTCGGTCGCGAAGTGCAGCACGGAATGATCCCGCAAATCCTGCAGAGGCTTATCAGCGCTGACCAGTAGTGATTCGGGAAGCAGAGCTACGTCCTTGGCGTGGTCAACGATGGCGTACACCGAAACGCCCGTGAAGTCTTTTTTGCCCAGCTGCAGTGAATGCTTCGCGCCATTCTTCATTTGAAAATCGAGCGCGACGACTGGAGCATCCAGGCCAAAAACTTTCAGGCGATCGGGCGTGCCGGGTTCGGTCTGGGCAACGCGATCGGACGCGAGTTGCTGCAGAATTCCCTGCAGCGATGGATCATCGGCGCCGGTCTGCAGCGGCGAAGTGATTTGCCAGGCGCCATTTTGTTTTTCGAAATGGATTGGCTGAGATTTCGGATCCGCGGGATAGGAGATAGTGAGCGAAGAAATGTCGTCCGTCTGCACGACAAATGCGGGTTTGGGGGAATCCGCGGGCGCGTTCGCGGATTCCTTTTGGCCGCGCTTCCAATCGAAGTAATAGGCCGCAGCGCCTACGATGATCGCAACGAGCAAGACAATCAGTGTGGATTTCCTAATCATAGCTTTCGGATATGTTCCTCATTCGCCTGACGCGCGCTAGCGGCGTTTCCACCAGATGTACACGCCGGAGAAAATCACGAGTCCCGGAAGAAAGACCAGGTCCACCCAGTGCAGAACGGCGGATTGGGCCTCGGACAAGTTGACGCGGCGGTTAGTGGCGCTCTTGGGGCGGATGGAGATCAGGCTTTCATCCTGCGCAAGCCAATCCACAGAATTGTAGAAGAGATCGCCGTTCCTTTGCTGCGTGACCCAGGGGTTCGCGGCAAATTGTGAGTTGCCGATAACCACCAGGCGCGCTTCCTTTTCACCCACCTTGCGGTTCGCGGAAACTCCCAACGAAAGCGGACCGATCTTGTCCGTTTTCGGATCGAAGGAAATTTTCTTTTGGCCGGGCTCGAGCTTGGGAATGGTGAAGCTGCGCTCGGAGGTCTTCAAGAGCTCGACCGTTTGGGGAATTGTTTTGCTTTTGTCGGAGATCGCAGCGGTACGCGCCAGCGGGAAGAACGCGACCGAGCCTTGAAATCCTTTGGTGATGGGGCTGGAGCCAAAATCCTGAACTACCGGAATAATTGGACCGCCGCCGAAGAGCTGGCCCATGCCGCTCGCGTCCACGACCACGTCGTTGCCGACCGCTACGTTCCATGACTGGAAGAGGTCGTCGAGTTTCGGGTCAGTCGCGGGGTCAACCAGAATCAGCGCGTCGCCACCGGCGTCCAGGAATTTGCCGAGCATGGCGGTTTCCTGCGGGTAGTACGTTTGTTTCGGACCGGCAATCACGAGGGCGCTGCAGTCGGCGGGCACCCCATTTTCCGCGATCAGGTTCACGGTTTTGGTGGCGTAATTCTCTTTCTTCAGGCCTGCATCTATCTGGCTGTAGCCTTCCTGCGAAGTGTCGGTGAGAGATTTTTCGCCGTGGCCGGTGACAAAACAGACTTCCTTCACTTTGTCGCTAGTGAGTTTGACGATGGCGCCAGTGACGTCCTCTTCGCCGGGCTCGCTGTGCTGGCCGGATTGCAAGTGCTCTTTGCGCGGGCCGTAGGCGGCGATCACGTCGCCCATGTGCGTTGCGCCGAGGTCTTGTGCGACTTCAGGTTTTTGTTGCGGGTCCACGAATTGATATTTGAAATGCGGGCTGAGGGCTTTGTATTCGGTCATCAGGTCGTCGAAGGTGGCGTTCGGAGTTTTGTCGAAGCGCGCGACGGTGAGGTCTTGTTTCAGGCCGCTGACGATGTTGCGAGTCTGGTCAGAGAGCGTGTAGAGCTTTTCGGTGGTGAGATCGAAAGTCTTTTTGTGGCGGAAGCCGACGAAGTTGAGAACGCCGAGAATGGCGATTACCGCGATGGTTAGAATCGTGGTGTTGGTCCCCTGCTGCGCGGAGCGGCCGGAGAACGCTCGGACGATGGCGCGAAAACCGAGAATCACGGCGGCCAGGACGAAAACTCCGCCGGCGATCAGCAGGACCTTGCTGGTGGTGAGCAATTCGCCTTGTATGGAATAACGCACGCCGCTGGCGATGAGCATCGCCGCGCCGATCGTGCCGATGAAACTAGCTATCTCTTCGCGATCCCATTTCATACTGCGAGTTCCTCCATGAATTGCGAGCCGCGCGCGATGGAATTAAGCGCGGCGCCAGCGCATCGAATCAATCGAGCGCACAGTTAAGAAAACAAACAGAACCATAAAGCTGAAATAATAAATGAGGCCCGAAGTATCAATGATGCCGCGGGCGAAATCGTCGTAATGGCGGCTGGCGGAAAGATACCCCAACACGGAACCGATGCCACCTTCCGCAGCGTGGCCCAAGTCCAAAACCCAGAGGAAAAGGAAAGCCACAAATGTGAGCACGGCGGCAATGAGCTGATTTTCAGTGAGCGAGGAGATAAAAGTGCCGAGCGCCAGCAGCGATCCACCGAGGAGCAGAATTCCGGCGTAGCCCGCGAGCAGCATGCGCCACGGCGGCACGGGCTCGCTGTGAAGATACATGTAAACGATATAACCGGCCGTGGGCAGCAGCATGACGGCGAAGAGCGATAAGGAAGCGAAGAACTTTCCAAGGACGATCTGAATTTCGTTGATTGGCGACGTCATCAGCAATTCCATGGTGCCGCGTTTGCGCTCTTCGGCAAAGACGCCCATGGTGAGGAATGGCGTGATGAAGAGAATGAGCGTCGAGAGCAGACCCAGAAATGCGCGCATCACTTGGCCGGGAACGTCAAATTGCGGGGGCATGCCGAACTGCATGCTCTGCATTTCCATTTGGAAGGATTGCTGAATGACGGCGGACAGAAAGAAATTGAAGAAGAATGCGCTGATGAGCAAAAACAAGCCGATGCAGACGTAGGCGACCGGCGAGACGAAATAGTGGCGCATTTCCTTGCGATAGATGGCGTAGAGGTTGCGCATCGTTTTTCAGACTCCTTGGTAAAAGTTCCGCACTCGGGTTAGTTGGAGGATGCCTGCGCATGCGCGGCGTCGTCGGTGGTCAATTCCAGGAAAATTTCTTCCAAACTCAAGCTGACGCCGCGCAATTCGAAGAGCGGCCAGCCATTTTGCACGATTTTTGCGGCGATGGCGCTGCGAATGTCGGCACCCTGCTCGGTTTCTACGATGGCGACGAGGTGTCCGTCGGCCGGGAGCTGTTCCGTTGCCACCCGGGTAGCGCCGGAGACCTGCGTGAGTGCGTCGCGCAGCGCTTTTTCCGGCGCTTGCACTTCGACGCGGATTTTCTGGCCGCCCTTGAGCTGCGAGGTCAGATTCTGCGGCGTGTCCACGGCAGCGATCTTGCCTTTGTTGATGATCACCACCCGGTCGCAGGTCATGCTGACTTCCGGGAGAATGTGCGTGGAAAGAATGATGGTGTGATTTCCGGCGAGGCCCTTGATCAAATTGCGCACTTCGATGATCTGCTTGGGATCGAGGCCGACGGTCGGCTCGTCTAGAATGATGACGTCCGGATCGTGTACCAACGCTTGCGCGATGCCCACGCGCTGTTTGTAGCCGCGGGAGAGGCGCTTGATCAGTTGCGCGCGGCGATCTTCCAGATTGGTTTTCTCCATCGCGTCGGTGACGCGCGCGGCGCGTTTGTCGGATGGCACGTTCTTGATGCGCGCGACGAAATCCAAATAATCTTCGACGGTCATATCCGGATACACGGGCGGAGCTTCGGGCAGGTAGCCAATGTGGCGTCGAACTTCCATGGAATCGCCGAAGACGTCGAAGCCGGCGATTTTCGCGGTGCCGGAGGTGGCGGGCATGTAGCCGGTGAGTATGCGCATGGTGGTAGTCTTGCCGGCACCGTTGGGTCCGAGGAAGCCTAAAATTTCACCTTTATTTACCGTGAAAGAAACGTGATCTACGGCTGTGACGGCGCCGTAGGCTTTCGTCAAATCCTGAACTTCTATCAATGCATTCCTCCCGCTCAGATACGACCGGCAGCAGCGCCGGACAATTCCAAACAAACGTTTATACTAAAAAACGGTGCAAATTGAAAATCACGGCTTGTGGCGGCGAGTGATTTCGCGGCCGCGTGGGCGAGGCGGATGAACCACGGCCCTATGGGCTCAGGGTTGGATGCGGACAGCCGTGCCGCAGTTGCCGAACTGGTACGCGGGCCGGTTTCTCAGTATCATGCGCAGCGAACTAATCAGGAGTTTGCTGCGTGAAACGATTTTCTGCGGTGTTCGTCATGGCGCTGCTCGCTGCAGTGCTGGCGGTTCCTGCTGTGCGCCTGGGCGGGTCATCGATGCCGTTCAATGTGGGCATCGTGAAAAAGAGCATCGTGTTCCTGTACTACCCGCGAGGGAAGGAATTCGAGGTGGGCACCGGCTTTCTGGTGGATATTCCAGTGAAGGATGATCCCGCGCGCAGCTTCATCGCCATTGTGACGGCGCGGCACATTGTGGATCCGAAGTGGGAGGGTTGCACGTGGGCGAATGCGAATCCGGAGGCGATTTATGTACGCGTGAACGTGAAGAACTTCAAGCTGGGCCAGAAAGAGGATGGCGTAGACGAGCTGTCACTGGGCTTGGTGAATGCCGGGAAGAGGCTGTGGTATGCGAGCCCGAACGATCGCGTGGATGTGGCGGTGATTCCGGTTTCTTCGACGCACGTAGAACAGCTGCTGCACAACGATGTGCGGTTCATTCCGGTGGCAGACTTCGCGACCAAGGCCGAGACCGAAAACTACAAGGTGGGCATCGGCGACCAAATTGTGACGGCTGGGCTGGTGCCGGCTTTGCTGGACGCGCAACGTAATTATCCGGCGTTCAAGTTCGGGCGAATTTCAAATATTCCCGAAGAGCCAATCAATATGAAGTGTACGCAGACGGACAAGGCTCTGCCGCGTGACGTGTGGCTGATCGCTGGGAATTTTGTTGGCGGCAATAGCGGTTCTCCGATTTACCTGCTGCCGCCAGTTCCTTCCGCTGTACATCGCGTGATGTTGATTGGAATTCTTGCAGGAGCTATACCGGACGTGGACTTGGGGCAGATGGTTCCCTCCGAATACGTGTTTGATGTGATCCAAGCGCACTACCCTACCGCCAACCTGTTCCGCGGGCACACCGAGCACAGCATCATGAAGTAGCGCGGCGATCACTTCGGCTGGTGGACATGGGGCTGACGGCGCGCGCTAATTTTCACACCCCAGCAAGATATCGAATGGCGCTAGACGCTCTCGTCGAAGCCCGTCTCCAGATCCGGAAGCTTGTCGCCGTCGCTCGCCACCCACACATACAGAGTCGGAAGCAGGAAGATACTCAGCACCAGGGCAGCGACCAGCCCGCCGACGATGACGATCGCGAAGGGACGTTGCGAGTCCGAGCCTATTCCGCGCGAGAGAGCCGCAGGCAGCAAACCCAGTGTGGCCACCAACATCGTCATCATGATGGGGCGCAAGCGCAGCACAGCGCCTTCGATCGCCGCGTCTTCGATATTGTGGCCGCGGGCGCGCAATTGGTTGATGTATTCGAGCATGATGACGCCGGTCTGCACCGACACTCCGAACAGCGCCAAAAATCCCACGCCGGAGGAGACGCTGAAATGCGTGCCTGTGAGCAGCAGGGCCAAAAGTCCGCCGACGGGCGCCATGGCCACGTTACCGAGAATCAGCAGCGCCCATTTCACTGAGCCGAACATAGTGTAGAGAATCACGAAAATACTCAGGATGGTGAGCGGCAGGACCAGCATCAGGCGGCGCTCGGAGCGTTTCTGGCTTTCATACTCGCCGGCCCAGTCAATGCTGTAACCGACGGGGAGTTTTACCTGCGCGTTCACTTTGCGGATGGCTTCCTCGACGGCCCCGCCGAGGTCGCGGCCACGAACGCTGTACTTGATGGCGACGTAGCGAGAATTCGCTTCGCGATAAATTTCCGAGGCGCCATCGCGCACTTCAACTTTTGTGAGCTGAGCCAGAGAGACACGGGCGCCGGAGGGCGAGAGCAGCCGGATATTTTCGATGGCTTCCTGCGTATCGCGATAGGGCGCCTGATAACGCATCACCAGATCGTAGCGCTGCTCGCCTTGCAGCACCTGGCTGACGGCGTTGCCGCCGACGGCGGTCTGAATAGCGTCTTGAATATCCGAGACGTTGATTTGGTAGCGCGCGGCCTCTTTGCGATCCACGACGAAATTCAGATTGGGTTGGCCGATGACGCGAAAGACGCCGAGGTCTTCGATGCCGCGGACGTTGCGCATAATCGCGACGATCTCGTCCGCTTTCTTCTCGAGGAGGCGGAGGTCTTCGCCGTAAATCTTGACGGCCAGCTCGCCTTTGACGCCGCTGACGGCCTCTTCCATGTTATCGGAAATAGGCTGCGAAAAATTCCAGAGAACACCGGGAATCTTGCTGAGTTCGCGATCCATCGCGCCGATCAGCTCGTTTTTGTCACGGTCAAAAACGGGCCGCCATTGATCTTTCGGCTTCAGGTCAACGAAATATTCGGTGTTGAAGAAGCCGGTGGTATCTGTGCCGTCATCGGGGCGGCCGACCTGCGAGACGACCTGCGTCACTTCCGGAAACGAGGCGAAGACGATTCGCGCCTGATTCATGACGCGCGCGCCTTCGGTGGGGCCAGTGCTGGGCGCGAGAGTGCCGCGCGCCCAGATGGCTCCTTCGTCCAAGTGCGGCAGGAATTCCGAGCCAATCACGCCGCCGACAGTGAGATAGACCGCAAGGGCCACAGCGGAGCCTGCTACAGCCAGTGTGACAAGGCGATGCTCGATGGCCCAGCGCGCGGCTTTGCGGTAGGAAGCCTTCAGGTAATTCATTACGGGGTTGCGCCATTCATGCACGCCATTTTTGAAGAACACGCTGCAGAGCACTGGCGCGATAAGCATGGAGAAAACGAGCGCGCCGAGAAGCGCAAACGCAACGGTCAAGGCCATGGGCCGGAACAGGCGGCCTTCGACGCGCTGGAGCGTGAATATCGGCAAGTACGCGGTGATGATGATGGCGATGGCGTAGAAAACCGGACGCTGCACTTCAAAGGCCGCATCGCGAATGCGTTCCAGGATGTCTTTATTGTTGGTTTCTCCATGGGTCAGATGGCGGACGATGTTTTCGACCATGACCACCGCGCCGTCAACCACCATGCCGAAATCGAGCGCGCCGAGGGACAGAAGATTGGCTGGAATATTTTTCAGGCTAAGGCAGATCGAGGCGAATAACAGGGAGAACGGAATCGTTAACGCGACAATTAACGAGCCGCGAAAATTGCCAAGGAAGAGAAAGAGAATGACGGAAACGAGAATGATTCCTTCGGTGAGATTGTGCAGAACGGTGTGGGTGGTGTAGCGCACCAGATCGCTGCGATCCAGAAACGGGACGATTTTCACTCCTGGTGGCAACATGTAATCGTTTAGCTCTTTGACCTTAGCGTGGATTCCGGCCAGGGTCTCGTCGGAATTGGCGCCTTTGCGCAGAAGCACGATTCCTTCGACGACGTCGTCGTTATCCACGATGACGCCGTCAGAGCGATGAATTGCTTTTCCGATTTGGCCGAGGCGAATTTTGGGGCCTTGGACAACGGTAGCGATGTCCTTGACGGTGAGCGGCGTGCCGTTTTTCGCGATGATAGCAGTCTGCTCGATATCGGCGACACTGTTGAACAGGCCCACCGAGCGGACGTTGATTTGCTGCAGGCCGGCTTCGATGAAGCTGCCGCCCGCGTTGGTATTGTTGTTGGCAAGCTGTTGTTCGACCTGGCCGATGCTGAGGCCGTAGGAAACGAGTTTGTTTGGATCCACCTGGACCTGGTATTCGCGGGTGATACCGCCAAAGCTCGAGACATCCACGACGTTTGGCACAGACTTGAATTGCTTTTCCAGCGTCCAGTCCTCGATGGATTTCAGTTCCATCAAGTCGTAGCGGGGATTGGTGCTTCTTAGCGTGTACCAGAAAATCTGGCCGACGGGACTCCAGTCCGTGCCCATCTGCGGCTGCAAATTTTGCGGCAGCGTGACTAGCGAAAGGCGCTCGAGCGCTTTCTGGCGATTCCAGTCGTTGGAAGATTCGTCGTCGAAAATCAGCATCACGCTGGAAAGGCCGAAGAGTGACACGGAGCGGAGATGCTCGAGATGCGGGATGCCGTTCATTTGAATTTCAATGGGAATGGTGACTTGCTGCTCGACTTCTTCGGCGGCGCGGCCGGGCCACTGCGTGATGATCTGGACGTAATTGTTCGCAACGTCGGGATAGGCTTCGACGGGGAGATTGTGGAACGAAATCGCGCCCCAGATGAGCAGCAGGGTGGCGAGCGCGAGAATAATGAAGCGGTTGTTGAGAGCGTAGTTGACGACGGCGCGAATCATGGGCCCTCCGTGGGGCTCACGTGATGAGGTGTCATATGTTCTCCAGGACGTTTCTGCGTGCGAAGCCTTCACGATTGCACGCGTAGGGCTATCGCGGTTGGTGCCCGTTGCGGAAAACGCCCGCAGAAAGCACCCACATATGAATAGGCAAACGGGATGTGTCGCTGAGTTTCGGGACGCTCGAGAATTTCGCCCGTGCGCGCTGCGGAGAAAGATCAAACGCTCGCCGCGAATCGCTGAACGCGACGAACTTTGTGATCTAACGTCAGCTCGTTTTTAGAGGTAAGGACCTGAAGCGGGAGGCGCGCGGCCTGGTGAAGAGATTAAGAACGGGCTCGCGAGAAAACCGCGAGTCGGAGGTGTAACGGCGGCGGTTTGCCGGTCTGCATGCGGGAAACCTACCGTCGTGATCCAAAATCCTGCGCCCGACTGCGGTGACATGGCGACGGAGTCTGGTATCGGGTCGGTGGAGGAATCCCATCCAGTCTGCGATTCGCGGAACGCGTCGGGAAACGCGTCTGGTGCTACGCGAGAAAAAGTCCCATGACCGTCGTTGATAAAAATCGCAACCGGTTGGCGGAGCCAGGTTGTGGTGAAAATCAGGTCGGGAATCTGGTCGCCATTCACGTCGCGAGCGGCGATTTGCAAGCCGCCGGCCGGCGCGACGATCGAAATTGTTTGTCGCCCGGACGCGCTTAACTGCAGTTGGATCCAGTAATTCGTCCGGGAGACGCCGCTTTCGCCGGCCTGAACGCCTACCAGGTCGGGGAGATTGTCGCCGTCGAAGTCCGCGACTGCGAAGGGCAGACCGGGTCCGACCGAAAGGGTCGACGGCTTGGGGACATCCGCGCCAGCCGCGGCACCCGCGAGCGCACTAGCGAGCAGAAAAAGAGCCAGAAATCCGCGAAGGAAACTCGCGGTTGCGGAACTGACGCGCCGTCGAAATGAAAATTTAGACATGAGCTGAAAGCGAGGTATGGCGATTTCCTTCCGAAAACGTGAGTTTACATTACGAGCGAGCATTCGACCAAAAAAATCGCAGTACGCGTCCGCGCACTAAAACGTGAAACGGCCGCCGATTTGAGCTGCGAACGCGGTGCCAACGGTGGTGCCGGGGCCGAAGAAGTCGCCGAGCGCGCCTGCGGGAAAGCTCAATTGCTTCAGGCTGGTGATGGGAGTGAAAGTGGAGCAAGTGGGCGGGTTGGCGCAGATGCCGGTGATGTTGGAAGTGTCGTTCACCGGCACGGGGAACGCGGCGACATTGGTGACGTAGTTCGCGCCGGGATTATTGCGATTGAAAATATTGAAGAATTCGATGAAGGGAGTGGCGGTAAATCGTTCCTTGATTGTGAACGGACGGCTGACGCGGAGATCCCACTGGATGTAGGGAGTGCCGCGAAATTCATCGAGCGAAGTTTTGACGCCATTGACGACGATGCGGTCCGTGCCGTCGGTATTGGTGATGGTGAAGGGACGAGCGGTTTCGGCTTGACCCAGAAGAGAGACGTCGAATCCGCCGGGAAGGTGGAACACGCCGGCAAGGACGAAACGATCGGTGACGTCTTCGCCCGAAGGACCGTAATCCCCTTTCGCAAAGGGATCCAGCGGATTGCAGACGCCGTTCACATAGTCGAAAAGTTCGCCGAGCACGCAGCCCCACGTCTCCGCTTTGGAAAGTGTGTAGTTCGCAATGAGGTTGAAACGGCGCGAAATATTTCCCTGCAAATGAATCGAGAGGCCGTTGTAACTGGAGCGATTGTCGCTCTTGAACAGCGCGATGTCTGGCGCGTCTGCCGGCAGATTCAAGCCCGCGGTGTAATCGTAGCGGCGATAGCCGTGATTGCCTTCTTCATGGGTGAAATCCGCGCTGACTAGCCATTGATCGTTGAACGCATGCTGGACGCCCGCGGTGGCGTGGATGGCGTAGGGAGTGTTGTAGCGGCCGTCAATCAGGGCGCCAGCGGAGCCGGGCGGAAGGCAGCCGGGGTCGGTGGGCATGACGCAGGGGAGAGGAGGCGCGTTCACTGCCTGGAAAGCCGTGACCCAGCCATTTTGCGCCAGATCGTTGTAAAAGAGGCCGAAGCCCGCGCGGAGGACCGTGGAAGCGGACTGGCCCACGGTATAAGCGACTCCGATGCGGGGCGCGAAAGCGTGGCGATAATCCTGCGGGGCGCCGGTGACGAGCGGGATGTCCAAGGCTTTTAACGTGAGGTACGCCGGATTTTCCAACTGGCTGCGGCCAGAAGCGGTGAACAATCCAAAAGTCGTATCGTAACGCAGGCCGTAATTCACGGTGAGGCGCGGCGTCATGCGCCAGGAATCTTCGGCGTAGAGGCCGAGGCGCTGAACATTCTGGACGAAGCTGCCATCGGCGGCGGGAGTGGCGGTGCAGTTTATATCCGCTGGAACCGGCTGTGTGCAGGTGAGGTCGTTGTAGAACTGCGAAGGATTCGCGGCGTAGAAGCTGGGATTTTCGGGATATTGGATCAGGGTTTCGGCGTTGCCCGCGAGGGCGCCGCTCAGGACCGGTTCATGGATGAAATTAATGCCGAAGCGAGGGGTGTGCTTGCCGACGGGGTGCGTGACGTCGTAACGGAACTGATATTTTTGCTGATTGCGCAGAATCGGAAACGCGGTGATGGGCGTGACGAATTGATTGTCACCAAAAGTTTCGAAGCCGGAAATTGTGCTGTCCGTGGAGCTAAAGGGAAAGGCGAGGGCGTAGCCGAAATCGCCATTGCGTTGCTCCGTGTGGTGCAGGCCACTAGCTTCGAAAACGAACGAGCCGACCCAGGTGGGGCTGAAGAGGAATTGCTGGCCGAGCAGCAAGTTCATGTAACTCGAGCGCGAGGTGGCGCCGACGGATGGCAAGGTGGCTTGCTGGACGAGATCATTGAAAGTGGTGTAACGATCCAGGGCGTAGCGCAGGAACCATTGCGAACGGGCCGATTGCATCCAATCAATACGCGTGGTCACCAGATAATCGTGAAAGGGCACGGGAGCGTTCTCCGGCACGGCGATCGAATTCACCTCCGGGACCAAGCCTTCCGTGGCCAGGCTCGCCAAGGCATCGAATTCTGAAATGCTGGCGGGACTGTAGGCGATGCTGGCATCTTCGTGAACGTATTCGAACGAGGAGAAAAACCAAATCTTGTTTTTAACCACCGCGCCGCCGACGGTGCCGACGTAATTCTGGCGGGAGAAAGGTTGTTTGGGTTCCGGCGGCGGATTATCAATGGGTAGGCGGGCATTGAGGGCGGCGGCTCTTTCGTAAACGGCGGCTTCGCCGTGCCAATCGTTGGTTCCTCGTTTGGTGGTGAGCACTACCGACCCGCCCGTGGTGCGTCCGGTATCAGCGTCTTCCTGAGAAGTGCGTATTACGAATTCCTGGATCGCGTCAGGCGAATAGTTCTGCAAGAAACCGCCGATGTAGTCGTCGGAATTGTCGCCGCCGTCCACGGAGAGCTCCACATTGAGACCGGAACTCCCACCGAAGGAAACCGCGGTGATGCGCGCTTTGGTGGGGTCGGAGGGTTCGACTGGCTCGGTTCCGGGTACGAGGTAGGCGATATTTGCGAAGCTGCGGTGGCCGAGAGGTATGTTCTGTAAATCTTCGGATGAAACTGCGCCCTGATGGACGGCGCTGGAAACATCGAGCTGTTGAGTGCTTATCGAAGACGATTGAGCGTGGACTTTCACAGTCTGCTGAATGGCAGCTGGTTGCAGCGTGGCGGTAATTTCTTTCGCCATGCTGACGACCACGTCGAGGTCTGAGCCTGCTTCGGCAAATCCCGCGGCGGTGACGCTCACGTGGTAATTGCCGGAAGGCAAATCATCCACGCGGAAGTCTCCGTGGTTATCGGCGGTGACTGTGCGCTCGAGCGTAGAGGCGCGCGCGTGGACAACGATGGTGGCGTTAGGAATGCGGGCGCCGGAGGCGTCTTCGACGTGCCCGGTGATGCCTCCGCGGAAAGTTTGCCCCCGGGAGATTGTAGAAAATATAAGCACCGCACAAGCCAGCAAAGCAGAATGCCAGAGTTTCACGATCCGCTCCTGCTATTCGCCAGCTCGCCGGTTCCCCCAGCGGCGGCGTCAATTTACGAGATGCCCTTCTATTCGTGGTGCGGCCGAGTGCGGACCCTACGCGCGAGCCGGGCGAAAAATGGCGGCGAGGGCCGGGCAACGAGGTTCGGCTGGTCTGCATCCTTATGGCTGACTGATGGGGCGCATTATCGCAAATCAAATCTGCGGTTGGTATAGGCGTTTGCGGGCAGCGGCGAGCCCGGGGCTCGCTGGAGATGTGCGTTGACACGCTGCGGGGGTTTTGTTATCCAAGTAGTTTCATTAAATGAGCCAATGGTTCGATGTGGGAGCGACTCCCTCCGTTCCGGGCGGATCCGAAAAAGAAATCCAAGGTGCTATGACGACATTGAAGGTGTATGCCCGAATGAATAATTTATTGGCGCTGCGGAAGACCGGGAACACTGCCGGTGGAGCGCGCTGGAATCGCCTGGGGTCGCTCGGGTGCGCGTTGATTGCTTTGCTAGGCGTCACGTTCATTGCGGGCTGCGGCGGCGGGGGTAGCACGATCACGCTGGCGATTACTCCGAAGACTTCCACCATGGACCAGGGACAATCGCTGCTTTTTGTCGCGACGCTCGGCAATGATACGCGCAACCTGGGAGTGACCTGGCAGCCGCTGACGGGTTCGGGCTGCGCCGGGTCGAGCTGCGGCATGTTGTCCAACATGACTTCTACGTCGGTGACCTACACGGCGCCTGCGGGCCTCACTACTGGCATCAGCGTAAGTTTGGAAGCGATCTCCAAGGCCAATTCCGGCGTCACCTCGACGGCGACGATCACGATCGTGCTTCCGGTCACGTTCACAACAACTACGCTGCCCAACGGCTCGAACGGTGTTGCGTACAACCAGACAATTATTACCAGCGGCGGAGTTGCGCCCATCACTTACACCGTGGGAGTCGGGAAGCTTCCCGCGGGCTTGAAACTGAATAACGTCGGCACGATTATCGGCACACCCAGCGGCACGGGAACGTCGATATTCACAATTAATGCCACCGACTTCGGGACGCCGCCGTTGACCGTACCCTCACCGGTCTATACGGTCACGATTAATCCACCGCCGCCGCTTTCGATCACTTCGACGGCGATGGCTAATGGCTTTACCGGCACCGCGTACGGGTCTTCGATTGCCTCGGCTGGTGGCGTTCCACCGCTGACTTGGTTCGTGCCACCGGGCACGTTGCCGCCGGGGCTGGAGCTGAATACTTCTTCCGGATTAATCAGCGGCACACCAACGACTGCAGGAGTTTATAAATTCTTTCCGACGGTATCGGACTCGGCGCTCCCGCCGCAGCAAGCCTCGTCGCCAGCGGGCGTAACCATTTCGATCATCAACGTGGCGCCGCTGCAGGCTGTGACGCCGCCACTGCCGGCGGGAGCCGTTGCCACGGGCTACACCGGTACTTTGGTAGCTAAGGGCGGCGTGACTCCGTACGTCTGGAGCATCGTGGGAGGCCAGCTGCCCTCGGGTCTGAAGTTGAACGCGGCAACGGGCATTATTTCCGGCATACCGATCCTGAAGACTACCGCGAATTTCTCGGTACAAGTGGAGGATGCGAATTTTACGAAATCCGCGCCGCAATCCTTGAGCATTGTGATCAACACCGGGACCGCGGTCTCCAACACGCTGCTCAGCGGCTCTTACAGCTTCCTGTTCCATGGGTTCGATTCGGGTGGCAACGTGGAGATGGCGGGCAACTTCCTGGCCAACGGCAGCGGCGCGATTCAAGCCGGGCAGCTCGACAGCAATCGTTCGGGCGGGACTCTGGGCGTATTCACTGGGTCCACTTTTACCGGGACCTATACGATTGGGACCGATGGACGCGGCACGATGCAATGGATTACGACGAACAACAAAGGCGCGATCAGCACCACGAATTACATACTGGCTGAGGATTCCGGCGGCAACTTTCACATGATCGAGAACGATACGGTCGGGACGCCGCAGACGCACGGGTCGGGAATAATCAAGCCGGTAGTGGGCGGGGCTTTGACCGCGGCGGCTTTCAGCGGAAATTACGTGTTCGAGCTCGATGGACAGGACAACCTGGGAAAACCCGAAGTGTTTGTGGGCGTCACCCATGCCGATGGCGTGAGCCTGCTGACCCCAGGAATGTTCGACGCTAACGACGGCGGAACGTACAATCCGGGGCTGCCGCTTACCGGAAATTATGCGGTGAGCGCGAACAACGAAAAGGGCGTCTTGTTCCTGACTTACCAGATTCCCGGGTCGTTGCAGGTTAGCGCGGAATACACTTTTTATTTCGTTTCTCCGACGGATATTTTCCTGATGGCCATTGATCCCACCGACGCTACGCACCCTCGTCTGGGCGGCGAGTTGTTCCTGCAGCAGCCTGGCACGGCGTTTGATGCGACCGCGTTGAGCGGAATCAGCGTGGCGACGAGCAGCGGGCTAGATGGAAGCAATGCGACGGTTCTGGCGGGCTTGTTGACGGGCGACGGCACGAACGTCGCGAGCGTCAGTTATGACCAGAACGACGGCGGGACGGTAACTGCGAACAACACGGCGACCGGAACTTACATTGCCGATCCCAGCACGAACGGCCGGATGGCGTTCACTGGGCTGGGTGCGCGGTTTGCCGCAGCGTATCTGACGGCGCCAAATCAGGGACTATTGATTGGTTCGGATTCCGCAGTCAGCTACGGCTCGCTCGATGCGCAAACTTCCACTCCTCCGTTCTCGAGCAGCTCGATACTGGGCGGTTACACGTTGAGTGCCGAAACTACTTTGGATCCGGCGACGGTAAATATCACCGGACAGTTGGATTCGCTGAACGGCAACGGATCAATGACGGGGATCCTGGATGAAGCGGACAATGACGGGACGCCGCATACGGATCAGACGGTGGTGATACCGAATTACGTGGTGGGGCCGAACGGACGCGGAACGATGCAGATTGGCTCGACTGTGGGCTTGCCCTCGACCCTGGTGTTCTACATTGCTTCACCGGGAATCTTCCGGGGGATCTCCACTGATTCGAATCCTGGGAACGAGCATCCTTTGGTGATGTACTTCAACCACTAGTTTGCATGTGCGACGCGGTCGTTTTCGATTGCCGGGAGCGGGGCAGAACGCCTACTTCTCTTCCTTCTTCTTTTTCTCGAGCTTCAGCGCAGCGGAATTAATGCAGAAGCGCAGGCCGGTGGGATCGGGGCCGTCGTCGAAGACGTGGCCCAGATGCGCGTCGCAGCGGCTGCAGATGGCTTCGGTGCGCGCCATCCCGTGGCTGATGTCGCGTTTCATTTCCACGTTATCCGCGGCGACCGGCTGGTAATAACTGGGCCAGCCTGACCCGGAGTGAAATTTAGCTTCGGAAGAGAACAGCGGCTGGCCGCAGCAGACGCAGATGTAGGTTCCTTCGGCTTCCTCGTTTTCGTACTCGCCGGTGAAGGGCGGCTCAGTTCCCTGCTTGCGCGTGACGTAATATTGATTGTCATCCAGTTTGGCGCGCCATTCGGCGTCGCTCTTGCGTATTTTTTCGCTCATGGCGCTAGTTTACACGAAGGTTTCATTTCCTGCGAAACGGGCGCGACGGCGGAAAGTGCCGCGTCGTCGGATATACTAGGCTGGGCAAAATCGATTGTCGACCGATAATCGCGCTCGCGGGTTCATGCTTGCTATGCTTCGCCGCGGCGGCGAATCGTGAGCGGTGGCATCCTCATCGAATACATTGGAGAAAATTCGTGAACGAAGTTTTCATTTGTGATGCCGTGCGCACGCCTTTCGGGCGCTACGGCGGTGCGCTGGCGACGATTCGCACCGACGATCTCGCGGCGATTCCGATTCGGGCTTTGCAGGAGCGAAATCCGGGCGTGGATTGGGCGGCGCTGGATGATGTGATCTACGGCTGCGCGAACCAGGCCGGCGAAGATAATCGCAACGTGGCGCGCATGGCTCTGCTGCTGGCAGGACTGCCGAAGGAAGTACCGGGCGCGACGATCAATCGGCTATGCGGCTCGAGCCTGGACGCCCTGGGCATCGCGGCACGGGCCATCAAATCCGGCGAGACGGAATTGATGATTGCGGGCGGAGTGGAGAGCATGACGCGCGCCCCGTTCGTTACTGGTAAGGCGGACAGCGCGTTCAGCCGCAACGCGGAGACATTCGACACGACCATCGGCTGGCGGTTCGTCAGCCCGCTGATGAAAGCCAGGTACGGCGTGGATTCAATGCCGGAAACAGCGGAGAACGTGGCGGAGGAATATCACGTGGGGCGCGCGGACCAGGATGCGTTTGCGTACCGCACACAGCAGCGCTGGGCACGCGCCAACGCCGCCGGTTTTTTCAAACAGGAGATATTCGCGGTTCCCGTGCCGCAAAAAAAAGGCGATGCGAAGATTTTCGATACGGACGAGCATCCGCGCCCGGACACGACTCTGGACGGACTCGCGAAACTGAAACCGATCGTCAGGCCGAACGGCACGGTGACGGCTGGAAACGCTTCCGGAATAAATGACGGCGCGTGCGCGTTGCTGCTGGCATCACAAGCGGCCGTCGCGAAATATCGGCTGACGCCGCGCGCGCGTGTATTGGCGACCGCCACGGCCGGGGTGGCGCCGCGGATTATGGGAATTGCGCCCGCCCCCGCGTCGAAAAAGCTGCTGGATAAGATGGGCCTGAAAATTTCGCAGATGGATGTGATCGAGCTGAACGAGGCGTTCGCCGCGCAGGCGCTGGCAGTGACGAGACAATTGGGATTGCCGGACGACGCGCAGCATGTAAATCCCAACGGCGGAGCCATTGCGATTGGGCATCCACTGGGGGCAAGCGGAGCGCGACTGGCGACCACGGCGATGTATCAATTGCAGGCGATCAAAGGACGCTACGCGCTGTGCACGATGTGCATCGGAGTCGGCCAGGGCATCGCGGTAATCATCGAGCGCTGCTGAATCGAACAGCGGCCGGTGTGGGCTACGTTCGGCTGACGACGAGGCAAGTAATGTCGTCATGCTGCGGGGCGACGCCCACAAAATCGTCGAGACGTTTCATAATTCCTGAGAGTGTTACCGCGGCTCGTTCCTTTGCTCTCGGTTGCAACAACGCGAGCAGACGATCTTCGCCAAACTGCTCGTCCCGTTCGTTGAATGCTTCGGTGACGCCGTCGGTGTAGATGACCAACACGTCCTCGAGTTCCAGGATCGTGCTGCCCGCGACAAACTTTTCCGTCAGCTCAATTCCCAGCGGCATGCTTTCGGAGTTCAGGCGCTCAATGCTGCCGTCTTGGCGCACCAGCATGGGAGGATTGTGGCCGGCCGAAAGATAGTTGAGTTCGCCTGTTGCAGGGTCTAGTTCGGCTAGGAACGCGGTGGTGAAGCGACGGCCATTGAGATTGTTCCCGCAGGCCAAGCGATTCAAATCCGTGACCAACTGCGAAAGCGAACCCGGCGCGCCGGCGAGCGCGCGGAGACTGGCCTGAAAATTAGCCATTAGCATCGCTGCCGGCACGCTTTTGCCGGAAACATCGGCGACTGCGATCAAGAGGGGGCCGTCGGCGGCGCGGCGAAACGCGTCGTAGCAATCGCCGGCCACGGTGTTGGCGGGGCGCGTCGCGAAAGCCATATCAATTCCGGGAACCTCCGGAGGGACGCGCGGGACCAGCCAGCGCTGGATTTCGCGGGCAATCTCGATGTCGCGCTTCATGGCGACGTGATCGCCCAGAACCATAACCAGCAGGATCAGTATGCCGGCGAAGGCCAGAAGAAACTCTACCTGCGTGGTGATCACCAGGAACCGAACACCGATGATTGATAGGCACGCCAGAATCAAGCTGAATACCAGCAGCACGCGCCGCGCCGGCGAAAGCTTCCTCAATATTCCGGCAAACAACGCAGCGACGATTTTGAACGGCTGCTTCCAAGTCTTCTGTGAAGCCACCGCGCGCCAGTCCACATCTTGTTTGTAGAGACGCGAGCTGGCGTGGGCCTCGGCTTTAAATTGCGTCCAGAGGTCGTCGGCTTCCATGCCCGCTGTCAGCTGCCGCCAGCCGTCCTTGGAACGCCACAGGGCGCGCTTGGCTTTAGTTTTGGAGTTGTGCGCGAAATTCCGCACTTTCGCCCAGTTGGCTCCAATCGTTCCGCGCAGTTCAGTGGTGACGAGAGTAGCCACAATTCAACCATACGCTCTTCGGCAGCGTCGCGCAGATCAGGTTTTTCAGGTATTCTTGAACGGGGATGCACCTTTTCGAGACATCGAGGCTGTGCCGATCGTCTGCACGGCAGCGAACTCCGCTTCTCTTCGCCGGTTTGGAATTCGAGTAGAACTTTCCGCGACCACGAAAAAAATCGCAGAGCAAGATTTCTGCCAATTCCGTAGGTCTTTACTTATTAGCAAGTTACGGGTGAATCGGCTTGGCAGCGGACGTGCACTCCCCGATAATGAAGTCTCGCCGATATGCATGACGGCGAGGCGGGATCGCAGCATTTGAGATCGGAGACCCAGTCGTGAGCACAAGAGCTTTAGTTGGCAACCCTGCCGGCAAGGACGCCAATCCCGCCGAGGATATACCAAGTCCTAGATGGGCAGAGCGCATCCGCGCGCTGAAGAACATTCCACCTGTAATGAAATATGTTTGGGACGCCGCGCCCGGCGTGGCTGTGGCGAACCTGACTTCGCGCGTGGTGGCTGCGCTGATACCGCTTTCGATGTTGGCGGTCGGCCGCATGATCCTTGCAGCGATTTATGCATTGCGCGCCGATCACACGCCGCTACCACATTATTTCTGGGGGCTGGTGACGCTGGAATTCGCGCTGGCCGGAATTGCGGCGGTGCTGATGCGCGTCATAGATTTCTGCGACACCACGCTGGCCGAACGGTTTATGAAGCATATTAGCGTGCGGCTGATGAAGCACGCGGCGAATCTGGATTTGATGTCGTACGAGGATCCCGTTTTTTACGACAAGCTGGAACGCGCGCGAGTGCAGAGCACTGACCGCGTGCAAATGATCAAGATTTCGGGACGGCTGATTCAAGAAACCGTCACGACCGTGAGCTTGGCGGCGGGGATTTTCGTTTATTCTCCATGGCTGCTGATTGCGCTGGTAGCCTGCGTGGTTCCAGCGTTTCTGGGCGAAACGCATTTCGCGTTCCTCGGTTATTCGTTGAGCTTTCAGCAAACTCCGGCGCGGCGCGAACTTGATTATTTGCGGCTGCTGGGCGGCACTAAAGAAGGCGCGAAGGAGTTGAAGCTCTTCGGCCTTGCACCGTTCCTAGTAGGCCGCTATTCCGACGTTGCGACCGAGCTGCACGACCAGACGATCGGCGTGGCGCGCCATCGGCTATATATTGGCGCGCTGCTGGCTATCGTCGGCGTGGCTGGTTACTACGGAACGTACGCATTCGTGATTTATCACACGGTGATCGGCCTGATCTCCATCGCGACGATGATTTTTCTGACGGGCGCGATCGGCGGCGCTAGCTCCAACATCCAGGCAGTCTTTACGACATTTTCGGAAATCGCGAACCAGGCCTTGTTCATGACGGACCTGCTGGAGTTCTTCGCGGTGAAGCCGAAGATTTTCTCGAAGCCTGGCGCGCTGCCGGCTCCCAAGAAAATTCAGCAGGGATTCGAATTCAAGAATGTATCGTTCGCGTATCCGGGAAGCTCGCGGACGATTCTGAAGAACGTGAGTTTCAAGCTGGCGCCATCGGAGCGCATCGCCATCGTTGGCGAAAATGGCCAGGGCAAAACGACCATCGTGAAGTTGCTGACGCGCTTGTACGATCCGACGGAAGGCCAGATTCTCCTGGATGGCAAGGATTTGCGCGAGTACGACCTGGAAAGTTTGTGGCAGGAAATCGGCGTGATCTTTCAAGACTTTATGCGCTACGAGATGACCGCATCGGCCAACATCGCTGTGGGCCGGATTGAGGAGCGCAACAATCCGTTCCAGATTCGAGCGGCTGCGAACAAGAGCCTTGCGGAACAGGCGATTCGCCGGCTGCCGAAAGGATTCGATCAGGTTCTCGGCTCACGTTTTGAGGGCGCGGTGGACCTTTCCGGCGGCGAATGGCAGAAAATTGCGATCGCCCGAGCTTATTTGCGCGACGCGCAGCTGCTGATTCTAGACGAGCCTACGGCGGCGCTCGATGCGCGTTCCGAGCACGAAGTGTTTCAGCGCTTTTCAGAATTGACGGAAGGCAAGATGTCGCTGCTGATTTCGCACCGGTTCTCGACCGTCAAGATGTCTAACCGTATTCTGGTCCTGAAAGACGGAGAAATTGCCGAGCAAGGCCAGCACGACCAGCTGCTCAAAGTGGGCGGACACTATGCGGAGATGTTTGAGTTGCAGGCCGCGAATTACCGCTAATTTTTGACGAGGGCTGATCTCTGGCGTGCGCATTTCGCGTGGGATTGACGGCTGCGGAAAATCACTCTAGTTCCCTACCCCCAATGATTTCCTACGTCGAACGGATGTGCATTCCCACCAGTTCCTGCGGCGCGAGTGGTTGATAGGATTTAAATCCGGCGCGCTCCATTCCTCGTTGAGCTTCCGGATTCTTCATGAAGGTGTCCCACACGAAAGCGGTGCGCGCGTTTTCGGCCATCACCATGGTAATTCCGGCGTCTATCCCCACGACGTCGCTGTCATACCAATTCGTGAGCGGATTAAATGCATCCACGAATCCGTAGCGGCTCCAGGTGCCGGCACCGTAACGATTGTCAATGGTGCGCAGCACACGCATCGTCGGGCCCGGCATAAACGGAAGTGAACCAGCGGCGGCGCAGGGCACGACGGTGCCATCAATCGGCCCCGTTTCCGGCGGCCCACCCCACACACGATAGCCATTGATGGAATCGGAAGCGGTGATGCCCCACAGATCATCACTGTAATCCGGAAACTTATTTGCGAGGCTCAGACAAAATCGCCGGTGCACGTCCGTCGCGAGGATCGAATTCTGAAAATAATCGGCGTAGAGATCGCGCTTGCCGCGGAAATCGAACCAGGCCTGCGAATATTGATGGACGAATAACGGCGCGTAGGAGCCGATGAACTTGATGCCGTCGAACTCGAAGGTTGTGCGCTTCCAGGCGTCCCAGGTGGCGGGAGCCAAGGCGTGGGACGTCGAGCCCAGGCCCAGCAGGTACATCATCATCATTTCGCTGTAGCTGTCCCAGCGATATTGCAGGAAGCCTGTTTCCGGGCTCCAGCCGTGCGGTAAGATCCGCGTATCTTCAGACAGCCAGTTCCAGTCCACGCGATTGAAAATTTGGTGCGCGAGATCACTGATCTCCGAGTGCTCGAAGTGTGCGCGACAGGTAAGAATGCCGCAAAGCAGGATGGAGGTATCAATCGAGGAGAATTCGGACTGCCAGAGGCGTTCACCGGTATTGATGTTGGCCCAGTGATAGAAAAATCCGCGCTGGTTGGGCAATTTTTTCCAGAAAAAACGCAGGGCATTGATCACCCGTTCGCGCGCCAGAGTGAAGGAGACATATCCCCGCTTTTCGCCGATGCAGAGGGCGGTCAAGCCAAAGCCGGTAGCCGCGATGCTGCTCACCACGCCGTTGTCGGAGGAGCGCACGTTGCAGCGGTCCTTCACCATTCCGGTACTAGGATTCGTCTGGTCCCAGAAGTACTGAAAAATCGCTTTTTCGAGCTCCTCTAGGAAGGAATCATCTCTGGGAGAGAGGTAGCTGGGAGGCGGAAGCTGCGAAGGTGCCGGCGCCGCTTGCTCCTGGCGGCTTGCGACCGAGTGCTGAAGCGAGAGCCCTGCGGCAATTGGAATCGCGGTGGCGGAGAGCGCTGCTAACTCCCGCAGCAACTCGCGGCGCGACAGTTTTCTTGACCTCAAAATGTCCCTAGTCGGCACAATTAATGTTAGACGAACCTGACAGCGAATGTAACTGCGGATGAAATCAAGCTAATGACTGTTTCGACGAATGCAGTGCCCTCTTGGGCAGCCTGTTGTTTGGGTTCCATGCTCACCCAAGTACGATGCGCACCTGATGCACCGCGCCGTCGTCCACCAGGTGAATCGGGGCGGAGCCGGCCAAGAGTGTTCCGTCAAGTTCGGTGAGAGCCACGCCGCGCGCGACGCCGGAGGGGTTCTCCACCGTGATCTTGTAGGTAGAAGAGTGATAGCGGAACTCCAGGCTGTAACCTGGCCAGTTGCGCGGGATGCAGGGATCGATCGAAAGTGAGGTTCCGCGCACGCGAAATCCCAAGATGGATTCGATCCCGGAGCGATACAGCCATCCCGCCGAGCCGGTGTACCAGGTCCAGCCTCCGCGGCCGATGTGCGGAGCTTCGGCGTAGATATCGCCTGCGACGACGTAGGGCTCAACTTTATAGCGCTGCACGTTGGCGCGGGTGTCGGCGCGATTGATGGGATTCATCATGCGGAATAGCTCGACGGCCTTATCGCCATCGCCTAGTTCGGCGAACGCCATTAGCGTCCAGGTGGAGGCGTGGGTGTACTGTCCTCCGTTTTCACGAATGCCGGGGAGGTAGCCCTTGATGTACCCGGGATCATGATCGGGATGATTGAATGGCGGGGCCAGCAGCAGGATCAAGCCATCGGGGCGGCGAATCAGTTGCTGGTCCACCGCGGCCATGGCGCGAACGCCGCGTCCGGGTTCTGCAGCGCCGCTCAGGATGGCCCAAGATTGCGCGATCGCGTCAATGCGACACTCGCTGTTCCGCGCGGAGCCCAGCGGCGTGCCATCGTCGAAATACGCACGGCGGTACCACTCGCTATCCCAACCATCGCGTTCCAATGCGGCCTTCAGGCTGCTGACGTGAAGGCGCCAGGTCTCAGCGCGTTGATGTTCCCCGCGGCCATCGGCCAGTTTTGCAAATTCCCACAAGACGGCGTGCAGGAACCAGCCGAGCCAAACGCTTTCGCCCTTGCCGTCCTGGCCGACGCGGTTCATTCCATCGTTCCAATCACCCGTGCCCATAAGCGGCAGGCCGTGGCTGCCTACGCCGAGGCTGCGGTCAATGGCGCGCGCACAATGCTCAAAAAGCGTGGCGCGAGTTTCCGAAACGCGCGGCTGGAAATACGATTCTTTCTGGCCCTCTGCCAGCAATTCACCTTCGATAAAGGGCACGGGCTCTTCGAGCACGGTCATGTCGCCGGTGGCTTCGATAAACTGAACTACGGCGTAGGGCAGCCACAGCAGATCGTCGGACATGCGGGTGCGAATACCGCGGCCTGACGGTGGATGCCACCAGTGCTGCACGTCGCCTTCCGGGAATTGGTGCGCGGCCGCGCGCAGCAATTGTTCGCGGGCCACTCCGCGCTTGGAAATGTTCAGCGCCATCACATCTTGCAGTTGGTCGCGGAATCCGTAGGCGCCGCTCACCTGGTAGAAACCGGCGCGGGCCCACACGCGGCAGGACAGAGTTTGATAGAGGAGCCAGCGATTCAACAGCACGTCCATGCTGGGATCGGGCGTGGACACTCGCACGGTGTCGAGGATTTCGTCCCAGCGACGCGTGACTTCGTTGAAAACTTTGTTGAGGTCGGCGGTGCGATAGCGCAGCAGTAAATCGCGGGCTTGATCTCTGTTTTCTGTCTGGCCCAGGAAAAATACCACCTCGGCGCGCGCGCCGGGACGTAACTCGATGGTGGTCTGCAGCGCGGCGCACGGATCGAGGGCGGGTCCGATTTTTCCAGAGAGTGGCACGCCGCGCTCGAGCGCCGCGGGACGATCGGCGGTGCCATTGCGGCCGAAAAATTCGCTGCGATCGCCGGTAAAGGAGGTTTGCTGTCCGCGCAAATCGGCGAAAGCAATGCGGCCGCCGAACTCACCGCTCCAGGCGCTCCGCGCGAAGATCGCTTTCGACTGGTGCTCAATTTCCGTGATGATGTATGGCGCCGCCGCGCTGCGAGAACTGCCCAGCACCCATTCCGCATACGCGGTGACGGAAAGGCGGCGCACGCGATCTGAATCGTTGCGCACGGTGAGCCGCGAAATTTTGATGGGATCTTCCACCGGCACAAATTGCAAGAGTTCCAGAGCGATGCCGCGCGACCCGTGCAGAAAACGGCTGTAGCCTTGGCCATGACGCGCCTGATAGCCCGCCGTTTCATCCCTTACGGGAAGCGCGGTGGGGGTCCATACCTCGCCGGTGGCTTCATCGCGGATGTAGATTGCTTCTCCAGGAGTGTCGAAAATATGATCGTTGGACCATGGCGTTAACTGGTTTTCATGGCTATTGAGCGACCAGGTGAAGCCGGAGCCCGATTCCGAAACCAGGAAACCGAAAGATGGATTCGCTACGACGTTGACCCACGGCTCCGGCGTGCGCAGACCTTCGTTTAGCGAGATGACATACTCACGGCCGCGGTCCGCGAAGCCGCCTAGACCGTTGAAAAATTGCAAAGTTTGCTGCGGCAAGCGCGCGTCCGAAGACTTCACGGCGCGCGCCGGGCGTGCCAGGGTGCGCTCCACCGGTTCCGGATATTGCGAGCGCACGATCTGCTCGGCCAGCGTGCCGCGGCGGCTCAATAGCACGGCGCGCGCCACGGCTTGCAATTGCGTGCGCGCCTCTGGCGTGAGCAGATCGCCGCGCAGCAGGAATATTTTCCCGCTGACGCCGCCGGAATCGGGAGAAAGCCGCAGCTGGCTGCCGCGCACCAGAGCTTCCAGCGAGTCTTGCAGTTCCTGCACGTAGGATGCGGCTTTTTCGTTGATGATGACGACGTCTGCCGACAACTGCTTCATGCGCCAGTATTCATGCGCGCGCAGCATTTGCCGGATGATGTCCACGTCGTCGGGATCATCGATTCGCGCCAGAATTATCGGCAAATCGCCGGAGATTCCCTGCGACCACAGCGTGGAAATATCCAGTGAACTGCGCGCCAACACGTCGGCGGTGGGACGCAGCGATGAATCCACATACAAGACGGCGTTTGCGAGGCGCTGGAACAGCAGCGCCTCTTCGGAAGTGATGCCCAGGTGATGCAGCTGCACTTGCGCCTGCGTCCAGGCCAGCGTGTGCGTGCGTTCGAAGGTTCGGGCATCGCGGTATTTGTCGGCGAGATCCACAGCCTCTTCGCGCGTGGCCGCGGCAATGGTGGAAAAAATCAAATGGACCGTGCCGCCCGGAGGCACGCGCACGGTGCGGCGCAGGCTCAATATCGGATCCAGCACCGAACCAACCGTATTCGAGAGCGGACGCCCGTCCATCACCGATACGGGTTCGCGCAGATTGCGTGCGCGTCCCACGAATCGCGCGCGATCCGTTTCAAATTGCAGTTCGCCGACGGTTTCGCCGTCCGTTACGAGCACGTGCGCCACCCACACCGACGTCTCGTCTTCGGAACGCTTGCGGCGCGTGGCGAGCAGCGCGCCGACGTCCGTCGCGAATTCGGTTTCGACGAACAACTTCGCGAAAGCCGGATGCGCCACATCAGCAGCTTGCGGCGTGAGCGAAAGCTCCGCATAAGACGTGACTTGAATGTCGCGCGCGCGTATCCCGACATTGCTCAGCGAAATACGGCGGACTTCCGCATCGTCTTCCGAGGACACCACGACTTCGAGAGCCGTGGTGAGCGAGCGATCGCGGCGAATAATCTCGGCATGATCCTCGAAGAAAATTGCTTCATACTCGTCGGCTTCGATTCCGGCGGGCTGGAAACCAGCGGACCAGACATTTCCGGACTGCTCGTCGCGCAAGAAGATATATTGGCCCCAGTTATCGAGCGTGAGATCTTCGCGCCAACGGGTGATGGCCAGATCGCGCCAGCGGCTGTAACCGGAGCCTGCGGAAGTGAGCATCACGGAATAGCGTCCGTTGGAGAGCAACTGCGTTCGCGGAATCGCATCGTGCGGCGTACTGAAGCGGCGCACCAGCGGAGGAACCAGCTCGCGCACCTTGGACGCCGCGGAAACTTCTTCCGCGCGCGGGCGCGCGACCAGCACATCGCGCGGCGTGCGTTCCTGCAGCAGCAGTTCGGTGGCGCGCACAATCGGTTCCGCGTGGAAACGATCGCGCATCACGCCGCCATTCAGCACGTCGGCTATGGCCACGATGGACATGCCCTGGTGATGGGCCATAAAAGCGCGGATCACCGCGACGTCTTTGCCCTCCGGCAGACGGCTGCTGGTGTAATCCAATGACTCGTAGAAACCGTAGTTTCCGGCAGCTCCGGCGCGCGCCAGCCTGGCAAAATTCTGCACGGCGGCGGCCGGATCAATCATCGCCGCGAGTGCCGTCGCGTACGGCGCAATTACCAGGTCTTCGCTGAGCCCGCGCTTCAGCCCCAGGCCCGGAACACCGAAGCCCGAATATTGATAGGTGAAATCCATGTCGCGTGCGTTGAACGCCGATTCGGATATTCCCCAGGGAACGCTGCGCTCCTCTCCGTACTCGATTTGGCGTACGACGACCTGCTCGTAGGTCTGGCTCAGCATGCTGTTGGCCGGAGAACGCATCACAAGCGCCGGCATCAGATATTCGAACATCGAGCCTGACCAGGAAATCAGAGCCAAGCCGCGGCCGACGGGAGTGAGTGCCCGGCCCAGGCGGAACCAATGCGACGCCGGCACCTCGCCCTTAGCGATGGCGATGAAGCTGGTGAGCCGCGCTTCGGAGGCCAGCAGGTCATAGCAATTGCTGTCCAGGGTTCCGTCTGTGCCACGAAATCCGATGGAGAAGAGCTTGCGCGAATTATCGAAGAGGAAGGTGAAGTCCATCTGGTCGAACATGGCTTGCGAAGCGTGCGCGATGGCGACCAGGCGGCGAGTCAGCGCCGAGGCATCGCGCGAGGAGCCGTTGAGAGCCAGCGTGAGAGCGTCAATGCGCTGCAAAATTTCTCGATTCGCTGTGGAGTCTGCCGCCAGCCCTGCGCGCAGCGCCGCCAATTCGCGCACAGCGGACTCACAGCGATCCGGAACATCTACCAGAGCAGGCAGGTGACGGAAAAACGGTTCGATCGCCACCCAGTCCGGCGCTTGTTCCTGCGGCCGTTCCGCCATGGCTAGCACTTCGCTGGGTTGCAGCCGCATCCACGGAATCATGATGCGCGCATCGCGTGCATGGCTTTCCAGCGCAGCCCGGGCGGCATCGGCCCAGACGCGCAGCTCTGAGTCAGCTTGCGCGCCCAGCTCCTGCGCAAGGGCCTGAGCAATGTCCGCCACTGTCTGGGCGTGCTGCTGAATCTCCAGAAAGCGCGCGGCCCAGTCGCGCGCGCTCGCCGGAACTGGTTCCAGCAGCGCCGTCAGCGAATCCAGGGCATTGGCCAGCTGCTTGCGCGTCACAATATGCGTGCGTTGCGTGTCCGCAATTTCCTCCAGCGCTTCACGCAAAAGCTGAAGCGAGTCTGCAACTCCAGTGAACGGGCGCGACACTGCGAACGGTTCCTGAATGATTTCGCGGCAGCCGTTCCCCAGAACGAGCAGATTCGCGGCCAGGTTCCCGCTGTCAACGCTGGAGACATACTTGGGATCGAGTGGAACCAGGCGGCGCGTGTCGTACCAATTGTAAAAATGGCCGCGATACAACTCGAGCTGACCCATGGTTTGCAGCGTGGCTTCCAATCGGTCAGCTGCTTCCTGGGCGCCGAGCCAGCCCATGTCTCGGGCGGTGAGCGTCGAGAGCAGGTACAGTCCGATATTGGTGGGAGAAGTTCGATGCGCCACTACGGGCTTGGGATCTTCCTGAAAATTGTCCGGCGGCAGGAAACGGTCGTCGGCAGTGACAAATCTTTCGAAAAATCTCCAGGTGCGCCGCGCAATGGATCGCAGTGCCCTCGTGTCGGCCGCCGAAATTGGCTCGAGATCCTCGAGCGGGGGCGGGACGCTGATCCACTGTGCCACGGCGGGCGCGGCGATCCACAGCGCGGCAAATGGAATCGCAGCCCACAGGGCCTGCGGCCGCACAACTGCCACGGTCAGGAGCACAGCAAAAGCAACCAGAACGCTTGCTACCATGCGGCCGTATGTAGCCAGAAGCTTCAGGTCCACGGCGTGTTTGGCCTGCGCCGCCGTGACCCACTGCAGCAGATTGCGGCGCGTGAACAACAGACGGACCAGCGTGCGCACGATCGCGTCCATCATCAGCCACGCCTGATAGGCGATAAATGTGACCGTCAATCCGATCTGCGATGCGCCCAGTGACAGGTCTGATAGGACATCGCGGAAATGGCTGCGTTTGGAGGTGCCGCTCAGCCGGGCATTCAAACCAACGAGAAAAGGGATTAACGACGGAATGGCGATGGTGGCGAGAACGAAGCGCGTCCACATCCAAGGCGACACTTGCGGCGTCAGCCAGCCCGCTACCATCAGCAGCAGCATGCACGGCGCGGAAAGCGTGCGGCGCAGATTATCCATCATCTTCCAGCGGCTGATCGCGGGAATGGAGACGTTGCGGCGTTCTTCTTTCGATAGTCCGCCACGTCCGAAAATCCACGGCAGGAGCTGCCAGTCGCCGCGGGCCCAGCGATGTTGCCGCGCCGCGGCCACTTCGTAATGCGATGGAAATTCATCGAACAGTTCGATATCGCTGGCCAGTGCGGCGCGCGCGAAGATGCCCTCGAACAAATCGTGACTCAGCAGCGTGTTTTCCTTGGTCTTGCCGGCCATCGCCTCTTCGAACGCGTCGAGATCGTAAATTCCCTTTCCGGTGTAGGAGCCCTCGTGAAACAGATCCTGATAGACATCGGAAACCGCGGCCGAGTACGGGTCAATTCCACTGGGGCCGGAGAAAATTCGTTGGAAGAGCGAGCCTTCGCGATCAGTGGGAAGCGACGGCGTCACGCGAGGCTGTACTACGCCATAGCCGTCCACCACGCGTCCTAGTTCGGCACTGAATTGCGGCCGGTTCAACGGGTGCGCCATGGTGCCGACGAGGCGCGCCGCGGTGCCGCGCGAAAGGCGCGTATCCGCATCGAGCGTGATTACATACCGAACGCCGGGAATGGATTCCGGGGCGCGATCGGCGACGGGAATGAAATTTGTTTGCGTGGAGCCGCGCAGCAATTGGTTCAGCTCGTGCAGCTTGCCCCGCTTGCGCTCCCAGCCCATCCATTTCTGTTCGCGTTCGTTCCAGGTGCGCTTGCGATGAAAGAGAAAAAAACGCGCGCCGCCACCGGGGGCCGGGCCATGTGCTTTGTTCAGTGCGGCGATGCCGCTGGCGGCTGCCGCGAGCAGTTCGTCATCTCCGGGCAGAGTTTCCGTGACGGAGTCCACCCAATCGGTCAGCAGCGCGAATCGCAAATCGCCATCTACGTTTGCGAGGTAATGGATCTCCAGGCGCTCCACCTGTTCCTTGATCGCGTCCTGCGAGGTCAAAAGACTGGGGACCACGATTACGGTACGCAATTCCTGCGGAACCCCGTCGCGCAACTCGAGGCGAGCGAGAGTTCGAGGGCCGAGCAAATCCGCCACCACGCGATTGATCAGCGCGATCGCTAGATCCGAAGCAGGTACCGACGCCAGCAAAGCGAGCAAGACCAGCAGGGGCGCGCTTACGTGCAATTCGCGGGCGTGCGCCAAGGGCAACGCTAAAATCAGCGCCGTCATAACCGCAATGGTTCCCAAATAGCCCGGAACGGCGGCTCGCACGTACAGCCGCAACACGCCGCGCCGCCAGGCAACGTGGAATCCGAGCTCGTGCTCGAATTCGAGTCGCCCGCGGGAGATCAAGTAGTAGCCGGGATCGGCTTTGCGTTCATCGGGCGGATGGCCATCTCCGTGAAGTTCGGCGCGCGAACGCTTGGCGCGTTGCACGGCGCGCTGTGCAACCTCGATCTCGCTGTGGTTCGAACCTCGCGACAGATCTTCGATCGCATGGCGGTAATAATCGCGCGTGGCGAAGTCCATTTCGCCGAAATTGCTCCCGCTGCGCAGCACGTCATCCACCAGGCTGACGCTCTCGAAAAATGCTTCCCAGTCAAATGCCGATGTGAGCCGCATGCTGGTGATGATATTGCGCACGGTCACGCTCATGGCGGCTTGCTCTTGATGCTCTGCGCGGACGATTTCATCCGCGGTAGTTCCCTGCGCGGCAAGGCGTTCGTCCAACCAGACCAGAATTGGGCCGACCTTGGGATCGAGGTCGCGCAGACGTTGCACCAACTGCACGGCAAACGAGCGCTCTAGTGGCTTATTTTCGAAACGGCGCAGCACAGCAGCGGGCGAAACGGCCGTCTGGCCGGCGGTGCCGAGCACGCGATCAGCAAGAATATCGGCTTCCACGCGCGCGTTGCGGCTGCGTACGATGCGCTCTGCGACGCGCCGCAGATTTTCCACCAGCACGATGCGCAGCGTGATAGCTACGGCCCAGAGTTCGCCGATGGTCAACGGCTGCACGCGCTGGTAGGCGCTGACGAAGCGGCGCAGGACTTCGGGATCGAAACGGCTGTCGTTGTGCGCCACAAACGCCCACGCGACCCCGAAAACGCGCGGAAAGCCCTCCAGGTGGCCGGAAGCAAGTTTCGGCAATTTGCGGTAAAAACCGGGAGGAAGATCGTCGCGAATCTCGCGTAGTTGCTCCTCGACAATGAAGAAATTATCTACGAACCATTCCGCGGCGGGAGTGATGGCCTGTTCGTGCTGAATGGCGCGCGCGGTGGCGCGGTAATATTCGAGCAGGACGCGGCCGTTCTCGAGCACTCGAGGGATGAGTGGCCGTCCTTCTTCGGGATCGGTGACGACGAGCTGGGCTGCCGCGAGGCTTTCCGCGTGCTGCTCCAGGCGCTCGACGCTGAAAAGCTCAGCGCGAATCGTCTCCTCTGGCTCGGAGAAAATGGGCGGGGGTGGTTGGGCTGCCTTTGCCATCTGCTAGCTTTGGTTCTCCATTCGATTCTGCGTGTACTGCCGGAAAGCCGCGCAATGCACATTTTGGCCGGCTGAGTGAAGCAGCAAGCCACGCGGCCAGCGCGAGGAAATGGCCGCAAGACACGCGCGTCGCGACGCTGCGTGGTGGAATTTTACAGGACGATGCGCGCAATAGAACGATAAATCGCGGAGCATCGGGCAAAGCACGGATTAGAGTGATGGGAGTTGCGCGACGAAAATGCAGAGATTCACCGATTTACACGCGATGGGAAAGCTGCCTTACGAGTTGCGTGCTTCCGTTAGAGTTGAATCAGGATCTGCCGCGATCGCAGCGCGCAAAGAAGTGGTGAGCCGGGGAGGACTCGAACCTCCAACCCGCTGCTTAAGAGGCAGCTGCTCTACCATTGAGCTACCGGCCCACTGAAAAAATTGTAACACGAGAGAATGTCGCGCCCAACTACCACCGCTGATCACCGGAAAAACCCCGCCGCTGTTGCAATCGCTGTTTTCGTAGTGAGCGCAAAATCTACTTGTGGCGGCGTAGGTTCGCAGCGATTTCCTGAGCTACTTGCCTGGCGCGAACCAGGTCGCCGGGACCCAGCGAGATGGCCGCCACGCGCGCGTGACCTCCGCCACCGTATTTTTCGCAAAGCGAGGCGAGATTCACATCCGCGGATGCTTCCTTCCAGGGGTTGGTACCCACCGAAACTTTCGCGCGCAGCGGCGACGCGCTCACACCGACGGAGTACAGCGCGTCTGGAAATAAAAAGTACGGGACGAATTTGTTGTAGCCCTCGAGGTCCAGATCACTGACATCGAAGAAAATCACGCCATCGCGGAAATCGGCGCGCTCGCGAAATATGTCCAGCGATTTGCGATGGCGCTCCAACAGCGGCCCAAGATATTTCTGCACGATGGGCAATTCCACCATCTCCGCCAGCGACAGATATGCCAAGTTCGGAATCAGCTTGGGCACCAAGTCAATCTCGGGCGCGGCTTCGATCACCAGCGCGAGTTGGGTGGCGGGTTCAGTCAGGCTGACGGCGTCCGCGGGCGAAGCGAATTGAGCTCCATCAATGATGTCGCCCCAGTGGATCAGATTCGCGAGTGGCTTGGCGTTGAATCCGAATTTTTCCGAGGCGATCGTGGCCAGAAATTTGGTGCAGGATTTGTAGGCGGGATCGTAAAACTTCTTGCCGGAATGATCCACACGAAAATTTTCGGCGTCGGCAGGCGTCAGAAACGCGCTCTGGTGATGGTCGAACCACCAAGTGAGGAGCGGCGAGCTGGAGTACTTGAAATCCACGATGGCATTTTCGTCGCCATCAAATGTGCCATCCTCGAAAGGCTGCGAGGCCTTGTGCGTCATCCCGGTATAGAAGAACTCGGCTGCGGGGTTGATGCGTTCTTTGTAAAAGCGCGTGAAAATCGCGGCGGAGGACGCTCCGTCGAAGCATTTATCGTGGAAACAAATCCGAACCTTCAATTCCCTCTCCTGACCACCCGCGCGGCACGGAGCCTCGCGCAGGGGAAAGCCAACAACGATGGACGTTCAGTTGGCTAATGTCAAGAGCGAAGGAAAACGATCAGGGTCTAGGGTCGTGTTCTGAGAGCTTGCGCTCTTCCTGCTAATGAGCGCTTTACATGCCTGGGTGGCACGAGAAAAAACCGTGCTCCGCCGGAAAGAATTGTCGCCACAGATAGCTTCAGGATTTTCCGAAAATTTGGTCGGCCAGATCAGCAGCCAGCGGAATGCGAAACTTCTCGCCTTGATAAGCCTTAATCATGAGCAGTATCCAAAGCACCAAGCCGAGTATTGAGACGAGCGAAAGCAGCCCAAATCCAACCGAGAGCCCCGCCACTCCCCCTGCGGCAAATAGCATGGAGAGCACGATGCGGATGATCATCAGACCGCCAAACACCACGATCGATTGCGCTGCGTGGAACCGCACGAACGGGCGCTTATCTATAAAATAGAAAATCAGCCCCGTCACCCAGCCCAGCACGTAGCACAGCAGCCCCGCAACATTCTCGGAAAGACCTGATTGCGTGCCGGCAGCGGGAGCCATGGCGGTGGTTACTCCTGCCGCCTGCGGAGTTCCGCAACTAGGACAAAACGCCACGTTGTCTTCAACCATGGATCCGCACTTAGTGCAATGTGGCATGAGGTTCCTCCGGAAGATTCAGCGGTGATCAGGCGCGGCATTTGCCGCGGAGACTAGCAAAAGTACGCGGCGACGGCAAGCGCAAAGGAGAAGAACATCTGCGGTGTGCCGAGCCCGGGATGTGATTCAAAGCGCCGGAGCGGGAGGCGTGAAGTCCGGGCCAAATGCTATACTGTGGATTCCACCGCGGAAGTGGCGGAATTGGCAGACGCGCCAGCCTTAGGAGCTGGTGGCCGAAAGGCCGTAGGGGTTCGAGTCCCTTCTTCCGCACTCTTCTTCTGATTTTTGCTTCCGGTACGCGAAGCGCTATAGCCCGATTTGTCCCAACATGCCGCTCAAGCGGGTTAGCTCCACTTCGGCTTCCAATATTTCGGGTTTCAGCTTGTCTTCGAACTCGTGACCCAGCTTGCGCGCTTCTTCCCGCAACGATTCCAATCGGTGTTTGGCGGCTTCGTGCTGACGCTTCAATTCGCTGGCCGCTTGTTCGTTTGGCTGGCTCATCTTTGATCTCCCCGATGGAAGTATAGCGCGAGTAGGTGCATCGGCACACTTAACCCGCCGTCTGGATTGTCGATTGGCGTGTTCAGCGATGGAGTAACGGCGCACCGGCAAACCGCGAGCGGCTTCTCAGGCAGATCGAATTTTTTTTAACGGTCCAATCGGCGTTGACGCGCGCTTATAGTTTCTTTATACTAAGGTCTCTGATGCGGTTGCGTCTGGCCGCACTTCCCTGCCGTCCTCCCTCTCGAATTTCGAACAGGCGAAAGGCAGATTGGAATCAGGGTGTTCCGCAGTCCGTCCCCTGCCAAAAATCCCATGACCGAAACAACTTGCAAGCGTGAAATCGAGCTGGAAATTCCAGCTGAAGTCGTCAGCAAAGCCAGTCAGAAAGTCGAACGCGACCTGGCGCGGGTGGCGCGTATCCCTGGTTTTCGTCCGGGCAAAGCGCCCGTGACTCTGATCCGCCGCCGCTTCGCCGAAGACATACAGGGCGAGGTGGTGCAATCGCTGGTGCCGGAGTATCTAGAGAAGGCGCTTGACGAAAAGAAGCTCGTTCCAGTCACTCGCCCCGAAGTGGACAAAGTGGAATTCAAAGAAGGCGAGCCGCTGAAGTTCCGCGCGGTCTTCGAAGTGCTTCCGGAATTCGAGCTGGGCGAATACAAGGGCCTGGAAGTTCAGATTGAAGATCTGGACGCGGGCGATACGAAGATCAATCAGGTAATTGAGGAAATGCGCGAACGCGCCGCCACGTTCGTTCCGGTGGAAGGCCGCGCGGCAAAAGACGGCGATTACGCGCTGATCAAACTTTCCGGCATGCCGGAAGGCGGTGGTGACCCGGTAGAAGCCGACAACATCATGTGCCACATCGGCGCCGAAGAAACGCTGGAAAGTTTCACGGAAAATTTGCGCGGCGCGAATCCCGGCGAGACCAAGAAATTCCAGGCCAAATATCCTGATGATTATCCCGACGAAAAGCTCAAGGGCAAGACCTACGACTACACAATGGACGTCCAAGCGATCAAGGAAAAGAAGCTGCCCGAATTGAACGACGAGTTTGCGGTAGAGGTGGCGAAAGAAGTTGGCGGCGTGACCACGATCGCCGAGCTGCGCAGGAAAATTCAGGACAATCTGGAAGCCGAGAAAGAAGCGCGGCAATCAGCCCAAGCGCGCGAAAAGATCCTGGAAACCCTGGTAAAGAAGCACGATTTTCCGGTACCCGATGCGCTCGTCGAGCATCAAATGGATGTCCGGCTGGAACGCACCGTCCGCTCACTGGCATCGCAAGGGGTGGACCCGCGAGCGGTAAATGTGGATTGGGTGTCGCTCCGCAAGGGCCAGCACGACCGCGCGGTGGACGATGTGAAGGCTGAACTGCTGATTGACCGCATCGCGGACGCGGAAAAAATCGAAGCAAGCGACGAAGACGTCGAAAAGGAAATAAATGCGCTGGCGGAACACAGTGGCGAATCGGCAACGGCACTGCGGGCTCGCTTGACAAAGCAGGGAGCGCTCGATAGGATGAAATCGAAGTTGCGAAGCGACAAAACAATCGAGTGGCTCTACAGCAATACCCGAATCGAGAAGACAGCCAAACGTGAAGAGTAACAACTGGTTCGGGCTCCTCAGCGCGCAAAGACACTTCCAATGAAACATACAAACGACGCGACTCCGTACGCCACAACCCTCGTTCCGATGGTCGTCGAACAGACGAACCGCGGCGAGCGGGCCTATGACATCTATTCGCGGCTGCTGAAAGACCACATTATTTTCATCGGCACGCCGATTGACGACCATGTAGCGAACCTGGTGACCGCTCAGCTGCTGTTTCTGGCGTCCGAAGATCCCGAGAAAGACATCTCGGTGTACATCAATTCGCCGGGTGGCTCGATTTCCGCGGGAATGGCGATCTACGATACGATGCAGTTCGTGCGGCCCGACGTGGTGACGTATTGCATCGGCCAGTCCGCCTCCATCGCGGCGGTGTTGCTGGCGTCTGGGACGCCGAAAAAGCGCTATGCGCTGCCAAATTCACGAGTTTTGATTCACCAGCCATGGATGTCCGGGCTTTCAGGTCAGGCCACGGACATTGATATTCACGCGAAAGAGATTATTCGCACGCGGGAATCGCTCAACAAGCTGCTGGCCGGCCACACGGGCCAGCCGCTGGAAAAAATCGAGCGAGACGTGGAACGCGATTTCATCATGACAGCCGAACAGGCGAAGGCGTACGGCATCGTGGACGAAATCATTACGAAGCACAGGTAATTGCCGTTCCAAAGGGTTAGTAGCCAAATTGATGATTCCCTGCCGCCCGGCCGGATTCCGTTTTACAATGCGAGATAGATTCGTCAAGGGTGTGGTGAAATCCGTAACGAGGGAGCCTAATCAGTGAAACGGTTCACACCGGAAGAGCCGTTACGCTGTTCCTTCTGCCATAAAACGCAGGAGCAGGTGGAGAAGCTGATCAGTTCTCCATCGGAATATCCGCGCTCGTAC
This sequence comes from uncultured Acidobacteriota bacterium, assembly GCA_963779465.1. Taxonomy (GTDB): domain Bacteria; phylum Acidobacteriota; class Terriglobia; order Acidiferrales; family UBA7541; genus Palsa-295. The sequence continues at coordinate 43,662 of CAVZYH010000001.1, read as the reverse complement.
ATTTGCAACGAGTGCGTGGGCGTCTGCCAGCAGATCCTCGAAGACGAGAAGCGCGAGCAGTCCAGCCCGGCGAATCGCCGTCTGCCGCGCCCGCCTGAGATCAAGGCCTTCCTGGATGGCTACGTCATCGGGCAGGACAAGACCAAGAAGAAGCTCGCGGTCGCGGTTTACAACCACTACAAGCGCATCTTCCTGAACAAGCAGCCGGGCGATGTGGAGCTGGCGAAGTCGAATATTTTGTTGGTTGGTCCGACGGGAACCGGCAAGACGCTGATGGCGCAGACGCTGTCGCGCATGCTGGACGTGCCGTTCGCCATCGTGGACGCGACGACGCTCACCGAAGCCGGCTACGTCGGCGAAGACGTTGAAAACATCATCTTGAAGCTCTTGCAGGCTGCGGATGGAGACGTCCAAAAGGCTCAGCAAGGCATCATATATATAGACGAGATTGACAAGATCTCGAAGAAAGACGAAAACCCTTCGATTACCCGCGACGTTTCCGGTGAAGGCGTGCAACAGGCGCTGCTGAAGATCCTGGAAGGCACTGTTGCCAATGTTCCGCCGCAGGGCGGACGCAAACACCCGCACCAGGAATTTACGCCGGTGGATACGACCAATATCCTGTTCATCTGCGGCGGGGCTTTCGTGGGGCTGGAGAAAATTATCGAACGGCGCGTGGGGCATAAATCCTTGGGGTTCCAGGCCGATGCGCAGGTAACCACGGCATCGCGGCGCAATATCGAAATGCTGGAACAGGCACAGCCTACCGACCTGATTCGCTACGGGTTGATCCCGGAATTTGTGGGGCGATTGCCGGTGGTGGGCGTGCTGAGCGATCTGGATAAGTCAGCGCTGGTGCGTATCCTTACCGAACCAAAGAACGCGCTGGTGCGGCAATATCAACGGCTCTTCGAATTTGAAAATGTGCGGCTGCGTTTCACGGACGACGCGCTGGACACCGTGGCGGAACTCGCGCTGCAGCGCAAAGTGGGCGCGCGCGGCTTGCGCATGATTCTGGAAGATTTGATGCTGGAAATGATGTACCACTTGCCGGCACAGCGTAAGTTGCGTGACTTTGTGGTTACGGCAGACATGGTCAAGGGACGCGAAATCAACTGGAGCCTGCTGGAAAAAGCGGGCTAGCGTACCGGGAGAAAAAAGAATTCGATGTTCAATCGCGAAAAAGGCGAAATCAAACGCGTACCGATGATGCCGGTCCGGGAAATGGTGATTTTCCCGGAGATGATGCACCCCTTCATCGTGGGCCGGGAAGCGTCTGTGCGCGCGCTGGAAGACGCGCTGGCGGGCGATAAGAAGATTTTCCTGGTGACGCAGCACGACGCGTCGGTGGACGACCCCAAGCCGGAAGAAATCTATCAAGTAGGGACGCTCGCGAACATCGTGCAGAGCGTGAAGCTACCCGACGGCAATATCAAGGTGCTGGTGGAAGGCACCGAGCGCGCCAAGATCGTGCAGATTACCAGCGACGAAGGCTTTTTCCGCGCTTCGATTCGCGTCGTAACCTCCAAAACCGAGCCTTCCCCGCAGCTGCAGCAGGCCTCCGAGCGCGTAACCGGGCTGTTTGAGCAGTACGTGAAGCTCTCACAGAGCCTGAATTACGACACGATGATCGCGGCCGTGCGCGTGGAAGATGCCGGAAAGCTTTCCGATGCAATCTCTGCGAACCTGCAGATTCCGGTCGAGGAAAAGCAGGAATTGCTGGAGCTGTTTGAACCGCTGGAACGATTGAACCGCATCGCCGATATTCTGGAAGTCGAAATCGAAAAGCTGAACGTGGATCGCTCCATCAATACGCGGGTGAAGCGCCAGATGGAGCGCGCCCAGAAAGAGTACTACCTCAACGAAAAGCTGAAGGCCATACAGAAAGAGCTGGGCCGCGGCGAAGCTAACGAAATCGAACAGCTGAAAAAGAAAATCGAAACTTCCGGCATGCCCGAAGGGCCGCAGGAAAAGGCCATGCAGGAACTGAAGCGGCTGGAAATGATGCCGCCGATGTCCGCGGAATCCACGGTTTCGCGCAACTATCTCGACTGGCTGCTGGCAGTACCCTGGAAGAAGCGTTCGAAAGAAATTCGCGACATCAAGCGCGCGGAAGTGATCCTCTCCGAAGATCATTACGGCCTGGACAAGATCAAGGACCGCATTCTCGAATATCTCGCCGTTCGCCAGCTGGTAAAGAATCCCAAGGGTTCGATTCTCTGCTTCCTCGGGCCTCCAGGCGTGGGCAAGACTTCGCTCGCGATGTCCATCGGCCGCGCCACGGGACGCAAATTCGTGCGCGTATCCCTTGGCGGCGTGCGCGACGAGGCTGAAATTCGCGGGCACCGCCGCACCTATATCGGTGCCCTGCCCGGCCAGATCATTCAGATGATGCGCAAGGCCGGCACCACCAATCCCGTATTCGTGCTGGACGAAGTGGACAAGATGTCCATGGACTTCCGTGGCGATCCGTCGGCGGCGCTGATGGAAGTGCTGGACCCAGAGCTGAATCACGCGTTCACCGACCACTATCTCGACGTGGAATACGATCTCTCGAAGGTCATGTTCGTGTGCACTGCGAACGTGCTGCACACCATTCCGCAGCCGCTGCAAGATCGCATGGAAGTGCTGCGCATCCCGGGCTACACCGAACATGAAAAATATCAGATCGCCACGCGCTACCTGATTCCCAAGCAGCTCGAAGCCACGGGGCTGGCGAAGAATCAGCTGAAAATCACCGACGACGCCATCAAGAGCACCATTCGCCATTACACGCGCGAAGCGGGTGTGCGTAGCCTGAACCGAGAGCTGGCCAACATTTCGCGGAAAGTGGCGCGCAAAGTCGTCACCGAAGGCAAAGACGTCGCCGTGGAGGTCACGCCGACGAACCTGAATGACTATCTCGGCATCCTGAAGTACCGCGATTTCCTGGCGGAAAAGAAGAACGAGATCGGCCTCACCACTGGCCTCGCCTGGACGGAAGTCGGCGGAGAAGTGCTCTCCACCGAAGCCACCTTGATGCAGGGCCGTGGCCGGCTGACTCTGACTGGCAAGCTTGGCGACGTGATGCAGGAATCGGCGCAGGCCGCAATGAGCTACATTCGCTCGCGCAGCCATAGTTTCAGCCTGCCCAAGGATTTCTACCGCCACCTGGACATTCACATGCACGTACCGGAAGGCGCGATACCGAAAGACGGTCCTTCGGCCGGCATCACGATCTGCACCTCGATTGTCAGCGCGCTGACCAAAATTCCGGTCCGCTGCGATATCGCGATGACCGGTGAAATCACCTTGCGCGGCAAGGTCCTGCCCATAGGCGGAGTGAAGGAAAAGCTGCTGGCGGCGCATCGCCTGGGCCTGCGCACCATAATTTTGCCGAAGGACAATGAAAAAGATCTGGCGGATATCCCGCCGGACATCCAGTCGCAGATGTCCATTCATTTTGTCGAGTCCATGGACGATGTGCTGCAGATCGCTTTGGAGCATCCGCTTCCGATTCCCGGTCACCCGCCGGTTGCCGGAGTTGAGCCCGAGTTCGGCGCGGACGTCGCGCCGGACAATGAACTAACCAATTGAAACCCTCTGGTCCTTCCTCATTTTGATCAGCAGGCTTGGCCCGCGGCCAGAGGTTTCCGGTTGTCTGTAGGTTTTCCCGTTTTTAAAGTTGAAAAAGAGTGGCAGGTTCGAATTTGCGCCCGCCCGTAATCCATTCAGAAATCAATCTGCCTGAAAACCAGGCTTGAGAAGGAACGAAATCGATGAGCATTAGCCTTGCAGAACTGAAAGACAAGAACATCACCGACCTGGCGAAGGTAGCCAAGGAATTGAACATTCCCGGCGCCTCGGGCATGCGCAAGCAGGAGTTGATCTTCCAGATCCTCCGCGCCCAGACGGAAAAGAACGGGTTGATATTCTCCGAAGGAGTGCTGGAATGCCTGCCGGACGGCTTCGGCTTCCTGCGCGCGCCCGAATACAACTATCTCCCGGGCCCGGACGATATCTACGTCTCGCCGTCGCAGATCCGCAAGTTCGATCTGCGCACCGGCGACACGGTTTCCGGCCAGGTGCGCCCGCCGAAAGACGGCGAGCGCTACTTCGCGCTGATCAAGGTCGAAGCGGTCAACTTCGAAGACCCCGAAGTTGCGCGCAGCAAGATATTCTTCGACAACCTGACGCCACTCTATCCGGCCGATCGCATCCGCCTGGAAACCACCAAGGAAAACCTCACCGGGCGCGTGCTGGACATGCTCTGCCCCATCGGCAAGGGGCAGCGCGGCTTGATCGTCGCTCCGCCGCGCACCGGAAAAACGATGATGCTGCAGTCCATCGCGAATTCGATTACCACGAACCATTCGGAAGTCGCGCTGATCGTGCTGCTGATTGACGAGCGCCCGGAAGAAGTTACGGACATGCAGCGCACCGTGAAAGGCGAAGTCATCAGCTCCACCTTCGACGAACCGCCGCAGCGGCACATTCAGGTGGCCGAAATGGTGCTGGAAAAGGCCAAGCGCCTGGTGGAACACAAGCGCGACGTCGTCATCCTGCTCGACTCGCTCACGCGCCTGGGCCGCGCCTACAACGCTGTCACGCCGCCTTCGGGCAAGGTGCTGTCAGGCGGTATTGACGCCAACGCCCTGCAGCGTCCGCGGCGTTTCTTTGCCGCAGCGCGCAACGTGGAAGAAGGCGGCTCGCTCACCATCATCGCCACCGCGCTGATTGATACCGGCAGCCGCATGGACGACGTGATCTTCGAAGAGTTCAAGGGCACCGGCAATATGGAAATCAACCTGGACCGCCGGCTGGTGGACAAGCGCGTGTTCCCGACGATTGACATCAACCGCTCTGGAACTCGTAAAGACGAGCTGCTGCTGCCCGCCGACGAATTGAACCGCATCTGGGTGCTGCGCAAGGTGCTGAGTCCTCTCTCGACGGTGGAAGCGATGGAGCTTCTGCTCGGACGCCTCTCCAAAACGAAAACGAACGGCGAATTCCTCGCCTCGATGTCCAGTCCCGCGTAAGCGCTGTGGATGGCGCGGCAAGCGTGCCGGGTGCGGATCGCTGAGGCGGTTCGCTACTCTGCGTTTGCGGCATCTCGCTCTTTGGCCAGCAGCACCACGAGGCGCGCCGCTTCTTCCGGTTCCATCGCGGTGCTGTCCACGACTACCGCATCTGCGGCGCGCACCAGCGGCGAAGTGGCACGCTGCAGGTCGCGACGGTCGCGTTCGTGAATTTCCTCCAGCGTGCGCTGCAGATTGATGTGGTCGCCCTTTTGCTGGTGCTCGCGCCAGCGCCGCTCCGCGCGCGTTTCCGGCGAAGCAGTAAGGAAAATCTTCAGCTGCGCGTCGGGAAACACCACGCTGCCGATGTCCCGGCCCTCCATCACTACCCCGCCCTGCTCGCCGGCGCGGCGCTGCTCCGCCACCAGAACCTGGCGCACACCGGCATTTACAGCGATCTTCGATGCAGCTTGGGAAACTTCGGGCGTGCGAATCGCGGTGGTCACGTCGTCGTGATCGAGCAACACCCGCTGCGTGCCGCCTTCCGCGCGCAGGTCAATGCGCGTGTCGCGCGCCAGCGCCACCAACTCCTCGTCGTGGCCATCGAGCGCCAGCCCGTTGCGCAGCGCCTTGAACGCCAGCGCGCGGTACATCGCTCCGGTGTCCACGTAGACGTAGCCCAGAAGCTCAGCGACGCGCCGCGCCAGCGTGCTCTTGCCGGAGCCGACGGGCCCGTCTATGGCGATAATCAGTTTTCGTGTCAAATCATCTCGCGGCCAGCAAGCTCCAGATATAGGACACGACAAGTACTGCGGAAATGACCGCCGTTATAATCACGGAAACTTGCAACACCTGATATGCGCGACTCCCCGGATAAAGGCGCTTGTAAACAGCCGCCACGTTCCCTCCCTGCAGAAAATATGACAGCTTCTGTTCGCGCGGTAGTCGTTTGTTAGCCTGCATCACCATGAAGCGCAGACAAACGGCATCCACCAAGAAGCAAGCCGATAAGGTCAGCCATTTGAGATCGTCAAAGTTAGTCACGGTTCAGATCCGTTTGAAGGCGCGCTCGATTTCGCGCACGGAATAGCGCAGCACCACCGGCCGCCCGTGCGGACAGCTCATCGGATATTCCGTCTTCGCAAGTTCGCCCAGCAGCCATTCCATTTTGGCCGGGTCCAGCGGCGTATTCACTTTGATTGCTGCGTGGCAAGAAGTCGAAGCGGCGATCTTGGCTTGCAGCGAATCAATGGAAATTGCCTGGTTTTCGCGCGCGATCCCGTCCAGGATTTCGTATAACAATCGCTCGGCGTCCCCGCTGGTGATGCCTGCGGGCGCGGCCTGGATTGCCACGCTGCGCGCGCCCATCAATTCTGCTTCGAAGCCGTTGGCACGTAGCTCTTCGCCAATCTGTTCGAAAATCGTAAGCTGCCGCGGATTCAGCTCGACAATCAGCGGCACCAGCAATCGCTGACCGCCGAGAGCGCCTTCGCGGCGCGCGCGTAAGTGCTGCTCGAAAAGCACGCGCTCGTGCGCCACGTGCTGGTCGATGATCCACAATCCTTCGCCATTCACCGCAACGATGAAGCTGCTGTTCACCTGGCCCAGAGGCTTCAGGTCGGCGATGTCTTCCACGCTTGGCAAGGCCCCAGGAGTATCGGCGGCGTGAATACTGTCGCCAGCGGCGGGCGGTACGTATTCCTGCGGGCCAAGCGAAAAATCGCTCGGGCCAGTGGGATCGAATTGCAGCCGCTGCGAAATCGGGCGGTCGGGCGCGCCAGTCAATTCAAATCCTTCGGCTGCGCCGGCCACATCGCCAAACGAAGCGGGAATTATCGCGCGAGGTGGACCGGGAAACGCGCCAGGCACCGCTCCAGCACTCGCTGACGAAAGAAATGCCGGATCAATCGCCGCCGCTCCGGCTGCAAATGCAGTCGAACCGCCATTTGTGGCAGAAAGCCCCATCACGCCGGCCCCCGTTGCGGATGCGGTCGCCGCACGCGCTGCGGGAAATCCAGGAATTGGACGCGCCACCGAAAGCGCCTGGCGGATTGCGTCGCGCGTGAAATCGTGCACGAACTGCGGGTGGCGAAAACGCACTTCGATTTTCGCCGGATGCACGTTCACGTCCACTTCCTCGTACGGCATATCCAGAAACAGCAACACGACCGGAAAGACGCCAGGCGGCACGATGTTGCGATACGCCTCGCTGATGGCGTGCAGCAGCAGCCGGTCGCGCACCAGCCGCCGGTTCACGAAAATGTAGATGCCATTGCGATTGCTGCGCTGCACTTCGGGACGCGAAGTGAATCCACTGACGCGCAGCGTGGCCGCGCGCTCTTCCGCTTCGAGCGGCGGTTCTGTGATCGCGCTCCGCACCGCGGCTTCGGTCGCCGGAATTTCAGTGAGTTCATCGAGCGACTGGCGCCCGAAAATCTGGTACACTCGGTCCGCCAGCTTTTCCACGGGCGGGCAATTCAGGATTTCCTGCGAGGGCGTTTTCAGCAGGAAATGCCGGTCGGGATGCGCCAGCGCGTAATGCGTTACCAGCGATGCGATGTGTCCCAGCTCGGTGGTTTCGGATTTCAGGAACTTGCGCCGCGCCGGAACGGCATAAAAAATATCGGCCACGCTGATCGATGTTCCCACCGGCACGCCTGCGGGCTTCACGCTCAACAGTTTGCCGCCCGCGAATTCAATGCGCGTTCCCTCCCCTTCCTCCGCGTCGCGCGTTTCCAGCAAGAGGCGCGAGATCGCAGCGATGGTGGGTAAAGCTTCCCCGCGAAATCCCAGCGTGGCAATGGAAAGCAGGTCGTCTGCGGTGCGCAGCTTGGAAGTGGCGTGGCGCTCGAAGGCCAGCAGCGCGTCGTCGTGATTCATGCCGCAGCCATCGTCGATCACACGGATCAAGCGCTTGCCGCCCGATTCGGTCTCAATGCGAATCGAGCGCGCGCGCGCGTCCAGGGCGTTTTCGAGGAGTTCCTTCACCACCGAGGCAGGGCGCTCCACCACTTCGCCCGCTGCAATTTTATTGGCGACGGTTTCCGGAAGTATGCGGATGCGGCTCATGAGGTATGCCTCGCGGAACGCGGATCGGCCAGACGCGAACCCTCAGCGCCGCGCTGGTATTCCGCGCGGGCTTCCTCTTCGGTTTCTTTGTCTTCCCGGGCGAGGCTGCGCAGAAATATGCGCGTGCCGAACAAACTGAAGATGAAGACGATCACCACGAGCGAGACGCCAAACCACATCGGAAACCAACGCATTTGCACCATCACCAGAAAAATGAACCCGATCGTCACACCCAACCCAGCCAGTACCAGGAATTGCGCGCGCAGGCCGAGCCGGTGCATGCTGCGCACCAGCAGGAACACTCCGAGTAACGCTGCAATTGTTATGCCAATCAGCAAACGATACGAAATCATGCATCCTTCTTCGCTGCGTTCCCAATTTCGGCCTGTTTGATCGCTATTCCCAGATCATTCAATTGATCCGTGCCCACCGCCGACGGCGACTCAGCCATCAAATCCTGCGCGGCGGTCGTCTTCGGGAAGGCGATCACCTCGCGGATGGATTTTTCGCCGGCAAGCAGCATCACCACGCGGTCGAGGCCCAGTGCGATGCCGCCGTGCGGAGGCGTGCCGTAGGTGAGCGCGTCGAGAAAAAATCCGAACCGCTGCCGCGCCTGCTCTTCGCTCAGTCCCAAAGCCTTGAACATCCGTGCCTGCACGTCCTGGCGATGAATTCGTATGCTGCCGGAACCCAACTCGACGCCGTTCAGCACCAGATCGTAACCCTTCGAGCGGCACCCCCAAGGCGCGGTTTCCAGCTTGTCCAGGTCTTCCTCGACGATACCCGTGAAAGGATGCTGCGCGCTAACCCAGCGTTTGTCGCTCTCGCTCCACTCAAACAGCGCGAAGCCGGTGATCCAGGCGAATTCCCATTTGGCGCGATCAATCAGATTGAGCTTGTCCCCCAGATAAAGGCGAACTTGGCCCGCCACATTCAAAGAAGTGTCGGTGTGCGCGATCTGTTCTTTGGCCGCAACCGCAACAATAAGGTCGCCCGCCTTCGCGCCTACCGCTTCGGCCAGTTTCTTCAGACCGTCCGCGCCGAGAGTCTTCTCGAGCGGCGAGCTGATCCCTTCGGCGGCCACCTTCACAGTATAAACGCCGCGCGCGCCCGCCGATTTCCCGACCTCGCCCAATTCGTCGAGCTGTTTGCGTGACCAGCCAGCCGCGCCAGGAGCCACCAGCGCCTGCACATTACCCTCGAAATGAATCGTGGCGCGCGCCGGCTCGAAATGGTGCGTCACATTCTGCAATTCCATGCCGAAACGCAAATCGGGCTTGTCCGACCCATAGCGTCGCAGCGCTTCTTTGTAATCGAGATGGCGAAACGGTCCCTTCGCCTTCACGCCAACAACCTCGAGCGCGCGAATCATCACCCTTTCGATTACCTCGAAAATATCCTGCTGGCGTGGGAAGGACATTTCCAGGTCCAGCTGCGTAAATTCCGGCTGGCGATCGGCGCGCAAGTCCTCGTCGCGGAAACAGCGCACGATCTGGAAATAGCGGTCCATCCCTGAAATCATCAGGATCTGTTTGAAGATTTGCGGCGATTGCGGCAGCGCATAAAATTGACCGTGATGCACGCGACTCGGCACCAGGTAGTCGCGCGCGCCTTCGGGCGTAGAACGCGTCAGCATCGGCGTTTCAATTTCGAAGAAGCCCAGACTGTCCAGCGTCTTGCGCATCTCGAACAGAATCCGGTGTCGCAACTCGATATTGCGATGCGGCTTGGGCCGGCGTAAATCGAGGTAACGGTGGCGCAAGCGAGTTTCCTCGCTGGCCGTCACTTCCTCTTCGATCTGGAATGGCGGCGTCTTGGAATTATTCAAAATGTGCAGGCGCGTGGCCATCACTTCCACTTCGCCGGATGCGATTTCGGGATTGGACTTCTGGCGGTGGATGACCTTGCCTTCGACGGCCACCACAAATTCCGAGCGCAGCTCTTCCGCTTTTTTGTGCGCTTCGGAATGCAACTCGTTGTTGAACACGATCTGCGCCAGACCCGCGCGGTCGCGCAAGTCAATGAAGATTAGTTGGCCCAGATCGCGGCGGCGATGGACCCAGCCCATCAAGACCACCTCTTTTTCAGCGTCCGACGCGCGCAAATCGCCGCAGTAGTTGGTGCGTTTCAGATTGCCGAGAGCATCGAGCAAGATTGGGTTCCCTTCCGCTGGCGCGGGCTGCGCATTTAAGCGTGCCGCGAAATTGCGCTCAGCCCCTCGTGCCGCGTTTTTCGGATTCCAGATATTCTAGCAGTTCGTATTCGGAAAGCTTCTTCTGATCCGCGTCGGCCAGCCGTTTCAGCGTGAAAGTGCCGGAGGCGACCTCGTCGCTGCCGATGATCAGTGCGTAACGCGCGCCGAGCTTGTCGGCCAGATTGAGCGATTTCTTGAATTTCATCTCTTCGCCCGGCAGCTCCACCGAAAGGCCTGACTCGCGCAGTTTTCGAGCGAGGCCTACCGCGGTGGCGTAAGTTGGCAATCCCATCCAAGCGACGAACACGTCCAAGCCCGGCAGCTGCGGCAGATTGCCCGATTCCTGAATCGAAAGAATGGCGCGGTCGCTGCCGATCGCGAAGCCAATTCCCTTTGTAGGCGGGCCACCGAGAAGCTCCACCAAGCCATCGTAACGCCCTCCGCCGCACACCGCATTCTGTGACCCTAGGCCTTCGGCGATCACCTCAAACGTCGTGCGCGTGTAATAGTCCAGGCCGCGCACCAAGCGCCAGTTCTCTTCGAACACGATTCCGCGCAGCTTCAATTCGTCCTTCAGCTTCGCGAAGTGTTCGCGGCAATCAGCGCACAAGTGGTCGGAAATGCGCGGCAACTTCGCGATGATTTCCTGCTCGTGAGGTAATTTTGAATCCAGCACGCGCAGCGGATTAGTCTCGATGCGCCGCTGCGAATCCGGACCGAGTTGCTCCTTAATCTTGAGCAGCTCCTGGCGCAACAATTCCACGTATTGCGGGCGGCAGTTGTTGTCGCCGATCGAATTCACGTAAAGCGTCGTGCGCGTCAATCCGACTCGCTTGAAAAAAACCATCAGCATTTCCAAGACTTCCGCGTCAATCGCCGGCGCGTCCGATTGCCCGAGCACTTCTGCGCCAATCTGGTAGAACTGCCGATAACGCCCCTTCTGTGGCCGCTCCCGCCGGAACATCGGCCCCATGTAGTACAACTTTACGTTCCCCGGCAGGACGTGCATGCCGTGCTCGATATAGGCGCGCATCGTGCTGGCAGTTGCTTCCGGCCGCAACGATACATGTTCGCCAGACGGCGAAACGCCGGCTTCTTCGTTTGCCGAGCCATCCGGAAGACGGAACGTGAACATTTCTTTCGACACGATATCGGTATCAGTGCCCACGGAACGCGCAAATAAATCCGTCTGCTCGAAGATCGGCAAACGGATTTCGCGGAAATTATAAGACTCGAATACATCACGCGCAGCGCGCTCGAACCAACTCCACAGCGCGGAATCGGGTGGGAGAATGTCGCGGGTGCCTTTGACGGCGCGGAATTGTCGTTTCTCTGGCAACTCTAGTTCCCGGTCTCCGTACTTCCCTGAATCCGTTCTTCCGTGCGATACGTTTCCTTGTACTCGACGTAGCGCCGCGCATAAGCATCAATCGAATCGAGATCTTCAGCACCCAGCGCGCGACGCAACTTCGCGGGCTGGCCCATCATCAGGCTGCCTGGCGGAACAATCGTGCGTTCCGGCACCAAAGTCCCGGCCGCGATGATCGATCCCGTGCCAATTACCGCGCCATTCAGAATGATGCTGCCCATGCCGATCAAGCAGCGCGATTCAATCGTGCAGCCATGCAGCGTGACGCTGTGGCCCACCGTAACGTCGTCGCCCAGCACCAGCGGATTGGTATCGCGCATCACGTGCAGGATCGAGCCGTCTTGAATATTGGTACGCGCGCCGATGCGAATGTAATGCACGTCGCCGCGAATCACAGCGCAAGGCCACACGCTGGAATCTTCACCGATCTCGACGTCGCCAATAATCACGGCCTGCGGGTCAATATAAGCGCTGGCCGCGACGCGCGGCATCTGTCCCTTGTAGCTGCGAAGCAAGGTACCACTCCTAATTGACGACTGAAGTACGCTTTTGTTACTGCGCGAGGCGCCGAGACAATATCACATCAAATCACAATATCTGCACCACAGGCGCACCGGCCGAGGCGTTCACAATCTCCAGCCGCGCGATCACGTTGCGCGCCACAGCATAAACGCTTTTGCCGCCCGGAGCGTCTTCGCCCAAGGACGCGACCGGCTTGCCGGTATCACCGCCAATCCGAATCTGCGGGTCAATTTCAATCTCACCAAGAAACGGTACGCCGAAATTCTTCGCCATGTGCTGGCCTTCGCCGTGGCCAAACACATCAATGCGTCCGTCGCAATGCGGGCAATTGAAGTAGCTCATGTTCTCCACGACGCCGAGAATTTCCACGTTCACCTGGCGAAACATCTCGACAGCCTTGCGCACGTCGGCCAACGCCACGATGGAAGGAGTGGTTACAACCACTGCGCCCGTCACCGAAACGCTTTGGATCAGCGAAAGCTGCACGTCGCCGGTGCCGGGAGGTAAGTCCACGATCAAATAATCGAGCGTGCCCCACTGCACGCTGCGCAAAAACTGCTGCATCACGCTGTGCAACATCGGCCCGCGCCACACCAGCGGCTTATCGCCGGGATTCAGCAACCCCATCGAAATCATTTTCACGCCGTACGCTTCCACAGGAATGATGGTCTTCTCATCAACGGCGCGCGGCTGCTCATTTGTGCCGAGCATTACCGGCACATTCGGCCCGTACACATCGGCATCGAGCAAGCCAACCGTGGCGCCGAGTTTTTTCAGCGCGATCGCCAGATTCACGGCCACGGTCGTCTTACCCACTCCGCCTTTGCCGCTGGCGACTGCGACAAGGTTCTTGACGCCCGCGATGGGCGGCCTTTTTTCGAGCGTTTGTGCAGGTCCAGGTCCTGGTCCGGGGGGCATATGAGTCCTTTCGGCGAATCCGCGTAACTGCGGCTTCCCGACTGATTAGGTCGACTTGCAATCATAGACTGCCGCCGCAGGAGCGGCAAGGCCATGAGCAGACCTCTCAACTGAGACCCTTGCGCGGTTCCGACACCGACCGGGTCCACACAAGCCTCCGACGACCACTTTGCACGAAATCGCCCAAGCGGATACAATAGTGTTTAGGGAGACGCGCGATCCTCGCAGCTGCCACACCTGCAGGTCGGGTTCCCCGTTCACGGGAGCTTAAACGACAATTTTGCCCCGTTCGTGGGCTCGCATGGGTCTAATCTAAAAATATGGATGTCGAAAAATTCATAAATGGCGTCGTAGCGCGTTTCATCGGCACGAAGCACGAACGCGACGTAAAAGAACTGCAGCCTCTGGTCGCGGAGATCAATGCGCTCGAGCCTGAGATGCGCAAACTGTCGGATGCCGAGATTACGGCGAAGACCGCTGAGCTGAAGACCGAAGTCCAGTCGCGCATGGAAGGCCTGGAGCGCGACGACCCGGACTACAAGCAAAAAATGCAGGAAGCGCTGCAGCCAGCGCTGGTGCCGGCGTTCGCGCTGACGCGCGAAGCGGGGCGACGCACGCTGGGAATGCGCCATTTTGATGTGCAACTGATCGGCGGCGCTGTGCTGCATCAGGGCAAAATTTCTGAGATGAAGACGGGTGAAGGTAAGACGCTCGTCGCTACCCTGCCCGCATATTTGAACGCGCTGACGGGCAAGGGCGTCCACATCGTCACCGTCAACGATTATCTCGCTCGCCGCGACGCCGAATGGATGGGCCCGATCTACAAGATGCTGGGGCTTTCCGTGGGCGTAATCGTTCACGATCTGGACGACGTGCAACGTCGCGCCGCTTACGCCGCGGACATCACCTACGGCACCAACAACGAATTCGGCTTCGATTATCTGCGCGATAACATGAAGTACGATTTGACGCAGTGCGTGCAGCGCGGCCATCACTTCGCCATCGTAGACGAAGTGGACTCGATCCTGATTGACGAGGCGCGCACTCCACTGATCATCTCCGGCCCAGCCGAAGAATCCACGGACAAGTATTACCGCATAGACAAAGTCATCCCCAAGCTGATCCTGGACATTGATTACACGCTCGACGAAAAACACCGCACCGCGACTTTGACCGAAGAAGGCGTTTCCAAGTGCGAGCAGCTGCTGAGCCTGGGCAATCTCTACGACCCGGCGCACATGGACATCATTCACCACGTGTATCAGGGCCTGCGCGCGCACACACTTTTCCAGAAAGACGTGGATTACGTGGTGAAAGACGGCGAAGTGGTGATCGTGGATGAATTCACGGGACGCCAAATGCCCGGCCGCCGCTGGTCGGACGGTCTGCACCAGGCGGTAGAAGCAAAAGAAGGCGTAAAGATCGAGCGGGAAAACCAAACGCTCGCGACCATCACCTTCCAGAATTATTTCCGCATGTACAAAAAGCTCTCCGGCATGACCGGAACCGCGGAGACCGAAGCGCCCGAATTCGACAAGATCTACAAACTTGAAGTGGTGGCGATTCCCACGAACAAGAATCTGATCCGCATCGAAAATTCAGACGTGGTGTACCGCACCGAAGCCGAGAAATTCGAAGCCGCAGTGAACGGCATTCTGCAGGAAGACGGCACGCACGCAGGCGGCGTCCGCCAATATTACGAACGCGGCCAACCGGTGCTGGTGGGCAGCATTTCCATTGAAAAGTCGGAAAAAATCGCCGCGCATTTGAAGAAGGCCGGTATTCCGCACCAGGTTTTGAACGCCAAGCAGCACGAGCGCGAAGCGATCATCATTTCGCAAGCAGGACGCAAGGGGACGGTCACCGTCTCGACGAACATGGCCGGCCGCGGCACGGACATTCTGCTCGGCGGCAATCCTGAAGCCATGACGCGCGATTATTGCCTGAAGAACAAGCTCGCGCTGCCGTACGCTCCTGCCAGCTCGGTGATAGGCGCGGCTCCCGGCACCGAAACCGCTGCGCAGGCCGACGCAGCCAGCGCCGCTGGAGCTGCTGCGGCAGCTTCTTCCAATGGCGGCAGCAGTCCCGCGATGGTGCTATTCCAAATTGAAGGCAAAATCTTTCAGGTTCCTCTCGAACAGTGGAAACCGATTTACGACCAATTCGCAGCAGAGTGCAAGACCGAGCACGACGAAGTGGTGGCCATGGGCGGCCTGCACATTCTGGGAACCGAACGTCACGAGGCTCGCCGTATTGACAATCAGCTGCGTGGCCGCGCCGGCCGCCAGGGCGATCCGGGTTCATCGCGATTCTTCCTCTCACTCGAAGACGACCTTCTGCGAATTTTCGGCGGCGAGAAAGTAAAAGCCATGATGCACTGGCTTGGCATGACGGAAGGCGTGCCCATCGAATCGAAGCTAATCAGCAAGCGCATCGAAAATGCGCAAAAAGCGGTGGAAGCGCAGAACTTCGAAGCGCGCAAACACCTCCTGGAATATGACGATGTAATGAACAAGCAGCGCGAAACGATTTACAACCTGCGCCGCTCGTTCCTGGAAGGCCGTGACCAGAAAGAATTCGTGCTGGAGCGCGCCGACGCCATCGCCAACGAATTGGTCGAGACGTATTGCCCACGCGAACAGCATCCGGACCAGTGGAACGTCACGCAATTCTCCAACGAAATTCTCAACCAGTTCGGCTTCGATCCCAAGGCCGTGGGGATGGATTTCGCGACGCTGAATCACGAAACCGTGGGCGAGCAGCTGATCGAAAAAGTCCGCGCGCGCTACGAAGAAAAAGAAGCGCTTTTCGGCGCGCAGACACTGCGCTGGCTGGAGCGGCACATCCTGCTGGACGTGGTGGACGGCCAGTGGAAAGACCACCTGCTGACGCTCGATCACTTGAAGGAAGGCATCGGGTTGCGCGGGTACGGCCAGAAAGACCCGCTGGTTGAGTTCAAGAAGGAAGCGTTCATTCTGTTCGATGAGCTGATGAATCGCATTGATACCGAAGCCGTGCGATTTCTCTTCCTGGTGCGGCCTGCGGAACAACCCGCTGCGGCATCCGCGCAGCCCGCGGCACCTTCCGCGCAGAAGCCGCTCGTGCCGCGCGGTCTCTCGCAATTTTCGCCTGAAGAAATCGAACGCAAGCAGCGCCGCCAGGAAAAGCAAATGCAGTTTCAGACCGGCAACACGCCCGTCGAGGCTCCGAAGCCCGCCCGCGCCGGGGCCAAAGTCGGCCGCAACGATCCCTGCCCTTGCGGCTCAGGCAAGAAGTACAAGAAGTGCCACGGCGAAGCAGCCTAGGCATCTAGTCATACTCCACTCACGCTTGGGAACTTTCCCGGCTGCGTCTGCGTATCTTCATCCGAGTTCGGCCCAATCTGCTCAGGAGGATGAATGATGAGAATTCGTACGCGTACTTTTCCCGTACTGCTGGCGGTCGTGATATCCCTTGCCGCCACGATGGCCAGGCCCACGCTGGCTGGCGACGATGGCCATTTTGACCGCACGCTCACGGTGACCGGCGCGGTGGATCTGGACGTCCAAACCGGATCCGGCGAAATCACCGTGCGCACGGGAGATTCCAGTAAGGTGGAAATCCACGGCCGCATCCACGCTAATCACGGCTGGTTCGGCGCTGATGCCGAACAGCACATCCACGAAATCGAAGCAAATCCGCCGATCGAGCAGAGCGGCAACACCATTCGCGTGGGCCACATCGAGAATCACGATTGGAAGAACAATATTTCGATCAGCTACGAACTCGTTGTGCCGGTGCAAACCAAGCTGCATTCCGAATCCGGATCGGGCGACCAGGTCATCGGCGGCATCGCTGGTCCGGCGGATGCCAGCAGCGGTTCCGGCAGCGTACGCCTCAGCAACATTGGCGGCGAAACGCATGCGCGTACGGGATCCGGAGAGATCGAACTCAACGGAATTCACGGCGCCGCGCGCGCTACAGCAGGAAGCGGCAGCATTCGCGCCATCGGAATCGCCGGCGCTCTGACCGCTTCCAGCGGAAGTGGCAGCGTGAAATTCGAGCAGACTGCCGCCGGTGACGTGGAAATCGGCACAGGCTCGGGCGACGTGGAGATCAAAGGCGCCAAGGGCGCGGTGAAAGTGCAGACCGGCAGCGGCAGCATTACCGCGCAAGGCGACCCCACAGGCGAATGGCGGTTGCATACCGGCTCTGGTGACGTGAGCGTCGAGCTGCCGCAGAAAGCCGCATTTAATCTGGTGGCCCGTACCAGTTCCGGCAGCATTGATACCAGCCGCGAGATAGCAGTGCAGGGCGAACTCACTCCGCGCGAGCTGCAAGGAAAAGTAGGAGGCGGCGGCCCGACGGTGGAACTCAGCACCAGTTCCGGCAGCATTCAGATCCGTTAGAATTTTTCTGGTGCAGAGAAAAGAACAGAGGCGCGCGCGGCGGCGATTGCGGTTCCCAGGTCGAAAATTCGCCGTCTCGCGCTTCATTTCGCGTGTCCACGACGTTGTTATCCTTTACAACTCACAGTAACTTGCGCGCAAAAATTTTGTGCTACTCTCTCCCCAACCTCGAGGCAGCAGCAGCTCGAGAATCAGGGGTGTGCGATGAAAGCCGCTGTATCCGTCCACTGCGCCCGTCCTGGGTGCGCGAAGCCTACGCCTCCGGCGCTGAGCCGCGCGGAACTCTGCCTGGATCATTTCCTCGACGAAGCGTTCCTGCGCACTGATCAAGCTCTCCAGCGTTGCCGTGAAGGATCACCTCTGACCAAAGAAAGTCTGGAATGGCTGCTGTCCGACGCGCTCGCCACGGTGAAGAATCTGGAAGAGAGCGCCGACGAGCCGCAGCCCGAG
Organism: uncultured Acidobacteriota bacterium; assembly: GCA_963779465.1. Taxonomy (GTDB): domain Bacteria; phylum Acidobacteriota; class Terriglobia; order Acidiferrales; family UBA7541; genus Palsa-295. Next base: position 25,755 of record CAVZYH010000001.1, on the reverse strand, counting down.
CAACGCGATCGCATGCTTGAGCTGCTGCTGATCCTCGCGAATCTGCACGAGTACGTCGCGCACCATTCCGTGCGCGTCGAGCATCCCGCCTGAACCGTCTCGCCGCTGCGAGATACATTGCCACCGCGCGAGATCATGCCGGCGCACCGGGCACCTGCTTGCTGCGCATCCATTAACGTATAAGGCATCGCCCTGCTTGCAAATTCCTGCAAACCAAATCAAGCTGAGGATTACCACAGAGCGGTCCATCGTGTCTGACAAACCTAACGAACAAGACCCATTCAAGCCGCAAGAGCCGAACATACCCGGCGTCACCGGCAACCCAGCTCGTCACAAGCCCGCGCCCGAGCCGCCTCGCCCGGCGACATCACAGTATCGCAGCCCCACAGCCTCGACCGAAAAAATCCCCGCGCAAAAATGGCTCGCCATAGCGGCCCTCGCGATCGGCCTCGTCTCGCTCGCAGTATTTTTGTGGAAACATTCGGGTGCCCCTGCCCAATCGCAGGACGTCCCCGCGGCAGTGCCCGTTGTGGATCTGCAGCCGATAGCGGCGTCGCAGCCGGCTGTAGTTTTGGCGGTAGGACCCGGACCAGTAGCAACTACGGCGGAGCTCGCGAAGCCCTGGTCGTCCAAGCGATTCGAATTTCACGTGCCACAAACTGCCGACAATCTTTCAGCCGTCGTCGTTCATCTCCCCAGCGGCGTTTATTGGGCCTTCTCGTTGCGGGAGCCATACGGAACATGCGAACTCGAGTACGTAACAGACCTCGGCAAGCTGGAACACGACTACGGTTTTCACGCGGATCATCCCATGGTTGGCGATCCTTGCAATCACGCGGTGTTCGACCTCACGCGTTATGGAGCAGGGCCGAATGGAGCGGTTCGCGGAGCGATCGTCAGCGGCCAAGGTGTGCGGCCTCCGACGGCGATTGAGGTCAAAGTGCGCGGCAAGCAGATTGTCGCAACTCAACTGGAGCACTGACGCGCGGCCGCAACGATGTCGGTGGTACTCAGCAAACATAGAACAGATGTCACCCGCACTCAAGCCGCGGAGCCAGCGCGTTCCACTGAAGCGCAACGCTGCACTTTAGCATCCATCTTCCCCGCAAGGACCATCGCCACCATCTTCTGATCCGCCAGCCACGACCATAGCGGATGTCCAAACGTCGCCGGACGATTGTGCTCGACAAAAAAGTGCGAAAACCACGCTAGCGCGTAAGGCACGGCAAACGCCGCCAGAATAAACCAAGGCTTGCGCAGAGCGATTGCCACAACCAGCAGCGACCATCCGACAAGCGTCCCCGCAGCATGAAAAATTCGCGTGAGCGGCTGCCGGTGCGCCAGCACATAGTAGGTCCAGAACTGACGGAAAGTCTCAGTCTTGTCCATGCCGGGGATTGTAGCCCCGGCATTCGCGGGTGCAAGTCGAAAAAAAATGCCACAGCCCCGCCTGGTAAAAAGCGGGACTGTGGCCCGTCGCCGAGAATCTCTCGCCAACGGTTATGACGGGATATGACTTTTATGAATGGTTATGATGCGAGTTCCTCCACCGAACGCGCCACCATCACCGGCTGGCCCGTGGCCTGATTGATGAGGATGAAACCAACCACGCGAATCGAAATCGCCTGCGTTCCCTGCAGCGCTCCGAGTCCGCTCAGATTGATGAAGTTGGTATCGTTCGTGGTCATCACCGTCAGCGGCTGCGGCAGCAATACGCCCGCCGTCCATTGATCGCTCAGCTGGAACGTGCCCGCATTATTGTTCTGCACCACTGTGCTGCCGGGAACCCAGCCGCCCGCCTGCCCCTGACGCCGCAGCACGACACGGTGCACCGTCAGTGTGCTAGTGCCGTTCGTAGTGCTAAGCGCCCCACCGATGCCCACGCGCTGCCCTGCTGCAAGTTCCGAATTATTGAAGATCAGCGTCGTCAGCGGCAGATTGATGTGCTCAATCATGTATTTTTCGGAGCCGTTCAAATTGAACGTTTCAATCTGCCCGTCTGAAATTCCGTTAATCGCCGGCAGCAATTCACGAACGTACAAATCCGCCTGCGTGGCCGGACCTGATGGCGGACGGATGCTGGTGAAGAGACCGCCCATGAAGAAACCGTTGTTAGAGACGACTTCCACCTCGGACGCGTCAACGTCGTGCGTAACCGGATCCAGAGTGCCCGAAACCTCCACGATCGTATTGGTCGTAAACGAACTGATCGAGGTGCTGGGATCGTCTAGCATCGTGTTCTCATCGGTCGTGACGGTCCACTGACGACCGTGCGGCCCCTGGATCGTAAACGTGTTCGCGCCGGTCACGCCCACCACGCCCCCGTGAAAGTCATCAATCGCAACCTGCGAGTCGGTCGAATTCAGCAGCGCGACTTCAAATATCGGATTCACCGCGCCAGTAACCTGGCCATTCCCGTCGGTTTGCAGCGACCGCCGCAAATCAAATTCCATGCGCAGGCCGAACAGGTCCGCATTGGAAACCATCACAGGATTTGCGAAATTCACGGTTACGCTGGATTGCGACAGTGTTCCGTTGATCGTATTGATTACCGGCGGATTCACGGACGTGTCGATGAACCCGATCACCGGCGATGCGATCGTAATTGTCGCCGAGGTATAGGTTCCGGTAGGCACGGAGGTGAGGTCCAACAATTGATGCAAGCCACTGAGCTGCGCAAAATCCACAATTTGTGGCTGCGATAGCACGCTCACGTTTGTCGTGCCGTTGAACAACGTGATTCCAGTCACATTCACTTCGCAGGAAACCACGCTCGGCAAAGGAGCATCGGTTCCGATGGTATAGATCGAGGCCTGGCTCTGCGTCGAAGTGGTTCCCATACCGCCGCCCCCGCCGCAACTGGAAAGCGCCAGTGCGGCAAAAAATGCCACGAACACACCCATAGCTTTTGGATTCCCCATATGAATTTCTCCTTAGATTTGTAAGCGATTATGGCCGGGGGCCGGAGCCCCTTTTGCTGCTGGGGAGTGAAACCCACGCGTTGTGCAAAAGTTGCAGGAATTTTATGGCTGAATCATTGCTGGACTGCCACTCCCGGAACCCTCTCGCACTTCCCGTTTTGTTCGCCGTGCGTAAATCGCACTGTTTTAGCTGCTTGCGCCATCGCGCGCAGTTGTTTACGATGGCGTGCGAATAAATTCGAGCGAACATAACAATGATCGGCGAAACAATCTCGCATTACCGCATTCTGGACCCGCTGGGCAGCGGCGGCATGGGGCAAGTATTTCGCGCTGAAGATACGCGCTTGGGCCGTCAGGTCGCGCTCAAATTTCTCTCCGCAGACCTCGCACGCGATCCGGCCGCGCTCGAACGTTTCCAGCGCGAGGCGCGCGCCGCGTCTTCGCTGAATCATCCCGCTATCTGCACAATTTACGACGTCGGCGAACACAATGGGCGCCCCTATCTGGTGATGGAAGTCCTTGAAGGCCAAACGCTTCGTGAACGCATCGGCGGCCGGCCCATGGCCACTGACGCCCTACTCGATTTCGGCGCGCAAATCGCCGATGCGCTCGATGCCGCCCATTCGCGCGGCATCATTCATCGCGATATCAAGCCCGCGAATATCTTCATCACTTCCCGCGGCCAGGCAAAAATTCTCGATTTTGGATTGGCTAAGCAAGCCGCAACCCGGCGCGTCGGTGAAGCCATCGGTGCCGGCAACAGCGTCACGCAGCCCACCACCGATAATCTTTTTCTCACCAGTCCCGGCTCGGCAATCGGCACCGTCGCGTACATGTCACCGGAGCAAGCGCGCGGCGAAGACCTGGACGCGCGTACTGACCTCTTCAGCCTCGGCGCCGTGCTTTACGAAATGGCCACGGGCCAAGCGGCCTTCAACGGCAATACTTCCGCCGTAATTTTTGATGCGATTCTGAATCGCACGCCCGCCTCACCAACATCAATCAATCCGATGCTCCCCGCCAAGCTGGAAGAAATCATCGGAAAGTCCCTCGAGAAAGATCGCGACCTGCGCTACCAGACCGCCGCCGAGCTGCGCGGCGATTTGAAACGCCTGAAACGTGACACCGACTCTTCCCGAACTCCCAGCGGCTCGACCGGAGCATGGGGTGCGGCGACCTCGGCCGCAAATCCCGGCTCGGGCGCGAATGCGGCACAGGTCACTGCTTCGCATTCGACCTCAGTTCCGTCGTCAGCCACTGGCCCCGCAAGCGTTGTTGAGAATCGTCGCAGCCGTTTGGGCCTGTGGATCACCGCGGCTGTCGTTCTCCTCATCGCGGCAGGCGCGATCGCCGCCATCGTTTTACACGATCGCTTCGGCCACCATCACGAGGAAGCGGCGTCGTTTTCACAAATGACGATTTCGCCGATCACCTCCACCGGCAACATCCATTCCGTCACCATTTCGGCGGACGGCAAGTGGGTCGCCTACGTGGCCGACGAAAAAGGCAGCCACGGCATTTGGATCCGCCAGCTCGCCACCGGCAGCACCGCGCAGGTGGAACTCGGATCGCCGGGCGAAATCGAAGGTTTAACTTTTTCGCCCGACGGCAATTATCTTTATTTCGTCAAGCGTGATGAATCAGTCGGCGTCGGCACTCTCCTTCAGGCTCCTTCACTGGGAGGCGCGCCACGCCAAGTTATCGTGGACGTGGATAGCCCCATTAGCTTTTCGCCGAACGGAAAGCGCTTTGTTTTCGTCCGGCAAGCCAGCAAGACGAAGACGTCCTACTTGATCATCGCAAACTCAGACGGGACCGGCGAGCAACCTATTGAAGTCCTCACCAATCCGCCCCGCTTTTCCGACAATGGCCCGGCATGGTCTCCGGACGGCAAACACATCGCTGTGGCGGATAATCCCACCGGCGAATTCGCCAAGTCCGCCATCGAGATCGTGGACGTTGAGTCCAAAACAAAAACGCGCCTCGGCTCCACGGACTGGATTTCCCCGGATCAAATCGCCTGGCTTCCTGACGGCTCCGCGCTCCTTTTCAATGCGCGCGTAGCCAGGACGACGCTCAACGCGCAACTTTTTGCGCTCAGTTATCCAGACGCCGAAGTTCGCCGCGTCACCAACGATTTGAATTTCTACAGTGGGACCAGCATCACCTCCGACGGCTCCGCTCTCGCCACCGCCCAGGTGAGTCTAACCGGCAACTTGTGGCTCGCGAGCTTCGGCAGCTCTAGTTCCTTTTCGCCGCCGCGGCAAATCTCCAGCGGCATCAGTCGCGCCGACGGTATTTCCGGCATTATCTGGACGCCCGACGGCAAAATCATATACACCTACTACACATCCGGGACCATTCAACTTGCCAGCGCCTCACCCGATGGCACCAACGTCCACGACATCGGATCCGGCGTGGCCAGTCCCAGTTGGCTTTCCAGTTGTGGAGACGGCCGGCACTTCGTATTCTCCATGGGCCGCGGTCAGGACAGCAGTTCCATCTGGCGCGCGGATATGGATGGATCCAACCTCGTGCCGCTCAGCACCGGTAAGCTTGCAGTACATCCCAATTGCTCACCCGACGGCAAATTTGTGGTCTATGTTGATGTCAGCGGCAATTCCACGCACCTGATGCGCGTCCCGATTGACGGCGGTACGCCCGCCGCAGTCTCCAAAGAGGAATTGTTTTCTCCAGTGATTTCACCCGACGGAACTTCTCTGGCGGTCGCCTACCAGCCGGAACCAGGCAAGCGTCCCAAACTCGCGGTCGTCGGCCTGGATGGAGGGGAAATTCGCAACGTCTATGACCTGCCGCAGGAAGTGCAATATGCCTTCAATGGCGATGGCGGTCAGAAACTGGCGTGGACAAAGGACGGTCGCGCGGTTTTGTATCCTGTCAACAAAGACGGCGTAGTTGGCCTCTGGGCTCAAGCCGTCGGTCCGCAGGGCAGCGCGCCGGCCGCTGCAAAGCAAGTGATGAACCTTGGACCGGATTTTCAGTGGGGCGCGTACACTCTGTCGCCGGACGGGAAACAGATCATCTACGCCCACGGTCGCGCCGTCACCGACGCCGTCCTGATCTCCCACTTTCACTGATTCCCCCGTCAGGAGCTCCATGAAATTTTCCAGGCGCGACCTATTCAAGACCGCCGCTGTCGCCACGGGCGGCGTTGCGGCTGGAACAGTCCTCAATCAGACCGCAGCCGGTCAGCGCTCCACGGTGCAATCCGGCGGAGAGTCACTTCCGCCCGCGTTTGACGCCCTGAAGCCCCTCGGTGATCGCGTAAAGCCAATCCGCACCGAAGAACTGCAAGCCCGCGTCGCGCACGCGCAACAGCTGATGACGGATTCCAAGCCGCGTTTCGAAGCTCTTTACGTTACTCCCGGAACGACGCTGGTCTATTACAGCGGCATCCGCTGGTGGCCCAGCGAGCGCATCCTCGCTTTTCTGGTTCCGCGCCAAGGAGATCCACTGCTGGTTGCTCCGGCCTTTGAGGAAGGCCGCCTGCGCGAGCAGATGCGCTGGCCGATCGAACTCCGCGTTTGGCAGGAAGACGAGAGCCCTTACCCGATTATCGAAAAATGGCTGGCCGAACGCGGTATTCGCACGGGACAGATCGGCGTTGAAGCCACCACGCGCTACGTTTTCTACGATGGACTGCGCCACGCCGCAACTTCGCTTGATTACACCAGCGGCGATCCCATCACCGTCGGTTGCCGCGGTCAAAAAAGCGCGCACGAGCTGGAATTGATGCGCCTGGCCTGTTCAGCCACGTGCGATGTGTACAAGGCCGTTTTCGCTTCGTTGCGCGAAGGCATGACGCAGCGCGAAGTCTCCGAGCTTGCGTCCCGGGGCTATGCCCGCATGGGTCTGCAGGGCGAAGCCTCGGCATTTTTCGGACCGTCCTCTGCCCTTCCCCACGGCTCGCGCGAAGAACAGGTGCTGCGCGAAGGTGTTGGCGTGATGATTGACGACGGTACAACCGTCGAAGGATATCAGTCAGACGTCACGCGCATGGGTGTTCTCGGCAAGCCGCCGGAAAAACTTCAGCACGCTTTCGAAATCGTGCGCAGCGCGCAGAACGCAGCGCTCGCCGCTGCCGTTGCTGGCCACCAATGTGGCTCAGTGGACGATGCTGCGCGCAAGGTCATCGTGGACGCGGGGTTCGGTCCCGGTTACAAATACTTCTCGCACCGCCTGGGCCACGGCATCGGCATGGACGGCCATGAATCGCCGTATCTGGTCCATGGAAATACCACGATCCTCAAGCCCGGCATGACTTTCTCGAACGAGCCTGGAATTTACGTGGTGGGTGATTACGGGATGCGCTGCGAAGACGACATGGTGATTGCTGAATCGGGTGCCGCACAGTTGCTCACGCCGGGATTTCAGCCATCACTCGAAACTCCAATCGCATAGCGTAGCGCCGGTTTACCCTGAGAGCCTGCCTGTGGCAGGGTCGAAGGGCTAATCTCCAGAGGGCCTACCAGCGGCACGATCGAAGGGTGTCCCGCCGGCTCATTTGAGTTTAATTCTACCCGACAGCGCGCGCCGTCGAGCTACGAGGCAGGCTGTTGGGCGAGCTCGCTATCCCGGAGTGGCCCGCGCAAAACTCCACGATCCTCGCCTCCGCCCAAAACCGTTCGGGCCCATCTTCGCGCGAAATAAACGCGCAATGGCCGCCATACTCCGGCGCCAGCAGCGTGATCCATCGGCTCTCCAGAATCGCCGGGTTCTGAAATGGCCCGAACGGCACGAATGGATCATCCTGCGATGCAACAATCAGAGTGGGCACGTGAATTTGGGCAACCACCCGCGACGCGCTGGAGCGATCGTAATAATCGCTGGCGTCCGCGAACCCGCAATAACGCGCCGTAATCACATCATCGAACTCCCGCACCGTAGAAATCCGCGGGAAGCTGGGTATGGAATGCAGCGGATACAATTCCGCGAACAGGCTCGCCTTGTGTCGCATGTGCCGCTTCAACCGCGTCACGAAATGATGCTCGTAAATGAAATTGCGCGGCTTGCTCAATGCATCCGCGCAAGCAGCCAAATCCAGCGCCGGCGCAATCGCCACCACGCCGCGCAGTTCCGCTGGCGGCGAACCGCCCAGCTCTCCCGTCATCTTCAGCACCAGATTGCCGCCCATCGAGTAACCTGCTGTGAATATTTCTGGCAGGCCATCGCGTTGTACCAGCTCCATCACCACAGCGCGAATGTCGCAGCTCAACCCGGAATGGTAGAGCGTTGGACTAAGCTGCTCAGTGCCGCCGCAATTCCGCTGATTCAGGCGCACCACATTGAATCCCGCGATCCAGGCTTTTTCCCCCGTGCCGCGCATATAGCCGGATTCGCACGAACCCTCCAGCCCGTGCAGCACTACCAAGGTGGGATGTTCGCGCGGATTCTGCTGCCAGTGGCACTGTCCCAAAACCTGCGTGCCAGGTTCCGTCTCAAACGAACGCGCAACGCCGCGCGGCAGCAGCGGAACCGGCCGCGGCCAGAAATTCGCCGCGATGGTCATAGCGTGCGGGTTGCGCAGCAGCGGATGTGGTCTGAATTCCTTCACTCATTACATGGTAGGGAGTCGGAGCGATTCGCGCAACTTTACTCCGCGTCGGCTTTCAAATCACTTCCATCAGCGGCTAGGTCTTTCGCCATCAACACCTCATCGTAATAGCGGCCGTGCTGCTTCAGCGCGTTGCGCTCGATTCCATATTCCACGAAACCCAGGCTCGCATAGAGTCGCCGCGCTGCTTCGTTCTCGCTGACGACGTCCAGCTGCAAAATTTCAACATGTCCTCGGGCATAATCAATCACTGCCTGCGCGAGCTTCCTTCCCACCCCGGCGTTCCGCGCGTCAAGCCGAACGTACATCCCCCAAAGGTAACCCTTGTGCGCATCCTTCCCGCCCGCTCGGCCCAGAAATCCCGCCATGCCCACAATTTCGGCGCCGCGAAAAGCTGCAAATACCGGACACTCCACCACGCGCTCGGAAAAATGCTCGAGCGGCCGAATGCTCTCGGCTTCAAATGAACTACCGAAAGCTTCCGGATTCAGCCGCAGCGCCTCCAACCGAATCTCGCGATACGCCGCACCATCCGACGATGCCAGGCGGCGTATTCGAATTTGTGAATTATCCACAATCGAGTGTTGACCGAACTGAGGATTGAGGCAAGAGGCGAATTTACTTTGAGAAACGATTGAGAAAAGCGCATGGAGCAAACTGCGGACGCTCCATGCGCGGTCCCCTGTATTCTATTTCCTAAAAGAAGTACGCGCGATTCGTACCATCATACTTCCCGGCTTTCATACAGCAGCGCTTGAAACCTCCGCGCGGAGCCGCACGGGCACGGATCGTTTCGACCGAGCTTCTCCACAAGTTCCTTGTCGCTGTGCACGACTCGTGAACCTCGCTTAACGTTGGATTCGGACGGGTAACCCTTGCGGCGCTTACTGCTGCGTTCGAAAGGAGGATTGGTAGATGTAGTTGTCGTTTCGCATGGCAGGCCTCCTGACTGGAATAGCTCATCCTACCAAAAGAGGCCGCCTCCGGCCCGCTTGATTTCGCAAGCCGATGCACATAAAATGAATGCTTCAATAATGAAGGTCTGCCGCTACAAGTGAATCTTCCTCGAGCCCAGCTCATCTCGCTGGGCTTTGCTGCATATGGGGACCTTCGGACTCATAGGAGAATAGATGATTGAAGGACCCATCTCCGAAGCGCTGACATTCGACGATGTGCTGCTGCTGCCCGGAAAATCGTCGATCCTGCCAACGCAGGCGGACACGCGCACCTGCCTCTCGCGCAAAATTTCGCTCAACATTCCCATTGTCGCCGCGGCCATGGACACAGTCACGGACGCGCGCCTGGCCATCGCCATCGCGCGCCAGGGCGGCATCGGTTTCATCCACCGCAACATGACCATTGACCGCCAAGCAGAAGAAGTGGACCGCGTGAAACGCTCGGAAAGCGGCATGATCGTTGATCCGGTCACCATCGCGCCAGAACTTTCGGTTCGCCAGGCGCTCGACATCATGAACAAGTACAAAGTGTCGGGCCTCCCGGTGACGCGAGGCGCGCGCCTCGTCGGAATTCTCACCAATCGCGATCTGCGTTTCGAACGCAATCTCGATCAGCCCGTCAGCTCCGTCATGACCAAGGATAATCTCGTCACCGTTCCCGTGGGCACCACCCTCGACGAAGCCGAAAAAATCCTGCAGCGCCATCGCATCGAAAAACTTCTAGTCGTGGACGCCGACTTCAACCTGAAAGGCTTGATCACCGTAAAAGACATCCAGAAAAAAATCGAGTTTCCCAGCGCCACGAAAGACGAGCACGGCCGCCTGCGCGTAGGCGCTGCCATCGGCGCCACGGGCGATTTTCTGGAGCGCGCCGCGGAAATGGCTCGCGAAAAAGTGGATGTCCTCGCGATTGATACCGCGCACGGCCACAGCACCCGCGTGATGGACGCCATCCGTGCCGTGAAGCACAAATTTCCGGAGATGCAAGTGGTTGCCGGTAACGTAGCCACCGCCGAAGGCGCCCGCGATCTGATTTCCCTCGGAGTGGATGGCCTGAAAATCGGTATCGGCCCCGGCTCCATCTGCACCACGCGCGTCGTGACCGGCGCGGGCGTGCCGCAGATCACGGCGATCATCGAAACTTCTCGCGCCGCGAAAGGCACAGGCGTCCCCATCATTGCAGATGGAGGCATCAAATTTTCCGGTGATATCACCAAGGCCATCGCCGCCGGAGCCAATTCCGTAATGATCGGCGGCCTTTTCGCTGGCACCGAGGAATCCCCCGGAGAAACGATCCTGTATCAAGGCCGCACTTTCAAATCCTATCGCGGGATGGGCTCGCTCGGCGCCATGGAAGCCGGTTCAGCGGATCGCTACGCGCAAGAAGGCGTCGAACGCGGCAAGTCCGTCCCCGAAGGCATCGAAGGCCAGGTGCCCTACAAAGGCCCTTTGGCGGGCCTGGTGGACCAGCTTGTGGGCGGCTTGCGCAGCGGCATGGGCTACTGTGGCGCGGCCAATCTCACCGAGCTTCAGGAACGCAGCAAGTTCATCCGCATATCGTCCGCCGGGTTGCTCGAAAGCCACGTGCACGACGTGATCATCACGCGCGAGGCTCCGAATTACCGGCGCGAATAGAGCTCTTTTCTTGAAGATCGCAATTCAATCAACTCGCTTTTGCGCCGGGCCGGACCGCTAGGATGAAATGGCTCCGATACTGGTGGCCCGCGCTTCTCTGGGCGGTCGCAATCTCCGTATTTTCCACGGGCCTTTTCAAGTCGGACAACACCGGCAGTGTGATCATTCCCATCCTGCGCTTTTTTCTTCCTCACGCTTCCGCTGACACTCTCGATTTCCTCCACCACATCATCCGCAAGTGCGGGCACTTGACCGAATATTTCATCCTTAGCATGCTGATCCTGCGCGGAATTCGCGCCGGCGAAAAAGGTTTGTATCTGCGCTGGGCTTTGGTGACGATCTTGATCGTCGCCGGATACGCGGCGCTCGATGAGTATCACCAGTCCTTCGTTCCCGGCCGCACTGCCGCCGTGGGCGACGTGCTCATTGACACCACCGGCGGCATCGCCGCGCAAATCGTCGCATCGCTATTCGTGCTTCTGGGAAAGGCTCGTGAAAAACGGCATGAGACTGAAAGGAAGGCCGCCGGAGTCGCCCCAATCAACACAGCATAAAAGTCCACTTACAGAAATGGAGCCGCCAATGCAGCCCTCGATGTCGAGCCGTTTCCTGCGTTATCTGCCGGTTTTTGCCGCCGCATACTTTCTAATATTCTCCGCAGCCGCTTTCGGTGCCAGCCCCGTCGCGTACGAATTGAAGTTCGAGCGTCCCAACTCCCATCTGCTTGACGTCACGATGCGCGTAGATGCGCTCTCTGGCGCCGCCGTGGATTTTGCCATCCCCGATTGGGCGCCCGGCTCCTACTACATCGAGAACTACGCCGCCAATGTGCAGCATTTCCGCGCGCACTCATCGAGCGGCCAGGACCTGACCTGGCGCAAGACGGACAGCCAGACCTGGCGCATTGACCTCGCCGGCGCAAAATCCGTCACCGTCGAGTACCAGGTTTACGCCAATACCCTGCAGAACAACATCGCGCAATACAACGAGCGGCATGCATTTATCGGCGGCCCCTCGGTGTGGATGTATGTGGTCGGCGCAAAGGAGCGGCCCGCCACGCTTTCCATTGCGGTACCCAGCGGCTGGCGTGTCGCCACCGGCATGGATCACACCTCCGCCACAACTTTTCAGGCGCCCAACTACGACACCTTCGCCGATTGCCCGCTGGAAATCTCCGATTTCTCCGAAAAAGACTTTGAAGTGCTCGGCACAAAATATCACGTGATCGTGCACGACGTCATGGGCCAAAAAGATTTCGCAAAGTTCACCGACGACCTGCAGAAAATAGTCGCTCAGGATGTTGCCGTATTCCAACCGGTCGCCGGCTCTTCCGGGCAGGCTGCTCCTTTCAAGGACTATTATTTTATTTTCCACGTCTGGCCCAAGACTGGCGGCGGCCTAGAACATCTGAATTCCACGCAAATCGATTTTGCCGCCGATTGGGACTCCACCGAGCCCGCGCCCGGCTACGTCAATCGCTACGACCAGAAGCTCTACGTCTCGGCGCACGAATTCTTCCATGCATGGAACGTCAAGCGCCTCCGTCCGCTGCCTCTCGGCCCTTTCGATTATTCGCAGATGGTCCACACGCCGTCGCTATGGATCTCCGAAGGCCTCACCAGCTATTACGGCGCGCTAGCATTGGAGCGCGCTGGGCTGATCACTCCCGAGCAATATCTCGATACGATCAGCCAGCTCATCACAAAATTTGAAGCGTATCCCGGCCGCAGCGAGCGCAGCATCGAAGACACTAGCTGGGACACCTGGTTTCCCCGCGACAGCGTAATCCACCAGGACAATAATCTGCTCAACACCTGGTATTCCTATTACGACGGCGGCCAGATCATGGGCCACATTATGGATTTTGCGATCCGCCACGATACCAACAATCAGAAATCCCTCGACGACTGGATGCGCCTGCTCTATTCCCAACACGCGCTCCCCAAGCCCGGTTTTCAGCCCGACGATGCCATCAAAGCCGCGTCCGAAGTTTCCGGCAAGAACGTGAAAGAGGTCAGCGACTTCTTCCAACGGTATATCTCTGGGAAAGATCCGATTCCCTACGAGGAATATTTCGCGTATGCGGGGATCGCGGTTGAAAAGAAGCTCGATACCGAGAAACCGTGGATGGGCGTTGATACAACCAAGAACGAGGACGGCCGCGCCAAGATTCGCAACATCATTCCCGGCAGCCCCACCGAAGCAGCGGGCCTCGACCGCGACGATATCATTTACGCCGTGGACAGCCGCGCCATGGACTTCGACGGCTTCACCAAGGAAATCGCCGCACGCAAGCCCGGCGACACCGTGCGCGTCACCGTCCTGCGCTTCGCCGAATTCAAGGACTTCTCGGTGACGCTCAAGGCCAATCCCAACCCGACCTACACGCTAAAATTGATGGAACATCCGACGGATCAGCAGCAAGCCATCTACAATTCTTGGTTAGGCATCAAACAGTAAAATTTCGAGACAGGATTTCGTTCAGACGAGGCGAGCCTCGCCAAGCCCAGGTTTTGACTTTGTGGCGGCGGCCTTCAGGCCGGCGCCTTTGAATTGGCAGCAGCCCGTACGGCAATGTCGAAACGGATGTCCCGTTGCATGATTAACTGAAAATCAAAAGGCCCGCCCCGAAGAATCGGAGCGGGCCCTTTCAAATTTTGCGAATTACGACCAACGAACGCAGGAGGCTACTTTGAAGCCGTCGCTTCCTTCACTTCTTCCTGTTCCGGAGTCTCCACATCCTGCTTCCGACTTGGCTTCTTGTCCTTCTTCTTCAGTTCTGAGCCGATGAACTCCAGAATCGCCAGATCTGCTCCGTCGCCCAGTCGCCAGCCCGCCCGGATAATGCGCGTGTATCCGCCCGGACGATCCGCGAATCGCGGCGCGAGGTCGCTGAACAGCTTCTCCGTAGCCCCTGGAGTCATCAGGAACGCCGCCGCCTGGCGTCGCGCGTGCAGCGAATCGCGCTTGCCCAGCGTAATCATTTTCTCCGCCAGCCTGCGGGTAGCCTTCGCCCGCAGAATGGTGGTGTGGATGCGTTCTTTCTCGATGAGGTTCGTCACCAGGTTGCGCAACACCGCGCGGCGATGCGCGGGCTGCTTCCCGAGTTTTGACCCTGATTTAAGGTGTCTCATAGTCGCTTACCGTGGCTCGTGCGGTTTCCCGCGCGATTACATTGCCGTGGCATCCCCCTCGGAAGGCGGAGGCGCAGTCTGGCTTGGCAGCGGCGGCCAAATGATGCGGCCGTGCTCGTCAAACTTCATGCCCAGGCTCAAGCCCATCTTGTGCAGGATATCCTTGATCTCATTCAGCGACTTGCGTCCAAAATTCTTGGTCTTCAGCATTTCGGATTCGGTCTTCTGCACCAATTCGCGCAGATTCTGAATGTTCGCGTTCTTCAGGCAATTGTAGGAGCGCACCGAAAGTTCGAGCTCTTCCACCGAGCGGTCCAGAAATTCCAAGCGCGGATCGCTGTAGTTCTCGACCACTTCTTCCGGCAGATCCGGCGTCTCTTCAAAATTGATGAAGATGCTCATGTGGTCCTTCATCAGCTTCGACGCCAGCCCAATCGCGTCCTGCGGAGTAATCGCCGCGTTGGTCCAGACTTCCAGCGTGAGTTTTTCGTAGTCTGTCATCTGTCCCAAACGAGCCGCTTCCACCGCGTAGTTCACCTTGCGTACGGGCGAGTGAACCGAATCAATCGGAATGTATCCGATCGGCAGGTCCTCGTCGAAGTTGCGGTCGGCCGCCACATAACCGCGGCCATTCTTCACGCGCAACTCCAGCTCGAACTTGCCGCCTTCGCTCACGGTCGCGATGTACACGTTCTTATCGAGCACCGCAATATCCGCATCCTCTTCGATTTTCGCCGAGGTTACCGGTCCGGGCGTATCCACAATCAGCGTGATCGTCTTGGGCTGGTCGGTGTTCAACTTCAGCGGAACTGCCTTCAGGTTCAGGATGATGTCTGTAGCGTCTTCCACGACGCCCGGAATCGGCGAAAACTCGTGCAACACGCCTTCGATTTTCACCGCGGTGATCGCTGCACCTTCAATTGAACTCAGCAACGCGCGCCGCAGGGAGTTTCCGACCGTGGTTCCCCAGCCGCGCTCGAAAGGCTGCGCTGAGAATTTTCCGTACTTATCGGTCAGTGTTTCTGGTTCTGCTGCCAACCGCTTTGGTTTCTGGAAGCCCTTCCACATATTCGACATTCCTCCTGGCTCGCCCGCGGCGAACCGACAAACTTATAAACGTTGATAATTTCCGCGCGCTACTTCGAATACAGTTCCACGATCAGCTGCTCGTTCATCGGCGGCGTCTGCACGTCTTCGCGACGCGGCATCGCCACCACGCGCGCCTTGAAATTCGCTGGGTCAATATCGAGCCACGGAGCCACGCCCTGGCTCTTCGCCAGATTGCGCGCTTCCATGACCATCACGTTTTCATGCATCTTGTCTTTCAGCGTGACTTCGTCTCCCACGCTCACCAGGTAGCTGGGGATGTTCACCTTATGGCCCTTCACGCGGATATGCCCGTGCAGCACCAGTTGCCGTGCCTGCGAACGCGAGCCACCCAGGCCCATGCGGTACACCACGTTATCCAGGCGACGCTCCAGCATCACCATCAGGTTTGCGCCGGTTGGCCCCTTGATCCGCAACGCTTTTTCGAAATACGTGCGGAATTGGCGCTCCAGCAGCCCGTAGGTGCGCTTCACCTTCTGCTTTTCGCGCAACTGCACGCCGTAGCCTACCATCTTCGCCCGCCGCGCTTGTCCGTGCTGCCCGGGAACGAAATTGCGCTTTTCAATCGCGCACTTTTCTGTAAAACACCGCAGGCCTTTTAAGAAGAGCTTCTGCCCTTCCCGTCGGCACAGCCGGCAAACCGCTTCACGATGTCTTGCCAAGTCCTATCTCCTTTATCTCAACTCTGCAATTTCCCTGAATCTCTGTCGCTGGCGCTATACGCGGCGGCGCTTGGGCGGACGGCAGCCGTTGTGCGGCACTGGCGTCACGTCCTTGATTGCGTTGATGTGCAACCCCGAAGAAGCCAGTGCGCGCACTGCCGATTCACGTCCTGCGCCTGGGCCCTTCACGCGCACTTCCACCGATTTCATTCCGTATTGGTCGCGCGCCACGCCTGCCGCCGTCGCAGCAGCTTGCTGCGCCGCATAAGGTGTGCCTTTGCGCGAGCCCTTGAATCCCACCGAGCCCGCCGAAGACCAGCTTACCGCGCGGCCATCGGGATCGGTCAGCGTCACAATCGTGTTGTTGAATGTCGCCTGGATGCACACCACACCGTGCGGCACCACGCGCTTTTCCTTCTTTTTGCGGAATTCCTTCTTGCGCTTGGAGGTCCTCGCCGCTGCTGCGGGCGCTCCTCCCGGTGCTGCTGCCGCGTCTTTCGGTTCTTTTGCCACGCTCGTGTCTCTCCTGTCGTTCTATACCGTTCAATCTTTGCGATTGCTGTTACTTGCGAGCCGCGATCTTCTTCGCTGCCACTGCGCCCTTCCGTGGCCCCTTACGTGTGCGCGCGTTGGTGTGGGTGCGCTGTCCGCGAACGGGCAAATTGCGCCGATGCCGCAATCCGCGATACGCCTGAATTTCAATCAGCCGCCGGATGTTCATCTGCGTCTCTTTGCGCAGATCGCCTTCGATGCCGCCTTCGGCCTCAATCGCGGCGCGCAGACGCGTCGCTTCATCCTCGGTCAAATCCTTGATCTTCTTGGTATGGTCCACGTTCGCTTTCGCGGACAGCGATTTCGCGCGCGCCTGCCCGATGCCGTAAATCGAAGTGAGCCCAATCCAAAGCCGCTTGTTCGGCGGCAAATCCACACCTGCGATGCGAGCCATTCTCTATCCTCCGGCCTCTGGCCTATCCTATCCCTGGCGCTGGCGGTGCTTGGCGTTCGTACAGATCACGCGCACCACGCCGCGCCGATGAACAATCTTGCACTTCATGCAGATTTTCTTTACCGATGCCCGAACCTTCATTTTTCCACTCCGTGCCCCCGTGAGGCCCCCACAATTCTGCTGCTCCGCGCCGCCGCTTTACTTGTAACGGTAAACGATGCGGCCGCGCGTCAGATCGTAAGGCGAAAGCTCCACCGCCACGCGATCTCCCGACAAGATACGGATAAAATTCTTGCGCATCTTCCCTGAAATATGCGCCAGCACCTGGTGCTTGTTCTCCAGCTCCACGCGAAACATCGCGTTCGGCAGCGGCTCGATCACGGTAGCCATTACTTCGATGGCATCTTCCTTCCCGCTCTCGCCCGGATTCTTCTTTTCCTTCTCTGGCCTTGGTCGCATGCGCTCCTGTGTTCCACTCCAGCCAACTTCTGCTTCCTGCTGCTTACCAGACTGGCCCTGCCGCTTCTTTCGGCCGCGTCAGAATCCACGGCCCATTTTTCGTGACCGCCACCGTGTGCTCGAAGTGCGCCGAGTCACTGCCGTCCGCCGTCACCGCAGTCCACTCATCATCCAGCACTCGCACGCCCGGGCCGCCCGTGTTCACCATCGGCTCGATGGCTAGCACCATGCCCTCTTGCAGCTTGGGGCCCTGACCCGGAGAACCGTAATTCGGCAGCTGCGGGTCTTCGTGCATCTTGGTGCCGATTCCGTGGCCCACAAACTCGCGCACCACCGAATATCCGCTCTTTTCCACCCACTGCTGCACCGCGGCCGATACATCCCCCAGGCGATTTCCTGCCCGGATCTTCGCGATGCCCTGCTCCAGCGATTCACGCGTCACGCGCAACAACTTCTCGCGCTCCGGCGTCACCTTGCCCACCGGAACCGTCAACGCCGCGTCGCCAAAATATCCATCCAGCTCGACGCCGAAATCCATCGAAAGAATGTCGCCCTCGCGCAACTTCCGCGCCGCCGATGGAATCCCGTGCACCACTTCCTGATTGATCGAGGTGCACACCGAGCCCGGATAGCCCCGGTAGCCCTTGAACGCCGGACGTGCGCCGTGATCTTTCGTGTAACCCTCGGCGAACTCATCCAGATCTTTCGTCGAGATGCCCGGCCGGATCATGGTGCGCATTTCCGCCAGTGCACCCCACACGACCTGCCCCGCGCGGTACATCTTCTCCAACTCCGCCGGCGATTTACAGATGACCATCGCGACCTTCCGCGCGCTTCACTATTTCATTTAATGCGCGGGTTACTTCTTCCACCCCTGCATCACCGTCCACCGTTTCCAGTACGCCGTGCGTCCGGTAATAATTCGCCAGCGGCTCCGTCTGCCGTTCGTACGCCGCAAATCGTTCCTTCACGATTTCCGGCTGGTCGTCCGAGCGCTGAATCAGCTTGCCGCCGTCGTTGTCGCAAATTCCCGGCGTTTTCGGCGGCCGCTCGTGAATATTGTACGTCTCGCCGCCAACGCTGCATGTCCAGCGGCCGGCAACGCGTCGAACCAGCGTTTCCGGGCTCACCAGAAACTGGATCACCAGCGCTTTGCCCAGCCCTCGCCGCTGCAAAATCTTGTCCAGCTCTTCGGCTTGCCGAATGGTGCGCGGAAAACCGTCGAAGATGAATCCCTGGTCGCAATCCGCGCGCGACAGCCGGTCTTCCACCATCTTCAGCACGATGTCATCCGGCACCAGGTCGCCGCGCTCCATGATCGGCTCTGCCAGTTGCCCCGCTGCCGTGCGACGCGTCACCGCGTCCCGCAGCATGTCACCGGTGGAAAGATGCGGCACGCCCAGCTGCTTGGCCATGCGCTTGGCCTGGGTGCCTTTTCCAGCTCCTGGCGGACCCAGGAAAATTAACGCCCGTTTGAGCGCCATCCTCACCGCCGATGCGTCGGTCATTAACTGCGACGGCCCCGGACTCGGCCCTTGCGCACGAACCCGTCATAATTCCGCATCACCAACTGCGCTTCCAGCTGCTGCACCGTATCCATGGCCACGCCCACAACGATCAAAAGCGACGTGCCGCCGAAATAAAATTGCACGTTCAAGCCATCCAGCACGAACCGCCACATGTGCCGGTCAAACCAATCCCCAACGAGCCACAAATGCTGCAGGTGAATCCCCGAAATCATCCACTCCGGCAGCAAGCAAACCACCGCCAGGTACACGCCGCCAACGAAAGTAAGGCGCGTCAAGATGCGATTTATATATTCCGACGTGTTGCGCCCCGGACGAATCCCCGGCACGAACCCACCGTACTTCCGCATATTGTCCGCCAGCTCCGTGGGATTAAAAATAATGCCCACGTAAAAAAACGCAAAAAATATGATCAGCGTCACGTAGATCAAGGTGTAGAGCGGCTCGCCCCACTTGATCATGTTCGCGAACTTGCCAAAAGCCGTGGACTTGTTCTGAAAAAACAGCGCCAAAGTCTGCGGAAAAGTCAGCAGCGAGCTCGCGAAAATCGGCGGAATCACCCCGCCCGAATTCACGCGCAGCGGCAGATAAGTCATCTGCCCGCCCATCACTTTTCGCCCCATCACGCGCTTGGCGTACTGTACTGGTATCCGCCGCTGTCCGCCTTCGACGAACACGATGAACGCCACCACCGCCAACATCAAAACCACCAGCCCCACCAAAATCACGCCCGCCAGCGAGCCCCATTCACCGCTCGTCGTCTTCAAATAGAGGTCGTGCACGGCGTTTGGCAGCCCCACGACGATGCCCGCAAAAATAATCAACGACATTCCATTGCCGATGCCGCGCTCGCTGATCTGCTCGCCTAGCCACATGATGAACGCCGATCCCGTGGTCAGCGTCAGCATGGTCATCAGCGTAAATCGCACGCCAGGGTGATACACCAGCGCTTCGCCGTTCATGTTCTGCAGCTGCAAGGTTTTCGCGATCGTGAACGACTGAAACAAGCTCAGAATAATCGTCAAGTAGCGCGTGTACTGCGTGATCTTGCGCCGCCCCAGCTCGCCTTCCTTCTGCAAACGCTCCAAGTAAGGCCACACCACCACCATCAACTGCAAAATAATCGAAGCCGTGATGTACGGCATGATGCCCAGCGCGAAAATCGTCAGCCGGCGCAGGTTGCCGCCGCTGAAAAGGTCAATCAACCCCAGAACAGAACCCTGGCCTCTCTGGAACATGTCCTGCAAGAGCGCCGTATTGATTCCCGGCGTCGGAATGTGCCCGCCGAGGCGATACACCGCCAGCATGCCTAGCGTAAACAGCACGCGGTTACGCAAATCCGGCGTGCTGAAAATATTCCGAATGGCTAGGAACAGCTTGTTCATTGCAGGACTTCGACCTTTCCTCCGGCGGCCGTGATTTTTGCCTCCGCCGACTTGCTGAACGCGTGCGCCTGCACCGTCAACGCCACTTTCAATTCACCGCTGCCCAGAATCTTCAGCCCCTCACGCTTCACGCGCAGCACGCCCAGAGCGTAGAGAATTTCCGGTGAAATCGTTTCGCCCGCTTCGAAGACGTTCAGGCTCTCGACGTTTATCACTGCATAGGTCGTCGAATCCGGCGCCGAAAATCCGCGCTTCGGCAATCGCCGGTGCAGCGGCATCTGTCCGCCTTCAAATCCCGGCCGCCGCGAATATCCACGGCGGGACTGCTGCCCCTTGTTGCCCGCTCCCGAAGTCTTGCCCATCTTCGAGCCCATGCCGCGTCCGACGCGCACTTTGCGGTGACGCGAGCCGCGCGGCGGCTTCAAATTCGATAGTGTTGGTTTCTGTGCCATTCTCAGCCCTCAATCTTTACGAGATGGTGCACGCGCGCGATCATGCCGCGGATGGATGGCGTGTCTTCCACTTCCAGCACTTGTTGCATGCGCCGGAATCCCAGCCCGCGTACGGTCTGGCGCATATCACGTGGGCAGCCGATAAAACTAACTGTCCACTTGATTTTCAGTTTCCCAGCTTTCTTCTTGCCCGCCGCTTCTTTCGTTGTTGTCATAATTATTCGCGCGAAGGAACTACTGTGCCGTCGCTTCCTCCGCAATCTTCCCGCGGCCTTCCGCCACTTTGGCCGCATCCTTCAAATGCATCAGCGCGTCAAACGTCGCCTTGATCACGTTGTGCGGGTTCGACGTGCCCAGCGACTTCGTCAGCACGTTCTGAATTCCCGCAACCTCCATCACCGCGCGCACCGCTCCGCCAGCGATGATTCCAGTTCCTTCCGGCGCGGGCTTCAGCAGCACTTGCCCAGAGCCAAACCGTCCCAGCACCTGGTGCGGAATGGTCGTGCCCTTCATGTTCAGCTTCACCATATTCTTCTTGGCCGCTTCAATCGCTTTGCGGATGGCCATGGGCACTTCGCGCGCCTTGCCCATGCCGAAGCCGGCGTGGCCGCCCTGATCCCCCACCACCACCAGCGCGGAGAAGCTAAGGTTTTTTCCGCCCTTCACTACCTTGGTGCAGCGGTTGATCGAAACCACTTGATCTTTCAGGTTCGCCTGATTCGTTTCCACCGGACGCCGTACAGCTAACGAGTCTTTGAGCTCTTGTTTCGACATAATTGTCAGAACTTCAGGCCCGCCTCCCGGGCCGCTTCCGCGAGCGCCTTCACGCGCCCGTGATATTGATACCCGCCACGATCGTAAACCACCTTTTCCACGCCCTTGGCTTGCGCGCGTTCCGCGATGGCCTTGCCCACCACTTTGGCCGCTGCAATATTGCCGCCGCCTTTGATGGACTTGCGCACTTCCCCGTCCAGCGAACTCGCCGACACAATCGTGCGATTGGTCTGGTCGTCCACCACCTGCGCGCGTATGTGCTTCGAGGTGCGATGCACGCAAAGCCGTGGACGTTCTGCTGTGCCCACCAGCGTCTTGCGCGTCCGCACGTGAATGCGGCGGCGATGCGCTTGCCGCGATAATTTGTGAACCGGTGCTGCCACGTTCGCTCTCCTCCTGGCCTAGGCCGCCGCCGACTTCGCGCCAGCCTTGCCGGCTTTCTTCTTCAAGCGCTCGCCGGTAATGCGCACGCCCTTCTGCTTATACGGATCTGGCGGACGCAGCGCGCGTAGATTCGCGGCCACCTGGCCCACCTGATTCTTGTCCGCGCCGGTTACCACCATGTGTACCTGCTTCTCAATGGTGATCGCGATTCCTTCAGGGATCGGAAACTCGATTGGATGCGAATAGCCCAGCGCCAGGACTACGTTCTTGCCCTTCACCTCAGCGCGGTAGCCGACGCCCACGATATCCAGATCCTTCTTGAAGCCAGTCGTCACGCCAGTCACCGCATTGGCCACAAGCGCTCGCGCCAGGCCATGCAGCGCGCGCTTGTCCTCAGACTCGCGCTTCGCCGTCAGAATCCCGTCTTTCTGTTCGAAGCTGATTCCCTTCGGGACCACCACGCGCATCTTGCCCTTGGGACCCTGCACTTCCACGGCGTCGTCCTTGATCTGAATCTTCACGCCGGGCGGTACCGGTATAATTTTATTTCCAATTCGCGACATGGCTCTATTCGATCCTCGTGTTTACGAAATTCCCGCCGACTCTTACCAAACCTCGCACATAATTTCGCCGCCGATGCCGGCCTTGCGCGCTGCTTGGCCCGTCATCAATCCCTTCGCAGTGGACACGATCGAAATTCCCATTCCGCCCACCACCTGCCGGATGTCCGTCTTGCCCACGTAACGCCGCGATCCCGGCCGCGAGACGCGCTTCAGGTCCGTAATCACGCTGCGACGGTCCGGCGTGTAACGCAGAAACAGGCGCAAAGTCTTCTTCGGCTTCTGCTCTTCCACAACCTTGAAATTCGCCAGATATCCTTCCTCTTTCAGGATGCGCGCCAGCTCCACCTTCAATTTCGAGCTGGGCAAATCCACGCGGGAGTGCTTCGCGCGCGAGGCGTTGCGAATTCTGGTCAGCAAATCGGCAATCGGATCAGTCGTCATTCTTCCTCGTCCTTAATCTCTCTCGAAAAGAACTACCAGCTCGCCTTGGTCACGCCCGGGATTTCGCCCTTCAGCGCGAACCCGCGGAAACAGATGCGGCACATCTCAAACTTGCGCAGAAAAGCGCGCGGACGTCCGCAAACTCTGCAGCGGTTCCGCCAGCGGATCTTGAACTTCGGCTTCTTCAACTGCTTCGCGAATTGTGCGGTGCGTCCCATGCTCGCTCTTTCTCCTTACAGCCTAGCTCTGGACTCTGAAAGGCACGCCGAGCAGCTTTAGCAGCTCGCGCCCTTCTTCGTCGTTGCGGGCAGTCGTGGTTATCGTGATGTTCATGCCCTTGATTTTGTCCACGCGCGTGTAATCAATCTCCGGAAACACCAGCTGGTCCTTCAGCCCCAGCGTGTAATTGCCGCGCCCGTCGAAAGAGTTCGGCGGCAATCCCTTGAAATCGCGTACGCGCGGCAGCACGATGCTCGATAGCCGGTCGAGAAATTCGTACATCCGCTCGCCGCGCAGCGTCACCATGCAGCCAATGGCCATGCCCTTGCGAATCTTGAAATTCGCGATGGACTTCTTCGCCCGCGTGATCACCGGCTTCTGCCCGGTAATCTGTCCCAGCTCCGCCGCGGCCGTGTCCAGCAGCTTCACGTTCGCGCTCGCTTCGCCCATCCCGATGTTGACCGTCACCTTCTTCACGCGCGGCACAGCCATCGTGTTCTTCAGCCCGAAGCGCTTCAATAGCGCCGGCACTGCATCCTTGCGGTACTTTTCATGCAAACGCGTAATCATTTCTCGCCCTTACCTCGCAAAAATCTCTAGTTCTCAAAAGTCGTGTTGCAGCGCCGGCATGAACGCACCTTGGTTCCATCCGGCAGCGTCGTATGCCCCGCGCGCGTGTGCTTGCCGCATCCCGGGCAGACCAGCAGCACGTTCGACACATGCACTGGCCCTTCCTTCTCCAGAATGCCGCCCTTGATGTTCTTCGACGGGTTCGGCCGCGTGTGCTTCTTCATCATGTTCGCGTGCTCGACCGTCACCGTCAGTTTCCAGGGATTCACCGAAAGCACTTTCCCGGTCTTCCCCTTCGAGCGCCCGGACATGATCTTCACCATGTCTCCGTGGCGGATGCTGAATGCTGCTGGCTTTTCCTGTATTTTTCTCATGGTTACCACACTTCCGGAGCAAGCGAGATGATCTTGGTGAACTTCTTGTCGCGCAACTCGCGGGCTACCGGCCCGAAGACGCGCGTTCCAATCGGCTCGTTCGCATCATTAATCAAAACCGCCGCGTTATCGTCAAAACGGATGTACGTCCCGTCCTTGCGCCGCTGCTCTTTGCGCGTGCGCACAATTACGCACTTCACTACCGTGCCCTTCTTTACCTGGCTTTCCGGCTGCGCTTCTTTCACCGCCGCCGTGACGACGTCGCCCAATCCCGCCGTCAATCCCGCATCTCCGCCCAACGGAAGAATGCAGGTCAGCTGGCGCGCGCCGGAATTGTCCGCCACCGTCAGCCATGTTCGCATCTGTACCATGATCTTGCTCCCTGTTAACTGCCGTTCCGCTGCGCCACCGCCGCCACTGCGGCGGGCGTTACGCCACGCGCGTCGAGCGTTGCAATACTTCCTTCAACCGCCAGCGCTTCAGCTTCGAAAGCGGCCGCGTCGAAGCGATCTGCACCGTGTCGCCTACCTTCGCTTCCCCGGTCTCGTCGTGCGCGTAGTACTTCTTGGTGTGGCGCACTACCCGGTGATAGAGCGGATGCTGCACCGCGCGCGTCACCTTCACCACGATCGTCTTCTGCATCTTCGTCGAAGTCACGATCCCGGTCAGTTCCTGCCGGACTCCGCGCTCCGCCGTGCTCTCTTGCGTAGTCCCTACTGCTGCTTCGTTTGCCATTACGCCTTCCTCAATTCAGTTTCGCGCAGCACCGTCTTGATCCGCGCGAAATCGCGCTTCGCTTCCCGCAGCTTCTTCAATCCTTCGGCCTGTCCGGTCGAAAGCTGAAAACGCAGCCGGAAAATCTGCTCCGCCAGCTCGCCCTGCTGGGTCTCCAGTTCCGCTTTGCTCATCTCGCGGTACTTCACCGCGCGCCCCGCGTTACGTTCCGCCATTACAGTTCCTCCGCCCGGCTGACAAACTTCGTCCGGATGGGCAGTTTGTGCGAAGCCAGCTTCATCGCTTCGGTTGCGGACGCCAAATCCACGCCCGCCATTTCGAACATCACGCGCCCCGGCTTTACCACCGCCACCCACTTCTCCGGTGGACCTTTGCCCTTACCCATACGAGTCTCGGCCGGCTTCTTGGTGTACGGTTTGTCCGGGAAAATCCGGATCCACAATTTTCCGCCGCGCTTGATAAATCGCGTAATGGCCACGCGCGCCGCTTCAATCTGCCGGTCGGTGATCCAGGCAGGCTCCAAAGCCTTCAAACCGTATTCGCCAAACGCCAGCGCTCCACCGCGCCACGCTTTGCCGGTCCTTCGCCCGCGCTGCTGCTTGCGGTACTTTACTTTTTTCGGCATCAACATAAATTTTTGCCCGTGTCCTTAATCTTCTAGCTTTAAGCTTTTGCCGCCGCCGGAGCGTTTTTGTTTACGCGCTGCGGGATTTTTTCGCCCTGATAGATCCAGCACTTCACGCCAATTACTCCGTACGTCGTGTGCGCTTCCGCCGTGCCAAAATCAATGTCCGCGCGCAGGGTCTGCAAAGGCAAACGCCCCTGCAGATACCATTCCTTGCGCGCGATTTCCGCGCCATTCAACCGGCCTGCGACGCGTACTTTAATCCCCTTGCAACCAAAACGCAGCGCTGAATCCACCGCTTTACGCATCGCC